>NZ_QEWO01000010.1 GCF_003402235.1 Parahaliea mediterranea
TGGGGGCATTATCTGGTGCAGTGACGCTCGAGCGTCAGATGTTGCGTGTATAGCGACACTGGGGAAAGGACGAGCATCCCCAAAACGCCTGTCCGGCCCGGCTGCCTCGGCGAGCTTTGCGCCTGACCAGCGTGGAACCGCAGTGGGGGCAGTCGAGGGCGGTTGCGTCGGCTTGTGTCGGTTGGGCATGCCTGGTCGCGGGCTGTCCTATCAGGCCTTCCAGCTGAGCACCATCGATCAGATCAATGGCCTTGTCGGCTGCAAATTGACGAGCCTCTTCGGTAAACATGCCCGTGGTGACGACCGCGGCGCTCAGCGCTCCCTCGCTGACCATGACACCGTAGAGCTCACGTACGACGGTGACGCCGACCTTGTTGGATTTCCAGTGCTTGCACTGGACGATATGGGGCTTGCCGTCACGCTCAAGGCGAATATCGACCCCACCGTCGGGGCCGTCGGCCAGATTCTCTCTTACGGTGTATCCGCGGCGACGGTAGATTTCAGCAACGTATTCTTCAAACTCGCGCCAGGACAACCCGCGGATTTCACTGATGCGTCGGTGCGTGTCTACCAGCTGGCGCTTTCGGCGACCGTTCAGATAGGCGAAGGGCATTGGCACCAGCAACAGGATTGCCAGATAGGGAGCGACTGTCGGCCCTGCCGATCTCATCGCCAAGAAGAGCGGGGTCTCTGGGATAATGGCGGGGACCACATATTTCAGTCCAAGGAACGCGGCCGCTGCCACCATAGGGCTTACCCACCATGGTGCGACCATTAGATCATCAAGTATTGACCGCTTCTTGCGTCCCATCAGGATTTCCTTTCCAGCATCTCAGCCTACAATTTTAGCGATCAGTCGCTATAGCAGTACTCGACAGCGTGAAATTTGGGAGGCTGGTCACAGCCATATGACGTGGGGTAGGCACTTGCGAAATTGCCATGTGGATTTATCCTGCACTCCCGGTTGTGGGTACTTACGTGCCGCCGACCGCGGTCGCCAATGTCGATAGTGTTCATCACAACGAGCAGAATCCCTGCCTGAACGCATCCAGTTGCGCTCCCACTAAATCTGCATCGCGCCCTCTGGCCATGTCTAACAATAAAGCTTCCGAGCTTGTCTCATCTTGCAGAATTTCCGCTATACGATCAGCCGTGGCAGGCGCAGCGATGTGTTTTGCATGGAGAGACAGCAGGTAAGCTCCCACCGGATCAAATTCGTGGTCAAACCGATCCATGGCCCCGGACTCATAGGCCTCGTTCACCATTGCATTGATTTTGAGGTATGTACTCATGAGGTAGAGTAGGTCTTGCGCATCCTTTGGGCGTTCGGCAATGTCCCGATCTCCCCATGCGACCAATTTAAGAAGTGCCATTCCCGGCGGGGATGCCACTGGCACGATCAGCTCGGGGTCGGCATCGATCCTTACCTGGGTCGCGTTGGCAAGTGCCTCGGGAAAGCCCAGCACACTCATTTTGATTTCACCCTTTGGAGGCCAGGCAATGAGATCGCCGGCGTCACTCAACGCGCCGAAGGGAACCAGATCGATATATCCAATATCCAGGTCCCAATCCTCGGGGCTGACCAGACGTTGTGGCTCTTTGGATGGGGAGAAACCTTGATCAATAAGCAGCTTTTGCAGTTGATCAAAGTCTGACCAAGAAGCCACCTGGATGCCAAAGTCGATATCCCGGGTACCGCGCTCAATCGCAGCACCGAAGCCATGTACCAACACAATGTCTCTGGCCATGGCTCCGACAATGAGATAGGGGATGTTTAGCTGGGAAACAGCCTTATCGACTGCCCGATAAAGCTCAACCGCCCCCCGGTGTAGCTTCCCGGAGATGTCTATCGATGTACTTTTCGTAAACAAGCTTCGCTGTCTCCAGGTTGCGCGGATCACCAGTGCTTGTTAAGTCCGCGTAGGTGAGTATGGGGTCAGTGGTTTCTGTCCATTGATTATCTGGCGTCCAGAACATGTCGAATATTCTGACAACACCTTCCTCGGTGCGCTGATCTTTTCCCGTTCTTCGCAATCGTGCGCCATTCACAAACTCGTTTAAGCGCTCTTTCGGGAGGTAGACAGTCACGTCCTTCGGCTGGATGTAATGGGTCAGCTTGTCTGCGGCGAGCTCGCCGCCCCAAACCGCACCAAATTCTTCTATAACAACATCGACCCACCAAACGGGATTCCCGGCGGTCCACGTGCCCAGGTTCAGCTTTTTCTGTAACTTCAGGGGATAGGCATCGACCCAGCGTCGAAACAAGCCTTCGAGGTTTACCAGGCGTTTTCCCTTGTCCCGGCCAAGATCCCTTAAATATCCCGCTTCTTTCAGGCCATTCATCACCCACCCGATGGTGCCGTTGGCGACGCCGGTGATTTCCGCGATATGGCGATAGGGCCGGTTCACCAGCTCCGGATTTTTCAGGAAGGCATATACAACCTTCAGGCCGGTAGGCTCAAAAGCCCGATTTGTCTCCTTCGCTGTGAATTCCTGAAGCAGCTTGTTTCCCCGGACATAGATGAAATTTCCGGGTGCGTTGATGTAGGCATTACCCGCGGCATCGATAAACTGGAGCTCCAGCTGTTTCAGTCGTGCGGCAAGGTTCGGGTTTACATAGTCGGTGACGAGCATGCCTCTATCTACGCCATAGTGATCTTGTATGAGGCGCAATTGTTCGACAAGCGCACCCAGGTTCGCCTGAGCGGCTCGGGGCTTTATTTCAACCGCATAGGGCACGGCATCATCGCCAAGTTCGATAAGCGCATCCGCGCGATATCTCCCAATAGCAACCTCACGGTCTCTGATCGCAACCTGTAGAGGGACCTCTGCGGTGAGTGCAGTGATCGCCCTCTCAAGAATCTGATTCTCCATTTTCTGCACCAGCTTCGTACACAAAAATCAATTGTACATTAAAAGTGTACGGTGTCTAGTGGTGTACATGTGCCCCTTGTCTGTATATTTATCTAATAAATACATAAGGTTACCGGACGCAATAGGCTCTCGTTCGGGTCATGTACACAAAATCAAGACGTACATCATGTGTGTGCAGCTCCCCGGAGTGTACAACTGCAAAGTCACCTATAGGGCATTGATCACTGATCAATCACGCCCTCTCAATCTGGATAAGGCCGAAAGTCGACAGGCGCAGCAAGTCTGCCCCCATACAGGAGGACGTTTGTCATCCCATAAAATGAGCCCGTCACTACTGTATCGCTCCGCTCAACAAGAACGTCGCGGTTTGCGTAGCCTGACTACGTATAAACTCACCAATCTAATGGTGCAGCGGAAATACCACAAAACACGGATGCCAATGTGTAAGTTGCAGTGGCTTGTAGAGCGAAAGTCCGACGGAGTATACGAATGACACGACAGGAATTGTTTGACCTGGTGTGGTCACAGCCGGTGACCCGGGTAGCGGAGTCTCTCGGAGTTTCTGATGTTGCAGTGAAGAATCACTGCCGGAAACATCACATTCCTACGCCCTCCAGGGGTTACTGGGCAAAGCTCAAGAGCGGCAAGAAAGTGTCAAAACCCAGATTGCGTACCAGTCTGGAGCCCGCTGATGCCCTTGTGAATATCCAGCCCAGGCCGGTGAAGACACGCTCCCCAGCGGTGACGGCCATCGAATCGCAGGCGCTTAGCTACCGCGAACAAATTGCCGCCGATTTCAGGTTGGTCGAGCGGTTGCCACGCACCCTCCATCCTTTTGTGGATGCTCTGCGTACTTTGCTGGAGGAAACCGAGAAAGATCAGTACGGGTTTCGGGACCTGGGCGACTCTTACTGGAAAAAGACCTGTTTGAGTGATTCCAGCAAAGCCAGGGCATTCCGCCTTCTTCAGTCAATGGCCGCTCTTGCAAGCAAACTGGGCCATGAGCTGTATCTTGAGAAGAGCAACTGCTTCTGGAAAGTGGGCGAGGAGACTTTCGAGTTCACGCTGTATGAAACCCGGAACCAGAAACCGCATACGCCGACCAAGGAAGAACTGGAGTACGAGGCGCGCCGCCTGAGGTGGTCGGGCAGCAGTGATAGAAAATCCTACCGAACCTGGGACTACTACCCCTCTGGGCGATTGATCTTCCATATCAGTGATAATCAGTCTGACTGGCGTCTGGATCTTTCCAAGAACGAGCGACGCTGGCGGGATACCAAAGCCACTACTCTAGAAGAGCGCGCTCTGGATATTTTCGTGTGGTTGCAGGCAGCGGCGGTGGAAGCCAAGGAGAAACGCCTGCTTATTGAGGAAGAAGAACGTCGTCAAGAGAAAGAAGCCGAACGACAGGCACGCATCCGGCAGCGGAAGGAAAATGCGAAATCACTGCGGAACCATATTAATGAGTTGGGCGATGTACTGGACACGATCCACCGCCTTGAACAAATGGTGGAGTTCATCGACAGGCAGGATAACGCGGGTCACTGGGCCAGCCAGCGAGTGCGAGCAGAAGTCGTCTCCTATAAAGACTTTCTGGCATCCAATTTCCAGCATGAGCATTTTGAAACGGTGTGCGAGACGCTGGATATGAAGGAAGGGGAGGGTGTCCTGATGGAAATGCTGTATCCGGGAGAGTGCCAGAAGTAACGGCGCACCAGGAGGTTTCCCAAGAACTCGAGGCGGAACACGAAGAATCGGGCTGACATGTCAGGGAATTAGCGACGTCTACTGAAAATCCAAAACGGTCTGTGTGTGGATTGCCTGCAGGGCCGGAAAATATAGGGGCTGGAGGTGTAGGCTAGGCGTCCTAAGGACGCCTAGCCTACACCTCCACCGCCCGAATTGTAATGCCAGCTTGTTGTAAGAAGGGTATGTTCCCGCAGCCTGCCGCTTTTTCGGAGGATATAGATGGTAGTCAACTGGCCGCTTCAGGGAACAGCCCTGGCATCCAGCGTCCGGCCAGTCGTGCCGGGAAGGCAATCTGCAGAGGCGCTCTGGGACTGGCTGAATGCAATACGCCCTTTTGCATGAGCGCTGAAACAATGCGCCTGGCTTGGCGATCGCCAGTCCCGACAATGTCGGGAACGTCACCGCGAGGAAGCTCTCCGCGATAGAGGACGGCTTCCAGTATGTGGCCGGCTTTTGGCGGTAGACTGTCTGTACGGATTTCTTCCTCGACCCAGAGTCGAATGCGTTCGCGCAGTTTGCTGGGCCGGACGAGTTGCTCCATGAAGTCCACCTGATCAATACAGGTCTGCAGAAAAAACTCGGTGAATTCTGCAAGTGCCGCTTCACTGCGACTGCCGCGGCCATCAAGGTCACCACGACGAGGTTGGTCGCAGGCAATCAAGTGCTGTTTATAGCGTGCCTCCTGCCGGGCCAGACCACGGGCGATGGACCAGATACCGCCGGTATCGAGCGCTTCTCTTAACATGGCGTAGGACATGAGGCGGGCAACGCGGCCATTACCATCCAGAAAGGGGTGTATCCAGAGGAGGCGGTGATGGGCAGCTGCAGCGGAGATCGTTGTCTGTGCCTTGCCGAGTCGACCATAGACCTGCTCGAAACGACGGAGAAAGCGGGGCAGGGCGCCCGGGCTGACGGGCACATGGGCGCCGACGATCACGTCTCGATCACGAAGTTCACCGGGTGTCATACGAGCCCGCTCGCCGCCAAACCGTCGATGTATCTCGCAGATGCCGTCAAGAGTGGTGGTGCGGCCGGACAATCCACCCTCATCAATCCATTGCTGGACGGTGACGTCTGTGCTGGAATGATAAGAAGGTCACGGCGCACCACGCGATCATCCCCACCACCAAAAGCCAGTCAGCCGCCAGCTTGTCCAGCGACGAACAATTCATCTATAGCCTAGTGGCCCACCGCTACTTGCTGCAGTTTCTGCCACCAAGAGAACTCGAGAAAACCCGCTTAGACATTGTGGTATCCACTACGGCCGGCGATGAGCTGCTCCGCGCCAAGCAGGAGTTGGAAACCACCGCCGGCTGGTACGCCTGGCGGCGTGCAGTCCCACCAAAGCCTGAGCCGAAAGTTCAAGACCAAAATGAACTGGGCGGATCGCCGTTGCCAATCCTCACTCCCGGCCAGGCGGTAACGGTGTTAGAAGCTGCCGTACAGGAAAAGACAACCACGCCACCGAAACCCTTTACCGAGGCCTCATTGCTCGATGCGATGACCGGCGTGGCGCGGTTCGTGGAAGATCCCCTGATCCGCAAGGTGCTAAAGGAGACCGATGGCCTCGGGACGCCAGCCACACAGGCGACGATCCTGGATACCCTTTTCAAGCGCGGCTATCTAGAGAAACACCGCAAGATCGTGACATCTACCGATCTGGGTAAAACCCTGATCGACGCCCTGCCCGAGTACGTAACACTACCGGATATGACCGCATTGTGGGAGCTCAATCTGAGCCAGATCGTCGAAGGTGACGAGACGCTTGATTATTTTATGAGCAGCATTCAGGGCCATGTGGAACATCTGGTGGGAGAGGGAGCCGGTGGCCTCTCCATTCCTGCGGCTCTGAAAGGCACGGGTAAGCCCGCACCAAAGACAAAACACGGTCGTAAGCCGCGTGTATCAGGAAAAGATAAAGCAAAGCCACCAACGTACCCCTGTACCGGTGATGGTTGCGGTGGAAAACTCCGCCGGATCAAAGGAAAGCACGGATTCTTCTGGGGCTGTTCAAGCTATAAGGACGGCTGCCGGGAGACACGAAAGGACTACCGAGGTAAACCCGCCAAATCAGTTAGCAAGCTATCTACGAAGCCCACAGCGACAGTTTGATTAAAGTTATGTCTGGCTACGAACCAGGCGGTCGCACGTTCGAATCGTGCCAGGCGCGCCAATTCCGTAAGGGTCTGCAGCTTAGCAGCCACTAACCTTCCCGCGCATTTCCGGCAGTTTTCCGACACTTTCCTCCTTCTGCCGCTTTATCACTGTCAGGGTGGGCGATTGCGCGCGCCCACGATCGGTCACCTTCTCCGCGGCATCCAGCAGTTCGCCGAGTTCGGCTGCCGAGTAGTGGGTGGTGATATCACCACTGGCATGCCCCAGCAGCGCCTTGCGTGTTTCCAGTGGAACCGCCGCGCCTCGCAGCCTTCGGCCGAACGTATGGCGCAAATTGTGAACGCCTTTGAGTATGGTGCTGTCCGTCGGTAACCCGGCCTTCGTCCAGGCCCTGATCCACGCGCTGGTCCGTAACTTCCCGACCGGGTTGCCCCGATAGGTAAACACGAAGTCCTCGTGGATCCCCCGCCGTGAATCGACTACTGCCTTCGCGACCGTGTTGAGCACCACCACCCGCTCGGTACTGGTCTTGGTGATCGACTCGGGCAGGACAAAGGCGAAAGTGGATAGATCATCCAGTTTTACCTCCCATGCCCAGCGCAGCTGGCAGACCTCTTGTTCCCGGCATCCCGTATTGACCGCAAACATCGCGGCATCCGCCAGGTGGCGGGGGAGCCTTGAAAAAAGCCTGTCCTGTTCTTCCCACGACAAGGGGTACGGTCTTTTCTGGCACCCCTTGAGCGATAGCCGACTGAGTTTGGGCGGTGCCTGTTTTAGCCACGGCAGCCCTTGCTCATTTCGCCATACCCGCGCCGCGCGATTGAGAACTGCACTGGCTGTACCAATCGCATTGTTAATGGATTTCGGGGCCTTCCCCAGACGGAGCCGCTCATCCACGAATGGCTTTAAAGTGCCGTCGTGGACCTGCTCCAGGGGCAGTGCGCCGATATACACGAACAACTGGTCCAGATGTATCGCTATCGTTTCTGCCGATGACGACTGTGCAATATCTTCGAGGTATCGCAGTGCCGCTGCCTCGAAGGTATAAACCGCTGCGGCTTGTTGCTTTGCCTCCCCTTGAATCTCCGCCAGTCGACGGATCAGTTTTTGCTCTGCCTCAGTGCGGCCAGATACTCCTGTGCTTTCGCGGAGCCAGCCGCCGGGGGCGTACTGCGAGCGTTTTTCGATATGCCAGATCCCGTTTTTGAGGCGGAGCCCCGGCATTTTGTTGCGCTTTGACATAAATCGTCCTCCAGAATTGAGCCTAAAGGACGACGCCCGTTGCGTTGGATATAGTCCTCCGCCCAGGCGTCGATTTCAAGTCTGTCGAAGAGAATGGTTTGTTGTCCCAGGGAAACCTCAGACAGGGCAGGGCGCACCACGCGATTAAAAGTATTCTTGTTGATCCCGAGGTAGGCCGGGGCATCGCGGAGTCGGATCAGGCGGGGTTGGATCTGCATGCCCTATCTGCCTATGTACACAGCAGTTATCTGGGCTCTGACATGGCCTATTTCAGCACTGATGGTCAGGCGGGCCTGCTGGTCGACCTGACGCTGTGACCCGGTTAATTGCTCTTTGGCGGGCCCGCCCGCATGGGGGCAGGGCCAACCTGTGAGTTCCCGGTACCGCTGCTGGGCATAGGCATGGCGCAGGCCGTGCATTTTGGATAAGCCGGCGTTGGCGGTGTGGCGTTCGTAGATCCTGAGCTGCTCGATGTATTGCCGGCCCCGGGGGATCAGCGAGCCGAAACCGGCCAGCCGCTTGGCCTGTTCCAGCAGGGCGCGTTGTTCCAGGGTGCGGATGGGGACGGTGCGTTCCCGTCCGCCCTTGGTCCAACTGGCCTTGAGGTGCAGGTGATCACCCCGGTCTGCCCAGCGGGGCTGGATCTTCAGGGCTTCCTCCCGTCGAAGCCCGAAGGCCTGTTGCAGGCGCAGGCTCATCCTCACATATTCATCTTTCACCAGGGCGAGTTGGTCCCTTTTCAGGTCCTTGGCCTTGCTGGTGCCGGATACGAACTGCCGGTCCGGTATGCCATAAAAGTCGTTGGAGCTGGCAACCACGGCCCGCTTGTTAACCTTCTCGGCCCACCAGCGTAAACAGCTCATCCGGTTCTTGATGGTGCCGGGTGAAAGGTTCTGTTTCAGCCACTCGTCCACCAGGGCCTGGACATGCTTTTGTTTGAGGGAGGAGGCCTTCAATTGCCGGAAGCCCAGCTCGTGCAACTGGTTGGCGATTGCGCTCAACTGGCGCTCACGGCCTACGCGGGTTTCGAAGCTGCCTTCATGGCTGTGTTTGCACAAGAGTTTCAGTTGGTAGTTCAGGTCTCGCATAGTGTTGTTTCCACCGGTGAGTGTTTCTGATCACCTGGCAACAATGCTGCGCAGGTCCGACGAGCGGTACGATCACGGGACACCAATCCCGGTTGACCTGAATGTGTCTGGCCATAGACAGCACGGTGTGTTTTCGCAAGAAAACTGGCCCGTGCAAACCAACGGTCATCCAGCCAAAGGCTGGTGGTGGATTTCTCCTTTTTAAGTTGAGCAGAGCGCACTGACCGCCAGTGCGTTTGCGTGGTTGAAGAAACTGTCTTTCAGGCCGGCATATATGCCCGGCCATCCACAGCGCTTATGGAACCGATCCCCGTACCAGGCGGGAGGGATTTGAAGGTGCGGTACCCAGACGAAGCGGCACTGCGATAGTTCGAAGAGGGACCCGGTCATCGCTGACCGTTGCGTCAAGAAGGGTCCTGAGTGACGCGTTCAGCAGATTCCAAAACTACCTGAATCCACCTACCCCGTTCGCTTTCGCAAGGTGGGGTCTTCCTTGCCACTTTAAGCGCAGTGGCAGCGACAAAATTCAGTGTTGGGGCCGATTATAGGAACACAGAATACGCGTGTCACAGAGAACTTCACCTGAATCGGGAGTGGTTTCTGCCCGGCAGCTGAAAACTTGCTGCCATCAAACGCCCTGAAAGCTCTCTGCAATGCAATTTTGGCCATATTTGACTGTGCCTACACGACCCAATCCACCTTTGAGGGGGTGGTTCCACTGTAACCACCCCTGAAAAGACGTTAAGCCTCGGTGTTACCAAGATTGCCGCAATGTGCGCGCTGCCCACGTCACTACTCGCTTCGCGCCTTAGTGACGTGGGGTTTTGATGCGGAAAACGATATGCTCCGCTGTGAAAAGCCTATCAACGCCGGACGAAAACTGCACATTTGTACCCGCAAAAATCCACCATTGCCTTGGGGGAAGAGTGTTCTTCCAGACTCTTACCGAGAATTCTCTCGGGCGAGCGGCTAATGAGCTCGCGCCGGAACGCAGGCGGTACGGGGTGGTTTTTCGTGAATTTAGCGTTAAATCGAACAGAAGGATGGTGACTAACTACGTCTTGCAAAAGTCAGTGTTGCCGCAGCAGTGGGCTCTTGCAGCGAGATTTGCCAGGCGATGACATCGATATTCAGAATCTGCCTCCCACTTCGAACAAGGTAAGCGCGTGTATGCACGGCTAGATCACCCTTGGTGGGACGTAGAAAATTGATGTTGGCTGATAGGAGTGGGCACACTTCGTCGGCTGATACCTTTAAAGTTTGCAACGCACCGGTAAGCTCGAGAACGCCTACAACTACTCCTCCGTGCCACGCTTGCAACAATGGGTTACCAGTAAAATGCTCTGCCCAAGGAGTCAGGCATTCGACATCTGGTTCGCATCTGACAAGCTCGGTCCCGTAATTTTTCGCATAGGGCGTCTCGTCGAGAAACTGGAGTAGATGTTTGTCCATCTTGATTAATCACCTCGTCGATAGAGCAAGCTTCGATCCAGGGCAGGACCTGGGCTGCCAATTTTGAAAATACCTTGCGCGTTACACAACATCTTTCTTCCGTCCAGGCTGCTGGCGAATGCACTGACATAGGCAAACCCGTTAATCTGCTGGTAGCACTCCGCCTGGATTCGAACATCAGTGCCTACGGGGGCGGAATGTATGTGGTCGATTCGCAGGTTGATGGTCGCAATGGCCTGTGGCACCGCGAGGCTTTGGAGGACTACGAAACCGCAGGCACTGTCCAGTGCGGCTGCCAGAGCGCCAGGGTGCAACGAACCATTTTCGTGCGCTGTTGCATGCTTTTCCTGGAAAGGCATTTCCAATACGACTTGGTTTTCCTCGGTAGAAACAAATTTCAGTGACATATCACTGTGAGCACCGATCCCGGCGCTGAACAACTCGTAAACTTTTTCCAGTTGGAGTGTATCCATCTTGTTCAGATTTCCGATTTTAATAGACGGGCAAGCTGACTTTCGGCGTCGGCGAGTAATGTGTAAACCACTGGAACAACAAATAAGGTAAGCACGGTTGAGGAAATTAGTCCGCCTATTACGAGTATACCCATTGAAGTGCGTAACTCAGCGCCATCAGACGTGGCCAGCGCTATAGGGATCATACCGAATATGGTAGAGAACGCAGTCATCAGTACTGGGCGTAAGCGTAAATGAGCCGCTTCGATCATAGCTTCCGCTGCGCTGTGGCCTTGCTCTATGGCCTGATTGGCATAGTCCACCAGAAGAATGCCGTTTTTCATAACCAGACCCATTAGCGCGACCAGACCGATTTGTGTCAAGACTGAAAGCTCGGAGTTAGTCCATGCGAGCAAGCTGAATGCGCCCACAAAAGACAGCGGAGCGGTAAGCATGATCACTACTGGTTGAGTATAGCTGTTGAATTGACTAGCCAGAATCATGTATAGACTGAGCATCGACATTGTTAGTGCAAAAATTATTGCCTCGACAATATCATTGATTTGCTCTGAAGTGCCTAGATATGAACTCTCGTACCCTGTGGCCATATCGAGATCACTAATAATCTCATCCATTTTTTTCATCAGCTCGCCTGTCGCGATCCCAGCGGGAGCGTTTGCAGAAATACCGATCTTTCGAGCCCGATTGTAGTGATCGATTTGTGCCGGGCCACTGGTTACGCTTACCTCTGCGACGTTACGGAAATCTATTAAGCTGTTGTCTGCCGCGCGTAATTGAATGAGGTCAAACTTTCCGATCTCGTCGCGGTACGTTTCTGCATATCTCAGGCGCACGTCATAGCGATTACCGAACTCTTCGTAACTTGTAACATCTACACCACCCATCGTGGCTCCAACAGTAGCGGCGATATCTCGAACCGAAATGCCCAAATCAGCGGCCCTGCGCCGGTTTATCGTAACCTGCAATTCAGGCTTGCCTGGCTCATAGCTGGACTTGATATCCCTGAAGAGGCCAGATTCTTCCATCTGGCTCGTGATAGTATCCGCGTATGTTCGAAGTTGTTCTAAATCATCGCCGCTTAAAGCCATCTCCATGTCGGCACCAAAGAATCCTCCTCCGGATATCCAGGGCACATCTGTCAAAGAGATGTGCTTGGCATCGGGTATGGCCAAAGCGAGCGCTGTGCGGACGTCATCCATCACTTCATACTGATGACTGCTCCTTTGTTGTTTCGGCGACAGACCAAAATAGAATGATAGTTCGTTTGCCTTGGCCTGAGCGCCGGAGCCAATAACAGTGAACACCAATTCAATATGTTCCAGGTCACTGACAGTTTTACTCACTTGAGTGGCAACACGCTTGGCCTGGGTAAGACCGGTTCCCAGAGGAAGCTCGACTTTGGCGAGAAACTCGCTTCTATCAGTTGCGGACGTAAATGAGAGGGGAACCTGACCCGCATTATAAACACCCATACCGACAGTGGCAGCGGCCAACAGCAGAACAAGCCAGCGAGCGCGAAGTGCGAAGCGAACGCCCTTAACGTAGGTTGTTTCCAGAAGCACATAGCCCTTATCCAGTAGCGCAAACATTCCTCTATGGCCGGAACTTTTTTTGAGCAAACGAGAGCTCAACATAGGCGTAAGGGTAACGGAAACAAACAGAGATAGTGCTACTGCCACAGCAATGGTGACACCGTATTGATAGAAAAACACACCAACCAGACCTGTGGTAAAGGAAATCGGCAAGAACACCGCCATCACACAAAGGGTGGATGCGATGACGGCAGTGGCAACTTTTCGCGTGCCCGTTGAAGCAGCTTCATTGAGGTCGAGCCCAGCTTCAACTTCGCGGTGTATAGATTCCAGCACAACTATGGCATCGTCTACGAGCAGGCCGACACACAGTGATATGGCAATCAGCGATACCATATTGATAGAAAAATCGAGTAGGTAGAAAGCGAAAAAAGTAGCGATGATTGCCGTTGGAATAGCGGTTGCAACAATTAGCGTGGCGCGTACGCTGAGTAAAAAGCAAAGTGTGACAATGACAACCAGGAGGATGCCTAGCAAAATATCGTTTGACACGTCTCGCACTGCGGACCCGATAAATCGCGAACTGTCCCTTACCGTGACAATGTTGATTTCAGCTGGTGTTTCTGTCTGAAGTTTGGTCAGCGCTGCCTTAACTGCTTTGGCAATACTGGTGGTATTGGTTCCAGATTGTTTGCGAATTTCGAGGCTTACTCCTGTTCTACCATCTAGCTCCGCGTAGCTGCGTTCATCCTCCAGACCATCCTCAACTTCGGCAACATCTATCAAGCGCACCATCGCCTTATCATCGCGAGAAATAATGATTTCACCCAACTCTTTTAAGCTGGTTACTTCGCCCATGGTTTTGATGGTCAGTTCCGTGGACCCGCTGTGGTAATCCAGGCGGCCGCCAGGGATGTCAGCATGCTCACGTTGGATAGCGCTGATTACATCGGCCGCAATTACGCCGTAACCCCGCATTTGTGGGGCTTTCAACCAGATGCGTACTTCCCGCTCGCGGCCCCCGACAAGAATCACGCTGCCAACGCCAGGCACTCTCTGCAAACGCTCTTTGACGACATCTTTGGCGAAGGCTGTGAGTTCACCCACTGGACGGGGGCCGGATACAATCACCGAGACAATGGGTTCAGAATCCGGATCAAGAATGGAGACGACAGGCTGATTAACCGTGTCAGGCAGATGCGGCATAGTTTGACTGATTTTGTCCCGTATCTCCTGGGCCTTCAGGTTGGGATTTTCCTCCATATCGAATTCAAGGATTATCTGTGAAAAACCGTCACCGCTAATCGAGCGCATCGTATCGACGCCAGATATAGCGATTAGCTCTTCTTCAAGCCTCTCGGTAACTTCTGTCTCTACCGTGCTGGGAGAGGCTCCTTCGAGTATTGTTTCGACCGTTACAATGGGCACTTCAACGCTCGGGAACAGATCGATGCTTATTCGATCCATGGAGACCACGCCCAGCATCATGAGCGCAGCGGTCATCATGATCGCCAGCACTGGCCGGCGAATGCAGAGGTCAGCTATCCACATAGGGATGTTCTGAAATTGCGACCCGTGAACCATCAGAAACCTTGCGCATACTGGGGCCTACAACAAGGATCGCATTTGAACTTATGCCCTGGAGTATCTCAAGCCGACCATCACTAAGCTCACGTACTTGCACTGTGCGTTGACTAACTACGCCATCTTCAACCACCAGGACAGAGCGGCTGCTTCCCAGTCCCATAGTAGCGTTGGGTGATAACACTAGCCCCTGTCTTGAAATGGGCATCAGCTCGACTTCAATGAAAAGCCCAGGTTTGATCGCATAATCCACATTTGGTATTCCCAGTCTTACATCGATAGTGCGAGTTTTGTGGTCTATTCGATCGTTGATCAGCGCCACTTCCGACTCATAGGTTTGATTCATACTCGGTATGTGAACCCTTCCGAGCGTACCCAACTGAATGGAAGTTAAATAAACTTCGGGCACGAACACCAGTGCCACCATGACATCAATCTCCTGGATTTGGAGGACTGGGTGCTCAGAGCGCATGATTGATGGGACGTATGCGCCTTCATCCACATGTCTCTGGGTGATAACGCCACGGTAGGGTGCTCGGGTTATTGAGTCGTCCAGTTCCTTCTGCGCCTCGGCAAGATTGGCGCTTGCAATACCGAGCTTCGCAGCCGATACCTCAACTTGTGTGCGCCTGTCATCGAGTTGCTCGACAGAGAATGCTTGCTTCTCTCTGAGTGCGATGGCGTTTTCAAGATCGCGTACCGAGTCTTTGTACTCTGCCTCTGCCAGGCGCTTAGCCTCAGAAAGACGCAGGACATTAATCTCGAAATCTTTCTGGCGCATACGCAGCAAGGGCTGCCCTTCTTCAACACGGCTTCCAACGTTGACATAGATTTCTTCGATGAGGCCACCAACCATCGGCGAAATATTGGTGGAGCGGCGTGCGAGAATGGTGCCGGTAACAAAAATAGGCTCAGATAATGCCGCTATTTCCGGACTCGTAATCGATACTACAACGGGTGACGAGGGCTGTGGAGTAATCCCAGTACTGGTTGTGCCATTTTGGGGTTCGCCATCGCAGCCCATGAGTATCGCTGCGGCCAAAATGGGTCCCACAGTCTGCATGATGTAACGCATACTATCGCTACCAACTAGTTCGAGAGGCATCATGGGGTCCTAGGGATTTTGCCTCCAAATATTGCAAAAACCGCCGGAGGCCCCGCCACTCGTGGCCTGCAGGGGGCTATTAGTTTCTAATCCGCTGAGAAATTCGGTATTTTCTTCGACCTTTAGGTCAAAGAATGAGCAGAAACAAGCGGTTATCCATCCTCAATGCTGCCGAAGTCGAGGATCTATACGGCGTCCCATCCTTCAATGAGTCCTACCAACGGTTCTACTTTGCGCTGAATGACAAAGAACTAGCGGAGATATCGAGAATAAGGCAACGCAAATATCGTTGTGTGGCAATTGCGTTGCTGGGCTACTTCAAATGCAAACCGGTCCTGCTTAACCCAAGGTACAAGTCAATGCAGGACGACTTGGCATTCATAGCCCGATTTCACTATAGGGACCTTACGTTCAGGCGTTTTAGCCTGAAACCGGACCAAAAATCCCGCATCTATGCGCGTGTTCTATCGATTGTCGGCGTCAGCAACTGGAACGATAAAAGACATCAGCCACAGCTTGTTGAACACTTGTGTACCTGTGCTGAAAGCTGGGTGGAACCTCGAGCACTCTTTGACGCTGCGATCGAATATTTGGCTCGCCAGAAAATCGCAATTCCTGCCTATAGTACGCTGCAGAAGATCGTCAGTCAGGCTATTGGCCAGCACCAGAAACGATTGTATGACCAGATCGACGCCGCTTGCAGCCAAGGTCTATCAGCTATGTTGCTCACACTGGTTTCCGGTGAAGGCCAGTTTACATTCCAGCAACTGCGCCAGAGCGCCCGCAATTTTACCGGCACCGAGTTGCAAAAAGAAATAGCCGTGTATCACCATATTCAGCCGTGGATGAATGATGTGGCGACTGTACTGGAGTCACTTTTTCTTTCTCAGAAAAACCAGCAACACTATGCCGAACGAGTTGACTATTACGGTGCCAAACTTAAACGTCAATCGCTTGCTAACCAGCGCCTGTACTTGCTGTGCTATCTGCAGTCGCGGCACCAGCAGGCCCTGGATCGTATTGCGGAAGGGTTTATACATCACCTCCGACAAGTGAAGCAACGTGCCCGTCAAATGGCCCGGGAACGGGTCTACCGGGATTGGCAAAAGGCCGCTCGCAATGTGAGCAAAGCTGCTGATATCTTACACCTGTTCGTTGATGACAGCATTGACCCCAATACGTCGTTTCACGCTGTACAGCAACGGGCATTCCAGTTTCTCAATGTCAGCGACCTGAGCTCAGTCTGCCGATACCTGAGTAATCAGAAACAGTCGGCGGAGGAGGCATTCTGGCAGCACCTGGATACGGAGTCCGCATTGCGAACCGGACTGTTGCGTTCGCTCTTTTGCTGCCTGCGTTTTGACGGTACTGACAAAACACGGCGGTTAGCCTGGGCCCTGGACCAAGCTCGATGGGATTTGATCGCCGGTAGTATGCTCGGCGATACCTGCATTGATCAGCGCTTACTACCGAAAGCCACACGGCCATTGCTGTCGAAACCCGATTGCAGTATAGACAAATCCAGGTATGAATGGTTTTTGTATCTGCAGATACCCAACCGGTTGAACGGCCAGTTGACGCTGCCGGAAGTCATTCGATATCGGGCGCTAGAAGATGATCTGGTGAAGCCAGAGATCTGGAAAAACCAGAAGCAGGCATTGGTTGATAGCACTCAGCAACCCAATATCAGCGAGGATCCGAAACGTCTGATACCACGGATGGCGGATGAGCTGACGCTTCGGTTGCACGACGTCAGCCACTATCTGGAGTGTTCAGATAACAGGGACGTCATTCTGAGGCCGAAAGATGGCAAACATCACTGGCGGTTGCCTACAGCCAGCAAGAAACACCTGGTGAATAACCCGTTCTTCCAGCAAATGAAAGCGGTCAGCATCACCGATGTATTGCGCGTAGTGGACCGGGACACCGGGTTCATTGATGACTTCCAACATGTGCTGGGCATGAACTCGAAAAGCCGTCAGTACGAAGTGGACCTGCTGGCGATATTGATTGCCAATGCCACTAATCAGGGCATCTATGGCATCGCGCAAATATCTGACCGCACCTATGAACAACTCAGCACAATCCAAGCAAACTACCTTCGGTTAGAAACCCTGAATGCGTCCAATGACCGCATCAACAACGCGACCACGCAACTGAGTATTTTCAAGCACTACAACATTCAGGAAGATAGTCTGCACGCCAGTGCCGATGGTCAGAAGTTCGAAGCCAAACGCGAGACATTCCGCACACGGTATTCCTCAAAATACTTCGGAACCAGCAAAGGCGTGTCCGCGGTCAGTCTGAATGCCAATCATATGGCCATCAATGCCCGGGTAATCGGGGCCAACGAACACGAGTCCCATTACATCTTTGACCTGTTGATGAACAACAGTACTGAAATTGTCCCCGACATGCTCTCAACTGACACTCATGGAGTAAACCATGTGAACTTTGCCCTGCTCGACCTGTTCGGATATCGGTTTGCACCCCGATATGCCCAGGTTGGCAGGGTCATCAATGAACTATTCAACATCACCGAAGACAAGAACCAGCAAGTGAATATATCGTTGCGCAAGCCGATCAACACGCAGCGCATCATGGCTCACTGGGACACCATACAGCGGATTGCCGTCTCTTTGGCTCAGCGGAAGACCAGCCAGGCCAGGTTAGTGCGTAAACTATCCGGCTACAAGCACACTCACCCGTTATTGGAGGCGTTGACCGAATATAACCGGCTGCTGAAAGCCCAGTATCTGCTGAACTACATTGACGACGCCAGTCTCAGAAATCACGTGCAGCGAGCGTTGAATCGGGGTGAAGCCTATCACCAGCTGCGACGGGCGATTAGCCACGTCAATGGCGACCGATTCCGGGGCAATAGCGACGAGGAGATCCAGATCTGGAACGAAAGTGCCAGACTGGTGGCAAACGCCATCATCTACTTCAACTCAAAAGTGCTCAGCAATCTGCTGGACAGCTTTGAGGATCAAGGCAATGCAATATCTTTGGAGACAGTAAAGCGGGCCTCACCTGTAGCCTGGGAGAATATCAACCTCCGGGGTAGATACACGTTCGCACAGACAGGCGATCTGCCAAAACTTGAGGATTTAATGGCATCGATTGAAGGCTACCGGCCGACAAACGATAAGTAATGGGCCTCCAGAAGTCACGGCTGGCGCGGCCTCTGGCGGTTTTTGCAATATTTGGGGGCAAAATCCCTAGGACCCCCAAGTGCTGAAACTTACCTTCGCCACTATCATCTTTGTCCGGGATCAGCAGCCACAGGCCAAGTGCGATGAAACTAGCACCGATCAGCCAGCGGCCTTTCGGGCCTTGGAGAAACTGACCAATCCAGCCACCTAGCCAAGCAGAAACACCATGGTTGACCAGAGTTGCAACCAGGATTCCGAGGACAATACCCCACTTGTTACGAAAGCGCGTAGCGAGAACCAGGGATAAAAGTTGGGTCTTATCGCCGATTTCGGCCAGAGCGACCGTTAGCGTAGGAGTAAGAAATGCGTCCATTGAAGATACTCTGGCGGGATAAGTGAAAGACAAAGGCAACGCAACTCACTCCCGCTCTGGGTGCTTTGCATTGCCTCAGGTCTTGCCACTACCGCCAAGAGCGGCAGGAACCTGCCATGAACCATTGAGGGTTCAAGTATGTTGACAGGCTCTCTCGCCAGGAGAAGACTACTCCCCTAAGGGGCGGCGCGTATCCTACCCCATCCAGTCCGGCCCTGCAATCACATTTACTGTCTGTCCACCGTCGATTTAGGGCTGTGTAACACTGCGAGCCAATAGATTCGACGACATGTGCAGTGCTGCAGTCATCTGTTGATGGGGAGTGCGGCGCAAATATGATAATTGCCATACCGAATATTGCTATCCCCGAACCTACTATGTCCCAAGCGGTTGGACGAATTCCATCGACTGCCCACAACCACAGGATTGCTACAAATATATATAGCCACCATAGGCCGCATATACTCTGCCTGCGGCTGTTGGATGCAGGGTCAGTAACCACGCGAACACTGCAAGGCAGAGAGCTGCAGGCGCTAATAGCCAGACTGATTTCCCCTCACACAACCATAGATACGGCAGATAACAGCCGATGATCTCTGCCAAAGCCGTCGCTAGGAACAAGCATAGTGTAGTCAGTGGTGACATTGGACACCCCTTAGAATAGGTACCGGTTTCCAGCTCAGCATAATGCTCTATTCCGACCAGGCACAATCAGCGCAATGCGGTCGTTGATCAAATTTTCCACGACCCTATAGTCACCTCACCAAGCTAGGTGTCACACGGTGCAAACATGCTTATTACCATACCCAGCATTGCTATCTGCGAACCTATCACGTTCGAGGCGCAGGGGGACCGCTCGGGCGCATACGCCGAGGTTCGCTCTGATTTTCATGATCGCAGTATCCATTTTCCACATGGCGATGGCCCTGGATGACCTACAGGCCCGGTGACATTTCAGCAATGGTCGGGACGCGCGTTTGACCTGATCTCTGCATGGTAGAGCCTTCTAATAATTCCTAAATAGTGGACTTTCCAGTTCATTGCGACGTATGTCGTATTTACAGGCGTAGGTTTCACCTGGATTCATCGCGACAGGTCTCTTTTTCCAGTTCAATTTCGATAGTCGTATGAGACAGTTGGAGGCCCTCCAGACTGTTAGAAATCGACCTCTTAATATCGGAATAAAATTCTGGATCGAATCGGCCCTGATGTTCCACCACAACATGCGCAGTAAGTACGTGATGTTCTCCATCCAACGACCACAGGTGCTGATGGTGAATATCACGTACACCCTCGATATTCAGCAGGATTTTTCGAACCTTGTTTGTAAGCGTTTTGTTTGGAGCAGCCTGCACGAATAACTTGCCTGTCGCCCACAGATTTCGCATTACATTCATGAGGATAAACAGTGTAAACGCTACGGATAACAACGGATCAAGAATCGGCCAGTCTGTGAACATCAAAATGACTGATACGACTAGAACCGCCACCCAACCCAGCACATCCTCCAGTAAATGCCAGTTCAGCACCTTTTCGTTAAGTGTCCTTCCCTTGCTAAGGCGGTATGCGGCAACACCGTTGACACTAACTCCCAACAAGGCCAGAGCCACCATGCCTTCGGTGACGGGCATGACTGGATCAGCCAATCGTGGAACAGCCTCACTTAGCACCCAGATGGAACCCGCAACCAGTACAAGGCCATTAATTAGTGCCCCTAACAAACTGAGTCGACGGTAGCCATATGTAAAATAATCGTCCGGCGACCTTTTACTCAAACGGTCAAGCAACCACGCTCCGCCGATGGACACTGAATCCCCAAGGTCATGCACAGCGTCGGCCATGATCGCTGTGCTATTGGTTAGGACCCCACCGATGAACTCAATGACGGTGAAGCTCAGATTGAGGAAAAACACGAGGCCAATTCGCCTGGAGCTACCGGTATCGTTGTGGTCATGAACATGCATTTTCAAATTCCCACAATATTCGTGTCATAACGAACCTCGTTAGTTAATCACTACCGCCTCGATCCACCGCTTCGCTAGCAGAAACGCCTGAAGAATCTCTCGTGATCATTCACCGCTTCAAACCTGGTTGCACTGGCCCCTTCTCCCATCAGGCAATTCGCCCGGTAACAGCACATCTGGCCAGCGTCGCTCTGTCTAAACCGGACGCTGTCATTCATGGTCGACTCTCCTTATGTTCTCCTTATGTAACATTGAATACAGCACCGGCAGCACAAACAGTGTCAGCAGGGTCGACGAGATAATCCCACCGATGACCACCGTTGCGAGTGGTCGCTGCACCTCGGCTCCGGTCCCGGTATTGAGGGCCATTGGAACAAAACCAAGACTGGCTACGAGCGCCGTCATAAGTACCGGTCGCAGTCGGACCAGGGCTCCATCGACAACCGCCGTCATCAAATGGCCATTCTGATGCCACAGATCGCGGATGAAGGCAACCATGACGAGACCGTTCAGTACCGCGACGCCGGATAGCGCAATAAAGCCGACGCCAGCGGAAATTGAAAGCGGCATATCGCGCAGCCACAGCATCAACACACCACCGGTGAGCGCAAGCGGAACACCGCTAAATATGATCAATGCGTCTTTAAGCGAACCAAATGCCATTACCAGTAAAGCCACAATGATAGCCAACGTCACTGGCACCACCACTAACAGTCGCTGAGTGGCAGACTGTAGTTGCTCGAAGGTTCCGCCGTAATCCAACCAGTAACCCGCAGGAAGATCCACTTCATCGCTGATACGTTGTTGTATCTCGGACACAAAGCTGCCCAGATCCCGGCCACGTACGTTGGCTGTGACAACTACGCGCCGTTTACCGTTCTCGCGGCTAATCTGGTTCGGCGCCGGCGCAAGCTCCACTGTCGCGACTTCGGAAAGCGGTACAAACTCACCATCCGGCAAAGTAATCGGTAGATCACCGAGCCCATCAACATTACGGCGAATCGCTTCAGGCAGACGAACCACCAACTGGAACCGCCGATCCCCCTCGTAGATCATCCCGGCATTCTCACCACCAACTGCCGCGGCAACCAAATCCTGTAGCGCATCGATAGTTAGTCCATAGCGCGCCAGTGCCATGCGTCTGGGGTGAACGGACAACATGGGAAGTCCCGTTACCTGTTCCACCCTTACGTCAGCGGCTCCCGCTACCGACTGCACCACTCCCATCACCGCATTGGCCGAGTCCAGCAGCTGATCCAGGTCGTCGCCAAATACCTTGATGCCCAAATCCGCGCGCACACCGGAAATGAGCTCATTGAAGCGCATTTCGATAGGTTGGGTGAACTCGTAGTTATTGCCGGGCAGGGGCTCGACTGCTTCCTGAACTTCGTCAATCAGGGCCTCACGTGATTTACCAGGATCAGGCCACTGATCTCTTGGCTTAACGATGACATAAATATCGGAAATATTGGGGGGCATCGCGTCCGTTGCGACTTCCGCTGTACCGGTGCGCGCGAATACCTTATCCACTTCAGGAAACGCCTTTATACGCTTCTCCAACTGTTCCTGCATAGCCAGCGCTTGTTCCAGGCCTGTACCGGGTGCTCGTAAAGCCTGGAGGGCGAAATCGCCTTCGGCCAGTTGGGGTACAAACTCCGTTCCCAGGGTGGTGGCCAACCAGAGACTGCCGGCCAATAAGGCACTCGCGCAGCCCAGTACCGCCCAGCGGAATTTCAGAGCATTCTCAAGCATCGGTTGATAGAGCGATTTGGCGGAACGTATGACACGGCTTTCCTTTTCCTCTACCTTGCCATTCATGAAAATGGCGACAGCGGCGGGTACGAGAGTGAGCGAAAACACCATTGCAGCGAGGAGCGCCATGACGACGGTGGCCGCCATCGGATGGAACATCTTACCTTCCACACCCGTGAGGCTAAAAATGGGGATGTAAACCACAGTAATAATTGCCACACCGAACAATGCCGGTCGGACCACTTCCGTTGTGGCTTCGTACACCAACTGGAGACGTTCCTTGAGCGGGAGACGCTCTCCGTTCCCAGCCTGTGTCTCTGCCAGACGCCGTATGCAGTTCTCAACGATTATCACCGCGCCGTCTACAATCAGACCAAAATCCAGTGCGCCCAGGCTCATTAGATTTGCAGACACACCGGTTCGAACCATACCGCTGATCGTCGCCAGCATGGATAAGGGGATGATCGCGGCAGTGATCAATGCCGCCCGCAGATTGCCTAGCAATAGCAACAAGATCACGATGACCAGCAGCGCGCCTTCGAGCAGGTTTTTTTGCACGGTGGCAATGGCGCGATCTACAAGCGCGGTACGGTCGTAAACCATTTCCAGGTTGACGCCATCCGGTAGTGAAGGACGAATGCTTCCCAGTCGTTCACCCACGGCCTGCGCTACGCTTTGGGAGTTCTCCCCCATCAACATCATCGCAGTGCCAAGTACCGTTTCCTCACCATCTCGGGTTGCCGCGCCTGTGCGCAGCTCCTTGCCAATCGCGACGTCCGCCACATCGCCCACCCTTACGGGCGCTCCGTCCCGGTTGGCTATGACTACCTGCTCAATCTCTGCGATGTTCTTCAGTAATCCCGGGGACCGCACCAGAAGTTGTTGTCCATTTTCCTCAATGTATCCCGCGCCCCGGTTGTCGTTATTGGCGCGCAGCGCTTCGGATACATCGGCCAGACTTATGCCTAACTCAAGCAATTTGTCCGGGTACGGCGTGACGTGGTATTGCTTGTCGTATCCGCCGATGGTGTTGATTTCCACTACCCCGGGAACCTGGGCAAGCTGAGGGCGGATTATCCAGTCCTGTACTTCGCGAAGTGCTGTGGCATCCCAGGGCTCTCCGTTCATCTGAACAGCTCCGGCTTCCGCCGTTACCGTGTACATAAAAATCTCACCGAGGCCGGTTGAAATTGGCCCCATGGTTGGTTCAAGGCCTGGGGGCAGAACGCCTTTTATAGCGCCCAATCGTTCAGTGATCAGGTTGCGGGCAAAGTAAATATCCGTGCCTTCTTCAAAAACAACCGTGATCTGGGATAGACCATACCTTGATAATGAACGTGTGTAGGCAAGTCTGGGTAGCCCGTAGAGCGCAGTTTCAACCGGAAATGTCACCCGCTGCTCTACTTCAAGAGGCGAGTAGCCTTCCGCTTCGGTGTTGATCTGAACCTGGATATTGGTGATATCCGGAACTGCGTCGATGGGTAGTCGTTGAAAACTCCAAACGCCCAGTCCGACAACAATAAAAATCAGGGATAGAATAATATAACGCCGCTCAACTGAGAGGCGTACGATGGCATCAATCATACCTGCCTCCTGTTAGTGTTCGTGACTGGCGCTGGATTTTTCCAAATCGGCTTTGATCAGGTAGCTGTTCTCGACAACGTACCTGTCACCGGGCTGCAAACCAGACCGCACTTCGGCGATTCGCTCGTCGCTGCGACCCAGCTCCAAAGGGCGAGGTTCATAGGTCTCTCCCTCTTGAACGAACACCACGGCCTGATTCTCAAACTGCTGTATAGCCCGCCGGTCGACGGCCAGAGGTACTTCGGAGGCATCAACGACGATCTTCGCAGTCACCAGTAAACCCGGTGACAGCAGCCCTTGGCGATTATCAACAGCAACACGAGCAATAACGTAGGGGGCATTATTCTGGCTTGGCAACAGATGCATGATTTTGCCGTCGTAAGTCTTATCTTCGATGGCAAATCGCGCCTGCTGACCGATTCTGACGTCCTTGCGTTGTCCTGGGAATATCTTCAGTTCAGCCCAAAGGGTATCGAGATTGACAATAGCGAACAGGGGCTGCCCGTTCACTAGCTCACCAACATTGACATTGCGCTGTGAAATGGTGCCAGCAATCGGCGCGACCAGAGTATAGGACTGCAGGCTTTCATTGGATTCGATAATCGCAAGAGTATCACCCGCCTTGACCGTATCACCAAGACTCACTGCCACTCGACGCACCTGTCCACTGAAACGACCGGTGACATGCGCCAACTGCTCGGGGTCTGTCACCAGGCGCCCATAGCTTGTTAGGGTCTCCGTCACTACCTGAGCGTGCGCCTCTTCCACTTTCAAACCGGACTGTTCGGCCAATGCGTGGTTAATCCGAACGCGGGCCTCCACCTCCTCGTGGTCATCGTGATGCCTTCCCTTTTCTCCATGCTCTTGCGCCACTGAGTCCGAGGATTCGGCGGCGTATGTTGGAAGCCACACGAAGCACAGTGCGCCCGCGACTACTAACAGTATCTGTAGTTGATTCATGATCGGTTATCCTGTGCGTTCAAAGGCTGGAGCCAGTGGCTGATGAAACCAGTGACTCGCCTGTCAATTGTTCGATTAAGGCCTGATTGAGCAGGGCCCTGGTCGCTGCATCCACCAGATTCCGCTGGCCTGTCAGCAAGTCCCGTTGAGCCGATTGCCACTCGATATAGCTATAACGACCCTGTTCATAGGCGTCCCGAGTGAGCCCCAATGCTCTTTCAAGGTCCGGAATCACCTCGCTCTGCATAGTTGTCGCGGCGTCCACAGCCTGAACATGAAGTTGGTAGGCTTCATAGAGACGGGCACGGAGCTTTAAAAGAGCGCCATCACGTCGCAGGCTCACTGCTTCACGGGCCGCCTGTGCTGCCTGTATCCTTCCCTGGTTACGGCTGTCCGAGAACAGGGGTACGGAGACGCCCGCCACTAGCGCGGAATCTCCACTTTCCTCGAAGTATCGAGCCCCGATCTGCCAGCGGAGATCACTACGTGATTGACTGCGGACAAGCGCTAGCTCTGCATCTCTCATGCGTTGTTCGCTGGCGAATACTTGAATATCTGGACTATTGCTTGCGCGCTCGAACAATGCTGAAAAATTCGCTGGAGCAGTAAAGGCAAACAGATCGCCACTGAGTCGGTTGAAATCCGTGCTTTCCATGCCAAGTAAGGCGGCCATAGCCATCAGGCTACTGTCGAGAGCCGCCTGGAGTCTTTCCTGATCCAGTGAGATCTCCTTCATTTGTGCCCGTGCACGCAGCACCTCTGCTTGTGGCGTGGCACCGCGTTCTGCCCTCTGCGTAACGATGTCGAGGGTGTCCTTTGCAAGGTTTACGGCTTCTTTGGCGAGGCGCTGCTTTTCCTGCAGTGCAAGAGTACTGATAAAAGTACGAGTAATATCGCCGATTAGACTTAGCGCTTCCGCGCGACGTTCGGCATCTACGAGACCATAACGACCCGAAACCGCCTGGTTGCGCGCGGTACGCTTGTCGCCCAACTCGATGACCGAAGAAAGGGAGAGGGTGTATTCCGCCCCATCGAGATTCCGGTAGTTCCCCGAACCCAGAACATTCTCCGCCTCGAACCCAAGTTCCAGCGCGGGATTCTGGTCCGCAGCGAGTCGCTGCCCGTCCAACCCTTGCAGGCGCATTGAAAATACCTCAAGCGAAGGATTCTGCTTGAGGGAGCGTGCGACAGCATCGACGAGTGTCAGCGTTGACATGTCTGCCTGTGCCGTCCCCGGCGGTAGGCCGAGTACGCTTAGGCATAGGACCAATAATTTCGCGGGCAACCCACGGCATGGGCGCCACAAAAATTTGTAGTATCGCATTGCATGATTCCTGTGAAATCAACAGTAAGTGAATCCCCTGGCGGGGCTGATTTACAGGATCAGGCGATGGGTGGGCGAAGGAGTGAACCGATGTAGGTGGCTGTATGATGAACCCGGTAACTGGAGTAGTACGGCGCCGGCTTCAGTGTCGGGGCATCAGCTATAGTCATGATCACCAATAGGTGTGAACCGTGACAGTGGTCACCCAGGCAATGATCAGAGAGTTCGGTTGACTGCGTAGTCGACGCGCTAAAGGTATCATCATTGAAGGAGAGGTGGCCATCGAAACCGGCATGGGAGTGCTGTTCCCCCAAGTGGATGTCACCAAGGTGCGACGGCGCTACGTCGGATATGATGGAGAGGGTTTGAACCACCATCACTATCCCAAGCACTATTGTCGTCCAAGCTTTTGACATCAAGTCAAAGCCCCTTGAAGCATCGAGGCTTGAATGCTAGGGAGGTCATTAGGCAGAGTCAAGTCAGGAAAACTGACATTGCTGTACAGGGGATGCACTATTTTCTCCACCGCTGCCAATGCTCGCAACGTTAATGAAACACATTCCATTGTTCACGCCTTGATCGATAGAATTCGTCTGGCACCATTCAGCACGATTACGCCGACTATAAGACCTATTATAAGATCTGGGTATCGAGACCCCGTCCAGCCGACCAGAATGCCACCGAGTACGACACCGAGATTCGCGATGACATCGTTCGCCGAGAATATCCAACTGGCCTTCATGTGAGCGCCACTGTCTTTGCTTCTGGCAATCAGGGTCAGGCATGTGGTGTTAGCCACTAGCGCGAGCAACCCGAAGCCAATCATCAACACCGATTCCGGTTCACTACCGAAGACGAACCGCCTTCCAACTTCCGACAGGGCAATGAGTGCCAGGAACAGTTGTAGCCATCCCGCAAAATGGGCTGCCCGAACCTTTGTCTTGGCACTATGACCCACTGCATAGAGAGCAACCCCATAAACCGCCGCGTCAGCAAACATGTCCAGCGAATCAGCCAACAACCCAGTCGATTGGGCCCACCAGCCAGCGACGAACTCAACCACAAACATTATTGCGTTAACGAGTAGCAACAACTTGAGAACACCGGATTCCCGCTGCGCCATTTCACGCGCGCCGGATTGGTGCCTATTCATCTGCTCCGCTGATACCGCGCTGCTACCAAGATACTCGGCCCCTAAACCTAGACTTACGATTCGCTCAGTTATGGCGTCGGTATCGCCATTGTGATAGACGACCACCCTGCGACTCGGAAGATCGAACTCCAATGCCTGGGCTAGATGTGACCCACCCAGAGCGGTCCTGATTAACCCCTCTTCCGACGGACAATCCATTTTGGGTACCAGATATTCTGAAGCGAAGCCACTGGTCAATGAATCGCAGTTTGTCCTAGGCTGGCCGCCTGGAATCCCACCAGGGTCAGGCGTTTTCTCCAGTCCTTCACAACACCGATCTGTCATATAGCCGCCGCTTGCTCTCTCATTGGAACAAAGCGTAATATCTATTGTAACTATAGAGTCAAGGGGCTTATTGTGAAAATTGGCGAGTTGGCGAAGCAGTCTGGCTGCTCGGTACAGACTATTCGCCACTACGAGAAGGAAGCTCTGTTGACCGCGCCGGCGAGGAGCGAGGGAAATTTTCGTTTGTACGACGAGTCAACTCTGCATCAGCTCCTGTTTATCAAGCACTGCCGTAATCTGGATATCAGCCTTCCAGAAATTCGACGCCTCGTATCCTTAAAACAGGCGCCGCAAGAGCGATGTGACGAGATAAACCGATTGATGGATGACCACATCGCACAGGTCGAGAACCGAATCATTGAACTCTCGCGGCTAAGAGATGATCTTATCGCGCTGCGGCACAGTTGTGACCAACAAAAGACCGTTGAACAATGTGGAATCCTGAAGAATCTGGCGGGGAGCTACGACACCCCGACTAGTCAACCCAAAGGCGAGCCGGGATCAACCAAGAACTGTTAATGTTTGCCGGCGGGGCAATCTCATTCGGATAGAAACTGGCATTAAGGAACTTGACATGATTAGTGAGTTTTCGGGAAATATTGCGCCATTCATCCACGCCGAATTAAACAGAGCGTCGATTGCTCGCGAGAAGGGGAACATTTCTGCCGAATTCAGCCATTACGAAAACGCACATGTACTAGGTCAGGAATCGACCTATTGGCATGTTCGCGTTCATGTATTACTAAGATTTGCATTAGAAATGTCACAAGAGACGCACAGAAGACCCTTGGTTTACAGGGCGCTTAGGCAAGCTGGCGTGACACTACTGGCGAGAAGGTTAGTAATGCTCAATTGGGCGATACGGAATTGCAGAGTAAAAGAAATACTCGGCCAGTTGTTTCGAATACTTGGTGCGGCAACTAAAACGGCTTTTGGTTGGGTACCAACAGGCAACACTGGCGGCACCAACGTCAGCCCGTTTAAATCAATGCCGATAAGAGCTGACCTTCATGAAAGCATTTCAGCTGCGCGATCAACTACATAGGCTTTCCGTTTTTCCACTCACCAATCCTACCTGCAAAAGCTTCCATTGACTCGCCTGGCGCCACTTGCCATGTTTAGGGGACCTCGTGGCTACTCTCAGTAGCATGTAGGTAGCGGCCTGTCCGCATCTGTAATCAACCCATCGGGTAACTCACCCGATGGGAGATGTTGCTCGGTGTCTATCCGAAAGGAGCACTACTATGAGCAATATCAGCAAGGCGGTCGGTCTGGTCTGCCCGGAAAGCGGTGATGCGCGATTCCCTGTCCTGGGGTTCCTGAACCCCATCCTCATCGACGATGAGCTGTGGGAACTCACGCAGAACCCGGACAACCCGAGCCTTGCCTCACTGGTGAACAAAGCCGCGGAAGCGGTAGATTTGTTTTCCAATGGGAGGGAGCACGCGGATTTCGCGATTCTCGTCGCCAGCACAAGGGGGCCGGTGGCGCTTACCGTGCGGGTATCCTGGGAGGAAGACAGCAAGTGCGTCAAAATTGCGCCGCTCAATCCACCACCGTGGTCATCGAAGAGTGCGAGGGCATACTATGTCCAACACTAATCAGAATACCCCGGAGGCGGCACACCTGGCACTGGAAAATGCGCGGTTGCACCTGGAAATCGAACGGCTAAAGCTGGAGATTGAAGGTGACAACCGGCGATGGAAGGCCGAGTTTATCCTGAAGGCCATTGCCCTGACGGGCACCATCGTGGGCTCAACCATTGCCTGGATCGTGCAGCAGGTAACGAGCTGTGGAGGATGATGTGATGAAGTCAGACAGGGATAAACTACTGAAAGGCCGCGACTACGCGATCATTGTGGTAGGAGCATCCTGTGTGGCGGCAACTATCGTCATGCTCAGCCAGTTGATTTTCAGCTGAGCTTCCCGGCTTCAAGCCGACCCGACAAGGAGCCTCCGGGCTCCTTGTTTTTTTAAGTGCCTTCCTGAAGCCAGCCTTACTCCGGAATCGTGGCCGCCAGGAGCTGAGTCACCGTCTTAGGGCTCAATACAAGCTCGCCATGCAGGTCTGCTGCGCCACCCATCAGCTCGGTGAGTTTCGCGGTGATGACCGCAAGCTCTTGTATGGATTCGTACCGTAACCACAATTCCAGGCGTCCTTCGCTATCCCCCGATTGTGCCAGGACCACCGGAACGCCAACCGCCTTTTCAACCGTCGCGACAAATACCTGTTCTCCAGGGTGTGGTTCCGGTATTTCTTCGCCACGTGGCGCTGCCCTACCCTCCTTCGCCGCTGATCCGCTTTGCATTAGCGCGTACAGCGCGGCGATGGGCATCGGGTTCTTCAGGTAGGCTTCCGCGTAACGAATCTGCTCCTTTTCATCAGGGATCGAGGCAATGGCTTTTGCTGCAGTCTCGGGGATCTGCCCGGTTCGGGTCAGCTGAATGAGGTGGGGGCACAGCTTGTCCAGCAGGGCCAGGCGGTTGGCCAATGTGGGCCTGCCAATCCGCAGGGCGGTCGCCATCCGGGTCAGGGTGGGAATGCTTTCCGCGAAGCGCTGCCGGGCCCGCTGCACCGCCTCGGCGTACTCGATGGCGGTGACGGGATAGCCGCTGGCCTTTGCTTCTTCGTAGGCGTGCTGGATGGCGTAGAACACGGCATCCTCATCGTCAGCATCGATTACGCTGATCCGCACCCAGGGCGCATAAGCGTCATTATCGATATGCGCGCTCAGCGTATCCCAGCCCGTCAGGACCTCAATGTCCCTGCCGGTTTCTGGATCCGGTGTGTCGACCACGCGGGCCAACACCCGGCCCGCAGGCTCCTTCCGGCTCTGAGCGGCATCATCCAGGGCGCGGCGCTGGTCATAGGTTAAAGGAACTTCCAGGGCAAAATCCGCCTTGTAGAGCCGCCGTCGTTCAACGTCCTCCACATCCACGGACAACTTGCCTTGTAGTTGTGCCCGCGCCGACTTATTGGCCTGCCCCTGGTGCTTCATTAGCTCGCCTATTTGTTCCTTGAGGAACATTCTACCTCACTTTTCCAGGTTCGAATCCCGGGCGATCTTGACCAGCTCCGCCTGTAGCGCCTTGGTATCGCCCCGGGCTTCCTTGAGCTCTGTCTTCAGGCCCTTGAGTTGTTCATCCCGGTCATCGACCCGGGTTGCCAGTGCGGCATTGTCACTGGCCAACTTGGCATTCTGCGCACGCTCCTGCTCCACTGCCGCCTGGGCCTGCTGAAGGGCTTTTTCCTTCTCGGCCAGCGCCTGCTGCAATTCACTGATACGGCTCTCCAGCCGGCTGATCTCACCCAGCGCCTCATCACGCTCGCCAGTGGCTGCGGTAATAGCGGCTTCCGCTTCCTGTCGAATGGTATCTACGGTCACCGACGCCAGTTTGCTGGCAGCCGTCCACACCTGCCCTACCGATGTCTCGATGGCCTTTTTGAGGTCGGCGGGCATTTCAAGCGCAGCAACAACGTCGGCCTTGCGTGCCTCGCGCCACTCGCGCATCACCGGGGAGATATGGGACAGGGAACCACCGCCCATCCGCTCCCGGACCTGGTCGTTGGTGGGGTTGTCGTTGCCCTCGCCCGCCAGGGCGTTGGCGGCGGCGATGATCTTGTCCTTGATGTCTGGTTTAATCTTCATTCGGGCGGCCTCATGTATGTATTGTATGTATGTACTATACATACAATACATACTAAATACAAGCATTGCCGCCGTATCCCCTATCGCCACAAGCCCGCCGCCTGCATCGCCTTGGCGAAGTACCGCGCATCCCGCGCACTCACCGGGTGGTAGCTGCGGTTCTCCACCGCGCCAGTGCTGTAATCCTCGTCGTACTTGTACACCGTCAGCCAGGCTGACGGGGCAGGATCAGAGCTGGAGACCGCGCCAGACCTGGCGAGCTCCACCAGCTCGCGGAATCCATATTCTGTGCCTTCCTCATCGACCCAGCCGCGCTCCGCCGCCTCACCGTGTTCCGCACTGTCTGGGGTAATGATTTCAAAGGTGGTTCTGATCTGAATGCCCATGTCTCGCTCCTCGCCGTGGGGTTTTTCCAACTCCCATCCCTCTGGGGGCGAAGACCCCACCCCATGCGCGACACGCGCACCGTCGACCGGCTTTGGTGTGTCCAGGCAGGGGGAACCGCCCGCCTTGCAGGGCGCGAGGGACGAGCGAACGAAGGGTGGGGGATGCCTGGACTAAACCAAAACGGGCGCCAGGCTCTATCTCACCCCAGAGGGATCATGTCCGGGACATGGCGCTACCGAAGAGCACCGTGGCAATGGCCTGAGAGATCAGCGTCAGTGTCGTGTATCGATTACGCCGCTGGATCCGCTTCTGCATCCAGTTCGACAGCGTCGCCGACAGGCTCCATGAGCTCGGCTGATTTGTTGCGGGCATTGCCCACCGCAGTCGGCAATGGGTTAACTTTCCAGGCAAACTTGAGGCGAGGAGCAAACATAGGGTCATTTGCAGCAATAGTGGCGCTGCTGTCCAGCCAGCGCTCGACCTCTTCGCCCTCCAGTAGCACCGGCATCCGGTGATGCCACGGCTCAAAGGGTTTCGCCGCCGCAGTGGTGACGATGGTACAAGACAGCAGCGTCTCAGATTCCCCCTGCCATTCATCCCACAGGGCGGCTGCGTAAAGAGTTTCGCCTTCCCTGTGAATCGACCAGGGCCGCTTCTTGCCATCCGAAGTCCGCCACTCGATGAAGCTGCCCATCGGTACAAGGCCCCGCTGTGACTTGAAAGGCCCCCGGAACGCGGGCGACTGGGTGAGCTTTTCACTGCGAGCATTGAACATACTGTATTTTTGGCTCGGGCCATCCGACCAACTCGGCGTCAGCCACCAGCGGGCCAGATCGATCCGCCCTTCCCGGATCAGCGCCAGTGACTCCGTGGGCGCCACATTGATGCGGGGGATCTCCAGCTCCAGAAAGCCGCGGTACTCCCGCCAGGAGTGAACGTGCTCAGGGTTCTGGTTCAAGCGACCACACATCAGCTATACCACCGTGCCGCCCAATCGGCCGGTCCCACGTCGCATGGCGCTAGACCGCACACATCTGACCTCCCCCCAAAACCATTACCTGACAGCTTATTCCATCGACAGTATAGGCCACTCACTTCGCCATCCCGCCCATGGCATCGCCGATAGGCAGCCGTCGACCTACGCGATTGCAAGATTGTAGCTATTTGCTACAATGGAAGCGTAGCCATTCGCTACATGGCTTGAGTTTCGAGTGACCAAGGAGCAATAGACTATGGCTAAATCCAGTACCCCGCTTCGCCTGGAAAGCACCCTTGTGGAGGCCGCTGAGCAGGCCCGTAAACTGGCTCACCGCAGCGTCGCTGGACAGATCGAGTACTGGGCCTCACTGGGGCAGGTACTGGCGCGTATAGCCACCCCGGAGCAGATCACCTCCCTTCAGGCCGGCATAGCCAGACTGCAAATCGAGAACCTGGAGGCAGAGCCCATCGATCCCGACGCCGTCTTTGGCGAGGTTGAGCGCGCACGTGCCTCAGGAGAGCTGGCTGAGCGGGTCACTGCCAGTGCGGTCCGTTACCAGGCCAGCGGGGCCAATCCGGGCTTGCTGGAACGGATCGCACCCGATGGCGCGGTCACCGTGGGGACCTTCCGCAACGGACAGTTCCAGCCAGTCAACCCTGCAGCGGCTGCGCACTAGCATGCCTCAATTGTGGGTGCTGGCAGGCGGCAATGGCGCCGGCAAGAGCACGTTCTATCGCGAGTTCCTGGCGCCGCAAGGCATTCCCTTCGTGAATGCGGATGTGCTCGCCAAGGCCGCCTTCCCGGACGACCCCGAAAGCAACAGCTATGAAGCGGCGGCCGCTGCTACACAGCTGCGTGAGCAACTCGTCCAGGAAGGCCGGAACTTCTGCTTTGAGACCGTGTTCTCCCACACCTCGAAGATCGATTTCCTGGGTACAGCCAAGGCCCGGGGCTACCAGATCATTCTGGTGTACATCCACCTCGAAAGCAGTGGCTTGAACCTGGCCAGGGTTGCCCAACGTGTCGGCGAAGGGGGGCACAATGTACCCGAGGAGAAAGTGACCAGCCGGATTCCCCGGACCATGGCCAATGTAAAGGCCGCGCTGCCCCTCTGTGATCGTTGCCGTTTCTATGACAATTCACAGGCGGATCACCCAATGGCCTTTGTCGGTGAGTACCGGGATGGGCAGTTCAGCTATACCGACGAGCTGCCCCCGCACTGGTTCGCGTTTTTTACCACCTGACACGGACCAGCAGTACAGTGATCAGGTGGATGGAGAGCACACCCAGATCCACCCTTCTTTCCGGGCGCGCTCTGGATCTGCCGGAGCGGGACAGGCCCCGCACAGGAAATCAAATCCCGCGAGAACACACACCGCAGCATCGAGCGCGTCAGCGCTGTTCAGTAGGGGTTCCGGATCCTCTGGCAGTTCCATTACGTTGCCCAGCGCAGTGAGAATTTCCTGACGCTCCGGAATGTGTTCGGGCTTTTTGTAGCCCGAGGCTTTGAAGCCACGCGCCACCAGCGTAGCCGCTGGGTAGACTTCGATGACACTGTGGCCTTTCACACCGTCGGGAGACCAGGCCATCGGCAACGGCGCACCGGTGGCTTTGCGCAGCGCTTCGAGAAATACCAAGGCAGCATGAGCGGTCCGGGCGATACGGTCCGCCCCGACATCGAGTGGCTGCTTGTTCAGTCGGCGCTTGACGTCGCGGTCTGTCTCCCGACGAAATAGCTGATCGGCCACCTCTGGGACGGGGCGGCCCGCTACATGTGCGCAGAGGGATGGCGCGAGCGGCGCTGGCCATCCCAAGGGTGCATCGACGCAAAGCAAGGTCGGCGTGCCTGATGCTAGCCATTGACACACCCGCTTCACATGCTCAGCATGACAGGTACCAGCCACCGCTGTTTCAACCTGGCAGCACCCATCGGCTATGCGCCCAAGGGCAAAGCCCATGCCCTTGGGATTGGTGGAACAATCGATGCCGATGATCTGCATGTTGATAGTCTACGATTGGAAGAGCCAGGGTGCTGAGTGTACGCGATGTCCAGCCCACGCCATTACCGGGTAGCGTATATCTGTCGATAACGCACGGCCTCGGTTACAAACCTTCCATTGACAGCAAACCACCAGTACTCGATCTTGAAGCTACTTGATCGCTGCCCTCGGCAGCATTGAGTTGCGGTTCATCCGCATTACCCGTTGGGGCCTCGCCCCACGGGAGAAGGCTTCAGCGGATCATTCAACGTCAAGGAGATTGATCCATGTCTGTACAGCAGAAGGTTGTTTTTTATACGACGAGGCCTACCCGGTTTGGGGAGATACACGAGGATCCGCCGATCATTCGCAGCATTGTCCGTGATGATCAGCGTCCCGGGTTTTTCCCCAAGTATGCAGGTCAGTACTTCCTGCAACTGGAAGCGATGATCTTCCAGACCATGGACCGACTGTGCCCCGACTATCACGGCGGCATGTGGGATATGTGGGAGCTGTCCAACGGCGGCTGCTACCTCTCCCCTGCCCTGTCGGACAGTCACATCCAGGTGGTCTGTCAGGGCAACTGCTTCGAGGGTAGGCTGTCCACCGACGCCGCAGGTATCGTGGTCAGTCTGGTGGCCATCAACCATCTGGCGTGGTCCGTACCGGAGCCTGAGCATTTCAACAAGTTGTTCTATGCCCTGCGTGACTGGGCGCTGGAACACGCTGAATGCCAGGACATCCTGCGCGCCATCGACTGAAGCCTCACCTGCCCCGGACTTCCGGGGCAGCTTTTCTCCCAAGACCCACAACGTTCAAGAATCGCGGGAACATCCGGCCGACAATCGGCCCGACGGTGCTAAACTTGCGGCCCATGGCCCGTATCCTCCCCTTTTCACGCACTCGCCGCTGGCGGCTCTTGTCCTCCCGTACCCTACTGACCCTGTTTGTGCTCGGCAGCGTCGGGCAGTACCTGATCGAAGGCAACGTCACCTGGGTCACCCAGTCGCTGCGCTGGATCGATCAAACTATTCGCCACCAGACCGCCACCATTGATCTGCCCAGTGGCGACCTGGTGCAATCGGCCCGGGCCTCACTGGATAGCGCACTGGCCAGTACCCGTGACAGCCTGTCGGACCTCCAAGCCAATGCAGCCGGTATCGTCGATCAGACGATCAGTACGCCCAGCGAATCTGCACCGCAGTATGACCTGTCTGGCAAAGTGGTCCGTATCGCCGATGGCGATACGCTCACCCTGCTCGATGCGAGTAACACCCAGCACAAGATCCGGCTGCATGGCATCGATACCCCGGAACGGGGCCAACCCTACGGCAACGCTGCCAGGGAAGCACTGGAAGCTCATGTCGCCGGCCAGCGCATCGGCGTTGTTATCCAGGATACTGACCGCTATGGAAGAACGGTGGGTACCGTCTATCGCAATGGCCAGAACATCAACCTCGCCCTGGTGCGCGATGGCTGGGCCTGGTGGTACGAACGCTACGCACGCAACGATCATCAACTGGCGCAGGCACAACGCGAGGCGAAAGCGGCCCGCCGTGGCCTGTGGCAGGACAGCAACCCCATCCCGCCCTGGGAGTGGCGGCGCCTTCGCTGATCACACGCGCCCTGACCCTCTGTAAGAACCCTTCCATTGACAGCTTTTCCCACTTCCCTGAAGGTTAATGTCACTTAGTCGCTGCTCACAGCAGCATTAAGTCGCGGAGTTTTCCGCATCTCCCGTTGGGGCATCGCGCCCTACGGGACGAGGCTCTGGCGGATCTTTTACCTGACAGGAGATGGATCCATGGCAAAGCATTTGAACGTGTACGTTGTCGAGGAGTTTGAGGCTGGCGGTGAGCAGCGCAAGAACTACACCCAGGTGGGGAAGCTGTTTCCCCACAGTAAGGGTGAGGGCTTCAATTTGCTCATCCAGCCCGGAATTGCGATCAGCGGTGAGCTGGTAGCGTTCCCTCCCAAACCCAAAGACGATAACCCGGACGCCTAGTCCAGAGCCTGCAAAGGTCACCCGCGCGAGCTGGTGGCCTTTGCTTTAACAATAACGCCGCAAGGCATCCTCCCAACGGGATACGTCCCGTTGGGCGCATCTCGGGAGGTATTTTCAAGGTGCGACAAAATGGAGACTTTGCAATATGCCTCGAAAGAGGCAGTGATTGAGGCCGCGATCGGCTTTTTGGAGGAAGCTGGACGGAGCTATGGTGAAACGCTCAGTAGCCCCCATAAGACCCGGGAATTTCTGCGCTTGCGGATCGGCGCTGAGGAACGCGAGGTGTTTACGGTGATCTACCTCAACAATCAACATCAGATCATCGCCGTGGAAGATCTCTTTCACGGCACCCTGGATGGGGCAGCGGTTTACCCGAGGGAAGTAGCGAAGCTGGCTCTGCAGCACAATGCCGCTGCGGTCATCTTCGGGCACAACCACCCCAGTGGTGTTACCGAGCCCAGCGCCGCAGATCGCCGGATCACCGAGCGCTTGTGTTCTGGGCTCGGGCTGCTGGATATACGGGTTCTAGATCACCTCATCGTGTCAGAAAAAGGCAGCTACTCTTTCGCTGAGAATGGCTTGATCTGACAGCACCCGCCAGGGCATCACCTTTACAGGGAATCCAGCTGGATTCCCTTTTTTCTACCAACATTCCAATTACTAAGATTTGCATTAGAAATGTCACAAGAGACGCACAGAAGACCCTTGGTTTACAGGGCGCTTAGGCAAGCTGGCGTGACACTACTGGCGAGAAGGTTAGTAGGTGTTAAAGCAGTGTTGGCAGTTGGTGCATTGGTACTTAGGCATTGACTGAGCGTCGTTATCTGACAAATGAATCGCCTCTTTCTTTGTACCTTTGCCAAGCAAATACCCAAGACCACCACCAATGAGTGCGCCAGCGACCATCCCCGGTGGCCCACCAACCATGCCGATAGTCGCTCCTGCACCTGAGAGCACATTCGCGGCCATTAAACCTCCTATGGCTGCAGTGCCCGGGCCTATCGAGCCGGCTTTGTTCACTCTTATCAGATTCTCGCCTACCTTGTCCGACTGACACTCAGGACATCGCAAAACGTTCTGATCTCGGCCCTGCAGTGGTGTTTCCAACGAGCGCTTCAAGCCCAAATATGACTTTCTTTCTCGCTCCACTAGGCCTGAGCCCAGGGAGCTCCGAGAAAAAAAGCCAGATCCCTCCGGTACTGATCGACACTGGCAGCGAGATCCGCCCGTGACTGCACCGGGTTTTCGACGAGTTTCTGCAACTCCGCGATATAGGCGTGGTAGCCATCCTTCAGGCCCTGGCAACCGTCTCTGACCGACGAATCGAGATTATCGAACGCAGTGTCGACACTGCCCAGGAGCTTTTCCGTCACCTGCTGCTCCTCGAAAACCTTGAGCAACTGCTTCGAAAGTCGTCGCTGCCAGGAATCACCGAATAACCGTTTCCCCAGCAATACCACGCCAGCAGCCAGAGCGGCGGTGACGACGACGGGCCCACCAATCGTCGCGACACCGGAAATGATGCCCGCAGTACCCCCACTCCAGGCGAAACCTACACCCATGGATGACAATATGCCCACCGCCTGAGCGACAACTGCATAGCCCCCCAATGCGCCCATGGTGGACGCGTAGATGCCCAATCCAGCCGCCATACCGGCACCGATCATTCCACCGGTAAAATACCCTTTGGCATCGAATGGTATGCTAACCGAGTCCTTGTCGAGCTCGACCTTGTTCATGACTGCTGAGCATTGCTCCAGCCTTTCCGAGATCGAAGCCTCCACCTTCGTCCCATGTAGTTTGAAGGCCTGCTCAACGGCAGTCTGTATACGATCCGTTACTAGGCTGGCGGCGTACTCCTGGGCTTCTTTCTTGTCCTTGTATTTGTCCTTTATAAGCGCTTCCAGTTTTGGCTGCTCCAATATGCTCTGCATATTCTCTTGGGATTCCTTGAGCGCGTTGTTGCGAGCTTCGGCAACCACCGCCAGAAGCTCTGTTCGGGTTTCCTCAATTTCCTCGAAGCGCTTGGCGATCGCCACGGGTTCAAGCGCAAGCCTGCTATCCTCGAGCAGTTGTTCGTACTTGATAATCTGGTTTTCCGCCGCGCCGAGGTAGCTCTGGAGTGATTCGCTGCCTTCTTCCTTGAGTCTATCCACCAGCCCATCAGCCGAGGACTTAACCGTATCCGCGATACCTGACTGCAGGTAATGACACAGATCACCAATCAGTGGATCACTGCGCTCAGGCGTAGAACTCCAGAAACTGTACCACCGCGCCTTCAACGTGGTTTCGGTGATGCCTTTCCCGGATTTGGAACCGCGCTCTTCCAGGGCCCCTGAACCATCCGGTGTTTCAAAGTGGCTGAATACACGCCGAGCAGCCTTTTCGATCATGCCCTGCAGATCTTTCTCCGAGATATGCGGCGCCGCCTGGCTGGTCACAATGAAGAGATTTCCGAGGGGCGGTAACTTGTCATTTGCCGCCTCAGGCATGTTCAAGGTTTTAAAAACCGATCTCAGCGACACCATGTCGGTGTGATCCATGCAACCCGTAATCGGGGACATATACACCAGGACATCGAGCATCTGCAGCATGGACAATGCTTTCGCGGTGTCGCTCTGTTCCTCCCGCTCAGCGTCGGTATTCGCGAATCCAGGAGAGTCCACGATGTTACAGGCATTCAAGATGTCCGACTCAACATAGACCACGCAGCTATAGGCTTCTGTCGCGCTGCTATCGAAGTGGTCGTGGACGATTTCTGAGGAAAGGAGCTCAATCCCGCCTGATGCATAAAAGCGCTTCGGGTCCGTACAAAAGGCCTCATCGTTCAACTTAGCGATGGCCACCAACTCCTTGAAGATGAGGACATCCTCGTTTTGCCATTGAGGTTTGTCGGCGATGTGGCGGAGGATTGTCACTGCGCTGGTGGTGGGTTGCAGCTGAGCTGGGAGGGCGGTGCTACCGAGCAGAGTATTGATGAAGTGGCTTTTCCCAGCATCAGAACGGCCCATTACACCAAGATTAGGCTTTTGTCGTGCCAGAGACATGGAGAGGCGTGTCATCGCCACGAGGTTAGCAGTCGCCTCATTGCCCGTTTCATAATCCGCCAGATAGGAATCCAGTAAGCCCAATCGAGCGAAGAGCGCCTGATAGGGGTTGTGAATCTCCGGCCGTCTGCACTCTACTTCGGGCTCAAGAACCCGATCCATGTCGGTACCGAGGATTCTGCAGAGCTTCATCAGGACACGCGGCGATGCATACTCGGGATCCTGTTCAATCCGCTGATATACGCTGGTCGAGACCCCGACCATGCTCGCCAGTTCCTCCTGGGTTTTCTCCGCCTCGATTCTTAATCGTTTCAGTATGCTCACACCGCCCCCTTCCATAGTGGTTGTCGTTATCACTTTGTTGCACTTTAGTACCCATATATGATATTTACAATCGCAATTAAATATATTTGTTGCGAAAGTTTTGTCATATCTAGGCTTCCGGGCCGAGCGTGAGTTGCCAACTGACATTGCCTACCATTACCGCGGCACGCGACTGACGGCCAGATGGCGGCTACTTGCTGCAATTAGTATGAACTATTATGATTTGTTAAACAGCGGAGGCTCTGCCATGTCCAGATTGACCATTTCGATGCCCGATCAGATGAATGAATGGGTTGAAGCTCAGATCAGTGCCGGTCGCTACGGCAATGTGAGCGAATACTTCCGCGATCTCGTCCGGCGCGACCAGGAGCGCCGGGAAAACGCGATCAGAGAGCTGCGCACCATTCTCGACCGCGCGGAGCAGAGCGGCGTCAGCGAACGTTCATTGCCCGAAGTACTGGAAGCGGCACGCCAGGAAGCGCGGCAGAAGGGCTTGTTGCTTGGCGCAGATTGAACTCACAAGGGACGCCGAACGCGACCTGATCGACATTTATCTCTATGGCATTGAGCAATTCGGCCAGGCACAGGCCGAGCGCTACGCCATCGCACTGAATGCGCGCATCGACTTTATTGCTGAGAACCCGAGCATGGGGAGTGACTACAGTACTGTGCGCGAAGGCCTTCGCCGTTACGAACACGTCTCCCATGCCGTTTACTATCGTCCAACGCCCGACGGAATCTTGGTGTTGCGCGTTTTGCACGGGGCAATGGACCCCGGCCGCCATATTACCTGACCATGTTCGCGACTTGGTCATGTTCATCGGATGCAGCCAGGTTCAATGCTGTAACCATTGCTGCGCAGCTAGCACTTAGAAAGTGAAAAAAGCCGCCCGAAGGCGGCCAAGGTGCGAGCTGCTCAGCGCCTAGAATACCGGTGGTATCCAGGTCGCCCGGGGATCATCCGCGGGATAGTCTTCTCCAAAGGCCTGTTTCAGCGACTCGATCACTTCGCCCTTGCGTTTGCCCTGCTGGCTCTCGACCCAGAACTCACCCAGCACCGGGCCGAAGGTGGCGAGTAACTGGTCGATGGTCATTCGCTTGAAGTAGTGTTCTTCACTCGGCTGCCAGTACCCCCGAAAATCCGGCGCCAGCTGGTCCACCACCGCATCCCGCTCGGGCGATGCTCCACGCGGACCAACCTCCAGCAGCATCGCCGTGCAGTAGGTCACCAGCTTGTCCTTGTCCCGTTTCGGGAGCACACAGAACGCCGCCAAGCGCGCCGGTTCTTCTTCTGCCAGCCAGGTGGTATCGAGCGCCTCCCGCGCAGCGTGCAGGCCTTCGGCTGCGGGACTTTCCTCGGTGTCTCCCCGCTCGGAGTCACAGGACACCTCGCAGTAACTGGCATTGCAGTAAACCCGGCCTTCCCAGGCCCGGGCTGTGAGCACCTGCACACACAGGCCAAAATGCAGTAGATCACTCGCCAGTTTGGGGTTCTTCAGGAGGGCCAGTTTGGTGATCTGACGCCGATGAGCCGCAAGATCGCTCACCAGCGCCTGTGACAGCGGCTTCTCTTGAGATGCATCCACCTCACCGCCCTCCCCTACTTCCGGCCCAGCAGCATCGGGGCCGCTTTCGTTCGCTGCCTTGGGCATGTCCTGCTGCCGCGCCAGCCCCTCGATGACGTCCAGCTCGCCCCGCCAGTTGAGGGTCACCACCACACCCGCGTACAGTCGCTGCGCGGCGGTGTAACCGCTGCAGGCCTTCTCGATCTCGTCTTCAAGCTGCCACAGGGCCTCGTTGGCCGCATTGATCGCATCGAACAGCGCTTCCTCGTTCTCGAACTCTTCCGGCAAGGGCGCATCCGCATCCAGGGCCTCAAGGTCGGCCACTCGCTGCGCCAGACGATCACATTCGGCGGCTTTGTCCGGCGGGACATCAATCAACTCCGAGGGAAGGCGTACCAGGCCGTTGGTCAATTCCTCCCGGTCGAGGCCGTGCGCCACCCAGGACCATTCCCTGGCTTTCTCAATCGTGCGGGCCTTGCGCCCCAATTTCTCCAGCGCCAGCCTCTCCACCAGTTCGGTATCCGAGAGATAGACCTTGTCCTCGAACAGGTCGCACTCCACCGCCCCACCGGCCTTTTCATAGGCGGCAACCCCGACAAACGCACCAATCCCCTGCCCCGCCTCGATGGCCTTACCGACCAACCAGCGCCGGATCGCATGGGCCGAACAGTGCTCCCCGAGCTCCCGGTAACAGGCCAGCTGCCGCTTGGTATCGTCCACCAGCGCGAAGGCCTGCACTTCCTCCAAAGTGAACTGGCCCTTGCGGTAATCGGCCATAATGGCCTTAGCCACCCGGCCCAGCCTGAGCAGCTTGCGGACACGGGCCTCGCTCAAACCGAAGCGCACCGCGATCTCGGCCTCCGTCAGCCCCTGTCGCGCCAGCTCTGCAAAAGCTTGCATCTGGTCCGCTGGATGCATGCCGTCGCGCTGAAAATTTTCCGCCAGCGAAATTGCGGTCACTGAATCCTTTACCCCGCGCACCGCACAGGGCACCGGATAATTCCCGGCAATCCGTCCAGCCTGGGCCAGCCCCTGCAGGGCTTTTAATCGGCGTCCGCCCGCGATCACCGCAAACCCCTCGCCTTCCGGTACCACCACAAGGTTCTGTAGTACACCCTCGGCGGCAATGCTCGCCATCAGGGATTCATGGGTCACACGACTGGCCATCGCCACCCGCACATTTCTCCGACTGGCTAACAGCCGGTCCAGACCGATCATCTGAATAGACATAAAATTTTCCTCGCACATGGATTTGGTTTTGGGTCGCCCCAACCCCCATCCCTCTGGGGGCGAGACGCCCCCACCCGGCGAGGTACGAGCCCCGCAGCCGGCTTTGGCGGGGCCAGGCAGGGGGAACCACCCGCCTTGCAGCGAGAGAGCGGCAAAGGAGCAGCGAGTAATCAGTACAAGAACAGTGACAGCACACCTAACCCACACGGAGAACCAACAGGACGCGAACGCGTGAAAGGTGGGGGATGCCTGGCGCAAGCCACAACGGATGCCAGGCTAGACATTCACCCAGAGGGATAAAAAAACACGCAGGCGCCGCGTGCAATGCAAGCCAAATCCACGCTATCGCCCTCCTCTCGCCAGGGATGCGCAGGGCCTGTCCCTACGGGATGCAGCGGCCGCGGAATCCGGAGCCAGCCCGCCCGGGCGCCCTCCCCCCCCCGTCAGAGCTTGGTTGTCACCACATGCCCAGTAACAACAACACGTCGCTCAGGAAGAACCCCGCAGATAGAGCCCAGGCCCACTGACGCCCAGCCCCCGGGGCACGGAAAACATCATCGGGATGGTGGCTCATGCACGTCCTTTTCGTGCCTACCCAACACATTGAGCTGCACCAACAGCCCTCCTCGCCACTGGACACAATGGCAGGCAGGACAGCGACCGCTCGTCACCCGCCCAGGGCGCAACGTTCACCTCTAAGGCATAACCCCAATAGGGAGAACACCGAAAGAACACCACTCTTTCGGCGGAAGTCGCGACAAATACTCACCCTCTGCCCTATCCACCCGGGGCGTTTCCCCTGGCTAAAACACCCGCTATACTACATAGCGTTCCTCGAGGAACGCAATTGGATATCAAATGCCTCAACCCACCCGCAGTGCCAACGACGACCGACGATCACGGCTAACCAGGCTGCTGGCCCCGGCTATGCAGAATGTGCCTCGGGACCAGATCCAGCGGGCCCCCTATGCCATCCAGGCCGACGTCCCGGAAGCCCAGCAACATGCCCTGATTGACCATGCCCTGGAGCTCGGCGGCCCCCCCGGCACCGTCATCGGTCGCCAGATCACCACACCGGAGGGAAAATTCATTGAGATCCTGCTGGGCTGGGAACGCCTGCAGGCCTTCCTGCACCGGGACGCCTACCCCCGGGCCCCCTCCGTCCCCATCGGACTGATCGACTGCAATGCCGCCGAGGCCGCCTTCTACGCCATTGAATACGCGGCCAGGGACCACGCTGCCTCGGGCCTGGTCACGAGCCCTCTGCTCTACGCCGCTGCAGCTCTCACGGCCATGGAACACTTCGGCCGCCCCGACAAGCCCTGGAAAATCCAGACCCTGGCCAATGCCCTGTGTATTGCCCGCCCCACCCTCTCCAACCGGCTGCGCTTGCTCAAGGGCCTCGCACCTGGCACCCGGGCCCTGCTGCAAAGCGGCCAGATCAAACCGCAATTTGCCAAGTTTCTGCTCGGCGAACCCTCCCCCAGCCGGCAGGAACGCCTCGCCACCCAGGCTGCCAAAGGCATGATGTCCTCCCGGGCCCTCTACCGCCTGGTCCACCCCGGCTACGAGCCCCCGCAACTGGTGGCCCAGCCCCGCGGCAAGGCCGCCCAACGCCTGGGCGATGTGGGCCTGATGGAGCGCGAACTGGCGGAACACTACGGCACCCCCACGACCATCGTCCTGGATACCAAACAGCACAAAGGCACTGTGGAACTCGCCTTCCACAGTCTCTCGGAACTCAAGGGCTTACTGGATAAACTGGATCACCGGATCCAGACCGACACTCTGCTGCGCGGCCAACTCAGCCTCTCGGTAGACAACACCCGGGAAGCCAATGCCCTCCTCCTGGAACTCGGCGCCAACCAGGATCCCGAACTGGAATAACCCCTCACCGCGGGAGCAGAGGCAGAGGATAATCGCGAACCACCGCGCCAGGGTGAGCGAACCCGCGCGGCGATCTACTGGAACCTAAGCGATTCAGCGGCCACTGGGGACGCTGCAAAAATGCACTTTTGAAAAGTACTTTATACTTATATATCAATAAGTTAGATAAAAATGGGAACCGTGCACACTCACAGCTTCAGAGCGCTGCGAATGGCCTCCTCAACCTCGGTTATCTGCTCGTCCGAGAGTTCAAACAGGTCGACCTTGTACTGACCTTTGTTGGTGCGATGGGCGCCGATCACCGCCCGCTTGCGCCCATGACCATCAACCAATTCCCGGCGCTTCGCTGCCACCGCCGGCTTGGGTTTTGTCGCGGCGGTTCGCAATGCTTTTAGCAAAGCGGCGCCATCCTCAAATCGCGTTTGCCCTGCAAACTCCTTCAGCAGCTGCTTGCGTGCTGAAGGCCCTAGCGCGGACAGGGCTTTCTGGATATCCAGACCGGCGCGCAGACTGATCCTGGTGGGTGAGGCCACCTGCTTGACGATCTCTTCTGGCAACTCCGCCAACTTGAGGTATTTACCCGCCAGGGTCCTGTCGACCCCTTCGATCCCGGCGAGGACTTCCAGCGTCATGTCAGGCTTGCCAGCGCGCAGCTGGGCAAAGTAGACCGCTCGCTCCCAGGAAGAAATGTCCTGCCGGTCATCATTCTCACTGTCCGCTAGGCGCTTGGCGTCAGCATCGGTGATCTGGTCGCTGTACCAGGCCTTGAGCAGTCCACTGCCCTCCCCTGCCTCGGCCAGCAATTGCGCGACGTAGCGCCTGCGAGTGCCGTAAATCACCTCATAGCGCTTATCGCCCTGGGGCTTTTGCAGCTCACGCACCAGCACCGGGTCACGCTGACCTTCATCCCGAATCGCCGCCAGTAGCTGTTGCACCGCCACATCCTCCGGCGACAAAAGGGACTGCACCCGCTTATTCAGCGGAGACGCGACACAGTGCCGAGGATTGACCTCAATCAGATCGCACTCCACCGTGTTTTTGGAGACCGGCAACTCCAGATACATCCGCTGCTGACGTTTCCCGCGTGCGGTAATCGCCGGTGAATTGATGGGCGATGCCACGCGCTTTTCCGTGGCGGCCTCCGCGGTGGACGGTGCCTTTTCAGCCGCCGTATCGCCCAAGCGGGCAGACAGCGCATGGATACCAAACTTTTTCTTCTCAGCCATCAGTAGATCCCCTTCTCTTCCAGCACCGCTTTCTTGCTCGGCCAGCGCGGATACACTGCCCGTTCCAGGATTTCATCAAACACTGTTTTGAAGTTGGCCATCGCCCGTTTGCGCGCCTCGCGATTCACATTGGCATCGCCAGCGTTGACGTCAAAGACGGTGCGTCGCATCAAGGACAGATTGCTCACCACTGCCTCATGCTTCTTGATCACGGAGTGCATGCAGTCCGTGCTAAAGGTCCTGCGGATCTGATCCAGTACAAACTCGCTGCCCAATGTCGCCGTCTTCTCAGACGCTGAGAACCGGGTGGGTAAAAACAGCATATCCGGCAGCACCACTTCATCACCAAAGGTCTCGTACAGCGTCTCGGACTGGTCCTTGTACAAATCGCCGAAAGACAGGGTGGACGCAAAATCAGTGATCTCGGTCGGCACCGGCACCACCACCGCATCCGAGGCAAAGATGATATTGAGCGGCAGCAGACCCAGTGACGGCGTCCCGTCCATGATCACGATGTCGAAATCGGTTTTGACCTCATTGACGATGTCTTTGACCCGGTGGAACCAGTGCATCATTTTGCTGAGGCGGTCACTCTCCGAACGCGCCTCCATGATGGCGTTGGAAAGAGCATATTCGACACCGGCCAGCTGCAGGGTAGAAGGGATGATTTTGAGGTTGGGCAGGTGCGTGTCGCGGATGACATCCTTGGCCCAGCTGGCCGGATAACCTTCCTCTTCCAGGATATAGGGCCCCAGGGATTTTTCGTGGGACGTATCGAAGTCCGGCAGAATCCCGCAGTTGTAGGTCAGTGAGGCCTGGGGATCCAGGTCCACAAACAATACCCGGTAGCCCAGGTTGGCGTAATAGGAACCCGCATACCAGGACGTAGTAGTTTTCCAGCAGCCGCCCTTGAAGTTGGTGAAGGACATCACCACGGCGTCTTCGTTGGGCTGGCGCCAGGGGCGGGTACCAAAGTACTCCTGCATCACCAGCACCTGGTCCAGGGTGGCACCCAATCGGCGATGGGTTTTCGGATCCAGGTCAGGGGAGGGGAGCCGGCCTTCCTTTTCCGCCATATAAATGGTGTTGACCTTGGCGCCAACCAGCTCGACCAGCTCTTCGCCCCTGTAACGCCGCGGCGGCATCTGGTCTTCGGCAATCGCCTTGATGTCCTTGATCAGGTTATGGCCATTGTCGAGGTAGCGGCCCAGCTTATTGAAATTTTCCTGGCTGATAGGCATGTTGATGTTTTCCCCGTATCAAAAAATATTAATTGACATTCTAAGGGAAAAAATTGGGGAAAAATATCAAACAGGGGTCGAATGTAAGAAAAATGAACACACGGCTTTCTTTGGAACCCTCAACACAACGATTGTCCGAGCCGCTGGTCGCCGGAAAAGCGCTCAGGCCCAATGGCAGGACGTCACCAGGGCGCAAAACAGGGCAGCAGAGAGGGCCTGTGGATAAGTCTGCCACCGCTCTGGGCCAAAAGGACAGTGAACCATGCACTAAGGACAGCGAACAATCGCCGAAGCACAGTGAACGATGCCTTAAGGACAGTGAACGATGGAGATCAACAGTGAACACTGGCAAAGGACAGTGAACCATTCAAGAAGGACAGTGAGCGAACATAAAACCACAGTGAACCATCTCAGAAGGACAGTGAACAAACCAAAGAGACTTTCAAGCCACTGAATATAAAGGATTATTCCCCCCTATATTCTGTTCTATTCCTGAGATTCACCCCTATTCAATTTTATTCAGTTCTATTCACATTGATATTTTTGACGACTCGAGAGCAGAAAAATGTCAAAACAGGTCGCAGAAAGGGGTTGTAAGTAAACTGACCATTGACAGCCCTCAGCCATATCAATAGGATTAGCTTAACAGGATGGTTTTCTTCCTCAAAAGAATTCAGATATGGCTGCAAAACCCCTTTATTACAGTATTTCCCCGGAAGCATCAGCACAACTCCCTCTGCTGATCAAAGACACCAGCTTCACCGCCAAACTGCGGGATTTTTTAATTGTTCTCGTTGATGCCTGCCAGGACGCGGATCAGCTACGCATCAGTCGACAGGACTTTGTACAGCGATTAAACAACGCAAACCATGCCGCAAGTGCCGGGCTTATTGGCAAACGGTTCAAAGAGCTGGCAGAAATCGGTGTCCTCAAAGAGACGGACTGCTATCTGGCCGGCAAGGCCTGCCGCATTGTGGAATTGACCAGCCTACAACCAGTGTTGGCGCACTTCGGTAACGCCAACCGCCAGACCCTGATCCCCTCACACCGACCCTCTCGGGAACAACTGACCCTGGAAATAGGGCAGCTGGAAATGGAGGGCAGTTTTCTGTCTCTGTCAGAGGAAGTCCCCCCCCGCATCGAAAGTCTGTTCTGCATCCTTGACGCCGGGATGAAACTCTCGGGGCGGGACAAGCGTAAAGATATCCAGTGCAAGTACCAGTTCTATGAGGACGACTGGATCGAAATCCGGACTTCGACCCAGACCCGCGAGGGCAGTGACGTCGCCTACCTCTCGGACGAGCGCGCCATGCGCGCCCTGAATGGCATCCTCCTGGACCAGCTGGAATCGCGCTTTGGCTCCCTCGACCAACTCTCTGTCACTGACCTCGGGATCAAGGACGAGTACTTTTTCTTTGATCTCTACGAGCTCTGCCGGCGTATGGGCCTGCGACCCAACGACCAGAACCGCCGTATCGTCCGCGATATGCTGGCCCGGTTACGTGACACCGAGTTCAAGGTGGACGCCAGCCAATCACTGTATTTTCGGGAGGCCTTCACCTTCGGCGCCGAGACGGCGCACTACCGTTACATTACCGAGTTTTACGCCAAAAAGGATTACCAGCACGACGAGCAGGGCCGACGCCGGGTGAAGTCGGATCGTTACTACATGGTCAAATTCCACACCGCCATCCTTGCCAACCTCGTCTCTGGGGGCCGTTCGTTCATCTCCCACGACGGCCTGATGACTGAGCGCTCTGGCCTGGCCCACCGCCTCAATAACTGGGCCAAGGCAGTGATCGGTGTCCGGCCCAAGCCGGCCAACCGGCCCTTTACCTATACCCTCGATGAGTTTGGTGAACGGGTGATTCCCTCCGCTCGGCTGGATAATTTTGAGCGGGACTTCCTGAACCTCATCCGACGCCAGTGCAACGACGTGGACGAGCAGGGACAGCCCCATCACGAAGAGTCCACACCAGGCTGGCAGGAGGAGGGGACCAATGTCGGCTGGTTGTACGGTTACTACTACAAGGTCGAATGGGATGAAGCCAAGATCCAGGAGCACCGGCGGATGCGACGCCGACGCGCCCGAACCACCAAGCTCTACCCGCTGATCACCATTTGGCGAGATACCCGGGACCATTTTGTTGGTGACAACAGCGATCACAACAAGGCGCTGCGACGCCAGGCCGCGGCCTTGAGCGCCTGATCCCATGGAGCGCGCCTGGCAGCCGTCGCGTAATGCGCTCCTGACGCTCAAGCAACTGGGACTGTCAGCGGCCCAGATACAGGCTTCGGTCGAGGCCTTCCGGGACGACGCGGCGGAGCAGACCGATCTGGCCTTCATGCGCTTCGCGCGCGACGCTGCCGGCAATGAGGTAGTGGCCCAGCGGGCAGCCGACCTCCTCGAGCTACCCCTGCATTGGCAACCGCCGGACAACATCACCAGCGCGCTTTTGGCGGCGGGCTATCAGCCCGACGCGATTGCCCACTATCGCGGACTCTTCGTGCTCACGGCCAGGGAGCAGGGCAGGGCGCTGCGCGACCCCGGCAAGGCCTTCTTTGCCTTCTGCTGTCACCGCAGTACGCGCCTGCCGTCCCTACTGCCCGGCGAATGGCTACCTGCCACGAAAACCCTGCAGCAACTGGTTTCGGAGCAGGGCCTGAGCCCCGCTCGCATTCCCGAGGTCATCGAGCACTTCACCCGCACCCATCAGGGCAAGGTGTCCGCTGACTGGGACAATACCTTTGCCGACTGGATAGCAAAGGGGAGGGCACCGGGAGCACAATCATGCTGAAAAGCTGGTTCAGTCGACCCAACAAGGCCGCGCCAACCCCCACACCGGCTACCGCAATCCCGCCCATCTACGCACCGCTGTTCAGGGCCGACGGGACCTTGCGCGCGGACCAATTTGAACGCCAGGTGGTGCCGATACTTGAGCAGGTTCGCAAGGTCGCCTCTGACGCGGACTTTCAGGCGCTACTGGCTACGATCACGGCGGCCCTGGGCCGCGCAGCCAATACCCGCTTTCCCCTCGATCGCCCCGGCGCCGATTACCGGCGATTCGAAACCATCTACAACTACGCAGTGATCGTGGTGATCACCACCCAGTGGTGGCTGCACCACCATAAACGGGGGCTGGAGGCGCTGGAGGACACCCTCACCACCGCCATACCTGCAGAAGGTCTAGCCAGGCTCAAACGCGAGCCTGCGGTGTGGCAGGACATCCGGGCCTGCATCACCGGTGAGGCGGCGGATGGTGGGCTACGCCAGGTCGCGGGCATCCACTGGCAGCCGGCAGCGCCAGCCCCGTCAGGCACACCGCCAATACCCCCAAGCGTCTCCGCACCCCAGCCCAGCACCAACAAAAGGTGTGAGCGCTTCCTTACGCCCCACCGTAGTCAATGGGCGAATCCCTTAACCAAAGGCTGGGTGCTGGTGGAGACTATCCGTGAAGGACTGCGCGATGGCTCGCTTCCCTACAACCGCAAACAATCCTGGGTGCAGGTCGACAGGGAAGGGCGAACTTTCCTGCAGGTACCCGAAGTCTTCGAGTGGTGTTACGAGCGCCTCGACCCGGACGTTCCCCCGAAGACCCTGGTCAACCAGTTTGGCCGCCTTAACATCTGCACCCGAACCCGCAAAGGCCAGAATCTCTTGCGCGGTGGTCGCCGGAATCAGAAAGCCTACCAACAGGGCTTCGTGGTCGAAGACCCGAGCCTGTTCTGGGACGGCGAGCCCCCGGCAGACCAGTTTTATATCCGTCACCTGACCCGGCATGGCTTCGGTCAATCACTACAATCCCCACCTGATTCCGCGGCGTGACAGCGGTCATAGGCTGGCCTATAATTAACTATTGTTATCTCTGTTAGAGGTAGAAAGTCATGTTGACCGAAGCCGATCGCACCACACTGGCCAAGGCCGGTATCACCAATATCGACCGCCTGGCATCCGCCGCCGCGGCGTTCCTGCGCGCGCACCCGATCTACGAGGCGCCGCCGGTGACCAATGCCCTGTCCGAGGCCGAGGAGACCTTCCTGCGCGACTCCGGTGCCCGCGGCGTCGGCTCCTGGTCCGACGACAGCGCCGCCGACAACGTGGCGGTCATCGCCGGTGAGTTCGCCCAGATGGTGACGACGGCCTTCAGCCAGAAGGAAGTCGCTGATTTGCTGGGTGTCAGCGCCAGCCGAATCCGCCAGAAGCTCGAGGCGAGCGAGCTGTACGCGGTACGCACGACTGGCGGGAGGGTGTGCCCGCGCTTCCAGTTCGGTCCCAGCGGGACGCTACCGGGACTGGAGGCCGTCCTGCGGGCCATGCGTCCTGAGGCCCACCCAGTGGCCGTACAGCGCTTTTTCATGGATGTGCACCCCGATCTTGAGTCCGAGACCTTAAATCGCGCCCTGAGCCCCCACGAGTGGCTCCTGACCGGCCATCCGCCGGAGGTTGTCATCGTCCTGGCCCGCGAGGTCTGATGGCCAAGTTCCCCGAACCGCCGGGTGTGGAAGCCCTGCGGGCCATCCCGCCTGTGCTGCATCACTTGCCGGAAGGTACCACCATGGCCCGGCTGTGCTTTGTGGGCGGTGAGTTTTCGACATCCTGGGACACCTTTCGCTTCTACGGCCCGACCACCAGCCGCTTTGATCACCAGTTGCCGGACGGGCAGGGGAGGGCGCAGGTCCAGGACCGGGGCATCATGTACCTGGCCACCGGCCCGGAAGCCATCCCCACCTGCTTGGCCGAAGTCTTCCAGGCCACGCGCCTGATCGACCGCCATGCCCGTGACCCGGTGCTCAGCGGGTTCAACCTCGCCGCCGACCTTACCCTGCTCGACCTGACAGGCCCCTTTGCCACTGCGATCGGCGCCTCCATGGCCATCCACTCAGGACCCAGACCGCGGGCCCGGCGCTGGGCGCAGCAGCTCTATGAGGCCTACCCTGACATCGATGGCCTGCTTTACTGCGCCTCAATGTACGGCAACGCACCCGCCGTCGCCCTGTTCGAGCGCGGGGCCCGGGCCATCCCGAAGCGTCCCGTTTTCCACCGGGAGCTGCGCGATGCGGTCATGGCGAACATCCTCACCGAGACCGGTCGGGTGATCGGCTACGAGGTCGTCTAAGGGCCGGACAACCCCCCCGGCACTCCCTGAAACACCCTCAAGTTAACCATGGCTTAATGCCTGAAAACCATGAGGGTTTGCCGAGGCCGCTGGCGTCACTACCGAACGCGGCGCAGCCGTAAGTGGTGTAGTGACGCCAGCCTGCTGGCGTTGGCAAGCCCGGTGAACCCTGGGCTCGCGCGGCCGCCACACGGCCGCATCCGTAGTGACACGACAATTATTGTAAGGAAATTGACTATTGCGAGACCCGGCCATCCCACGGCTAAATAACCGGGCTTTAGCGCAGCCTTCGGCTGCATGTAAGCGCGCGGGCCACGCCCGCATCTGCTGGAAAACCAGCACTGGAACAGCCTGTATGGCACGTTCCACGTCGGCCTGGTCTTCAGGGAAACCGACGCAAACCCGAGGGGTTGAAGCGCACCCCTTCGGGGGCGCGCTTCAACATTTTTTGGCAACAGGAAATGGTGAAGGAGGCCAGGCCGTCGTTAACGGCAACACGGTGTGCTGCGCCGCAAGTCAGCATCAAACCGCAGTTAAGGGCGTTGCCCTCGACCGCTGAACGGCAGGGATTCCCCACAGGGCAACCCGCCGTTTGTCTGCAAAGTCAGGCAACCATAAAACGCTTATGTCCGTTTCCCGCTGCGCGGGATCACTCATCGCTACGGCGAAGGTGCTGGACATAAACACTAAGCATCGGTGTCGGTACCAATAAAAAACCGGTCGACAGTGCGGGCAAGACAAGTGCCGGGTGACGTGCCCGGAACAAGGCGCACGGCGTTGGATGGATCAGTGGCAGGAGGGTAAGCAGGGCATGCAGGATCTGGAATACGAATTGCGCGGGATGGTGCGGCGGGCGTCGCGTACCGCCTACGGCACCCGGGCCGCCCGGGAGGATGTCCTCATGCAGGCCGCGAGGGCATTGCATGAAATGGGCTTCCGGAAAATGAAACCGGAGAGCCTGAAGCCGAAACACGTCGAGGCCCTGGTTGAGCGCTGGAAGCAGCAGGGGCTCTCGGCCGGAACCATGAAAAACCGCATGTCCCACCTGCGCTGGTGGGCCGGTGCCATCAACAAGGCCCCAGTGGTGGCTCGAGAAAACGCCCACTACGGTATCGACAATCGCCGATTCGTTACCGGTGAGGACAAAAGCCGTCAACTCGAGGCGGAAAAGCTCGCTCAAGTCCGCGATCAACACATCCGCATGTCCTTGCGCTTGCAGGCGGCCTTTGGCCTGCGCCGGGAGGAGTCCCTGAAATTCAGTCCCGCCTACGCTGACCGGGGGGATCGTATCCAGCTCAAGGATTCCTGGTGCAAGGGGGGCAGGGCACGCGAAATTGCGATCAGAACCCCAGAGCAACGTGCATTGCTGGATGAGGCCCGGCGCCTGGCCGGTCGCGGCTCCTTGATCCCGGCTAACAAAACCTATGTGCAGCACCTGCGCACCTACGAACGATCCACGGTGCGGGCCGGCCTCGACAAGAACCACGGCCTGCGCCACCACTATGCCCAGGCGCGCTACGAGCAGATCGCAGGCTGGCCCTGTCCTGCTGCGGGAGGCCCATCGCGGCAATCGTTGGCGCCAGAGCAGCGCGAGCGTGACCGCGAAGCCCGGCAGCAGGTATCCCGCGAGCTCGGTCACGACAGACTCGCCGTGGTCGCAGTTTATTGTGGGTAGAATGGGCTCAGACTGGACAGTCCGACCTGCAGCGCCTACCCGAGCTCATCGGCCGAGCCTCAGGTGTTATCCACAACCTTGGCAGTAGGGCCATTGGTCTTCACTGAGGCGATGCCGTTTTCCATCGCCGCTGCTCCGGAATACATTTCGCTACTGCCAATGACCTGGCCGTTCCCGGCTTTCAGGTTGAAATAGGGCTCGTTCTTCTTGGAGCGTTTGCGTTCGTAACGGCCATCGTCGGGAGAATTCTTGCGCACGGATTCGATACCGTTCTCCGCGGCGGCTTTACTTTCATACAGCTCGCTGGTCAGGATGATCTGGCCGTTACCGGCCTTCAGGTTGAACATGAATTTACCGCTAGGGCTTTTCTTCAGGTCGTAGGTGCCCGCCATTGCCATCACTCCTTGGATCGTGGTTGTTATTGCGCATTATCCCGCCAGGGACTACCTGAGTATGTGAAATTGTCGCGCTCGATGCTACCGCAATCTTACACAGCACGGTTCAGCTGGTGAACGACGCGGTAGTGTCCGCGGGCACCACCGGACACGTCCGGGCTGCCTGAACAGTGACGCAAATTTAAGGCAGAATGGCCTGATGCGGTTATCACAGCGCCCACGAGAGAACACCATTCAGTGCCAGCATCCAGGTCAACAAGGTTGCGCCGCCGCAGTCCCCTAGCGGTTCTTGCCCTGTGCTGGCTGGCGATCGCAGTTACGCCCGTTCGGGCCGACGTCACGATCTATGGTGGCGATGATCGGATCCGCGCGCGCATCCAGTCGCTGATCACAGCCGAAGTGCCGGCAGATCAGATGAGCGGTGTGAACCTCGCAATCACCGTGGGCGCCGAAGCACTGAACGAATTCTGCGAAAGTGACTCAGGACGACCCGTCCTCGCCACCTATCTCTACACCAGCCGCATACCCGCGGCCGCCGCTTCGTGCCAGCAGCAGGTTGCGGCGATCCCCGTGGATCCGCCGCTGACGGCGCTGTACCGCTTGGCCCGGGCGCTGTTTCCGGGCAGTAAGTCCGCCACCCTGATCAGCGCCGCGGGCGCAGAGGGGACTGCCGGGCCATACCTGCAACTAACCCTACCTCCGGAGGGCGTCGCGAGGGGCTTGGGCCGTCTCATCCAGGAGGGACGATGGGATGTATTCCTGATGCCCGTTGATCCTGAGGTCTTTGGTGGTGCCGATTACCGCCTGGCGCTGGAAACCCTGTTTCGGCATCGCAAGCCCGTAGTCGTCTCCATCCCGTCGCTATTGCCCCAGGGCGCGGCGGCGGCGGCCTATTACGCCCCGGAGCAGCTGGAAGCGGCCTTGCAACGTACGCTGCGCCACTGGGCGAAATCCGGCGAGCTGCTGGCGGGACCACCTGAGCGTATACAGGTAAAAGTGAACCATTCCGTGCTTCGCAACGGCTACGGCAGAGTAATTGCAGAGCGGGACGTGCTCGCATTGGAAGTGGAGGTAAACGGTGGCGACTAGACGATGGCGCATGCCGTTACTGGCTTTGCTCACGCTTCCCCCGCTGTTGGGTGTGCTGCTGATCAGCGGGATATCCTGGCGCCTGTTCGATCCCGCTGTGACTCAATCCTCTGAGGTGGCGTTGGAGGTATTGGAAGATATGATTCGCACCACCGGCAGTGAGTCTTTGCGCTACCCTCTGGCGGTGGGTGACGAGGAGGCAGTCGAAAGACTGGTCGGGGCAATGGCACGCAACGACCTGGTATTCGCGGTGCAGGTGGCGGATGCCGAAGGTCGTCTGGTGGCCCGGGCCCAAAATCAGCAGTTGCCGATCGCACAGGGAATTCAGCTGATCGAGTATCGCCAGCCGCTTACAATTCAAGCTCTGGCGGATGAGCCGGTGTCAGTTGGGGCAGGCGATGGTGAAGTGTACGTGGGCGAGGTGCTGTTCCAGTTGACGCCACACGTGCTGGCAGAGCAAAAAAGCCGATTGGTTAAAGACTACCAGCGATTGATCGGGGTGGTGTTATTGCTGGGTTCACTGCTGGTTCTGCTCGCAGCCCGGATTCTGTGGCGATCGGCGAGAACGATAACGGGCGCCTTGCGGCGAATTGCTGCAGGCGAGCGGGGTATCCTCATCGACGACGAGCCGCTGGTGTCGGAGTTTGACGTGATCGCGCGTGGCGTGAATCGATTGTCGGAGAATGTGGATGAAGCCCGGGCGCGGCAGGAAGCCTCGCTACAACAGCTTGAAGTGGCGGTGAACAGTGCCCAGCAATCGGACAGGGAAACACGCGCCTTCTACGAAACCGCAACACGGGAGATCGCCGATCCGGTAATGCAGGTGGTAGAACTGCTGAAATTGAACCAGCAGGGCGTCAGCTCGCCGGTGGACCCGGCGGTGATTCTGCACAATGCCGAGCGCGTCAAACTGTCCGTCCTCGCGATGCTGGGAAAACTCGAGGAGGCACAGGAGGGCAGGGTGACGACGGATGTGGATCTCACCGACTACTTTAGTGACCTGGCCACTCGATATCGGCCCCGGTTCGCCCGCAAGGGGCTGGCCTTTCATGTGAGTGGCAGTGCGCCGACCGTCCTCGAAAACGTCCAGATCGATTCAGGGACGCTGGATATCGTCCTGGAAAAGCTGCTGGAGAACGCGCTTGCCTTTACACCGCAAGGCGAGGTGCGGATTCATTGGCAAGTCGTGAATGAGGCGACGTTGGGCCCGGAACTGGTCATTTCGGTCAAGGACAATGGCCAAGGGATCGCTGCGCAGCACCTGGAGAAGGTTTTTGACCGGTATACGCAGTTTTCTCCGGACAATGACGGGGCGTCTGGCAGTGGGCTCGGCCTGTACATCGCGCGGGAGTTGTTGGCTCGCAGGGGAGGTAGTCTGGGGCTGGTGAGCCAGCGCGGGGTCGGTAGTGAGTTCACGGTCCGACTGCCAGTCGTCCCGCTGACGCGCCCTGAAACCGCGCGACCTGGCCTTCAGGGGCAAACGTCGCTGACGGTGGGCGTGGATGCGTCACAGCACCGCCTGATTGAATCCAGCTTGTCAGTATGGGGTATGGAGGTCTTGCAGGCGGATACCGCAATCGAAGCGCTGGCCCTGCTCGCCAAGCATCCAGTCCGCCTCCTGTGGGTAGAAGAGGGGATAGAGGACATCGATCTGGACAGCTTTTTGGCGGAAGCAAGAAAGCGCCAGGAAGGGGCTAAGGTGGTGGTATTGGCGCTGGATGCCGCCGAGTCGCAGGACGGCGTGCTTCAGGTGCGAAAACCCGTTGAGAAGCCCGAGATTAATGCGCTGTTGCGTCAGCTCATCGAAACAGCGGATGATCGGGTCGATTATCGACTGGTAGAACGTCTCAAAACGGTACAAAAACCAGACAATGAGTAGAACTTTACCTTCTGAGCTCCGCCGCCATGTCCATTGATTCAGCACGCGTCGTCTGTACGGGTTGTGACTACGAAACGCGGGAAGTATTCCGCCCCATTTTGATCCGGTATCAAACTGGGAATGGGCAGTTCATTGAGACAGGGCGGACCAAATGGATGGTGCTACGACTGTACAGACTACTCCAGTATTGAACGGATACATCCGGATGCGCTGCGCGAGAAACGGGCGCAGAAGGGGTGGTTACGGTACCAGCTCGGCCAACTGGACAATGAGATAGCCGAGTTGGGCGAGTTGATCAAGTTGGTGAATCGTCGCTCTTCGAAGGCGAGATGCCTCAAGTGCTGGTCGGACAATACAGCACCGGTCACTTTCGACGCCGAAAGCGGCACTGCTCAGGACTTTGTGCATGGTTGTGGCGGACACTTGCGGATAATCCACGACCATTCAGGACCGCGCTTCCACTTCCGCAGGACAACCTACGTATTAAACGAGGAGGGAGAGCTCCTCGCGGAGGAGTAGGCGGCGGAACGGCACGGGATGCCTTTGTCAGGTGTCAATGGGTCATACCGGCAGGCAGGACTACCTGGTGAGGACTCCTCGCAAAAAGATGCTCAGAAGAAGGTAAAAGCCGCACTGATAAATACGCGATCCTGCCCGTCAATGAGCGCAACGTTGGGTGTCAGGGACGAAATTTCGGTATAGGCGTTGATACCGTCGGGGTAATGACGGTAGTTCAGCTGTAAATCGATGTGACCTTTGGGAAGAGGAATCCGGTGGCTCAGCGTCAGATCCAGTCGGTCGTAGGAGGCATCTGCGACCTGGTCCGCCCCGTAATAAACACCCGATAGGGCGCTATGAGCACCGAGCGGCACAATACCCCACAAACTGCCGGCCTGCTGCGGCCGAAGCGTTGCTTCGAAGGGGGTTTCGGTGTCCGTATCGAGGTAGACATAGGAAGCGCCCCATTCAAACCCATTGGCCAGGGTGTGATGGAGTCCGAATTCGACGCCCTGTGTTCGCAGCTCGCCGTCATTGGTCAGCCTGAAATCCACGTAATTGAAGGGCTCGGAGATCAGGTTCCGGTAATCTTCATAGAACAAAGTGACATCCGCCTGGAGGCTGTGAAAGCGACTGTAGGACAGGCCGATTTCAGAATGCTCCAACACTTCGGGCTCAAGACCTTCGGGAGAAAGGGCGGTGCGGATCAGGTTGCCCTGACTTCTGCCCAGGTGATCCACTTCGCCGCCATCGAAGTCCACGGTGTAGGTCCAGTTGCGCTCGGTCTCATAAACATCCGGGAGCCGGGCTGACCGGGCGTGCATGGCGCGCAGCACCAGGTGCTCACGAAGCAGGTAGTTGGCGGCAAGGCGGTAGGAGAACGCGTCGTCACTTTCCACAGTGCTGGTGGTCTCCCAGGAAAGGGTGCCATTCAAGACCCAGCGAGCGTTCGGTGCATAACGCAAGGTGTTGTACAGATGAACCGTGTCCTGATCCACCGATCCGCCCAGATACGTCTGGGCGGTCACATCGTTGCGGGTGTATGCCACACCGAAGGCGTTTTGCAGCGTGCCAGTGAGGTGTGACACGACATGCGCGTTGAGCTCAAAACGGTCCTCATCCAGGTCCTGATCGGTGATGCCACAGCGCTCATCCAGCAACTGCAGGCCCTGTGCTTGCAAGTAGGGCCCAAGGGCATCGATTGTGGCTTGTTCTTCGGGTGTCGGTGTTTGGACCAAAGAGTGATTCAGCGTCAGATTGCCCGTCAGCATGGCGCCCACCACGGCAAGCTGATCCCGCAAATCAAAATGCACGGAGGGCAAGGCGTCCACCTCTGCCACCCGGGGATCAAAGGCGAAATTGTTCCCGCAGAGGCTGATTACCTGATCTCGGGTATAGGTGCTGGCATTCAGCCCAAAAACCACGTCGTGGGCGATCTCACCGGTATCGATCACGCCGTGCAGCTCGCTGGAAAGAAAACCACTGGTTTCATCGGCCTGCGGTGCGACCCTGAAATGACTTAGGGCCACCGCCACAAAGGGGTCATCCGAGGTGAGGTGGTCGAAGCCAGGGACCTGGTAGCTGGAGTCCGCGTAGGCAGCAGCAATATCAAGCAACCAGTGCCCGCCCAGCCGGTGCTCCAGGTTCAGCATCACCGAGTCGGTGGCAACTTCATTGTCATAGTCCCCGACGAAATCGACAGCGCCATCGAAACCGTCGTTCTCCCGATGGAAATACCGCAGTCCCCACTGGGTATCGCCGATTTGCCAGCCGCCGTTCAAAAACAGGTCTCGGGTTTGACCTTCGCCGAGTCGGGTGGAGCCGTAAAGGCCCCGAGTGGCGATGGTGTCCTGAATCAGGTTGACCGTGGAGGTCATGGCGTTGGTACCGTATTCCGGACTGGGTCCACGCACGACCTCAATGTAGTTCAGGTCCTGTAGATCCAGGGGTAGCCGGTACCAGTGGGCGCCGGCGTAGCCAGGCCGTTGCAGGCGGTTGGAGTTGTACAGCACCTCGCTGCGTCGGGGTACGTTGACGTTGGCGCCGTGATAGCCGACGGAGACATCGGAGCCATGGGTTTCACTGACCATCACTCCCGGGACGAGCCGCAGTGCGTCGACCATGTCGGTAATGCCCAGCTTGCGCAGGGTAGAGACCTCCAGGGAGGTTACTGCGTTGGGGGAATCGATGAAGGAGGAAGCCATTCGGGCCGGTGTGATGAACGTAGGGCGGTTTTCCGCGCTGACATCGGTTGCCGCATACGGCTCGGGGACGAGTGGCTCCGTCTCCGCCGCGGCAGCTCTGGACATGGCGACAATAAGCGCAGCCGCTAGCGCGGCAGTTCGGCGTGGTTCAATGAATGTCATGGCGTCAAGGTTAGCTTTTCCGGTCCCTTGTTTGACGATGGCGTCGCCCACGGGGAGAGCCTCAGGGCCCGAAAGTCCCGCGGTCTCGACAGCGCAGTTCAGGTGCGTGCGAACAGCCATACGGCGGTTTGGATAACGGCCCCGAAGCACTCGGAAAGGATCGGGATATAGGCACCTTGCGCGGGATCGTATTGCGCAACGACGTCGGGGGGCAGGTCGTAGTGCAGGGCCGCTTCGTGCATATAGGCGAGATAGCGCCGGGAAGGCAGTGCGGGTGTCTCCAAGCTGGGTGGAGAGATCAGGGTCTTTGCCAGCGCAGTGGTACCGTCACGGAAGGTCACGGTAACTTCGCGCACGTCGTAAGAGTCCCCTTCGCTGCCGATGATGCGGGATAGCTCAGCGCTACTGAGACGGTGATACACCCCATAGGCTGTTGCGCCGGATTTGGCCTGTAGATTGGCGAAGGCAGGCTCCAGCGCTGACATTCCCTCCAGGTTAAAGGTGACGGTGTAGTCTGGCAGCGCCGCCATCTGGCTGGCAGCCCGATGAATGCCTCTCACCCGGGTAAAATAGCGGTCGTTCATGTTGGAGCCGTAGGCGAAATAACCAACGGTTGCCGCCGGGTCCGGGGCCGGGGGGCGTCCCGGTAGCTGAATGTACAGATTCACGCCGACAACGAATACGATCGGCAGTGTGATCGACAGCCCGAATAACCGGCGTAGCAGACGGCGATAGTGTGTGGTGGGCGGCATGCTAGATGGCATCCAGGATGGCGAGTTCTAGAAACGCTGTCGCGGTCGCCAGCACGGTGTCTTCGTCCGGGGAGGGTCCCTTGCCAACCTTGATGGCGTAGTAGCGGGCTACCCTCACAACGACCTTCGTCCAGAGCGTCAGGTGATCCGGGTCGAGTGGATCCAGATCTCTCTGCCGCATCGCCTTCGTCACCACGGTTTGTACAAACCCTTGCTGTGGCGGGGACAACCCGCTCCTCGCCAGTTCGGCATTCACATCCAGTGCGACGTACTTGCCCGTCAGATAATCCAGCAGCTCGTCCTGCGTCGCATTCACCGGGTAGTGGCTGGTGATGTAGGCGGTGAGTGTCGTCAGGTTGCTGCGTCTGGGCTTGGTGCCGGTAAACCACTTCCCCGCGGCCACCGGCTGAATTCCCGCGGCGTTGACCAGCCATTTCGATCGTCCCTGCCCCTGGGGCGGTACCGAGAGTGCATCCAGCAACGCATTGAGGCGATCCGCAAATTCCGAGTGCGTGCGCGCCATCGCTTCCAGATCGAGCAGCATGCTCTGAGTCACTAACGTGGTCGCCATGAACTCCTGTGCCGTTTTTCCGTCGAGGTGAAGATTAATTCTATAGGCATTGTTGACATATTGGTATTTATCGTTAAATCTATAAACCGATACTAAAACAATATATACGCAAACACTAACAATGCTAAATGGCGTCTCATCGGGCCTGTGCGGTGAACGCAGTCCTGGATACGGAGGATCGAGCATGTCGGTAGATGAGGTGATCAGGTATTTCGGGAACAATGCCTCGGCGGCCGCTCGCGCACTGAATACCACGCCGCACAACATTTACCGCTGGCGTCGCGAGGGGCAGGTGCCGCGGGGCCGTCAGTATGAACTGCACCTGAAGACCCGCGGCGCCCTCAAGGCCGATGGGTTTGATCCCGACGTCGACTACCTGGCGATTGGGCGGACCTTGGCGCAATGAGGTGGCGATGGCTGGCAGGTCTGGCAGTGCTGTCCGGGGCCGTTGCCGCTGAAACTCCCGAGGTCGTCATCACCAGCGAGATTCCTTTGGCTGAAAGCGCCCAGACTTGGGGCCTCAGTGAAGCCGAATTTCGGCGCTATCAACGCCTCATGGCGGGCCGGCGCGGGCAATGGTCGCCGGGTCTCGATCCCATCACGGCGCTTGGGGTGAGCACGGATTCGGCCGCGGAACGCCGGCGTTTTGCCGAGCTGTTCGTCAAGGCCGAGTTTGAACGCACTCGCAAGGAGCTCGCCTTTCAAGCCGCCGTCGATGACGCCTGGCAACGCCTATACCCACAGACGCCGCGCCTCTCGACCAACGACCAACCCCAACAGGCGCAGACGGGGGGCCAATTCGCTCAACGCACCGCGCTGATTCTCAGGCTGGGCAGTACGACGGGCCGCAACCGTTTGATCAAACTGCTCCAGGGTCATCCGGGCCAACTCGATGTGCACGTGGTCGGCGCTCGCGGCGATGACGCCGCGCTGCGTGACTGGGCCGCGGACGTCCCACTGCTGGAACAGGCGCTCACCGAGGGCAGGGCAACACTCAATCACGGCGATCAATTCCGCACGGAAGTCGATCTGCCGGCCATCTACCGCAGGGATGGGGTAGGGCAATGGGCGCGCGTCGAGTGATGCAAGCGCTGGTCGGCGCCGTCCTGGGAAGCGTTGCAACGTTCGCGATTGCCGACCGCGCGCACTATGACGTGGTCGCTGACTACGTCGGCGTCCCTAGGGATATTTTCTATGCGATGGCGTTGGCAGAGTCCGGGCGGGAGCGGGACGGGCTGTTAGCGCCGTGGCCTTGGACCCTGAACATCGCGGGCGACGCCCATTTTTACCCCGATCGCGACGCCATGTTCGCCGCCCTAATGACGGCGTTGCAAAACGGTCAGTTGCGTGTCGATGTGGGGCCGCTGCAACTCAATTGGTACTGGCAGTTCGAGCGGATTGACTCGCCCTGGCGGATTACTGACCCCGTGGTGAATGCCAAGCTCGCCGCCGCGTTCCTTAAGGAACACTTTGAGCGGTCCGGTGATTGGTGGTTGGCGGTGGGGCACTATCACCGCCCCAGTGAGACCACCGTCGTGGATCGGGCAACAGCAGCGGCCTATCGCGAACGGGTGAGGTCCCTGCATACGCGCTACGCCGAGAAGTCCGCCGGGCGGAGCGAGCCCATTACACGGGAGGTGGCCGATGCGCATTAGGCCGCTTCACTTCCTGCCGTTACTCATCGGGTTGGCGTTTGCGCCGGCTCAGGCTGACCAACCCATCAGGGCACCGGTGGTGGTTTACAGCGGAGCACAGGCGGTTACGGCGGCACCTTATATTCAATCGCTCGCCCAACCACGGCCGCAAAGCGACAGCCGCGCGAACAGTATGCCAAAGCAGGGTGTGATGCCCCTTGAAACCCGGTTGCCCCTCATGCCCCGGCTGCTGCAGCCCGGATCGCCGGCGGTGCAGCGGACCGAGGCACCGGTACAGCCCTTCTTTATTATGGGCATGGATCGCACCAGCCTCGACTGGCTGGCCAGGACACTGCCGACCCTACTGTCGATCAATGCGACCGGCATGGTGGTGCAGGCGGCGAACCGGGACGATTGGCTGCTACTGCAGAAGAAGGCGCAGGCCGCCGGTCTGTCACTGGCGCTGTATCCCGACACCGGATTGACGGAAGCCTACGGCATCACGACCTACCCCGTGCTGGTGGTACCGCAGGGTATCCTGGAACTGGATAGGGCAGGGGAGGGCGGCCCATGAGCGCGCCGATCGAAGCCCTGCTGCGTCCCCCGGTGGAACAGTCTGCCATCGCGACACACATTGCGCTGGCCCTGCTGGGCGTGGGCGCGCCCCAGGTGCTGTTGTTGCCGGGAGGCGTCGGTTATGGTCTGGCCGCTGCCTGCTCCGTGCGCGCCCTGTGGCTGTCACGGCGCATGACCCGCTTGTTGCGCTACCAGCGTCGCTTGCGGGTGTTGCCGAGCTACCGCATCCACCCTAAAAAACTCCGTGCCCCGCTAGGCGAGCTGTTTCTGGGCCGGGGTTTTCTGTGGGATGCACGACATACCCAGCGCTACGCCGATACCCAGCGCACCGAGCACACTTATTTCGACCGCCGCGGCCTGTTTTATAGAAGCGCGCGGGCGACGGTGGACGCCGTCAGTACCACACCCCTGAAACCGCTGATGGCACCGCTGAACAGTCAGTGGCTGCTGAACCCCTTCCCGCCGCGGCCCTATGTGGAGGGCAGCCCGGAATTGCACGGGGTCGGACTGTTTGAAAAGGAACAGGACGTCACCCTGCAGCAGGCCGAACGAGTCGCCCATACCTTTGTCGTCGGCACCACCCGGGTCGGCAAAACCCGCCTGCTGGAAGTGATCGCCAGTCAGGATATCCGCAGTGGCGACGTGGTCATCGTGTTTGATCCCAAAGGGGACGGCGATCTGCTGGCGCGCCTGTATACCGAGGCCCGCCGGGCGGGCAGGGCTGGGGAGTTCCAGGTGTTTCACCTGGGCTTTACCGAACAGTCGGTGGCCTATAACCCGGTGGGCTCGTTTTCCCGGGTGACGGAAGTCGCGAGCCGCATCGCCGGGCAACTGCCCAATGAAGGTAATTCCGCAGCTTTCAGGGAGTTCGCCTGGCGCTACGTCAATGTGCTGGCGAAGGTGCTCGATGTCCTCGGCGAGCCCATCAACTACCAGGTGCTGCTGGAGTGCAGTACCGATATCGACGCTCTGGTGGTGCGTTACCTCGCCTGCGTGGCCCGGCAACAACAGGCCGAGGAATGGGCCGAACAGCTCGCGGAGCTGGTCGAGAGCGAGGCCAAAATGCCGACGCAATATAAAGGCCGGGATCGCACCGCCTGGGCCAGTGTCGAGCTTTTCCGGCGCCATGGCCTGAGTGACCCCACGGCGACCTCGCTGATCAAAACCTTCGAGCACGACAAGAGCCACTTCGACAAGCTGGTGGCCAGCCTCTATCCCCTGCTGGAAAAACTCACCTCGGGTCCGGTGGCGCGCCTGCTCTCCCCGGAGAGCAATCCCGAGGACACCACGGAGCGGCTGTCCTGGAAGCGCGTGATCGAGCGCGGCGGTATCGTCTATGTCGGTTTGGACGCGCTCTCTGACCCGGATGTCGCCAGTGCGGTGGGCAACGCCATGTTCGCGGACCTCACCTCGGTGGCGGGCAGTCTTTATAAGGACGCACAGCGCGGCGCGCCCCTGAAAAAAGTCTGTGTCCACGCGGATGAGTTCAATGAACTGGTGGGCAGGGAGTTCATTCCGCTCGCCAACAAGGCCGGCGGCGCCGGCTTCCAGTTGACGGTCTACACACAGACCCTCTCGGACATTATCGCCCGCTTTGATAACCCAGCGCGGGCGGGGCAAGTGGTGGGCAACCTCGGCACCATTATCATGCTGCGGGTCAAGGAAAAAGCCACTGCGGAACTGCTGACCACACGTCTGAAGGACGTCGAGATCAACCACTTGATGCTGGACTCAGGTAGTACCGACAGTGCCGATCCCACCAATGATGTGCATTTCACCTCGAGCACCCGCCAGCGGATCTCCAGCCAGCGGGTGCCGATGATCCACGCAGGGGACCTCGACGCATTACCGAAAGGCCACGCCTTCGCCCTGATCGCCGGCCGTCTCTACAAGCTGCGCCTGCCGCTGTTTTCCGACGAGGCGGAACTGCCCAGCGGCCTGCAGGCCATGGTCGAGGCCATGCGCCGTGACTACCAGCACAGCAATACCGCGAGCACCGACTGGGCGACTCCGACGCCCCTGGGCTGGCAGACATGAGCCGCGATGCCGCCGCTCGCAGTGCGCAAAACGGCGCACCGGCACGACCGGTCCAGCGCGGGCCGATCGGCATGACGCTGGCCATCCTGGGGGCGCTGCTCGGTGCGGCACTGACCGCTGCGCTGCTCTCGGTGCTGCTGGAATGGGCCGGGATCGCCCTGGGCTGGTGGTCGGGTACCCACAGCCGCGACCTGCTCATGACCGAGCGCGGCTATGTCGAGGCCATCGACGACTACCCGCTGTCACCGCTACGGCCCACACAACTTACCGCCCTGGCCTGGGGTCAGGTCGACCGCGGTTTGTCCCTTGTCGGCATCACCGGGTCGGCGGGCGTGTATGGGGTGGCGGCGATCAACACCGTGAAGCTCTTGTTGCTGCGCGGGGTGATCGTGGTGCTGGCCCTGCCGGGTTACGCCCTGGCGATCGTGGCCGGCCTGTTCGAGGGCCTGGTGGCCCGGGATATCCGCAAGTTTACCGGCGGCCACGAGAGCGCCTACGTGTTCCATAAAGCCAAACGCTGGATCGCGCCGAGCGTGATGCTGACGGTCACGCTGTACCTGATGCTGCCCTGGTCGGTGCCCCCAGCGCTCTTGCTCGCGCCGACCATGTTGCTGACTGCCGGAATGGTCTACATCGCCGCCAGCCGGTTCAAGAAGTTCGTGTAGGAGAGAGGGACGCCATGCCACTGATGAGCCCCGCACAGCAGACCGCCTTTGACGGTGCCAATGGCAGCGGTCACAGCGCGGCGGATGTGCACACCCTGGTGGTCTCGGTGCTGATTGTTCTGATGTTGGTGTGGCTCGCCTGGGTCGCGATCAGTGCCTACCAGCTCCTCAAGACTCCCGGGGTCAAGACTCCGGAGGCCGCCGGCAAGGTTGTCCGCGCGGCATTCATTGCGATGGTCATTATGGCCGTCGCCAACATCGTGTGGGGAACCTGAGAGGACCTGACTATGCAACGAGTGAACATCTTGATCACCGCCTATCAAGGCATCCAGGCGCGCTGGCGCGCCAGCCGGCAGCACCTGTGGCTGCACGTCACCGGCCTCGTGCTGGGCGCCGGTACCAGCGGCGCACTGGCCCAGGGCCTGCCGACCACGGCGCCGCCGTCCCGGGGCAGCACGGACGGTGACTATATCGGGCTGATGCAGGACTACGCCTTCGATATTGGCGTCTTCATCGGCCTGGCGCTGGCCACGCTGGCCATGATCGTCGTGGTGAAAAACACCATGGGCGCGTATTCCGAGGTGCAGGACGGCAAGGGCACCTGGGGACAACTGGGCATCAACTTTGGCGCCGGCGTATTGCTCTTGGTGTTCATCGTCTTTCTGCTGACCGAGGCGGCGACGATTCTCTGATGAGTGCACGCCGCGACATCGACTTTTTGCCTGACCGGCTCAATGAGGAGCCGGTCGTCTTCCTGTCGATGACCAACTCGGAGATCAAGTACGCCGCCCTGCTGTGCCTGGGCGTCTGGGTGCCGGTGTCGACGCTGGTGGGCGCGCTGCTGGGATTTGCCCTGATGGGTTTCGCGCTGTCCCTGGCCTTCGTGTTCGGCAGCCTGTGGTTGATCGGCAAGCGCCTGCGGGTCGTCAAGCGCGGCAAACCCCGGCAGTACCACGTTATCGCGATCCAGGCCTGGCTGCAGGATCGCGGTCTGGCGCCGCGCACCCTGGTTCGGGAAAGCCGCAGCTGGGACATCCACCGCTGGAGAACGCCATGAGCCGCTACGACAGCCTGGTCCATTCCAAGGACGCGATGATCCACCTGCTGCTGGGTGTGCTCGCCATCCTGAGCCTGCTCCTGCTGGTCGCCCTGGTCGGCTGGAGCCGGGCGCCGGATAACATCCGCTTGCACTATCCACCGGATTTGAGCCGCGGTGCGGTGCAGCAGCTCGGCGACATCCCGAAGGCCAGCATCTATGTCTTTGCCCACTACGTGTTCCAGCAGCTCAACCGTTGGCCTGCGGACGGCAAGGAGGACTACTACAACCAGATTCACAGCCTGCGGGCGTTCTTTACGCCCGCCTGTTTTGAGGAGCGATTGCAGGACCTGGACGAGCGCGAGCGCGAGATCAACGGTCGCCAGCGGTCCGTCTGGGAAATCCCCGGCCGGGGTTTCTCCAATGCCCGGGTGCAGGTGGTGGCCCCCAACCAGTGGGTGGTCGGCCTCGACCTGCACGTGCAGGAAACCTACCGGGGAGAGCGGGTCAAGGATCGCCTGATTCATTATCCCCTGCGCGTGGTGGCCTACGACGTCGATCCGCAGGCCAATCCCTGGGGACTGGCGCTGGATTGCCTGGCCGATGTGCCGCGGGTCATCGAGATCAACGAACCGGAAGGGGAGGGTGCCACATGAGACGGATGCGACAAGGGCTGCGATGCCTGGTGCTGCTGTGCCTGGTGGCTGGCAGCGTACTCAGTGGCGCGGCGCACGCGGAAACGGTGGTGTGGCACAAGACACCCATCGCGCTGGAGCTGGTGGTGGGCGTTGAACAGCTGCTGATACTGCCGAGCAATGCCGAGGTTGGCCTGCCGCCAGCACTGACCAATCCCAATGTGTTTAGGACCCTGGTCACCGGTGGCGCGGCCTACTGGACAGCGCTGGAGCCCTTCGACACCCAGCGGGTGCAGCTGCGCCTGGAGAGCGGTGAGTTCCTGTTATTCGATGTCAGTGCCCGCACCCTCAAACAACCGCCTGCGACCGTGGACACCCTGCAGGTGGTGCTGGCGGGGAGCGAGACCTTCCTGGGTGAGCCGGGTTTAAACGCCGGCGGCCCGCTGCCGGGCGAGGCCAATCTGTTCGAGCTGTTGCGCTATGCCGCCCAGTCGATCTATGCGCCCCAGCGCCTGATCGCACCGCTGCCGGGCGTCAAAAAAGTCCCGGTGGGACTGGCGGGCAACCAGGGCCGGCTCTATGACGCGGGCCGTCATCCCCTGGTGATCCAGCCCTATCAGGCCTGGTCCGCGGGGGACTTCTTCGTCACGGCCTTCGTGGTGACCAACGAGGCGAATCACCCGGTGGCGCTGGATAACCGCAAGGTGATGCACACACCCCACGCCCACCGCACCGGGGTTGATCCCCACTTTATCGCCAGCGCCTTCTATACCCGGAGCCTGCCAGGTCGCAACACCGGGACCACGGGCGACAACCGCACCACCTTGTTCGTGGTCACGGACCGGCCCATCCGCAACGTGATCCGGGGGGCAGGCCAATGAGTACGATCGGCGCGAATCGCTGGGTGCAGGTCGGCAGCGCGGCGCTGCTGCTTCTGGTGATGCTCCTGCTGTTTCGGGGCTGCGGCCGGGAGCACCGTACCACGGAGGAGGCCCTGCGGGTGGCCGGTGGCGCTCCCGTGTCACGGGGCCTGGCCGTTGATCTGGGCGTCGAAGGCGACACCGAGGCGGACACGGTGAAAACCCTGGTGGCGGAAGTGAAAAACCTGCGCGATGAAGCCGATGCCCTGCGTGACTCCAATGTCGCGTTACGCAAGGACAATGCTGAGCTGCGCAAGATGGAATCCCGGCTGGGTCGAGGCCTCAATACCCAGCTCAACAATACCCGCCGCGAAGTACAGGCTCAGCTGGACGACGATGTGCAGCGGGTGCGACAGCAGCTGCGCGAACTCGAGGAACACGCGCGGGACGTCGAGGGCCGCCTGGCCAGTGGCGGTCTATCCGACGGCGGCTTTGCCGGCAGCGTTACCGGCGCAGCGGTCGCCCCGGACGCCATCACCTGGGTGGCGCCGCTGGGGAGCGGGATTGGCAGCGCGGGCAACAGCCTGAGCGATCACCTGAAACGGGTGACTGGCCGGGGCGGGCAAGGCCTGGGCCTGCCGACGGCTACGAGTGGCGCCGCCGCCGAAGAAGCCCTGGTGCCCTGGTACACGGTGCCGCGTAACGCGACTCTGATGAATGCCACCGCCATGACCGCCCTGGTGGGTCGGGTACCCATTGGGGCGCAGGTGACCGACCCCTACAGCTTCAAGGTCATCATCGGGACCGACAACCTGGCCGCCAACGGCATCGAGGTCCCCGAAGTGGCCTACGCCATTGCCAGCGGCAAGGCGGTGGGGGACTGGACCCTCGGTTGCGTGCGCGGGGATCTGCACTCCATCACCTTCGTGTTTGAGGACGGGACCATCCGGACGGTGCCGAAAGCGGAGGACGTCTACGAGGGCAACACCCAGCAGCGGACCATCGTCATCGGTGAGCTTTCCGACGAGTACGGCAACCCCTGTGTGGTGGGACAACGTATCTCCAACGCCTCCACCTACCTCGCCCAGCGCATCGGGGTGGTCAGTGCCGCAGCGGCGGCGGAAGCGGCGGCCGCCAGCCAGACCACGCAGATCACCACCTTCGATGGCGGTGGCGCCGGGGTGGGCACCATCGTCACCGGTGACATGGGCGAGTACATCCTCGGTCAGGCGATCGCCGACGGCAGCCTGGAAATCGCCCGCTGGCTGGATGAACGTCAGGCCCAGCAGTTCGACGCCATCTACGTCGATCCCGGCGCCCGCGTCAGCCTACACATCACCGAGCAACTGGAAATCGATTACGACCCCAATGGTCGGCGCACCAACCATGTGAGTGCCCGGCAAGGAGACTACCGTGCACTGGACTAAACCCGCTGTGTTGACTGTCGCGCTGGCGCTGGGTGGTTGCGCTACCCAGGACACCATCCTCCCGGAGACGGAGGACACCATGCTGGACATCTATCGCGGGGCGATGACGACACAAGGGCAGAACGACCTCGATCCCCCGCAGGCGGTGGACGTTTGTAAAGAGCTTGCCCTGGCGGACGCGGCAACGTCCCTCGAGGACTGCGAGGACACCGTGCGCGAGCACGCCGCGACCCTGTACCGGCACATCGACGCGCAACCGGCCGGCGAGGATCTCGATTACCTGCCCTACACCCGGGAAGTCGCCACGGAAATCGAGAACCTGTTCCCGCGCCTCGACAACCCGGACATCGTCATTTACGTCTACCCGCACCTGGCGACCCGCACCCGCGCGCCGATCCCTGGCTACAGCACCGTGATCCCGCTGTATGACCAGGTGCATTACCGCCTGCCGGGCGAGTCGCAACGCACCACGCCGACCGCGCTGGCTGGCGCCGCTGTGACGACGGGCAACCCCCAGGACACCCCGGCGGGCACCGGCCAGCGTGCGCCCAACACCCGTTCCTCCGAGGAGCGCTATCACAAGAGCAGTCACCTGGAGGGGCGCCCCCTGGCACCCGAAGCAGCGCCAGACACCGCGCGGGATGACACTGCCGGGGAATTGCCTGGCGGCGCCAGTGTGGAGGGCGAGCAATGACCGCCTCGGAACCGACACCCCGGCGTGCGGACGTGGTGCGCAAGCGGCCGCTCTCGAAATCCACGCAACAGGGTCTCTACCGACGCCAGCGCTCCTTCGTGGACTTCCTGCCCTGGGTGGAGGCGCTGCCCGAGCACAAGGCGATCCTGTTGGCGGATGGGGTCAGTGTCGGGGCGGTCCTGGAAGTGACCCCGATTGGGACCGAGGGGCGTACCGCGGACTACCTGGGTCAGGTGCGCGACACGCTGCAGGATGCCCTGCAGGACAGTTTTGATGAACACGACACCGCGCCTTGGGTGATCCAGACCTACACCTTCGATGAGCCGGACCTCGACGGTCCCGCGACCGCGGTGGCGAACTATGTGCGTCCTGCCGCCCGCGGGTCTGACTATACCGAGGCCTACCTGGCCCTGCTCAACCGCCACTACCGCGGGATCAGCAAGCCCGGCGGTCTGTTTACGGACTCCGTGGTGACCCACAGTCCCTGGCGCGGCGCGGTGCGCCGCAACCTGCTGGTGCTGTACCGCAAGTTCCCGGCCCACAAGCGCCGACGGGGCAAGCACGAGCCCCTGATGGATCGCGACATGGCGCTACTGGATCTGTCCGATGCGGTGGACAAGTTCACCCATGCCCTGCAGCCCGCCGGTGTTCAGCTGCGGCGGCTGAGTGGCACTGAATTCCACGATTGGCTGCTGGGCTTTTTCAATCACGGAACGGACTTGTTTGGCGGCGACCTGAAGGCCTTTATGCGGGAAACCCGCTGCGATGACGAGACGCTGCCTTACGGGGACCGGTTCGCGGAAACCCTGTTCTATGATCACCCGCGCAGTGACCAGGACAACCAGTGCTGGTGGTTCGGCCCGTCCGCTTTGCGCTGCCTGTCGATCGATGGCCTGCGCCGGCGCCCCGCGGTCGGCCAGGTGACCGGGGAGACCCGGCGGGGGGATGCGCACAACACCCTGATCGACTTCCTGCCGCCGGGCAGCGTGTTCGTGAGCACCCTGGTGGTGATCCCCCAGGACACGGTGGAGAGCCACATCCAGGCCATTGACGCGTCGGCCATTGGCGAGAACAGCGAGTCGGCCCAGGTACGCAAGGACTGCGAGACGGCGCGGGAGATCCTGGCGGCCCGGCAGAAGTTCTACCGGGCCCAGTACGCCGTGTACCTGCGCGGTCACTCGGTGGCCGAGCTCAACGAGCGCACCACGGCCCTGCGCGCACGCTTGCTGAATTACGGCTTCCGGGCCATCGCGCCGCGGGATGATTTCACGGCGCTGGACGCGGCGATCCGCAACCTGCCGATGGTCTACGACCCGGCGCAGGATGCCAGGGAGGGCTGGCGGGGCGCCCAGATCACGCTCGTTCAACATATGGCCAACCTGTCGTGCTTCTTCGGGCGTGCCCGGGGGACCGGCCATCCCGGGATTGCGCTGTTCAACCGGGGTGGCGAGCCGATGTTCTTTGATCCCCTCAATCCTGCCGACCGCCAGAAAAACGCCCATATGCTAATTCTCGGCCCCACCGGGGCCGGCAAGTCCGCCTCGGTGATTGCCATGCTGGCCCATGTAATGGCGATCCACCGGCCGCGGCTGTTCGTGATTGAGGCCGGCAACTCCTTCGGGCTGCTGGGGCAGTGGTTTGCCTCCCTCGGCCTGTCGGTCAACCAGGTGTCATTGAAACCCGGCAGCGGTGTAACCCTGAGCCCCTTCGCTGATGCCCATCTCCTGCTCGATATCGATGGCCCGGTCTTCGATACCCTGGAGGCCGCGCCGGCGGAGGACGACGAAGACGAGCCCCGGGACATCATGGGCGAACTGGAGATCGTGGCCCTGCTGATGATTACCGGCGGCGAGGAGCGTGAGGCGCGGGAGATCCGCCGGGCCGACCGCAGCATGATCCGCCGGGCGATTCTCGAGGCGGCACGGGCTGCCCACGCAGAGGACCGGTCGACCCTGACCCAGGATGTGCGCGATGCGTTTTTTACCCTTGCAGAACAGGCCCAGACCGACATGGAAGCGAACAAACTGCGCAACATGGGCCAGGCCATTGATATGTACACCCACGCGTTCAACGGCGAGGTGTTCAATTCGGCCGGAACCCCCTGGCAGGAGGCGGACGTCACTATCATTGATCTGGCCACCTTTGCCCGGGAGGGCTACGAGGCCAACCTCGCCATCGCGGTGATCAGCTGCCTCAACCGGATCAACCACATCGCGGAGCGCGATCAGTTCACGGACCGGGAGATCGTCGTGACCATTGACGAGGCCCACGTGATCACCACCAACCCGCTGCTGGCGCCGTTTCTGGTGAAAATCGTGAAAATGTGGCGCAAGCTCGGCGCCTGGCTGTGGAGCGCCACCCAGAACATGGAGGACTACCCGGCGGCCGCCAAGAAGATGTTGAACATGGTCGAGTGGTGGCTGTGCCTGGTGATGCCCAAGGAGGAGGTCGAGGCCCTGGGCGAATACCGCCAGCTCGACGACGGCCAGCGCGCGATGCTGCTCTCCGCCAGCAAGGCCCCCGGCAAATACACCGAAGGGGTGCTGATGACCGAGCGTCATGAGTACCTGGCCCGCAATGTGCCGCCGTCACTGATGTTGGCCCTCGCCCAGACCGAAAAGCACGAAAAAGCCACGCGCAACGCCCTGATGCGCGAACATGGCTGTTCCGAACTGGAGGCGGCGTTGAAGGTGGCGGAGCAGATCGACCGGGTCCGGGGGATCGGTCATGCATAGTGTGCTTCACCGACTATTCCTTCTTCTTTATGTAGCCCCGGCCCACGGGTTTGAGGTCACGGTCTTCACCGCTGAGGATCTGCCGCCGGTGCGCGGGCTCGAGCGTGCCACGGCGGTCTATACCCTGGGGGATACCCGGATGCCGTTGGCGCGGCTGACGTTTGCCAACCCTGGCGATACTGAACAGGCGAAGCGCGAGGCGCTGGATAGGCTGAGCTCGCCGGCCGGCCAGGCGGTCCTGGAGGCCGTGCGCGACAAAGCCACCGCGGCGGCGATGGCGCAACTCCTGCACATCGAGCGGCTGCCCGCGGTGCTGGTATCGCCGGGCTATGTGGTGTACGGCATCTACGATGTGGCCGAGGCCCTGCGTAAAGTGGAGGCCTACCGTGCGACTCCCTAGCGCGTGCCTGCTGTGCCTGGCGCTGTGGTGGGGAGCCGGACCGGCCAGCGCGCAGATTACCGGTGGTAATGCCACCGTCAGCACCACCGAGATTGTCACCGCGGCCTTGGACCTTACCTGCCAGGCTTACCAGCCCATCGGCATCTGTATTTGGATGACCTGTACCCCGCTGGGGTGTGAGTTCGACTTCTCGGTGCGGGCGGAGCACTACATTCCCGAAGTCGTGGTGACCGCCTACCCCTTTCTCGGCAATACCAGCTGGCCAGAGTCCAACGGCTTTGTCCGACCCACCGATTTCGCGGAGGACGGCGGTGCCAGCGATGAAGGCGGCGCGACCGGGCGCGAGCAGGCGCTCAAATTCAAAAACAGCGATGTGATCGGCTCGCCGGGCGTGGCCGATTACTGGCTGCTCGCGGCGGCCAGCACCGAGGCGCTTCCCTTCTGCACACCGCTCACTTATCCGATGACGCCCTATTTTGTGAGCAGCTTTGACCCGGCATGGCGCGACCCCACGGTCGAAGCGGGCCTGTCGCTGCTACATGTTTTCGAGCGGGTAGGGCGGGGCGCCGCTACCTTTGCCAGCCTGTACCCGCGGCACGGCTTCGTCACCCAGGGCCACGACTATAAAAGTGCGTTGACCGCGGCGATCCGGGCGATGGATATCGTCAGCCAGGACTACCAGCCCCATGTCTATGTGCCGCTCGATGCGTACGGTACGCCGGGGCAGGGCCAGTGGCCGCCGCAGGGGGTGGCTGAGGCGCGGTATCAGCAACTGACGCCGACCCTCGAGGCCTGCGCGGTGCTGCCGGATATCGACGACACCCTCTATCCCCACGACCCCTATGCGGGGCGGCTGAACCAGACCCGTGGCAACGCCTGGCAGGTGTGGCGCCCCTACCGCTGCTGCGAGCCCGCCGGGGCCGTACTGATTTTTACGCTCTAGGAGGCGCCGATGGCTCGCATGACCCGAACTCTCCTGACACTCTCCGTGGTGCTCGGGACTGTGTTTTCCAGCGTCGTGGTACAGGCCACTGACCAGACCTTCTATTACGGTATCGGTGGCGGCGAGCCGATTTCCAGACCGGCGAGTAATCGCAACAGCACGGTACGGGTCGGTGGCGATGTGGCCTGGAACACCGACCTAATGTGCGGGAATTTCGATATGTCGGTCTCGGTCAGTGAGCAGCTGGCGGGCATCAAGGGCTCGTTCTCCGACCTCATGGACAATGTCATCAGTGCGGCCACCGGCGCGGTGGCCTCCTTGCCGGCCCTGGTGATCCAGCGGGTGAACCCGGCCCTCTATGATTTGCTCCAAAACGGGGTGCTGCAGGCCTCCGAGGAATTCCAGATTGCCCGAACCTCCTGCGAGGAGCTGGTGGGCAAGATGGAAGAGGCGATCGGCAATGACCGCTGGGAAACCGTGGCCAAGGGCGGCTGGTGGGGCGAGCAATCTATGGGTGGCGCGGAAATCCTGCAGACCAAGGAGGACGCCGATTCCGATGGCGTGGACCGGGGTGTGGTGTGGGTCGGCGGCGGTCGCCGTGGCGGCCGCAACCAGCCGCCGATAGAACCCGTCGAGGATGCGGCCCGGGCAGGCTACAACCTGTTGCTCAACCGCACGGCCACCAACACCACCAGTGCCACCGCAACCTGCGCCGGGGCGGCGATTTGCGAGGAGTGGGAGAACCCGCAGGCCTTCGCCGACTGGACGGTGCGAGTGGTAGGCGATAAATCCATCCGCACCTGTACCGGCTGCGACAAGATCGAAGTGCAGGCCGGGATGGGCCTGGCCCACGAGGTTGCCCGGCTCTCCGAGGACATCGACATCGAGCTGACCGCGCTGGTGGCGGCGTCCGGTGCTCCCACCGCCGCTGAACTGGAGGCGGTGTCCGGTGGCCCCAACCTGCGTATCTCCCGCCCGGTGATCGAGGCGCTGCGCGAGGAAAACGTAAACCTGCAGCCGCAACTGATTACCCGCCTGGCCGGGGAAATGGCGCTGGCCCGGACGATGGAGCGGGCCATGGTCGCCCGTCGTGCTCTGCTCGCCGGCCGCGATGAGCCCAATGTGGCGAACGTCGCCGTGGGCGTCGAGGAAATCGAGCGCTACATCGGCGAACTGGAGCAGGACATTGACAACCTGCTCTATGAACTCGACATACGCCAGCGAGTGGCGACCAGCATGCCCGCGGCCCTGTTGCAGCGGCAGGCCGCGCGCAACCAGGTCATGCAGGTGGAGCCGGTACCGCCCTCCACCTTCCGCGATGGGGCGAACACGCCATGAGCTGGCGCTGGGCCGGCAAAGGCCTGGGCTGGTTGGCCCTGACCACGATGGTACTGGTGGGGATGACCCTGGTTCTGTGGTGGTGGGGCATGGACCCCCGTGCGCCGGGAGAACGGGTTGGCGAATTGAACACCGCAATCGCGCCCTGGCGTGCGGGATTGCAGGTGCTGCGTGTCATGCTCTGGTGCCTGGCGGGGTACTACTGGGAAATCCTCGGACAGCGTTGGCTCAGGCTGACACCGGATCAGCAAGGGCAGTGGATGCGCCTGCGGCGTACCGTCATTGGTGGGTTGCTCATCCTCGAAGGACTGATTGTGCTCAGTCGGCTCCTGGGCGCGGGATAAGGAACGGGGCGATGGGCGTAGCGAGTTATTTTGAGTTTGTGACGACCCTGTTCGGGTGGATTCTGTACCAGGGTATTTGGGCGGTGCTGGTGGATACCGGCATCGTGTTTATCCCCATCATCGCCATGGTGCTTGGTCATGTCCTGGACAGTCACAAGGGCGGGGATGACGAGGGTTCCGCCGCGATCCAGTCGCTCAAGAAGATTGAGGCAGACTTCATCGCCATGCTCGGCGTGCTGATTTTCGCGGCGATCCCCATGCTCGATGTCGAGCTGACCGACATGGAGTACCACAAGCCGGCCCTACGCTGTACCGACTCGCCGGAAACCATTTCCGGCACGGCAACCGGGACCACCTACGACGCGACGCTGGCCACCATGGCCGACCAGACCGGCTCTATCCCCCTATGGTGGGCGATGCTGCATTGGTTGTCCAAGGCGGTGACCGCCGCGTCGGTCGCGGCGATTCCCTGCTCCTACGATGTGGCGAGCGTCGAATACCGCCTGGCCGAAGCCAATCTGGAAGATCCGGTGCTCAACCAGGAGCTGGAGCAGTTCAAGAACGATTGCTGGCAGCCGGCGTACTCCCGCCTCAGTCGGACCAACCTGGCGAGCCTGACTCAGGTGGAGAAGGAAGACGCCACCTGGCTGGGCTCCGAATACCTGTTGGGCTCAGGGTTGTATGACCGTTACTACAGCACCGTGCCGAACCCGCAATTCGCGTTCAATGCGACCCGCGATGCGGGCTATGAGGCCTATCAGGTGGAAGGCGGTTTTCCGGATTGCCGGGCGTGGTGGAGCGATGGCGCTGTGGGGCTGCGCCGTCGGGTGTTGGACAACATCCCGGCCGATCTGCGCAACGAAATGATCTACAACCTTGACAACCTGATCCAGGAAACCTCGACAGTGACGCTCAGTGCGCCGGAGCGGGAAGACGTGTTCCTGCGCAAATACCTGGCCGTAAAGCGCACCGCGGAGGCGGTGGGCTCTGACATGCCATTGGCGGTGACCTATGGCGATGGCGCGGAGCAGGTCCGCCAGGGGCGGTTCGCAGACTGGCGTAACAGCGAGAATCTGCTGCTCCAGAGCGCCGGAAACGTGCTCAACACCGGCGCCTACCTGATCCTGGGTGAGGCGGCGCGGGATGCCGGTGAGGTGGGCGTAGCCTTGATCGGCTCGGCCCTGAAGGCCCCCGCGGCGATGGGGGAAGGCTATGCCATGCGCAACGGCATCAGCCTGTTCCAGCCCCTGGCGCTCATGATGATGATCATCGCGCTACCATTCCTGCTCATATTCGGGCGCTATGGCCTACGTGCCCTAGTCACACTCAGCGTCATCTATTTCGGGTTCCATTTCCTGACCTTCATCTGGGCCGTCGCCTTCTGGGTCGATAACAACCTGATCCACCTGCTGACCAGTGCCGGCGGCCTGGGCGTGTTTGCCTCGGGTACCAGCGTCACCCAGTCGTTGATCCTGCTTTATATATCCCGATTTCTGTACATCGTGTTTCCCATCCTGTATCTCACCGCAGTTGGCTGGGTTGGCTATCAAGCAGGTGGCGCCGCCAATGAGTTGTCCAACTTCGGAACGAGATCAGGAGCAATTGGGAGTGCGGGAGGTGCTGCAGTAGGACAGGCGGCAAGCAAAGCTGCCACCAAAGGTAGAGCTTAATGGTTAACCATGGGTGTCATGAGTGTCGTGGGGCTTCAGGTATGCTCGTGGGCCGTAGCGTCCATCACCATGGGGAGAATTCCGATAATAGGAGTCGGTTTCCTCTGAACAACGCTCTGAAGTATCGTCTCGAAAGTCTGCATGACGAAGTACTTCGACTGCAGCAGAGCCAACACCGCTCAATACCTTGCCACCAGCACGTGCCAGTTCGTAACAAACGTCTTTTACCGTCATCTCACCGCCCTCCGAGCCGGTGTGTCGTCTTTTCAAGCATAGCACGACATCCGGCAGGGGAGGGTGGTGGATTCAGGGTGTGCCCGTCACGGCTGATCCCGCAAAATAGGCGCGATACGTGGACGCATTGGCCTGATCAGCGGGCTCAGTGGTTTGTTTCATCAAATGCCGCCAGGAGGTTGGTCTATGCAGCGAACAACACTCATGCTTGAACTGGAGCCGCGCTAGGTGAAGGCGTTGCTGGCCTTTACCCGGCAGGTGTCGCGAGACGAGGTAAAGCGCCTGCTGGGCGAGGACGTCGATCCGGAGGCGGTGATCAGTGCGCTGGAAGAATTCCATTGGCAGCTGGCATCCTCGGGCGACCGCGAGGCCCTGGAATTGATGTCGAGATATGGATGATGGGAGAAACAGGGATGCTGACTCTGACACGCAGGGTGGGAGAAACCCTCCACATTGGTGACCACACGGCAATTGTGGTTGAAGCACTCGAACACGGGAAGGTCAGGATCAAGGTGCAGAGTGACCAGTCTACACGGATGGTGCTGGCGGATGGCAAGCCAGCCGATCGACCCGTCCTCGGCCTGAGCTCCAGCCGAGAGCGATGAGAGTCTTTGTTGCGGAAAAGCCCTCGCTGGGTCGGGCCATCGCGGCGGTTTTGCCGGGTCCCCAGGAGCGGCACAAGACACACATTCTCTCAGGCGAGGGTAATGTGGTGGTCTGGTGCGCGGGCCATCTCCTGGCCCAGTGCATGCCGGAGGACTACAACCCCGCCCATGAGAAGTGGGCGCTCGAGCACCTGCCCATTGTCCCTGAAGATTGGCGACTCAAGCTGGCCCCGAAGGCCCGCGAGCTCTACAACACCATCAAGCGCTATGTGAAACAGGCCTCAATCATTGTCCATGCCGGCGATCCGGATCGGGAAGGGCAGTGGGTCGTTGATGCGGTCCTCGAGCAGATTGGCATCGGCAATACACCGGTCAAGCGCGTCCTGATCAGTGACCTCAATCCGTCAGCGGTGCGCAAGGCCCTGCGCACTATGCCGGATAACGGCGAGTACCGCGGTCTGCGCGATGCCGCAGTGGGCCGCGCCCGGGCGGACTGGCTCTATGGACTCAATTTGACGCGACTCTACACCCTGAAAGGTCGCAGCGCGGGCCTATCCGGTGTGCTGAGTGTCGGTCGGGTGCAGACCCCGGTGTTGGGCCTGGTTGTGCGTCGGGACCGCGAGATAGCCGATTTTCAGCCGCACCCGTTCTATGCGGTAGAGGCCAGTGTGACGGCCGATGGCACCGGATTCACCGCCCAGTGGAGACCAGGTGAGCGCGCTGAATCCTACCTAGACCCCGACGGGCGTATGATCGACAAGGGCTATGCCCAATCCGTTGCAACCGCACTGACCGGACAGGCGGGCCAGGTCATGGCATTCGCTCGCAAACCGGAGAAAATTCCACCGCCCTTGCCATTCTCCCTGCCCGAGTTGCAGAAGCTGGCCGCTAAGTTGAAGTGTCTCTCTCCCCGGCGCACCCTCGATCTGGCCCAGTCTCTCTATGAAAAGCACCAACTGCTGACCTACCCGCGTTCGGACTGCCCCTATCTGCCCCAGGACCACCACGCTGAGGCTAGTGAGGTACGCGAAGCGATCGCCCGGACCCTGGGCCGGGACCATCACCTGGCGCCGCTGACGGATGCGGTGGACCTGACCCGACATGGCCGCTGCTGGAACGACAGTAAGGTGACGGCCCACCATGCCATTATTCCGACCACGCGAGCCCTGTCGTCAGCAAACCTGTCACCCGATGAACACTTCATCTACAGCCTGGTGGCACACCGCTACCTGCTGCAATTTCTGCCGCCCCGGGAATTGCAAAAAACCGCGGTCGATATCGTAGTGCCGACGTCAGTCGGCGATGAGAGGCTGCAGGCGAAGCAGGCCCTGGTGGTCGATGCGGGCTGGTACGTCTGGCGACACGCACTGGCGGTCGTAGATGTAGCTGACAAGGAAACTAATGAACCGGTGGAGGAGGGCGGAGCGCCGTTGCCTATCCTGAAACCGGGGCAGCGCATCGAGGTCGTTGAGGCACGCCTGCAGGAAAAGATGACCTCGCCACCGAAGCCCTTCACCGAAGCGACGCTATTGGACGCCATGACCGGGGTAGCCCGGTTTGTGGAGGATCCGTTGATCAGAAAGGTGCTGCGGGAAACGGACGGCCTTGGTACGCCGGCCACACAGGCGACGATACTTGAGACGCTCTTCAAGCGGGAGTATCTCAAGAAGCAGCGCAAGACGGTGGTGTCCACGGATCTGGGCAAGGCGCTGATTGATGCACTGCCAGAGTTCGTGACCCTCCCCGACATGACCGCGTTGTGGGAACTCAATCTGAACCAGATCGTGGAAGGCGACGAGATTCTTGCTCATTTTATGAGCAGCATCCAGGGGCACGTGGAAGGCCTGGTGGAGGAGGGTGCCGGTGGATTGGTGATCCCGAAGGCGCTGAAGGGCAACCACACACCACCCCGGAAAGCGACCCGGAAGCGCACGCCGGGGAAAGGTGCGAAGACCGCCACTACCCACCCTTGCACTCGCGAAGGTTGTAACGGCCAGCTACGCCGTATCAAAGGCAAGCACGGGTTTTTCTGGGGCTGCTCTAATTACAAAGATGGCTGTCGAGAGACCCGCAAAGACAGCCGGGGCAAGCCAGCCCGTACAGCGCTCAAGACCCAACACACCCGGTTGACGGTGTCCTGATGGAGTCGCCGCGCTATGAGAAAGTCGCCTGGCCGGCGACGGGTATCAGGGAAGCATCCAGGATAAAGGATTACGACTGGGGATACCTGTATTTCTATCTCGATGGGCGGTCGCCGGAATTCCGGCTCACTGAAAAGCCATCTGAGCAGGAGATCCGCGCCCGTTGGGGGCATTATCTGGTGCAGTGACGCTCGAGCGTCAGATGTTGCGTGTATAGCGACACTGGGGAAAGGACGAGCATCCCCAAAACGCCTGTCCGGCCCGGCTGCCTCGGCGAGCTTTGCGCCTGACCAGCGTGGAACCGCAGTGGGGGCAGTCGAGGGCGGTTGCGTCGGCTTGTGTCGGTTGGGCATGCCTGGTCGCGGGCTGTCCTATCAGGCCTTCCAGCTGAGCACCATCGATCAGATCAATGGCCTTGTCGGCTGCAAATTGACGAGCCTCTTCGGTAAACATGCCCGTGGTGACGACCGCGGCGCTCAGCGCTCCCTCGCTGACCATGACACCGTAGAGCTCACGTACGACGGTGACGCCGACCTTGTTGGATTTCCAGTGCTTGCACTGGACGATATGGGGCTTGCCGTCACGCTCAAGGCGAATATCGACCCCACCGTCGGGGCCGTCGGCCAGATTCTCTCTTACGGTGTATCCGCGGCGACGGTAGATTTCAGCAACGTATTCTTCAAACTCGCGCCAGGACAACCCGCGGATTTCACTGATGCGTCGGTGCGTGTCTACCAGCTGGCGCTTTCGGCGACCGTTCAGATAGGCGAAGGGCATTGGCACCAGCAACAGGATTGCCAGATAGGGAGCGACTGTCGGCCCTGCCGATCTCATCGCCAAGAAGAGCGGGGTCTCTGGGATAATGGCGGGGACCACATATTTCAGTCCAAGGAACGCGGCCGCTGCCACCATAGGGCTTACCCACCATGGTGCGACCATTAGATCATCAAGTATTGACCGCTTCTTGCGTCCCATCAGGATTTCCTTTCCAGCATCTCAGCCTACAATTTTAGCGATCAGTCGCTATAGCAGTACTCGACAGCGTGAAATTTGGGAGGCTGGTCACAGCCATATGACGTGGGGTAGGCACTTGCGAAATTGCCATGTGGATTTATCCTGCACTCCCGGTTGTGGGTACTTACGTGCCGCCGACCGCGGTCGCCAATGTCGATAGTGTTCATCACAACGAGCAGAATCCCTGCCTGAACGCATCCAGTTGCGCTCCCACTAAATCTGCATCGCGCCCTCTGGCCATGTCTAACAATAAAGCTTCCGAGCTTGTCTCATCTTGCAGAATTTCCGCTATACGATCAGCCGTGGCAGGCGCAGCGATGTGTTTTGCATGGAGAGACAGCAGGTAAGCTCCCACCGGATCAAATTCGTGGTCAAACCGATCCATGGCCCCGGACTCATAGGCCTCGTTCACCATTGCATTGATTTTGAGGTATGTACTCATGAGGTAGAGTAGGTCTTGCGCATCCTTTGGGCGTTCGGCAATGTCCCGATCTCCCCATGCGACCAATTTAAGAAGTGCCATTCCCGGCGGGGATGCCACTGGCACGATCAGCTCGGGGTCGGCATCGATCCTTACCTGGGTCGCGTTGGCAAGTGCCTCGGGAAAGCCCAGCACACTCATTTTGATTTCACCCTTTGGAGGCCAGGCAATGAGATCGCCGGCGTCACTCAACGCGCCGAAGGGAACCAGATCGATATATCCAATATCCAGGTCCCAATCCTCGGGGCTGACCAGACGTTGTGGCTCTTTGGATGGGGAGAAACCTTGATCAATAAGCAGCTTTTGCAGTTGATCAAAGTCTGACCAAGAAGCCACCTGGATGCCAAAGTCGATATCCCGGGTACCGCGCTCAATCGCAGCACCGAAGCCATGTACCAACACAATGTCTCTGGCCATGGCTCCGACAATGAGATAGGGGATGTTTAGCTGGGAAACAGCCTTATCGACTGCCCGATAAAGCTCAACCGCCCCCCGGTGTAGCTTCCCGGAGATGTCTATCGATGTACTTTTCGTAAACAAGCTTCGCTGTCTCCAGGTTGCGCGGATCACCAGTGCTTGTTAAGTCCGCGTAGGTGAGTATGGGGTCAGTGGTTTCTGTCCATTGATTATCTGGCGTCCAGAACATGTCGAATATTCTGACAACACCTTCCTCGGTGCGCTGATCTTTTCCCGTTCTTCGCAATCGTGCGCCATTCACAAACTCGTTTAAGCGCTCTTTCGGGAGGTAGACAGTCACGTCCTTCGGCTGGATGTAATGGGTCAGCTTGTCTGCGGCGAGCTCGCCGCCCCAAACCGCACCAAATTCTTCTATAACAACATCGACCCACCAAACGGGATTCCCGGCGGTCCACGTGCCCAGGTTCAGCTTTTTCTGTAACTTCAGGGGATAGGCATCGACCCAGCGTCGAAACAAGCCTTCGAGGTTTACCAGGCGTTTTCCCTTGTCCCGGCCAAGATCCCTTAAATATCCCGCTTCTTTCAGGCCATTCATCACCCACCCGATGGTGCCGTTGGCGACGCCGGTGATTTCCGCGATATGGCGATAGGGCCGGTTCACCAGCTCCGGATTTTTCAGGAAGGCATATACAACCTTCAGGCCGGTAGGCTCAAAAGCCCGATTTGTCTCCTTCGCTGTGAATTCCTGAAGCAGCTTGTTTCCCCGGACATAGATGAAATTTCCGGGTGCGTTGATGTAGGCATTACCCGCGGCATCGATAAACTGGAGCTCCAGCTGTTTCAGTCGTGCGGCAAGGTTCGGGTTTACATAGTCGGTGACGAGCATGCCTCTATCTACGCCATAGTGATCTTGTATGAGGCGCAATTGTTCGACAAGCGCACCCAGGTTCGCCTGAGCGGCTCGGGGCTTTATTTCAACCGCATAGGGCACGGCATCATCGCCAAGTTCGATAAGCGCATCCGCGCGATATCTCCCAATAGCAACCTCACGGTCTCTGATCGCAACCTGTAGAGGGACCTCTGCGGTGAGTGCAGTGATCGCCCTCTCAAGAATCTGATTCTCCATTTTCTGCACCAGCTTCGTACACAAAAATCAATTGTACATTAAAAGTGTACGGTGTCTAGTGGTGTACATGTGCCCCTTGTCTGTATATTTATCTAATAAATACATAAGGTTACCGGACGCAATAGGCTCTCGTTCGGGTCATGTACACAAAATCAAGACGTACATCATGTGTGTGCAGCTCCCCGGAGTGTACAACTGCAAAGTCACCTATAGGGCATTGATCACTGATCAATCACGCCCTCTCAATCTGGATAAGGCCGAAAGTCGACAGGCGCAGCAAGTCTGCCCCCATACAGGAGGACGTTTGTCATCCCATAAAATGAGCCCGTCACTACTGTATCGCTCCGCTCAACAAGAACGTCGCGGTTTGCGTAGCCTGACTACGTATAAACTCACCAATCTAATGGTGCAGCGGAAATACCACAAAACACGGATGCCAATGTGTAAGTTGCAGTGGCTTGTAGAGCGAAAGTCCGACGGAGTATACGAATGACACGACAGGAATTGTTTGACCTGGTGTGGTCACAGCCGGTGACCCGGGTAGCGGAGTCTCTCGGAGTTTCTGATGTTGCAGTGAAGAATCACTGCCGGAAACATCACATTCCTACGCCCTCCAGGGGTTACTGGGCAAAGCTCAAGAGCGGCAAGAAAGTGTCAAAACCCAGATTGCGTACCAGTCTGGAGCCCGCTGATGCCCTTGTGAATATCCAGCCCAGGCCGGTGAAGACACGCTCCCCAGCGGTGACGGCCATCGAATCGCAGGCGCTTAGCTACCGCGAACAAATTGCCGCCGATTTCAGGTTGGTCGAGCGGTTGCCACGCACCCTCCATCCTTTTGTGGATGCTCTGCGTACTTTGCTGGAGGAAACCGAGAAAGATCAGTACGGGTTTCGGGACCTGGGCGACTCTTACTGGAAAAAGACCTGTTTGAGTGATTCCAGCAAAGCCAGGGCATTCCGCCTTCTTCAGTCAATGGCCGCTCTTGCAAGCAAACTGGGCCATGAGCTGTATCTTGAGAAGAGCAACTGCTTCTGGAAAGTGGGCGAGGAGACTTTCGAGTTCACGCTGTATGAAACCCGGAACCAGAAACCGCATACGCCGACCAAGGAAGAACTGGAGTACGAGGCGCGCCGCCTGAGGTGGTCGGGCAGCAGTGATAGAAAATCCTACCGAACCTGGGACTACTACCCCTCTGGGCGATTGATCTTCCATATCAGTGATAATCAGTCTGACTGGCGTCTGGATCTTTCCAAGAACGAGCGACGCTGGCGGGATACCAAAGCCACTACTCTAGAAGAGCGCGCTCTGGATATTTTCGTGTGGTTGCAGGCAGCGGCGGTGGAAGCCAAGGAGAAACGCCTGCTTATTGAGGAAGAAGAACGTCGTCAAGAGAAAGAAGCCGAACGACAGGCACGCATCCGGCAGCGGAAGGAAAATGCGAAATCACTGCGGAACCATATTAATGAGTTGGGCGATGTACTGGACACGATCCACCGCCTTGAACAAATGGTGGAGTTCATCGACAGGCAGGATAACGCGGGTCACTGGGCCAGCCAGCGAGTGCGAGCAGAAGTCGTCTCCTATAAAGACTTTCTGGCATCCAATTTCCAGCATGAGCATTTTGAAACGGTGTGCGAGACGCTGGATATGAAGGAAGGGGAGGGTGTCCTGATGGAAATGCTGTATCCGGGAGAGTGCCAGAAGTAACGGCGCACCAGGAGGTTTCCCAAGAACTCGAGGCGGAACACGAAGAATCGGGCTGACATGTCAGGGAATTAGCGACGTCTACTGAAAATCCAAAACGGTCTGTGTGTGGATTGCCTGCAGGGCCGGAAAATATAGGGGCTGGAGGTGTAGGCTAGGCGTCCTAAGGACGCCTAGCCTACACCTCCACCGCCCGAATTGTAATGCCAGCTTGTTGTAAGAAGGGTATGTTCCCGCAGCCTGCCGCTTTTTCGGAGGATATAGATGGTAGTCAACTGGCCGCTTCAGGGAACAGCCCTGGCATCCAGCGTCCGGCCAGTCGTGCCGGGAAGGCAATCTGCAGAGGCGCTCTGGGACTGGCTGAATGCAATACGCCCTTTTGCATGAGCGCTGAAACAATGCGCCTGGCTTGGCGATCGCCAGTCCCGACAATGTCGGGAACGTCACCGCGAGGAAGCTCTCCGCGATAGAGGACGGCTTCCAGTATGTGGCCGGCTTTTGGCGGTAGACTGTCTGTACGGATTTCTTCCTCGACCCAGAGTCGAATGCG
>NZ_QEWO01000011.1 GCF_003402235.1 Parahaliea mediterranea
AGGGTGGCTGAATGCCAATCCCCAGCAGCAGAATATCGTCGCTGCGCATGTTGCCATTCCTTGTCTTTCGGTGCGCGGTAGGATGCCCCAGCATGTGGTCTAATTCCACTCAGAGTGACGAGGAGCCCACAAAGTGCAGCAGCTCGGCAAAGTCGACCACCTCGCCCAGGTGGTTCTCGCCGCGGTAGGCATTCACGTTCTGCCCCAGCAGGTTGACCTCGCGCACGCCACTGCCGGCCAGGTGGGCAATCTCGGCGATCACATCATCCAGCGGCCGGGACACTTCCTCGCCCCGGGTGTAGGGCACCACGCAGAAGGTGCAGTACTTGCTGCAGCCTTCCATGATGGAGACAAAAGCGGTGGGGCCTTCCACCTTGGGCTCTGGCAGGCGGTCGAACTTCTCGATTTCCGGGAAGCTGACATCCACCACCAGGGTGCCGCCGGGGCCGGTGCCGGCACTGGCGGCGCGCTGGGCCATCATGTCCGGCAGGCGGTGCAGGGTCTGGGGGCCAAACACCAGGTCCACATAGGGGGCGCGCTTGCCGATTTCCTCGCCTTCCTGGCTGGCCACACAGCCGCCCACGCCAATGATGAGGTCCGGGTTCTTCTGCTTCAGGTGCTTCCAGCGGCCCAGCTGGTGGAACACCTTCTCCTGGGCTTTTTCCCTGATGGAACAGGTGTTTAGCAGCAATACATCGGCCTCCTCTGGGTTGTCGGTGGTGGTCAGGCCGTGGCTTGCCTCGAGCAGGTCGCGCATGCGCGCGGAGTCGTACTCGTTCATCTGGCAACCGTGGGTTTTGATGTAAAGCTTCTTGCTCACGCGACTGGCCGCTCGCGGCGGCGATTCCGGTTTCGAAAAGGCAGCGGATTATACAGAGTCATCCCGGTAAAACCCAGCATTTGCGCGGCCTGCGGGGTGGAAATTCGCTGCCACGGTGGTACTATTGCGCGCCCTGACGATGCGGGCCCCCGGCCTTTGTCGCCAGGGACAACCACGCGGCCGCAGCCGAGAGCGGCCCGCCCAGAGGACAGCATGGCAAACCAACCCGTCTACAAGGTGATCTTCCAGAATGGCTCGCAGGTCTTTGAGGTCTTTGCGCGCCAGATTTACCAGAGCGATATGTGGGGCTTTATCGAGATCGAGGAGTTTATCTTCGGCGAGCGCTCGCAGATTGTGGTGGACCCGAGTGAAGAGAAGCTGAAAAACGAGTTCAGCGGCGTCAAGCGCAGCTATGTGCCCCTGCAGTCGGTGATCCGTATCGACGAAGTGGAGAAAGAGGGCTCGGTGAAAGTGTCCGACAGCCCGGCGCGCGAAGGCAGCAACGTGGCCAGCTTCCCGTTCTCCGGGGCGCATTTGCCGGGGCAGCAGACCGAGGACTGATCGTCCTTCCCTGCCCCCGCCAGGCGGCAGGGGCGACTGCGGCAGTTCAGAAGAATCAGCCAGCGATTTCCGTCAGCCGCTGCTTCACACTCGCCAGCTTCACGCACAGCACAAAGGCATCCACGCTCGCCTGCACGTCCGCTTCCGAGGGGAAGGTCGGCGCCAGGCGGATGTTGCGGTCGGCCTCGTCCCTGCCATAGGGGAAGGTCGCTCCCGCCGGGGTGAGTTTGACGCCGATGCTGCCCGCCAGATCCACCACCTCCTGCGCCAGGCCGGGGCGGGTATCAAAGGAGATGAAGTAGCCGCCGGCCGGTGCCGTCCACTCGCCCATGCCGGTGTCGGCCAGCTCACGTTGCAGGGTCTCCAGCACCGCCTTAAAGCGCGGGCGGATCAGCGCAGCGTGTTTTTCCATGTGCGCGGCAACGCCCTTGGCATCTTTCAGAAAGCGCACATGGCGCAGCTGGTTGACCTTGTCCGGGCCGATGGTCTGGAAGGCCAGGTGGGCCTTGAGGGTGGACAGGTTGCGCTCGCTGGAGCCGATGAAGGCCACGCCGGCGCCGGCGAAGGTGATCTTGGAGGTGGAGCCGAACTGGAAGACGCCGTCCATGGTGTCGTGGCGGCGGCAGTAGTCGCTGATCGGTGCCAGGGCGGGGGCGTCGGCCTGCAGGGTGTGCACGGCGTAGGCGTTGTCCCACATCACAATAAAGTGCTCGCCGGCAATCAGCGGCAGCCTGGCGATGCGCTCCACCGTAGCGTCGCTGTACACAGTGCCGGTAGGGTTGCTGAAGCGCGGCACGCACCAGATACCCTTGATGGTGGGGTCGGCTTTGACCAACTGTTCCACCACGTCCATGTCCGGGCCGCTGTCCAGCATCGGCACCGGGATCATCTCGATGCGCATGTACTCGCAAATGGAAAAGTGGCGGTCGTAGCCCGGCACCGGGCACAGGAACTTGACCTTGTCGCCCAGGGCCCAGGCGGTGTCTTCGCCGCGCAGGCCTTCGTTCATGGCGAAGTCGATCACCTGGTACATCAGGGTCAGGCTGCTGTTGCCGCCCACCAGGGTTTCCTCTTCGGTGGTGCCGAGCAGGGCGCCGAACAGGGCGCGGGCTTCACTCAGGCCGTCCAGGCCGCCGTAGTTGCGCACGTCGGTGCCATCGGCGGCGCGATAGTCGCCGTTCAGGACGCCATCCAGCGCGTTCGACAGGGCAACCTGCTCACTGCCTGGCTTGCCGCGGGTGAGGTCCAGGGCCAGCTTGCGTTCGGCCAACTGGTCGTATTTCGCGTAGAGTTCCTCAAGCTGGGTTTTCAATTCGCTTGCGGATGCCTGTTCAATGTGCACGCTGTGCTCCTGTGCTGTACGGCGGCCCCCGGGGGCCTTAAAAACAAAAGGCCGCAAGTATAGCGCCTGTGCATCCGGTATAGAATGCGCTGCGGCTTGAAATCCCGCGTGGCGCTCCCATATCCAGCCAACGTATTTCTCACAGACAGCAAGGCGGCCAAGTGCATGGATGAATCCGGAAACGGCGGTACCGAACAGCTTTCAGTGTCTTACGAAGAGCCCCAGGGCCGGCAGGCGCCGGCGGTGGCAGAGGATATGCTGCCGGACACGCTCTACCTCATCCCTAACCCGGTGCGCCCGTTCTTTCCCGGCCAGGTGCAGCCGGTGGCGATCAACCCCCGTGACTGGGGTGACACCCTCAAGGCGGTGGCCAAGGCCAAGGTCAATGTGATTGGCCTCAGCTATGTGGACCAGGGCGAGGGCGAGCGCCCCGGCCCGCGCCAGTTTCCCGATATCGGCTGCGTGGTGCGCCTGCACCAGCCGCCGGATGGCAGTGGCGCCGGCCCCGGCCAGTTCCTGGCCCAGGGGCTCAAGCGCTTTCGCATTGTGCGCTGGCTCAACGACAAGCCGCCCTACCTGGTGCAGGTGGAGTACCCCAAAAGCCAGGGCGACCGCGACTCCGACGAGGTCAAGGCCTATGCCATGGCCCTGCTGCAACAGATCAAGGAACTGCTGCCGCTGAACCCGCTGTACAGCGAAGAGCTCAAGCAGTACATGTCCAGCTTCAACCCCAACCAGCCGAGCCTGCTGGCGGACTTCTCCGCCGCGCTGACCTCGGCGGCCGGGGACGACCTGCAGGAAATTCTCGATACCCTGCCACTGCTGTCGCGGATGGACAAATCCCTCACCCTGCTGCGCAAAGAGCGGGAAGTGGCCGAGTTGCAGGGCAAAATCACCAGCCAGGTGAATGAGAAGGTCTCCGAGCAGCAGCGCGAATTCTTCCTGCGCGAGCAGCTGAAGGTGATCCAGAAAGAGCTGGGCATCTCCAAGGACGACCGCACCTCCGACGTGGAGCTGTTTCGCGAGCGCATTGCCGACAAGACCCTGCCGGAAGCCGCCGCCCAGCGCATTGAAGACGAGCTGGACAAGCTTGCCGTGCTGGAGACCGGGTCGCCGGAATACGGCGTTACCCGCAATTACCTGGACTGGGCCACCCAGGTGCCCTGGGGCGTTACCTCCGAAGACAAACTGGATCTGGCCCACGGCCGCGCAGTGCTGGACGAACAGCACGCGGGCCTTGAAGACGTGAAAGACCGCATTCTCGAATTTCTGGCGGTGGGTGCCCACAAGGGCGAAATCGCCGGTTCCATTCTGTTGCTGGTGGGCCCGCCCGGGGTGGGTAAAACCAGCATTGGCCGCTCAGTGGCCGACGCCCTGGGCCGCCAATTCTACCGCTTCAGCCTGGGCGGCATGCGCGACGAGGCGGAAATCAAGGGCCACCGGCGCACCTATATCGGCGCCATGCCCGGCAAGCTGGTGCAGGCGCTGAAGGATGTTGAAGTATCCAACCCGGTGATCATGCTGGATGAAATCGACAAGATTGGCGCCTCCTACCAGGGCGACCCGGCGTCGGCCCTGCTGGAGGTGCTGGACCCGGAACAGAACAGCGAATTTCTCGACCACTACCTCGACCTGCGGCTGGATCTGTCCAAGGTGCTGTTTGTCTGCACCGCCAACCAGCTGGACACCATCCCCGGCCCGCTGCTGGACCGCATGGAGGTGATACGCCTGGCCGGCTACGTGGCGGAGGAAAAACTCGCTATTGCCAAAGGACACCTGTGGCCCAAGCAGCTCGAGCGCCACGGCCTCAGCGACGACCAGCTGAAAATCAACGACGCGGCGATGAAGTACGTGATCGAGTCCTATTGCCGCGAGGCGGGTGTGCGCAACCTGGAAAAGCAGCTGTCGCGCATCATGCGCAAGAGCATTGTGAAAATGCTCGATACCGGCGAGGACAAACTGCGAGTCGGCAAGAAGGACATCGAGGAACTGCTCGGCAAACCGCCGTTCTCGCCGGAGAAAACCCTGCGCGGCGTGGGGGTGGCCACCGGGCTTGCCTGGACCGCCATGGGCGGCGCCACCCTGGCGATTGAATCCTCCCAGATCCACACCCTCAACCGGGGCTTTAAAACCACCGGCAAGCTGGGTGAGGTGATGAAGGAATCCGCCGAGATCGCCTACAGCTACGTGATTGCCCACTTGAAGGACTACGGTTGCGATCCGGATTTCTTCGACATGAGCATGGTGCATTTGCACGTGCCCGAGGGCGCCACGCCCAAGGACGGCCCGAGCGCCGGCATCACCATGGCCACCGCGCTGGTGTCACTGGCGCGCAAGGAGCGCATCAAGCGCCCCCTGGCCATGACCGGTGAGCTGACCCTCACCGGCCAGGTGCTCGCCGTGGGCGGCATTCGTGAAAAAGTGATTGCCGCCCGGCGCAGCAGGATCATGGAGTTGATTCTGCCCCACCCCAACAAGCGCGATTTTGAAGAGCTGCCGGACTATCTGCGCGAGGGCATCACGGTGCACTTCGCCCGCACCTACCGCGAGGTGTTTGAGTACGTGTTCCACGAGCACCGGCGCGAAAAGGCCCTGCACTAGGCTGCGCCAGGCTGCTCTATGCGACGTCATAGGTCGTGATTTCGTGCTCGTTGCCCTCGGCGTTGTTGATCACCAGCGGCCCGGTGTCGGTGTTCCAAAGCGCAAAGCGCGGGTCGGCGCTGAGCCCCAGAATGTTCTCGTACCACCGGGCGGCGGCGTGTTTGTCTGGCACCTGCAGGTGAATGTGATCGATGGCCTCAAGTGTGGGGCGGCTCTCGGCTTGCGCTGAAATCATGATGTATCTCCGTTTGCCCCAATGGCTGGCTTGATTGGATGGTGCGCGCAGTGTAGAACCTCAGCTTAACTTGAGGTCAAGGGAGTTCTGCATGGCAATTTCAGAGGCGAGTTTCAGCGTTGGGCAAATTGCCGAGCGCGCCGGCGTTTCGGTGGCAACCCTGCATTTTTACGAGAGCCGCGGCCTGATCGGCAGCGAGCGCAATGCGGGCAACCAGCGCCGCTACCGGCGGGGCGTGCTGCGGCGCATCGCGGTAATCAAGACCGCACAGCGGCTGGGGCTGTCGCTGGCGGACATCGCCGATGCCATGGCGACCCTGCCGGTGGATCGCACCCCCACCAAGGCAGACTGGAAGCGCCTGTCGACCCGCTGGCGTTCGCAACTGCAGGCACGTATCGAGCAGCTGCAGCGGCTGCGGGATGAGCTGGATGGCTGTATCGGTTGCGGTTGCCTGTCACTGCGCCAGTGCCGTTTGCGCAACCCGGATGACTGTGCCGGCGACGAGGGGGAGGGCGCCATCTACCTAGAGCGCGCCTGATACGCGCCGTCGCCGGCAGTTGATGGCTGCGAAACTAGCGGCCTGCGCGCCGGTCCGCGCCGCAGCGCCAGCAATAATCGAAGCTGGCGGGTGAGTCGCTGTTGCAGCTAGCGCATTGCCAGTCGGGCTCGTCGCTCTGCTGCTGTACCGAGGCGATAAGCGCCAGCGCACGCTCGGTGTCGCGGGGCCTGGCCAGCCAGAGTTCCGGCCAGGTGTCGATGGGCGCCAGCTCCCCGGCGGCCCCGGCGGCGTATTCATTGCGCAGGTGGGCGTCGATGCCTGCCTGGGCCAGCACGTCACGCATTTGCACCACGATGGCCAGCTGGGGGTGTGAAAAAACGCGGTTCACGCCTGCCGCCTCAGCCGGGCGCCCGGGCGGTGATCACGGCGCGCCGCGGTGCCGGGTAGCCCTCGATGGTTTTGCCGCTGTCTGCAGGGTCCAGAAAATTCGCCAGCGAATGAAAGCGCATCCAGTCGGTGGCGCGCTGCTCCTCGACGCTGGTGGTGGATACATCCACCAGCGCGGCCTCAACAAAGCCCAGCTTGTGGGCCCAGCTCAGCAGAGTGTCGGTGCTGGGTAAAAACCACACGTTGCCCATGCGGGCGTAGCGGCCCTCGGGCACCAGGGTGTCACCCAGTTTGCCCTCAATCACCAGGGTTTCCAGCACCAGCTGCCCGCCCGGCCGCAGGCAGTCGCGCAATTCCTGCAGGTGGTCCATGGGCGAGCGCCGGTGATACAGCACGCCCATCGAGAACACCGTATCAAAGGCCCGCAGCTGTGCCGGCACATCCTGTATACCCATTGGCAGCAGCCACACATGGTCCTGCTGCAGGTATTTCTGCAGGGCCCAGAACTGCACCACAAACAAGGGCGTCGGGTCGATGCCGATCACCTCCGCCGCGCCGGCACCGGCCATGCGCCAGCAGTGGTAGCCGCTGCCGCAGCCCACATCCAGCACGCGGCGGCCGCTGAGGTCATCCAGGTGGGGGGCGATGCGATCCCACTTCCAGTCCGAGCGCCATTCGGTGTCGATATGCACGCCGAACAGCTCGAAGGGCCCTTTGCGCCAGGGGTGCAGCTGCTGGAGGGTGTCGGCCAGCTGGGCTGTTGTGGCCGCATCCAGCGCGGCGGCACTGCTGGCGCCGACACGGCTGGCATCCAGGTGGCGGGTGCTCACGTTCAGGTCGGGGAGGGCGGCCAGGGCATCCAGCCAGCGCTGCAGATCGCCATAGCGCTGGTGTGACAGGCCGCTTGAAATCTGCTGTGGCAGTGCATCGGCCCAGGCGGCGAGTTCACCGTCGCGCCAGCGCTCAATCAGGGGCTGGTAGTCGATCATTGCCGCTTCAGGGCCACCAGTGAAGCGAAGTTGAAACACTGGAACCACACATCACAGCTGTCAAAACCGGCGTCGGCAATGCGCTGTTTGTGTTCGGCCAGGGTCTCCGGGCGCAGGTAGTTTTCCAGTGCCTGGCGCTTCTGGGCAATTTCCAGGTCGCTGTAGCCGTTGGCGCGCTTGAAGTTGTGATGCAGGTCGATGTTGAGCTCATCGAGGTGGGGATCCTCGAAGGTGACCTTCTCTGACAACACCATGATGCCGCTGGGGCGCAGCCCCTGATGAATGCGGCCAATCACCGCGTCGCGCTCTTCCCGGGGAATAAACTGCAGGGTGAAGTTGAGCACCACCACCGACGCATCCGCAATGGCAACGTCCTGCAGGTTGGCGCACTGCAGGGTCACGGGCACCTCGTGGCTGTCGGTGTCGATCACGCTGCGGCAGCGCTCCAGCATGGCCTGGGAGTTATCCACGCCGATGATTTCGCAGTCGCTGTGGTGCACGTTCTGGCGCATGGCCAGGGTGGACGCGCCCAGCGAACAGCCAAGGTCAAACAGCTTGCTGCCGGGGGTGGCGTAGCGCCCGGCCAGCAGGCCGGTCATCGCCACAATGGTGCTGTAGCCCGGCACCGAGCGCTTGATCATGTCCGGGAAAACCCGGGCCACTTTGTCGTCGAAGCGAAACAGGCCCGGGTCGACCGGTTCGGCGTAGATGTTGTCGCGGGAGTTGCTCACGGGCAGTCCTTGGGAATGGGCGCAAGGAAATTGCCGCGAAGTCTAGCATGGAACGGCGCTGCGCTCCGGTGTTGCGGCGTCACCGTGGTGGGCCGCAGGACTGCCTCAGGTGCGCATCAGTTCGCGCTGCGAATCAGCTGCGCATCTTCGCTGCTGTACTGGCGGCGTGTGCGGGCGCGTTGCTCGAAGTCGGCAAAGTGGGTGCTGCAGGCGCTGGCATCGCGGTGGCCACCCTCGTGGCTGAACTTGATGCTGCGCATGAACTCTACCAGGCTCGTTTTGCCTTGATCACGACGTTTCATTTTCACCTTCTACATCACACGGTAACTTCTACACCTTGGAGTCTAGTGCAGCGGGTTTGTCAAGTGGCGTAAAAAGTACCTGTGAGATTTGTGAAAAAATGGCAAAGTCGCGGGGAACTCGCCGCTCGCGCGGCATCGCCAGCACCGGCGGTTCGCTATCGGCCGGCCCATCGCAGTCGGTTGGTCATGCCTCACTGAATCTCACCCTGTTGAATCTAGCCCCGCTTGCAATCGCTGCACGGCTTCAGTAACGTGCGCTGACTTCTTGTCGGGGTGCCTGCTTGCCAGGCTGAGACTTTACCCGTGGAACCTGATCAGGCTCGCACCTGCGTAGGGAACAAGACAGCCGTCCCAGTGCCCCGCAACGCCCGTTGCGTCCCGTGGCCCTTCGGCAGGCTTCTCCCGGGCTCCATGTGTTACCCCGGCGTCATCAACGCCACGGAGGTAGCCGTTTTGGGACGCACAGCATCAGAAAAAATTCTTGGCCTGGAAGCACAGGCCGACAGTGAATCACTGCAGGGCTTTCCCGCCTCGCGAAAAATCCACGTCGAGGGCTCGCGGCCCGACATCCGCGTGGCGATGCGCGAAATCAGCCAGACGCCTACCGCGGTGGCCATGGCCGGCGGGGTGTCCGAGCAGCGCCCCAATCCGCCCATCCGGGTGTACGACACCTCAGGCCCCTACACCGACCCTGCGGTGTCCATCGACATTCGCCAGGGGCTGGCGCCACTGCGCGAGCCCTGGATTGCCGCGCGCGAAGATACACAAGTGCTGGCCGAGGGCAGCTCCGCCTTTGCGCAACAGCGCCTGGCGGATGACGGGCTGGCCCACCTGCGTTTTCACCTGACCCGGCCCGTGCGCCGGGCTGTGGCCGGGCGCAATGTGTCGCAACTGCACTACGCGCGCCAGGGCATTATCACGCCGGAGATGGAGTACGTGGCCATCCGCGAAAACATGGGCCTGCAGCAGGCGCGGGAGCTGGTGGAACTGGGGCAGCAGCACCCGGGGGAGCCCTTCGGTGCCGGCATTCCCGATGAAATTACCCCGGAATTTGTACGCCGCGAGATCGCCGAAGGCCGCGCTATTCTCCCTGCCAACATCAACCACCCGGAAATCGAGCCGATGATTATCGGCCGCAACTTCCTGGTGAAAATCAACGGCAATATCGGCAACTCGGCGCTGGGCTCGTCCATCGAAGAGGAGGTGGCCAAGCTGACCTGGGGTATTCGCTGGGGCGCGGATACCATGATGGATCTGTCCACCGGCGCCAATATTCACGAGACCCGCGAGTGGGTCATCCGCAATTCCCCGGTGCCGGTGGGCACGGTGCCCATTTACCAGGCGCTGGAGAAGGTAGGGGGCGTGGCGGAAGACCTCACCTGGGCGGTTTTCCGCGACACGCTGATCGAGCAGGCCGAGCAGGGCGTGGACTACTTTACCATCCATGCCGGTGTGCTGTTGCGCTATGTGCCGCTCACCGCCAGGCGGGTGACGGGCATTGTCTCCCGCGGTGGTTCCATCATGGCCAAGTGGTGCCTGGCCCATCACCGGGAGAACTTCCTGTACACCCATTTCGATGACATCTGCGAGATCATGAAGGCCTACGATGTCAGCTTTTCGCTGGGCGATGGCCTGCGCCCCGGCTCGCTGGCGGATGCCAACGACGAGGCCCAGTTCGGCGAGCTGCAAACCCTCGGCGAGCTGACCCGCCGGGCCTGGCAGCACGATGTGCAGGTGATGATCGAGGGCCCCGGCCATGTGCCCATGCACATGATCAAGGACAACATGGACAAGCAACTGGCGTACTGCCACGAGGCGCCGTTCTACACCCTGGGGCCGCTGACCACCGACATTGCCCCGGGTTACGACCACATTACCTCCGGCATTGGCGCCGCCATGATCGGCTGGTACGGCACCGCCATGCTCTGCTACGTCACACCCAAGGAGCACCTGGGCCTGCCGGACAAGGACGATGTGAAAACCGGCATCATCACCTACAAACTGGCGGCCCACGCGGCAGACCTGGCCAAGGGCCACCCCGGCGCGCAACTACGCGATAACGCGCTGTCGAAGGCGCGCTTTGAGTTTCGCTGGGAAGACCAGTTCAACCTGGCACTGGACCCGGACACCGCCCGCGCCTACCACGACGAGACCCTGCCCAAGGAATCCGCCAAGGTGGCGCACTTCTGCTCTATGTGCGGGCCGAAGTTCTGCTCCATGAAGATCACCCAGGAGGTGCGTGAATACGCCGCCCAGAACGGCTACCCGGTGCAGGGCGAGACCATTCGCCTGCTGGATATCGACGCTGAGATGGCGCGCAAGTCCGCCGAGTTTCGCGCCTCGGGGGCCGAGATCTACCAGGAGGCCGGCCAGGAGTAGCGTGGGTGAATATCGGCATCGCCGGCGCCGGCCTGTGCGGGCGCCTGCTGGCCTGGCAATTGCTGCGCGCCGGCCACAGGGTGACCCTGTTTGAGCGCGATGGCAGCGGCGCGCAATCCGCTGGTTTCATTGCCGCCGCCATGCTGGCGCCCTTCAGCGAGGCGGTGGCCGGCAGCGCGGACATCCTGACACCGGGCTTACAGGCGCTGCAGGACTGGCCCGCTTGGCTGGCGCAACTGGCGCGCGACAGCGGTTGCGCTGTGCCCTTTGGCTGCGAGGGCAGTGTGGTGGTGGCTCACGGCAGCGACCGGGCCGAATTGCACTGGTTTTATCGCCGCCTGCAGGGCATGGCGGCGCCGGCGGCGGGCGACTGTCGCTTGTTGGACGGGCCAGCGCTGCGGCAACTGGAGCCGGGCCTTGGCGCCTTCACCCAGGGCCTGTGGCTGCCGGGTGAGGGCTGGTTGGATAACCGCGCCCTGTACCAGGCCCTGGATGGCGCCATCGTCGCCCTCGGCGGGCAGTGGCGCCAGGGGCATACAGTCAGCGCCGTGACGCCGGCGGGCCTGGTGACAGACGGCGCCACCCTGCCGTTTGAGCGGGTGCTGGACTGCCGGGGCTTTGGCGCCCGTGACCAGTTGGCGAATTTTCGCGGCGTGCGCGGCGAGGTGCTGCGGGTGTACACGCCGGAGGTCCAACTGCGCCGGCCGGTGCGCCTGATGCACCCGCGCTACCAGCTTTACGTGGTGCCACGCCCGGCCGGCATTTACGTGATCGGCGCCACCGAAATTGAAAGCGAATCGCTGGCGCCGGTCACTGTGCGCTCCTGTCTGGAGTTGCTGTCTGCCCTGTACACCGTGCATCCCGGCTTTGCCGAGGCCCAGGTGCTGGAAGCGCGCGCCCATTGCCGGCCGGCCTTCGCCGACCATCTGCCGCACATTATCCAGCGCGGTGCCCTGCTGCAGGTGAATGGCCTGTATCGCCACGGCTACCTGCTGGCACCGGCGGTGGTGAACAGCGTGCTGTCGCTGCTGGCCGGCGGCGAGGTGCTGGCGCCGGTGCAGCACGAGGTGGCCGATGGCCCGAACCTTACCTGTCAAAGGCCGCCGGCGCGGCCCAGAGGAATCAAGCCATGAGTGATACCTGGCACGCCTACGGCGTGGAACTGCACAGCCGCTTTCTGCTTGGCACCGCGCTGTACCCCTCGCCCCACATCATGCAGCAGGCGGTGCAGGCCAGCGGGGCCGAAGTTGTCACCGTGAGCTTGCGCCGCCAGTCGCCGGCCAGTGGCGGCGGCAATCGCATCTGGGAGTGCATACGCGAACTGAACCTGCGCTTGCTGCCCAACACCGCGGGCTGCCACAGCGCCGCCGAGGCGATCACGCTGGCGAAAATGTCGCGGGAGATTTTTGACACTCACTGGATCAAGCTGGAGGTCATCGGTGATGACTACAACCTGCAGCCGGATGCCTTTGAATTGGTGGCAGCGGCGCGGGATCTGGTGGCAGACGGTTTTGCCGTGTTCCCCTACTGCACCGACGATCTGGTGCTCTGCCAGCGCCTGCTGGATGTGGGCTGCGAAGTGCTGATGCCCTGGGGCGCGCCCATCGGCACCGGCCAGGGGCTGATTAACCCCTACGCGCTGGAAACACTGCGGGCCCGCCTGCCCGATGTGCCGCTGATTGTGGATGCCGGCCTGGGGGTGCCCTCTCATGCGGCGGCGGCCATGGAGCTCGGTTGCAGCGCGGTGCTGTTGAACACCGCGGTGGCCAGGGCGGCAGACCCGGTGGCCATGGCCCGAGGCTTTCGCGCCGGCGTGGAGGCGGGCCGGCACGCCTGGCTGGCCGGCGCAATGCCCAGGCGCCAGACCGCGGCGCCCAGCACGCCGGTGCTCGGCACCCCCTTCTGGCAGCAGGGGCAGGCCCATGACTGAGCGCACCGGCGTGCCCCACGCCTACGTGATTGCCGGCTCCGACTGCAGCGGCGGCGCCGGGGTGGAGGCGGACCTCGCCACCCTGCGCGACCTGGGCGTACACGGCTGCAGCGTAATTACCGCCATCACCGCGCAGAACCGCAGCGGCGTGCAGCGGGTCACCGCAACGCCGTTGCACCAGCTGCGGGCCTGCCTGGCAGCGCTGGAGCAGGGCTTTCCCGCCAGCGCGGTAAAGCTCGGCATGCTGTGCAACGCCGGCATTGTGGCGGCGGTGGGGGAGTTTCTGGGGCGTTTTAACGGCCCGGTGGTCTGCGACCCGGTGCTGGGTGCCAGCGCCGGCGGCGCCTTGCTGGATGACGCGGGCATGGAGGAACTGCGGCGGTTGCTGCCGCGCATCACTCTGTTGACGCCCAACCGCCAGGAGGCGCAAGCGCTGAGCGGGCAGGCCATTGCCAGCGCCGCCGATGTGGAGCGCGCGGCCCATGCCCTGCGGGCGCTGGGCGCGGGGGCGGTGCTGGTGACCGGCGGCCACCTTGAGCTGGGCGGTGCCGATTGCTACGACTATTTTTGCAGCGCCACGCAGGCCTTCTGGCTGCGCGGTGAGCGCATCGACACGCCCCACAATCACGGCACTGGCTGCACCCTGTCCTCGGCCATTGCCGGCGCGCTGGGCCAGGGGCTGGCGCTTGCGGATGCGGTGGTGCTGGGCAGGATGGTGGTGAGCCACGGCCTGCGCCGGGCGACGCCACTGGCCGGCGGCAGTGGCGCTGTGGCACACGGCAACTGGCGCCCCCGGCTGGAGGATTTACCGCGCCTGTCGCCGGCCTTTCCCACCCCGAACAACCCCCCCGGGCCGGGCTTTCCCGCCTTGTCCCCACCCGTCCTCGGGCTGTACCCGGTGGTGGATTGTGCCACCTGGGTCGAGCGCTTGTTTGCCGAGGGCGTGGGGGTGGTGCAACTGCGCATCAAGGCGGGCGATGAACCGGCCCTGCGCGCCAGCATCCAGCGCGCGGTGGCAGCCCAGCGCCGCTATGGCGGCCGGCTGTTCGTCAATGATCACTGGCGCCTGGCCATTGCGTGCGGGGCCTACGGTGTACACCTGGGCCAGGAAGACCTGGCCACGGCGGACCTGGCGGCCATCGCCCGCGCCGGCCTGCGCCTTGGCACCAGCAACCACGCCTGGCACGAGCTGGCCCGCAGCCACGCACTTGGCCCGTCCTATATCGCCTTGGGGCCCATTTATGCCACCACCACCAAGGCCATGCGCTTTGCGCCCCAGGGGCTGGAACAGTTGCAGGCATGGGTGAACCTGCTCGGCGGACACTACCCGCTCACCGCCATCGGCGGCATTGATGTGCAGCGCGCGCCGGCCGTGGCGGCCACCGGGGTGGGCAGCATTGCCGTGGTACGCGCCATCACCGAGGCGCCGGATTACCGCCAGGCTGTGCGTGCGTTGTCCCGCTGCCTGGAGGGTGGCCGGGGCGGGCTGGCGCCGGGCGGCATTGACTCATCACAGGATACTTATTCAGTGCAGGACACTTATTCAGTACAGGGCACTTATTCATCACAGGGCATTGGGACATGAAATTACAGATTAACGGTGAAGCGCTGCAGGTGGCATCGGCCACCCTGGCGGCGCTGATCGACGAACTCGGCTTTGAGGCCGGCGCGGTGGCAACGGCGGTGGATGGCCACTTTGTGCCGCAAACCGGGCGCGGGGCCTATGCACTGCGCGAGGACATGGTGGTGGATATCGTTGCGCCGGTACAGGGCGGTTAGGGCCGGTGTCTGGCGAATCGCGCTACAGCCGTCAGCTGCGCCTTGAGGAAGTAGGGGAGCAGGGCCAGCGGCGCCTGGGGCAGGCGCGGGTGCTGGTGGTGGGGCTGGGTGGCCTTGGGCTGCCGGCGGCGGCCTACCTGGCCGGTGCCGGCATTGGCCACATCACCCTGCTGGATGCCGATGTGGTGGCGCTGCACAACCTGCACCGGCAGGTGTTTTACCGCGAGTCGGATGTGGGCACGCCCAAGGTGGTGGCGGCGGCCCGCCACCTGCGCGCACTCAATACCGACATAACAGTGACAGCGCAGCAGGAGCCCCTGCGCGATGCCAACGCCGCCGCGCTGGTTGCCGCACACGATGTGGTTGTGGATGCAGCGGACAGCTTTGCCGTGACCTACCTGGCGAGCGACGCCTGCCTGGCGGGACATACCTACCTTGTCTCGGCGGCCATTGTCGGCAACCGGGGGCACCTGGGTGTGTTCTGCCGGGATGCGCCGAGCTACCGCGCCCTGTTTCCGGCAGTGCCGGCGGCGGCGCCCGACTGCAGTAGCCACGGCGTGCTGGGCACCGCCGTGGGGGCGCTGGGGCTCATGCAGGCCCAGGAAGTCATCAAGCTGTTGCTGGCACCGGAGAGCGCGCTGGTGGGCAGGCTGTTGACCGTGGACTTCTGGCACCAGCGCTATGCCACCTTGGATTTTGGCCAGGCCGAGGAGCCGGCGGCGCCGCTGCGTATTGCTACCCTGTTGCCGGCGGAGCTGCGCCCGGGGGATCAGTTGGTGGATGTGCGCAGCGCGGACGAGATGACTGCTGCGCCCATAGCCGGCGCCCTGCACCTGCCGGACTGGGAGAACGCGAATGCACTGCAGGCGTTGCCGACGGCGCCCGGGCGGCTGGTGTTTGTGTGCGCCTCCGGCCGGCGTGCCAGGGCGGCGGCGCAGCGCCTGGCGGCGGTGCGCGGTGGCGCAGCGGTGGCGGTGCTGCTGCGCGCCTAGTTTGTCGGGGCTGGGGCTGGGGCTGAATCAGAAGCCGGTGCCGGAGAAGGCGTCGTGGTGGCGTACTTCTGCCAGTTTTCACTCAGCTCTTTTACTACCTTGCTGCCCACCAGCCAGGCGTTTTCCAGCGCTGCATCCAGGCCGGCATAGCTGTCGTGCTGCTCTTCGCGCAGGTACTGCGCCGCGCTCTTGCCGGTGGGTGGCATGGTGAAGTTGGAAGCGGTGCGCAGCACCAGCACGCGGTTTTTATCCACCTTGCCGGCCTGGTGCAGGTAAGTCAGCGACTGGAAGGTGCCGGTGTCCTCCATGGCGGAGCTGACGAATTCGCCCTTGCCGTCGGTCCAGTAGTCGGTCCACGCGTTGGCCCAGTCGTTCAGCAGTTTGCCGTGCCAGAAGGTCATGGCCGCCAGCTGGTCGCCCTTGAGCACAAAGGGGGTGCGCTGGGCCACCGGGTAGTCCGGGTAGAGCTTACGGGTGGCGGCCAGGGCCGGGTCGTCGGGCAGTGCCATGTCGCGGGTCAGCTGGAAGGCCCACTCCACCAGGCTGCTGTTGAGCTGGAACACTTCGCCCAGGCTGTAGCTTTTGCGCTTGGGGTCATTCGGGCCCTGGCTGAACAGGGGGAAGTAGCCGGTGTCCCAGTCGTCGGGTATTTCCCGGGCGTCAATTTCGTGGGCGAGGTCGCCGTCCACCAGGTACTCGGCCCAGGCCACCGAGCCCAGCGAGGCGTCTGCCGGGTCAAAGCCGGAAATACCGGCCACCAGCCAGTAGGCCTGGCTGAGGTCGAAGCGCGGGTCCAGGCCCAGGGCCATCACACTGGCGGCGGCGTTGGCCGTGCCCATGCCGGTGACAATGCCCAGCACGCCGAGCCTGGCGTTGTAGTGAATGTCGTGGTGCATGTGCGGCGCGGGGAATACGGTGTCCAGGGGCAGGCGTTCGTTCCAGCGCTGGAATTCGCCGGCGTCGTCGCCGCTGTCTTCGCCGGTTTCGAACATGGTCACCACCACCACCTTGATGGGGATGGGCTTTTCCGCCGCGCACAGCGGCAGGCTGGCCGCTAACAGGGGCAGCACAAGGGCGAGGGCACTGAGGACTCTGAACATCGGGCGATTCCTTGCAGGATTAACGGGATTGCAGAAAGTGGTCGATGGCATCGCGGGTGGGGGCGCTGGCCTGCGCCCCCAGGGTCTGCACCGACAGGGCCGCGGCGGCCTGGGCAAAGGCGATGGCGTCGACCAGCGCCTGGCCCCGGGTCAGGGCGGCCGCCAGGCAGCCGTTGAACACATCGCCGGCGGCGGTGCTGTCCACTGCCTGCACCGGGTAGGCGCCTAGCAGCTGGCCGGGCGCGCTATTTTGCCCGTCGTCGCGCGACATGTACACGCCGCGCTCGCCGAGGGTTAGCAGCACCGTGGCCACGCCGCGCTGGTGCAGCACAGCGGCGGCGGCCGCGGCACTGCTGGCGTCGCTGACGGCGATGCCGGTGAGTAATTCCGCCTCGGTCTCATTGGGCGTGATCATGTCCAGCAGCGGGTAGAGCTCGGCCGGCAGGTCCTGCGCCGGGGCCGGGTTCAGGATCACCACCGCGTCGGCCTCTCTGCCGAGGGCCGCCGCGCGCAGCACGGTTGGCAGCGGGGTTTCCAGTTGCAGCAACACCACCGCGGCCTTGCGAAAGGCGCTGGCGGCCGCTTCCAGGTGGCGCACCGCCAGGGCGTCGTTGGCGCCGGCGGCGACGGCTATGCAGTTCTGGCCGTCGGCCCCCACCAGAATCTGGGCGATGCCAGAGGGCAGTTTTGGGTCCACGCTGCAAAAGCGGGTATCCACGCCGTCGGCGGCAAAGCCGGCCAGGGCGGCCTCGCCGAAACTGTCATCCCCCACCCGGGCAATCAGGCTCACCTCGCCGCCCGCGCGGGCGGCGGCCACCGCCTGGTTGGCGCCCTTGCCGCCGGCGGCGGTGCTGAAGGTGCCGCCGAGCACAGTTTCACCGGGGCGGGGCAGGTGCGGCACCTGCAGGATCATGTCGGTATTGCTGGAGCCGACCACAAGCAACTGTGCCATCACGCCCCCTGCAGGTTGGAGTAGATAATCAGGGCCAGGCCCAGCAGAAAGCACGCGAACATGGCGCCAATCAGCTTGCCGGTGCCGGCGGGGGTATCGCGAAACTCCTTCCAGATAAACACGCCCCAGAAGGCCGCCACCATGGTGGCGCCCTGGCCGAGTCCGTAGGACACGGCGTACCCCGCCTTGCCGGCGGCAATGATGTTGAAGCAGAAGCCGGTGGCCCAGATGGCGCCGCCAAGCATGCCCACCATGTGCAGGCGCGGCGTGCCGCGGCTGAAGTATTCACCGGGCGGCGCCGCTTCGCCGGTTACCGGCCTGTACATCAGCGGCAGCAAGAACAGCAGGTTGGAGGCGAGCAGGCCGATGGCGAACACCACGGCCGCGGAATAGGGCGTCATCAGCCCGGCCTCTGGCGCGGCAAAGTCAAACGACATGGACTGGGCCACAAAGCGGTAGAAGAACCCCATGGCGATGCCGGCCACAATGGAAATGGCCAGGCCCTTGCCAGTGTTGGCAGAGCGTTCGGTGGGAATGCGGCGGTAGATCAGGGCGTCGACCACAATGGCCACTACCACCAGGGCCACGCCCACAAACAGCAGTGTGGGGTGGTGTACCTGGGCCGGGTCGTAGTTGGCGAGCACGCCGATCACCAGCGCCAGCCCGATGCCCACCGGGAAGGCCACGGCCATGCCGGCGATATCGATGGCGATCACCAGCAGGATGTTGGCAAAGTTGAATACCGCGCCGCCCAGCAGGGCCATGACAATGGCATGCCTACTGGCCTGGGAAATATCCGGCACAAAGCCGCGCCCTTCGCTGCCGTTGCTGCCGAGGGTAAAGGCCATCAGCAGGGCCAGCAGCACCACGCCGATGGAATAGTCCCAGTAAAAATGCTGGAAGCGCCATTGTTGGGTGGCCATTTTCTGGGTGTTGGCCCAGGAACCCCAGCACAGCATGGTGACAAAGCACAGCGCCACGGCCACGGCATAACTTTGGACAATAAACATGATTCAGCCCTCTGTTTTCGTATTGTCAGGCACCACAATCATTCTGCCCACACAGTAAAAACCCCGGCGAGCCGGGGTTTTTACGCGGGCTATCTTCCAGTGTAGAAGATGGCTTTCACTCCGGCTACGCCCTGTCAGAACCGGGTGGCCAGAGACAGGCCCCACACCCGGGGCTCGTTGGTAAAGCCGGTCAGGTTGTTGAAGTCGATGGCGCCCTGCACGTTTTCCTCGTCGGTGATGTTGCGGCCGAACAGGGCGATTTCGTAGCCGCCGTCGCGCAGGCGCCAGCCCAGGCGTACGCCGCCTTCAAACTGATCTTCGGTGCGAAATTCCACTGCATCGTAAAGGAAGATCTGGGTATCGCCCTGGTAGGACCAGTCGGTAAACGCAAACAGCTCGGACTCCCGGCCCACCGGCACGCTGTAGGACAGGGTGAAGTTGTAAGTGGTTTCCGGCGCGTTGGGGAAGGGGTTGCCATCCACAAACACCAGGCCGTTCTCGTCCACCGGGTTGGTGATGGTGCACATGCCGGAGCCGCAGCCACCCACGCGCAGGTCGCCGTCTTCAATCTCGGTGTCGGCATAGGCGGCGCCGAAGGTCATCTGCAGGTTGTCGGTAACGGCCCATTCCACATCCAGTTCAATGCCCTGGCCTGTGCCCTGCTCGGCGTTCACCAGCTGGATCAGGTTGTTGGTGCCGCCAACGGCGGTGAACTGCATATCGCTGACTTCGTAATAGAACACCGCCGTGTTCAGGCGCAGGCGATTGTTCATCAGCTCGGCCTTGTAGCCGAACTCGATGGAGTCGATGGTTTCGGAATCCGCCACCGAGGGCGCGGCGCCAAAGGCCACGTCGCGGCCCTGGATGGTGGGGGCGCGAAAGCCGGTGCCCACCTTGGCCCACAGGGTGCTGTTGTCGCTGACGGCGAAGGACAGGGCGACATCACCGCTGACCTGGTCGTCGGACACGCTCACATCGTAGCCGGGGGCGGTAAAGTCCTTGTCATCGTCGGTGTAGCGGATGCCGGCGGTCAGGGTCCACAGCTCGCCCAGGGCCAGGTCACCCTGGCCGAACACGGCCCAGGTGGTGTTGTCGTGGTTGACGGTGGTGGGGGGGACAAAGCCCGGGTCGGTCTCTACATCCAGGGTGCCGTCAAAATAGAAGGCGCCGGCCTGCCAGTTAAAGGCGCCATCGCTGTTGCTGGACACGCGCAATTCCTGGGTGAACTGCTCCACATCCGCCGAGTCCTGGGTTTCGGAGGGGAAGGGAATAAAGCCCGGGCCGGTGACCAGGTTGCCGCCGTCGATGTCACCCAGGCTGCGCCCGTCGGCCTCGTCCCAGGAGGTGATGGAGGTCAGTGTCACGGCGCCGATGTCGTAGTCCAGCTTCAGGTTGGCGCCGCCGTTCTGGTATTGCTGTGGGTTGTTGTCGCCGCCGTCAAAGAACACGGTGTCGCGGTCGTAGTTGTCGTTCAGGTCGTTACTGCCCGGGTCGAAGATATTGGCGCGGAACACGGCGGCGGTGCCGTCCAGATCGCGGTAGTGGGCGCCAAGCAGGGCAGAGAACTGATCGTTCGGCTCCCACAGCAGGAAGCCCTTGGCGGCCTTCTCGACAAAACCACCGAGGGCGTCGTCTTCGCCGGTGAAGTCGTTGTCGATGTAGTCCTCGCGGCTCTGGTAGAGCACGGCGATGCGCCCGGCCAGGGTGTCGGTCAGGCCGCCGCTCATGGCGCCTTCAAAATTGGTGGTGCCAAGGGTGCCTACATCGACTTTGGCGTGGCCCTCGGGCTCGTAGGTGGGTTTGTTGGAATCGAACTTGACGATGCCGGCGGTGGTGTTGCGCCCGAACAGTGAGCCCTGGGGCCCGCGCAGCACTTCCACCCGGTCGATGTCGAACAGGGGGAAGCTCTTGAGCACCACGTTTTCCTTGACCACCTCGTCCATGATCACCGACACCGGCTGGGAGGCGGCGAGGTCGAAATCGATATTGCCGAGGCCGCGAATATAAAAGCGCGGGGCCACGCGACCGTTGGAGGATTCCACATACAGGCCGGGCACCCGGGCCGACAGGCCGCGGATATCGGCACCGCCTTCAAACAGCGAGGTAAAGCGCTCGCCGGACAGGGTGGCCACCGACAGGGGCACATCAATCAGGCTCTGTTCCCGCTTCTGGGCGGTTACAATCACTTCTTCCAGTTGGGCCAGCGCAGGGTTTGCGCTGACGGCAGAGGCCGTGGCGGCAGCAAGGGCCAGATGCACAGGGCTAAAACGTTTCATGTGGAGTCTCCTACCAAAGATCACTTGAGTTTGTTCTATGCGGGGCTGTGCAGGGCTCTGGCGACCCCAACTGGTGTTATTGGCACAAGTGTGCAAAATTTACTCTTATCGAAGGGAACTCGCAGCCCGATTCAGCAAAAGTACCAGAATTGTCGCCCGCTACCGCCGCCAGGCGCTGCCGCGGGCCGCTTGCCGTTTGGCCAATGCATGACAGGGGGAATGAAAACGTGACACGACTTCACTCGGCGGCTCGCTTTGCGGGCCTGCTGGCCTGTATCGCGCTGCTGCAGGGCGCGGCTGCTGCGCCGGCCCTGGCCGCGCCGGATCTCATCATCTACGGCGACTACGTCCTCACCATGGACCCGCAGCAGCCCGAGATTCGCGACGGCGCCGTGGTGATTGAGGACGATCGCATTGTGGCGCTGGGGCCGCGCAAGGACATCGACGCCCGCTATGTTGCCCCGCGCAGCCTGGGCGGCGCCGGGCGCATTGTCATGCCCGGGCTGATCAACGGCCACACCCACACCGCCATGACCTTGTTCCGCGGCATGGTAGACGACCTCGATCTGATGACCTGGCTCAACCAGTACGTGTTCCCCATGGAGGGGCGCTTTGTAACACCGGCATTCATCCGCGCCGGCACCGGCCTTGCCTGCTGGGAGATGATCCAGGGCGGCACCACCACTTTCGTGGATATGTACTTTTACCCCGACGACATTGCCGCCGTGGTGCAGGACTGTGGCCTGCGGGCGGTGATCGGTGCGCCGCATATCGACTACCCCAGCCCGGGCTTTAAAGGCTGGGAGGATTCCTTCGCCGCCGCGGAAGACTTTGTGCGCCGCTGGCAGGGTCGCCACCCGCGCATCACCCCGGCCTTTGCGCCCCACGCGCCCTACACCGTGGTGCCACAGCATCTGCGCGCCACGGTGGAAAAAGCCGCCGAGCTGCAAGCGCCCATTACCATGCACCTGGCGGAAGCGCCGGCGGAGAGCGCCTTCATTGCCGAGCACTACCAGAGCACGCCGGTGCAGCATGCCGCCCGGCTCGGCCTGTACGGCCAGCCGCTGATTGCCGCCCACATGGTGCAACTCAACGACGAGGACATTGCCCTGACCGCCCGGGCCGGCGTTGGCGCCATTCACAACCCCACCTCCAACATGAAGCTGGGGGCGGGCATATCGCCGGTGCCGGCAATGCTGGCGGCGGGGGTGTCGGTGGGCCTTGGCACCGACGGCGCCGCCAGCAACAACGACCTGGATATGTGGGAGGAAATTCGCATGGCAGCCCTGTTGCACAAGGTGGACAGTGGCGACCCCACCGCCTTGCCGGCGGCGCAGGCCCTGGCCATGGCCACCCGCCTGGGGGCCGCCGCCATTCACCAGGCCGGTGAGATTGGCCAGCTCAAGGTCGGCATGCAGGCGGATGTAATTCAGGTGGCAGTGGACAAAACCCGCCACCAGCCCCTGTACGACATCAGCTCCCACCTGGTGTACGTGCTCGATAGCACCGATGTGGTGTCCACCGTGGTGGCGGGCAGGGTGCTGATGGAAGAGCGGCGGGTGCTGAGCATGGACGAGGCCGTCCTGCGCAAGCAGGTGGCCGAGCGCAGCGTGGAGATTCGCGCGGCGCTGCTGGAACAGACCGAAAAGACTGAACAGGGGGATAACTGATGGCGCAGGTAGCGAGCGGGGCGCCCGCTGGGCGCGGCGTAAAGTGCATCGCCGGCTTGCTGATGCTGACGGGCACGCTGCTTGGCGGCAATGCAGCGCTGGCCGGGGCATCTACCGGGGCAGCCACCGAAACAACCACGTCGGGTTTCACCCTCCCGGATCGGGACACGGTAATCCGCGAGCTGCAACTGGAGAGCCACGTGGAAGGCGGTTATTTTCGCCGCACCTACCAGGCAGATGACCAGCCGCGCGTGGCAACGCCTGCCGGTGAGCGCTACAGCCTGACCTCCATCCACTACCTGCTGACGGCGGATTCACCCACCGGGCATTGGCACCTGAACCGCTCGGACATTGTGCACTACTGGCACCTGGGCGCGCCGGTCGAGTATTTCATGATCCACCCGGATGGGCGCCTGGAAACCGCCGTGCTGGGGCCGGATCTGGCGGCGGGCCAGCGCCTGCAGCTGACCGTCAAGGGCGGGGTGTGGAAGGCGTCGCACCTGAGCGCGGGGGATTACGGCCTGATCTCCGAAGCGGTGTCGCCGGGCTTTGAGTATGCGGACATGACGCTCGGCGAGCGCGACGTCCTGCTGGCGCGCTTTCCCCAGCACCGGGCATTGATACAGGCCTATACCCGCAAGTGATGTCGCCGGCCGGGTTGCGGCTTGGGCGCGGTGATCGAACCCGCGAGCCCTAGCGCTTCTGCAATTCGGCCATTTTGTCGATCATCTGCTCGGACATAAAACCCAGCTCGGGCTTGTGCGCGCGCAGCTCGTCAATGCTCAAACCGTCCAGTTCGTGGGGGAAGACCAGCCACTCGTCGGTCTGGTGCACAAAGTAGTCGGGAATGCGCCCGGTCTTGTTGCGCCCGGGCTTGAAGTAGGGGGTGGCAATGCGGATTTCCGGCGTGTTCTTCTTGCAGGCCGCTTCCAGGTCCTTGATGGTCTGGTCGATGGACAGGCCGGAGTCGTGCACGTCATCCACAATCAGCAGGGAATCCTCCGACTCCAGGCGCTTGATCAGGTAGTTGAGCCCGTGCACCTGTACGTGCCGGCTGCGCTGGTCGATGCCGGTGTAGGACGAGGTGCGGATGGCGATATGGTCCGAATCCACCTTCAGCACATGCAGCAGCTCCTGCACGGCAATGCCCACCGGCGCGCCGCCGCGCCACACCCCGACAATGTAATTGGGCCGGTAGCCGCTTTCGTAAACCTGCCAGGCCAGGCGGAAGGAGTCTTCCAGCAACTGCTGGGCGCTGATGTAATGCTTGTCCATGGCGGGCTCCGGGAGTGACTTGTTGCGAAAATCCGGGCGCTGATAATGGCCCTGGATTCAGGGCGAGAGGTTAGCACAGGCCCGCCGGCTATGGTGCCCCGGGGGCTGATTCCGTACACTCGCCGGACGCGGCCCTGTGCCGCGGCGCAATAGCAAGAAGGCAGCAAGAAGGCACTAAAACAGCAGCGACCGCGCCACCACAGGCCGGCAACCGTTCAGCCAATAAACAGGGGAACACACAGCGCATGGAGAACTCTGACCAGAGCCTGCTCGGCCGTTATTTCAGGCTGTCGGAGCACAACACCAGCGTGCGCAGCGAGCTGATTGCCGGCGCCACCACCTTTGTCACCATGGCCTACATCATCTTCGTCAATCCGCAGATGATGGCCTCTGCCGGCATGGACCCCAGCGCCAGCTTTGTTGCCACCTGCCTAGCCTCTGCCCTGGCCTGCTACATCATGGGGTTTTATGCCAACTGGCCGGTGGGGCTGGCGCCGGGCATGGGCTTGAACGCCTTCTTCACCTACACCGTGGTGGCCGACATGGGCTACAGCTGGCAGGTGGCGCTGGGGGCGGTGTTCCTGGCCGGCATTCTGTTTGTGATCATGAGCGTGACCCGCATCCGGCGCTGGATGCTGGACAGCATCCCGCTGGATTTGCGGGTGGCGATGGGGGCCGGTGTGGGCCTGTTCGTTGGCTTCATCGGCCTCAAGAGCGGCGGTATTATCGTCGCTTCCGAGGCCACCTTCCTGACCCTGGGTGACCTGACCCAGCCCGGCCCGGCCCTGGCCTGCCTGGGCTTTCTGCTGATTGCCATCCTCTCCATTCGCCAGGTGCACGGGGCCATCATCCTCGGCATTCTGGCCATTACCCTGATTGGCCTGCTGACCGGGCAGGTACAGTACACCGGCCTGGTGGCTGCGCCGCCAAGCATCGCCCCCACCTTTATGCAACTGGACGTGGTGGGTGCCCTGGACGTGGCCATGACCAGCGTGATCATCGCCTTTCTGTTTGTGAACCTGTTCGATACCGCCGGCACCCTGCTGGGGGTGGCCAGTCGCGCCAACCTGGTGGACGCACAGGGCAACATCGAGAACATGGACCGGGCCCTGAAGGCCGACAGCACCTCCAGCGTGCTGGGCGCCTTCCTCGGCTGCGCGCCGGTCACCAGCTACGTGGAGAGCGCCGCCGGGGTGGCCGCCGGTGGCCGCACCGGCCTGACCGCGGTGACCGTGGGCACCCTGTTTCTGGCGGCGATCTTCTTCGCACCGCTGGCGGGCATGGTGCCGGCCTTTGCCACCGCTGGCGCTCTGATCTACGTTGCCATGCTCATGCTCACCGGCATGCAAGGCCTGGAGTGGCAGGACAGCACCGAGGTGGTGCCGGCGCTGATCACCATTGTCATGATCCCCCTGTCGTTCTCCATCGCCAACGGCATTGCCGTGGGCTTCATCAGCTACTTGGCGATCAAGCTGTGCGCCGGCCGGCGCCAGGACATTTCCCCCGGGGCCTGGTTTCTGGCGGCCATCTTCCTCGCCAAATTCGCCTTCATGTAGGCACCGCTTGCCGGCGCCCGCCTTGCCGGGCGCGTGCCATGGCGGGCTGGCCTCGGGTATAATCCCGCCCCCTTTTGGAGGCCCCATGAAACCCGCGCACTATCCAACCGCTCCCGCCCACATCTGGGCGCATTTTTACCAGTTCACGCAAATTCCCCGCCCGTCCAAGGCGGAGGCCGCCGTGCGCCAGTACGTGATTGACCAGGCCGAGGCGGCCGGCTGCTCGTGGAAGACAGACACTGTGGGCAACCTGGTGGTGTACGTGCCGGGCAGCGCCGGCCGCGAGGGTGAAGAGGCGGTGATCATCCAGAACCACCTGGACATGGTGACGGTAAAAACCGAGGACAAGGCGCACGACTTCCACCGCGACCCGCTGGATTTGCAGGTGGTGGACGGCTGGCTCAGGGCCGACCGCACCACACTGGGGGCAGACAACGGCATCGGCTGTGCCGCGGCCCTGGCGGTGCTCACCGACGACAGCGTGTCGCACCCGCCCCTGGAACTGCTGTTCACCGTGGACGAGGAAACCGGCCTTGGTGGCGCCCTGGAACTGGACGCCAGCCTGCTGTCGGGCAAGCGCATGCTGAACCTGGACACCGAGGACTGGAACGAACTCTATATCGGCTGCGCCGGTGGCCACAGCCACACCTTCCGCCGCCAGTACCGCGCCGTCGAGGCCGGCGATCAGGGGCGGGTGCATTTTCACCTCAACCTGAAGGGGCTGTCCGGCGGCCACTCCGGCATCCAGATTCACGAGCAGCTGGGCAACGCCATCAAACTGCTGGTGGACTTCCTGCAGGGCGTGGACGGCGTGCAACTGGCGCGCCTCAAGGCCGGTGTGGCCCACAACGTGATTCCCCGGGAAGGGGACGCCTGGTTTGCCTGTGATGCGGCGGCCGTGGAGACCGTCAAGGCGCGCCTGGCGACCCTGCTTGGCCACTGGCGCGGCTACCTGCCGCCGGCGGACGAGGGCCTGGTGGCCACGTTGGCTGAGTGTGCCCCCGAGGCCCTGCTGAGCCGCGAAGACAGCACGGCCCTGCTGGATGTGCTGGCGGCCTTTCCCCACGGTGCCCAGTCCTACAACCTCGCCCAGCCGGCGGATCTGGTGGATCTCAGCATCAACCTGGCGCGCTGTGAATTGCAGGGCGGCGCACTGTTCATTGAATCCAGCCTGCGTTTTTTCAATGCCGAACAGAGCCTGCCCCTGCGGCGGCAGATGGCTTCGCTGGCGCGCCTGGCCGGCCTGACGCTGACCGACGAGGGCGGCTACCCCGGTTGGCAGCCGGATTTTGACAGCCCCCTGCTGGCCAGGGGCAAAGCCCTGCACGAACGGCTGTTTGGCGTGGTGCCCGCCGTCAAGGCCATTCACGCCGGCCTGGAATGCGGCATTCTCAAGAGCAAAAAGGCCGATGTGGACATCCTGTCCTTTGGCCCCACCATTCGCGGTGCCCACTCGCCCACCGAGCGGCTGCAGATCGACACCGTGCCCCCCTTCTGGCAACTGCTGACCACCCTGCTGGCAGAGATGTAAGCCCCTAACCGGAGACCGACCATGCTGGACCAACTGCCCCTGCTGCCCGCCGACCCCATTCTGGGGCTGGCCGCTGCCGCCCGCGCCGACGACAACCCGAACAAAGTGGACCTCACTGTTGGCATTTACATGGATGAACAGGGCCTGTGCCCGGTTTTTGATGCGGTGCAGCAGGCCCAGCGCGCCCTGGTGGAGGCCGAGACAACCAAGGCCTATATGCCGGCGGCCGGCGATGGCGCCTTTAACACCGGCATCCAGAAGCTGGTGTTTGGCGACGACAGCGCGCCCCTGCTGGCCGGACGTATCAGCAGCATCCAGACCCCGGGGGGCTGCGGCGCCCTGCGCATTGGCGCCGAAGTGATTGCCGCCGCCGCGCCGGGGGCCAAGGTGTGGGTATCCGACCCCACCTGGCCGGTGCACATTCCCCTGCTGGGCAGCGTGGGCCTTAAATTCGAGAACTACCGCTACTACGAGCCCGACAGCCACGGGGTGAACTTCGACGGCATGGTTGAAGACCTGAAACAGGCCGGGGCCGGCGACGTGGTGCTGCTGCACGGCTGCTGCCACAACCCCTGCGGCGCCGACCTGACGCTGGAACAGTGGGGCGTGGTTGCCGACATGGCCGAGCAGCAGGGCTTTTTGCCCTTTATTGACATTGCCTACCAGGGCCTGGGTGACGGCCTTGACGCGGATGCCGCCGGCCTGCGCCTGCTGGCATCGCGCCTGCCGGAGCTGATCGTGGCCGCCTCCTGCTCCAAAAACCTGGGCCTGTACCGGGAGCGCACCGGGGCCACCCTGTTTTTGTGCCGCAACGCCGATTCCGCCGCCGCCCTGCAGAGCCAGGCCCAGGTGGCGGCCCGGCGCGTGTATTCCATGCCGCCGGCCCACGGCGCCATTATCGCCGGGCGGGTATTGTCAGACGCCGCCCTGCGCGCCAACTGGGAGGCGGAGCTGCGCGGCATGTGTGAGCGCATCAACGGCCTGCGCAGCCAGATTCGCAGCAAGCTCGAGGCCGCCGCGGATCGCGACTTCAGCTTTATCGAGCGCGAAAAGGGCATGTTCTCCTTCCTCGGCCTCAGCAAGGAACAGGCCCACAAGCTGCGCAACGAGCACAGTGTGTATATGCTGGACTCTTCACGCATCAACGTGGCGGGAGTCAATGCGCGCAATATCGATGCCCTGGCGGCGGCCGTGGGGCAGGTGGTCAAAGGCTAGGCAGCGGCGGGCCCTGGCATGAGCCTGTCCACCCACTGGCACTGGGCCCTGCGACAACTGGCGCGGCAGCTGTGGCTGACCGCGCTGCTGTACGCCCTGGCGGCGGTTGGCTCGGTGTTTCTGGCGATGCTGCTGACGCCGCTTATCCCCCCGGGGGCGGCGGACTACGTCACCCCTGAGGCGGCCGACCGGGTGCTGGGCATTCTCGCCTCCAGCATGCTGGCAGTAACCACCTTCTCCCTGGCTACCATGGTCACCGCCCACGGCGCGGTCACTGGCAATACCTCGCCCCGCGCCACCACCCTGGTGCTGGATAACGAAATTACCCGCCACGCCCTCGGCGTGTTCATCGGCTCCTTCCTGTTCAGCCTGGTGGGCCTGGTGGCGCTCAATGCCGGCGTGTACGGCGACCAGGGGCATGTGGTGCTGTTTGCCCTCACCGCCCTGGTGATTGTGCTGATTGTGGTGGCCCTGCTGCGCTGGATTGACCACCTCTCGCACCTGGTGCGGGTGAGCGAAACTACCGAGCGGGTGGAAAACGCCACGCTGTCCGCCCTGCTGGAACGGGCCCGCCGCCCCGGCCTTGGCGCGCGGCCCTGCCGGCAGATGGCAGATCAACTGCCGGCGCATGCCCGGGCGGTGCGCGGTGGCGAGGTGGGCTATGTCCGCCACATTGATATGCCGGCCCTGATTAACGCGGCCGAGACCGCCGGCGTGGAGCTGTTTGTGTGCGCCGTGCCCGGGGCCTTTGTGGATATCACATCGCCGCTGGTGGCGGTGGCCGGCAATGGCGATGTGGATGACGACGCCCTGCGCGAGGCCTTTGCCATCGGCCCCACCCGCACCTTCGATTATGACCCCCGCTTTGGCCTGATCGTGCTGGCGGAAATCGGCTCCCGGGCGCTGTCCCCCGGCATCAACGACCCCGGCACCGCCATCGACATCATCGGCCGCGCCACCCGCCTGCTGACCCGCTGGGTCGAAGCGAAGAGGGAAGCGGAGAGGGAAGCAAAGAGCGAGGCAGCGGCCGAAAAGGCCGGGAGCAAGGCCCGCGTGTGGCTGCCGGCGCTGGACCCCTTCGACCTGCTGGATGACATTGTGACGCCCCTGTCCCGCGATGGTGCCGCCATGCTGTCGGTGCAGCAGCGCCTGCAAAAAGCCCTGGCATCGCTGGCGGCACTGCCGGATGCGGACCTGCAGCGCGCGGCCCACCTGCATTCCCGGCGCGCCTGGGAGCGGGCGCAGCAGGCCCTCAGCATGGACTTTGAACGCGAGGCCCTGGCGACGCTGGTGCTGCCCAGTCAGGACTAGGCGAGCGACCTTGGCGCGGGTGGATTTCCCGCCGCTGCTGGCTAGCCTTCTTCCAGCTCCATCCAGCGCTCCATGGCCGCTTCCAGGGCGGCCTGCACGCTGCCCAGCTCTTCCAGCACCGGCTCGGTGGCCTCCCGCTCCTGCTGGTAAAAGCCCGGGTCGGCGATGGCCGCCTCCAGTTCCCCCTGGCGCTGTTCCAGTGCTTCTATCTTGCCCGGCAGGCTGTCCAGCTCGCGCTGGTCCTTGTAGGACAGCTTGCGGCGCGCCGGCGCGGCTTTGGTGCCGGGCGCTGCCGCGGGGGTGGCGCTGGCGTTTGGCTGGCCGTCCGCTGTGGCATTGCCAAAGTCAGTGCCAGGAGCGTCGCCCTGGCCGTCCTGACGGGCTTCGCTCAGCTTGCCGCCCCTGGCCTCCCAGTCGCTGTAGCCGCCGGCCTGCTCGCCCACCACGCCGTTGCCTTCGACCACCAGCAGGCTGGTGACCACCCGGTCCATGAAATCCCGGTCGTGGCTGACCAGAATCACCGTGCCGTCAAAGTCCAGCAGGATTTCTTCCAGCAGTTCCAGGGTTTCGATGTCCAGGTCGTTGGTGGGTTCGTCCAGCACCAACAGGTTGGCGGGCTTGCTGAACAGCTGGGCCAGCACCGCCCGGTTCTGCTCGCCGCCGGACAGCGCCTTGACCGGCGTGCGCACCCGCTCGGGGCTGAACAGGAAGTCTCCCAGATAGGAGATGGCGTGCTTGCGCTTGCCCTTGATGTCGATGAATTCCTGGCCGCCGCACACGTTGTCGATCAGGTTCTTCTCCGGGTCCAGGGCGCCGCGCAGCTGGTCGGAGTAGGCAATTTCCAGCTTGCTGCCGAGCTTGACGCTGCCGCTGTCGGGGGCCAGTTGCCCCAGCAGGATTTTCACCAACGTGGATTTGCCGGCACCGTTGGCGCCGACAATACCGATGCGGTCGCCGCGCTGCACAATGGTGGAAAAGTCCTTGAGCAGGGTCTTGTCGCCGTAGGCTTTGCTGACCCGCTGCAGCTCCGCCACGATTTTGCCGGAGCTGCTGGCGTCCTCCAGGGCAAAGGTGGCCTTGCCCACCCGCTCGCGGCGCGCACTGCGCTCTTCGCGCAGGGCCTTCAGGGCCCGCACACGGCCTTCGTTGCGGGTGCGGCGGGCCTTGATGCCCTGGCGAATCCAGGCTTCTTCCTGGGCCAGCTTTTTGTCGAACAGGGCGTTGGCGCGCTCTTCGGCGGCCAGTTCCTGCTCCCGGTGTTCCAGAAAGCCGCGGTAGTCGCCGCGCCAGACCGACAGGTGGCCGCGATCCAGCTCGGCAATGCTGTTCACCACGTTCTGCAGGAAGCGGCGGTCGTGGGTGATCAGGATCAGGGCGCCGCGGAACTGCTGCAGCTGCTCTTCCAGCCACTCAATGGCGGGAATGTCCAGGTGGTTGGTGGGCTCATCCAGCAGCAGGATGTCCGGCTCGCACACCAGGGCGCGGGCCAGCGCCACCCGCCGCCGCCAGCCCCCGGAGAGCTCGCGCATCAGGGCATCGGCGGGCAGTTGCAGGTGGCTGAGGGTGGTCTCCACCCGCAGCTGCAGGTTCCAGCCGTCCACTGCTTCCAGCTGTTGCTGCACCCGGGCAAGGGCGTTCATATCCACCTCGGCGCCCTGCTGCAGCAGGTGGTGGTAGGCCTTGAGGTGTTCGCCGGCCTCCGGCAGGCCGCCGGCCACCACGTCGTACACCGTGGCCTCGTCGGCCTCCGGCAGGGTCTGCTCCAGCCGCGCCAGCTTCACGCCCGGGCGCAGCCAGCGCTCGCCGCCGTCCGGGCTGATCTCCCCGGCCAGCACTTTGAGCAGGGTGGTTTTGCCCATGCCATTGCGGCCCAGCAGGCCGAGTTTCTCGCCCTTGGTAATGGTGAGGTCTACGTGATCGAGCAGGGTGTGGGTGCCGAACTGGAGTTGGACTTGGTCGAGCTTGAGCAGGGGCATGCAGCGTGGCCTGTGATTGAGTGCGCGCCGTGGCGCCAGCAAAGGCGCGCATTTTACTGATGCCGGCCCCCGGCGGCTAGCGGGGCCTGATGCGGGGCTGATGCAACGGAGCTTGGCGCGACGCGAACCTATCCGTAGTGCCTGCACAGCAGCTGGTGCAGGGCTTCGGCCGGCCCCGACAGGGGGTGGCGCTTGCGGGTGAACACCCCCACCTGGCGCTGGATAACCGGGCCCTCCAGCGGGCGGCACTGTACCCCCTGCAGCTGCATGGAGGTCTGGCACAGGGCGGGGGCAATGCTGACGCCCAGGCCACTGGCCACCATGCGCCCGATGGTGGCCAGCTGCGAGGCCTCCGCCAGCGACGCCGGGTGCAGCGCCAGAGCGGCCATCACCCGGTCGGTGGTGGCGCGCATCCAGGAGCCGCGGTTCATGGTGATAAAGGGCTGCTCGGCCAGCTGTTGCCAGTGGATGCGCTGGCAGCTGGCCAGGGGTGAGCCGGCGGGGACAATGGCAATGAAACGGTCTTCAAACAGGGGGGTGAAGTGAAGGCCGTCGTACTGCTCCGGCTCGAAGGTAACGCCCAGCTCGGCCCGCCCGTCGCGCACCGCGTCCAGCACCAGCTCCATCACAATGTCGTCGATTACCAGGTTGATGCCCGGGTATTGCTGGCGAAAGCGCTGCAGCAGGGGCGGCAGGCAGTTGATGGCAAAAGAGGGCATGGCGGCCAGTCGCAGGTGCCCCTGCAGCAGGGCGAAGCGGCGCGACAGGTCGTCGAAGGCACGGTCCCACTCCGCCTGCAGCTGCCGCGCCACCGGCAAAAATTGCCGCCCCTCGGGGGTGAGTGCCAGGTGGCGGGTGGTGCGGTTGAAGAGCTTGCCGCCCACCGCCTGCTCCATGTTGCGGATGGCGGCGCTCAGGGCCGGCTGTGACAGGTGCAGGGATTCGCTGGCCTCGGCGAAACTGCCGTACTCCGCCAGCGCCAGAAAGGCGCGCAATTGCTTGATGGAAACATTCATAAATTTAAGCAATGAATAAACAAAATAAATCGATTTGATAAATATATGACCCGCAGGCAGGCTGGGCAACTTGCATAGTGGCGGGCCGCAAGGGCCAGTCATCCGCTACCCTGACGATAAACCCGCAGAAGATGGAAGAGACCGATGCCCAGCCAAGCCCCCCTGTGGCGCCCTTCGCCGGCGCGTATTGAACAGGCCCGTATTACCGACTTCACCCGCCAGCTGGCCGCCTCGGAGCCGGCCCTTACCGATGCCGACTACTTTGCGCTGCACCGCTGGGCTGTGGCGAATCCGGCGGCCTTCTGGGCTGCAGTGTGGGAGTACGGCGGGGTGCTGGGCGAGCCTGGCCCCACGGTGCTGGAGCGGGGCGATTGCCTGCCGGGTGCGCGCTGGTTCCCCGGCGCCCGGCTGAACTTTGCCGAAAACCTGCTGCGCTATCGCGACGAGCGGCCGGCGCTGGTATCGCGCCTGGAAAACGGCGAGCGCCGCTCGCTGAGTTACGCCGAGCTGTATACCCAGGTGGCGCAAACCGCCGCTGGCCTCAAGGCGCTGGGGGTGGGGCCGGGCGATCGGGTGGCGGGCTTTATGCCCAACATTGCCGAGACGGTGATCGCCATGCTGGCCACCACCAGCCTGGGGGCGTTGTGGTCCTCCTGCTCGCCGGATTTTGGCATTAACGGCGTGCTGGACCGCTTCGGCCAGATTACCCCCAAGGTGCTGTTTGCGGCAGACGGCTATTACTACAACGGCAAAACCTGCGACTCGCTGGAACGCCTGCGGGGGGTTGTTGCGGCCATTGATGGCATTGAGCGGGTGGTGGTGGTGCCGGTGGTGAATGCGGCGCCGGATCTCGCCGGCCTGCCGGCGGCCTGCCTGTTCAATGCGCTGCAGGACGCGAGCGCCACCGAGGTGGAATTTACCAGGCTGCCCTTCGATCACCCGCTGTACATCATGTATTCCTCGGGCACCACCGGTGCGCCCAAGTGCATTCTGCACGGCGCGGGCGGCACCCTGCTGCAACACCTGAAGGAACACCAGCTGATGTGCGACCTGGGGCGGGAGGATGTGCTGTTCTACTTCACCACCTGCGGCTGGATGATGTGGAACTGGCTGGTGTCGGGCTTGGCCAGCGGCGCCACCCTGGTGCTGTACGACGGCTCGCCCTTTGCCGGCGACGGCAACCTGCTGCTGGATTGCATCGACGAGGAGGGCATCAGCATCTTTGGCACCAGCGCCAAGTACATTGCCGCGCTGGAGAAAGCCGGCAAGGTGCCCCGGCAAAGCCACCGGTTGGAAAGGCTCAAGAGCATTCTGTCCACCGGCTCGCCGTTGGCCCATGAGAGCTTTGATTACGTCTACCGCGACTTCAAGGCGGATGTTTGCCTGTCGTCCATTTCCGGCGGCACCGACATTCTGTCCTGCTTTGTGGCGGGCACGCCGACCCTGCCGGTGTACAAGGGCGAGATTCAGGCGCCGGGCCTGGGCATGGCGGTGGAAATCTGGGACGAGGCGGGCAACAGCGTGATCGGCGAGAAGGGCGAACTGGTGTGCACCCGGCCCTTCCCCTGCTGCCCGCTGGGGTTCTGGAACGACGACAGCGGCGAGCGCTTCCACAGCGCCTACTTCGACCGCTTCGACAATGTCTGGGCCCACGGTGACTACGGCGAAGTGACCGAGCAGGGCGGCTTTATCATTCACGGCCGTTCCGATGCGGTGCTCAACCCCGGCGGTGTGCGCATTGGCACCGCCGAAATCTACCGCCAGGTGGAGCGGGTGGAGGAGGTGCTGGAGGCCATCGTCATCGGCCAGCAGTGGCAGGACGATGTACGGGTGGTGCTGTTTGTGGTGCTGCGCGAGGGGCTGGTGCTGGATGCGGCGCTGGAGGCGCGCATTCGCCAGACCATCCGCGACAACACCACGCCGCGCCATGTGCCGGCCAGGATTGTGCAGGTGGCCGACATCCCGCGCACCATCAGCGGCAAGATTGTGGAACTGGCGGTGCGCAATGTGGTGCACGGCGAGCCGGTGAAGAACACCGATGCCCTGGCCAACCCGGCGGCGCTGGAGCTGTTTCGCAACCTGCCACAATTGCGCGACTAGGGCGGTAGCGGCGCGCAGCGGGGCCGACTTCGGGTATCATGGCGCCGCTTTGGCCGCCGGCGCGCGACGCGGGTGCCGGCCGCCCCCGTCCTATTTGCGTTACAAGGTATCCGGATTCGCCATGCTACTGTCCCAGCAACAACGCCAGTACGACCGCCAGATAGCCGCCTGGCTGATGCTCTGCGCCGCCGTGGTGTTCGGCATGATCATTCTCGGTGGTGTGACCCGCCTGACCAACTCCGGCCTGTCCATGGTGGAGTGGAAGCCGCTGATGGGGGTGATTCCGCCGCTTAGCGACGAGGCCTGGCAGGCCACCTTCGACAAGTACAAGGCCTTCCCCGAATACCAGAAGATCAACCGCGGCATGGATGTCGAGGGCTTCAAGTCCATCTTCATGTACGAGTACCTGCACCGCCTGCTGGGGCGCTTGATCGGGGTGCTGTTTTTCTTCCCTATGCTGTTTTTCATGCTGCGCCAGCGCGTGCCGGCCGGCATGCAACCCAAGCTGTGGCTGCTGTTTGTGCTGGGTGGCTGCCAGGGGCTGCTGGGCTGGTTCATGGTCAAGAGCGGGCTGGTGGACAACCCCCACGTCAGCCAGTACCGCCTTACCGCCCACATGGGGCTGGCGGTGCTCATCTATGCCTACATGCTGTGGCTGATTTTTGACCTGCGCTTTGCGGGCCCGCCCAAGCGCGGTGTGCAGGGGCCGCTGGCGGGCTGGTCGCTGGGGCTGGTGGTGCTGGTGTACCTGATGATTCTGTCTGGCGCGCTGGTGGCTGGCACCAAGGCCGGTTTTGCCTACAACACCTGGCCGATGATGGGCACCGGGTTTTTCCCGCCGGGGCTCTACAGCGGCGCGCCAGCCTGGCTGGACGCCTTCGAAGACATTACCACCATCCAGTTCAACCACCGGGTATTTGCCTACCTGCTGGCCCTGCTGATACCCGCCTTTTGCGTGCTGGCCTGGCGCCGGGCGGGGCAACCGCGGGTGCGCCTGGCGGTAGTGCTGCTGGTGCTGGCCCTGCTGCTGCAGTTGGGCCTTGGCATCAGCACCCTGCTATTGCATGTGCCGGTGCCGCTGGCGGCGGCCCACCAGGGCGGCGCGGTCATTCTGCTGTCGGCGGCCCTGTTCCTCGCCCACGCCCTGCGCCGGCCCGCGCGCAATCAGCGGTAGGTCACCACTAGGTAGCCGCGCAGGGTGGCCGCGCCGCTGTTGGCAATGCAGTGGGGGGTATCCGCCCGGTAGTGGGCGGAATCCCCCGCGTTCAGTTTGCAGTGGGTGCTGCCGGCGGTAATGGCGGCGCTGCCGCTGGCCACGGTGAACAGCTCCCGGGTGCCGTCGAAATGGGCGGAGCTTTCCAGGCTGGCGCCGGGCTCAATCACCACTTCGTAGAACTCCACGTCTTTTTCCATGTGCAGGGGCGACAGGGTGCGTATCTGGCACTCGCTGTCGGCCCGAAACAGGTGGGCGGGGTCGTCCCCGTGCACCAGCTCGATATGGCCCCCGGCGCCGGGGGCGTCCACCAGTTCACCTATACTCAGGCCAAAGGCCTGGGCGATGCGGAAGGTGACTGCCAGGGTGGGGTTGGCCTGGCCGCGTTCAATCTGGCTGAGCATGGAGCGGCTGACGCCCGAGGCGGCGGCCAACTGCTCCAACGTGAAGTTGTTGCGCTGGCGCAGTTCGGTCACCCGTTCGCAGAGCACTTTGCTGGCGGGGTCGGTGGCGGGCTTGGTCATGGCGAAATCCGGTATCCGGGAAATTTGTCTTGTATGTGGGAAACGCACTGTCTACTATAGCGGAAATTTTCCACCATAGTGAATGCCTGTGGCAGGCAGGGGACAATACATGAAAGCACTGGTCAAGAAGGAAGCGGGCACCGGGCTCTGGCTGGAGGATGTGCCAGAACCCCAGGTGGGCATCAACGATGTGCTGATCAAGGTCAAGCGCACCGCCATCTGCGGCACCGACATGCACATCTACAACTGGGATGCCTGGGCGCAGAAAACCATCCCGGTCCCCATGGTGGTGGGCCATGAATTTGTCGGTGAAATTGTCGAGGTGGGTTCCAACGTGATCGATTTCCACCCGGGGCAGATCGTCTCCGGCGAGGGGCACGTGGTCTGCGGGCGCTGCCGCAACTGCATGGCCGGGCGGCGCCACCTGTGCGCCCACACCTCCGGTATCGGGGTTAACCGCCCCGGCGCCTTCGCCGAGTACCTGGCCCTGCCCATGTCCAACGTCTGGGAGCACAGCCCCGGCATCGACCTGGACGTGGCGGCCCTGTTCGACCCCTTCGGCAACGCCGTGCACACCGCCCTGCAGTACGACCTGCTGGGGGAGGATGTGCTGATCACCGGCGCCGGCCCCATTGGTGCCATGGCGGCAGCGGTGTGCAAGCACGCCGGCGCCCGCCACATTGTCATTACCGACCTGATCGACGCCCGCCTGGAGCGCGCGGCCATGCTCGGGGCCACCCGCACCGTCAACGTGGGGCGCGAATCCCTGGCTGAAGTGCAGAAGTCCCTCGGCATGGAAGAGGGCTTTGATGTCGGCCTGGAAATGTCCGGCAACCCCAAGGCCTTTAACGACATGCTGGCCAACATGTGTCACGGCGGCAAAGTCGCCATCCTCGGTATTCCCGGTGAGGAAATGGCCATCGACTGGAACACGGTGATCTTCAATATGCTGACGCTGAAGGGCATTTACGGGCGCGAGATGTACGAAACCTGGTACAAAATGTCGGTGATGATCGACTCGGGCCTGGATATCTCCCCGGTGATTACCCACCGCATGGGCTTTACCGATTTTGAACAGGGCTTTGAGGTGATGAACGCCGGCGAAGCCAGCAAAGTGATTCTGAACTGGGATTAACCACTATGTACGGCGATTTTCAGCAACACCTGGCCCGCGAACTGGACGACATCCGTGCCTCGGGCCTGTACAAATCCGAGCGCGCCATCACCACGGCCCAGGGGGCCCGGGTTGGCGTGAAGGGCGGGGCGCAGGTGCTCAACCTCTGCGCCAACAACTACCTCGGCCTGGCCCAGCACCCCTCGGTGAACGCAGCTGCGGCACAGGGCCTCAAGGACTGGGGCTACGGCATGGCATCGGTGCGCTTTATCTGCGGCACCCAAACCCTGCACAAGCAGCTGGAAGATACGATCAGCGCCTTTCTCGGCACCGAGGACACCATCCTCTATCCCTCCTGTTTCGATGCCAATGGGGGCTTGTTCGAGACACTGCTTGGCCCTGAAGACGCGGTGATTTCCGATGAACTCAACCACGCCAGCATCATCGACGGGGTGCGCCTCAGCAAGGCCCAGCGCTACCGCTACAAAAACAACGACATGGCGGACCTGGAAGAACAGCTCAAGGCCGCCGAAAAAGCCGGCGCCCGCTACAAGCTGATCACCACCGACGGGGTGTTCTCCATGGACGGCTATATCGCCCGCCTGGATGAAATCTGTGATCTGGCGGAACGCTATCAGGCGCTGGTGCATTTTGATGACTGCCACGCCACCGGCTTTGTCGGCGCCAGCGGGCGCGGTACCCATGAGCTGCGCGGCTGCATGGACCGGGTAGACATTATCACCGGCACCCTGGGCAAGGCCCTGGGCGGTGCCAGCGGTGGCTACACGGCCGCCCGCGCGGAAATTGTCGACCTGCTGCGCCAGCGCTCGCGGCCCTATCTGTTTTCCAACACTGTTGCGCCGCCGGTGGTGGCTGGCGCCATTCGTGCCATCGAACTGGTGTCCGAGGAGCCGGATTTGCGCGACAAACTGGCCCGCAATACCGCGCAGTTTCGCGAGGGCCTGGAACGCCAGGGTTTCGAACTGCTGCCCGGCGAGCACCCGATTGTACCCGTGATGCTGCACGATGCCGCCCTGGCGGCCAGGTTCGCCGAGGCGGTGCTGGCCCACGGTGTGTATGTGATTGCCTTTTCCTACCCGGTGGTGCCCAGGGGCAGGGCGCGCATCCGCACCCAGATGTCGGCCGCCCTCGGCAGCGACGACGTTGAGTTTGCCCTTGAAGCTTTCGCCCGCGCGCGCAAGGAACTTGCACTGTAGAGCGTGCGGCCGGTCACAGTTGCTGGCTCCGTTTATAGCTTGCTGCGGCTATCGCCGTGGGAACTGTGACTGGCGGCGCATTCCCCCAATGGCAATTGTGGGGCAAGTCGCCTATGCTGCCCGGCTAGCATAATTCTTTCCCCACAGATGCTTGGCAAAGCACGCAGACGCGGGACTGATTGCAGGGGCAGATGCATTGAATTCAGCCGTGAAAGACAACAGCCTGTTGCAGTGCCTGCTGGCACTGTGCCGCTACCACGGTAGCGCCTCCACGCCCGAGGCCCTCACCGGTGGCCTGCCGCTGGCCAACGGCCGTCTGACACCGGCACTGTTTGAGCGCGCCGCCAGTCGCGTGGGGCTGGTAAGCCGTATTGTCGAGCGCCGGGCGGATGGCATCGAGGCCGAGCTGCTGCCGGCTGTGCTGCTGCTGGAGCAGGATCGCGCCTGCCTGCTGCTGGGCTGGGATCGCGACAGCGATACCGCGTCGGTCATCTACCCCGAACTCAACGAAGCCGCAGTCCAGGTGGCCGGTGAAAAACTGCGGGCCCAGGACAGCGGCCGCGCCATTGTCTGCCGGCCGCGCTTTCGCTTTGACCAGCGCACGCCGCGCAACAGCGCATCCAGTCGCGGCCACTGGTTCTGGGACGCCATTCGCGCCAACACGCCCATCTATCGCGATGTGCTGCTGGCGGCTTTGTTTATCAACGTGTTCGCCCTGGCCCTGCCCCTGTTCACCATGAACGTCTACGACCGGGTGGTGCCCAACTACGCGGTGGAGACTCTGTGGATGCTGGCGGCGGGGGTGGGCATCATCATGGTCGCCGATATCACCCTGCGCACCATGCGCGGGTACTTTCTGGACCTTGCCAGCCGGCGGGTGGACATGCGTCTGTCGGCCCAGATCATGGAGCGGGTGCTGGGCTCGCGGCTGGAAAGCAAGCCGGTGTCGGTGGGTTCCTACGCCGTCAACCTGCGCTCCTTTGAAACCGTGCGTGACTTTATTACCTCGGCCTCCATCACCACCCTGATCGACGTGCCCTTCGCCCTGATCTTTATCGGGGTGATTGCCTGGATCGCGCCGCTTGTTCTCATTCCCATCGGCATCGGCCTGCTGATTGTGCTGGGATATGCCCTGGCCACCCAGGGCAAGCTGAGAGAACTGACGGAGACCACCTACCGCGCCGGCGCCCTGCGCAATTCCACCCTGATCGAAAGCCTGGTGGGGCTGGATACCATCAAGGCCATGGGCGCCGAATCGCGCATGCAGCGCAAGTGGGAAGAGACCACCTCTTTCCTGGCTCATGTGGGCGTGCAGCTGCGGCTGGTGTCCAATTCCACGGTGAACCTGACCCTGTGGAGCCAGCAGATGGTCACCCTGTTTGTGATTGTCACCGGGGTTTACCTGATCTCCGCCGGCGAGCTGAGTATGGGCGGCCTGATTGCCTGCACCATGCTCGGCGGGCGGGTGATGGCGCCCTTTGGCCAGGTGGCGGGCCTGATTGCCTCCTACCACAATGCCCAGGTGGCGCTGCAATCCCTGGACGAGGTGATGGCCCAGCCCATGGAGCGCAGTGAGGGCGCCCAGTTCCTGTCGCGGGAGATGTTCCAGGGCGACATTGAGTTTCGCAACGTGTCCTTCGCCTATCCCGGCAGCGAGATGAGTTCGCTGAACAACGTGTCCTTCCGCATTCGCCCCGGCGAGCATGTGGCCATTCTCGGCCGGGTGGGCTCTGGCAAATCCACCCTGCAGAAACTGGCCATGGGGCTGTACCAGCCCACCGACGGGGCCATCATGGTGGATGGCATCGACCTGCGCCAGCTGGACCCGTCCGAGCTGCGCTCGCGGGTGGGCTATGTGCCCCAGGACGTCACCCTGTTCTACGGCAGCCTGCGCGACAACCTCACCCTGTCCCACGCCAACGTGAGCGATGCCGCCCTGGTGCGAGCGGCGGAAATCGCCAACCTCGGGGAGTACATCAACCGCCATCCCCAGGGCTTTGACATGCTGGTCGGGGAGCGGGGCGAGTCGCTGTCTGGTGGCCAGCGCAAGTGCGTGGCGCTGGCGCGGGCGGTCATCCACGACCCGCCCATCCTGTTGATGGACGAGCCCACCGGCTCCATGGACCACTCCACCGAAGTGGCGGTTAAGCAGCAGCTGCAACATTACGTGAAGGGGCGCACCTGGGTGGTGGTGACCCACCGCAACTCCCTGTTGGAGATGGTGGATCGCATCATAGTGATCGACAACGGCAAGCTGGTGGCCGACGGCCCCCGCGACAGTGTTATCCAGGCTCTGCAGCAGGGCAAAATCGGGGCGGCCAAATGAATGACCTTGACAAGCTGCCGCCGGGCCAGCAGGCACCGCAACAGCCGGAGCAGAAAGCACTGGAACAGAAAGACCCGGAGCAGAAAAAACGCTACCTGGCCGACCTGCTGTTTGGCCCCTGGCTGAAAGACCCCGACGACGTGCCCCGCAACTGGCAGCAGGACGCCCACAGTGCCTACATTGCCCAGCAGCCGCTGCGCGCCAGGGCGCTGCTGTATTTTCTGGCGCTGACGGTGGTGGCCCTGGTGGCCTGGTCGGCGCTGGCGGAAATCGACGAAGTGACCCGCGGCCAGGGCAAGGTCATTCCCTCGCGCAAGGTGCAGGTAATCCAGTCCCAGGACGGCGGGGTGGTGACTGAAATCCGGGTGAAGGAGGGCGACATCGTCGAGCAGGGCCAGCTGCTGGTGCGGCTGGACCAGACCCGCTCCGAATCCAGCCTGCGGGAGAGCATGGCGGAACTGCAGGCCCTGCGGGTGCGGGCCGCCCGCCTGCGCGCCGCGGTGCGCGGCGAAGACTTCAGCCCCGATGCGCAGTGGCAAACCCTGGTGCCGGAAATCGTGTTGGAAGAGCTGGCGCTGTTTGAGTCCGGCAAAGCCAAGCTGGCGGTCGACAAGGAAATTGCCGGCGAGCAGTTGTTGCAGCGCCAGGAAGAGCTGGCCGAGGTGACCGCCCGCTCGCGCCAACTGGGCCGCTCGCTGGAGCTGGCGCGGCAGGAACTGGGGGTTACCCGGCCCATGGTGCAGTCCGGGGCTGTGTCCCAGGTGGAGATATTACGGCTGGAACGGGAAGTGAATCGCCTGGGGGGTGAGTTCGAGCAGGCCAAGGCCCAGGTGAACCGTATTCGCTCGGCCATTACCGAAGCCGAGCGCAAGCTGGCGGAAGTGGATATCGAGTTCGCCAACGAGTCGCGCACCGAACTGACCGAAACCCTGGCCCGCATCAACGGCCTGGAGGCGGCCAGTACGGGCCTTTCCGACCGGGTACAGCAGACCGAGGTGCGCTCGCCGGTCAAGGGCACCGTGAAGCAGCTCTACTTCAACACCATTGGCGGCGTGGTGCTGCCGGGCAAGGAGATTGTCGAAGTAGTGCCGCTGGATGACACCCTGCTGCTGGAGGTGCGCATCCGGCCCAAGGACATCGCCTTCCTGGTGCCGGGACAGAAGGCGCTGGTGAAATTCACCGCCTACGATTTTGTGGTCTATGGCGGCCTGGAGGGGGTGGTGGAGCACATCGGCGCCGATACCATCATGGACGAGGAGGGCAATCCCTTCTACGACATTACCGTGCGCACCGAGGACACCTCCCTCGGCGAAGACCTGCCCATCATCCCCGGCATGACGGTGGAGACGGACATTCTTACCGGCAAAAAAACCATCCTGGCCTACCTGATGAAGCCGGTGCTCAGGGCCAAGCAGTATGCGTTGACGGAGCGTTGATGGAACAACTCTTTGTAAGCCCACACGGCCGCTTGCGGCAGCGCTGGGGCGAAGCCTTCGCCAAGGCCCGGGCCGCCGCCCGGGTGAGCGATGCCGTGGCCCTGGCGCCTGACGAGCCGCGCACCCTGTGGCTGGATGGCAGCGGCCTGGGGCGGGCCGAATGCCTGGCCTGGGTGCGCGAGGCGGTCGCCACCGGCAGTCGGGTGGTGCTGATGTCGGCCGTGCCCGGCGAAGAAGAGGCCTTCGACGCCCTGAACCAGGGCGCGGTGGGTTACTGCCACGTAGAGGCGGCGCCCCGCCAGCTGCGCGAAATCGCCCTGGTGGTGGAGCACGGCGGCCTGTGGATGCCTCCCGAACTGGTGCAACGCCTGATGGGGCTGTCGCTGCGGGTGGTGCCCACGCCGGCGCCGGCCCATCCCCAACTGGATGCACTCACCGCCCGCGAGCTGATGGTGGCAGGCCAGGTGGCACGCGGTGCCAGCAACCAGGAAATAGCCGCTAGCCTGGATATCAGCGAGCGCACGGTGAAAGCCCACCTGTCCTCCATCTTCGAAAAACTGGCGGTGCGGGACAGGGTGCAGCTCGCCCTGGCTATGAATAACATCCCGACTTACACATCTGTGAACTGATTCACAGCAAATCCGGCCACCCCTGCCCTTTCGTCCAATGCCCCTTCCGGCGGGCTGCCCTAGTATTCACAGTCCCAATACTGGATGTGGCCCGCAATGCTTGCCGGGTCGGCACATAAAAGGAACTGAGTCATGGCCAACGAAGCAATCGCAACCGTGGTGGCAGTCGTAGGGAAGGCCTTCGCCCGCAACGAAGACGGTGAAATGCGCGAAATCCGCCCGGGTGACGTCATCATGGAGGGCGAGACCGTGGTGACCCCGGACGGTGCCCATGTGGAGCTGGCCCTGTCTGACGGCAACCCCTTTGTCATCTCCGACGTGGAGGAAATGGCGCTGACCCGCGACCTGGTGGCCGAGCGCGCCGCCGGCCCTGACGAGAGCGCCGTGGAAGATGCCTCCATCGACGCCGTGCTGGCCGCCCTGGAAGAGGGTGAAGACATCGGCGATGTGCTCGAAGCGACCGCGGCTGGTGCCAGCGGCAGTGGCGCCGAAGGCGGCGGCCACAGCTGGGTGCGCCTGGGCAGGATTGTCGAGCTGACCGATGAATTCGGTGGCCTGCGGGCGCCCGCATTCACTGCCGAACAGGACATCGCCGACCAGGACCCGAGCCTGTTGCCGGTGGACGCCATCGACGATGCCGAAACCACAGACCCCGGCGAGCCGGTGGTCATTGAAGTGCTGGACAACGATATTTTTGTCGAAGGCGCCATTGTCACCAGCGTGACCCAGGCCGCCAACGGCACCGTGGTCATCAACCCCGACAGCACCGTCACCTACACCCCCAACCCGGGGTTTTTCGGTGAAGATACCTTTACCTATACCGCCATCAGCCCCAACGGCGACGCCTCCGATACCGCCACCGTCACGGTGACCGTGCCCGAGCCTCCGCCGCCCCCTCCGCCCCCGCCGCCGCCCCCCCCGCCGCCGGAGCCCGAGCCGCCGGTCATTACCATTGCGGATGTCACCGTGGTGGAAGGGCAGAGCGCCAGCGTGGTGCTGAGCCTGTCGGCGCCAAGCGATGTGCCGGTGACCGTTCAGTTTGCCTCGGCTGACGATACCGCCACCGTTGTGGGTGGCGACTACGACCCGCGCAGCGGCACCATTACCTTTGCCCCCGGCAGCACGGCAGTCACCGTGGTGTATGCCACCAATGCCGATGACATCGAGGAGGCCACCGAGCAGTTCTTCGTCAACCTCAGCAATGCCACCAACGCCACCATTGCCGACCCACAGGGCATTGTGCGCATTATCGACAACACCGAGCCGCCGCCTCCGCCGCCCCCACCTCCGCCTCCGCCGCCTCCGCCTCCGCCTCCGCCACCCCCGCCGGAGAACAATCCCCCGGACGCGGTGGACGATGCCTTTACCACGGAGGTGAACACCCCGGTGTCCGGCAATGTGCTGCCCAACGACAGCGACCCGGACAGCGACCCCCTCACGGTCATCGGCAACACCGATCCCCAGAATGGCACGGTGGTGGTCAACCCGGACGGGAGTTTTGAATACACCCCGAACGACGGTTTTGACGGCACCGACACCTTCACCTACACCATCACCGATGGCGACGGGGGCACCGATACCGCCACCGTTACCATCACCATCGATGACAACCCGGTGGACCTTGACCTGCCCGCCGCTGGCGAGGCCGGCACCCTGGTCAGCGAGGCGGGGCTTCCCGTGCGCGGCTCAGAACCGGCCGGTTCTGCCGGTGACAACAGCGAAACCACCGCCGGCACCATTGCCTTCAGCGGCGAAGACGGCCCGCTGAGCGTGACCATCAACGGCCAGGCAGTAACCGCCGTGGGCCAGAGCTTTAGCGGCCAGAACGGCTACGGCACCCTGACCGTAACCAGCATTGCCGCTGGCAGCATTGGCTATACCTATACCCTGGCAGACAACACCAGTGGCGATGCCACCCAGGATACCTTTGCGGTGGCCGTCTCCGATGCCGATGGCGATACCCAGGTTGGCACGCTGACCGTTGCAATCGTGGACGATGTGCCAAGCGCCGAGGATGACTTTGGCGTAGTGCTCTCCGGCGGCACCCTGGATGTGGCGGCCGATAGTGGCCTGCTGGCCAACGACACACTGGGCGCCGACGATGCCACGGTGACCGCACTGGTGCCGACAACCGGCAACCAGGGCACCCTCACCTGGAACGCCGATGGCAGCTATGTGTATGTGGCCGCGGCCAACGCCACCTACACCGACACCTTTACCTACACCCTCACCGATGGCGACGGCGACACAGCCACCGCCGTGCTGACCATTGATGTGACCGACGGCTCGCCCAACGCCCCGGCGGAAAACATCACCGTGTACGAGCGGGCCCTGGACACCACGCAGGACGCGGGTGACCTGGCCGCGGCCTCAGTGACCGGCAGCGACCCGGGCAGCACCCAGGAGTCGGTGGCCGGCCAGCTGGATGCCGCCGACCCGAATGGCGACACCCTGACCTACACCGCCCAAACCGTTACCGGCAACTACGGTACCCTGGAGTTGCTGGCCGATGGCAGCTACATCTACACCCTGACCGCCCCGGTGGGCCCCACCGCCAACAGCGTTGACGGCCCCCACACCGAACTGGCGGCGGACACCTTCAGCTACCAGGTGCAGGATGGCACCGGCAACACCGCCACCGGCACCATCACCATCGACATTGTTGATGATGTGCCGGTTGCCACTGCCGACACCGCCAGCGTGGTGGAAGGCGCATCGGTATCCGGCAACGTGACCGACAACGACATTGCCGGCGCCGATGGCTTTGCCACCGGCGCAGTGGTGGGCGTTGCCCAGGGCAGCAACACCGCCAGCCCGGTGGCTGGCGGTGTGGGCGCCGCCATCACCGGCACCTACGGCAGCCTGGTGCTGGCCAGCGACGGCAGCTACACCTACCAGGCCAACCCCAACTCCGCCACGCCCGGCGCCGTGGACACCTTCGTGTACACCGTGCTCGATGGTGACGGCGATACCGCAACCACCACGCTCACCATTACCCTCACCCCGTCTGGCCTGGCCGCGACCGGTGCCGACCGGGTAGTGAACGAGGCAGCCCTGGACAGTATTGGCTCCCAGCCCGCCCTGGCCACCGAGAGCGTTTCCGGCAGTGTTGCCGCAACCGGCGGCAGTGGCGGTTATAGCTTTGCCCTGGTAGGCAGCGACGGTACCGGCAACAACGGCACCCTGGTGCTGAATGGCAACGGCACCTACACCTACACCCTGACCACGCCCCTCGCCCACACCCCGGGTGCGGACAACGGCGCCAACCTGGCGGACAACGTGGAAACCTTCGCCGTGCTGGTTACCGACAGCAATGGCAACACCGCCCAGACCACCATCACCATCGACATTACCGACGATGTGCCCATCGCTAATGCCGATACCGCCACGGTGGTAGAAGGCACGACCGTATCCGGCAACGTCACCGATAACGACATTGCCGGCGCCGATGGCTTTGTGTCTGGCGCCGTTGTGGGCGTGGCGGCCGGCAGCAACACCGCCAGCCCGGTGAGCGGCGGCGTGGGCTTTACCATTGCCGGCGCCCACGGCAGCCTGGTGCTGGCCAGCGATGGCAGCTATACCTACCAGGCCAACCCGAACACCGTGCCGCCCGGCGCCGTGGACACCTTCGTGTACACCGTGCTGGACAGTGACGGCGATACCGCAACCACCACCCTCACCATTACCCACACCGCGTCCAGCCTCAGTGTCACCGGTGCCGACGTGCTGGTGGACGAGGCGGCCATTGACGGTATTGGCTCCAATCCCATCCTGAACACCGAAGTGGCCGCGGGCACGATTGCCGCCAGTGGTGGCGATGGCAACTACACCTTCAGCTTTGCCAACGGCGGCAGCGGTGCCGGCACCTACGGCAATCTGGTGCTCAACAGCGCCACCGGGGCCTTTACCTACACGCTCACCGATAAATTCGAGCACACCCCTGGCGTGAACGACGGCATTACTGTCGAGGACAATGTCGAGTCTTTCGATATTCTGGTGACCGATGGCGCAGGCAACAGCACCACCACCACTGTCACCGTGGATATTCGCGATGACATTCCCGTTGGCGTTGACGCCGACAGCCAGACTCTGCTGATTCCGGTGAGCGAGCAGCGTATCTCGGGTATGAGCGCCGACTGGCAGAACGTGGTGAATGCAAGCAGTGGCGGCACCGTGTCCGAAACCTCCGACGGCAATGGTGTCTACCTGAATTGGGGCACGCCCTCCGGCAACACCGACCAATCCGGTTATGACTTCGGCTTCCAGCCTGGCACCACCACCGGTGTGGGTATCGAGACGGATTCACTGTTTGTGCTGGGCACCCTGGCGCACAACAACTTCTCAATACTAACGAACAGCGGTTCCCTGGGTTCCGCCGATCTGGTGGTTTCCTTCAATCTGGTAATCGACGGCGTATCGGTACCGGTTTCCACCACCATCCAGGTGAAGCACACCGAGACGCCCAACAACGGCGCCGACCCGCGCGACATCATGCAGATTCTCAACACCGGTGTGTCGTCGCAGCAAATCTCCGTGAACGGGCGTACCTTCACCCTGTCCATCGAGGGCTTCCAGGATGGTAGCGGCAACCTGGTGGATACCGTGTACACCAATGAGGGCCAGGTAAACACCTTCAACCTGTATGCCCGTCTGGAGTCCACCGACGACCTGCCCACCATTACCGGCAGTCTCGGTACGGACAACTTTGGCGCCGATGGCCCCGACGGGCTGGGTGAGCGCATCTGGGACGGCATCAACGGCTCCGGTGAAATTGTGGGCGCCTACGGCACCATCCGCATCAATGGCGATGGTACCTACACCTACACCCTCAGCCGCGAAGCACGCGACGCCTTTGATGTGGGCGAACAACTCAGCGACGTGTTCACCTACACCCTGCGCGACAGCGACGGCGACGAAGTGCAGTCGTCCTTCACTGTGAACCTGGCCGGGGTGGACAACGCCACCTTCCAGGACAGCGCGGTGGCCGGCATCTACTACGAAACCTCCTCCGGCCTGGTGGGCGAAACCGAGGCGGACGGCAGCTTCTACTACCGCGCTGGCGATCAGGTAACCCTGAGCGTCGGCAGCATCGTGCTGGGCACCATGCTGGTGGATGATGTTGTCGCCGATGGGCAGGTCTTCCTGCAGGAAATCGCCGGTACCGAACTGGGTGATCTCAACGACGAATACGTCGAGAACATGGCCGTATTCCTGCAGACCCTGGACGTGGACGGCAACCCCGACAACGGTATTGAAATCGCCGACAAAGCCCATCAGGACTTTGCCAATGCCAATTTCGACCTGGCCACCATGACCGGCGAAGAACTCGCCGCCGCGCTGACCGACGCTGGCTACACGCCCGTGTCCGAAGCCGATGCCATGGCCCACGTGCGCGACGTGCTGCAAGAGAAGGGCGGTGTCACCGAGTTCGAAGAGCACGTCAGCGACACGCCTGCCCTGCTGGCATCCGCCGGGGATGACGTCTTTGCCTTCACCCTGGACGAATCCGGCGAAGCCGAGCCCGATGTCGCCATTGTCGGCTTTGGCGATGAAGGCCAGGACGTGCTCGACCTGCGCGACCTGCTGGTGGGCGAAGAGGCCCAGGGAGCCGACCTGACCAGCTACCTGGACATCACCTCCGACGGCACCGACACGGTCATCCGCGTCAGCAGCGCCGGTGAATTCGGCGGCGCCGCAGAGCCGGCCCATGTCGACCAGACCATCACCCTGGTGGGTGTCGACCTGGTGAGCGGCCACGACAGCCTGCAGTCGGTGATTCAGGGAATGCTGGATAGCGGGAAGCTCAATATCGACCAGTAACCACCGTCGGTAACTGCCATCGCCAGCCCCGGTCTGTCGCAACACGCCGGGGCTTTTTTTGTGACGCATGTCACGTTTGCGCGCCGGGGAGTACCGGTTATCTGGCTTTTCGGCCGTTCATCCAGCGCCGCCTTGCTTGCCGGATGCAGTCGATTAGGCTGTGCTTAGGGATTTTTCTTGGCGCTGAAGATAACGGCGGGGTAATGGCAGAACAACACACAGCATTTGATGATCGTCTGTTCGAGCGGGGTTTTACCCTGATCGAACTGATGGTGGTGCTGGTGATTCTGGCGATTTTACTGCTTGTGGCAGCGCCGGGCTTTCAGGAACTGATACGTAACAACCGCATGGTTTCAGAGGTGTATACCCTGAGGGCGACCCTGAATAATGCCCGCTCCGAAGCCCTGGCGAGAAGGGCGCCTGTTGTCGTTTGCCCCACCGTCAACGGAACCGCCTGCAATAATACGGCTGCCTGGGATCAAGGTTACATGAGCTTTGTTGACACTGACGGCAACAATGCGCCCAGCGCAGGCAACCCCAATGAAGAGCGTATCCAGTGGGAGTCTCGCGAGAACGAGAACGTAGACGTTGATTTTGACAACGGCAATCGGCGGGTGAGGTTCGATTCCAGAGGCAATGCCCTGGGCTTTGAAGGCACATTTACCTTTTGCGACGAGCGTGGTGCCACTGAGGCGAGGGCGCTGATTGTCAATCCGGTAGGCTCGGTCCGGGCGGCAATAGATGCCAGTGCTCCTCTGGATGACATTGTTGATGATGCAGGGGGAACCAATGTCAGCTGCTAACATCTTCCCCGGCAAGTCGTGCGTCAAGCAGCACGGCCTGACGTTGATAGAGGTACTGGCGGCCTTCGTCATTCTGTCGATTGGCCTGCTCGGTATTGTCAGCCTGCAGGCGCTGTCAAAGGCGTCCCAGCACCAGGCCATGCAGCGAACCCGGGCAGTTGCCCTGGCCGACGACATGCTGGAGCGCATACGCATTAACCCGGAAGGCGTTGTCACCTATTTTGCCAACGGTAACGCGCTGGGAGGCGGTTCGATCACAACAATACCAAGCCCCGATTGTAATACTGCGGCCTGCACGCCGGCCGAGATGGCGCGCTACGACCGCTGGTTGTGGGAGCAAATGCTTGACGGTGCCGCCGTGACTTATATCGAAGACAGCAATTCGGTCAATGCCGGGGGGCTGATAAACCCGCAGGGTTGCGTGGATTTTGATGCCGTGGCCGGTTCAACCCGCTCGGGCATGGTGCGCGTCATTGTCCAGTGGCGCGGTCTTGAAGAGACGTCTGATGCTACCCAGGCAGGCGATACCGTGTGTGGCGGCGCCGCTGCCGGCGCAGATGCCTGGCGGCGTCAAGTGATCGTCAGCAGCTACGTTGTGGATGAGATGGAACCATGATGGCTGGATTGAATCATCAAGCGGGCAGATTAAGCCGCAACGGTCGGGGGTTCTCCCTGATCGAGTTTATGGTGGCGATGGTTCTCGGCCTGATTATCATCGGCGGGGCAATTTCAGTCTATCTGGCTTCCAAGCGCTCGTTCACCGAAGTGGAACGGGTTGCCGAACTCTCTGAGAACGCGCGTTTCGCCGTGCAGGTTATGGGGGATTCGTTGCGTCATGTCCGCTTTTTTGGGGGGGCAGCCCCGGGTGATATTAACGGGTCTCTTGGCACCATTAGCGGCGATTGTACGGGCAACGCCCGGGGCAGCCAGGTGCAGGGTACCGAGACCCTGCTGGCCACTACAGCCGATGGAAGCGGCGCAGCATTCGGTTGCGTGACAGATGCCTTGCCGGGCACCGACGTGCTGGTCATTAAAAGCGTGCTTCCAAGGCCTGCCTACGATGCCAACCCGGAAGACCCCAATGCCCCCACGGACGGGACAATATCGTTCCCTCAGCCTTTGAGTAACCAGGAGGTTTATGTCATAGCCAGCCCGCTGACGGCGCGCGGCGAGCTTTTTGTTGGCGCCAGCGCGGCGCCGTCGGTAGAAGAAACCCACCCCAATGTGCCAAAGGGTGTCGCCTGGCCCTACCGCATGCAGGTGTACTACATCCGGTCAGCCAATGCCGGCACAGGCAACGTTCCGACCCTTAGCCGCAAGGTGCTGGGTTGGGATGCAACGGCAAGTGCGGTGGCCGTCCAGACAGAGGACCTTGTGCCAGGTGTAGAGCGCATGCGTCTGCGCTTCGGGATAGACAGCGACGGCGATGGCGCGGCTGACAGCTATGACTATGCGGCAACGGTACCCGACTGGGACGAGGTGGTGGCAGTAGAGCTTTTTCTGCTGGTGCGCAGCGCCGTCGCGGATGTTGGCTATGTCGATGACAAAACCTATCAACTCGGCGATGTCTCGGTAACGCCGAGTGATGGTTTCCACCGATTCCTGGTGCGCAACAGCATTTCATTGCGCAATCCAAAGCTGGAAATCAGGGGGGGAGGATGAAGAGGTCAAGCCGTGCCCCGGTGAAGGGCTCCCAGGCAGGCATCGCGCTTGTGGTGTCACTGTTGTTCCTCTTGGTGGTGACCGTTATCAGCATCACCGCGGCCAGCAACAGCGCATTCAACCTGAAAATGTCCTCAAACATGCAGGACAGCTACCAGTCTTTCCAGGCCGCTGAGGCCGGGGTTTACGCAACCGTGGCGCTGGGTCGGGACAGAGGGGGAGCGAACGACCCCTTCTTTTCCAGTGTGCCGGAGGTTGACCCTTTTGATGGCATGACAACCCATCCCCTGCTCGGCCTGGCGACCAGTGCCGGTGACCCGAATTCGATTCCAGTCGATGTCAGAGTCATCTTTGTGACGGAGGCCGATTGCCCCCGACCTCCTGAAGGCCGCGGGGGGAGCAGTGGTGGCATTAACCCCCTGCTGCCCTGCAACTACTATCGAGTTGTTTCGGGGCACGATATTCCAGGGCGAGCGAGATCACGTGTTGAACTGGGTGTCGCCGCGGAACTTTTGAATTTGAATTAGTGGATAGTTGCTGGCCAGGGTGCTAGCGCCAATTGGCGCCGCCATGGCAAGCAAGCGAATGATCAAACCCGAAGGTCGAGTCCTCGGGAAGGAAAGGTGGATGATGTTCAGACAGTCTATTCGTTACGGTGCGATGTGCTGTGCATTGATACTGGGGGGCTTCTTCTCGGTGAATGCTCTCTACGCCGATGATACTGAAATCTACAGATCGACCTATGACGGGACAAGCACCGGCGGCCGACCCAAGGTACTGATTGTCTTCGATGACTCGGGCAGTATGAGCACCATGGTCGACCAGCAGCGCCCTCCCTACGATCCGGACGAGGACTACGAGGTCAGCTTCCCAGCCGGGCGTATCTACTGGACAACCGGTAACACAGTACCTGGCCCTGGCAGCGACAATTGGTTTGCCGCTTCGCAGAATCGCTGCGCCTCTTCCTATGAAAACCTGGAGATCAATGGTCAGTCGACGGTGGCGCGCGCAAGGCGCTGGGTGGACTCTACCGTTCAGCAGGGCCAGTGCTCCTGGCAGTGTCCTGATGGCTCAGTCTATCGTAGCCAGGCCAATCCCAGGGGCTGTTATACACAGGCAACAACGCTGGAACCGACCCCCAAGCTGGTAAGGCGCCAGGGCTATAGCTACTTCTTTATTTTTCCGTATTGTCCCAACAGTTTGCTGTTTGTGGATGCAGCGTCATCTTCACTGGACGGGTGCTACGAGAGCGTTACCACCACTGAACCCTTGGCAGGTTGGGTATTTCGAAGAAACCCGCCAGGCAACAGCAACAACTGCCCTAATGGTACAACCCGGCTGACGGTGGAAGGCAGCAATGGCTGTTACGAGCAAAAAACCGCGCCGGAGAACGTTGAGGTAACGGATTGGCAATACTACAGCGACCGAGTCCGGGTGTGTGAGGACGAGACGGTGCTGCCGGGCAGCTGGGCTGCGCTCAGTGCCCAGGACCAGACCCCCACCCATGCGGAATGCCGTGATGACGTGGACTCCGATAATACCGACAACGGCCCTGGGCAGACTGCCGGTTATCCCCAGGACAATGTGGCCAATGGACAGGAGTACGGGCCTGATCCGGACCCTTCTGTAAACTGGGGAAACCAGGCCTATACCTTCTATACCTCTCACTACCTTAACTGGTACCACGATGACTCACTGGTGGAGCCTCGAAGCCGGCTGGACATCGCCCAGGAGGTGGTGAGTACCCTCATCAGTACCAATAAAGGCGTTGATTTTGGCCTGATGGAGTTCAACTACGACCAGGGTGGGCGAATCGTAAGGCGCATCATTGAGAATATGAGCGAAGCAGAACGGAGCAATCTGGTCGATATGGTGAATCTGATTGACCATGCGGGCAGTACACCGTTATGCGAATCGTTCTATGAAAGCTATCGCTATCTGTCGGGTAACTCGGTGGTCTATGGCAGCCAGTCCCGGACGGGCAGCGACAGTCGTGGGGTTTACGATGTGTTGCCGCGCGATCTGCTGGCACAGAGTGGCAACAACTACAATTCACCAGTATCGGATTGCGCCAATTCTTACGTCATTGTGATGACAGACGGCGAACCGCAGAACGACGAAGACGCGAATTCAGCCATCAAGACGCTAACCGGCGCGACCAGTTGCAACGAGTACCAGTATTCCGGCCAGGGCATGCGGGAGAGCTGTATGCCGGAACTTGCACAATACATGGCAACCACTGACCTGGACGGCGATGCCAGTAACGGCAACCAGTATGGCATTACCTATACCATTGGCTTCGCCACCGATCAGGATCTGCTACGGGATACCGCTGAAAAGGGCAAAGGCGAGTACTACACCGCCAGCAACGCCCAGGAGCTGGCCAGCGCCTTCCAGGGGGCAATTACCAGCATCCTGTCCAAGGCGACCACCTTCACCTCGCCGGCGGTGGCCGTCAATACCTTCAACCGCACGCAGAGCCGGGAGGAGGTGTTCTATGCCATGTTCAAGCCCGGTGAGAGCGTGGACTGGATCGGCAATATCAAAAAGCTCAAGGTGACGCTGGATGCCGACGGCACCGCCGTGCTGCTGGATGCCAATGGCGATGAGGCCATCGATCCGCAGACCGGCTATATCAAGGACAGTGCAGTCACCTTCTGGGGGAGTTCTGCCGCCGATGGTGGGCTGGTGGACAAGGGGGGGGTTGGCGCGTTGCTGGCTGTCCGCGACCCTGCAACACGCACGCTGTATACCAACACCGGCAATGGCGGTGCGCTCCAGGCTTTCAATACGGATAACATCACAGCAGCCTCGATGGGTGTGGCAGATGATCAGGCGCTTTATCAACTGTTTGGTGCTTCTACGTTCGCGGCCTTCTCACGCCAGGTTGCCTGGGCGCGCGGCTTTGACGCCTTCAATGCCGATGCCAACCAGAGAGACCAGCCTAGATCCTGGGTGCTGGGCGATATTCTGCACAGCCAGCCTCTGGTAATTAACTACGGAGCCAGGAGCGGTTATACCGAGGCCAACCCCGACTTGCGCCTGCTGGTGGGTACCAATCACGGCTTTGTACACCTTTTCGGAGCAGCTGACGGCGTTGAAGACTGGGCTTTTTTCCCCAAGGAATTGGCACCTATCCTGGCCGAGCGCCGCCGTGATGCCATATCCAGTGCCAACATTTACGGTATGGACCTGACAGCCGTATTGCACACTGTGGATGTCAATCGTGATGGCACCATTGATGCAAGTGACGGAGACAAGGCCTGGGCTTATCTGGGTATGCGCCGGGGTGGCAAAGCCTATTACGCGCTCGATGTGTCGAACCCTGACAGCCCCACTTTCATGTGGCGCATTGGCCCCGATGTAGCCGGCTTTGAATTGCTGGGACAAAGCTGGTCTGAACCCGTGGTTACCCAAATTCCGGGCTACCGCGATGCCGAGGGGATACCCAAACCTGTGCTGGTCTTTGGGGGTGGTTACGATACCAACAAAGACGGCTATGGCCTTGCTACCCAGGACAGCCTCGGGCGGGGTATCTACATCGTTGACGCTCAAACCGGCGCACTGGTGTGGAGTGTCACTCCGGCTGCCAATAGCGCAACCAACCTGTCCGCACCCAACCTGAACCATTCGGTGGCGGCCGATGTGACGTTGGTGGACAGCAATGCCGACGGGCTCGCAGACCGCATTTACTTCGGGGATACCGGAGGTAACCTCTGGCGTGTTGATTTACCTGGGAATGCCTTGCCCGATGCCAGCCAGGACACCTGGCAGATAAACCGGCTGGCGAGCTTTAACCGGGGGACAACAGCGACTGACAGGCGTTTCTTCAACGCGCCGGATTTTGTGCCGATACGCTTTAACGGCAAGGCAACCGACGCGTTGATCATTGGGTCTGGCGACCGCACCAACCCCAAGGGCAGCGACGTTGTAAACCGCGTCTATATGATCCGTGATCCGGCGGTTACTCCGTACAGCACGCCGAGGCCGACAGCCGCCGAATGTGCCGACCCCACTGTTACGGACTTCCGCTGCTCAATGCCCCTGGTTGACAATGACCTGCTGGATGTGACCAATAACCTGATTACTAACGGTACGGAAGAGGAGCAGGCTACGGCCCTGGAGGCTTTGCAAAGTGCCAATGGCTGGCGATTCGATTTGCAGCGTCTGGGTGAGAAGGTATTGTCTAAGTCATTGACTCTTGATGGCACTGTCTACATCCCGACCTATGTGCCCCCCAGCATCTCGGATGCGATAAACGTCTGTGAGCCCCAGTCTGGTTTGAGCTACATACACAAGGTGGATTTGTACAATGGCACCGGCGATCGAAATCCCACTTCGGATGGTGAGACAATTATTGACGGTTTGAATATCGTTGTTCCAAGTTGCGAAGGTGATGATTGTACCTGCGAAGGCCCCCAGTGTGAGGACAAGGAGATATTCATTCCGCTTCCCCAAGGTAACCCCCTTGGCACGGGTAACAGCATGGATGACCCCTACGGCACTCACTGGTTCCAGGAGCAATTCTAATGTGTATTCAACCGGCTGCATTTTGCCGCCGTCCAGCGTGGGGTGCCGAGGGCGGCTTTACGCTGATTGAAGTGCTGATTGTGGTGGTTATCGTGGGTCTGCTGTTGACGGTGGCGCTGCCTTCCTACCAGGGCAGTCTGCAGAAGGGGCGGCGTAGCGAGGCCAAGGCGGCCCTGCTGGAAGTGGCCAATCGGCAAGAGCAGTACATGCTGGACCGCAATACCTACACCACTGACCTGACCGCGCTGGGGCTGGCAAACCCCTATATCACCGAGGAGCAGCATTACTCGGTAACCGCGGCTGGCTGCGGGGCAGGCGGCATTGCAACCTGCTACCTTTTGACGGCTACGCCGCGCGCGGGGTCACCCCAGATCAACGATAGCCGCTGTACAGCTTTCACCCTTGATTCCTCGGGAACCAAGGGCGCTAGCGGAACGGCCCAGAATGAATGCTGGTAACTGAAGACAGGAAGGTGAATGCTATGAAACACTGGGCAGGGGCAATGGCCGTTGCAATGCTATTGGCAGGCATCTCGCCCGCCTATGGGATACCACGCGCACCGGGTAAAAATTTTGATTGCCAGGTATTGGCCAAATCCGGTATCCATGCACTGGTGATGGTGCAGGCGGATTCCGCCGAGGATGCCGAAACGGTGGCAAAAGGGGCGATGTCGGTTGATATGGGTGGACAGCGCTCACCTACGCTTTCGGTGATCGAGTGTTTGGAAACAGCCAAAGAAACATTCAAAGATTCCACCTTTCAAAAATTTGTCGAGAAGATGGTGCGCTAGGTGATAGGTAATACGATGAGGGTGCAATGATTCAGGTACTTTTGCCATGCCCTATGTAACGCGGGATGCAGGCGGCCACATTTCCGCGGTCAGCCACATGGCACATGAAGGGTACCAGCCCATCGCTGGGGATGACCCGGAATTGCAGGATTTTATTGCCCAGTTCGACGGACTGGCCGGGCAGCACATCAGCAACACCGATCTTGATTTTGTGCGTGTTATTGAGGATTTGGTAGAACTCCTCGTCGAAAAAGGCATCATCCTCTTCACCGAACTCCCCGAATCCGCCCAAGAGAAAGTGCTACGCCGGCAGAACCTGCGCAGCGACCTGCGCAACAAGCTGGATTTGCTGGGCGACGATTAGCCCGTTGTCAGGCCGGGTAGCGGCGGTGGTGGCAGTAAGAGCTGCGGCGTCAACCCTCATCCATCGTCACGCCCGGCCCGGTAATGCCGTCGATGCCCAGTTCCTGCAACATTTCTATTTCTTCCGGGGTGCGCACGCCTTCGGCTATCACTTTTACACCCACGGAGTGGCCCACGGTGCACAGGGTGCGCAGCAGGGTCTGGTTGGCGACGTTGTTGTTCACGTCGCGCACGAAGGACGCATCCACTTTCAGGTAGTCCAGCCCCACGTCGTGCAGTTGCCCGATGTCGGATAGCTGGTGGCCCACGTGTTCGATGCCGATTTTGCTGCCGTAGACCTTGGCGCGCTGGCAGAGCCGTTTGAAGTTGTCCAGGTGGCGGAAGGCCATGGCTTCGGGCACTTCCATCCACAGCAGCTTGGCGGCCTCAGGGTGGGGCGACAGGCGCTCACTCATCCACATGGGAAAGCCGGGTTCCACCACGGCTGCCACTGACAGGTTGATGCAGATGGGCTTGTTGCGTACCGATATCAGGCGCAGGGCCAGATCGATGACGTGCTGGTCCAGCACGCTGGACATTTCCAGCCGGTTTATCCAGGGCAGGAAGGTGCCGGCGGCCAGCTTTTCGCCTTCCCATTCCAACCGTACCGGGCATTCGAGATGGATCAGGTTCTTACGTAAATCCTGCACGGGGAAGGCCGCCAGGGAGAATTTGTCGTTTTGCAGCGCGCGCTCGAAGATGCCGCGCCAGTGGGCCAGCTGCTCGCGCATGGGCAGCATCTGCATGTCGCCCTTGTAGGCCACGCTCACACCGGGTTCGCGTTGCTTCTCGGTAGCCAGCAGGCAGCCATCCAGCCGGGTCATCAGTTCGCCGATGGTCTCGCCATGCACGTAGACGGTGGTGGCCACGGGCAATTTTACGTCGTTGTCCATGCTGCGGTGGCGGAACACCTCGCGGATAACCTGCTGGACGTTGCTGGCCACTTTCTCGGGCTCGGTGGAGCGGGGCGCCAGCAGGGCGAAGTCGGAGCCGTTCAGTCGTGACGCGGCCCAGCGGCTGTGGGTGGCGACAATGCCGTTCAGGGCCTTGCCAATATCGCCCAGCAGGCCGTCGATGGTGCGCCGTCCGTAAATCTGGTTGAGCTGGGCGAGGCCGCTGATACGCAGCAGCGACAGGGTGCCGGTGGCGTTGACGTCATCGCTCTCCAGTGCGGCTTCCAGGGTCTGCATGAAGGGCTCGCGGTTGGTGAGGCCGGTGATTTTGTCCACGTGGGCCTGGCGCTGCCATTTTTCCAGCCGGCGTGCCTCTTCGGTCAGGGCGCGCTGGATGCGCGCAGACAGGTTGTTCATTGCCACCACCAGCCGGCGGAATTCCAGGGTGTAGGGCTCATCGGTGGTGACAAAACGGCGCTCGCCAATGGCTTCGGCCTGGTCAACCACGGCATTCAGCGGGCGCAGGATGATGCGCAGCAGGTAGTTGCCCAGCAGGCCCGCCACCACCATGGCAACCAGAAAGACCAGCGCCAGCTTCTCGGTGCTCTGCCACAGTTCCCGGTAGGCAAACCGGGAGTGGCTGCGTAGGGTCAGCGTGCCTACCTGCTGCCAGCCCTTCTGTACATTGGCACGGCCGGCCTCCACCTCAATGGGCAGCAACTTCACAAACCAGGCAGGGGCATCGGTAATGGTCTGCTGGTCTTCGCGGCGGATGATAACCTCGCCCTCTGGCCCGATCAGCTCAATCATCTCGTAGTGGCCGGTGTCGAACTGGGCCGACAGGGTCAGCTCCAGCAGCACCGGGTCGGCGTCCTGCTGGGTGAGCGAGAGTGCAAGGGCGGTCGCGTTGTCCGCATTCTTCATGTACAGCTGCTGTTCCAGGTAACGCTTGGCCGACAGGCTGTTCACCACAAAGCTGCCGCCAAATACCAGAATCAGCAGGAAGATAATCGCCAGCCAGAGTTGTTTGAAGAGTGACATAGTTGCTCCGTTTGCTGACTGGGCCTAGCCCAGGCCATCGGCGCTCATCCGCTGTAGCAGATCGCGCCATCTTGAAAGTTTGGCACCCGGGTCCCTGGAGGCGGGAGCGGCGGCGCCGCCCACCCACAGGCCCTTGCTGTTAAAACCAAATACTGGCTTCAGGTCTGGGCGTTTGGAGGCTGGTCGCACTATGTCCACCATATTGTCCAGAATCAGCGGGTCCGCGGCCGGTGTGGGGTAGTAGGCCAGCACCATGTGTGCCTCGTAATGTTTGCCAAGGCTGCCGCCCATCTGGGCCTTGACGTAGGTGATACGCAGCTTGTCGATGGCCGTGCCGGCCAGTAGCAGGGTCATGTACTTGGCGATGCTGAAGTCTTCACAGTCGCCGGTGCGCCGGGCCATGGTTTCCAGTGGTGTGGCCCAGTAGTCATTCTGCCCCCAGATGTCGATGTCCTGCTGCCAGCGGATACGCTTGTTGAAGAAGGCATTAACGCGCTCGACCCGTTGCTCATCCGGCAGTGTGGAAATGGCTGCAATAAGGTCCCGCCACTGCGCCACCGTGTTGGCGGTGTGGTTGCCGTAGCGGCTCTGGGCCAGTTGCTGCATGCGGTCCAGGTTGACCTGGGCAAGCACCGACAGTGCTGTACAGGCCATGGCCAGCACGCTTGCACAGAGCCAGCGCAGCAACGGTCGTTTGCAAACCTGGAGCCTGATGTCCTTCGCCTCGCAATGTAAAAAACGATGATCTTCCCGCCGCCCTCGGCCGGGGAGGCGCCAGTGTAGTGTAGTGAAGAATTCAAGTTTGGGTATTTGGCCCGCCCGGGTCAAAAAGACGTGAATATTTGTGATCTACATCATAACTCTCCGGGATTTGATAGCGATTTGCAGGGAATGGCTTATCCTCTGCCGAGGGATATTCTTTGCGGCGGGATGCCGTGAACCAAAAAAGCGCGTCTATATAAAGGCACAAGGAAGACAACATGAAAGGTCATCGAAGGTTGGCGGGGGCGGTCGCCATGGTACTGGGAACAGCAGGTATCACAGTACAGGCGGAACCTATTTCCAGTTTTGAGGCAGCGGTCAAGCAGGCGGTTACCACCAACCCGCGCGTGGTTGCCAACTGGTACGACTTCGAGGCCAGCCGCGAGGCCCAGCGTGTGGCACAAGGTGGCTACTACCCCAGTGTCGATATCAACGCCGATATAGGCCGTGAAGATCGCGAAACCCCGCTGATCGACTTCGACGACTACTCCCGCGACGCCACCCGCTTCAGCATTACCCAGATGCTGTTCGACGGCTTCGCCACCCGCGAAGCCGTGCGCCGCCTGGGTTACGAGAAGCTGTCTCAGTACTACACCCTGCAGCGCACCTCTCAGGAAATTGCGCTGGAGGCCACCCAGGCCTACCTGGATACCGCGCGCTTCCAGAACCTGGTGAAATTCGCCGAAGACAACTACATCGTCCACCGCGAGGTGTACGACAAGATCGCCGAGCGCACCGGCGGTGGTGTCAGCCAGGGGGTGGACCTGGAGCAAGCCGCGGCCCGTGTTGCGCTGGCCGAGTCCAACCTGCTCACCGAAATGACCAACCTGCACGATGTGCAGGCGCGCTTCCAGCGGGTGATTGGCGACCTGCCCGCCGACGATCTGGACATTCCCACTGTGCCGGCCGGGCAAATCCCTGAACTGCGTTCTTCCGCCCTGGAGCTGGCCTACGAGCAAAGCCCGGAGATTGACGCCGCCATCGAAAACCTGCGCGCGGCCCAGGCCGCGATGAACGCCACCAACGCGCCCTTCATGCCGCGGGTGGACCTGCGCTACCGCAACGAGGTGGAACACGATACCGATGGGCTGGAAGGCCGCTACGACCTGGAGGCCATCGAGCTGGTCGCCAGCTACAACCTGTTCCGCGGCGGCTCGGACAGCGCCCGCAAGCGCGAGTTTTACAACCGCTACAACTCCGCGATTGAACAGCGCAAGCAGGCCTGCCTGAATGTGCGCCAGAACACCATGATCGCCTTCAACGACATTCAGGCGTTGGAGCAGCAGGTGATCTACCTGGAGCGCAACCAGTTGGCACAGGACAAAACCCGCCGCGCCTACCAGGACCAGTTCGACCTTGGCCAGCGCACCCTGCTGGACCTGCTGGACTCCCAGAACGAATACTTTGATACCCAGCGCGCCTATGTCAGCGCCCGCACCGACCTCGCCGCCGCCCAGGCCCGCACCCTGGCCAACATGGGGCTGCTGCTGGCCGCCCTGGACATGCAGGGCATCAACGCCGAGGAGATCGCCAAGCTGAACCTGAACCTGTCGCGCGACGCCGATGACGAAAATGGCCAGGCCCTGTGTCCGCCGGAGCCGCCGCCGCCGGTGGAAATCGACAAGGAAGCCCTGTTTGCCAGCCTCACCGCTGGCAACGCCCGCTACCGCGATGTGGGGGGTGGCAAGGTGGCGGTGGAACTGGCAGTCCAGTTTGGCCACAACTCATCCGTTATCACCCACGACTTTGATACTGAAATCTCCCGGGCCGCCGCCTTCCTGGCGCAGAACCCGGGCGTGACCGCCAGCGTGGAAGGCCATGCCGATAGCAGCGGTGATGATGCCTACAACCAGTGGCTGTCAGACCGCCGGGCCAATGCCGTGCGGCAGATGATGATCGACAAGCACGGTGTAAACCCCCAGCAGATCAGCGCCATCGGCTACGGCGAAGCGCGCCCGGTTGCAGACAACAACACCGCCGAAGGCCGTGCCAGCAACCGCCGTGTGGAACTGGTACTGGACGGCGGCGCCCCGCAGTAAGCTGTAACCGCCGCTCATAAAAAACCGCGCCCTTGAAGGAGCGCGGTTTTTTTATGCCGGTTGAAAGCCTGCCGCTGATGGCCGCCGGTTCATAGACCCCCGGCAGTGGGCTGCGCGCCCGGAGCCTTGCAGCGCCGGGCGCCGCTCGCCTTAGAACATGAACTTCAAGCGCACGCCGTACACGCGGCCTTCCTCCATGAACTGGGTGTGGGTGCCCGCCAGTACCGGTGTATCGAAGCTCTGGGCAAAGGCTTCTTCGTCGAAAATGTTGCGCCCGTAGGCCATCATCTCCCAGTGCTCGCTACGTAGCCCGGCGCGCAGGTTCACCTTGGTGTAGGCGTCGATGTAGTCGAGGGGGTCGTTGTCGCCAGAGGAACTGAACTCATCCCGGTAATTGGCCTCGCCACCCAGGAAGAATTCCAGCCCGCTTTCGAAGGTGGAGATATAGTCGAAGAAGGCAGTAGCGCTCCAGTCGGAGGCGTAGAGGGTTTCCTCGCCGCTCAAATCGTTGCTGGTAAAGCCCTGGGGTGTGCCGCAGAAGGGGTCCACATCCAGCTGGATAGCGGTACAGGGGCCGTTCTCGAACTCATCGTAGGTGGCATCCAGCCAGGCGCCGTTCAGGCCGATGCGTAGGTTGTTGGTGGCCTGCCACAGCATGTCCACTTCAATCCCCTGCACTTCGGATTTACCGGCGTTGGTCACACCAAAGCCAACCCCCTTGAAGATGGAGGTTTGCAGGTTGTCATAGAGCGTGTAGAAGGCCGCCCAGTTGACGTTCATGCTGCCATCGAACAGGGAGTGTTTGCCGCCGATTTCAAAGGCGTCCACTTCCTCGTCTTCAAACTCAAAGTCGTCGTTGGGCACGGTGGGGTCGTAGCAGGCTTCAATGGGCTGGCCGGGTACGCAGGGGTAGGTGGCAATGTCCAGCTGGCCGGGCTCTTGGTCGTCCGCCGCGGTAAAGCCGCCGCTCTTGAAGCCCTGGGAGGCGCTGAAATACAGCATGCTGTCTTCGCCGACGTCCCACTGGATGTTGAGCGAGGGAATCCACTTGTCGGTGGTGCGGTCCTCGTTGAAGTTGTAGCGATAGGTGTTGAAGCTGGTGGCTTCAATAAAGCCAAGGAAGAAATTGTCAGAAGGATTATCGATACCTGTCAGGTCATCCGAGAGGAACTGGCTGCTGACGACGTCCTTGTTTTCCTCGGTATAGCGTACCCCCAACGTCACCCTGAAGGTGTCCGTCAGGTTGAAGGTGCCCTGGCCAAAGATCGCGTAGGAGTCTGAATCCAGCTTGTAGTAGTGGTTGCGGGCGATCTGGTTGGCGGTGTAGGCGCCACTGGTGAGCAGGGTGAACAGGCTGTTGACGCTAAGCAACTGCGGTACCAGGCCGTCCATGTTGGTATCGATGGTCACGCGGCGGTCAAATTCCAGCTCGCTTTTTTCGTAGTACACACCGGCCACGTAGTCGAAGAATTCACCGCCCGGAGAGGCAAAGCGGAATTCCTGGCTGATCTGCTCAAAGCGCTGGTCATCGTCGCGGTGAATGAACTGCAGGGGCAGCCAGTCCACATCCACGCCATCGATGTACTGGTATTCCGAGTAGCCGGTGATGGAGGTCAGGGTGCCGCCACCCACATCCCAGTTCAGGTCCAGCACGTAGTTGTCGTAGTCCTCGTCGTTGGAGTCGGGGTTGATGCCGATGCCAATACCGTCTGCCCGGTTGGTGCCGTAGCCGTTGTCCTTGAAGGTAACGAACTCCTTTTCCCCCTCGGCCACCAGTTCAGGGTAGAAGAAGTCAGTGAGTGTGTAGCCAATGCTGGCGAAGGGCGAACGGTTGGGGAACAGGGCGTCGCGTTGCTCGGGGGGCAGGTAGTACTTGGTGGCCGACGGTGCGCCAATCCGCTCAAACTCGGTATTGCTGTACTTGAAGTTGATGTCCAGGTTGTCGGTTGGCTGCCACACCAGGGTAAAACGGTAGGAGGTCTCGTCAATCTGGCCTTCCGGCTCATCCAGCAGGGTGTTGTCCACGTAGCCGTCGGTTTCGCGCTTTTTGAAGGCAAAGCGGGCCGCCAGGGTGTCGCTGATGGGGGTTTCTATGCCGCCTTCAAACTGCTTGCCGTTGAAGGACTCCAGCGACACCGCCACATCGCCAGACAGTTCATCGCTCGGGTCTGGGGAGCGGGAGATGATATTCACTGCGCCGGCCACCGTATTTTTGCCAAACAGGGTGCCTTGGGGGCCGCGCAACACCTCTACCCGTTCAATGTCCAAAAAGCCCGCCCGGTACTGGCGGCCGCGGCCCATGTAGATGCCGTCCACGTACATCCCGACCGACTGCTCGAAACCCTGGTTGTTGCCGGAGCCAACGCCGCGCATGTAGATGTTGGTATTGACCGAGGCCGAGGCGATATGCAGGTTGGGGACGTAGTCCGCCAGCGCCGCCATGTTGGGAATGCCCGCCTCCTGCAGCTTGCTGCCCTGCACGGCGGAGACGGATATCGGTACATCCTGCAGGCTTTCGGCCCGCTTTTGAGCCGTTACGATGACTTCTTCGAGTTGCTGGGCTTGGCTGAGTTGTGCGGCGCCGGCGAATGCAACGGCCGCAACCAGTGGTGCACGTTGAAAGAACACTGACATGAACGATCCCTCTTGATTGATTTTTATAGCTATTGCCCGCCGGGATGAGGCGCCACCGACGGGTTGTGTATCAGGTTAGGCCAAAAGGAATCACATTGACAATGCCTGTATGCGGCACTATTGCCCGCGCTTGGCCATGCTGAGGATGTGCTGCCACTGTGCGCGTGTAACTGGCTGCACGGAAAGCCGGCCCTGGCGACGCAGCACCATGTCGTCCAGTTGCGGTTCCCGCTTGATCTCGGCGAGGGTCACGGTGCGGGGTAAGGCCGCCACAAAACGGATGTCGATGCAGTACCAGCGCGGCGCGTCGGCGCTGGCCTTGGCGTCGTAGTAGTGGCTGTCGGGGTCGAACTGGGCGGGATCCGGATAACCACCGCGCACCACCTCTGCCTGGCCCACCACCCCCACCTGGCGGCACTGGCTGTGGTAGATCAGCACCTGGTCACCGGCAGCTACCGCGTCGCGCAGCAGGTTGCGTGCCTGGTAGTTCCTTATTCCATCCCATCTGGCCTGCCCTGACGGTTCGCTGCGCAAATGCTCAAGGCTGTATTCGTCAGGTTCTGTTTTCAGTAGCCAGTAGTTCATGGCGACAGGCTCCCCGGGCGGGTTGGTGTTGGCTGCCAAGGTGAGCACAGCTGCGCCGCCGTGGCAATCTAAAGGGGCTGGTAGAAAGGGGGTAGGTTACAGCGGGGCGGTGATCAGGGGTGGCGCAGACCGCTCTTTATGGTTATCGCGGTCCAGCGTCGAAGGGATTGCCAGCTCAGTTGGTGGCGAGCATGTTTTCCCGGGCGCGGAACTTGGCCAGTTCAGCGTTGTAGCTATCGGCAACCGATTCAGCCAGGTAAACACTGCGGCTTTGCTGCAGCGGGTGCAGTTCCGAGCGGCAGTCCAGGTAGTTTTCAATCGCGTCAACGTAGGCGTTCACTGCAACCTGGGCCTGGTACATTTGTTCGTGAGTCGCGTTCTGGCCGCTAGGTACGGCGGGAGCTTCACTGGGGAATTGGGCGGGGCATTCGGCCATGGCGCCGGCGGCCAGCAGCAGGGCGGGGATAGCAAGTAGCTGTTTCATGGGTGTTACCTCGGTCTAAAGCAGGTGTTTGAAGGTTCTTGAGTGATCGCGTTACCGCGATGTGTTACCAATATCTACATATCGGAGCTGGATTGCAAGCCCCTGCAGGCCGCATAAAGCCTGGGTTTCTGTGTGGGTTTAAATAGAAAGCCAGGCGCTATTTCTGGCGAGCACCTTTGTGTTACACCACGTAACGATCTGTGTGAGTTCCTGGTGCAAAATGGCCTACCGGGAGCGGCGATTTGTTCGCCGATTGCACCGCATTGGTGCAAAGTCAGTTTGAGGTCACTGCTGGCTGCGCTCTTTTCACTGCGGGCGATGGTTTGCCCCCGGTTTTGGTAAAAATGCACAAAATCGTACTGGCGTGGGGTTTGGGCCTGCGCTCCTTCTGCGCCAAGTTGACAGGTGCCGGCGGCGCCCTACCATAGGCCCGACCTGTGCCGGCCCGTGGCGTGCCGGATTCCCCGCCCATCAGGAGGTACCTGCGGTGCATACCCTTTCCCGACTGACCCTGGCGCTCGCGCTGGGAGCACTTCCCTTGACCCTGACTGCCCCGGCCGCCCTGGCCCAGCCCGCCGCCGCGGCCAAGTCAGAACAGCCAACAGCGGATGCCCGCCTGCAGGCCCTGTACGAGCGGGAGTATGCCTGGCGCCAGGACCGGCTGGGCAAGGTGCTTGACGAGGACGGCGAGTGGCAGGCCGGCTCGCGCTGGGCCAAGGTCGATCCGGCCACCCAGCGTGAGAACCTGGCCTACTGGGAGCAGGTGCTGGCGGAATTGGACGCCATCCCGGCGGATCAGCTCAGCCATGCCGAGCAAATCAATGCCGACACCTTCCGCCAGATTGTGACGACCCTGGCCGACGAGGTGCGCTTTAAAACCTACGAGGCGCCGCTCAATTCCGACAGCTTCTTCTGGACCGGCCTGTTCCCGCGCATGGGTGGCTTTGAGGACGCCGACGCCTACCGGCGCTATATCGATCGCCTGCGGGACATGCCGCGCTTCTTTGAAGAGAATGTGAACAATATGCGGGCCGGCCTGAAGCGCGGCTACAGCGTGCCGAGGGTCACCCTGGCGGGGCGTGAAAAATCGCTGGAAGCCTATCTGGCGACGGGGGAGGGTAACCCCTTCTGGACGCCGCTGGCCGACATGCCGCAGGGCATCACCGGTAGCGAGCGCCAGGCCCTTGAGCGCGATGCCAGGGCCGCGATTAATGAAGCGGTGGTGCCGGCCTATACGCAGGTGTTGGACTTCATGCGCGATGAATACCTTAAGCAGGCGCGCACCAGCCTGGCCGTCAGGGACCTGCCCGACGGCGAAGCCTTCTACCAGGCCCAGATTCGCGCCTACACCACCCTGGACCTGAGCCCCGAAGAGATACACCAGCGCGGCCTGGACGAAGTGGCGCGTATCGAGGCAGAGATGCAAGCCGTTATCGCCAAAACCGGCTTTGACGGGGACCTTCAGGCCTTTATCGCGTTCCTGCGCACCGACCCCCAGTTCTACGCCAAAACGCCGCGGGAGCTGCTGTCCTACTCTGCCTACGTGGCCAAGAAGGCCGATGGCTACATGGGTGAAGTGCTGGGCTTTTTGCCGCGCCGCCGCTTTACCATTCTGCCGGTGCCCGATGCCATCGCCCCTTTTTATACCAGTGGCCGCGGCGGGCTGAACAGCTGCCTGATGAACACCTACGACCTGCCATCGCGCCCCCTGTTCAACCTGCCGGCCCTGACCCTGCACGAATGCGCCCCGGGCCACGCCCTGCAGGCGGCCATCGCCAAGGAGGCGCCGGGTGATATTCCGCGCTTCCGGCGGGATAACTACTTCTCCGGTTATGGGGAAGGGTGGGGCCTGTACACCGAATGGCTCGGCACCAAGATGGGGGTGTATGAAACCCCCTACGAGGATTTCGGCCGCCTGTCCTATGAAATGTGGCGCGCCTGCCGCCTGGTGATCGACACCGGGGTGCACTACATGGGCTGGAGTCGTGAGCGGGCGCTGGCCTTTTTGGGCGAGCGCACCGCCCTGTCCACCCACGAGGTGACCACCGAGGTAGACCGCTACATTTCCTGGCCGGGCCAGGCCCTGGCCTACAAGCTGGGTGAGATGCTGATTCGCCGCAAGCGCGCAGAAGCCGAGGACGCCCTTGGCGCCGATTTTGACCAGCGCTACTTCCACGACGTGATACTGGGGCTGCGCTCCGTGCCGCTGCCGGTACTGGAAGCCGAGCTGGATCGCTGGATTGCCGGCGGTGGCGGCAACCCCTACGCCGACGAGGCGCAGTAACGCTCTCCGCGCTTTTGCGGGGGTTATCGGGCCTTCGCGGGGTTAATCTGCGCGGGGCGCATCCACCGCTCAGGCCCGGCCCTGTAGGTGAGCGGGCGTCTGGTGCAGGAAGTTGCTGAATGCGGTGATATCCAGGGGCGGGGCTATCCAGTAGCCCTGTACCTCTTCGCAGTGGCACTGGTGCAACGCTTCCATTTGCGATGCGTTCTCCACCCCTTCAGCGACCACCGACAGGCCAAAGTTGTCCGCCAGGCCAATAATGGCGCGCACGATGGCCGCACTGCGCGGCTGGGATTGCAGGTCCACAATAAAACTGCGGTCGATCTTGAGTTCATCCACCGGTAAATCGCGCAGTAGCGACAGCCCGGAATAGCCCGTGCCAAAGTCGTCGATGGAAAAACGCAGTCCCTGCTCGCGCAGTGTGCCCACGTGCTTGATGCTGCGCTGGATGTCCGACAGGGCGGCCCGCTCGGTGATTTCCAGCTGCAAATACGGGGGCAGGGCGTGCAACTCCGCCAGCAGGGCCTGCATCTGCGGCAGAAAGGCGTGGTCGGTAAATTCCTGGGCCGAGATGTTCACCGACACCCGGGGCAGGGGCGCGCCCAGCAGGCCCGCCTCGCCCAGCTCCGTGCAGGACTTCATAATCACCAGCCGGGTGAGCGGTGCGATAAGGTGATGCTCCTCGGCCAGTGGAATGAATTCATCGGGCGGCACGGCGCCCCGTGTGGGGCAGTGCCAGCGGGCGAGCACCTCGCAGCCGCTGATGCGCTGCTGCTGTAGATGTAGCTGTGGCTGGTAGAGCACTTGCAGGTCTGCGTTGTCGATGGCGCGGCGCAGGTCTTGCAGTAGCGAGCGTCGGTTCTTCTCCAGTTTGTCCCACTGCTCATTAAAGTAGCTGATCTGGTCTGTACCCAGGGGGCGGGACGCCCGCAGTGCCTTGCCCGCGGCCGAGAGCAGCACAGAGGCCTCCCGGCCATCGTCCGGGGCCAGTGCCGCGCCGATCGAGCAGGTCAAATCGAGGCCGGATTCCCGCGCTACGCGGTTGAACAGGGCCCGCAAACGGGTGGTGTGGTATTTGTGCGGCCGGCCGCTGTTGTCCAGCGGTATAGCCACAGCGAATTCGTCGGAGCCCAGGCGCGAAAGCAGGGCGTCGGCGCTGTGGCCGGCGCGCAGCGCCTCGCCAAAGCGGATGGTAAAGGCATCGGCGGGCTGGCGGCCGATGCGGGCGGTCAGGTCATTAAAGCGGTCGATATCCAGAAACAGCACCAGAAAGGGGCGGGTGGAGCCATCCGGCGCCTGCAGTACATCGTCCAGGTGGGTCAAAAACAGGGTGTGGCGGGGCAGGCTGGTTTGCGGGTCAAGCTCCTGCAGCCGGGTGATCTGGCGCAGAAAATAGTAGCTGAGGACGAACAGCAGCACAGAGGTCAGGGCGATGAAAAACCAGCCCTTGTAGCTTTGCAGGCGGCTGAGCTGGTTAATGTCCGTGCCGGCCAGTTCCTGCAGCGCCGCGTCTGAAAGGGCTATCCACAGGGCGCCCACCACGGCGTAGGCGGCAACCAATTTCAGTGCTGTGCTCAGCGTTTTGGTCAAGTGGGCCCCCTTGGTTATTTTTTGTACGGCGATCCGTCGCCGGCGCTTGTGCTCCAGTGTAGACCAGCCTGCCCCGCTTGGGTGTGACGAGGGTCGCTGGTGCCTTATGCCTGTTGACTCCTGCCCGGGCCGCCCCATAATGGCTGCCTCCATCTGCTGTAATAAAGAAGTAGTGCCGCGCTGTATGAGCACCCCCGACTTCCTGCTGAAAGGCAGTACCGTCACTGTTGTTGTCCTTGAACTCCATCAATACGATTCAGAGGCTTTCCCCGTCCAGCTTGCCGAACGGGTCGCCCGTGCGCCGGGGCTGTTCCAGGGCTCGCCGGTGGTTATCAGTCTGGAGTCGCTACCCGCTGACTGCGGCGCGGTGGACCTTGCCGCCATGCTGCAGCACTGTCGCGACCAGGGGCTGCGCCCCATCGCTTTTCGCGCGGTGCCGGATGGTTTGCAGGAAGTTGCTGCGCATACCGGCCTTGCCGTGCTGCCCCCAGGTGGTGGTCGCGGGCGCACGATCGAGGCGCCGCCACAGGAGCCGGCGCCCGATATCGAAGTGCGTACCGAGCAGCAGCCGGTATCTGCTGGGCGGCCGACGCGCACCATCACCCGGCCGGTGCGCTCGGGGCAGCAAATCTATGCCGAGGGCGGCGATTTGATTGTGCTGGCGCCGGTGTCCGAAGGGGCCGAGGTGCTGGCAGACGGCAACATCCATATTTACGGCCCCCTGCGCGGGCGCGCCCTGGCGGGGGTTCACGGCGATGCCACGGCGCGCATTTTCTGCCAGCACATGGATGCCGAGTTGATTTCCGTGGCCGGGCACTTCCTGCTCAGCGATGCCCTTGGCGATACCGTGTTGCGCAAGCCCGCCCAGGTGGCCCTGGACGGCGATGTGTTGAGTGTTTCTGCGCTGTAACTAACGTTCTATTACTTTCCAACTTCAGACAGGAGCCCGTTTGTGGCAAGAATCATCGTAGTGACCTCCGGCAAGGGTGGGGTCGGCAAAACCACCAGCAGCGCCGCCATTGGCACCGGCCTGGCCCAGCGCGGACACAGCACCGTCATCATCGACTTTGATGTGGGCCTGCGTAACCTGGACCTCATCATGGGTTGCGAGCGCCGGGTCGTGTACGACTTCGTCAACGTGATCAACGGCGAAGCTACCCTCAACCAGGCCCTGATCAAAGACAAGCGCACCGAAGGCCTGTTCATCCTGCCCGCCTCCCAGACCCGCGACAAAGATGCCCTCACCGAAGAAGGTGTGAGCAAGGTGCTGGAGGAACTCAAGGGCCGCTTTGACTACATTGTGTGCGATTCGCCGGCCGGCATTGAGAAGGGCGCCCAGATGGCCCTGTACTTCGCCGACGAAGCGATTGTGGTCACCAACCCGGAGGTGTCGTCGGTGCGCGACTCGGACCGCATCCTCGGCATCCTGCAGAGCAAGTCCCTGCGTGCCCGCGAAGGGCAGGACCCAGTGAAGGAGCACCTGCTGCTGACCCGCTACAACCCCACCCGGGTCAGCGCCGGCGAGATGCTGAGCGTTGCCGACGTGGAGGAGATCCTCGCCATTCCGCTGCTGGGGGTCATTCCCGAGTCGCAGGATGTGCTGAAAGCCTCCAACCAGGGTGAGCCGGTTATTCTCAACGTCGACGCCCAGGCTGGCCAGGCCTACAGCGACGCCGTGGACCGCCTGCTGGGCGAAGACCGGGCCCACCGATTCCTGGACGAGCAGAAGCAGGGCTTCCTCAAGCGCCTGCTGGGAGGGCGGGGATGAGTTTTCTCGACTACTTTCGCAGCAAGCAGAGCCCCCGCTCGGCGGCCACCGCCAAGGAGCGGTTGCAGGTCATCGTGGCCCATGAACGGGGCCAGCGTAACCAGCCGGACTACCTGCCGCGCATGCAGCAGGAAATCCTCGAGGTGATCCGCAAGTACGTGCCGGTGGAGCAAGACGACGTACAGGTGCAGGTGGATGAGAACGGCAACTGCTCCGTGCTGGAGCTGAACGTTACCCTGCCCGGCTAGGGCGGCTGCCCGGGCGGCACGCCGATCAGGGTGCCGCCGGCGCCGGGGGGGCGGTGTATTTTCCCCGCGCCTTTTCCAAGGCCGTTCTACGCCTCCTCTACGCCCGCTCTACGCCCGCTCTACGCCGGCCACTACGGCCTTCCACACCCGCATCAGGTTGCCGCCGAGCAGTTTCTCGATGTCCGCCTCACTGTAGCGTCGTGCCAGCAGTTCCGCGATGAGGTTGGGGTAGGTGGAGACATCCTTCAAGCCCACCGGCAGGCTGTCGCCCACGCCATCGTAATCCGAGCCGATGCCGACATGGTCAATGCCGGCAATCTTGACGACGTGGTCTATATGGTCCGCCACATCGCTGACCGTGGCGAAGGGAAAGGCCTGCTTGGCGCGGTAGTCGGCCTCAAAGGCCGCCATCTCCGGGGCGTGTTCCGCCAGGCCGTAGCGCTCGGCATAGGCGTCGGCGGCTTCGCCATAGGTTTTGAAGTAGCGGTTGGCGTCCTGGGTGATAAAGCTGGAGCCAAAGTTGATCAGCACCACCCCGTCGCGCTTGGCCAGGGCCTTGGTGAGCTTGTCGTCGAGGTTGCGCTCGAAGTCGGGGGTGAACTTGCGCATGGACGAGTGAGAGGCGATCACCGGCACGGTGCTGAGGGCGATGGCTTCGGCCGCCGCTGCATCCGACAGGTGTGATATATCCACCATCACCCCGAGCCGATTCATGGCCTGTACCAGTTGCGCGCCAAAGGGGCTCAGGCCATTCCAGAAGCGCACATCATCGTAGGAGGAATCGCTGATGTGGTTGGACAGGCCGTGGGCGAGGGTGATGTAGCTAACGCCGCGATCGCGAAAGTGGCGCAGCTTGTTAAGGTCGCCGGCAATTGGCGCGCCGTTCTCCATCCCCAGGGCCATGGCAATCCGCCCGTCGGCAACCAGTTGCTGGGCATCGGCGGGGGTGGCGGCAATGCCGAACTTGTCCGGCGCCCTGGCAACGATGGCCTCCACCTGGTCGATCAGGTTGTTGGCAAGGTTGTAGGCGCTGCCATCCAGTTCCGCAGACGGCGGCGTGTAGATGGACATGAAGGGCACATTGAGGCCGCCGGCCACGGCGCGGGGATAGTCGAACTCGCCTTTCTCGGTGGCCTGGGTCACGTCCTCCCAGTGGTCGTGCAGCCGGTAGGGCACATCGATATGCGTGTCCACCAACAGGTAGGTGTTGGCCAGTTCCCTGGCGCGCTGCAGGTTGTCATCTCCCAGGGTGTGGCCGCTGGTGGCCAGAATCAGTCCGCCCACCAGGGCGCGTTGGATCAGTGAAAGGCGCATGGCTACTCCGCTGGCTAAAAAGCGACAAGGTTAGCGCATGGGCAGGGAAATCCCCAGCCCGACAGCAAGCGGCCGTTGCGGCCCCGGTGGTGGGGCCGCGCAGGGGGGGTGGGGCGGACCCTGGAGCAGGTCTTTGAGAAGGGCGTCGCCTCAGCCCTCGGTCACCTCAACGCCTTCTACATCCATGCCATCTTCCAGCGTCGAATCCTCCACACGCAGCTGGCCACTGCCCTGGTCTTCCTGCACCACTTCCAGGCCGGTATCGTCGCTGTCGTCATTGTTGCGGGTTTGCGTTGCAATCACCCGGGCGTTCACGCTGCCGTTGTCGGCTTCCTCCAGCACAATACCCTTGCCGCCGTTGTCGCGTGCCTCTACCTCAAAGACCAGAGCCTCGATGCCTGCACCGTCGGCTTCAGAGACTTTGAAGCCATCGTCAACGTTGCCATTGGCCGCCGAGCCAATGAAGCTGACATTGACGTTGCCCCTGCCGGCCTCGTCAAAGTCCACGCCTTCGTCGAAGTTGTTGTGGACCTGGGTATTGCGCAGCACGGCCTTCAGCAGGCCGTCGTCGGACTCGTCGATGTCAAAGCCGTCGTCCACGTCGATGGCAATTTCATAGGCTTCCACAAAGCCGCCGTCGTAGTAGTCCGCAGCGTACTCAAAGCAGCGATCATCCAGGGTGCCAGTGGGCGGCCCTGGAATCTGCGCGTCCGTTACCTGCTCGCTCTCATCGAACTCGCCCTCGGCTTCAAAATCGCCCAGGAAGGTAGCCAGTTGGGGTTCCAGCAGGGCGGGATTGCAATAGGCGCCGTTGTCGTTGAAAACGCTGTTGTCAATGTAGGCCTGGGCGGAGCCGCCCTGGGCTTCGTCCAGTTCCACGCCGTCGGCGCCAACGCGGGTAAAGCTCGACTGGCTGGCATGGAGCACAATATGGCCTTCGCCTCGTTCGTCCACGCGCACGCCGTCGGCGTCGAACTTGCCGTGGCCAACGTTATCCACCTGTACATTATTCAGTCGCAGCAGGATGGAGGCGGGTGAGCCGCCGCCGGACCCATCGCCACCGCCACCACAGGCATCCGCCAGGTCACAGTCCGATATGTGAATGCCGTGGTTGGCCACGTCGCGAACCTGTACATCAGTCAGGCTGACGCTCACCCAGCCCTCACGGGCCTTGGCCACATCCACAAAAATACCCTTGCCCGGTGCGTCTACGCTGGACTGGTTTTCGATGTCGAACCCGCCCGGCCCCTCGAAGGCCAGGTTTTCCACAATCAGGTTCACGCCGCTGGCCACTTCAAGCAGGGTGAAGTCCATCACCGCCTGAATCGCCTGGCCATTGCCGCGAATCCATAGGGGGCGCTCGCCGCTGTAGATCAGCGGTTCGGTGATCATGATGGGCCCCTTGGCGGTGATCACAATGTCGTTGGCGCCGCTTTCCAGTGCATCGCGCAGGGTGTTGGGGCCGCTGTCATTGGCGCTGCTTACCACCGTTGGCAGGGCCTGGGCGCCCATGCCCAGCAGGCAACTGGCAGCGACAACGGCGGCCTTGAGTGTCAGTCGGGTTTTGGATGAATTTATTGTGCTTGGCATGCTGCGTCCCCTGCTCAGAGATGTTGTTGTGAAGGGGCCAAGGCTAGGGGGGGAATGTGACGTGAGTGTGACGAATAGAAGGCACTGCTGTGGGGCCACGAAAAAGGGGCCCGCAGGCCCCTTATCGCTAGCGCGCTGTCATTGATCAGACAATACGCTTCATGGCGGTCATATAGCCGCGCAGTTTTTTACCGATGACTTCCACCGGGTGATTGCGAATGGCGTCGTTGACGGCAATCAGTTCCTGATTGTCGACACCGTTGTCGCCGGCAATGCCCTTGCCGATCACGTCGGTTTCGATGCCGACCATGAAGTCTTTCAGCAGCGGGCGACAGGCGTGGTCGAACAGGTAGCAGCCGTACTCGGCGGTATCGGAGATCACCACGTTCATCTCGTACAGCTTTTTGCGCGCGATGGTGTTGGCGATCAGCGGGGTTTCGTGCAGGGATTCGTAGTAGGCGGATTCCGCCTTGATGCCCGCGGCCACCATGGTCTCGTAAGCCAGTTCCACCCCGGCCTTGACCATGGCCACCATCAGGATGCCGTGGTCGTAGTATTCCTGTTCGGAAATGTCGGCATCGGTGTTGGTGGATTGCTCAAACGCCGTGTCGGCGGTGGCGCCGCGCCAGGTGAGCAGGTTGGCGTCGTCGTTGGCCCAGTCTTCCATCATGGTGGTGGAGAAGTGGCCAGACATAATGTCGTCCTGGTGCTTCTCATACAGGGCGCGCATGATGTTCTTCAACTCTTCCGCCAGGTGGAAGGCGCGTACTTTGGCCGGGTTGGACAGGCGATCCATCATATTGGTGATGCCGCCGTGCTTGAGGCCTTCGGTGACGGTTTCCCAGCCGTACTGGATCAGCTTGGAGGCATAGGCAGCGTCGATGCCTTTTTCCACCATTTTGTCGTAGCAGAGAATGGAGCCTGTCTGCAGCATGCCGCACAGAATGGTCTGCTCGCCCATCAGGTCGGATTTCACCTCGGCGATGGGCGAGGACTCCAGCACGCCGGCGCGGTGGCCGCCGGTGCCGGCCGCCAGGGCCTTGGCAATGTCCAGGCCGTTGCCGTTGGGGTCGTTCTCGCGGTGCACCGCAATCAGGGTCGGCACGCCAAAGCCGCGCTTGTACTCCTCGCGCACCTCGGTGCCCGGGCATTTCGGGCACATCATCACCACGGTGATGTCCTTGCGGATCTGCATGCCTTCTTCCACCAGGTTGAAGCCGTGGGCGTAGTCCAGGCAGGCGCCTTCTTTCATCAGCGGCATCACCGCGTTGACCACGCTGGTGTGCTGCTTGTCGGGGGTGAGGTTCATGACCACATCGGCGGTGGGGATCAGTTCCTCATAGGTGCCAACGGTAAAGCCGTTCTCGGTGGCGTTCTTCCAGCTCTGGCGCTGCTCGCTGATGGCGGCTTCGCGCAGGGCGTAGGCCACATCCAGCCCGCTGTCGCGCAGGTTCAGGCCCTGGTTCAGGCCCTGGGCGCCACAGCCGACGATGACGATTTTCTTACCGCGCAGGATTTCCACCCCGTCGGCAAATTCGCTGCGATCCATAAAGCGGCATTTACCCAGCTCTTCCAACTGCAGGCGCAGCGGCAGGGTGTTGAAGTAGTTCTGGCCCATGGTGTTACCTCTGGTGATAAGGATAGGAAAGGGGCGCACGATACGCCATATCGCTAATTGCGTAAAACGCTATATATAAAAAACTGTATTGCGTATAGTGCAATAAAGTACTGGCGGCGGAGGCGCTGACAATGGATCTACGCAGCCTGCAGGTTTTCCTGTCGGTGGCCGACACCCTCAACTTTAGTCGCAGCGCGCAGCAGTTGCACCTCAGCGTCAGCGCCGTCAGCCGCAGCGTGCAGCGGCTGGAGGAAGCGCTGGGCCACAGCCTGCTGGCGCGCGACAAGCGCAGTGTTCAGTTGACCCCAGCAGGGCGCGATTTTCGTGACTACGCGCGCCGCGCCGTTGACGATTGGGATCGCACCCGGCGCCAACTGGGCGGCGGCGAGGCGCTGGTGGGGGAGGTGAGCCTGTACTGCTCGGTGACGGCCACCTACAGCATTCTGGCGCCCATTCTGGAGGCTTTTCGCAGCCAGCACCCGGGGGTGGACATTCAGCTCCATACCGGCGACCCGGCGGATGCCGTGGACAAGGTGCTCAGTGGCCTGCACGACGTGGCGGTGACGGGCCGGCCCACCAGCCTGCCGCGCCGGGTAAGCTACCTGCAGTTGCTGGAGAGCCCGATGCTGGTGTGTATGCCCGCGGCAGACTGCGCCGTGCGGCGCATGGCCAGCAGCGGGGATAGCGCAACGCCGGAGTTCGACTGGAGCCGCCTGCCCTTTATCGTTCCCGAGCGCGGCGCCACCCGGGACATGCTGGAGCAGTGGTTTGAAGAGCAGGGCATCCAGCCGAACATCTACGCCCAGGTGGCCGGCCACGAAGCGGTGGTGGCAATGGTGGGGCTCGGTTTGGGGGTGGGCATTGCGCCAGAGCTGGTGGTGCGCACCAGTGGCCTGGCGGGGCGCGTCAGCGCCATGCCGGTGTGGCGCCCCTTGCCCGCCCTTGGCATTGGCTTGTGTACACCCCGTGCCTCTCTGGATGACCGGCGTGTGCGGGCCTTCTGGGATGTGGCTGCCAGCACGTTTGCGCCGGCAGTTTGATACAATGGCGGCCCTTTTGATGGCGGAGTCACCATGACCCAGCACGAATCACCGGAACAGGGGGTTGAAGAGCCCGGTGCCGCAGCGCCTTCGGGGGTTGCTCCCTCCCTCGACCTGCTGGTCGATGAACACGAGGAAGAGGTGTCCGAGAATGGCCGGACCGTGCGTCGCCAGGGCATCTACCTGTTGCCCAACCTGTTTACCACCGGCGCGCTGTTCGCGGGCTTTTACGCTGTTATTGCCGCCATGCGCGGCGACTTCGAAAGTGCCGCCATTGCCATCTTCGCCGCCGGCGTGCTGGATGGGCTGGACGGGCGCATAGCGCGCCTCACCCACACCACCAGCAAATTTGGCGCCGAGTACGACAGCCTGGCCGATATGGTGTCCTTTGGTGTGGCGCCCTCACTGGTAATGTTCAGCTGGGCGCTGGGGGATCTTGGGAAGTTCGGCTGGAGTGCCGCTTTTATCTACGTTGCCTGTGCCGCCCTGCGCCTGGCCCGCTTCAATACCCGCATCGATACCGCCGACAAAAACTACTTCACCGGCCTTGCCAGCCCAGCTGCCGCGGCCATCATCGCCAGTACTGTGTGGGTGTGCCACGACCAGGGCTGGGTGGGCGCCGCCCTGCCGATGGAAGTGTCGATCCTGGTGGCGATACTCACCGCCGCCGTGGGCCTTTTGATGATCGCCAACTTCCCCTACTACAGCTTCAAAGGGGTGGACTTTCGCGGCCGCGTTCCCTTTGTGGTCATCGTATTGGTGGTGATCGTATTCGGCCTGGTGACCCTCGACCCGCCGCTGGTCTTCCTGCTCGCCTTCCTCGCCTACGCCTGTTCCGGGCCGGTGCTGCAGGTACGTAACTGGCGCCAGCGCCAGGCCGGACAGGGCCAGCCTGGGCAGCGCTAGGGCGGGAACCTTCTTCGCGCGCAGCCCTCTCACATCAACAGAGGGCGTTGCCGTGACGCGAGCGATAGGCCGATGTCAGGGAACGAAAACCGAGCAATGCAGGAGTGCCCGCCATGTCATCGCGAATGATCTGTCCGCCCATCCCATCGAGCGAAATCACACCCGAGTCTGTCTACCTGCGCCGCCGCGACCTGATGCGCGCAGCTGGCCTGGGCATGTCCGCGCTGGCCCTCGGGACATCACTGCCGGCGGGCGCCGGCGTGGCCCGGAAGCCTCAGCCGCTGGATTTCATCGAAACGGCCCAGCCGTTGTCGGCGACTGATGAACTGACGCCCTATGAACACGTCAGTGGCTACAACAACTTCTACGAATTCGGCACCGACAAGGATGACCCCGCCCGTTATGCCGCCGAGATGAGCGTCGACCCGTGGTCGGTCGAGGTTGGCGGACTGGTCAACGAGCCGGGCATACTCCATCTGGAAGACATCCTTGGTCGGTTTGATCTTGAAGAACGCATCTACCGGCTGCGCTGTGTGGAAGCCTGGTCCATGGTGATTCCCTGGGTGGGCTTTCCATTGGCTGAGTTGCTCAAGCACGTTGAGCCGCAAAGCGACGCAAAGTTTGTGGAGTTCAGGACCCTCTACCGGCCGGAGGAGATGCGCGGCACCCGCTCTATTACCAGCATCATCGACTGGCCCTACCGCGAAGGGCTGCGCATGGACGAAGCCATGCATCCCCTGACGATTATGGCGGTGGGGCTTTACGGCAAAACCCTGCCGGAGCAGAACGGCGCACCGTTGCGGCTGGTTGTGCCCTGGAAGTATGGCTTCAAGAGCATCAAATCGATTGTCAGCATCCGCCTGGTGGATCAGCAGCCAGAGACCTCCTGGCAAAACCTGGCGCCGCACGAATACGGTTTTTATGCCAACGTGAATCCAGATGTCGACCACCCGCGCTGGAGCCAGAAGTACGAGCGGCGCCTGCCATCGACCCTGTTCAACCCCAACCGCATCCCAACACGCAAGTTCAATGGCTATGAGGAGCAGGTAGCAGGTTTGTACCGCGGCATGGACCTGCGCAAGTTCTACTGATGCGCGAGCGCTTCATCCGGCTGTCGGTATTTCTGCTTTGCCTGACTCCTTTCAGCATCCTGCTGTGGCAGGCAGTGTTTGGAGGCCTGGGGCCCGACCCGGCCAAAACCCTCATGCTGCAAACGGGCGAATGGTCCCTGCGCCTACTGGCCATCACCTTGCTGGTATCGCCCCTGCGTCAGTGGACAGGCCAGGCCTGGATTATGCGCCTGCGCCGTATGCTGGGGCTCTATGCGTTTTTTTATGCCTGTGTTCACCTGCTGGCCTTTGGGCACTTCTACCTCGGCTGGTCGGGTGCCATCCTGCTGGAGGAGTTGGCGGAGCGCCCCTACATCACCGTTGGCTTTGCGGCCTGGGTATTGCTGCTGCCACTGGCGTTTACCTCCACCCGCGGGTGGCAGCGCCGGCTCAGGCGCAACTGGCAGCGTCTTCATCGGCTGATCTATCCGGCCGCGGTACTGGCCTGCCTGCATTTAATGTGGCAGGCCCGTTCCGACCTGGGGGAGGCCCTGTTCTACATTGGGGTTGTCGCACTGCTGCTGGCATGGCGTGTTCGGCGCGGCTGGCCGCAGGTAACAAAAGTCTGAAATTTTTTCCAAACGCCCTTGCGCAAGGGAGCGTTTTGCGTAGAATGCGCACCTCGCGTTGAGGCGCCCCCGGAAGCGGTTTTCGAACTCTCCCGGGTTTGTAAGAAGCCTGAAAGTTTTTTACAAAAAGTGCTTGCGGCATCCGAAACGATCCGTATAATGCGCGTCCTCAGTCAGGGAGAGCAGCCAAGCGGCTGGCAGCGAAAGCGACCTGATTGACACCCTGAATCCTGGCGATCAGGGGTTGCTTAACAAATAGACGAAGACAGATGTGTGGGCACTTGTTGAGGTGATAGCTACGACTATTATCAGACACAAGTGACT
>NZ_QEWO01000012.1 GCF_003402235.1 Parahaliea mediterranea
TTCTTGGGTAAGCTGTTTGTATTTCATTGTGCTCCTCTAACTTTGGTCGGTGAGAGAAAGCTCAATAGTACAGCAGCTTGCCCTCTAACCAACTCGTCAAGAGTTGCACTTACAAATTGAATTCACGAAATATTGTCGGCGATTTCTCTATAACTATTCTTGAGAAAAGCGGTGATGATACTGACGTGATAGAGATACGTTCCGAAGATCTTCCAGAGCCTGTAAGCCGAGATTATGTCCCACTTTTGTGCTCACATGGAAATCTGGTTTCGGAATCTATCGGGGATCTCGTTGTTACAAGATATTCGATTCCTGAAGGCAAGTTGGGGAACCCTCAGCATGAAGTTGCGCTTTGTGCAAATTCTGCAATAGTTTTCTCTTTGATTAAATTTTATTTAAAAAAACCTCAAGAGAGATCGCGGCCACTTGATGGGGCTTTTGAATTAATTTTGGTTGAAAGCGGTTATTTAGAAAGCAAGGTAAATATCCAACGAGATTCATTCGATATACCGAAAGAGTGCAGCCAAAATAATGAAATTATTGTTGGTCCTTCGTTGCAGGATGTTGTTGAGTCTCTTGAAGATTATGTTTACGGAATCTTGACTCCAAAAGATTTTGATCGTGAAGCCTTGATTGCCGCTACCCAAGAAAAATTTGGTGTTTCCAGGTCAATGCTGGAAGCAATGAATATAAAAGTACACTACAGTGACACGGAAGTGAATATAGCAAAGCGTGTTTTAAAAAAATACCAAGAAGAAATTGTGAGTGAGACTGCTGACATATTTGACATGAAGCAAGAATTGCTTGGGCTCGACCCAAGAACACAAGATTTTCGGGATAAAGTCAGTGAACTGTCCTGGAAATATACGAGCACTATAAAGAAAATGGATATGGCAAATCTTTCTCAGTTAGTTGTTCGTCGATCCTCCATTCTTGAGATATTGAGGCGTGCGATTAATTTAATGTTGGAGTGCCAGATTGATGGCGGCGCCCGGCGAGATGATGAAAAAATTATACATAATATCTTCTTTCCTAGGGGTAAGGATAGTGATGACTCAATAGATCATGACATATGGATTCTAAATGAAGAGTATCACTATTTTGAGCACATATCCTCAGATAAGTCGTTATCCTCTATTCCGTGGAGAGAGGATAAGAAATTATTTGAAGAAGACATTGACTATGATCTTGAATCTTTGTTCAAAAAGAACAACTCTGATCACAGAATGCGTCGCCCTGATATTGCAATTTTTAATCAGGAGGGTGCCGCGATAATAATAGAGTTTAAATCGCCAGGAGTAGATATTCAGGAGCACATACCGGATTTGATTCAATACGCCAGATTACTTGCAGCAAAATCGCATGGAAGAATTAGCAAGTTCTATGGCTATTTAGTTGGGACATGTATGGATGAAACTAGAATTCCTGGTGCATTTACCAAGTTTCCAAGCGGTCAAGGTTATTTCAGCACAGAAAGAATTGTTGACCCTTCCACAGGAAAGCAGTACGGGGAACTATATTCTGAAATTCTCTATTATGACCAGTTCGTTGATAGAGCAGAGAAAAGGCTTGATGTTTATAAGAAGAAGCTAAATATCTCTATATAGATATTCTAATCTGAGGCTTTTAGATACGGATTGTCCGGCATAACTTCGTCAAACAGCGTCTGCATGTCGCTCAACAAATAGCCATGCACCCGCCGAGACTTGCGCGGGCCTTTCACCTCGCAAGTCCAGATATTCAACCCGTTGGTCTGCTTGCGGTGTAGGCCAAGCTTCTCGAAGCGCTTCTGAGTCCACTGCCAGGCGGAGAGCTGCTCGGCTTTGGCCAGCGCCGCCACTTGGGGGTGTTCCTGAGTATAGCGCTGGAATATGCCGGGGCTGATGAGGTACGCAGTGCCGTTCACGGTATGTACCAGGGCCTTGGCATCGTTGATGATCAGTTTTCGAGTCCGAACCCCTGTGCGTAACCACTCCATGAAATGCTCTCCTGACGGAGCGTGAGAAGGTTCGGCGGGGCTGGCCGAATCGGCGGTCTCACTCAAAGCTTCAGTATGTGGTGGGATCTGGACTGCAGGATCGTCTTGAGTTTCGGTTTCTTCCAGTAAATCGAGCAGACCACCCAAGTCATCCAGCCCTTTCTGTGGGGCGATCGGGTTGCGGGCAGCGTTTCCAACCGGCAGGGTCTCGTCAATGACCGAGCTTTCCGTCACTGGTCCAGAGCCTGCTGTATCCTCGGCGCCGAGCTCGGGCTGCACCCGACCGGTGAAAGCCTCGGGGCGATCGCTCCCGTCCCAGATGGCGGCTGGCGAGAGCTTCAGGAAGGTGAAGCTGTGCTCCCAGCCTGTGTCACTGGTGACGGTTGCCTTCCAGATGGCCTTGCCATCCGAGGTGGGCTGCGCAATGCCGTATTCCTGCAGAATATTGAAAAGAGCCGTGTTGTTTGACGGAATACCATCGATACCCTGAGAGAGCAGATAAGCGCGCAGCTTGTCGGAAACGGTCTTGCTCACCAGCCACAGGGCATCCTGCGTCAGCCAGCCGTCCGAGGCTTGGGGTTGGTTGATCTTGAACTCTTCCTTGAGCAGGTAGCGCAGGCCATCCAGCAGCTTGCGCTGCAAGGTATGCCGGGGCGCAGCGATTGCCTTGCCTGGATCGCCACCGAGATCCTGGGCCACAGAGGCCTGGTCGGCCCGAATCACCAGTTCACCCAGGATACCGGCATGTTCATACTGACCCGCGAGCACGTACAGCAGTGCAGCCCACAAGTCGGTGTGCTGACTGAGCCAATCCAGGATTCGCCGATCCAGAAGCTGGTTATACAGGAGTCCGGCGGCGGCACTGTGCAGACGGTATTCCCTGTCTTCTCGGTAGCGAAATCGATAGGGCTGCTGCAGTGCACCGTGCCAGGGGTGCCATAGCGAGCCGTCGGCATATTCCACATAGAGGTCGACGGCGATTTTACCAATGTCATGCAGGAGAGCGGCATAGGCTGTGCCAGCAGTCCAGACTTCCGCCTGCGCTGCCTGCTCTTCGGGCTTCATCCCCACCGGAAGCAGGTGCGACTGCCGCAGCTTCAGGGCGTAGGCAACAATTTCCAGGCCGTGATCCAGCATGCCGCCGGGGTAGGCGTGGTGGTGGCTTTCAGATGCGGGGAACTGCTGCACCAGTTCGGCGTAGCGCTCCAGGGGGGCCAGGTAAAGCAAAGAGAACTGAGTCCGTGAGAGTGACGTGCGTTCCCAGATATGATCCAGCAACTTCTGTCGACGCGGTGTCGCCAGCAAAATTGAGACGGGTTGTGGTTGCAGTAACTCAGAAGGCCCGGTACGAAGGTCCGCTGCGGGCTGACGCCTTTTGCGGTGAAACAATGAAAGCATGGCGATCCCCAGGTGTCGGGCTGGAGAGGGAGCCTTTTAGCCTTTTTGGGTAGAGCCTTTCCCCTTGGCACCATTCCCTTGCTCCTTTCCCCAGCCCTTTGGCCGTTTCAAGGTTCCGGTATAGGGCAATTGCCAGGCGGCCGCTATGGGCAATAGGGAATGCAGCGGCTCCGGTATATGCGCAACCAGTCAGGTTCGGTTCAAGCCGGCATCAAGTGCATCGGCTTGGGCGGCGAAGTCTGAGGGGCGTCGCTTGCGGAAGGTTTCAAGATTGCTGAGTTTCCAGCGCAGCGCGGGCAGTTCCGCAGCATGGGGGCATTGCAACAGCGACCAGTCTGGTTCTGCACGAACCAGCCCACTCAGAAACTGCCGGTGTGCCGTGGTTAGCCGCTGCGGCAGTTCGCGCTGCAATCGGGCGCGGGCCTCCAGAAGCGTTTCCAGGGAGCATTCCACTTCAGTCATACCGACAAAGGCTCTTTCGTACTCGTTGGCAATGTCCTTGTCATTGCTGAACAGGACTTCATGGGGCGGCCGGTTATGCCCGGCCAGGTAGATCACGAAGCACTCGACCATGCCTTCGCTGATGTCGCCCGACTCATACAGCTGCCACACGTCAAACAGGTCGCGAGGATGTTGTCTGTCCAGAGCGGCCACCAGCTTGCTCGCATACAACTCATCAGGTGCGAGGATCGGCAGGTCGAGCTCGGCGCTGAACAGGTCGCTGGTGCGGGCGCTCAATCCGCGTCTTTCAGCAGGAAGCACGCTGCCCCGGAACACAACGTTGACCTCGATCTTGACCTGGCTGGTCTCGTTCTCGACGATCAGCTTGGTGTCTCCAACATCCCTGGCGGGAATCAGGCGTGTCTGCACACCCAGTGTCGCAATGCGCGAGGCGATGGCGGCCAGTTCCTCGTTGATGGCTTGCAGGGCCTCGTCGCGGGGCGTTTGCCAGGGTAGGTATACCACGTCGATGTCCACTGACAAGCGTGGCATATCCTGCACTAAGAGATTGATGGCTGTACCGCCCTTCATGGCAAAAATGTCATTGGCAAACACGTCGGGGGCGATGGTCAGCAACAGTCGAACCGTATCGGCGTAATTTTTATCCATGACAGTTGTTATCCATGATCACTCCTATCCATGGGGGCGCAGACTCAGCAGAGTACCGTCGTCGAGGCGGCTCATCCAGCGTGAGGCGCTGCCTGTGCGGACCGGATACTGCGCCAACAAGACATCGACGTCTATCAGGTTGGTCTCACGGGCCCAGGTAAGGAACAGGCGTACGGCCTTTACACTGGTGCAGCAGGACAGCAGGTCGCCGAGAACCTCCTTGCGAGGGGAGCGCAGGCCGTCGAAGAGGTTGCGCGCTTCTTCCAGACTTTGTTTTACCCCGACGTCGTACAGCAGCTCCAGTACGGCGCGTTCCGGGCAAGCCATAACGATAGGGTCTGGCATGCCCGGCGGTGTGGTCAGGGTTCTGGACGCCAGGGTTGTGTCCGGCCAGTCGAACAGGCGAGCATGGCAATAGCGCGCGGGAAAGCGGGCGGTGAACCAGGTCGGTAATGCATAACGCTTGTCGCCCCACAGCACCCAAGTCTCGCGACTGCCCAGATTGTGCCGTACGCCCTGCAGGGCAAGCGCACTCTTGCCGCCGATATGCAGACCGGGTACACGCTGCTGCAGCAGCTTCAGCGCACCGTAGATATCAAACTCGTCGTTCGGGAAGGCATAAACCCCCTGTGCCAAACGCACAAGCCAGCCAGTCTCCGCATACTGAGCGGCAAGTTGCGGTGACACGCCGAACCGGGCCAGGATGGCCAGGTCGAACGGTGCCCCGCGCGGCAGCTCTGCCTGCAGATGCTTGATTATCTGGTGTCTGGGTATTTGGTTCATGATTTAAAAATAGCACATAATCTAATCGTTCGAAAGGTGCTTGCGTAATCTCTGCGACAGAAATAGCCCCTTGTTTTAATATTTATGAAATATCTAATCAATGGCTGGTAGCGGGATGCTTAGAATGGATCAGTCGATAGAATGGGGTCTTATGGAAAAGTTGGCGAAGATATGGGCTTTTTGAACCTGGGGAAGAAAGACGAATACGGCAAGCAGACGCGAATTGAGCACCGGGGAAAATACCTCCGGGCGAGCCGTACCGGGGGTGTTTCGCTACGGGCGCAAACCAGGGCTGCGGGGCTGAACCTGACGGCCAACAGCAGCCACGGATTCCGCGTCTCCCGGACTGTTGGCAAGAACACCCAGATGGCCATGCAAAACGGTCGCTTCGTGCTGCGCGGACGCTATGGCGAGGGGCCTACCAAGCTCAACCTATCCAAGACCGGCATGACAGTATATTCCAATCCTTAAATGAGTCTGGGGAGTAGCTATTTTCAGCCTGTGCGCAGGTCTCGTCCGTGGATGGTTTTAAAGAGTTTCTGGCGGGCCTTTTGTAGCTGGTCCGCCGCTTGATTATCACTGGTGGCTCCAGCCATCTGGTCGAGTGTTTCAAAGCTTACCCCGGGTTTCAAATACTGTTTTGCCCGTCGCAGGGACTTCAGTTTTTCGTAGGGCGTCATCAGGTTCTCGTACGGATAGATCTTGCGCTCCTTGCCTGTTGAGTCCGTGCGTGTTTCCGGGAAGAAGCAAGGCCGGTGATAGTTGAGATAATGGTTCAAGTGCTCACGATGGAAGTCGTTGAGCAACGGCGCCCACCGCTGTGGAATATGCTCGTACCCGAACTGCTTCCTGATCACAGAGGCATTCTTGCTCTCGGCCAGGGCATTGTCATTGCTCTGTCGGGAGCGTGATTTGGTGAACTCGATCCGCAGCTTATCGAGTAACTTTGCCACGGTATAATTGACGTATTCAGAGCCATTATCGGAATGGAATCCCAGGAGCTTGAACGGATAGTCCTCAATCAACAGGATCAGCGCTGGAACCAGGTAACGCTCGCTGATTTTCTCTACGCTGCAGACCATCTCGAATTGGGTGACCTCGTCAACCGCATTGATGTGGTAGACCCCCTTCAGTTTGTCCTGATCGCCCTGATGCACGGTATCTATGCGGATATAGCCCGGCTTGCCGTCGGGACGGGGCTTTCGCCTCTCCCCGATCTTGGACGATTGGGGCCGGGTTTTCTCGAAGTGACGGCGCTGCTTCTGGTAGGGCACGGACTGCCTGAGATTGTATAGGTGACTGACCGAGATGGACGCCAGCGCGGTGTACTCCGTTTGACCAAAGAGCGTACACGCCCGCTCGCACAACTTCTTGACCTTCGGTCCACACGGGGTGTCATGGCGCCTGTCCATCGCCGCGAGCAGGGAGACGTCCGCCGGAGTATACCGGGTCTTGAAGCCTGCCACCGTCCTCTGGCGGCGCTGCAGGCGACCGGTTTGCCGGTACTGCGCAATCAGGCGGGTGAGTTGCTGTCGTGAATAGCCACTGACCTTGATCAGGTAGCGCATGATCACCCCCTTGTCATCGCGAGAGCGTTTCAAGTAACGGAAGCGCTTCAGCTCACCCTGCAGCCAGCGGTAGCATTCGTCCTTGTCACTGATCACAGAGAAGGCCACGGCCCGTGTTCCTGAGAGGAACTCTTGCAGCTGATCAACGGTGGTGAGGTCTTGTAGTTTCATGAGGGTTTTCATCTCCCCATCATGAACGCAACCCGCGCCAGCTCCAGACTCATTTCATATTGGAATCAGGGGCCTTCCTCCAGACTCACTTCATATTGGAGAAGGCTATGACTGTCTCAACCCGTAACGAATTGGGTACCTTCAACTGGGTCAAACCCAATCGCTCTTCCGTCAAGCTGCTCGGAGTCCAGGTGCGGGGGAAGAATGCCGCCTATGCTCATGCGGCCTACCTGGTACTGACGGCCGTCGCCGCTTTCATCCAAATGCTGATTGCCGTCGCTCTCACGCTGGCCCAGTGGGGGTGGCAATTGCTCCAGCTTATCTGGCGCTTGGCGCTGGCGACCCCCTATGGGTTGGAGGTGCTTCGACGTAAGCTCCGTAATCGGCAGATCCGGCGGACTCAGATGGGGCTCAATTCAAATGTGGCAGCCAGCTTTGAGGATTGGTCAGAGATGAAGGTCATCGCTGCCATCGCGCTGGCGTTCATTGCCTGGGGGCGCGGGAGGGATGCCCGTGCCGAAATTTCCTGGTTGAAGATGGCCGTGGCTGCCTCCAGCGAACCAGCCGACCTGCCTTCATGTCTGCCCTATCTGAGCGATGTGGCCGGTCCACTAAGCCAATGGCACCGCAGTGACACTTTACTCGACGATCCGTTACCGATTCTGGCCCGAACCGCAACATTGGCAGAGCTGGCTGCGAGGCAAGTGCCTGCGGACCGGCTTCCCGCGTTACTCCTGAGCATTGATGACCTTGTATTGCAGCAGGGACCCAAAACCCGGCTGCAGGAGCAGATGCTGACGGTGTTCTGTGACTTTGCAGGGTTGCGGCTCCAGGAGACGTCAAATTGACAAAGTAAGGGTTATTCCTTTGCTTTTTTGGTGATGAGCAATGTTGGCGGGAGCTCGGCATGCACGACCTGCCCAGCCCCGACCCATAGGGGGCATATTAAGCGCGCATGACCTTGTTCCAGTCGATGCTGTGGCCAGCCGCGTCGAGTTCACGAGCAAGTGCTTGCTTCCAACCTCCGCTACCGTCCATCGTCTCCCAGACTACGCCAGCGAAATCACTTGGAATTTCCAGTGTGCCGCGTTTGAGTGCACACACTTTCTCCCGGCCTAAGCGACCAATGAAGAAGCCAAGTTCCAGCAGCACGTTCTGTCTGGCCCGGGGCTCGGGTACACCTCCCCTAGCGCAACCTTCATCATCGGGAGTGAGTAGAACTACCGCAAAACCGACATCGCCATGAGCAACGACCTTTTCGATTATGGTTCTCCCTTGATTGGCCTGCTCATGCAAGATAATGGGCTCCAGACCAATGCGTTCCAAAAACCGAGCCACCGCTTCTCGAGCACCTTCGTCATGACCGTGAACAATAAAAACCTTACGTGAAAATGAGGGCTTCAATACAGTTTCGGTATTTCCTTTAGACTGGATATAATTCTTATAATCTCGAACGAAGGGAATGATGAGTTGCCCTGTGAAAGCATGGATACCGGCAATAACCTTCTGTCCAGAGTAGAAGAAGTGATGCCCGAACGTGGCAGCGTAGTCAGGATTGGCGGCTAGTTTCTCGATCAGAAGCAACGTCAGCCCCAAGGTTTTTCTGGGATCGTCCGGCCAGGCAAGTTGGGCGCTTCCAATCATGCTTCCTCCGGTTTTCTCGCTCTCCGCGATAAAAGCCTCCAGATCTAGCCCTTCAGTCAATTCTGCGTTGTAAGGTTCGAGGTCGGGATGCCTCAGCAACTGAGCGAGTTTATTTAGCGGGCGGGCGTAAGTCTGTAGCTGCGAAGTCTGCAAATCCAGGACAGCATTGTTAATTTCGGCAAAGATATCCTGGGCCATCATTTATCCTCATCAGACTTCAACCTGGTCTCAGCGGCTTTTCGAAGGATATGCTCTCGATACTTCTCCTTCATTTGATCGACGAGTGGTCCGACGATCGAATTGGATGCGTATTCTGCGGTGCGTTCATCAATCATTTGGTAAACCGAGTTGATAGCAGCTTCGATACTGGCAGGGTCGTGAGGGTCGAAGTTTACTACTCCTAGCTCACCATCTAACTCACTTAACGCGCGTTCGGCTTCTTTAAATTCCTTTTGCAGCTTGTCAAGTCCTGCAATTTTGAACATAAGTCCCCCTTGGGTTTTCAAGAAGTATGAATTTTGCCCCATTGAGCTACTACTTCTTGGTTACAAGCCTTGCGGCTTTTGGATCATAAATAACATCCGTAATCGACCCATCCCGAATACGCTGCACGGCCTCATCAATCACATGCAACGGCACCAGAAACCACTCTCTTGGTTTCACCGGATGCCCAAAGCGGTCCTGAATCGTTAGTTCAAGCTGCGCTGGCGCCAATATGCGATGAAAGAGGGCTTCCAGCTTGCGGCGATTAATGCCAGCGAGTTTGTAGGTGGCAACCACTTCGACATCGGCCAGCAGGTAGGTGGCGTCGTGCGCGGCGTTGGCAATACGGGTTTCCACCTTGCCGCCAGTGACGCCGATCTTGTGGATCAGCTCCCGATGTTCAGCGACGAACGGATGCTCGGACAGGCTGCGCAGCACATAGATGGTACCGCTCTCTATGTCATCGTCTTCCCAGGATTCACTGAACAGAGGGCCTGCGTCGTGCTCGGTCACACGGCGACCGGCCTCATCCTTGTATAGAGCGCGTTGCAGTGACCGGCGCAGCAAGTCGCTCTCGGTGCCGTTGGAGTAAATCACCCGTAGCCGGGCATCGTTCTCGCCGTTCGGAGCCTTGATGGTTTCTCCGACCTCGGCGACATAGGCAAGCTGACCATTCAGAATGAAGAAATTACCTTCCTCGACACTGGCGTCTTTGACGAAGCGGCGGGTCTTGCGCAGGCCGGACTTAAGCTCCCTCTCCACCTGTTCGAACAGTGCCTTGAAATCTTCAAAGTCCTCGCACTTCTCCCTGTTGGCAATCTCCTCAGCGGCTCGTTTCTCGGCGCTGGACCGCACATGGCGCAACTCAGTGAGTTCGGACGTACCGGCGGCACCGCCCAGCTCTGCAAGCAATGCGTCATCGTCCATTGCTTCCACGGGTTCCACTTCGGTGGCGTCGCCGCCGCTAATAAGACCTTGATGGTCCATCGTTGCCAGCAGGGTTCGGCATTCCTCAAGGGCGCGCATGCGATCTAGCCGCACTGCGTAGAGCCGTTCGAAGATGTCTCTGTCTTCGCCGTGCTGGGGGGCGCGGCCATGCTGGTCGGCAAAGCGCTGGATCTCTTCAAAACCGGCAATGATGCGCTCCTCCCGGGCGGAGTGGCCTTTCTTTTTCTCGGGCTGGGCAAACTCGTCCAGCTCTGCGCGCAATTCGTCGAGGTCAGTCATAACGGCCCTCATCTTTGAAGCGCACGAATGCGGCCGCACCCTCCGCCATGCGCTGCTCCCACGCATCGAGCGAACTGATCGAAGGCAGGCGACCACGCTCTTTCTTGAACTTGACCGCCCTGAGCGCAAGTTCCTTGGCCTCCTCCGGCGTAAGACTGGTGCGCTTGCCGGAGATGGCTGCCGCCACCTGCTTCAGACTGTCCTCGCTCATGGTTTTGGCCAGGATCGCGTAGGCTTCGCTGAAAGGATTGATGCGGTCAATCAGGTCGATATCTAGATCTCTCACATCCATGGCAAACTTCCGTACCCCTGCGATCAGCGCGGTGTTCGGCTTTGGCTCAGTGCTATCCACCTCTAGCGCTTCGCCACCCACCAGTAGCTGTTTGGCCTGCTGGGTCAGGGTCAGTGCGGCGATGGCATGCTGGCGAACGGCTTCCTGGTCTTCTTCGTCGAGATTGGGGTAGCGGTCCTTGATGATCTTGCCCAGGCGTACCTGGGTGAGCTCTTCGGGCACCAGCTCCTCATCGAAAAGGCCACGCTCAATGGTGGTCTTGTCCTGCACAAAGCCGGCAATGACCTCGTTCAGATCTTCCTGGCAAATGCGGGTGGCTTCTTCGCTTTTCGGCTCAGCCAGCCCCTTGATCTCGATCTGGAACTTGCCGGTTTCCTCGTTGACGCCCACATTACATTTGCCGGGGTCATAGCCTCCTTCGCCGTAATCAAAACCCTCTTGTGGCCCGCTGGTGGGGTTCTTCGGCTTGAACTCGAAGCGCGGTGCCAGCACCTGCTCCATCAGCAGGCTGGCAGCAATGGCTTTGAGGGTGTCGTTGACGGCTTCCGTTACGGCCTGCTCGGCGGCATCGGGTTCGGCAATCAGGTTGGTGAAGCGTGCTCGTGTTTTACCGGGTGCATCCCGGGTGGCTCGACCGATGATCTGCACGATTTCCGTCAGGCTGGAGCGGTAGCCCACCGTCAGCGCATGTTCGCACCAGATCCAGTCGAAGCCCTCTTTGGCCATGCCCAGGGCGATGATGATGTCAACATGGCCGCGGTTGGCCTTTTGTGCTGGGTCTTTCAGCGCCGTCGATACCCGGTCGCGTTTGGTTTGATCATCGTCCACCAGGTCGGCAATTTTCAGCAGCCGGCCACCGGGCGTCTTTACCAACTGGAAACCGGTTGCCGGGTCGGCACCTTGCCATTCCCCCAACTCCTCGATGATGTGCTCCACCTCACGGATCTTGTCCTTAGTGCTTTCACGGGAGTTCACGTTAGGGATATGGACGATGGTCTTCTCGGCCGGGTCGAGCACCTTGAGGATGTCGTCGGCATAGGAACCGGAGTAGAAGTAGTAGCCGATGTCGAGCTGCTTCAGGTATTCGTAGCCGTTGAGCTGCTCGTAGTAGGTGTAGGTGACGGTGTCGAAGCGCGATTCGTCCTGGGGAGCCAGCACTGCCTCGGCGTCTCCCCGGAAATAGGAACCCGTCATGGCTAGGATATGCACCTTATCGCGGGTAATGAAATCGCCCAGATGGGCGCCCAGCTTGTTGTCGGGGTTGGCCGAGACGTGGTGAAACTCATCCACGGCAATCAGCCGGTCGTCGAAGGCGGCAACGCCAAACTGATCGACGGCAAAACGGAAGGTGGCGTGGGTGCACACCAGAGCTTTATCATCACTGGCGAGAAAGGCGCCCAGGGATTTAACCTTGCCGCCGTTGTCGGAGCCGGGGGCATTGCACAGGTTCCATTTTGGTTCCACGAGCCAGTCGGCCCAGAAACCGTAGTCGCTCAGAGGCTCGTTATTGAAGCTGGAGCCAATGGATTTTTCCGGCACCACAATAATGGCCTGCTTTAGCCCCTGGTTGTGGAGCTTGTCCAGGGCAATGAACATCAGAGCCCGGCTTTTGCCGGAGGCCGGTGGCGACTTGATCAGCAGGTACTGTTCGCCTCGCCGCTCGTAGGCGCGCTCCTGCATGGGCCGCATGCCCAGGGCATTGGACTTGGTGGAGTTGCCGTTACTCGCATAGGAGACGGAAACCGAGGGTACAATCTTTGTCATAAACAATACCTGTTCTACTTACCGGGGCTGGCCGGCTTGCCCGTGGCGCCAGCCCAAGCCGGGTAATGAATCAAAACCTGATCAAATCTTTCCGACCTTACCATTAATTTTTAACATGATGATATATATGCATATTTTGTGATTCTCCAAGCTCTGGCCTGTCTATCCGATGGCTGAAATCGAAACCGGATCAAAACTCGTCAGGTTTTTTGCCCTTGTGTTTGAGGTCCTGTTCCAGCTGCTCGATCTCTTTCAGGTCAGCGGAATCTGCAGCCTTCGCCTCCGCAATGCGCCGCTGCTGGTCGAAAGCGTCATATCGTTCACGGGCGATCTTCTCCATGTGCTCGCGGCTGACGGAGCCGGCACTCTCGAGAATGGGCTGATCGTTGAAGGCCAGCAGCTTGTCGACGTTGTTACGCCAGAAGTCCAGGGTCAGTGCCTGCTGTTGCTTAACTCGCAGCTCTGCCTGCTCCAGGAAGATCACCACCAGCCGGTTTAGCGTGTCAATCTCGTCGGCCGTGAGGTAGTTCTTGGCGACAATGACATCCTGCTTGCGTACCCGTGAGCCGCTCCAGTTGGTCAACGCCATGTTGGGTTGGCTGGGGTCCGAGCGCTTCAGGATTAGCTCGGCGGCCGTGTGGCCGGTGGTGGCATAGAGCAGCTTGTTCTGCACCTCGGCAAAGAACTGGGCGGTCTCCCGCTCGCGGGCCTGGTAGTCGGAACTGAGGGCGAACAGATCACGGACCTTCTGGTAAAAGCGTTTTTCCGAGGCCCGTATGTCGCGGATGCGCTCCAGCAACTCGTCGAAATAGTCCCAGCCGCCGGGGTTCTTCAGGCGCTCGTCATCCATCACGAAGCCCTTGAGCAGAAACTCCTTGAGGTGGGTGCTGGCCCACTGGCGGAATTGCACACCGCGAGGTGAGCGCACGCGATAGCCGATGGCCAGGATGAGGTCGAGGTTGTAGTAACTGATCTTCCGCTTGACCTGGCGATTACCCTCGGATTGAACTGTCAAGGATTCCTTGACAGTTCCCTCCTGGTCTAACTCATTGTCTTCGAATATATTTTTGGCATGCAGGGAGACGTTCTGCTTGGTGGTCTGGAACAGCTCGGCAATCTCCAGCTGGCTCAGCCAGATACTATCGCCCTCGACCCGGAGGTGCAGTTGGGTCCGGCCATCGTCAGAGGTATAGAGGATCAGTTCGCTCATGCTGTGACCTTCCTGGTGTTATACCCTTTGACTAACATTCTTGCACCTTGCCCTTGGTGTTCAGCGAGGCCATCCCTTCAAGTACCTTATTGATAAATGGCCTATCCTGATCTGGATTCGTGTACATATCCACAGCTGCCCAGATAAGGCCGAGTGAAAGCTGCGTCTCGCGCAAGAGGCTGGCTTGAGGGTCCTTGAATCCCGTTTGGATTCCCGTATTTGTCGCATACAAAAGAGCGTTACGTGCCTCCGCTACTCTTTTTACCTCTGCTTGCAATTCTTCAAGTGTAGGCATGTCGCCTAATGCAATATCATCCTTGCCAGGCGATTCAGTGTTCGGATAAATACGAAAGGAACTAAGGTGCAAGTTGCCATAGCGATAGTCATAGCCATTTCCAGTTGGCAAGCGAAAAGCCAATGCATCCTTATTCGGAGCTACAGCAATTGCAAGACGACCTTGCTTCGCCACTCCACTGCAACGCTGTGCAAATACTGAGATCAGTGCTTTGCTCTGGTGGTCGTGTAGATTAACTTCCTTCGCATATTGCTTATGGCCATGTGTTTTGGCTGCGGAGATAAATGCAGCCACGGCTTCTTCGGTTGCGTTTAAGGCACAAAACGATGCAACGATTGCCGAAGGCTCAAAAAGCTCGTGAGCCCAGCGTAAAAATCTCAAAGCATTAATTGAGCAAAATTTGGCGCGGCAATCTTCGAGGTTGTTGGCGTTGTCGATAATCCATCTAGCAACGTCATGCTCAAAAATTTCAGATGAGGCGCTTATGGAGTTACTTTTCATCAATTCCTTGCCTTTTTGCTAGCCACTGCTTTCCCCGTGGCAGTCATTTTGGTGTACAGCTCGAACAACTTTTCCAGACGCTCGGTATCGTTTTTGAAGCGTCGACCGATGTAGATGCGCTCCAGCACCTCGTCGTTTTGATCGTGCGCCTCGCGCAGGTTGTCTGGCATCTTTTCAGGGTTGTAGAGATCGGCAATGGTGGCAGGGAAATGGACTTCGCGTGCCAACAGGATGTTCTCAGCGCAACGGGTCAGGTCGGCTTTGTTTTTTTCGGTCAGGGTAGGGACTGGGAAGGTGTTCCAACCCAGGGTGTTGGAGTAGCGAAAGTCGGTCTTCATTTTCCCGCAAACGGTGGCGATCCAGACCAAATGTAGACGGGATGCGATCAGCGCTATGTTCCAAAGTGGGGCGTCGTAAAGGGCAAATGCGTTATCGGAGACAATCGACTTGGCGGACAGAATGCCCACGGGGAGATAAGGTCGTGTCTCTGACGTGACCTTAGGGACGACGATAGAATGCTGTGTGCTAAGCCCTTGGATTTGCCTGAATCTATGAGATTTATCTGCGTACGCACGTGTCGATGCTGCCGTGCTAGCCAGTCGCATTGCGCGAACAGCAGCAACTCGGTCGGCGACGAAGCTGGAACTCTGAGCTTCGCTGATCTCTGAGTCTTCAATCCATATGCAATTTCTAACTACTCCTCTCACGTATTCCTGAGAGCCAACAAAATCAAATATAAACTTTGAAAGAAATGGCTCTCGGTCGATCGCGTCTTTGGCTTCGGAAGCAGTTAAAATCAGGTTTCCTCCATCGGACGGCTTGTTTCCCCACACCATCGAAGCTTTAACTTTGGGTGCGCGTGAAACCGATTCCACGATCACGTTTGGTCCGGGCACTAGATAGGCGTTGATATACGGGACTTCCTTGGCAATTACTGGCCCGTAGTCTGAGGCTGAATATATTTTCCGGATCTTGCTCGCATTAATTGAAATTCCGACGATTGCAACCGTCACACCTGCATTGTGGCTAGCAAGATTGGTCCACTTGAACGAAGTATGACTAAACCTAATCTCATGACCCGTATCGAAGATCAGCGGCCAAAGGATTGGAACTTGCTCTCCTTGGCAAATTGAATTGGTGGAAACAAATGCGGCTGCCGAATAGGTATGAGTTCCATACTCCGCGGCTTTCATGAACCATCCAGCCACATAGTCGAGTGATTTCCAGCTTCCGGTGCGTTTCGAGAAAATAGACGCAATGTCAGATTTCTGATCAATAGATTGCCAAGTGAAACCACGATAAGGTGGATTCCCACAGATATACGTTTCCCCACCTTCATTCTCAAAATCGATTTGCGCCTGATCCAGCGGTGACTCAAACAGATCATCCGCATGCATCTTTACGCCTGTTCCTGTTGGCGGACAAATGCTGAGCCAGTCCAGGCGCAGTGCATTGCCGCAGGTAATCCAGTTCTGGGAGTCCAGCGGCAGAAATTCGGCCAATGCCAGCTTTTTACCGCGATACAGCAGGTCGCACTGGTATTCGGCAATGATCAACGCAAGACGGGCTATCTCTGCTGAAAAGTCACGTAGCTCGATGCCACGGAAATTGGTCAGCGGAATATCGGTAGGACGGTTTGACTCACCTCGGCGCTGGTTGATTTCTGCCTCGATGGCACGCATGTGCTTGTAGGCGATCACCAGGAAGTTGCCCGAGCCGCAGGCTGGATCGAATACACGGATTTTAGCCATGCGGTTGCGCAGATTCAGCAGCTTGCGGGTATTGTCGCCGGCGTCTTCCAGTTTCTCTCGCAGGTCGTCGAGAAATAGCGGGTTCAACACTTTCAGGATGTTGGGCACGCTGGTGTAGTGCATTCCCAGTGCGCCGCGCTCTTCGTCGTCCGCCACCGCCTGGATCATGGAACCGAAAATGTCGGGATTGATCTGGGTCCAGTCCAGGCTGCCGATATGCAACAGGTAGGAGCGCGCAATTTTACTGAAGCGCGGCACCGCTACGCTGCCTGAAAACAGCCCGCCGTTCACATAGGGGAACCCGTCTGCCCAGCGGGGAATGCCGGCCGCCGCGCGCTCCCCTTGCTTGGTGTTCATCGCGCCAAAAATTGCGCTGATCACCTCGTGAGTGTTGGTCCCCTTGATATTGGAAGAGCCGCGCGCGCTCATCTGGGCTACGGTATCGGTGAACAGGCCGCTGCCAGTGAAAATGTCGGTGTCTTCGGCAAAAAAGCAAAAGATCAGCCGCGCCATAAAGTGGTTCATTTCGTGGCGCTGTTGTTCCGTACCCCAGTCGGGGTTGTCCTTTAACAGTTCCACATACAGCCGGTTCAGGCGACTGGTAGCGCGGATATCAAAGGAGCTGTCCCGCAGCTGCTTGACGGTGGTGATCCCCGCCAGCGGCAGAAAGAAACCGAAGTGATCAGGAAAGGACTCGTAACTGCAGGCAACAGTTTCACCGGTTTCCAGATCCTCAGCTTCAAAGTCCACGCCGTCGGTTGCCAGGATGTAGCGCGCCTTGGCGCGGGTGGTGGCGGGGCTGGCTTTGAGAGTGGTCAGGGTCTGGGTGACAGCCCCTGTATCGGCAATGGCGATATGGATGTTGTTGGTCTGCAACACGCCGCCCCAGGAGCCGGAAAAATCTGACTTATTGGACGCACCAGAGCGCAAGCGTTTGATGGTGGTAGGTTTGTTGCCAAAGGCTTCCAGAAAGGCAAACGGAAACTCAGCCGGGTCAAAGGGCTGAAGCGCCAGGTCTGATATTGCTGCCTCGATTTCTACTGCATTCATGAGTTTCCGCTGTTGTCTCGCTAGTTCTTCGGGTGTGTGCGTTGTATTTGCCTGACCGGGTGGCGGATCAAACTTTGATGGGTCCGAACATGCCTGTGCCGATCAGGGCATTCCAGACTCTTTTCATCGCTTGTCCCGTCTCTTGGTTCACAAATAGCGAGGATCGGCTGCCGTGAGGTCTACCCAGGAAGTACGGGCGCATGGTTTCCCAGGTTTCTGCAACTTGCGCCCATTGCCAGCAAGGCACCTCTTTTTCCAGCAGTAGTGGCATAGCAATGGACAGGGGGATCATCCCATCTTCATCCAAAGTATTGTTCCAATTGCACCTGACGAGAACTGGGGTTGCTTCCGGGTTGTACAGTTTCACATCCAGCCGCTCCGCCGTAATGGTAGCCGCAGGTGGGAAAGGCAACGCCTTTACCGAGTCGATCACTTTCTGCCACTTATCCCCATAGGGGCAGGTAATGAAGCCGTTGGCGAAGAGCCGTGTATGGTCAAGACCGCTATATCCGCAGCCATACGCTGGGGAGGTGGATGGGTGGCGATTGTCGTGATTCCATACCAGGGGGTGCCATGATGGGTAGGCATCAACTACCGGACCAAGCTCATCAACGATTGCTCGCAATGCCTCTTTACTGCGCGCTCTCTGCGCCTCATCGGCATCCCGAGGCCTGGGGACAAGGTATGCCTCGACTTCTTCATATCCGATTCGTGCTGCTTCATCTGCTCTAAATGCCATGGTGCACCTCGCCACTCGTCTTTTTGCATGATACACATATATCGCGCATAAAGTAACCGATATGTGCGTGGATTCGATTTTATGTGAAGATTCTGTGCCCGGTGCGCCGAACCACAGTATAGGCAAACTTGACAAAGTAAGGAATAATTCTTACTTTCTATTGTAGCTAATCAGCATGGGCCTGTTCACATGCCAAGTATTCAAGAGCAAGCGACATTGACATCCAAGGGGCAGATCACGCTGCCAAAGGCGATCCGGCAGGCCTTGGGGGTTACGACGGGGAGTAAAGTGTCGTTTGAGCTCAGGGGCGATGAGGTGGTTGTGACCCGCGCGGATGCAAAACACGAAGACCCAGCCATCGGGGACTTCCTGCATGTGCTTGAGCAAGATATTCGTCAGGGCAAGCATATTGGTAGCCTGCCGGATGATCTGGTCGAGGCTATGTTCGCTAACCTGCAACACCCGGTGGAGCTTGATGAAGGCCTGGAAGGGGAAGTCGCACTCTGATGCGGCGCCATGGATGGATACTGGTGTTCAGCGACTGCTTCGTGGACCAACTGCAGACGTTGTACGCGGCTGCTGAGCAGGCAGAATTAAGTGACCCGGTAGGCTGCGAGAGTCACGTCAACTCCAAGCTATTCCGGGCGTTGACTCAGTTGGTCCTTGAAGTGGTGCCCAGCGATCCAGGGCTGGAGGAGTATCGACAGGCGAATACATTGGGGCCGGTACACCGCCATTGGCGGGTGGCCAAGATCGGGAGGCGCTTCCAGCTGTTCTTCCGATATGACTCGACATTGAGGACCATTGTGTTTGCCTGGGTCAATGACGAGCTGGCGTTACGTTCGTCTGGGACCCGGTCCGATCGCTTACGATCGGTGTGCGGAGGAATGCTACAAAGTGGTAATCCATCCGATAGCTGAACGATTCTCGTGGAACCTGATCTGACTGGTCGTAGAAGGAAAAGTGAAAGTCCTCCAGAGGAGGGAAGGGCGATGAAAACAGCACCGACGATCAATACAACTGAGCGTGCAGGTCGATGGGTAAGTCGCGTTTGGCGTGGTATTGCTCGCAGTGAGACGCGAGCGATTCACTGGTTGGCAGCGCAAGGGGTTCCCGGTCGGGTAGCACGTCTGCTGCTTTTGGGCTTGCAAATCGCCATTGTTGTAGTGCTGCTATATTTCGTGTTCTGGCTGACCTTACTCCTTGTTTTTGTCATTGCGGGCGCATGGCTTATGCTGAACTCTGACCTGGATAACGAAAAGCAGCCTGAACTCAGGGATGGTCATTCTGGAGTTGGCTGGTATAACAAAGATGACTTGCGCATCGACATGGATGATCCGGACGATCCGCACTGAATTCACCACAAGTCATCAGCTAGACCCTTCTACTTAGATGCTCCTTTTGCCGCGCCCATAGCTATGCGGGAGCCGCTACCTCCGGCAGACTTCGCGTCCATAGTGCCGGTGGTCAGTCCGCCAACGATGCCTCCCGCTCTGATTCCAGCCCAGGTCAAGGCGACTACCCAAAACCCTGGCAGTACGATAAACATCATCGCCATCACAAAATTCAGCAGCATATCCCCAAACGCATTGTTCAGCCCCAGCAACGGGTTGAAGTTGCTGTGGGGGGAATGCCAGCCGTAGAGCGCGTTGAGGATGGTCGAGTCCACCCAGCGGGCGAGCTGGAACCAGAAATCCACGAAGAACAAGGCAAACTGCACTGCCGTGACTGTCACCACGGTTTTCAGGTCGTAGGTACCGAAGATCAGCAGCAGTGGGATGCAGATGACCATGGCCATCTTCAGGAACGAAAGCACGATAGGCAACGCTTGGCGCACCACGTCCATGGCCGGGAAGAAGCCGAGCGACCCCACCGTTAACCCCAGGTCTGATGCCCCGCGGGTCACCGCGTTGGGCAGTGTCATGCTGATCTGGCCGCCGTAGTCGGTGTAGACCTGGCCCTGGTTCATGACCTGGTGTTGCGGGGAGGCAATGGCCCGGATCACCGAGTCGTCGACCTGGGCCTGGCTCAGAAAGCCCGCCCACTGGCCAAACCGGGTCAACAAATTGGGATCAACTTGGGTGAGCAAGCGTTCTCGCAGGCCTGCACTGCCGTCCAGCCACCAGTCCCGGCAGCTTGGGTAGCCCCCGCCGCTGGTCACTTCAGCCAGGCCGGCATCCCGGCTATCGTTGTAGGGCCAGGCATCCCGGGGAGCTTGTGAGCGGTAGGTGTCGTAGAAGCCGGCGGTATCCAGGAAGTAACGCGAGCCGATCCAGGTGACGTCGTTCATCTGCTCGTCGTTCAGTGCCGGTCGGCTCATGAACAGCCTGGCGCGCGCCGGCCCGTAGCAGTCGCGGGTAAAATCCGCGACTTCCTGGGCCAGTAAGGGGTCGGCGATGCGGGTGCTATCGATGTCCATGCGCATCTGTCGCAGATCGGTGCCACAGGGAATGGCGGCTACCGCAGCGCCAGTGACGGCTTTGGACAGGCTGTGCATGAAGAACCACCAGACAGGCACCAGGGCGCTTTGATCGTTGATGGTGGTGAACGAGGTCGTCCAGGTAGTCTCTGAAGGCTCCGGTACGTTGACCTGGCACTGCTCGGAGCGTGTACGGTCGAACTGGATGGTGCTCAGATCGACGGGAATGAATGGGATGCCCGTGAACAGGATGACCACGATGGCCACCCAAACGCGGTTCTCGATACGCATCGAGGAGAGCACACCCTTGTTGCCCTCGTCGGCCCCTTCGGCCCGGGCTTTCAGCCATTCCTGTACGACGATGGCCAGAAACGGCACGGCGAAGATGCCGCTGGCCACCAGCACATCCCAAATGCCGTTGTGGATGATCCAGCCCACCAGGGTCAGGTAGTACTCGAGATAGTCGGAGGTATAGAGCGTCATGGCGGGTTCCGGCTATCGGCATCAAGTCAGCAGAACGCTGGCTTCGAGCAGGGTGATGGCTGCGACGGCGCCGATCTCTGCCCGAACCAGCCGCTGGCGAGCCGCCCGGTTTTCGGCATCTCGGTACAGCCGACGCCTCATGCGCAGCCATCCGTAAATCGTCAAGCTGTACAGACCCAGTCGCCAGATCAGGAAATGACTGGCGTGCGCGTCCAGCCACTGGCTCCAGCCGGAGAGGTTGCCCAATACGGTAATGCCAGCCAGATTGACGCCCATGGCGATTCCCAGGATGAGCGTGACCCAGGCAAGCGCTTTTGCCAGCGGGTGAGTCAATACACGCCTGAAGCCTGTCATTGGGGATTGCCTGGCGTGGGCGCCTGCTGAATGGCATCCAGGCGATTGCGCTCGGTGTCGCCCTGGTAGATACCCCGCGAAACCTCACTGCGATTGCTGTGGCGCTGGATGATGGCCATGGGCGAGTTGGCGGCCAGTTCGCGACGCAGTTCCAGCTCGGTTTTGAGGCTGTTGATCTCCTGGGCCAACAGGTCACTTTCGCGGGCTACCGCATCCTGAGCGAGTTGATTGGCCGCTACGTTGGGTTCCTTGCGTCCGGCCAACAGGGTGCGCTGCAGCAGCAAGGCTTTTTCCAGCACGCTGGCCAGGGCGATTTCGGAGGCCAGGCGGCGAGCGAGAATGTCCTGATCCGGCTCGTCCCGCAGCGCCTCGATGACGCCGCGGGTAATGGGCAGGGATACGCTGCCCGCCTGATCGAGATGCTCGAAGGTGGTGGGTGTGGAGCCAGCCAGAAGATTCCGCAAGGCCTCGATCCTGTCCTCGAACTCCTCTTGAATCAGCGGCGTCAGGCCCACGCCAGGCGTGGTGCGGGTCTTGGTGCAGCTGTCGCAGGTGCGTTGCTCCTGCTCGCCCAGCACCCGTGTCGCCCAGGTGGCCGCCGCCTCCGGCGATGACCAGGTTTGACAGCTCAGTCGGTGGCCACAGGTCAGGCTGTCGATGGAGGAGGTGTCGGTTGCCGAGCGACCGTTGAGCAGGTTGTAACCGGCGCGGGTGACATCCCCCACCACGCGAATGGGCGCCTGCCCTGAACCACCGGCATTGCCCCCGCCGACCCAGGGCACGCCGTCATTGCCCCGGCTGGTCTCCGCCTGTTCGATGGCCGAGACCGCATCGGTGCTGCCGACTGCCTGCTTGAGCACCATGCCTTCGGCCAGTTGATCCCAGCCCAATTGTCCACCGGCCGTATCCGCCATGCGTTCAGCGATGGCGCGGCAGGTGAGCTTCGAGCGATCGAAATCCAGCCGAGCCTGCAGGATGCCGTTGGTCAGCAGATTGTACAGTCCTGGGTCGGCTCGTTGAATGATGAGTGCCGGCAGAGAGGCGACCGCCGCGGTGGCGTTCTGGATCACGTTGCTCATGATCGTCTGGAAGCCGTTGGTGATGCCGTTGAGCTGGTTCTGCAAGGTGGTGGTGATGCTCATGTCGCCGCAGATCAGATTGCTGTTCCAGCCCACACCGACGCCGAGGGTTTGCATCGGCCCGACCGGTTCCATGGAAACCGCCCGGCCACCACCGATGGTATAGAGCACGTCGTCACCGATGACGCTGCCGCGATGGTGAAAGCCGTAGTCGTTAATGGTGGTCTGAGCTGACACCGCAGTACTGCCAAGGGTCAGAACCAAGCCGGCGGTCAGCAGTGTATTTTTGATGGGTGTGCGCATCCGTCCGCCCTCAGTTGAAATCAATACTGCCCAGAAACACCTGGCCCTGCCGTTGGCAGCAGGCATAGGGCCGCCAGAGTGCCCAGGCGTAGTCCCCCCGTTGCGCCTGGACCTTGAGTCCGCTGTGGGGGAACACGGCACAGCTGTTGCTGAGCGTTGGGGTGAGCTCCTGCCATTTGCCGGTAGAGGCGTCGGTTTCCATCAATGCGCCCGCTGGCCAGTAACCGCTGCGGGCACTGGCCAGCAATGGCTGATACACATGAGGCTGCCCTCGGCGCGTGACGATGTCGCCGGCGCGTTGGGCAACCACGGCGGCAGACTTGTGGTCATCGACCTGATGCAGGAATCCGCCGCGGGGGTAGACATTGCCCCACAGGTTCAGTCCCCAGCGGGTGCCGATCTCGCGCATACCGGGTATCAGCGCCTCCGGATACAGGGCTTCGGGGATGTTGTACCGCCAGGCGACGGTATCCAGAGTGCTCAGCAGATAGGGCATGAAGGCTGTACCCGCACCCGCGCAGGAATATCCCCATTGGCTGACAAACTGGCTGAAAACAGTCGCCCCGGGATGGCCAATGACATCGGCGTTCTTGAACTTGGCCAAGTTGTTCTCGTGTTCTTCGTTGGTGGTGCCGTCACCGCCGCCCTGAGCGCTCGGGTTCGGCAGGCTCATGGCGCGCACTTCGACCCAGGGATTCTCGCCCGTGTTGGCGTAGCTGGAGACCACCGCATCGGGCACGTAGTGCTCAACCTTGACGGACGTTTCTACGGAGCAGCTATACAGCGTGCACAGCAGCCAATAGCAGATGCCGCGTACCCGATAACTGATGCAGTCCGGTGACAGGGTTGATCCGGCAATGGTGGCGGTATCGAGGGCAAGTACAGATGAAGACACACCCAGAAGGATGGCGGCAATAGCGGAGTGGAGTTTCTTCCGAACCGGCGTCATGGCCGGGCTCTCCGAAAAGTCGCGATGTCGATCAGCGCCCGTGACACATCTGGGTTGCCATAGACGACATACTGCCTATCGACGACAACGGCCGGAATATTGGTGACACCAAGACTCCAGGCATCAACGAGGCCCTGGTAGGCGATTGCCAGTCGTTTTTGCAGGGCTACCCCGCCATCCTGCAGGCGTTGACGAGCTACGCTGGCGGCTTGTTCAGGGTCCTTGGGCAGATCGGCGCTCAACCGGGCTTTAAGGTGATGTGCCGCATCCAGGTGGACGATGCGCACGCCAGTGGGCGCCACCACGGGGTGATGGCGGTCAGTGAAGACCACAACATCAGCATCCAGGGCATGGACAGGCGTAGCCAGCATGACGGCGGTCAGCACAGCAGCGACTGTCGTCAGGCAAGCCTGAACCGGGGGTAGTGCTTTGGCGGGGGTGAGTGAAGACATAGCGTCTCCCGGCATCAATCGACAAGCCCTGATCATCGAACGCGACGGTCAGCGCGGCCATCACAAAAGCGCACAGGCGCGTAACCGTTTTGTTTTCCGATGATTTGAAATATGAGGTGCCCGAAGGCACCTCAGGGATTACAACAGTCCCGCCTCGGCAAACGAGAAAGGAACGCCTTCGCCGATGATGAAGTGGTCCAGTACCCGCACGTCTATCAGCTCAAGTGCCGATTTCAGGCGGGTGGTGATGGCCTGATCGGCCTGGCTGGGGTCAGTCACACCCGAGGGGTGATTGTGGGCAAGAATGACAGCCGCGCTGTTGTACTCTATCGCGCGCTTGACCACCACGCGTGGATACACGGTGGCTCCGTCGATCGTGCCTTTGAACATGGGCTCGTAGGCAATGACGCGATGACGTGTGTCCAGAAAGACGACGGAGAAAACCTCCATTGCCTCGCCGGCTAGTTTGAGCTGCAGGTACTCTCGTACAGCAGCGGGACTGGTCAGTGCATCACCGCGTTTGAAAATCCGCTCTTCCAGTACGCCGATAGCCTGGCGAATCAGCGGATCGTCCTGAATACTCGCATAGTCAACGAGCTCGCAGGTGGTACCGTCGGTGACGGTTTCGGAAAGACTCATGGGAACCTCCTGGGTAAAATTGGAGGCACCTGTCCCGTGGGGCAAGGCCCCCTGGGGACAAAGGCCCGAAGCGGGCCGGATTGATGGGACATCCTCCATCACGGGTGATGGACGTTCGCGCGAGGGATGCGGAGCGAACCGGTCGATCAGCGTGGTCGAAACCACACCGTAGCCTTGAAGATCGTGGCTACCTGGGCATGTCGCCGACATCGTCGGCAGGCATTTCGGGATTTGGGTCAAAGTCCTCTGGCAATAAGGGTTCGATACCGCGCGCCCGGTCGATCTTTTCCGCCACCTTGAAGGCGGCATCCAGCTCGCTGATGCCGTGCTCGCCCATCAACTGGTGGCGCTCGGCTTTTTCTTCGGGTTCGGTCATCGCCATGGCGAGATAGAGGCTCGGCGGCACGGCGCGGAACAGCACCTCCATCGACTTCGACAGGATCACGCCTTCGCTGAACTTGCCGGACTCCTTGCGTGCCGAGCGCATCAGCGCTTTCTGGGCGGGATTGAGTTCCCGAAAACGGGCGACCTTCTCCACTTCGTCCGGGGGCATGGACAAGCAGATCCACCATTCGATCATCGACAGCATGGGCTCGGCGGCCTTGGGCAGGTCGTCCAGGTTTTGCGTCGCCAGCCAGAACCAGGCCCCCAGCTTGCGCCACATCTTGGTGATCTTGACCACGTAAGGGGCAAGCAAGGGGTTCTTGGTGATAATGTGCCCCTCGTCGGTGACGTTGATGATGGGCCGCCCCAGAAACTGGTCGCGCTCGGCGATGTTGTTGACTGTGTTGATCAGGGAGATATAGGCAATGGACAGCTGGGCGTTGTAGCCCTCGCGGGCAAAGGTGGCCAGATCAACGATGGTGATGTCAGCCTCGGGCCAGGGGGTGCCGGGACGGTTGAACATCTGGCCATCCAGACCCTGACAGAACATGTCCATGGCATCGGCCATTTCCAGCAATCGGGCGCGTCTCACCTCGGGCAGCGTGGAATCGTTGCTGCGCTGGCGCAGGGCATCGCGCACGTCCTCGGTCAACACGGTGCGCTCGGCCCGTACACAACAGCGGGCCGCATCGAGGATGCACTGGCGAATCAGGCTGCGATCGGCGCGGGTCATTCGCGCCTCTTCCTTGTCCTCCCCGCCGGTGATCATCAACCGGGCGGTGATTTCCAGCTCACCCAGGACGTCGCGCTGCTCCAGGTCTTCCGGGCTGGTTTCCAGAAGACTGTCATCGTCCAGCGCGTCGGCATCCAGGGTGTAGACCTCGCTGGGGCTGTCGACCAAACGCCGGGCATCGCTGAACGGGGCCAGACTGACGTTGGCACCGGGAGCGAGCTTGACCCGATGGACGGTGAGCCCCAGTCGCTTGGCAAAATCCCCGAACAGCCCGAAGGAGTTACCGGCCTCGACAATAAACAGCCGCGGCCGGTAGATGGCCACCACCTGATTGAGGATGTAGTTCAGGGTGGCGGACTTGCCGGAGCCGGTCGGCCCGAACAGAAACAGGTGGGCATTCATCTGCCGGTCTTTGCGGTTAAGTGGATCGAAGGTGATAGTGCCGCCGCCGCGATTGAAAAAGGTGATGCCCGGGTGGCCGGTGCCCTGGTTGCGGCCCCACAGGGGCGAGAGGTTGGCCGCATGCTGGGCGAACATCATCTGCGTGTACCACTGACGCCGGTCTTTGGCCGGATCAAACACACAGGGCAGCCAGCGCAGATAGCTGTTGAGGGGCGCGACCTCATCCTCCTCGCGCACCGGCTGCAGGCCGGTGTTGAGCATCACGTTGGCCAGCTGCAAGCCGCGGGCATCCAGTTCGGCCAGGTCGCGTCCGCGCAGATAGAACGCCAAGGCACCGCGATAGAGTTTGTGGGCGCTGCCGATCAGCGAGCGGGCTTCCTGCGCATCCTGTCGCGTCTGCTCGGAGGCCAGCGTATCGCCAAGGGCTTTGCGGCCCAGGTAGTTCAGGTGCGCTTCGAGTACATCCTGGGGCGTGGCCACCAGGGTCAAACACATCACGGTGTCATCGGGCATCTGGTCGAACAGGGCGTTGAAGGCATCCCCACCCTTGCGGGTCTCCCCGGTGATATGACCGGTGGTGGGTGGTGTGCGTAAGCGGTCGAGCACCATGACCCGGTGTGGCATGCCATCGAAATACCACACGCCGTGGTCAACATGGGAGCGAGGCTCGCCGAAGAACAGTCGCTGCGAGAAATCCGTACCACTGGCCAGTTCGACCTCTCCCGATTCCGACTCTTCGGGGTAGGCGGTCAACTGGTAGAAGCGCTCGCGGTCCGCTGCGGTTGTCCCGAGTAACGTGGGGTTCGGGTTGAACCAGCGCATCAGCCAGGCGTGTATGTCTGCGGCCTGAAGGCGACGGGCTTTGATGCCGGCATTGGCCAGCCCACCCAGCAATCGGTCACAGACTGCGGACAAGGCATGTTCCGGGGTGTGTCCCCGACGCCGGGAAACACCGGGAGCGCGGCGATAGATCACCAGTCGCACCCGTCGGGACTGACCGCGCCACGGCAGGCGGGCGACGGTGGTGTCTTCGAACAGGCCACCGGGCTTGGCGATGGCGCGCAGGTGGTGGGCCAAAAAGCGCTGGTAATAGGCGCTGAAGGCACTGCCCTGGGCGCGGGGCTGGATGTAGTCGCGCAGGGTGTTCAGGTAGCTGGACCAGTCGGTTTCATCCTGAACGTAGAGCTGCACCACCCAGGGCTGACCGTCCAGCTCATCGAAGCTATCCTGCAGGGCATTTTCCAGCGCATCGCGGGCCTGCAGCAGCCATTGGGCTTCCCGCCCCTCGGTACCGATGGGAGTCAGCTCAAAGAACGCCGCGACTGATTCGCCGTCGTCCAGCAGCAGGCTTTCGGTATCCGGCAGGTATTCCACCCAGGGCAGTAAGTCGACGAACGACGGCTTGACGTCGTACAGACGCTGTTCATCCGACTTTGTGGCGGAAGAGCGTCCCCCATCACGCGGGCTGCCCGGCGTGGGAATGCCTTGGTCGTGCAGGGTATCGAGGTGACGTTCCCAGCTGTTGGATGCTTCAGTGGGAACACGGTTGTCCTCAGGGGAACGGCGTGGCGCCCGCCATGGCCAGGGCAATGACTTGGCCATCAGTAGTCCTCCACCCGCTCGCCGGGCAGGGCGTATTGCACCCGTTGGTACAGGGGAAACACGGTGCTGTACCCTGGCACCGGTACCGGGTCGGTGCCCGCCAGATGCGGAAACACGTACATCACCAGATCGGGATTGGGCAGGCGTTTGAACTGGCTGTAGATCTCGTTTTGCGCCGTGCGGCTGTAGCGGGCCTGGTCAGCCGCAGCCCCGTCGATCTCCTCTGACGTCAGCGGGCGACGTAACGATTGACGTGCATCCAGGAGTTCACGGGCGACGCGGCCGCCACCGGTGCCACTCCCCGCTTCACGGCTCCAGATGTCGTGCATGGTCTGGCCGTCGTGGGTGAGCAGTTCGTCCTTGGTGGTGGCGCAACCGGTCAACAGCAGTGCGCTCAAAATGAACGCGGTGCCCTTGATGCCCAGCGTGTTAATCGAGCTCCGAAACATGGGGGCCTCCGAGTCGGTGATCGACCCGGCGCCCGGTGGCGTCGTAATCGATGGTGAGGGATTGCTCGATGTGCACGGCCACCTGAGCGCCCGGCTGCACATAGACCGCCGCGAAGGCCTGGCCGTAGAGCTTGTTGACCCACTGGGACATGTCTTGCACACCACCGGCGAGGATTTGTCCCATGGCTTCATTGGCGGAGATGCCGACGGTGCCCAGTGATCCATCGCTGCCGATGTAGGACATCCGTCCGCTATCGGAGTCGATCATCGAAGCGGCACCGGCGCCCGCGGCGGTAATCAGTGCCTGGGTGCCCAGGTATTGCTGGGCGTTGCTGCGCCGTTCACCGGTGACACAGGGAATGCCGTGGGGATCGCTGATCCAGCCAAGCCCACCGAGGATGTCGTTACTGCTGCGATTGCTGCTGGTGTTCCGCCCGTCCTCTTCCGGCAATGTGCGGATGGTGCCGTCCTGAAACACAAAGGTGATCGAGCGAATCTGGCCGCGCACACAGGACAGCGTCCAATCCCCCGAGGCGGTACCGCTGACCACGGCACCGGCGACATCCGGGATGTCGATGCCGTTGGCGGTGAGATTGTCGGGGCCGATGACCACCTTGAACGGGTAGGGATCGTTGACCGTGCCATCAACAGGCACCCGACCGATCAGCGCCGTCATGGCCACCGAGCCCATCAAGGTGGCGTTGGCAGGCACGGTGTAGACGGCTTTCAGCGAAGACGCGCCCACCTGGCCGTCGGTGGCCCGCCCCAGAGACTCGTTGGCCGAGTCGATCGCGCCCCGGGCAGGCCCAAAAGCGTTGGGAAAGGCGAAACTGCCGCGCTGGTTACTGCGATTCTCTACGGGCTGGGCGTCGTCCGGCTCGATCCAGCGTACCCCAGCGCCGAAGCCTTCGCCGTCACCGGCCTCAAGCCCCAAACCGACGGGCAGATCTGCATGGTCACCCTGACCTAACATCGCCTGGAACTGGCGTTGCAGGTCCTGTAACAGACTCTGGGCCTGTTGGCGTTCACTGGCGACCTGCTCACGGTCCTGGCGCAGCTGGGCACGCTCGGTATCCAGTGCGGTCTGGATGCGCTGCTCGATGGAGCGCTCGCGTTGACGCAAGCGGTCGTTCTCCGCGCGCTGAGTGCGGTTGTCGGACAGGGATGATTGCAGCTCATTGCGCAACTGCCGCACCTGGGCGACCAGGGTGGCCACCGTGTCGTGCGGGGTGTCCCCCTCGATGCCGAGGGCGCGCTTCTCCTCCGGAGTGAGTGCCAAGCCAGCATCTGGAGGCATGCCTCCACTGCCGGAATCAACGGAAAACAGCCGGATACCGGCGAACACCAACAGCGCCACCACCGGCAGCATCAGCCACTTGAGTAGACCGTTACTGTGCATGGCCCGCTCCCTCCGCATCACCAAAGGCAGCTGATGCGGGCAGGTTGATCGTGGCATCAATGGGGCTGATGGCCGGCAGCAGCGCTTGCGCCAGGCCATGGCCACGGGTTACCAAGTACACCACTGTGGTGTCCCGTGAATCCCCGGCAGGCCCCAGGTTGGGGTGCTGGAAGGTCGCGGCGACAAAGTCACCTTGCAGGGCTCTCGGGTCGAGTGCAACCCACCGGCTGGCGGTATTGGTCAGACGGACTGCGGTGACCCAGTGATCCTCCAGACGCCAGGTGGCCAGTGCCTTGGCGCTGATCGGCAATGTGGGCAGCAGGGTGTCCATATCCATATTACGAGGAAGGTTCCCGCGCGAGAGACCGTTCACGGGCTCGACGGTACGCAGCGGTGCGTAGAGGCTTTGCACTGCATAGCGCGTCAGAATCACCGGAACCGGCGTCTCCCGCGCGGGATTCGGGGTGGTGGCATTCGGCAACTCGGGGTCTTGTGGTGCCGTGCCGCCATAACGGGGGCTGATGGTCTGATCTTCAATAATGCGCACCGGTTCGAGCGGTGCATCACCGGCGCTCGCTGCGATATCAATCAAAATCAGGGTGCCGTCATCGGCGTCCTGCAGTTGCAGGCGCGTGGGTTCGATGCTGTCCTGGGCCAACAGGTAGAGAGCACCACCGGCGCTTTGCACCCGCAAGCGGTTGCCGATCGAAGCGGGCACACCCACGCGCACGTTGCGGTCGATGAACACCACCCGCTCGTGACCGACCACCAAAGGCACGGCCAGCGGCAGCCGTTCCCAGGTGAGAATTTCCACCGCGTGGCTGTTGGCTATCCAGCCAAGGGACAGCGCGCAACAAAACAACGTGGCGATTAAGCGGTTCATGGCAACTCCTTTACCGGGTCACCGGAGCGACAGGGGGTGAAGAGGGTTCTGCCTCAATGCGCTGCGGTGTGCCGTCGTAGCAATCCAGCGCGAGGCCAAAGGGATTGCGCTCCGGGTCGATATCCAAGCGCACCACCTTGAGCGGATAGCGCACCAGGGCACGTTTGACCTGCTCGGTGCCGTGGTACTCATCGGCGGCAATATCGAGGGTGACGACCCAGTCCCGGTGGGAGACCACCCGCACGCGCTGGGTGGGATCATCACCAAAGCCACGGCCCGGAATCTCATAGATGCCTCGAACCCGCTGACGCAGCTCGCCCGTACGCTGTCGTTGCTCGTAATCGAGCTTGAGAAAGTGCCCGCAGGCGGGCGTCAGGTAGGGTGACAGCGCATGGATATTGCGCGCGTAGTCCTCTTCCCCGTTGGTGGGCCAGCGGTTGAGCTGCTGGAAAATGTAGAAGGCAAAGGCATAGACCGACTCGGGTGGCACGTCCCACCAGGGGCGCACACTGCCGGAACGCAAGTCCGGAGGCACATGGATGGTGAGGTCGCGGGGCGCATTCCACCAGCCCATCCCCAGAACCAGAGCTATCGCCAACAATGCGAGTGCACCCAGGCGCAGGGTCTTGATATGGGCCTGAAGATGGGTGATCTCATTCTTGAACCGGCTCATGGCGATGGCCTACGGGTCGTCCAATACCCCGACCGTGTGACCAGGTCGGCACCACCAACCAGGGAACCAAAGCCTGGATACCGCAGTGCGATTCGCCATTGGAGCTGCCGGTACAGCCAAGTGTCCGGGCGCCCTCGCTTGTGGCGGCGCAGCGTATTGCCACCGACAAAGACGCCGAAGGCGACCGTGATCACCACCACCGTCGGCATCACCGCTATGGTTGCGGTCAGCCAGGCCAGCACCAGACCGATGAGCAGCCCGGCGCTACCGCACAGGCCAACACAGATCCACAGCTCATCTGCCGTTAGCCCGCGCACCACCACCGGCTGCCGATTGAGCCGGTGTGGCAGGAAGGTCACCGCGTCGTCGTGCTGGCGCTCCGCAAGGTCCGTCATGTCGCGCGGCCCTTACAGAATGCCGGTGGCTTCGGTCAGCAGCCAGATACCCACGACCAGCAGAATCGCGCCGACTGCCACGGTCAGGCCGAACTGGCCCCAGGTCTTGCGGCCGGTATGGATTTCCGAGTAAGTGCTGTAGGCGTGGTAGCAGATACCGACAAACATTGAGGCCACCACCAGCAACGCCACCAGCAGCACAATGTCGTAACCGTAATTGCGCAAGGTTTCCATGATACCGCTGCCGGCACCTCGGGAGGGGTCTTCCAGGGTAGGCAGTCCCTGGGCGTGAACTAGCGGAGCCAGGCTGAAGGTGAGCAAGGCTGCACTAAACCGGTGAGCGATTTGGACCAGGTGGCGGTAGCGAGAAGTCATATCACTGAACATGGTGAAGTCCTCAGGAGGTCAAGACAGCAGGAAGAAAGTCAGCACCACGTACATCACCACGAACCGCACAGCGACACCCAGGAACTGACGTTGAGAGATGCGTGCTTCGGCCCAGCCGACATAGGCCGTGCGCAGTGCCCAGACACCCCAGAGCAGCAGCACCGCAAACACCAGGCTGACGAGCACCACGGACACGTCCGCTGCCGTAAAGCCGGAATTCGCCTGAAAGGCGGTCGCCTGGGCGGTATTCACTGATCCGCCTCAGAGGCTCGGCGATACTGGCCAAGCAGCTCAACAGGATCTCGTGGCTGAGCGCGCTTGGGTGCCAGATAATCGCGAACCCCCTGGCGAACGCGCTCAATATCCTTGTGCAGGCGCTCGTAGTCGAAGTGGTAGCGGCTGCCGTCCTGGCGAGGCAGGCTGGCATTGTGCTCGGCCAGACGGTCGATCATGTCGAGTTGGCGGATCAGCGCCGCCAGTTGGGCATGCTCGGTGGCACCGTCCCCAGCCAGTACGGGCTCGATAGTCAGGGCAGAGACGGCCAGCAGCACGGCGATAGCGCGGTGCCATAGGATGTTGCGGCTGCTGTGGTGTGCCATCGTGCCATTCCTCGTGGAGCGAATGGCACGATGCTGGGGTATGCGGTCAGATTGCGCCGCAATGAATAGGAACAGAGTGACTACCGGATTTTACATGCCGGTGATATGAGATTAGGGAGCTCTGGTGGCAATTTCAGGCTGGTCAATGAAATGCGGCTCCTCGTCACTCTGAGTGGAATTAGACCACATGCTGGGGCATCCTACCGCGCACCGAAAGACAAGGAATGGCAACATGCGCAGCGACGATATTCTGCTGCTGGGGATTGGCATTCAGCCACCCT
>NZ_QEWO01000013.1 GCF_003402235.1 Parahaliea mediterranea
CAACATGGCCCTGGCCCTGGAAATGGCGCTCAACGAGGGGTGCCAGTTTGGTTCTGACCGACAGATCGGTGTCAAGACACCCCCGGTCTCCAGCATGAAGAGCATGGATGACGTATTGGACGCCTACGATGTGCAGACAAAACATCAGCTAGCCAAACTCCATCGGGATCTGCAGGCGGTAGAGCGTTTTCACGCCAAGCACCACCCCACCCCTCTTACCAGCGCTACACTCGAAGGCTGCCTGGAGCAGGGCGTTTGCTCTACGCAGGGTGGCGCGAAGTACAATTTCTCCGGTATCCAGGGCACCGGCATGGCGGTCGTGGCCGATTCCCTGGGGGCTATTGAGAGTGCTGTGTTCGAGGACAAGTGGCTCACCCTTGAGGAGTTGGTTGCGCACCTGAAAGACAACCTCTCGGATGAGGTTGTGCGGACCAGGCTGGAAGGCATCGATAAATTTGGCAACGACATTCCCAAGGCGGATGCCTGGATGAAGTGGGTCGGTGATCACTACTCCGATTCCATTCACGCGCTGGGCAAGAATACCCGTGGCGGCCAGTACCTGGCGGGCGTGTACTCCAATACTTCCCATACGCATTTTGGCAGTTTGACTAGCGCTACACCCAACGGTCGCCGGGCTGGTGAGACCTTCGCCTCGGGTTTTGCGCCTGAAAACGGAGCGGACAAGCGAGGTACCACTGCGTTGTTGAACTCCATGAACCGCATCGACTACAAGAAGTTCGCCAATGGTATTAATTTCAATATCAAGCTGGATGCCTCCAGTTACGACTGTGAAGAGGGACGAGATGCGCTAGCCAGCTTGTATAAGGTGTACTTCAAGCGGCACGGTATGCAGGTGCAGGCCAATATGCTGGATCCGAAGATTCTGATTGAGGCGCGGGACAACCCGGAGCTGCACCCCAACCTGCTGATTCGGGTATCGGGCTACTCGGCGTACTTCAACGATCTGTCGCCGGAAATGCAGGATGAGGTGATATCGCGTAGTAGTAACAGGGGCTGAGCTGAGACTACTTTTGTCCTACCTTAACTCTGTTCGTAGAGTTTTACCAAAGTGTGCCTGCGAGCTGAACCTTGGGCAGTTCGCAGGCCTACCTCAATAGAAGAGATATCAATCTGTCTTGAGTTGTAGCGGTACTTGGTGTTGAGCTAAGTGAAACACTCGAAAGTTCCAGTTCTGGTCAGTCCGAGCTCAGGGTAGCGCCATACACCGCTGACAACAGAATACCTGATCCCATTGTTTTGTCTCGTGCGAAGATACCCCTATAACCTGCTGCAACAGATCTCTTCTTCGAACCTAGGGCGAAAACGTGTCCGCAAGGGCCCGCCACTGCGAGCAGTTGATATCCAGATTAGCTCTGATCATGGCAGATTCAAATTTCATGCTTTGGACAAATATCATGTGAATTTTCGTCTCAGCAGTGGGATTTGGTCGAATGGATTAGTCCTTCTGCTTTCCGTTGCTGGGGTTCTTCCAACCAGGCAAAAAGCTGAGACTTAGCCACCCAACAATAAGACAGCGTAGATTTTGCCGTTGGCAATTCACACACCTCAGATCGGCGGCTGACCCTCCTAGGTTGTACGTTGGTTGCTCGGATATAAGTGAGCAGAATAGCGTTCGTCAATACAGGACGACGCGACATTGCGGTGCCTGTTTCCTTTGTATTGAACACTACGGTCTAAAATTGATCTCCAAAATCATTCGTTTCTTTGCCCGCATAATGGAAATTACCAGTTCGATGCGATATTTGGTTTGACGGGGGATCAGTTCGCCACCCGTATCTGTGGGAAAACGCGCTGATCACCCGTTACGTGCGCCGAGCGTATTGTCGGCACTTGCCTTGCATTGATTTCAATGGGCAGGCACGGCGTAGAGAACGGCATGAAAATTATATATGGGAGCGGCACCGCACATGGCGATTGATAGATATCCAAAGTTGGAGATTCCGCAAACGTTGGCGGCAGGTCCGGGGCCAGGCCACACGGATGAAAGGGTGCTACAGGCCTTCGCGACAGCCGGTGTTGCCGATCATATGCAGAGTGATGTGTTACGAGGATTGATTGAATGTAAGCACATGCTTCGGGAACTTTGGGGTACCACAAACATACATACGTTCGCAGTGGCTGGCACTGGCTGGAGTGGACTTGATGCGATGTTTTCCGCAGTTATGCCTGGTGACAAAGTCGTTGCCTTTAGCAACGGAACATTCTCTAGTATTGATGCACTCACTCTCAGAATAAAGGCGGCAACCCCTGATGAACTGGCGGAGGATTCGCTCAACCCGCTGGCTAAAAGTGTAGTTGTTATTAAAGCGGAACACGGGGAGTCTGTGTCTGAAGAGTGTATAGACGCTGCACTTGAGGAACACCAGCCCAAATGGGCTTTCATGGCTCACTGGGAGACTGGGTCTGGGCGCATCAACGATATCCGGGCTTTCTCGGATGCATGTAAACGTCATGGAGTGATGGGATTGGTAGATGCAGTCTCCTCCTTTGGGGTGGAGGCATTCGCAATCGACGATTACCCGGGAGTCGTAGCGTGGGCATCGTGCCCCCAGAAGGGACTTTGCTGCCTTCCCCTGACCTATGCACCCGTAAGTTTCCGCGATGTCTATATTGATACGCTAATAAAAAATGGTGCCTATACGTACGTCCACCATCCGATCTTTGAGGCGCGACACTGGGGGATCATTGGAGGGCAGGACGTCGAGAAAGGCACTTATCATAGAACGCACTCACCTTATGCCGTGGCCGCCTTTCATGAGTCTTTGCGGTTGGCATTGAAGGAGGGTCTTCAGAAGCGCGCTGAGTCATATCGTAAGCACGAGGTCGCCTTGAGGGAAGCAGTGACTACTATGGGATGCGAAGTTACCTCGGATATGAGCAGCTTGGTCGTGCTGAACTTGCCCGCGGATTTGTCAGGGCGTGAAGGGGAATTGGTCGAGCTGTGCCGAGCCAATGGATTTGGTCTCTGGCCGACATTGTCCGAGCCAATACAGGTTCGCATTGGAATACTCAATCAGCTAAATGCTGGGGCCGTCAGGGATATCGTTGGCCGCTTTATGGATGTCCTCCTTGAGATGGGATGCGATGTGGATCGCGCTCGCGTTGGAGAAGTGATGGACAAGCATTTTCCCGTAGATTGCGTAGCCTGACTAGAATCGAGGTATTGCTGGCCCACGGTTGTTTCGGCTGATAGCGATTAAATCGCCAGTGGTATGGATTAATCTGCTAGTTCAGCGGCTGATAAGGCTTGTTGCCTAGGCAAGTCACAACTTTTATCAAAGAGGTTTTAGTGATGGGAAAACCATCAGTATTTGTGACTCGACGTTGGCCAAATGCCGTCGAGTCCCGACTGTCCGAGACATACGATACTACATTCAACAGGCAGGATAGAGCACTAACTCCGACGGAGCTTAAAGAGGCGCTCATAAAGTATGACGCTATATTGCCAACCGTCACAGATAGCTTGAACGCTGAAGTACTAGATGTCGCCTCACCTAAGACGAGGTTTCTGGGAAATTTCGGTGTCGGTTACAGTCATATCTGTGAAGAGTCAGCTCGCGCCCTGGGATTGACAGTAACAAACACACCAGGTGTTTTATCGGAGTGCACTGCCGATCTGACTATAATGCTGATGTTGATGGTAGCCCGCCGCGCCGGCGAAGGCGAGCGGGAATTGCGCTCGGGTAAGTGGTCGGGTTGGGCGCCAACACACATGGTCGGCACGAAGGTGTCAGGAAAGAGATTGGGCATTATCGGTTTCGGAAGAATTGGCCAGGAAGTAGCTCGCCGTGCGCATCATGGCTTCGGCATGAACGTTGTTGTTTACAATCGAAGTGCCATAAGTAGTAAAGCTCTTGCCGAGTGCGGTGCACGTCAGGTGGACACATTAGATGAGCTGATACCGCAATGTGATTTTCTATCGTTACACTGTCCCGGCGGTTCATCCAATCGCCACCTTATCAACGCGGAAAGGCTGCGCCTTATGAATAGAGATGCATACATCATCAACACCGCCCGAGGCGAAGTTATTGATGAGTTCGCTCTCGCCGAAGCGCTAGAAGATGGCAGCATTGGCGGGGCAGCCCTGGACGTCTTCGAGGGTGAACCAATAATCAATGCGAGTTTGCTGGAGTGTGGTAAGACCGTACTGCTGCCACACCTAGGCAGCGCAACTCTTGAGACTCGTCAGGCTATGGGATTTCGCGTAATTGAGAATCTGGATGACTTTTTCGAAGGACGAGAGCCCAGAGATCGCGTTATTTAGCGTGTCAGCACTTGCGTTTAATCTCTATTCACTATTCGGGTATTTTAAGATGAATACACGTCAAAAATTGGCTGGCTTCTTTACAGAAGGCGTGGCAGATAGCGATCCTGAAGTCTATGCGAGCATCCAGGATGAGTTGCATAGACAACGAGATGAGATAGAGCTGATTGCCTCTGAGAATATCGTCTCCAAAGCCGTTATGGAGGCGCAGGGTACCGTATTGACGAACAAATACGCAGAAGGTTATCCAGGCAGACGATACTATGGGGGCTGCCAACATGTAGATGTCACTGAGAACCTGGCAATTGAACGAGCCCAAGAGCTGTTCGGTTGTGCCTTCGCTAACGTCCAGCCCAACTCCGGTTCCCAAGCTAATCAGGGAGTGTTCCAGGCCCTTCTCGAACCCGGCTGTACGATTATGGGGATGAACCTGGCTTCTGGAGGCCATCTTACCCATGGGGCGGCGCCGAACCAGTCCGGAAAGTGGTTCGAAGCAGTTCAGTATGGTGTAAGTCCACGAGATAACAGAATTGACTATGATCAAGTTGAAGCGTTAGCGCGTGTCCATGTTCCGAAGCTGATCATCGCCGGTGGTTCCGCTATTCCCAGGGTAATAGATTTTGAACACATGCGCGCAATCGCCGATGAAATTGGCGCCTATTTAATGGTCGATATGGCCCACTTTGCCGGATTGGTAGCTGCAGGCGAGCATCCTTCTCCATTTCCGCATGCGCATGTTGTAACCACCACGACGCATAAGACGCTGCGCGGACCTCGTGGCGGAATGATACTGACCAATGATGAATCAATCGCCAAGAAAGTTAACAGCGCGATATTTCCGGGTATACAGGGTGGTCCTCTAATGCATGTCATTGCTGCCAAGGCGGTAGCGTTCGGTGAAGCATTGCGCCCGGACTTCAAAAAATACATACGTCAAGTGCGCTTAAACGCAGACTCGTTGGCCGATCAGCTGATCAAGGGTGGCCTGGATATAGTAACGGGGGGCACAGATACCCATCTTATGCTGGTGGACCTGCGTTCAAAGGGAGTTACCGGAGATAGGGTCGAAAAAGCGCTCTCCCGAGCCTGCATTACTACCAATAAGAATGGGATTCCCTTTGATCCTGAGAAGCCTACGATCACTTCAGGAGTCCGCTTGGGGACTTCGGCTGGTACTACGCGTGGCTTTGGAGAGCAGGAGTTTCGAGACATCGCTGATTGGATTGTTGAGATAGTCGATGGCCTTGCCACTTATGGCGAGGACGCCAACGACACAATTGAATCGAGTGTGCGCGAAAAAGTGTCAAAACTTTGTGCGCGTTATCCTATCTATTAGCTGTACGATGGAGTCGCAGAACACCCCAGATTGGCATTTGTTTTATGCCTCCGGGGCGCTCGAGCTCGATGGGCGGCATTTTCAGGATGTCCACAGAGCCTCACCATGAATCTGGCAACGACCGAAAATCTCAGGGCTCGAGCGAAATCAATATTTGACTGCGCGGTGGCTGCAGCAGATCCTGCAGAGGCCTTGAAGCGCACGTTGGTGACCCACCCGCTGCCAATACCCGCCGAGGGCGGGAGAACGTTCCTAATTTCAATCGGTAAGGCCGCGCCAGAAATGCTAAGAGAAGCGTTACCCCATGTGGTGGGCGAGCGTCAGGCGCTTCTCGTGACCCATTACGGTAACCAAGCGGATGTACCTGGGGTAGAAATCATTCGTTCGTCCCATCCGTTGCCGGATGCCAATGGCATTCTCGCGGGCAACCGCGTATTAGAGCTGCTTGAGACTACCAGACCACCTGATCAGGTCATCGTATTGATATCAGGGGGCGGTTCGGCATTGCTTCCGGCACCTGTCCCGGGTGTGACCCTTGAGGACAAGATTGCGCTTAACCAGTTATTGCTATCCGCTGGACTTGATATCACCGAAATGAATTTGGTGCGGCAGCAAGTTAGCAGGCTAAAAGGAGGGGGATTAGCTCGCCTCGCAGCGCCTGCACCGGTGACAGCCTATATCCTTTCCGATGTCATTGGTGATGATTTACGCGTTGTTGCCAGTGGGCCGACAGCCGCCGCCATCGGCTCGCCGGTTGATGCAATGCACGTCCTCAAGAAATCTAATCTAGCGAATCGAGTCCCTAGTAGCATCCTTGCAGCGCTTGGGAGCAACCAGGAGGAAGGCTTTAGGAATTCAATCGTCGTTAACCATTTGATCGGTTCCAACAAACTTAGCCTCAGTGCAGCCAAGCGTGCGGCCGAAAAATACTGTGCGGTCAAAGTAGTATCCGATCAATTGATTGGAGATGTTGCTACTGCAGCACAGGGTATCTTACATGCGGGTCGTTCCATTCTGAGCCAGTCCCCGGCCGCTCTTCTGTTTGGAGGTGAAACGACGGTCGATGTGCGGGGAACTGGATTGGGAGGGAGAAATCAGGAATTGGCTTTGCGTGTAGCGATTATCGCTGATTCGTTGCCCCTTAATCGCGATTGGGTGCTTTTGAGTGGAGGCACCGATGGCCGAGACGGACCAACAGATGCAGCTGGTGGTATTGTCGATGCTGAAACAGTCTCTCGTATTCGGGCGCGTGGTCAAGACCCTCTCGCCTTACTAGAGAACAACGACAGTTATGCCGCTCTAAAGAGCTCCGGTGATTTACTAGTTACGGGAGCAACGGGCACCAATGTCGCCGACGTACAGATTCTACTCCTTTCTGCCTCTGGGTGAAGCAACATATAGAAGCGGAAGATGTACGCCGAGCTCAATCTCCTTCGTGCGAAAATCGGCATAAGCAAGACGCTCGTTTTCCTGATTTAATGGCTTTGCCAACTTAAAACTGCTCACGGGTAACGTGTTCAACACAGTACGCCTCCAACTACAGTAGAACGCCCATCGCCGTCTGTCGTTGACGACAAGAGTCGCTGAAAAAGAACATGAGTCTTGTCTGATATCTTAGAAAAGATCCCCAGACAATTCATATCCATATTTGCTAAAGGCCTTGTCGAGAATCAAATTGTTTGTAGGGATGCCAAACATATTCAGGCACAGATATGTTTCATTGTGTTGTCGTTTAGCTGGATTCGTCCCGTCTTGTCTGGCAGACGGATGCCGGAAGTCCGAAGGTCGAAAATGACATTATTTGACCAAATATGTCATTCCGCTGAGTCGGACAGCTATCGAGAATGTCGGCTAGTAAATGGAATGGTTCGTTCGGAACGATTTTCAGTATATGGCGATCGACGAATCAATCCAGACAAAGGATTTTGGTGTGGTGTTGAGCACTTGACCTTTACGCATAAGAATTTCAGGGGTGATTGCCAATAGGCCCCCCTAACTTGCACAATGACTTGGATACTATCTATGAAAACTAAGGCCGCTGTGGCGTTTGAGCCAAACAAACCGCTTGAGATTGTCGAGCTTGACCTGGCGGCTCCTAGAAAAGGTGAGGTCCTGGTCGAGATAGTGGCGTCGGGAGTCTGCCATACCGATGCCTATACATTGGACGGGAGAAATCCTGGAGGGTACTTTCCTGTCGTCTTAGGCCACGAGGGCGCCGGAATAGTGAGGGAAGTCGGCGGAAACGTCCATGGCCTAAAGCCAGGCGACCATGTAATTCCGCTCTATACACCCGAGTGTAGGGAGTGCGATCTTTGCTTACATCCGAAAACAAACCTGTGTAGTGCGTTGTTGGAAACACAGGCTAGAGGAGTGATGCCCGACCAGACTAGTCGATTTTCCTATGAAGGACGCCCTGTTTATCACTATATGGGATGTTCCACCTTTTCCAACTTTACTGTCGTACCTGAGATTGCTTTGGCCAAAATCCGTAAGGACGCTCCATTGGACAAAGTTTGCTATATCGGCTGCGGAGCAACAACCGGCATCGGTGCTGTCATATTTACAATGAAAGTTGAGGCTGGCGCCAGTGTCGCCGTCTGGGGCCTGGGTGGCATCGGGCTCAATGTGATTCAGGGTGCGAAAATGGCAGGGGCAGGTCGGATTATCGGCGTGGACATCAATCCTGCCAAAGCTGATCTCGCGACCCAGTTCGGGATGACCGACTTTGTCAACCCCAGAGACGTGGACGATGTAGCGGGACATTTGAGGGAAATGACGGGAGGAGGGCTCGATTATACCTTTGAGTGCATTGGGAATGTTGATGCCATGCGGCAAGCGATGGACGCGTGTCACATTGGATGGGGAGAAAGTTGTGTCATCGGAGTAGACGGCAACGAGTTCACAGGGCACCCATATCATCTCCTTTATGGTCGAACCTGGAAGGGCACTATGTTTGGGGGAGCTCGAGGACGCACGGATGTACCGAAAATTGTAGACTGGTACATGGACGGAAAAATTGATATCGATGAGCTGATTACTCGCACGTTGCCCCTGGAGAAGATCAATACAGCGTTTGACCTGATGCACCAAGGCGATGGCATTCGCTCAGTTATTACCTACTGATGGCTGGAAACATGAGACAGATTGAAAGTAGTACCTGCTTTGGTGGCCGCCAGATTCGGTATCGACATGACTCTGAAACCCTGAATTGTACAATGTCCTTCGGTGTTTACCTGCCCCCCGCAGCCGAAAAGAATAAGGTGCCTTTTTTGATCTGGCTTTCGGGATTGACAGGTAGAGACAACACCTTCCCATTTTTGGCAGGTGCCCAGCGCTATGCCGCTGAACGCGGCATAGCAATCGTGACTCCTGATACCAGCCCAAGGGGAGAAGGCGTTCCTGACGACCCCGATGGTGCTTACGATTTTGGCTTGTCCGCCGGATTCTACCTGAACGCAACAGAGCTACCTTGGCAGAAAAATTATCATATGTATGACTACGTAGTTGATGAGTTCAGTACTCTTATTGTTAATGAGCTGCCAATTGACTCCGCGCGCCAGAGTATATTTGGACATTCGATGGGCGGCCATGGCGCAATTACGATTGCCCTAAAGAACCCGGGACGATTCCGCTCAGTGTCAGCGATGGCCCCCATCTGTAATCCTATGGATTGTCCATGGGGTGTGAAAGCATTCAATAACTATCTTGGTCCTGATCGCGCCACCTGGCGCCAATATGACGCCACCAAACTCGTGGCGACCTCAGAGGAACGCTTACCGCTCCTCATTGATCAGGGTGATGAGGACGAGTTTCTAGAAGAGCAACTGGGGTTGGATGAACTACAGTCAGCATTAAGTGAGTATGACTACCCTGCCACCGTGAGGATGAGAGGCGGCTACGATCACGGCTACTATTTTGTCGCATCATTTATTGGCGAGCACATTGATTTCCATGCTAACTATCTGTAGTTAGTCAGAAAACCACGGCTTCTCTTCGTTGCTACATGCTAGATAGGAAACTATTGACCACTTTCTCCCGCATGCATGTCCACCATATCCCATAGGTATCGGGCGCAGTTTTCTAGACTCCCGGAATCGTGAATTAACTGTCTAGACTAATGCCTGTTGAGTTTCTTTCGATGTATAGAGACATAAGGCATGATTCACTGGTGGCCTGATTCGATCTATACTTCTTAAGTATCAATTATCGTAGGGTGCTGGTTTTCAGGCACTCCTACCGTATTATGAACGTAAGCTACCCTTCGACAACTGCAAATAGAAGGCCACGGCATCATTAAAACAATAAAATCGCGGGTGAACTGACATGGATCGAGATGCTAAGCGTGACGCTTCGGCTTTTAGGGTGCTTTTGGATCTGTCCGAGGAGGCCAAGCTTCCGGTCGATCAGCTGCTGGCAGGCATTGACGTAGACCGAGACAGTATATACCAGCCCTATGCTGAAATATTTATGTGGCAGGAGCTGGCCTATATAGAGAGACTCGTTGAGAGGCATGTGCGATTTTCACTGGCGCTCACCGCGGCGAGTAGAGTACATATAACGACATTAGGCACGCTCGGATATGCAATGCTGTCGTGCCGCAATATTTTTCACGCACTGCAAGTGTCAGCAGATTATCACTCAATTTCTCTGTGGACATGCGAAGTCGCCGCGCAACCGCATGAGCGATCAGTCGAGTTTTTGATATTACCCCATGCGTTGCCGGCCGCATGCCAACACTTTTGCGCGATCCGCGGGCTCGCTTCTCTAAAAATCTGGTTTACTGAAATGCTTGGCAGAGACATAGTACCCACCCAGGTTACTTGTATGATAGAAGCCCCCAATGATGCACCATTTTATGCTGAATTTTTTGGATGCCCGGTACAGTTTGGTTCGGATGTGTACTCTATTTCATTTGAAAACACGCTGTTTCTTGAACCACTGAGAATGTCCGATAAGTGGGCGTACCAACGTGCCAAGATTGAACTTCAAGGAATAGTCGATCAAAGACGGTCTTCCTTTACTAATCGAGTTCATGATCTCATATCATTTGCTCCTAAGGTCAATCACAGTGAGGAAACGGTTTCTGAGACCCTGGGGATTTCGAGTAGTACCTTACGGCGCCGGTTGCGTGAGGAGGAAACAACCTTCAGGGAAGTGAGAGCCGAAACATTACATTCTTTAGCCTGTGTGATGCTTTTGAGCTCAACAAAAACAGTCGACGAAGTAGCTGATATGTTGGGATTCTCCGAGGCGGCAAGTTTTGTTCGATCATTCAAGAGAAGGGAAGGAATAGCACCTGGAGCATGGCGAAAGCAACAGCGGCAGAAATTTACGTAAGTGTGTCACCAACGCAGTAAAACTGACCCACCTGCATCAACTTAAAATTGACCCACCTGAGGCAACATAACCGTCCTTTTTGAAGATCTGGGCGGATTTCGATGCTAACTCAGGAGAATGTAGTGGAAATTCATGTTTTACACCGCCAAGGCAAAAGTATTCGAGAGATTGCGCGAGAGCTTGATGTCTCACGCAACACGGTTAGGCGTTATCTTCGGGGCTTGTCAGTGACGCCAAGCTATCCAAGTCGTGAGGCGCGACCAACGAAGCTTGATGCTTATAAGGCCTACCTAGATGGTCGTATTGAGGCCGCCAAGCCACATTGGATACCCGCAACAGTATTGCTCCGAGAAATCGAAGCACGTGGCTACGAAGGGGGTATTACTCAGCTCAGGAAATATCTATCACAGTTCAAAAAGTCAGAGCCGGAGCCGACCGTCAGGTTTGAGACACCGCCAGGGCAGCAGATGCAGGTGGACTTCACTCACATAAACCGCCATCGGAGGCGATTCAAAGCCTTCGTAGCGACGCTTGGTTACAGTCGTGCAACCTTTGTGCGTTTCTCTGAGACCGAGCGCCAAGATGATTGGCTAAGCGGTATTGTTGAGGCATTTCACTACTTTGGTGGCGTGCCCAGAGAGCTGCTCTTCGATAACGCCAAGACGATTATGATTGAGCGTGATGCTTATGGCGAGGGAGAGCACCGCTGGAATACTGAGCTATTAAACTGCGCTCAGCGCTATGGGTTTCTTGCGAGAGCCTGTCGACCATACAGAGCAAAAACCAAAGGAAAGGTGGAGAGGTTCAATGGTTATCTTAAACAGAGCTTTATCACGCCACTAGCGGCCACATTGCGACAAGCGAAACTCGAACTTGATGTGGAAACGGCTAACGCCCACATCGGTCCATGGCTAGACAGCGTGGCTCACCAGAGAATCCATGGAACCACGGGGGTTAAACCTCAGGTCCGTCTTGATGAAGAACGGCATTTCCTCAACCCTCTTCCCGAGCTTGGCTTTGCTGGATACCCGGCCAAGACACGCATACCACAGCCGCTGCCGATAGAAAGTTTGCAACATTCTTTGGCTTCATATGATGCCCTGTTGGAGATGCGCCCATGAATTTACAGCAGGAACGCATACAGCTTGCTTGCGAGACGTTGAAGCTAGAATCACTCCACAGTGAATGGAGTGCTATTGCTGATCATTGCGCCGGCAATGATCATACTTATGCAGATTTCCTTGAGCGACTGCTACAGGTAGAGGTCGAAGCGCGCTCACAACGAAGTAGGGAGACTCTGCTTAAGTTCGCTGGATTTCCTGGGCGGAAACTAATCGAAGATTATGACTTCAAGTTTGCAACTGGCGCCCCTCGAAAATTAATCACCGAACTCAGCGGTCTTGCTTTTGTGGACAGGGCGGAAAATGTAGTTCTTATTGGGCCGAGCGGTGTGGGCAAAAGTCATTTAGCCGTTGCCTTGGGTCACAACGCTATTGCCAAGGGCATCAAGACTCGGTTTATCTCGGCAGCAGATCTCATGCTCCAGTTAGCGACCGCCAAAAAGCAAGACCGGCTTGAAGCGTATCTAAAGCGTAGCGTCTTGGCCCCGAAGCTGTTGATCATCGACGAGATTGGCTACCTGCCCTTCGGCCGAGATGAAGCCAATCTGTTCTTCAATGTCATCGCGCAGCGTTACGAGAGAGGTAGCATCATCGTGACGAGCAACTTGCCCTTCTCACAATGGGCTGGAGCATTTGCCGACGATAGAACTCTCGTAGCAGCCTTATTGGATCGCTTACTTCATCATGCTCATATCGTTCAGATTGCAGGTGAGAGCTATCGTCTACGAGGCAAAAAAACCGCAGGGATCGCGCCAAAAATAGACCAAGATGAGGTAAACAACACCGCGAACTAAGCCCTCAGGTGGGTCAATTTTACTCCGTTGGATTTGAAGCAAAGTGGGTCAGTTTTAAACCGTTGTTGACAAGTGCTCCTCAGTTCAGCAACACTGTCTCTCGAATCCATGTGATGTCGAGATATCGTCTTAGGTCTGTCAGTTTCAACTGGCATGGCTATTTTTGAAGATGATCAATTAAGTCACGATTTGACCATTTCGGTCATTCACCCTTGTTGGCGCACGCCGGACAATGGAGCGCGACTGTCTGATACCTCCGACGATGGAATAAGAAACCAGCGAGGTTCATCAAAATTCAAAGGTTCAATGTCTGCACGGATCAGATAGCGTCAAATACAAGTGTCAAGCAGTAGACACGTCGCCAGTAAAAACGATAACGAGATGGAGGTACGCCCGGCGTAATGGGTTTGAGCCTCCGATAAAGTTGAAGAAATAGCGATGAACCAAAATATAAATACTACAGCTGCTTCAGCGAGTACACAGCCCGTAGCGGGGCCGGTAAGCAACCACATCACCACTATTGAAAAGTTCCTTTACGGAGGCGGGAGCATGGCGCTCGCCGTGAAGAATGTCACGTTCAACATGTTCGTTCTTCTCTTCTACAAACAGGTGTTGGGGTTATCGGGCACCTTGACGGGCTTAGCGATATTCATCAGTGTTATGTGGGACGCTGTATCGGATCCATTGATCGGGTCATGGTCTGACCGCTTGCGCACCAGATTGGGCCGACGCCACCCGATGTTAATCGCCGGGACCATACCCCTTGGACTGTCCTTTGTCATGATCTTTAACCCTATCGAAGCTGTACAGGGCACACAATGGCCTTTGTTCGCTTGGTTACTGGTCTCTGTAGTTCTATTGAGAACCTTTCTTACGATGATCTGGATCCCGCTTGGTGCAATGGGCGCAGAGATTACCGACGACTATGCTGAACGTACGTCAATCGTTAGCTTTAGAACCAACATCGCCTGGATCGCAGGTATGTTACTACCAGTTATTGCATTACCTCTTCTTTTCGTAGGCACGAACGATCAAGATGGTCGTTTCATTGTCGAAAACTATACGCAGTACGGGTGGGTATGCTGCATTATTGTCATTATCTTCTGCTTTGCTTGTATAAGGGGAACATGGCGCTTCATCCCACGTCTAATCGCCGTCGGTAACCGTCACCGGCCAACCCCCGGCGCGATGGGTGTGCTTCGTGATGCAATTGAGACCTTCCATGACAGTAATTTTAGAAGGCTCATCGTACTGGACCTCTGTGTCGGCGCCACCTTTGGAATAACCGCTGCGTTGTTTATGGTTACGATGACGTACTACTGGGAGGTCAGTGTCGGCGAACTGTCTGTTCTCTCGACGGGCTCTCTGGTGGCCGCAGGACTTATCTTTCCAGCGACGAAGTACCTATCTGAACGTTGGGAGAAACAAACTATCCTGAAATTTGCCGTAATCGGCTTTATTATCAATACTCCCTGGCTGATTGTCGCCAGAATGACGGACTGGGCGCCTGAAAACGGGACTCTCTTTCTATTTGCGCTTCTATATATTCAGGGAACAATTAATACCTTTCTTTCCATACTCCGCACGATTTCACACCACTCCATTCTGGCTGACATTGCTGACGAGCATGAACTTCGCACCGGACGTCGACAAGAAGGTGTGCTATTTGCAGTAGCGGCCTTTGCCGAGAAGTTTGTGATGGGATTTGGCTACATTTTTGTGGGTCCCTTTCTGGATATCATTGGCCTTGAGGCAACGATGGCTCCCGGAGCTGTGCCGGAATCAATCTTTACCTCCATTGGTATCGTGATTGGCCCTGTAATGACAATTATCCTGGTCATTCCCTTGTGGATGGTCTCTCGATTGGGCGTTAGCCGAGAACGGAGCAGGGAAGTCCAAGCTGCTCTGAGGTCCAGACAACTAGGGGAATCAGCAACGTAGTTCCGGTGGACTGGCTAATCGGTATATATCGGATCCCGTATGGATGCCTCGATGTTCCAGATCTGATCCAAGCCAGCACCTGCCCCTGCCTCTGGGGGCGCTTTACTGTGCACTTACGGGTCGCTGCTCCCAGTCATCATTCGCTGCATCGATCAGGTATGCCTTAAGTGATAGAGCGTCGTCCGACGACAGTACGTCCTTAAACGCCGGCATTCCCAGCTGTTCCAAGCCACCGTCAAGCACAATAACATTGAAGGCGCTGTAGACAGCTTCAGCGCTGCGCCGCAAGTCAGGAATGCGGCCGTTACTGACGGCAAACTGTCCGTGACATCGTTGACAATATTCCGCGTAGATAGCTGCGCCTTGGCTGAGGATACTCATATCATCCGTCACTCTGGGTGGGGGCTTTGGTCGTTTCCTGGCGGGCTTGAGCGGAGGCAGTTCGTGGCCCGCGCCTACCTTGAAGGCCAGAACTCGACTGGGAGGAGGCTGTAGCCCTGAGCCAAGATCCAGCCCATAGGTTTGACCCAAAATCCCACCCCAACCCACGGTCACCGCTACATATTGCACGCCGTCGATAGCATAAGTTATCGGGGATCCTACAATCCCCGCCTGGGTTGGAAATGTCCACAGTGACGCCCCGGAACGGGCATCAAGAGCTTCAAAATATCCATCCCCTCGGCCCTGAAAGACCAGGTCGCCGGCCGTCGAGAGCGTGCCGCCATTCCACGCAAGATCACGGTTCACGCGCCAGGCAGCTTTTTGGTCACGCGGATTCCAGGCCGTTAAGAAGCCCCTGGCAGCCTGCCTGATGTCTTTTTGGTCCTGCGCATCATCTCCCATAAGATCGGCAGAGTAGGTGGTATTCGTGTTCCATTGGCCCCATTGGTGAGGCTTGGAGTTGCCTTCGAAAAGATAGTCGATCTCTAGTGTGGGTATGTACACCAGCCCTGTTCCAGGATGATGGGACATGGGGTGCCAGTTGTGAGCCCCATAGGGAGAGGGCGCGACGAACTGTGATTCGGTAGAATAATCCATCCCGGGCACTTCCACCGGCCGGCCAGTAGCCAGGTTATAGTGGCTAGCCCAGGTTACTTCTGCGAAGGGTTCGGCGGACAGGAGCTGACCTGTTTCCCGATCAATGATAAAGAAAAAGCCATTTTTGGGAGCGTGCCATATCACCCTGCGCGCCGTACCTTGCCAGTTCATTTCTGCTAGCATGATGGGCTGAGTGGCCGTGTAATCCCATGTCTCAGCGGGGGTCTCCTGAAAGTGCCAGATATATGCGCCGGTATCTGGATCAAGTGCCACGATCGACGAGAGGAATAGATTGTCGCCTCCCTGCGGACTTCTTACCCGCCTATTCCAGGGAGACCCGTTTCCAACACCTATATAGAGTTGATCCAGATCAGTGTCATAAACGATAGAATCCCAGACGGTGCCACCGCCACCGGCATTCCACCACTCTCCCGTCCATGTTAATGCAGCCTGTTCAAGTGCCTCGCTTTCCTGGCCGACTTCGGGGTTGCCTGGCACCGTATAGAAGCGCCACACCAGTTCGCCTGAATCCGCATCGTATGCGCTCACAAATCCCCTGGCACCGAATTCTGCCCCTCCATTCCCGATAAATACTTTGCCCTTTGCGGCTCTGGGCGCTCCGGTTATGGTGTACGGGTACTTGGATGTGTCTGCCGTCTTTATGTCCCATAGGACCCTGCCGGTTGAAGCCTCGAGAGCCACCAGACGGGCATCTAACGTGCCGACAAAAACCTTTCCTTGATAAATGGCCACGCCTCGATTCACGACGTCGCAGCAGGCCATTTTCCCCCACTCCTTAGGTACTTCTGGGTCGTAGCGCCAGATCAATCTGCCATCGGAAGCATCCAGCGCATACACAACGCTCCAGTTGCCGGTCACATACATGACGCCGTCAACTACCAGCGGAGTTGCCTCCAACCCGCGGTTGTAATCGGTATCGAAGTGCCAATCGAGGCCAAGGTCGGTGATGTTGTCGCTGTCTATCTGGGCCAGGCGGCTATATCGTTGCTCATCATAATCAAGCCCATAGCTGAGCCAATTACTTTCCGACGGGGAAGCAATCCGAGCCGTGTCTATATTGCGTGTAGACTTTTCAATACCCACTGAAGAGGGTGACTTAGAACTTGCCCATAGTTGTATCGAAAAACTTGTTGCTAAGACGCTAATCAGCGATAACCGAAGTATCATATGTACTGTGCGGTTGGGCCCGTTCGTCCACCGCAAGCCACTACGATATAGCATAGATAACTCCTTTTCGGGACCGGTTCCCTACCAGATCGCCAACTTGAACATTGATTGGGTACTTTATGGAATCAAAACAAAGTGTGCCGGCGAAGCCTATTTGTCCTAGATGATTGCTTCTACTTGAAAACTTTACTGGACAAGGCATATCCCACTGTAACATCCGTTCGCCAAACGTAAAAAAGCCCGGCTGAAATCAGCCGGGCAAGCAGGGATGGTGCCGCAGGACCATCAGAAGTCCTTTCTTAAAGTCAGGCCGTATGTCCTAGGCTCCTGGACAAACTGGCCTCGGGCGCGTTCGCCGGTAACGCCTCGAAGGGGGATGTTGAACGTGCCGGACTTGGTACGCTCATCAAACACATTGTTCCCCCAGACCTCAATCGACACTTTGTGCTCCAACATAGTCAGGCCGAATCGCAGGTCAACCTTGGTGTTCGAATCCTGGATGTCACCCGGCAGAGGAACTGCAGCGTCTACGGCCGCCCTGACCTCTGCTTCAGTTGTCAATCCTGCAACGTTAGGCGGTTCGGTGGGCTGGGTACTGGTTCTTCTCTCTGATTCATAGCGAGCCGAGCCATAGGCGAAAAAGGCCCAGTTGCCATCAAAGACGGGTTGATAGTAGTTCGCAGACAGTACACCGACCCACTCAGAGGAGTTGGTTAACGGAGCGCCGCACAAAGGCAGGATTTGGGATGAGAAGTCTGATGCATTGGGATTAAAGGTTAAGCAGTCACTGGGGTGCTCAGCGTCCGTATAGGTTATACCCAGGTTCATGCCGAAGCTCTCAGTAAACTGCACAGTTGATTCTACCTCGACACCCTGGCTTTCTGTTTTGGGGACATTGAACGTCTGGAACCGTGTGCCATCGTACTCAAGTACCTGGAAGTCCTCGAAGTCCTGGTAGAAAATTGCCATATTCACCCGGGCGCGATTTTCCCAGAAATCGGTTTTTAAGCCGACTTCAAAGGCATCCACGGTTTCAGAGTCAAACCGTGGATCATCGCCGCCTGCACCTGAGGATACATCAAGATTGAATCCACCTGATTTGAATCCGTGCGTGAAGCTGGCATAAACATTGGTGTTGTCATTAAGGTGATAGGTGCCATTGACGGTATATGTCAGCTCTTCATCCTCAAATTTTTCATCAAAGGGCCGCGGCATGAAATCCACTAACCACGCGGTAGCGGGGTTAGTCGCATACGGTACAAAGAAGTCATCCGGATCATCCGGATCATAGAAGGGTGCTGTGAACACCCAGCAGTTGGTCGCGATGGCGGCCCCTAGGCGGCCAAGACTCAATCCTGGCGTTACGCTGTAGAAGGGTATGCTGTTTTCCAAGTTCTCAAAGCTCGCGAAACAGGCGTTATGCTGTCCGTCTACCTGCTCCTGCATTGAACCGTCTTTCTCTTCCTCAACGTAACGCAAGCCCAGAGTTACATCGAGTTTGTCGGTCACGGAGAACACATTGTGGGTGAAGATCGACCAGGTTTCGCTTTCCTGGGAAGCATGGGGAGAACCGAAGTCTGATACGGCGTCTACTCCACCGGAGACAAAATTCAGCTCATTCCATGTGGGCTGACCAAATGCACCAATACTCCAGCCAATTTGCATCTCCTCCTCAAACTGGAGTGTGTATTTCTGATCCAACTCCTCATAACCGTAGTAGGCGCCGACCATCCAATCCAATCGATCATTGAAGGCCAGTCCATTTAACCGAATTTCGTGGCTATAAGCTTCGGTTTCGGTACCGTTCATGGACTTGTAGTCGCGCTCAGGATTAAGCGCGCGGGCGGCTGGCGTGTCACCAACAGAGTAAATCGCGTTCTGCGTATAGTCCGCTCGCTCGGAGTCAGCGAATCCTTCGTTATACCCGCCCAAATAGGTCAAATCGCCAAGAGGGGTTTCTACATTGTACTCGACGGTGATCCCCCAACCTCGACTGGGGTTGCGATAAAAGTCATCAACAGCTTTTGAATCATCCAGCGCGTCTCTACCGACGAGGTCGGGTGGAACGCCCGCATTTTCGCCAAGACCAAGTTCGGGATCCACATAAGGTAATACGTTATCAAGGAGGAACTGCGAGTCATTGCGCCAAACCGTGAGGCAACACTTGTCGTCACCCTCTCCATAGCTGGCAGTTACCCGCAGTTCGCCTGCTTCTTCGGCATTCCACAACATATCCGCCCGGACCGAGCTTCGATCGCGACTGATATTGTCACCGCCAAAGCCGCCATCAATGAAGCCATCGCGCTTTCGGATAGAGCCGGTCACTTTTAACGCGAGAGTGTCCTCTATAAGCGGCATGTTGACGCCAACTTGGCCAGCGCCGAGGTCATAGTTGCCTGTGGTCAGGTTGCCGAAATAGCCAAATCTCTCCAGGTCCGGACGCTTGGTGTGGATGACCAATGCGCCAGCCGAGGTATTCCGACCAAACAAGGTGCCCTGAGGCCCCCGCAACAGCTCAATGCGCTCTATGTCTACCAGATCTCCGAGAACGCCGCCTGGCCGGGGCCGATAGAAACCGTCGACAAAAACCCCAACGGAACTTTCAAATCCGATGTTGTTGCCCGTGGTGCCAACACCCCGGACTCTGAGTTGGACGCCACCTGTCGCTGAATCAGATGTATTGATATTGAAGCTGGGTGCCACTCGCTCAAGTGCCAGTATGTCATTCACCCCGGCATTCTCAAGGGTTTCTGACGTCATGACAGTGATAGCTATCGGCACATCTTGGACACTGGTGCTACGCTTCGTTGCAGTAACGACAACTTCCTCAAGGGCTGCTGGGCCGGATTGGGCACTGGCTAGATTGGGGGCGATTAGCGTGCCGGAGACCACGACGCTGGCGAGCATAACGGAGCGTGACAGGGCGGTTTTGGGAAAAGAACAGCTTTTACTCATTATAGGACTCCCTAATATGGTTGATATTATTTTGCAGTTCTCGTTGCGAGTATATGGGGACGCAACTTGGCGCAGAATGTTTGGCCTGCTCAATTATTGATAGTTCTGCTCATTGATGGCTGTCAAAAGGCAGACCCAGATCGCCTATGTGCTCTTGGCGTAGACGACGCTTGTCGATCTTGCCGGATGCTATTCTGGGCAATTGCTCTGTACACAGTTTCAAGTACTCAGGCACTTTGAATTTGGCTAGCTTCGATTGCAGATAGTCAGAAATTGCGACATTTTTTGCATCCGCGCTTATGTAAAGTGTCGCGGCAACGGTTTCTCCTAGACGTTCATCAGGCACACCATAAACGCTGGCTTCTATCACGTCAGGATGATCCAGCAAGGCGTCTTCTACCTCGCCACAGCCAATGTTCTCACCACCCCGAATAATGAGTTGCTTAATGCGGTCGACCACATAAAGATGCCCGTCATTGATATAGGCTACATCACCAGTTCGGAACCACTCTCCGACAAATGACTCTTTGTTGGCCTGGGGCTGATTCCAATATCCGTGAATTACAGAGGTGCCCCGGACAACGAGTTCACCTCGATCCCCAGGAGGCAAAAAGTTGCCCTGTTCATCAATCGTTGAAACTTCCAGTACTGCAGAGCACATGCCAGACGAGTTGGGATTTTTTAGGTAGTCCGCCCCGTAAATACCGGTACCAATCGAATTGGTTTCGGTCATTCCCCAGCCAGTAAAGGGCGCGGCATTTTTTAGCGATTGTCCAATGTCCTTCACCTGGGACGTAGCACGCGCGGATCCTCCGCCACCTGTTGAGCGTAGACTTTCTAAATTTCTGTGTGATCGTTTTGCATACTCAACTAAATCACCGGTCATCGCTGGTGTCCCAACAAAGGTCGATATGCCTTCGTTATCGATGATATCTGCAGCGGTGGCCGCATCCCATTTGTACATGGAGACGATCTTCCTTTGCGTGCGGAAGGCAGATAGCAACACTGCGTGCAGTCCATTCACGTGGAACAACGGCATTGCCAGTAAGGCGGTGCTCTGAGATTTTGCTGCGCTTCCTATTTTCTCCTGATCAAATTCGCCGTTCTCCATTATGAAATGAGTGACGAAGTCGACCTCCCACGAAAGTAGCGCCGCGAGAATGTTGCGGTGAGTAGATACGGATCCCTTGGGGTGGCCAGTTGAACCGGATGTAAACAGTATTACCGCATCGTCGTCCGGGTGAATACCTACCGATGGCATAGGGTCGTTGGAGCTTGTCAGTGTGTCTATTGGAGTGGTCGAGTCTGACGGGGCTGCACGTACGGCGATGATATGGGGAGTAGACTCCGGAGCGATGTGGGAGATACGTTCTATCCGCTCCTGGTCCGCATGACCACGGTAACGCCCGTGAGCTTAAACGCATAGTCGATTTCTTCCGGCTGCCACCAGGCATTAATTGCTACCGCGATAGCGCCAATGGACGTTATGGCTTCAAGGGCAATGGGCCATTCCGGGTAGTTGCGCATCGCTATAGCAACGCGGTCCCCATGTTTCACGCCATATCGACTCTGCAGTTGCTGAGCCAGGCTTGCGGCCATTCGATAGACTTCTTGAAAGGTATAGCATTCGTCTTCATAGGCATAGAACGGCTCATCGCTGAGATTGTCCTCATAGAGCTGACGGAGAGACTGAGGGCCGTTTACAAACCACTTTTGCGTGGCGCCCTTGACTTCAACTTCTTGGAGCTCCCAAGGCGCCTTCTCGGAGGTCACCATTCCCACCACGTCGTGTCGATTCATCGTCCTTGTAGCCCATCCACTGCCATATTATTGTCAGGACTATTGGTATCAAGAACTGGGCTAATCGATACATGACATTAATGCCAAATTGTTGATATATCTGATCACTTATCGAGAATCACCTGCATTTTGAGAATTAAGATAACTTGTTGGCGACAAGGTGATCCACCACAGAGGGATCCGCCAGGGTGCTGGTATCGCCCAGGCTGTCCAGCTCGTTCTCGGCGATCTTGCGCAGGATGCGACGCATGATCTTGCCGGAGCGCGTCTTGGGCAGGCCCGGGGCCCACTGGATAATGTCGGGCTTGGCGATGGGGCCGATTTCCTTCACACACAGCTGGATCAACTCCGCGCGCAAGTCGTCGTCCGGCTCCACGCCTGCCATCGGGGTGACATAGGCGTAGATACCCTGGCCCTTGATATCGTGGGGGAAGCCGACCACGGCGGCCTCTGCGATCTTGTCGTGCAGTACCAGGGCGCTCTCCACCTCGGCGGTGCCCATGCGGTGGCCGGATACGTTGAGCACGTCGTCCACACGGCCGGTGATCCAGTAGTAGCCGTCCTCGTCGCGGGTGGCGCCGTCACCGGTGAAGTAGTAGCCGGCATAGTTGCTGAAGTAGGTGTCTATCATGCGCTGGTGATCGCCATAGACACTGCGGATCTGGCTGGGCCAGGAGGACTTCACCACCAGGTAGCCGGAACCGGCGCCTTCAACCTCGGAGCCGTCTTCGTTCAGCAGGGCCAGCTCCACACCGAAGAAGGGGAAGGTGGCGGAACCGGGCTTGAGGTCTACAGCCCCGGGCAGCGGGGTGATCATGTGGGCGCCGGTCTCGGTCTGCCACCAGGTATCGATGATGGGGCAACGCTCGTCGCCGACCACGCGGTGGTACCACTCCCAGGCCTCCGGGTTGATAGGCTCACCCACGGTGCCAAGCAGGCGCAGGCTGGAACGGGAGGAGCGGGTAACCGGCTCATCGCCCACCGCCATCAGGGCGCGGATCGCCGTGGGGGCAGTGTAGAAAGTGTTGACCTGGTGCTTGTCCACCACTTCCCAGCAGCGGCCGGCATCGGGGTAGGTGGGGACGCCCTCGAACATCAGGGAGATGGCGCCGTTGGCCAGGGGGCCGTAGACGATGTAGGTGTGGCCGGTCACCCAGCCCACATCGGCGGTGCACCAATAGACCTCGCCCTCGCGATAGTCGAACACGTACTTGAAGGTCATGGCCGCCTGCAGCAGGTAGCCGCCGGTGGTGTGCAGCACGCCCTTGGGCTTGCCGGTGGAGCCGGAAGTATAGAGGATGAACAGCGGGTCTTCGGAGTCCATGGGCTCCGGCGCGCAATCGGCGTCGGCGCCAGCCATCAACTCGTGGTACCACTGGTCGCGGCCTTCCACCCAGTTGACGTCATTGCCGGTGCGCTCTACCACCAGGCAGGTGTGTACATTGGGGCAGGACTGCAGCGCCTTGTCGGCGTTGACCTTGAGCGGTACCGAGCGTCCACCGCGCACGCCCTCGTCGGCAGTGATCACGGTCTGGCAGTCGGAATCGAGGATACGATCCTTCAGCGCTTCGGGCGAGAAGCCGCCGAACACAATGGAGTGAACCGCGCCGATGCGGGTACAGGCGAGCATGGCGTAGGCCGCCTCGGGAATCATCGGCATGTAGATGCAGACCCGGTCGCCTTTCTGTACGCCGCGCGCCTTCAACACGTTAGCCAGCTTACAGACCTGTTCCTTCAGCTCGCCATAGGTGATGTGCTTGCTGTCGGCGGGATCATCCCCCTCCCAGATCAGCGCGGTCTGGTCGGCGCGCTCCGGCAGGTGACGGTCGATACAGTTGTAGCTGACATTGAGCTTGCCGCCTGAGAACCAGGCAGCCTCGCCCTTCACGAAATCGTAGTTGACCACGCTGTCCCAGGGCTGGTCCCAACTCAGGAACTCACTGGCCATCTCGCCAAAGAAGCCCTCGGGATCCTCGATGGAGCGCTTGTACATGGCCTGGTACTTCTCGGCGTTGATGTGCGCGTCTTTGAAATTCGCTGGTACTGGGTGTGTCTGAAACTCGGACATTCCAACTCCTGTAGTAAGGATAGGTCACTGAGCCATTCAACACGTGACCAAGTCGGGGTTAAATTCAAGCTGGCACGGCGAGAATGGTTGAGACTAAATTTTCTGGCATTAGAAATGCCCCAAGGTGATTACCAAGGGGCATTAAGACCATTAAGGCAGTAGTTTGGACTCAGAAGAAACCCAGCGGGTCGATGCTGTAGCTCACCAGCAGGTTCTTGGTCTGCTGGTAATGGTCAAGCATCATCTTGTGGGTTTCACGGCCAATACCCGACTTCTTGTATCCGCCAAAGGC
>NZ_QEWO01000014.1 GCF_003402235.1 Parahaliea mediterranea
CCGAAGCGTGGCAGCTTGTCGAGCCAAATCGGGTTGTACGGCAAGATCTGCATGTTCTTTACGCCGTTCTCGAGCATAAAGTCAGCAATGGCACTGAGGTTTTCATCCGTGTCGGTGATAAAGGGCACCAACGGGACCCGCGGCAGAACCTCGATCACCGAATCCCGTGCCAGGGCCTGGACCTTCCTGAAGTTCTCATGAATAGAATGGTTGGGAACGCCGCAGTACTGCTTGTGCGCATCGCTGTCCATCAACTTGAGATCAAAGTAGATGGTGTCGGTGTAGGGCAATACCAGATTTTCAAATACCTTGTAATTGAATAGGCCCGCTGTCTGGATCAGCGTGTGAACATTCCGCTGCTTCAGCCGCGAGAACAGTTCGCCGACCGAATCCATCTGCATCAGCGCCTCGCCGCCGGAGACAGTAACCCCGCCGCCGGAGGCCTCGAAGAAGGCCTCGTCTTCAAGCACCTTCTCCACCAGATGATCCATGTCGATGTCATTGCCACAGCGCTCCAGAGCACCGGATGGGCAGACATCAACGCACTTGAAGCACTGGGTGCATTTGTCGCGGATGATTTTGTCGGGCGAACTCAGGTCGATCGCCTGCTCGGGGCAGGCGTCAGCACAGTCGTGACAGCTGATGCACTTCTCTGCATCATAGGAGAGTTCGTAACCGGTGTTGATGCTTTCCGGATTCTGGCACCAGGTACAAGACAGCGGGCAGCCCTTGAAGAACACCACGCTGCGAATACCCGGCCCGTCGTCCAGGGTGTTTCTCTTGATGTCGAAGTACAGCGAAGCCTTCCTTGGCTCGGTAACTGCTATCGCATCAATCAGGCTTGCATCAGGCCCCATTACTGCTCCGGGATATCACCTCATCCTGCATTTCAGGTGATAGATCGTTGAAGTACGCCGAGTAGCCAGATACCCGAATCAGCAGGTTGGGGTGCAACTCCGGGTTGTCCCGTGCCTCAATCAGGATTTTCGGATCCAGCATATTGGCCTGCACCTGCATACCGTGCCGTTTGAAGTACACCTTGTACATGCTACCCAGTGCACTCTTACCATCGTCACACTCGTAACTGGAGGCATCCAGCTTGATATTGAAGTTGATGCCATTGGCAAACTTCTTGAAATCGATCCGGTTCATCGAATTGATCAAGGCGGTGGAGCCACGCTTGTCTGCACCGTTTTCCGGCGCAAAACCCGAGGCGAAGGTCTCGCCGGCACGACGGCCATTTGGTGTGGCATTGATCAGCCCGCCGAAGTGGGTGTGGGAAGTGTTGGAGTACACGCCCGCCAGGTACTGGCCACCGCGGGTATTCTTGCCCAGGGCGTGAATGGAATCGGAGTAGTGATCCCCGACCCACTTCATCCAGGCATCCGCCTTGGGAATATCGTTGCCAAATTTATCGATGCCTTCCAGCCTGGTCCGCACAACCTCATCCGAGAGATTGTCTTTCAGGTGAGCGACCAGCTCCTCAAGGGTGAGCCACTTGTCCTCGAACACAGCACTCTCAATGGCCCCCAGGGAATCGGCCACGACCGCCATGCCGGTGCCCTGGATACCGGAGAAATTGTACTTCGCGCCACCCTGTGTAGAGCAAACACCCTGCTCGAGACAGCCTTCCAGCGTAGCGCTGCTGATCGGGGTGGGGTGGTACTCGGCGTGGAACTGTTCACACTTCTGCAAATCCGCGTGCAGCTTGCCCAGCTGATGCTTCACCTGCACCTTGTAGGCGTCCAATACGTCATCCATGCTCTTCATGCTGGAGACCGGGGGTGTCTTGACACCGATCTGTCGGTCAGAACCAAACTGGCACCCCTCGTTGAGCGCCATTTCCAGGGCCAGGGCCATGTTGTACATCCCGGCGTCGGTGGAACCCAGGGTCTTGCCCGGCGCCGTGGGCTCAACACAGCCGATGGCGACATAGTCCCTGGCATCCTCCAGGGAATAACCGACATTCATCATGGACTCGATGATGGTCTCGTCGTTATACATGGCGGGCGCCGAACCCGGGCCGAAGTTCACCCGGATGACCTCATCGTAGAATGCCTTGGGTGTGTTCTCGTGGAGACGGACGTGGAAGTTGGGCTGGCGCATGCGCAACTCATCGGCGAGCTCCAACAAAATGAAACTCAGTTCATTGGTCGCATCGTTGCCCTCGGAGTCCTGACCACCGATGGTCACTACCTCCCAGCTGGTCAATCCACCGAGCATGCTGGTCAGCTTGTCGGAGTACATGGGGATGGTTTCGCATACCTTTACGCAGAAAGCTCCCAGAATATCTTTCGCCTCTTGTCTTGAAATACGTCCAGCCGCCAAATCCTCTTCATAGTAGGAATTCAGGAATTGGTCCACGCGGCCCGGACAGGTGGTTTCACCTGTTGTCTCCTGGAAAATGGCGATGTGGGTGAGGGTCATTGATTGGACCGCTTCATAGAAACTGGTTGCGCCATAACGTGGTACGCGAGCGCAGACCTCCGCAATCCGCTCTAGATCAAGTTTCCGCTGAGGGTCCGCTTCAGCCTCTGCCAGCCTACGCGCCTCGGTCGCATAGCGGTCACCAAACTCTGCCAGCGCATTCATTGAGATTTTCACAGACTGGTAGAAGTCCAGCTTGGAGGGATCGTTGGTTTGTGCCTCGAAGGCCTCCACCTCGGCGATGATGCCCTCGGCACCCAGTTTGATCACTTTCTCGTAGCCGGGTGCCAGGTGAGCAATACCACCAGCCTCATACAATTGGTACTGCAGTGCTTCACTCTGCTCCTTAACAAAGCGCATCTGCTCTTCCTGCCCGTCAAAGGCAAGATAAGCCATATTCTTGTCCATCCAGAACGGAATATATGACTGGAGTTTTGCCTGCTCGTCTTCGCTGATCTCGAGAGGATTGACCTTGCGGGTGGGTAGTTTGTCGACACCAATCATTATGCCCAGACCGCCCAACTCCGGATAACAGATGCCGGCGACCCGTTTGGCGGTGAAGTTGCCAACAATCAGCTCGTCAGGATAGATTTTCACCGTTTTGTTGGCCAGGACGTGGCGTGTCGCTTCAGCTATCTGAACGGCCGTAGATTTCCCATCGTTGGCCTCATCCATGTAATACTCTGACCAAAGCACTGCGCGCTCGATGCAGCCACCGTAGGTAGCCTCGTCGACAGCTTTCTTCAGGCGAGCGACTCGAGCACCATCTTCCAGTGACTGACCAACGACATTAGTAATTGCATTCATATTTCACCTCGCGTCTCAGCGCTTGACTCAAAAGTTTAATATTGTTTTTGAAGCTACGGTTGCTTTACATGTCGCCCCGTCTTAAACGAAGCACATACTATGGAGAGTACAAGGAGTTGATATTAATTCAAATAGATAATATATAAGAGTATTATCAGTTATTTGAATAAGAGGTGGTCGGTGCTTCGAAACCAGGATTTGAATCTCTTGCCCATATTTGATGCATTGATGCAGGAGCAGCAGCTTTCCAGGGCGGCGGAACGGTTGTGTATGAGCCAGCCTGCAGTTAGTAATGCATTGAAACGTCTCCGAATCAGCTTCAGGGATGATCTATTTGTCAGGACAAGACGGGGGCTGAAGCCAACCCAGCGCGCAGTGGAGCTGCATGAGGCTATAGCACCTGTTCTGGAGTCACTCAGCCATACGTTCGACGATCAAACCTTTAGTCCAGAAGTATCAGATAGGACGTTGGATATCTCCATGGATATTGCAGCGGAGTATGTTTTCGCTCCTGATGTGCTAGGGATACTGCTTCCGGTGGCTCCAAACCTTAGGATTCGGTTCCATCCTGACCATATTCCGGACATTGCTGGGCGTTTGAAGGATGGGCGTTTGAACTATGCATTGGAGTATGGGCCAGTCTTATCCGATGAGTTTGATTCGGCTCATTTTGCGGACGAAACCCTGTCAGTTATTTGTGCCAAGAGTCACCCGAGCATCAAGGGAAGTCTCTCCCTGGAGCAATACACGTCGCTTCCGCATGTGTCGCTGGTCCCACGCCCCAGCTTTTCTGCTGGTCAAACAGCTGGAGAAGTAACTCCCGTTGAGTACATCGTCGGAGGTGACTTGCCTACAAGGAATATTGGTCTCAGGGTGGCCAGTTCGCTCGCTATTCCTGAGATCGTCGCGACAACAGACCTTATTGCCACGCTGTCTACCCGACTAGTTTTACCGCTTGTTGAATCGGGGGAACTGCAGCGTTTCGATCCGCCTTTCAACAATATAGGGTTTGAGTTTCGTCTGTACTGGCATAAGAGTCGGTCTAAAGATCCATTTCATCAATGGTTTATCAACGAGCTTGCTGAACACCAAAATAGTATTCGAGGTCAGAGGAACTAAGATTACACTGAATCTGCAAGCTATTGTTTTTCCCTTATTAGTTCCCACTTTCCAGCGCGCTCCAGCCGTTGATTTTCCATTTCAATGGCTTGCAGGCTCTTTCGAATTTCCTGAATGTGGAGAACTGCTGCGGCACGTGCTTCATCTGGCTTCTGGTCCATAATGGCCACAAAGATAGAGTGATGTTGTGCACTCAACATCATTCGCTGTTCTGGCCGATGATAGAGATTATTTACTGATGTGATAACAGAATCTAATAGCAGTTGGGACAAACTACGCAACGTGTATGCCAGGAAGGGATTGTGGGTTGCTTCTGATATCGCTTGATGAAAGTTGTGATCCAGCTTTGCTTCGATGTTCACGTCAATCTCACCCGAGGTCGAATGGTCCATTGCTTCATAGGCCTTGGAAATACGATAGCGATCAGCCGGCGTCAGGCGTAAAGCAGCGTAGAAGGCGGATTGTCCCTCCAGTAACTCTCGGACCTCAAGGAGATCGTATACGGCCCTTGAGTGGTCTCGAAATAGGTGCCGAAGCGGCGACTGATCGGACGCTGCCGGTAACATTTCTGATACAAAGGATCCCCGGCCACGTTGAGTCTCGATAATTCCCCTGCCTCTTAACTCCTTCAGCGCTTCACGCACTACCGGCCGCGATACAGAGAGTCTTTGGGCCAACTGGCGCTCGGAAGGGATTTTGCTCCCCGGGAGCAATGTTCTGTCTAGAATCAAGGCTTCCAACTGCCTGGCCACATCCTGATAGAACGGGTCGTTAGCGCTAATCATCTGGTATTACCAGTTTTTACATAATGAGAAACTATAGACGTATTCATTCAAATAGAGCTCTAAAGAAAATAAATGGAAACACAAACTGGTATTACCACAGGAATTAAGGGTTGTCTATCGCCAGCTAACGTCTAGACTGCGAACACAAGCAGATAGGGATAAGCCAGCCACAGCATTGACTGCACATCCAGTTGGATTCTCGGTTTAGGTTATCCCGCCATGCTGGGAGAAGGGTGAAGGTGAGCAGAGATAAAAAAGCAGTTCTAGAGATGGCCTTCCGGCAGATTGTCGGTGAGGGCTTCGTAATCTCAGACAAAGAAACACAGAAACCCTATGAATGTGACGGGCTTTCGATGTATTGCGAAGAGTCAATGCTTGTGGTCCTGCCGGGCACCGTTGACCAGCTAAAAGAAGTCATAAGGCTCTGCCGTATACATGAAGTCCCAGTTGTCACTCGCGGCGCAGGCACAGGACTAAGTGCGGGGGCCATGCCCGCGCCCGATGGGATCGTCCTGTCGACCGCAAGGCTAAACAAAATAATAGCGATTGATGAAAAAGCCAGAACGGCACGTGTGCAGCCAGGCGTGCGCAATATCAGTATCAGCGAAGCTGCCGGCCGTTATGGTCTCTATTACGCGCCCGATCCATCATCCCAGATCGCATGCAGTATCGGTGGTAACGTCGCAGAAAACTCTGGGGGAGTACATTGTCTCAAGTACGGACTTACCGTCCACAACGTACAGAAAGCTGAGCTGATATTGGTCGATGGGACCGAGATAACGCTGGGCGGTGATGGGCTGGATGTGCCTGGATTCGATCTGCTCGCGCTGATTATCGGGTCTGAAGGACTGCTCGGTGTTGTGACGGAAATTACCGTACGCTTACTGCCCAGACCTGAAAGTGTGCAGGTGGTGATGGCCGCGTTCGATGATGTGACACAAGCAGCAGACGCCGTTGGGTCAATTATTGCCGCTGGCATCATACCTGCTGGTCTGGAGATGATGGATCGATACGCGATCTCCGCGGCAGAGGATTTCTGTAGTGCAGGCTATCCTAAAGACGCAGAGGCATTGTTGCTCTGCGAGATCGACGGTAGCGAGTCTGAGGTCCACGAGCACTGCGCGAGAGTGGCTGAGCTCTTTAAGACGCATGCAGCAACCAGCATCCGAATCTCTGCGTCGGAGGAGGAGCGTACTCTCTTGTGGAAGGGGAGAAAGTCCGCGTTTCCGGCCGTTGGAAGAATATCCCCTGATTACTACTGTATGGATGGCACTATTCCGCGCAGTAAGTTAGCGGCGGTTCTGACAGCCATGTCAGAAATGTCAGATCACTTTGGTCTTCGGGTTGCGAACGTCTTCCATGCTGGGGATGGCAATCTTCACCCCTTGATTCTCTTTGACAATAGTGTACCGGGAGAATTTGAAAGAGCAGAGGCTTTCGGGGCTTCAATTCTGGAGCTTTGTGTATCTGTGGGCGGATGCATCACTGGGGAGCATGGTGTTGGCATGGAAAAAATCAGGCAGATGCCAATCCAGTTTAGTGACTCAGAGATTGCACTTTTTCATGAACTGAAGCACTGCTTTGATCCTGCCGGGCTGCTTAACCCTGGTAAAGGCGTTCCGCTCTTGAAACATTGTCAGGAATATAGAGCGGCGCGGCAGTTCGCCTAGGTCGATAATCGGAGGCAGCCGACTTGCCAGATATTACGAGTCAATTGTTGGAGCAGGTGCTGGAAGCACGGTTAGAACGCCGCTGCCTTCAGATAGTCGGCGGCGGCAGCAAGGAGCATTATGGAAGGCCCTCCCGAGGCAGCAAAATAGAGCTATCCGGTCACCAGGGGATCATAAGCTATCAGCCAGATGAACTTGTTCTTACCGTTCGATGCGGGACGAGGATTGAAGTGATCCAAGCGCTATTGGCTGAGAAGAACCAGATGTTAGCGAGTGACCCGCCCCAGTACAACGGTGCAGCGACCATAGGTGGCAGTGTAGCGTGTAATGACTCAGGACCTGGGCGGCCTTGGACCGGCTCGATTCGTGACAGCGTGCTTGGAATTCAGTTGATAACAGGCAAAGGCGACAAGCTTCAGTTCGGTGGAAGGGTGATGAAAAACGTCGCAGGCTACGATGTTTCCCGCCTTCAGTGCGGTGCCATGGGTTGCATGGGCATAGTGTCGGAGGTGTCCCTGAAAGTAATGCCTCGACCTGCTCATTCATTGACAATGAAGCTGGAAATCAACAGCCATATCGACGCCCTGGAGCACATGAGTCTATTGGCTAGATCGGCTTATCCCATTTCAGGTAACTGCTGGATTGATGGCATACAGTACGTCCGCTTTGAGGGTGCTTATAGTGCCGTAGAGAAGGCAGCGAAGGACTATGCTCGTTTGTTTCCAGATGCGAATGAATTGCGTGACGGCTCCTCGTTCTGGGGTAGCGTGCGTGATCACCACCACAGTTTCTTCAGGTCGTCGCGACGTTTGTGGCGTCTATCAATCCATCCGACAGCGCAGTATTCGGAGCTAGAACCAGGGCTTATCGATTGGTCTGGTGCCCAGCGTTGGATCCCGGGAGAGCACAACATGACCGAGATGGTGGCTGCGTTATCACCCATAGGTGGTAACGCAAGTCTGATTAAGGGTGGAATCGGTGAAGAGGATGTGTTTCACCCGATGGACGAGGGATCGCAGCGTCTGCATGTGGCGCTGAAATCCAAGTTTGATCCGGACCGGATATTTAACCCTGGCCGAATGTATAGTTGGCTATAGAGCTCATTTTACTCGATGAAAACCGATATAACGGAAAAATATTCTCAATCGGAATGGGCGTTGGAAGCCGCACATATCATTGAAAGCTGCGTACATTGCGGCTTCTGTAATGCAACTTGCCCAACCTATCTCGAGCTAGGCGATGAGCGGGATGGGCCGAGAGGAAGAATATATCTGGTAAAGCAGCTTCTAGAAGAAGGGGATGCTACGAGTAATACTGTTAGGCACCTTGATCGTTGTTTGACCTGCCGTTCATGTGAAACGACCTGCCCCTCAAGTGTAGAGTATGGCCGCCTGGCCGATTTGGCCCGTCATACCTTGGAGCAGCATGTAAAGCGACCATTACACGAACGCCTGTCTCGGTGGATACTCCTGCAAGTTCTACCGTATCGTCGAAGATTTGGGATTTTGCTCCGCATCGGTCAAATACTACAACCACTTCTTCCCCGTGTTCTCGCCAGGGAAGTCCCTGCCCGACAAAAACGCCTTCGAGTTGCGGAGTATTCAACCACGCGCAGCATGATAGCACTTAGTGGGTGTGCACAACCTGCGGCTACGCCAAACACCAATCTAGCGGCTGCGCGCGTACTCGGCCGACTAGGGATCAAGTTGATCGAACCGGATTCCGCTGGATGTTGCGGTGCAGCAAATTATCATCTTTCTGATCATGATAAGGCGCGAATGTTTGCAAGAAGAAATATCGATGCTTGGTGGCCAATAATAGAGCAAGGTGCTGAGGCAGTCGTGATGTCCGCCAGTGGCTGTGGTTCTCTGGTGAAAGACTACGGTAAGCTCCTTCGAGATGATCCCCGGTATGCAGATAAGGCTAAGGCCGTTAGCACTCTCGCCAAGGACCTCAGCGAGGTATTGCTATCTGAGGATCTAGAGAGTTTACCAATTGACGCATATAACAGTAGGGTAGCAGTTCACTGTCCATGTTCCTTGCAGCATGGACAAAATCTACCAAATGCAATTCCCAAAATTTTGAACTCTCTTGGGGTTGAGACTGTAGAGTCGGAGAATGATCATCTATGCTGTGGATCTGCAGGGACTTACTCGCTCCTACAGCCACAAATGAGCCGAAGGCTGCGTGATAGCAAGCTTTCATCGTTAAACATTAATAAGCCGGACGAAATTCTTACAGCTAATGTGGGCTGTCAGATGCATCTAGGCTCTGCGGCCGAGGTTCCAGTAAAGCACTGGATTGAGCTGGTGGATCAGATTGCCAAGTAGTGATGGAGCTCGGTCTACAATAAATTCGTGAACCAATGAAATGCGGAAGTAAACGCGGGAGAAAGCATATGACAACCATGGATACCAAATCCTTACGTCGACAGTTGCGTTTTTGGGGCTGGGGTTACGCTGATGAGGACCTGAGCGATGCAGAAAAGGACTTTATCGACATGTTCGTTAAGAAGGGAGTGAATGCGGATGCCGTATTGGCAGAGGAGCCGCAGGTGGCAGATTTCGATTTACCGGCACCTCGAATCACCGCACCGGCCAGTATTGAGCGCATCTGCTCTAGTTCAGACTATGATCGCCTGGTGCACAGCTATGGGAAGTCGTTTGCCGATACCGCCCGGATGCTGTTGCGGGATGTACCGAACCCACCCGATATCGTGGCGTTCCCAGAAACGGAAGCGGATATCATGGACATTTTCTCCTTTGCAGCTGAAAACAACGTTGCCGTTATACCTTTTGGCGGTGGCACCAGTGTTTGCGGGGGCGTCGAGGCTGCGGTAGGAGAAGGCTATGCGGCCACTATATGCCTGGATATGGAGAGATTTAACAGAATTTTGGAGGTCGACGAAATCAGTAGAACGGCTCGAATACAGGGCGGCATGCTTGGACCGGATATTGATGAAGCCCTCAAGCCCCATGGTTTTACTTTACGACATTTCCCCCAAAGTTATCAGTTCTCCACCATCGGCGGCTGGGTAGCTACTAGGGCAGGGGGGCACTTTGCGACCCTTTACACCCACATCGACGATCTCGTTGAATCAGTGCGGATGGTGACGCCCTCAGGTGTAATCGAGACGCGTCGTTTGCCTGGTTCAGGCGCGGGACCATCGCCCGATCGTATGATGATAGGCTCAGAAGGTATTCTGGGTGTCATTACCGAAGTCTCAGTACGCATACAAAGCTTGCCGGTTTGGAAGGCGACGGCTTCTGTTACCTTCGAAGATTTTTTCCAGGCTGCAGAAGCCGTGAGACTCATCTCACAGTCCGGCCTGTTCCCTACAAATTGCAGACTTCTCGACCAGGATGAAGCGTTGGGGAATGGTGTAGTGAGTGAACCCTTGTCTGTGCTCGTGCTTGGGTTTGAATCTGCAGATCACCCGGTACGAGAGTTAATGGAAAGAGCAATCACAATTGCCAGATCTCAGAATGGTCAAATCGACGACGATAGCGTCGTATACAAAGAACGCAAGAGTGACGGTAATGACCAAGGGCCGCGGGAGGCTGTCAGTACCGAAGCAGACAAGTGGAAGAATGCCTTCTTCCGCGCGCCCTACTTAAAGAACAGAATGATGCAGTATGGGCTGATAGCCGATACATTCGAGACTTCAATTACTTGGGAACGCCTGCCGGAGTTCTACACCGGACTCAAATCTGATATCGCGCAGGCTATAGAGTCGGTAACCGGGCGCCCAGGGCGAGTTTCCTGTCGATTTACCCATGTTTATCCAGACGGCCCTAGCGTGTACATCACGTTCGGAGCAGTGGGCACCAAAACCGGAGATTTCAAGGAGTTGTTGGACCGCTGGTGTGAGCTAAAGAAAGTCGCGAACGAGCAAGTGATTGAGAGAGGGGGAACAATTACTCACCACCATGCGGTTGGTAGAGATCATCGCAGTGGATACGAAAAACAGATGCCTAAGCTATTTCTTGGAGCGTTGACATCAGCAAAAGCTTCTCTTGATCCTCAGGGTATTCTTAACCCCGGAGTGCTTATTGACCCTGAAAACAGGCAAGTGGGAGTGACTGGAGTAATGGAAAACCACAGTTAGCCGAACTGTGTAAAAAGATTGTTTGTCGGAGCCCACACACTGTAATCGTACCTCAAAGGGAGTTATTCATATGATCTTACAATTAGGTAACGCGCGTCCCAAGAGACGGGGACAGTGTTTTGTAGCGCCGGGCGCCATACTCATTGGAGATATTACACTTGGAGAAAATTCGAGTGTTTGGTTCAATGCCGTGGTGCGTGCAGATAATGATCAAATCTCTTTGGGCGCCAACACCAACGTACAAGATGGAGCGGTCTTACACTGCGACCCCGGTTTTCCGTTGATTGTTGGCGACAGTGTGACGGTGGGTCATCAAGCGACCGTTCACGGCTGTACTGTTGGTGACTTCACCTTGATTGGGATTAATGCGACCGTGCTTAACGGTGCGGTAATCGGAAAGCACTGTTTGATTGGGGCACATGCGCTGGTAACAGAGGGCATGGTGATTCCAGACGGATCTCTGGTTGTCGGCTCGCCTGCAAAAGTACTAAAGCCTCTCTCTGATTCACAGAAAGAGTCGTTATCACAATCAGCTAAAGACTATGCACAGAAAGCGGCGGAGTACTCCAAAAACCTGGGTGACCAGGAACTCATTGAATTGGAAAAATAAACCAGTTGCAATGTAACGTCTGTGGGAATTTCACCTGGTTGTAACTGCCTGTGCCAGCATCTGGCTGATAGTCAGTATTAGACCTTCCTACGCGATGCTGGGAGGTCTTAGGGCTCTTCTGTAGCTCCTTTGGCCTAAAGGATCAATTCCTGAGCCAAATCATCATACTCCTGAATGGTGTTATTTGGGAAACTCAGCAACGTTATATGCACGCGCATTGCCTCGTGGCCCTTGCGGCACGATCCTTTGAGAGAATGCATTGCCGCGAAAAAGCAAAACTTCGAAGTCGTTTTACTCCCTCCAATCAGGAAAAGCGTATTATGACCAGACTTGTAATAAGCCTCATCACCTCGTTACTTTGGATACTCCCCGTTACAGTACTGGCTGGGTCAAAGCCGAACATTCTGGTGATCTGGGGTGACGATATTGGATGGCTTAATATCAGTGCTTACAACGATGGCTTAATGGGCTATCAGACACCCAATATAGACCGCATCGCCGAGCATGGGATCCGTTTTACAGATCACTATGGAGAGCAAAGCTGTACAGCAGGTCGATCTGCATTTATTACGGGACAACATCCCGTTCGTACCGGACTTACCCGAGTAGGTGTGCCAGGTTCCTTACTGGGTATACAACCAGAGGATCCGACTCTCGCCGCGTTGTTGAAGAACTTCGGCTATGCCACTGGGCAATTCGGCAAGAATCACCTAGGGGATCGAAGTGAGTTTCTGCCCACTGAACACGGATTCGATATCTTCTTCGGCAATCTTTATCACTTGAACGCAGAGCAGGCACCGGAGCACCCTGATTACCCGAAGAACCCCTTATACAAACAACTGTTCGGTCCTCGAGGAGTTGTCCGATCATCCGCCGATGGCCAAGTGGAGGATACTGGACCACTGACGATTAAGAGAATGGAAAGTGTAGATGCTGAGTTCCTTGCTGAAACGCTGCGCTTTATAGACGACTCGCATGATAAGGGCGTCCCGTTCTTCGCCTGGTTTAATTCAACGCGTATGCATACGGTCACCCATCTGAGTGACAAGTGGAAGGGCAAGACGGGGCAGGGTGTGTACGCCGATGGTATGCAGGAACACGACAGTCACGTCGGTGCTCTTTTGGACAAGCTGGATGAGCTGGGAATTACTGAAAACACATTGGTGTTCTATTCCACGGACAATGGTGCACAACTTCATAATTGGCCAGATGGTGGCATGACCCCGTTTCGTGGCGTAAAAAACACGACCTGGGAGGGGGGCTTCAGGGTGCCTGCTATTGTGAGTTGGCCGAAACGGATTCAACCCGGCATATCCAATCAAGTGATGTCACACCTCGACTGGTTACCTACCATTTTGGCCGCTGTAGGAGAACCTAAAATAAAGGACAAGCTTCTTGAGGGATACGTTGCCAACGGCAAGAGGTACAAGGTGCACCTTGATGGCTATAACTTTCTCCCACACTTGACGGGCGCTCAGGCTACCGGGCCACGGAAGGAGTTCTTCTACTTCACGGATGGGGGAATGCTATCCGCCGTTCGAGTTGGAGATTGGAAAGGTATGTTTGCACAGCAGCGAGCTGTGGGATTTGACGTTTGGAATGAGCCATATACACAGCGAAGATTACCTGCCATATACAATCTTCGTAGGGACCCGCTTGAGAGAGCAGAGATTGACAGTGGATACTTCGTAGAGTGGTACGACGAGCTCTTGCCGGCTGTTACAGGATTATTCTATCTGGAAATTCAAAAATTTCTTGCCACTTTCGAAGAGTTTCCGCAGCGACAATCGCCTAGTTTTAATATGATTCAAGCCGTAGACAAAGCAATACAAGGTGGTAATTAAAAGCCGTCACTGCTTGCCAAAGGCATTAATTCAATAGACCACCTCGGGGTCAGGCCTTATGTATAAGGTCTTGTTGTAGAGTGTGATCAAGCCTGGGCGGCAAACCCGCTGGCTAGCGGAGAGTGTGCTCAGTAGAGAAGTGGAACCAGGACCTAGCGTACTACAATAACCAGGCCTAGAGAAAATTTGAAGTGGACCAGTCACATCATTCAATGACAAAACGCAGGCCAGCGTTATCTTCAAGTCGCTTGATCAGGTCGAGCCCCATAGCCGCACTGGGCGTCCATATGCCGCCGCCGGCCAGATCAGGGTTTTTGGCCAGGCAGACTGCACACTCTGCAATCATTTTACTAGTCGAACCGTAACCGGGATCCATATCGCCATGAACGCTGATCTTCGCAAAACGCCCATTATCTGAAGTCCCGGCAAACAAGATATCGTACATACCACGTTCTCTTTCCTCGCGAGAAGGACCTTGACCCGGTGGTGTGCTGTCTTCTGCCATGGATTGATCTGCAGCCATTGCATTTGCTAGTTGCTCACCTTCCTCACCAGGCCCGGTCACAAACATTTCATCGTAAACGAATTCTTCCCCGTACATGCGGTCGAGAAGATGGTTGGAACGATGTACGGTTTTAGTATTAATGACAGCCATGACAAAGGGGGCGGTCCACGTCTGTAGAGCGTCGTCGTAATGCGGCTGATTTCCCGGGGGCTGGCTGACTCCAGTATAGCCGGGAGTAAGTGCAAAGGGATCTACAAGGCTAGAGAGCAACTGTGGATCTTCGGTAACCACTGAGACGGTGGATCTAAAGCTCGCGAGAGTGCCTCCAGACCAGGAACCCTCCATGCTCCTGACTCTTCCCCTGACTCTCGAAAAGGGCTCAGAGTATTGCGATAGTGCGTGCAGTTGCAAGAAGTAGACGCCAAGATCAAAAGGTACAGAATCAAAGCCACAGGAGAAGACGATTCGAGCACCGCTCTTTGCTGCTACTTCCTCATACTCCTTGATCATTCTCTGCATCCAAAGTGGCTCACCACATAGATCAACGTAGTCAGTACCTACCTCCGCGCAAGCTGCCAGTAGCCCACTACCATATTGTTGGTATGGGCCAACTGTAGTGAGTACTACCTTGCATTTGGATGCGATCTCTCTGAGCGAGGATAGATCATTTGCATCAGCCTCTAGAACAGGCACGGTGGGCGAGAGCCCCAACTCGTCTCGCGTGGTCTTAAGCTTCTCGAGATTGCGACCGCACATTGCCCATGTGAGTCCCCCGTCTGCGCCATCGCCATATTGTGATTGGAGATACTCAGCAACAAGCCTGCCGGTATAACCACTCGCGCCAAAGACAATGATGTCGAACTCGTTTGGGGTTGCCATGGCAGTCGTCCTTACAATTCAGTTGAAATGAGGTAGGTGCGAAACCCTATCACTGGAGGTCTCTCTAGTAAATGCAATTGACTACGAGTTTAAAAAGGTCTTTCACAGTAGCTAAAGGTGTGTTGTCTCGCTCAATAATCCGTGACGCCTTTCCCAAGTAAATTCGGGCCGGGCAATACAATACTTCCCTGATTATTCCGCAGCCGCAGCCGCAGCCGCAGCCGTGCCGGGGATCGGGGTCGGGATA
>NZ_QEWO01000015.1 GCF_003402235.1 Parahaliea mediterranea
CCAGGGAATAACCGACATTCATCATGGACTCGATGATGGTCTCGTCGTTATACATGGCGGGCGCCGAACCCGGGCCGAAGTTCACCCGGATGACCTCATCGTAGAATGCCTTGGGTGTGTTCTCGTGAATACGGACGTGGAAGTTGGGCTGACGCATGCGTAACTCATCGGCGAGCTCCAACATAATAAAACTCAGCTCATTGGTCGCATCGTTGCCCTCGGAATCCTGGCCCCCGATGGTAATGACTTCCCAGCTGGTCATACCGCCCAGCATTGCGCCGGTAGTTTCAGACCATACGGGAATCGTTTCACAAATTTTCACACAGAAAGCGCCAAGGAGTTCCTTGGCCTCCTCCCGGGTGATGACGCCATCTGCCAGGTCCTGCTCATAGTACGGATTAAGGAACTGATCTATACGACCCGGGCAGGTCGTCTCCCCAGTAGTTTCCTGGAATATCGCGATATGTACTAAGGTCATACATTGGACCGCTTCGTAAAAGCTGGAGGCTCCGTGACGAGGCACGCGGGTACAAACTTCCGCAATTTTTTCCAACTCCTGACGACGCACAGGATCCCTTTCATCGCTAGCAACTCGCGTGGCCTCCGCCGCATAACGGTCACCAAATTCACCTAGTGCCTCCATGGAGATCTTCACGCCACGGTAGAATTCGAGTTTTTCCGGATCAGTGGTTTGTGCCTCGAAGGCCTCCACCTCGGCGATGATGCCCTCAGCACCCAATCGAATAATCTTCTCGTAGCCAGGTGCCAGGTGCGCGATTCCTCCAGCCTCATACAATTGGTACTGCAGTGCCTCGCCCTGCTCTTTCGCAAAACGCGCACGATCTTCGTTGTTATCGAATGCAAGAACTGCTGGGTTTCTTGTGAGCCAATAAGGGATAGTTAATGCCAGTTTAATCCGATCAAGAAATTTGATATTGAGAGGGTTAACTCTGCGGGTGGGGATCTTGAAGATTTCCATCATCGGCGCAATGCCGGTCATCTCGGGATAAATGATGCCGCCGACGCGATGGGCAGTGAAGTTGCCGACGACAAGCTCCTCCGGGTAGATTTCCACTGTCTTGTTTCTCAAAACATGGCGGGTAGCCTCGGCGATAAACACGGGGCGGGACTTCGCCTTATTGTTTTTGTTCTTGCTGAACTGTGTCCAGAGCATCGCGCGTTCAATACAGACTGCGTACTCCTCTGCTTGCACTGCCTTCTTCAGGTTCAGCACCCTTGTAACGGCCTTGGTAGTCGATTTCTGGGGATCCACTATCGCATTCATCTCGCTCTCCTCACATCTATGTCGGTTATCCAGCCTTAGCTATCCCACGGTCTGGCACACAGGTAAATGTATACCGCCCTCAGCAGGCTGTCAGGGCAGAATGGCTTAAAGTTCCGGCGCCTGCAGAAACAAAGATGATATTTCTCCATTAATTTCTTTATTATCAATAAGATAGGACTGGCAAATTAGCTCAACACCAAAAACAATACATGGCTCTTTACGTTAGAATTGCCCCCTATTCTGTTACTGATACCTTTGCCTAAAATCCGTAAAACTGACCCCCGCCTCCTTCTTGAATAATCGGCCGAAGCTGTTTACATCACGAAATCCCAGCCTTTCGGACAATTCCGACATGGAACATTCCGTGTGGGCTGCCTCCCAGAAAGCCTCATCCATGCGATACATGGTGAGCTCACGGCTAAAGGAGGTACATGCCGCCTGCAGGTATCGTTTTAAGGTGGGAAGCGTCGTAAAGAGCTGTTGTGCACACTCCTCCTGCTTATAGAATCCACGGGAAAAGAGCGTCCGCAGTTCATTCAATCCGCCCTTGTTGGCCGGCAGCTGATTCAGTTGTGCCTGCAATACGCGCCGAGTTGCATTAGCCGACACCGGATCGGCATTCGGAATAGGCAATGCAAGAAGATCTTTGTGAATCCATATCTGGTCTGCATGTTGATTCCATTCTATCTGGCCATCAAAGAACTGCCGCCACTCTTCTGCATAATCCGGTGGCGAGCCTTGCACCCTCACAAATAGTGAACTGGTGTACTTCCGCGCCGCCTCGCCCCCAATCTGGAGTACAGACTGGAAAAACATTGAGAAATACGCTTCCAGCGAATGTCTCAGAATCGGGTCACGTGTGAATTCAGGATGGATAGTTAGGCAGCAATACTCGTGAGTATCTCGGCGCTGAACATAAAAGATTGGGGATACAAGTAATGGATAGTTCTCCTGGATATCAACCACCTGCTCCCAAGTCACGCAATTTAATGCAAGTAGACCGAGAAGCCCATGCGAAGCTACGGGAAGTCGAAGCCCAAACTGAAACCCCCAATCGCTTGCGATCCCTGCTACGACATCGGCGATTAGTCGATACTGTTGCCATGTAATGTGCAGATCGACATCATCGATATCTTGTAGACTGAGACCGGCGCCGTGTAGCAGTTCTTCTGCAGATAGCCCAAGTTCAAGCCCATACTCATAAAGATGAACTGGATGTAGCACCCAGGGAAATAGGGAGTCCTGGCCACCTATTAACTTTTTCATTTTTATTCAGGCCGCTATCAAAACCAATTATGCCACGTGTAAGTTGGCCATGGGGTTTATGTAGAAAATACTAATGTATACGCTAATTGTCGCTCACGCATCTAACAACTTTATTGAGAAATACTGCGCTTCCAGTCGTCGAAAGTAAAGTCAGAATCAACATCACGAACACTTGTTTACTACATAAAAAAGCGGCGCCCGAAGGCGCCGCTAAAGGCCTCTTTAGCAGCAAGAGTTAACCTTTGTTTGAGCTGCGCCCGATAACTTCATCCTGCATTTCCGGCGACAGATCGTTGAAGTACGCCGAGTAGCCCGATACCCGGATCAGCAGGTTAGGGTGCAGCTCCGGGTTGTCCCGCGCCTCAATCAGAATCTTCGGATCCAGCATATTGGCCTGCACCTGCATACCGTGCCGCTTGAAGTACACCTTATACAAGCTGGCTAGCGCATCTCGTCCCTCTTCACAGTCGTAACTGGAGGCATCCAGCTTGATATTGAAATTAATACCATTGGCGAACTTCTTGTAGTCGATGCGGTTCATGGAATTCAACAACGCAGTGGTACCTCGCTTGTCCGCGCCGTTCTCCGGCGCAAAGCCTGAGGCATACGTTTCACCCGCCCGACGGCCATTAGGCAAGGCACCAACCAGGCCACCAAAGTGGGTGTGTGAGGTGTTGGAATACACGCCCGCCAGATGCTGGCCGCCACGGGTATTCTTACCCAGGGCGTGAATGGAATCGGAGTAGTGATCACCGACCCATTTCATCCAGGCATCCGCCTTGGGAATATCGTTGCCAAACTTATCGATGCCCTCCAAGCGGGCCCGAACAACCTCATCTGAGAGATCGTCTTTCAGGTGCGCAACCAGCTCTTCAAGGGTGAGCCAGCCGTCGTCGAACACTGCGCTCTCAATGGCCCCCAGGGAATCGGCGACTGTCGCCATACCACAGCCCTGGATACCGGAGAAATTGTATATCGCGCCTCCACTGGTCGAACAAACACCCTGCTCCACACAGCCCTCGACCATGCTGCTAGTCAGTGGGGTGGGATGATGCTCGGCGTGGAAACGTTCGATCGCTTCCAGGTCACGGCGTAGCTTGCCCAGCTGATGCTTCACCTGGGTATCGTAGGCGGCAACAAAGTCGTCCATCGAGCGCATTTCACTAACCGGAGGAGTCTTCGCTCCTATTTGCTTCGAGCTGTGGAACTGTTTGCCTTCGTTAAGGGCCATTTCCACCGCCAGAGGCATGTTGTACATCCCGGCGTCGGTAGAAGCCAGTGACTTGCCCGGCGCCGTGGGCTCAACACAGCCAATGGCCACATAGTTTCGAGCGTCCTCCAGTGAATATCCCACGTTCATCATAGACTCGATGATGGTCTCGTCATTGTACATCGCGGGAGCGGACCCAGCACCAAAGTTGATGCGAATCACCTCGTCGTAGAATGCCTTGGGTGTGTTCTCGTGAATACGCACATGGAAGTTGGGCTGACGCATGCGCAACTCATCGGCGAGCTCTAGCAGAACGTAGCTCAGCTCATTGGTCGCATCGTTGCCCTCGGAGTCCTGGCCACCGATGGTAACTACCTCCCAGCTGGTCAGCCCACCGAGCGTGCTGGTAGCGACGTCTGAATGCATAGGGATGGTTTCGCACAACTTGACACAGAACGCCCCCAGGATTTCCTTGGCCTGCGCACGATCGATACGCGCTTCTGCAAGGTCCTTTTCATAATAGGGTCTCAGGAACTGGTCAATACGGCCCGGGCAGGTCGTTTCGCCAAACGTTTCCTGAAAGATGGCAATATGGGCAAGTGTCATGGACTGCACTGCCTCGTGGAAGTTCGTTGCTCCCTGCCGTGGTACACGAGAGCACACCGCTGCAATGTCCAGAAGCTCTTGCTTTCGTACCGGATCGCTCTCCTGCACCGCCATTGCCTTGGCCTCTGCCGCATAGCGGTCGCCGAATTCCGCCAGTCCACTCATGGCGATCTTGACTGACCGGTAGAAATCCAGCTTTTCAGGATCGCTGGTTTGAGCTTCCATGGATGCCACTTCATCGATAATACCTTGCGCACCAACCTTGATCAGCTTTTCGTAGTCGGGAGCGAGGTGAGCAATGCCACCAGCTTCATAGACCTGGTATTGGAGCGCTTCACCCTGCTCTGCAGCGAAGCGGAAGCGATCTTTCATGTTGTCAAATGCGCGGTAAGCTGCGTTCTTATTGAGCCAATAAGGTACCTTGGAGGCCAGTTTGAACCGATCCCAGAGGCTGATCTCGAGCGGATTAACTCTGCGCTTGGGTAAACCGAACGCCTCGACCATTACCTGAATACCGGCGAGCTCGGGGTAGCAGAACCCTGCCACGCGCTTGGAGGTGAAATTTCCGACAATCAGTTCACGGGGGTAAATTTTGACACTTTTGTGATTCAGTACATGGCGGGTGGCCTCTGCGATACGAACAGCAGGGATCTTGCCCCTATTGCGCTTGTCCTTGTCGTACTCCGTCCAGAGCAAGGCGCGCTCAATACAGGCGCCATTGGTTTCGCTCTGGACTGCCTTTTTTAGGGCTTCAACTCGTTCACTCGGCGGCTGGGCACAGCGGTCAGAGTTCGCGGCAATAGGCAATAAGATCTTTATTGATAGGGGCATTCATTCTGATGTCCTCACACATTGTTTCATTGTCCAGGCCTTAGCCATGCTGCAGGCTGTTATGTGGCCCAAATGTATATCGCCTCATAAATAGTGTCAGGGCAGAATGGCTTAAAGTTAATGCCTATTTTGTGATGGATAGACCAAGTATTAGTTTTTTTGTATATATATCAAAATGTTAAAAACTACATTTTGGCTCACGCACTCACGCAACGCTCTTGTAATATCGTTCGGATATTCGGATATTCTGGTGCAATTCAACTAAAATTAGCATTCGTAGCGCAGCTCGAGGGCTGCATTACCAAAATGGATTCTTAAGCATTTCGAATCCTATATGGGTTACTCAACGTACCAGAACTAACTAGTCAGAAGCTATGATTGTCCAACTCTCTATTTCTCATGATCTCAGTCGATGGCTGGGGATGGATTTGCCAAGGCTCATGCGCAGGGGGAGTGACGTTATCGGCGCGCAGCGGATCGCCAATACTGAGGATGTGGTGAGCTGGCAATGTCATCTAATCACAAGTAGTCAAAGCCATAGTCCGTACCACACGGTAGTGGCAGTGCAACCCGTTAGTCATTATGCGTTATTGATTCCTTACCTACACCGCCCTACTCAAGACCAGTTCGCCGGCGATCTGATTTATCGCTGGGGCAATGAACTAATGCATAGGATGGTCGACACCAGAGCTATCCAACAGTCTGACGTAGTAACTGTCGCCGAGCAGTTCAAGACCAGTCCCCGTAGCATCGAATGGTACCTAAATAGCGATCAGGACCTGTTGGAGCGGGCCAGCTCCACCGAGCAGTGGATAGATGGTTACCTGGACGCTTTTGAACTGAACTATCTAGAGGAGGACCATGCAATCGACGTGGGAGCTCACATCAATAGTCAATCAGTGACCAAGGATGGCATGCAAGATGATGACTCTGCGGTTGTGGGCTTCGTAAATGACGGGCTGTATCGCTTTGCAAATGGCCTCTGCACCAGATTGTTTAAGAACACTATAGAAGGCAACTATCCCTACCCATGGACGGAGGCTCCACCCTGTGAGGTTATCCAAGAGCCTGTCGAAGAAGGTGGCGCCGAGCTCTTCTCGATTGACCATCTAAGCACTAAGTAGGGATCCATCGAACTTTCGATCGTGCCATATGGATATTCGACATGAACAAGTCTAAAGCACTGGATCCAACAAGTGCCGCATTTCTCTTCACCGAAAAGTGTTCGGCGTCAACTATCTTGTCCGGTTGGCGACAACTATGATGGCCGGTTGGGTGGTTTTAATGTTTACTAACTTTTCGCCTGTTTCACGTGCTGCTGTTTCCGGTAGCTCTCTCCCTCCAGTTCAATAATTGTCGCGTGATGGATGAGCCGATCAATCGCGGCCACCGTCATAATGCTGTCAGGGAAGATTTGATCCCATTCGCTGAACGGCTGATTGGCCGTAACGATGAGGCTGCCGCTTTCGTAGCGGTGGGCGATGAACTCGAACAAGACGTGAGTCTCCGCATCCGTTTTTTTCACATAGCCGATATCGTCAATGATGAGTACCCGGTATTTGTCCAGTCGAGTCATTGCGGTCATCAGATCCAGATCGCGCTTAGCTTGCTGCAACAGCTGAACTAGCGCGATGGCTGGAAACAGCTTACAACGAACGCCTTGTTCGACCAGCTGATGACCTAGGGCATTGGCAATGTGAGTTTTCCCAGTACCGCTGGGACCAATGAGCAAGACGTTGTCAGCACGATGCGCCCAGTCGGTGTCCTGTTGCAGTTTAGCCAGAGTGGTTTGCTGGGCTTTGATCAGTGCGTTATTTTCTAGCGTGGCAAAGGTTTTATGGGTGGCCAAGCCGGCTTCACGCAGCCACTTGTAGGTCCGTCTCTGATAGCGGTCTGAGAGCTCGTATTCACACAGAGCCGCCAGATAGTCCGTGTGCGACCAGCCTTGCTCGATCGCACGATCCCATAACGATTGATAGTGACGAACAAACGCGGGCAGCTTGAGTTCTTTGAGTAGCAGCGCCACGGTATCGCTCATAAGAGATCCTCCACCATGGTGTCTTCGCGCTGACCTTCGCTTTTGATCGATGACAATAGCTCGTTGTAACTGATCAATGAGTGCTGGGTAGTTGTCGTCGCCGAGGTGAATTCCTGCCCCCTCAGATAGCGAGATTGAATGTCTTTAATTGACGCGAAGCGACCAGCCCGAGCCTCTGCTAACAGGTCGAGCCCCAGGCACTCCTCATCGTCGTACTCAAACGCCAGTCTCAGCACGGTAACAATCCATTTGCAGGCTTCGCGGGGTTCAAGGTGTTGATCAGCCAGCTTCCAGAGTTCACGGTAATTGTCGTCGGGCAGCAAATCGTCACGCAGTTGTGAGTAGCGGAACGCCTGTGGTTTGGAGGCCAGTGAGCGAATAACGTGTTGGTAATTGACGCTACGCCCCCGCTGCTCACCTGGCTTGGGATAGACGCGCGGCAACGTCAGTGCCAGCTGTTGTCCGACGTACAGCGCCAGTTGATCATGGTGAACGCGCACCTGAATCCGTTCTCCGATCAATCGTGATGGCACAGTGTAGACCACACGCTTGACTTCAATGGTTGATGAACGAGTAACCTTGACGTTGAATGTCCGGTAGTCAGCCATCTCATCCCCGGGCAAGGGTTGTAAGGAAAGCTGCTCTTCGTCGAAGCGGCTGCGAGTCCGGCGATTCAGTTTGTCCACCACCTTGTCGATCAGTGACTGATAGGCACCAACTGAATCAAAGTCAGCATGGCCCCGCAACTTCAGCTGTTGAGACAGTCGCTGTTTGAGGGAGCCGTTGGCGCACTCGACTACACCATTCTCATGCGACTGACCGGGATTGTTGCGGGTAGGTTGCATACCGTAGTGCGCACACAGCTTGGCGTAGTCGTCCGTCCAAGCGTTTTCTCGATTCTTGCGCGCGGCGCTCAAACTGTCGGTGCGGTGCTCCAGGGGGCTTCCGCCCGCCTGTTTCAAGGCACGCTGCAGACCACAGGCCAGCGCTGCATAGCTCTCGCCCCCTTGCACCACAGTGACTGAGCGCCAGCCGCTGTAGGCCAGTCGGAACTGATACAGCAGATGCGAGAAGGGCTTGCCCTGAATGGTGATCGGACTGTCAGGGTGGGTGAAGTCGGAAAAACCCTGCTGTGATACCACCGCCTGCTGCCGGAACATGACCTCGCGGTCAGGGCCATGCAGCGCTTTCCATTGTTTAACACGCCGTTGCAAAGTTCGCAGGATACGTTGATCGTAATGTTCGGGGTAATGCTCTTCCAGGTAATCGAGCAGAGTGGTTCCCGTCAGTGACGGCTCGTTCTCCAGCAAGTGTACGAGCTCAGTGCTCCATACGGCCTCGAGCGGATCTTCACGGGTGCGCCAATCGCGCTCAGATTGAGTTCGGACTCCCCCAGATTGCTCAATACGCCGTCCAGAACGAACGGAAAGACCTGCTTTGGCGGCGGCCACTTCCTGCGTGGCGCCGGCTTTACGATGCTGCATATACAGCTCCTCTTGTCGGTGGGTAATGTGTTGACCAGGCACTGGTGCTCCATGGAGGAAAACAAATGCCTATTGTCATACCCAACCGGCCAAGATAATTGTCGCTAACCGGTCATCCTAATTGTCGCCGAACAGAAAAGAGAACTACGCCTATGCACATCGCCGTGCTTGGCATCTATAAGATACCGAAAGGTTCCGATGAGGCGAAATTCCTGCAGCGCCTGGTAGATACCGTTGGTGATATCGAACGCTTTCGTTTCCCTTTTGGCAGCCGCCTGCATTCATCCCTAACAGGGCCAAGCTGGATAGCCGATGACGACATCGATATTTCCTACCACTTGCGCCGGTCCGGCCTCGCAACGCCTGGTGACTTTGAACAATTGTTTACGCTTGTATCTAGGCTTCACGGAACATCTCTGGATCGCGAGAGACCTTTATGGGAACAACACCTGATTAACGGCCTGGAGGGTAATCGCTTTGCTATCTATACAAAGCTTCACCACGCAGCCATCGACGGAGTGGGCATGGCCAAACTCGGCCAATCCATGCACTCGACAAGAAAGTCCGATCGCTTAAAGGCCTCGCCATTCTGTCACGGGCTACAAACAGAGGCGTCGAAGGGTGCATCTGGAGAACCCGCTCAACCTGTGTCTATGCCGGATCTAAGAGTGGGTTTAGAGGTCTTAAAACAAGCTGCTGGAAGCACCACGAACATATCTTCGGCTATGTTGAAGTATCTGCAGGGTTATGTCCGACCGGGTGATCTCACCGTGCCCTGGCAGCACAGCGGCCCCACCCCATTGAATACCAAAGTCGGTGCTCCACGATCATTCAATGCAAGCTCATGGGAACTTGATCGTATCAGACGACTTGGAAAGACGCTCGGAGGCACAATAAATGACGTTGTGCTGACTGTGTGCTCAGGCGCAATTCGGAGTTATCTAAAACAATGGCATGAGCTACCGACACGACCACTAACCACCATAGTTCCGATTTCCCTGCGAGACAAAGGCGATACAGGTAGCGCAAACCAGATCGCATTTATCACCGTAAACCTTGCTACCGATGTTGAAGATTCCGAGCAGCGCTTTAGGGATATCCAGAGATCAGTGAAATCTGGAAAATCTCTCTATTCCGGGCTATCTGCGACTGAAGCCGGAGTATTCAGTGCCCTGACACAGGCGCCGGTGCTGACCTCATCCCTGCTAGGCCTGACACCAAAATACCCACACAGCAGCGTACTCATATCCAATGTACCTGGCCCCCGCAAAAAGATGTATATCGACGGGGCCGAGCTCGAGGCAAGTTATCCGGTTGCCGCATTACCAGAAGGCATCGCCCTAAATATCACTGTCTCCAGCTACGCGGGAAGATTGGACTGTGGCGCCATCGCCTGCCGGCGGTCCCTACCCGAAGCTGACAGAATCATTGACCTGATGGAGGATGCACTGGTTGATTTAGAGGAGGTCGCGGGAATCACCACCTAGAGGCTCGCTTAGTGCGACCTGCTGCTCATTGTAACCTCGAAATCGATGCGGCCCAGCGAGCCATAATCTACACTGTAACCACCAGTTAACATTGGCAGTCCACCGCCGCAGGTACCACATAGCAAGACTGAACCATCTTCTATCTGAAGACCACGTTTTCGAGCTTCGCTAGTACACCATTGCAGCGCCTGCTCTGGACCACCAAGGGAATCCATCGGAGAGGTTTCCATGATAGTGGACCCGTCCAGCTTAGCCGTCAGCTTTGAGTTTTTTATAGCATCGAAATCCACTTCCGACCAAGGCATCTGCTCCCCAACGAGAAAGCGATCAGCACCCAGGCTGGAAACGACCAGGTTTGCCGCCGTCATATCTTCGGGTCTGGAAAAGTTAACGTAGACAAATTCAATCGCTGGAGCCAAAGACTTTGGCTGTCCGTCAGCATCAAGAATGATGGCCAACTCACACTCGATCTGCGAGCCAGCCAGCAGAGGAATGCCGTCACCCAATATCAGCTCGCCCCGGTCATACACATAGCCAAGCAAAGCATGGTCAAGGCCAAAAAAAGGCTGTAGATCTGTATTCGTTAACCCTGCCTTCAATCCACGAATCTTCCTGTCACAAACACGCTCAGCAACAGATGGTAGTAATGCATAGGCATCGTCTAAGGTGAGGCCCTCTGGAAATTCCGAAAGTGGATTGTGGCCCACTATGTCGCTGGCTAGCTTTGCCTGAAACTCGTCATGCATATCCTGTGTCCTTTTATGTTCGTGATCTAAACGGCTACGAGCCCATTAACTATCGATTGCAAATCGGATTCATCCAGGTATCGGGGGACGGGATACATATTCCCCGCCTCGGCGCCGGCTGAGCGCACCACATCATCTTGTTTCTGTGGGGTGAAATTTTCGATCTGGAGGGGCATATCCATGGTTGAACGCATTTCGACAATCGCAGCTACAAATTTATTTGCCAGGATTTTATCGTTATCATCCGCCGCGCCGACCCCGACTAGTCTGGCAAGCTCAGCTAGTCGGGAGAAAACACAGTCGCCGTAAGCAGCAAGTACTTCAGGAAATACCATTGCATTAGCGTTGCCATGCGGGGTGCCGAAGAGTCGCCCCAGTTGGTGCGCAATAGCGTGGACATAACCCACGCCGGCGACTCCAAAGCTCGTACCGGCATAGAAGGAAGCAGTGGCCATGGCGTCCCTGGCCTCCATATCATCGCCGTTACGATATGCTCTTAACAGATAGCGAAAGATCAGATTAACAGCCAACCTCGCTTCTCGATCTGTTTTTTCAGTGGCCCCTCTACTGAGGTACGCTTCGACAGCATGTGTTAGAGCATCTATCCCTGTAGCTGCTGTGATCGAGGGTGGTAAGCCCTGCATAATCACGGGATCCAGCGCGATGTAATCGGGCAACATCTTACCGTCTGTGATCAGTACTTTTCGATGCGTGGCCGGGTCTGATATTACGGCAACCGGTGTGATCTCGGCACCAGTCCCAGCCGTTGTCGGTACCGCAAAATGTGGGACAGCGGGCTTATTACTTTTCGATACACCCTCAAACTTATCCAGAGTTAGGCGGTTGTCGTGCAATAGTGCCATCATCTTCGCTGCATCAAGGACCGAACCGCCACCCACAGACACAATGGCGTCACAGCCGTTATCCCCGTATGCCCTGTCCCCCTCGATCACCGAATCAAAATCAGGATTGGGCAGTACTCCATCGTACACAATGTACTCTACGCCTGCGGCTCTAAGCGAAGCTTGCATTTCATACAGCAGGCCAGATTCAGCCAGGAAATTGTCAGTGACAAGAAGGACTTTACGGAATCCCAACATTGATATCTCGTTACAAAGGTGCAGTGAAGATCCCTCGCCTTTGAACACCATAGGGGACTTCTTGGGTAAAAATCGCAACACCCTGATTGCCCCGAAGGCTCTGATCATGAAATAGAGTCGTACTAAGAATTTCATTTGTAATTACCTCAATACTATGACAATTTTCTATATTCTGTTGTTAATGCAAGCGAACCAACTTTACTGGTAGGCGACCTGACGCATTCCACTCGCAAACATAAACATTCTCGTCATTGTCTACACAGACGTCATGGCAGTGACTGAACAGGGGTACCTCCTGCCTGAGTTTTCGGACTTTTCCGTCGACGTACTCTGGCCCTATTCCTCCTGGGTTAGAGACAACAACATTGTCTCTGTTGAGAATCGTTACAAATCCCGTATTTGGGGCATACAATTTATCTGACCAGCATACGGCCGCGTACAAATTTTCACCGTGAACTACCGGACGGCACATGTATGCGCCAGGAATATTGATGCTTTCGATATAGTCGCCACACAGGGTAAAACGCTTGATACAAGCGTCCTCGCGAGAAGTTACCAGCAAGGTTTGTTCTGCCCCTCTGGAATCAATAGCAATGCCGTGGGAGGAGTTGACGCTCTCCTCGTCTTCACCCCGCCCACCGAAGTGACTGATGTACCTGCCCTCTACATCGTACTGAATAATGTAAGATGAGCCATAGCCATCGGCGATGTACACATCACCATTCTTGGATACCGCTGTTCCTGTTGGTAGATAAGCGTTACTGCCGGAATAGATATCCAGAAACTCCGGTGCGCGTATCCGCATCAAAATCTGTCCCCATAGTGTCGTTTTGTATACTGTCTGGGTCTTGTAATCAGTGATGAACAGCATTTCCTCATCTTCGCTGTGCGAGATGGTCAGGCCATGCGCTGCCTCTAGGCCGAGCGTCCAGGTGTCAATGAGCTCTCCAGAGGGATCGAGGATTAATATGTTGTTCCTGAAATCGTTAGTCAGCACGTAAATATGCCCAGCTTTACTGATCACCATTTCATGATGATCCCGCGAACTATCAGGCGTTAGCTCAATTTCACTCGCCCAGCTCAAATCCACTCGATACAGAAATTGATTGTGACCAACCAGAGTGCCATGTAACTTCTCTCTTCGGTTTCGCCCCACAAAGTGCTTGCCCCGCGCAATCACCTTGGCCATCTTATCCATCTGTTCAAGCTTTCTAAGTCCATTGACGCTAGACATAGTTTAATACCTCAGAGCCGTTCCGCAGACGCTAGTGAATCTACGTTATATGTTGATTTCAATGCGACGATTGCCGCTCCCTATCGAGCCATCATCTCTCAAGATACTGGAGCTTGTTCGGTTTTCCAGTCCACTCTTCCGCGTCAGCCGGAGCTTCTTTCATTTCACTGATGTTTGGCCATACTTCGGCCAGTTCCGCATTGAGTTCCAAGAACACGGCCTGGTCTTCTGGCAGTTCGTCCTCAGAAAAAATTGCGTCCACAGGGCATTCCGGTTCGCATAGCGCACAATCGATACATTCCTCGGGGTGTATCACCAAGAAATTCGGACCCTCGTAAAAACAATCCACCGGGCAGACCTCAACGCAGTCCGTGTGCTTACACTTGATGCACTCTTCACCTACTATGAACGTCATCCAATTTTCTCCACTAGCGCAGGAACAAAGTTATACAGTGGCGTCCCCGCTATAGAATTTCTCTGTTTCGTATACGTAAGGCGGTTCGTCTTCATTCCTATGTACCCCGCCGGTTGGCTCAGCCACAGCTTGCAATCGAATCCATTGCCATTTGGAATCGGCATATGTCCCTGTAGCATGGTTTTGTGACATTTAACCCGGCCGTACAGAAGCCCCCCATTGCAGGGGGGCCGTATCGCTTCGGACTCAGAAGAAACCCAGCGGGTCGATGCTGTAGCTCACCAGCAGGTTCTTGGTCTGCTGGTAATGGTCAAGCATCATCTTGTGGGTTTCACGGCCAATACCCGACTTCTTGTATCCGCCAAAGGC
>NZ_QEWO01000016.1 GCF_003402235.1 Parahaliea mediterranea
GCGAGCGACGGCACCAGGCACTTGACCGGCGGACACCGGACAGCGTGTACTATCAACCCGCCGCCAAACTGGCGGCATAGCCCGGGAATGCACTTATCGTGCTGTCCAATTTACGGGGTCCACTTCTTACGACTATGTCCTTGAAACACTACTCGCATACTCTAGCGCTAAGTCTCTTTTCTATTTCTATTTTTATTTTCACCGCTTGCTCACCTGAAAAAGCTCAGCAGCAACAATCGGAGGTAGTGCGGCATGTGAAGTTTGCTGAAGTCTCACCTATTCCCAATTTTGACGAATTTACGTTTCCTGCCGTCGTATCTGCTGTGAAAACTGTTGATTTGAGTTTTGAAGTCTCTGGCCGATTAATACAAACCGATTTAGTTACCGGCAGTGATATCACTAAAGGCAAGCTGCTTGCCACAATAGACAGAAAGCCCTTTGAGCGCAGAGTTGAAGAGTCTAAAACCAGATTAGAACAAGCAAAACGAGAACTCGATAGAATTGAAAAAATGTTCGCACAAAATTTGGTATCTCAAAGCGCACTGGATTCGGCAAAAACATCCTATGAATTATCTGTTATTGACCTTAAAAACGCAGAACAAGACTTAAGTTATACTCGGCTTTACGCGCCATTTGATGCGAAAGTATCCCAACGTCTTGTAGAAAATAACAGTTTTGTAAAATCAGGGACTGCTATCGCCCGTTTGCAAGATGTGTCGAAAATCTACTTTAATATCAATGTGCCAGAGCGCTTACTTACCGCCAACATAGGGCGTGGCATTAAGCAAGCGAGTGCCACATTGGCGACAAACCGCAGTCAGTGGTACCCAGTAACTTATGTTGAGCATTCCACACAACCGGACCCCGTATCTCAAACCTACGAAGTAGTATTCGCCATGGAGCCTCGAAAAGAATTACCACTCACTCCTGGTGCTCGAGCAGTGGTTAAAGTAAGCCTTCAAGGTAGTTTATATTCCGACGGCTTAGTCGTGCCAGTGAAAGCACTAGTCGGTGATGAGAACGATGGCTTTGCCGTTTGGGTACTTGATGACAGTCTACAAACAGTGAAACAACACAGCGTTGATGTCAAACATATCGAGGGGGATATTGCTGTAGTAGAAGGGCCAATTTCACTTGGTCAAAAGGTGGTTGCCGCTGGAGCAGCACAAATGCGAGAAAACATGAAAGTGCTTCCGTATAAGGGAGAAAAATAAACCATGGATATCGCCCGCTTTTCAATCGACAAACCCGTAAATGTTTGGCTGATGGTCATCATACTGCTACTAGGTGGTGTGCTGGCTATGACCAAAATTGGTCGACTTGAAGACCCTGCTTTTACCATCAAACAAGTTAAGATATACACTGCTTATCCTGGCGCTAGCGCGGAAAAAGTTGAACGTGAAATCACAGAACGTTTAGAAATCGCTATTCAACAAATGCCCCAATTAAAAGAAGTGACTTCAATATCTTCTCCAGGGCGTTCTGAAATTACCGTAGAGGTAAAGAGTACTTACGATAGTGATGTGTTACCTCAAATTTGGGACGAATTGAGGAAGCGCCTTCACGACACCGCCAGTTCGCTGCCCACGGGCGCTCAAGACCCCGTAGTATTTGATGACTTCGGTGATGTTTATGGGCTTTATTACGCTCTCAGCGCTCCAGATTTCGACACCCATGAGTTACGTGAGTTTGCCCGAATTATTCGTCGAGATTTACTTACCACTGAAGGTGTGGCAAAGGTCAACGTAACCGGTATTCAAAAAGAGCAAATTGTTGCTTACATCAACCCATATCAACTCGCTGGGTTGGGTATTTCTTTCCCAGATTTGACCTCATTGTTCCAAGACAATCTTCGACCATTCAATGGTGGGCGCGTAAAGGTGGATGAAAAAAACGTGCGCTTGATTGTCAAGCGTGCACCAGACAGATTAGATGAAATTTCAAATCTATCACTGGTGATCCCTGGTACAAACCGTTCTTTGCGTGTTGCTGATGTTGCGACCTTAAAACTCGAACCTGCTGATATTCAGCCTGTATTAGTGCGATATAACGGTGCAGAAGCCCTTACGCTAAGTGTGTCAGCATTAACGGATGTGAACATCGTAGATGTCGGCGAGCGAGTAAATGCAAAAGTGGAGGCCCTGCTCAAACAACTTCCAGTTGGTATTACCCTGACTCCCATTTACGATCAAGCCTCAGTAGTTGATGATTCGGTGGACGGCTTTATCAATAACCTTGTGATGTCTGTGGCCGTGGTAACATTAACCTTGTGTTTATTCATGGGATGGCGCTCTGGGGTTGTGGTAGGCACTGTATTACTTGTTACCGTACTCGGTACCATCCTCATCATGTGGTTGATGGATATTCAGCTTCAGCGTATTTCATTAGGGGCAATGGTCATCGCCATGGGTATGCTGGTCGATAATGCAATAGTGGTAGCAGAAGGCATGATGCTGCGAATGGCAACAGGTGCCTCAGCAAAAGATGCAGCCAGCTTCATTGTTAAGCGCACACAATGGCCGTTATTAGGCGCAACCATAATAGGTATTGCCGCCTTCTCTGGCATTGGTTTATCTAACGATGCAACCGGCGAGTTCCTTTATTCATTGTTTGCCGTAGTGTTGGTTTCATTGATGATCAGCTGGATACTTGCCGTAACGTTGGTCCCCGTATTAGGCGCACATTTTTATCGCAAGGGCATGTCGCAATCACAAAGTGATGCGCCCTCCGCTGCACAACAGTGGTTTAAACACACACTTATCGGCGCACTGAAACTGCGTTGGGTAACCATTGCAGCACTCCTCGTTATTACCATTGTTGCCTATGGCAGTTTTGGTATGGTCAAACAAGGGTTCTTTCCACCATCAAATGCACCGGTATTTTTTGTGCACTATTGGGGGCCCCAAGACCGCGACATTCGCGCGACAGAGCAAATTGCCAAAGAAGCAGAGAAACGTATTTTAGCGCTGGATAATGTCAGTGCCGTAACCACATTTATTGGGCAAGGTGCTGATAGATTTACGCTGACATACGCGCCAAAAAGCGCTAATGAAAACTATGCATTCTTTATGGTCCGTGCCAGCGAATTAGAGCACATTCCTGCCATTCAACGTGCATTAACCAGCAAGCTAAGTGATTTGGATTTAGATGCCAATTTCTATATGGAGCGCATGCAATTTGGTCCAGGCTCAGGCGCTAAACTCGAAGCGCGTTTCTCAGGTCCAGATACTGAAGTGTTACGCCAACTAGCAGAAGAAGCCAAAGCCCGTTTATTTGAAGATGGTCAGGTGATTGATGTTCGTCATAACTGGCGAGAGAAAGGGTTTGCAATAAACACACAGTTCGACAACTACAATGCGGGAATTGCTGGGGTTTCGCATTCAGATTTTAGTCAAACCGTACAGTACGCAAGCAGTGGTGTGAAACTGGGCACCGTGCAAGATGGTGATTATGCCTATAATATCATGGCAAAAATGGGGAACGCCGATGACACGGCTCTTCAGTCTATTCGCGAGTCTCAAGTATGGTCTTCTCAGCAACGTCAGTATATTCCTTTTACCCAGGTATCACATGGCTTAGACCTTATGACTGAAGAGCTGCGCATTCATCGCAAAGATCGCCTGCGCACCATAACCGTTGAAGCAGAGCCTGGCGAACATGAAACCGCAGGCAAAGCGCTGGCGCGTATTCGCCCGTTAATTGAAGATATTGATTTGCCTGCGGGCTACAACCTTGAATGGGGTGGTGAGTTTGAAAGCGCTAGCGAAGCTCAACAGGCCTTAGGTGCAGGTTTACCCGCTGGTTTCTTAGTGATGTTCATTATCTCGGTGTTATTGTTTGGCCACGTACGCCAACCGCTTATTATATGGCTGGTTGTCCCCATGGCGGTAGTAGGTGTAGTCACGGGCTTGTTGTCTACTGATATGCCATTCGGCTTTATGTCGCTACTGGGCTTTTTGAGTTTATTCGGGATGCTGATTAAAAATGCCATAGTACTTATTGAAGAAATTGATCTTCAAATTGAAGAAGGATTGGCAATAAAAAGCGCCATCGTTGAAGCCACACTAAGCCGCGTCAGACCCGTAGCACTTGCGGCCGTGACAACTATATTGGGGATGGCTCCATTGTTGTTTGATGCTTTTTTTGCCGATATGGCTGTGACCATAATGGGCGGACTCACATTCGCGACAATTCTAACGCTTATTGCCGTTCCCGTTTTATATAGCCTGCTATTTAAAGTAAGTTATAGAAAAGCCTAGCAGCTTCTGAATAAATGTAACGTTAATTTGGCGCTTGCTCGATACGCTCTATCACCTTTGATAAAACGCTCGTCAAAGGTGCTAGCGCCATTTTAGCGTTTTGCTTCTACCCTTTTCTGCATAAACTTCATCACATTTCGCCACGACACTATACCCACTGGGTGATAATGTATGTCGACTATGGGTATGCACGATATCTTATTGTTATTGAACAATTCGATGGCAGTAAAAACGGAATCCTCCGGGGTTAAGGTGATGACTTCTCGGGTCATGATTTGATGGGCACGCTTATCTAAATGTTGCTCTGTCTCGCACTCGCTCACCAACGGTATCAATAAACGGACTTATCGCTTTTAAAAAATCGCGCGGATTCAACTCGCTAGTGCAACGGGGGGGGTGATTCCAAAAAATACCTGATTCGGTGTTTTCATGCCAAGACATTTTCTTGGTCGATTGTTTAATCTGTCCATTGCCTGTTTGATTTCCTTCTG
>NZ_QEWO01000017.1 GCF_003402235.1 Parahaliea mediterranea
TCTTGGGTAAGCTGTTTGTATTTCATTGTGCTCCTCTAACTTTGGTCGGTGAGAGAAAGCTCAATAGTACAGCAGCTTGCCCTCTAACCAACTCGTCAAGAGTTGCACTTACAAATTGAATTCACGCAAGTTGAACGCAGATAAAACGGAGAAACATATGTCACTTACAGTTACCCCCACAGGATCTTCATGTGGTGCCGTCGCAACAGGTATCGACCTTACCGAGAGCGTTTCGCCTGAAATCGTGTCTGAACTTCGTAGCCATTGGCTTGAACATAAGGTTCTCGTGTTTCCGCGCCAGAACCTTAGTAACGATGACCTAGAACGCGTTTCAGCATATTTTGGTGAGTTGGGCGACGACCCGTTCTTCGGCCATATCGAAGGGCACAAGCATATTTGCGCGATTCAAAGAAATGCAGATGAGACAGCTCCAGTGTTTGCCGAAATCTTCCACTCTGACTGGAGCTTTATGAAGACTCCGCCAGCAGCCACTGCGCTATACGGCATCAAGATTCCTCCCTCAGGCGGTGATACCTTGTTTGCGGATCAGGTGGCTGCTTACGAGCAGATGCCAGATGAATTACGCGCAAGGACCGAAGGTTTAATGGCAATACATTCAGCTGAGCTGGGCTATGCACCTGATGGAGTGTACGGCGACAGCGAGGAGAATCGCCAACGCAGTATGAAAATTGTCACCAGCGAAAAAGCGCGAGATAAGCAGGAGCATCCGCTAGTGATAACGCATCGCGAAACCGGCAATAAGGCTCTATTTTCATCGCTTGCATATATCCAGGGTTTTGTTGGCATGGACAAGTCTGAATCGGATGCACTCCTGATTGATCTCTATAACCATCAGTCGAAAGAGGAGTTCGTCTATAGACATAAGTGGGAAAAAGGCATGCTGGTGATATGGGATAACAGGTCGGTTTTACACTCGGCCACTGGTGGATATGATGGTTATGACAGGCTATTACACCGAACCACCATTTGGGATACTGTGATCTAAATAGAACTTTTCGACATGGAAGAAAAGACCAGCTTTGGCTAGTATGACGAAAGCGCTAGGTCGTCCGTCCTAGTGCTTTCGCCTGTATTAGAAGGATTTTTGGAGGAAGATGTCGTGTGGGTAAAAGAACGAGGTACTAGACTTAGTGGTACGGCCCGGAAATCGGACCCTTCCCCACTTAATTGATGAATTGAGAGCTTTTTTATGCCTACACCCACCGTAGAATTCATTTTTGACTTTGCCAGCCCCAATGCCTATCTGGTGCATAAGACTATTGATGGGCTGGTTGCAAGAACGGGCATCAGTATCGAGTATATTCCATGCTTACTGGGCGGACTGTTCAAGTCAACCGGTAACCAAGCGCCATTCATTACGTTCGCAGAAGTACCTAAGAAGCTGGCGTATGAACAACTAGAACTGGAACGCTATGTTATTCGACATGGTTTGAGCAAGTATCAGATGAACCCGAATTTCCCGGTCAACACGCTGCTTCTAATGCGTGCCTTTATCGCTGCCAAAAAACGGGGTGAACTCGAGCAGTTTATTGAGATCGCGTTCAAGGCGATGTGGGAAGATGGCAAGAAGATGGACGATCCTGAGACATTCGTTGAAGTGTTTACTGACGGCGGTCTGGACGGCCAGACGCTTTTAGAAGCTACACAAGATTCGGAAGTCAAGCGAGAATTGATCGACAACACGCAACGTGCTGCTGATCGCGGTGCCTTCGGTATTCCAACGTTCTTCTTTGGTGAGGAAATGTTCTTTGGAAAAGAGCGCCTCGGGCAATTGGAAGAGCTGATTGTGAACTCGATAACCACATAGTGTTCATCAGTAGTGCGAAGGCACATTCGCAAGGATGCGGATGTTAGCAGTCACTGTCATAAGTCCTGACTCGTTAAAGCAGCGTATGAGTCGAGAATCTACGTTGGCCCTGGAATGTCCGCTTGTGAATGGCGCTTGACCCGCGGCAATCTTTAGCGGTCAATAAAATTCTGGGGCCACTTATAGGCTCTAAATTCAATCGATCACCGCGCCACACTACAATGTCATTAGAGATTTTGTGCGTCGCGATGACCGATTGATTTCAAAAGACTCACCAGTTTTTACGGAGAGTGATTCCCCAGGTACGCGGAGCACCATAGTAGCCGATCAACTTGCCTTCTTGGGCTACGGCGTCAGCGATTGTGGCTACGATGTCTTCGTCGGTGAGATTTCTTGCCCAGACTGTAAGGGATGTGTCCAAGCTGATCCAATCGAGACCCGCTCGTAGATTGACATAAAAATAGTCGTCGTCCAACTTCAGAGGATCGTTGTTGACGTCTGTCATCCTCTCGTCGGTATAGATGTATTCACCATAGATGAATCCTTCAATGACGCTGGAAAAGCTGAAACGATAGTCAGCGCTCAAGGTCGCCCGGTTCTCAGCGTTACCCCGGAGCATTCCGCCTGATCGGTCGCAAGTGCCGTCCCCATTATCGCCGGGATCAGGAAGTCCGGTATGCCAGGGTGTGGCTACCTGGCAGGGTCCCAGCTCAAAGTCGGAATACTCGCCGTCGTTATAGGCGTAGCCAAGGTTCATGGTCAGTCGTTCGGTAGGCAACCAGGAGACTTCGACCTCGGCCCCCTGGGCCTCGGCAACTCCTGCATTCAGCAAAGTGAATCCGTTGCCTTGGAACGACACGGTTTGTAGGTCGTTGGTGTCGGTCCTGTGGATGGCAACGTTGAGGCGAAGCGCCTGCTCAGGGAAGGTTGCTTTCATGCCCACTTCATAGGACTCGGAGTCTTCCGGACCGAATATGTAGGGAAGTCCGGGTACCAATCGGTCGGTATTTGTGCCGCCAGATTTGTAGCCTGTACCGTAAGAGGCGTAAAACATAATGTCATCGAAGGCAAACCAGCTCAGTTTAAGCGTGCCGGTTATTTGATCATCATCGATTTCTTCGTACACGTCATCTACTGGTGCCAACGGCGGAAAGAAGTAGAAGCCCCAGTTGTCGTAAATCGGTAGCGGCCCCTCGCCAGCATCGTCGATGAAGATGTTGCTGAGCTCTTTTTCCTCATTGGTCCAACGCAGGCCGGCGGTCAGTACGAGACTGTCTGTCAGGTTGATGTCGGACTGACCAAAAACGGCGTAGCTGGTGTGCTCTTGATCTGCGAAGTTTGTAGATCCTGTTCCACCAATAAATGCGTTGGGCGGTAGCCCCAGTAACGCGGAAGCGTCATCGCCCACACCCAGGTAAGACACGGTGTCCAACGATTGCTCGTAGTAGTAGAGGCCAGCCACATAGTTCCAGTTGTCGAACTGGTTGGCGAACCGTAGTTCCTGTGAGAATTGACTCTGTTCCTGCTGGTTGTCCTGAACGTTCCCGTCGAGGTCGATGAAATCAACATCAACGGTTTCATGGGACTCAAACTCGCGGTAGGCGGTAATGCTAGTCAACGTGAACCAGTCAGCTTGCCAGTCGACCTGCACGGAAATGCCCTTGTCCTCATTCTCAGAGGAGGGGAGGAAGGTGAGTGCCACTTCCCGCTCGAAGTATTCACTACCCGGAATAATGTTGGAACCCAGTGCAACGGCGTTGGCGTCCGTGCCCGTCTTGCCTGGCACTTCATCCGCGACAAAGTTGTTCTTCCAGCTGTTGGTAGTACAGCACACCTCATCGATTTCTGAGTGGTCCGCAATAACATGCACGGACAGCTCGTCAGTTGGCGTCCATAGGGCTTGCAGTCTGACGCCCCAGCGGTCGCGATCGTTGATCTTATCATCTCCAAGGCTGACGTCGCTGATAGTGCCGTCCCGCTCTGTGTAGAAGCCGGTCACTCTTGTAGCCAGAATGTCTTCAATAACGGTGAAGGACTTGGCGCCTTGGCCGGATAACAGAGAATACTCGCCACCCTCCACTTGAAGATAGCCAGTTCCTTCAAAGTCTGGCTCAACACTAAATACCGAGATAGCGCCCGCGGGAGTGTTGCGGCCAAACAGTGTACCCTGGGGGCCTCGGAGTATTTCGATACGGCCGATGTCCACCAGGTCGTTTAGCATCGAGCCCTGGCGTGCACGATAGACGCCATCAACATACAGGCCAACCGAAGATTCAAGGCCAAAGTTATTGGAACTTGTGAATACGCCTCGAATACCGAACGATGAAGTGGAGGCATTATGCCCCTGACCTACAACCAGGCTTGGGTCATTGGCCTGTAGTTCGAACATGTCTTTGACGCCTGCTTTTTGCAGCATTTCGTTCGAGAACGCTGCCACGGCAATCGGCACATCTTGAAGGCTCTGTTCGCGTTTCTGGGCAGTAACTATTACCTCTTCCAATGCTTGTGCCTTGGCATCTACAGTGCCAACTGCCATAGCTACGGCAAGAGGAAGGGTGAGGGAGTTTAGGTACCTGTTCATTATCGTGCCTCTTCAAAAATTCAGTTATTTTCTTATGCCCATCACTAACACAACTGCTCATGATGCAAATGCTCACCTGCTAGTATTTTGATGATGTGGCTGGCGAAATTGTGAGGAGACTAAAGACTCAAGACCCTACGCGGATTCAACTCGCTAGTGCAACGGGGGGGGTGATTCCAAAAAATACCTGATTCGGTGTTTTCATGCCAAGACATTTTCTTGGTCGATTGTTTAATCTGTCCATTGCCTGTTTGATTTCCTTCT
>NZ_QEWO01000018.1 GCF_003402235.1 Parahaliea mediterranea
CATTACCCAGCCGAGGGACGATGCAGCTTGGGATATCCCGGATTCTGCCGGTTTCCCAACACGTCCGGAACGACACAATCCGGAATGAAACCCACCGCGGTTTACGGATTATTAAGCGAGACAACAATAGTGGCGGTTAACAAGCTTGATACGGCAGTCATGGCCATGAATCCGTCTTCGGCAATCTATGGTTCTTGGAATACGCTCAGGGAACCGATCACCAGTACCTGGAGTGCGGTCAAAGAGCCCTTTGTGTCTCCATGGGACTCTCTTATGGGGGCTGGACCATCAACGGCTGCTGGTGCGGGAGCGGAGCAAGCTGCGACTGGCTTCATGCAGGTGTTGACCAACAAAACGGCTGAATGGGTAGGTACGACCTTTGGTTCGGGGGCGCAATCGGCACTGTTTAGTAACGTTGGTGGCGCTGTTGGAGCCGATGGTGTCGTTTCGGGTGGTAACTTTGCATTGGGTGGCGCTGCGGGCGCGGTTCTGAGTACGGTTATGACGGCCTACATGATTTATTCAGTCACCATGATCCTCATTCAGCTTATCTGGAAATGTGAGCAGAGCGAGTTTGAAATGAACGCCAAGCGGGTATTGAAGAGTTGCCACTATGTAGGCTCTTACTGCAAGTCTAAGTTCTTAGGTGCCTGTGTTGAAAAACGGCAGTCATATTGCTGCTTTACTTCGCCGCTTTCACGGATCATTCAGGAACAAGTACGTCCGCAATTGGGCCTTGGCTGGGGCAGTGCCAAGTCACCAAACTGTGAAGGTTTAACCGCGAGTCAGTTAAACCAGGTGGATTGGAGCCAAGTCAATCTGGATGAATGGATAGGTATCTTATCGATAACAGGCAACCTACCCGAAGTACCGCCACTGGATCTGGAAAGACTCACTGGCTCAGGAAGTACCCTAAACGTTGATGGAAACCGTCAAAGTACCGCAGACAGAGCCATTGAACGGCTAAACGGAATGGATGCCCAGAAACTGCGTCAGGAGGCGACAGAAGAAATTTCGGGGAATAATTAAAAGAAGTTGCTTCATCAGTATTAATGGAACCAGTACTGATGAAGAAATAGAAGTGTTTGATTCATCATTCTTCCGAAGTTTACTAAATAGCTTGATCGATTAGCATAAGCTTGAGTTTTAGGGAAGCTGCGAATAGGTCCTGCGATTTAGGTATCGAGCGAAGCTTTGAGCTGACCGCCTAACTTTTGAACACCAAATTTCCAATTCTCCCCAATTTTCGGCCGGATTTCGACCCTATTTCGGGCGATTCCCGGATTTCAGACAGATCTTGGCTGTCGTCGCAACATTTGGTCTACTTTAAACAGGTTTGCCAAGGTGAATAGCATGGCTAACTGAGAGTCATTTTTCATCAGTCCTTTATAGCGTGCTTTGATAAAGCCAAACTGACATTTGATGATCCGAAACGGATGCTCTACCTTTGCCCGGATGCTGGCTTTTAAGTATTCGATGTTAATAATGGTTTTGTTCTTACGAGGATGCTTTTTCAGGGCTCGCACCTTGCCGGGACGCTCGGCAATTAGCCATTCTACATTCGAGTCTTTCAGTTCTTCCCGCTTCTCTGCGCCCTGATAACCAGCATCACCAGAGATGAATTCCTCGTCGCCGTGCAACAGGCTTTTCAACTGATTCAGATCATGTTCATTGGCGGCAGTAGTCACCAGCGTATGGGTTAAGCCGCTCTTGGCATCCACGCCAATATGGGCTTTCATGCCGAAGTGCCATTCGTTGCCTTTCTTGGTCTGATGCATATCCGGGTCACGTTGCTTGTCTTTGTTCTTGGTGGAGCTAGGCGCTTCAATAATCGTCGCATCCACCAACGTGCCCTGTGTCATCATCACACCACAATCCGACAGCCATTGGTTGACGGTTTTAAATAACTTGCGCGTGAGTGTGTGTTTTTCCAGTAAGTGCCGGAAATTCATGATGGTGGTGCGGTCAGGAATGGCCTTATCCAGTGACAGTTGTGCAAACTGGCGCATTGAAGTAATCTCGTACAGCGCGTCCTCCATGGCTTCATCACCAAGACTGTACCACTGCTGCATACAGTGAATGCGGAACATGGTTTCCAGCGGATACGGACGGCGACCATTACCCGCCTTGGGGTAGAAAGGGTCTATTACATCCAGCAATTGAGACCACGGTAGCAGGTTATCCATTCGGGATAAAAATATCTCTTTACGAGTCTGACGGCGTTTGCTGGAAAACTCGCTATCGGCAAAGGTGAACTGGTGGCTCATGGAACATTGGTTCCTGCTGGATTGCTATGTCACTATGATCTCACATCAGGAACTTATTCGCATCTTCCTTAGATGGCACTGTGTTGAGTTAGATTGAATTTAACCAGTTCAATGCTTCAAGTTCATCTGAAAACTGTTTTACTCTATATTGAGTAAGTTGGACATTATCTTTGATTGCAGGATAGATACCATTTTGAGGTTCATTATCGAGTATTGCAATTGCAGCGTGTTTGAATTTTAGTTCTGATGTTACAAATCTCGCGAAAATAGTTTGTTCAACTTTTGAAGCTTTTAAATTGGCTAATCGATAATCAATGAGTAACTTATAAATGGCTTTTTGTTTGTAATCAGTAATTATTGTTTGAAAGATTTGAGTGCGTTCATCGAAGTCTATCTCTCCTTCATATACCACCATTATAATGTGAGAATTATCAATTTTTGATATATGGTGTGGCATAACAAAGTTTACTCTATACAAGGCTCATTCATAGGGTTGATTATAGATTAATATGCCAGTGAATCGCTACCAATAACTTAGACACTTCCCAGCCTTTCTTGGTAACGGTTTTCATACTCTACTGGTGACAGCAGATTATTGGAACCATGTTTTCTTTTGCAGTTATAAAACATCTCGATGTATTCAAAGATATCGCTTCTGGCATCGTCTCTTGTTGAGTAGATTTTTCGCTTGATGCGTTCACGTTTCAGTAGTTGGAAGAAACTCTCAGCAACAGCATTGTCGTGACAGTTTCCTCGTCTGCTCATGCTACCTTCCAGGCCATTAGCTTTGAGGAATGCTTGCCAATCATGGCTGGTGTACTGGCTTCCCTGGTCGGAATGCACCATCACTTGTTGTTTAGGATTACGCCGCCAGACAGCCATCAGCAGCGCATTCAGCACAATGTCTTTGGTAATGCGTGACTGCATTGACCAGCCAATCACTTTGCGTGAGAACAAATCCACGACCACTGCCAGATATAACCAACCTTCGTGAGTGCGGATATGTGTAATATCCGTTACCCAGGCTTCATCTGGCGCCGTAGGATTAAACTGACGCTGCAACCGGTTGGGAACAACAATGTGACTCTCACCACCACGATGACGTGGCCTGCGATAGCCCACCTGAGCCTTCAGATCTTCTGAGCATTACTTCAAACAGCTACGTATGATAATAGATTCCCCGTTTAACACGCTATTTACTCTCTATTGCATATCGACTCAAAATTAGTGCAACAATGTTCTTGGCAATATTCTTTTTAGCCTCGTCACTTAGCGCATCTTCAATTTTAAAAAGCTGTGGCCAGAAACACTGCCCTTTTACCAAACTGTCTATTTCATTCACCACGTATTTAACATCATCAAAAGCCAATCTGCCATCAGCCTTTGCATCATTGAGCCATCGATGCATGGCCGTTTCCTGAACTTTTAACTGCGCTACTTCGTCTTTGAGTTTATCAGGTTCATAAAAGAAGTAGCCAATCGCTACACGGGCTAAATCAAGATGACTTTCACTTACCATAAACTCGATGTCTTTGAGAATGATGCTTTGCAGCTGTGTATCGAGAGGTTCGTTAGGTAAGTAATGCGCTGTGATATTCATTATGGCACTTTGCCACTGCTCGGTGACAAGATGCATAACTAAATCTTCTTTCGTAGAAAAGTGATTATACACAGTACGCTTAGACACATTAGCCAACTCAGCAAGCTTATCCATGCTAGTACCTTTCACGCCAAATTCTTGAAACGCTTGCGTCGCTGCTTGAATAATCGCTTCGCGTTTTAAGTCGCTAAGGGTTCGTGTATTGCCAGCCATTGGTCTACGCTCTTAATCATATAAAACTTCTTTTTACACCGACCAGTTTACTTTTCAATGCAGATGAACCATAATGCACTCGCCAGTTTACTTTTGTATTAGCATACTATAAGGCGCACAATGTTTGCAACGTAGGTTGTTTTTAAATGCAACGATACTGGTTATCTATGTTCAACATATTACTAATGGATGGCATACAGAGCTGGACCCCATTGACTGGACAGCCATTGCAGGAAGATAAGTGCTTCCCTCAAGATGAGCGTGATGCTCTGGAGAGAAGCGATGAGACGCAAGAGACGGACCCACTCACCGGAATTCAAGGCCA
>NZ_QEWO01000019.1 GCF_003402235.1 Parahaliea mediterranea
TGTTGTCTCGCTTAATAATCCGTAAACCGCGGTGGGTTTCATTCCGGATTGTGTCGTTCCGGACGTGTTGGGAAACCGGCAGAATCCGGGATATCCCAAGCTGCATCGTCCCTCGGCTGGGTAATGCCGATGGCTTGGCGAGTCGCGCCAGAAGAGGCAAACTGAGGGCCGCCTAAGAACAAGAAGGAGAAGATGGCCCGCCGCGGAACCACCCGCGCGGGCCGTGGCTGGTGTGCAAGTGCGTTTGGCGACGCCAACCACCAGCGAGGTCTATGTTGCCGGTAAACTGTGGCGGTTCGCAACCCTGACGCGTTGCCCGTGGCATGCTGAGGGCGGATGCGGATTCTCACGCCATGGGACCTACGAACGGGTCCGTCCAGTCGGCACCCTGATCGCTCGCTGGTACTGCCCCCGGGCCCGGCGCACCGTCAGTGCCTTGCCGGACTGCCTGGCGTCGCATTATTCGGGGACGTTGGCCGAGCTTGAGGCCACGGTGCTGGCCGTCGAACAGGCACCCTCACGCGCAGCGGCCGCTGGGCAGTTGCGAACGGAGATCGAACTGCCCGGCGCCTTGCGCTACCTGGACAGGCTCTGTCAGTCGATCCACCGCACCCTGGCCGCAATCCGCGGGCTCGAGCCGGCGCACTTCACCGCGGTGGCGCCGACGCTGCAGGCGTTTGCCGCGGCACTCGGTAGCGATACCGTCCTGATGTGTTTGCGCGGGATGGTCGCCCGCTACCTGCCGCTCCTGCCCACGCCGTTCGGCTTTGATCCGCGCCGGCGCTGTCGGGACACTGCCGTGCCGCGCTTCCAACACCAGGCGGGGCCTGACCCGCCCATCGCCATTCTGGAGACTGTCCCGGCAGGCCGATTCACGGCCGCTTGAGATGGAGAGCTCCGATGACCCAAGATGCCCACGACCTCAGCGAGCGGGTGGCCCTGTTCCGCCACCGCTTGATCGCTCAACTATTGCCTGATGATCTCACCGCACGACAGCGTCAGCACACGATCGAGCGCATCGTCGCAACCGATCACCAGATCCCCGGTTCGCAGCGTACCCGCGTGGCCGAATCCACCTTGCGTGACTGGCTGCGCGACTACCGCGTCGGCGGCTTCGATGCCCTCAAGCCGAAGCGACGCATCGATGCCGGCCATCCGCGGGCCTTGCCTGCGACCTTGGTCGAGCGCTTGCTGCAGATCAAGGAGGCGGAGCCAGATCGCTCGATCCGGCGGATCATTGACAAGGTCCGCGAGGAAGGCCTCCTGCCTGCCGCCCAATCGCTGCCCATCTCCACGGTACACCGACTGTTCAAGCAGCAGGGCTTGATGAGCCGTAACGGTGAGGCCGCGCCCGGTGAGGACCGGCGCCGCTTCGCCTTCGCCCGTGCCGGCCAGCTGTGGATGAGTGACGTCATGCACGGGCCCGCCGTCCCGGGCGAGGATCGGCGCAAGCGCAAAACCTACCTGATCGCCTTCATCGACGACGCCACCCGCGTCATACCCCACGCCGCCTTCGCCTTTGCCGAGAATACCCGCGCCTTCCTGCCAGTCTTCAAGCAGGCGCTGATCCGTCGCGGCCTGCCGCAACGCCTGTTCGTCGACAACGGCGCCAACTACCGCTCGCACCAGTTTGCACTGATCTGCGCCAAGCTGGGTGTGGCGCTGATTCACGCCCGGCCCCACCAGCCACAGGCCAAGGGCAAGATTGAACGCTTCTTCAGAACTTGCCGCGCACAACTGATCGCTGACCTCACTGACCACGATACCGCCAGCCTCTGCGCGTTGAACCGGCGTCTGGCCGTGTGGATTGAGGGCGAGTACCACCAGCAGCCGCATCGCGGACTGGAGCAGCAGACCCCGCTGGAGCGCTGGGCGCAAACCGCCGAGGGGATGCGTTACCCGGAGCCCGGAATGGACCTCGATGATCTGTTCCTGTTCGAGGATCACCGCAAGGTCCAGAATGATCGCACGGTCTCCCTGCACGGGCAGGTCTACGAAGTCGATGCCAGCCTGATCGGCCAGCGGGTGACCCTGCGCTATGACCCCAGCCAACCCGACGCGCCGGTGCAGGTCGTGCACAACGGTCAGTGTATCGAGCAGGCGCGCCGGGTCGACCTCTATGCCAACTGCTTCGTCAAGCGCCATCGCCGCAGCGGAGCCCTCGACCCCGATCGTCCGTCCGAGCCGGCACCTTCGGGCCTGATGATGGCCGCCCTCGAGTCCGATGACAACGACGCCCCAGCGGGAGGGGCACACTGATGTATCTCAAGCACTTTGCGCTCACCCAGTTCCCGTTCGACCACACCCTGGCGGCCACCGTGCTGTTCGCCGCCAGCGCACAGGCCGAGGCCGAGATCCGCCTCAAGCACCTGCTGGAGCTGCGCGGTATCGGCTTGCTGACCGGCGAACCCGGCAGCGGCAAGACCACCCTGTGTCGGCGCCTGACCGACGCCTTGCACCCGGGCCTGTACCGCGCCATCTATGTTCCGCTGACGACCGGCAACGTCATGGACATTTACAAGTCCATCGCCTGGGAGTTCGGTCTGCCCACCGAGCGCAACCGCGCCAGCGCCTTCCGCCAGATCCGTACCGAGGTCTCCCGCCTGTTGCTCGAAGGCAAGCAGCGCCCAGTGCTGATCATCGACGAGGCGCACCACCTGCGCAATGACGTGCTGGAAGAACTACGCCTGCTAACGAACTACGAGATGGACTCGGAAAACCGCCTGTGTCTGCTGCTGGTCGGCCTGACCGAGCTGCGCCGCCGCCTGCAGATGGCCGTGCACGAATCACTTGAGCAACGCATCGTCGTCCGCTACCACCTCGGTGGCCTTGGGCGCAGCGAATTGCCCGAGTATCTGGCCCACCGTCTGCGCCTGGCCAGCTGCGAACTGCCGCTGTTCGAACCCGCTGCAGTCGAAGCGATCTTCCAGGCGACGCAGGCGCTACCGCGCAAGGTCAACCGCCTGGCTCACTACGCGCTGACCGCTGCGGCGATTAACCAGGCGAGGAGCGTCACGGCGGAACATGTGCAGGCCGCATTGACGGAGGCCGGATGATGACAACACCGTTGTTGCCGATCATGGCGACCTGGTCGCCTGAGCAGAAGCTCGCCGTGTACGACCTGTGCCGGTCGATCAGCGAGATCCTCTGGCAACAGGATCGTGACTCACTGCTGGAGGCGATGATCCGCGACGATCATGAGCGTGGGTTCGATCACCACCTCGACGTCGACGACCCCAATCTCGAACTACCGTTCGAGGACAACCCGCCGTTCTGACGGCTTGCCGTATCCCGGCGAACCCTCCCTCAACATTCACCGGTCTGATCGACCGGCGAGTGTTGCCGCGCTTGGACCCACTCGCGTGTACCACCACCCGCAATGAGGTTTATCCCGACCCCGATCCCCGGCACGGCTGCGGCTGCGGCTGCGGCTGCGGAATAATCAGGGAAGTATTGTATTGCCCGGCCCGAATTTACTTGGGAAAGGCGTCACGGATTATTGAGCGAGACAACA
>NZ_QEWO01000001.1 GCF_003402235.1 Parahaliea mediterranea
CAGAAGGAAATCAAACAGGCAATGGACAGATTAAACAATCGACCAAGAAAATGTCTTGGCATGAAAACACCGAATCAGGTATTTTTTGGAATCACCCCCCCCGTTGCACTAGCGAGTTGAATCCGCGAGACCAAATAGGTCGATTATCACAAAATTACGCGAGCGTTGATTGATGTCCTTCCCATTTAGATATGGCCTGATAAACGGAGAAAGTTCAGTTCCATCTTCGGAAATTAGATTTTCTGACGCCTCTTTTTCAAGGACGAATCCGCTTCCATGGACCATTACCCCAACCGAGCAGAGCTTTGAGTTTGAGAGAAGTTTCGCCGAACTCGCTAAATTCGCACCAATTCTGAAGTCGCTGTGTATAACCCCAGTAGAGGGTGTAAGGCTAACGCCACGCTCCTCGCCCACTCCAAGCGCGTGCTCACTTGCCAGTGCGTGAAGCATACCCACTAGATTACCAGCCCCAACTACCGACATAGCTATCCGTACTGAGGCACCGTTCAAACTGTCAACCCAAGGGTGATCAGGAATCGCAAAAAGTAGGGATAATGGCTTTTTGGTGTCGTGCAGTAACTTGTCAACTACTCGTCGGTTAAATGGCTGTTTTATACTATTGGTGGTAATCAAACCAAATCTCAGAGTAGAAGTTGACGCGACTTTTTTCGCAGCAATCCACCACCAGTACATTACGAAGTCTGCTGATTCAGTAACCTCACCCTTGTAGACAAGCCGTAAAGCATCCACATAACTATCGCTAAGTGCTTCTCGAATCCGACTTTTGCCGATGAACGGCGGATTCCCAACAATGTAGTCAGCCGCTGGCCATTCGGTCTTACGCGGGTTCACGTACTCGTAGACTTGAGTACGCCCGGATTCATCTGGCACCAGCTCACCAGTGACGGGGCTTTCCTTGTAGCTGATTCCGTCCCATATCGTGACAGGGTTGCCGTCATCATCTACAACCGGCACACGGTCGTCGTACTCAATCAGCGCGTCCCGGCATTCGATGTTGTGGAAGTCGCGCAGGATGGGCTCGGGAATGTTCAGCTTGCCGTGAATGCGGTAGTGCCATTGTAGGTAGCCAATCCACAACACCAGTTCCGCCACGGCGGCGGCGCGGGGGTTAATTTCGATACCAAGGAACTGGTGGGGGTCTACGGTCAGGCCCTCGGTCTCGAAGCCGACCTGCCCAGCGGTCAGGCCGCTGATCACGTTCAGCACCTCGCCTTCGAGACGTTTCATGTGCTCCAGCGCCACGTACAGGAAGTTGCCGCTGCCACAGGCGGGGTCAAGCACCTTTACCTCGCACAGGGCATGGTGGAACTTGCGCACCTCGGCCAGCGCCTTGTCAGGCTTGCTGTCTTGGATCAGCATTTCCGCCGCTGCCTGCACCACGCTCCATTGTTCGCGCAGCGGGTCAATGATCGTCGGCATCACCAGCCGTTCGACGTAGGCTCTTGGGGTGTAGTGGGCTCCCAGCTTGTGCCTTTCCCTTGGGTCCAGCGCACGCTCCAGTAGGGTGCCGAATATCGCGGGTTCTACGAACCGCCAGTCTGCCTTGGCGGCGTCGATCAGCAGTTGTATCTGGTTGGCGTCCAGCGGGATGGGGTCAACGCCCGTGAACAGGCCGCCATTGAACTGGGGCAGCTTTTTCATCAGCTGGCCTTCATAGCCGCCTGTGTTCATGATGTTCCACAGCGAGGCCATGGAGTCCGCGAACACCTCTGGCTGGCCCTTCAGCCTCTCCAGTAGCGTGGTAAAGCTGTACTCGGGGATGAGCGACACATCCTCCGCGAACATGGTGAACAGGCAGCGCTTGAGAAAGTGCGCGATGCGTTCTACCTCGTAACCACTTGCCTCCAAGGACTTCGCCAGATCGGCCAGCTTGTAGCTGACCTCCCGGGTCACTTCGGCGGCGAATTTGCTGGTGTCCAGCGTGTCCGGGGCTACCCACAACCGGCGCAGGCGATCCTGAATCGCAGGCTGCGCCAGTTCCTCCAGCTTGATGCGGTGGCTGGACGGATCGGGGTAGGGCACGTAGGTGCCCCCGGTACGCGTGAACTCGGCATACAGCTCGATGGAACGGCCCACATCGGTGACGACAATAAAAGGCGGGCGGCCCTCAGTGGAGGGCAGGGCCCGCACGTACTTGTCGGCTTGGTTGTGGGCGGCCAGCATGGCCTTGTCCCAGCCAGCGGAGTCCAAGTCTTTGCCGGATTGCTTGGCCTCCAGCACAAACGACTCTCGGCGGTACAGGTCGATGAAGCCCCGGTTGCTAGTGCCGTCCGGGTTGGCGATGTCTACCCGGCGCTCGAAGACGTAGGCGTTGGTCTCAGTGTCCTCGCTGGCGGGCTCGGGCTGTGGCAAGTGGAGGAGGGTGCACAGCTCTGTCAGGAATAGCTGGTAGTTGGCCTTCTCTGTCCCGGTGGCTTTGCTCCAGCGGGCAATGAAACTGTCCACATCCTGTGGCTCGATAGCGGGTAAGTCCAGTTCCTTCCGGATCAGATTCATGAGCAGTCGCTTAGCTGTTACACGTGATTCACTTGTAACCTGATGTTACATCACTTGTTGCGGGCACAGCACCGCCCACGGGCCAAGAGACGGGCCCTACGAGTCTGAATTGGCTACAGATTGATCAGGCAGGAATAGAAAGTGTGACGGGGATCAAGGTTTACTGTTGAGCTGTCAGGGTATAGGTACCCAAAAACTCTCTTCGGGCCCGGATTTTGTCATTGGCGCATTCTATAAACTGGCGCTCTGACTCCGGATTTTCGCAGCCTTCGGGGGCATCATACTGACGCTCGAAAGCAGCTTGCCGCCGCCGTTCGTCCTCGGCTCTGGCCTGCTGTTCAGCTTTGCGTTGGCGCTCTCGGGTTTGGGCAGCGAGCTGGGCCTGCCGTTTGCGCTCTGCCTCGGCGGCCTGCGCCTGCCGCTGCGCTTCCATTTTCGCCTGATGCTGCTGACTGATTCTGTTCATTTGCTCGACACCTTCCTTGGCCGTTTCATTGATGGACTGCACGGTCAGGTAGGTCACGAGTAGACTGCCAATACCCATGACGGTGGCAGCGAGCAGAATGCCAGCGGCGATCTGGAGAATGAGTTTCACGGTGGCGTCCATGCTCTTGATGTTGTTTGGCCTGAGCATAGCCCGGTTCCGGCGAGCGCTCAATTGTAGTGGCCGTCAGTGCATCGTAGGCGGGATGTACTCGGTATTGGCGGCGATCACTTTATCGACGGTTTTCTCAATCAACCGAAACCAAGGCTCCTGTACTGTCGCCGGGTCCAGCTGTTCCAGTTTGTCGAGGGCGATGTACACGGCCTCGGCTAGGGTCATTTGCTTGTCCATTTGGTTACTGTAGCTGGGTCTGTCACCAGTGCAAACAGGTGGTCGGAATTGATAGGAAAGCTAATTATCTCTCCCTCACTCTGGCTCTGCCCTAAAATTTTAGGGCAAGATTTAGGGCATCGTTTAGGGCAAGATAGGCTAAAATTGGGAAATGAAAATCAAAATGATCGGTAAAGGTGTCAATCTGTCCTAGATTGGAGCGGTTAAACTATACCCGGGGAGATTTCGAATCTCTCCCTCACCGCCATTTATCGCATTAAAGCCCTGTTTTTACAGGGCTTTTTTGTGGATGGAGAAATGTTCCGACGCGCAGGGTTGTTTGGGGCTTGCTTACAAGTCCACTGCAAGTGGTGGGCATAAACTCCTCGGGGCCGTTTCCATCCGTGCAGGTTGGGGCCGGTGTTCCTCTCCCGGTCCAAGGCTCCGCTTTCTACACTAATTCTGCCGGCGCCATTGCTCAGGCTTCATCGGTTTTTTGTCTGCCCACAAGCCACGCTTTTCGTGTTTTGCCATGAAGTGGGCGGTTGCCAGTGCAAGGCTCGCTGGGGCATATCGGCTGTACCACCACGCGCAGCCGCGCTCAACCATGGCGATATCCACGCGCTCATCGCCGATGAACAGGTCTGCTACAAGGCGGCCATGCTGATCGGTTTTTCGGCGCTTCACGCCCAGTGGGCCTTCGCGCAGGATGTCGCGCAGGCACTGGGTAGATTGAGCGCCGAACGGTTGGCCGATCTCGGGTGCATCGATGCTGGAAATGCGGATGTGCTCTCGACCGTGCCCGGGGAGGTAGGCTTCTATCGTGTCGCCGTCGATTACACGGAGCACTTCACCGACTTCAGGTTGCGGGGTTGTAAGAGCCAGAGCTTTTTTGACATTGCTCACGCCCATGGAAGTGCCGAGGTAGGCGAGGACAATGCCAAATGTGATCAGCGGTGGCAGCAGTAGTTTTGCGGTTGACCACGTTGTAGCGCGGCGCCGGTAGAACGGGCGGTTTTTCTTGCGCCACCGTCTGTTGTGTCGATTCCCACTCATCGTACGGCAATTCGCCATTCACCTGCCGGCGCGTGCATCCTGCTTACCCCGCCAGCCGCGCCACGCTACCAAGCACCAATCGCACGATATCCGCCTGGCGGTTGACGCCGGTTTTGGCGTAGATGCGTTTGCAGTAGGTGCGCGCGCTGTTCTCGGAGATGTGCATGGCCCTGGCGGCATCGGCAACGCTGAGGCCTTCGGCCAGCAGGGTGGCGAGGGTGGCTTCGGCGGTGGTGAGGTTGAAGAGCTGGGCGATGAGTCTGTGCTGGGTGAGGGTATGGCGGTTGGGGTCGGTGAGGTAAATGATGAGTGCCGGGCGGCTGGCGGAATCGACGGTGGGGCGCGCTGGCAGGCGGCGCAGCAGCAGGCCCATGGCACAGGTGCCCGGGCGCTCCACGGCGATCACCACCGGCGGGGCCTGTTCGCAGGCGCTGGCGAGGGAGGCGATGCTTTGCTTGAGTGCGCGGTTTCCGGCGGCGTCGCGCAGGGCCAGGCGGCCGGCGCGCAGGTGGAGGCTGGGGCAGTTGTCGATGATGGCCTGCGCGGCGGCATTGCTGCTTAGGATGTGGCCGCTGGGGTCGGTTACGAGGGTGCCGATGGCCATCTGTTCGAGGGAGGCCTGGTAGACCAGCCGTTCGGTTTCTGAGCGCTGGATGTGCGACAACAGGCGCAGTGCGCGTTGCAGGTGAGGATAGAGCCGCTGGAAGGCATTTGCCTCGGCCTCGCTGAAGTCCCCCTGCTGGGTGTTGCGCACAACAGACAGCCAGATGCGCAGCCCGCCGGGTTCGTCGATGCCCAGGCACAGGGCGTAGTCAAAACCCACCGGCGCGCAGAATTCGCGGTAGTAGGCGCTTTCGATAAAGCGCTCGCGGCTGATGAAATCGGTCCAGCGGTACACTTCGCCGGGCTGCATGGCCGGGTAGTCGAAGGGGTTGTAGCGATAGTAGTGCTGGCTGTTGTGATCGCGCAGCACCTGCACGTCCCAGTCGGTATCAGTCACATCCAGCCCCTGCTGCCCGGCGCCGGGCAGTTGCAGGTACAGGCTGCAGGCCACCACGCCAAAGCGCTGGCGGATGTCGGCAACCAGCGCCTGCCACGGCGGGCTCTGCATGGGGCCCTCGTAGATCAGCGCCAGGCTGTGTTCATCCAGTAGTGCTTCAATCTGTTGTGGCCTGCTCAACGGGCAGTGCTCCCGCGTTTCTAGATTGCCCCAATATGGTAGCTGAGAGGGGCGCGCGGTGCCCGCATAGTGGGGGCGATACATAAGGAGCCCGCCATGAACATAGCCTCATCAATGCTGCCCGACACGGATTTTGCCTACGATGCCCTGCCGGATTTGCACACGGTTCTGGATGAACTGCGCACAGCGGGGCCGGTGGTTCCGGTCACCTATCACGGTGAGCCTGCCTGGCTGATTACCGGTTACGAGGCGCTGCGGGAGGCCTTTGCCGACGAAGAGCACTTTCAGTGTGCGGCGGCCTACCGCATTCATTCCGAGCCCGCCATGGGGCGCACCATTCAGACCATGTACGGCAACGAGCACCGGGTGAATCGGGCGCTGGTGTCGTCGCCGTTTTTCCCGCGGCAGATCAGGACGGTTGTGGAATCGCTGCTGGAACCGGAGGCCCACGCCATTGTGGACCGCTTTGCCGGGCAGACGGAGGTGGATTTGATACCAGCCTATGCGCGGCCCTATCCCTACCGGGTGATTACCCGCATGCTGGGCATACCCACCCACGATGAGGCGGCCTTTCTTGAATGGGCGCTGAAGCTCATCGACTATCCCTGGGACCCGGAGGGCGCACTGCGGGCGCGCCAGGATTTCAGCCAGTACATGGCGCCCATCATCGAGGCCAGGCGGCAGGCACCCGCGGAGGATATTCTGTCCATTCTTGCCACCACGGAATTTGAGGGTCATTTTCTCGACGACGAGGAAATCCTGTCGTTTTGCCGTTTGCTGTTTCCCGCCGGGTCCGATACTACCTACAAGAACCTGGGCAGCCTGCTGAGCTACGTGCTGCGCGACCCGGCGCTGGTGGCCCTGGCCCGGGGCAGTGACGGCGACCGCGAGGCCCTGGTGCAGGAGGGGCTGCGCATTGAGCCGCCCACGGCGCTGTTGCCGCGCATGTGTTCCAAGGCCATTGATTTCTACGGCAGGCGCATGGCGGCGGGTGACTGGGTGCTGTTTGGCATCACCGCCGCCAACAGCGACCCGTCGGTCTTCCCCGAACCCCGTTCTTTTCAGGCCAGTCGGACCAATAAAAACCTCGCCTTTGGCCACGGTGTGCATTTTTGCCTGGGCTCCCACCTGGCGCGACAGGAACTGGCGTGCTCCCTGAAGGTGCTGTTCAGCCGCTACCCGGACATGCGCTTGGCGCCGGGGTTTGATGTGACGATTTCGCAGGCTGTGATTCGCGGGCCGCAGGCGCTGCGTGTTGAACTGGGCCCCGCCGCATGAAGTTTGGCCTGATCCCCTTGTGTCAGCGAGGCCGCATCGATAGCCCCGCGTGGACCCGGTCTTTCCTCGCCGTGGCAGAGCAACGGGGCGTTGAGTCAGTCTGGATGCCCGAACACGTGGTGATGGCGGTGGATTACGAGCCACTCTACGAATACTCCGATGACGGGCGCGCCCCTATCGCGGAGGATACGGTCATGCCGGACCCGCTGCACTGGCTGACTTTCGCCGCTGCCTGTACTGACACGCTGCAACTGTGTACCGGTGTATTGATCGGCCCGCAACACAGTGCAGCCATACTGGCGAAGCGTCTTGCTACGCTGGACTGCCTGTCAGGCGGAAGGTTGCAGGTTGGGCTGGGCATCGGCTGGCAGCGGGAGGAATACCAGGCGGTGGGTGTGCCCTATCAGCGGCGGGGCCAGCGCCTGGATGAACTGATCGACGCCATGCGCGCACTGTGGTGCGACAACCCGGCCAGTTTTTGCGGCGATTTTGTCGACTTCAGCAACGTAGTCTGCGACACCCGACCAGTGCGACCTGGCGGGGTGCCTCTGCACATTGGCGGTAGCTCCGCCGCTGCGGCAAAGCGCGCAGGACTGCGCGGCAACGGGTTCTTTCCTTATGTGATTTCGCCTGAGGCGGTGGCCGCCCGGCTGGAGGAACTGCGCGCGACCGCCATTGCTGCCAGGCGTCCGTTGCCGCAGGACTTTCCGGTGACGGTCTGGCCCGCCAGTTACCGCCCCGGTGCAACCTTTGATGTCGGGCTGGCGCGGGCCTATCGGGATGCCGGTGTTACCCGGCTGGTGTGCACGGCCGCCGAGGCAGGGGAAGACACAGACCTGCCGGCCATCGACCAGTTTATTGGCCGCTACCAGGACAGTGTGATGGGTGCCCTGTAGTTATCGTGATGTCCGTTACCGCCATGGGGAGATAACCTCGGCCTGTCGGCGTTTGGTGCTGTACATCATCTCATCCGCGCGGGCGAGCAGCTCCTTCACACTGGTGTCCTGGCCGTAGCATGCGGCGTAGCCAATGCTGATGGAGGGGTGGATAACCTCGTCGTGCCAGGGCAGGGTGCTGGCCTGCAGGTGGCGGCGGATTTTCTCGATAATGGCTTCCGCCTGTTGCCGCTCGCTGACCCGGTGCAGGATAACGATAAACTCGTCGCCGCCGAGGCGGGCCACCGTGTCCGCCGAGCGCACAGCCTGCTGCAATTGCCTGGCAACATGCACCAGCAATGCGTCGCCGGCCTCGTGGCCAAGGCTGTCGTTGACAGCCTTGAACCGGTTGAGGTCGATCAGCAACAGTGTAAATTTTGCCGGCTTGGCGCCACCGGACACCAGCGAGTGCAACTGGGCCATGACAAAGCGCCGGTTGGGGATCTGGGTCAGTTCGTCGATCAGCGCCGCATTGCGACTCAGGCGATAGGCGCGAAACAGCAGTACGATCGAGGTGATGATCAGGGCCGTGACGGCAAGTGCGATACCACGAATCATCGCCACCGCGCGGTTCAGTCCCGGGGCGGTGCTACTGTGGTGGCGAGCCGCCAGCTGCCATTCATCGGAAGGGGTATTCACGGGCAACTGGATATCCGGCTCGGCAAAAACCGAGGCGTCGCCGTAGATGGTTACGGGTTGTCCTGTTTCCAGATCCTGTCGCTGCAACGCGACCGAGGCCCCCTTGATGGCGGCTAGCCCGGATGCCTTTATGATGTTGTTAAAGCCCATCACCACACTGACCGACCCCCAGTAGTCCCGGTTGTTGGGAAAGTCGCGGAAGATGGGGAAGCGGGCAATCATGGCACTGCCGCCCTGCACCAGTTCCACCGGGCCGGCGATGTACACGTCTTCGGATTCCCGCGCGCGCTGTATAGAGCGCATCTGCTCCGGCACGGTGCGAAAGTCCAGGCCCAGTGCCTTTTCGTTGCCTTCGATCGGGTAAATCCTTGAAATCACGTCATCGGGCGCAATGCCTACGTTGCGCAGTGTGTCGGATTTTTCAAATAGCCGCGCGGCTACGGACTCCCACCGGTTTTCGGTGAGATCTGGGTCCATGGTGATGAAACTGGCCAGGCTGTCGGACAGGTAGGTGTTGCGCAGTATTTCGGCTTCCAGGCGGGTGCGGGCCAGGGCGACGGCCTGGGAGGTCTGCTCGCGCTCCAGGCTGATGGCGCGTTCCCGGAACAACCTGACGAAGGATTCCTCGGCATAAATCCCAAAGCCCACCAGGGCGAACATGCCAAAAGAAAATGCGGCCTTGTTACGTCGTGTGAGTGCGGTCGCCATGATCCTGGGGCTACTTGCCAAAATGGCAGCGTAGCCCAAGCCAGGCGGGTATTCAAAAGCCCCGGCACCCCATTTTGGCAGTTGCGCGCCCACCCGGGCGGGGGTAGCCGGGTGGGTGTTACAGCACCAGTTCGGCCATGGTGCGCATCAGGTTGAGGTCGCCGTGAATGAGCAAGCTGGTCACCGGTGAGCGCTGCCAGTCCTTGAGCTTCTCGCGGATGCGCTCCTTCGGCCCGCACAGGGAGATTTCATCGGCGAAGGCATCCGGCACACAGGCGATGGCCTCGTCCCGCTTGCCCTCGAAAAACAGGTTCTGGATGGTCTCTGCCTCCGCTTCAAAGCCCATGCGGGCCATCAGCTCCTTGTGGAAATTGCGCTGCTTGGAACCCATGCCCCCAATGTAAAAGCCGAGCATGGCCTTCACCGGGTACAGGGCGGTGGCTAGGTCATCGTGCAGGTTCACCATCACCGTGCTGGCAATTTCGAAGTTCGCCGGGGCATTGGCGAGCTGGTCGGCGTACACCTCTTGGCGGTAAGGGGAGTAGTAGAGCGGCAGCCAACCATCGGCAATGTCGGCGGTCTGGGTGACGTTCTTGGGGCCCTCGGCGCCGATGAAAATGGGCAGGTCGGCGCGCAGGGGGTGGGTGATGGACTTTAAAGGCTTGCCCATGCCCCAGGCCCTGTCGCCGTGGTAGGGCAGGGGATAGAACTCCCCGTCGGAGGTCACCGGGCCCTCGCGCCGCAGCACCTGGCGAATAATGTCCACGTACTCACGGGTGCGGGTCAGGGGCTTGGCGTAGGGCTGGCCGTACCAGCCTTCCACCACCTGCGGGCCAGATACGCCGAGCCCGAGGATCATGCGCCCGCCGGACAGGTGGTCCAGCGCCAGGGCCGCCATGGCGCAGGCGGTGGGGGTGCGGGCCGACAGCTGCGCCACCGAGGTGCCAAGGCGAATGCGAGAGGTCTTGGCGCCAATCCAGGCCAGCGGGGTAAAGCAGTCATTGCCCCAGGATTCGGCCGTCCACACCGAGTCGTAACCCAGATTCTCCGCCTCCACGGCCCGTTCGATAAAATCCGGTGGCGGCGCGGCGCCCCAGTAGCCCAGCTGCAGTCCCAGTTTCAGTTGTCCCATGTCGACGCTTCCCTGTTATCGCGTGTTCTGCGGTTATTCAGCTCTCTACTTTACGGCGCTGCCCGCTAACTGCAATCAGCCGTGGAGGCCAGCCGCTGTGGCAGGAACGCTCACGCCGGTGTTATTTGCCGGGTCGATTGGATAGACTTTGCCGTCCCCCCGGCCGGAGATTTCCATGAGCAAACTCACCCACCTTGATGACAGTGGCGCCGCCCGCATGGTGGACGTGGGCGCCAAGGCCGAAACAACCCGCGAAGCGGTTGCCCAGGCCCGGGTTGCCATGTTGCCGCAAACCCTGGCCCTGCTGCTTTCAGGCGGCCACAAAAAGGGCGATGTGTTTGCCGTGGCCCGGGTGGCGGGCATCCAGGGCGCCAAGAAGTGCCCGGACCTGATCCCCCTTTGCCACCCGCTGATGCTGAACAGCGTCAGTGTGGATTTCGAGCCCGATGAAGCCAACAGCGAAGTTCGCATCATTGCCCGCTGTCGGGTATCGGGCAAAACCGGCGTTGAAATGGAGGCGCTCACAGCCGCGTCGGTGGCTGCGCTTACCCTCTACGATATGTGCAAGGCGGTGGACCGGGGGATGGAGATTCGCAGTGTGGCCCTGCTGGAAAAGCAGGGTGGCAAAAGCGGCCACTGGCAGCGTGAGGGGAGCGACGCATGATTCAGGTGCGCTTCTTCGCCCGGGTGCGCGAGGCGCTCGGCACCGACGGCCTGCAACTGGACGCCAGCGACGCGCCGGATCTGGATACCCTGCAGGCCGCGCTACTGGCGCGTGGCGAGCCCTGGGCAACGGTGCTGGCCGAGCCGAACCTGCTGCGGGCGGTGAATCACGAGGTGGCATACGGCAATGTGCCGCTGGCCGCGGGCGATGAAGTGGCCTTTTACCCGCCGGTGACCGGGGGCTAGTGTGGGCATTCGCGTTCAGGTGCAAGCGCAGGACTTTGACCCCCTGCAACTGCAGCGCGCGCTCGAAGGCGATGACGCCGGCGCTGTGGTCACCTTCACCGGCTACGTGAAGGCCGGGGCGGCGGCGGTCACCGCCATCGAGTTGGAACACTATCCCGGCATGACCGAGCGTAGCATCGAGGCCATTGCCCGCGAGGCCACCGCGCGCTGGCAGCTGAAGGGCGTTAGCGTTGTTCACCGCATCGGCCGGCTGGCCTGCGGCGCGCAGATTGTCTGGGTGGGCGCCAGCGCCACCCACCGCGGCGAGGCTTTCGCCGGTTGCGAATTTGTCATGGATTACCTGAAAACCCGGGCGCCCTTCTGGAAGAAAGAGCTCGGCGCCTTCGGCGAGCAGTGGGTAGAGGCCCGCGACGCCGACCACGAGCGGGCGGGGCGCTGGTGACACCACCTGAATGGGGGATGCCTGCCCCCGTAGCGGCGCCGATAATGAACAACAGGCAAACACACCTTGGAAGGACAGGGGAATATGGAAGGACGTGAATTGAGAAACGCGCTGGGGCGGTTTGCCACCGGCGTCTGCATTATCACCACCACCACCGAAGAGCGGGTGCCCATCGGCATGACCGCCAATTCATTCGCCGCGGTGTCGCTGGAGCCGCCGCTGGTGCTGTGGAGCCTGCAGAACAATTCGGAGGTGTACCGTGACTACGCCGCCGCCCGCTATTTCAACATCAATGTGCTGTCCAGCGAACAGCAGGCCCTGTCCAACCAGTACGCGCGCAAGGGCGACCACGCCGTTGCCAGCGAGCACTATCGCCCCGGAAAGTATGGCGCGCCGGTGATTCGCAACGCACTGGTGACCTTCGAGTGCGAACTGGACGCCACCCACGCCGGCGGCGACCACCTGATTATCGTTGGCCGCGTGCTCAACATGACCCACCGCCCCACCGGCAAACCGCTGCTGTTCTACGGCGGCGCCTACGGCGAAATCCACTGAGGTCTGTCGGCGCCCCGGTGATGTGACTATACTGGGGCGTTTTAACCGGCCGTGATTGCCACACCATGAATTTCTGCTCCAGTTGCGGCAGCGCCGTATCCCTTACCATCCCCGCCGGGGACGATCGCGAGCGCTACGTCTGCGTCTCCTGCGAGACCATTCACTACACCAACCCCCGGGTGATTGTGGGCTGCCTGCCGGTGCACGAGGGCCGCGTGCTGCTGTGCCGCCGCGCCATCGAGCCGCGGCGCAACTTCTGGACCCTGCCGGCGGGGTTCATGGAAAACGGCGAAACCAGCGCCGCCGGGGCCGCGCGGGAAACCTGGGAAGAGGCCGAAGCCAAGGCCATCGACCTGCGGCTCTACCGCATTTTTGATGTGCCCCACATCAGCCAGCTCTACATGTTCTACCGCTGCGGTCTGCAAGACGGCCAGTTCGGCGCCGGGCCGGAAAGCCTGGAATCGGCCCTGTTTGACGAGGCGGACATCCCCTGGGACGAGATCGCCTTTCCGGTGGTGTACAAAGCCCTCAAGGAGTACTTCGCGGACCGGCGCAACGGCGACTACCCGGTGCGGGTGTCGGCCATCGAGCGTTTGAAGCGGCCGCCGGCCTGAGGACATCCCCCTAGTGCAGTATCGCGCGGATATTGACGGGCTGAGAACCATCGCCGTTCTCGCCGTTGTGCTGTTTCATCTGGATGTGCCCGGCTTCTCCGGCGGCTTTGTCGGGGTCGATGTCTTTTTTGTGATCTCCGGCTACCTGATCACCAGCATCATCGCCGGCAAGATCGCCGGCGGTGGCTTCAGCCTGGGTGAGTTCTACGCCCGGCGCGTACAGCGCCTGTTCCCGCCGCTGATCGTGACGGTGGCGGCCACCTTCCTGGCGGCCAGCCTGATTGTAGAGCCCTTCGACCTGATCGCCATCGGCCGCTCCGCCGTGGCAGCTTTGTTCAGCGTTTCCAACATGGTGTTCTTCTCGGAGGCGGGGTACTGGGATACCGCGTCTCACTTAAAGCCCCTGCTGCATACCTGGTCGCTGGGCATTGAAGAGCAGTTTTACCTGATCTGGCCGGCCTTGCTGCTGTGGTACCTCGGCAAACCCCGCCGGGGAGGGCTGGGCGCGCTGGTGGCGGTGATCTTCCTTGTGGGCCTTGCCGCGTGCATTTGGTGGAGCCTGCGGGACCCTTCCGCGGCGTTTTACCTGCTGCCGTTCCGGGCCTTTGAATTTGCCATGGGCGCCGCTGTCATCTGCATTGCGCGATGGCCCGCCTTTGTGCGACTGGCCGAGCGCCGCGGTGTCGCCGATGCCCTGACGCTGGCCGGCCTTGCCCTGATTGCCGGCAGTGTCTACGGCTTTGACGCCAGCACCCTGTTCCCGGGCTGGGCGGTGTTGCTGCCAACGTCGGGCAGTGTACTGGTGCTGCTGGGCGGTGCGGTGCGCGCCGGGCCTGTCGCCGGGCTGCTGCTGGGTAACCGCGCCAGCCTCTGGATTGGCAAAGTGTCTTACTCGATGTACCTCGTACACTGGCCGCCCATTGCCCTGTACCGCTATCACAGCGGTGCAGAAGCCCTGCACTGGCCGGTGCAACTGGCCCTGGGCCTGGCAACCCTGCTGGCGACACTGGCGCTGCACTACGGGGTTGAACGCCGTTTTTACCAGCGCCACCTGGGCGACGCTACCAGCAATGGTGGACGAACCTCACTCCGGCGGCCCACGCTTGCGATACTTTGCACCTCGGCCCTGCTGGCCCTGTTGCCGGCATCCGCCTGGCTGGGCGATGGCTGGTCCTGGCGCCAGCCCGATAACCAGCTGTCGGTAGCGCAGGTGGAGCAGGGCATGAAGGATCGCTTCAAGCGCATTCGCAAGGCCTGCACGGTCACCAAGTGGGATAGCCCCAAGCGCTGCGCCCTTGATAAGCCCATTCAGGTGCTGACCTTCGGCAATTCCCACGAGCCGGACGCCTACAACTTCCTGTATGCCAGCTACGGCAAGGCCGATGACATCAACCTGATGACCTTCGGCAGCACCAACAACTGCCCCAATCTACAGGGCGGCGACGGGGTGTACACCAGCACCAACGAGCGCTGCGCCAGGCGCTTCAAGGCGCTGTTTCAGGACGGCCTGCCGGAATCCCTGGATGTGATTGTGTACGCGACGGAGCGCCCCTTCATTCCGGTGCGGCAAATCCACCTGGACGTGATTCGCGATTTGCTGGCGCGAAACCCCGGCATACAGGTGGTGACCGTCAGCGGTTACATCGTCAGCAACCAGCCCTGCTGGCGCCTGGTGAACCGCAGCGGCTCGGCGGCGGCCTGCGCGGCAGAGGAGAACGTCGCCTACTTTGGTGACCAGCCCTCGCGCTGGCGCCTGTACGAGCCCTTCATGGCGCTGACTGACCTGTTCATCGACCGCGTTGAATTGCTGTGCCCGCAACGGAAGCTGGAAAACTGCGCCACACAGGCGCCGGACGCTACGCCCATGTTCTACGACGAACATCACTTGTCGGTGGAGTTTTCTGAATATGCCGGCGCGCTGTATGAACAGCGCCACCCGGACTTTCTGCGCAAGCTGGTGACCGGCGGTAGCGGCAGCGCCGTTGAAGGTGCCCGCAAGACGAACCACACCAACGCGCCGTAGGCGAGCCAGCGGCGGCGCCGCGTGGCAGCGCCCGGTTAAATGGTGAGAATACGGCGCAGCAGGCTGTCGTCACGGCGCCGCTGTTCGCGCACGCGCAGTAACTCGCCCAGCTGTTCCTCGATCTGTTCTGCCACCTGGTCGCGGATTTTTCGCTGCTGGGCTTTGGTGGGGGTTTTACCGGCGTAGGCGGCAAGGTCCACCGGCTCGCCAAAGCCGATGTAGCAGCGCTGGGGGCGGGGCAGCAGGGTGCCCAGGGCGCCGCGGGGAATGGGCGGCAGCATGTCGGTGCGGGTGTTTTCATCCAGCAGGCCAAGGCGGTTCAGCAGGCGCCCCAGGGCGGAGTCCGGCAACTCGTCGCTTTCAATCCAGTGGTCGTAAAACTCGTCGGGGCCCACCATGCCAAAGGGCATGATGGTGTAGCCCATGCGGGCTGCCAGCCGTACAAAGCCGTAGCGCTCCTTCCATTGCAGCTCGTACATGGCGCTGGCGGGCTTGACGGCCTCGTGGGCGCCGCCGGGGAACACCAGCAGGTCGTGCCCGGCCTCCATCAGCGCCTCGCAAACCTGTGGGTGGCCCATCACCGCGCCCCAGCGCAACAGGGCATCGCCCAGGGTTTTATTGCTCCACAGAAAGCGGTCGCCCATGGGGCGCACCACGCGCCCGAGGGCATTGTGAATGGTGGGGGAAAACACCCAGCCGTCCAGGGCGAACAGCGAGTGATTGCCGATAAACAGGCAGGGCTGCTCCGGCACCCGTTCGCCATGCAGTACGCTTGGCCTGAAAAGTTTTTGCAATACCTTGAACATCAGCGCCAGCTGGCGGTCGGCGATCAGTTCGGAATCCAGTGCCGCGTCGATGTGGGCGGCCAGGGCGGCGTCGTCGGCCAGAGGGTCGTTGTTGCTGGAAAAATCTATCGGCACAGGCTTTGCTCCGTGATCTGGCGTGTGGTTCTTGCAGTATAGGCGCTACTGGTCGCCCAGCAGGCGGCCCAGTCCGCGCTCGCGCAGGGCCTGCTGCAGCAATTCGCGGATGCTGGCGGCGTCTTCCATCTCCAGCGCCTGTGCAGCCATGGCCGCGGCGTCCCGTGCGGCGATGGAGCGCAGCAACCACTTGATGCGCGGGATTTTCGATGCGCTCATGCTCAGGGTACGAATGCCAAGCCCGGCCAGCACCAGCACCGCCGCCGGGTCGGAGGCCATTTCGCCACACAGGCTGAGGGGCAGGCCGCTGCCCTTTGCACAGCGGGCGATGCGCGACACTTCCCTTAACACCGCCGGGTGAAGGTGGTCGTAGGCCGGCGCCACCCGGGGGTTGTTGCGATCCAGGGCCAGCAGGTACTGGCTTAAATCGTTGGAGCCGATGGAGATGAAGTCGATGCGGCTGGCCCAGGTGGGCAGCAGCGAAATGGCCGCCGGTACTTCCACCATAATGCCCACCGGCGGCCGGTTGACCGTGTGGCCTTCGTCGCGCAACTGGCCCAGGGCGTCGTCCAGCAGGCGCCGCAGCCGGTCGATCTCGCCGGTGTTGCTGACCATTGGCAGCAGTATGCGCAGGTTGTCCGCATCGCCGGCGGCGCGCAGCATGGCGCGCAGCTGGGTCATCAGCAGGGAGCTGTTGTCCAGGCAGAAGCGAATGCCGCGCCAGCCAAGGGCCGGGTTTTCTTCCTCGATGGGAAAGTAGGGCAGGGGTTTGTCGCCGCCAATGTCGAGGGTGCGCATGTACACCGGCTTGCCGGCGTAGGCCTTCAGCACCTGGCGGTAGATGAATTCCTGCTCGTCTTCCGAGGGGAAGGTTTCGGCCACCATGAAGGGCATTTCGGTGCGGTACAGGCCCACACCCTCGGCGCCGTTGGCGATGCCTGGGGAAATATCCGCCAGCAGGCCGGTATTGGCGTACAGCTGGACTTTTTCACCGTCGGTGGTGGTGGCCGGTTCGTTGACCAGCTCGGCCAGTTCACCCTGCAGGGTGCGGTCGGCCTGTTGCAGGCGGCGGAACTCTTTTTTCACCGACAGCGGTGGGTGCAGGATCACCTGCCCGACGTTGCCATCGACAATAATCGGGTCGCCGTCGTTGACCGCCTTGATGGCGCCGGTGCCCATGACCGCCGGCACGCCCAGGGCGTTGGCCAGCACTGCCGTGTGCGACAACGTGGAGCCCTCAAAGCAGACGATGGCCTGCAGGCGCGCTGGGTCGCAGGAGGCGATATCCGACACGCTGACTTTGCTGCCCACCAGCACCACTGGCCCGTCGCCGGGCAGCGCGCTGCTGTCGTTGTCGCCGGCCCAGGCGGAGTAGAGCTTGTTGCCGAGGTGGTAGAGATCCTCGTGGCGGGCGCGCAGGTAGGGGTCTTCCATGGCCAGGAAGATGTCGGCAAAGTGCTGCACTGTCTGGCGCAGGGCGCCCGGCAGCCACTGGCCGTTGCGGATGCGCTCCGCCACGCCCTGGCGCAGGTGGTTGTCTGCCAGCAGCATCTGGTAGGCGGAGAACACCGCCGCCACGCTGTCGGAGACATCCGCACCCAGCGAGCAGCGCTCGGCTTCCACCTCGGCGCTGACCTGCTCCAGCAGGGCGTGCCAGCGCTGCAGAGCCAGCTCGGGGTCGTCGCAGGCCTTGTCGGACACGCTGTACAGGTCGAACTGGTCGCACACCTGCACCTTGCCGATGCCGATGCCGGGCGCACCCTTCACCCCGCGCAGGCGGCGGGTGGCGGAGAGCACATTGCTGATCTGCTGCGGTTCCGCCGGCAGCACCAGGGCGAGCTGAGCCGACAGGGTGACCAGAAAGGCCAGTTCTTCCTCGCTCATCAGCCGCGCTTCGCGCGCCTGCACCACCAGCACGCCGATCACCTCGCCGCCGCGCACCAGGGGCACGCCGCAAAAGCTGTGGAACTCCTCTTCGTGGGTTTCGGCAATGTAGCGGAAGTCGGGGTGCGCGGCGGCCTCGGCAATGTTCACCGGGTGGCGGCTGCGGGCGGCCAGGCCCACCAGGCCGGCGCCCTCCGGCAGCAGGGTGTGGCCCACCGAGCGCGGGTCAAGGCCGTGGCTGGCGGCCAGCAGCATGCTGTGGTCCGGCTGGGAGATATACAGGCTGCAGACATCCACACCGATGGCCCGGTGAATGGACTCCACAATCAGCTTGACCTGCTCGGCGTGAGCAGACGCCTGGGCGGCAGCCTGAACAATGCGGGTAAGTTCGAGTAGCGGGTTCATGGGGGCCATTAGGCGGCAAAAGGCGTAAGCGGGCAAGAGGCAAAACGCTGGCAAACGCGCTTTGGCAGTGACGCATCAGCAGCGATGGCCGCGCGCACCGCCGTGCTAGTGCAACGCGCGGGCCTGCGCTAGAGTTGACGGCCACATAACAATAGCGAAAGGGTAAAACATGCAGGACAAACAGGTGGTGATCACAGGCCCGACCGCGGGCATCGGGCGCGAGACCGCACTGGAACTGGGGCGCCGCGGCGCCCGCCTGACCCTGCTGTGCCGCGCTCAGCACAAGGGCGAGGCGCTGGCGGCGGAGGTGGCCAGCCTGGGCGGGCCCCCCGCGCAGGTGGTGGTTATGGACATGGCCTCGCTGGCCAGCGTGCGCGCCGCCGGCCAGGTGCTGCTGGATCGCGGCGAGCCCATCGATGTGCTGATCAACAACGCGGGCCTTATCAACACCGAGCGGCGCGAGAGCGCCGATGGCTTCGAGGAAACCCTGGCGGTCAATCACTTTGCGCCCTTTGTGCTGACCGGCATGCTGCTGAGCCTGCTGCAGGCGCAGCCCGGCTCGCGCATTGTCAATGTGGCCTCGGATGCCCACAAGTTTGTGCGCGGTATGGGCTTTGACGATATGCAGGCCGAGCAGGGCTTTCGCACCTTTCGCGAGTACGGCCGCTCCAAGCTCGCCAACATGCTGTTTACCCTGGGCCTGGCAAAGCGGCTGGAAGGTGGCTCCCCCACGGTCAACTGCCTGCACCCGGGGGCGGTGTCCACGTCGCTTGGCAGCCAGAATGACGGGCTGCTGAGCGGGCTGTTGCCGCTGCTGCTCAAACCGTTTTTCAAATCGCCCGAGCAGGGCGCGCAAACCACGCTGTTCCTTGCCTGCGACCCGTCGGTGGCCGGCGTGAGCGGCCAGTACTTTGCCAAAAGCCGCCCGGTAAAACCCAAGCCCTGGGCGCAGGATGCCGAGGCGGCCGAGCGCCTGTGGCGCTATACCGAGGAGTGTACGGGCTTTGTCTATTCGTTATAGTGAACGGCTCGCACGACTCCCGTAACCCACCAAACAAGGAGCATCACCATGACCACCGGTCTGCAATTGCGCTCGCTGGTAAGCGACGACGGCACCCTGGAACTCTCTCTGCAGGAGGTAAGCGTCCCCGAGCCCGGCCCCGGCGAGGTGGTGGTCAAGCTGGACGCCGCCCCCATCAACCCCTCTGACCTCGCCCTGCTGACCGCCATGGCAGACCTGGACACCGCCACCCAAAGCGGCAGCGCCGAGCGCCCGGTGATTACCGCCACCATTCCCGAAGGGGCCATGCGCCTGCTGGCGGGGCGGGTGGGGCAGTCCCTGCCGGTGGGCAACGAAGGCGCTGGCGAAGTGGTTGCCGCCGGTTCGTCCGATGCCGCCCAGGCCCTGCTGGGGCGCACCGTCGGGCTGTTCGGCGGTGAAACCTACGGCCAGTACCGCTGCATCAACGCCATGCAGTGCCTGCCGCTGGAGGCGGGCACCAGCGCGGTGGATGGCGCCTCCTGCTTCGTCAACCCGATGACGGCCCTGGGCATGGTGGAAACCCTGCGCCGGGAAGGGCATACCGCGCTGGTGCATACCGCCGCGGCCTCCAACCTCGGGCAGATGCTGAACCGCCTGTGCCAGGCGGACGATATTGCACTGGTGAACGTGGTGCGCCGGGCCGAGCAGGAGGCCATTCTGCGCGACCTGGGCGCGCGCTATGTGGTGAACTCCAGCAGCGAGGACTTCTTCAGCGAATTGACCGAAGCGATCGCCGAAACCGGCGCCACGCTGGCCTTTGACGCCACCGGCGGCGGCAAGCTGGCCAGCCAGATTCTCACCTGCATGGAGACGGCGGCGGCGCGCAAGATGACCGAGTACAACCGCTATGGCTCGGACACCTACAAGCAGGTCTACATCTATGGCGCGCTGGACATGTCGCCCACGGTCATCCAGCGCAGCTTCGGCTTTGCCTGGGGCGTTGGTGGCTGGCTGCTGCCCCAGTTCCTGGCCAAGGTGGGTATTGAGAAGATGCTGGAAATGCGCGCCCGGGTGGCGCGTGACATCCACACCACCTTCGCCAGCCACTACACCAGCGAAGTCAGCCTGGCCGGCGCGCTGGATCTGGATACCCTGCGCCGCTACAGCCGCCAGGCCACCGGCGAGAAGTTCCTGATTCGCCCCTGGCAGTAGGCCCGCCCACGGGCCGGCTAGCTGGCGGCCCGCAGGGGCTGGGGCAGGGCGGCCACGCTCGACTTGCCCAGCAGCTCGCAGTACTGGCTCTCGATGGCGTGGCAGGTCTGGCGCACGCTGCCCATATTCTCCGGATACACCGGCGGCAGGATGGTAATGCGGATGGTGGCCGGGCGAATCAGGTAGCCGCCCTTGGGCAGGGCGTCCTTCACGTTGTGCAGCACAATCGGCACCACTGGCACCTTGGCCTTTTTGGCCAGGAAGAAGGCGCCGGCCTTGAAGGGCTGGATGTTGCCAAGGGTGCTGCGCGTGCCCTCCGGGGCAATCAGCAGGGAGCGCCCGCTGTGCAGGACATCCAGCGCGCTCTGCAGCACCGCCGCCTGGTCTTTGTCGTCCCGATCCACAAAAATAGTGCCCGCTTGTTGCAGCAGCGGGCCAATCAGCGGATTGCCGGCCATTTCTTTTTTCACCAGCGGCACCACATCGCGGCGCAGCAGGTGGGCCAGCACCAGCGAGTCCAGCAGGCTCTGGTGGTTAAAGGTGAAAATGGCCGGGCGCACACCCAGCAGGTGATCCATGCCCTCTACCTCAAAATCGAGCCCGGCAAAGCCGCTGCCCACATCGCCCAGCAGTTGGGTCAGCTTGTTGGCTTTGCCAAAGGGCTTGAAGCCAAGGCGCTGACCGAGTACGCCGGCGAGGGTGGTGGCCGCCACGGTCTCCAGCGTGAGCACGGTGCGCAACAGCGACTCCAGGTTCGGCTTGCCGCGCGAGGCAAAGCCCAACTGGGGCCACTGCTCGGCGCGGGCGTGGGCCGCCAGCCGGTCGGAAGGGTTGACCGCCACCGGGTGGCCCACTTCCTTCAGCAGGGGCAGGTCGGCGCTGGAGTCGGTGTAAAACCAGCAGTCGCGCAGTTTCACGCCCTGCTGGCGCGCAATGCGCCGTGCGGCCAGGGTCTTGCCCTCGCCGTAGCACATGGGGGTGATGACCTTGCCAGTAAAGTGGCCGTCCAGCACCTCCAGGCGAGTGCAGCAGATGGCCTCAATCCCCAGTACCCGGGCGATGGGCTCCACCTGGTACTGGCTGGCGGCGCTCACAATAACCAGGTGATGGCCGGCGGCGCGGTGGGCCTCCACCAGGGCAATGGCCTCGCGGAACAGGCTGCGGGCCAGGGTGTTGTGGTAGGCGCGCTCGCCCAGCTCGCTCAGGGTCTGTTCGCTGATGCCCGCCAGGCTGCGGGTCAGGCGCCGCACCAGGCGGTGGTAGTTGCCGCCAGAGCCCCGGGTGCGCTGGCGCACCAGGTCGCGCATCACCTTCAGCGACTGCTTCAGTTCGCCGTGGCGGGCGCCGTGACGGGCGGTCTCCCAGGCCATAGCGATAATGGAGTAGCCGGCAATCAGGGTGCCGTCCAGGTCGAAGAAGGCAACCGCAGGCGTTTCGCCAGCCCCCCGTTCCAGCCCGTCGAGGTGGGCTTCAAAGTTTGCGTAGGCCATGTTCGTCCTTGCGCGGAGCGCATCAGCGCGCGTTTGCAGCGCGTCAATCAGAGTCAGAGCAAATAACTTGCCAGAAGCCGGGGGATGGTAAATTTTGCGAGTGACAGCGGTGTGACGGGGTAAAAACCTGTGACAAATTGCCGGCGCCGGGCCAGCAGGCCGGCCGGGCGGCGGGTGGGCGAAGGGTTGGCGAAGGGTTGGCGAAGGGTTGGCGAAGGGCAACGTGCACCAAAACAAGGCGTCGCAATCCACCCCGGCACCATCCCGGCACCTTCGCGGACGCGGGGGACTTCTTCTTCAGGCTCAGCCACCCACTCCAACTCCTTCGCAAACGCCGTCGCAAACGCCAGCCCGCAGACCCACGCCGCGCATGACTTCCCACCGGCCAATCCCGTAGACTGGCGCGATGCCTGATGCCGCCACTGCTGACCTGCCCATCCACGACGTACTGCCGCAATTGCGCGCCGCGCTGGACGCCGGCTGCGAGGCGGTGCTGCAGGCGCCCCCCGGCGCCGGCAAGACCACGGCGGTGCCGCTGGCGCTGTTGCACAGCGCCTGGCTGGCGGGGGGCACCATTCTCATGGTGGAGCCGCGCCGCATGGCCGCCCGGGCCGCGGCCCTGCGCATGGCGCAACTGCTGAATGAACCGGTGGGGCAGACGGTGGGCTATCGCATCCGCCTGGATACCTGTGTCAGCAAGGCCACCCGCATCGAAGTGATTACCGAGGGCATTCTCACCCGCCGGCTGCAGTCCGACCCCGCCCTGGAAGGCGTTGGGCTGGTGATTTTTGATGAATTTCACGAGCGCAGCCTGGATTCCGACCTGGGGCTGGCCCTGGCCCTGCAGGCCCGGGAACTGTTCCGCGAGGCGGATGCCCCCCTGCGCCTGCTGGCCATGTCCGCCACCCTCGACGGCGAGGCAGTGGCCGGCCTGCTGGGCGGTGCGCCCATTATTACCTCCGCGGGTCGCCAGTACCCGGTGCAGGTGCACTACGGCGCCCCCTATCAGCTGCGTGACAGCATTATGGCGCCGCTGGTGGATACCGTACTGCGCGCCCTGGGCGAGCAGCCGGGCAGCGTGCTGGTGTTTTTGCCCGGGCAGGCGGAGATTCGCCGCGCTGGTGCGGAACTGGCCGCGCGCCTGGGCGAGCAGGCCAGCAGCGTGATGCTGTGCCCGCTGTACGGCGGCCTGTCACTGGCCCGGCAGCAGCAGGCCATTGCCCCTGCACCGGCGGGCCAGCGCAAGGTGGTGCTGGCCACCAATATCGCCGAAACCAGCCTGACCATTGACGGCATTCACACGGTGGTGGACAGCGGACTGGAACGCCAGGCCCTGTTCGACACCGGCACCGGCATCACCCGCCTCACCACGCGCCGCATTTCCCGTGCTTCGGCGGAGCAGCGCGCTGGCCGGGCCGGGCGCCTGGCACCGGGGGCCTGCTATCGCCTGTGGAGCGAAGAGCAGCAGCGGCAGCTGGCGCCGCAGTCCACGCCGGAAATCCTGCAGGCGGATCTGGCGCCCCTGGCCCTGCAACTGCTGGCCTGGGGCGTGCAAAACCCGGCCGAACTGCAGTGGCTGGACCCGCCGCCCGCCGGCCCCTATCGCCAGGCCCTGGATGTGCTGGCCGCCTGCGATGCGGTGTTCAGCCCGGCGCCCGGCCAGTGGCAGCTGTCGCCCCACGGGGTGCGCCTGGCACAAATGCCCCTGCACCCGCGGCTGGCCCACATGCTGTTGCTGGGCTGTGACATTCACGCCGGTGAGCTGGCCTGCCTGCTGGCGGCCCTGCTGGCAGAGCGCAACCCCCTGGCCGACAGTGGCGCCAACCTGCGCCGCGCCCTGGCGGTGCTGTTGGGCGAGGCCCCATGCCCGAAGCCCCTGCAGGGCTGGCACCGGCGGGTTTGGGAACAGGCCCGGCGCTACGCCCGCATCTGTAGCGCCATTCACCAGCCGCGCGAGGTGGCCCTGCCGGTGGCGGAAGAAGACGCCCTGGGGGTGCTGCTGGCGGCCGCCTGGCCCGACCGCATTGCCCGCTTGCGCAGCGCCAGCGCAGCGGGCGCCTACCAGCTGGCCAACGGGCGCAGCGCGCGCCTGCCGGCCGACGATGAGCTGTGCGCAGAACCCTGGCTGGCGGTAGCTGAAGTGGGCGGGCGTCGGGGCGACAGTGAAGACCGGATATTCAGCGCTGCGCCCCTCAGCGCGGCTGCATTCGAGGGCGTGCTGTCGGGCCTGGTGGCGGTGCGCGAGCGCGTGGCCTGGGACGATCGCAGCGAGCGCTTCCTGGCCCGGCGGACGTTTGCGGTAGGCAGCATCGAGCTGCGCAGCGAGGCCCTCAGGGATGTATCGCCCGAGGCGCGGGGGCGGGCGCTGCTGGGCATGCTGGAGCAGCGCGGGCTGGGCGTGCTGAACTGGACGCCGGCCCTGCAGCAGTGGCGTGCCCGGGTGCAGTTGCTGCACGAACAGGCTGCGGCCAGCGCAGACAACCCCTGGCCGGATTTGTCCGATGCCGGCCTGATGGCCAGCCTGGAACAGTGGCTACTGCCCTGGCTGGATAACGTGCAGCGCCTGTCCGACTTTGCCCGGCTGGACTTGCGCAGTATTTTGCAGGCCCTGCTGCCCTGGCCCCTGCCGCTGGAACTGGAACGCCTGGCTCCCGAGCGCATTGCCGTGCCATCGGGCTCCAGTATTGCGGTGGATTACAGCCAGCGCCCGCCGGTGCTGGCGGTCAAGCTGCAGGAAATGTTCGGCTGCGAAGACGGGCCGCGCATCTGCAACGGTGCGGTGGCGCTGTGTATTCACCTGCTGTCGCCGGCCGGGCGGCCGCTGCAGGTGACAACCGACCTGGCCAGCTTCTGGGGCAATGGCTATGCCGAGGTGCGCAAGGAAATGCGCGGGCGCTATCCCAAGCACCCGTGGCCGGAAGACCCGGTCAGCGCGCTGCCCACCCGGCATACCCGGGCGCGGCAGCAGCAGGAGGCGGGCTGAGGCCCGGCGCCGCCTACTTCAGAACAACCACCTCAACCCGGCGGTTCATGGCGCGGCCGCTGGCGCTGCTGTTATCCGCCGCCGGTGCATCTTCGCCGTAGGAAATGGTGGCCATGCGATCCAGCGCCACACCCTGGCTGTGCAGGTAGCGCCGTACCGACTCCGCCCGTGCCAGGCCCAGGCTCTGGTTGTATTCCGCCGGGCCGGAGGCGTCGGTGTGGCCCTGGATTTCCAGGTACACGTTGGCGTTGTCGGCCTGCAGTTGGCTGGCCAGCTGGCCGAGCCGCGACTGGGCGGAGCTGGACAGGTTGGCGTCGTCAACGGTAAAGGTCAGGTCGTCTTCGGTCAGCACCACGTTGTAGAGGAATTTGCCCTCGGCGAGCACTCCGGCCTTCTCGGCCCGCTCCAGGGCTTCGCGACTGGTGGCGCTCCACTGGTCAACGCGGGTCTCCAGCGCCGCAAAGCGCTCGTCCACATAGCTCTTGGTGGCACAACCGGTGGTTGAGATGACGGCAGCGGCCAATACCGCAAACTTCAAAGTACGCATAGTCAGCTCCTTTCTGGCATTTGGAATGATGCGAGTCAGAAAGTATAGCCCAGGGTAATACCATATGTCCTTGGCTCCAGCAGGAACTGGTTGGTGGCCAGCCCCACATTCTGGTCACCCAGGTATTGCCCGGTCACGTGGTCGTCGTTCTTGAGGTTGCGGCCCCAGGCCTCGGCGAACCAGCTGCGCTCGGCGCTGTACAGGGTGAGGGTGGCGTTGTAGACATCCCAGGCATCCACCGTGTCATTCACCGTGTTGAACACCCGCGAGTAGAACTCGTCCTGCCAGTAGTAGTTGGCGCCGGCCACCAGTTCCATGCCGTTGTCGAAGGGCCAGCTGTATTGCACCCCGATGTTGATTGACGACTCCGGCGCGTTGGGCAGCTGGTTGCCGTCCAGATCTGCCTCGATACCGGCGCAGGGCGCCACGCCGCCGGGGCAGCCGGGGCCAAAGTACACGTTGGAGTTCACGGCGTTGGCGATGAAGTCGGTGGTGCCCATCTGGTTGATGTCCGCCGGGTCGAGGCTGCTGCCGCCGTCCATGGCCGTGTCCAGCCAGGCGATGTTGGCGGTCAGGCGCAGGTTGTCGGTGGGCAGCCAGGCCAGTTCGCCCTCAAAGCCCTGGATGGAGGCGTCGAAGTTTTCGTTGAGGCTGGTCTGCTGGGTGATCTTGGAAATCTGCATGCCTTCGTAGTCGTAGTAGAAGTAGGTCAGGTTGGCCTGCAGGGTGTTGTCGAACAGGCGCGATTTCACGCCCACTTCAAAGGCGTTGATGTACTCCGGGTCAAACTCCGCCAGCGAGGGGTTGTCCTGTAGCAGCACGGAGTCGGCGGAAATGGGATTGAAGCCGCCGCTTTTGTAGCTGCGCGACAGGGTCAGGTAGGCCATTACGTCGTTGTTGATATCCCAGGTGGCATTGAACTTGCCGGTCGGCTCTTCCCAGCTGCCGTCGAAGGCGTCGTAATCGCCGCCGGGGGCGGTGGGGTCGTTGAGGAAGCTGAGGTAAATGGTGCGCTGCTCGGAGGACTTCTCCTCCTCGGTGTAGCGCAGGCCCAGGGTCAGGCGCAGGTTGTCGGTGGCCTGCCAGTACAACTCGCCAAAGGCGGCCCAGGTTTCAAGCTCATAGGTGCGTGTGTCGTTGTCGAACAGGCGTTGGTTGGCGGGAATGGCGAAGGTATCGCCGTAGAGCTCCAGCGCCGCCGAATGCACGTAGTAATGCACCTCGCTTTCGTAGTTCAGCCAGAAGCCGCCCAGCAGGAAGTTCCACGGGCCGTCAAAGTCCGATGCCAGGCGTATCTCCTGACTCCACTGCTCCGGGGTGGTGGTGGAGCGATCGCTGGCATAGGCCCTATCCACGGTAATCGGGCCATCCGGGCCCCGGTCCACGGTCACCTCCACCGGCCAGGGCTCGGATGCCACGGCAAAGTCGTAGTCGTTGCGGGCGTCCAGGTCGGAGTTGTGATAGCCGGTGAGCCAGGTCAGCGTGAGCTTATCGAAGTCGTACTCCACCTCGAAGGAGGCCATCCAGTCTTCCACTTCGTAGCGCGGGGCAAAGTCCAGGTACTGCTTGCGCGGGTCGTCGCTAATGGCGGAATTGAGGAAGTCATCGTCGGGGAAGTCCATGCCCAGGCGCCCGGCAACCAGGTTGTTGACCAGAAACCCGGTGACGGTGGCCTGACTGTTGGTGCGCTGGTTGGCGAGGCCAGTGGGCAGGCAGCCGATGATGCCGGCCGGGTCGCGCAGGCAGCGCTGGTTGCTGCCGCGCATGCGGTCGGAATCTTCCTTCATGTAATTGACCACCAGATTGACGTCGGCCCGCTCGCTGGACCAGCGGGTGGAGGAACGCAGGGCGTACATGTCGCGCCCGTCAATGTCATCGCCGGTGTGCTCGTTGTCAACAAAGCCATCGCGCTTGAGGGAAAAGAGCGAGAAGCGCTGGGCCAGGCTGTCGGTGATGGGCAGGTTCACCGCCCCCTTCACCTTGACGTGGTTGTAGTTGCCCACTTCCAGGTTGATATTGCCGCCCAGTTCCTCCTCGGGCTTGCGGGTAATGAAGTTGATTACCCCGGCGGTGGTGTTGCGCCCGTACAGGGTGCCCTGGGGACCGCGCAGCACTTCCACCCGTTCGGCGTCGAAGTATTCGGTTTCAAAAATGCGGCCGTTGTTCAGGTACACGCCGTTGAAGTGGGCGCCGGTGCCGCTGTCTGCCGCAGCGCCAATGGCCTGGTTGCCAATGCCGCGGATGGAAATGGCCGCGGTGGTGAAGTTGTCCTTGCTCATCAGCATGTTGGGCACCGAGAACTGCATATCCAGCGATTTGCTGATCAGGGCCCGGTCCAACTCGGCGCCGCTGAAGGCGGTTACCGCAATGGGGGTGTCCTGCACGGTGGTGGCCCGCTTTTCGGCGGTGACGATGATTTCTTCCAGCATGCCGGCCGACTGGGCCAGGCCAAGGGGGGACAATGCGGCCGCCATCAGGCCGAGTGCAATGGGGGTACCAACTGAACCGCGGGACATAGGCCATACTCCGATTTTTATGATTAGAACTTTGAGTATGTGCTCTAAGCTAGCAGAGATTGCCAGTGACGCAAGTGAAATTGCCCGGGGCGATGGCCCCGGGCGGGCAGGCGGCAAACCGCAGCAGTGGTGTTGACGGCCGGGGCAGCGCCCCTCAGCGGCCCTTGCGGCGCGGTTTTGCCGGCGTGCGCGGCAGGCCGTTGTGCTGGGTGGCAAAGGGGCGCGAGGCGCCATCGCCGGCCACCCGCTGGTGGCGTTTGGGGGGCTGGCGCGGCGGCACCAGATGCACCTTGCCATTGCCGATAAGGTCCGCGCGGCCCATCTTTTTAAGGGCTTTGCGCAGTTCCGGCCAGTTGTCCGGGTCGTGGTAGCGCAGGAAGGCCTTGTGCAGGCGGCGCTGCGACAGCTTCTTCACTGTGGGCATGGTGTCGGCGCCCCGGCTGACTTTTTTCAGCGGATTTTTGCCGCTGTGGTACATGGCGGTGGCGGTGGCCATGGGCGAGGGGTAGAAGGTCTGCACCTGGTCGGCGCGGAACTTGTTGCGCTTGAGCCACAGGGCGAGGTTCATCATGTCTTCGTCGCGGGTGCCCGGGTGGGCGGCGATGAAATAGGGGATCAGGTACTGTTCCTTGCCGGCCTTTTTCGAGTACTTCTCGAACATGGCCTTGAAGCGGTCGTAGGTGCCGATGCCGGGTTTCATCATTTTCGACAGCGGCGCGTCTTCGGTGTGCTCCGGGGCAATTTTCAGGTAACCGCCCACATGGTGGGTCACCAGTTCCTCTACGTACTCGGGGGTTTCCACCGCAAGGTCGTAGCGCAGGCCCGAGGCAATCAACACCTTCTTTACACCGGGAACGGCGCGGGCGCGGCGGTACAGGTTGATCAGGGGCGTCTGGTCGGTGTTCAGGTTTTTGCAGATGCCCGGGAACACGCAGCTCAGCTTGCGGCAGGCGGCCTCGATCTTGGGACTCTTGCAGGCCAGCCGCCACATGTTGGCGGTGGGGCCGCCGAGGTCCGACACCACACCGGTGAAGGCCTTGGAGGTGTCGCGGATGCGCTCCACCTCGCGGATGATGGAATCCTCCGAGCGGTTCTGGATGATGCGCCCCTCGTGCTCGGTGATGGAGCAGAAGGTGCAGCCGCCAAAACAGCCGCGCATGATGTTCACCGAGTGGCGAATCATCTCGTAGGCGGGAATGCGCGCATCGCCATAGGCACTGTGGGGCAGGCGGGTGTAGGGCAGCTCAAACACCCAGTCCAGCTCGTCGGTGTCCAGCGGCAGGGGCGGCGGGTTGAGCCACACGTCCCGGTCGCCGTGGGCCTGCACCAGCGGCCGCGCGTTGTGGGGGTTGGTTTCCTTGTGCAGGATGCGCGATGCGTGGGCGTAAAGCACCGGGTCGTCCTTCACCTGCTCGTAGGCGGGAATGCGGATCACCGCCGGGCGCGCGTCGCGCCGGTCCAGCAGGGTGATCGGTTCCGCCTCGATTTCCGCCGCCACCCTGGCCGGCAGTGCGCCGCCGGGTGTCATCACCTGCACGGGGCTGTTTGCGTCATCGGTGCTGTCAGCACCTGCTGCACTGTCGTCGGAGGTCGCGCAGCTTGCGCTGCGGGTGTCGGCGTAGGGGTTGATGTGCGGCTCCACCGGGCCCAGCACGTCGATGTCGGACGAGTCGATCACCCGCCAGTCGCCGGGGATGCGCTTGCGTACAAAGCCGGTGCCGCGCAGGTCGCGGATATCGCGAATGGATTCGCCCGCCGCCAGGCGGTGCGCCACATCGACAATGGCCCGCTCGGCGTTGCCGTACAGCAGCAGGTCGGCCCGCGAATCCAGCAGCACGCTGCGGCGCACCTTGTCGCTCCAGTAGTCGTAGTGGGCGATGCGGCGCAGGCTGGCCTCGATGGAGCCGATGATCAGCGGCACGTCCTTGTAGGCTTCGCGCACCCGCTGGCTGTACACCACCACCGCCCGGTCGGGGCGCTTGCCGCCTTCATTGCCGGGGGTGTAGGCGTCGTCGTTGCGACGTTTGCGATCGGCGGTGTAGCGGTTGATCATCGAATCCATGTTGCCCGCGGCCACCCCGAAGAACAGATTGGGCCGGCCCAGCGCCTTGAAGGGCTCGGCGCTGGTCCAGTCGGGCTGGGCAATGATGCCCACGCGAAAGCCCTGGGCCTCCAGCACGCGGCCAATTACCGCCATGCCAAAGCTGGGGTGGTCCACATAGGCGTCGCCGGTCACGATGATGATGTCGCAGCTGTCCCAGCCGAGGGCGTCCATTTCCGCCCGGGACATGGGCAGTTCGGGGGCCGGCCCGAAACATTCGGCCCAGTATTTGCGGTACCCGTAAAGGGGAGTGGCGGCGGTGTTGGCAGCGGACATGGTGACAGGGCGCTCGTGGCGCGGGCAGTGCGGCCGCGCGCGGCGGCCTGGGTCAGACGACAGGGGCGCGATTGTACCTGAAAAGCGCCCCTCGCCCTAGCTGGCGGGCAGGATAAGCGCGGGCTTCTCCAGCGCTAGCGCCAGGGCCTGGGTGAAGGTCACTACCACCGGGGCGCCAATGCGCAGCTCGGGCATGATGGCGCGGTCCACCTCGGTCACGGTGTGGTAGTTGTCCCGGGGGTCTAGCAGGGTGACGGTGCCCAGCAGGCGGTTCATGCCTTCAATCGAGCACACCGCGCGCACCAGGCGCATGCCGGCGGCGGAAGGCAGTTCGTCGGCGTTGGCCACGTCGGCTACATCCACTTCCTGCCAGGGCGAGGCGTGTTCGTCGTCGGTGGGTGCGCGCAGCTCAAAGGCAAAGGCCGCCAGGTAGGTGGCCACCACCACATCGCCCACGGCAAATTCGTCCAGGCGTTCAATGTCTTCGCTGGCGGTGAGGGTGAAGAGGTTGCCGCCGGGGCCTTCCAGGGTCAGGTCGCGGGTGTTGTGGTCAATGGCGGTGATGGTGGCCTCAAGCTGCACCGCCGCGGCCCGCCGGGCGGTGGGCACGGCGCTGGCGGGCTCTGTTGTCGCGGTTTCTGGCGACTGCGCGCCAACATGCAGTGCCGGCAGGGCGAGGCTGACAAACAGCAGCCAGGCGCTGAATCGGTAAGCGGTGATGTTGCGGGTCATCGCGTTCTCCTTGGTGGTTCAGGTTCTGGCTGAGGGTCTGGGTTTGAGTTTGAGTCTCGGGATTATAGTCCAGGCCGGTGCGGCGAGCCGGCGGCCGCAGGGCACTGCGCGCGCGGCAAAGCGCTACTGCGGCGTATACCAGATGGGGGAGGTGTAGGCCCGCTCCTGGCCGTAGACCGGCGCTTCCGGCTCGCGCTCGGTGCCAAAGAATGCCGCGTCGATGGTGGTCCACCGCGGGGTGGGTATCTCCAGCACCCGCACGTAGTAGAACGCCCGCTGGCGGGGGTTGAAGTCCGGGTCGGCCCAGGTGACTGCCAGCGCCGGGTCGCCGATGCGGTTGCTGTAGGTGGCCGCCTCGGCGTTGACGGTGTTGCCCACCGCATCCACCTGGTTGTTGCGAATGATGCGCGCATCCGAGGCCGCCACGTTGTACACCTTCTCGTGGGTCTGGCCCTTGTCATCCAGCCAGCCCTTCACCACCTGCAGGCGGTCGAGGTTGGCGCCGGCCGGATCTTTGCTGGCGGCAATCAGGAAGGAGGGGGCCTGTTGGGCGCCGGCTGCCGGCAGGTGTGCGCCCATCGGCACGCCCTTGCTGTAGCCCACGGTGGCAAGGTCCGGGCGCAGGGCATCGTCGCTGGCAAACTGCCAGCCGCCGAAAAAGCGCACCGTCATGCGCGGCCCGGTGGTGGCGTAAGTCTCCCGGCGGCGCATGGCGTCAAACAGCGATTCGCGGGTGTTCTCCCTGGCCCACACGGCGGCGTAGCCGGCGGCCAGGGATTCCCACTGCAGCAGGGAGATGGCGTCGGTGCCTTCTTGGGCTTCAAAGTAGGGCTTGCGGTCGCGGCCGGGGGCGGGTTCCGCCGAGGTCATTTTGCCGAAGAAGTTGTCTTCGTCGGCGGTGGCCAGGCTGGTGTGGGAATCAGTGCTGCCGATCATGCCGAAGGCAAAGGGGTTGGCGCCGAGGGATTCCGCCAGGGCCAGGCCGTTGCGCAGGGTCGAGCGGGCGTACTCGAATTGCAGCATGTCCTGGGTTTTGGGCGTGGTCATGCTCAAGTTGGCCTTGTCCCAGGTTTCGTAGTCGGCAAACTCGTCGTTCGGCGACAGGAAGGGGTGGGTTTCGCCGTCGCCCTTGATCTGGGTGACCTCAATGATGGGTTCCCAGTGCGCGCGGCGTTCGGCGTAGTCCCGGGTGAGGGCGGCGCCGTCGAGGGTGGTTTCGGCAAACATCAGGCCATTGCTGACGTTGCCGTTGTGGGGAATGGCCAGCACGCTGCCGCCAGTGGCGGCCTCGTAGTCGGCCATGAACTGCCAGAGGTCCTCCGGGTCGCTGCTGTCCATGGCGGAAAAGGGCAGCACTTGCGCGGTTTTATCGGCGCCATCGCGAAACAGCACGTTGCGGTGCAGGTTGTTGCCATCGGGCATGGAGGTCCACTCGTAGCCGATAAAGGCGGTGAAGTGGCCCGGCTCGTTAAAGGCGTCGGCAACCTCGCCAACCTGCGACCAGATGGATTCGCGTACAGCGGGCGGCACGGCCATGTCGCCAAGGCCCTCCAGGTAATCCGGCGGCAGTTCGGGGTACATGTCGATCATGTGCTGCGCGTTGTCCGAGGCCAGGATGTTCATCGACAGCATGCCGAAGTCCAGCAATATGCGCTCCGGGTGGCCGGCATCCAGGTGGCCGGCCCAGCGCTTGCCGAGGGAGGTATCGATGATGTCAGCAGAGCGGGCGAACACCTTGGGGAAGATGCCCATGAACTCCGAGTGATCCGACACCATCAGAAAGTCCAGCGGGCGTTGCAGCCGGGCCGGCTGGCCGGACTGGGCCATGACTGTTTCGCCACGGGCAAAGCGGTAGGCCTGTTCTGGTGAAATGCCGCGATTGCCAAAGGTAAAGGCATCCGGCGACTGGTTGGTGTGCAAATGGGTATCGCCCCAGAACACCCGGGTGGGCCAGTCGTTGCGGGTCGGCGGCGAGTAGTTTTGCGCGTCGTGTTGTATGTCGTGCTGCATGTTGTGGGCAGCATCGCTTGGAGCGACTTGCGCCGCCGCCCGGGCGGTGGGGGTGGCGGCCAGCAGCGGCAGGGCCAGGGGCAAGGAGAGCGCCAGGCAGGCGCTCAGCCGGAGTCGACGGGACATGGTTTTACCCTTTATTTATGTGTTCGGACGGGACTGTCCACAGCTTAGCACCGGGCAGCGCATGCCCCGGTTCAACAAATCAGCGCCGGGTGGGGAAATCCCGCGCCCCAGGGCGCGGGTGTTGGCAGGGGCTTCAAAGGAGCGGTGAAAAGGGCGGCCAGCTCAGAAGCGGTAGATGAAGTCCATCCCCACCATGCGCGGCGGAATGCGCCAGCCGGTGAGGGAGCCGATGGCATCGCCATTGTCGCCAAACACGGTGATGACCTCTTCGTCGAACAGGTTGGTGCTCCATGCGCTCACTTCCCAGCGCTCGCCCTCGGGCAGCAGGGAGATGCGCAGGTTGGCCAGGTCGTAGGCGTCTACCTTGCGGGTGGGGTCGTTCAGGCTCTCCACTCGCTCGTCGTTCCAGGTGTAATCAAAACGGGTGAGCAGTTCGCCGAAGTCCCCCAGCGGCAGGTAGTACTCCAGCGCCAGGTTGACCTTGTTTTCCGGCGTGCCAACGCGGGGCTCGCCGGTCAGGTCGTCGGCGGCGGTTTCACCGGCGGCGGCGATGATGTCGAAGTCGGTGTACTCGGTCTTCAGCCAGCTGTAATTGCCGGACAGGCTCAGGTGGTCGGTAATCAGCCACGAGCCCTCCAGTTCCAGCCCGTAGCCCTCGGCGTCGGCATTGCGCAGGTTGTAGCTGGGAATGGGCTGGCCCAGCAGTTTCAGCTCCTGCAGGTTGCTGTATTCGTAGAAGAAGGCGGCCGCATTGAACTGCACGCGGCCGTCGAAGTAGGCGCCCTTGGTGCCAATTTCGTAGTTGATGACTTCCTCTTCGTCGTAGGAGGTGTCGATGTCCGGCCCGAAGTTGAGGCTGTTGAAGCCGCCGGACTTGAAGCCGGTGGCCACGCTGGCATAGCCCATCACACTGTCGGTGAAGTGGTAGTCCAGCACCAGGCGCCCGGAGAGGGCGTCCCAGGTGTCGCTCTGGGAGGTATCCAGCACCGGCTGGCCGTTGTTGTAGAAGGCCAGGCCGAAGTTGGCGCCGGCAATCTGGTTCTGGTACTGGGTGAACAGGTCGAAGGCCTTGTCATCGTAGGTGTAGCGTAAGCCGCCGGTGAGGTTGATGCGATCGGTCACGCTCCAGGTGGCGTCGCCGTACAGGGCGTAGCTTTCGTAGGTGCCGCTGCTTTCGACGGATTCAATCCAGTCATCGCCGGCGGCAATGCGCGGGCCCACGTCGTTCAGTATCTGGAACAGCCCCACCAGCGGGTTGGTGGACAGGCCGAAGTCCTCCAGGGTGCCCTGGTCGTTCAGGAAGCTCCAGATAAAGGCGGAACTCGCCATGCCGTCCAGGCCGCGGTCCTTCAGCTGCTGGCGGTAGGCCGGCTGCAGTTCGGACACCTCGGTGTTGCTGAGCCCGTCCAGGGCGTCAATCTGCGCCTGCGGCAGCCCGGCCAGGGCGCTCAGGAAGGTTTGCGAAGTGGCGGAGGTGGAGTTGCGCAGAATCTCCGACCACGCGAAGGACTCCAGCGTGCTCATTTTGAATTCGGCGGTGGTCAGGTGATCCACCGTCTCGCGGGAATAGGCCGCGCCGGCGGTCCACTTGAGGCTGTCGCTGGCGCCGGTAAGGCGGAACTCCTGCGAGAAGTATTCGTTGTCGTCGGGGTTGGAGGAGGCGAAGTAGTAATCCGGGTTGTTGGAGCCGTCCAGGTCTTCCAGCAACTCGGTTTCAAAGCGCCGGTAGCCGGTGATGGAGGTGAAGGTTATATCGCCCATCTCGTGGTTGACCTCCAGCGAGGTGGCGAACATGTCGCGCTCTTCCTTGCTCACAAAGTCGTTGGCGATATCGCCGTAAGGGTCCAGCCGCCGGCCCGGGTTGGCGCCTTCAAACACGCTGTTGATCAGGGTGTACTGGGCCCCGCCGTGCTGGTCCATCTGGCTGTATTCCGCCCGCAGCAGCACCTCGGTGTTGGCGCCGGCGTCCCACAGCAGGCTGGCGCGCAGACTGTCGGTGTTCTGCTCGCTCTGGTCGGGGCCAGACAGGTTCTCCAGGTAGCCGTCGCGATTGCGGCTCACCGCCAGCAGGCGCAGGGCCACGGTGTCCGACAGGGGGGTGTTGAACATGAACTCGCCGTCCAGGCGCCCGTAGTCGCCCACGCTCACCTTGGCCCGCCCCTCACGCTCGAACACCGGCGGCTGGCTGATGATGTGAATGGCGCCGCCGGTGGCATTGCGGCCAAACAGGGTGCCCTGCGGACCTTTGAGTACTTCCACCCGGGCGATGTCCGCCAGGGCCGCCTCGGCGCCGGCGCCGCGGGCGGCATACACCCCGTCCACGTACACGGCAACCGCCGGGTCCGAGCCCACGGTCCAGTCATTGGTTTGCACCCCGCGAATGCTGTAGGTGGGCTGCAGGGCGTTGTCGTTGTTCATCTCCACCCCGGGGGTGAAGCGGCCCAGGTCGGTCAGGTTGCGGGCGGACAGCTTCTCCACCGTGGCGTCGTTGAACACGCTGATGGAAATGGGCACATCCATCACATTCTCCGCCCGTTTCTGGGCGGTAACGATGACTTCTTCCAGCATCGGCTGGGCGCTGGCAGTGGCAGAGACGGCCATGATGGCGGCCGCCAGGGCGTGGCGAGGGTGGGTTTTCATGCGGTACGGCTCTCTCGTCATTGGAATCATTATGCGGATTGCGTGGCCAGTGTGTCGGCTGCTTACATTCTAGGAGGGCAGCCCTGACAAGGCCAGCCCCACAGGCCGGCCGGGGCGCGTGAGGGCCTATTTGCCGTCGCGGCTGAGGGGCGGCAGGTCGCTGGCGCAGTACTTGCAGTAGCGGGCGTCCAGGTCGTGCCCGGCGCGCGAGCACTGGCTGCAGTTGCGGGTGGTGAGGTGGTTGCCGCGCAGGCCCGAGGCCAGTTCGGCGGTGATGATGCCGGTGGGCACGGCGATGATGGCGTAGCCGATCAGCATGCCGGTAGCGGAGATGGCGCGGCCCAGGGCCGTGAGCGGCACCACGTCGCCGTAGCCAACGGTGGTGATGGTGACAATGGCCCAGTAGATACTGATGGGAATATTGTCGAAGCCGCTCTTGGGGCCTTCCACCACGTACAGCAGGCAGCCGAAGATCACGGTGATGATCATCATCATCGAGAAGAACACGAAAATCTTGCGGGTGGAGCGGCGCAGCGCGCCGGCCAGCATATTGGCCTCGTTCAGGAAGGCCAGCAAACGCAGCACCCGGAAAATGCGCAGAATGCGCAGCAGGCGCACAATCAGCAGCGACGCCGCCTGGGGAAACACCAGCGCCACATAGGTGGGCAGGATGGCCAGTAAATCCACCACTCCGTACACGCTCAACACATAGGCCTTGCGGTTGGGCGAGCACCAGATGCGCACCAGGTACTCGATGGTGAACAGCACCGTGAACACCCACTCGACCTGCCAGAACAGCCAGCCCCAATCGGCGTGCAGATGCCCGATGGAATCCAGCATGACGATGGTGACGCTGGCCAGGATGACGACAATCAGGGTGATGTCGAACCATTTCCCGGCGGGGGTCTCGGTGCCGAAGATGACGTCGTAAAACGCCTTCTGCAAAGGAGTGATGTCGCGTGCTGTCATGGCAGGCTGGCGTGGCCCCGTCTGGAATGCCACGCCACTATAAGGCAGGGCGCTGCCCGGTGAAACCTCAACCGGGCATGGTCATCAGCGAGGCATTGCCGCCGGAGGCGGTGGTGTCGATGCTGATGGTTTTTTCCAGCTGGGTCTGGCGCAGCAGGGTGCGTGGCGACACGCAGGTGATCAGCGGGATGATGGGGCCCCTGCGCGCGGCCAGCTGGCGCGCCACGGCGTGCAGGTGGGCGCTGCGGGCGTGCACCAGCACGCCGTCGGTGAGGGGCGATTCCAGGGCCTGTTCGGCGCTGGCCAGCGGCGCAACCAGTAACAGGCCCACCGGCACGCCGGCCCGCTGCAGGGCGCTGGCGATATCCTCCCACTCGCTCAGCAGGCTCTGAGCCACAAACACCGTGAGGGCGTTGCCGCCCACCAGCGCCGACAGAATGGCCATCAGGTACTCGCCGTTGTGGGCCGCATCGTCCAGTAGGATGCACAGGCAGCCCCGTGGCTCCAGTTGCAGGGTATTGGATTCGCCGGTGGGGCCGGGCAGTACGGTTGCCTGCCCCAGGCATTCGCCGGCGTAGCGCAGCTGGCTGCGGGCCGCGGCCAGGGTGTTCTCCAGCATCAGCGGGTCGTCCGCCGCCGGCCGTTCGGCGTAGGTGGCAATGAACTGGCGCAGGATGGACAGGCGCTCATTCAGGCTGCGCTGGGCCCAGGCCCGCTGCAGGGTTTTGCTGTTGCGCAGCTCGTCGATCACCGGGCGCCCGCCGGCCACCGGCAGGGGGCGCTGGTGCTCGGCGTTTTCCGCCTCTTCGCCGGTGGTGACCAGCCGTCCCAGGTAATCCGGGCCGCCGGCCTTGGGCCCGGTGCCGGACAAACCCCGGCCGCCAAAGGGCTGCACGCCGACAATGGCGCCGATCATGTTGCGGTTGACATAGATGTTGCCGGCGCTGACCAGGCGCGCGGCCTCTTCGCAGGCGTCTTCAATGCGGCTGTGGATGCCGAAGGTGAGGCCGTAGCCGGTGTGGTTGATCTGCTCCAGCACGCCGCGGAAGTCCTGGCCGGCAAAGCGCACCACATGCACCACCGGGCCGAACACTTCCCGCTGCAGCAGCGACAGGTTGCTGATTTCGTACAGGCGGGGGGCGAAGAAGGTGTGGCCCTCGCCCGCGGGGGCGTCGCACACGTGCAGCAGGCGGCCGGTGCCGTCCAGGTAGTCCACGTGCTCACGCAGGCGGGCCAGGGCCTTGGCGTCGATCACCGGGCCGATGTCGGTGGACAGCCAGGCCGGGTCGCCGATGGCTAGCTCGCGCATGGCGCCGATGATCATGTCGATCACTTTGTCGGCGATGTCCTCCTGCAAAAACAGTACCCGCAGGGCCGAGCAGCGCTGGCCGGCGCTCTGGAAGCCGGAGGTGATGACATCGTCCACCACCTGCTCGGGCAGGGCGGTGGAATCCACCACCATGCAGTTCTGGCCGCCGGTTTCGGCAATCAGTGGCACCGGCGCGTCGGGGCGGGCCGCCAGGGCCTTGGCAAGCCAGGTGCCGGTTTCGGTGGAGCCGGTGAACATTACCGCCTTGATGCGGGTGTCGGGCACCAGCTTTTCGCCCACCCGGGGGCCGGGTGCCACCAGCAGTTGCAGCGCCGCCTCGGGCAGGCCGCATTCGCGTGCCAGTTGAACGGTGCGCCAGGCGATCAGGCTGGTCTGTTCGGCGGGCTTGGCAATCACTGTGTTGCCGGTGACCAGGGCGGCGCTCACCTGGCCGAGGAAAATGGCCAGGGGGAAGTTCCAGGGGCTGATGCACAGCACGGTGCCCCGGGGGCGCAGGCCTTCGGCGGCAAAGTCCGCCTGCTCGGCGCGGGCGGCATAGTAACGGCAGAAGTCCACCGCCTCGCGCACTTCCGCCACCCCGTCGGGCAGGGATTTGCCGGCCTCCTTGCAGCACAGGCCGATGAGTTCGTCGCGGTGGGCCTCCAGGGCATCTGCCAGCCGGCGCAGGATGTCGGCGCGCTCCTGTACCGGACGCTGGGCCCAGTCGGGGAAGGCGGCGTGGGTGGTATCCAGCGCCGCTTCAATGGCGCTGTCGTCGGCGTAGCTGATGCGCCCCACCAGTTCGGCGTGGTTGGCGGGGTTGCGCACCTCCACCACCTCGCCGCCGTTGCTGGCGTCCAGGGGCAGGCTGGCCTGCCACAGCTGCATGGCTTCGCGGGCCGGGGCCAGCACCAGCGGGTCGGTCAGGTCCATGCCCTCGGCGTTGGGGCGCTCGTCGCCGTACAGGGCCGGGGGCAGGGGAATGTAGGGGTTGCGCCGGTTGCGCCAGTGGCGCACCTGTTCCACCGGGTCCTCCAGCAGGGATTCCACCGGGATGTCCTCGTCCACAATGTTGTTGACGAAGGACGAGTTGGCGCCGTTCTCCAGCAGGCGGCGCACCAGGTAGGCCAGCAGGTCGGCGTGCACGCCCACCGGGGCATACACCCGGCAGGGGACTTTCTCGCCGTCCACCACCTGGTCGTACAGGGCATCGCCCATGCCGTGCAGGCGCTGGAATTCGTAGCCGCTGCGGTCGTCGCTCATCTCCAGAATGGTGGCCACGGTATAGGCGTTGTGGGTGGCGAATTGGGGATAGAGGCTGTCGCGGTAGGCCAGCATTTTCGCCGCGCAGGCCTGGTAGGACACGTCGGTGGACGGCTTGCGGGTGAACACTGGGAAGTCGTGCTCGCCCTCCACCTGGGCCAGTTTGATTTCGGTGTCCCAGTAGGCGCCCTTCACCAGCCGCACCATCATGCGCCGGCCCACCCGCAGGGTGAGTTCGCGCAGCCACTCGATCACAAAGATGCCGCGCTTCTGGTAGGCCTGCACCGCAATGCCAAAGCCCTCCCAGCCGTTCAGCTCCGGGTCGCTGAATACCGCTTCGATGATATCCAGCGACAGGTCCAGTCGGTCGGCTTCTTCGGCGTCCACGGTAAAGCCGATGTCCTGGGCTTTGGCGGCCAGCGCCAGCGCCTTGAGCCGGGGCACCAGTTCGCGCATCACGCGCTCGCGCTGGCCGAATTCGTAGCGCGGGTGAATGGCCGAGAGCTTGACCGAAATCCCGGGGCTGTCGACGGGCCCGCGGCCGGCGGCGGCGCGGCCGATCACCTCGATGGCGTTCATGTAGCTCGCGTAATAGCGCTCGGCGTCGGCCATGGTGCGAGCGCCTTCACCGAGCATGTCGTAGGAGTAGCGGTAGCCCTTGGCTTCCTCTTCTTTGGCCCGCTCCACCGCGGCGTCGATGGTGGTGCCCATCACGAACTGGGTGCCCATGATCTGCATGGCGTAGCGCACCGAGGCGCGAATCACCGGCTCACCGAGGCGGCCCATGGTTTTTTTCAGCAGGCCAAACTGGGCGCTTTTGTCCTCGTCGTTGTAGTTCACCATTTTGCCGGTGAGCAGCAGGCCCCAGGCGGAGGCGTTCACGAACAGGGAGTCCGACTGGCCCAGGTGGGAGCTCCAGTTGCCGTCGGCCAGCTTGTCGCGGATCAGGCGGTCGATGGTGTGGCGGTCCGGCACCCGCAGCAGGGCCTCCGCCAGGCACATCAGCACCACGCCCTCCTCAGTGGACAGGGCGTACTCCTGCAGCAGGGCGTCCACGCCGCCCTTGCCGCTCTGCTCGGCGCGAATCTTCAGGACCAGTTTGCGGGCCCGCTCCCAGGCGCGGCTGCGGGCGGCGTTGCTGATGTCCGCCAGGGGCAGCAGGTAATCCAGTACGTCGTTTTCATCCTTGCGGTAGAAGTCGCGCAGTTGCGCGCGCAGGGCGTCGGGGGCGGCCAGTGAGCCTTCCAGCAGCATGGTCTGTCCTCATCGGAGAAGGGGGGAAAAAGGGGAAGTGTAGTCACTCGGTGGCAGAATGAGCTGGCTTTTTTGGGCTTTTCCTCGCCTTATATTCGGCTAGAATGCGCTTTTGCCGCATAAAATTCGGGGAATGACGGGCGTGAAGGTGAAAGCGGGTAGCGCGGCGGTGATCGACCGCACAGATACCAGGATTATGGCCGTGCTGCAGGCCGAGGGGCGCATTGCCAACGTGGAGCTGGCGCGGCGGGTGAACCTGTCCCCCAGCCCCTGCCTGGAGCGGGTGCGGCGCCTGGAGGCGGCGGGGCTGATTCGCAGCTACGGCGCCAAGCTGGATGCGGCGGCGCTGGGCTATGGTACCTCGGCCTTTATTCAGGTGACCCTCGATCGCACCACCGCTGATGTGTTCGACCGCTTTCGCGACGCGGTGGTGCTGATCGACGCGGTGGCCGAGTGCCACATGGTGGCGGGGGGCTTTGATTACCTGCTCAAGCTGCGGCTGAAGGACATGGAGGCCTACCGCGAAGTGCTGGCGAGCATTGTCGACCTGCCCGGGGTCGCCCAGACCCACACCTACGTGGTGATTGAGGCCATCAAGCACGACAGCGGCCTGCCGCTGAAGGCCTGAGCGGCGGTTTCTGGCAATGCCTGGGGGCGGGCGCTATCCTGCGCGCTTTGCCCGGGAGGAAGCATGGCCAGCCCCAGCGCCGATCTCAGTCAACTGCCGCTGATCCAGAGTGATGCCGCGGCCCTCGGCCTGCTGGCGTTGTGCCTGGGCCTGGTGTTTTACACCGAGCACAGCAAACACCCCGCCTGCCAGCGTTTTTACCGCTACGTGCCCTCGCTGCTGCTGTGCTACCTGCTGCCGTCCATCTTCAATACGGCGGGCATTATCAGTGGTGAGCACTCCAGCATTTACTACGTCACCTCGCGCTTTTTGCTGCCGGCGGCGCTGGTGTTGCTGACCCTGTCCATTGACATGAAGCGCATTGCGGCCCTGGGGCCCAAGGCCATTGTCATGTTCCTCACCGGCACCGTGGGCATTGTGATCGGCGGGCCCATTGCCATTTTGCTGGTGTCGCTGGTGAGCCCGGAGACGGTCGGCGGGGCGGCGCCCAATGAAATCTGGCGCGGCCTGTCCACCATTGCCGGCAGCTGGATTGGCGGCGGCGCCAACCAGACCGCCATGTACGAGATGTGGCAGGTGTCCGACGACATCTTCCCCTCGATGATTGCGGTGGACATTATCGTCGCCAATATCTGGATGGCGGTGCTGCTGATCATGGCCGGGCGCGCCGACGAACTGGACAAAAAGCGCGGCGCGGACAATTCCGCCATTTATGAGGTGCGCCAGGCGGTGGAGCACTTCGAGCGCCACCACGCGCGCATGCCCTACCTGCCGGACTTTATGCTGATGCTGGCGGTGGGCCTGGGGGTGATGGGCCTGTCCCACCTGCTGGCCGACGCCATCGCCCCCTGGATCAGCGCCAACTACCCGGCCCTCAACAAGTTCAGCCTGGGCAGCCAGTTTTTCTGGCTGGTGGTGATCGCCACCAGCATCGGCCTTGCCCTGTCCTTCACCCGCGTGCGCAACCTGGAGGCGGCGGGGGCCTCGCGTATCGGCTCGGTGTTTATTTACTTCCTGGTGGCCTCCATCGGCATGAAGATGGACATCAAGGCAATCGTGAATTACCCGGGCATTTTTGTGGTGGGGCTGATCTGGATATCCATCCACGCGGGCTTGTTGCTGCTGGTGGCGCGCATCATCAAGGCGCCCACCTTTTTCATAGCGGTGGGCAGCCAGGCCAATGTGGGGGGCGCGGCCTCGGCGCCGGTGGTGGCGGCGGCCTTCCACCCCTCACTGGCGCCGGTGGGGGTGTTGCTGGCGGTGCTGGGTTATGCGCTTGGCACCTACGCGGCGTGGCTGTGCGCGGTGCTGATGCAACTGGCGGCGCCGGTGGGGTAGGGGGTTAGAAGGGCGCGCTGTGTCAGCGCCTTGGCATTACAGCGCCTCAAACCGGTTGGCGGCCACGTTCTTCACCACCCGGTCGGCATCAAACACCTGCCCGTTCATGGCGATGTAAACCCCCGGCGGCTTGCTCTGCACCGCGCCAATGGCGCAGCCGATATTGAACACCGCGTCACTCTCGGCAAAGGCCGCCGGCTGCAGGGCGCCGGTTAGCACAATGCGCTTGTCGGCCAGGCCCGCCAGCGCTTTGGCGGTGGCCACCATGCCGTCGGTGCCGTGGGTGATCAGCACGCACTCTTCGCTGCAGCGCGCTACCAGCGCGCGGATGGTGGCACGGTCGGCATCGTCCATGTCCAGGCTGTCCTTGCGCATGGCAGATTCCACGCTGAAGTCAAAGCCCACACCCATGCGCTGCAGCAATTGGCCAATCACCGGATCGCCCACCTGATAGTCGCTCTTGGCGTCAAAGTAGATTTTGTCGATGGTGCCGCCAGTGGTGATGATGTGGAGTTTCATGCTGGGATTACGCCTTCCTGCCAGTGCTCACCCGCGATGGCGGGCTTGAAGAAGGCGCATTATAGCGAGGCTCCTTCGGCAGGAGCCAGTGTTCAGTCCAGCGCCTGCTCAAGCGCTTCGCACAGGGTTTTCAGGATCTGGATGCGGGCGTAGCGCTTGTCGTTGCCGGCCACCAGTGTCCAGGGCGCACCGGTGGTGCTGGTGTGGGCCACCATGTCCTCCACGGCCAGTTCGTAGTCGCGCCACTTGTCGCGGTTGCGCCAGTCGTCATCGGTGATTTTGTAGCGTTTGTGGGCGGTTTTCTCGCGGGCCCTGAAACGGGCCAGCTGTTCTTGCGGGCTGATGTGAATCCAGAATTTGCACAGCACACTGCCGTGTTCCACCAGCTGGGCCTCGAACTGGTTGATCTCGTTGTAGGCGCGCTGCCACTGTTCCCGGTCGGCAAAGCCCTCCACCCGCTCCACCAGCACCCGGCCGTACCAGGAACGGTCAAACAGGGTGGCGCGGCCATCGCGCTGGATGGTGCGCCAGAAGCGCCACAGGTAGTGGTGGGCCAGTTCCTCCTTGCTGGGGGCGGCGTACTGGGCCAAGTGGTAGAGCCTGGGGTCGATAGCCCCGGTCACGCGGCGAATGGCCGAGCCCTTGCCGGCGGCGTCCCAGCCCTCGAATGCCGCAATAAACGAGCGCTGCTTGCGGTGGGCCTTCCAGGTCAGGTCCTGCAGGCGCTGCTGGTAGTGCTGCAACTCGCTGCGGTAGGCCTTCTTCCCGAGCCGGGCGTCGCTGTCCACCCGCGCCAGCACCGTGGGTTGGCCGCGGCTGGTGTCGGCCAGTGCCGGCAGCGGCTGTGGCGCCACCTTACCGGGCTGCTGCAGGCGCTCGCGCATGGCCGCCAGCAGAACTTCCCCGCTGGCAATCTCCCGGTAGTTGCGGTCGTTGGCCTCCACCAGGTGCCAGGGTGCGTGGGCGGTGTCGCTGGCCAGCAGAATGTCCTGGGCGTTCTTCAGCACCGCGGGGTAGGCTTTTTTCCAAGCGTTGGCGTCCGCTTCAATGCGCGGGTTTTGCTGCTGCTTCGGCGCCTCCTCGGTCAGCTGCAATTGCTGTGTTTTGCTGCTGACGTGCAGCCACAGCTTGACGATCAGGTAGCCGTCGGCGCACAGCATGCGCTCAAAGTCGTTGATCTGCGCCAGTTGCCGGGCCTGCCGGGCGGGGTGCGCCTTACCCTCCAGGGGCGCGCGAATCAGGTGCGTGTACCAGGAGCCGAGAAAGATGCCGATGGTCCCCCGGCGCGGCAGGCAGCGCCAGTAGCGCCAGTAATAGGGTCGGGTTTCCTCCTCGTCGGAGTGCATCCACAGGGCGTTGGTTTCGATGCCGCGGGGGTCCATCCAGGTGTTCAGTTGGTGTACCAGGCTGCCCTTGCCGGCGCCGTCCACGCCGGCCACCACCACCAGGGTGGGCACGTTCTGCTCAGCCAACAGGAACTGGTGGGCCAGCAGTTCGCCCCGCAGCGCGGCCTCGCGCGCCTCGTAGTGGGTTTTGTCCAGGTGTTTGCCGGCTTCCAGTGCTTCAAACATAGTGAACATTTCCGTGACTATTGGCCATAGCGTAGGCTGTGGGGCGGCGGCTGGCTATAATCCGCTGCCCGTGACAGGATTGTTGCCGTGAGTTCAGCGACCAGCCGACAGTGTTATCCCCCCGTTATCCCCGATCGTACCCCGCATTCGTGGCAGCGCGGCTGAGCGCCGTGCCTCGGTGGTTGCGTGTGCGGGTCGCTGTGGCAGCGGCGCTGATGCTGTGGACCGGCGCAGCCGGCGCGGCGGTGCTCAATTACCGGGTGGGGGGCCTGGACAAGCCCCAGCGGGAGAACGTGCAGGCCTGGCTGGGCGAGGCGCCCGCCGACGAGACAGCGCGCAACGCTTTTCTGTCCACCGCCCGGGAACGGGTGGAGAAGGGCCTGCAGGCCCTGGGTTACTACCAGCCGGATATCGACTTCACCCTCGACAAGGAGCGAAGCCCCTGGCTGCTGAGCATCCAGGTGGTCGCGGGCGAGCCGGTCCACCTGGACGAATACGACCTGCGCCTGGCGGGCGAGGCCGCCACCGACCCGGCGTTTGAGCGCTACCTGGCCGAGGCGCCCCTGCAACCGGGCGATCAGCTGGACCACGCCGCCTACGAGAGCATGAAGAAAGGGCTGATGACCCTGGCCCAGCGCCGCGGGTACTTTGACGCGCGCTTCAGCGTGAGCCGGGTTGCCGTCGAGGTGGCGGCCAACACCGCCCGCCTCAGCCTGCACTTCGACAGCGGGCCACGCTACCGCTTTGGCCCGGTCAGCTACCAGGGCGACGTGCTGTCCACCGACCAACTCACCAGCCTGATGCCCTTTGCCGAGGGCGACCCCTTCGAGCTGGCGCGCCTGCAGGAATTCCAGTCGCAACTGCAGCGCACCGGCTACTTTCGCGGTGTGCTGGTGCGCCCCCAGATCGATGAGGCGGTGGATCAGCGCATTCCCCTGGCGCTGGATCTGGCGCCGGCCAAGCGCCACAGCTTTGAGGTGGGCCTGGGCTACAGCACCGACACCGAGGAGCGGGTGTCGATGGTGTGGCGCACGCCGCGCATCAACCGCTGGGGCCACAGCCAGGAAACCCGGTTGGAGTACTCTGCCATCAACCCCAGCGGCCGGGTCACCTACAACATCCCGCTTACCCACCCGCTGGACGATGTGTTGCAGCTGCGGGCGCGGCTGGAGCAAAACGAATTTGGCGACATCGACAGTGACCAGACCGAGTTTGGCGTGCGGCGCGAAATGCACCGCGACCGCTGGATTTACGGCTATTCCCTGCGCCACCTGAACGAGCGCTGGGACGTGGCCGGCGCCAGCCAGAATGACGACTACCTGCTGCCCGGCTTCAGCCTGGCCCACAAATACCGCGAGGGCGCCCTGGTGAACCCCAGTCGCGGCCTCAGCCAGTACTACCTGGTGGAGGGGGGCAGCGACCAGGCCGGTTCCGACCTCGACCTGGTCCGGGCCTACGGCAAACTGGTGTACGTGCACTCCCTGGCCGACGAACGCCACCGGTTGGTGGGGCGCCTGGAGGCGGGGGCCGTAATCGTATCGGCGGGCCAGCGCGACGAGCTGGCGCCCTCGCTCAGTTTTTTTGCCGGCGGCTCCCAGAGCCTGCGGGGCTACGGCTACCAGAGCATCGGCAAGGAGGTGAAGGTCACCCGGGATGATGGCAGCACCGGCACCGTGGTGGTGGGCGGTGACCGCCTGCTGGTGGGCAGCCTGGAATACCAGTACCGCTTTCGCCCCAATTGGCGCAGCGCCGTATTCATCGACGCCGGCGATGCCTTTGACGCCGAGCAGTTTGACGCCAACTACGGGGTGGGGGTTGGCCTGCATTACTTGACGCCAGTGGGCGCACTCAAGCTGGAAGTGGCCAACAGCATCAGCGAGGACGACCCGGATTGGCGCTTTATCATCAACATCGGGGCCGAGTTTTGAAGCGCTTGCTGGCCCTGCTGCCATTGCTGCTGGTGGGCCTGCTCACCGCGCTGCTGGCCTTGCCCCTCACCGAAGGCGGCAGCCGCGCGCTGGTGGGCCTGCTTGGGCGCTACACCCCGCTGCAGGTGGACTACGGTGGCGGCAGCCTGTACGGCCGCTTCCGGCTTAAATCCCTGCGCCTGAACGCCGGGGATGTGGCGGTGGAAGTGCGCGGCGTGAATGCCGCGGTGCGCGCCGCCTGCCTGGTGCAGGGCCAGCTTTGCTTTGAGCACCTGGCGGTGCAGCACCTGCAGGTTGTGGTGGCAGAGGGCGAGGCGGATGCCGCCACTGGCGATGCAGTGCCGGACCCTGCGCCTGATACCACGCCGCTGCTGTTCCCCCTGCGGGTGCTGGCCCCGCGCATCGAGCTGGCGGGGCTGGCTGTGCAGTGGCCCGGCGGGCGCTGGGAGCAGGCGGCAACGCTGCTCAGCGCGCGCATGGAAACCACCGGCATTTACATCAATGGCGCCCGTATTCGCGGCGCCCGGCTGAGCGTGGAGCCGGGTGACGACGGGGGCGCCGAGCGCATCGCTCTGCCGCCCATCTGGCTGCCCTTCGAACTGGCCATCGACGACCTTGAACTGGTGCAGACGCGCTGGAACCTGGCCGGCCAGGCTGGCGAGCTGGCCCGGGCCAGCCTGCAGGGGCGCTGGCTGGGGCCACAATTGCAGCTGGCCGAGGCCCGCTTGCAACACACCGACTGGGGCGAAGCCGGGCTTGCCGGCGAGGTGCGCTTTGCCGGTGACTGGCCGCTGAACGTGAAGGCAAGCGTGGTGGCCAACCCCGCCTTGCCCGGCATGGCCGAGCTGCAGCCGGGGCCCCTGGCGGTAAGTGCCAGCGGCGACCTGTCGGCCCTGGCCCTGGCCATAGACGGCACGGCGCAGCGGCAGCTGCGCCTGCGCGCCACCGTGGATGCCCTCGACCCGGCCCTGGCGTTTGAGCTGGAAGGCCAGCTGGCCTGGCCCGGGGCGCTGGCCCTGTCCAGCCTGGTGGCGCTGCCTGAGGACGCGCCAGCGGTGCTGCTGGCATCGCCCCTGTCACTGTCCCTGCACGGTGATGTGCAGCAGCAACAGTTGCTGGCCGCCGCCAAGGCCAGCGGCCTGGGGTACGAGGGTGTGGCGCTGGTGCTTGAGGGGCAGGTGCAGGGGCAGGGCAGCGCGTTCCGGCTGGACTCCCTCAGCGCCCAGGAGAGCGGCCCCCAGGGCAGCGCACTGTTCGCCACCGGCCAGCTGCAACTGGGGCAGGCGCCCTCGCTGGCACTGGCAATCAACAGCCCCGGGCTGACCCTGCCGGCACTCAGCGACTACCTGTTCGGGCGGGTGCAGGGCGACCTCACCGTTGCCGCCACGCTGGCGGATAGCGGCTGGACGCTGGCGCTGCAGCACGCGGACCTGTCCGGCGAGGTCAACGGCCTGCCGGCGACGGTGACCGGCAGCCTCAGCGCCGACAGCGAGCGCTACCTCAGCGCAGGCCAGCTGGACTTTGATGTGAACGGGGCTCGCGGCAGCCTGCGCGCGGGGGCGCAAAACGGCAGTGGCAGCGTGCTGAGCCTGTCGGTGGCGGACCTCAGCCGCTGGCGGCGCGACAGCCGCGGGTCTTTGAGCCTTAACGCCACCCTCAATACCACCACGTTGAATAACACCGCCTCGAACAACGCCACCCCGAACAACGCCGCCAGCGGCAATGCGCCCAAAGCGGCCCCGCAGGCTGCACTGGCCTCGATCGACTTCGAGGCCACCGCCGAGGACATTGCATGGCAGCAGACCACCCTGGAGCAGGGCAGCGCCAAGGGGCGCTTTAACCTTGCAGATGGGGGCGCTATTGATGGCGGCGCGATTGATGCCACCGTGCTGCTGCGCGGCCTGAAGCAGGGAGACCTGCTGCTCTACCGCAACGAGTTGGCCCTGAGCGGGCGCGGCGAGCATTACCAGCTTAACTGGCAGAGCCGGGGTGACATCGAAGGGGAGCTGTCCCTGTCTGCCCAGCGCAGTCTCGGCAGCTGGCAGGACTGGCGCGCCACCCTGGCCGCCACCGAGATCAAAACGCCCCTTGGCCCCTGGGCGCTGGCGCAGCCGGTTGCGCTGGACGTGAAGGGCGGCGAACTGAGCGTTGCCCCTCACTGCTGGCGGCAGGCCGCCACGGCATTGTGCGTGCAGCAGGCCAATATTGGCGCGAGCGGTGCGCTGGCCTTGAACCTCAAGGGTGATGCGGCGCTGCTGGAGCAGTTCGCCAGCGATGGCGTGCAGGTGACTGGCCAACTGAATGGCGAAGTGACAGCCAGCTGGAGCGCAACCAGCCCCCTTCAGGCCCAGGCCAACATCAGCCTGGCCAATGGCGAAGTCAGCCAGCAGCTGGAACACAGTACCGCCAGCTGGCGCTGGGACAAAATGACACTGGACGCCCGGCACCAGCAGGGCAGCACCGATCTGGCCGCGCGCCTGCAACAGGGCGCGCAGCAGGACGAGCAAGCCGTCGCGCTGCTGGACGTGCAGATCGATGGCAACAACGGCGACGCCCTGTCGGGCGATCTGACACTGCGCGATCTGCAGCTGGCCGCCCTGCGACCCTTTATCCCCCAGCTGGCGCGGCTGGAGGGCGCGCTGGCCGGCCGCCTGGCCCTGGCCGGCACCGCCCGCCAGCCCGACGTGCGTGGCCGCCTGCGCTGGCACCAGGGCGCCTTGCGCCTGCTGGATAACCCCACCGAGCTGGAGCAGCTGGATTTGCAGCTGGACCTGCAGGGCCAGCGCATGCAGCTGGCCGGTGGTGGCCTGCTGGGGGGCGGTGAGATCAGCCTGCAGGGCGAACTGCAGGGCTTGCCGGACTGGGCCCTGACCCTCAACGTACAGGGGCAAAGCAACCGCCTGCTGTACCCGCCGAGCCTGGAGGTAGTGGTCAGCCCGGACCTCAAGCTCACCGCCCGGGCCGACCTGGTGACAGTGGCCGGCGACATTCAGGTGGAGGAAGGGCGGCTGGAACAGGACCAGTTGCCAGAGGGCAGCGTGCAGCTGTCCAACGATGTCGTGCGGGTGGATTACGCCGGCAACGAGTTGGACGAGCAGCAGCTCTTTGACACCCGCATCGACCTGCGACTTGCCATTGCCGAGCGCTTTCGGGTGCTGGGCCAGGGGCTGGACGCCCGGGTGGGCGGCAACCTGGAAGTGCGCCAGCGCCCCGGGCGGCCACTGCAGCTGTATGGCAACCTGAACGTGGTGGACGGGGAATTTCGCGCCTACGGCCAGCACCTGAACATACGCCAGGGCCGGGTTTCCTTTGCCGGCGTGCCGGAAAACCCCGAGCTGGATTTACGGGCCGAGCGGGATATTTCCCTGGAGCAAGTCACCGCCGGTGTGAGCGTGGGCGGTACTCTGGATGCCCCCACCCTGCAGGTGTACAGCGACCCGCCCATGTCCCAGGCCGAGGCACTGTCCTACCTGGTGCGCGGCCGGGGGCTGGATTCCGGCGCCGATGCCGACGGCACCGCCCTGGCCCTGTCGCTGGGCAGCGGCATCCTGAACCGCAGCGCCCTGGTGGAAGGGCTCAATCGCGTGCCGGGGCTGAGCAACGTGGAATTTGGCGCCGAGGGCAGCGCGGACGACACCGCGGCCACGGTCAGCGGCTATCTGGGCGAGCGCATTTATCTGTCCTACGGCGTGGGCCTGTACGAGCCGGTGAACGTGTTGACCGCACGCTTGTACCTGTACACCCGGCTGTGGCTGGAAGTGGTCAGCCGACTGGAGAGCTCTGTCGATCTGTACTACAGCTTCGACATCGAGTGAGGGGCGCAACAGCCTGCATGGCGCGGCCAGGGGCCGTTTGTGCGAGAAAAGATGGTGCGAGAAAGGGCGTGCTAGAAAGCGGGGCGCCCACGGCGCCCCGCGCTGAACCTAGATGGCCTTGGGCAGAATGTAGAGTTCAACCCGGCGGTTCTGGGAGCGGCCCGACTCGGAGCCGTTGTCGGCGATGGGCTGGTCCGGCCCCATGCCCTGCACCAGCATGCGCGAGCGGGTCACGCCCCGGGTCACCAGGTAATCCGCCACTGAGCCGGCACGGCGCTCGGACAGGGTCTGGTTGTAGGAACGGCTGCCGGTGCTGTCGGTGTGGCCGCTCACCCGCAGGGTGGTATCGGCGTACTTGGCCAACACTTCACCCACTGAGTTCAGCACCGGGTAAAAGTCTGAACGCAGGTTGTAGGAATCGGTCTGGAAGGTGATGTTGCCCGGCATGATCAGGCGCAGGTTGTCGCCCTCGCGCTGCACCTGCACGCCAGTGCCCTGCAGCTGTTCTTTCAGTTTCGCTTCCTGCACATCCATGTAGGCGCCCACGCCAGCGCCGGCCAGGCCGCAGCCCAGGGCCGCGTTGCGGGCGTGTTTGCTGGATTCGATGGCCCCCACCAGCGCACAGACAGCCGCGGCGCCGGCGCCGTAGGTGGCGGCCTTGCTGGCCTGCTGTTGGCCGGTGTAGGGGTTGGTGGTACAGGCGCTGATGGCCAGCATGCCCGCGGCGGCCAGCGCCGTATTGCGAAGAGTTCCCATTGGTCTTGCTCCTTTTGGAAGTTTGTACGCCGGGGCGCCCCGGCGTTGTGCCCGTTATCACCGGGCTGGCTGCTTGGACAGCGCTGCGTGCCCAAGGTTCGCTGTGGCGGTGTGCGCCTGCTCCGCTCGGCTTGGAAGCGACACCCTGCAAGCAGCGCCTTTTAAAGTAGCGCCTTTATCACCACTTTTGTAGTTTAATGCCGGCAGGCACTGCCAGCGGGACTGCTGGCAAGTGGACAAATGTAAAGACCATAGAAGCGGGAGACAGACAGGATGAGCGAACTGACCACCAACGACGGCGTGGATTACGGCCCACTGGTGGCGCTGTTGGGGGAATGGCGCGGTGACAAGGGGGTGGATCGCGCCCCGGAACCGGATGGCGAGGAGCGCAACCCCTATTACGAAACCATCACCTTCGAGGCCGCCGGTGATGTGACCAACTGCGAAGACCAGGTGCTGGCCATTGTGCGCTATCACCAGGTGGTGCGTCGCAAGTCCAACGACAAGGTGTTCCACGACCAGGTCGGGTTCTGGCTGTGGGAGCCGGCCACCAATACGGTGATGGAAACCTTCACCATTCCCCGGGCCGTGGCGGTGGTGGCTACCGGCACCGTGACAGCGCCCGAGGGCGCCGATGGCGAGGTAGTGTTTGAAGTGTCCTGCGCGGCAGAGGGCAGCGGCATTGCCCAGTCGGCCTACATGTTCGACAACGGGCGCACCACGGCCTTTAGCCACCGGCTGAGCGTGAAGGGCGACCAGATGCGCTATACCGAAAGCACCACGCTGGATATCTACGAAAAGCGCAGTTACGACCACAAAGACGTCAATACCCTGACCCGCGTCGGCTGATGGATCCGCTCAGCCAGGGCGTACTTGGCGCCGCGCTGCCCCAGAGCAGCGCACGGCGCAGGGAGGCGGCGGGGGCCGGCCTGCTGGGTTTTCTGGCCGGCATGGCGCCGGATCTGGATGTGCTGATTCGCTCATCCAGCGACCCGCTGCTGTTTCTGGAATACCACCGCCAGTTTACCCATTCGCTGCTGTTCATTCCGGTGGGCGGGCTGCTCTGCGCCCTGGCCCTGCACGGCCTGATCGGCCGGCGGCGCGGCTTCTCCTTCGGGCGTAGCTATGCCTTCTGCACCCTGGGCTATGCCACCCACGGCCTGCTGGATGCCTGCACCACCTACGGCACCATGCTGTTCTGGCCCTTTAGTGAGGCGCGCATCGCCTGGAACACCATCTCCATCATCGACCCGCTGTTTACCTTGCCGCTGCTGGTGTTGGTGCTGCTGGCGGGGCTGCGCAAGCAGCCGGTGCTGGCGCGCTATGCGCTGGTGTGGGTGCTGGCCTACCTCTGCCTTGGCTTGTGGCAGCGCAACGAGGCCCAGTCCATCGGCCGCGAACTGGCTGCCCAGCGCGGCCACCAGCCGCTGCGCCTGGAGGCCAAGCCGAGCTTTGCCAATATCCTGCTGTGGAAGGTGGTGTACCAGACCGAGGAGCGCTTCTACGTGGATGCGGTGCGCACCGGCCTGAGCCCCCGGGTGTTTGCCGGCGAATCCCTGCCGGTGCTGAACGTGCCGCGGGATTTGCCCTGGCTGGCGCCGAACAGCCAGCAGGCACTGGATGTGGCCCGTTTCAGCTGGTTCAGCAACGGTTATGTGGCGCTGGACCCCACCCATGCCAACCGGGTGATCGACATTCGCTATTCGCTGCTGCCCAACGAGATTGCCCCCCTGTGGAGCATTGTGCTGGACCCGGCGGCCGACGACAGCGCCCACGCCGCCTACATCACCCACCGTGAGGGTGGGCCACAGCGCGGCGCAGCCCTGTGGCGGATGTTAAGCGGTAAAAAAGGGCAGGGGACGGAAGCGCCGGATGCACAAGCCCAGAACGCAGAGGCCCAGAACGCAGCAAGCGAGCCAGGCGCGCGGGCCGGAGCAGGCGCCCCGGCCCGCTAGGCAGACTCAGCCCGCCAGCACCGCCTGGGCGGCGGGCAGGGCGTCGCCGTGGGTGATGGGGGCACCCTGGCGGCCCAGCACAGATTCCAGCGCGGCCAGCAGGGTGATCACATTGCGTTCGCGGCTGGAATGGCCCATCAGGCCGATGCGCCAGGTTTTGCCGGCCAGGGCGCCAAGGCCCGCGCCAATCTCCAGGTCGAATTCATTGAGCAGGGCGCTGCGCACTGCGGCGTCGTCAACCCCCTCGGGAATGTTCACCGCGTTCAGCTGCGGCAGACGGTGCTCGGCAGCCACCGCCATCGACAGGCCCATGGCCTCAAGGCCCGCCACCAGCGCCGCGTGATTGCGCGCGTGGCGCGCCCAGGCGGTTTCCAGCCCTTCCTCGCGCAGCATCACCAGCGATTCGTGCAGGGCGTACAGGGCGTTCACCGGGGCGGTGTGGTGGTAGGCGCGCTTGGTGTTGCCACCCCAATAGCCCATCACCAGTTGCATATCCAGGAACCAGCTTTGCACCTTGTGCTCGCGGGCGTTGATGCGCTCTACCGCGCGCGGGCTGAAGGTGACCGGCGAAATGCCCGGCACGCAGGACAGGCACTTCTGGGTGCCGGAGTACACCGCGTCGGCGCCCCAGCCGTCCACGTCCAGCTCGATACCGCCGAGGGAGGTGACCGTGTCGACGATGGACAGGGCGCCGTGCTCCCGGGCCAGGGCGCACAGGGCGGCGGCGTCGGAGCGCACGCCGGTGGAGGTTTCAGCGTGCACGAAGGCGAGCACCGACGCCTCGGGGTGGTCGGCAAAGGCAGCCTGCACCTTGTCGAGGGAAACTGGCTGGCCCCAGGCATCTTCAACCATCACCGCGGTGGCGCCGCAGCGTTCGACGTTCTCTTTCATGCGTCCGCCAAACACGCCGTTGGCGCAGACGATCACCGTGTCGCCCGGCGCCAGCAGGTTGACGAAGCAGGCTTCCATGCCGGCAGAGCCGGGGGCGGACACCGGCAGGGTCAGCTCGTTGCGGGTTTTAAAGGCGTATTGCAGCAGGGCCTTGATCTCGTCCATCAGGCCCACAAACAGCGGGTCCAGGTGGCCCAGGGTAGGGCGGGCCAGGGCGCCGAGAACGCGGGCCGGAACGTCGGAGGGGCCGGGGCCCATCAGGGTGCGCTGGGGAGGATAGAAGCTGCCGGTCATGGGAAAACTCCGGGTGATAAGCGGTTAAAAGGTGTCGAACTGCAGGAGGCGCAAGCCTAGCAGCATTGCCGGGGGGGCTTAAGCGGCAGGTATCAATACTCTGCATCCATGGCAGTGATACCCGCCGGCGGGGTCAGGCGTTGCCGGTTTCCCGCTTCACCTTGGCCTGGGCCGCGGCGATGCGCGCCACCGGCACCCGGAAGGGGCTGCAGGACACGTAGTCCAGCCCCAGGTCGTGGCAGAACTGGATGGAGCGCGGGTCGCCGCCGTGCTCGCCGCAAATGCCGTACTTGATGCCGGGCTTGCGGGCGCGGCTCTCGTTCACCGCCATTTCCATCAGGCGGCCCACGGCGCGCTGGTCCAGCGACACGAAGGGGTCGGCCTCCACCAGTTTCTTCTCCAGATACTGCGGAATGAACTTGCCGGCGTCATCGCGGGAGAAACCGTAGGTCATCTGGGTGAGGTCGTTGGTGCCAAAGCTCATGAACTCCACTTCGCCGGCCAGGCGGTCGGCGCCCAGGGTGGCCCGGGGCGTTTCCATCATGGTGCCGATCTTGTAGGGCACGGAAATCTTTTTCTCGGCCAGTACCGCGCGGATGCCGCGGTCGATGATTTCCGAGATCAGGCGAATCTCGCGCACGTTCACCACCAGCGGAATCATGATTTCCGGTAGCGGCTTGTGGCCGGCCTCGATGGCGGCTACGGCGGCGCTGATGATCGCCTTCACTTGCATCTCGGTGATTTCCGGGTACACGACTGACAGGCGGCAGCCACGGAAGCCCAGCATGGGGTTCACTTCCGCCAGGTCCTTGACGATGTCGCGGATCTTGTCGGCGCTTTTGCCGATACGCCCGGCCAGGGCCTCAATCTCGGCGTCGTCGTGGGGCAGGAATTCGTGCAGCGGCGGGTCCAGCAGGCGCACCGTCACCGGCAGGCCGTCCATCACTTTGAACAGGGCCAGCATGTCGTCGTGCTGGAAGGTCAACAGCTGGTCCAGGTAGCTCTGGCGCTCGTCCTTGGATTCGGACAGGATCATGGCCCGCATCAGGTCGATGCGCTCGGCCTCGAAGAACATGTGCTCGGTGCGGCACAGGCCAATGCCCTCGGCGCCAAGCTCCCGGGCCTTGGCGGCGTCTTCGGGGGTTTCGGCGTTGGCGCGCACCTTCAGGCGGCGGTGTTTGTCAGCCCAGCTCAGCAACACCTGGAAGTCGTCGGACGACGAGGCTTCTGTTTTGGGAATGTCGCCCAGCATCACGTCGCCGGCGGTGCCATCCAGGGTAATTACGTCGCCGCGCTTGATCACCACGCCGTCGCTGGTGGTGGCGGTGCCCTCGGCATAGTTGATCTTCAGGCTGCCACAGCCGGTGATGGCGCACACGCCCATGCCCCGGGCCACCACCGCCGCGTGGGAGGTCATGCCGCCAAGCTCAGTGAGGATGCCCTCGGCCACCTTCATGCCGTGGATGTCTTCCGGCGTGGTTTCGCGGCGCACCAGCACCACCTTGTCGCCGCCAGCGGCAACCTGCACTGCCTCGTCGGCGGAGAACACCACCTTGCCGGTGGCGCCGCCGGGGCTGGCGGGCAGTCCGGTGGCGACAATGTCGGTCTTGGCCTGCGGATCCACCATCGGGTGCAGGAAGGCCTCCACGTGCTCCGGGGATACCCGCATCAGCGCTTCACTCTCGCTGATCAAGCCCTCGTTCACCATGTCCACGGCAATTTTCACCGAGGCGCGGCCGGTGCGCTTGCCGCTGCGGGTCTGCAGCATGTAAAAGCGGCCTTCCTGCACGGTGAATTCCAGGTCCTGCATGTCGCGGTAGTGCTTCTCCAGCAGGGCCTGGGTGTTGTACAGCTCGTCGTACACCGCGGGCAGTTTGTCCTTCAGGGATTCCAGCGGCAGCGGGGTGCGGGTGCCCGCCACCACGTCCTCGCCGGCGGCGTTAAACAGAAACTCGCCGAAAAACTCGTGCTCGCCGGTGGAGGGGTTGCGGGTAAAGGCCACGCCGGAGCCGGAGGTGTCGCCAAAGTTGCCGTACACCATGGCCTGCACGTTCACCGCGGTGCCGAGGGTCTCGGGAATGTTGTTCATTTCGCGGTAGACGTAGGCGCGGGGGGTGTGCCAGGACAGGAACACCGCTTCCACCGCCATCTTCAGCTGCACGAAGGGGTCTTCCGGGAAGTTCACCAGGGTCTTGAAGGTCTTGATGATGGCCTGCCAGTCCTCGGCGCTCATGTCGGTGTCGAGGGGTTTGTTGTGCTGCTCTTTGTACTTCTCGATCTCGTGCTCGAACTGTTCGCCGTCGGCTTCCAGCACCACGTTGGCAAACATCTGGATGAAGCGGCGGTAGCAGTCGTAGGCGAAGCGGGGGTTGTCGGTTTTTTTCGCCAGGCCGGCGGCAATGTCGTCGTTGAGGCCGAGGTTGAGGATGGTGTCCATCATTCCGGGCATGGACACCGGCGCGCCGGAGCGCACCGAGAACAGCAGGGGGTTTTCCGGGTCGCCGAAGCGGGCGCCCATGTTTTTCTCCACCAGGTCCAGGGCCACCCGGTATTCCTGCTCCAGCAGCGGCGGCAGCTTGTTGCCGGCTTCAAAGAACTCACGGCAGGTGGGGGTGGTGATGATGAAGCCAAAGGGCACCGGCAGGCCGAGGGTGGTCATTTCGCACAGGTTGGCGCCCTTGCCGCCGAGCAGGTCGCGATCGTCCTTGCTGCCTTCGTTGAACAGGTAGACTCGTTTGGCCATGAATACTCCGGGGTGTGTTCGGCTGGATGAGTGAGGGCGCGAGTATATAGGCTCCGCGCCCGCCGCGGGAGCGCGGCGCTATATAAAATTGTTTCAATATCAACAACTTGTAGTGAAACTACAAGCCGGGGGTCACAGCGCCCCCGGAACGGCCCATCTTTGTAGATTTACTACAGTCTAGCCGAGCGCGGCCGCCTGTCGCCCTGGGCCCCCCGGCTTTTTACGGCCTCGCCCGGGGCGCTGTGGCGGCCGCTAGCGCCGCGCCAGCAGGTCGCTGAGGCGGTCGATCTCGGCAAGGTCGGCGGTGGCCGGCACCACAAACACCTCTTCGCAACCGGCGGCCTCGGCGTTGTCCAGGGCCTCGCGCACGGCGTCGGCGTTGTGGCGGTGCACCGAGCGGGCCATGGCGGTGGCGATTTCCGCGCCGGCGATGTCCAGGTAGTCGTACACGTAGTCGTAAAGGCGCTGCTCGGCGTTGTCCGCCAGTGAATACCAGAAGCCGCCGAGGCGATAGGGCGGCTGCTCGCGCCCGGCGTTGGCCCAGGCCCGGTTGGCCAGCGCAAAGGCATTGGCCAACTCGCCCTGCTCGCCGTTGCCAGACCAGGCGTACAAGCCGTCGGCCCACTGCGCGCAGCGGGCAATGCTTTTGGGCCCCAGGGCGCCGGCCAGCAGCTGCGGCCCGCCCGGGCGCGTGGGGGCGGGGCCAATGCTGCCGCCACCGTCGATAATTTCCTCGCCGTTCCACACCCGGCGCAATTGGGCCACCTGCTGATCCATGCGCTGGTAGCGGCCGCGAAGAGGGCGCTCCATCGCCTCATAGTCCTTCTCGCGCCCGCCATAACCCACGCACACCTGCTCCACGCGGCCCCCCGACAGAATGTCCATGGTGGCCACTTCCTTGGCCACGCCCACCGCCGGGTGCATCGGCAGCACATACAGGGTGGGGGTGATCTTCACCCGCCGGGTGGCAATGGCCGCGGCCGCCAGCACCACGCGCATGTCGTAGGTGGGCCCGTGCACCCGCTCGCCGCAGGACACGCTGTGGAAGGGCCCTTCGTCCACGCGCTGGAACCAATTCAGGTAGTCGTCGCGGGTGAGTCCGTCTTTCATGTAGGGCAGGCAGACGCCGATCTTCATAGTGCTGTACTCGCTGGGGTGTTGTTATCGGGTGTTGTTATCGAGAGTTGCTATCGAGAATTGCTATCGAGAGTTGTTATCGGATTGCGGCATTATGGCGCGCGACAAAGGGGGGCGGGGCATTTGCTGTTCAGCATGGTAAACCAGCGCTGCGTCCCTGTGGCTGGCGGCGCTGTTGCGCCCGGGTGGCGAGGCGGGCGGCTGTACCGCTGCCGGGGGCTGGGGTAACGTCCGCCACGGGCAGGCAACAAGTATTCTGGCCTGGCTCACCCAAACCGTCCCCTCCAACAAGGCGAATAACATGAAGATTGACGGACCCCTGTACAGCCGGCTCGAAGACGCCGGCGCGGATGCGGCGCGAATGGCCGCTATAGGCTACGACGGACTCTACACCCTGGAGGGCAGTGGCGACCCTTTCCTGCCATTGGTGCTGGCCTCGCAACAGGCGCCGGCGCTGGATATCGCCACCGGCATTGCGGTGGCCTTCCCGCGCAACCCGCTGCACCTGGCCTACCAGGCCTGGGACCTGCAGCGCTACAGCGGCGGGCACTTCCTGCTGGGGCTGGGCTCCCAGATACGCGCCCACATCGAAAAGCGCTTCGGGGTGGATTTTGACCCGCCGGCTGCGCGCATGCGCGATTACATCCTGGCCCTGAAGGCCATTTTCAATTGCTGGCAGCACGGCGAGCGGCTCAACTATCAAGGGCGCTTTTATCGCCACACCCTGATGACGCCCATGTTCAACCCCGGCCCCAACCCCCACGGCATTCCGCCGGTGTTGCTGGGCGCTCTGGGGCCGCGCATGACAGAGGTGGCGGGGGAGGTGGCCGACGGGCTGATTGTGCACCCCTTCAACAACCTGGCTTTTTTGCACCAGCACACCCTGCCAGCGGTGCAGCGGGGCCTTGAGCGCGCCGGCCGGCAGCGCGCCGACTTCACCCTGCAGATCAACGCCATGGTGATCACCGGCGAGAGCCCCCAGGCCATGGCCACCGCCCGGGAGAGCATCCGCCAGTTGTTGGGCTTTTATGCCTCCACCCCGGCCTATCGCCCGCCGATGGACGCCATCGGCAAGGGCGAATTGCAGGGCGAACTGAACCGGCTCAGCAAGGCCGGCGAGTGGGAGGCCCTGGCCGGCCATATCGACGATGACTTTGTAACTGCCTTTGCGGTCCAGGGCCCGCCGGACACCATCGCCGCCCAGCTGGTGGAGCGCTACGGCGCACTGGCCGACCGCCTGGCCCTGTACATTCCCTACCAGGCGCCCGACGATCTGTGGCGCGGCATCATTGCCGATTTGCACCGCCTGGCGCCTGCGGCTGCGCCGGAATGACAGAAAAAGCAGGGCCCGAGAAATAGAAGAGCAGCGCCCGAATAACAAAAAAGCGGAGCCCGGATGACAGAAAAATTGGCCGGCCCGGTCCAAGCCTGGGCGCCGTGCTATGGCTAGCATGGCGCTTGAATCTCGTGATCGCCAACGGAAGCGCCTATGAAAATCCAGTTCACACCGGAACAACTGGCCCTGCGGGACGAATTGCGCCAGTACTTCCGCACGCTGATGACCCCCGAACTGCGCGCCGAGTGCGAGCGCGACATGGGCGAGGGCGGCGGCCCCCTGTGGCGCGAAGCCCTGCGCCAGATGGGTCGCGACGGCTGGATTGGGCTCGGCTGGCCACAGGCGCTGGGCGGCCGCGGCCTCACGCCGCTGGAGCAGTTCATCTTTGTCGAGGAGGTGATGCGGGCGGGCTACCCCTTTCCCTTCCTTACCACCGAGTCCGTCGGCCCCATGCTGGCCGAGCACGGCAATGCGTGGATCCAGCGCGAAATCGTGCCCAAAATCCTGGCCGGAGAGCTGCTGATCGCCATTGGCTATTCCGAGCCCGGCGCCGGCACCGACCTCGCCAACCTGAAAACCCGCGCCGAGCGCGATGGCGACGACTGGGTCATCAACGGCCAGAAGATGTGGACCTCGCTGGCGCATTTTTGCGATTACACCTGGCTTGCGGTGCGCACCGACCCCGAGGCGGCCAAAAAGCACAAGGGTATATCCATGTTCCTGGTGCCCAACGCAGACCCGGGCTGGAGCTGCACGCCGGTGAACACCCTGGGTGGCGTGCGCACCAACGCCACCTACTACGACAATATCCGTGTGTCCGACGACCATCGCGTGGGTGAACTTCACGGTGGCTGGAAGCTGATAACCGGCCAACTCAACCGCGAGCGGCTGAGCCTGATCAACTTCGGCCCCTCCGCCGAGCTGTTCAACGCCACCGTGCGCTGGGCCCGCGACACCGAGCTGCCCGCCGGCGGCCGGGTGATCGACGCGCCCTGGGTACAGATGAATCTGGCGCGCTGCCGCGCCGCCATTGAGTGCATGAAGCTGATTGTCTACAAGCAGAGCTGGGCCATGACCGAGGGCAGTCTGGACATGGCCGATGCCTCCGCCGCCAAGGTCTATGGCTCGGAAACCTTCATCGAACTGTACCGGGCGCTGGGGGAAATTGTCGGCCAGGCCGGCCTGCTGCGCGACGGCGCCGGTGGCGACAGCGCCCGCCGCCTGGAGCGCCTGTACCGCACCGCCTCCATCATTACCTTTGGCGGCGGCACCAACGAGATCCAGCGCGACATTATTTCCGCCGCGGGCCTGTGGATGCCCCGGGCCAGCCGCTAGCGAGCGAGGGGAGCACAGCATGGACTTTGGATTCAGCAGCGAACAGCAGGACATCCGCCAGCTGGCCCGCCAGATACTGGGCGAGCAGGTGAGCGCGGAGTCCCTCAAGCCCTACGACGAATACGCCACAGTGCGCTTCGACGCCGACCTGTGGCGCACCCTGGGGCAGGCGGGGCTCACCGCCATCCCGGTCAGCGCCAGTGAGGGTGGCGGCGGCTTCGGGTTTATGGAACTGGCCCTGCTGCTTGAGGAAGTGGGGCGCAGCATTGCCCCGGTGCCAATGCTCAGCCACTGCGTGGGCGGCTTGATGGTACTGCAGCGCTTTGCCGACAGCGCCCTCAAGCAGCGCCTGCTGGCCCCGGCGGTGGCCGGCGATGTGCTGCTGGGCGCCGCGGTGCTGGAAGCGGGTAACGAGAACCCCGCCGACCCGCGCTTGACCCGGGCCGAGGTCACCGCCGAGGGCCTGCGCCTGAACGGCACCAAGCAGGCCGTGCCCTTTGCCCGCCAGGCCGACTACCTGTTGGTGGCGGCCCGTCACGGCGAGGAGGTCGCGGTGTGCTTTGTGGATACCCGCGCCCCCGGCGTCACCCTTGAAGACTGCCAGTCAACCGCCTTCGAGCCCCAGGCCCACCTGGTGCTGGAGAATGTCGAGGTGGCGGCGCCATGGGTGCTGGCGGCCACTGGCGGTGCTGCCATCATGGATTGGCTGGCTGAACGCCTGAGCGCCGCCCACTGCGCCCACCAGCTCGGGGTGGCCGATGCCGCCATGCGCATGGCGGCCACCTACACCAGCGAGCGGCAGCAGTTTGGCGTGCCGGTGGCCACCTTCCAGGCCGTGGGCCACCGCATGGCCAACTGTTACATCGATATCGAATGCCTGCGCCTTGCCACCTACCAGGCCTGCTCGCTGCTGCACGATGAGTGCGAGGCGGGCGTCGAAACCCATATCGCCAAGATCTGGGCCGGCGACACCGGCCACCGGGTGAGTTATGCCACCCAGCATGTGCACGGCGGCATGGGCATCGACCGCGACTACAGCCTGTGGCGCTACTGCCTGTGGCTGCGCCACAACGAAATGACCCTGGGGGGCAGCAGCGTTCACCTCGCCGAGTTGGGCCGCCGCCTGGCCGCGGGGGAGGGCCTGTTTGCCTGAGGCGGGGCCCGCAATGGGCGCCGCCTGAGCAGGATTCACACCGCCTCGCTTACCGCCGGCGGGGCGCTGGGGTACACTTGCCGCCCATGATCGCCGCCCCCGTCAGAGCCCTTCTTGCCTGCAGCCTGTTGCTGCTGTCGGCCTGTGCCGAACAGCAGCCCCGGCTGACCGGCGAGCGCCAGGGCGCGCCGGTGGATTTCAGCGGCCACTGGGAAATGAACTACGCCCAGAGCGACAACATCCAGGCCCGGCTGAACGCCCTGGTGCGCGAGCTGCGCAAGCAGACCGAGCGGCGCAGCGCGGGCGGCGGCGAAGTGGGTGGCCCGGCCATTGCCATTGGCGGCAGCAACAGCGGCGCGTCCGTCATGGGGCTGGCGCAGATGGCGGACATGATCACCCAGTCCGCCCTGGTCACCGTGGCCCAGGACAGCCAGGGCATCCAGGTCAAGCGCGAGGGCAACTTCGCCCTGGACTGCCAGTTCACCGGCCCCGACGCCTACCGCCTGGATTCCCCCTTCGGGCGCGAGTTGTGCGGCTGGGACGGCCATCAACTGGTGTTTACCCTGCTGCTGCCCGACGGGCTCAGCATCCGCCATCGCCTGACCCTCAGCCAGGATCGCCAGAACATGAACATCGCCACCACCGTGGTGTCCGACCAGGTGTCCATGCCCTTTACCCTGAACCGCGTTTACACCCGCTTTGAACCCGGCAGCAGCGGCTACCACTGCGAAATGACCGTCACCCGCGGGCGCGTGTGCACCACGGAGGCGCCGTGAGGGCGGCGCTGACAGCAGTGCTGGCCCTGGCCCCGGCGCTGTTGCTGCTGGCCGCCTGTGGCGGCACCGCCACACGCCCGTCTCCCCAGTATGCCCCGCCCGTGCAGGCCGCTGAATGGCCGGCGCCGGTGGGCAGCGTGGTGCTCCGGCGGCAGGCCCCGATGGATGACGCGGCAGCCCTGGATATCGGCCTTGCGGTGTTCGACCCGGGGCTGGCCGAGGATGTGACCTCACACGGTACGCGCGGCATTTTTCCGGAAATCCGCCGGGCGGAAGTGCGCTACTTGCCGGTGCTGCTGCGCCAGGCGCTGGTGGATGCCGGCGCCTGGGGCGTGGTGCGGGTGTTGCCCGAAGCCGACGACAGCGCTGAGCTGCAGATCAGCGCCACCATTTTGCACTCCGATGGCCTGCGCCTGGCGCTTGCGGTGAATGCCCGCGATGCCACCGGCCGGGTGTGGCTGCAGCGCGTGTATACCGATGTCACCGGCCCCGGCGATTACCCGGTGCCGGCCGGGGCCGACCCCTTTGCCGACCTGTACCGCCAGATCGCCAACGACCTGCTGGCGGTGCGCCAGGGCCTATCCAGCGCCGAGGTGCGCGCCATCGCCCAGGTGGGCGAACTGCGCTATGCCCAAAGCCTGGCGCCGGATGCCTTTGCCGGCTATCTGGTGGCGGACGAGGCCGGGCACCTGCGCGTGCAGCGGCTGCCGGCAGAGGGCGACCCGATGATGGCGCGGGTGCAGCGCCTGCGCGACCAGGAGCACCGCTTTATCGACACGGTGGACGAGCAGTATGTGGACCTGGTTGATGACATGCGCCCCACCTACGACCTGTGGCGCCAGTACGGGCGCGAACAGGCCGAATACATGCAGGGCTACCAGCAGCGCCTGCAGGACAGGGACAGCGCCGGCCGGCGCGGCTCCTTTGCCGCCATGCAGCAGACCTACAACACCTTTCGCTGGAGCAAGGTGCAGCAGCAGGACCTGCGGGAACTGGCCCAGGGCTTTGACAACGAAGTGAGCCCCACGGTGCTGGATGTCAGCGGCCGCGTGTTCCGCCTGAGCGGCAGCCTGGAATCCCAGTACGACGAATGGCGCGGCATTCTGCGCCAGATCTTCGCCCTGGAAACCGGCCTTGGCTTAGCGCCCGAGGGCCAGTGATGCAAGCGCTCTGGCTATACTGCAAGTTCCGGCCGCAAGCGGCCGTGCACAGGGATTGGGAACAACATGAGCTGCGAACATGAGTGAGCGGAGCGACGAAGCACAGGAGCGCACCCTGGTGGATGCGCTGCTGCGCCTGAGCGGCGAAGTGGCCGGCGGCACCCTGGGGCTGGCCCGCAACACCGCCACCCTCAGCGCCATGCTCGGCGAGTCCTGGCTGCGCCAGATACTCAGCGCCAGCATGGAGCCCGAGCGGCTGGAGGCCATGGCCGAGGCCGGCCACTTCCTGCGCGACACCCGGGAGACGGCCGGGCTCACGCTGAAGGAGCTGGCCGAGAGCCTGGGTTTGGCAGACAAGCAGATGCTGGAAGCGGTAGAGAGCGGTGAAAAACTGCTGCCGCTGGAGCTGGTGCTGCGCAGCGCTTCGCTGCTGGCGCGCCACGACCCGATCCCCTTTTTGCTGAAATTCCTGCGCACCTACAACCCGCAGCTGGAAAAGCGCCTGGAGGACTGGGGCGTAATGGCCCTGCCGCGCCAGTACGAGCGCGAGCGCCGTTTCATCAACCTGTACCGCAAGCACGATGCCCTGCGCCGCTTCAGCGACAGCGAGTTCCAGCGCTACATTGAGTACATGGACAGCTCATCCAACCTGGTGCTGGATGTCATGGCCCGGGAAAAGGCCGCCCACGCCGGCACCCGTACCCGCACCGCCGCCAAACGGTCCAGCCGCACGGCAAAGTCAAAGGCGAGCCCCAAATCCTCCGGCAAAACCGCCGGCAAAGCCCGACCCCCGCGCCGCAAAAACTGAGCCGCCGGCGCCGCCACAGGAGAGTCTGATTGAGTACCGACGAACAGCACTGGTTTGCCACCTGCCCCAAGGGCATTGAGAGCCTGCTGGCCCATGAGCTGCAGAGCCTGGGGGCGAACACAGTGCGCGAGACCGTCGCCGGCGTGCATTTTTCCGGGCCGCTGGCGGCGGCCTACCGCGTCTGTCTGTGGTCGCGCCTGGCCAACCGGGTGCTGCTGCCCCTGGCCACGGTGGACGCCGCCGATGGCGACCAACTCTACGCTGGGCTCAGTGCCCTGGACTGGCAGCGCTGGATGCAGGTGCGCCAGACCTTCGCCATTGATTTCAGCGGCCAGAACCGCGCCATTCGCAATACCCAGTTCGGCGCCCAGCGCGCCAAAGACGCCCTGGTGGACTGGTTTGCCCAGCGCTTTGGCCGGCGGCCCTCGGTGGAGCGGCGCGACCCGGACTTGCGCTTCAACCTGCGCCTGTCCAAAGACCGGGCCATGCTGGCCCTGGACATGGTGGGTGGCAGCCTGCACCGGCGCGGCTACCGCAGCGAAGCGGGGGCGGCCCCGCTGAAGGAGAACCTGGCGGCCGCCATCCTGTTGCGTGCCGACTGGCCCGGCATGGCCGCCCGGGGCGGGGCATTGATCGATCCTATGTGTGGCGCCGGCACCCTGCTGCTGGAAGGCGCCATGATGGCCGCGGATATCGCCCCGGCGCTGGAGCGCCAGCGCTTTGGTTTCGAGGCCTGGTCGGGGCACAACCCCCAGCAGTGGCAGGCCATTCTGAGCGACGCCCGCGGCCGGGCCGAGCGCGGCCGCCAGCGCCAGCTGCCGGAGATGCGCGGCTACGACGCCGATCACCGGGTGGTGCGCCGGGCCCAGGAAAACATCGCCCGCCTTGGCCTTGAGCGGGCGGTGCGGGTGCTGCGCAAGCCCCTGGCGGAATTGCGCCGCCCCACCCACCTGCCGATCGCCGAGGGCCTGCTGGTGTGCAACCCGCCCTATGGCGAACGCCTGGGCGAAAAAGACAGCCTGCGCTATCTCTACCGCGAGCTGGGCGCCGCCATGAAGCGGGAATTTGACGACTGGCAGGCGGCCATCTTCACCTCCGACCTGGACCTCGGTCGCGCCATCGGCCTGCGCAGCCACCGCCAGTACAAACTCTACAACGGTGCCCTGCCGGCCAGCCTGTTGCTGTTCGATTTGAAGGACAACCGGCTGCGGGACGAGGCCCCCCCGGCTAGCAGCCCGCCGCCTACGGCGCCGGCAGAACAGGCGGCGCCGGCGGCCCCCCTGTCGGAGGGCGCGCAGATGTTTGCCAACCGCCTGCGCAAAAACCGCCGCCGCCTTGGCCCCTGGCTCAAGCGCAGCGCCGTGGAGTGCTATCGCCTGTACGATGCCGACATGCCCGAGTACGCGGTGGCGGTGGATATGTACGGCAGCCAGGTGCATGTGGCGGAGTACCGCGCCCCGGCCGGTATCGACCCCGACGCCGCCGCCCGGCGCCTGGACGAGGTGATGGCCGCGCTGCCCGGCGCCCTGAACGTAAAGCCGGCGGATATTGCCCTCAAGGTGCGCCAGCGCCAGCGGGGCAGCGAGCAGTATGCACGACAGGCCGACCGCGGCGAGTTCTTCAGCGTGCGGGAGGGGCAGGCCAAGCTGCTGGTCAACCTGCACGACTACCTCGACACCGGCCTGTTCCTGGATCACCGGCCCCTGCGCCTGCGCATTGCCGCCGAGGCCCGGGGGCGGGACTTCCTCAACCTGTTCTGCTACACCGGGGCCGCCACCGTGCAGGCGGCGGTGGGCGGGGCGCGCTCCACCACCAGTGTGGATTTGTCCAACACCTACCTCGGCTGGCTGCGCAAAAACCTGGCCCACAACGGCCTGGGGGAGCAGGGCAATCGCATCGAGCGCAGCGATTGCCTGCGCTGGCTGGAGCAGGGCGGGCGCGACTACGACCTCATCATGCTCGACCCGCCGTCCTTCTCCAATTCGCGGGCGGTGAAAGACAGCTTCGACGTGCAGCGCGATCACCCGGCCCTGGTACAGGCCGCCATGGCCCGGCTGCGCCCCGACGGCCAGTTGTACTTCTCCAACAATCGCCGCGGGTTCCGGCTGGCGCCGGAACTGGCCGAGCAGTTTGACTGCCAGGACATTACCCGCGACACCCTCGACCCGGATTTCGAGCGCAATGCCCGCATCCACGTTTGCTTCCGCCTGCGCCACCGGGGGGCTGCTGCCTAGCCCCTTGCGCCCGGTTCGCCAGCCCGCCTGGCGCCGCTTTTCGGGTAAGCGTCTACAAACCTCCGCGCGGCGGCTATCCACAGCGGCAGGTGTTTTTCCGCGGGGGTTTACTAATAGATAGTAGTTTACGAAGTTGTTGGCACAACTTGCTGAAAATTAAAAGGAAAATTCAGGGCCGGCGATGGTGACGGCAAGGCGAGGGCGCAGGGCGGGTTCCACTCTGGCCCTTGGCGCCGCGGGCTGTCCCCAAAGTTATCCACAGGCTGTTCTGTGGATAAGCTGTGGGGACGGCGGGGGTCAGGCCGGCTTTATGCGGGGTCGGCCAGCTTCAGTAACTGCTTGCCCTGGTTGCGTCCGTCGAACAGGCGCAGCAGGGTGGCGGGAATGTTCTCAAAGCCCTCCTGAATGTCTTCGCGCCAGGCGATTTCGCCGGCGCCCACCCACTGCCCCAGGTCGGCGTAGGCCGCCTCGGCCTGGTCGAGAAAGTCGATCACAATAAAGCCCTGCATGCGGATACGGCGGGTGACCAGTTTCATGATGTTGCTGGGCCCGGGGCTGGGGGCGTCGTCGTTGTAGCCGGAGATGGCCCCGCACAGCACAATGCGGCCAAAGTCCGCCATCTGCTCGATGCCGGCTTCCAGCGTGGCGCCGCCCACGTTGTCGAAGAACACATTGATGCCCATGGGGCAGCGGCGGGCCAGCTCGGCCGCTACGTCCTGGTTGCGGTAGTCAATCACCTCCTCGATGCGACACTGCTCGCGCAGCCACTGGCACTTGTCCTCGCCGCCGGCAATGCCAATCACCCGGCAGCCCTTGATGCGGGCAATTTGGGCGACCACCGAACCGGTGGCCCCGGCGGCGCCGGAAACCAGCACGGTTTCGCCAGCCTGGGGCTGGCCCACATGCAGCAGGCCAAAGTAGGCGGTAAGGCTGGTGGCGCCAAACACACCCAGGGCCATGGCCGGCGGGGTGCCGGCGGGCAGGGGGCGCGGCGGCATCAGGGCCGAGGCCGGGTCGCCCACGCTGTATTCCTGCCAGTTCATCATCCCCTGCACCAGGGTGCCGGTGGGCAGGTCCGGGTTGCTGGAGGCAACCACCTGGCCGATGCCGCTGGCGCGCATCGGCTCGCCCACTGGCACCGGCGGCAGGTAGGAGGGTTCGTCTTCCACCCAGCCGCGCATGGCCGGGTCGAAGCTGAGCATCAGTGTCTTCACCAGCACCTGGCCGGCGGCCAGGTCGGGCTCGGGCATGGGGGCGTGCGCCAGTTCAAAATGCTCTGGGCCGATCATGCCCTGGGGGCGTGATTTCAGCAGCCACTGGCGGTTGGTCTCGCTCATCGGTGTTGTCCTTATCGTGGGTGGATGGTGAGTGGGTGAGTGGTGGGTGGTTTGTGGGTGAAAGGTGCGTGCCGGGCCGGCGCTTGAGCCTGCCGGCGAGAGGCGACATTAGAGCACCGGCCGCGCCGTTCTGCCAGGGCCGCAGCCTAGCCGCAGCCCCGCCAGCATGACAGGGGCGCCCCGCTGTGGTGAAATCGGCGGTTTCGCCCCACAACCCGCCGCGCTTTAAGGGCCCGCTTTGCCACCGTGAAAACCCTGCTGATTGTCTATCACAGCCAGAGTGGCGCCAGCGCCGCGCTGGCCCACGCGCTGTGGCAGGGGGCCTGCACCGCGGCGGATGAAGATGCGTGCACCGTTGTTTTGCGCCGGGCCTGGGACAGCGGCAGCGCCGACCTGTCAAACGCCGATGCACTGGTGCTGGTGGGGGCGGAAAACGCCGGCGCCCTGGCCGGCGGCCTTAAGGATTACCTGGACCGGGTGTTCTACCCGGCCATCAATGCAGGCCGGGTATTGCCCTGCGCCCTGGTGTTGTCGGCGGGCAATGACGGGCGCAACGCCCGCCGCCAGGCCCAGCGCATGCTTGCCGGTATTCCTTTCACCGAGGCAACAGAGCCGCTGATCTGCCGCGGCGCGGTTACCGACCGCCATCGGCAGCAGTGTGGCGAGTTGGGCCAGGCCCTGGTGGCGGGGCTTGCCATGGGCATTTTCTGAATCCGGTGTGCGTACCCGGGGACTGTGAATAAAAGGGGAAGCAACAGACATGAGCGAAGGTGACAGCACCAACAACGCGCCCGGAATGACGAGTGCGCCCGAGGGTTTGGCGCCGGTGCCCGAGGGCTTTGAGCAGGTGCCCAGGGGCATGGGCTTTACCGATAACCTGCAGCCCTTCTACCGGCGGGTGTCGGCCGAGGGTGTGACCTTCGGCCTGTACGTCGACAAGCAGCACGCCAATATGATGGGCATTTGCCACGGCGGTGCGCTGATGACGCTGGCGGATATCGCCGCGGCCTCGGGTGTAAACCACGCCCGTGGTGAAATGGGGGGCAACCCGACCATCAACCTGTCGCTGGACTTCATCAGCGCCGGTAAACAGGGCGACTGGCTGGAGGCCCGCAACAGCGAGGTGACGGTGAGGCGGCGCTTTGGCTTTTGCAGTGGCCTGATTGTCAGCGAGCGTGGCATCGTCGCCCGTTACAGCGGCACCTTCTACCTGCCCGATCACGACGGCATGTGGCAGGGTGGAGAGGGTAAAAAACGGATCGGGGCGCTGGGGGCGTCGTCCTAGCCATTGGCGGGTTCGGCAGCAGTGCTGGCCATCCAGCGTTAGCCGGCTGTTTATGGATTAGCCGGCTGCGCCTGCTGTTTATGGTTAGTCGGCTTCGCCGTCGAGAGTCTCAATAAACGCCCGGGCGGCCCGCGACAGGCTGCGCCCGCGGTGATAGATCACCCCCAGAGTGCGCTCAATGCGAATGCCCTTTACCGACAGCGGCAGCAGGGTGTGATCGCACATGCTGCGCGGCAGCACCGTCCAGCCCAGGCCCACCGAGGCCATCATGCGAATGGTTTCCAGGTAGTTGGTGGCCATGGACACCTGCAGGTCGAGGCGGTGCTGGTCGAACAGCCGTTTCACAATCTGGCCGGTGTAGGTGTTCAGGCCGGGCAGCACGGCGGGGTGCTCCGCCAGCGCGGCCAGCGGGCAGGGGGCGAGGTGGGCCAGGGGGTGGTCCCGGGCCACCATGACATCCAGCGGGTCCGGCCACACGGCCTGGGTGATGATGCTGGCATCGGCGTCCGGTGCCAGGGTCACCACGGCCAGTTCCACCTTGCCGTGGGTGATCAGGTCGTAGGCCTGCTCGGAATCCATGAACTCAATGTCGATCTGCACCGCCGGAAAGGCCTTGCTGAAGCGACTCAGCACCGGCGGCAGGCGGTGCAGGCCGATGTGGTGGCTGGTGGCCAGGCGCAGGTCGCCGGCCACCTGGCCGGACAAATCGCGCACCGCCTGGCGCGCCATGTCCAGTTGCTGGATGACCGACTTGGCGTAGGGCATCAGCGCCTCGCCGGCCTCGGTGAGCCCCACGTGGCGGCCAATCCGGTCGAACAGTTGGCAGCTCAGTTGCTGCTCCAGCAGGGCGATGCGCTTGCTCACCGCCGGTTGGGTCAGGTGGAGCTTTTCGGCGGCCTGCGAGAAGGACCGCTCCTGTGCTACCTGGATGAAGGCCTGCAGGTTCTGGGTTTCCATTTTCATTCCTTTCGGGAATCGATTGGATAAAAATAATAAATTTGTTTTATCGCATGCTCAAGCGTAGTATCGCTCCACTTCCATGCTGCCCGGTGCGCCACGGCGCGCCACAGAACCACCATTAATGAAGGGAGAGAGCCCCATGGCCGGACAAACCCTCTACGACAAACTCTGGCAACAGCACGTGGTGGAAAGCCGCGACGACGGCACCGCCCTGATCTACATCGACCGTCACCTGTTGCACGAAGTGACCTCGCCCCAGGCCTTTGAGGGCCTGCGCCTGGCCGGGCGCCAGCCCTGGCGCCTGGACGCCAACCTGGCCGTGCCCGACCACAACGTGCCCACCGACGCCGCCGAGCGCAGCGGCGGGGTTGATGGCATTGTCGACCCGGTGTCGCGCCTGCAGGTGAAAACCCTCGACGACAACTGCGGCGACTTCAATATCGTGGAGATCCCCATCAACGACCGCCGCCAGGGCATTGTGCATGTGGTGGGCCCGGAGCAGGGCGCAACCCTGCCCGGCATGACGGTGGTGTGCGGCGACTCCCACACCTCCACCCACGGCGCCCTGGGCGCACTGGCGCATGGCATTGGCACCTCCGAGGTGGAGCACGTGCTGGCCACCCAGTGCCTGATTACCCGCAAAATGAAAAACATGCTGGTGAAGGTGGATGGCCAGTTGCAGCCGGGCGTGTCCGCCAAGGATGTCGCGCTGGCGGTGATCGGCCGCATCGGTACCGCCGGTGGCACCGGCTATGCCATCGAGTTTGGTGGCGAGGTGGTGCGCAAGCTCACCATGGAAGGCCGCATGACACTGTGCAACATGTCCATTGAGGCCGGCGCCCGCATGGGCATGGTGGCGGTGGACGACACCACCATCGACTACGTGAAAGGTCGCCCCTACGCGCCCACTGGCGAGCAGTGGGAGCAGGCCGTGGCCGCCTGGCGCGAGTTGCATTCCGACGCCGACGCCGAATTCGATACAGTGATTGAGCTGCGTGGCGAAGACATCCAACCCCAGGTCACCTGGGGCACCTCGCCGGAGATGGTGCTGCCGGTGGATGGCAGTGTGCCAGACCCGGAGGCCCAGCCTACCGCCACCGCCAAAGAGGCTGTGCGACGGGCGCTGGAATACATGGGGCTCAGCGCCGGGCAGAAGATCACCGACATCCGTCCGGACCGGGTGTTTATCGGCTCCTGCACCAATTCGCGCATCGAAGACCTGCGCGCCGCGGCAGACGTGGTGCGCGGCCGCAAAATTGCTGCGTCCATCAAGCAGGCACTGGTAGTGCCGGGGTCCGGCGAGGTGAAGGCCCAGGCCGAGGCCGAGGGGCTGGACCGCATCTTCATCGACGCCGGCATGGAGTGGCGCGAGCCGGGCTGTTCCATGTGCCTGGCCATGAACGCCGACAAGCTCGGCGCCGGTGAGCACTGCGCGTCCACCTCCAACCGCAACTTCGAGGGGCGCCAGGGCTTTGGCGGGCGCACCCACCTGGTCAGCCCGGCGATGGCCGCCGCCGCCGCCGTGGCGGGGCACTTTGTCGACGTACGCAGCATCGCGGAGGACGTGTAATGAAAGCCTTTACTGTACACAGCGGCATTGCCGCGCCGATGGATCGGGCCAACGTCGATACCGACCTGATCATCCCCAAGCAGTTTTTGAAGTCCATCAAGCGCTCTGGTTTTGGGCCCAACCTGTTTGACGAGTTGCGCTACCTCGACGAGGGCCAGCCCGGCCAGGATTGCAGCAAACGCCCGCTGAACCCGGAGTTTGCCCTCAACCAGCCACGCTACGCCGGTGCCTCGGTACTGCTGGCGCGGGAGAACTTCGGCTGCGGTTCGAGCCGCGAGCACGCGCCCTGGGCGCTGGAAGACTACGGCTTTCGCTGCATTATTGCGCCGAGCTTTGCCGACATCTTCTTCAACAACTGCTTCAAAAACGGTGTGCTGCCCATCGCGCTGCCGGCGGACACCGTCGACAGCCTGTTCGAGGCCCTGTACGCCAACGAAGGCTACACGCTGGAGATCGACCTGCCGGCGCAGGTGATCCGTACCCCGGATGGCTCCAGCGTTGCCTTTGAGGTGGAGCCTTTTCGCAAACACTGCCTGCTGAATGGCCTGGACGACATCGGCCTGACCCTGGAGAGCGCCGATGCCATCCGCGCCTTCGAGGTGCTCTACCGCGAGCGTGCCCCCTGGCTGTTTGGCAGCATTCGCTGAAGGCCCCTGAACCAACAACGTGACAAAGAGATAACGCAGTGAGCAAGAACATCCTGATTCTCCCCGGCGACCACATTGGCCCGGAAATCATGGCCGAGGCCGTCAACGTGCTGGAGGCGGTGGATCGCCAGTTCGCCCTGGGCCTGAGCCTGGACCACGCCCTGCTGGGCGGCGCCGCGCTGGATGCCACTGGCGTACCCCTGCCCGAGGAGACCCTGGCCAAAGCAAAACAGGCCGACGCCATTTTGCTGGGTGCCGTGGGCGGCCCCGAGTGGGACAAGGTGGACGCCAAACTGCGCCCCGAGAAGGGCCTGCTGGGCCTGCGCTCGGCGCTGGAGTTGTTCGGCAACCTGCGCCCGGCGCTGCTGTATCCGCAACTGGCGGCGGCCTCCAGCCTGAAGCCGGAGCTGGTGGCGGGGCTGGATATTCTCATCGTGCGCGAGCTCACCGGCGGCATTTACTTCGGCGAGCCCCGCGGCATCCGCACCCTGGAAAACGGCGAGCGCCAGGGCTACAACACCTATGTGTACAGCGAGTCGGAAATCCGCCGTATTGGCCACCTGGCCTTTAACCTGGCGCGTCAGCGCGACAAGCGCGTGTGCAGCGTGGACAAGTCCAACGTGCTGGAAGTGACCGTGCTGTGGCGCGAGGTCATGGAAGAGGTAGCCAGGGACTACCCCGACGTTGAGCTGTCCCACATGTACGTGGACAATGCGGCCATGCAACTGGTGCGCGCACCCAAGCAGTTTGACGTGCTGGTCACCGGCAACATGTTCGGCGACATTCTGTCCGACGCCGCCGCCATGCTCACCGGCTCCATCGGCATGCTGCCCTCGGCGTCGCTGGACAAGAACGGCCGCGGCATGTACGAACCCTGCCACGGCTCTGCGCCCGACATTGCAGGGCAGGGCATCGCCAACCCGCTGGCCACCATTTTGTCGGTGGCCATGATGCTGCGCTACACCCTGGAGCAGCCCGAGGCGGCCGCCGCCATTGAAAGCGCGGTCAGCCAGGTGCTGGACGCGGGCCTGCGCACTGCGGATATCTGGGCCGAGGGCGACACCCGGGTATCCACGTCCGAGATGGGCGCGGCGGTACTGCGCGCGCTCGCGTCCTGACATTCATTCACTAGCTAACGGAACAAGACAATGGCAGATTCATACGATGTAGCCGTCGTCGGCGCCACCGGTGCCGTCGGCGAAACCATGATCGAAATCCTCGAGCAGCGGAACTTCCCGGTGCGCAACCTCTACCCGCTGGCGTCCAGCCGCTCGGCGGGTAAAACCATCAAGTTCAAGGGCAAGTCCGTCACCGTGACAGACCTTGCCGAGTTTGACTTCAGCAAGGCCCAGATCGGCCTGTTTTCCGCCGGCGGCAGCATCTCCGAGGAGTTTGCGCCCAAGGCCGCGGCGGCTGGCTGCGTGGTGATCGACAACACCTCCCACTTCCGCCGCGACGAAGACATTCCGCTGGTGGTGCCCGAGGTCAACCCCGAGGCCCTGGCCCAGTACACCAACCGCAATATCATCGCCAACCCCAACTGCTCCACCATCCAGATGCTGGTGGCGCTGAAGCCGATTTACGACGCGGTGGGTATCGAGCGCATCAACGTGTGCACCTACCAGGCCGTCTCCGGCACCGGCAAGGAAGCGATTGAGGAGCTGGCGGGCCAGACTGCGCGCCTGCTCAACGGCCAGGATGCCGAGTGCGAGGTGTACCCCAAGCAGATCGCCTTCAACGCGCTGCCCCACATCGACACCTTCCAGGACAACGGCTACACCCGGGAGGAAATGAAAATGGTGTGGGAGACCCAGAAAATCTTCGGCGACGACAGCATTCAGGTAAACCCCACCTGCGTGCGCATCCCGGTGTTCTTCGGTCACTCCGAAGCCGTACACATTGAAACCCGCGACAAAATTTCCGTGGAAAAAGTGCGCGAGCTGCTCGCCGGCGCCGATGGGGTCACCCTGATGGACGAGCGCGCCGATGGCGGCTATCCCACCGCGGTCACCGAGGCGGCGGGCAAAGACCCGGTATTTGTCGGTCGTATCCGCGAAGACATCTCGCATCCGCGCGGCCTGAACCTGTGGATTGTGGCCGACAACGTGCGCAAAGGGGCCGCGCTCAATAGTGTGCAAATTGCCGAGAGCATGATCCGCACCTATCTTGATTAATAGAGACCTAGTCGACATACTTGGGCGAAATCGGGACCCCGGCAGGCGTCGGGAAACCTCTTAACGGGGTCCTTCTAAACCCGCTGCAGTGCCCCTCGGGGCTATTGGGGACCGGAAGAGCGCTCTTCCGGCTGTGGCGGTTCGCGTCGCGGCAGCGGCTGGACTGGGGGGATGCCGGCTTGGCGAAGCAGGTGCAGAATAATAAAGGCAGGGGTATGGCTAGGAAGCGTAAGTTAGCGGCGGTGTTGTTCTCCCTGGGCTGCTTGCAGGCCGGGTCTGTCTGGGCCCTGGGCCTCGGCGATATCACACTCGAATCCTTCCTCAACGAACCCTTGAAAGCCCGGGTGGATCTACTCAATACCGGCAGCCTGCACGAAGACCAGATTCGCGTGCGCCTGGCCACCACCGAAGATTTTGACCGCATGGGCGTGGATCGCGCCTACTTCCTCACCGGCATCAAGTTTGAAGTCCAGGTGGACGATAACGGCCGGGGCAGTATTGTCATCAGCTCCGACGACCCGGTGCTGGAACCCTATCTCGACTTCATCATTGAAACCCGCTGGCCCTCGGGCCGCCTGCTGCGCGAATACACCGTGCTGGTGGACCCACCGGCCTTTGACAGCGCCGCCCGTTCGGTATCGGCGAGCGAGCGGGTGGAAGAGGTCGAGGGCATTCCGCCGACCTCGAAAAAAAAGACTGAAACGGCAACCAGCGGCACCCGGGTGGGTGTCGGCCAGAAATCCACCCTCGGCCCGGGGCAGATGCCCCAGCGCAATTACAGCGCCGATACCGCCCATAGCCCCGCGCCAGGGGCGCGCTACATGGTCCGGCGCGACGAAAACCTGTGGTCGATTGCCAAGGCGGCGCGCCCGGAGGGCACCTCCGTGCACCAGACCATGCTCGATATCCAGCGCCTGAACCCCGACGCCTTTATCGACGGCAACATCAATCGCATCAAGGCCGGCTACATCATTTACCTGCCGGCTTCCGGTGACATCAGCTCCGCCGACCTGGAGCAGGCCCTCGCCGAGGTCAAGCAGCAGAACGAAGACTGGCGGGCCGGGCGCGCCTCCGACCCCTATGCAGCGGCCGGGCCCTCACTGCGCATTTCAGCCAATGATGCCGCAGACGGGGAGGGCGCTGATGCCGCTGCCTCGCCGTCGCGCAATACCGCGCCGGGCAGCGCTGGCAGTAACGAGAACACTGCGGCCCTGGAGAGCCTGGAGCGCTCCGAGCTGGAAAACGCCGAGTTGCAGGGGCGCCTGGATGCGCTGAATGACCAGGTGGAAACGCTGGAAAGTATCGTCTCGGTCAAGGATGAACAGATTGCCGCCCTGCAGCAGGCCCTGCGGGATGCGAATATCGATGCGGGCGCCGGCGGCCTGGCTGAAGACGGCAGCGGCAACAGTAACGACGGTGACAGCGCGCTGGCCTTGGGCGGTAACGCTCGGACAGAAGACGGCAGCGCTCAGATAGAAAGTCCCCAGCCTGGTTCGGCCCAGGTCGCTGGCGATGAGGCCGGCGAAGACGGTGGCGACAACGCCATCGCAGCGGCTGATGCGAGCGGCACCGCGCAACCGGCCCCCGCGGCCAAGCCGTCCACGCCCGCCGCCAAAACACCCGCCAGCGCAGGCGGGAGTAACTGGTACGACAACCTGCTCTACCCGGGCATTGCCCTGCTATTGCTGCTGCTCGGCCTGCTGCTGTGGCGGCGGCGCTCAGCGCGTGATGACGCCGAGGATGAGCAGGACGTGTTCGCCGGCGTGGAGTTGAAAAACCAGGACCTTGACGTCGACGACGACCCAGCGCCAGCACCGCCGCCCACCGAGGTTGCCTCCCCCGAGCCGGAGCCCCGGCTCAACCCGAACGAAGAGCGCGGCTACGGGCAGCGCAAGCACGACCAGTACGCCTCTGATGTGGATTCCGGCGATGCCCTGGCCGAGGCCGACATTTACATCGCCTACGGGCGCTATCCCCAGGCCATCGAATTGCTGGGCAACGCTATCAACGCCGAGCCGCGCAATCCCGTGTTCCGGCTCAAACTGCTGGAGCTTTACGCCCGCACCGACCGGGAGGCCGAAGCCCTCAGCGAGCTTGAGGCCCTGCGGGATATCGGCGATGCCGCCGCCATCGCCCGGGCGGAAGAGGTGCTGGCAGCTACCGACTTTGATCGTGCGCCGGCCGATACGGTGGCGCCGGGCTTCAGCGCCGCACCGATCGTCAGCGCCGCACCGACCGTGGGCAACCCCAGCGGCGCGCTGGCATCGCCGATCAGTGATGATGCGCCCGCCAGTTTCGACAGCGCGCCGGATTTCGAGGATGACCTGACAGCGGCGGACGACAGCTTCAGTGACCTGGAAATTGAAGACGATTTTGCCGACCTGGAAGACGAACTGGACCTCAGCGGCGACTTTGAAGGGCACGGCGCCGCGGCGGCGGAACCTAATGATGAGGACGATGACGACGACCTGGTCTTTGCCTCAGAAGGTAATCCAGTGGCCACCAAACTCGACCTGGCCCGCGCCTATATCGACATGGGTGACGAACCGGGTGCCCGCCAGATTCTGGAAGAAGTGCTCATGGAAGGCAGTGAAGAGCAGCGCCAGGAAGCACAGGGGCTGATAGACCGGCTTGACTGACTTTCTGTCCCCCGACCCCTTGCCGCCCGGCGCCCGGGTGGCCTGTCGGGTCGAGTACGATGGCAGCCGCTACAGCGGCTGGCAATCCCAGCCCCATCTCGATGTCAGCACAGTCCAGCAAACGCTGGAGGCCGCCCTATCGCAGGTGGCCAGCGCGCCGCTGCGGGTGCACTGCGCGGGCCGCACCGATACCGGCGTGCATGGCCACAGCCAGGTGGTGCACTTCGACTGCCCGGTGTCCCGCAGCCCCAAGGCGTGGGTGCTGGGCGGCAACGCCAACCTGCCTTTTGATGTGCGCCTGCACTGGGCCGTGCCGGTCAGCGAGGATTTTCACGCGCGTTTTTCCGCCACCGCCCGGCGCTACCGCTACATCATTGCCAACACGCCAGTGCGGCCCGCCCATCTCGGCGGCCAGGTCACCTGGCAGCGACGCCCGCTGGATGCCGCGCTGATGCACCGCGAGGCCCAGTGCCTGCTGGGCGAGCAGGACTTCAGCGCCTTTCGCGCCGCGGCCTGCCAGTCCACCAGCCCGTTTCGCAATGTGCAGGCGGTGAATGTGGAGCGTCGCGGGCCGTTGGTAGTGATCGATATTCGCGCCAATGCTTTTTTGCACCACATGGTGCGCAACATTGCCGGCAGCCTGATGGCGGTGGGCAGCGGCCGCAGCCCCGCGGGGTGGCTGGCCCAGTTGCTGGCCGGGCGCGACCGCACCCGCGCCGCCGATACCGCGGCCCCCGATGGCCTCTACCTGGTGGAGGTGAGTTACCCGGCCCACTTCGGCCTGCCGGCAACGCCCCCAGGGCCGCTGTTGCTGGGCGGCAGCTAGCAGGCAATCGCTCACTGGCCGCAGCGCGGCTTTACAGACAGTCCGGTGCCCGGTCTGCTATGATTCGCCCCCCTGATTTATTGGTGTTTCCTTCGTGTCCCGGACCCGAATCAAGATTTGCGGCATTACCGCTGCCGATGATGCGCGGCAGGTTTGTGCCGCCGGGGCCGATGCCCTGGGGCTGGTGTTTTACGCGCCGAGCCCGCGGGCAGTGGACATCGCCGCGGCCCGGGACATCGCCGCCGCGGCAGCGCCCTTTGTGCAGCTGGTGGGGCTGTTCGTCAACGAGCAGCCCGAGCGCATCCGCGAGGTGCTGGCACAGGTGCCGCTGCATACCCTGCAGTTTCACGGTGACGAAAGCCCGGCCTTCTGCCGGCAGTTCCAGCGGCCCTGGCTGAAGGCGCTGCGGGTAAAGGCGGGCATGACGCCGGCCGATGCCAGCCGGCCCTACCAGGGCGCCAGCGCGATACTGCTGGACAGCTGGCAGGACGGCGTACCCGGCGGCACCGGCAAGGCCTTCGACTGGCAGCAGGCGGTGGGGGAGTTTCCCATGCCGGTTGTACTGGCGGGTGGGCTGAACGCCGGTAACGTGGGGCAGGGCATGGCGCTGCTGCACCCGGCAGCGGTGGATGTCAGCGGCGGTGTGGAAAGCGCCCCGGGGCGTAAAGACCCGGGCAAAGTGGAAGCGTTTATTGCGGCGGTACGCGCCGCGGACAAGTTGCAGGACTAGCAAACCATGACAAGCGAACTCAACGACAACCTGTTTGACAGCGTGCCGGACGCCGAGGGCCGATTCGGCGTATACGGTGGCAAATTTGTGGCTGAAACCCTCATGTCCGCGCTGGCAGAGCTGGAGCGGCTGTATCGCCGGCTGTCCGTCGATGCGGAATTTCAGGCGGAACTGGATGCGGACCTCGCCCACTACGTGGGGCGCCCTTCGCCCTTGTATCACGCCCAGCGCTGGACGGCCAAGGTGGGCGGTGCCCAGCTCTACCTCAAGCGCGAAGACCTCAACCACACCGGCGCCCACAAGGTGAACAACACCATCGGCCAGGCCCTGCTGGCCAAGCACATGGGCAAGCAGCGGGTGATTGCCGAAACGGGCGCTGGCCAGCACGGCGTGGCCACCGCCACCATTGCCGCGCGCCTGGGGCTGAAATGCCAGGTGTACATGGGCGAGGAAGACGTGCGCCGCCAGGCCCTGAATGTGTATCGCATGAAGTTGCTGGGGGCCGAGGTGATTCCGGTGACCTCCGGTTCCAAGACCCTCAAGGACGCCATGAACGAAGCCATGCGCGACTGGGTCACCAACGTGGATGACACCTTCTACATTATTGGCACCGTGGCCGGCCCCCATCCCTATCCGGAGCTGGTGCGCGACTTCCAGTGCGTGATTGGCCGCGAGGCCCGCGCCCAGTCGCTGGCGCAGACCGGCCGCCTGCCGGATGCTCTGGTGGCCTGTGTCGGTGGTGGCTCCAACGCTATTGGCCTGTTCCACCCCTTCCTGAAGGACGATAGCGTGGCCATGTACGGTGTGGAGGCGGGCGGCCACGGTCTGGCCACCGGCGAGCACGCCGCGCCGCTCACCGCCGGCACGCCGGGCGTGCTGCACGGCAACCGCACCTACCTGATGCAGGACGAGGACGGGCAGATACTGCACACCCATTCGGTGTCCGCCGGCCTCGACTACCCCGGGGTAGGCCCCGAACACGCCTGGTTGAAGGACATTGGCCGCGTGAATTATGTGGTGGCCGACGATGACGAGGCGCTGGAAGCCTTCCATACCCTGACCCGGGTTGAGGGCATCATGCCGGCCCTGGAAAGCAGCCATGCCCTGGCCTACGCCGCCAAGCTGGCCGCCCAGATGCGCCCTGACCAGCAGATTGTGGTCAACCTCTCCGGCCGGGGAGACAAGGATATTCACACCGTCGCCGCCATTGACGGCATTGCGTTTTAAGGGGATTGCCGTGAGTCGAATTGCGCAACGTTTTGAGCAGCTGGCAGAGCAGGGACGCAAGGCCCTGATTCCCTACGTGGTGGCCGGCGACCCGGGTGTTGCGGTCACCGTACCCCTGATGCACGCGCTGGTGGAAGCCGGGGCCGACGTGATCGAGCTGGGCGTACCGTTCTCCGACCCCATGTCCGAAGGCCCCACCATTCAACTGGCCCACGAGCGGGCGCTGGCCAACAAGGTACGCCTGCGCGACGCCCTGAACATGGTGCGCGAGTTCCGCACCCGCGATGGCGACACGCCAGTGCTGCTGATGGGCTACGCCAACCCGGTGGAGCGCATGGGCTATGCCGCCTTTGCCGATGCGGCATCGGCCGCCGGCGTTGATGCTCTGCTGACGGTGGACATCCCGCCGGAGGAAGTGGCCGCGGTGAATGCCGAACTGCGCCGGGTGGGCATGGACAACATCTTCCTGATTGCCCCCACCACGCCGGTGGAGCGCATGGGGCTGATCACCGCCCAGGCCAGTGGTTTCATCTACTACGTGGCGCTGAAGGGCGTGACCGGTGCCGGCCACCTGGACACGGCCGATGTGGCGGCCCAGCTGGCCCGCATCCGCGAAACCACCGGCCTGCCGCTGGCGGTGGGCTTTGGTATCAAGGACGCCGCCTCGGCCCGCGCCGTGGCCGACGTGGCCGAGGGCGTTGTGGTGGGCAGCGCCCTGGTGCAGCGCCTGGCGGAATCGGCGCAAAATGGGCACAGCGATGCGCAAACCATTGCCCACGCAGTGGAATTACTGGCGCAAATCCGCCGCGGAATTGATGGCGTGCCTTCCTAGTTGCGGGGGGCGACGTTTATAATGCCCGCAACAAAGCGGGAGATGCCATGAGCTGGATAGACAAGATTCTGCCCACCGGGGTGCGCAAGGAGGAGGGCAATCGCCGCTCCAATGTGCCCGAGGGCCTGTGGACAAAATGTGTCAAATGTGAGGCGGTACTGTATCGCCCGGATCTCGAGCGCAACGACGATGTGTGCCCCAAGTGCGACCATCACATGCGCATCGGCGCCCGGCGGCGCCTGGATATTTTCCTCGATCAGCAGGGCCGGCAGGAAATCCTTACCGACGTCGAGCCGGTGGATCGCCTCAAGTTCAAGGACAAAAAGCGCTACCGCGACCGCCTGAGCGCGGCGCAAAAGTCCACCGGCGAGAAAGACGCCCTGATCGCCATGCGCGGTACCCTGCAGGGTATGCCGCTGGTGGTGGTAGCCTTCGAATTCGCCTTCCACGGCGGCTCCATGGGCTACGCGGTGGGCGAGAAGTTCACCCGCGCCGCGCAACTGGCGCTGGAAGAGGGCATTCCCCTGGTGTGCTTCTCCGCCTCCGGCGGCGCGCGCATGCAGGAGGCGCTGATCTCCCTGATGCAGATGGCCAAGACCTCGGCCGTGATTGAGCGCATGAAGCAGGCGGGCGTGCCCTATATCTCGGTGATGACCGACCCGATCTACGGCGGCGTGTCTGCCTCACTGGCGCTGCTGGGCGACATCAACGTTGCCGAGCCGGATGCCCGCGCCGGTTTTGCCGGCCCCAATATCATCGAGCAGACCATTCGCCAGAAGCTGCCCAAGGGCTTCCAGCGCAGTGAGTTCCTGCTCGACCACGGTGCCATCGACATGATCGTGCACCGCAACGACATGCGCGACACCCTGGGCCGCCTGCTGGCCAAGTTCACCGCCATGGAGTTGGTGCAGGACGCGCCGCCCGCGGACGAGGAAGAAACGGTGGCAATGCGCGCCGACGACGAGGTGGAGTCCGTTCAGGACGATGACTGACACCAGCCTGGCCGCCTGGCTGGAGCGCCTCGAAGCCCTGCACCCGCGGGAGATTGACCTCGGCCTGGACCGCGTTGGCGAAGTTGCCCGCAGGCTGGCGCTGCTGCCGGCGAGTGTGCCGGTGGTGACCATCGCCGGCACCAACGGCAAGGGCTCCACCGCGGCGGCGCTCGAGGCCCTGCTGCTGGCCGCCGGGTATCAGCCCGGCGTCTACACCTCTCCCCACCTGCTGCGCTTTAACGAGCGTATCCGCCTCGCCGGTAGCGACGTTGGCGATGCCGACATCGTCGCTGCCTTTGCCGACATCGACCGCGCCCGGGGCGAAATTTCACTCAGCTACTTTGAATTTGCCACCCTGGCCGCGCTGTGGGTATTCCGCCAGCGCGGCGCCGACGTGCTGGTGCTGGAGGTCGGCCTGGGCGGGCGGCTGGATGCGGTCAACATTGTGGATGCGACGGTGGCGGTTATTACCAGCATCGGGCTTGATCACCAGGACTGGCTGGGAGATGACATCGACGGCATCGCCCGGGAGAAGGCCGGCATCCTGCGCCCCGGTATTGACGCGGTGATTGCCGAAGCCCAGCCGCCCGCCGGCCTGCTGGAGGCGGTGGCGGCCAGTGGCGCCAGGGCCCGCTACCTCGGGCGGGACTTTCATTGCCAGCACAGCCAGGGCGCGGATGACCGGGCGGATGCCGATTGCTGGCAGCCGCAACTGGTGTCGGCCGCAGGCACAGCCACGGTGTTGCCGCCCATCGCCGCAGGCGCACTGCTGCCCTCCAACCTCTGCGCCGCCCTGCAGGCCGCGCTGTTGCTGGGGGTGGATGTGCAGGCCCTGCCGGTGCCGTCCATCCTGGCGGCCCTTCAGCCGCCGGGGCGCCGCCAGCGCCGGCAACTCGGCGGTATCGACTACCTGCTGGATGTGGCGCACAATCCGCAATCGGTTGAGAAGCTGGTTGAGTATATTGATGCAAGCCCCTGTAATGGAAAGACAATTGCCTTGTTCTCAGCCATGAAAGACAAGGACCTGACAGCCATGCTGGCGCAGACCAGCGGGCGCTTTGCCGCCTGGTTCCTGGCCGACCAGCCGGACAATCCCCGGGCCGAAAAGGCCGCGCGCCTGGGCGACTTGCTGCGTGAGCAGGGGGAGTTCATGATCAGCGTCAGCAAGAACCTGCGCCAGGCCCTGCGCCGGGCGCAGAGCGTCATGACCGAGGGAGACCGCCTGGTGGTCTTCGGGTCATTTGTTACGGTGGCGGCGGTCATGCCGTTGCTCGACAGGGATGAGAACAGGGGCAAGGCGTGAATAACGTGCTCAAGCAGCGCCTGGTGGGAGCGCTGATCCTGGTGGCGCTGGGCGTGGTGTTCTGGCCGATCATTTTCGTGGAGCCCGATACCGGCGCTCGCGCGCCGGTGGTACGCATGCCGCCACCGCCAGCGATTGATACCACGCCCCTGCCGTCTCCGGACAAGGTGGGGCTGCGCACCTCGCCGCCGCTGGACAGCCCCGAGGACATCGAGCAAGACAGCGCCCCCGGCGATCGTCTGGGCGATGCCAATCAGCCCGTGCCGGAAGCCAATCAGCCGTCATCGGAAGGCCAGGGCGAGGGCGAGAACCAAGGCGAGTTAGGGCCCCCCGCTGAGCCCGCCGCCCCGGTGGCTGAGCCGGCAGAGGCGACCAAGCGCGAAGCGAGCGCTGAAGCGACGGCCGAGCCTGACGTGGCCGCACGCGCGCGGGAAGAGCGCCCGGTGCAGCCGCAAACCGACGCGCAGGGTATTCCCATCGCCTGGACCCTGCAGGTGGTCAGCGTCAGCAACAAGGAGCGCGCGGAGCAGACCCGCCAGCGCCTGGATGCCATGGGCCACAAGGCCTATATCAAGGTGGCCGAGGTGGAGGGACGCAAGCTCTACCGGGTGTACGTGGGGCCCAAGTTCGAGCGCGCCCGCCTCGATGGTATTCAGGCGGATATCGATCGCCAGTTCGGCGTGAAGTCCATGGTGCGGCGCTACTATCCATGACTCCCCTGCGAGCCATGACGTCCACGCGAGCCGTGACGCCCGCGCGAGCCGTGTACGCGCGCCGGGCGGGAATTTTCGCGGTGTTTTGCCCGCAATCGCTCTGTTAGAATGCGCCCGCAATTGAACAGGTGGAATTCTTGGACTGGACGCAACTGACCTGGGTCGACTGGGCCATTATCGCCATCGTGGGGCTCTCCACGCTGGTCAGCCTGTGGCGGGGCTTTACCCGCGAGGCGCTGTCGCTGCTGGGCTGGGTTGCCGCCTTTATCGTTGCCAATCTCTTCGCCAGTGAGCTGGCAACCAGTCTCACCGGCTACATCAGTAACATCACGGCGCGCTACGTGGCCGCCTGGCTGATCCTGTTCATCGCCGTGTTGATGGTGTTTGGCCTAATCAGCATGTTCATGTCGCAGCTGGTTCGGGCCACGGGCCTTGGCGCCACCGACCGCCTGCTGGGTACCATCTTCGGCTTCACCCGCGGTGTGGTCATTGTCATGGTGCTGGTGTTCCTGGTGCGCGAGCTGCTGCCGCCCCGGGATCAGGTCTGGCTGCACCAGGCCCGGCTCATGCCCCAGGTGGACGCGCTGATGAGCTGGGCGCGGGGCACCCTGTCACGATTTGATACCGATGACCTGTCGGCCCTGGCGCCTGGCCAGTCGGTGTAAGTTACAAGCCGCGGCGTGAGCCGCAACTGAGGAAAAAAGCATGTGTGGTCTGGTTGGACTTGTCGGTCACGGCAATGTGGCTCCTGATATTTACGATGCGCTGACGGTGCTGCAGCACCGCGGCCAGGACGCCGCCGGAATTATGACCTGCAGCGCCGGGCGCTTTCACCAGCGCAAGCGCGAAGGCCTGGTGCGCGATGTGTTCCAGCAGCACCACATGCAACGCCTGCAGGGCCAGATCGGCATTGGCCATGTGCGCTATCCCACCGCGGGCAGCTCCGGCACCGCGCTGGCCCAGCCGTTTTATGTGAACTCTCCCTACGGTATCGCCCTGGCCCACAACGGCAACCTGACCAACGCGGAACAACTGGCTCGCGAACTGTTCCAGGATGACCTGCGCCATCTCAATACCGATTCCGACTCGGAAGTTTTGCTCAATATCTTTGCCCACGAAATGCAGACCCTGGGCAAGCTGAGCCCCAGCCCCGACGATATTTTCAAGGCCGTGGAGGCGGTGCACAGGCGCTGTCGCGGCGGCTATGCCGCGGTCGCCATGCTGGTGGACTATGGGGTTGTGGGCTTTCGCGATCCCTACGGCATTCGCCCTTTGGTGGTGGGCAAGCGGGAGACGCCAGAAGGCGAAGAGTTCATGGTGGCTTCCGAGAGCGTCGCCCTGGACGTGCTGGGCTATCAGCTGATTGGGGATGTGGCCCCGGGCGAGGCGATTTTCATCGACAGCGCTGGCCGTTTGCATCGCCGCCAGTGTGCCGAGCAGCACCGCCTGCGCCCGTGTATCTTCGAGCATGTCTACTTTGCTCGCCCGGACTCCCTGATGGATGGCATTTCGGTGTACAAGACACGGATGCGCCAGGGCGAGACGCTGGCCAGGAAGATTTTGCGCGAGCGGCCCGGGCACGATATCGATGTGGTGATTCCCATCCCCGACACCAGTCGTATTGCGGCCCAGTCCATGGCCCACGAACTGGGTATCAAGTTCCGCGAAGGTTTCATGAAAAACCGCTACATTGGCCGTACCTTCATCATGCCGGGCCAGAGCCAGCGCAAGAAATCCGTGCGCCAGAAGCTCAACCCGGTGCCGCTGGAATTTGAAGGCAAGAATGTGATGCTGGTGGACGACTCCATCGTGCGCGGCACGACCTGCCGGCAAATCATCCAGATGGCCCGTGATGCCGGGGCGAAGAATGTCTACTTTGCCTCTGCCGCGCCGCCGGTGCGCTACCCCAACGTTTACGGTATCGACATGCCCTCGGCCACCGAGCTGATTGCCCACGGGCGCAGCGTGGAAGAAGTGGGGGAGCTGATCGGCGCCGACTGGCTGGTGTTCCAGGACCTGGAAGACCTGGTGGAGTGCTCCCGCGAGGGCAACGAGGATGTCGACGGCTTCGACTGCTCGGTGTTCAACGGCGAATACATTACCGGCGATGTCGACCAGGCCTACCTCGACCGCATCGAGGCCCTGCGCAACGACGAGGCGCAGAGCAAGGAGCGCGCCCGACAACAGGAAGAAGGCGCTGTGGTGGGCCTGCACAACGACGCGAGTTAAGGGCATGACAGACAGAGACAGCAGCGACGTACTGGCGGGCGCGCGAATTGAAACACTGGCGGTGCGCGCCGGCATCAGCCGTTCCCCCGAGGGCGAACACAGCGAGCCGATCTACACCACCTCCAGCTACATCTTTAACAGCGCCGCCGAGGCCGCCGCGCGCTTTGCCGGCGAGCAGCCGGGCAACGTCTATTCCCGCTACACCAACCCGACGGTGCGCGGTTTCGAGGAGCGCATGGCCGCCCTGGAAGGGGGCGAGGCCGCGGTGGCTGCGGCCTCTGGCATGGCCGCCATCCTCGCCACGGCCATGGCCCTGCTGAGCGCGGGCGATCATGTGATCTGCTCCCGCGATGTGTTTGGCACCACCACCAACCTGTTCGGCAAGTACCTGACCCGTTTTGGCGTCCAGGTGGATTTTGTACCGCTGCTAGATGCCGATGCCTGGCGCGCCGCAGTCAAGCCCAACACCGCCATGCTGTTTTTGGAGACGCCCTCCAACCCGCTCAATGAAGTGGCGGATATCGCCGCCTTTGCCGCGCTGGCCAAAGACGCCGGCGCGCTGCTGGTGGTGGACAATACCTTCTGCACACCGGCGCTGCAGCGCCCGCTGGATTTTGGCGCGGATATTGTCCTGCACTCCGGCACCAAGTTCCTGGATGGGCAGGGCCGCTGCATGGGCGGCGTGGTGGTGGGCAGCCGGGAGCACATGGCGGAAGTCATGACCTTCCTGCGCACCTGCGGGCCCAGTCTCAGCCCCTTCAATGCCTGGGTGCTGTTCAAGGGGCTGGAAACCCTCGGCCTGCGCATGGAGGCCCACTGCCGTTCCACGCTGGCGCTGGCGCGCTGGCTGCAGGCACAGCCCGAGGTGCAGCGGGTGTTCTACGCCGGGCTTGAAGATCATCCGGGCCACACCCTGGCCGCGCGTCAGCAGAGCGCCTTTGGCGGCGTGCTGGCCTTTGAGGTGGGCAGGGGCCGCGAGGGCGCCTGGCGCTGCATCGACGGCACCCGCATTCTGTCGCTGACCGCCAATCTGGGGGATGCCAAGTCCACCATTGTGCACCCGGCGACCACCACCCACGGCCGCCTGACCCCCGAGCAGCGGGCAGAGGCGGGCATCAGCGACGGGCTGATCCGCGTGGCGGTGGGCCTTGAACACGTAGACGATTTGAAAGCCGACCTCCGGCGGGGCCTGGATGCCCTGGCCTGAGGCGCACTGACCGCGGGGGGCGGGCATGCAGATACAGGGGCTGGTTGACGGCGCGGTGGCCGAAGTGGGCCGCGTGCTGCTGGGCAAAGAGTCGCAGATACGGCTGGCCCTGTGTTGCCTGTTCGCCCGGGGCCACCTGCTGATCGAGGATTTGCCCGGCATGGGTAAAACCACCCTGTCCCACGCCCTGGCGGATGTGCTGGGGTTGTCCTACAAGCGGGTGCAGTTTACCTCGGACCTGCTGCCGGCGGATATCCTCGGGGTGTCCATCTACAATCGCAACGACGCCAGCTTCACCTTCCATCCCGGCCCCATTTTTACCCAGCTGTTGCTGGCGGATGAAATCAACCGCACCACGCCGCGTACCCAGAGCGCCCTGCTGGAAGCCATGGCCGAAGGGCAGGTGACGGTGGAAGGAGAGACACGGGCGCTGCCCGAGCCCTTCTTTGTGATTGCCACCCAGAACCCGATTCACCAGAGTGGTACCTATCCGCTGCCGGAATCCCAGCTGGATCGCTTCCTGATGCGCCTGGAACTGGGCTACCCCCACCCCAAGGCCGAGCGCGAGATGTTCCAGCGCCAGGCCCTGGCGGGCGGCGACAGCCAGCGCCTTGAACAGCGCATCAGCACGGCGCAGCTGACGCAGATTCGCGAAGCGGTGGCGGGCGTACACACCGCCGACAGCCTGCTGGACTACCTGCAGCGGCTGGTGGCCTACACCCGCGAGGCGCCGGAGTTCGCCGTGGGGCTGTCGCCGCGCGGGGCACTGGCCCTGCTGGATTGCGCCCGCACCTGGGCGGTTATGCACAATCGCGGCCACGTGGTGCCAGAAGACCTGCAACTGGTGCTGCCGGCGGTGGTGGCCCATCGCCTGGTGCCCAGTGGCGACTTTTCCGGAGACGGCATGGCCCTGGTTATGCAAATGCTGCGCAAGGTGGATGTCATACGCCCCTGAGGCAGCGCAGGCGGGCACAGCGCCCGGCAGCTGGCGAGAGCGCCTGCGGCGGCGCTTTGGCGCCTGGATAAAGCGCCGTATCCCCCCCGCCCGCAGCGTCACCTTGGACCAGCGGCGCATTTTTATCATGCCCTCGCGGGTGGGGGTTTTCTTCCTGCTGTGCCTGGCGGTGATGCTGCTCACCGCCATCAACTACGAAAACAACATGAGCTATGGCCTGACCTTTCTGCTGGCCACCCTGTTCATTGTTGCCATCCTCCACACCTACGCCAATCTCGCCGGTCTCGGGGTGCACGCGGTGCTGGCCCGGGCCGCCTTTGCAGGCCAGCAGACCGAGTTCGACCTGCGCCTGGAGCGGGGCGGCCGCCGCCCGCGCTTTGATCTGCGCCTGGCCTGGCCCGAGAGCAACGAGCAGCGCATCAACCTGATCGACGCCGACAGCGAAGTGCTGCGTTTTTACTGCCCGGTGGGGCGGCGCGGCTGGTATCACCCCGGGCGCCTGCTGATAGAAACCACCTATCCGCTCGGCCTGCTGCGTTGCTGGACCTGGGTGGACCTCGACCTGCAGGCGGTGGTGTATCCCCAGCCGCTGGCGTCTGCGGAGCTGCCGGGGCAGGCGGCAGAGGCGGGCAGCGGCGGCGCGCTGCCGGTGCCGGGGGCCGAGGATTTCGACGGCTTTCGCGACTATCGCGGCGGCGACTCCCTGCGCCATGTGCACTGGAAGGGCCTGGCCCGTGGCCAGGGCCTGCAAAGCAAGCTCTATGCCGCCCACGCCCAGAGCGACCGCTGGCTGTCGTGGGAGGCCTTTGCCGGTCTGGGCACCGAGCAGCGTCTGTCGCACCTGTGTTACTGGGCCCTGGACTTCGAGCGCCGGCGCGAGGCCTTCGGGCTGCGCCTGCCCGGGGTGGAGATTGCCCCCGGCAGCGGGGATGGCCACCGCGACCAGGTACTGACGGCCCTGGCCCTGCACGGCGTGGAGCGCAGCGCGTGAAGGCCAACGAGCAGATTCCGCGCAACGCCCTGGTGTGGATACTGCTGGGGATGGCGGCCCTGCTGGCGCCGCATATCACGCGCCTGCCCCTGTGGGTGGTGGCGGTGTATGGTGTTTGTGCCCTGTGGCGGCTGCAGATCTACCGCGGAGTGTGGCCGTTCCCCAAACGGCTGGTGAAGCTGGGGCTGATTGTGCTGGCCGGCACCGGTATTTGGCTAAGCTACGGCAGCCTGCTGGGTCTGGAGCCCACGGTGGCCCTGCTGCTCACCGCCTACGCCATGAAACTGCTGGAACTGGCCCGGCGCCAGGACGCCTACGTACTGCTGTTTCTGGGTTACTTCATCTGCATCACCGAGTTTCTGTTCACCCAGGATTTGCTGATTGTTCTCTACAGCCTGCTGACCGTCTGGCTGGTGACGGCGGCGCTGGTGGCCCTGCACCAGGGGGCTCGGGCCCATATTCGCCTGGCTCCCCTGCGCCAGTCCGGGGTGATGCTGGCCCAGGCTTTTCCGCTGATGCTGGTGCTGTTCTTCCTGTTCCCGCGCATTGGACCCCTGTGGACGGTGCCGGTAAAAACCCACGCCGCCCGCACCGGCGTATCCGACAACATGAGCCCCGGGTCCATTTCCAACCTCAGCAAGTCCGACGCGGTGGCCTTTCGGGTGAGCTTTGAGGGAGACATTCCCCCCAAGGCTGAGCTGTACTGGCGCGGCCTGGTAATGAGCCGTTTGCAGGCGGGGGTGTGGTCCAGCTTCAACTACTACGAGGTGCCGGCCGCTGAGCGCCGCGCCGCGCCGGTGGCCACCGAAGGCGAGCCGCTGCGCTACAGCGTGCTGATGATGCCCACCCAGCAGAACTGGCTATACAGCCTGCGCTATGCCGAGTCCGCCCAGGCCGGGGTGATGCAGGCGCCGGACTACCGCCTGTTCCGCCCGGTGGAAGTGGAGGAGCAGTACCGTTACACGGTGCGCTCCTGGCCGGATGCGCCGCTGGCACCGAGCCTGAGTGACTGGCGGCGGCTGGCGGAGCTGCGCCTGCCGGCCGACGACAACCCGCGCACCCGCGCCCTGGCGCAGCAACTGCGCGAAGGCGCGGGCAGCGATGCCGCGTTTGTGGAGGCGGTGCTCGAGCGCTTTCGGCAGCAGCCCTACATCTACACCCTGCAGCCGCCGCTGCTGGGTGAGCACCCCACCGACCAGTTCCTGTTCGACACACGCCGCGGCTTTTGCGAGCACTACGCCGCGGCCTTCGTCACTCTGATGCGCGCCGGTGGCGTGCCGGCCCGGGTGGTGGCGGGTTACCAGGGCGGCGAGGTCAACCCGGTCAACCGCACCGTCATCGTGCACCAGTTCGACGCCCACGCCTGGGCCGAGGTGTGGCTGGACGGGGAGGGCTGGCGCCGGGTGGACCCCACTGCCGCGGTCTCTCCCTCGCGCATCGAACAGGGCCTGGAGCAGGCGCTGGCCGGGGAGGGTAGCTTTCTGGCAGATTCGCCCCTGTCGCCTTTGCGCTACCGCGGCATCGACTGGATCAACAGCCTGCGCCTGCGCTACGACGCGCTCACCTACCGCTGGCAGTCCTGGGTGGTGGGTTTCAACAGCGAGAACCAGCTGCAGATTCTGCAGCGCTACCTGGGCGAACTCACGGCGCAGAAGTTTGTGCTGATCCTGCTGGGTAGCGGCCTGCTGGTGCTGGGGCCGCTGGGCATCTGGCTGATGCGAGCGCGCCGGGGCCCGGCGATGGATGCGGTAACCCGCGAGTACCTGGCCTTCTGTGCGCGCCTGGCGCGGCTCGGCCTGCAGCGCGGCCCGGGCGAGGCGCCGGGGGATTTTGCCCGCCGCGCGGCGGCCGCCCAGCCGGCCAATGCCGAGGTGGTTGCCACGGTCACCCGGCTCTTTGAGCAGGCCCAGTACGCCCCCGCCGGGACAATGCAGCGGGAGGCGGCACAGCGCATTCGCCAGTCGCGCCGGCGCTTGCGCCCGCGCTGAATGACTGGGCTGAATGACCGAGCTTTTATGCGCTGGTGCTGTTGTTGACTGCGGACTTTATTGACTGCCGCCCTTATTAACTGCTGCTGGGCGCCTCCAGCGCCTCCAGCGCCTCCAATGCAACGACAGCCCGCAGGCGGCTGCTGCCAAAGCGGCTCATGGCGGCAAAACTGCCCCGGGCGATGGGCAGGTGCTGGCAGTCCAGGGGGTTGCGCGGGGCCTCGCGCAGGGCGCGGGGGCTGGTGTCTCCCAGGTCCGGGTCGTGTACGTACAGGCAGGCGTCGTCAAAGCCGCTCAGGGTCACCCAGTGGGGGGCCTTCATGCTGTCCATGCGGTAGGTGGAGATCAGGATCAGCATGTTGGCGCCGGCACTGAAGCGGCGGGTCAGTTCGTCCTGGTCAATGTCGCTGTGGTGCACCGCAATGCCAGCCTCGCGGCACTCGCGCTCAAAGCCCTCGTGGGCGATGCGCATCACGCGCTTCTTGTTTTCATCGCGCACTCCCTCAAGGAACAGGGGGCCTTCGATATTCACCCAGACCTCGGCGCGAAAGCCCCGGCGGTGGGCGGCCAGGGCCAGTCCCATCGGGTGACAGCCGCCGTGGCCGGAGGTCATAAACACGGTGGTGGCCTCGCGCCACAGGGCAATCTCCTCCTCGGGGCTTGGCAGGTAGTTGGCGCCCGGCAGGCCGGCCATGGCCATCATCAGCGACGCCGGGCCGCAGGTGAAGGCGGTAGTTTGTGGCAGCCAGGGCAACTGGCGGTTATCCCCCGCGGGTTGGTAGGGGCGAATGCGCTTTTCCATGCGCAGGGCGCTGGCGTGGTCTTCGTAGTAGTCCTCGTACAGGCCAAAGCGGGTGTAGCCAAGCTTTTCGTACAGGGCGATGGCGCCGTGGTTGTTCTCGGCCACTTCCAGGCGCATGTCGATGGCGCCGGCGTCCCGGGCGGCCTGTTCCACCGAGGCCAGCAGGGCCTGGGCAATGCCGCGGCCGCGGGCGGCGCCATCCACCGCCAGCGAATAAAGGCGGGCCAGGCGGGTGCCCCGGCGCAGGGTCACCAGGGCGTAGCCCAACAGCGTGCTATGCTCTTTATGGCTGGCGTTGTCTGCCTCACCGGGCTCGTCGCCGTCCACCGCCACGCGGAACACGCAGTCGCGGTGGCGCAACCAGCGGCGGAAGCTGCGGCGGCTGATGCGGTCGCTGCGGAAGCTGGCTTCTTCCAGGGCCAGCAGGGCGGGGAGATCGCTATCGAGCGGGGAACGTATGTGCATGTCAGTGGTCGTTACACAGAGAATGCGCAGACTATAGCGGCTGCGCCGCCGGTGCCAGTACCGCTTATGCGCTAAAAATTCACATGGGGAGGCTAAAATTCTGCTTGCGTTCCAAGTGAGCGGCCCTAGAATGCGGGCCGTTTTGTCCACTATCAGGATTTTATGTTTTTGGCCTTTCCACACTGATGCCGGGCGGTTACCGCCGGTGCAGTGTGACATCTGAACCTGCGAGGAGCCCCGTCAGTGCCGAGAAAAGCTGACCCTTCCATGCCGGCGGTTATTGCTGCCGGCTCCGATACCTGCCACCGCGAGGTTACCCGCCGTGGCGCCTGAACTCCCTGAGGGCTGGAGCCCTGCCCACAGCAGTGCCCTGTACGGCGTCGATGCCTGGGGCGCGCCTTATTATTCCGTCAACGAGCGCGGTGAAATGCAGGCCCTGTTGCAGCAGGGCGATGACACCGTAGCCGTATCCATCCTCGACATTGTTGAAGGGATGCGCGCGCGCCACCTGGACATGCCGGCGGTACTGCGCATTCGCAATGTGCTGGATCACCGCATAGCGGTGCTGAACGAATCCTTCGCCCGGGCCATTGCCGAGGGCGGCTACAACAACGTGTACCGTGGTGTGTTCCCCATCAAGGTGAACCAGCAGTGCCACGTTATCGAGGAGATTGCCGACTACGGCCGGCGCTACCACCACGGTTTTGAAGCCGGCAGCAAGGCGGAGCTGATCATCGCCCTCAGCCAGTTGCGCGATACCGATACCCTGGTGGTGTGCAATGGCTACAAGGACGGCGAGTTCATTGACCTGGGCCTGTACGCCCGGCGCATGGGCTATCCGGTGTTTTTTGTGCTGGAATCTTTGCACGAGCTGCGGGTGATCATCGAGCGCAGCCGGCACCTGGATATCGAGCCGCTGATTGGCGTGCGCATGCGCAGCGCGGTGAAGGTGGACGGGCACTGGAGCCAGGACAGTGGCGACCGCTCGATTTTTGGCCTGTCCACCACCGCCCTGTTGCAGGTGGCGGCCGAGTTGCGCGACGCGGGCATGCTGCACTGCCTGCAGATGCTGCACTGTCACCTGGGTTCTCAGGTGCCCAATATCCGCAACGTGCGCAGCGGCGTGCTGGAAGCCTGCCAGTTTTACGCCGGGCTGGTGGCCGAGGGCGCCCCCATGGGCTACCTCGACCTCGGCGGCGGCCTGGCGGTGGATTACGAAGGCGCCAGTGCCAACTCCACCCACAGCATGAACTACCAGCTCGACGAGTACTGCGTGAACATCGTCGAGACAGTCCGCGAGACCCTGGACCCGCTGGAGATCGCCCACCCGGTGCTGGTGAGCGAATCCGGCCGTGCCACCGTGGCCTATTCGTCCATGCTGTTGTTCAACGTGCTGGATATCCGCGATTCGCAGCCCGGGAAGATTCCCGCCAGCGCGCCCGAGGACAGCTCCGAGTTTATTGCCCACCTGCTGGAAGTGCTGGCGCGGGTGGACATCGACAGCTACCAGGAGTGCTACAACGACGCGATTTTCTACCGCGACGAGACCCGCGAACTGTTCCACCGCGGCCAGGCCAGCCTGCGCGACCGCGCCCTGGCCGAGGACATCTGCCTGGCGGTGATGCAGGCCATCAACGCTCTGCTGCCGCAGCTGGAGCGGGTGCCAGCGGAGCTGGAGAGCCTGCCGGAGCAGCTGTCGGACATCTACTACGGCAACTTCAGCCTGTTCCAGTCACTGCCGGATATCTGGGCCATTGACCAGGTGTTTCCCATCATGCCCATTCACCGGCTCGACGAGGAGCCGCTGCGCGAGGGCATTCTGGCGGATCTGACCTGCGACTGCGACGGCCGTATCGACCAGTTTACGCTGCCGGGTGGCCTGCGAAACACGCTGCCGCTGCACGGCCTGCGCGATGGCGAGGACTACTACCTGGGCGTGTTCCTGGTGGGCGCCTACCAGGAAACCCTGGGTGACCTGCACAATCTGTTCGGCGACACCAACGTGGTGAGCGTGTCGATCAATGCCGATGGCAGCTTTGATTTTGTGCGCGAATTCCACGGCGACAGCATTGCCGACGTACTCAGCTATGTGGAGTACGAGCCCAAGCACATGCAGGAGCAGTTCCGCAAAGTGGCCGAGGACGCCGTGCGCAGCGGTCGCATCAGCGTGGCCGAGCGCCAGCGCATTCTGCAGGCCTTCCGCGATAGCCTGCAGGGCTACACTTATTTCGAGCATCATTCCTAACAGGAGGTTTCATGGCAAAGGTAATCATCATCGGCGCCGGTGGCGTCGGCGGCGTGGTGGCCCACAAGTGCGCGCAATTGCCACAGGTGTTCAGTGACATCCTGCTGGCCAGCCGCACCGAGGCCAAGTGCAAGGCTATCGCGGCGCAGATAGAGCGCCCCATCCGCACCGCCCAGGTGGATGCCGACAACGTCGAGGAACTGACGGCCCTGCTGAAGCAGGAGCAGCCGGAGCTGGTGATCAACGTGGCCTTGCCCTATCAGGACCTGTCGATCATGGACGCCTGCCTGAATGCCGGGGTGAACTACCTGGACACCGCCAACTACGAGCCGCCGGATACCGCCAAGTTCGAATACCACTGGCAGTGGGCCTACCAGGACCGCTTCGAGCAGGCCGGCCTGACCGCGCTGCTGGGCAGCGGCTTTGACCCGGGCGCCACCAACATGTTTACCGCCTATCTCGCCAAGCACTACTTTGACGAGATCGAGGAGCTGGACATCATCGACGTGAACGGCGGCGACCACGGCTATCCCTTCGCCACCAACTTCAACCCGGAAATCAACATCCGCGAAGTCAGCGCCGAGTGCCGCCACTGGGAAAACGGCCAGTTCGTGACCACGCCCCCCATGTCGAAAATGGCGCGCTTTGAGTGCCCCGACGCGGTGGGCAGCTACAACATTTACCGCATGTACCACGAAGAACTGGAATCCCTGGCCAAGCACTTTCCCAGCCTCAAGCGCGCCCAGTTCTGGATGAGCTTTGGCGACAGCTACCTCAAGCACCTGGAAGTGCTGGGCAACGTGGGCATGACCGGTATCGAGCCGGTGGACTACAACGGTGTGGAGATTGTGCCCATCCAGTTCCTGGCCAAACTGCTGCCGGACCCGTCCACCCTGGGCCCGCGTACCAAAGGCAAAACCTGCATTGGCTGCATTGTGCGCGGCAAGAAGGACGGTCAGGAGAAGGTGATGTACCTCTACAACATCTGCGACCACCAGGCCTGCTATGCCGAAGTGCAGTCCCAGGCGATTTCCTACACCACCGGCGTGCCGGCCATGATTGGCGCCAAGATGATTCTGGAAGGCCACTGGAAGCGCCCCGGGGTGTGGAACCTGGAGCAGTGCGACCCGGACCCCTTCATGGCGGACATGAACCAGCACGGCCTGCCCTGGCAGGTAGTGGAACTGGACCCGGGCTTCCGCCTGGACGTCCAGAAAGGCGCGGAGCTCTGAGACGCCGCCGTGGAAATTAACCAGTTCACCGATTTTTCCCGCCTGGACCTGTCCCGGCTGCCATCGCCCTGCTTTGTGGTGGACGAGGTGGCCGTGGAGCGCAACCTGCGCATTCTGGCCGACGTGGCCGAGCGCAGCGGGGCCAGGGTGCTGTCGGCGCTAAAGGCCTTCAGCATGTGGCACTTTGCGCCGCTGGTGTCGCGCTACCTGAGCGGTACCTGCGCCTCGGGCCTGCACGAGGCGCAGCTGGGCAGAGAGTTCTACAGCGGCGAAGTGCATGTGTTTGGCGCGGCCTACAGCGAGGCCGACCTCAAGCAGATTCTGGCCATTGCCGACCATGTGGTGTTCAACAGCTGTGGCCAGTGGCAGCGCGCCCAGCCGCTGGTGCGCCAGGCGCTGATTGAGCGCCCCGGGCTCCGCTTTGGCCTGCGCATCAACCCGGAGCACTCCGAGGGGGATGTTGCCATCTACGACCCCTGCGCCCCGGGTTCGCGCCTGGGCATCCCGCTGTCGCAGCTGGATGAGGCGGCGCTGGAAGGGATTTCCGGACTGCACTTTCACACCCTGTGCGAACAGGACTTCCCGCCCCTCAAGCGCACGCTGGACGCAGTGGAAGCGCGCTTTGGCCACCTGCTGGGGCAGATGACGTGGGTGAACTTTGGCGGCGGCCACCACATCACCCGGCCCGACTACCAGGTGGATGAACTGGTGGACTGCATTCGTGCGTTTTCCGAGCGCCACGGCGTGCAGGTGTACATGGAGCCGGGGGAGGCGGTGGCCATTGGCACTGGCGTGCTGGCCACCACGGTGCTGGATACCACCTGGAACAGCCTGGACCAGGCCATTTTGGACACCTCCGCCACCTGCCACATGCCGGATGTGCTGGAAATGCCCTATCGCCCGGGCATCTACGGTGCCTCGGAACCGGGACAACGCGCGCACGACTACCGCCTGGGCGGGCTGACCTGCCTGGCGGGGGATGTGATCGGTGATTACAGCTTTGATGCCCCCCTGGCCGCGGGCCAGCGCCTGCTGTTCCAGGACATGGCCCACTACACCATGGTGAAAACCACCACCTTCAACGGCTGTGGCCTGCCGGCCATCGCGGTGTGGAATTCCGAGACCGACGCCCTGCAGGTCATTCGCGAATTTGGCTACCAGGACTTCCGCCAACGGCTGTCCTGATTGACACCCCGGCCGCTGTCGCGACTGCGCCAGCGGCTGAGGTAGCAGCCCCTGCGGCCGTTCTGATCCTGCCGGCCGCTATTCCCTGAAGTACACCACCTGATGGGTGCTGGCCAGCAACTGGCCGGCATCGCTCCACAACTCCGCGGACTGGTCGTGATAGCCCTTGTGGTAGCGGTTGCCCCAGGCCCGGCCCAGCAAAAAGCCATCGCCCTGGCGGGCCAGCTCCGTCTGGTCGGCGTGGAAGTAGGTGGTCAGGCTCACCGTGCCCACCGGCACAAACTGGGGCCGGCGCACAAACACTCTCGGAAAGAAATTGTCGGCAATGGCCGCCAGGCCCGGAAAGTCCAGCGGCCGCGGCGGGTTGTCGCGTATCCACAGCACGGTTTCCGAGCTGTCGCTAGCTTGTGGCGCTGCTGCCAGAAACCCCATGCCGCCGTGCACCACCCGCATCTCATAGTTGCTGACCCAGCGCGGCAGGTGATCGGTGGCCAGCGGCTCGGCCTCGGCGGCCGGCGCCACCTGCGGCGGGCGGCGCTCCTGGTCGGCCCAGGTGTCGCGCCGGCGGGCAAAAACAGCGCTGGCGGTCACGGGTGTCTCCCCATTCTGGTGCAATTCCATCAGCCAGTGCTGGGAGGAGCGGTTGGTGCAGGTGGGCCGCGTAGCCACCGTGAACGGCGCTTCGCTCACCGGGCCGCCGAAGTTCACGGTCAGGGACAGCGGGTCGCCCAGGCGCTGGGCCGACTGGCAGGGCGCGTTCAGCATGACAGCGGCAAGCACGCCGCCAAAGGGGCCGATGAAGTTGGCGTAGTCAGCGGGAATCTGGCCGGTAAACGTATCGTCGGAGCTTGGTTCAAGGGCAATGGCGCGCTCAAAAGGGTGGGTCATGGGACTTCCTTGTACAACAAAGGGCTATAGCAGGCCGCTCGTTATAGCAGCGCCGCCAATGGCGCGGCAAGCGGGCAGGGCGCTGCATTTTTGCACAGGGTGTGTCGGTGGGAACAAATATTGCTACTTGTTCAGTACTAAGTGCTCAGTACTAAGTGCTAGGCCGTGCGGCGACAGCGGGAACGAGGTGAGTGTGCCGTCGCGAAAGCAGCTGCAAGTGAAGCGGGGAATGTGGGGGAACAGGGGTGAAAAAACCGGCCGGGGCAGGGTGCAGATTGTGCGAGGCAGAACGCCCATTAAAGAAGCTTTTGTGCGGAAAATCACGCATTAAATTTTTTAACTTCGTCTTTTTGGCGCTTGAATTTGCTGTATGCTGAGGACGAGTCTTCAGTGAGTTTTCTTTGTCCAGGGACAGGGGAGGAATAGAACGATGAGCCTATTCAATCACTATCAGGACCGCTACGAATCCACGCGCGAGGAGGAGTACAGTCTTCAGGAGTACCTGGAGTTGTGCAAATCCGACCCCAGTGTTTACGCCTCCGCCGCCGAGCGCATGCTGCTTGCCATCGGCGAGCCGGAACTGGTGGACACCGCCAAAGATCCTCGCCTCAGCCGCATCTTCGCCAACAAGGTCATCAAGCGCTACAAGGCCTTTGACGAGTTTTACGGCATGGAGGAGTGCGTCCAGAAAATCGTCGCTTACTTTCGTCACGCCGCCCAGGGGCTGGAGGAGCGCAAGCAGATCCTCTACCTGCTGGGGCCGGTGGGCGGCGGCAAGTCATCGCTGGCCGAGCGCCTGAAGCAGCTGATGGAGCGCCAACCCATCTACTGCATCAAGGGTTCACCGGTGTTTGAGTCGCCGCTGGGCCTGTTCAATGCCGACGAGGACGGCCAGATCCTCGAAGACGAATACGACATTCCCCGCCGTTACCTGAAGTCGGTGATGTCGCCCTGGGCGGTGAAGCGCCTGCACGAATACCACGGCGATATCAGCCAGTTCAAAGTGGTGAAGGTGTTTCCGTCCATCCTCGACCAGGTGGCTATTTCCAAGACCGAGCCGGGGGATGAGAACAACCAGGATATCTCGTCGCTGGTGGGCAAGGTGGACATCCGCAAACTGGAACACTTCGCCCAGTCCGACCCGGATGCCTACTCCTATTCTGGCGGCATGTGCCGGGCCAACCAGGGGCTGATGGAGTTTGTGGAGATGTTCAAGGCACCGATCAAGGTGCTGCACCCGCTGCTCACGGCCACCCAGGAGGGCAACTACAATGGCACCGAGAGCATCGGTGGCATTCCCTTTGAGGGCATTGTGCTGGCCCACTCCAACGAATCCGAGTGGCAGTCCTTCAAGAACAACAAGAACAACGAGGCCTTTATCGACCGGGTGAGCATCGTCAAGGTGCCGTACTGCCTGCGGGTCACCGAAGAGATCAAGATCTACGAAAAACTGCTGCAGAACAGCTCCCTGCACGAGGCGCCCTGCGCACCGGATACGCTGGATATTCTCGCCCAGTTCAGTGTGCTGTCGCGGCTGAAGACGCCGGAAAATTCCAGCGTCTACTCCAAGATGCGCATCTACGACGGCGAATCCCTGAAGGACCGCGACCCCAAGGCCAAATCCATTGTGGAGTACCGCGACAACGCGGGCGTGAACGAGGGCATGGACGGGCTGTCCACCCGCTTTGCCTTCAAGGTGCTGTCGCAGGTGTTCAACTTCGACGCCGTCGAAGTGGCCGCTAACCCGGTGCACCTGCTGTATGTGCTGGAAACCGCCATCGAGCAGGAGCAGTTCCCCCAGGAGACTCACGACCGCTACCTGAACTTCATCAAGGAGTGGCTGACGCCCAACTACGTGGAGTTCATCGGCAAAGAGATCCAGACCGCCTATCTGGAGAGCTATGCCGAATACGGCCAGAACCTGTTCGACCGCTATGTCACCTACGCCGACTTCTGGGTGCAGGACCAGGAATACCGCGACCCGGAAACCGGCGAAATCCTCAGCCGCTCGGCGCTCAACGACGAACTGGAGAAAATCGAGAAGCCCGCAGGCATTTCCAACCCCAAGGACTTCCGCTCGGAGATCGTCAACTTCACCCTGCGCGCGCGGGCCAACAACGAGGGCCGCAACCCCAAGTGGACCAGCTACGAAAAGCTGCGCACCGTGATCGAGAAAAAAATGTTCGCCAGCACCGAAGATCTGCTGCCGGTCATTTCCTTCAACGCCAAGGCCTCGGCCGAGGACAAGAAGAAGCACTCCGACTTTGTCGAGCGCATGGTCGATCGCGGCTACACCGAGAAGCAGGTGCGCCTGCTGTCGGAGTGGTACCTGCGGGTGAGAAAGTCGCAGTAGCCTAGGGCGCCTTGCGCCGCCCCGCCATTGCGGGCGGCGGCTGTAGTGAGTCATGCGTATGATTTGAAGGTCTAAACACAGGATTGGCAGCATTCAGCGACCGGAGGCAAATCAGTGGGATTTCTGATCGATCGCCGCAACAACCCCAAGCAGAAGAGCGCGGTGAACCGCCAGCGTTTTCTGCGCCGCTATCGCGAGCAGATCCAGCGTTCCGTTGCCGACAACCTCAAGGGCCGCCAGATCACCGATAACGACCGCGGTGAGCAGATTTCCATTCCCACCAAGGACATCGGCGAGCCCCAGTTCCATCATGGCCGCGGCGGCCAGATCACCCACGTGGTGCCCGGCAATGAAGAGTACACCCGGGGCGATCGCATCCCGCGGCCCCAGGGCGGCGGTGGTGGCGGTGGCGGCCAGCAGGGCAGCCCCGACGGCGAGGGCATGGACGACTTTGTGTTCCAGATCAACCAGCAGGAATTTCTCGATGCGCTGTTTGACGACATGGAACTGCCCAACCTCACCAAGCGCCAGCTGTCGGGGCTGGAGGAATTCCAGCGGCGGCGGGGGGGCTTTGCCTCCGACGGCGCGCCGGCCAACCTCAGCATTGTGCGCTCCCTGCGCTCGGCCACCGCCCGGCGCATTGCGCTGGGGGCAGGGCGCCGGCGGGAATTGCGTGATCTGGAGGCAGAACTGGCGGAGCTGGCGGAAATGCCACAGACGCCAGAGCACGATGCCCGGCGTGCCGAACTGCTTGAGCGCATAGAGGTGCTGCGCGAGGCCTTATCGCGCATTCCCTTCCTGGACGATGTGGATATCCGCTACCACCGCCACTACAACGAGCCAGTGCCCCATTCCAAGGCGGTAATGTTCTGCGTGATGGATGTGTCCGGCTCCATGGACCAGGCCACCAAGGACCTGGCCAAGCGCTTCTACATCCTGCTCTACCTTTTTTTGTCGCGAAACTACGACCGCACCGAGCTGGTGTTCATCCGCCATCACACGGTGGCCAAGGAGGTGGATGAAGAGGAATTCTTCAACTCCCGCGAAACCGGCGGCACGGTGGTGTCCAGTGCCCTGGACCTGATGAAGAGCATTATCGAGGCGCGCTATTCGCCTGCCGAGTGGAATATCTACGGGGCCCAGGCATCCGACGGCGACAACTGGCCGGACGACGCCCAGCGCTGCACCGCCCTGATCCGGCAGATTCTGCCCCTGTGCCAGTACTACGCCTATGTGGAAATCACCGAGAGTGGCGACAAGCCCCTGTGGCAGACCTACTCCGGCCTTGAGGGCGAGTGGGGCGAGGTGTTTGCCATGCAGCACATTACCGGGCCGGGGGATATCTATCCCGTTTTTCACGAACTGTTTCGCAAGCAAAGCGCCTGACACGGGAGTTGGCACGACATGGCAGAGCACCCCAAACGCGAGCCACCGAAGCGCGAGCCCCTGTCCACCGAGTCCGACTGGACCTTTGAGCTGCTGCAGGATTACGAGCGGGAGATTGCCCGCATTGCCGGCAACTTCGGCCTGGATACCTATCCCAACCAGATCGAGATCATCAGCTCCGAGCAGATGATGGATGCCTACGCCTCGGCGGCCATGCCCATCAACTACCACCACTGGAGTTTCGGCAAGCATTTTTTGGGCGTACAGAACAACTACAAGCGCGGGCGCATGGGGCTGGCCTATGAAATCGTGTTCAACTCCAACCCCTGCATTGCCTACCTGATGGAGGAAAACACCCTCACCATGCAGGCCCTGGTGATTGCCCATGCCAGTTACGGGCACAACTCCTTCTTCAAGAACAACTACCTGTTTCGCACTTGGACTGATGCGGAGTCCATCATTGATTACATGCTGTTCGCCCGGAACTACATTGCCGAGTGCGAACAGCGCCACGGCATCGATGCGGTGGAAGACGTGCTGGATGCCTGCCACGCGCTGATGAATCACGGGGTGGATCGCTACAAGCGGCCCTATCCGCTGTCGGTGGAAGAGGAGCGCCTGAAGCGGGAGGAACGCGAGGTCATTCTGCAGCAGCAGGTCAACGAGCTGTGGAAGACCCTGCCGGTGGCCGAGGCCGAGGCCCAGCAACACGAGCACCGCTTCCCGGAGGAGCCCCAGGAAAATATTCTCTACTTCCTGGAGAAAAACGCGCCTCTGCTGGAACCCTGGCAGCGGGAGATTATCCGCATCGTGCGCAAGGTGTCCCAGTACCTGTATCCCCAGCGCCAGACCAAGGTGATGAACGAGGGCTGGGCCTGCTTCTGGCACTTTCACATCCTGCACGAGATGTACCGCGAAGGGCTGGTGACTGACGGCTTTATGATGGAGTTCCTGCAGTACCACACGGCCGTGGTGTACCAGCCGCCGTTCAACTCGCCTTATTACAGCGGCATCAACCCCTACACCCTGGGCTACGGCATGATGCAGGAGCTGCGGCGCATCAGCGAAAGCCCCACCGACGAAGACCGCGCCTGGTTTCCGGACATTGCCGGCACCCCCTGGCAGGAGACCATGGACTTTGCCATGCGCAACTTCAAGGACGAGAGTTTTATTCTGCAGTTTTTGTCCCCGCGCCTGATCCGCGAGCTCAAACTGTTCGCCGTGGTGGACGATCAGGACAAGGACTACCTGGAAGTGAGTGCCATTCACGACGAGGCGGGCTACCAGAAAGTGCGGGAATCGCTGTCGGCCAACTACGACCTTGGCAACATCGAGCCCTACATACAGGTGTACAACGTAAACGTGCGCGGCGACCGCGCCCTGACCCTGCGCCACGAAATGCACCGCGGCCGGCCGCTGGAGCAGGGTAGCGCCGAGGAAGTGGTGCGCCACTTGCAGCAGTTGTGGGGTTTTGACGTGATTCTGGAATCGGTCAGCGGTGGCGAGGTGAAATCGCGTATCGTTCACAGCGAACTGGGCATCGGGGCCTGACACCAACCGGTGATCAGGCCCGCTACCGGCTTGCGAAGACGGTAGCGGGCAGGGTTACAATCGACCCCGGATAACAAGACAACACCGGGGTGACCTTTGAATCAGCATCATTACCCGCCTATCGCCAGGCCCCTGCAGTGGGCGATGGCGGTGGTATTCAGCCTGCTGGGCGCCTGCGCCTCGGTGCCGGCGCCCGGCACTTACGAGAAAACAGCCAGCCACGCCCTCACGGCAACCGGCGACACCACCCTGGGCCAGCGGGTGCAGGCGAACTTCGGCGATTTGGGGGACCAGTCGGCTTTTTATCCGCTGGTAGATGGCATGGACGCCTTTGTGGCCCGCATGGCGGTGGTGGCGGCGGCCGAACGCAGCCTCGATATCCAGTATTACATCTGGCACAACGATACCAGCGGCGTGCTGCTGATTGGGCAGATTCTCAAGGCGGCGGACCGGGGCGTGCGGGTGCGGCTGCTGCTGGACGACCTGGACACCGAGGACAAGGACGCCTTTTTGGCCCGCTTCGATGCCCATCCCAATATCGAGGTGCGGCTCTACAATCCCTTTGGCTACCGCGGCAATCGCGGGGTGGGTTTTGCCGGCGACCTGAAGCGGCTCAACCACCGCATGCACAACAAATCCCTCACTGCCGACAACCAGGTGACCGTGGTGGGGGGGCGCAACATCGGCAACGAGTACTTTGGCGCGGTGGCGCACACTGCCTTTCAGGACCTGGATGTGATTGGCATCGGCCCGGTGGTGGGCAAGGTGTCTGCCATGTTTGACCAGTACTGGAACAGCGACGTGGTGGTGCCAGTGGCGGCTTTTGGCGTCGCCGATATCAGCGACAGCGAGCGACTGCAGGCAGCCCGCAACACCCTGGAGCAGCGGGCGCTGCAGTACATGGATTCGGACTACGTTCACGCCATTCGCGAGGAGGGCGTGCTGGAGCGGCTGAAACTCGCCGACATGCGCTTTTACCGGGGCCGGGCGGCGCTGCTCTACGACTCGCCAGACAAGGTGAGCGCCACCGCCGTGACCGCAGAAACCCACCTGGCACCCCAGCTGGCGCCGCTGTTTACCGAGGCCCAGGGTGAGGTGGTGGTGGTGTCTCCCTACTTTGTGCCCGGCGAAAAGCTGGTGACGTTTTTCGGCGAACTGGTGGCGCAGGGCATTCGGGTGCGCATTCTCACCAACTCCCTGGCGGCCAACGACGTGGGGCTGGTTCACGCCGGCTACATCCGCTACCGGGAGGCGTTGATACGCAGTGGTGTAGAAATGTACGAATTCAAACCCAGCCCGAACCAGATCACCCGCAACAAAAAGTGGATTGGCTCATCGGCGGCGAGCCTGCACGCCAAAACCATGGGCTCGGCCCACAGCCGGGTGTTTGTGGGGTCGTTCAACCTGGACCCGCGGTCCATCGCCCTGAATACCGAAATGGGCATATTGATTGAGAACGAGGCGGTGGCCACCCAGTTGCACGACACCTTTGACATCATGGTCAACCGCCAGGCCTACCGGGTGGAACTGGTGGACGGCGACCTGCGCTGGGTGGACCCTGCCGCCGACGGCGCACCACAGACCTACGACACCGAGCCACACACCACCTGGTGGCAGCGGTTTGCCGCCGGCACCCTGTCGCTGATCGTGCCCGAAAGCATGCTCTGAACGGTACGCGCACCATATTGGTGCGCACTGTCAGGCACAGCCGGGCTGGTGCCATGGGCCGCAGCGGGCTGGATCTACAGCCACCCGCGCCACACTCCCTAAGCTGCAAGGCAAGTCGGGGCGTTGTGCTCCAAAAGCCTACGCACGGGAGAAACGGCATGCAGCAGGCGGCCCTGTCGGCACCAGTTCCAGACATCATCCAGACCGACCGCGACACGGTCTGGCACCATCTCACCCCGCACAGCCAGTTCGACCACAGTGACCCGACGGTCATTGTGAAGGGCGAGGGCATGCGGGTCACCGACGCCACCGGCCGCGAGTACCTTGATGCCACCTCCGGCGGGGTGTGGTCGGTGAACGTGGGTTATGGCCGCACCGAAATTGCCGATGCCGTTCGCGACCAGCTGGTGACCATGTGCTACTTCGCCGGCACCGCCGGCAGCGAGCCGGGTGCCCGCTTTGCCGAGCGCCTGCTGCAGAAGCTGCCGGGGCTCGGGCGGGTGTACTACTCCAACTCCGGCTCCGAGGCCAACGAAAAGGCCTACAAAATGGTGCGCCAGCTGGCCCACCTGGAGGGCGATGGCAGCAAGTCCAAAATCATCTACCGCGACCGGGATTACCACGGCACCACCTTCGGTGCCCTCAGCTCCACCGGCCAGTTTGAACGCAAAGAACACTACGGCCCCTTTCTGGATGGCTTTGTGTCCTTTGCCCATTGCTGCTGCTATCGCTGTCCCTTCGGCAAAACCTACGGCAGCTGCGACATCGACTGCGCCCGCGACCTGGAAGCGGTGATAGAGCGCGAAGGGCCAGACACCGTGGGCGCGGTGGTGCTGGAGCCGATCACCGCCGGCGGCGGTGTGATTCCGCCGGTCCCGGAGTACTTCCCCATCATCCAGGCCATCTGCCGCAAGTACGATGTGCTGCTGCACATCGACGAGGTGGTGTGTGGATTGGGCCGCACCGGCGAGTGGTTTGGCTACCAGCATTTTGATGTGCAGCCCGACATCGTCACCATGGCCAAGGGCGTGGCCAGCGGCTATGCCGCCATATCCTGCACCGTTACCAGCGCCGACCTGTTCAACCGCTTCAAGGCCCAGCCGGCGGACCGGCTGGGCTATTTTCGCGACATCAGCACCTTTGGCGGCTGCACCGCTGGCCCCACTGCGGGGCTGGTGAATATCGACATCATCGAGCGCGAAGACCTGCTGGCCAACGTGCGCCAGCGCGGCGCGCAGCTGCTGGAGGGCCTGGCCGCCCTCAAGGCCAAGTATCCGCAGGTGGGCGATGTGCGCGGCGTTGGCCTGTTCGCCGGGCTGGAGCTGGTGCAGGACAGGCAGAGCAAAGCACCGGCCCCGGAGCAAACCGCCATGGCGGTGGCCAGGGACTGCGCCGAGCAGGGCGTGCTGATCGGGCGCACCAACCGCAGCTTCCGCGAGTTCAACAATACCCTGTGCCTGAGCCCGGCATTGATCGCCTCGTGCAGGGATATCGACGACATACTCGAAGCGCTGGACGGCGCGCTGATGCGTTGTGCCTGATCTGCGGTGCCTGCATCCTGGGCCGCGCTGCGTTATAGTCAAACCGGACACAGGAATCACTGCATGAAGTACCGCACCATCCTTACCCTGTTGGCGCTGATGGCGCCGCTCCCCGCGCTGGCGGCCGACATCGACGCCTGGGTCGACAGCCTGATGGGTCCGGTGACCGAGGCGCTGTCTTCCGTTGTCTTCTTCAGCGTCCCCCTGTTTGGCGCCGAGCTGCCGCTGGTGGTGCTGTGGCTGGTGGCCGCGGCGGTGTTTTTCACCGGTTACTTCGGGTTTCTCAATGTGCGCGGGCTGCCCCACGCCTTGCGCATTGTGCGCGGCACCTACCACGACCCGGAGCACCAGGGGGAGGTAACACACTTCCAAGCCCTGGCCACCGCCGTGTCCGGCACGGTGGGCATCGGCAACATCGGTGGCGTGGCGGTGGCCATTTCCGTGGGCGGCCCCGGCGCGGCGTTCTGGATGATTGCCGCCGGCATCCTGGGCATGTCCACCAAGTTTGTGGAATGCACCCTGGGCACCCTGTACCGGCGCGAAAACCCCGACGGCTCCGTGTCCGGCGGGCCCATGTACTACCTGGAACGGGGCTTTGCCGAACGCGGCAGGGCGGCCGCGGGCAAATTCCTCGGGCGCTTTTATGCCCTTGGCATCGTGATTGGCTGCATGGGTATCGGCAACATGTTCCAGGCCAACCAGGCCTATGTGCAGGTGGTGAATGTTACCGGCGGCTTTGGCTCCAGCTGGTTTGGCGACAAGGGCTGGTTGTTCGGGCTGATGCTGGCGGCGCTGGTGGCGCTGGTGATTCTGGGTGGCATTCGCAGCATCGCCCGGGTCACCGGCAAGGTGGTGCCCTTTATGGCCCTGTTCTATTGCGCCGGTGCGCTGCTTATCCTGTTCATGAACCGCGAGGCACTGCCCTTTGCCCTGCAGGCCATTGTCAGCGGCGCCTTCAGCGCCGACGGGGTAGCGGGGGGCGCGCTGGGCGTGATGGTGATCGGCTTCCAGCGGGCGGTGTTCTCCAACGAGGCGGGCATTGGCTCCGCCGCCATTGCCCACTCGGCGGTGCAAACCAACGACCCGGTCACCGAAGGGTTTGTATCGCTGCTGGAACCCTTCATCGACACGGTGATCATCAGCACCATGACCGCGCTGGTCATCATCACCACCCTCTACTACGTGCCGGGCTTTACCGAGGGCCTGGGCGGCATCGAGATGACCTCCCGCGCCTTCGAGCGCAACGTGGCCTGGTCTCCTTACTTTATTGCGGTGGCGGGCTTTCTGTTTGCCTTCTCCACCATGATTGCCTGGTCCTACTATGGCCTGAAGGGCTGGACCTACCTGGTGGGCGAGGGGCGCAAGGCCGAGGCCGCCTTCAAGCTGGTGTTCTGCCTGTTTGTGGTGATTGGCTGCAGCATGCAGCTTGGCGCCATTCTCGACTTTTCCGACGCCCTGGTGTTCCTGATTTGCGTGCCCAACATCATTGGCCTGTACCTGCTGGCGCCGGTGGCCAAGCGCGAACTGCAGCGCCACCTGCAGCAGATTCGCGATAACAAGGCACCCCGGGCAGAGCCCGCCGCCGCTCGCAGTTAGCCAGCGATTTCGCCGGCTGTTTCACCGGATTTTTACCGGCCTTTTTGCCGGCATAGCACGCGCGCGCTTTATCTCACCAGTTTGCCGAGAACGGCGCACCTTCGGGTGCGCCGTTCGTGCTGTTGGTGCTTCTGTTTTTGCTGTTGTCGCTGTTGCCTACCCGCCAAATTTCGCCTTGTTTTTGAGCGGAAAATGGCTGCCCGTGTTCGTCAACGCCGCGTTGGCGCAGGTGTGTACGCCAGGCTGTGGGGCGGAGTTCCGGCACTATTGCGGTGCGCTCGGCCTGGAAAATTTATGCAAAAAGCGCCGCGGCTGTGCATGGGGCGGGCGGGCGCCGGCAGTGGCCTTACCTTTCCAGATGGCTGGTTCTATGGCGCTTACCGCCCAGCCTCTACTGTGGTCTCAAGAGCGCGGAAAGCCTAACAAACACCCCTGACGGGTAACGTCGCTCCTTTTACGTTCCAGTTGGAACAGGTGCTCTGCCGGTGCAGCAACGCAGAGTCGACGGTAACTGTTTTGTGCGGTTCCCCGGGAACCACAAGATAGGGGGTTACATGAACAAGTCATTCAACTTTGAAAAACGTCCTCTGGCTTATGCCTTTGGCCAGCCCATCGCGTATCTGCTGGCGGGTGGCATGGCATTGTCCGCCAGCGGCGCGCGGGCACAGGCCGCATCCCCCGAAGGGGTGGTGGAAGAGGTGATAGTGACCGGATCGCGGCTCAGCCGTACAGGCTACGACACGCCCACGCCGCTGACCTCACTTGGCTCGGAAGAACTGGCCACCCAGGCGCCGGAGAACATTGCCGATCTGGTCAACACCCTGCCGTCGGTTGCCGGCAGCCAGAATGGCACCACCAACTCCGGTAACCTTGCCACTGGCGTGGCAGGCATCAGCGCCATCAACCTGCGCGCCCTGGGCGCCGGGCGCACGCTGGTGCTGCTGGACGGGCGCCGTTCGCCGGTATCCACCTCGTCGGGCTTCATCGATACCAACACCATGCCCCAGGGCCTGATCGAGCGGGTAGAGGTGGTGACGGGCGGCGCGTCCGCCGCTTACGGTTCCGGCGCGGTGGGCGGCGTGGTCAACTTCATTCTCGACAAAGACTACGAGGGTGTAAAAACCACCGCCGACTACGGCCTCACCGCCCGTGGCGACAACGAGTCCAAGCGCGTGGGCTTTACCGCCGGCACCGCCTTTGCCGGCGGCCGTGGCCACTTCCTGTTCGACTCCCAGGCCACTGACAGCGAGGGCATCCACGACACCCAGCGCGACTGGAACAAGTCCGGCTACTACGCCATGCCCAACCCGGCCCTGTACCGGGGCGAGCAGGGCGTGCCCACTTTTATTGTTGGCAAGCAGATTGGCCTGGCCTCCCACACCATTGGCGGCCTGATCGTCGATGGGCCGTTAAAAGGCACCTATTTTGGCGAGGGTGGGGCCATCAACCAGCTCAACTACGGCGCATTGGGTGGCCAGTGGATGCAGGGCGGCGACTGGCAGTACACCTCGCACCAGGCGGGCACCCAGTCGCTGGCGGCTGCCGATGAGCGGCAGAGCTTTTTCACCCGCGCCAGCTTTGATGTAAACGACGCCTTCAGAGTATTTGGCGAAGCCTCCTACGCGGGTTGGGAGGGCTACGCCAATTACCTGCGCGTGCCCACCCTGCGCAACGTCATCACGCGCGACAATGCCTACCTGTCAAACGAGATGGCCCAGGCCATGGACGCGGCGGGGGTCGATGCCTTCCTGCTGTCTACCGCCAATGGCGATGCGGATATCTCCGGCCACAACAACGAGCGCGAAACCTACCGCTTTACCGCCGGCGCCGAGGGATTCTTCAACCTGTTCGAGAAAGACTGGGACTGGGACGCCAGCTACACCCAATCGCGCACCGTTGCCCTGCAAAAGTACCTGCCAACCATCTACCATCTGGAACGCTACGCCATGGCCACCGATGCGGTGATTGACCCGGCCACCGGGCAGGCCGTTTGCCGCAGCACACTGAGCGACCCGGACAATGGCTGCGTGCCCCTGAATATCATGGGCACCGGCGTGTCCACGCCGGCCGCCTGGGACTACGTCAGCGGCGCACCGGAGCGGGAGGAAACCTACGACATGGACGTGGCCGCCCTGAATTTCCGCGTGAATGACATCACGGGCTGGGCGGGGCCCATCGCCATTGCCTTTGGCGGTGAGTGGCGCGAGGAATCCATCGACGGCGACGTTGAGGCGCAGTACCAGAGCGGTTGGCGCTTCGGCAACTTCCAGGAAGACCGCGGCGAATTCGACGTGTGGGAAGGCTATGTAGAAACCCTGGTGCCCATCGGCTTTGGGGTGGATTTTAACGGCGGCTACCGCTACGCCGATTACAGCCTGAGCGGCGAAGTGGAAACCTGGAAGCTGGGCCTGACCTGGCAGCCAGTGCAGGACGTGACCCTGCGCGCAACGCGCTCGCGGGACATTCGCGCGCCCAACCTGGGCGAACTGTTCGCCACCGGCACTGCCCGTGGCAACACGGTAGAGATTGACGGAGTGATCGTGCCCTACCAGCAAAGCCTGCAGGGCAGCACCGCGCTTGCCCCGGAAGTTGCCAAGGGCTGGAGCGGCGGCATTGTGTGGCAGCCCAGCTTCCTGCCGGGCTTTGGCGCCTCGCTGGACTACTACGACATCGAGGTGAACGACGTGATCGGCAGCGTGTCGGCGGAGCAGGTGGCCAGCTTCTGCTTCGACAGCGGCATACAGGCCTACTGCGACGACATGGTGTTTACCGACCCGAGCGACCCCACCACCCTGACCACCATCAACATCTACTACGAGAACCTGAACAGCCTGCGCGCCGAGGGGCTGGATCTGGAACTCTCCTACGACTTTGAGATGGCCCAACTGGTGTCGGATGTCCCCGGCTACGTCAGCCTGCGCTTCATGGCGACTCACTACATGGAGAATGTCACCGACAACGGCGCCACCGCCATCGACATGGCGGGCACCAACGCATCGTTTACCGGCGTCACGCCCGACTGGAAATACCGGGCAACAGCGCTGTACAGCCTGGCGCCGTGGACCTTCAACCTCACCCTGCGCGGTGTCAGCGCCGGCGAACTGGGGGATGACTTCATCGAATGCAGCAACAACTGCCCGGCCAGCGTCTACCCGGCCTTTACCATCGACGACAACGACGTTGATGGGCAGGTCGTGTTCGACGCCTATATCTCGCGCAGCTTCGACTTCTGGGATGACAGTACCGGTGAGGTCTACCTGGCCTGGAGCAACATCTTCGACGAAGACCCGCCGCTGACCGCCGAGCCCCTGTACCAGGGCACCGACCTGCCATCCGCCTACCCGCAGACCAATCGCGGCCTGTACGACTTCCTGGGCAGCCGCTTTCGAGTTGGCGTGCGGGCGGAGTTTTAAGCATGAAACAGACAGACGCTGAAGTGAAAGCCCACGGCGCCCTGCGCCGGCTGGCGTTGCCAAAAACCTGAAACAGTTGTTGCGGGCTGTGCAGTTTGGCCCGGTACCGTTGGGGTGCCGGGCCTTTTTTATGTAGGGTGGAAGGTAAAGGCGCGGTTTGTCACGTGCCGTATCAGAGGGGCTTACTCCCTAGCACAATACCGGCACGCCCATGGCGGACATGATGTCGCAGTTCATCTTCTCCCGCTCCTTGGCGGCCTGGTTGGCATCGTGCTTGGCGTTGGGGGGCAATAGTTGTTTGGCCTGCTCGTAGCTGAGCTTTGCCCGCCACTGCTGGCCGTCGTGGTAGAAGTCGGATTCCATGGCCAGCGACCGAGGCCCGCCACCGGCCACATCTCCCAGCTTGCTGTACACCTGCCGTTGCTGTGCGTTCTGCATGCCCGGGTAGTCGATGCTGGAGGACACAGTCGCGGTGTAGCGGCAGTGGGCACGGCCATCCTGCACGTCGCAGCGCTCTATCGCGACGTCTTTCACGGCGTGGTACACGTTGGGCGCCATGGGGTTGTTGGTCCAGGTAAAGAAGCCCGCAGACGAATGGACGAGCCTGGCCTTGATGCCATTGCCTTCGTGCTGGCTTTGCGGCATCAGGGCCCAGATCTCCTTCACCAGGGCGTGGCGGATTTGGGTGTTGTCGATGGTGTCGGTCGGGTGCTCCGCGCTGTTCAGCGATGCCAGGCTTTGGGCGTTCAGCTCTTCAAAGCCTAGCTGGTAGTCTTCCTCGATCCGGGCATACATCTCCTGGGTTTTTTTCGCGCGCAGGGCCTGTTCCTTGGCCTTCTTTTGTGCCTCTGCCTTGCGCTCGGCCTTCAGCTTCATCTGCTGCTGGTGCTGCGCCTCCAGTTCCGCCAACTCCACTGCATGAGATGCCTTGAAGAACGCATCAACCTCGGCACAGTCCGGCGCAACATAAGTGGCGGGCAGGGGGCGGCCTAAGTAGTCGCCTTGGTCGGTACGCGGCGGGTAAATGTAGCCAAGGGCCGCCTGGTAGGTGGCCGTGGCGCGCTTGCAGGTCATCATGCCCACCGTGGCCTTGGCCCGCCCATAACGCAACTGCTGGTACTTGGGTAGGCAGTAGGTGAAGTGTTCGAACTTGTCCTCGGCTTCGTCGTAACCCAGGCAGGGCGACCAGGCGGCGGGGCGACCGTGAATCAACTCAACCACCTCAGACAGCGTCTCGCAGGATGGCCTGTCGACATTCGGGTCAGCCAGGGTTCTGGAATTCACCCGCCTGCCGGCTTTTGGGTCCAGCGCGGTGGTAGCCACCTGCACCACCCGGTACTGCATAAGGGCGCACTTCTGGTTGGGGTCGAACTGTGCCTTGGTTCGCGCGTTGAACTCGCTGGCGTCCGCCGCGAGGCAGGCGAGAATGGCCGCCGGGTCGTTCATATCCAGGTTGCCGCAGGCCTGGGCGGGGTCCGCCTGCGCGGCAGTTGCCTGTGCGCTAGCGGCAAGAGAGAAAAGCCCTGCAAGTATAATCCGCATAAAAATCCCTTTTTACTGATTAAACCCGAACTGCTGGAGCCAGTGGTCGCGCTTTATGCTAACAACCGGGGCAGGGCGTGTCACGGCGGCGCACCGCCCCGGTCTACTCCCGGTGAATCGACAGGGGCGAGAAGGACTGGCGCACGGGCATCAACTCAAGCGCATTGACGTTGAGGTGTGGCGGCAGCGAGGCCAGCCACCAACAAGTATCGGCAATGTCCTCGGGCTGGATGGGGTTGGCGCCAGCGTAGAGGGCGTCGTGGGCATCCTGGTTGCCGTCGGTGCGCACCAGGGTAAATTCGCTTTCAGACAGGCCCGGCGCCAGGTTGGTAACGCGCACGCCGGTGCCCTGAAGGTCGCCGCGCAGGGCGTAGGAGAACTGCTCCACAAAGGCCTTGGTGCCGCAGTACACATTGCCGCCGGGGTAGGGCCAGTGGCCGGCCACAGAGCCGATGTTGATGATGCTGGCACCCGCGCCGTTGTCAATCAGGCGCGGTAACAGGGCGTGGGTGACAGTGGTGAGGCCCTTGACGTTGGTGTCGATCATACGATGCCATTTTTCCAGGTCGCAGTGCTGGGCGGGCTCCGTACCGAGGGCCAGGCCGGCATTGTTGATGAGCGTATGCACCTTGTCGAAGGGCGCTTCCAACGCCGTCACAGCGGCCTGCACTGCATCGGTGTCGCGTACATCCAGCGTGAGTGGCAGCACCGCGCAGCGCGGTTCCAGTGCTTTTTGCAGGGCTTGCAAGCGCTCCGTGCGCCGCCCGGTGAAAACAAGGTTCCAGCCCTGCTCGGCAAAGCGGTGGGCGCAGGCCAGGCCAAAGCCGGAGGTAGCGCCGGTGATGAAAACGGTATTGGGCATGGTTAGTGTCCGGTAGTGAAGCGGGCTGCCATCATACCGTCTCGGGCGGTGATTTGCGTTGTGGTGGGGGCGGTGTGCAGCTCCCTTGGGGAAGGGTGAGTGTTTCCTGTTGAAAATGTGGATTACCCAATTGGCTAGATACGCCGCAAAGCCGTCTTTGGGCAGTCCAATGTTATGTTTTCGCATCCCTTTGTTCGAGGTGGCTGGCCCCGTTTTCTCGCTACGGGAGATATCTATCCGGACATTACAGACGGTAAGTAATTTGAAAGATTGGCTCTCGAAATGTGCAATATTGATCGAACGGTGCTTTTTTTTGCCCTATCGGCGACTACTTAGATAGTCGCCGGGGTCGGGAGGTAATCAATACCTTGAACGGTAGCTGAGAGTGATCCCGTAAGTGCGTGGATCGCCGAAGGTAGTCAGGTTGCTCGCGCCAAAAGCTTGCCAAGATGCCGTACTGACAATCGCGTATTCCTTATCAAGCAGGTTCCTGCCCCACAGCTGGATGTCGAGGTATCCTAGCGAAGCCCCTAGCTCGATATCCTTCCACGCGATTGAGGCGCCAAGGAGTGAGTAGCTTGGTAACGTGGTATTGTCGTTCTCGTTGACGGAGCTGAAAGTTTCGTCTTGATAGCTGTACTCAATGGAGCTTGTCAGTTCCCCAACGGGTAATGCAAGGTAGTGGTCTAGCGATAGCGTCCCACTATGTTCCGGGGCATAGGGAAACTCATCGACAAGGTGCGTAATCCCAGCTGCTGAAGTGACGGAATCCTCGCCGAGCTCTGTCTTCAGAAAACTGTACGCCAATGAAAAACTGAAACCGGCAGGCAGCAATAAGGTGGAATCGATCTCTATGCCCTGGAAGGTGTTTCCATCCACTGGCAGGAAATCACGTGCGCTGGGCGCAGCACCGGTTTGTACACTTGTCTGACTCCCGTCCATTTCAGTATAAAACGCGGCAGCGTTCAGCCGGACACTTCGCTCCAGAAGTTCTCCTTTGTAACCCATCTCATAGCTAACAACCTCCTCTTCATCAAAGCCCTTTTGATATAAGACGACGTTGGGGGAGCTCATGGACGTGCCGCCGGATTTGAATCCAGTCATTACTTTGGCATATAGATTTGCATTATCACCGAGGTCCCAGGATGCCGTTAGAGCGGGATTAAACTTGGAAAAATCCTTGTCATACTCCGCGTCGATCATCGGCGGCGTAATATTGATATTGGTTCTATTCGCTTGTCGGTTTTCTGCCGAGTACCGAGCGCCCAGCGTCAGGTGAAGGCGAGATTCGAGGAATTCAGGCGTGTATGTTACCTGTCCGAACAGTGCCTCCGATGAGTTTTCCGTGTCAGAGAAATTTGGGCCGAGTGGGAAACCAATAGAAACTTGATTGACGGCCCATGATGCCTCTGAACGGAACAGGTAAGCCCCTGCCACATATTCAAAGCGATTTATGCCGCCCACTAATTGGAACTCTTGCGAGAATTGTTTGTAGTCTGTATGGAATACGGCATCGTATGGCGCGTTATTGTAAAAGGTACCATTACCGATAGCCGTAGACAGAGGATCGGAATAGGCTTCGTTCTCAAATTTTCGGTAGGCGGTAATTGACCGCAAAGATACCGCCTCTGAGAGGTCCCAATTGATGTGGAGGCTGTGAGACTGCAGTTCGAGGTCGTTGGCACTGATTGATCGAACTGCAGTGACATCGTCTAAGCGGTCAGGGCTCCATTGCTGAATGTCGGTGGAGAAAGCGAGCGCACCACTTGGGTCGAGCTCAACTACCTGCTCCAGGCGCTGACTGTCGTCCATATTCGTACGCTCGAAGCGATAGTCGGCACTGAGCCAATCGCTAGGAGCCATATGGAGATCGAACACAACCGCATTGCGGTTTTCGCGACCGAAGTCCAAACCGAGGCCATCATTGGAAACATAGCCGTCTCGATCTGATTTCAGATAGTTGAGCTTTGCAGCGACGTTACTCGAAATCGGGATATTCAGTGAGGTTGAGGATTTGAAGGCGCCGAGGTTACCAGCGCTGAAATCCTGCTCGAAGACGAAAGCTTCAGTTGAAGCCCTGCGGGTGATCACGTTCACAGCTCCGCCGGTAGCATTTCGACCATACAACGTTCCCTGAGGCCCCCGGAGTACCTCTATGCGCTCGACATCGACGCCCTCAAATCCCGTCCCAAAAGCACTACCGATGTAGACCCCATCCATGTATAGGGCAACCGATGGGTCTTGGGTAATTTGGACTGAATTGCCACCAATTCCGCGGATGAAGAGGCGTACTGCGGCGGGGTCATTATTGAGGTTATTGACGACAAACCCGGGTATGGAAGCGCCGATATCGGTCAGTTCGTCGATTCTCAGCGTCGCAAGCTTGTCCTGATTGAAACTGACGATGGAGATTGGTACCTCTTGCAGCGACTCGGCGCGCTTTTGTGCTGTGACTACAACCTCTTCCAATTGATTCGCGCTTAATGTTTTCAGAGGATGGCTAAGTGCTATGGCCCCAAGTGTTGCGATCGTCAACAGGCGGCAACGAAATTGAATTGAGTGCATGCTGTTTTCCTTAGTATCGAAACTATCCATATCAGCCTTATAGGGTTTGAAACCGGCGGTACAAGCCTTGCAGTCGACCATCTCTCTGACGTTTACGCTCATCCGGGGTAATTTTCTTGACTTGGCTGGGTAAGTGACGGAATAGCGCTTCGTGATCTACCAGCTCAGTGGTATAGCGTGGGTTTTTATCTGCGAACATCCAACGTCGGCCCATCATGCCTTCAGTGTGGCCGCAGGTTTCGAGCCAGTTGGGTAGGCCAGGGTCGCTGTGGGCAATAACGGCAATGAGCTCACCGTCATCTTCAAGTACCGCATGATGAGCGTTAGTGCCGGACAGGAAGAACCGGTAGTCCATGGTTTCCCACCACGGATTGTTGAATTCGAGATTCCAGTAACGACATTCCGGTGGTCGGACTCGCAGGATCAGTGCTTTACCGTGGGGTACTTGCCAGAAGCAGTTTTCAGGATCACCACCGGGTGTGGCGTTGACTCCGTCTCCCGTCAGTTCGCGCCAACTGCGAAATTCATTGGGGTACTTTCGGAACATATCCATCGCGTCTTGCCAAAAGTCGACGGTCAGGTCTGTCCAGCGGGCGCTGTGTTCGAGGGCCTGCATTATCTGCTCAGCACTGCGATAGGGTGCTGGCTCAGACGCCCCAATACGCTCAACTGTGACGCGCATGGGCACTTCATTTTCCCAGTCAGCGAAGAATTGCCGGATAGTGATGCGAAAATCCCGATCAGTGATTTTTAGCCAATTGCCTTGGCGAGGCCGAGCACTGATCGTGAGTTCGAAGTCGCCGTTGTCGCTCACTTGGAGCTCGTGGTTGTAAAGTGCGGCCCCCATACCACCACCCCAAGGTGTATTGTCGGCGTGTTCGACAGTTGTGAATGAGGAGTAGCTCGCGGTTCCAAGGTTGCCGTAAAGCCGGTATTCGTAGCGAGCATCAACTGCGAACCCGGAGTAGAATGCGTCGGCGTTGTCGCCACCCTGTTTCACGTGGGTGTTCATGTAATTGAACACGGTGGGATTCAATGGGTCGGCGTTGTACATATTCATCGCCAAGCCAAGATTCAGGTTGCTGAGAACGTGAAGTGCACCGCTGGCCTGTCCGAGCTCGGTCTTGTCGCTCGTCCGGCGCAGCGCACGTTGCACGGCCTCGCCGATGGAGTCAGTGACCGCTTTTGCCCTTGAAGCAACATCCTTGGAGGCGAGTGTCGTCTTGGCAGCGGCATTGGTTCCCAGCGGTAGACTGGACAAAGCCATGAATGCCCCGACGGAGGTGGCAGCTTCGAAGAGTTGGCGGCGGTTAAGGGTGCGGTTTGGGTGCCGAGATTGCGTCATTGTTTCTGCATCCTGTTATTAGGGTCAGCGAACGAGCAATCAGAATAATTGTATATTACAAATAATGTAATATACACTTTTATAACTATCTGTACCGAAATGTCCTGCAGCCGGGATAAGTGCGGTTGATTTCCCAGAGAAGCGATAATTCAGCGGGTTTACATATGGACTTAAGCCAATCAATTACCTACCAGATCACCCGCGCGGGCAATATTCTGCGCAAGCTCGCCATGCAGCGCGTCCGCAAGGTGCAGATTAATCTGTCGCCGGAGGAAGCTGTCTTGATGAACCAGTTGTGGGATCACGGCATGCTGGCCCAGAGTCAGCTAGCGGAGTGGTCTGTTAAAGACCCTTCAACAGTTAGCCGGCAGATTGAACAGTTGGTGAGTAAAGGCTATATCCAGCGGGATCGCGATGGGTCTGATCGACGGGAAGTCCGCATTGCGCTCACGCCACTTGGCATTGACCTCCAATCACGTTTTAGTGATACACGGGTAGACAAGATGGATGATGACTTGGCGAATTTGTCTCCAAGCGAAGTACAGATTGTTCTGAAAGCGCTGGCTATCATACAGGAACGAGCGATTGATGAGTTATGTTTAGGGAAGCGCCAGTAGTTTTGAAATGGCGCGGGCCATGGGCGTAATCAAGCATGATTATTAGTTTTGAGTTGAAGTAGTTTTAGCGGTGTCGGTTGGGGAAGTACCAGAGGCACTGCAGGTCCGGCGTGCTTCGTGCTCTATCTGCATGGAAAAATGCAATTGTATGTCGATGGAGCAAACATGAATCAGCCCAGCCAAATCAACCCGATTCAGCGGACCTTATCACTCAAAACACCCCGCCAGTGTCTGGATACCAGGGGTGATCTTGTGCGCGGCAATGGCGGAGAAGCCCATGCGGAAGTAGTTCGCCGGAGGCTGTTCGCCGGCGAAGTGAATGCCGCCGGGTTCGATCAGCACGCTCTGTTTGGCGGCGCGCCAGGCTAGCGCTTCGCTGTCTATCCCATTAGGCGCGCGCAGCCACAGGGAGGTGGCGCCGGAGCTGACGGAACCGCCAAGCATGCCCGGTAGGTAGTGCTCTACACCTTGCACCATGCGCTCCAGTTTGGAGCGGTACAGCTCGCGAATTTTGCGCAGGTAGGCGTCGTAGTAGCCCTGTGACAGGAACAGGGCCAGCTGGCGCTGGTTGTTGGCGGGCGGGTGGCGATACATGAGCCGGCGCAGGGAGCGGGCTTCGTTGATCAGCTCTTCATCGGCCACCATAAAGCCGATGCGCAACCCCGGCGAAATGGATTTGGACATGCTGCCGATGTACACCACGCGGCTGTTGCGGTCCATCGCCTTCAGCGCCGGGGTGGGGTTGTCCTGCATGTTTATTTCGGCGTCGTAGTCATCCTCGATCAGCACGGTGTCGTGCTGCTCGGCCATCTGCAGCAGGGCTTTGCGGCGCGCGGCCGAAAGCACGGCGCCGGTGGGCACCTGATGGCTCGGGGTGAGGTAGAGGTAGTCGCAGTCCTCCAGCCGCTGATCCACTACAAGGCCGGCATCGTCCACTTCCTGCAGGTGCAGGTCGGCGCCGAAGGTGGCGAAGATATTGCGCGCGTCGCGAAAGCCCGGGTCTTCCAGGCCCACTTTTACCCCGGGGCGGCAGAGCAGGTTGGCCAGCAGGTACAGGGAGTTCTGGGTGCCGATGGTCACCAGAATTTCGCTGGCCTCGGCGTAGATGCCCCGCCGCGGCAGCAGCCGTGTGCGCAGCTGTTCGATCAGCATGGGGTCGTCGGTGTCTACCCGGTCGTCTATCCAGTGCCGGCTCCAGCGCTCGTGCAGGGTTTTGCGGGCGCAGTCGCGCCACTGTTCGATGGGGAAGAATTCGTGCTGCACCTGGCCGTAAATAAAGGGGTATTCAAAGCTCGCCCAGTTGTTGGGTTTGACGATGTTGCGCTCGTTGCCGGGGCGAATGCAGAAGCGCCGCTGCCATTGTACGGGTGTGGCGTCGCTGGCGGCATCGTCGCCCAGCAGCATCTCCGGGTTGGCGAAGGCCGGCGCCACGTAGTAGCCGCAGCGGGGTTTGCTGATCAGGTAGCCGGCATCCACCAGTTGTTCGTAAATCAGCACGATGGTATTGCGCGACACCTTCAGCATGCCGGCCATACGGCGGGAGGAGGGCAGGGGTTCGGTGGCGGGCAGCTTGCCGTTCAGGATCAGGGCCACCAGGTGCTCCTTCACCTGATCTTGCAGGGTGCGCTCCTGGTCGAACTCGATATGTATGTAGGATTCCTGCATGGCAATTCTCTTGGGTTATCTGCCGCTGTTCCAATGATGCCAAGAAGAGCAAATTCTGTACCAGATGGCAAAGCCCGATGGCCACGGCACAGGCGGAGCCTTTGTGGGCGTGTGTTTGTAGGGCCTGTGGACGGTGGGTGGCAGATAGCAGGCTGCTACAACGCCGCCGGACAGAAGCGGCAGGGCAAAAACAGGGCAGCCGCCCATCCCCCGCGCCCAGTGCTGGTGCAGTGGGCGCGGGCGTTCGGGAAATCGCCAAGCCACCAACGTGGCGGAATCACTCAGCGGCGGCCGTTCACTCCAGCTTTGCCAATCAGCTTGTTACACTGCCCGCTTTTCGCTATCGGAGAACGGCATGAGAGCCTTCCTTCTCGCCCTGTTGGGTGTTGCCCTGGTGGCCTGCGGCAATGACGACAAGGCCCCGGCCGGCCTGCCCGGCATTGACACCCACACCCGGGGCATGCAGCACCTCGACGGCTTTGTGGACCTGTACTGGGATGAAGACGACGGCAAGCTACTGTTGGAAGTGGCGGAGTTGGAAGCGCCCTTTATCTACGTGAGCAGCCTGGCCCGGGGCGTTGGCTCCAACGACCTGGGGCTTGACCGTGGGCAACTGGGGGAGACGTACCTGGCGCGCTTTGTGCGCTCTGGCAACAAGGTGTTGCTGCTGGCGGACAACCCCACCTATGTGGCCACCAGCGACAACCCCGACGAGCAGCAGGCCATGACCGAGGCCTTCGCCCGCTCGGCTCTGGGGGGCTTTGCGATTGTTGCCCAGAGCCAGGGGCGCGTGCTGGTGGATGCCACTGAGTGGTTCCTGCGCGATGCCCACAATGTGGCCGGGCGGCTGAAGGAGGCGGAGCAGGGCAGCTACAAGGCCGACCCCCAGCGCTCTGCCATCTTCCTGCCGCGCACCCGGGCCTTCCCCGACAATACCGAAGTGGAGGCCATGGTGACCCTGGCCGGAGACGCCAGCGGCCGCCTTATCGGCACGGTGACCCCGGATGCCCGGGCGGTGACGGTGCACCAGCACCACTCGTTCGTGCGCCTGCCGGAGCCCGGCTACGAGCCGCTGCCCTACGACCCCCGCGCGGGCTTTATCGACCCCAGCTACACCAGCCTGCGCTATGACTACGGCACTGCCATCGGCGAACCCCTGGGCCAGACCTACGCCTGGCGCCACCGGCTGCAAAAGCGCGACCCAACAGCCGCGATGAGCGAGCCGGTGGAGCCGATTGTGTACTACCTGGATCGCGGTGCGCCGGAGCCGGTGCGCAGCGCACTGATTGAAGGCGCCCTGTGGTGGAACGCGGCGTTTGAAGCCGCCGGTTACCAGAATGCCTTTCAGGTGAAGATGCTGCCCGAAGACGCCGACCCGATGGATGTGCGCTACAACGTGATCCAGTGGGTGCATCGCTCCACCCGGGGCTGGTCCTACGGCGCCAGTGTGCGCGACCCCCGTACCCAGGAGATCATCAAGGGTCATGTGACCCTCGGCTCCCTGCGGGTGCGCCAGGACTACCTGCTGGCGGAAGGGCTCACCGCCCCCTACGCCGAGGATGGCAAGGTGCCCCAGGCGCTGCAGGACTTTGCCCTGGCGCGTATTCGCCAGCTGTCTGCCCACGAAGTGGGGCACACCCTGGGGCTGGAGCACAACTTTGCCGGCAGCACCGACGGCCGGGCATCGGTGATGGACTACCCCCACCCCTATGTCACCCTCAATGAGCGCGGTGAAGTGGACCTGTCGCAGGCTTATACCGTTGGCATGGGCGAATGGGACAAGCGCGCCATTCTCTACGGTTACCAGGACTTCCCCGAGGGCACTGATGTGGCCGCCACGCGCGAGCAGATCATCCGCGACACCTACGCCAAGGGCCTGCACTTTGTGGCCGATGTGCACTCCCGTGGCGACGCCTTTGCAGTGAGCGCGGGCCCCGCCCACCCGCGTGGCAGCCTGTGGGACAACGGCAGCGACCCGGTGGCGGAACTTAAGCGGCTGATGGGCCTGCGCGAGAAGGTGCTGGCGCAGTTCTCCGAGCGCACCATTCGCATCGGCCGGCCCATGGCGAGCATTGAGGACGCCCTGGTGCCCATGTACCTGATGCACCGCTACCAGGTGCAGGCGGCGGCGACACTCATCGGTGGCCAGGAGTTCGCCTACGCCCTGCGCGGTGACGGCCAGGTGCCCACGGCGATGATTACCCCGGCCCGCCAGCGGGAGGCCATTGCGGCCCTGCTGGAAACCCTGCGCCCCGAGGCCCTGGCCCTGCGCCCGGAGCTGCTGGCGCTGATTCCACCGCGCCCGCCCGGCTCCGGTGACGACCGGGAGCTGTTCCCGCGCCAGACCGGCTACGTGCTGGACCCGATGGCCGCCGCCGAAGTGGCAGCGGGCATGAGTGTGGATTTGCTGCTGAACCCCACCCGCGCCGCGCGCATGAACAACAACCGTGCCCGCTCGGCGGCCCAGCCGGCCTTTGCCGACCTGCTGGATGCCCTGCTGGCGGCCACCTTTTACGCCGAGCCCGGCAAGGGCAACGCCGGGGCCATGCAACGGGTGGTGAATACGGTAACGCTGGAGCGCCTGATGGCGCTGGCAGGCAATGCCGGCGCCCAGAACCAGGCCCGGGCCGAGGCCCTGGATGCCCTGCTGGCACTGCAGCCACGGCTGGAGGAACAGGCGCCGGTCGCCAGCCCCGCGTGGCGGGCCCACTATCGCTTTCTGGCCGCCCAGATCGGCCGCTTTATCGATGATGCCGACGCCCTGGGTGGCCTGCAGCGGCTGAAGGCGCCCCCCGGTTCACCGATCTGAGCGCCTGGGCCGGGGCGCTGTGTCAGTTGGCGGCTGCCTCGGCCCGAGCCCGGTCCACTTCCTCAGCCACCAGGGCGATGATCTTGTTCAGCACCAGCGCCACGGGGGCTTCGGCGTCGGTGCGGCTGTAATCGTCGATGGCAACGTAGCCGCCAATCTCGCGCGCGGTATCAATCCAGGCGACGGCGCCAAAGGCGCCGGGGTCGTAAAACACGGTGGGGCGCTCACCGTCGTTGTCGGGTGCCGCAATCCACCAACCCATGCCGTAGGGCGTGCCGAACTGGCCGGCCCGGTCTTCGCGCATAAAGGCCAGGGCGTGTTCCGATAGCACCCGCTGCTCGCCGCACAGGCCGCCCCGCAGGGTCATCAGCAGCAGCTTGGCGTAGTCCTGCAGGCTGCTGATGGCGCCGCCTTCAATGTTGGGGTTGTCCAGGCCGCGCAGGCTGTCTGGGCTGCCGGTCCAGCCGCCAAGGTCGCTCCACATGTTGCCGTACTGGAAAACCTCCAGTTCGCAGGGCTCGGCGATGTACCGGTCAAAGGCCTGGCGCCAGCTGCTGTTGCTCACCTGTTCCGCCACCGCGCCGGCCAGTTGCCACTGGGAACCGCCGTAACTGTAGGCCGTGCCCGGCGCCTCAGTGCCGGGCAGCAGGGTGGCGTAGATGGTCTGGGCGCAGGCCTCCAGGGTGCCGCTGGGGGCGTACTGGCACAGGTGGGCGCCGTAGCTGGACAGCGCCTCCAGGCCCGGAATGCCGGATGTATTGCTGAGCAACTGCACGCTGGTGGCGCCGCCGTACACGCCCTCCCAGGGCAGGTAGTTGTCGATGCTGGCCTCAATGTCGAAGTTGAGGCTGTCATCCTCGTGCAGGGCCATCAGCAGGGCGGCTGCCGGCATCTTGCTGGTGGAGGCGAGCATCACCACCGTGTCCAGGCTGTGATCCCCAAAGGCGGATTCGTGCACCATGCCCTGTTCGCGATCCACAACGGTGTAGGAGATGCCATCAAACACCGCGCTCTCATCCAGAAAACGCTGGAAGCGCTCATCCACTGCGTTGAAGCTGTAAACGGGCGGCTCGGGCTGCGGCGGCGGCGCCGGGGGCGTGTGGGAATCGCCGCTGTCGCTGCAGGCCCCCAGCAGCAGGGTGAGTGCGCCAGCCAGCGCTACGCCTGCGTGTGCGATGCGGCGGGGCAGGCGGTTCGGGCGAAGTAGATGGAAGGCAGAATCCGTGAGGGTGCTGGGTGGATGCATAGCGCTGCAATCTCTCGTTGTCGGCGGTGCCGGTCATTATTGTTGCAAGAAAGATTACATACCCAAGGTTCTAATTCAAGGTGGTGCACTTTTTTCCGTCGTTAAATCCCCGCCTGCCTGCAGCCAGGCCTCCATACCGCCTGCCAGTAGGGCGAGTGAGGTAAAGCCGGCGTCGTGCAGCAGCGCCAGTGCCTGTTCGCTGCGCGGCCCGCGCTGGCAGGTAATCACCCAGCTGGCCTGCGAATCCAGCGCTTGCAGGCGACGGGGCAGCTCAGCGAGGGGAATGTGCAGCGCGCCGGGCAGGGTGCCAAGGGCCACTTCGCCGGCTTCGCGCACATCCAGCAGCCGTGGCGGGTTGGGTGCGGCCAGCGCGCGCTGCAGTTCGCCGGGGCTGAGGCGTGGCGTGTCACTGTCGGTGCAGGCGCGGGCATGCACGGCGGCGTGCACGGCGGAAAAGCTCTCCCGGGTAATGTCGGCGCGGGCGCCGCAGGCCCGGCACTGGGGGTCGCGCTGCAGGGGGTACTCGCGCCAGTTGGCCTGCAGGGCGTCGTAGCTGAGCAGGCGGCCGCTCAGGGGGCAGCCAATGCCAAGCAGTAGCTTTATCGCCTCCAGCGCCTGCAGGTTGCCAAACAGGCCGGGCAGCATGCCCAGCACGCCGCCCTCGGCGCAGGAAGGCACCAGGGCCGCTGGCGGCGCTTCGGGAAACACGCAGCGGTAGCAGGGCCCGCCATCGGCGTTGAACACGCTGAGCTGACCTTCAAAGCGGAACACGCTGGCATGCACCAGGGGCCGCTGGCACAGCACCGCGGCATCGTTGACCAGGTAGCGGGTGGCGAAGTTGTCGCTGCCATCCACCACCACATCGTAGGCAGCGATCAATGCCAGGGCATTGTCTGCGCTCAGGTGCAGCGGGTGTTCATCGACAGTGACATGGGGGTTGAGGGCACGCAGGCGGCGCGCGCCGGCGCGGGTTTTGAGCTCGCCGACATCGTCGCTGCCAAACAGCACCTGGCGCTGCAGGTTACTGGCATCCACCCGGTCCGCATCCACCAGGGCCAGGGTGCCAACGCCGGCTCCGGCAAGGTACAGCGCCACCGGCGCACCCAGGCCGCCGGCGCCAATGCACAGCACCCGCGCCCGGCGCAGGCGGGCCTGGCCTTCAAGGCCCACCTCCGGCAGCGATACCTGCCGGCTGTAGCGCAGCAACTCGTCGCGGCTCAGGGTGTCCATCGGGGGCGGCGCGCGGCCGATTGGCAGGCAGAAATCGCAGTCATAGCGGCAATACTAGTCTACTTTTACTGCAGTGTTTGCAACCTGGCGCTGGGCCAGCACAGGAGTCGGCAATGCAGGGAGTACGGGTTCTGGTGGGCACCCGCAAGGGCGCCTTTATCATTCACGCAGATGGCAATCGCAGGCAGTGGCGGATCGACGGCCCGCTGTTTGGCGGCTGGGAGATCTACCACCTGGCGGGCTCCCCGGCGGACCCACAGCGGCTGTATGCGTCCCAGGCCAGCGACTGGTTCGGGCAGGTCATCCAGCGCTCGGACGACGGCGGCGCCACCTGGGCCGCGGTGGGCAACGACTTCAGCTACCAGGGTGAGGTGGGGCAGCACCAGTGGTACGACGGCTCCCTGCGGCCCTGGACCTTCAAGCGCATCTGGCATTTGGAGCCGGCGGCGGACGACCCGGACACGGTTTATGCCGGCGCCGAAGACGCCGCCCTGTTCGTCAGCCGCGACGGGGGCCACAGCTGGTGCGAGCTGCCCGGCCTGCGCCAGCACGGCACCGGGCGCGACTGGATGCCCGGGGCAGGGGGCATGTGCCTGCACACCATTTTGCTCAACCCCGCGCGGCCGGGGCGCATTACCGTGGCCATTTCCGCCGCCGGCAGTTTTCGCAGCGACGACCACGGCGAAACCTGGAAGCCCATCAACCGGGGCCTGCATTCCGAACAGCTGCCCGAACCCGGGGCGGAAGTGGGCCACTGCGTGCACCGCCTTGCCGCCCACCCGTCCCAGCCGGATACCCTGTTCATGCAAAAGCACTGGGACGTGATGCGCAGCGACGATGGCGGCGACAGCTGGGTGGAGGTGAGTGGCAACCTGCCGTCGGATTTCGGCTTTCCCATTGCCGTGCACCCCCACGAGCCACAAACCATTTACGTGGTGCCGATCAAGAGTGACTCCGAACACTACCCGCCTGAGGGCAAGCTGCGCGTGTACCGCAGCCGTAGTGGCGGCCGCGACTGGGAACCCCTCAGCCACGGCCTGCCGCAGCAGCACTGCTATGTAAATGTGCTGCGCGATGCCATGGCTGTGGACCAGTGCGACCCCGGTGGCATTTACTTCGGCACCACCGGCGGGCAGGTGTATGCCTCCAACGATGGCGGCGACAGCTGGCAGACCATTGCCGCCCATCTGCCGGCGGTGCTGTCGGTGGAAGTGCAAACCCTAAACTGAGCCCGCCATGATCGACGTGATTCTGCCGGCCCCCTTGCTCCGGCTCAGCGGCGCGCAAAACCCCGTGCGCCTGGCGCTGCAGGGCCCCGCCACCCAACGCGCGCTGCTGGCTGCGCTGGAGCAGCGCTATCCCAGCCTGCTCGGCACCATGCGCGACCGCCACAGCGGCCAGCGCCGGGCCTATGTGCGCTTTTATGCCTGCAATCAGGATATTTCCGACCAGCCGCCGGACGCCCCCCTGCCACCGGCGGTGAGCGCCGGGCACGAGCCCTTCATTGTGCTGGGCGCGCTCTCTGGCGGCTGAGCGCGGCTGGGGTTGAGCCTGTAGCGGGGCGGGCGGTACGCTCTGCGCCGGCTGCCCATAATCATCCAGCGCGAGCCAAAAAATTTTCCGCCCAGCCCTATTGGACTAATGCCTATTAGTGAGTAGTATTTTGCCCATAAGCGCCCGCCAGGGCGCCCACCACCAGCGAGAGGTGCCAACATGAGCGGCTGTCCCCATATCGACCTGATCAACCCCGACACTTTCAAGGGCGGTCATCCGCGCGAGATGTACCGCTACCTGCGCAACGAGGCGCCGGTGTACTGGCACGAGCCGGTGGGTGACCACCCGGGCTACTGGGTGATCAGTCGCCAGGAAGAGCTCGATTATGTGTCCAAGAACCCCAAGCTGTTCTCCTCCCACGAGCGCAGCTGCATGCTGCACGAGCCGGCCACGGACGACGACCTGGCCATGCTGCGCCTGCTGATGATCAACATGGACCCGCCCCAGCACCTGAAATACCGGCGCCTGATTCGCAATGCCTTTACCCCGGCCAAGGTGGAGAGCTACCGCGGCCGCTTTGAGCAGATCGCCCGGGATATCGTGAGCCGCGCCGTGGAGGGCGGGCGCTGTGAATTCGTTGAGGACGTGGCGATGGAGCTGCCCCTGCTGGCCATCTGCGAACTGATGGGGGTGCCCATCGAGCGTCGCCAGCGCCTGTTCGAGCTGACCAACATCATGCTCGGCATGGACGACCCGGATCTCACCACCTCGCCGGAGGACGGCACCAACGCCATGGTGGAAATGTTCATGATGGCCATGGATATCGCCGCCGCCCATAAAGAGAAGCCCCAGGAGGACATCGTCAACACCCTGCTGGAAGGCACGGTGGAGGACGAACCCCTCACCGACGACGAGTTCTGCAACTTCTTCATGCTGCTGATTGTGGCCGGCAACGAGACCACCCGCACCGTCACCAGCCAGGGCATGCGCCTGCTGATGGAACACCCCGAGCAGTACCAGAAGTTGGTGGACGACCCGAGCCTGATTGGCGATGCCATCGAGGAATTCTTGCGCTTTAACCCGGCGGTGATAGCCTTCAAGCGCACTGCAATGGAAGACGTAGAACTGGGCGGGCAAGTGATTCGCAAGGGTGACCGGGTGCAGCTTTACTACGGGGCCGCCAGTGCCGACGAGGCCAACTTCAAAGAGCCCGATACCTTCGACATCACCCGCAACCGGCGCGAAGACGTGCGCAACGAGCACCGCGCCTTTGGCATTGGCCAGCACTTCTGCCTGGGGTCGCACCTGGCGCGGCTGGAGCTGGAAGTGATTTTTACCGAGATCCTCAAGCACGTGCGCAACCCCCGCTTTGACGGTGAAGTCAGCTGGCTGCGCTCCAACTTCATCAACGGCATCAAGAAAATGCCGATAGTGTTTGACGTAGCCTGACCGGCTGGTTACCGGTACATCCATTTAAGCCCGGGGTGGGATTCTCCCGCCCCGGCGCTGTGTCTGCTTGTGGGCCACGCCGGTTTGGCCACAATGGTGGGATTGCTGACACACACTGGAGACCCCCCAATGCCCATGCCCAAAGATATCGGCGTCATCGACCTGATGCTGGCCGTTCCCGGCGACGACAACAGCCACTTCTACGAGTGGATCAAACCGATGCTCATGGACAAACAGAGCCATGAGATGTTCAAAATGCCGGCCCAGTACATGTTCAAGGACATCCCCCAGATCGACGGGCAGGATGACTATGTGGCCTACACCGTGGCGCAGATGGACAAGCACGGCATTGAGCGCGCCATGATTGGCGTTGGCCCCTACGCCGAACAGCACAAAGAGGCCCTGCGCCGTTTTCCCGATCGCTTCTTTGCCTGCTACGAAGCCAACCCCAACAACGGCATGGACGAGGTGCGCACCATCGTCGCGCTGAAGGAAGAGTTCGACATCAAGGCCGTGACTGCCTCGCCGGCCATGATCTGCCCGCCGGTGCCGGTCAACGACAAGAAGTGGTACCCCATCTACGCCAAGCTGGTGGAGCTGGATATCCCGTTTTGCCCCTGCATGGGCATCCCCGGCCCGCGCCTGCCCTTTGGCCCCCAGAAGGTGGAGCTGCTGGACGAGGTGCTGTGGTTCTTCCCGGAGCTGAACGTGGTGACCCGCCACGGTTGCGAGCCCTGGACCGATGTGGCCTGGAAGATGATGCTCAAGTACCCCAACCTGCATTACATGACCAGCGCCTTCGCGCCCAAGCACTACCCCAAGGACATTGTGCATTTCGCCAACACCCGCGGCGCCGACCAGGTGATGTACGCCGGCTACTTCCCCATGGGGCTATCGCTGGATCGCATCTTCAAAGAAATGCCGGACGTGCCCTTCCGCGATGAAGTGTGGCCCAAGTTCCTGCGCGAAAACGCCCTGCGCGTGTTCAAGCTGGACAAGTAAGCAGCGCATACGGACTGCCTATGGATTACGTTGACGTTGAGGATGCCCGCGCCCAGCCGGGCCTGAAGCTGGTACTGACCGCCGGCGTGCCGGGCCCCTGGGGCGAGGCCGCCAAGGGCATCCTGGCCCACAAGGGGCTGGATTACCTGCCGGTGCGCCAGGACGCGGGGCAGGCCAACGACGCCCTGCGCGCCTGGACCGGGCAGGATTCGGCGCCGGTACTGGTTGGCGACAGTCTGCCGCCCGCCAGCCACTGGCTGGATATTCTGCAGCATGCCGAGCGGCTGGCGCCGCAGGCGCCCCTGCTGCCCCGGGAGCCGGGCCTGCGCGCGCAGGCCATTGGCCTGTGCGCCCTGATTGCGGGCGTGAACGGTTTTGGCTGGCAGCGGCGCCTGTTGCTGCTGGCGCCGGGCATGCAGTTGGATGAGCCGCCGGCGGCGGTGGCCCGCATGGCCGCCAAATACGGCTGGAGCGCCGCCGCGGCTGAGGCTGCCCTGGCAGAGTTGCAGGCGATCAGCGCGCACCTGGATGCGGTGCTGGCGCAGGCCGAGGAAGAGAACAGGGCGTACTTTGTCGGCAACGCCCTGGGAGCGGCGGACATCTACTGGGCCACCTTCGCCACCATGATCGACCCGCTGCCGGAAGACGTCTGCCCCATGCCGCCCTTCATGCGCACAACCTATAGTTCTGGCGGGGAGGCCATCGGCGCCCTGATGACACCGCGCCTGCGCGCCCACCGGGATCGCATCTACCAGCGCCATCTCGGCCTGCCACTGGATTTTTAGCCGCTGCCGCTGCGCCACACAGGCCCACGGTATGCACACATAAGGAGAACAGCATGCTAAGCCAACAGGAAATGTCAGACCGCTGGGAAATCCAGGACCTGGTCTTCCACTACGCGCAAATCATCGATGACAAATCCTTCGATGACCTGCGCAACATCTTCACCAGCGACGCCCACGTTGACTACAGCGTGTTCGGCGGTAGCGTCGGCGACCTGGAAACCACCATTGCCTATCTGAAAGAGGCGGTCGCAGAAGGCGTCTTCCCCAACAGTCAGCACCTGAACGCCAACGTGCAGGTGAGTGTGGACGGCGACACCGGCAAGGGGCGGGTGATGTGCTTCAATCCGATGGAGATGGCAATGCCGGATGGCGGCACCCAGGTGTTCATGCTGGGCCTGTGGTATGTGGATGAGTACCGGCGCACCGATGCCGGCTGGCGCATCAGCCGGCGGGTGGAGGAGAAAAGCTGGGTCTTCAACGTGCCGGATTTTATGGGGCTGTAGCGCCCCGCCTGCCTCGGCTGGTATAGGCTTGACGCCCCCCGCCCGGGCTTGCCGGGGCGAGAGGGCGGGGCCAGAGCGTGGGGCGAAGAAAGGGTGGGGCGAAAGGGGGTGGGGCGCTGGCTTGTCTCGTCAGCGCTGCTCGCCCGCCCCGGCGAGCCTCAGTGCTGCGCCAGGTAGGCATCCCGGATGGCTTTTTTCAGCACTTTGCCGGTGGCGTTCTTGGGCAGCTCGTCGCTGTTGATCAGGATGCGCGCGGGCACCTTGAAGGCCGCCAGGTGCTCGCCCAGGTAAGCGCGCAGCTCGTCCTCGGTGGCGCTGTCTTCGCCAAGGTACACGCTGGCCATCAGCTCCTCGCCCCAGCGCTCGTGGGGCACGCCGAACACAGTGGCCTCGTGCACGGCGGGGTGGGTCAGCAGCACGCCTTCTACCTCCACCGGGTAAATGTTCTCGCCGCCGCGAATCACCATGTCCTTGACCCGGTCCACCACGTATAAAAAGCCCAGGTCGTCCACGTAGCCCACATCGCCGGTGGCCACCCAGCCGTCGATGAAGGTGGCGGCGCTGGCCTCGGGCAGGTTCCAGTAGCGCTGCACGTTGGTGGGACTGCGCAGGTACAGCTCGCCGGTTTCGCCAGCGGGCAGGGCCTGGCCGTTTTCATTCACGGTGCGCACTTCCACGATGGGCGACAGGTTGCCGGCGGCGTTGGGGCGCAGGCGGAAGGCGGCGCCGGTGCAACTGGAGCCGGTGGCGTTGGTTTCGGTCATGCCATAGCCGGTGCCGGGGTAGGCATCGGGCAGCTTGCTGTAGATCAGGTCGGTCAGGTGGGGCGGGCAGGCGGTGCCGCCGGCGCCCAGGGCAAACAGGCTGCTGGTGTCAGTGCTGGCAAAATTGGGGTGTTCCAGCAGGGCCATGGTCATGGTGGGCACGCCGGTGAACACCGTAATGCGCTCGGATTCGATAATCTCCAGCGCCCGGGCCGGGTCCCACTTGTACATGATGCTAGTCTTGCGGCCGCCGCGCAGGTTGCCAAGGAACACGGCATAGCAGCCAGAGACGTGGAACAGGGGCACTGCCAGCAGGGTGGCGGAATCAAAGCCCGAACCCAGCATCTTCTCGATGGTGGGCATATTGGCCATGGCCGATTGGGCGGCATGGAATTCAAAGTTATACAGTGCCTGCGACACGGCAAAGTGGGTGGAGGCAGCCCCCTTGGGTTTGCCGGTGGTGCCGGAGGTATACATGATGATGGCGAGGTCGCCGGGGCTGATCTCCACATCCGGCAGCTTGGCCGGTTGCTGCTGGCTGGCGGCCCAGGGCTCTACCCATTCATCGCCGGCGTCGTCATCGCGCACAAGAATGGCCTTGCAGCCCAGTTCGGGCAGGGCATCGCGCACCAGCGCCAGGCGCTGGGTGTCGCACACCACAATGCGCGCGCCGGAGTCCTGCAGGCCGTAGCAGAGCTCCTCTGTTTTGCCCCAGCTGTTCAGGGGCACCACAATGGCGCCAATGGACACGGCGGCCACAAAGGCCATCATCCACTCGGGGTAGTTGCGCATGGCAATGGCCACGCGGTCGCCGCGCTCTATCCCGTGGTGGTTGGCCAGGTGGCTGGCCATGCGGTCGGCGGCGTCAAAAAAGGCGTCGAAGGTCACGCGCTCGCCTTCGTAGGTCACACAGATCTTGTCGCCGTGGGCGCGGCCTGTGTCGATGGCGTCACGCAGGGTGATGGGCGCCTGCTTGTAACAGCGCAGCTCAACGCCGTCGATGGTGCGCCGGTCCAGTTCCCAGGGGGCGCTGGGGCCGGTGAGTTGCTGACGCGCGGTATCCATCGCGCTCACCAGTGCCGTCAGTTCTGTGCTCATGTCTGCTCCTGTGCTGCGGGTGCGGCGCATTGCCCGGGGCCGGGAGCGATCCCGCAGGGGTGGGCGCAGCGCTTGTTATCAAACCCGGCATCATACTAGGGCGGCCGGTTGCCTGCACCGCCCGGCACAGTGATTTGCACCGCCTGTTGACCTATTTGTACCGGGCGGGGCGGTGCGACGCCTGGCATCCATAAAACTGCGCGGTTCTGTCTATTGCACGCTGACGTTGCCGGTGGTTGGGCGCCTGTTGCGGACTGGGTTTGCGCACTGATTTGCACACTGGTCCGCACACCCGGCCGCGCACCGGGCCGCGATTGCCCCGCCCGGGGCAAACAGGTACATTAGCGCGCTTCAACGCTCGTACCCCTGCGCCCGTTGCAGCGGCGAGCCCATCGCAAGGAACCTGTTATGAGTCTGTTTATCGCCAGCGCCCACGCCCAGGCCGGCGCCGCCCCCGCACCGGGTGGTGAAATTTTCCAGATTGTCTTTCTGGTGGGCATTTTCGCCCTGTTCTACTTCATCGCCATTCGCCCCCAGCGCAAGCGCCAGAAGGAGCATGCCCAGATGGTGGCGGCCCTGGCCAAGGGCGACGAGGTGGTCACCAGCTCCGGCATTCTCGGGCGCATCAGCGCGCTGGACGAAAACTACATTGTGCTCACCGTGGCCGACAAGGTGGACATGAAGTTCCAGCGGGTTCACGTGCACGCGGTGCTGCCCAAGGGCACCCTGAAGTCCATCGGCTGAAGGCCCGGCGCGGCTCACTCGGGCCACCGCCAACGCTGATGTCGCCAGCTGCCTCCCTCAGCTATCCGCGCCGGGTCGACCTGGCCCGCACGCCCACCCCCCTGCAATACCTGCCCCGGGCGAGTGCCGCCTGGGGAAAGGGGCTGCGCTTGTGGGTCAAGCGTGACGACCTGACCGGCAATCTGCTGTCTGGCAACAAGGTGCGCAAGCTGGAGTTCATCCTGGCCCACGCCCTGGAGACGGGTTGCGACACGCTGGTTACCTGCGGCGGCCTGCAGAGCAACCACTGCCGGGCCACCGCCTTTGTGGCCGCCCAGGCCGGGCTCAAGGCCCACCTGGTGCTGCGCGGCGAGCGGCCTGCAAGGGCCGAGGGCAATTATTTTCTCGACCTGCTGGCCGGGGCCGAGGTCGATATTCACCTGCCCAAGCGCTACACGCGCGAACTGCCCGCGCTGCTGGAGCAGGTGCGGGCCGACTACGCCGCCCGCGGCCACAAGGCCCTGGTGATTCCCACCGGGGGCAGCGATGGCCTTGGCCTGTGGGGTTATATCGCCGCCGCCGAAGAGCTGGCCGGCGACCTGCAGGCCGCCGGCATCGAGCGCGCCCATTTGGTGTGCGCCAGCGGCTCTGGCGGCACCCAGGCCGGGCTGACCCTCGGGGCGGCGTTGCACCACCTGCCGCTGACGGTGTGGGGTGTCAATGTCTGCGACGACGAGCAGTACTTTGTCGACAAGGTGGCCGCCGATGTGGCCGACTGGCGCCAGCGCTATCCCAGCCAGCCCGAAGCCGAGGTAACGGCGCGGGTGCTGGATGGCTACGTGGGCAGCGGCTACGGCCAGGCCGGGCCGGAAATTTTCACCCTCATCCGCGACCTGGCCCGCATGGAAGGCCTGGTGCTGGACCCTGTCTACACCGGCAAGGCCTTCTACGGACTGCTGCGCGAATTGGAACAGGGCCGCTTTGCCGACTGCCGGGATATTGTGTTTGTTCACACTGGCGGAATTTTCGGCCTGCTGGCCCAGACCGACTCCTGCCTGTAGGCGCTCTCTGCTAGACTGCGCCCAGAATAAAACGACGAGGGCGCCATGACAGAAATCATCCAAGCGATAAATGCCTTTGCCTGGGGGCCAGTGATGCTGTTGCTGCTGCTGGGCACCGGCATTTATCTCAGCATCGGCCTGCGCTTTGCCACGGTGCGGCGCATACCGACGGCACTGGGGCTGTTGCTGCGGGGGCGCAAGGGGCAGGGCGAAGGGGACATCTCGCCCTTTGCGGCGCTGATGACCTCTCTGTCGGCCACCATCGGCACCGGCAACATCGCCGGGGTGGCCACCGCCATCGCCCTCGGCGGGCCCGGGGCCCTGCTGTGGATGTGGATCACCGCCCTGGTGGGCATGGCCACCAAGTACGCCGAGGCCGTTTGCGCCGTGCGCTTTCGCGAAACCGACAGCGACGGCAATTACAGCGGTGGCCCCATGTATTACATTCGCAACGGGCTGCACAAACGCTGGCACTGGCTGGGTTATGCCTTCGCCATTTTCGGCAGCCTGGCGGGCTTTGGCATTGCCAACACGGTCCAGTCCAATTCGGTGTCGGAAATTCTCAGCGACTCCTTTGCCATACCGCCACTGGCCACCGGCCTGGTGCTAATGGTGCTGGTGGGTGCGGTGGTGCTGGGTGGCATTCGCCGTATTTCCACCGTGGCCAGCTGGCTGGTGCCCTTCATGGCCCTCAGCTACATTCTGATGAGCGTCATTGTTTTGGTCACCCATCTGGAATATATCCCCCATGCGGTTTCCGTCATTGTCGACAGCGCTTTTAACGGCAGCGCCGCCGCCGGTGGCTTTGCCGGCGCCACGGTGATGGCCGCACTGCGCTTTGGCGTGGCCCGGGGCATCTTCTCCAACGAGGCCGGCCTTGGCAGCGCGCCTATTGCCCACGCCGCCGCGCGCACCAACGAGCCGGTGGAGCAGGGCATGATCGCCATGCTCGGCACCTTTATTGACACCCTGATCGTGTGCACCATGACTGGCCTGGTGATTGTGATTATGGACGTGCTGCCCAGCGGTGAAAGCGGCGCGGTGCTCACTTCCATGGCCTTTGCTGGCGCCTTCCCGGGCGGTGAGTACATCGTCACCATTGGCCTGTGCCTGTTTGCCTTTACCACCATGATCGGTTGGTCCTTCTACGGCGAGCGCTGCGTGGTTTACCTGGCGGGTACCCGCGGCATTTTGCCATTCCGACTGGCCTGGGTGGTGGCGATTCCGGTGGGAACGGTTATACAGTTGGATCTGGTGTGGCTGATTGCCGACACCCTCAACGCCTTCATGGCCATCCCCAACCTGATTGCCCTGCTGTTGCTGTCGCCACTGGTGTTCAGGCTCAGCCGGGAGTACTTCAACCGGGGGCGAGATTGAGCCTGGCGCGGCGCTAGAGCGTTAACAGAGCGGTAACAAAGCGACAACCGCGCGATAGCAGAACAGCGCGGGAACAAGACGGTAACCGGGGGATCAGACTGTCCAGGGAGGGTAGCCGTGTCCGAGACCGAGCAAAAAGCAACGACAAACACCGCCGCAAGCAGTGCCCCAGCCACAAGCGCGCCGGCAAGCGTGCTGACGGATTCGGTTGAGGCGTGCGTGGATCGCGCGCTGGAGCGTGTAGGCCCCCACCTGGTTGTGGCAGTGCCGCTGGGGCTGGGCAAGCCGGTGCAGCTGGTCAACGCTTTTTATCGACGGGCCGCTGCCAACCCCGATATCAGCCTGCACATTCTCACCGCCCTGTCGCTGGAGCGCCCGCCGGTGCCGCCGGGGCTGGCCGGGCGCCTGGCCGGGCCGGTGATCGAGCGCATCTACGACGATTACGAAGAGCTGGCCTACATGGCGCCCCTGCGCGCTGGTGAATTGCCCGCCAATATCCGCGTGAGTGAGTTTTACTTCCGCGCCGGGGCCATGAAGCAGGTGGCGGATGCCCAGCGCCACTATATCTCCAGCAACTACACCCACGTGGCCCGCGACCTGGTGGGCCACGGAGTCAACGTGATCGCGCAACTGGTGGCGCGCCAGGGTGATGCGATCAGCCTGTCCTGCAACCCGGACCTGACTCGGCACATGGCCGAGCTGCTGGCGCAGGCCGGGCGACCCTGCCTGCGCATTGGCCAGGTGCATGCCGAGCTGCCCTTTATGGGGGGCGATGCCCGGGTGGCGCCGGGCTTCTTCGATCTGCTGGTGAGCGGCCCCGGCTGCGAGCGGCGCCTGTTCAGCGCACCCAATGGCCAGGTGCCGCTGGCGGATTACGCCGCCGCCTTTCATGCCAGCAGCCTGATTGCCGACAAAGGCACCCTGCAAATCGGCATTGGCGCCCTGGGGGATGCGGTGGCCCAGGCCTGCCTGCTGCGCCAGCGTCAGAACGCTACCTACCGCGAGATACTGGCCGGCCTGGAGACGGTGGCAAGTCCGGTGGAACAACACTGCGGCCCCTTTGATGGCGGCTTGTATGTGTCCACCGAAATGTTCGTTAGCGGCATGCTGGCCCTGGTGGAGGCCGGCATCGTCAAGCGCCGGGTTTACGACGACCTGGTGCTGCAGGAAGGCCTGAACGCCGGCGCCATCGGTGAGACTATCGACGAAGCACTGTTGCTGTGGCTGCGCCGGTGCGATGCACTGCCGGCGCGCCTTGGCGAAAGTGAGCTGGCCTGGCTGGCCCACTGGGGCATTGTGGATGACACCGTGGCACTGGCCGATGGCGAGCTGATCTGCGCCGGTGAAGGCCTGGCTAACGACATCGACCAGCCCGCCGTGCGACAGGCCCTGCTGGCTGCCACTAGCGGGCGCCCCCTGCGCCACGGCAAGCTGTTGCACGCGGGCTTTTTTCTCGGGCCCAGGGATTTTTACCGGCGCCTGCGGGAACTGGACCCGGCGGTGGCCGATACCCTGTGCATGACCTGGGTTGAGCGCACCAATCAATTGCTGGAAGACGTGCCCTTGTACAGCGCACAGCGCCGCCACGCCCGCTTCATCAACACCGGGATGATGGCGACCCTGTCCGGCGCGGTGGTGTCCGACGCCCTGGAGGACGGCACGGTTATCAGCGGGGTAGGGGGGCAGTACAACTTTGTCGCCATGGCCCACGACCTGCCCGACGCCCGCTCCATACTCTGTATTCGCAGCACCCGGCGCGACGGCCGCAAGGTGCATTCCAATATCGTGCCCCACTATGGCCACGTCACCATTCCGCGCCATTTGCGGGACATCGTCGTTACCGAGTACGGCATTGCCGATTTGCGCGGCCAGGACGACAGCGAGGTGATGAAACGCCTGATCAATGTGGCCGATTCGCGCTTTCAGGAGGACTTGCTAAAAGCGGCCGTGGCCAGCGGCAAGGTGGAGGCCGACTATCGCATTCCGGCGGCCTGTCGCGACAACACCCCCAGGCGGCTGGCGGCGGCACTGGCGCCGTATCAAAAGCAGGGCTGCCTGTCGGACTATCCCTTTGGCTCAGACCTCACCCGCATCGAGCAGGGGCTGGCGGACTGCCTGAAAACCCTGGATGGCCTGCGCCGGCAGCCGCGCCAGTGGCTGGGCCTGCTGGGGCGGGCGTTGCGCCACCGGCCACCGGCGGCGGCTGGTGACTACCTGGCGCGATTGCAGCTGGTGCCGCCGGCCAATGTGGGCGAGCGACTGCTGGGGCGGGTGCTGTCCAGCCTGCTGGAGGAGCGCGGCTGGTTACAGGATGCGCAGCAATAATGCAGCCCCAACCGGCCGCCGTCTGGTGCCGCCTGTGCGCCGGCGCTATGCTAGTGCCCATGGATAAAACAAGCGACAACAAACTGGTCATCGCTATCTCCTCCCGGGCGCTGTTCGACCTGGACGCCAGCCACAAGGTGTACGAGGAGCAGGGCCTGCAGGCCTATTCCGACTACCAGGTGGTCCACGAGGATGAACCGCTGGAGCCGGGCGAGGCCTTCCCCCTGGTGCAAAAAATGCTGCGCCTGAACGAAATGCTGGGGGGTGAGGCGCAGGTGGAGGTGGTGCTGCTGTCGCGCAATAGCGCCGACACCGGGCTGCGGGTGTTCAACTCCATCGAGCACTTTGGCCTGCCCATCAGCCGCGCTGCCTTCTGCGGTGGCGACAGCCCCTGGCGCTACATTCGCGCCTTTGGCTGCCAGCTGTTTCTGTCCAATGAGGCGGAGGACGTGCGCCACGCGCTGGATTGCGGGGTGGCGGCGGCGACTCTGGTGTCGTCCCGCGGCGGCAGCTCCGACACCGGTCAGCTGCGCTTTGCCTTTGACGGCGATGCGGTGCTGTTTTCCGACGAGGCCGAGCGCATCTACAAAACCGAGGGCCTGGAGGCCTTCACCGCCAGCGAGCAGGCGGCGGCCCACACGCCGCTGGGAGGCGGTCCCTTCAAGCCCTTCCTGGCGGCCCTGCACCGCCTGCAGCAGGCCTTTCCGCCCAGCGAGGCGCCAATTCGCACCGCCCTGGTCACTGCCCGCTCGGCGCCGGCCCACGCCCGGGTTATTCGCACCCTCCGGGCCTGGAATATCCGCATTGACGAGTCTATTTTTCTCGGTGGGCTGAATAAAACCGAGTTCCTGAGGGCCTACCAGGCGGATGTGTTCTTTGACGACCAGCAGACCCACTGCGCCTCCGCCGGCCCCCATGTGGCCACCGGGCATGTGCCGCACGGCGTCGCCAATGCCTGAAGTCATCCCTTATGCCTGAATCGCTAGCGCTGGCTTTGATTAACTACTATTGTGCATATAGCACCGCCCTGGCCGGGGCGCGACGGGGGTCTTACGGGAGGCGGTCATGAAGTTGCAACAGCTTCGCTATATCTGGGAAGTGGCTCATCACGACCTGAACGTGTCGGCTACCGCCCAGAGTCTCTATACCTCCCAGCCCGGCATCAGCAAGCAGATTCGCCTGCTTGAGGACGAACTGGGCGTGGAAGTTTTCGCCCGCAGCGGCAAGCACCTGACCCACGTAACACCGGCCGGCGAGGCCATTCTGAAGGCCGCCGGCGAAGTGCTGCGCAAAGTGGAAAGCATCAAGCAGGTCGCCCAGGAGTACTCCAACGAGAAGAAGGGCAGCCTGTCCATTGCCACCACCCACACCCAGGCGCGCTACGCCCTGCCGGCCACCATTCGCTCCTTCATCGAACGCTATCCCGAGGTGTCGCTGCACATGCACCAGGGCACGCCGATGCAGATCTCAGAAATGGCCGCCGACGGCACGGTGGACTTTGCCATAGCCACCGAGGCCCTGGAGCTGTTCTCGGATCTGGTGATGATGCCCTGTTACCGCTGGAACCGCTGCGTGCTGGTACCGCGCGACCACCCGCTCACCCAGCTGTCGCAACTGAGCCTGGAAGACGTGGCCGCCCACCCCATCGTGACCTATGTATTCGGCTTTACCGGTCGCTCCAAGCTGGACGAGGCTTTTATGGCCAAGGGGCTGGTGCCCAAGGTGGTGTTCACCGCCGCCGATGCCGATGTCATCAAAACCTATGTGCGCCTGGGCCTGGGTATCGGCATTGTCGCCCACATGGCCTACGACAGCAGCGTGGACAGCGACCTGGTGGCGCTGGATGCGAGCCGCCTGTTCGCCAGCAGCGTGACCCGCATTGGTTGCCGCCGCGGCACCTTCCTGCGCGGCTATATGTACGACTTTATCGAAGACTTTGCCCCCCATCTGACCCGCCAGGTGGTGACTGAGGCCTTCGCCTGCCACAGCAAAACCGAACTGGAAGAGCTGTTCTCCCACCTGGAACTACCGGTCTACTGAACCAGCCCACCCCTGCCTGCAGGTTAAGCCGCCCCTTCAGCGCGCTTGCGCCGCCTTGCGCCAGCGGCTAGATTGTCGCGCTTTATTTGCCTGCTGGAGTAAGTACATGGAACTGGCCTGCCTGGACCTGGAAGGGGTACTGGTCCCCGAAATCTGGATTGCCTTCGCCGAGAAAACCGGCATTGAGGAACTGCGCGCCACCACCCGCGACATTCCCGACTACAACGTGCTGATGCGCCAGCGCCTGGGCCTGCTGGATCAGCACGGCCTGAAGATCGATGACATCCAGCAGGTGATTGCCACCCTTGAGCCCCTGGAAGGCGCGGTGGAGTTTGTGGACTGGCTGCGGGAGCGCTTCCAGGTGATCATCCTGTCCGATACGTTTTATGAGTTCTCCCAGCCGCTGATGCGCCAGCTGGGCTGGCCGACCCTGTTCTGCCACCGGCTGATTACCGACGACAGCGGCCGGGTGGTGGACTACAAGCTGCGCCAGGAAGACCCGAAGCGCGCCTCGGTGAAGGCCCTGCACAGCCTGCACTACCGGGTGATTGCCGCCGGCGATTCCTACAACGACACCACCATGCTGGCCGAGGCCGACGCGGGCATTCTGTTCCATGCGCCCGACAACGTGATCGCCGAGTTTCCCCAGTTTCCGGCGGTACACACCTATGCGGACCTGAAGCAGGCCTTCATCACCGCCAGCGAGCGCGACCTCAGCCTGTAAGGGCCGGCTATTCGGGCGGCAGGGTCCTGCCGCCGTGAATGCGCTCGCGGAACAGCTGCACCAGTTTGAAGAAAATGGGCACCAGCAGGGTGCCAAACACCGCCGAGGCGATGGTGCCGCCAAAAATCGCCAGCCCCAGTGACACCCGGCTGGCGGCCCCGGCGCCGCTGGCGATCACCAGCGGGAACACGCCCACGGTGAAGGACAGCCCGGTCATCATCACCGGGCGAAAGCGCTGGTGGGCGGCGGTGACCGTGGCCTCCTGCAGATCCATGCCCTCGGCCTCGCGCAGCGACTTGGCAAACTCCACAATGAGAATGGCGACCTTGGCCGCCAGCCCCACCAGCAGCACCAGCCCGATCTGGCCGTAAAGGCTCAGCGATTCACCGCCGATCAGCAGGCCCGCCATGGCTCCCACCATGGCCAGCGGCACCGACAGGATAATGGCGATGGGCATGCTGAAGGATTCGTACAGGGCCGCCAGGAACAGGAAGGTAAACACCAGCGACAGCCCCAGGGCGATGGGTGCCAGGTTGCCGGACTTGCGCTCCTCGAAACTGGAGTCGGTCCACTCGTACTTGAAGCCGGGCAGCAGGGCACCACCCGACAGGTTCTCCATGGCGTCCATGGCCTGGCCGGAGCTGTACAGCGCCGCCGGCTGGCCGGTGACGGTGGCGGCGTCGTAGGTGTTGTAGCGGTACAGCACATCGGCCCCCTGTACCGGGCGGGTGCTCACCAGGGCCGACAGGGCCACCATCTGGCCGTTCTGGCCGGGCACATACAGGGATTTCAGATCCGATTCGGTCTGGCGGAATTCCGCCTCGGCCTGGGCCATCACCCGGTAGGTTTTGCCGAACAGGTTGAAGTCGTTGATGTAGAAGCCGCCCAGTTGGGTCTGCAGGGTGAGGAAAATGTCCTGCACAGACACGCCCAGGTTTTTGGCCAGCTCGCGATCCACCTCCAGCCAGATCTGCGGGTAATCCGCCCGGAAGGTGGAGAAGGCACGGGCGAGTTCCGGTTGGGCATTGGCCTGTTGCAGCAGGGTCTGCACCATGGCTGCCATGGTTTCGGCGCCGCGGGACTGGGTGTCCTCCAGCACGTAGGAAAAGCCCGCCACCGTGCCAAGGCCGGGAATGGCAGGGGAGCCAAACACCAGCACCCGCGCCGAGCCCAGTGCGCTTAGCTCCTGCTGGTACTTGCGCTGCAGGGCGAACTGGTGCGCCTCGGGCGAGGTGCGTTCCGACCAGGGCTTGAGCTTCACAATCACCATGCCGGCGTTGGATTGCAGGGCGGTGTTGAGCAGGCTGTAGCCGTTCACCGACAGCACCAGCTCCACTGCCGGGTCGTCCTTGAGGCGGGTGTAGATGTCATCCATTACCTGGCCGGTGCGGTTGAGTGAGGCGGCGGCGGGCAACTGCACGTCCACAATAAAAAAACCCTTGTCTTCGTCCGGGATAAAGCTGGTGGGCACCACCCGGTACATCAGCACCAGCAGGGCGAACAGGCCCACGATCAGGGCGCTGCTGATGACCAGATGCGCGGCCAGCCAGCCCACCAGCCACACGTAGCCCCGGGTGACGGCCGCGAAACCGCGGTTGAACACGCGGATGACGGGGTTGGGGCCGTGTTCGCTCTCCTTCATCAGCATGACGCACAGGGCCGGGCTCAGGCTGAGGGCGTTGATGGTCGATATCAGCACCGATACCACTAAGGTGGCGCCAAACTGGGCAAACATCTCGCCGGTGATGCCGGGCAGCAGGGTGGTGGGGGCAAACACCGCCGCCAGCACCAGGGAAGTGGCCACAATGGGGGCGGCCACCTGCTGCATGGCCTTTTCGGTGGCGGGGCGGGCCGCCAGGTGCTCTTCGTGCATCAAGCGCTCGACGTTCTCCACCACCAGGATGGCGTCGTCCACCACCACGCCAATGGACAGGATCAGGGCGAACAGGGTGACGGTGTTGATGGTCATGCCCAGGGCATAGAGCACCGCCAGGGTGCCGATCACCGCCACCGGCACGGCGATGGTGGGCACCAGGGTGGCGCGCACGCTGCCCAGGAACAGGTAAGTCACCAGCACCACCAGCACCACGGTGAAGATGAGGGTGAACACCGTTTCCTCCAGCGAGGCTTCGATGAACAGGGTGGTGTCGTGGCCCACCACGTATTCCAGACCCTCGGGAAAGTAGGTGGCCAAGTCGTCCATGCGCTCGCGCACCTGCTCGGAGGTGGTCAGGGCGTTAGCGTCGGACTGCTTGTAGATGGCAATCAGTACGCCGGGGCGATTGTTGAATTCACCGTAGCCCTTGTAGGCCTGGGCGCCGAGCTCCACCCGGCCCACATCCGCCAGGGTGAGGCGGGCGCCCTGGTCGTCGCTGCGCAGGATGATGTTCTCGAACTCTTCCACACTGGACAGTCGGCCCTTGGTTTTGAGCACATACTGGAACTGGGTGGTGTCGGGGTTGGGCGGGCCGCCGAGTTGGCCGACGGCGGCCTGCTGGTTCTGCTCGCGCACCGCCGCCAGCACCTGGTTGACCGACAGGTCGTGGGCGTTGAGCTTGATCGGGTCCAGCCACAGGCGCATGCCGTAGTCCAGCGCGCCGATAATGCTGGCCTCGCCAACACCTGGGATGCGCGCCAGCTCGCCGGTGATGTTGAGGCTGGCGTAGTTAGACAGGAACACGCCGTCAAAGCGCTCGTCGGGTGAATGCAGGTTCACCACCATCAGCATGTCCGGCGAACGTTTCTTGACGCTCACGCCCCGCTTGCGCACTTCCTCCGGCAGGCGCGGGGTGGCCAGGGCCACCCGGTTCTGCACATCCACCTGAGCCAGCGACGGGTCGACATCAATCTCGAAGGTCACGGTGAGGGTGTAGCTGCCGTCGCTGGCGGATTTGGAGGACATATACACCATGCCCTCGGCGCCGTTCACCTCGTCTTCAATGGGCGCGGCTACTGCTTCTTTGACGGTTTCGGCGCTGGCGCCGGGGAAGTTGGCTCGCACCACCACCTTGGGGGCGGCGATGTCCGGGTACTGATCCACCGGCATGACGATGGCGGCAAGGGCGCCCAGCAGGGTGATCAGGATGGAGATGACCAGGGCAAACCTGGGACGACGGATGAAAAACTGTGGACTCACCGGGCTGGACCTCCGTAATGGGGCTCAGACATTGCCGCTGGCAACGTCAATCAGGGCTCTGCGACTACCACTGGGCTGCCGGGGGGCAGGGCCTGGCCGCCCTGCAACACCACGCGCTCGCCGGGCTTGAGACCGGTGCGCACTGACCAGTCGGCACCATCGCGGATGCCCACCTCGATATTGCGCCGCTGCAGGGTGCCGTCCTCGGCAATGGCCATCACATAGTGCCCCTGCTGGTCCTGCTGGACGCTGGCCTGGGGAATGAAGGCCCCGGTAACGCTGCGCAGGGCATGGCCGTGCAGAATCACGTTCTGGCCGGGCAGCAGTATGCCGTCGGGGTTGGGGAATTCGGTGCGCCCGATAATCATCCCCGGCGCTGCTTTGGCGTTGTGGTCCCAGGCCTGGAAGTGGCCCTCGTGGGGGTAGGCCTCGCCGCCGGTGAGTTCCAGCGACACTTTCACTTCTGGCAGCTCCACGCCCTCGGCGGCCAGCTTCTGGGCCAGCAGGGCAAAGCGGTTGTAGGTGCTCTGTTCCACACTGCCGATCACGTAGATCGGGTCCAGCTGGGACAGCTCGAACAGGGCCGTGACGGAGAGCTGGCTGACCAGGTCGCCCACCGCGTGGCCAGGGGGGCTGATGCGGCCGCTGAAGGGCGCCAGAATGCGGGTGCGTGACAGGTCCAACTCATGCTGTTCCAGGCTGGCCTGGGCCTCGGCCACCTTGGCGCGGGCACCCTCTACCGCCGCCTTGGCGGCATCGTAGTCCAGCTGGGAGATATAGCCCTTGGGCAGCAGGGATTCGGCACGCTCCCAGTTGGCTTCGGTCTGCCGGGCCGAGGCCTGTGCCGACTGCAGTGCGGCCATGGCGGCGGCCAGGTTGGCCTTGAAGTCGGCCGGGTCAAGTTCCACCAGCAGCTGGCCTTCTTCCACCAGCTCGCCGCCCTTGAAATGTTGCGCCTGAATGCGCGCGGCAATTTGCGGTTTGATGTTTGCCGATTGCACTGCCTCGGTTTTGCCGTTCAGGGTGAAGGCCGGCTCAATGGTGCGCTCGGTCACCGTGGCCACCTGGCCCGCCCGCAAGGTCAGCGCCGCGGGTGCGCTGGCAGGCGGTGCGTTGGAGCTGCCTTTGTCGCAGCCACCAGGCCCCAGGGCGAGCAAGCCGCAGAGTAGGAAAAGGTGTTCAACGCGCATGGCCGGATACCCCCAGTTGCGGCCCTTTGGGCCGCTTAGTTATTACATGCTGTCTGTACCACAAAACCGCAACGGGTCGGGCACCAACCCACTATAGTGCATGTAGGTGAAACTGTTGGGCGTTTTCAGGTTGGGCTGAACTCGGTTTCTAGGCAGTTGAGAAAGCGCCCGACTTTATCCAGGGTTTCGCTGTGCTCGGCGGCGCAATCGGAATCGGCAACGATGCCGCCGCCGCCCCAGCAGCGCACTTCGGTGCCATTCATCAGCAGGCTGCGAATGGCAATGTTGCTGTCCATGCGGCCATCGGCGCTGATGTACAGCAGCGATCCGCAGTAGGCCTGGCGCGGGGTGTTTTCCAATTCGGCGATGATCTGCATGGCCCGCCGCTTGGGCGCCCCGGTGATGGAGCCGCCGGGGAAGGCGTCGCGCAGCAGGTCCAGGGCGTCGCGCCCCGGCGCCAGTTCGCCGCTGATGGCACTCACCAGGTGGTGCACGGTGGGGTAGCTTTCCACCTCAAACAGGGCGTCCACGCCGATGCTGCCGGGCAGGCAGCTCTGGCCCAGGTCGTTGCGCAGCAAGTCGACAATCATCAGGTTTTCGGCGCGGTCCTTCGGGCTGTGGCGCAATTCGCTGGCCATGGCGGCATCCGCCGCGGGGTCGTCCAGCCGTGGACGGGTGCCCTTGATGGGGCGGGTTTCCACGTGGCGGCCGCGCAGGGAGAGAAAGCGCTCCGGTGACAGGCAGAGCAGGGCACCGTCGCCCTGCTGCACATAGCCCGAGAAGGGCGCGCCGGCCATCCGGCGCAGGGCGCGATAGGCAGCGAACGGCTCGCCCCGGTAAGGAGCGCTGAAGCATTGGGCCAGGTTCACCTGGTAGCAGTCACCGGCGCGAATGTAATCGGCAATGCGGCCAAAGGCCCGACGGTAACCCTGTTCACCCAGCCGCGATTGGAAGCGACCCAGCAGGGTGAAAGCGTCCTCGTGCGCGGCAGGCGGCTGGCGCAGCCGCGCCAGCAGGTCGGCCCGCCAGGGGGCGGGCAGGGCGGGCAAGTTGACCAGGGTGCTGCGCTGTAGCAGGTGATCCTGAATGATACAGGCATCGTAGGCGCGCAGGGCCACCAGCGGCTGTTCGCCGGCACTGGCGGGAGTGATGCCGTGTAGCAGGGCGCCGGCGTCGTAGCTGATGTAACCGAGCAGCCCGCCGCAAAAGGGCAGGTCGGCATCCTGGGCGCCAATGCCCCGGTAGCGCTGGCGCTGGTAGGTTTGCAGTTCGCCGAGATGGCGTCGCACGCTCGCCCCATCCTGCGCGGCCCCGGTCAGAACTGGCGGGCTGTCCGCGGCTGCCCTGGCCACCACAATGTCGAAGCGGCCAGCCCGCGGCGCGCCGTGGCTGCTGTCCAGCAGGGCGGCGTCCGGCAGGTCGCGCAGGCGCTTGAACAGGTCGCAGACGTCGCTGAAGTAGGGGACTTCTTCGCGCTTCAGGGCAAATTCAGGCATGTCGTCCCACGGGGAGTGCCGCGAGGACCGCCAGGGTCAATGTTGGCACTGCTTATTTCCGTATCAGCGGCAAGCCAAAAATACGCAAACTGGTAGAGGAGAGCGGTTTAACCACTTGAATTGCGTCCAGAATGTCAATTTTCGTGTCACCTCGGGAAATTGACTCACCCAAGGTGGTGAATTACTGTGTTTCGCCGATACAGCGGCAGGACTGCATCCTAAGCCCGCCAATCGCAACGCGCAAATCCCCCAAAGTCTCGAGGAGCATGAACGGGCACTTCCCCACGGGTGTCGCACGGCAACCTTACAGCCCGATAAAGAAGGACTATGACAGCACACAACGATCAAGCACTCATCGCCTCCCTGGAGAATCCCTTCGCCGAAAAGAACGAAGTGGAATTCAAGGTTCCCGGCCAGGTGGCCAGCGAACCGGGTCTCTACGAAAATGCCCTCAAGGCTGGCTGGGAATTGCAGCAGCGCCCCTACCGGGCCGCCGGTGTCAAAAGCATCCAGCGTCAGCACCAGAAGAACCGCATGACGGTGTGGGAGCGCATCCAGTTCCTGGCCGACGAGGCGCCCACGGTGCTGTACCAGAACTGGGGCCCCAATCTGGATGGCGCTTCGCTGGTGACCGCCCTGATCAAAGTGGGCGGCCGCGATATCGCCATCTACGGCCACGATTTCACCGTGCGCGCCGGCTCCATGGATGCCACCAACGGCAAAAAGCTCGCCCGGCTGTTTGAACTGGCCGCCAAGCGCCGTATTCCGCTGGTAGGCCTGAACGATTCCGCCGGCGCCTACATTCCGGCCGGGGTAGGGGGGCTGGACGGCTACGCCGACGCCTTTACCGCCCTGCGCAAGATCTCCGGCGTGGTGCCCTCCATCATGTGCATGTTCGGCTTTAACGCCGGCGGCGGCTCCTACCTGCCGCGCCAGGGCAGCTTTCTCATCCAGCCCAACGAGACCTTCTTCGGCCTGACTGGCCCCGGGGTGGTGAAGTCGGTCCTTGGCGAGGACGTAACCCCCGACGAACTCGGCGGCCCTGGTGTGCACAGCCAGAGCGGCGTGACCGACTTTGTGGTGCCCGACGAAGTGGCGGCCCTGCGCAAGGTGCGGGCCCTGCTCAACTACCTGCCCAGCAGCAACAACGCGCTGGCGCCGCACCAGGCCTCGTCGGACCCGGTGACCCGCAAAACCTGGGACATCGACATCCTGCTGAAGAAAGCCTTCAACTCCCCCACCGGCTTCAATACCCCCATCGATATCACCATCATGATCCAGCAGTTGTGCGATCACGGTGACTTCCTTGAAATTCAGGCCGAACGCGCCCGCAACACCATCACCGCCCTCGGGCGCATGGGCGGCAACGTGGTGGGCTTTGTGGCCAACAACTCGGCGGTGTCCTCGGGCCAGATCGATATCGACGCCGCCTACAAGAACGCGCGCTTTATCCGCTTCTGCAACCTCTACAACATCCCGGTGATCTTCCTAGAAGACACCACCGGCTTCCTGCCCGGGCGCGAGCAGGAAAGCCGCGGCATTGTGCAGGCCGGCCGCGCCATGCTGGATGCCATTGTCGATCTGCGCACCCCGCGCTTTCTGGTGCTGGTGCGCAACGCCTTCGGCGGCGCCTATGCGTCCTACAACAACTACCCCACAGGGGCCGACTTTGTGGTGGCCCTGCCCACCACCCGCGTGGCGGTGATGGGCCCGGCGGGCGTTGAGTACGTGTACAAGGACGAACTGAAAAAACTGCGCGGCGCGGTGGCCGGAAAAATCGCCGCCGAAACCGAGGCCCAGGTTCAGGCTGGGCTGTCCGCCGACGATGCCCGCGCCATGGCCGAGCAACTGGTGGGCAACTGGGTCAAATCCGAAGAACAGCTGCTGGCCCAGCGCTACGAGCGCGAACTGATGAACCCCAACGAGGCGCTGAGCCTTGGGTCTATCTCGCAGATTGTCATGCCCTCCGATTTGCGCCAGGTGCTGGCGGAGCACATGGACTTCTGCCTGCGCCACTACACGCCGGAACCGCTGTCTTCGGTACAGCGCGAATTCCACTAAGCCGCCGCAACGCACAAGAACAGAGGAAACACCGTGTCCAACGAGCACTATCTGCGCAACCCCCTGATTCACCGCGACCGGCGCCTGGGCCGTCGCCACTCGGACTGGGTCAACCAGTTTGACTGCACCCACCTGCGCCCGCTGATCATCTGCCGCGGCCCCATTCGCAAAGAGGCCATGGATGTCTTCAGCGAAATGGGCATTGTGGACTTTGGCATTCTGCTGTCCGAGAAGGACTCCATCGTCTACCAGAACGCGCTGGCGCCGGAACTGCGCAGCATTGCCAACCCCGACCGCGTGCACCGGGTGCCGGACTACACCGGCGCCAACAAGGAAGAGCGCGACCAGCGCATCGCCCAGATCATCGCCATTGCCCACGAGAACGGCTACAACGCCATTTTCGCTGGCTACGGCTTTATGGCCGAGGACGAGAGCATGGTGGCGGCCATGGAGCGCGCCGGCCTCAACTTCATCGGCCCCTGTTCGCGCACCGTGCACGACGCGGGCCTTAAGGACGAAGCCAAGCGCACCGCGCTGAAGTCCGGGGTTTCGGTGACCCCTGGCATCGACAACGGCACCGCCCTGACCCTGCTGAAAAAGCACCCGAGCATTGCAGACCTCAAGGCCCTGTGCGCCGACCAGGGCTTGGCGGTGGAAGAGGGCGCCCTGGATAACCCGGACATCAGCCTGGAGGACAAGGCCGACCTGGTACTGGCGGCGTCCTACAACAAGGGCATCGATCTCTACACCGTGGATGAGCTGAGTGCCACATTGACGGAGGCGGTGGAGAAAATGGCCGCCGACTACCCCGAAAACCGCGTGCGCCTGAAGGCCATCAGCGGCGGCGGCGGCAAGGGCCAGCGTATTCTCGGTATTGGTGAAGCCCCCCGCACCCCGGAAATGGTGCGCGAGATTCTGAACGAAGTGAAAACCACCGGCGTTGGCGACAACAAGAACGTACTGGTGGAGCTGAATATCGAAACCACCCGCCACCAGGAAATCCAGGTGATCGGTAACGGCCAGTGGTGCATGACCATGGGCGGCCGCGACTGCTCGCTGCAGATGCACGAACAGAAACTGCTGGAAGTGTCGGTGACGGTGGAATCCCTGCAGGCGGCCATCGCCCAGGCCGAGGCCAGCGGCAACGAGGTGGAAACCCGCATCCTCAAGCAGGACTTGCTGACGCTGGAGGCCATGGAGAACGAGGCGGCCCGTTTCGGCGAAGCCGTGGGCCTGGATTCGGTGTCCACCTTTGAGTGTATTGTCGATCGCGACAAGCACTTCTTCATGGAGATGAACACCCGTATCCAGGTGGAGCACCGCGTCACCGAGCTGTGCTATGCCCTGAAGTTCACCAACCCCGAAAACCCCGACGAGCACTTTATTGTCGAGTCGCTGGTGGAGGCCATGGTGCTGCTGGCGGCCCACGGCGAAAAACTGCCGCGTCCCGATCGCATCCTGCGCCACAACGACAGCGTGGAGGCGCGCCTCAACGCCACCAACCAGGCCCTGCAGCCCAGCGCCGGCGGTGTGATCGAGGCCTGGTCCGACGCGGTGGAAGGCGAGATTCGCGACGACCAGGGCATCAGCCTGCACAACCCGGACACCGACGTGTTCATGAAGTACACCCTGGCCGGTGCTTATGATTCCAACATCGCCCTGCTGCTGACGGTGGGCGAGACCCGCCTGGACACTTACGAGCGCATGGCCGAGGTGATCCGCCAGACCAACATGCGCGGCAAGGACCTGGCCACCAACCTGGAATTCCACTACGGCCTGGTGAACTGGTTTATCGGCCAGAACATCAATGCCCGCCCCACCACCCGCTTTATCGTGCCCTACCTGACCGCCGTGGGCGAGCTGAAAGAGCAGGCCAACGGTGTCGACCTGGACTACGCCTGGCGGCAGGTGTGCAGCGCCGCGGCGGCGGGGCACGATGGCGAGGCGGCCAAGGCCATGGCCACGGCCCTGGACCTCAAGAGCACCCTGTTCCTGCGTCCACTGGCCCGCCTGCTGGAAGAGCCCCACGTACTGTCGGGCTGGCTCAGCATCAACCGCGACTGTTACACCCTGATCAACGGCAAGGTGAGCTGGAACGAAAACCCGGTGGAACTGCTGGCCGACACCTACCACTATCTGAACATGGATTATGTGGCCGGCGCCCCCGCCGCCAGCATGATCTGGGATCACGACAACGACGTGCTGCAGCAGGCGGTGGACTTCTACGCCGAGCTGAACAACCGGGTGGACGCCGACGACTGGATTGCCCTGCAGACGCTGCTGGCTGAGGCCCAGGCCCCGGCGGGCTTCTCCGAGGCCGGCTGGGGTGAGGTGCGGGCCGCCCACAAGGGCTTCCAGGCCGGCGCGGAAATTCTCGCCATTCTGCCGGCCATTGCCGAGGCCACTGGTTACTACGACCTCACCGTCAACCCGGACCTCAGCATCCACATTCCCGAGCGCCTGTTCGACGGCGAGCTGCAGGAGCGCATGGCCAAGGTGCTGGTGCCGCCGCCGGTGGCCAAGTCCGACGAGATCCTGGCGGAGAGCGGCGGCATGTTCTACGGTCGCGAAACGCCCCAGCACGACGTTTACGTGAAAGAGGGCGACCACTTCAACGCCGGCGACCCGCTGTACATCGTGGAAGTGATGAAGATGTTCAACAAGGTCTACGCGCCGTTCTCCGGCACCATCGAGAAGGTGCTGGTGGAAGACGACGGCGTGATCATCAGCAAGGGCCAGCCCCTGTTCAAGATCACGCCGGACGAAAAAATCGTGGTACAGACCCCGGAGGAAATTGCCGCCCGCCGTCGCAAGATGACCGGCGCATTCCTCGAACAGATTGTGTGAGGCAACGCCTATGATTACCGGACTCGACCACATTGCCATCGCCGTGCCGGACCTGGAGAAAGCGGTCAAACGCTTCCTCGAGGACTTCGGCCTCAACTACGAAGGCACCGAAGACGTGGCGGCGGCAAAAACCTCCACCGCCTTCTTCCCCCTGCCACCCACCAGCATTGAGCTGGTGCATCCGCTGAATGGCGAAGGGCCCATTGCCAAGTACCTGGAGAAGAAGGGCGGGGGCCTGCACCATCTGTGCTTTCGCACCGACGACATCCATGCCGACGTGGCACGCCTGAAGGAAAAGGGCTACCAGTTCCTGGCGGACGAACCCAGCCCCGGGGCACACGACTGCCTGGTGATTTTCATTCACCCGAAGAGCTGCGATGGGGTACTGATCGAGCTGAGCCAGCCGCCGGCGGGCCACTGACCGCCCGCTACCAATGACCAAGCCCCCGGCACAGGGGGTTTCCATGACAACACCCGAACCGGGCCCGCCGGGGCCTGTTTCACGAGGATTCCCCATGAGCGACAAAATCTACAACAAATCCGCGGCCACGCCAGAGGCCTGGCGCGAACTGGCCAGCAAACAGATGCGCGGCAAGTCGCTGGATGACCTGACCTGGCAGACCCCGGAGGATATTCCGGTAAAACCGCTGTACACCGCCGCGGACATCGAGGGCCTGGACTTCACCGATACCATGCCCGGCCTGTCGCCCTACATTCGCGGCCCCCAGGCCACCATGTACGCCGGCAGACCCTGGACCATTCGCCAGTATGCCGGCTTCTCCACCGCCGAAGCCTCCAACGCCTTTTACCGCAAGGCCCTGGCGGCCGGTGGCCAGGGGGTGTCGGTGGCCTTCGACCTTGCCACCCACCGCGGCTACGACTCCGACCACCCCCGGGTGACAGGCGACGTGGGCAAGGCCGGCGTTGCCATCGATTCGGTGGAGGATATGAAAATCCTGTTCGATGGCATTCCGCTGGATCAGGTGTCGGTGTCCATGACCATGAACGGTGCCGTGCTGCCGGTGCTGGCCGGCTACATTGTGGCCGCCGAAGAGCAGGGCGTGAGCCAGGACCAGCTGGCCGGCACCATCCAGAACGACATTCTCAAAGAGTTCATGGTGCGCAATACCTACATCTACCCGCCCGCGCCCAGCATGAAGATCATCGGCGATATCATCGCCTACTGTTCCGAGCACATGCCGCGCTTTAACACCATTTCCATCTCCGGCTATCACATCCAGGAAGCCGGGGCCAACGCCGCGCTGGAGCTGGCCTACACCCTGGCCGACGGGAAAGAGTACATTCGTACTGCCTTGGCCGCCGGCCTTGATATCGACCAGTTTGCCCCGCGCCTGTCCTTCTTCTGGGGCATCGGCATGAACTTCTACATGGAGATCGCCAAGATGCGCGCGGCGCGCCTGCTGTGGGCGAAGATCGTCTCCGAATTCAACCCCAAGAACCCGAAAAGCTCCATGCTGCGCACCCACAGCCAGACCTCCGGCTGGTCGCTCACCGAGCAGGATCCTTACAACAATGTGGTGCGCACCACCATCGAGGCCATGGCGGCCGTATTCGGCGGCACCCAGTCCCTGCACACCAATGCCCTGGACGAGGCCATTGCGCTGCCGACTGAATTTTCCGCCCGCATTGCCCGCAACACCCAGCTGATCATCCAGGAAGAGACCGGCATCACCAACGTGGTGGACCCGTGGGGCGGCTCCTACCTTATGGAATCACTCACCCAGGATATTGCCGACAAGGCCTGGGAGCTGATCGAGGAAGTGGAGCAGGCCGGCGGCATGGCCAAGGCCATTGAAACCGGCATGCCCAAGCTGCGCATTGAAGAAGCTGCCGCCCGCAAGCAGGCCCGCATCGATCGTGGCGATGACGTGATTGTCGGCGTGAACAAGTACCAGACCGACGCCGCCAGCGAAGTGGAAGTGCTGGATATCGACAACGAGGCAGTGCGCAAGTCCCAGCTAGAACGCCTGGCCAGCCTGCGCGAGGGTCGCGACGAAGCAGCGGTGGAGGCGATTCTGGAAGACATCTACCAGTGTGCGGTATCCGGTAAGGGCAACCTGCTGGCACTGGCCGTGGAAGCCACCCGCCGCCGCGCTACTGTGGGCGAAATCTCCTTCGCCATGGAGCGTGAATTTGGCCGCTTCAACGCCCAGGCCCAGACTGTCTCCGGCGTCTATGGCTCCGCCTTCCAGGACGACGAGAACTGGCAGGGCATCAGCACCGACATTGACGCCTTTGTGGAAAAACACGGTCGCCGCCCGCGCATGCTGGTGTGCAAAATGGGCCAGGACGGCCACGACCGTGGCGCCAAGGTGATTGCCACCGCCTTTGCCGATGTCGGTTTTGATATCGACCTGTCGCCGATGTTCTCCACCCCGGAGGAAGTTGCGCGCCAGGCCATCGAAAACGACGTGCATGTGGTGGGTGCGTCCTCCCTGGCCGCCGGCCACAAAACGCTGGTGCCGCAACTGGTGGAAGAACTGCGCAAGCAGGGCGCCGACGATATCGTGGTGATTGCCGGCGGGGTGATCCCCCGGCAGGACTACGACCACCTGTACCAGGCTGGCGTTAAATGCATCTTCGGCCCCGGCACGCCCATCCCCCAGTGCGCGCGCGAAGTGCTGGATGCGGTGAATGACGTCGCTGGCTGATTTGACGGCATGCGCAAGGGTCAGTTTCCATTCGGGCGCGCTTTCGTGCGCCTTCTGATCGGGCCCCTCACCCCGTGAGCGGCTTTGATATTGCGCCCATGCTGGCGGGTAACCGGCGGGCCCTGGCCAAGGCCATCACCCTGGTGGAGAGCAAGCTCGACCGCCACCGTGAGCAGGCCCAGGACATCCTGCAGCAGGTGCTGCCGCACAGCGGCAACAGCATCCGCATCGGCATCACCGGGGTGCCGGGCGTGGGCAAGTCAACCTTCATCGAAGCCTTCGGCCTGTACCTGATCTCCCAAGGCAAGCGCGTTGCGGTGTTGGCGGTGGATCCAAGCTCCCCGGTGGCCGGTGGCTCCATTCTCGGCGACAAAACGCGCATGGAAGAGCTGTCGCGCCGCGAGGAGGCCTTCATCCGCCCCTCGCCCTCCGAGGGCGCCCTGGGCGGTGTGGCGCAAAAAACCCGCGAAACCATGCTGCTGTGCGAAGCCGCGGGCTACGACGTGATCCTGGTGGAAACCGTTGGCGTTGGCCAGTCGGAATACCAGGTGGCGGGCATGGTGGACTTTTTCATGGTGCTGATGCTGCCGGGTGGCGGCGATGAGTTACAGGGCATCAAGAAGGGCATTGTCGAACTGGCGGATGCGCTGGTGATCAACAAGGCCGATGGCGACAGCTCGGTGCTGGCCAAGCGCACCCGCCAGCATTACAACAACGCCATGAACCTGCTGCGCCACACCAGCTTCTGGACGCCGCGGGTGATGACCTGCTCGGCCCTGCAGAACGACAACGTGGACGCCGTGTGGGGCATGATTGTCGACTACTACCTGCAGGCGCAGGACAACGGCGCCTTTGTCAGCAAGCGCGCGCGGCAGAACCGCCAGTGGATGCACCAGCTGGTGGACGAAATGCTGCATATGGGGCTGTCCCGCCACCCGCGGGTGCGCGAAATCCTGCCGGCGTTGGAGCGCGATGTGGCCGAAGGGCGGGCGACAGCCTATGGCGCGGCCCGCCGGATCATGGATGTCTTCCAGGCCTGATGGCATGCGATTTTACCCGCTGGACAAGCTGATCAACCTCCACGATCACTACACCCGGCACTTCAAGATCGACAGTGCTGAATTGCTGTTGATCCAGCGCGCCGGGCAGCGCTACCTGATTGAGGCCCGCTGCCCGCACCGCGACCATCCCCTGGACGTGGCGACCATCGCCGACGGCGTGATCCAGTGCGCCCTGCACCAGTACCAGTTTGCCATTGCCGATGGCCGCCTGATTCACGCCACCGAGGAACCCTGCCGCAGCCTGCGCACCTTCGCGCTGGTGTATGAGGGCAACGAAGTGGGCGTGATGCTGCGCGATGCCGACGATTAACGCATCGCCGTTAGCCTTTCGCGTGCAGTGACAGTAGACTCGGCAGCGTTTCCACCACTAGCGCCGAGGAGGCCCCATGGCACACCCCAAAATTGGCAACATGGCACCGGCATTCAGCCTGCCCGACCAGGACGGCAACAAGGTCAGCCTGAAGGACTTCAAGGGCAAGCAGCCCGTGGTGCTGTTCTTCTACCCCAAAGCCATGACGCCGGGCTGCACGGTGCAGGCCTGCGGCATTCGCGATAGCCGCAAGGCGCTGGACAAGCGCGGCGTGGCGGTTTTCGGTATCAGCCCCGACCCCGTGGCGCGCCTGCCGAAGTTCATTGAAAAGCAGGGCCTGAACTTTTCACTGCTGTCAGACGAGGATCACGCGGTGGCTGAAAAGTACGGCTGCTGGGGCCTGAAGAAATTCATGGGCAAGGAGTTCATGGGGCTGATTCGCACCACCTTCATCATTGGCCAGGATGGCCGCCTGCTGAAGGTGATGGACAAGTTCAAAACCAAAACCCACCACGAGGACCTCTTGGCCGAGCTGGATCAGCTCGGCCTTTGATACTTGCTCTAGCGCTTGCCGCCAGGCCGGCGGCTGGCGCTGGTGTCCCTAAGCCGACGGCTCGGTGAATTTCGGCGGCTATTGTCAATGCGTTTGCCATTGCGTTTGTCATTGTATTTGCCGTTGCGCTCGCTTCGGTCCGCCGGCGGCGCCGGCACCTCGATTATCCGGTACTCCCCCGGCGCCAGGCCATCCAGGTGCCAGTCACCCACCTGCGTTCGCAGCAGCCGCAGGGTGGGGTAGCCCACCGCGGCGGTCATGCGCCGCACCTGGCGATTGCGACCTTCCTGTATTGACAGTTCAAGCCAGCTGTCGGCCACGCTCTTGCGCGCGCGAATGGGCGGGTTGCGCGGCCAGAGCCAGGCGGGCGGCGCAATCCGCCGGGCCCTGGCCGGCAGGGTGGGGCCGTCCTTGAGTGGCAGCCCTTGCGCCAGGCGCTGCAGGGCGTCGTCGGTGATATCGCCCTCCACCTGGGCCAGGTAGGTCTTCCAGCGTTTGTGCCGCGGGTTGGCGATCTGCTGCTGCAGGGCGCCGTGGTCGGTGAGCACCAGCAGGCCCTCGGAGTCATAATCCAGCCTGCCCGCCGCGCGAAAGCCCGGTGCGCTGAGGTAATCCGCCAGTGTGGCGCGGGGCGCGCCACTGCCTTCATCGGTGAACTGGCTCAGTACCTGAAAGGGCTTGTTGAACAGAATGAGCTGCGCCATGGGGTGTCGGGTAGGGGAAAAATGTCCGTTTCAATCAAGAGAATGGGGGGGAAACCTGCTACAATGTGCGCCGCTCGAACCGGGGTCACTCCCACAAGGATATCGCACCCCGCCTTCCATTGAACCCTACATGCTACGGAGTACGACCATGGGCTACAAACATATTCAGGTGCCGGCCAGCGGCGAAAAGATCATCGTCAACGACGACAACAGCCTGAACGTCCCGAACAACCCCATCATCCCCTACATCGAGGGTGACGGCATCGGTGTTGATATCAGCCCGGTCATGATCGACGTGGTAAACGCCGCGGTAGACAAAGCCTACGGTGGCGAAAAGAAAATCTCCTGGATGGAAATCTACACCGGCGAGAAAGCCGCCGAACTGTACGACGGCGACTGGTTCCCCGAAGAAACCCTGGAAGCCATCAAAGAGTACTCCGTGGCCATCAAAGGCCCCCTGACCACCCCGGTGGGCGGTGGTTTCCGCTCCCTGAACGTGGCCCTGCGCCAGGAACTGGATCTGTACACCTGCCAGCGCCCGGTGCGCTGGTTTGAAGGCGTGCCCTCGCCGGTGAAAGACCCGGGCGCGTGCAACATGGTGATCTTCCGCGAGAACTCCGAAGACATCTACGCTGGCATCGAGTACAAGGCCGGCACCGACGAAGCCCAGAAAGTCGTGGACTTCATCATCAACGAAATGGGCGCCACCAAAATCCGCTTCCCCACCAACGTCGGTATCGGCATCAAGCCGGTGTCCGAGGAAGGCACCAAGCGCCTGGTGCGCAAGGCCATTCAGTACGCCATTGACCAGGATCTGGACTCCGTGACCCTGGTACACAAGGGCAACATCATGAAGTTCACCGAAGGCGCCTTCCGCGACTGGGGCTACGAGCTGGCCCAGGAAGAATTCGGCGGCGAGCTGCTGGACGGCGGCCCCTGGGTGTCCATCAAAAACCCCAACAACGGCAAGGAAATCGTCATCAAGGACGTGATTGCCGACGCCATGCTGCAGCAGGTGCTGACCCGCCCGAAAGAGTACAGCGTAGTTGCCACCCTGAACCTGAACGGCGACTACCTGTCCGACGCACTGGCGGCCCAGGTGGGCGGCATCGGCATCGCGCCGGGCGCCAACCTGTCCGACAAAGTGGCCCTGTTTGAAGCCACCCACGGCACCGCGCCCAAGTACGCCGGCCAGGACAAAGTGAACCCGGGTTCCCTGATCCTGTCCGCGGAAATGATGCTGCGCCACATGGGCTGGAACGAAGCTGCCGACCTGATCATCAAGGGCATGAACGGCGCCATCCAGCAGGGCACCGTGACCTACGACTTCGAGCGCCTGATGGAAGGCGCCACCCTGGTGAGCTGCTCCGAGTTCGGCCAGAAAATGGTCGACAACATGTAACACCGTGCCTGCCAGCCCGCCCCGCTGGGGCGGGCCACAACGCAAACAAAACCGGCCCCGTGCCGGTTTTGTCTTTTCTGGCGGCCGGCATGGCCAGGGCCAGGCCACCTTGAAATGGCGTATACTCACTCCATATCCTAGTGACAGGCTGAAGTGAACTTCCCGAGCAATAGCCGGAACGCACCACCCCAAAAGTCACCACCCAAGAGATACGATGCGTGATTGAGTACCAAACACACCGCCAGTGGCGCATGGCCGGCGAAGACGAGCACCACGATGGCAATCTGGCACTGCAGGAATCCCGGCCTGAACTCAAGCGCCCGCCGCTGTTCAAAGTGGTGTTGATCAACGACGACTACACACCCATGGAGTTTGTGGTGGAAGTGCTGGAGACCTTCTTCCGCATGAATCGCGAGCAGGCAACCCACGTTATGCTGACCGTGCACACCAAGGGTAAGGGTGTGTGCGGCATTTACACGCGGGACATTGCCGAAACCAAGGCGGCGCAGGTCAACCAGTACGCGCGCGAGAACGAGCATCCACTGTTGTGTGAGATCGAGGCATCGGAGGGCTAGGGCCCGAGGAGTAAGTATGCTGAGCAAGGATCTGGAGCAGACGCTGAACGAGGCGTTTCGCGGGGCGCGGGCCAAGCGCCATGAGTTCATGACCGTGGAGCACCTGCTACTGGCGCTGCTGGATAACAACGACGCCATTCGGGTATTGAAGGCCTGTGGCGCCGACATCGGCGGGTTGCGTGGCGATCTGGTGGAGTTTGTGGACGCCACCACGCCCCTGATTCCCGAAGACGAAGACGAGCGCGACACCCAGCCCACCCTGGGCTTCCAGCGCGTGCTGCAGCGCGCGGTGTTTCATGTGCAGTCCTCCGGCAAAAGCGAAGTGACCGGCGCCAATGTGCTGGTGGCCATTTTCTCCGAGCAGGAAAGCCAGGCGGTTTACTTCCTGAAAACCCAGAGCGTGGCCCGCCTCGACGTGGTCAACTTCATTACCCACGGCATTTCCAAGGTCGGCAACGATGCCGAGGGCGATGGCGTGGAGCCCGGCCAGGCGAGCGGGGAAGAGGGCGCCGGGGAGGAGGGCGAGGCCAATCCGCTGGACAGCTTTGCCACCAACCTGAACAACGAAGCCGCCGCCGGGCGTATCGACCCGCTGATTGGCCGCATCCCCGAGGTGGAGCGGGTGGCGCAGATTCTCGCCCGCCGGCGCAAGAACAACCCGCTGCTGGTGGGTGAGTCCGGCGTTGGCAAAACCGCCATCGCCGAGGGCCTGGCCAAGATGATCGTCGACGGCGAGGTGCCGGAGATGCTCAAGGACAGCGTGGTTTATTCGCTGGACCTTGGCTCCCTGCTGGCCGGCACCAAGTACCGGGGCGACTTCGAGAAGCGCTTCAAGGGCCTGCTGGCGGCGCTGAAGAAGCGCGAGGGCGCCATCCTGTTCATCGACGAGATTCACACCATCATCGGCGCCGGCGCCGCCTCTGGTGGGGTGATGGACGCCTCCAACCTGCTCAAGCCCCTGCTGAGTTCGGGCAAGATGCGCTGCATTGGCTCCACCACCTTCCAGGAATACCGCGGTATCTTCGACAAGGATCGCGCCCTCAGCCGGCGCTTCCAGAAGATCGATGTGCTGGAACCGAGCGTGGAGGACGCCTATAAGATTCTCAAGGGGCTCAAATCCCGCTTTGAGGATCACCACGGCCTGCGCTACACCGACAAGGCCCTGCGCACGGCCACGGAACTGGCCTCGCGCTACATTACCGACCGCTTCCTGCCGGACAAGGCGATAGATGTTATCGACGAGGCGGGCGCCTACCAGCAGTTGCAGGCGCCCTCCAAGCGCAAGAAGGTGATTGGCGTCGGCGATATCGAGGCGGTGGTGGCGAAGATCGCCCGTATTCCGCCGAAGACGGTAAGTACCGACGACAAGGAAGTGCTGCAGAAGCTGGAGAAAAACCTGCAAATGGTGGTGTTTGGCCAGAACCAGGCCATCAGCAGCCTGTCCACCGCCATCAAGCTGGCTCGTGCCGGCTTGCGCTCGCCGGACAAGCCCATTGGCTCCTTCCTGCTGGCCGGCCCCACCGGCGTTGGCAAGACAGAGGTGACCCGCCAGCTGGCCAAGCAGCTGGGGCTGGAGCTTATCCGCTTTGATATGTCGGAATACATGGAGCGCCACACCGTGTCACGGCTGATTGGCGCGCCCCCGGGCTACGTCGGCTTTGACCAGGGCGGCCTGTTGACGGATGCAGTCACCAAGCACCCCCATGCGGTGGTGCTGCTGGATGAGATCGAAAAGGCCCACCCGGAGGTCTTCAACCTGCTGCTGCAGGTGATGGACCACGGCACCCTCACCGACAACAACGGGCGCAAGGCGGATTTTCGCAATGTGATTGTGGTGATGACCACCAACGCCGGTGCCGAGAGCATCAGCCGGCGCACTATCGGGTTTACCTCCCAGGATCACAGCACCGACGGGATGGAGGCGATCAACCGCATGTTCACCCCGGAATTTCGCAACCGCCTGGACGCCATCGTGCAGTTCGAGCCCCTTGGCGAGGATGTCATCCTGACGGTGGTGGACAAGTTCCTCACCGAACTGCAAGGGCAGCTCGACGAGAAGCGGGTGACCCTGCAGGTGGATGAAGATGCGCGCCTGTGGCTGGTGGAGAAGGGCTACGACCGCAATATGGGCGCGCGGCCCATGGAGCGGGTCATCCAGGATCACATCAAGAAGCCCCTGGCGGAGCTGGTGCTGTTTGGCGCGCTGGCCAATGGCGGTGGCACCGCGCTGGTGTCGCTGGATACTGCGGCGGATGCGCTGGTGGTGAGTGTGGAAGAGGAAGAGGCCGTGCTGGCCGATTCCTGAGCGCCGTGAGGGCGGGGCGCAATGACAGGATTGCGCCCGCCTGCGCTACACAGCCCTGGGGCGGGCTTCGCTCTTTCCTGATGGGGCAGCTGGTGGCTCTATTTCGGGCAGCTGGCGCACTATTTCGGGCAGCTGGCGCACTATGCCGCCGCGGCGGAGCAGGGCGCTCAACGCTCCCGGTAGGTGATACGGCCCTTGGTGAGGTCGTAGGGGGTCAATTCCACGCGCACTTTGTCACCGGTCAGGATGCGGATGTAGTTCTTGCGCATCTTGCCGGAAATGTGAGCGGTAACCACGTGGCCGTTTTCCAGCTGCACGCGGAACGTGGTGTTGGGCAGGGTGTCGATCACCTCGCCTTCCATTTCAATCTGGTCTTCTTTTGCCATGCCTTTGGCAGTTCCTCGCGAAAAAATAGGGGCGCATTTTGCCTTAAACGCAAGGGATGTGCCAGATGAATCTTTGGCGCTTTGTCCTGAATTGCGGTCCTGAATTGCTGTCCTGAATTGTTGCCCGGATTTGCGCTGAACGGTGGTGATTTTGGCTGTTACACCACCAGTTGGCGCCAGCGGCTGTCCAGCAGCAGTTCCAGCGGCTGGTAGTCGGCCTTGTAGGCCATCTTTTTGCAGGCCTCGATCCAGTAACCGAGGTAGAGGTAGTGCAGCCCCATTTCCCGGGCCTGCTCGATCTGCCACAGGATGGCGTAGGCGCCCAGGCCGCGCTGCTGTGCATCGGGGTCGAAGAAGGTATAGATGGCGGACAGGCCATCGGTCAGCACATCCACCACGGCCACGGCCAGCAGGCGCTGGTGATCGTAAAAGCGGTAGTAGCGGGTGCAGTCCCAGGCGTTGTTGAGGAAGGATTCGTACTGTTCGCGGTCCGGCGGGAACATGTCGCCGTCGGCGTGGCGCTGTTCTATATAGCGCTGGTACAGGTGGTAGGCCTGGTTGTCGCGGATGTCCGCGGTGCGCTCCACGATCAGGTCGCGGTTTTGCCGCAGGCTGCGGCGCTGGTTGCGGCGCGGCTGGAAGTCGCGCACCGGAATGCGCGCCGGAATGCAGGCCTTGCACTGCCCGCAGTGGGGCCGGTACACATGGTTGCCGCTGCGCCGAAAGCCCAGGGTGGACAGGCTGCTGTACAGGTGCTGGTCAACCTCCTGGCGGGGGTCGATGAACAGGGTGGTGGCTTCCTGGTCGCGCAGGTAGCTGCAGCTATGGGGGTAGGTGGTGTAAACCTTGAGATCCCGCAGGGACGACGTCACAGCAACTCTCCACTAGACACCGGCAGTCGCCAGTTGAGCGACTGCGGACTCACCGCCACAGTGTGGGCAAGCTCGCGCTCGAAGTCCAGCCGGGAAATGGTGCGGGCGCCGAGGGAATTCATGTGCCCGCTTTCCACCTGGCAGTCGATGAGCCCGCCGCCGGCGCGGCGCAGCAGCCACGCCAGGGCCACCAGTGCGGTTTTGGACGCATCGCTTGCGCGAGCGAACATGGACTCGCCAAAAAACGCCCCGCCGATGGCAATGCCGTAGAGTCCGCCGGCCAGTTCGCCGCCCTTGTACACCTCGATGGAGTGGGCGTGGCCGCGCCGGTGCAGTTCGCTGTAGGCGGCCACCATGTCCGCGCCAATCCAGGTGCCGTCCTGGTTCGGCCGCGGTTCTGCGCAGGCCAGCATCACCTCGCGAAAGCAGGTGTCGGTGGCCAGGGTAAAGGTGTTGCGGCGCAGGCGTTTCGCCAGGCTGCGGGAGATGTGCAGTTCGTCGGGGTAGAGCACCGAGCGCGGGTCCGGGGTCCACCACAGCACCGGGTCCGGGTGCTGGTACCAGGGGAAGATGCCGCGGCGATAGGCCGCCAGTAGCGTTTCGGGGCTCAGGTCGCCCCCCGCTGCCAGCAGGCCGTTGGGGTAATCCAGGGCCTCGCAGCTGGGGGGAAAGTCCTCGCCGGGGGCGAGGACGCTCAGCAGGGCCACCTTAGTCGTTCAGGTGGTCCAGGTACTTTTCGGCGTCCAGAGCCGCCATGCAGCCAAAGCCCGCAGAGGTGACCGCCTGGCGATAGATGTGATCGCCCACGTCACCGGCGGCAAATACGCCGGCTACGCTGGTGGCCGTGGCATTGCCCTCCAGGCCGGACCTGATGGTGATGTAGCCGTCTTTCATGTCCATCTGGCCGGCGAAAATGTCGGTGTTGGGCTTGTGGCCGATGGCGATGAACACGCCAGCCAGCTCGATATCACGGGTGCCTTCGTCCTTGGTGGAGCGCACCCGCATGCCGGTCACGCCGCTGTCGTCACCGAGCACCTCGTCCAGGGTGTGGTCCCACAGGATGGTGACCTTGCCTTCTTTCTCACGGGCGAACAGGCGGTCCTGCAGCACCTTTTCGGCCCGCAGGCTGTCGCGGCGGTGCACCAGCACCACTTCCGAGGCAATGTTGGCCAGGTACAGGGCTTCTTCCACCGCCGTGTTGCCGCCGCCGATCACGGCGACCTTCTTGTTGCGGTAAAAGAACCCGTCACAGGTGGCGCAGGCGCTCACGCCCTTGCCCATGAAGGCTTCTTCGCTGGGCAGGCCCAGGTACTGGGCCGAGGCGCCAGTGGCAATGATCAGGGCGTCGCAGGTGTACTGGTGGCTGCCGGACAGGCGGAAGGGGCGGTTGGACAGGTCCACTTCCTCGATGTGGTCGAACACCACCTGGGTCTCGAAGCGCTCGGCGTGCTCCTGCATCTGCTGCATGAGTTGGGGGCCCTGCAGGTCAGCGGGGCCGCCGGGCCAGTTTTCCACTTCGGTGGTGGTGGTGAGCTGGCCGCCCTGCTGCATGCCGGTGATCACCACCGGGTTGAGGTTGGCGCGCGCGGCGTAAACCGCTGCGGTGTAGCCGGCCGGGCCGGAGCCCAGGATGATCAGGGGGTGGTGCTGGACGTCGCTCATATCGGTAGCTTCCTGCGCTCTGGAGTGGTCAATCGGGGCGGCGTAAAGGGGGGCGCCTGCCTCCGAATATGGAGACGGAGTATGGTAATTTAAAGGGGCGCTGCCGGGGAAGCCGAGGGCGTTTCTAAAAACAGAACATAAGCTTCTGAAAAATCTAAGAAAGTGGCAGAATAACGGGCATGAAAAAAGGCAAGCATTGGCAAACAACGTGACAGAGACCACCGACACCCGGAGCTTTCTTGGCCCGCGCCTGCGCGAGGGGGCCTTTATCGGTGTGAGCGCCGTGTGCCTGTACCTGCTGCTGGCCCTGGTGACCTACAGCCCCCGGGACCCTGGCTGGTCCGCCACCGGCACCGGCGGCAAAATCGCCAACGCCGGCGGCCCCACCGGCGCCTGGCTGTCGGACGTGGCGTTCTCGCTGGTGGGCTATGCCGCCTACCTGTTCCCCCTGCTGCTGGCCTACCGCGCGGTGATCATCCTGCTGGAGCGTTTTGACGCGCGGCCCTTCGACTGGGTCACCTTCGGCATCCGAGCCCTGGGGCTGGTGCTGGTGATGATGGCCGGCACCGCGTTGGCGGCCATGAACGACAGCGGCCTGTCGGGCCTGCCCCAGGGCGCCGGGGGCATCCTCGGCCAGGCCATTGGCGACGCCTTTACCGCCGCCTTCAGCGCCATCGGCAGCCGCCTTATCCTGCTGGCGGTGTTTTTGTTCGGTATGACCATCTTTACTGATCTGAGCTGGCTGGGGCTGATGGACCGCCTTGGCGGCTGGACCCTGCAGCTGGCCCGCTCCAGCTACGCCCGGGTGACCGGCCTGATCGACCGCACCCGGGATCGGCGCGCGCGGGAAAAGGCCCTGGAGGTGCGCAAACAGCAGATTGAAGACCATGTGAGTGCGTCGAAAAAGCGCAAGCCCCCCAAGATCAAGCCCCTCAAGGCCAAGCCGGAGACATCCGAGCGGGTGGAAAAGGAAAAGCAGCAGCCCCTGTTCGATGCGCCGGTTACCGGCGAGCTGCCCCATCTGGATCTGCTGGACGCCGTAGAGCACGACCCCAACAAGGGTTATTCGAAGGAAGCGCTGGAAGGCCTGTCCAAGCTGCTCGAATTAAAACTGGCGGACTTTGGCATCAAGGCCGAGGTGGTGGCGGTGTACCCGGGGCCGGTGATCACCCGTTTCGAAATTCAGCCGGCACCCGGCACCAAGGTGTCGCGCATTTCCAACCTTGCCAAGGACCTGGCCCGTTCGCTGGCGGTGATCAGCGTGCGGGTGGTGGAGGTGATCCCCGGCAAGTCGGTGGTGGGCATCGAGATTCCCAACGAAGACCGGGAGATCGTCAGCTTCCGCGAGGTTATGTCCTCCCGGGCCTTCGACCAGAGTCGCTCGCCACTGACCCTGGCCCTGGGCCACGACATATCCGGCGAGCCGGTGGTGGCGGATCTCGCCAAGATGCCTCACCTGCTGGTGGCGGGCACCACCGGCTCGGGCAAGTCGGTGGGCGTCAACGCCATGTTGCTCAGCTTGCTGTACAAGTCCTCGCCGGACGACGTGCGGCTGATCATGGTGGATCCGAAAATGCTGGAGCTGTCGGTCTACGACGGCATTCCCCACCTGCTCACGCCGGTGATTACCGACATGAAAGACGCCGCCAACGGCCTGCGCTGGTGCGTGGCCGAGATGGAGCGACGCTACAAACTGATGGCGGCCTTGGGGGTGCGCAACCTGGCCGGCTACAACCGCAAGGTGGCCGATGCCATCAAGGCCGGCGAGCCCATTGCCGACCCCCTGTGGACGCCGGACCCGATCTACGCCGAAACCGACGAGGAGCAAACCCCGCCGGGGCTGGAGAAACTCCCCGCCATCGTGGTGGTGATCGACGAGTTTGCCGACATGATGATGATTGTCGGCAAGAAGGTGGAAGAGCTGATTGCCCGCATCGCCCAGAAGGCGAGGGCGGCCGGCATCCACCTTATCCTGGCCACCCAGCGCCCGTCGGTGGATGTGATTACCGGCCTGATCAAGGCCAACGTACCCACCCGGATTGCCTTTCAGGTGTCGTCCAAGATCGATTCGCGCACCATCCTCGACCAGGGTGGGGCAGAGCAGTTGCTGGGCCACGGTGACATGCTCTACCTGCCGCCGGGCTCCGGGCTGCCCAACCGGGTGCACGGGGCCTTTGTTTCCGATGAAGAGGTTCACCGGGTGGTGGCGGACTGGAAAAAACGCGGTGAGCCCGCCTACATTGAAGACCTGCTGGATGAGGGCGGCAGCACACCGGTGACCGCGGCTGAATTGCAGCAGGCCGGCGCTGGCGGTGAAGACGATGATGAAAATGACGCCCTCTATGACGAGGCCGTACACTACGTGACCAAGAGCCGCCGGGCGTCCATTTCCTCGGTACAGCGCAAGCTGCGCATCGGCTACAACCGGGCAGCCCGCCTGATCGAGGCGATGGAGATGGCCGGTGTGGTGTCTGAAATGGGCAGCAACGGCCAGCGCGAAGTGCTGGCGCCGCCACCGCCGGAATAGGCGGGCGCCCGTTTAGCCATGGACCGGCTTTGATCACTGCTTGTTTTTAGCGGCTTAGATTAGTGGCTTAGATTTAGTGGCTTAGATTTAGTGGCTTAGATTAGCGGCTTAGAACCGCTCGGGGGAACCCGGTTTGCCAATACCCATCCAACATTCTGATTATTACGCCCACCGGAAGGCTCTTATGCGCAACAAACTACTGCTTACCCTGGCGTTGCTGGTTAGCGCCGTACCGGCGCTGGCCGATGCCACCGACGAACTGCTGCGCCACCTGGCGGGCTTTACCTCACTCACCGGGCAATTCAGCCAGCAGCAGTTTCCCGAAGGCAGCGATGAGGCCATTGAATCGGAAGGGCAGTTCAAACTGCTGCGCCCGGAGTATTTCGCCTGGGAGATTACCGCGCCAGACAGCCAGTTGGTGATTGCCACACCCGACTACCTGTGGCAGCACGACAGGGACCTGGAAACCGTGACCCGCCGCCCCATTGCCAGCAGCGGCCAGACCAGCCCCTTGCAGGTGCTGGCCGGTGACGAAGCCGCACTGCGTGCGGGCTACCAGGTGGCAGAGGCGGGCCCCGGGCGCTTTCGGTTGACCCCCAGCGGCCAGGACGCCGCCTTCCGGCAACTGGAGGTGGAGTTTGCCGGCAACACCCTTACCAGCATGGACATTATCGACAACCTGGGCCAGCGCGTGGAGGTGGATTTCACCCACTTGGTCCGCGATGCACCATTGCGCGCATCGGACTTTGACTTTAGCCCGCCTCCGCGGGCAGACCTGTTCTACTACGATGAGTAGCCATGACCTCCGACCTGTTCGGTAACGCCGCCGCGGGCTATCAGCCCCTGGCGGCGCGGTTGCGCCCCGCCACCCTGGATGACTACGCCGGCCAGGACCACGTGCTGGGTCCCGGCAAACCCCTGCGCCTGGCCATCGAACGCAAGCAGTTGCATTCCATGGTGTTCTGGGGGCCGCCTGGGGTCGGGAAGACCACCCTGGCCCGCATCGTCGCCAACAATGCCGATGCGCATTTCATCCAGCTTTCCGCCGTGCTATCCGGGGTCAAGGAAATACGCGACGCCATCGCCCAGGCACGGCAGAACAAGGGCAGCGGGCGCGACACGGTGCTGTTTGTGGACGAGGTGCACCGCTTCAACAAGTCCCAGCAGGATGCCTTTTTACCCCACGTGGAAGACGGCACGATTATTTTCATTGGCGCCACCACTGAGAACCCGTCCTTTGAGCTGAACAACGCACTGTTGTCCCGGGCCCGGGTTTATAAACTGCGCAGCCTGGAGCCTGAGGCCCTGCAGGGCGTGTTACGCCGCGCCCTGGCGGCGCTGGATGAGCCCCCCGCCGCCAGCGACCACTGCCTGCAACTGATTGCCAATGCCGCCGACGGAGATGCCCGGCGGGCGCTGAACCTGCTGGAGCTGGCCGCGGACCTGGCGGCAGACGCCGGCGCTGGCAGAGCCATCACTGAGCAGACACTGGAGGAGGTACTGCAGGCCTCCCTGCGCCGCTTCGACAAGGGCGGCGATTTGTTTTACGACCAGATCAGCGCCCTGCACAAGGCGGTGCGTGGCAGCGCGCCCGATGCCGCCCTGTACTGGTTCTGTCGCATGCTCGATGGGGGCTGCGACCCGCTGTACATCGCCCGCCGCGTTGTGCGCATGGCCAGTGAAGATATTGGCAACGCCGACCCCCGGGCCCTTGGCCTGTGCCTGGATGCCTGGCAAACCCAGGAGCGCCTGGGCAGCCCCGAGGGCGAACTGGCCATTGCCCAGGCCGTGGTTTACCTTGCGGCCGCGCCCAAAAGCAACGCCGTGTACAACGCCTACAAGGCGGCGCGTGCCGACGTGGAAGCCACACCCAGCCATGAAGTGCCGCTGCACCTGCGCAATGCCCCCACCACTTTGATGAAGGCCGAGGGCTACGGTGAGCAATACCGCTATGCCCACGACGAGCCAGAGGCCTACGCGGCGGGGGAAAACTACTTTCCCGAGCCTCTGCGCGAGCGCCAGTATTATCATCCGGTGGATCGCGGGCTGGAGCAGAAAATCCGCGCCAAACTCAATTACCTGCGCCAGAAGGACCGGGACAGCGACCAGCAGCGCTACTGATTATTTACCCGGGCTGCGCTTGTGTGGGAATCCGACGCCAAATCGCGCAGACTGAGGTTTCACAAGGGATAAGTGATCCACATCCATGAATTATTTACTCTTTATTGCCCTTGGCGGCGCGGGTGGCGCTGTTTCGCGCCACTTATTCGCCAACTGGGTGCATACCCATTGGCAGGGTCATATACCCCTTGGCACGCTGTTGGTGAATGCACTGGGCTCTTTCGCCATCGGCCTGATTTTTGTCTTGATAGAGCGGCAGGTAATTCACCCGGATTGGCGGGGTGTTTTGATGGTGGGTTTTCTCGGCGCATTTACCACCTTTTCCACTTTTTCACTGGAAACAGTAACGCTGATGGAGCAGGGGGAGTACCTGCACGCCGCGGGTTATGTGTTATCCAGTGTGCTGGTGTGTATTTTGGCGGCGGGCTCCGGCATCTGGATAATGCGTGCCCTTACATAAGCGGTGAGAGATGAGGCGAGAGGCGGGGGGAAGTCAGTGGGTGTCAGGTTGGAAAAGCGGGGCAAACAAACCCGCCGGCAAGGCCGGCGGGTTGGGGTACGTCAAACGCGGTGCTTTTCCAGTTTCCCTTGTGCCTTGAGTTCGGCGAAAACCTTGGGTGCGCGGCCGACGCCGGCCCAGGTGTGTTCCTCACCGGACTTGTCGGTAAAGCGGTACTTGATGGCACGCTTGCCGGCTTTACGCTTGCGGGGTTTTTTCGCGCCTTCCTGGGCAAGATCAGAAATATCCAGGCCAGCTTCCTGCATTTGCGCAAGAATGGAAGCTTTCATGGCGAGCTTTTCCTGCTCTTCCGCAATGGCCGCTTCTTCCTCGACTTTCTTTTCTTCGATGAGCAGGCCAAGTTGATCAAAAGCCTTTTCAAGATCGGAAACCGACGCGTTTTTAACAGCGGCCTTCAGGCGACGATTGTGAGTAAGAACGCTCAGAAATTCTTTCATAGAAGGATGTTGTCCTGTTTGAGTCTGTTTGGGAAAAGAATAAACGCAATTCCTGCCTGCATAAAATAATCAGATTTTTGCAATAGCTCAATACGCACGGGGTTTTATTTCCACCATTTTTACAGAATCTCTGCCTGATTCTATGGAAAAAGGCGGTGATAAAACCCCGCTATTTCTATGGCGAGGATATCGCCCAGTTTTAATGCGGGTGTTTTCGCAGTATTGAATGCAGGCGAACGGTTGGTTGATTACTCATCGACAGTATTGATCGGCGAATCTTCTCGCTGTTTTTTGCCGAGCGGGATGGCGTGCCCCGGCTCCGGCCGGACAAAGCAGCAATGGCTTCAGGCGCCGACGGTTTCGGGGGCCAGTGCTTTCGGGCACCGGCGGTTTCCGGCACTGCGCAGGCGGGGTAAAACCAGTACAATACGCCGCCTGATTTTTTACCAACCGGGGCATATTGAAAATGCTGGATATTAAAGCGGTCCGACAGGATCCAGAGGCGGTGGCGCAGGCGCTGGCAAGGCGTGGCTTCACCTTTGATGTGGATCAGTTCACCACCCTCGACGGCCGGCGCAAGCAGGCGGATATCGACAGCCAGGCGCTGCTCGCTGAGCGTAAGAGTGCCTCCAAGAAGATCGGCCAGCTGGTCGGCCAGGGCATGAGCGTGGACGACGCCAAAGCCCAGGTGAACGAAACCCTGGAGAAAATCGCTGCCCAGCTGGATGACCTGACTGAGCAGGCCCGGGCCGTTCAGCAGGACCTGGATGACCTGCTGCTGGGCCTGCCCAATGTGCCGGCCGATGACGTGCCGGCGGGCCAGAGCGAAGACGACAATGTGGAGGTGGCGCGCTGGGGCGAGCCACCGGCGTTTGATTTTGAGGCCCGCGACCACGTGGCTATCGGCGAGGGCCTTAAGCAGCTGGACAGCGAAACCGCCGGTAAAATCACCGGTTCCCGTTTCACCGTCATGTACGGCGAACTGGCCCGTCTGCACCGGGCGCTGACCCAGTTCATGCTCAACCTGCACACCGGCGAGCACGGCTACCAGGAAATTTACGTCCCCTACATTGTTAATCGCGACTCCTTGCGCGGTACCGGTCAGTTGCCCAAGTTCGAGGAGGATCTGTTCAAGCTGCGCGCGGAACAGGACTACTACCTGATACCCACCGCCGAAGTGCCGGTCACCAACGTTGCCCGCGACCGCATTTTCGAGGATGTGGAGCTCGGCGAATCCGGCCTGCGCTTTGCCTGCCACAGCCCCTGCTTTCGCAGCGAGGCCGGCAGTTATGGCCGCGACACCCGGGGCATGATTCGCCAGCACCAGTTCGAGAAGGTGGAGTTGGTGCAACTGGTGCGCCCGGCGGATTCCGACGCGGCCCTGGAGGGGTTGACCGGCCACGCCGAGGCGGTGCTGCAGGCCCTGGGGCTGCCCTACCGCAAGGTGATTCTGTGCGGCGGCGACATCGGTTTCTCGGCGCGTAGAACCTATGACCTGGAAGTGTGGCTGCCGGGCCAGAGCGCCTACCGGGAGATTTCCAGCTGCAGCAGTTTTGGCGACTTCCAGGCCCGACGGATGCAGGCCCGCTGGCGCAACCCGGCCACCGGCAAGCCGGAATTGCTGCACACCCTGAACGGCTCCGGCCTGGCGGTGGGGCGCACGCTGGTGGCGGTGCTGGAAAACTACCAGCGCGCCGATGGCAGTGTGGAGATACCCGCGGTGCTGCGCCCCTACATGGGCGGCGCCGAGCAACTGGGGGATTGAGGTGGATTACCTGCCCGTTTGCCTGCGGCTCAGCGACACGCCGGCCCTGCTGGTGGGAGGCGGCACGGTGGCAACCCGCAAGGCGCGGCTGCTGTTGAAGGCCGGCGCCCGGCTGACCGTGGTGGCGCCAGAGGCCAGCGCGGAGTTGCAGGCCCTGCTGGCGCAGTCGGGCGGCGAATGGCGGCGCGAGGTGTACACCGGCGCAGACCTCCAAGGCCAGTCGCTGGTGGTGGCCGCCACCCCGGATGCCGCCACCAACCGCTCTGTTTACCGCGAGGCCAGCGAGCGGGGTATTCCCGTGAATGTGGTGGATTCGCCGGACCTCTGCAGTTTTATTTTCCCCGCGGTGATCGACCGCAACCCGCTGCTGATTGCGGTGAGCTCCAGCGGCCGCAGCCCGGTGCTGGCACGGCTGGTGCGGCGCAAGATAGAGGCCCTGGTGCCCGCCGCTTACGGCCGCCTGGCGGAATTTGCCGGGCGCTGGCGCGACCGGGTACGCCAGGCGCTGCCGGAAGAGGGCGCACGGCGCCTGTTCTGGGAGCAGGCGGTGGACGGCGCCGCCGGGGAGCTGGTGCTGGCTGGCCGTGAACAGGACGCCGCAAAGCTGCTGGAGGCGCGGCTTGTCGACAGCGCGGCGCTGCATCGCGGCGAGGTTTACCTGCTGGGCGCCGGCCCGGGCGACCCGGATCTACTGACCTTCAAGGCAGTGCGCCTGCTGCAAAGCGCCGATGTGGTGCTCTACGACCGCCTGGTGGCGCCGGCCATTGTTGATATGGCTCGCCGGGATGCCGAGCGCATTTACGTTGGCAAGGCCCGTTCCGACCACGCGGTGCCTCAGCAGGATATCAACCAGCAGCTGCTGGCGCTGGCCCAGGCCGGCAAGCGGGTCGTGCGCCTGAAAGGGGGCGACCCGTTCATTTTTGGCCGCGGTGGTGAGGAAATTGCCCTGCTGGCCAGCCACGGCATTCCCTTTCAGGTGGTGCCGGGCATTACCGCCGCCAGCGGCGGCGCCTGCTACGCGGGCATTCCCCTGACCCACAGGGATTACGCCCAGTCCGTGCGGTTTGTGGCGGGCTACCTCAAGGGCGACAGGGTCGAGCACGACTGGCGGCAGTTTTCATCCACCACCGAAACCCTGGTGTTCTACATGGGCCTGATGGGCCTGCCGGTCATCTGCCGGGAATTGCAGGCCGCGGGCCGGGCAGGGGATACGCCGGTGGCGCTGATTGAGCGCGCGACCATGGAGGGGCAGCGGGTGCTTGTGGGTACGCTGTCAACGATGGAGGCCCTGGTGGCCCGGGAGAAGCCCCAGGCCCCCACCCTGATCATTGTCGGGGATGTGGTGCGCCTGCACCGCGACCTGGCCTGGTTCGGGGAGCGGGACGCCGGGGCGCCCGCCAGCTAGTCTTTCGGGCGGGCAGCCTCAGTCGCTGGCCCGCTCGTCGCCGCCCGGGGTGTGGGCGGCAAAGCGCTGTTCGCGCAGCAGCAGGGTATCCACCAGGATATTGCCGGCCTCGGTCAGCAGCACGTCGTGCTCGTCTTCCTCGCCCTCGGCCGAGCTGGCGACAATGTCCTCACCGTTTTCCTCGTCGCTTTCCTCACCGCTAGCGGCTTCGTCGCTGGCCTCACTGTCCGCCTCGGCGTCGTCATCCACGTCCACCTCGTCCTCGTCCAGCGAGGTCAGCAGCTCTTCGCCGAGGGCAGCGCGGCGCTTGTTCTCGATGGCCAGGGCCTTGCTGTCCTGCTCATCGGCCAGGGCGCGCCGGGCCTCTTCGTTCAGGGGCAGGGTCTTGATGTCGCGGCTTTCCTCGGCCAGGTGTACCTGGTCTTCCAGGAAGATGTATTCCGGGTTGTTGCCGCTGCGCTCCTGGAACAGCCGGGTCACTTCCGGCAGCAGGTCGTTGATGTCCTGGTAGCGGCGGTGGCGCACCGGGTTGATCTTGTCCCAGTTGAGGGCGTGGTCGAGGGCGCTCTCGCCGATTTCCTCGTGATCATAAAGGGCCGGGAAGGTCACGTCCGGCACCACGCCGCGGTGCTGGGTGCTGTCACCCGAGATGCGGTAGAACTTGCTCTCGGTCAGTTTCAGCTGGCCTTCGGGCAGGGGGATCAGGGTCTGCACCGTGCCCTTGCCGAAGGAGCGGTCGCCCACGATCAGCCCGCGCTGGTAGTCCTGGATGGCGCCGGCAAAAATCTCCGAGGCCGAGGCGGACAGGCGGTTGATCAGCACCACCAGCGGGCCTTCGTAGTAGGGGCCGCGCAGGCGCTTGCCGTCGCGCCACACGCGGCGGGATGAGTGGCGAATCTGGACGGTGGGGCCGTACTCGATGAACAGGCCGGTGAGTTCGTTGGCTTCCTGCAGGGAGCCGCCGCCATTATTGCGCAGGTCGATGACCACGCCGTCCACCTGGTCCTCGTTCTGTAACTCATCGAGCAGTTTCTTCACGTCGCGGGTGGTGGACTTGTAGTCCTTCTCGCCCCGGCGCATGGCGTCAAAGTCGATGTAAAAGGCGGGAATGTCGATGACGCCGACCTTCATGGTCTTGTCGCCATTGGGAATTTCGAGCACTTTTTTCTGGGCGGCCTGCTCTTCGAGCTTCACCTTGTTGCGCACAATGGTGACCACTTTGCGCTCACCGGTTTTGGCCGCCTTGCTGGGCATGACCTGCAGGCGCACGGTGGAGCCTTTGGGGCCGCGAATCAGCTCTACCACTTCGTCCAGGCGCCAGCCAATTACATCTTCGAATTCTTCGTCGTCACCCTGGGCCACGCCCACAATGCGGTCGGAGGGCTTCAGCTCGCCCTGCTTGTCGGCGGGGCCGGCGGGCACCAGGCGCACCACCTTGGTGTATTCGTCTTCCAGCTGCAACACGGCGCCAATCCCTTCCAGCGACAGGCTCATGTTGATGTTGAAGTTTTCCGAGCGGCGCGGCGACAGGTAGTTGGTATGGGGGTCGTACAGCTCGGTGAGGGCGTTGGCGTAGATCTGGAACACGTCCTGGTTGTTGTACTGCTGCACCCGCTTGAGTTGGTTTTTGTAGCGCTTGCTCAGGGTTTCGGCAATCTCGTCCTGGGGTTTGTCAGACATGCGCAGGCTCAGCACCTGGTTCTTCAGGTGGCGTCGCCAGCGGTCGTCCAGCTCGCCCTGGTTGGCCGCCCAGGGGCGCTCTTCGCCGTCCAGCAGGTAGTCCTCCTCGACATTGAAGTCCATGGCGGCGATGGCCTCGGGCAGGGTGTCCACCACGGTCTCCAGGCGCTCCACCAGCCGCTGCTGAAAGCGATTGAAGATATTGAAGCCGGCGTCCAGGCGCCCCTTGTGCAAATCGTCGTCCATTTGCATCCGGTAGGCTTCGAATTCAGCGAGGTCGGCGGCGGTGAAGAACATGCGGCCGCTGTCGAGGCTGTCGATGTAGTTGTCCAGATGCTGGGAAGACAGCTCGTCGTCGTAACGCAGTTTGGCGTAGTGGCGCTCTTCGAGCTGGTCGATCATGTCGACCATGGTCTCCCGCTGGGTGTCGGTGTACTCGATCAGTGCCTGGGCCGGGGCAATGCCCCCGAGCAGCAGCATCCCGCTGGCGGCGGTGACTGCCAGGCCGCGACGGGCCAGGCTCAGCAGGGCGATGGGCGTGTTCAAAACAGCGTTACCTCGTGGTCTTATCGTGCGTCCGCGGATGGACGGGCGTCACTCAAGTGTAATCCTTCGGTACGGTGGGTCAAATACCGGCGGCCGTCGGGCGTTAGAACCGGGGCGCGCGGGAAAGTTCGCGAGCAGCGCGGCGCCTGCCGGGCCCCCGACCCTGCCAAGACCCTGCCGAGGCTCTGCCAAGACCCTGCAACCGGTGCCTAGCGATCCTGCCCCTAGCGCTAGCGGACCTGCACAAGCGCTAGCGACCCTGCCAAAAGGGCTGCTCTGGCCGCGCCGCGGTGAACAGCAGGGTTTGCTCCGCCGCTGCCCACAGGCGTTGCACCCGGTTGGTCTGGTTGCTGCCGACATCCATGAGCAGGGAATTGTGCAGGCTCAGGCGCAGTCCGGCATCCACCGGCACGGTGAAGTAGAGCCAGCTGGCATCGTAGGCGAGCTCCATGCCCAGCAGGGCGGCGGGGCGAAACTGCTGCCCGGCCTCGCTGTGCAGCACAAAATGCGCGGCCAGATAGTCCAGTGCCAGAGCGCGCACCGCCGGGCTGTCCACCAGCACCACCGCGCGGCCGCTGCGCCAGGTGAGGGCGGTTTCAAGGTCCTCCGGCAGTACCCGCAGGGCAACCTCCAGGGTGTCTCCCGCGGTGTTCCAGCCGACCTCGGCAAAGCTGGTGTGCCAAGGGTGGGCAATCGCCCCCGGCGCGCTCAGCAGCAGCGCCACGCAGAGCAAGAGCCAGGGGCGCTGCATGGCTGCCATTGAACGGGCGCCGGATTGGGCGCGCAGTTGCGGTGCGGGGGCCATCAGAGTATGGGCTGTTCCCATTGGGTTTTGTCATTGCGGCGCATGGGGTTGGGCTCTTCCTTCTCCTTGAACAGCTTGAAGCGGCTGGCCTTGGGCTGGCGCGGCCAGGCGTTGTTGGCGGGGTTGGCATCGGCGGTGCTGCGGTAGGGGTCAAAGGCGATACCGGTGATCTCCCGCTCGGTGACGAACAGCTTGGTGACCTGCTCGGCGTTGCGGCGCCAGATTTCCGCCGGAATCTGCAGTTCTTCCACCTTGCCATCGCCGTAGGTGATGCGCAGGGGCAGGGGCGTGACCAGTCCGCCAATGTTCTTGAAGGTCACGGCGTAGAAGTTCTTGTCGGCGTTGAGCAGGGCTTTTTCCCGATCCGTTAGCGACTGCTGGAGCTGTTCATACTGGGCGTAATCCCAGGGGGTCACGGAGAATTCGTCGCTCTCGTTGTAGAAGTCCCGCAGTTGGGGGTAGCGCTGGATCAGCGTTTGCGCATCGGCATTGCGCTGCTGGCTGAGGGTCGGTTCCTGTTTTTCATCCTCGGCTTGCTGCCAGGGCTTTTCCACCTCGGGGTTGCCGGTATCCAGCTGGTACAGGGCGATGTTCTCAATGGCTACGTCCACGTGCTGGGTGCCGTAAAACCAGCCGCGCCAGAACCAGTCCAGGTCCACCGCGGAGGCGTCTTCCATGGTGCGGAAGAAGTCCGCCGGGGTGGGGCGCTTGAACTGCCAGCGGGTGGCGAACTCGCGGAAGGCGTAGTCGAACAGTTCGCGGCCCATGATGGATTCGCGCAGGATGTTCAGCGCCGTGGCGGGCTTGGCGTAGGCGTTGTTGCCAAACTGGTGGATGGATTCTGAGTTGGTCATGATCGGTACCTGAGGCGTGCTGACCATGTACTCTACAATGTTCGCGGGTTCGCCGCGGCGCGAGGGGTAGTCCTCTTCCCAGGCCTGCTCGGTGACAAACTGCAGGAAGGTGTTCAGGCCCTCGTCCATCCAGGTCCACTGGCGCTCGTCGGAATTTACCACCATCGGGAAGTAGTTGTGGCCCACTTCGTGGATGATGACGGAGATCAGCCCGTATTTGCTGCGCTCCCAGGTTTTGTCCTCGCTCTTCTGGCGCACGTCCCAGTAAGTGCCATCGCTGTAGGGGCGAGGTTTGTTGAAGGAGATCATGGGGTATTCCATCCCGCCTACGGGGCCATTCACCGAGATGGCCACCGGGTAGGGGTATTCGAAGGTGTAGCGACTGTACACATCGATGGTGTGGGCAATGGCCGGGGTGGAGTACTGGCTCCACAGGGGCTCCGCTTCGTTCGGGTAGAAGGACATGGCCAGCACCTCCCGGGCGCCGCTTTTTGCCATTCGCGCATCCCAGATGAACTTGCGGGAGCTGGCAAAGGCGAAGTCGCGCACGTTCTCGGCCTTGAAGCGCCAGGTTTTCTCCACCGAGGTGCGGCTGCTGGCGTTCTTCTTGGCTTCGTCAGGGGTCACGATAAAGCGCTGCTCGCTGGATGCCTGCGCCGCCTGGTAGCGCTCGCGCTGTTTGCGGCTTAGTACCTCGTCGGGGTTTTGCAGCACGCCGGTGGCGGCCACGACATGGTCCGCCGGCACGGTGATGGCCACCTCGAAGGTACCCAGTTCCAGGGTGAACTCGCCGTTGCCCAGAAATTGCTTGTTCTGCCAGCCCTGGTAGTCGGTGTAGGCCGCCAGGCGCGGATACCACTGGGCGATTTCGTAGAGGTAGTTTTCATCCTGCTCAAAGTATTCGTAGCCGCCCCGGGCGCCCACCGCGGTGGCGTCGATGATGTTGTGTTCCCAATCCACGCTAAAGGCAAACTGCGCGCCACCCGCCAGGGGCTGGGGCAGTTCCACCCGCATCATGGTCTTGTTCACGGTGTAGGCAAGGGCCTTGCCGCTGCCGTCTTGCACCGCCTTGATGGTCACGCCGCCGTCAAAGGCCTGCCGCGTGAGCAGGTTGGCCATGCTCTTGTAGGGGAAGTGGGCGAAGTCCGGCGCGGTTTTGGTCAGCATGTCGTCGGAGTCACGGCGGAAGCGGTTCTGGTCCAGTTGCAGCCACAGGTAGCGCAGGGTGTGGGGGCTCTGGTTGTGGTAGGTGATGGTTTCGCTGCCGATGATGCGCTGGGCGCGGTCGTCAATCTTGACGTCGATGCGGTAATCGGCCCGCTGCTGCCAGTACTGCGGCCCCGGGGCGCCGCTGGCCAGGCGGGTTTCGGTGGGCGTGTCCAGCAGGTAGTCGAGCTGGGCGAAGGCGTCCGGGCCGCTCTGGCCGTCAGCGGCAACGATGGGCGGGAAGAGGGCTGCTGTCAGCAGTGTCAACAAGGTAAATACTTTATTTTTCAAGGGCATGAGGTGACCTTTTAAATACAGTTCCAGAAATTATTTGCGGCAATGCAAGGGCGTGCGGCCGGCCAACAGCCGCGCCATGACAGAGGTAAGACGCAGCAGGGCGGCCTTTCCTCAACAACTTCTCAAGTAAACACGCCCCAGCGGGGCGGTCACCAGGCCAGCGTCTCTGTGCTCTGCCCTTTGTTGCGGTATCGGTCGCTGGAGCGCGGGGCGCCGGGCTTGAGCTGGTTGGTTGCGAGTGTAACAATCAGCGCCCCATCATTACTGGAGCAAGATTATGCCCGCAATGCCACGTTACCTGCTGGGAGCACTCTGCCTGGCCGCGGCTGGCCAGGTTGTTGCCGACGCACCGGCCCTGTCCGTTGACACCATGAAGGATGTCACCCGCGAACTGTCCTCGGACGCCTTTGAGGGCCGCGCCCCGGGCTCCGCCGGCGAAGACAAGACCATGGCCCTGCTGCAAAAGCGCTTCAGCGCCGCGGGCCTTGAGCCCGGCAATGGCGACAGCTGGTTCCAGGACGTGCCGCTGGTGCAGATCACGGCGGAAAACGTCAGCGACCTGCGGGTCAGTGGCGGCAGCAAAGCGCTGAGCTTTGCCTACGGTGCCGACATGGTGGTTGGCACCTACCGGGTGACCCCGGATATCAACGTCAGCGACAGCGAGGTGGTGTTTGTTGGCTACGGCATTAACGCCCCGGAGAAAGGCTGGAACGATTACGCCGGGGTAGACGTGAAGGGCAAGACGGTGATGATCCTGGTGAACGACCCGGACTACGAAACCGAAGGCCTGGAAGGCCCCTTTAACGGCCGCGCCATGACCTACTACGGGCGCTGGACCTACAAATACGAAGAGGCGGCCCGCCAGGGCGCCGCCGCCGCACTGATCGTGCACGACACAGTGCCTGCCGCCTACGGCTGGAATGTGGTCGAGTCGTCCTGGAGCGGCCCCCAGCATGTGGCGGACGCAGCCAATGGCCACATGGATGCCACCGAAGTGAACGGCTGGATTCAGAATGCTGTGGCGCGCGACATTCTGGCCAGTGCCGGCAAAGACCTGGACCAGCTCACCGCCGCCGCGAAGCAGCCGGGTTTCAAGGCCGTTGAGCTGGGCCTGAAGGCGTCGGTCAGCTTTGACAACGACATCGAAAAGCAATCCAGTAAAAACGTGATCGGCATTCTGCCTGGCAGCAAACGCCCCGACGAGGTGGTGCTGTACACCGCTCACTGGGATCACCTGGGCCGCTGCGGCGCGGATGAAAGCGGCGACGACATCTGCAACGGCGCCATCGACAACGCCACCGGCACCGCCGCCCTGGTGGCCCTGGCAGAGGCCCACGCTGCCGCCGGGCCCGCCGAGCGCAGCATTGTCTTTCTGGCGGTGACGGCCGAGGAATCCGGCCTGCTGGGCTCGGAATCCTATGCCGCCAACCCGGTTTACCCCCTGGCCAAGACGGTGGGCGGTGTAAACATGGACGCCTTCAGCATGATGGGCCCCGCCAAGGACGTGATTGTGGTGGGCAAGGGCAAATCGGAGCTGGATGCCTACCTCGACCGCGCCCTGCAGGCGCAGGGCCGCACGGCGACCACCGAGCCCACACCCGAGAAAGGCTACTACTACCGCTCCGATCACTTCAGCTTCGCCAAGCGCGGGGTACCGATGATCTACTTTGAAGGTGGCGAAAACCTGGTCGAGGGCGGCTCGGCCGCCGGTCGCGCAGCGGCCGAGGACTACACCGTCAATCGCTATCACGGCCCACAGGACGAGTTTGACGAGAACTGGGACTGGCGCGGCGTGATGTCGGACTTGGGCCTGTACTACGGCATTGGCCGTGAAATGGCCGACTTCGACGACTGGCCCAACTGGGTGGAGGGCGATGAGTTTCGCGCCATCCGCGACAAGAGCCGGGCCGCGGTACAATAGGCCGGCTCAAAGTCAGCGCTATCCTCTCTCATACCTTCGCTGCCCCCGCTTGTCCCGCCGCCTAAACGGCGGGGCAAGCGGGCGGCACCGCCCCTGGCGCCGCCTTTCACTCCCTGGTTCAACTATCTGGCAGGGCGCTGTTCGCCCCCTGGTGTACGCTGCTCATCCATATGCAGGAGGTAAGCGCCGGGCGCAACTTTTATCCTCCACCACCTGCCTTCCAGCACGGGTTTCGCCACGGCGGTACCGGCTGATAAAACACTAACAGGGAGAAGTCCATGCAGCAGTTCGAGAATAAAATCGCCTTGGTGACCGGCGCCGGCAGTGGCATTGGTGCCGCAGTGGCCAGGGCGCTGGCGGCCGGCGGCGCCCGGGTGGCGGTGGTGGATGTTACGCCCGGTGGCCAGGCCACGGCGGATGCCATCAACGCCGCAGGCGGCGAGGCCATCTACCTGCAGTGCGACATTCAGGACAGCGCCGCCGTGGCCGGCGCCGTGGCGCAAACCGTGGCGCACTTTGGCGCCCTGGATATCGCCGTGAACAATGCCGGTGTCGACCCCGAAGTGGCCCCCGAGGCGGACTGGGACGAGGCGGCCATGGAGCGCATTCTGTCCATCAACGTCAAGGGGCTGTTCCTGTGCATGAAGCATGAAATCGCCCACATGCTGGGGCAGGGCGCTGGCGCCATCGTCAACCTTGCCTCCGCCGCGGGCGTGGTCGGGGTGGCCAACAAACCGGCCTACACTGCCAGCAAGCACGCCGTAGTGGGTTTAACCAAGGCTTCGGCCCTGCAGTATGCCGCCCGCGGCATTCGTATCAACGCCGTGTGCCCGGGCGCCGTGGACACCCCCATGCTCGACCACAACCTGCCGCCCGGTGTCGACAAGTCCCTCATTGCCGCCAACCACCCGATCAACCGGCTGGCCAGCCCCGAGGAAATCACCCAGGCCATCCTGTGGCTGTGTTCCGACAGCGCCAGCTATGTGGTGGGCCATTCATTGACCGTTGATGGCGGGCTGACCATCCAGTAAGGAGAGTGCAATGAACGATCTGGATTTTACCGGCAAAGTGGTTGTGGTGACCGGCGGTGGCGCCGGCATCGGCCGCGCCATCGCCGAGGCGTTCGCCCAGCGCGGCGCGCAACTGGCCGTTGCCGAAATCGACCCGGCGCGCTGTCAGGATGTCGGTAAGGCACTGGGTGAGGCGGCGCTGGTGACGTGCTGCGACGTTACCCGGCGGGCCGATGTGGATGCGTTCATCGCCGAGGTGGGCGAGCGCTTTGGCGGCATTGATGTGCTGGTTAATAACGTGGGGGACTTCCTCGGGGTGATCAAGCCCTTCGAGTTCTACGAGGATGAGGAACTCGATAAGCTATACCAGTGCAATCTCAACTCCATCTTCATGGTCACCCGCGCCGCCATTCCCCTGCTGCGGGCCCGGGGGCCGGGCGGCAGCATTCTGGCGATTTCCTCCATCGAGGCCTTCCGCGGCATTCCCAACTGCGTGGCCTACAGCGCCTTCAAGCACGCGATCACCGGCTTTGTCCGCAGCCTGGCGCTGGAGCTTGGCCCGGCGGGCATACGCGTGAACGCCATCGCCCCGGAAACCACCGAGACCGACCAGGTGCGCCCCTCCGAGCTGATTGCCGAGGAGCACCAGGCGCACACCCGGCGCTGGATTCCGCTGGAGCGCTTTGGCACGCCGGCGGATGCCGCGGGCTGCGCGTTGTTTTTGGCCTCTGGGCTTTCCGCCTGGGTGACCGGCACCAGCATCAACCTTGACGGCGGTGCACTGGCGGCGGCGGGTTGGTATCGGGATCCTAACGACCTGTGGACCAATGTGCCGGTGGTGACAGGTAACGGCTTTAATTTCTAGGCTGCAGTGAAGAGCGGGGCAGGGTAGAGGACCGCGGGTGAGCCACTGGTGTGGCTCACCCGGGCAAATGCGAATCAGGTGCCTTCTGCGCCGGCAGTGAGGCTGGACATTACCTGATCCAGGTTAAACGACGCCGGTCGCTGGCGGGGCGGGAACTCCTTGAAGGAATTGACCATGTCACCCGCGATGGACTGGGCTGCGGGGCCAGCCCACTGCATGATCGCCTCCATCCATTCGTAGTAACTGTTGGCGTTGTGCTGTGCCCGCTCGAAGGGATCCATGCGCAGGTCGAAGAATAGCGGCACCCGCAGATCGACAAAGGGTTCAGCCCAGACTTGCATGGTCTTGGCGCGCTGCTCCTTGAATACTGCTTTCCAGCGGTTATAGCGCATTGCAACCAACTGACCATCGTCGTTCCAGTAGTAGAACTCGTGGCGCGGCCACTCGGCATCGCTCTTGCCGGTCAGGTGCGGCAGCAGGTTGTAACCATCCAGATGGACTTTAAAACGTTTGCCGCCGGCCCGGAAACCGCTCAGTAATTTTTCCTTTACCTCTGTTTCGCCAGCAGCGGCCATCAGGGTCGGCACCCAGTCGGTGTGGGAGGTGATCTCGTTGGAGACGGTGTTAGGCTCAATGTTGCCCGGCCAGCGAATGACAAAGGGCACCCGATAGCCACCTTCCCAGTTGGTGTTCTTTTCACCGCGGAAGGGGGTAATACCGCCGTCGGGCCACATATTGAAATGCGGGCCGTTGTCGGTGGAGTAGATGACGATGGTGTTGTCGGCAATACCCAGTTCATCGATCTTGTTCAGCAGAGTGCCCACATCGTTGTCGTGCTGCAGCATGCCGTCAGCGTAGAAATTAAGACCGGATTTCCCCGCCCATTTGTCCGGCACGTGGGTGACATAATGCATCCGGCTGGAGTTCATCCACAGGAAGAAAGGCTGATCACTGGCGGCCTTGCGCTCCATCCAGTCAATAGCGGCTGTCAGGAACTCCTCGTCGACGGTTTCCATGCGCTCGGTGTTCAACGGGCCGGTATCTTCCACACGCCCATCTTCGTAACTGTGCAGCACACCGCGGGGGCCAAATTTCTTGCGAAACTCCGGGTCTTTCGGGTACTGGGGGTGCTCCGGAGCTTCTTCCGCATTGAGGTGGTAGAGGTTACCAAAGAACTCTTCAAAGCCGTGATTGGTGGGCAGGAATTCGTCCTTGTCACCGAGGTGGTTTTTACCAAACTGGCCGCTCACATAGCCCTGCGCCTTGAGCAGTTCGGCAAGGGTGGGGTCTTCAGGCTGAATGCCCAGGTCTGACCCCGGCAGCCCCACTTTGGTCAGCCCCGTGCGCACCGGCATCTGGCCGGTAATAAAGGCCGCTCGCCCGGCAGTGCAGGACTGTTCGGCGTAATAGTCGGTGAAGCGCATGCCCTCACGGGCCAGGCGGTCGATGTTGGGCGTCCTGTAGCCCATCATGCCGTCGTTGTTGTAGCTCAGGTTCCAGTAGCCGATGTCGTCGCCAAAAATCACCACAATATTGGGTTTGTCGGCGGCAGTTGCCAGGGCGGTGAACAGCAACAGGAACAAGGGGCTAAGTCGGTGGATCAACAGGTGCTTCATGATGCTCTCCCCGGAAGGGCAAAAGGAATGAAGAGGAACACGCTGGGGCGTTCTACTGGGTTGAGTATAGAAGCCGCCGGCCCCAAGGCAAGGTGCCAGTTGAGAATTCGGCCAGAGCGTAAGTCCTGTTACAGGCCAGTCGGTATGCGCTGGCCTGTTGACGCCAGTTCAGGACAGCACTTTGCCCGGATTGAGGATGTTGCCCGGGTCGAGGGCATTTTTGAGGGTGCGCATGAGGGCCAGCTCTTCTTCGTTGCGCGAGATGGCCAGCCAGGGGCGCTTTTCGAGGCCGATACCGTGCTCGGCGGAGACCGAACCACGAAAGGCCTCCAGTGGCGCGTAAACCAGCGATTCCACGGTGTGCCGCCACTGTTCGCCCTCTGCCACGGGCACCTGCACGGCGAGGTGCAGGTTGCCATCGCCAAGGTGGCCAAACACCAGCAGGCGGTGGCCTGCTACCTGTTCAGCCAGGCGCTGGCGCAGCCCGGCGATATAGGCTTCCATCTCGCCAATGGGCAGGGAGATGTCGAAGATAATTGGATAGCCGCCCTGGAATACCTGGGCCACGTCGTCCCGCAGGGACCAGAAGCGCTCGCAGTCGGCCTCGGATTGCGACAGTGCGCCATCGGCCACCAGGTCGTCCGCCATGGCGGACTCCAGGGCGGCGGCAAAGCGCGCGCTATCACCCTCGGGGTCGGCGCCCTGGCTTTCCAGCAGCACGTAGTAGGGATAGTCGTGTGCGATCGGCGCTCGCCCCTGTGCCGGGGCGGTGGTCACCAGTCGGTAGAAGTCCTGCCACATCACTTCAAAGGCGGAGAGGGTGCCACCCAGGTCGCGGTCCATGCGCTTGAGCAGGGCGGTGACGCTGGCAAAGTCATTAAGGCCCAGCAGGGCCATGTTGCGGCTGGTTGGCGCCTCCCACAGGCGCAGGTTGAGGCGGGTGATCACCCCCAGGGTGCCCTCGGAGCCGATGAACAACTGCTTCAGGTCGTAGGCGGCGTTGTTCTTGATCAGGGTGTTGAGCGATGACACCACCGTGCCATCGGCCAGCACCGCCTCAAGGCCCAGCACCATGTTGCGCATCATGCCGTAGCGGATCACCCGGTTGCCGCCGGCATTGGTGGCGGCGTTGCCGCCGAGGGTGGCGGAGCCGCGGGCGCCAAGGTCAAGGGGGAAGATGAGGTCGTGGGCCTCCAGGGACTCCTGCAGGGTCTGCAACACCACGCCGGCCTGCACGGTGGCGCAGCGCTGGCGTGGGTCAATCGATTCGATGGCGTTCATGCGCTCCAGCGACAGCAGCACCACCTCGGCGCTGCCATCCGCGCCGTGTACCAGGCCGGTCAGGCCTCCCACCGGCACCACGCCAATGGCGTGCTGGTGACACCAGCGCAGCACCGCCGCAACCTCGTCGGTACTGGCGGGGCGGGCGAGGGCAGCGCCCTGCAGGTGGTCCGGCCGCATGGCGCCGGCTGAGCGGGTGGACAGGGCGGCCTGATCCAGCACGCCGTTTTCCCCCAGCAACTGCCGCAGTGCTGCAACAATGTCCATCATATACAACTCCTGTCCCCGGGGTATCCCCGGAGGTATATCCCCTGGCGCGCCGCAGCGCAAGCCTGTTACCTGAAACCATTTGCAGTATGATGCGGCCTATCAGGCGTCACTGTCGCCTGGACGACAATCTTCCAACGAGGACCAATGGCCAACGATACCCTGTGCCAAGACTGGATTTCCGAGCTGCCCGAGCCACTGCGCAGCGAGGTGGTGGACTGCATGACACAGCGCCAGTTTCATAATGGCGATCTGATTTACCGCACTGGCGATGTCGGCAATGAAATTCTCCAGGTGACGCAGGGCAATGTGCGCATGTTCACCATCAGCGAGAGCGGCCGCGAGCTGGTGTACGACCTGTTCCCCGCGGGCACGTGTTTTGGCGAGTCCAGCCTGATTGATGGTGGCCCGCGGCCACACACCGCACAGGCGGTAGGCCGGGTGACCCTGCGCGCCCTGGCGCGCGCCGATTTCGAGCGCCTGTGGAGTGAAAGCCCGGTGTTCTCCCGCGCCGTGGCGCGCCTGGTTTCCCATCGCACGCGGCGCCTGTATGGCATCTACGAGCAGGTGAGCCACATCGCCCTGTCGAGGCGGATGGCTGCGCGCCTGTGCGGGCTGGCCGCAACGGCGGGGGAGCAGCGCGACGACGGCGTGCATTTCAATCTGCGCATTACCCAGGAAGACATCGGCAGCCTGGTGGCCGGGTCGCGGCAATCGGTGAACAAGATTCTGCGCCAGTGGCAGGCCGATGAGATCATCGATCTCGCCTACGGCAGCCTCATCATTCGCGATCTGCCAACGCTTGAGCGCCTGAGCCAGAAAGGTGACTGACTAGCGGTTTCACTCTGGCGCCAGTGGCGTTGGCGCTGTTCGCACACTATCGCATGGGCGACAAACTTTTGTGTAGTCGCGTCCTATACTGCGTGCCACTTAGCGGGCGCAGCGGTACTGTATTGCAGGTCGCACCGCCCCCGGGCAACCAACGCAGCACACTGCGAGGAGCGATAGCATCATGAACCAGCCACTGCCGGCGGACGCCACCGCAATCCCTCAGGAATTTCTTGATGTCTTCGCCGAACAGAAGGCGCACTACCACGCCCATCGCAACCCCAGCTATGAAGAGCGGGTGGCGGATCTCAAAGCCCTGCATCGGCTGCTGGTGGAGAATCGCGAAGCGCTGATTGATGCGGTGAACACCGACTACGGCTGCCGGGCACGCTTTGAAACCATTCTCTCGGAACTGCTGATGAACCAGGAGGGCATCCTGGACGTCATCAAACACCTGAAAAAATGGATGAAGCCCCAGAAGCGGGCGCTGGATGTCACCCAGTATCCCCTGGCCAAGGCCCGCGTTGTGCCGCAACCGCTGGGTGTTGTGGGCATTGTGGTGCCCTGGAACTTCCCGATTTCCATGGCCTTTGCGCCGCTGACCGGCATCTTTGCCGCCGGCAACACCGCCATGATCAAAATGTCGGAGAACTCCAACGCACTGGCGGCCCTGTTCAAGGCACTGGCGCCGAAGTACTTCAGCGCCGGCAAGCTGGCCTTCTTCGAAGACGGCAACGGCCGCGGCCCGGCCTTTACCCAGCTGCCTTTCGATCACCTGTTCTTCACCGGCTCGCCCGCCACCGGCAAGGCGGTGATGGCCAACTGCGCCAAAAACCTCACGCCGGTGACCCTGGAACTGGGCGGCAAGTCGCCGGCCGTTGTGGCGCCGGACTACGCCATCACCACCGCCACCGAGCGTGTGATGTGGGTGAAGATGTTCAACGCCGGCCAAATCTGCACCAACGTGGATTACCTCTACCTGCCCGAGGGCAAGGAGGAGGAGTTTGTGTCCGAGGCGCGACGCATCTGCAATGCACGCTACCCGGACATCAACAACGGCGATTACACCGCGGTGATCGACCAGCGCTCCTACGACCGCCTGCAGGCGACCCTGGAAGACGCCCGCAGCAAGGGCGCCCGGGTAATCAACCTGTTCGACAACCAGCAGCCCGACGCCAGTCGCCGCATCTTCCCGCCCCATGTGGTGCTGGATGTGACCGACGACATGGAGATCATGCAGCGCGAGGTCTTCGGCCCCCTGTTGCCAGTGAAGACCTACCGCAACCGCGACGAAGTGATCGACTATATTGATGGCAAGCCCCGCCCGCTGGCCTTTTACGTGTACACCAACGACAAGGCACTGGCCGACTGGTACATCCAGCACACCCTGTCCGGCGGCGTTACGGTGAACGACGGCCTGATTCACGCCGCCCTGCACAGCCTGCCCTTTGGCGGCGTGGGCAACTCGGGCATGGGGCATTACCACGGTTACGAAGGCTTCACCACCTTCTCCAAAATGCGGCCTATTTTCTACCAGGGCCCGGTCCGTGCAATGAACATGCTGATGCCTCCCTACGCGGGCAAGGCCAACCGAATGCTCAACTTCATGTTGAAGATGAAAAGCTGAGCCCGGCCTTTAGCAACGGCCCTGATGACACCAAATAAGAGGATAGACGAATGAACGGCGCCGAAAGCCTGATCCAGACCCTGGTCAACAACGGGGTGGACGTTTGCTTCACCAACCCGGGAACGTCCGAAATGCACTTCGTGGCCGCCCTGGACGAAGTGGAGGGCATGCGCTGCGTGCTGTGCCTGTTTGAAGGCGTCGTCAGCGGCGCCGCCCTTGGCTATGCGGCCATGGCCGAAAAGCCCGCCTCGACCCTGCTGCACCTGGGCCCCGGCCTTGGCAATGCGCTGGCGAACATCCACAACGCCAAAAAGGGCAACCTGCCGCTGGTGAATATTGTGGGCGACCACGCCACATACCACCTGGAATATGACGCGCCCCTGACCTCGGATATCGCCGGTATCGCGGGCCCGGTATCCCACTGGGTGCACAGTTCGCCAACGCCGGCCCATATCGCCCGCGATGCCGCCGAAGCGGTGCAGCAGGCGGGCATCGGGCATATCGCCACGCTGGTGCTGCCGGCGGATGTGTCCTGGGGCGACAACCCCGAAGGGGCCGCCCCGGCGGTGGACAAAGCCGAGGCCGCCCCGGTGGCCGAGGACAAACTGCAGGAAGCGGCAGAGCGCCTGCGCGCCGGCAAGAACACCGTCATCATGGTGGGCGGGCGCCACGTCAGCGAAGCGCAGGGCATCAAGCTGGCCCGCCTGGCGACGGCGACCGGCGCCCGCCTGATGACCGAAACCTTCCCCACGCGGGTGCGCCGTGGCGCCGGCACGGCGGTGATCGACCGGCTGCCCTATCTGGCGGAACTGGCCATCGACGCCCTCAAGGATGCCGAGCAACTGATCCTGCTGGGCTGCGCCAGCCCGGTGTCGTTCTTCGCCTACCCCAACGTGCCCAGCGTACTGGAGCCGGAGGGTTGCAGCGTCTACCCCCTGGCCGGGCCCAACGACGATATTGATGCGGCGCTGGATGCGCTGCTGGCGGCTTTTTCCGCCGAGGCCCAGGCGGTTGAGCTGCGCGAGCTGCAGGTGCCGCCAGCCCCCACTGGCGAGTTGGATGCCAACAGCGCGGCCCAGGCCCTGGCCCACCACCTGCCGGAAAACGCCATTGTGGTGGACGAGGGCATCACCACCGCGCTGGCCTGCTTCCCCTTCACCCAGGGCGCCCGCGCCCACGACTGGGTGAACCTGGCTGGCGGCTCCATCGGCTTTGGCCTGCCCGCCGCGGTGGGCGCGGCCATTGCCTGCCCGCAGCGCAAGGTGATTTGCCTGGAGGGCGATGGCAGCGCCATGTACACCATCCAGTCCCTGTGGACCATGGCGCGGGAGAACCTGGACATTACCGTGCTGCTGTTTAACAACCGCAAGTACTCCATCCTGGAGCTGGAGTTTGCCCGCACCGGCGCGCGGGGCGGCAAGCCCGGGCCCAAGGCCGCCAGCTCACTGGATATCGGCAGCCCCGACATGGACTTTGCCAGCATGGCCCAGGGCATGGGTGTGCCCGCCTTGGTAGCCACCACCGCCGAGGAACTCAATGCCGCCCTGGCGCGGGGCATGGCCGAGGCCGGCCCGCTGCTGATTGACGCCCGGGTGCCGCCGCTGCAGTTCTAACCTCCCACAGGGCGCCGACGCCAACCGGCGCCGCAGACCGATCTTACCGAGAGGAATAACAACCATGGCGGACCGTAAAGCCAGTCACAAACCTCCCTATCGATCCAGCGTCATGAAAAACGGCCCGATCAAGGCCGCCGCCCGCGCCATGTTGCGTGGCATGGGGCTGGACGACGAGGACATCGCGCAGCCCTTTGTGGGCGTGGTGTCCAGCCACGGTGAAATGAGCCCGTGCAACATACGCCTTGCTGAGGTTGCCGAACAGGCGCGCTTTGGCATTTACCGCGGCGGCGGCACGCCGCGGGAGTTCACCACCATTTCCGTGTCCGACGGCCTGGTGAACGGTCACACCGGCATGCATTTTTCCTTGATGTCGCGGGAGCTGATTGCCGACAGCATTGAGATAGTGATGCGCGCCCACCAGTACGACGGCCTGATGTGTATCGGCGCCTGCGACAAGAACTTCCCCGGCATGATGATGGCCCTGACCCGCCTGAACGTGCCCGGTGCCTTCGTCAACGGCGGCCCGGCCATTGCCGGGCGCTACAAGGATGCGCCGGCGGAAGTCAAAACCGTGGGCGAGTACACCGGCAAATTGATCGCCTCCCAGACCGACGAGGAAGAGCTGGAGGCGGTGTCCCGTGCCGCCTGGCCTGCATCCGGTTGCTGCGCCGGGCAGTTCACCGCCAACACCATGGGCATGGTGGCCGAGGTACTGGGCTTTTCGCCCCTTGGGTCCAGCACCATTCCCTCGGTACACAGCCAGCGTCGCGCCATGGCGCGGCGAGCAGGGCGGCAGTTGATGCAGGCCGTAGAGGCCAACTTCCCGCTGCCGCGCGACCTAGTGACCCGCAAAAGCCTGGAAAACGCCTGCGCGGCGGTAGCGGCCACCGGCGGCTCCACCAACTCCGTGCTGCACATCCCGGCCATTGCCAACGAAGCGGGCATTGCCTTCACCATCGAGGATGTGGCCGAGGTGTTTGACCGCACCCCGCTGCTCACCCACCTCAGCCCCTCTGGCCCCTATCTCTACCCGGACCTGCACGAGATTGGCGGTGTGCCGGTTATCCTCAAGCAATTGCTGAAAGGCGGCTTCCTGCACGGCGACTGCCTGACCCTCAGCGGTGAAACCCTGGCCGATGCCCTGGCGGATGCCCCCGAGGCGGATGGGCGCATAGTCGAGCCGGTGGAAAAACCCCGTTCCAGCCACGGCGGCCTGAAAATTCTCAAGGGCAACCTGGCTCCGGCGGGGGCGGTGATCAAAACCGCCGGCCTTGAGCGCGAGCGCTTCACTGGGCCTGCCCGGGTGTTTGAATCCGAGGAGGCCTGCCTGCAGAGCCTGCTGGCCCACGAAATCCAGGACGGCGACGTGGTGGTGATTCGCAACGAAGGGCCTGTGGGTGGCCCCGGCATGCGCGAGATGGTGACCATCACCGCGCTGCTTTATGGCATGGGCAAGGGCGAAAGCGTCGCCATGGTGACCGACGGGCGCTTCTCCGGCGCGTCCCGCGGCTTCTGCGTGGGTTATGTCACACCCGAAGCGGCACGCGGGGGGCTCATTGCCCTGGTGCAGAGCGGCGATGTGATCGACATCGACCTCAATGCCGAAACCCTGGTGCTTGACGTGGGCGAAGACGAGCTGCGCGAACGGGAGCGCACCCTCAAGCGCGACGACCCCAGCGGCAAAGGCTATATCGCCGCCGCCGGTTACGCCCAGAAGTACATCGCCAGTGTCGGCCCGGCCAACCGTGGCGCCGTGACCCACAACGGTAACGTCGACTGGCGCAACGAAGCCGATCAGTAATCTTTTGCCCGCCCCGGGTCGTACCGGGGCCGGCACGCCAAGCACAGGAAATGACATGTCCGAGATAAAAATAGCACTACCCGCTGAGTTGCCGCCGGCCCTGATGCAGGGCCTCGGCCAGTTAGGCCAGACCGTTGTGGCCGGCCGCGACGCCGCTGCCATGGCCGGCTGCAGCGTGTACGTGGCCAGCCCCATGAGCGCGGTAGACGCCGAACTGATTGCCAGCTTCCCCGACTCAATGGGGCTGGTGGCCAGCGTTGGCGTGGGCACCGATCACATCGACCTCAAGGCCGCAGGAGAGCGCGGCCTGATGGTGAGCAATACCCCGGTGGTGACTGAAGATACGGCCGACCTCGCCATGGCCCTGCTGCTGGCTACCTGCCGGCGCCTCAGCACCTGTGAGCAGCACCTGCGCGCCGGCGACTGGGCCGGCGCCCAGCAACAACTGGGGCAACGAGTGCACGGCAAAACCCTGGGTATTGTCGGCTTTGGCGATATCGGCCAGGCCCTGGCACGCCGCGCCGGCGGCTTTGCCATGGAGATTCTGTACCACGGCCCCAACCGCAAGGCCGAGGCAGAGCGCCTTACCGGCGCGCGCTACTGCGAAAGCCTTGAAGAACTGCTGGCGGCCAGCGATATCGTGTCGCTGAACTGCCCCCTGACCCCCTTTACCCGGCACCTGATGAACGCCATTACCCTGCAGCAGATGAAAGCCGGCGCGGTGCTGATCAACACCGGCCGCGGCCCGCTGGTGGATGAGGCAGCACTGGTGCAGGCACTGGCCAGCGGCCACCTGGGCGGTGCGGGGCTGGATGTGTTCGAGTTCGAACCCGAGGTCACCCCGGCGCTTAAAGACTTCAGCAACGTGACCCTGCTGCCCCACATTGGCAGCGCGACCGGCGAGTGCCGCATGGACATGGCCCTGCGCCTGTTGGGGAATATCCAGGCCTACCTGCAGCAGGGAGCGCCGGGCGATCGCTGCGTGTGATCGCCGACAATAACAACTGGAGAACACCATGAGTATTTTTGACGTAGTGCCGATAACCGCCGATGACCACCGCCGCCGCGCGCGCAGGCGGTTGCCGCGCTTTCTGTTCGACTACATCGATGGGGCCGCCAACGACGAGCTGACCCTGCGCGACAACGCCGGCGACCTGCAGCGCCTGCGCCTCAAACAGCGGGTGATGCGCGATGTCTCCGCCGTGAGCACCGAATGCGAGCTGCTGGGCTTTCGCGCGCAATCGCCGCTGGTGCTGGCCCCGGTGGGCATGACCGGCATGTACGCCCGGCGCGGCGAAGTACAGGCGGCCCGGGCCGCCAATACGCAACAGGTGCCATTCACCCTGTCCACCATGAGCATCTGCTCGCTGGAAGAGGTGCAAGCTGCCACCCGGGGGCCGTTCTGGTTCCAGCTGTACATGCTGCGCGACCGGGAGTTTATCCAGCGCCTGCTGGAGCGGGCACGCGCCGCCGGCTGCACCACCCTGGCCTTTACCGTGGATTTGCCCATACCCGGCATGCGCCTGCGCGACTACCGCAACGGCATGCTGGGCGGCGGCCTGCCCGGCACCCTCAGCAAGCTGGCCCAGCTGGCCACCAGCCCGGCCTGGGCTTGGGACGTTGGCATCAAGGGCAAGCCGCACAACTTCGGCAACCTGGCCGAGAAAATACCCGACCCGGATGACCTGGACCTGTACAAGGCCTTTATCGACTCCCAGTTCGACCCCAGCTGCACCTGGGACGACATTCGCTGGTTGCGCGACCAGTGGCAGGGCAAGTTGCTGGTCAAAGGCATTATGGAGGCCGACGATGCCCGCGCCGCGGTGGACGCCGGCGCCGATGCGGTGCTGGTGTCCAACCACGGTGCGCGCCAGTTGGATTCAGTGGCATCCACCATCGCCAAATTGCCGGGTGTGGTTGATGCGGTGGGCGAGCAGGTGGAAGTCTATCTCGATGGCGGCGTGCGCAGCGGCATTGACGTGGTCAAGGCGCTGTGCCTGGGCGCCCGCGGGGTGTTCCTGGGGCGGGCCTGGGTGTATGCACTGGCCAGCAAAGGGCAGGGCGGTGTGGAGCAACTGCTCGCCCTGATGCAAAAAGAAATGGCCACCGCAATGGCCCTGATGGGCGTGAACCGCCTGTCGGAATTGACGCCGGCACTACTTGATGGCGGCAACGGCGGGGAGCAGTAAGTCATGAACAACGCCTATACCCTGTTGCATCCCAACGACGATGTACTGATTGCCCTGCGTGACATAGCGGCCGGCAGCGAGGTGGTGGACGGTATCGTCGCCAATGCCGACATTACCGCCGGCCACAAACTGGCCCGGCGAGCAGTGAAGGTGGGGGATGCCGTACACCGCTACAACCAGATCATCGGCTTTGCCAGCGCGGATATCGCCGTGGGCGACCACGTGCACACCCACAACCTGGCGATGGGGGAATTCGAGCGCGATTACAACTTCTGCGGCAACGCCAAACCCACCGAGTACGTTGCCGAGCCGCGCACCTTTATGGGCATTCGGCGCGCCGACGGCCGGGTGGCCACACGCAACTATGTCGGTGTGATCGCCAGCGTCAATTGCTCTGCCACCGCGGTGAAACAGGTGTCGGAGCATTTCAAAGACCGCCTGGGTGACTACCCCAACGTGGATGGCGTTGTCGCGCTCACCCACAAAAGCGGCTGCGGGCTGGACACCCCGCTGGAAGGCTTCACCCTGTTCAAGCGCGCCCTGGGGGGCTACGTGCGACACCCCAATTTTGCCCACATCGTGGTGATTGGCCTGGGCTGCGAAATCACCAACCTCGGCGACATTCTGGACGGCTGGCCGGGTGATTCCCTGTCCATCCAGGAGGCCGGTGGCACCCCGGCCACCGTGGCCGAAGCCATCCGCCGTATCGAGGCCGTGTTGCCTGAGGTCAACCGGGTGGAGCGCGAACCCGTTCCCCTGAGCGAGCTAAAGCTCGCCATGCAGTGCGGCGGCTCCGACGGCCATTCCGGCATCAGCTGCAACCCGGCGCTGGGCTATGCGGTGGACTTGCTGGTGCGCCACGGGGGCACCGCCATCCTGTCCGAAACCACCGAATGCTACGGCGCCGAGCATGTGCTCACCGCCCGGGCCGCCAGTGAGGAAGTGGGGCAGAAGCTGGTGGATCGGGTCAAGTGGTGGGAGGAGTTCACCGCCGCCCGCGGCCTGGTGATCAACAACAACCCGTCGCCGGGCAACAAGGCCGGGGGTTTGACCACCATCATCGAAAAATCCCTGGGCTCCATTGCCAAGGGGGGCACCACCAACCTGAACGCTGTCTACCAGTACGCAGAGCAGGTAGAGGCGGGTAAGGGGTTGGTGTTCATGGATGCGCCATCCTTCGACCCGGTGGGCGCCACTGCCCAGGTGGCCGGGGGCGCCACGGTGATGGTGTTTACCACCGGGCGCGGTTCCGCCTTTGGCTGCAAGCCCACGCCGTCCATCAAACTCATCGACAACACCCGCATGTTCAAGCTGATGCCGGAGGATATCGACATCAACACCGGCACCATCCTGGAAGGCAGCGAAACCGTCGAAGAGAGCGGCGCGCAGATTTTCGAGCGCATCATCGCCGTGGCCTCCGGGGAGAAGACCAAGAGCGAAATTCTCGGCTATGGCGAAGAGGAATTCTGCCCCTGGGATCTGGGTATTATGCTCTGAGTCCATCGCATCGCGGTGGGTATTTTTTGACCCCGCCGCGGGCGAACGCAATAACAACAACCCAATGACAACGATAAAACGGCAACAGGAATCACTATGACGCTCACCGCACTCATGGGCTACCTCGGGCTTTTCGGTGGCCTGGTACTGCTGATCTGGCTGGCGCTGCGCGGCGTCAACATCATCCTCGCGGCGTTGCTGAGCTCGGCGCTGGTGATTGTCACCAACGGCTTGCCCATCGCCGAGGGGCTGGGCGAGTACTTCTCTTTCGGGGGCCTGGGGGCCTTCACCTTCGCTGGCAAATTCTTCCTGCTGTTTGCCGCCGGAGCTATGTTTGGCCGGGTGATGGGTGACAGCCACGCGGCCTCCAGTATCGCCATGGCCATGGTGCGCAAAATGGGTGCCCAACGGGTGCTGTGGATCACCGTGTTGGCATCAACCCTGCTCACCTACGGGGGCGTGGTGGTATTCGTGGTGATTTTCGCCATGTACCCGCTGGGGTTGAAGCTACTGCAACAGGCAAACGTTCCCAAGCGGTTGTTCTGCGCGGCGCTGGCGTTGGGCTCTGGCACCTATACCCTGACGGCCTTGCCCGGCACGCCCTCCATCCACAACGTGATTTCCTCGGTGGCCCTGGGCACCGACCTGTTCGCCGGCGCCTGGCTTGGCGTGCTGGGTGGGCTGATCATGTTCGGCCTTGGCATGTGGTACCTGGAGCGCCAGCGCCTGCAGGCCCTGCAGCAAGGAGAGGGCTTTCAGCCCGGGCCCACCGACCACAGCCTGCAGGCCGACCCGGGCGAGTCAGCCTATCCAGTCTGGCCCCTGGCCCTGCTGCCGCCGGTGGTGGTGCTGGGCACTATCCTGCTGCCGCGCCTGCTCACCATCGTGCTGGGCGATGCAGCGGCGGATTACGCCCTGCTGCAATTTGCCAACAGCCAGCCCGTGGTGTGGCCGAGCCTGGCCCTGATGGGTGGCACGCTGCTGTGTGTCATCCTGTTCCGGGAATTGCGTGGCAAGGCCCTGCACACTGTGGGGCAGGGCACCCAGGACTCCATTATGCCGCTCATCAACACCGCCGCAGTGATCGGCTTTGGCGGGGTGGTGACTCACACTGCCGGCTTCCAACAGTTCGTCCAGCTGATGTTGGAAGCACCGCTGCCGCCGCTGCTGTCCATGTTCACGTCTATCAGCATGATTTCGGCCATCACCGGCTCCGCCTCTGGCGGCCTGCAGATATTCATAAGCACCATGGCGCCAGGTTACCTGGAGGCGGGCATCGCCCCCGAGGTGTTGCACCGCCTGGCCACCATGGCCGCCGGCGGCTTTGACTCGCTGCCCCACTGCGGAGCGGTGGTGGCCATGCTCACCATCACCGGCCTGACCCACAAGCAGGCCTATCGGGATGTCGGCATGGTGACCGTGGTCATTCCGGTGGTGGCAACGCTGCTGTGTATCGCAGCGGTGGCGGTGGTCGGTTGATGAGTTTATTGAAGGACAGCGACTAGCTGCGCCGTACAATCTCCGCCAGAGGCTTGCGCTGGCGCGGCGCTTCGTCGCGCTCGATATAGGCGGCGGGAAGGCTTGGGTTATCACCGGCATAGCCAATGGCCAGGGCTGTCAGCGCTTGTTGGCTGTCGCCCAGTTGAAAGTCCGCGTGGGCTTTTTCCGGCTCGATGCCGATCATCTGGTGGACCACCAGGCCCCGGGCCGTGGCTTCCAGTGTGAGAAAGGCTGACGCTGCCCCCAGGTCATGGGCGGCCGCCTTGTTCGGCTCGCCGTTGTGCTCAAAGGCCGTCTCCATCACTCCCAGCGCCAGAACCGGCGCATGCTGGGCCCAGGGCTGGTTGCCTTCCACCAGCACCTCGAAAATCGCCTGCCAGAGCGCGGGATTCTCCGCCTTCACCCCAACAATGTAGCGCCACGGCTGGGCATTGTAGGACGACATCGTCCAGCGGGCCGCTTCGAACAGGGCATCCACATCCGTGCCGCTGACATTGCGGGCCGGGTCAAACTGGTAGGGGCTACGGCGCTGGCGGAACAGGGGGTGAATCTCACTCATGGCGTTCTCCTTGTGCAAATTCTCAGTGTCGTGCAGGCAGGTATGGGGCCGGCACGGGGGTTATTGTTCAGGTAGCCGCCGCGCCTCAAGCGCCGGCCACCCGCTGCAATACCCCTGTAGTGTGCCGGGAGTGAGTGAGCGAATAAATCGAATAAATTTTGTAGATACTTTCGAAATAAACGAAAAGTAATGTATGTTGCTGGCCGTGCAAATGTCCGGGACGGACACGTTACGCTAGCGGCAAGGGTGGCCGCGAAATATCGTAAAGGCAGCACAGCCCTCCAAGCGGTGGTTGGCCAAGCCAACATTTTGACAAGAAAAGGACGACCTGTTTCGAAAAACGGTCCAGAGAGCGACTAGGCAAGGCACTTTCTAAGCGAGGTACTTTCGCCCCCTCTTATTTTTGCGACTGTAGAGTCGCTGATAAGCCCGCCTCTGCTTGGTGATTTCATAGAGGACGATGCCAGAAGTGGTGCCCAGATTCAGACTCTCGATAATGCCAAGCATCGGGATGTTGATGCAGGCTTTGCTTCGCTTCACTGCTTCATCGGTAATACCCCTCGACTCGCTACCAAACCAAACAGCGAGTTTGTGGTCCTCAGTGAAATCACCTTCATGCAATACGATATTCGTCCGTCCTTTGACATGAGGGGATGTGACCACTGAGGTGAAGTTGTTTTTTTCAAGGTGATCAAAGCAATCTGAAGTGCTATCGAACCGTTTTACAAATGTCCATTTTATGGCAGACACCGAAGTAGACGACAGGGACTTCCTGGCCCGCATATCCTCCCACTCATCCGGCAGCTTCTTCCGCGGATCAACCACATAAACTTTCTCAACCCCTAGAGCATTTACATTACGAATCACGGTTCCAATGTTCCTAATGTCGTGAGGGTCTTCAATTACGGCTATTAGATTTTTGCACCGATACGCCTTGATTTTATTGGCGCGGCGCCTGACGGCACTCTTTTGCTTTTTGTCTTCTTCCATGTTTTACAGTGTGCTCCCTGAGATAGTCCGCTGTAGCTCGAAAGGCGGAATCTGCCCATTTTAGGCCAAATGTCCGCTTTTGGCCGGGAATTCAACCGATCAACAAGGGGTAAAGTCATCAGACTGACTGTTTTTTGGGGCCGCTCCTCGCTACAGAAAATTCGTCGGCGGGATCTGGCGGATTTGTGCGTTGCTCACAAATCAAGGACATGATTTCGGCCCCGAGTAGCAGATCGGGCTCATGTCCAAACTTGTGCTTGCGCAGTTTTCCTTTGTGGTCGATCAGTAGCAGGCTCGGGGTGCCCTGCAGACCATAGGCACGCATTGTCTTGGGCAGCATGCCATTGTCCGACGGTGTGTCCATACCAACGGGGAAAGTTATGCGGTACTCATGAAGGAAGGCTTGTAGCGCTTCCTGGCTGCCCTGAGCGGCGTGATGCTCAAATACAGTATGTACTCCGATTACCGCGACATCTTCCTTGTGGAAGGTTGTCGCAACTCGTTGAGCTTGCGGCAATCCGTGGGAAACACACCCAGGGCACAACATTTGGAACGCCTCGATGAGCACCACTCGCCCCCGCAAGGATGCCAGCGTCAGGGGCGCGTCCGCGTTGAACCAATGGGTGGTCTGCAGTTCCGGGGCTTCACACACGCTCATCGGTTATCGTCTCGCTATCGGTTGGTCTTGCCCGGAAGACTGAGATCACCGGATGCCACGTCAAATACGTCAACCACGCAGAGCAAAGGGGCGTGGATGCTGTCGTTGACGCGCAGACCGGCGGTGACGCCGTCAAACGAGGCCGCTTTAACCATGCCAATATCATGAAATGGCACGCGAACTTCAACGGTATCGCCACTGATCACCGGTGACCAGCCGGGGCTATCGATCAGAATGGGCAGCCCAGGCCAGGTGGGCGGCAGGCTTGGCTTTGATCCTTCAGGAATATCCTTGACCTTGAGATTTCCAGCGCCGCACGCCTCATCCGGTGCCAGTACCACCCAGTGGCTGTGCCAAAGGTCACCATCGTTATCCAGTTTGCCATCGCCATTTTCGTCAAACAGCGGGGTATCATCAAAATCGGGATGTGCCGTGACAGCGAAGGCGAGAATACCCGCTTTCTCGTCGAAACCCACACCGGCAGTATCGATGCTGGTAGGCCAAACGTAGGAAAAAACTCGAGAGCCCGCCAATTTGCCAGAAGCGCTGGGCTTAGAAGCGCCTGCATTGCCCGAGACTCCCATATGGAATACCGCTACATTGCCATCCGTGGTAATCCGGGCATGAATAATGTCAAACGGGGCGGCAACGCCTTTTCCATCGGGCGCCATAATTCCGCCATCTTCTGGCCCGTGGGCGAAGGCGACGCTAAAACCTGTGCCGAGCGCCAGTGCGCCGATGGCCATGCTGCGAAGTATTACGTTCATTTTAGTGCCTCCAATGCTGCACCGAAGTTAATAGAGCGATCAGGATCGACTGCCTTGGCAGGGTTTTTCTGCTCTATAGCGGCCACAGGGCAGCCAGCGTGGTACAAGATCGATTTTTCAGTCATGATGATGTTCCTCACGTCGAACGTCGAAACATTGTTTACACGCCCAAGGATAGCGCCCGGGCTCAGCAAAAAAAGCGGTAACCTATAGGTTCAGTAGGCACTTATTGGTGTAAATTGGCGAAATCTAAAGAGAAAAAAATGAGCGTCCGCAGCAGCCCCAGCGCTTATCGAAAACTGGAGGACGTTGTCGGGTGCAAGTGGTCCGTATCTGTGCTGCTGGCCGTCGGTGACGGTGTCAACCGTCCTGGTGCATTGGAGAGGCGCATTGCCGGTATCTCCAAAAAAGTACTGTCTGAACGATTACGTAAATTGACATCCTATGGTCTGCTTGAGAAGACAAGCTTCCCTGAAGTGCCCCCGCGCACAGAGTACTCACTCACGTTACAAGGGGAAGAACTCCTAAGTATCATTCGACAGATACAGGACCTCGATCAGGAGATTCGAGACAGAGAATCGGGGTAATTGGCTGATACGTTTTACTGGCATCAGATTTTACCCCAGCGGTTGCATGCCAGAGGGGCCTACTGGACCCTGCCCCTGTGCCCTTCGCTGCCAGCATCCAGAAACGCTAAATCTTGTCGGATAGCAGCATGTGCTTGTTTTACCAGGGAGATAGCTGCTTGGGAACTTGGGAAATGCACTCTTAAATTTACCGCTTTCCTTTCCTTTCCTTTGCTGGGCTTTCTGTACGTTTTTGCGCGCCCCAACCAATAGCTTGGAATGCTGGTTGGCTACGAAACCGCATCTATGGGGGAGTGGGAGGACGGCGGGAGCCGTCCCGCGTCCTTCCCGACTTCAGGTGCAAGCGTGACGCGCTAGGAGAGTAGGCGGCCTCAAGCGATCCGACCCGTATACGATGTGCCTGCGCCAGTTTACCCGTGCCGGCTTCTCGCACCCGCGACCAACAGCGCGATAATCATTAACGCCAGGCCGGCGGGGCCAGTGACCGGGATAGCATGTGCGCCGGTGCCGGGTGCAGGCGGTGGTGGTGGCGCGGCGGCCAGAGCCACCACCGTGGCATCGCCTACGGCTACGGTGCCAGGATCGTCGGTATTGAAGGCAACAAAGTTGCCGCCGCTGAGTTGGCCTTGAACACTCAATTGGCTTAGGCCGACGGGCAACGGCGCCGGCAGCATCACTTCCACGCTGACGGTGGCGGAGGCTCCCCCGGGTAGATCACCCAGGGCCACCTCGACGCTGGAATCGCCCGCGCCATTGCCGCTGGTCACCACCCCCCGGGACGTATTGACGCTGTCGTTTCGCAGTTGCGCGTTGGCCGGATCGGGCAGCTTGAACACCAGGGCCGTCGCGGGGCCGCCGGTGTTGGTGACGCTCATCTGCAGGAGCAAGGTATCGCCGGCGCCGGCCTGGGAGTCGCCGTTACTATCCACTGCGAGCGTGCTGCCCAGGGTGGCGGAAAGTACAGGCGGCACCACCACGGCAGTGACCGTCGCGTCGTTTGGCGGGCCGGTGTCTGGGTCGTTGGTGAGCAGGGTCGTCAGGCTGTCGGCGGATACCGTGCCCTGGTTGGCCACCTGAGTGAGCCCGGCCGGGCCGGGGTTGTCGATGGTCGCATCAAAACTCAAGGTCACCGTGGTGCCGTCGATCAGGGTGCCGAGGTCCATGCTCACAGCCGTGTCGCCGGGGTTGTTGCCTGACAGGACGACACCCTGGGTGGTGCTGATGGAGCCTGCCACCAGGCTGGTATGGCTATCCAGGGTGTCGCTGAACATCACGTTGTCTACCTGCCCGCTGCCATCGCCCATGGCGTTGACGACCTGCACGGTATAGCGCAGCACATCTCCCGGGTTGGCCACGCCGTCGTTGTTGACATCCAGCAGCAGGCTATCGCGCTTGGTGGCGCTGAGAGTCGATGTGGTTTGCACCCGGTCTATGACCAGGTTCTGCGCAGGCATCGATGAAATCTGTAATTGCAATGCGCCGATGTCGTCGAAGCTGGCCGGGCCGTTGAAGCCCAATGTCGAAAAAACTGAAAAGGGTACGGTAAAGGTACGTGGTGAAGCCACGCCGCCGGGGAGATTGAGCGCCGCCCGGGACGAATACCCGAAGCCGGAATCGGCCACGACATACACCGTGGCTGGATTACTGTTGTTGCGCACGCTAATTGAGATGGCGTCGTGACTGCCGGCTTCGGTCAAGTCGACGCTGCTCAGGCCATTGGGGTCGACGGTACCGCTACCGTCGACGCCATCCCAGACAATGTAGGCGTATGAAAATGAGCCCGCCGTGGAGTCTTTGTTGAGATTGTAGGTGCCGCCTGAAACCTCGGCGTTCAGGCGGGTGCCGTCACCAACAGTGGGGTTCAGGGTGAGCGTAAGCTCGCGTTCGCCGCCGAGAATGCCCGCGCCGGATACCCACGCGTCGACACGGGTACCGGTATCGGTCGGCGCGGTCCGGCTGATTGCCGGTTGGCCGGTATCGAAGGTGTCAATGACCACGGCGTGGGCAATGTTGTTAAGGCAGCCCAGTGCAAGGCCGGTTGTTAGGTAGCGTAAGGTGCGTAGCAAGTCCTGTTCCTCTGTTTATGTAACGACTCGATATCCGCGCCGGGGCAATACTTGGGCTTGCCACCGGGAGCGGGGCGTTTGTCAGAGATTGTCGAAACCGGGGAGCGTCTCGGCGAGGACATTTTAGTGGATTACATGCTGACCGTACTACAAAAAACTGACCATCGGTCTAAAATGGGTTAAATTCTTTTGGCAGTGACACGCGGGCCTATGCCGGCCCGTGCCGCGCCTCGGCCAGTACGCCTTGCAGGTAAACAAGGGCGTTGGTGCGCAACATGTCTTCGATGCTGTTGTCGCGGCGAATTTCGGTAAAGGCCCGGTGGTTTTGCAAAAGGCTGAGGCCATGGGCCATGGACCAGAAGGCGAGGGCGATGTCTTCCGGAGCGCGGTGGGTGACTCCGTTCAGGCGGCACCAGTCCGCCAGGGCGGCAACGAAGAAGTGCAGGCCGCGTACCCGGCCGGCGAAACACTCCGGAGTGGCCATCTCCGCTGCCAGGCTGCCCCACATCAATTCGTAGAATGGTTGGTGGCGCTGAAGAAAGTGCAGATAGGCCGTGCCCAGGGCTACCAGGCAGTCCTCAGTACCGGGCTCAAAGCGGTCGACGGCGGCTTCCATCTCATTGTTGAGCGCATAGAAGGCCAGGTCGGTTACCGCGTTGAGCAGTGCACTGCGGTCACGAAAGTGGCGATAGGGGGCGGCACTGCTGACCCCCAGGCGGCGAGCCGCCGCTACCATGGAAAAGCCCATCAGGCCCTCTTCCTCGATCAACTCGGCGGCGGCGACGATCAGGGATTTGTAGAGGTCGCCGTGGTGGTAGGGCGCGCTGTTGGCCACGTGCTGGAGTCCGCTGTGCAAAAGGGGCCAGTGTGTCCCAGGCAGCGGCGCGGCGCAATTGCCTGTTCGTGGGCTGCGCCGGAATCCACTTAGTGCTAGTGTTAGCCCCCTTTTTCGCAGCATGTACCAGCAGGAAGCCAACAGGTATGACACAGCGCAGCTACCGACTCGTGGGCATCTGCCCGGACCAGGTGGGTATTGTGGCCCGCATTGCGGGGTTCATTGCCGAACAGGGCGGTTCCATTATCGGCGCCAACCAGTACGAAGACACGGAAACCCGCATGTTCTACATGCGTTATGTGGTGGATGCCGACAGCCTGGCGATGGATGCGGATGCCTTCCGGGCGGCCTTTGAACCGGTGGCTCGCGACCTGCAAATGACGTGGCGCCTGACGGAGTCCCAGCGGCCCCAGCGGGTGGTGCTGATGGTGAGCAAGCTGGACCACTGCCTGGCGGACCTGCTGCACCTGTGGCGCAGCGGTGACATGCCCTTCGACCCGGTGTGTGTGATTTCCAACCACGAAGACCTGCGCCCACTGGTGGAGTGGCACGGGGTGCCCTATCACTGGGTGCCGGTGCCGGGCGACAGCGCGGGCAAGGCGGCGGCCTTTGAGGCCACCTCGGACCTGATCCGCGCCGCGAACCCAGACACCATTGTGCTGGCGCGCTATATGCAGATACTCCCACCCTGGCTGTGTTCGGACTATGGCGGGCGCATCATCAACATTCATCACAGTTTTTTGCCGTCCTTCGTGGGTGCCAGGCCCTATCACCAGGCCTTCCAGCGCGGGGTCAAGCTCACGGGTGCCACCTGCCACTATGTCACCGAGGAACTGGACGCGGGGCCGATCATTGAGCAGGACGTGATCCGTATTCGCCACCACGATACGGTGGAAGACCTGGTGCGCTTGGGCAAGGATGTGGAAAAAACCGTGCTGGCCCGGGGCCTGCGCTATCACCTGGAGGACCGAGTGCTGGTGCAGGGCAACAAGACGGTGGTGTTTTCCTGAGTGCTGGCGCTGGCATCGGAGGTTGAAATGTCGGCGCTGTTGACGATGGGGCCGTCGCAGCTGTCCACCTGGGCCTGGAAGGTGAAGGTCGCTCCGGTGAGTTCAGCGTAGCCCAGCCTTGGGGATGCGCCAGTAGGGGTTGCGATGGCCCGGCTGGCGGGGAGGGCGAGGGGTTATCGCTCGCCCAGTCGAATGCGCTATCGCATGATCGTCCCGCCATCCACATGGAAGGCCTGGCCGTTGATCCACTGGCCGTCGTCCGACAGCAGCAGGGCCACCATGGCGGCAATGTCGTTGGGGTGGCCCAGGCGCGGGTGGGGTGTGCCGGCCAGGGCCATTTTCTGGAATTCGGGCGACAGCAGCCCGCTGGCGCGCATTTCATCGGTGATGGTCAGCCCCGGGGACACGCAGTTGGCGCGAATGCCCTCGCGGCCCCAGCCGCTGGCCACGTGGCGCATGAGGGCGTTGATGCCGCTCTTGCTCATGGCGTAGGCGGGGCGGGTGGGTTCGGCGGCTTCCACCGCGCCGGAGCTGGTGTACACCAGGGCGCCGCCGCCGTTTTCCAGCAGTACCGGCAGCAGGGCCCGGGTGGCCAGAAAGTGGCCACGCAGGTTTACCGCCATGGTGCGGTCGAACACCGCCATCGGTTGCGACAGGACATCGCTGTCTTCATGGATGATCTTGAGATCGGCGGCGTTGATGTGGGCGCCATCCAGTGCGCCCAGTTCGCTTATGGCCGCCTTGACCACGGCGTTCACCGAATCCTCGTCGGCAATGTCGAAGGCCAGGGCAAAGGCCTGCTGGCCGGCGTCACGAATGTCCTGTGCTACCGCCTCGGCGGCCTCACTGTTGATGTCCGCGAGGCACACGCGGGCGCCTTCGGCGGCCACCCGGCGCGCGGTGGCGGCGCCAATGCCGGTGCCGGCGCCGAGAATGAGCAGGGCTTTGTTGGTGAGTCGGGCGTCATGGGTCATCGCGTTTATCCTGTTTATCCGCTGGCATGAACGCCGACTATGGAGGGCCGGCCTGTGGCTTGCCAGCACGCAGGGCGCGAAAGTGGGGCTGGTTTGAATAGCTCGCCCGCCGGTGTGCAAAACGGCAGGCGGGCGGGTGTGACGGCAGGGGCGCGGCGCTAAACGCCAGTGATGCAGCGGGCCGCTGCGCCTCAGATGCGCTCGATGATAATGGCCGGGGCCATGCCGCCAGCGGCGCACATGGTGATCAGGCCAAACTGCTGGTCGCGGCGTTCCAGTTCATCCAGCACGGTACCAATCAGAATGGAGCCGGTGGCGCCAATCGGGTGGCCCAGGGCCATGGCCCCGCCGTTCACGTTCACCTTGTCGCGGTCCAGGTCGAGGTCGCGGATGAACTTCTCCGCCACCACGGCAAAGGCCTCGTTGATCTCGAACAGGTCGATATCCGACAGCGACATGCCGGCCTTCTTCAGCACTTTTTTCGCGGCGGGCACCGGCGCGTTCAGCATCAGCGTGGGCGAATCGCCCATATTGGCCATGGCCACAATGCGCGCCCTCGGCTTCATGCCGTGGGCGCGGGCGTAGTCGGGGGAGGCCAGCAGCAGGGCGGCGGCGCCATCGACCACACCGGAGGAATTGCCAGCGTGGTGCACGTGCTTGATCTGCAAATCGGGGTACACCTGGGCCACCAGGCCGCGGTAGGTGGTGCCGGCGTCGTCCAGGGGGTAGTCCGCCATAGGCTCAAAGGCTGCCTTCAATTCCGCCAGGCTCTCCAGGGTGGTGCCGGGGCGGGGAAATTCCTCCCGATCCAGGGCCAGGCTGCCGTCCACCTTGTACACCGGTACCAGGCTTTTGCTGAAGTGCCCGTTCTCGATGGCGTGGGCGGCGCGGCGCTGGGATTCCACCGCGAGCTTGTCCAGGTCTTCCCGGGAGATGCCCTCCAGGGTGGCGATGGCGTCGGCGCAGATGCCCTGGTGGGGCTGCGGGTGCATGCTGCGCAGCAGCAGGTTGTCGCTGTCGATGAAGGGGGAGCTGCCGCCCATCTGGGCGTAGGCAGACATCATCTCGCAGCCGCCGCCGATTACCAGATCCTCCATGCCGGACATGATGGACGCCGCGGCCAGGTTGACCGCGGTGATGCCCGAGCCACAGAAGCGGTCCAGCGTCACGCCGGAGGAGCGCACGTCATAGCCCGCTTCCAGGGCCGCCATGCGGGCCAGATCGCCGGTTTGCTGGCCGCGCTGGGCGCTGGTGCCAAAGATAATGTCGTCCACTTCGGCGGTGTCCAGTGCGTTGCGCTCGGCCAGGGCCTTGAGCACGGTGGCGCCCAGGTGCTGGGGATGCTCATCGGCCAGGGCGCCTTTGCCTTTTTTGCCAATGCCGCGGGGCGTGCGGCAGGCGTCGATAATCCAGGCTTCTGCCATGGTGATTCTCCTTTGATATTGCCGTTATTGTGGTTTGAATCCGGTGGCCTAGCGGCCCTTCCACTGGGGCGCGCGCTTTTCGGCGAAGGCGGTGGCGCCCTCGATGGCGTCTTCACTGGTAAACACCGGCTGGGCGATCACCTGCTGGTTGGCAAACATCTCGTCGCTGTGCCAGTCCTGTGCCTTGTCGACAATCTCCTTGCTGGCGGCCACGGCCAGGGGGCCGTTGGCGGCGATGCGCGCGGCCAGTTTTTGCGCCGCTTCCAGGGCGGTGCCCGGGGCGACTACCTCGTTGATCAGGCTCAGCTCGTAGGCCCGCGCGGCGGAGATAAAATCGCCGGTCAGTGCCAGCTCCTTGGCGATGCGCAGGGGAATCTGCTTGGGCAGCTTGACCAGGCCGCCGGCCCCGGCCACCAGGCCGCGCTTCACTTCCGGAATGCCAAAGCGGCTGTCTTCGGCGGCCACAATGAGGTCGCAGCTGATGGCCAGCTCAAAGCCGCCGGCCAGGGCAAAGCCCTCCACCGCGGCAATCAGCGGCTTGGCGGTGCGGTATTCGCACAGGCCGGCAAAGCCACGGCCCTCCACAATGGGCACTTCGCCGGACACAAAGGCCTTCAGGTCCATGCCCGAGCAAAAAGTATTGGCGGCGCCGGTCAGAATGCCGGCCCGCAGCTCGCTGTTGGCTTCCAGTTCGTCGATGGCGGCGGCAATGCCCAGCGCCACGGCGCGGTTCACCGCGTTTTTGGCCTCGGGGCGGTTGATGGTGATAACCAGTACACCATCGCTGGCGTGGGTAAGAACGGGGGATTCTGACACGGGGGCAACTCCTGCGATTTATGATTGTGGGCCAGCGATAGTAACCCAGCCCCAAAGCGCGGGGCCAGCTGGCCGAACTGGCAGGGTCAAACTGGCACGGCCGAACTGGAAAGGCCAAGCAGGAAGCGGGGGCGAAGAGCGCCCACAGGGTGAGCCCGTCAGTGCTGGCTCAGCATCCGGGCGTCGAACTGGCGTGTGCGTAGGGCCGCGTTGTCGCGCACGGCGTTGTAGAACAGGCTGTAGTCCGCCAGGTGATAGTCCTTGGCCGGGCCGCTGTTAAGCTCGGCAAAGGGCCCGCTGACCTGCTCCGCCACCTGTAGCAGCCCCTCTCTGCACTCTGCCCAGGTCCACTGCTTGAGGGGGCGGGGCAGGGTGTGAAGCTGGATGTCGCTCGGCACGTTGAGCAGGGTGCCCAGCAGACTGTCGCCCCGGGGCACGTACAGGGCGCCGGGGTGGCGCGAGGCCGGCTCGCGGGCGCCGTCGCGCTGCCAGTTGAGGGGGTTGCTGCACAGCAGTGGCTTGCCGTCGGCCAGCTCCGGCCCGTCGGGGTACCAGTGGGGCACGCCATTGCGGCGCTGGCCGCCCTCGCCATAGGTGGACCAGTGCACCACGCAGCCGGTATCACCGGCCCCGTCGCAGGGGGGGATGTGGGGCAGGGTGCGCTCGAAGGTGTCCAGCGGCAGCCAGTAGCCCACCAGGTAGGCCGCCACCAGCCGCCGTTGCAGTTCGCCGCCGTCGATGCGCTCCGCCATCAGGCGCAGGGCATGGTAGGTGCCCTGGCTGTGGCTGGCGATGATGAAGGGCCGCCCGTCGCTGTGCACCAGGAAGGCATCGAAGGCGCGCGCCACGTCGGCATAGGCGAGCTCAAGGGCGGCGGCCCCGTCGGGGCTGTCGTGGGCCAAAAAGCTCGACAGCGCCGCCTGGCGGTAGTGCGGGGCGTAAATGTCGCAGCAATAGTTGAAAGCGCTGGCCTGGGCGCCCAGCATGATGTCCACCATCTCCCAGGCGCGGGTGTCGCTGAACAGCGGTGCGTTCCACTGCTGGGCGCTGATGTAGGAGGTGGGGTGAATGTAGAACACATCCGCCGGGGCGCTCTGGCGGCGTTCGGGCAGGCCCCGGGGCGTCAGGCGGGCGGCGCTGGCCTTGCCCGGGAAGGCGGCCCAGTAGCGCGGGTCGGTATAGTCCGGCGCCCGAGGCGCTGCGGTCGGGTCAAAGGGCGCAGCGGGCTGGATGTAATAGGCCAGCAGCTCGTCGCCCCATACGCTGAAGGCGGCCCACAACAGGCCGCAGGCGCACGCCACAACGGCCAGTGAATGCAGCAAAACCTTCCGCATAAATTCAAAAAAACGCCATAAAAATGCAATAAAAGCATTCTACCAGCGGCGCCAACGCGGCTGTGTGAAGGTTTTGTGACGGCGAAGGGGCAGGGTGGGGGAGCGCTGCCTACCGGGGCCGCGGTTATTGCAAGGGGCTAAGACAGGAGCGGTGGCAGGAGCGGTGAGAGCATTGCCCGAACGCCCATGGAGGGTGCGCCGGCGCCACAGACCTGCTACAACCTACCCGGTGCCGCGCGGGCATACGCCCTGTACCGCGCATCCCATAACACCAAAAAGGAGAGCATACGGTGACAGACGCGTTGTGGACCCCCGGCAGGGCCTTGCAGGAATATGCCCGGCAACGGCCCGATGAAACCGTGCTGTTGTGCGCCGGCGACGATGGCAGCTGCCCAGCGCTGACCCGGCGCGAGCTGGACGAGTGGACCAGCCGCCTGGCCCACCGCCTGCAGGCCGAAGGCGCGGGCCGGGGGAGGCTGGTGGCGATTGTGCTGCCCACCTGCATCGAGCACATGGTGGCCGTGTTTGCCGCCTACAAGGCCGGTGCCACGCCATTTCCGGTCAGCAACGGCATGCCACCCGCCGAGCGCGATGCCATGCTGGCGCTGGCCGATCCGGTCTGCGTCATCAGTGACCAGGCTGATTTGCAGGGCATTACACGCGCCGACATGGCCGCGCTGGATCATTTTCCCGCCACACTGCCCCAGGCCGAGGTGCCAAATCCCATCAAGGCGGTGGGCTCCGGCGGCTCCACCGGCAAACCCAAGCTGATTGTGACGCCCGGGGATTTTGCCTTTGCCGACGGCCAGCACCCCATGGCGGCCCTGCTGCGCATGGATCAGAGCGACCTCAAATATTCACCCGGGCCCCTGTACCACAACGGCCCGCTATTGTTTTCCATCATCACGCTGTTTATTGGCGGGCGGGTGCTGCTGAACGCCCGCTTCAGGGCCCAGCGCGCCCTGGATCTGATCGAGCAATACCGGCCCACCGTGTTGAACCTGGTGCCCACCATGATGCAGCGCATGCTGCGCGAAGCCGACATGGGGGCGCGGGATCTGTCCTCGGTCAAATGGGTGTGGCACCTGGCCGCTCCCTGCCCGGCGTGGGCCAAGCTCGGCTTTGTCGAGCACTTTGGCGGCGAGCGAGTGCTGGAACTCTGGGCAGCCACCGAGTCCACCGGCCTCACCGTGATCGACGGCAACGACTGGCTGGCGCACCGGGGCAGCGTAGGCCAGGGCGTGATGACGGAATTCAGGATTGTCGACGAACAGGGCCAGGACGTGCCCACCGGCGAAGTGGGCGAAATTTTCAGCCGTTTCCTCGGGGTGGAGGCCCAGTATGAATACCGTGGCGCCGAACCCCTGCGGCAATTGCCCGGGGGCTACACTAGCGTGGGTGACATGGGCTACCTGGATGCCGACGGCTACCTCTACCTCAGCGACCGGCGCACCGACATGATCATCTCCGGCGGCGCCAATATCTTCCCGGCGGAGATCGAGGCGGTGATAAGCGCCCACCCAGCGGTGCGCGATGTGGCGGTGATCGGCCTGCCGGATGAAGACCTCGGCCGGCGGGTGCACGCCGTGGTGGAGCCAATCGACAGCGCCAATCCCCCAAGCCCGGCCGCTCTTGCCGCGCACTGCGAGGCGGCGCTGGCGCGCTACAAAGTGCCCCGGGGCTTTGAACTGGTCGCGGAGCTGCCGCGTAACGAGGCGGGCAAAATCCGGCGCGGCGCTCTCAGGGATGAGCGGGGAGGGTAGTCGCGCCATGCCTCCGGCAATGACTGGTTCAGATTGTTAAAACACGCGCTGGCATTGCGCCTGTATCTTTCGGGTGGGCTCCTGCACAATAAAACTTACATCTAATTAAAATATGAGGTCGGCGCGCTTTGCCCGTCGACGCAGCCCAAAAGGAGACCCACATGCCCTATCCCATCGACGCAGACGGCACCGTCCATCTCGGCGACCATCGTGTGCCCATTCCCGATAGCATCAGCCCCGAGGCTCGTGCTTACCTGGCGTCCAACCCCTGGGGGGATGCGCCCGTGCCGGACGAGCCGGTGCCCATGTGGACCCTGCGCGATGCCATGGCCCCGGCCTTCGAGGGCCTGAATCAGCACGCCCAGGCGCTCTACCCGGTGGAGATACAGGAAGAGACGATCAATGGCGTGCGCTGCCACCGCATTCAGGCGGCAGATGCCAGCCAGCGGATACCCGGCAAAGCGCTGCTGAACATGCACGGCGGCGGCTTTGTGGTCGGCTCCGGCGCGCTGGTGGAGGCCATTCCGGTTGCCTCGATGACCGGCATCACCGTGATCGCCGTGGATTATCGCCTCGCGCCAGAGCACCCCTATCCTGCCGCGCTCGATGACATCATCGCGGTCTACCGCCACTGTCTCGAAGAATTCGGTGGCGGCAATATCGGGCTCTTTGGCAGCTCCGCGGGCGGGTTCTTGAGCGGGCAGGCGGTGATTCGCCTGCAACAGGTGGAGCAGCTGCCGCTGCCGGCCTGTGTGGGTATGTATTCCGCCGGCGGCAACCTGTTCGACTTTGGTGATACCCGTAACATCTTCACCCTCAGCGGGTTTTACGGCCAGCCCAGCCTGCCGCTGGGGCACGAACTCAGTGAGGTGGGCGCCTACCTGGGTGGCGCGGACCCGCACGACCCCATCCTCTCACCGGAAACGGCGGACCTCAGCCAGTTTCCGCCCAGCCTGCTGGCCTCCGGCACCCGCGACGCGCTGCTCAGCGCGGCCAGCAACTTCCACCGGGCCCTGCGCCGGGCCGGCAGGGCGTCGGAGATACTGGTTTACGACGCCATGCCGCATTCCCACTGGTACGCCCTGGAACTGCCGGAAACCCGGGAGTTCTTTGCGTTTCAGGCTGACTTCTACCGCCAGCACCTCGGAGAGTAGTGCGACCCCAGGCTGGCCGCAGCGCGCACAGCGCAAAGTACAAAGTCCTGTGGCCAGCCGGGCATCAAACCCGTCGCGTTGAGCGCTGCTGCCGCGCATCTGTAAAGCCCCGGAATGCGCTGGATTGACAAATAAATTATATATAAGATAATTAATGCAAAGCGAGTTTTAACGCCTTTGGTCTGGCCAAGCCAGCCAGGCCAAACCAGCCCGGCGGTGAGTCGGGCGAACCGAGAGAGAGCCACCATGAATCAACCCGTACTCGACTTCCGGCCGACACTGCCCATTCGCGACCACCACGCCCTGCGGCGCGGCCTTGCAGAAGGTGATGTAGCGACACTGCTGATGGTGTTGGCGCAGTACCAGCCAGACACCCGCTTGTTGGATGACTGTGCGCCCCATATCGGCTCGATTTTTGAGCCCGAAAAACAAGTGCCAGAGGCCCTGGCCGAGCAAATCCGGCAGGCTCTGTTTAACCTGCTGACCCAGGATCCGCCCCCGGTGGCCACGGCGCTGGACGACGACACCCTGGCGCGCCTGTTGAGCGTGGAAGTGGGTGAGCCGGTGGGCCCCGAGTTTGTGCCGATGCTCAAGGAGCAAATGGGTTTTGACGGCCCCGAGCAGCGCAGGGCGCGGCCCGGGCGCAAGGCGCCAGCGGATGATTTCAAAGTGCTGGTGATCGGTGCGGGGCTTACCGGGCTGCTGGCCGCCATCAAACTGGACGAGGCCGGCTATAACTTCCAGGTGATCGAAAAAAACCCCGAAGTGGGCGGCACCTGGTGGGAGAACACCTACCCCGGTTGCGCGGTGGATACCCCCAGCCATTTCTATTCCTACTCCTTTGAGCTGAACCCCAACTGGTCGCACTTCACGCCCAATGGCCCAGAGTTCCAGCGCTATCTGCTGGCGGTGGCCGACAAGTACGGCTTGCGACGTCATGTGGTATTTGAAACCCGTGTAGTCGGCTTCGAGTGGGACGACGTAGAGAACGAGTGGGTCGTAACCCTGAAGGACGCCAACGGCGAGCGCACGGTGCGCGCCAATGCGGTGATCAATGCCCACGGCCCGGTCAATCGCTGGTCGCTGCCTAACATTGCGGGGCTGGACACCTTTGCCGGCCCGGTGATGCACACCGCCGGCTGGGACAGCAGTGTGGATTTAAAGGGCAAGCGAGTAGCCATGATCGGCACCGCCGCCAGCGGCGTGCAGTTGGGCGCCGCCATTGCGCCGGAGGTGGGCCACCTCACCGTGTTCCAGCGTTCGCGCCACTGGGTAATGCCCAATCACCTGCAGGCCGTGCCCGAGGCGGTGCGCTGGGCCCAGCAGCACATTCCCGGCTACAAGCAGTGGTTCCGCTTTCGCGCCTACTGGTTTGCCGCCGATGGCCTGTACGAAAACATCCGCATCGACCCGGACTGGGAGTGCGAAGACGGCAGTTCGGTATCGGCCTACAACGAAGGCGTGCGCCAGTACTGCCTGCAGAACTACCATAGCAAGCTCAAGGACCGGCCCGACCTGCTGGAAAAACTCGTGCCCGACTACCCGGTGTTCGGCAAACGCATCTGCATGGACATCAACTGGCTGGACACCCTGTGCCGCGATAACGTCCGTCTTGAAGACAACACCCTCGATCACATTGAGGAGAACGCCATCGTGCTCAAGGACGGCAGCCGGGTGGAGGTGGATGTGATTCTGTGCGCTACCGGCTTCGATATTTCCGACATGACCGGCGGGCTGCGTATCATCGGCCGGGACGGGCGCAACCTGAAGAAAGAGTGGGGCGTAGATGACCCTCGCGCCTACCTTGGGGTAACGGTGCCAGGCTATCCCAACTTCTTCCTGACTGTGGGCCCCAACAGCGCGCCCAATCATGCCGGCGGACAGAACATCACCTCGGAAACCCAGATCCACTACATCCTGGAGTGCCTGGAGGCCCTGCAGGCCAACAACGCCGTTGCCCTGGAGCCCACTGCCGAGGCCACGCGGGCCTTCAATGAGCGTATAGACGACACCCTCAAGGGATTGATCTGGTCGCACCCCAAGGCCAGGAGTTACTATAAGAACGCGAGTGGGCGGGTATTTTTGTCCTGCCCCTACAAGCTGGTGGATTACTGGGCGATGACCCGCGCCCCAGAGCTGGACGACTACCACTTCACCAAAACCAAAACGCGTGCAGTTGCCTGAGAAGGCCTGAGGAGATAGAGCAGTAGTGAGTATGGAAGATTTGCGCGGCGGTGTGGCCGTGATCACTGGCGCCGGTTCCGGCATCGGCGAGGGGCTGGCCCGGGTGGCCGCCGAGCAGGGCATGAAAGTGGTGGTGGCGGACATCGCGCTGGACCGCGCCGATTCGGTGGCCAATGCGATTGCAGAGCAGGGCGGCGAAGCCCTGGCGGTGAAGGTGGATGTGTCCGACCCGCAATCCATTGAGGCACTGGCCGCCACCGTTCACGACCACTGGGGTGATGTCACTCTGCTGGTCAACAACGCCGGGGTGGAGACGCTGGGCTTCAGCTGGGAGCTATCGGCACAGCAGTGGGAAAAAACCCTCAACATCAACATTCATGGCGCCATCCACGGGGTGCGCGCCTTTGCACCGCGCATGATTGCCGCTGGCAAGCCCGCCTGGATTGCCAACACCGCGTCCATCGGTGGCCTGGGCATGATGCCGATCCAGACCTCTTACATCCTCAGCAAGCATGCGATGATTTCCTTTAGCGAATGCCTGTTCCTGGAAATGCAGATCAAGCAGGCGCCGATTACTGTCTCGGCCATTCTGCCCGGGCCAGTGGCTACGCGCATTTTTGAGGACGGCGGCACCACTACCGATACCAGCAGCGAGCAGCATCGGGTGATGATGAACACCATGCTTGAAGCTGACGGCATCAGTGGCTACGAAGCGGCCCAGCGCATTCTGCCGCAGCTGGCTGCCGGCGACTTCTGGGTATCCACCCACCCGGACATCACCCGGGAATTTGCCGCGGGGCGTGCGGCGCACCTGTCTGCGCTGGCAAAACCGGCCCTGCCTGAAGAAGTGCTGCGCGGCATGGGCCTTTCCGTCAACGGCAAATAGGCGCGGAAGCGGCGGCGTGCAAGCGCCGCCGCGTTTTTAAACAGCCGGGGGAGTCTTGCCGCCCGCGGTTGGCGCGAGCTATAGTCACACCCTTAAATTACGAGTAAGTCCAGACGCAAGGGGAGCGTCGCGCCATGCCACGCAAGACAAGCAATACGACGAGCAAGACCGGTAAAACCGGAAAAAAGCAGTCGGCCGGCGCCGCTAAGGCCGCCGCCAAATCACCTGCAACCCGCAAAACCCCGGTAAAAAAGCCCGCAGCCAGTAAAAAATCAGCGAAGGCGCCCGGGGCGGGCACAGCCAAGGTCAAGGCAGCAGCCAAGGCCAAAACAGCGACCAAGTCCAAGACGACGGCTAAAACAAAAGCCAGAGTAAAGAGCACACCGGCGCCCGGTAAGACAACAGCTGCAGCGGTAACTGCGCGGCGCGCGACGGCCGGGCGTCCGGCGCGGCTATCGCGGGAGAAGGTACTGGCCGCCTCTATGGAGCTGCTGGAGCAGGGGCCGGTGGAGCAGTTTACCCTGGCCAAACTGGCCAAGTCCCTCGATACCGTGTCCATGGCCTTGTACAACTACTTCCCCAGCCGCGATGCCCTGCTGGAAGCCATTGGCGACCATATCTGCATGCAGTTTGAAATGCCGCCGGCCAAGCCCAACCAGCGCTGGCAGGATACCCTGATGCAATGGCTGTGGACCTTCAAGGCCCACGCGGAACGCTATCCTATCGTGCTCAAGGTGATGGGTGTTAACGGCAATAGCTCCCCCGGCTGGTTGCGTATTACGCTCACGGTTTCGCGTACCCTGTACGCACAGGGTTTTCGCGGCCACGACCTTGCCCTGCATGTGTGGCTGTTCTGCAGCTACGCGGTAGCGGTGGTGTTCAACGAGTTGCTGGGCAGCGTTTTCCGCAGTGGGATTTCCCTGTCGCACATCGACAAGTTGGAGCCTGACGAGCAGGAGTTCCTGCTGATGCTGCGCAAGCACAATATGACTCTGACCACCGACGAAGTGCTTGAACTCGCCTTCCAGCAGATGATCAGCAACCTCGAGCGCGAGGTGGAGCGCATTCAGGGCAGCTGAGCCAGCGCGCTCTGATCTATGCCCTTTAACCACCGGGGCGTTCTTGTCGCTCCGACCGATGCGCGGCCCTGGCCGCGCTCTTTTCAGTTTGACTTGTTCAGGAAGGCCGCCACCGCATCGTGGTGCTCGGCGGTGGTGTGCATCAGCGCCTGCACGGCGCCAGCGTTTTCCAGGTGGTGAGCCAGGTTGTTGTCCCGCGCCTGCTGCAGCAGGCGTTTGGTCTGCTGCACCGCGCGGGGCGGGTTGGCCGATATCCTGCCGGCCAGTTCCAGTGCGGTGGCCAGCAGGGCGTCGGGCTCGACAACCTGCGAAACCAGCCCGATCTCCAGGGCTGTTTGCGCGTCAATCATGTCACCGGTGAGCGACAGCTCCGCCGCCTTGGCATAGCCCACAATGCGCTGCAGCAGCCAGGCGCCGCCGTCCCCGGGTATCAGCCCCAGTTTCACAAAGCTCTCGGCAAAGCGCGCCCGGCTTGAGGCAATGCGCAGGTCGCACATGCAGGCCAGGTCGCAACCGGCCCCCACGGCGGCCCCGTTGACGGCGGCAATCACCGGTTTTTGCAGGCGCTGGAACAGCAGGGGGATGCGCTGGATGCCACGCCGGTAGTTGCCGGGTGTTTGCGCGGGTTCATCGGCGGCCAGGGCGCCGGGGGCGCCCGGCAGCATGGTTTTCAGGTTGCCGCCGCTGGAGAACGACTTGCCCGCGGCGGTAAGGATAATGACCCGCACCGTGTCATCACTGTCGGCGCTCTCCAGCGCTTCGCACAGGGCGTCCACCATGGGCCCATCGGAAATGGGGTTGTGACGCTCGGGGTCGTTCAGTGTGAGTATGGTGATGTGGTTTTGCTGCTGCTGTTGTATCAATGACATGGTGACTCCCGGTAAACAGTGCCGGCTAGCTGAGCGCTGCCAGGGTGAAATCAAAGACGCGGCCGTCCTGTTCCAGGCAGGCGCGGCCCACCTGCTCGAACCAGCAGGATTCCGACCCGCCGGCAATACGCCCGGCGAGCAGGCGGCGTGTGTAGTGGTGCAGGGTATATTCCTCGGTGACGCCGATAGCCCCGTGCACGGCGTGGGCGGTGGCAACCACCGGCTGGCAGGCTGCCTTGATCACACCGCAGGCGCTGGCGATGCGCGGTGTGTCGAGCCGCAGCCCGGAATCCGCCTGCACCATGCCCGCTGCCAGCAACTGCGCCGCCATGACGGCGCTGTGGCAGTGCCCAGTCATCACGCTTATCTGCTGTTGCAGGGCCTGGTACTTGCCAATCGGGCGGCCAAACTGCTGGCGCGTGTTGGCGTAGTCGACAGTCAGTTCCAGCACCCGCTGCATGGCACCGGCCAGTTGCAGGCATTCGGCGGCGGTGCCCAGCAGATGGATATCCAGCTCCTGCGAGAGCGGCTTAACCTCGCCCTGGCTGCGCCAGCCCTGTTCAACATCGCCGCTTACCGGCACTACAGCGATGCCGCCATCCTTTGCGGTAACCAGTGCGCGCAGCCAGTGCAGGCCCTGGCGCAGGGGCTGTGCCGGCCCGCCAGGGCCGCAAGTGCCAACGGCAAGGGCCAGGTTGCCTTCGATGGTGTCTGCTGGGGCGTCTACAAGGGCGGCGGGCAAGGCGGCATAGAGCAGGGTGGTTTCCACATAGGGCAGGGGCAGGGCCCAGTAGCCGGCGGACATCAGCACCGGCAGCGCTTGGGCAATATCAAGGCCGGCGCCCTCGGCGCTCTCTGGCAGCAGCAAACGCAAAAAGCCTGACTGCACCAGCTCGTCCCACGCCGCCTGGGGGCTGAAGTCCGACTGGCCGGTAAAACGGGCATTAATATCCTGGAACAGGGGCTGGATGCTGTCCAGAAAGACGGAATCGCTCATCGCAGGCCCATCCCCCGGGCAATCAGCCCGCGCAGAATTTCGCGGGTGCCGCCCCGCAGTGAGTAGGTGGGGGCGATCATGCTGGTGTAGGCGAGGGTACGCATCAGTTCTCCGCTGCCGTGTTCACCACCGCGCCTGGCTATCTGGTCGGCCAGCCGGTCGGGTATGTCCTGTTCGAAGGTGGTGCCCAGGTCTTTGACCAGGGCTGCGGGTATTACCGGGCTTTGCCCTTGTTCCAGCTGGGCGGTGATGGACAGCGACAGGGAGCGTAGCACCGCCAGGCGGCTGGCCAGCTCGCCGAGGGTGCGCTGATCACCGGCATCGGCGCCGCTGCGTCGCAGTTGGTCGCACCAGCACTCCAGCAGCGCCATGGAGGAGAGAATGCGCTCCGGGCCACTGCGCTCGAAGGCAAGCTCGGCGGTCACCTGTTGCCAGCCATCGCCCTCGGCGCCAATCAGGGCGTCGTGGGGCAATTGCACATTGTCAAAAAACACTTCGTTAAAGTGGGCGTCGCCGGCCAGGTCGCGAATGGGGCGAATGGTGATGCCCGGCAGGGAGAGGTCTACCAGCAGTTGTGACAGGCCCTGCTGCCGGTCGCCGTGCTGGCCCGAGGTGCGCGCCAGGGCAATCATGTAATGGCAGCGGTCGGCGTTGGTGGTCCACAGCTTGCTGCCGTTCAGCAGCCAGCCCTGGTCGTTGGGCACCGCGCGGGTGCTGACACTGGCCAGGTCAGAACCGGCACCGGGCTCGCTCATGCCAATGCAGAAGTACAACTCGCCCGCGCAGATGCGCGGCAGCAATTCGCGGCGCTGGCTGTCGCTGCCAAAGCGCAGCAGCAGCGGCGCACTCTGGCGATCGGCAATCCAGTGGGCAGACACCGGGGCGCCGGCGGCCAGCAACTCTTCAAGGATGACGTAGCGATCAAAGGCGCTGCCACCGCCACCGCCGTATTGGGTGGGCAGGGTAATGCCCACCCAGCCGCGCTGGCCAAGGGCCTGCGAGAAAGCGGCGTCAAAGCCCATCCATGAGCGGGCGCGCACATCGGCGGCTGCCGCCGGCGGGTGGGCCGCCAGAAAAGCGCGCACTTCGCTGCGCAGGGCCTCTGCGGAGGTCGGCAGGGTCTGTCGTTGTGGCCAGGGAATCATTCGCTTACTCACTGTCGGTGATCAGGTACTGGGCCGGGTTGCGCTCGATCTGCGCCAGCACTTCGAGGGTGTGCTCACCCAGGCCCGGCGGTGCCATCCGGTAGCTGGGTGGCGTGCGCGACATACGCAGAGGGTTGGCCACCAGGGGCAGGGTGTTGCCGCCCTCGTCCAGGGGCATGGTAATGGCCATGTTGCGGGCGCGGATGTGGGCGTCGGCAAACACCTGATCCAGTGTGTTGATCGGGCCGCAGGGAACGCCTGCCGCCTCCAGGCTGGCGATCCAATCTGCCCCGGTGCGCGCCGCCAGCACCGGGCGCAGGGTGGCGATGAGGGCATCGCGGTTTTCCACCCTTGCGGCATTGGTGGCGTAGCGGGCGTCACTGGCCAGTTCCGGCACGCCGGCCTCGGCGCAAAAGCGCTGGAACTGGCCATCATTGCCGACCGCCAGAATCAGGTGGCCATCGGCCACGGCAAACACCTGGTAGGGCACTACATTGGGGTGGGCATTGCCCAGGCGCCGGGGTGGCTGGCCACTGGCCAGGTAGTTCTGTGCCTGGTTGGCCAGTAGGCTGACCTGGCAATCCAGCAGGGAGATATCGATATGCTGGCCTTCGCCGGTACGCTCGGCGTGGCGCAGGGCCGCCAGAATGCCGATGGTGGCATAGAGCCCGGCGGACAGGTCGGCAGTGGCTACGCCCACCTTGACCGGTTCGGCGCCGGGGCTGCCATCGGGCTGGCCGGTTATGCTCATCAGCCCGCTCATGCCCTGGATCAGAAAGTCATAACCGGCCCGGGGGGCGTAGGGGCCGCTCTGGCCAAAGCCGGTCACCGAGCAGTACACCAGGGCAGGGTTGATGGCCTTCAGGCTGTTGTAGTCCAGGCCGTAGGCCGCCAGCCCGCCCACCTTGAAGTTCTCCACCAGTACGTGGGCGCTGGCCGCCAACTGGCGCACCGCCGCCTGGCCTTCCGGCTGGCTGATGTCCAGCGCCACCGAGCGTTTGTTGCGATTGGCAACAAAGTAGTAGGCGGCATCGCGGGCGCCATCCTGGCGCTGTACAAACGGCGGCCCCCAGCTGCGGGTGTCATCCCCCGCGCCGGGGCGTTCAATCTTGATCACTTCCGCGCCCAGGTCAGCCAGTATCTGGGTGGACCAGGGGCCGGCCAGCACCCGGCTCAAATCCAGCACCCGCACCCCGTCCAGAGCGTGCGGGGTGTCCTGCTGGCGCGGCGGTGCTGCATCGCTCGCGCCATGGCCAGATTGTGCGGCGTTATCCGTCATTGCTGAAGGCGTCCTGATGAGCCAGGCGCAGCTCGCGCTTGAGGATTTTGCCGGAGGGGTTGCGCGGCAGGTCGTCGGCAAACACGATGCGTTTGGGCACCTTGAAGGTGGCCAGGCGCGACTGGCAGAAGCGTATCACCGCGTCCTCGTCCGGCTCGGCCCCAGCTTTGGGCACCACCACCGCGGTCACCGCCTCCACCCAGCGCTGGTGGGGCAGGCCGATCACGGCCACTTCCGCCACCCAGTCCAACTGGTAGATGGTTTCCTCCACCTCGCGCCCGGACACGTTCTCGCCGCCGCTTTTGATCATGTCTTTCTTGCGATCGACAATGGTGAGATAGCCCTCGTCGTCGAGGGTGGCCAGGTCGCCGCTGTGAAACCAGCCGCCGGCAAAGGCCTCGGCGGTTTTCTCCGGGTTCTTGAAGTACTCCGTCAGCAGCTGCGGCGAGCGGTGCACCACCTCGCCAATCTCGCCCACCGGCACATCGTTGCCAGCGTCGTCCACCACCCGGGTTTCTACGTGCAGCACCGGCTTGCCGGCGGAGCCCGCCTTGCGCAGCTGGTCGGCGGGCTTGAGGATGGTGGCGGTGGGGGCGATTTCCGTCTGGCCATAAAGGTTCCACAGCTGCAGATCGGGCAGGCGCGCCTGGATCTCCTTGAGCACCTCCACCGGCATGATGGAGGCGCCGTAGTAGCCTTTGCGCAGGGCCGACAGGTCGGTGCTGTCAAACTCCGGATGGCGCAGCAGCGAGATCCACACCGTGGGCGGGGCAAAGAAGGAGGTAATGCCCTCGCTGGCCAGTAGGTGCAACAGGTTGCCCGGGCTGTTGTCGGCGGTGATGACGTTGCTGCCGCCACAGTGAATGGACGGGCCCAAAAAACAGTCCAGCTGGGCGCAGTGGAACAGGGGCAGGGCGTGCAACAGCACATCATCCCCGGCGACCTCCGCATCCGCCAGGATGCTGCTGTACTGCCACAGCACGGCGGCGTGGCTGAGCACCGCGCCCTTGGGGGCGGATTCGGTGCCGCTGGTGTAGATGATCTGGGCGGGTTCCTTGTTGTCGATGGCCGGCAGCTCGGCCAGCGGGCTTGCCGCCGCCAGCGTATCAAAGGGCTGCAGGCCATCCGGTGCAGGGCTATCTGGTGAAAGGCTATCCGGTGAAGGGCTATCCAGCGCCAGCCAGAACAGCTGTTCCACCGCCGGGCACTGGCTGGCGGCGCTTTTTGCCTTTTCCAGCTCAGTATCGCCCACCAGCAGCAGGCGGGCGCCACTGTGGCCGATGATGTAGGCCGCTTCGTCGGCATTGAGCATGAAGTTCACCGGCACCAGCACCGCGCCACAGGCCGCTATGGCAAAGCGCGCCACGGCAAAGGCATTGGAATTGCGCGACAGGATGGCAACCCGGTCGCCGGGCCCGATGCCTTGGGCTTTGAGGCCCCCGGCAACGCGCAGGGCGAGGGCGTGGAATTCATGATAGGTCCAGCTGACATCGTGCTGGCGAATGGCCAGCTTGTCTGGGTAGCGCGCGGCGGTGCGGCGCAGCACATCGAACAGGGTCTGCTGTCTTAAATGACCGGTGGACATGACAGAAGTGCTCCTTAAAAGTCATTGTTGTTATCGGTTGATGCTACTACAGCAGATAGGGGTTGCGGGGCGCAATTGTACTGGGTTGAATTGATGTACCACTTGACAGCCGACCTGCAGGGCGAGCGGCATAGCGTTGACGCCGCCACCGAATGCCGATAGCTTTGCAGAATAAATTAAGCATAAGTTAAATGTCTACAGGTGTGCGCACATTGGTGCCAGGCAGGACGGTTTTTGCAGCCGGCAATCGCCCGGTGCTCACCCGGCGGCCATTCATCTAACGCGGGCTTCAGCAATAGAACGACCGACAGCAGCCACCGATAAAATGCCAACGGCGAACAGGCGGCAAACTACAACCCAACCCACCGTTACACATAACAAGGAAACACTATGTCAGGCACCCAGACCCATTTTGGCTTTAGCAAACTGCTGGTCAACGACCTTGAGGCTGCGGCGGCATTTTATGCCAGCGTGTGCGGGCTCACCGAATTGGCCCGGGTAGACAGCGAAATTGCCGGACGGCCCATCAGCGAGATTATGTACAACCCCACCGGCGAGGGGGCGGCCACCTTTGTGCTGCTGCAGTTTACCGACGGGAAAACCCGCGGCAGCGACGAGGTTATCACCGGCTTTCAGACGAATGACCTGGATGCCTTTGTCGCCCGGGTCGAACAGGCCGGTGGCAGCGTTGTGGCCCCGATCAAGTCCATGCCGGAACACGGCGTTCGGGTGGCTTTTGTGGCTGACCCGGAAGGGCACCTGATTGAAGTTGTCGAACTGCTGGCAGGCTGAGGGGGCGATATGATTACCGTTCAGGATCATCTCATCGTGCCAGCTGCCAATCTCGCAGCGCTGCGGCGCCTGTTTGCAACGCAATACCAGGATGCGGCAGCAGCGCGCGGACTGGTGTTTCGCAGCGCGCAGGTATCACCGCCGGTGCTGACTGCCGAGCGCCCGGTGAGCCTCTGGCTGCAGTGGGAGGTTGCCGATGTCGGCGCCTGGTGGGCCATGCGCGCCCAGTCCAGCACACCGCAGGTGTTGGCTTTTTGGGCCGAGGTGGACGCTTTGGTGGATTCCCGCGAGCGCCATTATCTGCAGGATTGCGATAGTCAGGCACTCGCCCCCGTGCTGCCCGCAGAGGGCCCAGTGGCAACCCGCGGCTATCGCGAGACGGCTCAGCTGCAGGCAAAAGAAGGGCAACTGGATGCGCTGGAATCCGCCGTGCAGGATGCGGTGGCGGCGCTGCCGGGGCTCAAGGCCAGCGCTCTGTCGTGCAACTTCGCCCCCGAGTACGCCGCCGGCCACCTGACCTGGGACCTGCAATACGCGGATGAAAACGCCGCCCGCCTGGCGCGCCAGAGCGATGCCTGGCAGCAGCAGATTGCTCCGGCCCTGGCCGACCACTGCGAGGCAGTACACGCGCTGGCCATGGAGACCGTGGGCGCGGGCCTGCGCGATGCTGGCATGACGGGCGGGGTGAAGCGCACCGCCTTCTTCCGTCTGCTGCCGGGCGAGGACGATGAGACAGCCGCGCGCTTTGAGCGCGACCTGCTGGCGATGCCCCTGCACATAGGCGAAATCCGCAACTGGTGCCTGAGCCGGGCCCGGGCCACCGATTGGCACCGGGCCGACGTGCCTGCCTGGACTTGGGTATGGGAGCAGGAGTTCAACAATCTGGATGGGCTGACCGGCCCCTATATGGCCCACCCGCACCACTGGGCCTACATCGATCGCTGGTTTGACCCGGAGTCCGGGGCCCAGGCTATCGACCTTCACCTGTCTCACGCTTTCTGCGCCTTGGGTGACAGCGTGCTGGCGGCTGAACTGGTGCCCGCAGGCGGTTGAGCGGCGCCGGGCGCGCAGCACTGAGTACTACCAATACCACACACAGCATAAGCAACCCCCACCAATAACACACAAGGAATAGCACCATGGGAACACTGCTGCAGAACAAAATCGCGCTGGTCACCGGGGCCAGCCGTGGCATTGGCCGGGCTATCGCCCAGCGCCTGGCGGCCGAGGGTGCCACCGTTGTGGTAACCGCTCGCAGCCTCGACAGCGCCGGCAAATACGAAGGCACCCTGAAGGAAACCGTGGCCCTGATTGCAGCCAGCGGCGGCACCGCCCACCCGCTGGTCGCCGACCTGGAGCGGGAGGATGACCTGCAGGGCCTGGTCGGGCGCGCCGTTGAACTGGCCGGCGGCCTGGATATTCTGGTGCACAGCGGCGGCAAGGCGGAATACGCGCCGACGGTGGACATGGCACAGTCGATGTTCGACAACACCATCGGCCACTACCTGCGCGCGCCGTTTATTCTTTACCACCACGCCGTGCCCGAAATGCGCAAGCGCGGCGGCGGCTGGATTGTCACTTTGGGCTCGGTCACCGCGCTGCCACCGTTGCGGCCCTACGATGGCTTTGCAAGCCACGGCGGCGCCACCGTGTACGCGGCCATCAAGGCCGCTGTGCACCGCATGACCCAGGGGCTAGCAGCAGAACTGCAGGCAGACAACATCGCCGTCAACACGCTGGCTCCCAGCACCGCCATTCGGACGCCGGGCGCCAGTGAGTGGATTCCCGAGGAATACCCCTCGGAACGTATCGAGTACATTGCCGAGACCTGCCTGGCACTGTGCCATCTGCCGGCCAGTGAGCGCACCGGACTGACCGCCTACAGCCTGCATTTTCCCCACCACCACAAACTGCCGGTGTACACCCTCGATGGTAAAGAGCAGATCGAGGCCCCGGCGCTGCCGGAATACGCACACCCGGATATCGTGCCTTCAGGGCTCGGTTGCTGAAAACCGGTGAGCGCGGCCAGCAATGGCCCCGCAGCCGGCTGGCATTGGCAATACCCTATCCAAAACACCCGCCATGGCACGCCAGGCGGGCCCTAGCCGCTTGCCCGTGCTCTGACGCGACGCAAGCTGTGTCGAAAGTGTGCCGGCTTCACACGTCTGCGCGCCAGTATGAATAGCCTACCCGTGACGGTAATTAATTTGTTTTGAACGGTATTGACTATTACCGGAATTTAATAAATTATTTGTCATTATATTTATACGTAAGATAAGTATAAACATGAAGTAGACCGGTAGTTGCGCCGCCCGCGCGGATCGTCCACATAATTTTTAGAACGGATCTTTCTGGAGTTTGAACAATGTATAAGACCCTCCCTCTGGCCGCGGCCGTATCGGTTGCAACCATGTCCTTCTACCCAACAGTTTCCTCCGCCCAGGGGGCGGGTGAGGCCGGCATGCTGGAAGAGGTGATTGTGACTGCCCAGCGTCGGGCAGAGAGCCTGCAGGAGGTGCCGATGACGGTCACGGCCATTACGCCCCAGGACATTGCCGACTATAACCTGTTCCGCTTTGAAGACCTGGCGCAGTTGTCGCCGGGCCTGTCGCTGGAAAGCAACGGCGGGTTCGGCTCGGTGGCGCAAATGCGCGGCGTGGGCTTTGACTCTAACGCCTCGGCCGCACCGGCGGTGGATGTGTACATCAACGAAACCCCGGTAGATGCCAACTACGCCTTCCAGAGTATCTACGATATCGGTCAGGTAGAAGTGCTGCGAGGCCCCCAGGGCACCCTGCGCGGCAGGCCGGCTCCAGGTGGCGCTATTACCGTCACCACGCGCCGTCCGGACCTGGACGCGGTAGGTGGCTCAATATCGGCTTCGGCTGGCGACCAGGGCAGTCAAAACTACCAGGGCGCATTGAACGTCCCGTTGATCGACAACCAACTCGGTTTGCGCGTGGCCGCAATGTTCGATGAAGACGAGGGCAATCGCGCCAAGAGCGTGAACTCCGGTATTGAATCCGAGCGCGAAACCAAAAGCTGGCGCGCTAGCCTGCTGTGGGCGCCCACCGATGGGTTTGAGGCGTTACTGACCCACCAGTGGCTGGAGTCGGATCGCATCAATATGGAAACCGTGAACGGCCCGGGCGCCGGCTATAACGGACTGGCCATCGGCGATGATCGCGACCTATCGGTGATGGAAGGCAAATCCGGCGGCAAGCAGAAGTTCCAGACCACCACCCTGCACATGTCACTGGACCTGCCAGGCCACGTGCTCTATTACAACGGCGCCTACCAGGACAACTCCTTTGACTTCGATGTGGAACTGGACTCGCTGAACGCCGCCCTGGACTGGACTGAAGCGCAGAAGACCCGTTCCAGCTTTAAAGTCGATTCCCAAGAGCTGCGTCTGGAATCCGACAACCCGGATGCCTTCGCCGATTACCTGGTTGGACTGTGGTATATGAAAACCGATACTGCAACCACGTTCGCACAACCCTCGGTGCTGGACGGGGCATTTGGCTCCCCACTCAATCCTGACCCCACCGGCGGCGTGAATAGCGACTACCTGATTCAGGCCAGCGGTGGCATTCCCATCGAGATGACCGAGTACGCGATCTACAGCAACACCACACTGCATCTTACTGATGCAACTGACTTGCAACTTGGCGTCCGCTATTTGCAGTCAGAGGAAGAACGAGTTGAGACTATCAACACCAGCGCAGCTGAAATTGCCATCGGCATTGCACCGGGCGCACCCCTGAACGGGCTTTGCCAGGGCCTGGTTGGCCTGGGCGTGGGCTTTAACGGTGACGAGACCTACCCGGGTTACTGTGACCTTGTCCTTGCCAGTTCAAACTACACCCAGACAGCCTCCCAGGACCAAGAAGCCTGGGTGTACAACGTGGCGCTCAAGCACCAGTTTACCGACGATGTGATGGCCTACTTCAACTATGGTCACTCCTGGCGTCCGGCTGGCGTTACTGTCGGCGTTACTGCGCCAGTGACACCGGACCTCCTGCAGGGCGACCCGGAAGAATCAGATTCCTACGAAATCGGTGTGCGCTCGGAGTTGTTCGACCGCCGCATGCGCCTGAACGCGTCGATTTTCCACCAGAGCTTCGACAACTTCATCGGGCGCTTTAATGAGGTTCCCTACATTGGCGCCGGCGACTCGATCCAGTCTGGCGGCTTCACCTATCCCGGTGACGCCACCGTTGACGGCTTTGAGCTGGATGTTTCCTACAGCCTGACGGAGAACTGGTGGGCCCAGTTCAACACCGCCTATGCCGATGGCACCTTCGACGATGCCACTGTGCCCTGCCGTGACACCAACCTGGACGGCAACGCGGACTCCGGCGACATCGGCAACCTGACGGTAGCTGATTTTGGCGGCAACTCAGTTATCTACTGCAACGTAGATACGCGCATTTCCACCACGCCCAAATGGACGGCCATGCTGCAAACCGAGTACTCCTTCGAACTGTTCTCCAACGACGCCTATGTGCGTGCGTTGTACAACTACTACAGCGACCAGGAAGACACCGGCATGGATTACGAGGCCGACGCCTACGGCATTCTCAATGTGTTTGCCGGGCTCCGTGGCGTCAACTCACCCTGGGAGATCAGCGTGTGGGCCAAGAACCTGCTGGATGAAGACACCCTGCTGGAGCGCGGCCAGCCGCAAACCGTTTACGGCATGTTCCCTGCCGGCTATTACCAGGTGCGCTACGTACCCGAGCGCGAGATTGGCCTGACCCTGAGGTACGCCTTCGGCAACGGCTAAGTAGTCAGCGTTTGGCGGAATGCTGACTGCACCTTTTGCGCTGTACCCGCAAGGGTATGGCGCTTTTTTGTTTATGTTCATGCGGCTTTTTTCAGCGGGTAGGTGTTCAGCGGGTGCGTGCGCCACTGGCTTAATCCCCGTTTCAGGTTGGCTACTTAATATCTTATAAATAAGAAAATAGATTTTGGCCTGAACCCATGGAGGTAGGAGATGCTAAGAAAACTGAGCTGGATTGTTGGGGGGCTGGCCCTGCTGGCGCTGTTGCTTATCGCCGGGGCCGGCGGCTGGGCCTACCAGCGCCTTAACCAGGCGCTGGTGCCGCCTGCTAACCCGGCAAACGCGCCCAGTATTGCCACCTACTCCAGTGGGCCAGAGCCCGTCGCGACCAACCGGCCAGGCCAGGCGGAATTGGTAGCCCCGGTGGATTGGCAAACCCTGGCAACACCGCCGCAAAGCGCCATGCCCTGGACGCGCTGGTGGTGGCCGGGTGGCGACGTGGACAGTGCTGTTGCCAGCACGCAACTGGATCGCTTGCAGGCAGCCGGTTTTGGCGGCGTGGAAATCCAGCCGTTCCTCAGCGGCATGATCAACGTGGCAGACGACGAAACGGTGATGAGTAGGGTTTACAGCTTCGACACGCCAGCCTATTACACCACGCTGAATGCCACCATTGCCCATGCCGAAACGCTCGGCATGCAGGTGGATCTCACCCACTTCAGCGGCTGGCCGCCGGGCGGGCCTGAAATCCTGCTGGAGGATAGCGTTACCGCGCTGGTTTATGGCAGTGAGCGGGTGAGCGGTGGCGGCAGCGTGTCCATGGCCCTGCCCGAGCCGCAGCCGGGGCCTAGTGAGCGTATCTTCTCGATGCTGGAATTTGCCGGTGCCGACTTCATCAATTTCCCTGCCGACCAGGCAAGGCTGCTCAGCGTTACCGCCGCCAGGGTAGTAGACGGAGGGCACGCCTGGAGCCCGTTCAATGTCGCTGACACCGTCGCGCTGGATGCCGACTCGCTCACCGTGCTGACTGATAAGGTCAGCGATGGCGAACTGAACTGGCAGGCGCCCGAGGGCGACTGGGAGGTGATTGCCAATTACCTGATGCCCAGTGGCGAGGTGCCAATGGGTGCCGCCCAGAAGCCCCAGGGCTTTGTCGTGGACCATCTGCGTACGCCCCAGGTGCTCGGGCACTACGAATACGCCTACGGTGAGCGCACCGGCCTGGCGCAACACTACGGCAAGGGTTTGCGGGGTTTCTTTAACGACAGCCTGGAATTTCGCATTACCCGCATGGGCGTTGTAGACATCCTGCCGGAGTTCGCCAGGCGCCGTGGCTACGACCTGGAACCCTGGCTGCCGGTGATCCATGTGGAAGGCACCGACAATGTCTACTTTCGCGAATTGCTGGGCGTACACGCCGGGCCGGAATTCAGCCTGACCGACGGTGACGAGCGCATCCGCTGGGACTACCAGAAAACCCTGTCCGACCTGATGATCGAGCGCTTTGTGCAAACCTCCGCCAACTGGGCGGAAAACCGCGGCTTGATATCGCGCGGGCAAAGCTACGGCATGGATATCGACCTGCTGCGGGCCATGGGCAGCAACACGATTGTGGAGACCGAGCAGTTATGGGCCGGTGGCGCTAATGTGGGGCTCAAGTTTGCCAGCTCCGCCGCTGCCCTGTACGGCCGGCCACTGGTGAGCGCCGAGTCCTTTGTGTGGATCAACCGCGATTACCAACCCACCGCAAGGCGCCTGAAGGCCGCCGCAGACAAGCTGCTGCTGGCCGGCGTGAACCACATTATCTATCACGGCACGCCCTATCCCTGGCAGGGTAGCGGCAATGACTACGGCGAAGAGGGATGGCAACCATTCTCAGGGCCGCAGAATCCCGCTCATTTCTCGGGGCTGTATTCAGCCGCCAATACCAGCCTGTGGCCGGATATCCCGGCCCTGAACCAATACATCGGCCGCAGCCAGCACCTGTTGCGCCAGGGCGCGCCCTCGCTGGATGTGTTGGTTTACTACCCCTTTCTTGGCTTTCATGGCCCCAACATGGACAGGGAGGGCGAAGAAGTATTGGTGAGTGGCAGCCTGCCGGATGCTGACCCCGCCAACGTCATGCTGGAAGATCCGGCGCTGGCAGAGGGCAAGGCCCAGTTGATGAAACTGATGACGGTGCCAGAGAAAGCCGTTGACCCCAGGGTCGCGTGGATGGAATCCGTCCAGCCGCTGCTCGACGCGCTGGACCGGCACGGCATTACCTGGGGCTGGGTGAACGATCACGCCCTACAAATGGGCAAGGTTGAACACAACCGACTGACCGCCGCAGGAGGGCGCTACGGCAGTGTGTTGGTAGCCAACGTAGAGGTCATGGAACCTGCCACACTGTCTGCCCTGCAAAAACAGCTTGCGGATGGTGTGCCAGTGGTGTTTGCCGGCGATGTGCCAACGCGGCAGCCCTCGTTCCTTGATGCCGAGGCCGGCGACGCCAGTGTGCGCAAGGGTGTTGAGCGGCTTCTGGCAGGTGGTGCTGTTCGCACCGAGTTTGTGCCGCTCGCGCTTGCCAGCATGTTGCAAAAGGCGTCTGTGCCATCGCTTCGCTATCAGTCACCTTCCAGCATTCGCCGTATCCGGCGGCAGCTGGCGGCCGGCGGTGAGGTGCACTTTTTTGCCAACCAAGCAGCGACTGCGGCCACCGCTGAGCTCTCTGCCCCCCCCGAGGGCAGCTGGTGGTTCGATGCCCGCACTGGCGCAATCTGGCCGGTTCAGGATGGGGCCGATCAGTTGCTGCTGGCGCTGGCGCCCTGGGAAAGCCGCTTCCTGGTGGCCGGTGTGGCGATGCCAGACAATGCCCTTAACCACGCCCCGGCGGAAAAGCGGGTGGCCGATGGGCCAGAGGCATTGCCACTGCAAAGCTGGATGTTGCTTGCCAATGGCCAACAGCGACAGCTGGACGCCTTGTTTGACTGGCGCGACAATGAGGGCCTGCGCTTCGCAAGCGGCCCGGTGCATTATCAGCACACAGTGAAAGTGAGCTCGCTGCAAGGCACCACGCGCTTTGTGCTCGACCTGGGCCTGGTCCAGGGCGGGGCGCAAGTCACCGTGAATGGCCAGCGCATCGGCCGAGCCAGCCTGCCGCCATCGCGTATTGATATTACCGATGCGCTTGAGCCGGGTGACAACCTGATTGATATCGCCATCACTGCCCCCCTGCGCAATGCCTTTGTGGGTAAGGGGCTGGCGGAAGACCCCCTGTACTCGCACATGAAAGTCTACCAGGACCAACTGGTGGCCGCCGGCTTGCTCGGGCCGGTTCAGCTTCACCAGATAAAGGAGCCCTCATCAATACCGCAATACGATGATCAAAAGGGGAATCAAGGTGGCGGCGACAAAGCCGCAGCGGATCAGGAGTAGCGCATGTCTCAATCCACCGGCCAAGTAGCGCACGGTTATTACCTTCACGAACTCGCTGTCGGTATGCAGGCCAGCTACAGCAAAGCCATCACCGACGAAGCGGTACAGGCATTTGCAACGGTCTCGGGTGATGACAATCCCCTGCACCTGAACGACGACTTTGCACGCGAGACTCGCTTTGGTCGTCGCCTGGCCCACGGCATGCTCACCACCAGTTTGTGGTCAACCATTGTGGGCACCCAATTACCCGGCCCAGGCTGCGCTTACATGTCGCAGGAGCTGGTGTTTCTCAAACCCGTGTACATCGGCGATACCGTTGTGGCCGGGATGACGGTGACCGCTATCGATACGGAACGGCAGCAGGTTGTGTTGTCGGCGCAGGCCCGGGTTGGCGATGTTCTGGTCGCCCGTGGCGAGGGAAGGGTGTGGGTACCGCGGGCACAGGGCAAATAGCGATAGCGTGCGTTACCTGTAACGCCTTCAGATTGTGTTCAGGATGGCACAATATACTTATCAATAAATAATAGGTAATTTCGAGGTGCTGTAAAGATGGTGATGTGCAGGGTAAAGGCGGCCATGGCCGGCCTGTTATGTGCAGCGGCCGTGTTGGCCCAGGGTGCGCCCGTGTCACCGTCAGTCGAGGCGTCGCATGTCGTTGCCATGAAACGACTGACCCAGGGCCAGTACCGCAACAGCATCGCCGATGTCTTTGGCGGCGATATCGAGATTGTCGGCCGCTTTGCGCCAGATTACCGACATGAGCGCTTGCTGGCTGCAGGCAGCGCCCTGGCCAGCCTGGCCCCCGCCGACTATGAGCAGTACGACCTGATGGCGCGTGAGATCGCCCGCCAGGTGCTCAGCGGCGAGCAGGGCGAGAAAAACCTGGGGTGTGAACCGCGGCTGACGGCAACGGGTACTGCGAATGACTGTATTGGCCATTTCATCGCGCACTACGGCCTGAAACTGTTCCGACGCCCGCTGACCGCTACCGAGCAAAGCCAGCGGGAAGCCGTGGTCAGCGAAGTGGTATCACTCGGGGGCAGTGTCAATGACGGGCTGCAACTGGCCCTGGCCAGCCTGCTGGTGTCGCCGGACTTCCTGTTTCGTATTGAAACAGCACAGCCAGCCAGCAACGGTCAGTGGCAGCTGGACAGCTACTCGCGGGCAGCGCGCCTCAGCTATTTCCTGTGGAACACCACACCCGATGCCACCCTGTTGCAGGCGGCCCATGAAGACGAGCTGATGCAGCCGGCGGGCCTTAGGCGGCAAGTGGAGCGCCTACTGGCGTCGCCCCGGCTGGAGCAGGGCATGCGAGCCCTGTTTACCGACATGCTGGCCTTTGATCGCTTTGGCGAGCTGTCCAAGGATGTGGCCCTGTACCCGGCGTTCACCCCGGCCGTGGCCGATGCCCTGCAGGAGCAGACCCTGCGCACGCTGACCCAGCACCTGCTGGATGCCGGCGGCGACTATCGGGACCTGTTTGTGCTGGACTGGATGCCGATGAACCGCACCCTCGGGCTCGTGTATGCCGTGCCGGTGCCCTGGGCGAGCGGCTGGCAAACCTATCAATTCGACAGCGAAGATGAGCGCCAGGGCCTGTTGTCGCAGGTCAGCTTGCTGTCACTGCACGCCCACGCCGGCAGCAGTTCGCCGACCCTGCGCGGGCGTTTTATTCGCGAAACCTTTCTGTGCCAGCCCATCCCGCCACCGCCAGCGGATGTGGATTTCACACTGGACGAGGCGTTTGCCGTGCTGCCCACCGCCCGTGAGCGCCTGCAACGCCACCGCAAGGAGAGCACCTGTGCCGCCTGTCATCACCTGATGGACCCGATCGGCCTGACGCTGGAGCACTACGACGGCATCGGCATGCTGCGCTTGCGCGAGAACGGCAGTCCCATCAATACCGCCGGCGAGCTGGATAGTGTGGCGTTTGAGGGCGCCAGGGGCCTCGGGGCCGCGCTGCAGAACCACCGGCTTGTGCCGGCCTGCTTTGCCGACACAGTGTATCGCTACGCAGCCAGTGGCACGGAGATTCCGCACGCACGCGACCTGCAGGCGGCGTTGAACGAGGCCTTTGCCGCGGGTGGCTATCAGCTCCCCGCATTGCTGCGAGCCATCGCCAACAGTCAGTCATTCTACGCAGCCGCCCCGGCGACCGAGGAGGATCAGTCATGAGCAAGAAAGGGCTTACACGGCGCACAGTGCTGCGCGGTATGTTGCAGGGTAGCGCCGTCAGCGTGGCACTGCCGCTGCTGGATGGCTTCCTCAACACCAACGGGAATGCATTCGCATCGGAGGCGCCGCTGCCCCAGCGTTTTGGCACCTGGTTCTGGGGCTGCGGTATGACGCCGGAGCGCTGGAACCCCGAGGCAGAAGGTACAGACTTTGCACTACCGCCGGAATTGCAGGCGCTGGCGCGCCACCGGAGGGAGCTGTCGATTTGCAGCGGCTTCAATGTGCACTTGGACAACAAGCCCAATCAGGTGCATAGCAGCGGGGTGGTTGGCACGCTGACGGGGAACGCACCGAGCGTACCGGATGAGTTTGTCAGCCCCAGTCTGGATGTGCTGGTAGCCGATGCCATCGGCAGCCGCAGCCGTTTTCGTTCGCTGGAGGTCGCCGCCAGCGGCGACCCGAGGCACAGTTACAGCCGGCGCAGCAGCAGTGTAATCAACGCCGCCGAAGTGTCGCCAGTGGCGTTTTACCAGCGGATATTCGGCACCGGCTTTCAGGACCCGAACGCCCGCAACTTCCAGCCCGACCCGCAACTGATGATGCGCCGCAGCGTGCTCTCGGCCGTTAAAGAAGACCGCCAGCGCCTGATGCGCCAGCTGGGGGCCGGCGACCGGGTTCGGCTGGACCAGTACTTCACTGCCGTGCGCCAGGCCGAGCAGCAACTGGACATCATGCTGAGCGAGCCAGAGCCGCTGGCCAGCTGCCGCGTGCCAGACGTGCCGGAAGCGAGCGCCACCGACACCGAGATCGACGTGGTGGATCGCAACCATCGCCTGCTGGCCGAGTTGATGGCCCTGGCTGTGGCCTGCGACCAGACCCGCGTGTTCAACGTGGTTTACTCGCCGGGTGCCTCTAACCTGCGGCGTGGGGGCAGCACCGCCAATCACCATCAGCTGACCCATGAAGAATCCGTGGACCCAGCCCTGGGGTACCAGCCACAGGCCACCTGGTTTGTGGAGCGCAGCATGCAGGCCTTCGCCCACTACCTGGACATACTCAAGGCAGTACCGGAAGGGGATGGCACGCTGCTGGATAACTGCCTGGTGCTGGCCCATTCGGAAACCTCCCTGGCGAAAACCCACGATGTCAGCGGTTTGCCACTGATGCTCGCTGGCCGCGCCGGCGGCAAGGTACGTAGCGGGGTGCACGTTATGGGCCGCGGCGATGCAGTAACGCGGGTGGGGCTTACCGTTCAACAGGTGATGGGCCTGCCGGTGGCGCAGTGGGGTACACGCTCCATGCAGACCGACCGCCCGGTAAGCGAGGTGCTGGTATGAAACGGGTAACTTTTACCAGACATGGCCTGGGTGGCGGATTGGCGGCGTTGCTGTGCGCCATCTCGTTAGCGGTGCAGGCACTGCCCGATGGCAGCGAAGTCAGCGATATCGTGCAGCGCGGTTACGTACTGACGGATTTTCGCCTGGTGACCCCCGGCGCTGGCCCCAACGACTGCCCCGATGGCTTCAACCTCGGCTATTCGCAGCGCTTTCTGGCGGCCCTGCCGGAGGCCGAGCGCCAACCCTACCTGGATGACCCCCAACTGCTACAGCAGGCGTTGGCGCCCTGGTACTACGACGACCCGGAACAGGACCCCTGTGCCAACCCCGCCAACTTCCCCGACACCGGCATGCTGACAATAGACGGCCCGCTGGCCATGCAGCGCATGGAGGCCGACGGCAGCATCAGCGAGACAACCGCGCCCCCCAGCGCCTGCCCGGCAGCGAGTGCGGCCAATGAGGCTCGCACCATCGACAACCAGTACTGGCGGGTCATGGGTTGCGTGCGCGGTTACCAGCCCACCGGCCAGGCGGCGGCCTTTGCCAATTCCTTCATTACCGATGGCAGTATGACCGTTTTATTGCAGGTAACGCCGCTGGACGAAGACAGCGGCGCGGTAGAAGTGCTGCTGGCGTCCAGCCAGACCCCGGTTACGCTTGGCACCAATGGTGCACCGCTACCCTGGGCCAGCCTGCCGCTGGCCGCTGATACGCGCTATCACAATCGCGTGCGAGGGCAACTGGATGATGGCGTGCTGGTGACCGAGCGGTTTGACCTGCGCATCATCCGCGCCGCCCAGCGGCTGGACAGCGAACTCTACCTGCGCGATGCGATGCTGCGTTTGGAGATTGACCCGGACACCGGCAACGCCAGTGGCCTCCTGGCTGGTTACTGGGATCTCGATTCCCTGGCGCATTCATCCATTCGCATACAGGACCGCACCGGACTGTCGTCCGGCAAACCGGCGGCGGATACCCACGGCTATACCTGCCCGGGCAAGTACTACGCAGTAAAGCGCCTGGCGGACGGCAATCCGGACCCGGCAACCGGCGAGTGCACCTCTATCTCGGTGCTGCACAGCCTGCAGGCGGTGCCGGCGTTCGTGGTGGCCAATCCCTGACTCTGACTCTGACGCTAACCCTAACCGAGGCCCTGGCCCTCAGTCCCCGTCGATAACCTGGGGCGGGGCCTCGCCACCAAGGAAGTTATTGATCGCGTGCTCCGCCATGTAGCGAATCAGGTCTTTTTTGGGTATCTGCAGCATATTGTCGGCATTGGCCCGGTGGTTTTTGCCGGCAATCAACAGGGGCTGCTGCCCCAGCGCCGCCATGGCCTCGTCCACCAGTTCGGTGGTGGTCTGGAACTGAGAGCGATCCTCAATGTGCTCAAAGCCCGCCGCCGCGGTTGATAAGGTCATGCCGGCGGCAACTGCCAGTACGTCCACATTGTAGGGGGCAAACTCGCCCCACAAGGCCTCGCCCAGGGCGATGTCGTAGGCCTTGGTGGCGGAGTAGTGGGCGTAGTAGGGCGAGCCAGTCAGGCCGGCACCGGATGACATCAGCACAATGCCGCCACGCCGGCGCGCCAGCATGGCCTTGCCGAAATGATAGATGAGCTTGAGTGGCCCGGTGACATTAACGGCAATTTTCTTCAGCTCGAAGTCCAGCCCGGAATCTGCTTTGTAGAACGGCCCGACATCCGCCAGGCCCGCGTTGTACACCAGCAGCCCGACTTCCCGCTTGCCGACTGCCGCGCGGATCACCTCCAGCATATCGTCGCCGGCGAGGTCGACCTCAACCGGCAGGCACTGCACGCCAAATTCCTCGCGCACGCTGGCGCTGATGGCGGCGAGGGCGTCGGCGGAAATATCCAGCACCATCACATTGACACCGCGCGCGGCAATATAACGAGTATAGGCTTCGCCGATACCCTGGGCGCCCCCGGCAATCACTGCCCAGGGGCCGTAGCTGGCCTCAAAACCCGCGTTATCTGTGCTCATATCAGGCCGCGTCCGTGTACATAGGGGTAACAGGCGCATCCTCGGGGTAGCTGCTGGGGCCGCCCATGTCGTAGGCGGCGTTGAGCTGGGCGATAAAGGTGGCGTCGTGCAGCGGGTCGGTGGGCGTCTCGATGCTGATACCCTGTGCGCGCACATCGTCGATCATCATCTCGATGGCCTTTTCGTGGGTCAGGTCGTCACTGCCGTCCATGTTCTTCTTCAACTCATCGAAGTCCTCGAACACCTCGGCGGACCAGTGCACCAGAAAGCGCAGCTCATCAGTGCTGTGACGGGCGATCACATTGTCGCCGGTTTTCAGCAGCCATTGGTTGGTGTCATTCGGATCACCCGAGAACAGGGTGTCGAAGGCCAGCCCCTTCGGCCGCTGTTGCTCCAGCGGGCCGTTGGCCTCGCCGCGGTGGAACATCATTTCGTTCTGCACCAGCACACCGCGGTTGTAGATGGGTGGCATAAGGCGCTCTGGTGCTTCCAGCGGGCCGTTTGGCCAGTAGGTAAAGCCGCTCTGTGGGCAGTGGGAGAACCAGGTAATCACCTGGGCCATCTTGATCAGGTAATCCTGGAACAGGCCAGACTTGCCCATCACCGCACACAGCCAGGTGGGGGTATTTTCGTAGCGCACACCGCGAAAGCTGGGGCTGTCCAGGTGGCCCGGGTCCAGGTTGCCCGCGGGGCCGTTCACGTTGAACAGCATCATCTGGGGCTTCGCGTACTTGGCGCCCCAGTAGTCCTTGGCCATATTCAGGAAGGTTTCGTTGTAAAAGCAGTCATGAATTTCGGGGTAAAGCGGGGCCGAGTAATTGGCCAGAAAGCCGCGGAAGGTCGGCGTGATGAACATATCGAGCGACAGGCCACCGCCGTCCGGTGCGCCGCCCGACAGGGTTGCGATCAGCTCTTCGGCAGAGGCAAAGTGCTGGGCGAGAATCAGCGGCCAGGGGCCGTTGTCGCGCATTACGCCAAGCAGGCGCTGCAACTGATCTTCACTGTAAACATTGCTCACCTCGCGCGGCGGCGCCGCCGGGCGCAGGATGCGGGAAAGTTCTTCGCGGCGTTGTTGGGTCATGGCCATGGGATAACCTCTTGAATGACTGCAGTAGTCCTGCCGACTTGCGCGCAGGTGCCAGGTAAAGTTCAATATCTTATCGATAAAATAAACAGGTGCGCAACAGCGCGGGCCCATATTCCTGAGGCTTCTTTCAATGCCTGTTTTTGAGGCGGGTATATATTGGCTAACCCGTCGGGCGCATATCGCTGCAGCGCCCCCTCGGGCTTGACGCGCCGATCGGCCCAAACCTATGCTTAGTATTAAAGTATCAATAAAATAAATAGTGCGGCGGTGATTGGGTGGGCGCTCAGGCCTGTTCCCTCAATCTGCAATCACCGCCAAAGGAGGAGTCATCATGGATATCGAACGCGCCAAGGTCTTTCGCCCGGTGGCAGAGCCCAGAATCATTGAGGGGGTTTACAGCGAAGACCAGCACCAACGGCTTTTGGACGTGGTGCGCCGCAATGGCCCGTGGACGCTTATTATTTCCCAGCATTTCAAATCCGCCGAGGAATTGATCGCCACCACCTCCGGCTCTCTTCCGGAGGGGGTTGAGCCCAGCCTGGATATGTTCCTGAGTCCAGTGTTCCGGGGCTACTTTTCTCACGGGGGTGTGTGCAGCCAGCCTGAAATCGAGGACTGCTTCTATAACCCCGCGTTTCTGAAGCTGGTGCGCGACTACTGGGGGGCGAAGTACGCCGAGCCGGACAGCATGCTGTTCAATATCCAGGGGCCCAGCCAGGACAGCGGCAACCCGCATGTGGATGGCACACGGTTTCGCGGCCTGACCATCGAGAACACGCCAATCTGGCTGATGAACACCATGGTCAAGTCCGGCCTGTTCAAGCGCTGGCAGGCTCGCAAGGCCCAGGTGATCGCCTGGTACTATCGGGGCAAGATCGGCGGCGGCTTTAGCTACTGGCCGGATGGCCCACACCTGCAGCCAAAACAGATACAGGCGCCCATGTGGGGGCGTGCCGTGGTGGTAGAGAACGAGATGATGTTCCACACCGCCCAGAGCTGTGGCCCCAAGGCCATGAGAAAGCCTGAGGGCCTGGCCTTTGACTCGGTGATGGAGGCAGACCCCAGTGTCGAGGGCGGCTGGCGCATTCGCACCGGCGACAGAGTCATCCAGCAGATACCCGAGGCGGAGTTCCGTTTTCTGGTGCACTGGGGCGCCAATGTCTACATGGATCTGGACGAGTTGAAACGCACCGTTGATCACACCGACGACATTACCCACGACCAGGTCTTCGATATTTTTATTCAGGACTTGAAGGCGCGGGGAGAGCACTTCGACATGCCCTCGGACCCGTTGACCGACAAGGCGTTTATCGGCCTGCTCACCCGTGTCTACCATGTGGGTACGCCGCTGTACTTCCCGCCGGAGCCAGAGGACGGCATCGCAGCCTAACACAAGTCCGCCTGCTTTTGCCGCTGGCGCTACGCCAGGGAGGCTGTAACGTGCCCAACAACAGCGCATGGCCCTGGATACAGGTTGCCGTAGCCTTTCTCATGCACGCGACCGGCGCTGGCGTCCTGTCCTATTCCTACAGCGTGATTGCCATACCCCTGGCGGAGGCCTACGCACCGAGTCGCATGGTGCTGATGCTGGGCCTGACGTGCATGACGCTGGGTGCCGGGGTGATTTCGCCCGCTGCAGGTATTGCGGTTGATCGCTATTCACTGCGTAACATCCTGATTGCGGCCCTGTTGATAACGGCGGTGGGGTTTGTGGGTCTTTCGTTGACCCGTGCCATGTGGCAGGTACCGCTGATCTACGGCCTGTGCCTGAGTGCCGGCTATACCCTGCTGGGGCCACTGTGCGCATCCACCCTGTTGGCGCGGTGGTTTACCACCAACCGCGGCATCGCCCTGGGCATTGCCGCGGCGGGCACCTCCTTCGGCGGGTTCTTCTATCCCCCGTTCATTCAGTGGCTGGCCGACACGGTGGGCTGGCGTGACGGGCTGAGGGTGATCGCTGTGTGCATTGCCTCCATGGCCGTCCCGGTGTGGTTGTTGATAGTGGATCGGCCGCAGCAGAAGGGCTATGTGCCGCCCGAAGAAAAGGGCGGCGGCGCCCAGCACACCCAGGGGCATTTCAGCTCCACCCACGCCATCATTCGCCACCGCAGCTTTTGGCTCATCGCCCTGGTGGTCAGCGTCATGTTCGCCTGCTTCACTGCCACCATGGGCAATCTCATGCCCTTTGTGATTGAGACCGGCGCCAGCCGGGATCAGGGCACGCGGATTATCGCCAACATCGCCCTGGCGGCCATTCCTGGCACGCTGCTGTTCGGCTGGCTGGCCGACCGCTGCGATGTGCGGCTTGTCCTTGGCGGCATCATCGGGCTGATTGCCACCGGCATTGGCTGCTTCTGGGGTGTGCCGGATACCTGGCGATTGACACTGGGCAGCCTGGTCCTTGGCCTTGGCGGGGGCGGTATGTTGCCGGTGTGGAGCGCCCTGCTGGCCGGCACCTATGGCGCGCTCAATTACGGCAGGGTTATGGGGCTGATGAGCCCCATCCTGTTGCCCCTGAACCTGATAATGCCGCCCTTTACCGGCTGGATTCGCGATGTTTCCGGCAGTTATCACTGGGCCTTTGTGCTGTTTGCGGGGCTGCTGATGCTTTCTTTGGTGCTGATACCGCTCATCCGCAACGCAGCGCCCAACCAGGCAGGCCAGCATGCCCTGGCCTGAATCGGAGCGTTTAATGACAGAATCTTCCCACCTGCGCACTGGCCGTCTGGTTGGTTTTATTGGCCTTGGCAAAATGGGTGAACCCATGGCCTGTCAGTTGGCCCGGGGGACGGTGGCAGGCGTCAAAGTGTTTGACGCGGACCATGCGCACGCCGCGCAACTTGCCAAAAACAGTGGCAAGACCATGCAAGCCGTTACCTCCCTCGACGCGCTGGCCGACTGTGACCTGGTAATAACCATGCTGCCCAACAGCCAGGTAACCTCGGCGGTGATAGCCGGTGAAGGCACCTCGCTTTGCCAGGTACTTCGGCCAGGGGCAACGATTGTCGATATGGGGTCTTCAGACCCCAGTGAAACCCGACGCTTGCATGCCGTGCTGAACGAGAAGGGGATGTCATTGCTGGATGCTCCCGTGTCCGGTTCGGTCGCCAAGGCGGAGACGGGGCAACTGTCGATCATGGTGGGTGGCGACAGTGAGACGCTCAAGCGGGCGCGGCCGGTGCTGGCCTGTATGGGCAGCGTCATCATTCCCACTGGCAGGGTTGGTTCGGCCCATGCGATGAAAGCCCTGAACAATTACGTTTACGCGGCTGGCCTGCTGGCCAGTTGCGAGGCCCTGCTGATGGCCCAGCAGATGGACCTTGATCTCGAAGTGTTTGTCGACATTCTGAATGCAGCCAGTGGCAGGAATGTGGCCACGGAAACCAAGCTGTGCCAATTCATCCTGTCTGGCAGCTTTTCCGGCGGTTACGCCCTGGCGCTGCAGCATAAAGATCTGGGTGTGGCCAGCCAGCTGGCTGAGCGGGCGGGTTTGGCCCTGCCGCAATTGGCCATGGTTGAGTCCCTGTGGGCCAACGCCGCCCAGAGCCTGCCACCGCAGGCAGACAACACCGAGATATTCAATTTTCTCAAACAACACCAGCAGCATTCAGAAGGGGAGGACACCGCGTGAGCAATCTGGTTGCCATTCGCAAGCGAGCACTCAGCACAGAAACCATCTTTCACGAAGGTGGCCCCGTCACCGACACACCGCTGACGATGGCGGCGGCAACGGCGGTGATTCGCAACCCTTTTGCCGGCCGCTATGAAGCAGACCTGATGCCCTTCATGTCGGAACTGCGCGCACTTGGCCGCGAACTGGCAGAAGAACTGGTGGTTACGCTTGGTGGCAGGGAGCGCGTGGAGGTGTACAGCAAGGCGGCCATCGTCGGCATCAACGGTGAAATGGAGCACGGTGCCGTGTGGCACGAAGCGGGGGGCTGGGCCATGCGCGAGGTGCTTGGCCAGCCCAAGGCCATGGTGCCGGCCAACAAAGCGGTGGCGTGCGCGGGCTATCGCATGATGGTGCCTGTTCACTATATCCACGCAGCCTTTGTGCGCAGCCACTTCAATTCCATGGAGGTTGGCCTGCAGGACGCTCCACGGCCGGATGAAATCCTTTTCTCGCTGGTCATGGGCACCGGGGGCAGGGTGCATTCGCGCCTTGGCGGTTTACTCAAGGACGAGGTGGAGGGGCTGGACGGCCTGCGCTGAGTACCCAATCCACCATTGAATACATAACTCGAACAGCAAGGAAACCACAATGGCAGATAAACCCCGATCCTTCTTTACCAAGCTTATTGTCGGTGATGAAGAGCGCATGGCGGCCTATTACATGGCGGTGTACGGCCTGCAGGAAGTGGCGCGCGTTGCCGGAGACAGCGGCGGGCTGGGCGAACCCTTTCGGGAGGTTATCCTCGGCACCAGCGCCAGCATGCAGGGCGAGACGCTGGTGATGTTCAATTTCCTCGATCGCCCCAAGCCACGCGACCAGCAGGTCATCCTCGGCTTTGTGTGTGACGACCTGGAAGTCGTGCGCCAGCGCATTCTCGACAACGGCGGCAGCACCGTGGGCGATATCAAGGACATGCCAGAACACGGCGTGCGGGTGCTGTTTGCCACAGACCCGGAAGGCGCGCTCAGCGAAAACGTACAGTTGCTGGGGTCCTGATGGGGGGCTGCACCGAGCGTAGCGTATTTCCGATTGCAGTGTGCCGGGGGGCATTGCGGTCGCCCTGAGCCCTGGCCGGCCCCTCGCGTGCGCACCTTCCCTGCTTACTCTCAGGTGGTTCAAATTTTGAGGGTGACTAAAATAAATATTATAGGTAAGTTAAACATAATCAAATAAATAGAAAGCAACCCAAATGAATCAGATACCAACGATCCGCAGTACCGCCAACACGCCCGAAGGTGTGCTGCCCATCCGCGACCACGCCGGCCTGCGGGAAATGCTGACAGCGGGCGATATACCCACCCTGTTGATGGTCTACGTTCACTTGGGTGGGGATGAGTCGCTGTTGCAGCGCTACTCACCCCACATCAAATCCATGATGCAGGGTGGGGCAGCCGTGCCAGAGGCGCTGGCCGAGGACCTGCGCGAACGCCTGTTCACGCTGCTGACCAGGGAGCCCCCGCTGGCGGCCAGAGAGCCAGACACCAAAGCGATGCAGCGCATGATGAGTGTTGCCGTTGGCGAGCCCGTTGATGATGAGTTTGTGCCCCTGGTCCTGGAGCAATCCGGCTTTACGCATATCCCCGGAAAGGATGCCGTTCCCTACCAGAAGCCGCCGGCCGACTTTCGTGTGCTGATAATTGGCGCTGGCCTTACCGGCATCAATGCCGGTGTCCGCTTTGCGGAGGCGGGGTATGAATACGACATCATCGAGCGTAACCCCGAGGTGGGGGGCACCTGGTTCCACACCCGCTACCCGGGCTTGGCGGTGGATACACCAAGTCACTACTACTCCTTCTCCTTTGAACTGAACGGCGACTGGACGCACTGGTTCTCGCGCGGGCCGGACAACCAAAAATACCTGGTGCACTGCGCGCACAAATACGGTGTGCGGGACCGGGTTATCTTCAACACCGAGGTGGTCTCCTGCACCTGGAACGAGGCAAGCGAGGTGTGGGAGGTGCGCACGCGCGCCCGCGAGGATGGCCGTGAGGAGCTGAGGCACTACCACGCCATCATGACCGCCGCTGGCTTCAGCACCCGCCCCAAGCCCTACAACATCGCCGGCCACGAGAGCTTCCGCGGCACCAAGATGCACACCGCCCGCTGGGACGACAGTGTGGATCTGGCCGGCAAGCGCGTAGCGGTGATAGGCACCGGCGCCAGCTCCATGCAGGTGTCGCCGGAGATGGCGAAGATCGCCAGCCAGCTCACGGTGTTCCAGCGCTCCAAGCACTGGGTGATGCCGGTGGCCAACCTGAACGACGAGATTCCCGAGGCCCAGGCGCGCGCCATGCGCGAAATACCGCACTACGCCCAGTGGTGGCGCCTGCAAACCTACTGGAATGCCTCCGACAACTGGTACAACAACGTGCTGATTGACCCGCACTGGCACCTGCCTGATGTCTCCGTCAACGCCACCAACGAACAGATTCGCCAGTACTTGCTGGGCTACATTGACGAGCAGCTGGCCGACCGTCCGGACCTGAAAGACAAGGTCACACCGGACTATCCCCCAGGCGCCAAGCGCTTCTGCATGGATAACGGCTGGTTCGACATGCTCAAGCGGGACAATGTCGCCCTGGAGACCGACGGTATCGAGCAGATTGTCGAGGACGGCATTATTACCCGCGACGGGCGGCTCATCGAAGTCGACGTGATTATCTTCGCTACCGGGTACATGCACGCCAAGATGCTGTCCACCGTTGAGATTGTTGGCCGCGATGGCGTGAGCATCCGCGATGTCTGGGGAGAGGAAGACCCACGCGCTTACCTGGGCTTGCTGGTGCCGGGCTTTCCCAACCTGTTTGTTGGCTCAGGGCCGAACAGCGCCCCCAATCACGGTGGCGGCGTCAATATTCTGGCGGAAAGCCAGATTCACTACATTCTTGCCAGCCTGGATTTGCTTCACCAGCGCGGCGGCACGGCGCTGGAAATCAGCGAAACGGCCCACGACAACTACAACCAACAGCTGGATGCCAAGCTGGAGCAGATGATCTGGGGACATCCCCGCGTAAACAGCTACTACCAGAACAGCAAGGGGCGCTTGTACCTGTCTAGCCCCTGGCGTCTGGTGGACTACTGGAATATGACGCGCTCACCAGAGCCGGCGCATTTCACGCTCCGCTGATCCGGCATGCGTTGCAGTTTTTTCAACATCCATTCGCCATCCACTCAATTGGCACCCTGCGTTTAGAGGACACATAATGACAACGATCGCCTTTGCCTTAACATCCCCCCAACCCCGAGCGGCTATCACTCCCAGGCGTTTGCCACTTGCCATACAGTCCCTGGCGGCAAGCTTCGCACTGGCGGCACCCCTTGTGGGCACGCCTGCCCAGGCGCAGGAAGTCGGGCGCCTGGAAGAGGTGATTGTCACCGCCCAGCGGCGCCAGGAAAGCATCCAGGATGTGCCCATTGCCATTAGTGCGCTGGACAGCGATGCGCTGCGCAAGCAGAACATCAAAAATCCCTACGACCTGCTGGGCAAAGTGCCGTCGTTGAACGTGTCCAGCTCCGGTAACCCGCGCAACGCCGAGGTGGTGACCATTCGCGGGCAGGGGGCAACCTATCTGGCGCCGGTGGGCGTGGTAAATTATTTCGCCGAGGTGCCGCTGATTCAGTCTGGCATTATCGCCAACCAGGGCGGCCCCGGCACCTGGTTTGACCTCAGCTCACTGCAGGTGCTGCGTGGCCCGCAGGGTACACTGTTTGGCCGCAACACCACCGGGGGCGCTTTGCTGCTGGAGCCAAAGCAGCCGAATGAAGTGCTGCATGGCTACCTTCAGGCCCAGGCCGGCAATTATCAGGATCGCGAATACGAAGGGGCCATCAACATCCCAGTCATCGACGACACCCTGATGGTTCGCGCCGCCGTGCAGCGAGTGAAGCGCGACGGGTTCACTGAAGACGTTGGCCCCAACCCCTTTGGCTACAACGATGTGTGCCTGCCCACCGCCCAGCCCCTGTGCGCGGCCTTTGCGCCGGGCGAGCGCGGCCCCGGCTTTGCCGGCAAGGACTACGACAACAAGGACTATTGGCATGCCCGGGTCGGCGTGCTGTGGCGCCCCACTGATCGCATTGAGAACTATCTGGTGATGCTGCGCTCGGTTTCTGAAGACAACGGGACGGGGTTTGTTTTCAGCGGTGCCGGAGACGGCCCGAATGTTGCCAACCTGTCCGGCAATATGGCCTACGGTGCTGGCAATGTACTGGCGGGCAACGTGTTTGACCCTACCATTACCCAGGGCATTTTGGCGGTGCAAAAGCAACTGGGCGAGCGCAAGACGGCGATGAATACCGACCAGTTCACGCGTATCGAACACGAGGCCTACATTAACAAACTGTCCTTCGAACTGAGCGACAACCTGCAGGTTCGCAACATCATCAGCTACCAGGAAATGGACCTGGACTACGACTGGGATCTGGATGGCACATTGCTGCCAATGCTGGCCCAGATCAACTCCTACATTCTGGAGAACGACAACAGCAATCCCTATGGCGCGGCGGGCGAGGAGGGCTCCATCTCCAACAGCAGCCAGACCACCTTCGAGCTGCAACTGCAGGGCACGGCGCTGAATGACGATCTGGACTATGTCCTTGGCACCTACTACGCCAAGGTGGAGCCGGAAGGTCTACAAGGCACCGGCTCTTTCAACGCCGCCAGCCTGAATACCGGGACGTTCTACGAACAGGAAATTACCGCACTGGCCTTTTACTCCCAGGGCACACTGAACATGGGCGCCTTTAGCGACAGCCTGGATGACTTCCGCCTGACGATTGGCGTGCGCCATACCGACGATGAAACCGACGCCTCGAGATTCACCAGTAATTTCTATTCCGACCGTGTCTACAGCTCGCCCACCGAATACGAGCTGGCCCTGCGCGAAGCGCGCCAGCAGAGCAAGGAGTGGACCTGGACCATCGGACTTGATTACCAGCTGAGTGATTCTGCGCTGTTCTATGGCAAGGTGACCCGTGGCTACAAAGCGGGCGGCTTCAACTACGCTGCCCCGCGGCAACTGACCTACGAACCGGAACTGGTCACCAGCTACGAGCTGGGCATGAAAACCGATTTCGCCCTGGGCACAGTGCCGGCGCGCTTGAACCTGAACCTCTACAGCATGGATTACGACGACATCCAGCGTGCCTCGGCGGATAACTTCCCCATTGGTAACTTCCTGCCGGACGCCAATGACTTTAACGGCAACAGCAGCACGGAAGACTTTGTGTGCACCGGCCCCAACGGTGAGGATTTTTCTGCTAACGCAACCTGCCTGGACCAGGGGGCCGTGACCTTCAACGCCGATTCAGCCCGTATCCAGGGTGTCGAACTGGAGGCGAGTATCGCTCCTTTCGAGAATGTCGAAATCGCCTTCAATTATTCGTATACCGATGCCGAGTACCGCGATTACGACCTGACCATCTACGCGGATCCACTGCGTGGCGGCTCCACCATGTTCCCTTGCGATGGCCCGCTGACGGTGCCCTCGGTGGGGCAGGCCGATGTGGTGGCGGATTATTCCTGCATACCGTTCCAGAATACGCCGGAACATATCGCGTCGCTCAACTTCAACTATTTCCTGCCACTGGGTGAGAACCTGGGAGACCTTGAGTTCTTCGCCAGCGTCAACTACCAGGGCGAAACCTACTCATCGGCAACTACCTCGCCCCTGGATGACCCGGGCGCCTGGATTGACGACTACACCACCGTGAACCTGTCAATGGAATGGAACCGCCTGTTCGGCAGCAATCTCGACGCCAGGGCTTTTGTCACCAACGCCACCGATGAAACCTACGCCATCAACGAGTACGTGGGCTTGCGCCAGTCGTCGGGCTTTACCAACACGGTGTACGGCGAGCCTCGCATGTACGGCATTTCACTGCGCTATCGTTTTGGGGATGAACAGTGAGTAGTGATTTGGAAGATTGGAAACCCGGGGCTGCTGGGCAGCCCCAGTGACCCGATTGCCACCCTTGTGGCGTAGGGGTGCTCTACCGGCGTTGTGGTGGCAGTTCTATTTGCCACCTCTGCGCCAGCCCTGAGCATCCCCTGTTGTTTATCTTTCTTGTTTCTTCCTCTTTCCTCATTCCTCTTTGGCCCATCAGCGCCTGCGTTAACTTTGGCTTCACGCCGGTGACCTTGGGCTGGCTTCCTGTTTTCTAATAAATTATTCATAAAAAAATATCGCACAGAGGGTGGCTGCTCACCTGCTCGTGAGTGATAATGACTGAACATGATCGGCCGTGAGCCACAGAGCGCTTGCGAACAGACTGCGGCCGGTCGGCAATGCCATCATCAGGAGGCCGTTCAGTGACCCAAGGTGCCACACCCGCAGACCCCATTGTCGATAACCGCTGGAACATCGAAGACGCGCGGGACTTGTCGCCCCTGCAGGCACTGGTCTACCGCTCCAACATCCTTGGCAGCGACCAGCGCATCACCAACACCGGCGGCGGCAATACCTCGGCCAAACTCACCGAGACGGATCCGTTGACCGGCGAGCCGGTTGAGGTGCTGTGGGTGAAGGGCAGCGGAGGGGACTTGCGCACCGCCGGCCCCAGTAACTTTGCCTCCCTTTATCAGGACAAATTGCTGCAACTGGAAGCCCTGTACCGGGCCGCGCCCGCAAGCGGCGCCAAAACCGCCATTGAAGACGAGATGGTGGGCCTTTATGCCCACACCACCTTCAACCTCAATGCCCGCGCGCCGTCCATCGACACGCCGCTGCATGCCTATATTCCGCACAAGCATGTGGACCACATGCACCCCAATGCGGTGATTGCGGTGGCGGCCTGCGCCGACGCGGAGCGCCTGACGCAGCAGATTTGGGGGGGCGAACTGGTGTACACGCCCTGGCAGCGCCCGGGCTTTGACCTTGGCCTTAAGCTGCGTGACCTTTGCCGCGCGCACCCCGAGGCCAGCGGGGTTATTCTTGGTGGGCACGGGGTGATCAACTGGGCCGACACCAGCAAGGCCTGCTACGAGCAAAGCCTCGACATCATCGCAAAGGCCGCGCGCTACATCGCACAGCACGACAGGGGCGAGCGCACCTTTGGCGGGCATAAGTATGCGGCGCTTAGCGAGAGCGAGCGCAACGCCGTGCTGGCGGAAGTATTGCCCTTCCTGCGCGGCCTGGTATCGGCTGACGCCAAGATGATAGGCACTGTGCAATACGACGATGCCATTTTGCGCTTTGTGAACTCACACGATGCGCCCCGGCTGGCGGAGCTGGGCACCTCCTGCCCCGACCACTTCCTGCGCACCAAAATCAAGCCACTGTTTGTGGACTGGAATCCCCAGTCTGACGACATGGCCGGCCTCAAACGCATGCTGGAAGAGGGCATCGCGGCCTACCGCGAGGACTACCGCGCCTATTACGAGCGCTGCCACCACGACAATTCGCCGGCCCTGCGCCCGGCCAGCCCCACCGTGTGCCTGATCCCCGGTGTGGGCATGATCGCCTGGGGCAAGAACAAGAGCGAATCGCGGGTGACCGCCGAGTTTTATAACTGTGCGGTGGAGGTGATGCGCGGTGCCGAGGCGATCAGCGAGTACGTGGCGCTGCCCCAGCAGGAAGCCTTCGACATCGAGTACTGGTTGCTGGAAGAGGCCAAGCTGCAGCGCATGCCCCCCGAACAGCCGCTGGCGCGGGACGTGGTGGTAGTGGTGGGTGCCGGCGACGGCATTGGCCGCGCCACGGCTCTGCGCGTCGCGCGGGAGGGCGCCCATGTGGTGTGTGCCGACTTGAATGCGGAACGCGCCCGGCAAACCGCCGAGGCGATCATGGCCGAACGGGGGCAGGGCATCGGCGTGGCCGGCAGCGGCCTGTCGTCCTGCGGGCCGGCACTGGCGCTGGCGGTAGACATCACCTGCCGAAACAGCGTGCAAGACCTGTTTCGCAACACCTGTCTGGCTTACGGCGGCATCGACAAAGTGATTGTTACCGCCGGTGTGTTCATGGCGCCGGGGCAGGGCGGCATGAGCGACGAGGACATGTTTGACCTGAGTTATGCGGTGAATGTGAAGGGCGCCTGGATTGTGGCCACCTCGGCGGCGCGCGTGTGGCAGGCCCAGCAGTTGCGTGGCGCCCTGGTGCTCACTACCAGTGTGAACGCGGCGGTGCCCAAGCGCGGCTCTCTGGCCTACGACACCAGCAAGGCGGCGGCCAACCACCTGGTGCGCGAGCTGGCGATGGAGCTGGCGCCGCTGGTGAACGTGAACGGCCTGGCGCCGGCCACGGTGGTGAAAGGCAGCACCATGTTCCCCCGCGACCGGGTGCTGGCATCGCTCAACAAATACAGCGTGCCCTACGGCGACTGCGACGATGACGACACCCTGCGCGACAAACTGGCGGGCTTTTATGCCCAGCGCACCCTGACCCAGCAACCCATCACGCCCGAGGACCAGGCGGAGGCCGCCTACCTGCTGGTGTCCGGCCAGCTGTCGAAAACCACCGGGCAGATCATCAGCGTGGACGGTGGCCTGCACGAGGCCTTTTTGCGCTGATGCCCACTCACTACGGCTAGACAGACACGATAAGAGAACAGAACGATGACCCCACTGATAGACGCCGGCCTGGTGAACGAGGCCAACCAACACAGTGCCGCCCATCTGCAGGCGGATTACGACCACCTCGGTTCGGTGCTTGCTCGCCGGGGCATTGAGATTGACGTGCTCACCGAGCAGGCCCGGCGCTTCGCCGTAGCGGTGCCCAGCTGGGGCACGGGCACCGGCGGCACGCGCTTTGCCCGCTTTCCCAGCCAGGGGGAGCCGCGCAATGTGTTCGAGAAACTTCAGGACTGCGCGGTCATCCAGCAGCTGGTGCGCTGTACACCGAGGGTGTCTCCTCACTTTCCCTGGGACCGGGTGGATGACTTCAAAGCACTGCGCCAGCACGCCGATGAACTGGGGCTCGGCTTTGACGCGGTGAACTCCAACACCTTCCAGGACCAGCCGGGCCAGCCGCTGTCCTACAAATACGGTAGCCTGAGCCACACCGACCCGGCAGTGCGGGCCCAGGCGGTGGCGCACAACCTGCAATGCATGGAATGGGGCCAGGTGCTCGGCGCCAGTGCGCTCACCGTGTGGGTGGGCGATGGCAGCAACTTCCCCGGGCAATCCCACTTCCAGCGCCAGTTGGAGCGCTACCTGGAAAGCACCCGCGCCATCTACGAGGCGCTGCCAGATGACTGGGCCATGTTCCTGGAACACAAAATGTTCGAGCCGGCCTTTTATTCCACCGTTATCCAGGACTGGGGCAGCAGCGTGCTGTGCGCCATGGAACTCGGCGACAAGGCGCGCTGCCTGGTGGATCTTGGCCACCATGCGCCGAATGTGAATATCGAGATGATCGTGTCGCGGCTGATCCAGTTCCACAAGCTAGCGGGCTTTCATTTCAACGACAGCAAATACGGCGACGACGACCTGGACAGCGGCTCCCTGCACCCGTACCAGCAGTTCCTGATTTTCAACGAACTGGTGGATGCCGAGCAGCGTGGCCAGGCGGGCTTCGACCCGGCCTACATGCTGGACCAGTCCCACAACGTTACTGACCCCATCGAAAGCCTGATGACCTCGGCCCAGGAGGTGCAGCGCTCTTACGTGAAGGCTCTGCTGGTGGATAGGGAGGCGCTTTACGCCTACCAGGACAGCAACGACGCCATGATGGCCACCAACACCCTGAAGGCGGCATTCAATACCGATGTAGACCCAATCCTGGCCCGCGCCCGCGTGCTGGAGGGGGGCGCCGCCGACCCAGTGGCGGTGTATCGCGCCAGCGGCTACCGCCAGCAGGTGGGCAAACTGCGCCCCAGCAGCGGACAGTCCGGCTCCGGCATCGTGTAAGGCCGGCACTGTGGCAGCCCAGCGCATTGGCCTGTTCGCCACCTGCCCGGTTGACCTGTTCCGGCCGAGCGTGGGCTTTGCCACGGCCGCCTTGCTGGAAGCGGCGGGCTTTACCGTGGAAGTGCCGCCCCAGAGCTGCTGCGGCCAGGTGAGCTACAACAACGGCCTGCGCGACGACGCCCGTGAGGTGGCCTGGCAGCTGGTGCAAGCCTTTGAGCCCTACGACTATACGGTGCTGCCCTCGGGCTCCTGCGCCGGCATGATCAGCCATCACTACCCGGCGCTGTTTGCCGGTGATGTGCGCTTGCCGCGCGTGGAGGACTTCTGCCAGCGCGTTTACGAGCTGACCACCTTTCTGGTTGAAGTGGCCGGATTTACCCGGCTGGCGGACAACACGGCCAGCCTGTCCTGCACCTATCACGACAGTTGCGCGGGGCTGCGGGAACTTGGCATCCAGGCCCAGCCGCGAGAACTGCTAGGGCACTGCGGTGGTGTGGTGCTGAAAGAAATGACGGACACGAATGTCTGCTGCGGCTTTGGCGGCACCTTCTGTGTGAAGTTCGGCAAAGTGTCTGCCCACATGGCCGATGCCAAGCTGGACAACGCCCTGGCAACTGGCGCTGATCTACTTTTAGGAGGCGATGTGTCATGCCTGCTGCACCTGGCGGGCCGCGCCAGGCGGCGCGGTCTGGATTTACAGGTGCGCCATATCGCAGAGGTGCTGGCGGGCGCGTTAAGCCAGCCCGCCATCGGCGAAGCGGCGGGGCAGGGCAGCGGTAAGGGGAGGGCGCCATGAGTGCCGTGCGGCAGTTCAATACGCGCGCCCATAAAGCACTGGCAGATAGCCAATTGCAGAGGGCGTTGGCAAAGGCGCGTAGTGGCTTTGTGGACAAGCGCGCCCATGCCGCGGCCAGCGAGCCCGACTTTGAGCACATGCGGGACCAGGCGCGCGAAGTGCGCCAGCGTGCCCTGGCCAACCTTGCCATGTGCCTGGAGCAGTTCGAGCAACAGGTGCTGGCAGCGGGCGGCCAGGTGCACTGGGCAGAAACACCCGACGATCTGCGCCGCATTGTGATCGACATCTGCCGCGACAGCGGCGCCCGGGCGGTCACCAAGGGCAAGTCCATGGTGGGGGAAGAGGCTCATCTGAACGTGGCACTTGAAGCCGCCGGCATAACGCCCTGGGAGACCGACCTTGGCGAGTACATCATCCAGCTGGCCAAAGAACCGCCCAGCCATATCGTGGCCCCGGCGCTGCACAAAACGCGGGGGCAGATAGAGCACCTGTTTCGCGATGCCCACCGCCTCGGTGAGCGGGCGCTGGATGAGGTGAGCCAGCTGGTGGATGAGGCCCGCGCGGTTATTCGCGAGCGCTTCCTGAACGCCGATGTGGGCATTACCGGCGCCAATATGCTAATTGCCGAAACCGGCACCGCGGTGCTGGTGACCAACGAGGGTAATGGCGACCTTACCGCAAGGCTGCCGCGCACCCACATTATTACCACCTCCTTCGACCGGGTGGTGCCCACCTGGGACGACGCCAGCAAGATCATCCGCGTGCTGGCCCGCAGCGCCACCGGCCAGCCCATCACGTCCTACACCAGCTTTTTCAGCGGCCCGCGCGCCGGCAATGAGCAGGACGGCCCGGATCAGTTCCACGTGGTGCTGCTGGATAACCACCGCAGCGCGCTGCTGGGCACCGAGTTTGAAACCATGCTGCACTGTATTCGCTGCGGCGCCTGCATGAACCACTGTCCCGTGTACCAGGCCGTTGGTGGCCACACCTACAACGCCGTGTATCCGGGGCCAATGGGCGCGGTGCTGTCGCCGCTGTTGCGGGGCGCGCCCCAGGACGACGCACTGCCCAATGCCTCCAGCTTCTGCGGCCGCTGCGAAGCCGTGTGCCCGGTGCGCATCCCGCTGCCGGGCTTAATGCGCAAGCTGCGCGAGCGCGAGCAGCAGCAAACACCTGCCATTGCATCACGCTGGTTGCTGCGCCTGCACGCCCGCTTGAGCCGCCACCCGGCCCTTTACCGCAGCCTGACCGGCTGGGGAAGCCGCGCACTCGCGCTGGCCGCTGGCGGGCGCGGGCGTTTGCGTCGCATCCCGTTACTCGGGGGCTGGAGCCGTGAGCGCGACCTGCCCGCGCCGCAGGGTGGCAGCTTTCAGCAGCAGTGGCAGGCCAGGAAGGGGCGCGGCTGATGCAAAGTGCACGGGAACGCATTCTGGGGCGTATTCGCAAGGCGAGCGGGCCTGGCCAGGCAGCCTCCGCCGGCACTGCAGATTCGCAGGCGCTGATCGCCGCGCAGCCGGCGGCTCAAGCTTCGCTGCGCCCCATCGATGACGTGCCTGCCGAATTCTGCCAGCAGGCATTGGCGGCGGGAGTCGAATTGCACTACTGCGATGAACTGGCCGCCCTGCCAGCGGCCTGCGCCAAAGTGCTGGATGCGCAGGCCAGGCTCACCGTATCCACCGCACAGGCCTTGGCGCACATGCATTGGGCCAACTCAGTACAGCCTTATGTGCGAGGCAGTATCGAGGTGGGCCTGGTGCAGGCGCGCCTGGGCATCGCTGAAACCGGCACCGCGTGCTTCGACAGCCGAGACGTACCGAGCGGCCTGCTGTTTCTGTCAGACATTTTGCTGGTAGTGCTGGATGGCCGCCACTTGGTGGATCGGCAGGAGAGCGCCTGGCAGCGCCTTGGTCCAGTGGGCAGCGCGCTGCACCTGGTCACCGGCCCATCGCGCACCGCCGATGTGGAACAGACGATTCAGGTGGGCGCCCACGGCCCGCGTCGGTTGGTGTTGTTTCTGGTGGGCGGCGGCCTGGCACAGGTGGTCGCCCGGCACACGCAACCCGCTCCATCACTGATTACACTGGCGTCTTCGCCCTAACCGCTAGCTGCCGGGAGTCCCCATGCTGGAAAGCCAACGCCATCAACTTATTCTGGATATCCTCGACGAGCTGGAATTCGCCAGTGTTCACGCCCTGACCGAACACACCAATGCCTCCGAGGCCACCATTCGCCGCGACCTGGTCAAACTTGCCGATGAAGGGCAGATCGAGAAAGTGCGCGGCGGGGCCCGGGCCTGTGGCGCGCAGGACAGCCGGATAAAACGCGCCCACCTTGCCGGTAGCGCGTTTCTGGCCGCGCGCGAAAAGCAGCCCGAAGCCAAGCGGCTGATTGCCCAGCGCGCCGTGGAGCTGTGCGAGGACGGCGAGTCCATCATCATCAACGGTGGCAGTTCCACCTTCATGATGGGCGAATTCCTCGCCCGGCGGGAATTGAATATCCTCACCAACTCCTTTGTGCTGGCGCAGGAGCTGGCCAATACCAGCCAGAACCAGATAACACTGCCAGGCGGTGAGCTGTATCGCCGCCAGGGCATCATCCTCAGCGCCTACGAGCAGGACACCATCGCCTATTACAGCGCCAGAAAAATGTTCATGGGTACGCCGGGCATCTCGGAGTTGGGCGTAACAGAGTCAGACCCACTGCTGATCACCTCCGAGCAGAAGTTGCACCGGCAATCGGAGCAACTCATCGTACTTGCTGACAGCTCCAAACTGGGCCAGCGCGCCAAATTCATCTTCTGCCCGCCGGAAGCGGTTGACCTGCTGATCACCGATAGCAAGGCCGACCGCAAACTGCTCAAGGCATTGGAGAAGCGCGGAGTCAACATCGAGGTGGTGAGCGTTCCGTGAGTTTCACCTTCATCCTCGACATCGGGAAAACCAACATCAAGGCCCTGGTGCTGGACGATGCCGGGGACACCTGCTGGTCGGTGCAGCGGGCGAATGCAGTGGCCGATAGCGGCCCCTACCCCCATTTTGATGTGGAGGCCATCTGGCAATGGCTGCTGCAGGCCCTTGGCCAGGCGGCTGCACGCTATCGGCTGGATGCCATCAACATCAGCACCCACGGCGCCTGTGCAGTGCTGCTGGATGCCAGCGGCGAACTGGCCCTGCCAGTCATGGACTACGAGTGCCCCCTGCCGGAGGCCGTATCCCCTGAGTACAACCGTGTGCGCCCGCCCTTTGCACAGAGCCTGTCGCCGGCACTGCCGGCGGGGCTGAACCTGGGCCGTCAACTGTGGTGGCAGCGCGCGTACTTCCCAGAGGCCTTTGCCAGGGTGCGCACGCTGCTGTGCTACCCCCAGTACTGGGTGTGGCGCCTGTGCGGTGTGGCGGTGAGTGAGCGAACCTCCCTGGGTTGCCACACCGACCTGTGGCTGCCGCTTGCAGATACCTACAGCCCGCTGCTGCAGGCACTGGGGCTGAAAGATGCCTGCCCGCCCCAGGTGGATGCCTGTGCCGCTGTCGGGGCGGTGTCGTGTGCCGTGGCTCAGGCCACGGGCCTGCCCAGCAGCTGCCAGGTCTTTGCCGGCGTGCACGACTCCAACGCCAGCTATGCCCGTTACCTGGCCTGCGCCGCACAGCTGGGTGGGCCGTTTTCGGTGGTATCCACCGGCACCTGGTTCATCACCATGAGCCATGGCGGCGATTGCCAGCATTTGAATGAGGCCTGCGACACCCTGGCCAATGTCGACGTGAATGGCCGGCCCCTGGCCTGCGCGCGCTTTATGGGCGGGCGGGAATTCGAGGCGATCTGCGAAAGGGCAGGGGACGAAGCGGCCCGCCCGCTGACGCAGGCGGCCTTGCAAGCCACCCTCGATAGCGGCGCCATGGCCCTGCCGGCCTTCGCCGCCGGCGGCCCCTTCAATGGCAGCAGCGGCTGCATCAAGGTGCCCGAGGGAAGCACCCGCCATGGCGCCGCCCTGGCAACCCTGTACCTGGCGTTGATGATCGACTACGAACTGGATCTGCTGGGTGCCCGCGGACCTATTGCCTTTGGCAGCCTGTCCCAGCGCAACCCACTGTTGTGTGGCGTGCTGGCGGCACTGCGCCCGGATAGCCCGGTGCTGCTGGCTGGCGATGGCGCCAGCACCGCTCGCGGTGCCTGGTGCCTGACCCGCTGGCACCGGCCGTTGCCGAATGCCATGGGCCGTTTTACGCGCGCTGCACCGCTGGCCCTGAGCGGCCTTGCCGACTACCGGCGGCAATGGCGCAGCTGCCTGATGTGAGTGAAACGGCTTAGCCCTCACTAAAAACCCACATAACAATCCATATAACCACCGTCACATATCACCCCCTACAGCGAAGCATCAACCATGGATAATAATGAGTTTGAACGCAGCCCCGTCAGCCCCGATCGCCTGCAACCGGCGCGACACTTTGCCGCCAACTACGCTGGCGAGCATGTCGCCGGCACCGAGTTTGTTATTGGCGCCATGTTTGTCGCCTGGGGGGTGTCCACCTCGGATATTCTCTGGGGCCTGCTGCTCGGCAACCTGCTGGCGGTGCTCAGCTGGGCGCTGATTTGCGCGCCCATTGCGGTCAGTACGCGACTCACCCTTTACGCCTACCTGGAGAGAATCGCCGGGGCGGGCACCATCCGCATCTACAGCGTGGTCAACGGCCTGCTGTTCTGCGTGCTGGCCGGCACCATGATCACGGTATCTGCCTCGGCAGTTCGTATTCCATTTGGCATAGAACCACAGGTGCACTGGTACCCGGGTAACGCCGCCTTCGTGGCCGTGGTGCTGGCGGTGGGGGCAGTGGTTGTGGCCATTGCCACCCGCGGCTTTCGCAGCGTGGCCCGCTTTGCGGAGGTGTGCGCCCCCTGGATGGTGCTGATGTTCCTGCTGGGCGCGCTGTCCATGCTGCCGGTGCTGGCGGCCGCAACCGATGGCATTGACGGCATCAACAACCTGTCGGACTTGCGCAAGGTGGCAGACCAGTGGATATGGAAAGGGCAGGGTGATGGCAGCATCGGGCTGTGGCACGTGGCGGCCTTTGCCTGGATCTGTAACCTCGCCATGCACGGCGGCCTGTCGGACATGACGGTTCTGCGCTTTGCCCGCAAGGCCAGCTATGGTTACCTATCGGCCATCGGTATGTTCATCGGCCACTATGCAGCCTGGGCCTTTGCCGGTGTCATGGGCGCCGGCGCGGCGCTGCTGGTGGGTTCCACCATCCAGGCGCTGGACCCGGGCGCAGTGGCCTACCAGGCCCTGGGCACGACCGGCATCCTCGCCGTTATCATCGCCGGCTGGACCACCTCCAACCCCACCATTTACCGGGCCGGGCTCGCCTTCCAGTCGCTGAACCGGCGCTGGAATCGCGTTCGGGTCACAGTTGTGGTGGGCGTGGTGACCACCCTGATTGCCTGCTTCCCCTTCGTGTTCAGCCGGTTGATGGATTTTGTCGGCATCATGGGCCTGGTGCTGTCACCCATTGGCGCAGTGATTGTGGCGGAGCATTGGCTCCTGCCCCGATTGGGCATGACCCGCTACTGGAGTCACTACCTCGGCCAGGCCACCAACTGGGCAGCTATCTGCGCCTGGGGCGGGTCGCTGCTGGTGGCTGCCGCGCTGGGCTTCAGCGGTACTCTGCACCTGTTCTTCCTGCTGGTGCCCACCTGGCTTGCGGCTACAGTCATCTATGTTGTACTTGCCAGGAGCATGGGGGCCTCGCAGCGCTACCCCGATGCTGTTGCTGATCAAGAGGTGGAAATGAAGCGCCAAATGGAAGAGGTAGCCTGGCTTGCTGATGAGCGAGCCAGCGCACCCCCGGCCAGGGAGCGCTGGGAGCAAGCCAGAGGACTCGGTTTGTACCGGGGCGTGGCTTTGCTCTCGCTGCTGACCTGCCTGGTCATGGGGGTTGCTTGCTACAGCGGTCAACTGGGGCTGGATAACTTTCGCACTTACCTTATTCTGCCGACGCTGGCGTACATGCTCAGCGCCTACCTGTGGATGCGCTCGCGTGAGCGGGGGGAATAGGTCATCCAGGCCAGCAGACTGGATGGTGCCCGATGGTTATGGCTCACCGATGCAGCCAGATGAACCGGCTGCATCTGCGCCCCGTTGCTAGGGTTTCCCGTTGGCTTCGATGAATTCCATCAGTACCTGCTCAACGTAGCGCTGGTCCTCGTCGGTCATGGTCGGGTGGCAAGGCAGCATGACGCCAAATTCCATGATCTGGTCACAATTGCCAAGGCCGGCGGGGTGAACGCGGAAGTCCCTGCCCTTGAGCATGGGGTGGCGCGTGATGTTCCCGGAGAAAATCACCCGTGAGAACACTCCGCTGTCTTCCAGGTGCATCTGCAATGCCTTACGGCTCCAGCCGGTTTCCGGGCGAATCTGCAGAGGGAAGCAGATCCAGGTGGTTTCCGTCTCGGGCAGGGTGGTGGGCACAATAAACTGGTCTGCAAACGGCTCGAAGAACTGGTAATAGCTTTGAAAGCGTTCGTTGCGCAGCCGCCACAACTCATGGATCCGGTTCATCTGGCCAAGGCCAAACGCCGCACCAGCCTCGTTGGGAATAAAGCCGTAGGCCAGATCCTCAAACAGGAACAGGGAGTCATAATCCAGCCCGTCCAGCTTTTCCAGGAAGCGGCCATCGCTCTCGGCCACCTTGGTACCAAACATGTACTTCTCCGACGAGCGGCCCCAGGCGCGCAGCATCAGCGCAGTATCAAGGTAGTCATCGTTGTCGAAGAACACCATGCCACCGTTACCGAGCGCAGTGATGATGTGAAAGATGGAAAAGCTAGTGACGGAGATATCCGCGCGCGTGGCGGTTTTTTTGCCGCGCAGGCTGCCACCCAGCGTATCGCAGGAGTCGTGCACCAGCTTCAGGCCGTGCTTGTCGGCCAGGGCGCGCAGCTTGTCCCAGTCGCCGATGCCGCCCACCAGGTCGGGCACCAGCATGGCTTTGGTGTTGTCGGTGATCACGTCTTCCACGCGGTCGGCCATCATCTGGTAATCGTCCAGGCCCACGTCAATAAACACAGGTTTGTAGCCGGCTTGGTAGATGGTGGCCACGTCGGTGGAGAAGGTGAGTGCCGGGGTGATGACCTCTGAGCCCTGTGGCAGGTTTAACAGGCGCATGGCAATCATCAAAGCCGACGAGCCGGAATTGACCATCACCCCATGCTTTTTGCCCATGAACTCTGCCACGCGGGCTTCAAACTGACCGACGTGCAGCCCCGGCACCATGCCGTGTGGATCTGCCAGCACGGCATTGACCTGTGCAATTTCGTCTTCGCCATACATGGCGCCACCATAGCGCACAACGCGGGGCGCGATTTTTTCAGTGGGCATGCTTATCTCCTTTTATGAAATGTGGGTTTGCACAATGACAGGGTAATTTGTTTTAACTTAATATCAATTCAGTAAAAATATGCGCACCGCAATTGCGGTTCAACAATTAATAACAGGGGCTTAAATCGGGCCAGGCGACGCGTGCGGCAATTTAGCCACAAAACGCCGAAGCCACACCGATGAAAATGCCACATGGCAAAGGTAACCCGCATGACAGACAGGCAGCCATCCGGCCGGCGCAGGGGAAGGCCCCAGGGGGAAGGCCAGCAGGGCAGCGCAACCCGCACCGCAATCCTGGACGCAGCGGAAAAGCGCTTTGCCGACCTCGGCTACGCTGCCACCCGCCTGCAGGACGTGGCCGCGGATGTCGGCAAAACAGCCCCTGCGGTGGCGCACTTTTTCGGTGGCAAGGATGCCCTCTACCGGGCGGTACTGGAGCGCATGGCCGCGGACTATGCCGCCTACCTCAATGCCCATGCGGCACCTGCCAGCAGCGAGCAAGTGGATCGCATCCTTGCCACCGTCACGGCATGGCTGCGTTTTATGCGCGTGCGCCCGGCACAACTGGGGCTTATCCTGCGCGACATGGCAGAGCGGCGCTTGCAACCACTGGGGGATTCGACACTGACACGAATTTTTGAGCCCTATAGCATTCCCGTGCAGGAGCCGAGCTTGCGCAGCGAAGGCGGGGTGGTGTTCAACCTCGCCTGGGGGAGCGGCATTATTTTTATGGTGAGCGCCGTGCATTTCAGCAACAGTGAATTCGAGGCGGCGCTGGCGCGGCACCTAGATGCACTGCGCGGGGCACTGGTGGCCAACCTCTGCTGAGCGAGACTTGCCGGGAGCGTCCATTGCCGGCAAGTCTCATCAGATCCCATCAGGCGGTGGTCATCTGCACGACTTCATTCACGTGACCCTCCGGGTCCAGCACAAAGGCCACCCGGATGCCGAATTCCGCAACCTCACGAATAGACTCGGGCACCTTGCCGCCCGCTGCAAGGGCTCTTTCACACAGCGCTTCCAAGTCCTCGGTGATAAAACCCTGCACAGACTCGCCAGTCGCCGGGCCACTGGAATCCATGTACTGGATCAGGGTCAGGGCGGGGCCGCCGGGGTAACTGCTCTGGTAGGTGATTTCGTCAATCTTGCGGCCGAACATCGCATCCTTGTGACGATTGAAGGGGATCAGGCCAAACACGTTCTCGTAGAACGCCGCCATGGCATCGAGGTTGTGGACGAAGGTTTTGGCGAAGCTGTACAGCATGCCGTGGTTGCTGCCGCTGGGGCGGGGGTCAGTCATGAGTGAACGCCTGTTTATTGGTATTAAATGGTGAGCATGGGCATTTCTGGCGCAGCTACTGGCTTGCGCCCCGCCTCCTGGGTGACGCGGAAATCTCCCTGGCGCGGCGCACGGAGGTCGTGCCAGATGCGCGAGTTGTGTCGCGGGATGGCGAGAATCACCTTTTTGCCCTGATCCCGGTAGTAGCCATGCGCATTGCCGCACTGCACCCAGGCGGACTGCTGCAGGTTGCTGTCTACGTCTTCAACGAAGGCCCTAGTGGCTTCCTCGGTGACATCGACGGAGGACAGGCCGTCGTCCACCATCCACTGCAGCAGCTCAATGGCGTAGTGCATTTGCTGCTCGCTGACCACGGCGTGGTTGGCCACCAGGAAGCTGTAGGGGCCGCCGCCAAGAACAAAGTTGGGGAAGCCGGGCACCAGCATGCCCTCGTAGGAATAGGGGTAGGGCTCGAATTCGTGCCGCAGGTTTTTGCCGTCTCGCCCGAGAATGTCGAACTGCCGGCCAAAGTGCAGTTTGTAGCCGGTGGCCAGCAGTAGCACATCACACTCGATGCGGGTGCCGTCATCCAGAATCACGGCCTTTTCGTCGGCGGCCTTCAGGGCACCGCGCACGATGGATACATTGGGTTTTTTCAGCGTGTCGTAGAAGCCGCAATCGAGAATGGGGCGCTTGGCAAACACCGGGAAGTTCGGTGTCAGCATGGCAACCATCGCCGGGTCATCCGGGAAGTGGCTTTGCAGGTAGCCCGCACACAGCATGCGAATGCCGTCGTTGATGGGCCCGAAGCCGCCAGTCTCTGCCGCGTACTGCTCGTCCTTCAGCACCATGCCGTGCATGTCGGTGAGCTGGCTGGCAAGGCTCTGCAGGCGCTTCCACTGGGCCGCAAAGGGCACGACTTCCATGGCGCGAATTTCCAGCGGGTCCACCGGCGCGTGCGCGCTGGGGTTGGGCAGAATGTGCTCTGGCTGGCGTTGCACAATCACCAGCTCACCCACCTGGTCGGCAATGGCAGTGGCCACCTGTACCCCAGAACAGCCGGTGCCCACCAGCACCACTTTCTTGCCCTTGAGGTCCACGCTGTGGTCCCAGTGGGCGGAGTGCACCACTGGCCCGGCGAACGCATCGAGATTCTCCACCGCCGGGTAGTTGGCCTCGTTGTTGGGCCTCACGGCCATGATCAGTGCGTTCACCTCATAGACGACCGGCTTGCCTCCACGCTCGGCGTTGACCTTCCAGCGTTTGCTCGCTTCGTCCCAGGCGGCGCCGGTTACCCGGGTGCCAAAGTCAATGCGCTCGCGCAGGCTGTATTTGTCGGTCACCCGCTCCAGGTAGGACAGGAACTCGGGCCCGTTCGGGTAGTACTTGCTCCAGGAGGCATTGGGCTCGAAGGAAAACGAATAGACCCGGCTGGGCGTGTCCACGGCGGCGCCGGGGTAGGTGTTCTCCAGCCAGTTGCCGCCCACCGCGTCCAGCTTTTCCACCACGGTAAAATCAAAGCCCGCCTGTTGCAGTTTTACCGCCGCGTTGATGCCCATCATACCGGCGCCCACCACCAGCACCTTAAAGTCCGCCGGTGGCAGCCGGGCGGGCTCGCGTACACGGGTATCGGTGGTAAAGCCGGCGTGCTGGAAGGCCGGCTCCACCGACATCTCGGGTATCTGCACCCCGGTGACCCGGTTGGCCATCTCGTGAAAAAGCCGTTTGTCCAGGTTGGGCATCAGGGGTTGCTTGGCAGCTTTTACTGCGTCGCGCAACAAGTCGCGCACAATCTGTGCCGTCCGCAGTGCCTCCTCGCTGGGGGGCGCGCGTTCATCCTCAAAGGCGACAAAGGCTTCCTTTACGGTGTGCTGGGTGCCTTCCAGGGCGTCGCCATAGCGATTGAGCAGGCTGCGGTCGCCGGTGATCTGGATCAGCGACATCAGCGCGACCACCGGGTCCAGGGCGTCGATGGCCTGGTCCAGCTCCTGTTCAGTCAGGTTATTGGGTGTGCATTGAGCAGTCATAGCGTGTCCTTCCGTATTAGCGCCCCAACAGGGAGCGCGCGATCACTTCTTTCATGATTTCCGATGTGCCGCCGTAGATACGAATCACCCGGGCATCGGCCCAGAAGCGGGATATCGGGTATTCCACCATGTAGCCATAGCCACCAAACAACTGCAGGCAGCTATCGGCCACGCGCCCGGCCATTTCGCTGGTGAACAGTTTCATGGCGGCGGCGTCTTCGGGCGTCAGTGCGCCGCGGCAGTAGCATTCGATACCGCGCTCTGTCAGGGCATCGGCGGCGGCAATGTCGGTATCTACCTGAGCCAGCGTAAAGCGGGTGTTCTGCAGTTGGGCGATTGGCGCGCCGAAGGCCTCGCGCTCCTGCACGTAACGCAGCGTCAGATCCCTGGCCCCCATCGCCAGGCCGAGGGATTGCACGGCGATGATCAAGCGCTCCCGGGGCAGCTCCTGCATCATCATGGCAAAGCCCTTGCCCGCTTCCCCCAGCAGTGCGCTGGCGGGCAGGTGCATCTCGTCAAAGAACATTTCCGAGGTGTCTGCCGCGTGCTGGCCCACCTTCTCGAGATTGCGGCCGCGCTTGAAACCGGGCAGGCGAGTGTCCACCAGAAACAGGGAAATACCGTGGGCCCCGGCCTCCCGGTCGGTTTTGGCGGCCACCACCACCAGGTCCGCATGCTGGCCGTTGGAGATAAAAATCTTGGAGCCGTTCAGCACATAGCCATCGCCCTCGCGCCGGACGTGGGTGCGCAGGTTCTTGAGGTCCGAGCCGGCGCCGGGTTCGGTCATGCCAATGGCGGCAACCACTTCGCCCGAGCAGAGCCGGGGCAACCAGGCCTGCTTCTGTTCTTCGCTGCCGAAATGCAGCAGGTAGGGCGGAATGATGTCGTTGTGTACCTGCAGGCCGCCCACAAAGCCGCCGTAGCCACGGCGCGACATGACATCCACCACGGCGAAGGAAAAGCGCGCATCGACACCCAGGCCGCCGTAGGCTTCTGGCACATCCACACAAAGCAGGCCGGCCTCTGCGCACTTGTTGAACAGTTCGCGCGGCACCTGCCCCTGCTTTTCCCATTCGGCGTAGTACGGTTCAATTTCCGCGTCGCAAAACTTTTCCAGGCTTTCGCGAAACAGGTTCAGTTCTTCGTTGATGTCGTTGTTCTGCATGGTGCTCTTCAAGTTGTTCTTCAATTTACTCTACGGCTCCGGGATGAGGGATGGCTCAATAGCGCATGCCCAGCCCGCCGTCATGGCAGATGGCAGCGCCGGTCACAAAGCGTGATTCTTCCGAGGCCAGGTAAACAAAGGCCTCGGAGGTATCCTGCGGCTGGCTGGCCGTGTTGAGCGGGTTCATGGCCGCCAATTCGGCCTCGGCGGCCTCGGTGCTCTCCCACAGGCCCTGCGCCACATAATCCGCCAGCCCCTGGCGCATTAGCGGTGTCATGGTGACGCCGGGGTGAACCGAGTTGACGCGAATTTTCTGTGGCCCCAGTTCCTGTGCCGCGCACAGGGTCAGCATGCGCTGCGCCGCCTTCGACACGTGGTAGCCGATGTTGTTGGCATTGGGCATGTAGGACGCCATGGAGACGGTGTTGATAATCACGCCGCCGCCGGCGTGGCGTGTATGTGCTTCGGCCAACAGCGGCAGGCAGGCCTTGATACCGAGGAAGCTGCCATCGTGATTGACCGCCATCACCGTGCGCAGGTCATCCAGGGATGTATTCGCTATGCCGCCGTGGATGGCAATGCCCGCGTTGTTCACCAGTACATCCAGGTGGCCGAAGTGGCCTACGGTAGCCTCCAGCGCCGCGGCCCACTGCTCGGACGCGCTTACATCCAGCGGTGTGAACTGGATACGCGCCTCGCCATAGCGTTGGCGCAGGTCATCCAGCAACTCAGCCGCATGGGCCTCGTTGATGTCGGTGGCCATCACGCCGGCGGCCCCTTCGCGCAGGAAGGCATCGCAAATGGCAGCGCCAATGTTGCCGGCCTGGCCGGCGCCGGTGACGAGTGCAACTTTATTCTTCAATCTTGACATGGGTTGTAGTCCAGCTAGGTTGATTTGCAGTGGTGATAGCAGGCCCTGCGCTAGCGGGCCTGTTCTGGCGCTCGGCGCAATAGCTTTCGCCAATCGTGGTTCATGATGTGAATCATGGCGCGCATCAGGCCCGGCGAGAGCTTGCCCTCGCTATGGGTCACCAGGTTGCGCAGGGGCATTTCCTCGACAATGGCCTCGATCATCCGCCGAGCACTTTCACTGGCGTCGTCATTCAGCGTCTTGCCGGCCTGCTGCGCCATAATGTTTTTGAGCTGGCGGCCAAGCCAGGTTGCCTGTACTTCACCCAGTGTCGAATTCAGGTGATAGGGCCTGGCGGGTACCGGGACGGGCACGGGGTGGCCAAGCAGCGCCTCGAAAGCAGCGCGGTCAAATTGCCGGCTGGCAGGGTCGGCGTAGGGCGCCAGTCCCGCAGGCTGGGGCCGCCGGGCAGGCCCCTCGGCAAGGGTCAGCTGGCCGGTCAGGCGAATATCGGCACTGGATGCGCCAACCTCGATGCGGAAGATATCCGCCTCGGCGCGCCAGGCGCTGGTGCCGCTGTCCCAGTAGGCAAAGGCGCGCCGGTTCAGCGCAAGGCTTACCCTGCGCTGCTGGCCGGGCTCAAGCTGCAGCCGGGCAAAGTGTTTCAATTCCCTGGCTGGGCGGGGCAGGGAAGGGTGGCGCTGCCCAATGTATACCTGGGCTACTTCCGCGCCGGCGCGATCGCCAGTATTGGTGATGCTGAAGGATACGCTTGCCACCGCGGTGTCGCTGCTGGCATCGCCGGGCTCAACAGCCAGGTCGCTGTATTCAAAACGGGTGTAGGACAGGCCGTGCCCGAAGGGGTAGCGCACCGGCACGCCAGCGGTAGCAAAGTAGCGATAACCCACCCATAGTGCTTCACAGTACTGCGACTGCCGCAGGCCGCCAGGAAAAAATGGCGCACTGGCGGCATCATCCGCAGCGAGGGGGAAGGTTTCGGCCAGCTTGCCGCAGGGGTTCGCATCGCCAAACAGGATGCGGGCGAGGGCGGATGCCCCTGCCTGGCCACCAAGGTAGGTCTCCAGAATGGCCGGCACCTGCTCGGCAAAGGGCAGTGCCACCGGCGCGCCGTTTTGCAGCACCACCACCAGCTTGTCGGCCAGCGGCAGCAGGGCATCCAGCAGCGTCAGCTGGCCCGACGGCAGGTGCATGTGCTCGCGATCAAAACCTTCCGATTCGTACGCCGGCGGCAAGCCCAGGAAAACTACGGCCACATCGGCCGCCTCAAGCAGGTCGTAGGCCTCGGCCTGCAAGGCATCGCTAGTTTGCCCGCCGACGCTGTAACCCGGCGCAAAATCGATGTGCGCCCGCTCATCCACAAAATCGCGGATGGCTTGCAGAGGCTGCTCCAGCCGACTCGGGTTGATCTGCGAGCTGCCGCTGCCCTGGTAGCGCGTATCCTCGGCCAACTGGCCAATCACCGCGATGCGGCCGCTAGGGCTCAGCGGCAGGCGGCCAGATTCGTTGCGCAACAGCACACAGGCCTGCTCCGCGGCGCAGCGTGCCAGGGCGTGATTGGTCTCCAACAGATTGTCGGGGAGTTTGTCGGGGAGTTCGTTAGGGAGGGCAGCGGGGGAGCGCTGTGATCTGTCAATAAGGGCAAGCAGTCGCACCACCGCCTGATCCAGCGTTGCCATTGGCAGATCACCCGAGGCCAATGCCGCGAGAATCCTGCGCGTATTCACCTCGCCGCTGGTGGGCATTTCCAGATCCATGCCCGCTTGCAGGGCGCGAACGCGATCATTGACCGCACCCCAGTCGCTCAGCACCAGGCCGCCAAAACCCCACTCGTCGCGCAGAATTTGGTTAAGCAGCAGTGCATTTTCCGATAGGTAGGTGCCGTTCAATTTGTTGTAGGCACACATGACCGTCCAGGGGCGGGCCGTTTTTATCGCGTGTTCAAAAGCCGGAAGGTAGATTTCCCGCAGGGTGCGCTCATCCAACACGGCGTCCACCACCATGCGGCCGTGTTCATGATTGTTGACGGCAAAGTGTTTAAGGCTGGCGCCAACGCCCTGGCGTTGTAGGCCGTTGATCCACGCCGCTGCCAGCACGCCGGATAGGAACGGGTCTTCAGAGAAGTATTCAAAGTTGCGCCCACCCAGAGGGTGGCGTTTGATATTGACGCCAGGGCCCAGCAACACATGCACGCCTTCTGCGCGCGCTTCCAGCCCCAGCGCGCTGCCCACCTCTGTCAGTAATTCGGTATTCCAACTGCAGGCAAGGCCCGCCGCAGAGGGAAAACAGGTTGCCGCAATACTGGCCTGCAAGCCCACATGGTCAGCCCCACCGGCCTGTTTGCGCAGGCCGTGGGGGCCGTCGGTCAGGAGCAGGGCGGGTATACCCAGGCGTTCAATGGCCCGGGTTTGCCAGAAGCTGCCGCCAGAACACAGTGCGGCTTTTTCTTCGGTGGTTAGCGCGTCCAGCAACGGCTCAGCCGATGAATTCACGGAAGGCGTTCCAGTTGACGCCGGACTCGTAGGCTTCGGCGTCCTCCAGCGAGTCCGCAGGCAGGAAGAACGTGCTGTGATCCATGGCAAGAGCGAAGTTTTCGGCCACTTCCTCGATGGTCAACTGCTTGTTGGTGCCACGGTAACCGCCAGTAACACCCAGTAATACCCGTGCAAAGCCGCCACCACCCACACTGAACATTTCGCCGTTACAGGGGGATGCATCGTGGGCCAGCAGGCCCACTACAGGCGCCACCGCGTCCGCCGGGAAGTCCCGCGTCATGGCCGCCTCAATTTCCGGCCCCATCAGGGCGGTCATGCGGCTGGCAGCAATTGGCATGATGGCATTCACGTGTACGTTCTTGCCTTTGGCGGCACTGGCACTGGCGAGGCCACGGGTAATGCCCCACACCGCGCCCTTTGCCGCGGGGTAGCCAACGCCGCTACCCATGCCGAAAAACGAGCCGGAAGCAATGTTGACGATGCGCCCGTAGTCCCTTTCCCACATGTGCTTCCATACCGCCCGGCACAGCCGGAAGGTGCCGCCGGCGGCCACGCCAATGTCGGTATCCCATTGCTCATCGGTCACATTCCACAACGGGCCAACACCCACCACCACGCCGGCGTTGTTCACCAGAATGTCGACCTGCCCCCAGGCTTCCATGGCCTGCGCCACGATGGCTTCGGCGCCCTCGGTAGTGGCAACGCTGTCGCCATTGGCCAGTGCTTCGCCACCCAGGTCGCGAATGGCCTGTGCAGTGGCCTGCGCATAGCTTTGGTCGGCCCCTTCGCCCTGGAAGCTGCCGCCGAGGTCGTTCACCAGCACTTTGGCGCCACGGGCGGCCAGCAGCATGGCGTAGGCGCGGCCAAGGCCGCCGCCAGCGCCAGTTACTATGGCAACACGGCCTTCGAAACGATGCATGTCCATAGTTCATTTCCCTTATTGAATACTGGCTGAATTAACGATTATTTATTTATAGATAATATAATGATCAGGTTAGCGTGGCTTCTGAGCGAGCGTCAAGCTGCCTGCAGACTGCATAGGTAGACCGCGCCGGCATCGCCATCATGCAAGCTGGCGGCTACCTATGCAGGCGAGCGATGGCCATGCAACATAGGCAGTTCTCAAACAACACCGATAACAAAGGGCAGGATGGGTAAGCGCACAGAATGGGACGTATGCGTCATCGGCTCCGGGGCCGGTGGCGGCGTAATGGCCGAGCGCCTGTCGGCGACAGGCATGAAGGTGGTGGTGCTGGAGCGCGGCCGCCACTACAGCCCCGATGCCTTCATGCAGCAGGACGAGCTGAGCAACGTCATCCGGCAGGATTTCTTCCTGCCCGACTACCTGGAAACCCAGCGCGAAACCAGCAGTGACACTGCGGTACCAGGCAAGTACAGCCTGATGGCCCAAACGGTGGGCGGTGGTACAGTGCACTGGGGCAGCTGGAGCTGGCGCTTTCGCCCGGATGAGTTCCGGGTGGCGAGTGTGGAGGGTGAGGTTCCTGACAGCAGTTTGGCTGACTGGCCAATCAGCTACGAAGAGCTCAGCCCCTATTACGCACAGGCCGAGCGGGCCCTTGGTGTGGCGGGCCATGCCGGCGGTAATCCTTTCGGCGCGCCAGGTCAGGCGATGTACCCCAATCCACCCCATGTGTACCGGCCGGCATCGCGGCTTATCGAGCAGGGTGCGCGGCGCCTTGCGCTTAATCCCTTTCCGATCCCCATGGCCATCAACAGCCGTATCTACGGCGGCCGGGGCAAGTGCATGAACAGCGGCTTCTGTTCCAGCTTTGGCTGCCCGGTGCAGGCCAAGGCATCGTCTTTGGCGGTTCATATCCCGGCCGCATTGGCGACAGGACATTGCACCCTGCTGGCCAACTGCCGCGCAGTGGAGTTGCTGGAAGGCGAGGGCGACCGCCTGCGTGGCGTGCGCTACCTGAACGAGCAGGGCAAAGAACAGGTGCTGCAGGCGCGGCAGGTGGTGCTGGCCGCGGGCAGTATCGGCACCACCCAGCTGCTTCTGCAATCCACCTCTGGCCGCTTCCCCCGGGGGCTGCTGAACACCAACGACCAGGTGGGCCGCAACCTGATGTGCCATGTGTTTGCCATGGTGAACTTCGAAATGGATGACCCAAGCCACAGTGCGCTGGGGCCTCCGGGCAACGTCGCGGTGGATGACTTTCACCCCTCAAACGCCAGCCGGGGCTTTATTCGCGGTGGTGTGATTGGTGAGGCCATCGAAGCCACGCCGATAGTCAGCGCGCTCAAGGCCGCGAGCTACCTGGGGCGCTCGCAGCGTGTATGGGGCCACGATCTCAGCGACTACCTGGCGCGTTACCCGTACATTGGCGGCCTGATTATGGTGGGGGAGGACCTGCCCGTGGCCAGCAACCGGATTGACCTCGACCCCGAGCATCGCGACAGCCAGGGCCTGGCCGTGGCGCGCATCACTCACCGGCGCCACGACAACGACATTCGCCTGGCGCGCTATTTTGAAAAGCGCATGGCAGACATTGCCGAAGCCGGCGGCGCGCGAAGAACCTGGGCGACCGACTACACCGGCGTCAAAACCGGCTCTGGCCACATCATGGGTACCTGCCGCATGGGCAATGACCCGCAAACCAGCGTTCTCAACCGCTGGTGCCGGGCCCATGAGGTCAAGAACCTCTGGGTGGTGGATGGTAGCTGCTTCCCCACATCCGGCGGCTACAACCCGACCCTCACTATTTATGCCAATGCCTACCGCGTGGCGGATCACTTCATAGCACTGAATAGCCGGGGGGAATTGAGCTGATGGATCGCCGTCATTTTCTCAAACTCACCGCCGCCAGCCTGGCGAGCGCCATGGCGGCGCACCCGCAGGCGCTGCTGGCGGCTGCCGCGTCACACCGCCCGGCGGTGCTGCATGTGGATGAATTGCAAACACTGGAGGCTGCCTGCGACCTGCTGCTGCCGCCAGTGAATGGCATCAGTGTGCGCGATGCCGGCGTGGTCAACTTCATCGACAAGCTGCTGTTGCACGAAGGGGCAGATCAACTGCCCCTGTACCGCAGCGGGCTGGGCCTGTTCAGGGCAGCGGCCCGGGCGGCGGGTGCAGACAACTGGAGTGCCTTGGCGGCAGCGACCAAACAGCGCTTTTTAGAGCAACTTGAGGACGGGCACCTGGCCCATTCGCCAGCAGAGCAGCAGGCCCTGTTCCAGAGCCTGCGCTTTAACACCCTGCTGGGTTTTCTGGCGGCGCCGCGTCACGGAGCAAATCAGCACAGCGCCGGCTGGCAAGCCATCGGGTTTCCCGGCCACCTGCACTACCAGGGCGGAGTCAGTGATGCCGACGTTGCCGGCTTGCCACCGCACTAGCTTGCTCAGGGGTTGAAGGCGACCTTGATGGCGCCGCTCGCGCGATCCGCCGCGATATTAAAGGCTTCCGGGGCTGCCTCCAGGGGCAGTCGGTGGGTGATGAGCGTTGGCGCAATCAGCGGGTTGCGGGCCAGCGCCGCCGCCGCAATTTCTACGTCCCGCACCAACCCCTGACGCGCCTGTGCCATGGAGGTGACGGTGCGCAATTCCTTCATCATCATCTGCATGGCGGGCATGGTCAGCCCGCCCCAGTACGAGGCCAGCATGAGAATCGTCGCGCCCGGGCGGCACAGGTTGGCCGCCTGCTCCATGGCGGCATCAGTGCCGGCGCAGTCGATGACCAGGTCAAAGTCGTCCAGTTCACCGTCCAGGGTTGCCCCCAGGATTTCGCCCGCGCGCAACTGGGCGTCGTGGCGCGCAAAAAGATGCACCTGGCTCGTTGCCTGGCGCGCGATGGCCACAGCGCACTGGCCGATGCTGCCGCCGCCGATGACCGCCACCTTGTGCTTGTCGCTGATGCCCGCCAGGGCGATACCCCGCACGGCAACCGACAGCGGCTCCACCAGGCAGGCATCTTCCGCGCGGACCCCGCCGGGCAGGGGCACCAGACACTTGGCGGGCACTATCAATTCCTCCGTCATGCCGCCATCACGGCCCACGCCCATCACCGCCTCGGTGCCGCGAATGCACAGGTTGTAGTCGCCGCGTACGCAGCGTTCGCAGTGCCCACAGTACACCGTAGGCTCTATGGCAACCGGCGTTCCGTCCTCTGCAATGCCGGCAATTTCATGGCCAAGGGTGAAGGGAATAGGGAAGCCCTGCTGCCAGAAGTGCAAATCCGACCCGCAGATACCCGCGGAGGCAATGCGCACGCGCACGCCTTCGCCGGATGGGGCTGGTACATCGTGGACGCAGACTTCGTGGTTGTGACAGCGGACGGCTTTCATGTTGGCAATGCCTCTTGAATTTGAAGGGTGATATTATCTTAATGGTAAGAATAAATCACATACTGAGCCCTGCGTCCCGGCAAAAAAGGGCAATTAAAGGGCGGCAATCGGCGTTTAAAGGGGTGATCAAGGAGGCGACCAGGGAGCGCGATCACGGGGCTTGCAAACACCAATGTATACGTTTACATTTCTCCCGCGGCCACATTATATTATCAATTAGATATATATAACCAAGGGCCCAGCCGGCACTCTGCCCATGAGTGGAAATCCGGGCCGACACAATAATCCTTATAACGGTTCGCGCAGGAGTACTGCAATGTACAAGCCCCATCAACTGGCGACAGCCGTCGCCACAGCCCTGATATCACTGAACAGTGGTTCGGCCAGCGGTCAAACAACGGGTGCCGGTGAAGCTGGCATGCTGGAAGAGGTTATCGTCACCGCGCAACGCCGCGCCGAAAGCCTGCAAGATGTACCGATGACAGTGACGGCCATAACCCCCCAGGATATCGCCGACTACAATCTGTTCCGTTTCGAGGATCTTCAGCAATTGTCGCCGGGGCTATCGCTGGAAGGCGGTGACGGCTTCGGGGCTGTCGCACAGGTGCGGGGGGTTGGCTTTGACTCACAGGCCTCGGCGGCACCCGCGGTGGATGTGTACATCAACGAAACACCCGTCGACGCCAACTACGCCTTTCAAAGCATTTATGATGTTGGCCAGGTGGAGGTACTGCGCGGGCCGCAGGGGACATTGCGCGGGCGCCCGGCACCCGGAGGGGCAATCACTGTCACCACCCGTCGCCCGGACCTGGACGCTCTCGGAGGGTATGTCTCAGCTTCTGGCGGCGACCAGGGGGCGCGCAACTACCAGGGCGCCATTAACGTGCCAATCCTTCGCGACAGCCTGGCGTTGCGGGTGGCGGGCATGTTTGACGAAGATGAGGGGAACCGGGTCAAGAGCGCCAACTCCGGCATCGTCTCGGAACGCGAAACCCGCAGCTGGCGCGCTACGCTGTTGTGGGCGCCTACGGACTACTTCGACGCATCGCTGACTCACCAGTGGCTGGAATCCGAGCGAACCAACATGGTTGAAGTGAACGGCCCCGGTGCCGGTTACAACGGCCCGGCGATTGGTAACCGCCGCGGTGTATCGGTCATGGAGGGGCCATCGGGTGGGCCGCAGGAGTTCAATGTTACTACCCTTCAAATGTCGCTGGAAATTCCCCGCCATGTGCTCATCTATAACGGGGCCTACCAGGACAACTCCTTTGACATCGACCGCGAGCAGGATACCGCCAATGCCGTTGTAGGCTGGACTGAGCCGCAGAAAACGGTGTCGGCCTTCGAAGTGGATTCGCACGAGTTGCGGTTGGAATCGGATACCCCCGATGCCTTTGCCGACTACCTGATTGGTCTCTGGTACATGAAAACAGACACTTCGACCACCTTCGAGCAGTTTTCCCCGCTGGATGGCGCCTTTGGTTCTCCACTGGCCCCAGACAGCCTGGGTGGCGCAAACCCCGACTATCTCATTGCCGTAGACGGCAGTATTCCGATTGTCATGGAAGAATATGCCATTTACAGCAACACCACCCTGCATCTGAGCGAGCAGACCGACCTCCAAATAGGCGTGCGTTACCTGGAGACGGAGGAGGAGCGCTCCCAGACCATTACCACCAGTGAGGCGGAAATCGCCATCGGCATTGCACCCGGCGCTCCCCTGAACGGACTCTGCGGCAGTCTGGTAGGCCTCGGTGTCGGCTTTAACGGTGACGAGACGTATAACGGCTACTGTGATCTGGTGCTGGCGGGGTCAAGTTTCACCCAGCCAGCGTCACAGAAGCAGGATGCCTGGGTTTACACTGCATCACTCAAACATGAATTCAGTGATGAGGTAATGGCCTACCTGACCTATGGCCACACCTGGCGCCCGGCCGGTGTCACGGTCGGCGTAACAGCGCCGGTATCGGAAGACCTTATCCAGGGCGATGCCGAGGAGTCTGACTCCTACGAGATCGGCTTGCGCTCAGACCTGATGGATCGCACCCTGCGGGTAAACGCATCACTGTTTCATCAGCAATTTGACAATTTTATTGGCCGCTTCAATGACATCCCCTATATCGGCGCGGGCGACACCATACAATCCGGCGGCTTCACCTACCCGGGGGATGCCACAGTCGACGGTTTTGAGCTGGAAGTGGCCTACAGCATCAATGACAGTTGGTGGGTTCAGCTCAATACCGCCTATGCGGACGGCACGTTTGACGATGCGAGCGTTCCCTGCCGTGACACCAACCTGGATGGCGAACCAGATTCCGGTGACATCGGCAATCTGACCCTGGAGGATTTCGGCGGCAATTCGGTTATCTACTGCAATGTAGACACGCGCATCGCCACGACGCCGAAATGGTCCGGCGTGCTGCAGACGGAATACAGTTTTAACCTGTTTTCAAGCGACGCGTATGTGCGTGCACTCTACAACTACTACGGAGCGCAAGAAGATACCGGCATGGACTTCGAGGCAGACGCTTACGGCATTCTGAATCTGTTTGCCGGTATTCGCGGTGTTAATTCCCCATGGGAAGTGAGCGTCTGGGCCAAGAACCTTCTCGATGAGGATCAGTACCTTGATCGCGGCGAAGCACAGACGTACTACGGCACCTTCGAAGCCGGCTATTACGGTGTTCGCTTTGTACCCGAGCGCGAGATCGGGGTGACCTTGAGGTACGCCTTTGGCAATGGCTAAGTGTTCTCGCCCATAGCGGCAGCGAGCGCTTTTTGGTGCCATGACTGCAAAGCCATGGCACATTTTTCCTTTTTGAACCGTGTGGTGAATACTGTGATGAGATACCGCCCTGGCAACCAGCGTCGCCGGCTCATTCTGGGCATTGTCGTTGCGCTGTTTTTCAGGTTTCTGTTGGTTCCAACCGCCTGGATGTTCTACGAGCTTTACCATCTCACCGGCTGGAATGTGGTGTACTGGGGTTACAGCCTGTTCAAGGTAGGCGGCTATTACTTCAACCACTGGCCGTACCAGACATTCACATGCATTGCACTGGGACTCATCATAGCCGTGCCGTGGCGACGCCTGCTGTGCTTCGCCCGAAAAAACGTAGCAACAGAGGTGTCCCAACAATGAATCGACGTGAATTCATGCAATGTGCAGCGCTGCTGGTGAGCGGCGTTGCCGCCACGCGCATCAGCATGGCGTTGAGCGACGAGCAGAAGCACTACCTGGCTCGGGCAAACTACAACCGCACACCTGCCAACTACTTTAACGAAGCCCAGCGACGCACAGTCGCCGCGGTTGCAGAAACCATCATGCCAGCCACCGATACGCCCGGCGCGATTGATGCCGGTGTGCCGGGTTTCATCGAGAACATGGTGCAAGACTGGCTAAACAACGCGGAGCGGGCCATTTTTGACCAGGGCCTGGCTGAGTTGATGGCCAGCACGCAGCGCTCGTACGGGAAGAGTTTCGAAATGCTTGAACCCGCGCAACAAAGCGACTGTCTGGAAGCGCTTGAATCGGCGGCCAGTGACTCCGCCTGGTACGACTTTGGCAATACGCAACGTGTTTTTGTCAGTGATGCGCCTTTTATTTGCCAGATGAAAGAATTGACCATCTGGGGCTTTTTCACCTCTGAAGCAGGTGCAACGCAGGTACTGCGCTACGAAGCCATGCCCATGACCTTCGATGGTAACCGAGAACTTGGCCCTGACGACAGTAGTTGGGCCGGTACCCCTTACTAGCGAGTTGAGAATGATACAAAGCGAAAACTACGACTTTGACGCCATTGTGGTCGGCTCTGGTATCAGTGGCGGCTGGGCAGCCAAGGAGTTGACCGAGAAGGGGCTGAAAGTCCTGGTGTTGGAACGCGGCAGGGATATCACACCCGGCCTGGATTACTACGGCGAACACGCCCCGGACTGGAAGCTTCCCTACCAGGGAAAAAAGCCCCGCGAATTGTACGAAAACGAGTACCCGATCCAGAGCCACGGTTATGCATTGAACGAAGGCAACCGGCAATTCTGGAACAATGACAAGGACAATCCCTACGTCTTTGATGCCGAAAAGCCCTTCTATTGGATGCGAGCCGATGTGGTGGGCGGACGATCATTAATATGGGGGCGACAGACCTACCGTTGGTGTGAACAGGACTTCACAGCGAACGCTACTGATGGCCACGGTATCCCCTGGCCGATCGGTTACCGCGACCTGGCCCCCTGGTACAGCCATGTAGAAAAGTTTGCCGGCATTAGCGGCGAAGCGCTTGGCCTGGATGAACTGCCCGACAGCGAATTTCTCAAGCCGATGGAAATGCATGCACTGGAGAAAACGATCCAGGGGCGTTTACGCAAGAAGGCGCCCCATGTGCACATGACCATCGGCCGTGTGGCGATCCTGAGCGAAGATCACAACGGGCGCGCGGCCTGCCATTATTGCGGACCCTGTGACCGGGGCTGCTCAACAGGCAGTTATTTCAGTTCCCACAGCGCGACCCTGCCCGCTGCGCGTGCCACCGGCAACCTGACCCTCAAGGCGAATGCAGTGGTCGAGCGCCTGGAATACGATGCGCAAGGTGGCAGGGTCAGCGCCGTTCATGTGATCGACAGCAAGACCGGTGAGCGCAGTGCCTTTAGAGCCCGCCTGTACTTTCTGTGCGCCTCGACAGTGGGCAGTACACAGATACTGATGAATTCGCGCAGTGAGGCCTTTCCGGATGGCCTGGGCAATCGAAGCGGGGCGCTCGGCCACTACCTGATGGACCACGTGTATGGCGTCGGGGTTACGGGTATTTTCTACGACGACATGGACCGCTACTGGTTTGGCAACAGACCCAACGGCACCTATATCCCCCGGTTCAGAAACCTCGGCGGCCAGGATGATGATGCCGGTTTCCTTCGGGGTTATGGCTACCAGGGCGCGGCCATGCGTATGGACTGGAAAACCGGCTTCAATAAGAAGGGCTTTGGCGCTGAACTGAAGGAATCCCTGCGCAAGCCCGGCCCCTGGGTCTTCCACCTGGCGGGTTTTGGGGAGGTCTTACCGCAATACAACAACCGCATGTATCTAGACGCGAAGAAGGTGGGCCGGTTTGGCATTCCACAGGTGGGCTTTGACTGCCAGTGGGGCGATAACGAGCGCATGATTCGCGATGACATGTTGGAGCAGGGTGAGGGGCTGATGAAAGCGGCTGGCGCTGTGTTCACAGTCAGGATGGAAGAAATGGGTGAGCCGGGGCTGGGAATCCATGAAATGGGCACTGCCCGCATGGGGGATGACCCGGCGCAATCCGTGGTCAACGCGCACAACCAGGTGCACGGTGCGCCCAACGTGTTTGTCACCGACGGCGCCTGCATGACCTCATCTTCCTGCGTTAATCCCTCGCTGACCTATATGGCATTGACTGCCAGGGCCTGTGATTACGCTGTCAAACAACTGGCGCAAGGTCGCCTGTAAACAAGGTAAAGCACTATGCCACGATGGTTAAAAATCAGCGCCCTGACTTTTGCCGGTATTCTTACTCTGCTAGGCGCCGGCGCCTATGCTTACTACAAGTATATCGGCATTATTCCGTCCCACGATTATGAAACCGAACCACCGGCATTGCCGCAGTTCAGCAAACCAGCGGTGCTGATCTTCAACAAGACCAATGGCTTTCGCCATATTGATGCACTGCCCGTCGCAGACGCGCTGTTCACCGAACTGGCGCAAGCTCACGGCTGGGATGTGTTTGTTACTGACAATGCTGCAGTGCACAACCCCGGCGTGTTGGACAACTTCGATCTGGTGATCTGGAACAATGTCTCGGGCGATGTTCTGACCAATGAGCAACGCAGCTCGCTGAAGCAGTGGCTGACAAATGGTGGCGGATGGCTTGGTGTACACGGGTCAGGGGGCGACACCAGCTACCAGTGGCCCTGGTACGTACAAACGCTGATCGGCGCACAGTTTATCGGCCATACCATGATGCCCCAGTTCCAGGATGCTGAACTGTACCGGACAGACCTTGATTCGGTGGTGACCGAGCACCTGAGCACGCCCTGGCAGATACCTGCCGAGGAGTGGTATGCCTTTGATGCCAGCCCGCGCGATAAAGGCTATGAAATCCTTGTAACGATAGACCCTGATAGCTATGAAACCCACGGGCCTGTTGATTCCGGGTGGATGGAAGGCTGGTCGGATCGCATGGGGAGCGACGGCGAGCATCCGCAGGTTTGGCGGCACCGGCTGGGGCAGGGCAGGGCGTTTTACTCCGCAATCGGCCACCAACCGGCAACCTACGGGATACCCGCCTATCGCGAGCTACTTTCAAAAGCCATGCGCTGGGCCATGGGTGAGTCGAGTGAATAGCACTGACTTTAATGCAGGTCGGAGGATGGTGGGGTGAGCATTGGTGTCGGCGTCAATGCCTGGGTATGGCAGTCACCCTTTACGCGCGAATCAACGCCCTTGATCGAACATGCGGCGAGAATGGGCTTCGACGCATTCACTGTGCCGGTGGAGTCCCCGGTTCTTATCGATGTCGATGAGATCAAAGCCGTACATGCTGACTACCCCCTGCGCCTGTATGTTTCCGGCGCTTTCAGCCCGGATCGTGATCTCACCCATGCGGATCCATCGATACGACAGAACGCACTGGACTATATACGCAGTACCCTGGCTATCTGTGAGCAGCTCGGTGTCAATCATTTGGTGGGGCCTGCCTACTCTGCGACGGGCAAACGGCGGAAGATACCGCAGCAACAACGGGATCGGGAGTGGGAACTTGCGGTGAGGGGACTCACCGAGGCCGGCCAGATGGCCGCAGACCACGGCGTGACACTTGCCATTGAACCGCTGAATCGGTTTGAAACCGACCTTATCAATACCGCCGCACAGGTAAAGCAGCTGATCCGCGATATCGGCCTGCCATCGGTTCGCATCCACCTTGACACCTTTCATATGCATATCGAAGAGCAGAGTGTTTACGACGCCATCTGCCTGGCAGGCGAAGATCTGGTTTACCTCGACGCCAGTGAAAGTCACCGGGGCACGCCGGGGCTGGGGCAGGTCCACTGGAGCGATGTGGCCAGCGCACTGCGCGACATCAACTATCAGGGCGACTGCGTCATCGAGTCCTTTACGCCCGATTGCACAACCATCGCAGAGGCCGCCGCAATCTGGCGACCACTGGCACCGTCACAGGATGCACTGGCAGAAGAGGGCGCTCGCTTCCTGCAGGCGCTGTTTGCCGAACTCTGAGCCCGCTCTGGTGGCCACAGGGTGCCGAGTTCATCAACCGCCGGCGCTGCCCTGAACAAACGGGTTGCGCAGCGCCCCGAGCTTTTCAATACGCGAGTGCAGCACCTCCCCGGGGCGAATGAAGCGTGGGGGCTGGTGCGACAGGCCAACGCCGGCGGGCGTGCCGGTAAAAATCAGGTCACCCGGGTAGAGCTCGCAAATGGACGACAGGTAGGCAATCTGTGTGGGCAGGTCGAAAAGCATCATCGACGTTCGCGCACTTTGCATCACCTCGCCATCCAGATCGCAGGCAATGGCAAGATCCTGGGGGTTATCCAATTCGTCGGCAGTGGTGAGCCAGGGGCCAATGGGGGCAAACCCCCGGTGACTCTTGGCCATGCTGAACTGGGCCGGCGAACAGGCCATCTGGTGAGTCCGTTCCGAAAGATCCTGCCCGACACAATAGGCGCCAACATGAGACAGGGCCGTCTCTGGCGCGATATTGCGCCCGCCCTGGCCAATCACCGCAACCAGCTCCACCTCCCAGTCAACTGTGCCTGGTGGCAACACGATTGTGCTGCCTGGTCCGGTGAGAGACGACGCAAACTTGGTAAAGATCATCGGCGAGGGCGGCAGCGCTAAATCCACTTCGTCGGCGTGCCCCCTGTAGTTGATGCCGACGGCAAAAATCTGCCGGGGCCTTAGCAGGGGCGCATCCAGTTGGCTGAGATCAGCCTCCAGTTCCGCCTGCGTTCGCGGATCAGTCACGGCCGGGCGCTCGGACTCAAACCAGCTCATCACAGCCGCCAGCTGTGGTATCAGATCGTCCAGGTCCGACGGAAACCGCCCCTTGGATGCGCGCTCGACATCAATCAGTCCAGATTCGGCAATGATGGTTGCGCGATGCTTGATACGTCCGAGCTTCATAGGGGTGGCCTCTGTGTGATCGGTGAAATGTGCGAAGTAACAGCCGCACACGGGCGACTACGCGAGACTATACGCCTGAATGGAATCAAGGGAGTGTCGTCGGGTTGACGGTTTACGGTTCGCCGGCCGTGGCATCGTCGGCTCGGGGCCCGATGGCAAATCGCCCATGGGCACTGAGGTTGCCATAAAGGTCGTTGGAAATGTGACGCTCGGCAAAGCGCCAAACGCCGGATACTCGCTCGAACACATCCTGGTAGTCGCCGGTAATGATCGGCTGCAAGGGCAGGGCGGGCGTCTGCTGGAACACAACCACCGTACTGCTGGCTTCGACTCTGTCCGGCGAGACAGGGTCAATCATCAGATTAACAACCACATGCCGCGTTCGCGGCACGCCGTTGTAGAGCTGAAGAAACTCGCTGAAGCGGCGGGTGATTTCGGCAGGGTCATTGCGAACAGGCGCGTCCTCACCTTCAAAATATACCGCCGCGTTAACGAACAACTTGCCAACACCGGTTAAGTCGCCCGCATCCAGCCGCTTGGGATATGAATGAATAAGGTTCTGGATGGCGATGTAATCAGTGGCTTCAAGCATGGCAGAGCACTATCGACGATTTGCTGAATATACGTGGCAGTGTAGCGAGTGCAGAGGGAGTAGAGGTCATATAAACGGGTGAAGCGAGCTAGGCTGCCATCCACTTCATACTTTGCTATGTCCAATACTGTCTAGTGTTGGACTATAGAGGTAAAGGCCCGTAAGATAGCCCTCAATACAAAACTCCACCCAATTGGCGCATCCATGGCTATCCCAAAACCTGTACCACTGTATCCAACTCACGACAGCCTGAAGCACCTGGACTTCAGGGACTATCCTGACCTGCGCACGTTTCTGGCCGCTGGCGATAGTTGGTGGATGAACCACTGGCTATGGGGTCAGGAGTTCCTGCTGTATATTGGCCGTAACAAATCCGAGCACACATTTACGCGCTTTCGCAATGAAACAGAGCGCTTTCTGCTGTGGGTGTTCCTGGTTAAGGGTAAGCCAATGGATCAACTGCGCAAGTCAGACATTCTGGACTATGCGGATTTTTGCTGGGAACCGCCGCTCAATTGGATTTGCCTGACCAACCACGACAAATTCCAGCTGATCAACGGCTGTTATACACCCAACAGCGCCTGGGCACCGTTCAGGCTGCGCCTGCCGAAGAACGCCAAGGCCAGCAATGTTGAGCCGGACAAGAAGAAATACCGGCCGTCGCAGCAAACGCTCACCGCAACCTTCACCGGCATTATTGCCTTCTACAAATACCTGATGAATGAGGAGTATCTCTACGGGAACCCGGCGCAGATTGCCAAGGCCGACTGCCGGCATTTCATCAAGGATGCGCAGGTCAAGGAGCCGCGGCGCCTGACGGAGCATCAGTGGCAGTATGTATTCCGGGTTGCCCTGAGAATGGCCGATGAAGACCCGGTTTTCGAGCGCAGCCTGTTCGTGATTTGCGCGCTGAAGGTGCTGTTTTTACGGATTTCGGAGTTGTCCGAGCGCAAAACCTGGTCGCCGGCGATGGGCCATTTCTGGCAGGATTCAGACAGTAACTGGTGGCTTAAAATCTACGGAAAAGGCCGAAAACTGCGCGATATTACGGTGCCGGAGAGCTTTTTGCCCTACCTCAAGCGCTACCGGGCCTATCGCGGCCTCAGCCCCCTGCCATCCAGCGGCGAAAACTACCCTATTGTGGAGAAAATCCGCGGCCGCGGCGGTATGACGTCGCGCCAGCTTGCCCGCATCGTGCAGGAGGTCTTCGACCTCGCCTACCAGGACATGCGCCGGGAACAGGGCGAAGACAGCGCCAGCAAGCTCAGGGAGGCCTCCACCCACTGGCTGCGCCATACCGGCGCCAGCATGGAGGTGGAACGCGGCCGCGCGCTGAAGGATCTCTCGGAAGACCTGGGCCACGCCAGCATGGCCACCACCGACACGGTTTATGTACAAACCGAAAATCGTTTGCGCGCGCAAAGTGGCAAGGGCCGAAAAGTCAATTGATACTTGGGTGACACTCTGCGTTGGAGAATTGCATTATAATACCCACTAATTATCTGAGGGTTTACACCATGTCGACTGCCATCCAAAACGCCCTACTGCTCGCCTCCGCCTGGTGGCGATGTGTTCTGATATCCGTATTGCTGGGTATCAGCGTTGGCGCTACCGCCCAGGACAGCGATGTAGACGGTATCGCGGATGCCCTCGACATCGATGATGATAATGATGGCCTGACGGATATCGAGGAAGGTTGCTACGACACGGACTTCCCCGGTGATCGGGCGCCGGTGTACACGGGCACCCCCAATGTAGTGGCTATTTCCCACCCCTTTAACAGCCCCGCATTTCCCCCGTCCAACGCCAATGTGCTGAATATTATTGTTCCGGCCAGCGTCTCTAACCTGACCGCGGGCAGCGGCTTTAACGCCTCACATAATGGCTCAAACAGCCTGGATATCACCAACCTCAATGCCACCGACCTGAACGATGCCAGGGCCCTCAATGAGTACCTGGCCTATTCGTTTACCACACAGTCTGCCGTATTTGTCGCCTATCTGGACTGGTTTGGCTACCGCACGGGCCTTACCAGCAACCCTACCTTCAACGCCACCTTTGAAATTTCCACCGACGGTTTTTCCACGCCCGCCAACACGACGGTGTTGGGCACCTTGGCCTCTGGCGCGGGGCAAACTGGCACCAACGGACGGCGCGCGCTGGATATTGTGGATTACGCCCTGATGCCTGCCACCACCTACTCGGTACGCATTTACATTCATGGCCTGAGCAGCGGGACGGCCCTGAATTTTGATGACCCGATCATCGCGTTTGATTATTGCCGGCGCGACACCGACGGCGATGGCATTGTGGATGCGCTGGACCTGGATGCGGACAACGACGGCTGCCTGGATGCCATTGAAGGCAGCGGTAGCTTCCTTGAGGTGGACCTGACCGCCATTCCCGGCGGCGCCGCCCTTGGCATCGGTACAGGCTCCAGCGCCGGCAGTGCACTCAATCTGGGCACGGCGGTGGATGCCAACGGCCTGCCCACGGTGGCTGGTGGCGGCCAGTCGGCGGGCTTCGCCACCGTGCCCGCAGCGCTGGTAATCGATACCGGGCCAGCAAACCAGGCGCTGACAGCCGGTGACACCGCGACGTTTTCAGTAGTAGCCAATGTGGTACAAGCCAGCGCCTACGGCAGCGACAATGCTCCCGATTTTGCCGGCGGCACCGTGATTGCCAGCCCGGCCAGCTACCAGTGGCAGTTCAGCCAGGACGGTGGCGCAACCTGGGTGGCGGCGTCTGGCGCTGACGTCGTGGGGGAAAACAGCGATACCTTGAGCATCGCAAACATCACCTCAGCGATGGATGGTCAACAGGTGCGCGTTCTGATGACGTGCAATGAAAATGAATGCCCGTTGTTGTCCGAGGTAGCGACCCTCTCCGTTGACGATGAGACATCGCCGCCGCAGGAGCCGGAGCCACCAGCGCCCAGGCCTGTGCCGGTGAACAGTGCTCCGGCCCTGTTGCTAACCGCCCTGCTGCTCCTGCTGGCCGGCCTGCGCCGTCCCCGGGTGTTGGGAAATAGCAGGTAAACCAGCCCAGCACGCAATAACCGCCTCAAGCCAGTGGCGATTCGGCCGATAGCATCTGTCGCGGGTCGACACTGGCGCCAAGCACCGGGAGGGCCGAGCGCCCTGCCCTGACGGCATCCAACGCTGATGGCGAACCGCTCCGCTGTATCCAGGAGTTTGAGCCAGTATGCGTAACAACCAGCCCGTCACGTCCCGAGAATACCCCGTCGCCGACGACCAGTTGCTGATTTCCCACACCGACCTTCGCGGCAATATCACCTTCGCCAACCGCCACTTTATCGAGGTCAGTGGCTTCAGCAGTGCGGAACTGATCGGCGCGCCCCACAACATCGTGCGCCACCCGGATATGCCCCAGGCGGCATTTGCCGACCTGTGGCGCTGCCTGAAGGCCGGCAATATGTGGGTGGGCCTGGTGAAGAACCGGCGCAAGAACGGTGACTATTACTGGGTTCGCGCACAGGTCATTCCGCTGTACGAAGACGGGCAGCCGGTGGGTTTTGTGTCGGTGCGCAGCCGTGCCCAGCCGGCCGCCATCAAAATGGCAGCCCAGGCGTACCGGAAAATGCACGCCGATGGCAGCGCCCCCCTCACGGTGCGCCATGGTCGCATTGTCAGCACGGGCTGGCGCGGCGTGTTGCCGCGCCTGTTCAAGCGCCTGGCGGGCCTGTCGTCGGCCCTCATTCCTCTGTTTTCGGCCCTGCTGGTTATGGTGGCAAGCGGCCTTGGCTGGCGTGCCGCCCAGGCGCCCTCCCCCGCGCTGGCTATGGCCCAGGCAGCGCTGCTGGCGTTGGGGTTGCCCCTGCTATTGTGGATGGCCTGGCACCAGCGCCAAACGTTGTTGCAGCCACTGCGCCAGGCTGTGCTATTTTCCAGCCAGATTGCCGCGGGCAACCTGGGCGTTGCCGCGCCCGGCGCACAACGGGGCGACGTTGGGCGCCTGCTGGCCAGTCTCGATCTGATGCGCAAGAGCCTGGCCGGCATTGCCGGAGACGTGCGACGGGGTATTGATGTGGCCAGCCCGGCGGCCCGGGACATGGCCGGCGGCAACAGTGAACTCGCCGACCGCTCCATGCAGCAGGCAGCGTCGCTGGAGCAGACCGCTTCCAGCATGGAGCAAATCACCGTCACCGTGCAGCAGAATGCCGACCATGCGGAACAGGCCAGCGTGCTGGCGCGCGATTCGGCATCCACGGTTACCCGCTGCAGCACGTTGATGGATCAGGTGGTCAGCACCATGGGGAGCATCACGGCGCATTCCGGGCGCATGGCGGCGATCATCGAGGTGATCGACGGCATTGCCTTCCAGACCAACCTGCTGGCCTTGAATGCCTCGGTGGAGGCCGCCCGCGCCGGCGTGCACGGCCGGGGCTTTGCGGTGGTGGCCAGCGAAGTGCGCAGCCTGGCCGGGCGCTCGGCGGAGGCGGCCAGGGAAATTCGCACCCTGATAGACACCTCCTGTGCCGATACAGAGAGCGGCGCAGCACTGGTGCGCGAGGCCGGCACATCCATGGACGCGCTGGTAGAGAAAGTTACCCGCCTCAGTGAACTCATCACCCAGATCGCCACCGCCAGCCGCGAGCAAGGCACAGGTATTGAACAGGTCAACGCCGCCATATCCGACATGGACGCGGTAACCCGAAAGAACGCAGAGGGCATCAGTGCCAGCGCCCGGGACACCGAGCGCCTGCTGGCCCAGATAGAAGAACTGGCCTGGGCCGCTGCGGTGTTTCGCTTTGCCGGTGACGGCCCTAGGGGCGGTGCAGCCAGATGAGGCTTGCGGTGTTGAAATCACTGCCAACGCGATGACAAGGGCCAGAATTTAACCGCTTTTTGGCCATATATCACTCCTGTTTTGCGCGAGCGCTGGGCCATACTGATGGCCTTCGCCACCCAGGCGGAACAATAAAAAAGGAGTGAGTGGTGAACACACAGGCACAGGTCAAGCTGGACGGGTTTCAGGCGGCGGATGTGCTCGATCCGTTGGTGATGGGCGACGAGCGCAGTATGTACGCGCTGTTTGACCACCTGCGCAGCACCGACCCGCTGTCCCGCGTGGAGCACCCGGACTACCGCCCCTTCTGGTCGCTGACCCGCTACGACGACATTCGCCACATCGGCAGCCAGAACGACAGCTTCCTCAGCGCGCCGCGCACCATTCTCATCCCCAGTGCCTTTGAAGATGCCCTGCTGGCCCAGTTCGGCACGCCTAACGGGCTGGAAACCCTCATTCACATGGACCGCCCCAAGCACCTGAAAATGCGCAAGGTGACCCGGGAGTGGTTCCTGCCCCGCAGTATCGAAAAACTGCAGGCGGAGGTTGAATTGCTGGCGAAGGAATTTGTCGATCGCATGCAGGAAATGGGCGAGGAGTGCGACTTTGTGAAGGACATCGCCCTCCTCTTCCCCCTGCGCATTATCCTGTCGATTCTCGGCCTGCCACGGGAAGCCGAAGGCACCATGCTGCGCCTGACCCAGGAAATGTTTGGCGGCCAGGACCCAGAGCTGCAGCGCGGCGACTCGGAAACCGCCGGGGTGGAGGTGCTCAACGAGTTTGGGGCCTATTTCGCCGAAGTCATCGAAGACCGCAAACGCAACCCGCAGGATGACCTGGCCACTGTGCTGGCCAACGCGGAGGTGGATGGGGAGCCGATGAACATGCTGGACCAGGCCAGCTATTTCATCATCACCGCCAGTGCCGGGCACGACACCACTTCCGCTGCCATTGGCGGCGGCATGAAGGCCCTGCTGGAACACCCGGAGCAGCTTGCCCTGTGGCGCGACACACGGGCACTTGATGACGGCGCGGCGCGGGAGATCATTCGCTGGGTGTCACCGGTGCGGCACATGGTGCGCACGGCCACCGCCGATACCGAGCTGCACGGCAAAACCATCCGCGCCGGCGACAATGTGGCCCTGTGGTATCCGGCCGCCAACCGCGACCCGGCGGCCTTCGATGCGCCCAACACACTCAACCTGCGGCGCGACCCAAAAACCCAGCTCGCCTTTGGTTATGGCTCGCACATGTGCCTTGGCCAGCACCTGGCGGTGCTGGAGTTACGCTGTTTCTTCAAGGAATTGCTGCCGCGCTTGCAGTCTATGGCCTTCAACGGCGAGCCGGAGTGGATCAAGGCGATTTTTGTGGGCGGGCTGCGTTCTATGCCGGTGCGTTATCAGCTGACCTGAACCCGCCGGGGCTTGCGCTTAGCGGCGCTCGCTGCCCCGGTTCAACGCGTCGATCTGGGCGTTGATTTGCTCGATTTTTTTCTGCTCGGCATCAATGCGCTTCTGGTAGCCGCTGTCCAGGGCATCCAGTTGCGGCTGCAGCCCTTCTTCGTAGGTTTTGCCAGGGGGGGAATTGCTGCCGTAGTCGCCCTTTTCACGCAGGCGCTGCATATCGATTTCGCGCGCCTTCTGCAGCTCGCTGATGCGGTTTTCATGGCGTGAGATTTCCCGGCGCAGCTCCCGCACTTCGTTGGATTCCGCCACCCGCCGCCAGGTGGCGCGCTCCTCATCGGTGGTGCCGGTGCTGGTATCCGGCGAGCGCACGGTGGTTTCCACTGCGTTGTCGCCACAGGGCTGCTGGCTGAACACGGTCTGGCCCTGCTCGCCGGTGCATTTGAAGATACGCGTTTGTGCGCTGGCCTGTTGCGTGGCGGCCAGTATCAACGCCAGCAGGCAAACTATTTTCGGCATTGCGGCTAAAACCTCGGGTCAATCGTCATGCGCCAGCTGCCAACGGCAGCGAACGCGGCAAGGGCGAGTGTAACAGGCTGCCCATCCAGCGCATCAAACCGCCAGCGCCGGATGGGGAATGCGGCCGGCGGTATCGGCAACATCGCTGTAGCGCACCTCGAAGCGCTCGCCGCCCGGGCGCCCCCACCAGCAGGCGGTCATGTCGATACGCAGGTTCCACTGGCTCTGCACCGGCACGGTGTTGGCGGCAATGGCCGCCGGGTCCAGCACCGCGCAGTTGACCCCGGCTGGCCAGCGCGCAGAGCCAAACCACAACAGCCCGCTGCCGGCCTCCCGGTGGGCGCTGCCCAGCTGCTGGGAAAAATGGTAATCGCCGGGGTCAGAAATGCGGCTGTGCCACGGTTCCAGTACGGCGCTGGTCAGGTCTGCACTGCGCGGGTGGCTGACCGCAAAGTGCAGCGCGCTGCGCCCGTCGGTAATCACCTCCAGCGGGCCCAGGTCACTCAGGCCCTGCTGGAACAGCCATAGATAAACGGCGGATTCCACCATGGCGGTCTCGCGTTCACGCGCGCCGTACAGAATGCCCATTTCGGTGTAGCGGCCAAAGCGCGAGCCGTGGCGCAATGGCGGGTAGCGAAAGGGTGCCCGCAAAATCCAGTGCAGGTGCAGGGTGTTCGGCGGGTAGGCGGGCTTGTGGGCATCCAGCAGGTGTTCCAGCCGGTCCTGCTCGGCGGCCGAGCGGGTGATGTTGCGCGTGGCGGCCTCCTCCTGGTATTCCACAATGCGCCAGATATGCCCGCTGGCAGCACTGGTGCGCAACAGCAAAGGGTCCATTACAGGCGGCCGCGCATGCCATCCAGGTAGTGATTCACCAGCGCCAGCCCTTCGTAGCGGGTTACCAGGTTCGCTGGCGCTTCGTTGCGCAGGTGGTGATTGGGGGTGCGCATCCAGTGCTGCATTTGCTCCCGGTTGCCGCCCACAATGGCATACAGCGAGCGATATACCCGCACCAGGCCCAGCGCCAGTTCCTGGGTTTTCGGGCTGGACAGGATGGCGGTGCCGCGGGAGTAGTTCTTCATGGAGGCAGTGCTCACGCCAACCGCCACCGCCAGCTGGGCGAGGGTCAGGCCCAACTCGCCGCCCGCTTCCAGCAGTGCGCCGGTGACAATGGCCTCGTCGGATCTTACAGCCTCTGCGTGGTTCATTTTCTGCCCCTTTGGAGCCAACTGATGGTCTATTTTTAGACTATATTATTGTTTTTGTCTACCTAAATACCGGTTTAGCTTTCCATCGAACAGGCGCAAATTCGGCTGATATGGGCCAGGGGCAGGCCGCTCTGCTGCTGCCACTCGTTGAATGTGGCTTGTATGCGGGCAAGGTCGCGCTGGCTGGTGGGGTTGGCGGCCACTTCCAGGCCCGCCCCGCGCAGGCAACGCAGCACGTCGCCGGTAAGTACAAAGGTATCCCGCCCCATATTGCGCAACACGCGCTGGCCGGTCATGCCGCCCAGGCGGTCTCCGCCCTGCTTCAGGCGGCGGAACAGGCCCACCAGATCCTGATCGGGCCAGTTCGATACAAAGCGGCCAAAGCTGCCCGCCTCCCGGGCCACATCCAGCACAAAGCGAGCGTTGCGCTGCACGCTGATGACCTTCTGGCGATTGCGGATAATCAGCGGGTTGGCGGCAAAGCGGTCGATTTGCTCGGGGCTGAGCATGACGATTTTCTCCGGCGGGAAGCCGAAAAACACCTCTTCGAAGCCTTCCCATTTGTTGTCTACCACGCGCCAGACAAAACCGGCCTGGAAGATGCAGCGGGCCATTTCCGCCAGCCAACGATGATCCTGGGTGCGGGCCAGTTGACGCGGGCTTTTGACCGCAGGCAACAGGCGGTTGAGGGCCGCTTTGCCGCCGTGGCGTAAAACGGCGCGCTCGTGAATCGTTTCGAAGTGGTCCATCCCCCGCGGCCTCACCTTCCTTGTGACTGTAACTGTGGCTATAACTGTGACTGTGGTTGTGATTGGGACTGCGCGGCAAAGGGTGACACGACTTGCAGCGAGCTGCCACCGCGGCCGCTGCGAATGTCGATGCGCACGTCCATCTGCTCGCGCAGTTCCGACACGTGGGAGATCACCCCCACGGTGCGCCCGGCCCGCTGCAGCTCCAGCAGGGTGCTGACCGCCAGTTCCAGGGCCTCGGTGTCCAGCGAGCCAAAGCCCTCGTCCACAAACAGGGTGTCCAGGGCGATACCGCCCGCCTGGGCCTGCACCACGTCTGACAGGCCCAAAGCCAGCGCCAGCGCGGCCATAAAGCTCTCGCCGCCAGACAGGGTGGCTACCGACCGGGCATGGCCGGTGTAGTCGTCGTGCACGTCCAACTCAAGTCCGGCGGCGCCGGCGCCGCTGCTTGCCGCGCGCCGCCGGTATAGCTGGTAGCGCCCGGCGGACATACGCCCCAGGCGGATACTGGCCTGCACCAGTACATCATCCAGCAGCACCCCAAGCACATAGCGCTGCAGGCTGACCTTGCCCCCTGCCCGGCCATTGGCGACATCCGCGAGGGTGCCCACCACGGCGTACTCACTGTCCAGCTTACTGTTGCGCTGCTGTTGCTGCGCCAGTTTGCCGGCGGTGGATGTAAGCACCGTGTGGCGGTGCTGCAGGCGCTGCAAGGTGGTCTGGCAATCCTGTCGGGCGGCGTCGGCCTGGGCCAGTGATGCGGCCAGGGCGCTGCTGTCCAGCGCCGGCTGGCCGGCCAGTTCGCGATCAAGGGTGGCCAGTGTGGTGCGGGTTTCCTGCAGGCGCGCGTGGTAGCTCTCCAGCATCGACTGCAGCTGCGCCAGCGCGGCCGGCGGCATGAGGGCCTCGACGCTGGCCTGTTCGCTGTTCGTGCCGCTGGCAAAAGGGCTCGCCGCCAGGGCGGCATCGAAATCACCCCGGGCCTGCCCGGCCGCCGCCTGGCGCTCGGCGGCATTGTCGCGCGCCTGCTGCGATTGCAAGCCGGCAATGCGCAGGGCCTGGCGCGCCTCGGCATCGGCCTGCACGGCGCCCTCAAGGGCGGCCTCCAAGTCGGCGAGTGCCTGCTGCCCCTCAGCCAATGCCGCCTGCAGGGTGTGCCGGCTGCGGGCCACCTCGGGCACTTTGGCCGCCAGCGCCTGGCTTGCGGCAACGGCCTCGGCCTGCCGCTCCCGCGCGCCTTCCAGTGTCAACCGGGCCTGTGTCTCGTCGCCGGCGGCCTTGCTGAGCGCCTGTTCTGCCGCCTGCAGAGCGTTTTGTCGCTCCGGCAGCGCCTGCTGCTGCCGTTGGCGCTCGGCCTGCTGTTCAGTCAGCGCTTGCACGCGTTGAGCCAACGCCTGGGTAGCGTTTCCGGCGCCAGCGGTGCCCTTGTCTTTTATGTTGTCGCTGTCGTTGTCGTTCGGGCTTGCGCTGTCATCGTCACTGCCACCCGACAGCGCCTTCAGCTGGGCCTCCAGCCCGGCAATGCCACTGGCAAGGCCGGCCATCTCTGCATCCATGCCCGCCAGGGCGGCATTCAGTTGGCGGCAGTGCTGTTCCTGCGCCTCGATGCTCGCTTCATCGGGCACGGCGGTATTGCCGCTGGCCTTGTGCGGGTGCTCACGGCTGCCACACACCGGGCAGGGTTCGCCCTCGGTAAGGTCCGCCGCCAGCAGCCGTGCCTGGCCCAGATGCCAGTCACGCCGCAGCCGGGTCAGGGCCTGCTGTGCGCTGTCGAGTGCGATGGCCTGTTGCCCGCGCCGGGCGCCGGTTGTGCTGTGCTGTTGGCGCGCCTGGGCCAGTTCGGCCCTGAGCTGCTCCCGCTGCCGCGCCCGGGCCAGCGCGGACTGGGCCTGGTGCAGGGCCAGTTCCAGGCTGTCACTGGCCTTGAGTGCGCTGGTCAGGCCATCGACCTCGGCGGCGCGCTGGTCGCGCTCGCGCTCCCGCGCCTGCCGCTGGGTCTGGGCCTGGGTCAGGTCGACCTGGGCCTGCTCAAGCGCCTTGGCCCATCGCCCTTGCTGGGCCTCGGTGGCAAGCCACTGCTCCAACAAGGGCTCAAGCCGCTGCAGTTGCTGCACCTGTTCGCGCTGGCCGGTGCGCTCGTCATCGCGCTGGCGTTCGGCGGCAAGGGCGTCGCCGCGCCGGGCGGCTTCAGCCTGGGCTTGCGCCTCTGCCGTTCTGGCCCGGGCGCAGGCGTCATCCGCCTGCGCCGCCGCTGCCACCGCGCGCTGCCAGTGCTCCCGATGCACCTGCAGCTGGCTGGCGGCCACGGCCCTATCGCGCTGTGCCTGCTGGCGCTGGCGCTCTTGCGCCTCGGCTTCCAGCGCGGCCAGGGTTTGCGCTGCCCTGGCGCGGTGCTGGCGCATCTGCTCCAGTTGCCGCGCCAGGGTCAGCCGGGTGGCGCACTGCTCGTAGTCAGACACCGCCTGCCGGTTGCGCTCGCGCGCCTGGTGCAGGGCGGGCTCCAGCGCGCCGAGTTCCTCGCGCAGTGCGTCTTCGCTCTCTATATCGCCCGCGGTGAGAATGCCGGCGATGCGTTCCTGGCCGGCCTCGTAATCGCGGCGAATCTGGCTGGCGGCCTGCTTCAGGCGCTCTTCAATGTGCTTGTAAATGCCGGTCTGGAACAGGTCCTGGAAGATCTTCTCGCGGTCTTTGGAGTCCGCCATGAGCAGTTTGCGAAACTGCCCCTGGGGCAGCACCATCACCTGCCGGAACTGGTCGGCATTCAGGCCGGTGATGTCGCGGATGGCGGCGTTGGCGTCGGTCACCTTCTGCTCCACCAGCAACTGGCCGCCGGCGGTGTCGCCATCCGGGCCCAGCCGGTACAGCTCTGCCCGCGTGCGGTGTTCGGTAAAGCCTTCGCCGCGCTGCTTGGGGCGCGACTGGTCGGGGCTGCGGGTAATCTGGTAGCGCGCGCCGCCCAGTTCAAAGCGAAAGCAGACCTCGGTAAGCAAGTCATCCGGGCTGTGTTGGCAGCGCATTTCCCGCCCTTCCCGCTCGGCCCCGGTGGTTATGCCGTAAAGGGCAAAGCAGATGGCGTCCAGCAGGGTCGTCTTGCCGGCACCGGTGGGGCCGTTGATCAGGAACAGGGGCGAGTGCCCGAGGGCGGCGAAGTCCACCGTCTCGCGGCCGGCGAAGGGGCCAAAGGCCTGCAGGCTCAGGCTGAGGGGCTTCACAGGCTGCCCTCCTGCTGCAGGGCGCCCAGCAGGGAGGCCAAGTAGTCCTGCTGGGCATCGCTCATGGCCTCGCCCTGCACGTGCTGGTAAAAATCCTGGAACAGGCTGTACTGGCTCTGGCGCAGCACATCCCTGCCGGGCTGGGCCGTTGCCGCCTCGCCGTGGGGCGCCTCGCGCAGGGCCTGCAGGGCATTGGGATACACCGCGCGCAGCTTGCCCATCACATCCAGCACGGCGCCGGTATCGCTGAGGCGGGCGCAAATGAAGTCCTCGCTGGCTGGATCGCTGGCGCCGGCGGCCAGCAGCGACTCCAAGCTGCCCTCGATCACGCGCACATCCCGCAGGGGCGTCAGTTCCCGCTGGGTGATGTTGACGCTGGCGTCCTCGCTGATATCCACCAGCGTCACCGATTTGCGCTGGCGCACCTCGGAAAACGAGTATTTGAGGATGGAGCCGCTGTAGCGAATGTGGGGCGCCACCCGCTGCTGGGGGCCGTGGAGATGGCCGAGGGCGGCGTAGGTATAGGGCAAAAAGCGGTCGCCGGCCACCTGGTCTGCGCCGCCAAGGCTCAGGGGGCGCTCGGAATCGCTGGCTTCGCCGCCGGCTACAAAACAGTGGGCCATCACCACACAGGGGTGCTGGCGGTCACGGGTGCGCTCTACCTGTTCGAGCAGGGCACCCACGGCCTCGTCGTGGCTGCCCACCGCCACGCCCAGGCTCTGGCGCACCTGCGCCGGCCCGGCGTAGGGCAGGCCAAACACCTGCACCGTTTGCGCGCCGGTGCGGCCAGCGGCGGTCAAGTGAATGGGGCGCGGCGCCCCAGCCAGGGGGCCGATGATATGCAGCCCGGCATGGCCCAGCAGGTCCGCCGCAAAGCCCAGCCGCTCCGGTGAGTCGTGATTGCCGGCAATCAGCACCACCTGCTTGCCGAGGTCTGCGCACAGCCGGCGCAGGGTGTCACCCAGCAGGGCCACCGCCTCGGCCGGCGGCACGGCGCGGTCGTAAACGTCGCCGGCAATCAGCACCGCGTCCACCGCGTCCTGCTCGGCAAGGGTGATGATCTGCTCCAGCACGTGGGCCTGGTCTGCCAGCAGCGACGTGCCGTGCAGTTGGCGCCCAAGGTGCCAGTCGGAGGTGTGCAGCAATCGCATGGCGGGCTCAGGTGTTGTCGTCGCGGTACTTGGGCAGGCGCCAGTCAAACAGCAGCGCCCCGGCGCGCAGCGCGAAGGCGGCGGCCATACTCAGCGGCAGGGCAATGGCCGCCGTTTGCGGCCACTGGGCCAACAGCGTGAAACTGGTGGAGCCGAGCAGCGCAGCGGTAACGTAGATCTCCGGCCCCAGCAACACCGGCGGCCGGTTGAGCAGGCTGTCGCGAATCAGCGAACCGAAGCTGGCGGTCATCATCCCCATGCCGATGGCGACTATGGCCGGCGCGTCCCAGGCCAGCGCCTTTTGCGTGCCCAGCACGCAGAACAGCGCCAGCCCCAGGGCATCGGCCCACAGCAGCACCCGGCGGCGGGAGTCGAAGCGGTGGGCACAAAACCAAGTGGCGACGGAGGCTGCAATGCACACCCAGAGATAGCTGGTGTCATGTATCCAGAACACCCTGTCGGTATTGAGCAGTAAGTCCCGCAGGGTGCCGCCGCCCACGCCGGTGATGGTGCCAAAGAGCACAAACGTCAGGATATCCATGCGCCGTTCGGCCGCCGCCAGCGCGCCACTGATGGCAAACACGGCCACGCCGAGCAGGTCGAAGGTGTAGATGGTGGTGGCGAGATTCACAAGTTTTTCCTGTTGTTTCGGCCCCGGCTTGCGGTCGGGCGTCGATCATGCCGTGGTATTATCGCCCGTTCCACGTAAGACCGGGTACCGTGCACCATGTCAAAGCCCCTGCTGCTGTCGATTGTCGCCTTTGTGGCGGTTGTCACCCTGGTCGCGGTGCTGGCCATTGTGACAGAGGACGACGCGCAACGCTGCGCCTCCCCCGGCAGGGACGTGGGCGCCGCCGTGCTGGCGGACGCAGAAGGCGACCAGGACGCGCTGGTCAATCGGGCCATTATTGTAAGAGGCAACTGTGAGCAGGACGAGAAAAACTGAATCAACCCACGGGTACTTTTTCCCCCTTCTGCTCCTGAGCCTGCTTTGCATCACCGCGCCACTGGCGCGCGCCGCCGCTGGCAATGCCGGCGCCCAGGCGGCCCATGACATCCTGCAAAACCGCTGCATGGTGTGCCACGGCTGCTACGACGCCCCCTGCCAGCTCAAGCTGGAGGCCCGGCAGGGCCTGGCCCGCGGCGCCAGCAAGGACCTTGTCTACGACGGCGCGCGCTTGATGTCCGCCGACCTCACCCGCCTGTTTGATGACGCCCACAGCGCGCAGGCCTGGCGCGACAAGGGCTTCTTCCCGGTGATTGACGACGAGCAGGCCGAAGACGGCGTGCTCTATCGCATGCTGGCGCTGAAGCAAGCCCATCCCCTGCCCCCGCGCGGGCCAGTGGATGAGAGCTTTGACTTTTCCCTGTACCGCGAGCAGCAGTGTACCCAGCAAGCGGACTTTGACGACTACGCCGAAGACTATCCCCTGTGGGGCATGCCATTTGGCTTGCCGGGGCTTCAGCCCGATGAGCACCAGGTGATGGTCCGCTGGCTCAAGGCCGGCGCACCGCCTGTGGCCCAGGCGGCGTTGAGTGCGCCGATGCAAAAAGAAGTGTCGGCCTGGGAGCGCTTTCTCAATGGCGACAGCCACAAAGAGCGGCTGATGTCCCGCTACCTTTACGAACACCTGTTCCTCGCCAGCCTGTTCCTGGAGGCCAGCGACACGCCGGTCTGGTTTCGCCTGGTGCGCTCCAAAACACCGCCCGGTGAGCCGCTGGAGCTGATCAGCACCCGCCGCCCCTACGACGACCCCGGTGTGCAACGGGTCTACTACCGACTGCAGCGCATGCCCATCACCCCGCTGGGCAAGAGCCATCTGGCCTACCGCTTCGACGCCGAGCGCCGCGACTGGTACCGGCAGAACTTCCTGGTGCCGGACTACACCGTGCCGGAGCTGCCGGGCTACCAGCAGGCGGTGGCGGCCAATCCTTTCAAGAGCTTTGTGGCCATTCCGGTGCCCTCGCGCTATCGCTTCCTGCTGGAAGAGGCCGAGTTCACCATCATGAACTTCATCAAGGGGCCGGTGTGCCGGGGCCAGATTGCCCTTAACGTGATTGAGGATCGCTTCTGGGTGATGTTCCTCAACCCCGACTCACTGGACCCGGAACTGGACGGCGCCTTCCTGGCCCGGGAAAGCGACAACCTGCGCCTGCCGGTCAGTGAAACGGGTACCGCGGTGGATCTGTTCACCTGGCGCGGCTATGCCAAATCCCACGACCGCTACCAGAAGGCCAAGGTTGAATACCTGTCACAGCAGCTGAATCGCAGCAGCCGCAAAATCGGCCTTGAGAGCCTGTGGGACGGCGACGGCGACAACCCCAATGCGGCGCTCACTATCTTCCGCCACTTTGATACTGCCTCGGTGGTCAAGGGCTTTGTCGGCGACACGCCAAAGACAGCCTGGGTGATTTCCTACTCGCTGCTGGAGCGCATTCACTACCTGCTGGTGGCGGGCTTTGACGTGTACGGCGCCGTGGCCCACCAGTTGGAAACCCGCCTGTACATGGATTTTTTGCGCATGGAAGGCGAGCTGAACTTTTTGATGTACCTGCCACCCCAGCAGCGCCAGAAGCTGAGGGACTACTGGTACCGCGATGCCCCCGGCTTTGCCCGCGATCACGTGTTTGCCGACAGCGAACTGATGCGCGAGCGCCCCACCGACCTGAGCTTTGACAGCGACAACCCCAAGGCGGAGCTGCTGTCCACGATGCGCAAGCGCATCCACGGCGCCAGGGCGGAATCCTTCGATTATCACCCCGCCTTTGGCAGAGAGGCCAACAAAGCCCTGGACGCGCTGGTGGCCGGCAGCGGCATCCACAACAGCTTCCTGCCCCAGGTGAGCTTTGTCAGCGTGGTGGGCGGCAAGCAGCCGCAAACCCTGACCCTGCTGCGGGATTCGGGCTACGCCAACATCGCCCTGCTGTTTTTGGAAGAGGAGCGGCGCCTGCCGGAGGAAGACCGCCTTACCGTAGTGAAGGGCTTTATCGGCGAGCACCCCAATCTGTTCTTTGAGGTGCACGAGAAGCAACTGCCCCTGTTTGCCGCTGATATTGCCGCCATGAAGAACGAAGAAGACTGGCACCTGCTGCGCCATCGCTATGGAGTGGCGCGCAATGCGCCCTGGTTCTGGCGCCTGAGCGACCAGTTCCACCAGCAGCTGCTGACCGACCCGCTCTACCGCGGCCTGCTGGACTACAACCGCTACCTGGGCAACCCGGTGTCTGCCGCCAAGTAGCCTGCCTCAGAAATGCGGGCCGTTGCTGCGCTGAAACCAGCGCAGCAGGCTGCGATCCACCGCCCCCTCGGCGGCAACGCCGAGCTTTTCCTGCCAGGCCTTGCGCTGTACGTAGCGCACTTCAAAGATGTCCCAGCTGTCCAGGTGCTGCTGGATATAGGCATCACTGGTCTGTAGCTCGTCGATCAGGCCTTCAGTGAGCGCATTGCGCCCATACCAGACCTCGCCGGTGGCCACTTTGTCCACATCCAGCTGGGGGCGTTGTTCGCGGATGAAGTCCTTGAACAGATCGTGGGTGATCTGCAGTTCTTCCTGAAACTTCTCCCGCCCCTTGTCGGTGTTCTCGCCAAACAGGGTGAGGGTGCGCTTGTATTCGCCGGCGGTCAGCATCTCGAAATCAATGTCGTGTTTTTTCAGCAGGCGGTGGAAGTTGGGCAACTGGGCGAGCACGCCGATGGAGCCGATCACCGCGAAGGGGGCGGCGATTATGCGGTTGGCCACGCAGGCCATCATGTAGCCGCCGCTGGCGGCTACCTTGTCCACCGCCACGGTCAGCTCAATGCCGGCCCCGCGAATGCGCTCCAGCTGGCTGGCGGCAAAGCCGTAGCTGTGTACCATGCCGCCGGGGCTTTCCAAACGCAGCAGCACGGCGTCTTTCTGCCGCGCCTGGGACAGTACGGTGGAAATCTCTTCGCGCAGGTGCTCGCTGGCGCTGGCTTTGATGTCGCCGTCAAAGTTGAGGCAGTACAGGCGGGGCTTCTCGTCGGGATTGCCGTCGGACTTGTCGTCGGGATTGCCGCTCTCGTCGGCGCTGCCCTTCCCTACCTGCTTCTCCGCGTGTTTGGCCGCTTGTTTGGCAGAGCGTGCCCGCGCCTTCTCGGCCTGCTTTTCGGCCTTTTTCTCTGCCTTGGCCTCGGCCTTCAGCGCGTGTTTGTCGATGACGTTGTGGCGCAGGGTCTCGCCCATGCGGCGGTAGCGCTCGTTCAGGTGGCGGACTTCAATATGGCCGTCGCGCTCGCCTTTTTGCCGCTGCCCGAGGGCGACCACGCCCACCAGCACCACAAGAATGGCGACAACAATGGTGACCGCCTGGGCCAGAAACAGCCCGTATTGGGTAAGAAATTCCAAAGTGACCTCTGCCTGTTATTGGTTGAGCGATTGTACGTAGTGGCGAATGAGCTGCCCGGCCACCGAACTGGGTGGCGGCACCTGGGGCAGATCGGTGTAGTGAAACCAGCGGGCATCGGCGATTTCCGTCGGGTCGCAGACAATATCGCCGCCGGCATACTCGGCAAAAAAGCCCAGCATGAGCTGGCTGGGAAAGGGCCAGGGCTGGGAGCTGAAGTAGCGCAGGTTATGGACATCCACACCCACCTCTTCTTTGACTTCGCGCAGCAGGGTGTCCTCGGCGCTCTCGCCAGCTTCGATAAAGCCGGCCAGCGTGCTGTACATGGGCCGGGGAAAGTTGGCATTGCGGGCCAGCAGCAGCTCTTCGCCACGGGTCACCAGAGTGATGATGCAGGGTGAAATACGCGGGTAGTTGATGGTGCGGCAGGGCCGGCAGCGCATGGCCCGCTCGGCGCTATCGAGCTCCATCACTCCGCCGCAGCGCCCGCAGAACTGGTGGTCACGCTCCCAGTTGAGCAGCTGGGCGGCGCGGCCGGCCATGGCGAACAGTGGGTCTTCGACCCGACCGAGGATGCCGTACAGGCTGCCGCGCTGGAAGCGCATCGGGTCCAGGCTGTGGATACTGTCTATCTCCACCGCGTAGCAAGGCTGCTCTTGCCAGTAGCCGACAAACTGCTCGCGCTGGATGATCCAGCCGTTGGTGTGCAGTTCTTCTTCTGCCAGCAGACAGGCCTGGGGCGAGCGAAGGTCGCTCAGTAGTTCGCCGTCCTGGAACACGATGTGCAGAACGCGCTCCCGGTTGGCGGGCGGCTGGTTGTCCAGTCGGAACATGTCGGGCGCTATCTCCGCTCAGCAGTGAGCCGGCTATGGTATGCCCCCACCCGGGTGCCGGCAAGGCCGCCGGCCGCTAGCAGGGAAGCCCAATGCAGTAAAGCGGTTCCCCTTGGCATTTGATCGTGTATAGAATGGCCCGCTAAAAATTTACCAAGGGTTTCAAGCCTGTTATGTCTGAGTCGGTAGCCTCCGCCCTGTGGAAGAATTTCCTCGGGCCCTCCCCCGCCTGGTATAAAAAAACCATTGTCGCCTTCCTGCTGCTGAACCCCGTCTTCCTGTGGGTACTTGGGCCTTTTGTCACTGGCTGGATACTGATTGGCGAATTCATCTTTACCCTGGCCCTGGCCCTGCGCTGCTACCCCCTGCAGCCCGGTGGCCTGCTGGCGCTGGAGGCGGTGGTGCTCGGCATGGCGGCGCCGCAAACCGTGTACGAGGAGGCGCTGGCCAACTTTGAGGTGATTCTGCTGCTTATGTTCATGGTGGCTGGCATCTATTTCATGAAAGAGCTGCTGCTGTGGGTGTTCACCAAGATCCTGCTGCGGGTGAAATCCAAAATCGCCCTGTCGCTGATGTTCTGCTTTGTGTCAGCCTTTTTGTCGGCCTTCCTGGATGCCCTCACTGTCACCGCGGTGCTGATCAGCGTCGGGGTGGGCTTCTACGCGGTGTACCACAAGGTGGCCTCGGGCAAGCAGATCGCCCAGGAAGACGCCCACGACCACGCCGACGACAACACCGTGCACGAAAACCACCGCACAGACCTCGAAGACTTCCGCGCCTTCCTGCGCAGCCTGCTGATGCACGGCGCCATCGGCACCGCCCTGGGGGGCGTGTGCACCCTGGTAGGCGAGCCCCAGAACCTGCTGATTGCCACCGTGGCAGGCTGGAGCTTCCTGAAGTTTGTCACCATCATGGCCCCGGTGACCATGCCGGTGCTGTTCTGCGGCCTGACCACCTGCGTGGTGCTGGAGGCCACCGGCAAGTTTGGCTATGGCGCCAAGCTGCCCGACAACGTGCGCCGGGTACTGGAGGAGTTCCAGGAGCGCGAGGAATCGCGCCGCAACGACCGCATGAACGCCCGCCTGCTGGTACAGGGCCTGGTGGCCGTGTTGCTGGTGGTGGCGCTGGCCTTCCACTGGGCCGCCGTGGGCCTGATCGGCCTAATGGTGATTGTGCTACTGACCGCCTTCAACGGCGTGGTGGAAGAGCACCAGCTGGGCCACGCCTTTGAAGAGGCCCTGCCCTTTACCGCCCTGCTGGTGGTGTTTTTCGCGATTGTCGCGGTCATCCACGAGCAACACCTGTTCACCCCGGTGATCAACGCGGTGCTGGCGATGGATTCGGAAATCCGCCCACCCATGTTCTTCCTCGCCAATGGCATCCTGTCGATGATCAGCGACAACGTGTTTGTGGCGACGGTGTACATCAACGAGGTGAAGGACGCGCTGGATGCCGGCACCATCACCCGGGCGGAATTCGACCAGCTGGCGGTGGCCATTAACACCGGCACCAACCTGCCGAGTGTGGCCACACCCAATGGCCAGGCGGCCTTCCTGTTCCTGCTGACCTCGGCGCTGGCGCCGCTGATTCGCCTGTCCTATGGCCGCATGGTGCTGATGGCCGCCCCCTACACCCTGGTGCTGGGCGGCGTTGGCCTGCTCTGCGTGACCCTGTTTATTTAGCCAATTCCCGCCACAGCACCCTGCCGCCGCTACTGGCGGCAATGGCTTCCAGCTGCGCTTCGTGGGCCGCCAGCTCTTCCGGGCTGGGGGCCGTTACCGGTAGCGGCTGGCGCCCTGCCGGCAGTCGCCGGATGCCCTCGCCGCCCTGGGCGCCACCCTCGCCCTCACCGTCCTGATCCGACAGGGTGAGCATGGTCTGGCCACCGGTCATGGCCAGGTAGACGTCGGCCAGAATCTCCGAGTCCAGCAGCGCGCCGTGCAAATCGCGCTGCGAGTTGTCCACCATGTAGCGGGTACACAGGGCGTCCAGGGTATTGCGCTGGCCGGGGTGCTTCTTGCGCGCCATGGCCAGGCTGTCGATCACACTGCACACCGCGTCCACATCCGGCAGCCCGGCATCCAGGCGCCGCAGCTCGGCGTTCAGAAAGCCGATGTCGAAGGCGGCGTTGTGGATGATCAGCTCCGCACCGCTCACAAAGTCGATGAATTCCCGGGCGATGCGCGCGAACACCGGCTTGTCGTGCAGGAACTCATTGGTGATGCCGTGCACCTCAATGGCGCCCTGGTCCACCTCCCGCTCGGGGTTGATGTACTGATGGTAGTGATTGCCGGTCAGGCGACGATTGACCAGTTCCACACAGCCGATTTCGATGATGCGATGGCCCTGGCTCACTTCCAGGCCGGTGGTTTCGGTGTCGAGTACGATCTGTCTCATGCTTTCATCTCATCGATGCCGCGATTGGCGAGCTGGTCGGCAATCTCGTTTTCACGGTGCCCGCTGTGGCCTTTCACCCAGCGCCAGTCCACCTGGTGGCGCTGGTTCTGCTCGTCCAGGGCCCGCCACAGGTCTTCATTCTTGACCGGCTTGCGGGCGGCGGTCATCCAGTTCTTGGCCTTCCAGTTGGCCAGCCATTTGGTGATGCCATCACGCACGTAAACGGAATCGGTGGTCAAGGTAACGGCGCAGGGCTCCTTCAGTGCCCGCAGCCCTTCGATGGCGGCGGTGAGCTCCATGCGGTTGTTGGTGGTCTGGGGTTCGCCACCGTAAAGCTCGCGCTCCTTGCCCTGGAAGCGCAACAGAGCGCCCCAGCCACCGGGGCCGGGGTTACCCCGGCAGGCACCGTCGGTAAAAATTTCTACAGCCTTCAAGCGGCACTGTCTCCTTTGGATCGTGAGGTTGGGGTCGGACGCGGGGTTGGCACCGGCTTGGGCACCGCCAGGTCGATCAGCCGCGGGCTGCGCGAGCGCTGCACAGGGCGCACCTGGCCGGCCACCTGCTTGATGGCGTGCACCAGGTACACACCACCAATCGGCAGGCCATGGCGGCTGCACCAGGCGTTGGCGGTCTCGATACCCCGGCGCAGGCGGCCGCGTCCCCGGGGCGCCAGGGCAAAGCAGTGATGTACATCCTCCACCTCCAGCCCCAGCAGGTTGAGCCAGTCACCCAGGCGCCAGGTACTCAGGCCGCGGCGCTGGCGCCACAGGGGCGAGCCCAGGCGGGATGACAGCGCCATGCCCATGCCCGGCACACTCGCGGGGTTGAAGCCGATAATAAAAAGCCGGCCCTGGGGGGTGAGCACCCGGTGCATCTCGCGCAGGGCCTGGTGGGGATTAGCACAGAATTCCAGCGCGTGGTGGGCAATCAGTACATCCACACTGTCACTGGCCAGGGGCAGCTCGTCGGCCTGGGCCTGCAGGCCGATGCCCTCGCCCGGGCGAGGGGCAATGGCAATGCGGTGGCGAATCGGGCTGCTGTCAAACAGCCGGTGGCAGCCGGTGACGCCCACCTGGGCCAGGTGGTAGCCAAAGGCGGTGTCCAGCTGAGTGGCCAGTTCTGCGCGCAGGCAATCCAGCAGGTACTCGCCTTTGGGGGCCTGATACCAGGTTTCCAGTTCCGTCAAAATCTCGTTAAACTCTTTCCTCGGCGCGCGGTCAAATAGCCGATGCCGAAGCCCCTGCGGGTGCTTACAGTGCGTCAATGGTACTGGATTTTCAGCTTAATTGAACGGTGCGCCATGCTTTCGATCTCGCCGATTCCGGCGTTCAATGACAATTACATCTGGCTGCTGGAAAAGGCCAGCCAGGCGGTGGTGGTCGACCCCGGTGAAGCGCCGCCGGTGCTACGGGCGCTTGAAGAGCGCGGCCTGCAACTGGCCGGCATCCTGATTACCCACCACCACTTTGATCACGTCGGCGCCCTGCCGGAGCTGCTTGCCATTGCCGATGTGCCGGTGTGGGGCCCCCACAACCCGGCCATCGAGCAGGTGAGCCAGCGCCTTGGCGCTGGCGACCGCGTGACCGTGCTGGGCCACGACTTTGACGTGCTGGAAGTGCCCGGCCATACCCTGGACCACATCGCCTACTTCCACGGCGGCGAGCAACCGCTGCTGTTCTGTGGCGACACCCTGTTTGCCGGGGGCTGCGGGCGCGTGTTCGAAGGCACGCCCGCGATGATGCACGCATCCCTGCAAGCACTGGCGGCACTGCCCCAGAACACCCTGGTGTACTGTGCCCACGAATACACCCTGGCCAACCTCGCCTTTGCCCGCGCGGTGGAGCCCGACAACAGCGCCCTCGCCCAACGGGCAACCCGCGCCCAGGAACTGCGTCAACGCAATGAACCCACGGTGCCCTCCAGCATCGACCTGGAGCTGGCCACCAACCCCTTCCTGCGCTGCAACACCACCGCCCTGCGCAACGCACTCAGCCAGCAGGGGCGCCTGGAAGGCGACTCGGGCGCCGAGGTTTTTGCCACTGTGCGGGCCTGGAAAGACCATTTCTAGCGAAGAAGATACCGTTTGAATTTCAAAGACTTATATCGACTATCTGCAGTCATTTGCAGTATGGCCCTGGCAGCCGGTTGCCAGACCCTAGCACCGGAAACCGCCGGCGATGCCAGCGGCCAGGCCCGCCAATCCGCCCCGCCGGCTGTCGCCGGCAAGCCCCACCCCCGCTCCCCGTCGGTGGTGAGCCCTCTGCCCCGGCGCCCAACGCCCCTGCAACCGGTGGATCAGGACCCGGAAGATCTATGGCAGCGCCTTGGCGACCAGCTCTCCTGGCAAATCGCCAACAACGAGCAGGTGAAGGCCGCGCGGCAATCCTACCTGCGCCAGGACAGCTACCTGGACGTGATCACCGAGCGTTCGTCCCTCTATCTCTATTACATTGCCGATCAGGTAGAGGCCCGGGGCATGCCGGCGGAAATCGCCCTGCTGCCGCTGGTGGAAAGCACCATGGACCCCTTCGCCCGCTCGCCCAACCACGCGGTGGGGCTGTGGCAGATCATGCCGGCCACCGGCGAGCACCTGGGGCTGGCCAGCAACTGGTGGTACGACGGGCGCCAGGATGTGCGCGCCTCCACCCAGGTGGCGCTGGATTACCTGGAATCGCTGCAGGAATACTTTGACGGCGACTGGCTGCTGACCCTGGCCGCCTACAACTCCGGCGCCGGCCGCGTGAGCCGGGCCATTGCCGCCAACGAGGCGGCGGGCAAGCCAACCGACTACTGGTCGCTGCCCCTGCCGCGGGAAACCCGCCGCTACGTGCCCAAGCTGCTCGCCCTCAGCTCCATCATCGGCAACCCGGATCGCTACGGCGTGGAACTGCCCCCGCTGCCCAACGACCCGGCCTTTGTGGTGGCAGACACCGGCGGCCAGATTGAACTCGCCCGGGCCGCGGAGCTGGCCGGAGTGGATGAAGACCTGCTACGGGCCCTGAACCCGGGGCAGCTGCGCTGGGCCACTGCCCCCAACCAGGCCCACGAGCTGCTGCTGCCGCCGGACGCCGCGCCGCGCTTTGAGGAGGCCATTGCCGGGCTCGACAGCGGCAAGCGGGTGAGCTGGCAGCACTACCGCATCCAGCGCGGCGACAGCCTGATTCGCATTGCCAAGCGCTTTGATACCGACGTAGCCATGCTGCGCCAGGCCAACCACCTGCGCGGCAACCTGATCCGCGCCGGCGACACCCTGCTGATTCCCGGCGGCAGCGCCTGGCCGGGCGCCCTGGCCGGCGGAGTTGGCGGCGGAGTGGCCGGCGCGAACGGCGAGCCACGCAGCCACGATTACCGGGTGCGCAAGGGCGATTCACTGCACCGCATAGCCGGGCGCTTCAAGGTATCCATCGACGACATTATCAGCTGGAACGCCCTGAATCCGGGAGCCTACCTGCAGCCCGGCCAGCAGCTGACGCTCTATCTCAGCGACGACGGCTGATGGACGCGGCGGACACCCGCTTTCACACGCCCTTCGGCACCTTCAACCTGCAGCGCTACCCGGCTCGCCCCCGCGAGCCGCTACAAGCCTGGTGCGCCGCAGACAGCCTGTTGCTGGAGGCCGCCGCGGCCCTGGATGCGGGCAGCCGCGCCACCGTTGTTGCCGTGAACGACGACCACGGCGCCCTGGCCCTGCCGCTTGCGGCAAGCGCCCTGTGGACAGACTCGGCCCTCAGCGCCCTGGCGCTGGCAGGCAATGCCGCGCGCAACCAAAGTCCGCTGCCCGCCATTACCTGGAGCGTGGCAACGCCGCCCCCGGCGACCCTGCTGGTGATGCGGGTACCCAAGCAGCTGGCGTTTTTTACCGAACAGCTGGCCCGCATCGCCACCAGCCAGCGCCCCGGCACCCGGTTGCTGGTGGGCGGGATGGACAAGCACCTCTCGCCGCACACCGCACGTTTGCTGGAACAATACATTGGCCCCACCGAACGCCACCGCGGCGAGCGCAAGGCGCGCGTGTTTTCCGCCCGGGTTGGCGGTGGCCGCAGCGGGGGCTGCCAGGCAGAGGATGCCGGTTGGATACGCTATCACTGTCGCCCCCTGGGCGAGGAGCTGCGGGCCCTGCCCAATGTCTTCAGCGCCGACCGGCTCGATGGCGGCAGCGCCCTGCTGCTGGAGGCCATCGGGGCGTTGGCGCCGGTACAGCGCCTCACCGACCTGGCCTGTGGCAATGGCGTGCTCGGCCTGGCCGCCCTGGCGGGCGGGCTCGCCGAATCGGTACTGTTCTGCGACGAGTCGGCCATGGCCATTGCATCGGCCAGGGACAACGCCCAGCGACTGTTCGCTGGCAGAGAAACGTCTGTGCAATTCCATCACGGTGACGGGCTGCTTGAGGCCCAGGCAGCGGCGGCGGACCTCATCCTGTGCAACCCGCCCTTTCACCTGCAGCACACCGTGGATGAATACGCCGGCCGGCGCCTGCTGTCACAGGCCGCGCGGCATCTGACCGACAGCGGGCAACTTTGCCTGGTAGCCAACCGCCACCTGCGCTACCTGCCCCTGCTGCAGCGGCACTTTCATCAGGTGGAGTCGATGGCCGGCGACCGCCGCTTCGGTGTGTGGCTGGCCAGCCGCCCCCGGCGCTGATCAACCCACCCGACCGGCCAGCAGCTCATCCACCAGCAGGCCCAGCTGGTCGGTGGCGCAACCGGTGTAGTGGTGGTGAAAGTAGCCCGCCACATCGCTTTCCTCCCGGTTGACCTCGATGGTGGTGGCACCGGCGCTACGCGCCACCTGCACAAACCCCGCCGCCGGATACACCGCGCCAGAGGTGCCCACCGCCACAAACAGGTCGCAGGCCCGCAGGTGGGCCTCGATGGTGTCCATATAGTGCGGCATTTCGCCAAACCACACGATATCCGGGCGCAGCCCGCCGCGGGCCTCGCAGCGCGGGCATTCAGTGGCACTGTCGAAGGTGGCAAGGGCAACCTGGCGCTGGCCGCAGTGCAGGCACAGCATGGAGCGCAGCTCGCCGTGCATGTGGCACACCTGTTCACTGCCGCCCCGCTCGTGCAGGTCATCCACGTTCTGGGTCACCAGGTACACGCCATCACCCAAGGCTGCCTGCAGGCGCGCCAGGGCCCGGTGGGCGGTGTTGGGCTGTACCTGTGCCAGTTGCTGGCGGCGGGCGTTGTAAAAACGGTGCACCAGCGCCGGGTCGCGGGCAAAGGCCTCGGGCGTGGCGATGTCCATCGGGTCGTGGTTCTCCCACAAGCCGTCGGCATCGCGAAAGGTCGACAGGCCCGAGGCGGCCGAGATTCCGGCCCCGGTGAGTATGACAATTTGATCGATGGCGCGCTGCCGGTAGTAGAGCATGGCGGGAGTGGTCCAGGCTGGGGTGCTAGGGTTTACAGTAACGGCTCTGGCCGCCACTGAACAGATAATAACAGGGAGCAGTTCGCGTGAAGTTTGTCCTTTCCACCTCTTTCAGCACCGTCGCCCACCTCACCCAGCTGGCGCCGGTGGCCGACCGCTGCGGTTGGCACGCCATGTCGTTTTCCGACCATGTGGTGAACCCCGAGCGCATCAACAACCCCTACCCCTACACCGAGGACGGCTCCCGCCGCTGGCAGCCCTTTACCGACTGGCCGGACCCCTGGGTCACCATCGGCGCACTGGCGGCGATTACCGAGAACCTGCGCTTTACCAACAACATTTTTGTGCTGCCCATGCGCAACCCCTTTCTGGTGGCCAAGGCCATCAGCACCGCCGCCATCATCAGCAACAACCGGGTCACGCCAGCCTTCGGTGTGGGCTGGTCGGAAGACGAATTCAGCCTGCTGCAGCAGGACTTTCGCAGCCGCGGCAAGCGCACCGACGAAATGCTGGAGATCATGCGCCTGCTGTGGACGGGGGAAATGGTGGAATACCACGGCGAGCACTACGATTTCGAGCGCCTGGAGATGAACCCGGCCCCGAGCGAGCGCATACCGTTCTGGATTGGCGGCATTTCAAAGCCCGCCATGCGCCGCGCCGCGCGCCTGGCCGATGGCTGGGTGACCGACCTGCAGACCTCCGCGGAAATCATCAACAGCATTGGGCAAATTCACGCCTGGCGCCGTGAGTACGGCCGCGACGGCGAACCCTTCGAGATTATGGCGACCCCCTCCGACGCCTGGGACGTGGACGGCTACCGCCGCCTGCAGGACGCCGGCGTGACCCACATCCTGACCATGCCCTGGGCCTTCTATCACGGCGAGACCGAGGATGTGCAGCTCAAGCAGGATGGCATCCAGCGTTTCGCCGACGACGTGATCGCCCGGTTCGCCTGAGCGCTCAGTCGAGGCTCACCGGCTCCAGGCGCGCCAGGGCAGTGAAATACAGGGCGCAGCGCAGCGGCTCGGTGCCAAGGCTGGCCATGGCGTCGCGGTAACCGGCCAGCTGTTCGCGGTAGCGCGCCACCTCGGCCTGCAGAAACACGTCCACCGCCTGGTGCTCAGGCGGCCGGCTGGATTTGTAATCGACAATCCAGCGCTCGCCGCTGGCGGCGTCCACAAAACTGCGGTCGATGATGATATCCCGAATCAGGCCATCCTCGCGCACCTGGGTCAGGGGCAACTCGCAGCGACTGCCCGGGTGGTCGCTGCTAAGGAGCCAACGCCCCGCCGCTTCGTCCCCCAGGGTGATACGCAGGGCCACCATCACCCGCTCTACCCCCTCGGCCAGCGCGGCACCGGCAAGGCCGAGGTTGGCCAGCGCCCAGCGGCTGAAGGCCGCTTCCTCCGGGCCGGGCGCTGGCGGCAGCACCGCAAGGCCCGCCAGGCGTTCCAGGTTCTGGTGAATCACCGTGCCCACGTGGCGATCCAGGCGGTTGTGGGCCGGCTGCGGCAGGTTGCCGACCAGGGCGGTGTTGAACTCACCCAACGGCGGCGCTGATGGCGGCAGGCTGCGCTGGCGCAGCAGGTTGTCGGTCTCGCTGGCGGCGGCCGCTGTACCCGCCGCCTGGGCACTGGCCGCAATTACCTGGGCCGTCTCAAACACGGCGGGCCAGATGGTGGCCAGCAGGCTCTGGGCGCCCGGCTCGCTGACGCCGTCGCCCTTGCTGTTTTCGCCAAGGCAGGCGCTCAGGGTGAGACGGCGAATGGCCCGGGTGGCCCCCACGTAGAGCAGGCGGGTATTTTCCAGCAGGCGCTTGCGCTTGCGCTGGCTGGCCAGGTAGTTGTAAAGCCCGGCGCTGCCACTGTCGCTGTGATCATCCGCCGCCAGCAAAAAGCCGCTGGCGCCGCCGCTTGTGGTGATTTCGTCCCACAGGAACAGGGCGCGCTCGTCGCTGCGGCTGCCCTTGCCCAACGCGGGAATGAACACATGGTCAAACTCCAGCCCCTTGGCTTTGTGCAGGGTCATGATCTGGACCCTGGCCCCCGCGCCGCCGGCATCGGCGTACAGGCGCTCCAGTTGGGTCGCCAGCCAGTGCACATCCAGCACCCGCCCCTCCAGCTCGCCCTGCTCCAGCAGTTGGAAGAAACGCTCGGCGTCGTTCAGCAGCGCGGCAGAGGCCGCCGTTGACGGCCCGCCCAGGCGCAGCCACAGCAGCTCCAGCCAGGCCCGCTGGGCCAGCCGGTCGCGCTGCGCCTCGGCCCAGGCCATGGCGCCGGCCAGGCGGGCCAGGGCCTGCTGCCCGCTCTCGCTCAGGTCGCTGCATAGGCGCTCGTCCTGCGCCGCGGCAAGCACATCGCCAGTGGCGCGGGTCAGGAAGGTGTGCAGGTCTGCCAGGCACAGGCCGCAGAATGGGCCACGCAGCAGCGCCGCCCAGGCCACCCGGTCGGCGCGGTTGGCCAGGGCGCGCACCAGGCTCATCAAATCCATGATCACGGTGGACTGGGACAGGCGATCCATATCCTGTGCGGCAAAGGCAATGCCGCGCTCCCGCAGCTCCTGCACAAAGGTCTGCAACTGGGGCCGGCTGCGCCCCAGGATGGCGATGCTGCCGGTGTCGTCCTCCGCCAGGGCGGCGGCCACACCGTCGCACAGGGCGGCCACTTCCGCGTGGCTTGCCTCCTCGCCGTGAAATACCTGCACGCACACGGCATCAATGGCCCCGGCGGGCTTGACCGCCTCGGCGGTGCTGAAGGCCACTTCGCCGCGGCCGATGTTGTCGCACGACGGAAAGGCCCGGGCGAAGGTGGCATTCACCCAGGCCACCACGCCCGCCTCGGAGCGGAAGTTGCTGCGCAGCTCCAGGTAGCGCGGCACCACGCCGTTAAAGCCCCGGTCGCGTGCGCTCAGGAACAGGCCAACGTTGGCGTCGCGAAAGCCGTAAATGGACTGCATGCCATCGCCAACAATCATGAAGGTGCGGGGGCGCTCGGGCTGGGCTTCGTTGTGCTCGGCCCAGCCCCGGGTGAGGCGCCGCAGCAGCTCGTACTGGTTGATGGCGGTGTCCTGGAACTCATCCACAAGTATGTGCTCGATGCGATAGTCCAGGCGCAGGGCGAGGTCGGTCGGCGCGTCGTCATCGCCCAGGGCCTGCAGGGCGGACTGGGCCACCTGGCTGTGGTCGACACTGCCGTGGCGCTCAAACACCAGCAGCAGCTGGGCGGCCAGCACCGGCAGCACCCGGGTCAGGTGGACCACCAGTTGCCAGCTGTCGCTGTCCTCCCCCGGGGTGGGCAGCAGGGTGGCCTCCAGCAGGGCCTCGTCCAGCCCCGCGCACCCGCCAAGTTCGCCCAGCACGGCCTGCATGCGTGCTTTCATCTCTGCAGGCCGGCCCTTGCCGGTGGGAAAGCCCTCGGTTTTGGTAATGCGGCTGCGCCATTTGCCATCCCGGGTCAGCAGAAAGTGGCGCAATTGCTGCCAGGCGGGCAGGTCCGGCACGCAGGCAGCAGGTGCGCCGGCTGGGGGCGCTTCCCCCTTTTGTTCGGCGGCAAAGCACTGCAGTTCGTACAGTTCGCCAAGGAAGGGGCCCAACTGCTGCTGGAGCGCCTGCAGGGCGTCCTCCACCATGCCCGCCACCAGGTCTTCCAATGCCGCCTGGGCGGCCACCGGGTCGCGGCCCACGCCCAGATAGGTGAGCCACTGTTCGCGCCGCCCCAGCAGGCTTTTCAGCAACTCGGCCAGGCGGTCCCAGTGGTTGTTGAAGTGCAGCATCAGTTGCTGCAGGTCGCCCACCACCGGGTGCTGCGATTCCAGCATGGCGAACAGCTCCGCCACCGCCTCGGCATAGAGCGGCTCGGCGTCATCCACCGCCCGAACCTGGGCACCGAAATGGCTGAGCACGGGCATCTGCCGGGTCAGGGCGCCGCAAAAGCCGTCGATGGTTCGAATGCCGAGCCGCGCGGGGTTGGCCATGAGCTGCCAGTGCTGCTGGCGGTCAACCGCCAGGGCCGCCGTGGCCAGGTCACGGGTGCGCTGCTGGTGCGGGCTGGCGCAGGGCTCGCCGGCGCGCGCTTCGCGCAGGGCCTGCAGCACCCGCTCACGCATTTCCGCGGCTGCCTTGCGGGTGAAGGTAATGGCAAGCACCTGTTCGGGGCGCTCCACCCGCGCCAGCAGGGCCAGAAAGCGCTGGATCAGCAGCTCCGTCTTACCGGAACCGGCCGGAGCGCTCACGCAAAAGCTGTGCAAAGGGTCCAGCGCCGCTTCCCTTTCGGCGGCATCAACAATGCTCACGCTTCGTCCTCCTGCGTGTTATGCAGCCTGTTTTCACGCGAATGCTCCGGCATCGCCGCCTCGACCCGGCAGACGCTCTGCAAGCCGCAATAGGTGCAGCTGTTGCTGTTGATGGGGTCGACACGGGCCTCCCCGGCAAGAAAGTCATCGGCCAGGTGCTGCAGTGTGGCCTGCCACTGATCCAGCAGCGCCGGCCAGTTCTCCAGCGGTTCTTTGCGGCGGGTGGCGCGGGCGATGTCGTCGCTGATACCCGGGGCCACCGCCCGCGCGCCCAGCCCTTTGTAGGCGGCGCTGCGCGCTTTGACATGGCCAAAGGCCAGGGCCTCCACCGGTTGCTGGCTGGCCATGCTGTACAGGGGCAACTGGGGCTGGGTGGGGCGCTGGCCGAGCCAGTGGCTCGCCTCACAGCTGCCGGTTTTGTAGTCGATGATGGTGACGGCGCCGTCTGCGGCACCGGCGACTTCAGCCCCGACGCGGTCGATGCGGTCCACCTGCAGGTGCAGGTGCAGTGGCCCCAGGGCGATGTCCTGGCGCTGCTCCCGCGCGATAACCGCAAAGGGCTCGCGCTGGCGCTCCAGTGCCAGCCACTCCTGCAACAGGGTGTGGAGATAGCGCTGCTCCTGGGCGATGCAGGCGCTGCCCACCGCCAGGCGCCGTGCGGTGGGCAGCGCGTCGATGGCGGCCGCGGCGGCCCGTGCCAGCAGCTGCGACTCGGCAGCGGCGTCAAGGGCCGCCAAGGCGGCGGAGGTTTCCAGTTCGCCCCAGATGACAAACAGGGCCTGGTGAACCAGGGTGCCCCGCTCGGCGGCGTTCAGGGCCAGGCTGGGTTCCGACAGCGCCTGCAGGCGCAGCCGGCGCCGGGCAAAGGCGCGAAAAGGACAGTGGGACTGATCCTCAATCAGCCCGCTGCCGCCGCCGGTACGGGCCAGTTCTTCGGCATCCGGCGCCGGGGCGCTGTGGTCTGCCAGCCATTCGATGTCGCGCTCCTGCCATTGTTGCAGCCAGGCCCCTGGCGGGCCCGCTTCGGCCGCGTCCTGTTGCCAGGTAAAGTCCTCCAGCAGCGCGCTGGGCAGCTCCGGTGCGCCGTCGATGCTCTGGCTGTAGCTGGCAATCAGCGTGCGGCTGCAGGCCCGGTACTGCTGCAACAGGCTGTGGGCGTAGCGCCATTCCCGCTCGGCGCTGGCGTGAGGCATGGCGCATTCGCGCTGTAATGACAGGGGCAGGAAGGGGTTGGGCCGCGCCGGCGCCGGCCACTGGCTGGCCTGCATGCCGCACAGCCAGAGAGCATCGAACTCAAGGCCCGCTGCCTCCAGCGGCCCCAGTACCTGGATACGGCTGTCTTCGGTGCGCGGCTGGAAACTGGTGTCCTGGCAGCACTGGCGCAACAGCCCCAGCGCGTCGGCAAAGCCCAGCGGGCCGCACACCGCGTCGAAGGCGCCCAGTGCGTCCAGCTGCCGGTAGGCCTCTTCCACCTGCTGGTATTCGAGCGAGTCCAGCCCGCCCTCCCCCGGCCAGCCCCACAGGGCGAGCAGTTGGTGGAAGCGCTCCGCCCACTGCGAAGGCAGTGCCGGCTCGCGCAATGCCCGCTGGCCGGCGCAGTCCAGCAGAATGTGGCCCAGGCGCAGGTCTTTGGCCAGGTTGCGCAGGGCGCCGGCTTCGATGGTCTCGCGGCCGTGGTCGTGCAGGCGAGTGACAAACGCCAGTCCCTCGGGGCTGTAGCGATCCGGCAGCTGCAAAAAACGCGAGCGCAGCAGGGCCAGCACGCGTTGCACGGGCGCCGGGGCATTCACCGCCGCCAGGGCCGCCAGCGCATCACGCACCACCGGCACCTCGGCCAGTTGCCAGCCGGTGGAGAAGTTCACCGGCAGCGCCGCGTAGTTGGCATCCAGGCAGTCGAATTCGCGCCGCAGCAGGTATTCCAGCCGCTGCCGGTCACCGCGCATATCGTCGAGCACAATGCCGATACTGGCGCCGGCGTGCGCGTCGTAGGTGACTCGGGCCCAGCGCGCCACTGCCTGCAATTCGCTATTGCGATCGGCAAAGGCCCTGGCCTGGCAATCCGCCACCGGGGCCGGCTGGGGCAGTTCGGCAACTTCGGCGCAGGCATGGGTTAACGCTGTGCGCAGCAGGGGTGGCACGTCATCGAAGGCAATCAACAGCGCGCGCGGCCGGTTGCCTTGCGCCAGTGCGGCGCCCTGCAGGGCGGCAATCACATCAAGGCCTGTGGCCAGGCCCCCGTCCGCCAACCGCGCCTCAAAGGCGTCCAGCCAGCGCAAAAAGGTGGCGCAATCGGTATCCAGGCGAAAGCGGGCGGCAATGCCCGCCGCCTGGCGATCCACCTGCCAGCGCAGCAACTGGTTGCGGGCCTGCTGCGCCTGGCTGGCGGCGGCCTGTGATTGCAGCAGGCTGTAGTCACCCTGCTGCTGATCCTGCTCAATTACCTGGCGCCACAGCAGCAGGGCCTGTGACGTCTCCAGCAGTTGGCGGCGCAGTGGGGGCTGCTGCCAGGCGGCCTGTTGCCAGCGCTGCACCAGCCAGCTCTCTGCGGGATACACCGGCAGTGGCGACCAGGCGCGCAGGCCCGCAGTGCGCTGGCGCGCATCCCATTCGGCCTTGATCCGGCGCGCCAGGCGCAGGTTGGGGGTGAGCAGCACATAATCCTGCTGGATATAGGGCAGCAGCGGCTCAAGGTCATAGCGTGAGCCGGCGGTATCGCGCGCCAAAGGGCGTCCTCCTTGATCTGGCGGGTGCCGGGCCATTCTACCCAAAGGCCGCAGGCTGCTATAGAATGTCGCGCCCTCCAGCGGGCGAATGGCGTACCTGTTGCCGCACAACTGCATAGCCATGGCCGGCGCGAGAGGCAAACACTCTAGCAGGTAAGCAGTAATGAGCAACACAGCCGTACACAATATCAATGTCGCCTCCCAGGATGTGCTGATCACCCCGGAGCAGCTGAAAAGCGCCCTGCCCCTGAGCGACGCGGCCCAGCGCATGGTCACCGGCAGCCGCCAGACCATTTGGGACATTCTCGACCGCAAGGACCCGCGCCTGTTTGTGGTGGTGGGCCCCTGCTCCATCCACGACCCGGCAGCCGCCCTGGACTATGCCCGGCGCCTGCGCGAACTGGCCGAGGAAGTCTCCGACACGCTCTACATTGTGATGCGCGTGTACTTTGAGAAACCCCGCACTACCGTGGGCTGGAAGGGGCTGATCAACGACCCCTACCTGGACGACTCCTTCAAGATCGAGGAAGGTCTGCACATCGGCCGCAAACTGCTGCTGGACATTCTCGAGCTGGGCCTGCCCACCTCCACCGAGGCGCTGGACCCGATTTCGCCGCAGTACCTGCAGGATCTGATCAGTTGGTCCGCCATTGGCGCGCGCACCACCGAATCCCAGACCCACCGGGAAATGGCCAGCGGCCTGTCCTGCGCCGTGGGCTTCAAGAACGGCACCGACGGTGGCCTGACCGTGGCCACCAACGCCCTCAACTCGGTGGCCAAGCCCCACCGCTTCCTGGGCATCAATCACGAGGGGCAGGTGTCGGTTTACACCACCAAGGGCAACCGCTACGGCCATGTGGTGCTGCGTGGTGGCAGCGCGGGGCCAAACTACGATTCAGTACACGTGAAACTGTGCGAGGATGCGCTGGAGAAGGCCAAGGTGCCGCAGAACATCATGGTGGACTGCTCCCACGCCAACTCCAACAAACAGCCCGAGCTGCAGCCGCTGGTGATGGAAGACGTGACCCACCAGATTCTGGAAGGCAACCGCTCGATAGTGGGGCTGATGATCGAGAGCAACCTGAAGGCGGGCAATCAGTCGATCCCGGAGAATCTGGCCGACCTGGAATACGGCGTATCCGTCACCGATGGCTGCATCGACTGGGATACCACCGCGAATGCCCTGCGGGAAATGCGGGCCAAGCTGAAAACTGTGCTACCGGGGCGCAAGGCCTGAGGCACAGCACTAGAACGCCGCCAGAAAAACAACAGCAATCAATGCAAAAAGGGCCAGCAAATGCCGGCCCTTGCAGTCTCCACACCCTGGGTCAGATGTAAGCGTTCGAGCGGTCCGTGTGATCGGTCATGTCACGCACACCCGCCAGCATCGGCAGCTGCTCCAGCAGGGTTTTCTCCACCCCACCCTTGAGGGTCTGGTCGACCATGCCGCAGCCCTGGCAACCGCCGCCAAAGCGCAGGATGGCGTAGTTGTCATCGGTGACCTCCACCAGGCTCACTTCGCCGCCATGGGCCGCCAGCGCCGGATTCACTTCGTTGTAGAGCACGTAGTTGATGCGATCTTCCAGCGGGCTGTTCTCGTCCACCCGGGGCAGCTTGGCATTGGGGGCCTTGATGGTGAGCTGGCCGCCCATGCGGTCTTTGGAGTAATCGACCAGCGCGTCTTCCAGGTAAGGCAGGCTGCGGCCATCGAACCAGGCGGTGAATTTCTCGTAGGGGCGCTCTTCATCGCCCTCCTGCACATCGCCGTCGCGGGCGTAGGCAATGCAGGTTTCGGCGCGGGGCGTGCCGGGCTGGTTGATAAAAACACGGACGCCAAGGGTGTCTTCCTGCTTGGACAGCAGTTCGGCGAGATAGTCCTGGGCGGATTCGGTGATGGTGACCATAGCGAGCTCGATTCCGGTGAAACGTGTTTCCGAGTAAAACGGTCAGGTATTCTAGCACCCTCTCTAGCTATCTACGAGAAGTCTTTGAATTTGAACGCCCTTGCCGGCCTCGTTCTGCTAGAATACGCGCCCTCTCGCCGGCCCTGGCGGCCGGCTGGCACCGTGAAACAGCGCAATTGAACCGCAGGATGTAACCATGCCTACCCGCAAGCCCTCCCCCTCCGCCATCGAGCGGGCCCTGAACGAGCGTATCCTGGTGCTGGACGGCGCCATGGGCACCATGATTCAGGCTCAGGGGCTGACCGAGGAGGACTACCGCGGCGAGCGTTTTGCCGATCACCCCGGCGATCTCAAGGGCAATAACGACCTGCTGTCGCTGACCCGCCCCGATGTCATCAAGCGCCTGCACCAGGAGTTTCTGGACGCCGGCGCCGACATCATCGAAACCAATACCTTTAACAGCACCGCCGTGGCCCAGGGCGACTACGACCTGCAGGCCGCGGTGTACGAGCTGAACGTGGCCGGTGCCAGACTGGCCCGGGAAGTCGCCGACGCCCAGACGACCAAAACCCCGAACAAGCCGCGCTACGTTGCCGGCGTGCTGGGGCCGACCCCGCGCACCGCATCCATCTCACCCGACGTGAACGACCCCGGCGCCCGCAACATCCGCTTTGACGAACTGGTGAGCGACTACAGCGAGGCCACCCGCGCGCTGATCGAGGGCGGTGCCGACCTGCTGATGATCGAAACCATCTTCGACACCCTGAACGCCAAGGCGGCCATTTTCGCCGTACAGGGCGTGCAGGAAGAACTTGGCACCGAGCTGCCGCTGATGATTTCGGTGACCTTCCCCGACACCAGCGGCCGGGTTCTCTCGGGCCAGAGCCCCGAGGCATTCTGGAACGCCATTGCCCATGCCAAGCCGCTGATTGTCGGCAGCAACTGCGGCCGGCGCTTCAAGGAGATACGGCCATTTCTGGAGGAGCTGTCCACGGTGGCGGCCTGCTATTTCAGCGCCCACTTGAACGCCGGCCTGCCCAATGCCTTTGGCGAGTACGACGAAACCCCCGAAGACATGTTCGAGGACTTCCGCGGTTTTGCCGAACGCGGCATGCTGAACCTCGCCGGTGGCTGCTGCGGCACCACGCCGGCCCACATTGCCGCCATTGCCCGCGCGGTGCAAGGCATTGCCCCGCGCCCCCTGCCCACCCCGGCGCCGGCCTGTCGCCTGTCGGGCCTGGAGCCCTTCAACATCACCGCCGACTCGCTTTTTGTGAACGTGGGCGAGCGCTGTAACGTCACCGGCTCCGCCGCCTTCAAGCGGTTGATACTGGATGGTGATTTCGAGGCGGCCCTGAGCGTTGCGCGCACCCAGGTGGAAGACGGCGCCCAGGTGATCGACGTGAACATGGACGAAGGCATGCTGGATGCCGAGAAGGCCATGGTCACCTTCCTCAACCTGGTGGCCTCGGAGCCGGACATCACCCGCGTGCCGATCATGGTGGACTCCTCCAAGTGGAGCGTCATCGAGGCCGGCCTCAAATGCATCCAGGGCAAGCCGGTGGTGAACTCCATCAGCCTCAAGGCCGGCGAAGCCGAATTCCTGGAGCAGGCCCGCCTGTGCCGGCGCTATGGCGCGGCGGTAGTGGTGATGGCCTTCGACGAAAACGGCCAGGCCGATAACCTCGAGCGGCGCCAGCAGATCTGCCAGCGCAGTTACGACCTGCTGGTGAACGAGGCCGGGTTCAACCCCAGCGATATTATCTTCGACCCGAACATTTTCGCGGTAGCCACCGGGATCGAGGAGCACAACAACTACGCCGTCGACTTCATCGAAGGCACGCGCTTCATCAAGGAAAACCTGCCCGGCGCGCTGGTGTCTGGCGGGGTGTCCAATGTGTCCTTTTCCTTTCGTGGCAATAACCCGGTGCGCGAGGCCATTCACTCGGTGTTCCTCTACCACGCCATTCGCGCCGGCATGGACATGGGCATCGTCAACGCGGGACAGCTGGCGGTGTACGACGAGTTGCCCGGCGAACTGCGCGAGGCGGTGGAGGATGTCATCCTCAACCGCCGCGACGATGGCACCGAGCGACTGCTGGAGTTGGCCGAGCGCTACCGCGACAGCGGCGGTGGCGGCGAGCGCAAGGAAGACCTGAGCTGGCGCGAGTCGGATGTGGCCAAGCGTATCGAATACGCCCTGGTCAAAGGCATCAACACCTACATCATCGAAGACGCCGAGGCGGCCCGCCAGGTGTTTAACCAACCCATCGAGGTCATCGAAGGGCCGCTGATGGATGGCATGAACGTGGTCGGTGATCTGTTTGGCGAGGGCAAGATGTTCCTGCCCCAGGTGGTGAAAAGCGCCCGGGTCATGAAACAGGCCGTGGCCTATCTGCAGCCCTATATCGAGGCCGAAAAGCAGGAAGGCAGCAAGAGCAACGGCAAAATCCTGATGGCCACGGTGAAAGGCGATGTGCACGACATCGGCAAGAACATCGTGGGCGTTGTGTTGCAGTGCAACAACTTTGAAGTGATCGACCTTGGGGTGATGGTGCACTGCGAGGAAATCCTGCGGGTAGCGCAGGCGGAGAACGTCGATATCATCGGCCTGTCCGGCCTGATCACGCCGTCCCTCGACGAAATGGTGCATGTGGCCAGCGAAATGCAGCGGCTGGACTTTCAGGTGCCGTTGATGATCGGCGGCGCCACCACCTCCAAGGCCCACACCGCGGTCAAGATCGAGCCCCACTACCAGAACGACCAGGTGGTGTACGTGCCCGATGCCTCCCGCAGTGTGGCGGTGGCCACCCAGTTGATGGGCAGCAACAAGGCCGCCTATGTGGCGGGCCTCAAAGAAGAGTACACCGTGGTGCGCGAACGGGTGGCCAATCGCCAACCCCGCACCCGCACCCTGCCCTACGCCGAAGCCGCCGCCAACGGCCCGGTACTGGATTGGGCCAGCTACACGCCGCCGGTGCCGAGTTTCACCGGCACCCGGGTGCTTGAAGTACCGATCGAGGCGCTGCTGGAGGTGATCGACTGGACGCCGTTTTTCATCTCCTGGGAACTGGCCGGCAAGTACCCGGCCATTCTCGAAGACGACAAGGTAGGCGCCCAGGCACAGGATCTGTTTGCCGACGCCCAGGCCATGCTGCGGCGGATTATCGATGAACAATGGCTGAAGGCGCAGGCGGTTGTCGGCTTCTGGCCAGCGGCTCGCCGCGGCGACGACATTGTGCTTTACAGCGACGACAGCCGCAGCGAAGAGTTGGAAACCCTCCACCACCTGCGCCAGCAGATGGAAAAGCCCGGCGGCGAAGCCAACTTCTGCCTGGCGGACTACATCGCGCCCGAGGACAGCGGCCTGGCCGACTACGTTGGCGGCTTTTGCGTAACAACCGGCCACGGCGTGATGGAGCGGGTGAAGGCCTACCAGGCCGATCACGACGACTACAACAGTATCATGCTGCGCGCGTTGGCCGATCGCCTGGCCGAGGCCCTGGCGGAATACATGCACCGCAAAGTGCGCACTGAGTTGTGGGGCTACCAGCCCCAGGAACAGCTAAGCAACGAAGAGCTGATTCGCGAGCGCTACCAGGGCATCCGTCCGGCGCCCGGCTACCCCGCCTGCCCCGACCACACGGAAAAGGCCACCCTGTTCCGTCTGCTCGACGCCACGGCCACCACTGGCGTGGAGCTGTCCGACAGCTTTGCCATGCTGCCGGCATCGGCGGTCAGCGGCTGGTACTTCTCCCACCCCGAATCGCGCTACTTTGCCATCGGCAAGATCGGCCGCGATCAGGTGGAAGACATCGCCCGCCGCAAGGGCCTGGAAGAACGTGAAATGGCGCGCTGGCTGGCGCCCAACCTGAATGCCTGAGAGTGCTGCCATGGATGAGCAAAAACCACCGACAAACGACAAGGAAAAACTCAGCCCCTGGCAGGTTGTAAGCTCGGTCTTCGCCGCCGGCTTCGGGGTTCAGAGCAGTCGCAATCGCGAAAGGGATTTCAAGCAGGGCCGGTTCGGGGTGTTTATCGCCGCGGGGATTATCTTCACCCTGCTGTTCATGGGCACCGTGTATACGGTGGTGCAGCTGGTACTGAAAAACGCCGGCCACTAGGGCGTGAGCGGCGCCTTTGGCGCGTGCTTATTGCGGCATGCCAGACAGCCACAGATACAGGCTGAAAACTACGATGGTGATAATGGCGGTGGCCGCAATTGCGTCGGCGCTGCCGTCGGTGTGCTGGGATTGACCTGACATTGAGACTCCTTATTGATCGTCAGTGAACGCGGTTGCGCCGGCCATTATAGCAGTGCTCGGCCACTTGGGAAGGCGCCCGGCAAGGCCTTGCCCTGGCCGGCAAATCGGGTTCTAACCTTATGAAAAGAAGGCATATTTAACCCATAACCTTTTCTGGTATGGTAGCGCCCCAACGCGAACCAGCCAGTGGTGACAGGATCCACCTGATGTACGTTTACGACCAATATGACCAGCGCATCATCGACGAGCGCGTGGCCCAGTTCCGGGACCAGACCCAGCGTTACCTCGCCGGCAAAATCACCGACGAGCAGTTCCTGCCCCTGCGCCTGCAGAACGGCCTGTATATCCAGCGCCTGGCGCCGATGATGCGCATTGCCGTGCCCTACGGCCTGCTCAATTCAAAACAGCTGCGCAAGCTCGCCTACATCACCCGCCACTACGACAAGGGCTACGCCCACGTCAGCACCCGGCAGAACATCCAGCTTAACTGGCCCCTGCTGGAAGAGGTGCCGGACATCCTGGCGGAACTGGCCGAGGTGCAGATGCACGCCGTGCAGACCAGTGGCAACTGCATTCGCAACACCACCACCGACCAGTTTGCCGGCGTGGCGCGGGACGAGTTGGAAGACCCCCGCCCCTGGTGCGAAATCATTCGCCAGTGGAGCACCTTCCACCCCGAATTCGCCTTCCTGCCGCGTAAATTCAAGATCGCGGTGTGCGCCACCGAAGAAGACCGCGCCGCCATCCACGCCCACGACATCGGTGTGGAACTGGTGCCCAATGCCGCTGGCGAGATCGGTTTTAAAGTCCTGGCCGGTGGCGGCCTGGGGCGCACCCCGGTAATTGGCTCCGTGGTCAGCGAATGGATCGAGAAAAAACACCTGCTGACCTTCCTCGAAGCCATCCTGCGGGTGTACAACCAGCACGGCCGCCGCGACAATAAGTTCAAGGCCCGCATCAAGATCCTGGTCAAGGCCATGGGCATTGAGGCCTTCCGCGAGGCCGTGGCGAAGGAATGGGCCCTGGTCAAAGACGGCCCAAGCACCCTGACCGACGAGGAAATCGCTCGCGCCAAGTCCTTCTTTACCGACCCGGCATACGAGCCCTTCGATGATGCTGCGAGCTCGGCCGCCCTCGCCGAACAGGCCGCGGCCGACCCGATTTTCGGCAACTGGATCAAGCGCAACACGGTGCAGCACCGGGTGCCCGGCTACCAGGCCGTCACCATTTCCCTCAAGCTGACCGGCCACGCACCGGGTGACATTACCGACCGGCAGCTGGAATTGCTCGCCGACCTGGCGGACCAGTTCAGCTTTGGTGAAATCCGCACTACCCACCAGCAGAACATGGTGCTGGCAGACGTGCGCCAGCAGGACCTTTACGCACTGTGGCAGCAGCTGCAGGCGGCGGGCCTGGCCACAGCCAACATCGGCTACCTCACCGACATCATCTGCTGTCCGGGCGGTGATTACTGCTCCCTTGCCAACGCCAAATCCATCCCCGTGGCAGAGGCCATCCAGTCCCGCTTCGATGACCTGGACTACGTCTACGACCTCGGCCCGCTGGAGCTCAATATCAGCGGTTGCATGAACGCCTGCGGCCACCACCATATCGGCCACATTGGTATTCTCGGCGTCGATAAAAAGGGCGAGGAGTTCTACCAGGTCTCCCTCGGCGGCAGCCAGGCCAAGGACGCGTCCCTCGGTAAAATCCTCGGCCCCTCCTTCAAGCAGGAAGACATGCCAGAGGTCATGGAAAAAATCATCAACACCTACGTTGATCTGCGCGGCGAAGAGGAAACCTTCCTGGAAACCTACCGCCGCGTGGGTATCGACCCCTTCAAGGAGCGCGTCTATGCCAAGGCTGATTAAAAACGGCGAAGTCGTTACCGACGAGCGCTGGCAGGCACCGGACGCCGAAGCCGAGCAGGCCGCACCGGGCGCCATTGCCACACTGGCCCAGTGGCAGACGCTGGCCGACAAGTCCGGCAGCGCCGTGCAGCTCGAGCCCGGCGACGGCGTGGAGGCCCTGCTGCCCCACCTGAACGAGCTGGCGCTGGTTGCCGTGAACTTCCCGGTGTTTACCGATGGCCGCGGCTTCTCCTACGCCCGGGAGCTGCGCCAGCGCGGCTACACCGGCGAACTGCGAGCGGTGGGCGCCTTTATCCGCGACCAGCTGCACTATCTCAGCCGGGTGGGCTTTGATGCCTTCCAGATGCTCGACGAGGCAGAGCTGGAAAACGCCCTGGCCAGCCTCGGCGATTTTACCGAGCACTACCAGGCGGCCATCGACCAGCCCCTGCCACTGTTCCGGCGCCGGGCCTGATCAGGCGCAATTAATGCCGGGGACGCTTCTGTCCCCTCCCCCTCCCCTCCAGTACACTGTGAATGGACTCACGGTGGTTAGCGCGGTATGGACGGCGGCAGCATTACCTTTTCCTTTTTCCTGATTTTTACCGGCGCGGCCATCTTCGCCTCGGTGGCCCTGTACACCCGCCAGCCCCTGATCATTGCCTATATTGCCCTGGGCGCCGCTATCGGCCCCTACGGCGCGTCGCTGGTGACCGACCTCAAGCTGCTCTCGGACATCGGCCATGTGGGCATCATCTTCCTGCTGTTCCTGCTCGGGCTGGACATGCAGCCGCGCGCACTGATCAGCACCATCCGCAAATCCACCGTGGTCGGTCTCGCCAGCTCCGCCATCTTCGCCCTGATGGGTTTTGCCGTGGCCATGGCATTCGGCTTTGCAGCGCTGGAATCACTGGTCATCGGCGCGGCGATGATGTTTTCCTCCACCATCATCGGCATCAAGCTGCTGCCCACCACCATTCTCCACCACCGCCATATCGGTGAGTTGATGATTGGCCTGCTGCTGCTGCAGGACCTGCTCGCCATCATGGTGCTGGTGCTGCTGGGGGCCGCCGGCGGCGACACCAGTGAGGATGCCATGCTGTGGGAGATCATCTTTCCCTTCCTTGCCCTGCCGCTGTTGGGCGCTGGCGCCTGGCTGGCGGTGCGCTATGTCCTGCTGCCGCTGATCACCCGCTTCGACCGCTTCCACGAATACATCTTCCTGGTGGCACTGGGCTGGTGCCTGGGCGTGGCCGAGGTCGCGGAGTTGGTCGGCCTGTCGGCGGAAATCGGCGCCTTTCTGGCGGGCATTACCATCGCCACCAGCCCCATCTCCCAGTACATCGCGGTCAACCTCAAACCCCTGCGTGATTTTTTCCTGATCCTGTTCTTCTTCTCGGTGGGGGCGCGCTTCGAACTGGCCCTGCTCGGCAGTGTGCTGGTGCCTGCACTGCTGCTATCCGCGCTGGTGCTGGGCGTGAAGCCGGTTGTGTACCGCTATCTGCTCAAGGGAATGAGCGAGAAGCGCGTGCTGGCCTGGGACCTGGGCTTTCGGCTGGGGCAAGCGAGTGAGTTTTCCCTGTTAATCGCCTATGTCGCTGTTGCCAACGGGCTGATTGGGCAGAGTGCCTCGCTGCTGATTCAGGCGACGACGATTATTACGCTGCTGGCGTCGTCATATATTGTGGTGCTGAATTATCCGACGCCGATTGCGATTTCGGATCGGTTGCGAAGGGACTGAAAAAATAGCCCGGACACAAAAAAGCCGGCGCAAAGGCCGGCTTTTCTGATTGGATTGACAGGCGTTTACAGCTTGCCTTCCAGCTCCGGCAGCGCCTCGAACAGGTCTGCCACCAGGCCGTAGTCCGCCACCTGGAAGATCGGGGCATCCTCGTCCTTGTTGATGGCCACGATGACCTTGGAGTCTTTCATGCCGGCAAGGTGCTGAATGGCGCCGGAAATGCCCACCGCGATGTACAGGTCCGGTGCAACGATCTTGCCGGTCTGGCCGACCTGCATGTCGTTGGGTACAAAGCCCGCGTCCACAGCCGCGCGGGATGCACCGATGGCGGCGCCCAGCTTGTCGGCAATGCCGTCCAGCAGTTTGAAGTTTTCGCCGTTCTGCATGCCCCGGCCACCGGAGATAACAACAGACGCTGCGGTCAGTTCCGGACGATCGGACTGGGCCAGTTCTTCACCGACGAATTCGGAGATGCCGGCATCGTGGGCGGCGCCAACCGCTTCAACGCTGGCAGAACCGCCTTCGGCGGCAGCGGCGTCAAAGGCGGTGGTACGCACGGTGATGACTTTCTTGGCGTCAGCAGATTGCACGGTGGCAATCACGTTGCCAGCGTAAATCGGGCGCTTGAAGGTGTCGGCGGATTCCACGGCAATAATGTCGGAAATCTGTGCCACATCCAGCAGGGCCGCTACGCGGGGCATGGTGTTCTTGCCATTGGTGGTGGCGGCGGCAACGATGTTGTCGTAGCCGGCACCCACTTCGGCGATCAGCAGGGCAACATTCTCTGCCAGCTGGTGGCCGTAGGCGGCGTTGTCGGCCACCAGGACTTTGTTGACACCGGCAACGGCAGCCGCCTGCTCGCCCACCGCGCCACAACCGGCGCCAGCGACCAGAATGTCGATATCCGCGCCCAGGGCCTGAGCCGCGGTTACCGCGTTGAGGGTCGCTCCGTTGAGGGTGCTATTGTCGTGTTCTGCAATAACCAGAGTGCTCATCAGATTACTTTCGCCTCGTTCTTCAGTTTGTCGACCAGCTCGTCCACGCTCGCTACCTTGATGCCCGCCTGGCGCTCGGCCGGCGGTTCAACCTTGAGCTGGGTGAGGTGGGAAGTCACTTCCACGCCCAGATCCGCCGGCGAGAAGACGTCCAGCGGCTTCTTCTTGGCTTTCATGATGTTGGGCAGGGAGGCGTAACGGGGTTCGTTCAGGCGCAGGTCGGTGGTGACAATGGCCGGCAGCTTCAGCTTGACGGTCTGCAGGCCACCGTCCACTTCGCGGGTCACGCTGACAGCGTCGCCGTCGATTTTGACTTCCGAGGCAAAGGTGCCCTGGGCCATGTTGGTCAGCGCGCCCAGCATCTGGCCGGTCTGGTTGTTGTCGCCATCGATGGACTGCTTGCCCAGGATGACGAGTTGGGGTTGTTCTTTTTCGACAACGCCCTTGAGCAGTTTGGCGACCACCAGCGGCTCTACGCTGCCCTCGGTCTCTACCTGTACGCCGCGGTCGGCGCCCAGCGCCAGCGCGGTACGAATCTGTTCCTGGCAGGGTTTTTCGCCCACGGACACCACCACAACTTCGGTAGCGACGCCAGCTTCTTTCAGGCGCACGGCCTCTTCCACGGCGATTTCACAGAACGGGTTGATGGCCATCTTGACGTTGTTCAGGTCAACATCGCTACCATCGGCTTTGGCGCGTACCTTGACGTTGTAGTCAACGACGCGCTTTACAGCAACAAGAACCTTCATGGATTCTCCAACACAGTAAGACGTAAGTGGGTGAATTAAGGGCGGTAAAGAAACGGCTGGAAAGCGGCCAAAATCGGGCGCCCGCGATTTAACGGCGAAACATGTTGCCGCCAAAGGTCGGGTAGGTCAATAGCTGTAGGCGACAGCAAAGTTAACGCAAACGGTCAATTTAGCTATACGTACCATTCATCGGCTTTATGGCCATTAATCTTTGAAAATTATATACTTGCGCCCCTTTCAAAGGTCGGCCCCTGCCGCGCCGACTGCACAAACTGACAAAGAGCAACGACAAGAGGACAGGCCTGTGGAACGCGAATCAATGGAATTTGATGTAGTCATCGTCGGCGCCGGACCGGCGGGGCTGTCGGCCGCCTGCCGCATCATGCAGCTGGCCCAGGAAAAATCCCAGGAGATTACCGTTTGCGTGGTGGAAAAAGGCTCCGAGGTTGGCGCTCACATCCTCTCGGGTGCGGTGCTTGAGCCCCGCGCCATCAACGAACTGTTCCCGAACTGGAAGGAGCTCGGCGCGCCGCTCAATACGGAAGTCAGCGAAGACCGTTTCTTCTTTTACACCAGCGAAAAAAGCGCCTTCAAACTGCCCAATTTCTTTATCCCCAAGCCCACCCATAACGACGGCAACTACATTGTCTCGATGGGCAACGTCTGCCGCTGGCTGGCCGAGCAGGCCGAGGGGCTGGGTGTCGAGGTGTACCCAGGCTTTGCCGCCGCCGAAGTGCTCTATCACGAAGACGGCAGCGTCAAGGGCATCGCCACCGGCGACATGGGCATCAGCGCCAGCGGCGAACAAAAAGACGGCTACATGCCGGGCATGGAACTGCACGCCAAATACACCCTGTTCGCCGAGGGTTGCCGCGGCCACCTCGGCAAGCAACTGATCGAGAAATTCGGCCTCAGCGACGGGAAAGACCCCCAGCACTACGGCATTGGCCTGAAGGAGATCTGGGAGATCCCCGCAGACAAGCACCAGCCCGGCCTGGTTGTGCACGGCCTCGGCTGGCCCCTGCAGGAGACTGGCTCCAGCGGCGGCGCCTTCCTCTACCATGCCGAAAATAACCAGGTATACCTGGGCCTGATCGCCGACCTGAACTATTCCAACCCGCACATGAGCCCCTTCCAGGAGTTCCAGCGCTGGAAGCATCACCCCGAAACCATCAAATACCTGGAGGGCGGCACTCGCCTCACCTACGGCGCCCGCGCCATCGCCAAGGGTGGCCTGAATTCCCTGCCGAAAATGCACTTCCCTGGCGGCCTGCTGATCGGTTGCGACGCGGGCACGCTCAACAGTGTGAAGATCAAGGGTAACCACACCGCCATGAAGAGCGGCATGCTCGCCGCAGAAGCCGTGGTAGAAGCCCTCGCCCATGGCGAGAGCGCGCCGAAGGATCTCGCCAGCTTTGCCGACAAGGTCAAAGGCTCCTGGCTGTACGAAGAGCTGTACGCCACCCGCAACTTCTCCGGCTTCATGCACAAGTTGGGCACGCTTGTGGGGTCCGCCATGGTGTGGGTCGACCAGAACATCTTCGGCGGCAAACTGCCCTTCACCCTGCACGACACGGTGCCCGACTACGCCACGCTGAAGCCCGCCGCCGACAGTAAAAAACCGGTCTACCCCAAGCCGGACAACAAAATCAGCTTCGACCGCCTGTCGTCAGTCTTCCTGTCCAACACCAACCACGAGGAAGACCAGCCCTGCCACCTCACCCTGAAGGATGCGGACATTCCGCTGACCCAGAACCTGCCGATGTACGACGAACCGGCCCAGCGTTACTGTCCCGCAGGCGTGTACGAAATCGTCGAGGACGAGGCCGGCAAGCGCTTCCAGATCAACGCCCAGAACTGCGTGCACTGCAAAACCTGCGACATTAAGGACCCGGCGCAGAACATTGTATGGGTAACACCAGAAGGCTTTGGTGGGCCGAATTATCCGAACATGTGACGGACCACAGTGGGGCCGAAATGCCTCACTCACATCCCTCGAAAAGCCTGCATTTGCAGGCTTTTTTTGGCCACCTGCTGGCTTGGTCGTGCCCTGCAGCTTGCGCTCAATCATCAACAGGGCAAGACAGGCAAGGCAAAGGGTGCCAGCTCATCCGCTCGACAGACGCCAGCACTCGCCAGCGCTGCGCACCACCGGATCGCCACCCTCCTCCTCGGCCATCGCCACCAGCCGATACCAGGCGGCCCGGCTGCACAGGGCGGTGAGACCGTGCTTCAGCTGGATGCCGGCCACGCCCTCGCGATTTTCATCGAGAAACAGCCCGTGCGCAGCATCCAGCACCACCTGCTTGCCGGTATTGAGGGTGGCGACAAGATCCTCGCCACGGCGGTCAAACGCGGTAATCAGCAGCGGATGCGCCTCCACCTGCAGGCGCCACTTCTCGCCCGGGGTCACCAGGTAATACTCGCCGTCTGCCTCGCGTCGCAGGATGCTGGCGAACAGGCGCACAATCTCTTCTCGCGCTATCGGCGCGCCTTCGTGCCACCAGCTGCCATCGCTACGAATCACGATATCAATGTCACCCAGCAACGGCGGATGCCACTTCTCCAGCGGCGGCTCATCAAAGTTGCGACGACCCTGCACCTGCTGCTGCAGGCCATCGAGTGTGGGATTACTGCTGTTGGAGGCTGGCATGGAAACTCCCGCTGCGATATAAGGGTGGAGTATAGCGATTTACGAAGGACGGTATGATCAGCTGGATGCGCAAGGCCGTCATTCGGTGGCTGCAACACAAGCGCCCTCTCCCGAGCACGCCACTGAGTGACTTTGAACGGATTCGCCACGAAGTCAAACCCTGCGATGTGATTCTGGTTGAGGGCCGCTCCCGGGTCAGCGAAGTGATCAAGCTGATCACCCAGAGCAGCTGGTCGCACGCGGCGCTCTATATCGGCCGCCTGCACGATCTGGAAAACCCCCTGCTCCGGGATTTGCTGCGCCAGCACTACATCGGCACCGCCGACAAACAGCTGATTATCGAAAGCGAACTGGGCATGGGCACCATCGTGCGCCCGCTGACAGCCTACGAGGAAGAGCACCTGCGCATCTGCCGCCCGCGCAACCTCGGCTACCACGACAGCCAGCAGGTGATTGCCTATGCCATCGGCCGGCTCGGCACCGCCTACGATGTGCGGCAGATTTTTGACCTGGCCCGCTTTCTCTTTCCCTGGTGGATTCTGCCGCGGCGCTGGCGCTCCAGCCTGTTCAAGTCCAACCCCGGCAAGGCCACCCACACCGTGTGCTCCACCATGATTGCCGAGGCCTTTGGCAGCATACAATTTCCCATTCTGCCGCTGGTCAAGCGCCTGGAAGGCGATCGCTACAAGCTCTACATGCGCAACCCCAAGCTGTGCACACCGAGCGACTTCGACTATTCGCCCTACTTCGACATCATCAAGTATCCCTTCCTGGATTTTCACGCCTACAGCGACCAGCGCCTGCTGCCCTGGAGCGGCGCCGGAGAGTTGAGCGATGATGAGCGCGGGCTGTACGTGTCCGTGGGGGAGGAGCTGCCGGCAGTACCGGCAGCGGACGAGGCCTGAGCCGGTCCTGGCCGGCTAAGTCAGCTACAGCTGCCGATAAGGCGGACGCTGGTAACACCATCGAGCTTGCGCATGGTATCCAGCAGTTGTGCCGTTGGGGTGGTGTCGATATCAATCAGGTTGTAGGCCACTTCGTCGCGGCTTTTGTTGAGCATGTCGATCACGTTGATGTTGTCATCGGCCAGCAGCGCCAGCACGCTGCCGAGAATTTTCGGCACGTTGCTGTTGGTCACCGCCAGGCGGCAACCACTGACCCGCTCCAACTGCAGGGTCGGGAAGTTGACAGAGTTGCGAATGTTGCCGTTCTCCAAGAAGTCCCGCAGCTGCTCCACCGCCATCACGGCGCAATTGTCTTCGGCTTCGTCGGTGCTGGCACCAATGTGCGGCGTGAGAATGACATCCTTGCGCCCGATCAGCGCCGGCGAGGGGAAGTCAGCGATGTACTTGCGCAGTTGCCCCTTGTCCAGCGCGGCCACCAGGGCAGCCTCGTCCACAATTTCCTGGCGGGCAAAATTCAGCAGGCAGGCGTGGGGCTGCAGGGCACCCAGTAGTTCGGCGTTGATCAGGTCGCGGGTGGAATCCAGCACCGGCAGGTGCAGGCTGATGTAGTCGCAGCGCGAAAACAACGCCGACAGGGTGTCAGCCTTTTTCACCTCGCTCGGCAGGCGCCAGGCGGCGTCCACCGACAGGGCCGGGTCATAGCCCATCACTTCCATGCCCAGCGTCAGCGCCATTTCGGCCACCAGTGAACCGATGGCGCCAAGGCCCACCACGCCCAGGCGCTTGCCGTAAAGCTCGCTGCCCTTGAACTGCTTCTTCTGTGCTTCCAGCGTACGGTTGAGCTCGGCCTTGTCGGTCACGCCCGCCAGGGTGTCGACGTAGTCGTTCCCCTCCAGAATGCCCCGCGAGCCCAGCAGCAGGCCGGCGGCGACAAGTTCCTTCACCGCGTTGGCATTGGCCCCGGGTGTATTGAAAACCGGGATGCCCCGGCGCGTGCACTCGTCCACCGGAATGTTGTTCACACCGGCGCCCGCGCGGGCAATACCCAGTACGCTGTCGGCGATGTCCGCCGCCTGCAGTTTGTGGCTGCGCAGTAGAATGGCGTCCGGGTGGGCAAATTCGCTGGCGATCTCGTAGCTGTCCCGCGGCAAGCGCTCCAGCCCGAGGATGGAGATCTGGTTGAGTGTCAGAATGCGCTTGGCCATGTACTACGTCCCTGTTCCTTTGGTTCGGTGTTGGGCTTTGTTGTATTAATAGATGGTGATGTCGGCCTGCTCGCGCAGGCCCTGGCGGTACTCTTCCTGCACCAGGGCGCCGTGTTCGCCACCCACCAGCTGGCTGATCTGCGCCTGGCGGCCCGCCGGCAGGCTTGCGAGCTTGCCGGGCGCAACCCGAGATACCTGGTACACCAGCGCATCGCCGGCGGGGGTCATGGTGTAATCAGCAAGCTGCTCGCCATCGGCCGGTGCGCGCAGGGCAAAGGCTGCATCCGCCAGCGCCGGGTTCAGCATGCCGGAATCGCGCTGGGCGCCAATCTCAACCTGCCACTCAAAGCCCAGGCCCTCGGCCACGGCCTCCACGCGCTCGCCACCACGCAGTCTGGCTACGGCCTGGGCAGCGGTGCTGGCAACGGCTTCGCGGGCGCGCTGGTCGCGCAGCGCCAGCACAATGTCATCACGCACCGCTGCAAGGGCTTGCAACTCGGGTGCCTGGTGCTTCTCTACGCGCAATACCACGAAGTGATCCGGGGCCAGCTCGATAACTTCACTGTTATGCCCGACTTCCAGCACGTCTTCAGAGAAGGCCGCCGCCAGCAGGGACGGGTTGGCAAACAGACCGTCAGCCTGGTTGCGACTGACCGGTTCGCTGGTTTCAACGGTCAGATCAAGCTCGGTAGCCGGCCCGGCCAGGCTCTGGGCGTTAAACGCCAGGTCGCGCAGGGCTTCGACGGTGCTCAGCAGCGCGGCCTGGGCCTCGCGCTCCTGAACGCGCTGCTCCAGTTCCGGGCGCATTTCGGCAAAGCTCGGTGCCTCACCCTCACGGCGTTCGGTCACCACGATAAAGTGGGTGCCGGCATCGGTGGTAACCGGGTCAGATACGGTGTTCAAATCCAGTGCGGCAATGGCCTCTTCCATGGCTTCCGGAAAGGCGTCCCCGGCGCTGTAACCCAGGTCACCGCCGGCACTGGCAGAGCCAATATCGTCGGATGCACTCTCGGCGAGCGTGGCGAAATCGGCGCCGTCATTGAGCGCGGTTTGCACTTCACTGATACGCGCGGCGTAATCAGCATCGCTTTCATCGTCGCCCTGGGTCAGCAGGATATGGGAAACGCGGTTTTCCGTCTGGTACTGGTAGCCGCCCTTTTCCTGCTCATACATGGCCATCAGTTCTTCTTCATCCGCCGGCGCAGTGAAGTCGGCCGCCTGCAATTCGATGTAGTTCAGGGTCACACTTTCAGCGCTGTAGAAGTCCGCCTCATTGGCCTGGTAGTAGGCAGCAATGTCATCTTCGCTGACAGAAACGCCCGCCTCCACCGCCGCCAGCGGCACCGTGAGGTAGCGAATATCACGTTGCTCAGCCACGATGCGCGCGGCCAGTTCCCGCTCTGCCGGGGTGCTGAACTCGCTGCCGGGAAGGCCACTGCGCAGCTGATTGACGACCACATCCTGCTGCAGCGCCTGCTTGAAGGATGCCGGCGTATATCCGGCCTGGGCCAGCGTGCTCTTGTACAGCTCAGGCGAGAACTGGCCGTTGATCTGGAACTGCTCCATGCCGCTGATAAGGCGCCCCAGTTCCGCATCGGAAACGGCCAGTTTCATATCATTGGCCGACTGGGTCAGCAGGCGCCGCCCGATAATGCTCTGTAGGGCCTGGCTGCTCAGGCGCTGCTCGTCGAGCATGGCCGGGTCGATGTTCTCGCCGAACATGGAAATCAGCTGGCGCTGCTGGGTGTTAACCACCTGCTGCACCTCCGCCGGGCTGATCTCTTCGCCGTTGACTTCTGCCACCCCGGAGCTGCCGCCACCGAGCAGGATGGATTCGATGCCGAAAAGGGCAAAGGAAACCACGATGACCCACACCACGACCTTGGCCGCGGTGCCTTGAACGTTCTGGCGAATATCTTGCAGCATGGGAGAGTAATCCGATGGACTTCAATGTAAACACGACTGCCGCAGCAGCGTGGCAGGTCGCCATCCGGTGGCGCCCGCCTGTTCTTCAAATACAAAAAAGCGCACGGGAACGTGCGCTTTTTTGTTTCTTACCCTGTCGGGTGTTCCTGCCAGCGGTTGCTGGGGAACGCCGTGATCAGGCGTTTACCGCGTCTTTCAGCGCTTTGCCGGCCTTGAAGCCAGGCACGTTGGAAGCGGCGATCTGGATGGTAGCACCGGTTTGCGGGTTGCGGCCTTCACGGGCGGCGCGCGGCTTGACGGCAAAGGTGCCAAAGCCAACCAGCGATACCTGCTCGCCCTTGGCGAGGGCTTCGGTGATGCTGTCTACCACGGCGTCCAGCGCACGGCCTGCGGAAGCTTTCGGCAGGTCGGCGGCGGCTGCGATGGCATCAATGAGTTCGGTCTTGTTCACACTTATCCCCTTGGAATTTATAGGTGGCGTTTTGGATGAGCCCCTGCCTCTGCGGGGGCAATCAGTTGTCTGTTCGGCTGCTGCTGCGGTTAGCACCGCGACCCTGCACGATGCCGGAAACCCTACAGATATCGGGCTAAAAGCTACCGGGGTAGCCGCCTGATCAGTCGGCTGACTTTATACCAGAGCTTGGAATTGGGTCAACCGGAAGCCTCGTATTAATGCGTATTTATGCGGTTTTGCTCACTTTGTTCATCGTCTTTGCCCGCACCCAGGGTGCCGGCCAGGTACTCCTCGTCGCTCAGCGGCTCGGGCATCTGCTCAAGGGCAATGGTCAGCACTTCATCGATCCACTTGACCGGACGGATCTCCAGATGCGCCTTGATGTTGTCGGGTACTTCCTTCAGGTCGCGTTCATTCTCTTTCGGAATGATCACGGTTTTGATGCCGCCGCGACGGGCCGCCAGCAGTTTCTCTTTCAGCCCGCCGATAGGCAGCACCTCACCGCGCAGGGTGATTTCACCGGTCATGGCCACATCGGCGCGCACCGGAATGCCCGTGCACACAGAAACCAGCGCGGTACACATGGCGATACCCGCACTGGGGCCATCCTTCGGGGTGGCCCCTTCCGGAACATGGATGTGCACATCGTGCTTCTCGTGATAGCTGGCGCTGATGCCCAGCATCTGCGAGCGGCTGCGCACCACCGTGGTGGCCGCCTGGATGGATTCCTGCATCACATCGCCGAGGGAGCCGGTCTTCACATGGCGGCCCTTGCCGGTGACAGACACGGCTTCAATGGTCAGCAGTTCGCCGCCCACGGAGGTCCAGGCAAGGCCGGTCACCTGGCCGATCTTGTTCTCTTCCTCGGCAATGCCGTAGTTGAACTTACGCACGCCCAGCAGATCCGCCAGCATGTCGGGGCTGACCACGGCACTCTCGCCCTGCAGCTCCAGGGTGATGGCCTTGACGATCTTGCGGCAGAGCTTGGCAATTTCACGCTCCAGCGCGCGCACACCGGCCTCGCGGGTGTAGTAGCGGATAATATCCAGCAGGGTAGCCTCCGGTACGTCGATCTCGCCCTTCTTCAGGCCGTTCTGCTTGATCTGCTTGGGCAGCAGGTAGCGCTGGGCGATATTGACCTTCTCATCCTCGGTGTAACCGGGGATGCGGATCACTTCCATCCGATCCAGCAGCGGGCCGGGGATGTTCATGGTGTTGGAGGTGCACACGAACATCACATCGGAGAGGTCGTAATCCACTTCGAGGTAGTGATCGTTGAAGGCGTGGTTCTGTTCCGGGTCCAGCACCTCCAGCAGGGCGGAGGCCGGGTCGCCGCGGTGATCCATGCCCATCTTGTCGATTTCGTCCAGCAGGAACAGCGGGTTGCGCACGCCGGCCTTGGCCATTTTCTGCAGCAGTTTGCCGGGCATGGACCCGATGTAGGTGCGGCGGTGGCCACGAATTTCAGCTTCATCGCGCACGCCGCCCAGGGCCATACGCACGAATTTGCGGTTGGTGGCGCGGGCCAGGGATTCACCAAGGGAGGTTTTGCCCACGCCGGGCGGACCCACCAGGCAGAGCACGGGGCCCTTCACCTTGCGCACGCGTTTTTGCACCGCCAGGTACTCCAGAATGCGCTCTTTGACCTCTTCCAGGCCGTAGTGGTCGGCGTTGAGGATGTCTGTCGCGCGCTTGAGGTCGTGCTTGACCTTGCTGCGCTTGGCCCAGGGCACCGATACCATCCAGTCGATGTAGCTGCGCACCACCGAGGCCTCGGCGGACATGGGTGACATCATCTTCAGCTTGCCGAGTTCGGTCTCTGCCTTTTCCTTGGCCTCTTCCGGCATCTTGGCGGCGTCGATACGGCCCTGCAGTTCATCCAGTTCATTGGGCGCTTCGTCCATCTCGCCCAGTTCTTTCTGGATGGCCTTCATCTGTTCGTTGAGGTAGTACTCCCGCTGGCTCTTTTCCATCTGTTTTTTGACGCGGCCACGGATGCGTTTTTCCACCTGGAACAGGTCGATTTCCGCCTCCATCAGGCCCATCAGGTGCTCCAGACGGGTGCGGATATTGGCCATTTCGAGGATTTTCTGCTTTTCCTCCAGATCCACGCTCATGTGCGCGGCAATGGTATCCGCCAGGCGGCCGGGCTCGTCGATGCCGGTCAGCGAGGTCAGCACCTCTGCCGGCACCTTTTTGCTCAGGTTGACGTATTTCTCGAACTGGCCGACGGTGGAGCGCAACAGGCCCTCGACCTCTTCCTCGGGAATCTCGTCACTCTCGATCTCGCGCACGCCGGCCACGGCAAAACGGCCGTCGTCGTCAACGGCATCGATCACGGCGCGATAGCCGCCTTCCACCAGCACCTTGATGGTGCCGTCGGGCAGCTTGAGCAGCTGCAGGATGTTGGAAACGGTGCCGACCTGGTAGATATCATCGGCACCGGGGTTGTCATCCGAGGCATCGCGCTGGGCGACCAATAGCACCTGCTTGTCGCTGGCCATGGCGTCTTCCAGAGCCTCGATGGATTTTTCCCGACCCACAAACAGCGGCAGCACCATGTGCGGGTACACCACCACATCGCGCAGGGGCAACAGGGGAAGTTCGATGACAGAGGAGGAACCCATACTTATCTCCGGGTTGGGGAATCCGAGGCTTACAGCCCTATATGGGGACCAGTGGCCCCGCTACAAGGGGCTGCAGGCAAATGCCCGGACCCGGCACGGCTGTGCCGGGTCGACAGGCGCTAATCGTCCTTGGACGCGGTGCGGGGAGCCGGCTCGCTGTTCTGGTAGACCAGCAGCGGCTCGCTGTCGCCGCGGATCACCGACTCGTCGATCACCACCTTGCTGACGTCATCGCGGGACGGAATGTTATACATGGAGTCCAGCAGTACGCCCTCCAGGATGGAGCGCAGGCCGCGGGCGCCGGTCTTGCGCTCCATGGCGCGCTCGGCCACGGCACGCAGGCCGTCATCGCGGAAGTCCACCTCGACGCCCTCCATTTCAAACAGCTTGCTGTACTGCTTGGTCAGGGAGTTTTTCGGCTCGGTGAGGATTTTCACCAGCGCCGGCACGTCCAGCTCTTCGAGGGTCGCAATAACCGGCAAACGGCCGACAAACTCGGGGATCAAGCCGTACTGCACCAGATCCTCGGGCTCCAGGTCGGACAGCAGCTCGCCGACGTTGCGGCTCTCGTCCTTGCTCTTCACCTCGGCGCCAAAGCCGATGCCACCCTTCTCGGAGCGGTTGCGAATCACCTTGTCCAGGCCAGCGAAGGCGCCGCCGCAGATGAACAGGATGTTGGAGGTGTCGACCTGCAGGAATTCCTGCTGCGGGTGCTTGCGGCCACCCTGGGGCGGCACGGAGGCAACAGTGCCCTCAATCAGCTTGAGCAGCGCCTGCTGAACACCCTCGCCGGAAACATCCCGGGTGATCGAGGGGTTGTCCGACTTGCGCGAAATCTTGTCGATCTCGTCGATGTAGACAATGCCCACCTGGGCCTTTTCCACATCGTAGTCGCACTTCTGCAGGAGCTTCTGGATGATGTTCTCCACATCCTCGCCCACGTAGCCCGCCTCGGTCAGGGTGGTGGCATCGGCGATGGTGAAGGGCACATCCAGCAGGCGCGCCAGCGTCTCGGCCAGCAGGGTCTTGCCGCTGCCGGTGGGGCCCACCAGCAGGATGTTGCTCTTGCCAAGCTCCACGTCTTCGCGGCCGCTCTGGCCGTGACGCAGGCGCTTGTAGTGGTTGTAAACGGCCACAGACAGCACCTTCTTGGCGCGCTGCTGGCCAATGACATATTCGTCCAGGATGGCCTTGATTTCCTGCGGAACCGGCAGGCGGTCCTGCTGGGTGTCGGAGCCGCTTTCCTGGACTTCCTCGCGAATAATGTCGTTACACAGGTCGACACATTCATCGCATATAAACACCGAGGGTCCGGCGATCAGCTTGCGCACTTCATGCTGGCTCTTGCCACAGAAAGAGCAGTACAGCAATTTGCCGCCATCGTCGGATTTGGTGGTTTCGTCACTCATTCAATCGACCTACATACTTCCATTCGGGTCTTGGCGCTGCATACGCCTTAAAGATGGGGGTTTTTACCGCGCATTGCAAGCCCGGAAAAACCCCTCTCGAAGCAGGGAAATCAGGCGCCTGGCGCGCTGCGGCTGCTGACGACTTCGTCGATCAGGCCGTATTCCTTGCTCTGCTGGGCGTTCATGAAGCGGTCGCGCTCGGTGTCGCGCTCGATGGTGGCCAGGTCCTGGCCGGTGTGCTCCGCCATCAGCTGGTTCAGCCGCTCGCGGATGATCAAGATCTCCTTGGCGTGGATATCAATATCCGTGGCCTGACCCTGGGCGCCGCCGCTGGGCTGGTGGATCATGGTGCGGGCATTGGGCAGGCAGAAACGCTTGCCCTTGGCGCCGCCGCTGAGCAGAAAGGCGCCCATGGAGGCGGCCTGGCCAATACACATGGTGCTCACATCGGGCTTGATGAACTGCATGGTGTCGTAGATCGACAGCCCCGCAGTGACCGAACCGCCCGGTGAATTGATGTAGAGGTGGATATCCTTGTCGGGGTTTTCAGACTCCAGGAACAGGAGCTGCGCCACGATCAGGTTGGCCATGTGGTCCTCCACCGGACCCACGGCAAAAATCACCCGCTCCTTGAGCAGGCGGGAGTAGATATCGTAAGAACGCTCGCCCCGGGAGGTCTGCTCGACCACCATGGGAATAAGGCCCAGGTTGGTAATGGTGTTCTGGTTGGTGCCGTGTGGCTGGTAAGGCATGAACGCGTCCCCGTCGATGGATTATGGCTGTGCAGGGGCAGCCGCAGGGCCGCCCCGGGGAGAGAGCGGTATCAGGCCTGGGGCTGTGCCTGCCCGATGGCCTCCTGGTAGCTGCACTCCTTCTCGGTAATTTGGGCATTCTCCAGCAGTTTTTCAACCACCTCGTCCTCAAGAACCTTGGATTCCACGGAAGACAGCTGATCCGGGTTGGCGTAGTACCAGTTCACCACCTCTTCCGGCTCCTGGTAGGTGGAGGCCAACTCTTCGATGGTGCTGCGCACCTTGTCGGCATCGGCTTTCAGCTCGAACTTGCTGATCATCTCCGACAGGATCAGGCCCAGCTTTACGCGGCGCTCTGCGTTCTCGGTGAACATGTCATCGGGCAGCAGGGATTTCAGGTCCAGGTTCTGGCCGGCGGCACCGCCGAACTGCTGGAACATCTGGTTGCGCAGCACATCCACTTCCTGGGCGATCAGCGCCTTGGGCACTTCCAGGCCTTCGTGGGCAGCCACAACAGCGTCCATCACCTGCTGCTTGACCTTGCCTTCCACGGCGTTTTTCAGCTCGCGGGTCATGTTCTCGGCCACTTCTTTGCGGAATTGGGCTTCGCCGCCCTCTTCCACGCCATAGAGCTTGAACAGGTCTTCATTCAGTTCCGCCGGGGTCAGGGCGGTCACGCTGTTGAGCTTGACGGCAAACTCCACCGCCGCGCCCTTGAGGTCCTCGCTGTGGTAGTCCTCGGGGAAGGTCAGGGACAGGGTTTTTTCCTCGCCCGCCTTCATGCCCACAATCCCGTCTTCAAAGCCGGGGATCATGCGGCCGGAACCCAGCTCCAGGTCAGACCCTTCGGCGCTGCCGCCTTCGAAGGCTTCGCCGTCCTTGGTGCCGGTATAGTCGATGTTGACCTTGTCGCCTTCAGCGGCGGCGCGCTCAACTTCTTCCCAGGTGCCCTGCTGCTTGCGGAACACTTCGATGATGTTGGAGACGTCTTCGTCGCTCACTTCTGCCACCGGCTTCTCGACGGCAAAATCCTTCATTTCGGCCAGCTCGATTTCAGGGAACACCTCAAAGGTGGCGATGTATTCCAGGTCTTTGCCGGCATCGAGGTTTTTCGGCTCGATGCTGGGCTGGCCGGCCGGGCGCAGCTTCTCCTGCACAACCGCCTCCTGGAAGGACTGGCTCATTACCTCACCCAGCACTTCCTGGCGCACGCCGGCACCAAAGCGCTGGCGCATGACCTTCATCGGCACTTTGCCGGGGCGGAAGCCGGGCAGGCGCACGTTGCCGGCGGCCTTCTGCAGTCGGGAATCGACCTCGCTGTCGACCCGTGCGGCGGGTACACCGACGGTCAGGCGACGCTCCAGCTTGGAAGTCGTTTCAATAGATACCTGCATGGTAGATCCTCACAATCCTGAATTCATTGGGCGCGTACGCCACTGTATCGAGTGTATCGAGCCGGCAACCCCGGCACTGCGCCGATCGGCCCCGGCGGGAGTAAACTGGTGCGGAAGGGGGGACTTGAACCCCCACACATTGCTGCACTAGAACCTAAATCTAGCGTGTCTACCAATTCCACCACTTCCGCGCATTGCACTGCCACCCGAGCGGCCGGCAACACGCTGGAGGCATCTTCAAAAATGCGCCCTAAGCGATTGATTCTTCAACAATAAAAGGCCGGCAAAGCTGCAACTGGGGGCAGTTACAAGGGCGCAGATTCTGCCACAAAGGCAGCAGCGGTTCAACTGCCCCCGCGGGGTCGGGCCAGCAGCAGGACCAGGGGCTGCGCGGCATCGGCCGCCGCGGTGTAGGGGCGGCTCCGCCTGGGCAGCAGCAGGGCCTCGCCGGGGACGAAAGCGTCGTCGCCGCTGCGATTGTCATTATGGCTGGTGGCATCGCTACCGCGCGAGGCGTCACCCAACCGCAGACCGCCACTGACGACCATCGCCAGCGCGTAGTTATCCACCGCCTCGATAGCCATTGAGGCGCCGGCTGTGAGCGTTACCCGCTGCACTTCGAAGTCCTCGAAATCGACAATGCGCTCAATGCGCAGCTGCTCACTATCGCGCAGGATCTCAAACGCCTCATCCGGCGGTGGCGCCAGGTGCATTACCTGGGCCGCCTCGCGGGTATCCCAGTGGTCCTGGGTCAGCACACGCTGGGCAAAGGAGAGAATTTTTCGCTCGTACACCGGCGTCTGGAACTCCACGGTGCGCACGCCATGCTGCAGGGAATGGGGCAAACGCAGGGGCACCTTGACCACATCCCCCACACGCAGGGGGCGCAGGAAGGTGAAGCGATCCATCTCGGCGCGCAGGCGCGCCTCTTCGGCCAGCACATCTCCCGCGAGCGGCGCATCTTCCTGTGACTGCCCTGTGCCGGCTTCACCCGCCGCGGCGGCATCGACCTGCCGGCGCACTTTTTCATAGGCTGACACGGCGGCGATGTAGGCGGCGCGAAAGGCTTTGTCGGTTTCAAAACCCGCCCGCACCGCCGGGTCAAAGCCGTAGCGTATGGCACCAACCCCGTCTGGCCAGGCTGAGCGGTCGATGTGCGTTACCACGTAGACCTCCCGCTTCTGCTCGTGCAGCTCGAAGTACAGGTCTCCCCGTACGGGCTCGGGCAGGGGGTCCAGAATTTTCAACAACACCAACGCCCTCCCCGCCTGCCCGGCGGCGCTGGCGGGCGCTGCGGCCTGCAGCCAGGGGATGGGCAGCTCCCTGCCGTCAGCAACAAAGGCGCAAACCCCCCGCTCCTCGACGCCGGTAAACCAGATCTCCTGACCCCAGGGCTTGGGAATGTGCCGGGGTGAAAGCGCCATGGGCTGGGTCGGATCCAGCGCAGGCAGCGCGTGCTCATCCAGCCAAGCCGCAAACTGGGTCTCGACAGGCAGCGCCGGATTTTGCTGCAGGGCCGCATCGGTCACGCTCAGGCGCAGCCCACCAGCAGTTTGCAGGTACAGGGCAGTCAGTGACTGAACGGGGGCCCCTGGCAGCCAGTACTGGGGCAACTCGAAATCGACCAGCAGCAGTGCCGGCTGGCTCTCTGGCTGCCAGTTCGCCAGCGCGCGAGCCGGTTCACCCTGGCTGTAGTGCAATGTAGGGCTGGGGGTAATGGCGTGTCGCAAGGGTCAGTCCGTCAGGCAGGCGGGGTCGAAAGTATATTCACCGCGCAACCAGCCGGCCACCTCCCCCGCTGCTGCGCCCGGCAGTGCGGCATATTCGGCGGCCAAACGGCTGCGCGCGGCAGCATCCAGCCCGTCCAGCCCGACCTCCTGAAACCGCCGCCCGTCGCGCTGCAGGTGCTGCCAGCAGTCGCTACCGAGCGCTTGCGCCTCCCAGTCCTTCGGCAGCGTGGCGGTGCCATACAGCTCGGCCAGGCCGCGCAGGGCCGGCAGCGACAGCCAGGCCTGGTTCATCGGGTTACAGAAGTGGCCCCGCAGCGCATCCCCCAACCCCGCCTCCCGCCCGGCGAGCGGCGCGGTATAAAGATGTTTGCTGCGCAGGGCGCCATCGTTGACCGGGTAGTTGTCCCACAGTGTCAGCGGGCGCCGCAGGCGCGCGCCAATCTCCAGCAGTTCCTGCCGCCCTACCCGCTCGGCGCACACTTTGCTGCCGGTCCAAAAAATATCCACCTCGACATCAATTGCCGCGCCCAACTCATCCCAGTAACCCGCCGGCATGGCGCCAAAATGCTTCTCCAGCACCGGGTCGAGGGAGTAGTAGGTGGGGCACATCAGCAGGCGCAGGTCGGGAAACCAGTGGCGGATGTCGGCGACAATCTCAGCCTGGCGCTGCGCCAGATCCGGCACATCGCCCGGCATGTCATCAAACAGTATCGCCAGCAGCGAGCCACCGAGGGCGGCTATGCGCTCAGCCTTCTCCCGTAACTGCCGCCGCTCTGGCGCGCCGTAGCGCCGGTAGAGGGCAAAGGGCGACAGCCCCACCCCGAAATGGAGCCCGCGCTCACGGAAGTCGGTGGCCAATGTGCCGAGTGCGCGCCACTGCGCCGCGGGCCAGTGCTGCTGCCACTGCTTGCGCAGGTAGGGGTCGGCCTTGGGGCAATAGAGGTAGGCGTTCAGGCCCATGGCCGGCATGAGCTCGGCATAATCCCGACGCGTGGCGCCGCTCCAGGTACGCCCATAAAAACCTTCAACCACACCAACGAGAAATTCATTTTCTCGTTGTTTATCAGGTAGATGTGGTGATTTATTCAAGCTTTCCATTAAACAATGACATTCCAAAAGCTTATATCGAAATATAATGTACTGTTATTTCAATATTTCAAAATAAGCTAAAAATCGCGGGAATAGACTGTGGAAAATTGCCGTAATTGAGCGATACTAGAAGTGTGGCTGCCTATCCCCTAGTTCAAACGGGCGGTCACAGGAGCACACCCAATGCTCCTCAGGGAAGCAATTCCTTTATGTTTCACTCCTAATGGTCTTATTGGGTCCCAAATGGGACCCATTTTTTTGACCTTGAAATTCATAAAATCAATCACTTATAAAAACTTCCCAGAATCCACTTCACAAACGGGGCGCCGCTCACATCGTGTGGGTGGGTCGATCGGAATTCAGGGAGCCGGCCAGATGGTTTTCAATCTTGGCATTGGCGGCAGCATCCTGCTCGGAAAACTGCACCCCGATACCGGCCGTGCGATTGCCCTGTGCCCCGCGGGGTGTCACCCAAACGACCTTGCCGGCAATCGGGATCTTTTCCGGCTCATCCATGAGGGTGAGCAGCATGAATACCTCATCCCCCACCTGATAGGTTTTGTTGGTGGGGACAAACAGGCCGCCGTGGGTAAGGAAGGGCATGTAGGCTGAATACAGCACCGCCCTGTCCTTGATGGTCAGTGACAGAATGCCGTTGCGACTGTTTTGCGCCTGATCGTTCATCAACCCCCCTGCCCGTTTTGCTATGCCGGCATCTTAGCACTGGCCGACGGCATGCCCAACCGCCGCAGCTGCTCCAGCAGCGATTCCTTGAGCAGCGCCGCATTGGGGTTGGAACCCCCTTCCATTGCCCGTTGAATCCGGCGCAGTTCATCCAGCAGCGCAAAGCCCGCAGGCCCCTGCACTGCCAGTTGCCCCCGGCTCAACTGGCGAATGCGGCCCTCAATAAATTCGGTCATCAATGCCAGAAATGCCTCGCTGTCCACGTCGGCCAGCGCAGCTGCGGTATCCACCGGCGTCGCCTGCCCCGACAGCACGGCCGCCAGGGCCGCGGCCTGCGCTTCGCGTGCCTCAGCGGAAGCATCGCGATAATAGCCTTCCGCATGCAGCGGTGCGCCCGCGGCCAGCGCCAACAGCCTGGCGCTAACGCTGCGCTCGCCGGTAAGGCTGTCCAGCCAGTCTAGGGCCTGCGCCTGGGGTGGCAGGGGCAGACGCAGAATCTGGCAGCGCGAGCGAATGGTTGCCGGTACGCCGTGAAGGCGCTCGCAGACCAGCAGGATATGAGTGTTGGCGGCCGGCTCTTCCAGGGATTTCAGCAGGGCATTGGCGGCGTTGGTGTTCATGGCATTGGCCGGCGCAATCACCAGCACTTTGCGCTCGCCAAAGCCGGCGGTCCAGTGAGCAAAATCAACCGCTTCACGCACCTGATCGATTTTGACCACGCGGCTTTTCTCGCCCGGCTGCAGCCACAGGAAGTCGCCGTGGGCGCCACTACGGCTAAGTTCGCAGCCCTGGCACTGGCCGCAGTTATGCCCTGCGCTGGGCTTGTGGCACAGCAGCAGCCGGGCCAGCGCCAGCGCCAGGCGCGACTTGCCCGTGCCGGGCGAGCCCGCCAGCAGCAGCGCATGGGGAAAGCGCCCCGCCTCCAGCTGCTGGCCCAGGCGTTGCCACACCTCGGCCTGCCACGGCAGGGGCGCGCTGACAGCCGGCAGTCCTTCAAGATTCATTGGTGGCGCACGCTCCAGCAGTCCAGCAGTTCGCTGCAAACGGCGTGCAGCTGTTCGCGCACTGCCTCCAGGGGCTGGCCTGCATCAATCACCCGAAACCGCCCACTGCTCTCGCGCGCCAGGCGCAAGTAAGTGCCGCGTACCCGCTCAAAGAATTCAAAGTGCTCCTGCTCGAAGCGATCCAGGTGGCCGCGATCCCTGGCGCGCTCCATGCCCACTGCCACCGGTGCATCCAGCAGCAGGGTAAAGTCGGGGCGCAGCTCCCCCTGCACCAGCGACTCCAGCGTTTGCACCAGGGTCGCATCAAGCCCCCTTCCGCCGGCCTGATAGGCGTAGGTGGCATCGGTAAAGCGATCACAAAGCACCCAGCGGCCAGCCGCCAGGGCCGGCTCGATAACCTCGGCAATGTGCTGGGCGCGCGCAGCAAACACCAGCAGCAGTTCCGCCAGCGGATCCACCTGCTCCTCGCGCTGCTGCACCAGCAGGTCGCGAACCTGTTCGGCCAGCGCCGTGCCGCCGGGCTCCCGGGTCAGCACCATGTCGACGCCGTGCTCGCGCAGATAGCCTTGCAGGTAGTCGATGTTGGTGGTTTTACCCACGCCCTCCCCGCCTTCGACGGTGATGAACAGGCCTCTGGGTTGTGGAGCAGACACTAGGGATTCCCCGGTTTGGATCGATAGTCTTCGCGGCGGCGAAGCTGGTATTTACGCACAGCGGCTTCATGCTCAGCAAGGCTGGCACTGAAGACATGGCTGCCATCACCCCGGGCAACAAAAAACAGGGTATCGCCATCGGCCGGGTTGAGGGCGGCGTGGATGGCGGCTCGCCCGGGCAGGGCTATCGGTGTGGGCGGCAGCCCGGCGTGGCGGTAGGTATTGTAGGGGTTGGCTTCATCGCGCAGGTGAGTGCGCCGCAAGTTGCCATCAAAGGTATCGCCGATACCGTATATGACCGTCGGATCGGTCTGAAGGCGCATCTGTTTTTGCAGCCGCCGCACAAATACGCCGGCAATCTCCGGCCGCTCGGAAGGCACCCCGGTTTCCCGCTCGATGATGGAGGCGAGAATCAGGGCCTCGTAGGGACTCTGCAGGGGGCTGCCATCAGCCCGCTGCGCCCACTCCTCGCTAAGGGCCTGCTGCATGGCGGCAAAGGCCCGCTGCAGAATCTGCCAGTCGCTGTCGCCCCGGGCAAAGCGGTAGGTTTCCGGCAGGAACAAGCCCTCCGGGCCCGGGTAATCCGCGGTAAGGGCAACAATACGCTCATCATCAATGCCCGATAGCTGCCGCTCCAGCACCGGGTCACTCCCCAGCACGGCAAGGGCCTGGGCCAGGGTGAGCCCCTCCGGCAGGGTCACCTGGTAGTGAATGACGTCACCACGGGCCAGCAGGGCCAGCAGTTCGGTCGCCGTCATGCCCGGCTCGAGCCGGTATTCGCCCTGTTTAAGTTCGGCATCCACACCCGCGAAACGGCCGTAGGCAATCAACAGCAGGGGGTGCTCCATCACGCCGGCCTGCCCCAGGCGTTCGGCGATGCGGCGCAGGGAGTCGCCTCGCCTTACCTCAAACACCATGCCGGCGGGCGCGATCGCCAGTGGTTGCTGCCAGCGGCGCTGGACTTCAAGCGCCGCAAGCCCCACCGCTATCAGCAATACGACCAGTGCGGTCAGCAGCGCGCGCTTCACTGTGCCCCCGCCATACCTGGCTCTCGACAGGCGGCGTCGTGCAGGGCCCGCGCCAGGGGGAAGGCCGACCAGCGCTGGCCAGCAAAGGCGGCAACCGGGCGGATGCCCTGCAAGCTATTGCAGATAAACACCTCATCCGCCGCCTGCACCGCTGACACGTCCAGCACGGCCTCTGTAACCGCAATGTCCTGCGCGGGTGCCCAGCGCTCGATCACTGCCCGGCGTCGCGTGCCGGCCACACCGCTGGCACCCAGCCGCGGCGTTACCAGGCGGCCCCGGCTCGCCACAAACAGGTTGCCCGCGATGGCCGAGATCACATGGTCATCGTCATCCAGCATCAGGGCCTCGTCCCAGCCTTGCCGGGCGCACTCTGCTGATGCCAGAACCTGCTCCAGCCGATTGAGGTGTTTGATGCCTGCCAACTGGCGCTGCTTGGCCAGTCGTACCGACGAAAGCCCCAACTTCAGCGGCTCGCGCCAGGTGCCGGGGTCGCTGGCCAGGGGCGTTAATTGGGCGATGGTGCGCGGTGTTTGCTGTGCGGGCGGCGCGTAACCACGCGGGCCGCCGCCGCGGGTAACGGTCACGCGCAAGGCGGCGTAGCCGGTTGGGGCCACTCTACTCGCGCGCGTCACCGCCTCTGCCAGCACCGTGGGCGACGCCGGCAATGCTAGGCGCCCAAGCCCGGCCTGCAGCCGCGCCTCGTGGAAATCCAGCAGCACTGCACCGCCGTTGTACAGCAGGAGGGTTTCGAACACCCCGTCGCCAAAAGCCAGCCCGCGATCCGGCAGCGGCAGGGTCGAGCTGAGCTCGCCGTCTATCCAGCAGGGATCTGCCGTCACCGCAACAGCGTCAGTCGAGGCGACGGAAAATCAGCGAACCGTTGGTGCCACCGAAGCCGAAGGAGTTGGACAGCACGTTGCGGATTTCCCGCTGCTGGGCGGTGTGGGGTACATAGTTGAGGTCGCAACCCTCCTCCGGGTTGTCGAGGTTGATGGTGGGCGGCGCCACCTGGTCGCGAATGGCGAGCACGGAGAATATGGCCTCTACCGCGCCGGCGGCGCCCAGCAGGTGGCCAATCATGGATTTGGTGGAGCTCACCGCAACGCCTTCGGCAGCACTGCCCATGACGCTTTTGACCGCACGGGTTTCCGCTACGTCGCCGGCGTTGGTGGAGGTGCCGTGGGCATTGATGTAGTGCAATTCGCTGACGTCCAGCTGCGCATCATTAATTGCATTGCGCATGGAGGCGGCGGCTCCGCGGCCGTCTTCCGGCGGCGATGTCATGTGATAGGCATCGCCGCTCATGCCGAAGCCGGTAATCTCTGCATAAATGTTGGCGCCACGGGCTTTGGCGGCCTCGTATTCTTCCAGCATCATCACGCCGGCGCCGTCGCCGAGCACAAAGCCGTCGCGGTCCCGGTCCCAGGGGCGCGAGGCTGCCGCCGGGTTATCGTTGCGGGTGGACAGCGCACGCGCCGCGGCAAAACCACCAAGGCCGACCGGCGTGGTCGCCATTTCCGCCCCGCCTACCAGCATGGCATCGGCATCACCCGCTGCGATCAGCCGCGCGCCCAGGCCAATGTTATGGGTGCCGCTGGTGCAGGCGGTCACCATGGCGAGGTTGGGGCCCTGCAGGTTGTATTTTACCGAGAGGTTGCCGGCAATCATGTTGATGATGGAACCCGGCACAAAGAAGGGGGAAATTTTTCGTGGCCCGGCGGTGCGCACCACTTCGGTGTTCTTTTCTATCTGGCCGATACCACCAATGCCGGAGCCAATGGCACACCCGACGCGGGGGGCGTTGGCATCGGTCACTTCCAGGCCGGCATCTTCAAAGGCCTGAATGCCTGCGGCCATGCCGTACTGGACAAAAACGTCCATTTTGCGGGCGTCTTTGGCCGGCATGTAGGGCTCGGCATCAAAGTTTTTTACGCTGGCACTGAACTGGGTGCTGTAGGCGGACACATCGAAGTTTCCGATGGGTGCGGCGCCGCTTTTGCCGGCGAGGATGTTCTCCCAGGTCTGCGCCACGGTGAGACCCACCGGGCTGACCATGCCAAGACCGGTAACAACCACTCTTCTGCCTTTCACAGCGTAAACTCCTTAAACCGCGGGAAATTTGGGGGAAACCAGAAAGAGAAAAAGCCGTTCTATGTTAAATAGAAACGGCTTTTCGGTACAGTGAGAAAGAAATCAGGCGAGATTATCGTTGATATAATCGATCGCCAGTTTCACTGTGGTAATTTTCTCGGCTTCTTCGTCCGGAATTTCGGTTTCGAATTCCTCTTCCAGCGCCATAACCAGTTCAACGGTATCGAGGGAGTCAGCGCCCAGGTCCTCAACAAAGGAGGCCTCGGTCTGTACTTCTTCTTCTTTCACGCCAAGTTGCTCTGCTACGATCTTCTTAACGCGTTCTTCAATGCTGCTCATGATATCGGGTCACTCCTGAGTTTAGTGCTGAATCAAACCATCGAACCGGCCTGAAGCGGAGATTTTACTCTGTTTTTCCAGCCGGTAAGAAGTTTTTTTTGACGCACGGCGCGGTTGCGCCGAATGCATCAATAGCCGCGTGGCCAATTGTACAAAGGTTGTCTGGCTCATGCCATATACATGCCGCCGTTGATGTGCAGCGTCTCGCCGGTAATGTACCCCGCCACGTCCGAGCACAAAAAGCCAACCAGCGCTGCAATCTCCTCGGGCTCACCGAGGCGACCCAGGGGGATTTGGCCAAGCATCAGCGCGCGCTGCTCGTCGGACAGTTCGCGCGTCATATCGGTATCGATAAAGCCCGGCGCCACGCTGTTCACCGTCACCGAGCGCGAACCGAGCTCGCGCGCCAGCGCACGCGAAAAGCCCTCGGCGCCGGCCTTGGTGGCAGCGTAGTTGCTCTGCCCCATATTGCCCATGGAACCCACCACGGAGGTGATATTCACAATGCGCCCCCAGCGCGCCTTGGTCATGCCCCGCAGGCAGGCCTTGCTAACGCGATAGAGTGCGTTGAGATTGGTATTGATCACATCGCTCCACTCATCCGCCTTCATGCGCATGAGGATGTTGTCGCGCGTAATACCGGCGTTGTTTACCAGCACCAGCGGCGCCCCGAAGCGCTCACTGACTGCCTTGAGCACGGCCTCGACGCTGTCATCGCTGCCCACATCCAGAGCCATGCCGCAGCCCGCGTTGCCCACTGCCTGCAAATAGCTGGTGATCGCCTCGGCGCCGGATTCACTGGTTGCGGTACCGACAACCGTAAACCCATCGGCCGCCAGTTTTTCTGCAATGGCACGGCCAATGCCGCGGCTGGCGCCGGTCACCAGCGCCACTTTCTGTTCAGACATGTTTAACTCCCCTGTTTAAATCTATTTGCACTGCGTTGGGCTGAGCAGCCAACACGGCCCATCAAGCACCGCCGCTCAATGCGGTCAATGTCGCCTGCAGGCCCTCCGGCTCTTCCAGCGAGTGGCTGGCCAGCGATTTGTCGATGCGACGATTCAGGCCGCTGAGCACTTTCCCGGGGCCGCATTCCACCACGTCGCTGACTCCGCGCTCCGCAATCGCCTGCATGCAGCCCGTCCACTGCACCGGGCTGTAGATCTGCCGCACCAGCAATTCGCGAATGCGCTCCGGGTCCGCTTCGGCCTGACAGTGCACATTGTGAATGACCGGTATTGCCGGACTGTGAATGGCCAGCTCAGCCATGGCCTCGGCCAGGCGCTCGCCGGCGGGCTTCATCAATACCGTATGGAAAGGCGCGCTCACCGGCAGTGGCATGGCCCGCTTGGCACCCGCCTCCTTGAGTGCCGCAATAGCGGCGTCGACGGTGGCGGTGTGGCCGGCAATCACCACCTGGCCCGGCGAGTTGAAGTTGACCGGAGCGACAACGCCCGGGCCCTGGCCGGCCACCTCGGCGCAGATATCCACAATCACCTCATCGTCGACACCAATGATTGCCGCCATGGCGCCCTCGCCCACCGGCACGGCCGTCTGCATGAATTCGCCGCGCTGGCGTACCAGGCGCACCGCATCGGCAAAGTCCAAAGCCCCGGCACACACCAGCGCACTGAATTCGCCCAGGCTGTGGCCGGCCATCACCACAGGCGCTTCACCGCCCTGCTCCTGCCAGGCTCGCCACAGGGCGACGCTGCACGTCAGCAGCACGGGCTGGGTAGTGGCGGTAAGGTTCAGGGCATCCTGTTCGCCATGCTGGATCAGATCCCACATGTCGTAACCCAGCGCCTCGGAGGCGGCGTTGAAGGTATCGCGCACGGCCCCATACTCGGCATGTGCGGCGGCCAGCATGCCCACTTTCTGGGAGCCCTGGCCAGGAAATACAAAGGCAGTGTGTGCGAGTGCCATGAAATCAGTCCTTAACGGTAGCTTTGCCCCAAGCCCAGGCAGGCGGCGCGCAGCACGGCAGCGCACGCAATTGCCAGGGCAATAGCGGGCAGTCGGAATATCGAAAAAGAGAATGTTGACAGCGCTTGCTGCGCCGGAGGGGAGGAAGGGCGGGGGCCTGAGCCCCCGCGGGTCTGGCAAACGGCGGGAACTGCCGTTCGGCGCAAACCGGGTCGTCCTGAACGGCTGACTTAGTCGTCGGCGCCGGTGTCGACGACTTTCTTGCCACGGTAGAAACCATCGGCGCTCACGTGGTGGCGACGGTGGGTTTCACCGGAGGTCTGGTCCACGCTCAGGGTGGAACCGTTGAGGGAATCGTGCGAACGACGCATGCCGCGACGCGAACGGGTTTTCTTGTTCTGCTGAACAGCCATGACTTACTCCTAGTGTTTCTCGCCGGGCTTCAATTGCGCCAGCACTTCAAACGGGTTGGGCTTTTCCTCGCGCTGCTCCTGCTTGGGCTCGGAGGCGGCCAGACCCACCAATTCTTCATTACAATCTGCCTGCTCGTGATAGCTGTAGGGCGGCAGGCTGAGTATCAGCTCGTCCTCCACCAGGTCACGCAGCACGCAGGCCTCCTCCGTCAGAATCAGCGGGTCCAGGTGCTTGGGAAGGTGCCTGGCCTGTTCGTCGCTCCACACCGCCGCCAGGGTATTACTGGCCTGCAGGGTGGTCGGCATCGGTTCCAGGCAGCGCTGGCAGGTAACGGAGACATCGGCTTCAATATCCACGGTCACCAGGTAGCGGCCTTCTTCGTCCCGGTTGAACGCCAAATGCGCCTGAATGACACCATCGTCCGAGGCCAGAAGGCCACGGAAACGCTGTAATTCAAGCGGTTTTAGCGCCCCACTGATGCTCACGCCGCGCACGGCTGCCTTACGGACATCCAGCGTCGTCGGGAGGGGGTCGGTCAACATAGGCGCGCATCATAGGGGCGGAATAGGCCCTTGTCAAAAAAATCTTTAAAATACAGGAGCTTCGCGAATTTATTCACAATCTGCCCCGGCCACGGACATTTAGCATGAACCTGATTCTCGCCTCTACCTCACGCTACCGCCAGCGATTGCTGGAGCGACTGCAGCTGCCTTTTACCTGCGTTGCCCCCCACACCGACGAGGGCCACCTGCCCGGAGAGGCCCCGGCCCCGCTGGCGGCCCGCCTGGCCCACGCCAAGGCAGCCGCCGTTGCCAGTTTGCACCCCGACGCCCTGGTGATCGGCAGCGACCAGGTCGCTTCCCTGGACGGCGCCCTGCTCGGCAAGCCGGGCAGCCATCGGCAGGCCACTGCCCAACTGGAGGCCTGCAGCGGCAAAACCCTGCACTTTTATACCGCAGTGAGCCTGCTGGGCCCCGGCATCGACAAAACCCACACCGAGCCCTTTACCGTGGATTTTCGCCCGCTGACCCGGCAGGAGATAGAAAGCTACCTGAAAAAAGACACCCCCTACGACTGCGCCGGCAACTTCAAGTGGGAGAGCCTTGGCATCGCCCTGTTCGAGCGCCTGCACGGCAATGACCCCACCAGCCTGGAGGGGCTGCCGCTCATTGCCCTCTGCCGCCTGCTGGCGGAAAGCGGTCACCCGGTGCTGGCCAGCGCCCCCTCCAGCAAGGGCAGCAAGGCCGAGAGCTGATCCACCACTGCCAGCGGCTCGTGCCGCTGCAGGCGCTCGGGGCTGTGCACCCCGAAACTGACCCCAATGGAGGCCATGCCGGCATTGCGCGCCATGGCGAGGTCGTATTCGCTGTCGCCCACCATCACCGCCTGGCCGGCAGTGCGGCCGCGCTCTTCGAGAATCTGGTGCAACATCATCGGGTCGGGCTTGGAGGCGGTCTCATCGGCGCACCGTGTGGCATCAAAAAAGTCACTCATACCGGCACCCGCCAGCACCCGATCCAGCCCGCGCCGGCTTTTGCCCGTGGCCACCGCGAGTTCAAAGCCTGCGCCGCGCAGGTCATCCAGCAATTCCCGCGCACCGGCAAACAGCGGCACCGGGCCGCTGGTCGCCGCCACATACTGGCGGGAATAGGCCTGCGCCAGGGCGAGCTGTTCGTCCGGTACACTGGCGGGGAACAGCTGGCCAATCGCCTGCGGCAGCCCAAGGCCAACGATATTGCGCACCGCTGCGGCCTCTGGCGCTGCCACGCTGAGCTCCTCGGCTGCCGCGCGCATGGCGAATACAATGCCGTCAACGGAATCGCAAAGCGTTCCGTCCCAATCAAATATCACTATCATTACAATGGCTTGCGAAGAACTTCCAAAGTTGATTCTAAATCTGGATCGAGGGGGGCCTGCACCTCAACGCGCCCCTGGCCAGGCAGCGTAAACCGCAGCGAGCGGGCGTGCAGGAACAGGCGCTTGAGCCCCAGGTCCGCGGTCAGCGCCTCGCTTTTGGGGTCGCTGTATTTCGGATCTCCCAGCAGGGGATAGCCGGCGTGCTGGGCGTGTACGCGAATCTGGTGGGTGCGCCCGGTCACTGGCTTGGCCTCCACCAGGGTGGCGCGGGTAAAGCGCTCTTGCGCGCTGAATTCGGTCACCGAGCGCTTACCCTCTTTGGCGACCCGCACCATGCGCTCGCCGGACTGCACCACGTTTTTCTCCAGCGGCGCCTCCACCATCGACAATCGCCGAGGCCACTTGCCCGACACCAGCGCCAGGTAGCGCTTGTCCACCTTGTCGGTGCGCAGCAGTTTGTGCAGTTCGCGCAGCACCGCGGGCTTGCGCGCCACCATCACCAGGCCGGAGGTATCCCGGTCCAGCCGGTGCACCAGCTCCAGCCGGCGCTCCTGGGGGCGCATCTGCCGCAGGCACTCGATCAGACCGTAGTTAAGCCCCGAACCACCGTGCACCGCCAGCCCGGAGGGCTTGTTGATGATCAGCAGGCCATCGTCTTCGTAAACGATGCGCCTGGCGACTTCTTCTGTCCAATAGCCCGGCACCGGCGCGGGAGCGCCCTCCTCTGCCGTGCGCACAGGTGGAACCCGCAGTACGTCTCCAGCCTGCAGGCGATACTCCGCCTTTACCCTTCCTTTATTAACGCGGAACTCGCCCTTGCGCAGCCCCCGGTAAATACGGGTTTTGGGCACCCCCTTGAGAATGCGCAGCAGGAAGTTGTCCAGGCGCTGCCCGGCGTCATCCGCATCGATGGTCAAAAGTTGCACACCCGGGGTGGCAGGGAGATGTTGCGAAGAGGCCATAATCAGGAAACTGTTGATAATTGAAGCACTTAGTCTTTACTGCTATAGTCGCCCCGGTGTGGCCGCCCTTGTCGTAACAAAAACCGGCACCGGCGCAGCAACATTGCCTGGCGAAGGTAGGGCCTGCCGATGAAATTGCACGGCTCCGCCAGTGAAAACCACACTTCTGTATCGGTTGTCGACGCGCCCCCGATGTGCGGCAAAGTAATTGCCCTGGAGTGCAGCGCGACGACACAACATCAACCGCGCAGTTCGTCTGCCGGGATGCAGAATCAGTTTACGGAATATCACGGCGTGGTCGCAGGATTCAGGTGCTGCGACACTAACAAAAAGGCCACCAAAGCGCTACCCGCGCACGGCCCGAAGACGCTAACCGGAAGCGCGCAAGCGCGCATCCCGGGACAATGATACTGGATCACCTGAACGTATTGCGCAGAGCCACCGGACGGGCGCGCAGCAACAACTACAGCCCGCCCCCACTGGCCCTCCATATGCCCGGCCCCGCGCCGGCCCGCCACTGATAGCTGCCCCGCCAGGCCTGTGCGAAACAGGTAATTGGCACTATGAAAAAAATGCTCATCAACGCAACTCAGCCAGAAGAGTTGCGCGTTGCACTGGTCGACGGTCAACGTCTCTACGATCTGGATATCGAAAACCGCACCCGCCTGCAAAAAAAATCCAACGTCTACAAAGGTAAAATCACCCGGGTTGAACCCAGCCTCGAGGCCGCCTTCGTCGACTTTGGCGCCGAGCGCCACGGCTTTCTGCCCCTGAAGGAAATCGCCCGCGAATACTTCTACCGCGACCCGGGCTCCGTCGAGGGCCGCATGAAGATCAAGGACGTGGTGAAAGAAGGCACCGAGATCATCGTCCAGGTCGACAAGGAAGAACGCGGCAACAAGGGCGCGGCCCTCACCACCTTCATCAGCCTGGCCGGGCGCTACATTGTGCTGATGCCGAACAACCCCCGCGCCGGCGGCATTTCACGCCGTATCGAAGGCGACGACCGCAGCCAGCTGCGCGACGCCCTGAACACCCTGGAAATCCCCAACGGCATGGGCGTGATCACCCGAACCGCGGCCGTGGGCCGCACCGGCGAAGAGCTGCAGTGGGACCTGAACTACCTGTTGCAACTGTGGCAGTCCATCAGCGAGGCCAGCACCACCGCCAAGGCCCCGGTGCTGCTGTACCAGGAGAGCAACGTCATCATCCGCGCCATCCGCGACTACCTGCGCGACGATGTGGACCAGGTGCTGATTGACTCCAACGAAGCGCATCAGCAGGCGACCGACTTCGTCAGCATGGTGATGCCCCAGTTCAAGAGCCGCATCAAGCGCTACGAAGATTCCATCCCCCTGTTCAACCGCTTCCAGGTTGAAAGCCAGATTGAAACCGCCTTCCAGCGCGAAGTGCGCCTGCCCTCCGGCGGCTCCATCGTTATCGACCCTACCGAGGCGCTGGTATCCATCGACATCAACTCCGCCCGCGCCACCAAGGGCAGCGACATCGAAGACACCGCCCTGCAGACCAACCTGGAAGCCGCCGACGAAATCGCCCGTCAACTGCGCCTGCGCGACATGGGTGGCCTGGTGGTAATCGACTTTATCGACATGCTGGCGGCCCGCAACCAGCGCGCGGTGGAAAACCGCATGCGCGATGCCCTGGCCATCGACCGGGCACGGGTACAGGTGGGTCGTATTTCCCGATTTGGCCTGCTGGAAATGTCCCGCCAGCGACTGCGCCCCTCGCTGGGCGAAACCAGCGCCATTGTGTGTCCGCGCTGTACCGGCCAGGGCACCATTCGCGACACCAAGTCGCTGGCCCTGTCCATCCTGCGCCTGCTGGAAGAAGAGGCCATCAAGGATCGCAGTGCCGAAATCCGCGGCATTGTGCCGGTGGATGTGGCCGCCTACCTGCTGAATGAGAAGCGCCAGGCCCTGTCTGAAATCGAGCAGGTATCCCGTACGCGCATTCTGGTTATCCCCAACCCGAACCTGGAAACGCCCCACTTTGAAGTGCAGCGCCTGCGCGATGATGAAGTGGATGCCGATGCGGTCAGCTACAAGATCGACATCACCGTACCGGAAACCGAATCCATTTCCGACAGCCAGAGTTCCGCCCTGCCCCAGCAGGAAGCTCTGGTAAAAGGCGTGCAGCGCACCACCCCGGCCCCCGAGGCCCGCGAAAAGCCCGCCGAGGAAAAACCCAAGGCCGAGAAGACCGAGAAAAAGCACGGCAAGCCCAAGGGCGGCAAACCATCCCACAAAGGCAAGAAGAAGCCCGTCAAAAAAGGCTTTTTTGCCCGCCTGGCTGCCGCCCTGTTCGGCGCCGAGGAAGAGCCTGCCAAGAAGCACAAATCCGACAAACCCAAGACTAAGACCGAGGGCGAGAAACAACGCAGCAGCCAGCGTGACGACGAAGGTCGCGGCAAGTCGCAGAACAACCGCAACCGCAATCGTCGCCGCGGCGGCCGCGGACGTAACCGCAATGGCAGCGAAGGCCGCGAGCAGCAGAGCCAGCAGCCGCAATCCCTGCGCGATGGCGACACCGACAGCGAAACCCTGCGTGACGAACAGCCCCGCCGCCCGCGCCGGGACGACGACAACCGCAATCGCAACCAGCGCCGTCGTCGCCCGGAGCAGGACGATGCCAATCTGTCCCAAGCGGTTGAAGCCGAAGTGGAAGACGACACCAGCGACGACATCGGTGGCGACAAACCGCGCAAGCGCCCCAACGACAAACGCGGCGAGCCGCGCCGCCGCCGTCGCAACCGCGGCCCGCGCCCGGAAGAGGTAGAGAGCAGCCAAGATTCGGCTGCTACACCTGAGGCCGGCACCGCCGACAATGTCGATACCGCTGATACTACAAAAGCAGCGCCCCGCCCCGCCGCGCCAGTCGCAGCGGTGACCAGCGCCGACACTAACGCCAGCCTCAGCGCCGACGCGCCTGAAGACAGCGCACAAGCACCGGCCACCGCCAGCGCCGCACCGGAACCGGCCAAGCCCTTGGAGCAGCCCGCCCCGGCAGAGCCCGCAGCCGCCCCGCCGGCACCGAGTGCGTCTGGCGATGCTGTCGAAACACCGCAAGCGGCCCCTGCCGAGGCAGTGGCAGCGCCCGTAGCCGCCAGCGAGCCGCCGGTGGCCGCAGAAGCTGACGTTAAAACCGAAGCTGAAACTGTAGAGCAAGCAGCCCCGTCCGCACCTGTCAGCAAAGCGCCTGCCGCTGCCGAAGCGGTTGCCACCGAACCTGCAGCGCCTGTCACCAGCGGCCTGACCGATGGTGGCCGCGCCGTGAACGACCCTCGCGAAGCGCCACAACCGGTAGCGGATGTGGAAATCCGCACCGGCCACCCGGTGCTGTTCAGCGACGTGGTCGCCCCGGCCGTGGTGCCCAGTGGCCGTATTGCACCCCGGGCCAGCAACGACCCCCGCGGTCCGCTGGCCGGCGCTGCCAGCAACGACACGGCAACCTACGCTGAAGCGGCAAGTCAGGGATAAAACCCCTGTTTTCAGGGCACAAGAGCCGCTTCAGCTCTTGTGCCCAGCAAGCAGCACTGTATAATCTCGCCTTCTTCGCGACAGGCAAGATTTGCGGAGCAACATACGGTTTTTCGGTGGGCTGGCTGAGTGGTCGAAAGCGGCGGTCTTGAAAACCGTTGAGGGGTGACCCTCCCGGGGTTCGAATCCCTGGCCCACCGCCATCTAGAAAGGGGCTCCCTATCCGGGAGCCCCTTTTTTATCTGTAGTGCCCCCGCCCTACTCGATAGCAAACCGCCCGTACCGCAAAAAGTGCATTACCTGCGCCTGTACGCCGGCGTTCCACATCATGAAGGTGTGGGATGCGGGCATGGCGATAAAATCCGTCATGCCCGCCACGCGGGTTTCGCTCACGGCAACGGTGCCGTCGCTAGGTAGCGGCGGCGCGCCGGGCAGCGGCAGGCGCCAGCGCAGGGTGCCGGCAATCACGCCAAGTTCGAATTGCACCGGCCCCAGATGCCGGGGCACGGATGCGATACCGGTGCCCAGTTGCTCAATGGCCGGCGGCGCCAGCCAGTGCAACCAGCTGAAGGAATACACGTAGTCCGCCAGGGTGCTCCCCTGATTGGGCGGCCCCAGCATCACCACGCGCCCGAGTTCGGCGATGACGTGTTGCTGCAGGTACTGGCGCACCAGAATGCCGCCCAGTGAGTGGGTGACTATGTGGATGCGAGGGGCGCTGTTGTGGCGCGCTGTGTCGTTGCCGCGCGCTATGCCACTGCCCGGCGATCTGCTGCGACAGCCTGCCAGCCCGGCTTCCAGGGCTATGTCGGCCACCTGTTCGATGGGATAAAACAGGGAGGGATAGCTGATGTTCTCTACCCGGTAGCCGGCCCGCTGTAAGGCCCAGGACATATCCAGCATGGACAGGCCTGTTCGCCCCAGGCCGTGCAGCAATACCACGCAATCGGCTGATGCAGGCGCCGGTTCCGCGGCCGCGGGCGGCACCAGCAGCAGCGCGAAGCAGCCGGCGAGCAGGCGCCACCACTGGCAATCAAGGCGCAGGCGCATCACTTGCGTATCGACCCCGCCCGCCGGTTATGCGCGCCCTGCAAGCAGGTAGTCCAGGGCGGAGCAAATGGCCGTTACCTGTGCCAGGTTGCAGTTGGCGTCGTCAACCCGGGCGCTGTCGGGGTAGACCTCGGTGGTGGTGACAAAGCGCGCATCGGTGATGCCGGCGCACAGCCCCAGTTTGCGCACCGGGTAGTTGATGACGCCGTGTTGCTCCAGGCGCTCGCCAATAATGCCGCCATCGCTGTCTGGCGGTGCAATGTGGGTGACCTCCTCCACCGCTTTGACAACGGCGGCCTGGAAGGCTGGCTGGGGGTTCTCGGTGTCTCCCACCAGGTAAAAGCCGTCGGGGATGTGCTCCCACAGGTCGATGCTCTCGCCGTCGCGGGCGGCCAGGGCCGGGCGAAATTCGCTGGCGTCGGTGTCGGTGGTCTCGTGCAGGTCGATATGCAGGTCGAAGTCGATGCCAAGCTGTTCCAGCAGCGCCAGCACCGCCGCGGATTCTTCCGCCGGGCTGTCGCTGTAAAAGGACCGGTTGGGGTCAACCGCCAAGGGGTTCCAGCGATTGATCGTCTCAAAGGCCCAGGGGCTGATGCAGGGCAGCACCAGCAGGTTGACCCGCCCCTGATAGGCACTGGCCGGCCCCTGCAGGAAGTCGATCGCCCCCTGGATGCCACTGGTTTCGTAGCCGTGCACTCCGCCGGTCACCAGGGCGCAGGGCAAATTGCCCTGCCAGTTGGCGCTGCGAAAGGCCAGCAGGGGGTAGCGCGCCTCATCGTAGCTCAAGGCGCCATATTGCAGGCGCTCAAAGCCCTGCGGGGTGGTATCAATGGCATCAAGGCGGCTCAGCACCGCTTCGGCGTAGCTGCGCTTGATGCCTTGACGGGCGCGCCATTGGGCCCGCTCGTCCGCCGTCCAGGGCTGGCCTGGGTTGCCGATGGGATAGGGCTGTGCTTGACTCATGAAAACCTCCTGCGAGTATGACGGGACGGCGCGGCCGGTGGGCGCGGGGCAGTATAGCGTTGCTGGCGCCGAACGCCATTGGGGCCCGGTTCAAAGGGCCTGTGAGCAACCGGGCCAACCGCCAAGAGTTTGCTTGAATTTGGAATTCCCGGCCTTATTATTGGTCAAAGTAGCTAACGCAGTAACCGTGCTGCGCGCACAATGGAGTAGACAATGCAAAACAAGCCGATGTACCAGAGTGAGTACAACCTGAACACGACGGGTATGGAGTCCCTCGTCAGCACCAACAAGGTGCTGAAGAACACCTACCTGTTGCTGGGCCTGACCCTGGCGTTCAGCGCACTGACTGCCGGCATTTCCATGGCCATGGGCCTGCCCCACGGGGCGGCGCTGGTGCTGATGCTGGTGGGTTTTGGCCTGCTTTTTGTCGTCAATAAAATGGCCGATACCAGCAAGGGTCTGTGGGCCATCTTCGCCTTCACCGGCGTGATGGGCGCCTCGCTCGGCCCGCTGCTGAACGCCTATGCCGCCATGCCCGGTGGCCCGGCGCTGGTCATGCAGGCCCTGGGGGGCACCGCCATTGTTTTCTTTGGCCTGTCTGCCTACGCCCTGACCACCCGCAAGGACTTCTCCTTCATGGGCGGCTTCCTGATGGTGGGCCTGATCGTGGCGGTTGTGGCAATGATCGCCAACATCTTCCTGGCCATCCCGGCACTCGCGCTGACCATTAACGCCGCGGTGATCATGATCATGTCTGGCCTGATCCTGTTCGATACCAGCCGTATCATCCACGGCGGTGAGACCAACTACATCCGCGCCACCGTGGGGCTGTACCTGAACATCTACAACCTCTTCGTGCACCTGTTGAGCCTGCTCACTGCGCTGGGTGGCGATGACTAAGCAGCAGCCCTGGCCGCACAAACCCCGGTGGCATCCACCGGGGTTTTTTGTTTATAGACTGCCCAACCAATGAACTACGCACTCCTCGTCCTGGCCCCACCCGGCAGTGCCAGCCGCGCCGCCCTCGGGTTTGCCCGCGCCGCCTGCGCCAGGGGCCATCACCTCCAGCGCGTATTCTTCCTCGATCGCGGGGTAGAGAACGGCCTGGGTACGGCCGTTGCCCCCCAGGGGGAGCGGGACCTTCCGGCCCAGTGGGCCGAACTTGCCAGCGAGCAGGGCGTGGAATTGGTGCTGTGCGTAAGCTCCGCCATTCGCCGCGGCCTGCTGGATGCCACCGAGGCCAAGCGCCATGAAAAGGCGGCGCCCACTATTGCCCCCGGTTTTACCATCGGCGGGCTGGGCCTGCTGGTGGAGGCCAGCGCCGATTGCGAGCGCCTGCTGACCTTTGGCGAGGGCCGCTGATGAGCACTCCGACGCCCCGCCTGCTGCTGGTTACCCGCAGCGCGCCCTACGGCGCGTCCCTGGCGCGCTCGGCGCTGGATACCGCCCTTGCCGCCGCGGCCTTTGACAGGGCCCCGGGGCTGCTGTTTCTCGGGGAAGGTGTGTTGCAACTGCTGCCAGCCCAGGATGCCGCCGCCAGCCAAACGCGCAACCACGGCAAGGTGCTGGATTCCCTGCCCCTGTACGATGTGAGCCAACTGTACGTGGACGCCACAGCCCTCACACACTACGGCCTGCAGGCCATGGCCCTGCCCGCAGCGGCCCAGCTGGTGGATGCCGCCGCCATCCGCGCACTGCTGGAAGGCTGTGAACAGATACTGAGCTTTTGACATGATCCTGCATACCCTGAGCGCCGCGCCCGACACGCCCGCCTTCCAACACTGCCTGGCACAGCTGCAGGCCGCGGATGCCCTGCTGCTGATGGGCAACGGGGTTTATGCCGCGCTGGTCGGGGCACCGGCTGGGCAAGCCCTCGGCAAGGCCTGCGCCAATCTGTACGTGCTGGATGACGATGCCCGCACCGCCGGCGTGGCGGCACAACTGGGTGCGGGCGTTACCCCGGTCGACTTCGATGGCTTTGTCGCCCTGAGCGAACGCTATCAGCGGCAGATCGCCTGGTACTGACGATGCTGGGGCCAGAGGCATTTGACCGCGAGGGCTTTCTGCGCAACCTGCAAGACTGGAGCCCGAGCGTAGCCGAACAGATTGCCCGCGCCGAGGGTATCGAACTCGGCGAAGGCCACTGGGAAATCCTGCACCTGCTGCGCGACTACTATGCGCAATTCGACTCATCACCGGCCATGCGCCCTCTGGTAAAATACTGCGCCGCGAAACTCGGTGCGGACAAGGGCAAGAGCCTGTATCTGCTGTCCCTGTTCCCCGGTTCGCCCGCCAAGCTCGGCAGCAAGATCGCCGGGCTCCCGAAACCCGAAAACTGCCTCTAGGAGGCGCTCAACATGCCCCCAGCCCCGCTCGCAGCCGTTGCCGCTGAGCATCCTTTTGCGCCTTTTGTCCGTATTCTCGGCAAGGGCAAAACCGGCACCCGCTCGCTGACCTTCGACGAGGCCAGAGCGGCCTTTGCCATGATCCTGCGCAACGAGGTGGAACCGCTGCAACTCGGGGCGTTCCTGATGCTGCTGCGGGTGAAGGAGGAATCCGGGGCGGAGCTGGCTGGCTTTGTGGCCGCCTGCCGCGACTGCATGGTGCCCCAGGCCCCGGCCGGTGGCGCCGACCTCGACTGGTCCACCTACGCCGGCAAAAAGCACCAGCACCCCTGGTACCTGCTGGCCATTCTGCTACTGACCCAGGCCGGCTACCGGGTGTTCATTCACGGCGCCGGTGGCCACACCGCCGGCCGGCTGTACACCGAACAAGCCATGACACAGCTGGGCCTGCCGGTGGCAACCAACTGGCAGCAGGTGCAGTCGCAGTTGGATAACAGCGCCCTGAGCTACCTGTCACTTCAGACCTTCTGCCCCGGCCTGTACGACATCATGCAGCTGAAGCCACTGCTGGGCTTGCGCTCGCCGGTCAATACCTTCGCCCGCATGCTCAACCCCCTGCAGGCACCGGCCAGCATCCAGAGCATCTTTCACCCGGCCTACGCCGCCCTGCACCGCGAGGCAGACCAGATCTTGGGCCAGAGCGCGTCGCTGGTATTTAAGGGCGACAGCGGCGAGATTGAAATCAAACCCCAGGCCAATACCAAGCTGCTGTTGCAGCGCGGCGGCGTCGCCAGCGAGGCCACCTTCGAGCGCGCCCTGGATGAGCGCGTGGCCCCGGTTGCCCAGCCGAACGTAGCGCCTGTGCGCGCCCTGTGGCGTGGCGAGGCGCATCACGCCTACGGCGAGCTGGCCACCCTGTCCACCTGTGCCGCCGCCCTGATGCTGCTGCAACCAGCGCTCGACCAGCACGGCGCGCTGGCCGAGGCCCGGCGCCTGTGGCAGGCGCGCGACGTACGGAGGCTGCCGCCATGCCCCTGAGTGCAGTTGCCCCGGAACGTTACGAGAGCCTGCTGCAGGAAAAAGTCGCCCGCGTCGGCGCCTTGCTGGCGCCCTTTGAGCCGCCGGCTCCGGCGGTGTTCCACTCGCCACCGGAGGGCTTTCGCATGCGCGCGGAATTTCGCATGTGGCACGACGGCGATGACCTCGACTACGTCATGTACCGTCGCGACGACCCCAAAACACCGGTGCCCATTCATCATTTTCCCATTGCCTGCGAGCGCATTCAGGCCCTGATGCCCAGGCTGCGGGACAGCCTGCGCGATAGCAGCGTGCTGCGCCGCAAGTTGTTCCAGGTGGAGTTTCTCAGCACCCTGGCCGGCGACACCCTGGTCACCCTGATCTACCACCGCCGGCTGGAGCAGGACTGGAACGATGCCGCCCGTGCGCTGGCACAGGCGCTGGATATCGTCATCGTGGGGCGCAGCCGCAAGCAGAAGGAAGTGCTCAGCCGGGACTATGTAACAGAGTGCCTCCCGGTGGCCGGGCAAACACTGCACTACCGCCAGTACGAGCAGGCCTTCACCCAGCCCAATGCGCGGGTCAACATTCACATGCTGGAATGGGCAGTGTCCTGCGCCCAGGCTCTGGACGGTGACCTGCTGGAGCTGTACTGCGGCAACGGCAACTTCACCCTGCCGCTGGCGGGCTGCTTCAACCAGGTGATAGCCACCGAACTGGCCAAAACATCGGTGCGCGCCGCACGCTGGAACCTGGCCCAAAACCAGGTGGACAACGTGCAGATGATTCGCCTGTCAGCCGAGGAGGTCAGCCAGGCCATGGCGGGCGAGCGGGTGTTTCGCCGGCTGGCGGATTTACCCAAGCCCCTGCAGGACTACGACCTGCGCACCGTGTTTGTCGACCCGCCACGGGCCGGCCTGGATGTAGCCACCGAAGCCATGGTCTGCGGCTTCGACCACATTCTCTACATTTCCTGCAACCCACTGACCCTGGCCGAGAACCTGCACACCCTCCGCCGCAGCCACCGCATCGAGCGCTATGCCCTGTTCGATCAGTTCCCCTACACCGACCACATGGAGTGCGGCGTGCTGCTTAGCCGCCGCCCGGTGTAGCGCTATACTTACACAGTGCACCGCTTACCGTGCACCGCAGGTTTTCAGCATAAGGAATGCGTCATGTCACTGGTCAAATTGTCTGCCGCCGAGGTTGAACAAATGCTGGCGTCACTGCCCGACTGGGGTATCGACCAGCACAAGCTCTACCGCCACTTTGTGTTCAGTAATTTTGTCGATGCCTGGGGTTTCATGTCGCAGGTGGCACTGCTGGCCGAGACGGCCAACCACCACCCGGAGTGGTCCAACGTGTACAACCGGGTGGAAATCCACCTCACTACCCACGATTGCGATGGCATCTCCGAGCGGGATTTTGCCCTGGCGAAGCAAATCAACAGCCTGCTCTGAACCAGCAAGCGCCCTGCCCCGCGTGCCCCGGCACCGGCCCCGCTAACAGCGGATGCCAAAGGCCAGCAGGCCCCGGCCCAGCACCTCGTCCAGGCGCTCGCCGTCACCTTCGTTGACCTCCAGGGCCTTCAGGCCCAGTTCCCGGTAACACTCGCGCCGGCGCAGCCGGGCAGACAGCTCGCCGCCCTCCACGTTGCTGTCCCAGCAGTCGATATAGACATTGCCGCGCGGCAGGTAGAAGTCGGCGTAGAGCGGCTCTTCGCAGGGCAGTGCCCGGTGATGGGCATGCACCAGTTGCGCCAGGTAGAGCCAGTCGCACACTTGCCGCTGCAGGTTGGAATTGAGCTGGTGACCATCCAGCGCAGAGCGCGCGGCGGCATCAGCGGCGGCAAACAGGTCTCGCTCGATGGCCTCGTCATCCTCACCACTCTCTACGCCACCCGCTGCGCCTTCCCCGGCTGCTGCCGGCAACTGGCCGGCGGGTAGCAGGCGCGACAGCTCGCGCTGCACCACCGGGTGATCCACAATTTCATGGGGCCAGGTCACGTAGAAGGTGCCGTTGTTTTCGCTTTCGGCCTGCTGCCCGCCCCAGGCCTGGCCGAGATCGGTCAGCTCCCAGCCGAGGATGCTGTGCTGCTGCAGGCCGATTTCCGCCAGCGCCCGGTTGATGCTGCGGGCGTGAACGCCGGGGAAAAAGCGCCGCAGTGAGGCGGCGGTCATGCGCTGGTTGGATTCAATGGCGCTGAGCAGCGGATGCTCCACCAGCGCTGCCGGCCACACAATATACCGCCCGAAGCGTTGGCTGTTGCGGTAGCTGCCGCCTTCGTACTCGCCCTTGGGGGTGAGCGTCCAGTTGTCTGAGCGGCGCTCAATCCAGCCATAGTCGCGCAAGGTCACAAAGAGTTGCTGCAGGGGCAGGTCCAGCGCCTTGGCCAGGGCCGTGGTGGACAGTTTGTCGGCGGCTTCGCTCACGCGTGCATCAGGCTCCGTTCAAGGTGCGGTAGCGTTGTTCCAGGGCGCGATACACCTGATCGGCAAAATCCGCCGCGCCTTCGTCCAGCGCCGCCATCAACTCCACCAGGTGCTCATTGTCTTCCCGGCCCTGCCAGTTCTTGATGTAGCTGCCGTCTTTGTAGCCGTTGTCCTGGCGGAAAAAATTGAGCACGTTCTTGCCCACATAGGCGCTGTACAGAGACTGGAAATCCAGCCCCGCCGCCAGCATCAAATCCCAGAAGCGCGACACGCAAAAGCCCTTGCTTTGCAGGGCGTGTTGCGCCAGCGCCTCGGTGGCCTCGCGCACATCCAGCGCGCGCGGTGTGTAATCCGCCACTTCCGCCGCGATGTCCGCGGCCATGTCGGCAATCAGTGCGGCATCGTCGCCATCGCGGCCGGTGCCGGGGGTAAACAGGGCCGACAGGCCAAAGTGCCAGATGTCGATCACTTCCAGCCGCACCTGCTCCATGTCCGGCTCCTGCTTCTTCCACCACTTGTAACCGTAGTGTTCGATGAGCTCGCCGCATTCAATCCAGATGGCGCGATACCACGCAAAATTCTGCTCAATCCAGTGCGCATGAATCCGGGTGTTCATCCGATGCTGCATGGCCAGCATGTTTTCCAGTGCCTGTTGCAAAGTGTTACCTCGTTGGTGCGATGAAGGCTGCCCGGCAGCCGTCAGCATAGCAGCTGCCGGGGCCCCGGCTCAGTCGTCTATGGCGGCCCAATTGCCGGGGATGTTGTCCTCCACCAGTTCATTGATACTGATGCTGATGATGTTGTGATCCTGTCCCACCTCGGCGGCGAACAGGGATTCCTTGCTGCTTCGAGCGATTACCATGGACAGTGGGTATTTGCGCCGCAGCCACAGGGCGGTGCGCAGGTTGTCCTCTTCGCGCCCGGTGCCCAGTACAAACACCGTATTGTCGCCGCGCACTTCCACCGCGTCGCTGACCTGGCGCCACACTTCCGGGTGGGAGATATCGCCATCGTATATCTCGCGCCGGTAGCTGCCGGAGAACGCCATCTGCTCATCGGCCACCAGCACCCGCCGGCGGGCGTCCCTGTCGATGATGAAGACGGTGGCCAGTTCGTCGATGGCGCAGCGCTGCAGCTCTTCAAGGATGGTCTGCCCGAAGCGGCCGAAGCCGGCGATGATGACCACATCCTTGGAACGGGTATCGCGAAAGTGCTGGATCATGTGGCTGCGCACCAGGCCGGCGGCGGCCAGGTGATAGGTGTTGAAGGTTTCGCACTGGCGGGCCACCCGGGTATCGGACATGGCGCGCATAAAGCGCAGGTTACCGCAGTGAATCACCACTCGCGAGCCAATGTCCGGCTGCTGCCTGAGCAATTTGCTGGCGGCCTCGTAGCTGCGCAGGCTGTTGTCATCCAGCAGCAGGATTTTGCGCGCCCGGTGTACCTTCAGCTGGTTGAGGCAGAACTCGTGGGTGATATCACCGATCATCACCAGCGCGTCGAAGCTGTGCTTGAACTCGTCGGTCACCGAGCTTTCAAAAGCGGTGTCGCTTACCACCACCACCGGCACTTTGGGGTTGCGCTTGCGCAATACCCTCAGGTAACTGAAGGTCAACTCCCCGTGCCCCACCACCACGATATGGTCCTGCAGGCGGCGGTACTGCCAACGGCGCGGCGCAATGGCCTTCAGCAGTGCTTCAATCAGTGTCGACGCTGCAAGGATGGGGGCACCAAAAAACGACAGCCACAGCAGGATGCGCGCCGGTAGCGAGCCCCCCTGGGGTGTGCCAAGGTCGGCGCCCCCCACCACAAACAGGGTCAGGGCGTAGTAGGCTTTGCTCAGCAGGGAACCTTCGGCCACCGCCGGGCGTTCGCTGACCGTCACGCCAAGTTCAAAGGCCACAATGGCCCCCACAAAGAAAAACAGCGCGCCGGCGGTGCGCCAGGGGAAACGTCGTCTTATTTGTATGGGTTGCATGGCGTCGCGAAAAAAAGGCCAGCTTAGCGGCGGTGGCCCGGCCCGTCTATGGCGGGCTCAGCTTTTCGAGATACAGCAGGGTGTTCAGCCAGGCCACAAAGCGCGCACTGGCCGGGGCGGATAACTGCTGCATGTTCGCCAGCGCCCGAGTGGCGAGTTTCTGCGGGTTCAGTGGGCCGGATTCCTCGGGTGCTTCTGCCACCGAGTGCGCCAGCAGTTGCTCGGCGCCGCTGCGCTGCATGCGCTGCCGATAGGAGCGCGCCGAGCGCAGTTCACCCCCTTCCACTGCCAGCCCGTATTCCGCCATCAGCTGCTGCTCCTGCTGGCGCAACTGCGCCTCCAGCGCGCCGCTGTCTTGATCCAGCGGCGAATCCCGGTGGAGCGCTTCAATCTGCATGACCAGTTCCGCCAACGGCCCCGGTGCGCGGGCCGCCGCCTGCCCGCGCTGCAGGCGCGCCAGCGCGCGCCGGTCCCAGTGCTCCAGCGCGGTGTTGATTGCAGGCACCAGCGCCGGCGCCTGCTGGTGCAGCGCCTGGGCCTGAGTGATCAGGTCTTCCCGCGCGGTGGCCAGCGCATCGGCAAACTGTGCCAGCGCCTGCCGGGCGCGCTCGCCATACCACTCGGCCAGGGGGCCTTCTGCCAGCTGGCAACGCGTGATGAGCCCGCTGAGGTAGGCAAAGCCCAGCGGGTCCAGGCGCTGGGCACCAATGCGCTCCAGCAGCGCCAGGGCGACGTCCAGCGCCATGGCGTCAAGGTCCGGCAGCGGCTCTGGCAGGTGCAGGCCGGCTTCGGGTGGCGCGCTGCCCGGTTCAGCTGTCACTGTTTTTCAACTTGGGCACCGGTGCCATTTCAACCCGGCGATTGCGGGCCCGGCCGGCTTCGTCACTGTTGGCGGCAACCGGCTGTTGCTCGCCGAAGGCGGAGGCAAATACCAGCGACGCCGGCATGCCCTCTTCTATCAGCGCCCGGGTCACGGTCAGCGCCCGCTGGGCCGACAACTCCCAGTTGTCGTCAAAGTAGCGGTTATCGCGCTGTATCGGCAGGTCGTCGGTAAAGCCGCTCACCATCAGCAGTTCCTCCCGCTGGGCCAGGTAATCCTGCAGTGGCCCGGCCAGGCTGGCCAGCAGCGAGCGCCCCTCGGCCTGTAAATCGGCCGAGTTCAAGGCAAACAGCACACTGCCGGAAATACCAATGCGACCATCGCGCAGCGAAATGCGCCCCTCGGCCAGGGGGCCTGCCAGCGCGTCTTCAAGTTGCTGGCGGCGCTGTTGTTCCACCTGGCGTCGCTCGGTTTCCTGGGCCAGGTCCCGGGCCAGTTCCAGCTGGTAGCCAATCACCCAGACCAGAATCAGCACAAACACCCCCACCAGGGCAGCCATCAGGTCGCCGAAGATGGCCCATACAGGGGTTTCTGTATTGCTGTCCTGCAGGTCGCTCACGACTTGGCCTCGGGGGCAAACAGCTGCTGCTGGCCGCCGAGCTGGCGCAGTTCCTCGATGATTTCTTTCTGCGACAGCACACTGTGGTCGATGATTTCCCGGGCCTGGGCCACGTAATAGCCGAGCTGTTCATCGCTGCGCGCGCCAGAGCGCTCCATGGCCTGTTCCATGCGTTCCAGGCCGTCGATCAGGGCCTGGTTGGCCTCGCCAAACTGGGCCACGGCGGCGCGGAAGGCTTCGCCGAGGCTGGCCACATCGCCAGCACTGCCCGCCACGTCGACTGCCAGCCCGGCCAGTTGGCCCACGCTGCCGTTTAGGTCCGCGCCGATGCTTTCGCCCAGTTCCACCAGGCTGTCGGCGGAGCGCGACACGGCGGACTGCACCGCATCCAGCTGGCTGGCCGAGGCGGACTCCATGCCATCGAGCAGCACCGCCAGGCGCTCCAGCAGCTGTTCACGCTCCTTGAGCAACTGGTTATCGCGCTCCACACTGTTGCTGAGTTCTTCGCGCAATCGGGCAATGACCTCCGCCGCGGCTTTGGGGGTTTCCGAGGCAGTTTCTATCAGGCGGGTCATTGGCGCTTCCAGGCGGTTGCCCAGCGCGGCCATATGCTCGGCTGCCACGGCTTCCAGTGCAGCCAGGCGCTCGCTTGCGGCGTCGGCGCGCTCGGCCTCGGCATCGCGCAGGGCGCTCAACTGCTCGCCGGCGGCCTTGACCAGGGCCTCAAGCTGTTCCTGCTGGCGCTCCAGCAATTGCTGCTGGGCGGCCTCGCCCTGTTCCTGCTGCCGCGCCTGGGCACCTTGCAATGCCTGCAGCTGCTCTAGAATGCTGCTGGCGCCCTTCGCTTCGCTCTCGCGCAGGGCCGCCAGTGCCGCACCGCTTTGCGCCAGCAGCGCCTGCAGGCGCTCGTCCTGCTGCTGCAAGCGCTGGGCCTCGGCGCTGGCGCTGGCTATTTGATGATCCTGCAGTATCGCCTCCAGCGCCTGCAGACGCGCGATGCCTGCCTCGGCGCGCCTGGCATCGCCTTCGGCCACGGCGTCCAGGGCGGCGGCGCTCTGCTCCAGCAACGCGGACATGCGCTCCTGATGCTGGGCCAGCCAGCGCGCTTCTGCCTGCTCGCGCTCGGCAACCAATGCTTCGGTGCGCTCAAACAAGGCTTCAAAGCGGGCCAGCAGCGTGGCCTGGGCATCGGCCTGGCCGGCCTGTAGGGCGCTGGCCGAGGATGACAGGCTATCGCCAATCTGCTGCGCCAGTGCGGCGTGCGACGCCAGCTGCTTATCGCCCGCGGCCACCACCTGTGCCTGCACCCGTTCGGTTGCCGCGTTCAGGTGGCCGGCCAGGTACTCCCCCTGCTCCCGGGCCAGGACAAGCAGCTCGCTGCGGGTGGATTCGCTGTGTGCGGCCAGCGTAGACACTGTGGACTCCAGCGCCGGGCGAATGCCATCGGCGGCGGCGCGCCCGCTTTCGGTGAGGCTGCTGTGCAATGTGCTGCCCACGTCTTGCGCCAGGCGGCTGAACTCGGCGCTCAGGCCGTCCTGCAGAGTCTTCTGATTCGCCAGCAGTGAATCCCCCAGTTCACTGCCCATGTGCGACAGGCGATCGACCAGTGCATCCAGGCGCTCCACCACCGCGGGCACCGCGGCGGACTGTGCTTCCAGCGCCTCGAAGGCCTGCTGGCGACGGCGATCCAGGTGATGGGCAGGAAAGCGGCTGCGGGCAAAATCATCCAGCGCCCGGCTTGCCAGCAAGCGCTCGCGGCGGCACAGCACCGACAACAGGCCCAGGCAGGCAGACGCGGCAATACCGGCAACCGATGTGCCAAAGGCTACGCCGAGCCCGGCAATGGGCGCGGCCAGGCCAGCGCGAATGGCCTCCAGTTCAGTGCTGCCCTGCAGGGCGCCCACCGCGCCAGACAGGGTGTCCACCATGCCAAAAAAGGTGCCCAGCAGGCCCAGCATCACCAGCAGGCCCACCAGATAGGGCGTGAACAGCGGCCCGGGCAACGCCACCGGGCGCCCCTCGATACGCAGCTGCACCGGCCCGCGCAGCTCGCCGTCCAGGCGGCCCAGCCACGGTTCAAGTGCGCAAACGTTGTCTGCATCCGCAGCCGGCGCGCCAAGGGCCGCCATCAGGCGGGCGGTGCTGCGGCGAAAGCGCCACAACTCGGTGATCCCGGCTGCGTAGGCCGCGCCGATCAACAGGGTCACCGCCAGCGCCAGCGTTGTGGCGCCAACAAACCCGGGCGCCACCCAGGCGATAACGGCGGCACCGGCCAGGCCGATAAGGAGGAAAAGCAGTCTATTCATGGTCACTCACGTTCCAGGTGTTCATCCAGGGCCTCCACCAGCCCCAGCACGGGCAGCAGGCGGGCGTCTATTTCCGCCAGTAACAGCGCCTGTACGTCGGTTTTCAGTTGTTGTTCGGCATCGGCGTTGCCCTGTAGCAGCGCTTCGCGTGCCGCCGCCTGCATTTTTTCCAGTACGTCCGGAATGTTGCCAAACAGGCGCCGGCTGTGGGCAGACAGGGCATCCATCAGTGTCTGGTCAAGGGTTGCCAGCTGCATGAGGCTGGGGGAACAGCCGCTGAGGGCGTCGCGACAGCGCTCCTGCAGGCCGCGCGCCCGGGCGTCCATTTCGCGCTGGTGGGCGGTGTAAAACCGCCGCAGGGCTTCCCCGCCCTTGCTCTCAAGTACGGCCTCTGGCCAGCGTATGCGGGTGGCGCCGCTGCCCGGCGTCAGGCTGCGCATCACCGCGGCCATCATGGCGGCGCGCACGCGCAGGAAGTCCTCGCGGGCGCGGGTCGGGTCTTCATCCACCGGCTCAAAGGGCTGGCGCTCCAGCAGCGCCAGCGTGTCCGCCAGCGTAACCGAGTGCGACAGGTCGATAAGGCTGCCCAGGCGCGGGCCGAACTGGCGTGATTCACCACCACCAGCGGGCCCGCCCAAGGAACTGAGCAGGCTGATCAGGCGCGTCTGGCTGAAACTGGTGGAGGTCGGCGTTCGGCTCATCACGTATCGGGCGGGTGAAACACTCGCCCGGCGCGCACATTATTCGCTAACTTATTGATTTAAGTGCGCTTTTTCTGGCTTGCAGGCAAGAAATACCAAGCCCGCATTATACGTGGGAGCCCGGTGATGGCAAGGGCGCGCCCACGTGCCAGCCGGGCCGGCATGTGGTGCGACGGGCGGGACTTGAACCCGCAAGGCCTGTTAAAGCCGGGGGAGTTTAAGTCCCCTGTGTTTACCAATTTCACCACCGTCGCCGGGCAACCATGAGGCAGGTGCTGAACGGCGCCCTGCCCCGAGGGGGCGGCATCATAGCACAGCGCTTGCACCAGCGGGCAAGGCGCGGCGTGCTACACTGCCGCTACCATCATCGAACCCGCCACTGCATGCGTCTGCTCGCTGTCCTGCTGATAGCCCTGCTACTGGGCGCCCTTGTGCTGACCGGCGCCACAGCGTGGGTGTTGCAGTCGCCCGAGCGCAGCGTGGCCGCGCTAAAGTGGGCCGTGGCAACGTTCAGCGACCTGCGCCTGGAGCTGACAAACGCACGGCTGGCGCCGGCGGACGATGCGCTTTCTGCCGGGCAGATTCTGCTCTACCAGCAGGACAGCGATGCCCTGCCCCTGCTCAGTGTGCAGAATTTCCAGGCCACATTGACCCCGCACCGGCTGCCCCTTGACCGGCTGCAGGATGCCCGCCTCAGCGCCGACAACCTCACCATCTACATTGCCGCCCACGACAGCACCGAAGACCCAAGCCCGGCCCGCTGGATGAGCTATCTGCGCTGGCTGCCCCGGCGCCTGGACATTGGCTCGGTGCATCTGGTGCGCCAGGGTGAGGACATTCTGGTGTTCCCCCTGCGCGACCTCAGCGGCGAGCGCGACGGCGCCGGCAGCTACCGCCTGCATGCGGTGGGCGATTTACACGGCGAGCCGCTGGATACCACGGTGTACCTTTACGCCCTGCGCAGCCGCAGCGGCTTTCGTGGCATACAGCTGCGTGCCGAGCTGCACGCCACGCGCAGCGCCCGGCTGGCCATTCTGCAAGGCGAGGTGCTGGGCGGCGTGGAGGATTTCAGCTACGACCTCAGCCTGAATGCCGCTCTGCCGGATATCACCCAGCTGGACGGTATCAGCGCGCAACTGGCGGGCCTGGAGGATGCTCTGGACGGTAGTGAGGGGGCGGTAGAAGGCGCACTGCAAATACGCGGCAGGCTACAGGGCGACAGCCGGCAGTTTCACCTCAGTGACGCCGAGTTTGCCCTGCTGAACGCCCCGCGCTACGAATTTATCGCCCGCGGCACCTTTGACTACCGCGGCCCTGGCGACACGCTGTTACAGGCCCGGGCCAGCGGCCAGATGGAGGAACTGGGCCTGCTGCTGAACTGGTTGGATATCGACCTGTCCAGCCTTGGCAGCGCCAGTGCCGAACTCCAGCTACAGGGCCCGCTCAATGCGCTGGCGGTACCCGAATTCACCCTGCAAACCCGTCACCAGCGCGGCCTGGAACTCAGCTTGCAAGGCAGCCTGGCCGCCGGCGCCCTCACCGCCTCAAGCTTGCAGCCCGAGGGCAACGCCATTCAGGTGCGGGCCCGGGGTACTGGCCTGAGCGTGCTCAAGCAGTGGCTGGGGGAGCTACCCTTCGAGCCAGGCCCCTGGCAACTCGATGCCACCCTTGGCGGCGGCCGCCAGCAGGCCACCTTGCGCGATATTCGCGCCCGACTCGGCGAGGCCGGACAAACCGAGATTATCGCCAGCGGGACCATTGGCCCGGTGAGCCTCACCCCGCCCTTTGGCGCTGCCTCGGTGCGCGGCATCGATCTGGACCTGACCCTCAAGGCCAGCTCGGCGGCGCAGGTCAACCAATGGTTTGATCTACAGCTGGACGAAGACCACCAGCTACACGCCACGGCCCACGCTGGCGGCAGTGCCGACAATCTTAAGATCAGCGCGGGCAGCGCCGAGCTAAACAGCAGCGACCTCAGCGTGCACCTGAGCGAGTTGACCGGCGAGCTGGATGCCCGGTGGCAGCCCAAGGGGTTTGCCGCCGCCCTCAGCGCCGGCCTCAGCGATACCAGCGCCCTGTCACAGTATGTTGCCTCGCCGGTGCCGGTGCTCGGGGCCGTGAACCTCACCGCCAGGTTGCAGCAGGCCGGCACACAGTGGCAGCTCAAAGACCTGCGCGGCGGCATCGACAGCGAACAGCTGGCGCTTGAGGTACAGGGCAGTATCGACCACCTGCCCACCCTGGCCGGCACCCGGCTAACACTGGATTTTGCCCGCCTGGATTTGCGCAACCTGCTGCACAACCAGCTGGATGACTTTCGCTACCCGGCGCCCCTGGGCCGCCTGGCTGGCAATGTGGCAGTACGCCGGCAAGCGGGCCGCTGGAATATACCGGCGTTTACCTTGGCCAGCGACCACGCCGAGGCCCTGCGGATTAATGCCAGCGGCGCCCTTGGCGACCTGCTCGGGCAACCTGCCGGCGAGGTAAAGGCCGAGCTGGCAGCCAGCCCGGCCCTGCTCAAAGCCTTGAGCGGGCGCAGCATGGCGCCCCTCAAAGCGACACTGGACCTTGCTGCCAACGCCAATCGCTTTGCCTTCACTACCCGCGGCACACTCGGCGACAGCCCGCTGCAGTTTGCCGGCGAGCTAACGCACCAGGGTCGTAAGATCACCCACCTGCAGGCGCGTCTCAGCGCCCCCTCGCTGCAACTGGCGGACCTCGGCCTGCAGGCCAGCGGCAAGGCACCGGCAACAGCGGCAGCCTCCCCGGGGCTTGATGTTTCACTGGAGGACTTAATTGCCCGCCTGCCGCCCTACCCCCAGCAACTGCAATTGCAGCTGGGCAGGCTGCGGGGCGAGCGCATTGATGTGCAGGATATCGACCTGGCGCTGGAGGGCAGTGCCGGGCGCTACGTGTTGCAACGCATGAACTTTCGCGGCGACCGTTCGCGGCTGGAACTTGCCGGCCTGATCGATCTGGCCGCCGCGCCACCGGCGCTGAGCCTCGGTGGCCAGGCCCTGGCGCTGGACATGCGCCAGCTGGTGAAGGATCTGGGCCTGCAGGCCGATGTGGCCGGGATACTCACCCTGCGCGGTGGGGTGAGCGCCCGCGGCCAGCGCGCCAGCGAATGGCTTGCCAGCCTCGATGGTAACCTGTCGATGGCCCTGCAGGACGTGGAGATACAGGGCGCAGCCTACGACCTGCTGGCCACCGACCTGCTGGCCTGGATTTACTCCGGCGCGGCCCTGGAAACCTCCACCCATGTGGACTGCAGCATGGCCAGCTTTACCCTGCGCTCCGGGGTTGCCCGCAGTGACAATCTGTTTATTGAATCGCCGCGCATGCTGGCCACCGGCACCGGCACTTTCAACTTGGTGCAGCAAACGCTGGATGTGCGCATCAAGCCGCTGTCCAAAAGCCGGCTGCTGCAAATCCCCTCGGCGGTCACCCTGAGCGGCAGCCTGCAAAAGCCACGCACCTGGGTTTCGCCCATTGCCGCCACGGCGGATGCCTCTGCCGAGGCACTGATGCTGATCCCCAAACTGACCATCAAGCTGCTTGGCCTTGGCAAAGACCGCAGCGGCCCGGTGCGCCCTTGCGAGGCGCTGCCCCCGGCCTGAGGCAGCGTGGTACACTCCCGCCGCTTATAACAATCCTGCACACGGAACTATCCTCTATGGCATCTTCACGGGGCGAATTCAGCTCGCGTTTTGGCTTTATCATGGCGGCCGCGGGCAGCGCCGTTGGCCTTGGCAATATCTGGGGCTTTCCTACCCAGGCCGCCAGCAACGGCGGCGCCGCCTTCCTGCTGGTGTACCTGGTGCTAGCCTTCTCCCTGGCCTACCCGGCGCTGATGGCCGAGCTGATCATCGGCCGCCACGCCCACGCCAACGCGGTGAACGCCCTGCGCCAGATTGCCCCCGGCCCCCTCAGCCGCCGCATCGGTGTCAGCACCGGGGTTATCGGCTTTGTTGTGGCCAGCCTGATTCTCAGTTTTTACGCCATTGTGGCGGGCTGGATGATGGCGCACTGCCTGGGCGGTGTGCTCGACCTGCTCGGCTTTGACAGCGCCGCGCGCTGGCTGACCGAGTTCAGCTTTACCCGCAATGTGCTGTTCATGCTGCTGTTCATGGGGCTCACCATCGGCATTATTTCCGAGGGGGTCCAGGGGGGTATCGAACGCTGGTCCAGCCGCCTGATGCCGCTGCTGCTGGTGACCCTGGTGGTGCTTGCCCTGTACGTGTTCACACTCGATGGCGCCAGCGATGGCCTGCGGGTCTACCTGCTACCGGACTTTGAGCGCGCCCTGTCTCCCCAGTTGATCATCAGCGCCCTGGGAGCCGCGTTTTTCTCCCTGAGCCTGGGTGTGGGCACCATGCTGATCTATGGGTCCTACGTGTCCGATCGCGAGAACCTGCCGAGCCTGGGTGGCATGGTGACGCTGGTGGATATTTCCATCGCCGTGCTGGCGGGCTTTCTGGTGCTGCCGGCCATGTACGTGGCGCTGCATAACGGGGTGGAGATTTTCAATGCCAGCGGCGCGCTGATCTCCGAGGACACCCTCATCTTTACCGTGCTGCCGGCCCTGTTCGACACCATGGGGCTGGCCGGCACGGTGGTATCGCTCACGTTTTTCTTCCTGATGAGCATCGCCGCCCTGACCTCCTCCATCTCCATGCTGGAGGTGCCGGTGGCCTATACCATCGAAGAACACGGCGTAAGCCGCAAGAAGGCGGTGGTGCTGATTGGCGCAGCCATCGCCGTGGTCAGTACGCTGATTCTGCTGAATTTTGGCGAGCTGTTCGGCTTTGTGGTGGCACTGACCACCCGCTACGCCCAACCGCTGCTGGGCTTTATGTTCTGCATTTACGCCGGCTGGCTGTGGCACCGCGACAGCCTGCTGCAGGAGTTGCGCAAGGGCAACCCGACAGCCGAGCACAGCCTGTTCTGGAAGATCTGGCCCGGCTATGTGCGCGTGGTGTGCCCGCTGATTATCCTCGCCATCTTCGCCCAGTCCCTGCTGGGCTGAGGCGGGGCTCAGTTCAGGCGCAGGCTGCCGGTTTCCTCAACCCGCTGGGTGGGCACAAAGCCGTTAAAGTCGATCTTGGCGGCAAAGCGGTAGTCCAGCGCCTCACCCTGGCTGCGGCCAAGGTCTGCCAGCAGGCGCAGCATCTGGAACAAGTGAACACCGGCCTGGAGTTTCACTGTTTGTTCTGAATAGGCCTCGATGCGCGGCACCTGGTTGGTCACCCCGCTTACCAGCTCGTGATCCAGTATGTCGATGGTGTAGCTGATGCCCGCGATATCCAGGGCCTGCTTGTTGGGGTTGGCCACCCGCAGGGTGATTTCAAAGCGCGGGCCGGCCTCCTGAGACGGCAGCGCGCGCACGTTCTCTACAGTGACAGCGGGCGGGTCCATGTCGGCAATCAGCGAGGCACAGCCGCCGGCCAGCAACAGGGCGGCCAGGCACAACAGCCGCAGCGGCGCACGGCACAGTGCAGTAACAGACATCAGGGACTCTCCATAGTCAGGGGGTCAAAGTCAGGGGCAAGGTCAGGATCAGGGGCATCAGGGGTTGCCGGCTTTTTTCGCGGCCAGAAAGAACAGGGCGTAACCAAAGCTGCCGCCGGCAAACACCAGCGCCACCCAGTCACTGGTTTGCAGGTACATCCAGGTACTGAATACAAACATTAACAGGGTCAGCGCCAGGCCAATCCAGCGTGCTCCGTTGGACATCGGTGCCTCGCAGTGTGGGTGAAAATCGGTCGCGGGGCTTTCCAAGCCCGCGCGGGCTAACCATAATAGCACCGACATGAATAAGTTTATCCTCATCTTCCTGGCGGTATTGACCGGCCTGTTCACGCTGGAAATGCTGACCCCGGTGCAGGAGCACCTGGTGCAGCCCTTCACCAGTGGCCTGGCCACCCTCAGCGCGGCCCTCATTACGCCCTTTGACGCCAACGTGCTGGCCTATGGCCGCATTATCGAGCACACGACCAACCACTTTGCGGTGTCCATCGAGGCGGGCTGCAACGGGATAGAGGCCGCCATCGTGCTGATTGCCGGTATCATTGCCTTCCCCGCGCCCCTGCGCGACAAACTGCTGGCCATCGGGCTTGGCTTTATCACCATCCAGGTGCTGAACATCCTGCGCATCATCAGCCTGTTCTACCTGGGCCAGTGGAGCGAAGCGGTGTTCTCCTTCACCCACCTCTACCTGTGGCCGGTGCTGATCATGCTCGATGTGCTGATCGTATTCCTGGTCTACCTGCGCTATCTGGACCGGCGCAAAGCCACCGCGCTGGAAGCAAGCGCATGAACACCGCCACACCCCTGCGCTTTATGGGCTGGGTGATCGTGCTGATGATCCCCCTGTTTGCGCTGTGGTTTGCCCTGGGTACCTTGCCGGCGGCTCCCGGCTTTCTGCTGGCCCGTTACGCCCTGGAATGGGGGCTGCCGGATATCGTGGCCGGCGTGTCGCTGGAGCAGACCCGCATGCTGGTGTTGACCCACTTTGGCGAGGTGGACGGCGCACTGGTGAGTGCAGAAAAGGCCGGCTACCAACTGGGCTATCCGGTGGATACGCGGCTGGTGTCCTATTCCCTGCCCTTTTACGCCGCGCTGATATTCGCCGCGCGGGTGCCCCAGGCCATCGAGCGCTTCTGCCGGGGCATGGTGGTGCTGTGGCTGCTGATGGGCATTGGCCTGATCAGCATCGAGCTGAAAAACCTGATGCTCGGCCTGCAGAATGCCCTGTACACCCATGCCGCGGTGCCGCTGCCCCCGCCACCGGTGATCGCCCTGCTCTACCAGCTCAATACCCTGATCATTCCGACCCTGGCACCGGTGCTGATGTGGCTGTGGATGGCGCGCGATTCCGCCTTGCTGCAAAGCCTGTCGGGCTCGCCCGGGCAGGTCGAGGCTGACTTAGCTCCCGATCCTGCTCCCGATCCTGCTCCCGATCCCGACCCTGCCCCCAAAGGCTGAGCCGGCGGCACAACGGTAGCGCACCGGCTGATCCTTTGGCAGCGAGGTTGCGTATCATGACCATGACGACTGCAGATTCCCCGGCTCCAGCGCCCTCTCCCGCTCGCCCCCGGGTGGGCATTGGCGCCTGCCTGAATGGCCAGGCGGTACGCTACGATGGCAGCAACAAGCGCCCCCACAGCGCCCTGGCCCGCCTTTTGGAAGCCTTTGAGTTGCGCCCCTTCTGCCCGGAGGTGGGCATTGGCATGAGCGTGCCGCGCCCGCCCATTCACCTGGTGGGCAGCGAGCCCGGCCAGGTACGCGCGCTGGACGTAGCCAGCCACCAGCAGGATTACACCGACGCTCTCAGCGACTTTGCCGCCAGCGTACTGCAACGGGCGCCGGACCTGTGTGGTTACATCCTGGTTAAAAACAGCCCCAGCTGCGGCTATGCGCGGGTCAAGCGGCACCACCACAACGGCAATACCCTGGCCGCTGACAGCCAGGGCATTTTCGCCGCCACCCTGCAGCGCCTGGCCCCCCTGCTGCCGCTGGAAGATGACGGCCGCCTGCACGACCCCGGCCTGCGGGACAGCTTCATCGCCCGGGTGTTTGCCTACCACGACTGGCAGCAGTGCCGCGCCGGTAAACTCAGCGCCGGCAGGCTGGTTGCCTTCTACAGCCGCTACAAATACCAGGTGATGGCCCACAGCATTACCCACTATCGCGCGCTGGGGCGGCTGCTGGCCGATGCCGGCAAGCGCGACATCCAGGCGCTCTCAGATGAATTCATCACCCTGCTGATGCAGGCCCTGTCTCAGCGGGCGAGTGTTCGCTCCCACACCAATGTGCTGTTTCATCTGTCCGGCTATCTCAAGCGCAGCCTGGGGGATGCCGAACGCCAGCGCCTCAAGCAGCTGATTGACGAGTATCGCTGCGGGCACATCCCCCTTGTCGTGCCCATTACCATGCTGCGTCACCACTTTGCCAACCACGACAACCCCTACATTGGCCAGCAGGTCTACCTCGCCCCCTACCCCGACGAGCTAGGCATTCGCAATCAACTCTAGCGCGCTTCGCCACCTGCCAGACCCGGTGGGCGCGCTCCCGTCTGGCGGTGTGTCATCCACTTGCCTGGTAACCTGCGTATTACCCCCATGAGCCAACCGATCATCTACTGGTTCCGGCAGGATCTGCGCCTTGCAGACCTGCCGGGCCTGCAAGCCGCCGCCGCCAGCACGCGGCCCGTCATTCCCCTGTACATCCTGGATGAAGACGCACCCGGGTCGTGGCAACCCGGCGGTGCGAGCCGCTGGTGGCTGCACCACAGCCTGCAGTCGCTGGCGGCAGAACTTGCAAAGCGCTACGGGCAACAGCTGCTGCTGCGCCGGGGCAAAGCCAGCGACATACTGCCCGAGCTGTGCCGGCAGGCCAACGCGGAGAGCGTGCTGTGTACGCGCCAGTACGAGCCCTGGGCCGCCGCCCAGGAGCAGCAGCTGCACACCCTGCTGGCCAAATACAACGTAACCCTGCGGCGCTACCCGGGCAGCCTGCTGTTCGAACCCGGCTCGGTCATGACCCGCCAGGGTGGCCCCTACAAAGTCTTCACACCCTTCTGGAAGGCCTGTTGCAGCGAACCGGAGCCGCGCTTCCCCCTGCCCGCCCCGGAGCAGCTGCCCCCCTGTGATGCGCCGCCACAGGGTGAAAGCCTGGCATCAATGCAGTTGGCGCCCAGCCACCCCGACTGGGCCGAGGGCTGGCAGGCACACTGGCAACCCGGAACGGCAGGCGCCGGCGAAGCACTGGGCCGCTTCCTGCAGGCGCGGATTGAACACTACAGCCACGGCCGCGACGTGCCCGCTCTACAGGCCACCAGCCGGCTATCGCCCCACCTGCACTTTGGCGAATTGTCTCCACGTGCCATCTGGCATGCCTGCCACCAGGTGGCCCGCGAGCGCCCGGCACTTGCCAACGAAGTCCACAAATTCCTCAGCGAACTCGGCTGGCGCGAATTCTCTTACCACCTGCTGCACCACTTCCCGGATTTGCCCGCACAACCCTTCCGGGCGGATTTCACGCACTTTCCCTGGCAGCGCGATGCAACATTGCTTGCCGCCTGGCAGCAGGGGCAGACTGGCTACCCGCTGGTGGACGCCGGCATGCGCGAGCTGTGGCAAACCGGCTACATGCACAATCGGGTGCGTATGGTGGCGGCCTCCTTCCTCACCAAACACCTGCTGCAACCCTGGCAGGACGGCCAGGCCTGGTTCTGGGATACCCTGGTAGACGCCGACCTGGCCAACAACGCCGCCAGTTGGCAATGGGTGGCCGGCTGCGGCGCCGATGCCGCGCCCTATTTCCGTATTTTCAACCCCGCCGCCCAGGGCAATAAATTCGACCCCGACGGGGACTACGTAAAACGCTGGGTGCCGGAACTGCGCGAACTGCCGCCTCGCTACCTGCACCAGCCCTCGCAGGCGCCGGCCGAGGTACTTGCGGCTGCGGGCATCACCCTTGGGGAGAATTACCCGCGACCGCTGGTCGAACACAGTTGGGCGCGGGAGCGCGCCCTGGCCAGTTACCGCAGCCTGGCGCAATGAAACCCCTATAGGGAGCAGCACTCAACCGTGAAGCCCGTCACATGGCAAATCCACCCCAAAACGCTACACTGAAGACGGTAACAACGGCGCGGGCACGAAAGCCTCGCGTCTACAGCGATAACCAAAGGAAAACACCATGATCCGCAAGAACCGAAACACCGCCCTCGCCTGTGGCCTTGCACTGGCCCTGGGCAGCACCATTGCCAGCGCCGATATCGCCGAGGTCACCACCGAAGACGGCGAAGTCATGACCTTCGAATACGAAGGGGAACAGTTGCGTATCAACGTGCAGCAAAACGGCGAAGGCTACATGCTGCTGCGCGACAACAAAATGTATGTGGTGAGCTACAACGACGGCACGCCCATGGTCTTCGACCTCGGCTCCGCCTTCCGCATGTTCGGCCAGATGGCCGCCAGCGCCACCCCGAACACCGTTGAGAGCAAAGTCATCTCCCTCAAGCCCACCGGGGCCGACGAAACCCTGGGTGGCATCAAGGGTGAAGTGTACGAACTGCGCTTTGTCGACCACGAAGGCCGCGAGCGGCAAGACACCATGGTGCTGTCCAGCGACCCACTGGCCATCGGGTTTCGCGACGCCATCGAGAACATGGCCAACACCCTGGCGAACAACCTGGACAAGGAAAACCTCAAGCAACAGGTGGAAGCCAGCGAAAAACTGCAGCGGCAACTGGCCGACCTCGACAAAGGCGTGCTGCGCTACGGCAAAGACATGCAGATTCGCTCCATCAAAGATACCACCGTCGATCCCCAGCGCTTTGTCTTGCCCGCCGAACCCACTGACCTCGGCGGCATGATGAGCGGCATGTTCGGCGGCGGCGAAGGTGGCAACAACGGCGGCCTGGGCGGCCTGTTTGGCGGTGGCAACAACAACTCAGACGCCCCTGCCGATGGCACTGGTGAAAGCACCAACTCCACCGCCGAGGACGTCGGCAAAGCCGTTGGCGAAGCCTTCGGCAAACTGTTCGGTAACTGATAGGAACACCAGGGCCGCCTGGGCAGAGCTTCAGGCGGCCTTCGGAGGAATCTGGTTCAAGCGCGAACCGTGTGCCCGGATTATTCCGGGTATGCGAGGGGTGGTGTTTCTAAAGGGAAAATGGAGTCGGGTCATCTCCGAAAAGGTGATCTATCCATTTGATATTCATGAATTTTGCATTAATGGAAATATCCTTATACCGCCATATATACCGACAGTTCCATTTTTCACCTTCCTTTAGAGGGCTGGCTAAGCCCCCACAGTTTGCCCCGCCGGCGCCATGGCCTGAAGCGACTTGTCCCCCTCATTGCTCGCCAAGCTGTCCAACTTGGCAAGGATGAGGGAATTGACAGGTGCCCCGGCATCGACAATCCTAACCCGTCCGGCAGCACTGTCGGATAACGGAGGGCTCCTTGCCCCGGGCAGTTCCCGGGATCACCTTGGAGCCCATTTTTCCGGCCAACTGCTCCGCGGGAGTCGTCGCGCCGTCAGTAGGGATGCCAACGTCAGTCCTCCTGGTATCTCGCGCCGGATTCGTTACCTCAGCCTATTCTCATGGTGCTATATACCCACCACGCTGTAGCCGTCACAACCAAATAAGCCAAAGTTGATATTGACCAGATTGTTCTCTATCTTCCCTCTGCGCGCCCGCTGTAGGCTGGGCAGAGCGATGGACGGCATTGCCGGACAACTCCCCAGATATGCCAGCGGGCGCGCTTCCACCAACTTGCTACGCGGATCGCCTGCTGTACCCACTTCAGGTCTACCTGCTTGTTCTGGCCGCGGTATATCCACTTGTCGAGGAAGGCGGTCAGCTTGGTTTCCTGGGGCATTACCCAGTCAGAACTGGCCGGGTCGACGCACCCGGCCCCGGTTCACGCGGAGCCAGTCCGCTACATCCGGCTGTTTGGTGCGCAGCGCCTCGAGAATGGCCGCCCGAGTAGAGGAAGCGGGTTCTCCATCCCAGTGGCGCGCCAGTAGGGATTGCGCTGTCACGCCCGTTGGGGAGCTGTCAGAGGGATTGTTGCCAGAAAGGGTGAAGGGGTGGCGGGCGCGGGAAAATACGGCGTCCAGCCCGCCGTCGCGGACTAGCGAATCCGACCGGGTGAAAACTTGCTCCAGTATTCCGGGTCGCGCTCCGCTCTCGCTCTCCACAAGGGACTGGAGGAATATTCCTCGGCGCAGCGTTGCCTCACCTGCTTTAGCTGCTCTTGCGCCTGGCGCTCCTTTTCCTCGTTCCAATCGGGCGGCGTCAAGGGGTCTCCCTCGGCTATCAACGTACTGATTGGAACTGAAGTCATAGCGGTAGTCTTTGATTTCCGGGAACTGGCTGTGCAGATTTGCCAGGAAAGTATCACATACCCTTGGCACCGCCCAGCTGGAAAAACAACGGGCCATAATGCATGGCGATGTCCTGCCCGAACAGCTTGCGGCCGCCAAAATGGCCCAGGCCCTCGTTTGCTATGATTTCTTCGAGGTGCGCATCAGAGCGCACCGCACTGGCAACCACATACACGGTATTGTTATGGAATACGCCCTCTATCTGGCCGGTGGCGCCATCCTTTTCTGCACGCTGGCGAATCACATCAGGAAGGCTCGCCTCCGTCGCAACCACCTCAAGGGCGACTCCGCCCCGATCGAGCCCCAGGCGCCGGTGGATTTCGAGGGCATTCCGCGAAGCCTCATCCACCCCCATCAGTGCATCAGTGAGAACAGAACGCGAAAACGCCGGCGCTGATCCGTCAGGTGCTGGCGAACTGCTTTCCACCTACGGCAACAATCCCTGGCGCGCCTCGCAGTCGGGAAGAATTGAAGTAGTAGGCTGGTTCGCCCAGGGCCAGAGCCTATCTACTTTTCCCAGTATTCAATTCCATGCTGGAAACGAAACTCGGCGTCTGCCGTCTCAAACTCGGCCGTCCATTGCTCGGGCGTGTAGCCTGGGCGTTCAAGCCACCAGTCATCCTCGAAGCCAAAGGCAAGAACGCAATTGCGCAGGATCTGCGCCTCTCGGCAGTTGCAGGGCTCCCCGACCATCGCCAACTGAAGTAAGCCCTCTGCCACCATAACTCGATCAAGCAGAGCTGCATTGGCCGCCTTGATGTGTTCTAGCTGGGCCTGGACAGTACCAATGGTGACCCGCAATTGTTCCTCGTCGGAAAGCTCGAGCATGTAGGCCCCGACTATTGCAGTTGGCCGTCAGCCCACCGCGCCACCGCCTGGCGCCATCCCTGCTCCGCAGCCAGTACCGTACTGCGAATGTCATCCAGCGTTGCACTGGACTCCAGCGGGCCGACAAAGTGCGCGCCCTGGCAGCGAATCAGCTTGATGGCCTGATCGGTGTTGTACTTCACAGCCAGCCAGCGGAGGCCCCCAGCGCCCTCTGGTAGCGCGAACAGCAGCTTGGGCAGGTCGCCCCGCCGGATGGTCTTGTGCAATCCCTGAATGACAATCTCGTCAATCATGCCCTCTCCCCCATGGTGTACAGTGTTCAGTCTCGGACGGCCAGTTCACCAATGGCGCGCCCTGTTCGTTTCAGCCAGTGCCGCCCGCGGCATCCACGATACGGCGGGTGATTGTCTTCACCTCGCCCCGGTGGTTGTGGTCGATGACCTCCCTGAAGGCGCCTACCGCCACATGCCGACCGATCAGTTCCAGGTTTCGCAGTTTGTCGGGCCACTTGATCTTTTTCAGCAGGGCGGTCATTTCGCGGCCCTCGCCCGACCCTTCCCAATACTCGGACACGTCGACGCCAGACAGAGTGCGGCGCCAGGTTTCAGGCCACTCCCTGAGCGGCTTGACCGAGAAGTCATCGTTGAGAATCTCGGCTATGTCCATCTGGTCAATTTCGACCAGGCGCTGCAGCACGTAGTCGGCGCTGATCTGAATGCGCTCCATCCGCTCGGCTTTCAGCGCCTCGATTCGCTCCGCGATATTGGGTTTTGCTAAGTTCTGGCAGCCCATGTCCTTTGCCGTTTTCTTACTGTACCCGGCCCTGGCAGCCGCCTGAGTGGCATTCAGGTCTACCAGGTACTCATGGCAAAATTGCTCCTGTTTTGCTGTCAGCTTGACGCTCATGCTCCGTTGTCCAAGTAGATTTCTTCCCACAGGTACCTTACCGGCTATTCCTCGGAAGTAATCATGGTGTTATTGGTGGTCAGTGCGCTGGACGCCATGAGGCCGATGATGTTGCCACCGGATTGCGTTATCTCAGCCTGCGAAGCAATGGAGCGGATATAGCCCTCAACGTTGGCTGTCTGAGCCTTCAGGTTTGTTTCTACCCGGGCAATGGCGGCATTCAGTTCCAGGCGATCCTTTTCATAGCTCGTGTTGATGAGGCGCAGCCGGGCCTCGACTTCCGCGGTGTACCGGGCAAGCGCCGTGCGATAGGCGTCACTGCTGGCGTCGAAGCGGGCTGACTCGCCCTGAATCTCTGCCGCATACTTGCGAATGGTGCTGTCGCGGTGGTCGATGATGGCTCGGTTGTACTCGGCAACCGACTGGGAAATAGCGCGCTCGGCGCTGACCTTCGTGCCAATGGCGTCCACCCGGCGGCCGTAGGCCTGCACTTCGGCCTGGTAGGCATCCACCCTGGCGGCATCGCCCTGGACGGCGGCGCGGTACGCATTGAACTCCGCCTCCTTCCCGCTGACCCGGGCGGCATAGGCCCGCACCTGGCTCTCGAACACGGACATTTTCTGCGCCTCGGCCTCAAGGCGTGTGCGCACTCCCTGAAGCTGGGCGGTGTAAAGGTCTACCTTCTGCTGCTGGCCGCGAATTTTCGCTTCGTACAGTGCAATCTCGTTGCGGTCGACCTCAATTTTCAGGCGCTCGGCCTCTATCTGCACCTCGAACTGCCGGATGATGGCGAAGGCAGATTCCAGCCGAACAGCGTATACCTGGGCCTCTGCCTGGTACCGCTGAACTTCGAGGCGGTAGAGCTCGGCGCGCTGGTTGAACATTTCCGAAGCCCACCGCCCGACCTCCCTGGCATACTCCAAAGCCTGGCCGTTGGCGCTGAAAACCAATTGCAGGTAGTTCTGCATGGCGCCGCTGAAGTGCTGCCGGATGCTGGTAGACAACTGAAGCACGAACTGAAGGTGCTGCTGCTCAATTTCCTTTCGGCGCACCACAATATCGGCATTGGCCTGGGCCAGCGCGCTGCCGGTATTCTGAGCCGCCCGGGCCAGACCTGACATTACCGCTCCCGGAGGGATGGCGAAGCCGCGGCGGGCATACTCGGCGGTTACCGCCTCCTGTGACCGGTGGGCTTCCTCGTTCACCCGGACCCGCGCACGGTCGTACATGGCGTTCTCCCAGCCCTCATCCATGGCGTTCCCGCCGGCGATGCCGTCAGTGATCCTCGCCTCAATCGCGGCCAGCCCTGTTGAGTATTCCGGGCAATACTGGGCTATCCAAGCGTCAGCATAGGACTCCGCAGCATCCACCAGCACCTGGAAGTTCTCGCCCCTGGCATCCTTGAACGCCGTTACCAGGTCGGTCTGCTCAATATCTGGCAGCGCCATCGCATCATCGAAGGTGGGCGGTGATACCTCTGGCACCTGAATGGCGGCTCCCGCCCCGCCGGGATCGCTGGGGAGCTCCACGCTTGGCAGGGTCGGAAACGGGACATTGGTATTGATGCTGGGTGCGCTGTCGGTGAAGTCAGGAACGCCCCAGGATGGCGGCTGCACACGGAATAGGTTGGCGGTATCCAGCGCGGGCGGCGCGGACGGCAACTCAGGCGACACAGGGATATACGGTTCGAGCATTTCCTGAACACCATCCATATCCAACTCCGGTGCCTGGAAGGTGTCACCAAAGTCACCGGGCAAGGTCGCAGACAGGAAGCTATCGTTGGCGTCAACGGTTGATTCCCAGCTTACTTCCTGCACATTGACGAAGGCCCGGCCCTGGGCAACCACGTTGGCGGTATTCACCAGGCTGCGCGCCTCGTTCAGCAGTTCGCCGGCATACTGCTTCGCGTCATTGATTACTGTTTTGATTGTAGCCATTGGGCTTTTGTCCCCAGTGAAATGTAAGGGTGTTAGAGATAGTCATCCAGGCTGAATTGCCCGCTGTCCTCAACAATCGGCGCCTCCCTGAAAACAACGCTTCCATCTTCTCCCAGCACCGGTACACCATCTTTTGTCTCGATTGAGCCGAGCAGGCGTCCCACGATCTGGCTCATTGAAGGGCCCTGGTTGGGGTTGTAAGCCTCGCCGGCGATGGCCATCAACTGCGAGTAGACCTCGGGCATGCTTTCCTTGTAGGGCAGAAGAATCTGATCTGCTTCGTCCAGGGAGCTTTGGCGCGCAAGGCGCGCCTCCTTAGCACTTTCCCGGCTGGCCTGGCGCCGGTCACGGGCCGCGTCCTGCTGTTGCTTGAAGGCATCCAATTGGGTCTTTGCGTTTGCACCAGCGGCCTGGGCGTCAACCTGATAGGCGCCGGCCGGGTCGGCGCGGTATGCGGCGCGCTGCTCCGGGGCCAGGCCTTCCTCTGCCAGTTGGCGCTGGACAACACCGGCTGGATCCCCGCGGCGGGCCTCGGCCATCTGCAGGCTGCGCAGGCGCTCGGTCGCTGAACCGCCAAAGTGGCGCCGGCCATCGCTGCCGGTGGTGTTGGCGATGTACTGCTCCCGGGCCTGCTGAGCGCGGGCTTCCTCTGACTGGGCCGGCTGGCCGGCACCGGGGCGGCTGAAGGCAGTACGAGTATCAGTAAACTCTGTCACCGGTGCGTTGGGGTCGGCCGCCAGGCTGCCGTCACGGTTGCGAGCAGCCACCTTAGGAGTGCCGGGCCGGGAAAGTACCTGGCTGTCGCCGTACTGGCCGGCGTAGCTGTAGTCCGTGCCCTCTATGGGCTGTGGCCGGCCGGCATTAACCTGGGAGCCTGCTGTCTGGCCCTGGGTAGTAGTGTGCGCAAGAACCGCCGATTCAGCGCCGGCTCTGGGTACATAGCGCTGGGCATTGGTTTGAGATGTGGGATCACTCGGGGCGGGGGTTTTCTTCTGGGCCCCGTTGTCGCCATCCGCGAAGTAACCCGTGACACTATCCATCGTGCGCTTCAGAAAAGATGGATTGGCTTCCCCTTCCCGGTACTCAGCAATCGCGGCGCGGGAAACCTCCGGATCATCAGACAACATCCGGGATTGCAGGTCATCGGTACCAGAGAGCCTGGACATCGCATTTGTCAGGGGGCGCTGCAGGGCCTTGGCACCGGCCGTGCCCTTGAGTGCGTCGCCGCCGTAATAGCCGATGGCACCGGCCGCATGGTAAGGGAGACTTATCAACCGGCCACCCACCTTGGCCGCGGCCTTTGCGCCCGCCTTGGCGACCGTTCCATAGCCCAGATTACGCGGCCGGGTCAACACATCCTTGGTGGCACCGGCAGCGCGCGCTGTGGCGCTTCCGGCCCTTGAAGCCAGGGATGGCCTGGCTGGCTGGGAAGGCTGGGCCGCGGGCTGTGCAGGGCGCTGTAGTCGTGAGTAGCGGCGTTGGTCGATGGCGTTCTGCGCTGCCTGGGCATTGCGGGCGCCCTTGTGGTCGAAGGGCTGGTCATACATTGCCATTGTCGTTCTCCAAGTGAGGATCAAAGTAGCAGCGCCCCGAACCTAGCACGTTGCGGGGCCCTGTCTGAAACTGAAAGTTTTGAGGTGCCGACTTGCGGCCGAATTGCCGCGCGAGTAGGTTTGGTTCTACGAGAACCGCCCCACCGGGCCAGCAGGAGCCGCCATAAATGAAAACCGCTATCTTGATTGGCATTGCCGTAGTCGCGCTGTGCGGACTGGTTTGGTGGGTCAGGGCGCGGTTGGCGCTGCATCGTGGTGAGCCGTTCATCTTCCCGGGCGGGAAAGCACCTCGCCCACCCGCCGAAGATATTGAGGACGACTTCATCTGCTTGCTCACAGAGGATCGCTTCTGGCCAAAGGATCCAGACTGATTCGCACGGCCAGGGCGCAAAATACCAACCTCCGAACGCCCGCCAAAACATGAACTGAGCTTTAACTTTCCCATTCGCCTACGCAGACTCGCGAAGGCCCAGGAAAGAGGCGTCAGGGTACCGGAGACGACACAGCTCATCGGCTTGCTCCCTGGCTTCTGCGGGCCCTTCCGCTTCGACCTCGAGCCGTACCGGTTCGTTGCCAGCGGCATATTCAACAGTGAACTTTTGGAGGGCTGCGGCTTTGACCGCAGGTTTTGCCGGGGCGCGCCGTGCAGTCACCGGGGCCTGGGGTTTCAGGACGGCAGCTATCAACGAGCGGGCGCGGCCACGGTCAATCCAGGTATCCAGTACGTCAGGCTCGTTTAGTCCCCACTTCCGGCCGTTACCGTCCTTGATCGCCAGGGGTTCGTGAGAAGTGACAACGCCTTTGATTTCCTCATCACCGACCCAGGCCGACAAGTTGCTGCCCACTTCAGGGATTGAGGTAATCACTCGATAGTCGCAGAGCAGGTCGGCACTCTGTACCTCTGCCACTGCGCGTACGGCGGAGTTTTTCACCCTGATGAGGGTTTTTATCAAAGGATCCCGAGCAGGCTTCCCGCCATGGCTTAACATGGCCTCGGCCAACCAGACGTGATCGCTGTCAGAACGCACAAGTACCCCCTGGACGGCAACGTTATCGGTACGCAGCTCCACTAATTTCGTTGGTTCCATTCTTGATTCCTCAATTGTCATTTTGATGGTCATAGTTCCCGCGGCTCAGGCCGCCTGGCCTCCGCTGCGGGGGATTTCGATGCGCATGGGGGCTGGGACGATGTGGCCGCGAACTGGCGGGAATGGTGCGCCCACAGGGCCCGCCTTCCCTCCAACTTCGGTATCGCCGCTATCCTCGACGCCCGCTGACGCGGCCACTCCGTATCTGCCGCAGACCTCCCGGTTGCTGACACGATCTCCCTCCCGCTTCTCGGCATGGCTCAGTGCGTAGTAATCGGGGTGTCTCATGCCAAACATCTCGGGGTTGCGCCCTTTCGGTGGAATGCCCTTGCTTCCGTTCTCCAAAGCCCTATGCGTCCCTCAAAGGAGTGTTTTCTCTGCTTCTTGATGTCGAGAAGAACGTCTGGCATTTCGAGCAATTTCTGCTCTTCTTCGTCGGGCTGGTAACCATTTTCAACCTTAAAGGCCAGCGCCTTTTTCTTCTTGTTCGACCAAATAGACATGACGTTGTGGGCGTTGTCAGCAAGCCCGCCTGAGCCCTTCAGATCGTCAACAACGGGCATTGGGTTATCACCGTCGTGGTGGGAGCCTTTGCGCGAGTGGTGGACGACAATGCAGTGAGCGCTATGCCTGCGAACCAGGTTGGTGATCTCTACGACAAATTCGCGCTCAAGATTTATGTTGTTATCGGGCATATTCACCCGCTGAAGACAATCGAGGACTACCAACTTGCAACCTATCTCCAGGGTGGCGTTGATCTTGGCAATAGCCGAGTGCGGGCTATCAACCATCTCATCGACCATAAGCAACTTGTCCTCAACCACGGACATGGCCCTTTGCCTGAAATCGGAGGTCGGGTTCACGCTGTTTGCCATCTGCTCAATGAGCAACAAGAGCAGGTCTTCCGGCTCCATTTCGTAGCTGATAAGACCCGCCTTCCCCGCACCAGACATAATCCAGTCAGCGATCAGGTAGTTAACCACCGTGGACTTGTAGCTACCGCGAGACCCGAAAACAATGGACAGCTCTTTGGGCCGGATGACGAACCTGTCACCCCACTGGTCCCAGAACGGGCGAAAGGCGCCCATGTTCCGTCCGTTCGACGCCAGGGTGTTCAGCCGCCCCAAAAACTCAGAAGGCGAAAACAGATTGGCCATCTGCTCAACCTGTGTGTTGACCTCGAGGTCCGCTAGCTGCATGAACTCGGAATCGTGCAATTTCCTACTCATAGTCGTATCCGTGAATCATTTGGTTTGCCTTATCGTTTTCGCCCTTCACCCTCTCCCACTCGTCCTCCCAGCGAGAGCCGTTGAGGTAGGTGGTCGGGTTGGGGGCGTACCCGTCGAGCCATTGCCGATCAGCCTTAGCCCTTGCCTGGACGTTAGCGATAACCAGGCTCTGCACATCTGGCTTCAGCTTCGAGAACTTGGACTTGGATTTCTTCTTGTCCACCTTCTTGGGATAGGCAGACCAAAACGCATCAAATGCGTCAATTTCGTCACCCAATAAATCCGTCGCATATATATCTTTGGTTTTCTTGGTTAATTCGGGTGACTCTCTGTCACCCCTATTACGACTCTGTGCCGGGGGGGTGACTTTCTGCCGGGGTGACTCTATGCCGGGGGGGTGACTCTGTGCCGGGGGGGTTGATATGGCGTAACGAATGGTGCCAAGCTGGGAATAACCACTGTTCAGAAGCCAGCCACTGGCGCACATTTCTTTCAGGTGACGCTGCACCGTCCTGGTGTTAAGCCCGGTTTTATCCGCGATGGTCCCGACACTTGGCCAAGCCATTTCCTTATAGTCATTCATGTGCGTTCTGAGGTAGGCGGCAACCAGCTTTTGTGGTGACTTCAGGTCACTATCAAACACGCCGAGAAGCCAGGTGGTGGCGTTATTGGCGGCCCTCTTGCTCAACTCAGCGCGCCCATCTCGTATGCGATCTCTACAATGGCATCGCTTTTGGGTGGTCTTCGCTTCAGTGCGGCCCTGTAACGCTCTATATCGGCTTTTGAAAGCCTCCTACCCTTTGCCCTGTCATGCTCCGCAATTTCAATGACGAGGCTGTCAACGGTCTCTGCGGGGGCGCTATACCTGCGCGTTCGATAATGGTCTGTCGGTGGGTAGAGGTCGCAAACCTCAAGCCCTATGGCCGCCAGAACGTCCACAGCGCCACAGCCGGCGAAGCAGTGAATCAGCGTGCGACCATCACCCGCGTCCTTGATAGACAGGCTGGGGCCGTTATCCTGGTGTGCAGGGCAGCGGGCGATCCACTGCCCTTTGCCAGTCGGCTTACAGAACTCCAGACGATTCACTATCTCGTGCGCGCTCATGATTGGGCCTTCGCGCCGCGGAGTATCTGACTCAGCCTGAGGGCTAGGCCGGGTACCTCATCGGAGGCCTGAACACCGCCCAGCCGCAGGCGGCCGGTGCCGGCATCGAGGATCAGGGCTTCGATGGCAGCAATGTGGCGCTGCAGGAGATCGGCTTGGGGGTTGTGGAGGGCGGCGCTCATGCCGCATCTCCGGCCGTGTTCGTCTGCTCCACAAATTGGCCGAGCCATTCATCGAGAGCATCACGTGAGTAAACCACGCGATTTCCAATTTTACGGTACCGCGGAGCTGTTACGCCGGCCAACTTGCCGGTGTGTCTTGCATTTCTAAGGGTGTCTGGAGACTTGTAACCGAGGTATTCTGCAGCCTCGCAGCTATCGTACAACTCAGGACGGAACTTCTCCGAATGCGGCGAATGGCCAGACGGTGTGCTAGTTGTTTCTCGTGATGAAGGTTGAGTCGTCATGCCTTCTGCCTCCTTCGGCGTTATCTGACATGACACCCTATTATTCACATGAGCATTCTGATTACACGAGCACGCAAAGGGGTGTTGCGTGCTCAAAATTCTAGTTTTTTGGCTTTTCCCTGGCGCGAAGCCTACGGGCCCGCTCATCAATACTTCCGGCTTCTTCGGTGCTCCTGCCCTTCATTCGAAGATATTCATCCTCCAAATCGGGCACATTTTTTTTGCGATTCTTCGCCCGATACTTGTTAATGAATTTCAAGATTAAGAACTCTCTACTATCGTGCTCAGCAGCTCTCCGAGTAGCAAAATCTCCATACCCGCGTATTCGTTCTTTGAAGAATTTATCCATCTCAACATCCCCATGGCTGAGGAAGTAAGCATCAAAGGAATCAGCTACAGCGAGAAGAATTTCTGGCGGTGGATAGTATCCCTGCCGAATGAGCATCAGGAACGCTTCGAGAGGGGTGCTACCAAATGCCTCGTCACGTTCGCGGCTTAAAAATTCGCCATAATCAGCAGACAGCTTTTTCCATGCGGCATCAAGCTCAGAGAGGTGTGTGCCGTAGTCTTCAGCAATCTCGTTTCGAATACACCTGACGTGTGGCCAGGTGTTGTTATGAGAAAGGGGGGCTTGGTGATTTTCGTTGCCTACTTCGGATTTTTGCCATTCGGCCTCTAGTAGACGGACAAAATCATCAACGGTTTTTGCGTTAGCCTCGTCAGCAGCGGAGGCAGCAACAATTCGGTCAAACTCCGCTTTGCCCTCATCGCTAAAGCCCTCGTATAGAGCCTCTATCTGATCGTCAGAGCCAAAGAGCGAAAAGGTCATGATCCCCCCAAAAGAATGGTTTTCTACCTGTCGCGCCAGGCCGCCCGGGGCTAGCCTGGCGCTATATATCACCAAGGCCCAGGGAACGGGCCGTGATTGATTTGGAATACCCTGCCTAAAATCTGGAAATTTTGGGTCACAACCGGAAATTCATCGCGATCCGGATTCATCGGTAAGAGCGCCTGCTCACCACCTGCCGAAACGAGCTTCCTGAAAACTCGCTTGCCTTCGTGCTCTGCGATTACATAGTCACCAAGTGAGGCCTTGCGCTGGGGGTCATATAGAACCGATCCGCCTTGAGGGAAAGAGTTATGCGGCCACTGGCCTGCCGGATCGAACATTGAATCGTCGATGATTTCGTAAGCCGGTATATTTTTGAGTTTCAAGGACTGTGACGAACTACAGGTGCCCATTCTGGCCCTCCTTGGCAGCCTGTAGCCTATTTTCCAGGCGCTGTTTAAAATTGGAATTAATTCGTTCCTGAACATCTGCGGGCAGCGTTGAAAGCCCCGCCTCAATATGTTCTATGAGGTACGAGATCCCGGAATTGCGTTGAGAAATTGAATTATTCAGTTCCATGACTACACCCCATGGGATTCTTTGAGTCTTTGAAGTATTGACAGGTCATCTTCCATATTCCCAGCGAGATACTCGATATGGGTGCCCAGAGCTTCAACCGTGCGGGCAGCGCCCTCAATATCATCTTCTCGTAAGCGGACATCCTCTGAAACCTGATTCGTAACCATAAGCCCGCCAATGAATCTGACGGCCTCGGCAGCAATCAGAAGTGCCTCCCGCTTTGCCTCGACACTACTGTGAATGCGAAGGATTTCTAACCCATTATTGGTAGAATGTTGTGTAGCCATGATGCGCCTCCTTTGTAGGCGTTTTTGTGGTCAGGGGGCGCTGGTGCTTCACCACCAGTTGCCCCCGCTTTTCTGCCCAGGTGGGCAAAATCTTTACTGAGCGGCCGGCGCCGGCTTTACGTGCTTGGGCTCAAACTTCAGCTTTGCCTGCCAAAGATCGTAATTGATCTGCTCCGCAAGCCAGTGCTGCGCATCACCGCCCCGCTCTGTTCCCAGCCAGGCCTCCAAACGCAGCGCCATTTCCGGCGAGATCCCCGCCCGACCGTTAAGGACTCGAGACAGGGTAACTCTGGTGACACCAAGCTGCCCCGCGGCCTGGGTGACAGTCAGGCCCAACGCAGGCAGAACGTCATCGCGCAGAGTGCTTCCCGGATGTGGCGGGCTATGTTGGCGGGATTTGTTCATATTCTAGATATATGCCTTCTTGTCCATTCGCGTAACACTACAACCAAATGTATAGCGTATTTTTACACATTACAATACTTGCCTCGATTAGAGCGCGGGCTGTGTAGCAATTTACGACATGGACGAACCCTGGAAACTTCTCCTATAATGCCCACTTCAGGGATCGCCCCTACCAGTTTTGAGCCGATGGCTCGCACCGGAAAGGTACCTCCTCGATGACAAGAGCCCAAGGGGCTCTCTCCTTCGGGAGTAGTCGAGGAGGTCATTTCTTCCCCCGCCGTTTTACTTGCTCACCTTCTCCCCACATCACGAATTCGCTGTAGATCATCGGCCGTATGGCTTCGTAAAATTCGAGGTCACCCCTTTCCCATTTCCGATAGATTGCCCAATTACAGTAGTCGGCTATCTGCAACCCATAGTGGGAGCGAGAGTCATGGTGTAGAACGCGGAATACCTCTCTCTTTGGGAGCACGTTAGCAAGCACCGTTTTGACGCCCTTCTCAATTGCTCGACGTTTTTTGTTCAGAGGGATGGTATCAGTGACAACAATGACCTCCTTTACGTGCGGAGCACTCTCCTTAAGAAGTACATCACGCAACAGGAATCCGAGCATTTGCGGATAGAATTCCTGCTCTCGGCGTATCGGGACTACCGTTTTTGACTTGGGGATCACTAAACTGTAAACCCTGAGCGTATCGGCATGGCCTGATATTTGCTCAAACACACGGCGCCTTACATGCACATTATCTTCGGCACAATGGAAGTGCTCCCGATCCTGGCCAAATTCCAGTAGATCGTACTTGTAAGAATCCAAAGCGCCATTCAGCAAGAACGGGCGCGTTCTCGCTATGCAGGTTAGTGTGAAGTACTTAGAACCTTTCTCAGAAAAATCGAAATTACCGCCTTCATCGAGAAAAATATAAACGGTGTCCACTAGCTGCCCTTACCAAAAGCAGCGACCACAACGTTCCCTGACTTCGCCTGCTCCCGCAGCACGTCCAGGTAGTCTGCCCAGCCCTGCATCATATTCGCCCGCCCCTCCAGGTGACTGGTGCGGTTGTAGGCGCGTCCGTTGGCGTCTTTCACAGCATGGGCTAGCTGGTGCTCAATCCAGTCCACCCGATAGCCCAGCACTTCATCCAGCAGGGTGCGGGCCGTGGCGCGGAAGCCATGGGGAGTAACTTGCTCCTTGCTGTACCCAATGGTGCGGAGCGCAACACGAACTGCATTGTCGGAAAGGCAGCGGCTGGCGCCTCTGGCGCTGGGAAAGACATAGAGGCCGCGGTGTTCGGTGAAAGGCTGGATCTCGCGCAGCAGGGCCAGCGCCTGGGTACACAGTGGCACGATATGGGGCTGGCGCATTTTCATTTTCTCGGCGGGTATCTCCCACTGCGCGGCGTCCCAATTGATCTCCGCCCACTCCATTGCTCGGATCTCCCCGGGGCGCTGGAACAGCAATGGCGTAAGCAGGAGAGCAGTCTTTACTACAAAGGTGCCGTCGAAGCCTTCCATTGCCACAAGTAGGCGTCCAACCTCGGTTGGATCAGTGATCGCGGCCCGGTGTTGTTTCTGGCGAGAGGTCAGAGCGCCCTTCAGGTCACCGCTTGGGTCACGCTGAGCCCGGCCTGTAACTACGGCGTAGCGAAATATCTGGCCGGCAATCTGACGGGCACGGTGGGCTGAATCAATGGTGCCGCTGGATTCTGCCCGCTTCAGGGCTGCTAGCAGTTCCTGCGGCTCTATATCGGCTATTGGCCGGCTACCGAGCCAGGGAGCAAGGTAGTTGTCGATGATACTCTGGTTACGCTTCTTGGTGGCCGGAGCCTTGTCAGCCAAGCGCACCTCTACCCATTCCGAGGCCAAGGCCTGGAAGCTCTCGGCAGCCGCCAGGTTGCGTTTCAATTTCTCAACCTTGCGCACAGCGCCCGGGTCGGCATCGTTAGAAAGGAGTTCTCGAGCCTTGCGGTGTTTCTGCCGGGCGGCCTTTAACGTGACTTCGGGGTATACACCAATGGCGAGCGTCTTTCGCTTACCGCCAAAACGGTAGTCGTAACGCCAATACCTGGCGCCTTTGGGATTCACTAGGAGGTGCAAACCGCCGCCGTCAGCCAGTTTATAGGCTGTGTCCCTGGGCTTGGCCTGCTCTACCTGCTTTGCCGTCAGCTTCTCCATACCGTCCTCACTTGACGGTACCAGCGAGTCAGGTACCGCCAATACCGTCAGTTGTACCGCCAGAAATGTCGGTATCTAGGTCAACGCAAAGTGACCCGATGTGATGGAGTATTGCAGGCAATCCGGCTCAAAGCCAGTGTTTACGGGGTATTTAGGGCATAGCGAGTGCCTTGGCGTGATACCAAGTGACGCTATTCAAGAGGTAAATGGAGGCTCGGGTCGGAATCGAACCGGCGTACACGGAGTTGCAGTCCGCTGCATAACCACTCTGCCACCGAGCCATGGGGATGGAGCGATACGCTGGCGCGTGTCTTAACTCCTGGGATGTGAGGGCTGGAGCGAGAAACGGCCGGGATGGCGCACCATTTCGAGCTCCTCAATCCGGTCGACTGCAAAGGGTTTGCGCGTCAACGTGAGGATTGGAGCGGGAAACCGGGTTCGAACCGGCGACCTCAACCTTGGCAAGGTTGCGCTCTACCAACTGAGCTATTCCCGCCTCACACAGAGGGTGCCCATTGTATGAATTGCGGCGCCGGAGTCAACAACCTTCGTAGAAAATTCCGCTAACTTGCTGAAACCGGGCGATTTTATAGCCAGCGCCCTAGGCCTTTGCGTGTTCGATCATCACCTGGCGGGCCGCGCGCAGGTAAATCATCATGGACCACAGGGTCAGAACGGCGGCGGTGTACAGCATCAGGTAGGACAGGGCCAGCAACCAGCTTTCGTCGGTGGCCGGGTCGATGGCCAGAAGCCCGACGATGGCCACCATCTGGAAGGCGGTTTTGACCTTGCCCACATAGGACACGGCCACGGAGGTGCGCTGCCCCAGTTCGGCCATCCACTCGCGCAGGGCGGAGATGACGATTTCGCGGCCGATAATGACGCAGGCCGCCAGGGTAAACAGGATGGTGTCGTGCCGCTCCACCAGCAGCACCAGCGCCACAGCTACCATGAGTTTGTCGGCCACGGGGTCTAGGAAGGCGCCGAAGGAGGTCATCTGGTCGAGCCGCCGCGCCAGATAGCCGTCGAACCAGTCGGTGACCGCCGCCAGGGCGAAGATGCCCGCCGCTACCAGCAGGTGCTTGTCAAAGGGAAGGTAAAACACCAGCACCAGCACGGGAATCAGGAAGATGCGCAGCATGGTCAGCGCATTGGGAATGTTGACGTGCAAGCTTGTGCTCCTAGTCTGCGGCCGTGTGCAGGTGGTCGTAAATCTGCTGGGCCATGGTGGCACTGATGCCGCCCACTTTTTTTAGTTCGTCGACGCTGGCGTTCTTCACGCCCTGGGCGCTGCCAAAATGCCGCAGCAGTTCCCGGCGTCGCTTTGCGCCAACCCCGGGAATCCCTTCCAGTTGGGACTGGCGGCGTGCTTTATCGCGCCGGGCGCGGTGGCCGGTGATGGCAAAACGGTGCGCCTCGTCGCGGATATACTGTATCAGGTGCAGCGCGGGGCTGTCCCCCGGAAGCTGCCGCTCCCTGCCGCTGGCCCCCATCACCAGGGTTTCAAAACCCGCCTTGCGGGTGACGCCCTTGGCCACGCCCACCACGGTAATATCATGCAGCGCCAGGGCCTGCAGCACACCCAGGGCCTGGGCCACCTGCCCCTTGCCACCGTCGATCAACAGCACGTCTGGCAGAACGCCCTCCCCGGACTGCAGGCGTTTATAGCGCCGCTCCAGGGCCTGCTGCATGGCGCCGTAATCGTCGCCGGCGGCCACGCCTTCAATGTTGAATTTGCGATAGTCGCCCTTGCGCGGCCCGTCCTGGTCGAACACTACGCAGGACGCCACGGTGGCTTCGCCAGCGCTGTGGCTGATGTCAAAGCACTCCATGCGTTCGGGCAGCTCGTCCAATCCGAGTTCCGCCTGCAGGGCCTGCACCCGGGCCAGGGTGGTTTCGCGCCCGGACAGGTGGGCCGCCAGGTTGGTCTGGGCGGTTTGTACCGCCAGTTGCAGCCAGCGCGCCCGGGCCTCGCGCACCCGGGCACGCAGGCGCACCCGGCGCCCGCTGTGCAGGCTGAAGGCCTCGGCAATGGTGTCGGCATCCGCCGGCAGGGCATTGAGTACGATATCCGGCGGTATCTGCCGTTCACCGCCCAGGTAATACTGGGGCAAAAAGGCGGCCAGCACATCGGCCTCGCTCTCTTCGAGCTTGAGCGGCGGGTAGTAGGTTTTGCTGCCGAGCACGCGGGCGCCACGAACAAACAGGACCTGCACGCAGGCGCGGCCGCGATCCAGCGCGGCAGCGAGAATATCCAGGTCGCCACTGCCGCCCTCGATACCCTGGGTGGCCTGCACGTGCTGCAGCTGGCTGAGCTGATCGCGGTAACGAGCGGCCTCTTCGTATTTCAGTTCGGTGGCCGCCCGCTCCATGTCGTCCGCCAGCTGTACCATCAGTTCGCGGGATTTGCCGCGCAAGAACAGGCTGGTGTTTTCCACCTGCTCGGCATAATCAGCGGCGGTTACCGCCTTTACGCAGGGGGCGGTACAGCGGTCAATCTGGTACTGCAGGCAGGGCCGCGAGCGATTGCGGAAGTAGCTGTCTTCGCACTGGCGCACCTTGAAGATCTTTTGCAGAAAGTGCAGGGATTCACGCACCGCCGCGGCGCTGGGATAGGGGCCGAAATACGTGCCTTTGCGCCGCTTGGCGCCGCGGTGCAGGCTGAGGCGCGGGTAGGTATCTTCGCTGGACAGGAAGATATAGGGATAGCTTTTGTCATCCCGCAACAGGATGTTGTAAGGCGGGTGATGGGTTTTGATCAGGTTGTGCTCAAGCAGCAGGGCATCCACCTCGGTGGAGGTGACGGTGACCTGGATGTCGGCAATGCGACTCACCAGGGCCATGGTTTTTTCCGTCAGGCCGCTGGCGCGAAAGTAACTGGAAACCCGATTGCGCAGGTTTTTGGCCTTGCCGACATAGAGCAGCTCGCGCTCGGCGTTGTACATCTGGTACACGCCCGGGCGTGTGGTCAGGCGCTTGAGGAAGGACTTGTGGTCAAACTCACTCATGCCGGCGCGCCGTAGATGCGCGGCTCGATATCCAGCCCAATGCCAAACCTGGCCTGCACCGATGCGCAGATTTCCGCAGCCAGCTGCAGCAGGCGTTGGCCGCTGTTGGCGCCGCTGTTCACCAGCACCAGCGAGTGGGCCGCGTGAACCCCTACCCCCTTGCGCTCAACCCCCTTCCAACCGCAGCGTTCGATCAGCCATGCGGCGGGTATTTTGACCTCACCGTTTCCGGCGGCGAAGCTCGGCATGGCCGGTTCTGCGCGCAACAGCGCCGCCGCCTGCGCGGCAGGCACCACCGGGTTTTTGAAAAAGCTACCCGCGTTGGGCTGCACGGCCGGGTCCGGCAGGCGCGCCTGGCGGATGCTCACCACGGCGTCGAACACCTGCTGTGGTGTCGGCTGGATGATGCCGTTTTCAGCGAGCTGGGCAGCCAGGCTGGGATAGCTGCAGTCCGGCGCGGCCCGCTCATCCAGCTGGATATCCACGGACGTGATCACCAGCGCATCGCGCAGCTCGCCCTTGAAAATACTGTCGCGGTAGCCAAAGGCGCAGTCACTGGCGCCAAGGCGAAGGGGCTCGCCACTGTCGATGCGCACACCGTGCACCGCCACCACGCAGTGCGCCAGCTCCACGCCATAAGCGCCGATATTCTGGATGGGCGCAGCGCCGACGGTGCCAGGAATCAGGGCCAGGTTGGCCAGCCCCGCATAGCCCTGCTGCACGGTCCAGCCCACCAGGCGGTGCCAGTTTTCCCCCGCCGCCACGCGCAGTACCAGGCGGTTATCGTCACGGGAAATCACCTGGCGCCCGGTGCTGGCCACTTGCAGCACCAGCGCATCGATATCGCCTGCCACCACAATGTTGCTACCCTGCCCCCAGGGCACCACCGCCAGCCCCTGGGCGCGGGCAAAGGCCAGTGCGTGGTTGATCCCCGCTTCGTCCTCTGCCCGGGCGAAGGCCCGCGCACGGCCCTGCAGGGCCAGGGTGTTCAGTGTCGCCAGTTCGGTGTCAGCGCTGATGTGCACCGCGAATCTCCGCCAGCAGGCCGCCGCTGGCCGCTTCGATGAGGTCCAGCACATGGTCGAAGCCTTCATCGCCACCGTAGTATGGGTCCGGCACTTCACGCTCCGCGTCGCCGCCAAAGGCGAGGAAAAGTCCCAGGTGGCCTGTAAAACCGGCGGGGCGCATGGCCTGCAGGTCCTTCAGGTTGCTGTTATCCATGGCCAGGATGTAGTCGAACTGGTCGAAGTCCCCCGGGGCAACCTGCCGGGCGCGCAGGTGCTGCAGCTGATAGCCGCGGGTTGCCGCGGCGGCGATGGCGCGCCGGTCTGGGGCGCGGCCGATATGCCAGTCGCCAGTGCCGCAGGAATCCACCTGGATACGTTCCGACAGGCCCTGCGCGGCCACGCAGTGCTCAAACACCGCGTGGGCCGTGGGCGAGCGGCAGATGTTGCCCAGGCAGACAAAAAGCACCTTCACTGGCGGCTGTGTTGTGTGGCTCATTGCGCACCCTCCCCCAGGTAGCGGCGCAAGCGCTCCAGGTCTGCCGGTGTATCAACCCCGCCCGGCACCGCGGCGCGGGCCTCCTCCACATGAATGCCGACACCGTGGTACAGGGCCCGCAATTGTTCCAACTGTTCGAGTTGCTCCAGCGGGGCCGGCTCCCAGTCGATGTAGCGGTGTAAAAAGTCCGTGCGGTAGGCGTAGATGCCGATATGGCGGTACCAATCACCCATCGGCATGGTCTGCAAGTCGCCGGCGGCTGCACCGGCGTCACGCGGCCAGGGAATGGTGGCACGGCTGAAGTACAGCGCCATGCCGCTCTGCCCCGCCACCACTTTCACTACATTCGGGTCCCGCAGGGCGTCCAGCGAATCGATGGCCTCGCACAGGGTGGCGATGCCCGCATCGGGATGGCGGGCCAGGTTGGCGGCCACCTGGTCGATCACGGTCGGCGGTATCAGGGGCTCATCGCCCTGTACGTTGACCACGATGTGATCATCGGCAAAGCCGAGCTGGGCAGCCACTTCCTGCAGGCGGTCGGTGCCGGAGGGATGGTCGCCTCGGGTCATGCACACCTCGGCGCCAAAACCCGCCGCGCAGTCGGCAATGCGCGCGTCGTCGGTGGCAATCACCACGCGCCCGGCGCCGCTGGCGCGGGCCTGCTGCCACACGCGCTGGATCATGGGCAGCCCGGCAATCAACTGCAGGGGTTTGCCCGGCAGGCGGGTGGAGGCATAGCGGGCGGGAATCACAACGGAAAATGGCATAGTCAGGGTAACAACCGTTTGCTGGTGAAATGAGGGTGGATCAGCGCCCGCGCCTGGCCAGGGCCACCACCCGGTCTATCACCGGCTGTGGGAGTTCGGCCTCTATACGCAAAAACCAGGCCTGGGCGCGGCGTGCGGCGCTCAGCAGCGCCCGGCATTTTACCGCGTCCTTCTCGGTCATGAGAATGGGGCCGGCGGGCAGGTTGGCAAAGTCCTCGGCCACGTAGGCGTGGTGGTCGGGAAAGCGATGGGCCTGCACCGCAAGGCCCGCAGCGCGCAGGGTAGCGAAAAACTGCGCCGGCTGGCCAATGCCCGCCACCGCCTGCACGGTTTTATCGCCGGCAAATGCCGATAGCGGGTAGTGCCGGGCTGGGTCATCCAGGCTTTGCACCGCCACGGCCCGATAGCGCACACCCTGGGCGGTATCCTCGCTGCCGCGGTACAGGCTGAAATCAACGTGCTGCAGGCGCGAGAGCGGTTCGCGCAGGGGCCCGGCGGGCAGGCAGTGGCCATTGCCGGTGCGCCTGACATCGTCAAGGATGGCGATTTCCAGGTCCCGTGCCAGGGCGTAGTGCTGCAAACCATCGTCGCTGATGATGATATCGACACCGCTGCGCTCCAGCTCCCTGGCGGCACGCGACCGCTTCGGGTCCACCACGCAGGGGGCGCCAGTGCGCTGGAAGATCAGCAGCGGCTCGTCGCCGGCCTCGGCGGCGGTGGAGGCGGCGCCAAGGCGATGCGGAAAGCCCCCGGCGCTGGCACCATAACCGCGGCTCACCACGCCCGGCGACAGGCCTGCGGCCTGCAGGGCTTCCACCAGGGCGATGACCACTGGCGTTTTGCCGGTGCCACCCACGGTGATGTTGCCCACCACCACCACCGGCACCGCCGCGCGGTAGCGCTGCAGCAGGCCGTGCCGGTACAGGGCGCGACGCAGGGCCGTGCCAAGGCGGAACAGCGCTTCCAGGGGCCACAGCAGGCACAGCCAGGGCGCGCCGTCGTACCAGGCTCGCTCCAGGCGCCGGGCGGCAGACATCAGTCGGTGAATTCCTGGTGATACAGCTGGGCGTACAGGCCGCCTTCGGCCAGCAGGCGGGTGTGGCTGCCCTCGGCCACGATGCGCCCGGCATCCATCACGACGATGTGATCCGCCTTCTCGACCGTGGACAGGCGGTGCGCGATCACAATCGTGGTGCGGTTGGCGGTGATGGCCTCCAGCGCGCGCTGGATACGGTGCTCGGATTCGTTGTCCAGCGCCGAGGTGGCCTCGTCGAGAATGAGCACCGGCGCATCCTTGAGGATGGCCCGGGCTATGGCCAGGCGCTGGCGCTGGCCGCCACTCAGGCCGCCGCCATCGTCACCGAGCACGGTGTCCATGCCCTGCGGCAGCTGGTCGATGAATTCCGCGGCGTAGGCCGCCTCCAGCGCGGCACGAATGGCCGCGTCGTCGGCGTGCTGCAGGCCGCCAAAGGCAATGTTATTGCGAATGCTGTCGTTAAACAGGCTGACGTCCTGGGACACCACCGCCATCTGCGCGCGCAGGTCCGCCAGGCGGTAATCCGGCAGGGCCACTCCGTCCAGGGTGATCTCGCCGCCGGTGCAGTCGTAAAAGCGCGCCAGCAACTGCACCAGGGTGCTTTTGCCGCTGCCTGAGCGCCCCACCAGGGCCACCGACGAGGCCGCCGGAATGTGCAGGTTGATATGGTTCAGCACCGGCTGGTCGGTGCCGGGGTAGGCAAAACTCACATCATTGAAGCGTATCTCGCCGCGCGCACGCTCGACCTGCAGGCTGCCGGTATCGCGCTCGGAATCCTGGTCGAGCTGGTTGAAAATATCCTCGCAGGCGGCCAGGCCGCGCTGAATCACACTCTGGATACCGCTCAGCTGGCGTATCGGCTTGCCCAGCTGCCCGGCAGCAGTGAGAAAGGCAACCAGCGAGCCCGCCGAGAATCCGGCGAGGATGCTGGGATTCAAGGCAAACCACACCAGGGCCGACAGCGCCGCCGCCAGCAGGGTCTGGATGACCGGGGTGCTCATGGCATCGGCAAAGGCCAGCTTCAGGGTCTGGTTGCGGTTGTATTCGCTGGCCGCGCGAAAGCGCTGCTCCTGCTGGGCCTGGGCGCCGAAAATGCGCACTTCCTTGTAGGCGCCAATGGTTTCGTTGCTGACCTGTGTCACGTCGCCCATGGACGACTGGATGCGGCGGCTGTAGCGACGAAAATGCTTGCCCACCACACGCACAACCACGGCGATAAAAGGCGCCACGGCAAAAAACACCAGACACAGGCGCCAGTTGAGGTAGAGCATGTAACTGAGCAGCGCGATAACAGTGAGCCCTTCGCGCACGATGATGGTGAGGGCCTTGGTGGCGGCGCCGGTAACCTGCTCTACATTGAAGGTGATCTTGGAGATCAGCACCCCCTGGCTGTGGCGGTCGTAGTAACTGCTGGGCGCCACCAGCATCTTGCCAAACAGCTCGCAGCGCAGCTCGTGAATCAGGTTGCGTGCCACGTGGCTCATAAAATAGGTGCCCACGAAGTAGCCCATGGCCCGGGTAAAGGCCAGCACAATGGCGGCGATGGGCACGGCGATGCGCGCAAACTCCAGGGTGGTCATGTCGCCGGGATCGGCCAGGCGATAGGCCATACCGCCGATAATGCCCTTGTCGGCGCTGGTGGATTCGCCAAGGGAATCCAGCAAGAACTGCATCATATCCGCCAGCAGCACGTTGCCGAGGCTGTAGATCACATAGCCAACAATGCTGAGCGCAAAGAAGTACCAGTACGGCAATACATAGCGCAGCAGGCGCCGGTACAGGGCCCAGTCGCTCATTTGCAGGGGGCGGCTTGCGGTGTTCAGGCGGGGCATGGGGCTACCTTGGCGTGCCGGCGGTGGCCGGTTGCCGGGTGGTAATGCTGAGGTGAACAAAGCCCATCTGGCCGGCGGCGTCCATGGCGCGCACCACCGACTCGTGACTGGACTGGGCATCTGCGGTGATGATCATGGGCAGCGTGGTATCGCCGGCGGACACTTTGTAGATTGCCGCCTGCAGGGTGCGCGGGCGCTCATCCACCAGGGGCTGGCCGTTGACGCGGTAGGTGCCGGCTTCATCGATCAGTATTTCCACCTGCTCGCCGTCGCTCTCGCGTGGCTCGCCGTTGGCTTCGGGCAGGTCGATACTGAGCTGGGTTTCCCGGGTAAAGGTGGTGGACACCATGAAAAAGATCAGCAGCAGAAACACCACATCAATCAGCGGGGTCAGGTTGACGCCCACCTCTTCGCGGCTTTGGCGGCGGAATTTCAACGCCGGACTTCCCCGCCCTGCTCCGAATGCAGGGCATCCACCAGCTTGATGGTCTCCTGCTCCAGCTCCACCACAATGCCGTCGATGCGGCCGCTGAAATAGCGGTGCATCACCAGCGCCGGAATGGCCACGCTGAGGCCGGCGGCCGTGGTGATCAAGGCTTCGGAAATACCACCGGCCAGGGCGCTGGCGTTACCCGTGCCCTGGGCCATGATTTCGGCGAACACCTTGATCATGCCCACCACGGTGCCCAGCAGCCCGAGCAGCGGCGCCACCGCGGCGATGGTGCCAAGGGTGTTCAGGTAGCGTTCCAGTTCGTGAATGACATGGCTGGCGGCTTCTTCAATGCTCTCCTTCATCACATCGCGTCCATGGGGGGCGTTGCCAAGGCCGGCCGCGAGAATACGCCCCAAAGGCGAAGACTGGCGCAGGCTCTTGAGGCGGTTGGCGTCGATTTCGCCGGCTTTGAGCTGTTTCCACACCGTGGCCAGCAGGTGCGGCGGGGCAATTTTTTTCGGGTTCAGTGTGTAGAGACGTTCGATACAGATCGCGACCGCGACAATAGAACAGAGCAGGATCAGCACCATCAACCAGCCGCCTGCCGTTACCAGTTCGAGCACACCTGTGTCCTGTAACAGCGAAATTCGCGCCATTATACGCACAGCGCCGGGGGCTGAGAAAGCGCACGGCCTACTGCCAGTAGTAGCGTTGCAGGCGCCGGTGGGCGATGACCTCCGGGGCCCGGCCAGGGCGCAAAACCAGCTCCAGCGCGCCTTCGTTTGCGCTGTGCCACACCCTGCTTGGCAGCGCCGCAAGACGTGCCACCACCTCCTCATGCGGGTGCCCGAAGCGGTTGGCATAACCGGCGCTGATAACCGTATTGGCCGGCGCCACCCGATTAAGAAACGCCGCTGCGCTGGAGGTGCGGCTGCCGTGATGGCCCACCAGCAGCCAGTCGCTTTGCAGCTCACCACCCCAGTAGCGCACCAGGGCGCGCTCGCGCTCGCGGTCGATGTCACCGGCCAGCAGAATCCGCTGATCACCCACGCGAATGTGCAGCACGCAGGAGGCATTGTTGCTGGTGAGGTTCGGCTGCAGGTTTGCCTCCTGCGCGGGCGCCAGAATCCGCAGGGTCACCGCGCCATCGGGCCACTGCCAGCTTTTGCCGGCCATGCAGCGGCGGCTCCCGGCAAGCGCCAGGTCGGCCCCGGTGAGCACTTCGCCCACTGGCAGGGCCTGCACCACATCCGGCCAGCCGGCGCTGTGGTCGCTGTCGCCGTGGCTCAGCACCAGCGTGTCCAGGCGGCGAATGCCTCGCTGGCGCAGCAGCGGCAGCACCACGCTATCGGCAACGGTGGCGCCCCCGGGGATGCCGCCGCCGGTGTCGTAGAGCAACGCACGCTGGCGGTTGTAAAGCAGCACCGAGGTGCCCTGCCCCACATCGATAAACAACAGGTGCACGGCGTCTTTACCGGCTGTTCTGGGATGGACCGGGGGCAACAGTGCCGGCGTCAGCAGCAGGCACAGGGCCAACCAGCGCCGGCCCGGGCGCAACGGCAGCGCCACCAGCGCCACCGCCATCGTGGCCAGCAGCAGCTCCAGCGGCGTTGCGCTGAAGTGCCAGTAGAGCCAACCGGGGCGCGCCTGCTGCAGGCTGGCGGCCAGGGGCAGCAGGCTGTTCAGCGGCGCTGCGGCCCACTGCCACAGGGTATCGGCCAGCGGCGCGCCGAGCAGAGCCAGCAGGGTCGCCAACAGCGAAAGCGGCACCACCCACAGGCCCAGCAAGGGCACCGCCAACAGGTTGGCCGCGGCCGACACCAGGCTGGCGCCACCAAACCAGACGCCGGCGAGGGGCACCATGGCCAGGGCCATGTACAGGTGGGTGAGCGGTAGCTGCCAGGCGCGGTGGCGCTGGGCATCCAGCCAGACTGATCGCCACAGCAGGCAGGCCACGGCCCCAAAGGACAACCAGAAGCCGCTACCCAGGCCAGCCAGCGGATTGATCAACAGCAGTAGCAGCGCCGCCAGCAGCAGATTGTTCCAGGCCCCTGCCCCACGCCCCAGCAAGCTGGCCGCAACCACACAGAGCAGCATGATCAGCGCGCGCACCGTGGCCAGAGAAAAGCCAGCCAGGGCTGTGTACAGTGCCGCCAGCACCAGCGCCAACAGGGCCGGCAACCCAAGGGCCCAACTGGTATGGCCACGCAGGTGCAGCGGCAGCAGCGCCACCCGCCCGAGGAGGTAGCCAAGGCCGGCCACCAGCCCAACGTGCAGGCCGGAGATCACCAGCAAATGATTAAGGCCAAATACCTGGAAGCGCCGCCACAGGTCGCTGCCCAACGCGCTGCGATCAGCCACGGTCACCGCCTGCAGCACGGCCTGGCTGTCCAGAGGCAAGTCGAGCCTGGCAATACGCCCACTCAGGCTGGCGCGCACGCGGTGGTGCCAGGCCCCTTGCGGTGCACTGCCCAGCCGGCGGGCGGCGCCGGCTGGGCTGCGCACGCTGCCGGTGGCGTCGATGCCGGTCTGGGCAAACCAGGCCTGCATGTTGAAGGAGCCGGGGTTGACCAGCCCCCAGGGCCGCCTGAGCAGCACCTCGAAGCGCCAGTGCTCGCCGGGGCTCATGGAGGCATCGCCATAGTAGGACAGCAGCACCTTGCGCGGCCCCGCGCAGCGCGCCGGGCTCACGGACTGCAGCGCAAACTCAAAGCGCTGCTGGCGGGTGTCGGCATCAAAGTGGCTGACGCGCGGCAGTGAAACCACCCGGCCCTCCACGGCGATTGGCAAACGCACACAGTCCTGTGGCAGGGTGTGGGACAACAAAGCCTGACCGAAGTGGCTGGCAATCAGCACGCCGGCGATCAACGCCGCCATCGCGCGGGCGCCTGGCCGGCGCCATATCACCAACAGCAGGGCCGCCAGCAACAGCGCCACCTGCAACACCGGGCCCGGAAGCTGCGGCAGCCACCCGGTCAGCAACAGCCCGGCGGCCAGCGCCAGCGGCCATGCGGCCTTCAAGCCTGCGCCCATCAAGCCTGCGGCCATCAGTGGGCAACCCCGGCGATTGTGGGCATAATAGCCGGCCCCTGCCGTTGCGACGCCTGGCGTCAAGGCGCCCAGTCGACCACAGGCGGTTAGGGGATCACACACCAATTCAGGCCAGCGATGCCCAAGCACACCCTCAAACAGATCATGCCCTCCCCGGCCCGGCTGCGGGAGATCAAGGTGCTGGGGTTTCTGGGGGACTGGATTTACCAGCCCAATCTCTGGCACATCAACCGCTACTCGGCATCGATGGCGTTTTTTATCGGCCTGTTCGTTGCCTTTATTCCCCTGCCTGGGCAGATGGTGATTGCCGCACTACTGGCCATTCTGGTGCGCTGCAACCTGCCCCTGGCGGTCACCCTGATCTGGGTCACCAACCCCGTGACCATCCCCGCCGTGTTCTACCTGGCCTATCGGGTGGGCGCCCTGCTGATCAACGAGCCGGTGCAGTTCATGCACTTCCAGCTCAGCCTGGAGTGGGCCAGCGAAAGCCTGCACGCCATCTGGCAACCCCTGCTACTGGGCTGCCTGGTCTGCGGACTGTTTTTCGGCTCGCTGGGTTATTTTGTGATCAGCATGCTGTGGCGGCTGCACGTGGCCAACCGCTGGAAGGCGCGCAAGCTGCGGCGCCAGCAGGCAGGCAAAGCCCGCTAGGCGTCCTGGTGCAGGATGCGGGCCGGCGCCAGGCGCGCGGCGCGCAGGGCCGGATACAGCGCCGCCAGTACGCACATGCCCCAGGCCACTCCGCCCACCAGCAGCACGTCGGACGCCAGCACGTCCACCGGCAAAAAGGACACCGGGTACACATCGGTGCTGAGGAAGCGGTAGTTCAGCAAGCGCTCCAGGCCCTCCACCAGGGTGGGCACCGCCAGGGCGAGCCCGATGCCGAACAGGCAGCCGAGCACCGCTCCCACCAGCCCGATCACCGCCCCCTGCAGCACAAACACCCAGCCGATATCACCGCCGCTGGCCCCCAGGGTGCGCAGGATGGCGATGTCGCCCTGCTTGTCGAACACCACCAGCACCAGGGAAGACACCACATTGAAGGCGGCCACGGCGATGATGGAGAACAGCAGGATGGACACCAGATCGCGCGACAGCTGGATGGCCGCGTACAGGTTGCCGTGGGTCTGCATCCAGTTGGTGGCGTAGTAGCCGGGCGGCAGGTTCTGCACCAGTTCCCAGCCGATGCGGGCCACGTCGAACAGGTCTGAGGTTTCCACCTGCAGGCCGCTCACGGCGCCCTCGGCGGAAAGCTTGCCCCGGGCGAAGTTGATATCAACCAGCGCCACGCTTTCATCCAGCTCTGTGCCCGTGTCCAGCACACCGCACAGCTGCACCTGAACAAAGCGGGTTGCGCTGGCCCGCTCGCCCTTCGCCTGCCCGGGCACAATCAGGGTCAGGCTGTCGCCGGGCTGCACCGCCAGGCGCTCGGCCAAGCCGCGCCCCAGCACCAGGCCGTTGGGCGTGCCCATAAAGTCGATGAGCGCGTCCTGGCCGATGCTGGTCAGCAGCGCGCCCATCTCACCGCTGCTCACAACCCCCAGACCCTGGGCCGTTTCAATGCGCCGCCCCTGCATGAACAGGGCGTTAAACTGCACAAAGGGCCGCACCGCCACCACGTCGGGGTGGGCCAGTACCGGCCCGATACGCGCACGCCAGTCACTCATGCCCTGGTGGGCCTGCAACGTAATGTGCGGCACCAGCGACAGAATGCGCTCGCGCATTTCCCGGTCAAAGCCGTTCATCACCGACAGCACGGTAATCAGCAGCGTAATGGCCAGCACCAGGCCGAGCATGGACAGGGACGACAGAAAGGTGGAAAGGTGCCCGCGTCCGAAAGCGAAGCTGTAGCGCAGGGCAATGCGCAGTTTCTCGGCGAAACTCACGGGCGCGCCTGCAACCTGCCCTGTACCAGTTCCAGCGTGCGGTGCATGCGCGCGGCAATGCCCGGGTCGTGGGTGACCACCACAAAGGCCGCCTGTTCCTGACCCAGTTCGTCGATCAGCGCCAGCACCTGGGCGGCGGAATCCGGGTCGAGGTTGCCGGTGGGTTCGTCCATCAGCACCACATCCGGCGCGGCCACCAGCGCGCGGGCAATGGCCACCCGCTGACGCTCTCCGCCGGACAACTGGCCCGGCCGGTGCGCCAGGCGATGGTCCATCCCCACCCGGGCCAGCATGGCGGCGGCGCGCTCGGCGGCGCGCGAGCGGGACTCGCCAGCAATCAGCAGCGGCATGGCCACATTCTCGGCGGCATCAAACTCCGGCAGCAGGTGGTGAAACTGGTACACGAAACCCATGCGGGCATTGCGCAGGCGGCAGCGGGCGCGCTCATCCAGGGCGGCCATATCCTGCCCCGCCATCAGCACCCGGCCGCTGCTCGGGTCGTCCAGTCCCCCCAGCAGGTTGAGCAGGGTGGATTTGCCGGAGCCGGACGCGCCCACCACGGCAACGGTCTCGCCGGGCAGCAGGGTAAAGTTCACCCCGTCCAGCACCTGCACGTGCTGGTCGCCGTCGCTGTACACGCGGCCCAGGTTTTCGCAGCGCAACACCGCCTCACTCATAGCGCAGCACCTCCGCCGGCGCCACCTGGGCGGCGCGCCAGGCCGGGTACAGGGTGGCCAGCAGGCTGAGCAGCAGCGAGGCCAGCACCACCACCACCACATCGCGCCCCATCAAAACAGAGGGCAACTCGCTGATGAAATACACATTGGGATCAAACAGCTTGACCCCAAGCAAGCCCTCCAGAAACGCCGTAACCGGTGCAATGTAGGAGGCCAGCAGCATGCCCAGCAGCGCGCCCAGGCTGATGCCGGCCAGTGCCAGCCCCAGCCCGTGAGCCACAAACACCGCCATCACGCCCCGGGCGCTGGCCCCCATCGTGCGCAACACGGCAATGTCGCGGCGCTTTTCCGCCACCGACATCACCAGGGTCGATACGATATTGAAGGCGGCCACCGCCACCACGCTGAGCAGCAACAGGCTGACCATGATCTTCTCCATTTTGACGGCCCTGAACAGCGAGCCCTGGGTCTGGCTCCAGTCGCGCACCTCGATGCCCTGCGGCAGCATGGGGCGCAGCTGGGCGGCGATGGCCGGTGCGCGGTACAGGTCTTCGGTTTTCACCTGCAGGCCCTCCACCCGGCCCTTCTCGCCGAACAGCTTCTGGCCGGTGGCGAGTGACACATAGGCCTGGTAGGTATCCGGCTGGGCGCCCACCTCGAACAGCCCCACCACCTGCAAGCGCTTGCTGCGCGGGAAGGCCCCCAGGGGCGTGACAGTAATGCGCGGCAGGGTCACCTCCACGCTATCGCCCGGCATCACGCCGAGCTGGCGGGCCAGGGAGGCGCCAAGAACCACTGAAAACGGCGTGTCATCCAGCGCCGACAGTGAGCCGGCCACCAGCGACTGCGGCATGCGCGACACGCCGCCTTCGGTGGCGGTATCAATGGCAGTCAATACCCCGCCGTGCATCAGGTAGGGGCCGCTGAAAATCACTTTGTCGCTGATGTAGGGCGAGGCGGCAATCACCCCGCTCTGCTGGCGTACCCGCTCGGCCAGCGCGGGCCAGTCGGCAATGCCACCAGTGGTGGATTCCAGGTAGGCATGGGGCACCAGCGACAGAATGCGCTGGCGCAATTCGCCGGCAAAGCCGTTCATCACCGACAGCACGGTGATCAGGCTGGCCACACCCAGCACCATGCCCAGCATGGACACCAGGGCGATCAGCCCGGTGAAACGGCTGCGCTTGCGGCTGAAGCTGTAGCGCAGGCCGATGAACAGTGCGTAGTGATCAGAAAATGTCGAGAGTGCCCGCAAGCGCCGCGCGTCCCTGCTGCTGGTCTACCGGTGGAGCCTAGCGCTTGTCGCTGGCGTCGTAGAAGCTGGCGCCGCCACTGCCCTCGCTGCCGCGGGTTTCCTCGTCGCAGCGCTTGGGGTCGCCGCCACAAATCTCGCAGCTCTGGTCGATGCCAAGGGCACCAATACCGCCGCAGGAGCCCTTGATGGGCGCCCTGCCGGCCATCACACCCACGGCCATCGCGGCGATCACCGCGGCAAACACCAGCGCACTTATCAGAAAAATCGCCATAGTCACCTCTGCGGCCCAGCAGGGGCCGGCTCTGTTGCGCCCTCACCCAGCCAGGGGGTAAAGGCCTCTGTATGACTGGCGGCAAAGCCCTCGCCCTGCCGCCGGATGAAATATACCGCCAGCCCCTGCTGGCTGGCCACCTGCATGGCCTCATCGGCACCCAGCACCTCCAGTGCCGTGGCCCAGGCGTCGGCGTGCATGGCATCCGCCGCCAGCACCGTCACCGACACCAGGTCATGAGCCACCGGATAGCCGGTGCGGGGGTCGATGCTGTGGGAGTAGCGCTTGCCGTCCAGTTCAAAAAAGTTCCGGTAATCGCCCGAGGTGGCCACCGCGATGTTGCTGAGCGACAGGGCCACCGACGGCGCCCGGGCACCTGCCGTGGGCTGCTCGATGGCTATCCGCCATGCATCGCCCCGGGGGCTGCGCCCGGAGAGGCGCATCTCGCCACCTACTTCGACAAGAAAATCCGCCACTTGTTGCGCCTGCAGGTAGCTGGCCAGGCGATCCACCGCGTAACCCTTGGCAATGGAAGAAAAATCCAGGCTCACAGCGCGCGTTCTACGCACTCGCCCGCCTTGGGGGTCCACCTCAAGGTAGCGCTGGCCAACCTGCTCACGCAGGGCCGCCACCGCCTCGGCAGCGGGCACCGCGTCGCCCCCCCTGCCCGGCCCAAAGCCCCACAGGTTGACCAGCGGGGCCACGGTCACATCGTAGGCGCCGCCGCTCTGCTCACCGATCGCCAGCGCGGCCTGCAACACGGTCAGAAACGGCTCCGACACCGCCAGCCACTGCCCCACCGGATGCCGGTTGAACACGCTGATCTCGGCATCCTCGCGATAGGTGGACATGCTCTGGTTGACAGCTTCCAGCTCCGCCTCCAGCGCCGCCTGCACCTGCAGGGGATCGGGCGCCGCCGCCAGGGCGGTGTAGGTCACGTGCCAGGTGGTGCCCATGGTATCGCCGGCCAGGCGTACTGTATCGCCCGCGTCGCTGCCGGCCTGTTCGCCGCAGGCGCCGAGCAGACCCGCCAGGGCCAGCAGCACACAAAAAAGCCACCCCGGGGAGTGGCTTTTTGCGTTGGGCGTCAGGGTATTCACCTAGCCGCCGAAGTCGTCCAGCATGATGTTCTCCGGCTCCACGCCGAGGTCGGTCAGCATCTGGATCACCGCGGCGTTCATCATCGGCGGGCCACACATGTAGAACTCGCAGTCCTCCGGCGCCGGGTGGTTCTTCAGGTACTCTTCAAACAGCACGTTGTGAATGAAGCCGGTCAGGCCGTTCCAGTTGTCCTCCGGCTGGGGGTCGGACAGAGCCACGTGCCACTCGAAGTTGTCGTTCTCCGCGGCCAGCATGTCGTACTCGTCCTGGTAGAACATCTCGCGCAGGGAGCGCGCGCCGTACCAGAAGGATATCTTGCGCTTGCTGCCCAGGCGCTTGAGCTGGTCGAAGATGTGCGAACGCATGGGCGCCATACCGGCACCACCACCGATGAAGACCATCTCGGCGTCGGTATCCTTGGCGAAGAACTCACCGAAGGGACCGTACACGGTCACCTTGTCGCCAGGCTTGAGGTTGAACACCCAGGACGACATCTGGCCGCAGGGAATGCCCTCGCTGCCGGGAGGCGGGGTGGCGATACGGATGTTGAACTTCACCACGCCCTTTTCTTCCGGGTAGTTGGCCATGGAGTAGGCGCGAATCACCGGCTCCTTGACTTCCGACTGCAGCTTGAAGAAGCCAAAACGCTCCCAGTCGCCGCGGTACTCTTCGTCGATGTCGAAGTCTTCGTACTTGACCAGGTGCGGCGGGCATTCCAACTGCACGTAACCGCCGGCGCGGAAGTCCACGTTCTCGCCCTCGGGCAGGCGCAGGGTCAGCTCCTTGATGAAGGTGGCCACGTTGGGGTTGGATTCCACCGTGCACTCCCACTGCTTCACGCCGAACACTTCCTCGGGCACCTCGATCTTCATGTCCTGCTTGACCGCGGTCTGGCAGGACAGGCGCCAGCCCTCGGCGGCATCACGGCGGGTGAAGTGGGATTCCTCGGTGGGCAGCATGGAGCCGCCGCCCTCGTTCACTATGCATTTGCACTGGGCGCAGGTTCCGCCGCCGCCGCAGGCGGAGGGCAGGAACAGGCCGGTTTCAGACAGGGTCTGCAGCAATTTGCCGCCGGCGGGCACGGTGATGGTCTTCTCGCCGTTGATCTCGATGTTTACATCACCACTGCTGACCAGCCGGGAGCGGGCAAACAGAATGATAAACACCAGCGCCAGCACGATCGCGGTGAACATGCCGACGCCGAGAAAAATAGTGTTGGTTTCCATTGCTACCTCTCGTCGCGCTTAGATGGAGATGCCGCCGAAGGACATGAAGCCCAGCGACATCAGGCCGACGGTAATGAAGGTGATACCCAGGCCACGCAGGCCTTCGGGAATATCGGAGTACTTCAGCTTCTCGCGAATGCCCGCCAGGGCCACAATGGCCAGCGCCCAGCCCACACCCGCACCGGCGCCAAAGGCCACACTCTCACCAAAGGTGTAGTCGCGCTCGACCATGAACAGGGAGGCACCCATGATGGCGCAGTTCACGGTGATCAGCGGCAGGAACACGCCAAGGGCGTTGTAGAGCGCCGGCACGAACTTGTCGAGGAACATCTCCATGATCTGCACGATGGCGGCAATCACCCCGATGTAGGACAGCAGGCCCAGGAAGCTCAAATCCACATCCGGCAGCCCGGCCCAGGCCAGTGCGCCATCGGCCAGCAGGTAGTTGTAGATCAGGTTGTTGACCGGCACGGTGATGGTGAGCACCACCACCACGGCAATGCCAAGGCCAATGGCCGCCTGTACCTTCTTGGAAATCGCCAGGAAGGTACACATGCCGAGGAAGAAGGCCAGGGCCATGTTCTCGATGAACACGGCACGGATAAACAGGCTCAGATAGTGTTCCATTTACGCGGCCTCCTCGACTGCGGTGTGTTTGGCCATCTTGTAGTCCGGCGCTTCCACCTGGCTCTTGTCCCAGCTGCGCAGGGCCCAGATGAACAGGCCAATCAGGAAGAAGGCGCTGGGCGCCAGCAGCATCAGGCCGTTGGGGTTGTACCAGCCGCCTTCGGTCACCACCGGCAGTACCTGGTAGCCAAACAGCTTGCCGGCGCCAAACAGCTCGCGGAAGAAGGCCACCACCAGCAGCACCACTGAGTAGCCCAGGCCATTGCCAATACCGTCAACAAAGCTCGGCAGCGGCGGGTTCTTCATGGCGAAGGCTTCGGCGCGGCCCATCACGATACAGTTGGTGATGATCAGGCCGACGAAGACCGACAGCTGCTTGCTAATTTCAAAGGCGTAGGCCTTGAGCACCTGGTCCACCACAATCACCAACGAGGCAATGATGATCATCTGCACAATGATGCGGATGCTGCCCGGGATGTGCTTGCGGATGCAGGACACAAAGAGGTTGGAGAACGCCGTAACGCTGGTCAGGGCGATACACATGACCACGGTCACCTGCAGGGAGGTGGTTACCGCCAGGGCGGAGCAGATCCCCAGGATCTGCAGGGCGATGGGGTTGTTACGCAGGATGGGCTGCGTGAGTGTTTCCTTCATCTCAGACATCTCAGGCCTCCCCGGCTTTCAGGTTTTCGATAAAGGGCTGGTAGCCCTGCTCACCCAGCCAGAACTGCACCAGGTTGCTGACCCCGTTGGAGGTCAGGGTGGCGCCAGACAGGCCATCCACCTGCCATTCGGCATTGGCGCTGGACGGGTCGACGGTGCCTTTGATCAGGCCGAGCTCAACGTCGCCGTCCTTGTACACCTTTTTGCCGGGCCACTTGGCCTTCCAACTGGGGTTGTCCACTTCGCCACCGAGCCCGGGGGTTTCGCCGTGCTCGGCAAAGCCCAGGCCGACGACGGTGTTGAGGTCGGACTCCAGGGCCATAAAGCCATAGAGGGTGGACCACAGGCCGTAACCGTGAACCGGCAGGATGATCTTGTCCAGTTCGCCCTGCTCGTCGTTGACCAGGTAAACCTCGGCAAAATCAGCGCGGCGCTTGATCTTGGCGATGTCCTCGTCCTGGCTCAGGGTCTTTGAGGTGGACGGGTCCTTGGACGCCTTGCGCTGGTCGTAACTTTTCGGGTCCACCGCGTCGCTGTATTTGCCAGTGCGCAGATCGACAATGCGGGTTTCTACCTGCTCAAACTGCTTGTCGATGGACACGCCCTCTTCCAGCATGCCTGCGGCAGCCAGGATGTTGCGCTTGCGATCGAGGGTTTTGTTGGCCTCCTGGGTGGGCTTGAGCACCACCGCGGCGGTGGAGACCACCACGGAGCACACGATGCACAGGGAGAAGGCAACGATCAGTGTTTTCTTGATACCGTCGTTACTGGACACGGGCGAGCCTCCGTTTGATGTTGGCCTGGATCACAAAGTGGTCCGTCAGCGGAGCGAAGATGTTGCCGAACAGAATGGCGAGCATGATGCCCTCGGGGAAGGCCGGGTTCATCACGCGGATCAGCACGGCCATGAGGCCGATGAGAATCCCGTAGGCCCACTTGCCGCCATTGGTCATGGCCGCGGATACCGGGTCGGTGGCCATGAACATCATGCCGAAGGCAAAGCCACCGGTGACCAGGTGCCAGTACCAGGGCATGGCGAAGGCCGGGTTGGTATCCGAGCCCACCAGGTTGAACAGGGTGGACAGCGCCACCATGCCCAGGAACACGCCGGCCACAATGCGCCAGGCGGCAATGCGCATCATCAGCAGCACGGCGCCGCCGATGAGGATGGCCAGGGTGGAGGTTTCGCCAATGGAGCCCGGCAGGTTGCCGAGGAAGGCGTCCATCCAGGTCCACTGCTCCTGCAGCGCCGGCATACCGCCGGAGGCCACCACAGACAGCGGGGTGGCGCCGGTGTAGCCGTCAACGGCTGTCCATACCGCATCGCCGGACATGGAAGCCGGGTAGGCAAAGTACAGGAAGGCGCGGCCGGTGAGTGCCGGGTTGAGGAAGTTCTTGCCGGTGCCGCCAAACACTTCCTTGCCGATCACCACACCAAAGCTGATGCCCAGGGCCACCTGCCACAGGGGGATGTCCGGCGGGCAGGTCAGGGCAAACAGGATGGAGGTCACGAAGAAGCCTTCGTTCACCTCGTGGCCGCGTTTCATGGCAAACAGCACTTCCCAGAAACCGCCAACGGCGAAGGTCACCAGGTAAATGGGCAGGAAGTACAGGGCGCCAAAGAAGAAGCAGTCCCACAGGCTGCCGGCGTCGTAGCCGCCGAACAGGCCGATCAGGGCACCGCGCCAGCCGTCAACGGCACCGCCGTGGGCGGCAATCACGTCGTTGGCCTGGAAGCCCAGGTTGTACATGCCGTAGAACATGGCCGGGAAGGCGCAGAACCACACCGTGATCATGATGCGCTTGAGGTCTACACCGTCGCGCACATGGGCGTTGCTCTTGGTCACCGAGCCGGGGGAATAGAAGATGGTGTCCACCGCTTCATACAGGGCGTACCAGTTCTGGTAGCGGCCACCGTCCTGGAAGTGGTGTTCCATGTTGTCGAGAATCTTGCGCAGTCCCACGGGATTAACCCTCCTTCTCGATGCGTGTCAGGTTGTCCCTGAGGATGGGGCCGTATTCGTACTTGCCCGGACAAACATAGGTGCAAAGCGCCAGATCTTCCTCGTCCAGATCCAGGCAACCCAGGGCCTGGGCCGTTTCGGTGTCGCCGACGATCAGCGCGCGCAGCAGCTGGGTGGGCAGCATGTCCATGGGCACCACGCGCTCGTAAGTGCCCACCGGCACCATGGCGCGCTCGGAGCCGTTGGTGTTGGTAGTCATGGCCAGGGGCTTGCTGCCGAACAGGTTGCTCAGGTAGATGCCGAGGGCCGAGTGGCGCTGGGCGCCGGGGCTCAGGTAGCGCAGGAACTCGCGCTGGCGCCCTTCCAGCAGGACCGACACCTGGTTGTGGTAGCGCCCCAGGTAGGCAGTGGGTGCCTGGGTGGCGCGCCCGCCCAGCACGGAGCCGGACACAATGCGGTTTTCGCCGTCTTTCACCTGGCCGGCGCACAGGGCCTGCAGGTCGGCACCGATGCGGGTGCGCAGCAGTCGCGGCTGCTCCACCTGGGGGCCACCGAGGGAAATCACGCGGCCTGTATAGAGTTTGCCGTCCAGGAAGGTGCGGCCGATGGCAATCACGTCCTGGTAGCCGATGGTCCACACCGGCTTGTCGACGGTGACGCCACCGCGCAGCAGGTTGATGTGGGTACCCGCCAGCCCCGCAGGGTGCGGGCCGGCAAATTCATGCACTTCAATATTGCTGGCGCTGCCGGCGGGCACATCGGCACCGGCGGCCTTGCACAGGTAGAGCGGGCCCGCGACCAGTTTGGCCAGCAAATCCAGGCCCAGGCCAAAGGCCTCCGCCTGCTCGGCAATCACCAGCGCGGGGTCGGCCGCCAGGGGCTGGGTGTCGATGGCGGTCACAAACAGGGCCGCGGCCTCGCTGCCCGGTGCCGGCACCTTGCTGAAGGGGCGGGTTCTCAGGGCTGTCCACAGGCCGTTCTGCACCAGCTGCTCGCGCACGGCGGCACCGTCCAGGGCGCGGGCGGCAGCAGCATCGTGCGCAGGGAAACTCTCGAAGGATTCATCGGCGCCGACTTCAATGACCACCGATTGCAGCACGCGCTTGGCGCCGCGGTTGATGGCGGCAACGGTGCCACCGGCGGGTGCGGTGTAGCGCACGCCCTCGGTCTTTTTGTCGGTGAACAGCAGTTGCCCGGCTTTAACGGTGTCACCCACCGCCACTTCCATGGTGGGTTTCATGCCGACATAGTCAAAACCGACCAGCGCAACAGCGCGGGCGGCAGGGGCATTGTCAATGGTTTGCTGGGGCGCACCCTGTAAAGGGATATTCAGGCCCCGCTTGATCTTGATCATACGATCTGCCTGCAGATTGAGAACAACATTAAATATAGCGACTGGAGACCCGATTGAGTCCGGCGATCCGCTGCCGGAACAAGCGCGTCAGTTAGCATTTATTGCCGTAAAAACAGGCAAATTCTGCCACCCGGATTCGAGCCGCGCGCATTATAGCGGAATGCCCCCCCGCATGACCACTGTCGCAACGGGGGGCAGCTATCGGATTGCGGGCAGGTGTTTACCCTGCCCGGCGGCTTACGCCTCCTTCGGATAGACCCGGTAATCGATACCGGCCATTTGTTCGAGAATGCGGTACACCTGGCAGCTGTAGCCAAACTCGTTGTCGTACCACAGGTAGACCACGGCCTGGGTGCCGTTGACGATGGTGGCCTGGGCGTCGTAGATGCAGGCGTGGCGGGAGCCAACAAAATCCGACGACACCACCTCGGGCGAGTTGGAGTAGTCGATCTGCTTGCGCATGGGCGAGTGCAGTGCCACGTTGCGCATGTACTCGTTCAGTGCTTCCTTGTCGGTAGCGCGGCCCAGGGTCAGGTTCAGGATGGCCATGGACACATTCGGCGTGGGCACGCGGATGGCGTTGCCGGTGAGCTTGCCCTGCAGCTTCGGCAGCACCTTGGCCACCGCCTTGGCGGCGCCGGTTTCGGTGAGCACCATGTTCAAGGGCGCGCTGCGGCCACGGCGCTCGGCCTTGTGGTAGTTGTCGATCAGGTTCTGGTCGTTGGTGTAGGCGTGCACCGTCTCCACGTGGCCGGTGACAATCCCGTACTCGTCATCGATGGCCTTCAGCGGCGGCACAATGGCGTTGGTGGTGCAGGACGCGGCGGAGATGATGGTGTCGGAATCTTCAATGATGTCATGGTTGATGCCGGCCACCACGTTCTTCATGTCGCCCTTGCCGGGCGCGGTGAGGATCACCTTGCTCACCCCGGGGCACTTGAGGTGCTGGGACAGGCCGTCCTCGTCGCGCCAGACGCCGGTGTTGTCCACCACAATGGCGTTGTTGATGCCGTACTCGGTGTAGTCCACCTCAGCGGGTGAATCGGCGTAGATCACTTTCACTTCGTTGCCGTTGGCGACGAAGGAGCCATGCTCCTCGTCGACCCGGATGGTGCCCTCGAAGGCGCCGTGCACGGAGTCGCGGCGCAGCAGGCTGGCGCGCTTGACCAGGTCGTTGGGCGCTTTGCCCTTGCGCACCACCACCGCGCGCAGGCGCAGGCTGTCGCCGCCGTCGGTCTTGTCGATCAGGATACGGGCCATCAGGCGGCCGATACGGCCAAAACCGTAAAGCACCACGTCCCGGGGCTCGGCCACGGGCTTCTCGGTGCAGCCGATCAGGTCGCTGACCTGCTCGGTAACATATTCTTCAATGGACTTGCCAGCGCCGTGGCCGCGGTCGTAGTAGTCAACCGCCAGGCGGCCGATGTCGATGTGGGCGGAGCCCAGGGCCAGCTTGCTCAGGGCTTCCAGTACCGGGAAGGTTTCGAACTCGGACAGCTCGTTTTCCTCGACCTGGCGCACGTAGCGGTGATCTTTCATGATCTCCAGCACAGAGCGGTTCACCAGTGACTTGCCGTAAACGTAGCACTTGACGTTGCGCTCGCGGGACAACTGCCCCACCAGCGGAATCATGCCTTCGGCCAGCGCTTCGCGCTCTTTCCAGTCCCGGAAGTAGTCTGCCGGGCGCTCTCTTTTGCGTTCGCTCACTGTGGAATACCTTTGTTGGTGCGGGTCGGGTCGGGTTTTCGGGCGCGCGTATTATCCTCACCCCTCCCCCCCGGGGCAAGGCGCCCGGGCATATTTACACCCGCTTTGAACCGCTCGGCCACCCGCACGCCCAAAGCCTCAAGCGGGTGGAGGGCCTTCCACCTTGCCCGTACAATACGCCCCCGGCCCGCCAGCGGCCGCCGATTTCATCAGCCAGAGCCCGATTCGCCCATGTTCCAGACCCTGCTCGCCACCACGCCCTGGCCCGCCAAAGCGGGCAGCCGCACTGCCCTGGGGCCCCTGCACGGCAGCGCCCAGACCCGCTGCGTGGCAGAACTGGCAAGCCCGGACCGCCTGCTGCTGGTGATTACCGCCGACACCAGCGCCGCCATTACCCTGGAGCGGGAGCTGCCCTTCTTCCTGGCGCCCGGCATCGAACTGCTGGCCTTCCCCGACTGGGAGACCCTGCCCTACGACAGCTTCTCGCCCCACCAGGACATCATCTCCGAACGCCTGTCCACCCTGCACCGACTGCCCTCGGTGCGCGGCGGGGTGCTGGTGGTGCCCATGCCGACCCTGATGCACCGCATCGCCCCCACCGAGTACATTGCCGGCAGCAGCCTGGTGCTGGCGCCGGGCGACACGGTGGATATCGACACCTTCCGCCGCAACCTGGAGCGCAACGGCTATCGCAACGTGGACACCGTCTACGAACACGGGGAATTCGCCCTGCGCGGCGCGCTGCTGGACATCTTCCCCATGGGCTCCGATACGCCCTTTCGCATCGATTTGCTGGATGACGAGGTGGACACCCTGCGCACCTTCGACCCGGAGAGCCAGCGCACGGTGGAAAAGGTGGACGGCATCAACCTGCTGCCGGCGCGGGAATACCCCCTGAACCCGGGGGCCATCAGCCGCTTCCAGATGAACTGGTACGAGGCCTTCGAGGTGGATCACGACGCCTGCCCGGTGTACAGCGAGGTCAGCGCCGGGCGCTCCCCCGGCGGCTGCGAGTACTTCCTGCCACTGTTTTTTGAGCGCTGCGGCACCCTGCTGGACTACCTGCCCGAGGACACCCCGGTGATCGCCATCGGCGATCACCACGGCGCGGCCCAGCGCTTCTGGGGCGAGGCCAACCACCGCTTCGAGGAATACGGCATAGACCCGCGGCGCCCCCTGCTGCCCCCGGCGCGCTGCTTTACCCCGGTGGAGGAGCTGTACCAGTTGCTGGGCCGGCGCGCCGTGCTGGAACTGCGCCTGAACCCCGACGCCCCCACCCACGTCCAGGCCCCCAGCCTGCCGCCGCCAGAACTGCCCGCCAGCGACAACCGCGAGGCGCCCATGGCGCGGCTGGCGCGCTTCATCAGCAGCCACCAGGGGCCGGTGCTGCTGTGCGCCGAATCCGCCGGCCGCCGGGAAATGCTGCTGGACAGCCTGAAGCAGGAAAAACTGACCCCGGTGACGGTGGACGACTGGGCCGATTTTGAAGCCAGCGGCGAGCCCTTTGCCATTGCCACCGCGCCCCTGGACCGGGGCATGTACTTCGGCCCCGGCGCGCCGACCCTGGTGTGCGAAAGCCAGCTGTTCGGGGCCCGGGTGGCCCAGCGCCGGCGCCGGCGCAAGGCGGAGGAATCCAGCAACGCCAACATCTTCCGCGACATCTCCGAACTGCGCGAAGGGGTGCCGGTGGTGCACCTGGAGCACGGGGTGGGCCGCTACATCGGCCTGCAGACCCTGGACGTGGACGGCCAGGCCAATGAATTTCTGACCCTGGACTACGCCCAGGGCGCGCGCCTGTATGTGCCGGTGTCTTCCCTGCACCTGATCAGCCGCTACGCCGGCGCCGACCCGGAACTGGCGCCCCTGCACAAGCTGGGCTCGGACCAGTGGGACAAGGCCCGGCGCAAGGCCAGCGAGCGCGCCTCGGACGTGGCCGCCCAGCTGCTGGAGGTCTACGCCCGGCGCGAGGCCCGCCAAGGCCACCAGTTCGACATTCCGCAGCCAGACTACGACCTGTTCGCCGCCACCTTCCCCTTCGAGGAAACCGCCGACCAGGCCGCCGCCATCGAGGCGGTGCTGCAGGACATGGCCAGCCCCCGGGTGATGGACCGCCTGGTGTGCGGCGACGTCGGCTTCGGCAAGACCGAGGTGGCCATGCGCGCCGCCTTTGTGGCCGCGGCCAACCGCAAGCAGGTGGCGGTGCTGGTGCCCACCACCCTCCTCGCCCAGCAGCACCACAGCTCCTTCGCCGACCGTTTTGCCGACTGGCCCTTTAACGTGGAGGTGGTATCGCGCTTCAAGACCGGCAAGGAGCTCAACGCCGTCAGCCAGCGGGTGGCCAGCGGCGAGGTGGACATCCTGGTGGGTACCCACAAGCTGCTGGGGCAGGATTTTGCCTTCGAAGACCTGGGGCTGCTGATCATCGACGAAGAACACCGCTTCGGGGTCAAGCAGAAGGAGGCCATCAAAGCCCTGCGCGCCGAGGTGGACATTCTCACCCTGACCGCAACGCCCATCCCGCGCACCCTCAACATGGCCCTGGGCGGCATGCGCGACCTGTCCATCATTGCCACCCCGCCGGCCCGGCGCCTGTCCATCAAGACGTTTATCCGCGAGCACAACATTGCCCTGATCAAAGAGGCCGTGCTGCGCGAAACCCTGCGTGGCGGACAGGTGTACTACCTGCACAACGAAGTGAAAACCATCGAGCAGACCGCCAGCAAGCTGCGCGAACTGCTACCGGACTTGTCCATTGCCGTGGCCCATGGCCAGATGCGCGAGCACGAGTTGGAACAGGTGATGTCGGACTTCTACCACCAGCGCCACCACATCCTGCTGTGCACCACCATTATTGAAACCGGCATCGACATCCCCAACGCCAACACCATTATCATCGAGCGCGCCGACAAGTTCGGCCTGGCCCAGCTGCACCAGCTGCGCGGCCGGGTGGGCCGCTCGCACCACCAGGCCTATGCCTACCTGCTGTGCCCGCCGCGCTCGGCCATCACCCCGGACGCCGAAAAACGGCTGGAGGCCATCGAAGCCGCCGGCGACCTTGGCGCCGGTTACCTGCTGGCCACTCACGACCTGGAGATCCGCGGCGCCGGGGAACTGCTGGGGGACGAGCAGAGCGGGCAGATCCACAGCGTGGGCTTCAGCCTGTACATGCAGATGCTTGAGCGTGCGGTGGCGGCCCTGCGCCGGGGCGAGATTCCCAACGTGGATGCGCCGCTGGACGCCGGCACCGAGGTCAACCTGCACACTGCCGCACTGATTCCCGAGGATTACCTGCCCGACATCAACACCCGCCTGGTGCTGTATAAGCGCATCGCCGCCGCCGACAGCGAAGACGCCCTGCGCGATATTCAGGTGGAGATGATTGACCGCTTCGGCCTGCTGCCGCCCCAGGTGAACAACCTGGTGCAGGTATCGCGCCTGCGCATCACCGCCCAGCAACTGGGCATTCGCGCCATTGAGGTGGGTGCGCAGGGTGGTACTATCGAATTCACCGACAACACCCGGGTCAACCCTCTCTCTCTGGTGAAGCTGGTACAGTCGGACCCGGCCGGTTACCAATTGGCCGGCGCCACCCGCCTGCGCTTCAAGAGCGAACTGGACGAGCCGGAACAGCGCCGTCAGTTTGCCGAGCAACTGCTGGAAACCTTCGCCAAAGACGCCACGGATAACGCCGCCTGATGAAACCTTTTTTGACTGCCTTCACTCCCCTGCTTGGCCTGATATACGCAGGCATTGCCTGGGCCCAACCGCCGGCCGGCATGGACGATGACAGCGACCAGCGCTGGTACCGTGTGGAATTGCTGATCTTCAGCCAGGGCGGCAGCGCCGCCGCCAGCCAGGAGCAGTGGGACCCACAGCCGCCTTTGGCCTATCCCGAGCGGTACCGTTTTCTGGTGTATCCGGAGCGGGTGGCGCAGCGCATTGCCAGCCACCCGGACGGTGAAAGCCGCATGGAGGCGAATGGCCAGCAGGTCATTGCCTTTGCCGCGCCGGACGCGGGCGAGCAAGCGCAGCAAGGGAAAACGCCCGGGGCCACCGACATCCCGCGCCGCGGCGAAGGCGAAGGCGAGGCAGCAGGCGGCCCCGCATCCGGTGGCGCTGCGCCTGGCGCAGAACCGCTCGCCCCTGCTCCCACCGCCGAAGCGCCGGCCAAACCGCAGCTGCCCACGCCCTGGGTGGTGCGGCCGGCGAGCGAACTGGAATTTCGCGGCAAGGCCGCCTACATGGAAAAACGCGGCAGCTACCGGGTGCTGTTCCACCAGACCTGGCTGCAGCCGGTGCAGGGGGAAAGCCAGGCGCGGGACATTATCATCGATGACTCCGGCAGCCAGCAGCGCTATCCGGAATTACAGGGCAGCATCAAACTGTTCGTTTCGCGCTACCTGCACATCAGCACCAACCTCTGGCTGAATACCGACGGCCGCTACCTGGCCGGCGACTGGCGCATGCCGGCACCGCCACTGGCGCCCGCGTCGCTGGCCATTGAAAAACCGGTGGACCCCGCCGCCTTCGCCCCTTACGCGGCCAATGCCCCGGCAGGCTTGCCAGCAACAGCGCCAGCAAACGCGCAGACAGAGACGTCATCAACCACTGCACCCGACGACCCGGCAGCGGTTCTGGCCAGCGACACACCCGATGCGGCCGAACCAGCCTACCCCTACCGCCACGCTGTGCTGCTGCAGCAGCGGCGCCGGATGCGCAGCACCGAAGTACACTACATCGACCATCCCATGCTGGGCGTTGTGGTCAAGCTCAGCCCGCTGTCGGACGAACAGCTGGAGCAGTTTGGGGCTGAGGAAGCGGCCGTCCAGGCCAAAGCAATCGATGGCCAAGCGAACAATGTCCAGGCAGACACAAGCCAGCCGAACATTGTGCCGGCGCCTTGGCGGGCTAAGCGGCCCGCCTAATCGGGCGTAGAAAACTGCGCCGCCACCAGGGCCAGCAACAGGCGCCCCACTACGGCGGCTTCCCGCTGCAGTATCTGGTGCATGGCGTCCTGTGACAGGGGCAAATCGCCAAGCCCCGCCGCCGGATTCACCACCATGCACACCGCCGCATAGGCCAGGCCCAGCTCCCGCGCCAGGGCCGCTTCCGGCATGCCGGTCATGCCCACCAGGTCACAGCCGTCCCGGGCCAGCTTGCGCACTTCCGCAGCGGTTTCCAGGCGTGGCCCCTGCAGTACGCCGTGTACCCCCGCCCGCTCGCAGTCGATGCGCGCGCTGTCGGCGGCGGCCAGCAGGGCCAGGCGCAAATCGCGGCTGTAGGGCTCGGTGAAGTCAATGTGCAGAAGGCGGCCGTCGCGCCCCTCGTCAAAGGTGTGTTCCCGGCCCCAGGTGTAGTCAATCAGCTGGTCTGGGATCACCAGTCGCCCGGGACACATGCCCTCGCCAATGCCGCCCACCGCGTTGATGCCCACAATCTCGCTGACGCCGAGGGCCTGCAGGGCCCAGATGTTGGCGCGGTAGTTGATGCGGTGAGGTGGAATGGTGGCCGCGCCGCCGTGGCGATGGACAAAACACACCCGCGCATCCCCCAAGCGCCCTTCCTGTATCGGGCCGGAGGGCGGCCCATAGGGGGTGCTGACATCCTGCTGGGTGTACACCACCAGGTCCTGCAACTGCGCAATGCCGGTACCACCGATGATGCCAAGGCAGCTCATGCGCGGGTCGCCTCCGTGCCCGCTGCGTCGGTGCTGGCGCCATTGCCCTTGCCTTCACTTGCACCAGCGGCAATGTCCGCCTCCACCTGCGCAAGGTGCAGCGTGCGGGTCGGAAAGGCCACGTCGGCGCCGTGGTCGTGGATGATCTCAAGCACCTTCAGCAGTATCTCCTGCTTGATGCGGTGGTACTCCACCCACACGGTGGTTTTGGTGAAGGTGTAGATGAAGAAATCCAGCGACGACGGCCCAAAGCTGACGAAGTTCACAATCAGCGTGCGCCCGGTGTCGATAGCCTCGTGGGACTCCAGCATCGCGCGCACGGCCGCCACCACATCGCCCATCACGGCGCTGTCTTCGTAACGCAGGCCAATGGTTTCGTAGATACGCCGGTTGAGCATGCGGGACGGGTTCTCCACCGCAATCTGGCTGAAAACGGCGTTGGGCACGTACAGCGGGCGCTGGTCGAAGGTGCGAATGCGGGTCAGGCGCCAGCTGATATCTTCCACCGTGCCCTCAATCTCCCGGTCTGGCGAGCGAATCCAGTCGCCCGGGGCGAAAGGACGATCGAGGAAAATGGTCATGGCGCCAAAGAAGTTGGCCAGCAGGTCCTTGGCGGCGAAGCCCACCGCGATACCGCCAATGCCGCCGAAGGCAAGCAGGCCGGACACCGACACACCGATGCTCTGCAACACCATCAGCGCGGCCAGCACCCACAGGGTGATGCGCAGCAGTTTGGCAATGGCATGCACCGTGGCCTTGTCGGTGGAAGTCCGCTGCCCGCGCTCGTCACGCAACAGTTCAATCTCGCTGTAGTGCACCAGCCGGTGCAGAAACCACGCCAGCAGCAGGATCAGGGCGGTGTCGTAGGCCTCGAACACGGCACTACGCCAGCCCTCGCCCACCGCGTTCAACACCAGCAGCAGGCAGATCGCCACCACCCACAGCACCAGGCGCAGGGGCACCTCCAGGGCGCTGATAACCACATCGTCCCAGCGGTTGTTGCTGTGTTCGGCCACCCGGTGCAGGCGGCGCACAACCATGCCCAGCAAGGCGTGCAGCAGTAGCGCCACCAGCAGCATGCCGCCACTGGCCACCAAGGGGCCATATCCCAGCCATTGGGCCTGCGCCGCGGCCAGCCATTCGTTCAGTGCTTCCATTGCTTGGTCCCGATCCGTCGCAGGTAGTGGATTCTCGCGTTGTTAGACAAAGTTCTTATGTGATCAGTGATTTCTGAGGGCTTCACGCTATATAAATTCTGTGGGCGGATGAAGTGGTTTTTGCAAAGCAGGCGCAAGCAGTTGATCTTCCGCACATTCCTGATACGCCATTCACTGTGCTATTTGCCACCGTCTTTTTAGACGATATTCACATAATGGACACGCTCTGAGCAGGTGGTATGTTGGATCGCCCGAACATCAGGAACGGTCGTGAGTGTACTGCAATGAAAATGCTGAGTCCCGCAGTCGGAGGCTGGTACAAGGACCTGGAAACCCACGAGTTGTTCGAAGTGGTTGCCTGGGATCCCGCAACGCTGACCATCGAGGCGCAATTCCTCGATGGCGAAGTCACCGAATACGATATCGATGCCTGGCGCCAGCTCAAGCTGAGCCAGGCCGAAGCACCTGAAGACTGGCGCACCCCCTTCGAGCTCGACGACGAGGACGGGCTCGACCCGGACAGTCCCCTGCACCCCGAAGACTGGAACAACCCGGTCAGCATGATCGAGCCGGACACCATGTACGGGGTGGAGGACTACTGAGCCGTCACCACCCGGCGCACACCGGGTTTACGCGCCCTCCCCGGCTGCCAGTTCCGGCTGAGCCTGCAGGATGGCCTGGCGGTACTCGGCGGGCATGGGGCAGGAGCGGCGGGTTTGCTTGTCCACAAACACCTGGGTGATGCTGCCGGCCGCCAGCGCCTCGCCGGTGGCGGCATTGGCCAGGTGAAAGCCCAGCTCCGCACTGCTGCGCCCCAGGCGCCGGTAGCCCACGCTCACCTTCACCCGGTCACCCGCCACGCATTCACCGATAAAGTCGCACTGGATGTTCACCGTAAAGAAGAAACAGGGCGCCTGCTGAGGGTTCATTGCCGACAGGCCGAGGGAGGTCATGAAGTGCCCCGCCACCTCGTCGGCGTAAATCATGTAGTTGGCGAAGTACAGGTGCCCCTGGGCATCGGTATCGCTGTAACGCACCGCCAGGGTATCGCTGAATGCGCCCGGTACCGCCAGCGCCGCGCCCGCCTCAGCCACGGTGGTAGCGCTGGGGCACAAAGGGGGTGCGGCTGACGGTCATCGGCAGGCGCTTGCCGCGCACTTCGGCGTACACCGTGGTGTCCACCGCGGCGTGGGTGCTCTCCACATAGGCCAGCGCCACCGGCAGCTCGGCGCTGGGGCCAAAGGTGCCGGAGGTAACACGGCCAATCCCCTTGCCGTCGGCATCGAACAGTTCGGTGCCCTCGCGCACCGGCGCCCTGCCCTCGCCCACCAGGCCAACCCGCTTGCGGGCCACGGCTTTGGTGGCTATCTGCTCGAGGATGACGTCGGCCCCCGGAAAGCCGCCGGGGCGCTCGCCGTCGGCGCGGCGGGCCTTGCTGATGGCCCACAGCAGGCTGGCCTCCACCGGGGTAGTGGTGGTGTCGATGTCGTGGCCATAAAGGCACAGGCCCGCCTCCAGGCGCAGCGAATCCCGCGCCCCCAGGCCAATCGGTGCCACCGCCTCGTGGGCCAGAAGCTCCCGCACCAGCGCCTCGGCCCCCTCGGCAGGGATGGAAATCTCGAAGCCGTCTTCACCGGTGTAGCCGGAGCGGCTGATAAAACAGGCCTGGCCGGCAATGGTCATGCGGCGGGCATCCATGAACACCATGTCCTGGGTGTCCGGCGCCAGCTGCGCCATCACCGCGCCGGCCGCCGGCCCCTGCAGGGCGATCAGGGCGCGCTCATCAAGGCGCTCAAGGCGCACGTCGCCCGGCAGGTTGGCCTCCAGGTGGGCGATGTCCTGGGCTTTGCAGGCAGCGTTCACCACCAGATAAAGGCAGTCGCCGAAGTTGGTCACCATCAGGTCGTCCCGCAGGCCGCCGGCGTCGTTGGTGAACAGGGCGTAGCGCTGCTTGCCCACCGGCAGGTCGACGATATCCACCGGCACCAGCGCCTCCAGGGCGGCGGCCGCACCCGCGCCGTGCAGCAGCAGCTGCCCCATGTGGGACACATCGAACAAGCCCGCCTGCTCGCGGGTGTGCAGGTGCTCCTTCTTGACCCCCATCGGGTACTGGACCGGCATCGCATAGCCGGCAAAGGGCACCATCTTGCCCCCCAGTTCCCCGTGCAGGTTGAACAGCGGGGTGTGCAGCAGGTCGGCGGCTGATTCGGTCATGGCGGTCTCCGGAGGTGGGAATAATGGGCGCATACAGGCGCCGGCAGAAACTAGCCGAAGCGCTGCCCCAATGCAAATATCCGCGCCTCTGCGGTGGCATTGGGCGCCTTTGGATACCGAAAAGGCGAGCCGAACGCTCGTCTACCGACCATCAGTTGCCCGCAACGGGGTGTTCACTTTGCAGGCATTGCCTGTATATACTCACAGTCCTGTACATTTAAACAGGTGAGCCAGACGGTTCGCCAACCCGGCAAGCGGACAGCGCAGGAACCTCCCATGGAACAACTGACCCGGCGGCAGCAACAGGTACTGGATATTATCCGCAGCCATATCGGCGATACCGGCTATCCCCCCACCCGGGCGGACATTGCCCGCGAACTGGGCTTCAAGTCCGCCAACGCCGCCGAGGAGCACCTCAAGGCCCTGGCCCGCAAGGGGGCGATTGAGATCATTCCCGGCGCCTCTCGCGGCATCCGCCTGCCGGAGCGGGAGCGCCCCGGCATTCCCATTGTTGGCCGCGTGGCCGCCGGCAGCCCCATCCTGGCCCAGGAACATATCGAGGACTACTGCGAGCTGCCCCAGAGTTTTTTCCGCCCACAGGCGGATTACTTCCTGACTGTGCAGGGCGACAGCATGATCGATGTGGGTATTTTCGACGGCGACCTGCTGGCCGTGCACAGCACGCCGGTGGCAGAGAACGGGGATATTATCGTGGCCCGGGTGGACGACGAGGTCACCGTCAAGCGGCTGCGCAAAACCAGCAGTAAATACCTGCTGGAGCTGCTGCCGGAGAACCCGGACTTTGAACCGATCGCGGTCGACCTGCGGGAGCAGGCCTTTGCCATAGAAGGTTTGAGCGTAGGGGTATTGCGCCGCAATCACTGAATTGCGGCGGTGAGCACAGCCCCCTAGTGGAGTACGCGGGGGGCGATTTCCTGGTCGGTATCGGCCTCGTCGGCCTCTTCCACGGTGGAAAGATTGGAGGCCGCCTCGATACCGGCCTGAATCATGGCCCGGGCCACCTCCAGGGTGTTATCCATCAGATAGACGCGGGACTCATCGGAAAACCGGATGCGCACCAGCGGGTCGGACTCACCTTCTGCGCGGCGCAGGACAATTTCCCCGTCGCCCAGATCGACAATTTCCAGAACGGATGTCGGCACTCTTTACCTCATTCAGGTTGAACAGCGCCTTCATTCTATCAGCGCCGCCAACCCACATGCCACCCGACTCAGTATTCGTCCAGGGCATCGCCCATGCGGGCAAAGCGCGCCTCCAGTTGTCCGGCCCACTGGCCGAAGTGCTCCGGCCCCGCCGGCGCGTCCGCGCCGCTGGCCAGGTTGCCGAAGCTGCGCCGCGCACCGCCGCCCGGCGTCGCCACCTGCCACGCCAGCAACTCGGCCAGCCAGCCTGACTTTTCGAGCTGTTCAAACTCGCGCAGTTCCCCGGATATCGCCCGCCCCTCGGGCGGCGATGGCAAATCCGCCACGCGGCCCGGTAGCGTCGCAGGCAGCTCCGGCGGGTTGCTCACCGCCAGCAGAAACCAGCCATAGGCCCGCAGCAGGTGCGCTTGACAGGCGGGGCCAAAGGCCGCCGCCAGTGTCGAGGCCGGCACCTCGGCCGCTGCCACATCCCGCTGCCAGGCCGCCAGCACCAGCCGGGCCAGGTAGAGATGGTGGTTGGCCAGGCCCCGGGGCGAACTCATCGCTTGCCGCGGCCCTTGCCGGCTTTGGCGGTTTTTGCCGCCTTGGCTGACTTGCCGGCCTCCACCTGCCATTTGCCGCCGTCGTGGAACGCCTTCCAGCCCGTGGCCTTGCCGTCGACTTCGGTCATTACGTACTGCTCTTTGGTTTTGCGGCTGTAGCGCACCTGGCTGCGGTTACCCTCGTCATCGGCCACAGGTGCATCAAACAAAAAGCTGTATTTGGGGTCGATCTCATCCCGGTGCGGCAGCAGCTCGTCCACAAAGGGGGCGCGGGTTTCACGGTTGCGCGGAAACTGGCTGGCAGCCAGGAACAAACCGGCAGCGCCGTCGCGCAGCACATAGTGGTCGTCCACTTTTTCGCAGGCCAGCTCGGGCATGGGCACCGGATCCATCTTGGGCGGCGCCGGCTCGCCGCTGCGCAGCAGCTTGCGAGTGTTCTTGCAGCTCTCGCCGGTGCAGCCGAAATATTTGCCGAAGCGTCCGGTCTTCAACTGCATCTCGGCGCCGCACTTGTCGCATTCCAGGGTTGGGCCGTCGTAGCCCTTGATTTTGAACTTGCCCTGCTCCACTTCAAAGCCGGAACAGTCCGGGTTGTTGCCACACACGTGCAGCTTGCGCTGTTCGTCAATCAGGTAGCTGTCCATCGCGGCGTTACAGAGGGTGCAGCGGTGCTTGCTGCGCAGCAGGCGCGATTCCGCCTCGTCATCGGCATCCTCGCGAATGGCTTCGTCCCCGGGCACCAGGTTGACGGTCTGTTTGCAGCGCTCCTTGGGCGGCAGGGCATAGCCTGAACAGCCCAAAAATACCCCGGTACTGGCGGTGCGAATCTGCATCGGGCGGCCGCATTCCTTGCAGGGAATGTCGGTCATGGTGGGCTCGTTGGGCTGCATGCCCGCCGGCTGGGGCTCCTCGGCCTTTTCCAGCAGGTCGCTGAATTCGCCATAGAAGCGATCCAGCAACTCGCGCCAGTCCAGGGCGCCCTGGGCCACTTCGTCCAGGCGCTCCTCCATGGTGGAGGTGAAGCCATAGTCCAGCAGGTCGGTAAAACTCTTCTGCAGGCGCTCGGTGACAATCTCGCCCATTTTTTCCGCGTAGAAACGCTTGTTCTCCAGGCGCACGTAGCCGCGATCCTGGATGGTGGAAATGATCGAGGCGTAGGTAGAGGGACGGCCGATGCCGCGTTTTTCCAATTCCCGCACCAGGCTGGCTTCGCCAAAGCGCGGGGTGGGCTTGGTAAAGTGCTGGGCCGGATCCAGCCCACGCAAATCGAGGGTATCGCCAGACTTCATGTCGGGCAGCACCACGTCCTCGCCCTTGCGCCCGGCCGGTGGCTGCACGCGGGTGAAACCGTCGAACACGATGATGCGACCCTTGGCCTGGAGCTCATAGTCGCCCGCGGTCACCGTTACGGTGCTGGACAGATACTCCGCCGCGGGCATCTGGCAGGCCACAAACTGCCGCCAGATCAGTTCGTAAAGACGCTCGGCGTCGCGCTCCATGCCCTGCAGGGCGGTCTGGCGCAGGTTGACATCGGAGGGGCGAATGGCCTCGTGGGCCTCCTGGGCACCCTCCTTTGACGAGTAGCGGTTGGCCTGCTCGGGCAGGTATTTGGCCGGGAAGTTGGCGCCAATGTAGTCACGACAGGCGGCCACCGCCTCGTCGCTTAAGTTGGTGGAGTCGGTACGCATGTAGGTGATATAGCCGGCCTCGTAGAGGCGCTGGGCCAGCATCATGGTCTTCTTCACGCTGAAGCCAAGGCGCGTACTGGCGGCCTGCTGCAGGGTGGAGGTGATATAGGGCGCCGGCGGTTTGGAGCGGGTCGGCTTGTCTTCCCGCTGGCTGACGCTGTAACGCTGCTGCTCCAGTTCGGCAACGGCGGCGCGGGTGTCGGCCTCGTTGTCGGGGCGGAACTTCTCCCCGCGGTGGCGGTTAACCTGAAAGCGTACGGGCTCGGTGCTGCCGGGCTGCAGGCTGGCGTGAACCTCCCAGTATTCCTCGGGCACAAAGGCGCGGATTTCCTTTTCGCGCTCCACAATCAGGCGCACCGCCACCGACTGCACCCGCCCTGCAGACAGGCCGCGGGCCACTTTGGCCCACAGCAGTGGCGACACCATATAGCCCACCACCCGATCCAGGAAGCGGCGCGCCTGCTGGGCATTAACCCGGTTATAGTCCAGCTGGGCCGGATCCTCGAAGGCCTCGGCAATGGCCTTTTTGGTGATTTCGTTGAACACCACCCGCTGGTAGCGGTTGTCGTCACCGCCAATGGCTTCGCGCAGATGCCAGGCAATGGCCTCCCCCTCGCGATCCAAGTCGGTGGCGAGGTAGATGGCGTCGGAACTTGCCGCGAGCTTTTTCAGCTCGGCCACCACCTTTTCCTTGCCGGGCAGAATTTCGTACTCCGCCTTCCAACCGTGCTCCGGGTCGATACCCATGCGCCGAATCAGCTGCTCCCGGGACTTCTGCTTTTTATAGGCGGCTTTTTCCTCGGGGGCCATTTTGCGGGTGCGGGCGGCCTGGGCGGCCCGCTCCTTTGGGTCCACCTTGCCGCCGCTGCCGGCGGTCGGCAGGTCGCGAATGTGTCCAACACTGGATTTAACGATGAAATCAGGACCCAGGTACTTATTGATGGTCTTGGCCTTGGCCGGTGATTCCACGATGACAAGTGATTTGCCCATATGCTCCTGTATACCCGCTGAAGGGGCTGCGTTCGTTCTGTCCCGAGGGAAAAAGGGGCATATATAAGTGCCAGCCTCGCCCGGGTCAAGGGCGAAGCTGTCATCAGAGCGCCAGTTGCGCTCCCCAATCACCCAGCAAACGGCGTATTTCAGCTACTGTAGACAGGTCGCCCGCCTCCCGCCAGTAAATGCCGCAGGAGCCCTCGTCCACGCTTGCCGCCAGCACCGATTCCGGCATCTCCAGCAGCGCCTGGGGTACGGCCCTGCGCGCCTGCAGGGAATGCCCCGGCCCATCCGCCAGGGCCCGCCACTCGCCCGTTTCTTCGCGCAGCCAGGCCCCGCGCCGGCGCTGGCGCCCGCGGGACGGGCGCAGGCGCAGGCCGTAGTAAAGGCTGTCTGCGCGCACGCCAGCGGCCCCCGGCGCAGCGCTGCGCGGCAGGTCACGAAATTCCACGAACAGGCCCTGCACCGCGGCGGCCTCGCGCAGGCGGGCCTGACGGCGCTGCTGCTTGCTCGGCACAAAGTGCGACAGCGGCGCCAGGGCTATGGCAATCACAAAAGCGATAATCAGGTAGGTCAAGCGGGGCTCCGGCTTGCATCTGGCGAACGGGCCGCCATAGTATGCTATATACCACTTGCCGAGCAGCCTACCCGAGGAGAATGGCGATGGCCCAGTACAGCAAAATCCTGATTGCGGTCGACCTCAGCGAGGATTCCGCCGAAGTTGCCACCAAGGCCCGAGCAATCGCCGGCGATGACAGCAGCGGCCTGCACCTGATCCATGTGATTGAGCCCCTGAGCTTCGCCTACGGCGGCGACATTCCCATGGACTTTTCCGGCATCCAGGACGAAATCCACCAGCAGGCCACACAACAGCTGGCCACCTTTGGCACCGCCCACGGCATTCCCGCCGAACGCCAGCACATTGTGCTGGGGCGCCCGGAGGTGGAAATCCACAGCGCCGCACAGGAGATTAACGCCGACCTGATTGTGGTGGGCAGCCACGGCCGCTACGGCCTCGCCCTGTTGATGGGCTCCACCGCCAACGGGGTTTTGCACGGCGCCACCTGCGACGTGCTGGCGGTACGCGTGGGCGATACCGACTAGGTGGGCTGGCCGGTCAGCGCCAGCACTTCGGCCTCCACAAAAGGCCAGCGCGCCTCGCCATCGGCGCCGCGCAGCACCGGAATCAACAGCGCGTAACGCTCGAACAGGACATCGTCGTCGGCGATGTCCACCACCCGGTAGCGAAACGGGCAGCCGGCCTGCTGCAGGGTGTGGAGAATGGCCTCGGCCTGCTCGCACAGGTGGCAGCCCACGGTGCCAAGCAACTCCAACTCCCTCAGATCATTGTGCAAAGTCTTTCCTCCCGTCGGCGGGGGCGCCGGCGACTGCCACCCCTGTACAGAATCATGTAGAATCCCCCGTTCCGCAAATACGCATAATCCCCGGGGGTATCGACGTGGCGTTATTCTCCCAGCCCACAGCGCGCGCACTGGCCATCCTGGATTTGTTGATGGCGAATCCGCACCAGGCCTTTGGCCTGACCGAGATGACTCGTCGACTCAACCTGAACAAGGCCACCTGTCATGCCATCCTGACGACGATGGCCAACTACGGCTTTCTTATACAGCATCCCAAAACCAAGGCCTATCGCCTCGGCCCGTCCATCATTGCCGCCGGTAACGCGGCCTTCGCCCAGTTCCCGGTTCTCGAATACGCGCGCCCCGAACTGGAGGGCCTGCAGAACGACCTCAAAGTCGGCTTTGCGGTCACCGCGCGCTCCAAGCTGCACCAGGTGCTGCTGGCCCTGTACGGCCATGCCACACCGCTGATTGATTCCTTTCAGCTTGGCCTGCGCCTGCCGAACACCGCGCCCATTGCCGCCTGTTTTACCGCTTTTTCACCGGCCAAAGCGCTGGAAGCCTGGCTCACCCGGGCCCATGAATCCCGCGGCGGTTACAACGAACGCCTCGACCAGAAGCTGCGGGTGTCGGTGATCGCCATTCGCGCCCGGGGCTTTGAGGTTACCCTGAAAACCAAGGCCGAGGCCGAGCTGACCGCGGAGCTATCGCGCATCCACCAGAGTTGGAGCCTCACCGAACTCGAAGACGCCGCCAACAAGTACCAGCACGACGTGTGCGACGAACACTATCACCTCGACCGCATCGACCCCAAGGCGCGCTACGAGGTCAGCACCATCGCGGTGCCGGTGTGCGTGTACCGCGACGTGCCTGTCATGTGCTTTGTGGCCGGCTCCATCGACAAGCCCATCACCGGCGCGCAGATCGAAGACATTGCCGCGCGCATGAAGGAATCCGCCGACCGGGTTACCGCCCTGGCCATGGGCAAAACCAGCGTCTGACCACCCGTTATGAATGACAGCCCGGCCTACCGCGAACGCAAGGCCTTCTTCGACCGCCTGTTGACCGTGTACGGCCGCAAGCCTGTGCTGGAAGTGCTGCAGAACACTGCCTTGCAATGCCACGCCCTGCACCTGGCTGACAGCAACCGCGACCAGGGCATTGTGCGCGACATCCGCGCGCTGGCCGAGCGCCGGGGGGTTGAGGTTCGCCTGCATGACCGCCAGGCCCTGTCGCGGATTTCCCGCAACGGCCGCCAGGACCAGGGCGTGGCGATTGACGTGCTGTGCCCCGCTTTCCAGCGAGCGGAACACGCCGTACCCGACCTGCCGGCCAATGCTCGCCTGCTGGCGCTGGATGGCATCAGCAACCCGCAGAACCTGGGCATGATTATCCGCTCGGCGGCGGCCGGTGACGTGGATGGCATCCTCTATGCCCGCCGTGGCAATGCCGCCCTCGGCCCGCTGGTGATCAAGGCCAGCGCGGGCACCCTGTACCGGGCGCCGCTGCTGTTGTGTGATGCATTGCCAGACATGCTCCGCCAGTGCAGATCGGCCGGCATGGAGGTTTGCACCCTGAGCGCCACCGCCACCGAATCACTCTTTGACTTCAGGCCGCAGGGGGGCTGCGTCTATGTTCTAGGCAATGAAACCGACGGCGTCTCAAGCGCCGCGCAGGACACCGCCAGCCGCGGCCTTTCCATCCCCATGCGCAACGGTGTGGAGTCGCTGAACGTGGCGGTGACCGCCAGCCTGATTGCCTACGCGGGTCGCATACAGGGTTAGCAGCGCAGGCCCGGATAGACAAACTTGCAGGGCCGCTGCACACAAATGCCACGCCACCTCCTCAGTACCACTTGTCGATATCCATCGCCAGACCGAAGCAGGTGTACTTCAGCCTGGCGATCAGGTTATTGGTGCCAAGTGGGGCCAGGTCAGCGCTCGTAGGGATTCACATCGATAATGATTTTGCCGCGGGCGCGACCAGACTCTGAATAGGCCAGCGCCTCACGGACTTCGGACAGGGGGTAATGCCGATCGATTACCGGCGACAATTCCCCGCGCTCCATCAGCTGTGCCAGGTGGGCGAGGTCCGGCCCGTTCAGGCCGGAGACGAAAGGCTTCAGTTGTTCGTCGACCAGTTGAGAAATCAGCACGGCGCTAGCAAGGTTGAGCAGCGGCCCTACCCAGTTGCCCTTACCGGCCCCGACCATCACCAGGGTACCGCCGCTCGCCAGTGCCCGACGATTGGCCAGGGGTGAATGATTGCCTACCGCATCGATGATGACATCCCAGCGCTCTCCGCTGCGGGTATAGTCGCTCTGCGTGTAGTCGATGACCTCATCCGCCCCGAGACCGCGCACCATAGCAAGATTACGGGTACTGCACACACCAGTGACTTTGGCGCCCATGTTACGTGCCAACTGGACGGCAAAGGTGCCGACACCACCGGAGGCGCCGTTGACCAGTACCCGGTCGCCAGCGGACACCCCGCCGACATCACGCAGGGCCTGCAATGCGGTGACTGCAGCGATGGGCAGGGCCGCTGCCTCGGCGTAGCCAATGTTGTCGGGCATGGCGGCCACTGAGCCATCGGCACGCAATTTCACATAATCGCTAAAGGCACCGCTCTTGCCGCCGTAAACGGCATCGCCCGGCTGGAAACGCGTGACCCCGCTACCTACCTCAACCACGGTGCCGGCAAAGTCTACGCCGACGCCCTGTAGCGTATTGCGGCCAATGCCTGAGATCAGGCGCATAAAGTAAGGCTCGCCCCGCAGATAATGCCAGTCCAGCGGGTTCACACTCGCCGCGCGCACCTGAACGAGTATCTCGCCGGGGCCGACATCCGGGATGGGCAGGGTCGTGTTTTCCACCACCTCCGGCGAGCCGTAACAGCGCTGAATTGCGCTGCGCATGACGCGATCGCCGTTGTAAGCCGCCGGCTCCGAGGGACAGGCAACGTTGTAGGACAGGGTAAAGGCCAAAACCACCAGGCCGACGCCGAGCAGCGCCAACAGGCTGAGGAAAACAGTGCGGAGGAGTTTCATGCGGGGCTCCCGGAGCCGATTCTACGTGGCTCCTAGCTTAAACACCCGAAACGGTAAAGGACAGGCGCCCTATCCCGCGACAGGGGCGCCTTACCGCGACAGGTAACCCATGCCGTCTTCCAGGCCCTTGAGGGTCAGCGGGTACATGTGGCCTTCCAGCAGCTGGTTGGCGATGGCAGTGGACTGGGTCCACTCCCACTCCTCCTCGGGCACCGGGTTGATCCAGATCACCTTCTCGTAGGTTTCCCGCAGGCGTCGCATCCACACTTCGCCGGACTCCTCGTTCCAGTGCTCCACAGACCCGCCGGGCTGGACGATTTCGTAGGGCGACATGGCGGCATCGCCGACAAAGATCACCTTGTAGTCGTGGCTGTACTTGTGCATGACATCCAGCAAAGGCGTGCGCTCGTTGTGCCGGCGGATGTTGTTGCGCCACACGCTTTCGTAGATGAAGTTATGGAAGTAGAAGTACTCCATGTGCTTGAACTCGGTGCGCGCCGCCGAGAACAGTTCTTCGCAGACCTTCACGTGGGGGTCCATGGAGCCACCCACATCGAAGAAGATCAGCACCTTCACCGCGTTGTGCCGCTCCGGCACCATTTTGATATCCAGCAGGCCGGCATTGCGGGCGGTGGAGCGGATGGTGTCATCCAGGTCCAGCTCGTCGGCGGCCCCGGTGCGGGCAAACTTGCGCAAGCGGCGCAGGGCCACCTTGATGTTGCGGGTGCCCAGTTCAACGCTGTCATCGAGGTTCTTGAAGTCGCGCTTGTCCCAGACCTTGACCGCCTTGCGATTGCCGCCATTGGGGCCAACGCGGATGCCCTCGGGGTGATAACCCTGCTGGCCGAAGGGCGAGGTGCCACCGGTGCCGATCCACTTGTTGCCGCCTTCGTGGCGCTCCTTCTGCTCTTCAAGCCGCTTCTTGAATTCTTCGATGAGCTTTTCCAGCCCGCCGAGGGATTCGATCTTGGCCTTTTCTTCCTCGGAGAGCTGCTTCATGAACTCGTTGCGCAGCCAGTCGTCGGGAATCAGCGCCTCGATAATGTCATCGAGCTGTTCCAGTTCACGAAAATGCAGGCCGAAGGCGCGATCAAAGCGGTCGAAGTATTTCTCGTCCTTCACCATGCAGGTGCGACTGAAATAGTAGAACTCGTCGATGCTGCCGAAGGCCACGTGCTGCTTCAGGCCTTCCAGCAGATCGAGCAGTTCCCGGGTGGTGACCGGTACGCCGGCGTCCTTCAGGCCGTGGAAGAAGTTAATCAACATCGGCGGCGCCTAGCGGGTTTCCCGCCGGTGCATAAAGGCCAGGCGCTCCAGCAGGTGCACGTCCTGCTCGTTTTTCAGCAGCGCGCCGTAGAGCGGCGGAATGGCCTTGCTCTGGTCGCGCTCCTTGAGCAGTTCATCGGGGATGTCATCGGCCATCAGCAGCTTCAGCCAATCGATCAGCTCCGAGGTGGAGGGCTTTTTCTTCAGGCCCGGAATGGCGCGCAGGTCGAAGAACACTTCCAGCGCGTCCTGCACCAGTTCCTGGGTGATGCCCGGGTAGTGCACGTCCACAATCTGGCGCATGGTGTCGCGGTCGGGGAAGTTGATGAAGTGGAAGAAACAGCGGCGCAGGAAGGCGTCCGGCAGTTCCTTCTCGTTGTTGGAGGTAATGATGATGATCGGACGCTGTTTGGCTTTGATGGTCTCGCCGGTCTCATAGACGAAGAACTCCATCCGGTCCAGTTCCACCAGCAGGTCGTTGGGAAACTCGATATCGGCCTTGTCGATCTCGTCGATCAGCAGCACCACCTGCTCGTCGGCGTCGAAGGCCTCCCACAGCTTGCCCTTTTTGATGTAGTTGGCAATGTCGTGGACTTTTTCGTCGCCGAGTTGGGAGTCCCGCAGGCGGGACACCGCATCGTACTCGTACAGCCCCTGCTGGGCCTTGGTGGTGGATTTGATGTGCCACTGGATCAGGCGCTTGCCCAGCCCCTGGGCCACCTCTTCCGCCAGCATGGTCTTGCCGGTGCCCGGCTCTCCCTTGATCAGCAGCGGGCGCTGCAGGGTTACCGCGGCGTTTACCGCCATGCGTAAATCATCGGTCGCTACGTAGCGATCTGTCCCTTCGAATTTCATACTCTCGCGTCACCTGAATCGGACAAAGCCTGCAAGGTTAGCGAGCGGGGCCAGCCCGTGCAAGCATTCAGCGCCGGCTGTCGTCCTCGGCCTGCGCGCTGACGCCCTGGATTACCGGGTCGGCGTCCTCTTCCCCGCCGTCATCGCCGTTGCCGGAAAAGCGCTGCTCCCACAGCGCCAGGCGGCGCTGGCGCCGGCGCCGGGATATGCCCCAGGCAATCAGAGCAACCGCCGCCACCCCCCCAAACAGGGTCAGCATGGGGGCGGTCAGGCTGGCGTCCGGCAACTCCGCCGGACGTGAACTGATGGAGTTTTCGGCCGGGTCGGCGATCACTTCCACATGCAGGGGCAACTCACGCTGAAGGGTTTTGCCCGACACCTGGGCCACCAGTTGGTAGCGCCCCGGGGTGCTGAAGGCGGGAATGACAATGCGGTACTCGCCGTTTTGCGGCAGAGCGTAGCGCTCGCTGACGTCAATCTGCTCTCTGTAGCCGCCGGGCCCGTTGATGGATACGGCAATACGGAACAGACCCAGCACTTCCGGGTCATTCAGCACCCGCTCGCCATCGCGCAAGCGCAGGCCCAGCTCGCTCACCCGCCCCGCCGGCATGCTGTTGGGCAGGGGGTCGATCTCGATATTGAGGTCGGCGATCACCGTGACCTTGATGCGGGCCCCCTCGGGGGCAGACAGCACCCAGTTGCCCGCCTCGGGCTGGCGCACGGTGGCCAGGGCAAAGCCATCGGCGACAAACCAGTCGGCGGCGTCGGTTTGCCCGGGTTGCAGGCGGGTGCCATCAGGGGCGCGCAGCGACAACTCGGCCGGCGAGCCGTCAAAAAACAGGAGCGCGGTGAATTCCTCCACACTGTCATCAATCGAGAAGCGCCCGTTGTCCAGCGGCACCTGGGCCGCCGGCGCCACCATTTCCAGGGATTGTACAAAGATGCCCGACAGCTCATCGGGGCTGTTGGCTTTTTCGGCGATGCCTCGGCTCTGTTCGGCCAGCGAGCGCAGGAAGGTCCAGTCGGCTTCGTCCGACAGGGCAATGGTGTGCACCGGAATGCCGGTTGCGCCAAGCCTGGGCGCGGTGTCGGTCAGCACCTGGCGCGCCGCAGTGGCGTTGGCCATGGGCGAGGCCGCCACATCCACCTTGCCATCGGTGAGCAGCACTATGCTGCTGCGGTAGCGGGGGTCCATGCTGCCGATATCGTAGGTGGCGGCCGCCAGCGCCGCCGGGATGTTGGTGCGCTGGCCGGAATTATCGATGGCGGCCACCGCCGCCCGGGCCCGCTCGCGCCAGGCGCTGTCCACCTCGCCGTGGGGCACCAGGCCCTCCACCGACTCGCCAAAAATCCACACTCCGGCGCGGGCGCCGTCGGGCAGCAGGCGCACAATCAGCTCAAGCGCCGGACCGCGCAGGTTGTCCGGGTCGGACTGCTTCATGCTGCCGGAAATGTCGATCAGCAGGCGCAGGTCCGGGCGCAGCGCGCGCGCACCGGCATCGGCCTGCGCCAGCGCGGGCAGCAGCACCGACAACAGTAACAACAGCAGTACGCGGCCCCGCGCCAGGGTGGCAACAATCGATTTGGGTGTCATGGGGTGGGTGTGCTCAGGCCGCTTGCGCGTCCTCGTCCTGTGGCAGGGGGCGGCGACGATGGCGCAACACCGTCACGCCAAGCAGCAAGGCCAGCACCAGGGCGGCCCCCACCATGACGGCCAGCGGCCGCAGGGCGTGCTCCGCGGCGGCAAAATCCACTGTCAGCCACTGGAACACGGCAACAATCAGGGCCGGGGCCAGGGTGTCCACCCCCGCCTGGGGGAAGGCCGGAGTCAGCAACAGGGCGGCGCCCACCAGCACTACCAGGCCAATCCAGGCCGGTCGCCAGCTCTTGCGCAGCCAGAAGGCAAACAGTATCAGCGCCAGCACCGCGGCACCGAGGTAGGCGGCCATGGCTATGTGGTAACTCTGTTCATCCAGCACGGGGTTCTCTCCTACTCAACCCAGTTGACGATGTGTTCATCATAACCATCGGGATGAACATATTCATCCGAGATGGATCGCCCGCGAATGGATATCCCGGCGCTGTGGACGATGTCCGGGTTACCGCTCACCAGCGGGTGCCAGGCCGGCAGGGGCTGGCCGTGGGCGCGCAGGCGGTAGGCGCAGGTGGTAGGCAACCAGTCGAAGGCATCGCTGCTGTGTGCGGTGAGTTGAATACAGTCGGGCACCCGCTCGCTGCGCCGCGGATAGTCGCTGCAGCGGCAGCGCTCGGCATCCAGCAGGTGGCAGTGCACGTTGGTGTAGAAAAGCTCGCCGCTGTCGGCGTCCTGCAGTTTGTGCAGGCAGCACTTGGCGCAGCCATCGCACAGCGCCTCCCACTGCTGGTGATCCAGCGCCGCGAGGGGCAGCGTGTCCCACCATTCAGCCATCGGCCCGCTCGCGCTGCAGCAATTGCGCGTCGGTGGGCGGCATCTGCAGGTAAAAACCCTGCCGCTCGATGTTTGCCAGCACCTCGGCGGCGTCCGCCCGGGCCAGTTTGCGGCCGGGCTCCAGCAGCAGAATCATCACCGATACCGGCTCGCCGAACTGCTTGAGCAGCGCCTCGGGCACCTCCGCAAGGCCGGTGGCCCGGTCGACATACAGGTACATTTCCGCCTTGCGGCTGCTGCGGAAGATTTCGCACAGGCGCTTCATGACTGTACCTGCGCCAGCAGCTCACGCAGCGGCTGCAATACCGGCTCCCGGCGCCAGCCCTGCCAGTGGCGCGGCTCGGTACCCGCGTCGCCGCTGCCAGCCTGGCGAATCAGTGCATCGTAGTCGCGGCTGTTGAGCAGGATCTCCGGCGCCACCTGCAGGCGGGCGGCGATGGCCCGGGCCTCTTTTTTCAGGCGCTTGGCAAGGTCGCGCTCCCGCGCCCCGGGCGGTGGCGGCAACGGCGCGGGCAGCGCATCATCGGGCAGCGCCCGCGCCGTTGCCAGCACATCCATCAATTCATCGGCATAGCGACGCTGGGCCGGTGGTGGCAAATCCACCGCGGCGCGCAGTTGCTCGCGGCTGGCGGGCAGCGCGCGGGCGATCTGCAGACAGTCGGCATCGGCGATAATCCAGGAGCGCGGTTTGTCGCGCTCCCGCGCGGTTTTCTCACGCCACTGGCTGAGGGCCGCCAGCGCACCCAACTGGCGCGCATCCAGCTTCCAGGCATTCTTGATGCGCAGGTAGTAAGGCTCCGGGTCGGCCAGCTGAGCGGCCACTGCATCGTCACCGTCGGCCAGTACCCAGTCCAGTTTGCCGGCGCTGACGCAGGCCTGGTGCAGGTGCTGGTACACGGTGAGCAGATACAGCACATCCTGCGCGGCATATTGACACTGGGCCTCGCTCAGCGGGCGCTGCAACCAATCGGAGCGGGTCTCGTCCTTGGGCAGGTCCACGGCGCAGATGGCTTCCACTAGGGCGCGATAGCCCAGCCCAAAGCCGCGATCCAGCAGGGCCGCCGCGCGCTGGGTGTCAAACAGGGGCTGGGGCAGCACGCCAAGCCACTGGGTGAAAACTTCCAGGTCTTCACTGGGTGAGTGCAGCACTTTGACGATCGAGCGGTCTTCCATCAGGTCGATGATGGCGCCTATGTCATCCAGGGCCAGCGGGTCCACCAGCCAGGCGGTATCGCCAAAGCACAGCTGAAGCAGGGCCACCTGGGGATAGAAGGTATTGCGGCGCATGAACTCGGTGTCCACCGCCACCGCGGCGGCGCCGGCGTTGTCGGCCAGCACCTGCTCCAGGGTGGCGCTGTCTTCAATCAGTTGCCATGTGTGTTGACTGTTACTGCTCATTGCACTGCTCTTCTAGCTAGCGGCTGCCGGACTCAACCTGCCGGCGCCCGCTGAAGGCGTGGGCCAGGGTGTTGCCATCGACATATTCAAGTTCACCACCCAGGGGCACGCCGTGGGCGATACGCGACACCTTGATCCCCTGCGGCAGCAGCATATCGGTGAGGTAGTAGGCCGTGGCCTCGCCTTCCACGGTGGGGTTGGTGGCCAGAATCACCTCGCTGACCCCCTCTTCCAGCACCCGCTGCTGAAAGCGGTCCAGGCCGATTTCCGCCGGACCAATGCCATCGATGGGCGACAGGTGCCCCATCAGCACAAAGTACAGGCCGCGATAGCTGCTGCTCTGCTCCACGGCCAGCACATCGGCCGGGGTTTCCACCACGCAGATGGTGCTGTGGTCGCGGCGCGTATCGACACAGATTTCGCACACGTCCAGCTCGGTGAAATTGCGACAGCGCTGGCAGTGGTCAACTTTTTCCACCGCCTGCACCAGCGCGTTGGCAAGATTCTGTGCCCCCTGGCGATCGCGCTCCAGCAGGTGCAGGGTCATGCGCTGGGCGGACTTGGGGCCGACGCCGGGCAGGCAGCGCAGGGCCTCGATCAATTCCAGCAGGGCCGGACTGAACTTCATCAACGGCTCCTAGAACGGCATTTTAAAGCCGCCGGGCAGGTTGAGCCCGGCAGTCAGACCGGACATGGCCTCGCGGTTTTTCTGTTCCACTTTGCGCACGGCGTCGTTCACCGCCGCCGCCAGCAGGTCTTCCAGCATGGCCTTGTCCTCAGACAGCACGCTGTCGTCGATCTGCACCCGACGCACATCGTGGCGCCCGTTCATGACAACGGTGACCAGCCCGGCCGCCGCCTCGCCGGTTACCTCGGCCTGGGCCAGCTCTTCCTGCTTCTTCTGCATATCGGCCTGCATTTTCTGGGCCTGTTGCATCAGGTCCGAGAGATTGCCTTTCATGTTGTGTCCTCGTTAATTGTCCAGGGGCGCAATCGAGTCGCGCAGCAATTCGCCGTCAAAGCGCTCGATCAGGCCCTGTAGGATGGGGTCGGCCTCAATGGCGGCTACAGCCTCGCGCTGGCGCTCCTCGGCCAGTCGCCGGCCGCGTATGGCAGGGGTTTCACCCTGCAGGGCCCCCGGCACAATGCTGACCTTGAACGCGGCATCAAAGTAATTGGTTAGCGCCAGCCGCACGCGATCGGTATGGCCGCTGTTGAACAAGGTGGCGTTGTGCTCGTCCAGCACAAAGTGCAGCTCGCTGCCGGCCACTTCGCGCAGTTCGCAGTTGGACGCGATGTTATAGACAATGCCCACCAACCCGAGTTGCTCCAGCAGGTCGGGCCAGGTGGCCGGTGACAGGGCCTCCAGCGCCATGGCATTCGCCGGCCGCGAGTGCGGAGCGGGCTCTTTGCTTCCCGCACCGCTGGCCTCGGCCGCCTGCGCTTCGCTGTCATCCGCTTCGGCATCCACCTGGGCATCGGCCGCCAGCAACGCGGCCAGCGGCGAGACACGGGGCGCCTCTTCGCGCCGCGCGGCCTCGACTGCCGCGCTCTTTGCGCCGGGACCGGTGGCGGTGGGGCTGGTAACACCGGCGCCAGGAGCCCTGGCGCCCTTCGCTTCGCCCGCTTCCTGCGGCGCGGCGCTGGCCTGTGGAGGGGCGTTGGGAACAGCCTGTGCCTCGACCGGCGCCTGCACGGAAGACGATGCAGAAGACGATGCAGAAGACGATGCAGAAGAAGGTGCAGAAGTCGCTGCGGAAAACGATGCAGGCGGGGCCGGCGGCGCCGGCTCCGGGGGTGTTTCAGGCTTTTTTACGGCATGGCCGCCCTCCTCCCCGGCGGCCTGGGTCAGGGTTGCCACGGTAGCGGCGGATTCAATGGCAATGGCCGGGCGGAAGGCCAGCATGCGCAGCAGGATCATCTCAAAACCGCTGCGCGGGTCGCTGGCCAGTGGCAGGTCGCGCTTGCCGTTGATGGCCATCTGGTAATACAGCTGGGCGTCTTCGGCGCTCATGCTGCCAGCCAGCGCTGTCACTCGCTGCGCATCGCCCCAGCTGTTGTCCACCGCTGCCGGCACCACCTGGGCCAGGGCCACCCGGTGCAGCAGGGTAATGAGTTCCTCCAGGCTGGAATCAAAGTCCGGGGCGTGCTCGCCCATGGCCGCCACCACCTGCAGGCAGGCTTCTGGCTCGCCGGCCACCACCGCTTCCAGCACCTGGTAGACGTAGGTGAGGTCCACTGTGCCCAGCATGGTGCGCACTTCGCTCTCGCGCAGGGCGCCGGAGCCAAAGGCAATGGCCTGGTCGGTAAGGCTGAGGGCGTCGCGCATGCTCCCGGCCGCGGCGCGACCCAGCAGCCACAGGGCAGGCTCCTCGAAGCTCACCATTTCCTGATCCAGCACATGCTTTAAGTGGCCCACCACCTGCTCGGGCGGCATGTTCTTCAGGTTGAATTGCAGGCAGCGTGACAGCACCGTGGCGGGCAGCTTCTGCGGGTCGGTGGTGGCCAGCAGGAACTTGACGTGGGGCGGCGGCTCTTCGAGGGTTTTCAGCAGGGCGTTGAAACTGCTGGCGGAGAGCATGTGCACCTCGTCAATGAGGTAGACCTTGTAACGCGAACGGGTGGGCGCGTACTGCACGTTTTCCAGCAGCTCCCGCGTGTCTTCCACCTTGGTGCGCGAGGCAGCATCCACTTCCAGCAGATCCACGCTCCTGCCTTCGGCAATCTCCAGACAGGCGCCGCATTTGCCACAGGGCTCGGAGGACACCCCCTCGTCGCAGTTGAGACACTTGGCGAAGATGCGGGCCACGGTGGTTTTACCCACACCGCGGGTGCCGGTGAACAGATAGGCGTGGTGCAAACGGTCATGATCCAGCGCGTTGATCAGGGCCTTCAGCACATGCTCCTGGCCCACCATTTCGCGAAAGCTCTTCGGTCGCCATTTGCGTGCCAGTGCCTGATAGGACATGCCGTGGGTTGCCTTACTGCAAAAGGGGCTAGGATACACCAGCGGCGCCAGCGCAGGAAAGGAAGCAGGCCGCCACGGGCAACGAATTGCACCAGGCAAAGCACACACCGCACAGGCGAAAACAACAACCCATAGCGAGGGCAATGCGAGAAGGAACAGGGGAGAAGGAACAAAGAAGGTAGAGAGAAAGTGGAGGCGACCCGAACAGCCACACCCCGGCACACGAATCAGTAACTACCGTTGCTCCCTTCCGGGCCTGGCGGGGTTCACTACCTATCGTTGCGAGGGGACCGCCCGGGCCACCACAGCGCCTGCAGCGGGCACCGACTGTCTATCCGTCGGGGGCACCAGGCTGCAGAGGGCGCGTATTGTGTCTGAAAGGGTCATGCCCTGCAAGGGCGCTCCGGCGCTTATCGACAGCAAAAGACGAACCAACAGCCTTGACACAAATGTTAAAGGCTCTAACATTGGCCGCAAACCCATCGCTAAAGGCCGCCAGGATTACTGCCATGCCGCCCTCCCCCACACCGGCAACGCTGCCCAAAACCCTTCTGGGTATCACCCTGGCGCTGGCCTTTGCCATTGGTCTGAGCAGTCTGCTGAAATGGCGTGCAGACGCCGCTGTGTCGCGCCAACATGCCGCACCCTTGCCGGTGGCCACCACCATCTACCGCCTCCAGCCTAGCTACCAGGAAGAGCGTCGCTTTCTCGGTGTAACCGAAGCCCCTCGCCGGGCAGATCTGGCCTTTGAATCGGCGGGGCAACTCGCCAGCATGACGGTGAACGAAGGCAGCGAAGTGGCGTCGGGCGATGTGCTTGCGCAGTTGGACAACCGCCTGCTGCAGTCTCAGCGTAAATCTGCCGCAGCGGAACTCGAGACCCTGCAAGCCGACCTAGAACTTGCGCAGCTCAAGGCCCAGCGACAACAGGATCTGCAAGCCAGCGGTGCCGTATCGAGGGAGGCAATTGACGAAACCCGCCTGCGGGCCCAGGCATTGGCCGCCCAAAACAAGGCAGTGAGCGCGCAACTGGAGCGGCTGGACATTGAACTGGAAAAAACCGCGCTGCGCGCACCCTACGATGGCATTGTCGCCGCCCGCTACATCGATCCGGGTGCCGTGATCACCGCCGGCACGCCCATCCTGCGGCTGATACAGGGCGGGCCGCGCGAAGCACATATCGGGGTAACACCGGAACTGGCAGCGAGCCTGGCGCCCGCGCGTACCTACCCCCTGCGCTGGCGCGGCGAAACCCTGCAGGCCAAGCTGCGCTCGGTGCGTCCAGACCTGGACCCAAACACCCGCGCTGCCGTGGCGGTGTTCGAGTTACCCCCCGGCACTGCCGCCCTTGATGGAGAGGCCGTTACCCTGCTGCTGCAGCGGGACATACCGGAACAGGGTGGCTGGCTGCCCCTCAGCGCCCTGCTGGAAGGCCAGCGCGGCGTGTGGAATGTGCTGGCAGTGAACCAGCAGGACGGGCAATGGCGCACCGAACGCGAGGTGGTAGAGGTACTGGAACTGCGCGGCGACAAAGCCTTTGTGCGCGGCACCCTTGCCGACGGCCAGGCGGTGGTCGCCGACGGCCTGCACCGCATAGCGGCCGGCTCCGCCGTGACCCCACTGGCGCCCTGACCGATGCTGGCCCAGGTTCTGTTTCGCCATCGCCGCTTTGTGGCTCTGCTGGTCATCATCATTCTGGCCACCGGCATCAGCAGCATGCGCTCCATCGGCCGCCAGGAAGACCCCAGCATCACCAACTTCCTGGCCACCGTCACCACCTTCTTCCCCGGTGCCGGGCCCGGCCGGGTGGAAGCCCTGGTCACCCGGCCGCTGGAGGATGAACTGCGGCGCATTCCCGAAATCGACGAAATCAGCTCAACGTCCTCCGCCGGCGTGTCCTTCCTGAATATCAAGCTGGAGGAAACCCTGTCCAAGCAGGCCATCCAGCGCGCCTGGACGGAGATCCGCGACACCCTCGGCGATGTCTCAAACCGCTTTCCCCCGGGCGCCAGCGCCCCCGTTTTCGATGACGACCGCCTCACCGCCTACACCACCATCATCGCCCTCAGCGCTGCAGAAGACCGCCCCGTAAGCCTGTCGCTGCTGCACCGCATAGCCCTGGACCTGGCGGATGCGGCGCGCAATGTCAGCGGTACCGAACGGGTGGATCTGTACGGCGAACCCGCCGAGGAGGTGCGGGTAGCGGTGGATGAAGCCGCCCTCGCCTCGCGCGGCCTCAGCCTCGCCCAGGTGACCCAGGCCCTGCAGCAGGCGGACCCGAAAATCGCCGCCGGCCGCGCCAGTGGCGCCGGCAACGACCTGCTGGTGGAAGTGAGCGGCGAGTTCGACTCACTGGCGCGAATACGCGACGTGACCCTGCACGCCGGCAGCGGCGGCAGTGTGCGTGTCGGGGATATCGCGCGGGTTTACAAGAGCCACACCACGCCGCCCCCGGCCATGGCCATTGTCAATGGCAGGCCCGGCATTCTGGTGGCCGTTGCCATGTCCGACGGCTTACAGGTGGATCGCTGGAGCCAGCAATTTGCCGCCTTCCTGGATGACTGGCGCGCCAACGCCCCGGGCGGCCTTGAGGTCACCACCACCTACGACCAGAGCGTATATACCCAGGCGCGCCTGCAGGGGGTAATCGAGAACCTGGTGGTTGGCGTGGTATTGGTGCTGCTGGTGCTGCTGATCACCCTGGGTTGGCGCGCCGCCGTGGTGGTCGCCGTCATCCTGCCCCTGTGCGGCCTGATGTCCATGACCCTGCTGTACTACTGGGGTGTGGCGATTCACCAGATGTCGGTCACCGGCCTGATCGTGGCGCTGGGGCTGGTGGTGGACGGCTCCATTGTCATGACCGATGAAATCCGCAAGCACCTGCAACGGGGCGAAACACCCCTGCAGGCCATTACCGCCTCGGTACACCGCCTGCGCGTTCCCCTGCTCTCCAGCACCCTCACCACCATCCTCGCCTTTATGCCAATGGTGGTATTACCGGGGCCCTCCGGCGACTTCATGGGCAGTATTGCCAAGGCGGTGGTGGTGATGCTGGGCTCATCCCTGCTGCTGGCCATGACCCTGACGCCGGTGCTGGCGGCGCGGTTGCTGCCAGCCAGCTTGAAGCGGGAGCACCACTGGTGGGAACAGGGCATGGACAGCGGCCGTGGCGGGCGCCTGCTCAGCCACGCGCTGGACTGGGCCCTGCGCTACCGTGGCGCGTCCATCGCCCTTGCCCTGGCCCTGCCGCTGACGGGCTTTCTGGCCTTCCCCAGCCTGACCGCCCAGTTTTTCCCCGGCACCGACCGCGACCAGATGTACGTACAGGTGAAACTGCCCGATGGACGCTCCATCTACGACACCGCGGCCCTGGTCGAGCAACTGGATGCCAAGTTGCGTGCCGAACCCCTGGTGCGCCGTGTTGACTGGACCCTCGGCGAGAGCCCCCCGGCCTTTTACTACAACATGTATCGCAACCGTGAAGGTATCGCCAGCTGGGCCGAAGCGCTGGTACTCACCCACGATGAAAACCAGACCGACAACCTGATACGCCGGCTCCAGCAGGAGGTGGATCGGGAATTTCCCCAGGCGCGGGTCATTGTGCGCGGCATCGACCAGGGACCGCCAGTCATGGCGCCACTGGAAGTAGAAATCTACGGCCCCAACCTAGAGCGCCTGCGGGCACTGGGTGAGCAGTTTCGCCGGCGCATGGAACAGGTGCCTGACGTAACCCACTCCAACGCCAGCCTGTCCGGCGGCGCCCCCAAACTGGTGTTCAACGTGGACGAGGGACGAGCACAACTGGCGGGACTGAGCCTGGCCGATGCCGCCAATACGCTCGACGCCAGCCTGCGCGGCCTGACCGGCGGCGAACTGCTGGAGGACACCCAGCGCCTGCCAGTGCGCGTGCGCCTGGCCGAAGAGGACTGGGGCGGCGCCCAGGACATTGCCTCCCTGCGCATTGCCGGCACTGCCGCTGGCGCCACTGGGCCGGGCGAACCAGCCATGGGCGGCGTTGCCATGGGTATGCTGGGCACCCCGCAACTGCTGCCCTCCTCCAGCCCCATCTCGCGCAAAAACGGCGAGCGGGTCAACATCGTGCAGGCCTTCCTGATGCGCGGCGTGCTGCCAGAGGAGGCCCTGAAAAGCCTGCAGGCCGACCTGGCCGCCAACCCCATTGCCCTGCCAGCGGGCTACCACTACCAGTTCGGGGGCGATTCCGACGTGCGCGCCGACGTGGTGGAACAGATCATGGCGCCGATGGGCACCATCCTGGCAGCCATGCTCGCCACCATCGTGATGACCTTCAATTCCTGGCGACTGTCGGCTATTGCCGGCCTGGTGTTTGTCTGCTCGCTGGGCCTGAGCCTGCTTTCCCTCGCGCTGTTCCGCTACCCCTTTGGGGTGCAGGCCATGATCGGCGTGATCGGCTCGATCGGGGTTTCGATCAACGCTGCCATCATCATCATGACAGCCCTGCAGGAAAACGCGCAGGCCAGCCAGGGTAACGCGCTGGCCGCACGCCAGGTGGTGATGGATTCCAGTCGGCATATTGTATCCACCACTGTCACCACCTTTGGTGGTTTTTTGCCATTGATTCTCGAAGGCAGCCAGTTCTGGCCACCCTTCGCCATGGCCATTGCGGGCGGCGTTCTGCTATCCACGGTGATTTCGTTCTTCCTGGTACCGCCGCTGTTTTGCGCGGCGGTAACCCTTAAAAACAGGGATGATGCCCCCTCGCCCGCCAACGAGCCAAGCACCGCCCCATGACACAGCACACTCCCCCTGCGGCAGAAGCGCTGGCCGTGCTTTACCAGGACGAGCAACTGGTGGCCATCAACAAACCCGCCGGCCTGCTGGTACACCGCAGCCCCATCGACCGCCGGGAAACCCGCTTTGCCCTGCAGCTACTGCGCGACCAGCTCGGAAAGCGCGTATACCCCCTGCACCGGCTGGATAAGCCAACCTCCGGGGTGCTGCTGTTTGCCCTGGACAGCAACACCGCGCGGCAGGTGGCCAGCCAGTTTGAGCAGCGCCGGGTGAACAAAGACTATCTCGCCATCGTCCGCGGCTACTGCCCCGAACAGGGCGAGATAGATCACCCCATTCGCGATGACCCGGACCCCCTGCTGGGGCAGGATCGCGGCCCGCCCCGGGACGCGCTGACCCATTTCCAACGCCTGGCCAGCATCGAATTGCCCGAGGCGGTAGATCGCTACCCCACCGCACGTTATTCACTGGTGCGACTGCACCCATTGAGCGGCCGCAAGCACCAGTTGCGCCGTCACATGAAGCACATCGGCCACCCGATCATCGGCGATGCCAAACACGGCAAGGGCGTGCACAATCGCTTTTTCGCCAGCCAACTGCAGGCCGGCCGGCTGTTGCTGCACTGTCACGGACTGCAGTTAAACCACCCGGCGACCGGCGAACCACTGCTCCTGCACGCGCCACTGGATGACGTCTTCCAGGGGCTCATCGAGCGTTTCGGCTGGACGGTTGCACTGAACGCGGCGCGGGGCATGTCCTGAAAACAAGGCCCTACCAGGCCCTAAGAAAGACCTGAACCGCATCCGTCTCCTGAACCGCTGGCCCCATAAGTCCGCCTCCCTGGACCTACAGCAACCGGCCGCGCCGCCCTAGCATGGCCGGCAATTTCCCAACGACAAAAACGGCCGGCTGTAGCAATGGATGTGGTCGATCTTTCACAGGGCGCCCTGCTGTGGCTGGTGGCAGCCACAGCCCTGGCGTCCCTGATCAGTTCCGTCACCGGCATGGCCGGCGGTGTGCTGATGTTTGCCGCCATGAGCCTGTGCCTGCCCCTGCGGCTGCTGGTGCCCATTCACGGTGCCGTGCAGGTGTTCAACAACGCCGCCCGCAGCTGGTTTTTACGCGGCCACATCCGCTGGCGCATGTGCCTGCCTTTTGCTGCGGGGGCCGCCATCGGCGCCGCCGCTACCACCGTATTCATCGTGCGCTACGTGGGCGAGTTCTTTCCCCTGCTGTTGCTGGTTGTGCTCATCCTGTACACCCTGTTCAAACCGGCGCGGCTGCCGGATCTGAACATTGCTGACCGAGGCTTCTTCTGGGTGGGGCTGGTCACCGGGGGCATGGGCATACTGGTGGGGGCCATTGACCCCTTGCTGGCTGTGTTCTTCCTGCGTGAGGATTTGAGCAAAGAGGCCATCGTCTGCAACAAGTCGCTGATGCAGATGTTCGCCCACCTCACCAAGGTACCGGCCTACCTGTACCTGGGCTTTTCCTTCACCGACAATGCCGGCCTGATTATTCTGCTGACCGTGTCCGCCGTGATCGGCGCCCGCCTCGGCTTGCTGCTGCTTGAGCGTGTGAGCGCCCGGCATTTTTTGCAATTGATGCGCCTGGCCCTGATGCTGGCCGCCCTGCGCATCGGCTACCAATTGATCCAGATGGGAGTCTGAGATGCCTGCAACCTATACCGTCACCAACCCCTACGACAACAGCGTGTTGGGCGAATACCCCTACACCCACTGGCAGGATGTGGAGGCCGCCCTGGGGCGACTGCGCCAGGGCCGGCAGCGCCAGCGCCAGACCCTGGCCTGCGAGCGCGCCGCGGTGCTGGGCAAACTGGCACAGCTGTTGCGAGACAACAGCGACGCCCTGGCGACCCTGATTACCCGGGAGACCGGCAAGACCATTTCCGACGCCCGGGTGGAAATGCAGCGCGCCACCAACGCCGCCCTGGCCTGCAGCGAAGAAGCCCGCCAGATCAGCGGCGAAGCCCTGGATTCGGATGCCTACGCCCCCATGGGCGGCAAGATGGGCATTGTCTGCTGGCGCCCGCTAGGCACCGTGCTGTGCATCACGCCATTTAACTTTCCCATCAACATTGCCGTGCACAAGATTGGCCCGGCCTATGCGGCGGGCAACACCGTCCTGTTCAAGCCCGGCCCCCAGAACACCGTGTCGGCCCGGCGCCTGGTGGAGCTCTGCTACGAAGCCGGCATGCCCGAAGACGCCCTGCAGCTGTGCGTGCCGGCCCTGGCGGATATGGACCGCCTCAACGCCCACCCTGGCATCGACGCTATCAACTTTACCGGCGGCAGCGCGGCGGCAGATGCCATAGCCGCCGCGGCGGGCTACAAAAAGCTGCTGCTGGAACTGGGTGGTAACGACCCCCTGATCGTGATGGACGACGCCGACCTGGACGCCGCAGTGAACGCCGCCATCAACCACCGCCTGGCCACCGCCGGCCAGCGCTGCACCGCCGCCAAGCGCCTGTTCATTCACCAGGCGGTGTACGATGACTTCCGCGAGCGCCTGCTGGCACGCGCCGGTGCCCTCAAGGTGGGCGACCCGATGGAACCGGACACTTTCGTCGGCCCGGTGATTCACCGCCAGGCCGCCCAGGCCATCCAGCGCAGTGTGCAGCAGGCGGTGGATGCCGGCGCCAGCGTCGCCCTTGGCCATCGCTACGAGGGCGCCTTCGTGTGGCCCACCGTGCTGGAGAACGTACCGGCGGATTGCGACCTGATGCGCGAGGAAGTATTCGGCCCGGTGCTGCCCCTGTACCGCTTCAGCGCGGTGGATGAAATCATCCCCATCATCAACAACAGCATCTACGGCCTGCAGGGCGGTGTATTCAGCAACAACCTCGCCCTGGTGCGCCGCCTGTTTGACGAGTTGGAAGTGGGCACCCTGGCGGTGAACGACGGCCCCGGCTTTCGCACCGAGCACTTTCCCTTTGGCGGCGTGAAGGCCAGCGGCGTGGGGCGCGAAGGCATCAAGTACGCCATTCGCGAAATGAGCTACTGCAAAACACTCGTGCTGTAGCCACAGCGGGAGGCGCAAGATTTTCCGTTGACGCTTGGGGGCGCCCTCAGTATCATGCGCCTCCTGAAATCGAGGGGCGGCAAAGCTTCCCCGCATTACTGTTCGGGGTATAGCGCAGTCTGGTAGCGCGCCTGCTTTGGGAGCAGGATGTCGGGAGTTCGAATCTCTCTACCCCGACCAACTTATCCGCCACAATCTGGTGAGTTGGGCAACAGTGATTTCAAACCCGCGATGGTGGCCGTAGCTCATCGGGTAGAGCACCGGATTGTGGCTCCGGAGGTGGGGGGTTCGAGACCCCTCGGCCACCCCAATTTCCCCCAGCCGCTCGCCCCGAGCGGTTCTGCTCGGGCATACAGCCCTGTATAATGCCCGCCCTGTTCCGGGGGTATAGCTCAGTTGGATAGAGCAACGGCCTTCTAAGCCGTGGGTCGAGGGTTCGAATCCTTCTACCCCCGCCATTTTCTCCTCTTCTCAGGAATTGTGTTCATGTCGGCACTGGTACTCGATGGCAAGGCGCTGGCGCAGCAAACCGAGGCAGCACTGCTGCAACGGGTTGAAGCGCTGAAAGAACAATCCGGCGGCAAAACGCCCATTCTGGCCACCATTCTGGTGGGAGACGACCCGGCCTCCGCCACCTACGTGAAGATGAAAGGCAACGCCTGCCGCCGCGTGGGCATGGATTCAATGGCGGTGGAAATGCCCGCCTCCACCACCACCGACGAGTTGCTGGCCAAAATCAACGAACTCAACAACAACCCGGACGTACACGGCATTCTGCTGCAACACCCTGTGCCAGAGCAGATTGACGAGCGCGCCTGCTTCGACGCGATTGCCCTGTCCAAGGACGTGGACGGCGTCACTTGCCTGGGCTTTGGCCGCATGGCCATGGGCGAAGACGCCTACGGCTGCGCCACACCCCAGGGCATCATGCGTTTGCTTGCGGCCTACGACATCGAGATCGAGGGCAAGCACGCCGTGGTGGTCGGCCGCAGCCCCATTCTCGGCAAACCGATGGCCATGATGCTGCTGCAGAAGAACGCCACCGTCACCATTTGCCACTCACGCACACAGGATCTGCCGGCCCTTGTGGCACAGGCCGACATTTTGGTGGGCGCCGTGGGCAAGCCGGAATTCATCAAGGCCGAGTGGATCAAGGACGGCGCGGTTGTGGTGGATGCGGGTTACCACCCCGGCGGCGTGGGCGATGTGGAACTGGCGCCGCTGGCCGAGCGGGCCAGCGCCTACACCCCGGTACCGGGTGGCGTTGGCCCCATGACCATCAACACCCTGATCATGCAGAGCGTGGAGTCCGGGGAGAAGTCTCTGGGCTAGCCGCCGCAAAGAGTTCCCTGGCCGCCGGCTGGGGCTCACCCTCCCGGGTCTCACCGAAAAACAGCGTCTGGTGGGGAAAGGGAATCTCAATGTTGCGCTCGTCAAAAGCGTATTTCATACGGCGATTGAACTCGCGCCCGACCCGCCACTTGGAGCGGGCCGCGGTGCGGGTGCGGGCCTTGATCACCACCGCGCTGTCGGCGAATTCATCCACGCCCAGCACTTCCAGTGGCCCCAGGATTTGTGAGCTGAATTCATCGTCGGCGCGCATGTCCTCGTCCACCTCCCGCAAGCACTGGATCACCGCGTCGATGTCTTCCCGGTAGGCCACGCCCACGTTGAACATATAGTAGCTGAAGTCCTTGGTGAGGTTGTCCACCACGGATATCTCGCTGAAGGGCACCGTGTGCACCGTACCTTCCAGCGAGCGCAATTCCATTTTGCGAATGGTCAGGCGGGTGACCTCGCCGGTGCGCCCACCCACGGTGACCACATCCCCCACGTGCACCAGGTCTTCGGCAATGATGGTGAAGCCGGTGAGAAAGTCCTTTACCAGCGTCTGGGCGCCAAAGCCCACCGCAATACCCAGCACACCGGCACCGGCCAGCAAAGGCATGACATCAATGCCAAGTTCAGACAGCACCACCATGGCCGCCAGTATCAGCAGGATGAACAGCAGCACATTGCGCATCATGGGCAGCAAGGTCTGGGCGCGGGCTGTGTTCATGCTGTTCTCGCGACCGCTCACGTATTCCATGATGGCGTTGCTGAGCTCCCAGATCAGCATGAACAGCAGCACCACCAGATACACCGCCAGCACGGTTTCGGCAATCCCCAGCAACAGCGATTCCGGCAGCATCGGCGCCAGCTGCTGCGTGTATACCTGGGTCAGGGTGTACACCAGCAACAGGGCGGCAAAGGCCAAACCGCCCCACACTTGCAGGGCAAACAGGCTGGCAAAGCGTTCGGTATCCAGATGAAAGCGCTCGCGCCAGCGGCCCAGGCGACGGTTGAGGACCCTGGCCAGCCAGTTATTCAGCAGCACACCGATGGCGATTACCAGCAAGGCACCAGTGAGCGTGGCCACCCGGCCCAGCGCACCGCGATCAAGACCGATGTTCTCCAGTGTGCCGATGTAATTCTCCAGCAACAGCCCCACCCGCTCCTCCAGGCGCAGGGTGTCCGACAGCACCGCCGGGTCATTGGCATCGGCACTGTCCACCGACTCCAGGGCCTGCAGGTGGTTGAGGAATTCCTCCCGCTGCTGGGGGTCTTCGAGCACTTCAATCAGGCGGCTCACGCTTTCACTGTTCGCGCCAGTGCCTTCAGACTGCGTACCCGGCTCCGCTGCAAACAGTGGCCCGCCGGCCAGCAACAACAGCAGCGCCAGCAGGGGCACTCGACAGGCGCACAGCCAGCGACGGTTAACGGTGGTGTTTCCCTGGGACATGGCGCACTCCGGCAATCATCAACCCTGCGAAGAGTAGGAATCACGGCGCCGCCTCACAAGGGAAAACTTCCAGCGGCACGCAGTTTGTAAGATTTACCGCCCCCGCCGGGGCAAATTTACAAATACCGGGCCGATAACACCGCCTGCCACGCCCTGCTCCGGCAACCGTGTAAACGCCCGCAAGCCCCGTATCCACTGGGCTGGCGAATGCCGTGGGCCGGTTTTCCTGGCATCTGGCACGGTCCCTGCAACGTCACTTTCGAGCGTCGCCGATCTGGCGGCAAACGGGCCTCGCATTGGCAACAGCGGCCAGGGTGCAACCACCCGGCCAGCGAGGCTGACCTGTGTGATAAGGAGTGCACTATGAAACACAAACAAGGTATTCGCCCCCTGACGCTTTCTCTGGCACTGGCCGGTGCCGTGGCAGCCACCCACCTGCCTGCCGCCTGGGCGGGCGACAGCAAGGGCGCCAAGCAGAGCGATGTCATGAGTGAGGACATGCGCGAAGCGTGGATGGAGGGCAAGCTGGAAACTGCACTGCTGTTCAACCGCCACCTGAACAACTTCGCCATCGACCCGGATGTGGACGGCACCCATGTCACCCTGGAGGGTACCGTGGCTTCGGATATCGACAAGGACCTTGCCGAGCAGATCGCGCTCAGCATTGACGGCATTGAGTCGGTGGACAATGAACTGGAGGTAAAAGCCGACTACATCGAGCGCGATGTTGACGAAACGGCGGATGACTTTTCCAACCGTGTGGAAGACGCCACGCTGACTGCCGAGGTGAAGATCAAGCTACTGGCCAACAGCAACACCGAAGGCCTGGAGATCAACGTGGATACCAAGAACCGCGTGGTAACCCTGAGCGGTGAGGTCGACAGCGATGCCGGCAAGGACCTGGCGGAAAAAATTGCCGCCAATGTTGACGGTGTGCGCGAGGTGAACAACAACCTCAACGTCAAGAGCTAAGCTCTATATATCAGAGCTTTCTATCACTGCGCATTCAACAGCAACACAAACGGGGGCCCCGCCCCCTTTCACAAGAACGACACAGGAGTAAGGATTATGTTGCACTGGGCACTGATTTTCTTAGTCGTCGCCTTGATCGCCGGTGTGCTGGGCTTGAGCGGTGTGGCCGCTGTGGCCGCCGAGATTGCCTGGGCGCTGTTTATCATCGGCCTGATTCTGGCCATCGTCTTCTTCATACTGGGTCGCCGGCCCCGCTGACGGGACGGCGCGGTTTGACGTCGACGGCAGTATAAGACGATGCGAACCATGACTGTCAGCCTGGATCATGCCAGGCTACTACTCGGCCTGCGCGGCCAGCAACTTGGCCTGGTTCGCCAGGCCATTGTCGATACCGACACGGGGACGGTGGAGCAATTACTGCTGGAAACCCGCTGGCAGCAGGTCGGCATTCCCTGGCAGCGCGTGGCCTTTGATGCAGAGAGCGACAGCTTTCAGCTACAACCCGCCCGACGGCGCAATCAGCCCTCGTAGCGCTTCAGGCGGTTGTACAGGGTCTTGAGGCTGATCCCCAGCACTTCCGCCGCTGCGGCCTTGTCGCCGTCGTGCCGGGCCAGTGTGGCGAGGATGATCTCCCGCTCGGAATCCGCCAGGCTGGTGCCAATGGGAATCTCAACGGAATTGGCATCGTCGTCTGCCGCTGCGGTAGCGAGCTCCGTTTCAAACACATCCGCTTCAATCACTGCTTCCGACAGAATGTAGGCACGCTCCACCGCGTGCTTCAGCTGGCGTACATTCCCCGGCCAGCGATGGCCGGCAATGCGCTCCAGCGCACTGGCACTGTAACGCAGTTCAGTGCCGTGGTGAGCATTGAGTTCGTTGAGAAAAAACTGCGCCAGGCCGCCGATATCATTGCCACGCCTGCGCAATGGCGGCAGCTGCAGCGGCACCTGGGCCAGGCGGTAGTACAGGTCCTCCCGCAGGCGGCCATCGCTGACTGCGTCCTCCGGCTGGCGGTTGGTGGCCGATACCACACGCACGTCCACGGGTAGTTCTTGCTCGGAGCCCACCCGGCGCACTAGGCGGGTTTCGAGCACGCGCAGCAGCTTGGCCTGCAACTCCAGATCCAACTCGGTGATTTCATCCAGCAGCAGGGTGCCGCCAGAGGCGCGCTCGAAGAAGCCGTGATGGCGCCGCTCGGCACCGCTGAAACTGCCCTTCTCGTGGCCGAACAGTTCGCTCTCCATGAGATTTTCCGCCACCGCGGCGCAGTTCACCGCCACAAAGGGGCCCTCGCGCCGCTCAGACAGGGTGTGCACGGTGCGCGCCACCAGCTCCTTGCCGGTGCCGGATTCGCCGAACACCAGCACGCTGGCCTCCGACGCGGCCACCTTGCGCAGTTGGCGGTAAAGCTTGCGCATGGGGCGCGAGCTGCCGCGCAAAAAACCGAACTGATCCACCACCTGGGCGGTCACATCCTCGCCCACGCCGGCGCCACTGTCGGCGCACTCGGCGGCAATGTCGCCAAGCAGGGCGCTAACGTAGTCGTTGTCGAAGGGTTTGCAGAGAAACCAGGCCGCGCCCTGGCGCACAGCGAGATCGGCCCGTTCCGGGTCATCCGCCTCGGCCAGCACGATGGTTTCTGTATCGGCCACCTGCGGTAGCGAGAGTAATTGCAGGCCGCTGTCGCCGCCGGGCAGGTCCAGCGCAGCGAACAGTACATCGATGGTTTTGCCGGCCAGCACGGTTTTGGCATCCGCGACGGATTTCACCCGGTAGGTCTGGAAGCCGGCATCGCGCGCCAGGGTGGCGAGGGCCTCGCTGGCGGCTTCGTCGCCATCCACGACCAGGCAGTGTGCGTTCAATCCGGTGTCCTCTGCTGACAGGGTCCACCCGGCCATGACGCGGGTGCCGCGGCGAAGTATAGCCGGCCCTCGCGCACCGGGTCAGCTACGCCGCCACTTGGTGCCCTCGCGGGAATCCTCCAGTACAACGCCCTGCACCAGTAACTCCTCGCGGATGGCGTCGGCGCGGGCATAATCCCTGGCGGCCTTGGCGTCCTGGCGGGCCTGGATGGCCGCCTCCACATCGGCAGCGCTGATGCCCTCGCCGTTATCCCCCTGCAGCCAGTCCTCGGGGTGCTGGTTGAGTATGCCGAGCAGGTTGCCCGCCACCAGCAGTTTTGCCTTCAAGGCCGGCTTGTCGGCATCACCGGACTTGTGCAGCTGCTTGGCCAGGGCGTGAATTTCGGCGATGGCCACCGGTGTGTTGAGGTCGTCGTTGAGGGCTTCGTAGAACGGTTCGCCAGCCAGCTGGACTTCCATATCCAGGGGAATGTCGTCCACTTCCCGCAGGGTGTTGTACAGGCCCGTGAGGGTGGCGTCTGCCTGATCCAGCACCTCGGCGGAAAAGTTCAGCGGCGAACGGTAGTGGGCAGACAGCAGCGCAAAGCGCAGGGTCTCGCCGCGGTACTTCTGCAGCAGGTCGCGCACGGTGCGCACGTTGCCCAGCGACTTGGACATCTTCTCGCCATCAATGTCGATATAGGCGTTGTGCATCCAGTAGCGCACGTAGTCGCCGCCGTGGGCGCAGCGACTCTGGGCGATCTCGTTCTCATGATGGGGGAAGATCAGGTCGCGGCCGCCGCCGTGAATGTCGATGGTCTCCCCCAGGTGTTCACGGATCATGGCCGAGCACTCCAGGTGCCAGCCCGGGCGGCCGTAGCCCCAGGGGCTGTCCCAGCCGGGCTCGCCGTCTTTGGCGGGCTTCCACAGCACGAAGTCGCCGGGGTGGCGCTTGTAGCTGGCCACCTCCACCCGGGCGCCGGCCAGCATGTCCTCCAGCGACCGGCCGGAGAGCTTGCCGTAGTCTTCCATCGACTCCACCGCAAACAGCACATGGCCCTCGGCGGCGTAGGCGTGGCCTTTGTCGATGAGCGTTTCGGTGAGCGCAATCATCGGTTTGATGTTGTGGGTGGCGTGGGGCTCCAGGTCCGGCGGCAAGGCATTCAACTCGCCCATGTCCTCGCGGTACTTGGCGGTGAATTCCTCGGTGACCGATTCAATGCTGCGCTCGCCATCGCGCGCCGCGGCGATGATTTTGTCGTCGACATCGGTGATGTTGCGGGCGTAGATCACCTCGTCGAAATGGGTCTGCAACAGGCGGTACAGGGTGTCGAACACCACCACCGGGCGCGCGTTGCCGATGTGGGCCAGGTTGTAGACCGTGGGGCCACACACGTACATTTTGACCTTGCCGGGTTCGATGGGCTCGAAGACTTCCTTCTTGCCGCCCAGGGTGTTGTAGAGCTTCAGTGCCATAACTGCCTATCCGTTGTTCCAGGTGTCGCGCAGGCCGATGGTCATGTTGAACACCGGGGCCGCCTCGCTGTGCTCATGGCGGTCTGCCACAAAGTAGCCTTCACGCTCAAACTGGAAGCTCTGCTCGGCCCGCGCCGCGGCCAGCCCCGGCTCGATCCAGGCGCCTTCCACCACGGTGAGGGAGGCCGGGTTCACCAGGGCCATGAAATCCTTGTCGCCCTTGTCTGGCGCCGGGTCGGTGAACAGGCGATCGTACAACCGCACGGTGGCCTGCCGGCCCGCGCTGGCGGACACCCACTGGATCACGCCCTTGGGCTTGATGCCGTCCTCCGGGTCCAGGCCGATGGTGTTGGGCACGGTGTGGGCGTGCACCTCGGTGATATTCCCGGCGGCATCCTTCACAACGCTGTCAGCCTCAATCACATAGGCGTTGCGCAGGCGCACCCGCTTGCCCAGCACCAGGCGCTTGAACTTTTTGTTGGCCTCTTCGCGGAAGTCATCGGCGTCGATGTAAATCTCGCGGGTAAAGGGCAACTCGCGGCTGCCGAGATCTTCGCGGCTGGGGTGGGCCGGGGCGCTCAGGCGCTCCACCTGCCCTTCGGGATAGTCGGTGAGCACCACTTTCAGCGGGCGCAGCACGCACATGGCCCGGGGCGCGTTCTCGTTCAGGTCGTCGCGAATGGCGTGTTCCAGCATGGCCACATCCACCACGCCGTCGGAGCGGGTAACGCCAATCATCTCGCAGAATTTGCGGATGGAAGCCGGGGTAAAGCCGCGCCGGCGCATGCCGGCGATGGTGGGCATGCGCGGGTCGTCCCAGCCCGCCACCACGCCCTCGTCCACCAGCTGCTTGAGTTTGCGCTTGCTGGTCACGGTGTAGTTCAGGTTGAGGCGGCCGAATTCGTACTGGCGCGGCCGGCTGGGCACCGGCAGGTGGTCCAGCAGCCAGTCGTACAGGGGGCGGTGGTCTTCAAACTCCAGGGTGCAGATGGAGTGGGTCACCCCTTCAATGGCGTCTTCCTGACCGTGGGCAAAGTCGTAGGTGGGGTAAATGCACCACTGGTTGCCGGTCTGGTGATGTTCGGCCTTGCGGATGCGGTAGAGAATGGGATCGCGCAGGTTCATGTTGGGGGCGGCCATATCAATTCTGGCCCGCAGCACTTTGCTGCCCTCGTCGAACTCACCGGCGCGCATGCGCGCGAGCAGGTCGAGGTTCTCCTCGACGCTGCGCTCGCGATAGGGGCTGTTCTTGCCGGGTTCGGTCAGGGTGCCGCGGTATTCGCGGGCCTGCTCGGCGTTCAGGTCGCACACGTAGGCATGGCCCTGTTCGACCAGATGCACCGCCCAGTCGTAGAACTGCTGGAAGTAGCTGGAGGCATAGCGCACCTCGCCCGCCCACTCATAGCCCAGCCAGCGCACGTCCTCCTGGATGGACGCCACATATTCCGGGCTTTCCTTTTCCGGGTTGGTGTCGTCAAAGCGCAGGTTACACTGGCCGCCAAAGCGCTCGGCCATGCCGAAGTTCAGGCAGATGGACTTGGCGTGGCCCACATGAAGATAGCCGTTGGGCTCCGGCGGAAAGCGGGTGATGACCTCGCTCACCCGGCCGGCCTCCAGATCCTCGGCTACAATCTGGTGGAGGAAGTTGTTGGCGGGCTTGTTGTCCATAGATCCTTCAGTGTCTGCGGTAGGTGAATCGGGGGTAAAAAGGGCGCGTATTATAGCGGCTCAGCGATAGCTCTTACACCGAAAAGCGCACCGAAAACCGCACCGCTCGCGCAGGCCGGGAAAAGCCCGTATCATTGCCGCCCCTTTTTACGTTCCATTCCATCGACAACGCTATAGCAGGACGCACGTTATGGTCATTATCCGCACTACCTTCGGCCCCATCACCCTCGACCTGGACGCCGAAAAGGCCCCGAAAACCGTAGAGAACTTCCTGAGCTACGCCCGCGACGGCCACTACGATGGCACCATTTTCCACCGCGTGATCGACAATTTCATGATTCAGGGCGGCGGCTTTGACACCGACATGAACCAGAAGTCTACCCAGGCGCCCATCGAGAACGAGGCCGACAACGGCCTGAAGAACGACTTTGGCACCATTGCCATGGCTCGCACCATGGACCCCCACTCCGCCACGGCCCAGTTCTTCATCAACGTGAAGGACAACGACTTCCTCAACCACAGCGGCAAGAACATGCAGGGCTGGGGCTACTGTGTGTTTGGCAAGGTGACCGAGGGCGCCGAGGTGCTGGATAAAATCCGCGCCGTGGCCACCACCAGCAAAAACGGTCACCAAGACGTGCCCGCCGAACCGGTCATCATCGAGACCGTGGACATCGTCGAAGGCTGACAACGCCCCGTGGCCGGCACCTGGTTCATTTCCGACCTGCACCTGGACCCCGGCCGGCCCGCAGTAACGCGGGCCTTCAGCGAGTTTCTTGACGCCCACCGCCACGCCGACGCCCTCTACATTCTGGGGGACTTCTTTGAAGCCTGGATCGGCGATGACGATGACGCCCCACTGGGGCAACAGGTGGCGAGCTGGCTGGCGGACTTCAGCGCCGCCGGCCCGGCCCTGTACCTGATGGTGGGCAACCGCGACTTCCTGCTGGGCGAGGACTTTGCCCGGCGCGCTGGCGCCACCCTCCTCCCCGACCCCAGTGTGATCGACCTCTACGGCCACCGCGTGCTGCTGATGCACGGCGACAGCCTGTGCACCGGCGATACGGACTACTTGCAGTTTCGCGCCATGGCCCGCAGCCCCGCCTGGCAGGCCGAGGTGCTGGCCCGCCCCCTGGCGGAGCGCCGGGCACTGGCGGCGCAGTTGCGCAGCATGAGCAGCGAGTCCAACTCCAACAAGGCGGAAGACATCATGGACGTGACGCCCCGGGAGGTGGAAGCCGCCCTGCGCGAGCACGGCGTGGACTGCCTGATTCACGGTCACACCCACCGCCCGGACCATCACCGGCACGCCAATGGCGAGCGCTGGGTGCTGGGGGACTGGCACGACTCGGCCCTGCTGTTGAAGGCGAGTTCAGGCAGCACATTAAGTTTCGAAAAACTGAATATTGCCAAATAGTTAGGGCGACTACTTAAGCCATAACCGCAATACTATTAATTAAGGCAAACCCGCGCCACTATGCCGCTGCCGGCACCCCGCTGTGAAAGCGAAATTCCGTGTCCGGCGACTCGATCAGCCCCTGCTCCACCGCCAGCAGCACCGGCAACCGCTCGTCCACCTCGGCGCCGGCACTCACGCTGCGGGCCAGCTTCAGGTAATCCATGAAGTGGCGCGATTCGGACTTCAGCAACGAGCGGTAAAACTGCCCCAACTCCTGGTCCAGTTCCGGCGCGATGGCCGCAAAACGCTCGCAGGAGCGCGCCTCGATAATCGCCCCCACCAACAGGGTATCCACCAGGCGCCCCGGCTCGTTGCGCCGCACCTGCTCGCGCAGTGCACCGGCGTAGCGGGCGGCGCTGAGCTGGGGGTAGGCAACGCCCCGCTTGCCCATCAGGGCGATCACCTGCTCGAAGTGGCGCAGCTCCTCCCGCGCCAAGCGCGACAGTTTGTTCAGCAGCACCGGCTGGTCGGTGTAGCGGTACATCAGGTTCAGCGCCGTGGAGGCGGCCTTCTTTTCGCAATTGGCGTGGTCGATCAGCAGCAGTTGCGGGTGCTGCAAGGCCCAGTCCACCCAGGCCCGGGGCGTGGCGCAGGGCAAAAAATCGAGGATATGACTGATATCCACCGCGCTCACGAGCCGGCTCCGGCGAACAGGTCTGGCGTGGCGATGTAGCGCTCGTAGTGGGCGTCGGAGAGGATGAAAAACTCCCGGTCGATGGTGTCGCGCAGCTGCTGCAGGGGCATGTCGGCAAAATCCGGGTTGACCATGAAGCCGAACTCGCTGGTGTCGGTAATCTGCCCGGCCCCGGCCTTGAGCAGGCTGAACACCCAGCAGTACTCATCGTGGTGGGCAACAAAGCGCACGTTCTGCACCTTAAGCTGCCACTGCAGCAGGGCCTTGTCGGTCACCGCCAGCTTGTTGCTCACACACTGGGACAGAAAGCCCGACAGGCGCGCATCGATGGCGCGCTTCTGCTCCGGGGTGTAGCTGTTCCAGTTGATCACCTCGTGACTGAAGCGCTTGCAGCCCCGGCACACAGCATCGCCAATACCGGTGGAACAGACGCCGATACAGGGGGTTTTGATGGTGGGGTCGTGCATAGGATGCGAATCGGGCGAGGCGGACAACAGCGTCGTCAGTCTAAGGTATCAGCCGAATGAATGCACGGTATAAGCGCTTGATTAATTTAATTGTTTCAGCGACTCGGCTATAATTGCGCCCCGATTTTTCCTTCACCGGACTGCCCCGGGGGTCTGCAACTGCCGCGACCCTGTTTCCGGGCGGCCATCTCACAAGGAGCTCTACCGTGCTAGAAGCCTATCGCGAACACGTGGCGGAACGCGCCGCCCAGGACATCCCACCCAAGCCGCTAAATGCCGAGCAGGTTGCCGGCCTGGTGGAGCTGCTGAAAAACCCGCCCGCCGGGGAAGAGGCCTTCCTGCTGGAACTGATCACCGACCGCGTGCCCCCCGGTGTGGACGAAGCCGCCTACGTTAAGGCCGGCTTCCTGTCTGCCATCGTCAAGGGCGAGGCCGAAAGCCCCCTGATCGACAAGGCCGCCGCAGTCAAACTGCTGGGCAACATGCACGGCGGCTACAACATCGCCACCCTGGTGGAACTGCTGGAAGACGCCGAGCTGGGCGAGCTGGCCGCCACCGAACTCAAGCACACCCTGCTGATGTTCGACGCCTTCCACGACGTGGACGAGCTGGCCAAGGCCGGCAATGCCAACGCCAAGGCGGTGCTGGAATCCTGGGCCGAAGGCGAGTGGTTCACTGCCCGCGAGGCAGTGGCCGAGTCGATCAAGGTTGCCGTGTTCAAGGTAACCGGCGAAACCAACACCGACGACCTGTCCCCGGCACCCGATGCCTGGAGCCGCCCGGACATCCCCCTGCACGCCCGCGCCATGTACAAAATGACCCGCGACGGCCTGACCCCGCAAGAACACGGCGTCACCGGCCCCATGCAGCAGGTTGACGAGATCAAGGCCAAGGGCCTGCCGGTGGCCTTCGTGGGCGACGTGGTGGGCACCGGTTCCTCCCGCAAATCCGCCACCAACTCCGTGCTGTGGTTCTTCGGCGACGACATGCCCGGCGTGCCCAACAAAAAAGGCGGCGGCATCTGCATCGGCGGCAAAGTGGCTCCCATCTTCTACAACACCATGGAAGATGCCGGCGCCCTGGTGTTTGAAGCCGACGTGGACAACCTGAACATGGGCGACGTGATCGAGATTCGCCCCTATGAAGGCAAAATCCTCAACGAAGCCGGCGACACCGTTTCCGAGTTCGAACTGAAGTCCGACGTGCTGCTGGACGAAGTGCGCGCCGGCGGGCGCATCAACCTGATCATCGGGCGCGGCCTAACCGGCAAGGCCCGCGAAGCGCTAGGCCTGCCCGCCTCCGACCTGTTCCGCACCCCGGAGCAGCCGGCCGACACCGGCAAGGGCTACACCCTGGCCCAGAAGATGGTGGGCAAGGCCTGTGGCGTTGAGGGCGTGCGCCCCGGCACCTACTGTGAGCCGAAAATGACCACCGTGGGCTCCCAGGACACCACCGGCCCGATGACCCGCGACGAGCTGAAAGACCTGGCCTGCCTCGGCTTCTCTGCCGACTTGACCATGCAGTCCTTCTGCCACACCGCGGCCTACCCCAAGCCGGTGGACATCGACACCCAGCACACCCTGCCCGACTTCATCATGACCCGCGGCGGCGTCAGCCTTCGCCCGGGCGATGGCATCATCCACAGCTGGCTGAACCGCATGCTGCTGCCCGACACCGTGGGCACTGGCGGCGATTCCCACACCCGCTTCCCGATGGGCATCTCCTTCCCGGCGGGCTCTGGCCTGGTGGCCTTTGCGGCCGCCACCGGCGTAATGCCGCTGGACATGCCGGAATCGGTACTGGTGCGCTTCAAGGGCAAAATGCAGCCCGGTATCACCCTGCGCGACCTGGTGCACGCCATTCCCTACTACGCCATCCAGGAAGGCCTGCTGACCGTCGAGAAGAAGGGCAAGAAAAACATCTTCTCCGGCCGTGTACTGGAAATTGAAGGCCTTGACCACCTGACCGTGGAGCAGGCCTTCGAGCTGTCCGACGCCTCCGCCGAGCGCTCCGCCGCCGGCTGCACCATCAAACTGCCGGAAAGCGCCATTGCCGAATACCTGCGCTCCAACATCGTGCTGCTGCGCAGCATGGTGGCCGAGGGCTACGGTGACCCGCGCACCCTGGAGCGCCGCGCCCAGAAGATGGAAGAGTGGCTGGCCAACCCCGAGCTGATGGAAGCCGACGCCGACGCCGAGTACGCAGCGGTGATCGAGATCGACCTGGCGGACGTGACCGAGCCGGTGGTGTGCTGCCCCAACGACCCGGATGACGCGAAACTGCTGTCTGAAGTGGCGGGCGACAAAGTGGACGAAGTGTTCATCGGCTCCTGCATGACCAACATCGGCCACTTCCGCGCCGCCGGCAAACTGCTGGAGCAGCACAAGGGCGGTATCTCCACCCGCATGTGGATCAGCCCCCCCACCCGCATGGACGAACACCAGCTGATGGAAGAAGGCTACTTCAACATCTTCGGCGCTGCCGGTGCCCGCACCGAAATGCCCGGCTGCTCCCTGTGCATGGGCAACCAGGCGCGCGTGGCGGCCAACAGCACCGTGCTGTCCACCTCCACCCGTAACTTCCCCAACCGCCTGGGCGACGGCGCCAACGTCTACCTGACCAGCGCCGAGCTGGCCAGCGTGGGCGCGATCCTCGGCAAACTGCCAACCCCGGCGGAGTACATGGAATACGCCAAAAACCTGGATTCCATGAGCGCCGAAATCTACCGCTACATGAACTTCGACCAGATTGTGGAGTTCCAGAAGAGCGCCGAGGAAGGCAAGCGGATTGCAGCGGTGGAAATCAGCGAGATAACCGCCGCCTGATTCGCCCCAGCGCCTAAACGGTAAGCAAAAGCCCCGCAGCCTGAACAGCTGCGGGGCTTTTTTATGTCCTATGTTTTGTGCGCTATGTTTTGTGTTTTGTGCTGCGGGGCCTGCTGCCGGTCCTCGCCTCAGCGATCGCGCCAGCGCTGGGCGAAGCGCAGGATGCGCAGGAACTTGGGGCACTCGAAGTGGCTGGGCGCGGTGCAGGCGGCGGCGTGGCGCAGGCCGTCGCGCATCAGCGTAAGCTCTTGGATTTTCGCATCCAGCGCCTGCGCCTTGGCCGTAAGGAGATCGCGGTCGATGGCCGGCCCGTCCGGGGTGAACATGGCCAGCATTTCATCCAGCGAAAAGCCCACCCGGCTGCCCAGTTTGATCAGCGCCAGGCGCTCAAGCACATTGGCGCTGAACTGCCGGCGCAGCCCCACCCGCCCGATGGAGCGTATCAGCCCCTTGTCTTCGTAGTAACGCAGCGTCGAGGCGGGTAGCCCGGAGGCGCTGGCAACTTCGGCAATGTCCATGCGATAAACCCGAATACGGTACCAATTAACCGTTGACTTAAAGTCGACTTGAATTGGCATAGTAGAGCGGTACCTGGCGGGAAACAAGCGCGCCAGCCACCCACCGGCAAACCGTGTAAGCCGTGCAAATCAAGCAAGCCGAGCAAGCACAACCTTTCAAAGGGGATGAACATTCATGGACACTGAATTCTGGCACCACAAATGGCGCGAGGGCGACATCGCCTTCCACGAAGGGGCGCCCAACGCCCTGCTGCAAACTCACTTACCACGCCTTGGCCTTGCCACCGGCAGCCGCATCTTCCTTCCCCTGTGCGGCAAAACCCGCGACATTGCGTGGCTGCTGGCACAGGGCTACCGCGTTGCCGGCGCGGAGCTGAGCCAACTCGCCATCCGTCAGCTGTTCAGCGAACTGGGCCTGACGCCAGACGTGAAAGAGACCGGTGCACTGGCCCACTACCGCGCAGAGCACATCGACATCTTCGTCGGCGACATTTTCGCGCTGAACGCACAGGCCCTGGAGCCGGTACAGGCCATCTACGACCGCGCCGCCCTGGTGGCCCTTCCGGCTGATATCCGGCGGCGCTACAGCGCCCACCTGGCAGCCATCACCGCCGCTGCGCCGCAGCTGCTGGTCACCCTGGCCTACGACCCAGCGCAACTGGACGGCCCGCCCTTCTCCATCGACGGGCCCGAGGTGCAACGCCAGTACCAGGGCATCTACCAGATCACCGAGCTGGCCCGCAAGGCCGTGCCGGGTGGGCTGAAGGGCAAGGCCGAGGCAGTGGAAATCGCCTGGCACCTGCAGCCCGGCCGGTAACAAAAAGGCACCCCCGCAGGGAAACCGTAGTTACTGGCTGAATGCCGGCCAATGCGCAGGCCCGTTGACTGCCCCCGGCAGCGAATTTCAGTACACTGTTGGCCAGTTGTGCGGGCGCGCTGATGCGTCGGCGACAAAATCAGGCCTGGGGGCAAGCAACCATGAACTTCACCCTTCTTTGTATCGCGCTACTCGGCCTGCTGGTTTTCGCCGGCGGCTTTTATGTGTCCCTGTGCAGGAACAAGGCCGGGCTGGGTTCGGGTTACCCGGACGACCCCACCGATACGCTGCATAAGGCGGTCAGGGCACATGCCAATGCCGTGGAATACGCGCCCTTTGCGGCCATCCTGATTTACGCCATTGGCCAGACCGGCGCTGTGCTGGTGGCCTGGGTGCCGTGGGCCATGGGGGCGCTGGTGCTGGCCCGCTACTGCCATTTTGCCGGCATGGTCATGTCCGCCAGCATCGCCAAACCCCAGCCCCTGCGCTTTGTCGGCGCCCTGGGCACCTACATTGTGGGCACCTTTTTGTGCGTCTACCTTGCCTACCTGTCCTTCTGAGCCCGACCGCCTGCCCACTATCCACAGCGACCCGCAATGACACTCACTCTGTTTGTACTCTCCTGCCTGGTGGTGCTGGCCACCACCCTGCCCCTGCTACGGCATTCGCACTGGCTGGTTCGCGGGCTTGATTTTCCGCGCCTGCAACTGGCGGTGCTGGCCGCCCTGCTGCTGGCCACCCAGGCCTGGCTGCTGGATTACGGCCAGCCCGCTGCCTGGCTGATGAGCGCCGCAGTGCTGGCCGCCCTGTGCTGGCAACTGCGCTGGATACTGCCCTACACCCGCCTGTGGCGGCTGGAGGTAGCCGCCGCCAGTCTCCAGGTAGAGCCCGAGCGCCATATCAGCATTCTCACCGCCAATGTACTGACCCCCAACCGCCAGGCGCACCAGTTGATTGCCCTGGTGCACCAGTACCAGCCCGATATTCTGGTAACGCTGGAATCAGACCACTGGTGGGAGGGCCAGCTGGCCGAGCTCGAGCAGGACATGCCCTACACCATCAAGTGCCCGCTGGATAACCTCTACGGCATGCACGTGTATTCGCGCCTGCCGCTGGAGGATACAACCATCGATTTTCTGGTGGAGGACGATGTGCCCTCCATGCACGCCCTGGTGTGGCTGCGCACCGGCGACAGCGTGCGCATGCACTTTTTGCACCCGGCCCCGCCCAGCCCCACGGAGAACCCGGAATCCGCCGAGCGCGATGCGGAGCTGATTGTAGTGGCGCGCAGCGTAGCCGACAGCGACCAGCCATTGATTGTGACCGGCGACCTCAACGATGTGGCCTGGTCGCGCACCACCCGCCTGTTTCGCAAACTCAGCGGCCTGCTGGACCCGCGCGTGGGCCGCGGCATGTTCAACACCTTTCACGCCGGATACCCGCTACTGCGCTGGCCGCTGGATCACCTGTTCCACAGCGAGCACTTTACGGTGGCGTGCATCCAGCGCATGCCTCACATCGGCTCGGACCACTTTCCCCTGTTCACCCGGCTGGCATTCAACCCGGCCCGCAGCGCCAACGGCGAGGGCCTGGAAGCCGATGCCGACGACCGACAGTTCGCCCGCGAGATCACCCGCGAGCAGAATGTGGAGAAGGCCGATGTACCCGCCCCCGGCGCCTGATGGCGCGTCTACACCAAGCAAGCAATCCCGACGGGAGGACTGGTAATGCCTGGCACACACTTCCCCGGCACTGCGCTGCCCATCATCCAGGCGCCCATGGCCGGGGTTCAGGGCAGTGCCCTGGCCATTGCGGTGTGCAATGCCGGGGGGCTGGGCTCGCTGCCCTGCGCCATGCTGGGGCAAGACGCGCTCGCCGCCGAGCTGCGCGCCATCACCGCCGGCACCGGCAAGCCCTACAACGTGAACTTCTTCTGCCACCGCTCGCCCGAGCCCAACCCGCAGGCCGAAGCCCGCTGGCGCTCGGCCCTGGCGCCCTTCTACCGGGAGCTGGGCATTGCGGCACCGGATGCGCCCCGCGCCGGCGGCCGCCAGCCCTTCAGCCACGCGGCGGCAGATGTACTGGAAGCCTTCGAACCCGCGGTGGTGAGTTTTCACTTTGGCTTGCCCGCGCCCGACCTGTTGGCCCGGGTGCGCCGCTGGGGGGCGCAGGTGATAGCCACCGCCACCACGGTGGCCGAGGCCCGGTGGCTGGCTGAGCGCGGCGTGGACGCCATCATCGCCCAGGGCCTAGAGGCCGGTGGGCACCGCGGGCATTTTCTTGACCCGGGCCTGGCCGGCCAGACCGATACCACCACACTGCTGCGGCAGATTGTGGCGGCGGTTGGTGTGCCGGTGATCGCCAGCGGCGGCATTGCAGAGCACGCCGACGTCAGCGCCGCCCTGCAGGCCGGTGCCGCCTCGGTACAGGTGGGCACCGCCTACCTGCTGTGCCCGGAGGCCACCACCTCGACGGTGCACCGGGCGGCGATCAGCGCACCGGAGCAGGCCAACACGGCCCTCACCAACCTGTTTTCCGGCCGCCTGGCACGCGGCATCTGCAATCGCCTGATGCGCGAGCTGGGCCCGGTCAGTACAATGGCGCCCGAATTTCCCCTGGCGGCCACTGCCATCGCGCCCCTGCGGGCCGGCTTTGAGGCGCGCGGCAGCGGCGACTGTTCACCCCTCTGGGCGGGCGAGCGGTTCCGCCAGTGCCGCGCCATTCCCGCCGCGCAACTCACCCGCGAACTGGCGGGCGCGCCTTTGCCCTTGCCCTAACCCTTGCCCTTACAACAGGACACCAGAATATGGACGAGCTTAAGCTCAGCGACGAGCAGAAATCCCGCCTGGTGGCGCGGGTAAAAACCTATGTCAGCGACGAATTGGACCAGGATATCGGCGCCTTTGAGGCGGAATTTCTGATCGACTTCATCGCCGCCGAACTGGGCCCGGTGATCTACAACCAGGGCCTGGCGGACGCCCAGCAGCTGTTCCGGGAAAAAACCGAAGAGCTGAGCTACCAGATCCACGAACTGGAAAAGGCCCTGCCCTGAGGGCGGGCCACAAAGGACACAGCATGAGTGAATTTCCCCCCTGTCCCCAATGCCAGGGCAGCTACACCTACCAGGACCGGGACCACTTTGTGTGCCCGGAATGCGGCCACGAGTGGTCTGGCGATGCCAGCGAGGCAGCCGATGACGGCCTGCAGGTGCTGGATGCCAACGGCAACCGCCTGGCCGACGGCGACACGGTGACGGTGATCAAAGACCTGAAAGTGAAGGGCTCGTCGTCGGTAGTGAAGGTGGGCACCAAGGTCAAGAACGTGCGCCTGGTGGAGGGCGACCACAACTTGGACTGCAAGATCGACGGGATCGGCGCGATGAAGCTGAAGTCGGAGTTTGTAAAGAAGGCCTGATGCAGGCGAATACGGGATGCGGGGGCCGGCCGGCCCCCACAGCCAGGGATGTTGCCTAGCGGAAGGACTTTTTGCCAGCGCCGGGCTTTTTGCCCGGGCTTTTACCGGCCGTTTTGCCGGGTGCTCCGGTAGGCTTTTCTCCTTGCTTGGCCCCTTGCTTAGCCCCTCGTTTTTCCTGCGCCTTGGGACCCTTGCTCGCGGGGCGTTTGCCCTTGCCAGCAGAGCCTCTTTCTGCCCGCCCCGATTCACCACGCGCTGATTCGCCACGCCCCGCCGCATCCAGCCGGCTGATCTGCAGGCGCTGGCCGCTCACCCACACTTTTTTCAGGTGCTGGAACAGCTCTTTTGGCATGCCTTCTGGCAGGTCAACGGTGCTGTGATCGTCAAAAATTGCGATGTGGCCAATGTATTGGCTGTCGATTTCCGCCTCGTTGGCAATGGCGCCCACGATGTTGCCGGGCTTCACGCCGTGACTGTGGCCCACTTCGATACGAAAGCGCTCCATGCCCACGTCCGGGTGGGTGCGCTCAAGGCGCGGCTTTTTCGGCTCTCGGGGCTTGTCGTCGAAGTCGCGCGCTTTGGTGCGGGGGGGCTTGCTTGCGCTGCCGCGGGCTTGCTCTGAGCCGCCACGCGCGTAGTCCGTACCGCCGCGCGGGGTGTCCTCGGCCGCGTCCGCGCGCCCGCCCTTGCCGGCCTGCAGGGGCTTTTCACCCTGCACCAGCAGGGCCAGGGCGGCGGCAATGTCGATCACCGGCACGCCGTGCTCCTGCTGGTAAAGGCTCACCTGTTCGCGCATGGCCTCAATGTCGCGGCTCGCCAGCACCTCGGTGATGCGGGCGCGAAACCGCTCGGCGCGCTTGTCCGCCACTTGCTCCACGCTGGGCAGCACCATTTTGTCGATGGGCTTGCCGGTAGCCTTCTCGATGGCCCGCAGCAGGCGCCGCTCGCGGTTGGCGGCAAACAGAATGGCCTCGCCGGTGCGCCCGGCGCGGCCGGTGCGGCCGATGCGGTGAACGTAGGCCTCCACGTCGTAGGGAATGTCGTAGTTGATCACGTGGCTGATGCGCTCCACATCCAGCCCGCGGGCGGCCACGTCGGTGGCCACCAGAATGTCCAGCGCGCCTTTCTTCAGCTGCTCGACGGTTTTTTCCCGCTGCTTCTGCGCCACATCGCCGTTCAGGGCCGCCGCCACATAACCCCGGGCGGCGAGTTTGTCGGCCAGCTCGGTGGTGGCCAGGCGGGTGCGCACGAAGATGATGATGCCGTCTGTATCCTCGGTCTCCAGGATGCGGGTCAGCGCGTCCAGTTTGTGTACGCCGGCCATCATCCACACGCGCTGGCGAATGTTGTCGTTGGTCACCGACTTCATCTCGATGGTGACCTCCACCGGCTCGTTCAGGTGGGAACGGGCAATGCGGCGAATGGCATCCGGCATGGTGGCGGAAAACAGCGCAATCTGGCGTTCCGGCGGGGTCTGGGTCAGCACCCATTCCACATCGTCGATAAAGCCCATGCGCAGCATTTCGTCGGCTTCATCCAGCACCAGCAGCTTGAGGGTGTCCAGCTTCAAAGAGCCCCGGCGCATGTGGTCCATCACCCGCCCCGGGGTGCCCACAATCACGTGCACGCCGCGCTGCAACTGGCGCAGCTGGCCGCGATAATCAGAGCCACCGTACAGGGGCAGAATGCGAAAACCCGGCAGGTGGTGGGCGTATTTCTGGAAGGCCTCGGCCACCTGGATGGCCAGCTCCCGGGTGGGGGCCAGCACCAGTACCTGCGGCTCGCAGCGCGCCATATCCAGGTTGGCCAGCGCCGGCAGGGCAAAGGCCGCGGTTTTGCCGGTGCCTGTCTGGGCCTGGCCGACCAGATCCGAGCCGCCCAGCAACACAGGAATGGTGCGCGCCTGGATGGCAGAGGGGGTTTCGTAGCCAACATCGCGCAGCCCCTGTTGCAGTGCGTCGGGAAGGGCGAGGTCTGCGAAACGGGTCGCATGGGATTCAGAAGACATTGGGAGGCCTGCAGATGGGGTGGTGCCGGAGGGCGGCCAGCAAGTATACAGGGCCGGCAATGGCCTGTAATGGCAATATTGCCGGCGCGGCGGGCGATGTGAGCGGCCGGCGAAGATTGGTTATCATGCCCGGGCATCCACCGCAGGGAGAACCCCATGCCCGTCTACGCACTGAACCTGTTCGATGTCGCCGACCGGGACGAGTACCTGGCCTACGCCCGCCGCTCCACCGCCGAGGTTGAACGCCACGGCGGCCACGTTGTGGCCCTCGGCAAATTCCACGAAGCCGTGCAGGGCGACATCAGCCCGCGCTCGGTGCTGATTCTGGTGGAGTGGGAATCGCGCCAGGCCTTCGACAACTACCGGGCGGACCCGACCCTCCACGACCTGCACCCCCACCGCGAGAATGGCACCCGCAGCTACATCTGGCACCTGTTCGACAAGCTGGACGACCTGCGCCCCATTTTGAAGGCCGCCGGGTGAGACTGGCGGCCCTTCTGCTGCTGCTTGGCCTGGCGCCACTGGGCGCGCTGGCAGAGCCGTCACCTGCCCCCTGCGCCACCACTGGCCTCAGCGTGATGCTGGTGCGCCATGCAGAAAAACAGCCAACAGGCGAAGACCCGGCCCTGTCCCCGGCCGGTGAAGCGCGCGCCCGCGCGCTGGCCACCACCCTGGGCGACGCCTGCATAGCGCACATTCACAGCTCCGACTATCGCCGCACCCGCGACACCGCCGCCCCGCTGGCCAAGGCGCTTGGCCGCAAGGTGGCCATCTACGATGTGGATGATCTGCCGGCCCTGAAGGCGGCTTTGATAGCCACCGGCGGCCGCCACCTGGTGGTGGGCCACAGCGATACCACGCCGGAGCTGGTGCGGCTGCTTGGCGGCGACGCCGGCAGTGCCATCGATGAAGCGACCGAGTACGACCGCCTCTACATGGTTACCGTGGATGAGCGTGGCGTGGTGACCACCACCCTGCTGCGCTACGGGGCTGCGTCTGCGTCACGCTCCGGCGTGTCACCACCAAGCAGCGCAAGCCCGGCCTCGGGATAGCGGGTGCCCTGCACGGCTATCGCTTGCAGCGCGCTGTGCAATTGGGCCTGCGCTTGTTCATCCAGCACCAGCGACACCGCCGCGGCGTTTTCCGCCAGGCGCTGCAGGCTGCGCGTGCCCGGAATGGCCACCAGGGCGTCATCCCGGGCCAGCAGCCAGGCCAGGGCCAGCTGCGCCGGCGTGCAGCCTCTGTCGTTCGCCAGGGCGCTTACCGCGTCCACCAGCTGCAGGTTGAGGTGGAAGTTCTCGGCGGAAAAACGCGGGTTGTTCAGGCGCCAGTCGTCGGCATCCAGGTCGCTCCGGCTGCGGATGGCCCCGGTCAGAAAGCCGCGCCCCAGCGGGCTATAGGCCACAAAGCCAATGCCCAGTTCGCGGCAGGTGGGCAGTATCTCGGCCTCGACATCGCGCGACCACAGGGAGTACTCGCTCTGTAGCGCGGCAATGGGGTGCACCGCGCTGGCCCGGCGCAGGGTTTGCGCACTCGCTTCCGACAGCCCGAGGTGGCGTACCTTGCCGGCCGCTACCAGTTCCGCCATCGCACCCACGGTGTCCTCGATGGGCACCTGCGGGTCGACCCGGTGCTGGTAGTAAAGGTCGATGTAATCCACCCCCAGCCGCTTGAGGCTGGCATCGCAGGCAGACTTCACGTACTCCGGCCTGCCGTTCACGCCCAGGAACTCGCCCCGGGCATTGCGCACGTTGCCAAATTTGGTGGCCAGCTGTACCTGCGCCCGCGCGTGGGGCTGCTGCTTAAAAAACCGGCCAAGCAGTTGTTCGTTGGTCCAGGGGCCGTACATGTCGGCGGTATCCCAGAAGGTCACCCCCTGCTGCAGCGCGCCGTCCAGCACCGCGAGGTTGGCAGCCTCGTCCGCGCCGCCGTAAAAATCCGACATGCCCATGCAGCCCAGGCCCATTGCTGAAACGCGCAGACCCTGCCTGCCAAGTAGTCTGGTATCCATCGTCTTGTGCTCCTGTAGTTAGTGGGAGGTTGGTGGTGGGTGGAAAGTGGTGGGTGGAAAGTGGTGGGTGGAAAGTGGTGGGTGGAAAGTGATGTGAGGGAACAGTATGGCCACCGCCGCGCCGTCGGGCTTGGCCAATCGTCCCGGACATTTGCCTATTCCTGCACAGGCGAGCGCGCGGCGCTTCCCATTCGGCCCCGGCGCCCTACACTGGGGCGTCCACGGCAAACCGGTGTAGCGATGTTCTCCCAGCCCTGTATTTCCACCCTGCTCCGCCTGCTGCCTGCCCCCACCAGCAGCAAGGCCATCGCCCCCGGGCTGACCCTGGTGCGCGCAGACGCCCCCACGCAACCCCAGGCCATTCTCTACCAGCCGGTGTTCTACATTGTGCTGCAGGGCCAGAAGCAAAGCCTGCTGGCCGGGGAGCCCTACACCTACGACCCCGGGCGCTTCCTGGCCCTGACAGTGCCGCTGCCGATGGAGGGCCACGTGACTCGCGCCAGCCCCGCCGAGCCCTACCTGGCAATCAAGATCGACGTGGACAGCCAGGCCGTGGCCGACCTGTTGCAGGCGCTGCCGGAGCTCACGCCCCAGCTGCGCGCCAGCCGCGGGGTGTGCACCTGCCCGGTGTCGGACGCGCTGCGCGACTGCGTGGAACGGCTGGTGGCAAGCCTGGAAGACCCCCAGGCACGGCGGGTACTCACACCCATGCTGGTGCGCGAAATCCTGTTCCACGGCCTGCGCAGCCCCCAGGGTGCGCAGCTGGCGGCCTTTGTCACCCGCGACCGTCACCACCAGCGCATCGCCCGGGTGATTCACCATATCCAGCAACACTACGCCGAGCCCATGGACGTGAACGCCCTGGCAACGGTGGCCCACATGAGCCAGAGCGCGCTGCACCAGCACTTCAAGGCGGTGACCCGGGTGTCGCCGCTGCAGTATGTGAAATCCATTCGCCTGCACCGCGCCCATCATCTGGTAGCCGCCCGCCAAACCAGCATCAGCGAAGCCGCCTGGCAGGTGGGTTACCAGAGCGTGTCCCAGTTCAGCCGGGAGTACAAGCGCCTGTTTGGCCAGCCCCCCAGCCAGGCGAGCGCACTGGGCGGGCACACCAAATGAGTAACACGCCCCCGTTGTGGCAATAGTGCCAACGCCCTTAGCGCTTTGGTGCGGGCGGTGGCAAAATTCGCGCCCTATGACCGATCTCGCCGTAAACCTCGACCTGCTGCCGCGCATTGTCGGCATTCTCGCCCCCATCGTTGCCATTGTGCTGGTGGGCTATCTGTATGGCCTGCGCCACAACCCCGAGATGGCGGTGGCCAACCGCATCAACATGGACATCTTCGTGCCGGCGCTGATCCTGGGCGCCATGGCCAGCAAGCAGTTTGCCCCGGAACGCTATATCGGCCTGGCCGCCGCCGCGGCCATTTTGCTGCTGGTGTGCGGCCTGCTCGCCCGGCCGGTGGCGCGCTGGCTGAAGGTGGACTGGCGCACCTTTGTGCCGCCCATGATGTTCAACAACTCCGCCAACATCGGCATCCCCCTGGCGGTGCTCACCTGGGGCGAGAGTGCCCTGCCGGCGGCGGTGATTCTGTACACCGTGTCCAACGTCATGCACTTTTCCATCGGTGTGCACATGCTGGACAACAACGCCCGCCTGCTGACCCTGTGGCGCAACCCCACGCTGATCGCCGTGGCCATTGGCCTGCTGATCTCAACCCTGCAGATTCCGGTGTGGGAGCCGGTGGTTACCTCGCTGCAGCTGCTGGGCAACGTGGCCGTGCCGTTATTGCTGTTTTCCCTGGGCGTGCGCATGAAACACGTGCGCTTCAACGACCTGGGCGCGCCGCTGGTGGGCGCCTTCGCGCGCCCTGTGCTGGGTATGGCGCTGGCGGCGGCCCTTGCCTTGGCGCTGGGCCTTAACGAGCGCGACAGCGCCATGCTGCTGGTGTTTGGCGCCCTGCCCCCGGCGGTCATGAACTTCCTGTTTGCCGAGCGCTACCAGCAGGCCCCGGAGCGGGTGGCCGCCATTGTGCTGATTGGCAACCTGGCCGCCTTGCTGATGCTGCCGCTGGCGCTGATGCTGGCCCTGTAGCGATGATTACGGCCGTTCTGCGCATCGCCCTCGCCCTGTGGCTTTGCCACAGCCTGATGGCCCGGGCAGATGATGATTCGCTGGCTGCTTTGAAGGCACAGTTCCAGCGTCCCGCCACTGTTCCCCATCCCGATAACAACCCGTATTCGCCGGCCAAATTCGCGCTGGGCCAGCGGCTGTTCTTCGACCCGCGCCTGTCCCGCGACAACGACATCAGCTGCGCCAGCTGCCACGCGCCCGCTACGGGCTGGGAAGACGGCCGGCAACGCGCCGTGGGCAGCGACGCTCAGATACACGAGCGCCACAGCCCGGCGCTGGAAAACCTGGCCTGGGCCAGCGCCCTGTTGTGGGACGGGCGCACACCAACGCTGGAATCCCAGGTGTGGTTCCCCCTTACCGCCCACGACGAAATGGCCCAGGACGTGCGCGAACTACAGGAGGAGTTGCAAGCAGATGCCGCCTACGTGGCGGCCTTTGACGCCGCCTACCCGGGCAAGGGCATCAGTCTTATCACCGTCTCTGCCGCGATTGCCACCTTCCAGCGGGAAATTGTGAGCCCGCCAGCACCCTTCGACCATTGGGTAGCAGGCGACGAGACAGCCATCAGCGACGAGGCCAAACAGGGCTTTGCACTGTTCACCGGCAAGGCCGGCTGCAACGCCTGCCACAGCGGCTGGCGCCTTACCGACGATGGCTTTCACGACACCGGCCTGCCGGCCAGCGATGACAGCGGGCGCTACCGCTTCAGCCGCGACGACGGTGACCGCAACGCCTTTAAAACACCGGGGCTGCGCAACCTCGCACGGCGCGCGCCCTACATGCACGACGGTTCGCTGGCCACCCTCGACGATGTGCTGGCGCACTTCAACGGCGGCTTTACACCACGCCCCAGCCTGTCCCCGAAAATGAGGCACCCAGCGCTTGCAGACGGCGAACTCAATGCCCTGCGCGCATTCCTGGATACCCTTAACAGCGACGGTGGCTCCGCCCTGCCCACTGCCCGCCCCGATTGACCCCGGCGCCACCAGCGTCTGTATCGAATAGTCCTCCGACGCTATACGCGCTGATCCCACGAAGGTGGATCGCCAAAGTAGCCCTGCAGGAAATCGACGAAGTGGCGCACCTTGGCCGGCAGTAGCTGCCGATGCACATACACTGCGTACAGACCCAGTTCCTGTAGCGGCAATTCCGGCAGCAGCTCCTGCAGGCGGCCTTCGGCGATGGCGGGTCCGACAATGAAGGTAGGCTGCAGGGCGATTCCGCCACCAGCCAACGCAGCCCCAGTCAGGACATCGCCATTGTTGCAGGTAAAACCGCCGTCGCTCTGGACACTGCTGCGCATCCAAGCACGCAACTGCGGGCTGGCCACCGATTCCATGTAGCTGTATCGCAGGTAGCGGTGCCCCTGCAATTCATCCACGTTGCGGGGCACCCCGTAACGCTCGAGGTAGGCCGGCGCGGCGCACAGTACTATGCGCACCGGCACAATGCGGCGGGCCACCAGCGAGGAACTTTTCAACTGACCGATGCGCAGGGCGATATCGAAGCCTTCTTCCACCAAGTCGGTCTTGCGGTCATTGAGCTGCAGGTCAATCTCCAGTGCCGGGTGAAGTTGCTGGAAGTCACACAGCAGTGGCGCCAGGTGACGGGCTGCGAAGGACACCGGCGCGCTGATCCGCAAGCGGCCCTCCACCCGGTCCTCGCGCTCGACAAAGCCACGTTCAAGCGCTTCGATCCCGCCCAGCAACTGTTGGATCTGAGGCAAACTGCGACCTCCTTCCTCCGTAAGATGCAAGCGGCGGGTGCTGCGGTTCAGCAGGCGTACGCCAAGGTGCTCCTCCAACCACGACACGTATTTGCTAACCAATTGAGGGGACGTTTCCAGGCGATTAGCGGCGCGGGTAAAGCTGCCCTCGCTAACCACGGTGAAAAAGGCGCGCATGGCGGTGAAGCGGTCCATCAGCCCAACCCTTTATCAATATTTTGTTGATAGTAATTCAATATTACTATCATTACTAAGCGAAGGTGCAGATAGTAAATTGGCTTTCAACGGGTCAGTACCGTGCCCGCACCCCGACAACAACCCGAGGACCTGAACATGCACTCATCACTCATTCAACGCCTGCTGGGCTCCAACGCCGGATTCGCCGCCCTAGTACTGCGTGTGCCTGTGGGCATCATTCTGGCAGCCCACGGCGCCCAGAAACTGTTTGGCGCCTTCGGCGGATACGGCCTGGATGGTACCGGCCAGTGGATGGCCAGCATCGGCCTGGAGCCCGGCTACCTGATGGCCCTGCTGGCCGGTAGCGCCGAGTTTTTTGGCGGCCTGGCGCTGGTCATTGGCCTGCTCACCCGCCCGGCGGCGCTGGTTGCAGCCTTTACCATGCTGGTCGCCATCTTCGCCGTGCACATTGAAGGCGGGCTGTTTATGAGCAACAACGGCTATGAATTCGCACTGGCGCTGTTGGCGGCAACAACGGCGCTGGCCATCCAGGGTGGCGGCCGATTCGCGACAGACAACCTGCTTCTGGCACAATCGGCGCGCTAAATGCGGCGCAGCGATACAGCAAGGAGCCGGGACAGGCTATGAACCAGACCGACATCCTGTTTATTTCCCACGGCGGTGGCCCGCTGCCCCTGCTGGGCGAACCGGGGCACCGGCAATTGGTGCAGGACCTCGCGGGTCTGGGCCGAACGCTGCCCCGGCCCGACGCAATCCTGGTGATCAGCGCTCACTGGGAGGCGCCGCGGGCCACTGTGAGCGCCGCAGGGCAACCGGGCCTGCTTTACGACTACTACAACTTTCCCGCCGAAAGCTACGACATAGCCTACCCCTGCCCAGGCCTGCCGGCTCTGGCCCGGGCTATTGCCAGCACACTCGACGAGGCCGGCCAACCCGCCGCCCTGGATAACCAGCGCGGCCTGGACCACGGCGTGTTTGTGCCGCTGAAGATCATGTATCCCGCCGCGGACATTCCGGTGCTGCAGCTGTCGCTGCTGGCCAGCCTCGACGCCACCGCGCACCTGCAGATGGGCCGCGCCCTGCGCGCCTTGCACTTCGACGGGCGCCTGCTGGTGATCGGCTCCGGTTTTACCTTCCACAACATGCGCTCGATGCCGGACGGCAGCGATCCGGCCCGCGAGGAACGCATTGCGGCATTTTCCGACTGGCTGCAGGACACCTGCTGCAACCCGGGGCTCGATGCCGCCGAGCGCGAACGGCGCCTGGCCCACTGGCAGCAGGCGCCCCATGCGCGCTTTTGCCACCCGCGGGAGGAGCACCTGCTGCCCCTGCATGTGTGCGCTGGCCTGGCCGGGCGCCCCGCCGGCTGGCATCGGGCCAGTGAGGTGATGCACACCCGCGCCGACCTGTATCGCTGGAGCGCCGGCCATGAACACGCAGCACCCGCCCATGGATAAACCCTGGCCGCCCCACATCACCGTGGCCACCGTGGTGCAGCACCAGGGCCGCTACCTGCTGGTGGAAGAGCGCGACAAGGTCACTGGCGCGCGGGTGTTCAACCAGCCCGCCGGGCACCTGGAGCCCGGCGAAAGCCTGCTGGATGCAGCCCGTCGCGAAACGCTGGAGGAAAGCGGCTGGGAGGTGGAGCTGCAGGGCCTGCTGGGCTGGGCACTGTTTAGGGCGCCATCCAACGGCGTGACCTACTATCGCACCACCTTCCTGGCGCGGCCCTTGCAGCAACGCAGCGGCGCCGTACTGGATGCCGACATCCTCGCCACCCACTGGCTCAACTACGGGGAAATCCTGGCCAAGTCTGCTAGAATGCGCAGCCCTTTGGTGCTCGCCGCGGTGGAACAGGCCCGCAGCGGCACCCTGTACCCGCTGGACGCACTACAGCATTATTTATGAGCAAAGCCGCTACCAAAGTCATCGTCGGCATGTCCGGCGGTGTCGATTCCTCTGTATCCGCACTGCTGCTGAAGGAGCAGGGCTATACCGTGGAAGGCCTGTTCATGAAGAACTGGGACGAGGACGACGGCACCGAATACTGCACGGCCAAGGAAGACTTTGCCGACGCCCAGGCAGTGGCCGACAAGCTCGACATTCCCCTGCACGGCGCCAACTTTGCCGCCGAATACTGGGACAACGTGTTCGAGCATTTTCTGGCCGAATACCAGGCCGGGCGTACCCCCAACCCGGACATCCTCTGCAACCGGGAAATCAAGTTCAAGGCCTTCCTCGACTACGCCCTGATGCTGGGCGCGGATTTGATCGCCACCGGCCACTACACCCGCCGCGGCCAACGTGACGGCAAGGCCACTCTGCTGAAGGGCCTGGACCCAAACAAGGACCAGAGCTACTTCCTGCACGCCGTGGGCCACCAGGAGCTGGCCAGGACCCTGTTCCCGGTGGGCGAGATAGAAAAACCCGAGGTGCGCGCCCTGGCGGAAAAACACGGCCTTGCCACGGCAAAAAAGAAGGATTCCACCGGCATCTGCTTTATTGGCGAGCGCCGCTTCAGCGACTTTCTCAAACAGTACCTGCCGGCCCAGCCCGGTGACATCCACAGCCTGGACGGCGAGGTGCTGGGCCGCCACCAGGGCCTGATGTACCACACCATCGGCCAGCGCCAGGGCCTGGGCATTGGCGGGCGAGCCGACGCCGCCGACGCGCCCTGGTACGTGGTAGGCAAAGACCTCGCCAACAACGTACTGCAGGTGGCCCAGGGCAACGACCACCCCGCCCTGTTCAAATCCACCCTGTTCACCGGCGACATCTACTGGGTGGCCGGCGAGGCGCCGGCACTGCCGGCCTCGCTCAGCGCCAAGGTGCGCTACCGCCAGGCGGACCAGGACTGTACGCTCCACCGCGACGGCGACGGTTACCGGGTTGAATTTGCCCGCCCCCAGCGGGCCATCACGCCCGGGCAGTCGGTAGTGTTCTACGACGGCGAGCGCTGCCTGGGCGGCGGCGTCATCGAGCGGGCCGCCTGATGTCGCACGCCGGTAGCACCCTGCAACAGCAAACCATCTCCCTGGCCGGCGTGGTGCAGGCCGCCCGTATTGTGGATCAGGTATCGCGCACCGGCAGTTATCCGCCGGAGTTTCTGGAGGCGTCCATCCACAGCCTGTTCAAATTCGATGCCGACACCACCGACGGCGTGTTCGGCGGCGTGGAAGGCGTGCGTCTGGGCCTGCAGAACCTGGCCGCCATTCTGGCCAACCAGAAAGAGGCGGAGAACCGTGACCTGGTGCGTTACGTGTTCGCCCTGCTCTACCTGGAGGGCAAGTTCAGCGCCGACCCGGCCATGATGCAGGTGGTGCGCTCGCGGCTGGAACACGCCAGCTTTCGCGCCGAGCACTTCGCCGGCCACGTACACGATGTGTGCCACAGTATTTCCGGCATTTACCAGGACACACTCAGTAAGCTCAAATTCCGCATCAAGGTCACCGGCAGCGCCCAGCACCTGCAAGACAGCAAAAACGCGGACATCATCCGCGCCCTGCTGCTGGCGGGCATCCGCTCCGGCTTTCTGTGGCGCCAGGTGGGCGGGCGCCGCTGGAAGCTGTTGTTTCAGCGCAAGGCCCTGCTGCGCTGCGCCCAGGATCTGTCCCGCGCGTCCGGCGTGTAATGCACGCCACCCTGGTGTAAAATCGCCGCCCGCTTTTTCAACCCCTGGCACTCAGCCCCTATACCTCCGGAGTCAGCATGGAACTCTCAGCGCTTACCGCCGTTTCCCCCATTGATGGCCGCTATGGCAGCAAAACCGAGGCCCTGCGGGAGGTATTCAGCGAATACGGCCTGATCAAGCGCCGTGTGCTGGTGGAAGTACGCTGGCTGCAGCAGCTGGCGGCCCACGCCGGCATTGCCGAAGTGCCGCCCCTGTCCAGCGACGCCAACGCGCTGCTGGAGCGAATCGCCAGCGACTTCAGCGTGGCCGACGCCGCCCGCATCAAGGAGATCGAGCGCACCACCAACCACGACGTGAAAGCGGTGGAGTACTTCATCAAGGAGCGCTTTGCCGACAACGCCGAGCTGAACGCCATTGCCGAGTTCGTCCACTTTGCCTGCACCTCCGAGGACATCAACAACCTGTCCCACGCCCTGATGCTGCGCGATGGCATGCAGGCCGTCATCCTGCCGGAAATGCGCCGCGTGGTGGATGCCCTCACCGACCTGGCAATTGCCTCCGCCGAGGCGCCGATGCTGTCGCGCACTCACGGCCAGACCGCCAGCCCCTCCACCATGGGCAAGGAACTGGCCAACGTAGTGGCCCGCCTGCGGCGCCAGCTGGCGCAGATCGAACAGGTAGAATTTCTCGGCAAAATCAACGGCGCGGTGGGCAACTACAACGCTCACCTGTCGGCCTATCCGGACGTGGACTGGCAGGACAACGCCGAGCAGTTCGTGGGCTCACTGGGGCTCACCTTTAACCCCTACACCACCCAGATCGAGCCCCACGACTACATGGCGGAGCTATTCGATGCAGTGGCCCGCTTCAATACCATTGTGGTGGACTTTGATCGCGACGTGTGGGGCTACATCTCCCTCGGCTACTTCAAGCAGAGAACCGTCGCCGGCGAAGTGGGCTCGTCCACCATGCCGCACAAGGTCAACCCCATCGATTTTGAAAACTCCGAGGGCAACCTGGGCCTGGCCAACGCCGTGTTCGGCCACCTGGCTGCCAAGCTGCCGGTCAGCCGCTGGCAGCGGGACCTGACCGACAGCACCGTGCTGCGCAACATGGGCGTGGGCATGGGCTACAGCCTGATCGCCTACCAGGCCAGCCTGAAGGGCATCAGCAAATTGCAGCTGAACGAAGCGCGCCTGGCCGAAGACCTCAACAGCAGCTGGGAAGTGCTGGCCGAGCCCATTCAGACCGTGATGCGCCGCTACGGGATCGAGCAGCCCTACGAAAAGCTCAAGGCCCTCACCCGCGGCCAGGACATGAACCAGCAAACCATCCAGGCCTTTGTGGAAACCCTGGAACTACCAAGAGAAGCCAAGGACGAACTGCTGGCCCTGACCCCGGCCAGCTACATCGGCAACGCCGTGGCGCAGGCCAGGGCCATCCGCTAACAGCGTATCGCCCGCCCCGCCCCTCGTTCATAATGGGCGCCCGACTCCGGCGCCCCTTATGCCATGCCTGCCCCCACTTTCAACCTGCCCATCGACACCGCCCACTTTCTGCGCGAACACTGGCAGCGCAAGCCCCTGCTCATTCGCAATGCGATAGCCGGCTTTGCGCCGCCCATCGACGCCAACGAACTGGCCGGGCTCGCCATGGAGGCCGAGGTGGAGTCGCGCATCGTTGAAGAGGCCGGCGGCCAGTGGCGCCTTTACCACGGCCCCTTCCAGGCGGGCGACTTTGACCGCAGTGGCCCCTGGAGCCTGCTGGTGCAGGCGGTGGATCAATACGTGCCCGAAGTGGCGGCATTGCAGCAACTGGCCAGTTTCGTTCCCCAGTGGCGGGCCGACGATGTCATGGTCAGCTACGCCAGCCACGGCGGCAGCGTGGGCCCCCACTTCGACCACTACGATGTATTCCTGCTGCAGGGCGAAGGCCAGCGCCGCTGGCGCCTTGGCCAGCAATGCGACAACCGCAGCCCCCTGCTGGCAGGTTGCGACCTGCGCATTCTCACCGAATTCCACAGCCAGCAGGACTACCTGCTGAACCCCGGCGACCTGCTTTACGTGCCACCCGGCCTGGCACACTGGGGCATTGCCGAGGGCGAGTGCACCACCTTCTCCATTGGCTTTCGCGCGCCGTCCCGGGGCGACCTGCTGGCGCGGCTGACCGATGGCATTCTGAATGACGCCCCCGCCCGGGAACTGGTGGCAGACCCCGCCCGCCAGGCTGCCGAGCGCGCCGGGGAGATCAGTCGCGCCGATATCGAACAGGCCCGGCGCCAGGCCCTCAGCCTGCTGGAGGCAGCGGGCGACCCCAGCTGGCTCGGCGAACTGGTCACCGAACCGCGCTACGTGGTGGAAGGCGCCGAGGTGAACGATGGCGAGCTGGCCGAGCTGTTCAGCGGCAGGGCCCTGCTCTGGCGCGATGGGGCCAGTCGCCTGGCCTGGGCCGAGCACCAGGACCGGCTGTACGTGTTTGCCAACGGGGCCAGCGCAGCGTTTGATTACGCCCTGCAACCCTGGCTGCAGGGCCTGTGCGCCAGCGGCCAGGCGCCCTGCAAACACCTTGACGCCAGCCACCCGGCTGCGCCTGAATTACTGACCTTTCTTATCGAAAATGGAGCAGCCTATGTCGAATAACGCAGACACCGTCACCCTGGAAGTGGTGAGCTGGAACGATGCCTCCGAGGCCCTCAGCGCATTGCGCCGCACGGTGTTTATTGAGGAACAGGGCGTGCCCCGCGATATCGAATGGGACGGGCGCGACGCCGACAGCCGCCATGTACTGGCCCTGCGCAATGGGCAGCCCGTGGGCTGCGGCCGCCTGATGCCCGATGGCAAAATCGGCCGCATGGCGGTGCTGGCCAGCGAACGCGGCCACGGCATTGGCGCAGCGGTACTGGCGCGCCTGATTGAGCTGGCGCGGGAAGTGGGTTTTGATCGGGTGTACGTACACGCCCAGCAACACGCCGCGCCTTTTTACAGCCGGGCCGGCTTCAGCCCCCGCGGCGCGACCTTTGAAGAGGCCGGCATTCCCCACACCACCATGCACCTGGCGTTGACCGCACCGGCGTGAGCGGCGCAGGCAGCGACGACAATGCCGCCGGCGGCTTCGTCAGCGGCATCGACTACCCCACCCCCTTCTGCGACTTTGCCGGCCAGCTGGCCACCAGCGCGCGCCGGCACCTATACATTCTGAGCCCCCAGCTGGACCCGCGCGTGTTCGACCGCGCCGAGCTGGCCAGCGCCCTGGCCGCCCTGGCCCGCCGCAGCCGCCAGACCGACATCCGCCTGCTGGTGGCCGACGCCAAACCCCTGGTGCGCCAGGGCCACCGGCTGCTGCAGCTGGCCCGTCGCCTGCCGTCCAAGGTACACCTGCAGGTATTGCCGGAGCACCCGGAATGGCCGGGGCAGACCCTGGTACTGCGCGATCGCAACGGCGTGCTGTACCAGCCGCCGGATAGCGACAGCGGCGGCTTTTACGAGCCGGATTCGCGGGCCTCGGCCCTGCCGCACCTGGAGCGCTTCCAGACCCTGTGGCGGGCCAGCCACACCAGTGTGGAACTGCGCCAGCTACACCTGTAGGTGCGCTGTCACCCTCCTTTCACTTGCCTGTCACTCTGCCATCACCCGCGCCAGGCGCTCCGGCGAACGCCAGCGGCTGCCCAGCAGGCGGCGCAGGTAGATTGCCGCCAGCATCAGCAGCATCACGACAAAGGCCCACCAGCTCGCCATGGGGCCAAAATCCAGGTATTTGATGATGACCACCTGCGAGACCAGCATCAGCACGTGCAGCAGCATGGAGGTGTTCATCAGCCAGCGCGTGTCGCCGGCGCCGCGCAGCACGCCGCTGGCGATAAGAATAGCCGCGTCCGCCAGCACGTAGGTGGCAAGGCCAATCATCATCTGGCTGCCGAGCGCAACGATGACGCTGAAGTCTTCACCGGGGGTGGCAAAGACGTTCATCAACTGCTCCCGGGCAATGATGAAGAACAGGCCCAACAGCACCGAATAACCCACCGCCAGCAAAAAGGCGGCGCTGATCACCTGGTTGGTGCGGGTCATGTCCCCCGCGCCCACATAGCGGCCGATCATGCTGGTCACGGCAATGTTCATGCCGATCAGCGGCACGTAGTTGAGCATGTCCCAGTTGAACACAATGGCCATGGCGGCGCCTTCGTTGACGCCGTAGGACTGGAACAGCAGCAGGAACAGGTTGAAGGTGGCCGCCCCCACAAACACTTCCAGGCCGGAGGGCAGGCCCAGGCGGATATAGCGGGTCAGAATGCCGCGGTCAAAATGGAAGGACTGCAGCACCGAAAAACGCTGGCGGTGAATGCGGTTGAAATAAAACAGGGCGTACACGCCCACCGAAAAGCCAGTGGCGATGACCGTGCCCAGCGCCGCGCCCTGTATCCCCAGCTGCGGCAGGCCGAGCTTGCCGAAAATCAGCACATAGCTCAAAGGCACATTCACCAGCACCCCCAGCACGTCGGAGATCATCACCACCCGGGTGCGGGCAATGCCGGAAAAATACGACGCAATGCAGGTTTTACCCAGGGCCAAAAAGGAGCCCGCCAGCAGCACGAAGAAGTACTGTCGCTCCAGCGCCACCTGGGCCGGCGCGTGCCCCATCAGCTCAAACAGTTGCGCCGCCTGCCAGCCCACCAGCAACAGCAGCGGCTGCACCGCCAGCGCCATGATCACCCCCTGGGTGACCACCTTCGGGCACTTGGCCAGCTGGCCGGAGCCCAGGTACTGGGCCACCAGGGCGGTGGCGTAGGAAATCACCCCCTGGAACAGGGCGATGGTGACAAAGAAGGTGACGCCTCCCCCCAGGGCAGAGGCAATGTGCAAGGCGTCGATACGCGACATGAACAGACGGTCGGTGAACACCATGAGCGCAAAGGCGCTCTGGGACACCACCATCGGCAGCGCGAGCCGGAACAGCTCGCGCAATGTCGCCGCAGAAAACATCAATTAACCCTGGGCGGCAATCCACTCATCGACGCGGCGCTCCAGGATGCCAAGGGGCAGCGACCCGCCGCCCAGCACCAGGTCGTGGTAGGCGCGAATGTCGAACTTATCCCCCAGGGCAGCCTTCGCGCGCTCGCGCAGCTGCAGAATCTTCAGCATGCCCACCTTGTAGGAGGTGGCCTGGCCGGGCCACGCCAGGTAGCGCTGGATTTCCGAGCGCACGGCGGTCTCGGGCATGGCCGAGTTATCCAGCATGTACTGCACCGCCTGCTCTTCGCTCCAGCCCTTGGCATGCATGCCGGTATCCACAACCAGCCGAATAGCCCGGAAAATCTCTGCCCCCAGGCGGCCGAAGTTGTAGTAGGGGTTGTCGTAAACCCCCATTTCATAGGCCAGCAGTTCCGAGTACAGCGCCCAGCCTTCGCCGTAGGCGGAGTACCAGACATCGCTGCGAAACAGCGGCAGGTCGCTGCGCTCCAGCGCAATGGACGACTGCATGTGGTGGCCGGGGTTGCCCTCGTGATAGGCGGTGGTCTGCAGGTCGGTGCGGTTGTTGGCCGCCATGTCCGACAGATGCATGTAATACACCCCCGGGCGGCTGCCATCGGCGGTGCCGGTGGCGTAGGAGGCCGCGGCACCATCGCGCTCGCGGAAGGCCTCTACCCGGCGCACTTCCAGCGGCGCCTTGGGCAGAATGCCGAAGTATTCCGGCAGGCGGTCGGCAATCAGCGCCAGGTAGTGCTCGGTCTCATTGATGTACGCCTGGCGGCCGGCGTCGGTGTTGGGGTAATAGAACTGCGCGTCGCTGCGCACAAATTCAAAAAAGGCCGCCAGATCGCCCTCAAAACCCACCTCCTTGCGAATGGCTTCCATCTCGGTGCGAATGCGCTTTACCTCGTCAAGGCCCAGCTGGTGTATCTGCTCGGCGTTCATGTCGGTGGTGGTATAGGAGCGCAGGCGGTAGGCGTAGTAGTCCTTTCCCTCCGGCAGGCTGGCTACGCCTCTTGGCTCGGCGTCGGTGTTGGGGCGATCCTGCTGCATCCACGCCACCAGCGACTGGTAGGCCGGGGCCACCTCGGTCAGCAGGGCCTGGCGGGCCGCTTCGGTAAGGGCTGCCGCCTGTGTGGCATCCACCTTGTCGCTGTCCTGCAGGGCGGCCACCTTCTTCTTCACATCGGCCCACAGCGGGGCGACGTCGCCATCGTCGAAGGGCGCGCCGGTAATCACCGCTTGGCTCTGTTCAATCACAATGTCGTACACATACCGCGGTGCCCGCACGCCAGCACTGGCGCCCCGCTCTACCCGCGCCTGCACCTGGCCCAGCGCCCGGGCAATACCGTCCAGGCGGGTAATGTAATCGCGCATGTCCTGTTCGCTGTCCACTTTGTGGTAGTTGATCAGGAACTGGGGCAGCGCGGTGTGAATGGCGCTCATCTGGTTCAGCACGTAGTCATTGCGCCGCCAGCGGTTATCCTCCACTGCGCGATCGGCGCGGTAGGCCCAGTAGTCGTAGCTGACCTGGGCATCGGCATCCAGGTCATCGCGATCAAAGGCGGCCTGCATGGCTTTTACGCTGTCCAGGCGCCATTTCAGCTCGGCGTCCAGGGCGGCTTCGCTGTAATCGTCGATCTTGTCGTAGTCGGTTTTGCGACCGAGCTGGGTCTGCTTGATGGGGTGAAAGGCCAGTTCTTCCTCGTAACGCTCGTCCAGCCACTGCTTCAGGCGTTCGCTGTCGGCAGCCGCAGCGTGGGCCGCCGCCAGGGGGGCAAGCAACAACAGTGCCGCAATCAGGTTGCGCATGTTATGACTCCTTGGGTAACGTGATGCGAGGTGCCGCCATTGCCGGCAGCGCCTCGGGGTCTTTGGGCGGGGGCGAAATACAGGCAGGCCCCGAACAGGCGGCCTAGTATAGAGCTTGACGGAGTAGATGCCAGCGCAGACATGAATCACCACACTACCAAGAGTCCGCACACGAGCCCCACGCCCCAAAACGCTGCCAAAAGCGCTGCCTGGTGTGCTGCACAGCTCCGCTTCCTGCCCCCTTCGCTATCCCTCTCGCGGCGTATTTGCCTGCCCCGCACACTGGTTGCCCTTTGCTGCGCGGGCTCTGTCGCTACACAGGCTGAACCGAGTGCGAGCGCCACCACCGGCCTGGATTTTCGCGAGTTGGGCGAAGGCTACGCCCACCTGGTGAGTTTTGCCGCAGAACCAGAAATTTCCGCATCTTCCTTCGACATCAATAGTGACAGCAGCGCCGACATCTCCATGGACGTGCTTAAGCTGCCGCTGTATCGGGAGTATGCCTTCAAGGACAGCGATTGGCGTTGGTTTGTGCAGGGCGCCTTCAGTTCCTTTACCTATACCGAAGAGCTGGCCCCTTTCGAGATAATCCCAACCGTCTCCACTGGCGTGGAAGGCGAGTGGAAGGCCTACTCCGGCGTGGCAGAAGCCGGCCTGATCATGCCGGTCGGCGACACACTCTCTATCGCTGGCAGCCTCGGTGCGGGGGGCACGCGGCTGAAGAATATCTCATCCATCTCCAACCCGCTGGTGGCGGACGCCCTGGCCCCGCTGCTGGAGGGCACCGTTATCAACTGGCGCAGCAGCGCTGTGATTGGCCGCGCCCACCTGGGCCTGCTGTACCGCGAGCAGTGGAACCGGCTGAAAGTGCGCGCCAGCACCCACATGGTGTACAGCTATGTGGAGAGTTTTAACGAATCCACCGACTTCCCGGGCTTCACCGCCTACACCGGCAGCCTGTCCGCCAAGCTCGATGTGGCACAGCCGCTGGACATTGTGCTTAACGAGCACCCGCTGTATCTCATCGGCCATGCGGCGGCCACCACCTTCACCGGCCCGGGCCGCGACCAGCTCGGCTTTACCCACTTCTACGAACTGGGGGCCTCGCTGGGTTACCGGCAGGTGGCGCTGGGGCTGCAGGCGGTGCTGGGGCCCGACGTGGACGGGCTCTCCATCACCTTCAACTACGGCTTCTAGCGCTTGGCGACGCCCAGCTCGCCCAGGGTGCTGGCCATGTCCTCGGCCGAAGTGGCGGGGTTCACGTCCTCATCAATCTTGAGAATGGTGCCATCCTTGCCAATGTAGAAGGTGTGGCGTTTGGCAAAGCCCAGCAGGTGCAGCACATCGTAGGCGTCTGCAGCGGTCTTCTCCGGATCGCTGAGCAGGGGAAAGTCCGCCTTGGTTTCTGCGGCAAAGCCCTTGTTGTCTTCCAGGGGGTCGACACTCGCCATGAAGTAGGCAACGTCATAGGCGCGAATCAGGTGGCCGTTCTCGGCCAGCGACTTGCACTCGATGGTGCAGCCCTTGGTGTAAGCCTTGGGAAACCAGGCCAGCACCACGGCCTGCTTGCCGCGAAAATCCGACAGGCTGTAGGTCTTGCCGTCGGTGGCCTGCAGGGTGAAATCCGGGGCCGGGTCACCCACCTTGAGAGCCAGGGCCGGCAGCGCCGTAAACAGGGTGGCAAAGCTGAGAACGAGGGCGGAACAGAGTGTGCGGGGCATGGCGGTCTCCGATCTACAACTGAATGGGGCTTGCGTGTAAGGTACGCAGGTTCCCGCAGTATGTATCACTGCGCCCCGTTCAACAAATTCACGGACCCATCGCATGAAGCTACCTAACAACGCCGCGCGACTGGCACTGGCGGCCCTGCTGGCCATTCCCGCCGCGCAGGCCGACGCCAACAGCACCGACACGGCCTGGGACGTCAACCAGCCCGCCTACTCCGTCAAACCCACCCGCGCCAGCCTGGATGTCAGCGAAGGCACCTGGATGAGCCTGGACGTCTCCCCCGACGGCAAGCAGATTGTGTTCGACCTGATGGGCGACCTCTACCTGCTGCCCATGGGCGGCGGCGAGGCAAAATCCCTCACCTCTGGCCACGCCTGGGACATGCAGCCGCGCTTCAGCCCCGACGGCAGGTTTGTCGCCTTCACCTCCGACCGCGCCGGCGGCGACAACATCTGGACCCTGGAGCTGGCCACCGGCCAGTTCCACCAGGTGACCTTCGAGGACTTCCGGCTGATGAACAACCCGAGCTGGAGCCCGGACGGGCGCTACATTGCCGCCCGCAAGCACTTCACCACCTCGCGCTCCCTGGGCACCGGCGAAGTGTGGCTGTACCGCTCCGACGGCGGCGAGGGCCAGAGCGGCCAGCTGGTGGTGGAGCGCCCCAGCGAAACCTTCCAGAAGGAACAGGGCGAGCCCATGTTCAGCGCCGATGGCACCGGCATCTACTACACACTGAACACTACCCCGGGCAACACCTTCATCTACCACCAGGACAGCAACACCGAACTGTTCCAGATTCGCCGGGTGGATCTGGGCACTGGGGATGTGACCACCGTGGCCGACGGCCCCGGTGGCGCCGTGCGCCCCACGCCCTCTCCCGATGGCAAGCAACTGGCCTTTGTAAAGCGGGTGCGGGCCGAATCGCGCCTGTTTGTGAAGGACCTGGCCTCCGGCGAAGAGCGCATGGTGTACGCCAACCTCGACCAGGACATGCAGGAAACCTGGGCCGTGCACGGCCTGTACCCCAACATGGACTGGACGCCCGACAGCAGCGCCGTGGTGTTCTGGGCCGGCGGCAAACTGAAGAAAGTCCAGGTGAACGGCGGTGAGGTGAGCGACATTCCCTTCCACGTGAAGGACACCCGCGACATCTACCCCGCCCCGCGCTTTACCGTGGACGTGGCACCCGAGCGCTTCCGCACCCGCATGGTGCGCTTTGCCCAGCCCTCGCCGGATGGCAAGGCCGTGGTGTTTGAATCCTTAGGCCAGCTCTACCTCAAGCGTGGCGATGGCGCGCCCAAAGCCCTGACCTCCGACAGCGACGGCGGCTTTGACTACAGCCCGGTGTGGGCGCCGGACGGCGACGATATCTACTTCCTGCGCTGGAGCGACAACAACCTGAGCACCGTGCGCCGGGTCAGTGCCCGCGGCGGCAAGTCGCGCCAACTGAGCGAGGAAAAAGGCCAGTTCACCGAGCTGGCCATCGACAGCAAGGGCGAAACCCTGGCCTTTCGCAAGCGCGCCGGCTCCGACCTTTTGAACCCGGCCTGGGGCGTGCAGAGCGGCATCTACCTGATGGATGCCGACGGTGGCAAGGCCCGTTTCGTCAGCCAGCGCGGCACCGATCCCCACTTCGGCCCCGAGGATGACCGCCTCTACGTACAGGAGCGGGCCGACAGCGCCACCGGCCGCGGCAGCAGCACCGCCGTCACCAAGCTGCTGTCCATGAACCGCGCTGGCTTTGACGTGCGCGAACTGGCCCAGGCCGAATTCGCCACCGCCATTCGCCTCTCCCCCACTGGCCGCCAGCTCGCCTTCGAGGACAGCCACCACATGTACGTGGCCGACTTTGCGCCGAGCCCCAAGCCCGTGGTGCTCGATGCCGGCAAGCCCGCCTTCCCCAGCGTCAAGCTGAGCCGCACCGGCGGCACCTACCTGTACTGGAACGCCGATGGCAGCGCCCTGTCCTGGTCGGTGGGGCCAGTGCTGAAAACCGTGGCAGTGAACGACGCCTTCGCAGCGGGCTTTGAGCCACCGCAAAGCGGCCGCGACCTGTCCATGGAGGTGCAGGCCGCTGCGCCCGAGAGCCGCGTTGCCCTGGTGAATGCCCGGGTGATTACCATGGACGGCCAGCGCACCGTTCACGAGCGCGGCACCGTGCTGCTGGAGGGCAACCGCATCCAGGCGGTGGGCGCCGCCGGCGACGTGAGCGTGCCCGCCGGCTACGAGCAGGTGGACCTGGCCGGCAAGACCGTCATCCCTGGCTTTGTGGACATTCACGCCCACGGCCCTTACGGCAGCGGCGACATTGTGCCCCAGCAGAACTGGAACCTGCTGGGCCACTTGGCCCTTGGGGTCACCACCGTGCACAACCCCTCCAGCGTGGCCAGCCTGGTCTTTGCCGCGGCGGAATACCAGCAGAGCGGCAAAATCCTCGGCCCGCGTATCTTCTCCACCGCCGAGATTGTCTACGGCGCCAAAAGCACCTACTGGTCGCCGGTCAACAGCCTGGACGATGCCCTGGCCCACGTACGCCGACTCAAGGCCCAGGGCGCCATCTCGGTGAAAAACTACAACCAGCCGCGCCGCGAACAGCGCCAGCAGGTGATTGAGGCCGCGCGCCAGGAAGGCCTGATGTCCGTGGCCGAGGGCGGCTCCCTCTACCACCTGGACATGAACCTGATCGGCGATGGCATTACCGGCATTGAGCACAACGTGCCGGTGATGCCCATGTACGACGACGTAACCCAGTACTGGCGCCAGTCCCAGGCCGGCTACACCCCGACCCTGGTGGTCACCTTTGGCGGCCTCACCTCCGAGGACTACTACTACCAGGACACCGAGGTGTGGAAGCACCCCATCCTGTCCAACTTCGTGCCGCCCGCGGTGCTACAGCCGCGCTCCGTGCGCCGACCCATGGCGCCGGAAGCCGACTACCGCGACGACGACGCGGCCGCCGCCGCCAAAGTCCTGCTGGATGAGGGCGTAATGGTCAACACCGGCGCCCACGGCCAGCGCGAGGGCCTGGGCACCCACTGGGAAATGTGGAGCTTCGTGCGCGGCGGCTTCAGCCCCATGGAGGCCCTGTCGGCCGCCACCATCAACCCGGCCACCTACATGGGCATGGCGGCAGACCTGGGGTCGCTGGAGGCCGGCAAACTGGCCGACCTGGTGATTCTGAACGACAACCCGCTGGAGGACATCCGCAACACCGACCACATCAGCCACGTGATGGTGAACGGCCGCCTGTACCGGGCCACCGACCTCGGCGAGGAAGTCACCGGCGACGCCACCCTCCAGCCCTTCTACTGGCAGGGCAAGCCGGAATCTGAACTGCGCTAGCCAGCCAAGGCCGGCAACCACGCAACAACGGCCCCGGGGCAGCACCCCGGGGCCGTTGTTGTTTTAAGCTGAATGAAACGGCCTGTGAAAGCCCGGTAAAGTGCGGTAAAGCCCGGTGGAAACTCAGTGAAGCCCGGTGAATCTCGGTAAAGGCGGCTACGGGCAGCCTAACTCCGGATACTGCTCGATATGCTGTTCTATCTCAGTGGTAATGCGCTGCAAGGCCACCGCCTCCCCCTCGGCGCGCACCCCATCGAGGTAGGCGTAAAAGAAACGGGGATTGGACATCAACACCCGATCCACCGCCGGCCGATGATCTTTCACCGCGTCCAGTTGCGCCTGCTTGTGCGCTTCACGCTGCTGCGCCAGTGCCCGGGCGCGCTCCACCTCCCCCAGCGCCTCGTAGGCAAAACCCTGGATTACCCGGGCAATGGCGCTGCCCATGGCAGTTTTACCCTGGGCCTCCACCAACTGGCCATAGCGCAGGCAGGTGTAGGCCCACTCCACACTGGCGGCGGACTGCTCGCGGCACATTCTTACCGTGCCGCTGTAGTCCGGCAGGTGGGCCGCAGCGAGCCCCAGCGCCATGCCAGCGCGCTCAGCAAAAGCCAGGTCGGTAGAGGCGGCTAGGCCGCGCTCAATCATTTCGATTGTCTCTGTCCAATAATCGCGGGTTTGCGCGGCGCTGGCGGCGTAGCGCATGGCATCCAGCGCCGCCGCGTGCTCGCCCGCGGCAAAACGGCTGCTTGCAATGTACGCCCAGGTTTCGCTGTTGCTGCCATCCACCGCCGCCAATCGCTGTGCCAGCGCACCGTCTGAACAACTGCCCGCCCCGGCGCAAAACTGCACAGCGCTCCAGAGCAAAAAAGGATCGTCTGCATGGCCCGCCGTAGCGCGTGCAATCAAGGCACCTCGGGCGGTGGCGTCAGATTCCAGCATAGCCGCCAGCAGCAGGTGCTCGGCCGAAGGCGACACCGCCAGCCGGCGGGCAAGCGCCTGCTGCCAGGCGTCAAAAGAAACGGCCATCTCTCGCGCATCGGCACTCGCCTCCGCCGGCTTTGCCTCGGCCACGCAGTCGGCAGCCTGCCCTGCCGGCATCTGAGCTTCGCTATTGGCTAACGTATCGACTGCCGTATGGATTCCATCGACTGCTGGGGATAATGCCGCGGCCTCGGTTTGCCGGGGTGCAACCGCTGCACCGCTCGGGCGAGAGCGATCAGCAGCCTGCCAATACACCCACAACAAAACCACCACTAGACCCAGCGCCACCAGCAGCGCAGGCACGGCCCTGCTGCGCCAGGGAATCATTGGCCGCGGGCCCGATGGTTGCCTGTCGCTATCACGGCATAGCCGCTTGCTGTTCGCTGAAAACAAATCCTGATCCAGCCCATGCTGGAAATGCAATCAGCCCGGTGGCGAGAATTAAGAGAAATACAATCTGTGTTACTCAAGTTTCCACGCCGGCAACATTGAATAAAAATGTGTGCTGCATTCATTGCAAATAAAAACACTGGGGCCAGCAATTAGGGAAACGCCATCCATTTGGCGCTTGGCACAAAACGAGCAGGAGCACAGTTCAAAACCACTGGGTCTCTTGAGTTTATTTGATGTAACAATGTCATTTGTTAAGCACAGGCAATGATTGCAAATGGCAACGCCCTGCTTGGAAAAAATAGACTGGTAGTCAGCAGGCCCTTTCCCACAGAAAGAACAGCGCTCATTACTTTCTATCAATTTTCTTTTAATAACCCGGGTATTCATTACCTTAATGCCAGCATGACAAACATCTCTTTATGTAAGCGTTTATTGGAATATAAGGCATCAACGAAATGCACTTGACCATCCTTAAACCAAGCCATGAAGATCATACTGCCTGAAATGTCCTTGCCATGGTGCGAATTCAGTCAAGACCACTTAATAATCAATTCTGACCAATCGTAAAAATGAAATGTATAAAGATTGTAAAGATTACTTTCCCCCGCTTCCCTGCGCGTGAAGCAGGGGGGAAAATTTTACTGCGGTTGGTCACCGACCCCTACCCGGTCCCCCAGGCCAGCCGCCTTGTACCTGCCCTGGCTGCTTCGCAGTGTTGGGCAGGTACTCTTTTTCCCCTTTCTTTTTTCGCTTTCCTTTTTTGCCAGCTCCCGGGCTTTAGGCAAACGTCACAAATTTATTGAACGGCATTTCCCGCAGGCGCTTGCCGGTTGCGGCGTAGATGGCGTTGGCCAGTGCCGGTGCCGCCGGCGGTACGGGTGGTTCGCCAATGCCGCTGATGCGCTCGCCGGATTCCAGTGCCTGCACGGTTATCTGCGGGCACTGGTTGATGCGCATGCCGGTGTGCTGGTGGTAGTTGTGCTGCTCGGCCATGCCATCGGCGTAGGTAATCTGGCAGTTCATGGCGTGGCCAAGGCCCCAAATCACGCCGCCGGCGGTCTGGTTCTCGAAGTTAACCGGGTCGATGACGCGGCCGACTTCGGCTGCCACAAACACTTTCTCCAGGCGGATTTTTCCGCCCTTCTGGCTGACTTCTACCACTTCGGCCACGGGGGTGCCGAAAGACACCACCAGCGCCACGCCACGGCCATGGCCGGGTGGTAATGGCTCGTTCCAGCCGCTCATGTCGCGCACGGTTTCCAGCACCCGTCGGCTGGCCGGGTCGTTGCACAGGGCCAGGCGGCCGGCCAATGGGTCCTGCCCAGCGGCAATCAGCAGTTCATCGACGGCGGATTCGATGAAGAAGCCGCCGGTGGAGGCACCCACGGAGCGCCAGGAACTGATGGGCGCCAGCTCCGGCACGCGGTAGGCGCTCACCCGCATGTGCCCGATGCTGTAGGGCGCGTTCCATACCCCGGCGGGAATCTGGCTGTCTGGCCCGGTGACAGGCAGGTTGGCGCGCCCGGACTGGGAGGCAATGGCAGAGGGCGTGGCAATGTGGATATCCAGCGCGGCAATGCCCTGCCCGCCCCCACTGATGCCGCGAATGCGGGCCATACCCATCTGGCGCGGAAAGTCGTGGGCGAAGTCCTCTTCCCGGCTGAAGGTGAGCTTGATGGTTTCACCGGGGCGCTTAAGGGCGATTTCGGTGGCGTAGCGGATGTTCTCGAATTCCAGCCGGTGGCCAAAGCTGCCACCGCTGTACTGGTTGTGCAGGTAAACCTGCTCGACCGGCAGGCCGCAGATGTCCGCCACCAGTTGCTGCGCCAGGCGGGGGAACTGGTGGGCGGCCCACACATCCACCCGGCGTTCATTATCGGCGCCTTCACCCTCGCCTTCACCCTCGATTTCACCCCCACTTACACGACAAAGGGCAGTGAGGGGTTCCAGCGGCGCGTGGGCAACATAGGGGGCGCGGTATTCGTGCTCGATCACATCACCCGCTGCGCCCAGCGCCGCTGTAATATCGCCATCGTCGCGCCAGACTTTGTCCAGGCGCTCTTCGGTGAAGGACGCTTCCACCGCCGCCCAGTGCTGGGCCATTTCCGGTGGATAGGGCGCCTGCCCCCACTCGCACTGGATGGCGGCGGCGGCCTGAAAGGCGTTCCAGGTGTTATCGGCCAGTACCGCCACGCCGTTGGTGACCGGTAGAATGTGCCGTACGCCCGGCATGGATTGCGCCCTGGTATCGTCGTAGGACAGCAGCGCCCCGCCCTGGCGCGGATTAAAGCGCACGGTGGCGTTCACCACGCCCTCGGGCATCAAGTCGATGCCAAAGGCCTGGGTGCCGGTGGCCTTGGCCACGGTGTCCAGGCGTTGTACCGGCTTGCCCAGCAGGCGCCAGGCGGACGGCGGACGCAGGGTGACGGCCTCCACCGGTGCAATGCCCGCGGCAGTGGCCGCCAGCGCGGTGTAGGGTAGGCGGCGCCCGTCGCGCAGCACCACGGCGCCGGCCTCGGTTGTCAGGGTATCCACCGCCTGGCCGGTTTCGGCGGCGGCCGCCTGTTTGAGTGTCTCCCTGGCAATGGCGCCGGCACGACGCAGTTTTTCCCAGGAGTCGGCCACGGTGGATGAACCGCCGGTCACCTGCTGGCCCGACAGTTTGATGACGGCGCCAACGGCGCTGCGCGCGGCACGGGCCGTCAGGCTCTGGTCGCTGTGCAAAAAAGGCACGGCATCGGCGGCCATGGCGGTGTTCCAGTAGGCCGCCGAGGGCTGGCCCGGGTTGACGCTGAACTGCCCGGGCTCCAGGTCCATTTCTTCGGCGATCATCAGCGCCTGCACGGAACGGGCGCCCTGCCCCACGTCGGTATGGGGGGCAATCAGGGTGATGCCATCCGGGCGCACCAGCACCCAGGGGTTGAAGCTGGCTTCGTCGGGCCCCAGCCCCGTCGCCAGCGGGTTGTCGGGTGATTCGCGCACTTTGTACACGCCAAAGGCCACACCGCCCGCCAGGGCCACGCTGCCAAACAGAAAGGTGCGCCGGGTCACATCGGCTAACCGCCCCATGCTCAACCCTCCCCGCCGGCGGTGGCTGGGTCGAACACCTGCACCGGGCTGGCAAGCCGGCTCGCCGCACGGCGCACGGCGGCGCGAATGCGCGGGTAGGTGCCGCAACGGCACAGGTTGCCGGCCATGGCGGCATCAATCTCGGCGTCGCTCGGCGCGGGGTTGTTGGTCAACAGCCAGGCGGCCTGCATCACCTGGCCAGACTGGCAGTAGCCGCACTGGGCCACCTGCTCATCGATCCAGGCCTGCTGTACCGGGTGCGGGTCGGCCGGCGTACCCAGCCCCTCGATGGTAACGACCTCGGCCCCCGCCACGGCGCTGAGCGGCAGTTGGCAGGAACGCATGGCGCTGCCGTTGAACAGCACGGTACAGGCACCGCACTGGGCGATGCCGCAGCCGTATTTGGTGCCGACCAGGCCCAGCTGGTCACGCAGCACCCACAGCAGGGGCATGGCCGGCGGGGCCTCTACCTCCACTGGGTTGCCGTTCAGGGTAAAGCCTGTCATGTCGGGTCTCCGTTGTGCGTATCGTCAGGGTGAGATGGGCTGGCGGTCAGGCATCGTAGGTTAAGCGTCGAGGGTCAGGCATCGTGGGCGCGGCACCACTGCAGCACCAGGGCCGCCAGTTCCGCGCGCCGTTCGTCCTCGCGCTTGCCGGCGCGAATCTGGGCGAACAGGCGCGCCAGTTTGCGGCGCTGGCTGTCGTCCACCTGCTCCAGCAAGTCGGCATCCAGGGCCAGGTTGCTGCGGTCGGCGTGGGTGCGCTGGCACAGCAGCCTGTGATGCAACAGGGCCCGGCCCAGCAGCACAAAGGGAAAGTTGAGATTGCGGCTGGGGCCATAGCTGAGCTGCTTGCCGCCGGTGGGTATGCCCTTCAAGCGAAACTGGGCGATTTCGTCGGCGTAGCGCCAGGCGCCAACGCCGCCGGTAATGGCGCCTGCCGCCCCGCTCACCAGGGTGCCCAGCCCCCCCAGCAGTCCGCCGGTGGCACCGTCCAGCACCATGCCGGTGCCGCCGCCGAGAATCGCCCCGGCGGACCCGGCCACCGCCGCCAGCGAGGTTCGGCTGAGGCCCCACAGGTACCAGTCGTCCATTTGGAACAGGTCCGCATCTTCCAGCGCCAGCACGTCTTCGCTGCGCTGCAGGTTGTGGTAGTGGAACACCTCCTCCACCTGGCGCCGGCACTGGCGCTCGCGGCGCACCTGGGTTTCGCGGTAGCGCAGGGCCAGCGCAGATTTGATCGGGTCACCCGGGGTGCCCTCGGGAATCTTCTGGCTGACCTGGAAGGTCAGCGCCGCGGCGATCATGCCAGCGATCATGGAGCTGCTGTCGCGGTGCTGCTGTTCCCGTTCGGCACGCAGAACCTCCACCGCCTGCTGCAGGGATTGCTGCCAGTCCGGGTCCAGGTGGCCAAACAGCGCCAGCAGTTCCAGTTGCTTGGCAAATTCGGCCCGGTGGGCATTGAACAAGCGCACGGTGCGAAAATACTGGCCCAGGCCAGCCTGCCACTGTTCGGTAAATTCGTCGTTGTCGATGGGGTTGATGAGCGCCAGGCTGGGGCGCCCGCACCAGCGCAGGATTTCCATCTCCGCCTCGTAATCCGCCCCGAAGGGGCAGGAGCCGTCCACCACGTAGATGATGCCGGCGCCTTCAACAATGGGGCGCAGCAGCTCGCACTCGTCGCGAAAGCGCTCCTGGCCGCTGTGGCGGGCAACAAAGTCGCGCACCGCCTGGGGCCGGCCGGAGGCGTCGCTGCAGCTGGCCTGCAGCACGTCCAGCACCTCGCGGGCGCGCTGGAAGCCGGGGGTGTCCACCAGGGTGTACAGGGTCTGGCCGTCCACCTGCATGGGGAAGGCGCGGGCCTGGCGGGTGGACCCCGCGCGGGCGTCGATGTAGACGGAATCGTCCCGCGCCAGGGTGGCGACGATGCTGGACTTGCCCTTGTTGGGCCGCCCCACCACGGCAAATACCGGCAGGCTCACGGCGCGCTCACCCAGTTCAGCAGGCGCAAATCCACTGCCGCAAACGGCAGCGCCCGGGCAAAGCCGCGCCAGTCCTCCACCTTGCGATGGGGAATGGCCTTGCCCGGCAGGGGCACCAGGCAGAGCGTGCAACGCAGGCTGGCCGGCAGGCTGGCCAGCAGGTCGGCCAAATCCGCCACCGGCGGCTCCCAGGATTTCACAATCACCAGCAGGTGCTCAATGTCGTCGGTTGCCAGCATCGCCAGGTCCCGGCGGTCCTCGGCCAATGCGCCCTGCCCCAGGGGCAGAATGTCGTTTTCATCCACCGCCGGCAGCTCTTCAAACTGGGCCGGGCTGGCATCGCCCAGGGCGCCGGCCCAGTCGATCAGCAGCAGCCCCTCGGGGGCAGCCGGTGCCACCGCCATCTGCGCTGGCGCGATGGCATCCAGCTCGGCCTCACTGGCCTGCGCCGAGCGGGTGGACACCAGTTGCGCCGCCATGCGCGACAGCACCAGGTCCGCCCCCGGCAAGCCCACAAAGCTGCGCCGCAACATGCCCGGCGCCAGCGCTCGGGCGGCCAGCCACAGCAGCAGGCGCGGCAGCAGGGCGTACACCAGCAGGCACAGGAACAGGAAGGGCCACCAGCCGCGCATGTCCTCAATGCCGGCCCGGTCCAGCACCAGGGCGGCATGGTGGCGGCTGCCGGCGACTACCTCGGGCGGCACGGTGGCCCAGTGCAGCCAGCCACGCCAGGGGGCCGCCAGGGTATTGACCAGCCCCTGCACCGCCTGGTCGCCGGGGTTGAAGGTGGAGCCCCACACAAACACAAAGTCGGTGAAGGCCGGCACCAGCACAAAGGCCAGCAGCGCGGCCAGCGTGAACAGCGCGCCCCACTCCTGGCCGTAGCGCAGGAACATCAGCCGCAGCACCCCGCCCGCCTCGCGCAGGTAGCGCCGGTCGGGCAGGCTGCGCTCCACCACCCAGCGCGCCGGGCTGGCGGGCAGTCCAGCTGGCACAAAACCGCCCAGGGTGCGAAGCAGGGTAATGGCCGACACGGTACTCATCACAAACTGCAGCAGCACAAACACCAGCAGCAGGAAGAACACATTCACCAGCCCCTGGCTGCTGCCCAGCAAAAAGCCCGCCATGGCGGCAAAGCCGGCCACAAAGGCCAAAAGGCGAGCCAGGGTGCTGAGCAGGCCGTGGAAGCTGCGCTTGCTGTCTTCTTCGCTGGCGGGCGCCACGCGGTCCAGCCAGAACAGCAGGCGTTCGCTGGCGTCGCTGACCTGGCAGTCGCGGCCTATGGCGTGGTCGCGCTGCTTCAGGGCGTCAACGGCAAGCTCCCTGTCCCGTTCCAGTTGGTCGGACAGGCGATACAGGTCGCCAAGTTCGGGGCGCTCAGGCACGGTGGTCCTTGTTGCGGGTGATTGGGCACATGGTGGCTATTCTACACAAGCTGTGCGCCCAGGCGCGTCTACACAGCGCGCGCTGGCCGCCCGGTATGGCTCACTTACGCCGCCGGAGTTTGTTCCACTGTGCCGGCCCTGTAGTCTATGCAGCGGTAAATCCGGCAAACGACACACAGGGGAGATAATCCACCATGCAGCAACGGCAAAAGTGGCCCATACGCTGGGATCTGCTGGTTCGCTACCGTTTTATCGAGACCCTGGTGCTGTGGGAGGGCCGGCTCACCACCCGCCATCTCTGCGAAACCTTCGGCATTGGCCGCCAGCAGGCCAGCAAGGACATCAACACCTACCTGCGGGAGATCGGCCCTGGCAACCTGGCGTACGACAAATACCTCAAGGGCTATAAACCCTCGGCCACCTTCCAGCCCCGGGTGACCCGGGGTCTGGCGGATGAATACCTGCACCTGATGGCGCGCAACAACGAGCTGTCCAACGTGTTTGAGTCACTGGCGCTGAATGTCGCCAATGTGGAAGTGCTGTCGGTGCCGGTGCGCGACGTGGCACCCCAGACCCTGCGCCCCATCATGCAGGCGGCGCGGCAGCAATGCCGGCTGGAGGTGGACTACGTGTCGATCAACAACCCCGACCGCGAGGGACGCATCATTGTGCCGCACACGGTGGTGTTCACCGGCCTGCGCTGGCACGTGCGCGCCTGGTGCGAGAAAAACCAGGGCTATCGGGATTTTGTGCTGAGCCGCTTTCGCGATACGCCAGAGATACTGGACGCCTCACCCCACGGTGTTGAGGGCGATGACGAGTGGAACAGCCACGTGACCATCCGCCTGGTGGCAGACCCGCGCCTGCGCCCCGAACAGCAGGCCGTGGTGCGCGCCGACTACGGCATGCAGGACGGGGTGCTGCAAATTGAAACCCGCGGCAAACTGGTGCCCTACGCGCTGCGCCTGCTGCACATCGACCCGCGCGCCCCGCGCCGGGGGCCAGAGGCCCAGCAGATTGTGGTGGAGAACCTTGACGCGCTAAAACCCTGGCTGGATTTCTGAGGGCACCATCAGTACACGTCGCGCCGGTAGCGCCCCTCAAGGGTCAGGGCTTCCAGCCCCTGCTCACCGAGCACTTCCAGCAGCAATCGGTGTACCGCCGGCGCCATGCCCTGCAGGCTGCCGCAGAGGTAGATTGCCGCATCCCTGTCCAGCCAGGCCTTGAGCTCCGCCACCTCTGCGGCCAGTACATCCTGCACATAGCGCTGGGGGCCGTTATCGCGGGAGAACACCCGGTCCAGCCGTTGCAGGTGGCCACTGGCCTGCCACTGGCGCAGTTCATCGTCAAACAGGCTGTCGTGGGCCCGGGTGCGCTCGCCAAACACCAGCCAGTTGGCAGACGCACCTGAGCGCTCCCGCGCCCGCAGGTGAGCGCGCAGCCCGGCAATGCCGGTGCCGTTGCCCACCAGAATCAGCGGGCGCGCCGCTGGCGGCGGATGAAAGGCCGGGTTATCGCGGATGCGCAGGCACACATCGCCCCCGATCGCCAAGCTGCGGGTGAGCCAGCCGGAGCCCAGGCCGTAGCTGCCATCGTCCTTGCAGACCTGCCGCACCAGTAGTTCCAGCGCGCCGTGCTCTGGCAGGGAGGCAATGGAATACTCCCGCTGCACGACGCTGCCGCTGGCGGGCACATCCAGCACGGCGATGTCACCCGCCTGCCACCGGCAGTGCGCTGGCACTGCCAGGCGCAGGTGATACGCGCCGCTGCCGGGGGAGCCGGCGTTGAGGCACTCCCGTGCCGTAAGTATTGCCGGCAGGCTATCCGCCTGCGCTGCACTGTTTATCACTGCGTCACCCGGCTCCAGCACGGCGCACTCCAGCAGGCGCTCCTGCCACGCGCCAAGGGATGCTTCGGCGAGCCTGTCGACGGTGATAGCGTCAAACAGTGGCCTTGCGCCCAGGCCCTGCAGGGCGCGGTTGAGGGCCAGGCCAAAGCCACAGAAGTGCCGATAATCGCTGTCACCCAGCGCCAGCACGCCAAAGTGCAGGTGGGCAAGCCTGCCACGGCCCTGGCCACTGTCGCGCATCCACTGGCGCGCAAAGCGCAGGGCGTTGTCCGGCGGCTCGCCCTCGCCGTAGGTGCTGGCGATGAACAGGGCCAGGTGGGCCTGCTCCAGATCCCGGGGTTTAACCTGGTTCAGGGCCAGCAGGGTCACCGGCCCGCGCTCGCCCAGGGTGGCGGCGTGGCGCTGCGCCAACGCCCGCGCACTGCCGCCCTGGCTGGCGTAGGCAATCAGGGTGGCCCTGGCTTCGGTGGCCCTATCGGTTGTGTTAGCTGCTGTGTCGGCCGCCGCTCGCGGCCGACGCAGGCACAGGCCGCACAGCAGCAGGTAGGCCAGGGTAATGGCCCCGGCCTGCAGCCACTGTGCCGCGCTGATAACCACCGTAGCGCCTGCCGCCAGTTATGCGCTTACAGCGGCAGCACTTCGAAGGTGGCGGTGTAAGTGCCGCGCCGGCCTGTGGCCGGTGCCTTGGCCCGCTCGTCGCTGTACTCGGCTTCCAGGAAGTACATGCCCGGCTCTGGCCAGGTAATGCTCACCTGGCCCTTGCTGTCGCTGCTCAGCTTGATTTCAGCCTGGCCATCGCGGTAGCGGCTGCCGCCGGGAATCACCGACACCTCGGCGCCCACGGCGGGCTCGCCGTCAATCAGGAAGGTAAAAGTGGCGGCCTCACCGCTGTACAGGTCGTTGGGGTGGGTAACCGGCACCAGTTCCAAGCCGACATTGCTGGCCTCGAGCGCCGTGGTGCTGGGGGCGCCGGCGGTCACGAAAGTTTCCAGGCGGCGGGAGCTCTGGGTGATCTGCAGGTTCTTGGCATCCATCGGCACATTCTTCTTGAAGCCTTCCGGGTCCGGGCGCTGGCCACGGCCGGGCCAGAATTTGCGCTCGCCGTCGGCGGTTTCCCAGCGCGCGCTGAGGCCGGCGCTGGCGCTGTACACCTTGTAGGTGCCGCTCTGGCTCAGGTTGAGGTCGAAGTTGCTGCGGTGCTTGCCGGTGTGGGGGTTTTGCAGTTCCACAGCCTGGCCGTCGGGGCCGATGGCCTGCACACCCTCAAGGCGCATGGCGTGATAATCCGGGTGAAAGATGTCGTTGGAAATGGCCGCGTCAAAGCTGACCCAGGGGTCTTCGCTGGACAGCACAGTGGCTACCGGCAGGATCCATGCCCGGTGGGCGGAAACCGGCAGGGTGACGCTCGCCACAGTCAGTGCCGCCGCTACAATTGCCAGGGTTTTCTTCATTGTCGTGTCCTCTCGTTATTGCGTTGAATCGCTATTGCCGGCGCTCAGGGCGCCAGGGAAAGTTGCACCGTGCCCAGTTCCTCGCCGCCGCTGGCCGCGGCCTGCCCCGCCTGCTGCGGGGGCCACTGGAAGGGCACCTCCACCAGCTCGCGGCCGCCCACTTCCCGGGCCGCCTCCACCATCAGGCGGTAGTTGCCGGGCGGCAGGTCCGCCACCTTGTCGCTGAACACCAGGCGGTGCTTGCCCGGGCCCTTGGTGGCACCGCTCAGGCCGTCGATGGGCATATCCAGGGCGCGGCCGCCACGGCGCCACCACTGGCGCATGTCCTTGAGCCACTTCTCGCCCTCCTCGTCCTTCAGCGCCACGTCGTAGAGCACGGCGAGGTTGGCGGCCACACTGTTGTCTTCCCGGGCAATCCACAGCGCCACGTAGGGCTTGTGGTATTCGGCAACCTGCAGCCGGGGAACTTCCATCTCCACGGCCAGGCTCTGGCCCTGTGCGGCGCCGGCCAGGGCCAGGGCGGCCGCGCCCAGCAGGCGGGTGATACGTTTATGCATGGGAACCTCGTTATCGGTGAACAAAAAGAATGGCCAGCAGCAGGGGTATCAACAGGCCCAGGCCCACCACCGGCCAGGTGGAGGGGCGCGAGGCGCTGTGGCGCGCCAGCAGCCACAGCCCGGTGCCGCTGAACACCAGGCAGGCGACGGAAAAAATATCGATAAACCAGCGCCAGGCCTCGCCGGTGTTGCGGCCCTTGTGCAGGTCATTCAGGTAGGAGATCAGGCCCCGGTCAGTATCTTCATAGAGCACCTCGCCACTGGCCAGGTCGATCGCCAGCCAGGCGTCGCCGCCGGGGCGTGGCAGGGGCAGGTAGATTTCGTCCTCGCTCCACTCCGCCAGGCGGCCGCCGGTGTGCACCGACTGGCCGGCCAACCACTGGCGCAGGCTGGCCGGCAACCGCGCCTCGTCACCGGCGCTGGCGTCGCGCTGCTGCAGTTGCTGCAGCAGGCCGGCCGGCAGGGCCAGCTCCAGCGTACGCACCTGGGGGCTGGCCTCAATCTGGCCGGCGTGGTTGAGGGTAATGCCGGTGACCGCGAACAGCAGCATGCCCACCAGACACAGGGCCGAGCTGATCCAGTGCCACTGCCGCACCGATCCCAGCCAGATGCTTATCCGCCCCTTGTCCATTTCGTCCCTGCTGTCGCTGATTGCAGGCCGCCTGCCCCACCGCGGCCAGCGCCGCGGTGCGAGCCAGAGGCCCCTTTACTGGCGGAGGATTCTAAACAGGAATCATTATCATTACTAGGATAAGTGGCTCCGGGAAATGTAAAGAAGCGTTACACTAGCCGGCAACACCCCGCGGGGATGCCACCAGCCACCACTACCACCTGGGATGAGGATGATTGTCATGGCCAAACGCAGCGCCGCCAACACCAAATACTATCGCGCCTACAGCGAAGAGGGCTTCTGGCACAAGGTGCGCCGCTTTTCCCTCACCGCCGGCCGTGAGCTGACCGAGAAGTCCCTGATGCTGTATTACGCGGCACGGCGCCCGCAAACACCCACCTGGGCCAAAGCCACCATCTACGGCGCCCTTGGCTACTTCATCGCGCCATTGGATGCCATCGTGGACATTACCCCCGGCATCGGCTACAGCGACGACCTGGGCGTGCTTGCCCTGGCCTTTGTGACGGTGGCCCGCTATATCGATGACGAGGTGCGCAGCCGCGCCCGGCGCAAGGTGGACCGCCTGTTCGGCGCCGCCGTACTGCCCCCCGAGCGGCAAAGCTAGGCGCCCATGCGCAGCACAATCTTGCCGATGTGTGCGCTGCTCTCCATGAGCCGGTGGGCCTCGGCGGCCTCTGCCAGCGGGTAGGTGGCCGCCAGCACCGGTTTGATGGCGCCACTGGCGTACAGGGGCCACACCTCGCTGCCCAGTGCGCTGGCGATGGCGGCCTTGTCGGCGGCGGAGCGCGGGCGCAGGGTGGAGGCGGTCAGGGTCAGGCGCTTCATCAGCAACGGCACAAAGTTCACTTCGGCGGTAAAGCCCTGCTGGAAGGCGATGTTCACAATACGCCCTTCGAGCGCCGCCAGTTGCAGGTTGCGATTGATGTAATCGCCCCCGACCATGTCCAGAATGACATTGATGCCCTGCCCCCCGGTCGCCGCCTGCAACACCTCCAGAAAATCCTGCTCCCGATAGTTCACAGCGCGCTCGGCGCCAAGGTCCTCGCAGGCCCGGCACTTGTCGTCGCTGCCGGCGGTGGCGAACACCCTGGCCCCCCGCGCCCGGGCCATCTGGATGGCGGTAATGCCGATGCCGGAGCTGCCGCCGTGTACCAGCAGGCTCTCACCCGCCTGCAGGCCGGCGCGGTCAAACACGTTGCTCCACACGGTAAAACAGGTTTCCGGCAGGCTGGCGGCCTCTTCGTCACTCAGCCCTTCGGGCACCGGCAGGCACTGCCCGGCAGGGGCCACGGCGTAGGCGGCATAGCCGCCGCCGTTGGTCAGGGCGCAAACCCGCTCACCAATTTGCCGCTGGCTAACCCCCTCCCCCAGTGCTGCCACCACGCCGGCCACTTCAAGGCCCGGTAAATCCGACGCATCCGGCGGCGGCGGGTAAAGACCACGCCGTTGCATGACATCCGGGCGGTTGACCCCGGCGGCGTACACGGCAATCAGCACCTCCCCTGGCGCCGGCTGTGGCAGCGCACGGCGCGCGGTGCGCAGTACCTCGGGGCCGCCGGGCTCGGCAATTTCCACACAGGCCATGTGGGCGGGTAAATCGACAGGCAGGTTGTTGGCCACGGGCGCTCTCGCTCTTCACAACAAAAAAACCCATTGTGGCACAGCGCTACCCGGGGTGTGGAGGTGGGCACGGAATCTGCCGCGATGGAATCTGCCGCGATGGAATGAGCGTGCGACAGAACCCGCTGCTACAGAGGCAGCCAGCAGCAGAATCAAAAAAAAGGCGCTATCAGGCCGCCTGGCTGAAATGCTGATAAACGCGCAGTTGGGCTTCCACCAGTTCGGCCGCCAGCGCGGACTGGTCGCTGCAGGCGGCCTCGCCGCCCAGACCCGTGGGCCAGTGGGCAAAGTAGGCATCGCCCTGTTCGGAGGCAAAGAAGTTATCGGTGTCGGCCGCTTCGTCTACTGCCAGCTGCCAGTTGTTCTCGCGCATGTGCACGCCCAGGCGCGGGTGGGGATGGGCCGCCAGGTACAGCAGCCGCTCGATACTGTGACCATCCAGCGGGCGATAGGTGGCCAGGCGCAGGCGCCCGCCATCGGTGGCGGACAGGGCCGCCAGCATGTAGCCCTCGCGCTCCAGGGTAATCACTTCGCGGGTACCGTCCACCGGCCCCAGTTCCAGCCACCACTGATCGCTGCTGGCAATGCGCGCCGGCACCGGGCCACGGCTGGCCGATTCGCTGTAGGGCGGCACTCCCGCCACCTGTTCCAGCAGGCATTGCATGCGGTATTCCAGCGCTTCCCAGTCGGCGTGGCGCCGGGCGCTGTCACATTGCAGCTGAAAGAGCTGCTGCAACATGGCCTGGCTGTCGCCGTCGGGGATGGGAGCACTCGGGATACCGCTGCAAGCCTCGGAACGGCCAGGCGCGCAGGGCGGGCGGCCGCGGGCAGACAGCACGGAATGGCCCCGGGGGGCAGATATGGTGGGCATGGCGGACTCCTCCCTGAGCGCATGAACCGGTTCACCGGCTGGGGATCCGTCCCCGACGCTATGAGGTCAGCCTAAGGCACCGCCGGCGGATTGCAAGGCGGCGGCGCCCACGTTGAGCAGCCGTTCACAGAACGGCGATGGCCTATTTCAAAAAGGCGCTGGCGGCGTTCATCAGGCCACCCAGGCCGCCGGCAGATTGCAGCAGGCTGCCGCCACTGCTGGCCTTGTCCATCAGTTGCGGCAGCACATCCGACAGGCCCTGGGCGGCCGTGCCGGTATCGGTGCCCACCTTGCCGGCAAAGTCCGCCACGTTGCGCTCGCCGAGGATGTCCAGAATCGAGCCGGCGGAAATCGGTGCGTTGGCACCGTCACCCAGCCAGGTTTCCAGCACCGATTGCAGGCCGCCGCCTGCGGCCATCTGGCTGGCAAGGCCGGCCAGGTCAATACCGCCCTGCCCGTCCCCGAGCAGGCTGCTGAGGGCACTGCGAATGGTGTTGCTGTCCACCTGCAGGCCGAGGTTGTCTGACAGGAGTTGGGCGCCAAGTTCGATTAAATCCATGGTCGTGGTTCTCTTACGGTAGCGATAGAAAGGAGGTGGTCACATCAAGGCCCAGTATAGTGCAGCCACCGGTCGCTGCCAGCGCTGGGCTCAATCACGCACCAGGCGCAGCTCGCCGTCGAGGTGCACATCGCGCTGGGGGAAGGAGATCACCACATCGTGCTCGCGGAACAGGGCGTCGATGCGAAAGCGCAGGTCGCTGCGAATCAATCGCAGGCCGCGCTCGGCGGTGGCGTGCAGCCACACATTCAGCTCAAAGGTTAGGGCACTGTCACCAAAATCATCGAAGATCACCATTGGCGCCGGGTCCTTCAGCACATCGGTATGCTCTTTCGCCGCCTGCAGGATCAGCTGTTCCGTGAGGCGCACGTCGGAGCCATAGGCCACCCCCACCCGCACCGCGGTGCGCACCAGCGAATCCACCAGCGTCCAGTTGGTCACGGTGTTTTCCAGCAGTTGGCTGTTGGGAATCAACAGGTGAACGCCATCCACCCGGCGAAAGCGGGTGGAGCGGGTGTTGATGGCCTCCACCGTGCCGCGCACATCGCCAATCTCCAAAAAATCGCCGATTTTAATCGGCCGCTCCCACATCAGAATCCAGCCGCTGATGAAGTTGTTGATGATGTTCTGGGCACCAAAACCCACACCGATGGCCACCGCCCCGGACACGAAGGCAAAGGCGGTGAGCGGCACACCCAGCAAATCCAGGGTAATCAGGCCCAGCACCACCAGCCCGACAATCATGAAGGCCCGGGACACCAGCTGTACCGCGTTGGGGTCGGTGCCGCGCCGGCCGAGGTGATTGCGAATAAAGCGGCCAGCCCACAGGATGACGCTCACCCCCACCAGGATGAAGGCCAGCACCGTGAGTACCTTGGCCAGGTTGATGGAGACTTCGCCGAAGACGATCAGGGGGGTGTACAACAGGGTTTTGAATTCTTCCATGCTATGATCCACAACAGCATTGAACGCGGACTGTGGTGTTTAACATGATACGGGCCAAGTTACTATCGGCGCAGGATGCCCAGGAAAAGCCCGGCGAAGCCGCCGAATTGAGTAAAACCAGCGAACAGCGCGACGGTGCACTGGCGCTGGTGGAACAATGGCGCGCCAGCGAGCGCGCCTACCTGTGGTTGGATATCGAAGGCGAGATGGACAGCGAAACCCGCGCCCTGCTGGTGTCGTTGGGCTGCTCGGAGCTAGCCATCACCGACAGCATCCGGCTGCGCCACCCGCCCAAGATCGAAGCCTTCAGCGACAACACTTTCGTGCTGTTTCGCGGCATTGCCCGCATCGACGACAGCCTCAATCTCACGCCCCAGCAGGTTGGCTTGTGGGTGGGCGACAACTACCTGATCTCGCTGCACCGGGGCCTGTCGGTCAGCATCAACCACTTCTGGCAGGACACCGCCGACGGCACTGCCCTGGCCAATCCGGCGGAGCTGGCCCTGCGCCTGCTGCACTTTGCCAGTGGCCGCTACTTGGACAAAATTCTGGAGTTCGAGGATACCCTCGGCGAACTGGAAGACGCCCTGCTGACCGGGCAATCCGACAGCGTAATGCGCGAATTGGTGAGCTACCGCTCGCGCCTTCGCAAACTACGGCGGATATTCAACTACCACCACCAGATGACTGAACAGCTGCTGCACGAGGGTACGCCGCACCTGGGCGCAGACGATGGGGAAGACCGCACCCACCACCTGCGGCGCGATCTCTACGACCGCTGCGAACGCCTCTACAGCCTGTGCAACATGTACTACGAAATCTGCGGTGACCTGGTGGAGGGCTACATTTCCCTCACCTCCCACCAGCTGAACAACACCATGAAGGTGCTGACCATCATCACCGCGATTTTCGTACCGCTGGGGTTTCTCGCCGGCCTCTACGGCATGAACTTCGAGAACATGCCGGAGTTGCACTTCCGCTACGGGTACTTCTTTGTGCTGTTTTTGATGATCAGCATCGCCAGCGGCATGCTGTGGCTGTTCCGCCGCATTCGCTGGCTGTGACGGGCCGGCCTCAGGGCTGGCCGGCCAATTCCCGAATAATAATACGCCAGTGATCCAGGGCACCGTAGAAGGTTGCCTTGGGCACACGCTCGTTGAGCCCGTGGGCAAACATTTCATCCGGGTTCATGAACACGCCACTCACCGCCCAGGTGGGAATGCCGGCCTTGCGAAAGTGCATGCCGTCGGTGCCGCCGGACTCCATATAGGCCAGCAGCTTCACCTTGGGATAGCGGCTGTGTACCGCCTTGCCAACGGCCGCCATCACATCCTCGCGCACCTCGGAAATGGGGCTTTCGGTGGGCTCGCCCAACAGGGCGAACTCAATGCCCTCGTTGCCCACCACCTGCTTCAGGGTGCGCTCTACCTCCGCCACTGAATCGCCGGGGAAAATACGGCAATTCACCGTCACCGTGGCCGACTGCGGCAGGGCATTTTCCGCATGGCCGGCCCGCAACATGGTGGGCACACAGGTGGTGCGGGTGCTGCCAATATAAGACGGCTCGCGGGCAAGGCGCGCGGCGGCAGCCTCGTCCTTCGGGTCGTAAGCGAAACGGGTCATGGCTTCGCCCAGTTCGCCGCCCATCAACTCGCCGGTCTGCTGGAAGTAGGACAGGGTCATCTCGCTCCAGCGTACTGGAAAGCGGAAGGCCTGGATGTTGTGAATGGCTGCGGACAGGTCATAAATTGCGTTATCGTCCCGCGGGCGGGAGCTGTGGCCACCCGGATTGCGGGCGGTCAGTTCCCAGGTGGCGTAGGTTTTCTCCGCCGCCTGAACCCGGTACACCAGGGCCTCGCCGCTGGCATCCAGCTGGCCGCCGCCGGCATCGGAATTGAGCGCAAAGGCCGCCTTTGCCAGGTCTGGCCGTTCGTAGGCCAGCATGCGGGTGGTGGTCATGCCGCTTTCTTCATCGCCGGAGAACACTAGGTAGAGATCGCGGGTGGGCACAAAGCCCTCTTCGCGCAGGCGGATAAACGTGGCCGTGAGCTGGGCGATGCCGAACTTGTTGTCGATGGTGCCGCGGCCGTAAAAATAGTGTTCATCCTCGGTGAGTTCAAAGGGTGGGCGTTCCCAGTCACTGGCCAGGGCCTCCACGACGTCCATGTGCCCAAGGAAGAGAATCGGCGCCTGAGTGCCACCCGGCGCAGCGCGATAGCGTGCCACCAGGGCGGCAAAATCCCCCTTGGGCAGCACTTCCACATCCTGCGCCGCAAAGCCCGCCGCGCGCAGCTGCCCGGCGAGGTAATTGGCCACCGCCAGGGTATTGCCTTTTTCTTTGGAGGTATCGGTTTGCACCAGGGTGCGGTAGATATCCAGGGTGCGGCTGGCGTGGGCCGATCGCACCTCATCGGCACTGTGAACCAGTGCCGGTAACAGCAGGGCGCCAAGCAGGCAGGTAAGACGTTTCATGCATAACTCCGGGACAAAGGGGCGAAAAAAGAGCTGGTTAAAATGTCGCCAACTTGCTATTTCTGGGTGGCAGGCCCTCTTATTGTAAAGGGGCAAGCTGCTACTGATAAGGATAAAACAATGCGCAGAATTGAATTGGCAGACGCCGGCTTTCTCTACATGGAAAAACGCCAGACCCCCATGCACGTGGGTGGGCTGCACCTTTTTACCCTGCCCGACGGCGCCGACGGGCCGGAATTTCTCAATGACTTGATGGCGGTGCTGCGCACCGAAGAACCCTACCGCAAGCCCTTTGGCGAATACGTGCGCCACGGCCGGGCCGGCGCCCTGGGGCCGCTGTACTGGGAAAAGGACCGCAACTTCGACATGGATTACCATGTCCGCCACTCCGCCCTGCCCCGCCCCGGCCGCTTCCGCGAACTGTTCATGCTGGTGTCCCGCCTGCACAGCATGCTACTGGATCGCAACCGCCCCCTGTGGGAGATGTACCTGATCGAAGGCCTGCAGAACCGCCAGTTTGCCCTGTACATGAAGATGCACCACGCAGCCACTGATGGCGCCGGTGCCATGCACATGATCAATGCCATGTATGCCACCCGTAAAACCGATCGTACCCAGCGCTCGCCCTTTTCGCTGGCGGCCTACGAGGAGTACAAGACGCGGCGCCGCGCGGCGCGGCAGGCGCGCGTGGTGCCCAAGGAAGCGGAGCTGCGCAATGTGGCAGAAATCCTGCGGGAACAGTTCGACACCACCGCCAACCTGATGGGGGCCTTTCGCCGGTTTGGCAGCGCCTTCATCGGCCGTGGCGATGGCCTGGCGGTGCCCTGGCACCAGGTGCCCCACACCTCGCTGAACACCCAGGTGACCGGCTCGCGGCGCTTTGTGGCCCAGAGCTGGGACTTCGACCGCATACGCGCCGTCTGCAAGGCGGCGGACGGCACCGTGAACGACATAGTGCTGGCCATGTGCGGTGGCGCCCTGCGCCGCTACCTGCTGGCCCAGGATGAATTGCCCAAGCACTCCCTGAAAGCCATGACGCCGGTTTCCCTGCGCGAGGAGTCCGACTTCGACTCCTCCAATGCCGTTGGCTTTATGGTCGCGGACCTGGCCACCCATATCGCCGACCCGGAAGGCCGCCTGCGCCGCACCCAGGAGTCCATGCGCGCCGGCAAGTCCCTGTTGCAGAGCCTGTCACGGCGCGAGGCCATGCTGTTCATGCAGATCACCCAGGTGCCGGCACTACTCACCTCACTGATGGGCCTGGCCACCCGCTTCCCGGCCTTCAGCACGGTGATTTCCAACGTGCCGGGGCCCCAGGAGCAACTGTACTGGAATGGCGCGCGGGTCGATGGCATGTACCCGGCGTCCATCGTGTTCGACGGCTTTGCCATGAACATCACACTGCTGAGCTACAACAAGCAGCTGCACTTTGGCATTGTGGCCTGCCGCCGCTCACTGCCCCATGTGCAACGGGTTATCGACTATCTGGAAGAAGCCCTGCAGGAACTGGAGGACATGGTGGGCATTCGCCCGGGTGGCGGCGCGGCCAAAGCGACTAACACCAAGACCGCCAAGGCCAAAACCACTAAAGCCAAGACGCCTAGAACCAAGGCACCAAAAGCCAAAGTCACCAAAGCCCGAACCACAACCGGAGGCGGCAGGAAAACGGCGCCATCCAGCAAGGCGCGGCCCAAAGGCAGCAAGGGCTAAATGCTTCCCTTGAGCTAAAGCCTTCCCGGGGCGAAAGGCTTTCGTTAGCCTAAAGGCTTTCGCCCGAGAAGGTATCGCAGGCGTTGATGTCGCCACCGTCAAAGCCGGTGCGGAACCAGCGCACCCGCTGGGCCGAGGTGCCATGGGTGAAGCTGTCCGGCACCACCCGCTGGCCGGCTTCGCGCTGCAGGCGGTCGTCGCCAATGGCGGTGGCGGCACGCAGCGCCTCTTCCAAGTCGCCCGCCTCCAGCAGGTTGCGCTCGGTATTGGCCGCATGACCCCAAAGTCCAGCAAAACAGTCCGCCTGTAATTCCTGGCGCACCGACAGGGCGTTCACCTCGGCCTTGCTACGACCCTGCCCGGCGGCCTGCACCTGCCGGCTGATGCCGAGCAGGGTCTGTACATGGTGGCCCACCTCGTGGGCAATCACATAGGCCTGGGCAAAGTCACCCGGTGCCCCGTGGCGGGCCTTGAGGTCATGAAAGAAGGACAGGTCGATATACAGTTGCTGGTCGCCCGGGCAGTAGAAGGGCCCGACGGCAGCCGTGGCCATGCCGCAGGCGGAACTGACCCGGCCGGAAAACAGCACCAGGGTGGGTTCGCGGTAGTCCCGCCCCAGATGGCGGAAGTAGTTGTGCCAGGTTTGCTCGGTGTCCGCCAGAACCACCGAGGTGAAGTCCGCCAGCTCCTGTTCCTGCTGGCTGAAGGACGGCGGCGCCTGGTTGGTGCTGCCGCCACCGCCAAGGAACAGCGACAGCACATCAACCCCCAGCAGGCGCCCGCCCACAATCACCAGCACCCCGACAATCAGCAGGGTGCGGCCGGTTTTGCTGCGAATCAGCGCCGGCAGAAAACGCAGCAACAGCGGCGCCGCCGAGGCGGCACTGCTGTAGGACGGCGTCTCGCCGCGCCGGTCTTCCACGTTGCTGCTGCGCCGGCCATCTTTCCATCGCATGGTGCTGTCTCCGCCTGGGGGCCTGCTGCCCGGATAATGCCTTTTTACCTTAGCATGGGCCCTGTTGCTGGCAAGCCCACCGCAAGCTGCCTATCATGGCCCGGTAACCGCTGGCGATAGCAGCACGGACAGGCAGGATAAAACGACATGGAAAACGGCATTCTCATCGGCGGCAACGCATCCGGCAAGGTTTATCTCAACCCGCGCTACGCCAACCGGCACGGGCTGGTGGCCGGCGCCACCGGCACCGGCAAAACCGTCACCCTGCAGTGCCTGGCCGAGGGCTTCTCCGACCTTGGGGTGCCGGTCTTTCTGGCTGATGTCAAAGGCGACATCTCCGGCCTCAGCCAGCCGGGCAAGCCCCACCCCAAGGTCGACGAACGGGTGCAGAGCATCGGCATCAGCGACTACCAGCAGCGCGGCTTTCCGGTGGCCTTGTGGGATCTGTTCGGCAAAAAAGGCACGCCAGTGCGCGCCACCGTGTCGGAAATGGGGCCGCAGCTGCTGTCGCGCCTGCTTGACCTGAACGAAACCCAGGAAGGGGTAATGACCCTGGTGTTCGAGTTTGCCGACCAGGAGGGCATGCTGCTGCTGAACCTGGCGGACCTGCGCTCCACCCTCCAGTACCTGGCGGACAACCGCAAGGCGCTGGGCAGCAACTATTCGGTGCCCGCCGCCTCGGTCAACGCCATCCTGCGGCGCCTGCTGGTGCTGGAACGCGAAGGCGCCGACCACTTCTTCAACGAGCCGGCCCTGCAACTCACCGACTTCATGCAAACCACCCGCGACGGCCGCGGGGTGATCAACCTTCTGGCGGCGGATACGCTGATCAACAGCCCCCGCGTGTACTCCACCTTCCTGCTGTGGCTGCTGTCGGAGCTGTTCGAGAACCTGCCGGAGCTGGGCGACCCGGACAAGCCGGTGCTGGTGTTTTTCTTCGACGAGGCCCACCTGCTGTTTCGCGATGCCCCCAAGGCGCTGCTTGAGAAAATCGAGCAGGTGGTGCGGCTGATTCGCTCCAAGGGCGTGGGCGTGTACTTTGTTACCCAGAGCCCGGCCGACATTCCCGATGCTGTGCTGGCCCAACTCGGCAACCGGGTGCAGCACGCCCTGCGCGCCTACACCCCCGCCGAACGCAAGGCGGTGCGGGTGGCGGCCCAGTCCTTCCGCGAAAACCCGGCCTTGGACACAGTCACCGCCATCAGTGAGCTGGGCGTGGGCGAGGCCCTGGTGTCCACCCTGCAGGACAAGGGCATTCCCGGCCAGGTGGAACGGATACTGGTGCGCCCGCCCTGCTCCCGCATGGGCGCGGCCAGCGACGCCGAGCGCCAAGCTGTGCTGGCCCACGACCCGAACCAGCGGCGCTACCGCGATGCGGTCGACCCGCGCTCTGCCCACGAAATACTCACCGAGCGCACCGCGGCGGCACTGGCACAGGCAGAAGAGACAGAACTGGAAAAGCGGGCGCAGAAGGGGCGCAGCGGCGGCTCATCGCGCCAGAGCACCAGCGAGGCCTTTTTCAAGAGCCTGGCCCGGGCCGCCGGCAGCAGCCTGGGCCGGCAGCTGTTTCGCGGCCTGCTGGGTTCCCTGCTGAAAAAATAGCGCGGCCTTTGCCGCTTCTGGTGTTTGGGCGGACCAGCGCTGAGCCAAATTATGTGCGAAGCTGAAAAGCGCGCGCCCTAGTGGGCGGCGCCCTTGCCCCGCACCCGCTGCACCGCAGCCACCACCGCCAGGGTGAGCGCCCCGGCTACCACACCGAACAGGGCGGCGAGCAGCGTGGGCCCGGCAAAATGAATGGCCGGGCCGATGGCGGCTATGCCACTGCCCGCAGCAACCACATGCTCAATCACCACCTCCACCGGGTGCAGGCCGTGTACCAGAATGCCGCCACCCACCATGAACATGGCCAGCGTGCCGACAATGCCCAGGGCCTTCATCAGCCAGGGCGCAAAGCCCAGCAAAAAACGGCCCAGCCAGCGCAGCAGGCCGGTGACAACGCCCTCCCCCTCGCGCTGGCTCAGGTAGAGCCCGGCATCGTCCATTTTGATGATGCCCGCCACCAGGCCGTACACGCCCACCGTCATCACCAGGGCAATGGTGGTTACCACCAGCACCTGGGTGCTGAATACGGCGTCCGCCACCGTGCCGAGGGTAATCACGATAATCTCGGCTGACAGAATGAAGTCGGTACGAATGGCGCCGTTGATCTTGGTCTTTTCTTCCTGCAGCGGGTCGCGGGCCGGGTCGGCCGCCCGGTCCAGCAGGGCTTTCTGGTGGGCGTCGTCCTCGGCCTTGGAGTGCAGCAGCGGGTGGGCGAGCTTCTCAAAACCCTCGTAGCACAGGAACAGGCCACCCAGCATCAACAGGGGCGTAATAAGCCATGGAGCCACCACGGAAATCAGCAGCGCGGCGGGCACCAGGATGCACTTGTTGCGGAAGGAGCCCTTGGCCACGGCCCACACCACCGGCAACTCACGGTCGGCCTTGACCCCCGATACCTGCTCGGCGTTCACCGCCAGGTCGTCCCCCAGCACACCGGCAGTTTTCTTCGCCGCCACCTTCGACAGTACCGACACATCGTCGAGGATGGTGGCAATATCGTCGATCAAAACCAGCAAACTGCTACCCGCCACAGTTCACCCCGGGCATTACGTCTCGCATGTCAGTGTCGCCTCCTGGCGCTCTGTGTGACCGCGAGTGTAACCCAGCCGCGCCGTGGCACAAGGCCATCGGTTAATCGACTATCGGTTAATCGGCCACCGGCTAATCGTGCTGGTCCTGATGGCGGCGACGCTTGGCGGGGCTGCGGATGTCGGTACGCGGGTAACGGGGCAATTTGCCGGTGGCCAGGTAGCGGTGGATGCTCTCCTGGGAGCGTATCTGCGCGGCCTTCTTGCGCCCCTTCACCATGGTGTTGGTCTGGTCGGCGTCGATCACCCGCGCTTTGACATTGTCGTGCCACTGCTGGTCCAGCACGTCCTGGATGATCTGCTGCGCTTCGCTGTCGTACACAGGACACAGCACCTCCACCCGGTAGTCGATGTTGCGGGTCATCAGGTCGGCCGAGCCGATCAGGTAGCGCGGCTTGCCGCGGTTGTAAAACACATAGGCCCGCGGGTGCTCCAGGTAGCGATCGACAATGCTGATGGCGCTGATGTTCTCGGAAATGCCGGGGATGCCCGGACGCAGCGAACACATGCCGCGCACCAGCAGGCGAATCTCCACACCGGCGTCGGAGGCCTCGTAGAGTTTGTCCACCAGGGCGTTGTCCACCAGGTTGTTGCACTTGAGGATCATCAGCGCGCGGTAGCCATTGCGGGCATTGGCGATTTCCTGATCAATCAGGGTTTCGATGCCGCTGCGGGTGGAGTGCGGTGACACCAGCAGGTGCTGGTATTCCGGGCGCTTGTAGTTGTACTGCAGAAAGTCGAACACGTTGTAGATGTCGCGGCCGATCTCCTGGTCATAGGTCAACAGGGTGAAGTCGGTATACAGGCGCGCGGTTTTTTCGTTGAAGTTACCAGTCCCTACGTGGGAGTAGTAGCGCGTACCGTTACCCTCTTTGCGTTCAATCAGCAACAGCTTGCTGTGGACCTTCAGTCCCGGCACGCCAAACATAACGTCGATACCGTTCTCGGTCAGCCGCTCGGCCCAGGTAATGTTGGCCGCTTCGTCAAAGCGCGCGGCCAGTTCCACTACCGCCAGCACCCGCTTGCCGTTCTGCACCGCGTTCACCAGCGCGTCGATCACCCGCGATATGCGCGCCACGCGGTACAGGCAGATCTTGATGCTGGTGACCTGGGGGTCCAGGGCCGCTGTCTTCAGCAGGTCAACAATGTAGTTGAAGGGGTGGTAGGGATAATAGAGGAACACATCCTTCTCGCGGATGCTGTCAAACAGGCTGCCCGGTTCGTCCAGGCGTGGAATGCGCACCGGCGGCTGCGGCTTGAACTCCAGGTAGCGGGGGCCCACGTTGGGGAAGGAGATAAAATCCTTGGAGTTGTGATAGCGGCCACCGGGGATCAGGCTGTCGTACTTGCCAAAGCCAAAGCGGGAATTGAGGTACTCCAGCAGGCGCGGGGGCATTTTGGCGTCATAAACGAAACGCACTGCATCGGCCTTGCGGCGCTGCTTGAGGCTGCTGGCCATTTTCTCAATCAGGCTTTCGGTAATGTCCGGGTCGATCTCCAGCTCCGCATCGCGGGAGAATTTAAAACAGTACGCGGCGGCCTCATCCACCGGGAACACGCCGCGAAACATCTGCGGCAGGCAGGCGCGAATCACGTTGTCCAGGGCGATGAACACCTTGCCCTGCTTGCCCTTGTGGCGGGGAATTTCCACAAAGCGGTCAAGGCGGTCGGTGGGCACTTCCACCACCGCGTAGTTGTAGTCCTCGCCCGAGCGGATATCCATTGCCAGATAGATGGACTCATCGTTCAGGGTGGGAATGGGCTGCTCCGGGCGCAGCAGAATCGGCTCCAGTTCCGGCAGCACGGTCTGGGTGAAGTAGTCCTGCACAAAGGCCGCCTGGCCGGCATCCAACTGGCGCTCGTTGATCATATAGATGCGGCGCTTGCGCAGGTCCTTGAGCACCGTGGTATAGACGCGCTCGAACTCTTTTTGCTGCTCCACTACCCGGGTTTGGATGGCGGCCAGCAAATCCTTCGCCTGCTGGTGGGGCTTGCCGGTGCTCACCGAGATCAGGCGCCGCACCTCGGCCACCCGCACCCGGAAGAACTCATCCATATTGTTGGAAAAAATACCCAGGTAGCGCAGGCGCTGGATCACCGGCACCGTGGTGTCGGCCGCCTCCTGCAACACGCGGCCATTGAACTGCAGCCAGCTCATCTCCCGGGGAATGAACAACTCCTGGTGAGATTCCGCAAGGCGCAACTTGATCGGGCTGGGCATACCGCTCCTTAGCACTGTGACGGATGGATGCGGAACGGAATTGCTCCGCCAAGCGAAACATTGTGTGGCAAGAGTATGACAGTTTTGTGACGGACAAAAAAAGCCCGGCGCTGGGCCGGGCAAAGGTAGGGTTTGATACCTACAGGGGATTCATGCGTTGGCCGCCGCCAGTTCGAGATGGCCGAGCACTGTGGTGAATTCGCCGGCGATGGCGTCCATGCGCTGGTGCAGTTCGCTGCCGTCGAAGCCAGCGTGCAGTGCCTTGCGGCCCTCTTCCACCAGCGCCACCAGGGTAATCAGCTCAAACTCGTCGAACTGCAGTGTCACCAGGGGTGAATGGCGCTGCAGGCAGTGGTCCAGGGCGATGGTCTTCATGGTGCAATCTCCAGAATGGGTAAGGGAAAAAGGGCCCGGTTGGTCTAGGACATGGCCGGGCCAAGGTAGGGACTTCTCCCTCATACAGCCGTGGCGGTGTTGCTCAGGCCGCGGCTTGGGTAAACACGTCGGGGTAGGCGGCGCGCACCGCCGAAAAACTGTAATCCTCCATGCCCAGTTCCTTGAGCACCGCTTGCAGGTCGTCCCCCGCGCGAGAGCCGAGGCGCTTCTGTACCGCCTCTACCACACCGTGCCGGTTGGCCATTTGCCAGGTACCGGTGGCGCGGGTGCGCTTGCCCTTGCGGTAGCTAAGTGCCTCTTCGTAGGCGTAAATGGCGCGCACGGCGGCAAATTCCAGGTCGCTGTCGGTGCCGTAGCCTTCGGCGCGCAAATCGACGGCCCGGCGGTAGGCCTGCAGGGCCAGTTCCGGGTGGCCCTGGCGCTCGGCGTTGCGGGCAAACACGTAGCATTTGTCAGGGTCGCTGATGCGAAGTACCAGATCGTGCATGGGCTTTCTCCTACCGTTCTGTCTGCGAGGTTGAAACCTCGTTCGTTGACCACGGTGCCCAGACTACGCCGCCGACGGAACGCACCACATGGCAGCCAGCGACAACAGCATGGCCATTTGCGACAGTGTCAACATGGGTGCAAAAAGGCGGGAAATGGCGCTGCCAAAGTGCTGAAAACCACTGCAGGAAGAGGCTGCAAACGCTTGAGGAAAAAAGAAAAAAGCCCGCGAATCGGGAAGAGATGGCGGGCTAAAACAGCCGTATGTTTCGGGGCGGAAACATCGGCCAGGGGACGTGTAGCATGCAACGGGGAGTCACATGCTTATTTCAACATAGCCCCCTTCTGGCAAATGGCAAGTTGTGGTGCGAAAAAAGCGCCCGGCGCGCCGCGCCGGGGCTTTTTATCAGGGCTTGAGGGCCAGCACATCGGTGTGGAGCAGCTCCAGCACCGACTCTGCCGTGTTGCCAAGCAGGCGCGCCTTGACCCCGCGCCGCCCCACTGTACCCATCACCACCAACTGCGCCCGCACACGGGCCGCCTCACTGGTAATCACCTTGGCCACCGGCCCGCGCTTGATCACAAAATCGCTGCGCGACAGGCCGTAGGCCTCGGCCAGCTCCGCCACGCGCGGGGCCATGGCCTGCTTCTGCTGCCGGGCGTGGGTGGCGGGGTCCACCAAGTCCAGCTCCGCCAGTAGCGCCGACACTTCCACGGCGCACACCAGTTTGAGACTGGCGCCGAGGGCTGCAGCCACATCACGGGCCTGTTCGATAATCGTCCGGTTCAGGCGCAGTTTGTCTTTGTTGCGGGTGCCGAGGTCGATAGCGGCCAGCACCGGCTTGGTCTGCTGCCACTTGTCGTCGGCAACAATCAGCACCGGCGCCGGGCACTCCCGCAGCAGCTGCCAGTCGCTGGGGGTATGGGTCATGCTCTCGGTGCGCCGCCCGGTTTTGACGACCATGCGGTACTTGCCGCCGGCCACGCGCCGGTTGACCCAGGCCACCAGGTCTTTGTCCCAGATGACCTTCAGGCTGACCTGCACCCCCTCGGGGCGCAGTTTGGCGATGCGCGTCTCCATTTCCTGCTCGCGCTCGTTGAGCAGGCGCTGGCGACATTCGGCGCGCTCGGCGGCGCTGACATCCAGCGCCTTGAGGGAAGTCCACACAAAGGCCACCACCTCCACCTTGCAGCCCAGTCGCCGGGCCAGCTCCAGCCCGCGGGAAGTGGCGGCGCAGCGTTTGCGGTTGTCGGCGACAATCAGAATTTTTGCCATGGCATTGCCTCGTATCCGGTTTTATTCCCGCCGGATTATAGTGACCCGCGGGGCCGCCTGAACAGGGCGCGGGGCGATTAGATGCCAGGGGCCAGCGCGGCGCGGTAGATTTTGCGGCACTGGCCACACACCCATTCCCGGCGCCAGCTACGTCAGCCGGCCATGGTCACCAGCACATCGAGCAGCAGCACGGCGTCAGCGTCAGTGGTGGCTCTGCTCGCGGTACTGTGCCGGAGCCTGGCCCGTCCAGCGCTTGAAGGCGCGGGAGAAGGTGCTGGGCTCGGAAAAGCCCAGCAGGTAGGCAGTCTCCACCACCGAGCGGCCGGGGCTGCGCAGGTATTTGCGCGCCAGTTGCAGGCGGGTGTCCTGTAGCAGGTCCATGAAGCTGGTGCCCTCCTCCTTCAGCTTGCGCTGCAGGGTGCGGTTGCTGAGATGCAAGGCGTCGGCAATCTGCCGCTGGCTGGGCGGCCCGTCCGGCAGGCGCTCGATAATGCGGCCCACCACGTCGCGGCTGGTGCTGTGGTTGAAGAAACTGTCCAGATAGGCCTGGCTGTGCTCATCGTTGACCCGCGCCAGCCCCGGGTCGCCGGTCACCAGGGGCTCTTCGATGTCCGAACGCGACCAGCTAAGGCAATTCTCCGACTCACCAAAACTCACCGGCGCGGCGAACTGGTACTCCCAGCGCTGGCTGTCAGTCGGCGGCGGGCGCACCATCTGCACCGACACCGGTGCCAAGTATTCGCCCATGGTCAGGCGGCACATACGCACAATCACCGCCAGCCCAAAGTCCACCGCACAGGGAATCATATCCCCCAGCCCCAGCGCGTGGTGGCTGTAAAGGCGCACTAGCTCTTCATCTTCCTCAAGCCGGAGGTCGGACCCGGTGGTCAGCAGCTGACTGAAGCGAATCATGCGGCGCAGGCCATCGTAAACGGTGTCGCTGGCGAGCCAGGCCAGGCCCAGGCTGCGCAGCACCTGGGGCTGCAGTTGCAGGGCGGCAAACAGCCCGAAGGCCTCATCGCCAGTGAGGGCGACCCCGCGCTGCAACAGCCGCTGCATGTCCGCCTCGGGCAAGCGCCATTCCGGATTGGCCACCCGCGCCGGATCCAGCCCGATGTCGGCCATCACCTGCAGCGGGTCTTCCCCGCGCAGGCGCAGGGCCGTCGCCACCGGCAAAATGAAGGCCCCCATCACCGAGGCGTTCTGCTGTGCGTCCCCTACCATGCCGCAATCCGTGTGCGTGTTGTTGTGCTGCCATCGAACCTGCCGTGCCTGCCAGACTATCGCAGGCGCAGCCGGAGCAACAGGGCCAAGGGACGGGGTACGGGCTCAGGTATAAAACCAGTACGCCACGGCGATGGCGGCGCTGATACCCGCCGCATCTGCCACCAGCCCACAGGCCAGGGCATGACGGGCGTGGCGAATGCCCACTGAGCCAAAGTACACCGCCAGCACATAGAAGGTGGTTTCGGTGGAGCCCTGCATGGTGGCCGCAAGCCGGCCCTGGAAGGAATCCACCCCGAAGGTGTTCATGGTGTCGATCATCATGGCCCGGGCGCCGGAGCCGGACAGGGGCTTCATCAGTGCCGTGGGCATGGCGTCTACCCAGCGGGTGTCCCAGCCAAACAGCGCCACCCCCTGGCGCAGGCCGTCCATCAGCAAGTCCAGGGCGCCGCTGGAGCGAAAGCAGCCAATGGCCACCAGCATGGCCAGCAGGTAGGGGATGATGCCGATGGCGGTTTCAAAACCCTGCTTGGCGCCTTCGATGAAGGTCTCGTACACGTTCACCGCCTTGCGGTGGGCGGCCAGCAAAAACAGCACAATCAGGCTGAAGATCAGGAAGTTGCTGAGCAGGCTGGACTGGCGCTGCAACTCGTCGGCACCCAGCGTACCCAGCCACGCCACCAGCGCCAGCAAGCTGGCAAAGGCCAGCCCGAGGCTGCCCAGCACGACGGTGTCGCGCAAGTCGATCTTCTGCACCCAGGCCGTTACCAGCAGGCCCGCCAGGGTGGAGCACGATGTGGCAATCAGAATGGGCAAAAAGACCGCCGCCGGGTCCTCCGCTCCCATCTGGGCGCGGTACAGCAACACCGCCACCGGGAACAGGGTGACGGATGAAGTGTTGAGCACCAGGAACAGCACCTGGGCGTTGCTGGCCACCGCCGGCGTCGGGTTCAGGCTCTGAAGGTCCTTCATTGCCTTGATGCCAAGGGGCGTGGCGGCGTTGTCCAGGCCCAGCACATTGGCAGACAGGTTCAGGGTCATGGAGGAAATGGCCGGGTGCCCCGCCGGCACCTCTGGCATCAGGCGGCGAAACAGCGGCGACAGCAGACGCGCCAGTTTGTCGACAAGGCCGCTGGCCTCGCCCAGCGCCACCACCCCCAGCCACAGTGCCATCAGGCCGATGAGCCCGATAGCCAGCTCTACCGACAGCGAGGCCATGTCGAACAAGCTCGACACCATGCGCTGGAAGACCTCGGAATCGCCCTGCCCCAGCCACTGGTAGAGCGCACTGGCAAAGGCCAGCAGGAAAAAGCCAAGCCAGATACGGTGCAGCATCAGCCGCCCTGTTCAGTGATGAAGCGGGCCACCCGCGCCGCCGTGGCCGCCGGGTGTTCGATGGGGAACAGGTGGCCGCCGGGGCAGGTTTCGAGCTGGGCGCCGCGCTGCAGCCGCTGCCAGCGGCGCAAGGCGGCGGGGCTCAGAATATCCGACGCCTCACCGCGTAGCCCCAGGGTGGGCAGGCGCAGGCGCAGCAGGCGCGGCCACACCAGCGGGACCGAAGCGTACACCGCCGCCTCCCAGGCCGGCGACCAGGCCAGTTCCACGCCGGGGCCCGCCGGCTCACCGGTGTCTTGCAGCGCATTTTGGCCGCTGTCGCCCGGCCGCGTACCCGCGCGCACATAGTCCCACAGGGATTCGTCACTCATGCGGGCAAAGGGGCGCTTGGCGCGGTGGAAATCAAAGGCCGCCTGGGCATCGCTGAAGCGGCTCGGGCGCAACAGGGTCTTGCGTACCAGTGGCATCCGCCGCATGGCACTGTCCGGCGTGAGGGCCATGCCAATGGCCTGCCGCGCGGGTAAAAACACCGGGTCCAGCAGGATAAGCCCGCGAAACAGCTGCGGACGCTTCACCGCCGCCATCATCGACACCACTGCCCCCAGCGAATGTCCCATCATCCACACCGGCTCAGCACCGCCGGCGGCTCTGTCCGTTAGGGTATCGGCCAAATCCTCCGCAAACTGGCGCCAGTTGGCCCGCGCTGGCGCAGGCTGCGCCTGGCGCCCCTGCCACAGGGGGCTGTGGCGGTAGCCAATCACCTCGCAGTGGGCGGTCAAAGGCTCCAGCAGCTGGCGGTAGGCGCCGGGGGGATAACCGTTGGCGTGGGCAAAGACCAGGGTAGAGCCCCGGCCGCCAAAAGATTCCAGGCGGTCTTTCATCCGCGGGTTGACTCCTGATCCTGAGAAAGCGGACAGCCTAATGCAATGTCGCCGCGGGCAAAAGCTTGCGAAGCCGCCAGCCGGGCGTGTACTGTATATCCATCCAGCACCAGACCGCCAACTACCCCATCGCCATGGCCAACGAGCATCCCGGGGCGCTGCGGCCCCGCAAGGGCCGCGGGGCCCTCAGCAACCACAGCTCCCGCTACCTCGCCACCCACAGCGAATGGGACGCCGGCGAAGATGGCATCGAGGGCGCAAGCCCTGTCACCGAGTGCCGCGCGGTGCAGGCGCGCAGTGTCATTGCCCGCAACCGCTCGCCGGACATTCCCTTTGCCCAGTCGATCAACCCCTACCAGGGCTGCGAGCACGGCTGTATTTACTGCTACGCCCGCCCCACCCACGCCTACCTCGACTTATCGCCGGGGCTGGATTTTGAAACCCGGCTGACCTACAAGGCCAATGCCGCCGAGCAGCTGCGCCGGGAACTGGCCCGCCCGGGCTATCGCTGCGCCACCATTACCCTGGGGGCCAACACCGACCCCTACCAGCCGGTGGAGCGCGAGCACCGCATTACCCGGCAGATTCTGGAAGTGCTGCGCGACTGCCGTCACCCTGTGGCCATTATCACCAAGGGCGCGCTGGTAACCCGGGACATCGATATTCTCGCCGACATGGCCGCCGAGGGCCTGGCCTCTGTCGCTGTCAGCCTGACCACCCTGGATGACACCCTCAAGCGGCAGCTGGAACCGCGCGCGCCCTCGGCCCGGGCGCGGCTGCGGGCGATGGCGGAACTGAGCGCCGCCGGCGTGCCGGTGAATGTGCTGTTTGCACCGGTGATTCCCGCGCTCAACGACAGCGAAATGGAACATCTGCTGGAAGCCGCCCGCGCGGCCGGTGCCGAGCGCGCTGCCTACATTCTGCTGCGCCTGCCGCTGGAGGTGCGCGATCTGTTCTTCGAGTGGCTGCACCAGCATTACCCGCAGCGGGCCAGTCACGTCATCAGCCTGCTGCGCCAGTGCCGCGACGGCGCCGACAACGACAGCCGCTTCGGACACCGCATGCGCGGCAGCGGTGTGTTCGCCGAGCTGCTGTCGCAGCGCTTCCGCTTGTCCTGCAAAAAGCTGGGCCTTACCATGGGCGAAACCTTCGCCGCGCGCTGTGACCTGTTCACGCCACCGCAGGTTGCGCCGGCTTCGCGCCGGCCCGCCAGCGATAGCAGCGCCCAGGGCGAACTGTTCGACTGAAACACCAATGGCCGGCGCGCCTGGCGCCGCCGGCATGCGCTTTCCCCAATGGAGTCCCCGGCATGAAAACACGCGCCGCCGTTGCCTTTAAGGCTGGCACCCCCCTGGAAGTGGTCGACGTTGACCTGGAAGGCCCCCGCGCCGGCGAAGTGCTGGTGGAGATGATGGCCACCGGTATCTGCCACACAGACGCCTTTACCCTTTCCGGCGACGACCCCGAGGGTGCCTTTCCCGCCATTCTCGGCCACGAGGGCGCGGGCATTGTGCGCGAAGTGGGCGCCGGGGTGACCTCGCTCAAACCCGGCGATCACGTTATCCCCCTGTACACACCCGAGTGCCGGCAGTGCAACTTTTGCCTGCATCCCAAAACCAACCTGTGCCAGGCCATTCGCGAAACCCAGGGCCAGGGCGTCATGCCCGACGGCAGCAGCCGCTTTTCGCTGGATGGCAAGCCGATCCTGCACTACATGGGCTGTTCCACCTTCGCCAACTTTACGGTGCTGCCCGAGATTGCCCTGGCCAAGGTGCGCGAAGACGCGCCCTTCGACAAAATCTGCTACATCGGCTGCGGCGTTACCACCGGCATTGGCGCCGTGGTGTACAGCGCCAAGGTGGAGCCGGGCAGCAATGTGGTGGTGTTTGGCCTTGGCGGCATCGGCCTGAATGTGATCCAGGGCGCGCGTATGGTGGGCGCCGGCAAGATCATCGGGGTAGACCTCAACCCCGGCAAGCGCGCGCTGGCGGAGCAGTTTGGCATGACCCACTTCATCAACCCCAGCGAAGTGGACAACGTGGTGGAAGCCATCCAGGACCTGACCGGCGGCGGCGCTGATTACAGCTTCGAGTGCATCGGCAATGTCAACGTCATGCGCCAGGCCCTGGAGTGCTGCCACAAGGGCTGGGGCGAGTCCTACATCATTGGCGTGGCGGGCGCCGGCCAGGAGATCAGCACCCGCCCCTTCCAACTGGTCACCGGCCGCTCCTGGAAGGGCGTGGCCTTCGGTGGCGCCCGCGGGCGCACCGATGTGCCCACCATTGTGGACTGGTACATGGACGGCAAGATCAACATCGATGACCTGATCACCCACACCCTGTCGCTGGATGACATCAACCAGGGCTTCGACCTGATGCACCGGGGCGAGAGTATCCGCTCGGTTGTGTTGTACTGAAAAAGGAATGACTGTGGAAACCATCGCCAGCCAGCGCTGCTTTGAGGGCGAGCAACTGCGCCTGAAACACCGCGCCGACAGCCTCGACTGCGACATGCACTTCTCCCTCTACCTGCCCCCGGCGGCGCGCGGCGGCGAGGTACCCCTGCTGTACTGGCTGTCGGGGCTGACCTGCACCGACGAAAACTTTGTGCAGAAGGCCGGCGCGCAGCGCTACGCCGCCGAGCACGGGGTGGCCATTGTCGCCCCGGACACCAGCCCCCGGGGCGATGACGTACCCGACGACCCGGAGGGCGCCTGGGACTTCGGCTACGGCGCGGGCTTTTACGTGAACGCCACCGAAGCCCCCTGGGACCGGCACTACCGCATGTACGACTACATCACCGAGGAACTGCCGATCCTGCTGGCAGAGCACTTTGCGGTAGACACCGGGCGCGCCTCCATCTTCGGCCACTCCATGGGTGGCCACGGGGCCCTGGTGATTGCCCTGCGCAACCCCGCCCGCTACCAGTCGGTATCGGCCTTCGCCCCCATCGTGGCGCCCAGCCAGTGCCCCTGGGGCGAAAAGGCCCTGGGTCGCTACCTGGGCGAGGATCGGGAGAGCTGGAAGAACTACGACGCCTGCGCCCTGATTGAGGCCGGCGCCCTGCAACTGCCGCTGCTGGTGGACCAGGGCGAGGCGGACAACTTCCTCGAAGAGCAATTGAAAACCCCGCTGCTGGAGGCCGCCTGCCAGGCCACCGGCTACGAGGCCACTATTCGCCGCCAGAGCGGCTACGACCACAGCTACTTTTTTATCAGCAGCTTCATCGGCAGCCACATTGCCTTCCACGCACGGGCACTGGAACAGTCCCTGGCTGAAGACTGAGCCTTATGTCCGGTACCGCCCCCTCCGGCCTGCGCCCGGCGGCCTTTCTGCTGCTGATGGTGCTGGTGGCACTGAACCTGCGCCCGGCCCTGTCATCGCTGGCCCCCCTGCTGACCCGCCTGCAGAGCGACCTGCAGCTGTCGCCGGCGGCGGTGGGCGCCCTCACCACAGTGCCGGTGCTGTGCCTGGGCCTGTTTGCGCCCCTGGCGCCGCGCCTGGCCCACCGCCTTGGCATCGAGCGCGCCCTGTCCTGCGCCCTGCTCCTGCTGGGAGCGGCCCTGTTGCTGCGCGCCCAGCACCTGCTGCCGGCGCTGTTTGGCGGCACTGTGCTGGCCGGCGCCGCCATTGGCATTGGCGGCACGCTGCTGCCGGTGCTGGTGAAGCGCGAAATGCCCGAGCGCGCCGACCTGCTCACCGGGGTGTACACCATGGCCCTGTGCCTGGGCGGCGCCCTGGGAGCTGGCCTCAGTGTGCCGCTGGCCAACTGGCTGGGAGGCTGGGTGCCGGCCATCGCCTTCTGGGCGGCGCCGGCCGTGCTGGCGCTGGTGGCCTGGCGGCTGCTGATCCCCCACCCCTGGCCCCAGCGCGCGCCGGGCAGCCGGCGCGTCAAGCACCCAGGCCTTGGGCGCAATGCGCTGGCCTGGCAGGTTACGCTGCTGATGGGCAGCCAGTCGTCCATGGCCTACATCGTGTTTGGCTGGCTGCCGGTGCTGCTGCAAAAGCGCGGCATCAACGAGGCGGAGGCCGGCCTGTTGGTGGGCTTTTCGGTGCTGATGCAACTGGGGTCTGCCCTAGCGGCGCCCTGGCTGGCCCGCCTGGGGCGCGACCAGCGCCCGGCCCTGCTGGGGCTGTTATTCCTGAGCGGCGCCGGGCTGGTGCTGGCCCTGCTGGGCCCGGCGCAGTGGCGCTGGAGTGCCATGGTGCTGCTGGGGCTGGGCCAGGGCGGCACCTTCAGCCTGGCCCTGACCCTGCTGGTGCTGCGCAGCGCCACCCCGGACATTGCCGGCCAGCTCTCGGGCATGGCCCAGGGCCTGGGCTACTGCATTGCCGCCCTCGGCCCCTTTGCCGTGGGCCTGCTGCTGGACTGGCAGGTGGGCCTGGATGGCATCACCGCCCTGCTGGTCACCATCCTGTGCGCCGCGGCCCTGTTTGCCGTGCTCGCCGGGCGGCGACTGCAACTGCATGTGGATGCGCACAGCGGCGACATCGTCACCTGCCCCCAACCCGGCAACCGCTGACCCACCACGTACTGCGCTGGCAGGCCACGCCCGGCGCAGGCAGATAAGCTCACCCGCGGGGCAACCCCTTGAACCGCGCCGGTCGAGCCCGGCGCGGCAATCACCTACAGTGAATGAGGGCGCGCGGCAGTGTATTCGGTGCTCTCCCACGCGCGCACATACTGAGCCCGGCTCATCAACATCCATCGGCTATAGCATTGACTGGCACCATTGACCATCACCAATGACTAGCACCAATGACTAACACCAATGACCAAGGAGACCGCCCATGTCGGAACTGCAGGCCCTGCAGGCTGAAATCCGCGAACTGAAGGATCGCCAGGCCATCCTCGAACTCAAGCACCGCTATCTCGATGCCTGCGACGCCAAGCGCCCGGCGGAGGTGCTCGACTGCTTTGCCGAGGGTGAGGTGGATATCAACTTTGGCCATATCGGGCAGTTTCAGCGGCGGGAAGATTTTGTGGCGGTGTTCGAGGAACTCGGCTGCCACGACCACATCGTGGATTTGCACCACGCCCAGAACCCGGTGATCACCTTTACCGGGCCGGACAGCGCCGAAGGCCGCGTGGGGCTGCATTTTCACAGCCTGAATACCCGCGACAAAACCGCCTTCCAGCTAGCGGGCCAGTACCGCGATGCCTACCAGCGCATCGACGGCCAGTGGCGCATTGTGCGCAGCCACTTCAAGCCCCACTGGGTACAGATGCGCGACTTCTCCGGCGACGCGGATGTGGTGACCTACGCCGGCAACGCCATGCCGGGCTGAACCCGGCGAGGCTCAGTAGCACACCAGGCGGAGGCTGAGTTCCAGCCACTGCCAGGTGAGCTGCCAGTGTTCCTGTGCCGGCAGATAGTGAAGCGCCCAGCCGGGCACATCCACCCACACAGCCATTGTTATCCCTACCTGCATTCCCCACTCTCCCGGGGGAGCTCCCTGTTGTTGTGTGCCCTGCAACAGGCCAGGGGCCGTTGCCGGGGCACACTCCCGCCCTGCCCTCTTGGTGGGGCGGTATGGATTTATTGTTGGTGGTGCTGTGAAAACGGCGCCCGCGGGCGCCGTTTTAGGGTCAGTTACAGCCGGGAAAACTCCCGGTTGAGTTCGTACTGGCGCGACGTCACGTAGGACTCCATGTCCTCCACCCGCTTCAGGGCGGCGTCCAGGCGCTCCCGGGCGCGCTGCAGGCGCACGTTGCTGGGCTCTGTGTACTGGAAGACCTTGCGCGGCCGGTAGTGCTGGTAGCGCTCGTCGTACTCCATTTCCAGATCCGGGTCGTCGGCGGGGTCATCGGCGTAGGCGGCGTCCTGTCCCCAGCGGCCACTGGGGCGCGGCGACAGCAGCAGCCAGGCGCCGAGGTAAACCCACAGGGCCAGGGTGCCGGTGAAGATAAAGGCCCCCACCCACAGCAGGCGCACCACCCAGTGGGCCACGTCCCAGTGGTCGGCAAGGCCGGCGGCCACGCCTGCGATTTTGCCGCGGCGGGTGTTGCGGTACAGGTTCATACCCCAGCCACTGCGCTTGCGCGAACCAATGGTGCGCTGGCAGCGGCGCGTCCCGTCGCTAAAGCTGTGCTGGCGAGAGCGATAGTGATGTCGTGTCATGGCCTACTCCTTGTGCCGCGACTCGCGGCCGGTCTGCGTGCGCCAGTCGGAATGCTCCGCATCCAGGATGGATTCCAGCGCCGTGATTCGGTCGGTCAGTTTGTCCACTGTCTCCAGCAGCTGCTCCACAGATTCCCGGTCGTCCTCGCTGAGGCCGCGGGTGGACCGATTCACGCTGCGGTAGTGCATGATCAGCCAGAGCGGCGCCACGATCACCAGAAACAGGATCGTGGGCACAAACATGAAATTCCAGAATTGCATTGTTGTCTTCCCTGGGCAGGCAGGCCGTCAGGCCATGCTGCCATTGTCCTTGAAAATCGCCAAGCGGCGGACCTTAGTCGGCGTTGCCGGTGGCTGTTGTGGCGGTGGAGGTAGCTGACGGCGCTGCGGCCGGCTTCGCCGCGGGCTCGCCGCCGCCCAGTTCGCCCTTCAGGCGCGCCAGCTCATCGTTGATGCGCTCGTCCTCGGCCAGGGCGTCGATCTCCGCCGCCAGATCCGGCGGCACTTCGCGGCCCAGGTCCATGGATTCCAGCTGGCTTTCCAGGTTGTCCATGCGGCGCTCGAAGTGGTCGAAGCGGCTGAAGGCATCATCCAGGGCCTCGCGCTGCATCTGGCGCTTCACCTTGATGCGCGACTCCACCGTCTGGCTGCGCATGATCATCGCCTTCTGGCGGGCCTTGGCGTCGCTGAGCTTCTGCTGCAGCTGCGACACCTCGTCGCCAAGCTGTGCAATGTGCTCGTCCAGCGCCTTCAGCTCCGCCTCGACCACCGCCACCTCGTCAACAATGGCGTGTTTTTCCTGCAGGGCGGCCCGGGCCAGGTCTTCCCGGCCCTTGGAAATGGCCAGCTTGGCCTTAGCTTCCCAGGTGTCGGCCTCGGCCTGCACCTGCTCCAGCCGGCGGGCGGCGGCCTTGCGATCCGCCAGCACCCGGGCGGAGGAGCTGCGTACCTCCACCAGGGTGTCCTCCATCTCCTGAATGATCAGGCGGATCATTTTCTGCGGGTCCTCGGCGGAATCCAGCAGCGAGTTGAGGTTGGAATTAATGATGTCGGTCATACGGGAAAAAATACCCATCGTCATGCTCCTTAATCGTGTGTCCGCTCAGGCGCGGTACTCAGTGTCAAATTCGGTGGTGCGGGCCAGCGAGCGGGACAGAGGGCGGCACAGCCAGTACACCCCCTCCATCACCAGGCCCATCTGTAAAAGGGTCCAAAGGGCCGCCTTCCAGCCGGCCAGCGCGGCGGCGATGGCGCTCACCGCCAGCAGCGCGGTGTAGATAAGGCAGCGTTCCTCCCTGGATTTCACGATGACAGTTCCTTGTGTGGGTTGGCGTTGCGCCCCCGGCGCAGCTGGTGCAGGTATTACAGGAAGCGTGCCAACCAAGTCGATTTCCTTTTATTTTCAGTAACTTGAATGAATTTCCTGATCAGTAACTAAAAAATTGCAGCGACGCAAAAGGTGTCTCAGACCTATTTAAAGGTATATGAAACCCTATAAATCGGTGTATCTTGCCGATATGAGAAGCCCCGAAAGCATGATCGGCGATTCCGCCGCCCTCGCCCAGGCCCTGGAGCAGATCTCCCGCCTGGCGCCCATCAACCGCCCGGTGCTGGTGCTCGGGGAACGGGGCACCGGCAAAGAACTGGCTGCCGAGCGCCTGCATTTTCTGTCGGCGCGCTGGGACGCCCCCCTGCTCAAGGTGAACTGCGCGGCAATGGCCGAATCCCTGCTGGAGTCGGAGTTGTTCGGCCACGAAGCCGGCGCCTTCACCGGCGCCACCCGCGCCCACCGGGGCCGCTTTGAACGCGCCGACGGCGGCACCCTGTTCCTCGACGAGGTGGGCACCATGTCGCCGCGCCTGCAGGAAAAACTGCTGCGCCTGGTGGAGTACGGTGAGTTTGAACGCCTGGGCGGCCACCAGACCCTGCAGGTGGATGTGCGGGTAGTGGCCGCCACCCACGCCGATTTGCGGGCCATGGCCGAGGCCGGCGAGTTTCGCTACGACCTGCTGGACCGCCTCAGCTTTGATGTGGTGCACCTGCCCGCCCTGCGCCAGCGGCCGGAGGACATTCCCCTGCTGGCCGAGCACTTTGCCGTGCAGATGTCTTCGGAACTCGGCTGGGAGCTGTTTCCCGGCTTCTCGCAGGCGGCGCTTCAGGCGTTGGCCGGCCACCACTGGCCGGGCAACATTCGCGAACTGAAAAACGCGGTGGAGCGTTCCCTGCACCGCTGGGACAGCCCCGAGGTGCCGGTGGATACGATTGTTATCGACCCCTTTCGCTCGCCCTACACCGAACCCGACGCGGCCCACGGCCGCCCGCCCGGCGAGTCAACGGACAACCCAACCCTGTTTGATGCACCGGGTTCAGGCCAGCACCCATACCGGCAAACGGGCCAGCCCCTGAGCCAGCCCTTGAACCAGCACCCCGGCACGCCAGCCGCCCCCACCGACTTTGCAAGCCGGCTGGCCGGTATTGAAAAACAGCTGCTTGCGGATGCGCTGGCGGAAAACGGGCATAATCAGCGCCGCACTGCCCAAGCCCTGGGGCTGTCTTACGACCAGTTGCGCGGTATGGTGCGCAAACACCAACTGGGAGGCCGCCGGCGCCGCCGCAAACCATGACCGATTCCGCCGCTGCCCGGGCACTGGCAACCCTGCCCGGGCTGATCGACACCCTCGGCAGCGATAACTTCTGCCCGGCCCTGCTCGACTTCATTCACCAGGTAACGCCCTTCGACAGCGGGGTGATCATGGGCTACCCCGCCAACGGCGAGCTGCGGGTTGTTCACAACGCCCTGCACGCCGGCGACCAGAGCGGCTTCGGCGGCCCCTACCGCGATGGGCTTTGGCTGCTCTCGCCCCTGTACCTGAGCGCCAAGGCTGGGGTGCGCGGCTTCTTCCACATTCTCGACATTGCCCCGGATAGTTTTCAGGCCAGCCAGTACTACGCGCTGTATTACAGCTCCAACGGCGTAGTCGACCACTGCGGGTTTCTGGTGGAAACCGGCGATGGCACGCCGCTGGCCATCTCCCTGGAGCGCACCCCCGCCCTGCCCCGCTACCGCGCCGGCGAGCGCCGCGCCCTTGCGTCCATCGCCGCCACCGTGGCCGCCCTGGTACGCCAGCATTGGCCCGCCGGGCTGACCCGGGGCACCAGTGGCGACGGCGGGCTGCACACCCAGGTAGAGGCGGTGCTGCAGGCCTTTGGCAGCAGCCGCCTGACACCGCGCGAGCGCGACGTGGTGCAACGCGTATTGCGGGGCTATCCTTCCAAGGCGGTGGCGCGGGAGCTCGGCATCAGCACCCAGACCGAGCAGGTACACCGCAAGAATATCTACCAGAAGCTGGGGCTGTCTTCCCACAACGCACTGTTTTCGCTGTTCTTTGACGCCCTGGCCCAGCCGTTTCGCCCCGGCGAGGACCCCCTCGCCGGCCGCTACCCACCTACCTGACTTCAGGTATGGCCGCGCCGGAAGGTGCTCTCTATGCTAGTTTGTCAGGTGACATCGACACGTTTAACGAAAAGGATTTGCTCATGAACCTGTCACTCAGCGACGCCAGCCTCCTCAAAACCCAGGCCTATATCGACGGCCAATGGGTCGACGCCGACGACGGCAGCACCTTTGCCGTCAGCAACCCCGCCACCGGCGAGGAAATTGCCCAGGTAGCCAAGGCGGGCCAGGCCGAAACCGCCCGCGCCATCGCCGCCGCCGAGCGCGCCATGGTCGAGTGGAAGGCCCTGCCGGCCAAGTCCCGCGCGCAGATTTTGCGCAAGTGGTTCGACCTGATGATGGCCAACCAGGAAGACCTGGCCATTATCATGACCGCCGAACAGGGCAAGGTGCTGGCGGAATCCCGCGGCGAAGTGGCCTACGGCGCTGCCTTTGTCGAATGGTTTGGCGAAGAGGCCAAGCGCATTGACGGCGATGTGATTCCCGGCCCCAGCGCCGACCGCCGCATTGTCTGCATCAAGCAGCCAGTGGGCGTGGTGGCCGCCATCACCCCCTGGAACTTCCCCAACGCCATGATTGCGCGCAAGGCCGCGCCGGCGCTGGCCGCCGGTTGCAGCATTGTGATCAAGCCCGCCACCGAAACGCCCCTGTCGGCCTTCGCCATGGCGGAGCTGGCCGAGCGCGCCGGGGTGCCGGCCGGGGTTATCAACGTGCTGGCGGGCTCCTCCTCTGCCATTGGCGGCGAGATGACCGCCAACCCGGTGGTGCGCAAGCTGACCTTCACCGGCTCCACCCCGGTGGGCAAAATGCTGGAGGCCCAGTGCGCCGAAACCATGAAGAAAACCTCCATGGAACTGGGCGGCAACGCACCTTTCATTGTGTTCGATGATGCCGACCTGGATGCCGCGGTGCAGGGCGCCCTGATTTCCAAATACCGCAACGCCGGCCAGACCTGTGTGTGCTCCAACCGCATGTTCGTGCAGGACAGCGTCTACGACGCCTTTGTGGAAAAGCTGGTGAAGGCCACCGCCGAACTGGTGGTGGGCGATGGCCTGAAGGATGGCATCAGCATTGGCCCGCTGGTGAACGCCAAGGCGGTGGCCGACGTGGACGGCCTGGTGCAGGCCTCGGTGTCCGCCGGCGCCAAGGTGGCCCTGGGCGGCGCGCCCCACGAATTGGGCGGCTGTTTTTACCAGCCAACCGTACTGACAGAAGTCACCTCCGACATGGCGGTGTTCCGCAATGAAATCTTTGGCCCGGTGGCGCCGGTGGTGCGCTTCTCCAGCGAGGAAGAGGTGATCGCCATGGCCAACGACACCGAGTTCGGGCTGGCATCTTACTTCTACACCCGCGACATCGGCCGGGTGTGGCGGGTGGCAGAAGCCCTGGACTACGGCATTGTGGGTATCAACGAGGGCATTATCTCCAACGAGATGGCCCCCTTCGGTGGCGTGAAGGAGTCCGGCAGTGGCCGCGAAGGCTCCAAGTACGGCATCGACGATTATGTGGAAATCAAGTACATGCTGATGGGCGGCCTCGACCGCTGACCGGCAACACAAGGGAGTAACCATGACAGACCTGAACCTCGAACACTGGTGGCAGCCCTTCACCAATGTCCGCGCCTTCCAGAAGAACCCCCGGGTGTTCTCCCGGGCCGAGGGCAGCTTCCTGTACCGCGAAGACGGCGGCGATGTGCTGGATATCACCGCCGGCCTGTGGTGCTGCAACATCGGCCACGCCCGCCGCGAGGTGGCCGACGCGGTGCGCGACCAGCTTATGCAGCTGGACTACGCCCCGCCCTTCCAGTTTGGCACCCCGCCGGCCTTCCAGTTTGCCACCCGGCTGATGGCGCACACACCCGAGGGCATTAACCGTATCTTCTTTACCAACTCCGGCTCCGAGGCGGTGGATACGGCCTTGAAGATCGCCCACCTCTACCAGTTCGCCCGGGGCAAGGGCAGCAAAACGCGGTTTATCTCCCGCGAGCAGGGCTACCACGGGGTCAATATCGGCGGCACCTCCATGCAGGGTTTGCCCACCAACCGCCACGGCTTTCCGGTGCTGCAGGAGGTGGACTTCCTGCCCGGCATGCTCGACATCAGCCGCAACGCCTTCAGCCGCGGTTGCCCGGAACACGGCACCGAGCGCATGGCGGAGGCCTTCGAGCACATTATTGCCCTGCGCGGCGCCGACAGCATCTGCGCGGTGATCATTGAGCCCATCTCCGGCGCCGGGGGCATGGTGCCACCGCCGGTGGGCTACCTGCAGAAAGTGCGTGAGCTGTGCGATGCCCACGACATTCTGCTGATCTTCGACGAGGTGATCACTGGCTTTGGCCGCACCGGCTCGGCCTTTGCCGCCACCGAGTTCGGTGTTACCCCGGACATCATGACCAGCGCCAAGGCCATCAACGGCGGCACGGTGCCCATGGGCGGTGTGTTCGTGAAGGACAGCATCCAGCAGACGATTTTCGACAACACCCCGGACACCGTGCCGGAGTTCTTCCACGGCAACACCTACGCCGGCACCCCGGTGGCGGCAGCGGCGGGCCTGGCGGCGCTGGATATTTACGAGTCAGAGGGTCTGTTCACCTGCGCCAGCGGCGCCAGGGGCGAGCACTGGGCCAATACCCTGCACGGCCTGCGCGACCTGCCCCGGGTGATCGACATTCGCAACTACGGCCTGCTCGGCGCGGTGAGCTTTGACCCCCAGGAAATGCCGGCCAAATCCCTGGGGCCGAAGATCCACCAGCGCTGCTTTGAAAACGGCCTGCTGTGCCGGGCGGTGGGCGACCACATGGTCATGTCACCGCCCCTGTCGATCAGTGACAGCGAGATCGACCTGTTCGCCGAGCGCTTCCGCAAGAGTGTGCTGGAGGTACTGGGCTAAACCGCGGGGCACCTCACTCACGCCACCGGCTCTGCCGGCCCCGCTCCCGCAGCCGAGGGAGCCGGGGCCGATTCACAGACAGGCTATTCGCAGACAAGCTATCCATGGACCGGCTATAGGACCTGCACCGCCGCACCTGTATACTTCGGCGGCGAAATTCCCCCTCCCAGCCTCACAAAAGTCAATCGCATGATACAGATCGCAATCGTAGGCGGCGGCGCCGGCGGGCTTGAACTCGCCACTGCCCTGGGCCGCAAGCTCGGCCGCAAGGGCAAGGCCCAGGTGACCCTGATCGACCGCAACCACACCCATATCTGGAAGCCCCTGCTGCACGAGGTTGCCTCGGGCTCACTGGACGCCGAACTGGATGCGGTGAACTACCGCGTGCACGCCCACCGCAACGGTTTTGCCTTTGAACTGGGCACCCTGTGCGGCGTGGATCGGGCGCGCAAGTGCATCGAACTGGACGCCCTGGTGGACGACACCGGCGAGGAGATCCTGCCCCGGCGGGAAAAGCGCTACGACTACCTGGTGCTTGCCATTGGCAGTGTCTCCAACGACTTCAATGTCAGCGGTGTCAGTGACCACTGTATTTTTCTCGATAGCCCCGGCCAGGCGCAGGTGTTCCACCAGCGCCTGGTGGATCGCTTCATCCGCCTGGACCAGGCCCTGGAAGCCGGCCAGTCGGAACGCAAACTGCGCATTGCCATTGTCGGCGGCGGCGCCACCGGTGTGGAACTGTCGGCGGAACTGTTCAAGGCGCGGGAGTGGTTCTCCACCTACGGCCTGAAAACCATCACCCCGGAGCACCTGGAGGTATCGCTGGTGGAGGCCGGCCCGCGCCTGCTGCCGGCCCTGAACGAGCGCATTTCCTCTGGCGCCCACCGGGAGCTGCTGAAGCTGGGGGTCAAGGTACGCACGGCAACGGCGGTGGTGTCCGCCAGCCGCGACGGCCTTACCACCAAGGACGGCGAGCTGATTCGCGCCGACCTGATGGTATGGGCGGCGGGGGTCAAGGCGCCGGGCTTTCTGGCTGGCATCGACGGCCTGCAATGCAATCGCATGGGCCAGTTACTGGTGGGGCCGACCCTGGAAGTCCAGGGCGATACGACCATCTATGCCCTTGGCGACTGCGCCGGCTTTGCCATGGACGGGCCCGACGGCCAGCAGCGCTGGGTGCCACCCCGGGCCCAGTCGGCCCACCAGATGGCCGACTGCGTGGCCAAGAACCTGCGCCGGCGCCTGGCGGGCAAGCCGCAGCAGCCCTTTGTGTACAAGGATATGGGGTCGCTGGTGTCACTCAGCGAATACTCCGCCTTCGGCCGGTTGATGGGCGGGCTGGCGCGCGGCGGCATCAGCCTGGAGGGCAAGGTGGCGCGGCTGGCCTACGTCTCCCTGTACCGCATGCACCAGGGCGCCATCCACGGCTGGCCGAGGGCGCTGATGATGGCGTTCACCGACAAAATCAACCACTTCATCCGGCCGCGCTTCAAGCTTCACTGAGCGGCTTGCCGCTAGCGCGGCAGCCCTTCACTAGGCGGCCAGTCAGCCTAGCCGGCGCTGAGCCTGGGCGCTGTGGCCTCCCCTTCGTCTTTGCCCTCGCGCCCCTTATCTCCACCCGCATCCTGCTCCGCTTCCGGTGGCTCCGGCGGGGTGGCCAGCATGTCGTCATGGGCCTCCATGCGCCAGGGAAGGACGGCCGGCGAGATGTGCAGGAAGTGCAGGTGTTTTTCAAACTGGTCGAGGATGTCGGTGATAATGTCCTGCTGATCGTAGCCGAAGACATCGTAGGACTGGCCGCCACGGCGCAGGAAGACCTCGGCGCGGTAGTAGAGCCGATCCTCGTCCCCTTCGCGGGCCATTTCCGGATAGGCGAAGTCCGGCAGGCGATGCTCCAGCAGGCGGATTTCATAGATGAAGTCCACCTGATCGTCCTTGATCACCTCCAGGTAAATACGGCTGTGCTCGTCGTCGGTATGCACCTGGGCGTCCCAGCCCTCCTTGGCCAGTTCCCGCTCCACCCGCATCATCGCCTTGCGCACGGTGCTGTCCATGAAGTCGCTCACTTCCTCCCGGTCGGGGAAAGTCACCAGGGCATGCAGGCGCTCGCGCCACAGGCTGCGGCCGCTGGTGCCGGTGAGCCGCTGCTGCACATCGGTGCGCAGGCTGCGGTTGTGGTGGCCCTCGATGGTCAGTGCCCGCCACATGCCAAGTGCCGACACAATCATGATGAAGCTGAAGGGCAATGCGCTCAGGATGGTCATGGTCTGCAGGGCACTCAGGCCCCCGGCCAGTAACAGGGTGGACGCCACCACCCCTTCCGCCGATGCCCAGAACACGCGCTGCCACACCGGCGTGTGCAGGGCACCGCCAGAAGCCAGCGAATCGATCACCAGCGAGCCCGAGTCCGACGAGGTGACAAAGAAGGTGATGATCAACAGGACCGTAATAAACGACAGCACCGAGGTCAGCGGCAGGATCTCATAGAGCTTGAACAGGGCAATCGCCTGGTTGTTCTGCACCTCGGAAATCAGCACCGTGTAGCCCTCGTTCATGATTTCGTGCAGGGCGGTGCCGCCGAAGATGGAGAACCACAAAAAAGTGAACATGGAGGGCACCAGCATCACCCCCAGTACAAATTCGCGGATGGTACGGCCGCGGCTGATCTTGGCGATGAACAGGCCGACAAAGGGCGCCCAGGCGATGGTCCAGCCGAAAATGAACAGGGTCCAGTTGCCAATCCAGTCGCTGCGCGAATAGGCCTGCAGGTTAAAGGTGCGCTCGATAATGTGATTGAAGTAGCTGCCGGTGTTCTGCAAAAAAGTCTCGAGGATGTGCACAGTGGGGCCGACAGCAAACACAAAGCTCATCAGGGCGATGGCCAACACCATGTTGAGGATGGACAGGCGCTTGACGCCCTTGTCCATGCCCGCCACCACCGAAAATATAGCCAGGCAGGTAATGCTGACGATGCAGATGATCTGCACCGTGGTGCTCACCGGCACTTGCGGCCACAGGTAGTGAATGCCGGTGTTGATCTGGGTGACTGACAGGCCGAGGGTGGTGGCAATGCCAAACATGGTGCCGAGGATGGCAAACACATCCACCGCGTGCCCCCAGCCGCCGTAAATGCGCTCGCCGATCAGCGGATACAGGGCCGAGCGAATGGACAGGGGCAAACCGTGGCGAAAGGCGAAATAGGCCAGCACCAGCCCGACCAGCCCGTAGATCGCCCAGATGTGAAAGCCCCAGTGGAAAAAAGCAATCTGCATGGCCTGCTTGGCCGAACCGATGGTTTCCGCCGCGCCTTCCGGCGGCCCCGCGTAATGCAGCACCGGCTCCGCCACCCCGAAAAACAGCAGGGCTATGCCGTAGCCGGCGGAAAACAACATGGCGAACCAGGCGGGGAAGCTGTACTGCGGGTCGGCGTGGTCCGGCCCGAGTTTGATATTGCCCCAGCGGGTCATGGCGACACCGACAATGAATATCAGGAAGAACGCCACCGACAGCATGTAGAACCAGCCGAAGTTGTGGGTGATGAAAATCAGCGTTTCATCAAAGACCTTTCCAGCCAGGTCGGGGTTGCTGATGGTGCCGACCACCAGCAGCACGATCACCACAACAGCGGGAATAAAAACAGGAATGAGAACAGTGGATGATTTGACGTTATCGTTGGTTGGCATGAATCTCCCCGCAGCCGGACATAGTTGCTTACCAGCCTAGCATCTGGGCGCGGGAATTGCCCGGCGGGCGGAGGAACAACCCGCGCCACCAGGGCGCGGGTTGAGGGTTTACAGCTGGCCTGTCAGGCGAATGGTTCGCCAGCGGCGGCCTTCTCAAGCGCAATGGCGGGCGGTTCAAAGCGCTCGCCGTAGGTGGCGGCCAGTTCGCGGCAGCGGTCCACAAAGTTCTGCACACCGTAGGTGTTGACGAACTGGATGAAGCCGCCGGTCCAGGCCGGTGCACCAATGCCCATGATGGAGCCGATGTTGCCATCGTCCACGTTGCGCAGCACCCCTTCCTGCAGGCACTTCAGGGACTCAATCACCTGCCGGAACAGCATGCGGTCCTTCATGTCCTGCTCGGGAATGTGGGTGCCTTCCTGGTAGTACAGATCGAACAGGCCCGGCCAGATGCGCTTGCTGCCGTCGTCGCTGTACTCGTAAAAGCCACCGCCGTGGTGGCGGCCGCCGCGGCCGTGCTCCTCGACCATGGTGGCAACCACCTCGCGGGTTACGCTGGCGTCGGTGTGCTGATCCTCCACGCCCATCGCTTTCCAGGTCTGCTGGGCCTTGCGGGTCAGCTCCAGACTCACTTCGTCGTACACCGCCAGCGGGCCCACCGGCATGCCCACCGCCTTGCCCAGGCTGTCAATCTGCACCGGGTGGGCGCCCTCCCTCAGCATTCTCACGCCCTCGTCCAGGTAGGTGCCAAAGGTGCGGGAGGTGAAAAAGCCCAGGGAGTCGTTGACGACAATCGGCGTTTTGCGAATCTGCCTGGCGTAGTCGAAGGCCCGGGCCAGGGTTTCGTCGGAGGTCTTTTCGCCGCAGATGATTTCAATCAGCGGCATTTTGTCCACCGGCGAGAAGAAGTGAATGCCGATGAAGTTCTCCGGCTTGCTGCTGGCCTCGGCCAGTTGGGTGATCGGCAGGGTGGAGGTATTGGAGCCCCACACGCCGTCTTCGCTGAGGCAGGGCTCAGTCTCGCGGGTGATCTTGTGCTTGAGCTCGATGTTCTCGAACACGGCCTCGATGATGAGGTCGCAGCCCTTCAGGTCCGCGTTGTCGGCGCTGGGCTGGATAAGGCCCAGAATGTCCGCCTTCTGCGCCTCGCTCATTTTGCCGCGGCCGACGCGCTTGGCCAGCAGGCCCTCGGAATAGGCCTTGCCCTTTTCGGCGGCCTCCAGGGAAACATCCTTCAGCACCACCTCGATGCCCGCCATGGCAGACACATAGGCAATGCCCTGCCCCATCATGCCGGCACCCAGCACGCCAACCTTCTTCACCGCTCGTGGCTCAATGCCGTCCGGCCGGCTGGCGCCGCCGTTCAGGCGATTCATGCCAAAGAAGAAGGTGGAAATCATGTTCTTCGCCACCGGCGTGGTCACCAGGTAGGCCAGGCCACGGGATTCCACCCGCAGTGCGGTATCAAAGTCCAGCCGGGCTGCGTTAACCGCGCAGTCGAGAATTTCCTCCGGTGCCGGCAACAGGCCGCGGGTTTTCTGGCGCAGCATGGCAGGCATCACGGTGATCAGCTGGGCCACCGCCGGGTGGCTGGCATTGCCGCCGGGAATCTTGAAGCCCTTGCGGTCCCAGGGCTGCACCGCGGCGTCGGCGTTGTCCTTCTGGGACAGAATCCAGGCCTTGGCGGCCGGCACCAGCTCCTCGCGGGTGGCCACCAGTTCATCCACCAGGCCCTGCTCCTTCGCATCGGCCGCTTTCACGCGGGTGCCTTCCAGCAGATAGGGCAGCGCGGCCTGCAGGCCCAGCAGGTTGGTGAGGCGCACGACCCCACCGCCGCCAGGCAGCAGGCCCAGGCTCACTTCCGGCAGGCCGACGATCACGCCCTTGTCGTCCCAGGCCACCCGGTGGTTGCAGCACAGGCAGATCTCGTAGCCACCGCCCAGGGCGGCACCATTGATGGCCGCCACCACCGGCACAGGCAGTTTTTCCAGCCGGCGCAACTGGTCTTTGGTGTTGTGCAGCTCGTCCATGAACAGGGCTTCGTCGCCCTTTTTAGCCGCCAGCAGGTCGTTCAGGTCGCCACCGGCGAAGAACACTTTCTTGGCAGAGGCCAGCACCACACCACTCAGGCCCTCTTCGTTTTCCAGTCGTTCGATGGTTTGTGCCATCGCCTCGCGGTATTCCTGGTTCATGGCATTGACCGGGCCGGTCATGTCCATGGTCACGGTGACGATGCCGTCGGCGTCTTTCTCGTACTTGAATACACTCATTGCTTTTCCCTCTGTCTGCCGGCCGCTTACACGCGCTCAATGATGGTGGAGATACCCATGCCGCCGCCCACACACAGGGACAGCATGGCGCGCTTGAGCCCGCGGCGTTCCAGCTCGTCGAGCATGGTGGACACTAGCATGGCACCGGTGGCGCCGAGGGGGTGGCCCATGGCAATGGCGCCGCCGTTGACGTTGGTTACCTCGTGGTCAATGCCCAGGTCTTTCATGTAGCGCATGGCCACCGAGGCAAAGGCCTCGTTGATTTCCCACAGGTCGATATCGGATTTTTTCAGGCCCGCTTTCTTCAGGCATTTTTCGGCGGCGGGGCCGGGGCCGGTGAGCATGATGATGGGGTCGGTGGACAGCACCGCGGTGGCCACGATGCGCCCGCGCGGCGTGAGGCCCAGGTCCTTGCCGGCTTTCTCGCTGCCAATCAGCACGGCGGAGGAGCCGTCGACAATACCGGAGGAGTTGCCCGGCGTGTGCACGTGGTTGATGCGATCCAGGGTGGTGTACTTGGACAGGATGACATCGTCAAAGCCCATCTTGCCGGGCATTTCGAAGGACGCCTTGAGGCCGGCCAGGCCCGCAAGCGTGGTATCGGGCTTGATGAAGTCGTCCCGCTCCAGAATCACCAGGCCGTTCTTGTCCAGCACCGGGATGACGGACTTGTCGAAGTAGCCGCTGTCGCGGGCGTGGGCCGCGCGCTGCTGCGAGGCCAGCGCGTAGGCATCCACGTCGTCGCGACTCCAGCCTTCCAGGGTGGCGATGGTGTCGGCGCCAATGCCCTGGGGCACAAAACCCGTCTTCAGGCTGAAGGCCGGATCGCCCCCCATGGCACCGCCGTTGGAACCCATCGGCACCCGCGACATGCACTCGACGCCACCGGCCACCACCAGGTCCTCCCAGCCGGAGGCCACTTTCTGGGCGGCGATGTTCACCGCCTCCAGGCCAGAGGCGCAAAAGCGATCCAGCTGCACGCCGGCCACGGATTCGTCCCACTCGGCGTTCTGCACAATCATCTTGGCAATGTCGGAGCCCTGCTCGCCCACCGGGGTCACGCAGCCCATCACCACGTCGTCCACGTAGGCGGTATCCAGGTCGTGACGGCTCTGCAGGGCCCGCAGCAGGCCGGCGCCAAGGTCGACGGGTTTCACTTCGTGCAGGGAGCCGTCGCGCTTGCCCTTGCTGCGGGGCGTGCGCACGGCGTCGTAGATAAACGCGGTGTTGGACATGTTATGGCCTCTGGCGGTGATGAACAGAAACTGCGGCCACAGGCCGCAGGGGGCCACTATGTTGCGATTGCCCCGCAGCCGGGGCAATGATGCCGGGATTTAAAAAAATTGACCCCAAGTAACACCGGGACAAGGCGGCCGGGGCTGGAGACGGCACCGGGGCCAGCCAGGCTAAAAGCGGAAGCGGTTACCCTCGGCCGTGTGCGTCACCTCACCGGCCACGCCCACCAGGTCCTCCGATACCAGGCGCGCCAGCACGGCGGCATCGGCGTCGGTGTTGGCTAAAAAGCGGCGGCCGTCTTCCATGCGCCCGACCACAATGCCCCGGGCCGGCGCCTCGCCCTCGTAGCTGGCGGTAAAGGCCTCGATGGTCCCACGGCCGCTGGGTGACTCATCCACCGCGATGGTGTCCTGCGCATCCAGCTCCGGCTGCAGGTTGCGACAGCCCGCTTCGGGCCACGGCGCGGGCCCGGGCTGGCGGCTGTACACCCCCACCGAGTGCTTGGTGAGGTAGTTGCCATTAGCGGTGACTAAGCCGTGCTCGCCCCGCCCGGCCCGCAATTGCTGCACCATTTCCACGATGCCGTGGCTGGAGTAGTTGTTGCCCGGGCCGCCAAACAGGGTCAGGCCGCCGGTCAGGGTCACCCCGCGCGGGTCGTCAATTTTAATACCAATAGCATCGCAGGCCACCTGGACTGCCGAGGGAAAGCAGCTGTAAATGTCGAACAGGCCCATGTCGTCCACGGCCAGGCCAGCCTGTGCCAGCGCCGCGCCCGCACAGGCGCGAATGGCCGGCGACTGGTGCAGCACCGGGCGCTCGCTGACGTTCCAGATGTCGTTGCCATCGGCGCCGCCGCGCAGGTAGATCATCTGCTCCGGCGCCACCCCGAGGTCGCGGGCCTGCTGGGCGGTGGTCATCACCACCGCGGTTGCCATATCCACCGCCAGGATGGCGTTCATCACCTTGGTGTAGGGGTAGCTGATCATGCGGTTGCGATCGGCGGTGGAAATGGCCGCCTCTGGCGTCCACTGCTGCTGGCGCCAGGCGTGGGGGTTGGCCGCCGCCACCGCGCTCATGCGGCTAATCAAGCCACCCAGTGCCGCCAGGTGCTGTTGCTGCGACCAGCCGCGGGCGTGGCGCAGGGCGCTCTCAAACAGGGGGTAGGTGTTGACCGGCTCGAACAGGCCGTGGGCCTGCTCCAGCGGGCTGCAGGGGCGGCGGTTGTCACTCAGCCACACGGGTTCGACACTGCCGCCCTGCTTCCAGTGGCTGACATCGGCGCCGGTTTTCAACGCCTGGGACAGGGTGGCGATCAACTCACCGCCGCTGATCAGCACGCCCCGGCTTTCGCCCCGGGCAAGCCGGCCGGCAAAGTGGTTCACCAGTTGCTGCGGGGTATTGCCACCCACGTGGGCGGTAAAGGTTTGCGCAGACAGGCCCAGGCGCTGGCACAGGGCATCGCCAATGTTGGCGGGCAACAGCTCCGCCAAACCCGGCACCAGCCCCGCCAGAAAGGGCACGGTGGCCACGGTATCCACGGCGGCGCTGATACCTTTGGCACCGCAGTCATCCAGGGCGGCGGCGCTCACCTCGGCCAGGGCATCCACCAGGCTGCGGCTCGGGTCTTTATCGCGCCAGGTCTGCTGGGCAACGCCAATCAGTACGGGCCGGTTATCACTCATGCTGTTCCCTTATTGTTTTGTCGGTTGAGTAGGTTTTGTCGGTTGTGTGAAATGCAAAAAAGCAGGTGCGCCATCGCCAGGGCAGGCTCAGGGCGCCGCCCGGGCAAAGGCATCAAGCGATTCAAGGTGCTGGCAGATGGCCACCAGGGTCGGATACGGGGCCAGGTCCAGCTCAAAGCGGCGGGCGTTGAACATCTGCGGCACCAGGCATACATCCGCCAGGCTGAGGGCGTCCCCATGGCAAAAGCGCGGCCCGCTGACCTGCAGCTCCAGCGCGGCAAAGCCCTGGTGCAGCCAGTGGTGGTACCAGGCCAGTTTTTCCGCCTCGCTGTGCCCCAGCTCACCGGTCAGGTAGTGCAGCACCCGCAGGTTGTTGACGGGGTGGATGTCGCAGGCCACCGCGTACATCAGCGCCCGTACCCGGGCTCGCCCCAGCGCATCGGGCGGCAGCAGGGGCGGCTCGGGGTGGGTTTCCTCCAGCCATTCCAGAATGGCCAGGGACTGGGTGAGCACCTCGCCGCCTTCTTTGCCACCTTCACTGTCACTCTCACTACCTGCCCCAATGCGCAGGGCCGGCACCAGCCCCTGGGGGTTCACCGCGCGGTAGGCCTCGCCGCGCTGCTCCGCCTCCAGCAGGTTGATCGGCACCGTGCGCCACTCCACGCCCTTGAAGTTGAGGCCAATGCGCACGCGGTAGGCGGCGGATGAACGGATGTAGTCATACAGTTCCATGGTGGCTGTCTCCGGGTGTTTACACAGCCTGCCCAGCGGCCGGCTCGAGGGTTTCGCGCAGGAAGTTACCCAGCGCCTGCCAGGAGCGGCGGTCGGCAACGGGGCTGTAGAGGGTGCCCATCTGCGGGTTGTTGGCGGCGGGATTGGTGAAGGCGTGCACGGTGTTGCCGTAGGCGTGCACCTGCCAGTCGGCGCCGGCGGCGGACATTTCCGCAGCCAGTGCCAGCAGCGATTCCGGCGCTGCCATCGGGTCGTCGTAGCCGTGCAGGCACAGCACGCTGGCGCTGATGGTGTTGCTGCCTACAGCGCTGCCCTCAGGCGCGTCAAACAGGCCGTGCAGGCTCACCACCGAGCGCAAAGGAGCGCCGACCCGGGCCAGATCCAGCGCGCAGAGCCCGCCAAAGCAGTAGCCGATGGCGGCCATGCGGCTGGCGTCCACCTCGGGCTGCTCGGCCATGGCGGCAATGCCCGCCAGCAGGCGGCCATGCAACTGGGCGCGGTCGGCCTTGAGCGGAGCCATTAGCTGCTGGCATTGCTCGGGATTGCTGCCGCGCACGCCCACCCCGTAAACATCCAGGGCCAGGGCGGTGTAACCCATTGCCGCCAGGGCCTGCGCCCTGCCCTGCTCAAAGTCGCCGCGGCCGGCCCAGGTGTGGGCCACCGCCACGGCGGGGCGCGGCTGCTGGCCGAGACTGTCGTCCCAGGCCAGCAGGCCGGAAAAAGTATGGGACTGATAGTGGTATTGCACTTCACGGGTGTGGATGGCCATGGCTGGGGGTGGGCTCCTGCTTGCGACAAAGGGGCCATAGCCTATTACAGGCAGCGCCCGCCAGCCAGCGCGCGGGTGGCCTCGCTGGCCTGCGCAATAGCGCATGCGCGAATCAGGCGTGTTTGAGTCAGGCATCCACCACGCGCAGCCAGGGCCGCCCGCCGCGCTCCACCAGCCCGTGCAATTCGATGCCATTGCCACTGCGGAACTGGGCCAACAGGTAGCTTGCCACCTCGCGGGTGATCACCTGGCCCGGGTTCAGTGCCGGAATGCCAGGCGGATAGGGCACCACCTGGTCGGCGCTCACCGCGCCCAGCAGGCCCTCGTTGATACCGCCCGCTTCGCTGTCCAGGGGGCGCTCCCGCGACGGCCCGAAGAACGCGGTGCGCGGCAGCATGGCAAAGGCCGACAGGGGCGGCAGCGCGCTCACCGGCGCCGGGGGCGAGTCTTCGCCCTCGCTCACCGGGCCGCGGGCGGCCAGCTTCTGCAGGGCGTTCAGCAGGCGCAGGACTTTGCTCTGGGTGGCACCCAGGGTCACCAGCACGGTAATGGTGTTGTGGGTCACCTTTTCTATCTGGATGCCGTAGTCTTCGAACAGGGCCAGCTGCACTTCGCGGGCATTCAGGCCCGAGGCGCTGACATCCACGCTGAGTTTCAGCGGGTCCAGCTGGATGCCATCGTCCCCCAGGCTCTCGGGCAGCATGTCGGCAAGCCCCAGCACCCGGAACACCCCCGTGCGCTCAATACCCTCGCGCAGGCGCGCGGCAATGCCCAGGCAGCGCTGCAACTGGCTGTAGCCTTCAAGGCTCAGCTGTTTTCGCGCCACGTCCAGGCTGGCGATCATCGCGTACTGGGGGCTGGTGGAGGTGTGCATGTTGAGGTTTTCGCGGAAGCGGTGTTCGTCGAAGCCGGGGTCCGCCACGTGAATCATGCTGGCCTGGGAAAAGGCCGAGAGCATTTTGTGGGTGCTCTGGGTCACGTAATCGGCGCCGCAGTCCAGCGCATTGGGGCGAAAAGCCGGGTGGGCGCGGCCGTGAGCGTACCAGGCCTCGTCGATCAGCACTTTAATACCCCGCGCGTGGGCCGCCTCGACGATGGGCGCCAGGTCGTAGCGGAAGCCGTCGTAGGTGCAGGAGGTGAGCACCAGCAATTTGGCGTCGGGATGGGCCTCCAGAGCCGCGTCGATAGCAGCCTTTGGCACCGGTCCGTACATGCCATAGCGGCTGTTGACCGAGGCCGGCAGGTAGACCGGTTCGGCGCCGAACAGGATCACCGCGTGATGCACCGACTTGTGGCAGGCCTGGTCCAGAATCACCTTGCCGCCGGCGCCCAGCAAGTGCTGCACGATGACCTTGTTGGCGGTGGAGGTGCCATTGGTAACGAAGAAGGTGTGCCGCGCGCCGAAGGCCTCGGCGGCCAGCTCCTGGGCCTCCTGAATCACACTGTGGGGCTCCAGCAGCGAATCCAGGGACTGCACCGACACCGACAGGTCGGTATTGAAAATGTGCTCCCCCATCAGCTGGTAGAAGTCCGCCACCCAGGGGCTGTCCCGCAGGCTGTCGCCGCCGGAGTGGCCCGGGGTGTGCCAGGCGTCCTTGGCGCTGTACACGTAGTCCCGCAGGGTGTCGGCAAAGGGTGTGCGGGCGCGCCGGGCAATGGCACCACGCACCAGGCGGCACAACTGGCTGGGCTTCACGTCGGCGCGATCGAGCCACTCTATTCGCCCGGGGATATCTGTGCCTTGCATGTGCGCGCTTTGCATGTCTGTGCCTTGCATTTCCGCGCGAGAGCGGCCCGCGTCGGGCATGTCGCCGGCCTCATCCTCCTCGCCCACCATCAGGAACAGGTCCAGTTCCGGGCGCACGGCGCGCAGTTTACCCAGCAGCGCCGCCGGATCGCTGGCGCTGCCAATCAGCGCGGGCACATCCAGCACCGCGGCCTGCAAGGCGCCGCGCTCCCGGGCCAGTTGCAGCAGCTCGGCGGCACTGGCGCAGTCCACAAACTGCAGGTCGAAGTCGCCGTGGCGGCGGGCGTCTGTCGCAGCGCCGCGGGCCAGGGCCGACAGCAGCTGTTCACGGAAGGGGGCATCGCCGCTGACCACGGCGACCAACACGGGCTGTGGGCTCACAATCTCTCCTGGTGTCGATCACAAGCTCCCAGTGTAGGGATAGACATCGCCAGATTGAATCGACAAATCTGACGGTTTAACGCAATAATCCCGTCAATTTAACGGAGCCAGGCCACCACCATGCAAGACCTCGACGCCACTGACCGCCAGCTGCTGGACTTGCTGGCCGCCAATGCCCGGGCCAGTACCAGCGCCCTGGCCCGGCAGTTGGGGCTGTCGCGCTCCACCGTGCAGGACCGCATCGCCCGCCTGGAACGGCGCGGGGTGATCGAGGGTTACACCCTGCGTTTCAACGAACAGTTTCGGGCGCGCCTGCTGCGCGCCCACGTGATGATCCAGGTCAACCCCAAGCTGGCCCAGGGCATTACCCGTGCCCTTAGCGATATCAGCGCGGTAAAAACTCTGCAAACGGTGAGTGGGGTCTACGACCTGGTGACGGCGGTGGAGGCACCCACCACCGAGGAAATGGACGCCGTGCTGGATGCCATCGGCGCCATCGAGGGGGTGGAGAAAACCACCACCTCCATTGTGCTCAGCACCAAATTCCAGCGCTGATCAGGCCGCCTGGCGCGGGTAGGCCTCAGGGTCCAGGCGCTGCATTTCATCCTCAATCCAACGCTCGACTTCGTCCATTAACTCCCCCGGCTCACGGCCGGCGGCGGAAATCGGCGCGCCGATGGAGACGTCCACCACACCGGGGATAAAGAAAAAGGAACGCCGCGGCCAGCAGCGCCCGGAGGTAACTGCCACCGGGATTACGCTGGCGCCGGTGGCCACCGCCAGGCGGGTAGCGCCGGATTTGTAGTTGCCGCGCTTGCCGCGTTCGGTGCGCGTGCCCTCGGGGAACATGATCACCCATTTGCCGCGATCCATGAGCGCCGCGCCCTGCTCGGCCACCTTGTTCCAGGCTTCGGCGCGCTTGCTGCGGTCGATGTGGATCATACCCAGGCGCGCCATGCACCAGCCGAAGATGGGAATGGCCAGCAGCTCTTTTTTGAACACATAGGCCAGGGGATGGGGCGTCATGCTGGGGAAGAAAAACGTCTCCCAGGTGGACTGGTGCTTGGGACACAACACAATACGGCGCATGTCCTCGGGGCCCGGCAGGTGGTCGGCGCCGTGCAGGCGATAGCGCACGCCACCAATCACCCGGGCCACCAGAATCACCCCGCGCAGCCAGGGCACCGCAAACCACCACCACAGTTTGTCGTCGCGCAGAAACAGGGAACCGAGCAGCAGCGCAATGCCGATGGGGATCACACTGATCACCATCCACAGGAACACCAGCAGGGAACGCAGTGCATTCATGGTGCCGCGCCCTCGTCGTCCTCGGCGCGGCGGTTGTGGTCGCTAGGATCGCCAGGGTCACTGCCTTCATCACTATCGGTGCTGACTTCGCCGGCCGCGGCATCCGGCCCTTTCGCACCGGCCTCCATCAGGAAGCGGGCGGCGCTGGCCAGGGCCTCGTCGGCCTCGGGCAATTCCGGGTTGAATATCTGCCACACGTGCACCATGTGCGGCCAGGTCTGCAGTTCCACAGGTGAGCCGGCGGCCTGGGCCCGGCGCACATAGCGGCGGGCATCGTCCAGCAGCATCTCCGCCGCGCTGGCCTGCACCAGCACCGGCGGCAGGCCGCGCAGGTCGCCACGCAGGGGCGAAACCACGGGGTCGGAAGGCATGATGCGGTTGCTGAGCCAACTCCCCCACCACAACAGGGGCCGCGGGATGCGGGTGAGCGTGCCAAAGAGGGGGCCGAGCATGGGGTCAGTGGCCAGGTTGTCCTTCAGGCTGGGGGATGTCAGCGTGGTGTCGGTGGCCGGCGAAAAGGCCAGCGCGGCATCTACCTGGGGCAATCCTTCGTCGCGAATCCAGGCGATCAGCGACAGGGTCAGGTTGCCGCCGGCGGAATCGCCGCCCACGGCCATAAAGGTCGCCGGGGCCGGCCCCTGGGGGCCATTGGCCCGCAGCCACTGGTAGGCGCGGCGGCAGTCCTCGATACCGTCCAGGCGCCGGTGCTCGGGCATCAGGCGGTAATCCAGCGACAGCACGGCGCAACCACTCAGCGCAGAGAGCTTGTCGGTAATGCTGCGATGGCTGAGGGGGCTGCCCGCCACCCAGGCGCCGCCGTGAATGTACAGCAGGCGCTGATCGGGGCGACAACCGGGCGCCAGCACCCATTCGCCGCGCACGCCACCCTCGTCCACCGGCACAAAGCGACTGCTGAAGCTGCGCCCTTCGCTGATGCGGTCCATATTCCGGCGGACAATTTGCAGGCGCTCCTTGCCGCGCTTGCCCTGGCTGGCGCGGGTTAATTGGCCAAGATAATCCACCACGCCCTGGTGGGCGGCAGACGGGCTTGCCGCGGCAGCCGCCTGTGGGGGAGTCTCGTCGGGATGGTCGAAATTGTCGAGATAGGCGAGATTGGCGCCTCGCAGTTTGAACACGGTAAATGCACACACCGCGGCCACGGCGACCAGAAACCAGAACATGGGAGACCCTCCTCAGAGCAGAGGGGTGCATTAAACCAGAATGGCCCCGCCAGACAAAATGCCGCAGCGGCCACACTGGTTTTGCCTGGGGCCAGCGCTATACTAAGCGGTTTGTAGTGCTGACTCTCACCCGAGGCCCAGTGAAAAAGCCCCTCTCCAAAGCCGACCTGCGCGCCGACCTGGAACGCGCCACCGAGCGCTTCCTGCGCACCGGCGGCACCGTGACCGCCGTGCCGCGCGGCGTGAGTGGCAACGAGACCCCTGGCGGCGGCCACCAGGGGCGGCGTCTGTTCGTGGAGCCGCGCGCCACGCGCACCCTGGTGCCGGAGGTGGTGGCGGCCATTGAAGAGCGCCGCAAAAGCCGCCTGAAACGCAGCCCCGAGCCGAAGCGCTCGCGCCTGCCCAAGCCCCGGCGCAAAACCATCTACGACGACTTTGGCGAACCCCTGCGACGTGTGTGGGACGAGGACTGAGGCTGGCACTAACAGCCTGCCGTTCTTCCCTCCATTGCCTTCTCTTTATTGCCTTCCCTCTATCGCCTTTGCATTGCCTCTGCGCAAATCCCACGACAAGCCTTATAAAAAGTCCCACGAAAAAGGGGCCCGCAGGCCCCTTCGTGTTACAGCGCCGTGTCTGCTCAGGCAGCGATACGGCGACGCAGCGCGCTCAGCAGGCCACCCAGTGACAGCAGCACGCCACCGGCCAGGCCAAACAGGAACAGCGGGCTGGCTGTGGTCGGCATCTCCGCCACCTGCTCCTCTTCGATGACAATGATTTCCACCTCGTCCGGGCCGTCCTCATCGGCAACCGCCAGTGCCCAGCGATCGTGGGGCAGGTACACGTTCAGCTCCTGGCCACGGCTAAGCTCGCTGGCGCGGTATTTACGCCCGGCAATGTCCGCACGCCAGCTGCTGGGCACCTGGATGCTGTGGCTTTCACCCTTGGTGCCATCCGCATGCACCGGGCGGAAGGTCACGCGGTTGCCGCGCACCCGCAGCACCTCAACGGTCGCCTTGGCATATAGCTCGCCGTTCTTTTCATAAACGCCCCGGCAGGACTCTGCGATATCGGGATACTCCGCTGTGACAGAGGCGGACCACTCGATATCGGCACAGGTCGGGGCGGACTGGGCTGCCACTTGCCCGCTAAGGCTCAGGGCGGCGGTCACACCGGTTGCTACGATCAACTTCTTGAGCATGTCAATTCCTCCTTAGTTTCGATTGACATAGTTATTGTCCAGCGATGCGGTCACAACAAAACGCTGTGGCGCGTGCCCGACGAAGTAGAAGGGGTAGCAGGTCACGAGGGTCAGCCGCTGCTCGTCGGTATCGGCGAGCACGTGGGTATCCTCGATCTCTATTATCTGGGTGTGATCGACCCTGAAGTGCTTGGGGCCAAACAGGGTCTGCAACACAATCGGGTCACCGGGTTGGATGTCCTTCAACGCGCGGAAATAGCCGTCGCGGTGACCGGCGATGCCGATATTGCCGCCCTCGTGGGGGTAGGCCATACCGTCGATCACGCCGGCGCCGCGGTCCATGGTCAAATCCGAGTCGGTGGAATACACCGGTAATTCCAGTGCCAGTGAAGGCAGGTTGAGAATGCCGAGCACCGGCGGCAGAGCCTGCTGCAGGCTGGCCTGGTAATCGGCAATGCGCCCGGGAGCCCAGTGGGTGGTATCCGGCGCAGGAATGGCATCGGTGGGTAATGAAGGCAGGTGGGCGGGTGGCTCATCGGCCTCTGGCAGGACGTGCTGGCTGGGCTCCGGGTTGGCGGTGCTTGCAGCCGGGACTTGAGCCGACCGCCTAACAGGATCTTGAACTGGGTCCTGCGCGACGGCCGCCTGCAGGCTTTCAAAGGCGGCAATATCGCTGCGCCGCTCCGCTTCGCCCATCGCCAGCTGACTGACAAAGAAGCCGGTGCACAGCAGCCCTGCGCCATAGCAGGCCCACTCTCCACCTTGTACCAACCGCTTGCGCCAGTTCGTTAACATGGACGCGGTGTATCCCCCATTTGCCTGCGCCGCCAAGCGCAGATCCATAGCCCTGTTGCCATTGAGTCTAACCCGCTATTGGGAAATTGCCAGCCGCATCCCGGGCCAATTGACCGAAATCCAACGCTCGCCGCCAATGAACCGAGCCGGAAACCCCTGCGTATACTGTTCAAATGCGCACAACGTGCCCAACGCGCGAGCCACGCCAAATGCGCAAGCCGCGCCCAAGGCACACACAGGAAGCCCCATGCTGGAATTGCACGAGCAATGCACCGTTACCCGCAGCCCGGATGCCGTATCCCACTACCTGGCTGATTTCACCTCCGCCGCCGATTGGGACCCCACCACCGTTGCGGCCGAACGGCTGGATGACGGGCCACTCGGCGCGGGCAGCCGTTTCGCGCTGACCTGCAAGCTACCCCTTGGCAGCATTCGCGTGGACTACACACTCACCCACTTCGAGCCCGGCCGCTGCCTGTGCCTGCAGGGTCAGTCCAGCCTGTTCAGCGTGGATGACGAGATCACCCTGCGCGCCGAGGGCGAGGGCTGCCATATCGACTATCGCGCCCGCTTCCAGTTTCCCGCGCCGATGGAGCGCTACCTCAGGCGCCACCCGGCGCGCTTCACCGCCATGGGCCGGCGCACCATGGCGGGGCTGGCCACAGCGCTGCAAGATGCCAACCCGCCACCCACGGCCCAGGCCGATACCGTGCGAGCAGACCGCTGGCTACTGCCCGGCCTTGCCCACTTCACCCGCTACGGCTACCGCCGCGGGCAACAGCGCTGGGCGCCCTGCTCCACCGACATTCGCGGCCGCCACATGGTGATTACCGGCGCCACCTCGGGCCTGGGTGAAGCCTGCGCCCGCGCGCTGGCGCAGGCCGGCGCCGCCCTCACCCTGGTGGTGCGCGATCGCCCCCGGGGCAAAGCGCTGGTCGAGTCATTACAGGCGGCAAGCGGCAACAGCGACATCCAACTCGCCCTGGCGGACCTCAGCCTGCTTGGCGAGGTGGACGCCCTGTGTGAACAGCTGGTCGCGCGCGGCAGGCCGGTTGATGTGCTGATCAACAACGCCGGCGCGCTGTTCAACGACAAGACCATCACCACCGAAGGCATTGAGCAGAGTTACGCCCTGCTGCTGCTCTCACCCTGGCGCCTGACCCTGGGTTTACAGCCCCTGCTGGCACAAAGCGATGCCGGGCGGGTAATCAATGTGGTCTCTGGCGGCATGTACACCCAGCGCCTGAACCTGCGGCAGTTGACAGGCCAGTCGGCACGCTATAACGGCAGCGTTGCCTACGCCCAGGCAAAGCGCGCGCTGATGCTGGCCACCCGGCACCTGGCCGAACAATGGCGGGAACAGGGCATCGTGGTGAACGCCATGCACCCGGGCTGGGCAGACACCCCGGGCGTGGCCAGCGCCCTGCCCACCTTTCGCCGCCTCACCGCCCCGGTGCTGCGCAATGCACAACAGGGGGCCGACACCATGGTGTGGCTGGCCCGCGCCCGCGAGGCCGGCGAAGTCAGCGGCGAGCTGTTCCTGGACAGGGAGCCGCGCAGCACCCACCTGCTCGAACGCACCCGCGAGGGCGAGCAGGAGCGCGCCGCCCTGCTGCAGTTGCTGGACGGCTACCGCCCGGGCCAAGGCATCCCCAGCCTCAGCAATTGAACCGCCCGGCGGCGAATCAACCCGCGCCGGGCCGCCGTATTGCAATGCCAGCGCGGCGTTACTACTGTGAAGGGCCTGCACAATAAGACGTTTCCAGGAGGCCCCCGTGCCTGCAACAGCTCGCCCCTTTCGCATTGCCATTGACGACGCCGTCATCGATGACCTGCACGCCCGCCTCGACGCCACCCGCTGGCCGGATGCGCAAACCGTGCCCGACTGGAGCCAGGGCATTCCCCTGGATTACGTGCGCGAGGTGGCCAACTACTGGCGCCACGATTACGACTGGCGCGAGCGCGAGCGCGCATTGAACCAGTGGCCCCAGTTCATCAGCCCCATCGACGGGCTGGATATCCACTACATCCACGCCCGCAGCCCCCACGAGGGCGCCCTGCCGCTGATCATCACCCACGGCTGGCCGGGCTCGGTGGTGGAGTTCAACAAAGTGATTGCCCCCCTCACCGACCCGGTTGCCCACGGCGGCAAGGCCAGCGACGCCTTCCACGTGGTGGCGCCGTCGCTGCCGGGCTACGGCTTCAGTGGCAAGCCCAGCAGCGCCGGCACCGGGGTGGAGCGCATCGGGCGCATGTGGGGCCAGCTGATGGCCAGCCTCGGCTACGATCGCTACGTGGCACAGGGCGGCGACTGGGGCAGCATGGTTACCCAGAGCATCGGCCAGACCGAAACCACCCACTGCGCGGGCATTCACATAAACATGCCCATCGTAATGCCAGACCCGGACACCATGGATCAGCTGACGCCCACCGAGCAGGCGGCGCTGGAATCCATGAACTTCTACCAGCAGTGGGACTCGGGCTATTCCAAGCAGCAATCGACCCGCCCCCAGACCCTGGGCTATGCCCTGGCGGATTCACCCACCGGGCAACTGGCCTGGATTCTCGAAAAGTTCTACGCCTGGGCAGACTGCGAGCGCGACGGACAAAAGCACCCGGAAAACGCCCTCAGCCGCGACGAGATGCTGGACAACGTCATGTTCTACTGGCTCAACAACAGCGCCGCCAGTTCCGCCCGCCTGTACTGGGAAAGCTTTGCCGCCCCCAACCTCGACCCGATCCACATGCCGGTGGGTTGCTCGATCTTCCCGAAAGAAATTTTCCGCAGCAGCCGGCGCTGGGCCGAAAAGCGCTTCACCCAGCTTGTTCACTGGAACGAGTTGGACCGGGGCGGTCACTTCGCCGCGTTTGAACAGCCTGCGCTGTTTGTTGAGGAAGTCCGCAGCGCTTTCAGCAGCCTGCGTTAACCGGAGCAACACCATGTTCACTTTGACCAACCCTGTCTTTAACCCCTACGCCTCGGAGGAAATCACCCCGCCCCACACCCGCGAATGGGCTGCCAAGCGCGAACTGACACGGGTACTGCGCCAGCTCAATGAACTTGCCGTTACCACCAATGCCAGCGTTGAAGATATTGAAGCGCGCACCGCCGAGTTGCAGGGCCTGGCCGACACGCTTGCCGCCCGCCCCCAGTGCCGGGGCACCCTGGCCTTTGTTGAAACCGGCGGGCATGGCAGTTACGGCGAGATCAACCACGAGCTGAATGCCGTGGGCGGGCACAGCAACCCGCTGGCCCCGGAGCTGAACATCTGGCTGGAAGGCAAGGTGGCCCACGGTGTGGCGCGCTGCCATTACGCCTACGAAGGGCCGCCCGGTTTTGTTCACGGCGGTTATGTGGCGGCCATCTTCGATCAGTTTCTGGGCATGGCCCAGATTGCCGGCGGCCGGCCGGGCATGACCGGGTCGCTCACGGTGCGCTACCTGCGCCCCACCCCGCTGGCCACCGAGCTGACCCTGCGTGCGCAAATGGCGGAAACCAGCGGCCGCAAGACGATCATGCGCGGCGAAATGCTGGCCAATGGTGAAGTAACCGCCACCGCCGAAGGGCTGTTTATTGAACCCCAGCAGCCCATCCAGACCCTGGCCGGCAAGTGTGGTGGCAACGGCCAGCCGATTGATGTGGCCGATGGCCAGGATCGCTGAAGAATATCCAGACCGAAGCAGCTGCAAACGCGAGCGCTGAACCTCAGGTCAGCTCTGGCTCGCTACTGCCTGTCGCCGCATCCTCGCCGGTGCGCAGCATCGCGCTGAAGGCCTGGTGGGCCGAGGCTGCCCGCGCCGGGCGCCGGTAGGCCGTAACGTTAAATCCCGGGGTGTCCAGGGGGTGTGGCAGTGTGCAGTCCGCTGCCAGCGTCTCGCCGGTGTCACGCGCCGGGGCTGCGTCGCGATCACCGGTTGCCAACGCCGGCGCAGGCGCTGGCCGCAAGCCGCGCGGCGCCGCACCGTCTTCCGGCAGGCTGGCGGGGCTCACGCCCATCAACGCCGGCGGCTGATGGCTTTCGGCAATAAAGGCCAGCGGCTGCAGGCGGGGTGACGGAGCACTGCTACCGCCCCGGTGGCTCCCGGCCGGGCTTGCCTGCCCCGCCATGTGCCGGGCCTGCTCCGCCAGGGTGCCGCCGCCTGCGAGCGCTGCGCGCTCTCGTTCCACTACCGCGTCCTGCGGTTCAACCTGCTGGCGGGCCGGTGCCGCATCCCCGACAGCCGGGCGCTGGTGAAGGCGCTGGCGCAGCACTTCGTTGGCGCAGGCGTTCCAGCGACCGCAGTGGGCCGACTCGGAAGGGTCCGGCATGCGGTGCTTGCGGAAGTTGCGCTGGGCCAGCATGAAGCGCTGCTTCATCGCCCGGTAGTAGTGAATGTGCTGCTCGGCCTGCAGCGCGTTGAGATCCTCGCCGTGGCGCACCTCTATCAGCTGGGGTGGCAGCTGCCCCTGCAGCGAATGCAGCAGGTCGGCAGCAAAGCAGAGGCGAAAGGCGGCATCGGCACCGTGTTTGCCGGTGGTATCGCAGGGCAGGTACAGGTAGTCCCCCAATTCGGAAAAGCCACTGGTGCGCATCAGCAGGTTTATGCTGTCACTCAGGGGGCCAACGCTCAGCTGGCCGTCCACGATGAAGTCGATGCCCTTGCGCATGGCTTCCAGGGTCGCCGCGCTGCGCTGGCCCGCGCCCAGCTCCCAGTCAATCTGCACAAAGCGCCGGCCGCTGGCACGCAGGGTGGCGGCAAAGGCGTTCTGCGGGCGGCTGGTGCTGTGCACGGGGGCACTGCTGCCGGCATCCGGCGGGATACCGTGGCTGGGGTTCTCCAGCGTCAGGCGTTCCATCCAGCTGGCGAAGGGGGATTGGCGGAACAGCACCAGGTCATCGGTGCTGAAGGTAATGGTGTTCTCGGCAGTGTTGCGCTGCATCGGGCCCCGGCTGTTGTGTTCGTTATACGACGCAAACAGCAGGAACCAAAAGCACTCCAGCCGTTTGCGTATTTATAACGAAAGCCCGCGGCGCTGTCCACGCCGCGCGGGTTCAGGCGGCGCTTGGCAGCAGAATGTTGGCCAATTGCGCCCGGTGCCAGGGGCCATCACCGAACAGCATCTGGCTGTGCTTTTGCCGTTTGAAGTACAGGTGGACGAAGCACTCCCAGGTAAACCCGATGCCGCCGTGGTACTGCACCGAGCGGCTGGATGCATAGGCGGCCAGGTCGCTGGCGCGGGACTTGGCCATGTGGGCGTACTGGGCGGCTTTTTGCGGCTCGTGGTCGAAGGCGCAGGCGGCGTTGTACACCAGCGAGCGGGTCTCGTCGATCTGCACCATCACATCCACCAGGGGGTGCTTCACCGCCTGGAAGAAGCCCAGTGGCCGGTCAAACTGCTTGCGGGTGCTGACGTATTCAACAGTGGTTTGCAGTTGCCATTCGGCGGCGCCGGCCATGTCTGCGGCCAGCAGGGTCCAGATGGCCGGCAGGGCCGCGTTCAGTGCCGCCAGGCCATTGTCGCCCACCGGGGTGGCCGGCACATCGTTGAAGGTCACCCGGGCCTGGTCGCGGGTCAGGTCGACAATCGCGTCGGCCTCGATGCTGACACCCTCGGCACTGGCATCCACCCAGTACAGGGCGAGGCCACCCTCGGCGTGAGCCAGGGCCAGAATTCGGTCGGCCTTGCCGGCATCCTGCACGTAACAGGCGGTGCCAGACAGGCGGCCCTGACTGGCGCTGAGGGGGGTATCCCCGGGGTGCCAGCTGCCGTCGGCGCCGGTGAGCGCCAGCGCGGCCGACAGGCCACCGCAGATGTCCTCCAGCGCGCCCTGTCCGCTCTCGCCGCAGGCGGCCAGGACATAGGTGGCACTCAGGGTGCCCAGCAGCGGACAGGGAAAGGCCGCGCGGCCGAGTTCTTCCACCAGGCCGGCCACCGCCACCAGCGGCATGCCGAGCCCACCGGCGGATTCCGGCACCGCCAGCATGCTCCAGCCGAGTTCCACCATCTGCCGCCACAGGTCTTCGCGCCAGGCCAGAGACGGCGCCCGCTCAGGGTCGGGATTGTCTGCCACCAGCCGGTGCAGGGCGTCCACCGGCAGGTTGTCGGCAAAGAATTTGCGGGCGGAATCTTTCAGCAGGGCCGCTTCTTCGCCGAAGCCGAAATCATTGGGTTGCGCCATGTTGTTCTCCTTGTTCGGCGAGTTATTTGGACTTGGGCATGCCGAGCACACGCTCGCCAAGGATGTTGCGCTGTACTTCGCTGGTACCTGCGGCAATGGTCATGCCAAAGGTGTTCATGTAGGCCAGTGGCCACTGGCCACCGGCAGGGGCATTGGCGTCGGCCAGGTACAGAGAGGCCGCCGGACCCTGAATATCCAGCGCCAGCTCAGACACGCCCTGGGCCAGCTCGCTGGCCAGCAGCTTGTTCTGCAGCGGCAGGCGCATGGGGTGGTCCAGCAGGGCTTGCACCCGCGAGCGGCGCTGGCTTTGCTCAAAGGCCTTCTCGCGAATCACCGCCTGCATCAGGCGGTCGCGCAGCAGCGGGTCATCGGCGGCGCTGCCCTGCCCCCGCGCGGTCTGGCGGGCCAGTTCCATCGCCGCGCCGGCGTTGGTTTCGTGGGTCGAGCGGCTTTTCATGCCGCCGGAGCGCGGTGTTTGCAACTCGCCGGCGCCGCGCTCGTGCAGCAGGGTGGTCATGGCCACCTGCCAGCCCTTGCCGAGTTCGTCCAGGCGGAAGCTGTCGTCCACTTCCAGGTTCTCGAAGATCACTTCGTTAAAGCCGGTTTCGCCGGTGATCTTGATCAACGGCCGCACCGTGACGCCCTTGCCGATGGCGGAGCGAATGGGCACCACGAAGTAGGACAGGCCATCGTACTTGTGGGATTTGTCGGTGCGCAGCAGCAGGATCATCCACTCGGCGAAATGAGCCAGGGAGGTCCACACTTTGTGGCCGTTGATCACCCACTTGTCGCCCTTGCGCTCGGCAAAGGTCTGCACGCTGGCCAGGTCAGAGCCGGCCCCCGGCTCGCTGAAGCCCTGGCACCAGATGTCCTCGCCGGAAAAAAGCCGCGGCAACAGGCGCTCCTTCAATGCCTCCTGGCCGTGGTAGAACACGGTGGGCGCCGCCATGCCAAGGCCAATGACGTTGGGGAAGAACGGCGTGCGGGCACGCAGCATTTCCTGGTTGGCGATGCGCTGGCAGTCCTTGCGGCCACCGCCGCCAACGGCGACGGGATAGTCGCACCCCACCAGGCCGGCGTCGTAGGCGGCTTTTTGCCAGGCCTGCAGGTAATTGAGCTGCGGCTCGGTCATGATTTCCAGGGCGCTCTGGGGCAGGCGCACCGGCGGCTCGCCAGGGGTATTGGCGGCCAGCCAATCACGACAGTGCTGGCGGAACGCCGCCTGTTCGGGGGTATCTTTACGGGCTGAATCCGACATCAGACCTCCTTGTGATTATTCGATCAATGAGTATGGTCGGGATGCCGCAGTGTGGGGCAAGGGCCGCCGCCCTGGCAACTGGCAGTATCAATAGTCGCGCTGCACCAGCGCGCCACGGGCTCAGTAGTGCGGGGGGCGCTCGCTGGCGGCATCTGTGCCCGGCAGGTCATCGAGGGCCCCGGCCTGCTCGTCCTGGCGCTGCTTGAGCAATTCCACCTGGCGCCGCAACAGCAGTATGTCGCGCTGCTGGGCGGCAAGGGCATCGTTCAAGGCGGCGATGGTGTCGTCCTGGAAGGCGAGTTGGCTCTGGAGGTCCTGCAGCAGATCCTGCAGCTGGACCAGGGTGGCGTCGTTACTCATGGGGCGGGTCCATGTCAAAGAGGCCGGCAGGCTAATATACTGCCGCCCCCGCAACAAGACACGGTGATCGACAATGGCAAAGTCAGGCAAAAACCGCGACCGGGGCAGTGCCCTAGTGTACTCCACCGATGTCGGCCGGCGCTGCCCCCAGTGCGCGCGCCCGGTGGCGGACTGTGTGTGCGGCAAGGATCGCCCCGCCTACGTCGGCGACGGGGTGGTGCGTATCCAGCGCGAAACCAAGGGCCGTGGCGGCAAGGCGGTGACCGTGGTGCGCGGCCTGCCGCTGGCCGGTGCCGAGTTGAAGGCCCTGGCCAAGACGCTCAAGCAGCACTGTGGAGTGGGCGGCGCAGTAAAGGAAGGCGATATCGAGATACAGGGCGACCAGCGCAACGCCATCAAGGCCAAACTGGAGTCGCTGGGCCACACGGTAAAACTGTCTGGCGGATAAAACCGCTCTTTTTTACCGTTTCGACGATGTTTGGCCAAAAAATCCCTGATTAGCGCCACAAAGCCAACCACTTTGCTTTGTTTAAAACCATCAGGAATTGCAACTTAGCTCTGCCTTCATAAAATCTTCTAAAGAAAAGTCTCTCAAGCCGTTATTTTTATTGGATTTATTTTTTCGCTGTGCTAAAAATGCCTGCAAGGGCGCACATTGTTCGCGAATGTCGGGGCTAACACCGCTGGCGAACAGCGTGAAAAACGGACAAGACCACCCCGCCCTGCTGTAACCGCGCCCGGCGCGATAACAAGAGTGAAACGGCAGTATCTGACGGATTTGACATCCCTGCGAGGAAGTGGGTTATGTACGTTACCGCAGAACACCTGAGGGAACAGGTTATTCGGCCTACCCTGAAATATCTCGGCGTCTGGAACCCCGGCACCGAAACTTTCCTGCTCGACGCCGCGGTATCGGCCCCCGACCTGGGGCTGTTCTCGGCGCGCAATGACGGCCTCGGGCTGTTCCACATCACCGCTGCCCAGCACCGGGATATCTGGGACCGCTACCTCGCCTTCAAGCCGGACATGGCCAGCCGCATCCGCGGGCTTGCCAGCCAGCGCGCCTTCCTGAGCGACCCGGACAGCGAACTGACCACCAACCTGAGCTACTGCACCGCCATCGCCTGGCTGCTGTACCAGCGTGCCGGTGGCCACAAGCAGCAACCGGCGCCGGCGCAGGCTGCGGCACGCTTCAGGGCCTGACCGCCGCCCACCCCCTCAGTAGCCCGCCGCCCGCTCGGCGGGGCTCAGCACCGGATCGGGCGCCTGCCCGCGCAGGTGCTGGAACACCACGTTATAGGCCAGCACGGCCTGCACATAATTGCGCGTTTCGCGGTAGGGGATGGTTTCGGCCCACACCTCCACCGGCACCTTGTCACCCGCCTTGCGCCGCCAGCGATCCACCCGGTGGGGGCCGGCATTGTAGGCGGTCAGGGCAAACACGCGGTTGCCGCTAAAACGATCCAGCAACTCACGGTAGTAGGCGCTGCCGAGCATCACGTTGTAGTCCACCTGGAACAGGGCCGCAGTGCTGTCGGCCACGCCGAGCCCCCTGGCCACCTGCTTGCCGGTGGCCGGCATGATCTGCATCAGGCCCCGCGCACCCACCGGCGAGCGCGCCAGGGGGTAAAACGCGCTCTCGCGCCGGGCAATGGCCATCAACTCGGTGCCCGGCACCTTGCGCAGGCCGCCGTAGCGCTCGAAGGTGTCGGCATAGGGGGTGGGAAAGCGCAACGCCAGGGCATCCCAGGCCTCGGCCCGGTTGGCGGCGTCGATGGCCATGCGGAACCAGCCCTCCTCCATCGCCAGGCGGCCCAGGGCCAGCAGTTGCTGCGGCTGGTCCTGGAAACGGTTGAGCAGGCCGTACCATTCGGCATGGGCGTTGTTGGGCTCATCGTGGTAGATCAGTTCCGCCGTTCGCTGCACCGCCGGCAGGGCCGTGAGCGCCGCGCGCTCCTCATCACTCAGCGTGGCCGCCTGCTCGTTGAATTGATAGGGCAGGCCGAGCCGGTCGGCGGCCAGAAAACCGTAGTAGTCGCGCTCGCCGGCAAGGGCCGCAAAGCCGCCACGGGCCAGTTCGCTTTCGCCGCGCTGTTCCCAGATGCGGGCCTGCCAGTAATGCCAGACACTGGCCTGGCGGCCCTCGGCCGACAGCCACTGCAGGGCCTGATCCATGCCGTTCCAGTCCTGCTCTTCCAGCGCCCAGCGCAGGCGAATCTCCACCAGGGTGTCGTCCCCCAGCCGGGCCAGTGCGCCGTCCAGCCAGGAGCGGTTGGCGTCGGATTTGGCAAACAGGCTGCGCAGGGCAATGGCGGATTCCACGCTGTGGATCTGCTCGGGGCTGAAGGACATCTCCCCCTGATAGCGCAGCCAGTAGTCCAGGGCCCGCTCTGGGCGATAGCGCGCCAGATAGGCAAGCCCCCGGCTGACAATGTCCGCCGCGTGCGGGTCGCCCAGGGGCATGCGGATTTTTCGCATGCCATCCGGGCTGGCATAAACGGTTTGCAGGTGTTCAGCCCAGGGCTTTAAGGCCGGGCTTGCCTGGCGCGACACATAGCGCATCAGCGAGCGCTGGCGCGCATCAAAGGCCAGCAACATGCGACCCCAGACCGCCGTGTCATCCAGCTGGCCCGCCTTCATCCAGGCCGCAAACAGCGGGTCGCAGGCCTTGGGCCGGGACTCGCCGTGAATCCACAGGCGCCGGGCCCCTTCCCACGCAGTCGCAGTATCGCCGCCGGCCAGCCGGGCGCGAAAGTAATAGCACTTGAGCTCGATGGTGTTGGGCTCCTGGGGCATCAGGGCCAGGAAGTCGTCCCAGCGCCGGTCCTGCCCGGCCCGATCCAGATAGCCGCCAAGAAAGCGGTTGGTGAGCGGCGAATAAACGCTCGCATTGACAAAGTCCTGCGCCTGCTGGCGGGTCACCCGCGTAGGCTGGCGGCGCAGGGCGTAGTAGTCGAGGTAGATGGCCAGGGGGTAGCTGTCGAGGCCGCTGCGCAGCCGGCGGTATTCATCGAGTTGCCGGTTTTCCAGCGCCTGCTGGGCAGTGTGGTAGTCCTGTCGTAACGATTCCGGTTGCTGCAGTTGCGATGAAGATGCCGCTGTCGACCCCGTACAACCCAGGGCCACCGCCAAAACCAGCCAAATTCCACGCCGCAAGGCCGAACACTCCGTCTCTCGATAGCCAACGCACGCGCGGGGTGCCCGCGCCAGATGCGCACCAGATTGATACGCCAGCAAAATGAATGCAAGCGTCCCTGCAAAAATCCGTGGGTTTGCGCTCGGGAGCCCCAGCCTGCACCCGCGCCAGGGGCGGAATTTCATTATCAGGCGTTCATTTATTGGCAAATTTTGCGCGATTTTTCCGCAATTTGGCCTTGCACGGCCAATCATCGGCTAATATTTACCAATCAACTGATAACGGGGCCAAGGGTAGCGCCGAGGGTAGGACTAAGGGTATGGCAAAGTCCGGCGAACAGGACGGCGGCAAAATGGGCAAGGGCGAGCGCACCGCCGCGGCGATTCTCGACGCCGCAGAAGCGCACTTTGCCGACAACGGCTACCACGGCACCTCACTGCGCAATATCGCCACCAGCGCCGGCCTGCAGGAACCCGGCATCTACAACCACTTCGCCAGCAAGGAAGCCATCTACGCCGCGGTGCTGCACCGCATCCTCGACCCCGTTGGCGCCGCCCTCTCCCGCCACCTGGCGGAAGCGCGATCACTGCCGGAGATGATTGAGCTGCCGGGCCTGCTGATGGACTTGCTGGTGGCCCAGCCTCACCTGGCGCCCCTGCTGCAGCGCGCCCTGCGCGAAGAGGCCGGGCTGGCCGGCAACACCGTGCTGCACCGCTGGCTGGCCAGGCTGTTCAACGAAGGCATGGCCGCCGCGGCAAGCGTTGCGGAAGAACAGCATCTGGAGCGCGAACGCATGGCCGTCAACCTGCTGGCACTGTTCAACGTTGCCACCGGCTACTTTGTATCGGGGCCGGCCTTTGCACTGCTGGAGGCCGGCGACCCCTGGGACGAGGACAACCTGGCGCGGCAAAAACAGCTGCTGCACCGCATGATGCGGGCGATGATGGTGAGCTGAGGGGCGAGGCACCTTGCAATAGACGCTCTGAGAAGGTGGTACCCCGGAGACGATTCGAACGTCCGACCTAGCCCTTAGGAGGGGCTTGCTCTATCCAGCTGAGCTACCGGGGCGTTGAGCGCGAAAGAAGGCCGGCATTATGGGGAGCTAAACCTGGCATGGCAACCCAGAGCCAGCCCGAGAGAAAACAAACCCGCCGCGCACAGGCCGTGCGCGGCGGGCGATGACAGCACTGTTCAGCCCTTGCGCGTTTTCAGGTAGGCCATGAATTCCTCGGTATTGGCGGCCTGGTCGGCGTCGATTTTGCGGGCGATATCGGAATCGGCCATCAGCGCATCCCATTGCGCCAGGCCCGGCACCGCAGCAATAACATCGAAGTTCAGGTAATTGGGGCCCACCAGTTTAGGAATGGCCAGGGCATAGCGCAGCACAATATCCGCCAGGGTGAGTTGCGAACCGGTCACATAGGGGCCAAAGGCCGCCAACTCGCGCAAGCCGCGCACACCCCGCTGCAGGGTTTCTTTGACCTCATCCAGCACCACAGCGGGAATGTCGGCACCGCCAAATACCGCCGGCAGTAAACGCCGGGCGGACAGCTCAAAATAGAGTTCAGCCAGCTTGGCCAGGCGCCGCACCCGCGCCCGGTCATCTGGATTGCGCGGCAATAGACCGGGCTGGGGATGGGCGTCCTCCAGGTACTCCAGCAATACCGAGCTCTCCGACAGCGCCGTGCCCTGGGCGGTACGCATGGCGGGCACCTTGCCCAGCGGGTTGACCGCCAGCAATTCCGGTGAGCCTGGGTAAACAATGGACTCTTCAAAGTCCAGGCCCTTGTGCAGCAGGGCGTGCTTGACCATGTTGTGATAGTTGCTGAAGGGGAATCCGTAGAGGGTAATCATCGCGCGGCTCTCTCTGTTTGCGGAACGTGTTATGGAACGTGTTGCGTATTGCAGCGTGGCTAATAGTGAGTGTTGCGGGTGTGGATAGGGAAAGTGGACCACCAGTATAAGCGCCGGCCCCGCCCCCGGCGCTATCCGATTTTGCCACCGGGCACTGCATTGATAGGCATGGGCGGTGCCGCAATCGGTGGACGCAGGCAAATACGCGCATCTGGACTAGACTCGCAGAGACCGGGTGCAACAACAAGGGGTAGGCGCGGTAACCTCGCCACGCCGAACGGGAGAGACCACCATGCAAAGCACATCCTTTGCCAGGCTCGCGGTTGTCGCCTGCCTGCTGGCGGCGCCTGCGGCGCAGTCCGGCGGGCTGTGGCTTAACGAATATGGCGACACCGCTGGCGGGCGCGCCTCGGCCGGTGCCGCCGCCGGGGTGGACGACGCCTCCACCCTGCTGCACAACCCGGCCAGCGCCATTCGCCTGGACAGCAGTGAGTTACTGGTGAGTGCGGCGTTGCTACAACCGGCCTTCGAGTTCCAGCAGCAAGGCGATGCCACCCTGGGCCCGGGCGGCGGCAACGGCGGCGATGCCGGGGTGCTCTCGCCCTCTGGTGGCCTGTTCTACGTGCATGGCAACAACAGCGACAACTGGCGGGCCGGGATTTATTTCAGCGGCCTGGCTGGCGTTGGGCTGGATTATGACGACAACTGGGTAGGTCGCTACCAGACCATCGAGAGCAGCCTGTTGATCGCCACCCTCGCCCCCACCTTGTCCTGGCGCTTCACCGACCGCCTGACCTTCGGCGCATCGCTGCAGTGGTATATGGCCGAGCTGGACCTAAGCCTGCGTATTCCCAACCCCTTACCCAACCGCCCCGATGGCGAGGGCACACTGGATGGCACCGACAACGGTTTTGGCTTCACCGCCGGCGCGCTGTATGAATTGTCCGAGCAGACCCGCTTGGGTCTGAGCTACCAGAGTGAACTTAACCCCGACTTTGGCGGCCAGCTGGCATTAAAAGGGCTGGGGGTCGATGTGGTCACCAACACCGATCTGACCATGGCCCAAAACGTGCGCCTGGGCCTGCACCACCGTTTAAATGAGCGCCTGGCGCTGGACCTGACCCTGGGCTGGGACGACTGGAGTGAACTGGACGAGGTGTTTGTGGCCGTCGCCAGCACCGGCGCCAGCCTGGAGAAAAACTCCCGCGACACCACACATGTAGCCATCGGCATGGAATACCAATTCAATCCACGCTGGCTTGTCACTGCCGGGGTGTCTTACGATACCAACCCCATGGACGCCGACTTTCGCACCGCCGACATGCCTCTCGACCGCCAGATTCACGTTGGCGTGGGCGGCGAATACCAGCTCAGCGACGCGCTCACCCTGGGGGGCTACTTCAATTACGCCGACCTCGGCAATGCCCGCATCTCCGCCGCGCAGTTTGAAGGGGAATACGAAAAGGCCGTGATTTACCAGCTCGGTATGAATGCCAGGTGGCATTTCTGAGGGGACGCGGCCGATGCGACAGCCTGGCGGCGGCGATGACAGCGTGGCCATGAACCTGGACGCCTGGGATTTCGGGCTGAGCGTGAAGCGCTGCCTGGGGGCGATGTTTTCGCCGCCCTGGAAGCGGGCGTAGGCGGGTTCCGTGGCCTGCGCGTGGAAGATTCCGGCCTTGAGGATGTGGGCCTCGACGCCGGATCCAGCCCCTATATTCGCCTGCTGTTCAAAATTCGCCCGGAGCCTTAAAACCGTGATACTGCACCGCTGGGCCTGCGCCCTGCCCCTGCCCCTGCTACTGGGCGCCAGCGCCAGCCAGGCGGACTTTTTTAACGACTACATGATCGACCCGGAGGACGGCATGATAGACGCCAGCCAGTTCCTCTCAAGCGTGCCGCTTGGTTTTTTGCCAATTCCCTCCATCATCACCGAGCCGGCGGTGGGCACGGGCCTATCCCTGGGGGCGCTGTTTTTTCATGAGACGGCCGAGCAACGCAGGCAGCACACCAGCCACCAGGCCCTGCTGCCGGAGAACATCAGCGTGCTGGGCGCCATGGGCACCGACAATGGCTCCTGGGGCGGCGGCGGTGGCCACCTGGGGTTCTGGATGCAGGATTCGCTGCGCTATCGAGGCTTTGCCGGATACGCCTCCATCAACCTGGATTTTTATTCCCTGCCGCGCCTGGGCGAGCTGCCGCGAGCGCTGGAGCTGAACCTTGAGGGCCCAGCCCTGTTCCAGGACCTGAAATACCGCCTGCCCGGCACCGGTGTTTTTGTGGGGGCACGGCAGTTTTACCGGCAGGTGGAAACGAGCCTGGCCAATGCGCCGCAACTGCCCAACCTGCCGCCGGGCTTTGGCGGCGCGCTGCGCAACCAGCTGGAGCAGACCATTACCACCTCCGGCCTTGGCGCGGTGGTGGAATACGACAGCCGCGACAACCCCTTCAACCCGCAAAGCGGCTACTACTACACGGCCAATTACACGGTGTACGACGGCGCCATTGGCAGCGACGTGGATTACGACAGCTACCAGATAGCCGGGCTGAACTATTGGGAGTTCGGCGAGCGCTTCAACCTCGGCATACGCCTGCAGTACGACGCCGTGCGCGCTGGCGGCGGCGAAGCGCTGCCCTCCTACGTGCCGCCGTTTGTGGATCTGCGGGGCATTCCCAAATCGCGCTACCAGGGGGAGGCGGTGGGCGTTGCCGAGGTGCAGCTGGACTACAAGCTCAGCCAACGTTGGAAAGTAGGCGTGTTCAGCGGCATGGGCCGGGCCGCGGAGCACTTCAACGACCTGGGCGCGGCAGACAACGTGGACACCATCGGCGCGGGCTTTCGCTACCTGATCGCCCGCCGCTACGGGTTTTCCATGGGGCTGGATGTGGCTCGCGGGCCGGAGGAATCCGCCATTTATATCCAGGCTGGATCTACCTGGTAGGGGCTATCTGGTGGGGCCAGCCTGGCGGCGCAGCCCCCGGCGCCAGTTCAGGCGTCGGGGTAGATACGGCGCCAGTCCTTTTTCATGTCCACCACCAGCCAGCCGCGGCTGGGGGCTTCGTCCAGCGCCGCATCAAGCTTGCCAACGGCCGACTTGCGGTCATAGGCGTACTCCCGCTCGGCGTCGGTGTGGTGAACCAGCAGAGCGAAGCGCGGCGTGGTATCACCGGCATCGCGGGGGATGGTGGTGTACTGCAGCATCTGCAGATCGCCATCGGAATTGCCCGCCGCAAAGATCGGGCGGCGGCCGATATGGCGATAGATACCCACGGGCTTACCGGCCTTGTCGTCAACCAGCGACACCTTGGGGTCGCGCATCAGCGTCGGGATGCCATCGCGCAGTTCAAAGTGAGCCTCCAGCGTGGTGCCAACCACCTGCTCCGGGGGTACCCCATACACCGCCTCGGCAAACACCCGCAGGAAGTCGATGCCGCCGCCGGATACAATAAACACCTTGAAGTCGTTGGCGCGCAGGTAATCCAGCAGTTCCAGCATGGGCTGGTAAATCATCTCGGTGTAGGCCTTGCCGGTCTGGGGGTGGCGGCTGTCCTTCAGCCACTGCCCGGCGGCGGCGGCAAATTCATCGGTGGTGACGCCGGTGTGAGAGGCCATCAGTATCTGCATCAGGCCTTCCATGCCGGTGGCCTTCAGGCCATCCAAGTCGCCGACCAGGGCGCTCTTGAAGGGCTCGGTGTCCTTCCACTCGGGGTGCTGGGGCGCCAAGTCCCGCAGTCGGTCCAGGGCGAACAGCAGCTGGAAATACACCGGCTGCTCGCTCCACAGGGTGCCGTCGTTATCGAAGGTGGCTATGCGCTCGGCGGGCGCCACGTAGGTGCTGGCGCCCTCGCGGGTAACCTGTTCAACAAAGGCGACAATGGCATCGCGCGCCGGGCCCGCCTGCCAGGACGGCAGCACTGCCACGCCCGCGGCCTCGGCCCGCGCCAGGGTGCTGGCCAGCAGGCAGTACGCCAGTACACTTGCCAGCACTCTCGCCAGTGCCTGCCCCTGCCCTGCTGCCCTTGCCAGCACCCGCGTGTAGCCCCGGTCAACCCGCACCGTCAAAGCCATCGGCGGCTCCTCCGTTCAATACAGTGAAAAAAGGGCGCCCCGCGGCGCCCTGTGGTGTCGGTTCAGGAGCCAGCGCTGACCTTGTCCAGCCCGTCGCGCAACTCCTTGGCCCAGCGGCGCAGGATGCGGTCGGCATCGGCTTTGTTGGTCACGCTGTTGGTCCACGTCAGGTAGTTGTCGTCGAAGTCACGCTGGCGATCCACAATGCGCACCAGCACCTCGTCGGTGGTGGCGTCCACCAGTTCCAGCAGCAGGGTCATCTCACCGGCGGTAGTGGTGTAGGTGTGGCTGATGCCCGCAGTGCGCACGTCAGGCGCGTTGATATCCAGATTGATGATGGCCGGGCGCAGCACCAGCACCTGCTCGCCGGGGGTGAACTCCTCCACCACATTGTAGGCCGGGGACTGGGCCAGGGCCTCGCGGAACTTCTCTTCGCAGGCTTCGCCCAGTGCGTTTTTAATGCGATCCACATCCTTCTGGGTGACCCGGTTGGTCAGGTCGATACGATCCTCGTTCTGGTCGCGCAGCCAGTTCTTGCGGAAAGCCACGGAACAGGGGGTTACCCCGTATTCCTTGTAGCCGGTGATGTCCGCCCCGGGCTTTTTATACACCTCGGCAAACTGGGTGTCGGGCACCAGTTGCAGGCCATCGTAGGATACAGCCGGCGGCGAAGGCTCCATGCTGGCACAGGCACTTAACAGTGCACCGGCGGCAAGTGAAGTGGTCAGCGCGGCGAATCGTTTCATGTTCTGATCTCCTGATTGATAGGGGCCGGTTATGGCATCGGGACTACGGCGCCCGACTACGGCACCGGGGCAGACACCAGCCTGTGACACCGAGTGTAGACCAATCTGGCAAAAGTGCACCGCAGGGCCCACACCGGCACATCCGACTGCCGGTCACAACCCAGCCGGGCGAAAACCCGATCTTAACCGGCGAGTGGGCCATGTCGAACCCAAACATTGGAAAAAGCAAAAAAAAAGCCCGGGCAGATGCCCGGGCCAAGGTATGGAACCTGAATATAGTTTTAGTCGAGGGAGCCCGGAATGATCCAGCCGGCCCACCAGGCGTCGTTGGCAGCGGTGCCCGGCTCGACAGCGCCGACAAAGTCGGTGTCGTCGAAGGTAAAGCCGGAACCGTTGTCCACCGGCACAATGCCGGGCGCGGTGACCAGTGCCGCACTTTCGGTGATGGCGTAGGCATCATCGATGGTGACGGTGCTGTTGTTGGATTCACCGGCGTTGTCTTCAACATCGGCGCTACGGTGGGTGTAGAAGCCGCCGGAACACTCACCCAGCAGGTTCACCAGGGTCACGTCGGAGTTCACCACATTGGAGCCGTCACCGTTCACGTCGGCATCGTCGATGCGCACACAGCCTTCGTTGAAGTCACGCACCGCCGTGTTGTAGATAGCCGTGGTGAGGGCGCCGCGCAAGCGCATGCCCGGCTGGGCACCGGCGTCGGAGTCGTCGTTGTTGTTCATCGGGCTGCCGAGGATCAGGATGTTGGCCAGTACCGCATCGGTTTCCGGGGCGTACTCGTCATCGGATGAGTTGGCCTCGATGGCGCGCGGATCGTTGGAGCCGGTGGGGGCTGCCTTGTTCGGATCCTTGCGCACGATGGCGTACTGGATGTTGCCCTTGTAACCCTCGTCAAAGTCGATGTCGTCATCGTCATTGTTGGTCAGCACCAGGTACCTGGCGTTGGCGGTGCCACCGAACCACTCCACGGCATCATCCAGGTTGCCGTGTACCTGGATGTACTCCAGGACCGTCGCGTGACCAACACCCTGCAGGGTCAGGCCGTTGATCTCGTTGTTGGGGCCAGCCACCAGGCCACCCTCGGCAATGCGCACATAGCGCAGGGAGCCGGAGTTGTCCGCCGGGTCGTTACCGCCGTAGTTGCCCACCACGGTGCCGCCCTCGCCCACTACGTTACACACGGTGCCGCTGCCAAAGCAGGGGCCGGTGCCGCCCTGGCCGTACTGGGGCGCAAAGCCCTGCAGGATGATGCCACCCCACTCGCCGATGCCGTCGAAACCGTCGTCCAGGCTGGAGAAGGTAATCGGGCTGGCGGCGGAACCGTTGGCCACCAGCTTGGAGCCGCGGGTAACCAGCAGTGAGCCATCGTCAAAGGCTTTCACATCCACGCCGGGGCGCACGGTGAGGGTCACGCCGGCATCGCGCACGGCCTGCACATCGGCAGCGGAGCTGACGCTCTGGTTGCCGGTGCCCACCAGCACCTCGCCAGACAGGCGCCATTCCACGCCGGCCACCAGGGTGTAGTCGCTATCAACGGTGCCGGAGATGGTGCACACAGTGCTGTCGGCGTTACAGCTGACAAAGTCAGCCGGCTGCACTTCCTGGGCGGTGCCCAGGGTGTTGGGCAGGGTCCAGCCTTCCCACCAGCCGGTGCTGGCGTCGGGGTCGACGGCGCCCACGTAGTCGGTCTGGTCAAACACAAAGCCGGAGCCGTTATTGACCGCGGTGATCACCGGCGCAGAGGCCAGGCGGGCCGCCGACTCGTTGATGGCCATGGTGGCCGAGTAGGTCAGCGTCTGGGTGGTGACATTCGACGCGCTCTCTGGCATTTCGTGGGTGTAGATACCCTCGGCACAGTCGTTGAGAATGTTCTCCAGCACCACGTTGGAAGGCTCGATGATGGAGCCGTCGCCATTCACATCGGCATCGTCGATGCGGATACAGCCGGTGTCAAAACCCTGCACCGAGGTGTTGTAGATGCTGGTGGTCAGGGCACCGCGCAGGCGCATGCCCGGCTGGCGGCCAGCCTCGGCCTCTTCGCTGTTGACCATGGGGCCACCGATAATGGTGATGTTGGCCAGTACAGCGTTGGTTTCGGGCACATACTCATCGTCGGATGAGTTGGCCTCGATGGCGCGCGGATCGTTGGAGCCGGTGGGGGTCGCCTTCTCCTGATCCTTCTGGATGATGGCGTACTGGATGTTGCCCATGTAGCCTTCGTCGTAGTCGATGTCGTCGTCATCGGTGCCGGTCAGCACCAGGTAACGGGCATCCACGGTGCCGCCAAACCACTCAACAGCGTCATCCAGGTTATTGTGTACCTGCACGTACTCGATGGTGGTGGCGTGGCCAACACCCTGCAGGGTCAGGCCGTTCAGTTCGTTGTTGGGGCCAGCAACCAGGCCACCCTCGGCAATGCGCACATAGCGGATGATGCCACTGTTGTCCGCCGGATCGTTACCGCCGTACACGGCAACTTCGGTGCCGCCCTCGCCTTCCACGTTACACACTTCGCCATCGCCGAAGCAGGCGCCGGTGCCACCCTGGCCGTACTGGGGCGCAAAGCCCTGGATCACCACGCCGCCCCACTCGCCAAGGCCGTCGTAGTTTTCATCCAGTGAAGAGAAGGTAATGGGCATGGCCGCGGTGCCATCGGCTATCAGCCTGGAGCCACGGGTCACCAGCAGGGTGCCGTCGTCGAAGGCGCGGATGTCGGTGCCGGGCTCAATCTCCAGGGTCACGCCGTTGTCACGCAGCGCCTGTACATCGGCAGCGCTGGACACGTTCTCATTGCCCTCGCCCACCCGCACGGTGCCAGACAGGCGCCACTGCACGTCGCTGGTCAGCACGTAGTCGCTGTCCACCTGGCCACTCAGGGTGCCAACGCTGCAGTCGTCGTTGAAGCTGACAAAGCCGGCCTGCACAACACTGTCACAGTCGCCGTCTACCGGCGGCGGGGTCGGATCGTTGGGGTCGGTGGTACCACCATCACCGCCGTTATCGATATTGATCGTGACATCGTCACCGTCATCGCCGCCGCTACAGCCCGCGAGGGTCGTCAGCGCAATCAGGGTCGCCACAACAAGCCCTTTACGTTTCATGGTTCATTCCTTTCTGGTTGCTGAATGATCGTGTTGCTGGTGTCGGTTAAATCCGGCGCCGGGGCGCCGGGCGAGGTCTTACAGGAACTGGTAGGTAATCGAGGCGCCAAAAATAGTGCCGGTCTGGTAGCTCTCGATCACCCGCTGGTTCTGGGAGTAGTCGACCTTCTCGTTGAGCAGGTTTTTCACCTGCAGTTCGAGGGTGAGGGACTCCGAGAACATTTTTTCGTAAGTGATATCAATCAGTACGCGGCCGTCTTCCATCTGCGGGCCGGTGTTGGCGCCGCGGGCAATACGGAAGATGCGGTCGTCGAAGTAGTTCACCAGCAGGGTGAACTTCTGCTCCGTCGGGTAATGGTCGAAGCCGAGCTGGAGGTTGCCCAGCCACTCGGACTGACCCTGCAGCTGGCGGCCGTCGGCGCCGGCGCCTTCCAGGCGGATGGAGTCTTCGCTCAGGTCCACCTCGGAATCGATGTAGGACACGTTACCGGCAAGGAACAGCAGGTAGTTGGCCTCGTCCATCAGGTTCATGTTGGCGTCAAGCTCAATACCGTTGAGGGTGGCCGCTTCCTGGTTGCGGAAGGTGATGCCACTGGCGGCCGAGCCGGAGGCGTCCGGCAGCGCGCGCTCGATGGGCTGGTCGATGTCCTTGCGGAACAAGGCCAGCGACACGCTCTCGTCCTCGGAGAAGTAGTACTCGGCCCGCAGGTCGTAGTTCTCGATCGTGGATACCTGCAGATCCGGGTTGCCGAAGATGGGGTCGTCGGTGGTCGGGTCGTAGGACAGCGACTCGGAACGCTCGATCAGGCCCGGGTAGGACACGGTCTCGCTGAAGCCGGCGCGCAGCTGGATGTCTTCGGTGGGGCGCCAGGTCAGGTTCAGGGCCGGGTAGACATCGTCGTAGCTCAGGTCGTTGCTGGTGCCGCCTTCCTCGTTGGGGTACTCCAGGTTCTGGGTGAAGTCTTCCACCCGGGCACCCAGCAACAGGCTCCACTGCTCACCGAAGTCGGTGTTGGTGGTGAGGTAGTAGGCCTGGATTTCTTCCTGGGAATCGTAGGAGTCGGTGTCGGCCGTATTAGCCTGCAGGCGAATTTTGTCCAGCGCAAAGTTGTAGTAAGGCAGGATGTCCTTCTCCAGATCCTGGTCGATGCCGAGGTCCAGATCGTCGCCGTCATCACCCAGGCGAATACCGAAGCGGTACTGCTCTACGGTGCGGTCCTTGTCGGACCACAGCAGGCCCACTTTGAACTCGGTGCTGACGTTGTTGTTCCAGTCGAAGGGAATGGCGTAGTCCACCGAGATGTCGTTGCTCTCTTCCACCAGGTCAGACCAGCGGCGCTCGAAGGCAGAGGTGGACAGGTTGCCGTTGAAGTAGGTGTACTGGCGGCGATCCGGCTCGTTGCGGTCGGTGCGCGAGTAGGCCAGGCGCCAGTCCAGTTTGTGGGGGTTATCGCCAAAGGCAAACTCGTTGTGGCCGGTAAATTCCTGCGAGAAGAACTGGCGCTCCACCCACTGCAGAATGGCCTGGTCAACCTGGCTGTCTTCCAGGTCTACCCCGCTTTCGTAGCGGGTGGTGTCCTCGCTGTTGCGTAGCAGAATGGTCTTGCTCAGCACTTCGTCGGCAGCGCCGTATTCGTAGCCGGCCACAAAGTAGCCGTTCAGGGTGATGGTTTCCTCGGCGCGCTGGTAACCGCCGGTCACATCCAGCGGGTTATTCAGCTCGGCCTTGCCGCGGTCGGAGGTTTTGTAGCCGTAGTCACCGGCGGCGTAAAAGCCGATCTCACCACTTTGCAGGGCGTAGCGGTCCCCGTAGGAGATGGACAGGCCGCCATCGGGAATGGCGGACTTTTCCTTGATGTTGTAGTCGTCCTGGAACTCCACGCCGTACTGGGCGGCATCCAGCGGCGAGGTACAGCGCACCGGGTCGATGGCCGGGTCACAGATGGTCAGCGACGAGCCACCGTCGGTGGCGCGCACCACGTAGTTTGGCAGGTCGCGCAGGCCGCTGTCAAAGCCCAGCCAGTCGTCGTTGGAACCGCGGTAGCTGATGATCTTGTCGCCGGTCACGTCAAAGTTGTAACCGCCAGACACGCCCACCTTGAACACGCGCTCATCCGGCAGGCCGCGGGTGTTGATCTTGATGGAGCCGCCGGTGGTGGTCGCCAGTTGGTCCGGGCTGTAGGACTTCTGGATTTCGATGCCGCCAAGGATGTTGGTGGGAAACAGGTCCAGCTGCACATCGCGGCGCTGGGGGTCGGTGCTCGGCATCAGCAGGCCGTTCAGGGTGCTGGAAATATAGCGCCCATCCAGGCCTCGCACGGTGGCGTACTTGGAGTCGGTCACCGCCACGCCCACCACCCGGTTCAGGGCGGCGGCCACGTCGGAATCACCAAAGCGTTCCAGCTGGGTGATATCGATGGCGTTGGTAATGGAAGTGGCGTAGCGCTCCATGGTGGCGGCGTCGTCCACCGGGTTGAATACGCCCATCACCACCACCTCTTCCAGCGCAGTGGAAGGCAGCTGCACGGTGTCGTTGGCGGAGTCGGCATAGAGCTTGATCTGGGCAGTCACCCCCAGGTCGGCCAGCACGCGCACGCCGCCGACGGTGGCGTCTTTGTAGTCCGGGTGGGACACTTTCAGGTCGTACTCGCCACGCGGCACGTCGATCTGGTAAATGCCCTGGGCGTCGGTGACCGCAGAAACCCCGGCCCCGGCCACCACCACGGTGGCGCCGGCGATGGGGGCGTTGGCGGTGTTGCTGATGACGCCGGTCACAAAACCGTCGGCACTGGCGTCGCCGGGGCTGAACTTGCGCACCTCCACCCGGGGTTCGTCGCCGGCAGCGGAGGTGAACACCACGCTGATCTCCACGTCTTCATCGGCGTCAGCTTCAAATTCCACCGGGAATGTGATGTCGTCGTCGCTGAGGCTCAGGGTGTGCGAGCCGCCCTCGATGTCCGCCTCTGTGGAGCCACGGCCGTCTGTGCTGCCAAGGGGCACGCCATCCAGCGTTGCCTGTACGCCCTGCAGGGGCGCCTCGTCCAGAAACAGTTGCAGATAGAGCCCGCCAGCCAGGGAATGCTGCGAAACCAGCGAGGCGGCCAGCCCGATACCGAGATAGGATTTCTTCATGTTGATGCGCTTCAACTCCAGATCCAGTCAAACCCGATGCCCGGTAGCTGTGGCGGCGCTGGCCGGCCAACAACCCAACTCCAGTACGGAGCCCGGTGCAGATGAGCGCATCCTAATTGGCGAACATGACAGTTTTGTTAAAGTTTTGGGCAATTTTTGAAATGTTGACGGGCGCCACTTCGCGGCCGGCCCCGGGCCGCTGAAATCCCTGTATTGCGCCCGCCTGCAGCGTCACAAATGTTTCAAATTTCCGTCTTTTTCCTGCAACAGGGCCTCGCCATGCTGGCCCCACATTCACTGCAGGCGAGGTATTAGCCATGGCACGCAGCAATCAGGACATCAACCCCGGGGAAAAACAGCGCATTCGCGACCAGATTCGCCAGCAGGTGGAGGAGTTCCTGCACCGGGGTGGCCGCATTGATGTGATGGACGGCAAGCCGCGCCTGCAGGCGGTGCGTCGCGGCCCGGTTTGGCACGGCCAGGACGACTTCCAGCAGATTATGGAGTGAGGACAGCCCATGCTCGACGTTCGCAGCGTTCTCGAGTCCCGCTACCCATCCTTCTTCGAGCGCCACGCGCGCAGCGCCCACACCCTGTCGCGCTTTCTCGGTTTCCTCTTCTACCAGTCCCGTTTTGAACAGTTCGGCCGCGACTATCCCCACCTGCGCGGCTTCGATTTTGTGGACGCCACCCTCAACTACTTCGACTTTACCCTGAAGCTGCGCGACAACGAGCGCATGCGCATCCCCGCCAGCGGACGGGTGGTGATTGCCGCCAACCATCCCATCGGCTCGCTGGACGGGCTGGCCCTTCTGAACCTGGTGCGCCAGGTGCGCCCGGATGTGAAAGTGGTGGCCAACGACCTGCTGACTGCCATCGACGCCCTGCACCCGGTGCTGCTGCCGGTGAACAACATGGGCGGTGGCACGGCGCGGCAGCACCTCAAGGCCATTCGCGCCCACCTGGAGCAGGACGGCGCGCTGATTATCTTCCCCGCCGGGGAGGTGTCGCGCTTTGGCGCCAAGGGCGTAAAAGACGGCGAGTGGCAGAGCGGCTTTGTGAAGATTGCCAGCGCCACCCGCTCGCCGGTATTGCCGGTGTTTGTGGCCGGGCGCAACTCCCTCTTCTTTTACAGCCTGTCCTTCCTGGCCCGCCCGCTGTCCACCCTGTGGCTGGTGCGGGAGATGTTCAAGCAGAGCCACAACGCGGTGGAGGCCCGCGTTGGCCGCGCCATTCCCTACGACAACTACGCCGGGCTCGACCTGTCGGCGCGCAAGCTGGCACAGATGTTTCGCAAGCACGTCTACCGCATTGCCCGCGACCGGCGCCCGCTGTTTCGTTCGGTGGAAACGGTGGCCGCGCCGGAAAACCCCCTGCTGCTCAAGCGCGAACTGGCCCAGGCCGAACACCTGGGCGACACCGCAGACGGCAAGCAGATGGTGCTGTGCCGCATGGACGACGCCCCCTGCGTGATGCGCGAGATTGGCCGCCTGCGGGAGCTGACCTTCCGCAGCGTGGGCGAAGGCACCGGCCGGCCCCGGGACATCGACCGCTTTGACCGTGACTACCAGCACCTGGTGCTGTGGGACGCCGCCAACATGGAAATTGCCGGCGCCTATCGCCTTGGCGACGCCCCGGCCCTGCTTGAGCGCGGCGGCATGGACGCCCTGTACACCCACACCCTGTTCGCCTTCGGGCCAGACATGCGAGCGCTGCTGGAGCAGGGCCTGGAACTGGGCCGCAGCTTTGTGCAGCCCAAATACCAGACCCGCCACAGCCTGGACTACCTGTGGCAGGGCATCGGCGCCTTCCTGCGCCGCAACCCGCGCTTTCGCTACCTGTTTGGCCCGGCCTCCATCAGCCGCCTGTACGGCAGCGAGGCCATTGCCCGCATCGCCTGGCACTACGGCACCCACTACCCGGCCCGGGGCCTGCAGGTGACGCCGCGCAGCCCCTTCACCGTCCCTGACACTCTGCAGGCGCGACTGGCCAGCGAATGCGCCGGCCTGGACCGGGAACAGGACCTGAAGGCCCTGCGCGACACCCTGGCGGAACAGGGCCTGCCGCTGCCGGTGCTGTACAAACACTACGCCCAGGCCCTGGAGCCCGACGGCGTGACCTTTACCGCATTCAATGTGGATCACGATTTTGGTGACTGCGTGGACGCCTTTGTACTGGCGGACCTGACCCGGCTCACCGAACGCAAGCGCAGGCGCTATCTGGGTGCCGGCGCGGGGGATGACAGCGCCACATAAGCCACGGGGAGGGCACACCATGGAGGCACTGAACGCGGACGGCAAAATCCACTGCCGCACGTTGTGGATTTCGGACGTTCACCTGGGCAGCATCCACTGCAAGGCGGATTACCTGCTGGCGCTGCTGGATCGCGTCAAATGCGAGCGGCTCTATCTGGTGGGGGATATTGTGGATGTGTGGGCCATGCACCGTCGGGTGTTCTGGCCGGAGGCCCACAACCAGGTGCTGCGCAAGCTGCTCAAGCTGTCGCGCAAGCAGGTGGAGATCATCTACATCCCCGGCAACCACGACCAGAACTTCCGCGAATTCTGCGGCGCGGAATTCGGCAACGTACACCTGCGCCAGGAAGCCATCCACGAAACCGCCGACGGCCGCCGCTTTCTGGTTATCCACGGCGACGAACTGGACTACGCAGTGCGCTACAGCCGCCTCAACCGCGCCATTGGCGACATTGCCTACGACTTTCTGATGTGGGTAAACCGCTGGGTGAATCGCGGCCGGGAATGGCTGGGCAAGCCCTACTGGTCACTGGCCAAATGGGTGAAGGGGCACATTGCCCAGGCGGAGCAGGCCATCAACGCCTACCAGGACGCCGCCGTGCTGATGACCCGCCAGCGGGGCCTTAACGGCATTATCTGCGGCCACCTGCACCACCCGGTGATCCAGCGCTACGACGACGTGCTGTACTGCAACGACGGCGACTGGGTGGAAAACTGTACCGCCCTGGTGGAGGACTTCAGCGGCAGCCTGCACCTGATTCGCGGCATTGGCAGCCCGGACTCGGCGGTGCCGGTGCTGTTCGCCGAAACCGCCACCAGCCCCGCCACGGCGGTGTAGCGCTCTCTACAGCGGATCCAGCACCACCACCGGGATACGCCGGTCGGTGGCCTGCTGGTACTTGGTGTAGGGCGCGTAGATGTCCACCATCTGCTGCCACAGGGCCTCGCGCTCGGCGCCTTCGGCCACCCGGGCCCGGGCCCGGAACTTGTCTGCGCCCACCTGCACCTGCACCTCGGGGTTGGCCTGCAGGTTGAGGAACCAGGCCGGGTGGGCCGGCGCGCCGCCCTTGGAAGCAATCACGCAGTAGCCCTCGCCGGCGCGGCCGTAGATCAGCGGCAAAATCAACGGCTTGCCGCTTTTGCGGCCGGTGGTGGTCAGCAGCAGGGTGGCAATCATGCCCTCCCCGCCCCCCAGGCTGGCGTCCCAGTAGTGGCCGTCGGCGCCGTCACTGGCGAGATAGCGCTGTACGTGATCCTTCACCCAGTCGGGCAGATTGTCGGCAATACGAACTTCGGTCATGGCGATGCTCCGTGAGGCTGTTATCACAGCATAGCTGATGTCAGATGACGTTGCCGGTGCAGGCGCGGGCGGGCGCCCTACGCTTCCACCAGTTCCAGCTGCCCCGGCTGGCGCCGCAGGCGGTGGCGTATGGGGGTGCGCAGGGCCTGCAGGCCGCCCACGCTGCCGAGCAGGGTGTCGGCGCGCTGGCGCTCATCCCCGGCCAGGCCCGCATAGTGATCCAGGCAGCGCTGGAACATCCACTGGCTGTAGCTGTGAATGTAGCGCGTGCCGGTGGCGCCGCCCGTGGTAAAAGGGTGAAACCCCAGCACCCGCGGCAGGCTGCCGCCGGGGTTGGCCGCCAGCCACTGGGCATTGTGGGCCACCACGTCCACCGCATCCGGCAGGTGTTCGCGGCACATCGTGGCAAGGATGGGCAGCAGGGTATCGGGCACTCTGTCATCGGCCAGAAATTCGCCGCTGCGCGGCCGGGGCGCATTCATGCGCTGCACCCAGGCGTATACGTTGGGCGCGGTTTTTTCCATCAGCGCCCGGGGCACCGGGTCGCGTCCGAGGTGGGCGTACAGCGGCCCGATCAGGCCAAAGTCGCCAATGGAGGGCCGGCTGCCCAGCAGAAAGTCGTACTGGGCAAAGTGCGCGTCCAGGTGCGCCAGGGTGTCGGCGTAGGCGGCCTCGATGCCGGGGATGGTCTCGGGCGTTACCCCAAGGGCAGTGATGGAACCGCGAAAGGGCGCGCACAGTTTTTCGCCCAGGCGGATTTGCTCCTCCTCGCTGGCCTCGGGGTCACTCATGGCGCCAAACTCGCGCATGATGAAATCGTACTGCTCGTCCACCACGCTCCAGCGGTAGTGCATGGCGGGAATCACCAGCCATTCATCGCCATAGAATTCCAGCATCAGCGCCACCAGCCGCTGCAGCGGCCCGGCGGGATACACCGACGGCTGCGGGTGGCGCTGCTCCAGAAAGTCGATGATGTCGGTGGTGTCCTGCACCACCTCGTCATCGGGCGTGTGCAGCACCGGCACGATGGCCGCGCCCACCCGCGGCAGGATGAAGTCCTTGTACACCTGCCGCGTGGCGGGCTTCTCGTTGAAGTCCAGGCCCTTGTAGCACAGGTAGCAGCGCGCCTTGCCGGTGTAGAGCGACAGCTCGCCGCCGTAGAGCGTGTAGGGGCTGTGGGGGTTGTAGCCGGAGCTGGATGGGGCCTGGGGCATGGTTATCTCCCGGTGATCAAGACGGGTGGGGCGCCTGCCGGACAAGGCGCAGCAGGAGGATGGCCGCCCGCTTGGCCTGCATCGGCAGGGTACGCATATCGGCGATTTCTTCCACCGTGTGGCCGCCCTGCCCCATCAGGCCCAGGCCGTCGATGGCCATGTCCACATGGGCGGCGGCAAAGGAAATATCGGCGGCGCCGGCGCGACGCGGGTTTACCGCCGCCACCGGCCCGTAGCCAAGTTCTTCGCTGATCGCGGTGTACATGGCCAGCAGGGTGCGATTGCCGTCGGTGGCGGGCATCGGTGGATAGCCCTCGCTGAAGGTGAATTCGGCCTGGGTGTGCGGGCTGTTGTCGGCGGCAATGTCGCGCATGGTCGCCACCGCCCGCTCCAGCTGCTGCGGCGACACCGCGCGAATGCCGCCGTTCACCAGCGCCGCGCGGGCAATCACATTGCTCTTGCCGAACACGGTGCCGCGGCCACTGTCGGGTTCAAGCAACACATCGGTGCCGGCTACCAGGGCGCCGGGGTTGAAGGTCAGGTTGTCCTCCTCGCGCAGGGCCTCGCGCCAGGCGGTGAGAATACGCGCCACCTCGAAGGCCGCCCCGTCGCCAATGTCCTCGCGAAACACCTGGGAGGAATGGGCCGGCCTGCCGCTCACCGCCAGCCGCCAGCTGCTGGCGCCCCGGCGGCTAATGACGGCCGTGGCCGGGTCGCCATCGCCATCCTCGAAGCCGATGGCGATATCGGCCCAGCGCGCGGCCTCCACCAGGGCGGCATTGGCCACCGCCAGGGGCTTGCCGCGCAGTTCCTCGTCGCCGGTCAGCACCACCTGCAGTTGCAGCTCATCCAGCACCCCCGCCTGGCGCAGGGCCGACAGGGCCAGCAGCATCACCACATTGCCGCCCTTCATATCGGTAATGCCGGGGCCGCGCACATGGTGCTCATCTACCCGCTCAAAGCGCTGGAAGGGGCTGTCGCTGGCAAACACGGTATCCAGGTGGCCAATCAGCAGGATCTTGGGCCCGCGCTCGCCGCGCCGGGCCACCAGGTGCCCGGCGCGGCCGAAGGGTTCGCCGTCCACCCACCTGGCCTGAAAACCGAGCGCGCTGAATTCATCGGCAAACAGCTCACCCACCTGGCGCACGCCAGCAAGGTTCATGCTGCCGGAATTGATGTTCACCGCCCGCTCCAGCACGCCGGTGTAGCGGGCCACGCCCTCCTCCACGGCGACGGAGACGGCGTCCTCCTCGGGGGACAGGGCCAGCGCGGGTGCTGCCAGGCAGGTGAGCCACAGGCAAATGACGGACAAGGGGTTGCGAAACACGGTGGGGCCTCCCGGGGTTTGCGGTCGCTGCAATCAGGAGGCCGACCTTAGCACGCCCACCCGCCGGGTGGTGCATTCGCCCATCCGCGCCGCCCAATCACCTTGCGCGGGCACGGCTTTGCGGCCCCGCCGGGCGGTCGCCGCGAGCTGTGGCCGGCATCAGCCGGCGACCATTAATTGTTTTATTTTTCAATGCCTTATATGAACCAAAGGCGGCCCTATCACTATCGACAGCTTGTTCACGCACCCTGCCTGGCAGACCTTAGATGACGATAAAAACATAACCTGAGAGGCACTGAACGTGAACGCATCCTTCCCCGGAAAGCCCGCACCTGGCAACTCCTTACCGGGCAGCCCCCTGCCCGCCCGTCCGCGCACCCTGGCCCGCGCCATTGCCCTGCTCACCCTGCCGCTTGGCAGCGTAGCCGCGCAGGCCCAGGGCAACGAGGTGCTGCCGCTGGAAACGGTGATTGTTACCGCCCAGCGTTATGAGCAGTCGGTGAATGATGTTGGCATGGACATCCAGGCCTACCAGGGCGAGCGCCTGGAACAACTGCGGCTGGACGACGTGGACGACCTGACCGCGGTGGTGCCGAGCTTCACCGTGGCCCAGAGCTACCAGGGTGTGCCCACCTACACCCTGCGCGGCGTGGGCTTTAACACCATCAACATGTCCGCTACCTCCACTGTGGGCACCTACGTGGACGAGGTGGCCTACCCCTACCCCATTCTGAATGCCGGCCCGATGTTCGACATGGCCAGGGTAGAAGTGCTGAAAGGCCCCCAGGGCACCCTGTTTGGCCGCAACACCACCGCCGGCCTGATCAACCTGGTGACCAACAAGCCCACCGAGGATTTTGAGGCCATGGTGCAGGCCGAGGTGGGCAACTACGACACCTTCAACCAGGAGGCGATGATTTCCGGCGCCCTGTTCGACGGCCTGCAGGCACGGCTGTCCATTCGCAACGAGGACAGCAACGAAGGCTGGCAGGAAGCGATGGACCGCAGCGAAACCCTGGGCGAAGTGCACCGCACCGGCGTGCGCGCGGCCCTGGCCTTCCAGCCCACCGACCGGCTCGGCATCGACTTTGCCTACAACGGCTGGCGCGACACCTCCGACACCCTGGCCGCCCAGGCCATCGGCTTCACCCCGGCCACCACCCCCGGTGGCGGAGGCCAGCCCAGTCTGTTCAACGAGCCGGGCCTGGCCGACTACGTGGCCAACAACCGCCCGAAAAACGCCGAAGACGCCAACTGGGTGAGCGCCGCCAAACGCGGGGCAGACATCGGCATTGGGGCCGGCCTTGGCGGCGATCTGGAAAACGACAGCTCGCTGGACGCCTACAAGCTCAACATCGACTGGGAACTGAACGACGATTTGCGCCTGGTGGCCCTGACCGGCTATCAGGACTTCGAGCGCCAGGCCCTGTCCGACTGGAGCGGCGCGCCCTTTGAAATTCTGGTGCAGGACGCCTACGGCACGATTGAGAGCTTCTCCCAGGAGCTGCGCCTGGAAGGCAGCACCGAAAACACCCGCTGGATGGTGGGGGCCTACTACGCCGAGGACGAAATTCTCGACGCCAACCGCACCCTGCTGGGCGACAACGCCAACTCCAACATGATCTCGGTGATTACCTCCACCCTGCTGGGCACGCCCTTCAACAGCTTCGGCTACACCGTGGAGGATGCCCTGCAGTCCTTCCGCACCTACCGCGACAGCGCCAACATCGACAGCACCACCAAGAGCGTGTTCGCCAGCGTGGACTGGGATCTGGCCGACAGCCTGACCCTGACCACCGGCATTCGCTACAGCGAAGACGAGCAGGACTACAACGGCTGTTCCAGCGATGTGAACGGCAGCATGCTGCCCAACGTGAACATAACCAACCGCGCCCTGTTCCTGCAGACCTACGGCGCTTTTGTGGACCCCATCGGTCCCAACGAGTGCAACACTTTCAACCCCGAAACCCTGAGCTTTGGCACGGTGGAATCGGAACTGGACGAAGACAACGTGGCCTGGCGCGTAGTGGCCAACTGGACACCCACCGTCGACACCCTGTACTACGCGTCGGTGTCGCAGGGCACAAAAGCCGGCGTCACCCCGGTGAACGCCGCCAACATCTCCACCCAGAACGCGCCGGCCAAGCAGGAGGAGCTGCTGGCCTATGAACTGGGAGTGAAGGCCGCCCTGTTCAGCCAGCGCATGCAGTTCAATGCCTCCGCCTTTTACTACGACTACACCGACAAGCAGCTGAGCGTGTACTTCGCCGACCCCATCTACACCGCCCTGTCGCGCATCAACAACGTGCCGGACTCCGAGGCCTACGGCCTGGATGCCGAAATCACCTTTGCCGTTACCAACCACCTCACTGCCATTGTGGGCGGCACACTGCTGCGCACCGAGGTGCAGGACTATCAGGGCATCGACGCCGCCGGCCAGCCGGCCGACTTCGACGGCAAGCACTTCCTGTACAGTCCGGAGGCCGCCGGCAGCCTGACCCTCATCTACGACCGGCCGATCAGCGAGGGGCTTGGCATGTCCCTGACCCTGAACGGCCGCTACCAGGATGAGAGCTACGGCAACCTGGCCAACGACGATGACCACAAGATCGACAGTTACGGCCTGTTCAACGCCACCGCCGCCCTCTACTCACTGGACGAGCGCTGGAATGTAAGCCTGTGGGGCGCCAACCTGACCGACGAGTACTACTGGCTGGCGGTGGCCACCAATGCCAATACCGCAGTGCGCTTCCCCGGGCGCAGCATGACCTACGGCGCCAGCTTCACCTACCGTTTCTGATGCAGCGCCCGCACCGCGCCGCACTCAGCTCCCAAGGCGCTGCCCCCTCCCTGCCCCTGCGGCAGGGGGCGGGCCGCGCCGGCCCGCAAGGGCCGATTTCGACCTTGCCGGATTCAATGTTGCAACACCTCCCCACTCAGGGCACTCTGGTGCGCGATAAAAACGGGGAGCAAATCCTGATGGCGGTGGCATCCACATCCGAGCAACGCGCGCTGGAACAGGACGAGGTACAGAGCCTGGCCGAAGCGGTTGCCGCCGCCGGCAAGCGCATTGGCCTGCCTTACATTGCCGCCAGCGCCGACATCTCCAGCCCCCACCCCCTGATCGACCGCGAGGGCCGCCCGCTGGCGGAATCCATCTTCCCCTGGCTGGACCCGGAGCTGCGCTACTGGGAAGACCCGGGCTTTGCCCTGCGCGCCACCATCATCCAAGCCTGCCGGGTGTGTGCCGAACCCTTTTACCTGCACCAGGGTCAGCTCGCCAGCTGGCGCCACAACGGCGCGCTGGATGCCGTCAACGAGCAGGAGAGTTTCGAGGGCTTTGGGGTGGAGGCGGCCATCATGGTGCCCTGCCACCTGCCGGGCGGGGTCATCGGCTCGGTGGTGTGGGCCAGCCCCGACCCCGCCCTGCCGGTGGCGGACATCTTCCACACCCACGCCAGCGACCTGCTGACCCTGGCGCTGACCTTCCTGTCCAGCTACCGCGACTGCAGCGCCCGCGCCCGCATGGAGGCCCCGCCGCGGCTGACGCCCCGGGAAATCCAGTGCCTGAAGTGGGCGGCGCTGGGCAAAACCGACGCCGAGGTGGCGATCATCATGGACATCTCCCTGCCCACGGTGCGCTTTCACATCACCAACGCCGCGCGCAAGCTGGCGGTATCGGGCCGCTCCCAGGCCCTGTACCGCGCCGCCATGCTGGGCTATATCGGCGCCGCCGCCGGCCCGGCACGCAGCTAAGGGGCGCCCCTAACAAGCTGGCGTTATATAAAGTGGCGCCGATGTTCCAAAACAGTAGTCGACACCCCGGCGCCGCTCTGTTTTCATGGGCCTGTGCCTTTAGGCACCACTTCCGGGTATTGCTGTGCGTTTTCTACCGCAATACCCACATAGACAACTCGCTACAGACAACTGGAGCAACACACTTACGCCGGGCGCACTCTTTGGGTGCGAGGCTGTTTCCTCGGCGCAAGAAAGGCTCCAATGGAGGCAACCTCTATGAGAAGACAGAAGCGCGACATGAACACCCGGGCGTTTGATCGCGGCTACCAGGCCGGCCTTTCCGGCCGCAGCATCGACTACTGCCCCCACGCCAACGAGGAACACCGCCAGAACTGGGTGTGCGGTTGGCGTGAAGGTCGCTCCGATCACTGGGACGGGCTGACCGGCGTTTCCGGCGTACATAAACTTCGCGCCCTGTAATCACAGAGGCAGTAACAACCACTACACAACTGGGCCGGCAAATGCCGGCCCATTTTTTTAGACGCTCCCGGCGCTTCGAATGCGATGATCAAAACGCATATTTAACGCTGACACCATAGGTGCGGGGAGCTGAAACATAATGGCGATAAACCGTATCGCCATTGCTGGTGTCCAGCAAACCCAAAGCCCCGCCGAGAACCTGGGTGAAATTGTACTCGGCATAGCGTTCATCGGTCAGGTTCTGGCCGTAGATGCTAAAGGTCCAGGTGTCGTCGGCGCTCGCAACGGTGAATCGGGCATCCACCAGCTCATAGGCATCGTTTACCGCCTGACGGCTGAGTTCAGTTCCACCGGCAATAAAGTCATCGACATACTGCCAGTTGGCACTGGCCGTCCAGTACATTCCGTTCGAAAAGTCACGCGTGTAGGCGATACCTGCATTGATCTCCCACTCTGGCGAAAAAGGAGCGGCTCTGCCGGTATGGTCCTGAGGATTCGGGCAGGACGGCGTACCTGGAGAAGGCAAAACAGCACACCCAGGCAGGGGTGTCGCACCCTTGAAATCCGTGAACTCAGAATCCAGGTAGGCAAATGCCAGATCCAGCGTCAGGTGCTCGGTCGCTGCAGCTTTCAGCTCAAGCTCCAGACCTTGCTGCCGGAGGCTGCCGGCGTTAGTCACGATGAAACTAGCGTCCTGGAATGCTCGATCCTGGAATTCATCGATTTCCATACGGTAGGCGGTGGCGTTGACCTGCATCAAGCCATCCAGCAGGGTGGTCTTAATGCCCAGCTCGATATCATCAACCTGCTCGGAGTCAAATAGCCGACGCTCAAAAAGCGGCTGCGCACTGCCACTGGAATTAATACCGCCAGACTTGTAGCCGGTTGAATAATTGGCGAACAGCATCGTATCTTCGGTCACAAACCAGGACAACACAACGCGATAGGTAAACTGCTCGTCCTCGAAGCGGTAAGCATCCTGCTCAGGCGCACGCAACGACCCGGCAAAGGGGTTGGCAACCTGCTGATCGAAGCTGGCTTCCTTGCTGTCTTCGGTATAACGCCCGCCGAGGGTCAGCTCCAGGGTATCACTGAGCTTCCACTTGGTCTCCAGAAATACCGCCATACTTTCGGCATCCTGGTCGAAGCGCTGAACGGTGGCGTCGGTCTGGGCCAGAGACTGACACAACGGCACGGAATCCGGCAGTGAGCCGCCAATCAGCACGGGGCAAAAGGACGCACCGAGGTTGAGATTCTCGCCGATGGCGTAATCTTCCTGAAAGTAGTAGGCGCCGGCCACGAAATCCATGCGCCCGTCAAAGAATGCACCCTCGGGTGAAATCAGTTGGATTTCCTGGCTCGTAGACTCTGTATCGTAGAAGCTAAGGCGATTCAGGAAATCCATGCCGGTAAAGACAACGTCGCCGTCCAGTTGTTCATTTTCCCAGCTGCGGTAGGAGCCGATCCAGCGCACGCGGTAGTCTGACTGCAGGTCCCAGTTCAGGTCGCTGGATATACCCCACTGGCTATCGTCAAGATCGCCGACGATGCGTTGGTTCACCGTGCCGTCATAGGCATCGTCAATACTCGGCGACAAGGGCCCGAACACCGAGCCGATGGCGTCGATAAAGCGGGCAGGTCCGGCATCCGATGCCACTTCGGGCGGGAGAGCCCCGTCACCCTGCATGTCGGCATAGTCTACCCGGACAGCCCAGTCCAGGCTGTCACTGGGCTGCCAGCGGGCAGAAGCCCGGGCGGTGGTTGCATCGCGGTCGCCATAGTCCTTGTCATCCAGCCGGTTGTGGTAATAGCCATCGCGTTGATCAGCGGTCGCGGCAAATCGCAGGGCAAAGCTCTCGGATACCGGAACATTGACAATGCCGCGTAAGCGACGGGCATCGAAATTGCCATACTCCGCAAATACCTCACCACTCAACTCGTCGAATTGCGGCGCGTGGGTATTGATCTGAACCGCACCGGTCGTGGCGTTGCGCCCGAAGAGCGTTCCCTGTGGACCACGCAGAATCTCCACACTGGCCACGTCCAGGAAACTGCTGAGTATCGCGCCGCCGCGTGCAATGTAGACGCCATCAATAAACGGCGCGACGCTGGGGTCGATGGCATTGTTACCGTCGCTGCCTACCCCTCGCATGCGAATACTTGTAGCGGAGGCCTGCGCCTGTCGATTGATACGCAGGTTCGGCACAATACGAGTCAGGTCGTCTGCGCTGTCAATACCTGCCTGCTCCAGCTTTGCATCAGTGACCGCCATGATCGAGATGGGGACACCCTGGATGCTCTCGACGCGCTTCTGGGCGGTGACCACTACTTCTTCGAGTTGCTGTGCCTGTGCGATCAGAGCGCCACAGGAAAGCGCTGACGAAATTGCCAGCGACAAAAGGTGTTTGCTGTGGGTGAACTTCATCGGAATCTCCATGTTATCTTTATTTCAGTACGATCCGTTGCCCGGGCAACTGGCCGTACCTTGTTGTCACGGGCGTACAGTTGGAACTGCGCCGCATAAACTGGTGAGCGCGGACTATGCGCTTGTGCGCCGGTGGCAGACTGTCAATTATTGACAGATTCGGATTGACACGAGGGCAGCTGCCTTGGCGCTACGGCACCATGCCATCCACCTGAATGGTCAGTGCGCGGAAACGCCAACCCTCCGGGGTGTCGACGACCTCGGCCTCGTAGTAACCCTGCAGTTTGATTGATGACGGGCCACCTTTGGTGGATCCAAGCACTGTCATGTAAGCCCGTACCCTGGCTTGATCGCCCTGCACATCGTAGGGCCGAATATTGGTGATCACATGACGCCGCTGCTGGCCCATGGCTTCAAGCGGTGCCCAGGTTTTACTGAAGAAGCTGCTCACCTGCGCAGGCCCCTCCATCGTTTGATTAACGACAGGCACCTTGAGCACCCCTTGCTCAACGAATAACTTGCTTACTGCTTCTGTGTCGCGCTGATCCGCGAACCAGGCATAGTCGGCCATCAGGTTGGCGATACCCTCCTGAGGGCTCAGTGTTCCTGCAAAAGCAGACTGGCTGAGAATGAACGCCACGGCGCCGAAAAAGGACATAGCTTTTCGCATGAGTGTTTCCTATTGCTTGGTGGTTGATGCTGCTTGTGGGGTGGTTGATTCTTCCGGGAGGGCATAGGCAATGAGCACATTGCCGGGCGTTCCGCCAAAGAAGCCGTAGCCTGACTGCACGTACAGCATGTCGTCGGCCGCGACTGTGGTGGCATTGTCCAAGCTGCCCCCGTGACCGGGCACGCCGTTCACTGTTTCGATATAGGCTTTGGCGGTATCTTCCTGGCGCAGCACCTGGCCATTCTCAATGTCGTGCACGCGCCACACGCCGTCGGCACCAACACTGATCACCGCTCCTTCGATGCCCATGGCGGCCCCCGACAGGCCAATCTGGCGAGGACAGGCCGGCCACGTTTCGGCGCTGGTGAAATCCGGTTTACAGTCCCGTTCGGGACGCCAGGTCCAGAGGATGTTTCCCGAACTGATGTCGAGCTTATACAAGCCCGGGGCGCGCCCGGTCGAGCTGACCCATTGGTTGATATCATCCGGCAAGGCGCTGCTTGGCGGAATTTGCGGGTCGTGAACCGGTACATAAAGCGCATTTCCCTGAAGCGTCATGCCCCAGTGAACACCGCCCAGCGTAGAGCCCTCGCCAACTTTCCGGCGCCATAGCTCACGGCCGCTGGCCGGGTCGAGCGCCCACACAACCCCGCTTTTCTGGCCGGCCAATACAACATCCCGGCCATTACTGTCTGTTGCCAACACTACACCCGCGCCAAAGTCGAAGTCCCGGCCTTTTTCAAAGTCGCAGTTGGGATGCTTGCCATCGCTGTATCGGGAGCGACAAGCCCCGTTCCACAAGTCTCCAGGGGTCGCCTGAAACACCCAGCGGCGCTCACCTGTATGCAGGTCGAAGGCGATCAACGCATCGCCCGTACCCACGTCGGGGGGCGCTGCAACCGGACCGGTCCCGACGATAATCAGGCCGCGCTTGTGATCGATGACCGGAGCCGACCAAACTGACGCGCCAGCCGGCCCCCACTGGGGCGTACCCACCTTGCTGCCCCCCCGTCGCTGTGGCACCGGGAGCGTCCTTGAGAGCCACAGGGTGTCACCGGTGGCCGGGTCGTGAGCGCTGATTGCGCCGGTCAGCTGGCAGCACTCGTAATCCGGATCCAGCGTGGCGAGGGTCTCCAGGCTAGAGTGCGCAACATAGAGAACACCGTTGTCCAGCAGCAGCGGCGCTGTAATGGCAGTACGTGGATGCACGCCGACATGGCGAACCCAGACCGGTTGCCCGCTCTTCGCATCAACCATGTGCACGTAGCCGTTCACATCGCCGAAAAAAACAACACTTCTGCCGTCCTTCAGCTGACCGTAGCCTACCGCGCTTCTGGGAGCGCTTTCCGACAGGTAGTGCCAGCGAATACAGCCGCTGTGACGATCAATGGCATAGAGTGTGTAGCTATCCGCCACCGCCAGATAGAGAGTATCTCCCACGACGGCGGGCTGGGAGCGCATGGTGGCAACGCCGGGAAAGGCCAGCACCCATTTTTGCTGGAGTTGGCCCACGTTCCCCGCGTTGATGCGTGTCCTGCTCTGGTAACGGTGATTGCCTTCGCCGATGCCCCAGCCTGTGACCCAAGGCGTCGCCTCGCCCTGGCCGTCAGGGGGCGTGCTACAGGCGGCTTGCTGCTCCCAGCCGCTGTAATCCGTTTGACTGGCGGTCAACCATTCGACCAGATGGCGCCGCTCAGTTTCACTCAGCGCCGCACCCTGGGTCGCCATTTTGCCCAGGGTCAGGGCACTGTCGATCGCGTGGGGGCTCATTTCCCTCAGCGAGGAGACCCGCGGAGCATGACTACCATCCACCGTGTGGCAAGCGGCACAGTGGTGCTTGAAAACCGTCTCTCCCGGATCCTGATCCGCTGCGGCGGCCGACCCTGTTCCCGCGGCGCAGGCCATCAAGGTCAATACGGCATTGCGGGCCGATACGGCCAGCGGGCTGATGTGTTGTTTCATGCTCACCCCTGGGCCAGAAGGCTCTTCTGGACTTTGCCGGTGGGCGTCATCGGCAACTCTTCCCGGAACTCAATCTGTCGCGGCACCTTGTAGTTGGCCAGCCTTTTCCGGCAATGCTCGATCAGTGCCTGCTCGTCCAGGTGGCTACCTGCCTTGCGAACAACAAAGTACTTCCCGACCTCTCCCAGCACCGCATCGTGTACGCCGATACCGGCGGCGATAGTGACTTCCGGGTGCTGGGTCAGGACGTTCTCTACTTCGGTGGGATAGACATTGAACCCCCCCTGTATGTACATCTCCTTGCTGCGTCCCTTGAGGAAAACCCGGCCTGTTGTGTCCACGCTGGCGAGGTCGCCGGTGTACAGCCAGCCAGCGCTGTCGATGGCCTCCCGGGTCATTTCGTCATCGCGGAAATATCCCAGCATGACTGCATCGCCACGCACACACAGTTCGCCGACTTCCCCACTCGGCAGAGGTTGGCGCTTCTGGTCGACAATGCGCACTTCAATCCCCGGCAGAGGTAGTCCCACTGATGACACCGTCTGCTCGACACTGTCCCGAGGAGGGCTCATGACGACAATCCCGGAAGACTCGCTCATGCCATAGGAGTTGAGGATTTCCGCATTGGGAAACGCAAGGTTCAGCGCCTTGACAAGTGCCGTATCTGGCGCTGCCGCTCCGACTTGCAAGACCCGAGCCCGCTGACAGGCACTTTCGCTCAGCCCGCCATGCTGCAGTAGCAGGGTGTACATGGTCGGCACCATGCCGATCACGGTGGCAGGCACACTGTTTAACACCTCAACCAGCACCTTGGGTGAAAACTGCGGCACTATCACCGCAGTGCTGCGCGCTATCAGGCAGGCCAGCGCTGAACAGGTCAGCCCGGCTACGTGGTTCAGAGGCACTACCAGCGGCATCGTGTCATCGGCGGCGAGCCCGGTGTGGCTCACCTGGGCACGGGCCGACGCCAGTTGACTACGGTGGCTCAATACCGCGCCTTTGGGTTTGCCGGTTGTGCCCGAGGTATAGATAATCATGCTGGCCGAGGCGTCACTGACCAGGCCCTTGGCTTGCTCCAGAGCGTCGCCAATTTCCATCGACGCAAGGGACTGGTAGCTGAATTCGTCGTGCGCCCCGCCATCGCTCAGAAACACGTGCTGCAGGGTCGGGAGCTGCTGTCTGAGACGCGAAAACAGTTGCTGGTAATCGATTCCATCGTGGCAAGACAGCGTCATAACGCCTCGCGCGCCACTGTTGCCGAGGATGTAGCCGATCTCATCTTCGGTGTAGCGCGTACTTAGCCCCACGACAATCACCCCAATTTTGACCGCCGCCAAATAGGTAATCAGCCACTCGGGCTGATTGAGGCCCAGTATGGCAAGGCGGTCGCCACTGCCGTAGCCCAGCGCCAGCAGTCCGCAAGCCACACGATCGGTAAGTTGATCTACCTCCTCAAGCGCGTATGACCTGCTCTGGAACTGCCATATCGGCCTATTCCCTGATTCCTGCGAATCGACGCGCAGGTAGTCCCCGATTCTTGTGGGGGGCAAAGTGGGCATGGTGAAATCCATCATCGCTTGTTATTGCGATGCAGTATGCGACTGAGCCGGGAGGGGCAACTGACTAATTTTGACATTCGCAGGCATGCCAACGATGATTTGTCCCGAATGGATGAGGGTATCCAGGTCAGATTCTCATCCATGGATGCTGGCCAACAGGTTTCACTCGCTGCGGCCCTCTCACGCACAAGCAAAAAAATATGAATACGAATGATGTCGATACCATTCTCGGCAAGCGGGGCTGGTACTCTGAGCAACCCGACAGACTGCGCAAGTTAATACTCAGCAATGCCACGATTAAAACCTATGGCAACGGAGAGTTTATGTATGCGCTGGGCGACGCCGGGAGAGCGCTCTATGCGCTGGTGGAAGGGCAAGCCAAACTGGATTTCATTACCCGGGAGGGCAATGACCTGCTGCTGAGGATATTTTTGCCCGGGGACTGGTTTGGCCTGGTCGCACTGCTGGATGAACAGCCCCTCCCCCACAATGCGTTCGCCAGTGGCAAGGCAACCCTGCTTGAGCTTTCCAAGTCCGCCTTCGAGCAGATAGTCGGCAATGAACCGCAGTACTACCGCAATTTTACAAAGCTTTTCTGCTTCAACATGCGCGACACCATGCAACGGGAGGTGGACATGGGATTATTGTCCCCCGCTCAGCGACTTGCAAAACTGCTGTTGGAGGTAGATGACGTTCAGAAACTCATGAGAACGGAGAGAAAACACCAGATTCATATGTCGCAGGCGGAATTGTGCTCAATTCTCTGTGCATCACGGGCCACCATAATCAAGATCATGAAAGAGTGGGAAACAGACAACTGGATCAGCTACCACTACGGGAAAATCTCGATCATCAATCAAGAGGCATTGAAGCACCTCGTCGAGACGGCGCTGTGAATTGAATCCCGAATGCGGTGTGGACCTTAAGGTGTTTGGATGCGGCGCAGCATGTGCGCCGATTTCAGCAAACTATCGCGACCAGAAACTACCGGCCCAGGTACTGAACACCTCAGTCAACTAATCCCGCAATGAGCTCTGGGCTAAATCCAGCAACTCCCGGTTGGCCACGGCAAACATGGCAAAGTCCGGGGCGCTGGTGCCGTGCAGTTCGGCCAGCATTTCGCGCCAGCGCTTGAGCAGCGTGGCCTCCTGCCGCGCCCACTGTTTGTAGCAGCTCTCCAGGTCGCCCTCGGCGTCCCAGTGGCGCAGGGCGCCCACCGCCAGGGTGCGCTGCTGCCATTCCAGGTCTTCCAGGTAGGTGTCCCGGGCCAGGGCCTGCCATTCGTTGTCCACCTTGCTGGCCAAAATCTGGCCGCTGAACCAGTCCAGCTCCAGCTTGTCGCCCAAGTAGTAGTAGAGCTGGGCCACCTGTTCCAGGGGCGAGCCGGTCTCGCGGCTGGCGTGGATGATGCCCAGGGTGGTGTAGGCCAGCACGGCGCTGGCCACCCGGCGGGCCAGCGCCTCGCCAACACCGGCGTCGGTGTAATGGGACTCCAGCATTGTGTAGTGCTCGCGCAGGCGGCCGCGCAGCAGTTCCGGCACCAGTTCGCGCAGCTGCAACACGCCCTCGCCGAATTCGGCAATGCACTGGGTGGGCGCCAGCTCGTGGCGGCGGTTGCGCAGCAGCCAGCGCACCGCACGGCGCACCAGACGGATCAGGTTCAGCATCATCTCCATCTGCACCCGCGCGTCCACGCTGTGGTCCAGGGCTTCAATCTCTTCCCACAGCTGGCCAATGCCGTACACGTCCATCACCGTGGTGTAGGCCCGGGCCACGTCCGCCACTGGTGCCCCGGTGGCCTTGCGCTGGCGCTGCACAAAGGTCAGGCCCATGCGGTTGACGATGTCGTTGGCGATCTGGGTACACATGATTTCGCGGTGCAGGCGGTGCACCTTCAGCTCGTCGCCGTAGCTCGCCACCAGCTGGGCCGGGAAGGCGCTGGCCACCTGTTCGGCCAGGCGCGGGTCTTTGCCGAGGTCGGAATCGATCAGTTCCTCCTTGAGCATGGCCTTGCTGTAGGACACCAGAATGGACAGCTCGGGCCGGGTCAGGCCCTTGCCCTGCACGCGCCGCTCGGCCAGCTCCTCGTCGGAGGGCAGAAATTCCAGCTCGCGGTTGAGCCGCCCGCGTGATTCCAGGTCCACAATAAAGCGCTGGTACTCGCCGTTGCGCTCGGCCGCCTGGAACTGCGCCAGGCTGATGGCCTGCACCTGGCGGTAGTTGTTCTCAAGCACCAGCTCCGCCACCGCCTCGGTCATACCCTCCAGCAGCTGGTTGCGGTGCTTGCCGGTCAAATCGCCCCGGGCCACGATGGCGTTCAGCAGGATCTTGATGTTCACCTCGTGGTCGGAGCAGTCCACCCCGCCGGCGTTGTCGATGAAGTCGGTGTTGGAGCGCCCGCCGTGCAGGCAGTACTCCACCCGCGCCAGCTGGGTCATGCCGAGGTTGCCGCCCTCGCCCACCACCTTGCAGCGCAGCTCGTTGGCGTTCACCCGCACCGCGTCGTTGGATTTGTCGCCAACGTCGGTGTGGGACTCCAGCGACGATTTCACGTAGGTGCCAATACCGCCGTTCCACAGCAGGTCCACTTCGGCCTTCAGGATGCGGGCAATCAGCTCGTTCGGCGTCAGCCGGCTCTCGCTGATGCCAAAGCGATCCTGCATTTCCGGCGAAATGGTGATGGATTTTGCGGCGCGGCTGAAGATGCCACCACCGGCGGAAATCAGGCTGGTGTCGTAGTCAGTCCAGCTGGAACGCGGCAGCTCGAACAGGCGCTTGCGCTCGACATAGCTGCTGGCGGCCTCCGGCTCCGGGTCCACAAAAATGTGCAGGTGGTTGAAGGCCGCCACCAGGCGGATGTGCTCGGACAGCAGCATGCCGTTGCCAAACACATCGCCGCCCATGTCGCCAATGCCCACTGCGGTAAAGTCGCTGCGCTGCACGTCCACGCCCATTTCGCGGAAGTGGCGCTGCACCGATACCCAGGCACCGCGGGCGGTGATGCCCATTTTCTTGTGGTCGTAGCCGGCGCTGCCGCCGGAGGCGAAGGCATCCCCCAGCCAGAAGCCGTATTCCTCGGACAGGGCGTTGGCGATATCCGAGAAGGTGGCGGTGCCCTTGTCGGCCGCCACCACCAGGTAGGGGTCTTCCTCGTCCTTGCACACCACCTGGCTGGGGCGGCGGATGCCGCTTTCCACCCGGTTGTCGGTAATGTCCAGCAAGCCGCGAATGAACAGCTTGTAGCACGCAATGCCTTCCTGCTGCACCTCGTCGCGGTTCATGTCGGTGGTGAGGTTCTTGGCCACAAAGCCGCCCTTGGCCCCCACCGGCACAATCACCGCGTTTTTCACCTGCTGGGCCTTCACCAGCCCCAGCACCTCGGTGCGGAAGTCCTCCAGCCGGTCGGACCAGCGCAAACCACCCCGGGCCACTTTGCCACCGCGCAGGTGCACACCCTCGACCCGCGGCGAGTACACGAAAATCTCGAACATGGGCACCGGCTGCGGCACCTCGGGAATCTGCCGCGGGTCGAACTTGAACGAGAAGTACGGCTTCAGTTCACCGTTGTCGCCCTGCTGGAAGAAGTTGGTGCGCAGGGTGGCTTTGATGACGGTGATGAACTGCCGCATGATGCGGTCCTCACCGAGGTTTTCCACCTGCTCCAGCGAATCGAGAATGCGCTGTTCCACCGCCTGCTCGCGCTGATTACGCCAGTCTTCGTCGCCGTCAAACACTGGCGAGAAGCGGGTCAGGAACAGCTCCACCAAACCGGCGGTGATGTGCAGGTGGTTGGCCATGGTTTCGGCAATGTAGTCCACGCTGTAGGGGAACTGCAGCTGCCGCAGGTAGCGGGCGTAGGCCCTGAGCAGGGCAATTTCCCGCCAGCTCAGGCGGGTGCCCAGCAGCAGGCGGTTGAAGGAGTCGTTCTCCGCCTCGCCGAACCAGATGCGGGAGAAGGCGTCCTCGAACTCATCGCGCACCTGCTCCAGGTCGATGTTGTTGGACAGGGAGTAGATCAGGCTGAATTCCTGGATCCAGTAGCGCTCGCCGTCCGCCGAGCGCACCCCGTAGGGACGCTCCGACACCACCCGCAGGCCGAGGTTTTCCAGAATCGGCAGAATGTCCGACAGGGGCAGGGATTCGCCCCGGTGGTACAGGCGCAGGCGCAGCTGGTCGTCGTCTTCTTCCAGCAGGCGGTACAGCCGCATGGACAGTTCGCGCTGTTCACCCAGGCTCAACAGATCGTGTATGTCCATCACCGCCACGCGGGCGTCGAAGTCATCGCGATAGCCGGGCGGGAAACCAGTGCCAAGGTTGCGCGCGTGGTGCTCGCCCTGCTCCTCGCCAAACTCCTCGATCAGGCGCATCCGCAGGCGATCTTCCCAGGCCAGTGTGGCTTGCACTATTTGCTCCTCAATTTCATTGACGTCGTAGTGCCGCTCGGCGGCGGGGTCTACCCGCAGCACAAAGTGGCAGCGCACCAGGATGGATTCCGAAAAATGGGTGGTGAACTCGGATTCCTCGGCGCCAAAAGCACGGGTAAGGATGTTCTGCATCACCACCCGCTGTTCGGTGGTGTAGCGGTCGCGCGGCATGTACACCAGGCAGTTCACGAATTTGCCGTGGGCGTCTTCGCGCACAAACAGGCGGGTCTGGCGTCGCTCCTGAATGCGGTTGACCGCCATCACCGTGTCGTAGAGTTCGCGAATGCTGGACTGGAACAGCTCGTCCCGGGGGAACAGCTCCAGCACCCGGGCCAGCTCGCGGCCGTCGTGCTCGCCGTCGTCCAGGCCCGACAGGGCCACCACCTGCTCCACCTTGCGGCGCAGGATGGGAATAAGCGCCGGGTTCATGGTGTACACGGTGGAGGTGAACAGGCCGATAAAGCGGTGCTGGCCCACCACCTCGCCGGCGTCGTCGAAGACTTTGATTTCCACGTAGTCCGGGTAGGCCAGGCGGTGGATGCGCGAGCGCACCCGCGACTTGGCGAAGCTGAGCTGGCGCCGCTGCAGTTCCTCCGCCGGCATGGCGTTCAGGTCGGCCGCCAGGTCGCGGGCGCCGCTGCTGCTGCGCTCGCTGAGCAGGCCCAGGCTGCGCGCCTCGTCCACCGCCACGGCAAACTGTGAGCCGCTGCGCTCAACGGCCAGGTACTCGTAGCCGAGGAAAGTCATGTGATCCTGGCGCAGCCACTGGCAGAAGGCGGCGGCCTCGGCGCGGTAGTCCTCATCCACACAGGTACTGCTGTCGATGACCGCCGTCGCCTCCAGCAGGCGCTCGCGCATGGCGGGGAAGTCCTCCACCACCAGCGCCACCTCCGCCAGAACGCCCTCCAGTGTGGTGCGCAGCTCTTCCAACTCGGCGACATCCGAGTGGCGGCCAATCTCGAAGTAGAGCAGGCTCTCCCGTGACAGCCCGTCGTCTGTCCCGTCGCCCGCCTCGTCTGCCTCGCTATCGCTGAGCACGGCCTGCAGCACGTTGTCGGCGTCGCGCCTGGCCACCAGGTTGCAACTGGCCAGGGTGTGAATACGGATATTGCGCTGGTTCAGCTCGCCCCGCACCGACGCCGTGCAAAAGGGCATGTCGCGGCACAGCACCGCCAGCACGGTGTACTTGCTCTCCCAGCCGTGGCCCTGCAACTGCGGGTTGAAGATGCGCACCTTGGCGGCGGGGGCCTGCCAGTTCTCCATGAACCGCAGCAGGCCGTACAGGCAGCCGTAGAGGTTTTCCACCGAGCGGCCGCGCATGTCCTCGGCGGGAAAGCGCGACAGGAAGGTTGCTGCCAGGTTATGCAGGGACTGGCGATCATCCGCGTCGCCCCGCTTGTCGATTCGTTGCGCCAGCTCTTCCAGCAGGCTGTTCTTCATTGCATCCCAGGCCATCGGATTCTTGCGGACTCCATTTTTATGGCGAAAAACAGGGCCTTTACGGCCTCAATCGTTGTCGCCTAGTCTAGTTCAAATACCCAGCCCTGACGTTAGTTACGTCTGGAACTTTTACACAGCGCACCAGTCACACACCCGTCACAAATACAGCCCGGCCACCGGTTTGGCCTGCGCCCGGGCATTCGCTAGAATCCGGCGCTTGCCCGGGCAGGACCCGGGTAGCCCCATCCATTGCAAACCGGCACAACCGGACACGAATAACAGGAGACCGCGTGGCAAGCGCAGAGCTAAGAGCACTGGAAAGCTGGCTCAGCCAGCAGATCATCGGCCAGGCCCACCTGGTGCAACGCCTTATCATCGCCCTGCTGGCCGACGGCCACCTGCTGGTGGAAGGGGCGCCTGGGCTGGCCAAAACCCGCGCCATCAAATCCCTGGCCGACGGCATAGAGGGCAGCTTTCACCGGGTGCAGTTCACCCCGGACCTGCTGCCCGGTGATGTCACCGGCACCGAAATCTATCGCCCCCAACAGGGCAGCTTCCACTTCCAGCCGGGGCCGGTGTTCCACAACCTGGTGCTGGCAGACGAGGTGAACCGTGCGCCGGCCAAGGTACAGTCGGCCCTGCTGGAAGCCATGGCCGAGCGCCAGGTGAGCGTGGGCAGCGAAACCTACGCCCTGCCCGAGCTGTTCCTGGTGATGGCCACCCAGAACCCCATCGAGCAGGAGGGCACCTACCCACTGCCCGAAGCCCAGCTCGACCGCTTTTTGCTGCATGTCAAAGTGGGCTATCCCGACGCCACGGCCGAGCGCGACATTCTGCGCCTGACCCGCGCCGAGGCCGCCCACAGCAACGTCGCACCGCCCCCGCCCTTGTCGCAGCAGGCCGTGTTCGAGGCGCGCCGGGAGGTGCTTGGCCTGCACATGGCCGACGCCGTGGAGGAGTACATCGTGCAGCTGGTGATAGCCACCCGGGAGCCCGGGCACTACAGCAGCGAACTGGCGGGCTGGATTGAATTTGGCGGCAGCCCCCGCGCCACCATCGCCCTGGACCGCTGCGCCCGCGCCCACGCCTGGCTGGCCGGGCGCGACTTTGTTTCGCCGGACGACGTGCAGGCCGTGGCCGGCGATGTCCTGCGCCACCGCCTGCTGCTGAGCTTTGAGGCGGAGGCCAGCGGCGTCACACCCGATGCGGTGATTGCCGAACTGCTCGGCCGGGTGCCGGTGGCCTGAGCCGGCTGGCATGTCGCAACACACCCTGCCACACAACCTGCAGCTCCCCCCGCGCGGCGCCTACTGCGAACTGGCGGCGTTGATCGGCCTGCGCCTGCTGGGCAGCCAGCTGGACCTCGGCCGGCGCAAGCGCGCCCTGAACCAGCTCACCGGCCCCAACAAATCGAGCTTCCGCGGCCGTGGCATCGACTTTGAAGAGGTGCGCGGCTACCAGGCCGGTGATGACATCCGTTCAATCGACTGGCGGGTCACCGCCCGCACCGGCAGCGCCCACACCAAGCTGTTTCGCGAGGAGCGCGAACGCCCGGTGCTGATTGCCATCGACCAGCGCAACAGCCTGTTCTTTGGCTCGCGCCACTGCTTCAAGTCGGTTCTGGCAGCCCACCTCGGCGCCCTGCTGGCCTGGAGCGCGCTGGACCGGGGCGATAGGGTGGGCGCGCTGCTGTTCAACGGCACAGAGCACCGGGAAATTCGCCCCCGCCGCAGCCGCCGCAATGTGCTGGCCATACTGTCGGCCATTACCGAGTACAACCACCGCCTGCCGCTCGCAGCCAGCGCCAGCGATGGCAGCTTCAGCGACATGCTGGGTCACCTGCGCCGGGTGGCGCGCCCGGGCAGCAGCATCTACCTGATCAGCGACTTTCACAACGCCGCCCGCGATGGCGCCAGCGAACACCTCTACCAGCTCGCCCGCCACTGCGAGATTACCGCCATGGCCTGTCACGATCCGTTGGAGCAGGAGCTTCCACGTGCCGGCGTTTACGCCGTTACCGATGGCCAGCAACGGGCACAACTCAGCACCGCCGATGCTAATCTGCGCCGGAAGTTCGCAGAACAGGCCAGAGCCGAGGCGGGCCAACTGGCAGAAGACCTGCAGCGCCTTGGCATCCCCCTGCTGGCCTTCTCCACCACCAGCGCACCCTTTCCACTGCTGCAGCACTACTACGGCGCGGGTAAGCACTGACATGCAGGCGAACGACCCCCTGGCCAATCTGCAGCCCCTGCGCACACCGGTCGAACCCGGCTGGTGGCCCCCGGCCCCCGGCTGGTGGGTGCTGGCGGCGCTGTTAGTGCTGCTAATGGCGCTGGCGCTGTGGGTGCTGTGGCGCCGCCACCAGCGCCGCCGCTATCGCCGCCAGGCGCTGGTTGCGCTGGCGCAGTTGCAGGCCACCTGGCCGGCAGATGACGACGCCGGCTTCAGCGCCCAGTGCAACCGCCTATTAAAAGCCGTGGCGCTGCGCAGCTTCCCGCGCACCGATGTGGCCGCCCTGTCGGGCCGGCCCTGGCGCGACTTTCTGAATACCACCGTCAACAGCGCAAAAGGCGGGCTGTTTCCCGAGGACTTTGGCGAGCAGCACTACCGCCCCCAGGCGCCGGCGCCGGCGCGCAATGCCCTCTACCACAGCAGCCGCCGGTGGATTCAAAAGCACGAGGCGACCCTGTGATTGAATGGCAATGGCCCTGGATGCTCCTGCTGCTGCCCCTGCCCTGGCTGGCGCGGCGCCTGCTGCCCAGGCTCGATACCCAGCAAGTCGCCCTGCGTACTCCCTTCTTCGACCAGTGGCAGGATCTGGGCGACAAAGGCAGTGATTCACCCGACCGGCGCGGCTGGGCGCTGCTGGCCTGCCTGGCCCTGCTGTGGCTGTTACTGCTGCTGGCGGCGGCCCGCCCCCAGTGGATTGGCGAGGCGATCGAGCTGCCCAACAGCGGCCGCGACCTGATGCTGGCCGTTGATATCTCCGGCAGCATGCGCATGGAAGACATGCTGGTCGGCCAGCGCCAGTTGCGGCGTATCGACGCGGTGAAAGTGGTGGGCGCCGACTTTATCGACCGCCGCGCCGGGGACCGCCTGGGGCTGATCCTGTTCGGCAGCCGGGCCTATGTGCAGTCGCCCCTCAGTTTTGACACCGACACCGTGGGCAGCTTTCTGCAGGAGGCCCAGATTGGCTTTGCCGGGCAGGAGACCGCCATCGGCGATGCCATTGGCCTGGCCGTCAAACGCCTGAAAGAGCGCCCCGCCGAAAGCCGGGTGCTGGTGTTGCTCACCGACGGCCAGGACACCGCCAGTTCGGTGCAGCCGCTGGACGCCGCCCGCCTGGCACAAACCCTGGGCATCCGGATATACACCATCGGCATTGGCGCCGACCGGCTCACCCTGCCGGGCCTGTTCGGCTCCAGCTTTGGCAGCCGCCAGGTGAACCCCTCCGCCGAGCTTGACGAAGAGGGCCTGCAACAGATTGCGGACCTGACCGGCGGGCGCTACTTCCGCGCCCGCGACCCCCAGGAACTGGTGGGTATCTACCAGCTGCTGGACCAGCTGGAGCCGGTGGAACAGGACAGCGCCACCTACCGGCCCCGCCAGGCGCTGGGGCACTGGCCGCTGGCCGGCGCCCTGCTGCTGAGCTTTTTGCTGGCCCTGCGCCACTGCTATCGCCAGGGGCTGTTTGAGCGCGCCCGTGCGCGCGGCGAAGCGCCGGCTGAACGCAGCACCACTGCACCCACTGCCGCGCGCCGGGGGGCTGGGCCATGAACGCCGAAGGCCTGCATTTTCTGCGCCCGGAATGGCTGTGGGCCCTGCTGCCGGCCGCCCTGCTGGGGCTGGGCCTGTTTGCCGCGCGCCGCCGCTCCGGCAGCTGGAGCGCCGTGATCGACCCGGAGCTGCTGCGCCATCTGGTGGCAGAAAGCAACGCTGCCAAAAAACGCAATGCCCTGCCCTGGCTGCTGCTGGCCTGGGCGCTGGCCTGTGTGGCCCTGGCCGGCCCCAGCCTGCACAAAATCCCCCAGCCGGTGGCCCAGCGCGAAGACGCGCTGGTGGTGATTCTCGACCTCAGCTACTCCATGAAAGCCGCCGACCTCGCCCCCTCGCGGCTGGATCGGGCGCGGCAGAAAATCCTCGACCTGCTAGCAGCGCGCGATGAGGGGCAAACCGCCCTAGTGGCCTTTGCCGGCGATGCCCACGTGGTGACGCCTCTCACCGACGACAAGGCCACCATCGCCAACCTGCTGCCGGCCCTTAACCCGGACATGATGCCCGTGCCGGGCAGCGATGCCGCCGGCGCCGTCAGCCTGGCGCTGGAATTGCTGCACAGCGGCGGCGCCCGCCACGGGCGCCTGCTGCTGCTTACCGACGGCGTGGCCTGGCGCCAGCACGACGCCATTGCCGAGGCCGTCTCCGATGCCGGCGCGGCCCTGACCATTCTTGGCATTGGCACGCGCAGTGGCGCCCCCCTGCCGCTGCCCGACGGTGGCTTCCTCAAGGACGCCCAGGGCAGCATAGTGGTGCCGGGGCTGGAGCGGGCGGAATTGACCCGCCTGGCCCGCCAAAGCGGCGGCCGCTACCTGGACATGCAGGTGGATAACGCCGACCTGCAACAGATCACCAGCCCCCTCAGCCTGCCCGGGCAGGAACGCCTGAGCGCCGCCGAGCGCCGCGCCGACCACTGGGAAGACCAGGGCTACCTGCTGATTATGTTGCTGCTGCCGGTGGCCCTGCTGCTGTTTCGCCGCGGCGTGGTGCTGGGCCTGCTGGCCTTGCTGTGGCTGGGTCAGCCGGGGCCGGCACAGGCGCAAGCACTGCAGCAACATCAGGCTCCAACCCAGCCGCAAGCCCAGAGCCAGAACCAGAACCCGAGCCAGAACCCAGCCGAAAACGCAGCCCAGCCCGGGGCGTGGCAACCCTCACTGTGGAACGACCTGTGGCTCACCCCCGACCAGCAGGGCCAGCGGGCGCTGCAGGCCGGCGACTTCGATGCCGCCAGCACACTGTTTGACAGCGCCCCCTGGGCGGGCACCGCCGCCTTCAAGGCCGGTGATTTCGACGCGGCGGCCAAACGCTTTGCCGAAGGCGATAGCGCCGATGACTGGTACAACCGCGGCAACGCCCTGGCCCGGGCCGGCGAGCTGGATGCCGCCATCGAGGCCTATCGGGAATCTCTCAAGCGCCAGCCGGGCCAGGCCGATGCCGAGGCCAACATCGAACTGCTGGAGCAGGTGAAGCAACAGCAGCAGGAACAGCAACAGAATGCGCAGAACCCCAACCAGGGCGACAATAAGCAGAACCCGCCGCAGAACAACGACGGCCAGCAGGACAGCCAGGGGCCCAAGGACAAACAGAACCCCGCCGACCCGGGCCAACAGAACGGCGATCAATCGCAGGATCAGCAGGATCAGCAGGATCCCGGCCAATCACCCGCTCAGCAGCCGGCGCCGGAAGACGCCAATCAGCAAGAGAAAGCGCCAGAGCAGGCACCGGGGCAGGCCCCCCAACCCGAACCGCAAGCCGGCGATCCCGAGGAACAGCCCGGCCAGGCCCAAGCCAGCGCAGAACCCAGCGCGGAGCAAGCCGAGCGCGACCAGGCCCTGGAGCAGTGGCTGCGGCGGGTGCCGGATGACCCCTCAGGTCTGCTGCGGGAGAAGTTCAGGTTTGAAAGCCGGCAACGGCAACAGCAGGGAGACACACCGCGAGATGATCAGAACTGGTAAGCGCCCCGCCACCTGGCTGCTGTGGCTCGCCCTGTTGCCGCTGCTGGCGCAGCCGGCGCTGGCGGCCCTTCAGGCCCGTGTCGACCGGCAACAGGTGGCTATGGGCGACACCCTGCGCCTGGAAATCACCGCCACCGCCGGGGAGGACCTGGGCGCCATCGACCTGACGCCGGTGCAGCGCGATTTCGACATCCTGCAGCGCTCTTCCAGCAGCAGCGTGAACATCGTCAACGGGCAGCGCAGCGAAAACCGCCAGCTGGTGCTGGAAATCACCCCCAGGCGCCAGGGGCAACTGACTATTTCGCCCCTGGCCAGCGCCAATGCGCGCACCCTGCCCTTGCAGGTGGAGGTTGGTCCCCAGCCCGAGCGCCCCGCCGGCGATGCCCAGGTGCTGTTCGAGGCCGAGGTGGACCGCTCGCAGGTGTATGTGCAGGGGCAGTTGCTGCTTACCCTGCGCCTGCAGCAGGCGGTGAACCTCGACAACCGCAGCGTGACCGAGCTTAAGATCGACAACGCCTTCGTCAAACCGCTGGAGCAGAAGTCCTTCCAGCGCACGGTGAATGGCCGCCCCTGGCTGGTGCACGAAATTCGCTACGCCATCTTCCCCGAGCAGAGCGGCACGCTGGAGATACCCGCCCAAACCTTTTCCGCCCGCGAAAGCCAGCCCCGGCGCAGCCTGTTCGACCGGGGCAGCGGCCCGCTGTTGCGCCGCAGCACCGAGCCGCTGTCCATCGAGGTGTTGCCGCGGCCGGGCAACTGGCCCGCCGGCACCACCTGGCTGCCGGCGCGCAACCTGCGCATTGAGGAAACCTGGTCGGTGCCACCGGAACAGCTACAGGCCGGCGAGAGCGCCACGCGCACCGTGCGCATCAGTGGCGAGGGTTTGCAGGGCGCCCAGCTGCCGCCCACCCTGTTCCCCGCCCAGGCCGGCCTGCGCTACTACCCCGACCAGCCGCAGATTGCCGAAACCGAGGGCGGCAATGGCCTGATCGGCCAGCGGGTGGACAGCGCCGCGCTGGTGCCGGCGGCCCCCGGCCACTATCGCATCCCGGAGATTCGCATTCCCTGGTGGGACACCGAGCGCGGCGAACTGCGCGAGGCCGTGCTGCCGGCCCGGGACATTGCGGTAAGCGCCGCGCCCGGACTCAATCAAGAGCTTAATCAAGGGCAAGGCCAAACCGCACCGGGTACAGCGGCGCCAGCAGCGCCGGCCAAGGACCGCTCGGCGCCTGCCTCAATGGTAGCCGCGGCCGGCGAACCGGGCGAGCTGTGGTTGTGGCGTGGCCTTGCCGCCTTCGGCGCCCTGGGCTGGCTACTGGCCGGATGGCTCTGGTGGCACGCAAGAAGGCGCGGAGCGCGAGGCAACAACGGGCCACACCACGGTGCAACGCCAGACACACCCGCAGGCCCCGGGGAGAGCCGCGCCTACAAACAGTTGATGGCGGCCTGTGCAAGCAACCAGGCGGGTGCGGCGCGCAAGGCCCTGCTCGACTGGGCCGGCAGCCTCTACCCCCAGGCGCGGGGGCCCGCGCTGGCCACGCTGGTTGAACGGGCCAACAGCCCGGCCTTTGCCAGTGCCGTCAGCCAGCTGGAACAGGCCCTGTTCGCCCCGGGCGATGGCAACTGGGACGGCAGCAAGCTGGCCCAGAGCGCCAAGGCCCTGCGGCCGCAACTGCGCCGCCAGGACGGCGCCGACCAGCCTGGCCTGTCACTCTACCCGACCTGACGAAAGCACCTCGTAGCGCCGGCAGCGAGTACTGAGCAGCGAGCAGAATCACGCCCTGGCACGCAAGCCCAGCCCTCAGCCCTCAGCCCTCAGCCCTCAGCCCTCAGCCCTCAGTCATGAGTCATGAGTCCTCAGTCCTGCAGGGACTTACTCAACACCTCGAACACATCCGGCGACAGGTCCGGCAGGGCCGCCAGGCACTCCAGCTCGCTGCGCATGGCCGGCCCCTGATCACCGGCGTAATTGCGCCAGCGGGTCAGCGGCACCAGCAGGCGCGCGGCAATCTGCGGGTTGCGGGTGTTTAAGGCCTCAATCACCTCACCCAGAAAGCGGTAACCGGCGCCGTCGGCACGGTGGAATTGCAGGGGATTGCCGTTGGCAAAGCCCGCCACCAGGGCCCGCACTTTGTTCGGGTTGCGCAGGTCAAAGGCTTCGTGCTGCAACAGCCCCTGTACCCGCTCCAGCGCACCCTCCCCCGGCACCGCGGCCTGCACCTGCAGCCACTGGTTCACCACCAGGGTTTCCGATTTCCAGCGGCGATAGAAGTCATCCAGCGCTTCGTCGCGCTGCGCCGCGCTGCCGCGCTGGCTGATCACCTTCAGCGCCGCCAGGCTGTCGGTCATGTTGCCGGCACTGGCAAACTGCGCCCGCGCCAGGGCGATGTGCTCATCCCGCGCCAGCACCAGGTACTCCAGGCTCAGGTTGCGCAGGCTGCGCGCGGCTATCTGCCCCGCCTCGGGGGCATAGGGCGTGTTAACGGCGTTGCGCCGGTAGGCATCCAGCCAGGCGGCCTCGGCATGCACCGCCAGGGCCTTGTGCACCGCTTCGCGGGCCAGGTGGATGCTGAGCACCCGGGCGCCACCGCGCCGGGCGGCCAGTTCCGCCAGGTAGCCCTCACCCGGCAGGCGCAGCATTTCCGCCACCATGGCCGCATCCAGTGAGGCATCTTCAAGCAGGGTTTGGCAGGCGTTGAGATACAGCGGGTCAACCACCGGCGCCGCGCCGGCGTGAATCTGCTCCTCGGCCTCCTGCAATACGGAAATAGCCAGTTGCTGGGCCGCGTCCCAGCGCACAAAGCCGTCGTTGTCGCGACTCATCAGGGCGCAGAGTTCGGCCCGGCTGTAATCGTATTCCAGCCGTACCGGGGCAGAAAACCCGCGCAGCAGCGACGGCACCGGACGCTCGCGAACACCGCTGAACACAAAGGTCTGCTCCGCCTCGCTCACCTTCAGCACCAGGTGGGTGTTGTCCGCGCTCTCCACGTTGGGCGCGGCGCCCGCCAGTTGCAGGGGCAGGTTGCCGGCATCGCCCAGCAGGCCAAGCGCCAGGGGGATCAGCAGGGGCTCCTTGTGGGCCTGGCCCGGGGTGGGCGGTGTACTCTGGCGCACGGTGAGTGCGTAGGTCTGGGCCGCTTCATCGTATGCGCCGGCCACGCTCAGCACCGGCGTGCCGGCCTGGGCATACCAGCGCCGGAACTGACCGAGGTCAACGCCGGAGGCGTCCTCCATGGCGCGCACAAAATCCTCGCAGGTCACCGCCTGGCCGTCGTGGCGCTCAAAGTACAGGTCTGCGCCTTTGCGAAACGCCTCCGCCCCCAGCAGGGTGTGGATCATGCGCACCACTTCCGCGCCCTTTTCGTACACGGTGAGGGTGTAGAAGTTGGAGATTTCGATGAAGGAGTCCGGCCGCACCGGGTGGGCCATGGGGCCGGCATCTTCGGCAAACTGGGCGGTGCGCATCACCGTGGCGTCTTCCACCCGCTTTACGGTGCGCGAGCCCATGTCGGCGGAAAATTCCGCATCGCGAAACACGGTAAAGCCCTCTTTCAGGCTGAGCTGGAACCAGTCGCGACAGGTGACCCGGTTGCCGGACCAGTTGTGGAAGTACTCGTGGGCGACAATGGCCTCCACCGTCTGAAAGCCTTTGTCTGTGGTGGTTTGCGGGCTGCACAGCACGCAGGAACTGTTGAAAATATTGAGGCTCTTGTTTTCCATCGCCCCCATGTTGAAGTCATCCACGGCGACGATGTTGAAGATGTCCAGGTCGTATTCGCGGCCGTACACCTCCTCGTCCCAGCGCATGGATTTTTTCAGGGAGACCATGGCGTGCTCACACTTGTCGAGGTCCTTTTCCTCGACAAAAATCCGCAGGCCGACCTGGCGGCCGCTGGCGGTGGTGAAGTGATCGTCCACGCTGTGCAAATCCCCCGCCACAAGGGCAAACAGATAAGCGGGCTTGGGGAAGGGGTCGTGCCAGCGGGCGCGGTGGCGGCCGTTGCCGAGGTCCTCGGCCGCCACCGGGTTGCCGTTGCTGAGCAGCACCGGATAGCGGGCTTTGTCCGCCTCGATACTCACGTCGAACTCGGCCATGACATCGGGCCGGTCCAGGTACCAGGTGATTTTGCGAAAGCCCTCGGCCTCGCACTGGGTGCAGAACAGGGTGCGCGATTTGTACAGGCCCTCCAGCGAGGTGTTGTCCTGGGGCCGGATGCGGGTGCGGCTGGACAGGGTGAACTGCTGCGGCACGCGGGCAATGCGCAGGCCGTCATCGCTCTGGCTGTACTCCCCCGCCGACAGCTCGCGCCCGTCCAGGGCCAGCCACTGCAGCTCCAGATCCTGCCCGTGCAGCACCAGGGCCTCCTCCGGCGCCACGCCGCTGTTGCGGCGCAGGTGCAGGGTGGCTTCGACGATGGCGTGGTCTTCGTGCAAATCGAAAGCCAGTTCGGTGCGCTCGATCAGAAAGGCCGGTGGGCGGTAATCCTTGAGATAGATGGCACTGGGGCGGGCGTCGCGCATGGTTTACCTCGGTCGTGGGAAAGGGGCTACAAAGCGGCTACAAAAGTGGCAAAAGAAATGGCTACAGCTGTGACAGGGCGACCTGGTAGCCGCCGTATTTACGCAGGTTGATAACACCGGTATCAAACATCAGGTACTGGCCCTTGATGCCAAGCAGGGTGCCCTCCACCAGCGGCGTCTTGTCCAGGTTAAAGGACTTCACTTTCACCGGGTACTCCAGCACCGGGTAATCGATGGTCACCGCCGGCTCGCCTGCCAGCACGGTGATGGCCTGCAGGCCGTGTTCCGCCTGCAGGCGGGCTATGTCGTCGGCGCAGGCGGCGGTGAGTTCGGCGCGGCGGGCTTCCAGATCCACCGGTTCCCCGGCGCCCTTGAGCATGGTCTGCCAGCTGGTTTTGTCGGCCACATGGGCCTTGAACAGGGTTTCCACCAGCCCCGACTGAAAGCGGCTGCTGACCCGGAAAATGGGCTGGGCCTGGGTGGCACCCTGATCCATCCAGCGGGTGGGCACCTGGCTGTGGCGGGTAATGCCCACCTTCACCCCGGAGGTGTTGGCCAGGTACACGATGTGATCGATCATGCAGTGCTGCTCGCCCCACTCGGGCTCGCGGCAGGTGCCCAGGTGGTAGTGGCATTTTTCCGGGCTGACGATGCAGCTGTCGCACTGGGCCAGGCGCTTGAAGCAGGGGTAGCAATACCCCTGGCTGAAGCTCTTGCTGGTTTTGCGCGCGCAGTGAATGCAGAAAATCGCGCCCTCGTAGTCCAGGCGCAGGGCCTGGCCCAGCAGGGCATTCAGCGGTTGGCGGTGCTCGCCGAGCACCATCTGGTATTGCACGGGCGCCGCCAGGGCGGTGTGCATTTTGCGCAGGGGGCCTGCGGAAAGTTGCTGGGCCAAGGGGTCTCCTTTTGCCGGTTGTTCAATTGCGCCAGTTCAGCGGCACTTCATCCGTGGCGTTGCCAGGAGAGTCGGGCTGCGGATCGTCACAGACCTCGCCGGCCTTGTGGCCGCGGTCGATGTAGCCTATCCGCTGTTCTTCAGGCAGGTTCAGCGCGCCCCAGGCAATCAGAGCCTGCAGGCATTCCTGGCGCTGTTCGGGGCTCACGCGGCGGCCATCGGGCCATTTGCCGATTTCCACGGCGATGCGGAGTTTGTCGTAGACCTCGGGGGTCAGGCTTTCGATGAGTTGCTGGTAATCCATGGCGGCAGGTCTGTGGATGAGATGTCGGGGGAATGGGCTTGTCGAGCGCGGGTTGCGCGGGGCGCGATTATAACGCCCCCGGCTCAGGCTTTGGAAACGCGGGACAATCCGCCAAACAGGGCGCCCAGCGCGGCGCCGCTGAGCAGGCCGCCGACGTGGGCGGCATTGGCGATGGCGCCAAAGCCCAGCACCTCCACCACACCGAGCACACAGATCACCAGCCAGCCCACCATGAACAGCATGATGGCCGGCCGCGGCTGGATACCCCAGCGCGGCTGCAGGGCCCCGGCCACCCAGCCAAAGCCCAGCAGGCCGTAGACCACGCCGGACATGCCGCCGAAAATGCCCGACCCGCCGAACAGGTACTGGGCACTGTTGGACACCAGCGCAATCACCAGAAACAGGCCGGCCATGTTCACACTGCCCATGGCGCGCTCGATGCGCCCGCCCAATTCCCACAGCCACAGGCTGTTGAACACGATATGCAGCCAGCCGAAATGCAGAAAGGCAGGGGTCAGCAGCCGCCAGTACTGCTGCCCCATGGGCTCGAAGCTGACCTGGCCGTGGCTCACCTCAAAGGGCGTAAAGGTCAGCAGCGACAGCCAGGCCAGCGGCGCATTGAAGTACACCAGCAAAAAACCCGCCGCGCTGAGGGCCAGCAACGCCAGCGTGACCGGCACGCCCCGCAGGTCCAGCCCACCGGCGCGGGCGGCGGGGGCACTGCTGTTGCGCTGCAGGGTAATGTCCACTTCGCCGGCGCGCCAGGCGCGGTACAGCTCCGCCACCGGCGCCACATGGGCGTCGTCCAGCACCTTCAACACCTGCCGGCCCTGCTCTTCGTAAATGCGGTGACCCACGCCGCGCTGGCGCAGGGCCACGCTGAGGGGCAGCAAATCCTCGTCCAGGCCCACACTCAGGGCCGGATAACCATCACGCATGCTTGGCATCAATTCACCAGGGCGTAGCTCCAGCGCAGTTTGTCTCTGCAGCTGGCGTAAAAACTGTGGCCGATGGGGTGCAACAGGGTCAGGCGGTGGGGCTTTTTACTAATCACCACACAGTCGCCCGGGCGGGCGGTCATATTCACCTGCCCGTCGCAGGTGACCGGTGGGTGAATGCGGTTGCGCCCCAGGATGTGAATGCTGATCTCGCTGTTGCCGTCCACCACAATGGGGCGGCTGGACAGGGCGTGGGGGAACATGGGCACCAGTACCACCGCATCCAGGGTGGGGTGCATGATGGGCCCGCCGCCCGACAGGGAATAGGCGGTGGAGCCGGTGGGGGTCGATACGATCAGGCCGTCGGCGCGCTGGCGATACACAAAGGTGTCGTTGATGGACAGCTCGAACTCGATCATCTGCGCCGAGGTGCCGGAGTTCACCACCACGTCGTTCAGGGCATCCGCCCGGCCCACCGTCTTGCCATCGCGGGTAACCCGGGCATCCAGCAGAAAGCGGCGTTCGCGCTCGAACTTGCCATCCAGCACTGCGGGCACCTGCTGCTTGAGTTCGTCGGGGCTGATGTCGGTCAGAAAGCCAAGGCGCCCGCGGTTCACGCCCAGCACCGGCGTTTCGTAGCGCGCCAGGGTGCGGGCGGCGCTGAGCAGGCTGCCATCGCCCCCCACCACAATCACCAGGTCGGAATCCTCGCCGATCTCGTCCACACTGCCCTGCTGGAAACGACCGGCGCCCAGGAGTTCGCCCAGGCGCTCTTCCAGCACCACCTCCAGATCGCGCTCCAGCAGCAGGGCCAGCAGCTCCTCGAGCACAGACTGCACGCCCTCGTGCTGGCTGCGACCGACGATACCGATTTTCTTGAAGGATGGCTGCATGGATTCGCGTTCCGCCCCGAATGGACTGGTATTATAAACACGAGATTCACCGGGGCGCATGCATGCCACAGTCCGACACCCCTGCCCTGCCATTGAACAACCTGCGCCACCCCCGGGTGCGCGACCTGGCCTGGGCCTGTTTTTCACCGCCACTGGTGTTGACGGTGCAAGTGGCTGCGCAGGCAGCAACATCAGGCCCGGCAGGTGGCAAAAACAACGCGGTTTTTGCACTCACCCCCGAGCGGCAGCACTGGCTGGAACAACTGGACCGGCAGCCCGGGCCCCTGCTGGATCACCTGGGCCGGCGCCCCACACAACGCCTGGGCCTGTATTTTGAGGCCCTTTGGCATTTTTTCCTGACCCGCGACAGCGCGGTGGACCTGCTGGCCCACAACCTGCCGGTACGCAAAGGTGGCCGCACCCTCGGTGAATTCGACTGCCTGTACTACTGCCACCGCCGCCAGCGGCCGGTGCATCTGGAGCTGGCGGTCAAGTTCTACCTGCACCATGGCGGCAGTGCCGGCGAGTGGCGACACTGGCTGGGGCCCAACAGCCGCGACCGCCTCGACCGCAAGCTGGCGCGGCTGCTGCATCACCAGAGCGCGCTGTCTCAAATCGACGCCGGCCAGGCGCAACTGGCGCAACGCGGTATCGACTCGCCACTGACGGAGATCGAACTCAAAGGCTATCTGTTTCACCACTGGCAGCAGCCCGCCCCCCGGGGGCCTTACGGCGTTAACCCGGCCCGGCGCCTGCAGCGCTGGTGTCACCTGCGCGAGTTGAACGCCTTGATGGCTGGCGACGGCGTTAAAAACAGTGACGGCAAACGCTATCGCACCCTGGCGCGCCTTGACTGGCTGGCGCCGGCACTGGGGGATGACGCCGATCACCCGGCGCTAACAGCAACGGCACTGCGCCAGCAGCTGCAGGCACACTTTGCCGGGCGCGGCAGCGCGCAACTGGTGGCCGCCCTGGATGCAGCGGGCAAGGAATCACAGCGTTTTTTTGTGTGCGCCGATCACTGGCCCGGCTGATGCGCGAGCCAGTCAAACCCGCGCCGCCCCTGCAGGCCACCGGTGTGTACCAGCACCAGGGGCTTGCCGGGGCTGAGCTCGCCGCGATCGGCCAGGGTTTGCAGGGCCAATAGCGCCTTGGCAGTGTAAACCGGCTCCAGCGGCAAGTTCTGGCCATCGGCCCAAGCCAGCAACTTGCGCAACTCGGCATTGGCGCGGGCAAAACCGCCGCAGTGAAATTCATGGTACAGCCGCCAACGCGCCGCCTGCGTATCGCCCGCGCTACCCAGGGCCGCCAGGTTGGCGAGAATACGCTGCTCGGTATCCCACGCGCCCTTCAGGGCGGAAATGCCCAGCACCTCAAAGCGCCGGTCCAGGCCAGCCACAATGCCGGCCAGGGTGGTGCCGGTGCCGGTAGCCAGGGCGACCACTGCGCCCTCGCCGCCGCCATCGAAGCCGCCATCACCATCACCAAAGCGCGCACCAATAGCCGCGCCAATCGCCATGCAACCCCGGGCGCCCGCGGGGCAGTCGCCACCTTCGGGAATCACCCGGTCCGCCCGGTAACGCTTTTGGCAGGCCAGTTGGAATGCGTCGCTGTGGCGCTGGCGATAGTCCGCGCGGCACAACGGATGCAGCGCCATGCCCCAGTCGGCAGCCTCGCGCAGGGTGGGCGTATCCAGGGCTTCGCCGCGCACCAGCCCCACCGTCTGCCAGCCCCGCTCTCGCCCCAGCGCCGCCAGCGCGTGCAGGTGATTGGACCAGGGGCCGCCAAAACTGAGCACCCGCGCCGGCCCACTCACCTCAGGCAGCAGGCCGGCCAGCTTGAACAGCTTGTTGCCAGGCGCCAGGCTGTCGCAGCGATCCAGCCGCAGCACTTGCAGGGGCAACGCGCCCCCATCCGGCAGGGGCAGGGCCAGGGTTTGCCAGAGCGCTGGACTTTGGGGGTCAAGTAAGGTGGCGGAAGACATGGCACTTCAATACCCGGGGGGCAGCCATTGTGCAAGTGGCTGTTGGTTGAGCACCCGCTCATTGCGCCTGCCGGTTGGCACTGTCAATCCACCCTAAACCGGCGCCTGGTACAAGTGACTGGCCGCCGCGGGCTTTCACCATCGGCGGCGACTCACCACACTGGGGGCTGAGCCGATAACAGCACAAACGGAGCCCATTACCGTGTATTTCCTCTCGTTCTCTCCGCCGGCACGGGTTTGCCCGCTCCTGCGCACCCTCTTTCACACCCTCTTTCACACCCTCTTTCGCACTCTCTTTTCCCGGGCCCAGGCCCGCGCCATCGCCCTCGCCCTGCTGGCCACAGGCCCGGCCGTCGCCAGCGAGGCCGCCGATGCCGGCAGTAGCCAGGACGCACTCGGCGCGGCCTTCAGCCACTACCTTGAGCAGCTGCAGGGCGCGGAGCAGGCCCTGCGCGCCCACCCCTTCTACGGCAGCGATGTGGAGCGCGCCGGCGCCTACAGCCACCTGTTTCGCAGTGTGCGCAAGAGCATCGAGCAGGACATCCTGCAGGATCGGGACTTCCCCTACTTCCGCTCGCTGGATCTGTTCAGCCGCGAGGGCGGCGATAACCCGGACCAGAAGTACCTGTTCGCCCCAATCGATGGCACTGGCGCCTACCGGGTGTGGGGCCAGCGCGGGGATGCCACCCGGGTGGAGATTCAGGTGTACGCCGGCAAGCCCTGGGCGGGCAACGGCCGCAGCGCCGGTTTTATCAGCCACGACGACATTGCCTTTGCCGACGATGGCAGCTTCTCCCTGCGGGTGTCATCGCGCCCGGCGGATAAGCCGGATCTGCTGCTGCCCGAGGATGCCAGTGAATTGTTTGTGCGCTTTATTTACGGCGACTGGCAGGCACAGCGCCCCGGCGCCGCCCACATTGACCGCATTGGTTACGAGGGCCGCCCCCTGCCCCAGCCCGCAAGCAAGCAACTGGCGGCCGACATCCGCCAGGCGGGGGACGAACTCTATACCGCAGCGGTCACCTGGCCGCGTTTTGTCGAGCAGCGCTATGTGAACGCCCGGCCGGCCAACACCCTGTCGCCGCTGCTGGATACCTCAACCCTGGGCGGCGTGCCCGGGCGCTGGATGAGCAGCGGCCACTTCCAGCTGGCGCCGGGCCAGGCGGTGGTGCTGCGCATTCCGCAAACCACTGCCGTCTACCAGGCTGTGCAGCTCACCGACCCGTGGTTTGCCTCGCTGGAATACGGCAATCGCACCTCCAGCTTCAACCGCGAGCAGTCGCTGCAAGCGCCGGATGGCGCCTACTATTATGTGCTGAGTGCGCAGGACCCCGGCTACCAGAACTGGCTGGACCCAGTGGGCCTTGGCCGGGGCGCCATGCTGCTGCGCTTTGACGGGGTGAATGGCGATATTCCCAAGGCCCAGTGGCCCAGCGCCCAGGTGGTTGCCATGGAGGATCTGGCCAGCGCCATTCCCGGTTTTGCCACCGGCCAGCTCAAGGACAGGGAAGCACAACTGGCCGCGCGGCGGCGCCACCTGCAGCAGCGCTTCGGGCGCTAGCGACGCCGGGGCTGGTTACAGCCCCACGTTATTCTTTTGCAGTACCTGTTCGGCGCGGTAGCTGGAGCGTACAAACACACCGGACACCACCTCCAGAAAGCCTTTTTCCAGGCCCCAGTGGCGGTACTGCTCGAACTCATCCGGGGTGACATAGCGCTGGATGGGCAGGTGGTTGACGGTCGGCTGCAGGTACTGGCCAAAGGTGAGAATGTCCACCCTGGCTGCGCGCAGGTCGTCCATGGCCTCGCGGATTTCCTGGTCGGTTTCGCCAAGGCCCAGCATCAGGCTGGTTTTGGTGAGCACGTCCGGGCGGTGGGCCTTGGCGTGGGCCAGCACGGCCAGGGTCTGCTCGTAGGAGGCCCGCGGGTCGCGCACCGGGTGGGTCAGGCGCCGCACCGTCTCCACGTTCTGGGCAAATACTTCAATGCCGGAATCGACCACGGTTTCCACGTCTTTCAAAACACCCAGAAAATCCGGGGTCAGGGCCTCCACCGCGGTGTCCGGGTTGTCCTCTTTAACCCGGCGCACGCAGGCGGCGTAGTGGCCGGCGCCGCCGTCCGGCAGGTCGTCGCGGTTCACCGAGGTCAGCACTACGTATTTCAGGCCCATCAGCGACACCGAGCGGGCGGTGTTGTCCGGCTCCTCACTGTCCAGCCAGCCTTTGGGGTTGCCGGTATTCACCGAGCAGAACCGGCAGGCCCGGGTGCAGACATCCCCCATCAGCATGATGGTGGCGGTGCCGGCGCTCCAGCACTCACTCATATTGGGGCACTTGGCCTCTTCGCAGACGGTGGCCAGACGGTGCTCGTGCACAATGCCCTTTACCTTCTCGAAGGTGGGGCCGCCACGGGCGCGAATGCGCAGCCAGTCGGGCTTGGCCAGGCGTGCTCCCTGGCCGCTGCTGGACTTGATACCGTCCTTGATGGCGGTAATGCCACGGTCGTTGACGAACTTCTGTCCGCTGTAAACCTGCACGGTGGGAATGAGATTGCTGTCTGCCATTGACTGTCCTGCACTAGCGCTGCGCTGTGGCCCCGATCCCTGCGCCAGACAGGGCTCGATTACAGGGCCGGATTGAGAGAATTGAGAGAGCGGCTCGAAGGGCCGAGTATAACGGAAGCCGCCGCCGGGGTTGAGGGGGCGCGGGATTATTCCCCCTGCCCGATCGGGGCGGAGCCTCCCGCGGGCTGCCCCACCGCTTGGCAGTCGCGCCGATATGGGGCTTAATAGCCGGCAGGTAAAAATTTTGATTAAGGTTAAGCATGCCGGATGCCCCCGCCACCGAAGGCCGACGCGAACGCAAGAAACGCGAGACCCGCGCCCGCATCCTGCGCGTGGCCCAGGAGGAATTCACCCGGCGCGGCTTTGAGTCCACCACGGTGGAGACCATCGCCGAGCGCGCCGACATCTCCAAGCCGACCCTGTTCAATTACTTCCCCAGCAAACTGAGCCTACTGCAGGCCCTGCTGCCGGCGGTGGACGAGCGCTTTGCCACCGCCATTGAGGCCACGGGCAAGGGCGCGGTGTCCACCGACGAGCGCCTGCAGAACTTCTTCAACTATGTGGCGTCGATGATCGACATCACCCCCCAGCTCACCCGCTCGCTGCTGCTGCAGTCCCTGCAGGTGTACCAGGGCGAGGAAAGACAGGCCACCGCCGCGGACCCGCGCCGCTTTCCGGCCACCCGCGGCGCCCTGCTGGCGCTGATCGATGCCGGCATTCTGCGCGGCGAAATCCGCACCGACCGCAGCCCGGAACAGCTGGCCGAGTACCTCACCGGCATCTACGTGCACCAGTTGATGATGTGGCTGATCAACCCCCGCTATCCGCTGAAAACCGAACTGACCGCCGCCGCCGGCTTCCTCGCTTCTGCGCTGAGGCCTTCCTGAGCGCTTTCTGAACCTACGCACTTAACCCACCCGGCGCGACCAGCGCCCCCCATTGCCGGGTTTATTATTTCATACCGAAATTTGGCCACTGCCTGATTTTGTGAATGGCCCAGGCGCGGACTCAGGCGTATCTTTGCCCGCGGTCATTTTTTTGTACCCAATATAAACTTTTACTACCCGCAACCATCCGGCTACGCACACGCGTCCCGTCTGCACATCGAACCAAGCGAGGCCTACATGCAACACGCTACCACTCACCGCCACGCGCCGCTGGCGCTGGCGATCTCCCTGCTCAGCGCTCCGGTCGCCCTGCCCGCCCTGGCCCAGGGGGCGGCACTGGAAGAAGTCGTGGTTACCGCGCAAAAACGCGAAGAGTCCAGCCAGGACACCCCCATTTCCATCACCGCCCTCAGCGAAACGGCTGTTGAGAACCGCGGCATCGCCAACTCCGAAGACCTGATCGGCGAATTGCCCGGCCTGTCCGGCTACACCGCCCCGGGCTCTCGCGGCGCCTCCAGCCTGGCCATGCGCGGCGTGTCTGCCGGCAACCCGGCCAACCTGTCGCTGGACCCGTCCGTGGCCATGTACATGGACGGCGTGTACGTGGGCAAGCTGGTGGGTTCGGCCATGGACGTGGCCGAGATAGAGCGCATTGAAGTGCTGCGCGGGCCCCAGGGCACGCTGTACGGCCGCAACTCCACCGCCGGCGCGGTGAACTTCATTACCAAAAAGCCCACCGGCGAATTCGGCGTGCGCGCCAGCGCCAAGGCCGGCAACTACAACTTCCGCGAATTCAAAACCAACATTGACCTGCCGGCCTTTGGCACCGTGGGCGAAGGCCTTGGCGAATTTGCCGTGAACCTGGGCTACCAGACCCGCCTGCGCGATGGCTTCTACGAGAACGACAGCCCCGGCGGCGATGACTTCGACGACCTGGACCGCCAGGCCTGGCGCTTTGCTGCCAGCTGGAACATCACCGACCGGGTGTATGTGGATTACATCTACGACCACAGCGAGCTGGACGAAATCGGCGCGCTGCAACAGGTGGTGGGCTACACGCCGGTGGACGCCGGCGGCAATGTCAGCCGCCTGGATGCCATGCAGGGCCTGCTGCAGGCCGCCCGGGGCTGGGCCGCCAACCCCGGCGCCGACAGCCGCATTGCCGAGCGCTGGATTCCCTCCCTGCAGCAGAGCATCAACGCCTACCAGAATGCCCTGGACCGTGGCGAAGGCCGCGCCGACGACGGCCTGGCGGACTTTGCCCCGGCATCACAGAACGATGTGGACGGCCACTCCCTCACCGCCACCTGGGAAGCGGGTGAGCTCGGCATCTTCGGCGATGTGACCTTTAAGTCCATCACCGCCTACCGGGAAGTGGAAACCTCGGTCTTTGGCGACCTGGAAGACATCGACTCGCGCCTGGACGGCAACGGTGTGGGCGCCTATTCCGACCTGGTGCACCTGACCCTGGGCCAGCTCTACGGCGCCTCCGGCGGCTACGCCTTCGGCCAGGTGGACAACCTGTGGAACGGCATCGACGACATCGGCGCCTTCCACACCAAGCAGGACACCTACACCGGCTACGAGCAGTTCTCCGAAGAACTGCAAATGGTGGGCAGCACCGACCGGGTGGACTACGCCCTGGGCCTTTATTACTTCGAGGACGAGGGCAAGTACCGCCGCAACGCCATCTTCGCCGCCCCCCTGAATGGCGCCGGCAGCCAGTACTACGACAACGCCACCGAAGCCTGGGCCGCCTTCTCCCAGGCCACCTGGACCCCCGGCTGGTTTGACGACCGCATCGCCCTGACCTTCGGCCTGCGCTACACCGAGGAAGAGAAGGAAATCGACTACAACTACAGCGCCTACGAAACGCCCTTCGGCCCGGTGCCGGCGCAAATCGCCAGCCGCGACGAGAGCTTCAGCAACGTGAGCGGCAACTTCACCCTGGCCTACCAGTTCACCGACCAGGTCAACGGCTTCTTCCGCTACGCCACCGGCTATCGCAGCGGCGGTTTCAACGGCGAGGTGTTCAACAACGCCTACGACGAGGAAACCATCGAGCAGTACGAGGTCGGCTTCAAGAGCGACCTGTGGAACCAGCGTCTGCGCATCAACGGCTCCCTGTACACCTACACCTACGAGGACCTGCAGGTCAGCCAGATTCGCACCGACACCGGCGCCGCCACCAGCATGATCACCAACGCCGGCGAAGCCGACCGCTGGGGTGGCGAGCTGGAAATGATGGTGTCTCCGCTGGACGACCTGGTGCTGGGCCTGAGCTACTCCTACGTGGACGGCGACTTCGAGAAGTTCCCCGAAGTGTGCGGCACCAACGTGCCCACCACCTGCATCGACACCTCCGGCATGGCCAAGCGCGGCGCCTCGCCCGACCACCAGGTCAGCGTGTCTGCCGACTACCTGTTTGCCCGCACTCCCGTCGGCAACCTGACCGGCTATGTGCAGGCCAACTGGCAGAGCGACTGGGTGGAAACCGCCCTGTGGAGCGCCGTGGTGGGCGGCGAGCCGGTGGTTTACGACCACCAGGGCATGGACGAGCGCACCATCGTCAACGCCCGCCTGAACCTGGAAGACATCCAGGTGGGTGACGGCTACCTGCGCGTCAGCCTGTGGGGTCGTAACCTGACCGACGACGACTACCCCAACTTCGCCGTCAACTTCGGCACCCTGGGGCTGATCGCCGAGCAGTACGGCGCGCCGCGCACCTACGGCCTGGAAGTCACCTACGACTACTGATCGGGCACCACCCGGTCCATGTTCGGGGCGGCACCGGCAATGGTGTCGCTCTTTTTTTTGCGCCGCAGCGGCCCCACCCACCCGGCACTCGCCCCCCTTACCAGCGTCTGTTCCGGCGCTCGGCGGGCAATTCATCGCCCACAGTCTGACAATCAAAACCAGCCACACCGCCTTTCGGGCGCCCGCCCGTAGCCTGCCGCCAGAGCCCGGAGTAAGGTGGCCCGGCGCCGCGTTTCTGACGCTGCGCGCCGTTTTACCTGCTCAATAACACCGGGGCCTGTCGGCCTCCGATAAGATGGTCAGCGAGGTTCACATGCCATTATCCAAACCCCTTTCCCCCAGTGCACCGGTCACCGGAACGCGCTCCTCCCAGGCACGCCCAGCCCGCGCCCTGGCGCCCCGGCCAATGGCCTTGGCGCTCGGCCTGGCCATCAGCCCCTGCGCCTTGCCCGTGCTGGCCCAGGGCGGCGCCCTGGAGGAAGTGGTGGTCACCGCCCAGAAGCGGGAAGAGTCCAGCCAGGACACCCCCATCTCCATCACCGCCTTGAGCGAGTCCAACATCGAGAATCGCGGGATCAACAACAGCGAAGACCTGATCGGCCAGATACCCGGCGTATCCGGCTACGACTCCCCCGGCTCCCGGGCCGCAACCGCCATCAACATGCGCGGTGTGTCTGGTGGCGCGCCGGCCAACCTGTCGCTGGACCCGGCGGTGGCGCTGTACCTGGACGGCGTTTACGTGGGCAAGCAGGTGGGTTCGGCCATGGACGTGGCGGAGATTGAGCGCATCGAGGTACTGCGCGGCCCCCAGGGCACCCTGTACGGGCGCAACTCCACTGGCGGCGCGGTGAACTTCATCACCAAAAAGCCCAGCGGCGAATTCGGCCTGCGCGCCAAGGCCGGGGTGGGCAACTACAACTACCGCCAGTTCAAGGGCAACCTCGACCTGCCGGCCATCGGCACCGCGGGCGAGGGCCTTGGCGAGTTGGCGGTCAACTTCGGTTACCAGACACGCCTGCGCGACGGCCTGTACGACAACAACAGCCCGGGCGGCGATGACTTCGACGAGATGGACCGCCAGGCCTGGCGCTTTGCCGCCCGCTGGTCGCTCACCGACAGCTTCTATGTGGACTACGCCTACGACAACAGCAAGCTCGATGAAGTCGGCGCCCTGCAGCAAACCGTGGGCTTTACCGCCGTGGACCCGGCCGGCAACGTCAGCCGCATCCAGGCCCTGCAGGGCACCCTGGCCGCGGCCCGCGGCTGGGCCCAGATTCCGGGCACCGACCCGCGCATCAGCGAGCGCTGGATTCCCTCCCTGCAGGAGACGATAGACGTTTACCAGCAGGCCGCCGCGCGGGGCGAAGGCCGCGCCGACGAGGGCATGGCCGACTTTACCCCCCGATCGGTGAACGACGTGGACGGCCACGCCCTTACCCTGACCTGGGAAGCCGGCGAACTGGGCTTTCTCGGGGACGTGACCTTCCGCTCCATCAGCGCCATGCGCGACCTGGAAACCTCCGTGTTCGGTGACCTGGAAGACATCGACTCGCGCCAGGACGCCAACGGCATCGGCGCCTATTCCGATCTGGTGCACCTGACCCTGGCCCAGCTCTACGGGCCCTCCTCCGGCTTTGCCTACCCGGTGCTGGACAACATGTGGAACGCCATCGACAGCGTGGGGGCCTTCCACACCAAGCAGAACACCACCACCGCCTACGAGCAGTGGTCTCAGGAGCTGCAGATGGTGGGCAGCACCGACCGGGTGGAATACGTGCTGGGCCTTTACTACTTCGAGGACGAGGGCGAATACCGCCGCAACGCAACCTTCGCCGCGCCCCTGAACGGCGATGCCGCCGCCCAGAACTACGACAACGCCACCGAGGCCTGGGCGGCCTTTTCCCAGGCCACCTGGACGCCGGGCTGGATGGACGAGCGCCTGTCCTTCACCGCCGGCCTGCGCTACACCGAAGAGGACAAAACCATCGACTACGACTACGCGGAAGTGGTGTCGCCCTTTGGGATCACCCCGGCCCGCGCCGTCAGCCGCGCCAATGACTTCAGCAACGTCAGCGGCAACTTCACGGTGGCCTTGCAGGCCACCGAGGACCTCAACACCTACTTCCGCTACTCCACCGGCTATCGCAGCGGCGGCTTCAACGGGGAGATCTTCGACAACCCCTACGAGGAAGAGAGCATTGAGCAGTTCGAACTGGGCCTGAAAAGCGACTGGTGGGACAACCGCCTGCGCATCAACGCCGCGGTGTACACCTACACCTACGACGACCTGCAGGTCAGCCAGGTGAAAACCGACGGCGGCGCCGCCACCACCCAGATCACCAATGCCGGCTCCGCCGAGCGCTGGGGGGGCGAGTTGGAACTGGCCGCGGCCCCGCTGGAGGACCTGATCGTCAGCCTGGGCTACTCCTATGTGCACGGCGACTTTGAAGAATACCCGGACGTGTGCGGCACCAACGTGCCCATTACCTGCATCGACGGCAGCAACGAGGCCTCCCGAGCTTCGCCGGGCACGCAGCTGACCGCCTCGCTGGACTACGTCTTCGCCCGCACCCACATCGGCGATGTGCGCGGCTACCTGCAGGCCAACTACCAGGACGACTGGCCGGAAAACTCCCTGTGGTCCGCGGTAATCAGCGGCGAGCCGGTGATCTACGACCGCCAGGGCATGGACGCTCGCACCCTGGTGGACGCGCGCCTGAGCCTGGAGAACATCCCCATGGGCGACGGTGTGCTGCGCGTCACAGCCTGGGGCAAAAACCTGCTGGACGATGACTACCCCACCTTCGCCATCAACTTCGGCAGCCTGGGCCTGATCACCGAGCAGTACGGCCCGCCCCGCACCTACGGCCTGGAAGTGGCCTACGACTACTGACCCGGCCCGGCTACACAGCCCTTACAGGCGGCACTGGCAACAGCGCCGCCTTTTTTATGCGCCCTTACTAGAGGCGCCACCGGCCGCCGTGCGCGTCCGGCAGAGCGTGGTTTAGCAATCAATACCAACCCCGGCACCCCTGCCAGAAAATGTCCATAGCCTGCCCGAGACGGCAGGAGTATGGTTGCCCGGCGAGTATTTTTTTACTCCGAGTTCAGTTTTACTTGCTCGATAACACCAAGGCAGCTCACTGCCTTATATAAGATGTACAGCGAGGTTCACATGCAGTCACCGAAACCCTTTTCACCCCGCCCGATGGCCGTGGCACTGGCGCTGGCGCTGAGCCCCGGCGCACTGCCGGCACTGGCCCAGGGCAATGCACTGGAAGAAGTGGTGGTTACCGCCCAGAAGCGGGAGGAGTCCAGCCAGGACACCCCCATTTCCATCAGCGCCCTGAGCGAAACCGCCGTTACCAACCGCGACATTCGCAACACCGAAGACCTGATTGGCCAGCTGCCCGGCGTCGGCGGCTTCTCGGCCCCCGGCTCCCGCGGCGCCACCAGCCTGTCCATGCGCGGCGTGTCTGGCGGCTCCCCCGCCAACCTGTCGCTGGACCCGGCCGTGGCCCAGTACCTGGACGGCGTCTATATCGGCAAGCTGGTGGGCTCGTCCATGGACGTGGCCGAAATCGAGCGCATCGAGGTGCTGCGCGGGCCCCAGGGCACCCTGTACGGGCGCAACTCCACTGGCGGCGCGGTGAACGTGATCACCAAAAAGCCCACTGGCGAGTTTGGCCTGCGGGCCAATGCCAAGGTGGGCAACTACAACTTCCGCGAGCTCAAGCTGAACATGGACCTGCCGTCCTTCGGCACCGTGGGCGAGGGCCTGGGCGAAGTGGCCTTCAACATCGGCTACCAGACCCGCCTGCGCGATGGCGTGTACGACAACAACAGCCCCGGCGGTGACGACTTCGACGAACTCGACCGCCAGGCCTGGCGCGCTGCCGTCAACTGGACCATCACCGACAACTTCTACGTGGATTACATCTACGACCACAGCGAGCTGGACGAAGCCGGTGCGCTGCAGCAGGTGGTGGGCTTCACCCCGGTGGACGCCGCCGGCAATGTCAGCCGCCTCACCGCCCTGCAGGGCACACTGGCCGCCGCCCAGGGCATGGCCGCCATTCCCGGCGCCGACCCGCGCATTGCCGGGCGCTGGATACCCTCCCTGCAACAGACGATCAATGCCTACCAGAACGCTCTGGATCGCGGCGAGAGCCGCGCCGACGACGGCGTGGCGGACTTCACCCCGCGCTCGGACAACACCATCGACGGCCACAACCTGACCCTGACCTGGGAAGCCGGCGACCTCGGCGCCCTGGGCGATGTGACCTTCAAGTCCATCACCGGTTACCGGGAGCTGGAAAACAACGTATTTGGCGACATTGAGGACATCGACAGCCGCCAGGACGCCAACGGCATCGGCGCCTACTCCGACCTGGTGCAGCTGACCCTGGCGCAGATTTACGGGGCGGAAATCGGCCTGTTCGGCACCCCCAACGGCGCCATTGCCGGCAGCCTGTGGAACGGCATTGATACGATCGGCGCCTTCCACACCAAACAGAACACCTTCACTGGCTACGACCAGTTCTCCCAGGAACTGCAGATGGTGGGCAGCACCGACCGTGTGGAATATGTCCTTGGTGCCTACTACTTCGAAGACGAGGGCGAGTACCGTCGCAACGCGATCTTCGCCGCCCCCCTGAACGGCGCTGGCGCCCAGTTCTACGACAACGCCACCGATGCCTGGGCCGGTTTCGCCCAGGCCACCTGGACCCCAGGTTGGCTGGATGAGCGCCTGGCCTTCACCGCCGGCATCCGCTACACCGAGGAAGAGAAGTCCATCGACTACGACTACAAGGAAAACGTGACCCCCTTCGGCGTCAACCCCGCCCAGGCGGTCAGTCGGGAAGAAAGCTTCTCCAACACCAGCGGCAATTTCACCGTGTCCTTCCAGGCCACCGAAGACATCAACACCTTCGTGCGTTACGCCACCGGCTACCGCAGCGGCGGCTTCAACGGCGAGGTGTTCGACAACGCCTACGACGAGGAAACCATCGAGCAGTTGGAAGTCGGTATCAAGAGCGACTGGTGGGATCGCCGCCTGCGTATCAACGGCTCACTCTACACCTACGTGTACGACGACCTGCAAGTCAGCCAGATCAAAACCGACGGCGGCGCTGCCACCAGTGTGATCACCAACTCCGGCGAAGCCGACCGCTGGGGCGGCGAACTGGAGTTTTTGGTGGCGCCGATCGAAGACCTGATACTGGGCCTCAGCTACTCTTACATCGACGGTGACTTCGAGAAGTTCCCCGCAGTGTGCGGCACCAACGTGCCCGCCACCTGCCTGCCGGCGGACAACGCCGCCAAGCGCGGCGCCCCCAGCAACCAGCTGAACTTCACCGCCGACTACGTCTTCGCCCGCACCAGCTTCGGTGACATCACCGGCTACGTGCAGGCCAACTGGCAGGACGCCTTCTACGAGTCGGCCCTGTGGACCGCCGTGGTTGGCGGCGAACCGGTGATCTACGACCACCAGGTCATGGACGAGCGCACCATCGTCGATGCGCGCCTGAACCTGGAGAGCATCCCCCTGGGCAACGGCAGCCTGCGCGTCACCGCCTGGGGTAAAAACCTCACCGACGACGACTACCCCACCTTCTCCATCAACTTCGGCTCCCTGGGGCTGATTACGGAGCAGTACGGGCTGCCGCGTACGTATGGGCTGGAGGTCTCCTACGAGTACTAACCCTCCCCTGCGCCGCCACCGGCGCAGACCGTAAAAAAGGCGACGCCGTTACCGGTGTCGCCTTTTTTTTTGGCGGGTTTATCTGGGGCGGGTTTTTACACGCGCAGCGCCGCTGCCTCACCCCCCCATAAACTGCATATTAAAGCCGAAGAAGATCTGCCACTCGGGCTGGCCCGGGCCGTCGTCAGCAACGCTCACCTGGGGCTCCACATAGGCGTTGAAGACAGTGTTGCCCTTCTTCCATACCTGCCCCACCCCCAGGCCAATCGGTACGCTGTAGGCGTCGTTCTCGAAGTTGTAGGCCCAAATCGGTGTGGAACGCAGGTAGGTGCCACCACCGAGTTGGTAAAACAGGAAGGTCTGGAAGGCGCCGAGGTTTACATCCGCGCGATCATCGTCACCGGCAAAACTGTGCTGCCAGGTCAGCAGGTAGCCGTACTGGAATTTTTTGGAGGCGGCGTTGAACAGCACGTTGGCAAATCCCGCCGACCACTTCTCGCTGCCCACCTCGTCCTTGGTGGCGGTGGGCGCAGTCAGTTGCGGGCCGATGCCAAAGCTGACCGCCGGGTTCCCGGTATCAAACAGGTAGGCAGCCAGGGCCGTCACATCGCCAATGCCGGTTTCGTGATCGCCGCCTACCGGATAGGTATTGACCGGCAGCGAGGCCCGCAATAGCCAGTTGGAGGAGCCGATGGAGAACGGCTGGGCATAGCGCGCCCATACCTGGTTGCCCCAGTCGTCATCGGTACCAGTGATATCCCCCAGATAATAGTTCTGGAAGCTGAGCGCCTTCATGTCGGCCAAGGGGTTGTTGGCCTGGGCCGCGGCGGAGGCATCATGGCCGGGCTCCTGCGCGCTGGCCATTGCCACGCCCAGTGATAACCCGAAACCTGTGAGCCATTGCCTGCAAGAGTTGCTCATAAAAACCTCATCAAATGATCCAGACAGCGCCGGGAGTGGTCACCGTCCACATGGAATGTTGAAAGTGGGGTGCTAGAAACAGTTGCAGTGATGAGGATAGTTCAGATTGCCGGGGGATTCGAAAGACAAAGTGACTTTCCGGCAAAAAAACGGCAGGGGTAGAGCCGAAATCAGGCATAAAAAAACCGCCCTGAAGGCGGTTTTTTTAGTATGTGGCGGACCGGACGGGACTCGAACACGTTTTTCGGTGTCGCTGCGTGCCACACACACCCGCACGTCCCAAATAAATCAATAACTTACCCGACACCCGTGCGGCTGGGTGAGCGTACAGCTGCGTCAAGTTGCCCAGGAAAGTTGCCCACGGCTCCGCTTGCCCTCCCCCGCCGCAGCGTGAGGGGTGCGGTATGAGCGCGCTGATCAGCGATTGCGGCAAGTACCGCTACTGGCTGAGGCGGCCGGCACGGATTGAGCACCCCACTACAGGGCCGGCCCTGTTCGTGATGCTGAACCCATCGACTGCAGATGCAGAGCTGGATGACCCGACGATTCGGCGGTGCCGAGGCTTTGCCGATAGCTGGGATTGCGCGGGAATCGTGGTAGCGAATCTCTACGCGTACCGAGCCACAAAACCGACCGAACTGTGGCGGACCACCGGTCCTATCGGCCCCGATAACGACGATTGGCTGTACCGGCTGCTCCAGGAGCATGGCGAGGCGGTGTGCGCCTGGGGTGCCAATGCGGAGCCGGAGCGGGCAGCTCAGTTTATGGACTACGCCGCCGAGGTGGGCGCGCGTCTGTGGTGCCTGGGTACAACGAAAACCGGCGCCCCACGCCACCCCCTGTACGTCCGTGCTGACCAGCCTCTGGTTGAGTTCCGCTCCACCCCAGCAGATGGGGGGCGGTGAGGTGAATCAACGCGAAATCTACTGCGCTTGCTGCGAGGCTGACGTGATGGCCCGGCTAACCGATGGCGGAGAGATATACCCGCACCGGCCGGACTTGGAATCACTGCCATTCTGGAAGTGCGATACCTGCGGCAATTTCGTTGGCTGCCACCACAAGACAAAGCAGCGCACCCGGCCTTTGGGCTGCATTCCCACCCCGGAAATGAAGGAAGTGCGCAAGCGTATACATGCCGTGCTCGATCCGCTTTGGCGCGATGGTGGAATGAAGCGGCAGGCGGTCTACGCCCTGATGACTGAGCACATGGGCTGGAAATTTCACACCGGGCACACGCGGAGTCTGGCAGAAGCTGACAAGGCGCTGGCCGCTGCTCGGCATATTGCAGCATGCCGTCAGGCGGCCACCCAATAACCCTGGCACACCTCGCCCTCTACCTCTGCACCGCCGTATGGGCAGCAGGAGCGATTCTGACGGCGGTGTGTGGGGTATGGATGTGGTGGCAGGGCACCGGATTAAGTATGGGCCAGCGGTTCGCAGCAGCGGCTGTACTGGCGATTGTAGTGCTGCCGTTTCTGGCGGTGGTGTGGGTTGGAGAGAGGGTGGAGTAGATGGCCTACCAAAAGCAAAAATTCAGACACGACCCGGAGAGCGGAGTTTATGGCGACTGCTACCGCACCTGCCTTGCAGGGATGCTGGGGCTTGACCGCGATGACGTGCCCCACTGGGTGACAACCATGGAGCCGGAACTGTGGGCCACGGAGGTGCAGCCGAAGTACGACCAATGGCTGTCGGAGCGGGGACTGCAAGAGTTGGCAATCCCAATCCACAGCGAAGGTGCCGACCTCGCAGGCATTCTGGAATTGCACAAAACCAGAACCAAGCACCCGACAGTCGCAATGCTGACCGGCGAAAGCGGCAACGGATGCAACCACGTTGTGCTTGTTCGAGAGGGGGAGATTATTCACGACCCAGGCATGAATGACCCGGGCATAACTGGCCCTTGTGGCGATGGATTTTATTGGCTGACGTGGCTGATTCCGGCCACCCCAACAGCAGCGCCAGAGGCGCGGGAGTAATCGATATGGGTAGAGAAGTGAGAATGGTGCCGGCCGATTGGGATCATCCGAAAAACGAACACGGCAAATACAAGCCGCTGTATCCGCCAGGCTACCAGCGTGCTGCGCAGGAATTCATGGAAAAAGCGCAATCCGAGGGGCTGCAAGAAGCGGTTGAGTGGTTCGGCGGCGCTCCGGATAAGGACGACTACATGCCCGACTGGCCGGACAGCGAGCGCACTCACTACATGATGTATGAGGACACCAGCGAAGGGACGCCAATATCGCCAGCATTCCCGACGCCGGAGGAGCTTGCGCGCTGGCTTGCTGATACCGGCGCCAGCAGTTTCGGCAGCCAAACGGCCACATACGATCAATGGCTGCCTATATGCCGGGGCGGCTGGGCGCCAAGCATGGTTATGACTGATGGAAAACTAATGTCTGGCGTTGAGTTCGCGGCCACCCCAACAGGAGAGCAACCATGACCACAACAGTGAATATCCACCCCCTCTCCAACCCGCTGCCCGGTGAGCGGGTAACGGTGCGGGTGTTCGAGGGTTGTTTGAGCGATGACGAGGTATTCCAGCGTCTGTACCCCCGAGCCTACGCGCATGGCCACAGGGCTGGGAGTCTGAATGTGTATCAGGGGTATTCAGTGCGGAGGGGGTGCTGATGGAGGTTTCCATTTCTCAGGTCGAGAAAATGCGCATCACCGGCGCTGAAGGGCTAGACCCAATATCAGTGATTTTCGAGGACTTCGGCCCCGGCCAAGGCAAGGTGACCATCGAAATCTACGGCGAGGCCTGGTCGCACTATTGGGGGGCGATGGGCGAGCAGCACAAGGTGAAGTCGTTTTTCGCCTCGTGCAACGATGACTACTTGGCGCTGAAGTTCATCCGCGGCCCCTCGCTGGAGCCTGACTGGGACGAGATCACCGACAGGCTGCGCGAGGTTGAGCAGGACGAGGACATTACGGTGACCTGCGAAATGGAATGCCTGGACAACAGCGAAGCCATGCAGAACGCCTATGGCGAGTGCTGGATGGTGGAGCTGCCAGATCGGCCCACCCGAGAGCGCACATACCTCAACCAGATATGCCGAGCCATCAAGCAGGCACTGGCCGTAGGTCGGGCGCGCCAGCCGGCTACCACCCAATAAGCCCCACCCCACAGGGCGTGGGGCAACTTTTTATGGCGGTGCGGATAAACGGTATGCGCGTACCGGGCCTATCCTGCGAGGCGAGTGATAGCAGGCCACCGCCACCAATTACGGGTCAGCCCACCCTTTCGACGGGCAGGAGATAGTGAGGATGGAAAACCAACACCGGAAAATCACCGGCTACCGCGAACTGAGTCAGGAAGAAATCGACCTGATGAATGAAATCAAGGCCAAGGGCGGCGAGTTCGAGGAACTGATCGCCAAGCTCCACGCTACCCAGGATCGCATTACGGCAGAGTTCGGCACCCCCGATGCCGAGGCCCGCCGCTGGATCAGCATTGGCAAGACGCACCTGCAGCAGGGCCTTATGGCGCTCACACGGGCTGTGGCAAAGCCGAGTTTCTTTTAACCATAGGGGCTTCGGCCCCCACATGGCCTATGGCCGGGAGGAAGGATGGACGAGGAAATGAAAGAAAAGCTGCTGCAGGAATTGGAGAACGCCGCCAACTTTCTGCGCGGGATGACGTTCGACCCGAGGCTTGACCCGGAAATCAGGTCGGCCGTACTGGCAAAGGCGACATGGCTTGATGACGTTGTTCAAGAGCACTTGGACTAACCCCACACCGAAGCGGCGGGAGAGTGATATGGAGCGGTGCGAGAAGTGCGGCAGTGAATTTGAGTCTGAGGACATCTGGTGTTTTGACGGCGAATGCCCTCACTGCGGCCACCAAATGTGGGAAGAAACCACCCCGGAGGTAGCCGGCGATGAGTGATGTGGCTGAACGGATTCGGGAACTTTCAACCACCATACCGGAAACGTCGTGTATATGGTGGATTGGATCTAACCATAGCACGGGATATGGCGGTGTTTGGCTAAATGGCAAGGTAAGGGGGGCGCACAGAGTGGTTTATGAGTTAGAGCATGGGCCAATACCCGATGGCTTTGTTGTTCGCCACAAGTGTGACAACCGGAAGTGTATTAATCCAGATCACTTAGAGCTGGGGACGCATAGGGACAATGCAAATGACTGCATAAATAGAGGAAGACATCACCTAGCCAGCAGGACGCATTGCCCGAGCGGGCACGAATTCAACGAGGAAAATACAATACCTTACAAAGGAGCAAGGGTATGCCGGACGTGCAAACAGGAAGCCAACAGGAGGTCATACATCAAAAAACTGAAGTTGGGAAAGATGCGGAGGAAGTCATCAAGGAGCTAGAAGCTAAGTTGTCAGAAGCAATCGCCCTCCTGGCAGAGCGGGAGGGGGAGATAGTGCGCCTACGGGCATCCATCAAGGACGGCGATTTTCTGATTGCCAGCCGGGAAAAGGTTGTAACGCACCTAGAATCCAAGCTCACAGCGGCAGAGCAGGACGCGGGGCGGCTGGATTGGCTGGATACCTGCCGGCATGACATCACCAGCGAGGAGCGAGATAGCCACGGCGAGTGGTGCCAAATACTTATCGGGCACGGCTGGAGCATAGAGGGCCAGTGCAGCAGCGTCAGGGAGGCGATAGATGCCGCAATGGCAGCGCCTGTTGAACAGCATCCCTCGATAGGTTGCGAGAACTTGGCCGGCGACCTGTGCATTCGTGAGGGTAGCTGCTTGTGCTTTGGCGGTTCTGACACCGCCCTCGAATCCAGTGGAGGTGGGTGATATGGAAAAATCTGTAGGCATGACCATTGCCGAGGTCTGCGACCAGCAAGCCCAGCAGATAGCCACTCTGGCCGCGAAACTCCAGGAGGTAGAATCCGACAACGCAGCCCTCCGCGAGCAGGTGCCACGGTGGGTGCCTGTGTCGGAGCGGCTGCCGGAGCCGGGGAAGCCCGTGCTAATCAGTTACGGGAGCAACCAACTTGTTTCTCACCGCGAATACAGGACGCCGGACTACTGGGTTTGGTATTGCAGCGGGCCAGTCAGCATAGCAATGGACTATGTCACTCACTGGTGCGCCCTCCCACCCGCGCCAGCGGAGGAAGGTTGATGGAGCCTTGCCGGCGGGCAAAAATTCGGAAGCACAAGTTCCGGACAGCGCGTCTTTGGTGGGGCGGGCGGCAAACGGTCACAACAACACCTGCATTTGTGCCAGTGAGCTGGCTATAACCCCGGCGCCGGACTCCCCAAAAACACCCCGCAAACCCACTAACCACGCGGGGTTTCCACCGGCGCCCGACATTGGGTTAAGCTCCCCGCCATGCCTCTCCCCATCCACACCCGCATGTGCCACGTCCCGAAGTGCACCGGCTGGCACCTCAGTGTCCCCGGCCGCAGCGGCAACGCGGTGGACATCCACATCATCACCCTGATCCAGTGCACCAGCATCAACAAGGTTCCCCTGGACGCCGTTATCGAGGGATTGCCAGAGGGCGGCAAGCTCAGGCGCTTCGGGGTGCTCATGGCTTCCCTCAAGCCCCAGGTTGGATACCCGATGCCGGTGCTGTGGATTTCTACTGAGAGCGATGAGAGGGAGTGGTTGCTGTGAGGTCTGGCCTACGACTGACACCCACTCAATATCGCCACCAGCCTCGCCGTGTAGCCCTGATACTGCTCGCGCTCGATTAGCAGGGCGCGGAGCATGTCACCGTCCGTAGCGCCCTCTGAGAGCGATTCAGTGGCCCAGGGGACGTGTGGGGGGATTTCCTCGATACAGGGCACCGGGACAGGCACCTGAACCTCCACCGGGACTTCCACGAACTCAGGCGTGCAGCAGCCAGTCAGCAGCAAACAGAAAAGCAATCTCACAGCCCCAACGCCTCCCTCGCCTTCGGCATCACCGAACCACAGCTATCGCCACCAGAGCGGATAATCGCGGTGATACGGCCCTCCCGCGCCCTCTCGGACAGATCCAGCTCCTGCAGGGTCGCAGCTACCCGAGCAGTGGCAGCGTCAGCAGCGGCCTTCCAGTCGTCTACCAGCGAAGAGCAGCGCAGGGACTGGGCTTTCCACATCCCGGCCGCGCGCTTCTGGATATGGGCCTCGTGGGCTGCCTGGTGATACTCCGATTCCCACTCAGCCGCAGCAAGCTTCGCATCGCCCAGCTGAATCCAGCCGTACACCAGCACAACAGCCAGCGCCGCACAGAGAATGCCGAGGGCGTAGGCAACCATCTTGTCGATCACTTCGCCCGCTCCAGGAAGCCCACCGCCACCGCCAGAATGCCAATCACCGCACCACCGAACACGCCTACCGGAGTGGTCACCTTGTCATGCCAGGCCAGCAGGTAGGTTTCCATCACTGTCCAGGTGATGATCCACATGGCCCACAGGATCAGCAGCCGGTGGAAGAACTTGTAGCGGGCGAGGAAGTCGCTCATTCCGGCAGCACCAGCATGTCGGCTATGTCCTGGGCCCTGCCCTTCACCTGCCGCGCAAACTTGCTGTCCAGCACCTCCCGGGCCGCCGCCGGGTAGTCGCCGCGCTCCAGTGCGCTGTGCATGTTGCGGAAGCCTCGGAAGCCGCCGGCGCCCAAGCAATAGCGCATGTCGATCAGCGCCGCCTTCTGGCTGTCATTCAGAGCCGGCCAGTAGCTGAAGGTGGCCATGTCCTGTTCGCACTCGGCGATGTCGTTAGCCAGCAGGTACAGGGCCTCAGCGTCCGATATACCCTTGTCCTCCAGATTCCGGCCGTAGCCGATGGTCAACTTGTCCGCGGTGCAGTGGTAAGGGTGCAGGCGCTTGCCTTCGTGTTGCTTCAACAGCGCCTCGGCCAGGGTGAGGTGGCGCATTATCGATCCGCCTTTTTGTCGAGCTTCGAGGAAATGGCATCTAGCTTGTCGAACACCCGCAGAATGTGCTGATCGAACTCGGCACGCTTTACATACTCGCCGGCCACCAGCAATTGCAACTGCTGGATAATCTCACTGTGGCGGTCGCCGGTCTGGCGCAGCGCTTTCATTTCTTCCCACACGCGGTGCATGTACCAGCCGACCAGTACGCACACGAGCCCACCGAGTAGGTTGATGATGGTTTGGTGTTCCATGGCGTTCCTTACCAGGTCGAAAGCGCTGTGCGCTTCCAGGTATCAACTGCGACACACCGGTATTCGTAATCCGCGTCCCATGCATATTCACCTGGCTGACCGGGCGCAGATGCAGAAGCCGGAGGGTGAGACTGGCGCAAGCGGAATCTGCCACCCAACACGTCCAGGGATTTGTCGTCATGCAGGTACATACCTGTGACTGTGGTGGTCGTGCCCTCTTCCACCACCGTGAACCGCAGGCGGGCGCCGAAGTTGGTGTCTGACCAATCACCAGCAGCAATGGCATGAACGGTGGCGCCGGCATTGGGTGTGTCGGCCTCTGAAAAAGCGCCATAGGCAGAGCCGCCCAGAAGCTGCCCATCGGTAGGGATAGCAGCCCGATAGACGCCCGCCGTGTGGTTGCCGCCTATCACCGAAAACTTGTCCTTCGGGCTGCTGCTGCCGATGGTCACCCGCCCAGAATTGATGTTGTAGGCGTCATTGCCCACGCTGGCCCAGAGCGGGTCTAACAGGTAATCCAGGTTGGTGAATGTATCAGTGCCATTGCCGACTTTCGCGCGCAGCACGTCATCATTGCCAAGCTCAAAGGCAATCTCGCCCAGGCCGATCTGAAGATCATCCGTGGCCCAGTCAGCCGCCGAGCCATAAAGGTGGCGAACGCGCCGGTAGAAGTCAGTCATCGTTTGTTCCCCCAGTAGTAGAGGTGGTCAATAGTCCAGTCGGTTGAAGGTGATGCAGGCGTGCCGGCAAGCTCCCAATCTGCACTGGGGTCATCGGGCGTGCCGGCGATCACCCAGTCATACTCTGGCACCGGCGCGTTCGGGTCTTCCGCATCAGCCGGCATAATCTCTGCCTGTACTGAAATGGACAGCCAGTTATCACCTAACTTTTGCAACTGGATTTCGGAGATGAACCGTATGCGGTGCCGAGAGGTGATGTTGACCGGTGTGTGCCGGCTAACAATGTCCATCTCAAACCACATCCAGGCGTAGGTGCGCACCCATTCGTACCAGACCGCATACCAGTCGTTGGTCATCTCGAAGGTGAGTGACAGACCGTCCTCGGGCGAGTTGAATACTGTCACCTGGTTGGCGAGCGCGGCGGGCACAGAGGTGCGCCGGATGCCGGGGTCGATGTGGCCGGCGATGCCGGAGTGGGCTGGCTTTGGGTAGTTGGCGGGGTAGGCGGTCATATGTTGCAGTACCCCGGCGGCACATAATCAGGATGGTTACGATCAAACGCTATGCCAGCAACATCGATAATATCGATGTCTTCGTTGAAAAACTCTCCAGCCAAATTCATAAAGGACAGATTCGCCCCATAGAAGTAGCAGTTTTGGTTTCCAGATTCATTTATTCCTGTTGGGTAGCCAGAAGACACATAAAATGCAGTGTGCGTTTTTCGCAATGAGCCCGCACCAAGGGACATTGCGGCCTCCACCGTGCTCTTGAACGTGATGAGGCCCCCTTCTTCAGACACAACTTCCAGTGGATAGATGCGAACACTGGCGGCCGCCGAAAGCCACTTGTCTCCGACGAATCCCAGGTCGATTTCTAGTGTCTCGGTTTCCCCTAATACGTAGGTCTGTATCTGCAGACCTGTGGAAACAACGCCGCCACCGAGGTCTGCGGTAACGGTAAATCTACAATCAGCCCTGGATGCTGTTGAATATCCGCCGGGGAATAGGTAGTTGTCGCGCGCCGACATGAACGTGCCTGAAATGCGCATACTACTGGCGAGGCCGGTGACAATTGCCCCAACAGACATACTTCCCCACCTAGCGAGAGGAGGGAAAATTCCCGGAATCCCATTCCCCGGGACATAGTTGATCATTGCGCACTGCCTGACCTCTCCGTTACAAAAAACTGGAGCCGAATCCGCCTGTTGCCAGGCCAGTGGCGTGCCTTTTATGAATCCATTGCTGCTTCCTGCCCAATTGCTCTGCAGGGCGCCTGGCCAGCCGAAACCAATGCAGGCACGTAGCTGACTTGGCCCGCTAAACGGGAATTCCCAGGTGTCATCGCTGGGCGAGTACAGCGGAAAGTACTCGAGACCCAGGCCGTCTCGCATGGCACTTTCGTAGGCACTGCAGGAGTAAGGCTCACATTCCGGACGGTTCTCTATACCTGGCGGTTTATCATCGGGCCCAAAGTCTGGAGGAGTTTCGGTGTCGGGCAAGCCGTCCCATTCGCCAGAATTAACGACTGCGCCAAGCTCAAATCTAACAACGGCATCAACCACATTGTAGTTTCTATACTTCCAGTCAATACGAGAGGTCAGCCGAACCTCATACAGTGCGCGCACACCAAAGAATCGATCCAGCAACAACGTGAACCACTGATACCCGTTGTTCATCATCCAGCGGGACCAGTTGTCGAACATGGTGGTGGGCATGGAGAAAGACAGGGTGCCGGTGGAAACCTCTTCCCTCCACTGCTTTCGCTGGCGGGTCCAGCCTGATGAGAACCGAGTACGGGCGACCTCTGGGCCTATTTGCTGATCGAACTGCCAGGTGGCGCAGGGGAAAAACGATGGGTAGCTGGCCCCGTGCAGACTGCCCGGCAATACTTGGGTTGAGCGAGCCACCACGGTGAGGGTGACCACATTGGTGGTGAGGTCGGCTTCTCCGGCGCGTGATGCGACACACAGGTATTGGCTTCCGTCATCATCAAGGGCTGCTGACGCGATGACCAAAACGTCGGTCGTTTCGCTAGCTATTGGTGTGTTGCCACCACTTTCCACCCGATACCACTGGAAGGTTGCAGTGCCGGTTGGATCGCTAACGACCACCCGGAACTCGGCATTGTCGTAAGCATAAACAGTGGTATTCACTGGCTGCTGGGTGATTGCCCAGCCCGCCTCCAGCGTAAAGCTGTTGGAGGTGACAACAGCCGAGTCGCCGCTGCCGTCATTCCAGAGGAAATGGAAATACCAGGTCCCGGCGCTCAGCCCGGTCGCGGTTCCGCTCTGGGTGCCAGTAGTTGTGACCGGCTGGTTAGTGCTCCAGGTGGCCGGCGATCCAGTGTGGTCCTCGCCGGCCTTGATCTGCGGCGCGCTGGGCTTGGTTGTGGACTGAGAGGCGATAACATAGATCGTTCCGGTGTCGCCATCAGTATTGACAGACCAGTCAGCAGAATTTGGGCCTGCGGCTGTGCCAGCCGGGTTTGTTAGAACGGGAACCGATGGCTCATTCGGCCACGGCGCAGACTGCGCCACAGATAAATCAATGTCCGCAGACGCCCCTGTAACGATACGCAACTCATCAAGCCACGCCGCCATCGCCTGGGTGCCGGGATTAAACGCACTACCACCGACATGGGTTCCATTCGCGCCAACGCTCAGGCTGGCAGCAAGAGCAAAACCGGCCCCATCCTGTGAATTATCTATCCATACCTGGACACTGCCAGAAATTCGCTTTATCCCGATCTGCCGAACCGATCCAGTGAAAATATTGCCGCCACTGGTGTAAAGCTGAGTGCCGTTTACATAGATGCCGAGCTTGTTGGACGCATCCACATAGACCAGCAAATAATTTCCATTGGTTGAGCTTGGGCGCTGGTCAAACAGCACTCGCGCAGATGCGTTGGCGTTGCCCTGGATTGTAAACTGGATAGCAAAATTGGCCGTTCCAAAATCGGGTATGCCGGTTCCGACAACTCTGCCGGTGGCATTCGTTCCGCCGCACTCAAGCGCGGCAGAACTACCGAAAACTCCTCTGGAGCCCTCCAGGCGAGCATCGCCAAAGAACGTCCACGAAACACCTGCCACTTGATCCGGGCTGGCAGTCGCGCCGTCAGCGCCGTCCCAGTGGTTGAGGCTTTTTACATCGCTCCACGCCGGATCAGCCATTTACACGCCCCCCATATGCGCCGGTGCGCCGCTGTAAATCGCCTCGTCATACAGCTGCCCCTCAATCCGAATGATGCGATCCGACTGGGGTGTGATTTTGGTGACCATGAAGTCCTTGATCAGCTCGTAGGTTCTGCCGAAGGAATACAGGGTGGGCTCGCGATTGCCCGGGGTTGCCACCGTGATGCCCGGGGCGGTGTCGAAGACGATGATGTCTTTGGTGGCGCCCACGGTGACGGTATAGGGCCCATTTGGCTTGCCGTGCTCGTCGCGCAGCAGGACGATGTTTTCGCTTTGCCAGTCCAGGGCCTGGTCGACGCGGTAGGTGTTGGTGCCCAGCTGCTCCAGGATGACGCCGGACTGACCCCAGTCGGGCATTGCATGGGAGACGCCGATACGGTCGCCAAACAGCGGAATGAGGCCTTCCAGTTCGGTGTCGAACTTTACGGCCTTGCGGCGGCGAGTTCGGGTGTTCCACAGGTAGGTGGCGAATTGCTGGGCGTAGCTGGCGCTGGTGCAACCAAACAGGGTGAAGGCTTCTGGCTGTTCTGCATCTTCGGGGTAGACGGCGTAGGCCGGGTTGAAGGTGGTTGGATCGCGGTATTCCACGCGCACGCCGTCGAAGTCGCCTTCGGTGTCGAAGGTGTAGGTGAGCTCAAAGCTGTCGGGCAGGATGTTGGCCATGCCGAACATGGCAGTGCGCACTGCCTGGACGCGATCTGGCACCACGGTGATCAGGGCGTTCTGGTGCAGCACCCGGGCGCCGGCCAGGCTGATCACGCTCTGCATGGCCTCAAAGCCGGTGTTGCGGCTGTCGAAGCTGCCGTTGAAGCTGGGCTCAGTATCCCACTCGGCCTCCAGGGCATCGAGGGCGGCGGTGTCCAGCTCTTCCAGGCTGCGCTTCATGCCGTAGTCGGTGTTGAGCCAGATGTCCTTGATCACGGTGATGGGGTTGTCAGAGTCGCCGGAGGCCAGTACCCGGGTGGCGGTAACTTTCACGCGGGAGCGGGCCGCCTGGCCCAGCCCGTTGGTGGCCTTCATGCGCAATGCCATCAGGGTGACGGGGCCGTAGGCGGTGGCGGTTGCGTCCAGCACCACATGACCCTTCAGGCCAGCCCAGATGGTCTGCTCGGGCGACAGGCCGCGGCCGGCAAAGGCGGTCAGGCGCTGGACGGTCACCTCGTAGGCGCCCGGGGCGAGCGGGCCGCTGCTGATGGTGTCGCGAACGGGGCGGCGGGTTTTGTAGCGGTAGGTTTTGCTGTTGACGATGGGCGCGCCGATGGCGGCACCGGTGTCCGGGTTGATCTGCTGGTAGGTCACCTGAATTTCGATGTCGCGATAGCGCTGGTCGCCGTCGCCCTCGATGGTCATCAGCCCCTGGGGGAACAGGATATCCACATCGATGGCGTCGATGGTCATGCCGCCTTTCTGGGCGCGGAATGGCCCGGCGATCATGTTGTTGGTGGTGGTGTTCAGGGTATAGGTAGTCGCGCCGGGGAGCGGGTCTTCATCCTGGATGATGCTGGACCCGTAGCCCTCAAACAGCGTCATTTTGGTGGGGTCGCCGCTATCCACCACGGCAAAGGCCACCACAAAAGACACATTGTTGCTCACGGTGTTGGCCAGGGTGATCGTGTCACCGGGGCCGATGTCGAGGCTGGAATCCACTTCGGTGATGCGCCCCAGCTGACCACCACCGGCGGCGAAGGCGCGCCCAGCAAAGGCGGCCGGCGTGCTCACCTCGTCGTTGCGGTCATCGTTGAATTCCCAGCTCTCCACCTCCGGGCTGGTGAACATATTCTCCACAAAGGGCTTTGGGTTTGGGCCGCTGGCGATCTGGCTCCAGATGTCGGCCTCGATGGTGCCCAGGGTCTGGTTGTGGTCGTCGGGGCCATACACCCAGTAGCGCACGGCGCCGGGCTCCAGGGCATCCACCGGCGTTTCGCCGACAGTAACCTCATGAATGATGTATTCCCCATGCCCAAGGTCGAGCAGTTCATCCACGTACATGTCGGAACTCGACTCGTCATAGAACACATAGGGCGCCGCGCCGTAATCCGGCGGGAAAGTAACGGTGCCGTAGTGGGACGCAATCGGCTCGCCCAGGCGCGCGCGGTTCTGGGTGGCGTTGATGGAGTAGACGGGGGATTCTTCGCCGCCATCGAACCCCTTTGGGGCATCCGGCGCAAAGATCAGCGATACAGCAAGGCCAACCGCTGCAGCCACCAAGGCCTGGACCAGATACGGGTAGACATAGTTCCACGCGGCGATGGCGGCCTGGGCTCCGGGGGCAACGAGCATGATGACTCGCTCGCCGTCCTGGATTTTGTAATCCAGATTGCTGAGGTCGAGGGGCTTCATGTTCACCAGAACGTGCAGCACCCCATCAAACCCAGTGGGGAATTCCGCCTGCAGAAAGTCGATGAGCGCAGTGCCGGCGGGCGCCTGGTAGGTGACGGCACTGTCGCGGCGCAGTGGGTTGAAGTAGATGACAATCTCACTCACGGTGCCCACCTCCCGAATTCCAGCCTGCCGTATTGCTTTTGGAACCGGTGCGCCGGCTCAAACACGGCGCCAACGCCCTCTGCGGCGTGCAGCACCCCGCCAGCGAAATACAAGCCCAGGTGGTGGGCGGCCTTGCTGCGGTAGCAGACCACAAAGCAGCCATCCTCTGGCGCTTCCAGCTCCGTCCAGGTGCCGCTGTGTAGCTCACTCTCAATCGCGAGCGCCCTGCCCCTCAGCTCCAACACGGTTTCGTTCCAGTCGGGCAGCTCAATGTCGAATTGTTCCCGGTAGACCAGGGCGCACAGGCCGTAGCAGTCGAAGGCATCGGGGCCGCGACCGCCGAGCGCATAGGGCAGTCCCACGTACTGGTTGATCCAACGCATATCGCCCAGGGTTCTCATCGGTCTAGCCCTGGGTAAAGCGCGGTGGTGTACAGCATTCCGGGGAACGGAATGGCGCGCAGGTTCGACAGGCCGGCGGTGAAACTGATCACGTTAGGGTTGGCTGTTACGGCCAGCACATCCAGTTTCAGAGGTGGGTCGTTCTGCACTGTGTGCCGGTCAGATGCGAGGTAGATGCGGTAAAACACGGTAATGGGGCTGGTCGGCTTGGTGGACAGGTCTTCCAGCTGCTCCATCAGCAGCTCGCTAGCGTTATCGATCACCACCTTGAGGTTGAGGTTGCCCTCCTCGCCGGCCTGTGGCGGCACCACCGCAAACGGCAGAAACTCGAAGTACACCTCGCTGCCGTCTTCGATGCTGGCCGGCCACCCGGAAAGCTGGTTGGTGATGAATCGGCTGCCGTGCTGAAACTGCGGGTGCCTCAACTCCAGTGTCTCAACGTAGTAGTCATTATTCGGCGCGGTAGCGTAGACGGCTTTCAATTCGTCAGAGATTGGCATCAGTACGCACCTCGCCCGCGACCCAGGGTATAGGTGCGCTCCATGGCATCGCTCATGGGGTTTCCGCCCCGCAGCACGGCCAGAGCCATCTGGTTCATCACTACATCGATGGTCAGGCCGTTATCGGTCTGGCGCGGGGTAATGTCTACTCCGGGGGCGTTGTTGTTGATGGTGATATTAGGCATGCCAGCACTCACCCCCAGCCGGCCACGGCTATCACGGCTGAGGGGCATGACGGCCTCTGGCCCTGCCTCGCCCATTAGGCCCATGCCGTTGGCCATGGGGAAGACGGTGGGGCCATTCACCACGCCACCCCGGGCGAAGGCGGTGACCTGGCCGTTGATAAAGGCGTTGCCCTTGGCGTTCGGCAGCAGGCCGGCCGCCGCATCGCCAATGGCGGTGCCTGCGAAGGTGTTGGCAATGAACTTGTAGGCTGCCAGCTTGGCCAGCTCGGCAATCATCACCTTGACCATGCTCTTGATGCCATCACTGAGCGAGGTGGTGCCCTGCAAGACCCCATCGAGCATGGTCTGGAATGAGCTGTCGAAGACCTCCACGGCCTCCTTGCCCAGCGTCCATCCTTCCAGCGATTCGTCCAGTTTTTTGCCGGCATCGGCGACCTTGGTGTCGTACTCGGCCTGCGAGATCACCCCCAGGCGCAGCGCCTCGTCCAGGTCGTACATCAGGTCGCGGTACTGGGCCACCTGTGGATTGAACTGGCGGAATAGCTCGTTGCTGCGCGCGATCTCGTCCGACATGGCCTTCTGGTGGTCAGTGAGACGGGCGAGGATTTCGGGGTCGCCACCAAAGGGAGTGGCGAGCGAGAGTGTCGGTGATTTGGCTGATCCTGTGCGCGAATTCAGCTCCGCCAGCATCCGATCGGCTTCATCAATCAAGCGCTGTGCGCGGTCGCTGCGTTCGCGGGGGCTAGGCAATCCGGCCAAAAGCTGGGCGTTTTCGGAATCAGCCAAGGCCTTGTTCGCCTCGGTCAAGCGCCAGGTCATGTCGATCTGATCGTTCAGCGCGGCGTTGTTTTCCTCCAGCGTGCTGTTGTACTCAATCAAATGCCCGCGCAGCGCCGCCACAGCCTCTTGATCGGCGCCCCTGGAATCGGAAACACGCTGCAGCAGCGGCAGCACCTCGCGAAACATCTCCAGCGACAAACCCAGCTCTTCCGCCACCGCCCCGGCGGTCTGATCAGCCGCACCTTGCCTCAATAGCTCCTGAGTCCGGGCATCCATGAATGCGGGATTGCCCGTGAACATCATATTGTTGCGCGCATTCAGCCCGGATAGTGTGCCGGCCAGGTTCCCAGCTACATCGCTGCGCGCACGCTGCGCGAGTATCCTGTCGTTCTCCAGCGTCTGTTCCATAAACTCACGCTGGGCCGAGCTAGCTTCGCGGAATTCGTCAATCCAGTTGGAAAAATCCACCGTATTGATCGTGCGCGCCATCTGGCTGATCGAGGTATCGAGAGTGCCCAAGTTATCGGACAGGGCGCCGGCCTCATCGCTGGAGTCCCGAAACAGAGTTATCAGGGCGGGCAGAGCTGCAGCGGTCAGGCCAGCAATCGCCACACCGATACCGCTGAAACCGACCAGCATCTGCGGCAGCTGCTGCCCGAGCGCACGCATGGGGTCCGTGCCGCCCTGCACCTGGACGATGAAGTCCTGCAACTGGTAGCTGGCGTTTTGCGCGGTACGGCCGAAGGCGGCGGTGTTCTTGGTCTCGGTCTGGACGGCTTTCCCGGCCTGTGGGGCGACCTTGGATGCTGTGTTCAGCGACTGGGTGAGCTGCTGCAGTGCCCTGTCGTTCTGAACCTGTACGGCAATCCGCAGCAGGTAATCATCGCGCTCAGTTGCCACGAGCCCTCCGTAGCCGCTGGCGGCGGCGGTAGTTTTTGCCCGGCTTGGTCACCTTGTCGCGCAGGGATTCGCGGGAACCGATGGATAGCACCGGCACATCGTATTTGTGAGGCAAGTTGAAGGCAGCGGCCTTGTGGTAGACGTAGCGCACGGCCAGGTTGGGGTAGGCCCTGCGCACCACCTCTGCAGCGTGATACAGGACACCACCTAGCTGGGCGTGATACAGGGCGTTGGCCTCAACGGTGGAGCCGTAGGCCAGCGGCGAAAGAATTTCGAAGATGGTTTCCTGGGTGGCGTTCTCCAGGGCATCGAGGGAGGTCAGCACCGTCCTGGTGGCGCCCTGCCGGGTGAACAGAATGAACGAGCCCCGGTAGTTGCCGGACTTCACGCCGTACCGGTAGGCCTGCTGAATCACGGTGCGGTAGGCCAGTTCTGCTGCGTCCAGCAATTCGCGGTAGGCGGCATTGGCCGCCGGCAGGAAGGTGAAGCGCTGGCGGTAGTCTTTGGCCCGGGTTCGCATCACCCGGAAGAAGGTTTCCGGGTCGCGGAAGGGGTTGCGGCCAACGGTGCCGGAATAGGACACATACTCATCAGGGAAGCGGCCGGCGTACTGCTGTTCAGTGATCACCTTGCGGGATAGCTCGATTTTCTTATCCTGCACGAACTGCGCCGCGCGGGTCGCGCTGGCCCGCACGTTGATCTGATTGAACGGTTTTACCTTTGTGCTCACTGTTCATCCTCGCCACCAGCGTGGCGTCCGCCTGCAGCAATACCGGTTCCCACCAATCTGGGCAGCCGAAGCGCTCCAGGTACTGCCACACCTTGCTGATCGGTATCGATGCCACCCCGAAACCAGAGGGGCGCTCTGTCGACAGCTCCAGCAGGGCCCCGATAATTCCCCGCTCCCGGCTGACCTCCGGCCGCCTGTCCTTCTCGTCTAGCTGCCCACGCTGCTCAAGTTCACTGTGGAATCGCTCTCGTCCTGACCAGCGGTGCTGCCAGTCGAGGAAGTCGACGACTTTTTTGCCGCCTCACCCACGCGGCCATCGAGGTCAGCGGCCAGCTGGTTGGCCTTCATCAACAGTTCGGTGACGGCGCCCGGATAATCCGTCTTGAATTTCTCCGGGATCGGGTGGCCGTCCATGGTGAGCAGGCAGTGCTCGAAGAAGGCGTCTTCCTGCTTCCACTTCAGGGAAACCATGCCGCCTTTCATCTGCACCTTGCCATTGGCGTCCACATCAAAGTCGGCATCGCCGTACACGGCCTGGGTGTAACCGCGGTTGTACTGGCTGGGCAGGCGCACTTTGAACACCACGTCCGGGGCGGCATCCAGGCTCAACTCCACGCCATCGGTGAAGGCCTTGTCAAGCTTGTAGGCTTGAAGCTTGTCCATGGGTGCCTCTTAGTCGTGAAGTTTGTAGATGCGCAGTGCGCTGGTGATGTCGCCGCTGCCGACCTTGGCCACGCCGGAGGCCTCCAGCATGGTGGACTGGTCGCGGCCAGTGGCCGCCGGGTCAGGGAATGACAGCTGCACGGCTGGCAGGTGGTAGGCGTATCCGCCCTCCATGTTCTGCATAACAAAGGTCAGCGAAACGGGCGCCTGGCTGAGCTTGGCCGGCATGAAGGCCTCGTAGCTGCTTTCGGAGTTGTAGATGCTGGCGCTGATGTTGATGGTGGCAGTGCCGAGGTCGTAACCGGTGGGAGCCTGCTTGCCGATACAGTTGCGGGCCGATAGGCCGTTATCCATCTCGATGGTAAAGCTCTCGATACAGAAGGTGGTGGACTCGCCGCCGCTGGCCACCAGGGGCACGTCGATGGATGCGTTCAGCTGATTGGTTGTGCCGGCGGGCACTACGGTGCCGCCAGCGGTCACCGCCTGCTGATCGAATGAGGGGGATTCCTGCAGGTAGCCGTTGCCCAAGGTGGCGAAAGAACCAGTGACGATTGATCCGTACTGGGCGGTCAGTCTGAAGCCAGAAACCAGCTCACCCAAGTAGGTCTGACCGTGTGCCGCGGGGCCAGCACCGTCCAGAACATCATCGTAGGTCTTCACGTTCAGGAACGAGATTTGCTGCGCGCCTATATCCAGGTAGGGCGGCAGGGATACATCCATAGTCTCGCTGGTAATCTCAGCCTCGCCGCGCATGGTGGCCACGGTGAAAACAGTGTCGGGCGTATCGATGCTGATCACCGAGACAATGACCGGATCGGCGCCAGAGGGCTCAAGCTTCAGGATCGCGCCGGGGTAGAGGTTCGCAAATGCACTACCCAGGGTCAGCTCGGCCTCCTGGTCATTGGCAGGATTGGGGACGAGATCAACGGTAGCGTTCACGGTCACCGCCGCCGTCCACTCGTTCATCATGGCGCCTTCGAAGTAGTCATCGAAGAACTGATCCGGCGCCAGCTCGAAGTCAATGCCCCCGCCTACATCAAGGCCGGTAACCACCTGGCCGGCGGACATGCGATCGACGCGCAGCTCCTGGGATTCTGTGGTGGCTGGCGTGCCCGACAGCGACTCAGAGGTGAATCGCGCTGTGTTCAGCGTTACACCGGACAGCGGCGCGGGCTTTACCCCATATGCGGCCTCTTTCATGTAGGTGAGGCGTACCAGATTGGATGAGCTCACTTTCCTCTCCTTCAGCCGCAATCGCGGCGGACAATAAACATATTCGCGGCGTAGCCCTTCCACCGGGCGCCGTACACGCCAACCGCTCCACCGAAGTCGGTGAACGGCTCGCAGGATTCAATCGTGATCTTGTTGGTCAGGCGCTGACCGCGCAGGGCTTCGCGGATGGCGTCACCCTTGGCGATGGCGGCGGCGCTGGGCTGACCGGACTTGGTGACCAGGTGCAGCACCACAGTGTTGTTCTGGCGCCAGCCCTGGTTGCCCTGCCCTGCGATGTTGGCCATCTGCTCATCACTGGCCACGTACTGGATCAGCACGACCTGGGAGGCGCTGTTCGGGAGCGCATCCTGCAGGGTCACGTAGTCGGACAGGTCGAACACATCCCACGGCGCGGCGGCGGCCTCCACGGCAGCCCTGACGGCAGTTCTCACATCACCGCTGGCCATATCAGCCCCTCACCGTCGCCTCGTAGGCGATGATCTCGGGCCCTACGGTGCGGCTGTAGGAATCCCAGTGGATGAAGCCGTACTCCCGGCCGTCGATGGTCACTGCATCGGCGTAGCTCAGCTGGGCGGTAGCCAGGGCGTCTGGCAGTTGGTCGGCGCGGATGATCAGCCGGAGGTCGCCCAGCTGAATCGGGCCGCCCTCCACCAGGTCGCGCTCCTGGTAGCGGGAGACATGGGCCGGCACGTTGTAGGAGCCGCCAGCGGCCAGGGTGATGGTCACGGTCTGCGACAAGGGGCCAAGGAATCGGCGGTACAGGCGGCGGTAGCGGGCTGGGTTGAACATCAGCACACCCACCGTTTGTAGGCGCTCAGGACGGCCATGGCTGAGCCGGGGAACATGCCCATGCCGACAGCTGCGCCATCGCTGGCGCCGGCGTACTCGATGGAGCCAACGCCCACAATGGATTCACGCGAAGCCGGTCCACCCTGGTCGCCCCCGAGCTCATAGCCCATGGCGCCCTGGACGATGGCAAAGCCAAGATCAGCGGGCAGCGGCTCGCGGCCGGCGTTGTAGGTGAGAATCACCTGCTTGTAGCAACAGTCGCGGCGAACTCCACAACGATCTTTCACGGCGGTGTCGAGGCCGTCTTTCAGGATCACCTCAAACTCGGAGGTCATATCCTGCCCATCCACCATCACGGTGAGCCCGTCGATGTAGGGGTAGTAACGCAGCGTGATGGCTGATCTGTAGCGGTTGAATGTCTCATTCACCGGCTGCAGAACGATGACGTTATCGATGTACCGCTCGGCGGCCTCACCGGCCAGCTGCAAGTACAGGGCCAGCTCGTCATCCCGCGAGTCGTCGGTCACATCGAGCTGGGACTTCAGCATTTCCAGCAGCGTTGTACTGGTGGGGCCCGGGCCGTATTCGACAGTGGCAGAGGAAAAATCAGCCATCGTCGTCACCCGTCAGGCCATCGCGCAGGTCTTCGAAGAACTGGCGCAGCTCGCGCAATTCCTTCAGCTCCGCCTTGATGGCCTCGATGTCATCAGTGGGTGCGTCAGCGCCATCCTTGCCGGCCAGGCCCTGCTTGCCGCGGGGAGCCACCAGAATCTGCTTCCAGCCGTTGCCGGGCGGCGCATGGTCGGTTTTCTGCTCGGCCTGCCACATGGCAGTACCCTTTGTGATCACCTCACCAGGGAAGTAGGTTTCACCCTCCCGGTAGACACCCTTGTGCAGCGGGTACGGCAGGCGGAAGGTGTCCTCCAACTTCTCGCCGTTGGACAAGCGCAGGGTGAGGCCGAACACCTGTCCCTCTACCTGCTTGACGTTGACAGAAGCTATGCCGGCGATCACGCAATCCCAGGCGTGCGGATCCTCGGAGGGGTCGCCGATGGCGTGTTTGCTGGATACCCACAGGCCGCCGGCGTAGGTGCCCTGAGTGTTCTTGGCGTATTCGCGGCCGGATTTGATGGGCACCGGCTGCATAATCGGGCAATCACGGCCTGGCTCGCCGGGGTCGCCCTTCTCTCCTGCAATGCCAGGCTCGCCTTGCGGGCCCTGCTCGCCTGGGACGCCAGGTTCGCCATTCTGCCCAGGGATGCCCTGATCTCCGGTGTCGCCTTTCTCGCCGGCAGGGCCCTGCTCCCCTCGCTCGCCAGGATCACCAGCCGGGCCCTGCTCCCCCTTCTCGGGCGCGCGTGACTTCAGCTCGTGGATGTCATTGATGATGGGGGTAAGCGATAGAGAAAACTTCTCCTCGATCTGCTGGCGCACCTCGCCAACGAGCTTGGCAATAGCCGGGTAAAGTTTCTGGCGGTCAGGCAAGGCACTTCTCCTTCTCAAAGGCGTCGCGCAACGCCGCCTCCACGTCCTCATCCTCCGGGACTGGCGCAGGCTCTGGCGGTTTGGCGGCCTGCATTTCGTGCCAGTTCAGCGGCACCATCTGCTGCTGGATCATGGGCAGATCGCCGCCGTCCACCGGGGGCAGGCCTTCTTTGGCCCGGGCCTCGTTCAGCGCGTAGATGCCCTTGCTGGAACCCTCGCCCAGGGCCTCCATGCGGGTCTTCCAGTCGGAGCGCAGCAACACGGTGGTGTCGAACTCCATCTTCCGGCCGAAGGGCAGGCTGAACAGGCGCGCGAACTCCTGTTCCAGGCTTTCCAGCAGGAAGCCCAGGCCAGAAGCCAGGAACCAGGTCATCAGTGATTCAGCATTGTTGAAGGTGGAGCCGGTCATGTCGTTGATGATCGGGAGCGGCACGCGGAAGGCCCGGGAAATATCCTGCACCGTCATGCCAAAGGCGTCGGCCAGCTGCGCGTCCTGGCTGGAAAGGCCCATCTGTTGGAACTTCAGGCCGCCGCCGAGGACAGGGATGCCACCGGAGTCGATCTCTGCTGATTGCTCGCGGAATTTCTGGCGCAGCATGTCGATCTGGTCTCCGGTCAGGGTTTCTTCCGTGGACAGAATCCCGGATGGCCGCGACATACGCGAGAAGAAGGTCGCCTGGTGGCCCAGCATCGCGCTGTTGGCCTGAGTGGACGCCGATACAGCCCGAAGAGGCGTTACCCCCTTGAGCGGATCGCGGTCGGTATACAGGCGCAGGTGGAACACGTTGCGGGACGGAAAGACGCGGTCCAGCTCATCATCAAAATCAAAGGGCTGATTCTGCTTCGGGCTGGCGTAGTAGTAGACCTCGCCGCTGGTCGGGTCCATCACCGCCTGGGTGGCGCGCGGGTCCATCAGGTGCAACTGGGAAACAGCGCCGCGATCATCACGAGTAGCGACAGCGTAGGCGTTGCCCTCGAAATACACGCTGCGGATCACGTTGTTGATGAACAGCGAGCGGGTTTCGTAATCGTTGGGGCGACTCAGGACGCGCTCAGGGTTGGAACCGCGCAGCCGGGTATTGGCGCCGTTGCCCTCCTGCTGAATGCAGAAGGCCGGGCACATAGCGGCCGTCTGCGAGAGGGCCGATACACAGGCCTCCACGGTGCCGTTGATGCCGCTGAAGTTCAGGGGCTGGCAATTCTGCTGCCACCAACCGGGGTCCCAGCTGGTATTCAGCCAGCCCTCCATGGTTGGCGCATAGCCCTTTTGTGAAACATGAGGCTGGACAGTGCCACCAAACGGCTTCCAATTGCGGATGCGATTCATCAGCGACAAGCCAGAACCTCCTAAAAAAATGGGGGTCGGTGACCCCCCAAGCCCTTGGTCTGTGCCCTCTTACGAGGTGTAGTCGATCGTATGGATGCGGTTCACACACCCAGCGCGCATTTTGTGCCAGCTGAGGTACTGCACATGCTTGAGCGCGACAGTTTCAGTCTGGAACAGGGAGCGAATCTTCGGAGTATTCACAGTGTCGCGTGCCGCCACGTCGACGGAGCTCACTTCCGGAGCGACGCCGTCATCATCTGCCTCAACGATCGTCGCGCTATCGCTGGCAGTGAACACCGGGACGCCAGGCGCCCAGGCCACTTCTCTCATGTCGATGGCCCAGATTTCATCAACAGGAACGTTGTGACTTTGCCGCACTTCGTGCATGCCGAGTCGACCACTGTTGATTTCGCTGCGGAAAATGAAGCCGTCCTGACCTCGCACGTTGGCAATGATTGAAGCATTCACTGGGTTCAAAAGGATGCGCATGCGGCGGCCCATCTTTGCGGTCAGGATGGGTGTCGCTAGCGCATTCAAATCTTCAATAATCCGATCAGCCAGCGCGGTGGTAGAAGAGCCAGCAGTACCGGCCACCCCGTTGAACATGCCAGCTGGGCGCTCGCCGGCGACGGCTGCAGCCGTGCCGAAGAAATCGTTGTCCAGCTGCGTCGATGTGTCATCGATGATGAACTGTCGGACCAGAGCTTCAATGGCAGGTGTACTGCGCATTTGAAGCTCCTTGGAGAAGGTACTGATCACACCCCACTTGTAGGGTGCAATCGTGATGGGCGACAGGCTTCCTTTCTTCACCGGGATCGCCCCGCCCTCACCAACGAAACCGCTTGACAGGTCAGTGTCGCTACCGGCGCGAGAGGGAACGGTGATTGAACCCAGGCGGTCGAACTGCAGCTGAGTTCCTGCCTCGGCCAGCAAGCCGCCGGCAATTGACTCGCCGCGCAGGATGTCTTGGAATCCCTGCAGCGCACTGTCCACCAGTTCCTCAGCCCAGCCGCTTACATCAGTCTGCGCGGGATTCACCGTAGACTTCACGACTTCAAGCAGTTCGTGGTCATGAGCATAACGCTCGCTTGCCACCTGGAGAGGAGACTGCTTCAAATAGTGGCCAATAAGGGTAGCGGTGGCCTGCTTGAACAGAATTTCACCGGGCTTGCGATCGCGGCCGAGGCCTTGTTTTTTGATGATGCCGGGGGCCTGCTTCACAGCGACAGTACCGAGCGCCTTCTCGGCCTTCTCCAGGTCCTCAATGCGCTTGGTGGTGGCTTCGATTTCCTCGGAAAACGCTTCCAGCTTGGTCGACTCTTCGCCGGTCAGGTCGCGCTCTTCGGCCTCAGCAATGCCCATCATCTCTGCGACATCGCTTTTCAGCTGGTCCAGCTTCTGCTGGGCTGCCTCGATCTTTTCCTTGAACTTCATGGCTCGTAGCTCCTATGAAATCCCCAGCGCCTTTGCTCGTTCACGCCAGGTATCCAGATTCGGGGTTTGGGTTTCAAAGGTCGCTCGACCCGGGTCAATCTCCGGACCGCCTTCTGTGGTGCCCGGTCGGGCGAACAGAATGTCGGCGGTGCTCGGGGAAAGTGCTTTAGCGATGGCCAGGGCGCCGGCATTGGCCGGCACCGCCACCATGGATGCCTCCATCAGATCGGCTTGGGTGATATCCCAGCCGCCCCAGGGCTCGTTCTTGTCCCGCGGGGTGTATTCCAGGATGCGGAAGCCGACCGATACGGCCTTGAGGATGCGTTGTTCGACCAGCTTGCGGGTGGTGTTCACCAGCTCAGAGGTGCCCTCTTCCGCCAGCTTCAGGCGGCCCACCAGCTTCTTGCCCTCAACGCGCACGTTGGTCCACACACCAATTATCTGGCTGTGGCTGTGGCCGAACAGGGCGATAGGGTTTTTCTTGAAGTCCGCCAGCTTCCAGCCATCGGCGCGCACGATGTCGCCGTGGCGGTCTACGCGCTCGTCGGAGAGGATGAACTCAAAGGGGTCGTCTTCAGACTGGGTGCCAGCCTTGAGGATTGTCGCGTCAGCGTTGCGTTGGCCCACCACGCTGGCCCGCGCCGGTATTACCCGCAGATGCGGAACCGTGGCCTTGGCGAGTGGATTTGTCTGAACGGTGTCTGGTCATGGGTGAAATGCTAAAGCGTTCCATCTGGACTGCTCAACAATTCATTTTTCCCGCTTTTTCCCGCATTGCCCGGATTTTCCCACTATTGCACAGCGGAGGTATCAGCCGATCCAGCTTGAAACGTCGATGACTTCGGCCTGATTGCGTCCATCGCCGAACGGCCAGGCGGCCATGACCAAGGCGACAATGGGGTCAATGCGCTGCGTGGAAAGGTTCTTCGCCAGCGCCGACACGCCCTCCCTGCCCTCTTTCGCCACCGCCACGCTGGCGGCCATTGCCAGCACCGGGTGACCGCCGTGACGCAGCCGGTTTTCGGCCAACAGTATCTGCAGGCTGGCCAGGCGCATGCCCATGTCCTTGAAGTTCTGGGGAACGCCAATCCACTCGGCATCCTGGAAGGCGCCAACCCGCTCGCAGGCCGCCTGGAAGTGCGTGATGTATGCCTTGTCGTAGTGGATTTCGCTCACCTGGATACCCATGGCGCCCAGCTCCAGGTGCAGGGCCTCGGCGATCTGGTCAAAATCCATAGTCTTACCGCCGACCGGCAGCATGTAGCCATCGCGCACCCAGGCATCATACGGCGCCCGGTCACGGCGGGCCCGCTCCTCGATGCCGGAGGTGGGGCAGAACACGAACGGCAGGGTGTGCACCACGCTGCCCTCTTCGTCTTCGGCACAAAGCACGCCGGCCGTGAGGTCGTTCCGTGCCGACAGGTCGAGGCCCATGGAGACCTTGCCTTTGCGGAACAGCTCCAGATCAACCTCGCCGGCGCACTCCTTCCAGATGCTGGGCGTGATGGCCAGGCCCTCCATCGCCACACGCTGGTTCAAGTACTGATTCCTTGCCTCGGACTCTTTCGCTGGTATCTGCTTGGCCTGCCGCATGAGGTGGCGCAAATCCTTCAGAGAGCGAAACTTCCCAAGCCCAGGATTGGCTTTGTACCACTGAGACTCATCATCAAGGTCGGCTCCCTTGTCGGCACAATAGACGTGCGAAATTGTGTGCCGGTCCTGCTGGCGCTCGGCGGTATCCAGGGCAACCGAGAAAAAGTCCAGATCGCTGCGCCCCTGGGTGCTGATCTTGAAATAGATCGCATCATCGTGCGAACCCTGCCGGGAATCGAGCATGTCGGTGAACGGCGAGGTCGGCCCGCGAATCTGGCCGGCCTCATCGAGCACAATGACCCGCAAGCTCTGCCCGTAGCCGGTCTTAGCATCGCTCGACAGCGCCGTGTACCGGGTATTCTTGCTAAGCCCGAACAGTTGCTTTTTCGACGCCAGCGGCCGGAACAGACCCTCGCAGTCCGGTGACATCAGGAGCGTGTTGTACATCAAGTCAAAGCAGATACTTGCTTGGGTGCGGCTCATGGCTCCGGATGCAATGCTGGTATTTTGCTTCGCCAGCGGGCCAATCAGGAACGCCAGCAAGATCACCGCCAACAGTGCCGTTTTGCCGTTGCGGGCGCCAATGCTCAAATTGGCGAATCGGGTGCCATAGGGGTTGTCGAAGACGGAGAGAATGAATACCTGCTGGTACAGATCGAGAATTAGCGGCTCACCAATCAGAGGGCCATCTGCAACAATCAGGTGATTCCCGGCAAAAGCAATAACCCGCTCACCTACGGTCTGTGGGTCTGCGCAGATATCCTCAATGGGGCGGACACGAGGGACAGGCCCGCACTTGATCGCATCCAGGATGGTCTGGGGAATTTCAACGTATTGGGTCACGCCAGAAGTTTGAGATTACCGCCGCGGGTTTTTTTGCTCGAAGGCTTTTCACCCGCATCCTCACCGCCGGGCACAGCCAGCTTGCCATTGCGCGAGGTGCCGACTGCGCGTTCTGGGCTGGTGTTCAGGCCGATCACCCGCAACTGGCTGTGAATCAGCTTCTCCGTGGACCGGACGGCAACGTGAATCGGGTGCTCGGCAATTGAGCCGCCGGCCTTTTCGTACGTGTATGGCGCCTTGTTCGCCTCAACCAGCAATTTCTCCAGCTTGGTCTCGGTCTTGACGATTCGGTGAAGCGTTCTTAGCTCCGGCTCGCTCCACGACGTTCTGCAGCCGGTGTACTGGTTCCAGGCTGTTTTTTCGCGCTTCGTGAGGGCCTTCAGCCCATAGGGAACCTGATAACCGCGCTCCCGGGACTGCGTTGCCGCGACTTCAGATTCGAGAGAATCACTGCGGTCACTTCGCTTTTCCACTACTCACTCCAGTGGGGCGGGGCCCCGATAATCTGATTTTTTACACATAGCGCGCGAGGAAATAACCCCTGTGCGGTAGAGACCCCCTGCCACGCAGCAAGAGGCCTCCCCCCCCCTCCCCTACTCGGCCCCGGCCGGCTCTTCGGTAACAGGCTCGGATGCAGTGGCAGACTCTGCACTGTTCGCGTCCTGCTCCGCCTCATTGGGCGAAATGTGCTTGCCCAAATCCTCCGGCTTCACCCACTTGCGATCCAGCAGCGCCTTGCGTTGCTCCTGGTCGTACAACAGGAGTGCAGAGCCGTGCTCGACAATGGGCAGTGGCATCGTACCGCACGGAGTAACCGCTTCCAGCGAGCCATCGTCAGCCTGACGCCAGGCAAGGATGGGGAAATACTGAACGCCGGCCGTATCGCCGACATCAGGCACGCTGACAACACGCAGCGCAGGGTTATGGTTGGGCAGCAGTTGTGCCGGCATCGCAAGCTCAAGCGCTTCGGCGACAATGGCTGGCTGCGCATCCTGTGCCGCATCAGCGGCTTTGGCTCGTGGGGCCATGGTTACTTCTCCTCTCTGAATGGATCCCGATACCTCGCAGGGGCAACGGGTTGGGTCTCGATGGGGTAGCCGTCCAGGCCAATGCGCGGCCGGGCCAGCTGATCGAGTCGGGTTCTGCGGTTGTGACAGGACTCGCACAACGTCCGCAGGTTGTTGATGTCCAGGGCCAGCTCTGGGTGCTGGCGCCGGGTCTTGATGTGGTCGACATGGGGCGATGGCTGGCCGCGCTTCTTGCCGCCACAGGCACAGCCGCACTCTGTGCAGCGCCAGCCATCGAGCTTGATCCGCTGCAGCCTGACCTTCTTCCAGGCGCCCGAGGCATAGAACGGATCGACACGCTTGTTACTCCGGCTGGGCATTGGCTCGCTCCCAGAGCTGATCGATGTACGCCAACACGTCCGACCTGCGCCACATCGTGGTGCCACAGGGGTCTTTCAGGGGCCGAGGGAACGACTCGTCCACAGATGCCATCCGGTAGGTTTTCTTCCGGCTGCAGCCCAACATGACCGCAAGGCCAGTCCGGTTCACCAGGTGCTGTTCCGCCGCGTCTGTCATCACCCCTCCAGCAATCCGATCTGGTTGCTCCGTGACTCCCGAAGCCGGCGGTACAGCGCTTCACGGCGGCGGAAGATGCTGGCCATGCGCCGGAGCTCGGCCTCGCTGTAATCCTTCGCGCCATGCGGGCCCTTGAGCCAGTCGACACGATCCTGCCCGATGCGCGCCACCAGACCAGCCTCGAACTTGGCCGGCGTGGTGCTGCGGAACTTCTTGCGGTGGTGGGCGCCGCGGTTGGATTTGCGGCACTGCTTGTGGATGTTCCAGGTGTTGTACCGGAGCTCTGGCGCTTCGTCGGCGCCCTGGAAGTGGCCGGCGTCGAACTCCCGATTCGGGCAGCTGGCGCCGTGGACGATGCAGGGCTTGTCGTGGTCCCGAGCCAACACGAAGGCGTTCACCGCCTGGCTGGCTTGGTGCCCGGGGCCGGTGCTGCGCGATGCGGTGTTCTTCGCGGCTTGCTTTGCCCGGTAGGCCTGGGCCTCGTCCGACCAGCGCTTGTGCCGGGCGTACTGCAGGGCGCAGGCCACACTCCCGCAGACCACCTGATCGCCGTTGCTGGGGTCGAAGGTTTCCCCGCACGCCTTGCAGTTGCGAGCCTTGAGCTTGCGGCCGGAACCTGGCGCTGCAATCTGCTCGACCACACCCGGGAGAATCTGGCTGACGTGGCGGGGGGCGGTCATTGAGCGATTTCCAGTTTCCCGCCCCGCCCGGTGCGCGAATCAACACCAGGCAGGTGGCAGTCGCTATTCAGGCCCTTGAGGATTACCAGGGCGTCGACAATCCTCCAGGAAGCCCCGCCGTCCATTTCGGGATCGTTCTCGATCAGGCCGGCAGCGAAGCGCAGGAGCTGCGCGGCTTCGGAGCGCTTCCCGTCCGCGCTATCGGCCACTCGGCATGCGCGCACAAAATCTTCAACTTCGTCGGCTTGGTTGCTCATGCTGGCGTCTCCAGTTGGCGGACTTCGATGTGTTGAGCCCGGCGATAGTTGTTCCCGGTGAACTGGCGCGACTCGTGCTGCCACAGGTTGATCCGGCCCTCGAACTTCCCGTGGCGCTGCTTGGCGACGACCAGGAGCTGGTCGGGCTTCTCGTCATCGACGGAGTCTCCGGTGCGCTCGGCCATTTCCAGTTCCTCGGCCTTGGCCTTGTCGTGCCAGCAGATAAAAACGCTCATGGCCAGGTTCGTGATGTGACTGGAGCCGAGGAAGTCGAACTTGTTGGGGATGTAGGATTCGTCCTTCTGCGGCGGCTTGCGCATGTGGTGGACCAGGGCGATGTGGCACTTGAGCATCTTGGCGATGCCGGACAGGGTCGATACGAATTTCCGCTCCCGCTCGCTGTCGTCGCACACCGAGCACATCATCATCGAATCCAGGACGATGAATTTGCAGCCCAGGTTGGCCGCCATGTGGTACACGCAGGCCAGGGCAATTTCCGGCTTCACGGCATCCAGGCGGTCGTAGATCGAGATTCGGTTGTCGGACCAGGTCAGGAATTCGTTCACCCACTGCTGAGCAGGGGTGCTGACACCGGCCGCGAGCGAGCCCAGCAGGACAGCGGTGTCCTCCAGTTCCATCTCCAGCGACGCGATACCCACCGGTGCGAACTGGGCGATGTTCAGCGCCACTTGGGATACCAGCGTGGTCTTGTTGTGCGCGTTGAACCCGCCCCACACGGACAGCTCGCCGGGGCGCAGCCGGACCTTGTCGTGGGTTTTGCCCCAGGGCAGGCAGAACCCGGTCATGGCCCGAGGGTTGGCTGCGCGCTCCAGGATGCGGTCCCGGTGGGCCGGCAGCCAGTCGATGTCCTGGGCCTCGGCCTCGGCCAGAATCTCGGCCACCCGGATGTTGGAAAAATCGATTTCGTGAATTTGGTTCATATCGCGAGCCTCTTGCGTTGGTCGTCGGTGCCGGCGGTGCGCCCACCCCGGGGAATAATTTCATCCGTCCAGCCCCTGCCGTTCAGGTAGGTCGCCGGGTACGGGATGTACTGCTTGTCAGGCCCCTGGTCATCCCAGGCGCCGTCACCCAGCCGTTTGCCGATGTCGGTGATCAGGGTGTCGGTCAGTGCGCGATCAGGGGCGAGCTTGCTCCACGCCTTGAGCGCTGACTCCTTGCCCTGCTTTCGGGGATACCTGGCCCAGAATTCAACGAATCGATCTTCCAGCGTCTCGGCCGGAGGCGACTCAGGCGCATCAAGCGCCAGCGGGGGGGTATGGGGGGCTTGGTTACTGGTTACTGGTTCTTGGTTACTGGTTAGGCTTTTTTCAGAAAGCCGATTGTAAGCGGTGGCTTTTGTTTGGCTTTCATTGGAAAGCCGCTGGCTTTTTTCAGAAACCCGTAAGTTTTTCTTTGGTCGGCCACCTTTGCGCCCTCTCTCAGATTGGATGCGCGCCTTCTCGCGGTAATTTTCCAGCTCCTCGGCGATACGTTTCTGGACGTAGGTGCCGTCCTCCTGCAGCTCGAAAAATCGCCGCAGAATGAAGTCCACGGCCTCGACTTCTTCGGTGGTAGAGGCCCACACCCAGTCCACGGCCTCATCCCTGGTCGGGAACCGCTCCCGGTCGTAAATGCAGTCCATCAACGACCGGTACGCGCCGTGCTCAAGCATTGATAGCCTGCCGGTTTTCTTCGCGTAGTCGCCAATGTTGTGCTGATAGTGGTGCATCAGAGAAACCTCAGTATTTCCGCGGCATTGAACGGAATCCAACATCCGTTCAACATGTGTTCCCAACGCGCGTTAAATGCCGTGTCGAGGTGCCGATAAGAGCGCATCATCCCTCCCCCTCGTCCACCACCAGGCTGCGCCGCGCCAGCGCCGCCCTGAATCGTTCGCGGTGAGCCTCTGGCAGGCGGCCGGCAGTGCCCCGAATAGACCGGCAAAGCTCGATCACGGCCACGTCATTCATGCGGGATATGGCGTCGGCTTCGGCCTCCAGAAGGTCGTCAGGGACCGGCTCGCCGGCCTCCCGCAGATCGGCGCAGGCCCCCAGGGCAAACGCATCGAATACGGCCTGCTTGCGCTGCATCTTGCGGTGCAGCCAGTCGTCGGATTCCCGGCGCACGCGGGCTATCTCGCCCTGAATGCCTTCCGCGGACAGCGGTATTCCGCCGTTCTCGAAGGTGGGGGCCGGCATCAGCTGCACACCCCAGTAACCCCCATCCCCGCCGCCGGCCCCAGGCGCTCCATGCGCTTGGCAATGTCGGCCATGGCCTTGGTGGCGGCGATGTAATCACGCTGCAGGCGGGCGCGTTCGTCTTCAGGCTCGATCGCCCTGGCTTCATAGCCGCACTGATCGGCCAGGTAGGTCATGCCGGAATGCACCCCTTTCTCGCGCCCGGCCCTCAGCACCTGCATTACCTCTTCGGGCTTCAGGTTCTCCGGGCGCTCGGGGTTCAGGCAGTTGGCCAGCTTGCGGCCGGCACTGTCTGGGCTCAATGCCGGCCACAGCATGTAGCCGACCACCTTCAGGCCGCCCAGGGACGAGCAAACGTGCCCCAGGGCGCCGTAGATGTCTTCGTGGAAAAGTGGCTCTTGCTCCATGGTTACGACCTGTTCCAACTCGGTTGTAAGGCGTTGTAACGTCGGATTCGACTACAAAAAAACCCTCATGAATCAGAGGGTTTCGGTTATGCGGCGGCGACTTCGCCAAACACGTCAGGTCTTAGATCGTGCCTCGTCACCTCCGAATTGCAGGCGGCCTCAATTGCAATACACCTGGCGGCAGGCACGGGCCTGTCTCCATGCACCCACTGGTGCACAAAGCTGGGAGACACCCCCACCTTCTCTGCCAGCTGTTTCTGTCCTCCGCACGCATCAACGGCCAGTTGGATTGGGCTTTTGATCATGGTGAATATCCTCCTGCGCAAAAATATAGCACTGCCATATTTATTAAGTAAAGCACTGCTTGTGGCAAATAATAAAGCAGCGCTATAGATTTCTGACATGACAGCTACATCAAAAAAGCGCAGAGAGCTCACTGAGTCCGAAAAACGCCGTGCCGCCAAGGCGAAGGCTGTTTGGTTGGAAAAGAAAAAACGAGATGGCCTCACTCAGGATGACGCCAACAATGCGCTCGGCTGGTCCCCCAGTACTTTCGGCCAGTACATAAATGGCCGGATACCAATGAACCTCACGGCACTTCTGATGATTGCCGACTACCTCGGAGTATCACCCCAAGAATTGGGAGGTAGAGAGGAGGCTGAAGAGGTAGAAGCCGCGGCCTATCTCAACTGGCGAGACTTCAAACTCCACGATCGAATGCCGCCCACCAAAGAACAAGATGTTCTTTACGGCCAGATCGTTGATGTATTTATGCGTGAGGTAGAAAACCTCAGCAATGACAATTTAGTGCAACTGATAGAGGCGATTGGAAGGTCTGTCAGCCCGAAGGGGGCCCTGAAGCTCTCTCAGATTCTTCTGGATTGCGCGACGGAAGGTCTTCCAGCAGACGAAGAATAGCCAGCTTATCTCCAATCGGAACTGATCTGAATATGATCTCCAGCAGGCAAAGCATTTCTTGTCGTGAGCCATACGGCCCAACATATTTTTCATCAATCATATCAGTTCCCATAACGAGGATTAGGTTATGGCAACGGAGGCAGTTCCGGCGGGAAGATTGGACTATCGTGACGGGTGGCGCCTTCCGCCTGGCACCATGGCTCACCCTGCAACCTGCTTAGCTATCCGTGCTCTTGCATGAATAAACATAGCGGGGACTAGACTAATACCAAAAGACTGGATGGATCAACATGTCGACTATCCGAACAGGAGTGAACAATGGCGACTGAGCAGGATGTGAACAGGCTCACATCCGAGGAAATAACCAATTTTCTCGACCAGTTCGAGTTACGTTGCCCGGTCTGCAACAGTGACGAATTCACACTTCCCACGCTTGGGGGCCCCACAGGCAGAAGGCCGATATTGGTGGTCAACGAAGTGTCCAGCGGATTCAACGTTGAGGGCCAGGTAATGATTCTGGAAGGCAGCCAACTACCTCCTGCCGTGCAGATTGTCTGCAGGGAATGCGCGTATACGATGCGCTTTGACGCCGTAGCGCTTGTGGATAAAATTTATCCAGCCAAGGAGGGCCAATAATGTCTGCTAAGATACACTCTATCGATGCCACGAAATTTGGCGGACAGCCACCAGGAGGCGAACCATTGGAAGCGCGAGTAGCCAGGCTGGAAGCCCATGTAGGGCATATCCAACAGGACGTGTCTGAAATCAAATCTGATATCCGGGAAATAAAAAGAGATGCGCGCACTGATTTTAGAATATTGTTTGGCGCGACAATCACCGCCACTGTCGCCCTCGTTGGCGTAATGGCCAAAGGCTTCGGCTGGATATAAGTCAAATCAGCACCCACCCAGCCCCGCACCAGCGGGGTTTTTTGTGGCTACTTCACATAGCAGGCATCATCGAAACACCGAACCTGCAGGCTCTCTCCATCCCCGCAGTCCAGTGTCCACCTTTCGCTTTCTGCCGTTGACTCGGTCATTGTCGCGCCTTGGGTGCACTCCATTGATCCCGCAACCTCCTGCACCTGTGCGCCGTATTTCCCGCTACTCTGCACAGGGGCGCCGGTATTGTGTAGACACTGATATTCGGTAGTGACTCTCCAGGCATTACATCCGCCAAATCCCCCCGGCTGAATGCAGGTACTCAAACCGGCATCGAAAGGCTCCGCTCCAGTGTATCCCCAGCGCTGGCAGCGCTTAATCGCATTAGCAAGAGCGCCGGCCTTGTCCACCGTTGGAACAGTCATCGCCCCGTACTGGTAGGACATTTCAACAATCCCATCGGCCCGACTGCCACCAGTCGCGGCCGGGGTAATGTGGGTGCTGCAACCGGCAATCATCCACACCATAAAAACTGCACAAAAATAACGCATCCCCGATCCCTCGATATTTGAATTATCCGGCCCAAATCCTACCCCACCCAGCCACCCTGCGCATGTGAATCGCATCACAGACCCGTGCGCCCGGAATAAAAATATAGCAATGCTATTTACACCAAAATATAGCGCTGCTATATTTATTCCCAACGCTGACCAAAACAGCCGAGGAACCAACATGGAGTTGGGCACTTTCAAGGACATCAGCTGGATCAACGTCATGGCCGGAGTGGCCATCGGGATGTTCCTAATCGACGCACTGGGGAAACTGCTATGAAACCCTCCGACCTATACCACGCTCTGGCGTACACCAGGGAGCGCGGGGACTTCAAAGACCTGACGCAAATTGAGCACACTGGCGACCGCAACCGCCTGGCGATCCTGCTGACGCGGGACGCTGATGTGATCACCGACCTGCTGCAGGATGCGATTGCCGACCTGAACGAGAGCGAACTCAACAACGTGACCAGCGCCGCAGAAGCCCTGTACAGCGGAAACGTCGGGCGGATAGCTCGCGTCGGTGTGTGGGGCGCGATGCTCGGCACCGACCTACTGCAGAAGCTGCCAGGCATCATCGACACCTACATCGACAGCGCCGCCGAGGAATGGCTGGATCTGGCCTACCAGTACAAGGTGTCGATCACTGACCCCGCAGCGGATCACGCTGATTCGGTGGTGCAGGAGCGGTTGGAGGTGGCCCATGGGTGATATCGCCGACATGATCCTGGAAGGCCTGCTCGACGAAGAAACCGGCGAGTACATCGGCGACCAGAACAAGGAAATTTACGGAACCGAGTCGCCGGGATTCCCGATCAGCTACGAGCGCGACCGCCGTAACCCGGAAAAAACCAACTGCCCCATCTGTGGAAGACGGGTGAAGGTCGCCGGGCTTCGGGACCACACCAGGGACGTGCATGGGGGCTCCGCATGACTGACTACGGCCCCCTCATCCGCGCTCGCGCCGCCCGCCGGCGCCAGCTTCGCGCCGACTGCAACGGCATCTGGATATTCGCAACCGGGTTCGGCTGGGGCATGGTTTTCGCCCTGTTCGTGCTCGGCCTGACATCGTAGGAGAGCACTATGCAAGCCGCTGAACAGATCGAGAAGCCGAAGCGCCCCTTCATCGAGCCAGGCTGGTACCGCGACCTGAGCAATGAGGAATACCACGGCAGTTTCGGCACCTCCTCCAGTCAGCTCAAGAAGCTGATCGAGCAGACGCCGGCGCACCTGGCGCACAGCTGGAGCCAGCCGAACGAAACCACGGCCAACATGGCGCTCGGTACCGCGGTACACACTCTGGTGCTGGAGCCGGAGAAGTTCGCCGAGGAAATCGCCGTCGAGCCGACCCTTGACCGCCGCACGAAGGCAGGAAAAGAGGCTGCGGCAGAGTTCGCTGCCAGAAGCGCCGGGAAGACCATTATTACCGAAGAGCAGTACGAGGCCGCGCAGCACATGGCCGCGTCCGTGCGCAGCCACAGCAGTGCGGGACCTCTGCTGGAGGACATCATTGCGGAGTCGTCCATCTACTGGTGGAACCAGCCTGCATACCCGGAACAGAGCAACGTGTCCGCCGAAATGACGAAGGTCCGCCCCGACATCATCGGCCTGGGCCACCCCATCGTTGGCGACCTGAAAACGACAGCCGACGCCAGCCACGATGCGTTTATCCGCTCAATCCATCGCTACGGCTACCACATAAGCGCCGGCATGTACCTGGACGGCATCAACCAGTGCCGCGAACTGTTGGAGTTCACCAAGCGCTTCGCCTACAAGGACTTCGTCTTCATCTGCGTAGAGAACAAGGCGCCCTGGCTGACAGCGGTTTACCACATGTCACCCCGGTACATCGAACTGGGCACCCTGATCTACCGCGAATGCCTGCGCAGAATGCGCGCCGCGCGTGCTGCCGGCTTCCCCGGCTACCCCGAAGAAATCCGAGTCATCGAGCCGCCCACTTGGGCGAGCAGAGGCTACACCATCTGAGCAACCACCACCCATTGAGGGACTGAAAGCATGAACACCCAAGTCGCAGTACAAAACCCCTTCGGGGGGCAGGCACCCAGCGTCGGCAGTCACGACACCCTGGCCAGTGCCGAAGAGCAGCGCGCCATTCAGGAAGTGCAGGCCGCCATGGTCATCGCCAAGAAGTTCCCGCGGAACATGATCGAGGCCATGGACCGCATCCTGAACAGCTGCACCCGGGAATCGCTGGCCGAGACCGCCATCTACTCCTACCCCCGCGGCGGACAGGAGGTGACCGGCCCCAGTATTCGCCTGGCCGAGGCCCTGGCCCAGGAGTGGGGCAACATGCAATTCGGTATCCGCGAGCTGTCGCAGGAGAACGGCGCCAGCACCGTTGAGGCCTTCGCCTGGGATGTGCAGACCAACACCCGGCAGGTGAAGACCTTCCGCGTGCCGCACACCCGCTACACCCGCAAAGGCACCACCCAGCTCAGCGACCCGCGCGACATCTACGAGCTGATCGCCAACCAGGGTGCCCGCCGGCTGCGCGCCTGCATCCTCGGCGTGATCCCGGGTGATGTGGTCGAGGCCGCGGTGAATCAGTGCAAAGTCACCCAGGAAGCCAGCGTTGAAGTCACCCCCGAGACCATCAAAAAGATGCTGGCGGCCTTCAAGGACAACTACGGCGTGCCACAGGAGCTGATCGAGAAGCGCATCGGTCGCCGCGCCGAGGCTCTGAACCCGCCCCAGTACCTGATGCTGAAACGTGTGTACCAGTCGCTGAAGGATGGCATGGGCAAGCCCTCCGACTACTTCGATATGGATGACCCTGCCGCCCTTGCCGGCCCCGCCACCAGCGACCTCAACGAGCAGGTGAAAAAACAGCCGGCCAAGCAGGCTGCCAAACCCAAGCCTGACCCAGAGCCCCCGACCGAAGAAGAAGAGCTGCCGGCCGCCGCTACCAGCGACTTCGACGACATCATGCTGAAGCTGAAGGAGGCCCGCAGCCTGGAAGAGCTGGACGGCATCCGCGAGGCGGCCATGGAGTTCATCACCGACCTGCCCAAAGAGCAACAGGAGCAACTCACCGGCCTGCACTCGAAGCGCAAGGAAGAGTTGGAACAGTAATCCCCCGGGCGGCGTGTCCCAGCTCCGCGCCGCCCACCGGCTTGCCACCGGTACGTCAAAACGGCACGACTCGCCGCCGTAAGCGGCCCCAATAACCAGGAGGCACAGCCCAATGTTCAAAAGCATCACCGTGTACCAGCTCACCCAGGCGACAGATGCCGTGCTGCGCGCCCTCGAAGAGCACCTACCGAAGCGCCCCTTCACCCCCTGCACCCAACACGACGCCAGCAGCGCGGGCTGGGTGCCACCCCTCGGTGAGGATGCCGAAACCCTCACCTATGGCGCCCAGGGCTGCACGCTGTTCTGCCTGCGCACCGATACCAAGTCGGTGTCGGCGGGCGCGGTGAAGTTGGCCGTTGCCAAGCGAGTGAAGGCTTTCGAACAGGACAACCCAGATCCAGCCTCCCCGGTGGACAAGCGGCTGTTCAAGGAAGAGGTTACCCAGCAGTTCGTCGCGGCGATCCCCGGCGAGTGCGCGGCGCCCTCCTACACCTGGGCCTACATCGACCGCCAGCTGTCCATGCTGTTTGTGGGCGCCAGCGAGGACGGCGCGGACGGCTTTATCGCGGTGCTGAAAAAGACCCTGGACGCCCTGCCGGTCAAGCTGCTGAAGCTGACCGAGGTGGAGCCCTGCGACAAGTTCACCGAATGGCTGAAAGACCCGGCCACCCTGGGGGAGAAATTCCAGCTGGGCGATGCCGTCAGCATGAAGCGGGCGAAGGAAGGCGGCACCGAGGTGGCGAACATTTCCCATGCCGAGCTGAGCAGCGAATACCTGCAGACCTGGATCAGCGAAGGCGCGGAGTGCTGCCGGATCGGCCTGGCGCATGAGAAGGCCACGTTCGCCATCACCGCCAAGCTGGGCCTGCGCCGGTTCAAGCTGCCCGACGAGCCGGACGAAGACGAGGAAGGCGACGACCCGCTGGACAATACCCAGTATCGCTTCGTGCGCATTGCCGACGCCGTGCGCGCGGTGATGATCGACGTGGAGCCGAACCTGGGCGGCTTCCCGACCCAGGAGCTGTTGGACCTGCATGATGAGCAGGAAGGTGAGGTGGCGGCGTGAAACACCAGCAGCTATTCATCGACCACGCGTACTGGACCGCCGAGAGAAAGCGCCTCCAGGAAGCCGGATCCGAGGAGATGTCCAAGTGCGACCGCGTCCAGGCAGGGTTGGAGCGGTTCAAGTTCAACGAGAAAACCTGCATCGAATCGGTGCATGAAGCCTGGCGCAGCCAACCAGGCGACCCCTACAGCGGCGGCCCCAGCTTCGAGGAGGACTGGCTTGAGGCGATCAGCGAGGGGAGTGTTTGCGAGCACTGCATCAACGTCCGCGACCTCCGCAAGCAGCGCATGGCGGCTGGAAGGAAGCTCGGCGGGATACGATCAGCAATCACCCGAATTGGCCAGCGGCTCGCTAAAGCCAACGGTGGAGGATGCGACTGATGTACTACCACCCCAACCTGTCCCTGGCCGAGCACCACCGGCCCACGCGCATCATCATCCGCCAGGCGCACACCAGCACCCGGCACGTCCCGCAGGGCAGCGCGTTCCTTGCCTGGGTGCGCGAGTGGCTGAAGGATCGCCACCTCGCCTACACCACGGCGGACACCATTGCGGCGTACCACCGCACCTCCCCGAAGACGATTTACTGCAGGATGCGCGATGCCGGTGTCAGCTATCACCAGCTGATTGACGACGAGCGCCGGCGCCGGCTTCAGGCCCTGCCCCCTCATGCCAGCTGCGCGGAGGCTGCGGAGGCGCTGGATTTCCGAAGCCGCCGGGCGCTGCACTCAGCCATGCGCCGTTGGTACGGGATGACGTTCAGTGAGCACCAGGCGCGGCGCGGATCGCAGTGGCTGGGCGACTCCAACAAGGCAGTAGACCGTGAGGTATACGGGTGATCTCGTTCCTGCAGCATCGGTCACCCCGGTTCGGCTATGACGGCTGGGCCCTGCTGATCCCCGGCGCCGCGAAGCCGCTGGAGTGGACGGTGTGCACAACAAGGGCCGAGTGCCGCCGCCTGCGCCGTGACCGCGGCAACCTGTTCGAGCGCGGCGCCCAGATCGTGAAAGTGAAGGTGAGTGTGGAGGTGGTGGATGGATGATTTGTTGAGCTGGATGACGAAGGCGGAGTATTGTCGGCGATCCGGCACCTCCGAGGGCCGCCTGCGGGGCTGGATGCAGCGCCGCCAGATCACGAAAGGCACTCACTTCAGGAAGGTCGGCCGGACCATCTATATCAACTGGAGGGAGTTGGAGAAATGGATCGCTACCGGGGGATCGAAGAGCACGGCAACAGGATCAGGATCAGGTTCCAGTTCAAGGGCCGTAAATACGTCCGCTACCTCGATAAGCCGTGGGGGCCAAAGCGGAACCGGGCGGAGGCTTTCCGTCGTCGGGAACAGTACATCACGCGCCTGAAGGCAGGGCTGACCATCGATGAACTGGACACCGACCCCGAAAACCCGAGCTTCTACGACATGTCGGAGCTGTACCTCAAGTCGCTCAAGCGGAAGGATTCAACCCGTGCGAGCTACCAGCAGATTATCAATCAATTCTGGATGCCGCACCTGGAGAACGTCCAGATGCTGCACATGAATTACGCCCAGGTACTGGCTGCGGACAGCGCCACCGAGTGGACCAGCGCGAAGACCAGGCGCAACGCCATCATACCGCTGTCCGGGGTGTTCAAGCTGGCCATAAGCTCCCTGGAGGACTTCAACACCAATTTCGCCTCCAAGCTGCCGAAAGAGGACAGCAGTAAAGACGATGTAGACCCCTTCACCATCGAGGAGAAGGCCGAGATTCTGGCTGCCCTGGAGGAGCTCAAAGAAACCGATGCCTTGGATTATTTCACCCTGGGGTTTGAACTGGGCTGCCGGCTGCCTGGCGAACTGAACGCGCTCCGGTGGCAGGATTACCACGAGAAGAAGCTGGTGCATATCAACAAGGCCATTGTGCGCCGGAAGCTGACCACCACCAAGACCCACAGCGACAGGAAGGTGTTGCTCACCCCCGCGGCCAAGGCGGTGCTTGAGCGCCGCGTGCGCCCCATCAAGGGCGGTTACATCTTCACCAACAGCCAGGGCGGACCGCACCTGGACGGCGATATCATGAACGGGAAGTGGCGTGACGCGATTGGACTGGCCAACCAGAAGCGGGAGGCGGCGAAGCTGGATCCGATCCGCTACCGGCGCGCTTACAACTGCCGGCATACCCGGGCCAGCCTGGACCTCGGCGCCGGGGGCAAGCCGGCGTTCCTGGCATCCCAGCTAGGCCACACCCTTGAGCAGTTCTTCAATACCTACGCGACATGGATCAATAGCAAGGACGATGAGGCGGAGCTGGCTACCATCCTGGCTGGCCACGCGCAGGCAGAGAAGCGGCGACAGTCGCAGGAAGAGGAAGAGGCGAAGTGAAGAAAGTTGCCCAGAAGTTGCCCAAAAGGCAGGGGCCAGAAACCAAAAAACCCGCACTATCAACTAGTTACGGGTTCGGTATGTGGCGGACCGGACGGGACTCGAACCCGCGACCTCCGGCGTGACAGGCCGGCATTCTAACCAACTGAACTACCGGTCCAACGGCAGCATACTTATCGACATCGAATGGTGGGTGGTGACGGGATCGAACCGCCGACCCTCTGCTTGTAAGGCAGATGCTCTCCCAGCTGAGCTAACCACCCCCTGAGCCGATGGACGCGCATTATAGAGAGAATTGCGGGGGTGTCAAACGTTCCTCTGAAATTTTTCAGATTTTTTTCAGAACGTTAAAAGCGCTTGATTTTAGTAGTAAAATTTGCGACCTCACGCGCCCACAGCAGCGCCGCATCCTAAGCCCGCGGAAGGCCCCACACGCCCTCCCCCTGCCCGGAAAATCCGATGGAAATCTACAAGGAATTTCACTTTGAAGCCGCCCACCGCCTACCCAATGTGCCCCAGGGGCACAAGTGCGCCCGCCTTCACGGCCATTCCTTTCATGTGCGTATCAGCGTCAGTGGCGATGCCCCCGAGCCCAGCGGCTGGGTGATGGACTTCGGCGACCTGAAGGCCGCCTTCAAGCCGGTGCTCGACCAACTGGACCACTACTACCTGAACGACATTCCGGGGCTGGAGAATCCCACCAGCGAGAACCTGGCGCGCTGGATCTGGCAGCGCCTGCAACCGGCACTGCCGCAACTGAGCGCGGTGCAGATTCGCGAAACCTGCACCTCTGGCTGCATCTACCGCGGCGACTGAGCCCGATGGTGCCAGGCCAATGCGGGCGAAACCCAGGCGGACTGAGCCGAGGCCGCTGGGCCAAGCCGGACAGCGCCAGCGGGGCTGCCCGCTGTTACAAAGCGGTAACATGCCTGAAACATCTTGACAGGCACGCTGGCGCTACAGGGGTCGTGCTCTTCGATTCAACCCGCCCGATGCCGACAGAGCATAGCAATGTAAATGTTTCCAAATTAAGGGGCGAGGTTACCTTCCGTAGCAGGAAAAAGAATGTTATGCACACCGCCCGACGGTCACGAAACTTTCACTAGCTTAGGTATTTCTTTAAATCAACAACTTCATGAATTTATTTTAAGTTATTGATTTAATTGAGTTTTAGTTATTTGCTCGAAATTTAAGCAATTTGTAACAAACCCGATAGATTGGGCGCCTCCCGCACGGTTAAACAAAATATTCACCGAGTTATCCACAGAATCTGTGGAAAAGCCGGTAAACCGTGTGGCCTGTGGGAAAACGCCCGGGGAGAGAAAACATGGCCTTCACTCACTGGCTTTCGCTGTTCACCGTGTGCCTGCTGGGCGCCGTCTCCCCGGGCCCAAGCCTGGCGGTGGTGCTCGGCAACACCCTGCGCGAGGGACGCGCCGCCGGCATGGCGGCAGCGCTGGCCCACGGCGCGGGGGTAGGCTTGTACGGCCTGATCACGGTCAGCGGCCTGGCCGTGATGATGACCGGCTCGCCGCGCCTGTTTGCCGGCTTGCAGGTGCTGGGGGCCCTGTACCTGGTCTACCTCGGCCTGCGCGGGCTGCTGGCCAGCGCTGCCGGCCAGGCAGCGGCCGACGACCCCGCGGCCGCGGCGCCTCCCCGGGGCGGCAGCGCAAGCGCCGGCTTTCTGGTGGCCTTTCTCAACCCCAAGCTGGCCATTTTCATGCTGGCCCTGTTCAGCCAGTTCCTGGGGCCGGACACCCACTGGGGCACCAAGGCCATCATGGTACTTACCGTAGGGCTGACGGACGCCGCCTGGTACTGCCTGGTAGCGCTGCTGGCGTCCCGCCCCGGGGCGCTCGGGTGGCTGCGCCAGCGCGGCGCACTCATTGAGCGGGTGCTGGCCGTGGTGCTGGTGGTGTTGGGGTCGGTGGTGTTGCTGCGGGTGCTGGTGGCCCTTTCGACTCAGTCTTGAGGCGTTTTCTGCATGGGCTGGAGGCCCTTGCTGTTTGGGCTGGAGGCCCTCTGGCGGGCTCAGTGCAGGGTGCGGTTGGGCTCGCTCACCACCACGGCCTGCAGCTGCTTGCCGAGCATGATGACAAAGCCCTGCTCGCGCACCACGCCGTCGAAGCTGTAGTCGAAGCGGTACTGGCGCCAGATTTTCCAGCGCCCACTGCCGTCGCGGCTTAAAGAGAGGCGGTTAATGTGCACGGATTGGTCCAGCAGCTGGAAGTCGTCGCGCGCGCTGGCCCGCTCTACCGCCTGCACCGCCAGCTCCCGCACCCGGATGGAATCCAGAAAGTAGAGGCCGATGGCGCCGAACAGAAAGAGAACCAAGATTTCGCCGAGGCTGAGGTACATCGCTGCGCGGACCGGAGTGAACTGAAACAGGGGTCGCAAGCATACCCACCGCTCCGCTCCCGCGCCAGCGCTAGCGCCGGCGGCAGGCAAAATGCGAGCAACAGCCGAGCAAGTATCCAGCAAGCATCACGCCGGCCCCTTGCCCGAGCCGCGTTTTACACCTTCGCTATGCAAGTGTATTGTCAGCCCTCGCCCCGAAAGAGCCCGCCATGTCACCGTCGCCCGCCAAAGTCACCGCCTCTGTCAAAGCCACCGCCCCTGTCAAAGACAGCATTACCAGCCGCGAACAGCAGCGCGAGCAAACCCGCCAACGCATTCTGCAGGCGGCCATACACTGTTTCACCCGCTCCGGTTTTGCGGCGGCGTCCATGTCCAGCATCGCCCAGGCGGCGGGGGTCAAGAAGGCGCTGGTGCAATACCATTTCACCACCAAGGACGCCCTGTGGCAGGCCGCGGCCACGCAATTGTGGGAGGAGCGCAACGCCCGGCTGGCGGAGTTCACCGAGAATCACGGCGGCCTGCCCATGGCCGAGCGCCTGCGCCCGGCCTTTACCACCCTGGTGGAATTTACCCGGGAGCGGCCCGAGTGGATGTGGATGATGTTCCACGAGGCCCAGGGCGACAGCCCCCGGGCGCGCTGGCTGCGCAGGCACTACCTGCAGCAGGACTACGCCATGGGGGAGCACTTTGTACGCGAATGCCAGCGGCTGGGGCTGATTCGCCAGGCGGACCCGCTACAACTGCTGCACCTGATTTCCGGCGCCCTTACCTACAACCTGCTGGTAGCGCCCCAAACCAAAGCCATTACCGGCACCAACCTCGCCACCGCCGAATCTATCGCCGGCCAGGTCGACCTGCTGCTTGGCATGCTGGCGCCCTGAGCCCGGTCAGTCCGCCAGCAGAAAGCGGCGCACGGTGGCATTGAACAGGCGCGGCTGCTCGGCGTGCAGCCAGTGGCCGCAGCCCTGCAGCACCCGCAGGCTGGCATTGGGAAACAGCGCCTCGATAATCGGCCGGTGCGCCGGCAGGATGTAATCCGACAGTTCGCCCTTGATGAACAACACCGGCCTTGTAAAGGGCTCGCGCGTGGCCAGCTGTTGCCGCGCTGCCCCGTAATCCCGCAGCAGGCCCTCCAGATTGAAGCGCCAGCGATAGCGGCCGTCTTCGCCGCTGGCCAGGCTGAGCAGCAGGAACTGGCGCACCCCCGCCTCGCTGATGAAGCCGGCCATGATGGCTTCGGCGTCACTGCGCGATGCCGGCGCCGCCGCAGCCACCGCCTGCAGGGCGGCGAAAATGGCGTCATGATGGGGCGGGTAATCCACCGGGGCGATGTCTGCCACCACCAGTTTGCCCACCGTATCCGGCGCATCCAGGGCGATGCGCATGGCCACCTTGCCGCCGAGCGAATGGCCCACAAAGTGGGCCCGCCCGATACCCTGCTGCTGTTGCCAGGCGCGAATGCCATCGGCCAGCGACGCCAGCGTCATCTGCGCCAGCCAGTCGGAGCGGCCGTGGTTGGGCAAATCCAGGCAGTGCACGCGAAACTCGCCGCGCAGGGCCCGGGCCAGGGCGCCGAGGTTGTTGCCCATGCCGAACAGGCCGTGCAACAGAATGGCATCGGGCCCCTCGCCCTGGGTGGAAGAATGGATGTGCAGACTCACCGCGCTGTGACCCCATCGAGTTTTTGCTACCATGCGCGACACTATAACGGATCACGAACAGATCAGGAGTAAGCATGCGTTTGTTCACCACCGCCGCCCGCCTTGGCGGCGCCCTGCTGCTGGCTATTGGCCTGTGGGCCTGCAGCAGCACACCGAGCTATAACCCCACCACCTTCCAGCCCGAGGTGGACGCCCCCGAGGCCTTCAAGTCAGTCAAGACGGTGATTATTCCCCACGTCAACCTGGGCCCGCCCTCGCGCAATTACCTGGAAGATGTAGCACCCCGCATTGACGGTCTGGTGACCACCTACCTGAAAAAGAACGGCTATAAAGTGCTGCCCCAGCGCGAGTTCCGCCAGCACTGGAACACCGCAGTGCGCGCCTTCGGTGACCCGGTGGACCCAACCACCGGCCGGGTGAACATGAAGAGCTTTGTGCAGATCATGAACAGCGTGCGCGACGAACTGCGCAAAACCAGCGACCTGGACGCCTTTGTGTTTACCGACATCGTCGAATTTGAAGTGCCCTTCAACGGCGGCCTGAAGCACCTGGCCCGCTGGGACGGCGTGACCCGCCGCCCCTCCCTGCAGGGGCCGGGAGACGGCGTGTCCGCGGACTTTGACTGGAACAAGAATGCCGCCGTTGCCTCGCTGCAGGTCAGCATCTACGACATGGACCTCAAGCGCCTGTTCGCCAGCCGCGGCGGCCTGGATGCCACCGACGCCATCGACACCCGCTCCGCCAGCGGCCGCTATGTGCGCCGCCGCAACGTGCTGGAGAACGAAGACTACCTGATGGAAGGGGTTCAACTGGCCTTCCATCCCTTCATCCAATGGGAAGACTGGCCGGGCAATCCCGACTGAGGTTTTCAAGAGGTATCACCGACATGCCCGGCACTCACCTGCCCAACGCCCTGGCCCTGCTACTGGCGGCGCTGCCGCTGGCTGCCACCGCCAGCACCGATTTCAACAGCTGCCGCAGCCGGCTGGCGGAATACGCCATTGCCGAAGGGGTTCCCGCCGATCTGGTGAACGCCACCATGCCCTCCCTGCAGGAGCAGAAGCGGGTGGTGGCGCTGGATCGCAAACAGCCCGAGTTCATGCAGACCTTCGCCAGCTATGTGGACCAGCGGGTCAGCGAGCAGCGGGTGCGCCGCGGGCAGGCCCTGCTGGCCGAGCACAGCGACTTTCTGGCTACCCTGCAGGATCGCTTTGGCGTGCCCTCGCGCTATCTGGTGGCCTTCTGGGGGCTGGAAACCAACTACGGCGGCTACCTGGGCAAAATGCCCACGCTGGATTCGCTGGCCACCCTGGCCTGCGACCCACGCCGGGCTGACTTCTTCTCGACCGAATTCGTCAATGCCCTGAAGCTGCTGCAGCGGGAATCATTGCAGCCGTCGGATATGGTGGGCTCCTGGGCCGGGGCGGTTGGCCACACCCAGTTCATGCCCTCCACCTACCTGCAGTACGCCATTGACGGCGACGGTGACGGCCAGGTGAACCTGTGGCGCAGCGAGCGCGATGCCCTGGCCTCTGCCGCCAACTTTCTGAGCGGCCTGGGCTGGACGCCGGGGCTGCGCTGGGGCCGCCAGGTCCGGCTGCCCGGCGGCTTTGATGTGAGCACCGCGGGCAAGGAGCGCCCCGCCACGCTGGCCACCTGGCGCGAGCGCGGGCTGACCACCCTCAGCGGCACCGCCCTGCCGCGGGCAGACCTGCAGGCAGCGCTGCTGCTGCCCTCCGGCCACAGCGGCCCGGCCTTTCTGGTCTACGACAACTTTGACGTGGTGATGCGCTGGAACAATTCGCAGAGCTACGCCCTGTCGGTGGGCCTGCTGGCAGACCGCCTGGCGGGCGCCCCGGCCGGCTACTATGGCAACGGCGAGACCGACCCGGTCAGCATCGCCGAGTTGCGCCAGGCCCAGGAGGCCCTGCAGGCGGCGGGCTACGACCCGGGCACGCCGGATGGCATCTTAGGCAGCCGCACCCGCGCCGCCCTGCGCGACTTCCAGCTGTCAGCCCAGCTGCCGGCGGATGGCTACCCGGACCGGATAACGCTGAAGCGCCTGCTGGCGGCCTCGCCCTGACCTGAAGGGTTCAGGCCGCCAGTGCCTCCAGAGCGCGCTGGATGCACCACATGGCGGACAAACAGCCCAACAGATACACCGGGAAGGCCGCCAGGCGCGCGGCACTGTCGCCCAGGGGGCGGCGCACAAACAGCCAGATCACCAGCACCAGCAGGATGAAGGCGATCTGGCCGACCTCGATACCCACGTTGAAGAACAGCAGGGCCAGCGGCACGTTGGCCTGGGGCAGGCCGGTGGCCGCCAGGGCGCCGGCAAAACCCATGCCGTGCAACAGGCCAAAACCGCCGGCCAGCCACCAGGGATAGCGTTTAACCAGGCCATCGCCGCGGGTCAGCTCCACTGCCAGCACAAAGATGCTGACGGCGATGGCGAATTCCACCAATTCCACCGGGTAATTGATGTAGCCCAGTGCCGCCAGCGACAGGGTGATGCTGTGCCCCACGGTGAAGGCGGTGATGGTCCACAGCAGGCGCTTGCCACCGCCCACCAGCAGAATCAGCCCGAACACGAACAACAGGTGATCGATGCCGCCCCAGATGTGCTCGATGCCAAGCACGGTGTAGTCGCTCATGACCTTGCCGGCTCCGGGCTCTGCGGGCACCTGGTAGTCGGGCGCTTCGGCGGTCAGCACCTGCTGGTAATAGCGGCCGTCCTGCAAGGTCAGCATGAACATGCCGGTGGCCTGGTTGGGGCCCATGCCGTCAATACCCAGGCGCTGCCCCACCAGCCCCGCCTCACCCAGGGCCGAGCAGTCCAGCAACAGGGTAGTGACCTGGCCGGTGCCCTCCAGTTGCGGCGGGGGCGCTTGGATGACGGTGCAGGCGTCTGGCCACAGGGGCCGCATGGGCACCGGGCTGGTTGCCTGCACCGGGGTTTTCCACACTAGGTTGTAACGCCCCTGCCCCACTTCCGTCACCTGCAGCAGCGACGGCGCAAAACGGTGAGCCTGGGCCGGCAGCGCGGCGCCGGCAAACACCAGCAGCAATAAACACAGTTTCAGCAGATGGCTCATGTGCGGCGTACCTCGTATTGCTCGCGCAGCTCGGCGATGGCCGCCGCCAGGGCCTCGGCCCGGTGGCGGGAGAACAGGTCGCGCTCAAGCTGCGGGCGCACCTCCTCCAGGGTCGCGTCGCGGGCCGGCTCAATGGATTCAACCCACACGTAATGCAAACCGTAGGTGGAGCGCAGTGGCCCCACCCACTGCCCGGGCGCCGGATGGGCCTGCTCCAGGTTCATCACAAAGGCGGCGCCAAAATTGCGCGCCAGCTGGTCCGGCGTCTGGGCGCGAAACACATACCCGGGCAGGAAGGGCGAACTGAGCTGGCGCGCCTCGGCCGCGCCCAGCCCCTCGCGCTGGATTTGCTCGATCACCCCGGCAACCTCGCCCTCCCGCTCGCGGCTGAAGTACAGCTGCTCGATGGAGTAGCGCGGCGGGCGCCGTAGCTCGTCGCCCCGCGCCTCGAATTCAGCGGCAATTTGCGCCTCGGTCACCGGCTGCGGCGGCCTGGCGGACAGCAGCAGTTGCTCCATCACCTGGATCAGGCGGCGCTTGATCACTTCGTCACCCAGGTGCAGGCGCATGTCCAGCGCCTGCTGGTAACGATCCTGGTCAGAAAGGCCCTGCCCCATGCCCAGAAAATCCAGGTTGCGCAGCAGGCGCTGGTAGACCACCTGATCGTACAGGTGCAACTCCATCGACAGGGCGCGCTGGAACAGCATGTCGCGATCCAGCTCCTGGCTGATCATGCCCTGCAGCTGCTCGTCGCTGGCCGGCTGCCCGGCCACGGCCAGCCACTGCTGGCGCAGGTTATCGACACGGGCCTCGGACAACGGGCCCACCACCGGTTTGGGTTCCGGGAAGGCCCAGCTCTGCAGTTTGAACAGCGCCAGGCCAATCAGGATAAAGTGCAGCCACGGCTGCCGCAGCCATGCGGGTAATGACATAGGGTGAAGTCGCCTTGCCGGGGAATGGAAGCCTAGTCGTCGTACTCGGCGGTGGTTTTCTGGGCCTGGGCGGTGATGCCGGCGCCCAGGTCCACCTGGCTCAGCATGCCGGCGTTCCAGGTGGCAATGTAGTTGAGGCCATCGGCCACGGAATGGTCCCGGGCGTACACCAGCATCTCCTTGCTGCCACGAATGGCCAGCGGCGTTTTGGCGGCGATACTCTGGGCAATCTCCCGCACACCGGCGTAGAGTGCCTCGCGGTCCTCGAACACGCGGTTGGCAAAGCCCAGCCGGCAGGCTTCCTCGGCATCCATGGTGCGCCCGGTGTAGGCCAGCTCGCGCACCACGCCCTGGGGAATCAGGTGGGGCAGGCGCTGCAGGGTGCCCACGTCGGCGGTCATGCCAATGTCGATCTCGCGGATGGAGAAGTGAGCATCCGCGCTCACATAACGCATGTCGCAGCAGCAGGTCAGGTCTACCCCGCCGCCAATGCAGGTGTTGTGGATCGCGGCCAGCACTGGCTTGCGGCACTTCTCGATGGCGCTCAGGTTGTCCTGCATGCGCAGTACCGTGCGGCGAAACTGCTCTGAGCGCCGCGCAGGGTCGGCGTGATCGGAAATCACCTCGCCGAACATGCCAAGGTCAATACCCGCGCAAAAGTGCTTGCCATTGCCGCTGAGGATCACAACCCGCACACCAGGCTCGGCATCCAGCCATTCAAAGCACTCCTGCAGCTCCCGCCACATGGGGGTGTTCATGGCATTGGCCCGGTCCGTCCGGTTCAGGGCCACGGTGGCGATTTTGTCTTCAATGCTGAGGCTTAAGGTTTCGTACTGGGGGGGCATGTTGTTATCTCTCTTGCTATCAAACAGGTGGATGTCGGGTGGCGGCGCGGGCGGTTACCACGGGCTCAGGAAGTCGTCGGGCTCCAGGGCCGGCAGGTTCTTGGCCGGCGCCGCGCGGCTGCCAAGGTAGAGAAAGCCGGTGATTTCCTCGCCGCTGGCCAGCCCCAGGGCCTGGAAGACCCGGGGGTCGAAGGCCGCATCGCCAGTGCGCCACACCCCGGCGTAACCCAGGGCCTCGGCGGCCAGCAGAATGCCGTGGGCGGCACAGCCCGCCGACAGGCGCTGTTCCACCGCCGGCACCTTGGGGTGTTCGCTGATACGGGCCACCACCACCAGCAGCAGCGGCGCCCGCAGGGGGGCGTTGCGCGCCTTGTCACGGGCGGCCGGGTCGGCGTCGGGCTTGCGCTGCAGCAGGCACTGCTCCAGCACCTCGCCAAAGGCCGCCCGGCGCTCGCCCTCGATACGGATAAACCGCCAGGGATTCAGCCAGCAGTGATCGGGCGCGCGCAGGGCGGCGCGCACCATTTCCCTGAGTTCGCCAGGTCCGGGGGCAGGCTCGGTCAGGCGCGGCGCGGAGTTGCGCTGTTGCAGAAAGGTCAGAACGTCGGACATGGCATCAGGCTGGGTCAGGGTGGCAACTGGCGGTCGGGCAAACAAAGGGTGGCATCATAGCAGCTAACGTCGGCGCCGGGCGCATTCAGTCGGCCCCCACCAGCAGATTCATAAAGCCGGCGTCCCCGGGGCAGGCATCGACGTTGTCGCACCACAGGGCCAGCTCGGCGGCGCTGGAGCGCACCAGGCGGTGCTCGATATGGTCCACAATCCACAGCGGCTGCCCCAGCCCGGCCAGCAGCTCCACCAGGGCGCGGCCGCTATGGCCTGCCTGGCGCAGGGACAGGGGCGTCAGCTCGATGAGGATGCGCGGCACCGCGGGCAGGCGCTGCAGCAGGGGCAGCAGGCCGCGCATCACGGCGTATTCGTAGCCTTGGGTATCGACCTTGAGCATGGCTATGCCCTCAACACGCTGCCCCAGCCAGGCGCCGCCATCGAGCAACGTGACCGGCACGCTGGCGCGCCCCTGCCCCACATCGAACAGCTGGTGGTCGCCCAGATTGTCGCAGCTCAGGTGCAGGCGCGCCGCGCCATCGGCGTCGGCCAGGCCGGCCTGCACCGCCGTCACCCGTTCCGCGCAGTCGTTGCGCCGGGTGTTGTCCTGCAGCAGGGCAAAATTGGCCGGGTCTGGCTCGAAGGCAAACACCCTGCCGCCGGGGCCAACGCAGTGGGCTGCCAGCACGGTGAAGTAGCCGAGGTTGGCACCCACATCCACAAACACATCGCCGGGCTTGAGAAAGCGCTGCACGAGCTGGGTTTCAAAAGGCTCCCAGATGCCCGCTTCCAGCAGCTGGCGGGAGACATGACGGTCGCCCTCGCCATGCACCCGCAGGGTCAGCTCGCCGGCCACGCCCGGCACGCGCAGCGGCGCCAGCACTTCAGGGGGCATAGGCGCCGGGGGCTACGCCGGTCCAGCGATGGAAGGCGCGGGAAAAGCTGCTGGTGTCGGAAAACCCGAGCAGAAAGGCAATTTCCGTCAGTGACGGCCGGGGCTTGCGCGACAGGTAGGAGCAGGCCAGTTCGCAGCGGGTCTCGTTGAGCAGCTGGTTGAACGAGGTGTCTTCGGCGCTTAATTTGCGCTGCAGGCTGCGCACGCTCATGCCCAGTTCCCGTGCGTAGTGCTCGTGGCCGAGGGTGCCGCCTGGCATATCGCGCACCAGCAGGTTGCGCAGGCGGGTGGCAACGCTGTCGCGCTCCAGTTGCTTGAGGTAATCCTCGATCACCCGGTCGCTGGAGCGGGCCAGGTTTTCGTTGCCCCATTCCAGGGGTTGCTCCAGGTCTGCCCGGTCGAACACCATCTCGTAGCGCGGGGCGCCAAAGTGGATGGGCGAGCGGAAGAATTCCCGGAACGGGGTTTCATCGGCGCAGCGCTTGCGCATCAGGGCCACCGACAGGGGGGCGAAATCCCGCCCTTTGATTTTGCGCGACGAGCGCAGAATCAGCGACAGGATGGCCTCCATGGCCTCCAGCGAGGGGCCGTGCTCCGGGGTGACCGCCTCCCAGCTCAGCACCACGGTATCGCCCCGGTTTTCCAGGCCCACCCGGGCGGCGTCGGACACCATAGGGTTAAAGCGCGCCACCCGCTGCAGGGCCTCCAACAGCGTGGTGCTGGCCATAAAGGCATAGCCCAGGGCGTGAAAGGTGTTCTGGTTGGAGTAACAGGGCACCCACAGGCCCAGGGTTTCATCCTCCAGGGCCTGCACGCTCAGCTGCCACAGGCGGGTGGTGGCATCCAGGGGCAGGCGGGCGTCCGGGTCCGCCAGTTGCTCCGGGGTCAGGCCCGACTGCTGCAGCAGCAGGTCGGCATTGCAGCCCTGGTCCGCCAGCGCCACCAGCAGGACTTTCATCCAGCTGCTGATGACAGTGGGGTGGCGCTCGCTGTCAGGGATGCAATGTGGCTGTGGCATCTTCGGTCATTAAGTTGGCGTAAATGGACATGCGGAGCATGCCGGGCTTGTATACCGTAGACCTCGCTGCGATGTCCACACGAGACCGATAATAACGGAGATTGAACCAGCTTATGAGCAGTGCACGCCTGCCACGCGACAGCGACAACGACTACACCCACGAGGCCGCCGCCCGGCGCCGTGCCTTTATTGAGTCCCAGGGCCAGTGCAGCCTTGAGCACGTTGGCAGCTATTCCTTTGACCCGGCCACCCTGCCCGGCAATATCGAGAATTTCACCGGGGTGGTGCAGATGCCGCTGGGCTACGCCGGCCCGCTGCGGGTGATTGGCGAGCACGCCCACGGCGAATTCTACGTTCCCATGGCCACCACCGAGGGCACCCTGGTGGCCAGCTACAGCCGCGGCATGCGCCTGACCCGCGAGGCCGGCGGCGTCACCACCACCGTGGTGGACGACGCCATGCAGCGCTCGCCGGTGTTCGCCTTTGACGACGCCCGCGGCGCCCGCGAATTCGGCCACTGGATCAACCAGCACTTCACCGACATCAAGGCCGCGGCAGAATCCACCACCCGCAGCGGCCGGCTACGCAATATCGAGCAGTACGCCGCCAGCCGCATGCTCTACCTGCGCTTCAACTACACCACTGGCGATGCCGCCGGGCAAAACCTGTGTGGCAAGGCCACCTTCGCCGCCTGCCGCTGGATTCTGGACAATTACCCCGGCGCCATCGGGCGCTATTTCCTGTCGGGCAACATGGACACCGACAAGAAACACTCACAGCTCAACACCCTACACAGCCGCGGCAAGCGGGTGATTGCCGAAGTCACCCTGCCCCGGGACCTGCTGCGCGACCTGATGCGCACCACGCCCGAGGCCATGTACGCGGCGCGGATGGCATCCCAGCTGGGTGGCCTTATGGCCGGTGCGGTGCACAACGGCGTGCACCCGGCCAACGGTATCGCCAGTGTGTTTATTGCCACCGGACAGGACGAGGCGAACGTGGCAGAATCCCACGCGAGCCTGGTACACGCGGAAATCACCCCCGAGGGCGATTATTACTATTCCGTGACACTTCCCTCGCTGATCGTTGCCACCTACGGCGGTGGTACCGGTTTGGCAACCCAAAGGGAATGCTTGGAATCGATAGGTTGCTACGGTGAGGGGAAAGCCCGCAAACTGGCGGAAATCGTTGCCGCCACCGTCCTCTGCGGAGAAATCTCGCTCGGGGCGGCGGTGGTCTCCGAGGAATGGGTCAGCAGCCACGATACCTATGGCCGCAACCGGCCCTGACCTCCGGCCTCTCGCGGTTTCAGTTTGATAATAGCTATAACGCAACAACAGAAAGAGGGAGCAATACCATGCACAACAACAAAACCGTTCTCCGCAAGCACCCAATGAGTGCAGCGCTCAGTGGACTGGGTAAGTCCGCTGGCGCCATGCTACTGGGGGGCGCGGTCACGCTGGCTAACAGTGTTGCCGTGCAAGCCCAGGAAGAGCGCCGGGGGGCCTCATCCGCCATGCTTGAGGAAGTAGTGGTCACCGCCCGCAAGCGCGCCGAACTGTCCCAGGACGTGCCCATGGCCATTTCCGCCTTCGGCTCGGACCAGATCGAAGCACTGAAAGTGCGCGATCTGACCAACCTGTCGGTGGGCCTGCCCAACGTAGCCCTGGATGACGTGGGCACCACCCGCGGCACCGCCAACTTCTCCATTCGGGGGCTGGGTATCAACAGTTCCATTCCCTCCATCGACCCCACCGTCGGCGTATTCGTCAACGGCGTGTACCTCGGGGTGAACAACGGCATCATCTTCGATGTGTTCGACCTGGAGAGCATCGAGGTGCTGCGCGGGCCCCAGGGCATCCTGTTCGGGCGCAACGTGACCGGCGGCGCCATCCTGATGAACTGGAAGCGCCCCACCGACGAGTTTGACGCCACCGTGCGCGCCGCCATCGACGGCGGTGGCGAGGGCGGCCTGAACCGCTACCTGATGGGTGCCGTGGGCGGCCCCATCACCGATAACCTGGCGGTGCGCTTCACCGGCTACTACAACGACGACGAAGGCTATTTTGAAAATGGCTTCGACGGCGACGACGTGGGCGCCATCGAACAGAAAATGGGCCGCGCCAGCGTGCTGTGGACCCCCACCGACAGCAGTGAGCTGATCGTGCGCTACGAATACAGCGACATCGACGGCGACGGCCCGGTGCCCCAGTCCCACACCAACGGTGCCGGCGTGCCCGGCACCCCGGTCAACAATGACCGCGACAGCTTCGACGTGAACTACAACGGCATCGGCTACGGCATCATCGAGACCGACTTCCTGAGCGCCGAATTCAACATGGACGTGGGCTTTGGCGATGGCACCATCACCGCCATCTACGGCTACCGCGACTCGGACAGCAGTTCCTTCGGCGACATCGACGCCCAGCCCCGGGCCCTGTTCCACGCCCCCGCCAACCTGGAAACCGAGCAGAACAGCTTTGAGCTGCGCTACAACGGCCAGTTCGGCAACGCCAACGTGACCACCGGCCTGTACTGGTTTGACCACGACATGGCCTACCACGAGCGCCGCAACCTGCTCGGCTTTCTGGCCAACGCACTCAGCGGCGGCCTGCTGCCGGATACCGTGCCCTTCCAGATTCAGGACGGTGGCGGCTTCTACAACGTGGAAACCCTGGGCGCCTTTGCCGCGGTGGACTACGACCTGACCGACCGCCTCACCCTGACCGCGGGCATCCGCTGGTCCAGTGAAGAGAAATCGGCCGAGATCGCCTCGCTGAACATTAACACCAACGTGCTGGACCCCGGCGGCACCCTGGCCACCGGGGTGCCCACCTACCTCAACCCGGGCACCGGCACCGACACCCGCTGTAACTTCGTTGAGGGCCCCGCCTGCCCCATCGACTTTGTGGACGATAAAACCTGGAACACCTGGGCGCCGAAAATCGGCTTTACCTACGCCCTGGACGACATGTCCCAGATATACGCCCACTGGAGCCGTGGCTTCCGCTCTGGCGGTTACAACCTGCGCAACACCGACCCGGCCTTCTCACCCGGCCCCTTCGATGAAGAGCAGGTGGACAGCTATGAAATCGGCTACAAGTCGACCCACGACTGGGGCCGCCTGAACGCCGCCGTGTTCTACACCGACATCGGCGACATGCAGCGCGAGGTCAACATCACCAACCAGGTGTCCGGTGTTGTGCAGATCATCGACAACACCGCCGACGCCAGCATCTACGGTATCGAACTGGACGGCGCCTTCCCGCTGACCGACGGCCTGGTGCTGACCGCCGGCATCGGCTACCTGGACGCCAGCTACGACTCGGTGAAGTTCGACCTGAACGGCGATAACGTGGTGGATGGCAAAGACAAGGACCTGGACCTGCCCCGGGCGCCGGAGCTGACCTACAATGTGGGCCTGAACTACGACTTCAGCATCGGTGAGTGGGGCTACGCCGCGGCGCGCGTCAGCTACGCCTACCGCGACGAAGCGGCCTACACCGACAACAACCGTGGCTACATCCTGGAGCAGGACATCGTCGACGTCGGCCTGGACTTCTACTCCAACAGCGGCCACTGGGTGTTTGGTCTCTACGGCCGCAACCTGCTGGACGAAGTGAAACACGGCGGCGATACCCAGTTGCCTGCCAACCTCGGCCCGGTTCCCGTTGGCGGCACCTTCGCCCCGGTATCCAAGGGCCAGGTGTACGGCGCGGAAATCACCTACAACTTCTGATCGCCCGATCAGAAGACCCAACGAAAGAGGGCGGCCAGTGGCCGCCCTCTTTCGTTGTAAAACCCCGGTGCCGCAGTTCCCGCTGGGGCATTCGTCTCTCAGTCGTCCAGGCTCGCCGTGCCGAACGGCGAGGCAATGTCCAGCGACACCCGGTGCGGGCCGACCTGCAGTTCGCGCTCACCCATCACCACATCATCGTCCCCCAGCACCCCGTAGTCGAAGTGGTAGGTGGGGCTGATGTCGCCGGCGATCATGGCGCTGTCGTAGGCGGCCTGGCGCTCGCGCACGGCTTCGTTGGCGGCCTCCCAGGCGCGCCACTGGCTGCCTGAGTAGCGCGCGCGCAGCAACTGCCGCGTCACCCGCGGGCTGAGCAGCGAGGCGGTGGCGTTGTTGCCGCCAAAGCCCTTGGAGTTCACCAGGGTGTAATGCAGGGCGTTCGGGTCAATCTCGCGGTGCGCGCTGGACAGGGCCAGGTGGTCGCGGTGCACGTCCTCGGCGAAGGCTTCCACCGTGCTGATGCCGGGCACCAGGCCATGGGCCCAGGTGCCAAGGCTGGTGGTCACCTGGTCGCCAGAGGCCGAGCCCAGGGAGTGGCCGAGGTAGCACTTGATGGCGGCCACCGGCCACTGCTCGATGCCAAAGGCTTTAGCGGTCTCTTCCAGAATGCGCGACTCGGTCACCCGGTTCTGGGGGGTGCCGGTGCCGTGGGCCTGCACCAGGCCACCGCTGCGCAGGGCTTTTTCGCCGATGATGGCGCGCACGCCCGCCATCGCCTTGGCCATGGTGATGTAATTGCCAACCCCGGGGCCGGAGATGGACTTTTTAAAACCGTCGGCGTTTACGAACACATCCGGCGCCGCGCCGAACATCGTCGCGCCCAGTTCCATGGCCAGGGCGTCGTCGAACAGCACCACCATCTGCGCCGACTCGGCAATGGTGAAGCCGCAGTTGTTGGCAAAGGGGCGGCAGGCACGGCGGTGGTCGGGCACCTGGCTCTCGCTGAGGCCGTCCAGTTCCCGCAGGCCCTTGTCGGTGGCCAGGGCCCCCATGGCGGCGTAGCCCTCCATCACCTCCGGGTTGATGGGCGCCTCGGCGCTGCCGATAAAGGCCACCCGGGCGCGGCCGCTGCGGATGTCGTCGATGCCAAGGCGCAGGTTATAAAGGAAGGAGGCGCAGGCACCGAGGCTGGCGCCGGTGGAGCCCAGGCTGCCGAGCACATAGGCGTTGACGAAGTCCGCCGGCATTTCCGCCAGGCTCAGGGGGCAGAACTTGGAGGTGACCCGCTGGCCGTTGTAGCGGGCCTTGAGCATGCCGCCGGCGCCGGCGCCGTCCATCTGCCCCATGGCACTGCCGGCGTACACGCTCACCTGATCCACGCTGACCCGCCGGGCCACGTCTTCCCAGTCCAGCCCCAGGCTGCCCAGGGCGTCGGAGGCGGCGTACACCATCATCTGCAGGCCCCGGGGATGGTTGCGCGAGGCGTACAGCTTGCCCGGTTCAAAACCGGTGGGCAGCTGGCCGGCGGCCTTCACCTCGAATTCGCGAATCGTCGGCAGCAGAAATTCCTGCTGGCCACGGATTTTGACGTTGGCGTGGGTCACGGAGGTGGCGGTCACCTCCCACTCGGGGGGGATGACCTCCGGCAGGTACTGGCGCTTGATATCAAAGCTAACCGGCTGGCCGTTGCTCTGGGTGGGAAAGCGGCGGTTCCACTGCACCCGGTCCACATCAAAGTGACTGGCCTCCACCCGGCGCACCAGGGTGTGGTCCAGAATGAAGGACTCATCCACCTGTGGCAGGCCCATCAACTGGGCCAGGGCGGCAAAGGTGCGCTGGCGCTCGGCCTGCGGCAGCGCCGACTGCACCAGGCGGCGAAAGGCGTGATGGCTGGAAGCCCGCCCGGCGCCGTTGATACCTCCAAATCCCACGATCACCGGCAAACGCTGAGCACCCATTACCACTTCCTACCTCTATGCTGACTGGACGATGGCCCCAGTGTACGGCGGGCACCCAGGCACAGTGCAGGCTATTTCTGTCATTTTTTGTGCTATTTTGGACAACCTTGTCGCCCGATCCTTCGCTGGCTAGACCTTCGTTGCCCAGGCCTTCGTTGCCCAGGCCTTCGCTGCCAAGGCCTTAACTACCCCAAGCCTCTCACCGCCGGACCCAATTACCCATGTACACCGCCGCCGCCGCCCTCTACCCCGACGCCCTGGCCAGCAGCGTGACCCTGCCGATGGAAATCCTGCAGGCCGCCAGCCAGATGGCGAGCGTGGGCAGCCGCGGCAGGGCCCAGGCGCGCTTTCTGCTGACCGCCCCCGAGGCCACGCCCCTGCGCCTGGCCAGCGGTATCCAGCTCACGCCAGACTTGCCCTTTGCCCAGCTGCCGCCGCTGGACCTGCTGATCCTGCCCGCTATCTGGCGCAACCCCCTGCCCACCCTGAAGGGCGCCGCGCCCTGGCTGTCGCAACTATCGGCCATTGCCGGTGGCGGCACCCGCATCTGCAGCGTGGGCACCGCCAGTTGCCTGCTGGCCGAGGCGGGCCTGCTTAACGGGCGCCCCGCCACCACCCACTGGAACTACTTCGAGCGCTTTGCCCGCCGCTACCCCCGGGTGCAGCTGAAAACCCGCCACCTCATCACCCAGAGCAACAACATTTACTGCGTGGGCAGCGTGAACTCCATCGCCGACCTGATGGTACACATTGTCGAAGACTGGTTTGGCACCCGGGTGGCACGGGCGGTGGAACAGCAGTTCTCGCCGGAGATCCGCCGCTCCTTTCGCGCCGCCGCCTACCAGGACGGCCCCCGCAGCAGCCACCACGACGAAACCGTGCTGCGGGCCCAGCAATACCTGCAGGATCACCTCGCCAGCGGCGCCAGCCTGGACGCCCTGGCCAGGCAGCTGGACATCAGCCCGCGCACCCTGAGCCGACGCTTTCGCAACGCCACCGGCTATACCCCCCAGCAGTACCTCAACAGCCTGCGCCTGACCACCGCCCGCGACCTGCTGCGACGCAGCAACCTCAGCATTGCGGAAATCTGCTGGCAGCTTGGCCTTCAGGATGTGAGCTACTTCGCCCGCCTGTTCCGGCGCCACCACGGCATGAGCCCCATGCGCTACCGGCAGGCCGCCCGGGGCAAGCTGTTTGACCCGCAGCCGGCGCCGGGCAGCGGGCCGGCGGCTTGAGCGCCGGGCGGGTCTGTGGCTAAATGAGCGCCCATTTTCGGGCCGGCCCCGGCCGCGCCCCTCCCCCCACCCACCAACAACAGACCGGATTCCTACCATGAGCCAAGAAGCAGTCGTAATCGTCGCCGGTGCCCGCACTCCCATGGGCGGCCTGCAGGGCGACCTGTCCGAGGTCACCGCGCCGGAGCTGGGCGCCACCGCCATCGCCGAAGCCGTTGCCCGCAGCGGCGTTGACGCCGCCGATATCGACGAGGTCTTCATGGGCTGCGTACTGCCCGCCGGTCTCAAGCAGGGCCCGGCCCGCCAGGCAGCCATCGGCGCGGGCATTCCCAAGAGCACCGGCGCCGTCACCCTCAACAAACTCTGCGGCAGCGGCATGCAGGCCACTATCTTCGGCTACGACAGCATCGCTGCCGGCACCAACAAGGTGGTGGTAACCGGCGGCATGGAGAGCATGACTAACGCGCCCTACGTCCTGCCCGGCGCCCGCAGCGGCCTGCGCGCCGGCCACAAGAATATCTGTGACCACATGTTCCTGGACGGCCTGGAAGACGCCTACACCGGCCGCGCCATGGGCAGCTTTGCCCAGCAGACCGCCAACGAGCGCGGCCTGACCCGGGAGCAGATGGACGCCTTCGCGGTGGAGTCGCTGACCCGCGCCAAGCGCGCCATTGAAGACGGCTCCCTGAAAGCCGAGACCGTGCCGGTCACCGTCAAGACCCGCAAGGGCGATGTGGTCGTGGTGGACGACGAGCAGCCCCACAAGGCCGCCATCGACAAAATCCCCAACCTGCGCCCGGCCTTTGACAAGGAAGGCACCATTACCGCCGCCAACGCCAGTTCCATCTCCGACGGCGCCAGCGCCCTGGTGCTGATGGCCGAGAGTGAAGCCGAACGCCGCGGCCTCAAGCCCTTCGCCCGCATCGTGGCCCACGCCCGCCACAGCCAGGAGCCGGCGGAGTTCACCATCGCCCCCATCGGCGCCATGCAGAAGCTGTTCGAGAAAACCGGCTGGAGCGCCGACAGCGTAGACCTGTTCGAAATCAACGAAGCCTTCGCCATGGTTACCATGCTGGCCATGCAGGACCTGGGCCTGGATCACGCCAAGGTCAACGTACACGGCGGCGCCTGCGCCCAGGGCCACCCGATTGGCTCCACCGGCTCGCGCATCATCGTCAGCCTGATGTACGCCCTGCAGAAATACGGCAAAAAACGCGGCGTGGCCGCCCTTTGCATCGGCGGCGGCGAAGCCACCGCTGTTGCGATCGAGCTGGTTTAAGCGCGGCGCGAGCCCCTGGAGAGCAGGCCATGGCACTGAGCAGCATCCCCGACATCCTCGACGACATCCGCGCCGGCAAGATGGTCATCCTGATGGACGACGAGGACCGGGAAAACGAAGGCGACCTGATTGTGGCGGCCCAGGCCGTTACCCCGGAAATCATCACCTTCTTCGCCAGCGAGGCCTGCGGCCTGATCTGCATGCCCATCACCGAGGAGCGGGCCCGGCGCCTGCAACTGCCGCTGATGGTGCGCGACAACCGCTCCCAGCACGAAACCAACTTCACCGTCTCCATCGACGCCGCCGAGCGCAAGGGCCCCGGCATCAGCTCGGTGCAGCGCGCCCACACCGCCCTGAAGGCCGTGGCCGCCGATGCCAAGCCCACCGACATCATCCAGCCGGGGCACATCTTCCCGCTGGTGGCCAAGCCCGGCGGCGTTCTGCGCCGCGCCGGCCACACCGAGGCCGGCGTCGACCTGGCGCGCATGGCCGGCTTTGAGCCGGCGGCGCTGATTGTGGAGATCATGAACGAAGACGGCACCATGGCCCGCCGCCCGCAGTTGGAAGTGTTTGCCGAAAAGCACGGCCTGCGCATGGGCACCATTGCCGACCTCATCGAATACCGCGCCCTGCACGAACAATCGGTGGAACTCACCGACAGCAAAACCGTGGACACCGAATTCGGCCCCTTTGAGCTGCACACCTTCCGCGACCTGGTGGACGACACCCTGCACTTCGCCATGACCCGCGGCGACATCCGCGAGGACACCGCCTGCCTGGTGCGGGTGCAGACCGTCAACACCCTGCGCGATGTGCTGGGCACCCGTATCGACGGCTCCGAGGGCTGGTCCTACCGGCGCGCCATGGAGAGAGTGGCCCAGGAGGGCTGCGGCGCGGTGATCCTGATCGGCCAGGACCACGATACCGCCGCCCTGCTGGAAGAAGTGCGCCAGTTCCCCGAGCCGCCACAGGTCACTGGCCCCGTCAGCACCGACGGCACCCAGAACTACCGGGTGATCGGCACCGGCTCGCAGATTCTGAAGCGGCTGGGCGTGGGCAAAATGCGCCTGATGTCAGCGCCGGTACACTTCAATGCGCTGTCGGGCTTCAACCTGGAAGTGACGGAGTTTGTGCAGCCCTGAGTTGGGCTGCACGGTAGTGATTTACAGGGCGCCGGCGGCGCCCTTTTTTGTGGCCTGTCGTTCTATTCAGCCAGCCGCCCTACTCCTCCACATGCTCCCGGCGCAGTTCCTGGGCGTCGCGGTCGCTCTCGCAGTAGGGCATGTCAATCCACCCGGACTGTGAATACAGCGCGGTGCTGTCGGCATAGTGCTGGGAGGCCGGGTCGGTGGACTGGGAATAGGTCAGGATGGCGTAGGCGTCCGGGCAGTCGCTCTCTTCCCAGGTCACGGCCTGGATGTAGCTGTTGCCGGTGAAGATGTCGGTGTAGCCCTCGCCCTCCACCAGCGGTGAATAGATGGCGCTGAACATAAAGCCGCCGGAGCCGCCGTGGATGCCGTAGCGCTCGCCGTTCTTTTCGTCGTACTGCACTTCGCCCCAGGGGCGATCCATGGGAATGCCCGCATCCGCGAGGCGGTTGACGGCTTCTACCAGGGATTGCAGTACGGCGTTGGCCACCGCTTCGTCGGCCACGTTCAGCTGACGCGGGGTGTTGACCGGGTCGGCGGGGTTGAAGGGCACGGCCCACTGGTTGTCGGTGCCGTTAAAGGCATTCCAGAACTCGTAGAAAATATGCGCGCCTACGCTGTCGAGGCGGTGGGCCTTGTCCCAACCGGCCAGTACGTTGCAGGCTTCCTCGGCCAGTGAGATACCCTCGCCCTCTCCGTAAGCAGACCAGTCCTCCACCCCCTGGCACAGGGCGACCACATCGTCCGCCACCTGCTGGGCGGTGTAGTTGGTGGCCTGGTACAGCAGGGTGCGCAGGTTGTCGATGTTAAAGCCGGGCTCGCCCAGGCCATCGGTGCCGGCCAGACGGCGCTCGGCCTGGTCGAAGGTCTGACGGGTGCGCAGGGTCTGCTCTACTTCTTCGCGGCCGATCACCGGCGAAAAGCCGGTCAGCAGCCGATCGGGGTTGGCCAGCCAGTAGCTGTCGTTGGCGTTGGCGCCGTAGTTGCGGGTTTCCAGCTTGGGCAGGCTGTCGTAGCCGAAGATACCCTCTGCCGTGCCCTCGTCGCTGCCCCACTCGCAGGCGGAGTCGGAGCCGTCCATGGTCACGTAGCCAAAGTCGGTAAGCAGGGTCTGCAGGGTGCCGCGAATGCAGTCGCTGTACTGGTTGACGCTGACATGGGGCACCACCGAGATATCGCCATAGAAGGCATCGCCGTAGCGGTCGGCGGCAATGGTGTTGACCCAGGGAATGCCCAGCGGGCGCAGGGCCTCCTTGAATTCGCCAAGGTCGTCGGCGCTGCCCATGGCAATCCACTGGTCCATGCCGCGCAGGTTGTCGAGGTTGGCGTCGCGGTAGGTCAGCAGGGTGCCCACGCCGTTGGGCCAGCCGCCGAGCAGGGGCGACACGGTGCCCAGGTCCACAATGGGGCCGAAGTGGCTGAGGTAGAAGGTGTAGTCCACGGTTTCAATGCTGCCGTCATCGGCTACGCGCTCGGCGGAAACGGTCTCGGCGGTAATCTCCCGCAACTCGCCGTCGTAGACATATTCCAGGGGGTTGTCCGGGTTCAGTTCCAACTCGTAGAAGGTGAAGCGGGTGCCGGTGCTGACGGTGTGGGTCCAGGCCAGGTTCTGGTTGAAGCCGATGGTATTCACCGGCAGGCCCGCCAGGGTGGCGCCCATCACGTTGTACTCGTCGCCCAGGGTGAGGTGCGACATGAACCAGCGCAGGTTGCCCTGCCAGGGAAAGTGCGGGTTGCCCAGCAGCAGGCCGCTGCTGCCCTGGGCGGCGTCGGCGCCCAGGGCGTAGGCGTTGCTACCCATGGTTTCATGGGTCGGGAAGTTAAGCCCGGCCACCACCGTCTCGCGATCCAGGGCGGCAATCAGCTGCTCGGAATCCGCCGGGGTTTCCAGGTTCAGCACCACGCCTTCGGGGGGCGTAACGGCAGTGGCAAAATCCGCCAGCGGGCCGCTGCTGCCGCGCAGCACGGCCTTGTGCATCAGGCGTCCGATATCCGCCGCGCTCACCTCGCGCACCCATTCGGCGCCGCGGCAGCCCTCTTCCCCTTCGGCCAGGTTGTCCACGCCGGTCTCACGCAGGTAGCGGTTCATGCCGGCGGCGTAACCGCTGGCCAGGTCCAGCACTTTGTCGGAGGCGGCGTCGAAGAAGATCCGCTCAATGCGCTCGTCGCTGTTGAACAGCTTGTACACAAAGTCTTCGTTGAGGTTGCCCTCGTCACCCAGGTAACGGGCGGACTCGCCGGCGGCGCGCACAAACTCCTTCATTGCCACGCAGAAGTTCTGCTGGGCATAGGCGTAGCCGTAACCGTAGCCAAGGCTGCCCCAGTCCTGGGCGGTGATGTGGGGAATACCGTATTCGGTCCAGACGATGTCGGCCTGGTAGGTCAGCTCCGGCTCCGGCGGAGGCGGCGGCTCGGGCGGGTTGTTGCCGCCACTGTCGGAGGAATCGGAACAGGCGGCCAGCACGGCAGCCCCCAGCAGAAAAGAGCAGAGGCGCACGCGGGCGCCCGGTAGGGTCGGCTTCATGGGCTCTTCCTTATGTTTTATGTTTTTCAGGTCCCGGGAGTCGCCGCCGGCGAATTGACAGCGCTCACATTGGCCAAGGATGGCACGGGCGCCGGCAGGCGTCCAGCGCTCAGAATCGCGGCTCGCGCTTCTCCATTATGGCCATCACCGCCTCGATATTTTCCGCCGAGCCGGCCTGGCGCAGCATGGCCGCCTGCTCCGCCTGAAAGGCGGCGTCGATGGCGGCCCGGTGCGGCAGGCGCAGGCAGCGCTTGATTTCGCGCAGCCCGCTCAGGGGCCAGCGCGCCACCGCCGCGGCCCGTGCCAGGGCGCGCTCAAGCAACTCGGCATCGCTCACCACTTCCAGCGCCAGGCCAAGGGCCACGGCGCGCTCAGCGTCTATCCAGTCGGCGCTGTAGAACAGCTCCGCCGCCCGCTGGGCGCCGATATTGGCCTGCAGCATGTAGCTGCTGGCCCACTCCGGCGGCAGGGCCAGGGCGGCAAAGGGCAGGCGCAGGCGCAGGCTGTCGCCGGCGTAGACCATGTCGGCATGGAACAGCACCGTGGCACCGCCCCCCACCGCCACGCCGTGGGCGGCAGCAATCAGCGGCTTGTCGAAGTCCGCCACTGCACGGGCGGCGGACTCGAAGGGGTGCTCCTCTTCGCCGCTGTCGCCAAAGCTGGCAAGGTCGACCCCGGCGCTGAAGTTATCCCCCGCCCCGTGCAGCACCACGCAGCGCACGCTGTCGTCGTCGGCGGCGGCCTTGAAGGCCTCGCGCAGGGCAATCCACAGGCCGTTGTCGATGGCGTTTTTCTTCTGCGGGCGGTTGATGGTCAGCTGCAGCACGGCCCCGTGATGCTGCCTGAGCAATGTGTCGCTCATGGTGTGTCTCCGTGAAACTGCACAAAGTCCGCCAGGGCGGCGCGATCGGTTGTGCAATGGTTGGCCGGGTGGCCCAGGTCGGGATGGCCGAAGGACAGGCCAAACAGCAGTTTGTTGTTCGCCGGCACGCCCAGTGCCTGGCGCACCGGTTCGGCAAAAAAGCTGAGCGCCGTTTGGGGGCAACTGCCAAGGCCGTGGGCGGTAATGGCCAGCATCAGGGTCTGGGCGAACATGCCGAGGTCCGCCGCCTCGCGCAGGCCAAAGGGCTCGGGCAAAAACAGAAAGGCCACGTGGGGGGCGTCGAAGAAGGTGAAGTTGCGCATGAAGGTTTCGTGGCGGGCGGCCTTGTCTTCCCGGGCGATGCCCTGGGCATCGTAGAGCGCCTTGGCGGCGCCGTACTGACGATCCTTGTACACACCTTCGTAGCTGCCATCGTAGGGGAAGTCCATGCTGATCTCGCCAGCCATGAATTTCTGCGGCAGGCTCTGGCGCAGTTGCTCCAGCACCGCCCCCGAGGCGACATGCACCTGCCAGGGCTGGGTGTTGCAGTTGCTGGGCGCACGGGCGGCATCGGTAAAAATGGACTCCAGCGTGGCCCGGGCCACGGGCTCGGGGGTAAAGGCCCGCAGGGAACGGCGCCCGGCCACAACGGCACTGAAAACACTGGCCTGGTCGGTCATAGGGCTATCTCTCTTGTTGGGGGTTTCATTCAGATGGTACAGCGCACAGCGGGTAGCACAGCCGGTGGTGTTGTGGCGCCAGCGCAGCCTGCGCTGGCCGGCGCCTGATCACTCAAGCCGTCATTCGCCCTTGAAGACTGCCGGGCGTTTTTCCTTGAAGGCCCGCATGCCCTCTTTGGCATCGGCCGAGGCGAACACGGGCCCGGCGAGGGCGTCGGACGCCGCCATTGCGGCGGCCTCCTCCATGTCTTCCTGCTGCTCGCGCAACGAGCGGGTGACCGCCTTCACGGCCAGGGGGCCGTTCTGGCAGATGCGCCGGGCCATGCCCAGGGCCGCCGTCAGCGCCTCGCCCGGTTGCACAATGCGGTTGATCAGCCCGTATTCCAGGGCCCGCTGGGCGCTCATGTGCTCGCCGCACAGCAGCAACTCGGCGGCAATGCAGTAGGGGATCTGGCGCCGCAGGCGCACAGTGGAGCCGCCCATGGGGTACAGCCCCCGGGCCACTTCGGTCACGCCGAACACGGCGTCTTCGGCGGCAATGCGAATGTCGGTGCCCTGCAATATCTCGGTGCCCCCCGCCAGGGCGTAGCCCTCCACCGCCAGCAGGATGGGTTTGCAGGGGCGGTTGTCACGCAGCAGGGCCTGCCAGTGCACGTTGGGCACCTCGCTCATCACCTGCATGAAGTCGTCGTTGGCCTGTTGCCCGTCCGGGCCGGCCTTCAGGTCCATGCCCGCACAGAAGGTGTCGCCATTGGCGGTGAGAATGGCGCAGTACAGTTCGTCGTCCTCGTCCAGCCGCCGCCAGGCGCGGTACATGCCCAGCAGCATGGCGGGGGTAAAGGCGTTTTTTGCCTCCGGCCGGTTGAGGGTGACGATCAGCACGTGGCCGTCCTGTTCCACGATGCAATTCTCGGTGCTGATATCCAGCTCGTTCAAATCCTTACCTCCGCCCACACGCTGTACCACGTGCTTCAATTGACAATGTGGCGCCGGGACAGGGCCAGCTCCAGGGCCTTCGGGTAGGCCGGCTTGCCGCTTGGTGCCCGCGGCACCTCCGCCACCAGGTGCAGCTCCCTGGGAATCTTGTAACCCGCCACGTGTTCCCGCGCAACGCTCTGCAGCGAATCCAACGTCAGTGTCTGGCCCGGGCGGGCCGCCACCACGGCGGTAACCTTGCTGCCCAGGCGCTCGTCGGGCGTGGCCACCACCAGGCAGTCGAACACGGCAGGGTGGGTTTTCAGCGCCTGCTCTACCTCTTCAGGATAGACCTTCTCGCCGCCGGTGTTGATGCAATTACTGCCGCGGCCAAACACGGTGATGGTGTCGTCCTCTTCCAGGCGCGCCTCATCGCCGGTCAGCAGCCAGCGCGCGCCGTCCACCAGCACGAAGGTTTTGGCGGTTTTTTCCGGGTCGTTGTAATAGCCCACCGGAATGTGGCCGCCGCGGGAGAAAATGCCCGTCTCGCCGTGGCCGGCCTGGCGCCACTGGCCCTCGCCGGCCTCCACCAGCACCGACATGGTGTCGTTGCGCGGCACGTTGCCCAGGCCCTCGCCGCGCTTGTTGCCGCCGTCGATGCCCATGGCGCCACCCTCGGAGGAGCCGAAGGAGTTGGTGATGAAGGCGTTGGGAAAGTGCGCCTTGAAGGCCGCCTGCTTGCTTTCGGAGAATACCGCGCCGCCGGAGCCGATGTTGAAGATGCTGCTGAGTTCCCAGCGATTCGGGTTGGCTTCCAGGGTTTCCAGCAGCGGGATCGCCATGGCGTCGCCCACAATGGTCACCGAGTTGACCTTTTCCTGCTCCACGATGCTCCACACTTCCTCGCCCACCAGCGAATGGTGGGGGTTCAGCACCACGGTGTTGCCAGCCAGCAGCTGGATGCAGGCATACCACCAGCAGGCGCCGTGCATCAGCGGGGCCAGGGCCATGCCGATGATGGGGAAATCACCCACCCGGGATGCAATCTGCTCAGGTTCGGTGATGGCGCCGTCGGGGTGGTACCAGCCGCCACCGCCCATGGCGGCGTAAAACACCGCCTTGTGGGGCCACATGACCCCCTTGGGCATGCCAGTGGTGCCGCCGGTGTAAAGCACAAACAGGTCGTCGTCGGCACGCTCGTCGAAGTCGCGCTCAACGCTCTGGCCGCCCAGCACCGCTTCGTACTCGGCGCTGCCCACGGCGCCGGCATCCGCGCCGCTGTCGTCGTCCACATATACCAGGGTTTTCAGATCCGCGGCGGCATCGCGCACTTCGGCGATGTGAGGCGCAAATTCGCGGTGGTGAATGCAGGCCACCATGTTGGCATTGTCGAAGATGTACAGCAGTTCGTCGCGCACGTAGCGGTAGTTGACGTTGATCGGCACGGCCCGCAACTTGAAGCAAGCCAGCATGCCTTCCAGGTATTCGTTGCAATTGAACAGGTACAGTCCGACGTGATCGCCAGCCCCGACACCCTGGCTGGCCAGGTAGTGGGCCAGCTGGTTGGCGCGTTGCTCCAGCTGGGCGTAGGTGGCGCGCTGTTCGCCGCACACCAGTGCGTCGCGGGTGGGCACTTTGTCGGCGACCATTTCAAACAGGTCGGCAATGTTGAAATGCCTGGTCATGGCGTTTTCCTTGGGTGATAACTACATACTAGACGGAAGCGCTGCCCCGTCCAGCCGCGCACAATGGGCTCGGCCGGGGCGGCGCTGGATGGCATCAGGGCTTGTCGGCGCCGACAATCCACATGGAGAAGAACTGGGCGCCGCCACCGTAGGCGTGGCCCATGGCCAGTTTGGCCCCGGCTACCTGGTGGTCACCGGCGTCGCCGCGCACCTGGCGGGCGGCCTCGGCGAAACGGATCATGCCCGAGGCGCCAATGGGATTGGAGGACAGCACGCCGCCGGAGGGATTCCAGGGGATATCGCCCTGTTCATCCAGCGAGGTGGCGCCCTCCATGGTGAGGCGCCAGCCCTGCCCCTCCTCGGCAAAGCCGAGGTTCTCCAGCCACATGGGCTCGTACCAGCTGAAGGGCACGTAGATTTCGGCCACGTCCAGTTCCCGGCGCGGGTCGCGAATACCGGCCTGGGCGTACACGTCGGCGGCGCAGTCGCGGCCGGCGCGGGGGTTCACCTCTTCACGCCCGGCGTACATGGTGGGCTCTGAGCGCATGGCCCCGCCGCGAATCCAGGCCGGGGGCTTGGCGCTGGAATCCACCGCATCCTCGGCGGCAATCACCATGGCGCAGGCGCCGTCGGAAGACGGGCAGGCCTCCAGCAGGCGCAGCGGGTCCCACAGCATCATGGATTCCTCCACCTCGGCCATGGTGATGTCGGGCTTTTGCAGGTGGGCCAGCGGGTTGCGGGCGCCGTGCAGGCGATCCTTCACCGCCACCTTGATGCCCACATCGTAGGGCGCCTTGGAGCGGCGCATGTACTCGCGAATGATGGGCGCAAAGTAGCCACCGGCCCCGGCGTTCAGGTGCACGGCAAAGGGCTGCGGGGTGGACAGGGCCCACATCGCGTTGGATTCGGACTGCTTCTCGTACGTGACGGTGAGCACCCGCTTGAAGGTGCCGCTCTGCACATGGGAGGCCGCCACCAGGGCGGTGGAGCCGCCCACCGAGCCCGCCGTGTGCACCCGCAGCATGGGCTTGCCGTTGGCGCCAAGGGCATCCGCCAGGTAGCACTCGGGCATGATCACGCCCTCGAACATATCCGGGGCCTTGCCGATCACCACGGCGTCGATGTCTTCAAAGCCCAGGCCCGCGTCTTCCAGAGCGTTGACGGCCGCTTCGCGCAGCAGGCCCGCAATGGAGACGTCGCCGCGCTTGGTTTTGTACCGGGTCTGGCCGGTGCCGATCACTGCTGCCAGTTGTGCCATTACGCTGCCTCCACGACTGCGACCAGATTGTGTTGCAGGCAGGGCCCGCTGGTGGCGTGGGCCACACCGCGGCGCGCCTCGCCACTGACGATGCGCTGGAACACCTCGCCCACGCGCGACAGCCCCGAGGCCATCATCAGGTTACCCGCCAGCACACCGCCCGAGGGGTTGACGCTGGTGCCCTCCCCCAGCCCCAGCGCGCGGCTGAGGATGATTTCCTGGTGGCTGAACGGCGCATACAGCTCGGCCACATCCACGGCGCCATCGGCCACACCAGCGGCTTCGGCCGCGCGGCGGGTAGAGGGCGATTCGGTAAGGTCGCGGGTGCAGAGGTTGTGGCTCTCTATGCGGTGGTCGATGCCACGCAGAATGGCGTAGGGCTTGCCCCAGGCCTTTGCCTGCTCGACGGTGGCGATAATCATGGCGCTGGCGCCATCGGACACCGGGCAGCAGTCGTGGCGACGCAGGGGCGACACAAAATGCTGCTGCGCCAGCAGAGACTCAACGCTCACCTCCCCCGCCAGCTGGGCGTGGGGGTTGTTCATGGCGTTGTGCCTGGAACGCGATACCACGGCGGCCATGTCGGCCTCGGTGATCTTGCCCGCATCCAGCATCAGCCTGGCCTGCAGGGCAGCCAGCGACACGGTGTCCACCCACAGGGGCGCCAGGTAGTAAGGGTCCAGCTGCTGAGACAGCACAATGGGCAGCTCCCCCGGGGAGGATTTGGCAAAGCCATAGATCAGGGCGGAGTCCGCGTGGCCCATGCGGATTTTCAGCACCGACTCGTACAGCGCCCAGGCGGCGTCCATTTCCACGTGGGATTCGCGAATGGGCGGCACAGCACCCAGGGCGTCCACGCCGGCCACAAAGGCGAAGGCCGCGCCCTGCAGGTAGTCGCAACTGCCGGAGCAGACAAAGTCCACATCCTGGGCATTGCGCAGGCCCACCTGGTCCATCACCGCACGGATTTCCGGCATGATCAGCTCCACCTCGTTGGTGGCGCCGGCGCTGGCCTGGCAGTCGGATTGGTGAAAGGCGACGATGGCAATGTCTCTGGCTTGTACGCTCATGACTGCTTGCCCTCCAGACCATCCACACCCAGTTTGCCGATCATCTCCACCGGCACGTCGGGCTCCTCCAGCGGCTTGTAATACAGAATATTGTCCATTTTGTAATCCCACTCGGCCTCAGGCTTCCACACCGCCTCAACCCGCTGGCCAATGTGCACCTCTTCGTTCACGCACTCGCTGAGCAAGTGAATAAAAGAGATATTGGCGCCGTCGGGCACCAGGTTGGCCACAATGTAGGGCGGCTTGATCGGGTTGCCGGGAATGGGGATGTACACGATGGTGAAGGACTGTACCGTGGCCTTGTTGGACAGGGTGACCTCTTCCTCGGTGGCAATGCCACAGGCCGGGCAGGCACCGCGCGGCGGGATGTACACCTGGCTGCACCCGGGGCAGCGCTGGCCGGTAAGGCGGCCCTGCTTAAGCGCCGACAGGAAGCGGCTGGGAGCGCGCCCGGCGGTGAACTGGTACTGCAGGTAGACCGGCGCCTCGATGCCGGTAACGGGTTCGCGTGCGTCACTCATTGGGCAACCTCCGCCAGTTCAAAGCAGGCGATATCGGCAATGTGCCCGCGGGTTTCCTCGGCCCAGCGCACCTGCACCCGCGCGCCGGTGGCGAGTTGGTCTTCGCTGGCGGCGCTCACGCAGTGAATCATCGGCACATCGGCACCGTCGAGGCGGATCATGGCCCAGGCAAAGGGTTGCTGCAGGGGATGGGCCTTGCGCGGCTCACTCACCCAGCACCAGCTCACAATCTCGCCCTGCTGACCCACCTCCACAAAATCGTCCAGGGCCGCGGCGGTGTCCGGGTCGTACTCCATCGGCGGCACCATCACCCGGCCGTCGCTGGCGCGCACGCCCTCGATACGCCGGTCCCGCAGGCCGGTAAGAAAACGGCCCACCACCGGCCCGGTGGAGCGGGTGTAGGTAAAGCCCAGCTCGAAGGCCTCGCTGAGCACTTCTGTTGGGGACATGGCGACCCTCCCGTCGTCCTTGCTGTTAGCGTTATGCCGGCCAGTATCCTGCAGCCCCGCGGGAGCCTCAATGGCGCGAAGTTCCGGGTCGCGCTGACATTTCTGATCAGCGCGGCCGGCACGGCCCGCACTATTCCCCACGGCCGCGGCTTCTGCTAGCGTCTCCCTGAGTCGCCCGACCCAACCCACAATGCGTTGACTGCCCTGTGCGATTAGCCGCACTGTCCTATTCACTACCCTGGGCGATTAACCCTTAGCACCGGAGCCACCATGCCCCAGCCCCGCCGCACCTCGCCGTGCCATACCTTGCGCCATACCCTTCACCACACCCTTCACCATACCCTGCACCTTGCGGCCCTTGCCCTGTGCCTGCTGCTTGCCAGCGGCACGGCCCGCGCCGGCACCGCCGCCGTTGCCATGCCCGAGCCCCACGCCGCCGCAGCCGCCGAAGCCATTCTGCGCGAAGGCGGCAACGCAGTGGACGCGGCCATCGGCGCCGCCTTTGTGCTGGCGGTCACCTACCCGGAGGCCGGCAATATCGGCGGCGGTGGCTTTATGCTCAGCGTGATGAATGGCGAGGCCAGCTTCCTGGATTTTCGCGAGCGCGCCCCGGCGGCGGCCAGCCGCGACATGTACCTGAACGAGAACGGCAAGTTCCGCCAGCAGGATGCGCTAATCGGCGGTTTGGCGTCCGGCGTGCCGGGCACCGTGGCGGGCCTGGCCGCGGCCCACGAACGCTACGGCAGCCTGAGCTGGCGGCGCCTGCTACGCCCCGCCATCGACCTGGCCTACCGCGGCTTTATCGTGCCGGACGACCTTGCCAGCCTGGCCCGTGAGGCCGGCGCGGAATTTGAAGGGCTCACCAACTTCAGCAGCTACTTCGGCCACCTGCGCGCCAACGAACGCTTTGTACAGCCGGACCTGGCCACCACCCTGATGCGCATCCGCGACAACCCCAGGGATTTTTACGAGGGCATCATCGCCGGGCAGATCCTGCGTACCATGAGCATGAGCGACGGGCTGATCAGCGCCGCCGACCTGGCCAGCTACCAGAGCGTGTGGCGCCAACCCCTACAACAGTCCTGGCGCGATGTCACCGTGCTCACTGCCCCGCCGCCCAGCTCCGGCGGCATTGCCCTGCTGCAACTGCTGGCGCTGCGCGACCTGTCCCAGGCCCACTTTGCCGGGCAGGCCCACAACAGCCCGCGCTACATTCACCTGCTGGCGGAGCTGGAAAAGCGCGCCTTTGCCGACCGCGCCGAATACCTGGGCGACCCGGATTTTGTCGACGTGCCGGTCACCGAGCTGCTGGATGCCAGCTACCTGGCGCGGCGCGCCGCCACCGTGCGCCCCAACAGCATGTCATCGCCAAGCCTCGTCAAGGCAGCGCTGGAGCCCCACGAAACCACCCACTTCTCGGTGCTCGATGGCAACGGCAACGCCGTGTCGCTCACCTACACCCTGAACTGGGATTTCGGCTCCGGCGTGGTGGTGGAAGGCGCGGGCTTTTTGCTGAACAACGAGATGGATGATTTTTCCGCCGCCCCCGGCGTGCCCAACGCCTTTGGCGTGATCGGCAACGAGCGCAACGCCATCGCTCCCGGCAAGCGCATGCTCTCCTCCATGACTCCCACCATCGTGCTGCGCGGCGCTCAGCCGGCCCTGGTGCTGGGCAGCCCTGGCGGCAGCACCATTTTTACCTCGGTGTTTCAGGTCATTCTCAATCTGGAGGACTTCGGCATGCCCCTGCAGGCGGCGGTGGACGCCACCCGCTTTCACCACCAGCTGCCGGAATCCACCCTGATCCGCCACGACCAGCGGGAGATCCCCAAAGCCACCCTGCAGGGGCTGAAGAAACTCGGCTACACCGTGCAGCCCAACAGCTGGGGCGACCTGGGGGATGTGCAGGCCATTCGCGTTGGGGTTGACGGCATTGAAGCCGCCGCCGACGCTCGCGGGCGCGGGGTGGCCCGGGTGTTTGTCGTGGATTGAGTGAGTGGCAGGTTCCCATAGCTATACCGGGGCCGGCAGAATCCCGGGCAATGGCTGAAGCGCTGCCGGAAAGCTCTGATAATGCACCCAGTGCCAGGGCACGCCCGGGCAAACCGACACACAACAGGAGTGACACTATGGGACTGGCTAGCATCGGTTATCTGAGAATCCAGGCGAGCGACGCCGACGCCTGGATGGACTTTGGCACCGGTATTCTCGGCCTGATGGATGCCGGGCGCGAAGACACCGCCGGCGCCCGCTGCCTGCGCATGGACCGACACCCCTTTCGCTTCATGATCGAGCCCGGCGACAGTGACCGCCTGCTGGCCTGCGGCCTGGAATACCGCTGCAAGGACGACTTCGACAGCGTTTGCGCCGATTTGGAAAGCGCCGGCTTCAGCGTGAGCGCTGGCGATGCCGCCGAGGCCGAACGCCTGTGCGTCAGCGAATTTGCCAGCGTCACCGACCCCGGCGGCAACCTGTTGGAACTGTACTGGGGCCGCAAGCTGGACTACCAGCCGCTGGTTTCCCCCACCGGCGTGTCGGCCTTTGTCACCGGCGATGAATACACTGGCGACATGGGCTTTGGCCACGCGGTGGTCCCCGCCCCCGACATTGAAGCCAGCATCGACTTCTACACCGGCCTGATCGGCCTTGCCATCAGCGACGATCTCTACCCGCCAATGCCCGAGGGCGCGCCGGAGGCCCGCGTGGTGTTCATGCACGCCGACAACCCGCGCCAGCACTCTCTGGCCCTGTACAACCAGCCCAGCCCCCTTGGCGTGGTTCACATGATGGTGGAAGTCAGCACCCTGGATGAAGTGGGCCGCGCCCTGGATCGCGCCAACAAAGGCGGCCACCCGGTGATCGCCAGCCTGGGCCGCCACGTTAACGACAACATGTGCTCGTTCTACGTACTGGCCCCCGGCGGCATTGCGGTGGAATACGGCTACGACGGCCTGCTGGTGGACTGGGACACCTACACCCCCACCGTGAGCACCGAAGGCGACCTGTGGGGCCACGAGTACAACTTCCCCGGCTGATCAATCGGCCTTGGTTAATCAGCCTTAGCTGATTGGCCGGAGCTAATCGCCCCCTGCAAAGCGCCCGCCCTCAGGGCGCTTTGACTTCCACCTGTACCGGAATCCAGCGGCCCTGAATGTAGGACAGGGTGCCGTTGCCGCGCATCAGTTGCAGGGCGTTGTTCAGCTCGCCCTGCAGGCTGGCGTTGCCCTTGCGCACCGCCCAGGCCAGCATTTCCTCGGTGAGTGGCGAATAGGTGCTGATCAGATCGTCGTTCTCGGCGCTGTTGGCCAGCTGCCAACTGGTGGGCGCATCGTGAATGTACAGGTCGATGCGATCCGCTCGCAGGGCGGCAAAGGCCTGCTCCGGGTCGGCGTAAAAACTCACCGCGGCGTCCGGCAGTTCCCGCGCGGCAAAATCGGCGCCGGTGGTGTCTGGCTCCACCCCCACCCGCACGCCTTCGCGGAACACCGCCCAGGGCTGGGCAAAACGCGCAATCTTGTCGCGGTGCATGATGGCCATCTGCCCCACCAGCAGATAGGGCTCGGTAAAATCCACCTGCTCGCTGCGCCGGGCCGTTACGCTGAGCCCGGACATCAGCACATCCACCTCGCCGGCCTGCAGGGCGGGCAGCAGTTGCTCGAAGGACATGGGCACCAGCTTGACCGGCCGGCCGAGAATGCCGCCCACCGCCGTGGCATGGTCCGCCTCCATACCGACAACGCGCCCCTCCTCGGTAAAGGCCAGCGGCGGGTAGTCCGGAGACAGGCCCACCCGCAGGGCCTCGGCCCAGGCCGATGTTACCCACAGGCCAAGGGCGATCACTACCAGGTGTTTTTTCATGCCATGCCCCGTTAAGACCCAGTGCGCAAAGCACAGGATGGTAGGTGACTTGCCTCTGGCCCGCAATCTGCCTCAGACCATTTGCATCAGGTCATTCGCTTCAGTTCACCGCCGGCAGGCGCCGGGCGCTGAGCACCGCCAGCGCGGCCAGCACTGACAGCAGGCCCAGCACCGTGGCGGTGCCCCAGGTGGCATCCACCCAGCCCAGCAGGCCGCCGCACAACAGCAACACGCCAATCACCGTGTTGCTGACCGCCGTATAGCTGGCGCGATTGCCGCTGCCGGCCATGTCCACCAGGTAGGTTTTGCGCCCGATACGCGCGCCCTGGTGAGCCACCGCCGCCACAAACAGCAGCAGCCCCGCCAGTGGCGCAAAGCCAAGCCAGTTGGCATGTACCGTATTGATGGCCAGCGTCATCAGCATCAGCACCAGCGACAGTGCCGCGGCGGTGGCCATGACTTTCTCCGATGCGCTGTCGGACCAGCGCCCCCAGAGGTGGCCAGACAACAGCCCGGCCAGCCCCTCGGCCAGCAACAGGGTGGCAAAACCAAAACCGCCATCGCGGCTGTTCTGCTGGATCATCACCACCAGGTAGGGAATGGCAAAGGCGGTGCTCACCAGCAATGCCCGCGCTATCACAAAATGGCGGAACTGGGCGTCGCTGCGCAACAGGCCAATGCTGCGCAGCGCCTCTGTAAAGGCGTTGCCGCCGCCCTCGGTGGCGCCGGGCATTTCCGGCACCCCGGCATAGCAGGCCGCCGCCAGCAGCCACAAGGCCGCAGAGCCCGCCAGCAGCGCAGCAAAAAACCAGCGGCCACCACCCACCTGCTCGCCGCTGGCCAACAGCGGCACCAACAGCAGCACCCCGGCAACGGCCAGGGTAATGGCCCCCGACGCCGACGCGGCCAGGCCACCCAGGCGCCCGCGCCGGCTCTTGGACACGGTTTTGCCCAGCACATCCTTGGCCGCCACCGAGCAGACCCCGCGGCTCAGGCTGAACAGCGCCAGCAGGCCGATCACCGCAAGCCCCAGGGCGTTGCCCTGCAGGGTGAGCACCGCCACCACCATCAGCGCCAGGCAACCCCCCTGGCCGACGCTGCCCCACACCCAGAAGTATTTGCGCAGCGGGTGCTGGCGCATCGCCTGGGCCACAAACAGCTGGGGCAGCAGCGACAGGGATTCACGCAGCGGCACCAGCAGCGACACGTACACCGCCGGCGCGCCAAGGGATGAGAGCATCCACGCCAGCACCAGCCGCGAACTGGTCAGGGCATCGCCAATCTTGGTGAGAATCTGCGACAGCAGCTGCAGGGTGAAGGCCAGTGGCTGGTCGTTGCAGGCCGCCTCGGGAATGTCCCGGCAGACGCGGGCATCTTCGTCCTCCGCCATTGCCTTGTAGATACGCTCGCTCAGCTGCTGTTTGCCTGCCAATGGTCTGCCCCCGCCTGCTGCAAAGCGCAAATTCTGCCGGGTTTGCGGCGCGCGCGGCAAGCCACGGATGACGCTTTGCCAACACGGCTGGCATAATCCAGAGCTTTGCCGCAGCACTAAGGCCCGCCCATGACCCAAAGCCCACCACCGAAGGCCTGGATGCAGGACAGCCTGCGCGAGGGCTACAGCGCTCTGTCCCGCGGCGACCATCAGGGCGCCATCGGCTGTGCCCGCCGGGTGCTCACCGCCAAGCCCGATTTACCCGAGGGCCACTTTCTGGTGGGGCTCATCGCCCAGGATCGCAGCGACCTGGCCACCGCGGTGCAGGCCTTTGGCTCGGTCACCAAGCTCGCCCCGTCCCACGGCGCCGCCTGGGCCCAGCTGGCGCGCCTGTTCATGCGCATGGGCCACATCAACCGCGCCGACGACGCCCTGCGGCAGGCGGTTGACCACCAGGACGGCAACCCGGCGGTGCAGGACGCCATCGCCACCGTGTACAGCCTGCTGGGCGACCAGCCCGCCGCCGCCGGGTGGCTGGACAAGGCCCTGGCGCAGCAGCCCCGCCACCTGGGCTTTCTGGTCAATCGCGCCAACAACCGCATGTTCCTTGGCGACTTTGACGGCGCCGAGGACAGCCTGCGCGCCGCGCTGGCCATCAACCCGGACAGCGCCAACGCCCACTGGCTGCTGTCCAACCTGCGCAAGGCCACCGACGCCAGGCACATCGCCGAGCTTGAACGGCTGATCGCCGGCAGCCGCTCGCCGCAAGACCTGGCCTACCTGCACTACGCCCTGGGCAAGGAGCGGGAAGACCTCGGCGACTGGGATGCCGCCTTCACCGCCTTTGCCGCCGGCGCCGCCGCCCGGCGCTCTACCCTGGCCTACGATGAGGCGGCGGAAGTCGCCATGTTCGATGCGCTCAAGCAACACCTCACCCCCGACTGGCTGAACAACCGCCCGCCGGGCTGCGCCGACCCCTCGCCTATTTTTATCATCGGCCAGCCGCGCACCGGCACCACCCTGGTGGAGCGGATCATCACCAGTCACTCGCAGGTACACTCCGCCGGCGAACTGCGCCAGTTCGACAGCGCACTGCGCCGCCTGGTGAACTACCGCGGCCGCGCCCGCCACTCGGCGCAGCTGATCCAGCAGGCCAGCGGGGTGGACGTGCAGCGCCTGGGCGAGGCCTACCTCAGCACCAGCCGGGCCCTGCGCGGCACGCTGCCGCGCTTTGTGGACAAGCTGCCCACCAACTATCGCTACCTGCCGTTGATACTGGCGGCACTGCCCAACGCACGGGTGATACACCTGCAGCGCGACCCCATGGACGCCTGCTTCGCCAGTTTTAAGCAACTGTTCGCCGACGCCTACCCGCACTCCTACGAGCAGGGCGAGATGGGCCGCCACCACGCCCGCTACTTTCGCCTGATGCAGTGCTGGCGGGAGCGCTTTGGCGACCGCTTCCTGGATGTCCCCTACGAGGCGGTGGCCGCCGACCCGGACACCCACGCCCGCCGGTTGATCGACTTTCTGGGCCTGCCCTGGGAAGACGCCTGCCTGGACTTTCACCGCCAAAGCGGCGCGGTTACCACCGCCAGTGTGGTGCAGGTGCGCGAGGCCGCCCACACCCGCTCGGTGGGCCGCTGGCGCCGTTATGAAAACCAACTGGCAGCGCTCAAGGACGCCCTGCTCGCCGAGGGCATTCCGCTGACACTGCCGCACTGAACGCCCCCGGGCACGGCAGCTTTTTTGCTGGCGGCAGTACGCCTTTTGCTACCGCGCCGGCTTATCTGCGCCCGACCCACCTGTTCTATGCCACCCAGCTACCCCCAAGGGGGTAGACCTTTTTGCCGGCTGCGTATTGAATTGCCCCGATCGATTTCGTAGCCTGAATTTGCCTTTGCCGACACAGTAAAAAACCGGTGCCGGGCTGCGATAGCAGTCACGAGCGCCAGACAACACCCGCTGTGCCGGCGACCGAAATGACCATAAATTCTCTAAGAGTTTCGGGTGGCCCTATGACGCCCGCAAGCTGATTATTCCGCCCGGCCACGATGCCGGACGGTGAGCATACTTGGATAATCCCAGGGGGAGTCATGAGTCTGTCCAATCGTTGCCGTACTGCGGCGCAGCCTGTTTGCACCACTGTTACATCTTCGCCCGGCCTGGCACCGCGCCCGCCGCGGCGCGGCCTGGCGCTGGCGGTTTCCGCCGCCCTGCTGGCCGGCTCCGCCCAGGCCCAGCAACTGGAAGAGGTCATTGTCACCGCCACCAAGCGCGCCGAGTCGGTGATGGATGTGCCGCTGGCGGTCACCGCCCTGTCCGGCGACTTTGTGCGCGACGTGAACCTGGACGACGTGAAGGACCTGGTGTTCTTCACCCCCGGCGTCACCGGCAACTCCAAGGACAGCTTCCTTGACTCTATCGCCGTGCGCGGCATTGTCACCAACGATTTCGGCAACGGCGGCGACCCGTCCCTTGGCGTGTACAAGAACGGCTTTTACCAGGGCCGCAACGGCGCGGCCGTTACCAGCCTGTACGACCTGGAACGCTCGGAGGTATTGCGCGGGCCCCAGGGTTTTTTGTTCGGCCGCAACTCCATTGCCGGCGCCCTCAACATTCTCACCCGCAAACCGGTGCAGGGTGACGCCGACAGCTATGTGGACCTGCGCGCCGGCGAACGCAACATCTTCCGCGCCGAAGGCGGCACCAACTTCGACCTGGGCGACAGTTTTGCCGTACGGGTGGCAGGGCTGTACTCCACCGAAGACGGCTACGTCGAGAATGAACTCAGCGGCGATGACTTTATCGAGCACGAAAAAAGCGCCGTGCGCATCACCGGCACCTACGATGGCGGCGGCCCCCTAACCGCCACCGTGTACCTGGACTACGAGGATCGCAAACAGTCCGGCACCCTCTACCGCGCCACCGGTAAGGGGCCGGCCTATGACTTCCTGGAGAGCATCTACGGCGACCTGCCGGTGCCGGGTGATGACCGCGACGTGCGTATCGACGAGCCCCAGAACGGCATTATCGACAATGGCGAGGTGTGGAGCGCGGGCCTGCAGATCGACTACGACCTGGGTTGGGCCAACCTCACCTCGCTGACCGGCTACAAGGATCACAACTACCACTACACCGAGGATTTCGACGCCACCGCCATCGCCATCTTTAACTACGAGCAGATCCAGTCCGGCGACTACTTCGAGCAGGAGCTGCGCCTGACCTCCGACAACGAGGGTATGTTCAACTGGTACGCGGGCCTGAGCTATTACCGGGAGGAGCTGGACACCGAGTTTCTCGGCCAACAGGACGAAGACCTGTACTGCAACGTGTACTGGGGCGATACCTGCCAGGGCCTGTTCGACTACTACAATTACTACGACCCCTCTGTACTCTACGACTACTGGGGCACCTACACTTGGAGCCCCAGCCCCAACAACGGGCTGATCGACGACTGGAACCGCACCCGCGGCACTTTCTCCGGCTGGGCCGCCTATGTGGATTTGCAGTTCCAGTTCTCCGAGCAGTGGGACGCGGCCATCGGCGTGCGCTACAACGACGACAAAAAAGAGATGAGCCAGGAAGTGCTCGCCGATCGCAACCAGAGCATCCTCGGCCAGGTGGTGCAGACCGGTTTCACCACGCCCCAGGGGCCGGTGTCGGACACGGTGAGCTGGACCAAACCCACCTACCGCGGCGTGCTCAACTGGCACCCCACCGATGACGATCTGCTGTATGTGAGCGTGACCACCGGCTACAAACAGGGTGGCTTCAACAGCTTCTCGGTGGACCCGGGCGGCCCCTTCAGCGGCGTGGAGGCCCTGCCCGGCGTGCACCGCCCCTCCACCTTCAATGAAGAGACGGTGATCTCCTACGAACTTGGCTACAAGGGCACCCAGCTGGACGGCGCCAGCCAATTGCAACTGAACGCCTTCTACTACGAATACGAAGACCTGCAGGCCACCTGCAGCGAACCCGGCTCGCCCATCACCGTGGTCTGCAACACCGGCCAGGTGGACGGCCAGGGCCTGGAGGGCACCTGGAACATTGCCTTTGCCGACTACTGGCGCCTGGGGCTTGGCTTCTCCTGGTTCGACAGTGAAGCCAGCGGCGTGCAGGCTTTCTGCCAGAACGGCGAGGAATGGCTCGGCGACGTGAATGCCTGCGAGGGATCGCCGCGCCCGGGCATTCCCGAGTACACCGCCTTCGCCGCCTTAAATGGCAACATCCCCATGGGCAGCGGCGAACTGTTCGGCAGCCTGGTGGCCAGCTGGGAAGACGGCGCGCCCTCCAACTGGGAGCCAGACAACGCCATCACCCGCGCCGCAGGCTGGCGCTACACCGGCGAGTACACCGAAATGCAGACCACCGCCGGCTACCGCGGCGCCGCCGGCTGGGCCCTCTCGGTATTCGTGGAAAACCTGCTGGACGAGGAGTACTACGATGCCGGCAACGGCATGACCTCGGCCAGCTCGCCCTTCGTGCAGTCCGACATCAGCCCGAGCCGGCCGCGCACCGTGGGCCTGCGTTTCAGTTACGGACTCTGAGCAAAGCCACCATGTCAAAACTTCGCAACCTGAGCCGCCGGGACTTTCTCGGTGGCGTGGCCCTTGGCGCCACGGTGGGCGGCCTGGGGGGCATACCCGGCCTGGCCCGGGCGCTGGAAGCCCCCGGCGCGCCCTATCCGCCAGCCCTCACCGGCCTGCGCGGCAGCCACCCCGGCTCCTTCGAGGTGGCCCACTCGGTGGCCTGGGCCGGCGCCAAGTACCCGATTCCCAAAACCCAGACCGACAGCACCTACGACCTGGTGGTGGTGGGTGGCGGCATCTCTGGCCTGGCGGCGGCGCACTTCTATCGCCAGAAAATGGGGCCCAAAGCCCGCATCCTGGTGCTGGACAATCACGACGACTTTGGCGGCCACGCCAAGCGCAACGAGTTCAACGTGGATGGCAAACAGCTCATCTGCTACGGCGGCAGCCAGTCCATCGACACCCCCGGGTCCTACTCCGCCCAATCGGCCCAGCTGCTGAAGGACGTCGGCATTCACACCGAGCGCTTCTACGACTACTTCGACCAGGGCTTTAACCAGCGCAGGCAGCTGCAGCGCGGCTACTACTTCAGCAAGGCCGCCTATGGCCGCGACGTAGTGGCACCACACTTTGACGCCACCGGCGGCGCCGACGCCGCACAGCGCAATGCCGACATCCTGGCGCGCTATCCCCTGCCCCCCGAGGCGAGGGCTGCCCTGCTCAAGCTGCTTGGCGCCGACACCAACTACCTGGCCCACCTGCCCCAGGCGCAGCGCCCGGCCTACCTGCGCAGCATTACCTACCGCGAATTCCTGCTGGACGTGGTGGGCGTGCCGGAGGCGGTCTATGTGCTGCTGCGCGACAACATCCGCGGCTGGTGGGGCGTGGGCTGGGATGCCCAGTCCGCCCTGGAGGCAGTACGCATGGGCATGCCCGGCACCGCCCACCTGGATACCGGCGCCATCGACGAGCGCGAACCGGAGCGCAACGAGCCCTACATCTTCCACTTTCCCGACGGCAATGCCGGGGTGGCCCGCTCCCTGGTGCGCACGCTGATCCCCCAGGCCATCCCCGGCAGCACCATGGAGGACCTGGTGTTGGCGCGGGTGGACTACCGCCAGCTGGATAAGCCCGAACACCCCTGCCGCATTCGCCTGAACAGCACCGCGGTGAACGTGCAGCACGGCCCCGCTCAGAAAACGGTGGACGTAACCTACGTGCACGGCGGCGAGGTGTTTCGCGTGCGCGGCAAGCATGTGGTGATGGCCTGCTACAACGACATTATTCCCTACCTCTGCCCGGAGCTGCCGGCGGAGCAGCGCGAGGCCATCGAGTACTCCACCAAGGTGCCGCTGGTGTACATCAGCGTGGCGGTGCGCAACTGGCGCGCCTTTGCCGACCTCGGCTACAGCCAGTTCAGCATCCCCAACCCCAGCATGATGCACTCCATCGGGCTGGACTTTCCGGTCAGCATGGGCGGCTACCAGTTTGCCGACGACCCCAACCAGCCCACCGTACTGCACGGCTCCTTTGTGCCCTGTGTGCCGGATGTCGGGCTGCGGGCCAAGGAACAGCACATTCGCGGCCGGCGCCAGATCTACGAGACGTCCTTCGAGCAGTTCGAAACCCACGTGGTATCCACCCTCGACGGGGCGCTGGGCAGGGCCGGGTTTGACGCCGAGCGGGACATGGCGGCCCTCACGGTAAATCGCTGGCCCCACGGCTACGCCTACGAATACAATGAATACTCCGACCCGCCGGAGTACGGCCCCGATAACGGCCCCCACCTGCTTGGCGCCCGCCAGCTTGGCCGCATCTCCATCGCCAACTCCGATGCATCGGCCTATGCCTTCGTCGACGGCGCCATCGACGCCGCCTGGCGAGCAACTAACGAACAGTTGAGACTCTGATTGATGGAAACCAGCGGTACTGCGCTTTCACTGGTGCCTACGGCACTGGTGTTCATTCTCGCCGTGTGGACGCGGCGCCCTATTGAATCGCTGATCAGCGGCGGCCTGCTGGGGCTGATCATGCTGCACGGCGCCGGCTTTGTGGGGGGGCTTGCGGAAACCTCCCTGCGGGTGCTGACCGACGAAGACGTGGCCTGGGTCATTCTGGTGTGCGGCTTTATGGGCAGCCTTATCGCCCTGCTGATTCGCACCGGCTCGGCCCGCGCCTTCACCGCCGCCCTGGCCAGGCGCGTGCAGAGCCAGAAGAGCGCCCTGCTCACCACCTGGGGGCTGGGCATTGTCATGTTCGTGGACGACTACCTGAACTCCCTGGCCGTTGGCGCGGCCATGCGCGACCTGACGGATAAATTCCGTGTGTCACGGGAAAAACTGGCCTACGTGGTGGACTCCACCGCCGCGCCCATCAGCGTCATCATTCCCTACTCGACCTGGGGCGCCTTTTTTGGCGGGCTGCTGGTGTCCAACGGGCTGGCGGAGGAAGGCCAGGGCCTGGCGGTGTATATCTCCGCCATTCCCTATATATTCTACGCCTGGGTGGCTGCCCTGCTGGTGCCGCTGGTGATCTGGGGCGTGGTGCCAGCCATCGGCCCCATGAAAAAGGCCGACGCCCGCGCCGAGGGCGGCGTTATGGTGCCACCAGAGGCCGAACATATCGAACAGGCCAACCGGGCGGTGAAGGTCAATGCCGAGGTCAAACCCCGGGTGTGGCTGTTCGTGGTACCCATGATGCTGCTGGTGGGCAGCACCATGTACTTCGACAACGACTTTCTGGTGGGTATTTACATCACCCTCGGCGTGACCCTGGCCCTGGTGCTGGGCCTGCGCCTGCTGGATTTGCACGACGCCTTCGACACGGTGATTGAAGGCTTCAAGACCATGATCGAACCGCTGGCGGTGCTGGTGGCGGCCTTTATCCTGAAAGACGTGAACGACGCGCTGGGCCTGCCCAGCTACGTGGTGAGCGCCATGGAGCCCGTGCTCACCGCCCAGCTGCTGCCGGTGGCGATTTTCGTCAGCATGGCCCTGGTGTCCTTCATGACCGGCTCCAACTGGGGCGTGTTCGTGATTGTGCTGCCCATTGTCACCACCCTGGGGCACAAGCTGGGTGCCGACATGACCCTGGTGATTGGCGCCACCCTGAGCGCCAGCACCTTCGGCAGCCACGCCTGTTTTTATTCCGACGCCACCGTGCTGACCTCGCAGGCCACCGGCTGCACGCCGCTGCAGCACGCCATTACCCAGTTTCCCTATGCGCTGATAGCCGCCGGCATTACGGTGCTGGCCTATCTTGCCATTGCGTTTGTGTAACCCAACGATGACCCGACAAGGAGCTTTACCATGCGACTGACAAACACTGCCCGCAGCACCGTGCTCTGCACTTCCATGGCCACCCTGCTCACCGCCCTGCTCGGCGCGCCGCTGGCCCTGGCCGACGACGTGATCAAACCCGCCGAGATGAGCAAGGCCGACCTGGCCGGCAAACTGTTCGAGCACCCCGACACCAGCAAAACCGAACGCGACAACGGCACGGTACTGGATGTCACCTCGCTGCTGAGCAGCGACAAGAAATTTGCCTCTGGCATGTACCAGGCCCCGGCCTCGCGCTGGGAGATCACCGAGCCCTACGGCGTGGACGAGTTCATGTACTTCCTGGAAGGCGGCGTGACCCTCACCTCCTCCGATGGCAGCGTACAGACCATTGAGGCCGGCGAAGCAGTGACCATTCCCAAGGAGTGGACCGGCGTGTGGGAAACCGAGGGTTACACCAAGATCTGGGTGATCTATTCTGAGGACGGTTCCGCCTTCGAATAAACACCACTACAGGGGCTCTCCATGCATCAACGGCTATTGCTGGCACTGCTGTGCACTGTCTCCCTTGGGCTGGCCGGCTGCGAACGCCAGCAGGCCACGGCCCCTGAAGCACCGCCCGCCCCGCGCTACGATGGCGTGGTGCTGAACGGCACCGTGTACGACGGCAGCGGCGGCCCCGGCCAGGCGCTGGATGTCGCCATCGACGCCGGGCGCATTGTGGCCCTTGGGGACTTCGGCCCCGACGATGGCGGCTTTGTGGTGGACGCCAGCGGCAAGGCGGTGGCCCCGGGCTTTATCAACATGCTGAGCTGGGCGCTGGATTCGCTGATCCACGACGGGCGCAGCCAGGGCGACATCCGCCAGGGCGTGACCCTGGAGGTGTTCGGCGAAGGCGAATCCTGGGGGCCGTGGAACGAGGCCATGAAGGCCGAGGAGGCCGGGCGCCAGGGGGACATCCGCTACGACATCGAGTGGACCAGCCTCGGGGAGTTTCTGGACTACCTGCAAAACCGCGGTGTATCCACCAACATCGCCTCATTCATTGGCGCCACCACCCTGCGCGTTCACGAACTGGGCTACGAAGACCGCGCACCCAGCGCGCAGGAACTGGCGCGCATGCAGGACCTGGTGCGCCAGGGCATGGAGGAAGGCGCCCTGGGCATTGGCTCTTCACTCATCTACGCACCGGCCTACTATGCCAGCACCGAGGAGCTGATCGCCCTCACCTCGGTGGCCGCCGAATACGGCGGCATGTACATCTCCCACCTGCGCAGCGAGGGCAACCGCCTGCTGGAGGCCATCGAAGAGCTGATTACCATCGCCCGGGAATCCGGCGCGCCGGCGGAGATTTACCACTTCAAGCAGAGCGGCGAGTCCAACTGGCTGAAATTCGACGAGGCGGTGGCCATGATCGAGGCGGCCCGGGCCGAGGGCCTGCGCATCAGCGCCGACATGTACACCTACACCGCCGGCTCCACCGGGCTGGATGCGGCCATGCCGCCCTGGGTGCAGGAAGGGGGCTACGCCGCCTGGGCGCAGCGCCTGCAGGACGCGGACATTCGCGCGCGCCTGCAGCAGGAGATGCTCGACCGCAAGGCCGACTGGTCCAACCTGATGCTGGCCGCCGGCGCCGAGGGCACCCTGCTGGTGGGCTTTCGCAACCCTGCGCTGCGCCACTACACCGACAAGACCCTGGCCGAGGTGGCCGCCGAGCGCGGCACCAACGCCCAGCAAACCGCCATGGACCTGGTGATCGAAGACGGCAGCCGGGTGCAGGTGGTGTACTTCCTGATGTCGGAGGACAACGTCAAACGCGGCATTGCCCTGCCCTGGATGAGCTTTGGCTCCGACGCCTATTCCATGGCGCCGGAAGGCGTGTTCCTCAACAGCAGCACCCACCCGCGGGCCTACGGCACCTTCGCCCGCCTGCTGGGCCGCTACGTGCGCGAGGAGCAGGTCATCCCCCTCAGCGAGGCCATTCGCAAGCTTACCTCACTGCCGGCGGGCAACCTCGGCCTGCGCGAGCGCGGGCTGCTGGCGCCGGGCTATCACGCCGATGTCGTGGTTTTTGACCCGGCCACCATTGCCGACCATGCAACCTACGACGACCCCCACCGCTACGCCACCGGCGTCAGCGATGTCATCGTGAACGGGGTGCAGGTACTGGTGGATGGTGAGCATACCGGCGCCACCCCGGGTCAGGTGGTGCGCGGGCCGGGCTGGAGCGGCTGGCCGGAACGCCAGTAGGCAAGATCGGGCGGCCCTCAGCCGCTCACCGCAAGGCTCTCAGCAAGCCCTTAGCAAGCCCTCAACAGGCCCTCAATCAAACACCGCGCGCAGCAATTCGAAGCTGCGCTTGCGATCGTCCAGGTAGTACATGTTGCTCACCACCATGATTTCATCGGCACCGTAGCGCTCGGCCAGGGCCAGCAGCTGGGCGCGCACCTGGGCCGGGGTGCCCACCGCGCGGTTCTGGTTGCGGCTGGCGATAAAGGCCTCTTCCCTGGGGCCGATGGGCCAGGCCAGGGCCTGCTCCGGAGTCAGGGAGTGGCCATCGCTCTGGCCGGTCACAAAGCGGTAAAAGTTAAGGTCGAAGGTAAGCTGCAGGGCCCTGGCCCGGGCCTCGTCGTCGGCGCAGAACACGCTGGTGGTGACAATCGCATAGGGCCCGGCCTGCAGGGCCGACGGGGTAAAATGCGCCTTGTACAGGTGCACCAGTTCCGCCTGGGCCTGGGGGTTGATGAACAGCCCCAGGTTGTAGGGCAGGCCGCGCCGGGCCGCCAGCACCGCGCTGTCGGGGCTGGAGCCCAGCATCCACAGGGGCAGCCCGGGGGGCGGCCGCGGGCTCACCAGGGGCTTGGCATCGGGGTTCCACAGGTAGTTGCTGAGCGCTTCCACCTGCTCGGGGAAGCGTTCGAACTTGGGGCGCCCGTCAGTGGCCAGGGCCACGGCGGTGGACATATCCGCCCCCGGCGCCCGCCCCACGCCCAAGTCGATACGGCCCGGATAGAGATTGGCCAGCAGCGAAAATACCTCGGCGATTTTGTAGGGGCTGTAGTGCGGCAGCATGATGCCGCCAGAGCCCAGCCGGATGCGCGAGGTGGCCGCCCCCAATGCCGCCAGCAGCACCTCCGGGGCGCTGCCCACCACCGAGGGAAAGGCATGGTGTTCCGACACCCAGAAGCGCTCATAGCCGAGCGCCTCGCAGTGGCGCGCCATCGTCAGCGACTCCTGCAGGGCATCTTCCGGCGCATCTGCCGAGCGCGCCAGTGACTGATCCAGTACCGACAGTTTCATTCCAGCTTCCTTGAAAAATCTGTGTTTGGCCCGCGCCCTGGCACCGGGCGGTAACCTGGCCCGAACCTAGCCCAGCCGCGCCTTCAGCAGCAGCTCGGTGCGGCGATCGGGCAACAGTACGCTACGCTCCACACGGAAGCAGGGCAACAGGGCGCCCAGTTCACCCTGGGGATGGGGCTGGTATTCCGGGGGAATGCGCGGGCGCTGTCGCACCCGCAGGTGGCCGCTGTCGGCAATGCCGTAGTAATGGGGCGATGCCTCGGTGCGCGCATTGTGGGGCGCAAAGCAGTGGCCCAGGGTGTCCGGGTGCAGGTGCGGGCGCAGCTGGGACATCAGCGCGGTAATGGCGTCGCGGCTCAGGAAGTTGAGCACGTCCCAGAAAAAACACAGGTCGAACAGCGCGCCCCCCGGCAGGGCCAGGGCACGCTCCAGGCGCTCATCCAGGCTCGGCTCGCCCTCTTCGGCGCGGCGCAGGGGCAGCTCCTCGTACAGGTCGGCAAAATGCAACTTGCAGCGGTAGTCGCTGAAGAAATTCACGGTTTCTGGCAGCGCCGGGCCGATATGAAGCACCGTCAATGGCCAGTCGGCATCGACGTTTTCAAACAGCGCAGGCAGCAGCCGGGACGGCTGGGTGGTTGTCATAGAGTGCAACGGGCTGCCGCGGCAGCCCGCGTGTCCACAGGTGGCGGGTCAGCCGCTTTTCACATCCAGGCCGGGGGCCGAATTGGCCGGCGCCGGTGCGGGTTTGGCGGCGGGGGCGGCGGCCGGGGCCGGCTTGGCCGCGCTCTTTTCGCCCGGGTCCATGTCGATGGAGCCCTTGAACACCGCGCCGTCTTCCAGGGTCATGCGCGGAGCCACAATGTTGCCGCGCACGTGGCCGGTCTTGGCGATGATGACCTTCTCGCCACCGGTGATGTCGCCCGTCACCTGGCCGTTCACAATCACGGTGCGGCCCTTGATGTCGGCCTTGACCTTGCCGGATTCGCCCACGGTGACTTCGTGCGCGGCCAAGTCGATGCTGCCTTCCACAGTGCCGCGAATGACCAGGTCTTCGTCGCCGGAAACCTCGCCCTTGATTTTGATACTCGGTCCAATCACTGCTGCACTCCTCGGGGTGGATAGTTGCTCGTACTGGCTGGGTGAAGGCGCCGGGGTCGCCGGCTCTGGCGCGGCGGCGGGCGCCGGCGCGGGTGCCGGGCGCTCCGGCGTTTTACCCTTGTCTTTATTGCGTTCAAACATCGTGGTCACCACGTTGACTCATTGTGGAGCAGCCATGCTAGCAGCCAGTCAACAAGGGAGCCAGCATTGTGTGAGGGAGATCACAGTTTTCTCCGGATTGCCCGCCGGCGCACCGGGCTGTGATCACCCTGGGGGCAAGGAAGTTAATGGGCGCTATGTTCCGGGGCGTTCCGCTGCCCTGTGGCGTGGCCGGGGCTAGGGCCCGGCCGCCGCCTGCAGGGCCTTGATCAGCTGCCCTTCGTTCTCAATTTCGTCACTCACGCCCTGCAGGTTGCGGCGCGATACCGAGCGCCGGCCGGCGTTGAACACGGCGATGTCGTCGAAAATCGACAGGCTGGTGGTCTCTTCCACCTCGAGCTGGATCACCGGCTCGCCGGTCACGGTGATCACGATCACGGCGTTGATCTGGGCGCCGCCGGCGGTATCCACCGACAGCCCGCCGCCAATGGTCAACAGGCTGCCCTCGGAGCTGACGTCCACCACCGAGCGCCGGCTCAAGGCCAGGCTGCCATCAATGGTCAGGTTGCCGCCGGAGCGCAGTACCAGGGGCGGGTCGGAGGTGGGGCCGTTGAGGGTGAAGTCACCGCCGATGACGATATCGCGGCTGGAGCTCAGCTGGCCGGCGCCGTCCAGGGTCAGGTTGCCAGCCAGCGACAGCAGCAGATCTTCAATACCGGCGTAGCTGAAGCCGTCATCGCCCGTCCCGATGCGCACCCGGGCCGCGTCGTTGCCGGCCAGGGTAATGCCCACATCGCGGCTGGCCCCGCTGCTCTGGTCTAGCGACAGCACATCCAGCCCCGCCAGGCCGTCGATACTGCCCGAGAGCCGGTTGCCACCCAGTTGGAAGGTATCGTTGCCATCGGTGCCCACCAGGTTCTCGATGCTCTCAAAGCCCACCGACGAGAGCAGCTGGCCGGTGGCGTCACGCTGCTGCGCCAGGCCGCTGTTGTCGCCCTCCAGCACATAGGCATTAACCCCCAGCAGGGTGTCGGAATCCACAGCGTCTACCGTGGCCGCGCCGCGAATCACCCCGGACACACGGCCACCGGCAAGGTCAAAGCGATCATCGCCGTCGGTGCCGGTGAGGTTTTCTATCCCGCTGAAGCGCAGCGCATCCGCCGTGCCGCGGTTCAGGCCGTCGAGGCGGTAGTCACTGGCGCCGCTCAGGCTGTCGTTATCGCCGGCGGTGCCCGCCAGGCGCTCGATGTTGCGAAACACCGTGCCATCCGCCGTGCCACTGCGGCCACCTGCGCCGCTGGCCAGGTCCAGTTGATAGGCGCTGAAGTTTTCCAGGGCGTCGCCGTTGCTGCCCTCGCCCAGGGCGTCCATCACCCCCGACAGGCTGCCGTTGTCGCCGCGCACAAAGCGGTCATCGCCATCGGTGCCGGTGAGGTTGGCGATGCGCGAGAAGCGAATGCTGTCATCCGCCAGGCCAGCATCGGCCCCGTCAATCCGGTAGCTGGCGGCGCCGCTCAGGGTGTCCCCCGCCGCGCCGCTGCCTTCCAGCACTTCAATATCCACAAAGCGCGAACCGTCGGCGGTGCCGCTGCGCGGCTCGCCGGCGCTGGCGGCATCCAGGGCAAACTGGCTGTAGTTGGCCAGGCGATCGCCATCGGCCCCCTGCCCCGCCCCATCAATGGTGCCGTCGAGGCGCCCGCCCTGCTCCCGCACAAAGCTATCGTCGCCGCTGGTGCCGGTCAGGTTCTCGATGCCGATGAAGCGAATGAGGGCCGCCACGGTGCCGCTGTTTTCACCGCTGATGACATAGTCGCGCCCGCCCACCAGGCGGTCGCCGGCGCCGTCGGTGCCGGTGAGTACCTCGATGCCGGTAAAGGCCATGCCATCGGCACGGCCGCTGCCACCCTGCCCGCCATCGGCCAGTTCAAACAGGCTGAAGTTTTCCAGGCGGTCGCCGTCACTGCCTGCCCCGTCAATGCTGCCCGACAGGGAGCCACCGGCGGCCACAAAGCGGTCGGCGCCCGCGGTGCCCAGCAGGTTGGCGATCTGGCGGAAGCGGAAGTCATCGGCAATGCCGCCGTCGCGTTCGGTGAGTTGCACATCGCTCACCCCTTCCAGCACATCGCCGGCGCCGCCGGTGCCGGTCAGGCTTTCGATGCCGGCAAAACCGATGCCGTCGGCGGTGCCGGCGCCCGCGCCGCCCACCACAAAGCGGGAGAAGCCAATGAGGTGATCGCCGCTGCCCCCCAGGCCGTCGATGGTGCCGCTCAGCGAGCCGCCCCGGCGGGTAAAGGTATCGTCGCCGGCACTGCCGTGGAGGTTTTCCACATTGAGGAACACCTGGCCGTCGGCGGTGCCCGCGTTTTGCCCCAGCAGCACGTAGGTCGAGGCGCCAATGAGGGTGTCGTTGCCCTCGCCGCCGTCAAGCTCCACTACGCCGCCAAAGTTCAGGGCGTTGAAGGTGCTCACCTGTATCAGGTCGTCTTCCTTGCTGAACTGTTCCTGCTGGGCGCTGCCGGTCAGGTCGCCGGTGGACAGCACCTGCTCCACGCCCCCCACGCGAACCCCGCCGCCGGTAATGAAGTCGCCCGAGCCCAGGGTGACCCCGGCGCCCTGGTTTTGCAGGGTGTCTACCCCGCCGTTGCCCAGGATCTGGGTCACGCCGAGGAAAGTGTTGCCGGCCTGGGTATCCACCGTCAGCGATGTGCCGCTCAGGGTGAAGGTTTCGCCAACGCCGCTGCCCGACACCGCCCCGGTGCCGTTGATGGTGCCGATATTGCTGACCGCCAGGCCCCCACCGCCGATGGTAAAGCCGCTGGCCTGCAGTTGTACCCCGGCGCCGTTCAGGCTCAGGCTCTCGTTGCCGTTGCCGCTCAACAGGCTCACGCCGCTGAAGGTAACCGACGGTGCCGGTGTCACCAGGCGCACGCCATCGTTGCCCACCAGGTCGAAGGTGGCGGCAATGCCGCTGGCGCTGAGGCGGCCGGTGCGGCTCACCGTTTCCACGTTGCGCACTTCGGTGGCGCCGTTGACGCGCAAGGTTGCCGGCGCGGTGATATCGACGCTGTTGCCGCTGCCGGGGGCAAGGGTCAGGCTGTCGCTGCCGCCGGCGGCGTCGATCAAGCCGCTGAGGCTGCCGCCGGCAAGAAATTCAAAACTGTCGCCGGCGGCGGAGCCGGTCAGGTTCTCGATACCGCTGAAACTACCGCCATCGACACTGCCCGCGTTCGCCCCGCTGATGCGGTAGGTGCTGCCGCCAATGATGGCATCGGTGCCGCCCAGGCCGTCGATCAGCCCGTCGACGCTGCCCCCGGCCAGGGTGAAGGTATCGTTGCCTGCGGTACCGCGAAGGTTCTCAATCGCGCTGAAAACAAAGCCGTCCGCCGTGCCGCTGTTGCTGCCGTTGACGCTGACAGTGGCCGCCCCCTGCAGGGTGTCGCTGCCGCCGCGGCCATCGATGGCGCCGGCAAGGGAACCACCTTCCAGGGAGAACAGGTCGTTGCCGGCGGAGCCGATCACCGTTTCGATGCCGCTGAATAACCCGCCATCGGCGGTGCCGCTGTTGGCACCGGTAATGCGGTACACGCTGGCCCCCAGCAGTTGATCGGCGCCTGCGCCGCCGCCGATGCTGCCGCTGACGCCAAAGCCCGCCAGGTCAAAGCCGTCGTTGCCGCTGGAACCCAGCAGGTTTTCAAAGCCGCTGTAGATCACCGGGCCGCCGTTGATACGGGTGCTGTTGTTGGCGGTCTGGACAAAGCTGGAAGCCCCGGCCACGGTGAGGGTGTCGTTGGCAGCCTCGGCCTGCACAATGTCGATGTTCAGCCCGTCCATGCCGGCGGTATATGTCACCGTGGCGGTAAAGCGGATGGTGTCGGCATCGCCGCTCACGCCATCCACCACGCCACTCAGCCTGTCGCTGGTCAGGAAGGTAAAGGTATCGTTGCCGGTGGTGCCGCTGAGGTTTTCCACATTCTCAAAGCCAGCGCCCAGCAAGTTGGCGGTGCCGCGATTGACACCGGTAATTTCATAGACGCTGCCACCAGCCAGGGTGTCGTCACCGAGCAAACCATCAATCAAGCCGCTCAGGCTGCCCCCCGCCAGGAAGGTAAAGAGATCATCGCCAGGGGTACCCGTGATGCTTTCCATCTCGCTGAAGACGATGCTGCCGTCCGTGCCCGCGTTGGCGGCGGACACAGTGACGTCGGACACCCCCGCCAGGGTATCGGTGCCGGCCAGGCCCACCAGGTTGCCGGTGAATGAACCGCCCTGCAGGGTAAAGGTGTCATCGCCGGCGCTACCGTGCAGGTTCTCGATATCCGTGAACGCGCCGACGCTGCTGCTGCCGCCGTTGGCACTGGTAATGGTGTAGCTGTTGGCGCCGGCCAGGGTATCGTTGCCCGCCAGGCCGGCCACGGTGCCGCTGATGCTGCCACCCGGCGCGAAGGTAAAGACGTTATCGCCCGCGGTGCCTTGCAGGTTGGCAATGCCCATAAAGGCCGTGGTGAGCCCGCCGGCCTGCACGGTGCCGGTATTCGCGCCGGTGACATTGGCGCCAGCCACCCCCTGCAGGGTGTCAGTGCCGCCACCACCATCCACCTGGCCGGTAACGCCGGCCGCGGAAAGATCGAAGCTGTCGTTGCCGCTGGAGCCGAGCAGATTCTCAAAACCCCGATAAATCACTGGCGATCCGCTGATTTCGGTTTGACCGGGCGCGCTCTGTACAAAGCTGGAAGCGCCGGTCACCGTCAGGGTGTCGCCGCTGCCGTTGGCTTCGACAATGTCGATGTTCTGCCCGGTTTGGCCGGCGGTGTAGAGGATGGTTGCCGCAAAGCGAATGGTGTCGTCGGTGCCGCTCACCCCGTCGATGGTACCTGCCAGGGCCCCAGCCACCAGGAAGTTGAACACGTCATTGCCGGTGGTGCCGGTGAGGTTCTCCACCCCGGTGAAGTCGATGCCGTTGGCCTGCCCCTGGTTTTCGTCGGTGATGTCATAGGCAGACAGACCCGCTATTTCATCACTGCCGTCACCGCCATTAATAGGCCCGGTGAGCGTGCCGCCGGCAAAGGTGAAGGTGTCATTCTCACCCAGGCCGGCCACCGCGCCAGACAGGGTGCCGCCGCTAAAGGTGAAGGTATCGGGGTTGTCGGTGCCGGTGAGGTTCTCGATATTGCTGAAGCCAGCGGCGCCCAGGGTGTCGGCCGTGCCGCTGTTGTCGGCACTGACCACATAGGTTGAGGCGCCAATCATCGTATCGCTATCGGCACCGCCGTCGATCGCCCCACTCAGGGTGCCGCCAGCAAAGGTGAAGGTATCCACCCCGCTGCTGCCAGTGAGGTTTTCAATGTTGCTGAAGGTGGTTTCAACCGTCTGGCCGCTATTGGCCACACCTGCATCGGCGTTGTTGATAGTGTAGGCCGTGGAGCCCAGCACTGTGTCGCTGTCACCGGTGCCAGCCCCGTCAATCGAGCCCGACAGGGTGCCACCGGCAAAGGTAAAGGTATCGTCAGCGGCGGTGCCCACCAGGCTTTCTATGTTGCTGAAGGCGACCGCATTGGCCATGCCGGGGTTGGCCGTGCCGGCATTGGCGCCGCTGATTTCGTAGGCGCTGGCGCCAAGCAGGGTGTCGTTGTCGGCAACACCGCCGCCATCGATGCCTACCGAAACGCTGCCTGCGGTGATATCGAAGGTATCCGAGGCCACCGAGCCCTGCAGTTGGCCAAAGCCGTTGTAGCGAATGCCGCCATTGCCATTCACCTCCACCACCGCTTCATCCACGCCAACCAGTTCAAAGCTGGCCGCCGTGGCGGCGGCGAGGGTGCCGCCGCCGTTGGCGATCACCGTATCCACCGCTATCGCATCCACACCGGCGGTGTGTGTCACCGGGCCGGCGTAGGTCACGGTATCATCGCCGCCCGCGCCGCCATTCACCTGGCCATTGCTCAGGCTGCCAGTGGCGGTAAAGGCAAAAGTGTCGTCGCCAGCGGTGCCGGTGAGGTTTTCGACGCTGCTGAATGCCGTTTCAACAGTCTGGCCGCTGTTTGCTACGCCCTCATCGGTGCCATCGATCAGGTAGGACGCCGAGCCCTCGATGGTGTCGCTGCCCCCTGCGCCGTCGATGGTCCCCGACAGGGTGCCACCGGCAAAGGTGAAGGTATCCGCACCACTGCTGCCGGTGAGGTTTTCGATGCCGGAAAAATCAGCGGCGCCTACCGTGCCGCTATCGGTACCGGTAAGGGTGTAGGCCGTTGCGCCCTGCAAGGTATCGCCATCATTCACCCCGCCACCGTCAATCGCCCCGGAGAGGCTGCCGCCCACCAGGCTGAAGGTGTCCGCACCCGCGGTGCCGGTGAGGTTCTCGATGTTGCTGAAGGTGGTTTCAACCGCCTGGCCGCTATTGGCCACACCGGCGTCGGCGCCGTTGATGGCGTAGGCCGTGGAGCCCAGCACCGTGTCGCTGTCACCGGTGCCGGCCCCGTCAATCGAGCCCGACAGGGTGCCGCCGGCAAAGGTAAAGGTATCGTCAGCGGCCGTGCCCACCAGGCTTTCTATATTGCTGAAGGCGACCGCATTGGCCATGCCCGGGTTGGCCGTGCCGGCATTGGCGCCGCTGATTTCGTAGGCGCTGGCGCCAAGCAGGGTGTCGTTGTCGGCAACACCGCCGCCATCGATGCCTACCGAAACGCTGCCTGCGGTGATATCGAAGGTATCCGAGGCCGCCGAGCCCTGCAGTTGGCCAAAGCCGTTGTAGCGAATGCCGCCATTGCCATTTACCTCAACCACCGCCTCATCCGCGCCAACCAGTTCAAAGCTGGCCGCCGTGGCGGCGGTGAGGGTGCCGCCGCCGTTGGCGATGACGGTATCCACCGCTATCGCATCCACGCCGGCGGTGTGTGTCACCGGGCCGGCGTAGGTCACGGTATCATCGCCGCCCGCGCCGCCATTCACCTGGCCATTGCTAAAGCTGCCAGCGGCGGTAAAGGCAAAGGTGTCATCGTCAGCGGTGCCGGTGAGGTTTTCGACGTTGCTGAATGCCGTTTCAACAGTCTGACCGCTGTTTGCTACGCCCTCATCGGTGCCATCGATCAGGTAGGACGCCGAGCCCTCGATGGTGTCGCTGCCGCCAGCGCCGTCTATCGTGCCGCTCAGGGAGCCGCCAGCAACGGTGAAGGTGTCATCCCCGGCGGTACCCACCAGGTTTTCAATGCCGCTGAAGCTGATGTCGCTGAAGTTCTGGCCGTTGGCGGTGCCGGCATCAGCCGCGGATAGGGTGACGGCGCTCGCCCCCTGCAGGGTGTCACCCGCCGAGCCACCGCTGACGGAAACGCTGGCGGTGGTGAAAGTGGCCGTGCCGATATCCAGCACGCCGTTGGCGGACTGGCCGATGTTCAGTACCAGGCTACCGTCGTTGAAGGTCGCCGCGCCCAGCGAGATGTCTTCCCCGGCGGTGAGGGTGAGGGTCTGGCTGGCCAGCTCGATCTCGACGCTGTCATTCACGGTGATGTCGGGCGTGGCGCCATCCGTTGATGCGCTGGTGGTCACTTCCAAGTCGCCGGTGCCCAACTGCGCGTTGATCCAGCCGTCGTTGATGATGTTGAAGTCGGGCGCCGGGGCGGTGTCGGCACCGTCCACAATGGCGACTGAGCCCGGGTCCAGCAGGAGTTTGCCTGCGTCCCCCGCCGTCGCGCTCAAATCCGCGTGGCCGGAAATCTGCAAATACTGCTTGCCGGACACCTCGGCGAAGCCACCGTTGCCGGCTGCGCTGCCACCCCGCGCCTGGATGTCGCCGGCAAAGGTGGTGGCGCCATCGGCCCACACAATCACCCGGCCGCCATCGCCATTCACGCCGGCATCGGCCTTCAGCAGTGCGCCGGCATCCACCCGGGTATCGGTGGCGTTCTGGATCTGCGCATTGTCGCCGCGCTCAGCGCTTTCGTGATGGTAGGCACCTCCGCGATGGTCAGCACCTCCGCGATAATCACCACCGATGAGAATTTCACCGCCATCACCCGCACCGCCGCTGGCGTCGATAACACTGCCGCCTGCAAGGTGCACGGTATCGCCCAGCACGTGGACGCTGCCCGCGGCCTGGGTGCCAAAACCCTGGGCCTCGATAATGCCGCTGTTGTTCACGGCGCTGTCGAACAGGCCCCGGGATACGTTGGCCTCCAGCAGCACACGGCCGCCGGGGGCGGAAAGCGCGCCGCTGTTCTGGACACTGGCCTTGCGATCAAGGAGGTTATCGACCACCTCTTCACTGACCTTGACGCCGAGAAAGCCCTCCTGGTCAAAGGTGAGGAAGGCTTCGCGGCCGCTGACCAGGTTGATATAACCCAGCTGGGCGGTAATAAGGCCCTCGTTGCGCACCTGCTCCCCCAGCAGGGTCACGCCGCTGGCGGCATTGATGATGCCGCTGTTCACGACAACGCCTTCTTGGCCTTCTCGGCCTTCCACGCCCTCCCCGCCTTCACCCGCCAGCGTGCGCAGCATCCACTCGCCGTTGAGGAAGTCGTCCTTGTCCAGCCACAGAGTGCTGGCGGTCATGGCGCCCACGTTGACCTTGGCGTTCTCGCCGAAAATCACCCCCCGGGGGTTGATGAGCAGCACATGGCCGTTGGCGTTGATGCGCCCCTGTATCTGGCTGGGGCCGTTTTGCAGGATCTGGTTGAGGACCACCGACGAACTGTGGGGCTGCAGGAAATCGACGGATTCGTGGCGGTCGATGTTGAAGCTGTCCCACTGGATGCTGAGCAAGTGGCTAAGCTGTTCCACCCGGGTGTTGTGCCCGGCGCTGCTGATGGCGCCGCTGCCGCCGGTGATGCGCCCGCCTTCGGGACCGGCCACAGCCGGTGCGGTGCGCAGGCCATAACTGGCCGTGGCCACCGCCAGGCACAGGGGCAGCAGGCGCCAGCGGCGCGGAAGGGTTGGCAGCTTGCTGGATGTCATGGTCGTTTTCATCGTTGGCCCCGGCGCTCAGAACACGGCGTAGCGCAGCGTAAACAGGAAGCGGTAATCATCGTCGGACAGCTCGCCAGAAAAGTCGTCGCTGGTCTGTTCGCCTCCGGCGAAGGCCAGGCTGGTTTCCACGCTCAGCCGGTTGCGCCAGCTGTAATCCAGCGCCAGGCCGTAACCCCACAGGGTGGCGCTGCTGGCGTCGGCATTGCCCACCCCGTTGGCCTCGCCGTAGCCCCCTTCCACAAAGGGGCCAAATTTGAGCGAATGCCTGCCGCCGTCCAGCCCCAGCCAGGCGGCGGCAATATCCACCTGCCACTGCAGGCTGGCGTAGGCCAGTGAATCGGCGGTGAAGTCGGCGGTATCGTAGGCGCGCACGCCGTAGGGGCCGCCAAGGGGTGTTTGCTCAAAGGATGGCAGCACATCCTCACTGTAGGTGCCGGTCAGGCGCAGGCCCAGGTGGCTGCGGTTGGCGTTGATACCCAAGGGCATCAACATAGAGGTGTCGCTGTTCAGCAGCAGGCGGGTGTAGTTGCCGCCAAGGCGCAAATCGAAGGGCTCCTCCCGTTCGCCGTACAGCAGCGAGGCCTGCCAGCCGGTGATCGCGCGCAGCTGGCGCTGCAGGAAGTCGCCGCTGGCGAGCAGCTCGGCGCCCTGCACCTCTACGGTCTGCTCGCTCACGGTGACGTTGCCATCCAGCGGCAGAGACACGCCCAGTTCCGAGCGCTTCTGGTAGCCCTGCAGCCCCACCTCCATGTTGACCTCGCGGCTGCGCAGCCACTTGTAGTTGTAACCGGCAAAGGCGCTGGTCACATCCCCCACGATAAGCACCCGGGTGCCGGTGCGGGCGTCGATGGATTCGTAATTGTGGCTGTTCCAGGCGGCGGTGAGTTCGTGGCGGGTGCCAAACAGCGGTACCCGGTAGTTGACGAAGCCATAGGTGGAGTTGGACGGCTCGGTGGATTGCAGCACCCCCAGGTTCAGCTCATCACCCAGCCCCAGGGGGCCGAGCCAGTCGGCCAGCGCCAGGTAGCGCTGCTCACCGGTAAACTCCGAGCCGTAGTTATCCGCCACCAAGCTGAACTGGAAGCGCCGCTCGCGCACATCCAGCACCAGGCGGGTTTCCCCCGCCCTCTCCCCGGGCTCAAAGAGGCCGGACTCAATGGTCACCCCCGGCAGGTCGTTCACGCTGAAATAGGCGGCGTAGATATCCCGGGTGACCTCCTGGCCGATGTAGGCGCGGAAGGGGTTGAGGATGACATCCGGCGAGTAGTAGAGATCCTCCACGTTGCGCAGCACCACATCACCGAGCACACCGAAGGATACTTTCAATTCCACCTCGCCGGTGGCGCGGCGAAACTCTTGCTGCGGCACATACACGTTGGCCAGAAAGAAACCCTGCTGGCGATACCAGGCCTGCAGGTCATCGGCCACCTGCTTGAGCTCTTCAAAATTCACCCCGAGGGGGCGGCGCACCCGGTCCAGCTGCGCCATCAGCGGCAGCTGCATATCCGGCGCCAACTGGCTGCCGCCCACGCTGTCGGTGTACAGGGTGCCAAGGGCGTCCACCACGCTCAGCAGATCAATGGCCGGGATGCCGGTGGCGCTGCCTGGCGCAAAGCCCATGGCCTTGCGGCGGCGCTCTTCCAGCAGGGCGTCCTGGCCTGTGGTGTCGAGGGTGCTGGTGTCAAGGGTGCTGGCGGCGCTGGTGTCACTGTCGCCGCTGCCCGTAAGGCGCAGGTGGTTGACCCACACGGTCTGGGCGCTGGCCTCCAGCGAGCAGGAGTCCGGGTCTTCCACCACATCAATCACCACCGCCGCGGGCAGGGCCTGGTGCTCGCCCCGGGCGCTTGCCGACAGGCATTCGCCAGTCTCCCGCGCGCGCTCGGTAAAGCGCCGGGCCAGGTAATGGCCCAAGCTGAAACCGATGCTGTTCAGGTAGTCATCGGCGGCGCCGGTGGCCGGCAGTTCATCGTCCAGCAGGTTGAAGTACAGGTTGAACAGCTGGTCGAGCTGGGCGCTGTTGAGCTGCACGGCGCGCAGCGATACCGGCGCGCCAATATCCAGCTCGGGGAACAACAGGTACAGATACTCCGCCAGCGGCGCCAGGTCGGCTTCGCTGAAGCGGCGCTCGATGCCCTGCAGGGCCTGGGCGTCGCTGTGGGCGGCTTCCAGCAGTGCGTTGACGGCATCGGCCTGTTCAGCGGCCGCCTGGTCTGTAAACACCTCCAGCGGTATTCGCTCGCCCAGCCATTCCGTCTGGCTCGCCAGAAACGGCTGCGACGCCGCGGCGCCGGCGGGCAACCATGCCAGGGCAAGCGCGGCGGCCAGCGCCCGGGTTGTGCTACCCGGCTTACAGCGTCCTTGCTGTATACGGTGTTTGCTCATGGTTCAGCCTGGTAACAAAGGGCGTTCACAAGGGGCTTGGCGTTCATTTATTGCAGCGTTCTCACAACGCGCAGGCCGGTCACTTCGTCACCTTCGGGGCCGGCATCGGCCACGGTGGCCAGCGTACAGTCATCCATCGGGTCAAGCCGCGAGCCGCCCACAGCGCGCACGCCACCGGCGTCGCGCACCAGTTCGCGCGCGTTGCCCACGTAGTTCACCAGACCCCAGGCGTTACTGCGGCCGGTATCGGCGGGCAGCAGCACCCGGCCCTTGACGATGCCGCGGGAATCCAGATAGCAGTTGCGGCCGGTGTCCAGCTCGGCCTGTTCGCTGGTGGCGGCGCGGCGCCACTGCTCTATGTCCGGCAGCTGGTAATGGAAGCCGGTGGATTCGCTCAGCCAGTTCAGATAACCCTCCAGCTCGCTCACCGGCCGGCCGGTGACCGGCAGCAGCGGGTCGGCCCCGGAGGGGCTGCAAGCGCCAGTGCTTTCGCAGTACTGGTTGAATTCGCCAACGGTGATTTCGTATTTGCCAATGGCATAGGCACCCGCCGCCTGGGCCCCCGGCACCATTACCAGCACCGGCCCCTTGAGGTCGGAGCCGAACAGGCGGTCCTGGCAGGTGTAGCGCTCGCCCCGGCCGGCGAAGGAATCCTTGCAGTTGTTCCAGGGCGTAATCGGCAGGGTGGCCAGGCGCGCGGCGTGGGCCGGGAAGGCCTGCCCGGCCTGCGCCAGCACGGTTCTGGCCGCGGCAGGGTCGGAAAAGCCATACAGCTGGATGCACTCGCCGAGCCTGTCCACATAGCCTTGCTGCAGGCTGGCTACCCGCTCGGGGAAGTCTGCCCCAAAGCGCTGGCGCTGGCTTTGCAGCAGCGCTGCCAAGGCCGGTATGTCGTAACTGAAGGTGCCACCGCGGCCGGTGCGGTCCAGGGTGTTGGCGCACTTGCCGAGGTCGGCACTGATCGCCTCGTCGGCGCTCACCAGCTCCAGCTCCAGCGCCGCCAGGCGGCGGGCGCGCTCGGCCTCGGCCGCTTCCCGGGCCAGGGCGGCGTTGGCAGCGCGGTAGGCTGCCTCGGCGTCTTCCAGGCCCTGGCGGGTGTCGCGCAGGCGCGGCGCCTGGGCGTAGAGCGCCTCGGCCTGGCTGATGCTGGAACGGGCGCTGACGAAGCGCTCCTGTTCATACTCCCTGCGGGCAAACTCAAGGTAGCTGTCGGCCACCTGGTGCTGGTAGTTATCCAGCCAGCTCTGCAGGTTGACGGCGGCCTTGTCGCGCCGGGCCTGCTCGGCCTCGCGCATGGTGTCCACAATGGCGGGGTCGGTTATCGCCTGGGTTTGCAGCAGCGGCTGCCAGGGCTCGGTGCTGTAAATGGCGGCCAGCGAGGCCTGCTGGCGGTCGGTCTGTTGCTGCCAGGCTTCAGAGCCGTCAAAGGCAAAACGCCGCTGGTCCAGGGCGTTTTTCATTTCCTCCACCCGGGCCTGCAGGCTGCGGAAGTTGCCATCGAGCTGGGCCTGAACACCCTTGGCGGCTTCCAGCGCCCTGGAGCGCGCCGACAGCTGGGCCTCGCGAGCCTGGATTTCGGCCTTGCGCGCCTCTTCCCCGAGTTTGGAATCCAGCCCCTGCCACACGCCAATGCCGCCAATCACCACGGCGATGGCGGCGGTGGCGGCAAAGCCCCAGGCCCAGGGGTGGGCCACCGGGGCAAAGCGGTCGAGAAAGTCATCAACGCTGTCGAAGCGGTCTTCCCGGTGCAGGGCAATGGCGCGCTTGAGCGCCCGCCATTTGCGCAGCGGCAGCTTGGCCGGGCGCACCGGCACCAGGCCCTTGTTCTTGACCTCGTGGGCCGGCATTTTGTTGTAGGGATGCTTGCCGGTCAGCAACTGGTAGGCAATGCAGCCAAGGGCGTAAAGATCGTCGCGGGCCTCCGGTTCCATGCCGGCCAGCATTTCCAGGCTGGCGTAGGCCGGCGTCAGTGCGCCCAGGGAGCCCGGGTCGAAGATGGTTTTGTCGTCTTCGGAGATGTCGGTTTCGGCATGGGTGACCGCCCGGGCAATCCCGAAGTCCAGCACCTTGACCCTGTCCTTGCCGGTCAGGAACACGTTGCCGGGTTTGAAGTCCGCGTGAATGATGCGGTTGGCGTGGGCGTGCGACAGGGCCGCGCCCATCTCCCGGGTGTAGCGCATCACATCGTCAAGGGGGATGCCGCCGGGGTGGTTCTCGATGTACTCGGTGAAGGGGTGGCCCTGCAGCAGCTCCATGGTCATGAAGACCGAGTCGCCGTCGCGGTCAAAGTCGAACACCTGCACGATATTCGGGTGCGCCAGGGTCTGGGATTTGCGCGCTTCGCGCTGCAGCGACACGAAGGCGTCGGGGTGCTCGCGGAAGTCCTCGTTCAGCAGCTTCACCGCCACCCACGGGTCGCGGTCGCGAGCCTCGACCTTGCGCAAATCCTGCGCCTTGTACACAGAGCCCATGCCGCCAACGCCCAGCAGCTGCTTGAGCACGAAGCGGTCCTTGATAACCGTCTCGCCCCGGGCGCGAATGGCCTTCACATCCAGCAGCTCGCTGGAGGCCTTGAGGTGGGTGGGCTCACCGGAGGACTGCTGGCGGATGGCGTCCAGCTCGCTGACGCTGACCATGACGGTCTCGCCGCTCTGCAGCACGGTGGCGTCGGAGGCGGTCTTCTCCCCCGCTACGGGCACGATAACCTGGGTAACATCGCTGGCCACCATGGTGCGGTCGTCACCTTCGCCCAGTTGCACGCGGGTTGCATCGTCCGCCGGCGGCATGCGCCGGGTGGGGTCGGTGCCGGCCGGCGCCGCCCCATCGTCCGCTGGCATGATGCGGGTCTTGTCGTCCGTATCGCCGCTATCCCCGGTGGGGTCGGCGGGCGATGGGTGGTCAGAGTGTTTTGTTGGCATAAAGGTGCGCACTCACCTCAATACAACAGCGCGGCCGCGGCAACAGTGCCGGCAGCTCGCCCTGTCAGGCCCTAGGAAGCATGTTTTTGGCGTTCTTTTTTCAGCTTGCGGAGGTTTTCGCTATAGGCTGCTGAAAACTCCCTCAGGAAGGCCTCGTGCACGCTGTCCGCCCCGTTGGCGGCAATGGCACCGTAGAGGTTGGTGTAGTCTTCCCAGAGTTTGCCCTTGCCGGAGAACAGCTTCCCCGCCCCCTTTTTTGCCGACGGCAGCCGCGCTTCAACCGCACTGGGCTCGAAGCGCGCCACCACCTGCTGGTAAACCTGCAAGGTGGCAGCCATCATCGCCACCTGGTGATCGCCAATGTCGTGGAAGGCCTCTACCAGCGCCTGTTCCGGCGGCATGTAGGCATCGCCGGATTTGGCGAACATGCGCTCAATGGCATCGTCCGCGGTGGCGGACACCTTGAGCGCGTTGTTGTCTGAACGCTGGATAACGGTGTTATCCATCTTGAGCTGCTGCTTCACCTGGCGCCGGGCCGACAGCACCTCCATCACATTGCCGATGCAGGTGCGCAGCAGCGCGGTCACCTCGTCGGGCAGGCTATGCAGGCGCGACTCGCTCATGCCGTGCAGGCCAAGGCGCAGCGCCAGCTCCACCGCCATGTCATCGTCCGCCACTGCGGTGTGGTGGTTCTGTTCCAGGGGAATCACGTCTGCCTCGGGCTTGGGCGCCGCCGGCTCTGAACTGGCCTCGCCCCCTTGCGACACTTCGAACAGCAGCAGGTACTCACCCACCCGCAGCTCGGTCACCGCGCCCAGCTCGGCGGCATTGCCCACCCCGAGGGGGGCCACATCGCCATCGAGGTACAGGCCGTTGGTGCTCTGGTCGTACACCGTGAAGCGGCCGCCGCTGAACTCCACCAGGCCGTGGCGCGACGATACAAAACTGAGGGGGTCGGGAAGTACCACGTCATTGGACTGGGCGCGGCCGAAGGTCAGCCCCCTGTCCACAAAGCTGAACCGCTCCCCCACCATCTGGTGACACCCCGCGGGTGCCCGCACGATTTTTATACTTAGCTGCATATTCCTTGCCGGCCCCTCTTTGGTTGTAGCAACAGAAGGCGCCTTTTGATGTGTCCCCGTGGGCTCCGATACTAACCCAGCACCCGTGAAGATAACAGCGGGCATCGGGCTTTCAGGACATTGATTCCGCACGGTTTTTATAGTTCAAAATGGAATAACAGGCCGCTTGTACTGCACTGGCTTGCACATTTACCTGCGCCTTCCCCTGCCCGCTCCCGGCAGGGCGCCAGGCAAACGAGGGCTTGCGAAATACCGCCGCTTTACTTTTTAATACGACCTCATTAAAAATGACCAATGCGCCCCGTTTGCGCATCGACCGTACCACTCGGGCACCACACCACCACAACCGGAGGATTCGCCATCATGACCCCAAGCAAGCACTGGCCAGACTGCCGCTACGACTATCGCGGCGCCAGGGTACTGGTGACCGGCGGCAGCAACGGCATTGGCGCCGGTATTGCGGCGGCCTATCTGGCGGCCGGCGCCGAGGTCACCATCACCGGCACCCGCCCCAGCGCCAGCGACTACGAGCAGGACCTCAGCGGCTATCACTACCTGCCGCTGCAACTCACCGACAACAGCAGCATCGACGCGGTGGCAGCAGCCCTGCCGGCGCTGGACATCCTGGTCAACAACGCCGGCGGCAATTTCATGCAGGAGGACGAATACGCACCCGAGGTGTTCGAGAAGTCCATCCAGGTCAACCTGCTGAGTGCCTACCGCCTGGCCCGGGCCTGCCATGGCAAGCTCGCCGCCAGCACCCTGCCGGGGGGCGCAGCGGTAATCGGTCTGGCTTCCATGACATCCTATTTTGGCGTGGAGGTGGTGCCGGGCTACGGCGCCGCCAAGGCCGGTTTGGTGCAACTGACCAAAACCCTGTCCATGCACTGGGCGCGGGACAGCATCCGCGTCAACGCCGTGGCGGCGGGGCTGATCCACAGCAACATGACCGCCGGGTTTCTGGCCCACGAACAAGCCACCGCCCCGTCGTTGGCGCGCACCCCCCTGGGCCGCTTCGGCCAGCCGCTGGACATTGCCGGCCCGGTGCTCTTCCTCAGCAGCAGCGCCGCCGCCTACATTACCGGCCAGACCCTGCCGGTGGACGGGGGCTTCTCCATTGCCGGCTGAACCGACAGCCGGCACCCAGCCACGCCAGGGCAGCCGCAGCGCCGCGACCCGCGCGCGCCTGGTGGCCGTGGCGGAGCGCCTGTTCGCCGAGCGCGGCGTTCAAGGCGTTTCGCTCAGCGAAATCAACCGCGCCTCCAAACAGCGCAACTCCAACGCCTGCCAGTACCACTTCGGCAGCAAGGAAGGCCTGCTGCAGGCGATTGTCGACAAGCACGTGCCGGGCATCGCCAGCCGGCGTAACCGCCTGCTGGATGCGCTGGAACAGGAGCAGGCCCTGTCGCTGGAGGCGGTGGTACGGGCCTGGGTAGAGCCGGTGGCGGCCAAGCTGGAAGACCCGGACGGCGGCCGCGACTTCATTCGCGTGAATGCCGAGCTGACGCCCACCCACACCCTGGCCATGCTGCGCCCGGATCGCATCGCCCTGCGCGCCGAGGGCGCCGACCGCCTGGCGCGGGCCCTGCAGGCCACCCTGGCCCACATACCCGCCCCCATTCGCGCCCAGCGCCTGCAGCTTGCCTCCAGCCTGCTGTTCCATGGCCTGGCGGATCATTCGCGGGTACATGAATCCCTCGCCGGCAGCGAGCACGACGCGCGCCACGACAACACGCTGTTTACCCACAGCCTGATCGACGCCATCTGCGCGCTGCTAGCCAGCGCGCCTTCGGCACCCACCGCCGCCCGCCTCGACAGCGTGGCGCCACCGCCCCAATAACCGGACCAAGCCCATGAGCCAGGACATACACATCACCGACCTCGCCGCGCCGCAACTGAGCGCCGCCCAGCAAGCCGCCGTTGCCTACGGCGAAGCCGTCCAGGTGGACTTTTCAGAAGCCGCCGTGCTGGCGGCGGCCAGGGAGCGCACCGGGCTTGCCGACTTTGGCCCCGATGATTTTCGCGAGCGCCTGAACCTGCTGCTGGATGAATGGGGCAGCGACAGCGACATGACCGCCCTGCAACGCGCCAACCTGTTTGGCTACCTGGTGCGCTACGCCAGCAACCGCCTGCTGATTCAGGACTTCTGGCGCCGCCACCCCCAGGCGCTGGAAAACCCCATCAGCCGCCCCATTATCGTGGCCGGCCTGCCGCGCTCTGGCACCACCCACCTGCTGAACCTGCTGGCGGCGGATACCCGCCTGCGCTCTTTGCCGCTGTGGGAATCCTACGAGCCCCTGCCACTGCCCGGCGAACACGCCAGCGACGATGCCAGCGACCCGCGCTACCAGCGCTGCGAGGCCCAGTGGCAGGGCATGCAGCAGACCACGCCGCTGCTGGCTGCCATGCACCCGATGAACCCCGACCACATCCATGAAGAACTGGAACTCATGGGACCGGACTTTGCCTCCTACAACTTCGAGTGGCTCAGCCCCAGCCCACGCTGGCGCGACCACTACTACGCCAGCGACCAGCGCCCCCACTATGCCTACATGCGCGACGTGCTCAAGCTGCTGCAGTGGCGCCGCGGCCCCCACCGCTGGGTGCTGAAATGCCCCCAGCACCTGGAACAACTGCCCGTGCTGCACGAGACTTTCCCCGATGCCACCATCGTGGTGACCCACCGCGACCCGGTGGCCGTCATCCAGTCGGCGGTAACCATGGTCGCCTACGGCCAGCGCATGAACCGCAAGCGCATCGACCTGCCGGCGCTGGTGAATTACTGGAGCGACCGGGTGGAACACCTGCTCAGGGCCTGCGTGCGAGACCGCCCCGCGCTGCCCGAGGCCCAGACCATCGACGTGCCCTTTCACGCCTTTATGGCCGACGACATGGCCATGGTGGAGCGCATCTACGACAAAGCCGGCACCCCCCTCGACGCCAAGGCGCGCGAACAGATGCAGGCCTTTCTGGTGGACCACCCCCGGGGCAAGGAAGGCCGGGTGATCTATCGCCTGAAGGAGGACTTTGGCGTGGACCCCGCCGCCCTGCGCGAGCGCTTTGGGTTTTACTTTGAGCAGTTTCCGGTGAAAGCAGAAGTCTAGGCTGGGCCGCTACCGGGGTTCACCTAATTGAGCCCCGGCGCCACATCGGGCGCTGCCAGGGCGGGCAAACTTGTCTTCCAGTGAGGCGGCCAAGACAATGCCCGCCGCAACGAAACCACAGGGCCGGCCCATGCGCTACATCACGCTTCCATCACTTGCCGCTTTGCTGGGCGGCCTCTGCCTGCTCAGCGCCTGCAGCGAGCACACCCCCATCAACTACAGCGGCCCCACCGCCGACTGGCCGGTGGTGGGCGGCACTATTGGCCGTGGCCAGTATTCCGCCCTGGACCAGGTCACGCCGCAGAACGTCGACCGGCTGGAGGTCGCCTGGACGCACCACTCTGGCGATTTCGCCCGCGCCAGCGATGGCAGCGGCAAGGTGACGGCCTTTGAAGCCTCGCCCCTGGTGGTGAACGACACACTCTATTACTGCACGCCCTACAACCGCATCTTCGCGCTGGACCCGGAAACCGGCGAAGAGCGCTGGGTCTACGACGCCGAGATCGACTCCACCGGCGTGCAGTCGCACATTTGCCGCGGCGTCACTTACTGGGAGGATACCCAGGCAGCCCCCGGGGCAGATTGCGCCCGGCGTATTTTCATGTCCACCGTGGACGGGCGCATGGTGGGCGTGGATGCCGACACCGGCCGCGCCTGCGCGGACTTCGGCAGCGCCGGCGCCATCGACCTGATGGTGGGCATGGAGGACTTTCGCCAGAGCGGCGTATACCCCACCTCCCCGCCCCTGGCCATTGGCGATGTACTGGTCACCGGCGCCCTGGTGATCGACAACCGCAGCAGCAAGGAAGCCCCGGGTGTAGTGCGTGGCTTTGATGCCCGCAGCGGCGAGTTGCGCTGGGCCTTTGACCCGGTGCCGCCGTCGATGACGCCGGTCACCGCCGAGGATGTCAAAAACGGCGCGGCGTTTACCCCCTCCACCCCCAACGCCTGGTCGCTTATCAGCGGCGACAGCGAGCGGGGCATTGTCTATGTGCCCATGGGCAACCCGGCCAACGACTTCTACGGCGGCCAGGTGCGCAAGGACCTGGATTACTACGGCTCGTCACTGGTGGCACTGGACGCCGCCACCGGCGCGGTGAAATGGCACTTCCAGACCGTGCACCACGACCTCTGGGACTACGACCTGGCAGCCCAGCCGGTGCCCTTCACCCAGCAGACCGAGGCCGGCCCGGTGCCGGGGGTAATGGTGGCCACCAAGACCGGCTTTATCTTCCTGCTCAACGGTGAAACCGGCGAACCCCTGTTCCCGGTGGAAGAACGCCCGGTGGCCCAGACCGATGTGCCCGGAGAGGTGTCGTCGCCCACCCAGCCCTTCCCCACCAAGCCGGCGCCGTTGCTACCCGACCTCACCGAGGATGACCTCTGGGGTCTGCTCAGCTTCTACGATGAAAAAGCCTGCCGCGAACAGTTCGCCAAGCTGCGCTACGAAGGCGTATTCACCCCGCCCTCGCTGGAGGGCAGCCTGCAGTTTCCCGGCTTTGTGGGCGGGGTCAACTGGGGCGGTGTGTCCATCGACCCGGTGAACAACCGCGCCGTGGTGAGCTTTCACCGTTTTCCCTTCATGCTGAAAATGGTGGAGCGCGAGCCGGGTCAGCACTATGCCTACAACATGGAAGGCGCGCCCTACGCCATGCAGCCTACCCTGTTCGGCTCGCCCCTGGGCGCGCCCTGCATCGAGCCCCCCTGGAGCTACCTGGCGGCGGTGGATCTGAACACCGGCGAGCACCTGTGGCAGGCGCCCTTTGGCACCCTGGAAAACCTGGCGCCGCTGGGGCAGTTCTTCCCCTGGGGCGGCATGGCCCTGGGCGGCAACCTGCAAACCGCCGGCGGCCTGGTGTTTATCGCCGCCACCATGGACACCCAGTTCCGCGCCTTCAACGCCAGTACCGGCGAAGAACTCTGGAGCACCGGCCTTCCCTACTCCGGCCACGCCATGCCCATGACCTACCGCCTGCGCCCGGATAGCAAGCAGTTTGTGGTGATCGCCGCCGGCGGCAAGGGGCTGTTTGAAATGATGGGTTCCAAAACCGGCGATGCCCTGGTGGCCTACGCGCTGGCGGACTAAGGCGCGGAACTTCAGGCGCGGAACTTGAGGTAGTATCGGCGGTCGGACTGTGTTCTACTAAATGAGAATTGCTTGCATTTGCAGGCACCTACAATCAACCGCGAGGTCCCCATGCGTTTTTCCCGTTCGGTTCTGTGCCGCGCGGCGGCCTTTGTCGCCGCCACCCTGATTGCCCCCGCCAGCCTGGCGGCAGACGTTGTGAACGTCTATTCCGCCCGCCAGGAAGCGCTGATCAAGCCGATTCTCGACCGCTTTACCGAAGAGAGCGGCATCAAGGTCAACCTGATTACCGGCGGCGGTGACGCCCTGCTCACCCGCCTGCGCAGCGAAGGCCGCAACAGCCCGGCGGACATACTGCTGACCGTGGATGCAGGCCGCCTGTACCGGGCGCGGGAAGCCGGCGTGCTGCAACCGCTGCACTCGGACTTCCTGAAAAAAGTGGTGCCCGCCCACCTGCGCGACAGCCAGGACTACTGGTACGGCCTGTCGGTACGCGCCCGGGTGATCGCCTACGCACGCGACCGTATCGACCCGGCGCAGCTTGGCAGTTACGAGGACCTCACCGACCCGAAATGGCGCAACCGCTTGTGCGTGCGCTCCTCCAGCAACATCTATAACCAATCGCTGATGGCCGGCATGATCGCCACCGAGGGCGCCGATGCCGCCGCCGACTGGGCACAGGGCCTTGTCGTCAACTTTGCCCGCCCGCCCCAGGGCGGCGACCGCGACCAGATCAAGGCCGTGGGTGCCGGCCAGTGCGACCTGGCCCTGGTCAACAGCTACTACTACGGCGCCATGCTGCAGGCCGGCGGCGAAGAACAGGCCGCGGCGGAAAAAGTCGCCCTGTTCTTCCCCAACCAGGACGGCCGCGGCACGCACATCAACGTGAGCGGCGCCGGCATCACCAAGGCCGCCACCAACGTCGAGCAGGCCAAGGCCCTGATCGAGTTCCTGGCCGGCGAGGAAGCCCAGCACTGGTACGCCGAAACCAACAACGAATACCCGGTGCGCGAAGACATCGAGCCCAGCGAGCGCCTGCGCGCCTGGGGCGAATTCAAGGCCGATTCAGTTGACGTGACCGAGCTCGGGCGCTTGAATGCCCAGGCAGTCATGATCATGGATCGGGCCAATTGGAAATAGGCACCCCCGCAACCCCCCTCACTGTCAGTCACCACCGACGCGCCAGCTCCGGCTGGCGCGTTTGCATGTTGCTGGCCACCGCCATCATCGCGGTGCCGGTGCTGGTGATTGTCGCCAGCCTGTTCGGCGGCTTCAGCCCGGTGTGGGAACACCTGCTGCAAACCGTGCTGCAGGACTATGTGGTCAACTCGCTGCTGCTGATGCTCGGCGTGGGCACCGGCACCCTGGTGCTGGGCGTCACCGGCGCCTGGCTCACCGCCATGTGCGACTTTCCCGGGCGGCGCTTTTTCAACTGGGCCCTGCTGCTGCCGATGGCGATTCCCGCCTACATCATTGCCTACACCTACACCGGCATGCTGGATTACGCAGGCCCGGTGCAGAGCGCCCTGCGCGCGGCCTTCGGCTGGGGCTACGGCGACTACTACTTTCCCGCCATCCGCTCCCTGGGCGGCGCCGTGTGCATGCTGTCGCTGGTGCTCTACCCCTATGTGTACCTGCTGGTGCGGGTGGCGTTTCGCGAGCAGAGCACCGCCGTGCTCGAAGCCAGCCGCAGCCTGGGCAAAGGCCCCTGGCAAACTCTGTTCCAGGTAGCCCTGCCCATGGCGCGCCCGGCGCTGGTGGCCGGCATGAGCCTTGCCCTGATGGAAACCCTGGCGGATTACGGCACCGTGGCCTACTTCGGCGTGAACGCTTTTACCACGGGTATCTTCCGCACCTGGTACGGCCTGGGAGAACTACAGACCGCCGCCCAGCTCGCCGCCTTCCTGCTGCTGTTTGTGTTCAGTCTGTTTCTGCTGGAGCACCTGTCGCGCCGGCGCCTGCGCTTTCACCACAACTCCGCCCGCCAGCAACCCCGGCGCATTCAACTGCGCAGCTGGCGCGCCCTGCTGGCCTGCGCGGTGGCGGGCCTGATTCTCACCGCGGGCTTTGTGCTGCCGGCCCTGCAACTGGCCAGCTGGGCCATCGAGCGCTGGGCCGATACCGACCTTGCCCTGTTCTGGCAGCTGATTCGCTCCAGCTTCAGCCTGGCCGCCATGGCCGCCGTGGCCTGCCTGCTGATTGCCCTGCTGCTGGGCTACGGCAAGCGCCTGCACCCCGGGCAGCTGGAGCAGCAGTCAACGCGCATTGCCGCCATGGGCTATGCGGTGCCGGGCACGGTGATTGCCGTGGGCGTGCTCATTCCCTTCGCCTGGCTGGATAACCGCATCGACGGCTTCATGCGCTCCCACTTCGACTACTCCACCGGCCTGCTGCTCTCCGGCACCGTCACCGCGCTGGTGTTTGCCTATGTGGTGCGCTTTCTGTCGGTGTCGCTGCAGAGTGTGGAGTCCGGGCTGGCGCGCATCCGCCCCAGCATCGACGAATCGGCCCGCTCCCTGGGCCTGAAGCCCATGGCGGTGCTGCGCCGGGTACACCTGCCCATGCTGCGCGGCTCCCTGGCCACCGCCCTGCTGCTGGTGTTTGTGGACGTACTGAAAGAACTGCCCACCACCCTGATCCTGCGCCCCTTCAACTTCAACACGCTGGCAGTGCGCGCCCACGAGCTGGCCTCCGACGAGCGCCTTGCCGACGCGGCCCTGCCCGCCCTGGCCATTGTGGTAATTGGCCTGTTGCCGGTTATCCTGATGAACCGCACCGCCGGCAGCGGCGAACCGTCAGCGTGAACCAACGAGCCGAAGCATCCATGAGCAGCCAACTGGCATTGGACAACGTCGCCGTCAGCTACGGCCACTTCACCGCCGTGAGCGGCGTATCACTGTCGCTGGAGGCCGGCGAAATCGGTTGCCTGCTGGGCCCCTCCGGCTGCGGCAAAACCACCCTGCTACGGGCCATCGCCGGCTTCGAGCCGGTGTCGCAGGGGCACATCCAGCTGCGCGGCCACACCATCAGCCACCCAGGCGGCCTACTGCCCCCCGAGCAGCGCAGGGTGGGCATGGTGTTCCAGGACTTTGCCCTGTTCCCCCACCTGTCGGTGCGCCGCAACATCGCCTTCGGGCTGGCGGCCCTGGGTGCGAGCGAGCGCCAGGCGCGGGTGCAGGAGATGCTGGAGCTGGTGGCACTGGCGGATCATGCCGATGCCTTCCCCCATGAACTGTCCGGCGGCCAGCAACAGCGCGTTGCCCTGGCCCGGGCGCTGGCCCCGGCGCCGGAAATCCTGTTGTTGGACGAGCCCTTCTCCAGCCTCGACAGCGAGCTGCGCGAACAGCTGGCGGCTGAGGTGCGCGAGCTGCTCAAGCGCAACGGCGTCACCGCCATCCTGGTGACCCACGACCAGCACGAGGCCTTTGCCATGGCCGACCGCATTGCCCTGCTGCGCAGTGGCCAGGTGGCCCAGCTGGATACGCCCTACAACCTCTACCACAACCCCGCCAGCGAGTTTGTGGCGGAGTTTATCGGCCAGGGCAGCATTTTATCGGTGACGGTGAATGAGGCCGGCGAACTGAATGATGGCCTGGGCTTTCTCGATATGGGCCACCGCCACTGGCGTGCCGGCGAGTCGCTGCGGCTGCTGGTGCGGCCAGACGACATTGAATACGACGAGCTGAGCCAGCTCAGCCTGCGGGTTTGCGGTAAATCCTTCCGTGGCGCGCACTACCTCTACGACCTGCAACTGCCAGACGGCCAGCACGCCCCCTGCCTGGCCCCGAGCCATGTGGATATCGCCCTGGGCGGGCGGCTGCCGGTGCGCATCAACCTGCAGCACGTGGTGGTGTTCGACGCCGCAGAAAGCACGGTTATTTGAGCGGTAGGTCCATCCAGGTCCAGGCCATGCCGTCCGGCTCACTGCCGGCAGAGAACACAGCCACCTGTTTGAGATCACGCGCCTCGCGCACCGAAATCACATCCGCCTGGGTGTGCGCCACAAACAGCATCTCGTAGTCGCGAGACAATAACAATCCAACCGGAATGGAACCGCTGACACCGCGCCCGGCCAGGATGGAATCGGCGTTCTCGGGCACCGGTATGTCAAAGTCGATACGGCGAATCACCTCGCGGCTGTCGCTGTCCATCACCACCAGGGCATCGTCTGCCGCCAGGGTGGCAAACACTCTCCCGCGCGTATCGTCGGCGGCCAGCCGGATGGGAAAGCCACCCACCTCGATCTCCGCCAGCTTGTGCAAGGGGCGCACGGAAAAAACCGAGATGGTGCCCGCTTCGCGGTTGCTCACCCACACCTCGCTGCCTTTGTTCACCAGCGCGATACCCTCGCTGCCGGCACCCGAGGCCGACACGCCAGCAAGGGCTTCGCTCTCAAGGTCCAGCTCGGCGACAGTGCCAGAGCCCATGCTCGCCACCCAGGCACCACTGCCGTCGCGCGCCGCCGCCAGCATGTGGGCCACATCCTGATCCACCTCGATACGCTTGCGCACCGTCAGCGTGTTCATGTCCACCAGCAGCACACTGCCAAGCCCCTCGGTGGTCACCACCGCGGTATCGGATTTCACCCAGGCGATGCCGTGGGGCCTGGCCCCCGGTGGCAGCTCGATGGTGGCCGCAGGCCGCAGGCTGGCCAGGTCAATCAGGGTCAGGGTGTTGCCGGGGCGGCCAGCGGTGCCGTAGTTGCTCACCAGCGCCCGCAGCCCTTCGGGTGACAGGGCAATCTCATGGGGCCCCTCTCCCACCGGCAGGGTCACAATGCGCTCAAAGCCCGGCGTGCGCAGCAGCGTCACCGAGCCCTCGGCCTTGTTGGCCACCAGCAAAGTGCCTGCCTGTGCCGCAGGCAGCAGGCACAGGCCGGGTAATAAGCTGAGCAATAAACCAGGCAGTAACACCATGAGTCGACGCATGACATTCCTCATACAACGGGGGCCGCGAAGTGACACCATCATAACCCAGCCTTGTTGCAATCGCGCCCCGGAATCACTTCCCATTCCGGCGCTTCAAACTCGCCGATCACGCGAATATCCACAAAGGGCGCCTCGGCGGCGATGATGTCTTTCACCTGCTGCGAGGGCTTACCCTCCATGGCATCGCGCTGGGCCTTGCTCTCCCAGGTGGCAATGGCCAGCAGCACGTCCGGTTCGCCGATCTTGCGGTGCAGGCGGGTGCCCTGGGCGCCGGGCGCCTGCTGGATCAGGCGGCTCGCCCGCAACCAGGCGTCGGCGTACTGCAGGGCGCTGTAGCCCGGCTTGATATGAACCTCAAAAATAAAATGCATGCTCGGCCTCCCGCCGCGGCAAACAGGACAGGCCGCGGCCATTACTGGCACAATAGCCTTTCAAACCACAGCGCGCGAGCGCACTCCACCGCCAGCCCAGCAGCCGAACCCACCAGCAGATGACACCCACCAGCCCCTTTCGCTTCAGCATAGCCCCCATGATGGACTGGAGTGACCATAACTGCCGGTTTTTCTGGCGCCTGATCAGCAAACAGGCACGCCTTTACACCGAGATGGTCACCACCGGCGCGCTGATTCACGGCGACCGCGAGCGCTTTTTGCACTACAACGACGAAGAACACCCGGTGGCCCTGCAACTGGGCGGCTCCAACCCGGCCGACCTGGCCCAGTGCGCGCGCTGGGCTGAAGAATGGGGTTATGACGAGGTCAACCTCAACTGCGGCTGCCCCTCGGACCGGGTGCAGTCGGGCATGTTCGGCGCCTGCCTGATGGCGCGCCCGGCGCTGGTGGCCGAGGGCGTGCGCGCCATGCGCGATGCCTGCGACATTCCGGTGACGGTCAAGCACCGCATTGGCATCGACGACATGGAAAGCTACCAGCAGATGCTGGATTTCGTCGGGCCGGTGGCGGATGCCGGCTGCGAGGTGTTCATCGTGCACGCCCGCAAGGCCTGGCTGCAGGGCCTCTCGCCCAAGGAAAACCGCGAGATCCCGCCCCTCAATTACCCCTGGGTGTACCAGCTCAAGCGCGATATGCCGGCGCTCACGGTAGTCATCAACGGCGGCATCCAGACCCTCGACGAGTGCCAACGCCACCTGGAGCAGGTGGACGGCGTGATGCTGGGCCGCGAGGCCTACCAGAACCCCTGGTGCCTGGCGGAGGTGGACAGCGTGCTGTTCGGCATGGACAAACCCGCCAGTGCGCGTGATGATGTGGTGGAAGCGCTGCTGCCCTACGTTGAGCAGCAACTGGCCCGCGGCGCCCGGCTGAACCACATGACCCGGCATATCCTCGGGCTTTACCAGGGCGTGCCGGGCGCCCGACGCTTCCGCCGCCACCTGAGCGAAAACGCCTACAAACCCGATGCGGGCATTGAGGTGCTGCGCGATGCCTATGCCCTGGTGCGCACGCCCGCCGATTCCGCCGCCTGAGGCCAGGCACAGGCCTGCAACAAGGTCCGCAATAAAGCGGTAACAAAGCTGTAAAGAACGCTGTAAAGAGAGAGCCCATGAGCAACAAACTCGAACGCCTGAAAGCGATGACCGATGTGGTAGCCGACACCGGCGATATCGAGGCAATTCGCCGCTTTCAGCCACAGGATGCCACCACCAACCCCTCCCTGCTGCTGAAGGCCGCCGGCCTGCCCCACTACGCCAGGCTATTGCAGCAGGCCCGCGCCTGGGCCACCGAGCAGGGCGGCTCTGACAGCGAGCAGCTGGCCAACAGCTGCGACCGCTTTGCCGTTGACGTGGGCCGGGAGATTCTTGAGATCATCCCCGGGCGTATTTCCACCGAGGTGGATGCCCGCCTGTCCTTTGATGTGGACGCCACCCTGGCCCGGGCTCGCAAGCTGATCGGGATGTACGAGGACGCCGACATCCACCGCGGCCGCATCCTGATCAAGATCGCCGCCACCTGGGAGGGCATTCGCGCCGCCGAACAACTGGAGAAGGAAGGTATTAACTGCAACCTGACCCTGCTGTTCGGCTTTGGCCAGGCCGCCGCCTGCGCCGACGCCGGCGTGTTCCTGATTTCCCCCTTTGTGGGGCGCATTCTCGACTGGTACAAGGCCAACACCGAGCTTGCCATCCAGAGCCCGGATGACGACCCGGGCGTGCAGTCGGTGAGTCGCATCTACCACTACTACAAGCAGCACAACTACGCCACAGTGGTCATGGGCGCGAGCTTTCGCAACTGCGGTGAAATCGAGGCCCTGGCGGGCTGCGACCGCCTGACCATCAGCCCCGCCCTGCTGGAAGAACTGGCCGCAGACAGCGGCGAGCTACCCCGCCGCCTGGACCCGGCCAGCGCCCGCAGCGACCAGGCCGCCCACAGCCCCGGCGAGAGCGCGTTCCGGTTGGACCTGAACCAGGACGCCATGGCCACGGAAAAACTGGCCGAGGGCATCCGCAATTTCATCGCCGACCAGGTGAAACTGGAACAGGTGATCAGCCAGGCATGATGCGCGCACTCAAGGCCCTGTTTGAAGCGCCCGCCAGGGAGAACGAAGCGCAGTTGCAGCACCGCCTGCGGCTGGCGGCCGCGGCCCTGCTGGTGGAAACCGCCCGCGCCGATTTTGGCGCCGATGCCAAAGAACGCAGCACCATGGCCAACCTGCTGCAGCAGGCGCTGGGGTTGTCACCGGATGAGGTGGAGGCTCTACTGGCCGAGGCGGAGCAGCAGGCCAGCCAGGCGACCTCGCTGTACGAGTTCACCCGCCTGGTGAACGACCACTTCAGCCCCGCCAACAAGCAGCAGCTGATCGAGGCTATGTGGCAGGTGGCCTGGGCCGATGGCGATCTGGACAAGTACGAAGAGGCGCTGATCCGGCAGGTGGCGGAGCTCACCTACGTGCCCCACGGGGACTACATCCGCGCCAAGCTCGCGGCGCAGCCGGCAGACGCGGACTGAAGGCTAAGTGAAGGCTGAGGGCTGAGTGAAAGCTGAAGGCTTCTGCGTTGAGGCTTAAGGCTCAGCCGCACTCCAGCACGGCCATCAGGTCCTTGAAGCGGTCGCGGTTATCTTCTGACAGGCCCATCAGCACCCGGTGGGCCTCAATCACCTTGTCTTTCACCGCCTGCTCGCTGCCCTCCACATGGGGGATTTCCTCAATGCTCGGGGTGCGCTCGCAAACCTCTTCGTGCAAGTCGAACAGCTGCTGGAAGCCCATGCTGGTCAGCAGGCGGTTGATGCCCGGGTTGCAGCAGTAGATTGCGGGACGAAAGCCATAGCGCTCGTGCACTTCCAGGGCCAGCTTGGCGAGCAGGCCCAGGGTGGTGCTGTCCATACCCTCGGTATCGCACAGGTCAACCCACACGCTGGCAAACTCCGGGTCGGCGAACATGCGCTGCATGAATTCGTCGATGGTGGTGCACAGGTTGAGCCGCACATCGCCTTCCATGCGTACGACATAGGCGCCATCCTGGCTGGCAGCTAGAATCCGGCCTTCAGACACTTCAACTCCGCTTGCTGATGAAGAGTGCCGCAATATCGTCTGGTGCAACATCCACCCGGTCCAGGCCAAGGCGATCGACCATGGCCTCCGGGGAATCCGCAACGTCGTCAAAGGCCTTGAGCAGATAGGCCTCTTTTTCGATCAAATCCTGGCAGGGCAGGATTTCCAGAATACCGTCAGAAAACAGGGCGATGGTAAAGGCGTCCGGCAGGCTGACATCGTGCTCCTGGTACTCGGCCTCTGCCATCAGGCCCACGGCGGAACCGCTGCCATCGAGATAGCGGGCGCCCTCCGCTGACACCAGTACCGGCTGCGGCAGGTGGCCGGCAATACTGTAGCGAAGGGTGTTGAGTTCCATGTCCAGCAGGCCCACCACCATGGTGGCGAACTTACCCACATCCAGCCGCAGCAGCTCCTGGTTGGCCCGGTGCAACATAGCCACCGGATTCAGCACGGTATCGTCGTTCTTGCGCGTGAAGTCCGAGCGCTTGCGGGCAAACAGGTTTTTCAGCAGCACCGTGGCAAAGGCCGACGACGAACCGTGGCCCGACACATCCGCCATGAAAAACACCACATGGCGGTTGCCCACGGTGAAGTAATCGGTGAAGTCGCCGCTGAGAAACAGGGAGGGAATAACGCTGTGGCTGAAGCTGTACTGGTCGAGAATCAGGGGGGTGGCGGGCAGCATGGACAGCTGCACCCGGCGGCCGGCCTGCTGGTCCTGCTCCAGCACCTTCACGGTGCCGCGCAGTTCGGTATTGGCCGCCTCCAGTCGCTTGCGCGACTCGTCCAGCTCGCGGCGCAGCTGGCGCTGTCGCACGCAGCGCTCAATGGACTTGATCAGGGCGCCGGCATCCTCCACCGGGCGCACAAAAAAGTCGCTGGCGCCAAGACGCAGGGCGGTCATCATCTGCGATGCCTCGGCCTGGTCCGACAGCATGATGGCGGGCACCTGGATATCCATTTCCCGCAGGGTGCGGCGCGCCTCGCCCCAGGACACGCCGTTCATGTCCATCTCGCAAAGAATCACGTCGAGGTCGGAGCTGCCCGCCAGGGAGTAGGTCGAATTGTTAACATCGCTGACAACATCGACATGAAAACCAGCCGATTCCACGATGTCTGCGAGCCCCTCTGCGCGGCCCCGATCATCGTCGATTACTAGCACGTTACCGTTGCTGGCCATCATGTCATTTCAGGTGGATATTTGGGCGAGACACTACGCCCCTTGTATGCCCGGGGCAACAGTGGGCGGTGGGCTTTGGGCAGGATTTCACAGTTTTGCCCCGGCGCAGCGCGCCAGGGTGCCAAACCAGCTCAGAAGTCCTCTTCCCAGCCGCCTTCGGCGCCGAAATCGGAAAAGTCGTCCTGGATCTTGCCGTCATTCACCAGTACCTCGCGCTGTTGCAGATAGGCGTCCCTGATGAAGATATAACGATCACCGGAGGTCAATTCATCCACCTCCAGCAGCCGTGCCCGCGCCTCAATCAGCTCCAGGCCGTACAGGGAGTTGCGCAGGGCCACGTTATCCACATAGGTCTGGGGCAGGCCGTACACGTCCACGATGGAACCGGCGCCGCTGCGCACTGTGCGCGGCCCCAGCAGGGGTACCATCAGGTAGGGGCCAGACGGCGCGCCCCAAATGGCCAGGGTGTGGCCGAAATCCGTTGGGTAGGGGGTCAGGCCCATGCGGGTGGCCACATCAAACAGCCCCGCCACGCCCAAGGTGGTATTGACCAGAAAACGGCCGCTGCCGCGCGCCGCGTGGTTGAAGCGCCCCTGCAGGGTGGCGTTCAACACCGAGTTGGCGTCGTACAGGTTGGCGAAGAAGTTGCTCACCCCGCGCTCGGCAAAGTCCGGCATGATGAAGTGATAGCCCTGGGCCACCGGGCGCACCAGCCAAGTGTCCAGGCCGTCGTTGAAGGTGAACACGGCCCGGTTCCAGGATTCGAAGGGGTCCCTGCCGGCATCGTCCTCGATCACTTCCTGGGCCTGCGCCGGCACAGTCAGCAATAAAAGTAGTGTCAACAGTAGGAAATTTTGGCGAAACATAGGTGGCAGTTCCTAAAGCGGTGGCAGATGGTACGCCCCTGCCCGCCTAGGGACAAGCGTCCGCCGTGGCCGCGGGCAGCGGCTGAAGGCCAATAATGGCGCAGCGGGCGAACTGGTTCAATTGCTCCGCACCAAAGCTGCGAGTGGCCTCGGCATCACCGCCAAGTTCGGTTGCCAGGCGCGCCAGCAGCGCCTCGCCGCTGTCGGTGGTATTGTCCCGCAGCAGCTCCGCCAGCCGCGCGGTGGCGGGGTTTAGCGCCATAAAGCCCACGTTTTCCTCGCGGTCGCGATACACCAGCAGGAAGGTGGGCTCGTCCGGCTCCCGGGGCTGGAAGTCCGCACCGATGCGGTGCACCGGCCAGGCGTAACTCAGCAGCCAGGCCAGCGGCGAGAAGCGCGGCACCGCGTGCAGCGGGTCCAGGTGCTGGGGCAGCGGGGGCGGGCTGTCTTCGGCAATATCCAGGGCCAGTTCCACCCACTCGTAATGGGCAAGCTCCACGATAAAGGGCGGGTCGCAATCCCGGTGCAGGAAGTCCTCGCTCAAGAATCGAATGAACTCCTGGCTGATTTCCAGGAAGTACGGCGTGGCACAGCGGTGTACGGCCACAAATTCACGCACCAGGGCGTGCCACTGGGCATCGTCGTAGAGGGTCCGCAGCACCGGAAAGCCACTGCTGATAAAACCCTCGATATTGTTGTACACCAGCTCCCGGTAAACCTTCAGGCGCCGCTCTTCAATGCCCGCCGGGGCGGTGGCCGGTGTTGGGTTGCGCAGGTAGCGCCCCATGGCCACCTGGGCCGTGCGCAGTTCACTCATCAGGCGCCCTCGCCCACCGCCCGCCCGCCGGGCAGCGCACACCCCTGGCGCCGGCGCACCTCGGCCACCTCCTGCAGCAGCTGCGGCAGTGGCGGCAGGTTGAAATCGCGCTCCAGCAGGGTCGGCAGGGGCCCCAGCAAGTCGTAGGCGCGCGACAGCAGCGCCCACACCGGGTCGATTACATCGGCCCCGTGGGTATCCACCTTGAGGTCGTCTGCCTCGTCGTAGTGGCCGGCAATGTGCAGATAGCGCACCCGCGACAGGGGCAGGCTTGCTAAAAAGGCCACCGGGTCATAACCGTGGTTGATGCTGTTCACGTAGATATTGTTCACATCCAGCAGCAGCTCGGCGCCGGAGCGCTGCAGCACTGCGCTGATGAACTCCGCCTCGCTCATGTCGCGGTGGGCCTGGGCGTAGTAGCTGGCGTTCTCCAGCACCAGCGGCTGGCCGATGATGTCCTGGGCCTGCTGGATGCGGGCCACTACATGGCCCACCGCCTCTTCGGTAAAGGGAATGGGCAGCAGGTCGTACAGATGCCCTTCGGCGGCGCAGTAGGTGAGGTGTTCGCTGTAAAAGCCCACCTGCAGCTCATCCATCAGGGCGCGCACGGCGCGCAGCAGGTCGAGGTCCAGGGCATCCGGCCCGCCAATGTCCAGCGACAGGCCGTGCAATACCAACGGGTAGCGCTCGGCGATTTCGCGAAACTGGCGACCAAAGCGGCCGCCCACGCCAATCCAGTTCTCCGGCGCCACTTCCATAAAATCGATGTCGCCCGTGGGGCGAGACAGAAGCGGGCCCAACAGGGCCCGCCTCAATCCGAGACCCGCTCCGCGGATCTCACGTGCTGTGCCTGGCATCAGCTGCCGCAGGAGCCTTCAGCGGCTTTTTTGTCACCGCATTTGCCTTCGCCACATTTGCCTTCGGCTTTCTTGTCGCCGCACTTGCCTTCGCCACATTTACCTTCGGCTTTTTTGTCGCCGCACTTGCCTTCACCGCATTTGCCTTCGCCGCATTTGCCCTCGGCTTTCTTGTCGCCACACTTGCCTTCGCCGCACTTGCCTTCCTCGTGCTTGTCGTAGCTGGCGAGATCGTAGCCGCCGGAGAGCTGCTGGGCAGAGAAGGGGTTGCTGTCGGCAGAGGCCATGGGGGCAATGGCGCTCGCCAGGAAGGCGGCACCCAGTGCTGCGCTGAGAGGTTTCTTGATCTGAGCCATGATGAATTCCCTGTAGTTACGGTATCTGTAATTGCTTTAATCGTTGTTGTGTCAGATTCGTGCTCGACACGGCGAAGCATCAGCGACACGAATGAGCAACCAGCACTTCGCTAGTGCTCAGACTCAGTATTGCTGGTGAAGTTTCATTCTGCCCGGCAGGCGTGTGGTAATTTTTTACAAAGGCGGTGGGTCAAGCAGTGGGTCAATGTGCCGCCCTCACATCAGCGCGGGTGCTGCGCCAGCCACTGCTGCACCGCCTGCCACTGGCTACTCAGGCGCTTTTCCGACACCGGCAGGCGGGTGCCCAGCTGCTGGGCGAACAGGGACACCCGGAACTCCTCGTGCATCCAGCGGTATTCACTGGCGGCATCGCACAACAGCAGCAGGCCCGGGCGCGCGCCCAGCGCTTCGGCCAGGGGTTGCCACAGCCCTGCCAGCAGGGCGCTGTTGCGCTGGTCTTTGTCCAGCTGGCCATTCAGGCGCTCTACCCGCTGCGCCAGGGCCTTCATGTAGCGCGGGTACTGGGCCAGCCAGTTGCCGGGGGTGTCGCGCAAAAAACCGGGGGCCAGCAACACCTGAAGCTGGGCATCAATGTCCCGGCGCGCCGGGACGAACTGGCCGCCCGCGAGCCTGGCCAGGCCCTGGCGCGCCTGGCTCAGGGGCGTGAGCGCATTGCGCAGCAGGGTTTCCAGGGTGTTGGCCGCCTCCACCACCGGGGCGCCGGCGCGCTGCAGGCAGGCGTTGAACTCAGCCTCGCTGCGCGGCCCCTGCTGCAAATCCAGCGCCTGCACATAGGCGGCATCGATCAGGTCGTCCACCAGGGCTTCGCGTTCCAGTGCGGCGCCGGCCAGGGCGAGTTGGTCGGCGTTGCTGCGCAACAGTTCCTTGCGCAGGAATTTCACCTGCCGGGCGTTGTGCAGCCGCAGCAGGCGCAGCACCCCCTGGCGGTGGGCCAGCATGGCCTGGCCGGGGTAGTCCAGCAGTTCCACCGCCGCATGTTCGCCGCGATCCACCAGGGCCGGGTAGGACACAATCTCCACCCCCGCCTGGCGAAAGCGCCATTCCCGGGGCAGCTCGCCCATTTCCCAGCGGGTGACCTTGCCTCGCGCCGGTGAATGTTTGCCGGCGCTGCCCACGCTCTCTTTGGTGTCTTCGCGAAAACGCGTGACCAGCGCCTCCAGGTCGCGCCCCTGGGCCATGAGCTTGCCGCGACCGTCCACCACCCGGATGTTCATGTGGTAGAAGCCCTCCAGCGTCACGCCCTGCCAGTGGTCGGCCGACAGGCGCAGGCCAGCGGCCTTTGACAGCGCCGCGGCCAGCGCCTGCAGCAAGGGTGCTTCGCCGGGGCGCAGGTGCGCCAAGGCGCGGTCTACATAATCCGGCACAGGCACCAATTGCTTGCGCAGGGACTTGGGCAGCGCCTTCACCAGGGCGATGCACTTGTCGCGCAGCAGGCCGGGCACCAGATAGTCGAACAGGTGGCGCGGCACGCGGTTCAGCAGTGCCACCGGCACGGTAACGGTGACCCCGTCGGCCTCGCCGCCGGGTTCAAACTGGTAGCTCAGCTTCAATGCCAGGCCATCCCAGGCCAGGTGGTCGGGAAATTGGTTTTCCAGCTGGCCCGGGTCGCGCGCCAGCAGCAGTTCCCGCGGGATGTGCAGGAGGCTTTCGTTGCTGCCGCGGCTTTCATTGCTACCGCGGCCGCGCTGTTGGTCGGCCGCGTCGTCCGCCGGGCCTTTCGTCACCGGGCCTTTTGCCACCGGGCTTTTCTTCAACCAGCTGTTGAGGTGGCGCAGGGTCGTGATATCCGCCGGCAGGCGCTCGTCGTAAAACTGGTAGAGCACTTCTTCATCGGCCACGATGTCCCGGCGCCGGGTGCGCGATTCCAGATCCTCCAGCTCCCGCAGCAAGCGCTGGTTGCGCTTGAGAAACGCCGGCGGCGGCTGCATCCGTCCCGCCACCAGGCCCTCGCGAATCAGCAGCTCCCGCGCTTCCACCGGGTTGATGGGGCCGTAGTTCACGGTTTGTTTGTCGGCCAGGGTCAGGCCGTAGAGGGTGATGCGCTCGTAGGCCACGGCGCGGCCGCTGCGGGGCTGCCAGCGCGGCTGGTAATAGTGATGCTTGAGCAGGCCCGGGTTGACGGTGAGGGCCCAGCGCGGGTCAATGCCAGCCACCACGCGGGCAAACACGCTGGAGGTTTCCACAATCTCCGCGGCCACCAGCCACTTGGGCTTTTTCCGCGACTGGGAGGAGCCGGGGAATATCTGCAGCTTGCGGTTGCGCGCGCCAAGGTATTCCCTGCCCTCCTGGAACTGGGCAATGTTGCCGAGCAGCCCGGCCAGCAGGGCCTGGTGTACGCCGGCGTAGTTTTCCTCCGGCGGCAGTTCACGGGCCGGCTTCAGCCCCTGCTGGCGGCAGGCCACGGTAAGCTGGTAGTGAATGTCACGCCACTCGCGCAGGCGCAAATAGGACAGGAACTCCTTCTGGCACAGCTTGCGCAGCTGGTTCTGGCTCAGGGCCTGGCGCTGCTCCTCGAAGTAGCGCCACAGGTTGAGCCAGGCCATGAAGTCGGATTTTTCATGCTTGAAACGGGCGTGGCTCTGGTCCGACTGCTGCTGTTTGTCCGCCGGGCGCTCGCGCGGGTCCTGGATGGACAGGGCGCTGGCAATCACCAGCATCTCCGCCAGGCAGTGCTGGTCGGCCGCGGCAAGAATCATGCGCCCCAGGCGCGGGTCCAGCGGCAGGCGGCTCATCTGCCGGCCGGTGGCGGTGAGCTTGCCGGCGGGGGTCACCGCGCCGAGTTCTTCCAGCAGCTTGTAGCCGTCGCGCACCATGCGCGTATCCGGCGGGTCTATGAAGGGGAAGTGCTTCAGCTCACCCAGCCGCAGGTTCAACATTTGCAGAATCACCGCCGCCAGGTTGGTGCGGCGAATCTCCGGGTCGGTGAAGGCCGGCCGGCGCAGGAAGTCGTCCTCGCTGTACAGGCGAATGCAGACCCCCGCCGCCACCCGGCCACAGCGCCCCTTGCGCTGGTTGGCGCTGGCCTGGGAAATGGGCTCGATGGGCAGGCGCTGCACCTTGGTGCGATAGCTGTAGCGGCTGATGCGCGCCTCGCCGGGGTCGATCACGTAGCGAATGCCGGGCACGGTCACCGAGGTTTCCGCCACGTTGGTGGCCAGCACCACCCGCAGGCCGCGCCGGCCGGAGGCGTCGAACACCCGCTGCTGCTCGTTCTGGCTCAGGCGGGCATACAGGGGCAGGATGTCCAGCTCGGTATCGCGCCGCAGGGCCTTGGCCAGTTCGCGAATGTCGCGCTCGCCGGGCAAAAACACCAGGGTATCGCCGCGCTCGCCGTAGCGGCCGGCGGCAATCTCCTGCACCACCTGCACAATCTGCGCCTGCACGCCCTGGTCGCGGTCTTCCACTGGGTCCAGGTACACCGTTTCCACCGGGTAGGTGCGGCCGGACACTTCAATGATGGGCGCATCGTTAAAGTGGCGCGAGAAGCTCTCCAGATCGATGGTGGCCGAGGTGATGATGAGCTTGAGGTCGGGCCGCTGGGGCAGGATGTTCTTGAGGTAGCCCAGCAGAAAATCAATGTTGAGGCTGCGCTCGTGGGCCTCGTCGATGATCAGGGTGTCGTACTGGCGCAGCAGGCGGTCGCGCTGGATTTCCGCCAGCAGAATGCCGTCGGTCATCAGCTTGACGGCGCTGGCCTCGCTCACCTGGTCGGTGAAGCGCACCTGGTAGCCCACCACCTCGCCCAGCGGTGTCTCCAGCTCGGCGGCAATGCGCTGGGCCACGGTGCGCGCCGCCAGCCGCCGGGGCTGGGTGTGGCCGATGCGCTGGCGCCGCCCGCGGCCAAGTTCCAGGCAGATTTTGGGCAGCTGGGTGGTTTTGCCGGAGCCGGTCTCCCCCGCCACCACCACCACCTGATGCTTGGCAATGGCGGCCATGATCTCGTCACGCCGCTCCGCCACCGGCAGCTCGGCGGGGTAGCGGATGGGCGGGATGGGTCGTTCGTTGGTGTCGCTACCTGGCATACCGCGCGACGGTGCCCCCAGGGCTTCAGGCCGTGCCGTCACGCAGCTCCCGGCGCAGGATTTTGCCCACGTTGGTTTTGGGCAGTTCGCTGCGGAATTCCACCAGCTTGGGCACCTTGTAGGCGGTGAGGCTGCGGCGGCAGAACTCGCGCACTTCCTCGGCGGTGAGCTTGCCGGACTTGCTCACCACGTACATTTTGATCACCTCGCCGGAGGTGTCGTCGGGCACGCCCACCGCGGCGCACTCCAGCACGTCGGGGTGTTCGTAGAGCACGTCTTCCAGCTCGTTGGGATAGACGTTAAAGCCCGACACCACAATCATGTCCTTCTTGCGATCGACGATCTGGATAAAACCGTCCTCGCGGATTTTGGCGATATCGCCGGTGCGGAAGTAGCCCTCCGGATCCATCACTTTGGCGGTTTCCTCGGGGCGCTGCCAGTAACCCTGCATCACCTGCGGGCCCTTCACGCACAGCTCGCCGGGCTCTTCCACCGGCAGCGCGTTGCCGGCGTCGTCCACCACTTTCACCAGGGTGCCCGGCACCGGCAGGCCGATGCTGCCGATCACAATGCGGTTGCCGGGGTTCATGGACACCACCGGCGAGGTCTCCGTCAGGCCGTAGCCCTCGGACACCGGGCAGCCGGTGATTTCCTGCCAGCGCTCGGCGGCGGCGTGGGTCAGGGCCATGCCGCCGGACAGGGTCAGCTTGAGGTTGGAAAAATCCAACGCGCGAAAAGCCTCGTTGTTGCACAGCCCCATGAACAGGGTATTCAAACCGCAGAAAATATCCGGCTTGTAGTCGCGCAGGGTTTTCACCACCGAGGGCAGGTCACGCGGGTTGGGGATGAACACCATATGGGCGCCGTGCAGCATGGAGTACATGGCGGTCATAAAGGCGTAGATGTGATACACCGGCAGCGGCTGGGCGGTGACCGAATGGTCTTTGTCCAGGGGCTGGGTTTCCAGCATGCCATCCACCTGCAGCACGTTGGCCACTAGATTGCTGTGGCTCAGCATGGCGCCCTTGGCCACCCCGGTGGTGCCACCGGTGTACTGCAGCATGGCCAGGCCGTCCCGCGCCGCCGCCACCGGCAACAGGGGGCGGTCGGTGCCCTCTTTCAGGGCGGTGTTGAGGGGAATGGCGCCCGGGATGTCGAAAGGCGGCACCATCTTCTTGATGTGCTTGGCCACGTTGTTGATCAAAAAACGCTTCAGCGGCGGATGCAGGTCGGCCAGCTCGGTGACAATGGTGTACTTCACCCCGGTACGCGGCAGCACCTTGGCGGCGGTCTGGGCCACGTTGGCCTGCACAACCAAGGCTTTTACCTCGGCGTCGTTGAACTGGTGCTCGATCTCCCGCTCGCTGTACAGGGGGTTGGTGTTGACGATCACCAGCCCGGCGCGCATGGCCCCCAGCGTCACCACCGGGTACTGAATCAGGTTGGGCATCTGCACCGCAATGCGGTCGCCCGGCTCCAGGTCGGTGCAGTGCTGCACCCAGCCGGCAAACTGGCGCGACAGGCGGTCCAGGTCGCGGTAAGTGAGGGTGTGGCCAAGGCTGGAAAAGGCGGGGCGGTCGGGGTATTCGGCAAAGCTGTGCTCAACCATGGCCATCAGGTGCTCAAAGCGCCCCAGGTCACAATGGGTGTCAATGCCAAGTTCGGTATCGAGTCTGGCGTAGAGTTGCGCCTGTTGTTCCAGCACCTGTTCGGACATCTTGCGGACTCCCTTGTTGAATTCTATCTACTGCTACAGCGTTGATGATGGGCGCCGGCCCCGCTTGATGGCCGGCTGGGCTATGATGGGCGCCGCAATCAGGAGGCCCCATGAGCACACGCACTAACTATACCTTCGACGAACTCAGCCTTGGCCAGAGCGCCCGCTACCAGCGCCGCATCGACACGCAGCACATTCGCCTGTTCGCCGCCGCCTGCGGCGACACCAACCCGGTCCACCTGGACCCGGCCTTTGCCGCGGGCACGCCCTTTGGCGAGCCGATTGCCCACGGCATGCTCACCGGCGCCCTGGTATCCGCCGCCCTGGCCCTGGAACTGCCCGGGCCCGGCACCGTGTACCTGGGCCAGTCCCTGCGCTTTCGCGCGCCGGTCAAGGTGGGCGACACCCTCACCGTGGAACTGGTGGTGAGCGAATTGCGCGAGCGGCGGCAGTGGGTGAGCTTGGACTGCACCGTGCGCAACCAGCACGACAAGGTGGTTGCCAGCGGCAGCGCCGAGGTGATGGCCCCGTCGGAAAAAACCACCCTTACCCTGCCACCGGAGCCACGCTTCAGCCCGGCGGATTGAGCGCCCGGGCTCTTTAGCCCCGATCGTCGGCGGCCGCGGCTTCCCGCGCCGCCAGACGCTCTTCCCGAGGCTCGCCGAACTGGCTGTGATCCAGATACATCAGCTTCAGCATCACCGACGGCTGGCCCGAGCCGGCATCGGCGCCCAGCACCAGCACGCTGGGTTCGCCCTCGTTGTAGGTGACACCAGTCACCCCGAAAATCATCACGTTGGGGTCGTTTTCCGCGGTGAACACCGTAATGTTGCGGCCTTCGCGCAGGGCGTCGCTCAGCTGCGCAATCAGCACCGTGAGCGAATCGCGAAAGCTGCCAAAGTTGAGCTTGCCGCGATATTCGCTGTGGTCCAGCGCCAGGTCAAAGCGCACCAGCGACTTGTCTTCCATCTGCACGTTGGTCAGCGCCGCCGTGCGGCCTTCGGCCACGTCGCGATAGAGGTTTTTGGCCTGGGTGCGGTTGGCCTCCAGAAAGGCCTTGTGCAGCAGGTTGACGGACATCAGCAGGAATTTCTCCCGCGGGATGGACTGGGTTTGTTCTCGCGCCATGATGATTCCGAAATGGAGGCAATCTGTACCGATAAAGGGCCGCAAGTCTAATACCTGGGCCGGTCAAAAACCAGCCGGCCCGCCCCGCGCCGCACGCCATCTGCTATGATCGCCAACCGGCCGGGGCAGCGGGCCAGCCCGCACCGAACCAGCAAGCCAACAGCAAGCTGACAGCAAACCAGCAACCACCCAACAGCCACTCACCCACAAACAAGCAGCCCCCGATGCAGCGCAACAACCAGCCCTGGCAAGCCATGCCCGCCCCCCGCCTCGACTGGGGTGACGACGGCGTGCCGGGTTCCAGCGCCTTTGGCGACATTTACTTCTCCCGCGACGACGGCGCGGCCGAAAGCCGCTTTGTGTTCCTTGCCGGCAACGCCCTGCCCCAGCGCTGGGCCAGCCACCCGGCGCCCGCGTTTGTGATTGGCGAGACCGGCTTTGGCACCGGCCTTAACTTCCTGCTGACCTGGCAGGCCTGGGCCGCCTGCCCCACCCCCAAACCCCGCCTGCACTACCTGTCGGTAGAGCAGTACCCCCTGCGCCGCCAGGACCTGCAGCGGGCGCTGGCCGCCTGGCCCGGCCTTGCGGAATTTGCCAGCGAATTGCTCGCCCACTACCCGTCCCCGGTGCCCGGCTGCCACCGCCTGCTGCTGGCCGGCGGGCAGATCACCCTGGATTTATGGTGGGCCGACGCCGAAACGGCACTGGCAGACCTGGCCAGCCACCGCCAGCGCTGGGTAGACGCCTGGTACCTGGACGGCTTCGCCCCGGCGCGCAATGCCAGCATGTGGTCCAGTGCGGTGCTTGGGCAGATTGGCGCCCTCAGCCGCCCCGGCGCCACCCTGGCCACCTTTACCGCCGCCGGCGCCGTGCGCCGGGCCCTGCAGGCAGCGGGCTTTAGCATGCACAAGGGGCCGGGCTTTGGCCGCAAGCGCGAGCGCCTGCTGGGTACCTATCCCGACGACCTCGCCGAGAACGCCACCGAAAACAGCACCGAAAACGTCACTGACAACCGCCCCACCGACACCCCCTGGGACCTGCCCCGCCAAACCGCCCCCGCGCCGCGCAGCGCCCTGGTGTTGGGGGCCGGGCTTGCCGGCTGCGCCACCGCCGCCGCCCTGGCCCGCCGCGGTGTAACGGTGCAGCTGCTGGAGGCCGCCAGCCTGGCCGGCGAAGCCTCCGGCAATGCCCAGGGCGTGCTGTATACGCGCCTGTCCCGGCGCCATTCCGCCCTCAGCGACTTTGCCCTGGCCAGCTTCAGCGATGCCAGCCGCCACTACCGGCACCTGCTGGATACCGGCGCGCTGCGCGATGGCCTGGATGGCGCCTTGTGCGGCTGCTTCCACCAGCACCACAAGGCCGATGAACTGGCCGACATGGCCGAGCGCCTAGCGCACCTGCCGGAGCTGGCCCGGGTGCTGGATGCCGCCGAGGCCAGCGCCCTGCTGGGCGTGAGCCAGGCGGCACCGGGTTACTGGTTCCCGGGCTCCGGCTGGCTGTCGCCGCAGGCCCTGTGCCGCCACTGGAGCCAACAGCCAGGCATTACACTGCGCGAACACTGCGGCCCCCTGCAACTGCGGCGCGCAGGCTCTCAATGGCAGGCGCTGAATGCACAGGGCGAGGTGATTGCCGAGGCCGATTGCGCGGTGATCGCCTGCGGCAACAGCAGCGCACAGCACAGCGGGCTCGACTGGCTGCCCCTGCAACCCATTCGCGGCCAGACCACCACCCTGCCGCCGGGCCCGCCCTTTGACACCCTGCGGGCCGCCTTCTGCCACGAGGGCTACATTGCCCCGGCCCCCACAGGCAGCGGCCACTGCATTGGCGCCACCTTCAACCTGGGCGAGCACAGCACCGCGCCCAGCGCCGCAGACCAACAGCAGAACCTGCAGCGTCTGGCCAGTGCCGTTGCCGACTGGGGCTCGGCGCTGGCAGCCCTGGATGGCAGCGCATTGCCGGCCCGGGTGGGCTTTCGTTGCACCACGCCGGACTACCTGCCCCTGGCAGGCCCGGTGCCCGACGCCCCCGCCCTGCTGGCCACCTACGTCGCGCTGCGCCAAAATGCCCGCAAGACCATCAACAGCGCGGCACCCACCATGCCAGGACTCTACCTGAACACCGGACACGGCTCCCGCGGCCTGAGCTCTGCCCCCCTGTGCGCCGAACTCATTGCCAGCCAGGCCTGCAACGAACCGCCGCCCCTGCCCCGCTACCTGAGCCGCGCCCTGGCGCCGGCGCGCTTTCTGATTCGCGACTTAGGCCGCAACAAACAGTGAACACCGCCACACGCCTGTGCTGCGCGCTGCTGGCCCTGCTGGCCGTCCCGTGCGCCAGCGTGGCCCCGGCCCAGCCGGCGACCGGCGTTGCCGAGCTGGGTGTTACCGAGCTGGGTGTTACCGAGAAAGGCGTTCAGCTGCTGGGCTACCGGGTGCTGGAGCGCAAGGCCCACTCGCGCGACAACTTTGTGCAGGGCCTGCAGATTGTGGACGGTGCGCTCTACCTGAGCGCCGGCGGCTACGGCGAATCGCGCCTGTTGCGCTACGACTTTGCCAGCGGCCAGCTGCTGGACGGCCAGCGCCTGGACCGGCGCCTGTTTGCCGAGGGACTGGCCGTGGTGGGCGACGAAATCTTCCAGCTCACCTGGCGCGCCGGCGTGGTGCTGGTGTACGACCGCGCCAGCCTCACCCCCAAGCGCCACTGGCGCATTCCCGGCCAGGGCTGGGGCCTGACCTACAATGGCGAGCAGCTGGTGTATTCCGACGGCAGCGACCGCTTGTTCTTCATGAACACCGCCGATGGCGTAATTACCCGCAGCCTGCCGGTTACCGCCGCCGGCCGGCCCGTCACGCAACTGAACGAACTGGAGTGGATAGACGGGCGCATCTGGGCCAACGTGTGGCAGAGCGATGACATTGTTATCATTGACCCGGCCACCGGCGCAGTAGAAGCCCGCCTTGACCTCACGGGCCTGCTGCCCGACAGTGACCGATTGCGCGGCACCGATGTCCTCAACGGCATTGCCGTCAATCCCGCGGACGGGGCCATCTGGGTCACCGGCAAGCGCTGGCCCTGGCTGTACCGCATTGAACCACAGCCCCGCGCCATCAGCGCCCGCAACTGAACCACCGACATCAACCGGCGCGCCAGCGCGCGCCCTGCCAGGAATGCTATGAGCAAAGCCCCCCAGAATGCCGCCCCCACCGCAGCCCATCCGGCCTTCGACGCCGTTCGCGAGGTAGAGATCGACTCCCTCAACCTGCGGGTGCAGGAGTACCGCCACCGCGCCACCGGCGCCGTGCACTACCACCTGGCGGCAGACAACAGCGAAAACGTCTTCCTGGTGGCCCTGCGCACCGTGCCCATGGACTCCACCGGCGTGGCCCACATCCTGGAGCACACCGCCCTGTGCGGTTCCGAACGCTACCCCGTGCGCGACCCCTTCTTCATGATGCTGCGGCGCTCCTTGAACACCTTCATGAACGCCTTTACCAGCTCCGACTGGACCGCCTACCCCTTCGCCAGCCAGAACCGCAAAGACTTCAACAACCTGCTGGACGTGTATTTGGATGCGGTGTTTTTCTCCAAGCTGGACGAGCTGGACTTTGCCCAGGAAGGCCACCGCGTAGAGTTTGAAGACGCCACCGACAGCAACAGCCCGCTGGTGTACAAGGGCGTGGTGTTCAACGAAATGAAGGGCGCCATGAGCTCGGTGAGCAGCACCCTGTGGCAGAGCCTGTGCGAACACCTGTTCCCCACCACCACCTACCACTACAACAGCGGCGGCGACCCGGAGCGCATCCCCGACCTCAGCTACGAGCAGCTCAAGGCCTTCTACAAAAGCCACTACCACCCCAGCAACGCCATCTTCATGACCTTTGGCGACATTCCCGCCAGCGAACACCAGGCCGCCTTTGAAGAGCGCGCCCTTTGCCGCTTCAGCAAACAGGACCTGCGCATAGAAGTGCCGCCAGAGGCACCGCTGCCCGCGCCCCTGCGCATCGAGCGCCCCTACGCCTTTGACGACAGCGGCCCCACCGAGCACAAAACCCACATCGTGGTGGGCTGGATACTGGGCGAGAGCACCGACCTGCTGCAGATGCTGCGCGCCCAGCTGCTGGCCAGCGTGCTGCTGGACAACAGCGCATCGCCCCTCATGCAGGCCCTGGAAACCACCGAGCTGGGCCAGGCCCCCTCTCCCCTGTGCGGGCTGGAGGACTCCATGCGCCAGATGGTGTTCTGCTGCGGCTTGGAAGGCTCCGAAGCCGAACACGCCGACGCCGTGGAAGCGCTGGTGCTGGAGGTGATCAGCAAACTGGCAGACCAGGGCATTGCCCGCGAGCGGCTGGAAGCCGTGCTGCACCAGCTGGAACTGCACCAGCGGGAAATCAGCGGCGACTCCTACCCCTACGGCCTGCAACTCATCCTGCAGGCCCTGGGCTGCGCCACCCACTACGCCGACCCTATCGGCGTGCTGGACCTGGAACCGGTGATTGCCCAGCTGCGCGACGACATTGCCGACCCCGGCTTCATCAAACAGCTGGCCCGCCGCCTGCTGCTGGACAACCCCCACCGGGTGACCCTGGTGATGCACCCCGACAAGGCGCTATCCGCCCAACGTGCCGCAGCCGAAGCCGAGCGCCTGAGCGAGATAAAAGCCGACCTGGCCGAGGGCGAGGCCGAGCGCATCATCCAGCGCGCCGCCGCCCTGGAACAGCGCCAGATGCAGGTGGACGACCCCGACGTGCTGCCACGGGTAGAGCGCAGCGACATTCCCGCCAGCCTGCCAGAGCTGGACTACCAGGAAACAGCAGCAGGCGGCCTGCGCCAGACCCGCTACACCCAGGGCACCAACGGCCTGGTGTACCAGCAGGTCATCTCCCCCCTGCCGGCACTGGCGGACGAACAGCTGCAGATACTGCCCCTGTACACCAACATCCTCACCGAGCTTGGCGTGGGCGGCGACGACTACCTGGCCACCCAGCAGCGCCTTTCGGCCACCGTCGGCTCCCTCAACGCCTTCACCTCCATTCGCGGGCGGGTAGACGACGAACAGCAACTGGATGGCAACTTTGTGCTGTCCTCCAAGGCCCTGGCGCGCAACGCCAGCGCCCAGACCCAACTGATGCAGGACACCCTCGCCAGCCCCGGCTTTGGCGAACACAACCGCATCCGCGAACTCATCAGCCAGCAGCGCGCCCGCCGCGAACAGGCCGTGACCGGCAACGGCCACGGCCTGGCCATGGCCGCCGCCTGCGCCGGCATGAGCCCCCTGGCAGCGCTGAACCACCAGCTCTCTGGCCTGTCTGGCATCAAATCCCTGCGCGAACTCGACCAGTCACTGAAAACACCGCAGGCCCTGTCCACTTTTGCCGACCAGCTGGCTGAAATACACGAGCGCATCACCGCCATGCCGCGCCAGTTACTCAGCATTGCCGACGAACAGCACATCGACAGCTTCGCCAACGACACCCTGGCCGCCTGGAGCGCCCTGGCCAGCGCCAGCGGCGGCGAGCCCTTCCAGCTGCCGCCCCGCCGCGAAACCGTCAAACAACTGTGGGTGGCCAACACCCAGGTGAACTTCTGCGCCCAGGCCTTCCCCACCGTGCCCGTGGGCCACCCCGACGCCGCCGCCCTCATCGTGCTGGGCGGCTTTTTGCGCAACGGCTTTTTGCACCGCGCCATCCGCGAAAAAGGCGGCGCCTACGGCGGCGGCGCCACCCAGGACAGCGGCGTGGCCGCCTTCCGCTTCTACTCCTACCGCGACCCGCGCCTGGCCGGCACCCTGGACGACTTCGGCGCCTCCGTGCGCTGGCTGCTGGATACAAAACACGACGAGCGCGCCGTCGAAGAAGCCATCCTCGGCGTCATCGGCAGCATGGACAAACCCAGCTCCCCCGCCGGCGAAGCCAAACAACACTTCCACAACCGCCTGTTCGGCCGCGACCACGCCCAACGCGAAGCCTTCCGCCAGCGGATTCTGGACGTGAGCATCGACGACCTGCGGCGCGTGGCGGAGACCTACCTCAAGCCCGAGCTGGCGAGCGTGGCAGTGATTACCAGTGCCAGTCAGGCGGGGGTTGCGGAGAGCTTGGGGCTGGAGAGTTTGACGTTGTAAGGCACCGCACCCTTCTGAAAAACAGCCTCGGCCGCGTAGTTAGATGGCGGTCGGGCTGCCTTCCTCTAGCGCTATCCCTGCGTCAATCCCATCCAGTTCACATTATTGCGAAGTTCCCTCGGTGCTCGGCCCGCATCGCAGGCATTGATCGTTTTTAATGGGACAATTTCCATTTATCCTTGGGGCAGCCTGCCACACCCAGCGCCATAGCTGGAGGATGACGCCTTGTCGCTTTTGACAATGGTCCAACACCGTCAGTGTGAACACTGAATTTTTCAGTGAGCCGCGGCGATAAATACCGCCCAGATTTTGTGGAAGCGGGGGAAGATGCGGGCGGACAGCTTCAGTGGATTGGATGTCGTTTTAAGTAAGGGGAAAAGGTGATATCAGAATTTTTCAAATTAAGTAGCTGTTAGGCGCCATGAAGCTCGACGACCAGAATCAGTTCATCCAAGTCTTGGATCTTTGTGTGCCTTGGGCACACACATGGGCTGATATGCGACCTGGAAAAACAGATCTTGAGCGTCGTGAAAATTTTCGCAAAGCGGCACTGATGGTCTTCCAACCGACAAAAACGGAGGTTATAGATTGGTGGGCATTTCGAATATTCGTCACTAAAACAGGCAGGCAGCTTGATCTCGATAATATTACAAAACCCATAGTTGATTCGTTTTGCTCGCGTCAGATAGAACGAGACAACTCAATTCATGTAGAGTTGGGTCTATATCCAGATGACGGGCTTAATCATGTCCGCCATATCGTTCTTAGCGGAAAGCCCTGCACTGAGGATTCAACGCGTATCGAGATATTTGGCCATTTACGTGGCAAATGAATAGAGTGTACTTGCTCTAATGTGTCGCCTAACAAGAACCGGCAGTTCGCCCCTATGGGGCCGGACGCCCACACCGCTGCGCGGTCTGTGCGCCGCTGCGGTTGGCGTTAGATTTTCGGGGAGACAAAGTGCCTAGGTCAGAGACAGTTTTACAAGTATTTGTTGCATCTCCGGGCGATGTTGCCGACGAACGGGAGGTGCTTGAGTCGGTAGTAGCCGAACTTAATCGCACATGGTCAAAATCATTAGGTGTACGTCTAGAGCTGCTGCGCTGGGAGACCTCTACACGCCCCGGCATTGGCAGCGAACCTCAAGATGTCATCAACTCGCAAATTGGAGATGAGTACGACGTATTCATCGGGATTCTTTGGGGGCGAATTGGAACTCCAACATCTAAAGCTGATTCGGGCACATTGGAAGAGTTTGAGAGGGCGCGTGCTCGATGGAAAGTTGATCCTAGCTCCGTTGAAATCATGGTCTATTTCAAAGACAAAGCAATAAAGCCCTCAGAGATCGATGGAGACCAGAATAATCGCGTTCAGCATTTCAAACGCTCGTTGGGGAACGAGGGTGTACTTCATCGCACATTTGAGGGGATTGAGAATTTTGAATCATTGGTACGAACACATCTGAGTGCAGTAGCTCAAAAATGGAGCAAGGGGCAGCCTTCTTCCCCGCCAGGCTTGGCTTCACCACCTGCGGCGCTATCGGGAATTGATGTAGACATCTCTGCCGATGCTGGGAGCGACGATGACTTTGGCTTTCTAGACCACCTTGATCGTTTCGGAATGTCTATGGAGCAAATGAGTGCGGGGCTACATGCAATTTCAGATGCAACCGTTTCGATGGGAGAACAGATGAATCGCCGGACGGCGGAAATTCAAGAAATTGGAGAGATTAACGATCCTCAGCGAATGAAAGATGCTCGGAGAGCGGTCAAGGCTTCGGCTGAAGACATGAACAGATATGCCGACATCTTGGATGGCCAGTTACCTCTTCTTACTAGTTCGCGCAAGGAGGCTTTTGAAGCTATAAGCAAGGCGCTGTCCCTCTACGAGGACTTTTACAATGAAGATAACTCACAAATAGATGAACTGAGACAGTCCCTTCGCTCAATGGTCGATGCTGCCAGTGGCTCATTAGTTAGCATGCAGGGCTTCAGGGCTACGGTTGGCGGGCTACCTCGCCTGATATCGGACTTGAATCGGGCGAAGCGCCGCGTTGTGAAGTCACTTGACGAAGTTGTTGCTGAGATTAAGGCAACTATAAATACTGCAGATAGCATAGTAGCTTCACTGCCATGAGCGCGGAGCGCCGAAAATCTAACAAATCGTTGCACCGGACATTTGACCCGCTGCCCATTTTTGCTACAGCAAAAACAGGCATCGCCTCAAATGCCGGTGAACTCAAGCGTTATGCGACAGCGCAGTTGACATAGTTGGTAACATGGTTACAATTCTTGGTGTGTCGATACTAGGGAGAATAACCGATGAGCCAAGTGATACGAATTTCGGATGAGCTATATAGACGTCTAGAAGCACTAGCAGAGGGCTTTGATACACCCAACAACGTGATCGAGCGATTGCTTGAGTATTACGGACAAAATGGGGGCGAATCACTCCCTCTCCCTGATCGCCCCGCTCAAATTACGGCCATACCCGCAGATCTCGACCTCATTTTCTATCCGCCAGGCGAGGAGAGATTTAAGCGCGAGCTACTTAAAAGCCGAAAAGCTTATGTGAAACTTCATAAAACTGACGGCACATCCGAGACAAAGAGTTGGGAAGCCCGTAAATTTTCGGAGTCTTCGGACGTCAGTCGAAATCTCCGCTCAGGCTTTTTGCGAGGTTGGAAGAAAAAGGGAATCTTCAAGGCCGAGGTCAGCATTGATCCAAGCAAATTCGCATAACTAGGCAAAGTAGTACACGGCTGTCGCCGCCGGACTCGCTAACGCTCGCCGCTGCTTGAAGCGTTATGTGTCACTAATCAGAGTGGTGAAGTGACGCTCGAAGAATAGATGAGACACCGAGGCTTACCTGAATCCTCAGTTAAAAAGTACGAGGGCGCGGTTAGCGGGGTCATGTCCGAATGGGCTGTTGATGGTGGATTCACGGACGGACTTCTTACCTCAATTCTCAGCCACAGTCGATTCGAGTCAATTGCTGCCGACATCGGAAAGCTTCCGATTTATCAGGAGAGAAATGATCGGGGCCATAACATGTACAACAGCGCACTGAACAAGTACGCAGAGTACCTGCAAGAAGGGAATGCGTGATCCACGCTTACGTACTTATGACCAATCATATGCACTTGCTAATACCAGGTGCTTTCAGGACGAAGTCGGACGCACCCTTACTTTACGAACTGGGCAGGTACTACGCGGGGGCCTGAAAAAGGGCCCTGCCCCCTTAACAGTGATAACTGGCGGGTGACGTTCCGGTTCGTCGACGGAGATGCTGAGATAGTGAACTACGAAGATTACCACTGAGGTACCCTCAAATGTTGATGCACAACCCTCCTCACCCCGGCGAAGTATTGAGAGAACTTTGCCTTGTGCCCCTAGGCCTTTCTGTTACAGCGGCTGCAGAGGCTCTGGGCGTTAGCCGAAAAACTCTGAGTGCAGTGTTAAATGGCAAGGCAGGTATCAGTCCCGAAATGGCTATCCGACTTTCTATCGCTTTTGATACCTCCGCAGAAAGCTGGCTGATTCAACAGTCCCAATATGAACTCTGGCATGCCGAGCAACATCGCAAAGAGCTTAACGTCAAAAAGCTTGTTGCGGCCTGAAAAGGGATCTGACCCCTTAACGATCCTTAACGCTATGTTTTTGAGATTTTTATTGGTAGTTGCACTAGCCGGGTCAGCGGCATTTGCTATTTATTTCTTTCAGGGCTCTCTCGAATTCATGCCAACCGACGAACAAGGCGGCAAAGCACGAATCTCTGCATTCATTGGTTTCCTTGTTTTTCTTTGCGCCCTTGCTCCAATTTCCTTCGCTCTGCTACGTTCAAAAAAGAATAGGCCTAATGGTGAACCTGATACCTAACCGATCATTGCAGTGAAAAAAGCCGGGGCGGGTTTTTTTACCACCGAATTCAGGCGTAGATTAGGCAATCAGTACTACACCACTTCCGGGAAGACCACCACATGCCCACCAAACCGCCACTCCCAAAATCCGTCTCTGCCGCAGAATGGCAAACCGCCCTCGACCAACTCCTGATCAAGGAGAAGGAGTTAACCCGCGCACGCGACGCCCTGAACGCGGAACGCCGCCGGTTGCCGATGGTGAAGGTGGGTAAGCCCTACACGTTTCAGGGCGCAAAAGGCGCGGTTACGCTGCTCGATCTGTTCGAAGGCCGCCGCCAGCTGATTGTTTACCACTTTATGTTCGGGCCGGACTGGAAGGCCGGCTGCGACGGTTGTTCGTGGGTAGCGGATGCCATGTCCCACCCTGCCCACCTGCATGCGCGGGATACGTCACTGGTGATGGTGTCGCGGGCGGCGCTGGACAAGCTCGATGGCTACAAGGCGCGCATGGGTTGGACGATTCCGTGGTATTCGTCGCTGGGGAGCGACTTTAACGTCGATTTTGGTGCAACCACGGAACAGGGCGAGCAGCACGGCGCAAGTGTGTTCCTGCGTGATGGCGACGATATTTACCGCACCTACTACACCGGGGCGCGCGGCGTGGAATACCTCGGCAGCCACTGGACGTATCTGGATCTCACGCCCTTTGGTCGCCAGGAAACCTGGGAGGATTCGCCGGAAGGCTGGCCGCAAACGCCGCCGTATTCATGGAACCGCCGCCATGATGAGTACGAGGGATGAGTACGCGGCCATTAAATATGAGTATAGACTCCAAAAGCATGGCCGGCGCGAGCCATCGGGAGCAGCAAAGGCGTTAATCCAAATTGCTTTCAGGCATCCGGAAGTTATTCGCGAAGGTTTGGGCGGTTAACTCTCCCAAAGCCAATTAGCACCAACCCTCACCGACGACTGTCCTGAACATCCTGCGCCAGCCAGGCCTTTATCAACGACTGGTAGGGCATGTCTCTTTTGTTGGCTTCAACTTTGATGCTGTCCAGCAAACCTTCGGGAAGCCTCAATGAGATGGTCTTGGTTGAGGGCTTGAGGTTCGGCAGGACGGCGCGCTCAGCTTTTCTCAAGTCGAGGTATTCGCTTGAATCGTGGCTCTCCCAGAATTCGCGCTCTTCTTTTTCTGACTGGAAATCCGGGATTTCTTTACGCTTTTTCATAAATCATTCTCTCTTTCCGGTGCATACCCCGTGCGGAAATGACGCGGATTAAAGCGCCCTGCTCCCGAAGGGTAAATGCGATGTGCAGCTTCCTACCACCACTGGTTTTACCGTAAGCGTGGTATCTGGCTTCATCCTGACTGTGCTTTTCATCGAGCAACAGCAGCAGCGGGTCATTAAAAAATACCTGTTCAGCCTCAGCCTGACTGACAGCATGTTTTTCCTGGCTTTTCCTGGCATTGCCATCATCCCAGTTAAAGCCGGTTATTCTTCTGAGATCGACCATGGCGTGTATATTTCCATGATATACATGATGGAGCAACACCCAACGCCGGCGCGCACACCAACCATTTGACCTCACCCCAATACTGTACAAATATACAGTATATGCAAACACTCCCCACACCCAATCCCTCTACCCTCACCCAACTGCTGCGCCGCCGGGATGTCTGGCGCGGGCGCCGGGCGCAGCGGCTGGGGGATGTGCGCGCCACGGGCTTTGTCGGGCTGGACGGCCACCTGGTAGGCGGTGGCTGGCCGGTGGGGGCGCTGGTGGAGGTGGGCGCGGCGCAGCTGGGCAGTGGGGAGTGGCTGCTGCTGTCGCACGGCCTGCGCGCAAGCATGGCCGATGGCGGTTATCTGCTGCTGGTGAACCCGCCCGCCCTGCCCTGCGGCGCGGCGCTGGCCGGGCTCGGCATTGCACTGGAGCGCCTGCTGGTTGTGCGCGCGGCCCAGCGGGGGGAGCTGCTGGCGGCGGTGCTGGAGGGGCTGAACGCAGGCTGCGTTGAGGCCCTGATGTTCTGGGAGGGCCAGCGCGCCCTGTCCTATGCGGAGCTGCGCAAGGTGCAGCTGGCGGCGTCTCAGGGGCGCAGCCTCTGTGTGGGCCTGAGCACGGGCAGGATGCGCGGCCACAGCCCGGCGGCGCTGCGCCTGGAACTGCAGGCGCAAAAAACGGGGGTGCAGGTGCACATCCGCCGCCAGCGCGGCGGCGAGGCGGACATGCGCCTCACCCTGCCCTGGCCGGCCCACTGGGCGCTGCACACAGTGGAGCCCTCTGTCCTGCAGCCCCTGCCCGCAGCGCCGGCGCCGGCCACGGCCACCATTCTGCCGCTGGAGGCGCCGGGCTGATGCTGTGGCTGGCACTGCGTTTTACCGCCCTGCCCCCGGCGCCGGAAGGCGCCGCGGCGCTGGATGAGCTGGCGGCCTGGGCCTATGACTACACGCCCCATATCGGCACCTGCCAGGGCGACAGCCTGCTGCTGGAAATCTCCCGTTGCCTGCGCCTGTTCGGCGGGGTGGAGGCGCTGTGCCAGCTCCTGTTTGCCGACCTGGACAACCTCGCCCCCCGCTATCACCCGGGGCTGGCGCACACGGCGCCGGGGGCCTGGCTGCTGAGTTTTCAGCAGCACCCGCCGGCGGCGGGCGATAGCCGGGCAGACTTTGTGCAGCGCCTGCGGGCGGCGCCCCTGCACCTGCTGGAGGCCCAGCACCCCCGGGCGGTGGGCAGCCTGCGGCAAATGGGCCTGGGCCAGCTGGGCGAGGTGCTGGACCTGCCCCGGGCGGAGCTGGGGCGGCGCTTCGGGCGCGAGTTCAGCGCCTTTCTGGCCGGCATCGAGGGCAGCGCCAGTGCCCCGGCGCCCACCTTCCACAGCAGCGAAATCTTCCATCACCGCGAAACCTTCCATCACCGCGAAACCTTCCACCGCCAGGTGGAGTTCAACTTCCCCCTGCGCGACAGCAAGCAGCTGCTGGTGCCGGCCCGCGCGCTGCTGCAACAGCTGGCAACCTGGCTGGTGAGCCGGCAGTTGCAGTGCCAGCAAATCTGCTGGCAGCTGTGCTCGCCCCGGCAACAGCGGCTGGCGGTGCCGGTGAGTGGCAACCGGGTGCACGGCCACTGGGAAGCGCTGCTGGAGCTGACCCGTCTGCACTTTGAAAGAGTCCAGCTGGACTTTGATGTGGAGCGCCTGGAGCTCACCTGCCAGCACACGGTGGCGGTGGATTTGCGCAGCCAGCCCCTGTTTGAGGTGGGCGGTGGCGAGCGGGCGGATGAACAGGCCCGCGCCCTGGTGGCACGCCTGCAGGCCCGCCTGGGGGCCGATGCCCTGTACCAGATACAGCTGTGCCCCGAGCACCTGCCGGAATACAGCCAGCAGAACGCCCCGCCCTTTGCCCCGCGGCCAGCGGCCGAGCCCGCCACCGCCCCCCGCCCCGGCTGGCTGCTGGAAGCGCCCCGCCCCCTGCGTTACTGGGGCGGGCGCCTGTACTGGCACGGCCCCCTGCAGTTGCTGCGCGGGCCAGAGCGCATTCGCGGCTACTGGTGGCAGCCCGAGGGCGAGCGCGCGCGGGATTACTTTATCGCCCGCAGCAACGACGCCCGGCACTGCTGGGTGTATCGCGACGGCCACAGCGGCCAGTGGTATCTGCATGGCCTTTTTGCCTGAGCCGCCCGCGGCGAATACGTTGAGAGCCCCACCCTACGCCGAGCTGGCCGCCCTCAGCAATTTCACCTTTTTGCGCGGCGCATCCCACCCCCACGAGCTGGTGGAGCAGGCTCACCGGCTTGGCTATCGCGCCCTGGCGCTGGCAGACGAATGCTCGCTGGCCGGGGTGGTGCGCGCCCATGTGCGGGCCCGGGAGCTGGGCCTGCACCTGATTATCGGCAGCCAGTTTCAGGTGGACGATCACTGCCGCCTGCTGGCCCTGGTGACCGACCGCGCCGCCTATGCCGAGCTGTCCGGGCTGATCACCCTGGCCCGGCGGCGCAGCCCCAAGGGCCAATACCGCCTGCACCGGGAGGATTTACGCTTTCGCCTGAAGCGCTGCCTGATCCTGTGGCTGCCACAGCCCGGCGCGGCGCATGCCAGCGCAGACAGAGAAACGGGCGTCGAGCTCAAGCGCAGTTTTGGCGAGCGCCTGTGGATTGGCGCCAGCCGCCACCTGAGCGGCGCCGAGGCGGAGCACTGGCAGCACCTGCTGGCGCTGGGCAAGGAACTGCAGGTGCCACTTGTAGCCTGCAGCCAGGCGCAAATGCACTGCCGCTCGCGCCAGCCCCTGCACGATGTGTTGGCGGCCATTCGCCTGGGGCGGCCGGTGCAGGCCCTGGGCACCCGGCTGGCGGCCAATGCCGAGGCCTACCTGCGCCCGCGCGCGGCGCTGGCGCGGCTCTACCCGCCGGCGCTGCTGGCACAGACCATCGCCATCGTCCGCCGCTGCACCTTCACGCTCGATGAACTGCGCTACCAGTACCCCGCCGAGCTGGTGCCGGCCGGCCTGCGCCCCATCCAGCACCTGCGCAATCTGGTGGCTGAGGGCGCCCGCACACGCTGGCCGGGCGGCATGCCGGCAAGCGTGAACGCAGCACTGGAGAAGGAGTTCGCGCTGATCGAGGAGCTGGCCTACGAGTACTTTTTTCTCACCGTGCACGATGTGGTGCGCTTCGCCCGGGAGCGCGGCATTCTGTGCCAGGGTCGCGGCTCCGCCGCCAATTCGGTGGTGTGCTACTGCCTGCACATTACGGAAGTCTCCCCCGAGGTGGTGGATGTGCTGTTCGAGCGTTTTATCTCCAAAGAGCGCAACGAACCGCCGGATATCGACGTGGACTTTGAAAGCCAGCGCCGCGAGGAGGTGATCCAGTACATCTACGGCAAGTACGGCCGCAAGCACGCCGCCCTGGCCGCCACCGTCATCACCTACCGCACCCGCAGCGCGGTGCGCGATGTGGGCAAGGCGCTGGGGTTTGCCCCGCAGCAGGTGGACGCACTGGCCAAATCCCTGGCCTGGTGGGATCGCGGCGGCGACCTGGCCAGCCGCGCCCGGGAGCTGCTGGGGGCCGGTGCCGGGGATAACAGCAGCGACCTGGTGCCCCACTACCTGGCGCTGGTGCAGGCGCTCTGCGGCTTTCCCCGCCACCTGTCCCAGCATGTGGGGGGCTTTGTGATCGCCCAGGATCAGGTGAGCGACCTGGTGCCGCTGGAAAACGCCGCCATGCCCGAGCGCACCATCATCCAGTGGGACAAGGACGACCTTGAATCCCTGGGTCTGTTGAAGGTGGATGTGCTGTCGCTCGGCATGTTGTCGGCCCTGCGCCGGGCGCTGGCGCTGGTGAGCCGCTATGAGCCGGGCATCGCCAGCCTGGCGGACATCCCCCGGGAGGATGCGCAAACCTACGACATGCTGTGCCGGGCGGATGCCATCGGCGTGTTCCAGGTGGAATCCCGCGCCCAGCTGTCCATGCTGCCACGGCTCAAACCCCGCTGTTTTTACGACCTGGTAATCGAGATCGCCATCGTGCGCCCGGGGCCCATCCAGGGCGACATGGTCACCCCCTATCTCAAGCGCCGGGCCGAACTGCGCGCGGGCAAAAGCACTGGCGGCGACCCCGCCTCGCCCCTCACCCAGGTGCTGCGGCGCACCCTCGGGGTGCCCATTTTCCAGGAGCAGGCCATTCGCATCGCCATGGTGGCGGCGGAGTTTTCCGGCGGCGAGGCCGACAACCTGCGCCGGGCCATGGCCAGCTGGGGCAAAAACGGCAACCTGCTGCAGTTCCAGCAGCGTTTTATCGACGGCATGACCGGCAACGGCTACGCGCGGGATTTTGCCGAGCGCATCTTCGAGCAGATCAAGGGCTTTGGCGGCTATGGCTTTCCCGAATCGCACTCTGCCAGCTTCGCCCTGCTGTGCTACTTCTCCTCCTGGCTCAAGTGCCACCACCCGGCGGCTTTTTACTGCGCCCTGCTGAACAGCCAGCCAATGGGTTTTTACACGCCCTCGCAGTTGGTGCAGGACGCCCGCCGCCGGGGGCTCACCGTGCGGCCGGTGGATGTGCGCCACAGCGACTGGGAAAACACCCTGGAGGGCCAGGCGCCCGCACTCGCCCTGCGCCTGGGCCTGTGCAGCGTGTCGGGGCTGGAGGAAGCCGCCGGACTGCGCATTGTTGCCGCGCGGCAGGTGCACGCCTTCAGCGACACCCGGGATCTGGCGCGCCGCGCCCAGTTGGCCAGCCGCCCGCTGCAACTGCTGGCGGCGGCCGACGCCCTGCGCGGCATCAGCGGCCACCGCTTCCAGTCTCACTGGGAGGTGGCCGGCATCGAGGCCCACCGCCCGCTGCTGGGTGATGTCGGGGAGTCGCCCCAGCAGCCCGTTGAGCTGCCCGCCCCCGGCCTGGCCCAGAACATCGCCGCCGACTACCGCAGCACCGGCCTCAGCCTGCGCCCCCACCCCATGGCCCTGCTGCGCTCGCAGCTGCCCTTCCGCCGCTGCAAAACCCAGGCCGAGCTGGCCGGCATTGGCCACGGCCGGTTTGTGCGGGTGGCCGGGCTGGTCACCAACCGGCAGCGGCCGGGCACCGCCAAGGGCACCCTCTTCCTCACCCTGGAGGACGAAACGGGCAACATCAATGTGATTGTGTGGAAGGCCACCCAGGCCCACTTTCGCGAGCCCCTGCTACGGGCGCAGCTGTTGCTGGTGAAGGGCACCGTGGAGAGCAACGGCGAGGTGGTGCATGTGATTGCCGGGGCGCTGGAGGACTGTTCGCAGCACCTGTTTGGCTTTACCGTGGATTCGCGGGACTTTCGTTAATTCAGGAAGCACGAAAAAAAGGGGTGGCGGCGGCCACCCCAGGCTACAGGGTTAACGGGAGTCCCTGCTCAGTTCGCGTCGTCGCCGGCATCCGGCGCGGAGCGGCCTTCGCCCCGCTTGTGTTCGCCGCGTTTGTGTTCGCCGTGCTTGTGAGAGCCACGGCCATCGCGCTGTTTACGGCGCTCCATCATCTGGTCCAGCTCGGCCAGCTGCGTTTCGGTCAGCACATCACGCACCTGATGCTGGGATTCGGCCATCTGATAGGTCATGCGGCTGGTGATCTGGCCAATTTCGTCGGCGGCGGCCTGCACTGCGCCGGCGTCAAAGCTGTCGCCGCTGTTGCTATTGCTGCGCAGTGTTTCGCGCAGTTCGCCCAGCCGCTGGCGGTCGGCCTCGCTCTGGCTGCGCTGGCTCTCCAGAATCTGGCGGATCTGGGTTTGCTGCGCTTCGCTCAGCGACAGCTTCTCGCTCATGCGCTCGATCATGTGCTCCGGGCCCGGCCCGCGATCAAAACCGGGGCCCGCCACGCTGACCCCCGCGCCAAGCAGCGCAATGCTGAGGCCGGTGGCGGTGAGGGTCTGTTTTAACAGGTGTTTCATGGCAGTCTCCTTTAGTGTGCCCCGCTCGCTGATGCCGCAGGACTGGGAGCCAGTGTAGGCAGCGCCCCGGTTAAACTCCTCACCACACCAGTAAAGAAGTGTTAAGAAGCGCCACGGCGGGTTAAGTGGCGTGACAGGGCCGGTGCAAACGCTGACAATCCAGCCTGAACCCCAAGGGACGGGCCCATGGACGCCGACATTCTCATCATCGACGACGACACCGAACTGTGCGAACTGCTGGCGGAGTTTTTGAGCCTTGAGGGCTTTCGGGTGCAGGCCCGGCACAACGGCGAACAGGCCCTGGCACACTGCCACGAACAGCCCTACGACGCCATTGTGCTGGACATCATGCTGCCCGGCCTGCAGGGCCTGGAAGTGCTGCGCCGGCTGCGCGCCTTCAGCCACACCCCGGTGTTGATGCTCACCGCCCGCGGCGAAGACACCGACCGCATTGTCGGCCTGGAGCTGGGCGCCGACGACTACCTGCCCAAACCCTGCAACCCGCGCGAGCTGGCGGCGCGGCTGCGGGCCATTCTGCGCCGCACCCAGGCCCAGGAAGAGGCCAGCCCCAGCCGCGAACTGCAGGTGGGCCGCCTGCACCTGAACAGCAGCCAGCGCCAGGCCAGCTACAACGGCGCGGCGCTGAACCTGACCAGCGCCGAATTCAACGTGCTGCACAGCCTGCTGGCCCGCGCCGGCCAGGTGGTGGACAAAGACACCCTGTGCCAGGAGGCCCTGGGCCGGCCCCTGTCGGCCTACGACCGCAGCGTAGACGTGCACGTCAGTAAAATCCGCCGCAAGCTGGCGGACTGCGGCGGCGACAACCTCATCCTGAGCGTGCGCGGCGCCGGCTACCAGTACGCCCCCGACGCCGGCGGAGCGCCCGCGTGAGGCTGCGCAACAACCTGTATATCAAGCTGTTTGTCGGCTTCTGGCTGATCAGCACCGGCATTCTGGCCAGCTGGATGCTGGCGGCAAGTTACTTTGAATCCCTGCCGGCGGAGATTGTCGACGTGGAGCGCCCCGGCCCGCCGCCGCGCTCGGTGCTCCGGCTGATCTACCAGCTGCAAAATGCCAGCGACGACGAACTGTTAGACACCCTGAAAAGCGGCGACCGCCGCCACCACGCCCGCATCTACCTGCTGAACAACAACGGCGAAGACCTGCTCGGGCGCAAGGTGCCGGAGGGCGTGCAGCTGGCGGCCGACCAGCTCGGGCGCGGCCAGCGCCGCATTCTGCTGCGGCGCGAAAATGCTCCGCCCATTGCCGCCCACCTCATCTACCGGGAGCGGCAGGGCTTGCTGCGCGCCGTGATGGTGGGGCGCGACGACAAGCACAGGAGCCTGCTGCGCACCCTGAGCGACAAGCTGTGGCTGCGCATTCTGCTGGCGGTGGTGATCAGCGGCCTGCTCTGCTACTTCCTGTCGCGGCTGATGACAGGCCGCCTGGAACGCCTGCGCCAGGCGGCCCGTTCGCTGGCGGCGGGCGAGCTGGACACGCGCATCAACGTGCGCCCCCAGGGCGGCGACGAGGCCGACGAGCTGGCCCGCAGCTTCAACAGCATGGCCGAGCAACTGCAGCGCCGGGTAGAGGCACAAAAGCGCCTGCTGAGCGATGTATCCCACGAACTGCGCTCGCCCCTGGCGCGGATGAAAATCGCCATCGCCCTGGCCGAGCAGCAACCCGGCCCGCCCAGCGCCCAGCTGAATCGGCTGGAGCGCGAAGTGGAGCGCCTGGATGAACTGGTGGGGCAACTGCTGAGCGCCCAGAGCACCAACAGCAGCCTAGACGAGCACATCGACCTCGGCGTGCTGCTGCGCGAACTGTGCGCCGATGCCGACTTTGAAGCCCGTGCCGGCAACCGCCAGGTGAACCTGGACGACCCACTTGAACAGGCCCTGGTGGCCACCCGTGGCGACCTGCTGCGCAAGACCTTCGAGAACATCCTGCGCAACGCCGTGCATCACAGCCCGCCCGACAGCCGGGTGCAGGTCACCCTGGCCCAGCACGGCCCCCACTACCGGGTGCGGGTGCGCGATGCCGGCCCCGGCATTCCCGAGGCCGAACTGGAGCGGGTATTCGACGCCTTTTACCGGGTGGACACCGCGCGCAGCCGCGACACCGGCGGCCACGGCCTGGGGCTGTCCATCGCCAAGCGCGCGGTGGAACAGCACGGCGGCAGCATCAGCGCGCGCAATGCCAACCCCGGCCTGGAAGTGACTGTTGAACTACCAGCCAGTACCGACCTGCCCTGAGCCAGCACCCGGCAAGCATAGCGTGGCAGCGGCTGCCAGCGGTGCTAGAATCGGCCCTCTTTTTGCCTGCTAACCCCAAACACATGCTCGATATCAAACCCATGGCCGGTGCCCTCGGCGCCGAAATTCACGGCATCGACCTGTCCCGCGACCTGAGCGGCAGCGACGTAGACACCCTGCGCCAGCTGCTGAACGAACACGAGGTGATTTTCTTCCGCGACCAGGACATCAGCCCGGCCCGCCAACACGCCCTGGCCAGCGCCTTTGGCCCCCTGCAGACCCACCCGGCCTACGCCACGGTGGAGGGCTTTCCCGAGATCACCATTCTCGAAAGCACCCCCGAGAAGCCCACCAAAATCGAGGCCTGGCACACCGACATGACCTTCCGGGCCCATCCGCCGATGGCGACGTTCCTGAAGTCGGTGATTGTGCCTGCGCGGGGCGGCGATACCCTGTGGTCCAGCATGACCGCCGCCTACAATGCGCTGTCGGCGCCGATGAAGCAGTTTCTGGACGGCCTCAGCGCCGAGCACGACTTCAGCCATGGCTTCAAGGAAAGCCTGGCCGAACCCGGCGGGCGCGAGCGCCTGGCAGGTGCCGTGGCGGCCAACCCGCCGGTGGTGCACCCGGTGATTCGCACCCACCCGGAAACCGGGCGCAAGGTGCTGTTTGTGAACAGCCTGTTCACCACCCGCATTCTGGGCCTGCCGGTGGCCGAGAGCCGCGCGGTGCTGGACTTTCTGTTCCAGCACGCCCGCACCGACGAGTTCACCTGCCGCTTCCAGTGGCGCCCCCACAGCATTGCCATCTGGGACAACCGCAGCACCCAGCATAAGCCGGTTAACGATTACTTTCCCCAGCACCGGCGCATGGAGCGCATTGTGGTGGACGGCGACCGGCCCTACTGAGCCGGGCGCGCTTCAGCTTCTGGGCGGTATGGCGTAGGTGCCCACGGCGTGGGCCACCGGCGCGTCGCTGCCTTCTGAATAGAGACTTACCTCACCCGTCGCCAGCAGTTTGCCGAGCTTGAGCAGCCGGCACTCGGCAATCACCGCGCAGTCGGCGGCGGGCTTGCGCAGGAAGTTCACATTCAGGCTGGTGGTAACCGCCAGTGCCACCTGGCCGATTTCGCCGAGAATGGCGGCGTACAGCGCCGCGTCGGCCAGCGCCATCAGGGTCGGGCCGGAAACCGTGCCCCCCGGGCGCAGGTGCGCGGTGTCCACCGGCTGGCGCAGGCGCGCGCCGAGCCCGCCCACGCTCTCCACCACCATGGTGGAATGGGGAAATTCGCGGCGAAAAAACGCCTCCAGCGCTGCCGCACTCATGCCCTGCTGGGATTCACTCACAATGACGTCCTTTTCTGTGTGTTGACTGGTTGTGTGCGCATGCCCCGGCATTCTAAACAAAAACGCCCCGGTCGACAGGGCGACCGGGGCGCGGGTAACAAAGGTGCCAAGCGCGCCTTAGATTAGGCGGGGCTCAGAATTCATAGCCCACCGATACCGCCCAGGTGCGCGGCATGTTGTAGGCGCCGGTCACAAAGGGGCCCACCACGTAGCTGTTGGTCAGCACGCGGGTGTCTTCCAGGTTGCGGCCCTCCAGGGCAACGCGCCAGCGCTCAGAGGGTGAAGACCATGCCGCCAATGCATTCCAGATGGCATGTTCATCCTGCACCTGCTGCGCCTGGATGGGGTCGTTCAGGTTGACCGGCGAGTTGGTGAAGGACTCGGAGCGGTAGGATACGTCGGTGCCCAGCAGCAAAAAGCCGTAATCGCCAAGGGTCATGTCGTAGGCTAGGCGCGCCTGTGCCGTCCACTCGGGCGAGAAGCCAATGCCGGTGCTGCTGGCAATGTTCTGGCCGTTGGACTCGTACTCCTTCATGTCGGTGTCCAGGTAACCCACGTTCAGGGCGAAGGTCAGCCCTTCTACCGGCGGCAGCCAGTTCAGCTCCACTTCCACACCGGAGGTTTCCAGTTCACCCACGTTGCCAACGCGCTCTTCCAGGTCGCCGGTCACAGTGTCCAGGGTGATGGAGGTGAGCTGCTTGTCGGTGTAGTCGTTGAAGAAGGCCTCGGCGTTCAGGCGCAGGGCGCCGTCGAGCCAGGTGCTCTTCACACCCAGGTTGTAGTTGTCCACCACTTCCGGCTCGAAGGGCGTGGTGACGCCGCCGTTGCGCTGGAAGCCGCCGGATTTAAAGCCGGTGGAGTAACCCAGGTAGAACATCAGGTCATCGCCGGCAAACCAGGTCAGCTTGGCGCTGGGGGTAAACTCGCTCCAGCTGTCGCTGGCGTCGGTGTTCTCGGCGTAGCTCACTTCGGTGTAGCGGGAATTGCCGGCCCAGTAGGCAAACAGCGGGCTCTGCTCGGCCACCGCCTCCATGCCCGGGCGAATCGCCACAATGGCCCCGGGGGGAAAGCCCTGCAAGCCCGCCAGGGCGTAAAAGCCCTGGGTCACGTCGGCGCGCTGGAATTCTTCCTTGCTGTCTTCGGTGTAGCGGGCGCCAACGGAAAGCTGCCAGCTTTCGGTAAAGTCCCAGTCCAGCGACGCATAGGCGGATTTGGATTCCAGTTCCTGGTGATCCTTGTAGGTGTTTTTCTCCTGGAACTGGATGGCGCGCAGGCGCGGACCCTGGAAGGTGTAGTTCTGCAGGTCTTCCTCGGCCTTCAGGTAGTAAAGACCCATCACCGCTTCCAGGTTTTCGCCTGAGTAGTTGAACTGGAACTCCTGGCTGAAGTCGGAGGCCTCGCGCGGGCGCATGGAGTAAATGAACACCTGGTCGCTGCCGTCAAAATCAAAGGGCTGGGTGTTGTCGATGTCGCGCTGGGCAGTCACCGACTTCACCGTCCAGCTGTCGGACACATCCCAGTTCACGGTCATGGCCAGGGTGGTGGCGTCCACCTCAAACTGCTCAAAACCGTCGGTAAATTCCGTGTTGACCCGGTCGATGTCGGTGGGCAGGGACGCATCGTCGGGGCTGTCCACCACACCCAGGCCCTGGCCCAGGAACTGGTTGGCGCCGTTGATCACAAAGCTGATGCCATCCAGTGTCGCCTGGTTGACCGCCACCCGGTTGGGCACGCGGGGGTCGGAGTGGTCGGAGGAGTAATCGGCGGAGAGCTTCACCGACAAGGCGTCGGTGGCGCGCCACAGCAGGCTGCCGCGATAGGCCTGGTTGTCGGCGCCCCAGAAGTCCTCGCCGTCGAAGGCGTTGGTCTGAATGCCGTCCTGGGCTTTCACCATGGCGCCAAAGCTGCCGTAAAGGCTGTCCTGGATCAGCGGGCCAGACACGCTCGCCTTGGCCTGCCTCAGGTCAAAGCGGCCGGTTTTCAGCTCTACGTTGCCGGTGAATTCTTCGCTGGGCTCGCGGGAGACATACTTGATGGCGCCGCCAATGGTGTTGCGCCCGTAAAGGTTGCCCTGCGGGCCCTTGAGGATTTCGATGCGCTCCACATCGTACACCTCCAGCAGGGAGCCGCTGGTCCGGTTCAGGTAGACGTCGTCCACGTAGATGCCAATGCCCTGGGGGAAGCCGGGGTCGTTGCCGATGCCGCGCATGAATACCGACACCGCGCCGGCCACCAGGCCACCGGTATCGGTCAGTGTGACGTTGGGGGTCATGCGCTCAAGGTCGAGAATGTTATCGACCTGGGCGTTCTGCAACTGGTTGGCGGTGAAGGCGCTCACCGCCATGGGTACATCCTGCAGGCTCTCGGTGCGCTTGCGGGCGGTAACCACCACTTCCTCAAGCTGCGCCTGGGCGCTGTCCACGGTGCCAATGGCGGCCACCACGGCAAGGGCCAACAGGGATGTGGGTTTACGGGGGAATCGCGACATACTTTCTGCTCCGGTGTAATGCGTTATAAGTTGCAAGCCGCAAGGGCCCGCACGGCAGTTTTTGCGAGCCGCGCATTATTTCGGAGCAGATAGGCTTACAACATGGCCGCGACTCTCACCGTCATAAACATTTTCTGTCAGCCCAGGTAGGCCTGGCCGCCGTCCAGGCCAATGCTCTGGCCGTTGACGTAGGCGGAATAATCACTGCACAGCGACGCCACGTAACGGCCGATATCCGCCTCGCAATCGCCAATGCGGCGCTGGGGAATGCTGGCGATAAAGGCCTCGGCCTCTTCCGGGTTGTTGTCGATCCACCAGGCGAGGCCGGGGGATGTGGCGTGGGGCAGAATGACGTTGGTGCGAATGCCGTCCTTGCCCCACTCACTGGCCGCGGCCCGGGTGAGGGAGCGAATGGCTTCCTTGGTGGCGGCATAGGCGCCGTAGCCGGTCATGTCCCAGCGCTTGCCGGCGGAGCTGGCGAGGTTGACGATCACCCCGTCGCCCTTGAGATGGGGATAGCACAGTTTCATCAGGCGGAAGGTGGCCAGGGGGCCAGATTCCCAGCCGCGCTGGAAGGCGTCTTCGTCCACCTGTTGCAGGGTGCCCAGCGGCACCTCCTGGGCATTGTTGACCAGGATGTTCAGGCCGCCGAAATGGGCCACAACGGCCTCCACCGTGGTTTGCAGGGATTCACCAGATTTCACATCGCACACCAGCGGCAGGGCATCGCCGCCGCGCTCACGGATTTGCTCGCAGGTGTTTTCCAGCTTCTCCAGGGTGCGCCCGGTCACCGCCACTTTGGCACCCTCGGCGGCCAGCGCCAGCGCAATGCCCTGGCCCACGCCCTGCCCGGCACCGGTTACCAGTGCGATTTTGTTTTCCAGCAGCATGCTGCCCTCCTCCCTCGGTGGATACAGTGAATGTGGCGGCAAGCCTAAGCCCGCCCCGCGCACCACCGCAAAAAACAGCCACCGCTTTCAGGGCATTGGTTCAGCCAGCGCTACCATCCCACACTTCGCCCAGGCTGCGCACGCCGTCGCGGTAGCTGCGCGGGGTCTGCCCGGTCCAGGCCTTGAAGGAGCGCACAAAGGAGCTCGGCTCGGTAAAGCCCAGGTACTCGGCCACCTCCGCCACCTTGGCGTCTTCGTTGATGAGCTTGTCGATGGCGACCTGGCAGCGCACCTCGTCTTTCAGTGCCTGGTAGCTGGTGCCTTCGCGCTGCAGGCGCCGGCGTACGCTGGACTCGGACATCAGCAGCTGGCCAGCCACGGTTTCCAGCGAGGGCAGCGGCCCGGGCAAGTCGATGGTGATCAGCGATTTGATGGCGGCGCTGGTGCTGGCCTGCTGGCGGTCGATGGCGATCAGCTGGTACACCGCGTTGGCCAGAAATTCCTTGAGGGATTCCGCCGTCTGCACGACCCGCCGGCCCAGGTCGTCGCGCTGGAATTCAATGGCGCTGTCGCGCTCGCCAAACTGCACCGGGCAGTGGAACACATCTTCCAGCCGCCGGGTGTAGGTGTCGCTGCGCCCGGGGGCGGCAATGGTCACCGCGCTCAACTCCAAAGGCTGGCCGGTCAGCCAGCCGCACAGGGCATGCCACACCAGCAGGCCCGAGGCGCGGCTCACCGGCTGCAAAAAACCTTCCCGATCCCACTGCTCCAGCATCAGCGCTTCGGCATCGTCGTCGTTGTCGAAGTCGTAGCACAGGCGGGCGCGGCCGGCGCCGTCTTCCTTAAGGTGAATGCGATAACCCAGCAGCGGGTAGAGCAGTTCATCAAAACGCTCGGCCAGGCGCAGGGCCTCTCCCAGGGTGCGCGCGCCAATCAGGCAGTGGCACTTGAGCTCAAAACTCTCGGTGCCGATGCCGGCGCCCCAGGGCAGGGTGCGCTTGAGGGTTTGCATCTGCTCCGCCGCCGCTTTGTACAGGCGCGAATACTGCAGCGCCGACAGGGGATAGTCCGGCGGCAGCGCCGCCAGGCGGGCGGCCACCAGGCCGGCGCGGGTCAGCGGCGTCTCGGTATCCAGGCCCAGCCGTTCAAGATATGCAACCAGGCGGCTGAATTGATAGGCATTGACAGTAATGTCTTTCATAGCGTCGGGCACTGGCGGTTTATGTCTAGTAATCTGGAGGTTGTCGCGCTTGGTCGCAACGCACGAGAGCGTAGCATAGTGCTCCCTCTCACGCTTACATCCCAACAGGAGACAGACATGGGCCTACTGCAGGGCAAGACAGGTATTGTGACCGGCGCAGGCCAGGGCATCGGGCGGGCCATCGCCCAGTCCTACGCGCGCGAAGGCGCGCAGGTGGTGGTGGCGGACTTTAACGCCGAAGCCGGCGAGGAAACCGTCAAGCTGATTACCGAAGCCGGCGGCAGCGCCGTGTTTGTGCATGGCGATGTCAGCGTGGAAGAATCGGTGCGCGCCATGGTGGAAACCGCCGTCAGCACCTACGGCCGCCTGGACATTGCCTGCAACAGCGCCGCCCTCAGTCGCGGCCACGGCCCCATCCACGAATTCGAGCGCGAAGAGTTCGACCGCACCGTGGAGATGTGCTTCACCAACACCTGGCTGTGCATGAAGTATGAGATTCCCGCCATGCTGGCAAACGGCGGCGGCGCCATCGTCAACATTTCGTCCAACTCCTCCCTGAAGGGCCAGGCCTACAACACCGCCTACGCCGCGGCCAAGGGCGGGGTGAACATTCTCACCAAGAGCGCCGCCGCCGAGTACGGCGCCCTGGGCGTGCGCATCAATGCGGTGTCGCCCGGCGTCATCCGCACCCCCGGCGTGGAAAAATACTTTGAAGAACAGCCCAAAATCGCCGAGGGCCTGAAAAAGGCCGCGGTGATGAACCGCCTGGGTGAACCCGAGGAGATTGCCGAAGCCGTCACCTTCCTCAGCTCCGACCGGGCCTCGTTCATCACCGGCCAGATTCTCTCGGTGGATGGCGGTGGCGCCGTCAAGTAAGGCGCGCCTGCTGGCGCTACTGCTGGGGGCCGCCCCGGCGGTGGCCGCCGCAGGTGACTTCGAGGCCTGGCAGCACTACGGCGGCGACCCGGGCAACACCCACTACTCCAGCCTGAGCCAGATCAACCGCGACAACGTGGCCAGCCTGCAACCGGCCTGGACCTACCACAGCGCCGCCGGCAAAGACCTGCCCGCCAGCTCGGAACTGCAGGTCAACCCGATTGTGGTGGACGGCGTGCTTTACGGGCGCAACCCGCTGTACAACGTGTTTGCGGTGGATGCCGCCAGCGGCAAGGTGCGCTGGACCTACGACCCGCCGCTGGAGCATGTGGGCCTGTCCAACATGCGCGGCCTTACCTACTGGCCCGGCAGTGACAAACAAGCCCCGCGCATTCTGTTCACCACCGGCCACTTCCTGCTGGCGCTGAACGCCACCAACGGCCAGTTGATCGACAGCTTTGGCGATAAGGGCCGGGTCGATTTGCGCGAAGGCCTGGGGCGCGACCCGGCACTGGTCAGCATCAACGCGCCCTCCCCCGGCGTGCTGTTTGGCGACCTGATCATTATGGGCTCGGCGGTGACAGAAACCGCCGGCGCCGCGCCCGGCGACATCCGCGCCTACGATGTGCGCAGCGGCAAGCTGGTGTGGACCTTTCACACCATTCCCCACCCCGGTGAAGTGGGCCACGACACCTGGCCCGAAGACGCCTGGAAAACCTTTGGCGGCGCCAATGCCTGGGCCGGCATGAGCGTGGACGAGGCGCGCGGCGTGGTTTACGTGCCAACCGGCTCACCCGCGCCGGACTTTGACGGTTCCGGCCGCAGCGGCGCCAACCTGTTCGGCAACAGCATCATTGCCCTCGACGCCCGCAGCGGCAAGCGCCTGTGGCACTACCAGGCCGTGCATCACGATTTGTGGGACCGCGACCTGAGCTCTGCCCCCACCCTGGTGGAGGTCACCCGCGACGGCAAGCAGCACCAGTGGCTGGCCCAGGCCAGCAAACAGGGCGTGCTCTACCTGCTGGACCGCGACAGCGGCGAGCCGGTGTTTGCGGTCGAAGAAGTGCCCGTGCCCGCATCGGCGGTGCCCGACGAGCAGGCCTACCCCACCCAGCCCGCGGTGACCCTGCCGGAGCCCTTCAGCCGCCAGCACATGAGCGTTGACGACCTCAGCGACATCAGCCCCGAGGCCCACGCCTATGTGAAGGCGCAGTGGGAGCAGGCGGAATCCTTTGCCTATCTGCGCCCGCCCGGTCTCAAGCCAAGCGTACTGTTTCCCGGCTTTTACGGCGGCGCCAACTGGGGCGGCGGCGCCTTCGACCCGGCCACCAACACCTATTACATCAACGCCATGGAAGCGCCCCACCTGGTGCAGATGGAAGCAGTGGAGGTGAACAAGGGCAGCGAGCTGGGCATGGGGCAGTTTCTGTTTCGCCAGCACTGCAGCGGCTGCCACGGCGTGAACCTGGAGGGCTTTTACCCCTACGCGCCGGCCTTGAAAGATGTGGCCGAGCGGCTGGACAAACGCAGCGCCCACCGCACCGTGGCCGAAGGCAAGGGCCGCATGATGCCCTTCAGCCACCTCAATCGCCACGAGCGCGACGCGATTATCGACTACCTGTTTGCCTTCAGCCGCGGCGAAACGGTGCCCGAGGATGACAGCGCGGAAAAAGAAACCCGCTATGTGTTTGCGGGCTACCGCGATTTTGTCGACCAGCGCTTTTACCCGGCGGTCAAGCCGCCCTGGGGCACCCTCACCGCCATCGACCTCGCCACCGGCAAGCGCCGCTGGCAGATTCCACTGGGTGAGTACGAGCAACTCAGCAAAGAGGGCATTGCCCCCACCGGCACCCGCAACTACGGCGGCCCGGTAGTCACCGCCGGGGGGTTGCTAATCATTGCCGCCAGTTCGGATGCCCGGCTGCGCATCTTCGACAAACACAGCGGCGAGCTGCTGTGGAGCTACCCGCTGCCGGCGGCGGGCTACGCCACCCCCGCCACCTACGAGATCGACGGGCGCCAGTACATAGTCATCACCTGCAGTGGTGGCAAGCTCGGCACGCCCACTGGCGATGCCTACATGGCCTTTGCCCTGCCTGCGCAAAACCCCTGAAAAAACGCTTCGCAACTGGCAGGTACACCATTGTGCCGCCATAATGTCAGCCAAACATTTTGCGGAGCGCACACCATGGAATCTAAGGATGCCAGTCGTACCCCAACCCACCTGATCGACGCGGCGGTACGCCTGGGCCTGTTGTTTCTGCTGGCCTGGTTTTCGGTCAGGGTCTTCAGCCCCTTCCTCGGCCTGATGGTGTGGGCCATGGTGCTGGCCATTGCCCTGTACCCCCTGAACGAGAGGATCGCCCGGACGCTGGGCTGCTCCGGCGGCAAGGCCGCCACCCTCATGGTGCTGTCGCTGGTGGTGCTGCTGGGCGTGCCCACGGTGCTGCTGGGTATCTCCTTTGTGGATCACCTGATGAACATCTACAAAGGCATGGCCGCCGGCACCCTCACTGTACCGCCACCCCGCCCAGGCGTGCAGGACTGGCCCGTGATAGGCGAGCGCGTGTTCAGCGCCTGGACCGCCGCCGCCGACAACCTGCAGGCCTTCGCCGCCCAGAACCAGGACAAGCTGCGCGAACTCACCCGCGATGCGGCCGGCGCGGTGGGCGGCGCCATGACCACGGTGCTGTCGTTCATTGCCGCCTTTATCGTGGCCGGCATCATGATGGCCTACGCCCAGCCGGGCGCGCGCAGCACCGACCGTATTTTTACCCGTATCTGCGGCCCCAAGGTGGGCCCGGAACTGCATGAACTGTCGGTGCTCACCGTGCGCTCGGTGGCCGTTGGCGTGGTGGGCGTGGCCTTTATCCAGGCCGTGCTGCTGGGCATTGGCTTTCTGGTGGCGGGCATCCCCGCCGCCGGGGTGCTGGCGGTGGTGGTGCTGTTCCTGGGCATTGCCCAGATACCGGCCGCCCTGGTGGTGATTCCCGCGGTGGCGTGGATATGGGTGGCCGGCGACGGTTCCATGCTGCTCAATGTGGTCGTCAGCATTTATTTGATTCTGGCCGGCCTTGCCGACAACGTGCTCAAGCCCCTGCTGCTGGGCCGCGGCCTGTCGGTGCCCATGCCCATCATCCTCATCGGCGCGCTGGGCGGCATGATCAGCAGCGGCCTGGTGGGGCTGTTTGTGGGCGCGGTGATCCTTGCGGTGGCCTACCAGTTGTTCATGGCCTGGGTGAACGACGGCCAGCCAGAGCCAGTGGCCACAGAGGACAGCGCCCAACCGTGAACGCTGCCAGGGCCCGCCGGCTTGCCGCCCTGCTGGGCCTGGCGGCCACCGCCTGCACGCCCCTGGGGCCGGATTTTCGCGAACCCGCGCCGGACTGGCTGGCCCAGTGGCAGCCCGCCCTGTACCAGCAGGTCGACATCGTGCCCGGTGCCAAGGCCGATGCCCTGGCCAACTGGTGGCAGCGCTTTGACGACCCGGTGCTGAACGCTCTGATTGCCAGCGCCCGCAGCGAAAACCCCGGCCTGCGCATCGCCGGCCTGCGTATTCTGGAAGCCCGCGCGCTGCAGGGCATTGCCACTGGCCTGCAGTATCCGCAGGTGCAGCAGATCAATGCCTCCGCCGCCTACGCCCGGCAGGAAAACCACGGCGGCGCGCTGGATCGCAGCAGCGAAGTCAGCACCGCCGATGCCTCCTTCGACATCGGCTGGGAGATGGACTTCTGGGGCCGCTTTCGCCGCGGGGTGGAATCCGCCGATGCCGCGTACTTCGCCTCGGTGACCAACCAGCGCGACGTGCAGGTGCTGCTGACCAGCCAGGTGGCCAGCCTTTACTACGGCTACAAAACCACCCTGCAGCGCATTGAACTGGCGCGGCGCAACGAAGCCCTGCAAAAACGCAGTTTTGAGATTACCGAGAAGCTCTTCAACAGCGGCCAGGATTCGGAGCTGGACCTGCAACAGGCCCGCGCCCAGTACCTGGCCACCCGCGCCACCATCCCGGCCCTGCAGCAGGCCCTGACCCAACAGCGCAATGCCCTGTGCGCCCTGCTCGGCCGCCCACCGGGGCCGCTGGCGGAACTGCAGGACGTGAACAGCGACCTGCCGGTGCCGCACACCATCAGCAGCAATACCCTGCCGGCGGCCCTGCTGGCGCGCCGCCCGGATGTGCGCAGCGCGGCCTGGCAGGCGGCGGCCCAGTCGGCCCAGATCGGCATTGCCGAGGCGGACCTCTACCCCTCCCTGAGCCTGGTGGGCACCCTGGGCTGGTCTGGCAACAGCCTGGACAGTGTGGGCGATGTCAGCACCCTGGCCGGCGGCCCGGCCCTGAGCTGGAACATTTTCAATTACGGCCGCATCCGCAATAACGTGCGGGTGCAGGACGCCCGCCTGGAACAGGCGCTGGAAAACTACCGCAACACCGTGCTCGGCGCGGCGCGTGAGATTGACGACGCCGCCAGCCAGATTGCCACCACCGCCGAAAGCCAGGGCATTCTCGACGAGTCCGTCGCCGCCGCCGAACGCTCACTGGCCATTGCCACCCGCCGCTACAGCGAGGGTTATTCAGACTTTCAGCGGGTGCTGGACGCCCAGGCCGCCACCTTCGCCCAGACCGACCGCGCCACGGTCAACCGGGGCAACCATGTGGCGGCCATCATCAACCTGTACAAAGCCCTGGGCGGCGGCTGGCAGCAGAGCGACATCAACACCCTGCTGCCGGCGGCCACCCGCGAGCGCATGGGCGAGCGCAGCAACTGGGGCGACCTGCTGGAGGCCCCCCTGCCACAACCTGAGGAAGAGCAGCCGTGAGCCAGGAAACAGCCATGAGTGGAGATTCAACCACCCCCGCCCCACAGGACAGTGCCCGCTCGGTCAATCGCGGGGCCATCATTATCGCCGCCCTGATCGCCCTGAGCCTGCTGTGGTACCTGGCCGCCAACCGCTTTACGCCCTATACCTCCCAGGCCCGGGTGCAGGGCTATGTGGTGGGCGTGGCGCCCAAGGTGGCGGGGCTGGTAACCGAGGTGTGGGTAAGCAACAACCAGCGGGTGCAAGCCGGCCAGAAGCTGTTCCAGATCGACCGCTCGCAGTACGAGATTGCCCTGCAGAAAGCCAACTCCGACCTGGACAACGCCCGTCAGCAGGTGGCCGCCGGCGATGCCACGGTCACCCAGGCCGAAGCCGGCCTGGAAGCCGCCCTGGCCGGCCAGCGCAAGGCAGAGCAGGACTACACCCGCCTCAATCGCCTACGCAGTGACGACCCCGGCACCATCTCCGCCCGGCGGCTGGAAGTCTCCGCCGCCAACCTGCAGGCGGCGCGCGCCCAGGTGGCCGCGGCCCGGGCCCAGATTCAGGCCGCCATTGAACAAAAAGGCGGCGCCTCCCAGGAGAACAACACCGTACTGCAGGTGGCCCGCACCGGGGTGGAGAAGGCCCAGCTGGATTTGGACAACACCACGGTGGTGGCCCAGTCCGACGGGGTGATCACCAACCTGCTGGCGGAAGTGGGCCAGTTTGCCGGCACCGGCAACCCGGTGCTGACCCTGGTGGCAGTGGGGGACGTGTGGATCAACGCCGACTACACCGAAAACAACCTGGGCCACCTGAAGCCCGGTACGCCGGTGGAGATTCTGCTGGACGCCCTGCCCGGCCAGGTGTTCAAGGGCAAGGTTCGCGACATTGGCGTGGGCATCAACGCCAGCCAGAGCACGCCACCTGGCTCGCTGCCCAACATCCAGAACGACCGCGACTGGCTGCGCCAGGCCCAGCGCTTTCCGGTACAGGTGGAATTTGAAAAACCGATACCAGCCGAGGTAATTCGCCAGCTGCGCATTGGCGGCCAGGCTTCGGTGATCGCCTATACCGACGGCCACGGCCTGCTGGGCCTGCTCGGCGCACTGTACATTCGCGTGCTCAGCGTCTTTTCCTACGCCTATTGAGCATGCGAGCGCCCCTGCCCGCCCGTCGCGCCTTTCGCCTGGCCACCGCCGTTGCCATCGCCCTGGCGGCGGGCTACGGCCTGGCCCTGCCCATCCCCTTTATTGCGCCGCTGCTGGTGGTCATTCTGGGCGGTGCCGGCAACCCGCCGCCGGGGCCAAAGCAATTGCTGGTGCTGCTGCTGGTGCTGGCACTCACCCTCAGCGTGGGGGTACTGCTGGGGCCGCTGCTGCAGTACGCGCCCACCTCGGCGCTGCTGCTGATTGTGGTCGGGCTGTACTTGAGCAGCCGTTTGGCCATTGTCGGCGGCAGGGATGGCCCCGCCACCCTGCTGGCCCTGGGGCTGACGGTGATTCCGGCTGCCAGCACTGTAAGCCAGGCCCTGGCAACAGCGCTGATTACCACCCTGATCGCCAGCACGGTGATTGCCGTTGTCGGCCTGTGGCTGGCCTACCCGCTGTTCCCGGAAGAGGCGGCCGCCAGCAAGGCCCCGGCGCCGGCGCCCAACGCGGATGATGGCCACTGGCGCTCGCTGCGGGCCACCCTGATTGTGCTGCCGGCCTTTGTGCTGACCCTCACCAATCCCGGCGCCTACCTGCCGCTGACGGTAAAGAGCATCCTGCTCGGCCGGGAGGCCTCCGGCCTGCAGTTGAAAGGGGCAGCACGGGAGATGATCGGCTCCACGGCCCTGGGCGGTGTGTGCGCGATACTGCTGTGGAGCCTGCTCAGCCTGGCGGTGGAGCTGTGGTTTTTTGCCGCCTGGGCGTGGCTGTTTGCCCTGCTGCTGGGCGCCCGGGCCTACCGCGCCCTGCCCAGCCGCCTGCCGCCCACGTTCTGGATCAACACCCTCACCACCCTGCTGATTCTGCTGGGCGCCGCGGTGCAGGACAGCGCCAACGGCAAGGATGTGTACCAGGCCTTTGCCGTGCGCATGGGCCTGTTCCTGGCGGTGGCGGTGTATGCCGTGCTGGCGGTGGGGGTACTGCAATCCTGGCGTGAGCGGCGCCTGCGCCAATCGATGAAGGAGTTACCGGCATGCTAGCCAACCTCACCCTGGGCCTGACCACCATGGCGGTGTGTTTGATGCTGCAGATTGCACTGATCATTGCCGCCCTGCGCTTTTTCAGCCATCGCACTGACTGGCTGGGCTCGGCCTTTCTGGGGGGCATGCGGCTGATGACCGGGGTGATGCTGATCCTGATTGTCGGCAACATCGGCCAGGTAACCGTGTGGGCGCTGCTGTTTTACCTGCTGGGGGAGTTCGACACGCTGTCGCTGGCCATTTACCACTCGGCGGTCAACTTCGCGACCCTGGGCTATGGCGATATTGTGATGTCCGACGCGCACCGCCTGCTGGGTCCGCTGGAAGCGATTCACGGCGCGCTGATGATCGGTGTTTCCACCGGCGCCCTGTCGCGGGCCTTTGGCGAGGCCATGCGCGTGCGCATCGCCCCGCCGCAGGAAGCACCCTAGGCGGTTGCCGGCGGGTAGGAGGAGTAGCCTTCAGGCCCCGGCGTGTACAGGCGTGACAGGTCGAACTCGGCGAGATCCACGCCGCGCCGCCAGCGCTCTACCAGATCCGGGTTGGCGATAAAGGGCCGCCCGTAAGATACCGCCGCGGCCGCCCCGGAAGACACCGCCGCCTGGCCTTCCTCAAAGCTGTAGCTCTCGTTCACCACCAGCCGGTCGCCAAAGTAACGCTGGCCAAGGGCAATGTTATCCACGCCGCCCTTGGGCATGCGGATCACGTGCAGGTAGGCCATGCCGCGCTTGGTCGCCTCGCCCAGCAGGTATTCAAAGGTTTCCTGCGGGTTGGCGTCGGACAGGTCGTTGAAGGGGTTGCCCGGGCAGATGCGCATGCCGACCCGGCCGGGGCCCTGCACGCTGCACAGGGCATCCAGCACTTCCAGCACAAAGCGGGCGCGGTTTTCCACGCTGCCGCCGTAGGCGTCGTCGCGCGCATTGCTGCCGGTGGACAGGAACTGGGCCGGCAGGTAACCGCTGGTGCAGTGCAACTCTACGGCGTCAAAGCCGGCCTCAAAGGCGTTGATGGCTGCCTGGCGGTACTCTTCCACCACCGCGGGGATTTCCTCCAGCGCCAGGGCGCGGGGCTCATCCATGGGCTGCATGCCCTGCTGGTCGGTGTACATCTCGGCGTTGGCGCGAATGGCGGACGGCGCCACCGTTTCGCTGCCGGCGGGCTTGTTGAGGGCGCTGGCCACGCGGCCCACGTGCATCAGCTGGGCGCAGATCAGGCCGCCTTCACTGTGCACCGCGCCGGTCACCTGTTGCCAGGCCTTCACCTGGGCATTGTTATAAATGCCAGGTGTACGGCAATAGCCAAGGCCATCGGCGCTGGGGGCAATGCCCTCGCTGACAATCAGGCCGGCACTGGCGCGCTGGCGGTAATAGTCAACCATGTCGGCGGTGGGCACGGCGTCGGTATCCGCGCGACTGCGGGTCATCGGCGCCATCACCACGCGGTTGCGCAGCTCCAGGTCGCCCAGTTTCAGGGGGGAAAACAAATCCATGCCTATCTCACACGTATCTTGGGTTCGGGTGCGCCGCGGCGCATGGTGGTCAAAAACTGCTCCAGCGGTGCGGGAGCGGCCACTTCCGGCGCGTTGTCGCCCGGCGCTTTGGCCCAGAACTCGGCCCAGCTCGGCCACAGTTCATGGTAGGCGCCCTCGTACTGGTCGCGGTCTGGCCAGCGCATCTTGTTGTCGCCCACTGGCGGCTTGTTGAGGTCGGTGGCGTACCAGTAACAGGGCAGGCGGCGGCGGAAGTACCAACGGCCGTCGATGCGCTCGTAGTTGTCCCAGTACAGCATCTGCATGATCACCCACTCGGTGTCGCCGTTTTCACAGGGGGTCTCATGCTCGTTCTTGGAGTACACCACGCCGTGGGCGTGGTCGGCATCGTCAAACTCGATGATGTGGTTGCCGATGTGGTGCGAGGTGCCGGTGAACTGCAGGCGCAGGGTGTCATCCAGCCAGCGCTTGAGGTAGGCGCGGCCGCTGTGCTCGCGGCTCACGCGGATGTCGTGGGCAAACAGGTTTACGTGGGCGTCCAGGTCGCGCATGTCCAGCGACAGGGAGTACTTGGCCGCCAGCTGGCGGATTTCGTCCAGCGACTCCAAGCGGTCGATGCGCGCGGCAAGATTGTGCTCACTCATGGCTCAGTCCCAGGCGGCGGTGCCGGTATTCAGCTCGGCGGTGCGCCCGCCATCCACCACCAGCTCTGCGCCGGTAATGTAGGAGGCTTCGTCGCTGGCCAAAAACAGAATGGCATTGGCGCACTCGGCCGGGTCGCCAATGCGTTTGACCGGGATGGACTTGGCCGTGGCCTCCTGGGATTGTTCATCCGGCATCAGGGACTGGGTGGGCGGGGTAAGGAAGGCCCCGGGAATCACCGTATTGACCCGCACCTTGCCGCCCCACTCGATGGCCGCGTTGCGCGACAGGCCCAGCATGGCGGCCTTGGACGCAGAGTAACCCGCGGTACCCACGGAGCCCGCCAGACCGCACACGGAGGACACATTCACCACCGCGCCGTTGTGCTTGGACAGCTCGGCGAAGGCTTCGCGCATCAGGAACATGGCGCCGTCCAGTGACACGCTGAAGTTCTGTCGCCAGGCCTTGGTGCTGTGGCTGGCCAGCATGCCCGGCACCATCAGCACGGCGTTGTTGACCACGATGTCCAGCTTGCCGAAGGCGGCCACGGCCGCTTCCACCAGGCCCTTGACCGCGGCTTCGTCGGAGATGTCAGTGGCGTGGGCCAGTGCGGTGCCGCCAGCGGCTTCGATGTCATCGACAATGCCTTGCAGCTGTTCCTGGCGGCGCGCCGCCAGCACCACTTTGGCGCCCTCAGCGGCAAAACGGCGGGCAGTGGCCTCGCCGATACCCTGGCTGGCCCCGGTAATAATGGCTACCTTGTCCTTGAGTCTCATGGCGTTTTCCGGTTTTTTACGAGTGGATGGAAGTGCCGGAAGCTTAGGCGCCCGCCGCCGCCAGGGTCAATGAATCCGGGCCTTGCGCCGGCGGCGTTTTGACGCTACACGGCCCGATTAACAGCCGGAGTATAGCTATTTGCGCGGGTAACGAGGCAGACAGTTTTTGCAAGTCGTTCAAACCGCCGCGGGCCTCGCCTACCCTTTCGCCACTGACACATCACAACCCTAGAGGTGAAGACAATGAGCAAACGCATCCCGCTGCCGATGCCCTTCGGCTGGTTCCAGGTGGCCTACTCCCACGAACTGGGCGTGGCCGAATCCAAGCCCCTGCGCTACTTCGACACCGACCTGGTGATGTTCCGCACCGAAAGCGGCGAGGTAAAGGTGCTGGACGCCTACTGCCCGCACATGGGCGCCCACCTGGGCTATGGCATTCGCAGCCAGGCCGGGGGCGGCTCGGAGGTGCGCGGCGACTCCATCGTCTGCCCCTTCCACGGCTGGGCCTACAATGGCGAGGGCAAGTGCACCGACGTGCCCTACGCCAACAACCTGCCGCCCAAGGTGGCGCGCTGCGAAACCGTGATCAAACCCTGGCAGGTGCGCGAGCTGAACCAGTGCATTTTCGTCTGGTATCACCCCGAGGACGTGGCGCCCACCTTCGAGCCCGAAGTCATCCCCGAGGCAGCGCCAGACAACGAGGAGTGGGGCTCGCTGAAAATCCACGAGTGGGACATTGCCACCCACACCCAGGAAGTGGGCGAAAACTCGGTGGACGCGGCGCACTTCCTGTACGTGCACGGCACCCAGAACATTCCGACCCCGGAAATTACCGAGTTTGAGGGCATTCGCCGCCGCAGCCGACTGGTGAGCAAAATGCAGACCCCCCGCGGCGAGATCAAGGGCATCATCGACAACGCCAATACCGGCCCGGGCATGGCCGTGGTGCGCTTCAGCGGCATCTGCGACACCGTGCTGATGGCCAACCTGACCCCGGTGGATGAAGAAAACTGCAAGGCCTTCTACGCCTTCATCCAGAAAAAGGTGAACGGCGAGGAGCCGGTGGGCGGCGTGGCCGATGCCATCGTGGCGGACATCCGCAAGCAGATGGAAGAAGACCGCATCATCTGGGCGCGCAAGAAGTACTTTGAAAAGCCCATGCTGTGCGATAACGACGGCCCCTTTGCCAAGTTCCGCAAGTGGTACGGGCAGTTCCTGGTGGATTCCGCCGCCTGAGGACAGCGAGCAAACTGGCCGGGTTTCGCCCGGCCATAAAAAAACCCGCCTTGCGGCGGGTTTGAAAGTAACTCGTTGGACCTGGATGGGTGTTCCATCGGCGCCTTCAGGGGTTGGCGCCTGTGGCCGGCTTTAACAGCAGCCACAACATTTCGGAGTTGTGCTAACTGTAGTCCCGGCATTGATATATTTCTAATGTATTGTTTTCATGTAACACATGAATTCAATTTATATCAATGGCCGCCACCCATGGACACCCGCCCCCTGCAGAAGATCGACCTCAACCTGCTGATCGCCCTGGAGGCCCTGCTGGAGGAGCGCTCGGTATCGCGCGCCGCCCAGCGCCTGCACATCACCCAGCCCGCCATGAGCAAAACCCTGTCGCGGCTGCGCAGCGTGTTCGGCGACGCCCTGTTCACCCGCAACAGCCGCGGCATCCAGCCCACTCCCCGGGCGCTGGAGCTGGAGCAAACCCTGCCGGTGCTGCTGGCGGATATCTCGCGGCTGGTTACCGGCAGTGAATTCGACCCCTGGGCCACCACCGGCGAGGTGGTGCTGGCGCTGTCGGAATACGTGGGTGTCGCGCTGCTGCCGCCGCTGATCCGGCGCCTGCATGAACAGGCCCCGCGGCTGTCCATTCGCACCATCACCCGGGTGGAAAACCAGCTGGAGCAGCTGGCCAGCGGCAACCTGGACTTTGCCATTCACATTGCCCAGTCCCACTACCCGGCGGAGTTTCGGGTGCACGCGGTGGGCAGCTCGCCCCCGGCCATCCTGGTGCGAGAGGGCCACCCCCTCACCCACGGCGAAATCACCTGGGAGCGGTTGGCCAGCTACCCGCTGATTCGCCTGTATATTTCCGACCTTGGCCAGGCGGAGCTGGTGCGCAATTCAGAGACCTTCAACCGCATGCGCAACCCCCACCAGGGCTCGCTGGAAACCTCCCACCTGATGACGGCGCTGGAGGTGCTGCGCGGCACCGACTACTTCCTGCCGGGCCCGGCCTACATGCTGCAGAACGAGGCCACCGCCCGGGGCATTGTGGCCCTGCCCACCCCCGAAGGCGCCGACCACAGCATGAAATACATGCTGGTCATGCACGAGCGCGGCGCCAATTCGCCCCTGCACCAGTGGATGTGGCGGCAGATTGTAGACACCCTGCAATCGCTGGAGCAGGCGGAAGACGCTGCGGGCTAGGGCCATCGCCATCGCGGGGCACCACTGTCGCAGGGCGCCCCTTCCACCGCGGCCCGCCCTGCCCTATGCTAGCGGGCCAGCCGCCGGCCCCAACCCGCGACAAGGATCATGAGCAGAAGCAAGCGCCGCGACATTCCCCACTTCCAGACTCCCCTCATTGAAACCCACTGCCACCTGGACTATCTGGATCAGGAGCAGCTGGAGCACACCCTGGAGCGGGCCCGGGAAGTCGGCGTGGAACGCATAATCACCATCGCAGTGGCGCCAGGCAACCTCGACCGCGTGTTCCAGCTTGCCCACAGCGCGCCGGATGTGTGGGGCACCCAGGGCATTCACCCCCACGAGGCCGAGGGCTTTGATGACGGCGTGGCCCAGACCATCCACGAGCGCGCCGCGGATCCGCGCATCCTGGCGGTGGGGGAAATTGGCCTTGACTACTTCTACGACCACGCCGACCGCGCCGTGCAGCGCCAGGTGTTCGAAGCCCAGCTGCAGCTGGCGGTGGAGGTGGATTTGCCGGTGGTCATCCACACCCGTGAGGCCGACGAAGACACCCGCGCCATTCTCGCCAACTTCCGCCACAGCCTGCGCCGGCGCGGTGTCATCCACAGCTTCACCTCGGGCCTGGCGCTGGCGGAATACTGCCTGGGCGAGGGCTTCATGCTCGGCTTCAACGGCATCACCACCTTCAACCGCGCCGACAATGTGCGCGAGGTAGTGGCCGCCACGCCCATCAAGCAACTGCTGCTGGAGACCGACTCCCCCTACCTGACCCCGGTGCCCTACCGGGGCAAGCCCAACGCCCCCTACTACCTGCCCTTCGTGGCGGAAAAGGTTGCCGAGGTGAAGGGCGTGGCAGTGGAAGAACTGCTGCGACAGGCCCACGCCAACAGCCTGGCCCTGTTCTTCAACGGCAAATAGCCAGGCGCCGCACAAACCAGCGCCGTTCGGTGCTAAACTACGCGCCTTTTTCTTCCCGGCCCGCGCCGCGGCCGTGCATCACAGGAAGTCTATGGAATACCAAATCGGACAGCGCTGGGTCAGCCACGCCGATGCCCAGCTGGGGCTGGGCATCATCGTCGAGATCGAACAGCGCCGGGTCACCGTGAATTTTCCCGCCGTGGGCGAGGAGCGCACCTACGCCATCGACGGCGCACCCCTCACACGCCTGCGCTTTCAGGAGGGCGACCATATCTCCACCGTGAACGGGGTGGAACTGGTGGTAAGCCGGGTGGAAGAGCACCAGGGGCTGCTGCTGTACACGGGCCTTGACCACCACGAGGCCGAGCTGACCGTGTCCGAACTGGAGCTGGACGCCTACGTGCAGCTCACCACGCCCCAGCAACGGCTGCTGAACGGCCACTTCGACAAGAACGACGACTTTGCCTTGCGGGTCGCCACCTTCGAACACCTGGACCGCCAGCAGCGCTCGCCAGTGAGCGGCCTGATGGGCTCGCGCACCTCCCTGTTGCCGCACCAGGTTTACATTGCCAACGAAGTTGGCCAGCGCTTTGCCCCGCGCGTGCTGCTGGCCGACGAGGTGGGCCTGGGCAAAACCATCGAAGCCGGCATGATCATGCACCAGCAGCTGCTGAGCGGCCGCGCCTCGCGGGTGCTGGTGCTGGTGCCGGACACCCTGCTGCACCAGTGGCTGGTGGAAATGCTGCGCCGCTTCAACCTGCACTTTGCCCTGTTCGATGCCGAGCGGCTGGCCGAGCTGCCGGTGGACAACCCCTTCGAGGCGGAGCAGCTGGTGCTGTGCAGCACCGGCCTGTTCCACACCGACCCCGCCTACCGCGAGCAGGTGCTGGCGGCGCCCTGGGACCTGGTAGTGGTGGACGAAGCCCACCACCTCGCCTGGTCGGAACAGGCCCCCAGCGACGACTACCTGCTGGTGGAGGCCCTGGCCGAGCGCAGCGCCGGCCTGCTGCTGCTCACCGCCACCCCCGAGCAGGTGGGCCAGGCCAGCCATTTTGCCCGCCTGCGCCTGCTGGACCCGTCCCGCTTCCACGATTTGGAAACCTTCACCCGCGAAGAGCAGCAGTACCGCCGCTGGAGCGACATGGTGAGCCAGATTGAAGCCGGCGAGATACCGGGCGACCTGCCCGAGGGGCTGTCTGCCGACACCGCGCCAGAGCAACTCATCGCCCAGATTCTGGATCGCCACGGTACCGGCCGGGTGCTGTTTCGCAACACCCGGGCCGCCGTCAGCGGCTTCCCCCAGCGCGTGCTGCACCGCCACCCGCTGCCCTTCCCCGAGGAATACCGCTACTCCAGCACCGACCTGGAGTCGCGCCTGCACCCGGAGCGGCCCTACCACGACGACAGCTGGCTGAGCTTTGACCCGCGAGTCAACTGGCTGGAGCAGACCCTCAAGCAGCTGCGCCCGGCCAAGGTGCTGGTGATCTGCGCCAGCGCCACCACCGCCGTGGCCCTGGAGCACCACCTGCACCTGCGCGCCGGCATCCGCTCGGCGGCCTTCTACGAAGGGCTGTCGATCATCGAGCGCGACCGCGCCGCCGCCTACTTTGCCGACGAGGTCAATGGCGCCCAGACCCTGGTGTGCTCCGAAATCGGCAGCGAGGGGCGCAACTTCCAGTTTGCCCACCACCTGATCCTGTTCGACCTGCCCCTGAACCCGGACCTGCTGGAGCAGCGCATCGGCCGCCTCGACCGCATTGGCCAGCAGCACGACGTGGACATTCACGTGCCCTATCTGGAGGGCAGCGCCCAGCACACCCTGCTGGACTGGTACGAGCGTGGCCTTGGCGCCTTCAGCGAAAGCTGCTCCGCCGGGCACATGATTTACCAGCGCTTCCGCGAGCCCCTGGAGCAGCAGCTGAATGCCCCCGACGATGCGCTGGCGGCCCTGCTGACAGACACCGCGGCATTTACCGCCGAAACCCGCCGCGAACTGCGCGAGGGCCGCGACCGCCTGCTGGAGCGCAACTCCTGCAAGCCGGCCGAGGCGCTGGCGCTGATCGACAGCATTGTCGAGCATGAAAGTACCGACGTACTGCAAAACTACCTGGAAGCCCTGTGCGAGGCCTTTGGCGTAGACACCGAGTTTCACTCGGAGCATGCCCTGATACTGCGCCCCTCCGAGCACATGCTGACCGGGCACTTCCCCTACCTGCGCGACGAGGGCACCACCGTCACCTTCGACCGCGACAAGGGCCTGGCCCGGGAAGACCTGGCCTTCCTCACCTGGGAGCACCCCATGCTGGTGGAGGCCATGGACATGGTGCATTCCACCGAGCTTGGCAACGCCGCCATCGGCACCATCAAGCTCAAGGGCATTGCCCCCGGCACCATGATGCTGGAATGTTTGTACACCGTGAATTGCGTAGCGCCAAAGGAGCTGCAGGTAGAGCGCTTCCTGCCCCTCACCCCCACCCGCCTGCTGGTGGACGCCCGCGGCAAGGACCTGGCCCACCTGGTGCCCCACGCCCGGCTGAACGAACTGGTGGAGCGGGTGAAAAAGCCCGTGGCCCTGGCCATCATCAAACAGGTGCAAAAGGAAGTGGACGCGAAAATGCTGCAGGCCACCCGCCAGGCCGAATCACGCCTTAAAACCGTGTTGGCCGACGCCGAGGCCGACATGCGCGCCCAGCTCGGCGCCGAGCGCGAACGCCTGGCGGCCCTCAAGCAGGTAAACCCCTCCATCCGCCAGGAAGAGCTGGACCACCTGGACTACCGCATCGAAGAATGCGCCGTACACATCCGCCACGCCAGCCTGCAATTGCAGGCCCTGCGGCTCATCCTCACCACCTGAGCCAGGCCCTGCGGGGCCTGATGCCAACCCCGGCCCTGCCTTACTCCGCCCACGCCTCGCCGTAGTCGTGGGTCAGCTCCTCCCCGGCCTTGATGTCGCGCAAACTCACCACCGACAGATCGTCGTAGTAGATCACGTTGGGAGACTTGTTGTGGTTGATAAAACGCAGGCGGCAGGTCACATCCACCAGCGTGTCCTCGTCCAGCCACAGGGTATAGGGCGTGGGCTCGCGAGTGGGCCGGCTTTGACACACCCCCAGCAACGTGCCCGCCTTGATGTCCACCGCGGCAAACAGGCCCTTGCCATGAATGCCGCTGTCGCCGACGCGCAATTGCCGTTTCATCGTCATGCTGTGCCTGACCTGCCAAAAGAATGGGCGGCCATTCTTGCACAGGCATGAAAGACCGGGTAACCGCGCCGGAAAAGATATAACAGAAAAAAATGTGTAAACTGCCAGCGCCCCGCTGCGGCCCCAGCGCTCGCCGGCAAGCCAAGGAATGAGTAGCACGCGTGATTATCGACCTGGAACAACAAGCACTGGAACACAACGCCCTGCGCGCCGATGTCTGCATCGCCGGGGCCGGGCCCGCCGGCATCGTGCTGGCACTGGAGTTGGCAAGGGCCCGCCCCGACTGGCACATCGTACTGTGTGAAGCCGGGGGAACCGGCAACGCCACCGAGGCCGAGCGCGACATTTACCGGATGGCCCTCGGGGAAAAAAGCTACTCGGTGGCGGATATCTGCCGGCGCCGCCGACTGGGGGGGACCACCGCACACTGGGGTGGCTGGAGCAAACCCCTGGACGCCACCGACTATGAGGACAACCCCGCCTGGGATGTACCGGCCTGGCCAATCACCCAGGCAGAGGTGCAGCGCTATATGGATAGCGCCCTGGCGTGGACCGAGATCACCAGCACCGAGTTCGACCTCTCCCGGGTGCGCGATACCATCGCCCAGCACCTGCTGCCACTGCGTGTCGACGGCCCGATTACCGAACACGCTTTTCGCTTCAGTCCCCCGACCCGCTTTGGCACCCGCTACTACAACGACATCAACCAGCAGGACAACCTCACCTGCCTGCTGCACGCCAACCTCACGCGGCTGGATCGCGCAGGCGAGCGCATCACCCAGGCCGAGGTCAAACCGCTGGACGGCGCCGCTGCGCTGATCACCGCCGAACACTTTGTGCTGGCCATGGGCGGCCTGGAAACCACCCGTCACCTGCTGAACCTGCGCGGTGAGGCCGCCGCTGATGGCGAGGGTATTTTCTCCGACCACCTGGGGCGCTATTTTGCCGACCACTACGGCCCCCGGGCGGGGAACCTGCTGGCACCGGAGGGCTTGAAGTACCACCGCTTTTCCAACGACGGCCAACCCATCATGCCCGTGCTGACCTTTTCCGCGGACCATATCCGTAAAGAACGCCAGCACAATACCTGCATGACGCTGAACGCCAGCAGTGGCGAAGGCTCGGTGCTGCACCAGTACGGGAGCCAGAGCGGCCTCAATTTCAAACCGGGCAACTACTGGCAGTACCAGGTACAAATGATTGTTGAGCCGCGCCCGAACCCGCTCAGCCGGATACACCTGACCAACGAGCGCTGCGCCCTGGGTTTGCGGCGCCTGAAGCTCGACTGGCAGCCTCACCGGGACGATTTCGATTCCGCCTACACGTTCTACCAAACGCTGGGCGGTGAACTGAGTCGTACCGGCCTGGGGCGCTTTCAGATTACCCGGCAGAACACCGCCGAACATCAGGCGCGCGCCTCTGGCGCATGCCACCACCTTGGCACCACGCGCATGGCGGCGCGCCCTGAAGACGGTGTTGTCGACACAGACCTCAAGGTGTTCGGCAGCCAGAACCTGTATGTAGCAAGTTCGTCTGTGTTTCCCCGCTACGGCTACTCCAACCCGACACTGACCATTGCCGCGCTGTCTGTGCGACTGGCACAACACCTGGCCGGACAGAAGGAGGCGCAGGCATGATCAACCGGCGACAATTTGTCATTGGCGGAGCAGCCGCCGGTGGCGCGGCGGCCATCACTTACACCCTGGTGCCGGGCGATTCAGCGGACACAGTGCCGGCACCTGCTCCCGAGGCAACAGCGCTGCGTATCGATACGGGTATCAGCCCGGCGATGGATGAATTCCTGCTGTCACTCGAACACACCGATACCCTGGGCCGGGCGTGGCTCGCGGGCGACGGTAGCGGCATTGGCCTTGCACAACTGGCCAGCACGGTGGCGCAGCGCATCGACGGCAGCGCCGCTGATATCGCCGCCGCGACGGCCACCCGCATCCAGCAGGACTTTGCACAGGGCACACTGTGCGACATTGAAGGCTGGCAGCTGAGCCTCACCGAATGCCAGCTTGCCGCGCTGCGAGTACTGGCGATCGAGGCAAACCCGGCCAACCGGGCCGTTCTTGCCGCGAACGAAGCCACGCCAGAAGCGGCGGCGAACAGCCCCGATGGCTACACCGTTGGCACCATCGCGCCGCTACAGAACTGGGGGCCGAAGAAAACGGCAAAGGGCTTGGCATTCAATGTGCAGTCCGACGGCCACTGCGGCCTTTGGTTCCAGATTGCCGGCGCTCCGGCCCACGCGAAAATCATGATTGACGGTGAGATCGCGCGAACCACCATCAAGGGCAAAGTCGTCACATCCGGCCTGTTTGGCAAGCAGAAGGATCACATACTCTCGACGCCGGGCACCTATGAGATTGCGCTTATCGACCCCATCCGCAAGGTGAAGCAACCGATCGGCGAGTTTCTGGTGGAAGAGAGCCCGGCGGGGCAGCTGCCCGGCGGTGAGTCGATCCAGCTCAGCGATTGTACCGTGGGCAAATGGGGCCCCCAGAAAACCCAGGTCGGGGTTGCCCTTAACGAGCAGCCCGACGGTGCCATGGGCGTTTGGGTGTATATCAGCTGCCTACCCCACGGGGCACGGCTGCGCATCGGCGAAGACGACCTGCCCATCACGCGCACCAAGTTCGGCTTTACCACCGCCATCCCCAAGCCCCTGCTGGAAGCCCCCCAGAACATGCCCCTGCATCTGGTGACACCCGGCGATGGCCAGGAGTTGGCCATCGGCAATCTGCTGATTGAGGAGCCGGAGTAAATGACCCGGCACCTCAACGGCGAGTTTCATGCAAAACCACGGCGGGCCGTAACGAGTTCTCGCAGATTACCAACGTCCTGAGGCGGGCCCTTGCCACGGATGCCACTGTCGGCAACGCTTTACCACAAGCGACCCTTCGCATAATCGGCATAACCGGTGTCATAGGACGCCGCATCAAAATCAGCATCGATCTCCTGCACAAACTGGCCTGCCGTTGGTACCGATTCGCTCTCGTCGCCAGCTTGCCACAGGCATGAACGCATGAGTGCCTTGGCGCATTGATAATAGACTTCCGCAATGGTCACCACGATGACGGTTCGCGGCGTTTTGCCCTGCTGGTTGAACTGTGAGGTGATGTCGTCATCCGCGGTGACGATTGCCGATCCATTGACTCGCACCACGTTGTTGCAGCCAGGCACCATGAACAGCAGGCTCACCCGCCCGTCTTCGACAATGTTGCGCAATGAATCCAGGCGGTTGTTGCCACGCCAATCAGGCAGCAACAGCGTTGTGTCATCCCGCACTTGCACCACGGGGCCGGCGTCGCCCCGCGGGCTGGCGTCGGTGCCCGCCTTACCCACGGTGGCCAGAATGAGAAACCGCGACGAGGCTATCCACTGGCGATACCTGGGAGTGAGCCGGGTCTGCACTTTATCCAGCGCAATCGGCACAGCGGCGTCGTATATCTGCTCCAGTGCATCCAGTGTTTCTATCCTGTTCATCAGGCGAACCTCCAAAGGCATTGCCTGGGGAATATACCTGATCCCGGTGCCCCCAGGCGCATGGTACGCTAGCTTTTGGCATTTCCGCGCACGACAACGATAAGGACTTACCATGGATAATTCACGCCAGCGGCTCTGCGCCGTGTTTTCTTCTCGCTTTCTGAGCACGACCGTTTTTCTCTGTGCCTGTCTGCTCGGCCAGGGCGCGGGCACTGCCCAGGCCGCCGGGGTCACCATTGGCGGCACCGACTCAGGCGAGGAAGGCACGGGCTTTACCGCGATGTTCGCCGGGGATCGCTTTGAGAACTTCCGCCACATGGAGCGCTTTGTACCGACCTCTGTCATGCCGCCCGCCGCACAGCCCTGGGATCTTGGCGCAAGCAGCAATTCGCTGCGCTACAGCGGCGACTTTCTGGGTGAAGCGACAACGCTGGAAGACTTTATCGACCGCTCTGGCACCTCGGCCCTGCTGGTGATCAAGGACGGCCGGGTAATCTACGAGCAATACCGTCACGGCGACAGCCGCGACAGCCTGCACGTCTCGTTCTCGGTGGCTAAATCTTTTACGTCTGCTGTCCTTGGCATGGCCCTGGCCGACGGCGACATCGAAAGTCTGGACGACCCCATCCGTCGTTACCTGCCGGAGCTGGACAGCCCGACCTTCGACGGTGTGACGGTCAAGCATGTGCTGCAGATGTCTTCCGGCGTGCGCTTTGACGAGACCTATACCGACCCCGAATCGGACATCAACCGCATGACAACACGCGTGCCACCGATGACCTATCTGGAATACATCAATACCCTGGGCCGCGACCACGAGCCAGGCACGTACAACCACTACGCCAGCATCAATACCCAGTTGCTGGGCATTTTACTGGTACGGGTTACCGGCGAGAGCCTCACCGACTATATGAGCCGCCGTCTTTGGCAGCCACTTGGCATGGAACACCAGGGGCTGTGGACGCTGGACGCACAAGGACAGGAATTGGCCATGGGCGGGCTTGCCGCCAGCGCACGGGACTACGCCAAGCTCGGGCTGCTGTACCTCAACGATGGCAAGCGAGGCGATGAGCGCATCCTGCCCGAGGGCTGGGTAAAGGCGTCCGTCACGCCGGATGAGCCCCACCTGATGCCCGGGGACAACCCCGCGTCATCCAGTGTCTCCGGCTACCAATACCAGTGGTGGACCCCACGCGACTGGGACGGCGACTACCTGGCGCGGGGCATCTGGGGCCAGAATATCTACGTACACCCGGGCAACCGGGTGGTGATTGTGAAGCTGGCGGCAGACCAGAAAAATTTCGATCCGCGCTACAAGCTGGCCTACATCGACTACCTGCAGGACCTGGCGCAATCCCTCACCGACCGGTAGGGCGCCTGCTCAGCCGCGCCGGTGCAAGGCCTCGCAATGGGCTTTTAAATCCTGGGCGCAGCGGTTGAAGCCGGTCTCCACCGGCTTGCCCATCATGTCCATCATCTCGGCGGCGCCGGGGCCGCCGAATTCATCGATGGACACGTAGGAGCAGCGCTCGTCGCCCAGCGGCGTGATGACTTGGGTGCGCACGGCGTGAATGGGGTCGTCGGGCTTGTTCTCCATGCGCCAGGCCACCACCCGTTCGGGTTCGATGCGGCAGATGTATTCCACCTGTTCCTGCAGGCCAAAGCCCAGGTCCACCTGCATGCGGATGGGGGTATCCAGCGCCAGCTCGGCATCGGCCACCGGGCAGAAGGTGTTCCAGTCGCCGTAGCGATCGAAGTCCACCAGCACCTGCCACACCAGGGCCGCCGGCGCCTCGATCTCAACCACGTCCGAACTCACGGTCAAACCGTCGATCATCGCAAATCTCCTTGTTATCGTCAGGGCTGATACTGCGCCTCACCCGCCGGGGGGGTAAAGCCAGGCACCGGCCAGCGGTGCCGCTGGTTCAGGCAATTGAATCGCCAGCCATTGAGCACTCGGGCAGCGGTGGCTGGACACTACCGCCCTGTTCATGCCCCGGGCGGCCGGGAATACTCCGGGCTCTCACACCGATCGCATAACGCATAACAGACAACCAGAGGTAACCAACCATGCCCTGCCGCCCCCTTCGCGCCGCCTGCGCGCCACGGACCGCCCTTGCCACCCTGTACTTGGCTTTACTGGCCCTGCTGGCCGCGCCGCTGGCCTCGCAAGCCCGGGATCTCACCCCCACGGGCATCCATGCCGACCTGAGCCCCGCCGAGATCAGCGCGTTGACCGCCGAGGCCTACTACTGGGGCCTGAATATCGCCGGCTTCTATGAGCTGCGTTACCTCTACACCCAGCTTGATGACCCGCGCAACCCGATCTACAGCGGCGTGAACCGGCTCAACCCCCTGTACAAGCTAATGGACGCGAAGGACCGCTATGCCACCACGGTGAACGCCTCCACCCTGTATTCCGGTGGCATGTTTGATGTGTCGCAGGAGCCTGTGGTGCTGGAGACCACCGCCATCGCCCCGGGCCGCTACTGGAGCCTGCAAACACTGGATCAGTACCCCCGCTGGTTCCTGCTGGCCGGCCCCCAGTTCACCGGCAACCACGCCCAGCGCTACCTGATTGTGGGCCCCGACTGGCAGGGCGATTTGCCCGCCGGCTTTGCCTCCACCCAGATCATCAAGGCGCCCTCCGCCGCCTTTTCCGCCACCCTGCGGGTTGCCGTGCTGGATCGCAACGACCCACAGGACCTGGCCGAAGCGCGCAAGGTCATCGACAGCTTCAGTGCCGGCCCGCTGTCCCTGTGGCAGGCCAACGGCGGCGCCTTCCCGCCCCTGGCCGAACAGCCCAAAATCCGCGCCGACTACCGACACTTCCCGCGCATGGCGGCCATTGGCGATATCAGTAAATCGATGACCGGGGTGGACCTGCTGCAACTGCTGAGCCTGGCGGTGAACGACAGCGCCATGACGCTGCAGCGCGATTCCCGCCAGGAAACCGACACCCTGGCCCGGCTTGCTCCCCTCGGCATTGCCCCCGGCAAGCGCTTTGACCCGGCGGCCCTCAGCAGCGCCCAGCGCGCGGCGGTGGAGGACGGCTACCGCACGGCTCGCCCCATTGCCCGGCAGGCGATGAACGAGGCGCTGGTGGATATGAACGGCTGGCAGCTGCAGTCCAGCCTGTTCTACGACGACCTCGACTACCGCGGCCGCGCCGGCGCCCAGGATGTGGCCTGGGGCAGCCCGGTGCACTACCAGTCCCACAGCATTGCCTACCTGTTTGACGACAGCCGCGGCCAGCCCCTGGACAGCGACTACCACTACACCCTGACCTTTGATGTGGACCAGTTGCCGCCGGTCACGGAATTCTGGGAGCTGCCGGTGTACGACGCCCAGGGCTACCTGGTGGACAACCCCATCAACCGCTACAACGCCACCAGTTACCAGTATCGGGCCGGCGACTATCACGTCAGTGAGGACGGCAAGCTGGTGTTCTACCTGCAGCGCGAAGCGCCTACCGACCCGGATAAAAAACGCAACTGGCTGCCGCTGCCGGCCGAGGGCAAATTCCAGTTCGCCGCCCGCTTTTACGGCCCGATGGCGCCGCTGATCGACGGCCGCTACGCCATGCCTCAGGTAATGCGTTCGGACTGAGTCTTTGATTGCGCCAGCCAGGCCCGGGGCGAGCAGCCGTACCACTGGTGAAAGGCGCGGCGAAATGCCCCGGCATCACTGAAGCCGAGCTGCGCGGCCACCTGGGCCACCCCGAGGTCGCCGCGCTTTAACAGCTGGGCCGCCACTTCCGACAAACACTGCTCGCGCAAGTCGCGGTAGCCCGCCCCCCGCTCGCGCAGGCGGCGGCGCAGGGTGGACAGGGGCACCTCCAGAATGCCCGCCAACTGCTCCTGGGAGGGTACGCCTTCGCCCCGCTCCAGCGATGCCACCATCATGGCGCTCACCTGGGCCCCCAGGTCGTGGGCGCGCACCCCGAACACGGCGCAGGGGAACAGCTCAAAAAAGGCATCGAACTCGGTGCGCCCGCGCACGCAGGGCCAGGTGAGGGCGGCGCGGTCAAAGTCCAGCGAGTAACACTCGCCGCCGGCCAGTACCGGGGCGCGGAACAGCTTGAGAAAGGGCAGCACGTCATCGCGCTGAATGGGGCCAATGCGCACCTGCTGTAGCGGCAATTCGCGCCCGGCCAGCCACTGCAGCAGCTGGCAGAAGGCAAACAGCCCGGTGATGTCCACCAGGCTGCTGGCAGTGGTGGTGCGCGGGCGCAGTGAATCCAGCACCAGGCTGGCGGTATCGTCCCGGCACTTCAGGGTCAGCGCCCCGGCGCGCGGGTGCAGCAAAGCCATAAAGCGGCGGCACAGCCCGATGGCCTCATCCAGGCTGGCGGCGCTGATGGCGCTGCGACACATCAGCTCCACCGCCTCCCGCGCCATGGAGGGGCGCTCAAAATCCTGCGCTACCTCCGCTTCCAGCTGTTGCACTACCTGCAGGTACCAGCGGGTGAACTCGCCGAGGTTGCGCGGCGCCGGGCCGGCCTCGTCGCCCCCGGCACGCAACTCGCCCTGCAGCAGGTTGACCAGCGGCATGAAGGAGGCGCGCACCGTATCAAAGGCGGTGCTGGCGCTATAGCCGGGTGGTAAACCTGGCGATGAGGCAGGCGGGGAAGCAGTCATGGGCAGAGCTTACACCCGGGGCGGAAAGGCGAACAATAATGTCATCCCGAATTGTCATTTGTGATATGCATTGTTGGGCCAAAGCTGGCTAAGCTGCTTGCACTGAACAGGGGCATTCCCACAAGCGCACCAACACAGGAACATTCGCCATGGCAGAACAGGATCTTCGCGTTGTCGTACTCGGCGCCGGCATGGCCGGCATTCTCGCCGGCATCAAGCTGCTGGAGCGCGGCTACCGCGACATCAATATTTACGAAAAGGCGGACCGCGTTGGCGGCACCTGGCGGGAGAACACCTACCCGGGCCTGACCTGCGACGTGCCCTCGCACCACTACACCTACTCCTTCGAGCGCAACCCGGACTGGACCCGCCACCTGCCCCCCGGGGCGGAAATCCAGGCCTACTTTGAACGCACCACCGGGAAGTACGGCCTGAATGAAGTGATCCGCTTCAACGAAGAGGCCAGCGGCGCCGAGTGGCGCGACGGGCGCTGGCAGCTGGGTTTCAAAAGCGGCCGCCAGGATGTGGCCGACGTGCTGATCGCCGCCACCGGCGTGCTGCACAAGCCGCGCTTTCCGGACATTCCCGGCGCCGACACCTTCGCCGGCCACCTGTTTCACTCCGCCCGCTGGGATCACAGCGTAACCCTGGAAGGCAAGCGCATCGGTGTGATCGGCAACGGCTCCACCGGGGTGCAGATTATCTCCGCCCTGGCCGGCAAGGTGGCCAAGCTGGAACACTACCAGCGCACCGCCCAGTGGATCATGCCGGTGGAAAACGGCTACTTCAGCGAAGAGGAGCGCGCCGCCTTCCGCGATCCGGCAGTCATGGAGCAGGTGCTGGACCTGAAGGGCTATATGGAGGCGGTGGAGCAATACACCCAGGCCATTACCGATTCCAGCTCGCCCGGCTCCCAGCACATGGCGGCGGCCTGCCTGCAGAACCTGGAAGAGAACGTGCAGGATGCACAGCTGCGCGAACGCCTGCGCCCCGACCACGCTCCCCTGTGCAAGCGGCTGATCTTCTCGCCGGACTACTACCAGGCCATCCAGCAGCCGGGCAGCGAGCTGGTGACCGCCGGCATCGAATGCATCGAGCCCACCGGCATTCGCACCCGCGACGGGCAGCTGCACGAGCTGGACATCATTGTCTTCGCCACCGGATTCCACCCGGACTGTTTTATGCGCCCGATGACCATCACCGGCCGCAACGGCGCGAACCTGGAAACCCTGTGGAAGGACCGCCCCCTGGCCTACCTCGCCATCTCCATGCCGGACTTCCCCAACCTGTTCATGCTCAACGGCCCCTCGGGCCCGGTGGGCAATTTCTCGCTGATCGACATTGCCGAAAACCAGTGGATCTACATTGAGCAGCTGATGGACCGTATTCGCAGCGGTGAATGCCCCGAGATCGCCCCCACCGTGAACGCCATGCAGCAGTACGAAACGGCGCGGGTGGAAGCCGCCAAGCAAACCGTGTGGTACCAGGGCGGTTGCGCCAGCTGGTACCTGGACAAAGACGGCATCCCCTCCAGCTGGCCCTGGAACTACGGCCGTTTTGTGGACGAAATGGCCACGCCAAAGTGGGAGGCCTTTGACCTTTGCGCCCCGGTTGCGGCGAATACTTGAACCGAAACGGAGGGCGAGCGCTCTCCACCCCCTCCGCGCTTGCCCTGCCCGCTACCGGCGGCAGTATGATGCCGCCAGGCATACCATTCGGGAGGCGAGCAGCATGTACGGCGACAACCCCAACGATCCGGCCCTCAAGCAATCCTGGGCGGCCTTTTGCGATGAGCTCAAGGCAGCGGGCGACATTATCTTTCGCGACACCACCCCCGCCCACGACATCGACCGCGCCAAGGGCCTGCGCATGCTAGCGCGCAATATCGCGCTGGGCTTGCAGTTCAACCTGGAAAACAACAACCCCGACTTCCCCGAACTGCTGCGCTACTTCGACCCCCTGCGCAAACAGGGCGGCGACAACACCGACGCCCTCTACGTAGGCGCCCCGATCAACGGCGAGCACAGCTACACCATCAGCGGCTACCGCGGCGGCGCCAGATTCTTCGCCATCACCGTGCTCGAAGATGGCGCCACCCCCTGGGGCGGCGGCGTGGTGGGCAACCTTATCGACCATCAGATCGATGTGGACGAGCAGGGCTACTTCGAGGTGCACCTGGGCCCCGAGCCGATGCCCGGCAACTGGATCAAAACCACACCGGGTGCCTGGCGCGTGACCGTGCGACAGTTTTTTGCCGACTGGGAAAACGAAGCGCCGATGGATGCGCGCATCGACCGCCACGGCGAGGCCCTGCCCTCCCCTGAGTTTGACATCGACACCCTGCAGCGCGGCCTGGCCGCGAGCGCCGCCTGGGTGAAGGACTCCACCCACTACTGGGCCGACATGCTGGACAAGTGGCAGTGCCAGCCCAACCGCTTTCTCTCCTACCGCCAGCTGGATGACAACAAGATCGACGCCACCCCCGGCGGCGAACCGCTGATCTGCTACTGGCAGCTGCCCCGGGACGAGGCGCTGATCGTGCGCGTTACCCCGCCCAAGGCCAACTATTGGGCAGTGGAGTTCGGCAACTACTGGTGGGAAACCATGGACTACCGCTACCGCCTGTGCAGCACCAACTGCCACCACGCCCAGTTGGAAGACAATGGCGAGCTGTTACTGGTGGTATCCCACACCGACCCGGGCCTGCCCAACTGGCTCGATCCCTCTGGCCATGTGGAGGGCTACATCACCACCCGCTGGATGGGCGCCAGCAGCTGCCCGGTGCCCCAGTGCCAGCAGGTGAAGCGGGCAGAGCTGGAGGAGTACCTGCCGGCCAATGCCAAACGCATCAGCGCCAAGGCGCGGCGCGAACAGCTCGCCGGGCGGCGCCGGGGCGTTCTGCGGCGCTTTCGTGCCTGAGCCGGTGGAGGCAGCATCATGAGCCAGACAAGCCAACCCAACTGGACCGCACCGCCCCAGCCCGACTGGCTGGTAGCCATGAACACCGAGGGCAGCTACTTTGACCTGAGCGCGGTAGTGCCACTGGACGAGGAGTCCCTGCTGGCGCAGGCGCGCCGCGCCACCGGCCTCAGCGACTTTGGCGACTGTGGCAACTCTGGCGACTCTGGCGAAGACGGCTGGCGCGAGCCCTTCCGGGTGCTGCTGCGCGCGCTGGAGGAAGAAGCCGAACTGACCCTGATGGGCCGCCTGATGGCCCGCCACGATATCTTCCTGTGGCTGCGCACCCGCCTGATGGTGGCCGACCTGCTGCAGCGCCACCCGCAAATCCTGGACGAGGAGATTCGCGCGCCGATGGTGATTGTCGGCCTGCCCCGCTCCGGCACCTCCATCCTGTTCGAGCTGCTCGCCCAGGACGCCGACGTGGGCGTGCCGCAAATGTGGGAGGCCCTGCAACCCTGCCCACCGCCACTGGCCGCCAGCTACAACAGCGATGCGCGCATCGGCTGGGCCGACAAACTGTTCACCCAGTGGAACCGGGTGGCGCCGGAATTTGCCGGCATGCACGAAATGCGCGGCGACATTCCCGCCGAATGCGGCCTGCTGATGGCCGGCAGTTTCATCAGCGATCACATTGCCTCCCTGCACCAGACACCGAGCTACGCCGCCTGGTGCGCCGGCGCCGACTTTGCCCCGGTGTACGCCTGGCACAAGCGTATCCTGCAGATCCTGCAGTGGAAAAACCCGCGCCGGCGCTGGCTGCTGAAAGCGCCGGAACACCAGGTTCACCTGGACACCCTGCTGGCCACCTACCCCGACGCGCGCATCGTGCAGACCCACCGCGACCCCATTAAGTGCATGTCTTCGGCCACCAGCCTGATGGGCACCCTGTACCGCATGCGCAGCAACCAGCCCTTCAACGCCGAGCTGTTCGAGAACATCATCATGGGCGAGGCCACCGCCGCGCGGCTGGAACGCGTGATGGCGCTGCGCGATGCCGGCATCATCCCCGAGGCCAACATTGCCGATTCCCGCTACCAGGATTTGATGGACGAACCACTGGCATGCATCGAGCGTATCTACCGCCACTTCGACATGCCGCTGAGCGCCGAAACCCGGGCGGCTATGCTTGCCTATCTGCAAGCCAAGCCCCGGGGCAAGTTCGGCCAGCACCGCTACACTGTGGACGAAGAGCGCGCCACCGAGCGGCGCTACTTTGCCCGCTACCAGCAGCGCTACGGCGTGCCCGATGAAGCCTGAGCGGCGCTGCGGGCCACGCTTGAACCGCCGGCCACACTTAAGCAACCGCCCACCCCTGGCAAACGACAACCCATTCCTGTACAGGCACCAACATGACTGATTCGCGCACCCTGTGGAGCGCCCTGCTGGAGCAGCTCGATACGCGCCACGGCATCGCCACCGCCATGGGCGGGCCGGATAAAATCGCCCGCCAGCACAGCCGCAACCGCCTCACCGCGCGCGAGCGCATCGACCAGCTGCTGGACACCGGCAGCTTCTGCGAATACGGCGCCCTGGCCGGCGGCAACCACCCGGGCGGCGAGCCGCCGGTGCCCGCCGACGCCCTGGTGGGCGGCACCGGGTATATCGACGGGCGCCCGGTGGTGGTGGTGGCCGAGGACTTTACCGTGAAGGGCGGCTCCATTGGCCACCCCAACGCCGCCAAGCGGGCCCGCCTGGTGCGCCTGGCGCTGGAGCAGCAGCTGCCGCTGGTATTGATGCTGGACGGCGCCGGCGAGCGCGCCAGCAACCAGGGCGAGCGCTACCCCCACGCCCCCGGCGACCTGCAACTGGTGGCGGATCTGAAAGGCCAGGTGCCGGTGGTTTCACTGGTGCTTGGCAGCTCCGCCGGCCACGGCGCGCTCACCGGTATGTTTGCCGACCTCATCATCATGAGCGAGGGCGCCACCCTGTTCAGCGCCGGCCCCCCACTGGTGGCGGCGGCCCTGGGGCGCGAGGTCACCCCACAGGAACTGGGCAGCGCCGGCATGCACACCCGCCAGAGCGGCGTGGCCCACAACCTCTGCGCCTCGGAGGCCGAGGCCCTGGACCTGGCCCGGCGCTTCCTTGGCTACCTGCCGGCCCGGGCCGGCGCCCCGCTGCCGCTGGATCAGGCCGCCCCCACCAAGCAGACGAGGGAACTGGACGAGCTGCTGGATATTATTCCACCTGTACCGCAACAGGCCTACAACATGAGGCGCGTGCTGGAGACTCTGGTAGATGCTGGCTCCCTGCTGGAGCTGCAGCCGGACTACGGCCGCAACCTCATCACCGCCCTGGCCCGCATTGGCGGCACCCCCTGCCTGCTGCTGGCCAACCAGCCGGCGGTGCAGGCCGGCGCCATCACCGCCGAGGCCGCCGAAAAAGCCGGCCACTTCCTGAGCGTGGCGGCGGCCTTCAACCTGCCCCTGGTGAGCCTGGTGGACAACCCCGGCGTGATGCCGGGGCCTGCCTCGGAACAGAGCGGCGTGCTGCGCGCCGCCGGCCACATGTTCCTGGCCCAGCGTCGCCACCGCGGGCGCAAAGTGGTGGTAACCCTGCGCAAGGCCTTTGGCTTTGGCAGCTCGGTAATGGGCATGAACCCCTTCGACCACCAGACCGTGAGCCTGGCCCTGCCCTGCGTGAGCCTGGGGGGCGTGCCGGCCATCGGCGGTGCCGCCGCCAGCGGCGCCGATGCCAGCGAGGCGGAAAAAATGGCCGCCCTGCAGGCCGGCGCCTGGGTGCCGGCAGACGCCATGGCCTTCGACCGGGTGATCGACCCGCGCCAGCTGCGCAACGAAATCCTCAGGGCACTGCAGCTGAAAACCGGGAGCTGAAAACCCGCAACTGAAAACCGGCAACTGGGGGCAATCAGCCATTAGCGGCGGCGGGCTGCTCCGGTATACTGCGCGCCATGAGTGACACCAGCACCGCCCTGCACACCCTGCAATCCGTCTTCGGTTACGAACACTTCCGCGCCCACCAGCAGGATATCGTCGACACCGTCATTGCCGGCGGCGATGCCCTGGTGCTGATGCCCACCGGCGGCGGCAAATCCCTCTGCTACCAGGTGCCGGCGCTGGTGCGCCCCGGTTGCGCGGTAGTGATCTCGCCCCTGATTGCCCTGATGCAGGATCAGGTGGACAGCCTGCGCCAGCTCGGTGTGCGCGCCAGCTTCCTGAACTCCACCCTGCCCCTGGAGGAAGTGGTGGCGGTGGAGCGCGCCCTGCTGTCAGGCCAGCTGGATTTGCTGTACATCGCCCCGGAGCGGCTGATACAGGAGCGCTGCCTGGCCCTGCTGGAGCGCGCCGAGCTGGCCCTGTTCGCCATCGACGAGGCTCACTGCGTCTCCCAGTGGGGGCACGACTTTCGCGCCGACTACCTGCAGCTGAGCCTGCTGCACGAGCGCTTCCCGGCGGTGCCGCGCATTGCCCTTACCGCCACCGCCGACGCCCGCACCCGGGCGGAGATTGTGCAGCGGCTGGACCTGGGTGAAGCGCGGCAGTTTATCGCCGGCTTCGACCGCCCCAACATCTGCTACCGCATTGCCCTCAAGCAGAGCCCGCGCCAGCAGTTGCTGCGCTTTCTGCGCGAGGAACACCCCGGCGATGCCGGCATTGTCTACTGCCTGTCGCGCAACAAAGTGGAAGAGACCGCCGCCTGGCTGTGCCAGCAGGGCTTTAACGCCCTGCCCTACCACGCCGGCCTGGACGCCCGCCTGCGCGCCACCCACCAGTCCCGCTTCCTGCGCGAGGAGGGGCTGATCATGGTGGCCACCATTGCCTTTGGCATGGGCATCGACAAGCCGGACGTGCGCTTTGTGGCCCACCTGGACATGCCCAAAACCATCGAGGCCTACTACCAGGAAACCGGCCGCGCCGGGCGCGACGGCGGCGCCGCCAATGCCTGGATGGTGTACGGCCTGCAGGATGTGATGAAACTGCGCCAGATGATGGAAGGCTCCGAGGGCAGCGAAGAGCACAAGCGCGCCGAACAGCAGCGCCTGAACGCCATGCTCGGGCTGTGCGAAATTACCAGCTGCCGCCGCCAGGCCCTGCTGCACTATTTTGGCGACAGCCTGCCGGGACCCTGCGGCAACTGCGACACCTGCCTGAACCCGGTAAACACCTGGGACGGCACCGAGGCCGCCCAGAAGGCCCTGTCTGCCGCCTACCGCACCGGCCAGCGCTTTGGCGTGAGCCACCTGATTGACGTGCTGCGCGGCAGCGACAGCGAACGCGTGCAGCAACTGGGCCACCGCGACCTGCCCACTTTTGGCGTTGGCAAGGACCTGGACGGCAACCAGTGGCGCTCGGTGTTCCGCCAGCTGGTGGCCCGGGGCTATTTGAGCGTGGACATGGCCTACGGCGCCCTGAGACTGCAGGAAAAATGCCGCCCCCTGCTGCGCGGCGAAGAGCGCCTTGACCTGCGCCGGGACCTGCCGCAAAAAACAGCCAAACGCCACACCAAAGGGCCCTTGCCCGAGTTAATCGACGTGGGCCTGTGGGAGGCGCTGCGCGACTGCCGCCGCAGCCTGGCGGAAGAACAGGGCGTGCCGCCCTATATCATCTTTGCCGATCGCACCCTGCAGGAAATGTGCGAAGCCCTGCCCCAGAACCTGGCGGAAATGGCCCATATTTCCGGCGTGGGCGAGCGCAAGCTGGACAAGTACGGCGCCGAATTCCTGAACGTGATTCGCCAGCACCTCAGCCCCGGCGCGGCCTGAGCCGCAGCCACCTGCGGCTCGCTCGCCCGCGGGCGGCCAGGCGCTACCTGCCCTCTTCCCGTCCTCGTCCTGCCCAGGCGGGCGCCTTCCTCCAGCCAAGCCCAAGCCAAGCCCAAGCCAAACCCCAGCCAAACCCCAGCATTGACCAATGGGCTCTGGCGCGGTAACTTGCTTTCCGTTATCCATACCCATTCTTCTAAAAATGGCTGGCAGGGCCGGCCGCAAACTGTGGAGTCACCGTGAGCAAATCCATCCCCCGTTCCCCGGACGCCGATTACAGCCCCGATGCCATCGCACAGCGCCAGCAATTCATCGAGGACAACACCGCCGCCAGGCTCGACCACACCCGCCGCTACTCCTTTGACCCGGCGGTCATGTCCGGCAACATCGAAAACCTGTTCGGCGTGGCCCAGGTGCCGGTTGGACTGGCCGGCCCGTTGCGGGTCAACGGTGAACATGCCCAGGGCGACTTTTACGTGCCCATGGCCACCGTGGAGGGCACCATGCTGGCCAGCTACAACCGCGGCATGAAGGTGATCCGCGAAAGCGGCGGCGTAATGACCACCGTGTGCGGCGAAGCCATGCAGCGGGCCCCGGTGTTTGTGTTCAAGAACGCCCGCGACGCCCGCGACTTTGAACGGTGGCTGGTGGGCAACAGCGAGCGTATCCGCGCCGTGGCCGAGGCCACCACCAGCGTCGGCAAGCTGCGCGAGATTGAGCATTACATTGCTCACAATATGGTTTTTACCCGCTTCGACTACAGCACCGGCGACGCCGCCGGCCAGAACATGACCAGCAAGGCCACCTTTGCCGCCTGCGAATGGATCAACAGCGAATACCCGGCACTGTCCCACTACCTGCTGTCGGGCAACTTCGACACCGAGAAAAAAACCTCGTCCGTCAACCTGCTCAAGGGCCGCGGCCGGCGCGTCACCGCCGAGATCACCATTCCCCGGCAGGTGCTGATCGACAACCTGCGCATCACCCCCGAACAAATGCACTACGGCCAGGGCATCAGTACCCTCAGCGCCTTTTTGACCGACTCCTCCAACAATGCCGCCCACCCGGCCAATGGCCTGGCGGCGCTGTACCTGGCCACCGGCCAGGACATCGCCAACATCGGCGAATCCAACCAGTGCACCACCTACAACAAGGTAACGCGCAGCGGCGACTACCATTTTTCCATCACCCTGCCGGCGCTGATCGTGGCCACCTACGGCGGCGGCACCGCCCTGCCCACCCAGCGCGAATGCCTGGAAATCATGGACTGCTACGGCCCCGGCAAGGCGCTGAAGCTGGCGGAAATTGCCGCCGCGCTGGTGGTAGCCGGCGAGCTGTCACTGGGCGCCGCCAGCCGCGTGGACAAGACCACCCGGCGCAACGAATGGGTTGACGCCCACGAACGGCTCGGCCGCAATCGCTAGTAAAAACAAGCTGCACTGCGGCTCAGAATGCTGAACCCCCGGGCGTGGCAGCACCGCGCACGGGGGCTATCATGCAGGGAAGCAACGGGGGGCAGCAGCACGGGGGCGCGCCAACATGAGCACAGAACAAACCAATAAAACCATTGTCAGACAATTTTTTGAGGCGCTGAACGCAGGCGATGTAAACGCCGTGGTGGACGCCTATTCCCCCGAGGGCAGCGTGCAAACCATGGGCAATACGCTGATTTCCGGCGAGGCCGGCTACAGCGAACTGCACGACGCCATCGGCAAGATTTTTACCGTGTTCCCCGACGGCCTGCGCTTTATTGTTCACGACATGGTGGCCGAGGGCGAGAAGGTAGCGGTGGAAGCCTCCAGCCAGGGCGAGCACGTATCCGGCCAGAGCTACGAAAACGACTACCACTTTCTGTTCGAATTTCAGAACGGCAAATTGCTGAAGCTGAAAGAATATATGGACACCGAGCACGTCACCGACGTGCTCTGCAGTGGCATGCGCCCTCCCTTCGGCGGTGACTGACTAGCAGCCGCCCTCGGTCAGGCCCATGGTCCAGTCCATCGCGTTCTCCAACAGGCGCTGCACGTTGGGCGCATCAAAGGCCTCGGCCCGATGCCCCATGGCGGTGTACACAGCCCGACCCTTGCCCTCGCAGTTGGCCCACACCACCGGGTGATCGCCCATGCGCAGGTCGCGCTCGTGGTTGAGGAACTTCTGCACCGGGGTGTAGCTGTCTTCATCCACCGTGGCCAGAATGGTAAAGCCCTTGCTGCGCGGGCTGCGCGCCCAGGAATACCACTCCTCCCCATGCTCCCAGCGCGCGGGCAAACCGCGATTCACCGGGTGGTCGGGCGCCTCCCTCTCTACAGTGGCCACCTGGAACTGCGGCCCCAGGATGTGGGCGGTAAACTCCGCCCCCACCAGGTGCTCCAGGTACCAGCCCCAGAAGCGGTGGGAGCCATCGCCGGCGGCGTGCACACCCACCCAGCCACCGCCTCGTTCAAACCAGCGGCGAAACGCCTCCCGCTGGGGGTGGCTCAGCATATCGCCGGTGGCGTTAAGGAAGACAACCGTGGCAAAGCGCGACAGGTCCTGCTCGTTGAACACCGCGCCGTTTTCGGTGGCGAACACGGCCCAGCCGCGCTGCCCGGCAATCGCCTCTATGGCTTTCAGGCCGCCGCTGATGCCGTCCCGGTGACGAAAGCCGTTGGTTTTGCTGAACACCAGCACCGCCGGTGAGCCCAGGTCCGCGGCGATGGCCGGCGGCTGGGTGTCGTGGTCGGTGTTGGTGAACAGCAGGTTCCAGGCGCCGATGGCGTAGACCGTCCCCAGGCCCGCCAGCACCAGCAACACCACGGCAATCAGCAGGTATTTACCCCATCGCGCAGCACTCACTGCCATGATGCTCCCCTTCTAGCGCTGTCAGGCCGCGCCATCAAACCAGTCCTTGAACCCGTAGCTGCTGGACGGGCCGATGTGCATCTGCTCCAGCACGCCGTGGCCCACTTTGCCGTTACAGGTGGCACGCACCACCTGCTGCACGTGAATATTCTCCAGCGCCAGCGGGTCCAGGTCGGTCTCGCGCCAGCTTTCGCCGGCAATCACCAACTCGCCGTGCCATTTGCCGTGGCCCCACTCGGGGTGCTGGTAACCCAGCCCCTTCATGCGGTGCAGCATCAGCGGTTCCACGGTAATTTCGCGGCTCTCGCCACTGCGGTCGCGCATGGTGATGGTGGCGCTGCGCGCGCGGCGGGTGCCGGGGATGAAATCCAGCGCGTGGCCCACCTCCCCGTGCCAGACCTTGGCCGCCGGGTCATTGGTGCCCGGAATGTCGGCCATCTGCGGGTAGTGCGGCAGGATGCACTGGTCTGTGTGCCACTGGTGGCCGGCGTCGTCCTCGAACCAGCCGGCCAGGGTGCATTCGTCCTCCCAGTGCACCGGCAACCAGCAGAAGTGCGTAGCCTTGAAGCTGGCGATGGGCGCGCCGCCCGGGTAGCTCTCGCCCACCGGGCGGATGCCCCAGGAGCGGTCTTTCAGGCCCAGGGTGCTGCGCCCGTCCACTTTGACCTCGCGGCCGTCGAAGCGAATCCAGCCCTGCCAGAAACCAAACTGGTCCAGGCGGGTGGCGTCCATGATCATGTGGCGCTCGTTGCGCAGGGTCTGGCGCCCTTCTTCAATGCAGGCGGTGCGCGGGGTGAAGGTGAGGTCGCAGCTGATGCCGGTTTCGTTGTCGGCAATGCTCACCCGGTGGCGCCCCATGGGCTCCAGAATCTCCAGCTTGAAGGGCCCCACTTCGGTTTCGGTGGGTTCCACCGGGGCGCGGCGCGAGCCGTGGAAGGCGTACTGCTGGCCGTCCACCGCAACGCTCAGGCTGCAATCCATAATGCCGAGGTTGGGGTAGCGACACAGCACCACGCCAAAGTAAAAGCCGCCGTCCCTGTCGTGGCCGTTGTACCAGTAGCGGTCGTAGGCGCAGCGGTCGCTGCTGGCGGTCAGGGCAATGGGTTCGGCGGTCTGGTGGATCGGGTAATCGTCCAGGCGACTGAGCATGGTGGGTCTCCGCTGTTGTTATGGTGGCTTTCAGACTGTCACTGTACGACTGTATAGCAATCTGCCACACAACGGAACGCCCTGCCCTCAACTCGGCGCCGACGGTTTGATATTTGCGTTAAGGCGGAAGTGGTTGCGCGGGTCGTAGCGATCCTTGAGCGCCACCATGCGCTGGAAGTTACCCTCGAAATTGGCCCGAATGGCCGCGGTGCCTGCCTTGTCTTCCGCCACCACCGAATAGTAGCCGCGGGTGTGTGGCTCCAGCGTAGCCCAGTAGCTGCGAATGTAGGCGGTGTGGGCCTCGGCATCGGCCTGCGGCGGCCAGGCCAGGATCACCATCAGGTCGTGGCTGGCGTAGCGCTGGGAGAAGGCCGTCGCCGTGGGGTCCACGTCGCCGATGGCGCCGCCGGCGTGCTGGAAGTAGCACTGGGTGAAGCGGTCCGGGTTGCCCTGCAGGCCATCCAGAATGCTGTCGATGAGCGCAGGGGTGATGCCCTCGACAAAGCCGTCCTTCACGTAGGACACCATGGCCCGTGGGTCCGACAGATCGGTGCTGCGCTGCAGGCCCACGTAATCGACACTGGCCACGCTGTCCCTGAGCGGCTCACCCAGCGCCTCGAAGGGGCGCATGGCCGCCTCGAAACCCGCCGCCTGGCCGCTGTAGCAGAGGTCAAGGGAGGCAAAGCCCGGCCCGCCCCCGGGCGGGTATCCCACGCTGCAATCCAGATAGAGTTCGCGCGGGGCGCGCATCGAATGCTCGGCGTAAAGCGTCAGCAGTTGGCGCGCCCTATCGAGCGGGTAAATGCGCGAGCCGCCAATCACCTGGCGCTGCATGGGATGCAGGCCAAAGGCGAAGTGGGTAACCACGCCATAATTGCCACCCCCGCCGCGCACGCCCCAGTACAGCTCGCGGTTGTGCTCGGCACTGGCGTGGTGCAGCTGGCCGTCGGCGCTCACCACGTCCACGGCGCGAATGTTGTCCAGCGCAAGGCCGAAACGGCGCGCCACCCGCCCAAAACCGCCGCCAGTGGCCAGGCCACCCACGCCAGTGTGCGACACCGTGCCGGCGGTGGTCACCAGGCCCCGGGCCATGCATTCATGATCCATTGCCCCCAACAGACTGCCGCCGGTGACATAGGCCAGCTTGCGGGTGGCATCCACCTGCACGTTGCGATAGCTGGACAAGTCAATCAACAGCCCACCGTCGCAGGTGGATTTGCCCGAGAAGCTGTGGCCGCCGCACTTGACCGCAATCACCAGATTATTGGCGGCGGCAAACTGCACCGCCGACTGCACGTCGCTGGCCCCGCTGGGCTGCACGATCAGTGCCGGGTGTTTGTCGATGGCCGGGTTCAGCACCTGTCGCGCCGTATCGTACCCGGCCTTGCCCGGCAGCAGCAGGCGGCCGCGCAGGCTGTCGGCCAGGCCCTGGGCCACAGAGCGTGGAATGATTTGTTCCCGCTGGTCGAGGGTGAGGGCCTGAACGTCCGCATCCACCGCCTGCAAACCGGCATAAACGCCGGCCAGCGCCCGCGCCGACATGCCCTGCCCAGCCAACCAGGCGGCAAGGCCCGCCCCCACAAACTGACGACGATACATAAACCACTCCCTGTGTTGATGATTGTTCTATCCCGTTGGGTCAATAGGCAAAGCGGTATTCCCGCTCGATGCCGGTGGCAGCCACCGCCTCACCGTCCTGCAGTAGGGGACGAAAGCGCGCATCGTGCAGCAGGCGGTAAAGGGCCAGGCGCGCGGTTTCGCGTTTGTCGCTGGCCTCTGTATTGGCCTCTGTATTGGCCTCTGTGCTGGTCACTGGCCCTGCCTTCGGCTTCTCCTTTGTCACCTCCTGCGCTTGCGTATCCACCTGCACCTCCACCGCAACAAATTCGATATTGCGCACCTGGCCAATGCGCGACACATCAAAGCGCACCCGGGCGCGGGCGTTAAGGTTGCCCTCCCCGCTTGGCAGCGGTGGCTGGAACACGGCATCCGCCGGCAGCTCTACTGGCGTTGCAAACCAGGCCCCGGCGGCGCCACCGGAGACTTGCCAGGCCTGCTCATAGGCGCCAATGGCCCGCGCCGGCTGGTGCCACCACATAAACCAGTCGCCCAGCGCCACATGGGCCCGGGCCAGTTCGGCGGCGTCTACCTTTGGCTGCTGCTGCAGCACGTGGATAATCCGCTCCAGGGTCTTACGGCCATTGCGGAAGTTGTGCTTGCGCAGCAGGCGGAAGGCCTCGGCATCCAGGCTCGTACCTGGTTCATATGTGCCGGCTGCATAAGTGCCGGGGATGTGGGTGCCGGCGGCGGCGATGCGGGGCACATACCGGCCGGGCGCGTTGGCGCTGGCCGCATAGGCACCGGGCGAAAAGCCACTGGCAGGATGGCGAAGCGGCCCATAGCCGAAGCGGCCGGTTATCGCCCGGGGCTCGCTTTCATAGCGCGACAACAGATACTCCGCCCGCATGCGCTGGTACAGATAGGGTAACTGGGCCGGATCGTCCGGCGACTCCCCAGCCAGGCGCTCGGCCAGTTCATCCGGGGTGCGGTGCATGGCCAGCAGACGCTGGTAGTTGGCAGCGCCCTCACCCGCCAGGTAGGCCGAGCGCTTCCACTCGGCATGCTCAATGGCCGCCTGCACCATCGCTGCACTGCCCGGAGCCAGGTTGGCCTGCTGCACCCGGTATAAGCGGTCGCGGGTGCGGTCGGCCCCGGCCCTATCCCCCAGGGCCAGCTGGCTCTCGGCCAGAGCCTGCAGCAGGGGTACCTGGGCCGCGTCGTACAGGCCGGCATTCACCCGCTGCAGGTGCAGCGCCCGGCGATAATGGCCCAGTGCCTGCTGCGTTCGCCCCTGGGCCTGCAGGCTCTGGCCCAGGGCCTGCAGCGGCTCCACCAGGGCCGGGGCATAGGGCCCGCCGCGCAGTTCCAATGCCTCAACCCGGGCGCGATAGGCATCACCATCACCCGGCGCGGGTGGCGCTTGCGGCGGCGCAGCCACCGGTGGCTGCGCATCGGCACGCAGCAGGGTCAGGCCATAGCGGGTTGGAGGGCTCGCCTGTGGCAGGATGGAATTGTTGGGGTGGGCGCCTTCGGCCCGGGCGGCAGCGAGAATCAGGGCTACTGTAAAGGCGACTGTAAAGACCACTGTAAAGACCACGGCCCGACCAGCAGCCCCCGTGGCTGGCAGCGTCGCCGCCAGCAGCAGGCACGGTGTTGTGGCAAGCCGGTTTCGCAATGGCCTTCCCCTGCGCGCGCAGGTGTTTAACCTCCACAGCGTAGACCAGAACTGACAGGTTTGCCCGCCGCCCGGCGGTGCTACCCTGTACCCAGGCGCTGCCCGCACCAGCCACCCGCCACACAGGCAACGGGGCCGTTCATCGTCCATAAAAAAGAGCAACAACATGACCGACTTTATCCTGCACCACTACGCCATCTCGCCCTTCGCGGCAAAAATCCGCGCCATGCTCGGCTATGCCGAGCTGCCCTGGCGCTCGGCCACCACCACGCCCATGCCGCCGCGGCCGCTGGTCGATGCCCTGGCCGGCGGCTACCGGCGCATTCCGGTGGCGCAGTTGGGCGCGGATATCTTCTGCGACTCGCGCATCATCTGCGAAGAGATTGCCGCTCTCAGCGGGCGGGCAAGCCTGTCGCCCGCCACCCTGGACAGCGAGCAGCAGGCCTTTGTGGACAAGGCGGAACTGGGCGTGTTCTTCACCCTGGTTGGCAAGGCAACCGGCTGGCCGCTGGTGCGCAAGGTGGTGGCGGATGTCGGCCCCCTGGGCCTGCTGCGGTTGCTAGGTGACCGCAAGGCCATGCGCGCAAAAATGAACGCCGCCGTGCTGCCACCGGCAGACGGCGCGGCAACCCTGCAGGCCCATCTCGACGAGCTCGAAGCGCGCCTTGCAGCCCCCTACCTGCACGGCGAGCAGCCGGGCATCATGGACTTCAGTGCCTGGCACGGCCTGTGGTTTGCCACCGAGGTGGGCGGCAAAACCCTGCTGGGCGGCCACCCCGCTGTGGCCGACTGGGCCGGGCGCATCAACCACCTGCACCGCAACGATGCACTTGCCATCACCGCCAGCGACTGCCTGGCCGCCGCCCGCGACAACACGCCCCGCCCCCTGGCCGAGCACACCGAACAGCACACGCACCTCGGCCGCACCGTGTGCATTGCACCATCCGACTACGCCCAGGAGGCGGTGACCGGCGAACTGGTGGCCAGCCTGCCGGGGCGCTTCATCCTGCGCAGGCAAAGCCCCGAGGCAGGCACCCTGCATGTGCACTTCCCCCGGGAGCGCTTTAGTCTGGCATTGGCTGACTAGCCGTGCGATAACACCAAAGGACCACCCGGGAGAGCATTCATGGCAAATTTCCGTTGTGCAAAATGGCTACTGCTAGCCGCGCTCGCCTACCTGCTGGCGGGCTGCAAGATTGTCGTGCTGTCGCACAACGTGGGCGGGGTGGCTTCAGAATCCAACGTGCGGAATTGCCCGGCGGGTGAACTCTGTGAGTTTGATGTTCTCGATATTTACTTCCGCGATCGCTTCTCGGGGGTGGCATCCCATCCCAACTACCGCTTTAAGGAATGGCAAGCGGGACCCCGCTACCTGTGCGGCGGTATGACAGCAGCCTGTTCCTTGAGCACAGAGAACTTTGCCGACAATCCCGCGCTGATGTCGATCATTGAATCGGATGCCGCTTTCTATCTTGTCCCGCGCTTTGAACGCATAGGCAGCAAGGAACGGGCTGCACTGCAAGCCTTTCAGGACGGCAACCCACGGGTGAGCGACGCGCGCGGCCGCCTCATCGGCACGATTGCCCCCGGCGAAGGGCTCCCGCCCGAAAACTGGACCCACTGGCAGGGTATTAACATTCGCCTGAAGGGTTATGCGCAACGTTACCGTCTACCGATTGAGTTTGATGGCAGCATGATGATCAAGGTGTCCAACGCGAAAAATAACCTGGGCCACACCAACCCAAGGTGCTCATCCGATGACGTGCCGGCACTGATCCTGCAAAGCTCAGGGCCGACCCTTGGCGCAGTGGCGGGGCCGGACACGCCCCTGCCGCTGGTGGTGGGGGCCGGCGCACAACTGTACATCCCCGACCCGGTGGAGAGCCCCTCGCGCAAGGCCTGGACAACCACCTGGGACAGCGCAGAGCGCGAATGCCTGACGGCAGAAAACGGCGAGGGCATTGTCCTGCCATTGGTTCCGCTGGGAGTGGACATCCAGTATCCGCTATCCGTTGAGGGCACCAACATAAGCATCCAGGGGCCCGTCTCGGATTCGCTTGTATTCTAGCCGGGCACATGAACAACCGGCTCTCAACAACGCAACCCGCCCCGCGCAGGCAACCACCGCTTGCTGCGCCGGGCCTGCCACGCTGGCTGGTTGTGCTGGCTGCGCTTGTGACAGGGGCAGGAGCAGGAGCAGGAGCAGGAGCAGGAGCAGGAGCAGTAGAAGATCAGGCCGGTGACGCGGCATCGAACACCGACACCGCCGTGCGCCAGGGCTCACCAGGCAGTGCCTACACGCTGCCTGACGGATGGGTGGAGCGGTTCGAGCAACACGGCGTCACCTACACGGCGCTGCCCGCCGTGCCCTACCCGATCAAGGATGTCGAGATACAGGATGTTGGTGACCTTGCCATCATCCTGCCCACCCTGTCCCGCTTGTACGGACTCAGTGCGCAAGACACCCTGAGGGTGGCGGATAAAGTATCCCACCAGGACGCTGACCACTACCGCATTTACCTGTGGGCGGGCGATGCCCAGGTGCGCATGCCACTGACCTTGATCGTGAGCGCTGCCACCCGACGAATACTGCAAATCCAGGGGGCATTGCCGCTCACCGCAACGCTTGATTTATCCCACCCGGACGACAGGCACACCGCGCTGCGCAAGGTGATGCACTTCAAGCAAAACCCACCGCCGGATTCCCCGTACGTGAAGGCGCCCTTTCTCACACCCGAGCAATCCCGGCTCAAAAGCCGGGGCAAACATCGTGTGTCAAAAACTGTGATTCCCGGCCGCCATCGGGTGCTGGAAACACTCTGGAGCGTGGGCCTGGAACTTCAACACCCCATTGCCCTTACAGAGGACACCCTTGCAGACGGGAGCACGGCGCTCACTCACGAGTGGTTCCTGGTGGATGCACAGGGAAAGGTGAGGCAGGACGTTGTAATCGTCACTGTTCACTGAGGCAGCGCCGGCTGCCTGAGCGCATTAATGCAGCACCTGGCTGGAATACGGCGCCAGGTCCAGCACTTCTATGTCATCGATGGCGGTCTGTTCGCGGCTGATCCAGAACAGCAGGCGGCGGCCGTCGGTAAAGTAAGGGTCGCCGGTCAGATTGCCCCGGGGGGCGTTGTAGGGAGCGGGGCCCACGCCGCCCACATAGCCAAAGGCGCTGACCGCCTGGGCATAGGCCAGGTTCTCCAGCAGGTATTCGCGGGTCTCGTCCACGTCGGGGTCGATCTTGTGGGTGGTAACAGTGCGCCAGGTCAGGTGCACGCCGATATCCCGGCTGATCTGCCCAAGCCACACCGGCTTGCCCTTGTGGCGCAGGGGCGTGAGCCACAGCCTGAAGTGGTTGCGCTCGTTGATGCTGCCCCGGGCGCGCTGGAAGGCGACATCCTGTGGGCGGCCGAACACATAAAGAGCACTGACCGGAGAGTAGCGATAGCGCCCGCCGGCAACAGCGGATTTGGCGGTCTTCCACAGAGATGCGGCGTAGATGGTTTCTGTTTCATCCCAACCGGCCCGCAAAAAGGCGTAGTACAGGTCGGCCACGTCACCCACAAAGGCCAGGTTGAGGGGGTCGCCTTTGTCAACGCCCGCGGCGTCGCGCACACAGCAGGGCATTTGCTCAAGGGCCGCCACCAACCCGGGCAAGTCCACGTCCTGCCAGTCATCTGCCTGGTAGATCGATGACAAATCCACCTGGTGGTGGTCAAGCTGCAGGCCGGGCACCGGCACCACGAAGGTCATCAGATAGGGCTCGCCATCGCCAACCACATCCACATTAAAGGACTTGGTGCCCTCGTCGACCCGGGTAAACACATAGCCCGACAGCGTGGTGCCCGCCGGCACCTGCAGGCGATTGATGGCGCGGCGTTCAAAGGCCGTGCTGGACACCCCGCCGCCGGCCGCCGCGTTGCCGCGCAGGCGCTGGGCGGATTCGCGCGGGCTGAAGTAGGCCGGGTCGAGCCCGTAGGGCGTGAGGATGAGGGTGCGCGAACCGCGGTTCTCCACCTGCAGCCATACTGGCTGGATGTTGCGCTGGTAGAGGTCGGCGCCAAACACCGCCTCGGCCTCGGCGGCGCTGGCGACGGCAGAGGTCAACACCAGGTTGCCCTGCTGCTGGCGGTGCAGCCGGTCGTTGGGCGGCGGCACGGCCTCGCCGGGCGTCCAGGGGTTAGGCTGGGATTGCGCCTGGGCCTGCACCAGCAGCGGCGCCCCCAGCAGCAGGCAGGTGACAAGCCATGCCCACCGCCTCATGGCCGGCCCTCTTCGGGACGCCAGCCCTCGGGGGCGTAAAGCAGGCGCGTGCGGTCCATCGCCACCGGCTGTTCCGACAGGAACAGCACAGCCCGAAAGCCCTCGGTCACGTAGGGGAAGCCGTCGAAGGTTGTGCGCGGGGCATTGGCGTCGGACACCCCGACACCGCCCACAAAACCCGCCGCCTTCAGGCTCTGGTTGTACCACAGGTTCTGCATCAAAAAGCGATGGGCAGTATCCACGTCGGCCTCTACGCTCTCTTTGGCGAACAGTGACAACTGCCCACGGCTGCCCAGCCACTCCTCCAGGCCCGGCAGCACGCGCCCGGACTGCAGGCGGCGATAAACCACCTGGCCTATCCAGCCCGGCTCGCCGGAAACATTCCAGGGGGCACGCCACAGGTGCAATTGCAGGCGCTCGTTGCTGTCGCCGCGCTCCAGCAGGAAGATGGTATCCGGCGCGCGCCCTTGAAAATGGTGCTGGCGCGCCTGGCGGGTGTCGGCGCTATCAGCCTGGGTTTCGCGCCAGCCACCACGAAACAGGGCCCGCCGCACGGCCAGCGGTGTGCCAACCACGGCAACGTTGAGCGGGCCGCCATCGCCCGCCCCATCGGGCCCGGTGGCGCAGCAGGCAGCGCCCTGCTCCAGCCAGCGCTGCAGGCCCGCCTCGTCGAAGGTCTGCATGGCCGCTGGTGCATACAGCACATCCAGGTTCACCACGCGGTAATCGGCGGTGAAGCCCGGCAGGGGCACAAAGAAGGTGAAGTTCCAGGCGCGCTGGCTGGCGTAAATGTCGAGATTGAAGGCCTTGGTGCCGGGCGTGAGATGGGTAAACACCAGCCCGCTGCGCCGCTCGCCAGGGGCAATGCTGCGCACCATGCCGTGGCGATTGAACCAGGCTTCCATGTCGTGGTAGCCCTGCGCGCTAAAGCGCGACCGATTCATGTAGGCCACTTCAATGGGCGAGAAGTAATCCGGGTCGATACTGGCCAGGGCCAGGCGCAGGGTGTGCTCGCTGTTGTTCTGCACCTGCAGCCACAGGGGCTGAATGCCCTGCTGGTACAGGTCAAGGCCCGTCAGCGCCCGGGTTTCACCGGCATCCGGCACGGCAGCGGTAACCCGCACGGGGCCCTGGTGCTGGCTCACGCCACGGGCGATAAAGCCGGCCTGTTCGTTCAGGGTGCCGCTGTGGTAACCCTGCAAACTACAGGCGCCCAGCAGGGCTGTGAACAGGGCCGCCAGCAGCGCACAGCGCCAGCTACGCTGGCCGGCTGTGCCTACCCTGCCACGCCGCTGTCTCATCATGCTCAGTACTGGTCCTGGGGCCCCAGTTTCATCAACAGGTTCATCACCCGCTGCAGGCCATCCCGGGCCGGCTGCCGATCCACCGTTTCTTCGCTGTTGCGCCAGTACAACTGGCCGGCATCGTTGCGCAGTACCTGCCAGGCGTTCTCGGGCTGCATGTCGCGCTCGATGATGGCGGCCATGTCCTGGGCCAGCGCCGGGGAGTCCACAAAGGCGCCCATCTCGGTGTTGATGCGTGCCGAGCGCGGGTCAAAGTTCATGGAACCGATGAACACATAGCGCCGGTCCACCTCGGCGGTTTTGCTGTGCAGGCCGGTAAAAGTTGCCCGCACCGGAGGCGAGTCCACCACGGTGGCGGCAATGGCCGGGTCGGAGCGCAGTTCATACAGCGCCACACCGGCGTCAAGAAAATCATCCCGCCAGGGTTCGTAGTGGCTGTTCACCGCCGGCACATCGTGGGAGGCCAGGGAGTTGGTGAGCAGGCGGGTGCTTACCCCGCGCGCGGTGAGCTCGGCCATGAAGTCCATCACCTTGGTGGAGGGGATGACATAGGCGTTCATAATCAGCAGCTCACGCTGGGCCAGGCCAAAAAAGTTGAACATTTGCGGCAGGACGTTCTGGTCGATCTGCTTGGTTCCGGTTTCGTCGTACACCAGCTGGCTGCGGCCGATGCGCAGGTCCGCCGCCTCGGCCCGCAGCTGTGCCGTCCAGTCTTTTGGCTGGCGGGGCAATTGCGCCAGCTTCGGCTCGGCGGCATTGGCGGCCACCAGGGCCTGCCACTGTGCGCTGGCGCTGGCGGCATCCGGCGCGGTAGACAGGTTTTGTGCCGACACCACCCAGGGACTGTTCCAGAACTTGTCAAACATGACATTGGCCTGCTCGCCGATGGGGCCAATGCCCAGCAGGTCGGTGTCGTGGAAGTTGTAAGGCTCGGCCAGGCCGAAGTAATGGTCGCCAATGTTGCGCCCGCCAATCACTGCGGCGCGGCCATCGGCAATCAGCAGCTTGTCGTGCATGCGCGTGTTCAGCCGCTCCATCTGCGCCACCATCTCGCCGGCCCGGTGCACCAGGCTGTCGCGCTGGGTCCAGGGGTTGAACAGACGAAACTCGATGTTCTCCTGGGCCTGTAGGTTGGCAATCAGCTGGTCGTGGCCCTGCATCAGCAGGTCGTCAAGAATCAGCCGCACCCGCACCCCGCGCTGGGCGGCGCGCACCACCCGCTCCAGCATCAGGCGCCCGCTGGCATCGGGGTACCAGAGGTAGGTCTGGATCTCCAGGGAGGTGGTGGCGGAGTCGATCAGCGCCAGGCGCCAGTACAGGCCGGAATAGTTGCTGTCGAGAATACGAAAGCCGGAGTACTGCTCGCCGTGCTGGCGGGTGATGTCATCCGCCAGTGCCGCCAGGATACCGCTTTGCGCCGGCGGCAAGGCGTAGCCCGGCAGGGCCGGCCCGTGCTGTTCGATGGAGCGGCTGGAACAGCCTGCCAGCAGCGCGCAGCACAGCATCATTGCCAACGCCATCGTCACCGACCTGGGCCGGGCCATTGCAAGGCGCGGCACAGTGCCAGGACGCCGGCCGGAGTTTGGCCGCAAACCGGCCCTGTTCACAGTGAGGGACTGGGGCATCGCTACTCCCGCGCAATTCTCTCTGGGCGCACTCACCAGCCCTGGGCCCGCCATAAACCCGCCGCTAGCCGGTCATAAAAAGCCATGCGGCCGGTGGTGCATTGTCTAGCTCCATCCTAGACCAGATTACCCGAGCGCGCCCAGCCCTCAAGTGCGCCCCGCTCACCCCGCCTGGCAGGCTGTATCCACGCCACCCTGGCCACCGCCCCCATAAAAAAGCGCCGGGGTGCAGGCAAACCCCGGCGCAAACAAGGAGCCATGCAATCAGTGCCGGTCTGGCACCACGCCCACCTGGGGCATGGCGGCAAGGCCAATGTCCCGGGCGTGCTGCTCAAAGCCTTTGTTTTTCCAGAAGAAGGCGCCGGGCATGGTGGTGGGCACCACCAGCACGTAGAACAGGGCCCGGCCGACCACCGCCACCGCCACCGCGCCGGCGGCGAGCAGGCACCACAGCAGCACCCCAGTGCTGCTTGCGCTGTACAGCGGCGCCAGCAGCAGGCCCCCAGCGCACAGGCCCAGCAGGGCGTTGCGCAGCCAATAGGTTTTGCCGAAGGTGGTGCACTGCACATAGTGGGAAACAGCGCCCTCATTGTTCGCGGCATTCATATCCCGCGCGTGCAGCACCAGCCCAACACCCTCCACCAGCAGGCCAAGCCCCATCACCAGGCCACACAGCCCCAGCAGCGGCGCAACCGGTGCGCCCTGCAGGTAGGCGGCAACACTGCCCACCGCCGCCAGCGCCAGCGCGCCCAGGTAGAGGCTGCAGCCCACAAAGGCAAAGGCCGTTTGCCCGTGGTTCCAGAAGGGCCGCGCCTTGATGCGGTAGCAGCGATACATGTAGTAAAGGCCAATGGCTGAACTGGCGACGGCCAGCAGGCCGCTGAGCGTGGCCACCGATGCCAGCGTGCCCTGCAGGCCCGCGAGCCACAGGGCACTCTCATCAACTCGCTCAGACACCCAGCCCTGCTGCCCCAGCACGGCCAGCAGGTGCAGGCCGGCGAAGGCCATAAAGCCTGCCACGCCGGCGCCTTCCCGGGCCACCGGCGAGTGGCGCAGGTTGTTAAAGCCGCGATAAAAGCGGATGGGCTTGCCCAGGTGCACGGTGGACATAAACAGCCCAAAGGCCACCAGCGCCAGGCACAGGGCCACGGCGCCGGGGTACACCACCGAGTCGCGGATGGCCGAGACGATACCGTTGCCGGCCAGCTCGCCCAGCAGCAGCATGGCGAAAAGGCCAATGGCGGCCTGGGCGGCCAGGGTGAACAGCACCAGCGGGTTCTCGCGGCTGGACAGGCGCGACACGCTCCACAGCTTCACCGTGCCGCTTTTTTTATCCACCGCCGGGCGATAGTGGCCGGCAGCGTCGTCGCGCCGGTACTTGATGGGCGCCGAATCGGTGCGGGTCAGCTCCCGCGGCATATTGCGGGTTTGCTGGAAGCGGATGTTGGGCTGGGTGATCGACGGGTCGGGGAAGCCGGGAATGCGGGTGTCGATCTGCTCGCGGCGCTCCGGGGTGTTTTCCACCACGCCAAAGTTGAGGGCGTTGCCCAGGCAGGCCGATACACAGGCGGGCTTGAGACCCACTTCCAGTCGGTCCACGCACATGTTGCACTTTTCCACCTGCCCGGCCACCGGGTCCAGCTGGGGTGCGTTGTAGGGGCACACCCAGGTGCAGTAGCCACAGCCAAAGCAGATGTCCGGGTCCTGGATGACGGCGCCGTACTCCGGGTGCTTGGTGTAGGCGCGGGTCGGGCAACCCTTCAGGCACACCGGGTCGTCGCAGTGGTTGCAGGCCATGGAAATGTTCATGCGCACGAAGTTGGGGTAGGTGCCCCCCTCCACATAACCCACGCTGCGAAAGCTCAAGTGGGCCGGCAGGTCGTTCTTCTCTGAACAGGCGGATTCGCAGGCGTGGCAGCCAATGCAGTTGTCCGCCGTAAAATGAAAGGCGTGCTGTTTGTTGCGGTTGGGGTTAAAGCCCTTCTCGGTCACGCCGTTGATGTTGAGGGACGAGGCCTCCTCCACCAGGTCGATGAGGGCGATGGGCTTGCCATAGCGATTGCGCTCGGCGCTGTGCGGGTCCTTCAGCAGGGCGTAGTCGGGTTCGTTATCGCGCAGCGGAAACAGCGACTGTGACGGCCGCGCATTGGCGATGGGTTCAAACAGCTTGACGGTCATCAGTAGGTTCTCATCTCGCGGTTGAGCCGCGCCGCCTCTGCCTGATCCACCTGCTCGATGCGCACTGCCGCCTGCTTGAAGGCGGGCTGGCGCGAGTGCGGGTCCAGCAGCCCGAGCGACACGCGGTTCACACAGTCGTGGAAGTGAAAGGGCACAAACACCATGTTGCGCGGCACGCGCTGGGTGAGCTGGGCCAGCACAATGGCATCGCCGCGGCGCGACACCAGCCGCACGTACTGCATATGCTCCACGCCAATCTCGCGGGCCGCATCGGGGTTCATTTCCATGTAGGCGGTGGGGCTGAACTTGTTGCAGTTGCCCACCTTGCCGGTGCGGGTACGGGTGTGGAAGTGCTCCACCACCCGGCCGCTGTTCAGCCAGAAGGGAAAGTCACTGTCGGGCTTTTCGTTGTTGTCGGTCCAGGGCAGGGCCAGCAGTTTGGCCTTGCCATCCGGGTAGGGGAACACACCGTCGCTGTACAGGCGCGGCGTGCCGGTGGCATCGCCCTTGCGCATGGGCCACTGGATGCCGCGCTGCTGTTCGATCAGGGCGTGGCTCATGCCGGAAATATCCAGCGTGCGCGGCGCGCCGTTGGCACCGGTGCCCACCGACAGCGCCTTCATTTCCTCAAACACGTCCGAGGCGGCCTCGGGAAAGGACATGGCGGCGCCCTGCGCCCAGCGCCTGGCCAACTGGTTGAAGATCCACAGGTCTGGCCTGGAGTTGGCATAGGGCGTGGTGACCGGCGTAACCCGGTTGACCCGCCGCTCGGTGTTGGTAAAACAGCCGTCCTTCTCTGCCCAGACACTGGCGGGAAAGTAGGCATGGGCGTACTGGGTGGCCTCTACGTCCTGGTAGGCATCCTGCACCACGCAAAACTCCAGTTTTTCCAGGGTTTTGCGCATGCGAGCGGTGTTGGGCATGGAGGTCATGGGGTTGGTGGCTACCAGCCACAGGGCCTTGATTTCCCCGGTTTCGATGGCCGGGAAGATGTCTGTCATGAAGCGGCCGCGCTGGGTGGGGAAGAACGCCGAATCCACCCCCCAGAATTTACCGATCTCCTCCCGATGGTCGGGGTTTTCCAGCACCCGGTAACCCGGCAGGCCGGAGCAGGAGGACCACTCCCGTGTGCCCATGGCGTTGCACTGGCCGGTGATGGACAGCGACGTGCCACCTGGCTTGCCAATATTGCCGGTAATCAGGTTCAGGTTGTTGATGGCGCACACCCCGTCGGACCCGTGGGTGCTCTGGTTGATGCCCATGGTCCAGATGCTCATGGCCGCGCCGGCCCTGGCGTACAGGCGCGCCACGTGGCGAATGGTGTCTTCGTCGATGCCGGTAATCCGCGCCGCCATGGCCGGGTTGTAGGCCTCTACCAGGGTGGCGAATTCCTCGCGGCCGTTGGTGTGGGCGGCAATGTAATCCTCGTCCGCCAGCCCCTCCTTGAGGATCACATGGCACAGGCTGTTCAGCAGCACCAGATCGGTGCCGGGGGTAATGGGCAGGTGAATATCGGCGAACTGGGCGAACATGGTCACCCGCGGGTCCACCACAATCACCGGAAAGCGCCGGTTTTCCAGTGCTTCCTTCAGGCGCCAGTAAATCACCGGGTGCTGCTCGGGCAGGTTGGAGCCAAAGGCCAGCAGGCAGTCCGTGTGGGAGAAATCGTCGTAGCAGCCCGGCGGGCCATCGGCCCCGAAGGAGCGCTTGTAGCCAGACACCGCCGAGGCCATGCACAGGGTGGTGTTGCCGTCGTAGTTGTTGGTGCCGATCACGCCGCGCACCAGCTTGCCCAGGGTATAGAACTCCTCGGTGAGGATCTGCCCGGTGGACACCACCGCCACCGCATCGCGGCCGTATTTTTGCTGGATGCGCTGGAACTCGGCGGCGGTTTTATCCAGCGCCTCGTCCCAGCTCGCGGTTTGCCAGGGGTTGTAGGTGTGGCTGCGCAGCAGGGGCTCGGTGCCACGGCCACTGGCGTTGAGAATGCCCGCCTCAGTAATGCCCTTGATGCAGAGCTTGCCGCGATTGACCGGGGCATCCGCCACCCCGCGGGTGGTGACCGCCACGCCGTTTTTATCCAGCCCCACTTCCATGGCGCAGCCAGTAGAGCAGTAACCACAGGTGGCGTACTTCCAGTCCACCACGCCCTTGTCGCGCAGGATGATGGGGTTCTTCTTACGTCGTCCAAACAGCATCGACTTGTGTTCCGCTCAGCCCGCTACCTTGATGTGTACCAGCTCGCCGTCCAACTGGGCGTCAAAGCGCGGCAGGAACACGCCCTCTTCCTCCAGGCAGGCGCCGGTTTCCAGCTCAAAGTGCTGTTTGTACAGGGGCGATGCCACCACCAGTTTGCCGCCGAGGTCGCCCACAATGCCCCGCGACATCACATTGGCCTTGCCGATCGGGTCGCGATTGCCCAGGGCGTAAACCTGCCTGTCGGTGTCGGGCAGGTAGTAGATAGCCACCTGCTCCCCCGCCACCAGCGCGCACACGCCGGAATTTGCCACCAGGTCATCCCGGGTGCACACCACCTGCCACTCGTCCTGTTTCACCGCTTCCATCCCCTTTACTCCGGTCATTGCTGGGCCTCCGGCTTACTTGCTGCTGGCCACAAGGCGAATTTTCTCTTCCGCGCGAGCCGGGCGAATCTGGCCGCGCTCCTGAACAAACACCACACCGCTGTCCTCATCGTCGCAGTTGACGAACTGGCGGAAGCGCTTGAGTTTTTCCGGGTCGTTGATGGTGGTGGTCCACTCGCACTGGTAGGTGCCCACAACGGCGGCCATCTGCTGCTCCAGTTCGGCGCAGATGCCCAGGCTGTCGTCGATGATCACTTCGCGCAGGTAGTCCAGGCCGCCTTCCAGGTTGTCCATCCACACCGAGGTGCGCTGCAGGCGATCGGCGGTGCGCACGTAAAACATGAGGAAGCGGTCGATGTACTTGATGAGGGTGTCGTCATCCAGATCGGTGGCGAACAGGTCCGCGTGGCGCGGCTTCATGCCGCCGTTGCCACAGAGGTAGAGGTTCCAGCCGTTCTCGGTGGCAATCACGCCAAAGTCCTTGGACTGGGCCTCGGCGCACTCGCGGGTGCAGCCGGAAACGGCGCTTTTGAGTTTGTGCGGCGAGCGCAGGCCCTTGTAGCGATTCTCCAGGCGGATGGCCATGCCAACGCTGTCCTGCACGCCGTAGCGACACCAGGTGCTGCCCACGCAGGACTTCACCGTGCGCAGGGATTTACCGTAGGCATGGCCGGTCTCGAAACCGGCGTCCACCAGTTTGCGCCAGATGTCTGGCAGCTGGTTCTGCCGCGCACCAAACAGGTCGATACGCTGGCCGCCGGTGATCTTGGTGTACAGGCCGTATTCCTTGGCTACCTCCCCCAGCACAATGAGTTTTTCCGGGGTGATTTCGCCGCCGGCAATGCGCGGCACGATGGAGTAGGTGCCGTCTTTCTGCATGTTGGCCAGGAAGGTGTCGTTGGTGTCCTGCAGGCCCACATGGGGCAGCTCCAGCACGTGGTCGTTCCACAGGGAGGCCATGATGGAAGCCACGGCAGGCTTGCAGATATCGCAGCCGCGCCCCTTGCCGTGCTGGTTCAGCATGTGCTGGAAAGTTTTCACCTCGCCCACCTGGGCCAGGTGGAACAGCTCCTGGCGGGTATAGGGGAAGTGCTCACAAAGGCTCTTGTCCACCACCACACCGCGCGCAGACAGCTCGGTTTCCACCACGTTTTTCAGCATGGCGGCGCAGCCGCCGCAGCCGGTGCTGGCCTTGGTCTCACTTTTTACATCACCCAGGCTGCAACAGCCGCCGTCGATGGCCTCTATCACACAGCCCTTGGTGACGTTGTGGCAGGAGCACACGGTGGCCGTCATCGGCAGCGCCGCCGCGCCGAGCAGCGGCTTGTCGCCGGCGGCCGGCACAATCAGGCTTTCCGGTTCGTCCGGCAGTTCGATGCCGTTCAGAAAGTACTGCAGCAGGGTGTCGTAGTCTTCGCAGTCACCCACCAGCACCGCGCCCAGCAGGGTTTTGCCATCGCCGCTGGTGACGATGCGCTTGTACACTTCGGCCCGCTCGTCGCTGAACACATAGGAGATGCTGCCCTCCGTGCGGCCGTGGGCGTCGCCGATAGAGCCCACGTCCACACCCAGGAGCTTCAGCTTGGTGCTCATGTCGGCGCCCTGGAAGGTGGCGTCCACCTGGCCGGCCAGCTGGTTGGCCACCACTTCCGCCATGCGGTAGCCGGGGGCCACCAGGCCGTAAATGCGCCCGCCAAACAGGGCGCACTCACCAATGGCGAAGATGTCGGAGTCGGAGGTTTTGCACTTGTAGTCCACCACGATGCCGCCGCGCTCGCCCACGGCCAGCTCGCTCTCCCGGGCCAGTTGGTCGCGGGGGCGAATGCCGGCGGAGAACACGATCATATCGGTGCCAAGGGCACTGTCGTCGGCGAAGTCCATGCGCAGGGCAGTGGCTTCGTCCTGCACTATCTGCTGTGTGTTCTTGCCGGTATGCACCGATACACCCAATGCCTCGATTTTGCGGCGCAGCATTTTCGAGCCGCCCTCGTCGAGCTGCACGCCCATCAGCCCCGGGGCAAATTCCACCACGTGGGTTTTCAAGCCCAGGTTGCGCAGGGCGTTGGCGCACTCCAGCCCCAGCAGGCCGCCGCCCACCACCACGCCAATCTCGCTGTCTTTGGCGGTAGCCTTGATGTGGCCGAGGTCATCAATGGTGCGATACGCCAGGCAGCGCTTGTCGTCGGCACCCTTCACCGGCGGCACAAAAGGAAAGGAGCCAGTGGCCAGCACCAGCTTGTCGTAGGCGAAACGGCGCCCGCCCTGGGTCACCACCTCGCGGCGGGTGCGCTCAATACGCTGCACAGGGTCGCCAAAATGCGCCTTCACGCCCCAGCTCTGGTAGGTCTCGCGGGTGGCAAGGGCAAGGTCAGCCGGCTCGCGGCCAGAGAAAATCTCGGACAGGTGAACACGGTCGTAGGCCGGGCGCGGCTCTTCACCAATCACGGTGATCTCATCGGCTGTGTTCAGGCCCACCAGGCTTTCGACAAAGTGGTGGCCCACCATGCCGTTGCCAACTACCAGGATTTTGCGTGTGCTCATCGATCTACCTACTCCGCTCATTCATCTCGCGCAGGGCGCGCAACTTGGCGTCCACGCACACCGTTGCCTCCGCGATCCGCGTTGGCGGACGACAGGAGCGACGTTGCTCGTGAAGGAAAGACAGCGATGTGGGGATGTGCACCAGGGCTAATACAAACCCTGTGCCACAAAATAGTTAGCGCTTTATTTTCAATGAGTTAGCGAAAAAGGCAGCGCCATTGCCAGCAACTTGCCGGGCCCGCGCTGAATCAGGACAGTGCAATCGGCACTCTGGCGAACTGTTTTGGTGCGCTGCCGGCCACAGCAAGGCGCGGGCAACGCGCACCCTGCTGTAGCGCAGCACTATTGCCGCTGCACCAGCGCCGCCCGGCAGCGCCACAAATTAGGGCAGGCGCTGCGGGCCATCGCTTCAGTTAGGTGCAATTGTGGCGTTTGCAGCGTGCAAGGCACCCTGCGCAAACGGCGCATAGGCCTGCATTTACAGTGTTTTGGCGCGTACCAGCGCTTGGCATACACATTGCATTGTGACTATCGCGGGCGTAACGGCGCGTCCGGACCTCACCTTAGTTTTTCTCCAAGAGCGAATTTATCGATGAGTAGCCCGGTCAACGTGCTGGACGTATCGCGTCCGCCTATCCGTACCCTCCACCTTGCGTGGGTAGCGTTTTTTATTACTTTTGTGGTGTGGTTCAGCCACGCCCCGCTGATGGCCCACATCCGCGAAGCCTTCGACCTCAGCGACCAGCAGTTGAAAGCCCTGCTGATCCTGAACGTTGCGCTGACCATTCCCGCCCGCATCGTGGTGGGCATGCTGGTGGATCGCTTTGGCCCGCGGCTGGTATTCAGCAGCCTGCTGATGATCAGCGCCTTCTTCTGCTGGGGTTTTGCCTTTGCCACCAGCTACGAAATGCTGGCGCTGTTCCGCTTTCTGGGCGGCTTTGTTGGCGCCGGCTTTGTGATTGGCATTCGCCTGATCGGCGAGTGGTTCCCGGCCCGCCAGGTGGGCATGGCGCAGGGCATCTACGGCGGCTGGGGCAATTTTGGCTCCGCCGCGGCAGCCATGACCCTGCCAAGCGTTGCCCTGCTGTTCGGCGGCGACGATGGCTGGCGCTACGCAATTGCCAGCACCGGCGTGCTGGCCTTTTTCTACGGCATCTTCTTTTACATCAAGGCGCGCAACACGCCCAAGGGCTCTACCTACTTCAAGCCCAAGCGCACCGGCGGACTGGAGGTGAGCAGCTGGGGCGACTTTTACCTGTACATCGCCATGACCCTGCCCCTGTACATTGCCCTGGCCGTGATGAGCTGGCGCCTGTCGCCGGCCAACCTGGCCCTGCTGAGCGAAACAGCCACCCTCAGCATGTACGCCGTGCTTGGCGTGCTGTTTGTGTTCCAGATCAGCCAGATCTGGCGCGTTAACCGGGAGCACCTGAACAGCGGCGTGCCGGAGATAGACCGCTACAAATTCAAGCAGGTGGCAGCCCTGGACTGGGCGTACTTCGTCACCTTCGGCTCGGAACTGGCGGTGGTGTCCATGCTGCCCCTGTTCTTCATGGAAACCTTCGCGCTGAGCGCGGTCACCGCCGGTTTGCTGGCTTCCGGCTTTGCCTTCATGAACCTGGTGGCGCGCCCCTCCGGGGGCTATTTCAGCGATGTGTTTGGCCGCAAGCGCTCACTGTCGGTGCTGATTGCCGGCCTGGCGGTGGGCTACCTGGTGATGGCCCAGGTGGACAGCAGCTGGTGGATACCGGGCGCCGTGATAGCCACCATGGCCTGCTCCTTCTTTGTGCAGGCCGGCGAAGGCGCGGTGTTTGCCATGGTGCCGCTCATCAAGCGCCGCATGACCGGGCAGATAGCCGGCATGGTTGGCGCCTTCGGCAACGTGGGCGCGGTGGTCTACCTCACCGCCCTCACCTTCGTGGACGCCTCCACCTTCTTCCTGATCATTGCCGGCAGCGCCGCGGTGTGCTTCTTTATCGTGCAGTTTGTGGAGGAGCCCCAGGGCCAGATGCAGGAAGTACTCCCCGATGGCAGCGTGCAGCTGATTGACGTGGCCTGATGACCGCCGCCCAGGCCAGCACCGACGCCCCCCACCTCCAGGCGCGCCTGCAGCTGGAGGTGGGGCAGGCCAGCAGCGCCGGCGCCAAGGCCCTCAACGAAGACGCCATTGGCATCCGCATACCCGACGCTGCGCTGCTGGCCACCAAGGGGGCGGCGGCGATTATCGCCGATGGCGTCAGCGCCGCCGAAGCGGGCCGGGAGGCCAGCCAGAGCTGCGTTACCGGCTTTCTGTCGGACTACTTCTCGACCCCCGAATCCTGGACGGTGCGCCATTCGGTGCAGCAGGTTCTGACCGCCCTCAACCGCTGGCTGTACCGTAGCGGCGCCCACTTGCCCGACAGCAGCAAGGGCTTCATCACCACCCTGAGCGCGCTGGTGCTCAAGAGCCAGCACGCCCACCTGTTTCACGCCGGCGACAGCCGTATTTACCTGCTGCGCGGCGGCAATCTGGAGCAGCTCACCACCGACCACGCCGTACCGGTGGGCAATGGCCAGAGCTACCTGTCCCGGGCCCTGGGGCTGGACGTGCGCCTGGAGGTGGATTACCAGTGCCTGGCGCTGGAAGAAGGCGATATGTTCCTGCTCACCACCGACGGCGTGCACGACGTGCTCAGCCTGGAGCAGCTGCGCGCCACCATCGCCAACCCAACACACTCGCTGGCGCAGCGCTGCCAGCAACTTAACAGCGCTGCCCTGGCCGCCGGCAGCCAGGACAACTTAAGTTGCCAGTTGCTCTGCGTGAGCGCCCTGCCCCGGCCGGACATCGACGACGTGGTGGGGCGCCTGACACAGCTGCGCTTTCCGCCCTTTCTGCAACCCGGCGCGGTTGTGGATGGCCTTTGCATCGAGCGCGAGCTGTACGCCAGCAATCGCAGCCAGGTGTATCTGGTGCGCGCCGTGGATTCAGGCCAGCTGTACTGCATGAAAACCCCGTCGGTCAATTTCGAGGACGACGCCGCCTACATCGAGCGCTTTGTGATGGAAAGCTGGATTGGTTCGCGCATCCACAGCCCCTATGTGGTGCGCGTGCTGGAGCCTCCGCAGCCGCGCTCCTGCCTGTACTACCTGACCGAGTACGTCGATGGCATCTCGCTGGCGCGCTGGATGCGCGAGCACCCGCGCCCGGCGGTGGAGGATGTGGTGTACCTTGCCGGGCAGGTGGCTAAGGGCCTGCGGGCCCTGCACCGCCGGGAAACCCTGCACCAGGACCTGAAGCCCGACAACATCCTGATCGACGCCCAGGGCCAGGTGAAACTGATCGACTTTGGGTCCTGCTCGGTTGCCGGCATTAACGAGATAGCCAGCCCCCTGCAGCGCGATACGGTGCTGGGCACCGCCACCTACGCCGCACCCGAATGCCGCCTGGGCGGCGCGGTGGACGCTCGTGCCGATTTGTTCTCGCTGGCGGTGGTCTGCTTCGAGATGTTCACCGGCACCCTGCCCTTTCAGGGCAAGCTGGAACAGTGCAATAGCCCGCGCGAGTTTCTTGGTACCAGCTACACGCCGAGTTACCAGATCAACCCACTGGTGCCCCAGTGGATTGACGGCGCCCTGCGCAAGGCCCTGCGCTTTCACCCCGAGCGCAGGCACGGCGATGTGGCGGAGTTCGCCTACGAGTTGTTACACCCCAACCCGGGTTACCTGGCCTTTCACCAGCGCCCCCTGATCGAGCGCAACCCGGTGCGCACCTGGCAGGTTATTGCCATCGCCCTCGCCCTGCTGGAGCTGCTTACCCTGACGCTGTTACTGAGCCGGGGCGGCGACTGACCAACGCGCTGTTTGCGCTGGCCTGCTGGCTGGGCGCAATGCGCCCGGGCTAAACAGCGCCGCCGGCGGGCGCCAGGCGCTGGTCTGCCCCCAGCAGGATGCCGGGGCTCAGCTCCCAGCTGGCATCGTGGGCATTCACCGGGCGGTAATCGGTGGCCGGCGCCGGCAGCGACAGGTGCCGGGCCGCTTCGCGATACAGGTCGGTGCGGTAGGTCTGCTGCACCAGCGACTTGCAGCGCTCGGCGGGCAGGGTTTTGCCGAGCAGCGCGCTGGTCTGACTCGCCAACCATTCACCGTCGGAGCGCCACGGGAAGCCGGCCTGATAGCGGCCAAACACGTGAAAGTCCGGCATGGGCAACGGCGGCTGGCCGCGGCTGGTCACCAGTTCCCCGGCCAGGGCCGGACGCAAAAACTCAACCGGCAGGTTCAGGTATTGCGGCTGTGCCAGCACGTCGGCGGCCTGCAGGCGATGGCTTGGGTCCGACAGCCAGCGACAGGCCTCCATCAGCGCCAGGCGCAGGCGCAGGTGGGTGGCGGTGTGCTGGCGGTGCCAGTGTTCGGTGACCGCCAGCACCTTTTCCAGGCTGTTGTTCCAGAGCTGGTAGCCGGTGGCGGGAATGACCCCGATGCCCTGGTGCACCGCCATGCTGTTCCACGGCTCGCCCACGCAGTAACCATCGATAATGCCGCGGGCGAGGCTGTCCACCATCTGCTCCGGCGGCAGCACGATAATGCGCACATCCCGCTCCGGGTCGATGCCGCCACACTGCAGCCACAGGCGCAGCAAGAATATATGGCAAGAGAAGGAGTGCGCCGCGGCAAAGGTGAGTTCCGGGGGCTGCCGGGCACTGCGATAGTAGTCTCCCAGCGCCCGCGCTGTGCTGCGGGCGCCCTCGGCGACTCGCCCGCCATGGCGCTCAAGTTCCGACGACAGCTCGCGGCTCACAGTAATGGCGTTACCGTTCAGGCTAAGGGCCAGGCCCGACATCACCTCCGCCCGCATGCCGCCCACGCCCATGGCGGTGGCCAGCGGCAGCGGCGAGAGCATCTGCGCGGCGTCCAGCTCGCCAATCACCAGCTTGTCGCGAAGGTTGGCCCAGGAAATTTCCCGTTCCAACTGGACTGCAAGGCCGTAGCGCTCGTACAGGCCCAGCTCCTGCGCCATGACCAGGGGGGCGCTGTCGTTCAGGCGCAGGTAACCCAGGCGCAGGTCGCGCTTTTCCGCCACGGGCAGGCGCAGTGCATCAGTCATCGGCTATTTTCGCTCCGGTCGGGATTTTTCCAGTACGGCAATTACATTACGCGCCACCTCACCCAGGGTCTGGTTCTGGTCCATAGCCAGCTTGCGCAGGGTGCGAAAGGCCTCCTCCTCATCCACACCATGAATGGCGCTGATCAGGCCCTTGGCCTTCTCCACCCGCTTGCGATCGGCCAGCTGGGCCCGGGTGCGGTCCAGTTCCTGGCGCAGGTCGTTGAAGGCGGAAAACTGGGCCATGGCCACATCGATCACCGCCTTGACCCGCTCCGGCTGGATGTCCTCCGCCTGATAGGCGGTCACCCCGGCGCGAATGGCATCGCCGATAAAGCCGGAATCACCACTGCCCGAGAACATCACCACCGGGCGCGGGTTGTGGCTGGAGGCGATGGACAGGCTCTCCAGCACGTCGCGGTCCGGCGAGTCCAGGGCGATCACCACCACGTCGGGCTCCTGCTGCGCCATCTGATACAGCAACCCGGACGCGGTGGGAATGACGGAGATAATCTCCAGCCCCGGCAGCGCAAGGCCCCGGGCCACGGCATTGGCGCGCTCGGCATTGTCATCCACCAGAATGACCCGCAGCGCGGCGGTAGAAGGCATCTGTTGCGTTGTGTTCACCACGAATGCACACAGCCACCGGCCCGCGGTAGCTGTACGTCCTTGTCGTCAGATATTGAAATTCACCATCAGCCACGCCTTTTCGGTGTCGGCGTAGCGGGCGCTTGCGTCGCTGGAGAAATTTGCATACTTCAGCTGCAAACTCAACGCGGTATTGATCGGCCAGGTGGCGACCAGATCCAGCTCGGAGCCAAAATCCGCACTGCTGTCCTCGGCCTTGAAGTCATGCCAGGTGCCGGCGAGCTTGACCGGGCCCAGGGCGCCGCTGAGGGTGAGGTAGAGGTCTTCGATGCCATCCCCCGGTGTGGTGAGGAACAGATCGGCAAAGCCCTGGAATTTGTGCAGGGTGGCCAGCGGTGTGGCAAAACCCACCCCGTCCCCGGCGCCCAATACCTCGTAGCCCACCAGGGCGTTCACCGGCCCAAGGGCCATGCCGCCTTCCAGCAGGTAGTAGTCGGCGCTGTAATCGCGCTGGCTGTCGCCGGCGTCGCTCTGGCGGGCATAGGCCGCCCGCGCGGCAACCGGGCCGAGTTTGCCGCTGTACTCTATACCCCAGGTGTCGGCGCCGTTATTGCGGGTCAGGTTGTCGCCGTAGGCGGACTGCGGGTCGATGTCCAGCAGGTAGCCAAAGGCCGCCACGGTATGACCGTCCCAGGGGCTGGCCTTGAGTCGCAGGAAGTGATTTTTGCCGTGCCAGTCGGCCGGCTGCGCGCCATCATCGGGGCCGAAGATACGATTGACGTTGTACACGTAGGCATAGTCCAGTTCCACGGCCTGGGCCTGGGCCTGCCACTGCAGGCGAAAACCGTCATAGGTCTGCTCGTTCTGGCGCCAGGCCACACCGCCAATAAAGCGCTCGTTGCCATGCAGGATGCGCTGGCGCCCATAGGTGCCAGAGGCATCCCCGGCGCTGTAACGGGCCCATACCTGGTTGATATCAGTGCCCTCCGGGTCTGCCACCACCGGGAACTGGGTTTCACCGTTTTCTGTGGAGTTGTAATCCTCGGCGCCGATGGCGGTGACATTGTCCACTTCCGCCATCAGGCTGAGGCCTTTCCAGGCAGCGGTGGTAAAGCCGATACGGGTGCGCAGGGTTGAGGCGTCGGCATTGTGGTCAAAGCCGTCCTGATCCACATGCTCAAAGCGGTAGCGCAGGTCCAACTCGACATCACCCTTGGTCAGCATTTCGTCGATGGAGGCGGCGCCGCTATCGACATGACTATCGACATAGCTATCGGCACCCCCTTCGGCCCGGGCACCCGCGGCAAGCAAGGCCACCATGCCCAGCAGCACCCCACTCCGCCAAACGCCAAACCGCCCCTGCTTGCCCATTCTGTTCTCCTATCCAACTGCATGCGTATCAAACTGTGAGGCCTTCAAACATGCCTGCCAAAAAAAACCTGCACGCCAGCGCGTTTTTCAACGCGATGAGGTGCAGGCTTCGTTGCCGAAAATTGTAGACCTGGTGGTACTCCCTGACCAATGCAATCAACGGGCCAACTTTTGAAAAGACCGGTATTCACCGGCAACGAGCCCATATCTCCTCTCGACAAGCGCAAACCTGCACTCCAAACGGGCCTCAGGCTGGTGCAGGGCCGCACCGAAACGGGGAGCGCCGGTCAACGCAGGATGTTGCGCCGGCTGAGGTTGCCCGCATAGATAAGCAGAAACAGACCAACGACAAAAATCGCGCCCGAAAACCACAGGGCAAAGGGATCATTCATCACCTCCAGGCCGTTGGACAGCACGTAACTGTGTACGGTGGTCAATACCATGCCAACCAGCGATACCAAAAATACTGCCACCGCCAGGCGCTTACGCAGCAACAGCAGAATCGAGCCGAGCACGGCTCCCCACACCGCAATGCCCCAGCAGATGAGTACCCACAGGGGCAGGCCGTAAAAGTAGTCCAGTTGCTCCGGGGTGAAGGCGCTCATGTACTCGGCATTGCGGGTCTGGGTCATGGTGAAGTCAAAGGCCCCTGCCGCGTTCCACAGCAGCGACACCACACCCACTACCCAAAGATGCCAGGGTGCTGCACTGGCGCGCGAATCAGTCAGGATCGACATGGCCTGTCCTCTTGTCGTTACTCAGTGTTGTTGTGCCCGGGATATTGTCCACCAGCGTGGATGGCACCCGCCAGCCCCCTCGTCGGCAACAGCGCAGCGAGGGCCGGCCGTCGCCCTACACAGCTTAGCAAACGGGGCTAGGGTTGCAGGCAGGCGCTGATATGATCCTGGCTGAAGCCCCGGTACTGCAGAAAGCGCTGGCGGCGGCTTTTTTCCTTGAGGTCAGCCGCCGCTGCGGCGCCGAACTTCTTCTCGCAAACCGCACGGGCCTGCTCGAACCAGTCCACATCCAGAGCCTCCAGCGCCAGGTTTGCCTGTGCATCGGGAATACCCTTCTGGCGCATTTCCTGGCGCAGGCGCAGGGGGCCGTAGCCGCGCAGCATGCGCTGGCGGGCAAAGCTCTCGGCGTAGCGGGCATCGCTTTGCAGGTTTTCCGCCTGCAGGCGCTCCAGTTCCTGCTCGACCTTCTGCCCGACCTTCTGCCCGACCTTCTGCTCGACCTTCTGCTCCAGATCGGGCCCCAGCGCAGCCGAGCCGAAGCGCCGGGACAACTTCTGCTGCAACTCCTTGCGGGAGTGCTCCCGCCGGGCCAGCAGATCCATGGCCGCGCGGCGGATGGCGGCGGGGTCGACGCCGTCACTGTGCTGCATCACGGTATCTGCCGCCTCGGGAGACTGTTCGGCCGGTGCTCCAGTGAGTTCGTCGGCCGGCTCTTCAGCCGCTTCTTCCATCGAGGCTTCAGCGTGCATGGGGGCATTTACCGGCGTGAGATTGCAGGCACAAGGTGGCGCCGCATGGCAGGTTACGGGGGCTAAAAAAGGCGCCGGGAGCGAGAGTGGGTTCAGTGGACCCGGCGCCGAGGGGGGAAAACAGTAGATTCACGTTGAAACTCGACAGGCAACCAGAGCCGCCTTGTGCCCGCCGCCCCGAAGGTAAGCGGGCAGGATTGCCTTATTCCGCTGTGGATTCTTCGGCGTCTGCCTCTGCGGCCTTGGCCGGGGCTGCCGAGGTCATGGTCTGGCTACGGATGGCGGTCTCGATCTCGTTGGCCACCGCCGGGTTGTCCTCTAGGAATTTGGCGGCATTGGCCTTGCCCTGGCCAATTTTGTCGCCCTTGTAGGCGTACCAGGCGCCGGACTTGTCCACCAGGTTGAGTTTGACGCCCCAGTCGATGACTTCGCCCATGTGGTAAATGCCCTTGCCGTACATGATCTGGAATTCGGCCTGCTTGAAGGGGGGCGATACTTTGTTTTTCACCACCTTGACCCGGGTTTCGTTGCCCACGACCTCGTCGCCGTCCTTGACTGCGCCGATGCGGCGAATGTCCAGGCGCACAGAGGAATAGAACTTGAGAGCGTTACCGCCGGTGGTGGTTTCGGGGTTGCCGAACATGACGCCGATTTTCATGCGGATCTGGTTAATGAAGATCACCAGGCAGTTGGTCTGCTTGATGGTGGCGGTAAGCTTGCGCATGGCCTGGCTCAGCAGGCGGGCCTGCAGGCCAACGTGGGAATCCCCCATCTCGCCCTCGATCTCGGCCTTGGGCGTCAGGGCGGCCACGGAGTCCACCACCAGCACATCCACCGCGCCGGAACGCACCAGCATCTCCGCCACTTCCAGGGCCTGTTCGCCAGTGTCCGGCTGGGACAGGATGAGGTCATCCACCTGCACGCCCAGCTTTTCGGCATAGATCGGGTCCAGGGCGTGCTCAGCGTCGATAAAGGCGGCGGTGCCGCCGGCCTTCTGGGCCTCGGCGATCACCTGCAGGGTAAGGGTGGTTTTACCGGAGGATTCCGGGCCATAAATCTCGCAGATACGGCCCTTGGGCAGGCCACCGATACCCAGGGCAATGTCCAGGCCCAGGGAGCCAGTGGAGATGGCGGGAATGGCGACGCGCTCGTTGTCGCCCATGCGCATTACCGTGCCCTTGCCGAACTGGCGTTCGATCTGGGACAGGGCGGCGTCCAGTGCTTTCTGTTTGTTGGCGTCCATGTTGTGCCTCCGGGTGCTCACTAAGTCATACAGTAAAACTACTGTATATATACTCAGTGGTCGCTCCTGAAATTGCAAGCACCAATTTCAACGAATAGCACCCGGCCGGAAATACCTGTGCGTCTGGGCGACAGGTGGCTGGACCGCAAGGCAGTGCGCACCTCCCTGCAGCCCGGCCAACTGTCAACGCTACAGCAAATACCACCGCTTCAGCGCCGCAATTTCCTTATCCCCCACACCCAGTTCCTTGTCCATAAAGGCCAGCACCGAGCCGTAGTCCGCCTCAATCTGCTGCAGGGCGTACACCAGGTAGGGCACGCCCTCTTCGGTGATCAGCGGGGCTGCCATGCTCTGCTCTTTGTCGGCGTAGCGCAGCATCATTTTGGCAAAGGCGTTGGTTTCGGCGGCTTTGCCGATGTCCACGCCGCCGCGCTCCACGGCTGGGCGGCGGTATTCGGTGGACAGCACGTAGTCCTGCACGATGCGCGACCGGGGCACGTCCAGCGCGGTGAGCATGAGGGCCGAGGCGATGCCGGTGCGGTCCTGGCCGGCGGAGCAATTCACCACCAGCGGAGCGTGGCCGGCCACGGCCTGGGCGAAGTACTGCTTGAGCTGGGGCTTGATGCTGTAAGGCAGGCTTTTGTAGAGGGTCGCCATGTCGGGGCGTTCGCCGTCCTGCATGCCAGCTTTCATCATGTCGATCATGCTGTAGTCAAGGCTGATGTAGTCGATCTCGGCCGCCTTCGCCCAACGGTTGGGGAACAGTTCGCGCTCTTCTGAGCTGCGCAGGTCAACCACGGTGGCAAAGTCAAAGTCGGCCAGGTAGTCCACGTCGTCGGCGGTCAGGCCGGTCATCACGCCGGAGCGGTACAGCAGGCCGCGGCGCACGGTGTGGCCGTCGCGGGTCTGGTAGCCGCCCATGTCGCGGAAGTTGGATCCGCCCTCAAGCGGCAGCACGTTGCGGTAGGTGTCCAGGGCGCCGGTTTGCGCCTGCAGGGCCTGGGCCTGGGCGATGTCCGCCTGGGCGGCAACCGGGGTCGCAAGGCTCACGGCCAGTGCGAGTATTTTCAGTGGTTTCATAGGGTATTCCTTGTGTAAGTCCCTGATCAGAAGTTGACCCGCACGCCCACCAGGTAGCGGCGGCCGTAGCTCTCGCTCTGGTTGATGGTGCCGTTGCCAGCGTAGCGCACGTCGGTCTCGTCGGTAAGGTTGTTGGCGTTGGCGTACACCGACACGGCGGTCTGTTCCCACGCAAAGGGCAGGGTGTACACCACCGATAAGTCAACCCGTTCCTGCTCGCCCCAGTATTCGCTGGGGTCCTCGATGGGGGAGATCCACTCGTCGCGGTACTGGTAGTTCAGGCGCACCGACACGTCGTACTTCTCGTAAAACAGGGAGGCGTTGTACACCATGTCGGAGGTGCCCGGCAGGTCGAGGGTGCGCCCGTCCAGGGTCTTGAACTCGGATTCCATTACCGTGAGGTTGGCGCTGATGCCAAGGCCGTCGAAGGGCGCCGGCAGCACGTCCTCGGCCAGGGCAATGGCGTTCAGCTCCAGGCCCTGCATCATGCCGTCCTTGCCATTAACCGCGCCCTGGAATTCCCAGCGCTCGCCAGCGGCCGCCGGGAAGTAGATGCCGCCGTCGATGGTGGACACGTCGGTGTAGATGACGTTGTCGATTTCGCGGTAGAAGGCGCCGGCGGAGAGGATGCTGGCCGGGGCAAAGTACCACTCGATCGAGGTATCAAAGCCGATGGCTTCTTCGGCCTCCAGGGTCGGGTTGCCACCGGTGACGGTTTGCTCGGCCACATCCACGCTGGCGGCGGCGCGCCACTCGTTGTAGGTGGGGCGGTTAACGCCGGTGGAGGCGGAAATGCGCCATTTGAGGTCTTCCGCCAGGTCGATGTTGATATGGGCGCTGGGCAGGTAGTGGGTGAAGTCGTCCTCCACCGATACCGGCGTGTCGTCCTGAGTGCCGCTGCTGGTGTAGTCGGTCTGCTCCACCCGCAGGCCGGCCACGATGTTGCCCCAGCTGAACTCCGAGCGCACCATGCCGTACACCGCCAGAATGTCCTCTTCGATGGCGATCTGGTTCTCCGGGGAGATCAGGCCGTCGGTGGACAAATCCGCCGCGCTGGCCCAGGCGTTGTACAGGCCGGCGTTGTCGTAGTAGGTGCCGCCGATGGTGTTGCTGGTGTTGGCGTCCCAGCGCTCGCCGGTGTTGTAGTCCTCAATGTTGATGTCGCCGGGGAAGGCCCCCAGCACGGGCTGGGCAATAAAGCCGTCGGCTTCGCGGTCATCCCACTTGGCGCCGAAGGACAGGGTGGAGGAGCGGCCGAACAGGGTGAGGTCGCGGCTGGCGTCGAGCTTGTACTGGGTGGCCTCGATATCCAGCGACTGCACATAGTGCAGGCCCAGGGTCTGGGCGTACTGGATGTCCGACAGCGGGCCGGGCAGGAAGACCTTGGAGTCTTCCAGGTCGGTCACATCGTAGCCCGCCAGGGTGAAGCCGCCGACGCTGTAGGGAATGGGCAGGTCCATGCTGGAGGTGGTCTCGGTGTAATTCACCCGCCCTTCCACAAACCACTGGCCGGCCTGTACATCCAGCCCGAGGGTGGTGGTGTCGGTGGAGTTTTCGTACAGCCCCTCCTCCAGGTTGCGCGATACCAGCATGGGGATGTTCTCGCCGGTGGTGCCCACCGCCGGCTCCAGAGGCGCGAAGGCGAACTGGTTGCGCTCTTCGTGGTCCTGGAATTCACTGTAGAGGGTGGAGGCAAACAGGCGCTGAATGGCACCATCGCCACGGTATTCAATGCGCCCGCCATAGCTTTTGTCTTCGCGCTTGATCTTGTAGCTGCGGAAGTCCAGCTCGTTCACCAGTAGCTGGCCGTTGGCGTCGTGGTCCAGGTCGTATTCGCGGTTGTCGGTGACCTGCTCGCGGCTGTTCTCGGAGCCGAAGGCCATCACCCCGAAGTTATCGTTGGACCAGGAGCCGCGCAGGGCGTACTTCTCGATGTCACCATCGCCCAGGTCCTGCTGGCCGGTGCCCACATCCGCCGCCATGGAGAAGCCTTCGCTGTCGAAGGGGCTGAAGGTGTGGATGTTGATAAAGCCCGCCACGGATTCACCCGGCATGCTGCCAAGTACCGCCTTGTTGGCTTCAATGCGGCGGGTAATCACCGAGGGAAAGCTGTCAAAACGCGGGATACGGCCGTTCTCGGCCCCGGGTACGTCAATGCCATCGAAGGCGATGGTGGTGTAGCGAAAGGGTGCGCCGCGCAGGTTGATGTAGCGGGCCTGGCCCTGGTCGCGCTCGATGGCAAGGCCCGGCAGGCGGCCCAGGGAGTCGGCCAGGTTCTGGTCCGGAAACTGGCCGATGGTGTCGGCAGAGACAATGTCCACATAGTTGTCGGCCAGGCGCTTGGCATCTAGCGAGGCTTGCTGGCTGTCGCGGATGGGGGTGCCGGTCACCACCACCTCCTCAAGCATGATGGTGTCCTGGGCCTGTACGGCAAACGAGAATCCGGCGGCGGCAACGGCCAGCGCCAGCGGCGCTCGATGGTAAGTGTGACGTTTCATTTCCCCATACTCCAAAGCTGTCTGAATTGGCGGTCTGAACGGTGTTGTCAGGCTTCGCGGGGCAGCAGTATCGGGATGGTCAATGATGTTTTTGTTACAGGGCACCACATTGGGGCCCTGGAGATGTCTCTAAAATACTTTTCCTTCATTTTCAGCAGGTTACAGAGCATCCGGCAGGATATCGTGAGGCTCTTTTAGCGCGCCGGAAGCGCCTTCGATGCAGATGCGCGCCGGCGTCAGGGCCAGGCGGCAGCGAAAACGGGCGGTGCGCTCGTCGCGCTCCATCTCGAACAGGTAGGGGGCGGCCAGCGGCTCTCCCAGCACGGCGCAGAGCTGGTCTTTGATCTTGCTGCGGTTCTGGTCCAGGGTCTTGGCCCGCAGGCCCTTTTCGCGCAAATCGCGAATGGCCTTGCTGTGCCCGCCAGATGCCGCCATCAAGTCCGCCAGGGCCGCCCCCTGCGCCGGGTCGGCGCGGTGGGTGGCCGGGTTGACCAGCCAGCCGCCGGCCGCCGTGTCCACCAGGCGCAGCCGGGCATACCACAGGTAATAAAAGAAGGGCGTGGTGGAAAGGCCAATGGCCAGCCCGTGGACGCGCACGGTGCAGCACGGCACCTGCAGCACCAGTTCGTCATCGTGGCGGGCCACGGCCAGGGCGCGCTCGCAGTCGCCGGCATAGTGCCGCAACCCCGCCTCGAACCAGGGCACCTGGGTGGTGGTCAAATCGCCCTGCGCCAGCAACAGTGCAAAGTCCTGCGCCACGGCTCGATGCCCGTCTTCAGGAGCGGCGCCCAGCAGTACATCCAGTGCCTGCAGGTGGCCCTCCCGCAGATGATCCAGGCCTGCGCACAGCTGCCGGGCCTGCCGGGCGCTGACTCCCTGTGCAGCCAGCCGCCCCTGCATATCCTGGCGCCGCGTGGACACCGGCACCGGCAGCACCGCCAGCAGCAGCAATGCCAGGGCTGCCAGCCCGCCATGCACCGCCAGCAGCCAGGGCCAGTTGCGCTGGCAGCGCAGGCCCAGCGCCATGCTGCGCCGGTGTTCGCCCTGGCGCCAGGTCAGCGGCACCGGCTTCTCGCCAGTCTGGCGGGTGCCGTAGGCCTCCCCTTCCAGGGCCAGCACCCGGGCGCTGCACTGGCGGAAGGGCCCCAGGGGCCTGGCCAGCGGCAGGCTGGCCAGGTCTGCATTCACGGTCTGCACGAAGTGGTCAAGAAACTGGCCGCGCCCGTCCCAGTCCTCGCTCACCCAGGACACCTGCGGCGGTAATCCGGCCTCCACCTGTTGCACCAGGCCGCGGCTGATATCGCGCAGGGCCACCCACTGCCCGCAGGCAAGGGACAGGGCAAAAAGGGCAAGCCCCGCCAGCCAAAGGCGCCAGCGGCGCCCCGTCGTCGCCCTATTCACGGGCAGCTTGCCGCTACCGGCTGTGAGTGGCGCCCGCCAATCAGCGGCTCCAGCGCCATCAGCGCGTCCAGCAGGGCGCACTCCACCCCGCTGCCCCACAGGCGCTGCTTCACGTACCAGGCGCCGGATGGCACCTCGGCGTCAATCAAGGTGGTGTAGTCGTGGGGCATGTTCAGGCGCCGGGCCAAATCCGCCGGGCTGCTGATCAAATCCACCTCGCCCTCGGCAAAGGCCCGGTACAGGCTCTGGGAGTCGCGGTAGTGGCGCAATTGATCCGGGCGCAGCTGAATGCCGGCACCGGTGAGGGCGTTCATCGGCTGCAGGTAGAAGGTCTGGCTGCGGGTATCTTCCACCAGCCCCACCGTGCGGCCCTCGAAGTAGGCGGCTGTCATCTCCACCGGCGCGCCCCGGCTGAGCCAGTAAACCCCGTAACTCGGCGTTTGCAGCAGGGGGCGGTAGTAGTCGTAAAAGTCCGGCACCATGCCCAGCAGCAGGTGCTCCCGGTTCCAGAACAGGTCGTACTGGCCCTCCAGAATGTGGCGCGCGGTAAGAAACCCGCGGCTGCGCCAGCGAATCTCCACCCCGGCGTAGTGCTCGCCCACCACCGGGTTGCTGCACAGGCGCTGCACCACCTGCTCCGCCCGCACCGGGGTCAGTGTCAGCAATTGCAGGCGCGGCCCGTCGGCGCGGCCGGTGCTGCAGGTGGCGCTCTCGTAGTCGCTGAGGCGAAGCGTGCCCAGACCCTGGCGCGACAGCCACAGGCTGGCGCCCAGCAAAGCAACCAGCAGCAGGGCAAACAGGCCAAGCCACCTGGCACGGTCACGAATGGATAGCGGAAGATGCAAAACCCCGAACGGCCCTCTGTGCAACAGCCGCCAGACTAAGACAGTTTTATGACACCCATGTGACTGTGGCGTGGCGCTCAACCTCCTTTACATTGTCAGATGCTGGCGCACTCGCTACAGTGGCCCCGCGCGCCCTGCCCGCCCCTGCCCCGACAGCCGAGACACCATGCCGCCATCCACAAGCGACCCCAGGCCCAATGCCCCGGGCGACAACCGGCCCGCTAACGCCACCACAGCCAGCCCCGCCGACCCGCCCACAGAAAATCACCGGGATGAGCGCAGCTCGCCCCTGGCCGAGCCCGCCTTTCGCCGCTATTTCCTGGCCATGTGCCTGTCCACCATGGGCACCTGGGTCACCCGCTTCCTGATTGGCTGGAGCGCCTGGGAGCTGACCCACGCCGCCCTGTGGGTGGGCATTGCCAGCGCGGTGATGCTGGTGCCGACTTTTGTGCTCTCGCCGCTGTTCGGTGTACTGGCGGATCGCATCAACCCGCGCAACGGGCTGCTGTTTACACTGTCGTCCCAGGCCCTGCTGGGGCTGGGCGCGGCCGCGACTGTGGCGCTGGATGCCTTTGCCATTCCCGCCCTGTTGCTGGTGGCGCTGGCCACCGGCGCCATCAGCGCCGCCCACCAGCCCCTGCGCCTGACCCTGATTCCCCTGCTGGTATCCCGCGGCGCCCTGCCGGGGGCCATCGGCCTGTCGGCGGTGGTGTTCAACCTGGCCCGCATTCTGGGGCCGGCGCTGGCGGGCAGCCTGCTGGCTGCTGCAGGCCTGGTGCTGGGCTTTGCCACCGGCGGGCTGCTGTTTGCCGCCGGCGCCCTGGCCATGCTGCGGGTGCACTGCCAGGACAACCGCCCCCCGGTGCAGAGCGCCCCTGTCTGGCAGCAGTTTCGCGACGGCCTGGCCTTTGCCCTGGCGCGCCCCGCCATTCGCCTGACCCTGCTGCTGACCATGGCCAACGGCCTGCTGGGGCGCTCGGTGATCGAGCTGCTGCCGGCCCTGTCGGGCAAACTGCTCGCTGGCGACCCACACACCCTGGCCATCCTCACCGCAGCCGCCGGCGCCGGTTCCATCCTTGGCGGCCTGGCCCTCACCCGCCAGCGCGGCAGCGAAACTGTGCTGGCGCGCATGGTATTCGCCAGCCTGGCCTGCGCCGCCCTGGCGCTGCTGCCAAGCCCCTGGGCCGACGATCTGCTGGCGGTGGGCGCCATTGTGCTCATTCTCAGTTTGGCCACCACCATGGTGGGCACCGGTTGCCAGGCACTGGCCATGCTAAGCGTGGAGGAGCGTTTTCGCGGCCGGGTGCTCAGCCTGTGGACGGTGCTCACCATGGGCTCCCCGGCCATCGGCAGCCTGATCATGGGCGCCCTGGCGGATCGCATCGGCTTTGCGCCGGTGCTGGTGGGCTTTGGCCTGCTGGCACTGCTTGCCCTGGCGGCGCTGGCGCGCGGGCGGGGCCGGCCGGGAGCCACTTAAAACCGCAGAAGCGGCGCCGGCTTCTACTGCCGCCGGCGCAGTTCTGGTAATGTGCCGTCTTTCACCGTCACCCCGCCGCCCGCCAGCCCCAGAGAACCCGCCGGGACCATGTTTTTCAGCGACGAACGCAGCCAGTTCTTCCGTCCGCTCACCGGCAAGTACCGCGAGCAGATTGCCGAATGCCTGCGCCTGCTGCACGAGCGGCTGTACAGCGCCCAGGCGGATTACGGCGAATCCCTGCGCCGGGAACAGGTGATCGACCTGTTCTGCGAGGCCCTGGAGCGCGCGCCCCTGCTGGAGGGCGACGACGAGGGCCGTTTTCACAACAACCGCGAGCAGGCCGGGTGGATTCTCAACCAGCTGGTGGACTACGGCTGGCTCAAGCGCGACAAGGACGAGGCCTCCTTCCAGTCCACCTACCCCTTCAGCCGCAGCGGCCGCCTGTTTACCCAGACCCTGGCGGAGGTGGACGGGCGCAGCGTGCGCACCCGCCACCGCAACACCCGCAACACCTTGAACGCCCTGGCGGCCTTCCTGGAGCGCGGCGAGGTCTACGACCTGCTGGACGCCCATGAACACTCCGAGCGCATCATCGCCGACTTCACCGACATCATCGCCGAGCTGGAAGAGCGCAAGCGGGAACTGGTGCGGGAGGTGGAAGCCCAGCAACTGGTGCAGCAGGCGTCGGACCAGTTCTTTGACTTCATGGAAAAACGCTTCCAGCCCGACGTGGCCATTCGCCTGTCGGCAGACAGCGTGGAAAAACACCGCGACCGCATCCAGAGCACCATCGGCAAAATCCGCCGCAGGCCAAAGGACTGGAAGGCCCGGGCCGAGCGCGAGCTGCGCCGGCTGGCGCCGGACCTGGTAGTGAGCGACGACGCCTCGGTGCTGTGGCAGGTGCTGGACAGCATCGACCAGCGCATGCGCAGCGCGGCCGACATCATGCTGCCGGCGTTGCGCCGCACCCTGCAGGGCTTTACCCGGCGCGCCGATATCATCATCCGCCAGCTCAGCTACATCCACAGCCAGAAACACAACGACATCGTGGGCCTGTGCCGCACCCTGTCGGCCCTGGACGAAGACACCTTCAACACCCGCCTGGCCGCCGCCGGACAGGCCATGGCCGGGCTACGGGTGGGCCTGGTGGACCCGGCCCACAACCGCCTGCGCGAGCGCCGCCAGCCGCGCCCGGTGCAGAGCCGGGTAACGGAGATGGACGCCCCGGACGCCGCCACCCTGCGCGACCTGTACCTTCAGCAGCAACTGGAAAAAGCCTTCAGCATCAACGGCGGCGCCCTGCGCGACTATTTGCGCCAGGCCCTTGGCGCCAGCCGCCGCATCGACAACCGCGACCTGCCCATCGACAACGCCGCCGACCTGCTGGCCCTCAGCCACGTCATCGAACTGGGCAGCGCGGACCACGGCGAGGCGGGCTTTCGCCTGAAGGTGGAACCCACCGGGGACATCAGCGGCGAACACTATTTTGAGCGCAGGGACGGCTTCCTGCTGGAACTGGAACAGGATGACGATGCGCAACGCCCTTGAAGCGGCGCTGGAGGCCCGCGGCCTTCGCCCCGAGCAATTCTCCGAACTGATGATCCGCCTGCTGGACAACGGCGTGCTGTGCCGCGACGAAAGCAAACGCGAGGCGGAGCTCTACGACCGCTACCTGCAGGTGGCAGATCTGGTGGAGGACTACCTGTCCGTGGTGAAAGTGCGCCTGCTGCACGAGCCGCGCTTTCACTCCCTGCGCCTGTTCCCCCCGGGCGCCGAAGTGCCCGGCCTTGGCGATGCCGGCGACAGCTTCAACAGCGGCCTGCGCGAACGCCTGAACCAGCAGGAGGTGGCGCTGATTCTGGTGCTGCGAGCCGAGTACGACAAGGCCCTGCGGGAGGGTCAGATCGACGAGCAGGGCCAGGCGGTGTTGCCGCTGGAGGCGGTGAGCCTGGCCAGCAAAAACCTGCTGGGCAAGCCCTTGCCCGAGGCCGCCACCGAGCGCCGCGCCCTGTTTCGCCGCCTGCGCCAGCTGCGCCTGATCCGCAGCGCCGGCGACGAAGCCCTGGAAGACGGCGAATCCTGGCTGGTGGTGCGCCCCGACATCACCGCCCTGGTGACCGACACCGTGCTGGCGGAACTGGCCGGCCCCGCGGCGCCAGACGCGCACAGCCCTGACGACGACGAACAGGAATAACCGCCACCCATGTACCTGAAACGCGCCATCACCGTGAACTGGGGCAACCTGCCGCCGCAAGCGCTGGAATTTGGCCCGGTGAACCTGTTCTCCGGCGGCAACGGCTCCGGCAAAACCACCGCCGCCGACGCCCTGCAAACCCTGATGACAGCGGCCCGGGACAACCTCTTTACCTTCAACCCCGGCCAGGACGAAACCACCCAGCGCGGCCGCGGCGGCAAACAGGTGCGCACCCTCGCCTCCTACATACTCGGTTGCGACGACGGCGCCTTCGCCCGCCCCTGGGACTGCGACGGCTACATTGCCGGCGTGTTCCACCCCACCAAGGGCGAAACCGCCGAACCCTTCACCGCGGTGATCGGCGTGCGCGCCCACCTGGACAGGGCCGGCGCCAGCGCCCAGGCGCGGCAGGACGAGCTGCTGCTGATGATTGTACCGGGGGAGATGCTGCTGAAATCGCACTTCGTGCGCAGCTACCCGGATGGCGACCACGTGGTGCCGGTCACCGAGCTGCCCAACCTGCTGCGCCAGGAATTCGGCAAAAAAGCCGTGGAAACCTACGAGCGCAAGGGCGCCTACCTCGCCCGCCTGTACGGCGCCCTGCGCGGCAAGCGCGACGCCGTATCCCAGCGCGAAGGCAGCAACGCCGCGCGCACCTTTGCCCGCTTCATGGCCTACAAACCGGTGGATTCCATCGACCAGTTTGTGGCCGGCGAAGTGCTGGAGGCCCGGGAGCTTGGCGACACCATCCGCCGCATCCGCGACCTGCTGCGCACCGTGCACGGCATGGAGGCCGAGGCGCGCCAGCTGCGCGACAGCGTGGAGCTGCTGGCGCAGGCCCGCAACAGGGCCGACGACTACCTGGAAAGCTGGCTGCAGCACCAGGCGGTGGCCTACGGCGCCGCCGCCCAGCAGCAACAGCGCAACCAGAAACTGCTGGTGAGCGAGCAGGACCAGCAACTGCAACTGCGCCAGCAGCAAAAGGCCCTGGCCAGCGAGCGGGCCGAAACCCACAAGCGCCTGCAGCAGGTACACCGGGAACTGGTGGCGCTGGAAGCGCGCATCCAGGGCGTGCCCGCCCTGCGCACCAAGGCCGAGCTGGAAGACAAACACCAGCAGATCACCGCCCAGTTGCACGCCGGCGCGCGCCCCCTGCTGGAGCAGGATCAGCAGCGCAACACCAACCTGAGCGCCCTGCAGAACATCCGCGACCTGCTCAATCGCCACAGCCTGGCGCTGGCCCTGCCGGAGCTGGCCGGACGCGGTTGGCGCGATGGCACCAAGGCGCTGCTGGGGCGCGCCGACCACAGCCTGCCAGACCTCAACCAGCTGCTGGCCCGTGACTGGATTGACCTCAGCCCGCTGGAAGCCGGCCTTGACGAGAGCCGCAGCGAACAACCCCTGCACAACCAGCTCGCCGCCATCCTGCACGGCAGCGAGGACGAGCAGGCCGACAGCGACCGCCTGAGTCTGGCCCAGCGGCTGGACCGGCTGGTGGCAGAGCGCGAGCGGGAGATGCGCGCCGCCGAACAGGAACAGCAGCGCATCGAACAGCAAATCAGCACCCTCAGGGCGCACCGGGTCAGCTACCCACGGGATGTCTCAGACGCCTTGGCCGCCATTCGCCAACAGTGCCCGCAGGCCGACCCACGGGTACTGTGCGACCACGTGGACGTGAGCGACCCGCAATGGCAGATGGCCATCGAAGGCTACCTGGGCGGCGCCCGCTTCGGCATTCTGGTGGAGCCCGACTACGAGGCCGAGGCCATCCGCATTGTGCGCCGGCTGGCCGGCAGCCGCCGCAACCGGGCGCGGGTCATCCAGGGCGAACAGGCCCGCCGCGATGCCGAGCGGCAGTCCCTGGCGGAGGACTCCATCTTCCACGTGCTGCGCTTCTCCCACCGCATTGCGGAGCACTACCTCAAGGCGTCCTACGGCAGCGTACAGCGGGTGCCCGATGCCGACACCCTGCGCCTGACCCGCCGCGGCATCACCGCCGATGGCCTGGCATCCGGCAACTACGCCCTGTTCCGCTGCGACATGGACGACAGCGAACTGGTGTTCGGCGAAGCCGCCCGCGAACGCAACCTGCGCGCCCAGCAGCAGGCCCTGGAGCAGGTACAGACCCACTACCAGAAGGCCACCGATGCCTACCAGGCGGTAAAGCAGCTGCAGCAGCAGGTCGGTCGCTTTCGCCCCCTGCAGTGGGTGGAAACCGTGGGCAACCTGCTCGACCATCAGCGCCAGCTGCGCGAACTGGAACGCGCCCTGCAAAGCCTGGACCTCAGCGCCCACCGCGACCTGGAGCAGGAGCGCGAGATGGCCGAACAGCGCTACGCGGCGCTGGAGCAGGAACAGCGCGACCAGGACAGCCGCAGCGGGCAGTTTGAAGAACAGCTGAAAATCGCCGAAAAACGCCTGCGCGATTTTGCCGATCGCAGCGAAGCGCTGGAGCAGGCCCGGGACGATGCCGAGGCAGCCCTGCTGGCGGGCGAGCGCCACTGGCCGGGGCTGGATGTGCAGCCGCGCATCGATGCCATGGAACAGCGCCTGGCCGCCAGCCACGAAGACATCGACTTTGCCAGCGAAGAGCGCCAGCTCAGCGACACCCTCACCCAGCAGGCCGTGGCGCTGGAGCAAACCGTGCGCAGCTACAACGCCCAGGGGCAGCCCGCCGACCAGGTGCTGCTGGACAGCGCCGAAGCCCTGCACAGCGCCCCCTTCTTTGGCCACGTGCGCGGCCTGCAACAGCAGCTCGACAACCTGCACAACCGCCTGCGTAACAACGTGCTGCTGGAAAAACAGGAACAGCTCGCCACCCTGCGGGACACCTTCAACACCACCTTCGTCAGCGACCTCTGCCACGAAATCCACCAGGCCATTCGCGACGGCGAGCGCACCCTGAAAAGCCTCAACAAAGAGCTGGAGCACCACCGTTTTGGCGCCGACCGCGAACGCTTCGCCTTCGATTGGAGCTGGCTGCCGGAGTACAAGGAATACTGGGACTTTTTCCGCGAAATCATCGATATTCCCAACCTGGGCGATGGCAGCAGCCTGTTCGACGCCAGCCTGTCCGACAAAGCCAGCGCCGTGCGCGACCGCCTGCTCGCCCTGCTACTGGATGGCGACGAGCAGCAGGCCCTGCGCGAACTTGAGCGCATCAGCGACTACCGTAAATACCGCCGCTACGACATCCTCAAACACCCGGAAAACAAAGCGCCCATTCGCCTCAGCCAGTACGGCACCGGCTCCGGCGGGCAGCTGGAAACCCCCGCCTACATCATCCGCGCCGCCGCCATCACCAGCGCCTTCCGCTTCAGCGAGGGCGACAGCCACCTGCGCATGGTGATTGTCGACGAAGCCTTCATGCACATGGACGAAACCCGCTCGCGGGAAGTGATCGGCTACCTCACCCAGACCCTGGGCCTGCAGCTCATTTTCATCATGCCCACCTCCAAGGCCGGCCCCTTCATCGATCTGGTCAGCAACCAGTTCGTGTTCAGCAAAGTGCCAAGCCCCCAGCCCGTGGGCGAGCTGAATACCCGCGTGCTGGTGGACCGCCAGCAACTGAACCAAGAGCGCGTGGCGGAACTGTGGGCCCAGCACCGGCGGGTGATCCGCCAGCAGGGGGCACTGGATTTTATGGAAGAGGTGTAGCGCGTGGCGGCGCCGGGCTGGCTGGCCGAGGAACCCTGGCTGCGCAAATTGCTGGATGATTTGCTCACCCGGCTGGAGAAGCCGCGCCAACGCGACGTCACCCTGCGGGTCAGGCCAGGCACCCTACCCGCGCTTTTTCGCTCTGGTGAGGATGAGGACAACGACTATCGCTGGCAGTTGATCGAAAAACTCGTCGACGAATACCCGGTCTTCACCCTGCAGCTCGATCGCCACGTCGCCGCCTTTGATCAGCCCTACCAGAATGCCCAGTTGCGCTTGAACCCGGATGCCGAAAACCTGCTGCGCGAGTGGCTGGACCGACCGCGTATCGACCCGCTGCAACAGGCCTGGGAGCAGGCGCTCGCCAGGCATCATGCGCACTTTGCCGACGGTGGCGCCAGCTTGCTGGCCCTGCGCCAGATCCATCCCGACTATGACCCTGCGGCACTCATTGCCGGCTTCGCCGCCGTTGGCACGGCCCTCGACGGCACACTGACCCTGCGGGAGATTGCCGCGCGCTGCTTCCGGGGCGACTCCAAGTTTCTCGACCAGCGGCAGGACTTGCTGCACAAGCTCTATGGCGAGCAGGCCGCGGCCATCCTGCCCCGGCCACTGCTGCTGATGGCCTTTGCACCGGAGGGCTTTGAACAATTACTAATAGTTGAGAACCAGGACAGCTTTCTGCGCCTGTCGGATGCACCGCCGCCCGGCCATGCCCTGCTGTACAGCGGTGGCTTTCGCGCCAGTGCCGAGCGCCTCGGCAGCCGCCACACCCGCTTTGCATTTTTACCCGGCAGCCATGCGGATCGTTTCCACCAGCGGTGGCTAAGCGACAGCCTGCCGGTCTATTTCTGGGGCGATCTGGACTTTGCTGGCCTCGGCATTCTCAAGGCCCTGCGCCAGAGCCTGCCGTCCCTCACGGCGTGGCGGCCGGGTTATGCACCCCTGTTGCGTCAGCTGCAGCGCGGCCTGGGGCACCCGCCCGGGCAACCCGGTAAATCCCGCCAAGCCGACCCGCTGGCGACCGGCTGCCCCTATGCCGACAACACGCTGCTGCCCGCCCTGCGCCAGTACGGGCATTTTGTTGACCAGGAGGGCGTGCGGCCTGATGCCTGAGCACAGCTGAGGCAGCTTCTGGCGGCAGCTTCGGGCAACTGCACCTGCCCGCAGAACCAGTGCCCTCAGTTTACCGGGGCCGAGCCCACCTTCGCCTGCTGCATGATGGTGACCGGCAGCAGCACGGTGTCGGCAACGGGGGACAGAACAAGCAGGTCGGCGAGAATGCCGTACTGCAAGAAGGTGTTGCTGGTGAGGTAGCGCTCTTCGGCATTCAGCAGGCAGAGGTCGTAAGCCACACCGCTGTAAACCCTCGGTACCGAGGAGCAATAGCTGCCATTGCCCGCCAGTTGCCGGCCGATGTCGGCGTTGCTTTTGGGTGCGGTGTTCAGCGTGCCGCACCCGGCAAGGATCGCCGGCAGGGTCAGTGCCAACACGCGCGGCGATGACTTTAATGCCAATGCTTTTAATGCCAGCGCCTTAGATGCCAGTGCCTTGAACAACTGTGCCTGTAACCGAAATCGCTTCATGGTTATTGCTCCCTGTGCGTCTGCATCTATGCTTTGCTCCATCTGGCGTCAATCGGCGTCCAGCACCGCCTGCAGGCCTGCCAGCGCCTCATCGACATAGCCGGGCCAGTCACCCGGCGCCATCGCCTGGTAGCCAGTATCCCCCGAAAAGGCGCTGGAAATCACCAGGTCGGGCGCCAGTTCGCGGATCACCGCCAGGCTGCTGATCATGCCAAGAGCGTCGTCGCGGGTGCTGTGCCCTGGAATGTAGCCAGCGCGCCAGCGCCCGGGGCCGGCGCAGTACAACGTATCGCCTGTAAACAGGTAGCGCCTGTTGCCGTGGCCGCGCGCCACAAAACAGACGCTGCCCGGGGAATGGCCCGGGGTGGGAATCACTTCAACATCATCCAGCAGAAGCGCGCGTTCGCCGAACAGTCTGTCGGGCAGGCAGTACCGGGCGCAATCGTCCTGCTCCAGCCGATGGCAGCCCAGTTGGGCGCCGTAGCGTTCGCGCACCTCGGCCAGGCTGTCGCCGAATTCGTCACGGTGGCTGAGGAAGTGGTAGGCCACGCCGCCCAAATCCGCCATGGCGGCCAGTTCGTCGCTGTTTGCGGTGGCATAGAACAGCACATTGCCCTGTTCGCGCCGCAGCAGGTAGGCGTGGGTGGTCAATCCAGGGAAAGGACTTTCGGTGGCCGCTTCCCACAGGTCAGGTTGAATCTGGCGCATCACTTTGGCTCCTGTTGTTCATGGACAGTGCGCCGCAGTGTAGAACCTCATCTTAGCTTGAGGTCAAGCTGCAATCTTGAGCTGGCGTTAGCAGCCGTCAGCGCAGGTTGCCATCGGCCATCAGGTCCCGTACCGGGCGGATTTCCACACAGCCGTAGCGTGCCGGCGGGATTTTCTCCGCCAGACGAATGGCCTCGTTCATATCTCGCGCCTCCAGCATGTAAAAGCCCGCCAGCTGCTCCTTGGTTTCGGCGAAGGGGCCATCGGTGACCACGGCCTTGCTGTCGCGCACCCGCAGTGTGGTTGCAGTGTCGGTGGACAGCAGGGGCGCCCCTTCCAGAAAGTGGCCGCTTGCCTGCAGGCCGCCCACGCAGTCCATGCATTCGCGGTTCAAGGCATCCCACTCGGCCTGGGACAATTCCGCCATTTTCTGTTCGTCGTAATAAACCAGGCACAGGTATTTCATCGTTCGCTCCTCAGGCTTTGCGGGCGCCAACCAGGGCAAAGGGGGCGCCCTGTGGGTCCAGGCCGATGATGGTGAACTCCCCGCCGGGAATTTCATCGGGGCCCTGCAGTACGCTGCCGCCACTGGCGCCAATGGTGGCAATGGCGGCGTCGATGTCGGCAACGCGGAAGTAGTAGTTCCACAGCGGCGCGGGCGCTTCGTCGGGCTTGCGCATGATGGCGCCTATCAACCCGTTGTGGCGAATAAACTCGTACATGCCCAACGGGCCGATGGGCATCTCGCCGTCCTTGGTCCAGCCGAATTCGTCAAAATAAAAGGCCTTGGCGGCCTCCGGGTCGCTGGTCATCAGTTCGTTCCAGGCACAGTGGCCCAGCCGTGGCTGGTCGTAGGCAAAGGCCAGGCTGGAGGTGTCGTGAATACCCTTCATCAGGTAGAAGGGCGTGCCCTGGGGGTCGGTGACCATGGCAATACGCCCCACCTCCGGGATGTCGGTGGGCGGCATGTGCACGCTGCCGCCACGGGCGCTGATGCTGGCCACGCTGGCATCCACATCGTCCACGGCGATATAGCCAAGCCACACTGGCCGGGCGCCGGCGGCGGTCATTTCCTCGGTCAACGGCATCAAGGCGCCGATGGGCTCGCGCGCGCCACTGGCTCCGTCAATGGCGTGCACAATGCGGTAGTCCATGTCCGGCATCTGGCTGTCGGCAATCTCCCAGCCGAGCACGTCACTGTAGAAGCGCTGGGCGCCGTCAGCATCGGTGGTACACAGCTCGTACCAAATGAATTCACCGTGTTTGTTGGCCATGTTGCTCTCTCCTGTTGAAGGTTTTGTACCTAGTCGCCCGGCCGGCGGTGCTTTCGACACCCATTTGTCATCGCGGCCGGTTTTTTCTGAATCAATCACCCAAGGCTGCCAGGCGCTTTTGCAGAAAGCGCCGCTCCGGAGCCTGACGGGTGCGTTCGATGGCGCTGCGATAGGCCTCGCGCGCCTGCGCCACCTGCCCGGCCCGGCGGTACAGGTCGGCGCGGGCCGCGTGCAGCAGATGGTAGTCCTTGAGGTCGCCCTTTGCCGCCAGTTGCTCAACCAGCGCCAGGCCCGCGGCGGGGCCGTCGCGCATGGCCACCGCCACCGCCCGGTTCAGCTCCACCACCGGCGAGGGCTGCAATTGCAGGAACAGCGTGTACAACGCGGCAATTTCGGCCCAGTCGGTGGCATCGGCACTGGGCGCCTCGGCGTGCAGGGCGGCGATGGCGGCCTGCAGCCCGAACGGGCCGGGGCGCTGGCCCTGCAGGGCCGCCACCACCAAAGCTGCGCCCTCCTCAATCTGGCCCCGGTGCCACAGGCTGCGATCCTGCTCTTCCAGCGGCACCAGGTCGCCGTCGTCATCCACCCGGGCGGCGCGGCGCGCATCGTGCAACAGCATCAGTGCCAGCAGGCCGCGCACCTCCGCCGCCGGCAGCAGCGCAAGCAGCAGGCGCCCCAGGCGGATAGCTTCCGCCGACAGTTCTGCCTGCAGCACGCGCTCGCCGCTGGAGGCGGAATACCCTTCATTGAACATCAGGTAAATGGTTTGCAGCACGCCATCGAGCCGCTCGGCCAGTGCATCGGCCTCGGGCACTTCATAGGGAATGGCGGCATCGCGAATCTTGTTCTTGGCGCGCACGATGCGCTGGGCCAGGGTGGGCACCGGCACCAGAAAGGCGGCGGCGATGGCTTCGGTAGTCAGGCCGCACACCTCCCGCAGGGTCAGGGCCAGCCGCGCCTCCATGGACAGGGCCGGGTGGCAGCAGGTGAAGATCAACCGCAGGCGGTCATCGCCGAAGCGGTCCTCGTCCAGATCCAGCTGATCATCCTGCGCATCCAGTTCACGGGCCAGTTCCGCGGCCACCACATCCTGGCGCCCCCGCTTGCGCAGCTGGTCGATGGCCTTGAAGCGCCCGGCGGACACCAGCCAGGCGCGGGGGTTATCCGGCACGCCCTGATCGGGCCATTGCTTGAGCGCCGCGGCAAAAGCATCCTGCAGGGCCTCCTCGGCCAGTTCGAAGTTGCCGTGCAGCAGGCGCAGCAAGGTGGCCAGCACCCGGCGGGACTGCTCGCGATACAGGGTTTCGATGGTGTGGTTGATGTGCTGACTCATGGCGGCTATCGGTAATTGGCCCGCGCACAGTATGGACCAGGATAGCCGCCTCCGGGACCGCGCCCCTGTCCTACGGCGGTTACATTCCTTATCATAGTGCCTCGCCACAGGCGCAAACCGGCCACCACGCAATAGAGATGTAGTCCCGTTGAATCAACCTGTTAGCCACACCCCGATGATGCAGCAATACCTCGGCATCAAGTCGGAACACCCCAACGACCTGGTGTTCTACCGCATGGGGGACTTCTACGAACTGTTCTACGACGACGCCAAGAAAGCGGCGGACATTCTCGACATTACCCTGACCGCCCGGGGCAAGTCCGGCGGCGAGCCGATTCCCATGGCCGGGGTGCCCTACCACGCGGCAGAGAATTACCTGGGGCGCCTGGTGCGCGCCGGCGTATCGGTGGCCATCGCCGAGCAGATCGGCGACCCGGCCACCAGCAAGGGGCCGGTGGAGCGCAAGGTGGTGCGGGTGGTGACACCCGGCACCCTGTCCGACGAGGCCCTGCTGCAGGAGCGGGTGGACAACCTGCTGCTGGCGGTCAACAGCCGCAGCGAGCACTTCGGCATTGCCTACCTCGACCTGTCCAGCGGCCGCTTCCGGGCCCTGGAAGTGACCGGCGAGGAAGCCCTGGCCAGCGAGTTGCAGCGCCTGAACCCGGCGGAGACGCTGTACATTGAGAGCCTTTACCTGCCGGTGGTGACCGGCCGCCGTGGGGCGCGCAGCCAGCCGCAGTGGGAGTTCGACCTGGACAGCGCCCGCCGCGCCCTGAACACCCAGTTCCAGAGCCACGACCTCAAGGGCTTTGGCTGTGACGATTTGGACCTTGCCATCGGCGCCGCCGGCTGCCTGCTGCAGTACGTCAAGGACACCCAGCGCTCCAGCCTGCCCCATATCCGCGCCATCAGCCACGAAAGCCGCGCCGAAAGCGTGATCATGGACGCCGCCACCCGGCGCAACCTGGAGATCGACATCAACCTTTCAGGCGGTGACAGCAATACCCTGCTGTCGGTGCTGGACAAGGGCGTTACCGCCATGGGCAGCCGCCTGCTGCGCCGCTGGCTGCACCGCCCGCTGACCGATGTGTCGGTGCTGCGCGAGCGCCAGCAGGCCATTGCCGAGCTGTGCCACAACTACCGTTTTGAAACACTGCGCGAGGCCTTAAAGCCGATTGGCGACATGGAGCGCATCCTGTCCCGGGTGGCGCTGCGCTCGGCCCGCCCGCGGGACCTGTCGCGCCTGTGCGCCTCTCTCGCCGCCCTGCCCCGGCTGCGCAGCGAACTGGGCGCCTGCGAAGCGCCACTGCTGGCGCGGCTGTCGCAGCAGGCCGGCGACTACCCGGCGCTGGTGGACCTGCTGCAGCGGGCCATCATCGACAACCCGCCGGTGGTGATTCGCGATGGCGGGGTGATTGCCGAGGGCTACGATGCGGAGCTGGACGAGCTGCGCCAAATCAGCGGCAACGCCGGCGACTACCTGCTGGAAATCGAACAGCGCGAGCGCGAGGCCACCGGCATTTCCACCCTCAAGGTGGGCTACAACCGGGTGCACGGCTATTACATCGAGATCAGCCGCGCCCAGTCCGGCCAGGCCCCCGACGCCTATGTGCGGCGCCAGACCCTGAAGAACGCCGAGCGCTTCATCACCCCGGAGCTGAAGGCCTTTGAAGACAAGGCCCTGTCCAGTAAGAGCCGGGCCCTGGCCCGGGAAAAGGCGCTCTACGACGACCTGCTGGAGCAGCTCAACGAACAACTGGCAGACCTGCAGGACACCGCCGCCGCGGTGTCGGAAATCGACGTGCTGGCCTGCCTGGCCGAGCGCGCCGACCAGCTCAACCTGTGCACCCCCGAGTTTTGCGACGAGCAGGTATTTGAAGTCAGCGCCGGCCGCCACCTGGTGGTGGAGCAGGTGCTGGATGAGCCCTTCATCGCCAACGACACCCTGCTCAACGACCAGCGCCGCATGCTGCTGATCACCGGCCCCAACATGGGCGGTAAATCCACCTACATGCGCCAGAACGCAGTGATTGCGCTGCTGGCCCACATCGGCAGCTTTGTACCCGCCAGCGCCTGCCGCATGGCGCCGCTGGATCGCATATTCACCCGCATTGGTTCCTCGGACGACCTGGCCTCGGGCCGCTCCACCTTCATGGTGGAGATGACCGAAACCGCCAACATCCTGCACAACGCCACCCCCCGCAGCCTGGTGCTGATGGACGAAGTGGGCCGCGGCACCAGCACCTTCGACGGCCTGAGCCTGGCCTGGGCGGCGGCGGTGGCCCTGGCCCAGCGGGTGCGCGCCTTTACCCTGTTCGCCACCCACTACTTCGAGATGACGGCCCTGCCAGAACAGTGCCCCACCATGGCCAACGTTCACCTGGACGCCACCGAGCACCAGGATCATGTGGTGTTCTTGCACCACATCCAGGAGGGCCCGGCCAACCGCAGCTTTGGCCTGCAGGTGGCCAAACTGGCGGGCATTCCGGCACCGGTGCTGGCCGCCGCCGCAGACAAGCTGGCGGAGCTGGAAGGCAGCGCCGCGACGCCCTCGGCCGCCGGCGCCGCAGCGCACCTCCTGCCAGCGGCGGCGCAGCCGGCCCAGACCGAGCTTTTTGCCAGCGCCGAGCCCCATGCGGCAGTCACCGCTCTGGAGGCGCTGGAGGTGGATGAACTCAGCCCGCGCCAGGCGCTGGACACCCTCTACCAGCTGAAGTCACTGCTCAACTGACGGCGGCCATCCGGGGCCATGCCCCCTCCCCCGCCAGCAATAAAAAGGCTTCAATTACAGTCGCTTAACGGTTAGAATGGCCGCCCTTTCAACACCGGCCCCACGGAAGCAGAGGCAGAAACGGCATGACATTCGTTGTTGGCGAGCAGTGTATCAAGTGCAAACACACCGACTGTGTCGAGGTGTGTCCGGTGGATTGCTTCTACGAAGGCCCCAACTTCCTGGTTATCCACCCGGATGAGTGCATCGACTGCGCCCTGTGCGAACCCGAATGCCCGGTAGACGCCATTTTCTCCGAGGACGAGCTGCCCGAAGACCAGCAGGTCTTTTTGGAGCTGAACGCCGAGCTGGCCGAGGTGTGGCCCAACATCACCGAGATGAAGGACGCCCCGGCGGATGCCGCCGAGTGGGAAGGCAAGCCCAACAAGCTGGAGCTGCTTGAGCGCTGATCAGCCCCGGCAATGCCCCACAAAAAACCCCGCCTGCTGACGGGGTTTTTCGTTCTGGCGGCAATCAGCTGAACAGGGAATCCCCGGTTAGGCCCTGGGTTTCCATGATCACCCGCAGTCGGCGCAGCGCCTCCACCTGAATCTGCCGCACCCGCTCCCGGGTGAGGCCGATTTCCCGGCCGACTTCCTCCAGCGTGCTGCTTTCGTAGCCGCGCAGGCCAAAGCGACGTGACACCACTTCCCGCTGCTTCTCGCTCAGCTCGTCCAGCCACACAGCAATGTTGTCGTTGATATCGTCTTCCTGCAGCAGCTGGGACGGGTCGGACACCTGCAGGTCGGCGATGGTATCCACCACCGTGCGGTCGGAATCCTGCCCCACCGGCAGGTCGACCGAGGTGACCCGCTCGTTCAGCCCAAGCAGCCGTTTTACATCCTCCGGCGGCTTGTCGAGCATGTCGGCGATTTCTTCCGCGCTGGGCTCGTGGTCGAGCTTTTGGGTCAGCTCGCGCGCAGCGCGCAGGTAGACGTTGAGCTCCTTCACCACGTGGATGGGCAGGCGAATGGTGCGGGTCTGGTTCATGATGGCCCGCTCGATGGTCTGCCGGATCCACCAGGTGGCATAGGTGGAAAAGCGGAAGCCGCGCTCTGGGTCGAACTTCTCCACGGCCCGGATCAAACCGAGGTTACCCTCTTCGATCAAATCCAGCAGGGTCAGGCCCCGGTTGATGTAGCGGCGGGAGATTTTCACCACCAGGCGCAGGTTGCTTTCGATCATCCGGCGCCGGGCATCGGCATCACCCTTGCGCACCAGCCGGGCGAAGTATTTTTCCTCGTCGGCAGTGAGCAGTGGCGAAAAGCCAATCTCGTTCAGATAAAGCTGGGTCGGGTCGAGGGATTTATCGACCGCGCGGCTGGACTTGGCGCGCTCGAACGCCGCATCCTCGTCGCTGCCTTTGCGCAGTTTGTCCTTGTCAGCCTGGGACTTCCTGACCTTGATGGCCGAACTGGCCCCGGCGTTGATGCCGGGCTCGGCCTTGGCGCTGTTACCCCCTGCGCGCTTGGTTTCAGGTGTTCTACCCTTGCCCCCTGTACTGCTTTTTTTCGAAATCCTTTTCGAGCATTTCTTTGGCGCTTCCACATCCATGGGCTATACCTCTTTTATCATCCGATGGAACGATTGAGAGTATTTCTCGCCGGCCGTTCAGGTTACTCCCAATTCCCCTGGCAGTTCAAGCGAGCTGCTACTAATTGTTATTGGCCAACAATATGCCAATTGGAATGTCTCTGCGACTTTCCTAATTATCGCTAGCTCTAATGGCGGGGCAGCAACTGCAGCGGATCGACCGGTTTGCCGTTGCGTCGGATCTCAAAATGCAGCTTCACCGTATCCGTGCCGGAGCTGCCTTTCTCGGCTATTTTCTGCCCGCTTTTCACGCTCTGCCCTTCTTTAGCCAATAGCCGGTCATTGTGGCCATAGGCGCTGAGGTAGGTATCGTTGTGCTTGACGATCAGCAGTTCGCCAAAGCCTGCAATACCCGTCCCGGCGTACACCACCACGCCATCGGCCACCGCCACCACGGGTTCGCCGCGGTTGCCGCCGATGTCGATGCCCTTGTGCACGGTGCTGGAGTAGCGCCGTACCAAGGGGCCACTGGCCGGCCAGCGCCAGGCACCAACCGCCTTTTGCGGGGGCGACGGGGCCGGAGGCGGCGAGGCATCGACGGCAATCACCTTTTTACCGGAGGCCGGTGACGGTTGTGTGACAGGGGGCCGGGGCGGGGCTTTGCCGGCGGGGGGCACTGAACGACTTGCCGTGCTGCGCGAGGCAGAGGCCGGGGCTGGGGCTGGAGCGGCGGCCACAGCGCCGGCCTTGAGTTGCAAGAGTTGGCCGGGATAGATGGTATAGGGCGCGGCGATACCATTGGCCGCCGCCAGCGCGCGGAAGTCAATGCCATTGCGCCAGGCAATGGAATACAGCGTGTCGCCCCGCTGCACCCGGTAGGTGCCGGGCGCAGGCGCCTGGGATGAGCGATACACCGGCGGGTTATGCCGCGCCGCGGGGCTGTTGCGGTCTTCTATGGGCGCCCGCGGCGCACTGCCACAGGCACTAAGGCAGCACAGGAGCAGGCAACAGTACAGCTTGTCTGACACGGCCCCTCCTTTGCCTCAGGTGATACTCCGTCGCGGTTTCAGGCCCGATTCCAGCGAGTGTCGATCAGCCATACCGCCAGGCCGCCGGCCAGCGCCAGGGCCAGGCACAGCCAGAGCTGGGGGTCGTCCCCGGTGAGCTGCAGATAGCGCCCCGGCAATACCGGTACCTGCTGCACCGGACGCAGTTCGCCGTGGGAGCCAGGGGCCCAGTCCAGGGCTTCTTTCCAGGGCCAGACCACCGCCAACGAGCCAAACAGAAAGCCTGTCAGCAGGGCCAGGGTGCCGGGCCGGCGGTGGCTGAGCAGCCAGTGCAGCAGGCGCGAAAAACACAGCAGGCCGCAGGCGGCGCCGGCGCCAAACACCGCAATAAACAGCAGGTCGAAGGCTTTCAGCGCATTCAGTACCACCGCGTACATGCCCAGCAGCACCAGAATGAAACTGCCGGAGATACCCGGCAGGATCATGGCGCAGATGGCGATAAAGCCGGCACCGAACACCGCCGGCAAGCCGGCGCTCTCCAGCCCCAGCACCGGCGACAGCGCAACCGCCAGGGCAAAGGCGATGCCCACCAGCAGGCAGGCCAGCCGGGCCGGGTTCCAGACGCCCACCTGGCGCAACAGCACCAGGGCCGAGGCCAGAATAAGCCCAAAGAAAAAGGCCCACAGGGGCACCGGGTGGGTCACCAGCAGCCAGGCGATCAGGCGCGCCAGCGACAGAATGCTGGTGGCGATGCCCGCCACCAAAGCCAGCACAAAGCCACCGTCCACATGGCGCCAGGCGGCCTTGATCTGGCCTTTCAGCAGCAGTTCCACCAGTGCCAGATCGAAGGCGCGAATGGCGCCCAGCAGGCGGTCGTAGATGCCTGTAATGAAGGCGATGGTGCCGCCGGAGACGCCGGGCACGATGTCGGCGGCGCCCATCAGCACGCCGCGAAGGTAAATGGCAAGCCAGTTCACGAGGGGCTAACGCTCCGTGCCGGGGCGCAGGGGAACGAAGCGCACGGCTTCGACAATTTCGGTGACAAAGCCCTCGGGGCGGCGGCACACCACCTGCAAGTGCTGGGTCTGCCCGCCCACGGGAATCACCAGGCGGCCGCCGGGGGCCAGTTGAGCCAGCAACTCGCGGGGGATTTCCTCCGGCGCCGCGGCACTGAGAATGCCGTCAAAGGGGCCCTTGTCGGCCCAGCCCAGGGTGCCGTCGCTGTGGCGCAACTGCACATTGCGTAGCTTGAGCTGGCGCATGCGCGGGCGGGCCTTGTCCAGCAGGGGCTTGATGCGCTCCACGCTGTGCACCTGCCCCACCAGTTGGGCCAGCACCGCCGTCTGGTAGCCGGACCCGGTGCCGATTTCGAGCACGTTACTGCGCGGGCCATCCGCCAGCAGCAGTTCGGTCATGCGGGCGACAATATAGGGCTGGGACAGGGTCTGCTGGTAACCGATGGGCAGCGCGGTATCTTCATAGGCCCGATGGGCCATGGCCTCGTCGAGGAACAGGTGACGCGGGGTGGTGCTCATCACATCCAGCACCTGCTGGTCGCGAATGCCCTGCTCCCGCAGGCGCTGCACCAGGCGTTCCCGGGTGCGCCGGGAAGTCATGCCAATACCGTTGAGGTCGACGCTACTCACTGCCGTCACCAAACGCAAAGTCCCCTGTTGAATAATCTATTATCTGCGCCAGCACGGCGGTGGCGTAGCTCCCGGCCCCGAGGCTGAACGCCAGCTGCAAGCTGCCATCATCACAAAACTGCCAGCAAAAGTCATCCGGCAGGGCCCGCGCGGGGCGGTAGTCCAGGCTCAATCCGGCCGCTTCCAGAAAGTCGCAGGCAGCGCTTTCTGGCGCCAGAATCATCGCCTGCCTGGCCAGCTGCTGCGCCCCCTGCAGGGGCGCGCCGCGCCCCCACAACGGCAGGGCCGGGTGTACATCGCCCGCGGCCGCGCGGGCGCGAATGTCGTCATCCACCACCTCGCAGGCAAAGCGGCTGCGGGTGCCCTGCAGGCTGCACACATCCCCCGGCAGCACGGTGTTCCAGCTGCCCTCCTCCACCCGCTGTGCCAGCAGACGGTTGAACAGCTGCGAGCGCAGGGCCGACAGGTACAGGCTGCGGCGGGCACGGGACAGCTTGCGCCGGGGACGCTCTACCCACTGCCGGGCCTGGGCCAGGGTGTTGCCCCCGTGCCCAAAGCGCTGCTCGCCAAAATAGTTGGGCACCCCCTCGCGCTGCACCTGGGCCAGCCGCGTCTCCAGTGCGTCGCGGTCGCCCTCGATCTGGCGCAGGGTGAGCACAAACTGGTTGGCCCGGTGTACGCCGCGGCGCAGTTTGCGGCCGTGGCGAGTGGCCTCCAGCACGCGCACATCGCCGCGCTCCTCCAGCTGAGCCCAGTCCGGCTCGGCCCGCCCGGCCAGGCCCACACTGAACCACTGGCTGGTGACCGCCTGGCGGTCCTTCATGCCGCTAAAGCCAATGTCCTTGAGAGGCACACCGGAGCGTTCCGACAGGCGCTGGGCCAGGTCCGACGTGTTCAGGCCGCGTTTTTCCAGGTGCAAAAAGGCGTGCTCGCCGCTGCCGTCCGGTTCAAACCCGAGCTGCTCACGGACGATAAAATCCTCCGGCGATTGCCGGATCAGGCCGCGGACGCTGGGCGCCGGGCCGGCGGTGGGCCAGGTCTCACTCATTGCGCTTGCAGCAGCACCACCGCGTGGGCGGCAATACCCTCCCTGCGGCCGGCAAAACCCAGCCCTTCGGTGGTGGTGGCCTTCACGTTCACTTGCCCCTCGCGGGCCCCGAGGTCGCTGGCGATGTTGGCGCGCATGGCGGCAATGTGGGGCGCCAGTTTCGGCGCCTGGGCAATCACCGTGGCGTCGAGATTGCCGAGCTGCCAGCCGGCGGCGGCCACCTGCTCCATCACCTGGCGCAGCAGCGCGCGGCTGTCGGCACCGGCGTAGGCCGGGTCGGTATCCGGAAAATGGCGGCCGATATCGCCGGCGCCAATGGCGCCCAGCAGGGCATCACAGATGGCGTGCAGCAGCACATCGCCATCGGAGTGGGCCAGCAGGCCCTGCTCGAAGGCAATGCGCTCGCCCCCCAGCACCACGTGGTCGCCGGGGCCAAAACGGTGGACATCGTAGCCGTGGCCAATTCGCATCACATTCTCTCGCTGCTGTGTCTGGACGTCATGTGCGGGTTGCCTGCAGATACCACTCGGCCAGGGCCAGATCCGCCGGAACGGTCACCTTGAGGTTGGCGGCGCTGCCCTCTACCAGCTGGACTGGATGGCCGGCCCACTCCATGGCCGAGGCCTCGTCGGTCACTGCCACGCCGGCGGCCAGGGCGGCGGCCAGGGCAGCGCGCAGTTCGCCCAGGCGAAACATCTGCGGGGTCTGGGCGCGCCAGTAGTGCTGGCGATCGACAGTGGCCTGCACCCGCCGACCATCGGCGCTGCGCTTTAGGGTATCCACCACGGGCTGGGCAAGAATGCCTCCTCCCCCGGCGCCTGCACTGACTCTGTCGATCAGTGCCTGCAGGTCTTTCGCTAACAGGCAGGGGCGGGCGGCATCGTGCACCAGCACCCAGTCATCTTCATATGCAATTTTTTGCAAGCTATCGAGGCCGGCCATAACCGAGTCGACCCGTTCGGCGCCCCCATCCACCCGCATCACCCGCGGGTCCGCCAGTTCGGTAAGCCCGTCGGCCCACTGGTCCTGCGGGTGCAGGGCCACCACCACCCGGCGGATGGCGGCGCACTTCAGCAGCGCCCGCAGGCTGTGGGCCAGCAGGGGTTCGCCGGCCGCCCGCAGGTACTGCTTGGGCAGCTCGCTGCCCATGCGCCGGCCAATACCGGCGGCGGGAATAACGGCGTAAAGGGCGGGCGGGCTCAATCGCTGCTCGCTGCCGCGCCCTGCTGCGCTTGTGCACCCGGGGAGCTGGACGGCGCAGCCTGTTCCGGCTGGGCGGCCTGAGCCGCCGGCCTTTGGGGCCTGGCCGCTGGGGCGTCTTTGTCTTCTACGAACTGGTAGAACACCTCGCCCTCGCGAATCAGCCCCAGTTGCTCGCGGGCACGCTGCTCAACGCTGCGGTTGCCGCTCTGCAGCTCCAGCACTTCACGCTCCAGCACGGCATTGCGCGAGCGCAGTTCCTCGTTGATGGCGGTTTGCTCCACCACCTGCTGCTGCAGCCGGTGTTTTTCCGCCAGGCTGCCCTCGGCGATCCACAACCGGTATTGCAATACCAGCAGCAGAACAACCAGAACCGCGAGCAGCCAGCGCATCGGAGGCGCGCTTAGGCCTTGAATTCGGCCAGGCCGCGGTAGGGCGCGGCGGCGCCCAGTTCGGCTTCGATGCGCAGGAGGCGGTTGTATTTGGCAACCCGGTCGGAACGGCACAGGGAGCCGGTCTTGATCTGCCCGGCGCTGGTGGCCACGGCGAGATCGGCAATGGTGGTGTCTTCGGTCTCACCGGAGCGGTGGGAGATCACCGCGGTGTAGCCGGCGGCCTTGGCCATGGTGATGGCATCCAGGGTCTCGGACAGGCTGCCGATCTGGTTGAACTTGATCAGGATGGAGTTGCCCACGCCGCGCTCAATGCCCTGCTTGAGGATTTTGGTGTTGGTCACGAACAGGTCGTCACCCACCAGCTGCACCTTGCTGCCGATCTTGTCGGTGAGCAGTTTCCAGCCGTCCCAGTCGGACTCGTCCAGGCCGTCCTCAATGGAGATGATGGGGTGGGCGTCAGCGAGCGCCGCCAGGTAGTCACAAAACTCGGCGCTGGAGAACTGCTTGCCCTCCCCCGCCAGGTCGTAGACACCGTCTTTGTAGAATTCGGAGGCGGCGCAGTCCAGGGCCAGGGTCACGTCCTTGCCCAGCTCGTAGCCGGCGGCCTTCACCGCCTCGGCAATCACTTCCAGCGCGGCTTCGTTGGAGGGCAGGTTGGGGGCAAAGCCGCCCTCGTCGCCCACTGCGGTGTTCAGGCCACGGGCAGACAGCACTTTCTTCAGCTGGTGGAAGATCTCGGCGCCCACGCGCAGGGCCTCGGCGAAGGTCGGCGCCGCCACCGGCTGCACCATGAACTCCTGGATATCGACGTTGTTGTCGGCGTGCTCGCCGCCGTTCAGGATGTTCATCATCGGCACCGGCATGGTGAAGTCGGTGGTGCCGTTGATGTCGGCGATGTGCTGGTACAGGGGCACGCCCTTGGCACTGGCGGCAGCCTTGGCGGCGGCCAGGGACACGGCCAGGATGGCATTGGCGCCGAACTTGGCTTTGTTGTCGGTGCCGTCGGCCTCGATCATGGCGGCGTCCAGGGCGCGCTGGTCGGTGGCGTCCTTACCCAGCAGCAAATCGCGAATCGGGCCGTTGACGTTGGCCACGGCATTCAGCACGCCCTTGCCCAAGTAGCGGGCCTTGTCGCCGTCGCGCAGCTCCAGCGCTTCGCGGGAGCCGGTCGAGGCACCGGAGGGCGCACAGGCGGCGCCAACATGGCCGGATTCAAGGGTGACCTCGGCCATGACCGTAGGGTTGCCCCGGGAATCCATTACCTCGAAAGCCTGGATGTTGGCGATATTGCTCATGCTGTGCTCCGTGTTCGCGTTTTGGTGAGAAGAAGGGTCAGGAAATACTCAGTTGTGGCAGGCTCTTGACCAGGTCATCCACCGCCTTGACCTGGGCCAGAAAGGGCTCCAGCAAATCCAGCGGCAGGGCGCTGGGGCCGTCACACAGGGCCTTGCCCGGGTCCGGGTGGGCCTCCAGGAACAGGCCGGCCAAGCCGGTGGCCATGCCTGAACGGGCCAAGTCCACCACCTGGCTGCGGCGCCCGCCAGAGGCTGCGCCACCCGGGTCGCGGCACTGCAGGGCGTGGGTCACGTCAAAGATCAGCGGCACATTGCCACAGGTCTGCTTCATTACGCCAAAGCCCAGCATGTCCACCACCAGGTTGTCGTAGCCGAAGTTGCTACCGCGCTCGCACAGCATCAAGCGGTCGTTGCCGCACTCGCGGAATTTTTCCGCCACGTTGGCCATCTGGCTCGGCGACAGGAACTGGGGCTTTTTGATGTTGATGATGGCACCGGTGGCCGCCATGGCCGCCACCAGGTCGGTCTGCCGCGCCAAAAAGGCCGGTAGCTGGATGATGTCGCACACCGCCGCCGCCGGGGCGGCCTGTTCCGGGGTGTGTACATCGGTAATGACCGGCACGCCAAAGGTGGCCTTCACTTCCGCCAGGATCTTCAGCCCCTCGTCGAGGCCCGGGCCGCGGAAGGAGTGAATGGAGGAGCGGTTGGCCTTGTCGAAGGAGGCCTTGAACACATAGGGAATACCCAGCTTCTCGCACACTGCCACGTAGTGTTCGGCGGCGGTCAGCGCCAGCTCCCGACTCTCCAGCACGTTGATGCCCCCCAGCAAAACGAAGGGGGCGTGGTTGGCGATGCTGATATCGCCAAGGGTCAGGGTTTCGGTGCTCACCGCGTGGGTTCCTCCATCGACCCGGGCCGGGCCCGGGCGGTCAGTCTTGTCAAGCCTTGGGGGCCTTGGCGGCCGCGTGGGCCAGGGCGGCCTCCACATAGCCGGTAAACAGCGGGTGGCCGCCGCGGGGCCGGGAGGTGAATTCCGGGTGGAACTGGCAGGCCACAAACCAGGGATGGTCCGGCAGTTCGATCATCTCCACCAGGGAGCGGTCGGCAGACCAGCCGCCAACGCGCACGCCGGCGTCCTGCAGTTGCTGGAGGTAGTTGTTGTTGATTTCGTAGCGGTGGCGATGGCGCTCCATCACCGATTCGCTGCCGTACACTTCGCGCACCTTGGAGCCGGGCTCCAGGTGACACAGCTGGGCGCCCAGGCGCATGGTGCCGCCGAGGTCGGAATTTTCGTCGCGGGTCTCGGTGCTCCCGTCCACGTTCTGCCACTCGGTAATCAGGCCGACAATGGGGTGCGGGGTGGCCGGCTGCATCTCGGTGGAGTGGGCACCATCCAGGTGACAGACATTACGGGCGTACTCGATCAGCGCCACATGCATGCCCAGGCAAATGCCAAGGAAGGGTACTTTGTGCTCGCGGGCGTAGCGCACCGCAGTGATCTTGCCTTCCACGCCCCTGTCGCCAAAGCCACCGGGCACCAGGATGGCGTCGGCGCCTTCGAGCACGCCGGTGCCGTCGCGCTCGATGTCCTCGGCGTCGATATAGTCCACCTCCACCTCGGCCAGGGTCTGCAGGCCGGCGTGCTTGAGGGCTTCATTGAGGGACTTGTAGGCGTCCAGCAGGTCCATGTACTTGCCGACCATGGCAATGCGTACCTTGCCGCGGGTATCGGAAAACTCCCGGCGCAGCACTTCGTCCCACTCGGACAGGTCGGCCGTGTCGGCGGTCAGGCCAAAGCGCTCCACCACGATGTCGTCCAGGCCCGCCTTGTGCAGGATGCCGGGGATGCGGTAGATGGAATCGGCGTCCGGCAGGGCGATCACCGCCCGTTCTTCCACATTGGTGAACAGGGCGATCTTCTTGCGCGCGCTGTCGTCGATTTCCACCTCTGAGCGGCACAGCAGGATATCCGGCTGCAGGCCGATGGAGCGCAGCTCCTTCACCGAGTGCTGGGTGGGTTTGGTCTTGGTTTCGCCGGCGGTGGCAATGTAGGGCACCAGGGTCAGGTGCATCAGCAGGGCGCGGCTGGCACCCACTTCAATGCGCAGCTGGCGGATGGCCTCCAGGAAGGGCTGGCTCTCGATGTCACCCACGGTGCCGCCAATCTCCACCACGGCCACATCGGCATCGCCGGCGCCGAGGATGACCCGGCGCTTGATCTCATCGGTGATGTGGGGAATCACCTGCACCGTGCCGCCCAGGTAGTCGCCGCGGCGCTCCTTGCGCAGCACGGCATTGTACACGCGGCCAGTGGTGAAGTTGTTGCTCTTGCGCATGGTGGCGCGGGTGAAGCGCTCGTAGTGGCCGAGGTCCAGGTCAGTCTCGGCGCCGTCTTCGGTCACAAAGACCTCACCGTGCTGGAAGGGGCTCATGGTGCCCGGGTCGACGTTGATGTAGGGGTCGAGCTTGAGCAGGGTGACCTTCAGGCCCCGGGCCTCCAGCACCGCCGCCAGGGATGCGGCTGCGATCCCCTTGCCTAGAGACGAAACCACACCACCGGTGACGAAGACATATCGCGTCATGAAAAGCCTATTTACGCTGTTGTTCGGGACACACAAAACCCGCACTCTGTCTTGCCTTCAGGGGCGTTGGACGGAGCGCGGGTACTGCGAAAAGATGGGTAGCCAGACTAGCAGAAAGCACCATTTGGCTCAATCGGCAGCGGTGGGACAATTTCGCTCCCAGCGCACTTGCCAGCGCCCCGCCCCGCCGTCCCGCGCTGGCTGGGGAGCGGCGCTGTCGCAGTACCAGCGATCGCCAATCACCCGCAGTTCGCCATCCAGATACAGCAGTGGCAGGCGGGCCCGCCACCAGGGGGGCACCCCCTGCTCCTGCAGCCACTGCTTGAGGGGGCAACTGCCGCCGCGGCCCGCCGGCCGGCAGCGCTCGCCGCCGCGCCGAAAGCCCAGCGTAAGCAACTGAGTTGGGCCAAGGTACAGCCCCGGCGCGCCGGCCGGCGCCGGCACCAGGGCCAGCCGCCCCAGCGCCCCGATATCCAGCGTTTGCCCCGGACCGAGGGACTGGCCGGCGGCCTGAGCTGCCGGGCCATCCGACCCGGGCAGGCGGTACAGGCCGGCGCCAAAGCGCTGGATCTCGGCGCCATCCACTACCAGGCGGGGCGCGCCGGCATCGCTTGCACGCAACTGGCGCAGCAGCTCCAGCAGGGCCACCCGGTCCGGGGCGCGCAGGCCGAGTTCGCCAAACCACCGGCGTAGCAGCGCCGCCGCCGCCGCGTCGGAGTGGGCCAGCAGAGGCGCCAGGGCCAGCCCCGGGTCGCCGAAGGTATTGTGCACTCGCGGCAGCGGGCCCAGGCTCTCTTCCAGCAGTGCCGCCACGTCGCGCTGGGCACCGGCGGCGCGGCTCAGGGTGGCGCGATAGCCCGGCCAGCGCTCGGCGAGCAGCGGCAGCACCCGCTGGCGCAGGTAGTTGCGGTCAAGGTTTGTATCGGTATTGGAGGGGTCGTCGACCCAGCCCAGGCCGTGCTGGCGGGCGTAGGCCAGCAGTGCGCTGCGCGGCACGCCCAGCAGAGGCCGGTGCACGGTGCCCTGCCCCAGCGGGCGCGCCGGCGCGATGGCACCCATGCCCTCAACCCCGGCGCCGCGCAACAGGCGCAGCAGCAGGGTCTCCACCTGATCGTCCTGGTGGTGGGCAGTGAACAGCACCTCGCCGGCCTGCAGGTGCTGCTTGAACACCCGGTGGCGGGCCCGGCGCGCGGCGGCCTCCAATCCATCGCCATCACTGGCGACATCCACCGTCGCCGCCACCAGGGGCACGCCGAGCTCAGCACAGCGAGCCGCACAGTGGGCCTGCCACTGCGCGGCATCGGCGTGCAGGCGGTGATTGATATGCAGGGCAGTCAGTGGCGGCAAGCCGGGCTGCAGGGCCCGCACCTGGCACAGCAGGTGCAGCAGCACGCTGGAATCCAGCCCGCCGCTGTAGGCCAGCCACCAGCGGGGCGCGCGCGCCAGCGCCGCCAGGTCGTCGGCGAGGTGGCTGGGGCTGAGTGGGCGGTGCGCCATGGCCGGACTCCGGCCCGTGGTCAGTTCCCGTAGGACATCAGGCGGGCGTAGCGTTGTTCCAGCATTTCATCCACCGGCATTTGTTGCAGGCGGTCAAGCTGGCCAATCAGGTGATCCTGGATGCGACTCGCCATCAGGCCGACATTGCGGTGGGCACCGCCCAGGGGCTCGGCGATGGTGGCATCGACAATGCCCAGCTCTTCCAGCACGCTGGAGGTCACCCCCATGGCCTGGGCCGCATCGGGGGCGTGTTCGGTGCTCTTCCAGATAATGTTGGCGCAGCCTTCCGGGGAAATCACAAAGTAGGTGGCGTACTGCAACATGGCCAGGTGATCGCCCACGCCAATGCCCAGGGCGCCGCCGGAGCTGCCCTCGCCGATCACCACGCAGAGGATGGGCGTGGCCAGGCGCGACATGACCGCCAGGTTCTGGGCGATAGCCTCACTGATGCCCCGCTCTTCCGAGTCGATGCCTGGGTAGGCCCCGGGGGTGTCGATCAGGGTGATCACCGGCATCTTGAAGCGCTCGGCCATTTCCATCAGGCGCAGGGCCTTGCGGTAACCCTCGGGCTTGGGCATGCCGAAGTTGCGCAGCACCTTGTCTTTCACCGCCCGGCCCTTCTCCTGGCCGATCACCATCACCGGCCGCCCGTCGAGGCGGGCCACGCCGCCCACAATGGCCTTGTCGTCGCCAAAGCGGCGGTCGCCGTGCAACTCGTCGAACTCTGTGAAGACCCGGGGAATGTAGTCCAGTGAGTACGGCCGCTGGGGATGGCGAGCCACCTTGACGATATCCCAGGGGCTGAGGTTGCCGTAAATCTTCTCGGTGAGCTTGGTGCTTTTCTCCCGCAGCTTCTCGATTTCTTCACTGATGTTGATATCAGCATCGGAGCCCACGTGCTGGAGTTCCTCGATCTTTACTTCCAGCTCGGCAATGGGTTGTTCGAAATCAAGATAGTTGGGGTTCATTCGCAATCAGGGCCCGGGTAATTCAACGTGGCCGCACAGTGTACAAAAAATACGGGGCGGATACCTAGTGGCACGCGAGCGGTGCGCTAAATCCGCCTTAACCCACCAGGCTGATCATCACGCCCGCAGCGACTGCGGAGCCGATCACCCCCGCCACATTGGGGCCCATGGCGTGCATCAGCAGGAAGTTCTGGGGGTTGGCCTCCAGCCCCAGCTTGTTGGACACCCGCGCCGCCATGGGCACGGCGGACACCCCCGCGGAGCCGATCAGCGGGTTCAGGGGCACCGCGCTGAAACGGTTCATCAGCTTGGCCATCAGCACGCCGCAGGCGGTGCCAATGCCAAAGGCGATGATGCCAAGGCCCAGAATACCCAGCGTTTGCACATCCAGGAACTTGCTGGCCACCAGTTTGGAGCCCACCGACAGGCCGAGGAAGATGGTAGTGATGTTGATCAGGGCGTTCTGCACCGTGTCCGACAGGCGATCCACCACCCCGCATTCCTTCATCAGGTTGCCGAAGCAGAACATGCCCAGCAGGGGCGCCGCGTCCGGCAGCAGCAGGGCCACCAGGATCAGCAGCACCAGGGGGAATACGATTTTCTCCCGCCTGGATACGTGGCGCAGCTGCTTCATTTCGATGGCCCGCTCTTCCTTTGTGGTGAGGGCGCGCATGATGGGCGGCTGGATCATCGGCACCAGGGCCATGTAGGAATAGGCGGCCACGGCAATGGCGCCCAGCAGATCCGGCGCCAGCACGCTGGACACATAGATGGCGGTGGGGCCATCGGCGCCGCCGATAATGCCGATGGCGGCGGCATCGGCAATGCTGAAGTCCATCCAGCCCAGGGCAGTGAGCCCCACGGCACCGAGCACGGTGGCAAAAATGCCGAACTGGGCGGCGGCCCCCAGGAACAGGGTGCGCGGGTTGGCGAGCAGCGGGCCAAAGTCGGTCATGGCCCCCACGCCCATAAAGATCACCAGCGGCGCCACGCCGGAGGCGATGGCCACGTTGTAGAAGTTGTACAGCATGCCGTTGCTGTAGCCGGCGCTCTGCGCCAGACGCTCAAGGGTCAATTGCACCACTGGCCCGGCGTCGTCAACGGCGGCCATGATGGCCTTGATGCCGGCGTCGGCGGGCAGTTCAAACAGCCTTGCCACCTCCGCCAGTACCGCCGGGTTAGCGTGGTGCAGGGCATTTTCCACCGCCGAATAGGCCAGGCCCGCGCCGGGGATGTTGGCGAGAATGCCGCCAAAGCCGATGGGTACCAGCAGCAGGGGCTCAAAGCCCTTGCGAATGGCGAGAAACAGCAGCATTAGCCCGATGGCGATCATCGCCGCCTGGCCCGCCTCCATCTGTACCAGACCGGAGGCATGCCAGAGTGTGAGCAGGTTGTCCATCGGGGCTTATCCCAGTTTGATCAGGGCATCGCCCACTTTCACGGCATCGCCCACCGAAATGCACACCTCGCCCACCGTGCCGTCGCGCGGGGCGCGCACCTCGGTTTCCATCTTCATCGCCTCCAGCACCAGCACCACATCGCCGGCGGCAAGGGCGTCACCGGCGGCAACGTTGATTTTGACGATATTCCCCGCCAGCGGCGCGGGCAGGGGCTCGCCACCGCCCGCCGGAGCCGGCGCGGCGGCAGGCGCGGCAGCGGGCGCCGCCTGCACCGAGGACACATCGCCGCCCTCGGCCACCTCCACCACATAGGACTGGCCGTTGACGGACACGGTGTACACCGCCGGGCCGTCCTCGCTGGCGGGGGCGGCAGCCGGCGCGGGCGACGGGGCCGGTGCGGGTTCACTACCCGGCGCCGGTTCGAAGGCATCCGGGTTGCCACGGTTTTGCAGGAACTTGAGCCCCACCTGGGGGAACAGGGCGTAGGTCAGCACATCGTCCACCTCGCCGTCGCCGCGGCTCAGCTTGATGCCCTTTTCCTTGGCCAGCTCGCGCAGCTCGGCGGTGAGCTTGTCCAGCTCCGGGCTCAGCAGGTCCGCCGGGCGGCAGGTGATGGCCTCGCCCCCCTCCAGCACGCGCTGCTGCAGCTCGGTGTTCACCGGGGCCGGGGTGGCGCCGTACTCGCCTTTCAATACGCCGGCGGTCTCCCGGGAAATGGACTTGTAGCGCTCGCCGGTGAGTACGTTCAGCACCGCCTGGGTGCCGACAATCTGCGAGGTGGGGGTGACCAGGGGGATAAAACCCAGGTCTTCGCGCACCCGGGGAATTTCCTCCAGCACTTCGTCCAGGCGATCCGCCGCACCCTGTTCGCGCAGTTGGTTTTCCATGTTGGTGAGCATGCCGCCGGGCACCTGAGCCACCAGAATGCGCGAGTCCACCCCGCGCAGGGAGCCTTCAAACTTCGCGTACTTCTTGCGCACCTCGCGGAAGTAGGCGGCGATGGTCTCCAGCTTGGTGATATCCAGCCCGGTGTCGCGCTCGGTGCCTTCGAGAATGGCCACCACGGTCTCTGTCGGTGAATGACCGTAGGTCATGGACATGGAGGAAATGGAGGTATCCACGTTGTCGATACCCGCCTCCACGCACTTGAGAATGGTGGAGGTGGACAGCCCGGTGGTGGCGTGACACTGCATGTGGATGGGGATGTCGCAGCTGGCCTTGAGCCGCTTGACCAGCTCATAGCCCTCGTAGGGGCGCAGCAGGCCGGCCATGTCCTTGATGGCGATGGAGTCGGCGCCCATGTCCTCGATGCGCTTGCCCTGCTCCACCCAGGTGTCGATGTTGTGCACCGGGCTCAGGGTGTAGGAGATGGTGCCCTGGGCGTGCTTGCCCACCTGTTTCACTGCCTTCAGCGCCACGTCGATATTGCGCATGTCGTTCATGGCGTCGAACACGCGGAACACGTCCACCCCGTTCGCCGCCGCGCGCTCCACGAACTTTTCCACCACGTCGTCGGCGTAGTGCCGGTAGCCGAGGATGTTCTGGCCCCGAAACAGCATCTGCTGGGGCGTGTTGGGCATGGCTTTTTTCAGCTCGCGAATGCGCTCCCAGGGGTCTTCACCCAGGTAGCGGATGCAGGCGTCGAAGGTGGCCCCGCCCCAGGATTCCAGCGACCAGAAGCCGACGCTGTCCAGCAGCTCGGCAATGGGCAGCATGTCGTCCAGGCGAACCCGGGTTGCCAGCAGCGACTGGGAGGCGTCCCGCAGTACCACGTCGGTAATGCCCAGCGGGCGTTGATTGGCTTCCATAGCAGCGAACCTCGTTAACGCGAATGCATGCGACGCTGGAATCAGCGCTGTTTGCGGTGTTGATGAATGGCGGCGGAGATAACGGCCAGCAGCTGGGCATCGCCGGATGGCACGGCGCTGGCGGCGTTGGCGACAGGACGAGCGGGGGGCGCCTCCACTTCCGGCTCCGCAAAGAAGCGCTCCACCAGGCGCGACATAAAGGTGGTGGCCACCACCAGCAGGGCCAGGAAAACCACCACAGTGCCCATGCCATAGAGCATCAGCTCCAGTCCCTGATCAATGATACCGGCCTGCATGCTGCTCCCTTCGCCCGCTGCGCCCGAAACGCAGGCTCCAAAACGTTGTGCCCAAAACCGTTGTACCCAAAACCGCTGTACCCAAAACAAGGGAGCTATCATAAAGCAGGATCACCACCGCTGACCAATAACGCCAAGGTGGCATTCCGCAGGGCGGCAGGCACAGCGTATAATCACCCGCTGCGCCCGCGCTCAGGGCGGCGCAAGCGCCCTTCATCCACCCCGACCGATCCGATACGTGCCATGCGCCTGATGCTCGCCCCCATGGAGGGGGTTATCGATCACACCATGCGCCACCTGCTCAGTTCCCTGGGCGGGCTGGATCGCTGTGTCACTGAATTTCTGCGGGTATCGGACCGGCTGTTGCCGCCGCGGGTGTTTCACCGCATCTGCCCGGAACTGGCAGCGGGGGGCCGCACCCCGGCCGGGGTGCCCGTTTACCTGCAGTTGCTGGGGGGCCAGCCGGCGCCTTTGGCCGAGAATGCGGCGCGCGGCGCAGAGCTTGGCGCGCCGGGCATCGACCTCAACTTCGGCTGCCCGGCCAAAACGGTGAATCGCTCCGATGGCGGTTCCATCCTGCTGCGCGAGCCGGAGCGGGTGGGCCGCATTGTGGCAGCGGTGCGCGCGGCGGTGCCCGCCGCCATCCCGGTCACGGTCAAAATCCGCCTGGGTTACGACGACCCGGGCCTGCTGAGAGAGAACATCCAGGCCATTGCCGCCGGCGGGCCCAGCGAGCTCACCATTCACGCCCGCACCAAGCGCCAGGGCTACCGGCCACCGGCCCACTGGGACGAAATCGCCCGCGCCCGGGCCTGGCTCACCATGCCGGTGGTCGCCAACGGTGAAATCTGGAGTGTCGAGGACGCCCGGCGCTGCCGGGCAGTCAGTGGCAGTGACGATTTAATGCTGGGGCGCGGCGCCCTGTGCCGGCCGGATTTACCGCGCCTGCTGCGCGCCGCCAGCGAGGGCCGGGATTTGCCGGCCATGGCCTGGCCGGACATCTGCGCCCTGCTGCTGCAGTTCTTCGAACTGACCCTGCAGCACTACGACGCCGACTGCGTCGGCAACCCCCTGAAACAGTGGCTGGTCTACCTGCGCTGCTACTATCCCCAGGCGGCTTTGCTGTTCGAGGACATCAAGCGCCTGCGCACCCCGCCCCTGCTGCACCAGCGGCTGCTGCAGGAGTACGACCGCCACACCCGGCTGGCCGCGTGAACACCGCCACCCGCGCCGACCTCGATCGCATATACCAGGGTTTCAACGAAGCCTGCCTGGAAGACCCGGCGCACTTTGACTTCCTCAACCTCAAGCAGGTCGGCGACAACCACAACGGCGTGCGCCTGCAACTGGACAGCACCGACGACCGCGGTTTCTGGGAGCTGTACCGCGCCAACCGCGACCTGCTGGTGTGTATCATCGATGGCCGCTACGAAAAGACCTACCAGCAGCGGGTCCTGCCGCGCCAGGACCTGATTACCCTGCGCTTCATGCTGTCCAGTGGCCTGCAGGTCGCCTTTGCCGGCGACAGCCGGGTACAGGTACCCTCTGCCAGCGTATCGGTGATGCACACGCGCAAGGACCACGCCTTCAATGTCTGCATTGAAGAGGGCAGCCACCTTTGCTCGGTCACCATCCACATCAAGCCTGGCTTTCTGCGGCGGCACTTCGGCCTACAGCGCGCGCAATTACCCCGGCGCCTGGGGGACGTGATCTTCGGCGCCGATCCGGCCGACAATTTCTGCAGCTTTCCACTCACCCCGGGCATGATGCACATCACCCTGGACCTCATCCACATGCCCTACCAGGGCGTGCGCCGGCGCCTGTTCACCGAGGCCAAAATCGCCGAGTTGGTGTGCCGCTTCTTCCAGGAAACCGAGGCCGGTGACCAGCACCAGGACGAGGAGGATGCGCCGGGACTGGCGCTGAAGAGCAAGCTGTTTAGCGCCCAGAAGATCCTGGTGGAGCGCCACGCCAACCCACCCACGGTGGCCGAACTAGCGCGCCAGGTGGGGCTGAACCGCAGCACCCTGTGCGCCGAGTTCAAACGGATTTTCGGCAATTCGGTGTTCGAGTTCCTGCAGGATTACCGCATGAACAAGGCCCGGGAGCTGCTGCACGACGGCAAACTGGCCATCTCCCAGGTCGCCGAGACGGTCGGCTACCAGCACCCAACCAATTTTACGGCGGCCTTCAAGCGCCACTTCGGCTACCTGCCCAAGGAATTGCGCACCCCGTCCTGACCCGCCCGCGGGCGTACAGCTGCATCATTCCTTTGGACGATCGCATCATTCAAGCGCTACTGCCTCGTGATAATGTGCGCCAGCAAACCATAACCACCTGGCCCGGCCCAGCCGGCCACATGATGAACAAGACGGGGAAACGAACCATGTCAATTCTCGCAAGCCACGTTCGGCGCGCTCTGTACTGCGACCATAAAACGTCTCTAACTGCACTGCTGCTGGCCGGCGCTGCCGCCCTGCCCGCAGCCGCCCAGGACCAGGCCGCCGGCGCCAACGCGGTGTTCGAGGAAGTCGTCGTCACCGCGCGCAAGCGGACCGAGTCGATGTATGACGTACCGATCAGCATCAACGTGCTATCGGAAACCGCCATCGACAACATGGGCGCCAAGGACTTTTCCGACCTGCTGGGCACCGTCCCCAGCCTGACCGCCTACCAGAACGGCCCCGGGCGCACCCGGCTGTCCATTCGCGGTGTCGCCAATGGCGGCGGCAACGACAACGACACCCAGAACCAGGAGACTGTGGCCATCTACCTGGACGAGATTCCGATCTCCATGGGCGCCATGAACCCAGAGATCAGCCTGTTCGACCTGCAGCGGGTGGAAGTCCTGCGCGGCCCACAGGGCACGCTCTACGGCGCCGGCTCCATGACCGGCACCATTCGCCAGGTGACCAACAAACCTGACCTCGCCGAATTCGGCGGCAAGTTCGAAACCAGCTTCTCCAGCATCAATGAGGGCTCCAACGGCCAGTCCTACAAGGGCCTGGTCAATGTGCCAGTGGTCGACGACAAGTTCGCCGTACGCGCCAGCGCCTACTACGTGGAAGAAGGCGGCTACATCGACAACATCCTCACCGGCGAGGACGACCTCAACGAAGCCACCTCCAAGGGCGGCCGCATCGTCGCCCGCTGGCAGGCCACCGACCGGCTAATCGCCGACTTCTCGGTACTGCACCACGAGTACTCCGACGGCGGTCGCCCGGAAGACCTCGACCACACCCCGGAACTGACCCGTGACTACCCCTCCTTCGACGGCTACGACGACGAGATGGATATCTACAACCTGACCCTGGACTACGACCTGGGCTGGGCACAGTTGGTGAGTTCCACCTCCTACTTCGACCGCAGCGTGATCAACCGCCGTTCGCTGGACCTGCTGCTGCAGAGCCAGTTCCCGACTGTGACCCCGCACGAACTGGAAGACATGACCGACTCCGAGGTCTACGCCCAGGAGATTCGCCTCGCGTCCACCTACGATTCCCCCCTGCAGTGGACTGTGGGCGCCTACGCCGACAGGAAAGAAGTGTTCTACGAGAACACCTTCCCGGTACCGGGTGCCGATGCCGCCATCGGTATCGACTCGGGTGACTTCGGTGCCCCCAAGGACAACCTGTACTACGGCTACGACGACCTCACGGTGGAGACCTACGCCTTCTTCGGCGAGGCCTACTACAACTGGGAGCAGTGGACCCTGACCGCTGGCCTGCGCTACTTCAACTGGAAGCAGGAAATCAAGTACTACCAGTCCGGCCTGTTCAACGGCGGCTCCAATAGCGACCCGCGCCCGGAAGGCACCGAGGACGGCATCAATCCGAAGGTCAACCTGAGCTACGACCTGGGTGACAACGCTCTGGTCTATGTCCAGGCGGCCCGCGGCTTCCGCTACGGCGGCATCAACGGCAACATCCCGCGCTCGGTGTGTGCCGACGAACTCGACGAAGTTGAACGCAGCGGCGGCGACACCCGCTTCTTCGACCCTGACAAACTGTGGAACTACGAGATCGGCACCAAGGGCACCGCTGCCGACGGCCGACTGCAGTACAACCTGACCTACTTCTATATTGACTGGGACGACATGCAGACCCAGCGCAGCTTCGAGTGTGGTTTTGGCTTCCGTGAAAACGTGGGCAAGGCCACCAGCGAAGGGGTGGAAGTCGAATTCACCGCGCGTCCGATCGACGGCCTGACCCTGACCCTGGGCGGCACCTATGTCGACTCCCAACTGGCGGAGGACGTACCTAACCTGAGCGCAGAAAACGGTGACCCGGCGCCTTTCGTGGCCGATGTCAGCGCCAACGCCAGCGTTGAATACCGGCACCCACTGGGCAACGGTCTCGACGGCTTCGTCTGGGCGAACGCCATCTATACCGGCGACCGCGGTACCGAGTTCAGCAAGCAGCAGCCCAATTACCGGGAAATGGACGCCTACACCGTGGCCAACATGCGCTTGGGCGTACAAACCGAAGGCTGGGAAGTGTCGCTATTCGCCGACAACCTGTTCGACGACCGCGGTGTGACCCGTGCCCTGCGCCGCCCGCCCTTCGATCCCGATGCCCAAATCCGAATCCAACCCCGAACGTTGGGCGTTACCGGCCGCATTCACTTCTGATAGCCTGCGCTCCCCCGGCCAGTTTGCTGCGGGAGCGACGTCACCCGCTGGCGCCCCCTGGCGCCAGCCCCATCAACTGCCAACCTTTGTTCACAGGAGAATCCCGTGGCACTTAAACGCATTAGGCAACTGGCAGCCCTCGTCACACTGTGTATTACCTTTGCCGCCTGGGCGAACAACCCCACAGTCGTTATCCACACCGACATCGGCGACATCACTGTCGAACTCTATCCAGATGCAGCGCCGGTAACCGTCGCCAATTTTCTGCGCTACGTGGATGCCGGGCTCTACCGCGACAGCAGCTTTTACCGTGTAGTCACCCTGGACAACCAATCCCACCAACCGGTAAAAATCGAGGTGATCCAGGGAGGCCGGGGAATGAGTGACACACCACCACCTTTCCCGCCCATCCGTCACGAAACCACGCAGGAAACCGGACTCACACACCACCGCGGCGTGATCTCTATGTCACGACTGGAGCCGGGCAGTGCAAGCTCCGAGTTCTTTATTTGCGTAACCAACCAACCGGAGCTCGACTTCAGTGGCAAACGCTATCCCGACGGCCAGGGTTTCGCGGCCTTTGGCCAGGTAATTGATGGCATGGACGTGGTATCACGCATACAACAGCTGGATACCGACACCCCCGACCCCAATCATCCGAGCTATGCCGGCGGACAGATGCTGTTGCAGCCGGTGCGTATCGCTAACGTCCAGCGCAAGGCCCACTGAGCCTCGCGCCGGAACATCATCAGATAGCAGTCTGGCCGCCGTCGATCACCAGCGCAGAGCCGGTCACAAAGCGCGCCTCGGCGCTCGCCAGGTAGGCCACGGCGCCGGCAATTTCCTCGGGCTCCGCCATGTAGGGCGTGAGCGGCGACATGCGGCCAAACAGGGCCAGGTCGGCGCCCTCGGGTGCCTGGGCGTTGCGAATCAACGGCGTGTTCACGCCGCCCGGGCAAACCGCATTCACCCGCACGCCACGGCCGGCGTATTCTGTGGCCAGGGCGCGGGAAAAGTTGAGCACCGCGGCCTTGCTGGCGCAGTAGGCGGAGTTGTAGGGCAGCCCGGCGATACCGGCGGTGGAGGCAATGTTGACGATATTGCCGCCGCTTTCCAGCAGGTGGGGAATGGCGGCCAGGCTGAGGGCAAACACCGAGTTGATGTTGACGTCCATCACCCGGCGCCAGCGCTCCACGGTGAGTTCGGCGAAGTGGCTGGTGCACACCATGCCAGCAATGTTGCACAGGATGTCCAACTGGCCGTAGGCCGCCACGCACTCCGCCACGGCGGCGGCGCAATCGGCATCGTCACTCACGTCCAGCACGCGGGTGGTCACCTCCACACCGCTGTCCCGCAGGACCGCCATCTCGCTCGCCAGGCCCTCGGCGTTGATGTCGCAGGCAAACAGGCGCGCGCCCTCCCCGCCCAGGCGCTTGGCGCTCGCCAGGCCAATGCCGGATGCCGCGCCGGTGATAAAGGCGACTTTGTTGTCGAATCGTTGCATGCTGCCCTCCACAATCACGTTATAAGTAAGAGGCGCGCAGTGTAGCGGTGGCGGCCGGCCAAGGCAGGGTGGTGGCGCCGGAAAGCCGGCAGCAGCAGCAGAAGTTAAACCGCAGCGGCCTTCGCCTGCAGTTCGGCGCGAATGCTACCCAACAGATCGGTGAAGATACGAAAGCTCTCGTCCGCCGACAGCTTTTCGTGGATCAGCAGGCGATAGGCTTCCAGCTCCAACTGGCGCACTTCTTCGAGCAGTTCGGCGGCGGGCTCGTGCGGCGAGCGCTCGCGTATCACCAGCAGGCGGCTGTAGAAGGTATCCACCCGGTCTTTCTTGCGCTGGGTGCGCCAGCGCAGCAGGCCAACCACCCCCGTCGCCAGCAGAATGGCCAAGTAAACCAGCAGGTTGATGCTGTCGGCGTAGCGCTCAAGCGGTGTCGGCTCGTCCCGTTCAAAGTAGCGGCGAGCGCCGGGATGCAGGGGAAAGTTGAGCTTCTCCCGGTCAAAACGCTCGCTCACCCAGCTGAAAATATCCGGCTCCAGGGCGGCGAACAGGGGCTTCTGCTCCACCAGCAGGCGGGTCAGGGCGTAGATGCGCTCTTCATCGATGGCCTTGGCGCTCACCAGCAGGGTGGCAACCGACAGGGATTGCAGCGGCCGCTCGTTGCCCGGCAGGTTATAGGTAAGCGCGGGGATTTCCATCGACTTCAGCTGGGGCACCAGCAAGCTGACCCCCTCGCGCAAAAACTCCGCCGCCGCCTCGCCGGCATCCGCCAGCGAGACCAGGGAATAGCCGGGCTGGTACCAGGGGGTCGACTGGGGGTTGATCGGCCCGAAGTACACGATGACATCGGTCACCCCGCTTTGCAGCTGATTTACCCGGTGCAGGCGATTGGCCAGAATGCCCGCCCGCTGCGCCGCCAGTGACAGGAAGGTCTGCCCGGCGTGGGAATCATTTACCACGTAGACGCTGATGTCCTCCCCCGTCTGGCGCTTCTGCGCCAGGCTCACCCCGTCGCGCACCAGCAGGTGCAGCACGCTGCGGTAGAGTGGAATCACCGTGCGCACACCGCTCTGGAAGGGGGTGCTGTTATCGATAATGCCGAGGTCGGCATAGCCCTCCGTCAACGCCTGCAGCGATGACAGGTCGGCGGGGCCGCCGCCGGGCACGATGTCGAAGTGCCCCTCGCTGGCGATGGCCGCCTGCAGGGCTGTCACGTCAATCTGCTGGTAGGTCAGGGCATGCAGGCGCAGCGGGCCACCGCGCTCACAGCCAGATAGCACCAACAACGCGACGCACAGCGCCAGAGCGCACAACGGACGCTGGCGCAACGCTCGGAAGATATGGCGAACACTGTGCGGGATCATGCGCCCGAGCATAGTGCGAGCCCGGGCAAATAACCAGCCAGGCGGACCGGCAATGGCAGCGCCGGCCCGCGCAGGCAAAGGCGCGGCCACCGCTGCCGGCAGGCCGCACGCCGGCCTGACTCAGCCGTTTTCGTTGGGCAGGAAGGAATAGTGCTCGGCGTAGTAGAGCATCTGTTCCTCGAAGGTCTGGGGGTAGCTGATGGTGACATCGACAATCTTGCCGTCTTCCACCACCGGCTCCAGGTAGGGATTCACAAAGCCCTTGTAGGGCGCCACGTCCAGTTTGGCGAAGCGCTCCAGTACCTCGGCGTGCAGGGCTGGGTCCACCTGGGTGCCGTAATTTTCCACCAGGTGCTGGATGGCCTCGAAGTCACCCTCAGATTTGATGCGCTGCAGTTCCCGCAGTTGCTGGCCGAAAATGTCGCGCAGGGCGGCGTAATCGTTGATGACAAAGTAGGTCTTGCCCTCGCGTACCCGGCGCTCGATGACATTGTTGTCCTTGCCCATGTCCATCGCCCAGCGCGCCACCATGGCGCGGTTGCGCATGTGGGCTTCCTCGATCAGCTCACCCGGCTTCAAGCGGTACAGCTGGGTCATAATGCCGTTACGAATGTAGCCATCGTACTCGGACTGGCCGGCTTCCATGTTCGGCATGACGCCCAGTTCCACCAGCTTCGGGTCCATCATGTAGTAAAGGGCCACCAGGTCGGCGCGGCCTTCCTCCAGGGTGGAGGCGTACTGCTTGAGGGTTTCCTTGGGCGTGCCCACGCCGGGGTTGATCTTGCCGGAGGCGTGGCCGATCACCTCGTGCATGTCGGTGTGCAGGGCACCGGTGACCACTTTGTACTTCTCGCCGCGCTCGATCTCCGCTTCGTCCCAGGCGAACTCGTGCAGCGCCTTGCTGGGCACAGCGTTGTAGGCCGACACTATGTTGGACAGGTTCACCGATTTGGAGCCGTGCTCGGCGCGGATCCAGTTGGCGTTGGGCAGGTTGATGCCGATAGGCGTGCTGGGCGAGGCGTCGCCGCTCTCGGCCACCACGGTAATCGCCTTGCCGAGAATGCCCTTCACATTGGCGCGCTTGTGCTCGTCCATGATCGGGGAGTTGTCCTCGAACCACTGGGCCTGGGCGCCGATGGCGGCAATGCGCTTGCTGGTCTGTTCGTCGCGGAAGGACACCACGGATTCAAAAGAGCCGCGGTAGGCGATGGGGTCGTTGTAGACCTCGATAAAGCCGTTCACCACATCGATGCGCGAGTCGCTGTCTTCCACCCAGGCGATGCTGTATTCGTCGAAGGTGTGCAGGTCGCCGGTTTCGTAGTATTTCACCAGCAGTTCCAGGGCCTTGCGCTGCCTGTCATTCTCGGCCACGGCGATGGCCTTGTTCAGCCACACCACAATCTGCGCAATGGCCTCGCCATACAGGCCGCCGACTTTCCACACCTGCTCCTGCAGTTCACCGTCGGCGTTTTTTACCAGCCGCGAGTTCAACCCGTGGGACACCGGCTGGTCGCCGTCGTCGGCGGACTGGGCGGCGTAGAAGTCGCGCACTTCCTGCTCGGTGACATCCTCACCGTAGAAGTTCACCGCCGAGGCGGCCACCTTGTCCACGTCGGCGGCGGTGTTCACCTTCTTCGGGGCGATGGCGGGGTCGAAGAGTATCGGCGTCAGCTCACTGATCAGCCCGGCCACGTCCTGGCCTTCGCGGAGCGGCAGGTCACCGGCTTCTGCCACGGCGGTCACAAAGCCGGCAAGGTCTTGCTCACTGAATTCAGGCTGGAATTTCAGCGTGGAGTAATGGTGGTGGATACCGTTGGCAAACCACACCTGCTTGGCGTAGGTCATAAACTGGCCGAAGGCCTCGGTGTTGCGATCGCCCGGGTAGTTACGCACCACCGCTTCCAGCGTGCGGCGAATGCGCAGGTTGTGACGGTAGTTCTGGTCCCACATGATGTCGCGGCCGGCGTAGGCGGCCTGGTGCAGGTAGTAGAGCAATTCCTTCTGCCTGGCGCTCAATGCCTCGAAGCCCGGCACCGGGTAGGCCAGCACCTGGATGTCCGCAAAGCGGTCGATAACGTAGCGGAAGTCCTCGTCCGGCGCCTCGGCCGCCTTGGCGGGCTCGGCCTGCACAGCGGGTGCCGGGGGCGGCGCGCTGGCGGAGGTGACGGGTGATTGACTGTCGTTACAGGCCACCAACAGGGCGGCGGCGATGGGAGCCAGAAGGCATTTTTTCATAGGATCCTGCTATTTTTCTGGATGGGGGCGCGGGGATGGGCGCCGGGAAGAGAGTGCGGGCCCCGGTAGGCTGCGCCGCCCTCTCCTGATCAAACTTTCGCCAGTTGCGGCGAGGCGGCTATGATACCCACTATTGCCCCACCGCGCACGGTGGCACAGCCGTCGGGCCACCCGGCTTTTTCGCCATTCGGTTGAGGGCAGCGGTCACTTTTTCGTCATATGGCGATAATCCCTATAATGACGCCACTGGCCACAAGCCTGGCCCATCACAAAAAGGAACGTCTCAGCATGACCAATGCGACAGCGAGCGCCGCGGCCAACCCCGCCGACAGCGGCTTCTTTGGACACCCCAAGGGGCTTTCTACCCTGTTTTTTACCGAAATGTGGGAGCGCATGAGCTATTACGGCATGCGCGCCCTGCTGGTGCTGTTCATGACCGCCAGCCTGCAGCAGGAAGGCCTGGCCTTCACCGTGGCCACCGCCACCGCCATCTACGGCCTGTACACCGGTTCGGTGTACTTCCTCGGCCTGCCCGGGGGCTGGATTGCCGACCGCCTGCTGGGCGGGCAGCGCACGGTGTTCTGGGGCGGCGTGATCATTATGTGCGGCCACATCGTGCTGGCCATTCCCAGTAGCAGCACCTTTTTTATCGGCCTGATTCTGGTGGCCTCCGGCACCGGGCTGCTCAAGCCCAACATCAGCGCCTTGGTAGGCCAGCTCTATTCCGATGACGATGTGCGCCGGGACGGCGGCTATGCCCTCTACTACATGGGCATCAACATGGGCTCGGTGCTGGGTTACACCATCTGCGGCTACTTCGGCGAGAACGTGGGTTGGCACTGGGGCTTTGGCGCCGCGGCCGTGGGCATGGCCGTTGGCCTGATCCAGTACCGCCGCACCATCGATAACCTCGGCGGCGCCAGCCTCGCGCCGGAGGTGCCCCTGTCGCCAGCCGGTGCGCGCAAGGCCTGGATGGGTATCTGGGCGGCCGTGGCCGCGGTGGCCGTTATCACCGGGCTGGCCCTGACCGGCAAACTCACCATCAACGCCGTTGCTCTGGCCCAGTACACCGCCATTGTCTTTACACTGATTTTCTTCGCCTACTACGGCTTCATTTACTTCAAGGGCAACCTGAGCGACGCCGAGAAAAAGCGCCTGTGGGCCCTGTTTCTGGTGTGTATCGCGTCGGCCTGCTTCTGGTCTGGCTTTGAACAGGCCGGCTCGTCCCTGAACCTGTTCGGGCGCGACTATACCGACCGCATCATCGGCTCCTTCGAGATGCCCGCCTCCTGGTTCCAGAACGTGAACCCGATGTTCATCGTGATTCTGTCGCCCTTCTTCGCCGCCCTGTGGATCAACCTCGGCAAGCGCATGGTTTCGCCCTCCTATGGCATGAAATGCGCCATCGGCCTGATCATCATGGCCAGCGGCTTCATCGTGATGTTCTTTGCCGCCCAGTACGCGGCCCAGGGCTTGAAAGTGGCGCCCTACTGGCTGATCACCACCTACTTCCTGCACACCGTGGGCGAGTTGTGCCTGAGCCCGGTGGCCCTGTCGGCGGTGAGCAAGCTCTCGCCCAAGCGCTTCGCCGGCCAGATGATGGGGGTCTTTGTGCTCACCTACTCCATCGGCAATATCATCTCCGGCCTGCTGGCGGGCAACTTCGACCCCAACAACGTTGAAGAGCTGCCCAATCTCTACCTGCAGATCAGCCTGTTCAGCATTGGCATCGGCATCATCATTGCCCTGATCAGCCTGAAGGCAAAACAGTGGGAGGGCCTGGGCGGCAAACCCGCTGTGGCTGTGGCCACCGATACACCCTAGCGCGCCTCGCGGGCGCGGCCCTGTGCGGCCGCGCCCTCGGCCGCCGGGGCCACCCCACCGCCAAACCTGCTCCAACCAACCCGCCAACCGTTACACCCACCCGAGAGAACCCCATGACCACCCTGCACTCGATGACCCGCCTGCGCCAGGCGCTGCGCATGAGCCTGGCCCTGTGCGGCGCCGCCCTGCTGGCGGCCTGCAGCCCCGAACAGGCACCTGCCGACAAAGCAGCGGCAAGTGCGGCAGCAACCGCCGCCGCACCCGTCGCATCGCAGCCCTCCACACAGTCTTCCACACAGCCCGACGCAGCGCCTTCGGCACGCCTGCCGGCGGACTGGGTGCAGCCCAGCCACTACGACCTGCAGCTGAGCATCGACCCCCGCCAGGACACCTTCAGCGGCAGGGTGCGCATCGATGTGAATATCGCCGGGCGCGACAACTTCTGGATGCACGGCAACGGCCTTGAGGTGAGCAGCGCCAGGGCCATTCTGCCGGACGGCCGCGCAGTGCCGCTCACCTGGGAACAGGCCCTGGCCACCGGCACGGTGCAAATCACCGCGCCAGAGGCGATAGACGGCGCAGCCACCCTGGAATTTGAGTACCGCGCGCCCTTCAACACCAGCCTGGAGGGCCTGTACAAAGTGGACAGCGGCGGCGAGAGCTACGCCTTCACCCAGTTTGAGGCCACCTCCGCCCGCCTGGCCTTCCCCGCCTTCGACGAGCCGGTGTTCAAGGTGCCCTTTGATATCCAGCTCACGGTGCCGGCAGAATTCAGCGCCATTACCAACACCCCCGAGCAGCGCGTGGCAGACAACGGCGATGGCAGCAAAACCATCACCTACGCCACCACCAAACCGCTGCCCACCTACCTGATTGCCTTCGCGGTGGGGCCCTTTGATGTGGTGGAGTACGAGCCCATCCCCGCCACCGCCCAGCGCAAGCAGGCCCTGCCCCTGCGCGGCATCACCACCCAAGGCAAGGGCGACGAAATCCGCTACGCCCTGGCGCACACCGCCCCCATCGTGCAGGCCATGGAAGACTACTTCGCCACCCCCTACCCCTACGCCAAACTGGACATCATCGCGGTGCCGGACTTTTCCGCCGGCGCCATGGAAAACGCCGGCGCCATCACCTACCGCGAGCAGCTGATCCTGCTGGACGAGGGTGCGCCAGTGAGCCAGAAGCGCAGCTTTGCCGTTACCCACGCCCACGAACTGGCCCACCACTGGTTTGGCAACCTGGTGACCCCGGTGTGGTGGGACGACATCTGGCTGAACGAATCCTTTGCCACCTGGAACGCCTACATCATCCTGGACAGCCTGTACCCGGATGAGCACTACCGCGAGGCCCTGCTCAACAGCAGCGCCAACGTCATGGTGAACGATAGCCTGGCCAGCGCCCGCCAGATCCGCGAGCCCATCACTCGCCACGAAGACATCGGCTCCGCCTTCAATGGCATTACCTACCAGAAGGGCGGCGGCGTGCTGTCCATGTTCGAGGCCTTCCTGGGCCGCGACTCTTTCCGCGACGGCATTCGCCACTACATGCAGGCCTTCGCCTTCGGCAACACCACCGCCCACGACTTTATCGGCGCCATTGCCGAGGCCAACCCCCAGGTCAACAGCGACGACCTCAAAGCCGCCTTCCGCAGCTTTATCGAGCAGCCCGGCCTGCCCATGCTGAACACCACGCTGGACTGCAGCAGCGGCGCGCCGCGCCTTGCCATCAGCCAGCAACGCTACCTGCCGGCGGGCTCCACCGGCTCCAGCGACCAGCGCTGGATTGTGCCCGCCTGTATCAGCGCCTTGCAGGCAGACGGCAGCAGCAGCCAGTGCTTCCTGATCAAAGACGCCGAGCAAACCGTTGAACTGGACACAGAGCAGTGCCCGGGCGCGGTGCTGCCCAACACCGGCGGGGCCAGTTATTACCGCTGGTCGCTGCCCGGCGAGCAGTGGCAAGACCTGCTGGCGCGCTTTGACACACTCAGCAGCAGCGAGCAGATTTCCGTGGCCGGCAGCCTGAGCGCGGCCCTCAACAACGGCAGCCTGTCGCTGGATGAGTATCTTGCCGCCGTCGGGCCCATTACCCGGGTCAGCTCCTGGCGGGTGGCCATTGCACCGCGGGCCGACCTCTACAAACTCAAGGACCACGTGCTCGCCGGTGACGACCGCGCAGCCCTTTTGGGGCGCATGCGCGACTGGTACCGCCCGGTACTGGCCGACCTGGAAGCGCTGCCCGAGCTGAACCCGGACCAGCAGCAGTTTCGCACCCTGCTGCTGTCTACCCTGGGCCTTGGCGCCAACGATGCCGACATCCACGCCCGCCTGGTGAGCGCCGGCGAAGCCTTTACCGGCTTTGGCGCGGATGAACAGCTGCACCCCGATGCCATCGATGCCAACATCCGCTACATCGCCCTGCTCGCCGGCATTGAGGCCCACGGCAAACCCTTCGCCGACCTGTTGTGGCAGCACTTTCTGGCCTCCGACAACGCCCTGCTGCGCGAATACCTGCTGGGCGCCATGGCCTGGAGCACCGATGCAGAGGTGGCGGCATTGATGCGCGAGCGCATCCTCTCGCCCGAGCTCAGGGACAACGAAATCTTCGACATCCTCGACAGCCAGATGGCCCACGCCGAAACCCGCGATGCCCTGTTCGACTGGGTGGATGCCAATCTCGATGCCCTGCTCGGCCGGGTGGACAGCTGGCGCAAGGGCCAGTTGCCGGCCTACTTTGACCAGTTCTGTTCCGAGCGCGATGCCAAACGGGTGGAAGCCACCTTCGCGCCCATCATCGACAGCCTGGAATCCGGCCCCCGCTACCTGGCCAACAGCCTGGAAACCATTCGCCTCTGCGCCGCCTTTGCCGAGCTGCACCGCCCGGCGCAGTAAGTCGTCTTTGCCCTGCCCGGCACTGGCCAAGCCGGGCAAAAGCCCGTACATTTTCAGGCCTTTAATAACAACACCAGGGGCGCACGACGCGAGGTGCAGCGCTTTAACCTCACGTTCAACGGGGACATACAACCAGGCCGTGACCGCAAGCGGGTCAGGCGCCAGTTTGCCGAAATTCTGGGCATTGAGGACGCCGCCCGTCTGGACGCCTGCTTTAGCGGCGCCCCCATCGTGCTGTGCAGCGACCTGGATCGCAAAACCGCCGCCGACCTCTATCACCGGCTCGACCAGATCGGCGCCGCTGTTCATCTGACCCATCTGCACGGTGAAAGCCCCGCCGACGGTGATGCCCCGCCTGTCGCTAATGCCCTGCCTGTCGTTAACGCCTCGCCTGTGGAAGGTATCGACAGTGGCGGCAATGCCGAACAGCGCCGGGCCGAGGCGCGCCGCCGGGCCATCGCGCTAGAGCGCAAGCTTGCCGGCGAGCAGAAAGCGCAGCACCGGGCCCGACTGGCCCGAGGCCGCGCACCCATCCATGCCGACTGCCCCAACCTCTACGCGCTGGCCCCCTTTCGGGTGACCACCGCACTGCGCGAGCGGCCCGCCCGCGCCCGCCAGCTGGCCCGGCGCTACACCGCCGGTGCCCTGGCCGCCCTGCTGCTGTGGCTAGCATGGCAGGTGGCCGGGCCGGCCCTGGCACCCGCGCCGCCCCCCGCCGGCCCACTGGCGGCGGCCCCGTTGGAGGATGGCGGCCTGGCCCTGCTGCTACCGGATCAACTGCTGCTGCACGACCGCGCCGGCGTTGGCGAGACTGCCCTGCCCCTCGCCGCCCTCGGACTCAGTGACCCGCGCGCCATCACCGCAGGCGCAGCTTCGGCCAGCCACTTCCTGCTGGCACGCAGCACAGGTGCCCACCCAGCGTCTGAAATAAACAGCGCTGAAATAAACGGCGCTGAAATAAGCCGTGCTGAAACAGGCGGAGCTGAAACAAACACCAGCGGCGCCCCGGGACTGTTCCGCTGCCACCTGCCCACCGCGGTATGCGCGCCACACGGGCCGCAGGATACCCTGCCCACCGGCATTGCCGTGCACCCCGCTAGCGGCATGATGCTGCAGGCCCTACCCACGGCCGGCGTGCTCCGCAAACTCGATGCCAGCGGGGCGGTGGTGGCCGAGGTGGAGCGAGATTTTCGCGCTTCTTCTTCCAGCTCCGACCCCAGCTCCGACCCCGGCACCGAAACCCTCTCTGGCCCTGGCCCACGCCCCGCCCTGCTGGCCCGGGACGGGCTGCTGTACATTGGCAGCACCGAGGGCCCGGCCCTCAGCATTCTGCGCTACGAGGACGGCGCACTCGGCCGGCAGCTGGACGAGGTGTTTTTCATGGCACCGCCGGCGCTGGAGGCCGGTTTCCAACAGGTGCACACCTTTGCCGCCAACAACCGCCACTGGTGGGTTGTGCTCGCCCATCCCGCATCCGGCGCACGTGGCCTGTACCAGTTTGACGCCCGCTTTGGCTTTGAGCGGGCGCTGCCACTGCCGGCGGGCTTTGTGCCCGAGCAGCTCATGACCTGGGGGGGAAAGCTGCTGGTGCTGGACCCAAACCGCAGCGCGCTGCAGCGCTTTGGCGCCGACGGCCAGCCGGAGGCGCCCCTGCAGTCCGACCTGCTGGACGCGCTGACGAACGAGCGCAACGGGGCCCTTGCGCGCCATGCCGCCATCAGCACCGGGTTGAATACCCTGCTCTGGTTGCTGGTGATCGGCTGTGCCGCCCTGGCCGCACTGCACGGGCTGCGCCAGCAGGCCTTTGTGGCCGACAGCCTGCGCGGGGCAGAGCCGGTGGACTACACCGCTTCAGCGGCCAACTGGGTGGCAAAACCGCCCCAGCGCCAGGCGCGGCTGCGCCGCCTGGCGCGCCTGTACCTGTCGGCAAGCTGCCTGCTGCTGGTGCTGGCAGTGCTGGCGCACATCAGTCCGGCCAGCCTGGCCGCGTTGACCCTGCTGCTGGGTGGGCCAGCCCTGGCCCTGTGGCTGTATCTGCGCAGCCCCACCGGCCATATCGCCGTGCTGGAGGGCAAACTATTGCTGGTAGACCACCGCAATGTCTACCACACCGGGCGCGATGGCCGTATTTTCTACCGCGGCTGGTTTTTGATGATCGACGATGTGCTGGTGTACACCGGTCCCAGCTACCTGCCGGCCTTTGTGCCCAGCGCGCTACAGCAGCACATTGTGCCCCTGGTGGAGCACGGCCAGCGCATGGGGCGGCGCGGCCTGCTGGCGCGCCTGATCGAAGGCCGCCACCCGCTGGCACAGACCGCCGGCATCCTGCTGGCCAGCACCCTGGGGGCTATCGCGCTGGCGCTGTAGGTGGCGGCGTCCTGTGGGTCAATGCCCTGCGGTCCTGTCGCCCTGAATAGCCAGCCACGCAAAACCGCAGTCGTACTGTCGCGCCCGTGCATCTACAATGGGTGCCGGCATTGGCCGACTCCCGATACCCAACAGTGAACGCGCAATGATCACCCCGTTTGGCACCACGCTTACCACCACGACCGCCGCCATCACTGCTACCCTGCTCGCCGCCGCCCTCACCCATGTGGCCGTGCGCTACTGCCAGGGTATGGCGCGCGGCCTAGCGCTGGGCCTGGCCGGTGCCGGCTTTGCCGTTGCCTGCTGGTTTGGGGCCTACACCCTGGGCGGCTTCTGGGCCAGCTTTTACACCCTGCTCAGCCTGTATTTCCTGGCGTGCATTGCCGCCCCCTGGGTCGACCTGCTGGCGAGGCGCTACCGTGCTCGCTAGGTCGCTGGTGGCGGTGCTGCTGTCGCTGCCGGCCACCGTGGCCCTGATCGGCCTGTTCCTGGCGCTGGTGCCGGCCAGCAACGCACTGGCCCTGCCCGCCCTGTTGATGGCCTTTGTGCTGTGGGTGGCCCTGGCCTCGGCCAGTTACCTCATTCCCCGGGCGCTGCCCGCAGCCCTGGTGTTGCTGGCCATTACCGGCATCAGCTTCGCGCTGCTGACCTTACTCAAGCTGGCCGGGGTATCGGCGGTATGAAAAACAGCACGCTCAAGAGCTTCCTTGATGTGCACAGCTGGACCGGCCTCGGCGCCGGCCTGGCCCTGTTCATCGCCTTCTACACCGGCGCCATCACGGTGTTCATGCACGAACTGGAGGCCTGGGACAGTTACACCGACCAGGCCCAGGCGCTGGAGCCGCCGGCGCAGGCCCAGCAGTTGCTGGATCAGGTGCTGCAAACACCCTACGCCGCGCAGATGGAAGTGCTGCGCCTCGACCTGGCCAGCCCCGAGCACCCGCGTCACCAGGCCCGCTGGTTTGAACGGCAGGATGACGGCGACTTCAAGCGCCACGAATTTCGCCTGGCCCCCGGTGGCGAACTCGACACCGCCCTGGACACCTCCCACCTGCCGGGCTTTATCTACCGCCTGCACTACACCGCCGGCCTGCCAGACAGCTTCGGCCTCTATGTGCTCGGTTTCGTCTGCATCATCTACGGCATCGCCCTGGTATCCGGGGTGATCCTGTTTTTGCCCAACGCCCTCAAGGATCTGTTTGTCGTGCGCCCAGGGCGCAACAAAAAACGCTTCTGGCTGGATGCCCACAACGTGGTGGGCGTGCTCAGCCTGCCCTGGCACATCATGTACGCCTGGAGCAGCGCAGTCATCGGCATTGGCCTGCTGTTGCTGGCCCCCTTCCAGTGGCTGGTGTTCGACGACGACCTGATGGCCACCGTGGGGCCGCAACTGGGCTTTATGGAGCAGCGCCAGGCCAGCGGCGAGGCGGCGGCGCCCCTGCCGGTGGCACAGCTGCTGGCCATCGCCCAAACGCAGGCCCCGGGCATGACACCCACCCAACTGCGCTACAACCACCCGGGCGACGCCAGCAGCACGGTGATGGTGCGCGGCAAGGCCAATGCCGACACCCTGGCTTCCGGGGTCAACGTGACCCTCGATGCCACCAGCGGCACCGTGCTCGGTGTGAACCACCCGGCCAGCGCCAGCGGCGGGGCCACTTTTTACAAGGGCCTGCTAGCCCTGCACTACGTGGAGTTTGGCGGCTACCCGGCCAAGTGGGTTTATTTCGTCCTGGGGCTGGCGGGGGCCTTCCTGTTCTATTCCGGCAACCTGCTGTGGGTGGAATCCCGCCGCCGCCGGCGCAGCGCGGAGCAGTCCCCGGCCACTGTGTTCATGGCGCGCCTGAACAGTGGCGTGTGCATCGGCTGCATGGCCGGTGTGTCCGCCGCCTTCCTGGCCAGCCGCGCCAGTGCCGGCCTGGACAACCGCCCTGAGCTCACCGAACTGGCCTACTTCGCGGTGTTCTTTGCCGCCATCGGCTGGTGCCTGCTGCGCCCGGTGGCGGCCGGCGCGCGCGATTTGCTCTACCTCTGCGCCCTGCTCACCGCCGCCATCCCGGTGCTGGATGCGATCGACATCAACATGCCCCTGTGGCGCGCCGCGGGCCAGGGTTACTGGGACCTGTTCTTCGTGCAGCTGCTGGCCATTGGCGGTGCCCTGGCCTTCTGGCGTATGGGCAGGGCTGTGCATCTACGCTCCCGCCATGGGGTTGGCAACAGTGTGTGGTCAGAGCCCCCCGCGCCGGCGGCCGAGCATCCCCCGCGCGACAACGCCCCGCTTAACCTGCCGGACTGAGCGCCAGCACGCGCCTGCAAAACTCTCGCCTGCATAAATAGAGGTGTCGCCTGTCGATACGCCGCTCCCAACAGCGACTAGGGTGTAGCAGTACCGTTCAGAGACGGGTGTAAAGACGGGTGTGGCAGCACCAATCCTTGTCACCTGCGCTTTGCACCGCCCACGCCATGTTCCACAGGAGAACAACACTATGAGCTACATCGATGGATTTGTGATTGCCGTGCCCCGGGCCAACCGGGAAAAATTCACCCACCACGCCGAAACGGCGGACAGCATTTTCCTGGAATGGGGCGCCCTGCGGGTGATTGAGTGCTGGGAAGACGATGTGCCGGTGGGCAAGCAGACCGACTTTCGCCGGGCGGTGCAGGCCACCGACGACGAAGCGGTGGTGTTTTCCTGGGTGGAGTGGCCCGACAAGGCCACCCGCGACAAGGCCATGCAGACCATGCAGCACATGATGGAGGGCGATGCGCCAGACCCGCGCATGGACCCTGTGAAAAACCCCATGCCCTTTGATGGCAAACGGATGATCTTCGGCGGCTTTACCCCAGTGGTGGACCTGGCGCCGTAGGCAGGCCGCGCCGCATGTCCTGCGGCGCGGCGCTACCGCCTCAGAACATCAGCCGCGCGCTCACCCGCACGTCACGCCCCTGGGCGGGCTGGCCAATGATGCCCTCATAACCGGGAATGTGGGTGAAGTCCTCCACGCTGCCGTGGTCCAGGTACTGTTCGTCGAACAGGTTTTTCACCGTCAGGGTCAGCTGCAGGGCGTCGAAGGCGCGGGGCTGCCATTGCAGGTACACGTCGTGCACGTTGTAGCCGTCCTTGTCGATGCTGGCATCGGCGGAGGCCACGTAGATGTCGTTGACGTCATCCACAAACTGCCCCAGCCAGCCCGCCACCAGGGTCTCGGTGATGGCGTAGGACACGTCCAGCGTCACCTGATCGCCGGTGGTGGTGCCCAGGTAACCGTAGGCGTAGCGGGTCAGTGATTCGCCATCCAGTTCGGCATCGGTGCTGACGAAGTTGAGGTTCACGTTCAGGCGCTCGCCCAGGTACTGCAGGCCCAGGGTGTAACCGTCGGAGTCGATATCGCCGATGTTTTCGTAGTGGCGCGACCAGGGCAGCGCGTTGCCGATAGCGTCTTCAATGGTCATGTCGTGGGCGCCGGCGGAGAGGATGTAACTGCCCAGTTGCCAGCTGATGCCCAACTCCAGGTTCTTGGCGCGCTCGGCTTCAATGTCCGGGTCGTTGGTGGTGCCAAACAGCTTGAAGCCGTCGTTGGTTTCCGGCCCGCGCAGGGCCTCTGCGTAGCCGCCGCTGAGGGTCACGCCGCTGGCAATGTCCCAGCTGAAGCCAGCGTTGGGTGAAAAGCCACTCTCGTCAAAATCGTCGTTGGCCTCGTCGGTCAGCTCGAACTGGTCGAAGCGGGTGCCAAAGCTGAGCAGGAAGCTGTCGGTGAGGCGGTAGTGGTCCTGCACGTAGTAGCCCAGTACCGAGCTGGTTTCCTTTTCTTCATCGCTGAAGCTGGCATCGCCGGCGGTCACTTCATCGTCGCGGTAGTCGATGCCGTACACCAGTTTATGGTTACCCAGGCGGCTGGTGTTGCGCAGGTCCAGGCCCCAGGTTTCCACTGCGCTGGTGTAGTTGTCGATGGGGCGGTAGATGTCGAAGTCCGTCACGTAGGCGGTCAAATCCAGGTCCAGCCAGTTGGAGCCGGCCGGATTCAGCAGGTATTTGCCGGTGGTGGTCTTGCGGGTGAATTCCAAGTCCCACACCGGGTTGGCGGGGCCAGGCGCCCACTCCGGGCGGCGCAGCTTCTCGCCCTCCTCGTCCAGCTGTTCGTAGCTCAGGCTGATTTTCTGGGCATCGCCGATGTTCCCCACAATCTTGCCGTAGCCCAGGGTCTGCTCGGATGCGGTGCCGGCCATCGCGTCGCCGTTGCCGTCCACCATCTCGTCCTGGTCGGAATACACGTAGCTGGCCATGGCGCTCCAGTCCTGGCCCAGGCGGCCGTAGCCGGACACGCTGGTTTTGTAGCCTTCGGTGTTATCGAAGTAGCCGCCCTTGACCATGGCGCCAAACTGCTGACCCGGTGCCAACAGGTCTGCCGGGTCCTTGGTGGTGAAGCGAATGGCGCCGCCCATGGCGCCGGGGCCATTGGTAGCCTCGCCAGCCCCCACCGACACCTCCACCGCCTGCAGCAGTTCCGGCTCCACGGCGATGCGGCCGGTGTGGTGGTAGGTCACGCCGGACTGGGTGGCGCCGTCGATCATGATGTTCAGGGTGTCTTCGCCGAGGTTGCGCACGTAGATCTTCTGCGCCGCGCCCACCGAGCCGCCCACCATCACCGAGGGCACGCTGGCAAACAGGTCGTCCAGGTCGTTGGCCTGACGGCGTTCGATATCCAGGGTGGACAGCACCGTGTCGATCTTCTCGCCCATCACCAGCACGTGTTCCAGTTCCTGGTTGTCGCCCACCTCGGTCACCGCGCTCTGGGCCAGTGCCGCCACCGGCGCCACCGCCAGCCCTGCACTGCACAGGCCGCGCACCATCTTGCTACGAATAAACCACTGCATGAAAACCCTCCCCCTTTGTTGGATGCATTAAATAATAATGATTATTGTTTACATGGGAGGGGATTGAAACGGGATTTACATTTGTTACACCGCCGCTCAGGCGGTGTGCGGCAGAGACACCCGCACCCGCAGGCCGCCACCCGGCAGGTTTTCGGCCCGCACCTGGCCACCAGTGGCCTCGATCTGGCGCCGCGCCAGTGCCAGCCCAATGCCAAAGCCCTCGCTGTCCGGGTCATTGGCCGCCGCCGGCAGGCGGAAGAAGGGCTGGAAGATGGCCTCCAGGTGTTCATCGGGCACGCCGGGGCCCTGGTCATCAATCGCCAGCGCGTAGCCACCGCCCTGCGCCACGAGGGTCACGCGGACGCAGCCGTCGACGGGGCTGTGGCGCAGGGCGTTGCGCAGCAGGTTTTCGATGGCCTGGGCCAGGGCCCGGTGGTCGCTGCCGGCCAGCGGCGCCTCTTCCGGCAGCTGCGGCACAATGCGCCGGTCGGGGAATTCAAAGGCGGCATCGTCGATGACAGTGTCCAGCAGGTCCACCAGATCCAGGGTTTCGCCGCGCAGCTGGGCGTGCTCGTTCTCCAGCCAGGCCAGGGCCAGGCTGTCCTCCACCAGGTTGCGCATCAGGTCGGCCTCGCGGCGAATCCGCTGCAGGGAGGCCTCGGGTTGCAGGCCCTGCTGCAGGCTGTGCACAGCCATGTCGATGCGCGCCAGCGGGGTGCGCAGCTCGTGGGACAGGTCGGCCATCAACTGGCGCAGGGTGGTAATCACATGGCCGGTGCGCGCCGCCATGCGGTCGAAGTGATCCGCCAGGGCGGAAATTTCATCATTGCGCCCGCCCAGGCTGGCCCGCACCTGCACGTCAAAATCCCCGGAGCTGATCTGCTCGGTGGCGCGCTGCAGGGCGCGCAGGGGGTCCACCACGTGGCGGTAAAGAAACCAGCACAGCAGCAACAGCAGGGCCAGGGGCAGCCCGATCTGCAGCAGCAGGCGGGTGTAGTGCCAGTAGGCGCCGGGGCGCATGCGCTCCGGCAAAATCATCAGAAAATGGGTGTCGCCACCGGCGAAGGGCACTTCCATGATGGGGTTGGCTTTAAAGTACAGGTGGATTTTCCAGCCCACGTCCCGGCCCAGGCGAAAGCCCTCGGTGAAGCGTTCGGTGAGCACACTGCCAGCCAGCGGGGTGATCTGCGAGCGCACCACCGCCGCCCAGGTGTGCTCGCGCTGCTGCAGCTCGCGCAGCCAGCGCTCAAGGGCCTGTTCATCGCCCGCCAGGTAGAGCCGCTCCGCCTGGGCGCCATAGTCCAGAATTTGCTGCTGGTGCTCTTGCGCCAGCATGCTCATGCCCTCTTCGGTGTTGGTCACCAGCCAGCTGATCACGGCGAACAGGGACACCGTGCCAAGGCCCACGGCAATGCAGAGCTTCCACAGCAGACGCCGCTTCACGTGAAGCGATAACCCCGCCCGTGCAGGGTTTGCAGCCGCGACACATCAAAGCCCGCGGCCCCAAGGCGCCGGCGCACCCGGCTCAGGTGCATGTCGATGCTGCGGTCGTAGCGGCTGAATTCGCGCTGCAGCACCAGCTGATACAGGTAGGCCTTGGACATCACCTCGCCGCGAAAGGCCACCAGCGTCCACAACAGCTTGAACTGGATGGGGGTGAGCTTGAGATCGGCGCCAGACACGCAGGCCCGCTGCTGCACCCGGTGCAGGGTCAAAGGCGGCGCATGCAGCGCCTGGGTGGCCGGCTGCACCGGCTCGCCGCCGGCGCGGCGCAGCAATGCCTCAATGCGCAGCAGCAGTTCGGTGAAGCTGAAGGGCTTGGCCACGTAGTCATCGGCGCCGCTGGTAAAACCGCGGATGCGCTCCTCCTCGGCATTGCAGGCGGTGAGCATTACCACCGGCGTCTGGCGGGTCTGGCGCAGCTGCCGTAGCACGGTGTAGCCATCCATGCCGGGCAGCAGCACATCCAGCAGAATCAGGTCGAAGGGCTCCTCCAGCGCGGCCCGCAGCCCGGCGGCCCCGTCGCTGGCATGGCGAGTCACAAAGCGGTTGGCCGCCAGCAGCTCGCCGAGCTGCTGACCCAGGGCCGCGTCGTCCTCCACCACCAGCACCCGGGGGCCGGGCGCTGGGCGAATCAACTGAGCCTGCATGGCGTTACCCCCACCTGGCGCCCTCGCCGCCGCTCAAAAGCGGTAGTTGAAGGACAGGCGGTAATCCCGCGGTGTGCCGTACTCCAGTTGCCGGTAGAAACCGATCTGGCTGTAGTAAGTTTCATCAAGGGCGTTCTGCACGTTGAGCTGGCCCGACAGACGGTCAGTAAAGTCATAGCGCAGCATCAGGCTGACCAGGGCAAAGTCGTCCTGTTCCAGCCGCTCCGGCGCATTGGTTACCACGTTGAAGGTGTCGGTGTAGTTGCTGTCTTGCCAGTTCACGCCGCCGGACACGGTGAGGCGGCTCCAATCACCGGGGAGGCGGTAGGTGGTGAACACCTTGAACAGCCTGTGCGGCATATCGGTGTTCACCTCGTTGCCGTCGGCATCCTCCGCGTCGAAATCGGTGTAGCTGGCACTGATATCCCAGCCCTCCGCCAGCAGGCCCGTGACTTCCAGTTCGTAGCCGGTGCTGGTGGCCCCTTCGGCGCCATAGTAGGCCTGCTCGTTGTCGGTGCCCGGCACAATGTTGACACCATCGGCCTGGGCCAGGTTATCCTGCTCCACGTCGAATACGGCCAGGGTGGTTTGCAGGGCGCCGTCCAGGAACTGGCTCTTGAGCCCGATCTCATAGCTCTTGCCGGTGATCGGGTCGAGGAAGTCGCCGCGGCGGTCCCGCCGGGCCTGGGGCTGGAATATCTCGGTGTAGCTGGCGTACAGGCGGTGGTCTTCCGTCAGGTCGTAGAGCACCCCGGCGTAGGGCACCACCACGCCAGTATCGCCGTAATCCACCGCAACGCCGTAGGTGCTGCCGCTCTGCTCCCAGTCGGCCACCCGGGCGCCGAGGATTACTTTGAGCGGGTCTGCCAGGGACAGGCGGGTGGCTGCATAAACACCGCTCTGTTCTGTGGTCATGTCTACATCCTGGCCCTTAGCGCCCCAGTCCGGCTGCGGGTAGTTACCGTCCCACTCAAAGAAATTGCCGGGTTCGGCAATATTGCTGCGGGCGTGGGAGAAGGCGGTTTCGTCCTGCTCGCTGTCGATGGCGCCAAAGGTCAGCTCGTGCTCGCGACCAAACAGGGCGTAGCTGCCGTTCAGCTGGGCGCTGATATTGAGCTGTTCGCGCTCGGTATCGGCCTTGCGCGGCGAGGCGCGCATGCCAAGGCCAGTGACCGGGTCCGGCGCGCCAGACAGGTACAGCAGCAACTGGTCGGAGGCATTGGTGTTGTGGTTCACGCTGAGCTTGGCGCGCCAGCTGCTGCCAAAATCATGTACCAGGTCCAGGTAGTAGTTCTCCACCGTAGAGGACCAGCTCGTCCAGCGGGCGGCCACGGTTTTGGAGCGGCTCCAGTCCGCCTGGCTACCATCGGCCAGCCACACCGGCAAACCGCCCCAGGTGGAGGCGGTGGGCGCGTTGTCCTGGTAGCTGCCGCCAACACGCAGCAGGGTGGCCTGGCCGAGATCGGCCTCTACCACGCCGTAAAATACGGACTTTTCCTCGCCGGCGTAATCGCGGAAGGAATCGCTCTCTTCATAGTTGGCCACCACCCGCCCGCGCAGGCTGCCGCTTTCGTTCAGGGGGCTGCTGACATCGGCCAGGGCCCGGTAGCTGTTCCAGCGGCCGGCGCTCACGGTGGTGTAGCCGGTCAGTTCGCGGCTGTCGGCGTGTTTGCGCACCAGGTTGATGGAGGCAGACGGGTTGCCGGCGCCGGTGAGCAGGCCGGTGGCCCCGCGCACCACTTCCACCCGCTCGAACAAGGTGGTGTCGGTCTGGGTTTCGCCGGCATTGCCGCCCGGCTCCCAGCTGATGGGAATACCGTCAATCTGGTAGTTGTCGATAGCAAAGCCACGGGCGGAGAAGGTGTAGCGGCTGCTGTCCTGGGCCCGGGCGGAAATGCCGGCGGCGTTGTTCACCACGTCGGTGAGGGAGCGCAGGTCCTGGTCGATGATGCGCTGGGCGGTGACCACGCTCACCGACTGGGGGGTTTCCGCCAGGGTCAGGCCGAGGCCAGTGGCGGTGTCGATACGTTCGGAGATGGTGTATTGGCCGGTGACCACCACCTCTTCCAGGCGCTCTGGCCGGGCGGCATTACCCGACTGCGTTGTTTGCTGGGCGAGTGCCGCCTGGCTACCGAGCAAAACGAGAGCGACGGCCAGTGGGTGGCGACGCAGTGGCGGGCGGTGTTGCATGGACTTGGCTCCTGACCGAAAGTTTGCAAAGGGTCAGGAACGATAATGACAAACATTATCATTTGCAAGCAGGCAACACCCCCGCCCGGCTTTGGCAAAGGCTCAGCTTTTGCAGAGACTCAGCTTTGCCAGAAGCTCAGCTCTGCCAGCCGCACTGGCGGTCGCGGTTCTGCTCGTCCAGCCAGTCCTTGAGGGGCGCGAAGTATTCCAGCATGGCGGACACATCCACATCGTCGCTACCGGTGAAATTCTCCAGCGTCTGCTGCCAGGGCAGGCGCTTGCCGGCGCTGAGCATGGCGTTCAGCGCCTGGCCAGCCTGTTCGCTGCCGTAGGCAGAGCAGGCATACAGCGGCCCCTTAAAGCCGGCCTGCTCGCACATTTCGCGGTGGAACTGGAACTGCAGCAAGTGGGCGAGGAAATAGCGGCTGTAGGAAACGTTGGCCGGAATGTGGTACTTGGCGCCCGGGTCGAAGGCCTCGCTATCGCGTGCCACCGGGCTGGAAACCCCCTGGTATTCCCTGCGCAATTGCCACCAGGCGTCGTTGTACTGCGCTTCGCTCAGCTCGCCGGAAAACACCTGCCAGCGCCACTTGTCCATGATGTAGCCAAAGGGCAGGAAGGCCACCTTGTCCAGGGCCATCTGCATCAGCTGGGCGATAGTGTTCTCTTCGGTGGTGGCGGGCTCCTTGTCCAGCAGGCCGATCTTCACCAGATAGGAGGGCGTAACCGACAGGGCGATGGCATCCCCCACCGCTTCGTGGAAGCCGGCATTGGCGGAACCGCGATAATAATAGGGTTGCTGGTTGTAGGCGCGCTGGTAATAGTTATGGCCCAGCTCGTGATGCACCACCCTCACCTCTTCGCCGGTGCGCTGGATGCACATCTTGATGCGCAGATCGTCCACCGCATCCACGTTCCAGGCACTGGCATGGCACACCACGTCACGGTCTTCGGGGCGGGTGAACAGGGAGCGCTCCCAGAAGGTTTGCGGCAGTGGCTCCAGCCCCAGGGAGGTAAAGTAGCCCTCGGCCATTTTCACGATGTCCAGGGCGTCCATATCGCGCTGCTCAAGGATGGCGGTCAGATCATAGGGCGCCTTCCAGGCGCCGCCCATCACCACATCCTCAATATTGCCCCAGCCCTGGGCCCACATATTACCCAGCAGGTGGGCGGGAATGGTGCCGTCATCAGGCATCACCTCCTCCCCGTAAACGTCTTGCAGGCGGTCGCGCACGTGGCACTGCAGGGATTCATACAGCGGCTTCACCTCCTGCCAGTAGCGCTCCATGTCGCCGGCAAAGGCGTCACCGCTCATGTCGTAGCGGCTGCGCCAGTAATCACCGAGATCCTTGTAACCCAGGTCCCGGGCGCCCTGGTTGGCCAGTTCCACCTGTCGCGCATAGAGTTTGCGCATGGGCGGCGACACCTCGCGCCAACCCTGCCACAGTGCCAGCAGCTCGCTGGCGTCGCGGCTGTTGGCCATGCGCAGCTCCATGTCACGCAGCACACTGCATTCGCCGGCCTCGTTACAGTATTTGCCGGTGGAATAGAGGCTCTTCAGCTGCGCGCCAATCTCCACCAGCTCCGCCGTGCTGGCGGCGTCTGCCGGCGATGGCACCGACACATCGTGGCGTATCAGCTCCAGATCGCGGCGGGTTTGCGCCGACAGCCCCGGCACCTGCAGGTAATCCCGCGCCTGGCGGGCCTGTTCGCCGCCAAGAATGGTCAGGGCCTTCTGGGTATCCACGGCCATGGCCTGGGTGTCGTGGGTGATGAAGTTCTGGAATACCCATTCCGCGCGGCTGTTTTTTACCGACAACTCGGCGCTGCGCTGGCCAGCCTGGTCGATAAACGCGCGCACTGCCTGCTCGGTGGCCGGCGCGGCCGATACGGTAGCAGCCGCCCCAAGCATCACGGGCGCCAGAGCGCTGCGGACGTTACGTTTCAACATATTTATTCTCCTGCGATGATTCCGGTGGCGGGCGCGCGCTGCGCATCGCCTGACCTGTGTATAACGAACAGTAGACCGAAATCATCAATGGTGCCGCCGGCGCCGGGGCAGGCGATGTAAAAGCAGGAGGAAGAGCAGGAGAAAAAGGAGAGGGACGAAAGAGAGGAAAGAACAGAGCAGAACCGGCAGCGTGGCCCACCCAGCGGCCACGTGCCGGCACAATTACTGGCAGGAGATTACAGGGGCTTGTAGGTGAACTTCTGGCCGCCCAGTGCCGCTTCGTACATCAACCCACCCTTGGCGATGGTGAAGATGGCCATGCCCTTGCGGTAGCCGCCGTGGGAGGTTTTGGCATTGTTGCTGCCGCCGCTGGCGCCAGCCGCAGCGCCGCCACCGGTGTTGGCCTCGGCGGACACGCCGGCGGTGATGGCAACGGCGGTGGCCTGGGCGCTGAACTCGAAGTTGCCGGAGGTGAATTCCTCGAAGGCGCGCTGGTCTTCAAAGAAAATAATCTGGCTGTAGGCCTGGCCACCCAGCTGGAAACCAACGGTCACCTGGGTCATGGTGGATTCACCCACCGGGTTGCCGTGCACATAGACCTTGCCCTTGCCGTGGGCGCCGCCGATACCGATACCGCCTTTGCCAATGGTGGGGAACAGGGCGTAGCCGTAGGCGGATTTGAAGAACTCTCCGCTTTCACCGGCGCGCTTGAAAGATTCCATTGCCTCGCTGTAGCTGTCGGCCTGTGCGCCGGCGGCGCCAAAGGTGACTGCCAGCAGAACGGCAAGGGATTTAAACAGGTTCTTCATGGTTGCGGGCCTCTTGAGGTCACAGGGGGAAAGTGCGTTTGCCGAAACACCGCCGGCATGCGCCGGCGGTGGTCAATCATTGTGTGCATGGCACTGCCAGCGGTCAAGAAAGCTAGCCAGTGTTACGCATGCCGGCGGCAATGCCGGCAAAGGTCACCATGATGGCCTGTTCCAGCAGCGCTTCAGGTTCGGCACGCTGGCGCTGCAAAAGTTCCGCCTGCAGTACATTGAGCGGGTCGGTGTAAATGTTGCGCAGCTGGATGGACTGGCGAATCCAGGGGCTGTCCTCCAGCGGCGCATCCACCCCGTGCAGGGCCAGTACAGTGGCGTTATCGTGGGCCAGCTGGGTGCGCAGGTCTGCACCAATGCGCTGCAGTTCCCGGGGCACCAGGCAGTCGTCGTAGTGGGCCGACAGGCCAACGTCGGCCTTGGCGAACACCATTTCCAGCATCGACAGGCGGGTGGCGAAAAAAGGCCAGTTGGCCGCCATCTCCTCCAGCAGTGCCCGCTGGCCGCGGTCAATCGCCGCCTGCAGGGCTTTGCCCGCCCCCAGCCAGGCCGGCAGCATCAGTCGGTTCTGCGACCAGGAGAATATCCAGGGAATGGCGCGCAGGCTCTCGATGCCGCCGCCCTTGGCCCGCCGCGCCGGGCGCGAACCCAGCGGCAGGCCGGCCAGTTCCTGCTCTGGCGTGGCATAGCGAAAATACGGCACAAATTCCGGCTCGCCGCGCACCACGGCCCGGTAGGCCTCGCAGGAATCCGCCGACAGCGCCTCCATGACCTCCCGCCATTCGGGCTTCGGCGCCGGCGGGGTGGACAGGTTGGCGCGGCAGATGGCGGTGGTGTAGGTGGCCAGGGTTTTTACCGCCAGCGAGGTCCAGCCCAGCTTGGCACGAATCATTTCGCCCTGCTCGGTGACCCGCAGGCCGTTTTCCAGCGAGCCCGGCGGCTGCGACAGCAAAGCCGCGTGGGCCGGCGCCCCGCCACGGCCAATGGTGCCGCCGCGGCCGTGAAACAGGGTCAGCTTGACGCCGTGTTCGTCGCACACCGCCAGCAATTCTTCCTGGGCCCGGTACTGGGCCCAGGAGGCCGCCAGCACGCCGGCGTCCTTGGCGGAATCCGAGTAGCCGATCATCACCATCAGCCGGCCGTCGATGTGGCCCCGATACCAGGCGTCATCCAGCAGGCTGGCGATCACCTCCCGCGCCCGGGACAGGTCGTCCAGGGTTTCAAACAGCGGCGCCACCGGCAGGTCGAAGGGGCAGCCGGTTTCGCGCAGCAGCAGATGCACCGCCAGAATGTCCGAGGCCTGGCGCGCCATGGAAATCACGTAGGCGCCCAGGGCGTCCTCGGGCTGGCGCGCCACCACTTCGCAGGTGGCCAGCACTTCCGCGGCGTCCTCGGAGGGCTGCCAGCGGGCCGGGATCAGCGGCCGGCGGCTGGACAGCTCCTGCAGCAAAAAGGCGCAGCGGGCTTTTTCATCCCACTCGGCATAATCTCCCAGGCCAAGGTAGCTGGTGAGCTCCGACAGCACCTGGGTGTGGCGGGCGCTGTCCTGGCGGATGTCGTGACGCAGCAGATGAACCCCGAAGCAGCGCACCCGGCGCAGCAAATCCAGCAGGCCGGCATTGGCAATGGCCTGCATGCCGCAGTCGAGCATGGAGTCATAACAGGCTTTCAGCGGGGCCCACAGCACCGCTTCGTCCAGTGGTGCCAGATCGCCGCGCCCGCCATTGTCCAGCACCGCCTCGATGGCAGCGAGGTGGTCGCGCAAAGTAGCGCGCAGATCCCTAAGCACCGCGCGGTAGGGTTCGTGGGCGTCGCCAGAGAGCGCCCTGAGCGGTTCGTTGCAGTGGGTCATGGACAGCTCTTCCACCAGCTGCTCCACATCCTTGAGGTAGAGGTCGGTGGCCTGCCAGCGGCTCAGCCACATGACCTCGGCGGTCACCTCGTGGGTAACGTTGGGGTTGCCGTCGCGGTCGCCGCCAATCCAGGACACAAACGTGACCGGCGCCGCCTCCAGCGGCAGGCCCTGGCCGCAGGCTTCCTGCAGGGCGCTGTCCAGGCGGCGCAAAAATTCCGGCACCGCCCGCCACAGGGAATCCTCCACCACAGCAAAGCCCCACTTGGCCTCGTCCACCGGGGTGGGGCGCTGCAGGCGAAAGTCGTCGCCGTACCAGATCTGGGCGATCAGCTCCCGCAGCCGCGTGTGCAGGCGCTGCTGCTCGCGCTCGGTGAGCCCGCCCAGTTCCAGTTGGGACAGGCAGCGGCCAATTTCCGTGTGCTTGTGGATGAGGGTGCGACGCATGATCTCGGTGGGGTGGGCGGTCAATACCAGCTCGATGCGCAGATTGTCGATGGTGTCGACAAGCTGCTCCCGGGAGATGCCCTCCTCCGTCAGCTCCGCCAGGGTGGCCGACAGGGCACGGGACGCTGAAAACAGCGGGTCCATCTGCCGCGACACCGTGTGGTGCTGGTCGGCAATGTTGGCCAGGTTCAGGAACTGGGAGAAGGCCCGCGCCACCGGCACCAGCTGGGCGTTGTCGAGATTGCGCAACACCGCCAGCAATTGCTCGCGCTCGACGCTGGAATCATCGCCGGAGGCCAGCCGCGCGGTTTTCGACAGGCCGCGAATTTTCTCGATCAGCGCCAGAAACTCGGGGCCCTCCGCATCGGCGATGGTCTCCCCCAGCAGGCGCCCGAGAAAGCTGACGTTGCTGCGCAGGCCGCTGTAATCGGCCTGTCCTTCTTCGTTTTCCACTGCTGCTTCTACCGTTCCCATACCCGGTTCCTTCTTACCAGCTACCTACCCGGGAGAGCAGGTCACATACGCGGCTGGAATAGCCCCATTCGTTGTCGTACCAGTTAAGCACCCGCAGGTAGCGATCGCCAGTCACGGCGCTGAACCCTGAATCGTAGATCGACGAGTGCGAGTTGCCGATGATATCGGAAGACACGATCGGTTGGTCGCTGAATTGTAAAATGCCATGCAGGCGCTCGGAGGCCGCCGCCTCGCGCACCACCTGGTGAACATCGTCCACGCGAATGGCCTTGCCCAGCTTGACGAACAGATCCACCACCGAGCCGTCCGGCACTGGCACCCGGGCGGCAATGCCGTGCAGCTTGCCCTTGAGCTGTGGCAGCACTTCCCCCACCGCCTTGGCGGCGCCGGTGGAGGTTGGGATGATGTTCTCGGCGGCGGCCCGGCTGCGGCGCCAGTCGGAATGGGGCACATCGGCCAGGCGCTGGTCATTGGTGTAGGCGTGCACAGTGTTGATCACGCCCTCTTCGATGCCAAAGGCATCGTTCAGCACCCGCGCCATGGGCGCCAGGCAGTTGGTGGTACAGCTGGCATTGGAAATAATGCGGTGATCGGCACTCAGGCCGTCTTCGTTCACCCCCAGCACCACGGTGTAGTCCACCGGGTCCGCCGCGGGCACGGTGAGAATCACCCGCTTGGCGCCGGCCTCTAGGTGCTGCTTCAGTTGCTCGCGCTTGCGGAACACGCCGGTGGACTCCACCACCGCGTCAATGCCCATCTGCGCCCAGGGCAGGTCGGCGGGGTTGCGCTCGCTGAGCAGCTTGACGCGGCTCTTGGGAGTCACAAAGTGGCCGTCTTCAAGCTTGAGGCTTTTGCCGAAGGGGCCCATGACGGTGTCGTAGTTGAGCAGGTAGCGCAGAGCATCCGGGTCGAACAGGTCGTTGATGGCAACCACGTCCACCCCTTCCACGTTTTCCAGAATACGAAATACCGAGCGGCCGATGCGGCCAAACCCATTGATGGCGACTTTCATTTACGCGGCCTCCTGCTTGCGGTCCAGTTCGGCGTAGAGGCGCACCACGTCCAGCAGACGGGCGGCGTGCCCCAGGTTTTCGTACCAGCTCAGGCACTTGATGATGTGGTTGCCGGCTTTGATGGTGCCCCTGGCATCAAACAGCAGGGACAGGGCGCTGCCGATCACATCGGAGGACACAATCGGGTCTTCCGCCACCGCCACCACCCCCGGGTAGTCGCCGGCGGCATCGCGCACCGCCTGGGTGATGGCCTCTGGCGTTACCTTCGGGTCGCTGATCACCAGGTTCAAATCCAGCAGGCAGCCCTCGTGAATCGGCACATTCAGTGCGGCAGTGGTGATTTTGCCCGCCATGGCCGGCAGGATGTGGTCCAGCCACTGCCCCGCCTCGTGGCTGTTGGGAATGATGTTCTCGGCGGCCGAGCGGCTGCGGCGAAAATCCGAGCCGGCGTAATCCTGCAGGGCCTGGTCGGAGGTGTAAGCGTGCACGGTGGTCATGCTGCCGCATTCAATGTCAAAACGCTGCGACAGGATGTGCAGCAGCAGCGCCAGCGCGGTGGTGGTGGCGGAGCCGGCGGACACCATGCGGTCACCGGCGGCAATGGTGTCACCATTGATGCCAGGCACCACAATGCGGTCGATGCCATCCAGCGGCAGGGTGCGCAGCAGCACCCGCGGCGCGCCGTTGCCCAGGTGGTCCTGCATTTCCGCTACGCTGCGGTATTTGCCGGTGGAATCGATCACGGCATCCACGCCGAACATATCCCAGGGCATTTCCGCCGGCTGGTCGATGCGCATCAGGCGCGAGCGAAAACGCGGGTTCACCAGAAAGTTACCCTGCAGGGTATGGCGCTCGGGCTCTGCCACCTCGGAGCACAGCAGGTAGTGCAGGATGTCGGCCTTGCCGATGTCGGCAATCGCCACCACTTCCACATCGTCGCTGCGCGATGCCAGGTCGTAAATCTGCCGGCCGGTCTGGCCAAAACCCATGATGCCAACGCGAATGGGCGCAGGTTGTGCCATTGTCATTTCTCCGTTTCAGTTGTTGTCCGTGGCCATGGCGCTTGCCGCCAGGGCCGCAATGCGATCCCACTGCCCCTCGGCCACCAGCGCTGGCGCCACCATCCACGAGCCGCCGCAGCAGATCACGTTGGGCAGGGCCAGGTAGTCGCGGAAGTTGTCAGGGTTCAGCCCCCCGGTGGGGCAAAAGCTCACCTGGGGGAAGGGGCCGCCGAGAGCCTTGAGCATGGGTATGCCGCCCAGCGCGGCGGCAGGGAACAGTTTGAACGTGTCCAGGCCGTAATCCAGGCCAAGCATGATGTCGGACGGCGAGGCCACGCCAGGCACCAGCCCCACCCCACTCTGGCGCGCCGCCTGCAGCAGGCCGCTGGTGAGCCCTGGGCTAACGGCAAAGTCCGCCCCGGCCGCCATGGCCCTGTCCAGCTCGGCACCGTTGGTGACCGTACCGGCGGCAATCAGCAGGCCCGGCACCTCTGCCTTTACCGCGGCAATGCCCTCCAGCGCCGCAGGCGTGCGCAGGGTCAGCTCCACCGCCGGCATGCCCGCCTCCAGCAGGGTGCGCGACAGGGTCACGGTGCGCGCCACATCCTCCACGGTAATCACCGGCAAGACGCGGCAGGGCTTCAGGGTGGCTCTGATCTCGGATGGCTGCATGTCCGCCTCAACCTCAAAACGTTGTTTTATTACATTTTTGACACTCTAGGCCATCCCCGGGGAATTGGCAAGCTGCGCCACCCATTCAGGCAAGCCGACAAGCCCGGTAGTGCAGGAAGAAGTGCGGACAGAAAAATGTTATTGAACTCGCTGTTTTTATGCCTTTTCTGCACGACAGCCCCGGAAGCAACCCCACCCACCCCACAGAATCCGAAAAATCTGCGAAAGAGGCTTGCACCTATATTGTTGTTTTATTACATTTTTAAGAAAGACGAACCAAGCACCGCCGGAGCCGACACCATGCACAGGAAGCAACCACAGTGAGCCTGCTGGCGGAAATGCGCGACACGGAGGCCCGGCGCAGCAAGTCCGAGCGCAAGCTCATCGAGCATATCCTGCGCGCGCCAGAGGCGGTGCTGAACACCCCCATCGCCCGCCTGGCTGCTGCAGTGGGCGTGAGCGAGCCCACCGTCAACCGTTTTTGCCGCGCCATGGGCGCCCGGGGCTTTCCGGATTTCAAATTACAGCTGGCTGGCGAACTCGCCCGCGCCCGGCCCAGCATGACCCGCGACATCGAGCCGGGCGATTCCGGCAGCCACGTGGCGGCCAAAATTTTTGAAGCCACCGCCGCCAGCCTGGCCAGCGCCCACAACGCCCTGGACACCAGCGCCCTGGAACAGGCGGTGGACGCCCTGGATCGGGCCCGCTCCATCGCCCTGTGCGGCCTTGGCGCCTCGGCCTCGGTGGCGCTGGACGCCCAGCACAAGCTGCTGCGCTTTCAGACGCCTGTGGTGGCGCACACCGACATCATCAACCAGCGCATGCTCACCGCCAGCCTGCAGCCGGACGACTGCCTGCTGTGTATTTCCTACACCGGCCGCACCCGGGCCATTACCGAAATCGCCCAACTGGCACAAAACAGCGGCGCCACTGTGATCGGGCTCACCAGCCCGGGCTCGCCGCTGGCCAGGGCCTGCACCCTGGTGCTGGGCGTGGCCGGCGGTGAAGACACCGACCTCTACACCCCGATGACCTCCCGCATTGCCCAGTTGGTGATGATCGACGTGCTGGTGACTACCCTCGCCCTGCGCAAGGGCCAGGCCTTTGCCGACCACCTGGACGCGGTAAAGCAAGCCGTGGCGGCCACCCGCTCGCGCTGAGCGGGGCATCCCGCCCATCCTTTGGCGCTGGCTCACGGCCCTGTTTCAGCTAAACCCGGTTGCAGCAATACCCTTGTGTGATGGGCAATTCCTAGTACCCTTGGGCCACACCCGATTTCCACGATTTCAACAACAAGCGACGGCGGCACCATGCGTACACTGATGACCGTAACCTCCCTGCTGATTTCCACTGCGCTGCTGCTGATCGGCCACGGCATGCAAATCACCCTGCTGCCGCTGCGCGGCTCGGTCATCGGCTTCTCGGAATTCCAGGTGGGTATGAGCGCCTCCGCCTACTTCCTTGGCTTTGTGGGCGGCGCGCTGGTTATTCCGCGCATCATTGCCAAGGTGGGCCACATCCGCAGTTTTGCGGTGCTGACCGCCATTTTCATCACCGCCCTGCTGGGGCTGGAAATGCTGGACAGCTGGGGCGCCTGGCTGGTGCTGCGCTTTGCCACCGGCGCCATGATCTGCGGCCTGTACACAGTGATCGAGAGCTGGCTCAACAACCAGGCCACGCCGGAATCCCGCGGCCAGGTGCTGGCCATCTATACCTTCATCGTGCTGATGTCGATGGCCGCCGGCCAGGGCCTGATCAACGTTGGCCCGGTGAGTGAGGCCGCGCCCTTCATGCTGGCGGCGGTGTTCCTGGCCCTGGCCATTGTGCCGGTGGGCCTCACCAGCCGCCTGGCCCCGGCGCCGCTGGAATCCACCCGCATCCGCTTCAGCCTGCTGTACGAACGCTCGCCCTCGGCCTTTGCCGGGGCCATTGTGTCCGGGCTGGTGGTGGGTGGTTTCTGGTCGCTGGGGGCAGTGTTTGCCCAGCGCTACAGCGCGTCGCTGTCGGATGTCACCCTGTTCATCACTGTGACTATCGCCGGCGGCGCCCTGTTCCAGTACCCCATCGGCTGGCTGTCTGACCGTGTGGACCGGCGCCGGGTGATGCTGGCCCTGTGCTGCCTGGGGGCGGCCTCTGCCGCCGCGGTGGCCGCCAGCGTGGGCACCCCCTGGCACATGGGGGCGGTGTTTTTGTTCGGCGCCTTTACCATGCCCATGTACGCCATCTCCCTGGCGATGGCGGCGGACAATTCCAGCAGCAGCGAGTTTGTGGAAATCGGCACCTCGGTGCTGATGCTGAACGCCCTGTGCGCGGCGGCGGCCCCCCTGCTGCTGGGGCAGCTGATGACGGCCCTGAGCCCGGTTGCCCTGTTCTGGGCCTCGTCGGCACTGTGCGGCCTGTTCGCCCTGTATGTCGGCTACCAGTGCACCCGTCGGCGCCCGGTGACCGTGGAAGAACAAACACCCTTCTCCGCCGCCGGCATGGAAGCGGCGCCAACGGCCTTCGACCTGGACCCGCGCGGGCTGGAGGATGAAGTGGGCGACTTGGTGCCGGAAGAGGCAGAGCCCGCGCCAGACGCTGCAGACGCGGGAACCGGCGAGGCCGGTGCCGAAAAGGCCGAATCGGAAGAGAAACCAGCGCCAGCGCCCATTCGCCTGGGGCCCGAGGACAGGGAGTTTTAGGCGGGCTCTAGCGGGCCCGGGCCAGCATCTGGTCCAGGCGGTTGGCAAACAGCTGCCGGTCTGCCTGGCTGAGCGGCGCCGCGCCGCCGGTCTCGACGCCGCTGTCGCGCAATGTGGCCATGAAATCGCGCATGTTAAGGCGGGCGCGAATGTTGTCGGCGGTGTAACGCTCACCCCGGGGACTCAGGCCGCAGGCACCCTTCTCCACCACTTCCGCCGCCAGCGGGATGTCGGCGGTAACCACCAGATCCCCCGCCTCGGCGCGCCCGACAATCAGGTTGTCTGCCACATCAAAGCCCCGCTCCACCTGCACAAAGCGGATGTTGGGGGCCTTGGGCACTTGCATGGCGTGGTTGGCCACCAGGGTCAGGCCAATGCCGGTGCGCTGGGCGGCGCGAAACAGAATCTCCTTGATTGCCACCGGACAGGCGTCCGCGTCCACCCAGATGTGCACTGCCTTAATCCTCCAGCCAGTGAATCAGCAGTTGCTTTTGCTCTGCCGCCTGGCGGGCCAGGTTCTGGGCCAGCTCGCCAAAACGGGCCTCTACCTGGTCACGGCGGATTTTCATGGTCGGGGTGAGAATGCCGTTGTCGATGCTCCAAGGTTCGCGACTCAGGATCACCGCGCCAATGCGGGCGTGGTGTTCCACTGTGTCGTTCACGCTCTCGGCCATCTCGCGCACCGAGGCTTCCACCACCTCTGGCGGCAGGGCCCTGGCCTCTTCGGTGAGCACCGCCACCATCACCGTTTTGGAATAGCCACGCCCCAGCAGGCACTGCTGTTCGGTGTGGGGATTCTTGGCAAAGGCACCCTCGATGGGCGGCGGCGCCACGAACTTGCCCTGGATGGTTTTGAAGTAGTCCTTCACACGGCCGGTGATGTAGATAAAGCCATCGTCATCCACTCGCGCCTTGTCGCCGGTGTGCAACCAGCCGTCGCGCAGCAGTTCGGCGGTTTTTTCCGGGTCTTTGTAGTAGCCGGGGGTATTGCCGTCGGAGCGCACCACCAGCTCGCCCTCCTCGGTGATGCGGTATTCCACGCCGGGCAGGGGTTTGCCCACGGAGCCGATGCGGCGCTGCTCCATGCTGCTGACAATCAGGCCCATGGCCTCGGTCTGGCCAAAGCCCTCCATCAGCGTCAGGCCCAGTTCGCCAAACCAGTGAATGAGTGGCGGCGGGGTCGGGGCCGCCGCCGTGAGGCAATAGCGCACCTGGTCCAGCCCCATGGTCTGCACAATCAATGCGCCGGTGCCTTCACGATCGGCTGCCAGGGCCGCATCCAGTGCCGCCTGGCCGCCCAGCTTGCCGATCACCGCCTGCTGGAACTGCTCCCAGATGCGCGGCGGCCCAAAGAATATATGGGGCCGGGTTTGCTGCAGCTCCGGCAGCAGGTTTTCAAGGCCGCTGTTGAAGGTGACCTCGCCACACACCACCAGGGAGGAGAATTCCACAATCTGGCGCTCGGCAATATGCGACAGCGGTAAATAGGAGAAGTAGCGGGTGCCCTCTTCGGCGCCAAAGGCGGCGGTAAAGCGGCGGATGGGGATCAGGTTGCTCTCGTGGGTTTGCATCACGCCCTTGGGCTTGCCGGTGGTGCCGGAGGTAAACACCAGTGACATGAGATCCGAGGGCTGGCACTGGTGCGCCGGGCGCCGCCCGCTGCCGCTGGCGAGCAGCTCATCCCAGGTCAGGTGATCCTGCTCCAATTCGACACCGGGCAGGGCCACCAGCACGGCGTCATCCGGCACAACAGTGCTGACCGACGCCCAGTTGCCGGCGGCGCCCACAAACACCACCTTCGCCCCGGCAAAATCGAGGATGTAACCGGCGGTATCCGGCGGCAGGGTGGTAAACAGGCCCACGGTGACATTGCCGGAGGCGATCACCGCCATGTCCGCCAAAAACCAGTGGGGGCCATTGGGCGCGAGAATGGCCATGCTCACGCCGCTGCCAAAGCGGTCTTCCAGGGCACTGGCCACCGCCATGGCCTCGTCGCGCGCCTGGGCCCAGGTCCAGTCGCGGGCGCCTTCGCCCTGCAGGGTGCGCATCCAGACGGTATCCGGGCAGGTATCGGCCCAGTGGTTAAGCAGGGAGGGAATAGTCTCCAGCGACATGACAACTCCTGATTGTGATTATTCGAAGGATGGTTGAGCCAGGGTCAAGACTACCAGAGGCCGCCGTGGCGAATAAGTCTTGCGGCTGACAGTCTGCGGCGCGGCCGTGTTTAAGCAACTGGTAGGCGTGGCGCGGCCTTGTGTGTGCGTGGCGCGGCCTTATGCCGGCAGCAGGCAGAAGGTAATGCTGAGGGGCGGCAGCGCATCCGGCAGGGGCGCCAGCGCAAAGTCCGCCAGGCTGAGGTCACCCTTGCGCAGGCGCGGCCGCTCGCCGTTGATCTTCAACTTGCGCGCCCCAGGCTGCTTGGCAGTGAGGATGTAACAGCCGCTGGCAATGCCAAAGCCGCGCAGGCGCAGCGGCAGAGCCTGGCTGTGCAGGTTGATCAGCAGCAGTGTGCGCCCCGCCCCATCTGGCCGATCGTGCAGGTAGGCGCGCAGGTAGGGGTCGGAACTGCGCACCCGCAGCACCCGCTCACCCATCAGGCGCCGCCACAGCCAGCTTACCCAGTAGTCCGGCCGTGGCTTGAAGGTGAGCCGGTCGATCATGCCGTAGTCGCCGCCAATCAAGGCCTGGCGCACCATCACCCGCTGCCCCAGCACCGCGCCCTGGCCGAGTTGGTCGGCCCACCAGAAGCTGGACGCCCAGCGGTCGGACAAAAAAGGCTGCCCGCCACACTGGGCCGAGCCGGTCTCGCCCGTCCACAGCTCAGCCCCGGGCTGGAAGCGATCACGCAGCCGCGCCAGTTGGGCGCTGTAGCGGGCGAAGTCGTCCAGCGCCCGTGGGTCCAGCATGGATTCCAGCCGCGCGCTGCGGGTGCGCAGCGGGCTGCGCTCACTCTGGAAGGGGTAGTAGTGCCAGTCGACAATGTCCAGCGACTGCTGCAGGCTGGCGAGAAAGCGCGGGGTAATGCGGGTGAAAGGCCGGAAGGTTTCGCCAAGGCGCGGCCAGAAGGCGCTGCCGGGGCCGGAGATGCGGGCTGCGGGAAAATACTGGCGCACCAGGGCGGCAAAGCGATCGTAGTCCTGGGCCAGGCGCCGCGCCCCCGGCTGGGCGCGCAGGCCGTGGAAGGCCCAGTAGGCGTTCAGCTCATTGCCCAGCTCAAACACATCAATGCGCTGGCCCCGCTCGCAGGCGTGCTGCAGCAGGCGCTCCAGTTCGCTGCCGTCCCAGCTGCCGTGCTCGCTGCGCCGGAACAGGCCGTACTTGCAGGTAAAAATAAGGCCGAGGTCGTGGCGGGCGATAAAGTCCTGCAGCGCATCCCACTGGGATTGCGTCAGCATCAGGGCATCGGTTTCCCCGGGGGGCGCTTGAAAATAGTGGATGCGGTCCGCCTCGGAACCGCCAATGCGCAGGTAGGCTGGCCCCAGCGCACCGGCAAGGCGGTTAAGCGCCTTGTTGTCCAGCGCCAGCGGCGGCACCGGCAGGGTGCCAACGCCGCGGCGGGCGCGGCCGGCGCCCTCCCACCACAAACCGCCGGCAAATACGGAAATGTCGATGGACCAGGAGAGGTAGCGCGCATCCACCCGGCGCTGGGGGGCATGATGCAAAAACAGCACTTCCGCCGTGGCCGGTGCATCGGCCTCCCCGCTGTGCGAACGACGCAGTGGCCAGAATGCCATCAGGGCAGGCGCTTACCTGCCACCTGTACCGGCAAGTGCGGGGCGGCGATAGTGATCATGGCGCCGCAGTATGCGGCACCAATGTGACAGCAATGTAACAGCGCCTCCTGGCGATCAGCTGGCGGCGCGGTTACCGTTGGGGGCAGCGCCGTTGCCCCGCCCGCGTCCACCGCGACGGCGGCGGCTGCCGTTGTTGTTGCCGTTGCCGTTGCCAGAACTGCGGCCATTGCCACCGCCATTACCATTGCCACTTGCGCTGCGCTGGCGTGCCTGCTGACCGCTGCCGTTCTGGCCGCCACGGCCACCGCCAGAGCGGCGCCCGCGATTGGGCTGGCGCGGCCCGGTGGGAGCCGGCGGGGTATCGGGCACGGTGTGGTCCGGCACAAAGCCGTCCACCGCTTCGCGCGGCAGGTTTTTGCGGATGAGCTTTTCAATGTCCCGCAGGTAGTCCACTTCGTCTGCGCTCACCAGGGAGTAGGCGCGCCCGGCGGCGCCAGCGCGACCGGTGCGGCCAATGCGGTGCACATAGTCCTCGGCCACGTTGGGCAAATCGAAGTTCACCACCTGGGGCAGCTGCTCGATGTCCAGGCCACGGGCGGCAATGTCGGTGGCCACCAGGGCCTGCACCTTGCCCAGCTTGAAGTCGCCCAGGGCGCGGGTGCGGGCATTCTGGCTCTTGTTGCCGTGGATGGCGGCGGCCGGAATGCCGGATTTTTCCAGCTGCTGGCTGAGGCGGTTGGCGCCGTGCTTGGTGCGTGTAAACACCAGCACCTGGTGCCAGTCGTTGGTCTTCACCAGGTAGCTCAGCAGGGCCGGCTTCTGTTTTTTGTCCACCGGGTAAACCCACTGCTGCACCGTATCGGCGGTGGCGTTGGGCGGCGACACTTCCACCTTGGCCGGGTTGTTCAGGTAGCCGCCGGCCAGGCGCGGGATGTCGCCGGCAAAGGTGGCGGAGAACATCAGCGTCTGGCGCTTCTCCGGCAGCAGCTTCATCACCCGGCGGATGTCGTGAATAAAGCCCATGTCGAGCATGCGGTCGGCTTCATCCAGCACCAGGAACTCCAGTGCGTCGAAGTTCACCGCGCCCTGGCCGTGCAGGTCCAGCAGGCGGCCGGGGGTTGCCACCAGCACATCAACGCCGCGGGACAGGCGGTCGATTTGCGGGTTGATTTTTACCCCGCCAAATACGCAGGCAGAACGCAGCTCAAGATAGCGGCTGTACTCGGTGACGTTGTCGTGCACCTGGGCGGCCAGCTCGCGGGTGGGTGTCAGCACCAGGGCGCGACAACCGCGCTTGGGAGCGCGCTGGCCACCGGACAGGTTCTGCAGCATGGGCAGCGTAAAGGCGGCGGTTTTGCCGGTGCCGGTCTGGGCGGCGGCCATCACGTCGCGGCCCTGCAGAATAAAGGGGATGGCCTGGGCCTGGACGGGTGAGGGTTTGTCGTAGCCCTGATCGGCAATAGCGTGCAACAGGGCCTCGGACAGACCGAGGTCTTGGAAAGTCATGGTCAACATTCTCGTTAGGACAGAAAGGGAAGGCTGACAAGGGACTTGGGCACTGTCAGCGGGTGCGAAGGGCGCCGACTATACGCGAATCGACGCCAGTTGCAAGCATGCTCCGAGCTGTACATTCCCTGCCGCTCATGCCCTGCCACTCGTGCCCTGCTGCGTGCTGCCCGCTACCCACGGCCCGCCGCCCCATCGCACCGGGTAGCTAGTTGAGCAGATAAGCGAGCAGCCCCTCCTCCGGCAGCGGCCGGGAGAAGAAATACCCCTGCACGGCGATACGCCCACCGTAGCGCGACGCCAGGTAGTCAAACTGCTCCTGGTGCTCTACCCCCTCCACGACAATCTCCAGCCCCAGGGATTCGCCGAGCGCGATGAGGCTGTTGACGATCGCCCGGTCGCCGGCACTGTCGATGATGTCATCGATAAAACACTTGTCGATTTTCAGCACATCCACGTCGAGGTGGCGCAGGTATTCCAGCGAGGCGTAGCCGGTGCCAAAGTCATCGATGGCCACCCGCACGCCAATATCACGGAGCCGGTTCAGGTTTTTGCTGGCAATGGAGTAGTCTTTCACCAGCGCGCTTTCGGTCATTTCGATTTCCAGCTGTTGCGCCGGCATGCCGGTTTTAGCCAGGGTGGCGGCAACCATCTCGACGACATTGTCCGCCAGAAAACTGCTGGCGGAGAAGTTCACCGCCAGACGGAAGACCTGCGGCTGCGCTGCGAATAACCGGGTGGCCACCCAGCAGGCCTGTTCCAGAATCCAGCCGTCCAGCTGATAGGACATGCCCCGCGACTCCGCTGCGGCAATAATGTAGTGCGGCGCCACCCAGCCGTGTTCCGGGTGCTGCCAACGCAGCAAGGCCTCTACGCCGCAGCAGCGGCCTTCGTCGTTCACGGCGACCTGGGGCTGAAAATGCAGCTGTAACGCTCCCTTGCGCAGGGCGTCCTGCAGTTCATTTTCCAGCTGCAACCGGAAGGCGGCGTCGGCGGCATCGGTCGGGCTGAAGAAGGTGAAGGAGCTACCGGGCCGCTGGGCAGCTTGGGTGCGGGCAATCTGCGCGAACTGAATGAGTTCCCGTGCTGCCCTGCCATTCTGGGGGAAAAGACTGACGCCAATGCTCACCGTTATCCGGTGCTTTTCACCAAGAATATCCAATGGCCGGCTCGCCTCTACCAGCAGCGCCTCGCAGAAGGCCGCCACCTGGCTGGCCTCGGTGCGCTCGCGGCTCAGCAGCAACAATTCAGTCTCGGAAAACAATCCCAGCACGGCGAACTCGCCGGCAACCAGTGACAGGCGCTCCGCAAGCATCGCCAGGATACGCTCACCCGTACTGTAGCTATATACCTCGTTGATGACGTTGAGGTTGTCAATCTCCAGCGCCAGCAGAGCCAGCTTCTGCTGCTTGCCGCCAGCGGTGGCGATTGCGCCCTCCAGCAGTTCGATGAAATGCCGGCGGTTGGGCAGGCCAGTGAGGCTATCAAAGTTCGACAGCTTCATCACCGCTTCCTGTGCTGCCTTGCGCTCGGAAAGGTCGGAGAAGGTCATTACATACAGGCTGACGTTTTCCTGCGCGTCAAACACCTTGGAGATGCTTAGCCAGACCGGGCAAGTGCTGCCGTCGGCTCTATGCAGGCGGAACTCCCCCGACCAATCATCGCTGGCCAGGACCTTGCCGCCCTCGCTGGCATCGCGGCCAATCAGCGCCGCCAGCGACAGCGCCTCCAGAGCGCCTTCGGCGTAGCCCAGAATGGATCGCGCCGCAGAGTTGGAGCTGACCACACGCTCGCCTTCGTTGAGCATCAGGGTGCCGTCAGCGGACGCCTCAATGGCACGCGCCAGCTGATCATGCCGGGCTTTGATCGCGCGCTGCTCGGAGACATCCGAAACTATGCCCGCAACTTTTTTAATCTGCTGCCCGTCCCGGTCCATTTCGATCGCGCGCCCCGAAAGCCGGTACCAGCGAGGCTTTCCCCCGGCTCCGATCATGCGGTATTCGCCGTCAATGGCGTTGGATTGACTGGTCAGCATTTTCTGCCAATCCCGCTCGAAGCGTTCCCGATCAGGGGCGGCCACCTGAACATTAGCCAACCTGCCAGGTTCAGCGTCCTGCGGATCGCGCAGATGCAGTCGCCCCTCGGCCTGGGTATCACCCTGCCACCACTCCCAGATTATTGAACGACTGGCCAGCAGCGCTATGTCCAGTCGCTCCTCGCTTTCCTTCAGGGCCCGGTTGATGGCTTGCTCGCGAACCAGCTTTTGCTGCCGCGATATTGCAAACGCCACAGAAGACAAAAGCACCGTGAGCAATGCCAGCATCTGAAACCAACGCGTCTGCCACCAGTAAGGTGCAATCTGAAAGGTAAAGGTCTGCAGGGGTCCCCAGCGGGTATCGGTGTGCCCCCGGGATTGCACCTCCAGGACCAGCTGTCCCAGGGGTGGATCGGTTAACCAGATCTGGCTCTGCTGGCCGAGATCAATCAGGTCTGCCGATTGGGGCTGGCCGTCCAGTAAAAAACGATAGCGAAACCGATAGCCAAGCCCTTCAACAATACTCTGGCTTGTCAGCTGAATAATCAGCGTAGTCAAACCCGGCTCCAGATACACCCATGGCGCCGGGCTCAGGGATAAACGCTCACGATCGGGATAAACAGCTCTGACGGACTCGATCATCACGCTATCTGCTTCTGCAGTGGCAACAACCTCATCCAGATCGACCTGCACGATGCCATCTGGCGTGCCGAGATAGAGTCCTTCCTCGGGGTGATAGTAAACTGCACCCTCGTTGAGTTCCTCGTCAAACACACCATCCTTCGGGCCGAATATTTCCACGTGCCCAACGGATCGGTCGCGTCGAATCAGACTGTGAAGGCAGCCTGCAACGTCGTATTGATCTGTTTGCGAAAGAAAAATAACACTTGTGCACTGTTTACCAACAGACTCACTGAAACGCTGCACTTCGCCGGTGGATATCTGGTACTGCAACAAGCCCACGTCGTAAGTACCCAGCCAAAGGGTATCTGGCGCCACCTGGCGCAGGTGGCTAAAGCGCGGCATCATGCCATCGATACGGATAGTGTCCGCCAGTGATACCAGGCGCTGCCCGGACAAGTAACCAAAAACTCCCGGGCCTACTACCCAGATTCGCCCATCGTCGGCGCGCATCATGAAGCGAATGGCTGCATCGTCCAGCTTACCGCCGCTACGGGCGTCCGTTACCGGAACGTGTTCGAGCTGGAGTGTCGACACTTGCAACCGGTACAGGCCTTTTATTGTCACCAGCCAGATTACCCCGGCGTTCGCCGGGTCCTGATACACGCTGAACACCTGCCATTGCAGCAAGCGGGTGGTGGGCACAGACAATTCCGCCCCTGCGCTGGCAAAAGTGCTTGGTATCGGGAGGTCAAGAACATAGACACCGCTGAAACCGGCAATTAACAGACGTTGCTCCGGCAGAGGCGCGATGGCGTAGATAAAACCCGGCGCTTCGTGGCCATCCAGATTGATCCGGGTGGCACTATCGCGGGAGAGATCCAGACGGTAAAGATGTTCGGAACCACCATGCCAGACAACGTCTTCCTCGACGAAGATCGACCAGACCATGCGTTCATCCAGCGGCAGCAGATCCAGATCCCGGTGATGCTGACCGGGCATAAACAGGGCATGTACCTTCAAGGCAGCGACACCCTGATGCGCATCGCTGACCCAGACCAGATCACCTGGGCCCGCCGCCACCTTTTTCAACAGGCGCAGGTTGTCGATCTCCTGCAGATCGGCAGTTAAATCGTGAACGAGATTCTCACTTTCGTTCCAATAAAACAGGGATGTGTAGCCCGCAAACCAGAAGTTCCCGTAGGCGTCCTGGGCCATACTGACAATGTCATTTGAGAAGCGCTCGTGTTGCACAAGCCTCTGCGTATCAGAATCAAAGCGGTAGAGCCCACTGCTGGCATACAACCAGGATCGCTGCTGCCGGTCGCGAAACAAACCTCGCACCAACCCCTTAGTTACATCCCAGGAAATACGTTGTTGCACCTGGCCGGCACTGTCGAGATAGTCAACATGGTCGTGATAGGCCACCAGAAAGCCGCCATCCCGGGTCCGGTGAAAATCCGCGCGCGCTTCGCGCAAGGGGTAACGCGGGGGGTAACGAAACCGCAGCGATACCCGCAGGCTTTCCCGGTCCAGGGACACTACCGTGCCATCGTCGAGCAACAGGTGGATGGCATCGCCACTATCATCCAGTGCACGGACAATGACATCCCCTGTCGCTGTGGGCGATGGCAAGGACAGGGCCGGGCTAAATGGCTGAAAGCGGTTCGCTTGCGGCTGGTAGAGATAGGTGCCGCGGGCACCGCACACCAGAATACCGTGGCGCCCAAGGTCGGCCAGGCAATGGAAGGCGCTGTCTATTCCGCCCTGTGCATGCGCCACACCCGCCGCATCCATCCCGGCGCCGGGGCGGTCGACCCGGCGCACCACAGAGCCGCTAATGCGATACAGCCCCTGCTCCGTGGCGGCCCACACCAAGCCACTGTCGTCGAACAGGAACTGCCTGACGTCGGTGCCGGGCAATTCGCCACGCGCGCTTACACTAAAAAAAGAGCGGTGAACCAGCTCGTGCGCGCTCGCGCCTGCCGGCAACCATTGCAGTAACACGGCAAACAGGCAATAGGCGGCCACAAGCCGGCAACAAGGCACGACAAGCTTCAAATATCGCAGCGGGTTGGAAACCATCCATGTCCCCCCTGTTGCAACCTGCGATCAGCGACGACTTGCGATCAACGCCAGCCCGAGCACGACCAGCGGCTATCTGGCAACCACCTCATGGCTCGCCAGCGAGCGGGCAGAACGGCCAGTGTAAGACCGGATAGCGCGGGAAAACAAGAATGAACGCAACCGGTGCCGGCCGGCATCAGCTGCCAATGAGTTCGAACTCGCCCAGCAGGGCAGCATGATCCGACAGTTCCCGCCAGCTACCCTCCCCCAGGCAGGCGCAGGAGACCGGCCGCAGCCCGCGGTAGTACACGCGATCCACCGGGAACACCGGTGCCCACACCGGAAAGGTGCGGGCGTGGCGGCCGGTCATGTGCACAAACAATTCGGTCAGGCCAAGGTCGCTGCGCAGGTGGCGCTCGGCCTGCATGCGCCAGTCGTTGAAGTCGCCGGCGATGATCATTGGCTCGTCACGGGGCACGTGTTCCTCAATGCGCTCCACCAGGGTACGAATCTGGGCGCGCCGCTCCCGCTCCAGCAGGCCCAGGTGCACACACAGCACATGCACCGGCTTTTGGTAACGCGGCACGTCGATCACCCCGTGCAGAATGCTGCGCGAGGAGCGCGGAAACAGGGCTACGTCGATGTTCTCCCAGCGGGTGAAGGGATACATGCTGAGGATGGCGTTGCCGTGGTCACCCTTGCGGTAGATGGCGTTGCGGCCATAGGCGTAGTGGGGCCAGGCCTGGTCGGCCAGGTATTCAAAGTGGGGCTGGTCGGGGTAGGAGGCACGGCGGCGCTTGCGCGCGCTTTTTTCCGCAAAGCCGTGAATTTCCTGCAGGAACACCACATCGGCGCCGGTCTCAGCGATGCGCTCACGCATGGACTGCAGCATAAAGCGGCGATTGCCGGCGCAGTACCCCTTGTGCACATTGTAGGTGAGGATGTGCAGGCGCGGCAGGGCCTCGATGGCGCCGCCCGCGGCCGGTGTTCCGGCACTTTTGGCATCCGGCTGGCGAGCACTGTCCACCCGGCCTGCCTCCCGCAACTCCATCAGTAACAGCGCTCCACTTCAGCGGCAAAAAACGGGACACACTATAGCCCAGTCCGCCCCCGTATTGGACAGGGCGGGGACGGATCGTACAAAAATAAACCAGGCGCCAGCCATTGACGTCACGGCGACATCAAGCCTTGCCTCCTACCTGCACGCAGGTAGACTGGGTTCACTCTGCGCTTGCGCCGCGCTCCCACTGCCATGTCAGCACTGGCAGCAGCGGCTCTGGGGCACAGCCACCACACCAACATGTCTTTGCCGCATCCAAGGGAGATCGCCATGGCCACAGCACAACCCACCCCCCTCAGCCCCGTTATCATCACCGGCGGTGCCTCCGGCATCGGCCGCGCCTGCGCCGAGGTGCTGGCCGAGGCCGGCCGCCCCGTCGCCATCTGGGACCTAGACGCCGATGCGGCACAAGCGCTGGCAGCAAGTATTACCCGCGATCACGGCGTGAAGGCCCTAGGCCTGGCGGTGGATGTCGGCAGCCTGGAGGCCATCAGCGCTGGCGTTGCCGCCAGCCGGGACGCCCTGGGCACCCTGGGCGGGCTGGTCCACGCTGCCGGCGTCAGTGGCGTGGCCACCCTGGAGCAGCTGACCAGCGAGAACTGGCAGCGGGTGCTGGATATCAACCTGCGCGCCCAGCCCTTCATCATCCAGGCCATGCTGGACGACCTGAAGGCCACCCCCGGCAGCGCGATTGTCGGCATTGCCTCCATCAACGCCACCCAGGGCAATGCCCTCAACCCCACCTACAGCGCCACCAAGGGTGGCATGCTGGCCATGAACCGCGCCCTGGCGGATGAACTGGCCAACTACGGGGTGCGCATCAATTCGGTATCACCGGGGCAGATCGCCACCCCCATGCTGCTGGGCGGCCTGGAACACGCCCCCGGCCAGAAGGAAGCCTTCGAGCGCCGCATTCTGCTGGGGCGCCTGGGAGAGCCGCGGGAAGTCGCCACCGCCGTGCGCTTTTTGCTGTCGGACGAGGCCAGCTACATCACCGCCACCGAACTGGTGGTGGATGGCGGCAACCTGTCTTCGCAGCGGGGCTAGTGTGATTTCGTTATCGATTAGGCTCTCGGCCGGCTACCGGGCCCCCTCAAGTGGGGCCCACGGCTACCGGGGAGTGGCGCCGCACTACTGTACGGTAAACTACAGCAGCAACTACAGCGCCGCCGCCTGCTCCGCCAAGGGCACCATGCGGTCCACGCTGAAGGCATCCATGGCGGCGGCGATACGCTCGTCGTCGGTGTGGCAGCTGTCGGCAATGGCATCGGCTTTTTTCAGGCGGCCGATCAGGCCCTCCTGGTTGGCCACCTGAATGGACAGCCCGGGCCGGGCATTCAGCTCCAGCAGCATGGGGCCGCGCACCCGGTCGAGCACGATGTCGGCGCCAAGGTAGCCAAGCCCGCACATTTCGGCGCAGCCGGCGGCCAGTTGCAGAATTTTCTGCCACTGGGGAATTTTCAGCTCGGTGAAGCGGGCGCCGGTATCGGGGTGGTGGGTCACCAGCCGCCCCTGCTGCACCGCCGCCACCGGCCGGCCGCTGCCGATATCGATACCCACCCCCACGGCGCCCTGGTGCAGGTTGGCCTTGCCGTCGGAGGCATGGGTGGCGCAGCGGATCATGGCCATCACCGGCACGCCGCGGTAGACGATCACCCGGATGTCGGGCACGCCTTCGTGGCTGTAGGGGGCCATCACCGGGTCAAAATCCAGCAGGGCCTCGATCATGGCCTTATCGTTGCGACCGCCCAGGCTGTACAGGCCGGCGAGAATATTGGAGGCGTGGCGGCGCAGGGCGTCGGCGTCGATCACCGCACCGGAGGATTTGACGAAATCCTGCCCGTCGCGGCCCACGATCACCAGAATGCCCTTGCCGCCAGAGCCCTGCACCGGCTTGATGACAAAGCTTTCGCGCTCGGCCAGTTCTTCCACCATGCCGTTGATTTCGAACTGGTATTCCACTACGCCGTAGAGCTCTGGCGTGGGCACGCCGCGGTCGAGGGCGGCGTGCTTGGTGAGCAGTTTATCGTCGACCAGGCGGTAGTTGCGCCGGTCGTTGCAGCGCCCAATGTAGCCGACGTTGCGGCGGTTCATACCGAGAATGCCGAGCTTGCGCAGGGTGCGTGGCGAAACGAGGTGAATCACTGGGGTTTTACCATCTCGCGGAAGCGGTACAGCTCGGACAGGCGATAGCCGGTGTATTTACCCAGCAGCAACACCACGCCCAGCAGGCTGAACAGCAGCTCCGGGAAGTTGAAGGTGAGGTGGGCCACCAGCGGGATGGACATCACCAGATAGGCCAGCACCGCCACCAGCAGGCTGCCCCCGCCCTGCATCAGCACCTCGTGGCCGCCCTCTTCCTCCCACAGGATGGACATGCGCTCCACCGTCCAGGACAGGATGATGATGGGGAAGAAGGTCACCGTGAGGGCCTGGTCGATGCCGGTCTTGTAGGCAATGATCGCCATGGTGGCCATCAGCAGGATGACCACGATGATCACCGCCGACACCCGCGCCACCAGTAGCAGGTTCAGGTGCGACAGCCAGGAGCGTATCCACAGGCCGACGCTGACGATCACCAGGAAGATGGCGAGTCCCACCCACAGGGTGGTCTGCGTGAAGGCCAGGGCAATCAGCACCGGCATGAAGGTGCCGGAGGTTTTGACGCCAATCAGCAGCCGCAGCAATACCACCATAAAGGTGGCCACCGGTATCAGCAGCAGGCCCTTGAAGATGCCCTGCTGCTCCACCGGCAGGGCATAGATGGAAAAGTCCAGCAGGGCGAACTGCTCGCTCTGCTGCTCCATCGACACCACCGCCTTGGCGGGCAGGTTGTTGCTGACCAGGGCGAATTCCAGCCGCGAATCCCGCGCACCCACCACACGCAGCACGGTACCGGGGCCGCGCTGCCACACCAGGAAGTCGTCCGGCAGGCCGGCCTCGCCGTTGACCGGGTTGAGCAGCACCCAGCGCTGGCCGTCGTGAATTTCCAGCATGGCGCTCAGGGTCTGGCGGCGGCGCCCGTCCTCCAGCTGGATGCCGCGCACCAGGTGGGCGGGGATACCGGCGAAGGTCATGGCGTCCAGCATCAGTTGCTGGGTGGAGCCGGAGTAGCTGTCGATCAGAAACGCGGTGTCCGGGTCGGGCTCGTCGCGGTTCAGGTCCTGTATCAGCAGGCGCGCCAGGGTTTCAGGCCCGGTGGACTTTTCGCGCAGCAGTTCCACCAGGCGTTCCATGGCGGTGAGCTGGTCGGCCTGCAGGCGCGGGCGGGATTCCAGCTGCACCGGATAATCCGGCAGGCTGTCGACATTGGCCCGGTAGGCCTGGATCTTGTAGTAGAGGGTGGTGGGGTGCTCCAGGGTCTGGCGCGTCCAGCGCGCCTCCCGGCGGCCCACTTCGTCCTCCACGGTAAAGCCGAAGCCGGAGGAGGCAAAGTGCTCGTCCAGCATCACCCAGCCGCCCAGGGCCTGGGGCGTTTTCAGGTCCACCTCCACCGGGCCGCTGGCGGGCTTGAAACTGATCTTGGACTCAATCGTCCAGACCTCCCGCGATTCGCCAGGCAGCAGCGGCAGCCCGAGCCGGGCCGCCTTGTACAGGGTGAGGCCGAGGCCAAAAATAATGAGGAAAGAGGCCACCAGGCCAATCTTGAGTCGCGAGGCTATCACCGTGCTGGCGTCCTAATCGGCAAGGTAACGTTGGCCGACATCGACAATGGCGACATCGGTAAGGAAGTTCCGGCCGATCTGCAGGGGAAATTCACTGTCTTCCCGCTCGGCCAGGGCAACGTCGATCAGCGAGCGGCTGTCGCCGACGCTGAGCCACAGCTGCACAATGTAGCGGCGCTCGCTGCCACCGTCGCGGCGTTTGACCGATACCTTGCGTTCCACCGGGGCTTCCACTTCCAGGGTGCCCTCCCCTTCGGCAGAGGTCAGCTCAAACATCACGTAGCTCTGGCCGTCCTTTTCAAACTGGCGCAGGTTGAGCACATCCAGCGAGGTGGTGTCCACGCCGGTATCCATGCGCGCACGCAGTTTCAGGCCAGGCGGCTCCACGGTGGCCCACTCCTCCGAGCCGAACACCGGCAGGTTGAGCTTACCGGCACGGGCCGGGGCCGCCGGCGCCGGGGCGGGCACCGTACGGGTCACAATTTTTTCCACCACTGGCGGGCCGGGGCAGGCGCGGGCGTCACAGACCGGGCATTCATCCACAGCCACCGGTGGGCAGGCCGGGGCCTGGGGGGCCTCGCCGGCGACAGGCTCCACGGCGACCGTGCTACAGCCAGCCACAATGGTGGCCAGCAGGATCATCAGTGGCAGTAAGCGTTTCACATCGACCTCTCGTTAACAGGGGCTTGCAACCGGGCGATGGGCCCGGCCCGACCATAGGCCGGCCGAGCAGTATAGCCGGCTGGCGCCCCCGAGCGCTATCGAGGCGCCCGCGCCAGTGCGCCACGGCGTACCGCGTGAGCCCCCAGGGCCAGCAGGGCCAGGGCGCTCAGCAGCATCTGCCAGGGGGGCAGGGTGGGAATGCCCGCCGCCGGGAAGGGCGTGGAAACGCGGTCGATGTTGTTGCCCGGGGTGGGGTCGATGCCGTTGCTGCCATCGTTGTTGATCTCCACCACGTTCAGGATGCGCGCCACCTGGGGTGCCGCCTCCGTCAGCAGCGCAAAGGTGAGGCTGCCACCGTCACCCACGGCCAGGTCGCCAACCGCCACGGTGCACACCGAACCGGGGCCGGCCCCGTCGGCGCAGCTCCATACGGTGGGCTGGCTGTCTGCCTCGCTGAAGGTGGAGCCCGGCGGCACCACCTCGCGCACCACCACGCCGGTGGCGTTCTGGTTGCCGTCGTTGCGGTAGTCGATGCTGTAGACAATCACCCGGTTTGGCTGGGTCACGGTGGTGTCGGTGGCCTTGGTGATCACCAGGTCCGGCGCGGCGATGATGGGGGTATCGTCGTCATCCGCATCGCTTAAGGGCTGTACCGAGTTGGCGCCATCATCGGTAATGATCACCGTGTTGCTGGTGATGTCCACCCCGGAGGGCAGCGGCGCCATCACCTGCAGGCCAAAGCGCACTGTTTCGGACGCCCCCACCGGCAGGCTACCCACGTTGAAGGTACAGGGCGTACCCGGGCCGCTGCCATTGGGGCAGCTCCAGCCGGGGGTGCTGGCGCCAGCGTTGAAGGTGGTGTACATGGGCACAGTTTCACTCAGGTCCACCCCGGTGGCGTCCTGGTTGCCCGAGTTACCGTAGCTGATGTTGTAGAAGTACACCTGGCCCGGCATCACCGAGATACCGCCGTCATCCTTGTTGATCACCAGCTGCGGGCCGGTACGCAGGGGGTCCAGCGGCGTCAGTACCAGGGTGGCCGCCAGCAGGGGCGGGCTGGGCGGGGCATTGAACTCGTGCCCGTCCTCTTCGTCGTACACCTCGTTGGGAATGACATCGATGCCGGAGGGCACGGCGGCGTCCACATCCACCGCAAAGGTGACTGTGCCACTGGTGGAGCCTGCCAGGTTGCCCACGTTATAGGTGCAGGTGGAGCCGCCGGCCATGCCGCTGCAATTCCAGCCTGGCGCACTGGCTGCGGCGTTAAACACAGTGAAAGACGGCACCGTTTCGGTAACTACCACGCCGCTGGCGTCCTGCCTGCCGGCGTTGCCGTAGGTGATGAGGTAGGTGATGGTCTCCCCGGGCAGCACCCCGACCCGCTGATCGTCCTTGCTGATGGTCATGACCGGGTCGGCAATGATGACCACTTCGGTCGGCTCCGCCATATCTGGCGTGCTGCCATCGCCATCGGATAGCTGCGGCTCGGTTTCAGCGCTGTCGGCGCTGGCCTGGTTGAGCAGCAGCTGCTCACCCGCGGCGACGCTGCCGTCCGGGTAAGGCAGGGGCACCCTCACCGCGTAGCTGATCGCCAGGGACTCCCCCGCCGCCAGGGCCGGTACGCTCACGCGGAGGCTGGTGTCACCCACCCCGTTGCCGATCTCCACAGTGGCGGTTTCTGCGGTGCCTGTGGCGGCCACGGAACCGGCCTGGAACTCGCCTTTGGTATCCGGCGCATCCTCCACCACGACATTGGTGGCCGGGGCATCGCCGGTGTTACTGAAGGTGAGGGTATAGGTCAGCACATCACCCGGCGCAGCCGTGGCGCTGGAGACGGATTTATCCAGCGCCAGTACCGGCAGTTCCAGCACGTCACTGCCCATGGCCGTCACTGTGCGCTCCACGGGCCCTGGCAACGGTGGCACAGCGCCAGGCAGGGAGGACGCCTCGGCGATGGCGGTGTTGGGCAGGCTGCCCTGGGTATAGGGCACCACCGGCTTGGCGCTGAAGGAAAAGGTTACGCTCTCGCCCGGCAGCAACACCTGATCTTCGCTCGGCACGGCCGGGTTGGCGGCGTCCACCGCAAACTCGACCCGGGTGGTGCCGGCGTTGCTCACCGCACTGTAGACAAAGCCCGCCGGCACGGTGCCTTCGCTGAATTCGCCGGCCTGCCACAGGGTTTCGTCAAAGTCGTCACCAATCACCAGGTCGTAGGCCGGGGCGGTGCCGGTGTTGGTCACCACCAGTTCAACGCTGGCCACGCCGTCGGTAAAGTCGGTGAACTGCTTGTTCACGCCGAGCAGCGGCTCCACCACATTCACGGCGGCGGCATCGCTGCGCGGCACGCCGGGGGTGCCGGATACCAGTTGGTAGTCCAGGGTGACATCGTTCAGCAGGGTATCGCCGGTCTGGTTGGTGGGGGCGCTGTCTTCGGCCACCCGGGCCAGCATGCGGAACACAATAGCGTCGTCTTCGGTAGGCACCACCGGCTGGTCAGGGTCGGCCGGGGTATTGCCGCCGTCGTTGGTGATGTCGCCAAAGTCCACCTCGATTTGCGTAACGGTCAGCATGTCATCGGCTGCCAGGGAGGTGCAGGGCGCGCCGGCGGGCTCGGCGGCGCTGTAACAGGTGGCCGGCAGGGGCGTGCCGGTGTAGCTCAGGTGGTTGCCCACATAGAGCAGCTCGCCGGAGATGAATTCAAGAATGCCGCTGCCATCGCGCTGTAAATCATCGGTCATCACCACACCGAAGGTGGTGCCCCGGGTGAGGTAGGCAGTGATGGCATATTCCACCACCTCGCCGATGGTGGCATCGGGCACATCGCCGTCGGCCTGGGCGGCGCTGGTATCGGCCACCGAGGTGGCGGTGACCTCCTTGATCACCGAGGTGTGCTGCACGGTAAGCAGGCGCGCCTCGCTGTCGTCCAGACCGCTGCGCGCATCATTGTCGGCCGTACTGTCCATGGATGCCCAGCCGAGCTCAACAGCATTGGGATAAATGCCGGGCACCGGCGCACCGCTGACCAGCTCCACATCCTCCAGGGTGATCTCGCAGCTGCCAACGCCCACCGGCAGGCTGTCGATGGAAAAGGTCACGGTGGACCCGCTGGCGCTATCGAGCACGGTGTTGGGGCAGGTGCTGGTGAAGTCACTGGTGTTGCCCGGGGTGACGGTGTTGGGCCAGATCAGGTCCGGCGCCAGGGTATCCACAATCACCACCTGCCGCGCCGTGGCGGTGGAGTCCGCCAGGTGGCTGATGCGCAGGGTAAAGTCGTGCAGGTTGCCGGGCAGCTCGGCCTGGGCCTTGCTGCCGTTCTGGGTGAACTTGTCGATGGCCAGCAGCGGTTCCACGATGTCGTAGTTGGCAATGGCACTCAGGTTGGCGTCTGGGCTGGTGAGCTGCACGGTGTTGGGCACCTGGTCATCCTGGCCGGGCACGCCTGAGTTAAGCGCATCGTCCAGCACCGTGGCCACCACCTCGAACACAATGCGGTCCTGAATGTCCTGGGGCGGGCGGTTATCGGGCAGGTTCACCACGTCACCGACGGTCCAGGCGCACCGGGTGGTTGGCACCGCCGGCAGCGCCGGTGTGCAGGTGGCTGCATCCCCCACCGCCAGGCCGCTGCTGAGGCTCAGGTCGCTGCCGATGCTGACCACGCGGGTGGCATCCACCCGCAGGGCCGTAGCTGCGGAGAACTGGTCGGTGACCACTACGTTGCGGGTGGTGGCATCCGGCAGGTCGGCACTGATCCAGAAAGTCACCTGCTCGCCGATGGTCAGCTGGGTGACCGGCTCGCCCAGGGTAAAGGGCGTGTCGGCGCTGCTGGTATTGACGATGGCCTTGCCCAGGCCCGGCAGGCTTACCACCACGTCCCAGAGGTCGCTGGCGGCGTAGTCGCGCTCGCCGCCCTCGTCAAAGTTGGCGCCGCTGCTGGTGGCGCCGGACAAGGAAGTCCAGGCCAGGTTGGCGGTGTTGGTGATGGTCTCGCCGGTGAGGGCGTCCTGATCCACCTCGGCCTGGAAGGTCAGGTCGCAAACCACCCCCAGGGGGAAGCTGGCCCAGGTGGCAAACACGCTGTTGGACGGGTCGCTCGGGTCCTTGCTGGTGGTGGGCGCCACGGCACACTGGCCAACCTGGAAGGAGCCGACCACGTAGGTCATCTTGTCTGGCAGCAGGTCGCTCAGGCTGAGGTCTTCAGCGTCAACCCGCGAGGCGCCGGTGTGGCTGACCCGCAGGGTGTAGGTCACCACCTGGCCGGACTCAACGGTGGTCAGGTCCGCCGTTTTGCTGACCTGCAGCAGGGGTTCGGCAATGTCCACGCCGGCGGTGTCGCTGAACACGCTGCGCGGCGTGCCGGGGTCGGAATCCACCCTGTAGCTGACCTGGCCGGTGTTGTCCGCCTGGTCGTTGTTGGCGTTGGCGGCGCGGTCCAGTACCCGGGCCCGCAGGGTCACCCGGATCTGGTCGTTGGCATCCAGCGTGCCGCTGCTGTCGGTGTTCACCACCAGCGGCCAGGATAGGGTCATCTTGTCCTGGATGCCATCGCCGTTGGTGTCGGCAAATACCGGGGTAACGCTTGCGTCCAGCGGGACAGTGCCGGCCAGGTCGCTGTACAGGTTGGCACCGACATCAATGGTCACCGTCGGACTGGCCGCCGGGTAGAACGCCATCACCACCGCGGTGGCGGGCAGCAGGTCGACGATGTCGAATTCCACCGCGCTGCTGTTTTCCGGCACGGTGGTGATCAGGGTGAAGTCCACCACTTCGCCAATGGTCAGCGACTCGCTGCCGGCGGGGGTATCTATCAGGCTGTCGGTCTGGGACTGATTGGTGGTCTCCACGGTTTTGGCGATACCAATGTCCAGCGCCTTGAAGCTGGCGCACCCGCGGGCGTTGTAATCGTTCAGCTCGCCTTCCGGGTTGGGCGTGCCAATGGGCACATCGCCGGTGCGCTCAAAGCCGAAGGGCGCCTGGTCCGGCGGCAGCGCGGCGTCGCCGTCGGGCATGCTCTGCCAGGCCAGGTTGGCGCAGTTGTTGAACTGGGCGCCGGAGGGGAAGTTGTCGATCACCGTGACATCAAAGGTCACCGTACAGGCCTGGCCCAGGGGCAGCTCGCTCAGGGTAATGTCCAGCCCGTCGGCGGTGTTCTGCAGGATGGTAAAGCCCGGGCAGGCGCCACTGGTGGCCACCGAGCCCGGGTCCAGGTCGAACAGGCGGTAATCGGTGCCGCCGGCATCAGTGAACACCGGCATGATGTCGTTCATCTGCAGGTCAAAGGCGTTGCCGGTGGAGGCGCCGGTGTGCTGGATGACGATGCTCACCGTGGTTTCGGTGCCGCCGGTGCCGCTGGCGACCGACAGCTGCTTGTTCACCGACAGCTGCGGTTCGACAATGGTGACATTGGGCGCCGATACGGCCACCGACAGGTCCACGTCGTCCGCCGGGTCGGCATTGCCGCCGGTTTCCACCCAGTTCCACTCGGCGCGGTTGTTGCGCTGCTGGCTGTTGACGTTGCCGGCGGCATTGGACACCTTGGCGCTGTAGACGACGGTGATGACCTCCGGCGTGCCATTGCTGTTGTTGCTGTTGCTGACATCGCCAAAGTCGATGTCCAGGCGCCGGTTAGTGCCGGTGCCGCCGCCCCCTTCGCTGGTCACGGCAATCAGTTGGGTATCGGTGGTGAAGTTGGCGCCCGGCACCGTCAGGGTGATGTCGGCGGCATCGATACTGGCGGCATTGCCGTCGGTGTCGGCAATCGACAGGCCGCTGTCCAGCAGGTCGCGCAGCAGCACCTGGGGCGATACCCCCTCGGGCACGGCAATCTGCAGCTGGTAGTCCACCACCTCGCCAATCTGCACCAGGCGGGTGCCGGCGGGAGCGTAGTTGGGGCGCACGCCGGTCACGGTTTTGGTCAGGGTCGGCCGGGCGATTTCCACCGTAGCGCTGTCTTCCTGCGCCGGGAAGGGATTGGCGTTGGTGGCGGTGGAGGTCCAGGTGACGCTGGCGGTGTTGGTGATCTCGTTACCGATTTCAACCGCGCTGTCGATGGTGCAGCTGTAGCGGATCAGGGCCGTGTCGGCGCCAAACGGCGCACCGCCCCCGGCGGGGTTGTCGTCGTTGCCCTGCAGGGGGCTGCCGAGCACCAGGGCGGTGGCCAGATCCCCGGTGGCGGTGATTGCCGCCCCGGTGCCGTCGGTCACCTGCACCGAGGCAGCGTCTGTGGCGCAGTTCAGGTTGGCCACGGCCGGGTCGGTCACGGTGACGTTAAAACCGCTCTGGCCGCCAGTGTTCTCCACGGTCAGCACATAGTCCACCTGGTCGAAGGCATCCACGCCCCGGGCGTCGGTATCCACCAGTGTGGTGGCCGGGTCCAGCGGCGGGGTGACAACGGCACCGGATTGATCCACCAGTTCCGCCGCCGGGTTGCCCGCCGCCAGCACGCCCTTGGTGATGGTCAGCTTGGGCGCCCCTACAAACAGCGCTGCAGCCTCCACACCGGTTTCCACCGGGCCGTCGGTACCATCGTAGTTGACGGTCAGCACGTTGGTCAGGTAGAGGTTGTCGGCGAAGGGCTCATTGGTCACCGTCGCCGTCAAATCCACAATCAGGGTGGTGGGCGCATCGAGGTCGATGTCACCGAAATCCATGCTCACGGAGTTGGTGCCGGCGTCCGTCACCAGCGGCGGCATGCCACCCGGCGGCTGGTAAATGCCGGCGCCGGTGGGAATCACCGCGGTGGGCGGCAGGGCCACCACGTCAAACACCGGCCGCGGCAGGTAGTCCACCAGCACGACATTGGCCGTGTTGCCGGCCGGAATCTCCATTTGCAGGCGGAAGGTGACCGCCTGCCCGGGCATGATCTCGGTGCCCGGGGGCGGGTCGATCACGCTCTTGTCCGGCGTGTTGGGACGAACATTGACATCGGCACCGGTGCCATTGTCGCCGCTACCGCCATCCGCCAGGCTGTAGCCCAGGCCTGCGTTGTTGGTCAGGGTGTCATTGGCCAGCACCGGCGCGCCACTGTCGTAGGCGTCGAGAATCTCCGCCTGGTAGACCAGCACGCCGTCGGCGCCAGCGGGAATCGATCCGCCATTGCCGGCGCTGATGTCCCAGGTCAGGGTGGTCTGCCCTCCCCCCGGCGTGTTGTCGTCCTGGTTCAGCACAATGCCGGCGTCGTTGCCGTTCACCGTCAGGCTCACCGTGGTGAGGAACAGCATGCCATCCGGCAACACGTCCTGAATACTGAAGGTATCCGCCCCCTGCACGTAGTCTGTCACCTGGAAGTTGATAGTGTAGGTCACTGTATCGCCCGGCAGGTCGCCGCCACTGGCGGACTTCTGGATGGCGGCGTTCAGGGCCAGTACATCGCTGGTATCGGTTTGCGGCGGTGCGCTCTGGCCGTCGTAGTCGTAGGCCACCTCCACGGTGTTGGTAATGGTCTGCTGGCTGTTGGCGGTGGTTTTCGACAGGATGTCAGTGATGTACACCGGCACCGTCACCACCAAGTCGTCCGTGCCGGGGCCGCCGGTAACCGAGGTGCAACTCACCGTGGCGGTGCCGCCGGGGGTATCGGGCAGGTTGGGGTTGCTGGTGGTGGAGCAGCCTACCCCCAGCGGCGCGTTGATGTTGATGGGGTCCCCGGTCCACTGGACGTTGCCGGGCAGGGTGTCACTCAACTGGACGTTATCCAGGGTCACCTGGTCGGAGATGTCCACGCTCCAGACGTAATTGTAGGGGTGGCTCGGCCCCGGCGGACGCTCGCTTTCGGGGGCGGTGTTGGTTTTTTCCACCCGTGCCAGCTGCGGGGTGATGACAATATCGGTGCCATCGCTCGGGTCGAGAATGCCGCCATTGGCACCGGTGGGGGTGTCGCCAAATTCAAAGCCGGGAATCACCTGCACATTCAGTGCAACGCCAATTTCCACCGTGGTCAGCAGCTTGGCGCAGGCCTCAATCGTCAGGCCTGGGTCGCCCTGGTTGACCGAGCCAATGGGGTAGCGGGCGATATACACGTTGGAACCGGGGTCGCCGGTAATCGTCTGGCCGGAAACCGGGTCAACAATGGTGCCGGAGGCATCCATTTGCCCGACAAACTCGATGTTCGGCGGAATATCCACAAAATCCACCGAGGCGTCGGTCATGCCAGGGTCCAGCACCACCACCAGGTAGGGGCCGAAGCCGGTGGCGTTGCTGCCGGTGGTGTTCAGCGGGCCGTTGCTGAAGGTGGTGTCCACGCAGAACTGCTCGCCAATCAGCGGGTCCAGGGCGGTTGGGTCGACACTGGCCTCAGGGTCGGGCGCAGTTTGCGCCAGGCTGGCGCTCGCCAGCAGGCAGGACACTGCCGTGATACACGGCGTTACCAGCCAGCGCCGGACAGTGCTGCGCGCGAAAGCCATACCCTTCGATCCCATTACCCACCCCAACCGTCTTCTTGTTGTATCCCCATCGCCGCCTGGCTGTCAGGCGGTCTTTTGCCTTGCAGGTGCTGGTCTTGCCGCTGCTACCTGCGCCGGTTCCTGCCGGTATTTTTTTGTGTTGGCTATTTTGTATGTGCTTGTTTTTCAACCTGGCGGCATGCGCCGAGCATACCCCAGGTGACCGGCCTATCGGCCAATAGAAAAGTCATCGCTAACCTTCTCGGGTAAGGTCACTCAAGGCCGCCTCCGCGGCGTGGGACTTGACCGAGGCAATGCCGTTTTCCATGGCACTGTCGCCGGAGTACATCTGGCTTTTGCCGATGGTCTGGCCGTTGGTGGCGGTGAGCACAAAATAGGGGGAGCCGTCGCTGGCGACCTTGCGCTGGAAGCGCCCATCGTCGGCGGCGTTGCGCCGTACCGATTCGATGCCATTGATGGCACTGTCGTGGGATTCGTAGGTCTGGCTGGTCAGGATCACCTGGCCGTTGCCGGATTTGAGATTGAAACTGTACTTGCCGCTATCGCCCTGCTTGAGTTCGAACTTGCCCGCCATTGCCTCACTCCCCCTGTTGATATAGTGGTTGCCAGCCCCGGTACGGGGCGCAGCTTTTCAACAGCTTAGCCAACTTCGCGGATTGTGCCAGCCGGATGTACCCGCCCACGCCCGCCCGCGCCCGCTAGGCGCAAGGTTCGCCGCGAGGGTCGGCGCGGGCTATGAGGGTGTCGATATCCAGCCCCCGGGGCAGGCCGCCAAAGTTGCGCTGGCCGCCCCCCGCCAGGCGCGAGGCAATAAAGGCGTCCGCCACCGCCGGGCAGTCGCCGCGCAGCAACAGGCTTGCCTGTAAGGTCAGCGCCAATTGATCGACAATCTGGCGGGCGCGATATTCCACCTCGCCGGTGTCGGCAAACTCCGCCTGCAACTGGGCGACTGCCGCATCCAGCCGCGGGTCATCGCCGCGGCTGCGCGACAGTTCGGCGAACCATACCTCCCGAGTTTGCGGGCTGCGGCTCAGGGCGCGCAGCATGTCCAGCGCCTGCACATTGCCGGAGCCCTCCCAGATGGCATTGATCGGCGCGTCGCGGTACAGGCGGGCCATAATAAAATCCTCGGTAACACCGTTGCCGCCCAGGCACTCCATGGCCTCGTAGGTGTGAAACGGCGTGCGCTTGCAGATCCAGTATTTGCCGGTGGGCAGGCCCAGGCGCAGCAGCAGCTTCTCGTGCTCGTCGCCACCCGGGGCCAGGCTTTTGTCCAGGGCTTCGCCCATTCTCAGGGTAAGGGCCAGAGAGCCCTCCACTTCCAGTTGCAGATCTGCCAGCACGTTGCGCATCAGGGGCTGGTCGATCAGGGTGTTGCCGAAGGCGGCACGGCCGGCGGCGTGATTCACCGCCTGGGCCACGCCCTGGCGCTGGGCGGCGCTGGAGCCGATCATGCAGTCGAAGCGGGTCATCGACACCATCTCGATGATGGCGCGCACGCCCCGCCCCTCCTCACCGATCAGCCAGCCACGGGCATCGCGCAGTTCGATTTCCGACGACGCATTGGACACGTTGCCCATCTTGTCCTTCAGGCGCTGTACCTGGATGGGATTTTTGCTGCCATCCTCCCACCAGCGCGGCACCAGAAAGCAACTCAGGCCGCCCGGAGCCTGGGCCAGTACAAGAAAAGCATCGCACATGGGCGCCGAGGTAAACCATTTGTGGCCCACCAGTGAATAGGCCTCGCCGGGCCCGCTGCCAGACAGGGGCGTAGCGCAGGTGGTATTGGCGCGCACGTCGGAGCCGCCCTGCTTCTCTGTCATGCCCATGCCGATGGTCAGGGCCTGCTTTTCGGTGTGGGGGATGTTGCGCGGGTCGTAGGCCCGGTTGAGGATTTTCGGCAGCCAGGCCTCGGCGATGGCCGGCGTCAGGCGCAGGCTCGGCACCGAAGCAAAGGTCATGGTCAGCGGGCAGCCGTGGCCGGACTCCACCTGGGCCTGCAGGTAGTACTGGGCGGCCCGCGCCACATGGGCGCCAGGGCCCGGGTCGGTCCAGGGTTTGCTGTGCAGGCCCGCCTCCAGCCCGAGGGCCATCAGGCGGTGGTAAGCCTCGTGGTATTTGACCAGGTCCACCCGGTGGCCCTGGCGGTCGTGGGAGGCGAACTGGGGCTTGTGGGCATTGGCCAGAAAACCCCACTCGTACACCTCGGCACTGCCGCAACGGGCGCCGTGGGCATCCAGTTCCGCCGCCGCCCAGCCCGCCCCGTGGCGCCGCACCAGCGCCTGCAGGGAGGTATCGCCGCGGTAGCTGTTGTAGCCCTCCAAGGCGGTTGACTGGTTGAATACCGCGTGGGTATTGCCGGGTGTGGGCGCATCGGCGCGCTGGCTGGGCTCGGTCATGGGGCCACCAGGGTGTTGTCGTCGGGAAGGGCCGCCGATGCTAGCACAGGCCAGCGACGCGCTGCATGGCTGGCACGGGCCTGCGCTGCTGTGCTGTCCTCCTTGCCCTGCCCTGCTGTTCTGCCCTGCCCTGCACTGCGCCGGCACAACCCGAAAGCCGGGGCCCCCGGGTCGGCGGCGGGTGCTTCAGTAGCAGATGACTCAGTGACGGATGGTGTTGAACAACTCCACAAAGCTGCTGTGCCGGGCAATTTCTATCGGCATGTGCAGGCGCCGTGCAATGTCACTGGCGGAAATCAGCCCACGGATGTGGTGGTTATCGGAATCCACCACCAGGCAGTGCTGCTGGCCGCGCTGGCGCAGGGTGTCCACCACATCGCGGATACGGGCGCCGGCAATCAGGCTAAATTCCAGCGCCTGGATTTGCCCCCGGGGCTGCATCACGTCCACCACCCTGAGGTCCTTGCGGGTGTACTGCTTTGAGGTGTGCAGTATCAGGTTCTGCTCCTCCAGGTCGGCGGCGGACACGGTGCCGACGAACTCGTCGCCCGCGTCCACCACCAGCATCAGCTTGACGTGGGCGCGCCGCATGCGGCGATCCGCCTCGTCCACCGAAACGCCTTGGAAGATGACATGGGGCTTGTGGAAGCGGAAGTCCGTGAAGATCTCCAGCGCGGATGAGTCCCAGCCGATATCCGCAAATTCCTCCGGGTGCACCAGGTGGTCCACTGCGCTTACGGGTTTCAATTCGAGTGTTTTCATTGTTTTCACCTTGCTTGTTGTCGTGCCGTCGGGACGCGCTTCCAATGAGGGGAAACAGTCCTCGATGATCAGGGTGGCGGGCACGCGCCCGCCAGAGGGCAATCAGGCGGTGAAAACAGGGGGCGCACGAATGTGCTGGTGGGTAAACGCTCTGCTGAGCGGCGCCGGCACCCACGCAGCCGGCGGCCGCAGGTGGGCCCAGGCTCGCGCCAGCTGGGGCCGGGGCGCTTGCAGGGCAAGGGTGTCGTCCGGGCCACTGTCGCTGCTGCACTCCTGGCCGATGGCGTCCAGGCTGGTGCCCCAATCTGCGCCCTGTGAACTGGCCGAGGCCGTCACCACCCCCAGGGAGGCGAGCAGCAGAACGATGGATAAGAGACGGGTCACGCTTGGGCAGCATCTTGCAGTGGTGGTTGAGCTTGGAGTGTCACCCACTGTGATAGTTCCCGGCAAGTCCAATTTCCCGGTAGGTGCCCCGCTTGCCTACGCCAACCTGGCTCCCGCGCAGTCCCCCGACAGGGCCAGCCCCGCCAGGGCAGGCAAAAAGTTCACCAGCAGGCTTGCAACTGATAATCATTCTCATTATTTTTATCGAACATATGCCCAATTAGTCTGATGAAGAGCCCGATAATGAAAACGTCCTTTCTCTGTATGCGCCACCGGCGCTGGCTGTGCAACGACCCTGCGGCGGCCCTGTACACCTGGTTACAGTGCTACGAACAGGGCCTGCGGCTGGAACAGCAGGGCCAGCCCGCACCGGCCATTCGCCAGGCCGGTTGCGCCATGGAAACCGCCGAAATCCTGCTCTGCGGGCGCCGCTGCCCGGAGCGCGACGACATCACCCGCTTCACCCACAGCGCCCTGCTGCTGGGCCGTCTGCTGCAGCGCCAGGGGGCCTTTTCCCGCGCCGCCCACTACGCCCACGGTGCCATCGACACCCTGCAGCAGTGCCTGGCCGCTGGCCTGAGCGAAGTGGGCGCGGTGGAAGCCTGCGAGCAGCTGGCCCCCCTCACCGCCCCGCCGCCGGGGGTGATCGACATACAGGCCCGCCGTGCCGCGCGACAACTGCACTGACCCGCCGCCGGGGCCGCAAACCGTCCAGCTGGAATTGCCACTGGCGGTGCTGTGCCGCCTGCTGCAGGAACGCAGCCTGGCCGCCTGCGAGTTTCGCTGCCTGGATATGGCGTCGCACCAGGCCGGCTGCTGGGCGGTCAAATCCAGCTGCAAGGACTGCCCGGGCCACCCGGGGAGCTGCAAGAAAGGCAGGGGCTAGCCCCCTGCCGGGCCAGTACCGTTATACTGCCCTCACAATAACAGCCACCACCCACAGCGAGTACTGCCATGACTGCCTTACACGAATGCCGTCAATCGTCTGCCACCACCGGGTTTTCCGCCCCCGCCAAACGTTTCCACTTCACTCAGCTGGCCCTGGCCATTGGCACGGCCCTTGCCGCTACGCTGGCAGCAACCAGCAGCCTGGCGGAGCCGACCGGGCCGACGCAAACCCAGGTGTATTTTGGCGCCGTGCACGTGCATACCAGCTATTCCTTCGATGCCTTTACCAACGGCACCCTGGCCTCCCCGGCCGACGCCTACCGCTGGGCCCAGGGCGAAGCCATTGCCGGCGGTGGCGGCGGCCCGGACCTGAAGATCGGCGCGCCGCTGGATTTTTACGCGGTGTCGGACCACGCCGAGTGGATGGGCGTTTTCAAACTGATGGAAGACCCCGACAGCCCGATGAGCCAGCATCCCCTGGCCCCGCGCATCACCTCGGAGGACCCGCAGGTGGCCATGGGCGCCTTCGGCGAGGTGCTGCAGGGCTTCAGCGAGGGCAAGCACGACCCGACCCTGGACAACCCCGACATCAACCACAACGTGTGGCTGGACATCGTCAAAACCGCCGACGCCTACAACCGCCCGGGCGAGTTCACCACCTTCCCGGCCTTCGAGTGGACCTCCAACCCCCAGACCCGCAACCTGCACCGGGTGGTGCTGTTCCAGGATTCAGACGGCGTGCCGCAAACCGCCCTTTCGTCGCAGGAATCCAGCGACCCCGAACACCTGTGGCAGTGGATGGACAAACAGCGCGAAGCGGGCGCCACCCTGCTGGCCATTCCCCACAACGCCAACGCCAGTGACGGTTTGATGTTCTCCCTGCAGACCTTCGACGGCGAACCCCTGACCGCGGACTACGCCGCGCGCCGCCAGCGCAACGAACCGCTGTACGAGATCACCCAGATCAAGGGCACCTCGGAGACCCACCCGGAGCTGTCGCCCAACGATGAGTTTGCCAGCTTTGAGCTGTGGGACTACCTACTGTCCACCGAGGGCGCGCGCCCCGAGCACCGCCGTGGCAGCTACGCCCGCCAGGCCCTGCTGGACGGCATTGCGTTAGACGGCCAGGGCAAGGGTAATCCCTTCGCCTATGGCTTCATCGGCGACAGCGATACCCACAACGCCGCCGCCACCCACGAGGAATACAACTACAGCGGCAAGTTCGCGGTAGAGAACAGCCCGCGCCAGCGCCTGCACGGCCTTCCCGGCCAGCCCGAAGCCCAGACCCAGGCCATCCGCGAATTCAGCTCCGGCGGGCTGGCAGCGGTGTGGGCCGAGGCCAACACCCGCGAGGCGATTTTTGGCGCCATGCAGCGCCGCGAGACCTACGGCACCACCGGCCCGCGCATCAAGCTGCGCTTCTTCGGCGGCTGGGCATTCAGCACCGCTGACGCCACCCGCCCCGACTTCGCCGACATCGGTTACCGCAAGGGCCAGCCCATGGGCAGTACCCTGCAAGGCGCACCGGCAGAGGGCGATGCTCCATCGTTCCTGGTGTGGGCAGCGCGGGACCCGGCCAGCGGCAACCTCGACCGGGTGCAGGTGATCAAGGGCTGGGTGGACGCCAAGGGACGCCAGCACGAGAAAATCCACAACATCGCCTGGAGCGGCGAGCGCAAGCTGGACGCGCGCGGCCAGCTGCCACCGGTGGGCGACACCGTCGACGCCGCCAAGGGCGATTACAGCAACAGCATTGGCAGCCCCCAGCTGTCCGCCTACTGGCAGGACCCGGACTTCGACCCCGCCGAGCGGGCCTTTTACTACGTGCGGGTGCTGGAAATTCCCACCCCGCGCTGGAGCACCCGCGACGCGGCCAGCCTCGGCGAGGCGGTGCCTGACAACCTGCCCACCAGCATTCAGGAGCGCGCTTTCAGCTCACCCATCTGGTACACCCCGTAAAGCTGCTGCACAATAACTGGATGGAAAATTCTGTTCAGTTACTGGCCTCCATCATCCAGCTGGCAGTGGCCCCGGTATTTTTACTGGCGGGCATCGCCGGCTTTCTCAATGTCATGTCGGGCCGCCTGGGTCGCATTGTCGACCGGGCCCGCATTGTGGAAATTCGGGTGAGCACCGTCACCGAGGAGCCGCGCCTGTCGATGGTGCGTATCGAGCTGCGCACCCTGTGGCGGCGGGTACACCTGATCAACTGGTCCATCGGCATGTGCACTGCCTCGGGGCTGCTGGTGTGTAGCGTTATCGTGAGCCTGTTTGTCGGCCACCTCTGGGATCTGCACATCGTCGAGGTCGTCATCGGCCTGTTCATCCTCGCCCTGTTTCTGCTGATCATTGCCCTGGTGCTGTTTTTGCGCGAAGTCCAGCTGGCTACGCGGATCCTGCACGTGGGGCGCGAGTTTCCCAATTAGCCGCCGGGGAATTTCCCCGGCCACCTCCTGTCACAGCATCACAGCGTTTCGAGAATTCCCTATGTTCAAGCACCTCCTGACCACCCTGCCCCTTGTCTCCCTGCTCGCCGCCTGCAGCGACCCGGTGGAGGACGCGCGGCAGGCCGTGACCGCCGCCCTCGGGCCCAAGGGCACCACCGAAGTTTCCGATGCCGTTCACTACCGCTCCGGTGCCGTGTGCGGGCGCTACGAGCGCTTTGACCGCTGGGGCGAAAGCAGCAGCCGGCGCAGCTTCATCTACCTCGACGGCGAGACCATGATCCGCCCCAGCCAGGACGACCTCACGGTGTACTGCACCGACAACCCCAAACTGGTGGTGCAGGAAAAGCTCGGTATTCCCCTCACTGGTGATGGCGCTGAACAAACCGCCACCGTAGCCGGGGACCTCAGCACACTGGCCGAGGCACTGGAGCGCTACTTACAGGACAACGGCAGTTACCCCTCAACCGAGCAGGGGCTACAGGCGCTGATCAGCGAACCCGAGAGTTTCCGCCCACTAAAGAACTACCCGGCGGGCGGTTATCTTGACGCCCTGCCAAAAGACCCGTGGCAGCAGCCCTATCAGTACGAAGGGCCCGCCTGGGGCGGTGTTAAAACCCCCTACAGCCTGTGGACCTTCGGGGCCGACAACGCGCCGGGGGGCAGCGGGGCCGCCACAGACATCAGCGCCAAGCATCTGCAGTACCTGGCCTTTGCCGCCGGGCTATAAGCACCGAACGCGCAAGGCAACTCACCGGTAAAAAGGGAGGCAGTGTGTTAGCAATCGCCCCGGGCATCGCCATCCCGGACGACGACATCGAGCTTTCTGCCATTCGCGCCCAGGGCGCGGGCGGGCAGAACGTGAACAAGGTGGCCACGGCCATCCACCTGCGTTTCGATATCCGCGCTTCCTCCCTGCCCGATGCGCTGAAGGAACGCCTGCTGGCCTCGGCTGACCGACGCATCAGCAGCGACGGCTGCGTGGTGATCAAGGCCCAGCGCCACCGCACCCAGGAAAAAAACCGGGCCGACGCCCTGGAGCGGCTGGCGGAGCTGGTGCGCAGCGCCAACCATGTGCCCAAGGCGCGGCGCGCCACGCGGCCAACCCGCTCTTCCCAAAAGCGCCGCATGGACCAAAAAAACCGCCGCGGGCAGGTTAAAAACCTGCGCGGCAGGGTGAGCGACGACTAGGGGTACATCATGGCGCTTGTAGTTCGGGCAAACCCCACTATAGTTGAACTGGAGCCTGCCACCGGCCCTTGCCGGTACAGCTGGCATGACGATATGACGCACAGGAGAACACCATGAACATAGAGGTTTCCGGCATTCTTGGCCTGCTGATTCTGATCGCTGACATCTGGGCCATTGTCAACGTACTGCAATCCGGGGCAGACACGCTGAAAAAGGTTATCTGGATCGTGGTTATCCTGGTGCTGCCGGTAATCGGCCTGATCCTGTGGTTCCTGTTCGGACCAAAAGGATAGCGCCATGTCACCGCGTGTCTTACTGGCGGGCTGGCTCTTCTGCTGGGCCGCTACAGTGTCGCTGCCGGGCCTGGCGACAGAGGCCCAAACCGGGCGCATCCATGTCAACGGCGAGGGCAGCGCCGCCCTGGCCCCGGACATGGCAACGCTGCAGCTGACGGTCACCCGCGAGGGCAAGACCGCCAGCGACGCGCTGGCCTCGAACACCGAGGCCATGCGCAAAGTGATGGCTGCCATGCGCGATGCCGGCATCGCCGACAAGGATTTGCAAACCAGCCAGTTCAACATTGCGCCGCGCTACTCGCGGGTGGACCCCCGCGCCGGGGATGAACCGGGCCCGCGGATTATCGGCTACCAGGTGCGCAACGGCCTGACCGTGCGGGTGCGTGACATCGCCCTGGTGGGCAAACTGCTGGACACCGCGGTGCAGCAGGGCGTCAACGAGGGCGGACAGATCACCCTGGGTAACACCGACCCCGCCGCCGCCATCGACAAGGCGCGCCAGTTGGCCATGCGCGATGCCCTGGACAGGGCCCGGGTGCTGGCCAGCGCCGCCGGGGTAAAAACCGGGCAAATCCTTGAAATTCACGAACAGAGCTTTCAGGGTGGCCCGGCCCCCGCGCCCATGTACCGCATGAGCGAAATGGCCTTGGCCGATGCCGTACCCGTGGCCGGCGGTGAAAACGAATACCGGGTCAACGTGAGCCTGACCATCGCCATCCAGCCCTGAGCGGCCTTGGCCAGGCTACTGTGCATCTGGGAGCTGGGGGGCGCCAGCGGCCACCTGGCCAACCTGTCTCCGTGGCTCCGCGAAGCGGCCCGGCGCGGCCACCGCATTACGCTGGCCACCCCGGACAGGCCCCGTGCCGGCCAGTGGTTTGCCGACCTCGACATCACGCTGGCCGAGGCACCCCGCCCCCCTGCCCCGGGCCGCCCGCCGGCGGCCCAGCAAATGTCCTTCACCCAGATCATGCTGCACCGCCTGGGTGGCGCCCGGCAACTGGCACCGCTGGTGGCGCACTGGCAGCGCCTGTTTGATGAGGTCCAGCCGGACCTGGTGATCTACGAGTTTGCTCCGGCGGCCCTTATCGCCAGCCTCGGCGGGCCCTGGCAGAAGTGGATTGTGGGCAACGGCTTCACCCTGCCGCGCATGGATCTGCCCTACTTCGGCCTGTTCCCCCGCATTCGCAACACGCCGGGCAATGCCCGGGCGCTGGCCAGTGCAGAGGCCGAGTGGCTGGCCCTGGTCAATACGGTGCAGCCCAGCGCCATTGCGCACCCTGGCGACGTATTTGCCCAGGCCGACCAGCAACTGCTGATGACCCTGCCGGAACTCGACCCCTTTGGCGCCCGCGCCCGGCCAGACTACCTCGGCGTGTGCGCCCCCGGGCCCGGTGCCGCACCCCGCTGGCCGCCAGGCAATGGCCTGCAGGTGGTGGCCTATCTGCAACCCTTCGCCGGCCTGGCGCTGCTGCTGGAACAGCTCCAGCGCCAGGGGGCGCGGGTGCTGGCCTACGCCCCCGAGCTGCCCCCCAGCCAGCGGCCGGACCTGCCGGACCTGCGTTTTGCCGACGCCGCCCTTGATCTGGAACAGGCTTTGGCCGGGGCGGACCTGGCCATCACCATGGGCAACCACACCACCACCGCCCAGGCCTGGCTGGCCGGGCTGCCGCTGCTGGTAATCCCCAGCGGGTTGGAGCAGTTCTACACGGTGCGGCGCCTGGTGGATGCTGGGCGCGCCGTGGGTGCGCGCCCCGATGATCTGACCCCCGAGACGGTGGGGGCCGCGCTGGCGCTGGCCCGCCAGGGGCGCTTCAACAGCCCGCCAGAGCAGCGCCGGCGCATGGGTGGCGGCCTGCTGGCGGAAACTGCAAGCCGACTGTTTGACCAACTCGGCTGAGCTTCAATCCTCGATGAACGAGCGCGCCATCACATTGCTGGCCGGCTGCATCAGGTATTGCAGCAGGGTGCGCGAGCCGGTGTTGATCAACACCTCGGCCGGCATGCCCGGCACCAGCCGCAGCCCGGCCATGCGGGCCAGGCTGTCTGGGTCCACCTCCACCTGGGCCAGGTAGTAGGGTTCGCCACTGCTGGCATCCACCAGGCGATCTGCGGAAATGCTCACCACCCGCCCCTCGGCAATCGGCGTGCTGGCGCTTTTGAAGGCGCTGAAGCGAATGCGCGCCCGCCCGCCGGTCTGCACCCGGTCGATATCCACCGGGGAGATTTCCGCGTCCACCATCAATTGCTGCTGCTCCGGCACAATATCCATCAGCGGCGTGCCCGGGCGCACCACGCCACCCACCGTGTGCACCGCCAGGCCCAGTACCACCCCGCTGACCGGGGCGCGAATGACGGCCCGGGCCACCTTGTCTTCCACCGCCCGCAGGCGTTCATTCACATCAAACAGCCTGGACTGGATGCCCTCCAGTTCGTCCACCACCTCGCTGCGCTGGTAGCGTTCCAGCTGGATGATCTGCAGCTGGGTCTCACCGATGCGGATGCGGTTGGCCGCAATCTCCGACAGCGCCTCGGCGTTCTCCCCCACCAGGCTGGCGTAGGCCCGCTGCACTTCCGTCAGGCGCTGCTTGCCGGTAAAGCCACGCTCCTGCAGGCTTTGCAGGTCTTTTATTTCGGACTCGTAGGACGCCAGCAGGCGGGCGTTGCTGTCGCGCACCGCCTCTACCCCGGCAATCTGCGATTGCAACTGCTCCACGCGCTGCTCCAGCACCTGCCGCTCGCCGCTGTTGGCGCTCATCCTGGCGCTGAAAATCTCGTTCTGCCCGGCAATGGCAGACGCCACGCGCGGGTCATCCAGGGCCAGAAAATCCGCCGGATACACCACCGCCGCCAGCGCATCGCGCTCGGCCAGCAGGCGCGACTCCAGCGCCCGCAGGGCAATGTACTGGCCGCGCAGCACCTCGCGCTCGGCGCGAAACTGGGTGGCATCCAGCACGATGAGGGCATCGCCCTCGCCCACCATCTGGCCTTCGCGCACCCGGATTTCATCCACAATGCCCCCCTCCAGATGCTGCAGGGTCTTGCGGTAGTTCTTGACCGTCACCACCCCGGGCGCCAGGGCCGCGCTGTCGAGCGGCGCCAGGGCGGCCCAACCACCAAACACCACGAACACCACAAACACGATGGCAGCGCCAATACGGCGATAGCGGGTATCGGAGGTATCCAGCGGCGCGCCGTTGACCACGCCCGCACGACTAACCAGGCCCGCATTCATGGGCTCACCGCCGTATCGCGCTGGCCGCCGCGCGCCCGGGCCTGCAGGGCCTCAAGCACCTCGCCCTTGGGGCCAAAGCGGGTGATGCCGCCATTGCCCAGCACCAGCAGTTTGTCCACCGCGCCAAGGATGGTTTTGCGGTGGGAGATCACCAGCACCGTGGCGCCGCGCGCCTTCTGCGCCTTCAGCGCGGCAATCAGGGCCAACTCGCCACGGTCGTCCAGGTTGGAGTTGGGCTCATCCAGCACCAGCAGGCAGGGGTTGCCGTACAGCGCCCGGGCCAGGGCCAGGCGCTGGCGCTGGCCGGCGGACAGGGCGCTGCCCCCCGGGCCAATCTGCATGTCATAGCCGCCGGGCAGGCTGAGTATGGCCTCGTGAACCCCCGCCTGGCGCGCCGCCTCCACCACGGCGCCGGCATCCACCGGGCCAAAGCGGGCGATGTTCTCGCTCACCGAGCCTTCGAACAGCTCCACATCCTGTGGCAGGTAGCCCACGTGGGGCCCCAGTTCCTCGCGGTTCCAGGTAAACACATCGGCCCCATCCAGGCGCAGGTGGCCGCCAGTTACCGGCCAGATGCCCAGCACCGCCCGGGCCAGGCTGGTTTTGCCGGAGCCACTGGGGCCAATCACCGCCACGCTGTCACCGGGCTCGATACGGAAGTGGATATTGCGCAGCACCAGGTTGCGGGTGCCGGGGGGCGCCAGCGACAGCTTCTCGGCGCTGATCAGACCCGTGGGGGCCGGCAGGCTCATGCGCTCGGGCAGCGGCGGAATCTGCTGCAACAGCCCCCCCAGGCGGCGGTAGGCCAACCGCGCCTGCACAAACTGCCGCCAGCCGGCGATCATCTGGTCCACCGGGGCGAGGGCGCGGCCGAGCAGAATGGAGCCGGCGATCATCATGCCCGGGGTCAGGCGCTGCTCGATCACCAGATAGGCGCCAAGGCCCAGCACCAGCGACTGCACGGTAAGGCGGAAGGTGCGCGACAGTGATGCCAGCAGGCCAGTGCGCCCGGTGCGGGCAAGCTGCGCTGCCAGCAAGCCGCGGTAGCGCTGCTGCCAGCGCCCGCGGATATCGATGAGCATGCCCATGGCTTCTATCACCTCGGCATTGCGCAGGTTTTTCAGCACATAGGCGTCCAGCGCAGCGGACTCCTCGCCCATTTCGGCCTGAACGTCGCGCCCCAGGCGCGCATTCAACGCGGCCAGGGCCAGCAGCACCAGGGCCGACAACAGCCCCACCAGGCCAAACAAGGGATGAAAGCCGTACATCACCAGCAGGTACACCGGCAGCCAGGGGGCATCGAAGAAGGCCAGCAGCGCGCTGCCCGACAGGTACTGGCGCAGCACACTGAGGTCGGCCAGGGGGCGCGCCTGGGCAGACTGCCCGGCCGTGTACAGCGCCTGGCGGAACGACACCTCGAAGGCGCGGTCTTCCAGCAGGGTATCGAAGCGGGCGCCCACCCGGCTCAGTATCTGCGAGCGCACCCACTCCAGGGCGCCGATGGTGGCAAACAGCAGTAGCGCCACCAGGGTCAGCATCAGCAGCGTGGGCAGGCTGGCACTGGGGATCACCCGGTCGTACACCTGCAGCATGTAAAACGCCGGCGTCAGCAGCAGCAGGTTGATGGCCAGGCTGAAACCCAGCACCACAAGCAACGAGGCCCTGCACAACTGCAGGGCCTGTTTCAGCTCGCTGGTATCTGCCCGCCCTGTCACTGGCCCGGCGATAATACGATCCGCCGCGGGTTCAAGAATGCTCTACCGCCATCAGGGGATTTGATCGGGCGCAATATCGTTAAACCACAGGTCATACTGATCGTCGTTGAAGATGAATATGCCGGTCCCGCTGCCATCGGCGTCCGGGTCGGCGTACAGGTCTTCCTTGGTGAGCTCACGCAGGCTGTCATAGGCAACGCCATTGCCGTCTTCCACCCCGTTGATGGTGAAGAACAGGTCATCGCCGGGATGGAAATTCCCGTCGGCGTTGGCATCCACATACACGGCGATCACATCATCGGCAAAGCCCGAGGGCCGCCATTCGACACTCACCGCGCGATCAACCCCGGCCTCGGCATCAAAGAAAAAATCATCGATGGCGGGGTCTTCGGGGTCGCCGAAGCTCTCAATGGTGAAGTTGCCGTACTCATCCAGCGTGGTGAACAGGATATCCTCAATGGCCGAAGGGTTGTCGTCTCCCAATTCCAAGGCCGTCAGGTCAAACTTGTCCTGGCCGCCAGGCCCGCCGTTGTCCTGGAAGGGGGTGAGTTGCAGGTCGAAGAAGCGATCGTAGAGCAGGCCATCGTTGAAATTCACCGAGTCGCCGGGGGCGTCGTAAACCACCTCAAAGGATATCTCGCCCTCGCGGCTCTCCACCAGGCTGCTCCAGCGGAAGTTGAGGTTCATATCGTCATCGCCGGACTGAGCCTGGTCGATGGCGATAATGACATCGCGCTCGGTGATGCCGGCGGTGATATCCACCAGCGTGTAGTCAAAGCTGAACTGCGATTCGGCATCGCCGACGAGGTTGACCACGGCCTGGTTGTCCGTGTTGGTGTCAAAGAGGATATCGAAAAGGGTGCCGGGATCGGTGATCATGTTGCTGGATCCGTAAATCACCACCAGGTCGTCGGCGCTGAAGTCCTCCACCCGGTTGGGGCTGTCGGCATCGGCCACACCGGTGCCGGTATAGACGGTCCGCTCGAACTCGCCACCTTCGCCATCGGGCACCATGATGCCGGTGCGAATGTTGTAGTCCTCGGCCAGCACAAAACGGTCCCGGCCCGCGCCCCCGGTGAGGCTGTCGGCCCCCTCGCTGGCAAACACCAGGTCATTGCCGGCGCCGCCATCGAGTCTATCGTCGCCAAGGCCACCAAAGAGCAGGTCGTCGCCCCCTTCCGCGCCGGGCTCCGGCTCTTCAAAATCACCGAAAATCAGGTCGCCCGGGTCGTTCTGACTGAAGCCGGAGCTGACATAGAGCATGCCAAACAGCAGGTCATCGTCTGCCCCGCCCTCGATCAGTTCCTGCCCGAGGCCGCCAAACACCGCATCTTCGCCATCACCCGCGCGAAACACGTTGCTGCCGAAATAAAGAACGCCCTGGTCGAAGGTATCGTAGCCGGTGAAGACATTGTCGCCGCTGTTACCGATGAATTCGTAGCCGCCGTACAGGGTGCCGGGGTCGTCGAAGGGCGCCACGGTGTTCAGCGCCACATTCAGTTCGGCGCTGCCGGTGCGCGAAAAATCGAGCACGTTGATCCCGGCGCCAAATTCGAAGCCGAGGCTGTCGTTTTCACCGATCAGCCGCCCCCCGTCGGCCACCTCGTAAACGCTGCCGTGGCTGTCGATCGTGGCGTTGGTGAGCTGCAGGTTGGTAAAGCCCGACACCGCAGACGCCGGCTGGAATACGTCGTAGTCGCCAACCGCCAGCCGGCTGCCGGGCGCGCCGATGCCGGTGGCTGTGAGGCCGGTGAGCGTCACCGACGACACATCCAGGCTCTCGAAGCTGAAGGTCATGCCCAACAGGCTGCTGAGCTGCTGGGCAATGTCGGCCAGGTCAATCGCCTCGGTGATGGTGAGCCCCAGGGTGCCAAACGCGGAATCGGAAAGTGTCAGTGATGCCATGATGTATTACCTGTAATCGTCCCCGGTGCCTGCGTTAGAAGCGCGCTTCCCAGCGCGCGCCGATGGACAGGATTTCGCCATTGAGATTGTCGTAACTGCCCAGGGTCTGGTAGTTGATAAAACCGCTGATGCCGTGGATAAACTGCGCGGCCACGCCGGCCCCGTACACCATGTAGCCGGTGTCCGGGTCGTCCGCTTCAATCATCATGCCGTTGGTATCGTTGAATTCACCCAGCGGGTCGTTGGCAAAGCGATAGCGCACGCCGCCGGCGGAATCCTCGAACTCGCGGGTGTATTCCACCCGCAGGTAGGGGGTGATCACCCCCCAACTGGGCAGGAAGGTGTAGCTGATCTGGCCGCCGGCGCTGATGCTCATGGACTCAAAGGCCTGCTCGTCGATATCCAGGTTCCAGCCCCCGGCGCCGGTTTCGCTGAAGGGGTCCACTGCGCCGTCCAGGTAGAAGAAGCGCACCAGCGGGTCGACATTCAGCCCGCCCCAGTTGAAGTTGTAGCCGGCGTTGAAGCTGATGTAGTACTCGTCGCCATCGGAGGAGCCCTCCGCCACCCTATCCACCGTGCCGCCGAAGTCGGTGTAGACGATGTTGCGCTCGGTTTCCACATCTGCCCAGCCGTAGCTGAGGATGCCGTCGATATAGCCGCTGCCGGAATACAGGCTGCCGTACACCGCCAGGGAGTAGTTGTCGGTGCGGGTCTCACCGCCGTTGTTGGCGAACTCCACATCCGACTGGCCGACACTGATGGAGGCGCCGGCAAAGACATTGTCGGTGATGCGGTAATCCGCCCCCACGGTGAGGGACTGGGCGTCAAAATCAAAGCCGGATTCCAGTTCGGTGGTGTCCTGGTCGCCGAAGTTGAGGTCGCCGCGCACAAACAGGCCCAGGCGGCTGTAGTCACGCAGCAGGTCTTCGCCACCGCTGTTTTCATCGGCGCTGGCGCCAAGGCCCATGGCAGACAGCCCCTCGGCCAGGGCGTTCTCGATATCCGAGCCGCTGACCAGGGTATCCCCCGCCCGCACGTTCAATCCGGCAATGCTGATGCCCTTGGCCTTACCCTCGCGCATGCGCGAAATGCGCGCGCCAATGTTGCGAAAGCGCGAGAAGGACAACACGCGGAAGGCCTTGCTGATGGCGCTGAGCTCTTCCGGGGTGATGGCGCGCAGGGCATCCAGTGCCTGCTTGGCGGTGGTGCCCTGGGCCCGCAGGTTGGTGCACAGGTTCAACAGGTCCGTCTGGTCGGCATCACCCGGCTCCAGCGTGGGGCACAGTCGGTCGATACGGCGGGAGGTACGCAGCTCATTGGACGAGGCATTGGCCAGTACCGAGGTGCCATCGGCATCCACCTTGTTGGTCACCCCGCCATCGGCCTGGCGGTTGGCGTCCACCTGCAGGCGCACCAGCGCCGGTGCCGACTCCAGACCCTCTGGGTCATCCAACGGGCGGTCGCGCACCTTATAGCTAAAGGAATCCGGGCCGGCGTAGCCGGCAAAGGGCCGGTAGCGGAAAGTACCGTCCTGGTTGAGCTGTAGCTCGCCGTTCTCCGGCGGTGTCACCAGAATGGCGATCAGCGTGTCGTTGTTCGGATCCTGGTCGTTAATGAGCAGGTTGCCGTTGCTGTAGTCACCCTCGAAATCGTCCTCGCTGGCCACCGGCGGCAGGTTGTCGTCGGGCAGCTGCGCGACGAGGGACACCGTGGCAACGTCGCTGAGCGACGTGCCATCGGAGGCGCGATAGGTGAAGCTGTCCGGGCCGGTGTAGCCCGCTTCCGGCGTGTAGGTGAAGGTGCCGTCGGCATTCAGCTCCACCACGCCGCGGCTCGCCTGGCTCTCCAGCACGGCGGACAGCGGGTCGCCGTTGTCGTCGCTGTCGTTGGCCAGCACATTGCGGCCGGCATAATCAGCGCCGAAGTTGTCATCCACCGCCCGGGGGCCGGTGTTCACCGGCTCATCAACCTGCAGGGTAACGGTGGCAATGTTGCTGTCCAGCTCGCCGTCGTTGGCCAGGTAGGTAAAGCTGTCGCTGCCGACATAGCCGGGGTTGGGGCTGTACTGCACGCTGCCGTCGGGGTTCAGCACCAGGGTGCCGTTGCTCGGCCCAGATACCAGCACCGCGCTCAGGGTGTCGTCGTCCGGGTCGGTGTCGTTGGCGAGCACGTTGGCCCCGGCAAAGCCGGTACCTAGGTTGTCATCCATGGCCACCGGCGCGCCATTGGCGGCCTCCACGGTGAGGGTCACAATCCCCGGGCTGGTGCTGTTGTTGGTGCCATCAGACGCCTCGTAACTGAAGGTCACGTTGCCGCTGAAGCCTGCCGGCGCTGTATAGACGAAAGTACCGTTGGAATTGAGCACCACACTGCCCACGTTGGGCGGGCTCAGCAAGGTGGCCACCAGCGGGTCACCGTCCGGGTCGATGTCGTTGGCCAGCACATTGGCGCCGACATAGTTAGTGCCGAAGTTATCGTCAACAGCAATGGGGGCTTCGTTTATGGCGCCGCAGCTGGTGTCGACGGTGTTGTAGTAGGTGTTGCTGATGGCCACGATGGGCAGGCCGACGACGTTGTCGTTGGCGTCAAACAGGGCCAGGCGAACGTCGTAGTTTAAGTCGCCAGCATCGTCGAAGGCGTAGGTGAGGCAGGCCCCCTGCCCGGTGAAGGGAGACAGCAACACGCCCGAGCTGCTGCCGGTGTCCTCAAAATCCAGCACTTCAACGCGAACAATGGACGGGTCGCCCAGTTGCTGCGCCTGATCCCGCCCCACGGTGACTGCCGCCGCCTGTACCGCAACTGGCAGCACCGCGCCCGCCAACAACAAACCCGCTGCCCACGCGGACGCTACACGCTTACCCATGACTCTTCCCCTGTACACCGTGTTATCGGGCGCCAGTGGCAAGCGCCCGTGACTAAATCCATTTATCGGTTGGTACTATGCCATCACAGTATTGTCACGATTACCGCAAGGGTCAATGCACATTGCCGCCTGTGCGCAAGATTTCGCCACTGCCCGCTCAAAACGCCCACTGGCTCACAGCTTGAGCCCCTGTTCCCGGGCTTTCCCCTGGCTTTTTACCGCAAAACGCAAGCGGCCCGGAACCCCGGGCCGCCTGGATTGCGCCTTCGCACCGGCCCTTTGGCCAGGCGACCGCCCGCTAGCGGAACTCGTACACCACGTCCACACCGTAGGTGCGCGGGCGGCCGTAGGTGTTGCCGGCAAAGCCCAGGGTGCCAAAGTCAATGCCCCACTCGCGGTACTCCTCGTCGGTGGCGTTTTTCACCCAGCCGGCAATGCGCAGGTTGCCCTTGTCGCCAAGGGCGATGTCTTTCAGGCTCACCCGGGCGTTGACCAGCGTGCGGTCATCCGCGCTGTCGAACTGGTACTGGAAGGGGTGGAAGGTAAAGCCGTCGGTGTACACCACATCCACCCGCGCCGACAAGGCACCCCAGCTGAAGGGGTCGAAGTCGTATTGCAGGCCCAGGCTGCCGCTGTTTTCCGGCGCCCGGCTGACGGTGGTGACATCGGCAATATTCTCCTCCATGTCAGTAGCCGGGTTGCGGGCCAGGTACTCGTCAAACTCCGCATCCAGGTAGCCGTAGGTGGCCTCCAGCATCAGGCCCTGGGTAATCAGCGCGGTGAGCTCGATTTCCAGGCCCTGGTAGGTGGCCTCGCCGGCGTTGACGATACGACTGGAAGCACCGCCCGAGCCCGCTTCGAACTGGGCCACCTGGATATCCTGGTAGTCGTTGTAGAACAGCGCGGCGTTCAGGCGCACCCGACTGTCGAACCAGTCCGACTTGAGGCCAAGTTCGTAGGAGAACAGCTCCTCCTCGTCAAAGGGGGTTTCCCAGGAACTGAGGGTGGAGGCCCGGGAGTTAAAGCCACCGCTGTTGTAGCCGGTGGAATAGGTGCCGTAAACCCGGGCATTGTCGCTGAAGGCATAATTCAGGGTCAGCAGGTAGCTGATGTTGTCCCAGGTATCGCTGTTAGTGAAGCGCTCGTCAAACGAGGTCTGGCCAATACTCTCGTTAAACAGGAAGCCGTCGCGGTCATCTTCGGTGTAGCGAATACCGGCGGTCAAATCGAGGTTGTCGGTGAAGGAAAAGGTCGCCTGGCTGTAGGCCGCCCAGGATTCGGTGGTCTGGCCGTAGATAAAGTCCACCTGGCCGTTCAGGTTGGGGTCGGCCCCCGGGGACGGGAACGGCAGGGGCAGGCGCTGGCTGCCCTGGCACACCGGGCCGGCGCCGGGAATCTCCGGGCAGTAGCCGGCGGCGGCATAGGCTGCATCCAGCGCGCCGCCCAGCAGGAACTGGATCGGCAGGGAGAAGGTCTGCGGGTTGCTCTGGTAAATCTCCTCCCGGTACTGGTAGTAGCCCACGGTGTACTGCAGGCGATCGTCGAAGGCATCGCCAATGATCTGCACCTCGTTAGTGGTCAGCTCAATGCTGCCCTCGTCGATGGTGGCGTGAAAGCCCGGGGTGGGAATCTCCATGCCGCCGCCGTAGAACAGGTCCCGTGCCGTCAGGGCACCGCCGTCCAGGTCGGTGGAGCCGTAGCCGGAGCTGGTATCACGGTTGGCGAAGATGTACTTGATGGTGAAGGGGTCCAGTTCCCAGGCCACGGTGAGGGTGTTGCCGGTGACATCCAGCCACTCCTCGGTGACCCCGTCCAGGGTGTAGTCCTCGCGCCGCTCGTCCGGATCGCCCACCGAGGCCGCCATCTGCTGGTACAGTTCACCCCCCAGGAAGGTATAGGGGAAGGGCGTGTCGGTAAAGCCGTTGTAGATGCTGTTCTTGACCGCAGATATCTGGAAGGGCGTGGGCACCCCGGCGTTGTTGGTGCGATCGTACACGTAGTCGACGGTGATGCTGTCGGTGGGTTCAAAGCGTAGGGCAATGCGGTAGGCGTCGTTGTTCTCGCTGCCCAGGTCGCGCTCGCCGCCGGGGAAGTCGTTCTCGGCCCAGCCGTCGTAGTCCATGGTCATGCCGGATATCTTGGCTGACATCATGCCAATTTTCGGCAAGTCCAGTGACACGGCGGTGCGCTGGTAGCCGTCATTGCCCAGGTTGCCCTCCAGTTTGACGCCAAACTCCCCGGTGGGCTTGACGGTGGTGACGTTGAGGGCGCCGCCGGTGCTGTTGCGCCCGAACAGGGTGCCTTGGGGGCCACGCAGCACTTCCACACTCTCCAGGTCGACAATGTCGAACACGGCACCCACGGTTTTGCTCATGTAAACGCCGTCGAGGTAGAAGCTGGTTTTCGGATCCACCATCAATGAGGTTTCGCCGCTGCCCACGCCGCGAATGTAGATCGACATGTTGGAATTGGATGAGGGCTGCTTCTGGATATTGGTGTTGGGGGCCAGGCCGCCAATATCGGTAATGTCGTAAATACCGAGGTCGGCGATTTTTTCAGTGTTGAAGGCGGTCACCGCGATGGGGGTGTCCTGCAACATGGTCTGGCGCCGCTGGGCGGTGACCACGATCTCCTCCAGCATGAGTTCTTGCCCGAGGGCAGCAGGGGCCTGGCTGGCGCCAGCCAGGGCCAGGGCGGCGGCGAGGGGTGTCAGAGTACTGCGGGTACTACGGCCGAGATATGACATAGTGTTGCTCCAATGCTTTTATTTTGGGTTATTGAAACGTACTTCGTCGATCTGCTGTTCCGCTCAGCGATGTTGCTTCCTTGTTATGTTGTGGCTACTGCTATTGCTCTCCATTCACGGTGAGAAAGCGGGGTTTAGCGCCCCGACTCCTAGCGTTTTACCTTGAACCCGACCGCCCGCGCATCCCACGTTTGGGGGGTGAGGCCCCGTTCACGCAGGCGGAATTTCTGCACCTTGTTGGTAGGTGTATACGGCAACTGTTTTACCGTTTCAATGTAGCGCGGCACAAAAAAGTAGGGCGCGTTGTCATTGACAAAACGCGCCAGCACCTCGGGTTCCAGGCGCTCTCCGGGCTTTAGGATCACGTCCAGCTTGATCTCGCTTTCGCTGTCCAGTTCGTCGCTGGGAATGCCGTAGGCCGCGCAATCGGCAATGGCCGGGTGCTTGCGCACCGCCATTTCCACTTCAAAGGTGGAGATGTTGCGCCCCTTATAGCGCACTGCGTCTTTCTTGCGGTCGCAAAAATAGTAGTAGCCCGCCTCGTCGCGCCGGGCCAGGTCGCCGGTGCGGTACCACTCGCCACTGTAGGCGGCGGCAGTGGCCTCGGGGTCGTCAAAATAGCCGTTGAAAATGCAGTGGGGCTGGCGCGGCCTGACCCACAGTTCGCCGGGCTCGCCCACCGGCACGTCCTCGCCGTCGTCGCCCACCAGGCGCACATCCACCCGCGATACCGGGGTGCCACAGCTGCCGGGGGGCACTTTGCTGCGGTCACATTCGTCCTGGTTGATGACGGTAAATGCCTCGCTCTGGCCCAGGCCCTGGGGCATCAGCTGCACACCAAAGCGCTCGCTGAAGGGGCCGGCCAGCTGCGGCGGCATGGGCACAGCCATCAGCTTTTTCAGGCAGTGGTCGGCATCATCGGCCCTGGCGGGTGCGTTCCACAGGAACATGTGCATGGCCCCCAGGGTGAAGCTCTGGGTGGCGCGGTAATAGTCCACCCGGTCCCAGAAGGTGGTGACCGAGAAGGCCGAATCCATGGCCAGCGGCACCCCGGCCAGCATGGCGCGAAATACTGAGGTGACCCAGGCGGCGGAGTTGTACAGGGGCAGCACCGAGTAAATGATATCGCCAGCTTCCATGCCGAACTGGTTGTTGGCCGAGATCACCGCGTCGAACCAGACGTTGTGGCTCTGCATCACGCCCTTGGAGCGCCCGGTGGTGCCAGAGGTCCACAGTACGGCGCAGGTATCGCCGGCACTGAAACCGCTCATGTCCGGCTCTCCGGCACCGGCCTCGTAGAGCTGCGCCAACGGCTCGGCGTCCGGCAGCGCGTCGCTGTGGCCGGCGCTGGCCATGGCCAGCTCACCCAGCTTGTCGCGCACCTCGGCCACCCGCGGCGCGTGTTTGGCGTCGGTCACCAGCAGGGTCGGGCGGCTGCGCGCAATGCTGTCGCTGAGCCAGTCGCCCTTGTAGTCGCTGTTGATGGGCACCCACACCGCCCCCAGCTTGTTGGCGGCCAGGGCCAGGAAGATCACATCGGGGGTTGAATCCATGTAGAAGGCCACCCGCTCGCCAACGGCCAGGCCGCGCCGCGCCAGCCCGGCGGCCAGCTCGTTGACCTTGTCGTTGGCCTCGGCGTAGGTGTAACGCTCGCTGTCGTAAAGCAAAAACGGCGTGTCGCCTATGGCCTGGGCCTGGTCGCGCAGGGCCCGACCCAGGTGGCGCTGGCTACGTTCGGGGTAATCGATCAGGTGCATATCAGGAGGCTCCTCCAAGAATCAGTCCGCTGGTGGGCACGCCGGTGCCAGCGGTCACCAGAATGTGCTCCAGGCCCGCCACCTGGTTGGCCGCTTCGCCGCGCACCTGGCGCACCGCTTCGGCCACGCCGTTCAGGCCGTGAATATAGGCTTCGCCCAGCTGGCCGCCGTGGGGGTTGACCGGCAGCTTGCCGCCGCGCAGGTGGTGACCTTCGCGCAGGAAGTCGCAGGCTTTGCCGCGCTCGGCAAAGCCGAACTCCTCCAACTGGGGCAGCACAAAGGGCGAGAAGTGGTCGTAGAGCACCGCCGCCTGCATGTCGGCGGGGCCAAGCCCGGACATGGCATAGAGATTGCGCGCCACTTCGCCCATTTCCGGCAGCCCGGTCAGGCTCTTGCGGTAGAAAGAAGTCATCATGCGCTGGTCGTCCGCCGCGCCCTGGGAGGCGCCGCGCACCAGCACCGGGGGCCGCTTCAGGTCTTTGGCGCGCTCGGCGGAGGTGATCACCATGGCCACCGCGCCGTCGCTTTCCTGGCAGCAGTCCAGCAGGCGCAGGGGCTCGGCAATCCAGCGCGCCGCCTGGTGTTCCTCCAGGGTGATGGGCTGCTGGTAGAACCAGGCCTTGGGGTTGGTGGAGGCAAAGTCGCGCCCACCCACCGCCACCCGGCCGAAGTCCTCGGTGGTGGCGTCGGTTTCGTGCAGGTAGCGCTGGGCGAACATGGCAATCCAGCTGGCCGGGGTCATCAGCCCATGGGGGAAGTACCAGCCAAAGTCCACTGTCTCGAAGGCGTTGGGGTCTTCGGTGAGCAGGCCACCCTGGCCAAAGCGAAAGCCGGAGCGCTCGTTCATGGCCCGGTACACCACCACCACGTCGGCCACCCCGGTGGCCACCGCCATGGCGGCGTGCATGACCGGCGCGCAGGCCGCCCCGCCGCCGTAGTGGGCGCGGGAGAAAAAGCGCAACGCGCGCCCACCAATCAGGCGGTGCAGTTCAATCTCGGGGTTGTTGTCCATGGTGTAGGTGGCCATGCCGTCCACCTCCACCGGGTCGATGCCGGCATCGGCCAGGGCGGCCAGAATGGCCTCTACGCCGAGCTGGATTTCGGTGCGCCCGGACTGCTTGGAAAATTCCGTGGCGCCAACCCCGACGATGGCGGCCTTGTCGCGAAGGAAGTGATCGCCCTGCCCTTGCTTGCTCATGCCGCTGCCTCCTGTGCCAGGGTCAGTTCCACGCTGCCGGTCACGTGATAGCCCATGCTGTTTTTGCCCTTGATATCCAGCACCACGCGGCCACTGCCACTGTCCACTTCCAGCACTTCGCCGCGGAAGGTCATAGTGTCGCCGGGGTAGTTGGGCGCGCCGAGCTTGATGGCGACTTTGCCAAGGCGCGCCCGGGGGCCGGCCCAGTCGGTGACATAACGCCCCACCAGGCCGTTGGTAGTCAGGATGTTCATGAAGATGTCCGGCGAGCCCAGGGCCTGGGCCCCGGCCTTGTCGTGGTGGACGTTCTGGTAATCCCGGGTGGCGATGGCGGCGCCCACAATCAGGCGCGGGGTAATGTCGATAACCAGCTCCGGCAGGGTGTCGCCCACCTTCACGGCATTCAGGGTAAGCTCGTTCACTTGCGTCCTCCGATGGCGGAATGCAGGGCCAACTGCTCGCCCATGGCCGCGGCGGTGTGCACCGCGCCGCCCTGGCTGAATTCCAGTTGCTTGGCCCAGAGAAAATAGCGATGGATCGGGTAGTCAATGTCGGCGCCAATGCCGCCGTGCAAATGCTGGGCGGTGTGGCCAACCCGGTGGCCGGCCTCCGCCGCCCACCACAGGGCGGTGGCCGCCTCCAGGGTGGCATCCTGCCCTGTCTGCAAACGCCACAGGGCGCTCTCGGCGGTGGCGCGCAGGGCTTCAATGTCGATGTAGCCATCCGCCGCCCGCTGCGACACCGCCTGGAAACGGGCCAGGGGCTGGCCAAACTGTTGGCGCTCCACCGTGAAGGCCGCGGTGCGCGCCAACGCCTCTTCTACCACTCCCAGTTGCAGCATGGCGGTCAGTGCCTGCAGGCGCTGGCGCAGCCGGGTGCAAGCGTCGCCGCCGCCAAGCACCCGGGCGCTGGCACGCTGCAATGTGATGCGCGCCGCTGGCAGGTGGTTGGTGGTGAGCTGGGCATCGCGCTGTATCTCGTGCTGGTCAAGCGGTATCTGCACCAGGTGCTCACCGGCGATGGCGATGAGGGCATCGGCGTCACCGGCAAAGGGCACGGAAACGAGTTCGCCGCTCACGACGACCTTAGCCCCATCGCTCGCCCCATCGCTCGCCCCATCGCTCTGCGCTGCGTCCTCAAGCGTCAGGCCGCTGTCGGCACAGGCCACGCTGTAGCCAGCGCCGGATGCCAGGCGCGATGCGCCTGCTGTATCGCCGCCCTCGGCCTGGGCCAGGGCCGCCACCGTGGCCGGCAGCAGGGGCAGCGGTGCCAGCACCGCGCCCATTTCCTTCAGCACCAGCCCGGCACCCAGCAGGCCAAAGCCGGCACCACCACTGTGTTCATCCAGCGCCACGCCCAGCAGGCCGGCCTCGGCCAGGGTTGCCCACAGGTCCGGGGCGGCCTGGCCGTTGCTGACTTTGTCGCGGAAGATCTGCTTCGCCAGAGCGGCTATCGCCTGCTGGTCGTCGCTGTAGGTGAAGTCCATCAGCAGCCCTCCAGCGGGCGGAACTGGTGCAACTGAAAGCCCGGCTCCACTTCGGCAAATTCCACCTGGACCGGCATGCCAATGCGCACATCGTGGCGCGATACACCCACCAGGTTGCTCACCAGGCGGGTGCCCTCTTCCAACTCCACCAAGGCAATCAGGTTGGGGTAGTCGAAGGGGGGAATCTCGGGGTAGTGCATGGTCACAAAGCTGTACACGGTGCCGCGGCCGCTGACCCGCTGGGGCGTCCACTCCAGCGACTGGCAGTGGGGGCAGGCCGACGACGGCGGGTGGCGCAGGGTCTGGCAGCCGCCGCAACGCTGCACGCGCAGCTCGCCGGCTTCCACGCCTTCCCAGAAGAAGCGGGTGTCTTCATTGCGCACCGGGCGCATGCGGCGCACTGCCGGCGGCGCACTGCCGGCCTCTACTGGCGCGGCGGCTTCGTCCCGGGCGTGGGGGGCAAATTTAAAAACCCGGAAGCGCATGGTGCCCACCACTTCGTCGCGCTGGTTGTAGTAGGTGGACAGCTCAGTGACAAAAAAGCCCACCCCCAGGGCGGTGCTCTTTTGCTCGGAAATGGATTCGATGGTTGAGCGGTGGTAAAGGGTGTCACCCTCGCCAACGTACTGGGTGTATTCCTGCTCGCAGTTCACCGCCACCACCGCGGGGTAACCCAGTTCCTCCAGCGCCACCAGCACTTCGAAGGGGTCACTGGTGTCCGAGCCTGGCGGGCGCGCTTCGCGGTAGCCGCGCATGGTCCAGGCCTGCAGCATGGTGGGCGGGGCCACGATGCCGTCAAAACCTGCAGCGCGAGCGGCGTCGGCATCGTGGTAGATGGGGTTGTCATCGCCCAGGGCTTCGCACCAGTGGCGGATCATCGGGCGGTTGACCGCATCCCAGCTGCGGTAGGGGCCGCGATCACCGCCCAGGTAGGCGGAGAGGTCGGGGGTCGCGTCAGACATGCTCATTTCCTAGTGATGGTGAGAATCGGCAGCGCGTGGCGCAGCTGCGATTGCGGGGGGTTACAGGCGAACAGGCCACGGTACAACAGGGCTGCCAACCACTCGGCCATAGCCTCCTGGCTCAGCGCCACCGCGCGCAGGGCCGGGTCGCGGTCAATGTAGTACTCGGTCATCAGGTCTTTGCCGACGCCAGACAGGCCGTGCACCAGCAGTTCTACCTGGGCTTTGTTCAGCGGGCAGTCGGGGAAGACAAAGGGAAACACTTCCACCAGCAGGTCCAGGCGCCGGTTGAAGGAGCGCTTCCAGCGCTCGCGAAAGGCCGGGTCGTCGGCGCTGAACTGGGCGATGCAGCGCATGATGCCCGGGTGCTCGGCATGCACCCGCACACAGATTTCGTAGTGGGCGCGCAGGCGGTTGAACCAGTCGCCCTTGCCCACGTCCTTCTCGATCACATCCACCGCCTCGAACTCGGCGATGTGCTCTTCGAGCACCTCGTCCACCAGCTGCCGCAGGTCTTTGAAGTAGTGGTAGAACAGGCCCGCCGCCACCCCCGCTTCGGCGGTGACGTCTTTGATGCGCATCTGGTGCACGCCCACCCGGTCGAGCACCCGGATGGCCGCGTCCATGAGTCGGCGACGGGCGGCTTCGCCACGGGCGCTGCGCCGGGGGGACTTTTCGCTGGCGGGGCTGGCTGGACTCACGGTGGTTGAGGCTCGCTTATTCTGTGGCTCCGTTGTGGCGGCAGTATTATTGAATTTAAATTCAAGTTCAACAATAATTCGACTTCCGACACCCGACAGAGCACGCCATGCATCTCGAACTCAGCCCCCAGCAGCAAGCCCTGCGCCAGGAACTGCGCAGCTACTTCCAGCAACTGATGACACCGGCATTGATCCGCGAAACCCGCGGCAACGAGGGCGGCGACGCCTACAAATCGGTGATCCGCCAGATCGGCAAGGACGGCTGGCTGACCCTGGGCTGGCCCGAGGCCTACGGCGGCCAGGGCCGCGGCCCGATGGATCAGATGATCCTGTTCGAAGAGGCCCAGTTGGCCTGCGCCCCCCTGCCCTTTGTCACCATCAACACAGTGGGGCCGGCCATCATCGCCCACGGCTCCGAGGCCCATAAGCAGTTCTTCCTGCCGAAAATCGCCGCCGGCGAACTGCACTTTGCCATCGGCTATTCCGAACCCCAGGCGGGCACCGACCTGGCCAGCCTGAAAACCAGCGCGGTGCGCGAAGGCGACGAATGGGTGATTAACGGCACCAAGGTATTCACCTCCAGCGCCGAAGCGGCGGACTACATCTGGCTGGCGGCGCGCACCGACCCGCAGGCAGCACGCCCCCACGCCGGCATCAGCGTATTGATGGTGGATGCCAAACAGCCGGGCTTCAGCTACGCCCCCATTCACACCGTGGGGGATGTGCGCACCAACATGTCCTACTACGACAACGTGCGCTGCCCCCACGACATGATCTGCGGCGAGCTGAACGGCGGCTGGAAGCTCATTACCTCCCAGCTCAACCACGAGCGGGTGGGGCTGGCGGCCATCGGCGTTTACGCCTGGAAGCTCTACGAGCAGGCCCTGGCCTGGGCCCGCACCGCAGAAGCCAGCGGCGAGCGCCCCATCGACCGCCCGGTGGTGCAAACCCTGCTGGGGCAGGCCTACGCCCGGCTGGAGGCCATGCGGCTCACCACCTGGCGCATGGTGTCGCGAATGGAGAACGAAGAGCCGGACCCGGCCTACTCATCGGCCATCAAGACCTTCAGCACCGAGTCACAGATTGAAATCTATCGCCTGCTGATCGACGCCCTGGGCCCGGCGGCCAACCTGCGCGCCGACAGTGCGGGCGCCCTGCTGCAGGGCGAGTTGGAAGCGGAGTACCGCCGTTGCCAGATCAATACCTTCGGCGGCGGTGTGCTGGAAGTGATGCGCGACCTGGTGGCCCAGTTCGGCCTGGGAATGGGCGGCGGCCGACGCCGGGCCGCCACCTGATGGCGCTGTAAACACCTAGAACTGGTAGGTCAAACCCACGCTGAACATGGACAGGTCGTCGAGGTTGTCGACATCGAAGTACTCCCACTCGCCACGGATGGCGAAGTTGCCGAGTTCCAGATCTGCCCCGATACCGTAGGCCGGGTCGGTGCTGCTGTCGCTGTCGCTGAAACTGACGCCGCCCTGCTCAATGCGAAAGTCTGTATCGGCGTACACCACCCCCACCTTGGCAAACAGGTCGATAAAGCCCAGCGGCAGGTTACCCACCAAAAACGCATCCCAGGCATCGGTGGCCACCCGGGCGCGGGAGAAGGTGGAGTCACCCTCCACTTCGCCAAAGTCCACGTAGCCCGCTTCCACACCCAGGATGGACAGGAACTGCCAGCCAGCGAACACCTTGTAGCCGAAGTCGTCGTCGTCCAGGTCGTAGTCGCTGTTTTCAATAATGTCGCGGGCTTCGGCCTCGGTATAGGCCTGGCCGACGCTGCCACCGATATAGAAGCCGGTATCATCCGCCTGTGCCGGCAGGGCAAGCCCTGCAGCCAGGGCCGCGGCCAGTGTCATTCTCGTTTTCATGTGTTCTCTCCATAGGGTGTTGTGCCGGCGCTGCCGACAGCCAAAAACATAGCACCTGCCGTCAGCTTCGCCCGGAAATTCGCCAAAAATATTCACGGCGACGCAAACACTCCTCACCACCGCCGCCACAGCCACTATCAGTGCCAATAGCTTGAGCGGGCGGCCAGCGGGTGCTTACATCCCACCTGTATTGAGGACAACCACATGGCGATCATCCACAAGAAAACCTTCTGCCGTGTCTGCGAACCCGGCTGCCCCCTGGACGCGCAAGTGGAGCAATCCGCCACCGGCGAGCGCCTGCTGGGCCTTAGCCCCCAGCGCGACCACCCACTGAGCGGCGGCTTTGCCTGCCACAAGGGGGTCAACTTCACCCAGATACACCTGGACCGGGACCGTCTCGACCACCCCCAGCGCCGCGACGGCAAGCAGTGGGCCAACCTGAGCTGGCCCCAGGCCCTGCAGGAGATTGCCGACAAAACCCGGGCCATTCGCGAGCGCCACGGCAACGACGTCATCGCCGGCTACATCGGCAACCCCACCGCCTTCAACGCCCTGGGCGGCGAGGCCATCGTGCACTTCTTCCGCCAGCTTGGCACCCGCCATGTGTTCAACTCCGGCACCCAGGACTGCGCCAACAAATTTGCCGGCGCCGAGGCGGTGTACGGCACCAGCACCCTACACCCGATTCCCGACATCGGCCGCAGCAGCTTCTGCCTGATTTTTGGCGAAAACCCCAAGGTTTCACACATGAGCTTCCTGTCCATCTTCGACCCGATGGCGGCGTTGCGCGCTGTGGTGAGCCGCGGTGGGCGGGTGGTGTACGTCAACCCCCGGCGCATCGAATCCGCCAGCCCCCGCACCGGCGAAGTGCTGCAGATCAAGCCGGACACCGACCTCTACCTGATGGCGGCCCTGCTGCACGAAATGCAGCGCGCCGGCCTGTGGCGCGAAGACATCCTGGCGGCCCACGGCGAGCGCGTGGATGCCCTGCGGGACTTTATTGCCCCCTACAGCGCCGAACGCGTCGCCCCGGTGGTGGGCCTTGATGCCGGGGACATTCGCACCCTGGCACACGACTTTGGCACCGCGCCCTCGGCCTGCGTGCACATGAGCACCGGGGTCAACATGGGCCGCCAGGGCACCCTGTGCTACTGGCTGCTGCAGATGCTGAGCCTGGTCAGCGGCAACCTCGACAGGCGCGGCGGCAATCTCTATTCACTGGGTTTTTATCCCGCCGCCCGCGCCGGCCGGGTGAGCGTTGATCATAGCCCCTTCTTCGATTCCAGCTACGGGGAACTGCGCCATATCCGCGGCGCACTGCCCGCCAACCTGATGGCAGACTTCATCGGCCAGCCAGACAAGCCGGTGAAGGCACTGTTTGTGATTGCCGGCAACCCGCTGCTGTCCATTGGCGGCGAGGCGGCGCTGCGCCACGCCTTCACCGAGTTGGAACTGCTGGTGGTGATCGACATTTTCCGCAATGTCACCGGCGAACTGGCCCACTACACCCTGCCCGCCACCGACATGCTGGAGCGGGCCGACCTGAACCTCTGTGGCCTTGGCATGCAGTCTGTGCCCCACGTCCAGTACACCGACGCCGTGGTCCCGCCATCCGCCGAGCGGCGCGAGGAGTGGTGGATACTCGGCAAACTGGCACAGGCCATGGGCCTGCCCTCCCCCTTCGACGCCGACGAGGCCCCCGACCCGTTTGCCCGCCTGAACAGCATGCTGCGCCATGCCGGCCTCGACATCGCCCAACTCAAAACGGCGCCGGGGCAGTGCGCCCTGCTGCCAGACCACCAGACCGGCCGCTTCTTCAGCGACTGGCTGCAGCGGGATTCGCAGCGGGTAGACTGCTGTCCGCCCCTGTTTGACGCCGCCATTTCCCAGTCCAGCCGGATTTTTAACGAACTGGCCACCGAGCCCGCCGACACCCTGAAGCTGATCACCTTGCGCACCAACCACATGCTGAACAGCTGGTTTCACAACGCGCCCTATCTAAAGCGCAGCGGCTTCCTGGACAACCCCCTGCACATCAACGCCGAGGATGCGGCACGCCTTGCGCTGGCAGAAGGCGACGAAGTGACCGTGCAAAGCGCATGGGGCCACCTGCAGGCCCGGGTACACATCGACGACAGCCTGCGCCCGGGCGTGGTGGCCATGACCCACGGCTGGGGCCACCGCAGCGCCAACAGCCTGGGCGTGGCCAGCCGCCACCCGGGAGCCAACGTCAACCGCCTGCTGCCCAGGGGGCCGGGCAGCTACGAGCGCCTGTCCAACCAGGCGCACATGACCGGCATTCGCGTGTCGCTGGCCCGGCCCGGCGCCATCTAACACCGCGGTGCCAGAAGCCGCACCGGGCCCTTGCCCCGCCCTTGCCCTTGCCCTTGCCCTTGCCAGAAGAGAGCGGCCGTTGGGCTGAACTTAACCCGGCGCCCCTGCGCTATACTCCGGTTTACCTATTTTGGGGCGCCCCTCGGTTCCGCCCCGCAAGCGGGATACAGGTGGCGGCAAAAGTGCCGCTCGCCTGCGGTCGGTCTCGATCGGATGGATCAACCCGCTAATCGGCAGCCAGCAGCAACAAAGGAGTACAACGCTATGGGACGTCTAGGCCAGTTTTTGGGTTTGTTGCCGCTAGCGCTTGCCGCCGGTGGCCAGGCCATCGCGCAAAGCGCTGCCCCTGTCAGTGGCAATGATGGTAACAGTGCCATGGCAACCAACCCGGTGCGCGATGTGTACTTCGGCAATCTCCATGTCCATACCGGCTGGTCGTTCGACGGTTTTATCAACGGCGCCTTCACCGAGCCCGACTCCGCCTACCGCTGGGCCAAGGGCGAACGGATCCCCAACCCTGGCAGCGGAGACGCACTGCAGATCAAAGTGCCCCTGGACTGGTACATCGTCTCCGACCACGCCGAATACCTCGGGGCACTCCCGCTGATGGCAGACCCCGACAGCCCTGTCAGCCGGCACCCGCTGGCGGCGGACATCACCGGTGACGACGCGCAAAAGTCCTTTGCCGCCTACACCACCATCAGCAACGGCATGTACAGCGTGCCGCCGAAGGTCGACCCGATTCTCGGCGACACGAAGCTGGCACAGAACCTGTGGTCGCAGGTTGTCGAGATTGTCGACAGGCACTATGAGCCCGGCGTTTTCACCACCATGGCGGGCTACGAATGGACCTCGGCACCGGACTGGCGAAATATCCACCGGGTGGTTTTCTTCCGCGACACCGCCAGCGTGCCAGACGCCCCCTTTTCTGCCCTGGACTCCAGCAAGCCAGAAGACTTGTGGCAGTGGATGGACAAACAGCGCGCCGCCGGCAACGATCTGCTGGCGGTGCCGCACAACGGCAACGCCAGTGATGGCATCATGTTCCCGGTGGGAGAATCCTATGGCGGCAGCAAACTGGATGCGACCTATGCCGCCGCCCGGATGCGCAACGAACCGCTGTATGAAATCACCCAGATCAAGGGCACGTCAGAAACACACCCGGCCCTCTATCCCAATGACGAGTTTGGCAGCTTCGAGCTGTGGGACTACACCCTTGCCGCCACCGCCACGCCCCCTGAGCACAAGCGTGGCGGATACGCGAGGGAGGCATTAATACGCGGGCTCAAACTGGCCACCGAGGGCAATGGAAACCCCTTTAAATACGGATTCATTGGCGATTCGGATACGCACAATGGCGCATCCACCATCGAAGAGGACAATTACACCGGCAAGTTCGGCTTTGAGAGCGAAGCGAAACACCGGCTGCAGGGGCCGCCCGGGGTGGGCGCGGCGGCAGCCCGCCAGGTGCGCCAGTTCAGTACCGGCGGTGTGGCCGGTGTGTGGGCCATCTCCAACACCCGCGACGGCATTTTTGACGCGCTCAAGCGCCGTGAAACCTTCGCAACATCCGGGCCACGGCTGAAAGTACGCATGTTTGGCGGCTTTGGCCTGGCGGATTTCAAACCCGGAGCACAACACGCCCTGCAACAGGCCTACACCAGCGCCGTGCCGATGGGCGGCGACCTGACAGCGGCCCCGCAGGGGGCGGCCCCCACCTTTGTGGTTCACGCCATCAAGGAAACCGACGGCGCAAACCTCGACCGGATTCAAATCATCAAGGGCTGGGTCGACGCCAAAGGAGAGCCGCGCTCAAAAATCTACAACGTGGCCCTGTCTGGCGGGCGCAAACCGGGCGAGGACGGCAAGGTGGCACCAGTGGGCAACACGGTGAACGAAGCCGATGCCACCTACACCAACGATATTGGCGCCGTACAACTGCATGCGTTCTGGACCGACCCGGATTTTGACGCCGCGCGCCCGGCGCTTTACTACGCGCGCATTCTGCAGATACCCACCCCGCGCTGGTCAACCTATGACGCAGCGCGCACCGGCCTGAAACGGCCGACTGACGTGCCAGTCAGCCTGCAGGAACGCGCCTGGACATCGCCCATCTGGTATACCCCTTGACCAGCCGCATCAGGACCCAGCGCCCTTAGCCGGATGCGCGACGAAGGCCAGCGGCAACCAACACACATCTAGTTGCCGGGGGCGGGCCAAAGGTTATCGACAGGCGCCTGGTCTGCCCGGGCCACGGCTGCTGAATCTGTCCAGCCACCGCCCATGGCGCGGTACAGCAGCACCCACTCAAGCAGGTTGGCCGTTTCTGCCTGCGCCAGTTGATCCTGCGCAGACTGCAGTTCGCGCTCGGCATCCAGCACCGCCAGGAAGTCGGCAACCCCCGCCGTATACTGGCGCCTTGCAAGACGCACAACATCGGCACTGGTATTGGCCGCCCGGGCAAGACCCTGGCGGCGCTGGTGGGCTTCCCTGAAGGCCACCAAAGCGGACTCCACTTCCGCCAGCGATTGCAGCACCACCTGCTCGTATCGCAGCGCCGCCTCGTCATCACGCAAGCTGGCCGCGGCGATGTTGGCGCGCAGGGCACCACCTGCAAACAGCGGCCAGTCAAGACGCGCCCCCAGGCCATGGAAGCTGCTGTCTGCGTCAAGCCAGTTATCGCTGTGGCTGCTTGCAACACCCACACTGCCGGTCAGCGAAAAGCGCGGGAACAATGCGGCGGTTGCCACACCCACCTGCGCCGTTGCCGATGCCATCGCCCGCTCTGCCGCCATAATATCCGGACGCTGGCGCAGCACCTCCGATGGCAGGCCAACCGGAATGCGCTCAGGCGGCGTTGGCAGGGCCTCCGATGCGGCCAACTCTCGATCCAGCTGCGCCGGCATCTGTGCGATCAGCACCGCCAGGCGGTTCTGCACTGCGGCACTGGCCGAGCGCAGGGTGGGCAATGCCGCCCGGGTCCCTTGCAATTGAGCTTCTGCGCGCTGCAAATCAAAGTCACTGACCAGGCCGGCATTCAGCTGGCGCTGCACCAGATCAACGGTGGATTCCTGCAGCGCAATGTTCTGGCGCATGATGGCCATGCGCTTCTGCAGGCCACGCCATTCAAAGTAGCTGGAGGCAACCTCGGCCACCACCGCCAGTTGGGCGCCTCGTGCCAGCGCCGCACTCTGCCCGATGCGGGCATCCGCTGCCTCGACCTGGCGCCGGGTATACCCGAAAAGGTCAATCTCCCAGGCCATGTTGAGCCCCATGCGATAGCCGTGCTGATCCAGTGGCACCCCGGGCAGGAAGGCGATGGGGTCCGGCCCGTTCTCGCTGAATGAATCCCGGTTTGTCGATGTGAGCGCATCAACGCCCGGATACAGTGCGCCACTGACTGCAGCACGCATGGCCTGCGCCTGCTGGACTTTCAAGCCGGCAATACGCACATCGTGGTTGGCGGCTAGCGCCTGCTCTATCAAACGGGTCAACACCGGGTCGTTGAAGCGCTCCCACCAGAGGTTATCCTGCTGCGCTATCGCCCCACTTGCACCACTTGCGCCCTGCCACTGCGCCGGTAGTGCCGGCTGCGGCGCCTGATAGGTGGGGCCAACCGTACAGCCAGAGAGCGTCACCAACAGCGCCGCAAGCAACATGCAATGCCGCAGCACTTTTTCATTTCGAATCATATTAATGTCCTACCGTCACTTGCTGGCGAGGTGCGCGTAGCAGCGGTGCCAGCAGCAGCGCCGCAACAAAACAGGCGCCCATCACCAGGTGGATGTCGTTGAAAGTCATGACCATGGCTTCGCGCGCGGCCATTTGCCGCGCAATCTCCAGCACCGGCATGTTGTCTGCGCCCGCCGTTGCAGAAGCCACCTGTGCAGCCAGGGCCTGATAGGCCGGGCGCGCCGGATTGATCCAGTCACCAAGGCGCGCCATGTGCAGAGCAAAGCGGCTATCCAGAAGGGTGTTGATAGCCGCCAGCCCGACCGCGCCGCCCATGTTGCGCGCCAGGTTGTACAGCCCGCTGGCATTGCTCAACTTCTCCGGGGGCAGTGTGCCAAGCGCAATGGTGTTCACGCTGATGATCATCCACACCAGCCCGACGCCGCGAATGGCCTGAGGCCAGAACAAGGCATCGAACTTGGATTGCGCGTTAAACCAGCCGGCGCTGATGAAACCAAGGCCCGCCATCGCTATGCCACAGGTCAGCACCAACCGCGGCCCGAAACGCTCCGCCAATTTGCCCGCGACCGGCGCTCCCAGGAACATGAAGATCCCGGTCACGCTCATTACCATGCCAATCTGCAGGGCGTTGAAGTCGTGAATGCGCGAGAGCAAAAGGGGTGTTACGTAAACGCCGCCAAACAGGCCAAACCCCAGCACGGCGGCCAGCAAACAGCCCAGGGTGAAGTTGCGGTCTTTGAAAATGGTGAGGTCCACTATGGGCTGGCGATAGCTAAAGCAGCGCCACAGGAACAGCACCCCGGCGGATACCGCAATCGCGGTCCAGACGGTGATGACAGGTTCGTCGAACCAGTCGTCACGCGGCCCTTCGTCCAGAACGAACTCCAGCCCACCCAGGAACAACGCCATCAGTATCAGCCCCTGGATATCAAAGCCCCGCGCCAGGCGACTATCGCCGCGGTCGAAGTCCGGCATGGAGGCAACCAACGTGACGACGATCAGGCCAGGTATCACATTAATGGCAAACAACCAGTGCCAGGAAAGCCATTCCGTGATGAAGCCACCGAGTGTCGGCCCCACCGCCGGCGCACAGGTCACTATCATGCCGACCGCCACATTCGCCATGGGCTGGCGCGAGCGCGGAAATACCAGATACACCGACGAGAAAACACAGGGGATCATGCCGCCGCCGATGAAGCCCTGCAGCACCCGCAATACAATCAGCGACGGCAGTGACCAGGCAAAGGCACAGGCCAGGCTGGTCAGGGTAAAACCGATGGCGGAGACCACAAACAGGCGACGGCTGCCCCACATGCGCGCTAGGTAGCCAGAGAGCGGAATCATCACCACTTCGGCAATCAGGTAGCTGGTCTGGACCCAGCTGATTTCGTCCGGGCTGGCGGCCAGGCCGGCCTGAATTTCATTCAGCGAGCTGGCCACAATCTGGATGTCCAAAATGGCCAGGAACATGCCGACCACCATGGCAATCCAGCCGGCCAGCATGCGCGGGTCGATGGGCGCGGCATCCACCTCCGCCGGTGAGGCGGCGCCGGCTAGAGCGGCCATGGTCCGGCCCCCGCGACACGAGGCGCAACTGGGGCCTCATCGTTAGGCTGTGCGCTTCGGGTATCCACGGAGGCAATCACCGACATCCCCGGCCGCAACATGCCGGCCAGCGGGCTGTCTGCGCCAATGCGGATGCGCACCGGGATGCGCTGCACAATCTTGGTGAAGTTGCCGGTGGCATTCTCTGGCGGCAGCAGGCTGAAGCGCGAGCCTGCCGCCGGTGAGAAGCTCTCCACAACGCCTTGAATCGGCGTATCGGGATAGGCGTCTATTTCCAGATCGACCACCTGGCCTGGCGCCATGTTTTCAACCTGGGTTTCCTTGAAGTTGGCCGTGACATAAACCGCCTGCAGAGGCACCAGGTTCAGCACCGCGCTGCCCGGCTGGAGATACTGGCCCACCTGAACGTGTCGGTTACCCACCACGCCATCCATGGGGGCGCGCACCACCGTATTGCTGAGGTCGATTTGCGCCAGGGTCAAGGCCGCCTCGGCCTCGCTCAGCTGTGCCTCAATCTCGCTGCGACGGGCGGTCAGTACCGCCATTTCACTGGTGCGCGCCGACAAGGCCGCGCTGGCGGCATTGACAGCGGATTCAGCCTGCTGGAAAGCCGCCACGGCAGACTCCAGCTGCTGGCGACTGGCAGCGCGGTCATCAACCAGTTCGGCGTAGCGTTTGCTGTCGCTCCGGGCGCGCGCCAGTTCTGCTTTTGCACTGGCAACACCGGCCTCGGCTTCCTTGATAAGTGCCTTCTGCAGCTGCACCTGAGTGGCCAGTGTATCCAATGCCGCAGTGCGGGCCTGAAGTTGGGCGCCTGCCCTGCGTTCGCGCGCCTGGTAATCGTCGGCAACCAGGCGCAGCAACGCATCCCCCGCCCGCACCTGCGTGTTGTTCTCTACCAGCACCTCGGCAACGTAGCCGGCAACGCGCGGCGCAATGACTGACATCTCGGCTTCAACATAGGCGTTGTCAGTGGATTGTATAAACCGGCTATGGAACCACCAGTAGGCTCCCAGCAGCCCCACCGTCACCGCAAGAATCATGAGAATCAGGGCCAGACTGCGCCCCGCTGATGGCTTGGTCATATGCGTCTCCTGTAAATCGACAAAAGGTACTGGTTGGTACCATTTATTGTGTTGCATGGTACTAACCAGTACCTTAAGGTGTCAATTGCAAATCATTCGCAGGAGCTCGTCAGCCATGCCGCAGCCCACCACGGTTGACCCTTCGCCGATCGCGCCCACCCCGCGCGGCCAACAGCGGCGCCAGGCCGTACTGGATGCAGCGCTGGCGCTGTTTCTGGAACAGGGCTTTGCTGCCACATCGCTCGACAAGATCATCGAGCGCGCCGGCGGGTCGCGACGCACGATCTACCAGACCTTCGGCGGTAAGGAGGGGCTACTGGAGGCAGTGGTGACGGAAAGCTGCAGGGAAATCCTGGCGCAAATGTCCGCTACGGCGCTGGATTCCCTGTCGCCGAAAGCCGCGCTCACCCATATCGCAGAGCGCTTCCTGGCGGTGCTGATGCAGCCGGAACGAGCCGCCCTTTTTCGCCTGGTGGTCGCCGAATCCACCCACGCTCCCAAGCTCGGGCGGCTATTTATGGAAGCCGGGCCAGATAGCGCTCACGCGCTGGTTTGCGATTATCTGGGCAAGGCCGTGGCGGCAGGCAAGCTGGAGATGGATGATCTTGAAATCGGTGCGTCACAGTTTCTGGAAATGGTAAAAGGCGACCTGCACTTCCGGGCCCTGTTCTACGGCGAGAGCGCCGATGCGGCACTGCAAAAGCGGCATGTGCAGTCTGCTGTAACGATATTCCTCTCGGGCACGCTGCCCAGCAAACATCGGCAAAGCACGCCACCGGCGGATTAGGCCAGCCCCGCCCGGTTTGCTGAGCGCCCAGGAACACCGGCGAGCCACGCACAAAAAAGGCCGGGGCTTGCGCCACCGGCCAGGCCAGTGTTGGTGGGATCACCCCGCAACCGTGGCTACAGGGTCTTCATGTATTCAATCAGCGCCCAGCGTTCGGCGTCGGTCAGGGATTTGACGAAGTTGTGACCCTGGTTGCCGTTGCCGTACAGGTGGGTGTTAAAAATCATCCGCGACTTGATCTGCTGGTCGGTCACCGGGGGCGGCGACTGGTAGGCCAGTGAGTTGAATTCCGCCGCTTTGTTGGCGATGTTGGCAAACAGAATGTCGATGGTCGCCATGTTCTGGGTGCAGGGCAGGAAGGGGCTGAACAGCGAGGCCCAGTTGCTGCAGGCCTGTTCTTCATACTTCCAGCCGAGGCGGTTCATATCGTAGGACGCAAAGCTGAAGTCGTAGCCGCGGTTCTTGCCGAATATGCCCGGCTCGCTATAGGGACGCTGCCAGACGTCCGGGCGGTTTTCCTCGGGCTGCAGCACGCTCCAGACATCCGGCACGGAGCCGTTGTGGAAGAAGGGCGCGTTCTGCCACACACCGTACAGGGGGCTCGCCACGTAGCCGAAGGGGTCAATCCAGGTGTTGGGGCCTTCCGGCGAGAAGATCGGGCCCTGGCCACGGTCGTAGGCGGCCCGCGGAATGCGCCGCAACTCGCTGGTGATGAAGTCATCGTGGAAGCCGTCGTGGTCCGGGCTCAGCTCGTTGTAGGCCAGCCAGGAGGTATCCCAGGCGCGGCGCTTGCGCTCATCTTCCATCAGGCCGACACGGGCCGGGTCGGTGCCGATGGTCTCCGTGGGCGTGATCACGCCGGCCACGCCTTTCAGGCGCGGATCGGGCAGGAAGTTGGTGTCGTGGGCATAGCGCGGCGAGTACACCCCGTGGCAACTGGCGCAGGAGCCATTGCCCGGCGCCCTGGGTATGTCGGCATTGGCGCCCTCAGCCCACAAGTCCCGCTCGTGAAACAGCACCGCCCCCTGCTCTGCCAGGGCAATATCGATGGCGCCCGGATAGGGCTTGGGCGACAGGGACATCATGAACAGGTTGTTATCCTCAAACTCCGGATACACCGCACGGCGCTGCTGGCCGGTCTTCATGATGTTGGCCATGGCAAAGGCCAGTTCCGAACGCACGTTGTCGGAGGTGAGCGCACCGTCCCAGAACTGGCGAGGCTTCCAGGCACGGTGGTACCAGTGCGGCGCCTTGGACATGCCGCCGGCGTGGCTCGGGAAATATTCCAGCAGGCTTGGATAAAGCTGCATGGTCTCCACGTCGAACAGGGCCGGTAACAAATCCACAATGCCAATGGCGTCGGTGGTGCCACGGCCGGTGCTCCAGGGAATGGGCGCCAGCTGCAGGGGAACGGTAACCACGTTGGCGCGGAAGAAGTCGGACTGGATCAGGCCGGCGTCGTTGGAATCCGCCGAACGCCCCCAGGCGAAGGTGGCCTCCTGTTCGCTGCCCAGGCGCGAGTCGTGGCAGCCGGAACAGGTAACCGAAATCAGCCCGGTCCAGCGGCCGTTGTCGTCGCGGTCCTGCACCATGCCCAGGGGCAGCTGGCCGCTGCCACCGTTGGTTTTGTTGGGGTCTTCCCAGGGGTAGGGATAGGGGTTATTCCAGGGCGCGGCGTAATAGCCGTAGCGCTTTTGCACCTGCTCGTCAAAATCCGAGGGCCGCCAGGGATAGCCCCACACCTTGTACAGGTTGTAATAGGCCACCGAGGTAATAAAGGGCTGGAAGTAAGTTTTGCGGGTCAGGTTGTGGCGGCCACGCTCCACCGCCGCCCGGTATTCGCCGCAATTTTGCGGCCGCGGCGGCAGCATGCCGCTGAGGAAGGGCGCCTCGGGCGCGTGCAAATCCACCCAGAAGGCGTTGAACTGAATGGCTGCATCGGGGTTGGTGTTCACCCCTTCCACCACCAGGGTGCGCGGGTCAACCGGCAGCGGTACCGAATCGTGCTGGCCTTCGCAGGCCGCCTCGAAGGGCGCTCGAATCGTTGCCTGGTCCAGCAGCGGATAACCGTTGTCGGGCACTGCCAGGGCGCTACCGGCCACCGACAGGGCACTCGCAAACACCGCGCAGGTGCGGCGCAATGAGGATCGAAACATCGTCTTGCCTCCTTTATGGTTTTAGTCGCAATACGTGTTGTGAACATAGCGGCGGGGCCGCGGGTTAATCGTCCTTACGGATTGTTTGCCGGTGTGAAACGCAGCACCGGCTTGATTGTTCTGCCGGCGATGGTGTCGCGCACCGCGCGGTTGATGTCGTCAAAGGGGTATTCGGTCACGATGCGCTCAAGCGGCAGTTCGCCGCGGCGGTAGTGCTCGATCATCCGCGGCACAAAGGTTTTCGGGTCGGCATCGCCCTCGATGGAGCCGCGCACCGAGCGGCCGGCCAGGGTGAGCCCGGCCAGGTCCACGCACAGCTCTGCCCCCGGGCCAGGTACCGCCACACACAGCACTGTGCCCCGCTGCCGGGTGCCCTCTAGGGCGGCGCGAATCAGGTCCGGCGCGCCGGTGGTGTCTACCGCCGCATCCACTCCTTTGCGCGCCAGCAGGGCCTTGCGCAATGGCTCACTGCGGGTGTCTACCGCATCGGTGGCCCCCAGCTCCAGCGCCAGGGCCAGCCGCTGCGGGTTGCGATCCACCGCGATGATGGGGTCGCAGCCGGCAATGCGCGCGGCCATAATCGCGGCTAGGCCAACGGTGCCAACGCCCATCACGGCCAGCGCCTGGTCGGGGCGCGCGTTCAACGCCAGTAACACCGCGCCCATACCGGTCTGCACCCCGCAGGCCAGCGGCGCCATCAGCCCCGGCGGCACATCTGGCGGCAGCACCACCATGTTGTTGGTGGCCGCCACGCAGTGGGAGGCAAAGGCGGACTGGGCAAAAAAGTGCCCGGTGATCTCCTGCCCCGCCAAGCGCAGGGGGCTGCTGCCATCCATGCGTCGACCCTGCACCTGGAAGTGAGCGCCATGGCTGCAGTAGCCGGGCTGCTGGTGCTGGCAGTTGCGGCAGTGGCCACAGCTGCCAAAGCCCGGCAACACTCTGTCGCCAACGGCAATGTGCTCAACCCCGGCGCCCACGGCCTGCACAATGCCCACGCCTTCATGCCCCAGCACCGCCGGCAGTGGCACCGGCCACACCTGCGCGCTGGCGGCAAGGTCGGTATGGCAAATGCCCACCGCCTCCATGGCCAGCAGCACCTCGCCGGGGCCTGGCCCGGCCAGGTCGCACGACTCCAGCGCAAAGTGGTGACCCGCCTCGTGCACCACCGCAGCCCGTATCTGCATGGCGCTCAGCCCTGGCAGCGCTGCAGGTAAAAAAACAGGGGAACGTCGTGCCCTTTGCTGTCCATAACACCGAGCACGGTGTCGTCGTCAATGGCGCGGAAGTGGTCGAAGATCGGTTTGTCGTCGTAGGCCATGGTGGCGGTCGCCACGCCGCGGTACGCCACCATGCGCAGCTGGGCCTGGCCCATGATGTCGCTTACCGTCATGCCACCGTCTGCGGCATGCACCATGATAGGGTTCACGTCGTTGCGGGCATTGAACTGCTTGCCGCACCAGCCCAGCTTGTCGAGCATGCCCTCGCCGGGGTGGCCGGTGTTAAAGCAGCCGCCCCGCCAGCGCCCGAGCATGGCCTCTTCGGGCACCGCGGGCAGGGCGTCGAAGAAGGCCTCCAGCGCGGCGATGGCCACGGTGCTGTCGCTGTCTCGCAGCGCGGCAAACTGTTGCAGTGTGCTCATGGTTAGACCTGTTGTTATCGTCTGTCGCGGGCCCGGCAATCGGGGCCGCCGATGGTGAAACAGCGTAAAACAGGACTTTGCGGTGCAACCAGCTAGCACAACTGACAGCCGGGGGCGGGTCTTTTACTAACGACTGTCTTTGCAAAAAGGCCGGGCCGAGCTTACACGCCCACCAGCGACTCAGGCATCAGCGCGCCAGTTGCGCGGGTCGACGCGAAAGTAATCCATCAGCGTGGCAAACAGTTCCGGGTGGGTGGACTGCATGGCCGCGGGCCGCTCGTAGAACAGCTCGGTGATCACGGCAAAAAACTCCGCCGGGTTGGTGGCGCCGTAGCTGTCGATCAAGGTCGGGTGGCCCTGCTCCACGGCCCGTTGCAGCTCTTCAAACTCCCGCCCCAGCACCCGGGACCAGACACCGTAGGCGGCCCGGGTTGCCAGCAGGGGCGCGCCGTCGGCACCACCACCTTCCTGATCTAGCTGGTGGGCGAATTCGTGCAGCACAACATTCTGGCCGTCTTCAAAATCGGCGCAGCCGCGCTTCACGCTGTCCCAGGCCAGCACCACCCGGCCGTTGCTCCAGGACACCCCGAGCAAACTGCCCGACGGCTGGGACACCACCCCCACCTCGTCGCGCTCTGGCTGGCGGCTGCGAAAGGTACTGGGGTAGATGTAGATCCACTTCAGGTCGCGGTACAGGGTGCTGGGCCGATTCAGAATCAGCAGGCAGGCCTCGGCGGCAATCAGCACCCGCATCTCGTCGGTCACTTCCAGGCCCTCGCAGCCAACGAAGCGCTTGCGGTAAAGAAAGGCCTGTATTTTACGGCGCAGCTCGGCCTGCAGTGATTCGTCCAGGCGCGCGTAAAAGGGAAGCCGACGCAGCATTGGCAGCCAGTCGGCGGGAAAGGGCCTGGCCATGGCGCGCTCGAAGCGCCAGCGCGGCAGCGCCTGGCTGAGACAGAACACCAGCCCCAGTACCGCGATGGCCAGGCCCAGCCAAATCCAGTTGTTCACACCTGCTCTCCTTTTCACCGTGACGGCGGCCGGCAGTCTACCCCAGCGCTGGCGCGCGCCAAAACGCGCGGCCCAAGACACGCAGCCCAATTGCCCCACCTGGGCCTGCGTGCTAACGTCATCGGCACAGGTTTGCGCAGGGGCAAGGGCGCGAACACTCCAACAGAAAAGCAGACAGGGGCGTCGGGCGGCCAGCCCGCGCGGTCGGGGCATGACCACAACAACACGAACCCGTGTCGCCGCCGTGGCGGTGATACTCCTCGGCGGCCTGCTGCTGGCCACTTTTTGCGCACAGCGCTTCTACCAGCAATCGATGGATCAGCTCAGCGCCCTGGGGCAAGGCCAACTTGCCCGGCGGGCGGACCTGCAATGGCTGATCTACCAGCAGGACACACCGGCCCTGCAGCGCCTGTTGCAGCACCTTACCCGTCACCCGGCCATCGCCCGTGGCGACATTTACAGCGGCACGCAAGACCTGCTGGCAAGCCACCCGGCCGGGCGCGCGGCCGCGCTGGATGCCGTGCGTGGCGATGCCTCGCTGAACGCCACGGTGCTACAGGGTATCGACAGCCAGGGCAGCCGGCAGGGCAGCGGGTTTTTCAGTACCTTGCTGCGCCCTGGTACCCGCATCCACCTCAACGTGCCGGTGATTACCCGCCTTAACCCCGACGCCAAGGGTCTCAGTGGCGATGATTTCCTGCGCGCCGCCAGCAGTGCCGGCCACGCCGGCAGCGATATTGTAATGGGCTATGTCGACCTCGCCATCGACCCCGCCGCCCTGCACCGGCCCAGCCTGACGCAGGCGCTGCTGATCACCCTGGGCTGCTGGCTGCTGGCCGGCATTGCGGCGCTGGTGCTGCTGTACGACAGCCGCGCCCGGGCGGCCCAGCTGCGCCGCGCCACGGGCATTATCGACCGCCTGGCCCAGGGCGAACGGGAGATTGCCATTGCCGTCGACGGCAGCGACATCAACAACGCCCTGCATCGTCTGGTGCACAGCCTCGGCCGCTATACGCAGGAAATTGAAACCGGCAAAAACCTGCTGAGCCGCAAGGTGCAAGAGCGCACCCACCAGCTATCGCGCAGCCACCAGGAGCTGAGCCGGGCCAGCGAGGCGGTCAGCGAATCCCGCGCGCGCCTGCAACGACTGACCTACTACGACCACCTCACCACCCTGCCCAATCGCCAACTGTTTCTGGAACAACTGGGCCTGCTGCTGCGCCTGAGCCGCCGCGCCGGCCAGCACCTGGCGCTGCTGCATGTGGACCTCGCCAACTTCCGCCAGGTGAATGAGGTGCAGGGTTTTCACGCCGGCGACCTGCTGCTGAGGGAAGTGGCCCGGCGCCTGAAAGCCTGCGTGCGCGACAGCGACGCCGTGGCCACCGTGGCCGGCAGCGCCCATGACATCACGGTATCGCGACTCGGCGGCGACGAATTTACGGTGATACTGAACCATCTGGACACACCGGCATCCGCCGAAGTGGTGGCCGGGCGTATCCTTGGCCAGCTCGGCGCCCCCCTTGCCGTGGACGGCCACCTGGTGACGGTCAAAACCCGCATCGGCATCGCCTGCTTTCCCGAGCATGGCGACTCTGCCGAGGCGCTGCTGAAGGCCGCGGCCATTGCCCTGGGCAGGGCCAAAGCAACGCCGGACACCCCCATTGCCCTGTGCCAGGCAAGCTGGCTGGATGCCGGCGGCGACACCGATGCCGATGCGCCCTGGCGGGAGGCCCTGACAACTCACGGCCTGGCGCTGCGCTATACCCCGGTGGTGGATACCGTGATGGGCTCGGTGGTGTGCCTGCACGCGACGCTCAGCCTGCAAGCCACGCCGGCGGACAACGCCGCCGAGGCCGCACCCCACCTGTGGGGCGGCCGGTGCCACGATGGCGAACTGACCCGCGCCCTCTTCCACTGGCAACTGCAGCAGGCCTGCGCCGAGTTGGCCCACCATGGCAGCAGCAGCCGGCAGCCCGCGCGAGTAGCACTGTGGCTTGGCCCTGGCCTGTGCAGCGAAGCGCTTGTGGCGCAGGTACAGGCGGTGCTGGAGCAAACATCCCTGCCCGCCGCCCAGCTGGAGCTGTGCCTGGATGAAGCCATACTGGCGCAGGGGCGCTCCCTTGATGCGCTGGCCAACCTCCAGGCCCTGGGCGTCTACCTGAGTGTGACGGGCTTTGGCCTTGGGCCGACCTCCCTGCAGCAGCTGGGCGATGCCCACCTGCAGGCCCTGCACATCGCCCCGGCCTTTGCGCCCCGCTACGGCGAACACAGCGACAACGGCGCCGTGCGGGCGCTGGTGGCCATTGCCCGCAGCCACAACATGGAGCCAGTGGCCAACGGCGTGGCCAGCGCCGCCCACTACCACTACCTGGCGCCGCAGGGCGTGCGGCAAATGAGCGGTGCGCTGTTCGGTGAGCACCTGCCTGCCGACCAGGCCGCCCACCTGCTGGCGCCCTGGCATTTCATCGAGCAGATTCGCAAACTCGGCACCGGCCCCTAGGCCGGCGGCATCAACCCAGCAGCGCCCGCAGGCCCCAGAACACCGCCATGGCCAGCACAATGGTGAGCAGGTGATTGCGGGTGCGCCAGGCCACCAGCGCCGCCGTCACCAGGGCCAACCCCTCCGGCAGCCCCAGCATCACCTCCCCCTGGGGGCTGATCAGCATGGTCATCACCAGCGCCGCCATCACCGAGGGGCCGACGTACTCCATGGCCAACCGCAGGCGCGAGGGAATCCGCCGATTGGCCAGGGCAATAATAAATACCGCACGGCTGAAATACGTGCCCAGGCCAGACAGCACAATGGCAAGCAGCGCCGTCATCGGCGGCGCTCCAGCAACAGGCCGGCGAGCACGCCCGCCAGCGCCCCAACCAGCAGCCCCGCGCGGTGGGGCAGGCCCGCCGCCAGCAGGGTCACCATAGCGGCGATGAGCGCGGCTACCGCCTTGGGCCAGCGGTCGATGCCGGTGACCAGCAGGCCCATGAACATCACCGGCACCGCAAAGCCAAAGCCCCAGCTCGCGGGAATCACCGGCCCGATGAACAGCGCGGCCGCCGTGCCAAGCACCCAGCACAGCCAGAAGGTAATGCCCACGCTCAAATAATAGGCGCGGAAGCTGCGCGGATCGTCGTTGATGCGCAGCATGCCAAGGGCAAACACCTGATCCACCAGAAAATAGGCCCCCACCCAGCGGAACCAGGCCGGCTGCCGCTGGAAGGTGGGCGCCATGGCCGCCGAGTACATCAGGTGCCGGGCATTGACGATGAGAGTCGCCGTCACTGCCGCCGCCACCGCTACCCCATCGCCCAGCAGGGTGATGAGAGTGAGCTGTGAGGCGCCGCCGAAGATAATGGGCGAGCTGCTCCAGCCCAGGGCGGGCAGCAATCCGGATTCGAGAATGGCAATGCCCAGCACCAGGGTAAAGGGCACGGCGGGCAGAAAAATGGGCAGAGCGTCGGTGATGCCCTGGCGAATGGAAGGCGCGGTATCGTTCATCGCGGCAGTTTAGCCGATTGAGCCGCCGCCAGGGCAGCGACGCGGCGTCTGTGTTACAAAACACCCGAACAACCCTGCAATGGAACCCGCCCATGAGCACCCCCTACCAGATGCTTGGCGACGACGGCATTCGCGCGCTGTGCAACGCCTTTTACGACATCATGGACAGCGCCCCCGAGGCCGCCACCATCCGCCGCATGCACGCCGCGGACCTCGGCCCGATGAAGGTCAAGCTGGCCGAATACCTGACCGGCTGGATGGGCGGCCCACCGGTTTATGCCGATAAATACGGCTCGGTGTGCATGACCGAGCCCCACGCCCCCTATCGCATCGGGCCGGTGGAGCGCGACCAGTGGCTGTGGTGCATGCAGCAGGCGCTGCAACAGACCGGCGCCAGCGAAGAACTGAAAACCCTGCTGAATGTCCCCCTGCAGCGCATTGCCGCGGCCATCCAGAACCGCCAGGACAGCGGCACCGACCTCGGCCCAGGCGTTATCGCCGTGGGCTAGCACCCGCCCCACCCCTTGGCCCGGCGCCGATTGCGCCAACCGGCGCCAGAGCCCGTACCAGAGCCTCTATCCAGCGCGGGATGGCCTCCGGTAGTATTGTCGCCCCGAACGGGCATCACCATGCACTTTGACGTTTTCTTTCTGCTCCGGTAACCACACCATGAAGCCAAGCACTTCTGCTCGCATTGTCAGTAAATTCGGCGGTTCCAGCCTCGCGGGGGCTGGCCAGTTGCGCAAAGTCCGCAGCATCATCGACGCCGACAGCCGCCGGCGCATCATCGTGCCCTCGGCTCCCGGCAAGCGCGACAGCGCCGACACCAAAATTACCGACCTGCTCTACCTGTGCCATCACGCCGCCCAACTCGGCGCCGACTTCAGCAACTCCTTTGCCCAGATTGTGGAGCGCTTCACCGGCCTGGAACAGGAACTGGGGGTCGACGCCGGCCTGGCGGAGCAGCTGGAGCAACTGCGCGCCGACTTACAGCGCGGCGTCAGCGCCGATCACGCCGCCTCCCGTGGCGAATACCTGTGCGGCCGCCTGCTGGCCGCCTGGCTGGACGCAGAGTTTGTCGACCCCATCGACTGCGTGGTCATCGGCAGCAGTGGCCTGGTTGAGCCCGAAACCTGGGACCTGCTCGGCCAGCGCCTGGCCGACCCGGAGCGCCGCTATGTCATGCCCGGCTTCTACGGCCGCGACGCCGAGGGCCGGGTGCGCACCTTTACCCGCGGCGGATCCGACGTATCCGGCGCCGTGGCGGCCCGGGCCGCCGGCGCGCAACTGTACGAAAACTGGACCGACGTGTCCGGCCTGCTGATGGCCGACCCCCGCATCGTCGACAACCCGCGCCCCATGGCCGAGGTGACCTACGCCGAGATCCGCGAGATGGCCTACATGGGCGCCAGCGTCCTGCACGACGAAGCCATGGCCCCGGTGCGTGAGGTGGGCATTCCGGTGAACATCCGCAACACCAACGCACCGGAACACCCCGGCACCCGCATCGTCGCCCAACTGTCCGCCGAGACCCTGTCCGGCACCCAGATTGCCGGGGTTGCCGGCAAAGACAGCTTTGCCATGATCACCGTCGGCAAAAACCTGATGAACCGCGAAGTGGGCTTTGTCTATCGCCTGCTGGGGGTGCTGGAGCATAACGACATTCCCTTCGAGCACTGCCCCTCCAGCATCGACAGCGTCAGCGTCATCGTGGAAGCGCGCTGGCTGGAGGATCGGGCCGAGCAGTTGATGGACGAAATCCGCCGCACCCTCGAACCCGACGAAATCGACTACGTCCCCCGCATCGCTCTCATCGCCATCGTCGGCGAGGAAATGGCCCACACCCCCGGCATCGCCGCCCGCGTCTTCCGCGCTTTGGCACAGGGCGGCATCAACGTGCGGCTGATCAACCAGGGCGCGTCCGAGCTGAACATCATCGTCGGCGTGGCGGCAGAGGACTATGCCGAGGCCGTGCGGGTCATCTATGGGGAATTTGTGGGCTGAGTAAAGCGCTCCAGCGCGAAATTACAGCCGTCCGGAGTTAAGCAGCGTCACTGGGTCCAGCATGTCGTATACCCCGAGGCAGCCGCCCTCGGGAGCGGCATCGTGAGCCGCGTAGCCCATCAGCTCCTGCACTTGCCTGGGATACTCACGCACCGACTCCAGCGAGGCGGATAGATAGTTATTTTCCTCAGTGCGCAGCCAACCCAGGCAATAACTCACGTGCATGCCGCGGCGCAAAGTGTCTGGCGTGCGATTTTCTCCCGCGGCATGGGCCGTTCCCCCCAGATACAGCAGGGCCGAACCGGCCGGCATTTCAGCCGGTACCGCATCGGCATAATCCAGCACCCTGTCCCGCGGCCAGCGGTGGCTGCCAGGAATCACCAGCGTGGCGCCATTGCTGGCGGTGAAATCACCCAGTGCCAGTATCGATGCCACCTCTATCTCATAGTCGGCGCGCAGATAGGACCAGCAATCACCGTCGCGGTGCAAAAACTGCCGCTGGCCGCCGGGGGTAATCTCGAAGATATGGCCGTAATTCAACTGATAGCGGGCACAGTTTGGCAACAGAATACGATCGCAGAGCGCCAGGTAAAGCGGATGACACATGATCTGCTCGCGAAACACGCCAGAGCGACCACAAAGTCCTGTGAGATGCCGCGTTCTGGTACCAAAAAAAGCGTCGTAGACCGGACTCATGAAGCGTCGCTCAGGGCGCTCCCGCCGAAGAGCGCCATCCACCTCACGGTTGAAAGCCCCGAGCGTATCGTCGCCAAGAAAGCCTTCGATGATCAACGCGCCAGTTTCCAGCAACGTGTCCGCAATCCGGTCGGGGTCAGTGTCGATGCTGAGGCGCTGTAGTGGAGTGGCCATACGGTTCACCTGCACAGGTTCTGTTTATTATTGTTCAGCCGGTGAGGGTAAGTTTGCGAAGCGCGCGGGTCAATTCTCGAACTATCTCCGCCGCAAAACGAAAAAGGGCCACCCCGATGGGGTGGCCCTTACACAAGATGGCGCGCCTGGCACGATTCGAACGTGCGACCGCCTGGTTCGTAGCCAGGTACTCTATCCAGCTGAGCTACAGGCGCGTTGAGGTGGCGTACTATAGGGATCGAACCGTTATACGTCAAGCGCTTAGGCGTGGAAGTTGTGAAAAAAATTCACTGCCAACCCCCGCGCGGCGCACTACTGGGTGAACCCGCTGCTGGACTCCATATAGAGGCGAATCGGCATGGTGGCGTCTTTGCCAAGGTAGAGGACCAGGCCATAAAAGTCGTTGTCGTAGTCGTCCACCCATTCGTGCCGAAACTCGATCGGGAACTCGAATTCCATCCGCTCGGGCCGCTGGCCCACGACCCTCACCTCTTCCATGGTATCCGGATGGGCCATGGCGGATTTGGGGATGGCGATGGTGACCTTCTGGCCGCCAAAGGTGTCTTCCACCTGGATGTCACGCAGTTCGGCGCCGACCTGCTGGTCTTTGTAGCCCTTCACCAGTTGCATCCAGTCGGTCTGCCGGGTGGCGCCATCGGCCAGCGCCCCCGGTGCGATCAGGGCAAGCGCCAGGGCTGCCCCCTTCAAATACGTGCTGGATAATTTCACGGTACCCCCATTGCGTCTGATTTTTGAAACCCCGTTTCAATAGTAGCCTACCGCGTGGCGGGAGTCGCCCGCGAAGGCGCTGGATTTGCCCCTGCAGCTGGCTACAATGGGCCCATGACTTTGCTGATCATCTACGTCGGCCTGGCGCTTGGCGTGTCCTTCCTGTGCTCTGTCGCCGAGGCCGTTCTGCTCAGTGTCACCACCGCCTATACCCATTTACTGGAGCAGGAGGGTCGACCTGCGGGCAAGCGCCTGCGCCACCTGAAGCAGGATATCGACCGCCCCCTGTCGGCCATACTCACCCTCAACACCATTGCCCATACGGTGGGTGCGGCCGGTGCCGGTGCCCAGGCCGCGGTGGTGTTCGGCAACCACATGCTCGGGGTGTTCTCGGCGGTGCTGACGTTTCTCATTCTGGTGTTCTCGGAGATCATCCCCAAAACCCTGGGCGCTTTCTACTGGCGCCAGCTGGCGCCGTCCATTTCGGTGATGCTGCAGTGGATGATTGTGCTGCTGTACCCGCTGGTGAAAATGTCCAACTGGCTCACCCGCCTGATTTCCAAGCGCAAGCCCTTGCGTGGGCTCAGCCGGGAGGAGTTTGCGGTAATGGCCGAATTGGGGGAGATTGAAGGTCAACTTGAAGACCACGAGTCGCGTATTCTGCGCAACCTGCTGCTACTGCGGGAAACCCGGGTGCGCGATGTGATGACGCCACGGCCGGTGGTGTTCTCCCTGCCCCAGGACTTGAGTGTGGCGGACTACATTGCCGACCACGCGGACAACCCCTTTTCCCGGATTCCGGTGTACGCCGCCAACCAGGATCAGGTGACCGGTTTTGTGCTGCGCAGCGACCTGATTCTGGCGCAGGGGCGCGGCGAAGGTGCCCAGCCCCTCAGCCACTATCGCCGGGAAATTCCCGCCCTGGTTGCCGCCATTGATCTGCTGCGGGCCTTTGAGGTGATGCTGGATCAGAGCACGCACATCATGCTGGTGGTGGACGAGTACGGCGGGGTCGATGGCCTGCTCACCCAGGAGGATATTTTTGAAACCCTGCTGGGGCTGGAAATTGTCGATGAAATGGACCGCACGGTGGACCTGCAGCAGCTGGCCCGCCGCCTGGCCGCCCGACGCGCCAAGGCCATGGGGCTGACCGCCACCTCCCCTGCGGCGGAGGTCGGTGGAGATTTATCTTGAGGAATTAGCCTTGGGTGAGGGCCTACCTTGGGTGAGGGCTTAGCCTTGAGGAATTGGCTTGAGAGTTTGCGAATGAAAGGTTGGCCCTGAACCGTTCGCCCCGAACCATTCACCCTAAAATAGCAGCGCGAAAACCCAAGCTGCACGAGCAGCGGGCCTCAACGAAAAAAGGCCGGGGATACCGGCCTTTTCTACTGCGGGGTGGCTGAATCAGTTACCCATTGCCTCGTTCATTTTGTCCTTGGCATCTTCGGCGGCGTCTTCGGTCGCATCAGCTGCGTCCCGAGCGGCATCGCCTGCGGCATCGGCCGCATCGTCAGCGGCGTCTTCCGCGTCGTCGGCCATGTCGCCAACGGCATCCTTGGTGTCATCCCAGGCATCGCCCGCGGCATCCATCGCGTCGTCAGCGGTGTCGGAAATAGCATCACCTGCGTCAGACATGGCGTCACCGGCTGAATCCATGGCGTCTCTAGTGGCATCTGCCGCGTCGTCGGCCATGTCACCCGCGGCGTCTACCGCTTCGCCGGTTTTCTGTTTGACGGTTTCTGCAGCCTCGGACATGGAGCTCTTGGCCTTCTCAGTGTCTTCCTTGGAGCAGGCAGACAGACCCAGCACCAGCATCGCAGCAGCCACAGCGGCGGTCAGTGATTGAATCTTCATTGTTGTTCCCCTCACATTTGTATTGCTATTGCGGAGTGGCCTCGCGCCAGCCCGTCCAGGCCCAAGCCCAAGCAGAGATTGGGCACGGTCGCGTTTTAGACTACACAGGGGCAGCAAATGAGTAAAGCGGGAAATTGGCGAGCCGGCCGGCCTGCCATACCACCGGCCATAAAAACGCTCAGGCAAAATCCTGGCGCTCCATCCAGGGGATCAGGCGTCGAAAGCCCTCTTCAATCTGCTCGATGGAGGTGGAGTAACTGATGCGCAGGGCGTTGCCACAGGCATCGCCGAAGGTCTGGCCCGGAATGGTGCATACGCCGGTTTCCTTGAGCAGGCGCAGGGCGACGTTGTTGCCGTTGATGCCCTCGGGCAAGGCCGGAAACAGGTAAAACGCCCCCTCGGGTTTATAGCCTTCCAGGAACGGGGTTTGCTCCACCAGTTCCACCACCCGGTCGCGCCGGCGGGTGTAAATGTCCAGCATGTTGTCCACAAAATCGCGCTCGCCCCGCAGGGCCGCCACGCCGGCCCACTGGCAGGGTGTGTTGGCCACGGTGGTGGTGAACATGTGGTAGCGGCGCAGCTTCTTGATGGCCCCCTGGCTGGCGATCAGCCAGCCCACCCGCATGCCCGCCATGCTGAAGGTTTTGGAGAAACTACTGATCACCATGACGTGATCGAGGTCGGAGCAGCAGGACAGCACGCTGGGATAGGTCTTGCCGTCGTAGACCAGGTGGTCGTACACCTCGTCGCTGATCACATACACGCCGCGGTAGGCCGCCTCCTCCACGATCGCCTCGATGGTCTCCCGCGGGTACAGGGTGCCGGTGGGGTTGCTGGGGGAGTTCAGCACAATGGCGCAGGTGTTCATGTCGATGGCGTCAATCACATCCTGCGGGTCCAACTGGTGGTTGTTCTCGGCCCGCGTCGGCACGGTTTTTACGGTGCCGCCGTTCATGCGCACCAGCGGCGCGTACAGCATGAAGGACGGGTCCGGGATGATGAACTCACGGCCAGCGGAGGAGGTGGAGGTGAGCGCCAGGTAGATGGCCTCGGTGGCGCCGGTGGTCACCAGGATGTTGTCGGCGGTGAGCGGGCGGCTATAGCGGGCGCTGTAATAGTCGGCCAGGGCCTCCAGCAATTCTGGCAGGCCGGCGTCCAGCGTGTAGCCGGTCTGGCCCGCCTGCAGGGCCTCCACCGTGGCATCCACCACATGCTGGGGTGCGGGTAGGTCGGGCTGGCCGATGGACAGATGCACCACGTCGTCCATGGTGGTTGCCAGATTGACCATCTTACGGATGCCCGGCATAGGAATGGTGAGCAGGGCCGGGTTCCAGACCGGATCCTCGGACTCGTAAAAATCGATATCGAGATCGCTCATCGTCGCCCTCCCCTCAGCCTTGGTTGAACAGCGGCGGGCGCTTGTCGGTCAGCGGCGCCTCGCGCTGATAGGCGTAGCCCGCCTGCAATACGCGGGCATCGTCGAACTTTGCCCCCACCAGTTGCAGGCCAATGGGCAGGCCATCCGCGCAGAAGCCGCAGGGCACCGACAGGGCCGGCTGGCCGGTGAGGTTGAAAGGATAGGTAAAGGGCGTCCAGGTGGGCCAGCGGGTGCTGGGCCAGTCCTCTGGTACTTCGCGGTTGGTGGCAAAGGCGGTAATCGGCAGGGTGGGCGTGAGCAGCAAATCGTACTTCTGGTGGAAGCCGGCCATGCGTTCGCACAGGGCCATGCGCTCGTTCATGGCGCCCATGTAGTCGAGCATGGACAGGCGCGCGGCCTTCTCGGCCACCTTCACCAGTTCCGGGTCCATCTGCTCGCGCTTGCGCGCGCCCAGGTCGCGCATGGCGTTGGCCGCGCCCCCGTAGAACAGGTGCCCGAAGGCGCCCAGGGGGTCGCTGAAACTCGGGTCTACCTCCACCACGGTGGCGCCCAGCCGCGAGAACACTTTCGCCGCTTCACGCACGCTGGCCTCCACTTCCCGGGTCACCTCCACATGGCCAAGGTTGGGGCTGAAGGCGATCTTCATGCCTTCTACGCCATCGCGCAACGTGGCCAGGTAGTCCACGCCACGGCGGGGTATGGCATTGGTATCGCGGTGGTCAGCCTCGCTCATCACGTTCATCAGCAAGGCGCAGTCTTCCACGGTCCAGGTCATGGGCCCGGCGTGCGCCAGGGTGCCGAAGGGGCTGGCGGGCCAGTGAGGCACTTCGCCAAAGGACGGCTTTAACCCGACGATGCCACAAAAGCCGGCCGGAATGCGGATGGAGCCGCCGGCGTCTGTGCCCAGCCCCAGCGCCCCCATGCCCAGGGCCACCGCGGCGCCGCTGCCACCGCTGGAACCGCCGGCGGTGCGGGTTGGGTCCCAGGGGTTGTTGGTGGGGCCGCAGAGTGGGCTGTCGGTAACACCCTTCCAGCCGAACTCGGGCGTGGTGGTTTTGCCGAGTGGCACATAGCCGTGTCGATCCAGGGCCGCCACACAGGGGGCGCTCTTGCCCAGTGTGCTGTTGCCATCGATGGTGCGGGAGCCTTTGAGGGTGGGCCACATGGGCGTCAGGAAAACGTCCTTCACCGCCACCGGCACGCCGTCCACAATCCCCTTGGGTGCCCGGTTGTTGTAGCGCAGTTCGCTCTCCAGGGCATAGCGCAGGGTGGTTTCTTCATCCACCAGGCAGTAGGCATTCACCTCGCCATCCAACCGCTCGATCTGCGCCAGCATGGCCCGCGTGACCTCCACCGGCGACAACCTGCCATCGCTGTAGTGGGCTACCAGTTCCGTTGCCGTCAGGGAGAGAATGTCCTGGCTCATCGGGTACTCCTCAGCAGTGTCTGGCGGCGAGTGGACGACACCCGCCCTAAGCTGACCCTACAAGCATGTCGATGGCAGCGTCAAACACGCGTTGCTTACAGTGGCTGACGCTCGCCCCGCGCAACAGTACACTGCCCTGCCCCGCCAAGCGCCAACCGGAGACGCCACCATGCCCGCCCTTCACCCGCAACTTGCCGCCGATTGTCACCGGCTCGGCACCCTGAACAGCGCCACCCTGCTGCTGTCAAAAAACGCCCACCTGCACTGGTTGATTCTGGTACCGGACACCGACTGCGCCGACCTGCTGGATTTACCCGCCGCAGCGTTGCAGACGGTGATGGCCGACTGCCGTGCGCTGTCCGGGTTTCTGAAAAGCGAGTTGGGTTACCCCAAGGTGAACTTCGCCGGGCTTGGCAATGTGGTGCCACAGATGCACTTGCACATCATTGGCCGGCGTGAGGGTGACGTCTGCTGGCCCCTGCCCGTGTGGGGGCAACTGCCGGAGAGCGGGCCCTGGCCAGAGCACGCAGTGCAGGCACTGCGGGATGCTCTGTCCGCCACCTGCGGCCTGCGCCCCTGCAACGCATAGGCCACAGGGTTGCAACGGGCCCGGCGGCCGCAATGGGCCAGCCAGGGCGCACTTGAAGGCTAGCGGGATGACAGGTAAACCGGCTCCCCCCACCCGATCAGGATGCCGTCGCGAAACACCAGCGGCGTCATCTCGTCGCGTGTGGTCTCGCCATCGGCCTGGCTGCGGTGGGTACGATAGAACCAGACCAGCATGGTGCTGTCCCCGCGGCGATAGGACTCAGAATCCCTCGGGCTGCCCAGGCGCTGCTGCACGTCATCCCGGGTCATGCCAATCTGCAGGCCGCTGATGGCACTGCGGTTGTCCCGCTCTTCTTCTCGCCAGTCGTGGCTGCCATCGCCATCCGACTGGATCACCACACATCCTGCGGCAGACAGCACCAGCAGCAACACTGCCAGGTAAGGGGCCAGGGAAATCACCGTCGTATCCTCCAACTCTCTCTTCGGGGGGCGGCACCATTGCCGCACCGGACAGGTGATATAGTCGACCATAGCACCAGCGGCGACAATGCGACTCGTCGCAGCCAGCACTCGCTCTATCGAAGGGGGTCGGAATCGTCGCTGGCGAAGCTGTAGTTGGCGCCCAGTTCGGAAATACGAATGCGATTGGCAAACACGGAAAAGGCCAGGTAGGCGGCAAGGCCGTTGGTGCGCAGCATCCAGGGCGGCAAGTACAGGGGCGCGGCAATGTCGCCGGCCTCGAACAGCGGCGCCAGGCGCACCACATCGCCCACCGTCATGCGCCCCGCAAACAGGTGGCGGCACAGGCGCAGGCGATTGTGCTTGAGGGCCCAGCGGAAGAAGGTGTGTACCTCCATCAGGCCGTGCAAGTAAACGGTGTCCTTGGTAAAGGCGCTGCCGCCGGTGAGCGGCGCCCCCCGGTAAATGCGCATGGCGGAGTTAAAGCTCTCCACCTCGGTTTGTCCGGCGTCGAGGAAGTAGCGGAACACATCGATAAAATCCGCACCGCGCAGGGCCATATCGATGGCGATAATACGCAGGGCAATGCGTTGCAGGCGGCGAATGTCCACCGCCCCGGTCACCAGTTCCGCAAAGGTCGCCAGCCCCTCCTGGGTGCCGGTGGTGCGCGGCGCCCCCAGGCTCAGGCTGCGAAAGTGGGGCTGCTCTCGGCCATTGATGGCGGTAAGGCTGTGCACAAAGGCCTCGTGCTCAAGCAACTGGTTCAGGTCGTATTCCGAAAAGGGCGTGCCCGCCCGCAAGCGGATGCGGGTAGCGCCGGCGGCGGCCTTGGAGGCCAGGTTTTCATCGATCACCACCTCGATAGCGTGGCGGTCGATCACCTTGCGAATGCGCTCGCTCAACTCCCTCTGCAGCACCTCTGCCGACAGACAGTAATCCACCTCGTGCAGGCTGTACTCCTGCTCGTAGGCGGCGGTAACCTCGATAAAATGCCGGGCGGCATCGATGTTGTGCACCGTACCGCCGGCAATGGCATCTCCGGGCTTGCCATACAGGGACAGGGAGCGCGCCGTCATCGCGGCGGTGCCCCGCGCTTCCAGCAGGCGGGCGGCATCGTGATAGGAGCGTGCGGTGCTGTAAAGATAGCGCCCCAGCGGGTGGTCGGTATCCACCTCGGCCATCAGCGCATCCAGGGCGTGCAGGGTATCGGCGTGGCTCTGGCGCTCGTAGCTCACCTCTGGCAGGCGCGGCTTGCCGGCGCGCCAGTCCTGGAGGAAATCCAGCTGAACTTCCCGCGGCCAACTCAGGCTGCTGAGTAGCTTGATCTCCTGCACGCTGGCCACCAGGCGTTCATCCCAGCGGGCAAAGGGCGCGAGTTCAGGGCTTATATCAGCACTGCGATCAATATCGCGATGAATGCCACGATCGACACCGGTGGCACCGGCGCCTGGACTGGCATCAGGGTCGGGGGAAAATTCCTGCATAAAAAATTGAGTGTGCTCCCAGTCAGCCTAGGCAATTGGCTGGAGTATAGAACTGGAACAGGCGCCACCCCAGTCCGGGTTTTTGGCAATTTACCGCACAATGGCGGGCCTCAGGTGGCTTCCGGGCGCAGCAAGCGAACGCCAAACACCGGCCCGGCGGTATGCCGGCCTATGGGCTCAAACCGCACGCGCACCTGTGCCTTGTCGCGCGTAAAGTGCTCCTCTACCGGGTAGGACAGGGTGACAAACTCCCCGGGCTGTGGCGCCTGTAGTTCCTGGCGCGCCAGTTCCTGCCCATCCAGCAGAATGCGAAACTTGCGCCGCCGCTCACCACCCCAGTAGGTGGCCTGGAAGACAAGCGGGCCGGCCACCACCGGCAGGTCGAACTCGAAGAAGCCTTCCATCCGTGCATCGCGGCCGTGTCGCCCGCGGTACACCACCGGGTAGGAGATGGCCGATGTCAGGTTGCTGTCGCGCTCGGGCTGCATTTCACCGAGGTGAATCACCGCCACCGAACGCCTGGCCAGGGCCTGCTCTGCACGTTGGGCGGCAAGCAATGCCGCCTCTTCCACCGCCCAGTCCTCGTCGCTGAAGCGCTTGAAATACACCGCGCTGCGGCGCTCGTACTGGCCATAAAAAGGCACCAGGGCCAGCGCTTCGGGGCGCGCCACCACCGCACTGAGTTTGAAGCGGGCACTGGCGGCATCCACCGTAGAAATGCCGGCCAGCACATCCTCACCCACCAGGGCCGGGGCCAGCCCCTCGTAGCTGCCCTCGGCCGGGCCCAGGTCCGCCGCCATCACCAGCGGCCCGCGCAGCAGGGCCGCGGTGGTGGCATCACCGGGGGTAGCCTCCTCCCTGAACACCAGCGGCAAGCGCAATACCACAACGTCACCTTCGGCCCAGCGGCGGTGCAACAGGGCGTAGCCCCTTTCCACAACCACCGCGGCCGCATCGCCGTTCACGCTCACCTCGGCCGAGCCGGCCCAGCCGGGAATGCGCAGGGCCAGGGTAAAGGTGCGCGGTGCCGCCAGCATCGACAGGGCCAGCGTGATCTCGCCATTGTAAGGATAGGCGGTGGTCAGCCGCACGGTGGCGGACTGGCTGCGCCACTGCGCCTCGGCGGGAATGTACTCGTTCACAAAGAGCACCCCTTCCGACTCCCAGAAAATCGATTCGCCGTGCTTGGCATGGCTTTCCATGCCGCTGCCCACACAGCACCAGAAGGAATCGGTTGGCGTGGAATACACCCGCGCGCTGCCCGCCATCAACGGGGTCATGTAGGTGAACATGCCGGTATCCGGGTGCTGGGCGGCAAGAATGTGGTTGTAGTGGGTGCGTTCCACATAGTCGAACAGGGCGGCATCCGGCCGCTCGCCGTACAGGCGCCGGGTAAGGCGCAGCATGTTGTAGCTGTTGCAGTGCTCACAGGTCTGCTCGGTGATATGCCGGGCGATATGGTCGGGCTCAAAGAAGTACTCCCGGTCCGCGTTGCCGCCAATCACATAGCTGTGATGGTCCGTCACCCGCTGCCAGAAAAACCGGGCCGCCGCGGCGCGCTCACTGTCGCCGCTGAGTTCGGCAATCCGCGCCAGGCCGATCAGTTTGGGAATCTGGGTGTTGGCATGGAAGTTGGCCAACTCATCTCGCCCGGCCATCAGCGGGTCCAGCACTCGCTTGTCGTAAAGGCGCAGTGCCACCGCCAGCCAGCGCTCATCGCCGGTGCGGGCATACAGTTCGGCAAAGCTCTCGTTCAACCCGCCGTACTCGCAGGCCAGCACCTGCTGAAGTTGTGCATCATCGAGCGCAGCAAACACCTTCTCCAGATAGGCAGCAAAGCCAAGCACCACTGGCAGGGCGTTTTCCACGCCGCAGTAGTACTGGGCATCCAGCAAGCCGGCGAACAGTTTGTGAATGGTGTACAGGGGCGCCCAGGCACCGTTCAGGTCAAAACCGCCGGAGATGATCTGCCCGCGCATGATTTCGGGGAAAATTTCCTGCCCGTCGACAACGCTGCCGTCGGGGCGCTTGCGGGTCAGCCCTGCCACATAGCCATCGCCGCGCTTGGCCTGAATGTGCTGCAACGCATCCACAATGCGCTGCACCCGCGCGCAGCACTCGGCGGTGCCGGTTTGTGCGTAACTCAGGGCCAGCGCCGACAGGTAGTGGCCCAGGGTATGCCCGGCGATGGTGTCGCTCTCCCAGCCGCCGTACACCTCGCCCTTTGGCGGCAGGCCGGCACCGGTGTAGAAGTTGTGCAGCAGGCGCTCTGGCTCCAGGCTCAGCAGATAGCGCAAGTTGGTGTTGAGCGCATCCAGCATGGGCCCCGGCAGCAGCCGCACCGCCGCCAGTGGTAGTGGCGTGGCACGCTTGGGCAGGCTGGCGGCAGCGCCTTCTTGCAACGCGCGAGACAGGGGCGAAAAGGCGCCCAGGGTCGCCCCGAGGCCGATGGCGGACAGAAACTGGCGGCGGGGTGAGTGCAGTGGCATGGGGCGATCCTCAATCAAACAGACCACCATTGTTTGGCGCTACAGCTGCAGATGCAAGGGCTGCAAACACAGGGCGTAACACAAGCGCCGGCATGAGACAGGGCCTTCATATTGCTGACCTGCCTTCATCCGCTTTGCCTCAACCCGCTACTTATCGTTATCACAACCCATCCGGCCTGTTATAACTGATAAAGGTCAGCCACCCATGCGATCAATCTGTGCTTCCAGTGCCGAGAGCGCCGCCGCCACGCCCGATGCCTTGCGGGTGGCCGATACCTTGTTGTCCTTGAGATAGCGCAGCGACACCGGCCGGGTGGTACTGAACGCCGTCATGCTGGCGTGCAGCATCAGGGCCTGTGTATGCGCCGCCCCGTCCGGCTTGGCCTTGCCTTCAATACGGGCAATCAGGCGGGCGGTAATAGCCACGCCTGGCTGCCACAGCTGTTGGTAGAGCACCTCAAAGGCGGGGCCCTGCTCGGTCAACTCGCGCAGTACAAAACCGGTGCGCAGGTCGGCATCGGCATCATCACCGGTAACCGCGCTCACCCGGCGCATCACCTGCTTCAATGATTCGCGCGCCTCACCCGATGACATGCCATCAGCCAGCGCCTGCCCCACCTCTGCCACAAAACTGCCGACGCCCGCCTCGTAGCGGCGCACAATCTCCCGCGCACAGGCGAGGTAGAGCCCCTCTTTGTTGTCGAAGTAATACTTGATGGCCGGTAAGGCAACCTCCGCCGCATCGGCGATACGGCGCGTAGTCGCCTGGGCGAAGCCCTCACGGCCGAATATCCCCAGGGCAGCCTGCAGAATCCGGGCGCGGGATTCCTCACCCCGGCTCTGGCTGGTGGCAAAAGCGCTGGCTTGCTTGGGCATGGCTTCTCCTCGGGGCGCGCGATATACCGCGAGGCGCGCAGCGTGTTGCGTATAACTATATCAACTGATATAAACTTAACCCTATCAAGCGATACATTTCAAGCGATGCGTATCGCCGGGCTCTTACCAACAGGCACCTGCCCATCGGCGCCCATCCGTAGATAGCTCAACCAACCACGCAAGAGGCAACACTATGCGCACCGGTCCCAGCGCTCGCAAGGGCACAAGCGTTGACTTCGCCAACCCGCCAGGTGCACCGGCCTTTTTGGGGCCGCAATCCCTGCAGTGGCGCATCTACAAAAACCCGGTGGCGCTGACGGTCGGCGGCGTTTGCGCGGTGCTGCTGGAATTTGCCGACCCGCGCATACGCAGCGGCGTGTGGGACCACTCCACCTACAAAATCGACCCCATTGGCCGCTCCGAGCGCACCGGCCTGGCTGCCATGGTGGGTGTGTACGGGCCAAAAGAAACCGCCGAGAAAATGATTGCCGGCATTACCCGCATGCACAGCCGGGTAGAAGGCCACACGCCGGATGGGCAGCCCTACCGCGCCATGGACCCGGAGTTGCTGAACTGGGTATACGCGACAGCGGCCTACGGCTTCCTGAAAGCCTACAACCGCTTTGTGACGCCCCTGAGCGACCAAGAACAGGCGCGCTTCTGGAACAGCGGCGAAGACATTGCCGCTCTGTACGGCGTGACACAAACCCCAACATCCGAAGATGACTTTCTGGCGATGATGGAAGGCCTGGCCCCGGGCTTTGAACCCCACCCGATCAACCGCGAATTCCTGCAGATTATCGAATCCAGCGACTCCGCCCCGGGCGTACCGCGCTTCATTCGCCGCGCCATAGCACGCGGCGCCGTCTCGCTGCTGCCGCCCATCGTGCGGGAAAAACTGGCGCTGGGGCCCGACTACAACCTGACCTTGTTGGACAGGATGACACTTCGCTGCATGGGATTTGTGGCCGAGCGCAAATACGACCCGGCATCCGCGCCGGCCAGGGCCAGCGAACGCCTGGGCCTGCCGGGCAACTTCCTGTGGCGCAGCGCCGCAGAGCAGCAGAGGCTTCTAGGCACGGCTCGCCCGGCCACAGCAGAGACCCAAACGGGTTAAAACGAGGGGGCATTATTGCCCCCTCAGCAACGGCTTAGTTGAGCACCTGGAGCTTTTCAACCTCCAGCGTACTGGCGTCTTCATCGCGGTCGATAACACCGTACAGCCGTATTGTCGCGCTGGGAGACAATTGCACCTTGCCCAGAATGTCCTCATCAATCACCGCGGTAATTTCGCCGGACGGGTCTGCCACCAGATATTCCTCATCATCCAGTTTCTGGGCGATCCTGACATCGACCACCACTTCCGTGCCATCCGCAACGGCCTGGGCTTCGGCGATCGTCACCGCAGTTGTGGGCGTTGTCGCACATGCGGCAAGCAACACAATGGCGGGAACCAGCATCCAGTGGCCAATGTACTTGGCAATCTTCATTCGAAAGTCCTCTCGTTGGATTGTACTTGTCGTAATGCCAAAGTCGTTTCGGCCTATCCGTTCAACACCGCCCCGCCACTGCAAATTCCGCACACTGGCCGGGAGGGCCGTCACAGGCTTTCGCAGGGGAAACACCGAAAGCTGCGAAAGCACCGTGCGTCAGTTGTTGGTTGGCTTTCATCCGCAAAAGTTCATGTAAATTTTCAGGTGGGGAAACAGCAGCACCGGAAAGAGTCCAGGCTGAAGCTGAAATTTGCGAAGCTTTTGATTGCGCAGCCGCGCCAACTTACCGCATCGGCAAACGGGTCCTCATTGGGCGAGCGCGGCAATGGTGGAGCCTTTCCCTATAGCCACACCCACTCCTATTCGGGGCTGTTTGCGCCTGCTGCCTCCAGCGGCTGCCATTGCGTGATCGAAGTGGCCGGGCGCACCTCCCAGTGCTCGCCATCCCGGCTGCGATAGGCCGCATAGTGAGTGCAGCACCCGCCCGCCCCCATCGCCTGGGTGCCAATTTCCACCTGAATATACTCCCCGTCAAACTCTAGCCGCTCTCTCACACATTGCTGTGGCAACGGGTAAGGCGCGGGTTTGAATAGCAGTTCCCAACCCTGCCGGGCTTGACCGGACATCACAGACTGATAGACCTTGCAGGCTTTGATGCCGAACAGCGTGACCCGTCCGTCCGCCAGCCTCAACTCGGCCACCGGTGTCGTAAATTCCGGCGCCTGATTGGCATCACGCTCCGCGCTCGAATCCAGCGCGGGCCCCACCTTGGTACAGGCATTCACAGCAATTGCCGCGCCCATCAAGGCGGCAAGGGCCATTGTGAATTGGGATGAAAAAAACTGATGCCGGCGCGTTCTCACGTGGTTATTGGCCCTTACCGATGCATGCGAATGGAATTGTCCAGGCCATCATCTTAAGAATTAACGGCTGTAGCGTCGAATAGGAATTGTGGTAAGTACAGCACGGTTCCAAGTTCCCAAAAACTGCACTGATGGGAATCAGCCGCCTGCGATCAGGAAGCTTCCGAACATGCTTCAAAGTGGTCCACCGGATAGCGCTGGGGCACTCGAAGCGAGCATAACGCGCTGGCTGAACTGTGCCACAACACCAAATTGCTGCATGCGCTCCAACGGCGGCGGCTTTTGAAATTCCGGGACTGAAGCGTTGTATCTATTGCTTAAATCTCAACATCGACAAACGCCGCACTACCAGCATGCGAGGAATAGAGCCATTAACAGGTCACTATAGTTATTTATGACCCGCTTAAAGATCATTACCATATTGAACAACCTTGCAAGACCAGCACCTTGCTGCCAATATGGTGCATAAATGAAGCGCAAAGCATCTTTAAACCCTATTTATAGATCTATCGCCCATGTCAAAACCAGCGCACAGAAGCTATTCCCGCTACGCCCGAGAAGCCGTCAAACTTCTTGGACTAATGATCCGCAACGCGCGCATTGAGCGCAGCCTGACAGTGGCGGATATCGCCGAGCGGGCGGGCGTTTCGCGCGGCCTCGTACACCGGATAGAACAGGGCGAAATGGGCACATCCATTGGCGCGGCGTTTGAACTGGCCGCAATTCTGGGGATACACCTGTTTGAAGCCGAACCAACCACCCTGACACGACACCTTGCTATTGAGCACAATAAACTCACCCTGCTCCCGCAGGCTGCACGCAAAAAAAAGCAGAATATCAACGATGACTTCTGATCGCCCACGACTATCTACGCCAGATGAGGCCTTCGTCTGGCTTTGGTTACCGGGGGCGACAGAGCCAGTGGTCGCTGGAAGAATTTCGCGCGACGGCGAACGGCTGATTTATAACTACGGCCAAAGCTATCTGCAGCGCAATAACTGTATGGCCATCTATCTCCCGGAACTTCCCCTGCGCCGCGGCGCCATTCCGCCCGAGGCCGGCCTGAGCATGGCCGGTTGCCTGCGCGACGCTGCCCCCGACGCATGGGGGCGCCGGGTTATCCTGAACCGAACCTTCGGGCGCAAAGGTAAAGATACCGACATAGCCGCACTTGATGAACTAACCTATCTGTTGGCGTCTGGATCAGACCGCGTGGGGGCACTCGACTTCCAGCCCTCTCCCTCAAAATACGTGCCGCGTACGATAGAGACAGCAACACTCGAAGAGCTATTGAGCGCTGCTGAGAAGGTTGAACAAGGCGTCCCTCTTTCGCCCGACCTGGATCAAGCACTGTTTCACGGCTCATCGTTAGGCGGAGCCCGCCCCAAGGCACTGCTTCAGGATGGCGACAGGAAATTGATTGCAAAGTTTTCCTCATCAACAGACACCTACAACGTGGTAAAGGCTGAGTACGTCGCCATGCGCCTTGCTGAAAAAGTCGGCCTCAGTGTCGCCCCAGTCACAATTGCCCGCGTCGCCGAAAAAGACGTGTTGCTGATTGAGCGATTTGACCGCACCCGGACAGAGAACGGCTGGACACGCAAATCCATGATGTCAGCGCTAACCCTCTTCGGTCTTGATGAAATGATGGCGCGCTATGCCAGCTATGAAGACCTCGCGGAGATTGTCCGACACCGATTTACTTCCCCAAAGTCGACCCTGCAGGAGCTATTTGGTCGCCTGGTGTTTAACATCCTGTGCGGAAACACCGACGACCATGCACGCAACCACGCGGCATTTTGGAACGGTGAGCAACTGTCCCTGACACCCGCCTACGACATTTGCCCACAGAGCCGCACGGGGAATGTGGCCAGCCAAGCCATGCTGATCGTTGGAGATAATAGAGCGAGCACACTGAAAAATTGCCTTGAAGCTGCACCTAGCTTTCAACTTGATGACCATGCAGCGAAGGAGATTATCAAGCGACAAATCGAGGTTATCCGCAGCACTTGGGATGACATTAGTGGAGAAGCAGAACTGACCGCGATTGAGCGTAAGCTTTACAGCCAGCGTATGTTTCTGAATGATTTTGTCTTCGAGGGAGCGCCATCCAGTATCAAAGCTCAACGCAATTAGCCCCCACCGTATGGGAACAATGGGCAGAAGGTAAGGGCGGTGTCGAAGGTGCAATCAAGGCCAAAGATTAGCGCGGCCAGCCTACAAGCCATTAGGTTAGAATTCCGCTACAGCATTGAGCACCGGTGCATCAGCATATGGCCGCTTGCCTCAACGATTCGTCGATCCGATATTCGATTGCTGACATCACATGCGTACGGGCTGCTCCCAACGCATGACAGCCCGCGCAGGCGGACTCGTAGACATTGCACCCACCTTCCAGGCGTCCGGGGTCGGCGAAGGTAGCACCGCAATCCACTTATCAGGACCGCGCGTCGCAGGGGAACCGGGGGAGAACACGAACTCCGCGACGCCAAATTCATGCTATCGTCACTGTCGGTACGCCCTGACAGATCACAACGCCCTGCGGCGCTCCTGTTGCCCACCAAACGGCCATCTGAGCAGACGTACCTCCGATCGACTGGAAATTTCCGGACCTACGCCATGAATCTTCGGAGTATCGACCTCAACCTCCTCACCGTATTCCATGCGGTCATCACCGAGGGTAATATTTCAAGAGCAGCCGAAAAGATCGGCATGAGCCAGCCTGCGACCAGTGCCGCCTTGTCGCGCTTACGCCTGATCCTTAAGGATGAGCTTTTCATCCGCACTGGGCGCGGCGTGCGACCAACTCCCCGCGCCCAGGAGCTCGAGAAGCCAGTTCGGCAGATTCTCGAGATGATTCGCAACACCCTGACCCAACCCGAGGAATTCGACTACACGGCGAGCAACCGCTCATTTACCATAGCGTCCATGGACTATGGCGGCGTACTCATCGCCCCCCGGCTGATGTATTACCTGCAGCAACTCGGCTCCCCGGTAACAATCAATATACATTCGAGTAATGATGCCAGGCTCATCGACAAGATGCGGTTCGGTACGGTCGACTTCAATATTGACTATATGCAGATGGTGGAAGAGGACTTCCACAATGCGCACGTTATCACCGAAACCGCCTCCTGCCTGGTCAGAAAGGCTCACCCGATTATTCGCGACGAACTTACGCTGGATCAGTACCTCGATGCCCAACAGGTGGTGGTCTATCCCTACGGCCAGCGGGTGTCAGTGATGGAGGAATTCCTCACCGCCATGGACGTGAGGCGCCACCGCACGATGGTGGTCCCCAGTTTTCTCAACTATCCATACATTGTCAGCAGTACGGACCTCATCTGCACCCTACCCTCCAGGGTTGGCCGAATCTATGCTGCGCAATACGACCTCAACCTCTTCCCCCTTCCCGTTCCCGGATTCAAGGTCGACTACTACCTCATGTGGTACGCCGGACTGGAGTATGACCCCGCGCACCGCTGGATGCAGGAAATACTGCTGAACCTTTGCCGGCAGGAATAATACTGCGCACGCGTCCCTCTCGCCGCACCCCGGCAACCCCCTCATATTATTTGTTTTTTGTATATCAGACAAAAAATCATTTGATTTTTATTTGCCAACATTTTAGGTATAAATTAACGCCAAGCCAGAAATCACTTGAATAAAAGGCTTTCAAAAAAAAGGTATCTATAAATCGGCATTTGACGGTTCACCGCAAATATCCGATTAACTTATAACGCATCACCAACGCAAGCCAGCGCTCCACCACCGGAGACCATCACTTGAACAGCTCCCTAGACAGCTCAGCCCATCTCGACACAAATAACGTGCTAGCCAGCTCTTGGTACATGGTGGTGCTGTGCATGGTCGCCTACGTCTTTTCGTTCATCGACCGGCAGATCCTGGCCTTGCTAGTCGAGCACATCCGGGCTGACTTTGACCTGAACGATACTCAGTTCAGCCTGATTCACGGCTTTTCCTTCGCCCTGTTCTACGCCTTGATGGGCCTGCCGATTGCACGCATGGCGGACACGCGATCGCGCCCGGCCATTATCGCTATAGGTGTAGCGGTATGGAGCGCAGCCACCATGGTCTGTGGCCTAGCGAAAAATTTCTGGCACCTGTTCTTCGCCCGTATGGGTGTCGGCGTCGGCGAAGCGGCACTTTCGCCGGCGGCCTACTCGATGATCACCGACGCCTTTCCCAAATCCAGGTTAGGCCTGGCACTGGGTATCTATTCGATGGGCTCATTTTTTGGTGCCGGCATTGCGTTCATGGTCGGCGGTGTCGCCATTGAATGGGTAGTCTCCAGTATCGGCACAATTACGATTCCGGTAATAGGTGAAATCAAGCCTTGGCAGATGACCTTCTTTATTGTCGGCGCGCCAGGCCTTCTACTGGCAGCCCTGTTTCAGCTGACTGTGCGGGACCCTGCTCGCAAGGGCGTCGAGGAAGGTCACAGCGGTTACTCGCTGGCTGAGGTTGGCGCCTACATGCGCCTGAACTGGCAGACATTCCTCTCCCTCAATCTCGGGTTCGGTCTGCTTTCAATGGTGCTGTTTGCACTGCTTTCCTGGTCCCCTGCCTTCCTCTTGCGGAATTTCGAGCTGGCTACCAGAGAGGTGGGACTGTATCTCGGTTCCATTGTGCTGGTTTGCAATGCTCTGGGGGTGCTCGCCAGCGGCTGCCTGACCGACTTCTGGAGTCGCCGCGGACACACCGACGCGGCAATGAAATCTGGCATGACTGGCGGCATCGGTGCCCTGCTTCCGGCACTGGCATTTCCGTTCATGCCAGGACTGGATTCAACCATCGCGGTCCTGGCTGTGGCCTTTTTCTTTGCCAGCTTTCCGTTGGCCACCTCAGCCGCTGCGCTGCAAATTGCAGCACCCAACCGCATGCGCGCCCAGGTGACCGCAGTGTTCTTCCTTTTTCTGAACCTCTTTGGCATCACCGGCGGTGCAACTCTCGTGGCACTGTGCACTGACTACCTTTTCCGCGAAGAGAATCTGGTCGGGTATTCGATGGCGTTGGTCGCCGGTATCGGGGCCGTGCTGGCGGTAGTCGTTACCGCCTGTGGTTGCAAATACTACCGGGCTACAGCCAGGCAGGTTTCGAATGTGCCACCAATGAATCGCACTCCTCTAGCGGAAGCCGGAATGACCTGATCGCACAAAGGTCATTCCTCTCCAGAATGGATCTACAAGGAAGCAGTTTATGGAAATAGCAGTATTGGGTGGGGGGCACGGCTGCTATGCAGCAGCTGCCGAACTCTCCGAGAAAGGCCACACGGTACGTTTTTGGCGGCGGGATAACCAGGCTTTGCAGCCACTTATCCAGTCACGCTGCATTACGGTCGTCGACTTCAATGGCGAGCGTGACATCATCATTGCCAAGCCCACCACCTCCCTGGAAGAGGCTGTCACGGGCGCTGACATTATCGTCATACCCCTGCCTGCAACGACCCATGAGGCTCTCTCAAAAGATCTGGCGCCGCTACTGGTCGACGGACAAGCGGTTTACCTTCCCCCCGGCACCTTCGGCAGCTATGTGTTCTATCGCGCGATGCGTGACGCGGAAAATAACGCCGATGTCAGTTTTGCCGAGACGGGTACCCTTCCCTACCTAGCGCGCAAACACGGGCCGACACGCGTGGTGATCAGCGGCTACGCCACTCGCCTACCCACAGGTGTCTTTCCCGCCATCAACTCGGACTATGCGCTGAATCGACTGAAGGAGATATACCCGATCGAGCACTGCAAGGATGCTCTGAGTGGCGCCCTGATGAATGCGGGCCCGATCATTCATCCTCCGCTGATCCTGATGAATGCTGGACCACTGGAGCATTTCGATGCCTGGGACATTCACAACGAAGGCACTCAGCCCTCTATCCGCAGAGTGACCACGGCACTGGATGGAGAGCGCATAGCCCTGCGTGAAGCGCTTGGCTACGGCGCCCCACATTTCCCACTGGCGGATCACTACAACAAGGAAGGCGAAGGCGATGAGTGGATGTACGGCCGCTCGGCACACGAAAAACTGACCGATAGCGGCGACTGGCGCGAGGATATCGACCTAGAAAGGCATAGATACATGCTGGAAGACACCCGGCTGGGACTGTCCCTGCTGGTATCGGTGGGTCGCTGGGCTGGCGTTTCTACCCCAGTAGCGGAAGGCCTGCTGAACGTGGCAAGCGGCGTCACCGGGCGAGATCTGTACCGAGAGGGTCGAACTCTGGAAAACCTGGGCCTGGTCGGACTGAACCGGGAGCAAATGTACACGTTGCTGCAAACCGGACAATTCTGAGGAGGGAAGCGCCAGATGAAAAGCGTAGGTGTTATTGGAGTTGGACGCATGGGGCGAGGAATCGCACTCAGCTACATCTTCGCCGGTATCCCGGTGCTACTTGTGGACATCAAACAGCGATCGAAAGCAGACCGGGAAGCCCTGTATCACGCGGCACTGAAAGAGTTGACCCTTGATCTGCAATTTCTGACAAAGATAGGACTGTTAGAGGAAAACGCAGTCGACCAGGTGTTGGAACGCCTCACATTTAGCCATCGCGAAGCCCCCGGCAAAGCGCTCGCCCAGTGTGATGTCATCTTCGAGGCAGTGCCCGAGGTAATGACGGCCAAGGTGGAGTGCCTCAAATACCTGGCAGAAAACGCCAGTCCCGATGCCGTTATCGCCTCAACCACTTCCACATTTTTGGTGACAGAGTTGGCCACATGGGTGTACCAGCCCAGCCGCTTTCTCAACGCCCACTGGCTGAATCCAGCACATCTCATGCCTCTGGTGGAAATTGCCCGGGGCGACGATACCAGCCAGCAGTCTGTCGACGATCTGGTCGCATCCCTGGAGAGTATCGGCAAGGTACCTGTCGTATGCTCGGCATCGCCGGGCTATATCGTCCCACGCATCCAGGCCCTGGCGATGAACGAAGCAGCACGGCTGGTGGAAGAAGGTGTGGCCTCACCCGAAGACATCGACAAAGCCGTCAATTACGGCTTCGGCTTGCGCTTTGCCGTACTCGGCCTGCTGGAGTTCATCGATTGGGGTGGTGGCGACATTCTGTACTACGCATCGAAATATCTCTCGGGCGCTCTGGATGAACGCTACCGGGCACCCGCGATCATCAATAGCAACATGGAAGAAGGCCGCAACGGAATCAGGGATGGCGTCGGCTTTTTCAATTATCAAAACATCGATGTCGACGCCTACCGTGAACAGCGTATGCGCGACTTCGTTGCCTTACTGACACATAAAAATGTTCTACCCAAGTTCAACCAGGCCAGCCTTCCACAAGAGGCGCGGCGTCAACACATTGAGTTTCCGACCGGGGGAAAGCGGACATGAAATCCAACTCTCAAACCAGACGCATATTACTTCGCACGGCACTGTGCTTGACGTGTACCTATCCGGCAAGCCTCAGCTTTGCCCAGGGTGGGGCCAGCGCCCTTGAGGAGGTCGTGATCACCGCACGCAAGCGTGAAGAGGGCTTGCAGGATACGCCCATTGCAGTCTCCGCCTTTTCGTCAAATCGTCTTGAGGCGCAGGGCATCAGTAAGATCAACCGTTTGCAGGATCTGACGCCCAACCTGGTTTTCCAGAATACGCCCTCTAACAGCGGCGTGGGCTCCAATGCAGCCGTATTCATACGCGGTATTGGACAGAAGGATTTCGCTCCCACCACTGAGCCCGGTGTTGGCATTTACGTCGACGGCGTCTATTTGAGCCGCACCGTGGGTTCAGTGTTCGACATGATCGATATTGATCGAGTCGAGATCTTGCGAGGGCCACAGGGCACACTGTTCGGACGCAACACTATCGGTGGCGCTATCAGCATCACCACACAAAAACCCAACGACGAATTTTCCGGCAAGATCGATACCACCCTCGGCACCGATAATCGTATAGATGTGCGCGGCGCTATCAACATCCCGCTAACAGACAACTTCTTCATGCGCGCCTCGCTAGCGAGTTTCGAGCAGGACGGCTATGTGAAACGTCCATTCGACAGCAAGGACCTCGGCAACCAGGACAACGTTAATGGCCGTCTCGCGTTTCGTTGGGAACCGATAGAGCGCCTGACCATAGATCTCGCCATGGAGTACGGCACAGACAAGACCAATGGTCCGCCCATTCTGATCACTCGGGTCGACACCCCTGAGCAAACGCCTCGCAGCTTTGTCACCGGCCACAACGCCTTCGCAGGCGGCGGCAACCCCTACAACTGCTTTGGCCCGGAAGCCTCCCCGGCCTGCTACACCAACGATACCGTGGTGACTGGCAATAACACCAACCTCGGCACCGGCCCCAATTACTCCGATTTGGATACCGAGGGCGCCTACTTCACCCTTGAGTGGGAAGCTGACAATTTCACCTTCAAGTCGATCACCGCCTATCGCTCAATCGACGGTTCTTTCGCCCAGGACCGCGACGGCGGCCATCAGGAAGTTGGAACCCCGCTGACGCCCGACCCAGACGGCCCCTACCGGAACCCGATCAACCACGTTAGCGACACGTTTGTACAGGACCAGTTCTCCCAGGAATTCCAATTACTGGGCGATGCATTCAACGATCGCATGCAGTGGAACGTCGGCCTTTACTATTTCGAGGAAGACGGCGAAAACCTGAATCCGAACAACTTCTTCCCCGTCAGCATCCAAAGTGGCGGTTACTTCGACTATACAAGTATCGCTGTCTATGGCCAGACCACCTACAACATCACCGACGCACTGAGAGTCACCGCCGGTCTGCGTTACACAGAGGACGACCGCGACTACCTACCTGACCAGTATATTCAGGCGCTACCACTAGGCCCCCAGGCTTTCCCATGCTTCGTGCCGTCCTTCCACATCCCCTGTGAAGTAGGCGATCGCATCGTTCCCTACGAAACGGTCAATAATTCTATTGAGGAAGTAACTCCCTATCTGAACTTATCGTATGACATCGGCGAAAGCACGATGGTATATGCAACTTACAGCGAAGGTTACAAGAGCGACGGCTTCACCCAGCGTGTGTTCCCACCAGAGCCTTCCCTGCCCAGCTTCGACCCTGAGTACGTAGATTCCTATGAACTCGGCGCCAAGGCAGAACTGATGGATGGCAAGATGCGACTCAATACGGCGCTGTTTTACACCGAGTACACCGAAATGCAATTGCTGGTAGCGGACGCATCCCGTATCGGTCCCTTCACTACGAACGCCGGTGAAGCAACCATGCAGGGTGTTGAATTGGAGCTGTCCTGGGTTCCGGCAGCCGACTGGCGCGTAGACTTTGGGCTGGGCTATCTCGATGCCAGTTACGACAAGATCAATCCGGGAGCCGAGGCTACCGGCCTAACACTGGACTCACCGTTTACGTTGATTTCAGAATGGAACATCAACGCCTCGCTTGAGAAAACGTTCAGACTGCCCGGCGGCTCTACACTGCTGCCCCGGGTCGACGTGAACTACCGGTCTGAGTTCTACACGAACGCCAATGGCATTCCCTTCCGTCCCGGCATCGCGGAGCCCCTCTTCCAGCCTGACTATCATGTAGTCAACGCCAGCGTGCGCTGGAACAGCCCCTCGGAGCGCTTCCACGCCACCGCGGGCGTCACCAACCTCAATGATGAGAACTACCGGATATTCGGCGACTACCAGCCCGGCTTCGGATTTGACATGCAAGCCTACGACCGAGGCCGCCAGTGGTTCCTCACTCTGGGCTATGCGTTCTAGTCGTATGGCATCCATCACCCAGGGCAAAACACCTTCCTCCACTCCGGCTGGCGCAACTAAGGGAGTGTTAACGCCTGCATGTTCACCCCAGGCCCCTTGCATATGAATGTTTGTATTGTAGGCTGCGGCGCCCTGGGCGGAATTTTCGGCGCCCATCTGGCCATGCACGAGAATGTAACCGTCTGGGCCTACGACAGAAATGAAAGCCACGTTCGCGCGTTGAACGAGAACGGGCTGACACTGGCTGGCCGCAAACAGTACCGGGCCGTGGTTCACGCCACGATAGATCCCAGCTGCATTCCGCCCTGCGACATCGGCATCGTGGTCACCAAGTTCGCCAATACCCGCGAGGCAATCGCGGATACAGCTCACTTGCTGAGGAACGGTATCGTTTGCAGTATGCAAAATGGCGTCGGTAACGAAGAAATCATGGGCGAATACGTCGACCGCATTCTCAGCGGCACGACCATGCTTGGGGGACATATCGTCCGACCCGGCAGCATCGATTTCGATACCGACGGGACAACTTGGATCGGCCCCGCCAGCAAACAGGCCACTCTAGAAGATGCACGCACCCTTACCGACCTACTCAACGACAAGGGTATTGAAAGTCATGCTGTGCCAGATCCCCGGGGTATCAAGTGGAGCAAGTTGATTTTTAATTCAGCCGCCAACGGGCTTTGCGCGCTCACCGGGCTGACCTTTGGCCGTATGTATCAGCAACCAGAACTGCGGGAACTCATGTACGGGATAGCCCGCGAGGGCATCACAGTCGCCAAAGCCCTGGGAATCAGCCTGCACAGCGATCCACTGGACATGCTGAACAAGGCAGCGCTCAAGGCCTACGACCATGCACCCAGCATGCTGATAGATGTACGTCACCTCAAGCCCACCGAGGTCGGCGCCCTGAATGGCGGCATCGTACAGTTCGCTACCAGATTGCAAATTCCCTGCCCATTGAACCGGACAATCGTGGCCCTGATTGGGGGCCTGGAGACATCCTGGGAGATCGATTGAGGATCAGATCATGAAACACTCAGAACTTTCGCCAGCCACCAGCACGACGTTGAGCCGGCGCGCCCTGCTCCAAATTCTATTGAGCGCGCCTGCGCTCTCGCTTGCCCCGCTGTCTCTTACAACCCACGATACCCAGGCAATGGGACTGGAGCACCTTTCTCCCGCAACCAGCCTGGCACTTGTCCAAGTAGCCCGACTGCTGTTTCCTCACGAAGGCCTGGCGGATGAGATCTACCTCGGCGTGGTGAAAGACATCGAGGCTGACATTTCAACCAACGAGGGCCTCCTGCACTCCGTAGCCGAGACACCAATCCTGCTAAATAAGGCGGTAGCGAGAAACTGGATGCAGATGAGTCATGACGCGCAGATTGAAGCCCTGGCCGCCATCGAGGACGCCAGCGTTTTCGGCTACCTGCGCAACCGCACCATTGAATCTCTTTATCGCAACCCTGCGGTGTGGAAGCTCGTTGGCTATGAGGGCTCCTCCATCGAGTACGGCGGCTACCTGCACCGGGGGTTCGACGACATTGACTGGCTGGAGGATAAATGAACAAGCAATTCGCACTGACCGACAACTCCGTTGTCGTGGTTATCGGTTCTGGAGCCGGAGGCGGCGTATTGGCCAACCAACTCGCCCAGAATGGCGTCGATGTCGTCTGCCTGGAAGCCGGGCGACGACTGTCGCCCGCGGACGTCGTCAACGACGAAACCGAAATGTTCGGCAAACTGACCTGGCTGGACCCACGCATCAGTAGCGGCCAAACGGTGCCAGGATTACCGGTGTGGACCTGCAAGACAGTCGGCGGCACCACAATGCACTGGACGGCCTCGTGCCCGCGGCTACAGGAGCATGAATTCCGCACCGACTCGTTGTACGGTGACATCCCCGACACTAACCTGCAGGACTGGCCTTTCGATCTGGAAACATTGAGTCCCTACTACAGTCTCGCGGAAGACCGCATGGGCGTCACCGGCACCCACAACATACCTCTTCTACCGGGTAACAATAATTACAAGGTGTTGGAAGCTGGCGCACGTAAGCTGGGTTACACCGACATCGACACCAATCATGTGGCCATCAACTCCGTGGCACGAGACGGCAGGCCGGCCTGTGTGCAATCCGGATTCTGCACCAGCGGCTGTGTAATTCAGGCCAAGTGGTCAACTCTCTACACCGAGATTCCACAGGCGGAGCGCAGTGGACACTTCGAACTGCGTCCGGAGTCGATGGTGGTGCGCATAGGACACAATGCGCAAGGGCGGGTCGACGAGGTCCACTATCTCGACAGCGAGGGAACGCTCAGGATCCAGAAGGCGCGCGCCGTCTGTGTCGCATGCAACGCGGTAGAAACTTCCCGCTTGCTGCTCAACTCAACCAGCGACAGGTTTCCCAATGGTCTCGCCAACAGCAGTGATCAGGTGGGACGCAACTACATGCGACACTTTATCGCCAGTGTGGTCGGAGAAATGCCCGGGCCGGTCAACTTACACCGGGGCGCCCACCAAGCTGGCATCATCCGAGACGAAGCCGGTCACAATCCCGAGCGGGGTTTCGCTGGTGGCATCCTAATGCTGACAGTCCCTTTCGCACCGGAGATGTTTGCCAAGTTCCTCGACCCGAATGGCTGGGGTGAAGACTATGCGAGCACGCTGGAGAACTACGATCACCTGGCGGCCATGCTGATTCACGGCGAGGACCTTGCCCAACAGAGCAATCGCATCACGCTACACCCGACCGAGAGAGACAGCTACGGACTGCCCGTACCTATCGTTCACTATGAGGAGCACCCCAACACCCGGCGTATGAAAGAGTATGCCTTGAAGTGTGGCAAGGCGATTTACCGGGCGCTGAACGCAAAAAAAGTACACGCTATCGTCGATATGCTACCGGCTACCCACAATATGGGTACAGCCCGCATGGGTAACGATCCGGCAACCAGCGTCTGTAACCCCTGGGGGCAGACCCATGATATTGCAAACCTTTTCGTCTGTGATGGTAGCCTGTTCCCTAGCGTCGGCTGCGGCAATCCAACACTGACCATCGTCGCACTGGCACTGCGCCAGGCAGACTACCTTACCCGCCAGTTGCAGGAAAATATACTCTAGGAGAATTCCGTGACCAGGAAGCAACTCTGCCCTGTTTTCCAACCGAACGATCGTCAACTTGGCACAGCCAGCGTACTACTGCTCGCAGGCCTGTGCGCCTTCGGCTGTGCCCGCGATGAGTCGGTCAGTACGGCCGGCAAGCCATCTGTCGCTGCGGCCACCGCTACCGCACCGACGGCTGCGAAAGCGCCAGCCTATGTGGATGGAGAACGCATCATCAATGCTGACAGTGAACCCGGCAACTGGATGAGCCACGGTCGCACCTACGATGAGGAACGGTTCAGCCCACTCACCCAGATCGATACCGAAAATGTGCGCAATCTCGGTCTGTCCTGGCATTATGACCTGCCAACCCACCGTGGCCTCGAAGCCACCCCGGTCGTCGTAGACGGGAAGATGTTCCTCACCGGAAGTTGGAGCCGGGTTTACGCCCTGGACGCCGCCAATGGAGAACTGCTGTGGGAGTATGATCCCAAAGTGCCGCCAGCAACAGGCGCAAAAGCCTGCTGCGACGTGGTCAATCGCGGTGTCGCTGTGTGGAAAGGACGTGTCTACGTAGGTACCCTTGATGGCCGTCTGATCGCGCTTGAGGCCGACAGCGGCGAACTGGCGTGGTCTGTGCAGACTACGCCCACCGAACCTCCCTACACCATTACCGGTGCTCCGCGAGTGGTCAAGGACAAAGTGATCATCGGCAACGGTGGCGCAGAAATGGGCGTCCGGGGATACGTCTCCGCCTACAACGCTGACACTGGGGACCAGGCTTGGCGTTTCTACACGGTACCTGGAAATCCCGATGAACCCTTTGAAAATCCTGCCCTGGAAATGGCTGCCAAGACCTGGTCCGGTGGCGAGTGGTGGAAAAATGGCGGTGGTGGCACCGTATGGGATTCCATGTCCTACGACCCAGAACTCGATTTGCTGTACATCGGATCCGGAAATGGCTCACCTTGGAGTCGCAAGCTGCGCAGCCCCGGCGGAGGCGACAACCTGTTCCTCTCTTCCATCATTGCCCTGCGCCCGGACACGGGCGAGTATGTCTGGCACTACCAGACAGCGCCGGGCGACAGTTGGGATTACGCCTCCGCCCAACACATGATCCTCACCGAGTTGAAAATCGACGGTGTCGAGCGCAAGGTCATCATGCAGGCGCCCAAGAATGGCATTTTCTATGTACTCGACAGGGAGACAGGGCAGTTCATCTCCGGGAATCCCTTTGTGACCGTCAACTGGATCAGGGGCTTCGACCCTGCAACGGGACGCCCGGACATTGACCCCCGAGCCTATTACACGGACGAGATGTTCATGGGCCAGCCCAGTACCTTTGGCGCGCACACCTGGCAGCCGATGAGTTATCACCCTGGCAACAACCTGGTTTATATCCCCGCTCTCGACTCCAGCTTCCCCTACGTTATAGAGGAGAACTTCCGCTTCTTGAGTGTCGGTGTGAATGTGGGTGTGGATGGCGAAAAAGTCTCCTGGCCCGAGGATCCGGTGGCACGTCAGGCCGCCAAAGCGACCCTGAAGGGGCTGCTGATAGCCTGGGATCCGGTAAAGAGCGGTCCCGCCTGGACAGTTCGCCACAAGGTACCCTGGAATGGCGGTGTGGTTTCCACTGCGGGCAATCTGTTGTTTCAGGGGAACGGTGAGGGTGACCTGGTGGCCTATCGCGCCGATAGCGGCGAGCGCCTGTGGTCATTCCCCGCGCAAACCGGCATCGTAGCCCCCCCAATCACCTACACCGTCAATGGCGAGCAGTATATTACCGTACTTGCTGGCTGGGGCGGGTCTATGCCGCTGGTGCAGGGCGGCGCCTTTGAGGACGGCAACGCCGCCAACCGCAATGTCAGCCGCGTACTGGCGTTCAAACTGGGCGGCAAGGAGGCACTGCCCGAACTGCCGCCTGTCGAAAAGATCCTGGACCCGCCTGCCAACACGGCGAGCGAAGAGCAGGTTGCCCGGGGCAAGGCGCTCTACCACCGCACCTGCTTCGCCTGCCATGGCGACGCGGTCGTGAGTGGCGGTGTGCTTCCAGACCTGCGCTATACTAACAAGGCGACCCACAAATTGTGGGACCGGATCGTCCTTGAGGGCCTACTCACCAACGCCGGCATGGTGTCCTTCGCCAGCATCCTCAGCGAGCAGGACTCCCACGACATCCAGGCCTATGTCATCAAGCGGACTCACGACACGCTCGATCTCGACGAAGTCAATGAACCAGCGCATTCACCCCCAACAGACACCATTACTGAGTGAGCATATTTTCACCACGCCACAGGAAGAATCGCAGCCCGTCTCCCCTCGTGGCACCTGATGATACGCCTCTCATTGATGACTCTCAGTGGTCCGAGACCAGCTTACAACACAACCCTTCGGACACGTGGCGTCTTTCGTCGACATATTGTCGGAATCCGAGGGGTGCTTTTCGGCAGGCCTGCGTAGCATCGCTACTGACATTGTCAGATTGCCGGGACCGTCTCGATGCGCACCACCACTATTACCCATCTGCTACGGATTGATGCCCGTCCCCAGTTTATGGGGTAGAGCCGGTAGGGCTCCAAAAGTATGGGAGGGGATATGGGAAGCCAGATACGAAAAAGCCCCAATCAATTGAAGCTATCAACTGATTGGGGCCTGTATGGCGGAGAGCGAGGGATTCGAACCCTCGATAGGGGATAAGCCTATACACCCTTAGCAGGGGTGCGCCTTCAGCCACTCGGCCAGCTCTCCGGGGTGTCTATGTTGAGGGGGCTGTCAGACCTCCAACACAGGCGCGGCATGATACCACAACGGCTGTAAATTCAAAGTGTTGCGGCGAGTTCAGCTGGAAGATTCTTCTTTTTTCGGCTCGTCTTCGCCGCCGTCCTGAATGCGGTTGTAAATTTCTTCGCGATGAACGGCCACATCTCGGGGCGCGTTGACGCCGATTCGCACCTGGTTGCCCTTTACACCGAGGACGGTGACGGTAATGTCGTCGCCCACCATCAGTGATTCTCCAACCCTGCGTGTCAAGATCAGCATAATGTCCTTTTCTCCAGTCTTGTGCCTGTTGGGTTGTGGGTGTAACGCAACATATGCCGCGGCACCGATCCGGGTGACGCGGGGCAAATCTGTTTGGTCATAAACTTAGTTGTAGTTCAGTTTCCCAAGATAGCAAAACTGTCACTTTCGTCGACCACCTACCCGGGGTGTTAGGCAGGTGATTGGTCCTGAGGTTCCTTGGCCAGGCCAAAGGATGAGTGCAATGCACGCACCGCCAGCTCCAGGAACTTCTCTTCGATGATCACGGAAATCTTGATTTCGGATGTGGTGATCATCTGAATATTGATGCCAACTTCGGCCAGCGCGGCAAAGGCCTGACTGGCAACACCGGCGTGCGAGCGCATGCCAACGCCAACCACTGAGACTTTGGCGATTTTGCTGTCGGAACGCACTTCGCGGGCGTTGATGTCCTCGGCCACCTGCTTCAGCACGTCCTGGGCGCGGGTCAGGTCGCCGCGGGCCACGGTGAAGGTGAAGTCGGTGGTTTTGTCGTCCGCCACGTTCTGGACGATGACGTCCACTTCGATGTTGGCATCGCCAATGGGGCCCAGGATGCGGTGGGCGATGCCCGGCATGTCGGGTACACCGACGACGGTCAGCTTGGCTTCGTCGCGATTGAAGGCAATGCCTGCAATTGTCGGGGTTTCCATTTGCGAACTGTCCTCCAGCGCAATCAGTGTGCCCGGGCCTTCCTGGAAGCTGTGCAGAACCCGCAGCGGAACGTTGTACTTGCCGGCAAATTCCACCGCGCGAATCTGCAGGACCTTGGAGCCCATGCTGGCCATTTCCAGCATTTCCTCGAAGGTGATGCGGTCCAGGCGCCGGGCGCCGTCCACCACACGCGGGTCGGTGGTGTATACGCCGTCCACGTCGGTGTAGATCTGGCACTCGTCGGCCTTCAGCGCCGCCGCCAGGGCCACTGCGGTGGTATCGGAGCCGCCGCGACCAAGGGTGGTGATGTTGCCCTGCTCGTCCACGCCCTGGAAGCCGGCCACCACAACCACGTAGCCTTCGTCCAGTTCGGCGTGCAGGCGCTCGTCGTCAATGTCACGGATGCGGGCCTTGGTGTGGGCATCGTCGGTCAGGATGCGCACCTGGCTGCCGTTGTAGCTTTTGGCCTTCACGCCGCGCTCGTTCAGGGCCATGGACAACAGGGCGGTGGTCACCTGCTCGCCGGTGGATACCAGCACGTCCAGTTCCCGGGGCACGGGGCGGTCCTGCACTTCGTGGGCCAGGGCAATCAGGCGGTTGGTTTCGCCGCTCATGGCCGACACGACAACCACCACGCTGTGGCCGTCGCCGCGGAAACGCGCAACCTTGTCGGCCACTTGCTCGATGCGCTCGATGGTGCCGACAGAGGTTCCGCCGAATTTTTGTACGATCAGGCTCATGCGCTCGTTCTGGGCCCGGGTGGCAAAGGGGCGCCATTTAACACCAATAGGACGCCCGTGAAAACCGGCAATAGTGCGAAATGGGATGAGGGTCCGCTTTAGCCCGCCAGTGTAGCCGCCACCCAGTCGGGCACGGTGTTCAGGGTATCGGCCAGGGCCGCCACATCGGTGCCGCCGCCCTGGGCCATGTCCGGGCGGCCGCCGCCCTTGCCGCCCAGGCGACCGGCAAACTCCTTCATCAGGTCGCCGGCCTTCACGCGGCTGGTGAGGTCTTTGGTGACGCCGGCGGCCAGGGCAATTTTGTCGCCGTCCACCGCGGCCAGCAGGATGATGCCGCTGCCGAGCTTGTTCTTGACCTGGTCCAGCGTGTCGCGCAGGGATTTGGCATCCGCCCCTTCCACGTTGGCGGCCAGCACTTTCACGCCGTCCACCTCCACGGCGGAGCTGGTGAGGTCACCGCCGGCGGAGGTAGCCAGTTTCTGCTTGAGGCGTGCGACTTCTTTTTCCAGCTCGCGAGCCTCATTGCGCAGGGCACCGACCTTGGCAACCACGTTGTCGCGGTTGCCTTTGACGGCGTCGCACACTTGCGCCAGGCGCTCGTCCACCGACGCGATGGCCGCCAGGGCACCGGCGCCGGTAACCGCCTCGATGCGGCGCACGCCAGAGGCAATGCCGGATTCCGAGGTGATGCGCATCAGGCCGATATCACCGGTGCGCGCCACGTGGGTACCGCCACACAGTTCCACCGAGAAGTCGTCCTCGCCCATGGCCAGCACCCGCACTTCGTCGCCGTATTTCTCGCCGAACAGGGCCATGGCGCCGGCTTCCATGGCGGCCTCCATGCTCATCAGGCGGGTGGATACGGCGGTGTTGGCGCGAATCTGGGCGTTCACCAACTGCTCGATGGCTTTCAGTTCGTCGGCCTTGACGGCCTCGAAGTGGGAGAAATCAAAGCGCAGGCGCTCGGAGTCCACCAGCGAGCCCTTCTGGGTGACATGCTCGCCCAGTACCTGGCGCAGGGCCGCATGCAGCAGGTGGGTGGCGGAGTGATTGAGGCGGGTGCGCTGGCGCACACTGCCATCCACCGCTGCCTGCAAGGTGGCGCCGGTCGCCACGGACCCTTCCAGCACTTTTACATGATGCAGGTGGTGGCCCTGCACTTTGGTGGTGTCGTGCACTTCCAGGCGCAGGCCATCGGCGCTCAGGTAGCCGGTGTCGCCCACCTGGCCGCCGGATTCGCCGTAAAAGGGCGTGCGGTCCAGCACCACGACGCCAGTGTCATCGCAGCCCAGTGCGCCAACGGGTTCGCCATCCTTCAGCAGGGCGGTCACGCTGCCCTGCCCCACCAGGCTGTCGTAGCCGGTGAATTCGGTGCTGCCCTCCAGCTTCAATACGTCGTTGTAATCCACCTTGAAGCTGCCGCTTTCCTGGGAACGGCTGCGCTGCTCGGCCATGGCGGCTTCGTAGCCGGCAATGTCCAGAGTCAGGTCGCGCTCGCGGGCAATGTCGTTGGTGAGGTCCACCGGAAAGCCATAGGTGTCGTACAGCTTGAACACCACGGCACCGGGAATCTCACTGCCCTGCAAGCCTTCCAGTGCGTCGTTGAGGATGGCCAGGCCGTTGTCCAGGGTTTTGGCAAACTGCTCTTCTTCGTTCAGCAGGGCCTTTTCCACCTGGGGCTGCAGCTTCACCAGTTCCGGGTAGGCCTCGCCCATCTGCTCGGCCAGGGTAGCTACCAGCTGGTAAAAGAAGGGGCCGGTGGCGCCGAGCTTGTTGCCGTGGCGAATGGCGCGGCGAATGATGCGGCGCAGCACATAGCCGCGGCCTTCATTGCCGGGCATTACGCCGTCGCAGATCAGGAAGGCGCAGGAGCGGATGTGGTCGGCGATGACCTTGAGGGAGTTGTGCTCCAGGTCGCTCACGCCCAGCACCTTGGCGGCGGCGCGAATCAGGGCCTGGAACAGGTCGATCTCGTAGTTGCTGTGCACGCCCTGCATGACCGCGGCGATGCGCTCAAGGCCCATGCCAGTGTCCACCGAGGGCGCCGGCAGCGGGTGCATTTCGCCGCTGCTGTCGCGGTTGAACTGCATGAACACCAGGTTCCAGATCTCAATGTAGCGATCCAGGTCGTCGTCGGGGCTGCCGGGGGGGCCGCCGGGCACGTCCTCACCGTGGTCGTAGAAAATCTCGGAACAGGGGCCGCAGGGGCCGGTGTCGCCCATCTGCCAGAAGTTGTCTTCGTCCAGGCGCGAGATGCGCTCTTTCGGAAAGCCTATGTCGTCAATCCAGATCTGCTCTGCTTCGTCATCGGAGATATGGCAGGTCACCCACAGGCGTTCCTTCGGCAGCTTGAGCTCCTCGGTGAGGAACTGCCAGGCAAAGCGGATGGCGTCGCGCTTGAAGTAATCGCCAAAGCTGAAGTTGCCCAGCATTTCGAAGAAGGTGTGGTGGCGGGCGGTGTAGCCGACGTTTTCCAGGTCGTTATGCTTGCCGCCGGCACGCACGCAGCGCTGGCTGCTGGCCGCGCGGTTGTAGGGGCGCGGGTCGTTGCCAAGGAAGGTGTCCTTGAACTGGTTCATGCCCGCATTGGTAAACAGCAGGGTCGGGTCGTTGCCGGGCACCAGTGAGCTGGAAGGCACACGGGTGTGGCCCTGGCGCTCAAAGTAACTCAGGAAAGCTTCGCGTATCGCTACGGTCTTCATAGGGGATCTCTACCGGATTTAAGGTGCGGGCTCAGCCCAGCATGCGCGCTTCGGCCAGGGTCGAGCCGGCCAGGATGTGCAGGTGCAGGTGGAACACCGTCTGCCCCGCCCCGCTGCCATTGTTGACGATCAGGCGGAAGGCATCACCCACCCCCAGCTGTTTGGCCACCTTGCCGGCGGCCAGCATCAAATGCCCCAGCAGGGCCTGGTCGTCGGGCTCGGCGTCGGACAGCTTGACGATGGGCTTTTTCGGGATCACCAGCACATGCACCGGCGCCTGCGGGTGGATGTCGTTGATCGCCACGCAGTGTTCGTCCTCGTAGACGAAATCGGTGGGAATTTCGCCGCTGATGATCTTGCCGAAGATGGTGTCTGACATGCTTCCCCCCTCAGCCGAGCTTTTCGTCGGCGGTCAGTTGGCGGGCCTCGCTCTCCAGCATTACCGGAATGCCGTCGCGCACCGGGTAGGCCAGGCCAGAGGCCTTGCACACCAGTTCTTCTTTGTCGCGGTCGTACGCCAGGGGCGCCTTGCTCACCGGGCACACCAGGATACTCAACAGCTTGTCGTCAATCATGACGGCCTCTGCGGGTCAAAAAATGGGCGGCCATTATACGGGTTTTGCCCTCCGGTGGCAGTGCCCGGCGGCAGCTCGCCTCAAGCCGGCCCCGGCGCCAAACAACGCAGCAGGTGGAAGACCTTCTGCACCGTCTCGCCGCTATTGCTCTCACCCGCCTCCCGGTAAACCTGGTGGTCGATAGCGGCGAACCCCGCCGCCTGGAGCATCGAGATGCCCTGCGCGGCGTCATAAAGGCGAAAACCGTGGCGCGTGAAAGGCAAGGTGGACATGAAGCCGGCATCACCATAAGCCAGGCACAGCGCTCCTCCGAAGCGCAGGCAGCGGCGCAGCTGCTGCAGGTGGTCCAGCGGGCGCGCCCAGAAATACAGGGTATTGACGCAAAGCACCCGGTCGAAGGTGTCGCTGGCAAAGGGCGGAGCGTGGGAGCTGCCCAGTCGAAAGTCGGCCTCGCCGGCGGCGACCAGGCCGGCATGGCTGCCCCGGGCCCGCGCCACCATTGCCGGGGAGATATCAAGGCCTGTGTAGTGGATGTTCGCCACCCGGGCCCGCAGCCGCTCCAGATGCTCAGCACCACCCGGCCCTACTTCCAGCAGGCGCTCTCCGTCTTGCGGGCCAAGCCAGGCCAGTGCCGAGTCAATCAGGCCGGCATTGGCGCGAGCCATGCGCTGCGCCGTGGCATCGGCCAATGCGCCCTGGGGGCAGCTCAGTTGCCGGGCGGTCACGGCGGGGTCCTGAGGTTGTGGCATGTGTACACTCCTGATGTTGGTCAACCACAGGCTAAAACCTTCCCCCGGGAGGAAGGCAAGCGCTGGCACCAAAGTACAAGCCGGAATTAGAATGCCCGCCATGAGCAGATACCGACCACCACGCCGCCGCGGCTCCACCTACATCACCCCCGAGGGGGAGGCCGCCCTGCGGGCGGAGCTGCACCAGCTGTGGAAGATCGAGCGCCCCACTGTGACCCAGGCCGTGCACGAAGCCGCCAAAAATGGCGACCGCTCCGAGAACGGCGATTACATCTACGGCAAGCGGCGCCTGCGGGAGATCGACGCCCGGGTGCGCTTCCTGAACAAGCGCCTGGACGAGCTGAAGGTGGTGGACCGCGCGCCGGACAATACCGCCAAGGTGTACTTTGGCGCCTGGGTGACCCTGGAGGACGAGGCCGGCGAGGAACAGCAATGGCGCATTGTCGGGCCCGACGAGTTCGACCTGGCCGCCGGCAAGCTGAGCATGGACTCCCCCATGGCCCGGGCCATGCTGGGCCGCGCCCTGGACGACGAGGTGACCGTGCGCAGCCCCACCGGGGAGCGCCACTTCTACATTACGGCCATCCGCTATAAGCCTGCCTGAATCCGGACTGCGCCACCGCTATAACAAGAACAAGGAGCGCCCCGTGACCCGCGATACCCCCGACTCCCGCCAGGCCCACTACGCCCTGGCCCTGCTGCTGTTGGCCTACATCCTGTCCTTTGTCGATCGCAACGTGATGGCGGTGCTGATTGGCCCCATCCGCGACGAGTTTGCCATCAGCGACTTCCAGTACAGCCTGCTGCACGGCTTCGCCTTCTCCATGTTCTATATTGTGCTGGGGTTGCCGATTGCCCGCCTGGCCGACCGCCACAACCGGGTGCGCATTATCAGCGTGGGCATTTTCCTGTGGAGCCTGATGACCTGCCTGTGCGGCGCCGCGCGCAGTTTTGGCACGCTATTTATGGCACGCATTGGCGTGGGCGTAGGTGAGGCGGCGCTGTCGCCAGCGGCTTTTTCACTGCTGAGCGACCTGTTCCCTAAGGAAAAGCTGGCCCGCGCCCTGGCCATCTACAGCTTGGGCATTACCCTAGGCGGCGGCCTGGCCTACGTGCTGGGCGGCGCGGCCTATGCCTGGTTTGCCGGCATGGGCGAGCTGCGCCTGCCGCTGTTCGGCGCGGTCTCCCCCTGGCAGATGACCTTTATCGCGGTGGGTGCACCGGGCCTGGTGCTGACGCTGCTGCTGTTGCTGTTGAAGGAACCGCCGCGGCGCGGTGCCCTGCCCGCCGGCCCGGATACCGGCGCGAGCTTGGCCGAGGTAGGCCGGCAAATGCGGCGGCACTGGCTGGCCTACCTGGGCATTATCGGGCCGCTGTCGCTGCTGGCGGTGCTCGGCTACGGCACCATGGCCTGGTACCCGGAATACCTGATACGCAGCTTTGGCATGGCCCGGGAAAACGCCGGCAGCACCTTCGGCACCCTGTTCCTGGTGGCCGGCAGCATCGGCACACTGGCGGCGGGCTGGTGCGTGGAGCCGCTGCACCGCCGCGGCTATGCCGATGCGCCAGTGCGGCTGATCGGGCTGATTGCCCTGCTGTGGATTGTGCCGGCCAGCCTGGGGCCACTGTCGCCCTCGGCCGGGCTGGCCCTGGCTGCGGCGGCGCCCATTGTGTTCTGCCTGAACGCCTACTATGGCGTGGGGGTGGCTGCCCTGCAGTTCATCACTCCCAACCCCATGCGGGCCCAGGTGTCCGCCCTGCTGCTGTTTAGCACCAACTTTTTCGGCCTGGCGCTGGGCCCCACGGCGGTGGCGGCGCTAACCGACTTCCTGTTTCAGGACGAACAGGCGCTCAACCAGTCACTGGCATTGCTGCCGTTGCTGGTCTGCCCGGCGGCAGCGGTGCTGGCGCTGGCCAGCCTGCAGGCATTTCGCGCCGCCGAGGCAGCCGTCACAGCAGAGGCTCCTGCAAGCTAGCCCGGTGGGCAGGTACAGGCCCACGCCGCGCCGGCAGCCTGGGCACCGCCCTCAAAATACCCACTCCACCCCCACCGATGCCGTGCGCGGTTTGTTGGGCCGGGCGCCGTCGGGTTGGCGGGAGACGATGGCCTGCTCGTCAAACACATTCTCGATTTTCAGGTACACCGCGGTCTGCGGGTTGAATTCGAAGCGGCTGATGAAGTCCATCACGAACAGGTCTTCGCTGCGGTCGAAGCGGCTGCCGCCATTGTTGCAGCCGATGTCCATGCACATCTCGTCGATGTACTTGGCCACCACGTAGTTGTTCCAGCCCATGGCGGTTTCCAGGCCGGCGCGCAGGCTTAGGGTGTTTTCCGGCACCGAGGCCAGCTGGTCGCCGTCCTCAAAGCCCTCGGTGGGGTTGTCTTCGCTGATGGTGGCGTCGGTATAGGTGTACATCAGGTTCAGCGGGATGCTGATGCCGCCGGCGTCCAGGGCGGCGCCTACTTGCAGCTCCACGCCCTGAATCAGCGCCTCGCCAGTGTTGAAGGAGCCGGAGGTATCGCCATTGCTGCAGGGGCTGGCGTTGGAGCAGTTCTCGGTCTTGTTGTCGAAGTCGCTGTAGAAGCCGATCACTTCCAGGAACCAGTCGCCGTTGTAGCGAAAGCCGGCTTCCCAGTTGACGCTGGTTTCGGGCTCTTCGTTGTCCACCGCGCCGCCACCCAGGGGCGAGAAGCCCCGGTGCACACCCGCCAGCAGCTGCCAGTGGTTGCCCAATTCATAGGTGAAGGAGGCGCCGGGCAGCCATTCGTCGCTGTTGTTGCTGCGGCGGCTGGGGCTGTCGCTGCGATCTTCGGTGGCATATTGGCGGCGGCTGGATTCCACGTCCTCGTAGCGCAGGGCCAGGTTCACTTCCATCACCGGGTTTACCTGCCAGGTGTCCACCAGCCACAGGCTGGTGGCGTCCGCCTCTTCCAGCCGGTTGTCGCTACCGGTGGCGGCCTCGGTCTCCACGTACACCAGTTGGCCATTGATCTGGTCGTAAATCTCCTCCGGCTGGAAGCGGTCCATCTCGTCTTCGTGCAGGCGGCCGCCGACGGCCACCTGGTGGGCGCCGAGGTCGAGGTCGAAGTTCAGATCGACGCCGCGGGATTCGTACTCACGGTTGTTGTGTTTGTAGGCCAGTCCCAAGGCATCCACAGTGCCATCGAGTATCCCCTGGGCCTCTGCGTCGCCACCGTTGGCGGCGCTCACAAGGCTGCCACCGCCGCCCAGTTTGAACCAGTCGCGGGCAAACTCGTTGTAATAGCCCGTGGCCGTCAGGTTGACCCGCTCATTCAGCGCCAGCCGGTACACCAGGCTGTAGCCCTGGTGATCGTTGTCCATCTCATCGATGCTGGACAGGCCATAGCGGCGATTGGGGTCGCGGTCAAAATCGGCGTCGGTCAGGCCAAGGTAAGTCTCGTCGGAGGTCTCCTCGGAGTACTGGGCCTTGAACAGCAGGCTCTGGCGCTCGCCTTCCCAACCCAGTTTCAGCAGGTAGTCCTGGATGTCGTAACCGGAGTCGCGGCTGCTGCGGTCAATGTCCTTGAAGCCGTCGCTGCGGCGCTGGGCGGTTTCCAGCAGGAAGCCGAAGTCACCGGCGCGGCCGCCGAACGACGCCAGCAGGTCGGTTTCATTGTTCTCGCCGTAGCGGAAACTGATGCTGCCCTGGTTCTCCTGCGGGATTGGGGTCGACACCAGGTTGATCACGCCACCGGTAGTCTGGGGGCCATAGCGCAGCAGGGGCGCGCCCTTGAGCACTTCCACGCTGTGCATGCGCAGGGTGGTCGGAAAGTAGTAAGCCGCCGGATTGGAATACGGCGCCGGGGCAATCATCACCCCATCCTCCATCAGCGTCACTTTTGACGCCCGCTCGGAGGTGGCGCCACGAATGCCGATGTTGGGCCGCAGGCCGTAACCGTCTTCCTCCTGGATATAAATGCCAGGCACGGTTTTCAGCAGCTGGTTGATATCGTTGGCCGCCTCGATGCGGATTTGCTCGTTGTCCACCAGTGCGGCGGAGCCGGGCAGCTCACGCACGGCATCGCGACTGCCAACGATAGTCAGCTCTTCCAGCGTTTGCGCGCTCATAACAGGTGTTGCCAGGCCGGCCAGCGCCAGCACAAGAATGCGTTGTTGCATGTGACTTCCCCACAGGTTGCGGCGAGTTGGGCTTGCGACCCCATCGCCTTCGTTATCCTGAGCGAAAGCTATTGCGATTCATTCTCACTATCAATACTGATAGCTGGTTTTTTGGCCAAAACTGGTCATATCACCAAATTGCGCCCGGAGGCAGGCAGGATTTTTACTCCAGCGCCGCGTAGATCATGGCCTCCAGTTGCCCCCGGAAGTTGAAGGTGCTGGAGGGCATCAACTGGGTCAAAAACAGCACGGTGAGGTCCTCCGCCGGATCCACCCAGAACAGAGTGCTGGCCAGGCCACCCCAGAAGAAGCTGCCGGCGGAGCCGGGATAGCCGTTGGCCACCGGGTCCAGTTTGGTGGCAAAGCCCAGGCCAAAGCCCACGCCCTCGTAGCCCGTTTCGCTGAAGCTGCCAATAGCAAACTGGGACAGGTCCACGTCCCCCGGCAGGTGGTTACGAGTCATGAAGTCCAGGGTGCGGCTGCCGATGATACGCTGGCCGTCCAGAGTGCCACCGTTCAGCAGCATCTGGCAGAAGCGGTAATAATCGCTGGCGGTGGACAACAGACCGCCGCCGCCGGAGTAGAACTCGCGATCCGCAAAGCGACTGCTCTGGCCATCGTCGTTCATCACCAGTTCTTTTTTCAGGTTGCGCTCGTAGCAGCTGGCAAAGCGCGGCAGCTGCTCGGGCCGCACGTTGAAGGTGGTGTCGACCATGCCGAGGGGCCCAAAGATCACCTCCTCCAGGTACTCCGGCAGCGGCTTGCCGCTGATCACTTCGATCAGGTAGCCGCACACGTCGGTAGCCAGGCTGTAGTTCCAGCGCTGGCCGGGGGAGAATTCCAGCGGCAGTTGGGCCAGCTGGTCGATCATGCCCTTCAGGGTATAGCCGGGCGCAGGGTTGCCCACCTGCAGTTTGCGGTAGGCGTAGTCGATGTTGGATTCGCGCAGGAAATCGTAGGTCAGGCCCGAGGTGTGAGTCAGCAGGTGGCGGATGGTCATCGGCCCCTGGCAGGGCACCGTCTCAAACAGGGGGAAGGAACCGGCCTTGCGCACCTGCAAGTGGCGAAACTCCGGGATAAAGCGGTGCACCGGGTCATCCAGGGAAAACAGGCCGCGCTCGTAGAGGGTCATCAGCGCCAGGGAGGTGACGGGCTTGGTCATGGAGTAGATGCGAAAGAGCGTGTCCTCTGCCATGGGCTCGCCACGGGCTAGGTCCCGCTGGCCAGCGATATCCAGGTAACAGACCCGGCCGGCCCGGGCCACCAGGGTGATGCTGCCAGGGATTTTGCCGGGCTCGATGTAGGCTTGGCGCAGGTGCTGCCCCACGCGACTGAGTTGGCGGCCATCCAGGCCGACGCTTTCCGGTGTAACCAGGTCCATGCTGTGTCCTTGCGTTGTCAGGGGGCGAGGGGTGGCCGCCTAGTGTCAGAAATGGCGGGCGCCGGCGCAAGGGCGGAACTGTCCATTGCGTATCAATGGCCTAAATTAAAGACTCAATTCATTGCTTCAATTTGAGCGCGCGAACCCGCTTGCGAAGGGCGGGAATGACTTCGGCCTCAAACCAGGGGTTGCGCCGCAGCCAGAGGTTATTGCGCGGCGAGGGATGGGGCAGCGGCAGCCAGTGCGGGCCAAAGTCGCGCCAGCGCTGGACCCGCTCGGCCAGCGAGAGCCGGGGCGCATCCAGGTAGTACTGCTGGGCGTAGTTGCCCACCAGCAGGGTCAGCTCAATGGCGGGCATGTGCTCCAGCAGGGGGCCGTGCCATTTGGGCGCGCAGGCCGGGTCCGGCGGCAGGTCGCCGGATTTGCCCCGCCCCGGGTAGCAAAAGCCCATGGGCATGATGGCGATACGCGATTCGTCGTAAAAAGCCGCCTTGTCCAGCTGCAGCCAGTCGCGCAGGCGGTCACCGCTGGGGTCGTCCCAGGGTATGCCGCTGGCATGCACCTTGGTGCCCGGCGCCTGGCCGACAATCAGCAGTCGCGCTGTCGCACTGGCGCGCAGCACGGGCCGCGGCCCCAAAGGCAGGCGATCGGCGCAGTAGCGGCAGCGGCGCACCTCGGCCAGCAAATCCGCCAGCGCCCGCTGCGGGGAAGGTTTCACCGGTGGCTCACCGGGGTCCGCGGCGGCTGTTCAAAAAGCGCGCAATGGTTTGCCCGCCCGGGGCCCTGCTGATAATATCGCGCCCTCGAATCACCGCCCCCCAAACCCACTGTTTTTCGATATTCCGGAGCCCCCATGAGCCGTCCGTCCCTCGTTGAACTGGAAAACCACCAGGACTTCATCCAACGCCACATCGGGCCCACTGTCAAACAGCAGCAGGCCATGGCGGAGCTGCTGGGCTACAGCTCGCTGGACGCTTTGATCGAAGACACGGTGCCGGCGGCCATCCGTCGCGAACAGGCCATGAACCTGCCCGGCGCACAGACCGAGCAGGCGGTTATCGCCCAGCTGCGCCAGCACGCGCAGAAGAACAAGGTGTTCAAATCCTTCATTGGCACCGGCTATCACAACACCTTTACCCCGGGTGTGATCCAGCGCAATGTGCTGGAGAACCCGGGCTGGTACACCGCCTACACCCCCTATCAGCCGGAGATTTCACAGGGCCGCCTGGAAGCCCTGCTGACCTTCCAGCAAATGGTGATGGACCTGACCGGCATGGAGCTGGCCAACGCCTCCATGCTGGATGAAGGCACCGCCGCCGCCGAGGCCATGACCCTGCTGCAGCGGGTGAATAAGAAAAACCGCAGCCAGACCTTCATTATCGCCGAAGACTGCCACCCCCAAACCATCGCCGTGGTGAAAACCCGTGCCGAAGCGCTGGATATCGATGTGGTGATCGGCGACCCGGCGGAGCTGATCGGCTCCACCGATGCCTTCGGCGCCCTGCTGCAATACCCCGGCACCTACGGCCATCTCCAAGACATCAGCCCGCTGATCGAGAAGGCCCACGAGGCCGAGACCCTGGTTACCGTGGCCGCCGACATCCTGGCCCTGCTGCTGGTGAAAAGCCCCGGTGAACTGGGAGCCGACGCGGTGGTGGGCAACACCCAGCGCTTTGGCGTGCCCATGGGCTTTGGCGGGCCGCACGCGGCCTTCTTCGCCACCCGCGACGCCTACAAGCGCTCCACCCCCGGCCGCATCATCGGAGTTTCTGTCGACCGCCGCGGCAACCCGGCCCTGCGCATGGCCATGCAAACCCGCGAGCAGCACATCCGCCGCGAAAAGGCCACCAGCAACATCTGCACCGCCCAGGCCCTGCTGGCCATCATGGCGGCCTTTTACGCCATGTATCACGGTCCGGTTGGCCTGCAACGCATTGCCCAGCGGGTGCAGCGCCTCACCAGCCTGCTGCAGCGCGCCCTAGCCAGCGCCAACCTCACGCCCGACAACGACCATTGGTTCGACACCCTGACCTACACCGTGGGAGAGGGCTGCGACGACATCGTGCAGCGCGCACTGGACAAGGGCTGCAACCTACGCCTGATTGGCGAGGACCGCCTGGGCGTGTCGCTGGACGAAACCAGCAGCGCGGCAGACGTGGACCTGCTGGTGGAAATTTTCACCGGCAAGGCCCCCACCAGCCCCTGCACCAGCTTTGATTCCGAAGTGGCCGAACTGGACGGCATCCCCAACAGCCTGCGCCGCAGCAGCGACTACCTGCAACACCCGCTGTTCAACGACTACCACTCAGAGACCGAAATGCTGCGCTACATGCGCCGCCTGGAAGAGAAAGACATCGCCCTCAACCGGGCCATGATCCCCCTCGGCTCCTGCACCATGAAGCTCAACGCCACCACCGAGATGCTGGCCGTCACCTGGCCGGAATTTGGCGCCCTGCACCCCTTCGCACCGGCCGAGCAAACCGAGGGCTACGCCGACCTGCTGGCGGAGCTGGAACACATGCTGAAGGAGTGCACCGGCTACGACGCCATCTCCATGCAGCCCAACGCCGGCTCCCAGGGCGAATACGCCGGCCTGCTGGCCATTCGCCGCTATCACGAGAGCCGTGGCGATCACCAGCGCAACGTGTGCCTGATCCCCTCTTCCGCTCACGGCACCAACCCGGCCAGCGCCGCGCTGGCGGGCATGAAGATCGTGATCGTGGAATGCGACAGCAAGGGCAACATCGACATGGCCGACCTGAAGGCCAAGGCCGAGCGCCACACCGACGACCTGTCCTGCATCATGGTCACCTATCCCTCTACCCACGGCGTGTTCGAGGAATCCATCATCGAGCTGTGTGACGTGGTGCATAAACACGGCGGGCAGGTGTACGTGGACGGCGCCAACCTGAACGCCCTGGTGGGCCTGGCCGCCCCCGGCAAGTTTGGCGCGGATGTATCGCACCTCAACCTGCACAAAACCTTCTGCATCCCCCACGGTGGCGGCGGCCCGGGCATGGGCCCGATTGGCGTGGGTGCCCACCTGGCCCCCTTCCTGCCCACCAACCCGGTGCGCCCGGTGCCGGGCCTGGATGCCAACAACGACGTTGTGTCCGCCACCCCCTACGGCAGCACCTCCATCCTGCCGATCTCCTGGGCCTACATCGCCCTCATGGGCGGCGAAGGGCTGACCCAGGCGACCAAGGTCGCCATTCTCAACGCCAACTACATCGCCCACCGGCTGAAGGATCACTACAAGATTCTCTACACCGGCACTACCGGCAACGTGGCCCACGAATGCATTGTGGACATCCGCCCGCTGAAGGAAGAAAGCGGCATCAGTGAGGAAGACATTGCAAAACGCCTGGTGGACTTCGGCTTCCACGCCCCCACCATGAGCTTCCCGGTGCCCGGCACGCTGATGGTGGAGCCCACCGAATCCGAATCCCAATGGGAACTGGACCGCTTCTGCGACGCACTCATCGCCATTCGCGACGAAATTCGCGCCGTGCAGGACGGCAAGCTCGACGCCAAGGACAACCCCCTGGTGAACGCCCCCCACACCCTGGCGGATGTAGTAAACAGCGAGTGGGAGCACGCCTACAGCCGCGAGCAGGCCGCCTACCCCGTCGAATCACTGCGCGCCGGCAAGTATTGGCCCTCGGTGAACCGCGTCGACAACGTGTACGGGGATCGCAACCTGCATTGCAGTTGCCCCAGTGTGGATTTGTATCGGGAGGAGTAAGCCCCAGCCTGGGGAGAATCAGCCTGAGGTTATCGCATGACGAGTCCCCAGTTTCAGGCAGTCGTTGCAACAATTCCCGACAATTTCGCCTCGCCCGATGCTGATTATCGAGAGGTGCGGGCGACCATGGCTCCGTTCCATGGTCAGCCCCTGAGCGACGATGTGATATTCCGGGAGACACACCTGGGTGGTATTCGCTGCGGCAACTACCGTCTGCGGGATAGCAGTGACGAGCGGTGGTGCTTTCTTCACATTCACGGCGGCGCGCTGGTGTCCTGCCCGCTTGACCACTACCACTTCTACGCAGAAATCATATTGCGGCAGCTCGGTCACCAGGTTGTGATGCCTGACTACCGCCTGGCGCCGGAAGCACGGTATCCGGCCGCGGCCAACGATTGCCTGGCTGCCTACAAAGGCTTGATCGACACAGGAATGCCGGCCGATCGAATTATCATGCTCGGCGAGTCCTGCGGCGGTGGTCTGGGGCTTTGCGCATTGCTGCTGGCCAGAGACAGCGGGCTACCCATGCCCGCCGCATTTGTCTCGCTAACCGGGTGGTACGACCTCTCCGTAGCAACGCCACCGGTAGGTAGAGAGCCATTTCTTACCCCCGAGTGGGTTCGCAACCGGGGGCGGGAATACACTGGTGGAAAGCTGCCACTGGATGACCCGAGAGTGTCCCCAAGCCGGGCCGATTTGCACAGCCTGCCGCCTCTGTATCTGCAGGTAGGGCAATTCGACACGATGACGCCCGGTGCGCTGGAACTGGCGCACAACGCCACGCTGGCGGGCGTTCAGGTCAGGGTGGATAGCTGGCCCGGGATGATTCAGGGCTGGCATGGGTTAGTGGGTGCGGGTGTACCCGAAGCCGAGGCAGCGTGGAACGATATACAAAGATACGTCAGCGCCTTGGATTGCAGTTCCTGACACCGTTCGCGCCGAGGTGATCGTGCCCAGCGTTTTAGCGTGCTCGCCCCCTGAAGCATGGCCTGCCCCGCTCTATGGTGGCGGCGTTGGTGCTAGTATCACCCCAGGCAGCGGGTTCAAGGGTGAACAATGCGGGCGTTACTCTGGTTCTTCATCATTCTGATCACCTACGGTTCGCTGTATCCCTTCACCTTTGACCCGGGTGCCTATCACCCCGCCCTGCTGGCGCCGCTGTTTGATTTTCACCCGGGCCATACCGGCCGGGGCGACATCGTGGCCAACCTGTTGCTGTTTGTCCCCTTTGGCTTTCTGGCGATGTTGGGCTATTCCGCCCTGCGCCCGGCCAGCAGGATGACACTGATTCTTGTGCTTGGCTTTGCGCTGGCCTACCTGTTGCAGGTGGCGCAATTGATTGTGCCCGGGCGCACCCCGAGCGGCAGCGATGCCATCTGGAACCTGCTGGGCTGTGCCATCGGCTGCGCCCTCGCCCACCTGCCACTGCCGCGCCTGTTCTCTGCACTGGCGCCTGCGGGGGGGCAATGGCCACCCATCCCCCTGGCGCTGGGCCTGCTCTGGCTGGCCTACAACTGGGCGCCCTTTGTGCCGTCCATCGACCTGCAACTTTTGAAAAACAACCTGAAGCTGATCGCGTCGTCACCCGAGCTTGTCTGGGTATGCCAGAAGGTGGTGATGTGGCTGGTGATCTTTCACTTTCTGCACAGCGCGGGGGGGCTGTGGGCGCGGGAGCGCTATTACCCCCTGCTGGTGCTGGCCACGCTGGTTGGCGGCCTGTTTATTGTGGGCCACGCCACCACCATCGAGCATGTCGCCGGTGGCGTGCTGGCGGTTCCCGCCTGGTACGCGATTCGCCGGCGGCGCCGCCCCGCCGGGCTTGCCCTGTTGCTGGCCATCACCTTGCTGGCCACCACCTTTGCCCCCTTCGACCTGCGGCAGGCGCCCGCTACCTTCCGGTGGATTCCTTTCAGCGGCGCGCTGGACGGCAATATGCTGATCAATGTGATGGCGACCTTCAGCAAGCTGGTGATGTACGCCAGCCTGACCTGGCTGCTGGTGGAGGCCGGCATGGCCCTGCGCAATGCCAGCCTGGCCGTTGCCGCCGCTCTGTTGGTGAGCGAGTGGCTACAGGTTTACTTCCAGGGCCCCACCCCGGAAATTACCGACCCGCTGCTGGCGCTGATTGCCGGCGCCACCCTGCACGCTTACCGCTCGGCAGCCAGCGTCCATGCGCCATATGCGGCTGCGCGGGACGTAGCGCCCGCACAAAAACAGGAACAAGGCGAGCCAACCCTGCAATTGAACCTGCATTACTACCAGGCAGCCTTTGTCGAAGACTGCGTGGCAAGCCTGGGCTGGAACCGGGAACAGTTGTGCGAAGTGCTGTTGGCCGCGGCCAGCGACGACCCGCAATCCAGCGCCGCCGCCAGTGCGTTGCGCCACATGACCCTTGGGCCTGATGTGCTGGCACGGGAGCCGCGCTGGGTGGTTTTGCCGGTCACGCTCAACACGCGGGCCAGTGCCCAGTTGAAGGCCCTGGCCCGCGCAGGCGAGCGTAGCGAGTCGCGCACTTTGAGGCACCTGATTGACGCCGAGATCACCCGCCTGTCGAACGCCTGAGGGTGGACGTTGCCTCCTGCTTCACGGCGCAGCGCTTTGACTGCGGCGGTGTTTGTGGCCGCGTCCCAGGCCCTGGCGGCTAGCTGGCCAGCCGCACTTTGGCCACAATATCCGCCACCTCGGAGTGCGCCGGCACCGCCAGAAAATCCGGCGCCATAAAGGCAGGATCCGGGTAGCGGTAATACCCTTCGCCGCTCTGGGTACCCAGCAGGCCGCGATCCAGATAGCGGGTTTTCAGGTAGCTGGCGTTGGCCTGCATTTGCGCATCGCCGGTAACGCCAGCCCAGTGCGTCAGCACGTCGCATACGGTTTTCATGCCGATGATGTCGATCATGCCCATGGGGCCCACGGCACTGCCTCGATTGGCAATGAGGTAGGTGCGATCTACATCCTCGGGGGTTGCCACTTCGTTGGTCACCAACGTCTGCGATGCCATCAGCAGGGCCATCAGCCAAGTGTTGAGAATATAGCCGTTCTGTTCCTTGCGCACCGGGATGGGCACCATGCCGGTATCGATCACAAAGCCGGTCACTGCCGTGAGCGTAGCCTCGGCGGTGCCGGGGTGGGCCATGATCTCGATCAGGTTGGCACGCCAGATCAGGTTGGCGTAGTGCAGGGCACAGAATTTGTCGGGGCGCCCGCAGTACTCAGCAAAATCCCTGGGCAGCAGGGTGGATGAGTTGGTGGCCAGCAGGGTGTGGGGCGCCAGCAAGGGCGCCATGTCCCGGTACACCGCCGCTTTGATGTCCGGGTCTTCCGGCACCGCCTCTATCACCAGGTCGGCATCGCCCACGGCATCGTCCAGCGCGGTGGTATAGCGCAGGAGCGCCCAGGTGGCGTCGATGTCCCCGTCACCGGCGCCCAGTTCCGCCCGGTAGATATCCGCGTACAGTGCGTGGGTCTGCCGGCAGGCTGCCAGTGCGGCCTCGGCGAGGTCGTACACCACCACCTGCTTGCCGCGAAAGGCGTTGTGCCAGGCGATCTGCCCGCCGAGCACACCGCAGCCGAGCACCGTGACACGGTTCAGTTCTGTCATTGTTCTGCTTTCCTTTTTCGGTCAGGCGGCGTGAGCCGTTGAGGCAGGGCTAGCCGGCTTATCGGCAGCGGCAACAAACACCAGACAGGGGTCATCCACCGGCCGCTCCAGCAGCTGCTGCACATCGTGCCGGTAGTCCATTTTGACCTCCCAGGGCGGCGTGCGCCCCTGGCGCGGCAGCTGGCGCCGGCCGCGCTGCACGTAGCCGGCCTGCAGGGAATCGAGAATGCCCTCTTCCATGCTCTCACCAGCCGGCGCGCGCGGGGTGACCGACGCCAGGCCGCGGGCATCCATGTACTTGAGCAGCCGGCACAGGTAGCGCCCGGCAAGGTCGGCCTTGAGGGTCCAGGAGGCGTTGGTATAGCCGAAGAACCAGGCCAGGTTGGGCAGGTTCTGCACCAGCGCACCGCGGTAGGTCATCTGCTCTTCGAGCTTCAGCTCCTGCTCATCCACGCGCACCGCCATGCCACCCATCATCTGCAGGTCCAGGCCTGTTGCGGTTACGATGATGTCCGCCGCCAGTTCCTCGCCGGAGCGCAGTTTTACGCCGTTTTCGGTGAAGCATTCAATATGGCCGGTAGCCACCGAGGCGCTGCCTTCGCGCAGCACCCTGAACAGGTCGCCGTCGGGCACGGCGCACAGGCGCTCGTCCCAGGGCATGTAGGCGGGGCTGAAATGGCGCATATCAAAATCGGGGCCAAGCTGCTTCTGGGCTTTGCGCAGCAGGTGGCGGCGCATGAATTGCGGCCAGCGCCGGCAGGCCTTGAAGGTCAGCTGCTGCAGGAGGATGTTGCGCCGCCGCGCAAAGCGGTAGGCCAGGTCGCCCGGCAAAAGCCGGGCCAGCAGTCCGGTCAGGCGGTCGCTGCCGGGCAGGGAGTACACGTAACTGGGGGAGCGCTGCAGCATGGTGACATGGGCAGCGGTGCCGGCCATGGCCGGCACCAGTGTCACGGCGGTAGCGCCGCTGCCAATCACCAGCACCCGCTTGCCGCTGTAGTCGAGGTCTTCCGGCCAGTGCTGGGGATGCACAATGGTGCCGCGAAAGCGCTGCTCCTCGGGAAAGGCCGGGCGGTAGCCGCTATCGTAGTTGTAGTAGCCGGTGCAGCTCATCAGGAAGCGGCTGCGAAAGTGGCGGGGCTCGCCACTGCGCTGGCACACGGCCTGTAAGGTCCAGCACTGTTCGCGGCTGTCCCAGCTGGCTTCGCGCACCTGCAGGCCGTAGTGAATTTTGTCTTCCAACCGGTGCTCGGCGGCGGTCTGGCGGATGTACTCGCGAATCGACGGCCCGTCGGCCAGTGTGCGCAGCTTGTTCCAGGGCCGGAAGTCGTAGCTGAAACTGAGCATGTCGGAGTCCGAGCGAATACCCGGGTAGCGGAACAGGTCCCAGGTGCCGCCCATGCATTCGCGGCGCTCGACGATGGCAACGCGCTTGTCGGGGCACTCCCGGGCCAGGTGGCAGGCCGTGCCAATGCCCGACAGGCCTGCGCCAATAATCAGTACGTCGTAGATGTCATCGCGATTGACTGCCTGCATGTCGCGGTACTCCTGGCTTTGCCATGGTTATTCTTTGCATGAGTGGGTTTGAGCATAGCCCCTTGCTGCCAGGCAGAATTGACTTTAGGCGACAGTTTTTTATCTTAGAGCGTCACCCCGACAGCAGCGGCCACTATGAACAGCCTGATTCGCGCCACCACCCTGCGCGGCTATGAACAGCTCATCCGGGAGCTCGGCGGCGACCCGGCCCCCCTGCTGCGGCGCTATCACCTGCCAAGCGCTGGCCAGCACGATATCGAGCGCTTTATCCCCTACCGCAACGCGGCGCTGCTGTTTGAAGCCAGCGCGGCGGCCTTTGACTGCCCGGATTTTGGCCTGCGCCTGGCGCGCTACCAGGGCTGGGAGACGCTGGGGCCGGTTGCCGTGATCGCGCGCAATGCGCGCACGGTGCTGGATGCCTGCCGCAGTATCGCCCGCTACCTGTACACCCACTCCCCTGCCCTGTCGCTGGCGCTGCGCACCCACCCCGAAGACGGCTCCCTGCAATTCGACTACCGCATCAGCGAACTCAGCCTGCAACAGAACCGCCAGGCCTACGAGCTGAGCCTGGCTAACGGGCTGCAGCTATTGCGGCTGCCCGCCGGCAAGCAGCTGCGCCTGCGCCGGGTGGGTTTTCGCCACAGCCGCATGGCGCCAGTGAGCGCGTATCGGGAAGTGTTTGGCGGCACCGTGGAGTTTGACCGCGACTGGTGTGGTTTTCTGATTGATGCCAGCCTGGCCAACCAGACCATCGACCAGGCCGATGCAGAAACCCATCGCCTGGCCACCGCCTACCTGGAGGAACACTTTGCCACGCGGGGGCGTCACCTGACCGGGCAGGTGCGCGGGCTGATCGAACAGCTGCTGCCCACCGGGCAGTGCACGGCGCGCAATATTGCCGAGCACCTGGCCCTGCACCCGCGCACCCTGCAGCGCCGCCTGGCGGATGAGGGCCAGCGCTACGATGCCCTGCTGGACGGTGTGCGCCGCGACCAGGCGGCCTACTACCTCAGCCAGCCCGGCTTGTACCTGAGCCAGGTCAGCGGCCTGCTGGGTTATTCCGAGCAGAGCGCCTTCAACCGGGCCTGCCGCCGCTGGTTCAACACCACCCCCAGGGCGTACCGGGCACGCGCCCGGTAGCGCGCACTGCCGCTGGCGCTCAGCGTCAGCGTTCGGTGGGCGGCACGCGCTCTTCCTTCCACGCCTCGCTGCGCTCGCGGTAGGCATTGGCCACCCGGTCCCAGTGTGCTTCGCTGTTGTTGGTAAAGAGGATGTGAAAGAAAGGCGCGTTGCGAAACTCCAGCACTTCGGCCCCCTCCGGCCCGGTTTCGTAACTGTAGGGAGCATCGGCCGGGACATAAAAGCCATCGCCCTTGCCCAGCACTTTGCGACCCAGGTGAATCTCTCCCCCCAGCACGTAGTACAGGCAGTCGGCATCGTGGGAGTGCCGGGGCAACACAAAGCCGCTCTTGAACCAGGCCCTGCAGAGGCTGAAGCCACCGGGCTTTTCGTCGCGGAACAGGCACTGTACCTGCTCTCCGCCGCCTTCGGCAGCACCGGCTTCCACCACCTTGGTGAATCCGGCAATCACACTGTCGTCCATGCCCATCATCGGCATCTGTTCTTCGGTCAGCGCGGTGGCATCTGCGGCGCGAAAAATTCGAATGCCATCCACGGCCTTTTTCTGCTCGGGTGTCACCTCAGGCATGGCGAAAACTCCTTTGTTATCGGGATGGGTTGATACTGCCGCCCGCGCGCGGCAATGACAATGCACCGCCGGCGGCATGATCGGTATCCGGTACAGGTGCTTAGACTGGGGCCAACAGGGGCTTCCGGTATGCTGCGGCAAAATAACAGGAGGCAACGATGGACATTGATTTTAGCGGCACAACCCACCTGGTGACCGGTGGCGCATCAGGCATTGGCGCGGCGGTGGTTCGCTACCTCGCCGGGCACGGCGGCCGGGTGGTGATTGCCGATATCAACGACGAACACGGCAGCGAACTGGCCGCTAGCTGGCCCGGCCAGGTGCTGTACCAGCGCACCGATGTCTGTGACATCGGCCAGTTGGAAGCGGCCTGCGCCCTGGCGGCGGATACCTTCGGCGGGCTGGACGGGCTGGTGTGCAGCGCCGGTATCGGCAGCCTCGGCAACAGCGTGGATTTGCCGCTGGCCGACTGGGCCCGGGTGATTGATATCGACCTGAACGGCGTGTTCTACAGCTGCCGGGCGGCCCTGCCCCACCTGCGCCGCCGGGGCGGTGGCTGCATTGTCAATATTGCCTCTCTCAGCGGTGTGCGCGCCGACCATGGCTTTGCCGCCTACAACGCCGCCAAGGCCGGGGTGATCAACTACACCCGCACCCTGGCGCTGGATCACGGGCCGGAAGGTATCCGCGCCGTGGCAGTGTGCCCAGGGCTCATCGACACCCCGCTAACGGCGGCCAGCGCATCCATAGACGACATTCACCAACCCTGGGTAGACGCCATTGCCCTGGGGCGCAGCGGGCGCGCAGAGGAAGTGGCAAACCTGGTGGCCTTTTTGCTCTGCCCCGGCGCCAGTTACATCACCGGCACCGAGGTGGTGATTGACGGGGGGCTCGGCAGCAGCAACAACCAGCCCAACCTGCCGAGGATTCTGGCGGCTATGCAATAAGCCGCAGGGCGCTGGTGCCTGGCCCGGAGCCCCCGGCCAGGCCGGAAAAACGGCGTGCCAGTCAGTGCAACTTGGCCACCAGGTCCCGCTGCAGACCCCGGCACAGGTAGAGGTAGAGCAGGCCCGCCACGCCCAGAACGAACACCGTGGCCGTGAGGGATTGGCGCAGGCCCAGGGCACTGGCCTGCAGGCAGGCCTGGGCCTTGGCTTCACCAAGGCTCGCCAGCAGCTCGCTCTCACCGGCCTTGCAGGCCGCAAGCGACAGCTCCGCCGCCCAGGGGCCGGCCTGCAGCAGGGCATCCATGCGCAGGTCGCTCAGCAGCCCCACCCAGAGCGGCCCCAGGCCATAGCCCACAAGGTTCACAATAAACAGGAAGAAGGCCACCGCGGTGGCCCGGGAGCGGGTGCTTACCACGCCCTGGCAAATAGTGTACTGGGCGCCGAGATAGCTGTAATGCAGGATGGCACCCACAATCATCAACGCCAGGGCCATACTAGCGCTGGCGGCAGTCAGGGCCGCGTAATACAGGGGCAGCGACAGCAGCAGCCCAAGGCCAGGCAGCCAGGCCACGGCGTTGGGAAAGCGCACACTGATACGCTCGGTGAGGTAGCCGGCAAAAAACGCGCCGAATGAGGCGGCCAGGCCCAGCGGCACCGCCACCTCCATGGCCACCTCCGCCACCGACATGCCGTACACCCGCTGGAAAAAGGCCGCCTGGAAGTTAATGATGCCGTAGCCCACGAAGGCTACCAGCGCAGCCGCAATGGTATTCACCCAGAAGCTGGGCTTGCCCGCCAGTTCCGCCAGGGTGTCGCGAAAGCCCAGCGGCGCCACCACCGGCGTACCTGGGGGGTCCGCATAGCCCCGCGGCGGCTCCTTGATGACAAACAGCACAATCACCCCAATCAGAACGCCGGGTATGCCCAGTACCAGGAAGGCTTCGCGCCAGGAGAACAGTTCTGCCACCGGGCCACCAAAGGCGTTGGCCAGCACCCCGCCAATGGTGATGCCCATGGAGTAAATGGCCAGGGCGCGGGCGCGGCTGCGCGGGGGGAAATAATCGGCAATCAGCGAATTGGCCGGCGGCGTGCAGCCCGCCTCGCCAATCCCGACCCCGATGCGAAACACCAGCAGCGAGAGAAAGCCGCCGGCCACACCGCACAGGGCCGTCATGCCCGACCACAGGATGACGCTGGCGGCGATGATCCGCACCCGGTTGTAGCGCTCCGACAGTCGGGCGATGGGGATGCCCATCAGCGTATACATGAGCGCAAAGCCAAAGCCGGACAGCAGACCAAACTGCCAGTCCTGCAGGCGGAACTCCTCAATGATGGGCTGGGCCACCACCCCGATCAGCACCCGGTCGATGAAGTTGAGGGTGTACACCAGGGTAAGGGTGTAGAGCACAAAATTGCGATAGCCGGGGGTGCCGAAGCCCTCGCCGGTGTACGAGCCGGGCGCTGCCGCTGCCGGGATGGAAGCCATAGTCGGATCCTTGCTTATTGTTATCCGTTCGCTGGCACTGCCCGGCGCCGATAGCGGCACCTGCCCACCAGCCAGGGTCCATACTACGGAAATCCCTGCCGTCTGCCGAGGCCTATTTTCGAATTTCGGGTATCTTTTTTGCCCGACCGGGTTCAGCCGATATCCCGCTGCCGGCGCAGGCGCCGGCGCTGCAGCAGGGCGTCGGCTGTGTACAGCAGCAGGCCAAGCCATACCAGGGCGAAGGTCAGCCGCTTGCCCTCGGAAAACGGCTCGTGAAACACCAGCACCGCCAGCACCAGCATCAGGGTGGGGCCCAGGTACTGCAGGAACCCGACGGTCGACAGGTTCAACCGCCGGGCGGCGATATTGAACAGCAGCAGCGGCACCAGGGTCAGGGGGCCGGCAAACAGCAGCAGCGCATTCAACGGGGCGCTGTTGTGCAGCAGGTTACTGGTGGGGCTGTCGCTCCACAGCAGGTAGGCCAGTGCCAGCGGGAACATGAACAGGGTTTCCACCGCCAGCCCGGTGAGGCTCTCCACCGGGGCTTGCTTGCGCACCAGGCCGTAAAAGCCAAAGGACAGGGCCAGAAACAGCGCCACCAGCGGCAACCGGCCGAACTGCCACAACTCGTGGGCAATGCCCACCGCCGCCAGGGCCACGGCGGCCCATTGCAGCAGGCGAAAACGCTCCCCCAAAAACACAATGCCAAGCACAATGTTCAGCAGGGGGTTGATGTAGTAACCCAGGCTCGCCTCCAGCACCCGGTTGCTATTGATGGCCCAGATGAACACCAGCCAGTTGCTGCCGATCAGCGCCGTGGACAGCAGCAGCACCGCCAGCCGGCGCCGGTCCTTAAGAGTTGCCCACAGGTCTGGCAGTTTGCCAACGGCCAGCAGCACCAGCAGGGCCAGGGCCAGCGACCAGAGGCTGCGGTGGGCCAGGATCTCGGTGGCCGGAATGTGCTGCAGGGCCTTGAAGTAGAGCGGGGCCAGGCCCCAGATTAAAAAGGCGACGATACCTGCAAGCAGGCCGGTTGCGGCATCTCTGTCTGTCATCGGGGCATCTCAGCGGCGGGAGGGGCCGCTGCATTCTAACGCCCGCACGGCCACCGGCACAGGCTGATTGCCTGAACCAGCGGCCACCGCGCAGGCGGCAGCCCTTGCCTGCTTGGTCGCCTGGCACTTCAATGGTGTCAGCCAAGCCACGCTATACACATAACGATACGAGGCACCCATGACCTGGTTCAGCCAAGCCACCACCCGGGACGACGTTTTCGCCACGCTACCGGCCTTCCAGCCGGGCTTTGACGCCCTGTACGCCAGCCTGTGGTCACAGGACGCCATCCCCCCTGCGCTGCTGGAGCTGTGCCGCCTGCGCATTGCCCAGTTGCACCGCTGTGACGTGGAGTGGCAGCGCCCCTCCATCGCCGTACCCGAGGCTCAGCGCGAAAACCTCCAGCACTGGCACCGCCACCCGGCCTTTGGCGCGGTGGAGCGGGCCTGCCTCGATCTGTGCGAGGTTTACACCGCCGACCCGGCGGCTATCACCGATGCCCAGGCCGATGCCGTAAAAGCCCACGTGGGTGAACCCGGCTTTGTCGCCCTGACGGAAGCCATGGGCCTGTTTTTTGGCCTGACCCGCCTCAGCCTGCTGTGGCAACTGCCCCCGGAGGCCGCACAATGAGCAGCCAACCCCGCGCCCATGGCCCCAGCACCCAAACCGGTGACCCGGTACGCGATTCCGCCCTGGCCCTGGTGCCCACGGTGCTCGATGCCTACATTCCCCTGTCCCGCGCTGTCTGGCTGGAGGGCCCCCTCGGCCCCGCCCTGCTGGAACTGGTGCGCCTGCGCAACGCCCAGCGGGTGAACTGCGTGTTCTGCCGCAATGCCCGCTACGACATCGCCAAAGAAGACGGCCTGACCGAACAGCAGATTGAATGGATGGGCAGCGCCCAGGGCCGCCAGCAACTCACCCGGCGGGAGCGCCTGGCGCTGGCCTTTGCCGACGCCTACCTGGACGGGCCTGACACCCTGTCGAGTGAGCATCAGGCGGAGCTGGCCGATGCCTTTACGGCGCAGGAAATCGCCCATCTGTCACTGGCCCTGCTGCTGTTCAACACCTTCTCGCGCTGCGCGGTCACCATTGGCGGCATGCCCGAGAGCCTGCCCGTGATGGAGGTGTCACTGCCGCCGGCCTGAGGGGCACGCGGCTATGTGATCGGTAAGAGGGATGCCGGGGCCGCAGCGCCAAATGGTGGCAGGCTGCGCCCGGCAGGGGTATTTATGAAGAGGATTTACGGCCCGCCAAGGCCAGGAAGCCCAGGGTCACCACACCGCCCAGGCACCACAGTGCCAGCAGGCCGAGCTCGGCTGCGCCAACGCCGCCGGAGCCTTCCAGTGGTGCCCAGCGCATTACCAGGTAGATAGTCAGCAGCAACAACCCCACCGCCAGCAGGCGGCCGTAGCTTTTGCGCGATGAATCCTTTGTCTGGCTACCGGTGCCCGGCAGCAGTTCACCTATCGATCTCATTGAACATCCGTCCCTGCATCATCCGTTGATTGCCTGTTGGGGGAGTTGAAGCATAGCCAAATCCCCGGGGATTGCAGTGTCCAGATTGTAAAAATGTGGGCCAGCTCGCAAAGGCGGGCCCGAACTGTGGTAACTAGCTGCTTTAGCCGCGTCGCTCGCGCCTGGAGCGGCGATCCTTCACCACCCACAGCCCGTTGATTTCGCATGGGAAACTGTGACCAGCCTCACGCCTGCGGTCGGCGGTGGCCCGGCTCACGTGATAGCGTGGGTGACGCGGCGGCCGGCGCTCGTCGGGGCTGCAATAGCACTCCGAGACATAGGATCGCGCCGAATAGGTAAAAACGAAAACAGCTAGCCCCAAGGCCACGAGCAGCAAAACGGCAAGGATGCCGAGTGTAAACTCCATGTGACATTTCCCCCACGGTGGTTCTTCTTATTGGCTGGTCTTTCTGTGTGTGACCTGTGCCTTTAATACCACTGTCCTACAGCAAGGACAGGAAGTCCAGCCGGCAGCAACCGTTGCAAGCAACTATTGCACCAACTCGAAATTGCTCGTTCAAATCAGGGGCTTGGCTATCGCAAGCCAACGCCAAGGCTGACATCATCGCCCGGACTGTCAGAAAAGCTGACAACCACTAGCGACTCAGCGCACGCCCTCGCCAAAGAGCACCACCTCGGTAGTGCTGAGAATAATCATGAAGTCGAGGAAGACGCTGTGGTTCTTGATGTAGTACAGCTCATACTGCAGTTTCTGGCGCGCGTCTTCCTCGCTGGCGCCATAGGGATAGTGCAACTGGGCCCAGCCCGCAATGCCCGGCTTGACCTGGTGGCGGGCCGAGTAAAACGGGATGCCCTGCTCCAGTTGCCGTACAAACTCCGGGCGCTCCGGCCGGGGGCCTACCAGCGACATATCCCCGCGCAGGATGTTGAGAATCTGCGGTAATTCGTCGATGCGCAGCCGGCGAATAACGGAGCCAACGCGGGTGATGCGGCCGTCGTTTTTGGCCGCCCAACGCGCCTTGCCATCACCCTCGGCATCCACGCGCATGCTGCGCAGCTTCAGCAGGTCGAACACCCGCCCATACAGCCCCACCCGCTGCTGCCGGTAAATGGCGGGGGTGCCAAAACCATCCTCAAGCCAGATGGCGAGCAGGGTCAGCATCATGACCGGCCATACAATCATTAACAGTGCCAGGCTGGCGACGATGTCAAAGAGACGCTTGCTGGCCTGGCGCCAGGTGCTCTGCTTGAAGCCGTCGGAAAAGACGAGCCAGCTGGGGCTGACAAAGTCCAGCATGATCTTGCCCGCCTCCCGTTCGAAGAAGGTGGCGACATCCAGCACTTCGATACCGGCCAGGCGGCATTTTACCAGCGCGTCAATGGGCAGGGCGTTGCGCCGGTCATCCAGGGCAACCACTATCTGGTCTATGTCCAGCGAGTCGGCCAACGCCTCCAGCGGCACATCCGACTCGACAATGTTCTGCCCCTCCACCTGCACCGGCTCGCCGTTGCTGCGCACAAAGCCGACAAAGCGGAAGCTGCGGCGATCACTGTCGCGACGCAGCCAGCCCAGCGCGGTATTGGCGCGCCAGCCGGTGCCCAGCACAAGCACCCGGGACTTGAGCTGCTCGTTGTCGACCAAACGCGAAAACGTGGCGCGGCTGAGCAGGCTGAAAACAAAGGCAACCAGCAGCGACTGGGCAAACACACCGCGCCAGAGGTGGAGGTTGGGCAGCAGGTAAAATACCAAGGACATGCCCAAAATGGTCAGCACAAAGGCGCTCATCAGCCGTAGCAATACGCCACTGGAGCCCTCCCGGAGATGGGGTTTGTACAGGCCCACCGCTACCATTGCAGCAAGGCTGACCAGGGCAAACACCAGCGCCCGGGGCAGGATGGAGGTGATGTGCTCCGCCATCTCTGCCTGTTCCTGCAAGAAGTACAGCTGTGCCCCCAGGTAAAAGGCGGCAATGAACAGCAGGCCTTCTATCACCGCGAGCAGGTAGTAGACCGAATGCACATGATGGTTGAACAGGCTTACCGTACGCATGGGATGTCCCGGCCCGCGGGCCTTGCTGCCATGAGGGCACTCATACCAGTATCTGCCGTGGTGAGGGATGGCTCAGGAAGCCGTGGGGGCTTGCGCTGTAGCCGTAGGCGCCAGACTGGAATACCGCCACCAGATCACCCACACCGGCCCGCGGCAGAGTGACCTTGTCAGCGAGAATATCCAGCGGGGTACACAGCGGACCGACGATGTTGACCGTCTCCTGCTCGCCGGCCTGCATGCAACTGGCGATGCACACCGGGTAGTTCTTGCGAATGACCTGGCCGAAGTTGCCGGAGGCGGCCAGATGGTGATGAAGCCCGCCGTTAGTGATGAGGTAGGTTTCGCCGCGCGACTGTTTGCGATCGATCACCTCGGCCACGTACACCCCGGCCTCGGCCACCAGATAGCGACCCAGCTCCATCACCAAGTGGGCGCCGCCCAGCTGCTGCGCGGCCACCTCGCACAAGTGCGCCAGGTTGGCGGCAATGGAATCAAGCTCCAGTGGCTGCTCGCCGGGAAAATACGGCACACCCAGCCCGCCGCCGATGTTCACCCAACTTGGCGCCACTGGCAGCCCCTCGGCAAGACGGGCCGCCAGCTCCAGGCTCAGGTTCTGGGCCTCAATAATGGCCTGTGCCTTCAGGTTCTGGGAGCCGGCGAAGATATGAAAGCCCTGGAAGGCAAGGCCCAGGGCCGCCAGTTCGTCCAGCATCTGCGGAACGCGCTCTTCGTCAACACCGAAGGGCTTGGGGCCGCCGCCCATCTTCATGCCGGAGGTTTTCAGTTCGAAGGCAGGGTTGACCCTCACTGCCACCCGCGGGGTGATGCCAAGACGTTCGCCTTGCACCGCAAGCCGGCGCATCTCGCCCTCGGATTCCAGGTTCACCACCACGCCAGCTGCAACCGCTGCCGCCAGCTCACCGTCTGTTTTGCCAGGGCCGGCAAAGCTGATGCGCCCGGCCTGCATTCCGCTAGCGCACGCCAGCTGGACCTCACCCGCCGAGGCGACATCCAGGCCATCCACCAGGGTAGCCAGCAACGCAATAACCGCCGGCATGGGGTTGGCCTTGATCGCGTAGTGCAGGTGCAGCGCCGGCGGCATGATCCCCCGCAGCGCTGCCACCCGCTGGCGTATCAGCCCACTGTCGTAGGCATAAAAGGGTGTGCCCCCCACCTGGCGGGCCAGCTCAGTCACTGTCTGGCCGCCGACAACGAGCTGGTTGTCGCGGGTGGAAAACTGCGTCATCGGCGCATGTAGCGGTGGCGTCCTTGCAACCATGTTCACTCCTGAAAATAGTGGCTGTATTCGCTCGCCAGCCACTTCCTGTCCAGTTTGCCGTTGGGGCCCAGCGGCAGCTCGGCAAGCACAATGACCGCCTGGGGCACCATAAAGCTCGGCAATTCCCGGCGGCAGTGCCCCAGCACCGCCTGCTGCAGAGCGTGGCCGCTGTCGTCGATTTCTGTGTCTGTACCTGTGCCTGCATTGCTCACGGGGCTGACAAGCACCAGTATCGCCTGGCCCAGGGAAGGATGAGCCAAACCCATGGCCGCCGCCTGGGCGATGTTGCCGGCGCCGTAGACCACCTCCTCCACCTCGGTGGGGCTGACCCGGTAGCCGGAGGTTTTGATCATGTCGTCCTCGCGGCTGAGAAAATAGAGATAGCCTTCGCGGTCGCGCCTGACTCTATCGCCAGACCACACGGCCAGCTCCGGCGTGGACAGCTCCGGTGGCCGCCCTGGCGCGGGGCGAAAACGCCGGGCCGTCAGTTCCGGGGCGTTCCAGTACCCCATGGCTACCAATGGCCCTCGGTGCACCAGTTCGCCGGGTTCATCCGGGGCACACTCCCGCCCATTGGCATCAACCACCAGAATTTCGGCGTTGGGAATGGCCCTGCCGATGGAATCCGGACGCAGCGCCACCTGATCGGGCGGCAGGTAGGTGGAGCGGAACGCTTCGGTCAAACCGTACATGAGGAAGATCTGTGTATGCGGCAGCCGGGCGGCAAGGCTGCGCGTGGTGGCGGTGGGCATGGCGCCGCCGGTATTGGTGATGTAGCGCAGGCGCTGCACCACGGCGCTCGGCCATTCAAGGCCCGCCAGCTGGTTCCAGATTGGTGGCACGGCCCCCAATCCCGTCACCTCGAAACGCTCCAGCGCGCGCAGCACATCACCCGGCAGCAGGTAGTCCATGAGCACGGCGCTGCCGCCGCAGAAAAACATGGTCGTAAGCTGACTGAGGCCCGCATCGAAACTGAGCGGCAACAGGGCCAGCACCCTGTCACTGGCGGTGTTGCCCAGATAACTGGCAACACTCTCGGCACCGGCCAGCAGGTTGCGGTGGGACAGCACCACCCCCTTCGGATGCCCGGTACTGCCGGAGGTATAAAGAATGGCTGCCATGTCGGCATCGATACGCTCAGCTACCGCAGCTATTGGCGCATCGGCATCAACGAAGTCTGGCCAGCCTGTGATCTTTGTGGCGAGGCTTTCTCGGTAGTGTTCTGTGCAGCTTGCATTGGCCCCTGCAGCAGCACTTGCTGCAAGCGGCGCATCCACTGTCACCACGAGCTGTAAATCGGGGCACTGTTGCAGCACGTCCTGCAGGCCCTTCAGGCGCTGGGCGGAGGTCACCAACACCTGCACATTACAGTCACTGAGGATATGCACCACCTGGCGCGGTTTCAGCAGCGGGTTTACCGGCACAAATACACCGCCCGCGGCAGAGGTACCAAACAGAGTAAACACCGTCTCAGGCTGTTTGGGCAGAAAGCACGCCACCCGTGCGCCGGCAGACAAGCCTGTACGGCGCAGCCCCTGGGCGAAGGCCTGGCAAGCATCCCACAGCGTTTGATAGTCCAGCGTGGTATCGCGGTAGTACAGCGCACAGCTAGAGCCAAACTGCTCTGCTTTGCGCTGCACAAGATGATGTACCTGAGAAAGCATGCGTGATTTGGCTCCCGGCCCGGATCCATCCTGTTGGGGCAATGGAAAAAATTGTATATGCTAGCTGCGGCCCTGCTAAGAGATTGTAGCCGCAGGCTTATCAATTTGTGACGCAGTCGCTGATATGGATCCAGAGACAGGCCGAAATCGTCCGCTTTTCCCCGTGGCGGGCCAGGGGCAGGCCACGGCATCGTCTGGGCCGCAGAGCCTGAAGCGCTGGCGGCGACGTTCCGCGCTGCGCCTGACACCCGCTGTTGTCACCCGTCTGATTCTCGCCTGGTCGCTGCTGTCACTGGCACTGGCTCCCTTCCTGGACTACCCGCTGATTGGCGCCGGGGGCGCAGTGTTTGCACTGCTCTACCTCGGTCTGCTGTTCCTGTTCCCTCGGCTCTGGCTGTACGCCATCCCCCTTGCCGCTGTCTTTCCGGACTTTGCCAGTTACACTGGCCGCGAGTTCTACACCCTGCTCGACCTTGTGGTGTTGGTGACGATAGCCGGCAGCCTGTGCTTCAATCGCTACCACTTTCAGGTGCTGCGCCCCTCGCCAGCGGTGCTCGGCATCGAGATCCTCCTGGTGTTCAGCCTGATCGGCTACGGTGCCTGGCACACCTTCGTCGCGCCCCCCGGCGCCCTGACCAGCGCGCCCTGGAGCGCGTCGGCCAATGCCTACATGGCGGTCAAAGGCATGCTCTGGGCGCTACTGCTCATGCCGGTCTACGGCCATGCCATGTCGCGCAACAAGGCCGCCACCACCCGGGACCTGGTGGCCGGATGCACCGCGGCGGCATGCCTTTTGCTGATAGTGGGGGCGGCAGAGTTTATCGCCAGCAACACTGCAGGCCAGGCGGCGCCGGCCGCCGCCCTGTATGCCACCAGTGCCTACCTGGGCCACTATGCCGGCACCCCGGGCGCCCTGGCCCTGCTGCTGATACCGCTGGTGCTGTACAACGCCGTGCACCAGTCCGGCCTGCTGCCGGTTGCCTGCGGCGTTGTCATCGCCAACGGCCTGCTACTGTTCCTGAACGGCCAGCCGCTGGCACTGGCCGCAACGGCGGCCACTGTGTTGATTTACCTGGGGCTGGAAAGCCTGGCCCCGGCGCTGCGCCGGCGCTGCACGCAAACGGCCCTGCTCACACTGCCAGCCATCGCCCTGCTGTTTGTGGCCAGTGTATTGGCACCCGGAAAGGTCACCGCGCCCGACGCCGCTGCGCCCATCTCCGCCCCGCCGGCAGCGGAAGCATCAACGGTGCTGGGCTTGCTGTTCGGGCATGGAGCGGGCGCCATCCAGCAACGCGACAGCCGGTCATTCGCCGATATCGACATTGCCGACCAAGACGGCAAGAGCCTGCTGCAACTTCACCCCGCCTCGGCCCCCGAGTTACGCAGCCTGATCGGCCAGCGCATACGGCTGGATAGCGATGATCCCTACACGCTGGCTTTCAATGCCCGCGCCGACGAGCCGGCCAGGCTGGCCTTTCTGCTGTGTGACGGGCTGCCCCGCCAAAGCCGGCACAACCCACAGAACTGCCACCTCACCGAGTGGGCGCTTGAAGGGCTGCCCGGCCAGATGAACCGCTACAGCGCCGAGTTGGAGGTGGCCGACATTACCGCCGCCCTGCCAGGCGGCAAGCGCCCCAACCTGCTGCTGCTGCGCAACGACAGCCAGGGTGCGGCAATAACGCTGGACTCCGTGGCCTTTATTACCGACGAATTGAATGTGCTGAGGAACAGTTCCTTCACCGACGCTTTTGACCTGTGGCTGCACCATGCACCCGGCAGGCTGGGCATTGGCAGCAACCTCTACGCCGACCTGCTCTATGAAGCGGGCGCCCTGTCGGTTGCTACCCTGCTCGGGTTGCTGCTGCTGTCCCTGAACCGGGCCTATGGCGCCCGGTCTGCCAGTTCTCTGGCCCCGGCCTTTGCCGCGGCGGCGTGCGGCATTGCCCTGCTGGGCCTGTTTGCCTCGCCGCTACTGTCGCCGCGGGTCGCCCTGCTGTTTTACGCGTTTCTGTTTGCCAACCTGATCGCCCTGCGGCCGTTGCGCGCCGACGCCTGACGCCCCGCCAAGCACCAGTTACCGGGTTTGAGAGCTGGGTCACTTGCATTCGTGGCCAGATGGTGTTGAATGCCCATAGGCACTTTGTTGCCACTGCGACTGGAACGGAAACCGTCATTTTACCTGTGAGGATTGGCACGCCACCATGAGATTGCTCGCCACACTTTGCCTCGGCGGCCTCATTGGCGTGACGGGCGCCGTGCCGGCCCTGTCGGCAAACAACGCGGCTCCCTGGGTGGGCACTACCTTCAGGGGCACACCCTGCCGTGGCGAATGGATGAACTACGGCCCCTACGATTACCTCCAGCGCAATGCGATACCCGAAAAGCTAACAATTGTTGAGAGGCATCATTTCACACCGGCGATTGAGCAGTTGGTTGCCGGCGAAAAGGTCGTGCCGAATATAGACTACACCCTACGCGCCTGGCCCAACCACCATCGCGCACTCTATTCAATTATTCGCGTCTACCTTATGGGGAATGTGCGACTTGGCCAACACAAAGGCAGTACGCCTGAGTGTTATTTACAGCGCGCCCTGAACTACAGCCCCGAGGATCCAGTGGCTCACATGCTGTTTGGCATCTATCTGCAGCGCAAGGGCAAAACCGAGCAGGCCATGAAAATGTATCAGCAGGCGGAGAAGCTTGACCCGATGAACATGCAGGTTAAATACAACCTCGGCCTACTGTTTGCCCGGCAAGGCGACTATGTAGCCGCAAGGGAGTACGCCAGACAGGTATATAATGCCGGCTTCCCACTGGCAGGCCTTAGAGAAAGATTGCAAAGCGCAAATCAGTGGCAGGGGGTTTTATCGAACAATAGTGCGAGCCCGGATTAAACCCTATTGCTGGCACCGCCAGCCTAATCTTGCGGGAGCGTCACTCCCGACACTATCTTTGACCAAGGTTCATGCCGTTTACAACGCGAAAATCCATCGCATTTAGCATCGTGGCACGCTACTTCAGCTTGCTGTGTCAATTCGCCTCCACCATGGTACTGGCGCGCCTACTGACGCCAGAAGACATAGGCATCTACACTGCGGGATTCTCCGTAGTTGCCCTTGCACAACTATTTCGAGACTTTGGGCTTAATCAATACCTGATTCAGGAGCGCGAACTGGATCGCGATAAGGTTGGCAGTGCCTTCACGCTCACGCTCATCCTGTCCTGGCTTCTAGGCGCCTCACTTTTGCTCGGCAGCTCGGCCGTCGCGCGTTTTTTCAGTGAGCCTAGTATTTCGCCACTGCTGAAGTTGCTCTCAATCAACTTCTTTGTCATTCCCTTCGGCGCCGTCACCCTGGCCCTGCTACGCAAGTCACTGCGCTTCCACATTACCGCCAGTATCGCGGTAACGGCATCGCTGGTATCGATCGCTGTTTCCATCACCACAGCGTTGATGGGAGCGCGCTACTTCAGCCTTGCCTACGGTGCGATTGCTGAAAGCCTCTGCACGGTGATCCTCGCCCTGTGGTTCCGGGATTCCCAGTTCCCATTCCGCCCCACCCTACGCGGCGCACGCCCCATACTGAGGTTCGGCTCAATGATTGGCGCGGGCAATATCATCAACCAGCTATCAATTAGTGGTACCGACGCGATGGTAGCGCGCTTCATGGGGCTTCCCGCACTGGGCTATTTTTCCAGAGCCTACGGGACCTTTTCGCTGTTTGGCCGCTTATTCACAAGTAGTGTTAGCGGCATCATCCTGCCGCTATTTGCACGAGACAACCACAATGTCGATGCACTGGCGAATGGGTACCTAAAATCCCTCAACTACGCGATGATTTTCGCCTGGCCGTTCTTCGTTTTTCTCTATCTGTTCACTGGACAGATCATTCTTTTGCTCTATGGCGATCAATGGGCGCAAGCGGTACCAATGGTACAAGTGCTGTGTATTGGCGGCCTGCTACTGCCACCCATCCTATTCAGTGACAACCTCTTTATAGCATTCGGTCGACCCGACATCACTCTCAAAATTGGCACCACCGCCAATTTTACCAAGCTGGCACTGGTTGCATTCGCTTGCCAGTTTGATCTGCAAGCAGTGTGCTTGGCGCTAGTTGGATTTCAGGTCATTAAGCTGACGGCAACCCTCTACTATCTGCGACGCAATTTAGGTATTGGCCTCAAGCCGGTTTTTCGAGCGGTTCTACATACCCTGCCTTGCCTTATTGCTTCGATGCTACCAGCGGCGATACTGGGACAATATTTGCTCGGTGGCTCTTTAGGAGACCTGCCGGCGATGCTGTTGATTGGTGCTGTCGCCACCACCGGCTGGCTACTGGGACTGGTCTGTAGCAAACACCCCTTTAGATTGGAAATCTATGCCATGGCCTCAAAACTTCCCGGTCTACGCGCAATTACAGCAGGCGTTTAATATGCAGGCGCTAAAATACTCTGCCCCGGTCGTAGCGCTTGCACGCTGGTGGTATAGCTTCAGGACTCGCGGGGTAGAACAGTGGGTTTTTGTTGCCACCACCGGCCGCAGTGGCACACTTACCCTGGTCGATTTGTTCTCGCAAGTTCCGCATTGTGTTGCGCTACATGAACCCTATCCCGTCATGCACGACCATCTGCTTCACAGTGCAAGTTACCGAGACACCGCAAGCGTTGAACAATTCTATCGCAAGCGAAAAGCGATAAATATTCGCCGCAGTGCCGTGGGCGCAAAGACATACCTAGAGGCAAATCACCTGTTCATAAAGTCCTTCGGCGATCAGGCAGCTTCAGACTTCGGTGATCGTCTTCGGGTTATACACCTGATACGAGACCCGGCCAGTGTCGCCCACTCCATTTACCAACTACAGGATCAACCGGGGACCATAGAAGGTAATCGCTGGTGGCTGGACTACAAGGCACCAACCAACCTGATTCCCTTGGCCGACGAACTGGAGAACCACCCAAATTACTCCCACCCCTACTACAAAGGGCTATGGTATTGGTTCGAGATAGAGGCGCGTGTCCAGCATTGGCGCGAACGCTGGCCGTCCCTTCCCGTTATCACATTCCACACCGAAGATTTCAGTTCTCACCAAGCCGTCAGGCGCCTGTTTGCGGGACTCAATATTGTTCTGAGTGATCAGCAAATTGAATCCATGATTACCGTTCGTCGCCACCAACGCGCGCACCAGAAGCGGCAAGCGCCGTTGTCCATGGCCGATAGACAGGCGATGACTAACGCTTTCCTTGGCCTGCTGGAACAGCGAGGCTTCAGCCTACCCAAGACTTACCAGCGCTATGCTGATGACCCGGTCTGACACCTTGGCAACGGTGCTGGTGCTGGACGCAGATACGCTTCCAGCGCTTGCCATTATTCGATCTCTGGGCCGCTCGGGTGTCAGGGTGTTGGCCGCGTCGAGCCGAAGCAAATCTATCGGCAGCTACTCTCGCTATGCCCTGCAACACCTGCACTATCCCGACCCGATGTCACAGACAGAGGCCTTTCTCAACTGGATGGAGGGGAAACTCACTGACATCGCTGGCCTCGCCATGGTGATTCCTGTAACCGAACGCAGCCTGGTGCCACTTTCCCGGCACTTTGCAACAAGTGATCGTAGAGCCCTATTCGCAATGGCGGACGACCAGGCTCTTGAGCAGGTGCTGGATAAATCGCAAACCGCGGCACTGGCCGCACGCGTTCAGGTGAGCCAGCCCCGCAGTTGGCTCATCAACAGTATCGAGGCGCTGGATTCAATAGTCACTGAATTGCCGTTTCCCCTTGTTATCAAGCCGGCACGCTCCATCTCAGATAGTGACACACGCCAGCACCACAGTGTGCACTACGCCCACATCCTAGACGATTTGAGACGCAGTGCCCGCACCACGCTGCCCCACACCGATCTGATCCTGCAGGAGTATTTCTACGGTGACGGCGTCGGCATTGAGGTACTGGCCAGTCGCGGAGAGATTCTCTATGCGTTTCAGCATCGGCGGCTGCACGAGGTCCCCTTGAGTGGGGGCGGCAGTAGCCTCAGGCGAAGCGAAGAGGTTAACCCCGAACTGCTCGAAGCGAGCCGGAGGCTACTGTCAGCCCTTGATTGGACCGGTGTGGCCATGGTCGAATTCAAGGTTCAGACAGACAGTGGCCGCTACATTCTGGTTGAAATCAACGGCCGCTTCTGGGGCTCACTCCCCCTTGCCCTGGCGGCAGGTGCCGACTTTCCCTTACTGTTGTGGCACCTACAGTGCGGGCTACCGCTCCCCGCACTGCCTGCCTACCGCCGGGGTGTGCTGTGCCACAAGTTATCTTCGGAGCTAAGCTGGTGCGAGGCGGTAATGCGGCGCCAGGCCGACACTCGCCTGGTTGCACTGCCGTCGCGATTCGAGGCACTGCGAGAAACACTCTCCATGCTATTGCCTGGTCACCACCTCGATGCTCAATCCTGGTCCGACCCGCTGCCCGGGCTGATTGACCTTTGGCGGACAGCCTCTCGCTACGCCCGGCGTGCTGGCGGTGCGATAGCAGCCACTACAAGGCAGACAATCTGCCGGTTCGGTAGCCGTCGGTCGGTGATCGACAAGCGGGTGGCTCAAGCTCGCCACATTCTGTTTATCTGCTATGGCAACATCAATCGCAGCGCACTTGCCGAAGCCACTGCACGAGACAAAGCGGGCAGCCTCAACAATATTGAGTTCCGCTCGGCGGGCTTTCACCCCGAGGCTGACAGGGCGCCCGACCCACACACGGTGGCATTGGCGGCGGCTCAGGGCATTGATATGTCGCACCTTCGTTCACGGGTGTTGGATGAAGAGATGGCGCACTGGGCGGACCTGATTCTAGTGATGGAGTCGGGGCAAGTTTTTGAGATCAAGCGGCGCTTTCCCAACAGGCCAGTCCTGCTACTCGGAGGTCTGCTGGAGACTGGCTGGCTCGCCAGGGAGATCCCTGACCCCTACAACCGCTCTGAGGATACCTACAAGCAAGCCTTCCGACAGGTTACCGGTGCGATCGACAATCTGATCGCTGCCCGGCTGACAGGGGCAGGCAGTGACTAAATTGGGCTTTTCGTTGGCCCTGCTGATACTGTTTTGCCTCGCCCTTGGCACGGTTCTCTACGCCATCAAGGCCAGGCCTGTGACTAAGTTGTTTGTCTATAAAACTACCCCCTCTGGCGCACTGTATCTGGAGGCACTTTACCCCGCCCAACAAGCCCCCGAGCGCCCGGCCATCCTGTTCCTGTTTGGGGGCGGCTGGGTTACCGGGCATCGCCAGCAATTTTTGCCCCAGGCGCGTTTTTTCGCCAGCCGGGGCTGGCTGAGCGTAGTCGCTGATTACCGTGTTGCCAGCCGTCACGGCAGCACGCCCCAGGACGCTCTTGCGGATGCCCGCGATGCCTGGGCCTGGCTACAGTCCCGGGCCGGGCAATTCGATATCGACCCGCGCCAGATGGTGCTGGCCGGCGGCTCCTCCGGCGGGCATCTCGCCGCCTGCATGGCGAGTGGGTGCGGCACAGCGCCGCTCTCGCCACCACCCAGGGCGCTGGTGCTCTACAACCCGGTGCTGGACCTAGTCGCCGCGAGGCCGCAGGACGGCTTCTCGACCGGCGAAATGGACCTGATCCGGCAGATGACAGCGGAGGAAAGGGAGCGGCTTTCTCCCTGGCGTGCTCCGGGTCATGCACCTGGCCACCACTCCGGCCGCGCCGCCAGCCAGCCCCTCTGTGAACTGCCGATACCCCGGCTGCTGATCTATGGCGACCAGGACCCGCTGTACCGGCATTACCTGACGCAGCCCTGCGGTGATGCTGGCGAGCCACAAGTGCCCCTGGGCGTCGCCACCTGGGAGGGCGTCGGCCACGGGTTCTTCAATGAACCGCCCTATACCCGGCAAACCAACGAACTTATCGCGGATTTTTTGCAGCGCAGCGGTAGACTCAACCCGCAAGCTCCGCAGCGCGACGCCGCCAACGCCAACAGACCCTGAGCCATGCCGACAAACGCACTTGACCATCACGACTTCGTATTTATCGCTGGCGTGCATCGCAGTGGCACATCGCTGATTCACGAGCTGCTGCGTGCGCATCCGATGATCAGTGGTTTCAAAGACACCCCGGCCTACATGGAAGATGAGGGCCAGTTTCTGCAAACGGTGTACCCGCGCGGCGAAGTGTTTGGCGGGCCGGGGCGCTTTGCCTTTGATGCGGCATCGCACATGACCGAAACCCACCCACTGGTGAGCGCGGACAATGCGCAGGCACTGTTCACCCAGTGGAGTGAATACTGGGACCTGAGCCGCCCGGTGCTGATAGAGAAATCGCCCCCCAATATCGTGCGCACGCGCTTTCTGCAGGCGCTCTTTCCCCGCACGCGATTCATTGTGATTCTGCGCCACCCCGTGGCCGTGGCCTATGCCACCCAGAAATGGAGCCACACTTCCATCGGGTCGTTGATAGATCACACCCTTACGGCCTACGAGCAATTCCTGCAGGACCAGCCCGCCCTGCGCCACTCCCTGCTGCTGTACTACGAAGATTTTGTGCAGGCACCGCAGCGTCATCTGGATGAACTGCTCACCTTCCTCGGCCTGCCCTCCATCGACCTGGACCGCCCGGTGAAACAGGCCATCAACGAGCACTACTTTGCCCGGTGGCGGGCCGATCGCTGGAAGTTCTGGAAGTCCGCACCGCTGCGCCTGCCCTCAAGCCTTGAGCAGCGGGCACGGCGCCTGGGCTACAGCCTTAAATCGCTGGAGCGCATTGATTCAGGCAGGGGTTGAGACAGTTGTTGAGACGGGGATTGAGACAGAGAGGCCGGGGCCGCTCAGCCTCCCGCACTCCTGGCCGCCACCGTCTCCAGCCAGTTTCCCAGCAGCTGGGTGACCGTCTTGCGCGCCGAGCGGCTGGAAAACGCCTGGTCGGCATCCGGCAACACTTCGCGGGCGGTGATCTTGCGCTCGGTTACCGCCTGCCAGGCGGGCTGTTGTTGCACCAGGGCATCAAATTCACGACTGATCAGGCTGCGTCCGCTCATCAGCAGTAGCACTGGCCCGTCAAACGCGTCGAGCCCGCGGCGCATCCGATCCATAAAGGAGCCCTGCGCTTGCTGAGCCGGTCTTGCACCTTCGGAGCGCGCCGCGCCGCCGCCACCGCCCGAGGTCCCCAGTCGGCTACCGAGTGCGCTGGCTGCGGAGCGGGCATAGCCCATCAGCTGATATTCGCCGCGCAGCAACTTCAACCAGAAAGACGCCTGGCCCAACCGCTGCAGGTAGTGGCGGCGCACCACCGCGGCCTGGGTTTCACGGCTGGATACCCAGGGGTTGCCCACGGCGATGGCCACAACACGCTCCAGCGTGTGGGCGTGAATCAGAATACCCGAGGCGGCATCGCAGCCACCCCACAGCACAATGTGCTCAAGCTCCGGCACGGCGCTGCGAAACGCCTTTACCGCGCTGGCGAGATCCGCCCCAATGTGTTCAAAGCCCTGAAACACGCCATCGCTGTCGCCCATGCCCCGGTAGTCAAAACGCAAGACAGGGAAGCCCTGTTCGGCGAGCGCATCGCCCATTTCCACCAGCCCTCGCCCAACACCAGCGCGATACTGGGGGCCGCCGGCAACCACGGTAATCAGGCCGACGTTTTTCACCTGGACCGGGCGATGCACAATGCCCACCAAGGTGCTGCCCTCGCAGTCAAACAGCAGCGGTTCTTTCTGCGGATGGGTCATGGACGGTACAGTGCCCCCAGCACGTCAAGCAGTTCAGGCGTCGCCGCCCGCTCGTTCAATTGCCAAATGGCCGGGCCAGCAAAGCCGTGCAGCTCCACCTGGGCACCGCCTTCGCGGAGCGTGTCCAACATACGCTGCACAGCTAGCCCGGGCTCGTCCTGGCCCTCGCCGAGGTGTTCCAGCCAGCGCAGGGGCAGGCCTGCCAGGTTGAAATCCGTAAGTTCCATTTGCTCCAGTTCCAGCATCAGCCGGGCCGATGGCTGGTAGCCGCCGATTTCCACCGACTCACCGGCCTGCCAGCGCTGTTGAATGTCCTCGCTGCTTGTTTCGCCTGCCCCGCGCTCGACAGCGGCCGCTATGCGCTGGCGCACCAATTGGCGCACAAATCGACGCCCGGACACCACCGGCTGCAACATCAGCAGACCGGCAATGCGCGTCCCGATTGCGCTGGCGGCAGTGGAATTGGTGACAGTGGAACTGGCATTGGCGGCACCGGCAGTACACGCCCCCAGCAAACAGCCACTGCGAATGCCCCACAGCAGCGGCGGCTGGCTGTAACGCTGCGCGATGTCATCAAGCACCAGGCCGACGTCGGCCAGCCAGTCCTGCAGCGATACCGCTTCGAACACGCCATCGCTGTCGCCAGTGCCGCGGTAATCCATCAGGGTGCAGCCATAGCCCGCCGCCGCGAACTGCCGGGCCTGGGCAGCGGCTAGCGCTCGGCAGCGGTTCATCTCTTCGGCAAACGGCGGCAGGTAGAGCACCTGGCCCCGCGCAGCCTGCTGCGGCTGGAATGACAGGGTAAAAACCCGCTCGCCCGGCACCCCCAGGTAGCGGGCACTCAGTTGTTCACCCGTCGCTACCGCTGTCATTGCGGGCGGCTGCGCTGCGTTGCACAAAGGATTTGCGGCGCCATCATTCAGGCCAACTTTTCATCAATGAAGTCGGCCAGGGAGCCGACACTCTCAAAAATTTCCCCGGAGATTTCATCGTCGTGGATCTCGCACCCGGTTTCATCCTCGATCGCCGCCAGGATGGAGGTGATGGTCAGGGAATTGAATTCCGGCAGCGCACCCAGCAGCGCCACGTCACGATCAAAGTGCGCGGCTTCCTCCAGTTGCAAATTGGTTTTCAGGATACGTCTTGTCAGTGCCAGGGTGTCCATACGTGTTGCTGCTCCTAAAAATATTCGTGTGTGTACTTATCGGGCACTGCGCTGTGCCATTTATTCGCGCCGGCCTACCAACGCGTCCGACAATGCCCGGCCTGCGAGAAGCAGGGTAAACAAAAACCATCTCAGGGTAGCGCCGTTGACCACCGCTTCCGCGGCAAAATTGAAAGCCAAACCGCTATCACCTCGGTCAACCATCAGCCGAGCCAGGTCGCGGTTGACATGGGAGAGTCGCTTGCGGCACTGCCGCTTCAGGGCGGCAGAGTGCAGCTTTAGCAGCGACTTGCTCAACAACTGGCGACGGCTGATCAGACGTTCGATACGCCTCAACCCCTGGGACACGCTGTCTCGCGCCTCACCACTGGCGGTATAGTGCCGCGATACCGTGTCAGGCAGCAAGAGAATGCCCTGCGCTGAATCCACGGCACGAAGGTAAAACTCAAGGTCTTCTTCATACAATAAAAATTCGTCAAAGCCGCCGATGGAGTTGAACAGGTCGCGCCTGACAACAGTTGTATTGAGGTGACAAAAACCACTGAATGCCGCCAGATTGGCAACGGTCAGTGCGTAGCAACCCTCCCGCTGCACTTTGCCCGCTTGCCGCATTCTCTCAGCCAGGCGGTGTAACCACAGGGGCTTAGATTCACCGCTGCTGGCCTCTATGGCTACCTGATTGGCAAAGAGGATGTCCGCCGCCCCGGCGCGCAGCGCTGCGTGGGCTTTCTCAAGGTAGGCAGCATCACTCCACTCATCATCATCATCCAGGAAGGCCAGATACTGGCCGCGGGCTCGCCAAGCACCCACGTTGCGGACATAGGCAGGGCCACGGCCGCGTCGGTAGCTGCCCAGGTGGAGATACTCAGCGGGGATGCGGCAGGCTTTGACCAACGCCCCACAGGCATTTGCACACGCCGGCTTCGAGCCGTCGTCCACCACCAGCACTTCAACATCGCGAAAGCGCTGAGCCTCCACCGAAGCCAGCGCGCGCGATAGTAATTCGGCTCTGTCGCGAGTAGGGATTACCACGCTGAAAAATGGACCGACCTCATCCACCTTGTCAGCCGCCACAGTATTGGTAACCACACAGCCCATCCCATCGCGGACACGACGCCAATGGCACTCTAACGCTCCGAATAATGCTCATTTTCGACTATCCATACCCTATCAGTGTAGAAAACCGCTTCGATTGTTGTACACAGCGCGCAAAAAGTTGAGTTCCGCAGCTTCACATTGGTACCTTGCTCACACAATAGGCTATACTTCGAGGCCAGATCAGCTGATAGCGGCGGCGCAAGCTGCATCATTCTGACCAGCAGCGAAACCGCCGTTTCAGACGAGGCTGCCTCATGTCACATCATCGCAGAATGCTACCTGCCGGTGCCTTGGCTCTGTGCCTTGTGCTGGTTGGCGTTTTTGCTTCCCCTAGCATAACAACGGCGTCGACAGCCCCGGAGCATCCCCTCGCCATAGGTGAAACGGCATTCTGGGACTGGCTAAGCAAAATACGACGCGCCCTGCAAAATGGCGGGGTTCCACCGGCACCCCTGCCAGTCTCCCCGCCAACACCACCGGCACCCCCAGCCACTCCAGAGGCACCGCCACCCATAGTGGACTCCAATCCGGACTCCGGTAGTGGGGGCCCGGTGAAGCCGGCAGAGCCGCACCCCGGCGAGGTCGTTGCGCCACAACCGGCGCCGGCCAATGCGCTGGAGCCCATTGTCTATACCCGAGTAGCTCGCACACACGGGGAGCGCCGCGCCACGCTAAAGGATGGCTCGCCCTACACACTGAACAGCCCTGACATCTGGGATCGGCTGCCAGATACCAAGCATATCTTCGACGGCTTTAACGCGCCCGGCCAATTGGTGTACCGGGACACCAACGGCGATGAGCGGATTCTTTTTGATTGCATGAAAGAGGCGCAGCCCTGTGTTCCCCTGGACCCGGCGGTATCGCTGGATGGCCGCAGTATCCTATTTTCCGTGTATCGCTCCAATAAGTTGGTAAACGCCACTTGGGGTAGGACGCAGCTACCCAACCGGCGACTGGGACCAATATCCGGCGCACAGTTGCATATCATCAATATGGCGACGGGCGAACTGAAACGCTTGCCGCAGCCCAAGGGAGCCCTGGATATCAGCCCGACTTGGCTACCCGATGGCCGGATCATGTTCGCCTCCAACCGAAACCCTCAGCGCGAGCCCTACCTCGATCGCATTACCTCCAACAATCGGCCAGACCCCAGGCTTTACATCGCCAATGCTGATGGCAGCGACGTGCAGTTGGCCACCCATCACGAGATCAGCACAGCCATGCACCCCTACCTGATGCGCAACGGCAGGGTTGCCTACGGCTCGCAGTGGCTCAGCCACAACCTTGCCTATATGCATACCAACGGCGCCATAAACTGGCCGGGCACACTCGATAATATGTGGGTGGTCATGGACATGGACTACCGCGGGGGGGACATGACTGCGCTTTACGGCGCCCACCGAGCGTCACTGCGGACCACCACTGGGCGCACCAAGACAACCAAGGCCCTGCACTTTCTCGGCCAGCGTCGCAATGGCGATATGTGTGTTGCCAATTACTATCGCGGCAACAACCTTGGGCTAGGTGATGTCATTTGCTGGGGGCCAGAACCCGTTGGTGTGGAGGGTAAGCTGCCAAACTTCCAGCCGCGCAAACTGTACAACGTGGCGGACTGGTCGCGCTCTGACGACAACCCTTCAATACGTGTGAATGGCATCTATCAGGGAAAGATCGGCTATCCGGAGGGGGCACCTAACAACCAGTTACTGCTTAGCGTGGGCCGGGGCTACTGCACCCAGGTATCTGGGACTGTCGAGAGCTTTCAGAAAAATGTCGCCAATCAACCACAAAAGCTCGGCTGTGATGTCGGCCTGTACCTCACTACCCGCATCCCATCCAGGCACATGGATGACTTAAGACGAGTTGTCGATGAACCCGATTGGCACGAGTTTGGCGCCCGCGCGGTGGTGGCCCGGCAGATAGAAGCACCGCAACTGTCCAATACGGACGATGGCAGCTGCCAGCTGGCCAGCAGCAATGCAGGCGCGGCTGAGACCAGTCCGCAACAACCCTATCGGTTTAACCACAACTACTGGACATCCGCCAATAACGGCGGGGAGATCGATGGTGTACCCCACTCCCAACTTGCCGGCATCCGTTTTTGGGAGGTGATACCCAACAGCCAAAAACGCAATTTTTCCAATTTCAGTGGGAATCGCCTGCGCATGCTAGGCGACGTTCCACTACTGCCCGATAAGTCCTTCAAGGTGTCGCTACCCTGCGAAACCCCATATATCATGGCGGGTATCGACGCCGAGGGTCGTGTCATTAAGCGCGATCAAGTCCCTCAGTCCCTGCGCCCCGGCGAAAAGCGGGTTTGCGGCGGGTGCCACCTGCATTCGCGCAAGGGGCGTCCCTATGAGGACAGCCTGGCATTCCGCGCCGAACCGCTGCCACTGATGAATGCCACCGCAGTTCCTGTCTACGAGCGCGATATCAAGCCCATCTTCGCCCGCCGCTGCCTCACCTGCCACGTCAGTGACGTGCCGCTGATGGACTATGACAGCCTGGTCTGGGATCAATTCCAGAAAACCGTGGCGCCAGAGCGCCGCCTTCAAGTCAGCGAATCGGACAATGAGAAACGCCGCTTTGGCCTGCAGCGACCCTATACCAGCAAATATGTCAACAGCATGTTCGCCAGGGAAAGCCTACTGTACTGGAAGGCGGCGAATAGACGAACGGATGGTCGTAGTGACGCCACCTACCGTGACGACATCGATTTTGGGCCATCCCACCCTACGCAAATCACCGACGAGGAGCTGCGAATTCTCGCAGAGTGGATAGACTCCGGTGCCACCCACCTCCTGGCGGACTGATTGCCCCCTGAGCGCGTCGAGCACCACGTGCCTCATCACCCTTGGCGGGAGGCCGCCGTGAACGTGGCACTGCGTCGCAGTTTGGTGGCCCAGCGCTTGAGTTTCACTCGCTATGTGACCACACTATCGCCAGTATTGTCATCGCGTACCAGTTTGGACAATCACCGCAAAGGATAGCGACAGGCGCAGCAAAAGATGGGTATATCAGAAGACCAATCCTTGGCCGATGCGGAAGTACCTGGTTTTCTCGCTACCCTCAACGCGCCTCATCCCCCCCTTAGCGACGCGCCTCAAAAAGAACACTGGCATACTACCCTCGCCGGCACCAATGCCACCGTATCAGCCCCTGAGCAGGTCTACCGTTCACCGGACGGACAAGTGCTTATCGCTTCACTCGGCCGCTACCAGTGGCAGAGTGCCGATTTGGCATCCATCGCGGCCAGGGAAGGGGACGTGGCAGCACTCTATGCTGCCTACCAAGAGCATGGGGCAGACATGCTCAAGTACATCCGGGGCCAATTCGGCTTCGCCCTGGTGGATAGTGCCAACGCCATACTCATCGCCGCCACCGATCGCTTTGGCTCGGTACCAATTTATTACTGCTGCCAGGACAGCGGAGTCGCCGCCGCCACCCATCTGGCGGACTTGCCGGCGGCACGGGAGGGGGCCGCTCTCGATAAACAGGCACTGTTCAATTACTGCTATTTTCATTTTGTTCCCTCCCCTACCTCGATCGCCACAGGCGTCGGCAAATTACCTGGCGCACATGCACTGGTGTCGATAGCGAGCGATACTCGCATCACCCCCTACTGGCTGCCGGATTTTCGCGCCAAGGTTCAATGTGCAGCATCCGGAGAACAAGAGGCCAATCTGCGGCACCTGTTGCGCACGGCTGTCCGGCGCGGCTGCGAACACGCCCAGCGCCCTGCGGCCTTTCTCAGCGGTGGCCTGGACTCCTCCACAGTGGCCGGATTTCTGGCGGAGCTACAGAGCGAGGCAACGGCGTACTGCATCGGCTTTGATGCCGAGGGCTATGACGAGACCCCCTTTGCGCGCATTACCGCGGCTCACTTTGGCCTGCATCTAAAGGAGTATTACCTCAGCCCCGCAGATATCGTTGACACCCTGCCCAAGTTAGCCTCTTCGACCCAGGAGCCCTTTGGCAACTCATCCATGCTGCCCGCGTATTTTTGCGCAAAACGGGCAGCCGAAGACGGGGTCGACCTCATGCTGGCCGGGGATGGCGGCGACGAACTGTTTGCCGGCAACGAGCGCTATCTGCGCCAGCGTGTGTTCGCCCCCTATCACAGGCTGCCGGCCGGATTGCGCCGCAACCTGCTGGAGCCACTTGCCAGGCACCTACCTGAACGCTTTGGGGCAACACGCAAAATCGCCAGCTATATTGAGCAGGCTGCCACCCCCCTGCCCGACCGTTTGCAGAGTTATAACTTCCTGCATCGCTTCGATCCGGCGCAGATGTTCCAACCCGCTTTCCTCAAAGGTGTTGACTTGAACCAGCCCTTGAACATGTTGCGGGAGCTCTACAACCGGCCTGCGCAGGGCACAGAACTGGATCGCCTGCTCTATCATGATTGGCAGGTCACACTGGCCGACAACGACCTACGCAAGGTTGGGCACGCCTGCCAGGTGGCTGGCGTACAGGTTGCCTACCCCCTTCTCGACTCGGAACTGGCAGATTTTTCCATTGGCATTCCCGACACAGTGCTGCTGCAAAATGGCACCCTGCGCGGCTTCTACAAAAAGGCCCTGCGCGGGTGGTTGCCAGACGCGACGCTGGACAAATCCAAACACGGTTTCGGCCTGCCATTCGGGGTCTGGATGCGGGAGCACAAGCCCCTACAGGATCTGGTTTATGACAGCATCTCAGACCTTGCCCAGCGGGATATTTTCCAGCCTGACTTCCTGTCCCAGTCAGTGGCACTGCACCGCGATGGGCATGCCGCATACTACGGGGAGCTTTTGTGGGTATTAACCTGCCTGGAGTTGTGGCTTGGCGCCAATGACGGGTCTTCCTCTCCAAGCCCCAGTTCCAAAAGATGATGACAAGCGCGACCAGCGTTGCGATCACCTTCGATATCGAATTCGATATCAATGGCGCCTTCACTCATCCCGCGCTGCGCGCACCCAAGGGTGCAATCACGTTGCTCGGCCACCCAGGCAACCACCCTCCCACCGGTCTATCACATATTCTCGATACCCTTGAACGGCATAACGTGCGCGCCACGTTTTTTATAGAAACCCTGAACACCTGCTGGTTTGGGCTGGAGGAAATGGGAGCGGTGGCCCACCGCATCGCCGGGCGAGGCCACGAGCTACAACTGCATTTACACCCCGCCTGGCTACAATTCGAGCACCCGAACTGGGCAGAACTTGCGCGCGAGGACCCACCTCGCTCCGACATACACGACAATCTCGCAAGCCGCAGCACGGAGCAAGCCGCCGACATCATCCGCCACGGCCTTTCGGTATTTAAGGACTGGGGGCTGCCCGCACCGAGCGCCGTGCGAACCGGCAACCTGATGATTGAACCCCATCTGTATCCGGCCTTTTACGCCTGCGGGCTGCGGCTGTCCTCATCAATCGGACTCGGGCATCAAACACCCCAGTCACAGAGTCTGCACCGCTATCACGCAGCGTTGAATCGCGAGGGTGTTATCGAGCTGCCTGTGTCAAGTTATCAAGGCAGCGACTACCTACTCAGGCCAAAAACACGACTGGCCACACTGATCGGGATGGGGCTGGATGAACAGGCCGCCCTGCTGGAAGCGGCGCAACGGCAGTCGACCCCCTTTTTGGTACTGCTTTCCCACGTCTGCGAGTTCCATCACTCGACAAACGACGGCGCCTATCGCCGCAACCGGCTGACTGAACTCAAATTCGAGCGACTCTGCCAGCAACTGTGTAGTACCCCAGACCTGAATGCTGTAACCATCGGCGAACTGGCTGCGCAGGTGGACGACATCACCAATGAGGTACCGTTACGCGTACCCCCTTGGCGGTCCGCGAGACGGCTTCTTGACAGAGCCACCCATATTCGATGAATAGCACCCGCTTTTCACTACGCTTTACCGTCGCCAACCGAACCCTTGTCTCGTGGCCACTACGCATTATTCACCTCAGTGCCTTTGAGTTGGACAAGGGGCACCTGGCAAATCAACTGCTGCCCCAGCACTGGCCAACATCTACTGATGGCTTTTTACTACACGGTGTACCGGCCACCGACCAGCCACCTACCCTACAGCGAACCGCTCATGGCCTGTGCTACCACTTGCCCAGTTACACACACTATCGGACCGACCTCAGAAGCAGCTTTGAAGACTTCCTGCAGCTAAAATCCAGTAAGACCCGGTCGACATTGCGCCGAAAAGTGCGCAAATTTGTCGAAGCCTCCATCTCTAACGAAATAGACTGCAGGGAATACCACTCACCCGAAGCCGTTGATGAGTTTTTCAGGTTGGCAGGGCCATTGGCCCAACGCACTTACCAGGCGCAGTTGTTCGATGGCGCCCTCCCGCTGGACACGGCATTCCGGAGCAGCGCCAAAGCACTGGCGTCTATGGGCGCGCTGCGCTGCTACCTGCTATTCATGGATGATGTACCGGCGGCCTATCTCTATGCTCCCCTACAAGAACGCACAGCAATCTACGCCTACCTAGGCTACGACAAGCAGTTGTCCAGGCTCTCTCCCGGCACCGTACTGCAGTACCTGGTGCACGAACGGTTGTTTTCCGACCCCGAGGTGGACTGGTTTGATTTTACCGAGGGAGAGGGGGCGCACAAGGCGCTATTTGCAAGCGAGCAGTACGAGCGACGCAACCAGCTTTATCTCCGCGATAGTTGGTACTACCGCGTACTGCTGTGGGCGCATTATCGCTGGGATCAACTGGTGGAACGGATTAAGCGCTGGCGACGAAGGCCATAGAACGTCGCAACCACCACAGCGCCGGATACCTCTCAACCCAGGCAGATACTAAACAAGGGAAAACCAGGGGGGCGGCGCCAGCGAATCACCAGCACTCGTAAAAGCACCAAGTAGTCCATTCTACCCAAGAACACCATACCCGCCTTTCGCAATCCTTTGCCGGAAGCGATATTGTCAACAGAGGTTTCTGCCACCACCTGGTCGAAACCCAGTTTGTTGGCATAGCATGCCCGTTTTAGCAGGGAGCGTCCCTGGCAGCCACGGCCACGGAATGCCGGCACAGTAAAGGCATTTCCAGCCAACGCGGTTTTAACGGGAAGACCCAACAACAGGGCACTGCGATTCTTCAGGTAGAGAAAACCATAGTGGGCCAGCTTCCCATCCACCGTAATCAATGCACAGGCCATTCGCCCTCTGTGGATTTCCCGCAGGTAATCACGGTTCTGAGTATTGATATTCACCAGCGCCGACAATAGATCGGGGTACGCTGCGGCGGAGTCGCGATCCACCAGGGTGATCAGTTCTCCATCTGGTGGCGACGGCGGCGCGAGTGATCGGCAATCAATACCGTAGAGATGGTGCGAACGAAAAGACAGCAACTGCCGCGCCAGACGCCTCAGCCAAGCCATAGCCGCCCCTTCATAACGCCACAAACAACAAAAACCTCTGGCGCAGGCAAGCTGCCAAGCTCAGGTCGTGGGCGATACATCACGCATCCGAGCCATACGTTCGCGCATCCGGCCGTCCTCGTTGTGGGCGTCCCAGTAACGGTTACCTTCTATGAGAACAGGCCCCGCCGGGCTAAGGCCAATATCCCAGCCAATAGCGCGCGAGGGAAGAAACGCCAGCGCCGCACGCTCCGCTAGCGCCACTACCTCATCCCACAGCGGCACTCGCTCCCCCACCAGGATCTTGCCGGTTTCAATGTGCCGGTCGACGGCATCAAGCGCAAACTCACGAGGGAAATTCTTACCTCGGTAGGCAATTTCTATCCGGCCTGTTTCAGGCACAATATTGCACAGCAACCCGAGGCGAGTGCCAAAACAGAAATTGTCAACGTAGGCATGAACACTGGCCAAACGCCATTGGGCGGCGACCAATTGTACCTTGTCATCACAATCGACAAAGGTAACCACCCTCACCGTTTGTAGAGCGTGAGATGGGCTCAAAGCCAACACGTCGCGGTGATTGGCAAGCCGCTCTTCTATCAGCCAGTGGCAAAATTCGCGGTGCGTCGCACAGTGGTGGCGAAGCTGCTCCACCAACGCTTCTTCGCTTTCCGGTTGCTGCTGATGGACAACGGGTAAAACGCCCTTGCCGTGGCAGCCGCGTGTGGGTTTGAGAATATAATCACCCGACGGCAGTCTAGCCACCAGTTGCCTGATTGGCTCTATCATGACAGGGTCAACTTGTGAGCCAAAATCGAATTGGCCGACTTGTTTTGCGATGGGGAGGTGGTGCTGGCGACAGAGCCTGGCGAAAACCTGTTTGTCTTCCGTGTCGGTATAGTGAGATTCTGGATTTAGACCGCGCTGGAAGTCGAGCAGTTCTTCATTACTGACAAAATCGCGCAGACGCGTACCGGCCTCTGCCGTATTGAGTAGGTCGCATTCTGCTATTTCTGTGGGTGAAAAACCTTGTCGCAAAGCCTGGAGAAAACGCCAGGCAACTACCAATCTATTGGCCCTGTAGTCCTTGGCCGCCTTGTTAATCATAAACGAGGCCAGACGAATTTTTTCGACTGTATCCATACAGAACATGCACTCCGTGCGTAAATTAGCGTCCTAAGGCTACGCCAAGACTGCAAACCAACGCCAACAATAGCCCACTTTCAACAGCCTTACCGATATCAAGCCGAATAATCCACTCGCTCGCGCACACTGTTATCCAGCAGAACATTGTAGTCGATGCCAAATCCATCCATTACAGCGGCTATCTCGCGCTGCTGCCTGACAGAAAAAAAGTCCCGCCACCTGGTGAGACTGTCGCCGATGTTGCGGAACTCTGCGGAGGCAACCATTTCACGACCACGCCCTGCATAGGCGGTTGAACTCCTGACTTGCCTGCTGGCCAGTACCCGTTGCCGGAAGGGTAGACCGATGTCGTCCAACAGTTGGCAGAAGGTCTGTTCGAACTCCAGGGCCAGGTTTTCGTAAACCACTAGCGACCAGCCACGTTCATGCCAAACATCCAGCAACCACCGATTCTCCAGGCACCAAATAAAAGCCTCTTGTTGGACGTCGCTGGGCGCATTCCCTAGCAAGGGACGATAGCGTTCAAAGTAAGCCTGAAAGAAGGGATCGTCGGTAGCAAACAGCTGTAGCGGGTCGTAGCAGAATTTACTGACAAATTGTCCTCCGGCCACCGATTTTTTGAGAATTTTAGAACGAATGACATCGAAGGGGTTGCGTATCAGGTAAATAACCCGCAGCGTTTGACCACCGAGGTGCGTCTGTAAGAAGTCGAGGCAAAAATTGGCGCGGGTGGATTTGATAAGCACACCCCGCGCCAGCCAGTGGATATTCCTGGAATTGCGGTGCTGCTGACTCCAGTCACGCCGGTCGCAGTGCTGTAGGGAAGTCACGAAGTCTGTTCGCTCATCCAGCGAGTGCCCCGCAGACAGCACATAGCGAGGGGTCTCAAAGTCCCGGAGGCTGAATTCAGCATTTGGCACCGCCTCAAACAGAACCCTGTACGGCGCCGTTTTCAGCAACAGTTCCATGAGCCAGGTGCTCCCACTGCGCGCCGAGCTGGCAACCAGCACCGTCGGCAGCGACTGGGACACCTGCAGGGTTGGCAGATAGTTGTGGAATAGGTTGTTGCGAACCTTGTTCGCAACAAACTCCCATTCCCCCCGGCACAGTTCTGACCAGAGTTCCTTCAGCGCCATTTCACCCGCCCACCAACCGGCGACAAAGAATCGTGCCCCGCTAGCGCCATTAGCACGTTACCAACCGACGGCGCATCAGCGCCATTCTCAACAAGTAGCGTGGCACAGTCTGATCCCATGGCGTGTAACGCGGCAATTGGAAAGTATCTGTAGCGCCAGCGGCAACCCCAACACGGGTGCTCACCGCAGTGCTAAAGCCGGCCGCCCTGACCTGGGCAACGTGTTCATCGTCGTAGTCCTGCCCTGGTCGCCCATTGGGATAGGCGAAGGCCTGTACAGGCCCGTCTACCATGGATTCGAGCCTGGCCTTGCCTCCGGCAATTTCCGCCGCCGAGGCCGCAGTGTCCAGGCCCGAGAGGATGGGATGGCTGTGGGTATGGCCACCAACTTCAACGCCCCCAACGCGCAGCGATCGCAGTTGTTCGGATGTCATCATTAAATCATCCGGTAGCCGCCTCGCGTGCTTGGCCAGCGTCGTCGCCAGACGCTCCCGTTCGGCGCTGCCAAGGTATTTCGCGTGACGAATCACTAATTCCGCCGCCCGGCATCGGCTGGCTTCATCGTCCAGGCGCAGCACCGGCAACCCCTCGGCCGACAAGTCAAGTTTATCGCTGGCAACCGTGCGGAAAGTTTCAATAATCGTGTCATTCCACATGCGACCGCCATTCAGGTATGCCGTAGCCACAAATACCGTGGCCGGCAGCCCCAGTCGTCGCAGAATGGGCAACGCCAGTGTCGCATTATCGGCATAACCATCATCAAAAGTAATCGCGACAGCCCTGGGCGGCAGGGTGCCATTGCGTAAGGCTTGCGCGGCCTCCACCAAAGGCAGGACGTTAAAATAGCGACGCAGCAACTGCATTTGCCAGGCAAACTGTGCCGTAGTTGGCTCGCCCGGGCGCATAAAATCTGGGGCGGCTAGCACTCTATGGTAAATAAGCACGGACAACGGCCGCCGCCGGCTATCGCCCGCTAAATTCAGTGCCGCACGATACAATGGCGCGGCTATCCTAGACATATGGCTTTCCTCATACAACCACACCCATTACGTCGCCGCACGGCTAGAAAGCCTATTGCCATATTGCCCATTCGGCGCATGTTTTGCTGGCCTTGTTTGCGCGGCAGGGCCTTCTGCCCGCAGGCTCTTCCCTTGTCCCAACGCACGTAAAATGACACCCATGGCCACAATATGCCACGGCAGATCGAAATAGGTCAGGCTGAGGAAGGCGCCTCCCGACAAATAGGCCACCAGGCTGACTTGCAGCATCTTGGCCAGAAAAACGTCGTCATCCGACCAGGTGCTCGCGCGGTTGGCGATGACCACCGACAGCGATCGCCAGGTGAGCCATAGAACCAGTAAGAACATCAACAGCCCCGGCCAACCGTGGTCGGCAAGGGGGGCAAAGTAGATGCTATGGGCCACAAACACCCACTCGGGCCGGGGTGCATAGCGCTCGAACATCTCCCTGGTCCAGGATGAGAACCCAGCCCCGACCACGGAATCATTGGCCACATTAACTGAATACTCCCAGGAGTTCAGACGCTGCATCGCCGAATCATCTTGTTCGTAGTTCTTAATGCTCTGCATGCGCTGGTGCCAGCTGTCCGGCATAAACGTCAGAAAAAGTACGGCTCCCAATACCACAGCTGGCCCTGTGACAATCTTGGAGCTGCTTTTCCACCAGTAGAAACCGGCCACTGCGAGAATAGACACCAGTGCCCCGCGGGACTGAGAGCCAATAGCCGCGATCGTGCTAAGGCCAATAGCCGCACCCAGCAACCACTTCAGTTTGCGGTTGCCACCGTAAAGCCGGTGTAAATAGACCATCAGCGGAATGATCATTAACACCGCCACAGCCAGTGAATTGTTCTCTTCGATGAAGCTGCCGGTGGGGCCCCAAACACGAAAGGCGCCACCGGTGAGAATGGTAAAGACCCCGCCCTTAACGCTAAAAAATCCGATTGAAAAAACAATGGCGATAATGAGGTGGTCCAGCTTTTTCCGGTCATTGATCAACACCAGGGTCAGCAGCGCCACCAGCTGGATTTTCAGTACCTTGGTCAACTGGATCATGGCCGCATCGGGATACACCGCCAGCGCTGTGGTCAGGCACATCCAGATAACAAACAGCAGCCAGACAGCGGTGGTGCCGGTCAGCGGGAAGGATTTTTTCTCGCTGGAGAACAGCAGCGCCACCAGCAGTGTGAGGGCGACAATCTGCGCGAAGGGCATGTTGTAGGCAAAGCCGTAGGTCAGCCGGTGAGGGTTCATGTAGCTGAGCCAGGACCACACCAGAATGCCGATATAGGGCCGCCACAGGATCAGCGGCAGGCTGCCAAATACCAGGGCGGTCACCAGCAGGTCGCGTATTCCCATGACCTCAGGCGCCCCGCATCACTGGCCAACCCGGCTGACGACGTAGCGGAACTTGCCGGATTTTTCCGCGGGCAGCTCGGCGACTTGCCGCACATCCACCTGCACCCCCTGCCCCAACCGGCGGCGGAAGCCTTCGTGGATGCGGGTGATCTGCCCCTGGCCAAAACCGGGGCCGGGAATCAGTTCCACCGCCACCTGATCCACCGTGTGCTGGATAATCTTAAATGCGCTAACCTCGGGCATGTCGCGCAGAATGTAGATCAGCGCCAGGCCGTGCACGCGGGTGCCGTCCTGGGCCACCAGAAAGTCGGTGCTGCGCCCTTCCACTTCCGCCAGCACGGGCAGGCCGCGCCCACAGGCACAGGGTTGTGTGCCCAGCCGGCCGATATCCCCGGTGCGATAGCGCACAAAGGGAAAGGCCCGGGTGGCCATGTGGGTCACCACAATTTCGCCACTTTGGCCGGGCGCCACGGCATTGCCCTGCTCATCGATAATTTCCACAATCTGGTCATCCGCCGTCAGGTGCAGGCTGCCGGCGGGACACTGGTGGGCCACAAAGCCGGCATCGCGGCCCCCGTAGCCGTTGGCCACCGGGCAGGCAAAGCAGGCTTCAATGGCACTGCGCTGATGGTCGTAGAGGCGCTCGGAAGTCACAAACACCACCTGCAGCCCGACATTCCCCATGGCGATGCCCTGCGCCTGCGCCCGCGCCGCCAGCAGGCTGATGGCCGAAGGATAGCCAAAAAGCATGCGCGGTCGCAGCCGGCGGATTTGTTGCAGGTAGGCATCCATCCGCGCCGGCGACATCTCGAAGGCCGACAACAGCCGGGTGCGCAGCAGGCGATCGCGCCACAGCCGGACACGATCCTGGGCCCCCAGCTCGATGGGCGAGCCCCACAGCACCACTTCGCGATCGCCGATATCCACGCCCCACCAGCGGGTGGCGCGCCACTTGGCGGCAACGTCGTGACTCACCCGTTCGTTATCCAGGTAGAACACCAGCGGCTCGCCGCTGGAACCCCCCGTGTTGAAGCGCTGCAGGTTGCCGGCCAGCTCTGAACGCAGGGCGTCGCCGGCCGCTCGGATCCGGGCCTTGTCCAGCAGGGGCAAGCGGGCCAGTTCATCCAGCGATTGCAGGCTGTGGGGGTCAAAGTCCAGGCGCTGGAATAAGTCCCGGTAGTGGGGCACGTGCTGGCCGATATGGCTCAGGAAGTCGCGCAGGCGCAGCAGCTGGTTGGCGGCAATGGCCTCGGGCGCCAGCCATTGGTCTTCTTCCATCTGCCGCCGGAGGGCCACGGTGGAATGCCCCTTGAGGCGCTCGTGCAAGGGAAACAGCACCCCGCTGACCAGGCGCGTATACAGGCTCATGCCGCGGCCACCGTAGTCCGGTACAGATTGAGCCACTGCTCTCGCACCGCGGGCCAGGTGTAGGCGCGGGTCTGCGCCAAGGCGGCGGCGGCGATGGCCCGATAGCGCGCGGCATCATCCACCAGCTGCAGTACCGCCTCGGCCATTGCCTCGGGGGCATCGGGCGCCACCAGCAGCCCGGTGGCGCCATCGTCAATGATGTAGGGCACCCCACCCACTGCCGTCGACACCACCGGCAGGCCACAGGCCATCGCCTCAAGGACAGAGTTGGGCATGTTGTCCACCCGCGCCGGGTTCAGCAGCACATCGGATTGGGCGTACAGCGCGGCGATCTCCTCCCGCGACAGACGCCCGGCGAAGTAGACGGCGCCGGCAAGGCCCAGCTCGGCGGCCAGGGCCTCGAGGGCAGCGCGCTGCGGGCCGCTGCCGGCGATGGTCAGCGTGCTGCCGGGCCGGGCCTTTTGCAGGTGGGCCAGGGCGCGGATGGCGGTGTCCAGGCCGTAGATGGGCTCCAGGTTGCGCGTGACCGCCAAGCGCAGGGGCAGCGCGCGATCGGGTAACCGCTCCACCGGTGCAAAGCAGCGCGTATCGACAATGTTGGGCACCACCTGGCTGGGCACCCCGTAGCCGTTGAACACGGCCTGCAAAAAACCCGAAGGCACAGCCAGCACCGATGCCCGCCGCAGGGTTGGCAATACCCGGGGTGCAGCCTGCTCCAGGTACTCGGCCGCGCCGCCGCCGCGATAATTGACGATCACCGGCACCCTGCGCCAGCTGGCCAGCCAGATCAGCGGCGTGGCGAACAACTGCCAGGACCAGCCTGAGTTCGCCATCAGGTGCACCAGATCGACCCGCCCCAGCAAGCGCCAGCACTGCCACAGGTAGGGCAGCAGGCGAAACAGGGCCCGCACGCCGCGCACCCGGCCAATCCACCGGGGGCGATAGGGCGCATTCACCGCCAGCACGTCCACCTGCACGCCGTCTTCGCGCAGCAGGCGGGCCAGCTGTTCTGTCTGCATGGCCATGCCGCCGTTGGGCGGCGGCAGCGGCCCCACCAGGCCGAGCTTCACGTAAGCCCCCCGTACACTGTCTGGTAGCGGGCGACACTCGCCGCCCAGTTGCGCTCTGTTTCCACATACTCGCGGCCGGCGGCGCGCAGGCCGGGCCAGCTTTCAGGGGCACTGTATAGGCGGTCCAGGGCGTCGGCCAGCGCCTCGGCGGAGCCGGCCTTAAACAGCACCCCGTTGTCGTCGTTGCGTATCAGCTCCCGGTGCCCCCCCACATCCGACGCCACCACCAATTTGCCCTCGGCCATGGCCTCCAGGGGCTTGAGCGGTGTAACAAGATCGGTAAGGCGCATGGACTGGCGCGGGTAGGCGAAGATATCCACCAGGCTGTAATAGCGCTGCACCTCCTCGTGCGGCACCCGGCCGGTGAACACCACCTGGGCGTCCAGGCCCAGCTCGCCAATGCGCTGTTTGATCAACCCTTCCTGGGGCCCACCGCCCACCAGCAGCAGGGCCAAATCCGGGTGGCGCTCGCGCAGGGCCGCCATGGCATCCAGCAACAGGGGAATGCCCTCGTAGGCATAGAAGGATCCGATAAAACCGGTAACCCGCCGCCCGCTCAGGCCGAGTTGGGCGGCCAGTGCTTCGTCCCGCGGCCGGTCCAGGGCGAAGGCCTGCACATCCACCGCGTTCGGGATCACCGTGACCTTCGCCGCGTCGATGCCCCGCCCGACAATATCGGACTTCAGGCCTTCGCAGATGGTAGTCACCGCATCGGCCTTGCGAAAAACCCGGGATTCCAGCGCCCGGGTCAGGCGATAGCGCGCGCCACCTTCAACACTGGTGCCATGGTCAACGGCCGCGTCCTCCCAGAAGGCGCGGCATTCATACACCACCGGCAGGCCCCGGCGACGCCCGACCTGCAAGGCGGCCAGTCCGTTCAGGGCCGGCGAGTGCGCATGCAGCACGTCGGGGCGCTCGCGCTCAACCACTTCGTCGATACGCCGGGCCAGTGTGCGCACCACCTGCCACTGGCTGGCCAGCGGTAGCCGTTCCAGCACAGCGCCGGTAGCCGGGGTACGGTAAAAACGCAGGCCGTCGACCTCTTCCTCGGCAGGGCCTGCCTGGGTGTGCTTGAGCCCGGTCACGTGACTGGTGTGCCAGCCCCGCTCGCGCTGGGCGCGCAGGATGCTGCGGGTGCGGAAGGTATAGCCACTGTGCATGGGGATGGAATGATCCAGCACGTGCAGAATATGCAGAGGCGCCATCACGCCACCCCCAGGTCGTCGTCGCGCGTTGCCGCCTGGAACATCAGCAGGGACCACAGCGGCGCGCTGTATTCACGCCGCCCCGACTGGTGATCATCCACCATTTTGCGCAGCGTTTCGGGGTTGAACAGGCCGCTGTCGGCCAGCCCGCCTTCCAGCAGCGCCGCCCGCAGGCGCTGCTTCAGCGGGCCGCGAAACCACTGGCCAATGGGCACCCCAAAGCCCATCTTGGGCCGATACAGCACGTCGTGGGGGAGATGGGCTTCCATGGATTTTTTCAGCAGGTATTTGCCCTCCTGCCCCTTCAGCTTGACCGAGGACGGCAGGCCCGACACCCACTCCGACAGCGGGTGATCCAGCAGCGGCACCCGCACCTCCAGGGAATGGGCCATGCTGGCCCGGTCCACCTTGGTGAGAATATCCCCCACCAGGTAGGTTTTCATATCCAGGTACTGGATCAGCGACAGCGGGTCACTGCTCGGGCAGCGCCGGGCGTGTTCCTCAAACACCGCATCCACCCGGTAGCCCTGCTGCGCGCTGCGCAGGGCGGGGCTGAACAGGGCCGCGCGCTGCTCGCTGGAGGTCAGCGAGACAGAGTGCAGGTAGGCCGCCACGGCATCCCGCGCCAGCGCCTGGAAGGTGGTTTTGGCGCGCAGCACCCGCGGCGCCCAATCGGCCTTGGGGTAGAGCCGCCCCAGCGGGCCAAAGACGGCCCGGCGCATGCCCAGCGGCAGCCTCGAGCGCAGCCGCTCCTCGTTCATGTGCCAGCGATAGCGCCGATAGCCGGCAAAATTCTCGTCGCCGCCATCGCCGGACAGGGCCACCGTCACCCGCTGGCGTGCCAGTTGGCACACCCGGTAGGTGGGCAGGGCGGAGCTGTCGGCATAGGGTTCGTCGTACAGTTGCGCCAGCGTATCCAACAACGAGAAGTCGGCGCTGTCGATGCTGTGTTCGGCGTGATTGGTGTGGTAGCGCTCGGCGACGGAGCGGGCATAGGCGGTTTCGTCGTAGTCGGCCACATCAAAACCGATGGCACAGGTATTTACCGGGTCCGCCTGCTGCTGGGCCATCAGTGCCACCACGGCGCTGGAATCCACACCGCCCGAAAGAAAGGCCCCCAGCGGCACTTCGGCGATCATGCGCACCCGCACCGCCTCGCGCATGCGCTCCACCAGCTCACCCGCCAGGTCGCCTTCGGATTGCGCCCCGGCCAGCGGCGTGAAGGGAATATCCCAGTACTGGCGCTGCACGGGCGGCGGTGCCCCGCGCCGGAACAGCAGGGTATGCCCCGGAGACAGTTTGTGGGTGTCGCGGTAGATGGTTTTGGGCTCGGGGATGTAACCCAGGGCGAAGTAGTCCTCCACCGCTTCCGGGTCAATACGCCGGCTGAGGGCCGGGTGGGCTTTGAGCACCTTGAGTTCGGAGCCAAACAGCAGCCGGCCGTCCGGCAACAGGCTGTAGAACAGCGGCTTGATGCCAAAGCGATCGCGGGCCAAAAACAGGCTGTCGGCCCGGCGGTCGTACAGGGCGAAGGCAAACATGCCGCGAAAGCGCGTCACGCAGGCTTCGCCCCAGGCCTGCCAGGCGTACAGAATCACCTCGGTGTCGCAGCGGGTACGGAATGCATAGCCGAGCGCGCGCAGCTCCCGGGTCAGTTCCGGGAAGTTGTAGATCTCCCCGTTGTACACCACGCAGACGTTGCCATCGGCACTGAACATGGGCTGCTGCCCGCTGGACAGATCGATGATGGACAGGCGGCGGTGGGCCAGGCCGATGCCGGGTTCAATGTGAACCCCGTCTTCGTCGGGGCCCCGGTGAAACTGGACAAGGTTCATCGCGGCCAGCTGCGCCGCATCCACCGGCGCCCGTCCCCGCGTATCGAAAATGCCCGCAATACCGCACATAACGCATTTACTCCCTGTAATCTGCTGTGGCGACAGCCACGTCGCCGGCGGGCGTCCGCCCGAGCAGGCGGTCATAGAGGCCGAGGTAATTGTCGATGGTTGCCGGCCAGGAAAAGCGCTCGCTCACAAAGCGCCGGGCGTTTTGCCCGTAGCGGGCGCGCCGGGCGGCATCGCTGCACAGCGGTGCCAGCACGGCCGCCAGTGCCTGGGCATCGCCCACCGGAAACAGCTCGCCATGCTGGCCGGGGCGCACCAGTTCCGGGTTGCCGCCAACGTCGCTGGCCACCACCGGCAGCCCGCTGGCCATGGCTTCCAGCAGGGTGTTGGAAATCCCTTCCCCCAGGGACGGCAGTACAAACAGGTCCATGCAGCCCAGCAGTTCGGGGATGTCATCCCGGTCGCCGGGCATCCACAGAATATCGCTCACGCCCAGGTCACAGGCGCTGCGCTGCAGCCTGTCGCGCATCACGCCCTCCCCCACCAGCACAATGCGCAGGCGCGGGGCCAGGGCCGGCAGCATCTGGCGCAGCGCTGCAACGGCCTCCAGCAGGGTGTGCTGGCTCTTTACTTCGGCAAGCCGGCCCACGCTGCCAATCACCAGCACATCGTCTTCCGCGGCGCTCAACAGGCCCGCGGGCAACAGCTGGCGGCGCAGGGCGGGGCTTGCACTTGCCGCCCCCTGAAAGCGCTGGATGTCCACCCCGTTGTAAATTTGCGTCAGCCGATCCGGCTTTACGCCGATGCTGTGCCTGAGCCAGCCCGCCAAATCCTGGCTGACCGCAATATAGTGATGCACCAACAGGCGCATGGCCCGGCGGAACAGGCGGTAACGCCGGTTGCTGCCATCGAGGTCGGCCATGTCGCGGCCGTGTTCGCCGTGTACGCGCCGCACGCCGGCCAGCCCCAGGGTGGCCAACTGGGCTTCCAGTGGCGCGAGATTGCGGCTGTGAACAATGTCCGGGCGCAGCCTGCGCACCAGGCGCCGCAGGCGGCGGTAGGCAGACACATCGGTGCCCGGGCGCATGTGCAGCTCATACACAGCCACCTGCTCATCCTGCAGCCTGCGCTGGAACCCTTCGGCTTGGGTCAGGCAGACAATGGCATGGCGATAACGCCCGGGGGGAGTGCCGTTGATGATGTGTATCAGGCCGTTTTCCAGCCCGCCGGTGCCCAGGGCATAGATGATGTGCAGCACCAGCGGCGGCTGTTCGCTCGCCATGTCAGCCGCCCCCCAGCAGCGTCGCGCCCTGCGCTGCGACAAAGCGCTCCAGCACGGCGGCAGCGCTGCCCTGCTCGTCATCGGCGGTCGCCAGAATCACGCGCTCGGTGCCCTGCCCGTGCGGTTTAAGGCGCTGCCACAATTCCAGCAGTTTGACTTCGGCGGGGCTGGCGGTGTTGGTGTTGCCCACCCGGAACCAGTACCAGATGCGCAGGCGCTGCTCCTGACCCTGGGCCTGGGATTTAGCCTTTAAGATCACTTCCATTACGGTGACGGTGTCGTCCGCCAACACCAGTTCCCGCGCGCGCAGTCGGCGCACCTCCCACTCATCGGGCACCGGGTTCAACTCGCGAAAGCGCACCGCTGCCTCAACACCCGGCTGTGGCGGAAACTGCTGGATATCGAGGAAGACCGGCGTCCCGTCCAGGTTGTTCACACTGCGGGTCAGGCGGCTCGCCCCCTCGCTGCGGGCCACCCAGGGCCAGTCGGCGGTGCGCTGCTGGTGCGCCAGCGCAGGCGGCGTGCTGCTATGGCCCTGCGCCTCGTAGCGCCCGGCAAGCAACCACCAGGGGCTCCAGGCCAGGGCAATGGCCGCCAGCGTTACCCCAGCCAGCGCCCACGCTGAGCCGGGTGCCTGTGGCGCTGGCTGCGGTGCGTTGGCGCTGTGGGGGTCATCGCTCCAGAAAGACCCGACCCAGAACAGAAGGAGCATCACCACCCCGAAGAACACCCAGCCGTAGATCAGATGATCCACTCCGGCTGCCAGCTCGCCACTGCTGAGGTGACCGAGCATCACAATCAGGTAGGCGCGCACCGCATTGGCCGCTATCGGCAGCACCAGGGATACCAGGGCAAACAGCAGCCGCTTTCGCCAGTGGGTGTAATTCAGGTAGGCATACAGAACGCCCAGGGTGAAGGAGGCAATCAAATAGCGTACGCCGCTGCAGGCCTCCACCACGCGCCAGTTGCCTGTCGGCAGGCTGAACAGCATGCCGTCGCGAAACACCGGCACACCGGACAGCTCAACCAGCCGCACGGTGGCAAAGGCGGTAAATTCCTGCAGGGGCGGAATGAGCGCCTCGCCCATCGGCACCGCCAGAAACAGGTAGCCCAGGGGAAAGGCGATCAGCCGTGCGACGCTGTTGCCAACAATGGCCCAGGAGCCGGCGACCAGCAGACCCACCAGCGCCAGTTGCTGCGCCACGTTGATATCCACCAGGTAGCCCGCCAGCCAGAGAGCCGCCGCCGGCAACATCCAGGCCAGCCCCCAAAGGCCAGGCGCCGGCTGCGCCTGGCGCAGCGCTTCGCGCTGGCGATACACCAGCCAGCAGCAGATCGGCAGAATCAGGTAGCCGTGGGCGAAGGTATCCGAGCGCGCCCAGATCGCCTCCATGCCAAGCGCCGTGTCGCGAAACAGCCAGAGTACCGCCAGCCAGTAGGCCGCGATGCCCGCCACGGCAGCCGGCCAGCGGCTGCGGCCGTCCGTGCCGGCGCTGCCTGTCGCCACACTAACCATGGTTTGCCACCCTGGACGGCTCGCCGGGCAGGCCCATCCACTGCGCCAGGCGCAAAAAGGCGGTGTCCCAGCTATAGTCGTTCCGCACACGCGCGCGCGCTGCCGCACCAAGGCCGGCATGGCGCCCCTCAATCACTGCGGTGAGGTGACGGCTGTAATCATCCGCGCTCTCTGCCAGCAACACCTCGCGTGCGTCTTGTGCGGTTATGCCTTCCAGCCCGGCGCTGCTCACCAGCACTGGCCGCGCCATGGCCATTGCCTCCAGCACTTTGTTCTGAACCCCCCGGGCCACGCGCAGCGGCGCCACAGCCGCCAGGCTGTGCTGCAGGTAGGGCCTGACATCGGCCACCCGTCCGGTCACCACCACGCCGGGCAGCGCCGCCAGCTTCTGCACCGCAGACGCCGGCTTGCTGCCCACAATATAAAAGCGCAGATCGGCAAAACGCTGGCGCAGCGGCGGCAACACCTCGCGCGCAAACCAGCTCACCGCATCGATGTTGGGCCAGTAATCCATGGCGCCGGTAAACACCAGCGCGGTTTCGCCCGCCGCAAAGGGGCTGGCAAAGGCGTGATCCGGTGAGAAAAATTCGTGATCTACCCCGTTGTTCACATGATCGACCCGCTCGGGGTGCTCCACCACCTGGCGTCGGAACAGCGCCGCCTCGGCCGCTGACACAAACAGGCTGGCCTGGCACCGGCGGTGCAGGCGCTGTTCAAAGGCTGCCAATGTCGCCGCCTCGCGCCGGTACAGCCAGGACAGGGGCCAGGGCTTGCCCTGGGCATACTGGCGCCACTTGTCGGAGTCCACATCCACAAAATCCACCACCCGGCGGAGGTCGTCAAAGCGCCCATCCAGCAGGTACTGCCCCATGGCGCCGGAAAATACCACCGCGATATCAATGCCTTCGGCGCGCACCGTGTCTGCGACCCAGTCCTGCATAGCCGGCTGGTGGTAGAGCGGCAGGGTCAGGGGCTCGGATTGCGCAACACAGCGCGCCAGGCGCAGCGGGGCCGGCACCTTGGGCCTTGGCAGCAGACGGCAACTGCGGCACAAGCGCGAGAGGGCATCGGCATGTTGCCAGTCATCCGCGTCATCCACGAAGGCCCCCAGGTGGACGTCAAAACGCTCGCTGAGGTAGCGCAGCAAATGAAAGGAGCGAATTTTATCGCCCTTGTTGGGCGGATAGGGAATGCGGTGGCACAGCAGCAACAGCGGCCGGCGTGCGGTGGACGAAGACTGGGTCATTGTGGCCGCCTCATCCCAGGCTGCCTGCCACCAACGGCCCAATCCGGTTGGCAATGGGCAGTGGCAGGCGCCGCCAGGTGTTGATCAGCAGCCGGTAGCGCGGGTTGGCCGGGCTCAGGTTCGGCATGGCCGCCGCGCGAACCAGATGGTATTCATAGGGCAGCGGCTGTGGCTCAAAACCCCAGTTCTTCTTGAAACTGAAGGGGCCGGTGTCGATCTTGCTGCGGCCAAAATCAAACCCCAGCACTCCCTCATCCACCGAGCGCCGCATCAATTCCCAGTACATGAAATGGTTGCAGCCCTTGATGTCACGGGCGCGCGCAACGCTGCCGCCGTAATAGGGCAGCACCTCGCCGCGATGGTAGAAACTGAGCACGCCAGCCACGTCCTCGCCGCCCTCGCGGATCATGAGCATGCGGCAATCATCACCAAAGGTCTGCCTCAGCACATCCAGGTAGCGGCGCGCAAAAACGGGTGTCCCCAGGTTGCGAACGCTCTCGGCATAAACGCGGTAGAGCCGCTTGGTGGAGGTGGTTTGCTCGCTGCTGAGGCCGGCGCCAATGCCCTTGCGAATCATCGCCCGCTGGCGGTTGGGTATCGCCTTGAGGTTGCTGTCGTGATCGCGCGACAATTCGCGGCGAAACGTGTAGTACAGGTCCTTGCTCGGCCAGCCGCTGTTGCCCGCTCGGGTGGAGCGCAGCTCCAGCGCATCAACCTGCAGTTGCTCCGCCAGGTCACAAGCCGCCTGGCGCAGGGCATGGTCGGCCTGCGCGTTGGTGGCCACCACGCCCCCGTACACGCAAAAGGGCAAACTGGAGAGCGAGTGTCCGAACAGCCGGCTTTTGACTTCCGCCAGCGGCAGAATGCCAACCACCTCGCCATCCTGCTCGGCGAGCAGGGGCCGCGGGCGGTGGCCAAAGGCCTGCTCCAGCACCGGCGCCCATTCAAAGCGGTGGCAGAAGGTGGCCGCTGCATGATCCAGCACAAAGGCGTTCCAGCGGGCGGCATCGGCGGCGGTGGCCTGGCGCACCTGCAAGCTCATGCCACTGCACCCGCGTCCACCGGGTAGACCCTGTCCACCCGATCCCAGGTGAAATCGCTCAGCAGTTGCTTTAGCCGCGACTCCATGCGGTGCAGGTTGAGATAGTGGCGAAAGCGCGCGCGGGCGCTGGAGCCGGCTATGCGCGGCTGGGCAGGGTCTATTTCCCACGGGTGGAAATAGAAAATTCCCGACTCGCCCTCCACCTCGTTGATACGGCGCAGGCACCAGCGCGACAGGGCGTAGGGATACAGGCGAAACCAGCCACCGCCACCACAACTGAAATTGCGCCCGGCAAGGGTCACGGTGCTTACTGGAATCTCCAGCAAGCGGCCCTCGGCAGCGGCAAAGGGAAAGCGCGGCGCCTCGGGCATGCCGTACAGATCATGGCGTATGGGCACAATGCTGGAACTGTAGCGATAGCCCGCGTCGGCCAGTTCATCCAGGGCCCAGAGGTTGGCCCCGCCGATGGAGTAACTGGCCGCCCGGTAGCCCTGCACGGCGCAGCCGCCAATCTCTTCAAGGGTTGCCTTGGTGCGCCGAATATCGGCGCCAAACTCGCTCCGTGCCTGCTGGGTCACCCGCACATGGGACCAACCGTGGCTGGCCAGTTCGTGCCCCTGCGCCACGATACGGCGCACCATTTCGGGGTGTTTTGACGCCACGCAGCCCAGGGTAAAGAAGGTCGCCTTGATGCCGGCTGTGTCAAACAAGGCCAGAATACGATCAACATTGGCCTCTACCCGGCACGGCATGTCGTCCCACTCGGAACGGGATACCGCCGACTCAAAGGCAGAGACCTGATAGTAATCCTCAACATCCACTGTCATGGCATTACGCATGGGATGCAATCCGTTGCTGCCCGCCGTGTTCATGTGCCGGCCACTAGCCAGTCGCTGATGTTGGCCGCAATGCGCTCTGCGGCGCGCCCGTCCCACAGGGACGGAATACGCCCCGCCTTGCCCCCGGTTTGGCGAAAATCCCGGTAGGCCGTCAGGATTCGCTCGGCGGAGGTGCCCACAATGGTATTGGTGCCCTCGGTTACTGTGATGGGCCGCTCGGTACTGTGGCGCAGGGTCAAACAGGGAATGCCAAGGGCTGTGGTCTCTTCCTGCAGGCCGCCGGAATCGGTAAGCACCAATGAAGAGCGCTGCATCACGCCGAGCATCTCCAGGTAACTCAGGGGCCCGGTCACGCAGATGCCTGAGTCCGCCAGCTGTTTGTCGAGGCCAAAGCGCTCGATATTGTTGCGCGTGCGCGGGTGCATAGGGAACACCAGCGGCATGTCACGGCCGATGTCGCAGAGCGTGCCCAGCAGTGCTTCCAGCACCGCCGGATCGTCCACGTTGGACGGCCGGTGCAGGGTCACCAGGCCGAAGGGCTCTTCCGCCGCGGGCGGCGCACCAAAACGCTCAAAGGTATGCTCTGCGGGGATGGCCAGGGACAGGTTCTGCAACAGCGAATCGATCATCACGTTGCCCACGAAGTGGATTTTCCCGGCGTCGATGCCTTCGCGCTGCAGGTTGGCCGCAGCGTCCTGTTCGGTGGTGAACAGCAGATCCGACAGCTGGTCGGTGAGAATACGGTTGATCTCCTCGGGCATGGCGCGGTCGCCGCTGCGCAGGCCGGCCTCCACGTGAATTACCGGAATGCCCTTTTTGACCGCCACCAGCGAACAGGCAATGGTGGAGTTTACATCGCCCACCACCAGCACCGCCCGTGGCGGGTTGGCATCCAGCTCCGGCTCAAAGCGCTTCATGATCTCGGCGGTCTGCACGGCGTGGCTACCCGAGCCAACCCCCAGGTCCAGGTCGGGCTCTGGAATGCGCAGCTGGGTGAAGAAGGAGGCCTTCATGGCCGCGTCGTAATGCTGGCCGGTATGCACCAGGCGGCTGGGGACAGGCACCGCCGCCGCACTGAAGGCACGCATGATGGGGGCGATTTTCATGAAGTTTGGCCGGGCACCCACCACGCAAAGTACGTGCCCCCGCGTACTTTTCTGAGTCATTGCTGATTACCTAAATCTGATACCGAAACTGCAGAAGAACGCGGTTCTCCTCGTATTCATCCAGAGGATTGTCGGACTGCCGCTCGTTGTACTGGTAGGCCAGGCCTACGCTGGTGCGCTGGCCGAGCTGATAGTCGAAACCAAGGGTCGCGCGTCCGTTATCCGAATCCGGCGCCAGCAGATCACGTCGCTGATCAGCCTCCCTGCGGGTCCAGGTCAAGCGCACATAGCTGCTGAGGCGTGCGCCCAGTGCGCGCTCCACCCCGATACCCGCCGCAATAAAGGTGTCTTCCAGGCCATCCTCGGAGCGGGTCTGTTCGGAGTGCGAGGCATTAACGGAAAACGTCGTTCTGCGCGTGGTAAAGCGATAGGTCAGCAAAAAACGCTCGTCCAGAATCGGGCTGTTGGTGATGGTGGTTTCTTCTCCACCTTCACCGATAATGCCCTGGTCATCCGGCAAACCACCGTCAATCAGCTCGTCCACGTCATCGGCGAAAGGGTCCGTACCGCGCAGTGTCCTGTCGTAGGTCAGGGTCCGCTGGTAGCTCGCCCGCAGGGTGCTGCGCTTGTGGCGATAGGCGATGGAGGCGCGGGGGGTTTCGCCAAAAAAACGCTCGCCCGTGCCAAGGTCCACCGTGACCCGCGTGTTGGGCGTCCAGCGCAGGCCCACGTCCCAGAAGCTACCTTCGTCATCCTGGAACACGCTGACATAGTCGTTCCATTCCTCACCAATGTAGCCATTGAACTGGACACTGCGATTCAACTGGAAGGCGGCACGAACCTGGGCCGATGACAGCTGGTTGTTGAAGGGCTCTTCACCGCCGAAACGCTCGTCGTAGTCGATCTCACTGTAGGTGCCACTCACGCCTATACTGAAGCGCGCCAGTTCAGGCACCGTGCCCAAATCGAACTGGGCCTGTTGCAGTTGGTTGTCATTCAGCGCGTCTTCGGTGTTGTACTCTTCACTGTAGCGATAGCGAACCAGCAGGGCCGCGTCATCGCCCAGGCGGCGCGCAATGTAGGGTGAAATGGCGTACTGGTAACTGGTGTTCAGGTTGCCACGGCCATCGAGGGCATCTTCGCCGCCGGCGGCAAAAGGATTGATACGGTTCTGGTCGGCAAAGGCGGTAGCGTCCACATACAACCAGTTACTGAGCAATTCGGCATCACCGTTGAAGCGAATACGGGGAGCCGGCGAGATGTTGTCGGCGCCGACCACACCACAGTCCACGCCGCTGTTTTCCATGGTGTTGAACTGGGCCGCTGCGTACAGGTCCATGCTGGCCCGGGCGCCCTCGCCCTTCAGCCGCACATTGGGCGTAACGATGCCGATGGTATCGTCAAGCTTGTCGTTACTGCGCAGGCAGACGTTGTCGGTGTAGATAGCGCCGGCGGTGATGCCCGCGCCGCGCGTCCACTCGGCGGACATGGTGGGCGCGCAAAATACCGCGAGCCCCACAGCGGTCAGGGCCCCTGGCTGCGCCAGCCTGCCTATCCGGGACAATCGACGACTCATGACCTCACCGACGCCCCTTCGGCATCAGCGGATTGTGCCGCACTGCGCCGCTCAAATTCCTCGTGACCGTATCCATAGCCGTACCCGTAGCCGTATCCATAGCCATAACCGAAGCCCATACGACGGCGGCGACTGCCGTTTAGTACCACGCCGACCGCCTTGTCCTGGCCGATGTGTTCAATGGCCTCCACCACGGCCTGCTGCGGGGTGCGCCCGGCACCCACCACAAACACCACCTGGCCGACAAAACTGGCGAGAACACCGGCTTCGGTGGTCATCAGCAGGGGCGGCGAATCAAACACAATGACGCGATCGCTGTAGCGCTGGGACATTTCCACCATCAGGCGTTTCATGCCCTCGCTGGCCAGCAGTTCGTTGGACTTGGCATGCACGCGGCCCGCCGGCAGTATGCTGAGCTTCTCCATGTTGGTGCGGCACAGCACGTCGGACACTTCCAGGCTTCGGTCTTCCAGCAGGTCGATCAGGCCCGGGCTGTTGCGCGGCACGCCCAGCAACCGCCCGGCGGTGGCCTTGGCCACGTCGGCATCGACAAACAGCACGGTCTTGTCCATTTCCATGGCAATGCTGAGGGCCAGGTTGATGGAGGAGAAAGTCTTGCCATCCCCCTCCAGGGCGCTGGTCACCATCACCAGGTTGGCAAAGCGAATGTCGGTGGCGGTCTCGCCGTCGATGTTGCGCAGGATGGGGCGCTTGATGGTGCGATATTCCTCGGCAATCATGCTGCGCGGGGTGGCCGGCGTCAGCATGCCGCGCTGGTGCAGGTCATCAAAGGGAATGTCCACCACCTTGGGGCTTGCCCCGGGGCCTGCCAGAGCAGCGCCCGGTTCTGTCGCCGGGGCCCCGGGGGCCTGCGTTACCTGTTGCTCGGGCAGGGTGGGACTCACCCTCGCTCCCGCCTTGTGCACGGTATCGTCGCCGCGTTTTTCGCTGCGCTCGGACGAGCGAGCTTTGCTGAGCTCGCTGACGGCCTTCTCAATGATGCTCATAGTCCCGGGCTCCCAATCATCTCAACCGCCATCAGACCGACAACCCAAACAGGGAACTCTGGCCCAGGCTGAGCCCGACATAGGCCGCGACCAACGCAATCACCAGCGAGGCATAGGTCAGCGAGGCAAACAGGTCTCTGCGCTGTTCCTGCTGTGTCTGCACCAGGGTCACCGTGCCCAGCAGGGGTAGGCCCGTCACGTTCACCAGGGTGCGCGGATCCGACACCACCGGCGACAGGATAGACAGCAAAAGGCCCGCGCCAATCCCACCGCCCACGCCCACCAGCAATGCCCCGGCATTGAGCAGCGGCTTGTTCGGGTCGCTGGGCTTGGTGGGAACAAAGGGTGGATCGATCACCCGGAAGGTCACGCTGGATGCCTGCTGCTCCACGTCTTCCGACAGACGGGCAGATTCGCGGCGCTGCAGCAGTTCCTGGTGCTGGCCGGCCAGCACGTTGTAATCGCGATCCAGTTGCTTGAGCTCGGTTTCCACCTCGGGAATGCTGTTGACCTTGTCTTCCAGCAGGCCAACCCGCCGTTCGAACTCGGCAACCCGCACCTTCAGCTCGGCAACCCGCGCCTCCGTTTCCGCCAGCATGCTGCGCATGCCCTGGTAGACCGGGCTGCTGGACAGCTCGGTGTAACCGGCCCCTCCGGTGGCCAGCATCAACTCCATTTCGGCGGCCTTCTCGCGCTGCAGTTCCTCCAGCAGGCCCTGCAGCTGGCGCACTTCGGGGTGCTTTTCGGTATAGCGCGACTTCAACGCGTCCAGCTGCAACTGCAGCGCCTGTATGCGCGCATCCAGCGGCGAGCCACCGGCGCCACTGGCCAGAAAGACCGGCACTTCGCCAGCGAGCTGGCTCTTCAGCTCGCTGCGCCGGTTCTCCGCCTCGCGCAGGGACAGTCGGGCCGACGCCAACTCGGCCTTGGAGGCTTCCAGGCGGCTGTAATAACCACCGCCGGCACCAGGCAGCACGTCGACATTCTCCTGCTTGAAGCGGGCCAGCCGGTTCTCCGCCTCAACCAGGCGCTGCTCGTAATCGGCAATCTGCTCATCGATGAAGCTCTGGGCACCGGAGCTGTCGTCCCGCTTGTCGCTGCGGGAGCTTTCGATAAAGACGGTGATCAGCGACTGGGCAATGCGCTTGGCCATGTCGCGGTCCGAATCCCGCACGGAGATGGAATACAGGGAGGAGTTGCCACGGTCGCCGCTGAGCCTGATGGCATCGCGCAGGTCGGCCACCATTTCCTCGCGCTCAAGCTCGGTGCTGACGTTGAGGTCCAGATCCGTCATGCGCATGAGTTTTTCGAGGTTGGGCCGGCTGAGCAGGGTGCGGCTCATCATCGCGATACGCTGATCGATGTCAGGCTGGATGGCCAGGCCCCGCAATAACGGCCGCAGGACGCTGTTGGTATCCACGTAAATTCTGGCGGTGGCCACGTAGGCCTCCGGCAGGCGCCAGATCCAGACCCACGCCGCAATGGCAATGAGCCAGGCCACCATCAGTACCAGCCAGCGATGACGCCATACGCCCAGCGCGTAGGACCAGATTTGAGCTAATGCATCCTGCATAGGCCTGCTCCTGCGAAACGAACTGCTAGAACCAGGACTCCGAGATGATCACGATATCCCCTGGCATCAGCGCCAGGTTGGCAGAAATATCGCCGTCCTTGAGCAAATCATCCAGGCGCAGTTTGTAGGATGTCTGCCCGCCGTCATCGGTGCGCACCAGTACCGAACCGTTGCCGTCGGCAAACTCGGTCATGCCACCCACGGCGATCATCAGATCCAGCAGGGTCATGTGCTTGCGATACGGCACACTGGCCGGCTGGGCAGCCTCGCCCACCACCCGCACCTGTTGGGAGGGCACGCCGACAAAGCCGTTGACGATGACACTGACTACCGGTTGACGCACATATTCGCCGTAGGACTTTTCGATATCACGGGCCAACTGGGTTGAGGTTTTGCCGCTCGCCTCGAGGTCCTCCACCAACCGGGTGGTGAACTTGCCGTCGGGCCGGACAACACCCACCGAGGAAAGCTCCTCGTTACCCCACACAAAGACTTCCAGGGTGTCACCAGGGCCGATGACATAGTCAAAATCCGCCGCTGCGGTGCGCTGCGCATCCGACATGGGCGGGCTGCTGTTGCCGGCGCAGGCTGCCAGCAACACCGACAGCAAACCCGCAACGCCTGCATGAATCACTCCCCTTACCAAACCGGCCCGCATTTTTCCCTTTTGCTCGGACATCTCTACCTCCTTGTGGGCAACCTGCACCCTGTCTGTTATCCCAATGAGCATAGCACGCAGCCCGAATAACGCTGCATCTGCCCTACCTATCTGTGAAAGGCGTCACAGGCGCATCGGAGCGGCTGGCGACCGGGCTTTGCGGCGCTGCGCCAAGCTCCACCCACACCATGCGCTCGCCACTGCCATCCTCGCTGTCGTGACTGCCACCGTCGACTGGCGCTGCACCACTGCCGCGCCCCAGCACCTGCATGCGATCACGGGGAACCCCCAGCGCTGACAGCGCCGCCGCCACCGCGCCGGCGCGCCGCTGGGATAGCTGGAGATTATAGTCATCAGAGCCCACGGTATCGGCAAAACCGGTCACCGTGACCGGTGTGCCCGCATCGGCCTTACCGAGGACGCGGGCCGCCTCAGCCACCTGCGCCCGCCCGGCGGCGCTGAGGACGGCGCTGTCGAAGGCAAAGCGAATACTGGCCAGGGGGATGGGAGTGAGGGCTGTATCGGTTCCTGTATCGATCCCTGCATGGGAAGCAGCAACCTCATGAAAGATGCCATCGGCATCGCCCAGGGCGTCTGCGACCGTAGCGAGCGCGGCATTTGAAGCCACTTCGCCGGCCGTGCTCGCCACCGGGCTATACGCAGCCAGGTCCACAGGGGCGACCGGCGTTGCACTGACGACAACGGGCTGCAACGCCAGGCGTTCGGGGCCAAAGGCGCTGGCTGTCGGCCTTACCGGCTCGGCGGTGGTGTTGGGTGAAGCCGAGACCTGATCAGGCAGCGTCGCCTTGCGGCCCACGGCATCCCCCAGGGCGGGCCAGAGGCGAACAACCATCACGCCGGCCGCGCCCAGCAGCAGTATTACTAAGGTTACCAGCCCCCAGCGCCCCCGGGAGCGGCGCTGCCTGCGCCGGCTTCTGGCCCGCGACGGTGCCGATTTGGCCGGGGCATGGGCGGGCGGTGTATCTGGATGATCCGGTTTTTGACTGGCCACAGGCGCTGGACTGACCACAGGCGCTGGCGCTGGGCGCGGTTGTCGCGCCCCGGTTTCTAGTTCAGCTTTTTTTTTAGGGGCGCCTTTATCAGGGGCACTACCTGGGAGGTAGCGGCCACCCTGGCATCATCGCCCGCATTGATACCTTCATTGCCACCTGCACTGCTATCCTCACTGCTAGCCTCACCGCCACCGTCATCACCGGGCAACGGCGGCGCTGCGGGGGCATCATCAGCCGCAGTGGCCTCACTGCGCGGCGGGGCGTCGAACTCGTCCTCTACCGCAAAATCACTGTCACTGAATGCCTGGCCGGCGGCCAGGTGCTCGGATTGCAGTTCATGGATGACCGCCTTGACTTCGGCACTGCCCAATTGGTGCTTCTGCTCCACCAGACAGTGCAGCAGCAGCCGGCTGCAGATAAGGTTGATGCGCCGCGGCACGCCCTCGCTGAATTTATGGATCAGCGGATACACCGAGCGGCTGATGGCCGGGTCGTTCTGCCACCCTACCTGCTCCAGCCGGTGGCGGATGTAGGCTTCGGTTTCGTCGGCCTGCAGGGCGGTGAGATGGCTGGCGGCGACAATCCGCTGGTGTACCTGCTCCATTTCAGGCCGCAGCACCAGTTCCCGCAGTTCCGGCTGCCCCAGCAAGAATACCTGCAGCAAGGGCTGGCCCTTGCTCTGGATGTTGGTCAGCAGGCGCAATTCTTCCATCGCAGTTAACGACAGGTCCTGCGCTTCATCCACAATTAACAGCGCCCTGCGCTGCTCACGGTTCCAGCGGTGCAGCAATTCGGTGAGCCCCTGCAGTAACTCGCCCTTCTCCACCACCGCACTGCTGATGCCAAAGCTGTAGGCAACCATTTTCAGCAGGTCGTTGGCCTCCAACTGGGTACACACCAGGTTGGCGGTGGTCACCGATTCGTCCGCAAGGCTGTCGATCAAATCGCCAATCAGCGTGGTTTTACCGGTGCCGGGGCGCCCGGTGATCATGGCGAAGCCTTCGGCGCGCATGTAGGCGTAGGTCATGTAGGCCCGCGCCTTGGCGTAGGCCGCATGCTCGTAGCGGAAGTGATGATCCGGACTCAGCCGAAAGGGCTCAGCGGTCAGGTTGAAATGGCGTTCGTACATGGTGAAACGGATCTACCGGTACACAGCGCAGGTGCAGGGAGCTTTGCAGAGCGGCCGAGGCTTTGCAAGTCCGGCCTGCCAGGACCTGCGGAGACTGCCAAGCCTGTCGCAAATTGCCTGTCGCAAATTGGCCTCACCCACCCTGCCCCGCCGCTTTGCGCCCGGGGGTGGACGCGGCCTCGGGCCGCAGGTCCATCCAGGCCTTGCGCAGCAGGTGGGGGAGCAGCAAATGCAAGGGCATGCGCAGGTAGTGGGAGCGCACATACAGGCAAAACAGGGCAAAGCCGGTCAGCGGCAGGCGGCAACTGCTGTGATCCGGGGTAAAGGCCCGCCGAAACAGAAAGTCCATAAATGGCGCCTTCAGCGCTGCCAAGCCCCGCGGCCGCAGCCCGCGCACCAGGGCCGGCGGCAGCGGCGTTCCCAGCACCCGCGTCGCGTGCACACAGGCGTAATACAGGGGGCGCTGCAAGCCCATGTGCCGCGCCCGGTCAGTCAGGCGGGCGTAAAAACCTTCGCCGCCCTGTTCGGCAAAGTGCCTGAGCAGCCCATCAAGGTCGAGCAGGTCACGCAGGCCGTGGCCAAATTCACCTTCGTGGAACAGGTGGGCGGCGCTGTGCAGCACCATGTCTTCCGGCCCCAGCACACAGACGCCGGGCTGTATGGCCACCGCCTGCGCCCACAGCGCATCCACGTCGATACGGCCCGTGGATGTGGGGGGCAAAATGCTGTGGTGCACATCCAGTGTGCTGCGCCGATCACGGTGCCCCAGGGGGGGGATTTCGTGCATCCACTGGCGGTAATAGCGCTCGTTGTAAGGGTCGATCTTGCCCGCCGACCAGCCGTGGGCCGCCAGCGCGGCCTCGACAGCGGGCAGGCTGCCGGCGTGCACCAGAATGTCGATGTCGGACATCAGCCGCCCGGCCGCCGGCGGCAGGGCCGCCACGATGTAGGCCGCGCCCTTGAGCAGCAGCAGGGGTTCGCCCGCTTCGGCCAGCGCCGGCACCAGGTGGCGCAGCTCATAGGTTAGTCCCTGGCACTGCTTGCGCTGCAGCACAACGGCAGACCCGAGGTGGCGCGCCACCTCCGGCGGCACCGCCCCGCTCACGCCCGCCTCCCACAGCCGCGCCGCCAGGGTGGCCAGCAGATGGGCCTGCCGGGCCTGTGGGACAACCACGTCCCACTGCGCCGGGGTGAGCCCGGCAGCGCAACCGGGGTCGCGCAGCAACTCAACCAGCAGCGCCATGTCAGGCAAACTCTCCGACCAAAGCATCCAGGCGCGCCACCGCCGCATCCAGGTCGCTGTAGCGCAGGTCAAAGCAGTCCAGGCCATCGATAAAATGGCACATGGCGTCAAAGCCCGCTTCGCGCAGCAGGCTGTAGTTGAAGGCGTGGTGCGCGGCAAACAGGAAGCTCTCCGCCCGCCCCTTGGGTCGCAGTTCAAGCGGCGCACCGGCCTGGAATTCTGGGAACACCATCAACCGGGCGGCCACCGGCGCGCGGCAGTGGCTGTCGGGGTGAAGGTCTGCCTTCAGGTGGGCCACGCTGCCCTTGTGGGTATCATTTGAAACGGGCCCGATCACAGCGGCCGCATCCCGCCCACGAATAACGTTGATAGACGCATTCTTGAGGCTGACCGGGCGATACACCGGCACCACTTCCCGGCGGCCGGGGGGAATCAGGGCATGCTCATCCGACAGCACCCGCCAGCCACGCAGCGCCAGCGCCGCGCACAGGGTGCTTTTGCCGGCCCCGGGCAGCCCCGGCATAACCAGGGCAATGCCGTCCTTGGCCACCACCGCCGCATGCAGCTTGAGGTACTCGTTCATGGTCACCGATAGGCACCAGTTGAGCCCCCACTCCAGAAAGGCATAAGCCTGGCTGCGGGGCACGCTGCCGAAGGGGCGGCGCTCGTCGAGGAAGAAATCCAGTTGGCCCCGCAGCCGCTGGCGCCAGCCGGTGGGGCCAAAGGTCACATGGAAGTCGGCAAAGCCACCGGCAGGCACCAGCGGGAAATCCCCATACAGGGTGGCCAGCCCCCTGGCCACCACGGCCTCGGGGCTCTGGATGGCATAACAGTAGGGGCCAACCCGCAGGCGCAAACCGTCGCCCGACAGTTGCTCGCCCAGGGCATCGCTACCAAGATCGGCCAGCCGGGCGTAGCTCACTGGCAATAGACCAGGCCGGCGGCAGCCAGCTCGGCCAGCAGCGCGTCTGCGGCCAGGACCGCAGCATCCGCTGGGCCGTCGCGTAACTGCAAAAGAAGCTGCTGCGCATCGGCGCTGATCAGATGGGTATCGCCGCTGTCCGCGTGATAACACACCACAACGCCTTCGCTGCGATCATAGAATTGTAGGGGGCCAGTCAGCTCCCATAGCGGCATGCCATTGCTCCTTGCTAAGGCCAGACAATGGCATTATTGCAGAGTGAGGATCAAAGGGGGTGGAAGTCGTTCACAGTCCGGTCACAGCGGGGCTATCTTGTACCGGGCTTACCTACCGGGCTTACCTACCGACCTTACCGGGCTGTGCCGGGGTATTGCGTCCGGCATTACTGCTCCCAGCATCAATGCACTGGGCATCTTTATCATTAAAACAAGCTACCAGGGCTTGCCGTGGTCGTCGTTTTTGCCGCCCTTGCCGCTTTCGTAGCCCCAGTTCATGAATTCCTGCTTGTAGTCGCGCCCGGAGCCCAGGCTAAAGTGATTGCCGCCACCCTGTTTATGATCGTCGTCGTGATCACGGGACTTGGACTTGCGCACACAGTACTCGCCCTTGGAGGCATCCAGTTCGTAGGGACGATCGGACTTTTCGAGGTACTTCTTGAACTTTTCCACTTCCCGGCGCTGCTCATCCGTCGGCGCGGAGGACGCGCTGCCATCGCCGTTGACGTAAGAATCCCACACATGCTGCGAAACGCAGACCTTTTTACCACCATCGCCATGCCGGTCCCCGCCACCCCATGCCACCCGGTTGCCCAAGGTGAGCACCACGGCGCCACCTATGGCCGCAGAGCGGGTAAACCGACGGCGCGACTGGCCCTGGGCTGCGCTGGCTGGCGCAGCGCCCGGGGAGGCGCCTGTGTCCTGCTGACTGTCGAGATCCTTATCCATGCCCAATTACCTGTCCTTGAGGCCCGTCACGGCAGCGAAATCAATCCGTATGCGCTGCTGCCGTACAGGCACGATGGTGAAGCACATACCATGCCATCCACACAAGCCCATGATTCCACGGGCCTTTTTTTGCGGTGCATTGCCGTGTCGAGGGGCACAGCACCGGGTTTGTAAAAAATATCGACACTCTTTCGGCGTTGTTTCCACACGCGCACGCCTGCCAGCCCCAGGATTATAGACGCCACACCACAGCGCCGCCCGCCTCCGCGGGGCGCCGCTCCAGGGCTGACTTCACGTCGATAACCACGCCGTCGGGCGCCAGCAACTCACTGATGCCATCAAGCCCGCTGGCCAGGTAGGCCCGGTGGGGAACCGCCAGCACCACCGCCTCGGCATTGGCAAGTTCGTCCCAGTCCGCCAGCGCCAGGCCGTATTCGTGCATGGCCTCTTCCGCGCTGGCCAGCGGGTCGTGCACACGCACATCGCAACAGAAGTCCTGCAGCTCCCGCACGATATCCACCACTCGGGAATTGCGCAGGTCGGGGCAGTTTTCCTTAAAGGTCAGCCCGAGCACCGCAACCCGCGCACCGCTGACCGGATGGCCGCCGCGCACCAATTGCTTGACGGTCTGCTCGGCAATGTACTTGCCCATGCCGTCGTTGGTCTGGCGCCCGCCCAGGACCACCTGGGGGTGAAAGCCAACGCTCTGGGCCTTGTAGGTCAGGTAATACGGGTCCACGCCGATGCAGTGGCCACCAACCAGCCCCGGCCGGAAGGGCAAGAAATTCCACTTGGTGCCGGCGGCCTCCAGCACATCCAGGGTGTCGATTTCCAGCCGGTTGAAGATCATCGCCAGCTCGTTCATCAGGGCGATATTGAGGTCGCGCTGGGTGTTCTCGATCACCTTCGCCGCCTCCGCCACCTTGATACTGGCGGCGCGATGCACCCCGGCGTGCACTACGCTGCCGTACAACTCGGCCAGTTGGTCCAGGGTTTGCGGGCAGTCACCGGAGACCACCTTGGTGATGGTTTGCAGCTTGTGCTCGTTGTCGCCGGGATTAATGCGCTCCGGCGAATAACCGATGCTGAAGCCCTCACTAGCGCCCGGCTGCCACTTGAGGCCGGATTCGCGCTCCAGAATCGGCACGCAGACTTCCTCGGTGCAGCCGGGATACACGGTGGACTCAAACACCACTGTGGTGCCCTTGCGAAGGTGCCGGCCAACGGTATAGCAGGCGGATTGCAGCGGCGTGAGGTCGGGCCTGCGCGCATTGTCGATGGGCGTGGGCACCACCACGATGATCACCGCGGCCTCTGCCAGGCGCGCCGGGTCGGCGGTGAGTTCCAGCTTCGCGGCCGCGGCAAATTCGGCCGCTTTTACTTCGCCACTGGGGTCGTAGTGCTCGCGGTAGTGGGCCAGTTTGGTCTCGTTGACATCGAAACCGATAGTCCTGCGCTGGCCGCCGAAGGCCACCGCCAGGGGCAGGCCCACGTAACCGAGTCCAACGATGGCAATTGTCTCACTCACTGGTTTACCACCTTCTGCTGACTGTGTTGTTGCCAAAACCAGCGCACGGTGGCTTGCAGCCCCTGTGCGGCGGTATAGGCCGGGGCGTAGCCCAGTAAATCCCGCGCCTTACTGATATCGGCCTGGGAATGACGGACATCCCCCTCACGAAATTCGCGATAGTGCGGCGCCGGCTCGGCCACGGCAACGCCAAGGGCTTGCAGATTGGCGCAGATCAGGGCGAACAGTTCGTTGAGGGTGGTGCGCCCGCCCACCGCGACATTGTAAACCTGATTGGCGGCGGCGCTGTCTGTTGCCAGCGCCGCCAGCAGGTTGGCCTGCACGGCGTTATCCACGTAGCAGAAGTCGCGCGAGGTTTCGCCATCGCCGTTGATGGCGCAGGCTTCGCCCCGCAGCAGTTGCTCGATCCAGCGCGGTATCACGGCGGCATAGGCGCCGAATGGGTCCTGGCGCGGGCCAAACACGTTGAAGTAGCGCAGCCCGATACAGTCCTGGCCGTAACTGCGGGCAAACACCTCGGCGTAGAGTTCGTTGACGTACTTGGTCACCGCGTAGGGCGACAGGGGCTTGCCAATCTGCGCCTCTACCTTGGGCAGAGCCGGGTGATCGCCGTAAGTGGAGGACGACGCCGCATACACAAAGCGCTGTACGCCGGCATCCCGCGCGGCAACCAGCATGTGCAAAAAGCCATCGACATTGGACTGGTGGGTGCAGAGCGGGTCTTCCAGCGAGCGCGGCACGCTACCCAGCGCCGCCTGGTGCAGGACAAAGTCACAGCCGGCAACGGCCCGGCGGCAATCGTCCATGGCACGAATGTCGCCTTCAACAAAGCGGAAGTTGCTCCAGGCCGACTCGCCAACGCAGCGGCGCACCTGGTCCAGGTTGGAGCGGTGCCCGGTGCTGAAATTATCCAGCCCCACCACTTTCTGCCCGTGGGCCAGCAGGGTTTCTATCAAGTGGGACCCGATAAAACCGGCGGCGCCGGTAACCAGCCAGGTGCGCTGATGTTGGAGCTGCGCCGCCAGGGCGTCTTCCGTGCTCATATCAGGGTTGTCTCCGGGTTGCTACTGCTGACCCTACTGTGTGCTGCATCCCAATACAGCGAGGTCGACATTTACAGGATTGAGGCCAGAGTATAGTGTCTAGGGCAAATTCGAACCAATGCAAAGCGTGATTCGGCCCGCAGTTCCGCGATGCAGATTGCGACCCCGGGGCCACAGCAGGGGCATGCCATGCCAGCCAATATTGGCCTCTACAGCTACCTTTCGGCCTGCGCCACCTTTGGCACGCTGACCCTGTTACTGCTGGCTTCCGGCCGCAAGCGTCCCTACGCCGCCCTGCTGATCAGCGCCAGTTTATTCACCGCCCTGTGGGCCGGCATCGTTGCCCTGGGTACCCTGGCCGAGTACCCCCCCGTCACCTGGATACAGCTGGCCGAGTTCTGCCGCAACGCCCTTTGGCTGTTTCTGTTGATGCGCCTCAGCGCCAGCCAGTTCGACAATACCGCAGGCGCCAGCCCGGAAGCGGCGAACAAGCCCACGCGGCACTGGAACCTGATTTTTGCCCTGATCGCCGGCCTCGCCCTGTGCCTGCTGCTGGTGCCGGACCAGTTGGCCACCCTGGCGCCAGCGGCGGCCAGCACGGCGCGCAGTATCAACCTGATCACCTGGCTCAGCATCGCCATTGCCGGGCTGGTGTTTGTCGAACACCTGTTCCGCAATGCCTCCGAGAGCCAGCGCTGGTCGATGAAATACCTGTGCATGGGCCTGGCGATCCTGTTCGGCTACGACTTTTTCATGTACGCCGAGGGCCTGCTGTTCCAGCAGTTGGACCCGAACATCTGGCAGGCGCGGGGCCTGGCCAGCACCATTGCCGCGCCCCTACTGGCCGTAGCCATTGCCCGCAACGCCGATTGGCAATCCAGCCTGCATGTTTCCCGCCAGGTGGTGTTCCACTCGGTAACCCTGATCGCCGCCGGGCTGTACCTGGTGGCCATGTCGGTGGTCGGCTATGCCATTCGCCTTTTTGGTGGCACCTGGGGCGGCGTGCTGCAAACGTCCTTCCTGGTGGCGGCCATTGCCATGCTGGTAGCACTGCTGCTGTCCGGCAAACTGCGCGCCCGCACGCGGGTGTTTCTCAGCAAGCATTTTTTCAGCTACCGCTACGACTACCGCGAACAATGGCTGCGCTTTACCAGGGCCCTGGCCGACACCGAGGACAACGTCCCCGAGGGTATTGTCAGCGCCATGGTGCCACTGGTAGGCGCCCAGGCGGGCCTGCTGTTTGCCGCCGATGGCGGCCATTATGTGCTGCTTGCCAACTACCAGATGCCCGCCCCCGAGGGCGAGCACGACATGGGCACACTGCCCGGCTGGCTGGAGGAGACCCAGTGGGTCATCGACCTGGATGAATGGTCTGCCACCCCCGAGTTGTACCAGCATCTGGACATGCCGGCCTGGGTGCAGCGCACAGACCGCCCCTGGCTGATTGTGCCCCTGCTGTTTGGCGCGCGCCTTGCCGGCATCCTGGTGATTCGGCGCACAGACCTGCAGAGCACCATCAACTGGGAAGAGCGGGACCTGCTCAAAACCGCGGGCCGCCAGGCCGCCAGCCATCTGGCGCAATTCATGGCGCGCAAGGCGCTGGTGCAGGCGCGGCAGTTTGATGCCTTCAATCGCCTGTCGGCCTACGTGATTCACGATCTGAAAAACATTCTGGCCCAGCAATCGCTCATGGTGGCCAATGCCGAAAAGCACAAGCACAACCCCGCCTTTGTCGATGACATGATTGCCACCGTGAACAATTCGGTGGCGCGCATGACGCGCCTGATGGAACAGATGCGCAGCGGCCTCAGGGACAACCAGCCCGAGCCGCTGGACCTGGCAGGCCTGCTGCGCCAAATTGTCGCCAACCGGGCCGCGCAAACGCCCTGCCCGACCCTGGACATCGGCCCGGGGGATTTTACATTACAATCGGATCGTGAACGCCTGGCCACCGTATTCAATCATTTGATCCAGAATGCCCAGGAGGCCTGTGGCAAGCAGGATTCGGTGACCATTACACTGAGCCGCGCCGGCGCGTCCTTCATGGTTTGCATAAAGGACACCGGCAAGGGCATGGATCGCGAGTTTGTGGCCAACCGGCTGTTTACCCCCTTCGACAGCACCAAGGGTTTGACCGGGATGGGCATCGGCGCCTTCGAAAGTCGCGACTTCATACGCGGCCTGGGGGGCGACATCACCGTGGATAGCGAGCCCGGACACGGTTCAACCTTCTATGTTCGCATTCCGGTGCAGCAGGACAACGAACACGAGGCGGCCTGAGGCCTCACCAAAAGGAGTTGCAGTGGCGGTGGAAAAAAAACACCTGTTGGTAGTGGAAGACGACAAAGGCCTGCAAAGCCAGTTGCGCTGGGCCTTTGAGGACTTTGAGGTTGCCATTGCCGGGGACCGGGAGGAAGCCATTGCCCACCTGCGCCGCTTCGAACCCGGCGTCGTCATTCTGGACTTGGGGCTGCCGCCGGACCCGGGCGGCGTCACCGAGGGCATGGCGACGCTGACGGCCATCCTGTCGCTGTCGCCGGACACCAAGATTGTGGTGGTCACCGGCGACAACGACCGCGCCAATGCCGTCAAGGCCATTGGCCTTGGCGCCTACGATTTTTACCAGAAGCCGGTGGACCCACAGCTGCTTGGGCTCATTGTGGATCGCGCCTATCGCGTGCACGAGCTGGAGCGGGACAACCGCCGTTTTTCCCGCATTGAAGACAAGATGCCCTTAAACGGCATCATCGCCACCAGCCCGCAGATGCTAAAGGTGTGCCGCACGGTCGAAAAGGTGGCCCCCACCAACGCCACCACCCTGCTGCTTGGCGCCAGCGGCACCGGCAAAGAGCGCTTTGCGCGGGCCCTGCACGAGCTGAGCCAGCGTGCCAAGGGCAAAATGATCGCCATCAACTGCGCCGCCATTCCGGAGAACCTGCTGGAATCGGAGCTGTTTGGTTATGAAAAAGGCGCCTTTACCGGCGCCACCCAGACCACCCCCGGCAAGATCGAGTACGCCGACGGGGGCACCCTGTTCCTGGATGAAATTGGCGATTTGCCCATGGAGCTGCAGGCCAAGCTGCTGCGTTTTTTGCAGGAGCGGGTGGTGGAGCGCATCGGTGGCCGCAAGGAAATCCCGGTGGATGTACGCATTGTGTGCGCCACCCACCAGGACCTGACCACCCATATCAGCGAGGGCCGCTTCCGCGAAGACCTTTACTACCGGGTCAGCGAGCTGGTTATCAACATCCCCCCGCTGCGCGACCGCGACGGCGACGCCCTGGTGCTGGCCACCGTGTTCCTGGATCGCTTTGCCAAGGAAATGGGCCGCAACATCAAGGGCTTTGACGAACAGGCCCGGCGCGCCATCGAGGCCCACACCTGGCCCGGCAACGTGCGGGAGCTGGAAAGCCGCGTGAAGCGCGCGGTGATTCTGGCTGATGGCGCCAATGTCACCGCCGAGGATCTGGAGCTTGACGAAGACCACCTTGAGGAGACCCCCTTCAACCTCAAGCAGGTGCGCGAGGAGGTCGAGCGCAAGGCCATCCGCCGGGCGCTCAGCCACTGTCAGGACAATATTTCCGAGACCGCGACCCTGCTCGGCATCACCCGCCCGACCCTGTACAACCTGATGGAGAAATACCAGCTCAAGCCCTGACGGGCAGGCTCAGTCCAGCGCCTGTTGCAGGCGGTCGGCCAGGGCGCCCACCAGCGGCCGCAGCAGGTCGTAAACCCGGGTAAAACCCGCCTCCGGGCCAAAGTAAGGATCCGGGATGTCGGCCAGCGACGCCCCCAACTGCTCAGGCGCCACTACCCGGTCCTGGAAATCTTCCGGCGCGCGGCTGCGCAGCCTGGCGGCCACCCGCCCATCCAGCCCCACAATCAGGCGGTAGCGCTGGAAATCACCGGCATCCACCGCGCGCGATGTCACGCGCTTGATGGGCACGCCCTTTTGGGCCAGCACCTTCTTGGCACGCGGATCCATGGCCCGCCCGATCACTGCCACCTCAACCCCCGCCGAAGCAACCCTGACCCGCCGCTGCAGTTGCCGCTGGCGAAGCGCATCGGCCAGCATCAACTGCGCCATGGGCGACCGGCACAGGTTGGCCCGGCACACCACCAGCACCTCGCACTCGGGGGCGCGCCCAAGGCCCACCATGTCGGCAAGTCTCACGGACTGGCATCCGGCAACAGGCTATGCAGGTAAGTCACCGGAATGGCGAAGGACATGCCCACCAGTTCCATCTTCTTGCTGAAGGCCGCGCGCCGGGTCAGGGCGCCAACGATAACGCCGATGACCTGCCCCGTCTCCACGTCGATAACGGCGCTGCCGCTGTGCCCCGGCAGCACGGTGGCGTCCATCTGGTAGATCAGAAAGCCGTCCCGCAGGGCGCGAATCTGGGCGGCGGTGAGCTTCTCGCCGCCGCGAATGGGCTCCGCCGCCGGCGCAATGGCGGAGATGTAGCCAAAGTGGGTGATGGGGTAGGCGCCGGTGGTCATGCCCGCCGGGTAGCCGGAAAATGCCACCGCCGTGCCCACCGGGCGGTGCCGGCCATCGGCCAGCGACAGGGCCGGCAGCGGCTCGCCAGACACACGCAACACGGCCAGGTCGTGCTCTACATCCCGGTACAACACCAGCGCCGGGCGGGCCTGCACCCGCTCGCCATCGCCGGTGAAGATCACCAGCCGCTCCCGGGCGCTTTCTATCTGGTCGACAACATGGGCGCTGGTGACAATGCGGGAGCCCGGGGCAATCACAAAGCCCGAGCCGAGAAACCGCCCCGCCGGCTGGCCGCCGTGGCCCGAGGGTTTGTTGGACAGGGTGCCAACCCCCACCGCCGCGGCCGCTGTGGTGCGCACGGTGTCGATGCGCCCGCCAGCTGTGGCAAGCGGCGCCTGGCACAGCGTTGTACACAGTACCAGCCACAGCACCTTCCACCGCACCTTCCGCAGTACCTTCCACCGCAACCTACCCAGCAGCAGCGCATTGACGGCGGGCCAGGCGCGCTCGCTTACCCTGCCCAGACGCATGCTAGGGTGCCGTGTCAATTTCCCTGAGCAAGGCTTCTGCCGCATCGCGCTCGGCAAAGTCGGGGTGGTTGTCCAGCAACTGGCGCAGGTTTTCAAGCGCCTCGCCCTGGGCCTTGGCCGCATTGGCGATTACAGCGCCGTGGTAAAGAAACTCCGGATTGTCGGGGTGGCTGCGCACCAGCTCGCGAATCACCCGGCGCGCCTGGTCGTGATCGCCACTGGCAGAGAGCACCATGGCCAGCGTGTCCTGCACGGTGGGTGCGCGGTTGCTGGCCTCGCTGGCGCGCTCGATGTAGGCCAGGGCCCGGGCGGAGTCGCTGTCCTTGAGCATCCAGGCCAGGTTGTTGAGAGCAATGATGTTGTCCGGGTCCTGCTCCAGCACGGTGGCATACTCGGCCACCGCCGTGTCCTCCTTGCCGGATTCAAGGTATTTGGCCGCCAGGGCCAGCCGCGCCGGAATGTCCTGCTCACGCTGCGCCACCCAGGTTTCCAGCAATTCCATGGCGCTTGCCGATTGCCCCAGCGCTTCGTACTGGCGCTGCAGGTTGAGCACGCTGAAGGTATCAGGCCGCTGCTCGAACAGTGCCTGCAGGATATCCAGGGCCGCCTGCTCGTCGCCGGCCAGTTTAGCCCTGCCGGCCAGCATCAGCTGGGTTCTGGCATCGTCCGGCGCCAGCCGCTGCAGGGCCTCAATCTGCTGCTCCAACAGCGGTAACTGCTGGGTCTCCATGGCGTAGCGGCCAAGGCTGACCCGGGCATCCACGTCATCCGGTGCCAGTTCCACCAGCTGCTCCAGTTGGGCCTGCATCTTGTTCAGGTCGCCCTTGCCCTCGTAGGCCCGGGCCATCAGGCGGTAATCCACCGCGCTGCCCTGCCCGGACTGCAGCACCGGCTGCATCTGGGCCAGCGCATCGTCAAAGCGGCGCAGCTCCATCAGGGCCCGGGCGTTCAGCCGGCGTACCGTGGCGGAATCCGCCGTCTCCGCCGGCAAGCCGGTGAAGGCCACCGCCACCTTTTCGGGCTGGCTGGTGGCCAGGTAGGTACGGGCCAGAATAATGCGCGGCTGGGCGTTGTCCGGGTGGGCGGCAATGGCACGCTCCAGGTAGGTAGTCATCTGCGCCTGGTTCTCGGACACCCCTTCCAGCGCGGCCAGCGCCAGCAGTGTGCCCAGGGGATCTTCATGTACTTTGAGCACTTCGAGGTAGTGCCCCCGGGCGGCGTCGATGTCACCATCGCCAAAGGCCAGCGCCGCCAGCTGGTGGCGGGCGGCGGGGTAACCGGGCTCCAGTTCTACGGCCCGCATAAACTCGTCCCGCGCCTGCTCACGCTTGCCATCGGCCAGCAGCACCTGCCCGATCATGGCGTGGCCATAGGGCTCCTTCGGGTTGCGCGCCTGGTAGTCGCGGGCGGCGGCCAGGGCGCCGTCGATATCCCCTTCCCGCAGGCGGGTTGCCACCAGCAGGGTATCGCCGCTGGAGGATTCCGGGTCCAGCGCGATGGCTTCGCCCACCAGCTGCTCGGCCTCGGCATCGCGACCGGTGCTGGCATAGCCCGCCCCCAGCCGCACCCGGGCCGAGGCGGAATCCGGTTGCATCTCGGCCACCTGCGACAGGATGCCAATGGCCTCGTCGGCGCGCTGCTGGGCCACCAGGGCATTGGCCAGGGTATTCATCACCTCCACATCGTTGGGGTTTTGCGCCAGCAGCTCGCGGGCCAGCGCTTCGGCCTCTGCCGCCTTGCCGTGGCGCACCCAAAGGGAGGCAATCAGGCGCTGGCCGGTGGTGTTCTCGGGCACCAGGGCGTAAAACTCCTGGGCGTAGCGGTAAGCCTTGTCCTGCTCGCCCAGTTGCAGGTTGGCCATGGCCAGCAGCAACAGCGTGTTGGGCAGTTTGAATTTATCGGCTTCGGCAATCAGCAGGGCCGAGTTGGCCGCCTCGAACTGCTTCTGGTTGACCCGCAGCAGGCCCAGAGCGTAGTTCACGGCGGTGCTCTGGGGCACGTGCTTCAACAGCCAATCGATGTCGTCCTCGGCGGCATCCAGGTCACCGCTGCTGATATAGGTGAAGGCGCGCTGCAAGCGGTACTCCAGGTTGCGCGGCGCCAGTTCAACCGCCTTGCTGTAGCTTTCCAGCGCGCGCGCCTGCTGCCCGGCGCTATTGGCCAGGGCCGCGCCCAGGCCCCAGGCGCGCGCATCGGCGGCGTCGCTTGCCAGCAGCGGCGCCAGGGTTTCGCTGGCCGCTGCCATATCGCCAGAGGCGGCCAGATTGCGCGCCTTGGCATAACGCAGGTAGGTGGAATCGGGGGCGATCTTCTCGGCCTGGGCCAACAGGGCCGCGGCGCGCTCTGTCTCGCCCTGGCTGGTGTAGGCCAGGGCCTTGGCGGTGGTGACCGCCGCGCGCTCTCTGTCCGAAAGGCCCTGCACTTCAATATCCAGCAACGCGTCGGTGCGCCCGAGCTGTTCCCAGGCCTTGGCCAGCATGGACACCAGTTCATCGCGGCCCTCGGGGCTGGATGATTGCACGCGTTCCAGTTCTTTCTCCGCCGACAGCAGGTCGCCCGTCTCGAAGTAGACCTTGCCCAGCAGGTAGCGGGCATCCCAGTTGCTGCCATTTTGCTGCAGTGCGTTCTTCAGCAGAATGATCGCTTCCGGGCTTTCACCCGCGGCCACCGCGCTCCTGGCCTGGGCCAGGTAATCCGCATCCGAGGTGGCGTCCGAGCAGCCCTGCAACACCGCTGCCAGCGACAGGCAAGCCAGCCAGTTCCTGTATGAGAAATCCTTCATCGCCCGTGTACTCCTTGTTTTCTGACGGCTGTTTTCTGACGGCAGCTTTCTGACGGCAGCTGTTAATCGGCTCAACTCACTCTAATGTATCCCGTACGGGGGGCAAACCGCCGCGGTGCGCTGCAGCGTGCGCTGGTTCACAGAAGGTGAGGAATGTCGATAACCGTGTGCTGGAGTATAGACCGCCGCCACACCTGCCGACCGGGGCCTGAAAAAAGAAATCCCCCGACAGCAGCTGCCGGAGGATTGAGTGGGTAGTACGCGGGGCATTACCCGCGCGACACGCCTCAGTGGGCGCGACGCCGACGCCAGCCGATCAGGGCAAGGCCACTCAGGCCAAAGCCGAACAGGGCAAGAATGGAAGGCTCCGGCACCCGGGCGGTCAGGTTCACCAGGAACTGGAACTCGTTCAGGCCACCTTCAGGGGTGAGCAGGCCCACGCAGCCGGTTGCGCCAGCGCCGAGGACGGCTTCACAGGCTTCGTCGGGCAGCACATCCAGCGGGGAGCCGTCAGCCTGGGAGACGAAGAAGTTATAGAAATACCCGTTGAAGAAAAAGCTGGTATCCAGCGGGCCTGCGCCCTGCACGACAAAGGCATCCTGGCAGGGGTTGCCACCACCGGCTTCACAGGGCACCGCGTCGTTGTCGGTTTCCAGGAAGTTGATGGTCTGGGTGCCACTGGTCGGGAAGACCCCGGCCGGGCCGGCACCAGCCGCAGGCTGCATGAAGTAGAGGGTATCCAGGAAGGCTTGCACCAGGGTATTGCCATTCACCACATTATTCTGGTGCTGGTACAGCGTGGCCGAGGCGGAACCCTCCCAGAAGCCCGGGGCAGTGTTGTTCAGCAGCAGCTGGGTAGCGCTGCCGTCGGCCCCCATGCCCGCTAGGGCGGTGGTACCCACATTGGGGTTTACAATGTTGATAAAGCTCTGGCTGCTGCTCCCGGGAGGCCACAGCAGGGTGGCATCACCGGCCAGCGGGCCGGCAGTAATCGGGTTGGCCGCATCGGCCGCGCCGCCACCTTCGACGGTTCCGCCGGTCCAGGCCGCGAACAATGCCCAGTCCCACAGGGTAATTGGCGCGGCGGCAACGCTGCCACTGAACAACATGGCCACACCCAGGCCCAAGCCCTTGAGGGCGGTGCCAAGGCCAGGTGAGCCGCGATTTTGCCTGTCTTGCTTGTGTAGAAGTGTCATTTCTCTATCCTCCACCTGGCTGCCAGGTGCTGTCAGTACCGTTCATTCCGTGATCAGTCAACAACCATCAAGCGGTGATCGCTGCTTGCAGTCAGAGGGGTGCAAAGCCAGTGCCAATCCCGAAAAATCCCCGTTTCTCAATAGCTTAAAATTTGATCAATTGATAGTTACAAGGCAATTGTAAAAATGGCTGACAGGGTAGGCGGCTTCTCGCGCCTGCCGCCCAGCACGGATAAACAACCGAAAAAGTGCGACGCAGTTCACTGTCGGAGAAATTTACAAAGTCGCCAGAGAGCCAAAGAATCATCGCCAGCTAATTTCCAAAATTTTTGTGAATTCAATAGCTTAACGTTTCTGGCACGATGCCTGCTTTGCATTCTGCGAGCCAGCCGGCTACGCACGTCGGGACTCAACCTAGAAACAACAATCCCATGGGGGACTCGCAATGAAAAAACTGCTTCAACAACTCACTCTGGCTGTTGGCGTGATTTTTGGTGCTTCGGCCAATGCGGCTGTGATCACTGACACCATCACCTTCGGCCCGGATTACATCGGCTACGGTGAAACCTTCAGCTATAGCCACGACCTGAGCGGCCAGTTCCTGCTGGGCACTGCAACCTCCGGCACGCTGACTATCAGCCTCACTGATGACAACTCAGTACCCGGCGGCTTTGCCGGCCTGCTCGAAGCTGCCTTTGAATTCATCGGCACCGACCTGGCTACGGTTGTGGTGGAGCTGTTTGATTTTGACACTGGCGCTGCTGGCATCCCGGTTTCTCCCGGTGGTTCGCTGTTCGCTCCCAACCTGGATACTGCAGCGCTGCTCGCACTGAACGCTGACGGTATTCTGAATATTGACGTCCGGGGCTTCCTGGGTGCTGATGACCTCTACATCAACAGCTCCAGCCTGAGCATCGTTGCCGATGTACCGGTTCCCGCCACCCTGGCACTGATGGGCCTCGGCCTGCTGGGCTTTGGTGTCGCCAGCCGTCGCAAGCAGCGCGCCTGATGCACCCTGGCTGAGCGCCCCTGCCGGCGCTCAGCAACCTGATCACAAAAAGCGGCTCCGATGGCCGCTTTTTTGTTGCCCCCAGCCTTTGCCGGCCCTGCCTGCCCCCCCGCACCGGCCACCGACATACACATTTCTGAACCACGGTAAGGTTTTACCCTCCCGCACCGGGAAAGCCACACGTACTGGACTATGGCAGGGCGATGGCTGGGCTATAGTGCCCCTTCCAAAACAACCTGATGGAGTGGTTCATGTTCTACGGCTGGCGCATTGTCGGGGGCGTATTTCTCGCCCAGCTTTTTGTCACGGGGTTTATGACCTATTCCTTCGGCTCCTTCATGGTGCCGCTGCAGGAGACCTTTGGCGCCACCCGGGCCCAGGTTAACCTCGGCATGACCATTGCCACCCTCACGGGGCTGATTATTTCCCCGATCCTGGGGGCCATGACCGACCGCTTCCCGGCCCGCCTGCTGATGGCGGCCGGCACGCTGATTTTCTGCGGCGGCCTGTACGGCATGTCGCTGAGCCAGAGTATCTGGCAGTTCGTCACGCTGTTTGGCATTTCCATGAGCTTCTCGGCCCTGCTGCTGGGGCCGCTGGTGGGTTCCACCGTGATCTCGCGCTGGTTCAACCGCGCCCGGGGCAAGGCGCTGGGCATTGCGGCGGTGGGTACGTCGGTGGGCGGCCTGGTGCTGCCGGTGGTACTGGGGCAGTGGATTGCCGAGGACGGCTGGCGCAGCGCCCTGGAAAACCTGGCCCTGATCGCCCTGGTGATGCTGCTGCCGCTCCTGCTGCTGGTGATGCGCAGCTACCCGTCGGACCTCGGCCTTCACCCGGATGGGCAGGCGCCCGATGGCAGCGCGCCCCAGGCGCCTCCCGCCATCGGCCTCAAGGACATCATTCGCCACCCGGCCTACTGGAGCATCGGGCTTACCATCGGCCTGCTGTTCAGCGTCTATTCGGCCCTGATGGCCAACCTGGTGCCCTATGCCCAGGGCACCGGCATCAGCCTGGAAGCCGCCGGCGCCCTGATGACGGTGATTGCGGGCTCGGGCCTGGTGGGCAAGATTCTGTTTGGCATGGCAGCCGATCGCATCAGCCTGCGACTGGGCCTGTGGATTGCCATCGGCCTGGTGCTGGTGGGGCTACTGATCCTGCAGACTGAGCCCAGCTACCCCCTGAGTGTGCTCGCCTGTATCAGCATTGGCCTCGCTGCCGGTGGCATGCTGCCGGTGTGGGGCGCCCTGCTGGCGGTGATCTTCGGTGTAGCCAGTTACGGCCGGGTGATGGGGTTGATGAACCCGCTGATCACCCTACTGGTGATGCCGGGCTTTGTGATTACCGGTCATCTCTACGACCAGAGCGGCCACTACCACGGCGCTTTCTGGCTCTACTGCGGCGTGCTGGTGGTGGCAGCGGCCATTCTCGGGCGCCTGAAGATGCCTTCACCTGAAGGCGCGCCCGCGTCCGCCACTGCTGCCGCCACAACCGCTACCGACTAACGCTATCCACTAGCACGATTAACCAGGCCCGGGCAGCGCCCGGGCCTGCACTGGCCGTCGCGGCGGCTACAGCGATTCGAAATCGTCCGTCAGCAGGCAGTCAAAGCGCAGGGCGTCGTACTGGCGAATGCCGGCGGCGGCTTCTTCGCTGATCACCTCCTCGGCCACCGCGTCCGCCAGGGCGCTGTCCAGATCCTCCCCGGCCACCTTGCCCTTGCGCCAGGCCCGCTGGAAACGCTGGAAGGGGCCGTCCACCTGCAGCAGGGTCTGGTAGGTGCGCTCCACCCGGCCCACGGCGTCGTCGGCATCCTGGGGCAGATAGATGCGCCCGGCCAGCAGGCTGCGCACCGGGTTGGGCTCCATGATCATGTCCCCCAGGCGGCGCAGCTGTTCGTCGCTGGGGCCCTTGTGAATGCGCCCCAGCGGGAAGCAGGCCAGGCGGAATGCGCAGCCCAGCGCGCGCACCGGGAAGTTCTCCAGGAACCCCAGCAGGGCGGTCTGCGCTTTAAAAAGCGCCTGCGCCAGGGCCACGTCAATGTGCAAATCCAGCGCTTCGCTCGGCGCCTCGTGCTCGCGGAACTTGAGCAGGCTACAGGCGATGAACAACTGGCTGTGCACATCCCCCAGGCGGGCCGAGAGCATCTCCCGCCGCTTGAGGGCGCCGCCCAGCACGCCTAAAGCAACATCGGCACACACCGCCAGCGCCGCACTCATGTGATTGATGTGCTGGTACCAGCGCCGGCTGAAGTCGTCGCAGCCTTCTGGCACCGGGCTAAAGCGGGAGCCGCTGAAGCCGAACAGCTTGAGGCGGGTGATGTTGCTGAACACATGGCCCAGGTGGGACAGCAGCAGCTCGTCGAAGGCGCGCAGGCCGGCCTCGCTGTCGCTGGCCTGCAGGGTCTGCATCTCGTCGAACAAGTAGGGGTGGCAGCGCAGGGCGCCCTGGCCGAAGATCATCAGCGAGCGGGTGAGGATGTTGGCCCCCTCCACGGTGATGGCCACCGGCACGCCGCGATAGGCAAAGGCCATGAAGTTGCGCGGACCCAACTGGATGGCGCGGCCGGATACCACGTCCATACCGTGATTGACGCTGGTGCGCATCAGTTCGGTGGCGTGGTATTTGGCCATGGCGGTCACCACCGAGGGCGCTCCGTCCTGCAGGCCGCGGGTCACCAGCTCGCGCATGGCTTCCAGGGTCACCGCCGTGGCGGCGATGTCGGCGGTGGCCTCCTGCACGCCCTCGAACTTGCCCACCTCCAGATTGAACTGGCGGCGGATACGGGCGTAGGCCCCCACCGTGAGGTAGTTCATTTCGCCGCTGGCGGTGGCCAGCGAAGGCAGGGAGATGCCCCGCCCTACCCCCAGGCACTCGATCAGCATGCGCCAACCGCGGCCGGCCATTTCCGGCCCGCCGATGATCCAGTCCAGCGGAATGAATACGTCGCGGCCAATAATCGGCCCGTTCATGAACGGTGTGCCGGGGTTGTGGCGGGTGCCAATCTGCACCCCTTCGGTGTCGGCCGGCAGCAGGGCACAGGTAATGCCGTAGTCCTCCTTTTCCGGGTCGCCCATCAGGCCCTCGGGGTCGCGCAGCTTGAAGGCCAGCCCCACCACGGTGGCAATGGGGGCCAGGGTAATCCAGCGCTTGCGGAAGTTGAGCCGCAGGCCGATGACCTCCTCGCCTTTGAAGGTGCCGCGGCACACCACGCCAGTATCAGGGATCGCCCCGGCGTCGGAGCCCACCTCCGGCCCGGTGAGGCCAAAGCAGGGGATTTCCTCCCCCTTGGCCAGGCCCGGCAACCAGCGCTGCTTCTGCTCGTCGGTGCCATACTTCATCAGCAGTTCACCGGGGCCCAGGGAGTTGGGCACCATGGCGGTCACCGCCCCGGTAATGGAGCGGCTGGCGATTTTGCTCATCACCCGGCTCTGGGCGTAGGGGCTGAAGGCGCGGCCGCCGTATTCCTCGGGAATGATCAGGCCGAAGAAGCCCTGCTCCTTGAGGTAGGTCCAGGTGGCCTCGTTCAGGTCCTGCTGCTGGTAGACCTCCCACTCGTCGATCATCCCGCAGAGGGTCTCCACCTCGTTGTCGAGGAAGGATTGTTCCGCCTCGCTCAGCTGCGGCGGGTCGATGGCCTGGAAGCGGCGCCAGTCGGGGCGCCCGGAGAACAGGTCTTTCTCCCACCAGGTGGTGCCGGCCTCCAGGGCCTCCCGCTCAGTATCACTCATGGGCGGCATGGCCTTTTGCAGCAGGCCGTAAACCGGGCGCGACAGCCACTGCTGGCGCAGCGGGGTGTAGTTGAGCACCACCGCGCCGGCCAACAGGGGCCAGAACAGCCACCACATGCCACCGGCAAACAGGGCCAGCACGAATACCGTCAGCAGAAGCAGTACCGAGCCTGCCAACAGGCTCACCCGGTAGTACAGCAGGGCCGTCAGCACGGCGATGAACAGGATCAGGGCCACCAACATCGAAACCTCCAGGCAGAAACCGGTTCGGAAACTCACCTCCCACTTTGGCACATTTTTGTTGCCGGTGCGCTCCTGTTGACGTTCCCCTTGAAGCTCCTCTTGAAATTTCCGGGCCCGACCCTATCTCTTTCCCTGCCCCCGGCGTGTCTGACTCAGAGCGCCGGCCGGGCAGACATCAACGACGACGTGTTGCTTCTATTGGAGAATATGTGATGAATACTATCGATCTGACCCCCTTGTACCGCAATAGCATCGGCTTCGACCGCATGGCCAACCTGCTGGATGCCGCCTTCCGCAGCGACGCCGCCGGCAGTGGTTATCCGCCCTACAATATCGAGTCGCTGGACGAGTCCCGCTACGCCATTACCCTGGCGGTGGCCGGTTTTACCGAAGGTGACCTGGAAATCAATGTAGAGGGCGGCCTGCTCACCGTGAGCGGGCGCAAGCAGGAGGAAGGCGAGCGCAAGTACCTGCACCGCGGCATTGCCAACCGCGCCTTCGAGCGCAAGTTCAACCTGGCAGAGCACATTGAGGTGACCGGTGCAAAACTGGCCAACGGCCTGCTGACCATCGACCTGGTGAAGGAAATCCCCGAGGCGATGAAGCCCCGCCGGATCAGCATTGGCAGCGATGCGCTGGAGCATCAACGCGATACCAGCCACGCGGCCTGAATCCCGCGACTGATCAGGGGCCTGGGTGCTAGTTGATGGGTGATACCGGGCCACGCTGAACAACCCCCAACACAGGGCCTGGCATTGCGCCGGGCCCTGCCTGTGCGCATGTGAAGGTGCGCTTGGCGTGCCTGCATGTGGTTCGCGCTAATCGTGCGCGCCCGAGCGGGCGGCATCGAACACCACCTTGCCATCCACCACCGTCATCTGCACCTTCGCCTTGTGAATGGCATAAGTGTCTATCTCGAACAGGTTGTCGCTGAGCACGACAAAGTCCGCCTGCTTGCCGGCTTGCAACGAACCCACCTGGTCCTCCAGGCGCAACTGGTAAGCGGCATCCAGGGTATAGGCGCGAATGGCCTGCTCCAGGGTAATGCGCTCCGACAGCGGCGGCTGCACCTTGAAGTCCGCATCGCCCGCGGGCTGGCGCGTCATCGCCATCTCGATATTGAACAGGGGGTTGAGCCCGTCCAGGCCAATCCAGCTGGCCGGGTAATCGGTACCCAGGGTGATGCGGCCACCACCGGCGGCAATCGAGCGCAGGGGATAGAAGTGCTGCAGGCGATCCTTGCCGAGAAATTCCTCGGCCACATCATCGTAGACGTACCAACTCGGTGTGGACTGGGCGATGACATCCAGTTTGCCAAAGCGCTGCACATCCGCCGGGGCGACAATCTGCAAATGGCAAAGCGTGATGCGCACATCCGCATCGGGCAGTTCGGTGCGCACCTGCTCGGCAAGGTCCAGCCCCATGCGCACGGCGGCGTCGCCAAGGGTGTGCAGGTGCAGGTCGACCCCGGCAGCGGCGGCGGCCAGTATCACCGACTCGGCCTTCTCGGCGGACACCAGTGAATCACCCCGGTGCCCCGGCGGCGTGATGTAGGGCTCCAGCAGGTAGGCCGTCTTGGCCTCCACGGTGCCATCCAGCGACACTTTTAACATGCGCAGGTCAAAAAACTCCGAGTGGAAGCGCTCGTTCAGCCCGGCCAGGGTGGTCAGGGCGCTGTCCAGCTTGGCGTCGGTATTGGTGTAGAGGGAGCCGACAATGCGCAACGGCAGGCGATCCTCGGCCACCAGCTCCTCCATTAGCGCAAAGGTGGCCTCACCGCCATCCACCATGCCGGCGTCGAAGGCGGCGGTGATGCCCATCGACGACATGGTGCCAAGGAAGGACGCAGCCCCGCGGGCCAGATTGGCGGCGTTCACCACCCCCAGCTTTTCGCTGATCCAGTTGAAGGCGCCGCCCTCGATCAGCCAGCCGGTGGGCTGGCCGTCGTCATAGCGCTTGTAGTAGTGCCGGCCGGGCACCGGGTCTGGCGTATCGGCGGTAAGGCCCACTGCCGCCATGGCTTTGCTATTGACCCAGGCGGTGTGAAAGCCTTCGTCAAACAACATCACCGGCCGGTCGGGCACCACCTCGTCCAGCATTTTTGCGGTCGGCCCCTGCTCGCCAAAGGCTGCGCCCAGAAAGCCGTAGCCCACCAGGGGGGTCTGCTGGGGGTTGGCCCTGGCGTACTCGGCCACCGCCGCCAGCACCTGCTCCGGGTTCATGTCCGGGCTCAGCGACACGGCGTACACCCAGGGAAAGGTATCTCCCACATGGATATGGGTATCAATAAAGCCCGGCAGCACCAGCCTGCCACCCAGGTCCACGGTCTCGGTGCCGGCATCCACCCTGGCCAGGGCATCAGCGTCGCTGCCGACGAAGGTGAGGGTATCGCCATCGAGCACCATGGCCTCGGCCCAGGGCTGGGCCTCGTCCTGGGTGTAAATGCGGCCGTTGTAGAGCAACTTGTCGGCTGCCGCACTGTACAGCGGCAGCGCCAGGGCGGCGCAGCCCAGCAGCGCGACCCAGCGGCCGGGCCACCGTATCAACGGCTGCGCGCGGCCCGTGGGTTGGTTGTCATGTGGGTTCATAGGTTCTCTCGCTATTTTCATCCCGAACATTATCGTCGTCCCGAACAGCATCAATGGGTGGTTATCCCCATAATCTGTGGACAATCCTGTGAGTTAAACAGGGGCAAGTTTGCCCAGGGCAACAACCACCACCCCTCGCGGCGCCTGCTTAAATCCTGAGCAGCCCCGCAGGGGATACTGCACCAAGGCGCCGGTGGCCGCCATCCTCATGCTTCCTGTATCATCGGCCCCTCATTTTTGCCTCCCCTTCGCCTGTGCCTGACGCCCAGCCTGTCGCCAGATGAACGCCCTCAGTGCCAACGACCTGCCGCTGCCCGCGAATCTCCCGGTGGCCACCTCGGACCTTGCGGCACTGACCCAATCCGCCTTTCGCAACTGGCTGGACAGCGTGGATGTGGCAACCAGCGTCAAAACGCCCCTTGCCCTGCTGGAGCCCACTGCCCTGGCCCTGGCCGAGTCGGACCAGGGCTTTCTGGCACCCGGGCACCACCCGCTGCACCGCCTGCTCGACTGGGCCGGCGTAGCCTTTGCCGGGGTGGACGATACCACCGCCCCGGGGCGCACTGCGCTGTCGATTCTGCAGGCCCTGTGCCGGATGCTGCACGCCGACAGCGACGCCCGGCACAAACTCTCCAGCGCATTGCGCGTATCCCAGGACCGCCTGCAGCGGCTGGCCGGCGACTTCCAGCGCGGCGCCGACGAGGCCTGCCAGCGCGTCAACCGCCAGTCGCGCCAACAGCTGGCCTCGCAGCAGGTGGCCGAACAGCTGAACCACCACCTGTGCACACCGCTGCCGGCAGCGGTGGCGACCTTTCTGGCAGGCCCCTGGCATGCCTGCGGCAGCACAACACTGGCAAGCCGGGGCCGCACCAGCGAGCTCTGGCGGCTATTCACCGCCACCACCGAACGCCTGGTGCGCGTTGCCAGCGCTGGCGAAATGACCCAGGCCCGGCGCCGGCAGGCGCTGGAGCTCGCCAGCGCGCTGCCGCGTATCATCGAGCGCCTTGGCGACATTGACAGCGCTGCTGACCCGAACCTCATCCAGGCCCTGTTCGGGGTGGAGCAGGTGTTACTGCAGATTGCCCGGGGCGTTGAACCGGTTGCGCAGGACAACCCACCGCTGCCCGATGGCTCGCCCGCTGCCGCCGGCGCCGCCGAGTATTTTCACTCCCTCAATACCTGGTATCGCTGCACAGAGGGAGCCACGCCCCAGCGCCTGCGCCTGGGCGCGGTGGATATCGCGCAAGACCGCCTGTGGTTTTACCGCTTCGATGGCGAGCGGCAACTGGACATCACCTCCCTCAATGCCCAAAGGCTGTTCGAGCATGGGCAGCTGGCGCCGGTGGCCACCCGCCACGCCGCCTTCAGCCTGGCCCTGGCCGCAGCCGCCGGCATCGCCACCAGCGACGACTACCGCCGGGTGTTTGGCGTGCCGCCACGGCGGGTGCAGGAACAGCAACAGCAGGCGCAGGCCCGGCAACGCCAGGATGCCCAGGCGGCCAGGGTCCGGGAGCAGGAACAGCAGGCCGCCCGGCAGGCGCAGCAGCGGGAACAGGCCGAAGCAGCCATGCAGGCCGAGGCAGCGCGCCAGGAGGCGCAGGTGATCGCCTACCGCAAGCGCTTTGAAGCCCGGGCGCGGGCCGCCATTGCCGAACAGCGCCGGCGCCGCGAGGCCCGCGAAGCAGGCCAGCCATTGGACGAGGCAGCCCCGCAGCCAACCGCCAAGCACGACCAAGACCTTGCCGCCTACCGCGAACACCGCAAGCATTTTTACGCGCAGGCACTACCCGCCGCCGAGGCCGCCGCCAGTCTGACGACAGAGGCCCTGCAAACTCCCGACCACGCTAGCTCCCACGCCAGCCCCCACGCATCCGCCAGCGAACCGGTGATGCGCCCCGCTGAACAGGCCGCCGAAGCCGTCAAGGCCACCCTTGGCACCTGGTATGCATTCCACGACAGCCGCACTCCCCTGCTGGCGAAACTGGCGGGATTCGAGCAGGGCTCCGGGCAATTCCTGTTCACCAACCGCCAGGGGCACCTGATCCGCAAGCTGCTACTATCAGAATTGACAGAACTGATAGACGGCGGCCAGGTTGCCGCCGTGGACATGGTGTTCCTCAATGTCGGACCTGGACATTAACACCCCGGCGACAGAGCGACGTCACCTGCGACTACCGGTGGCGGCCACCGTCTTTATCGATGTCGAAGGCCCCGCCGCGCCGGGAGCCGAGCCCGCCGTTGACGTATGCTCGGCACAGGATGTTTCCCGGGGCGGGTTACGGATCACCCTGGGGCGCGCCCTGCAGCCCGACCAGCTGGTGCAGCTGGCGGTGCGACTGGAACACCAGGATGCCGAGGCGCCCGTGTTCCTGGTCGGGCAGGTGGTGTGGTGTCGAGCGGATGCCGCTGCACCCGGCAGTTTCTGCGCCGGTATTCGCTTTCTTGACGTTGCCCAGACCGAGTACCAGCGCTGGCACGATCTACTCACCGAAGAAGAAACCCGCGGCGCCAACTAGGCGATAAAGCCGCGATACTCAATAACGCAGCGGCAATACCGGCGGGCCGCGCAGCACCGTGCCGCAGGGCCGGGCGGCTTCCTCGTTCGCCAGGCTCAGCTGCGGCAGCTCCTGCAACAGGGTATCGAGCACCACGCGCAACTGGCGCCGGGCCAGGTGCATGCCCGGGCACAGGCGCGGGCCGGGGCCAAAACTGAGCAGGGTGCGACTGGTGTCGCGGGTGGGGTCGTAGTGATCCGGCGACGCGAACACCGCCGGGTCGCGGTTGGCCCCGGCAATGGCAAACAGGCAGAAGCTGCCGGCGGGAATCTCCACCCCCGCAAAACTCACCGCCTGCTCCGCCGATACCCGTGGCAAAATGGCCACCGGCGACTCCAGCCGCAGCACTTCCTCGATGGCGCCCGCGCGCAGGGCGGGCTGTTCCCGCAGTTGCTGCCAGCGCTCCCGCTGGCTGAGCAAGAGGTACAGCAGGTTGCCCAGCGCATCCACGGTGGTGCTGGCCCCGGCGGTAAACAGCAGGCGAATGTGCGACAGCACTTCCTCATCGGTGAGGTACTGCCCATCCACATCGGTGTGCAGCAGGGCAGAGATAACATCCTCCTGCGGCTGCGAGCGGCGCTCGGCCAGCAGGGGCAGCAGGTAATCGGTGATGTCCCGGGCGCACTGGGCGGCGTGTTGAGGATCGCTGGTAAACGCCAGAAAGCCGCTGGCCCAGCCACGAAAGGCCTCTTCCCGGGCCAGCGGGATACCCAGCATGCGGCTGATCACCATGAAGGGATAGCGGTGGCTGAAGTGGTGGGCAAAATCCCCGCCACCGGGGGGCAGCTGCGCCAGTAACTCCCGCGCCAGGGCCGCCAGCCCCTCCACTTCCATGCGCGCCACCGCGGTGGAGCGAAAGGCCGGGGTGGCCAGGCGACGATACAGGCGGTGCTCATCGTCCTCCATGGTCTGGAAGGTGAGGCCCTGCACCGGCTCGATGGTGCGCCGGTAGGCCTCGGCAGGCGGAAAGCGCGGATTGTCGCGAAAGGCGGCGGCCAGTGCGCTATGGCCGCTGATCAGGTAGGCGGTCTGGCCGGCATAGCGGGTGAGAGTCAGCGGCCCGCGCTGGCGGCAGTCCGCCAGCCAGCGATGGAAGGTGGCACCGGGCAGGGTGGCCTGGGCGAGATCCTCCACCCCCGGCGCGGCGGCAGGGGCTTGCACGGCAACAGGGGCTTGCACGACAGTGCCCTACTTCTGGTGCTTGGCCTTCCATTCCTCGTAGGGCATGCCGTACACCCGCTCCCGGGCGGTGTCGTAATCCATGTCCAGGCCCTCTTCCTCGGCGGCGGCCATGTACCACTTGGCCAGGCAGTTGCGGCAAAAGCCGGCCAGTTCCATCAGCTCGATATTTTGCACATCCTTGCGGCTGTCCAGGTGTTCCAGCAGGCGGCGAAACGCGCCTGCCTCAATGTTGTTGATGTTGGACACGGCGGTTCTCCTTTTTAACGTCTTTATTTGCGTCTTCTTATTCGGCTTGCGGGCGGCGAGTGGCTATTGCTGTCTATCTGGGCTATCCAGGCTAATCACCCATGTGGGCCACGCTCCGCAGGATCAACTGTACCAGACGGGTCTGGCGTGTCACCCCGGTTTTGGAGAACACCGCGCTGAGGTGCGATTTGCCGGTGTTGCGGGAAATATTGAGTTGTTCGCAGGCCTCGTCCAGGGTGGCGCCGTTGGCCAGCAGCAGGGCCAGGTTGGCCTCGGCGCGGGTGAAGCCGAACAGGGTCATCAGCACCGCCTGGGGCGCCTCGCGGGGCTGGCTGGGGTCGGAGATGAAAATCGCCACCGAGGGGTTGCGGCTGCCATCCGGCGCCGCCACCAGCGGCAGCGGGCGCAATAACACGCCGGCACCGGGTGTTTGTGGCCCGGACAGACGCAGGGCCCGAATGAACGCCGGCTCCCCGCGCAGATGGGCCTGCATCACTTCTTCCAGGCAGGCGCGAAAGGCCTGGTTGTCGGCACGGTCGGCCAGCCGCAGCTGGCCGTTTTCCGACTGCATCCAGCGCCCCTCCCCCAGCAAGCGCTCGGCGGCCCGGTTGCTGTGGCGTATGCGGGCGCTCTGGTCGAGGATAATGGCCGCCACCGCCATGCGGTCCACCGCGTTGGCAAACAGGGAGCGTTCGCTCTCCACCCGGGCAATGCGCGCCTGCAGGCGAATGGTTTGCTGGATATGCGGCAACAGTTGCTGGCACAGGGCGCGCTCGGCGCTGGAGAAGTTGTCTTTCTCCTCCACCCGGGCAAAACGCAGGCGGGCACTGTTGCCGAGGTCGTCGCCGAGGTCCGCCCCCATCAGGTGCCGCACCCCGGTGCCCTTCACGTACTGCTGGTAGTAGTCCGATGCGTAGTACTCATCGGGCGCCATGAACTCATCCATGGTGTAGACCTCTCCCGCCGGCAGATTGACGAAGGGGTCCATGGCGAAGTAACTCTCGTTGTAGGAATCAAAAATGGCGGAGGACAGCACCACCGAATTGATCACCACCCCGGCATCGCCGGCCTTGGGCGCGCGCAGGATCAGGGTGACAAAGTCCGCCCCCAGAGCCTGCCCCAGCAAACGCAGGAATTCCTGCCACGGCGGGTCCGCCACTGGCCCCCGGGACAGGGCCAGCAGCAGTTCGTTCATGGCAGCGGAAATCTGGTAGTCGCGGGGCACCGGCAACAACTCGTGCAAAAAACGCATTGTCCGGTGAGCAGGGAGCGGGGTCAACGCGGTGCGGCCGGTGCCACACCGCGCTGCGGGTCAGACCGGCATGTACTCCCCGCCGTTCACATCCAGCCCGGCGCCGGTCACGGATGCGGCGTAGTCCGAGGCCAAAAAGATCGCCGCCTTGGCGCAATCGGCATCGTCGGGGATGCTGCCCAGCGGAATGCTGCGGCAAACCTCGGCGATCATCTCCTCCTTGCTGCGGCCGGTTTCAGCTACCTGCCAGTCGAAGTAGCCCTCCACCGAGGGACCCCACATCCAGCCCATGTGGGCGCTGTTGACGCGGATATTGTCCTTGCCCAGCTCCAGCGCCAGGTGCTTGGTGGCATTGCGCAGCGCCGATTTGGTGCTGCCGTAACCGCCCTGGGTCGCCAACGGCTTGTGCTCCACCATGGTGGCAATCATCACGATGGCGCCGCCACCGGCCTTGCGCATGGCGGGAATACAGGCCTGGGTGAGCTGCATGGTGCCAAAGAAGTTCACTTCCATGCTGCGCCGCCAGCCGTCTAGGTCGGCCACGTCGATGGGCTCGAAGCTGCCCGGATCGTAGGCGCTGTTGAACAGCACATCAATGCGGCCGAACGCCTCTTCGGTTTTTGCCGCCAGGTTGCGGCAGTGATCCACGTTGCTGATATCGGTGGGTACCTTCAGCACTTTGGTGCCAAGGCCCAATTCGGCAATTTCCTGCTCGGCGATGTCCAGCTTGGCTTCGGTGCGCGCTGCAAGCACCACAGCGGCGGCGCCCTCCTTGGCGGCCAGGGTGGACAGTTCCTGCCCAAGCCCGGGCCCGATCCCGGAGACGATCACGACTTTGTCTTTCAACAGCATTGGCTAGCTCCTCAGTTGTTATGTTGTTGCAGTGAGCTTAAAGACTGCCAGCAGGCCGCGGCCGCGGCACCACCCGAAAGGGCGAGACGGGCAGAGAAAACGCTCTGGTATAGAGGTTTGAATCAGCCCGGCCCCCTCCAACCCCACCCGCAGCCGGCGGGGCTGGCAGTGGCCGCTACCAGAGGGGCCAGTTCACCCCGAAGGCGATGTGAAAGCCTTCATCCTGCAGGTCTTTTTCGGGGGGCGGCGGCACGTCGTCATCGGCAATGCGCTCACCGTAGTACAGGCTGAAGAAGGTATGGGCGCTCGGCAGCCAGCGCAGGCCCAGGCCAATGCTGCTGATTTCCGCCGGGCTGTGGGTGGACAGCTTGTCGTCGTAGTCCCAGCTGCGGCCGTAGTCCACAAAGGGAATGGCGGTGAGGTTCCAGCGGCTGACACCGGCGTCATTGGTGAACAGGGGAATGCGCCACTCCAGGGAGGCGCTCACGCCGCTGTCGCGAACCAGCTGGTTTTCTCGAAAGCCACGCACCGAGTACACCCCGCCAATGGCCACTTTCTCTACCGACAGCAGGGGGTCGAAGGCCTGCTGCCACACGCTGCTGAACACCAGCTGGCTGTGCAGCCAGGGCATGCGGCGGGCGTATTGGAACTGGGTCAGCAGGGCGGTAAAGCTACTCTCGGGAATGCGCGCGCCGGTATCGAGCTGGCGGCTTGGGGCATCGTCCGGGATGGTGGTGGCCCCAAACCAGTCCAGGCCGTAGCGCACGCTGCTGCGCAGGGCCAGCACGGCGTTGTCGCTGCGCTCAATCCACTCGGCGCCAATGCTGGCATTGGTGGCGGTGATTTCCCCGTCCCGGGCGCCCAGCGAAAACGAAAAGGGTTTACCCAGCAATGTGGTTTCCGAATGGCTGTAGTTCAGGCCCACAAACATTTCGATGCTGCGCTGAAGCTCATCCACCAGCGGGTGGGTGAGGGAGATGCCCCAGGATTCGGTGTCGCTCTCGATATCCAGCTCGTCAAAGGGCGACTCGACCACTTCCGACTCGCCCCGCCGGTAGCCCACCCACAGCCGGGTATCGCCATCGGTCAGCGGGCGGGTGTAATCGATGTAGAGATCTTTCAACCCCTCGCTGGCGCTGCCGGCAAAGGCCAGGCGGTCAGCCTGCCCGGTCAGGTTCAGGTGCTCCAGGCTCACCACGCCGCGCTCGGCGCCGACGCTGGGCGAGCGGTAGTTATCGGCCGTCAGGGCCAGGCGCAGGGCCTTTTCCTCTTCCAGCTGCAACTGCAGGTCGGCCTCACCCGGTGTCAACCCGGGCACCAAAGACGCATTCACCTTGCGGATCAGCGGGTTGAGCTCCAGGCCCAGCAGGCTGTCCTGCAAGTCGTAAACGTTGAGCGGCTGGCCGACATCGCGGCGCAGGCGGGCCTCCAGCCGCTGCTGGGGATAGCGGCCGTTGGAATCAAGGGCGATGTGCCTGAGCTCGCCTTCGATGGCCTGCATGCGCAGGGTGCCCTGCTCGGGCAGGGGCTGTGGCAACACCACCCCGGAATTCACGTAGCCGGCGTTGTAGTACAGCAGCGATAGCCGCCGCTGCAGTTCGCGCAGCTGCTCCGGGCTGAGCGCCCGGTTGGCAAAGGGTTCGGTGACCGAGGCGATCGCCTGGGCCGGGAACACGGTGTTGCCCTCCACCACAATGTCGCTGACGCGCATGCCGTGAGCGGCCGGCACCGGCTCTTCGGCGGCACCCGCTGGCGGCGCCGGCAGCACCTGCCGGTGTACCGGCGGCCGGGCGGCCTCGGCGTCCACCGTAAAGCCGGGTTCGGCGAAGGGGTCTTCGGCATCGCTGAAGCCACGCCCCACATTGTCGCGGAAGGAGGAAATGGCTGAGCCCGCCGGCGGGTTCTGGGCCAGGGCGGGCGGGCCGGTCAGGGCCAGCAGGCCCAGCGCTCCCGACGCTCCCAACGCTTTCAACACAGCCCGCACCAGCAGGCGCGCCGCAATCAGTTGCGCACGTTGCATGGGGCCTCCTGGCGCAGGGCAATCATGCTGTGGCCGGTTGGGGCACTGGCTCCGGGCCAGGCGCGCGCGCCCGGCGGCGCGCCGGCGGCCTCGCCCGCCGTGCTCATCCCGCTGGTGAGGTAGTCGTCGTAGCGCTCGGCCATGGCGCCCTCCCCGCGCACCACCAGGCTGCTGGCATCCTCGGGATTGATGGCGCAGCGGTCCTGTATCAGGTTGGTGGCATCCAGCAGGGCCACGTCCAGCTCAGCCACCGCCGCGCTGATGTCCTGCTCGGGGGCATTGATTTCCAGGCTTCCAGCATCGCCCAGGGTGGAGGTGACCTGGAAGGTCGACAGCGCGTCGCGCAGGAAGTTGTCGGCATTGATATTGATACGCCCGCCGTTGCCGGCATTGGCGCTGGCCAACAGGGCGCTGTAACGCACCAGCACCAGCTCCGCCGGCGCCAGCGGATCGCCCAGGGTGATGGAGCCGCCGTTGCCGGCGGCGTCGGAGGACTGGGAATCGGCAGTAATCACAACGATGCCCTCAACACTGGGTTCGCCGTCAATCTGGATGTCGCGGCCAAAGATGTTGACGTCGCCGCCACCGCCGTTTTCCGAGGTGCCCTCGACCTTCGCCCTATCGATACGCACCTCATCGGCGCGCAGCAGAATCGTACCGGCGTCGCCGGAGCCGGCGGATATGGTCTGGATAACCGCCCGGTCTTCCAGCAGTAGCGAGCCCTCGGCCACCAGGCTCACATCGCCGGCATCGCTGCTGCCCAGGGCATTGCTGAGCAGCTCTGTGCCGACGCCGGACAGGGCGATGTCGCCGCCACTGATCAGCAGGATGCTGCCGGTGATGCCGGCATCGGTGGTGGCGGATTGCATGGACACATTCTCCACCCGTAGCTGTTCGCCCGCCGTCAGCAACACCTGCCCCGCCGGCGCCAGGCCCACCGAGTTGCTCTGTAACGTGCTGTCGCGCAGGTTCAGTTCGGTGCTGGCGGATACGCTGATCTGCGCCGGCGTATCACTGGGATCGAGAGATAGCGTGGAGGTGCTCAGCACGCTGTCCTGTACCTGCACATTGGCGCCATCGAGCAGGATGAAGCCGGCGGCGGCACCCTGGTCACTGGCCAGGCTGCTGGCAAAGACGTTGGACAGTTCGAGCGAATCCAGTGCCGCCATGGAAATGATGCCTGCCTGGCCGGTATCCACAGAAGCGGTCGAGACGCTGGTCGACAGGGGGGAATCAATGGCGATGCGGCCCGCCTGCAGGATAATGGCCCCTGAGTTACCGGCACCGAGCGTATTGCTGGCCAGATCGTAGGGGGCGCTGATCAGAAGGTCCTGCGCCGCGGACAGCACGATATTGCCACTGTCGCCGGACGATGAGGTAAAGCTGCTGATGCTGCCCCGCAGGGCCCCGTCGGCAATGTCACTCATACGGATATTGCGGCCCGTCAGGGCAATGGTGCCCGCGGCGCCGGTGGCAGCGATATCACTGTCGCTGCTGGAATTAATCTCCAGGCTGCCGCGCAGGTTGAGATCCCCCTGGGCGGTGACAAAGATGTTGCCGCCGTTGAAGGCATTGCTGGTGCCGGTAGCAAGGCGCGACACCCCGTCACCGTCGGCGGCCAGCGTAATGTCGCCGGCGGCATCCAGCAGAATGGATGCGCCGCTACGCCCCTGGCCAATCAAACCGGTCAAGCTGCTGTTGCGCAGTTCCAGGCCGCCAGCACCGGCCTGCAGGCCGATGAAGCGCTCATCCCCCGGGTGAACACCCGCAGACAGCATTTGCACGCCATCACCGTAAATGCGGTTCGCCCGGAGCAGAATATCGCCGGCGGCGCCGCCGGCGGAATTGATACTGCTGATGCCCGACACAACGCCCGGCTGGCCGGTGAGCAACAGTTCATCCTGCACGTTCAGCAGGATGTCCCCCGCCGGTGCAGCGCCAAAGCTGAAGGACTGCAGTTGGCTGTCACTCAGGCTGAAGCGCTGCAGTGGCAACGAGGCGCTGGTGCCAAGCAGGATATTGCCCGGGGCACTGGCACTGCCCTGGCTGAGGACGATGCTGTCGCTCAACATCACCTGCTGGCTGTCGATGCGAATGTCTCCGCCGGCCAACTCACCACTGGCCCCACTCTGCAGCAGGGTATTGCGAAGGGCAGTGCCACTGGTTGCGCGCAGGGTGATCGGCACCGTTTGGGTGGCCGACACCGCATTGATGTAGGTATTGGACATCTCGACACTGTCTGCCAGCAGGGTCAGGCCAACCCGCTCGGCAAAGCCAAAATCGGAAACATCCAGCGGTATGCCGTCGATGCGGATACCGCCCAGCGCCGCTCCCGCCTCGGCGCTTAACACATGCGGCATGGCGGCATCGACCTGCATCACCCCGCCGGCAGCCAGGGCCCCAAGGCCAAGGCTGTTGGCGCGCAGGGACGTGCCCTCTTCAGGCGCCAAACCGGCGCTGGCGCTGAAGGCAGGGCCAATGTCGCCGGAAAGTTGCAGGGCCGGTGTAGCGGGGTCCAGGCTGGTGCCCACCAGGGTCAGGTTGGGTAACAGCACCGGAATATTCGTGTTGTCCGGGTCGGCAATCGCCACCGTAATGCCCCGGGCGGTAACCCCGGCGGGCAAATCCTGCCGGTCGAGAAAGCCAAAGGCTGAAGGTTCTGCCACCGACAGGACCGAGGACAATACCGGCTCGTGGGAATAGAAGCTCTCGCCGTTGGCAAAGCCCAGCCGGTTGGCGGTGGAAAGCACAAAGGTACTCTGGGTATCAAAGAGCGCGCCGTCGCCCACCACAATACCGTTGGGGTTGATCAGCCACAGGGCCGCAGCGGTGGGCACCAGGCTGCTGCCGAGGTCCTGGCGCACCTGCATGCCGCCGTAGATTTCCGTTGCGGTGTTGCCGCTGACCCGCGCAATGATGTGGTTGATGTTGGCGGACTGATGGCTAAAGGTGGCCACCTCGTCGCGGCCCACCCCAAAGGCGGAGAAGCTGTGAAACAGGTTGTTGCCGGCAACCGCACCGTCGCCTTCGCGAATCTCGAACTGGCCGCCCCGCAGGGTGCCCGCCGCGTTGGGGCCGATGCTGCCGTCGAACACGGCATCCGGCCAGGCGCTGTGGGCCCAGGCCGCCGCCAGCAACGGCAGCAGCCGCCCAAGGCCTGCGCGCCGTAGCATCAGGCGCTGTCCCGGCAGCGCAGCGCCCAACGGTTTTCTCTCAGCCATGTCCTGCCTCCTTGCCATGCGCTACAGCCAGTTGCCAATCAACAAAAACGGCGCCCATTGGCTGGGGTGGGGGTTGCCGCCCTCCTGAATCCACTTGCGTTGCGCCCGCTGCAGGCTGCGCGCCTTGGACTCACCGGCGGTGGACAGCAAACGATAGAACTCGGTAATGATGTCGAGGGTGGCCTTGTCATCCACCTCCCACAGGGTGGCCAGGGCACTGCGCGCACCGGCCTTCAGGGCCACGCCGGCCAGGCCAAGCGCCGCTCGGTCATCCCCGGCGGCGGTCTCGCAGGCGCTTAGCACCAGCAATTCCAGAGGGTCGCTGCTGCCAGCCCGGGACTGGATGGTGCGCCCCAGTTCGTTGATGCGCAGCCGGCTGTCGTAAGTAAGCAGGAAGGAATCGTCGTAGCTGCCGCCGAACTGGCCGTGGGTGGCAAAGTGCACCACGCTGTAATCGCCGCTGGCCAACTCCCCCTCCACGCGGTTGAGGGTAAAGGCGCCATTGGCGAGCACACTGGCATCCACCAGCCGGTTCAGGTTGTCGAGTTCGGTACTCACACTCGGCAGGGCGGGAAAGCCCTGCACCGATTCCGACAGCCCCCCGGCCAGGGCGGTGTAGCTGCGCCCGGCGAAGGGTTTGGGGTCAATCAGGGTGAGCCCCGGGGCCGTGGCCAGGGCAAAGCGCTCGATAAGAAAGCGCTTGCCATCGTGCAGTGCCGCCAGGGGGATGGTGCGCAGAGGGCCATCGGGCACGAACACCAGCGTATCCACACCAGCTTGTTCCAAGGTCGCCAGTAAAGGCTCGACCAGATAGCCGTAGAGCCGACGCGCCTGGTCGAGATAGTCGTCGGTGCCGGTATCGGCTTCAAGGTTAAGGCGAAAATCCCGCACCAGTGTCACCAGGGTTGCGCGATCCACGGCAACCGCCAGCTGGTGAATATCATCACCGGTGCTCAGCAGCAGCTCCAGGCGATCCTCCAGCAGCACGGGATACAGCACCGCTGTACGCCCTGCCAGGGCATCCAACTGTACCGCCTGGTCACCCAGGCACTGCTGCTGGAAGTAGTCTTCCACCTCCGCCAGTTTCAAACCTTCCAGGGCGCTTCTGGCGGTTTGCAGCAGGGCCTGCTTCTCGGCGCCCTCTTCCAGGGCGATGCTCTGCTGCAGCAGCAGGTCGGCGTATTCGTAGTACAGGGGCTGGATCACCGTGGCCAGCGACGCCTGGTCGAATACCTCCAGGTTGGCGCGCAAGGTTTGCAGCGACGCCACTGCGCGCCCGTAGGCGTCGATGGCCGCAGTGTTGTCACCAAGGCTACTGAAGGATTGAGCCAGCAACCACTCCCAGCGATATTCAAGATCCTGCGACCCGGCCCGCGAGGCCGCCAACAGCGCACCGCGGGCCAGGCGCAGGGCGCTGTCGAACTGGCGATCATCCGCATAGAGCCCGGCCATGTAACCCTTGACCAGCGATTCATCCCGCGCCGCCAGCGGGCTTTGGCGCCCGGCCTGTTCGAGCAATTGCAGCGCCTGCAGGCGATAGCCCTGATCCGCGCCAAAGCGGTTAACTGCCTCCCGGTACAGGGCCGCTAGGGCAATGCGACTGTGCAGCACCGGCGCCGGTGGCGACGGCTGCGACGGAACGGCACGCAGCTCATCCGCCAGGCGTTGGGCAGCGTCCAGAAACGCGGGCACCTGCCCATCCTCCAGCAGGGCCCTGGCAGCATTGACCCGGTAAACCAGCGCCTGGGGCGTGCCCGCCACAGCCTGTGCCGCTGCGGCAAAGTCCGCCAGCGCGCCGGCGCTGTCGCCCCGGCGCTGCTGAATGATCGCCGCGTCGTTGAGCAGGCTGGCGCGCAGGGTGGGCGCCAGCGCCTGCCGCCACTGCAGGGCCTCGGTAATGGCCCCCTCCGCCGGAGCCAGCTCGCCTTTGAGCAGATGCAGCAGGGCCTGCTGGTGCAGGGCCTGTGCGGTGAGCGCGGGCTCTGGCCTGGCGCCGGCGGCCAGCTGCGCCTGCAGCTGCGACAGAGCAAGCTCGGCACGGCTCACCCGGCCCAGCCGGCGCAACACATCCACACGTAACAGCGCGGCGGCGGGCGGTAGGGGCTGCGCCTCACCGCCAGACTCGCCGGCGGGGTACTGCTCCAACACAGCCAGTGCCGCGTTCAGTTCGCCGCGATCAGCCAGGGCCTGGGCTTGCCCCAGGGGCAGGGCCGGATCGGCCTGCGCTACGCGGACAGGGACCACAATCGCTGCCAGCACGATGGCCAGAAATAGCGTGCAGAAGCATTGCTCCCAATCAGGAAGACGCCGCACCCATCTCGTTCGCAGCCCAAATGGATGAAAAAAAATCGGGGGCCAGGCCATAAAGGGAATCATAAGGGATCTTCCAGGTAGCTTTTGGCGCCGGGATGGCCAAGGGCCGCCGCCTGCCGGAAAAAGTCTCGGGCGCGCCCGGGGTCGGCCGGTTGCCCGTAGAGCCCCCCGTCCAGAATACGGGCCAGGTTAAACAGGGCGTTGCGATCACCCTGTTCGGCAGCCCTGCTCAACAGGGCCAGTCCATCGTCGATATCCCGCCCCAGCATTCGCCCCTCCAGACGCTCGTTGCCAAGCACGGTCTGGGCCAGGTAGAACCCGGCATCAGCGGAGGCCTGCAGGGCGCCCAAGGCCTCGCGCCGCTGCTCGTCGTTGCGGGCCTGGGCCAGCTGCAACATGGCGTAGTGGTAGCGGGCAAAGGCATTGCCGCTGGCGGCGGCCTGCCTGGCGAATTGCAACGCCTGTGCTGGGTCCTCGGCTACGCCCCAGCCGGTGTCGTAAAGCTCGCTCACAATCAGCTGCGCCCGGTTGTCACCCGCTATCGCCCGTTGGCGCAGGGCGGCAAAAGCTTCCGGGGACTGGCCCCGCTTGAATTGCAGCATCGGGGTAAAAACACTGTCCGGAAAGGCCGCCACAAAGTCCTGTTCCCGGTCCTCTAACCCGGCGTTCACTGCGTCGTAGAAGGCAAAGAATTCCCCCGGTGGAGGCAGGTCTAGGACGCCGCTGGCCGCCGGTGACTCCGGCGGCTGTTCGGGTGAAGCGGCACCAGCCACTGACCCGGCGCTGTCGCTCTGGTGGACGCTACCGGCATCATCAGTGGCGGCGAAGTACCAGGCCAGAGCGCCACCCACCAGCAGCAGCGCGATGACGGCCAGCACAGTAATGGGCGACTTGGCAGGCGCACTTTGGCTGACTGTTGCCGATGCGATTGCGGATGCCTGATCCACCAGGGTTTCTGCATCCGGGTCCGCGGACGGGGCAGCGCCGGGAGCCGAGGTGGCACCTGCGGCCGCGCCCGCCTGGGGCAACACCTGCTCCAGCGCCGTCTGCAGGGCAGCGCAGTCACCAAAACGTTGCTCGCGATCATAGGCCAGCATGCCATTGATCAGCGGCTGCAGGTATTGCAGTCGGTTTGGCATGTTTGGCACCTGCTTCTGCAGACGCTGCAGCGAAAGCTCCGCCAAAGTGCGACCGGTGAAGGGCAATTCGCCCACCAGCATCTGGTACAGCACGACGCCAAGGCTGTAGATGTCCGAGCGGCCATCCAGTGGCTGGCCCAGCGACTGTTCGGGGCTCATGTACTTGGGGGAGCCAATCACCGATTCCACCTGGGTGATTTCCGTCAGCTCACCGGAATCATGGGCCGGGCGGGCAATGCCGAAGTCTGTCACCACCGCTTCGCCAGAATCGCGGAACAAGACGTTGTCTGGCTTGATATCCCGGTGGATAAACCCGCGCTGGTGGGCAAAGCCCAGGGCCGCGGCCACCTGCCGGGCAATGTCCAGGGCCTCGCGCTGGCTGATGGGCGAGCGCATGCGCTGGCGCAAGTCGCCGGCGGTGAGCAGTTCCATAGCCAGATAATAGAAGCCGTTGTGCTCCCCCACATCGTAGACCGACACGATATGCGGGTGCGACAGGCCACCCACAATGCGCGCCTCGCGCAGGAAGCGGCGCCCGAACTCCGGGTTGCTGGCCAGTTCCTGAAGAATCACCTTGAGGGCCACAGGGCGCTCAAAGCCCTGCTGGATAGCCAGGTAAACCTGGGCCATCCCCCCTGCGCCCAGCAAGCGCTGGATGGTGTAGCCCGGAATGGACGGCAGGCTGTCTTGCGCTGCTGTTATTGTCATTCTATTCGCGGCGTCACACTAGTTGACGATCACCTCCAGCCGGCGATTCAGGCGGTGGTCAGCTTCCGGCAGGCGTTCACCGGGGTATTTGGGCCGGGCCTCTCCCGCCCCGGTCACCCGCAGGCGCCCCTGCAGCGATGGGTAGCGGCGCTCCAGCACTTGCCTGGCCGCGTCGGCGCGCTGCTGCGACAGCGTCAGGTTGTGATCCCAACTGCCGCGCACATCGGTATGGCCCACCAGGGTAAAGGTCTTGTCGGCATAGTCAGCGCTGGAGAGCACCTTGCCCAGTTCATCGATATTGCCGCCGGTCAGTTCGTCCATCTCCACACTGTCCAGCTTGTAATTGATAGGAATGCGGACCGTCGCCTTTTCCTGCTGCTGCGGGCCGTTCTGGCCCTCAATCGCATTCATCGCCAGCAGGCCAAATTGCTGGGTCGCCAGGCTGCGCTTGATGGCGTCACTACTGATGGGTGATTCCACCAGGCTCTGGTCCAGCTCCCTTGCGTTCTCGCGCATCCACGAGGGCGGATTGGGGTGGGCCTCAATGGCGCGCTCCAGCATGGTGAGGGCTTCAAACCGCTGCCCATTGAGCGCCAGCACCTGGCCGTAGCGCGCCATGGACAGGGCGGCCTGGTCCTGGCGGGTAGCGTGCAGGGTGGCCTGCTCATAGGCAGCCAGGGCATCTTCCAGCCGGCGCTGCTTCTGGTAGGCGGTGCCCAGCAGGTGCCAGGCGGCGTAGGAATCGCAGGCTGTGATGGACTTTTGCAGCCAGTCGGCTGCTTTGTCGAAGTCCTGGGCAGCACCCGCCTGCTGGGCCAGCCCGTAGTAGCGCTTGCCATCGTCACAGGGAATACCGGCCTGACTGGCCAGCGCGGGCTTGCTGAGCGCCAGAAATATCAATGCCAGCGAGAACAGCAGCTGAGGAACAGGGGCCAGGCCCGCCAGATTATGCTTGTGCATGAACAACCCCCGCGGGCGTGACATGCCATTAGCCTAGCTCTAACCACCGGGGAATCCCACAGGGGAAGCGAAAAGTTTGACGCAGTTAACGCTTTGCGGAATTTTAACCGCTCACACCGGGGCGGCGCGCTTGCCCTTTTCCTGCCGCATCCTGCCGCGCATGAATTTCCATTCCCTTTGCAAAGGAAAACACAGGCGCTCCCACAACCGCGATCTCACCAAAGCCTACAAATAAAGCATTGTAGTAACTTTGTAAAAATTACTGTCGCTTACTTTCCAGCAGCCGGGGCACTGGTGCATCGTGATGACTGGCTGGTCTTCCCCCATGAATCTTCCAGCCATCGGGTGCCTGCCCGGTGACCCCGACAACCGGGCAGGCACGTTTAAACACGACAACAAACCCAACCGCTAACAGCGAATGTGAAGGCCCCTATGCGACCCAAGCCAATCGTCACATAGATTCAACCGGTAGCTGACAGGCCCCTGGCCTGTTATCGAACCCGCTTTCCATCACCACTTAATTTCGCCTGGGCGACACCGCCAGGCACTCGCACGCCCGGCGCAAGGACACACTATGCAGTACACCCACACCAGCCTCCCGCTACCACGCTTTGCCAGGGTCTGCACCCTGGTGTTGGGCGTGGCAGGCGCCCTGTTTGGCCAGTCGGCAATGGGCCAGTGCACGGTGGCAGGCACGGTCGCCACCTGTACCGGCGCACCGGGCAGCGTCAGCTACGACGCCCAGGCACCCGAGATCGTCGACACCCTGGTGCTCAACAGCGTGACAGATACGGCGAATTTCGGGCTGTTCAACAACGCGGTAGCGGAATCGCACGACCTCGCCATCCAGTTCAATTCCGGCACCATCACGGGCAGCAGTTTTATCTTTCACATCCGCAACCGCGGCTACGGCACCACCGATGCCTTTGTTAACGGCACCCTGCAGGGCGGCGGCGTGCGGCACCAGACCAACCTGGCCGACAGCACCGCGCCCCACAGCATCGTGGTCGGCGCCACCGGCGTTGTAAACAGCAACGCCACAGCGCTGTGGCTGCGGGATGTGTCCGTCGGCCCGAGCACAGTGGATGTGTCGGGCAACCTGACCGCCGGTGTATCCCGCGCTGTGCACCTGTCCAACAACAATACCGCCGATACCACCCTGACCACCATCAACCTGCGCAGTGGCGCCAGCGCGCGCGGCGATAACCAGGCGCTGTACCTGGGCAACGAGGGCAGCGGCGACAGTGTGATCAACGTGGACGGCACGGTGATGGGCGGCACTGAATACCCCAGCAACGACCCCTTCAAGCCCTGGGCCACCGGCGTGCTGCTGGATGCCACCAGCGGCGCGGCCATCCTGAACATCGGCCCCACCGGCGTGGTGGAAAGCCTCAATGATCTGGCGATTGTGGATATGCGCTCGCGTGCCACGGCCGGGGGCGGGGTCACCACCATCAACAACCAGGGCCGTATCGTCGGCTGGCTGCTGCTGGGGGATGGCGACGACACCTACGGCAACGCCGATGTGCTGAACAACAGCGGCACCCTGCTGCTGCGGGACTACGCCGACGACGACCTCGACGGCACGCGGGATACCCAAAGCGACCCTCAGGTGGACTTTGGCGGCGGTGACGATCGCTTCGTGAACACCGGCAACCTGGTGCTGGCCTCCCTCGATATCGCCCCCTCACCGGGCATTGAATCGGCCAGTATCGTGGCCCTGGAAGCCTTCGCTGCCGGCGGCGTGATCAGCCTGTTGGACACCGACGGCGGCGGCGCGGCGCCGGTGGCCGGCGACAACCTGCAGATTTCCGGCACCTTTACCACTGAAGGGGGCTCGCTGCGACTGGATGTGGTAGCAGGTGACGGCAGCAGCGCCAGCGATTTGTTGACGTTGGAAGATGTGGCGCAAGGCAGCGGGCCGGTCGACATCAGCATTACCAATGCCGGTGGTGCGGGTGCGCTGACCACGGGCCTTGGCATTCCAGTGGTTCAGGTCAGTGGCAGCTCGCCGCCCGGCGCCTTTACCATGACGCCCTTTACGGTCAATGGCTTTGAATATTCACTGGTTCAGGCGGATGGCCAGAACTGGTATCTGCAGAGCAGGCAGGCACCGGTGGAGCCAGAAGAACCGGAAACTGAAAGCGGAACGCTGGCCAAGCCGGTGCCGGTGATGCCACTGCCCCTCATGGCCCTGCTGGCGGCCTTGATGGCCGGCCTTGCCAGCCGCTCTACTGCTGCCCGGTCTGCCCGGTCGCGCCAGGCCAAGTAGCGCGCCCGCCGGCACTTGCCGGCGCCTCACGGCCCGCCAGCGGCGATGGCCCCGAACGGGGTCATCAGCCGTATTCCAGCACCACCTGCTCCACGCCAACCCGGTCCCGCAGGGCCTGCAGCAATTCATCCGACGGCATGACCTGCCAGACCTCCCCCAGGCGCACCCGGGCACAGTTGCCGGGCTGCAAGTAATGCAGGGCCACTGGGCAGGCACCACGTCCTGCCTGCTGCAGGGTTTGCGCCAGCCATTCAGTGAAGGCGTCGTTGACCATGTCCTGGCGCAGCTCAATGGTCAGTGACGAGGCATAGGCCTCCCGCGCCTGCTCCAGGCTGCGCACTGTCTTGGCGCGCATGGCCAGGCCGCCGGAGTAATCGTCGTGGGCCACGCTGCCCTCGGCAATCACAATGCTGTCTTTCACCAGCAGGTCGCGGTATTCGGCGTAGGTGTCGGCATACACAGTGACTTCAATACGGGCCGAGCGATCATCCAGTTGCATCACCGCCATGGTATCGCCGCGCTTGGTTTTCATGGTGCGGGTGGCAACAATCAAGCCCGCCAACACTTGGCTACCCTGCTTGTCGCCGCGCACATCGGCAATGCGGGTGGGGGCGAACTTGCGCACTTCGGTTTCGTAATCGTCAATAGGGTGGCCGCTGAAGAACAGGCCCAGGGCCTCTTTTTCACGCCCCAGCCGCTCTTTGCCATTCCAGGGGCGGGCGTTGCGAAAGCCGGCGTACACGTCTTCATCACTGTTGCCCGCCGCCGGCACCACCTCGCCGAACAGGTCGGTCATGCCGCTGTCGCGGTTGCTGGCGCTCTGCTCCGCCGCCTTCAGGGCATCGTCCACGCTGTCAATCAGCACCCAGCGCTCCACACCGAGGGCGTCGAAGGCGCCGGCATTGATCAGGGCCTCGATGGCCTTGCGATTCACCTTGCGCGGGTCCGTGCGGGCGCAGAAGTCGAACAGGTCGCTGAAGGCGCCACCCGCTTCCCGTGCCGCGAGGATATTGAGGATCGGCCCCTCCCCCAGCCCTTTGATGGCGCCAAGGCCGTAGATCACTTCCTGCGCCGGGTTGACGGTGAACATGTACTGGCCGACGTTGACGTCAGGCAGCTTCACCGTGAGCCCCATGCGGTTGCACTCTTCATAAAACAGGACAATTTTATCGGTGTTGTCCAGTTCCGAACTCATCACCGCCGCCATGAAGGGCGCCGGGTAGTGGGCCTTGAGCCAGGCGGTCTGGTAGGACACCAGGGCGTAGGCTGCCGAGTGGGACTTGTTGAAACCGTAGCCGGCGAATTTCTCCACCAGGTCGAAGATTTTCATCGCCAGGTCGCCATCGACGCCCTTGGCCTTGGCACCCTCCTCGAAGATGCTGCGCTGCTTGGCCATCTCCTCGGGCTTTTTCTTGCCCATGGCCCGGCGCAGCATGTCGGCGCCACCCAGGGTGTAACCCGCCAGTTCCTGGGCGATCTGCATCACCTGCTCCTGATACAGGATGATGCCGTAGGTGGGCTGCAGGATGGGCTGGAGCCACTCGTGCTGGTACTGGGCATCCGGGTAGGAGATGGCCTCGCGGCCGTGCTTGCGGTTGATGAAGTTGTCCACCATCCCCGACTGCAGCGGCCCGGGGCGGAACAGGGCCACCAGGGCGACAATGTCCTCGAAGCAGTCGGGCTGCAGGCGCTTGATCAGGTCTTTCATGCCGCGGGATTCAAGCTGGAACACGGCGGTGGTCTCCGCCGACTGCAGCAGGTCAAAGCTGGGCTTGTCGTCCAGCGGAATCTGCATGATGTCCAGCGGATCCTCACCGGCGGCGGCGCGCACCTCGTCGATCATCTTCACCGCCCAGTGAATGATGGTCAGGGTGCGCAGGCCCAGGAAGTCGAACTTCACCAGGCCGGCGTCTTCCACGTCGCCTTTGTCGTACTGGGTCACCAGGCCGGAGCCGGTCTCGTCGCAGTACAGGGGCGAGAAGTCGGTGAGCTTCGACGGCGCGATCACCACGCCCCCGGCGTGCTTGCCGACGTTGCGGGTAATACCTTCCAGCTGGACTGCCATGTCCCAGATTTCCTGGGCCTGGGTGTCCTCCTGCAGGAAGTCCCGCAGCACCTCCTCCTGCTCGATGGCCTTGGAGAGGGTCATGCCCACCTCGAAGGGAATCATCTTCGACAGCTTGTCACCCAGGCCATAGGATTTGCCCTGGGCCCGGGCCACGTCGCGCACCACGGCCTTGGCGGCCATGGTGCCGAAGGTGATGATCTGCGATACGGCGTCGCGACCGTAGGTGTCGGCCACGTACTCGATCACCTTGTCGCGCTTCTCCATGCAGAAGTCGACGTCGAAGTCGGGCATCGACACCCGCTCGGGGTTCAGGAAGCGCTCGAACAGCAGGTCGTATTCCAGCGGGTCGAGATCAGTAATCTCCAGGGCGTAGGCCACCAGCGAGCCGGCGCCCGAGCCCCGCCCCGGCCCCACCGGAATGTCGTGCTGCTTGGCCCAGCGGATAAAGTCCATCACGATCAGGAAGTAACCCGGGAAGCCCATCTGGATGATGGTGTCCAGCTCAAAGTCCAAGCGCTCGCGGTAGGTTTTCTGGGTCGCCGCGAAATCCGGCGCCGCCGTATCGAACAACACCGCGAGTCGTGCATCCAGACCTTCGTGGGACAACTGGCGGAAGTACTCATCCATGGTCAGCCCCTCCGGCACCGGGTAATCCGGCAGGTAGGGCTTGCCCAGCTCCAGGGTGACACTGCAGCGCCGGGCGATCGCCACCGAATTGGCCAGCGCCTCGGGGATGTCGGCAAACAGCTCGGCCATCTCCTCCGGCGAGCGCAGGTACTGCTGCTCGGTGTAGTTGCGCGGGCGCCGCGGGTCGTCCAGGGTGCGCCCCTCGCGGATGCACACCCGCGCCTCGTGGGCCTCAAACTCTTCGGTGTCCAGAAAGCGCACGTCGTTGGTGGCCACCACCGGGAGTTCCAGCGTTTGTGCCAGCGCCACCGCCCCGTGCAGGGCCGTCTCGTCGCCGGCGCGGCCGGTGCGGTGCAGCTCCAGGTAAAAGCGCCCGGGGTAGGTCTGCATCCAGAAGCGCGCCCGCTGCTCGGCCAACTCCGGCTTGCCGCCGACAATCGCCTGCCCCACGTCACCGGCGGCGCCACCTGACAGGGCCAGCACGCCCTCGGCCTTCTGCTGCAGCCATTCGCGTTTCACATAGGGGTGGCCGAGATACTGCCCTTCCAGGTAGGCCAGGGAGATCAGCTCGGTGAGGTTGCGATAGCCGGTATCGTTCATCGCGAACAGGCTGATGACCACACTGCGCTCGTCTTCCTCGCTGTCGCGAATGTGCAGATCCACGCCAAACACCGGCTTGACGCCGGCGCCGAAGGCGGCCTTGTGCACTTTAATCAACGCATAGAAATTGGCCACGTCGGTGATGCCCACCGCAGGCATGCCGAGTTCGGCGCAGCGGTTGATGAGGGGCTTGACGCGGACGAGGCCGTCGACGAGGGAGTATTCGGTGTGGACGCGGAGATGGACGAATTCGGTCATGGGGGGAGTTTAACGCCGGCGCTGGAGTGTGGCCACTGAGCGGCCGGATTATTGCGCGGCGGGGCCGCCGATGGCGACTTACGGCCCCGCCAGCAAGGCCCGCACCGGGGCAAAACTGCGCCGGTGCACGGGCGTTACGCCCAGTTCCCGCAGCGCCGCCAGGTGTTTTGCCGTGGGGTAGCCCTTATGGCTGGCGAAACCGTAGCCGGGGTACTGCGCCTCCAGCGCCACCAGTTCGCTATCGCGCTGCACCTTGGCCAGGATCGACGCGGCAGCAATAGCCGCCACCCGGTCGTCGCCCTTCACCACCGGCTCGGAGGGATAGTCCCAGCGCGGCAGCCGGTTGCCGTCCACCAGCACATAGCCCGGCTGCACGGCCAGGCCGGCCACCGCCCGCTGCATGGCCAGCAGCGAGGCGTGGAGGATGTTCAGCTCGTCGATCTCGGCGACGCTGGCCCGCGCCACACACCAGGCCAGGGAATGTTCGCGGATCAGTTCGGCCAGGGCCTCGCGGCGGGCCTCGCTGAGTTTCTTGGAATCGCGCAACCCGGCAATGGGCCGCTCAGGGTCGAGAATAACGGCGGCGGCAACCACGTCACCGGCCAGCGGCCCCCGGCCCACCTCGTCGACGCCGGCCAGGCCAGGGCCGTCGTAGTCGACCCGGAACAGATCATCCACGGCCTTTGCCCCCCGGTGCGCTCGCCGCGGCAGGGCCGGCCTTGTCGCGAATGGTCGCCAGCAGGGCCTCGGCGGCCTGCCCGGCAAAACCCAGCGCCAGCTCCCGGTGAATGGCATCGAAGGCCTCGCGCTGCTCGGCGGCCGCCCCCTGCCCCGCCAGCAGCGGCTCGATGGCCTCCACCATGGCCTGGGCGGTGGCGTCGTCCTGAATCAGCTCCGGCACCAGGGCCCGGCCTGCGAGAATGTTGGGCAGCGCCGCAAAAGGGGTTTTTACCAGGCGCCGGACCAGCGCCCAGGACAGTGGCGCCATGCGATAGGCCACCACCATTGGCCGCTTCAGCAGGGTGGCTTCCAAGGTGGCGGTGCCGGAGGCGAGCAGCACCGCATCGGCCGCCGCCATCACTTCGCGCGAGCGCCCGCTGACCAGCGTCAAGGGCAGGCCCGGATAGGCCGCCAGCAGCTCGCGCACCTGCGCCTCGCGCTCGCGATTGGCGCCAGGCAGCACAAAGCGCAAATCCGGGTGCAGCAGCGAGAGCTGCGAGGCCGCCTGCAGGAACAGGGGCGCCAGCAGGCCCACCTCGCCGCCACGGGAGCCCGGCAACAGGGCCAGCAGCCGCCCCTGCTGCGCAAGGCCCAGGGCAGCGCGGGCGGCTGCGCGATCCACCTCGGGTGGAATTTCATCGGCCAGCGGGTGGCCAACAAAACTGGCGGCCACGCCGTGGCCGGCATAAATGGGCAGCTCAAAGGGAAACAGGCACAGCATGCGATCCACCGCCCGGGCGATACCCTTCAGGCGCCCCGCGCGCCAGGCCCACACCGTGGGGCTTACCAGGTGGGCGGTGGTCACCCCCGCCCGGCGCAGTTTGCGTTCCAGGTGGAGGTTGAAGTCGGGGGAATCGATGCCAAGGAACAAATCCGGCGGGTTGTCGCGGAAGTGGCGGTAGACGGTGCCGCGAATGCGCAGCAGTTCCGGCAGGCGCTTGAGGGGTTCCACAAACCCCATCACCGACAGGCGCTCCATGGGAAAGAGGCTGTCCAGGCCCTGCTCCGCCATCAGCGGGCCACCGATGCCCTCCACCACCAGATTCGGGTGGCGTTCACGCAGCGCGGCAATAAGCCGGGAGCCGAGGATGTCGCCGGAGGCCTCCCCGGCCAGGATGCCGATGCGCATCAGCGGCTCGCTAGCGGACGATACCGCGCTCCGAGGCGCGTACGGAGTCGATCAGCATCTGCACTTCCGGCGTTTCCCGCAGCATCGTTTCCAGGCGCTGCAGGGCCAGTTCCAGGGTCAGGCCCTGGCGATAGAGGATCTTGAAGGCGCGCCGCAACTGGCTGATGGTTTCGTTGGAAAAACCGCGCCGGCGCAGGCCCTCGACATTGATGGTCTTGGCCTCGGCGGGCTGGCCGCTGACGGTGACAAAGGCCGGCACGTCCTTGCCGATGCCGGTGGCCATGCCACTGAAGCTGTGAGCGCCGATCTTGCAGAACTGGTGCACCAGCGTGTAGCCGGACAGAATCGCCCAGTCACCCACATGCACATGCCCGGCCAGGGCGGCGTTGTTGACCATGATGATGTGGTCGCCCAGCACGCAATCGTGGCCGATGTGTACATAGGCCATGATGAGGTTGTGACTGCCGATGGTGGTTTCGGAGCGGTCCTGCACGGTGCCGCGGTGAATAGTCACATTCTCGCGGATCACGTTGTGGTCGCCAATCACCAGCCGCGTGGGCTCGTCGCGGTACTTGAGGTCCGGCGTCGCCTCGCCCACGGTGGAAAACTGGTAGATGTGGTTGTGCTCGCCAATCGTCGTTGGCCCCTTGATCACCACATGGCTCTCCACGATGGTGCCGGGGCCAATTTCCACCCCCGGGCCGATATAGCTCCACGGGCCGACGCGAACGTCCGCCGCCAGTTTCGCACCGGGATCGACAATGGCCTGCTCGTGAATCATGGCGTGGCTCAGGCCTTGCGGTCTGCGCAGAGAATGGTGGCGGAGGCAGCCAGCTCTCCGTCCACGTCGGAGCTGACTTCAAACTTCCAGATACCGCGGCGGTCGCCGAGGATTTTCGCCCGCAGCATTACCCGGTCCCCCGGCACGCAGGGGCGCTTGAAACGCAGGTTGTCGGCGCCGACAAAGTAGTAGATGGAGCCGTCCGCCGGGGTTTTCTCCTGGGATTTAAAGCCCAGAATGCCCGCCGCCTGGGCCATGGCTTCCACCAGCAACACGCCGGGAAACACCGGCTTGTCGGGGAAGTGGCCATCAAAGAAGGGTTCGTTGATGGTGAGGTTCTTGTAGGCGACGATGGATTCACCGGGGTTGAATTCCACCACGCGATCAACCAGCAGGAAGGGGTAACGGTGGGGCAGGTATTTGCGAATGTCTGCGATGTCCAACAACATGAAGCAGGATGTCCTCTGTATTAACTGTGTTCCGACCCGTCATCGAGCCGCGACTCGACGCTGGCCAGGCGCCGCTGGATGGCGTCCAACTGGGCGAAGCGAACCGCGCTGCGCTTCCAGTCCCTGGTTGTGGACATCGGGGTGCCGGAGGAATACGAGCCCGCCTCGGTGATGGACTTGGTGACCATGGTCATGCCCGTCACGTGAACGTTGTCGCAAATCTCGACGTGCCCCACTACACCCACGCCGCCGGCGAGGGTGCAGTTGGCCCCTATAATCGTGCTACCGGCGAGGCCGGTGCAACCGGCTATCGCGGTATTTTTTCCGATGCGGCAGTTGTGCGCGATCTGCACCAGATTATCGATGATGGCGCCGTCTTCGATGACCGTATCTTCAATCGCACCGCGATCGATAGTGGTACAAGCCCCCACTTCCACGCGATCCCCGATCCACACCCCGCCGAGCTGGTGGATTTTCTCCCAGCCCTGGGGGCCCGGCGCAAAGCCGAAGCCATCGCCGCCCAGCACCGCCTGGGAGTGGATGGTGCAGTCATCGCCCACCCGTACATCGTGGTAGAGCACGGCATTGGGATGCACGCGACTGCGCGCCCCCACCCGGCTGCGCTGGCCGATGTAGACATTGGCGCCTATCACCGCGCCGGCGCCTATCACCGCGCCGGCTTCCACCACTGCATTGGGGCCCACCGACGCCGAGGCATCGACCTGGGCATCCGCCGCCACACTCGCCGCCGGGTGCACGCCGGCAGGTGGCACCGGGGCGCGGTCGAACAGGCCGCTGACTCTGGCAAAGCAAAGGTAGGGGTCGTCCGCCACCAGATAGTCTACCGGGCAGGCGTCGGCCATATCCGGCGGCACAATGACGGCACCGGCACCGGTGGCGGCCAGCTGGTCGCGGTACTTGCGCTGGGCCAGAAAGGCCAGCTGGTCGGGGCCGGCGGCAGTGAGCGTCGCCAGGCCCCTGAGTTGGCGCTGCGCATCACCCGAGTAAGCCAGACCCAGCTTCTCTGAGAGCTCCCCGAGTGTGATCACAGCTTAGTTCGCAGGCTGCTGGTTCAGCTTGTCGGTAACCTTGGCGGTGATGCTGTAGCCGGCGTCGGCATGAATCACAGACTGGCGCTGCAGCAGCAGGCCAATGCCTTCGGTGGTGATCAGCTCGCGCAGCACTTCCTGCACCTTGGGTGACATTTCCTGCAACAGCACCTGGCCGGCGGCCTGCTCGGCCTTCTGCAGCTTGCCGGTCACATGCTCCAGGTCGGACTGCTTGCTCTGCAGCTTCTGGCGCGCGGCCACCTGCTGCTCGGGGCTCATCACCGCGGCGTCTTTCTGGAAGTCTTTCAGCAGTTTGTCGAACTCTTCCTTGAGCTTGTCGTACTCGGCCTTGTCGGCCTTGTAGTCATCCTGGTTGCGCACCGCCGCCAGTTGCTTCTGGGCATAGTCGGTTTGCAGGATGGCCTGCTCGAGGTTGACCACGGCAATCTTGCCCTGCGCCCAGCCCAGGGTGGGCAGGCTCAGAGCCAGGGTGGCAAGGGCAATTTTCAACAGTCTGGACACAATACACTCCAATTATCAGTAGTAAAAAAGGTCAGAAGCCGCGGCCGAGGGTAAACTGGAAGACCTCTTCCTCGTCCTCGGGGCCCGCGTTCAGCGGCTTGGCAAGGCTGAAGGTCATGGGGCCAAAGCCGGTAATCCAGCTCACGCCCACACCCACCGAGTAGCGGAACTCGTCGCCGTCGATATCGAAGCAGTTGATCTGGTTCGACGAGCACTGGGTATTGAACACGTTACCCGCATCCACAAAGAAGGCGGAGCGCAGTTTGCTGCGATCCTTGATAAAGGGCAATGGGAACAGCAGTTCGGCACTGCCCTCGATCAGCACGTTGCCACCGAAGGGATCGGAATCGCGGTTGGGCCGATAGGTGTTGAACACCAGCTTGCCGGTTTCCGGGTCGCGCACGTAACCGAACTGGCGGCCGTCGGGGCCACCGCGCTCAGTGGCATTGCCGTCTTCGTCGATCTCGGTGACCGGCTGGTTCACGTCGTAAATCTCGGGCGGGGTACTGCGCGGGCCCAGGGTGTTGTTCTCAAACCCGCGCACGGAGCCAAAGCCGCCGGCGAAGAAGTTTTCGTAGAAGGGCAGGCCCTGGGTGTCGCCGTAGCCATCGCCGTAGCCCAGCTCGGTACGCAAGCGCAGGGTCCACTCATTGACGATGGGGAAGTAGATCTCGCCCCGGTAGGTCAGCTTGTAGAACTCAAGGTCTGAGCCCGGCACCGCCACTTCCAGCGCTACCGACTGGCTGGCGCCACGCGTCGCCAGACGGCCACGGTTCAGGGTGGACTGGGTCCAGCTGCCGGTTACCGTCCAGTTCAGGTACTCATCGCCGTGAATATCCAGGAAGCCCGGTTCGGTGGGAATGGTAAGTGACCCGTCCGGCAGGGCGTCGATCGGGTACAGCTCTTCGATGGCGGCGTAGGTACCGTCTTCCTGCACCGTGCTGTCGTAGTAGAAGTCCACGCCGTCGATCAGGCGCGGGCTGGCCTTGATCTCCTGCACCGCATAGCGGCCGGCGGTAATCTCGGTATTGGACACGCCAAAGCTGAAGCCCAGGCGCTGGGTTTCGCCAATCGGGTAGCCGAAGTTCAGGGCCGCGCCGAGGGTGTCGGTGGTGTAGCTGGCCACGTTCACTTCCGACAGGTCGGTGGAGCGGTAGAACACGTTGAAGCCGCGGCTCACACCGTCTTCGGTGTAATAGGGGTTGGTGTAGCTGAAGTTGTACAGGTCCTGGTAGCGGGAGCTGTTGAGGGCAATGCCCACCCGCCGGCCGGTGCCGAGGAAGTTGTCCTGCTGCAGGTTCAGGCCGAGGATCAGGCCGGCATCCTGGGCGTAGCCGAAGCTGGCGCCGATGCTGCCGGAGGACTGCTCCTCTACGGCAAAGTCCACGTCGATCAGGTCATCGTGGCCGGGTACTTCCGGGGTTTCCACTTCGGCCTTGCTGAAGTAGCCCAGGCGCTCAAGGCGCACGCGCGACTGCTCGATGGCGGCGGCCGATGCCGGCGCGCCTTCCATCTGGCGCATTTCCCGGCGCAGTACATCGTCGGCGGTCTTCATGTTGCCCTTGAAGTTCACCCGCCGCACGTAGGTGCGCTTGCCGGGGTCGATGAAGAATTTCATCGCCACGGTGTTGTCGTCTTCGTTCACCTCGGGAATACCGGTGACCTTGGCGAAGCTGTAGCCTTCGTTGCCCAGGCGGCGGGTCAGGTATTCCTCGGTGGAGGTGACCAGCTGCTGGGAGAAGGTCTGCCCTTCGGACACCAGCACGAAACGGCGCAGGTCCGATTCCGGCAGCACCAGGTCACCGGACAGGTCCACCTCGCCCACGGTGAACTTCTCGCCCTCGGTGACGTTGGCGGTGATGTAGACGGCTTCCTTGTTCGGCGACACCGACACCTGGGTGGAGTCGATGGTGAACTGCAGGTAGCCCCGGTCCATGTAGTAGGAGGTCAGGGTTTCCAGGTCGCCGGTGAGCTTTTCCCGCGAGTATTTGTCGTCGTTGGTGAAGAAGGAAAACCAGCCGGTGGTTTTCAGGGCGAACAGGTCGGTGAGTTCTTCGTCGTCGAAGACCTCGTTGCCCACCACGTTGATGTGCTTGATGGCGGCCACGGTGCCTTCGTCCACATCGATGTTGATGGACACCCGGTTGCGCGGCTCCGGCAGTACTTCGGTTTCGATGTTGGCGTCGTAGCGCCCCTGCTGCACGTACTGGCGCTGCAGTTCCAGCTGCATGCCTTCCAGGGTGGAGCGCTGGAACACCTGGCCCACGGCGAGGCCGGCGCTCTTCAGGCCGTCCATCAGGGCCTCGGTCTCGATGGCCTTGTTGCCCTCGATGTTGATCTCGCTGATGCTGGGGCGCTCGGCCACCACAATCACCAGCACGTTGCCGTCGCGCCCGATACGGATGTCGTCAAAGTTGCCGGTGGCGAACAGGCTGCGGGAGGCCGCGCGCAGGGCATCCTCGTTGACAATGTCGCCCACCGCCAGCGGCATGGCGGCAAACACGCTGCCGGCGGAAATACGCTGCAGGCCCTCGACGCGGATATCGCTGACAATAAAGGAGGACGAGGTCTGTGCCACCGCAAGCGGTGCCACCGTCGCCGTCGGCACAGCAATTGCCAGCTTGAGCGCCAGCCAGAGGGGGAGTCGCTTGCTCGTAGTCTTGTCAAACACCGGTATGGGCCTGCCCGAAGTCAAATTGATTGATTTTGCTTTTATCCCGCCACACTCGGTCTGATTAAAGGCGTGCGAAATCGTTATACAGGGCCAGCGCCATGATCGAGAGGACCAGGAACAGACCCAGTTGATACCCCAGCACTTGTATTTTCTCTGGTACGGGGCGCCCGGCCAGCAGCTCCACTGTGTAGTACAGGAGATGTCCACCATCGAGCACCGGGATCGGCAACAGGTTGAGAACACCCAGACTGACGCTGAGCAAAGCCAGGAAGCTAATGTAGGACTCCAGGCCCGACTTGGCGGACGCGGTGGCCACTTTAGCAATGGTGATGGGGCCGCTCAAGTTTTTTGGCGAGATCAGCCCCTGCAGCATTTTCTTGATGGAATTGAGGGTAAACACGGTCAGGTCGGCGGTGCGCTGGGCACCCGCGGCCAGTGCTTCCAGCGGCCCGCGGGAGAAGCTGCGCACCAGTTCCGGCGGCATCTCCGGCATTACCACCGCCACCCCAACGCGGCCGAAGGCCTCGCCGTCTTCGTCGAGGATACGCTCTGGCGTGATGGTGGTTTCCACCGTGCCATCGCCACGCCGCAGGCTGAGTTCAATGGCCTGCTGTGGCCGCGCGCGCACGTATTCCACCCAGTCCTGCCACAGGGGCATGGCAATGCCGTCGGCGCTGAGCACCACGTCGCCGCTCTGCAGGCCGGCCCGCTCGGCGGGGCTGTCCGGGGTGATCTCCCCGACTTCCGGCAGAATATCCGGGGTGTACATGGTCAGGCCCAGGCCGCCGAACAGATCCGGCTGCTCCTGGTCCGCCAGCCATTCGCTGACGATGGCCTCGGATTCGTAAATGACATCGGAGTCGGGGTATTTGACGGCGAAGGCAATCGGGCCGCTGTCGCCAATGCGATCGAGCAGCTGGAAGTTCACCGCCTGCCAGGTGGGGGTCTCGCGGCCGTCCACGGCGATAATTTCCTGCCCCGCCTCAAGGCCGGCCACATCGGCCACCGAGCCGGGCTTGACCTCGCCGATCACCGGGGCAAAACCACTCTCCCCCGCCATGAACAGACACCAGAAGGCGACGATGGCCAGGGCGAAGTTGGCCAGCGGGCCGGCGGCCACCACGGCGATGCGCTGCAATACGGGCTTGCGGTTGAAGGCCTGGTGCACCTCGGCCGGGTCCACCTCACCCTCGCGCTCGTCCAGCATTTTTACGTAGCCGCCAAGGGGAATGGCCGCCACGCTGTATTCGGTGCCCTGGCGGTCGCGCCAGGTCCACAGGGACTTGCCAAAACCGATGGAAAAGCGCAGCACCTTCACCCCGCAGCGCCGGGCCACCCAGAAGTGCCCGTATTCGTGCACGGCCACCAGCACAGCCAGGGTGGCGAGGGTAATGGCGATGGTATACAGCAATTCCATTAACGGTTCCGTTGTCCCACAAGGGCTTGCGCGCGGGCCCTGGCCTGCGCGTCAGCAGATTCGACCACAGCCAGTGAGTCGGGTTCAACTACCGGGATGTCCGCCAGCGTCTGCTCGATGATTGCAGGAATGGCGTCAAAACCCACCTTCCCGGCCAGGAAGGCCGCCACCGCCACCTCATTGGCGGCGTTGCACACCGCCATGGCCGTGCCGCCGGCACTGGCCGACTCCCGCGCCAGGCGCAGGCAGGGGAAGCGCCCGGTATCGGGCGCCTCGAAATCCAGCCGCCCCTGGGCGATCAAATCCAGCGGCGCCACCCCGGCGTCGATGCGCTCGGGCCAGGCCAGGCCATAGGCGATGGGCGTGCGCATATCCGGGTTGCCCAGCTGGGCCAGCACCGAGCCGTCATCGTACTGCACCATGGAATGCACAATGCTCTGGGGATGCACCACCACCTCCACCTGCTCCGCCGGCAGATCGAACAGCCAGCAGGCCTCGATCAGCTCCAGCCCTTTGTTCATCAGGGTGGCGGAATCCACCGAAATCTTGCGTCCCATATCCCAGTTGGGGTGGGCGCAGGCCTGGGCCGGCGTGGCCGCTGCAATCTGCGCCGCGCTCCAGGTGCGAAACGGCCCGCCGGATGCGGTCAGCAGCACTTTGCTGACACCGGCGCGACCGGGACGCCCGCCGCGATCCACCGGCAGGCACTGGAAGATGGCGTTGTGCTCGCTGTCTATGGGCAGCAGCAGGGCACCGGATTCACGCACCGCCTCCATAAACAGGTGGCCGGCCATCACCAGCGATTCCTTGTTGGCCAGCAGCACCCGCTTGCCCGCCCGCGCCGCCGCCAGCGCCGAGGGCAGGCCGGCAGCACCCACCACGGCCGCCATCACGGCGTCCACCGCGGCGTCTGTGGCAATGCGCAGCAGGCCCTCTTCGCCGGCAAGGACGGTAGTGCCAAGCTCCGCCGGCAGGCTGGCCCGCAGCTGTTCAGCGCTGTCGGGGCACATCATCACGGCGTATTCAGGGCGGTGGGCCAAGCACTGGTCGCGCAATGCCGCCACCGAGGTATGGGCCGCCAGCGCCCAGGCGCGGTAGCGATCCGGGTGGCGGGCAATCACGTCGAGGGTGCTGACACCGATGGAGCCGGTGGAACCCAGCACCGATACGGCCTGTTGCGCAGGGTGGGTCATAGTCGAACTACCAGCCCGCCAGCAGCAGGCCGAGGGCAAACACCGGGGCGGCGCCGCAGATGCTGTCCAGGCGGTCCAGCACGCCGCCGTGGCCGGGCAGGATGGAACCGCTGTCTTTGACCCCGCTCTCGCGCTTGACCATGCTCACGGTGAGGTCCCCCACCACCGAGGCCAGGGCGGTGCACAGTGTCACCGCGATCACCGCCGTCAGGCTGACGTGGGCCATCTGCGGCGGCAGCAGATACCAGAACACCACCGCCAGCAGCAATGCCGACGCCATGCCACCCCAGAAGCCCTCCCAGGTTTTGGCGGGGCTGACCGCCGCCGCCAGTTTGTGCTTGCCAAAGGTTTTGCCGGCAAAGTAGGCGCCGATGTCCGCCGCCGCCACCACCAACACCATGCATACCATAACGATGCCGCCGCGGGGGAAGCTCAGCAGATAGACCGCCGCCACCCAGGCAAAGGCCATCACCAGCAAGCCCATGAGCGTGCGCGCGGGCACACTGCCCCAGAGCACCGCGCTGGTGGGATACCCCTTGACCCACAGCAGCAGGAAGGACCACCACAAACAGCCCAGCCCCAAAATCGGCTGTACATCGTCAGGGCTTGGCTGGCGGCCGAGGCCGCAGTAAACGTACAGGCCGGCCAGCAGGCCCAGGTTCAAAAGGACATAGGCGCTGCGCGCCAGCGCCGGCCGCCAGCCCGCCAGCGGGGCCCACTCCCAGGCGCCCAGCGAAACCACCAGGGCAAAAAACAGCGCCAGACCCGGCAGCGGCAAAAAGGCCATGGCCGCCAGAAACAAACCTGCCATCACCAGGGCGGTAAACACGCGCTGTCTAAGCATCGCCACCTCCGGCAACCAGATCCCCGGTGGGGCGCAGGCCAAAACGCCGCTCGCGGCGGTTGTAATCCGACAGGGCGCGGGCAAATTCGAGTTCACCAAAATCCGGCCACAGGGTATTGGTGAAGTACAGCTCGCTGTAGGCAAACTGCCACAACATGAAGTTGCTGATGCGGGCATCGCCGCCGGTGCGAATGCACAGATCCGGGGGCGGCAGGTCTGCCACCGCGATGTGCGCCGCCAGGTGCTCTGGCGTTACCGCGTCAACGGCCAGTTCCCCGCGCTGCACCTGCTCCGCCACTTTGCGTGCCGCCTGGGCGATATCCCACTGGCCGCCGTAGTCGACGGCAATCACCATGGTGGCCGCAGTGTTGTTGCCAGTGAGCTGTTCACTCTGGCGCATCAGGCGTTGCAGGCGCTCGCTGAAACGATCGCGCCGGCCGATAAAGCGCAGGCGCACATTATCGCGGTGGAGTTCGCGCACTTCATTGCGCAGGTAGCGCGACAGCAGGGCCAGCAGGGCCCGCACCTCGGGCTGGGGGCGCCCCCAGTTCTCGCTGGAAAAAGCGAACAGGGTCAGTACTTCCACACCGCTGTCGCGGCAGGCGCGCAGCACTCCCCGCACCGCTTCAACACCGGCGCGGTGGCCGGCGGGGCCCGGCACACCGTTGCGACGGGCCCAGCGGTTGTTGCCGTCCATGATGATGGCAACGTGGCGGGGAACGACCCGGTCTGATGTGGAATTTCCCTTGTCAGACCCCTCAACTGTAGGCATGGACGCGATGGCTTAGATTTCCATCAGGTCTTCTTCTTTGGTGGAGAGCATGGCCTCCACCTTGGCGATGTACTGGTCGGTGAGCTTTTGCACCACGTCCTGGCCACGGCGCTCATCGTCCTCGCTGATTTCCTTTTCCTTGACCATTTCCTTCAGCATGCCCATGGCATCGCGGCGGGCGTTGCGCACGGAAACCCGGGCAGCCTCCGCCTCGGCACGGGCCTGGCGGATATAGCCCTTGCGGGTTTCCTCGGTCAGCATCGGCATGGGAATACGGATCACTTCACCAGCGGTGGCCGGGTTGAGCCCCAGGTCCGATTTGTAGATGGCCTTCTCGATGTCGGGGATCATGCTCTTGTCCCAGGCGGTCAGCACCAGGGTCCGGGCATCCTCAACGTTCACGTTCGCTACCTGGTTGAGCGGCGTTTCGGCGCCGTAATAGCTGACCTTCAGGCCATCCAGCAGGCTGGGGTGGGCGCGCCCGGTGCGAATTTTGTTGAAGTTGTGGGTCAGCGCTTCCAGGCTCTTGTCCATGCGCTCGGCCGCTTCCGATTTGATATCTTCAATCATGTTTCTCTCCTGTTTTATGCCTGGCGCGGGCTTATTCGATCAGGGTGCCATCCTGGCCGCCGCGAACGATGTTCAGCAGCGCGCCGGGCTTTTCCATTTCGAACACTCGCACCGGCATATTGTGGTCCCGGCACAGGCAGATGGCGGTCAGGTCCATCACTTCCAGTTTTTTATCCAGCACCTCGTCGTAGCTCAGGCGCTCGTACTTCACCGCGTCCGGGTACTTGAAGGGGTCGGCGGAGTACACGCCGTCCACTTTGGTGGCCTTCAGTACAAGGTCCGCCTCTACTTCAATGCCACGCAGGCAGGCGGAGGAATCGGTGGTAAAGAAGGGGTTGCCGGTACCGGCGCTGAAAATCACCACATCGCCATTACCCATGGCGCGAATCGCCTTGCGCCGGTCGTAGTGATCCACCACCCCGCTCATGGGAATGGAGGACATGACCTGGGTGGCAATGTTGGAGCGCTCCAGCGCGTCGCGCAGGGCAAGGGCGTTCATCACAGTGGCCAGCATGCCCATGTGGTCGCCAGTGACCCTGTCCAGACCGGCCGCCTGCAGTGCCGCGCCGCGGAACAGGTTACCGCCGCCCACCACCAGCCCCACCTGCACGCCGATACCGACGAGCTGGCCGATTTCCAGGGCCATGTGATCGAGGACTTTGGGGTCAATGCCGAATTTTTCCGACCCGGTGAGGGCCTCACCGCTGAGTTTCAGCAGGATACGCTTGTACTTTTTGTCGCCTGAGCCTTGGGGCATGAATCTGGTCTCCTGAGCTGGGGGCGTATATTACAGGACATTAGTGTTACACCCCAGTGCTATTTGGCGCCTCTCTTGCTCCGTCCACGCTCCGTTCACGCTCCATTCTCTCTCCAATCCCACTTCCCACTCCCGCCCCCACAACGAAAAACGGGGCCGTTCGGCCCCGTTGGATTCGCGCTGTGGACTCAGCCTTTGAGCTGGGCTGCCACCTCGTCGGCAAAGTCGACTTTCTCGACCTCGATGCCCTCACCCACTTCAAAGCGAACGAAGGAAACTACCTCGGCACCGGCGTTGGCAACCAGCTTGCCAACGGTGATATCGGGGTCCTTGACGAAGGCCTGCTCCACCAGGGAGTTTTCGGCCAGGAATTTCTTCACGCGACCACCAATCATCTTCTCGATGATTTCGGCCGGCTTGCCGGATTCGGCGGCCTGGGCGGTGTAGATTTCCTTCTCTTTGGCAATGGTTTCTTCCGGCATGTCAGCCGGGGATACCACGCGCGGGTTGACCGCGGCCACGTGCATGGCAACGTCTTTGGCCAGATCCTGGTCGCCGCCTTTCAGCTCAACCAGTACCGCGATGCGGTTGTTGCCGTGTACGTACTGGCCAACCACGCCGGCATCGGCCGTGATCAGCTCGACACGGCGCACGCCAATGTTCTCGCCGATTTTCTGCACCAGGCCTTCACGGTCAGCTTCCAGCTCGCCGGCCATCAGCGCGGCAACGTCGGTCTGCTTGGCGGTGAAGGCGGCCTCGGCCACCTTGCCGACAAAGGCCAGGAAGCCAGCGTCGCGGGCAACGAAGTCGGTTTCGCTGTTCACTTCAAGCACAATGCCGTAGGAGCCGTCTTCGGCCACACGGGTGGCAACCACGCCGTCGGCGGCGGTGCGGCCAGCCTTCTTGGCGGCCTTCATGCCGCTGGACTTGCGCAGTTCTTCGATGGCTTTCTCAACGTCGCCACCTGCTTCGGCCAGGGCTTTTTTACATTCCAGCAAGCCCAGTCCGGTGCGCTCGCGGAGTTCTTTAACCAGTGCTGCAGACATAGTGTCCTCCTGCTTGTCCCCCTCGGGGGAAAATTCCTGTCATGCGAAACATCCCCGCCTGACGCTGTGGCCACCGGGGATGATGAGGGGCCCCGGTGACAGTATCGTGACCGGGGCGGGCGAGACTTACTCGGCGGCGGCTTCGGCGGTTTCTTCGACGAACTCGTCTTTGGCTACCACGGCCTCACCTGCTTCGGAGCGGCCGGCCACACAGGCGTCGGCCACGGCGGTCACGTAGAGCTTGATCGCGCGGATGGCGTCGTCGTTGCCGGGGATAACGTAGTCCACGCCGTCCGGGTTGGAGTTGGTGTCCACCACGCCAATCACCGGAATGCCCAGCTTGTTGGCCTCGGAGATGGCAATGCGCTCGTGGTCAACGTCGACAACGAACAGCGCATCAGGCAGGCCGCCCATGTCCTTGATACCACCGATGGAGCGCTCGAGCTTCTCCATGTCGCGGGTGCGCATCAGGGCTTCTTTCTTGGTCAGCTTGGCGAAGGTGCCGTCGGCCTGCTGGGCTTCCAACTCGCGCAGACGCTTGATGGAGGCGCGGATGGTTTTGTAGTTGGTCAGCATGCCGCCGAGCCAGCGGTGGCTCACGTAAGGCATGCCGGCGCGCTCCGCCTGCTCCTTGATGATCTTGCCCGCGGCGCGCTTGGTGCCCACGAACAGGATCTTGTTCTTGTTGCCAGCCATCTGCTTCACCAGGGTCAGCGCTTCGTTGAAGGCCGGCACGGTGTGCTCGAGGTTGATGATGTGGATCTTGTTACGGGCACCAAAGATGAACTTGCCCATCTTGGGGTTCCAGTAACGGGTCTGGTGACCAAAGTGTGCGCCCGCCTGCAGCAGGTCGCGCATGCTTACTTGCGACATAATCAATACCTTGTATTTGGGTTAGTCCTCCACATATCCCCCGCCCCAAACCGGCGAACCGGCACCCTGGGAGAGGTTGCGATATGTGTGCGGCGTTAGTTCCCGCCAGCGTCGACAACCCCAAACCAGAGGGCCGCCCGCAGCGAGGCGCGCTTTATACCACAGCGCCACCCCCGATTAAAGGCGAAATTGGCGCCAAACTGCCGTTTCTGGCGACACGCCTGCGCTTTTGTCGGCCGCTTGCGGTAGAATAGCGGCCCTCTGCCGCCCAGGCCCCGGCCACATCGGCCTGCGCCCCGGCACTAAAGTCTGAATTTTCAATAGGTTAGCAATGGCGGTATCCATTAAATCAGCCCAGGACTTGGAACACATGCGGGTGGCCGGCCGGCTGGCCGCGGAAGTGCTGGAAATGATCGAACCCCTCGTGGAACCCGGCATCACCACCGGTGAGCTGGATCGCATCTGCCACGAGCACATCACCCAGGTCCAGAACGCCATTCCCGCCTGCCTCGGCTACCACGGCTTTCCGCGCTCCATCTGCACCTCCATCAACGAGGTGGTGTGCCACGGCATTCCCTCCGACAGCAAGAAGCTGAAAAGCGGCGACATCATCAACATTGATGTCACGGTGATCAAAGAAGGCTTTCACGGCGACACCAGCATCATGGTGCTGGTGGGCGACGTGCCGGAGCACGCCCAGCGCCTGGTGCGCGTCACCCAGGAGTGCCTGTACAAGGCCCTGGACATCGTGCGCCCCGGCACCACCCTGGGCGATATCGGCCACGTCATCCAGCAACACGCCGAGAAAAACTACTATTCGGTGGTGCGCGAATACTGCGGCCACGGCATTGGCGAGGTGTTCCACGAAGACCCCCAGGTGCTGCACTACGGCAAACCCGGCGCCGGGCTGGTGCTGGAGCCTGGCATGACCTTTACCATCGAGCCGATGATCAATGCCGGCCGCCGCCACACCAAGCTCAACCAGAAGGACGGCTGGACGGTCACCACCAAGGATGGCCGCCTGTCGGCCCAGTGGGAGCACACCATCGGGGTGACCGAGGACGGCTGCGAAATTTTTACCCGCCGCAGCAACGAAAGCTTCTGAGGGAGACCCAGCCCCGATGACCGCCGCCCACCCTTCACTGCCCGAGGCAATGTTCGATGTGGCGGCCTTTACCGCCGACCTGGAGGGCGCCCAGCCCATCCCGCGCTGCAAGGCGGCGCTGAAAAATGCCGGCGCGTATCTCGACCGGCAGTTTCACGCTGGGGTGGAAGCCGGTGACCTGATTCGCCTGCGCGCCCGTTTTATGGACGCCCTGCTCGGCACTCTCTGCGACCGCCAGCAGTGGCCTGAACAGTTCGCCCTGGTGGCAGTGGGCGGTTACGGGCGCGGCGAATTGCACCCGCGCTCGGACGTGGACATCCTGCTGCTGGTGGGCGACGACAGCGAACACTGCCGCGAACCTATCGAAGCCTTTCTGACCCTGCTCTGGGACATCGGCCTGGACATTGGCCACAGCGTGCGCAGCGTGGCCGAGTGCCGCGAGGCTGCCGCTGGCGACATCACCATCCTCACCAACCTGATGGAAGCCCGGGTGATTCGCGGCAGCGACGCCTTGATGGCGGCCGTGGCCGAGGCCATCGCGCCGGACAACATGTGGCCCATCGGCGAGTTCTTCCGCGCCAAAATGGCGGAGCAGGAAGCGCGCCACAACAAGTACGCCGACACCGAGTACAACCTGGAACCCAATGTGAAGGGCTCTCCTGGCGGCCTGCGCGACCTGCAGGTGATCGGCTGGATCGCCGAGCGCCACCTGGGCGTGGCGGGTATCGACGACATTCCCTCCGGCGAATTCCTCACCCCCGACGAGCGCCGCATCCTGCAGCGCGGGCGTGAGTTCATGTGGCGGGTGCGCTACGCCCTGCACATGGTCACCGGCCGCGAGGAAGACCGCCTGCTGTTCGACCACCAGCGCGCCCTGGCCGAGCTGTGGGGCTTTGAGGACGGCGACAAACTGGCGGTGGAGCAGTTCATGCAGCTCTACTACCGCTGGGCCCTGTCCCTGGGCCAGCTCAATGAAGTGCTGATCCAGAACTTCGACCAGTCCATCCTTGCCGCCAGCGGCGACGACGATCTGCGCGAGATCAACGAGCGCTTTCGCACCCGCAACGGCTACCTGGAGGTGATCGACCCCAACCTGTTCCAGCACTACCCTTCGGCCCTGCTGGAGGTATTCCTGCTGGGGGCGCAGGACAAATCCATTCTCGGCATCGGCGCGCCCACCATCCGGCTGATCCGCGACAACCGCCACCTGATTGACGACCACTTCCGCGCCGACCCGCGCAACCACCAGTTGTTTCTCGACATTCTGCGCGCGCCCTACAAGGTCACCCGACAACTGCGGCGCATGACCCGCTACGGCATCCTCGGCACCTACCTGCCGGAGTTCGGGCGCATTGTCGGCCAGATGCAGCACGACCTCTTCCATGCCTACACGGTGGACGCCCACACCCTGGAAGTGATCCAGAACATGCGCCGCTTTCAGAAGGCGGACTATGAAGAGCGCTTTCCGGTGTCCAGCCGGGTGGCGCGGCGGCTGCCGAAAATCGAACTGCTGTACATTGCCGGCCTGTACCACGATATCGGCAAGGGCCGCGGCGGCGACCACTCGGAGCTTGGCGCGGTGGATGCCGAGCGCTTCTGCCAGCAACACGGCCTGCTGCAGCGCGACACCAACTTGGTGGTGTGGCTGGTGCAGAACCACCTGCTGATGTCGGCAGTGGCCCAGCGCAAGGACATCTCCGACCCGGAGGTGATCCAGCAGTTTGCCCAGCACGTGGGCGACCAGCACCGGCTGGATTACCTGTTCTCCCTGACCGTGGCGGATATCAACGGCACCAATCCCAACCTGTGGAATGCCTGGCGCGGCAGCCTGCTGCGCCAGCTCTACACCGAAACCAAGCGCGCCCTGCGCCGGGGCCTGGAAAACCCGGTGGACAAGCAGGTGTGGATTGACGAGGCGCGCAACGCCGCCATCGATATTCTGGAATACCGGGGCTTTACCCTGGAGGAGCTGGACGAGCTATGGCAGGAGCGCGGCGAGGACTACTTTCTGCGCGAGCGGGCCGAGGATATTGCCTGGCACACCGAGGCCATTGCCGGCCACCACGACAAGAGCCAGCCGCTGGTACTGATCCGCTCGTCCAATGATTCCAGCGTGGCCAATGCCACCCAGATTTTCATCCACGCGGTGTACACCCCCCAGTTATTCTCCCGCGTGTGCGCCGAACTGGAACAGTTGGACCTCAGCGTACACGATGCGCGCATCTACAACGCCAACGACAACATGACCCTGGACACCTTCTTCGTGCTGGATTCCGACGGCGGCTCCATTGCCGAGGACGGCGCGCGCCTGCGGCACATCAAAGAGCACCTGTCCCACAGCCTGGGCCCGGAGGGCGGCAAACCCAGCGTGGTGCAGCGCCTGACGCCGCGGCAGATGAAGTCCTTCGCCATTCCCACCGAAACGCGCATGAGCGTGGACAGCATCAAGCATGTCAGCGTGCTTGAGGTGGCCTCGCCGGATCGCCCCGGCCTGCTGGCGCGCATCGGCCAGGTATTTGTCGAGCAGGATGTGGTGCTGCAGGCGGCCAAGATCCAGACCCTGGGCGAGCGGGTGGAAGACGTGTTCTTTATCACCGACGAAGACGACCAGCCCATTACCGACCCGGCGCGCTGCGAAGCCATCCAGCAGGCCATTCGCGACCGCCTCGACAAACAGCTTTAAGGCAACACCACCGATGAATCCACAGCTAGAGCTGCTGCACCCCTACCCCTTTGAAAAACTGCGCGCGCTGTTCGCCGACATCACCCCCAGCACCGCCCACAGCCCGATCGCCCTGTCCATTGGCGAGCCGCGCCACACCTCGCCGGCGTTTGTGCAAAAGGCCATGGCCGAGCACCTGGACAAGCTGGCCAACTACCCGGCTACCGCGGGCATTGCCGCCCTGCGCGAAGCCATTGCCAGCTGGCTGACACGGCGCTTCCAGTTGCCGGGCGTGGATACCGAGCGCCAAGTCCTGCCGGTGAACGGCACCCGGGAGGCGCTGTTTGCCATCGCCCAGGCGGTGATTGCACCGGGCTCCGGCGCCAGCGTGATCTGCCCCAATCCCTTCTACCAGATTTACGAGGGCGCGGCCCTGCTGGCGGGGGCGCAGCCGGTGTTCATCGACTGCCGGCCCGACAACCACTTTGTGCCCGACTTCGACAGCATCAGCGCCGAGCAGTGGCAGCGCTGCCAGCTGCTTTACCTGTGCAGCCCCGGCAACCCGAGCGGCGCGGTGCTGCCACTGGCAACCCTGCAGCGCTTGATAGGGCTGGCCAAAGAACACGACTTCGTGATTGCCAGCGACGAGTGCTACTCGGAAATCTACCCGGACGAGAACAACCCGCCCCCCGGCCTGCTGCAGGCCTGCGCCGCGATGGGCGATAGCAGCTACGCCAACTGCCTGGTGTTCCACAGCCTGTCCAAGCGCTCCAACCTGCCCGGGCTGCGCTCCGGCTTTGTTGCCGGCGATGCCGAGCTGATTGCCAGCTTCCTGCGCTATCGCACCTACCACGGCTGCGCCATGCCCCTGCACCACCAGTACGCCAGCATTGCCGCCTGGGGCGACGAGGCCCACGTGGTGGAAAACCGCCGCCTGTACCGGCAAAAGTTTGACGCGGTGCTGGACGTGCTTGCGGGGCACCTTGACGTCAGTCGGCCCGACGCGGGCTTTTACCTCTGGCCCGCCACCCCGGTGCCCGATACCGACTTTGCCCGCGCCCTGCTGCGCGATGCCAACGTGACCGTGCTGCCCGGCCGCTATCTGGCCCGGGACGCCGGCAACGGCAACCCCGGCGAGGGCCGCGTGCGCATGGCGCTGGTGGCCGAGCCCGATGCCTGTGTCGAGGCCGCCCGGCGCATGATCGACGTCATCCGGGGCCTGTAAAGCATGCTGAAAAAGGCCGAGCGGGTTGCCTACATTCTTGAGCGCCTGCAGCAACTGTACCCCGAGACCCCGGTGCCCCTGGACCATAGCGACGCCTTCACCCTGCTGGTGGCGGTGCTGCTCTCGGCCCAGTGCACCGATGAGCGCGTCAACCAGGTGACCCCGGCCCTTTTCGCCGTTGCCGACAATCCCACCGACATGGCCGCATTGGAAGTAGAGCAGATTCGCGAGATCATCCGCCCCTGCGGCCTGTCGCCGCAGAAGTCCAAGGCCATCAAGCGCCTGTCGGAAATATTGCTGGAAGAACACAACGGCGAGGTGCCGGCAGACATGGAGGCCCTGGAGCGCCTGCCCGGCGTGGGCCACAAAACCGCCAGCGTGGTAATGTCCCAGGCCTTTGGCGTGCCGGCGTTTCCGGTGGATACCCACATCCACCGCCTGGCCCAGCGCTGGGGGCTGACCAACGGCAGGAATGTGGTGCAGACCGAGCGCGACCTGAAGCGCCTGTTCCCCGAGGCGTACTGGAACCGCCTGCATTTGCAGATTATTTTTTACGGCCGGGAGTACTGTACCGCCCGCGGCTGCGACGGCCGGGTATGTGAGATCTGCCGCACCTGCTACCCCGAGCGCAAGCACCCGAAGAAAACCCTGAAGCCCTGACCCCTTGTAAGGCCCCGACCAACCCGGTTAGCATGCGGTAGGCCTCCCAACTAAATAACAATGGGTGTCAGCTATGACGGAGTATCTTGCAATACCCGTGGTACTGGGCGTCGTGGGACTGGTGGTGGCATTCGTGATTTATCACGTAATGACCCGGCACAACCATGGCGAGGGGCAAGTCAAAAAGATCGGCGACCAGATTCACCTGGGCGCCATGGTCTTCATGAAGCGCGAATACCGAATGCTCGGCCTGTTCGCCCTCGTTTTGCTTATCGGTCTGTATGTCTCCCCCCTGGGCTTCAACACCGCCCTGTCCTTCCTGGTGGGCGCCGTGGCCTCTGCCACCGCCGGCTACCTCGGCATGTTCTCCGCCACCAAGGCCAACGTGCGCACCGCGGTGGCGGCGCATACCCACGGCGCGCCGCTGGCACTGACCATCAGTTTCTACGGCGGCTCGGTGATGGGCCTGTGCGTGGCCTCGCTGGGGCTGGTGGGGCTCGGGGGCCTGTACTGGTACTTCGGGGGCGACCCGGCCACCGCCCACGCCATTCACGGCTTTGGCATGGGCGCCTCCACCGTGGCGCTGTTTTCCCGGGTGGGCGGCGGCATCTACACCAAGAGCGCCGATGTGGGGGCCGATCTGGTGGGCAAGGTGGAGGCCGGCATTCCCGAGGACGACCCGCGCAACCCCGGGGTGATCGCCGACAATGTGGGGGACAATGTCGGGGATATCGCCGGCATGGGCTCGGATATTTTCGAGTCCTACTGCGGCGCCATGATCGCCTGTATCGCCATTGCCTCCACCCTGCATGTGGCCCACGCCAATGAACTGATGTTCCTGCCCCTGGCGCTGGCCTCACTGGGCCTTGTGTCATCCTTTGCCGGCATTGCCCTGGTGCGCCTGCGCAGCAGCGCGGCGCCAGAGGCGGCCCTGCGCACCGGCACCATATTCGCGCCGGTGGTGTTTGTGGCCCTGGCCTGGCTGCTGATCGACGCGATGGGGCTGGGAGGCAATATCTGGTGGTCGGTGGTGTGCGGGGCGGTGGGCGGCGTGCTGATCGGCCTGATCACCGAGTACTACACCGGCGCCGCGCCGGTGCGCAAAATTGCCCGCTCCGGCGAAACCGGCCCCGCCACGGTGATGATCACCGGGCTGGCGGTGGGCATGCAGTCGGTGGTGCTGCCCATCCTGTTCCTGGCCGCCATTATCTTTATTTCCACCCACCTGTCGGGCCTTTACGGTGTTGGTATTGCGGCGGTGGGCATGCTGTCCACGGTGGGCATCACCATGGCCATCGACGCCTATGGGCCGGTGGCGGACAACGCCGGCGGCATTGCCGAAATGGCCGGCATGGGGGAAGAAACCCGCAAAATCACCGACGGGCTGGACGAGGTGGGCAACACCACCGCCGCCATCGGCAAGGGCTTTGCCATCGGCGCCGCGGCCCTGGCGGCGCTGGCGATTATCGCCGCCTTTGTGGAAACCGTGCAGGTGCACAACCCGGGCTTCACCCTGGAGCTGTCCAACCCCACGGTGCTGGTGGGCATGTTCATCGGCGGCACCATTCCCTTCCTGATCGCTTCCATCACCATGACCGCGGTGGGCGACGCCGCCTTTGACATGATCAACGAGATTCGCCGGCAGTTCCGCGAAATCCCCGGGTTGCTGGAGGGCAAGGCGGAGCCGGACACCGCCCGCTGTGTGGATATTGCCACCAGCGCCGCCCTGCGCCGCATGATCCTGCCCGGCAGTATCGCCGTGGGCGCGCCGATTCTGGTGGGTTTTGGGCTGGGGGCGGCGTCCCTTGGCGGCATGCTCGGCGGCGCCCTGCTGGGCTGCGTGCTGATGGCGCTGATGATGGCCAATGCCGGCGGCGCCTGGGACAACGCCAAGAAATACATCGAAAAAGGTAACCTTGGCGGCAAGGGCTCCAGCACCCACGCCGCCGCCGTGGTGGGCGATACCGTGGGCGACCCCTTCAAGGACACCTCGGGGCCCTCCATGAACATCCTGATCAACGTCATGGCCATCGTCAGCCTGGTGATCGCCCCCTTACTGTGAACCCGGTCACAAGCTGGGGCCAAAGTGGCCCCAGCGTCGGCCAGATTCCGGGAGAAAGCGCGCTGACTGTCTAGAATCGGGGTTTTGGACTAGCCTTGAATAATAAACGGGCAAGGAGGCACCATGATTGTAGACGGTGACAACCTGTTTCAGTGCATGTCACGGATGATAGCCGAGGGTTGCGAGCCCACCGAAAACGAGCAACTGCTCTGGGATCGCTACGGCGAAACCGTGGCCATTCTCATCATCGATTCGTCCGGCTTTTCCCGCACCTCCCAGAGCCACGGCATTGTGCACTTCCTGGCCCGCCTCATGCAGCTGCGCCACATCTGCGAGGCGATCATGGAGCAGCACCACTGCAAACACCTGCACTTCGAGGCAGACAACGCCTTCGCCACCTTCAATTCACCCACCGATGCAGTACGCGCCGCCCTCACCCTGCAGCAGGCGGTCTACCGCTCTGGCCTGATGCTGAACGAGAACGAGCGCTTTCGCATCAGCGCGGGTATCGGTTACGGCAGGCTCCTGTACTCGGAAACCCTCGAAGGCTATTTCGGGGAGGAAATGAACATCGCCTCCAAGCTCGGGGAAGACCTTGCCTGCGGCGATGAAATACTGCTGTCGGAGGCAGTCTACCGGGCCGCGCGAGAAGCCATGCCCCAGGGCCTTAAGGCCTGCCACACCGACATCTCGGGCATCACCCTGAACTACTACCGCTACTGCTTCCAGCCGGCATCCCCGAGTGTGCGGGAAGTGCGGGCGAGCGGCCGCTAAAGCCACAGCACCCGCGGGCCGTTTGCCGCACGCCGTCGTGAGCCGCATTGGCCAGGCGCAGCATCCGCCGCACCGGTCAATGCACACTCATTCGGGAAAACAGGTTGATCACCAGCACGCCGAGAATGATCAGCGCCATGCCCAGGGCGCTCGCGGCGTCAATTTTCTGGCCGAACAGCAGCCAGCCGGCGAGGGATATCAGCACGATGCCAAGGCCCGACCAGATCGCATAGGCGATGCCGATGGGAATGGCCCTGAGAGTCAGTGACAAAAAGTAAAAGGAAATGGCATAGCCAGCCACCACCACCAGGCTGGGCCAGAAGCGGGTAAAGCCCTCGCTCCCCTTCAGGCTGGACGTCGCCACCACCTCGGCGACAATCGCGACGCCCAGAAACAGCCAGTTCTTCACTTTTACATCCTCATGCTTTACCGCCGGGGCGCAGGTTCCCGCCCGCCAGCAGGCATCTACAACAGCAGCGCCAGCGCCGCCCGAATCACCATTACCCACAACGCCAGGGAGGCAATAAGGTAGGCCAGGAAGCGGTGCATCACCCTGTTGTAGCTGCAGTGCACCAGGCTGTGCAGGCAGCGAAATACCACAAAAACCCAGGCGCATACGACGTAAAAGCCATCCACCTGGGTATAGAAGGTCAGGTACAGGCACAGGGCGTAGAAGACAACCGGCAACTCCACCAGGTTGCGCAGGTTGTTGGCCGGGGCCTGCACCTGGGCCGGCAGCAGGGACTCCACATCCCCCGGCGCCTTCAGCTGCTCGGCGTCAATCTTGTTGGCGCCCAGGTAGGCCATGCGGCGCGCAAACATCACCAGCCACACCACCATCGTCAGCAAAAACATGACCATCATGGGGGCCGCCAGGCCCTGCAGGGAAGCGTTCATCGGTAGATCCTTATTCTGGTTATGATCGGGTGGCACCACGATAGCAAAGCGCGCCGCCGGCGCGCTACAACCGGCCAAGCCAATTTGCTATGCTACGCGCCCGCTGCAGCACCCCCTTCCGACCACTTCCGCAGGAGCTCCCCGTGATTACCCTCTACGGCATCAAGAACTGCGACACCGTACAGAAAGCCCGGCGCTGGCTGGACGATCACCACATCGACTACCACTTCCACGATGTTCGCGAAGACGGGCTGAGTCAGGCGCAGGTGGCGCTGTGGGTCAGCGAACTCGGCTGGGAAAACCTGATCAACAAGCGCAGCACCAGCTGGAAGGCGCTGAGCCCGGCCCAGCGCGAGGGCATGGACAACGCCAGCGCCGTGGCCGCCGTGCTTGAGCAACCCACCCTGATCAAGCGCCCCCTGCTGGACACCGGCCAGGAGCGGCGCACCGGCTTCAAGGCCGACGACTACCAGGCGCTGTTCAGTCGCCACACCCTCTGATTCAGAACAGGACACCCCGCACCATGACAGATTCGGCTTTCGCCTACGGGCTCGGCATTGGCACCCACAACAGCAAGGGCGAATGGCTGGAGGTTTACTTCCCCCAGCCTCTGCTCAAGCCCTCCGCCGCTCTGGTACAGGCGTTGGACGATAGTGACAACCCTAGTGACAACAAGAGCAACAACCATAGCGACAACCAGAGCACCCTAGACAGCGCCGCCCTGACTACCCTGCAGGAAGCGCTGGCCGCCGCCGGAGAAGCGGAGCAGGCCGCCCTGGCCGGTCAACTGGCACTCAGCCAGCGCCCGGTGGTTGCGGTGGTGCTGCGTGAGGACGCCGCACCAGCCACCGTGCCCGAGGCCTACCTCAAGCTGCACCTGCTGTCGCACCGGCTGGTGAAGCCCCACGGCACCGTGCTCGATGGCATGTTCGGCGTGCTCCCCAATGTGGCCTGGACCAGCGAGGGCGCCATTGCCGTGGACGAGTTACCGGCGCGCCAGCTGGCGGCGCGGCTGCGCGGCGACACCCTGGAGGTGAGCTGCGTGGATAAGTTCCCCAAGATGACCAACTACGTGGTGCCCACCGGTGTGCGCATCGCCCACACCGCGCGCGTGCGCCTGGGCGCCTACCTCGGCGAGGGCACCACCATCATGCACGAGGGCTTCGTCAACTTTAACGCCGGCACCGAAGGCCCGGGCATGATCGAGGGCCGCATCTCCGCCGGCGTGAGCGTGGGCGCGGGCTCCGACCTCGGCGGCGGCTGCTCCACCATGGGCACCCTGTCGGGCGGTGGCAATGTGATCATCTCCGTCGGCAAGGAATGCCTGCTGGGCGCCAATGCCGGCATTGGCATCCCCCTGGGGGATCGCTGCACAGTGGAGGCCGGCCTCTACCTCACCGCCGGCACCAAGGTGCTGATGCTGGACGCCGAGGGCAAGGTGGTGGAAACCGCCAAGGCCCGGGACCTGGCCGGCAAGTCGGACCTGTTGTTCCGTCGCAACTCCACCAACGGCGCGGTGGAATGCCTGACCAACCGCAGCGCCATCGAGCTCAACCACGAGCTGCACGCCCACAACTGAAGCGGATACTGACGTGGAAGCAACCCTGGCCCTGGCCTGTGAACTGATCCGCCGTCCCTCGGTTACCCCCGAGGACGCCGACTGCCAGCAACTGATGAGCGAGCGCCTGACGGCCATCGGCTTTACCTGCACCGACATGCCCTTCGGCGACGTGCGGAATCTGTGGGCCGAGCGCAGCGGGTCAAATGCCGAAGGCCCCATCGTCGTCTTCGCCGGCCACACCGACGTGGTGCCCACCGGCCCCGAGACCCAGTGGCAATCGCCCCCCTTTGAGCCGACCCTGCGCGACGGCCTGCTCTACGGGCGTGGCGCGGCCGACATGAAAGGCAGCCTGGCGGCCATGGTGGTTGCCTGCGAAGCCTTTGTCGCCGCCCACCCCGATCACCAGGGCCGCATTGGCTTTCTCATCACCTCCGACGAAGAAGGCCCCGCGGTCAACGGCACAGTAAAGGTGATGGAGGCCCTCGGCGCCCAGGGCAAGGCCATCGACTGGTGCATCGTGGGCGAGCCCTCCAGCACCAGCGAACTGGGCGACGTGGTCAAGAACGGCCGCCGCGGCTCCCTCGGCGCCACCCTCACGGTCAAAGGCGTGCAGGGCCATATCGCCTACCCCCACCTGGCGGACAACCCGATTCACCGGGCGCTGCCGGCACTGGATGCCCTGGCCCGGGAGGTGTGGGACGAGGGCAACGACTTCTTCCCCGCCACCAGCTTCCAGATCTCCAACATCAACGGCGGCACCGGGGCCACCAATGTCATCCCCGGTGAAGTGACGGTGCTGTTTAACTTCCGTTTCTCCACGGAAGTCACCGACACCGAGCTGCGCCAACGCACCGAGGCCATCCTCGACGCCCACGGCCTGGACTATGACATCGACTGGAACCTGAGCGGCCAGGCCTTTCTCACCCCCAGCGGCGCACTGGTGGAAGCCGCTGTAGAGAGCATCCGTGAGGTAGCCGGCATCGATACCCAGTTGTCCACCGCCGGCGGCACCTCCGACGGGCGTTTTATCGCCCCCACCGGCGCCCAGGTGCTGGAGCTGGGGCCAGTGAACGCCACCATCCACAAAATTGACGAGTGCGTGCGCGCCGACGACCTGCCCCGGCTGGCGGCCATGTACCGGGGCATTCTCGAGCGGCTGCTACTTAACTGAGTCCAGCTGCTGCGCCAGGGCACTGCGCACTAGGTTCACGTTCATCTCGCCGGGCACCACCACCACCTCGCCGCCGTCCAGGCGGTCGAGGCTGATATCCACCACCTCTTCCACCGTCATCCACATATCCTCGGGAAAGCGCGACTTGTCGAAGCCGGCAAAATGTTCAGTGTGGTGGATTTCGGTGTGGGTGAAGCCCGGGCACAGGCACTGCACGCGAATGCCCTGCCCCGCCACTTCTTCCTGCAAGGAGCGGGAAAAACTGGCCAGAAAGGCCTTGCAGGCGCCGTACACCGCCGTGTTACGCATGGGCAGCAGCCCGCCAATGGAGGCCACGTTGATGACGTTGCCCTGTCCCGCTTCCTGCATGAAGGGCAGCGCCGCCCGGCACAGCTGCACACTGGCGTCCACGTGTACCCGAATCATGGCCATCTCGTCCTCGATGGCCACGCTGGCAAAAGGCCCCAGGGTGCTGAACCCGGCATTGTTGATCAGGTAGTTCACCGGCCCCTTCTGGCGCAGGGCCTCGATGGTGCGGGCCACCCCCTCCACGCTCGCAAGGTCGGCAACCACCGGGACAATCTCGCACTGGTCAGCCAGTTCCCCGGCCAGCGCTTGCAGCCGTTCGGCGCGGCGCGCCACGGCGATGATGCGATCGCAGCGGTTTGCCAGTACCCGGCAGTACTGTTCGCCAATGCCCGAAGAGGCGCCAGTCACCAGCGCGCAGTTGTTGTCCATGGTGATAATCCCAAGCGGTGAAAACGCCCAGCTTACCCGTTGGCGCCGAGGGCTGCGAGCACATGCACGTCAAAGCGCACGGCTTTGCCACGAATCTGGTGTGACGGCTTGCCCCCGGCCAGCGGCGGTGCCTTGAGTGGGCGCTTGACCGCTACCCGCGCCACCGGCTGGGCCAGAGCCCATTGCAACAACGCCTCGCTGTCGGTCTCGTCCTCGGGTATGCCAATCAGGCGCTGGAACAGGGCCATGTCCTTCTTCACCGCGGCGCTTTTGCCGCGATGGGGAAACATCGGGTCGAGGTAGATCACGTCGATTCCCGCCAGCGACGACGCCGGCAATTGCCGCGCATCGCCGGGGGCCAGTTGCATGCGCTGTGCGGTAGCACACAGCCAGTCGTCGTCGCTGCCCCTGGCCTGCGCCAGCGCCGACCCCAGCAGCGCCGCCACCACCGGCTGGCGCTCGCACAGCAATACCTCGCACCCCAGATCCGCCAGCACAAAGCTGTCGCGGCCCAGGCCGGCGGTGGCATCGAGCACCCGAAGCGGCGACTTGCGCCCCACCCCCAGAGCCTTGCCGAGCAGTTCGTTGTGGCCGCCGCGACGGCGCTGGCGCATGCGCCCGCCGCCAAAATCGACACTCACCGGCCCCGGCGCCGCCGGGCCGCCCTGCACCAGGGCCAGCCGGCCCTGATCCAAGCGCAGCAGCAGGTCCGCCGCCAGGGCGTCGGTGGATTCAAGCAGGGGCAGGCCCAGTTCGGCGGCCACCTGCGCCAGGTGCTGGCGGTCGTCGTCGCTGTCGCAAACAACCGCAAGGCGCGGCGTGCTCACCGGCTCAGCCCTTGTTGCCGCGCGCCTGGCGTGACTCCAGACGGGCGTAATTGGCGGCGATGGCATCCATGTAGGGGTTGGTGCCGCCGAAGTGTTGCGCGGCGTAGTGGTAGGCGCCGTGAAACCCATCTTCCAGGCGCTCGCGAATCACCCAGCGCATGAAGGCCGGGGTGGAATCCAGCAGGTCGTCCGGGGTGCGGTAGGTGGCGCCCAGATAGCCCTCCGCCTGCACGCCAGCCAGCCCGCCTTCAACAAACTCCGCAAACAGCCGGTCGCGGCACTTCTCCACGTAGTTGACGTCGGCCAGCTGGGCGATGAGATCGGCAGTGCCCAGCAATTCTCCCAGCCGCCGCTCGCCCCCGGCCTGGGCTGGCATCTGGTCAGGCGCGCGTGAGCAATTGGTGAACTGCACCGCCCGCGCCGCCGGTTCCGCCAAATGCCCCAGCCCCACGGTGGGCAGGTACTCCTTCAGCCAGCGGGCGCTGCGGTTGACGTGCACCCGGGTGTAGGCCGCGCCGTTGCGATGGCGGGTATCGCGGGTGCGGCGGATGTAGCCCGCATCGTGAAACAGCGCGGCACACAGCCCGGCCAGCGCCAGGTCGGCGCCCAGGCGCTCGTGCTCGGCAACGCTCTGCTCGTGGCCGTCGATCAGCCGCACCATGGCCAGGGTGACATCCAGCACATGCTGGATGTCGTGATAACCCACGTCGCAGGCGCGAAAGCCGGGGTAATCCCCGCGATAGAGGCGCACAAAATCTCCCACCAGTGCTTGGATGGTGGCCTGTGCAAGCTGCGGAAAACGCTGGCCGAACAGGCGGCAAATCTCGCCCGCTACGGCATCGGGATCCGTCACATCCACGGTGGCAGTCACGTCCAGATGCGCGGCCCGACGTTTTGCCATGCTAGTCGTTTGGCCTCGTGTCCCTCGGCAGGCTGCGCAGCAGGCTGGCGAGGTCTTCAATGGATTGGTCAACCGATGCCGCGGGCTGGCGCCGGGCCTCGGTCAGTTCCTCGCCGGGGCCATCTTCCAGGGCTAGGTTGTCCCCGGCCAGGCCCAGTTGCAGTTCGCCATCGGCAAACTCGATATTCAATTCCAGGTTGTAGGCGGTGCGCGACAGGCCGTGTTTGTCGGTCACACGGAAGCGGCGCGCGGCGCGGCGCTCGCCCGCCTCGCCCTCGCCGGTCAGCGCGCAGCGCATGCTGACAATGGATTTGCCGGACAGCTGGATACCCTCCACGGTGGCCAGGGCCTGGCTGCAGTGTTTGACAAAGGCCGGTGCCTGCACCGGCTCCACACGGCCATCCTCGCGCTGCACCTGGGCGCTGAAGTTGCCCACCAGCACCTGGTGCGGCCGGGCCAGGTCCACCATGCGTGCGAGGTCGATAGTGACATCGCCCACGATGTAGCTGAACACCGTGGGGTTCACGCCCTCGGCCTGGTACAGCTCGTAGTGGCTACCGGCATGGTAGGCGCAGCGAATCACCGGCACCGTGTTACCACGCGACGCGGCCCGGGCCACGGCGTTGTCGGCCACCACCAGCAGCAGGAAGGTGAACAGGTCCTGGCTGGCGTGCAGGCCGGTGTCGCGGTTCCACACGTAGTAGCCGTCACCGGTGGTGGTGCGGGCAAAGTTGATGTCCACGCCCTTGCCCTGCAGCTTGTTGTAGGCCGAGTTCATGGAGTAGGAAAGGCTGTTGAGCTGACTGGCCTGTTCAAAGGGCGTGAACAGGGAGAACTCGGCAATATCGAACAGCAGCACACCGCGGCAGTCCACGTAGCTGATGCCATAGCGCTTGATCAGCTGCTCCACCGCATCCTGCACCGCAGGTTCCTCCGTCAGGGCGGTGTCGAGCTTGATGAAGCTGGGGGCCACGTCCAGCCGTTCGGCAATGGCGAACAGTTCTTCGCGGTTTTTACGCCGGTTGCCGGAAATCAGCTGGCGCACAAAGTGTTCGTTGTCGCTGCCGTCGTCGCCGGGGTGGGCGCAGTAGTTGCCAAGGAAGTAATGAGGAACAAACAGCACCAGCAGGCCGCGCTCGTCGGCACTCCAGCACAGGACGATGTTCTGCCCCAGTCGCCATTGCTTGCGCAGGGTGGATTCCAGTGATTTGAGGTTGCCGCGCTGAACCAGGCTGATGACGGGCGGGCCGTCCTTCCGCGGCGCGTCGCTTGCCCTGGGTTTTGCAGGTTGCTCGTCCATGGGGTGCTCGTAATTGGCCGTCTGAAGAGCTAGCATTATATTACCCGGCCGGCGGCGGCGTCACGGCGGCGACTGGCCATAGCGGCCCGCCACTGCTGCGATGCGCCTGACCATGCCAGGTGGCATTCATCCCGGTGCCACGTGCAAAGCGGTTAATACGTGCAAGGCTGTCAATGCTTGCAAGGCTTTTAATAAGAGTATCCTCATGCGACACCCCATCCCTGGCGTTCTGGTATTGCTTCTGTCCTGTCTGCTCGGCGCCTGCCAGCAGTACGACGTCACCGTCAACGAGCGTCGGGTGTACACACCCCTGCCCCTGTTCACTGATTTCAGCGCCGCCGATCCGTCACTGCAACGCTGCCTTGAGAGCACCATCAACAGCCATAAAATTTCCAGCGCCAGCCAGCTACAGGAGCTGTCCTGCCGCAGCGCGGGCATCCGCAGCCTCGACGGGCTGGCCACCTTCAGCAGCCTGCGCAGCCTGGACCTCAGCGGCAACCAGATCGACAACATTGCGCCGCTGGCCGAGGTGTTCAACCTGGAGTCGGTCTATCTCTCCGACAACCAGATTGTCGACCCGCTGCCGCTGGCCGAACTGCAGGCCCTCAACAGCGTTGACCTGGCCGGCAACCGCAGCCTGCGCTGCCCGGATCGGCAGGCCCTGTTGCGGGTGAGCCACCTGCGCCTGCCGGTACACTGCGACAACTAGCGCGCCGAACGTGTTCTACCGCGCTGTTGCCTACCTGCCCTTTCCGCTGCTGTACGCGCTGGCCTGGCTGGCATACCTGATCCTCTATTACCTCGCAGGCTATCGCAAAGCGGTCGTCTATCAGAACCTGCGGCACGCCTTTCCGGAGAAAAACGCGAGAGAAATCACAGTTCTGGCAAAAAAGTTCTACCGGCAACTGAGCCAGGTGGCACTGGAGATCGTAAAGGCCAGGCGCATGCAGCCGCAGGACTTCAAACAGCGGGTGACGCTGAACAATCCCGAACTGCTGCTGGCAAAAAGCGAGGGCCGCAGCCGCTCGGTGATTGTGCTTACCATTCACCAGGGCAACTGGGAGTGGATGCTGCACGGCGCCACCACGGCCCTGGGCATTCCCATCGACCCGGTTTACAAACCGCTGCACAACAAGACCGTGGACGAGCTGATCTACGGCATCCGCAGCCAGTTCGGCTCGCGGCCGCTGGCCATGGATGAGTCCACCCGGGATATTCTGCGCCGGCGCAAGGAGTTCCGCGTGTTTGTAATGGTGGCCGACCAATCGCCCATTCGCAGCGAGCGCAGCTACTGGACCACCTTCCTCAACCGCGAGGCGGCCTTTTACCAGGGCGCCGAGAGCCTGGCGCAGCTCACCGGCTTCCCTGTGCTGTTCGCCCAGTGCCGGCGCCAGCGCCCGGGGCACTATGCCATCACCTTCCACGAGGTGGGCGATCCGCCCTACGACAAGGGCAGCCACACCATCATCGACCGCTACGTGGCGCTGGCCGAGCAGGCCATTCGCGAGGAGCCCGAGAGCTGGCTGTGGAGCAACCGCCGCTGGAAGCGCGACCGCCAGCAGGAAGAAGCCGCCAGCCCGGCGGGCAATGCCCGCTAGCCGGCTTCAGACGATGGCAGCGCTAACGCTATAGCTCCAGCCAGCCGAAGCCGCCCTGCTGGTCTGCCCACACCACACGCTCGTCCAGTTCGCCGTACACCTCCGCCAGCGCCGCCGCGGCGCGATCACGGCAATTGTTGTTCTCGCTGATGTGAGCCACCACCAGGTAGCGCAGGGCGGCGTGTCCAATCTCGCCCAGCAGGGCCGCCGCCTGGCGGTTGTTGAGGTGGCCCCAGTCGCCGGCCACGCGCCGCTTGAGCGAGGGCGGATAACTGCCCGCCTGCAGCAACTCCAGGTCGTGGTTGAACTCCAGCACCAGGCCGTCGCAGCCGCGGTAGTGGCGCACCACATGGGGCGTGATGCTGCCGAGGTCGGTCAGCACGCCGAGCGAGCGGCCAGCGTGGGAGAAACGGTACTGGCAGGGTTCACGCGCATCGTGGGGCACCGCCACCGGCTGCACGTCGATCACCCCGACCCGGAACGCGGCCTCGCTGTGAATGCAGCGGGTTTCAAAGCAGTCCTCCAGGCGGCCGCTGCCCAGGGTGCCGTGGGTGAGATAGACGGGAATGCGGTGGCGGCGCGACAGGCGGGCAACACCCGCGCTGTGGTCGCTGTGCTCGTGGGTAACCAGAATGGCGTCGATATCGCCGGCACTCACTCCGAGGCGGGCCAGGCGGCGTTCGGTTTCGCGCACCGAGAAACCGCAGTCCACCAGCAGCAGGGTGTCGGCAACGGACACCAGGGTCGCATTGCCCTTGCTGCCGCTGCCGATGGAGGCGAATCGCATCAGGAGCTTCTCACACTGCTTGAGCGCCCTGGGCGGCAGGCGCCCTAGCTGATGTTACCTTTGAGGATGGCCAGCAGGGCCTGTTCCTGGCGCTTGTCGTAGGCGTCCGCATCACCCTGGGGAACCAGGCGAATGTTGACCGCGTTGTCGCCATCCTGCGCCACCCGCACTTCAAAGGGCTGCCCCGCCAGGGGGTGTTCTTCGTCGCCAAACAGCCAGTCGAACCAGCCGTCTTCCTCTTCGCCCTGGGGGCCGAGGAAGGTGACGTAGTAGGTGCCGGCGCTGCGGTCGCGGTCGGTGATCTCGAAGCTGGAATCCTCCAGTGCCTTGGCCAGCGAGGCCCAGGCGCGGTCGAAGGGCAGGCCCACGTGAATGTAGGTGTAACCTTCTGGCGATTCCTGCAGGGCGATTTTGCCGGAGGCGCTCATGGCCTGGTCGGCGATCATCGACACCGGGGCGGAATCCGCGCTGTTGGCGATGTACTGGGCCACGGCCTTGAGCATCTCGCGCTCCTGGGGCACGTTGTCGGACACCTCCGGCCAGGCATTGTCGGCCGGGGCGGCGCCGCGCTGGTTCATCTGCTTCACGTGCAGCTCGCTGGTGCCGCGCTGCACGCCCTGCTCAATGCGATAGCGAAAGCGCGAGGGCACCGGCTGGCCTTCCAGCTCCACCCAGATGCTCTCCATGATCCCGGCGCGGGCATCCATGCGCCCCACCTGAATGCCGGCGGCGGACAGGAAGCCGCGCACCTGGGGCCAGAGCTGCCCCGGGGGAATGGCAATCAGGGCCCAGCTGTTATCGCCAAGGGACTGGATGCGCACCACTTCATCGGCGGCGCCGGCCACCAGCGGCGTTGGCCGGGGCACTTCAAATTCCCCCGCCAGCACCAGTTCTTCGTTCACCGGCGGAATGGGGTAGATTTCCTCCATGCCGCCCGCCTCGCGCCCCTCGGGGACGCGAATTTGCGGCGTTTCCCGCGCCTGCTTGTAGTCCTCGGACTTGTCGCGGAAGGGGCCGCCGTCACCGAACAGGTAGCTACAGCCGGCGCTCGCCAGCAGCGCGGCGCACAGGCCGGCCTTCGCTGTTATGGTCAGGAACTTGCTCATTCAGACTCCCGCGGTTTCCAGGGCAGCCAGCACCTGGGCGTGGTACTGGGCATCGAGTTCGGTCAACGGCAGGCGAATGCCGCGTTGGATCAGGCCGCGCTGCTGCAGGGCCCACTTGACCGGGATGGGGTTGGCCTCCAGGAACAGGGCCGCGTTCAGGGCGGCCAGCCTGGCATCTTCGGCGGCCGCCGCCGCGCGCTCGCCAGCCAGAGCCAGGCGGCACAGGTCGGCGGCAATTTTGGGCGCCACGTTGGCGGTCACCGAGATATTGCCGTGGCCGCCGCCGAGAATGAATTCCAGCGCGGTGGGGTCGTCCCCCGAATACAGGGCAAAATCCGCCGGGCAGCGGGCCTTGAGGTCGGGCAGGCGCTCCAGGTCGCCGGTGGCGTCCTTGAGGCCAATCACGTTGTCGAGCCCGGCCAGTTCCACTACCACGTCGTTGTGCATGTCCACCGCGGTGCGCCCGGGCACGTTGTAAAGGATCTGCGGCACCTTCACCGCGCCGGCAATGGCACTGAAGTGCTGCAGCAGGCCGCGCTGGGTGGGGCGGTTGTAGTAGGGCGTCACCAGCAGGCAGGCATCGGCGCCGTTGTCCGCGGCGGCGGCGGTCAGCTCAATGGCCTCGCGGGTGGAGTTGGCGCCGGTGCCGGCGATGATCGGAATGCGCCCTTTGACGTAATCCACACAGTAGCGGATCACCTCGCAGTGCTCCGGCACGCTCAGGGTGGCGCTCTCGCCGGTGGTGCCCACCGCGCCAATGGCGCTGGTGCGAGCCTCTATATGCAGGTCGAGCAGTCGCGCCAAACCCTCCCAGTCCAGGCTGCCGTCGGGCTGCATCGGGGTGACCAGGGCGACAATACTGCCGGTTATCATGCGTGCTCTCCAGATCTGCGGGTTTGGCCCCGGTGCTGGCGGGGGCCGGCCGGGGCTGGCCTGGCGCCGAGGGCACCGGGCGGGCAGTGCCGGCGGGAAAGTGGGCAATTATCCATGTAGGGGGCCGGATGACAACCTGATTACGCTAAACTGAAAGAACATCCCGGGTATGCGACCCTACCCGGACAGGCAAGCAAGAGGAGGACATTATGACACTCGCGCGAATCGCGCTGCCAGTACTGCTCGCCGGGCTGCTGGCCTGCGCCGCCGCCCTGGCCCAGGAGCCGCCCCGCATCGATGACCTCTCCTTCCTCGACCGCCAGTTCATGACACAGCAGCGCAAGAACCTGGAAGACCTGGCCCGCCGCCACTACGGCCAAGGCTTCAGTGGCCAGCGGGCGCAGGATTTAACCCTGCTGCAACGGCTGCTGGACGACCGCGTGGTTGGCACCGACGACACCGCCAACCTGCAGGCCATGGGGCTGGTGATGGGCGACCTGCTGGCCAATGAGCTGGACATGCACTGGGTCATCTATGAAGACAACCTTGGCCGCAGCCGTGCCCTGCGCTACCGCGACAGCGACAATTACCTGTTCCCGATGACCATGGTGTCGCGGCGCCGGGAAGCCGGCAACCAGCTGCCGGTGGCGGATATCTACCAAAAGGCCTACGACATCATCGACCCGCTGCGGGAGGAACTGCCCTTCCGCTAGGGCGCTTTTGCGAAAGCACTTTCCCCAAGGCCCTTCCGCCAGAACCGGGCGGCAGTTGCCAGTGCCGCGCGCCAGCCAGTAGACTGGCCGCTTCCAGTGAGTCACAGCGACGGCATGAATTCCACAGCGCCCGCGTATGAGTTGATCGAAGACGCTCCCCATGCCCTCCGGCTGGCCCTCACGGGCGACTGGGTTCAGGCACAGGCCATTCCCGACTTTCCCACCCTGCGCAGCGAACTGCTGGCCTGCTCGCCGGAAGCGCTGACGGTGGATGGCAGCGGCCTGGGGGACTGGGATTCGCTGCTGATGGCCTTTTTGCTGCAGTGCCACAGCCTGTGCAGCGCCGAGCACATTCCCTTCAACGCCGAACACCTGCCGGGCAGCGCCAACCGCCTGCTGGAGGTGGCCACCGCGGTGCCGCCCCACCAGCGCCCGCAGGAGGCGCGCGCCCCGCTGCTGGAACGCCTCAACCCGGTCAAGGCGCTAAGAGCCCTGTGGCGCGACCTGCGCGAATCCATCGCCTTTCTCGGTGACCTGGGGATTGGCCTGGCCCGCCTGGTCACCGGGCGGGCCAACACCCGCTTCAGCGACTTCCGCCACTTCTGCTACCAGGCCGGCCCCAACGCCTTCGGCATCATCAGCCTCACCAGCATCCTGGTGGGCATGATCCTGGCCTACCTGGGCGCGGTGCAGTTGAAGCTGCTGGGGGCGGAAATCTACGTGGCCGACCTGGTGCTGATCGGCATGCTGCGGGAGATGGGCGTGCTGATGACCGCCGTGGTCATGGCCGGGCGCACCGGCGCCGCCTACGCCGCCCAGCTCGGCACCATGCAGACCAACGAAGAGATCGACGCCATTACCACCATGGGCGTGTCGCCGGTGGAATTCCTGGTGCTGCCACGGGTGCTGGCCCTGCTGGTGATGCTGCCGCTGCTGACCATCTACGCCGACCTGCTGGGTGTGCTGGGCGGGGCCATTGTGGCGGGCGGCATGGGCATTACCATGCTGCAGTATGTCTCCCAGATACAGGACGCCATCTCCCTCACCCACCTGCTGGTGGGGCTGTCCAAGAGCGTGGTGTTCGCCATTCTGATCGCCGTGGCGGGCTGCCGCTCCGGCATGCAGTCCGGGCGCGGCTCGGCGGCGGTGGGCAACGCCGCCACCGACGCGGTGGTAACGGCCATCGTCTACCTGATCGTGGCCGATGCGGCGATGAACATCTTCTACCAGCAGGTGGGTATCTGAGGTGAGCGAACAGGCCCACATCAGCATCCGCGGGGTCACCATGGCCTACGGCGCGCGACTGATCCAGCGCGACCTGAACTTCGACGTCAATCGCGGCGATATCTTTGTGATCATGGGCGGGTCGGGCTGCGGCAAAAGCACCCTGCTCAAGCACATGCTGGGGCTGATCCAGCCCGCCGCCGGCGACATCCTGTTCAACGGCCAAAGCTTCACCCGCGCCAACCCCGCCGCCCGCGACGCCATGCGCCGCAGCTGGGGCATCACCTACCAGTCCGGCGGGCTGTTCAGCGCCATGACCGTGGGCGAGAACGTCACCCTGCCGATGCAGCTCTACACCAACTACAGCGAGGCGGAAATCCGCGAGGTGGTGGACTACAAGCTGGCCCTGGTGGGGCTGTCCGGCTACCAGGGCTACTACCCGTCGGAGATCAGCGGCGGCATGCGCAAGCGGGCCGCCCTGGCGCGGGCCATCGCCCTGGACCCGGAAATCCTGTTCTTTGATGAACCCTCGGCGGGCCTGGACCCGATCAGCTCCAGCCTGCTGGACGAACTGATCGTCCAGCTCAAGGAATCCATCGGCGCCACCGTGGTGATGGTGACGCACGAACTGCCCAGCATTTTCAGTATCGCCAGCAATTCCGTGTACCTGGACGCCAACAGCAAAACCATGATCGCCTACGGCAACCCGCGCGAACTGCGCGACCACAGTGACCAGCCCGTTGTGCGACAATTTCTGGCCAGAGAGGCCAGCGCAGCGGCGGAGAACGCGCAATGAGTGAAAACAGCCACAGTGTCGCCATCGGCGCCTTTATCCTCGGGGCGCTGCTGATTGCCGTCACCACGGCCATTTTTATCCTGGGCAACGGTATCGGCAGCGGCCAGGAACGGGTGGTGATGGTGTTCGACGGCTCGGTCAAGGGCCTGTCGGTGGGCGCCCCGGTGGCCCTGCGCGGCGTGCAGATTGGCCAGGTGACCGACATCAACCTGATCCTGGACAGCGACAACGACGAGCTGATCATGCTGGTGGAGGCGGTGCTGGATGCCGACAACGTGCAAAAGCGCGGCTCCAACCCCCAGGAGCTGACCGAAATGCTGATTGAGCGCGGCATGCGCGCCCAGCTCAATACCCAGAGCCTGCTCACCGGCCTGCTGTACGTGCAGCTGGATTTTCACCCCGACACCGCCATCGAGCTGCCGGAGATAGACTCGCCCCACCTGCAGATTCCCACCATTCCCACCAACCTGGAAAAACTCAGCCGGCAGATTGACGACATTGATTTCGCCCAGGTGGCATCCGATCTCACCGCCATCGCCACCGGGCTCAAGTCGGTGATCACCGACGAAAAGTTCCAGAGCCTGCCGGGGCAGGTCAACGCCACCTTCCTGTCGATCACCGAACTCAGCGAGGACATCCGCCAGACCCTGGGGCGTATCGAACCCAACATCAACCAGTTGCTGGCCAGCGCCAACAGCACCCTGGTGACCGTGGACGACAACCTGCCGCGGCTGGTGACCCTGGTGGAAGAGAAACTGGACGTGGTGGAAGCCTCGCTGCAGAACTTTGACCGCACCCTCAAGGGCGTGGACAACCTGATCGCCGAGGACTCCCCCACCACCTACGAACTGAACCGGGCCCTGACCGAGCTGGCCGAGGCCGGCCGCGCCCTGCAACTGCTGGCCAAGACACTCGAAGAACAACCCGAAGCGCTGCTGCGCGGCAAGAACGAGGACGCCCCATGACCGCTGCCAAACCCCACCTGCTGGGCGCGCTACTGTTGTCGCTGCTGCTGAGCGCCTGCGGCAGCACCCCCCAGAGCGACTACTACCGGCTCAGCGCCACAGGCACGGGCGGCAGCGCCGATGCGCCGTCGCTGGGCATTGGCCCGGTGACCATTCCGGAGTATCTGGATCGCAACAGCCTGGTGTTTGCCCGGGGCGACAACCAGCTGCGCATTGCCAGCTACCAGCGCTGGGCCGAGCCCCTGGGTGAAGGTGTTACCCGGGTGCTGGGCCTCAACCTGGCCAGCGCCCTGGACACCCAGAACGTGCGCCCCTTCCCCTGGGCTGCCAGCGATCGGCCCGCCTACGCCGTGCAGGTGTGGCTGCTGGCGCTGGATGCCAGCGCCGAGCGCACCACCCTGGTGGCCGAATGGCGCCTGCACGACCCGGCCCGGCAGCGGGAAATTGTGCGCCGCATGGGGCGCTATGAAGACAGCGGCAGCGACGACGGCGCCACCCTGGCGGCCACCTACAGCCGCCTGCTGCAACGCCTGAGCGACGACATCGCCGCCGCCGTGCGCGCAGACACCGCTGCTGCGCACAGCGGCGAAACAGCCGCCCGGTAAGACCGGGCGGCATCTGCCGCTACGACTAGAACGCGTCCGGGCGCAGCATGGCGTCCGAGCCGCCGTCCACAAAGAACACCGACCCGCAGACAAAATCCGCCTCCGGGCTCAGCATAAAGCGCATCACATTGGCGATGTGCGCCGGGCTGGCCATGCCGCCCCAGGGCACACTGGCCTGGAAGTCGCGCATGGTCTGGCCCAATTGCTCGTCGGCAAACACCTGGTCGGTGAGGGGCGTCTGGGTAATGCCGGGCGCCACCGCGTTCAGGCGCACCCCGGCCTTGGCGTAGGCCACCACGTTGCGCCGCATCCACATGGTAATGGCGCGCTTGGAGCCGGCGTAGGCGGTGTGGCCGTCGGCCTGCTCCACCGCCGCGCAGGCGGCAGCTTCATCGCCCGACAGGCAGGCTTCAACAAAGGCGTTCTCCGCCGGCATCATCGGCGCGGAGTTGGAGGCAACAATCAGTACCGTGCCGCGCCGCTTGGCCACCAGGTCCTTGAGGCCCTCAATGGTTTTCACCGCGGCAAAGTAATTCACCTGGGCGATCAGGCTCAGGGGCCGGGCCACTGGCGGCAGGCCGGCGCAGGCAATAAAGCCATCAAGGCCATCCGGCGCGCGCTCGGTGACGCCAGCCACGGCCGCCTGGCGCCCCTCGGCGGTGGACAGGTCGGCGATGATGTCACCCTCTTTGATATCCACGGATATCACCTGATGCCCGGCCTCGACCAGTTGCTTGCGCAGTTCTCCGCCAATCCCGGTGGCGCCGCCGGTCATTGCATAGATGCCCATGGTGTTGCTCCTGATGTCCTGGTTTTTGAGGGCTGGATTGTTGCCTATTCGGGGCGGGGGATGAAGGGGGCCCAGGTGGCGCGGCGCGGCGCCATCACGCTGGCTCAAGTGGTTGTACCGGCAGCCGCGCGATGACCGTTAATCCACATCACGGGCCCGGGGCGTGGCAGCGGCGCCCTCCGCCACCGCTGCCCGCCCCCGCGTTGCATCAAAAGTTGTAGCGCAGCTCCACCCCGTACATGCGCGGCTCGCTGCGCCGGTCCCAGGACGGGGAGCCATCGGAGAAGACCGATGCGGTTTCGCCACCCAGGCCGCCCGGGTCCACGTTCTCCGGCTCCCAGTCGGTGGCATTCACCACAAACGCGCCCATTTCCCACTGGTCACTCGGGCTGTAGTAGGTGAGGCGGGCATTGAGCTGTTCTTTTTCATCGGAATCCGGGCAGCTGCTGAAGGGCAGGCCCTCCAGGTCGCCGGTGGCGGAATCATCCGACAGCACCAGTTGGCCGTCGATTTCGGTAAAGCGGTAGATGTCGGAGGAGCGCCCTTGTGCAGCGTTGTTCACCACAAAGGTGCAGCTGTCGCGCTCCACCCCGTCGGCGTAGCTGTAGGCGGCGGACAGTTCCAGCCGCGCCCCGCTGTCGAAGTCCCAGGTGTAGTTGCCGCCCACACTGAAGTTCAGGTCGGGGGAGCGGGCGAAGTCCTCGCCGGAGCGGTCGATCACCTGGCAGGCGCCGTCCACCACGGTGCGGTCGGCGCGGCGGGTGTATTCGGCATCCAGCAGGCCGGTGTTGAAGAACAGCTCCAGCGCGGGAATGGGCAGCCAGCTGATGCTGATCTCGGCGCCGTCGCCCTCCACGTCGGAGGTCTCGAACAGGTAGGCGCCGGTGCTTGAATTCAGGCAGGCGCCCTCGATAAAGCGCAGTTCCTGCAGGTTGTCGTATTCGTAGCGGAACACCGCAGCGTTCACCCGCAGGGTGTTGTCGAACCAGCTGGATTTCATGCCGATTTCGTAGTTGGTGACCTCTTCCGGGTCGAAGGCCGGGGCCAGGATTTCGCCGGCGCTGTTAAAGCCCCCAGCCTTGTAGCCTTCGGAGTAGGAGGCGTAAAGCAGCACATCGTCGGCCACCGCCCAGTCCACCACGAAGCGCGGCGTTACCTGGGACCAGCTCTCCTCGGACACCAGGTAGCCCAGCTCGCCGTTCGGGTCGTAGTTGCCGTTGGCGTCGATGCGGGTTTCAGTGGGGAAGGCAAAGGCCAGCACGTACTCGTTGAATTCCACGTAGCGGCCAAACTCTTTGTTGTCGTCGGTGTAGCGCAGGCCGGCGGTCAGGGAGAGGGTGTCGGTCAGGTCGAAGGTGGCGTCGGCAAAGGCGGCGTAGGATTCGTACTCGCCGTCAATGAAGATGTTCTCGTTGAAATCGACGCCGGAATTGTAGGCGTCAAAGCCGCTGTCGAAGGCGCGGCGATTGTACGGGTCGGCAATCACCTGAAAGGCAATATCCAGCGGCTGGCCCGGCATCAGGGCGCTGTAGGGCAGGCCAATTTCACGCTCAGCAATCAGCTTGTCGAGGGACTCCGGCCCCAGGGTAATGCCGCTCTGCTGGCGGGCGTGCTCCCAGGTGTAGTTGACGCCGGTGGTCCAGCGCCAGCGCTCGCCGAATTCACCGTCCAAGCGGAATTCCTGGCTGAACTGCTTGTTGCGCTCGCGGTTGAGGTCGTTAAAGCGGTACAGCAACTCGGCGGAGCCGTCTTTCTCTTCGGGGTTGAAGGTGCTGTATTTGCGCCAGGCGGTGATGGAGGTGAGGGTGGCGGCGCCCAAATCCCAGGTGACGTGCAGCGAGCTGCCAAACAGGTAGCGGGTTTCGGCCAGGCGCTCTTCGCTCTCTACCTTGGTGAAGCCCGGGCCGTTGTCCCGCGGCCCCCATACGGCGCTGGAGGCGGGGCGGGAATCCTGGTCCACCTCGTCGTATTCCGCGCGCAGGATGATGTCCAGGCTGTCGGTGGGCAACCAGCGCAGCTGGGCGTTCACGGACTTGTTGTAGCGCCGCGCCAGGTCGTCGCCGTTGAACAGGTTGTCCACCCAGCCGTCGCGCTTGTCGTACAAAAGGCCCGTGCGGAAGTAGAGGCTATCGGTCAGGGGCAGGTTGAACACGCCCTCCAGCTGGCGGCGGTCGTAGTTGCCAAGGGTGGCCCGGGCCCAGCCCTCGGTCTCGTTCACCGGCTTGTTGGTCACGTACTGGATGGCGCCCGCCGCCGCGTTGCGCCCGAACAGGGTGCCCTGAGGGCCGTTCAGAATCTCCACCCGGGCGATGTCGTTGAAGGCCACCTTGGAGCCGCCGGAGCGCCCCACATACACGCCATCCACGTACACGCCCACCGCCGGGTCGGCGCCGATGCCGAAGTCGTCGGTGCCAATGCCGCGAATGGCGTAGTTGGGCTGGTTGGCGCCGCCGGAAATATCCACGTTGGGGGTAAAGGCGCCCAGGTCGCCAATGTCCCGGGCGGCGAGGTTGTCAATGCGCTGCTCGCCGAAGGCCTCGACGGAAATAGGCACATCCTGCAGGCCCTCTTCGCGTTTCTGGGCGGTTACCAGTACCTCTTCCAGGCCCTGAGCCCAGGCCCCCGGGCCGGCGATGGTGGAATAAACCGTAGCGAAAACAGCGGTGGCGAGCAGCGTACGCTGCCGGCTTCCGCGAGCGGATACAGACATGACAACCCCCTGGCTTTTGCGCCCTGTGGCGCTTGTTTTTAGTTCATTGCCGGCCCGCCGGCCAGCCGCAGCGGCGCGCTGGGTGGCCGGCTGCCAACGCAGTTTGCCCCAGAGCCGGGCGCGGCGGCAACAGGAATTGGTACGTTTGTACTAGCTTTTGCCGGTGGCGCCCCGGGCCCCCAGCTGCAGACTGACATGGCGGTGCAGAATCCGCCGGGCCTCTTCTTCGCCCAGCTCGCCGAAGGTCAGTTCCGCCTCCAGGCGATAGATCAGCCCCAGGCCAATCTGGGCGTCGGAGGCGGGGTCGTCACTGCCCGCCCGCTCCAGCAGGGCGCTGACCTCGCTGGCAAACTGCCGCTCCTGGGCCTCGCTCAGGGCGCGCAGGCCGGCGTCGCGGCGGGCCTCGTGCTTGAAGGCGAGCTCAATGCTGCGATCTTCCACCGCCGCCGCCTGGCTGATCACGTGCTCCGCCAGCACACCGGCAATCTCCCGCACCAGCTGCTCACGCTGCTCTCGCTGCGTCGGCGGTTCCTGCTGCTGCCCCCCGTCTTCGCCCGCCTCCGCGCGCTGCAGGCAGTCGAGCAACTGCTGCTGCAGGGCCACCACCGCTCCCGCGCGCTGCCTGGCAAACTGGGTGAAGGCCTCGCTGAGCAGCTGGCCGATATCGCTGAAGTAATAGGTGGTGGCCGCCAGTGGCACGCCGGCCTCCCTGGCCACCGCCCGGTGGCGCACGGCGCGAATACCCTCCCGGGCAATCAGGCGCAGGGTGGCTTCGAGAATTTGCTGGTGGCGCAGGCGCCCCTCGGCGCGACGCTGACGGCCACCCTGTTTACGTTTGATACTGGCTTCTGGCATGCCCCGCACTGTGCCGCGAAGCGCCCGGTGGCGCAAGCGCGGGCAAGTTGGCAGGGGCAGGTCTGCATTGATAAACCCCCGGCTCAGGGCCTTGGGCGGCACCTTCCGCCGGGGCAGGCCCGGTAGTACTCTGTGCCGCGATTTTTCAGGAGGCAGCCCGATGAGCGACCCGATGAGCAACAAACCCCACGCAGCCGCCATTGAGGGCTGGCATACCCTGGGTGAACAACCCCACCTGATCGGCACCCGCTGCTGTGGCTGCGGTACTTACTTCTTCCCCAAGCAGACCCACTACTGCAAGAACCCGGACTGCGACAGCAGCGAGTTCGAGGAAGTGGAGCTGAGCCGCACCGGCACGGTGTGGAGCTACACCAACGCCTGCTACAAGCCGCCGGCGCCCTTTGTGGCCGCCGAGCCCTTCGAGCCCTACACCATTGCCGCCGTGCAACTGGAGAAGGAGCAGATGACGGTGCTGGGCCAGGTGGTGGAAGGCGTCTCGACGGCAGACCTGAAGGTTGGCATGCCGATGGAGCTGGTGCTGGAGACCCTGCACGAGACAGAGGACGACATCAAAGTCACCTGGAAATGGAAGCCGGTCGCCTGAGGGCGCCAACGGTAAGCGGAGAATATTATGTCCAATGAAATCGCCATCCTCGGCGCCGGCATGCACCCCTGGGGCAAGTGGGGGCACAACTTTGTCGAATACGGCGTGGCCGCCGCCCGCGAAGCACTGGCAGACGCCGGCGTGCCGTGGCGCGACGTGCGCTTTGTGTCCGGCGGCGCCACCGTGCGCTGCGGCTACCCCGGCTATGTGGCCGGCGCCACCTTCGCCCAGGCGCTTGGCTGGCAGGGCGCCGAGGTGAACACCTCCTACGCCGCCTGCGCCTCGGGCTCCCAGGCCCTGGCGGCGGCGCGCAACAAAATCCTGGCCGGCGAGTGCGAAGTGGCGCTGGTGGTTGGCGCCGACACCACCCCCAAGGGCTTTCTGGCCCCGGCCGGCGGCTATCGCCCGGAGGACCCGGACTGGGTGCGCTTTTACCTCGGCATCACCAACCCCACCTACTTTGCCCTGTACGCCCGCCGCCGCATGGACCTTTACGGCGACACCCAGGCGGACTTTGCCAAGGTGAAGGTGAAAAACGCCGCCGCCGGCAGCAAGAACCCCCGCGCGCGCTACAAAAAATGCTTTACCGAAGAAGACGTGGCGGCCTCGGCCATGGTGGCGGACCCGCTGCGGCTGATGGACATCTGCGCCACCTCCGACGGCGGCGCGGCGCTGATCGTCTCCAGCGTCGACTACGCCAAGCGTATCGGCAAGGGCGACGCCCCGCGCATTGCCGCCATTTCCACCGTCACCCCGAGCTTTGCCAGCGGCGTGGTGGAAATGCCCGACATTGCCACCGACTCCGCCGCAGCCGAGGGCATTGACGCCCAGAGCTTCCGCGCCGCCCTGCCGATCAAGGCCTACGAGGAAGCGGGCATCGGCCCGGAAGACGTGGACGTGGCCGAAGTGTACGACCTGTCCACCGCCCTGGAGCTGGACTGGATTGAAGACCTGCGCCTGTGCGAGCGCGGCGACGCCGCCAAGCTGCTGCGCGCCGGCGACACCAGCATCGGCGGCCGCATTCCGGTTAACCCCTCCGGCGGCCTGGCCTGCTTTGGCGAGGCGGTGCCGGCCCAGGCCCTGGCCCAGGTCTGTGAGTTGACCTGGCAGCTGCGCGGCCAGAGCGGCGAGCGCCAGGTGCAGGGCGCGAAGGTGGGCATTACCGCCAACCAGGGCCTGTTCGGCCACGGCAGCTCCGTCATCATCAAGCGCTGAGCCGGGCGCATCTGCTCACCGGGGGCCGGCCATCGGCCCCTCTCTTACACCTGCTTTACCCCTGCCTGAACGTCTGCTTCAGGCCGTGTTGTCCTCGATGTAGCGCGCGGTGGCCAGTACCCGCCGCGCTTCATCCACGTGCATGGTTTCCACCAGTTTGCCATCCAGCACCGCCAGGCCCTTGCCGGCCTGCTCCGCCTCGGCCCAGGCGGCCAGTACCCGTTCGGCCCAGTCCACTGCGGTGGCGCTGGGGCCAAATACCGCGTTGGCGGCGGCAATCTGGCTGGGGTGGATAAGGGTTTTGCCGTCAAAGCCCAGCGCCCTGCCCTGCTCACAAATGGCGTGAAAGCCATCGGCGTCCTGCAGATCCAGGTACACGCCATCCAGCACCGCCACGCCGGCCAGACGCGCCGCCATCACGGCGCGGCCCAGGGCGTACTGCAGGCCCAGGCGATCCGGCCGGTGCGGCACGCGCAGCTCAGCGGCCAGGTCGGTGGTGCCCATCACCAGCACGCTCACCGCGGCATGACGGGCAATGGTGTCGGCGGCGGCAATACCCGCCGGGGTTTCCAGCATGGCCCACAGGCGAATGTCGCGGCGCCCGGCCTCGGCCAGCAGGGTGGCGACGCTGTCCAACTCCTCGTCGCTCTCCACCTTGGGCAGGCACAGGGTGCCCACGCCGGCTGCGGCCATGGCGCGCAGGTCATCCCGCCCCCAGGGAGTGTTCAGGCCGTTGCAGCGCACCACCAGCTGGCGCTTGCCATAACCGCCGGCGGCAAGCTGCGCCACCACCGCGTCGCGGGCGGCGGCCTTGGCATCCGGCGCCACGGCGTCTTCTAGGTCGAACACCACCGCGTCGCAAGGCAAATCCCGGGCCTTGTCCATGGCGCGCTGGTTGGCGCCCGGCATGTACAGTACCGAGCGCAGGGCTGTTTCAGTCACGGGTATCCTCGCTGTTTTCGCTGTCATGGCTAATGTCATCGCCGGTGTCATTCGCCGCGCTGCCGCGCACGCTGGCCTGCTTCAGGTAGGCAATCAGGTCGGCGCGACGCTGCGGGTCGGGCACCCCCAGGCTCATCATGGTGGAGCCGGGGAACATGGCGCGGGGGTCGGCCAGCCACAAATCCAGCAACTGTGGCGTCCACACAAATTCGGCGTTCTTGAAGGTGTCTGAATAATAGTCAAAACCCGGCTGCTTGCCCGCCACCCGGCCAAAAATCCGGTACAGGTTGGGGCCGTTGTTGTGACCCAGGGCCGGGTCCGGGTAGTGGCAAGTACGGCAGGGGCCAAACACCAGCCGGCCGCGCTCCACGTCACCGGTCAGGGCGGTGCCTGCGCTGGTGGGGAGCGGTGTTTGGCTAGGCGTGGCAGAGAGCGTAACGGTGCCAGCGCCATCGCCCTGCTCCGCCGGCTGGGCAATACAACCCAGCGGCAGCAGGCACGCCAGCAACAGGACGGATCGGTACAGGGTCATGCGCTTACCTCCTGGCGGGCCACGCTGCGGCCGGCGCGGCGGCCGAAGAAGGTGCAGTCACCCACCGACAGGCCGCTGGCGATATAAGGGGCGGTGGGCAGGCCGGCCACCGTGCGGCCGGCGGCATACAAGCCGGGGATCGCCTCGCCGAAGCTGTTGATCACGCGGCCGTCCACGTCGGTGTGCAGGCCGCCAAAGGTGTGCGCCGGGAAGAAGGCGCGGTTGACCGACAGATCCCACACCCGGTAGGGCGGGCCCTGTAGCGGCCGCAAGTAATGGTGGCTTTTGTGGAACAGTGGGTCGCGCCCGACGCTGGCAAAGCGGTTGTAGTAGGCCACCGTGTGCTGCAGCGCCCCCTGGGGGAAGCCCGCCAGCGCGGCCAAATCGCCAATGGTTGCGCTCTCGGCCACCAGCGGAAAGTTGTCCTGGTGCATTTTGTAGGCGCTGTCATCGTCGGTAATCAGGTAGGCCCGGCCCTGCTGGTGAAAGGCAATGGCATCGCCCAGCACCCCGTGATAGGACTCCTCGGAGATAAAGCGCTGGCCAAACTGGTTGACCACAATGCCAGACAGCACATTCTCCGGCGGGTACATGGGGGCGATGGCAAAACCCTGGTGCATGCGCAGGGCCTCTGCCCCGGCGGCAATGCCCATGTTGATGCCCGCGCCCAGGTCGCCGGCGTTGCCCCAGGGCACCGAACAGTCGTAAAGCTGCGGCGCGTAGCGCCGCAACATCTCGCGGTTGTGAATAAAGCCGCCGCAGGCCAGCACCACGCCGCGGCGGGCACGAATGCGCTGGAACCGGCCGGCATCGTCCTGCACCACCATGCCGGCAATGCGCCCGTCGCTCTCCACCACCAGTTGGCGGCCAGACACCCCGGCACGGGTGGCCACGCCGGATTCCGCCAGGCGCGCCAGCAGCGCCTCCATCAGGGTGCGCCCGCCATTCATGCCGGACACCCCCGGCACATGGCCCCGGGGCGCGGGACGGGCGGCATCCACCGCTGGCCAGGCAAGCTCGTTGCCGGAGTAGTAGAGCGACTCATCGCCAAAGGGCAGGCCCTTGGCCTTGGTCATTTTCTCCTGGTACGGCACGCCCTGCGCCACCAGCCAGTCGAAATGGGCCGGGCTGCCTTCGCAGTACAGCTGGATTTTATCGAGCTGGGGGTGAAGGGTACCGGCGGATACGATGAAGTTGTACATGGCCTCGGCGCTGTCTTCGACCCCCAGGGCGCGCTGCAGGGCAGTGCCGCCCCCGGCGTACACCACCCCGCCGGACATGGCCGAGGAGCCCCCGAGTTTCGGCAGCGATTCAATCAGCAGCACCTCGACCCCCGCTCGCCGTGCCTCCAGCGCCGCGCTGACACCGGCCGAGCCGGAGCCGGCCACCAGCACATCGGTGGTGACGTCCCAGCTTTTTATCTCGCTGCGCGACAGCAGCGCCGGCGCCGCCGCGCTGCCCGCCGCCACCCCAAGGCCAGCGGCGCCCGCCAGCCCCTGTAACACGCGCCGCCGGCCGATGGCCGTTGCGCCCTTGCCCTGTTTATCCATCCCCTGCCCCTCCGTGTTGTTATTGCGTGAGGCCAGCTTTTCGCTAGTTCAATTCGCAGATGTACTGCAGCTTCTGGTTGACCATGTAGGTGCGATGGCGCGGGCCCGTGGCCTGCTCGTCGCCGCTGGCGTAGCCGGCATCGCCCTCGTACAAAAAGCAGATGCCGCCGTCGATAAACACCATGTTGGGCGCGTAGATCATCGCCTGGCGCTCGCGTACCACGCAGCGCGCCGCGTTGCAGTCCAGGTGCGACGCCAAGTCCACCAAGCTGACGAAGGTGGGCGGCATCAGGTTGAAGGGGTTGTCCGGGTCGTCAATTTCCGCCAGCGCCGTGGCCGGCGATACCCAGCGGTGCAGGGCTATCTCGCCGCCATCCACCTGTACCTCCTGGTCATCCTCCAGCACCGCCAGGAAGAACCAGGTGGAAAAGCGCTTCTTGGCGCCCTCCGGGGTGGTCCAGTGAGACAGGTATTCCAGTTGGTCCTCGGTGATGACCAGGCCCGCCTCTTCCTGGGTTTCGCGGATGGCGGCATTCACCGCGCTGCGGTAGTCATCCCCGGGCACCGTGATGTCCGCCGGGTCCACCCGCCCGCCGGGAAACACCCACTGCCCGCCCATGTGGCGCACCGCGGTGCTGCGCTGCACCAGCAGCACCTCCGGGCCGGTGGGCGCATCGCGCATCAGGATTACCGTGGCGGCCGGGTAGACCGGTGTGACCTCGTCGCTGGTTTCTATCACCCTGTACTCTCCTTTGTGCGCTGTTCAGGCGTTTCGGTGGCTATTTCCCCGCGGTACTCAGGGGAAGAAACGGCTGATGGTATCAACCACGCAGGCCGGGCGCTCGCCGCCTTCCACCTCAATTGTCATGCGCACCACCACCTGCACACCGCCTTTCACTTCCTCGGCGCTGACCACCTCACCCGCACCGCGCAGGCGGCTGCCCACCGGCACCGGCGCCGGAAAGCGCACCTTCTCGCAGCCGTAGTTCACCCCCATGGAGAAGTTCTCCACCTGCAGCACCTCCGGCAGGAACAGGTTGGCCAGCGACAGGGTGAGATAGCCATGGGCAATGGTTTTGCCAAAGGGGCCATCGGCGGCCTTGACCGGGTCCACGTGAATCCACTGGTGATCGCCCGTGGCGTCGGCAAATTGATTGATGCGCTCCTGGGTCACTTCCACCCACTCACTGTGGCCGAGTTGGGTGCCCTCGCTACCGAGCAGGGCGGCGGGGTTGGCAAAGCTTTTCATGACGGTCTTCCATTGTCGTTGGCAAAAAAACGTGCGGGGACTATAGCACCGGCTCCCACAGCGGGCAGCCGTTGCGGTTTAACTCTGTTCACTGTGGGCAGTTTCCGGGGAAAGGGCGAAGCCGCGCGGCAATACACGTTTTTGCTGCGCAGGCTCCAACGCTATAAAACAACCGCTCCAGCACCCTAAAAAGGCGCCTTTCACACAAACCGGGAGCGCTGCTCCACCAGAAAATCAATCAGCGCCCGCGTCTTGGCGGGCAGTTGCGCGCGCGATGGCACATAGAGATAAAAGCCGGGAAAGGGCTTGCACCAGGGGCGCAGCACGCGCACCAGCGAGCCGTCATCGAGGTGCTTTTTAATGCACAGATCCAGGTGCTTGATCACACCCAGCCCCTGTAGCGCGGCGGACAGCATGCTGTCGTCATCATTGAAAACAGCCCGCCCCTTCGGCTCGAAGAACTGCGCCCCGCCATCCTCGGGCGAGGTGAATTGCCAGCGGTCGATGGCGCCGCTGGATGAAAAGCGATAGCCCATGCAGTGGTGATGGGCAAGCTCCGACGGCATACGCGGTTCGCCATGCGCCTGTAAATAGGCCGGCGAGGCGACTACCGCCATCTCCATAGCCGGTGTGACAGGCACGGCTACCATGTGCTCGTTCAGGCTCTCCCCCAGACGGATCCCGGCATCAACGCCTTCAAAGACAATATTGCTTAGGCCGTCACTGGCAATGAGTTCAATGCCAAGGGACGGATACATACCCAGGAATGTTGCCAGATGAGGCTCCAGCAGCAGCCGCGAGGCCACTCGGGAGGTGCTGATTCTGAGAACTCCTGTAGGCTGATCCGCCGCCTGGCCTACTGCCGACACCGCCAACTCGATCGCCCCCAGGGCGGGTTTTAAGGCATCGAACAACCGCTGGCCCTCATCGGTGAGCGACATATGTCGCGTTGTCCGGTGCATCAGGCGCACCCCCAGATGCTGTTCAAGGGCCTTCAACTGCTGCGACAGTGCAGCGCGAGAGACACCTAGCTCCGCGGCAGCCCGGGTAATACTGCAGTGGCGCGCAATATGGTAAAACCAGGCGAGCGCGGGGTACTGGGTCGGTTCAATGGGCATTGAAATCGCTTTATTGTTTAGAAAATCTTAACAGTCAATTTACTTTTACCACATTTATCAACAACAGTCGCTCACCTATTCTTGTAGTCACTGGGCAGCGCGTACTACCCGGCCCCACCACAAGGAGCTTTTCCATGGACACCATTAAAATCAACACGCTGAACGGCTACGGCACCACCATCGCCGCCAATCTCTACCTGCCCGATGCGTTCGACAGCACGCAGCAATACCCGGCGCTGGTTGTCTCTCACCCCGGTGGTGGCGTGAAGGAGCAAACCGCGGGCCTGTACGCCAGACACCTGGCCTCGCACGGGCTGGTGACCATTGCCTTTGACCGCTCCTTCCAGGGGGCCAGCAGCGGTGAGCCGCGGCAACTGGAAAACCCGCACATCAGTACCGAAGATATCAGCGCCGTAGTTGACTACCTCACCACCCTGCCCTACATCGACCGCGACCGCATTGGGGCGATGGGCATTTGCGCCGGCGCCGGCTACACCGCCAATGCCGCCATCAACGACCGTCGCATCAAGGCCATTGGCACCGTTAGCGCAGTGAATATCGGCCAGATGTTTCGCAATGGCTGGGAAAATACTATCAAAGACGCCGACGCCGCTGGCCTGCTGGAGCACGGCTCCCAGGCCCGCACCAACGATGCCAACAGCCCGGACCTGGCCACCATTCCGCTGGCCCCCCTGCGCAGGGAGGATGCACCGAACGCAGAACTGGAACAGGCGTGGGAGTACTACCACACACCGCGCTGCCAGCACCCAAACGCACCTGGCTTTACCCTGGCACGCAACCTGAACCAGATCATCACCTACGACGCTTACCACAAAGCTGAGGCCTTCCTGACCCAGCCCACCCTCTGCGTTGCGGGCAGCGAAGCGGGCAGCAAGTGGATGAGCGAAGATCTGATTGCCCGCGCCGCCAGCCAAGATAAATCCCTGCACCTGGTGCAAGGCGCAAATCACATGGATTTGTATGATGGCGACGCAGCGGTTAATGAAGCGGTAGCAGCTCTGGGCGCGTTTTTCCAGGCCAAACTCTGAAACGGCACCTGCCTGCACGCAACACATCCGTCCGCTATCTACTTCGAACCGCATTGAGGTGAACCATGACTAGCACCAAACACGTCACGTACCAGAACCTAGGCTGGGATTCTGCCGCTGACCTCTATCTTCCGCCTGACTTCGACGAATCCGCTACCTACCCCGCCATCGTCAGCACACACCCGATAGGCAGTTGCAAGGAGCAAACCTCCGGCAACATCTACGCACACGCCCTGGCCAAGGCTGGGTTTGTCACCCTGGCTTTCGACGCCAGTTTCCAGGGAGCGAGCGGCGGCACACCACGGTTCATTGAAGACCCGTCCATTCGGGTTTCCGATATCCGTTTCGCTATTGATTACTTGTCAACACTGGCCTTTGTCGACGGCGACCGGATTGGCGCGATCGGTGTTTGCGGCGGAGGTGCCTACACCGTCCACGCAGCCATCACTGACCACCGCATCAAGGCACTGACTTCCATCACGGGTGTGAACTTCGGACGTCTGATGCGCGAGGGGTTCAGCGAATTCAAGCCCGTTACAGCACTGCAAGCCATGGGCAGGCAGCGAACCGCAGAGGCGCGGGGCAGCGAACGGCATATCATCAACTACTTACCTGAGTCCGTCGCTGCGGGACGAAAGGCGGGAATCAGCGATATCGATGTGCTAGAAGCCACCGACTATTACAAGACTCCGCGAGGCCAACAGCCGAATGGCGCCACCAGCGGCCTATTTTCCTTCAACAGCGCTGCCATGGGTTGGGATGCCTTCCTGCATGCCGAAACGCTGCTTGTTCAACCGTTGATGGTAGTGATTGGCGACAAACCCGGCGGATTCGGGGCCTACCGGGACGGCTGGGAAATCTACAGCCGCGCTGCATCCACAGAAAAACATATCGTGGTGGCCGAAGGTTGGTCACACTACGATCTCTATGACAAAGACGAACCCGTCAACCTGGCCCTTGCCAGCGTAATACCATTTTTTACTAAGCACCTGTAGACGAGCACGCGCGCCGAGTACCGCTGCGCCCGGCGCGCGTATAAGGTTCAGCCATCACAGCAGCAGGACACCGACTCGGACATTAGGGACAGGTAGATCCCGTTTGAAATCTCCGCACCAAAATACGCCAACGGCGCTGCCGGTAACGGTAAAAGAACTGGGCAAAAAGCCACACCGGCAGCGTGAACAGCCCAGCCCTCACCTCCACGTCGTCGGTATAGATACAGGTTTGCTGCAGGCCCGTGCTCACCTGGATTCGGTGATTCCAGACCGCCACCAGACCGCCTCCCTCTTGGGTCACCAGGCACCGCTGGCTATCGCAGATCTCCACAAACGTCAGTGTGTGCATCCAACCGGGGATGATGCCAAAAAACCGCAGGCGCACCGATTCCGTGGCGCCCTGCTGCCATTGCTCAGGAAGGCGCAGGGCACCAGAGAAACCGAGAACGCCGCGGGACACAAACAGCAGAGTATCGCTTCTTTTGACCAGGGCCCACACGGTGTCAGCCGAGCTATCCAGACATGTTGTTACTATCAATCGCAATCGTGTTACCGGTGTGTACTGAGCGTGGTGAAATACCCAACCTCGTCGGCATCGCACCAACACTCACAGGGCTTGCTAGAGTGCCACACGCAAACCCAAATAGTATCGTCTGCCAATAACATCATAGTGCATCGCATTGGTTGCAATGTTGCTGATGAAGTTGCGCGGCAGCATCGGTGGCTCTTTATCGCCCAGATTGGTGATACCACCGTAGAGTTCCAGTCTGTCCAGGCCCTTTAGACTAAAACGGTAGGAACCCGACACGTCAAAGTAAGTGACAGAGGGAACACTGTTGTCAGCGGCTGACAACTCTTCACCAGTCCAGTTGGGATTGTACTTGCCCGAACTGATGTAACGCATCTGACCGTAAACGCCCCAGGGACCGCGGTCGTAAGAAAGCGCTAACCGAGAGCGTGTTTCCGGTGCACCGAAGTTGGTCACCAGCCCCATCTCACCGATCACATCTACCGGGTTGGTTCCGGAGACATCGACTTCCTTGTTAAGCAGATAGCTGGCCAGCAGGTTGACGCCCAGCGTACCGCCTGCCAAAGCGACAGAATAGGTAGACGAGAAGTCCAGTCCCTCAACATCGAGAGAGCCGAGATTCAGTAGCGGATTGACCACCTCCATGATGTTCTGACTATCATCGAAGGAGATCAACTGGCACATGCTGTTGTCACCCTCCGCGCAACGGTCAACAATCTGCTGGTCGGTGGATCTGTCGATGGCGTCGGTGATACTGATATCGTACCAATCAAGCGACACCTTGAAATCCACGGCCATCGGGGACCAGACAACACCGACCGTTCTGGTTTTCGACTCTTCCTGCTCCAAGCTCTCGTTGCCCACGAGTATCCGGGATATAGCATCAGTATTGCCGGTAAACGGATTGGTCACATTGCCAAAGAGCAGAGTCGCTTCAAGAAACTGCTCACCAATGCTCGGCGCCCGAATATCCTGCGACACCGTTCCGCGAAACACTAGCGAATCCAATGGCTGATAAACCAGGCCCGTTTTCCAACTGGTAGCATTACCCACTGAACTATAGTCCGCCCAGCGTACCGCCGTGTTGAAATCCAGGCTCTGGCTACCGGAAATCAGCGGAATGGCCCACTCGGTGAAAGCTTCCGTCACATCCATCCTGCCATCAAGGGGCTTGGCATTAACAATGATGAAGGCAGAGTTGAGGTCGTTCTCGCTGACGGTCCGATCCAGCGATTCTTCGCGATAGTCGACACCGAAAGCGGCGACAATCGGCCCTGCCCACCCCTCCACGATATCGCCGCCGGTACTGATCGAGAACACATCCTGGTCAAGCTTGGTGCGCGACCTGCCGGTATCGGTAATGTAGTCGATAGCACCCTGGCTAAGGGAGCCTTTACCAAACAGGTTAGCCGGGACACAACCGGGGGCGCCATTAGCGCCGCCCACATTGGCCCGGCAAACGATGTCACCCGTGCTCGGGTCGCGCACTGCATCGGCCGCAAAACGCAGGTTCTGGACCAGCAGATTGCGGGGCTGCGCGTTGGTGAAAGTGGCATTGCCGTACTGGTAGTAGGCTTCCCACCACCCGCTATCGCCATAATCTCCCTCAAAACCTAGAACAAATCGCTTGTTCTTGTTTTCAGAGACCGAGGCAATGGGTGCAAAGTCCTCGAAGGTTCGGTACAGAGGGAACGCGGCAATGCCGTGCTCGTCCATGGTGGTTTGCACGCTTTCCGGAAGAAAGGGGTTGCCCGACAAAATGACTGGATCGCCAAATCTGAAAGCGTCAATCAACGCTCCATTGGATTCAGTCGTGGTGTAACTGCCCTCGCCAAAAAAACGTACTGCGTTGCTGAGGTCATAGCGCACCGAGCCGAGCAAAGCACTGCGCTCCACCGGTATATCCAGGGCGGTATTGTCACTAAGGTAGGAACCGCTACCACCGATCATGTGTGTACCGCTGGAGAAAGCGCCAAGTTCACGCGGGATCGCGCTCCCATCGGGCATGAACTCCAGGTTGTCAATCGGGGATGAACCATCTCCCAGAGTGACGCCATTGGGCGAGCCAAGGTACAAGGCAGCGCCGGGCCGGATAATCTGTCCGGGAATACCGTCGTTGGGGCCCGTGTCATCCGGGTTACGTAGAATGGCCCAGTGCTCGTTTGACCAGCTCCTGGCTGAGGAAGCCGGCACACCATCGTTGTTGAAAACATCCGCGGCAACCACAAAGTGGCCGCGGTTATCAGCAAATTGCTGCCCGTAGGCTGCAGAGACGCGCTGATTTTCGGCATCACCCTTGGTAGAGCGGCCGCCCTGTACATCAAACTTTGCGCCTTCCAGTTCGTCATCGAAAACAATGTTCACCACACCCGACACGGCATCGGTACCCCAGGCCGCCGAGGCACCACCGGTTACAATGTCGACGCGCTTGATGATCACTGCGGGTATGGCCGCCACGTTGACAATGCCATTCTCATCAAAAGGCACATGGCGTCGCCCATTGACCAAAACCAGATTTCGATTTGCACCCAACCCGCGTAAATCGAGGCCGCTTACGCCGTTCTGGCGCGAGTTCAGTGTGGACGATTGCGGGCTCAGGGAAGCGCTGAATGAGGGGACCTCATTGACGAGATCAGCAATGTTGGTAACACCACGGGCCTCCATATCTGCGGTACCCAGCATGGTTACCGGTGTCGGTGCCTCGTAGCCTGATTCCTTGATGCGAGATGCGCTGATTACCACCTCTTCCAGCGCCGTACTGGTTGCGCGCTCGGCATAAGCAGGCTGTTGAGCTGCAGTGAGCAGCGCAATCGCAGCAGCAAGGTGCTTCGCATTCAGCGTTGAAGATGTCATTTTTGCTTCCTCTATGGGGAATTGGTTTTATCTGCAGCTTTGCTGAATCAATCGACATCCACAGTAACATGCTTTTTTCGTTTTAGAAAGTTTTTGCTTTATTAGAAAATTCCGTCACCCGTTCACGCAAGTTCTAACGTTCCTTTACAAACGGCCAGGCGCGACCCAGGCCGGGTCAAACCCCAATGCCGCAAGATCTGCCGGAATGCCACTGCCCGCAATCTGCGCAGCGGCCAGCCTGGCCGTCGCGGGCGCCATCTGAATACCATGACCACCCTGTCCCGCTAGCCAGAAGAAACCATCGACGTCATTGGCATATCCAAGCACTGGGCTGCGATCGGCAACAAAGCTGCGCAACCCTGCCCAACTGTGTTCAACCCGGCGGACTTCAAGCCGCAATGCCGCCTGCGCATAGTGAACGGCATAGGCCACATCAAGTTCCTCAGGCCGGGCATCGCAAGCCTCGGACAAGTGCTCGTCCGCGGGCGACGCGAGGATCAGCCCGGCATCGGGTTTAAGGTAGAAGGAGCCATCCGTTGCCATTATCAGAGGCCAGCCGGACACCTCGCAGCCCGGCGGAGGTTGCAGCAACACCGCGGTTCTCCTCAGGGGCATCAGGCCAATCGGATTTACCCCGGCCAGCCTGGCTACCTGATCGGCCCAGGCACCAGCAGCGTTGACCAGTAGCGGCGCTGAATAGACAGTGTCCCGGGTTTGTACCTGCCAGCACTGTTGCCGGCGCTCGATGGCTACCGCTTCTGCATTATTGACCAGCCTGCCCCCGTGCTGGCGCAAAATGCGGAGATAGCCTTCGTGCAGGGCGTGGACGTCGATATCGTGCACATCGGGTTCAAACCAGCCGCTGGACGCATACTCGTCACGAATAAGGGGAATGCTGTGGCGAATGAATGCCGTGTCGACCTGGGCAATACCGGCAAAAGTCGCTCGCAAGCGATCAAAGTCCACACTGGCCTGGGCCTTCTGTGCGGGAGTGCACAGCGACAACAGGCCGCGCTGGTGCAACAGAGTCGGCACCCGGAAGACCGAGGGCGGCTCTTGCAAGATGCTCCGGCTGCAAGCCGTCAGGTAGTGCAGGGCCAGGTTGTCAGCCCCGTAGGAAGGAATGTAGGCCGCAGCAGAACGACCGGTTGCATGATAGCCAGGCTGTTCCTCCCGCTCCAGCAGCAATACTCGATTACCGTCGCAGAGCTCTGCGGCAACGGATGCACCTGCCATGCCTGCGCCGACGATAATGATATCGAACGTTTCCACCAAACCGACCTCCTGCGATGATTGGGCATAGCAGGTATATTACATAAATTTTTCGTTTACGAAAATATAATTCGAAAACAACCAATCGGAATGATGGCGAGTGGCGGGGTGAGTAACTCCCGGGAATGTGTCAGTACGCGGCGACGGCTTCTATCTCCACCTTGGCGCCAGGCAGCATGAGATCAGCCTGCACGGTGGAGCGTGCCGGCCGGTGTTCACCGAAGAACTCCCGGTAGGCCGCGTTGAAGCCCTGAAAATCGGCGGTATCGGTGAGCCAGACCGTGATTTTTACGATACTGGTGGTTTGAAGATTCTCCAGGGCCAGAAGCCGCTGGATATTTTCCAGGCAAAGCCGTGTTTGCTCAGCGATGCTGCCGGTGCAAAGTGCGCCATCCGGGTCGAAGGCCAACTGGCCAGAGGTAAACAGCAAACCTGCGCTGCGGTATGCGGCAGACAATGGGGCCCTACTGCCATCTGGCAAAACGATGTCATTTCCTACGGGTTGGGGTGTAGCCATGGGCACATCTCTTCTTGGGTTGCTTGAATGTGTACAGGGGCTGTCGAATCAGCGCCTGCTTGCCATTGTAGCATCTATTTCGTTTTCGAAATGTATATCCCAAAAAGAAATTTCTGCTTATCCCGCTTTCAGGTGCGGAAAATATCGGACACGTTCTGATAGCCTTCCAGCGACATGCTCATCAGGATGTGGGCATCTTTACGCCCCAGCGAAACGTAATGGTGACCCATGGAAGAGTCGAATAGGATACTGTCGCCGGCGGACAACTGCACGGGTTGATACAACTCAGTATGAAGTTCCAGTTTGCCGCTAAGGACGTAAAGAAATTCCTGGCCATGGTGGCGATGCCAGGGGAGTTCCGGATCAAAGACGCGCGACTTCACCACAGCCTTGAGGTACCCCTGCTGGTGGTTGGACACATCGCTGCACAGCACTTCGTACTCCATATCAAGAGCCTCAAACACCGCCCCCTGTCCACCCGGGGTAATTGCCCGGCGCCCCTGCATAGCACTGACCGGATTGGTCAGGTCGGTCACTGGCAAACCGAGCCCATTGGCCAGTTTGTTGACACTGGTAAAGTTCAATTGGGTCTTTCCGTGTTCCAGCTTGGAAAGCGTGCCCACTGATATTCCTGTTTTCTCTGCCACTTCGGCCAAGGTCCAATCGTGGTCCTTACGCAATTGCCGAAGGCGGCGCCCGATCATATTGGCTGGCGGTGTCACATCCGCAGCGCTGTTTTTCCTTGCCGTTTTCTTCGAGGCCACCTACTTCCTCCCGTATTCCAAACCGTATTGACCCGTGAGCAATAGCCACGATGGCGAAGCATTGCACAGATACGTTTCGATATCGAGAAGGCGGCACTAGCGCTGGTTTATATCACCGGTTGAAAGCGCAATTACTTGCCATTTGGCAATTCGAGGTCCTCGAAGCGATTGGCTGCCACATTTTTTACCACCCGGTTGGCGTCAAAAATCCTGCCATTCATTGCCACGTAAACACCCGGCGGAACACGCTGTAGTGCGCCGATGGCACAGCCAATGTTGAACACCGCATCAGACCCGGAAAACGCGGCGGGCTGCAGGGCCCCGGTCAGCACAATGCGCTTGCCGGGAATGCCGGCAAGGCTTTTGGCGGTGGCAACCATGCCGTCGGTGCCATGGGTGATGAGGATGTAATCTGCTTCACACCGCTCAGCAAGCCCGCGAATGCTGCTCCGGTCGGCGCCGTCCATGTCCAGGCTGTCCTTGCGCATGGCGGATTCCATCGTGAACTGAAATCCCACGCCCAGCCTTACCAGCAATGCTCCAATTACCGGCTCACCGACCTGATAGTCACTCTTGGCGTCAAAGTAGATCTTGTCGATGGTTCCACCAGTGGTGATGATATGAAGCTTCAATCCGGTCTGTTGCCGCCTCGGCTCGGTGGAGAAGCCGACCAGGCCTACCCCAGCGCTCATGACCGGTCCGCCGCGCGGTAACCGGGCCCGCGCACTGCACGGCCGGGCTTTGCCCCGGTGTGCACTCCATTGCGCAATACCGGCACGCCATTCACCAGTACATGATCGACCCCCGTCGACAGCTGATGCGGCTCGGTATAAGTGGCGTGATCGGTTATGGCGGCCGGGTCAAACACCACAATATCCGCGTAGTAACCCTTGCGAAGCAGCCCGCGATCACCAATACCCAGGTTGCTGGCTGGCAGGGAGGTGAGCCGGCGCAGCGCCTCGGACAAGGTAATTACCTGCTCGTCTCGCACGTACTTGCTCAATAGACGACTGAAGGTGCCGTAGGCTCGGGGATGGACGCTCTGTTTGAGGAAAACGCCTTCTGGCGCCAACACTGGCGCATCAGACTGGAAGGTTACCCAGTCGCGCTCGATCTGCTTCTTGAGGTTGTCCTCGGACATCATGAAGTACACAGCTTCTACCCGGCTATTGTCTTCCACCACCAGATCGATAATGGCTTCCGCCGGGGTCTGGGAACGCATCCGGGCGACCTCGGCCAGTGTTTTGCCAAGGTACTGGCGCAACTCTGGCTTGCGAAAACCCACCAGCAGCACATTGTCTGCACCGCCTGAGGCCACGTAGACGTTTTCCCAGTTGTCGCCAGGCATCTCGATTTCACGCAGTAACTGCGGGCGCAGGGCGGGGTCGCGCAATCGGGCCATCCAGGCCTCGACACCGCCTTCCTGCACCCAGGGCGGCATTGCCGCACTGAGCCCGGTACTGCCGGCAATGTAGGTATACATATTGGCTCGGATGTCGACCCCCTGCTCGCGCGCCGCTTCGATGGTGGCGATGGCCTGGTCCATTTTCGGCCAGTTGTCACGCCCGGCAGCCTTGAGGTGATAGATCTCCACCGGTGCCTCTGCCGCGCGGGCAATGGTGAGCATTTCTTCAATGCCTTCCAACAGGCGATCGCCCTCTGAGCGCATATGGGCCATGTAGTAGCCGCCGTACTCACCGGCCACTTCGGTCAGCGCAATCAACTCCTCGGTTGAGGCAAACGAGCCCGGCGGATAGATCAATGCCGAGCCGAGCCCCATGGCGCCCTCCTCCATGGCCTGCGCGACATCCGCTCGCATGGCCTCCAACTCCGCGTCGCTCGGAGGGCGATTGTCGGCGCCCAGGTGCTTGACCCGCACAGTGGTTGCACCGACAAAGGACGCGATATTGGGCGACACACCGCGCAACTCCAGATAATCGAGAAACTCTCCGAGGGTATTCCACTCGATGTCATAGCGAATATTGGTCTGCCGGGCGCGGCTAATGGCCTTCATCGGCTCGTTCAGTGGCCCCATCGACCAGCCCTCGCCGAACACTTCAAGGGTGACGCCCTGGGTGATATCTGACACACCGCGGCCATCCTCGATCAGGGCGTCTGCGCCCCAGCTGAGCATATTGATGAAGCCGGGGGCCACTGCCCGGCCGGCGGCGTCGATCACCAATGTCGCGCTGGCGCCATCCAGGTCTCCAATCGCGGCAATGCGGTCGCCGCTGACCGCGATGTCGCCGGCGACACCCGGCGCCCCGCTGCCGTCGTAGATAATACCGTTACTGATCAGCACGTCGTAAACGGGTGCCGCCAGCGCCGCCACAGGCAACAGGTAACAGGTGGCTGCGGCAAGCAGGCCGCGCAGTGCGGCCTGAAGGCCATGTTCTCTCGATGTAATGGTCACTCGTAAAGGTCTCCACTGATTTTGCTACTCGGCAGCGTCGGGCTCATTGCGGACTCTCCACTCGCTGAAAGCGGATGCCCTCACGTTGTGGACCGGGCATCTGCAAAAGAACCGACTCCACCGCCCCGCTTTTTTCTGTGCTGACACTTAGACTGAAAGGGGCCGGGGACACCTGCCGCCGCACCGGGTCATCGGGCAGGACATCGAAGGTGATACCTCCATGAGGCCGTAATTCACCGCGAAAGGCCGTACCGTACTGAGTGCGCAGCGCGCCAGATTCCAGCGCCACCGACATCTCCCCATACAGGGGGTGCCGGTAACGACCGACCAATGCCTCGGATGGCACCGCAGGCGTGGCCGCCGGGTCGTGGCTGGCCGCATGCAGCTGACCGGCCCCACGATAACGTTCACGCCGCTGATGCAGGTTGTCGAGGAACTCACTGCGATAGTCGGCGGGAGCCAGACCCAGCAGGCGATCCAGTACCCAGCGCGTTATGTCATAGCGCACACCAGAGCCGGTTTCACCGTTGGTCAGCACCGCCACACAAACACCCGCATCCGGGATAAACGCAATGTTGGAGGCCATGCCCTGGATCGCGCCGCCGTGGGTATACACGGTGTTTTGATCGCCGTAATTCATGCGCTCAAGACCGAGGGTGTAGCTCTTGTAGCGATTGCCGGTCCGCGCCGCCACATCCAGCGGCATGAAGTTGCGCGGCTCGCGGGTGGCCTGCATTGCACTGACCAAACCGGGCACTTGCTGCTCTGCCTCCTCGGGCCAAAGCTGGGCCTGACACCAGGTTGCCATGTCTGTCGCGCTTGAGTACAAAGCACCTGCGGGCGCGACATGCGCCAGGTCAAAATAGCGGGTAGTCACCGCGCTAGTCGGCGTCAGGTAGTGCGGCTGGGCGACATTGGATAGTTGCTCCAGCGCCGCCAGGGAACTGCCACTGCGATGCATGGCCAGCGGCTGAAGCAGGCGCGCCTGCACGAATTCGTCCCAACTGGCCCCCGCCAGTTGTGGTATCAACTGTCCCGCCGCCAGGTACAGGAAGTTGTTATACAGGTAACTGGCGCGAAAGGCCTGCTCCTGCGGTAGGTGCTCGATCGCCGCCATCATCTCATCACGGGCCAACCCGGGTCTGGCAAACCAGAACAGGTCAGCTCGCGCTAAACCGCTGCGGTGGCTGAGTGCATCCTCCACACTGAGGTTGGCCGTCAGGTAGGGGTCAGAGAAGCGCAGACCAGGCAGGTGGCGCGCCAGTGGGTCATCCCAACGCAGTTTTTGTTCCGTCACCAACAGGCCGAGGGCGGTCGCGGTGAAATGCTTGGTCATGGAGCCAATGGCGAAGATTGTATCGCCATCCACATCCACTTCACCCCCGGCAATACGACGGCCATAACCGCGCACCACGGGTGGGCTGTCACCCGCAACTACCGCGACGGCGGCGCCCGGCACCAGACTCAAGGCCAGCAGCTCCTCGACAAATGGGTCCAGGCCGTCCAGGCGCTGAGCCAGCGATTCGGCCGCCCGGGTATGTAGCGCCGCACCGCTGAGAACTACCAGTAAAAAGCTCAGGATCCAATGCACGGGTCAGTGCCTCCTCATCAGAACAGTGGTTTTAAGGCTTTCCGAACAGTAGCCGCAGGCCACGGGCATAGGACACGGGAATCACGTCGAGATGACCCAGGCCCTGGTGGATCTCGCTGTGCAAAGTCAAACTCGGGTAGTTACGCGACTGCAACACGCCCCCCAGACGCGCCTGGCCGCTGGCCACCTGGCCCACGCCCTCCAGATAGGGGTCGGCAAGTTCGCGCGATCCCGAGGCCAGATAAACGCCGGCCTGCAGGTCATTCTGTTTACTGGCAAAGCGGGACTCAACACGGAATATCTCGCCATCGCCGTAGGCCATTGCCGGGCTGGAGATGATGTAGTTGCTAAACGGCGAGTTCTCCTGGAACAGCGTCCAGGCGGCAAAGTAACCCCCGGCAGATACACCACCAAGCGTCAGCCGCTGGGGGTCAACCCGCAGCCCACCCGCCAGGAAGGGCAACAACTCCTGCGATAGAAACGCCAGGAAACGCGGAGCACCACCGGTACACTCCCGTCGCGGCACATCGTTTTCCTTGCAGGTCTGTGCCACTGTCTGGCCGAAGGGATCTTTCAGGTTCCAGCCTGGCGGTGAAAACTCGTAGAGTCGCCGGATATTGTAGGCTGCCTGCCCCTCTTCGAAGGGTGTCCCCACACCCACCAGTATCATCGGTTCCTCAAGTTCTGCCTCGACTGCCATTAGCGCCGCTGCCGCACCACCGAAGAAGCGATTGCCATCGGTGATGACCAGGGCAGCAAAGCGCTGTTCTGGATTCTGCAAATAGGCCATGGGGAAGCGCACAATAATGTCATAGCGCCGCTCCATGACCTCGGAATCGAGGCTGAAGGCCTGCATGCCCAGCAGCGGGAAATCGCGGGGCGCAATACGCTCTGAGCCTTTGCTATTCTGCGCCACCGATGGGCCGCACCAGGCAAACAAAAGACTCAGAACAACTACCATGCCGTACTTCATAAATCGGTCTCTCTCATCAAGTCTTGGCAGGGCGGCGCCGCCGCCCACGCCGGTTGGTAGGGCTACTGCCATGGCTCAGAAGCGGTAGGCAAGCTGAACCCCCAGGGTGCGTGGCCGCAGGCGCCAGCCACGGTCCAGGAAGAAGGCCACCGTGACATCATCTTCATTGGTGAGATTGGAGGCGTAGAACTTGAGCTCGACATTGTCCACGGTGATACCGGCGTTGAGATCCACCGTGACGTAATCGCCCGACTCCGTAGGAATCGTTGCACCGGTGTTGAAGGCACCCACATAGGTGGCGTCGGCGCGCAGGAAGGCTGGGTATTGCGCCAGCAAAAAGTCATAGTGCAGGCCGACATAGCCGTTGTGCTCCGGCGACATGGGCAGACGCTCGCCTTCATTGCCCCCCTGGTTGTTGGTGAACTCAGCATCGGTATAGGACGCTGCGAGCTGCAGGCTAAGGCTGCTGGTCAACAGCACCTGGGCCTCCAGTTCCACGCCCTGGGAGCGAGCTTCGCCCCCATTCACCGTGGCCGAACAGACAGGGTTTGAGCCCACCGCGCCGACCGGGATATCTGTCCAATCAATGCGATAAACCGAACTGTTCAAACTCACTCGCCGATCCCAGAAACTGAATTTTCCGCCCAGTTCAAAGTTCTCAGTGGTATCTGAATCAATGCTGGATGAACCAAGGGAGATAGTGGTGCCGTCCATCAGCCCGTCGTTGTCGACATCACAGATTGTCGGCGGCGCGGTGGCAACACCAAGCCCAAGACGGAAACCTTCCGACCACAGGGCGTACAACAGAGCGTCGTCGTGCAATTGATAGTCGATACCGGCTTTATATCGGCTGTCCGATTCGGCTGTCGAAAGCTGGTTGGGAATAGCCGCCAGGGGCCCTGATTCATCGATATCGTCGTCGCGCTCATAATCGAACCAGCGCCCCCCAACCGTCAGCACCAGGGCGTCGGTTAGCGCATAATCCAGCTCACCAAACACCGCTACCTGGTCGATGGTCGACAACGTATTCACCGTGCGCAGGTTTTCTGTGCCAAATGGATTGAGGCTGGGATCATCACCCGTCCAGCGCCAGCAGCAACGCTCGAAGGATTCGAAGTCTTCGTAGTAAAGGCCACCGGTTACCTGCAGCTTGCCGTCAAACTGCGAGGCCACCCGTAACTCCTGCACCAGCCCCTCCTTGTCGCGCTCGCTGAACCCTACCGCTGCCCAATCAATGACTCGCCCCAGGTCGGATGAATCGGCAGTTTTGCCGTCTACCCACGAGGTCGAAGAAGTGAGGGTGCCCCAGCCCATGTCGTAGTTCACCAGTAGGTTAAACAGGCTGAGCTCGTCGGTCTTGAACTCCTTGCCAGTTGCCAGCGCCGAGGCTTCATAGGCCTGACGGGAGAGGGTCACGTCGTTGCGGCCATCCTCCTCCAGTTCCTGGTGGGCGACCATCAGGGTCACATCCAGTTCGTCGCTGGGTTGCCACAACAGCGAGGCGCGCGCCCCGGTAAAGCGGTTACCTCCGACGCCTTCTTTCTCTGCCACCGGTGTGCCGGTGGCCGCTGAGCGATCCTCCAGCAATTCTGTACTGACCAGGTCAACGTATCCCGCGTTGTCAAAGCGATAGCCAACCAGGCGCAGGGCCAGTTCATCACCCAGCGGCAGGTTCAGCATGGCGGTCACATCGCCATTGCCACCGTCGGCCCCATCGGTGGATGAGTAGTCCACGGCAACCCTGCCCTCAAATTCATCGAGGTAGGGAGCGTTGGGAATATTGCGCACTGCGCCGCTCATGGAGCCACCGCCGTAGAGCGTGCCCTGGGGGCCTCGCAGCACCTCGATACGCTCCATGTCGACCAGCTTCATGTCGCTGGACGTAGAAATAATCGGGTTGGATAGTGGCACCTCACCAAAGTACGAACCCACGGTTGCTCGCTCGCCAAAGGCGAGCCCAATACCGCGAATAATGATCTGGTTTTCGCCGACGCCACGGTCGATGTAATTCACGCTTGGCAGTGCGTCGAGGTAGTCCTCCATCCCCACCAGGGACCGATTATCAATCTGCTGAGCACCGAGTGCCGAGATACTGCCTGCAGTGCTCTGCAGGTCTGTCGCTCGCTTGGTCGCGGTGACCAGTACTGTCTCCAGCACCGGCGGGGCCGTTGCCGGCTCCGTTCGCTGCTGAGCCTGGGCAGTGCCCGCCAGGCTCATCAGTGCCAGACCGACCGCCAGTGCCTGTTCGGATTTTATTGTTCTCATCTCAGACTCCTCATGACTGTATTAGATGTACCTGCGCGGCAAGATCAGCCCCACAGCTGGGGGCTCGGCAGCCCAACAACACCACCGGTTGCATAGTCGAGGGCGTGTTCGATGTCTCCCTCCAGTAACAGCGGACCGTCGATGTCCACGAAACGGCAGTGCTGGCCGACCACAAAGGCGGGGGCCATGGACAGGGACGTGCCGACCATGTTGCCCACCATCAGCTCCTTGCCATCACGCTGTGCGTTGTCGACGATCTGCAGGGCTTCGGTCAGGCCGCCACACTTGTCCAGTTTGATACTGATCACGTCGTAACAACGGGCAGCTTTGGCGTACTCAGCAAGGCTGAGGCAGGATTCGTCTGCACCCAGCGGCACGGGGCTGCGATAGCCTTCCAGGATGTCATCACCGCCCCGCGGCAGAGGCTGCTCGATCATGTCCACATTGAGACGGGCAACGGCCGGGGCATACTCGCGTAGCTCATCGAAACTCCAGCCCTGATTGACATCAATCAGGATGCTGGCATCCGGGCGCGCGGCTCGAATCGCCTCCAGGCGGGCGATGGGTTCATCCGCGCTCAGTTTCACTTTGATCTTGTCGTACTGGGCGTAGCGCAGGGCCGCCTCGGCCATCTGCTCTGGGGTTCCGATTCCGACGGTCGCTACTGTTACCAGTGGCCTGGGCTGCAGCGCCAGCAGCTCCCAGATAGCTGTACCTGAACGCTTCGCCTCTAAATCCCACAGCGCGCAATCAAGGGCATTGCGGGCGCCGCCAGGCGGCAGTCGCTCAAGCAGGGATGTGCGATCAATACCACCCTCCACATCGCTGCGGATGGACTCCAATTGCGCCCGCATGGAATCTGCCGTCTCGTCCAGGTAGTAGATGCCAATCCCCTCGCCACGGCCACTCACGCCGTCCTGGGTCAGGCTGACCTGTAAAGCGTCTACGTGCTCAAAGGTATAACCGGTGATCGAGAACGGAATGCGCAGGGGCAAGCGCTTAACGTCAATAGTGAACTGCATGGTTTGTTCTCCTGGTATTCGGTGTTCAGCTCCCTAGCGGAGCCTGTCAACAATGGCTAGGGTGCCGTCGATCAGCGGGTCGACACAGGGCAGGTTCAGGCGTTGCCCCAGCTCGGCAAGATAGTGCTCGCGTTCCGGTGCCGGCAGTGCCGAGGTATTCACGCATACCCCCACACAGTGAATCGCCGGATTAACCAACACGCCCAATTCAATCGTGCGGGCGATGACATCTTCGATACTGGGCAGGGGGAAGTCTTCCCAGCCGGAGATGCGCTCACGCCCGGCTTCATGGCAGACCACGAAGGCGTCGGGCTGCGAGCCGATCAACAGGCCAGTGCTGACAGAGGAATAGCCCGGATGAAACAGCCCACCCTGCCCCTCGATGACATCCCAGTGATCGGCGTCGTTGTCCGGTGAAAGGATCTCGGCGGCGCCGCTCAGGAAGTCACTCACCACGGCATCCATCGGCACGCCGCAGCCGGCGATCATGATGCCGGTCTGACCGGTGGCACGAAAATCAGCCTTCATACCCGCCGCGCGCATATCGCGCTCGACACACAGCGCCGAGTATTTCTTGCCCACAGCGCAGTCGGTACCCACCATCAACAGACGTTTGCCCCGACGCTTGGCCCCGCTGCCCACGGGCAGCGCTGCAGGAGGAACCCGGACATCGATCAACCGGGCACCATTGGCCGCTGCCAGTTCCGCCAGGCCCGGCACATCGGCCAAGCGCTTGTGCGCCCCAGCGACCAAATCCATCCCCAGGCCCAGGGCCTGTCGCAATACCGGATACCATTGCTCCGGAATATCACCCCCGACCGTAGCGGTGCCGATGACCAGCGAACGGACACCGGCGCTGGCAGCCTCCTCAAGCGTCATGTCAGCCAGGCCCAGGTCCAGCGCATCGGCAGCCAGGCGCATTTGGCCCCGGCACAGTTCCGGGCGCCACTGCACCAGGCCGGCCCCGGTTTTCGCGTAGGTTTTTCGCGACTCGCTGCCTATAAAAATCAGGTAAGGAGAGCGCATCTCAACAACTTTCATACAGATATCCTTGAGTAGTACTTGAGCTCGGTATGCGGTCGGTATGACCACTCACTGCCCGTTGTTTCACTTGCCGTTTCACAGCGCCGGATCCGGCGCGCGAACGATCCTGGCCAGCCCCAGCGTCAGCAGTGGCACAATCAACACAACGATGAACACCAGGGTCAGCAAGCCATACCCTTTTGCGATCAAGTCGATGATGCCCACCACTTCACTGGCGAACATGGCGATCAGCAGAAAAGCCAGCGACACCAACGGCCTGGCAAAGCGCGACAGTTCTCCACCTCGCTCACGCGCGCTCGCACTGAGGCGTTCATTGACCGCATGCAGGAGGGCGGTACCGGTTTCAATGAAGGTGCCGAACACCACAATCTGGAATACCACATTCAGCCAACCACTATTGAGTTGCGCCATGAGGAAGGTCGCCGGCAGCGGTTGTTCGCCGATCTCGGGATAAAAGGCCATCATGGCGATGTAGAACAGCAGCGCCGGAATGACCGCCAGCAGCCCCCCCATGAGGCCTGCTCCTACCGTTTCCCGACGCGAACGAAGGTGGGCGACGGCAAAGAGTACCGCCGGGAGTACCGCCAGGTTATAACCGGAGTAAAGCACGCCGCTGGCCGCCCAGTTCCCCATCAGCGGCTCGCCGAGGAAGGTATCGGCTATTACGCCAGAGTAGCTGGCAAAGGCCAGGACAAATAGCAGCAAGTACACGCTGTAAAGCACCAGCGACCAGGCCGACAGCACCACCTTGATCACCTCGGAGCCATTGAAGGTGAGGATGGCAATCAGCAGCATCAAGATGGCAGTGCCCCACAGCGTGGGGAGCTTCAGCGATGCCTGGGCCATTTCCCCCGCCGCAGAGCCGATCACCGACAGGATCAGCAACAACTGAATAAAAAAGGCCATTTCGAAGACCGGCCAGCCCCGGCCCAGCAGGGAACGGCAGAAGTGGCGATAATCGTAGCCCCCGGTGACACGGGCAAACTCGAAACCAGCGGCAAGCACCACACCGAAAACCAGCGCCGAAACCAGCAGGCCCAGCACGCCGCCCAACGGCCCCTGTGGGAAGAAGAACTCAATGAGCTCTCTGCCTGTGGCGTAGCCTCCGCCGATGATCACCGACTGGAAGATCAGCCCCGGTAGTACGTAGGTTCTAAACCAGGCCATGGATGCTTCCCCTAGCGCCGCACACCACTGTCACCCGGCACCGGCGTGTCTCGCACCGGATTGCGGATGGCCTTGCCAGGCAGGACAGCGGTGTCGAGCCGGCCGCCATCCACCAGTGGCACACCGTTAACCAATACATAGTCGAAGCCAGTGGACACCTGTGCCGGCTCCGCATACGTTGCGTTATCGGTGATTTCGGCGAGGTCAAACACCACGATATCGGCGTCGGCGCCGGGCTGTATCCGGCCTTTCCGGCGCATTTGCGGCACCGCATCCTGCAGGATACGGGCCGGACCGTAGCTCACCCGCTCAATAGCTTCGAGCAGGGAGAGCTTTTCCGATTCGCGCACATACTGGCGCAGGAAGCGGGAATACGCGCCCGCACTGCGCGGGTGATTGCGCGCCGTTGGTGGCAGTGGCCAGGCGGTATCGGTCACCGGCTTGTCACCCGCCATCCAGCCCATGCCGTCGGAGGCGATCACCCCTTCAGGAAACAGGACCGCCTGATCGAGATAAGCCTGATCCGCCGCCCGTTCGGTTTCCAGGAAGTGAATCACTGCCTCCTTGCCGGGCTGCTCTTTTTGCAACTGGGCAAGGCGCGCTTCATCCAGCCGCTCACCATCCACTTCAAAGCTCGCCGCGGTGGCACCACCAATGCGTTCGCGCCAATGCGGCCCACGGAACATGGCCGCGCCAATGCCCGTCGAGCCGGCCCCATAGGGATAGGCCTCGGTGCTAATGCGCAGCCCACGCTCGCGAGCGCCGGCAAGCAACGCGCCGATGGCGTCAATGTCACGCAAGCTGATCGAGTTAAGGTGAACGATGTGTGCCTGCACGCCCGTACCCGCAGCAGCCGCAACAATTTCTGCCATCGCCTCGAAGGAACTCTCTGGCTCGATCATCGACAGATAGCGCGCATGGGTGAAGGTCGGCACGTCGTAATCAGCGGCCAGCGCGGAGATTTGATAGTACTCGTGTCGCCCGGTGCCCGGGGCATATCCGAGCAATACTCCCACCCCAAGGCCGCCCTCGCGAATGCCCTGTTCGACCATGTCGGAAACGGCTTGTAACTGGGTGTCATCGGCCAGGTCGCGCTGCCATTCCAGCGAGCCGAAGTGTTCGAAGAACCAGCCAGGATTGGCTTCGGGCTGGGTTTGCTGGAATACCGCGATGCGGGCGTAAGCCCAGTTCACCGAGACACCATAGTTAATCGGGCGCCCCTCAATGCCAGCCTGGGCGTAAAAGTCGGCAATGGGTAACGAACCCGCTTCCAGATCCAATGCCGTCGTGACGCCATCAAGCGCCTGCACGCGCCCGCCCAGAATCGACTGCCCGTGGGCATGCATATCGATAAATCCCGGCGCCACAACACGCCCCCCGGCATCGATGATACGTTCGGCCTCTAGTGGCTCGCTGCTGACCGCCACAATGCGGCCGTCCTCGATACCGACATTGCGCACGGCATCCAGGCCACTTTCCGGGTCCACCACGCGGCCACCGACGATGGCAATATCGAGCGCCGCAAAAGCGGTTTGCGCCCACAACGAAACAGCCATACACAACGCCAGGCGGGGAAAAGGTTTGCTGCCGATCAAATTGGACATTTATCGTTATCTCTCTTTCTGTGGGTACAGGGTCAACGGGCTATCGCACAAGCACAGCCCAGGCAGGTCATGCCTGCGAAGCGCCGGTTTTCCCAATGCTTGCGACAACATTAGTACAGCCATATTCATCTATCAAGTAATTTATGGCTGGTTTATTATTATTTTTGGCAGCCATGATGGATGATGTTCCTGTGGACTGCCATTGATCCTGGGCAGCGCTTGAGTTATCACTGCACAAAAGCCCCGAGGAGCCCCACTTTGAAAGACAAGCCAGCCATAAAGGACGAAGCTAGCGAAGCCGCGCAGCGAGTCATGGACGCCATCGTTACCCAGAAGCTAGCGCCCAGCCAAAAAGTGTCGGAGAACATTCTCTGTGACATGTTTGGCTTCAGCCGCACACTGGCGAGAAACCTGATCGAGCGCCTGACCGCCCAGCACTTCCTGATCCCCCTGTCTCCACGGGTGACCGTAGTAGCGCCGCTCACCCTGTTGGAGATCAAGCAGAACTTCACCCTGCGCAAGATTCTGCTGCCCAAGACTTTTTCGCTGGCCGCGGCCAATCTCGATTACGCAAAACTCAAGGATCTCAATCGCAAAATTGAGACAACGCGGCCCATTACCGATGACGATACGGCACTTGAAATGCTCAAGAGAAACAAGGAGCTCAACCTCACTTTGTGCGGCGAAGCAGGTTACCCACTCATGCTCGAATGGGCGCGGCAGCTGGAAGATACCGCCATGCGCATCTACTGGCTTTACCTCAAAAGCCGCGGGCACCTGCCCTACACCAGTGAGCAACAGGGCCTGCTACTGGATGTCATGAAAAGCGACGAGACCAGCAAGATCCAGGAGGCCATTCTGTCGACACTCTCACAAAGCGAGGAACGCATACTGAATGCCATCTTCACTCACGAGCAGTTTTACACGCAGGATCTGAAAATCTGAATTAGCACCAGGGGCACGATGGCCAGCTACCAACCACCAAAGCGCGGCCACTTGGCCACCACATTCAGGCTACCTTCTTCCACCACCTGGTAGTGGTCGTGCTGCGCTGCCGTGGCACACGCATGGTTGGGCAGAATACGCACTCGCGTACCGATGGGCAGATCCAGCAAAGGGTTAAACCCACCATCGCGCGCCCCAATCATTGCGTGCTCCTGATTGGCGCCGACAATAATCAGGTCGTCGCACGGCCTGCCATGGATGTCGCACACCAGGCCGTAGCCCTGATCGATGTCCTGTCCGGCGGTTCCACGATCACGCGACAGTGCCATCCAGCCAGCATCGACAAGCACCCAGCCGCGCGCCGGCTGGTGCCCGATCACCGTGGCCAGAACGGAAAGCGCAATGTCGTCGACCTGGCAAACACCAATGCCGGCCATCACCAGATCAAAGAACACAAAGACGCCGGCCCTGACCTCTGTAACGCCGGAAAAGTCCCTGCCGAACAAGGCTGTCGGCGTGGAGCCAACCGACACCACCGGGCAGGGCAAACCTGCGGCCCGCAAAGTGGCCGCGCAACTTACCGCCGCGGCCCGTTCACGCTCAGCCCAGGCAGGTAAATCCTTGGGGCTGCGAGCCTGGTAACTGCCTCCCGCATGAGTGAGAACACCACGCAGTTCAGCTCCGCCATCACACAGGAGCCGGGCAATGGCCAGCAAGGTATTCGTGTCCGCCGGCGCCACGCCGGCACGGTGCCCGTCGCTGTCAATTTCGATGAGGGCGGGAATGGCGATGCCAGCGCGTTGACTGGCATCCACCACCAGCAAGGCTTGCTCGGGTGTGTCCAGGATCACGGCCAGGTCTATGCCAGAGGCGCGCAATGCCACTACTCGGTCCAGCTTGCCTGGGGCGATGCCCACGGCATAGATCATGTCGCGGATTCCCGCGGCGGCAAACTGTTCTGCCTCTTTCAGTGTAGACACCGTGGCCGGCCCCATCACGCCGCCCATCACACGGCTCGCCACGGGTACCGACTTGGCGGTTTTCAGGTGGGGACGCAATGCCGGCCCATCAGCACCCAGGTGCGTGCGCAGGCGCTTTATGTTGCGGTCCATCTTCCCGCCATGCAGAACCAGGCAGGGAGTGTCCACCGTGAGTAATGAGGCCGAGCTTTGGAACATCATTGGTGTTTGCTCCCCCGGTGAACGATTGCTTGCCGCCATACGTCCCGAAACATCCCTGCCGTTACCGCAGCACTCGCTGTGCAGAACCGGCCGGCATATCGCCCACCATAACCGGGAGCGATATCCGCGATGGATAGTCCGGGCCATGGTAAAGGGTAAGGCGGGGTTGATGATCGATGTTGCGCGATTCGAAAGCACCGGTGTCCGCGCCGGCCAAAGCCACCTGTAAACGCGAGCCCTCGGTCAATCTCATCGCGGTGACATACAGCGTCATGTCGATGCGCGCGACCTCTCCTGGCACAAGCGGCTGCGCATGGCGACGCAAGTAACTACGCCCTGCCCCATCCACGCGATAGGGAACATCAACGTCCACTCCCTTGCGATGAATGGCGCGCAACACGCCCTCAGTGACATAGGTCACTCTACCATCGGGGCCCACTGACTCAAGGTAGACATGGAGATTGGGATCGGCAACCGAGGCACTGAGATAAAGGCTGAGCTGCACATTACCCACCACTTCGATATCCCGCGCCAGCGGTTCGCCCTGGAAGCGCAGCACCTTGCCGGCTTGATCAATCCGATTGGTATAGACAACGTCCGGTCCGCCCAACTGGGTGTGCCAGCGCGTCTGCAGCCCGGTGCTGGCGGTAAAATCCACAGCCAGGGACTGGCTTCCATTGACAACCGGTGTTTTCGGCTGCAGGCGTTGATCACCAGCGAGGTAGTAGTCCCAGCGGTCACGCTGGAGCGGCGGCCAAACCTCGCTGAAGCGCCAACCACCACCGTTCATAATGTGGTACCGGATACCTTCTACCGGGGGCGCACCACGGCCTTTCAGGTAGTAGGCGAAAAAGGCTTCTACCGCGCCATAGTGTTCGTCGAAGCTCCACAGCGGTGGCCTGTGAATGTCAGCAAAAGGATCGGTGTCGTGATCACCGCCATGACTGAACGGCGCCAGGATCAAGCTCTGCGGATTGCTGAAATGGGTATAACGTGCCAGCGCACCATCCGCGGTAGCCGCGTCCAGCCAGCCAGCAATCACGAACATCGGCACCCCGGAACGCTCGATATCGGCCCGACGCGCGTAGGCCTGGGAATCTGCCATGGTCCAGGGGGTGTCGGCATAGGGAGAATCGCGAAACTCCAGTTCGCGCACCGCCTGTTGCACATCGGGCGTGTTGTGCTGCGCAACGGCCTGGGCGAGCCGGGCGCCCCTCGCATCACCATCCACCGGCTTCACACCACCGTAGAGGTGTCCTGCCAGCCTACAGCGCAGTGCAGCCAGCCATCCGCTTGCCCCAGGCCAGGCCAGGGCACAGACATCATTGCGATCCATCGCCGAAACAGCATCGCTCCAGGCGGCGATGAAACCCGGCTGGTAGATGCCCCCCGGCGTTGCCAGGTGATACTGCGCATCGAAATCACTGTAGAGCGGTGCCACCGCCTTGAGAGCGGGGTGCTGCACTGTTGTCATGAGTTCCGCCGAGGTACCAACATAAGACACGCCCAGCGCACCCACCTTGCCGTTTGACCAGCCCCGCGACACGATCCAGTCGATCACCGCACGGTAGTCCGCTATCTCGGTGGGTGAATACTCCATCCGGTGTACACCGTAGGACGCGCCGGTACCACGCACATCCACCGTCACCACGGCGTAACCGCGGGGGTTGAAAAACGCCGGATACTCACCGGGCAAAACCCCAGGTGCCGCCATACCCAGCCAGTGCAGCAGGCGCCCCAGCGGGGTAACCCGCTGCGCGCGCCAGTAGCGGGTGCCAGCGATCAGCGCCGGCACGGTCTCGCCGGCAGCCAGTGACTCAGGTAACCACACATCAATGGCAATAGCGGTGCCATCGTCAGCGGTGACATACAGCGATTGATTACGCTGCTCGCCAGAAGGTGTCACCTGCTCACCCGGAAGCGAGCTGAACTGGGCGACTAGCACAACCACCACCAGCGCGCCGCCCATCAACGCCGCCCCTGCGGCTATGGCTTTTTTCAGCCTCACCTCAACCTCCCGACACCTGTCCTGCCAATACATCCCGACCCACTAGCGGCCAGCCTCCAGCGCCTTCATTGCCAGCGGACGCACTTTGCTGACCAGGCTGTACAGGTATTTACCCGGTTCTTCATTGACCACGTAATGGGCCGAATGCTCGAAAGCTACATACTCTTTCACCGGTGCCTGCACGCGTTCAAACCACGGCTTCACCAACGTAGTGGGGGTTTGCCAGTCGTGTTCACCCTGAAAAATAAACACTGGAACCTCAAAGACGTAGTCTTCCGGGTAGGACACTTCATAGTCATAGAGATCCAGCAGCAACGCCTGCGTGGTGGGTGAGCGGGGTGGCGGGAAGAACTTGCGGTACAGATCAGCCCAGCTGAGGTCCGGAGACAACACCGCATCCAGCATCAAGTGGGAATGCAAGTAGTCCTGTGGATCACGCAGCGCGTAAATTGAGGTTGAGAATTTGCCAAGGTGGCGCTGGATCTGCTCAATGTACTGCCCCCCCTCGGCCGCCTCCGGCCATTGAGCGGGTATAGCCTCCAATGCCGCCAGGGTTTCGGCATCGCCCTGTTCGCGCGCCGCCTCGGTCATAAGCCTGCGACTCTCATCGAACCCTGATTGCCAACCCAGCCCCTGGCCCACGCCGACATAGGCCGAAACCAGGTCCGGGCGCTGGGCAATCACCTTCAGGCCCAGGTTGGTACCCCAGCTATGCCCGACCAACACCACCTGTGGCTGCCCGAAGCGTTCGGTGACATTTTCCAGCAAGGCGATGGTGTCATCGACCATACGCTGAAAGCCCACGCCTTCTGCAGTCGCGGCATCGCCATAGGACCGGCCAGCGCCGCGCTGGTCCCATTCCACCAGGGTGAAATACTCGGTGAGCGGCAGCAGCATACGGTGGGTCATCGAGGTCAGCGCCCCCCCCGGCCCGCCGTGCAGGTCCACCAGCAGGGGGTTGTCAATGTCGCGACCACGGATACGGACAAACTGCCGGGCACCGCCGAGTGTCAGGTAGCCGGACTCGTCTATCCCGCCACCGTCAACGTTGAGCCAGAGCGAATTGCGGTTCATCTGCTTGCCAGTTTCGACCAAAAACCATGTGGTGGCCGCTGCACTGACGAACGCCAGCAACAGGGCAAGTAGCAGCGTGGAGAAGCGTCTTGCGATGCGTCTATTCACTGTGGCCACCCACCTCGTCCTGCCCGAACAGGCGTCCGGCCTGCGCTTTCAGGCTCACCTTATCGATTTTGCCGATGGGCAGCAGGGGCAGGCTGACTTCTACCCGAAAGTGCTTTGGCACCTTGTAGTTTGCCAGGCGGGCGCGGCAGTGCTGCTCCAGAACCTGTGTTGCAACCTGGCCCTGCGGTGCACAGACAAAGGCCACACCAACCTCTTGCCACAGCGCATCTTCGACACTGACCACGGCAGCGGCGCTGACGCCGTCCAGTTCTTCCAGCACTGCCTCGATTTCGCGCGGATACACGTTATAGCCACCAGACTTATACATCTCCTTTACCCGCCCCACGATGCACAGGTTGCCATCGCTCCGCCAGATGGCGATATCGCCGGTACGGAACCACCCCTGCTGGGTGAACGCCGCCTCGGTGGCTGCCGGGTTGCGCCAGTAGCCGAGGGTCAACTGATCGCTGCGGGTATACACCTCCCCGACCTGGCCGGGGGGAACAACGCATCCCTCTTCGTCGCACAGGCGCACACTCACGCCGGGAAAGGGACGGCCCACCGTCTGTGTGAGCAGCGCCACGTCATCGGTCGGAGGCAAGGCGGTAATGGCGCTGGTGGTCTCTGTCATGCCGTAGTTGGTGGCCAAACGAGGGCAGATATCGCGCAGCGCCCTGGCCACCTCCACGGGCATCGCCGCGCCCTCCCAAACAATCAACTGCAGGCTGGACAGGTCGATCTCGTGTATCTGCGGCAAGGCCAGCTGTAACATGAATACGCTGGGCACAGAGCCCCACAGCGTCAGCTTTTCACGCTCGATGCATTGCAGCGCCTGGAGCGGATCGAACTGCTCCATGAGTACCATGGCGCCACCGGCCACCAGGCAGGGAGCGAACATATCCACCAGACTGCCGATATGATTGATGGGAAAGTAATTGAGTACTCGGTGCGGCGAGAGGGGCCACAACACGTTCTGCCGGCGTGCAAATCGATTGATGGCGGCGCCACTTAGCATGGCGCCCTTGGGAACGCCTGTAGAGCCCGAGGTATAAACCAGTACTGCGGCCTGTTCGCCATCAGATGCATCAGCTTCGGCCGGCACAGCACGCACCGGGTGCGCATCAATCCAGACATCCAGGGCAGGTGCGCCACCGGTTCGGGTTAACGCCACCAGTTGACAGTCATCCAGCCCCGCTTCATGCACCACTGCCTGCATGGCAGTGGTGTCATCAATGGCTGCGCTACCAGGCTCGAAGAATACCAGGCTCGGGCCTGCGTCACGCAGTACCTGTACCAGCTCCCGCGACTGGTATTTCGGGTTTAACCCCAGCCAGATCGCCCCAAGGCGATTGGCTCCAAGAAACGTCTCCACAAAGGCGATAGACGGCCCTGACAGGGTCGCCACGCGATCCCCAGGCTTAATCCCGGCAGCTGCCATTGCCACCGCAATGGCCTCCACACGCCGTGCGAGCTGCGCATAGCTGAGACGCATCTCGCCCTGGATCACCGCTTCGGCATTCGGTGTTTGGTGCGCCCAATGCGCGAGATACTGCCAAGGGCAGGAAAAATCTACTGTGTCGGTCAATCGACTACTCCCATCACGCACGAGTCCCGGGTGCCACCGACACCCGGGACTCGATCCTGTCAAAACGTATTGTATTGCAGCTCAATACCCAGCGTGCGCGGCTGGATGTAGTTTGAGTACACCAGGGGGCTATTAAAACCTGGGCTCCAACGCTGGGTGGTGGCTTCCTCGTTGGCCAGGTTGCGACCGAACAGGTATACCGCCCAATCGCCGCGATCGAGCCCCAGGCGCAGGTTCATCATGCTGTAGGCATCGTTCTGGTAGCGCGGGGTGTTGGGCGAATCCGAGAAGGTCTGGTCACGGTAGGCATAGGTAAATACAGCGCTTGCCTCCCAGTTGTTGACCACTGGCCAGCGGGCATCGAGCGTCGTGCCCACGGTGTACTCCGGGATGTTCTCGATCGACGCACCTGACTGCACAATAACCTCGCCGAAGTTATCGAAAACATCATCCTTGATCTCGGAATCAACGTAGGAGGCATTGGCGGACCAACGCCAGATATCATTGATAGCCCAGGCAAACTCCACCTCGCCGCCGGTAGAAGACGCTTCGCCGGCATTATCCCGGTAGGCATAGAGCGAATCAGATGTGGCCAGTCCCAGTATGATGTCGTCCCAGCTGTTGTGATACAGGTAGGCGTTCAGGGTCACCGCGCCATCGGCCAGGGTGCTCTTCACCCCCACTTCGTAGGACCACAGTTCCTCCGGCCCAACCAGTGCTGACACTTCCTCGGGATAGAGAGAGGCCACCTCGTTGATGCCCCCCGAGCGGAAGCCGTTGGCAATGGTTGCGTAGAGCAGCGCATGGTCATTCTGCCAGGTCAGGGTCACTTTGGGGCTGAAATGATCGGCACTGCCGGAAACTTTCTCACTGACACCGGCCACCGTGCCAAAAATCACTGAGTCGTCCTCGATACTGTAGCGTTCGATGTCATCTTCGTAATAGCGGCCACCCAACTGCACGGACCATCGCTCGCTCAAGGCGTAGTCCAGTTCAGCAAACACCGCCCAGGCTTTGCGATCGATGTAGGGTTTTAGGGTGGTGAACTCTTCAAAATCCCAGGCGGGAATCTGGAAGTAAAATGCATCGGAGAATTCGCGTTCGGATGTTTTGTAGAAAGCACCGACCAGCCAATCCAGGCGATTGTCGCCATTGCTCTGCAGGCGCAATTCCTGGGTGAATTCCTCGGCAATACCGCGTTCACTGGAACGCGCAGTGCCCGGCACACCAAAGAACAATACATCATTGGGCGACAGATCGGTTTCTTCCTGAGAGTCCTGATCGAAGTAGGACCAGGCTGACACCAGCGAGAACGCATCGAAGTCATAGTTCAGGGTGATATTGAAGATATCGTATTCATCTTCCAGGGTAGACAGCTCCTGGATCGGAGAAAAGGTAAGGCCCGATCCGGGAACCACCTCCACCGACGACGGCTCAACGGTGCTGGGTGAGGTTTGGCCCCAGGTGTTGCCCAGATCGATAGCGTGGTGCAGGTAGGCAAAATCCAGTGTAGCGCGCTCGCCCTGATAACGGACGCCAAGGCGGGCATCCAGCGATTCGTTAGTGTTGGTATCGTCCTTGTCAATTTCAGGCGCGTCCACCCAACCGCCCAGATCCTGCAGGGTGAATGACATGCGCGCCGCCCACTTGTCACTGAGCGGCAGGTTAAGCACACCTTTGGCGCCCCAGCCACCATCGCCGCCATCAACAGATTGATACTGTGTCGAAATACGACCATACAGTGCGCTGGCATCCGGCTTGTTGCTGATTACCCGAATTGTTCCCGCCATGGAGCCCTCACCAAACAGGGTGCCCTGCGGACCACGCAACACCTCCACATGCTGGGCATCCCACATGGCAACTTCGGGCAGCGACCCTGCGTAGGCAGAAATGGGAACCTCATCAATGTAGTAGCCGACCACCCCCGTACCGTCCAGGCCATGGTCGGTGGAGGTCACCCCCCGGATGGCGGCCGACAGTTTTCCAGGGCTGGTGGACACCAGTTCGAGGCCGGGCGTTTGGTCTCTCAGATCTTCCAACGCCAGAATACCGCGCGCTTCCATGCCTTCGCCGGTGATGGCAAAAATGCTGACTGGGATGTCCTGGGCGGACTGCTCACGCTTCTGCGCTGTCACAATCACTTCCTCCAGCGCAACAGTACCGCCTTCAAGCGCCCTGGCTGATTGAATAGCTCCAAACAGAGCAATTAGTGATACCGCCGTACTCAGGTAACGGGTAGTTGTTGCATGACTCATGTTCAAACTCCACTCAGAGAAAATCACTGTCGTTATTGTGTAAACCCGGCTTTGCGACGCGGGCTCTCGTCAATCCGTACCGGGCTTGCGTTGCGCCCCACTCGCGGGGTGAGCAACACCAGCAAAATCGCCATGACCGCGACATAGGACGCGACTTCCATCGGCGCCGAAAGAACACCCAGCACCAGCATGACCAGTGAAACGCCGACCAGCGCACCGCCATTCCAACGCAGTGTTTTTTCGGAAAATCGGTAGCTGGCCTGCTGATAGGTTTGGGGCGCGCGCCGAGGTAGCCAATAGGCTGCAACGGCTGACAGCGTCTGAAACACAACGAAGCCGATAACCGTCGTAATGGCATACGCCTGAATACTCGAATCAACCGCTATACAAGCAAATGACAGCAGCCCAATGAGCGCGATGGCTGGCCGGGGCGTATCCTGCTCTCCCGAGGTAGCACCCAACTTGCGAGGCAACACATCATCGCGCGACAGCAACAGCACATCGCGAGACACCATCATCAGTACGCCGTTGACAGAGGTCGCCGCTGCCAGCAAGGCACTCAGCGCGACGAGCTGCGCAAAACGCTCTCCGGCAATGCCGCTCGCCACTGTCATAACCGGTGCCACGGCCTGCGCAAGTTGCTGCTGGGATGAGCCAGCCAGCAATGCAAAGGTAACCAGCAGATAAATGATCAGAATGAGCGCAAAGCCGATGCCAAGGGTAAGCGGCAGGGTGCGTTCGGGCGTGCGCATGTCCCCCGCAAGCTCTCCGATAAGCGTAAATCCCAGGAACGAGAAGTAGGCGGGAACAATGCCCAGCACGATCGCGCCTAGGGTATTGACCGACACCGCAGCGTGCTGCCGCAGGCCGTCGCCCTGCACCCCCAGGATACCGAAGACCAGCAACACCAAGATAAAGGCGAGGGACATAACCACCTGAGCCGCTACGGCGGTGCGCGTGCCGGCGAGATTCATCACGGTCAGCACCGCCACCAGGCTCACGGCCAGCGTCAGGGCGTGTCCGTCAAACATCGGCCAAAGTGCCACCGCGTAAGCGGCAAAGCCGTGCGCAAGTAGCGCAACCGCGACTATCGACGCCGTGAGTACCGCCAACGCGGCAACCACACCCGCGGCGGGAGACAACAGTTCACGCACAGCAACGTAGCCGGCACCGGCAACGGGAAAGGCACACGCCAACTGGATAGTGGGAACACAGCCGACCACGGCCAACACTGCCGCAATTGCAAATGACAGCAGTACCCCGGCACCTGACGATGACGCCAGTTCCGCCGGAACAGTGTAAATCGACGCCCCCACCACAAACCCCACCAGGGTAAAGATGGCGGCGGGTAAGCCGATCACGCGCTGCGTGTTTGTCATACCTTGCTTGCCTCCCATGTTCGCCGACGCCAGCAGCGCCGCCGATTTGATCGATGGTTATTTTTTTGTCCATCGGTCAGTTTTGTGTTGTAATGCTAACTGCTACTCACAGCACAGGCAACAGGGAATCTATGATTTATTCTGTCGACAACCGTATCGCGACCATCACGCTGGATCGCCCGGATCAGCTGAACACCTTCCGGGAGCAGGATTACGCAACGCTGGAGAATCTGCTGCAGCGTTTTATTGACGACGACGCAGCCGCGGTACTCATTCTTACCGCCACGGGCAAAGCCTTTAGCGCAGGCCAGGATCTCAACGAGCTCACCGGCGACAAGGCTTTTGACACGACTCACCAGGCGACTCAGCTCGCACGTTTGCAAAATTTGACGCGTCTGCTTGCCGGGACCAATAAACCCACTATCACTGCGCTCAATGGTTTTGCTGTCGGCGTTGGGCTGGAGTTGGCCCTGGCCAGTGATTTTCGCCTGGCGACATCAAACGCCTACTTTATGTTTGCCGAGGCGCAGCGGGGGTTGTTCCAGACCAATGGCGTGCTCTACTTTCTACCGCGTCTCATCGGCTTGGCGCGGGCCAAGGAAATGCTGCTCACAGGTGACAAATACTCAGCGGACTACGCACTGAGCGCCGGCCTGATCCACCGCATCAGCGCCGATGACGCCCTGCTTGCCGATGCCCGGGCACTGGCGGAGCGATTGCGCGACAACTCCCCCCTGAGCATTCAGCTTATCCAGCATGCCCTGGCAGCAACCTACGACACATCGCTGGAAGAGATGTTGGAGCTTGAAGTGGCGGGCAATCTGGAAGTGTTCGCCAGCACGGATTTTATCGAGGGCGTACAGTCCTTCCTGCAGAAGCGTGACCCGGCCTACAGTAAGGGATAGCGGCCAGCCGGAGGAGCGGGCAGTCAGCGCGCCGACAGCCCGCTTTCAAGCATTGTGGCCAGCACCGCACCTGCGGCGATAAGGTCCACTGAGGTCGGGTCGACGGCGTACAGTTCCATCAATCCATCCAGCGCACCCTGAATGACATCGGCGACAGCAGCAGCGTTTACCTCGCCCACCTCGCCCTCTTCTTGTGCCTGGCGAATCAGCGCCACCAGCATTTCGCGCGTGCGCTGGCTAACCCTGGCAACAAATTCCCGCTTTTCTTCCAACTGGCCGAAGCAGCCAATAACATCCACGTAGAGCGCATAATCTTCCCGATGCGCCGCCACATACTCAAGGCTGGCGATGGGTATCTGTAGCAGCTTGGCTTTAGCGCGTTGTTCAATATCCACGCGCGCCCACAAAAATTCGCTATACCCCCTCAAGACCCTGGAAAGCACCGCTTTGCCGAGTTCGGCCTTGCTGCTGAAGTGGTACAACACCACGCCTTTGCTGACCCCGGCCTCTTTCGCAATACGGGCGAGCGAGGCCTTCTCATAGCCCAGTTCTCGGAACAAGCGCACGCCAATGTCCAGGAACTGCTGTCGCCGCGACTCCTCGATAAATGTGAGTTTTTCCGAACGCTTGCGCGTCGCATTACTGCTGCCAGCGGTTGTGCGGCCCATGTGGATTACCCTGCCAATGAGCCGGTTATGTTACACCCAATCCCCCGATGCGGCACCCGCAACCGCTACCGCCAACCCCAGTGGCTCAAGTAAAGTAATTGAATCCAATCAGGTTCCAATGCTGGAAGAACCACAAACCCAACAAGCCCGTCAGTGACACCATCGTGTGCCAGAGCCGCGCCCACCCACTGGCCAGTAGCCCGCTTTGCCAAACCCTGATGGACAGGTAACAGTGGCACAACACCAGTGGCACCAATAACAGGGGGAAGAACAGCGCCAGTTTGATGGCCAGGGGGTACCCATAAAGCATGGCGGACACCCCACCGCGAACACCAAGTCCTGCCCACAGGAAGAAACACAAGGCACACACGGCAACGGCCAATGACACCCACTCTACTCGCTGTTCCGCCAGCCCCGGTGACCGGTGCCGCCAGCATCGATAAGCAGCGCGCACCAGCACCAACGAGGCCACAAGCACCAGGCAGCCCATCACCATCATGTTGAATCGCCAGGTATCCGGGAAGGGTGCCCGGTAGTACTCGACCACACCGTCGCCGTCGCGCACAAAGCCGGCGATGCCACCGGCTCCATCAGCCTGGAAGGCGATACGCTCGGGGCCACGCTCTTCCCGAAACAGGTTGCGCCCCACTTCAACGTAGCGCTCACCATCAATCAGCAGCGCGCCATCAGGGCTGGTCATCACCTCTGTGCCCCCCATTGAGCGCAAAATAGATTCCAATGTTGAATAGTTGCTACGGGAGCTGTGATAAACGCCCGCGTAAGCTCTTGCTCGTGCGGCGAGCTCCTGTGGCGGCTCAATCGGCGACTCAATCAGCGACACAGGACGGCGGTAAAAATAGCTGTAGAAGGCGCTCACAAAATGCTTGGACACCTGCCTCCCACCGGGTCCGGCGAACGAGGAGAACAGCATGAAGTCCTCGGCCTTGGACAGGTAGAAGTGGGAGCTGAAAGCAAATGTGTTGCCATCGTGGCCAAAGCTGTTAAAGCCGTCTGGGCCAAACTCGCGCTTCAGGAAGCCAAGCCCTACACCGCGCAAACGCGGATCTTTGACGTAGCCTTCGTCGAGCATTTGCTGCAACGTCTCTGGCCGCAGGATGCGTCGCCCCTCCCAACTGCCTTCGTTCAACAGGGCACGCGCAAACAGGGTCATGTCATGCGCCGATACCGAAACCGCACCCGCGGGCGCAAAGTTGGAAATAATCTCAAATGGCTTCTCCACATAGCGCCCGGCCCGCAAGGCATAAGCCCGCGTCATCAACTTGTCCAGCTCTGGCGGCAAGGGCTCGCGGAAACTGGCATGGGCCATGCCCAGCGCATCGAAGATATTGCGCTGAACATAATCACTGAATGTCATCCCCGAAACGTTGGCAACGATCAGTCCAGCCAGCGCCGACGCCCAGTTGGAGTAGGCAGCACGCTCGCCCGGTGGCGTTACCCGCCTTGGCTGGTAGCGTGCCAGCGATGCCGCCAAAGGCCGGATACCGGCTGGATCATCCAGGATCAGATAACCCAGCGCGCCATCCTCAAAACCCGCCGTGTGCGTCATGATGTGGCGCAATGTAACCGGCTGACCGGGAAAGGTATCCGGTATGACGAAGGTACGCAGGTACGTATTCACATCGGCGTCGAGACTCAGCCTGCCCTGCTCAACCAGTTGCATAACTGCAATCCAGGTAAACAGCTTGGAGATGGAGCCCGCGCGGAACAGACTGTCGCGCCCGTTGACCGGAATACGCCGGTCAATATCCTGATAACCGTAGCCCTTCTGCAGGATAACCTTGCCGCCTTTCATGACAGCAACCACGCCGGCTGAGGCATGCAAATCCTGCATCGCCTGCCTGACCGCGCCGTCAACAAAGGCTTCAACGACTACCGGATCACTGACATCGGGGGCCATTGCGGCCCCGGCAGCGGCGCCGGCGGACCATAGCGAGATGGCCACGCCTCGGCACCAGCGCTTCAGGCACTCCATATTTCGCCCAGCACGCGTTTAAAATTGTCGCCCAATATTCCGCGTATATCGCTGTCGGATCGCTTTCTTCTGATCAGTTCCTGCACCAGATCGAACACTCGCCGGGGATGGTCAAAGCCATCCACATCTATCTTTTCCCGAAAGGCGTAACTGGACGAATAGCCACTTCGAATGGCCTGCTGTGCTTGCGCCGACATACTGTCGTAGCCATGCATATCCTGGTCGGACCCAATGCCCACGTGCTCTACACCAACCAGCTTCGCCACGTATTCGATGTGATCAACATAGTGCTTGATGGTGGTGGGTTCCCGGGCGCTGACAAACTGGCGAACCGCCGCAATGCCCATTACACCGCCGGTGCCAGCCATCGCCTTAATGGCAACGTCGGGTTTGGCGCGTACATGCCCTCCCGCCAGCTGGCGGGCATTGGAGTGTGTTATCAGGACAGGCCTGGAAGAGAGATCGCAGGCATCCAACACGGTCTTGTCACCGCAGTGGGACACGTCCACAGCCATACCAAGTCCATTCATTCTCTCGATCACCTGCGCACCCAGCGAGCTCACCCCCCCATCCACGCGATCAGTAGCCCCACTGCCCAGGAGATTCTGCCGGTTGTAGGTCAATTGGCTGATCCGCTGTCCCAAGTGATAAAACACGTTTACATCGTCGGGGCTACGAAAATGATCCGAATTCTGTATGCCCAGGATCAGCCCCACACGTTGCCCCTTGGCCAGCCGCTCAAGGTCTGCGATGCCATCAATTCGCGCGAGTTGTTCCGGGTGCTCGGCCACCAGCGCATTCATACGGGCAATGAAAGCCATGGCTTGATCACCACTGACGCCGACCGCGGGATGCAGCACATCCACTCCCGACGTCAGCACGTCCTGCATCAGTTCAGGCGGCACTGCGAAGCCATCGCTTCGCCCGGATTGCTCGTCCAGTGAAGCTTCGATCATTGCGCCGTAGGAATACGGCGCCGACAGCATGTCAAATACCTGGGTGGATGCGACCAGGTCGATCGCCCGCTGGCTGTAGCGGGTATCGCTCTGTGCAAATACCCGGAAAGAGCCAAAGTTGAGCATGGGAAAACCAATCATCGCAGTGCCACCGACCTGCAATAGGCGACGACGCGCCAGGGTGTGTTTTGTATCATTCGTCACTGCAGTTCCATCTCCTTGTCGCTGCGCGGCAGAGCGCCGCCCCCGCCGGCGGCCAGCACTAAAAAGACACGTCACGGGGGAAGAGAACAGCCTTAGACGGAGTTATAACACCAAAAGACACAAACAAGGCAGCCTTAATAAAAAAATATTCATTATTGCTCAGCCTTAAAAGAGGGACATCAGCCCAGCGCCGCCCTGATGCGGCTCCGGCTAGGGGGTTTCATCGGGGTAATAATGGTCAAAAATGTACTTATGCTTTAAATAAATAGTCGCTTTGGTTTCTCGGTCGAGATGCTTGTCCACACTGTCGCTGTAGGCTGTTGTATTCAATCGACGAAACTCACCACACGCCCCGTCGCGCAGACATGATTGCACGGCTTGTCGAAACGCTGATTCGAGATTCTCGAACCGGATAATTTCAACATTCGGCGGTACAACCCCGCCCATCATGAAATAGTCCTCCTGGCGAAGCCCTGGCCGGTGGTAGCCGGCATGTTTGACAAACGCGCCAAAATCTCCCTGGGCGAGCGCTACCAGTTCGCTGTCATTTTTTTTCCGTCGCTCAATGACGTCATCTTTTTGTAGATGGCGATAGAAAGAGTATTCAAGATCATAGGGGTTTCGCACCACCGCCAAGACTCGTCTATCCGCCGTCGATACGCCGGTCAGCCGAAGGATGTGTTGCTCGGCAGCCGCGAGGGTGCAGTGCCTGTTCACATTCAACACCGGAACAACCTGGCTCTCGCGGTATCCGTACCTGGCAGCCTCAATATCGGCTTCCACATGACAGTTGTACACCGGCGGGCAGAGATTCTGCAGCAAGTAGTGCGCACAGCTCATGCCCCCTGTCTTGCCAATGTGGATAAAGACGATGTCCTGATTAAAAACCATAAGAACTCACATAGTTCACGACAGGTTGAGAAAGCCTGCCGGTATCGGCCACCAGTGTAGCGCGACCACCAATTTCCCTGCGAGACGCCACTCATCGCACAAACCACTCAACTCCCCGCAGGCGCCTTGAAGATCGCCAGTGATGCGGTGATATATTCAGGTATAACACCTACAGGGGAAACCGACATGAGCCCTTCGTCGCCCGGCACTGAGACCCGCGCGCATTACCTGATCGATACCTTTACCCGCCATCCGCTGGCCGCCAACCTGTTGATGGTGATGCTGGTGCTGGCGGGCATCTGGGGCCTGCGCCAGTTGACGGTGCAGCTGAACCCGCCGCAGCCCAGCCACAGCGTTTCGGTGGACATCAGCTGGCCGGGGGCGGCGGCGGAGGACGTGGAGCAGCTGATCACCCAGCCTGTGGAGTACCAGCTGCGTAGCCTGCAGCACCTGAAAAGCCTGACCTCCACCACGGTGGACAGCCACAGCAGTATCCAGCTCGAATTCGAGCGCGGCACCGATATGGGCCTGGCCAGTGACCGGGTGAAGCAGCAGGTCGCCCAGACCCGCGATTTACCCGCTGATATGGAAACGCCGGTGGTGACCATCAGTGAGCGCCTAGAAACCGTGGCCGCCCTGTTGCTGGCGGGCACGGATTCGCTGAGCGAGCTGGCGCCGCTGGCGCGGGACATCGAGAGCCAGCTGCTGGCCCGGGGCATCGACCAGATCGAATTCCGCGGTGTGCCCGAGGAGGAAATCGCCATCCAGGTGGACAGCCAGACCCTGTATACCCTGGGCCTGCCCCTGGGCGAGATCGCCCGCCGCATTCTGGATAACAGCGCCGATGTGCCCGCCGGCAGCGCCGGCAGTGGCCAGCTGGAGCGCAAACTGCGCAGCCTGGAGCAGCGCCGCAGCGCCCAGGGTTTTGCCGAGCTGCCCATCAGCACCGCGGCCGATGACACCCTGGTGCGCCTGGGTGATATTGCCGAGATCGAGCGCCGCGAGCGCGATCACCAGCGCCATCTGCAGTACCAGGGCAAGCCCGCCATTACGCTGATTCTGCGCCGCGCCTCCGGCTCGGACATCATGGACGAGGCTGACATTCTGCATCAGTGGTATGCCGAAAACCGCGCCTCGCTGGAGCAGCAGGGCATCCAGAGCGTGATCTGGCTGGAGGCCTGGCGCTTCGCCAGGGAGACCCTGATGCTGGTGGTCAACAACGGCCTCGGCGGCCTGCTGCTGGTGATCGCCACCCTGTATCTGTTCCTCAATGCCCGTGTGGCGGGCTGGGTGACGGCGGGCATCCCCGTGTCCTTTCTGGGTGCGCTGGCGGTGTTCCACTTTTTAGGCGGGTCCATCAACTTCATCAGCCTGGTGGGGGCGGTGATGGCCCTGGGCATTGTGGTGGACGACGCCATTGTGGTGGGCGAGCACGCCCTGGCGCGCTTTGAGGCCGGCGCCAGCCCCGAACAGGCCGCCGCCCAGGGCGCCCAGCACATGTTCGCCCCGGTGATGGCCTCGTCCCTCACCACCCTGGCGGCCTTTTTGCCGCTGATTGTGATGGACGAGCCGTTCATCCGCGAAATACCGCTGCTGATGGTCTGCGTGATTATCGCCTCGCTGATTGAATGCTTCCTGATTATGCCCGGGCACCTGCGCCACAGCTTTGCCGCCATGCAGCAGCAACGCAAGCCGTCCCGCTTTCGCGCCGCCTTCGACCGCCGCTTTGCGCATTTTCGCGATGCCCTGTTCAGCCCCCTGCTGCTGCGCGCGCTCAACAATCGCCGCTCGGTGCTTGCCCTGTCGCTGGGAGCCTTTGTGGTGGCGCTCACCCTGCTGGCCAGTGGCCGGGTGAAACCGGAACTGAACATCAACCTGAACTTTGAGTTTGCCGATGCCTACCTGCAGTTTGCCGCCGGCGCCAGCGAAGCCGACAAGCAGGCAGTGCTGGACGATATGGAGCGCTCCCTGCTGGCCACCAACGCGGCCTTCGGCGGCGGCGTCATCGTTACCCACGTACCCCAGCGCAACTGGGCCTTTCTGGAGCAGCAGACGCGCACCGGCCCGCAGTACGCCGCCATCTGGGTGGAACTGGTGCCGCCCAACGAACGCGCGGTGTCGCTGGCGGAGTTTTCCGCCGCCTGGCAACAGCGCATCACACCCAGCCCCTATGTGGAGACCCTGCAGTTCAGCAACGGCGAGGACAACTGGCCCGACCTGCAGCTTTATTTCAGCGGCGCCGACGTGGGCAGCCTGAAGGCCGCCGCCGAGGAACTGGCCGGCCACCTGAACCGCATGCCCGGGGTCAACAACGTGTTCGACGACCTGCCCTACGGCAAGGAGCAGTGGGTGTTCAGCCTCACCACCGAAGGCCGCGCCGCCGGGCTGACCAGCGCCGACATCGGCCGCCAGCTGCGCGCCGCCTACGAGGGCTACCGGCTGCAGATATTCACCGAGAACCGGGCCGAGTTGGAGGTGCGTCTGTCGCTGCCGGCACGGGAGCGCTTTGACCTGGCCAGCATCAACCGCCTGCCGATCAGCACCCCCACCGGCGCGGTGCTGCCCCTGTCCAGCGTGACCCAGGTGAGCACCCGCCGCGGTATCGAACGCATCAACCACCGGGACGCGCGCCAGGTGATCAACGTGTACGGCCATGTGGACCGCAAGCAGAACACGCCGATGGCGGTGATTGCCGAACTGGAAGAGAGCGCCATTCCCGAGATCACCCGCCGCCACGGCGTCACCTACGGCCTGGGCGAGCGCTCTGCCGATGAGGCAGAAACCTTCCAGGACATGCTGCTGGGGGCGGTGATCGGCCTGTTGCTGATCTACCTCATCCTGGCCTGGATTTTTGCCTCCTGGAGCTGGCCACTGGCGGTGATGCTGGCCATTCCCCTGGGCCTTACCGGCGCCCTGGCCGGCCTGCAGCTGATGGATCTCAACCTCGGGGCGATGGCCATCATGGGCCTGTTCACACTGACCGGGGTGATCGTCAACGACTCCATCATCCTGATCAACGCCTACAAGGCCGGGCGCGACGCCGGCCAGCAGGTGAACGAAGCCCTGCTGCGGGCTTGCCGCTCGCGCCTGCGCCCGGTGCTGCTCACCTCCCTCACCACCGCCCTGGGGCTGGCGCCGATGATGCTGGAGAGCTCCCCCATCGGCCAGGTGATGGCGCCGCTGGCGGTGGTCATCTGCTTTGGCCTGCTGTACGGCTCCACCCTGATTCTGTTCACCATCCCGGCGGTGCTGTCGCTGCTGGAGAGCCTGTCGCAGCGCCTGAAGCGGCGCCGCGGCACCGTGATCACCCCACCCTCATCCGATATGGCAGGAGTTACCCAATGACCGCCTTCAAACAGCACCTGCGACAGGCACCTGGCCGCCTGGCCGGCGCACTGGCCCGGATCAGCCGCAAAAACCGCCTGCTGTTGCTCACCCTGGGCGGCGCCGCCGTGGCCAGCGCCGCCCTGCTGGCCACCGCACCGCAGCCGCCCCTGCCCGAGGTGCAAGAGAAGGCCTGGCCAGTGACCGCCGTGACCGCCCGCACCGAGAGCCTGTCGCCGGAGCTGATGCTGTTTGGCCGGGTCGAAAGCCCCCACCACGCCGAAATGCGCAGCGACAGCAGCGGCGATGTGCTGGTTGTGCATGTGCGCGAGGGCGAGCGGGTGAGCCGTGGCCAGCTGCTGGTGAGCCTGGACCCGGCCCACGCCGAACTGGCCCTGGAACAGGCCGAGGCGGATCTGGCCGATGCGGAATCTGCCCTGGCGTCCCTGCAGGCGGATATCCGCGCCGAACAGCGGGTGCTGGCGCACATGGAAGACCTGTACAGCCTCACCAGCGCCAAGGCCGAGCGTCTCAAGGGCCTGAACGCGCGCCAGCTGATTGCCACCGAGCACATGGAGAACACCCTGCAGGAGGTGGCCCGCCAGGGCATTGAACTGGCCCGCCAGCAGGCCCGGGTGGAAAAACACCCCCAGCGCCTGGCCAGTGCCCAGGCCGCCCTGAACCGGGCCCGTGCCCAGCGCGATGACCGCGCCCTGCGCCTGGCCGACACCCGGGTGCACGCGCCCTTTGACGGGCGCATTTCGGCGGTGAGCGCCGCCCCCGGCGACCGGGTGGAGCCGGGCTCGGCCCTGCTCAGCCTGTACGACACCGACGCCCTGCGGGTGCGGGCCGCCCTGCCCGGCAACCAGTTGGATGCCATCAAGCAGGCCCTGGCCAGCGGCATGCCCCTTGCGGCCTACACCGTCGGCAGCGGTAGCGACATAGCCCTGCCACTGGAAACCCTGGCTGCGGCGGTGGAGAAGGGCCACAGCGGCATCGACGGGCTGTTCCGCCTGCCGGCGGCGGCCGAGCAGCCCGAACTGGGCCGCGCCCTCAACCTGCGCCTGGCACTGCCGCCGGTGCCAGACACCGTGGCGCTGCCGGTGCAGAGCCTGTACGACAGCCGCCGCATCTACCTGATCGAGAACGAACGCCTGCGCGCGCTGGAGGTAACCCCGGTAGGCCAGCGCAGCCGCGACGATGGCACCCTTGAGGTGCTGGTGCAGACCGGCGCCCTGCCCGCCGGCAGCCAGATACTGGCCACCAGCCTGCCGCGCGCCACCGACGGCCTTCGCGTTGCCACGGTGGCGCCAGCGGTGGCAACCCGCTAGGATCACAGGCTTTAATGGCGCAGACGCAAAAAAACCGCGTTTTTCTGCGCCTTTTGCAGTCCTGATGGCATTCAATGCGACTCGCTTCACCGTTCGCGGTTGGGCAGCACTGGCCAAATTGGCTATATTCAGGGCACTGTTTTCGCCAACCCCTCGCCAGGAGCCGACTCATGGACAAGATCGACCCAACCACCCTGCTGCAAACCTACGTGATCCCCTGGGGTATCAAAATCGCCCTTGCGCTGATCATATTCATTATAGGTCGCATCGTTGTCGGCATTCTGGTGGGCGCGGTCGAGCGCTTCATGCAACGGCGCGGCATGGACGAGGTGCTGGTGCGCTTCCTCACCTCCATCATGCGCTGGGTGTTGCTGCTGTTTGTGGTGATTGCCGCCCTCAGCCAGCTGGGGGTAGACACCACCTCGCTGATTGCCCTGCTCGGCGCCGCTGGCCTCGCCATTGGCCTGGCGCTGCAGGGGTCGCTCTCCAACTTTGCCGCCGGGGTGATGCTGATTGTGTTCCGCCCCTTCACCAAGGGTGACTTCGTGGAAGCCGGTGGCGCCACCGGGGTGATTGAAAGCATCAGCATTTTTACCACCACCATGACCACCCCGGACAACAAAGAAGTGATCGTGCCCAATGGCTCCATCCTGTCCAACAACATCACCAATTACTCCGCCCGCGACACCCGCCGGGTGGACATGGTGTTCGGCATTTCCTACGACGACGACATCCGCAAGGCCAAGGAGATTCTCGAAGGCATTCTGGCCAGCGACAGCCGCGTGCTGGCCGAGCCGGAGCCGGTGGTGGCGCTGGGTGCGCTGGCCGATTCCTCGGTCAACTTCCTGGTGCGCCCCTGGGTGAAATCCGCCGACTACTGGGCGGTGCTGTGGGATACCAACGAAGCCGTGAAAACCCGCTTCGACGCCGAGGGCATCAGCATTCCCTTCCCGCAGATGGATGTGCACATGCCGCGCCCCGAAAAAGAGGACGAAGCGCCCAGCGCGGCCTGAGCCGGTGCGCGGCACAGGCCGCGCCGCATTACAAGTTTTTCACAGCCGCCGCCGGCGGCCTGTGGTATAAAACATCTTTCTTTTCAACCCCCGCTACGGCGGGGTTTGCTTATTGGATTCCCAGTGGCTCTGAGCAAAAAACAAGCATTCCTTTCCTTCGTCATGCTCGCAGCCGCGCTGGCGGTCACCTTCCTGCTGTATGCCTCCCGCCCCTCCACCGAGATTGCCGAACCCAAATACGTGCCGGTGACGGTGGATGTGGCCACAGCGGTGAAGGAGGTGATCCGCATTCCCGTGCAGGCCCAGGGCACGGTGACCCCCCTGCGCAGCACCCGCCTGGTGGCCGAGGTTGCCGGGCGTATTACCGAAGTTTCCGACGCCTTTAACGTGGGCGGCTTCGTTGCCGCCGGCGACGTGCTGCTGCGCATTGACCCTCGCGACTACCAGACCGCCCTGCTGCGGGCCCAGTCCGCGGTGGCCTCAGCCGAGAGCCTGCTGGCCCAGGAGAAGGGCCGCGCCCAGGTGGCCGAGCGGGAGTGGAAGAAACTGCCCGCCGGCAGCCAGCGCAGCGACGAGGCCAAGGCCCTGTACCTGCGCCAGCCGCAGCTGGAGCAGGCCGAAGCCGAGCTGTTGGCGGCCCGCGCCGACCTCAGCACCGCCCGCGACAACCTGGAGCGCAGCGTGATCCGCGCGCCCTACGACGCCCTTATCAACGCCAAGTCGGCGGAACTCGGCCAGTACGTCAGCCCCGGCTCAGCGCTGGCGGACATCATCTCCGTGGATGTAGCCGAGGTGCGCCTGCCCATTCCCCAGGGCAAGCTGGAGTACCTGGAACTGCCGGGGCTGGGCGTGTATCCACAGGGCGCCGAGATTGACCTGTATACCGACGTGGGCGGGGTGGTGAACCACTGGGCGGCACAGCTGCACCGCAGCGAAGGGGTGTTCGACGAGCGCTCCCGGGTGCTCTATACCGTCGCCCGCATAGAAGACCCCTACGCCCTGCAGGACCCCCAGCGCGAGCCCCTGCGGGTGGGCACTTTCGTCAACGCCAACATCCGCGGCCGCGCCCTGCCAGACCTGGTGGCCCTGCCGCGCTATGTGATGCGGGCCGGCAACCACCTGTGGGTGGTGGATGGCGACAACCGCCTGCGCGACCGCGAGGTGAGCATCCTGCGCACCGGCGGCGACCTGGTGTATGTGTCCGCCGGGCTGGAAGACGGCGAGCGTGTCTCCCTCACCAGCCTGGACACCTCCCTGGCGGGCTCCGAGGTGGAGGTGGTCTCCAGCCGCAGTTCGGCGCAACTGCGGCAGCAGTACCAGACCGACGCACTGCCCAAGGCGACGACGGTGGAAGCCGCCCAGCGCGATACGCCCGCCGCCGCCCGGGATAGTGCCGCCGGCAGAGATAGCGCCGCGGCGCCCGACGCGGAGGCCTGATGCAGGACCCAAACGCCGTGCCCACGGGCATCATCGCCTGGTTCGCGCGCAACCCGGTGGCCGCCAACCTGCTGATGATCATCATCATGGTGGTGGGCCTTGGCAGCGCATTCACCATCCAGCGCGCCATGTTCCCCGCCTTCGACCTGGAGGTGATTTTCATCAACATGTCCTACCCCGGCGCACCGCCGGAGGAAGTGGAACAGGGCATCGTGCTGAAGATCGAGGAAGCCATCAACGATGTGGACGGCATCAAGCGGGTGGAGTCCGATGCGCTGGAATCCCACGCCCGGGTGATGATCGAGCCGCTGGAAGGCACCGACCTCAACAAGCTCATGGACGACGTCAAGAACCGCATCGACGCCATCCTGTTCTTCCCCGAGGAAGCGGAAAAACCCATTATCAGCCAGCCGGAGTTGCAGTTTCCGGCCATCACCCTGCAGCTTTCCGGGGAGTTGGGCGAACGCAGCATGAAGACCCTGGCAGAGGAAGTGCGCCGGGAACTGCTGACCTACCCCGAGGTATCCTCGGTGACGGTGGTGGGGGCCCGCGAGTATGAGATCTCCATTGAAATTTCCGAGCAGCTGCTGCGGGAATATCACCTGAGCCTGGGCGAGGTGGCGGACATCATCTCCGCCTCGTCGCTGGATCTGCCCGCCGGCTCGGTGCGCACCGAGCACGGCGATATCGCCCTGCGCACCCTGGGCCAGGCCTACGTGCAGCAGGACTTCGAGAACATCGTGCTGCGCACCAACGCCGATGGCACCCGCCTGCTGCTGGGCGACATCGCCACCGTGAAGGACGACTTCGAGGAAGCCGAGGGCTTTGCCCTGTTCAACAACCGCTACTCCCTCGGCATCCAGGTGTACGCCATGGGCGAGCAGGACATCATCGACACCGCCCGGGTCACCAAGGCCTATCTGGAAGAGAAAAACCGCACCCTGGCCGACAACGTGGTGCTGGAGCCCTGGTCCGACATCACCTTCTACCTGGAAGGCCGCCTGGGCATGATGTTCAGCAACCTCGCCATGGGCGCCCTGCTGGTGTTCCTGGTGCTGGCCCTGTTCCTGGAAATCAAGCTGGCCTTCTGGGTGATGCTGGGTATTCCGGTGTGCTTCCTGGGGGCCATGGCGATGATCAACACCCCCTACATTCACGCCAGCCTGAACATGATCAGCATCTTCGGTTTTATTCTGGTGCTGGGGATTGTGGTGGACGACGCCATTATCATGGGCGAGAGCGCCTACTCCGAAACCGAGCGCCACGGCCACAGCGTGGACAACGTGATTCGCGGGGTGTACCGGGTGTCCACTCCCGCCACCTTTGGCGTGCTCACCACCATCGTGGCCTTTGCCCCCACCCTGTTCATGGAGGGCATGTTCGCCGCCATGCCCGCCGCCTGCGGCTGGGTGGTGATTCTGTGCCTGGCCTTCTCGCTGGTGGAGTCCAAGTGGATTCTGCCCTCCCACCTGGCCCACAGCAAACCCACCCGCAACCGCCTGCTGCTGTACATCGACCACCGTCAGGAAGCCATCAACGGCTGGCTCAAAACCTTTATCGACCAGCGCTACACGCCCTTTGTGGCGCGCTGTGTGCGCAACCGCTACCTGACCCTGGCCACCTTTATCGCCGGCCTGATCCTGTGCGCCGGCCTGCTGGTGGGGGGCGTGGTGCGCACCGTGCTGGCGCCGGACGTGCCCGGCGAATTCCTGCACGCCGATGTCACCATGTCCGAGGGAACTCCCGAAGAGCGCACCCTGGAGGCCATCCAGAAAGTGGCCCGCGCCCTGCAGGACGTAGATGCCGAGCACCAGCGCAGCCACGGCGGCGAAAAGCTGGTGAAACACATCTTCGCCTACGGCGCCAGCCGGGTGTCCGGCGGCATCGACGTGGAGTTGACCAAGGAAGACAAACGCTCGATCAGCACACGGGAAATCGAGCGCCGCTGGCGGGACAAGATCGGCTTCATCCACGGCACCGAGGTACTGGCCATCTCCAGCGCCGACGGCCCGGAGTTTGGCCCCACCATCGCCTTCGACCTGATGCACAACGACTTCGACACCCTGCGCGCCGCCTCCCAGGAACTGGAGGAAGCCCTGCGCCACTACGAGGGCCTGTACGACATCCGCAACGGCGCCAGCGATACGCGGGACGAATTCCATATCGACATCCTGCCCGAGGGCGAAGCCCTTGGCCTGACCCGCTTCGACCTGGCCAGCCAGGTGCGCCACGCCTTTTACGGCGCCGAGGCCCAGCGCATCCAGCGCGGCATTGACGAAATCCGCGTGATGGTGCGCTACCCGCGGGCCGACCGGGAAACGGTGAGCAGCCTGCACGACATGTTCATCCGCACCCCGGACGGCAGCGAGGTGCCCTTTGGCACCGTAGCCCGCCTGCGGGTGGAACAGGGCCTGCTGAAGGCCACCCACATCAACTACCAGCGGGCCGCCGAGGTCACCGCCGAGGCCAACAAAGATCTGGTTGAACCCGGCCGCGTGATGGCCGATATCGAGGCCCGGGTCATACCCGAGCTGATAGAGAAGTACCCCGGCCTGCGCTGGGCCATCTCCGGCATGGCCGAAGAAGAAATGAAAATGGCCCGCAGCATGATGATCGGCTTCAGCCTCGCGCTGTTTGGCATCTACGCCCTGCTGGCGGTGCCCACCAAATCCTACCTGCAACCGCTGATCATCATGGGGGTGATTCCCTTTGGCGTGATCGGCGCCGTGGTGGGCCACTGGATCACCGGCTACCCCCTGTCGATGATGTCGCTGATGGGGGTTATCGCCCTGTCCGGCGTGGTGGTGAACGACAGCCTGATTCTGGTGGATTACATCAACAAGGCGGTACGCGACGGCGTTGCCCCTTTGCAGGCAGTCATGGACGCCGGCACCACCCGCTTCCGGGCCATCTTGCTGACCTCCCTCACCACCTTCTTCGGCCTGGCGCCCATGCTGCTGGAGCGCAGCGCCCAGGCCCAGGAAATTGTGCCGATGGCAGTGTCGCTGGCCTTTGGCATTGTGTTCGCCACAGTGATCACCCTACTGCTGGTGCCCAGTTTGTACATGATCCTCGACGACCTGGCGCGCTGGAACGAGCGCCGCCAGCACTCTGGCGCGGCGAGCCCCAGCGCGGGGGCCTAACAGCCCGTGGGACTGGCCAGCCTGATCGCCGCCAGCGGCGCCCTGCTGGGCGCCCTGATCACCCTGGCGCTGGCCCTGCCGCCCAACCGGCACACCGCCGCCAATCAGCAACTGGCGGCGCTGATGGGGCTGGTAACGGTGTACCAGCTATCCACCATGGCGCGCCACGCCCCGGACATCCAATGGCTGGGCCCCCTGCTGCCCCTGAGCCTGAGTATTTTTTTGCTCGGCCCCGGCCTGTACCTGTATACCCGGGCCCGCATTGACCACGACAGCCAGTGGCGGCGCGCGCAGTTGTGGCACACCCTGCCCTTTGCCCTTTTGTTGCTGGACGCCGTGGCCGGCACGACCCTGGCCACCCGCTATCCGCACACCATCGGGGTGCTCTGCTACCTCCATCTGCTGGCCTATCTGGGCATCAGCCTGCGCCTGCTGGGCCGGGCCCGCCGCCAGGCCGAGCTGCCGCCAGCGGCCCTGCGCTGGCTGGCCAGCCTGCTGTGGGGCTGCACCGCCCTGGCCCTGCCGGGGCTGCTGTTTGCCATGGGCCGCTGGCTGCCCGGCACCATTGGCTGGCCGCAGCAGCTGTGGTCCATCACCCTTACGGTGGGCATGAGCTACCTGATCGCCTTCTTCGCGGTGCTTGACCCTTCTGTCTTTCACGCCAGCCGCAGTGCCCGGGCCGACCGCAAGGCCACCAAGGCCCGCTACGAAACCAGCAGCCTGGGCGACGAGCAGGCACAACAATTGTGGCAACAGCTGCAGGCGCTGATGCAGGACAGCCAGCCCTACCTGCAACCCCAGCTCAAGGTGGGGGAACTGGCCCGCCAGCTGGCGGTGCCCCCCAGCCACCTCAGCCAGACCATCAACCAGGTGGGGGGCTGCAGTTTCGCCAGCTTCCTGAACGGCTACCGGATAGAGACCGCCAAAACCCTGCTGCGCAGCAGCCAGCCCGGCGAGCGCACCATGCTCGATATCGCACTCAGCAGTGGGTTCAATTCCGAATCGGTGTTCTACAAACAGTTTCGCGCCCTGGTGGGCCAGACGCCGCGGCAGTACCAGCAGCAGGGCTAAGGCCCGCTTCTTTCACGTTTTTCTTCTCTTTTTTTGCAAAACCGGAGGCCACAGAGCCCGATTCGGGGGATGTTGGCCGGGTGCGGTACTGTTTGCGCCCGCTTGCGACCGGATGCCGCACCTCATAACAGTCAATAAAGAGGACAACACAATGCCAGTACTTCCCCTCAACCCCCTGCGGCGCGGGATTGCCACCGCGGCCCTCGGCCTGGGCCTGGGCCTTGCCCTACCGGCCTGGTCCCTCAATATCATGGTGACCAACGACGACTCCTGTAACGCCGAGGGCATCAATGTGCTGATGGACGCCCTGGAAGCCGCTGGCCACTCCGTGACCATGTACGCCCCCGCCGGCGAACAGAGCGGCCGGGGTGGCGCCATTTCCACCGCTATTGGCAGCAGCTACGACATCAGCAACGTCGGCTTCCACGGCCCTACCGGGGCAGAGAATCGCTACTGCGTGCGGGTGCCTTCCGCCAACCCGGCCGAGGGCGCCGAAGACGAAACCATCACCATCTCCGCCACTCCCAAGGACAGCATGCTGGTGGGCCTGCAGCGCCTGAAGGGTACCGATATCGACCTTGTGGTGAGCGGCATCAACGACGGCCAGAATATTGGCAGTACCGCCACTTCCTCGGGCACCGTGGGTGCGGCGGTGGGCGCGGTACTGTCGGGCATTCCGGCCATTGCCGTGAGCCACAACCGCTTTAGCGGTGAAGCGGGTATGAGCGTCGCCGAGCTGGCCGACCTGGTGGTTGAGGTGGTGGCTGCACTGGAAGAACAGCGCGAAGCCGGTGAAGCCCTGCTGCCGCCGCTGACGGCCCTTAACATCAACAACCCGCCCGGGCCGGTGCGCGGTATCGCCCACACCACCCTTGGCACCCGGACCGACATCCTCTACGGCCCCACCGCCAATGACGCCGGCGGTGTGGATATTGCCTTCAATGGCCTGGTGAGCCTGGCCAGCCTGCTGGGCGACGAGGCGCTGGCCAACGAACTGGCCAACAACCCCGACGCCACCATCGAGGACTTTGCCGCCGCCGGCCTGGATGTGAACGACGAAACCAGCATGTCTGCCGCTGGCTACGTCACCATCACCACCATGGATGGCGACTTCACCGCCGGCCTGCGCAAGCGCGAGCTGCTGCAGCTGAAACTGCGCGACCTCAGCGCCGGAGGTGAATAATGCGGTATTTGATCACTGCCCTGGCGGCCTGCGCGCTGCTGGGGGCCTGCAGCGACTCAAGTGACAGCCGCCCGGACACCCCGCCGCCACCGGAGCCACCACCGCCGCCGGAGGTTACCGATCTGGACAGCACCGGCATCTACCGCGGGCAGATCGTGACTGATGATGGCAACCTGGCGCTGCTGACGGTGAACCTGGCCAGGGATGGCGTCACCGCCGTTGCCATCGACAGCGACGACGACGAAGTGGCCGATATCGTACTGTGGGGTGACACCAGCGAATCCGCCGGCGAGCTGCACTTCAGCGGGCGCGATGGCCGCGATGGCAGCAGCGTGGAACTCACCTTTGCCATCGACGACGAGGTGCTTGGCGCCACCGTCCGCGTCAATGGCCTGTCCGGTGAGGCCAGTGCGCCGCTGGCGGCAGACAGCGCTGCCGGCTCCGCGCCCGAGGGCGATTATGCCCGGGAAGACGGCGTTGGCGGCCTGACACAACTGAGCATCGGCGCCGATGGCAGTGTGACCCTCAGCAGCCCCTGCAGCGGCAGTGGCGAACTGAGCGCGGCAGACAGCGCGGTGAACCTCTACCGCCTGAGCCTGGCCAGCGACTGCCTGAACTGGGAGGCGCTGGTATCCGTGGGCAGCATCGAAGGCGATGGTGCGGTGCTCACCATCAGCGGTGCCGACAACCTCGACACCCGGCTATACCAGCCCTGAGGGGTGCATCCTGCCGCTGGCCGTTACCGGCCAGCGGCTTTTTTACGTGCCATCTCCCGGAAAAAGCCCTGGCTAACGTCCCGGCCAACTCCCTGTAAAAAGCCCTGGCTAACGCCCAGCCCCTATCCCCAGCAAGCACCCAACCCTACAGCGGCGCGGCGCAGGCCAGGCAGCGCATGTACAGGTGGCCGGGGTCGCGCAGCGACGCCATCAGCTCCGCCGCCTCGTTCAGGGGCGCCAGCAGCAGGTCAAGGGCGGCGCTGGTCTGGCCCATCCGGCTGGCCGGCGCAAAGCCGGCGGCACTGCGCAGGTTTAGGCCGGCACTGCGCTCGGCCAGTTGCTGCAGCAGCTGCTCCCGTGGTGACAATGGCTTGCTCACGTACTCAACCCGCGGCGCATCCAGCCCCGCCAGCTCGGCGGCCGCCGCAATGGCCTCGCGCAGGGAGCCCAGCTCATCCACCAGGCCGTTGGCCTTGGCGTCGGCGGCGCTCCACACCCGGCCCTGGGCTACCGCGTCCACTTCCTCCACGCTCATGTCGCGGCCTTCCGCCACCAGCTGCAGGAAGTTGCGGTAAGTAAATTCCACCGAGCTGGTCAGGGCGCTGGCCACCTGCTCGTTCAGTGGCCGGTCCACGCGCAGGGAGCCGGCCAGCGCCGTGGTGCCCACGCCGTCGGTGTTCACCCCAAGGCGCCCCATCAGCTCCTCGAAGGTGGGAATGGCGGCAAACACCCCGATGCTGCCGGTGATGGTGGCCGGGGTGGCAAAGATACGGTCGGCACTGGCGGCAATGTAGTAACCGCCGGAGGCCGCCATGGCCCCCATCGACACCACCACCGGCAGGCCGTCGGCCTGGGTGGCCAGCACCGCCTGGCGGATCACCTCGGAAGCGAACACGCTGCCGCCACCGCTGTTGATGCGCAGCACAATGGCCTTCACCCGGTCTGCCGCGGCGGTGTCGCGAATCAGCTGCGACAGACTTTCGCCGCCGATGGTGCCGGGGGGCTGGTCGCCGGGCAGAATGTTGCCCTCGGCGGTGATGACCGCCACGTGATCGGTATCGGGCTGGGGCAGGTCCGGCCCACGCTTGCGGCCCACATAGTGCTCAAAGGGCACCGCCTGGAAGCGCTCTTCGTCGTCGCGCGCGCCCACAATGCCGGCCAGGTAATCGTTGGACTGGTGATGTGGCATCAGCTCATCCACCAGCCCCGCCGCCAGTGCAGCCTTGGCGGTATCGCCGCCCTGGGCCTTGAGGGCGCTGGCATAGCCATTGACGTAGGCGTTCACCGCGCCGGCCTCCAGGCTGCGGCGCTGCTCCACTTCCCGGGTATAGCGCTGCCACAAATCCCCCAGCCAGCGCGCGGTAATTTCGCGCTCGCCGGGGGACATGTCATTGCGCACGAAGGGTTCGGCGATCGACTTGTGCTCGCCGGCCTTGAACACATGCACGTTGACCGACAGCTTCTCCAGCGCGTCGCGGAAATAGTTCTGGTAGCTGCCAAAGCCCTCCATGGCCACCGCGCCAAAGGGGTGCAGGATCAGGGTATCGGCCTGGCTGGCCAGCAGGTACTGGTCCTGGGTGAAGTAGTCGCCGCGGGCGATCACCGGCTTGCCGCTGCTGCGAAAGGCATCCACCGCCTCGCGGATTTCCAGGGTCTTGCTCATGCCCACCGACAGCAGGCCGTCCAGCTCCAGCACCAGGGCGGTAATGCCCGGGTCATCCGCGGCAAAGCGAATGGCATCGAGAATATCGCGCAGCGCCACCTCGTCGCTGGCGGGGCTCGGGTCGCCCACCAGTGCCAGCATCGGGTCCACCGGGGTGCGCTGGTCCACCACAACGCCCACCGGGTTCAGCAGCAGGGCGGCCTTGGCCGGCAGCGGTGTGGGCCCGCTGCCGCTGAACAGCAGGTAGAGCAGCACCAGCACGGCGATGAACAGGAGGTTGGACAGGGCCACGCGCACCCGGGTAATGAAGTTCCACAAGCCGCCGAACAGGCGGCGCAGGGCCGAGGGTTTGCTCATTCTCTGTCTCCGATCAATGACGGTAAACGGCCATCAGCGGCGCGCTGGTGTGGCGCCGCTGCCGCGCAGCTCGCGCGCACGCCAGCGCACATACAGCATGGCGGCGCAGAACAGGCTGACCACCGCCAGCATACCAACGATGGCCAGGGCACTGCCGGGGTTTGCGAAAAGGCGCTCCACCAGTGCGATAAAGTACAACAGGCTCACAAAGCACAACCAGATATAGCTGCGCAGCTTATCGCCCAACATCCCGGGCAAAAACAGCAGCAGCGGCAGCAGCTTGCCTAGCCAGATTATCCAGGGCACCTGCTGCAGCCAGGCATCCAGCAATTGCTGGCCAAACAGCACCGTCCAGGCCAGCCAGGTTATCTGCCAGCTGGCCCTGGACAGCCCGGACCGCGCCACCGCGCTCACGATGCCAGCCTCGCCGCCAGTGTTGCCACCCGCCGCCCCAGGGCGCGGCACAGGTGCGCCTCGGTGTCATCCAGGGCGCGGCTGTTGTCGTTGCCGGCCCAGTGGGAGGCGCCATAGGGCGTGCCGCCGGATTCGGTGCTGAGCAGGCCCGCCTCGCTGTAGGGCAGGCCGGCCATGACCATGCCGTGGTGCAGCAGGGGCAGCATCATGCTGAGCAGCGTGCTCTCCTGGCCGCCGTGCAGGCTGGAGGTGGAGGTAAACACGGCGGCGGGCTTGTCGATCATGGCCCCGCTGAGCCACAGCTCGGAGGTGCCATCCAGAAAGTACTTCAGCGGAGCCGCCATGTTGCCAAAGCGCGTGGGGCTGCCCAGCAACAGGCCGGCGCAGTCGCGCAGGTCGTTCAGTTCGCAGTACAGCGGGCCGTCGTCGGGAATCTCCGGGCCGCTCTGTTCACAGTCGGCGGACACCGGCGGCACCGTGCGCAGGCGGGCCTCCATGCCATTCACCGTGGCCACCCCGCGCGCCACCTGGCGCGCCATGTCCGCCACGGCGCCGTGGCGGCTGTAGTACAGCACCAGAATGTAGGGGGTCGTCATGCGGCGCTAGCCCAGCAAATCCAGTACGTTCTCCGGCGGCCGGCCGAGCACGGCGCGCTCGCCGCGCACCACAATGGGCCGCTCGATCAGCTTCGGGTGGCTCGCCATGGCCGCCAGCAGCTGCTCGTCGCCGCTGTCGGCACCCAGCCCCAGCGCCTTGTAGGCATCCTCGCCCTTGCGCACCAGTTGCGCCGGGGTCATACCGAGCTTGCCCAGCAGGGTGCGCAGGGTGGCGGCATCCGGCGGTGTTTCCAGGTACAGGATGATCTCCGGCTCGATGCCCTTGTCGTTGAGCAGGGCCAGGGTATTGCGCGACTTGGAACAGCGCGGGTTGTGGTAGATCTGGATGTCGGTCACGTCGGTCTCCGCAGGGTCGAAAGGCCGCGAGTATAACAAAGGCGCGGGGCGATCTGGCGGCCGTGCGCTCTACAGCATCCTCTATCTCGCCCTCTATAACCCCCTCTATAACCCCCTCTGTAACCCCGTGCGCAACCCGCCCTCGTTGCCCCGCGTGCCCCGTGCCATAATGCGGCCCATGGACGCACTCAAAGCAAAAATCAAAAAACTCTGGCCGCGCATCCCCTACCTGGTGGAGCGCTTCGGTGCCGACCGCTGTACCGACAACGCCGCGGCCCTGACCTACATGAGCCTGTTCGCCCTGGTGCCGCTGATGACGGTGCTCTACACCATGGCCTCGGCGGTGCCGGCCTTCGACGGCCTGGAAACGCGCATGCAGGACCTGATGTTCGAGCACCTGCTGCCCGACACCAGCACCGAGCTGGAAGGCTACCTGGAGGACTTCTCCCGCCAGGCCAAGAACCTCACCGGCTTCGGTATTGTGTTCCTGGTGATTACGGCGGTGCTGATGCTGCGCAATATTGAGCGCGCCTTCAACCTGATCTGGCGCACCGGGGAGAACCGCAGCGCCCTGTCCAGCTTCCTCATTTACTGGGCGGTGCTGAGCCTGGCGCCCATCACCATCGGCCTGGCCCTGGGCATTCCCGGCATGGTGGCCGCCGCCGCCCTGTTCGTGGAGGACTACGACGTTATCGGCGTGGCCGACCTGCTGCTGCGCCTGACCCCTTTGCTGCTGACCGGCGCGGGCTTTACCCTGCTCTACGTCACCGTTCCCAACTGCCGGGTGCCCTTTCGCCATGCGCTGGCCGGGGGCTTTCTGGCCGCCCTTGGCTTTAACCTCGCCCGCACCCTGTTTGCCAAACTGGTGGCGGGCTCCAGCATCACCTTTATCTACGGCGCTTTTGCCGCGGTGCCGCTGTTTTTGATGTGGATCTACCTGTCCTGGAACATCGTGCTGCTGGGGGCGATTTTTGTGCACAGCCTGTCCTCCTACCAGAACTCTGACCAGGCCGCCCGGCCCACGGTGCTCAAGGCCCTGGATGTGCTGTACCTGTTCTGGACCCGCCAGCGCAGCGGCCGCCCGGTGCGCGAGCTGGAACTGCTGAGCGGGCGCATAAAAGTGGTGCAGGGGCTCGACAGCGAAACCTGGCGCTTCCTGCGGGAAATCTTCATGCAGCACAAGCTGATTGCCCAGAACCACCGGGGCAATTACTTCCTGTGCCGCGACCTGCACACCATCAGCTTCTGGCAGGTCAAGGAGTGGGTCAACGACGAGCGCGCCCTGGACCGGGAGGCCATCGACGCCCAACTGGACTGGCAACAGCGGGCCTATCACCTGCTGCGCAATGAGCGCAGCCACCAGCGCGAAAACATGAACATGAACCTCGTGGAGCTGTTTGAAGAATGAGAACCTGCGTTATTGCCCTGCTCGTCACCCTGCTGGCCGCCTGCGGCAAGGGCGACTCGGCCGCGCCAGCTGGCGTTGCCAGCTACAGCGGCCAGTGGGTGGTGGTGAACTACTGGGCCAAGTGGTGCAAACCCTGCATTGAGGAAATCCCCGAGCTGAACCGCCTGGACCGGGAGCACGGCGACATCCAGGTGCTGGGCGTGAACTACGACGGCCTGACCGGCGAGGCACTGGCGGCCCAGGTGGCCGAACTCGGGGTGGACTTTCCCATCATCCCCGACCCCGCCGCCGAACTCGGCACACCGCGCCCGGTGGTGCTGCCCACCACCCTGATTCTGGATACCCGGGGCGCGCTCATTGCCACCCTGGTGGGGCCGCAGACGGGCGCGTCGATTCTTGCCGCGATGAATCGCCAGCCATAAAAAAACCGGCCCAGGGGGCCGGTTGGAACAGAGATAGAAACTATCTCCAGGGGGTTTGGACCTGATGGGGCCTCTGCGTGCTGGCGGGGCTGTCTGACCCTGGCCGGCAGAGGGTTACCGTCTTACCACTGTCTACTCAGACGCACCCCGGCAGGGGAAGTTCCACCATCCTTCACAATTTTTTTCAGCGGGCGCTGCACCCGGCCCGGGGCGTGGACATGCCCCCCGCCCGGGTCTACCCTTGCAGCTCTCACGGCGCCCTGCGGCGCCCGGCGCTCACCAGGAGGACGACACATGGCCAATATCTACCAGGACAACGCAGGCACCATCGGCAGGACACCGCTGGTGCGCATCAACCGCATCAGCGAGGGCAATATTTTCGTCAAACTGGAGAACCGCAACCCGGCGATGTCGGTCAAGTGCCGTATCGGCGCGGCCATGATCAACGCCGCCGAGCAGGACGGCAGCCTGAAGCCCGGCATGACCATTGTCGAACCCACCAGCGGCAATACCGGCATTGCCCTGGCCTTTGTGGCCGCCGCCCGGGGTTACGGCTGCACCCTGATCATGCCAAGCACCATGAGCCTGGAGCGCCGCAAGCTGATGAAGGCCCTGGGGGCGGACATCATCCTCACCGAGGGCGCCAAGGGCATTCCCGCCGCCATCGCCAAGGCCGAGGAAATCCTCGCCTCGGACCCGGCCAAATACTGGGGCCCCCACCAGTTTGAAAACCCCGCCAACCCGGCCATCCACGAGGCCACCACCGGCCCGGAAATCTGGGACGACACCGACGGCGGTATCGACATTCTTGTCTCCGGGGTTGGCACCGGCGGCACCCTCACCGGCATCTCGCGCTACATCAAGCACACCCGCGGCAAGGCGATCACCACAGTGGCGGTCGAGCCAGACAGCTCCACCATTATCAGCGCCGCCAAGGCAGGCCAGGAGCCCAGCCACGGCCCCCACAAAATCCAGGGCATTGGCGCTGGCATCCTGCCCGCCAACCTGGATCTGGACATGGTGGATGTGGTGGAGCAGGTGAGCAACGAGGCGGCCTTTGAATGGGCCCACAAGCTGATGCAGCAGGAGGGCATCCTCGCCGGGGTCTCTTCTGGCGCCGCCATGGCGGTGGCGGACCGCCTGGCCCGGCGGCCGGAAAACGCCGGCAAGACCATTGTTGCCATCCTGCCGGATTCGGGCGAGCGCTACCTGAGCGGCCCCCTGTTCGAGGGCATGTTCAGCGACAACGAACTGGTGCAGTAGGCCCCTGGCTCAACCGGCCCTGCCGCGCAGGGCCAGCAAATGCGCCCGGGTGGCGGGCCATTCGTCGTCCAGCACGCTGAAGTACACCGAATTGCGCCGGTAGCCCTGCTGCACCACCATGTGCTGGCGCAGCACCCCCTCGCGCACGGCGCCAATGCGCGCCAGCGCCCGCTGTGAGCGCAGGTTGCGCTCGTCAGTCTTGAACTCCACCCGTATACAACCCAGGCCCTCGAAGGCGTATTCCAGCAGCAGGAACTTGGCTTGGGTATTCACGCCGGTGCGCTGCCAGTCGGCGCCCAGCCAGGTCCAGCCGATTTCCAGGCCGCGGTGCTCCGGGCGCATATTCAGGTAGCGCGAGCTGCCCACCGCGCGGCCGCTGGCAACATCAACAATAGCGAAGGGCAGGTAGCTGGAGCCGCTGGGGCTGCCGGGATTGCCGGGATTGCCGAGCGCCTCGTCAATCCAGCGCCGGGTATCGGCCAGGTCGGTAAACGGCCCCCGGGGCATGTAGGCCCAGTCCGCCTCGCTGCGCCCCTGGTCAAACAGGGCTTCGGCATGGCCCTGCGACAGGGGCTCGAGCCGCACCAGATCGCCCTGCAGGGTGACCGGCTCGCGCCAGCGGTTCACGGCACGATGACCGTGGAGCCCGTGGTGCGGCGGGCCTCCAGGTCCCGGTGGGCGTCGGCGATATTCGCCAGCGGGTAGCGCTGCTGGATTTCCACCCGCAGGCGGCCGTCCAGTACCCGCTCGAAGACAGCGGCGGCAGAGTCGCGCAGCTCCTCGGTGGTGCCGGTGTAGGTCACCAGGGTCGGGCGGGTTACATAGAGGGAGCCCCCCAGGGCCAGTTGCTGCAGGTCCACCGGCTCCGGCGCGCCCGAGGCATTGCCGAAGCTGACCAGCAGCCCACGGGGCTGCAGGCTGGCGAGGGAGGCGGCAAAGGTATCGCGCCCCACCCCGTCGTACACCACCGGCACACCGGCCCCGCCGGTGATCTCCGCCACCGCTTCGGCCACGTCCTGCTCGCTGTAGTTAATGACATGGGCATAGCCATTGGCCCGGGCCAGTTCGGCCTTGGCGGCGGAACTGACGGTGCCGATGACCGTTGCCCCGAGCGCGCTGGCCCACTGGCCAAACAGCAGGCCGACGCCGCCAGCGGCGGCGTGAAACAGGCAGGTGTCGCCACGCGCCAGGGGCCGGCAGCGCTGCAGCAGATACTCCACCGTCTGGCCCTTCAGCATCACGGCGGCGGCGGTATCAAAATCCACGCCTTCGGGAATCCTGACCAGGCGGGCCGCAGGCAGGTTGAGGGCATCGGCATAACTGCCGATACCAGCGGAGCAGTACGCTACCCGGTCGCCCACCGCGAGGTCTGCGCCTTCGCCCACGGCGGTGACCACACCCGCACCCTCGGTGCCAAGCCCGGTGGGCAGCGCCAGCGGATAGAGCCCGTTGCGGTGGTAGGTGTCGATAAAGTTAAGGCCAATGGCGCGGTTTTCCACCTGCACCATGCCGGGGCCGGGTGCTTCCAGTTCGATGTCTGCCAGGGTCATTGCCTCCGGTCCGCCGGCGGCGGTGATGCGTACTGCTCTGGTCATTGCTTGCTCCTGTTATCGGGGGAATGTGACGGTTGGCATGCGCGGTGGCGCGCCCTGCAACCCGGGGGAATCGCGTTATACTGCCAGACAACGCCCGGCCACCTGACGCACTGCATGCCCCGCCGATTTACACGCACAGAACGGTTTTTCTCGCTGTTCACCATCCTGCGGCCGGGTGAGGGCTATGCCGCCAAGCGTCTGTGCCTGCAGTCGTTTGCCATCATGTTCGCCTACTACCTGCTGAAAGTCATCCGCGAACCGATGATCCTGGCGGAGGGCTCGGCGGAACTGAAAACCTACTCCACCGCCGTGCAGGCCGTGCTGCTGATGCTGATTGTGCCGCTGTTCGCCGCCGTCTACCGTCGGGTGCGCGACAGTGGCGAAAAACACTTTCTTTACCGCAGCACGATGCTGTTTTTCGCCCTCAACCTGCTGCTGTTTGCCGCCGCCTGGAGCGCCAGCCTCGGCGTTGCGGTTGCCTTCTATGTGTGGCTCGGCATTGCCTCGGTGATGATGCTGGCGGTGTTCTGGGCCTTCGCGGCAGACCTGTTCAACCTGCGCTCCGGCCAGCGCATCTTCCCGCTGATTGCCGCCGCCGGCGCCCTGGGAGCCCTGATCGGCTCCGGCGTTTCGGCCGACGTGGACGGGCACATCGGCCACGGCGGGGTGATGCTGCTGGCGGCTTTGCTGCTGTTGCTGGCGGCGGGGCTGGCCGGCGCCACCGGCCACCTGGTGCCCCAAGGCTCTGCCGCCATCGCCGACATTCAGCCGGCGCCCAGCCCCGCCTATCCACTGGCGCAGGGGTTTCTGGTGGTGTGGAACAGCGCCACCCTGCGCCTGATAGCGGCGCTGGTGATTCTGTTGAACCTGATCAACACCAACGGCGAGTACATCCTCGCCAGCTTTGTCACCGAACACAGCCGCACCCTCGCCCCCCGCGAGGCGGATGACTACCTGACCACCTTCTACGCTCGCTACCTGTTCCTCACCACCGCCCTCGGCTTTCTGATCCAGCTTTTTCTGGTATCGCGCATCTATAAAAGAATCGGCATTGCCGGTGCGCTCTATGTGCTGCCGGTGCTGATGATCGCCAGCTACAGCCTGATCGCCCTGGTGCCGGTGCTGGCAGTGGTCAGGGCCGCCCTGATGCTGGAAAACAGCGTGAATTACTCGCTGGAAACCACCACCCGCCACGCCCTCTTCCTGCCGGTGCGGCGGGAGGAGAAGTACGTCGGCAAGCACACCATCGACACGTTTTTCTTCCGCCTGGGTGATGTGCTGTCGGGGGGCTTTGTCTTTCTGGCCAGTGCGCTGTTGGGCCTGGCGCTGCAGGGTTTTGTGCTGATCAACGCCCTGCTGGCAGTGGCGCTGTTACTGGTGTCCATCGGCATTGGCCGGCGCCACCGTGAGGACGCCGCCCGCAGTCTGGCCAACCACCCGCCGGTGGCCACCGACCAGTTGGATGACATGGTCATTCCCGCCGGCAGCCTGACCCGCCTGCAACTGGCGGAGGACACCTTCATCGACCCCGACGTGGGCGACGCCCTGCGTTATCGCGCCCAGTGCGACGACGGCGAGCGGCTTCCCCAGTGGGTCACCTTCGACAGCCTCAAGCGCCGCTTTCATTTTCACCCGCCGGACGACAGCAGCGGCCACTTGCGCATCAAAGTGGTGGCCCGCGACTTCGACGGGCTGGAGGCGGAAGTGAGCTTTAACGTGATTTACGGCGCCGGCGTGTCGCTGGCCTCCTCGTAGTCACGGAACACACGGCCGGCGTAGCGCGCCGCCGCTACCCACACCACCAGCAGGAGCAACGTCACCAGGCTCAGGTAGCGCAGGCTGTTGAAATCGCCAAAGGCGTAGGTCAGGCCCAGGCTGATGAGCACCGCCACCGCCTTGGCAAAGCGCTGCACAAACATATCGATAAAGGCCTTGGCCCGGTACTTCTCCGCCGGCGTGGTGGGCACGTACAGGGCCTCCTTGGCGGACTGGTTGATGGAGTAGCTGAAGCCGTTATCCGCCGTGTTCAGCAGGCTGCCCACCCACAGCGCCGGGAACACCAGAAAGGCCGCCGACCCCATGGCAATGGTGCAGGGCAGCACCAGCAGCGCCAGCCCCACGCCAAAGCGCGACATCACCAGCCCGGTGAGGAACAGCTGCACCAGCAGCGACACCCAGTTGGTAATGGAGAACACCAGGGCAAACTGGGCGCCAATGGCCGGGCCGCTGAGGTAGTGGGCCACCGTCGCGGTGAACTGGAAATCCACAATGGTGGAGATAACCTCGTACAGCCCCACAATGGCCGCCACCGCCATCAGGTAGCGGGAGCGAAACACCAGGGCCGCCCCTTCGGTGGCCGGGCCGTGCCGCCGGGTTCTTGGTTTAGGCTCGGGCGCGGGCTGAGTCTTTGACCGAGCCTGGGCCGGCCGTGCCGGCTCGCTCGCCGCGGCCGGCACCTGTACATAGCGCCCGGCCACCGCGGCCGCCACCACCATCAGCACCGCCAGCACGGCGCAAATGCCAAGCCACCCTGGATAGGAAAAGTTGTCGATGTTGACCCGCACAATGGTGGAACCAAACACCCCGCCAGCCACCCCCCCGAGGCCCACCAGGCCATAGAGGCGGCGGGCCGTCTCCGGGTAGACGGCATCATTGAGGAAGGCGAAAAAGGTCGCCACCATCAGGGTGCTGAACAAATCGCCGAACAGATAGAAGCTCCACACCGTGCCATCGCCAAGGTGCGACAGCCAGCGACCGAACAGTGCGTAGCACAGCAGGAAGAAGCCGCAGAACACAAAACTCAGGCGCTCGCGCCGCAGGTGCCGGCTGAGGGCACTGAACACCACCACCGCCACAAAGGCCACCACCATGTTGAGCACCTTGGCCAGCAGTTCCGCCTGGGCGGCGCTGAAGTTCATCCCCAGCAGACTGAAACCGCTGGCGTCGTAGTACTCGATAAACAGGCCCTTCTTCAGGGGCTTGAGAATCCAGAAACTGGTGATGACCAGAAAAAAGTAACTCAGCATGGCAAGCGCCAGAGGCCACTCGCCGCGGCGCACGTCCATAAAGGCCTGCAGGGGATGGGTCATGGCGTCCTTCATCGCTCTGGCGGGGGGCGCAGGCGGGCGGGGGTGACCCCGCCGCAGTGCGGGTTCAGGACGGGTCGGCGGTGCGCACCGCCTCTTTCACGATCAAATCGCGGCGCTTGAGAATGGCCTCGATCTGGCGTGGGTGAAGATACGCCCCCAACTCCGCCTGCAGTTGCTCGGCAGTCAGCGCCTGCAGGCGCTGGATCAGCAGATCCGACACCCGCAGATCCACTTTGCGATACTGTTTGGGCCGCTTGTCGCGCGAGCGGAAGGCCAGGCTGTGGTCGATGAAGCGCAGCATGTAGCCGTCCTTGGTCCACAGGATATTGGTGAGATTGCGGTCATCGTTGTGAATCAGAATGTCGAACACAAAGCGCAGACGGTACTGCTCGGACTGTTGGCAATAGCTGTTAAAGGGCAGCTTTTGCTCCAGCCGGTCGCGTTCGTTGATGGTATTGTCGGCCCAGTCAGACAGGGCGCCCTCGGTACCTTCCACCTGGCCGATCACCGCGGTGGGCACCAGGTTCAAACCCAGCAGGCGGTCCAGCTTGTAGGCCGCCACATCGTACACGTAGCGGTCGCTGTCGTCGGCGGTGCGAATACTGTAGTGGGTTTTGTTCTGCAGGCCGGGGTCGGTATCTTCGTACTTAAAAACGGCATCGTTGCTTTTGCCGTCCTGCTCCTGGGTTACCCGCTTGGGCTTGGTGATGCCGGTGCCAATGTCCTCCACCGCCACCACCGGCGCGCTCTGCATGAACTGCTCCAGTTCGGCATCGCTCATGCCCGACAGTTCCATGGCCAGGTCGCGCTGCTCTGGCACCGGCGCGGCCCGCTGCGGCTCGCCCAGGTAATGCACGAACTGCTCGCCACCCTCGCTCACCAGGGCCGACGCCCGACCCTTGTAAACGCTGTTGAGCATGCCGGTATCCAGGCGCAGCACCTTGCCATCCATGCGCGACTGGACCTCACCGTGGGTCGGGGTATGGCCGATCACCAGCTGCTGTGCGCCCACGTTTTTCAGGAACACCTCGGTGTTCCAGCTTTCGGCGTAGGGATGACACAGGGCAGAGCCCCGGTACCAGTTGAGGCTGTCGTCACTGAATACAAAGGCGGTCTGGGCGTCGAACACGGCCTGTAGCGGGTCAAACCAGTCGGCACGGGTGCGCGGGTTGGCGGCGGCAAATTCCTCGGCGCGGGCGTTCAGGTAGGTCAGCCGGTCGTGGTAGCCCACGTGCCAGGGCATCACCCCGGCGGCGCGCAGCTTGCCCATGTTGTCGAGAAAGTCGCGCAGCTCGCTCAGCATTTTTTCATTGAGCGCTTCCAGGGAATTGAACGCCGGGTTTTTGGCGATGCCCCCGTGCATGTACACGCTGTCGTTAACCTTCACCGCAAACTGCTGCTGCAGCAGCCAGTCGCCGATTGCGCCACCGGGCGAGAAGGCCTTGCGCAGGGCCACATAGCCGGGGGGATACTGCTGCTCGAATACGGCTCGCACCTCTGCCTCGTCGCCACCGGGGTTGACCTTGCGGTAGTCCCGCCACAGGGCCTCCCGCTCGGCGGGGCTTTCATCGGCGGCGAAGGCGGCGTATTCCTCCGCAGACACGTAACGCAGGTCACCGGTCATCACCATCACTTCGTGATTGCCCAGGGTCAGGTGCACATCACCGCCGGCGGCGCGGGCCTGCTGTTGCAGCTGCATCAGCAACTCAACCACCTGCCGTGAACCCGGCCCCCGATCCACTAGATCGCCGGTGGATACCAGGTGGGCGCCACCGCCGATCCAGCGGTTCTGCTGGTCGATCACCTGCACTTCTCGCAGCAGGCGAGTCCAGTCGTCGTAGGCGCCATGCACATCGGCAAAGGCAACCACCCGGCTGTCGGTCTCGAAGGTGTAGTCCGGCGCGGCCTGGGCGGTGGCCGCCAGCAGGCCGGCCAGCCCCAACAGGGCGGTGATAATGCCGATTCGCTTGCCTTTCAACACGCTGCTCCCCTCATTCTGTCTTCTGGTTTTATGCCCGGCGACCGCCTCAGTCTAGATGAGATTGCCGCACTGTGCCCGCCGCCGCGTCGCGACTTACGTTAGAATAGCCCACCCGCCTGACTGGAATGCCTACCGTGCTGCAAGAGCTCCCCCTTGATCGCCAACTGCGCCTCGCCCTGGATGAACTGGCGCTGGCAACGCCCACCCCCGTACAGGCCCAGGTGATTCCCGCCGCACTCACCGGCAGCGACCTGCTGGTGAGCGCGGCAACCGGCAGCGGCAAGACCTTGGCCTATCTGCTGCCCACCCTGCAACGCCTGCTAGAGGAAACAGCGCCGCGTCAGGCGGGCACCCTGGCCCTGGTGCTGGTGCCCACCCGGGAACTGGCGCGCCAGGTGCTGAAAAGCTGCCGCCAGCTGACCGCCAAGTCGCCCCTGCAGTGCATGGCGCTGACCGGCGGCGCCGACTTCAAGTACCAGAAGGCCCAGTTCCGCAAAAACCCCGAAGTTGTCATCGCCACTCCCGGGCGACTGCTGGAGCACTGCGAAAAAGGCAGTGCCGACCTCGCCGCCCTGAAGGTGCTGGTGCTGGACGAGGCAGACCGCATGCTGGAAATGGGCTTTCGCGAGGATGTGCTGAAAATTACCGATGCCTGCAACCCTGCCCGCCAGACCCTGATGCTCTCCGCCACCCTGAAAGCCAAGGGTCTGGGGGAGCTCAGCAACACCCTGCTCAACGCGCCGCAAACCATTGCCGTGGACCCGCCGCGTCAGGCCCAGGCCAACATCCACCACCAGCGTATATTGGCCGACAGCACCGAGCACAAGAACCAGTTGCTGCTGGCCCTGCTGGCGCAGAACGAAGGGCGGCGCAGCCTGGTATTCGCCAACAAACGCCGCAGCGCCGAACGGCTGGCGGGCCTGCTGGCCCACAACGGCCTGAAGGCGGACTGCCTGCACGGCGAGATGAGCACCGAAGAGCGCAAGCGGGTGATGGCCGCCTTTCGCGAGGGCAAAATCCAGGTGCTGTGTGCCTCCGACCTGGCGGCGCGCGGGCTGGACGTGCCTGACATCGACACCGTTATCAACTACGACCTGCCCCACTCCGGCGATGACTACGTACACCGCTGCGGCCGCACTGGCCGCGCCGGCGCCAGCGGGGTGGCCATTTCACTGGTGGAAGCCAGCCAGTGGAACCTGATGATCAGCATCCAGCGTTACCTGAACATGGATTTTGAGCAGCGCGCCCTGCCCGGTCTCAAGGCCAAGTACAGCGGGCCAAAAAAAGCCAAGGGCTCGGGCAAGGCCGCGGGCAGCAAGAAAAAGAAACCCGCCAAGGGCGAGGCCAAAGCCAAGCAGCGGGCGCGGGATGCAAAAAACAAGGGCAAACCAAAGCGGCCCAAATCCACCGCCGGGGGCAATGACGGCACCGGACCGCTGATGAAGAAAAAATAAGGCGCTATAGCGTGTACCGGGCGAGCCCATCATCCATGGACTCGCCCGCTCGCCGGGTAATCAGCCCTCTTGCGCTGGCCCGTAGCGTGAAAACCATTCCAGAATCGCCGCCACCTTGCCAATCAGCTGGCTGGGGCGCTTGTAGATGGAGTGGGACGCCCCCGGCATGCGCACCATGGCCGTATCCACCCCGCGCAGCTTGAGCGCCTGGTAGTACTGCTCGGTCTCGGGCATGGGCGTGCGCAGGTCCGATTCGCCGGTCAGCAGCATGGTTGGCGTGGTGACGTTACCCACCCGGGACAGGGGCGAGCGCTGCCAGTAGGTCTCGGGATCTTCCCAGGGCATTTTGTCGAACCAGTAGCGGGCAAAGTAGGGCGACATGTCCGCGGTGAGCACAAAGCTGGTCCAGTTAATCACCGGCTTGGCCACCACCGCCGCGCGAAAGCGATCGGTGCTGCCCACAATCCAGGCGGTGAGCACCCCGCCGCCGGAGCCGCCGGTAACGTAGAGCTGCTGTGGGTCCACGTAGCCCTTGGCAATCACCGCATCCACCACACTCATCAGGTCGTCGTAATCCTGGCTGGGATAGTTGTGGTGAATCAGGTTGCCAAATTCCTCGCCGTAGCTGGTGCTGCCCCGGGGATTGGCGTACACCACCACGTAGCCCGCCGCGGCGTAGAGCTGGATTTCCGCCGCGAAATGAGGGCCATAGGTAGCAAAGGGCCCACCGTGGATCTCCAGGATCAGCGGATAGCGCTTGGCCGGGTCAAAGCCTGGCGGCAGGGCCACCCAGGCCTGGATGTCGCGCTGGTCAAAGCTGGACTTAACCCACAGCTCCTGCACCGGGGCCAGGTCGCGGTACTTGAGCAGGTTGTCATTCAGCCGGGTGAGCTGGCGATTGCGCCCGCTCTCGCCCACCGCCAGCTCCGCCGGAAAGGCCGGCGAGCCCACAGTGTAGGCGTACACGCCATCCCCACCCACCGCAAAACCCGCGCCGGTATAGGGGCGGCCGAGGGCGGTGCCGCCCAGGTCCCGCGCCAGTTCGGTGAGCTTGCCAGACAGGTTGGTGGCGGCCAGCACCGTTGCGCCCTTGTCGTCGTACTGGAAGTAAATGGCGCGGCCATCGGCGGACCACTGGGGGTCGACAATGTTGCGATCCAGATCTGCCAGCAGCTCGCGCTTGTCGCTGCCATCGCGATTCATCACGTAAAGGCGGTTGCGGTGGTAGCCCATGCGCCGATCGTCCCAGCCGGTCCAGGCGATGCGCTTGCCATCCGGGGAGACCGCCAGGTCGCCATCGGGCCCCTTGCGCTCGGTGAGGGCGGTCAATTCACCACTGGCGACATCGATGCGGTAAATATCGGTGTTGGAGACATCGGTGGCCCAATCGGCGTTGCGATTGGCAGACACGTACAGGGCGCGACCATCGCCCGACCAGCCAATGCTGCCGTCGTGGTGAAAATCCCCCTGGGTGAGCTGGCGCGGGCTGCCGCCATCGGCGGGCATCACAAACACATGGGTGTAGCCCTCGGGCTTGTCGCCGCTGCCGTCGTTACGATAAACGCTGCGCTCCACCACCACCGGCGGCGCCGCCCACTCGGCCCCCTCGGGCTTGGCGGGCAACTTGCCCATCACCGGGGCGTCGCGGGGCACACGCATGGCAAAGGCCAGCCATTTGCCATCGGGCGAAAAGGCCAGGTTCTTGGCCTTTTCCGGCAGGCGGGTGAGCTGGGCGCTGCGGGGGCTGTCCAGCCAGCTGACAAAAATCTGCGAGCCCACATCGTCCTTGCTGATATAGGCCACCCGGCTGTCGTCCGGCGACAGCACTGCACCGCTGATATTGTTCGGGCCGCTGGTCAGTGGCTGCTCGCGGCCGGAGTCGATATCCACCAGCCACAGGTTGCTGCGAGATCGGTCCTTCATGATGTCCATGCTGTGGCGCAGGTAGAGGGCGCGCTCGCCCTCGCTGTCCACCAGCGGGTGGCTGGCATAGCGCAGCTGGAAGACATCCTCCGGCGCAAACACCGGCGCGGCGAGGGCGCTTCCGGCACACAGCGCCGCGCTGGCCATGGCGGCCAGGACCTGCCAGCAGTTCATCGGTTGTTGGCGATTCATTCCTTCTCCCTTTTCAGTTCGGTTACCATGGCCTCCCATTCATCACTGTGCCCTTCTCCGTCATGTCCAACCCCCTGCTTGAATACCACCTGCTGCCGCCCTTTTCCCGCATTCGCACCGAACACGTGGAAGAGGCAGTCCGGACACTGGTGGATCACAACAAGACGGCCATCGATACCCTGCTGCAAAGTGGGCAAACGCCGGCCTGGGACAATACGCTGCAGGCCATCGAGGAACTGGATGACGACCTGGAGCGCGCCTGGGCGCCGGTTTCGCATTTGAATGGCGTGATGAATTCCCAAGACCTGAGGGAGGCCTATAACCGCTGCCTCCCGCTGCTGTCGGAGTATAGCACCTGGATGGGGCAGCACCGGCCCCTGTACCAGGCCTGCCAGCAGCTGGCCGACGGCCCCGGCTACGCGGGCCTGGACCCGGCCCGGCGCAAGGCCCTGGACAACGCCCTGCGGGACTTTCGCCTGGCCGGTGTCGCCCTGCCGGCGGCGCAGCAGCAACGCTACGGTGAGCTGAAAAAGCGCCTGTCGGAACTCGGCAGCACCTTCAGCGAAAACGTGCTGGACGCCACCAAGGCCTGGACCCGCCAAGCCAGCGCCGAGGAGTTGGCCGGGCTGCCCGCCACGGCGCTGGCCAGCGCGCGCCAGGCCGCCGAGCAGGCCGGCAAATCCGGCTACCTGCTGACCCTGGAATTTCCCTCGGTACAACCGGTGCTCACCTACTGCGACAACGCCGCCCTGCGCCAGGAGGTTTACACCGCCAACAGCACCCGCGCTTCCGACCAGGGCCCGAACGCCGGCCGCTGGGACAACAGCCCGCTGATCAGCGAAATCCTTGATTTGCGCCTGGAACTGGCACAGCTGCTGGGCTTTGACAATTACGCCGAGCTGTCGCTGGCCACCAAAATGGCCGACAGCCCGCAACAGGTGGTCGACTTCCTGGAGAACCTGGCCGCCCGGGCCCGGCCCCAGGCCCAGCGCGAATGGCAGGAGCTATGTGACTACGCCCGCGACGAGCACGGGGTACAGACCCTGCAGGCCTGGGACGTGGCCTACTACGCCGAAAAGCTCAAGCAGGCCCGCTACCAGGTATCGCAGGAGGAAATCCGCCCCTACCTGCCGGTGGACCGGGTGCTGGCGGGGCTGTTTGAGCTGGTGGGCCGGCTGTACGGGATCGCGGTGGCCGAGATCGACGACTTCGACCACTACCACCCGGATGTGCGCCTGTTCGAACTGCGCCAGCAGGGCAAGGCCATCGCCCGCTTCTATCTGGATCTGTACGCTCGCAGCGACAAGCGCGGCGGCGCCTGGATGGCCGATTGCCGGGTGCGCCGGCGTCGCCAGGGCGAACTGCAGCTGCCGGTCGCCTTTTTGGTGTGCAACTTTACCGCGCCGGTAGGCGACACCCCCTCGCTGCTGACCGAGCAGGAGCTCACCACCCTCTTCCACGAATTTGGCCACGGCCTGCACCACATGCTCACCCAGCAGGAGGTGGCGGCGGTATCCGGCATTAACGGCGTGGCCTGGGACGCCGTGGAGCTACCCAGCCAGTTCCTGGAGAACTGGTGCTACGAACCCGAGGCGCTGGCCTTTATCACCGGCCACTACCAGAGCGGCGAGCCCCTGCCCCGGGAACTGCTGGACAAGATGCTGGCGGCGAAGAACTTCCAGTCCGCCATGTTCATGGTGCGCCAGCTGGAGTTTGGCCTGTTCGACTTTCGTCTGCACGGGGAGTGGTCGCTGGATAACCCGCCATCGGTGCAGGGGCTGCTGGACGCGGTGCGCCGCGAGGTTGCCGTGGTGGTTCCGCCGGCCTTTAACCGCTTCCAGAACAGCTTCTCGCACATTTTTGCCGGCGGCTACGCGGCGGGCTACTACAGCTACCTGTGGGCGGAGGTACTCTCGGCGGATGCCTATTCGCGCTTCGAGGAAGAAGGCATCTTCAACCCGGCGACCGGGGCCGACTTTCGCGACAAGGTGCTTGCCGTGGGCGGCTCCGTGGATGCCATGCAGTTGTTTGTGGACTTCCGCGGCCGGGCGCCGGATACCGCCGCGCTGTTGCGCCACAGCGGCATTGCCGCCTGATCAGGCCAGTCAGGGCGCAACCCACACCGCCCCGCCCCGTTGGCCCGGGCCGGAGGCCACGCAAACCTCCACCTCGCGCAAATCCTCCCCCGCCGACAGCGCGAGGAGTTTGCCCAGCAGGTAGTGGGCAAACTCCTCCACCGTGGCATTGCGAATCGGCAGCACCTGGGTATCGCTGCGCAAAAACAGCATGTCGTCATCCGCAAAGCGGACACGAAAATAGCCCCCGTCCTCGCTGATCTGCTGGTGGGGTGATTCGCCGGCCAGCAGCATGTATTCATCCAGCTCGTCGCAAAGCTGCTTGATGCGGCCCTTGTACACGTTGTAATCAGCGGAAAACCCATTGTCGCCCATCGGCGCCACAATACGCGCCGACACCGAGTAATTGTGCCCGTGCAGGCGCTCGCGCTCGCCGGCGCCAAAAATGGTGTAGTGGGCCGCCGAGAATTTGTGGCTTTCTTTGTCGATGTAGAGTGTTGTCAGTCGCTCCATGACAGGGTTCCGCTTGCGGGGGCCAACCATTGTTGCGGCTGGCCCTGGTGATGGCAAGGGCAGGCTTTGGCCGCGCTTGGGGGCGGGGCCTAAAACAGTTCAAGCCAGTGGACCCAGGCCCATGCCTGCGCCCGGCACCGTTCTGTTGCCGGGCAAAGGCCGTACACTGCCCCCTACACTCTGGGAGCAACGCATGGCGCAACAGGCTCTGTCAGTACTGCTGGAATACGTCTACGACGGCGTGCTGGATGATGCGCGATGGCCGCAACTGCTGTCGCAGCTGCAAACCACGCTGTCGGCGGACACTGCCTGCCTGATGGTCGACGCCCTCGGCGAAACACCCCAGCCCCAGCTGCTGTATGCCGGCGGCTGCAATGCATCCATCGACCGCTACCGGCAGTCGCTGTATGCACAGGATCCCTTTGCCGACCTGCCCGATGGCACGGTGGTGCGCATCGAAGAGGTAGTGGCCGATGCCGACTGGCGCGGCAGCGCCTTTTATCGGGAGTGTGTTGCCCCCGCCGGCCTGCACTATTTTGCCGGTGTCGACCGGCGCTGCGAGCCCTACGGCAGATTGCGCCTGCGCGTGGGCCGTTCACCGTCCGGCGGCGGTTTCAGCAGCGCACAGTGCCAATTGCTGCAGGAACTGGCCGGCCATTTGCACCGCGCCTTCCTGCTCAAGCTGAAGCTGGGGCTCGACCAGCAGCAGTTGCAAGAGCACCAGCGCACGCTGCGCCGCCTGTCTCTCGGCACCCTCGCCCTCAACCGTCAGGGCGAGGTCATGTATGCCAGTGACATTGCCCGGGACATGCTGCGCGCCCACGCGCAACTCACCCTGCGCGGCCCGCGCCTGCATTTTCGCCAGCGCAATGCGCAGGGCGCCTTTGACCAGGCGCTCGCCACCTGCCTGGCGACGCGGGCCCCCAACACACCCGGCACAGTGGAGTTCCTGCGCCTGGAAGACAGCACCGAGCCCCTGGGCCTGGCCCTGCGGCCGGCTGTCGATGCCGCCGATGCTATCGATAGCTGCGCTGCCGGTACGGCATCGGCGCTGTCGATGCCGGGGGTGCGCTGCTGGGTGCAGCTCTCCCGCCTGCGCGGCGCCCATCCTGCGGAGGCGAACGCCGACGCCGCTACAACCGACGAGGCGCCGGCACTGGCCAATGCCCTTGGCCTCACCCCCACCGAAGCGCGCCTGTCGCTGCTGCTGTCGCGGGGGCTCACCCTGGGCCGCGCTACCGAGCAGCTGGGCATGAAGCTCAACACCGGCCGCGCCCACCTGCGCTCCATCTTCGTCAAGCTGGCGGTATCCAGCCAGTCGCAGTTGGTCAGCGCCGTCAACCGCGCCACCGCCGCCCTGTAAGACTCGTCCGATCGGACTAGTCGGGTTTGCAGAAGCCGCGGGGTCGCCTTCCCTGGAAGATGAGGCTGCCACTGCCGTGGCATTGTCCTACCGCATTCCAAGGAGCCTGACATGGCCACAACAAAAGAGTACGCCCTGGGCCCGGCCGCATTCCCGCGAGGCTGGTTCGTTATTGCCAGCAGCCAGTCCCTGACCCGCAAACCCCTCGCCCTGCGATTCTGGGGCCGCGATTTGGCGCTGTACCGGGGTGAATCCGGGCGCGCCATTCTCATGGACGCCTACTGCCCGCACATGGGCACCCACCTGGCGGCCAGCGAATCCGCCGCGCTCGCCAGTAGCGGCCTGCAGATCGAGGGCGACACCATTCGCTGCCCCTACCACGGGTGGCGATTCAATGCCGATGGCGAGTGCGATGACATCCCCTACCTTGACGGGCGTTGCCCGAAAAGCGCCCGCATCCGGACTTACCCGGTTGTCGAGCAGCTGGGCTGCATCATGGCCTGGTACGACGACAACGCCGAACCGCCCCTGTTTTCAGCGCCGCAGCTACCCGAGTGGGATCAGCCGCGCTGGATTCAATGGACCCTGGACGACTGCGGCGAGATGGCCGTCCACCCGCAGGAAATTCTCGACAACATGGCGGACGTTCGCCACCTGGGGCCGACCCACGGGGCGCCCTGCGAGATCTACGAGAACGAGTTCCAGGGGCATTACTACATCCAGCGCCAGGGCGGCTACCACCACGACTACAACGCCTTTCTGGAAACCATCACCTGGTACACCGGCCCCGGCATTCTCCTGTCGCGGCAGGCCTTTGCCGGCACCCAGACGGTGCAGTTCATCGCCACCACCCCGGTGGACGATGGCGTTATCCACGCCTGGCATGGCCTGCTGTTCGACGCCGGTCACGACACGCCAACCGTGAAGGACAAAGCCCGGGCACAACAGGCCCAACAGGAAGCCCTCAACGCCCTGGCGGCGGACTTCTCAGTCTGGCGCAACAAACGGCCCGCCCTGAAAATCATGCAGGTAAAAACCGACGGCCCCTTTGACAAAGGCCGGCAGTGGCACCAGCAGTTTTATGCCAACAGGCCGGATGTCGAGGGCATTCAGGCGGCGATCGACGGCGTACACCGGGTCACCGGGCTGCCGGCGCCGGCGCCCGACTTCCCCTCCTTTGGCCGCGCCGGCTATCCACCCGCGCCCAAGGCCTTCGGCAAAGCCCGGGCCATTTGAATCAGCGGGCAGGTAGGCGGCATACTGCGGTGCGAATTATCTGCAGGAAGCACCACCATGAAAACCGCCATCATCACCGGCGCCAGTGTCGGCATCGGGCGCGCCACCGCTGCGCGCTTTATTGCCGAGGGCTATCAGGTCTTCAACCTGGCCCGCCGGGCCTGCCCGGAGGCCGGGGTTGAAAATCTTGTGTGCGATCTCGCCAGCGATGCCGACATTGCAAAATGCTGCGACGCGCTCGGTGCGGCCATCGCCGACAGCGACAGCGTCGCCCTCATTCACAATGCCAGCCAGATGCGCAAAGACAGCGCAACAGACTGCGCCAGCGACAGCCTGCGTGCGGTGCTGGAAACCAATGTGGTGGCCATTAACAGCATCAACCAGCGCCTGTTGCCGGCGCTGCCGGCGGGCTCCAGCTTGCTCTATGTGGGCTCCACCCTGGCGGAGAAAGCCGTGCCCGGCTCCTTCAGCTACGTACTCAGCAAACACGCCCAGCTCGGCATGATGCGCGCCAGCTGCCAGGACCTGATGGGCAGCGGCATCCACACCGCGCTGGTTTGCCCGGGCTTTACCGACACCGAGATGCTGCGCACGCACATCGGTGAGGACGTGACCATTGTGCAGGCCATCTCCGCCATGAACAGCTACAACCGCCTGATCGAGCCGGCGGAGATTGCCGAGCTGCTGTACTGGGCCCATCACAACCCGGTGATCAACGGCGCGGTGCTGCACGCCAACCTTGGCCAGCGGGAAAGCTGAGGTGGCCAACGGCCCCGCCGGGGCCCTGGCACCGGCCCTGTTGCAGGAGCGCCGCGAGCGGGTCTTTCTGGTGCTGGCGGGCACCTTCCTGGCGGCCATGACCCTGCTCAACGTGATCGGCATCACCCGCTTTATCCAGATCGGGCCGATGGCACTGGCGGTGGGCGTGCTGCCCTACCCCCTGACCTTTCTCTGTACCGACCTGGTGTGCGAGCTGTACGGCAAGGCCCGGGCCAACTTCCTGGTCAGCGTGGGGCTTGGCCTGAACTTCCTGATTCTGGCCATCCTGTTTCTTGGCGATGCCATTCCATCGGTGCCGGCCGGCCAGATGCCGCCCTGGCAGATACTGCAGCTGGCAGCGCCCGTGGCCCTGCCCAATGGCGATGTGGTCGATGGCAGTGTCGGCCTGTACCAGCTGATTTACGCCACCACCTCCGGCGCAGTGTTTGCGTCCATGCTGGCCTACATTGCGGCCCAGTACTGCGACGTGCAGCTGTTCCACTTCTGGAAACGGGTCACCCGGGGCAAGTACCTGTGGGTGCGCAACAACTTCAGCACGCTGATGAGCCAGATGGTGGATTCAGTAATGGTGGTGACGGTGACCTTTGGCGCGGCCTTCCTGCGCGGCGACATTGCCTTTCAGGCCCTGCTGGTGCTGATCGGCAGCAACTACCTGTTCAAGGCGGCGGTGGCCCTGCTGGACACCGGGCCGTTCTACCTGGCAGTGCGCTACCTGAAGCGCTACCTGCAATTGGGTGAGGGTGAGTACGCGGTGCCCGGCGGGGCCGCAGCATCGCCCGCCGGTTAGGCCTCAGGGGCGTATCAGCTTACGGCCGCCAGAGCTGGCGGTTGTGCTCGCTTTTGCGCCAGGTACTCCTCTGCCAGTTGCTCGGCAATCGCCTCGGTGGAGCTGTGGCATTCGTCGGCGCGCCGCAGCACTTCCGCCAGGGAGCCCTCGATGCGGGCAATATGCTCGCGCTTCTGCGCCTCCGCCGAGCCGGCGCGCTGGTGATGCACGTCGATGATGCCGCCGGCGTTCACCAGAAAATCCGGGCAGTAGAGAATCCCCAGATCGCGCAGGTGGTCGCCATCGGCGGGTGTGGCCAGCTGGTTGTTGGCGGCGCCACAGACAATGCCCGCGCGCAGCTGGCCAATGCTCTGCTCGTTGAGGATGGCGCCCATGGCGCAGGGTGCAACAATGTCCACGGCCTGCTGCAGAATGTCCTTCACATCCACGGCAATGACCCCCAACTCGCTGACGGCGCGCTGCAGGTTCTGGCTGTTCACATCGGCGCCGTAAACGGTGGCGCCGTCGGCGCGCAGGTGGCGGGCGAGGTAGTAACCCACGTGGCCAAGCCCCTGGATGGCGACCTTCAGGCCCTTGAAGTTATCCGCGCCCAGCCGGTGGCGCACTGCGGTGCGCATGCCCAGGTACACACCCCAGGCGGTGCTGGGAGACGGGTCGCCGCCAAATTCATTATCTTCCAGACCGCTTACCCACTGGGTGCGCTCGCCCATCACCCGCATGTCGGCCACGCCGGTGCCGGAATCTTCCGCCGCCACGTAACGTCCGCTCTGGGAGTTGACGAAATCGCCCATCGCCAGCAGCAGTTCGCGTGTTTTGTCGCGGTGCGGATTGCCGATAATCACCGACTTGCCACCGCCCAGGGGCAGCCCGGCCAGGGCCGATTTGTAGGTCATTCCCCGGGACAGGCGCAGCACATCGTGCAGGGCGTCGTCATCATTGGCATAGGGATACATTCGACAGCCACCCACACCGGGGCCCAGGGTGGTGTTGTGCACGGCGATAATGGCGCGCAGGCCACTGTCGCTGTCGGAGCAGAAAGACACCAGCTCGTGCTGGTCAAAGGCCGGGGCAGAAAACACACTCATCGCCATTCCTCGGTGGGTTCAGTCAGGGGTTGGTTGGGGTTGGCATCAAGCCGCGTCGACGATTTTCACCGCCGCGGCAAGGGGTTCGCCGCGCAGTTGCGCGAGCAGTTGTTGTTTGCGCGGCTCCAGGTTGGCCCGGTTGCGATCTTTCACATGGCCAAAGCCACGCAGCCTGGCGGGCAGCCGGGCCAATTCCAGCGCTGCGTCGTAGTTGTCGGCGGTGAGCTGGCCCAGCACGGTATCCAGTATCGCTTCGTAGTCGGCAATGTCCTGGCGCTCCTGCTTGCGCTCGGCGGTGTAACCGAAGATGTCCAGGCGCGTGCCGCGCAGGCGGCGCAACTTGGCCAGCCAGCCAAAGGCGCTCATCATCCAGGGGCCGAATTCCTGCTTGATCAGGTGGCCCGTGTTCGGGTCGCGCTTGCTGAACAGGGGCGGCGCCATGTTAAAGCGCAGCTCGTAATCGCCCTCGAACTGCTGGGCCAGCTTTTTCTGGAAGCTGCCATCGGTGTACAGGCGGGCCACCTCGTACTCATCCTTGTAGGCCATCAGCTTGAACAGGTTACGGGCCACGGCAACACTGATGGAATTGGCCGCTGCGGCGCGCGGGTCGCTTCCGCGCACACGCTCCACCAGCGCGCGATAGCGCTCGGCGTAGGCGGCGTCCTGGTACTCGGTCAGGCGCTGCATGCGGTCGGCCACAATCTCGTCAACGGACTCAAGGCGCGGCTGGGGCGCCGGCGCCAGCTGATCCACCAGTGCCAGCACCTTGTCGGGCTGGTGGGCGCAACGGCGCCCCCACAAGAAGGCGGCCTTGTTGAAGGACACCGCCACACCGTTCAGCTCGATGGCTTCCTCCAGCGCCTCGGCGGACACCGGCACGGTGCCGCGCTGCCAGGCAAAGCCAAGCAGAAAGAGGTTGGAGGCGATGGAGTCACCCAGCAATTGGGTAGCAATCCGGGTGGAATCGATAAAGTGGGTGTCTTCCCCTACTTCGGTGCTGATTTTGTCCTTCATGGACTGGGTGGGGAATTTGGCGTCCGGATCCAGGATGAAGGCCGAGGTGGGGACTTCCGCCTCGTTCACCACCGCATGGGTGCGGCCCTGGGCCACCTTGCCCATGGCTTCGTAGGTGCTGGTAACCACCAGGTCGCAGCCCAGCAGCAGGTCCGCCTCGCCGGCGGGAATGCGCACGGCCTTGATGTCTTCCTGGTTCTGGCTCACCCGCACGTGACTCACCACAGCGCCAAACTTCTGTGCCAGACCGGTCTGATTCATGGTGGCGCAGCCCTTGCCTTCGATGTGCGCGGCCATGGCCACCAGGGCGGTAATGGTCAGCACACCGGTACCGCCAACCCCGGTCACCACCGTGTTCCAGGGGCGCTCAAGGGAGGGCAGCTGCGGCGCGGGCAAGGGGTCGAACACCACCTGGCTGTCGTCGCCGATGCCGCCAGGCTTGCGCAGTTTGCCGCCGATCACGGACACAAAGCTCGGGCAAAAGCCGTTGGCGCAGCTGTAGTCCTTGTTGCAGGAGCTCTGGTCAATCTTCCGCTTGCGGCCGAGTTCGGTCTCCTTTGGCAGCACCGACAGGCAGTTGGATTTTACGCTGCAATCGCCACAGCCCTCGCACACCGCATCGTTGATAAACAGGCGTTTGTTAGGGTCCGCCATGCTGCCTTTTTTGCGCCGGCGGCGCTTTTCGGCGGCGCAGGTCTGCACGTAGACGATGACCGAGGTGCCCGTGTAGTCCCTGAGTTCCTTCTGCAGAGCGTCCATTTCGTCACGGTGGTGCAGGCTGAAGCCGGCCACGCCGGAGATTTCACCGCGCCAGGCATCGGGGTTGTCGCTGACCAGGGCGATGCGGCGCACATTCTCGGCGCTCACCTGGCGGATCACGTCGCTGACACTCAGTGGCCCGTCGATGGGCTGGCCGCCCGTCATGGCCACGGCATCGTTGTAGAGGATTTTGTAGGTGATGTTCACCTCGGCAGCCACGGCGGCGCGTATGGCCAGCAGGCCGCTGTGGAAGTAGGTGCCATCACCCAGGTTCTGGAATACGTGTTTGGTTTCGGTAAACGGCGCCTGCCCGATCCAGGTCACCCCCTCGCCCCCCATCTGGGAGAAGGTGTGGGTTTCCCGGTCTGGCATCCAGGTAGCCATGTAGTGGCAGCCAATGCCGCCGAGGGCGCGGCTGCCCTCGGGCACCTTGGTGGAGGTGTTGTGCGGGCAGCCGGAGCAGAAGTGCGGCACCCGCTCGATGGTTTCCCGCGGGGTGGCCAGGGAGGCCTCCTTGCGGTTGATCCACTCGATGCGCTCATCCATCAGTGGCGACTGGAAAAAACGCCGGATACGGCTGTGGATGGCCAGCGCCACCATGGCCGGCGTCAGCTCGCCCAGGTTGGGCAGCAGGTCGCGGCCGTTTTCGTCGAATTCACCGAACACCCGCGGGCGGGCGGCCACCGGGTAGTTGTAGAGCTGGCCGGTGAGCTGATCCTCAATGATGGAGCGTTTTTCCTCCACCACCAGGATTTCCTCCAGACCCTCGGCAAATTCATGGGTGGTGCGCGGCTCCAGCGGCCAGGGCATGCCAACCTTGTACACCCGCAGGCCGATCTGGGCGGCCACGGCGGCGTCGATCCCCATGTCCTCCAGGGCCTGCATCACGTCCAGATAGGCCTTGCCGGAGGTGATGATGCCAAAGCGGGCGTTGGGGCTGTCCACCACAATGCGGTTGAGGCCATTGACCCGGGCGAATTCGCGGGCGGCGTAGATCTTGTACTTGTTCAGCCGCAGTTCCTGCTCCAGCGGCTTGTCTGGCCAGCGGGCGTGCACGCCGTCCGCCGGCAGCTGGAATTCCTCGGGAATGACAATGTCGATGCGGTTGGGGTCAATGTCGGCGGAAATGGCCGAATCCATGTTCTCGGTGATGGCCTTCAGCGCCACCCAGCAGCCGGAGTAGCGCGACAGCTCCCAGCCGTAGACGCCAAGGTCCAGCACTTCCTGCACGTTGGCCGGGCTCAGCACCGGCACCGAGGCGCCGATAAACATGTGTTCGCTCTGGTGCGGCAGGGTGGAGGATTTACAGGCGTGGTCGTCGCCGGCCACCGCCAGCACGCCGCCGTAGCGGCTGGTGCCAAAGGCATTGGCGTGCTTGATCACATCCATGGAGCGATCGACGCCCGGGCCCTTGCCATACCACATGGAAAACACACCATCGTATTTGGCGCCGCGAAACAGATTGGTTTGCTGGCTGCCCCACACGGCGGTGGCGGCGAGGTCTTCATTCACCCCGGGCTGGAACACCACATTGTGCTTGTCCAGCCAGGGCTTGGCCCGCCACATGGCCTGATCCACTCCGCCAACGGGTGAGCCACGATAGCCGGAAATAAAGGCCGCGGTATTCAAGCCCCGGCGCTGGTCGCGCTGGTGCTGCAACATGGGCAGGCGCACCAGCGCCTCGATACCGGTCATGTAGGCCCGGGTCGCATCCAGTGCGTACTTGTCGTCCAGTGATACTTTGCGAACAGCGGTGTTGCCGTGGGAAGTCATCGTTAACTCACCTCTTTGTATCGGCATAGTGTCACCTAGAAGTATAGGAATTGTTATTTGATCTATAGCCGATACCGACCCTAGAATGCATAGATTATGCACTCTTTGAGTTTTTTGAGGTTAATATGCCTAACTCCCTGGCCAAACAGGATTTGGACATCCTCCGCCTGCTGCAGCGGGACGCCACCCTCAGTACCGGCGAGGTCGCCGAGCGGGTGAACCTGTCCCAGTCCCCCTGCTGGCGCCGCATCAACCGGCTGGAGCAGGAGGGCATCATCCAGCGCCGCGTGGCCCTGCTGGACAGGGACGCCCTCGGCATGGAGGTCGTGGTGTTCGCCACCATTAACCTCACCTCCACCGGGCGCCAGAACCTGATGAGCTTTGAAGAGGAGATCGTGCGCCACCCGGAGGTCATGGAGTGTTACACCATGACCGGGATATGGGACTATATGTTGAAGATCGTCACCCGGGACATCCGCCACTACGAGGAGTTTGTGCGCAACACCCTGACCGCCAGCCCGGCGATCCGCGAGCTGCACTCCCATATGGCGGTGACCGAGATCAAAAACAGCACCGAGCTGCCGCTGGATACCCAGCTGTAAGTCGCGCCACCGGCCAAAGGACGCCATGAACCTGCACAGCAAGCTGCCGGATGTCGGCACCACCATCTTCACCCGCATGTCTGCCCTGGCGCGGGAGCATAACGCCATCAACCTGTCCCAGGGCTTTCCGGACTTCCCGGCCCCCGAGGGCTTGCGCCAGGCCCTGGCCCACCATGCACTCACCGGCCACAACCAGTACGCCCCGATGATCGGCGAAGCCGCCCTGCGCGAGCAGGTGGCCCTGCAGCTGCAGCGCTTTCGCGGGGTGCGGCCCGACCCGGTCGATGAAATCACCATCGTGCCCGGCGCCACCGAGGGCCTTTTTTGCGCGATCATGGCGCTGGTGGCGCGTGACGACGAAGTGCTTCTGCTGGACCCGTGCTACGACAGCTACGAGCCCGCGGTACGGCTGGCCGGCGGCCGGGCAGTGCATGTGCCGCTGGCAGAGCACGATTTTGCCATCGACTGGGATCGCGTGGCCGGGGCGCTGTCAGCTCGCAGCCGCATGATTGTCATCAACAGCCCCCACAACCCCACCGGCGCCGTGCTCAGCCACGCCGACCTGGAAACCCTGCAGGCACTGGCAGAGCTGCACGACCTGCTGGTGGTGAGCGACGAGGTTTACGAGCACCTGGTGTACGACGGCCAGCACCACCACAGCGTGCTGCAATACCCGGCCCTGCGGGCGCGCAGCGTGGCGGTGTACTCCTTCGGCAAGACCTACGGTGTCACGGGCTGGAAAACCGGCTATTGCGTGGCCCCGGCGGCCATCACCACGGAGCTGCGCAAGGTGCACCAGTTCAACTGCTTTGTGGGCGTGACACCGGTGCAGCTGGCGCTGGCGGACTTCATGGCGGCCGAACCGGACTACCCCGCTGCGCTGGCGGGCTTTTACCAGGCCAAGCGGGATCTGCTGCAGCAGGCCCTGGCGCCCTCCCGCTTTCGTCTGCGCCCAAGCCCCGGCACGTATTTCCAGTTGCTGGACTACAGCGACATCAGCGATGAGCCCGATCATCACCTGTGCGAACGCTGGACCGAAGCGGTCGGCGTTGCCAGCATTCCTATTTCCATTTTTTACCAGGCCCCGCCACAGCAGCATTTTCTGCGCCTGTGCTTTGCCAAGCAGGACGAACAGCTGCTGCGGGCCGCGGAGGTACTATGCAGGATCTGAAGGTAGGCCTTATCCAGTGCGAACTGGCCTGGGAGGCCCCCGAGGACAACCGCCGCCAGTTTGACGAGGTGATTGCCGGCATCGCCAACAATACCGACCTGATCGTACTGCCGGAGATGTTCACCACAGGCTTTTCCATGAACGCCCTGGCCAATGCCGAAGCGCCCGGGGGCGACACGGAACAGTGGCTGCTGCAGACCGCGCGGGTGCGCAACTGCGCCATCACCGGCTCCATCGCCGTGCAGGTGGGCGAGGCGGTGTACAACCGCATGCTGTTTGCCACCCCCGACGGCTGCCAGCATTACGACAAACGGCACCTGTTTCGCATGGCCGGCGAGCACAAGCGCTACGCACCGGGCAGTGAAAGGGTGGTGGTGAACTGGCGTGGCTGGCGCATCCTGCTGCAGGTCTGCTATGACCTGCGCTTCCCGGTGTTCAGCCGCAACACCGGCGACTATGACCTGGCAGTCTATGTGGCCAACTGGCCCGCGGCCCGGCGCCTGCACTGGCGCAGCCTGCTGCAGGCGCGCGCTATCGAAAACCAGGCCTGCGTGGTGGGGGTCAACCGCATCGGCAGCGATGCCAAAGGCCTGGATTACAGCGGCGACAGCCTGGCCATCGACGCCCAGGGCAACATGCTTGTTGACCCGGAAAATAAAAACGGCACCGCCAACGCTGTGTTGGACGGTGCCGCTCTGCTCAGGTACCGGGAGGGCTTTCCCTGCCAGCTGGATGCCGATGGCTTCCAGCTGACGGGCATCACCCTCCGGTGAGCGTTACTTACTCTTCGTAAGTCACTTCCAGGGTGGCCATGGTGCGGCGGTTTTGCGCGCGGCCATCCTTGGTGTCGTTGGTGGCAACCGGCTGGGACTCACCATAGCCGACCGGCTTGATACGGCTGGCGGAGATGCCGTACTGGTTAACCAGCATGTCTTTCACGGCGTCGGCACGACGCTGGGACAGTTTCTGGTTGTAGTCGTCCGGACCCACGCTGTCGGTGTGGCCTTCCAACTGCACGTCAACATCGTCGAAGCGCTTGAGGAAGTTGGCCAGCTCGCCGATGTCGTTGAAGTACTGCTCTTTCACCTGGCTGGAGTCGAAGTCGAAGTTCACCTTCAGCTTGATGGAAGCAACACGCTCAACCGGCAGCGGGCAGCCGTTGGCGTCGACGCGGGTACCAGCCGGGGTGCCGGGGCACTGGTCTTTGTCGTCGGTTACGCCGTCACCGTCAGAATCCACTGGCGCCGGAGGCGGCGGGGGAGTGTCTTCCTTCACTTTACCGAAGTAGTAGTTCAGGCCTGCGCTCAGCAGCAGGTCGTTCTCGCTCTCGTCCAGGCTGTGCACCAGACGGGCTTCCAGGCGGGCGCCGAAACGGGGCGTCAGCATGTAGCGGATACCGGCACCGGCATTCAGCACGGTTTCGACAGAATCCACACCGGTGTCGTCGACTTCAAAGTCGATCTCACCACCACCAAAGGCCAGGTAGGGACGCACGCGGTTGCCGCCACCGATGTAGCTGCCGCCGTAGTACAGCATGTCCAGCTGCCAGGTGGAGACATCGACGTCAACACCGTTGGTGTTGGTTTCATCTTCTGCGTAGAAGATTTCCGCCGCCCAGTTATCGTCAAAGGCGTACTCCAGGCTCACCCAGGGCGTTGCGGTATCGTCGATATTGCGGTCATTGTCGAAATACCACTGACCGATCCCCCCGTTAATGGTAATGGGTACATCGGCGGATGCGGGCACCGCCAGCACCGAGGCCAGCGCTGCACCGGCCGCAAGGGAAAGAATTCGTTTTTTCATTGTTACACATCTCCTGATCAAAAATACGCACGCCCGAGCCTAGTCGCGCGACCCTACGTCACTTCAATATAGCAGTGATTTTTGAACTTTCTAATAAAGTTGGGGTGGAATTTTTACGGTGATTTTTGCGCACTTTGCCGGGAATAAACCCGGCGCACCGACGCGCCACCGCTACCAGTCCAGCACCCGTTTGACAAAGGGCACCGTCAGCGCTCGCTGCTCTGCGAGGGAATGACGGTCAAGCAAAGCCAGTATATCGAGCAGTTCTGGCAGTGCCCGTGGCGCCCTGGCGACTATGAAGCGGGCCACTTCGGGCGGCAGCTGCAGGCCGCGGCGAGCGGCCCTGAAAGCCAGCACCCGACATTTGTGCTCATCGTCGCTGTCCGGCAGATGATAAACGATTCCCCACCCCAAGCGCGAGCGCAAGTCGGCCAACTGGACTGCCAAATGCCGCGGTGCGGCGTTGGCGGCCAGCAAAAGGCGGCATCCCGCCGCCCGCGCGCGGTTGAAAAAGTGGAACAGCGCCTGCTCCCAGTCATCATTTCCGGCCACCCGCTGCACATCGTCCAGGCACACCAGGGCCAGGTTCTCCATGTCTGCCAGCACCGCGTCCGGCGTGTAATCCAGAACCTCGCCCAGGGGCAGGTACAGGGCCCCCTGCGGCGCCAGGTGGCAGCTGGCCTGCAGCAGGTGGGATTTGCCGCTGCCGGGTGCGCCATGCAGGAAGATCACCGGCTCGCCGGAGTCCTCCAGCTGGCGGCGCAGCTGGGGCAGCAGCGGCGCCACCGCCTCTGTCGCCAGGAAGTTGTCGAGCGTGGCGTCGTCACGCAACTGAACGTTGAGGGCAAGCTGATGCCCACCGGAAGCTGCCATGGACACGCTCATTCCCCGGTGTAAAGGTCGCTGGCCCGGTAATGCGCCACCGCGTGCCGCAAAAAGACCATGATCACCGCCGACACCGGCAGGGCCACCAGCACGCCGACAAAACCGGCAATCTGGCCACCGGCCATCAATGCAAAAATCACCGCCACCGGGTGCAGCCCGATGCGATCCCCCACCAGGATTGGCGTGAGCACAACCGACTCCAGCACCTGCCCGATGCCGAACACCAGGGCCACCAGCAGCAGGGCGCTCACTTCGTGGAACTGGAACCAGGCCACCAGCAGGGAGCTGACAATACCCACAATAAAGCCGAGATAGGGCACGATGCTGGCCAGGCCCGCCACCATGCCCAGCACCAGGGCCAGCTGCACCCCGACAACACTGAGCCCGATACTGTAGATCACCCCCAGGGCCAGCATCACCAGCAGCTGCCCGCGAATGAAGGCGCCCAGCACCTCATCGGCCTCGCCGACCATCAGCGCAGTGTTCTCCTGCCAGGCCTTGGGCACCATGCGCAGGATTTTGGCCATCAGGATGTCCCAGTCGCGCATCAGGTAAAAGGCCACCACAGGCACCAGGGCCAGGTTGAAGATGCCGGCCAGCAGGCCAGCGCCGGAGCCGGTAATGCGGCGCAGGGTCGAGGCGGTGGCCTTGCCCAGCGACTGCCAGTTCTCCGCCAGACGCGAGGTCCAGTCGATTTCCGGCAGGGCCGACACCGGCACACTGAAGCGGGCCTGCAGCCAGGGCAGCAGGGTGTCGGTGATCCAGCGGTAGATATCGGGAATTTTGCGCACCAGGGCATCTATCTGGTGAATCAGCGCCGGAATGGCAATCAGCAGGGCGATGGCCAGCAGGGCAGTGAAGATCAGGAACACCACCGACACGCCAAGCCCACGCCCCATGCCGCGCCGTTCCAGCATATCCACCAGGGGGTCGCCGAGGTAGCCAATCAGGGCGCCCAGCACAAAGGGCAGCAAAATCGGTTGCAGCAGGTAAAAGGCCAGACCCAGCGCCACCAGAACGGCGAGCAGCCAGGGCCAGCGGCGCGGCCCCAGGGGGCCGGCGGTCACGGGTTCTGCCATTGATACCTCAACTCATCGGTGGCGCCCGGCGCGGTGGCCGGCACCAGGCGCTTGTTCAGCTGGATCAGCGCGGCCAGCTGGCCGGCATCGGCCTGGGCGCTCAGGCGCAGCTGCAGGCGGTCGCCGCTGATGTGTTCCACGCGCGCCTGCTCAACCAGCTCCAGGCCCTCCAGCCAGGAGACAATCGCCGCGTAATCGGCGTAGCTGCGCACATTGCTCACGGTCATGGCGGTACCGGTGGCCGGCGCCGCCCCGGCGGCCACGGCGTAGCGTGCCGCCATGGTCTCGGCGACCAGCGCGGCACCGGCGCCAAGGAAGTCCTCGCGGCTTTCCGGCGAAGCGCTGCGGTCAACCCGGTCCTTATCGGTAAAGTAGGCCCAGTCTCCCAGCCACTGGCCGCCGGACAGCTCACTCAAACGACCGGCCAGAATGTTGTCGCTGCGATAGCGGGCGGAGGCCTGGCGCAGCGCCACCTCGCCCAGCGACCAGGCCTGGGCCGGCGACAGGGCCGCAGCATCGGCCAGATCAAACAGGGGGAAACGCAGGGGCACCCCGCGGGCGCGAAAATCCGCTTCGAGCTTGCGCACCAGCTCCGGGGCCGTTTCGCGGTTGACGAACTGTCGCCCTTGCGGGGAGTCCTGCACCAGCCACAGCAATACCGAAGGCCGGTTGGCCGTCCACAGGGGCGCGCCGGCCTCTCGCAACAAGCCCGACACCCAGCCCTGGCTGAACTCAAAGCGGGCGGCCAGGGGCTGATCCGGGTCGTCGGTGCGGGCATAGGAGAACTGCTGGGCCTGGGACATGGCGTTATTCAATGCCGCCGGGATGCCCGGCAACTCCAGCACCTCGGTGCTGCCGGAGACCTTCACCAGCACCTGGGACAGCGCCTCCTGTGCCGCCTGGGCCAGGGCCTTCTGGCTGCGGTCGGCCACCGGCGCCTGCCCGGTGTAAAGGTCCTTCACTACTTCCGCCCCGGCCCCGGTGGGCAATGCTAGGGCAAGGCCCAGCAGCAGCAAGGCGCCATGGCGCCGCAACAGATTGATCACAGATTTCCCCGCAAAACTCGGCAAGGCTTGCATTGTAGCAGCCCCGCATGACAACTGAAGACGCGAGTTCGGCGCGGCGACACTTGTGTGAACAATTGCCCCTGCGGGGTGTATCGCCGGGGCAATACCGCTAGAATAGCGGGCCCTCCAGATTCCCAATACCGGACCCGTACCGCATGAGCACAGACAAGGGCGCGCCCTCCCTCAGTTACCAGGACGCCGGCGTTAACATCGACGCCGGCAATGCACTGGTCGAGCGCATCAAGAGCGTCTCCAAAAAGACCACCCGCCCCGAGGTGCTCGGTGGCCTCGGTGGTTTCGGCGCCCTCTGCGAACTGCCGGCGGGCTACCGCCAGCCGGTACTGGTTTCCGGCACTGACGGGGTGGGCACCAAGCTGCGCCTGGCGATGGATCTTGGCATTCACGACACCATTGGCATCGACCTGGTGGCCATGTGCGTCAACGACCTGGTGGTGGCTGGCGCCGAGCCACTGCTGTTTCTGGACTACTACGCAACCGGCGCCCTCAATGTGGACACCGCCGTGGATGTGGTGACCGGCATTGGCCGCGGCTGCGAGCTGGCGGGCTGCGCCCTGGTGGGCGGCGAAACCGCCGAAATGCCCGGCATGTACGAGGGCGAGGACTACGACCTGGCCGGCTTCTGCGTGGGCGTGGTGGAAAAAGACGAGATCATCGACGGCAGCAGCGTGGCCGCCGGCGACGTGCTGGTGGGCATTGCCAGCTCCGGCCCCCACTCCAATGGCTATTCCCTGATTCGCAAGATCATCGAGGTCAGCGGCGCCGACCTGCAGCAGCCCCTGGGGGACACCACCCTCGGCCGCGCCCTGCTGGAACCCACCACCATTTACGTCAAACCCCTGCTGGCGCTGTTCAAGCAGGTGCGGGTGAAGGCCCTGTCCCACATCACCGGTGGCGGCCTGCTGGAGAACCTGCCGCGGGTGCTGCCAGACAACTGCCGCGCCCACATCGACACCGCCAGCTGGCAGTGGCCAGCGGTATTTAGCTGGCTGCAGCAGCAGGGCAATGTACAAACCCGCGAAATGTACCGCACCTTCAACTGCGGCGTGGGCATGGTGCTCTGTGTGGCGCCGGCGGATGTAGACGCCACCCTGGCGGCACTGGCCGGCAGCGGCCTGTCGGCCTGGCAGATCGGCCACATTGAGCCGGGCGAACACGGGGTAGAGCTGGGCACGGCATGAGCCAGACCACCGCACGCCCTGCCCTGCCCGTTGCCATTCTTATTTCCGGGCGCGGCTCCAACATGGTGGCCTTTATAGAAGCCGTGGCCGTCGGCCAGCTGGATGCCAACATCACGCTGGTGCTGAGCAACAACCCCGACGCCGCGGGCCTGGCCCGCGCCCGCGAGGCGGGCATTGCCACAGCAGTGGTCAATCACCGCGACTACGACAGCCGCGAGGCCTTCGACGCCGCCATGGTGGCCCGCCTGCGCGAGGCCGGGGCGGAGCTGGTGATCCTGGCCGGCTTCATGCGCATCCTGACTTCTGTGTTTATTACCGCTTTCCGGGGCCGGCTGTTGAACATTCACCCGTCCCTGCTGCCAAAGTATCCGGGTCTCAACACCCACCAGCGCGCGCTGGACGCCGGCGACAGTGAAGCCGGCGTGACCGTGCACTTTGTCACCGAGGAACTCGATGGCGGCCCGCCGATTCTGCAGGCACGGGTACCCATCCAGCGCGGCGACACCGCCGACACCCTGGCGGCGCGGGTGATTGTTGAGGAGCACAAGATCTATCCGCTGGCCGCCCGCTGGTTCGTGCAGGGGCGGCTGGCGCTGAGTGAGCAAGGAGCGTTTCTCGATGGAGAGCGATTACCGGACACCGGCCTCGCCTACCGGCCGGGCCTCGACGAGGTCGCAGGCTAGCTTGGCCCGGATCTTCGCACTGCTGACCGGGGCCGTCCTCGGCCTCACACCGCTGCTGGGAGCCGCCGTGGACAGCCTGCGCTCCTATACCGCCGAATACGACACCAGCGCCCTGGGCATGCACCTCACCCTGCACCGCGAGTTAAAAGGTGACGGCGAGGGCGGCTACACCCTCACCAACGGCGGCAAAATCCTGGTGGCGGGCTTTCACGAGGTGGCGGTGTTCAGCGTGCGCGAAGGCGAGGTGATTCCCAAATCCTATGTGTACCAGGGCACCGGGCTGATCAACCGGCGCCGCGAGGTACACATCACCCCCGGCGCCGACACCCTGCGCAGCCTGTACAAGGGCGAGTGGTACGAGTTGCCCAACAAGCCCGGCACCCTCGACCGCCTGAGCCAGCAGGAGCACCTGCGCCTGCTGATGCTGAGCGACCCGAATCCGCGGGATGACCTGGTCATCACCGTGGCCGACGGCCGCAAGGTGAAGGACTACAAGATTGAATTTGTCGGCGAAGAAACCGTCGAGACCGCCGTAGGGCCGGTAAAAACCCTGCATTTTGCCCGCCTGCACGACGACCCGGATCGCAGCTCGGAAATCTGGGTGGCTCCGGACTGGGACTACCTGATGGTGAAAACCGTGCATGTCGAGGATGACAAGCCGGTGGAAGTGCTGCTGACCAAGGCCAGCATCGACGGCGTTCCGGTAGGCAGCGACGCGGACAACTAGCCGCCAGCACGCCAGCCGGCCTTAGGCGGGGCACACAACGCCGCCCCGCCCACTCCCCACTCTTACACCCTATTCGGCGCGCTCAGGCCTTGGGCAGGGTCACCCCGCGCTGGCCCTGGTACTTGCCACCACGATCCTTGTAGCTTGTTTCACAGACCTCGTCGGATTCAAAGAACAGCATTTGCGCCACACCTTCGTTGGCGTAAATCTTCGCCGGCAGGGTCGTGGTGTTGGAAAACTCCAGCGTGACATGCCCCTCCCACTCCGGCTCCAGCGGCGTCACGTTCACGATAATGCCGCAGCGGGCATAGGTGGACTTGCCAAGGCAGATGGTCAGCACATTGCGCGGAATGCGAAAGTACTCCACGGTGCTGGCCAGGGCGAAGGAGTTCGGTGGAATCACACACACCTCGCCCTCCACATCCACAAAGCTCTGCTCGTCGAAGTGCTTCGGGTCGACGGTGGCGGAGTTGATGTTGGTGAACACCTTGAACTGGTTGGAGCAGCGCACGTCGTAGCCATAGCTGGACGTGCCGTAGGAAATCAACCGGCGGTCGCCGTCCGCCCGCACCTGGCCCGGCGCGAAGGGCTCGATCATGCCGGCCTCTGCGGCCATGCGACGGATCCATTTGTCTGACTTGATACTCACGCGCGCTTTACTCCTGTGTCAGTCGTCGCTGATGCTGATATTGGGGAACTGCTGCACCCCGCCACCGGCCGCCTGGGCGGCCAGCGTGGCGGCGATGGCACGGGCGGCGTCGATGTAGGCCGCCGCTTCGGGGGAGTCCGGGTGCGACACCACGGTGGGGTTGCCGGCGTCGGTCTGCTCGCGAATGGACAGGGCCAGCGGCAGGCTGGCCAGCAGGGGCACACCGTAGTCGGCCGCCACCCGGCGGCCGCCCTCGGCACCGAACACGTGTTCGCTGTGGCCGCACTGGCTGCACACGTGCACCGCCATGTTCTCGATAATGCCGAGAATGGGCACATCCACCTTGCGGAACATCTCGATGCCCTTGCGGGCGTCCAGCAGGGCAATGTCCTGGGGCGTGGTGACAATCACCGCGCCGGCCACAGTGGCCTTTTGCGACAGGGTCAGCTGGATATCGCCGGTGCCGGGAGGCATGTCGATAACCAGGTAGTCCAGCGCGCCCCAGGCGGTCTGCTCCAGCATCTGCGCCAGCGCGCTGCCGGCCATTGGCCCGCGCCACACCATCGGCGTGCGCTCGCCGGCCAGGTAGCCCATGGACATGGTCTTCAAGCCGTGGGCCTGCACCGGCAGCAGGCGTTCGCCGTCGGCCTGCTGCGGGCGGGTGCCCTCCGCCAGGCCCAGCATGCGCTGCTGGCTGGGGCCGTAGATATCCGCATCCAGCAGGCCCACCTCGGCGCCCTCGGCGCGCAGGGCCAGGGCGAGGTTTACCGCGGTGGTGGACTTGCCGACACCGCCCTTGCCGGAGGCGACGGCGATGATGTGTTTGATCTGGTTCATGGGGGCAATCCGCTGGCGGCCCAGCTGCAAAAGGGCAGCAGCGGGGTCGGTTGGACAAAGGCCGGCAGTATACGCGCCCACCCGGGCTCCAACAATGGCGGCACTGGCGCCGGCCCCGTAAAAGCCGCGCCAGTACTGGCCTTGCAGCACAAGTCCGGCGTGAAATGGGCGGGCAAAAGCGCTATAGTGGCGCCCCTTTTTTTACCGCACCCACAGGCAGACAATGGCTGAGCACAGCACCCGCGACATTCTGGTCACCAGCGCCCTTCCCTACGCCAACGGCTCGCTGCACCTGGGTCACCTGCTGGAAATGGTGCAGACCGATATCTGGGTGCGCTTCCAGAAATCCCGCGGCCACCGCTGCCACTACGTGTGCGCCGACGATGCCCACGGCACCGCCATCATGCTCACCGCCGAGAAGCTCGGCATCACCCCCGAGGAGCAGATCCAGCGGGTGCAGCAGGAACACGAGCGCGACACCGCGGGCTTTCTGATCGGCTTTGACAACTACTACAGCACCCACTCGCCGGAAAACCGCGCCTGGAGCGAGGAAATCTACAAGCGCCTGCGGGCCAACGGCCACATCGCCACCCGCGCCATCACCCAGGCCTTCGACCCGGAAAAACAGCTGTTTCTGGCCGACCGCTTCATCAAGGGCACCTGCCCCAAGTGCAAAACCGCCGACCAGTACGGCGACAACTGCGAGGCCTGCGGCGCCACCTACACACCGGCAGAGCTGATCGACCCGGTCTCCGCCCTGTCCGGCGCCACCCCGGTGGAAAAGGAGAGCGAGCACTTCTTCTTCACCCTGCCGGACTTTGCCGACATGCTCAAGGACTGGACCGGTTCCGGCACCCTGCAACCGCAGATCGCCAACAAACTGCGCGAGTGGCTGGACGCCGGCCTGCAGGAGTGGGACATCAGCCGCGATGCCCCCTACTTCGGCTTCGAGATTCCAGACGCGCCGGGCAAATACTTCTACGTGTGGCTGGACGCCCCCATCGGCTACATGGCCAGCTTCCAGAACTACTGCGAGCGCGAAGGCATCGACTTCGACAGCTACTGGCAGAAGGATTCGCAGGCCGAGTTGTACCATTTCATCGGCAAGGACATCATCAACTTCCACGGCCTGTTCTGGCCGGCCATGCTGCACTCGGCCGAACTGCGCACGCCCACCGCCATCTACGCCCACGGCTTTTTGACGGTGAACGGCACCAAGATGTCCAAGAGCCGCGGCACCTTCATCAAGGCCAGCACCTACCTGCAGCACCTGGATGCCCAGTACCTGCGCTATTACTTTGCCGCCAAACTGGCCGCCTCGGTGGACGACATCGACCTCAACCTTGAAGACTTCGTGCAGCGGGTAAACGCCGACGTGGTGGGCAAGGTAGTGAACATCGCCAGTCGCTGCGCGGGCTTCTTGCGCAAGGGCTTTGACAACACTCTCACCGCCGACTGCGCCGAGCCGGCCATGGTGCAGGACTTTATCGACGCCGGTGACACCATTGCCGCGCTCTTTGAGGGCCGCGAATTCAACAAGGCCATTCGCGAGATTATCGCCCTGGCGGATCGCGCCAACCAGTACATCGACGACAAAAAGCCCTGGGTGCTGGCCAAGGAGGAAGGCAGCGAGGCCGAAGTGCACGCCGTGTGCAGCGTGGGCATCAACCTGTTCCGGGTGCTGATGACCTACCTGAAGCCGGTACTGCCGGCGATGGCCGAGAAGGCCGAGGCCTTCCTCAACACCTCCCTCGACTGGACCGCCCTCAGCGCCCCGCTGACCGCCCACAGGCTGGAGAAATTCCAGCCCCTGATCACCCGCATCGACCCCAAGCAGATCGAGGCCATGGTGGATGCGAGCCGCGAAGAGGCGCCGGCCACCGCCGCAGCCGTCGGCAAAACCGCCCCCGCCAGTCAGGATGCCGGCAAGCCGGGCAAAGCGAGCAAGGCGCCTGCCGCCACCGACACCATTGCCTTTGAGGACTTTGCCAAAGTAGACCTGCGGGTGGCGCAAATCATCGCCGCCGATCATGTGGAGGGTGCCGACAAGCTGCTGCGCCTGACGCTGAGCCTGGGCGATGAGCAACGCCAGGTGTTTGCCGGCATCAAGGCCGCCTACGCACCGCAGGACCTGGTCGGCCGGCTGACGGTGATGGTGGCCAACCTGGCGCCGCGCAAGATGCGCTTTGGCCTGAGCGAGGGCATGGTGCTGGCCGCCGGCCCCGGCGGCGAGGATATTTTCCTGCTCACCCCCGACAGCGGCGCAACCGTGGGCATGCAGGTTAAATAAACCACCAGCCCCTGTTATGAGCTTATGCCAAATCGCAAGTTGTCCGGGGCCGGCGAACTACTTACCATTAGTTGATTGACGACAACCTATAAACAGACGCGGCAAACACGCGACAACAACGCGGCGACAGACAAGCACCCATACAATGTTGGCTGACTATTCCATCCTGTTGATCGGGGCCATCCTGGTCAACAATTTCGTGCTGGTACAGTTCCTGGGACTGTGCCCCTTCATGGGCGTGTCCAACAAACTGGAAACCGCCATGGGCATGTCGGCGGCCACCACCTTTGTGCTCACCCTGGCGTCGGTTTGCAGCTATCTGGTATTCAACTACCTGCTGGCCCCCCTCGGGCTCGAATACCTGCGCACCATTTCCTTTATTCTGGTGATTGCCGTGGTGGTGCAGTTCACCGAGATGGTCGTGCGCAAGTCCAGCCCCCTGCTGCACCGGGTACTTGGCGTGTACCTGCCCCTGATCACCACCAACTGTGCGGTGCTGGGCGTGGCCCTGCTCAACATCAACAAAGAGCACAACTTCCTGCAGTCCTTGTTCTATGGCTTTGGCGCCGCGGTGGGCTTCTCCCTGGTGCTGGTGCTGTTCGCCGCCATGCGCGAGCGCCTTGCCGTGGCGGATGTGCCCATTCCCTTCAAGGGCGCCGCCATCGGCATGGTAACGGCGGGCCTGATGTCGCTGGCCTTTATGGGCTTTGCCGGGCTGGTCTAGCGACGCATGTTTGAGTTGAAAGCGAAGCATGTTTGAGTTGATCGCACAGTACCCCCTGCTGGCCGCCCTGTTTGCCCTGGTGGGCCTGGGGCTGGTGTTTGGCGCCGTGCTCGGTTTTGCCGCCGTGCGCTTCAAGACCGAGGGCGACCCGATCGCCGACCAGATTAACGCCATCCTGCCCCAGACCCAGTGCGGCCAGTGCGGCCACCCGGGCTGTCGCCCCTATGCAGAGGCCATTGCCGAGGGCGAGGCCATCAACAAGTGCCCCCCCGGTGGCGAGGCAACCATCCAGGCCCTGGCGGACTTGCTGGACGTGGAAGCCATTCCGCTGGACGAAGAGCACGGCGAAGAAAAAGTAAAGGCGGTGGCCTTCATCCGCGAAGACGAGTGCATTGGCTGCACCAAGTGCATCCAGGCCTGCCCGGTGGATGCCATTCTCGGCGCCGCCAAACAGATGCACACCGTGATCGCCAGCGAATGCACCGGCTGCGACCTGTGCGTGGAACCCTGCCCGGTGGATTGCATTGACATGATTCCCCAGCAAGAAAGCCTGCAGACCTGGCACTGGAAGCTGCCGGAACTCGGCCGCGCCAACGTCGACATTATTGCCACCGACGCGACGGCGGACCGCGCGGCATGAGAAAAATCTTCGACTTTCACGGCGGCATCCACCCGCCGGAGAACAAGCACCAGTCGCTGGGCGAGCCCATTCGCGATGCCGGCATTCCGGCGCAGCTGGTGGTGCCCCTGTCCCAGCATATCGGCGCCCCCTCCAGCCCCATCGTTGCCATTGGCGAGCGGGTGTTGAAGGGCCAGGTGATCGCCGAGGCCGCGGGCTTTGTCAGCGTGCCCCAGCATGCCCCCACCTCCGGCACGGTGGTGGCCATCGAGGCGCGGGCCATTCCCCACCCGTCGGGTTTCCATGCCCCCTGTATTGTCATTGACTGCGACGGCCTGGATGAATGGCTGCCCCACCGCGGGCTGGAAAACTACGAGGGCGAAAGCCCCTCCGACCTGCTGGAGCATATCCGCGAGGCAGGCATTGCCGGCATGGGTGGGGCCGGTTTCCCCTCGGCGGTCAAACTGAAGGAAAAGCCCGGCGCCAGCATCGATACCCTGATCATCAACGGCACCGAGTGCGAGCCCTATATCACCGCCGACGACGCCCTAATGCGCGAGCACGCGGCTGACATCGTGGCGGGCGCCGAAATTCTGCGCCATATCGTGGGGCCCAAAGACACCCTGATCGGGGTGGAGGACAACAAGCCCGAGGGCATCAGGGCCCTGAAGGCCGCCGCCGAGGGCACCGGTATCGAGGTGGTGGTATTCCCCACCAAGTACCCCTCCGGTGGCGAAAAGCAGCTGATCGAGATTCTCACCGGCCGCCAGGTACCCAGCGGTGGCCTGCCGGCGGATGTGGGCGTGGTGTGCCAGAACGTCGGCACCGCCGTGGCGGTGGTGGATGCCATCATCCACGGCCGCCCCCTGCTGTCGCGCATCACCACCGTGACCGGCGAAGCAGTGGCCCGGCCCGGTAACTTCCGCGTGCTGCTGGGTACGCCGATGCAGCACCTGCTGGACCTGGCGGGCTTTGCCCCGCAGCGCAACCAGCGCCTGGTGATGGGTGGCCCCATGATGGGCTTTACCCTGACAGACACCGCGGTGCCGGTGGTGAAAACCACCAATTGCCTGCTGGCTCCCAGCGCCAGTGAATTGCCCGCGCCGCCGCCGGCCCAGGCCTGTATCCGCTGTGGCTTGTGCGCCGAGGCCTGCCCGGCCAGCCTGCTGCCCCAGCAACTGTTCTGGTTTGCCCGGGGCAAGGAATACGACAAGCTCGAAGAGCACAACCTGTTCGACTGCATTGAGTGCGGCGCCTGTTCCTGGGCCTGCCCCAGCAACATTCCGCTGGTGCAGTACTACCGGGCGTCCAAGGCCGACATCCTGCAGCAGCGCCGCGACCACGAAAAATCCGAACAGTCGCGCATTCGCTTCGAGGCCCGCCAGGAACGCCTGGCGCGGGAAGAAGCCGAAAAAGAAGCCAAGCGCGTCGCCCGCAAAAAAGCGGCGGAAGCGCGCTCCCAACAGGCGGCCAGCGACAGCGCCGGCGACGGTGGCGCCGCCGCAGATGCCGATCCCATCCAGGCCGCCATTGAACGCGCCAAGGCGAAAAAAGCCGCCCAGCAGCAGGCGGCGGGCAGCGAGAGCGAACTGGACACGCTGGAAAAGGCCGTCGCCACAACCCGCAAGCGCCTGGCGACCGCCAGCGCCAAACTGGAGCAGGCCAGGGCCGAAGGCTCCGACCTGGTGGGCGCCCTGCAGGCCGGCGTCGACAAGACCCGCAGCAAACTCGAAGCGGCCGAGAAGGCGCTGGCCGATTATCTGGCGAGCCAGGCCGGTGCTGCCCCTGCTGTGGAGCCCGCCGACAAACCCAAGAGCGCCGCCGAGGCCGCGATTGAAAAGGCCCGCGCCGCCCGCGCAGCAGAAGCGGACATGAGCCCCGAAGAAAAAGCCCGCAAGCAGCTCGAGAGCCTGCGCCAGCGACTGGCCAAGTCCGAGCAGCGCCTGGCCCAGAGCCGGGAAGCCGGTGAAGAGGAGAAAATCGTGGAGGCACTGGCTGCCACCGTGGAGCGCCTGCAAGAGAAGATCAGCGCCCTTGAGAGCGACCTCGCAGCGGCGGAGCACTCCTGATGGCCCTGCTGCGCGTTACCTCCCCCCACGCCCACGGCCCCGCCAGCACCCCGAAGGTGATGCAGCAGGTGCTGCTGGCCACCGTGCCCGGGGTGATTGTGCTTACCCACTTCTTCGGTTTTGGCACCCTGGTCAACATCCTGTGGGCCGCCCTGCTGGCACTGGTCTTCGAGAGCTTGGCCCTGGCCCTGCGCGGCCGCGAGCTTGGCTTTTACCTGCGCGACTGCAGTGCCCTGGTGACCGCCGTGCTGCTGGGCATCGCCCTGCCCCCCTATTCCCCCTGGTGGCTGATCGGTGTGGGCATGGCATCGGCCATTCTGTTGGCCAAGCACCTGTACGGCGGGCTGGGCTACAACCCCTTCAACCCGGCCATGGTGGGCTATGTGGTGCTGCTGATTTCCTTCCCGGTGCAGATGACCACCTGGCAGGCCCCCCTCGGCGTGGGCGAGGCGGCGGGCGTGCCCGGCGTGCTGGAGGCACTGCGGGCCTGCTTTAGCCCCGCCACCTTTGACGGCGTTACCGCCGCCACACCGCTGGATGTGCTCAAGCAGAACAACAGCCTACTGATCGAACACCTGTGGGCGAGCGAGCCGGTCTTCGGGCGCTGGGCCGGTATCGGCTGGGAGTGGGCCAACATCGCCTTTCTCGCGGGCGGCCTGTGGCTGCTGTACCGCCGCATCTTCACCTGGCACGCGCCGCTGGCCTTTCTGGCCGTGCTGGCGCTGATGGCAGCGCTGTTCTACGACGGCGGCAGTTCCGCCAGCGGTGGCTCGCCCCTGTTTCACCTGCTGAGCGGGGCCACCATGTTCGGCGCATTCTTCATTGTCACCGACCCGGTCACCTCAGCTGTATCAGTGCGCGGGCGACTGGTCTATGGCGCCCTGGCCGGCCTGCTGGTGTACCTGATCCGGGTGTGGGGCAATTACCCCGACGCCGTTGCCTTTTCGGTGCTGATCATGAACTTTGCCGCTCCCTTCATCGACCACTTCACCCAGCCGCGCACCTACGGCCACCGCAAAGTGCAAAAGCGGGAGGAAGGCTGATGCTGGGCCAGTCCATCAGCCGCAACAGCCTGTTGCTGGGGCTGTTCGCCGTGGTGACTACGGTGCTGATTGCCGGCACCTACCTCGCCACCCGGGACCGCATCACCGCCGCCCAGCGCCAGGCAGAGGAAAAGGCCCTGCTGGAAATCGTGCCCGACGAGCGCCACGACAACAACATGCTCGACGACACCGTCACCATCGCCGCCGGCGCGCTGGGGCTGAAACAGGGCAAGCCCGCCTACATCGCCCGCCAGGGGCGCGAGGCGGTGGCCATCATCCTGCCCGCCACCGCACCGGACGGCTACTCCGGCGCCATCGAGCTGATTGTGGGCGTCAACCGCGACGGCAGCGTGGCCGGGGTGCGGGTACTCAACCACCGCGAAACGCCGGGGCTTGGCGACAAGGTTGAGCTGAACAAATCCGACTGGGTACTTGGCTTTAACGGCCGCTCGCTCGAGAAGCCGGCCGCCGAGAACTGGGCGGTGAAAAAGGACGGCGGCGCCTTCGACCAGTTCACCGGTGCTACCATTACCCCGCGGGCGGTGGTGGCCGCCACCAAAGGCGCGCTGGAGTACGCCCGCGCCCATCACGACAGCCTGTTTGCCGATGCCGGCGCCGCCGAGGGCAGCGCCGCACACAGCCACGATCAGGGAGCCGAGTAATGGCCGCTTCTGACTATCGCGAACTCAGCCTCAATGGCCTGTGGAAGAACAACCCGGCCATTGTGCAACTGCTGGGCCTGTGCCCGCTGCTGGCCGTCACCGGCAGCGTGGTCAACGCCCTCGGGCTCGCCGCCGCCACAACGCTGGTGCTGCTGTGCTCCAACACGGCGGTGTCACTGATTCGCAACGTGGTTTCCGATGCGGTGCGCCTGCCGGTGTTTGTGATGATCATCGCCGCCGCAGTCACCTGCATTGAGCTGCTGATGCAGGCGTTCACCTACGAGCTGTACCAGATTCTGGGGATTTTCCTGCCGCTGATCACCACCAACTGCGTGATCCTCGGCCGCGCCGACGCCTACGCCAGCAAGAACCCCCTGCCCCTGGCCATGTGCGACGGGCTGATGATGGGCCTGGGCTTTGGCGTCATTCTGGTGCTGCTGGGCGCGCTGCGGGAACTGCTGGGCACCGGCGCCCTGTTCGCCAACATGGACCTGCTGTTCGGGCCATCGGCCGCCAGCTGGCAGTGGGTATTGGTTGAGGACTACCAGGCCTTCCTGCTGGCCATTCTGCCGCCCGGGGCCTTTATCTTCACCGGGCTGATCATTGCCGGCAAAAACCTGATCGACAGCCAGATCAAGCGCCGCCAGGACGCCCTGAAAGACAAACCGGTGAAAGGCTCCAAGCGGGTGCGGGTTACCGGGACCATTTCCTAGCAGCGCGATGGGCACCTCCGGTCGCGCGCTGGAGGGTTTGCCTTCCCCGGGGCCGCTGGGGGTGGCCGAGCAGCTCAGTCCCGGTTCAATACAAGCAGCGTATCCAGAATCTCATCCACCGCGGCATCGTCCATGCCGCGGTTCTCTTCGTCGCAGCTGTAGGTAATAAACAGCAGCATGGCCCCGCTGGCCAGGTACCATTCGCGCACCGCCGCACCCTCTTCCACAAAGGCGCAGTGCACGCCGCTGAAGTCGCCCCGGGTGACGCTGCGCCACTCGCCGGCGTCGGGGCTTTCCGCGCGCGCAATACCCGCCACTTCCGCCGCCTCAAAGGCACCGGCTTCCTTGTGCAGGGTGCTGATTTCAATACAGCCAACGTCATCGAGATCCCCCACCAGAATGGTGTCATCCTCGGCCTCGGCCCACCACTCCGGGGGAATCAACAGGCTCCACCATTCGGTTTCAAGCACGTTCACGTTCTGCTCCTGGTTATGACGACGGTTGTGGTGAAAGTTGTGGCGAAAGTTGTGGCGACAGTTCTGACGACAATTGCAGCGACATCAGCACCGCGTCTTCGCGGCCGTTCGCAGTCGGGTAATAATCTCGCCGGCGACCATCTTCGCTAAAGCCAAGGCCCCGGTACAGGGCCAGCGCGGCCACATTGGAGGCCCGCACTTCCAGCAGGCAGCACCGGGGCGGCGGATGCTCATCGTCCAGCACCCGTTGCAGCAGGCAGCGGGCAAGGCCGCGACGCTGAGCCACCGGCGCCACCGCCACGTTATGGATATTCAGTTCATCGAGAATGCGCTGGCAGATCACAAAACCCTGCACGGCCCCATCGGCCTCTGCCACCCAGGCGAACTCACCGCGGGCACCAGCCTGCAGGGCATCAAGAAACTGGGCGGCCGACCAGGGCGAGGGCGACACCGCGGCGTCGATGGCCGCCATCGCCGGCACATCGGCGGGCAGGGCCCGGCGCAGCTGCACGGTCATTGCGCCGGTGTCACCCGGCGCAGCGGGCGAATAGCTTCCCAGACGCGAGGCTTGAGGGTAGGGTCGGCCAGCATGTCGGCGGTGCTGGCCGGCGCAATCACGCAGTCTGCCCCGGCAGGGCGAGCTTCGCCCAGGTGGGCCAGTGCGCCCTCGCCCAGCACAATCAGGGCGCGACAGCCGCGCTCGGCCACCTGGCGCTCCAGAAACGAATGCAGCGCGGCGCGCGCCGCCGCTTCGCCCAAATCCAGCTGGTGGTTGTTGTGCGGCGGCCAGTCGAACTGGGCAACCTGGGGCGCGCCCGGCGCGCCGAGCGCCTGTGCCATCGCCTGTATAAGCTGCACCTGATCCCGCGCCAGCACGGCGCGCGGCAGCGCCTCCAGCCATAGCCAGTGGCCCGCCACCGCCGCGCACAGGGTAAAGCGCACCACTGGCGACGCCGGCGCTGGCCGTGGCTCGGGCTGGCTGTCGACGGGATCTGGTTGCCGGCGGCCGGTATCGGGTTTGTCTTTGAAGGCTTCGGTGATGGCCTCTGGTATCGCCGAAGGCGCCCCGGGGCGCAGTCTGGCGGCCACGTCGCCGGATGCCGGCACCGCCGGCTCAGCCCTCTGGCCAGCCAGGGAGCCATGCGCCACCGGCGCGGCCACCTGCACCACCTGGCGCTGGCTTGGCGCCGCCCCCGGCAGATCACGGCGCGAGACGTGGCAGGCAATGCCGAGTGCATCGAGATAGGCCTGCTGGCGAATGATGTGGGCTTGCTGCATGGTCCGGCTGCTGGCGTAAAGCGCCAGTCTACCAGTTTTTGTTGCCCGCCCTACAGCAGGCGCCAGCCGTAGCGGTTAAAGAAGGTCGCCGCCGAGCGGCAAAACAGCCGGATATGCCGCCACCCCTTGCTGGCAGCATAGCCGCCGTGGTGAACGATGCGCATGGCCGGGTTGAACACCACTCGCCCCAGCCCAGCCACACGGATGGAAAGGTCGAAGTCTTCGAAGTACATAAAGAAGCGTTCGTCAAAGCCGCCTACCGACTGCAACGCCTGTGTACGCAGCACCATGCAGCAGCCGCTGACCAACGGCACGTCCAGCAATTCCCGGGCCTGGGCCAGCTCGCGCATTTCGTAGTTGGCCACGCTGCGCCGTAGCAGGCGGTGCAGCCAGGCCTGGCCGCTGGCACGCGCCAGCAACACCAGCAGGGAGGGATAGCGTTTGCACAAAAATTCAATGCCCCCGTCGCTGCCCCTGACCGCCGGGGCCATCAGCGCAATTTCCGGGGCCGCATACAGCGCCGCCAGCGCCTGCTGCAGGGCGTCCGAGGCCAGCTCCACATCGGGGTTGAGAATCAGGTGGCAGTCACTGTCGAGCCCATCCAGCACACGGTTATGGCCCGCGCCAAAGCCCAGGTTCGCCGAGGCCTGCTGCCATTGGCACTGCAGCAGGGCCGGGTCGCGCGCCAGCAGCGGCTCAACCTGCTGGCGATAGCCTGCCGGCGAGGCGTTGTCCACCACCGTCACCGTCACCGGCGTAGCCAGCACCCCACTGGCGCCGGCCTGCGCCACCGCCTGCTCCAGGCTGGCCAGGGTCGCTGCTAGCAATGCAACGTCGCTCTGGTACAACACCAGAGACACCGTAAGAACTGAAGGAGCAGCGGGATTGGCGGGCGTCGGCATGGCGCGCATGGTAGCAGGTCACCCCGGCCAAGTAACGGCGCGGCGTGCATAGCCGCGGCGCACGAAAGGCGCGGTCAGCAACAGGCGCTGGCAGCAGCAAGGATGCTACTATCGGCGCACGGTTTTCACCCGATTGGCATTTTCATGGCTACAAACGGCTTCCTGCGCAAATTCGGCCCCGGGCTACTGGTGACCGCCGCTTTTATCGGGCCCGGCACCATCACCACTGCCAGCAGCGCCGGCGCCCATTTTGGCTTTGCCCTGCTGTGGGCCCTGCTGTTTTCCCTGTTTGCCACCATCGTGCTGCAGGAGATGGCGGCACGCCTGGGCCTGGTGACCCGGGCCGGGCTGGCCGAGGCTCTGCGCAGTTACTTCCACAGCCCCATTCTGGGCCGGGCAGCGGTGCTTTTGGTTGTCGCTGCCGTTGGCTTTGGCAATGCCGCCTATGAAGCCGGCAATATCGCCGGCGCAGCCCTGGCCCTGGCCCTGGTGAGCCCCGCCGGCAACGGCCTGTGGGCCGTGGTAATTGGCCTGGCGGCGGCCGCCCTTTTATACAGCGGCCGTTACCGGGTGCTGGAATCCGCCCTGATTGTGCTGGTGCTGTTGATGAGCGCAGTGTTTTTACTCACCGCCTGGAAGGTGGCCCCGGCACCGGCCGCCATGCTCGAAGGCATGCTGAAGCCGACCCTGCCGCCGGGCTCCATCATGACGGTGATCGCCCTGGTGGGCACCACCGTTGTGCCATACAACCTGTTTTTGCACGCCAACGCGGTGCGCGAGAAGTGGCCGGCCAGCCTGCCCACCGGTCAGGCATTGCGTGAAGCCCGCTGGGACACGGGCCTGTCCATCGGTGTTGGCGGCCTGATCACCCTGGCCATCCTGAGCACCGCCGCGGTGGCCTTTTTTGGCACTGGCGCCGCCTACACCAGCGAGTCGCTCGCCCTGCAACTGGAACCACTGCTGGGCACCTGGGCGCGCTACGTGTTTGCCGCGGGGCTGTTTGCCGGGGGCCTGACCAGCGCCATAACTGCGCCCCTGGCGGCGGCCTTTGCGGTATGCGGCGCCCTGGGCTGGCGCAACGAGCTGAACGCCACCGGCTTTCGCCTGGTGTGCCTGCTGGTGCTGGCCACCGGCACCGCCTTTGCCGCCTTCGGCAGCAAACCCCTGGCTGCCATCCTGTTTGCCCAGGTGGCCAATGGCTTCCTGCTGCCGATTGTAGCGGTCTTCCTGCTGGTGGTAATGAACCAGCGCAAGCTGCTGGGCGAATTCACCAATGGGCCGCTGGCCAACCTGCTGGGGGCGCTGGTGGTGGCGGTGGCCTTTGGCCTTGGGGCCGTCAAGCTGCTGGGCGTAGCCGGGTTGGTGTAGCGCCCGGGCCGGTAGCGGCCCGGCTGGTTCCCGCTCATCCCCGGGCCGCTTTCGAACCTGCCACAGCGCCCTTCCGGGCTTTCGGAAGAAAATCACAAAAAGTCCGTATCGCCATGTTATCCATCGCGTTTTTATGGGATATCCATGTTAATCTGTGGCGGCAATATCACGGGGCTACAGGCCCGGCCGTTTAGGGTCGGCGGGCCGGTTTTGATCATCAGGACGCCATAAGAGCTCAATAACAGCGGGCGCAAGGGGAAGATAATGATTACTCGCTATGCCAGTTTCTTCAGCCGTGTTTCGGCACTGCTTGCCATTGCCACATTGCTCACCGCCTGCGGTGGGGGTGGCGGCGGTGGCGATGGCGGCGGCGGTTTCATCCCTGACAATGGCTCCGACGATGCCTACTTCCTGGCCCTGGGCCTAGAAGACGCCGACGGCAACAGCACCAATACCGTGACCACCTCCATGCCCGCCACCCTGAAAGCCAGGGTTACTCGCAAGGGTCCGAACGGGGCGGTGATTACCGATGCGGTGGTATCCGCCGAGGCCAGCATCGGCGTGCTCGACCAGGCAACCGCCCTCACCGATGCAGAAGGTTACGCTGTGTTCAGCCTGCAGGCCGAAGGGGAAACCGGCGCCGGCACCATCACCGCCAGCGTTACCAATGACGACGGTACAACTACCACCCAGACCCTGAACTACCAGGTGGGCGCCGCCGGACTGCGGCTGGGCCACTTTGACAGCAACGGCCTGTTCATCGAAAACGAAATCGGCGTGCACCCGGGTTCCGACCTGGTCTATCGCGGCTCGGCGGAAGTCTTTGTGGACATTGTGGACGAAGCCGGCCAGCGCGCCACCAGCCCTGAAGTGATCACCCTGCGCAGCAACTGCCTGGCCACCGGCAAAGCCACCCTCGAACCGGCCAGCCCCCTGGAAACCACCACCGGCAGCGTATCCACCACCTTTACCGCCATCGACTGCGCCGGCGCCGACGAGATCACCGCCACCATTAACAGCGGCCAGGGCCAGGCATTTACCACCCTGAATATTGGCTCCCCCCGCGCCAACAGCCTGACCTTCGTCAGCGCCGAACCCAACCTGATCGTGCTAAAAGGCACCGGCGGCGGCAGCAGCCGGCAGGAATCCTCCACTGTCACCTTTCAGGTGATTGATTCCAGCAACAACCCGCTGCCCAACGTCGATGTCAACTTCTCCCTCAGCACCGCCGTGGGCGGCCTGGCGCTGTCCCCCAGTTCCGACACCAGCGACGACGAAGGCCTGGTGCAGGTCACCCTGTTCTCCGGTGATGTCTCCACGGTGGTGCGAGTGATTGCCTCGGTACTGGCGGGCGATGGCAGCGGCCAGACCCTCTCGACCGTGTCCGATATTCTGACCGTGAGTACCGGCCTGCCCGACCAGAACTCCATCAGCCTGTCGGTGGAAGGCAGTTTTGTGGTGGAGAACGGCTTCTCCATGGACGGCGTTCAACGCTGCCTGACCGTGCGCATGGCCGACAAATTCAACAACCCCGTACCCAACGGCACCAGCGCGATCTTTACCACTGAGTACGGCACGATCGATCCATCGTGCGTTACCGGCGAGCGCAACGGCGAGCGGGCCGCGTCGATACCCGCCTGCGGCGGCGCCACCCCGCCCCCGGAAGGCCAGTGCGACGTGCTCTGGACCAGCGGCGAACCGCGTGTGCCCACCCTGCCCGATGCGCAGGATGCGATCAAAACCATCAGCAACACCCGCTGCCCCAGCCTGGGCGGCGCCTACGGTCCCTGTCCGGATGACCTGGGCAATGTCCGCGGCGGGCGCTCCACCGTGCTTGTTACGGCGGTGGGCGAGGAGTCCTTTGTCGATCGCAACGGCAATGGCGTGATGGACGAAGAAGAGCGCGACCTGTTCGCCAACCTGCCAGAGGCCTTCATCGACCACAATGAAGACGGCTTCTACACCCCCGCCCTGTCCGGCTGCCCCAACCCCGATTCGCTGCAGTGCCTCTCCGGCTCGGAAGAAACCTTTGTGGATTTCAACAGCGATGGCAGCTACAACAGCAACGCCAACCCGGCCCTGTACAACGGTCTGCTTTGCCCTCCTGAAGGAGACGGCGTGTGGTGTAGCCGCACCCTGCTGAACGTTTACGATGATGTCGTACTGATACTGTCCGCTGGCGATACCTTCGATGGCTGGCAGTTCCAGCTGGCACGGGGTTCTGCGGTGCAGCAGGGCACGGTCGAAGGCAGCAGCTACCAGGTCTACATTTCAGATCTGTTCAACGGCCGCCCGCCGGCCGGCTCCACGGTGACCATCGCCTCTACCGATGGGCGCTGCCAGGTCTCCAAAGACTCCTTCACGGTGACCAACACCACTGGCGTAGGCGCATTTGGCGCATCCTTCGGTGTACTGACCAGCAGCGGCGACAACGACGGCTCGCAAACCCCCCAGGGCTGTGCACGGGAGTCCGGCACCGACACCCTGCGGGTGACCCTGTCACCCGCCAATAGCGGCGCCGCGGAGTCCGTGCTGTACACCTGCGGCTGGGACAACGACGCGCCGCAGCCCGCGCCGGCGGACCCGAACAACCCAAGCTGCTAACACGCCAGGGCCTCCTCACTTACCGGGCAGGCCCTCGCCAAAGGCCACGTGCATTCCACGTGGCCTTTTTTATCGGGGCTGCTCCAGCACCACAACAGCTGGTCGATTCGGGCCTGGCCGACACTTCCGCAGATAAATATTACGAACAGGTAATAGCAGCGTGACTTTCCCGCAAAATCTGCTTTAGTTACCCAATCCCCTCGGAATCTTCTCCGGAGCTCAAATGGAACTCAGGCTGGGTAGTATCAGGATCACGATCCGGATGACCGTGGTACTGATTTTCATCTTGGCCACGTTGCTGACCGCTGCCCTGGCCATCGGCCTGCAGTACTACTTTGGCCGCCAACTGGCTCGCGAAGCCACCACCGAGTTGTTCACCCTCGCCTCCGGCACCTTAATGACGGAGCAGATGAACTTTTCCATCGGCAATGCCACTGCCCTCAACCTGCTGGCGGAAAATGACACCCTGCTCACCGGCAATGACGAAGCGCGTATGTTGCAGGCGTTTGCCCAGGCCCTCATTGCCAACCCGCTGCTCTATGGCATCTACATCGGCCGCGGCGACGGTCATTTTGTGGAGCTGGTGAACCTTGAAGCACAGCCCGACCTGCGCCGTATTCACCGGGCCGTACCCGACGACCGCTGGCTGCTGATCAAGGTTACACAGGGAGCAGAGGGCGCTTCGCGCAGCTACCACTACCTCAATACCGAGCTGGCCGAACGGGTACGCCGTAGCGAGCCGGCGAACTATGACCCCAGCACCCGCAACTGGTACCTCAAGGCCATGGAAAACCAGGGGGCACTGCACCGCACCGACGTGTACCTGTTCTCCCAGCTTGGTGTGCCCGGGCGCACCGTGTCGCGGCGGGTGGGCAACAGCGACACCGTGATCGCCCTGGACTTCACCCTGGAGTCCTTCTCCAACTGGCTGCGACAGCAGAAGATCTCCGCCTTTGGCGACATTTATATATACCGCGCCGACGGCACGGTGATGGGCACCTCAGCCCGCCCGCAGGCACAAAACGCGCTGGCCGCCCGGGGCCAACTGACGCTAAACCGGGAGGAGCGTGCCCTGCTCAAATCCCTCTCGCCCATCACCGTGTCCAACGAGATGGACTGGCCGCCCTTTGACTACGCCCTGACCGGGCAACCCCGTGGCTATTCCATCGACCTTGTTCAGCTGGTGGCAGACGAGTTGGGGCTGAGCATTCAGTTCGTCAATGGCTACACCTGGTCGGAACTGGTGGAGCGGTTTCGCGAGGGGCGTATCGACCTGCTGCATTCAGTGTTGCTGACGGGCGACAACGCCCAGTGGGGCGAGGCCTCCGACGCCTACTTCACCCTGCCCTACGCCATTGTGACGACCCAGGGGCAAAAGCCCATTGGCAGCCTATCTGAGCTTGCCGGCCGGCAGCTGGCCATTCCCGCCGGCTGGTCGGTGATTCCCATCGTGCGCGAACGCTTTCCCCAGATCGGCATTGTAGAAACCTCCAGTACCCTGGCGGCCATGCGCCTGGTGCGCAACGGCGACGTGGACGCAGCACTCGATAACGAGGCCATCCTGCGCTACATCGAACAGCACTACTTCCTGAGCGGGCTGCAGTACCACAGCAACATCGGACTTGGCGCCGGTCCCGTGCCCGACAGCCTGCACATGCTCGCCAGCCAGCGCCTGGCCCCGGCCCTGCCCCTGCTCAACCGCGCCATTGCCGGCATTACCCAAGCCCAGCGCGAAGAACTCAATCACCGCTGGCTGGACTATTCCGGCGGCAGCAATAATGCCAGCGCCGGGGCGGTGCCCATGGAAACGATGATCTCCCTCATCCAGTCTCCCCACCTGTTCGACACCCTGCGCGAAGTGATGCACGAGGGCGAGCCCCATTTCCTGTTTGTGTCGCCGTCGGTGGCAGCTGGCAGTGACCAGTTCTATTTCGGGGTACTGGTACGGCAGGCCGCCATCATTGACCCATTCCTGGAAAAGGTGAAGCTGTCTGCGATCATCACCGGCGGACTGTTCATTCTGCTGTTGCCGATGTGTTGGGCGTTTGCTTCACCCATCGTTCACCCAATTCGCCAGTTGGCGCTGGAAAACGACAAAATTCGCCTGCGACACTATGATGCCGTAAACCGGCTCCCCTCCCGCGTTCGGGAAATCGACGAGCTTTCGGACTCGATGTACAGCATGGTGCAGGCCATCCAGGCCCACGAAGCGGCCCAGCGGGAGCTGATGGATGCCTTCATCCGCCTTATCGCCCAGGCCATCGACGATAAATCACCCTACACCGGCGGCCACTGTGAACGGGTGCCAGAACTGGCCCTGATGCTGGCCCGCCATGCCTCCGACTCTCAAATGCCCGCCTTTGCCGACTTCAAACTCGACTCCCAGGAGCAGTGGCGGGAATTTCGCATCGCCGCCTGGCTCCACGACTGCGGCAAAATCACCACCCCGGAACACGTGGTGGACAAGGGCAGCAAACTGGAGACCATCTACAACCGCATTCACGAAGTGCGCACCCGTTTTGAAGTGCTGTGGCGCGATGCCGAAATCACTTACTTAAAGGCCTGCCTGGACGCCCCCGCCCAGGAGCCTGCCCACCGCAGCGCACTGGCAGCCGCCCAGCAGCAGTTGCTGGATGACTTCCGCTTTGTTGCCGAATGCAACGTGGGCGGTGAATTCCTGGGCGATGAGGCCCAGGCCCGCCTGCGCCAGATTGCCGGCATCACCTGGCAGCGCCACTTCGACAACCGCCTTGGCCTGTCCCCGGTGGAAGAGCAGCGCCAGCCCCTGCACTGCCCCCCGCTGCCGGCCACCGAGCCGCTGCTGGCGGACCGCCCGGAGCACATCATCCACCACCAGCGCAGCACCCAGTATCCCCCCGAATACGGCATTCGCATGGATGTGCCCGAGCACCTGTACAACCTGGGGGAAATCTACAACCTGTCCATCTCCCGCGGCACCTTGACGGCGGAGGATCGCTTCAAGATCAACGAGCACATGATCAGCACCATCAAGATGCTGGAGAGCCTGCCCTTCCCGGACGAGCTGAAGAACGTACCGCGCTATGCCTCCACCCACCACGAAACCATGAAGGGTACCGGCTACCCGCGCAGGCTACCCGGCTCCGAGCTGAGCGTGCCCGAGCGGCTGCTGGCGGTAGCCGATGTGTTCGAGGCCCTGACCGCCGCCGACCGGCCCTACAAAAAGGCCAAGCCGGTGAGCGTGGCCATCGACATCCTGCACAAGATGGTGGAGGACAACCACATCGACCGCGACAGCTTCGAGTTGTTCATCCGCAAAAAAGTCTACCTGGAATATGCACGGCGCTATCTGGCGCCGGAGCAGATTGACGAGGTGGACCGCACACGATACCTGCGTCGTGCGCCATAACCTGCGCTCAGTCACGCTCGCTAGCCTTGTAGCCTGCTACGGCCTGCCGGGCCCACTGCAGGCACAGAGCATCAGCGAACTGGAGGCTCGCGTTGCCGACCTGCAGGCGCGCCTTAGCGCGGCGGAGCAGGATTTACAGGCCGCCCGGCATGCCGAAAGCCTGGCCCGGGAGGAATCCGATGTGCTGCGCGCGGAACTGCAGCGCAATCGCGAAGCCAACGCCGGGTTTGCCATCGGCCCTCTCACCATTGGCGGCGCCCTGCGCGTGAACTACGTTTACGGCAGTTATGAAGGCTATGATAACGGCCCCAGCCGCGCTGGCCATGGCGGCAATATCGAACTGGACACCTTCCGCATCAACATGGCCCTTGAACAGGGGCCATTCATTGGCCAGTTGGAGTACCGCTGGTATCCCGCCGGCAGCGGCCAGAACTACAACTTCCTGCACACGGGCTGGCTCGGCTACCGTCTGTCGCCGCAAAGCCATGTGGAAGCGGGCGTGAATCGGGTGCCGTTCGGGGCCGGCCCCTACGGCATCAGCCAAAGCTACTTCTTCGACCAGCACTACTACGTGGGCCTTGCCGACGACCCGGACCTCGGCCTGAAGTACAGCTATGCCGGTAACAATTACGCCTTCGATGCCGCCTACTACGTGCACAACGAACCGAGCTTTTCCGGCCGCAGTGCAGACAGCACCCGTTATGGGTACGACGTCGTGCGCTGGCGCGAAAGCATCGACAGCGAGGGCAATGTCAATTTCGGTGGGCCGCGCAATGGCTTTCGGGAAAGCGACCAGTACAACCTGCGTCTCATCCGCTATCTTCGCTCCAGCCTTGGGGATACGGCGTTGGGGGCATCGCTGCAGTACGGCGGCCTGGAAGGCACCGGCGTAGATGACGGCGAGCACTGGGCGGCGTCGCTGCACCTGGTACAGAATATCGGCGACCTCACCATTGGCCTGCAAACAAGCCGCTACGAATACCATATCAGCGCAGACAACCCCTGGCAGAGTGACACGCTGATTCCCATGGGCGCCTACGACTTTGCCTGGCCAGTGGCCGCCAAAGCCTGGGTGCCCGCCGTGTCCATCAGCTACAAAATGCGCACACCGGGCATTGCGTGGCTGGACTCAATTCGCCCCTACCTAGAATGGAGCAGCATTGTGAAGGATGAAGAGCGCTTCAACGACAGCCAATTGGCGGTCATTGGCGCCGCCTTGGCGCGCGGGGGCTGGTACATCTACAGCGAGCTGGCCTATTCCAGCGGCAACTACTTTATTGGCAATCGGGGTGACGACTACACCCGCATCGATACCGTCAATGACTTTGGCATATCCGGCAACAACCGCTGGGACTACCGCTTCAATATCAACCTCGGCTACTACTATTGATGGCTTTTCGTATCCCCATCCGCGTTGCGGTGGTCACCATATTTGTGCTGGCCACCCTCATCACCGCAGGTATTGCCCTTGGCCTGCAGTACTATTTCAGCCAATCCCTCGCACGCTCAGCTGCCACCAACCTCTATACCACCAGCGCCAACAGCATCGCACTGGAACTCAACGCAACCCTTGAGCGCACAGATTCCATGATTCGCCTGCTAGCGAATAACGCCAAACTGCTACAGGCCAATGGCCACGAGGAACAACTGCAGCTGTTCCGGCGCACACTCCAGCACGCCAACGGCCTGTATGGACTGTACATTGGCAGGGAAGACGGCAGTCTGCTGGAACTGGTCAACCTGAATCACAGCGCCAACACCCGCGATAATCTGCTGGCGACCGTCAGCGACCGCTGGGTGGTGATTGAAATCCGCGGCAATGGCGCCGCACGGCAACGGCACTTCACCTACCTCGATGAACACTGGCAGGTACGCGCTACCCGCGCAGAGGCCACAGATTACGACGCCCGCAACCGCGACTGGTACCGCCAGGCGCTGGCCAGCCCCGGGGCCTACCACAGCGCCCCCTACCTGTTTGCCCACCTGGGCGCCCCGGGGCAGACCACCTCAGCGCGCGTGGCCGACAGCCAGGTGGTGGTGGCCATCGACCGCACCCTGGCCGCAGTGTCCGACAGCCTGCAGCAGCAGGATCTGCCAACAGGCAGCGAGCTGTACCTCTACGACAGGCAGGGAGCCCTGATCGCCTCATCCCTGCGCCATCAGGACAACCTGGCCAACATCCCCGTGCCGGCCTTCGCACTCAGTGCCGAAGAGCAAAGCCTGGTTGAGCGGCTGCCCCCGCTGAGCGTCTCCAACGAAATGGACTGGCCCCCCATCGACTACGCAGTGCTTGGCGAGCCCCGGGGTTACGCGATTGATGTCATCGAGCTGATCAGCGCCATGACCGGCCTGCAATTTAATTTTGTGAATGGCATGACCTGGCCGTCACTGGTCAACGAATTTCGCGAAGGCGCCCTGGATATTCTCCAGCCCATCGGCATTACCGCGCAGAACCGACAGTGGGGTGAAGTGGTGGACAGCTTTATCCAGTTGCCCCTGGCACTGGTCACCACCTCCGACAAACCACCGGTAGCATCCCTGGCAGCGCTGGCGGGCAAGCGGATAGCCATCCCCAAGGGCTGGGCGGTGGCCAGCATGGTGCGCGAGCACTTCCCGGACATCGTGATCGTCGATACCGACAGCCCGGCGGATTCCCTGCGCCGGGTGCGTGATGGGGATGTGTTCGCGACGCTGGATAACGAACCCATTCTCCGCTACGTCCAAAGCCACTATTACATCAGCGGGCTTAAGTACCACAGCAACCTGGATTTTAGTGGCCATCCGGTGCCCGATCAGATGTCGATGCTGGTGCAACCCGGACAGCGGCAACTGGAGCGGCTGCTAAGCCGTGCCATTGCCGCCATTGGTCCCGCGCAGCGTCAGGCCCTGGCCGCCAAGTGGCTGACCGATGCCAGCCACCAGACGGAAAACACCGAAGCCGGCACTGTCCCGCTGGACCTTATGGTTTCCGCGGCAAACGACGCCAGCCAGCAGGCCCGATTGCTGCCGGCCAACTATCGAAACACCCCGTATTTTACCTACGTCGAGCCCCTGCTCAGCCTTGAGAACAGCCGCTGGTACCTCGGCGTGCTGGTGCCCCGACAGGCGGTTTTTGCCCCCTACAACGAGAAGGTCTGGCTCTCGATGCTGCTGACCGGGATCATGCTGCTGCTGTTACTGCCCTTCTCCTGGGTTTTTGCCGCACCGATTGTCGAGCCCATCAAACACCTGGCCAGGGAGAACGAAAAAGTGCGCCGGCGGCAGTATGACGATGTCGTGCACTACCCCTCTCGCATTAAGGAAATCGACGAGCTTTCGGACTCGATGTACAGCATGGTGCAGGCCATCCAGGCCCACGAAGCGGCCCAGCGGGAGCTGATGGATGCCTTCATCCGCCTTATCGCCCAGGCCATCGACGATAAATCACCCTACACCGGCGGCCACTGTGAACGGGTGCCAGAACTGGCCCTGATGCTGGCCCGCCATGCCTCCGACTCTCAAATGCCCGCCTTTGCCGACTTCAAACTCGACTCCCAGGAGCAGTGGCGGGAATTTCGCATCGCCGCCTGGCTCCACGACTGCGGCAAAATCACCACCCCGGAACACGTGGTGGACAAGGGCAGCAAACTGGAGACCATCTACAACCGCATTCACGAAGTGCGCACCCGTTTTGAAGTGCTGTGGCGCGATGCCGAAATCACTTACTTAAAGGCCTGCCTGGACGCCCCCGCCCAGGAGCCTGCCCACCGCAGCGCACTGGCAGCCGCCCAGCAGCAGTTGCTGGATGACTTCCGCTTTGTTGCCGAATGCAACGTGGGCGGTGAATTCCTGGGCGATGAGGCCCAGGCCCGCCTGCGCCAGATTGCCGGCATCACCTGGCAGCGCCACTTCGACAACCGCCTTGGCCTGTCCCCGGTGGAAGAGCAGCGCCAGCCCCTGCACTGCCCCCCGCTGCCGGCCACCGAGCCGCTGCTGGCGGACCGCCCGGAGCACATCATCCACCACCAGCGCAGCACCCAGTATCCCCCCGAATACGGCATTCGCATGGATGTGCCCGAGCACCTGTACAACCTGGGGGAAATCTACAACCTGTCCATCTCCCGCGGCACCTTGACGGCGGAGGATCGCTTCAAGATCAACGAGCACATGATCAGCACCATCAAGATGCTGGAGAGCCTGCCCTTCCCGGACGAGCTGAAGAACGTACCGCGCTATGCCTCCACCCACCACGAAACCATGAAGGGTACCGGCTACCCGCGCAGGCTACCCGGCTCCGAGCTGAGCGTGCCCGAGCGGCTGCTGGCGGTAGCCGATGTGTTCGAGGCCCTGACCGCCGCCGACCGGCCCTACAAAAAGGCCAAGCCGGTGAGCGTGGCCATCGACATCCTGCACAAGATGGTGGAGGACAACCACATCGACCGCGACAGCTTCGAGTTGTTCATCCGCAAAAAAGTCTACCTGGAATACGCAAAACGCTACCTGCCCACCGAGCAAATCGATACGGTGGAAACATCCCGCTATCTGCGCAATGCCTAGAACCCAGGGCCTTTATCCCTGGGGTTAGGGCTTTAGAGCTGGCACCTCGGCCCTAGAACCTTGGTGTATGAAAGTGGCAGTAGGGTTCCTTGCCGGTCTTCGCATAGTAATTCTGGTGGTACTCCTCGGCCTTCCAGAAACGGCAAAGCGGCAGCACCTTGGTCGCCACCTTCAGCCCCTTGCCCTGGAGAATGCCGATCAACTTTTCAATCGTCGCGCGCTCTTCGTCGCCATCAACAAAAACGGCAGAGGCATACTGCTCGCCCAAGTCCGGGCCCTGACCATCCATCTGGGTCGGGTCATGAATCTCAAAAAACAGCTTGGCCAGCGTTTCATAATCCACCCGTTCAGGATCATAGCTGACCTCCACCGCCTCCAGGTGGCCCGTCGTTTTATTGCAGACCTCGCGATAGCTCGGGTTGTCCTGGTGCCCGCCCATGTACCCTGACACCACATCCAGCACACCATCTTGTTGCCGCATCAGGTGCTCCACACCCCAGAAGCAACCGCCGGCAAAATAGGCTGTTTTCATCGCTGCACTCCCCCTCTTCTGCCACTCGTTGTTGTCTCGCTTAATAATCCGTAAACCGCGGTGGGTTTCATTCCGGATTGTGTCGTTCCGGACGTGTTGGGAAACCGGCAGAATCCGGGATATCCCAAGCTGCATCGTCCCTCGGCTGGGTAATGC
>NZ_QEWO01000020.1 GCF_003402235.1 Parahaliea mediterranea
TTCTTGGGTAAGCTGTTTGTATTTCATTGTGCTCCTCTAACTTTGGTCGGTGAGAGAAAGCTCAATAGTACAGCAGCTTGCCCTCTAACCAACTCGTCAAGAGTTGCACTTACAAATTGAATTCACGTCTACAGGTTGATGAAGTAAAGAATCGGTTTCCAACCACGTACCAGCATATCGCCGAAACAGTCAAACCGCAGCGGGATTTGAAGAAAGATAAGGCATCGAGAGAGAAGTGGTGGCTACTCGCTAGACCTAGGCAAGAGTGGCGGCGAATATCGAGAGACTTGCCGCATTACACAGCAACGGCCCGAGTAGCCAAGCATCGCATTTTCATACGCCTTACAAAGGATTACCTTCCCGATGACAAAGTTGTGAACATCGGGATTGAGTCTTTGCAGGAACATGGAGTACTAGTAAGCCGTATACATACTTTATGGGCGCTTAGTACCGGCAGTTTTCTTGGGGTTGGAAATGACTCATGCTACAACTACTCGGACTGTTTTGAAAAATTTCCTTTCCCGGACACTAGCGCTCAACAGCACCAGAAGACATTGGCCAAACAAGTCGAAGGGATAGAAGGTCATCTTTCACGCCAGCAAAACAAGCACACTTCACTTACATTAACTGCAATATATAACGTGCTGGAGAAACTGCGCACTGGTGAACCACTTACCAGTAAGGAGAAAGCCATACACGAGCAGGGGCTAGTCTCTGTCCTGAAGGAACTGCACGATGACCTTGACCGCGCCGTGTTCGATGCCTACGGCTGGAGTGATCTTGGAGACATTCTGGTCGGCCTCCCCGGTGCCACCACGCCTTACCCCGAGAAATCCGAAGCGCAGGCAGAAGCCGAGGAAGAACTACTAAAGCGGTTGGTAGACCTCAACCACCAACGCGCAGCCGAAGAAGCACAGGGTCATGTGCGCTGGCTGCGCCCTGAGTATCAAGCGCCCAACGAAACGCAGCAGGGCATTGAACTGGTGGACGACGCTGATGCACCTGCCATCGCCGCTGCCAACCCAGCCAAGAAAGCCACCTTCCCGAAAGAAATGCACGAGCAGATACGTGTAGTTCTGGACCAATTGCAGACAGGTCCAATGGAGCTGGAAACGCTGGCAGCCAACTTCAAGCGCAAGCCAGTGAAAGGCGTGACAGCTGTGCTTTCTGCACTGGAGGTGTTGGGTAAAGCGAAGCAGGACGGGGCGGTTTGGCGGGTATGATCTGAGCCGCTGAACTCCGAAATCTAAATCACAGCAGGAACGCATGTGAATACAAAAATTGCTTACATGGACGAAACGGGCAATCCAGACCTCGACACCAGCAAAGGTGGTGCGTCTTCCCACTTCCTGATTGCGGCAGTGATTGTTGACGAGCATCAAAACACAGCTTTTGTCGAAGCTGCCGAAGCACTCCAGAAAAAGCACTTCCAAGGGAGTGAAATCAAATCCTCCAACGTCAGGGCCAAAGGGGGCCACAGCCGTAGAATCAAAATCCTCCGCGATGTTCTGGAATTAAACTTTAAGTTCTACGCCCTCGCCATCGACAAGGATAGAATCAATAAAGACAGCGGGTTACAGTTCAAAAAGTCGTTTATTAAGTACCTCAATGGCAAAGTGTATGGATCACTTTTTCAGCACTATGCAGACATAAATGTAATCGCGGATGAAACCGGAAGTCCCGAGTTTTCACAGTCTCTCAAGACCTACGTGGAGAAAAACCACATCCCTGACCTGTTCGTCGAATCAAGATTTGAGTTGGTCCCCAGCAAAAATTATGTAGGCGTGCAGATCGCTGATTTCATCGCTGGGTCACTTGCCCAAATGTATGAGGGCAAAGCAAATGCTGCCCTGAAAGAAATCTGTTTGGAAATGATCAGCACCCACTCTGTTGGCGTCGATGAGTGGCCCATCCGTTTTTCACGACGATTCAATTCCGACACCACCACCGAGGGCATGGACCGGGCGATTAAAGATTATGCTTTTAATCAAGCCCAGATTTACCTTGAGCGCAATCGCAACAACCACGACGATGAGGTGAAGTGGCAGATTTGTGTACTCGAATTTCTCCTCTTCCAAAGCCATTGGAATGACGCGCTCGATTACGTGCCAACCCACGCGCTAAAAAGCCACCTGCGGGAAAGTGGGTATGAAGGTATCTCCGATCACATTCTTAGGTCTAGCATCATCGCCAAGCTCCGTGACTCGGACGTTCTTATTGCCAGCTCGAACAAGGGGTACAAGATTCCAGTCCAATTCAGCGATATGTACGACTTCGCTGTCAGGGTCGATAGTCAGGTAGTACCGCAGCTGCAAAGACTGAGAAAAGCTAGAAAAAATCTGTTGATGGCCACCTCGAATGAACTGGACATACTGAAAGGCCCAAACTTTGTAAATCTCGTAGCCTTTCTCGACAGACTTCAGGACTGACGCCTCTATTGGCTACGGTCAGAATCTATAGGGCCTTACTTCCACCAAGATACTCGAATGGGTTAATACCGCCGCAACTGACTTTGGCGAGCGAAGTCCGCATTACCAGCTTGGCCTACCAGCCCTAAATTGATACGCTTGAGGCGAACTGAACCCGGTGAAGAGAATCATGACGAATGCCGCAATCGCCTGCTGAACCCGTGCACCCGACAACTGAAACCCGGCGTTAATGCCGGGTTTCGTGTCTCTGGGCCATAGCTTTGCTAATAACCTGTTATGAATAGTCACGAATGGAACCTACTGAAACCGCACCCTTTGATGACAGACGCCATGTACACCAGAAGCACACACCACTGGGACACGCTGCCACGACTGAAGCGCACCGGAAGTCATCAATCTGATAGAGCACATTGCGGGCGGAGTGAATTTCTGTTGAATACGCGAAAGACAAGCAAAGCCAAACGGATCAGCCACGGCTGCCGCAAACACGGCGACTGCGACTGGTGCCAAGGCAACCGAACGCATAGCAACCGACGAAGGGCACCTGCCCCCGACTCCAAGTGTTGTCTCGCTCAATAATCCGTGACGCCTTTCCCAAGTAAATTCGGGCCGGGCAATACAATACTTCCCTGATTATTCCGCAGCCGCAGCCGCAGCCGCAGCCGTGCCGGGGATCGGGGTCGGGAT
>NZ_QEWO01000021.1 GCF_003402235.1 Parahaliea mediterranea
TCCCGACCCCGATCCCCGGCACGGCTGCGGCTGCGGCTGCGGCTGCGGAATAATCAGGGAAGTATTGTATTGCCCGGCCCGAATTTACTTGGGAAAGGCGTCACGGATTATTGAGCGAGACAACACTCGTCATGGCTTACGAACGTCATGGATACCGAATTCACGCAATGGCGCTCATTCTTCGCGGTGAGCATTTCGCCTTGAAACACATGCCCCAGGTGGCCACCGCACGCAGCGCAAAGGATTTCAGTGCGCCTGCCGTCAACATCCACCTCGCGCCGCACGGCTCCGGCAATCTCATCGTCAAAGCTCGGCCAACCGCAGTGGGAAGGGAATTTGTCCTCAGACCGATACAACGGCGCCTCGCAGCGCCGGCACAGGTACAGCCCGGCGCCAAAGAACTCGTCGTACTCGCCAGTGAACGGGCGTTCAGTACCCTTCTCGACAATCACCCGGTGTTCCTCTGCGTTCAGCGTTTTCCAATTGTCACTCATACAAACCGCTTCCCGTGTGTGAATGGCTAGCACCTTACCGCTGGGTTTATGCTCAGGTAAAGCCTGCATGCCCAGCCGAGCCCACTAGCCCTTGGACGGCAGCGCCAGCCTGCATTATCGGGCGCCAACGTAAAACACCCCGATCAATCCTGAGCGGGGTGTTGTTGGTGTTCGTGTGGGCAGAGATTTGGCCACAAAAAAAGCCCCGCTAACGTGCGGAGCTTTTAATGAAACGGATGAAAGAATTTGGTCGGGACGGCAGGATTTGAACCTACGACCACCACACCCCCAGTGTGGTGCGCTACCAGACTGCGCTACGCCCCGAGAAGAGTGCCTTACTCGGCGAGGGCGGCATTATACTCAATACCGCCTGAGAGACAAATACTATTTGGCCGGCTTGAGAACCCGCAGGACTTCTTCGAGGTCTTCGATGGTTTCTTTGATGACCGCCTGCAGTTCTACCGGGGTCATGCTGTCGCCATCGTCGGTCATGCGCTGGCGGGCGCCGCCGATGGTGTAGCCCTGCTCGTAGAGCAGGCTGCGGATCTGGCGGATGGTGAGAACGTCGTCGCGCTGGTAGTAGCGGCGATTGCCGCGGCGCTTGACGGGCTTGAGCTGGGGGAACTCCTGTTCCCAGTAGCGCAGCACGTGGGGCTTCACCGCGCACAGCTCGCTCACTTCACCGATGGTGAAATAGCGCTTGCCGGGAATGGTGGGCAGTTCGTTATTGTGGGTCGGTTCCAGCATAAGCTTCCACTCGCGCCTTCAGTTTCTGCCCGGGGCGGAAGGTGACAACCCGCCGGGCAGAGATGGGGATTTCTTCACCGGTCTTGGGGTTGCGCCCCGGACGCTGGCTTTTGTCACGCAGGTCAAAGTTGCCAAAGCCAGACAGCTTCACCTGCTCGTTGCCCTCCAGACAGGCGCGTATCTCCTCGAAGAAGAGCTCCACAATCTCCTTGGCTTCCCGTTTGTTGAGCCCCAGCTCTTCAAACAGGCGTTCTGCCATTTCGGATTTGGTGAGCGCGGTCATGGGTCTGGTCGGTTCCTGAGCTCGATTTGATATTTTTCCAGCGAATCAACAACTTGAATCACTGCCAGGTTCTCAACATCACCGCTAAGATTGCGCGATCAATTCTGGATTGTCAAACCTATGGCGCACTTTTTCTTTAGGGATCAATACCTTTGCCAGCATTAACATCAAATAACGTTAACTGAGGCACTTAACCCACTGGCGCGGCTGGCACTCCGCCCATCGCAGGCGCGAAACGGCATTAAGTAGGCTAAATTGCCGTTGACGATGCCACTGGCCGCCTTATACTGACAGGGCTTGCATGTTCTTCATCTATCTTATGCATTCCCGTCCGAAGTCTCGCTGACTGTACCTGCGCTGTTACCTCGCCAGCTATTCATAAGTAATTGTAATAACTCAAGCTCAACCGCCTCTTTGAGGCACTTATACAACGAAACACTCAGGACATTACTTATGGCGACCAGCACTGGCACCGTTAAATGGTTCAACGAAACCAAAGGCTTTGGCTTTATCGAGCAGGACTCCGGCCCCGACGTATTTGCGCACTTCAGCGCGATCAGCGGCTCCGGCTTTAAAACCCTGGTAGAAGGCCAGAAGGTTGAGTTCAACGTCACTCAGGGCCAGAAGGGCCCGCAGGCCGAGAACATCGTCGTTATCTGATAACGGCCACGCGCGCCCGGGTACAGCGGGCGCGCATCTTCGCGGACAGCCCCGTCCCGACGCTGCCTGAGGGCAGCACCCTCGACGCTCCACAGGTGGAGCACCATTCATGTGTCGACCTTTGTGCCCACTGGCGCTCACGGCACTTTCAATCAGGAGCACGCTATGTCTCTGCTAATTGGCGACAATGCCGTTGTCAGCATTCACTACACACTGTCCGACGCCGAGGGCAATCAACTCGATAGCTCACAGGGCTCTGACCCGCTGGTTTACCTGCACGGTGCGGGCAACCTCATCCCGGGACTGGAAAGCGCCCTGCAGGGTAAAGTAACCGGCGATCAGCTGAATGTGGTTGTTGCCCCGGCCGATGGCTACGGCGAGCCGGTGCCGCAACTGGTTCAGAGAAGTGGACCCCGTAAATTGGACAGCACGATAAGTGCATTCCCGGGCTATGCCGCCAGTTTGGCGGCGGGTTGATAGTACACGCTGTCCGGTGTCCGCCGGTCAAGTGCCTGGTGCCGTCGCTCGC
>NZ_QEWO01000022.1 GCF_003402235.1 Parahaliea mediterranea
GGACTCAGAAGAAACCCAGCGGGTCGATGCTGTAGCTCACCAGCAGGTTCTTGGTCTGCTGGTAATGGTCAAGCATCATCTTGTGGGTTTCACGGCCAATACCCGACTTCTTGTATCCGCCAAAGGCCGCGTGCGCAGGATAGGCGTGGTAGCAGTTGGTCCACACGCGACCCGCCTGAATGCCCCGTCCCATGCGGTAGGCGCGATTCATGTCGCGGGTCCAGACGCCGGCACCCAGGCCATAGTCAGTATCGTTGGCGATGGCCAGTGCTTCGGCCTCGTCCTTGAAAGAGGTCACACCCAGCGTCGGCCCAAAGATCTCCTCCTGGAAAATGCGCATGTCGTTCTTGCCCGCCATCAGGGTCGGCTGCACGTAGTAACCGCCGGACAGATCACCGGACAGGTTGGCACTATCACCGCCGATCAGAATCTGTGCACCTTCCTGCCGACCGATCTCCATGTAGCTCATGATCTTGTCAAACTGTTCCTTGGAGGCCTGCGCACCAACCTGTGTCTCAGGATCCAGCGGATTGCCCTGCTTAATGGTCTTTGAACGCTCAACCACGATATCAAGGAAACGGTCATAGATGGATTCCTGGATCAGCGCCCGGGAGGGACAGGTACACACTTCACCCTGGTTGAAGAAGCCCAGCAACAGACCCTCCGCACACTTGTTAAGGTAGTCATCTTCATAGTCCAGAACATCCTCAAAGTAGATATTCGGTGACTTACCACCCAGCTCAACCGTTGAAGGAATGAGGTTGTTCGCCGCGCACTTGAGAATCTCATTACCCACCGCCGTCGAGCCGGTGAAGGCCAGCTTGGCAATGCGTGTACTTTGCGAGAGTGCCGCCCCCGCTTCCGCCCCGAAGCCGTTGACGATATTAACCACGCCAGCGGGCAGAATGTCCTGTATCAGCTCCATCACCAGGAGAATGGTCACCGGGGTCTGCTCGGCGGGCTTCATGACCACGCAGTTACCCGCGGCCAGCGCTGGCGCCAGTTTCCAGGCGGCCATCAGCAGGGGGAAGTTCCAGGGAATGATCTGGCCCACCACGCCGTAGGGCTCGTGGAAGTGATAGCTGGCCGTTGTCGCATCCAGTTCAGCAGCGCTGCCTTCCTGGGCCCTGATGCAGCCCGCAAAATAGCGGAAGTGGTCTACAAACAGGGGCAGGTCAGCATTCAGGGTCTCGCGTACGGCTTTACCATTCTCCCAGGTCTCCGCAACCGCCAGCATTTCAAGATTCTGCTCGACGCGGTCAGCGATCTTCAGCAGCAGGTTGGACCGGTCGGCTACCGAGGTGGCACCCCAACTTGCTCGCGCTGCATGCGCCGCATCAAGGGCCTTCTCAATATCCGCCGCCGAGGAACGGGCCACCTCACAGTACACCTGGCCGGTTACCGGAGTCACATTTTCGAAGTAACGGCCGTCAGCGGGCGCTACCCATTCGCCGCCGATGAAATTGTCATAGCGCGATTTGAAGGAAACTACAGATCCTTCCTGGCCGGGTTGTGCATACGTCATTTTATTTTCCTCATGTGATGGACAGATTGATTATGGGTTATAGGTAAAGCGAAATCAGGAAGGCGCCGGCTGTCTGAGCTGATACATCACCTGTGACAATGGACGTGAATACCTCTGGACTCAAAAATCTCCGTACAGCGGTCAAGCTCCGCGTCCGGCATGAACTTGCCTGTCCCTTCACCGAAGTCCAGACGCTGGACACTGCCGAAGCGTGGCAGCTTGTCGAGCCAAATCGGGTTGTACGGCAAGATCTGCATGTTCTTTACGCCGTTCTCGAGCATAAAGTCAGCAATGGCACTGAGGTTTTCATCTGTGTCGGTGATAAAGGGCACCAACGGGACCCGCGGCAGAACCTCGATCACCGAATCCCGTGCCAGGGCCTGGACCTTCCTGAAGTTCTCATGAATAGAATGGTTGGGAACGCCGCAGTACTGCTTGTGCGCATCGCTGTCCATCAACTTGAGATCAAAGTAGATGGTGTCGGTGTAGGGCAATACCAGATTTTCAAATACCTTGTAATTGAATAGGCCCGCTGTCTGGATCAGCGTGTGAACATTCCGCTGCTTCAGCCGCGAGAACAGTTCGCCGACCGAATCCATCTGCATCAGCGCCTCGCCGCCGGAGACAGTAACCCCGCCGCCGGAGGCCTCGAAGAAGGCCTCGTCTTCAAGCACCTTCTCCACCAGATGATCCATGTCGATGTCATTGCCACAGCGCTCCAGAGCACCGGATGGGCAGACATCAACGCACTTGAAGCACTGGGTGCATTTGTCGCGGATGATTTTGTCGGGCGAACTCAGGTCGATCGCCTGCTCGGGGCAGGCGTCAGCACAGTCGTGACAGCTGATGCACTTCTCTGCATCATAGGAGAGTTCGTAACCGGTGTTGATGCTTTCCGGATTCTGGCACCAGGTACAAGACAGCGGGCAGCCCTTGAAGAACACCAC
>NZ_QEWO01000023.1 GCF_003402235.1 Parahaliea mediterranea
CCGAAGCGTGGCAGCTTGTCGAGCCAAATCGGGTTGTACGGCAAGATCTGCATGTTCTTTACGCCGTTCTCGAGCATAAAGTCAGCAATGGCACTGAGGTTTTCATCTGTGTCGGTGATAAAGGGCACCAACGGGACCCGCGGCAGAACCTCGATCACCGAATCCCGTGCCAGGGCCTGGACCTTCCTGAAGTTCTCATGAATAGAATGGTTGGGAACGCCGCAGTACTGCTTGTGCGCATCGCTGTCCATCAACTTGAGATCAAAGTAGATGGTGTCGGTGTAGGGCAATACCAGATTTTCAAATACCTTGTAATTGAATAGGCCCGCTGTCTGGATCAGCGTGTGGACATTCCGCTGCTTCAGCCGCGAAAACAGTTCGCCGACCGAATCCATCTGCATCAGTGCCTCGCCGCCGGAGACAGTGACACCGCCGCCGGAGGCCTCGAAGAAGGCCTCGTCCTCAAGCACCTTCTCCACCAGCTGATCCATGTCGATGTCATTGCCACAGCGCTCCAGTGCACCTGACGGGCAGACATCAACGCACTTGAAGCACTGGGTGCATTTGTCGCGGATGATCTTGTCGGGCGAACTCAGGTCGATCGCCTGCTCGGGGCAGGCGTCAGCACAGTCGTGACAGCTGATGCACTTCTCTGCATCATAGGAGAGTTCGTAACCGGTGTTGATGCTTTCCGGATTCTGGCACCAGGTACAAGACAGCGGGCAGCCCTTGAAGAACACCACACTGCGAATGCCCGGCCCGTCGTCCAGGGTGTTTCTCTTGATGTCGAAGTACAGCGATGCCTTCCTTGGCTCGGTAACTGCTATCGCATCAATCAGGCTTGCATCAGGTCTCATACACTGCTCGGTATATTTCTAACCTTACCAACCATACGGCAGCTGCGCCATCGGAGGAAATCATATTCGCTCATTTTGAAAGCTCAGCCTCAGTTGAAATATTTATTTCCTATATTTATCAATGCGATACAACTCGCCATACAATGCATATCAGCTCATTGCTTTCACGCATTTGTTTGAATGTTACTTCCGCTACGGAAAATAACTTAGAAAGCCAGGTAAGATAATGGGCCCTTGAAACGCGCCAAGTAACGGGACGTACCATTCAGCAGTGTCAGGGGTCGATCTTTCCCCTGAACTCTAAGAGGACGCTCCCACACAATAGCTTTCTTGATGGCCGGGAGGTGCACCTGATGCGTCATCAGCGGAGAAGACATTACTACGGCCCCCTGTTCCATAAAGGTCACAGAAACGCTCCTCCAGTACACCTCCGCGCCTTGCATCCATGATAATAGCCCGTGATTCCACTGACATTGTTTCGCGGCAATGAATAGTCAAAAGGAGTTAGTTCCCAAGTAACGATCTTCATGCTTCTTCGCATTATAAATGGCCGCTTTAATTGTCTATCAACGCTTGAAATTGTCGCCCCATTCGCAAACGCTACTGACATAGTGCTCCGGAGCGCTTAGGCACCATAACTCAAATTTTATTCACCCCAAGAATATTTAACATACAAAATATAAACTAGAACATAGCGTGAATTCAATTTGTAAGTGCAACTCTTGACGAGTTGGTTAGAGGGCAAGCTGCTGTACTATTGAGCTTTCTCTCACCGACCAAAGTTAGAGGAGCACAATGAAATACAAACAGCTTACCCAAGAA
>NZ_QEWO01000024.1 GCF_003402235.1 Parahaliea mediterranea
CCCCGTGTATGGACTCCTCCTCGTTTGCAAGGGGTTTGATGTCAGGCAGTAGGATCGATTGCTCACGTGTATTCGGCCTCATATTCGTGCCACAGAGTGCCACGGGGCCTTGATGGGCTGTTCGCGCGCTGGCTCCCAAACGTTTAGACGGGTTTACCACCCTTCGGGGGACACGGGGTTTGCCAGTGCCGGTTCGACCTGTTTACCGTCAGTCAGACTCCTTCGCAATCGGTGACAGGGTTAACTCTTTTACCAGGCCAGACTATTGCGCTGGCAATGCTTGGCCAGACCACTCTGGAGCGTATTCACTGCCGTTTCGTACTAGCGCCCATGCGATTCGAGCAGTCTTGTTCGCTAACGCGACAATTACAACATTGGGATGCCGCCGTTCGAGAAGCTCATTGATCCATCGGCTCAAGGGATCGGTCTTACCTTTAGCGGCGTACACTGCCGACCTGGCACCATGTATCAGCACGGTACGTAAATACGCATCACCCCGCTTGCTAATACCCAAAATACGCTCCTTGCCTCCAGTACCGTGGTGCTTGGGTGTCAAACCGAGTGTAACTGCGAAGTCACGCCCCTTGGTAAACCCATCGCCAGACCCCAGCGTCGCCACCAGTGCCGTAGCAATGACCGGGCCTACCCCTTGCAGCGCCATCAGCCGCCTTGCTGCCGGTAGTTCCTTGGCCATAATCGCAATTTCAGCGTCGTATTCTTCAACCCTGGCATCGAGGTAACGCAGATCGTCGGCGAGACGCGCCAAGAGTCTGCGGAAGCGATCACTCAGCCCGTTTTCCGCATCTTCCAACCAGCAGGGCAGAGCAGCGCGCAGAGCGTGAATGCCTTGCGGTGCGATCAGGCCATATTCGCCAACCAGACCACGTATCTGATTGGCCTTTGCCGTGCGCTGCTTTACCACTTCAGAGCGCACACGATGAATCGCCTGAATGTCTTGCTGCTCAATCGATTTGAGTGCGACAAAACGCATGGAGGGCCGACTCATCGCTTCACAGATCGCTGCCGCATCATTACGATCACTTTTGTTGCTTTTCACATATGGCTTTACAAACTGCGGGGCTATCAATTTGACCTGATAACCGCGTGCGATTAGTTGTCGACCCCAATGGTGCGCGCCAGAACAGGCTTCAAGCCCGATTTCAGCGCCAGAGGGGACACGGTGCTGTATCTCGGCAAGCCATGTGCTTCGTTTTAGATTCTTCCGCCAGACAGGTCGTTCGCGGCTATCGACACCGTGAACCTGAAAGACGTTTTTTGCCAAATCTACGCCGACTCGAATAATCTGCATGTTGGGCTCCTCCTCTCTCGTGACTGGTCTCCAACACTTCCAGTCTGGCACTTAGATGCCGAATATGGGTGAGGAGGAGTCCATCCCATTGTTTATGGGGTAGAGCC
>NZ_QEWO01000025.1 GCF_003402235.1 Parahaliea mediterranea
GGCTCCTCGTCACTCTGAGTGGAATTAGACCACATGCTGGGGCATCCTACCGCGCACCGAAAGACAAGGAATGGCAACATGCGCAGCGACGATATTCTGCTGCTGGGGATTGGCATTCAGCCACCCTGGCAGCTGGTTGATCAGCATCTGGATACCTCGACGCAGCCCCACGAGCTGCACCTGCAGGTAGCCGGTGAGCGCGGTGCTCGCTACCCCTGTCCGACATGTGGCGCGCTCTGTCCAGCCCATGATTTTCAGGAGAAGCGCTGGCGGCACCTCAACTTCTTCCAGCACCACTGCTACATCACGGCCTCGGTGCCTCGGGTGAAGTGCCCCGACCACGGTGTCCGTCAGGTGGAAGTGCCCTGGGCGCGCAAGGGGAGCGCCTTCACGCTGTTGTTCGAGCAGGCCGCACTGGCTCTGGTTCGGGAGATGCCGGTGTTGGCTGCGGCGCGCCTGATGGACATCACCGACACGCGGTTGTGGCGCATCGTGAAGCACTACGTCGCACAGGCGATCTCGCAGTTTGATCTGAGCAACGTTCGAGGTATCGGCCTGGATGAGACGGCCAGCAAGCGCGGCCACAACTACGTTACCGTGTTCATCGACATGGAGCGGCGCAAGGAGCCAGTGCTGTTTGTCACACCCGGTCGTGGCAAGGGGACGCTGAAGCAATTTGCCGACTTTCTGAAGTCTCACGGTGGCGACCCACAGCAGGTGCTCGAAGTGGTGTGTGACATGTCGCCGGCCTTTATCAATGGCGTCAAGGAACACCTGCCGGAGGCGACCATCACGGTGGACTGGTTCCATATCGTGCAGGTCTTTACCCGCTCGGTGGACTCTGTGCGCAAGCTGGAAGGGAAGGAAAAGCCGTTGCCCAAGCAGCTGCGCTGGGCGGTACTCAAACGCGGACAGGTGGGCCACCTGACCGACAACCAGTTGCTCGCGCTGGCCGAGATTATCGATCAGGGGCTCGACACCGCCACGGCCTGGCGGATCAAGGAAAAGCTCGCCTGGGTACGCAAGGCCAGAACACCGCGAGGCGCACGCTGGCGGATCACTCACTACCTGAACTGGGCATCCTGTCTGGTTGGCGACACGCCAGCCCTGGAGCCCGTGCGAAAAGCGCTGGCTACCTTGAGGACGCATGTGGATCGAGTGGTTCAACGCTGGACCTCAACCTATACCAATGCGCGATTGGAAGGCTTGAATGGCATATTCCAGGCGGCGCGTGCCAGAGCTCGGGGATATCGCAACACGGAGACGTTCATGACCATGATCTACCTGATTGCCAGCCCTGCGGGCTCGATCCTGAAATCCACATGAAATGACGAAGAACC
>NZ_QEWO01000026.1 GCF_003402235.1 Parahaliea mediterranea
AGAAGTGGACCCCGTAAATTGGACAGCACGATAAGTGCATTCCCGGGCTATGCCGCCAGTTTGGCGGCGGGTTGATAGTACACGCTGTCCGGTGTCCGCCGGTCAAGTGCCTGGTGCCGTCGCTCGCTGTTGTAAAACTCGAAGTAGCGCCCCAATGACCGGCGCGCCGCCGCGATGTCATCGTAAGCACGCAGGTACACTTCTTCGTACTTCACGCTCCGCCACAGGCGCTCCACGAAGACATTGTCGAGCCAGCGGCCCTTGCCATCCATACTGATACGAACGCCTTCGCGCTTGAGCACGCCGGTGAAGTCCTCGCTGGTAAACTGGCTGCCCTGGTCCGTGTTAAAAATCTCGGAGGTTCCGTGGTTCTCGATTGCCTCCTCCAGCGCGTCGACACAGAAACTGGCATCCAGGGTGTTGGATACCCGCCATGACAACACCCGTCGCGAATACCAGTCCATGATGGCGACCAGGTAAACGAAGCCGCGTGCCATCGGAATGTAGGTCACATCGGTCGCCCATACCTGATTGGGTCGATCAATCACCAGGTCCCGCAGCAGATAGGGGTAGATCTTGTGCGCCTGATTGGCGAGGCTCAGATTGCGCTTCGGATACTGCGCAACCAGATCCATGGTGCGCATCAGTCGCTGGATCCGTTTTCGGTTCACCACATGCCCTTGGTCTTCCAGCCAATCCCGTATCCGGCGGCTGCCATAGAACGGATACTGCAGGTGGCACCGGTCAATCAATGCCATCAGCTCCAACTCCTCGTCAGAGACCGGCTCGGGAACGTGGTAGAACGTGGATCGAGGTAGAGCCAGCAGCTCGCATTGGCGAGCTACAGGCAACGGGTCCTTCCGGTCTACCATTTCTTTCCTCTGGGCCCGTGAATCCTTTCGAGCCCGCGTTCTAAAAAATCGTTCTCCATCGTCAGCCTCCCGATCTTGGCATGAAGCTGTTCAATTGTTTCCTCGGTCGCCTCTGCCTTCTGTGCGCCTTTGCCGAAAACGTCCGGTGCGCCGCTGAGCAGCTGCTTCTTCCAGTCCGTGATCTGGTTGGCATGCACGTCAAACTTCTTGACCATCTCTGCCATCGTCATATCACCCTGACAGGCCGCCAGCGCGACCTTGGCCTTGAATTCCGGTGAGTGGGTCCGTCTCTTGCGTCTCATCGCTTCTCTCCAGAGCATCACGCTCATCTTGAGGGAAGCACTTATCTTCCTGCAATGGCTGTCCAGTCAATGGGGTCCAGCTCT
>NZ_QEWO01000027.1 GCF_003402235.1 Parahaliea mediterranea
TCGTGGGTGCCCTCGTAGGTGTTCACCACTTCCAGGTTCACCATGTGGCGCATGATGGGGAATTCATCCGAGATGCCATTGCCGCCCAGCATGTCCCGGGCGGTGCGGGCAATCTGCAAGGCCTTGCCACAGGAGTTGCGCTTGATCAGCGAGATCAGCTCCGGGGCGATCTGCCCGGCGTCCATCAACTGCCCGGCACGCAGGCAGCCCTGCAGGCCCAGGCTGATTTCGGTCTGCATGTCCGCCAGCTTCAACTGCACCAGCTGCTTGGACGCCAGCGGCACGCCGAACTGCTTGCGCGCCAGGGTGTATTCCCGGGCCGCGTGCCAGCAGCCTTCGGCCGCGCCCAGGGCGCCCCAGGCAATGCCGTAGCGGGCATTGTTCAGGCAGCCGAAGGGGCCCTTCAGGCCCTCCACGTTGGGCAGCAGGTTCTCTTCCGGCACAAACACTTCATCCATCACGATCTCGCCGGTGATGGAGGCGCGCAGGGCCAGCTTGCCCTCGATCTTCGGCGCCGACAGGCCGGCCATGCCCTTCTCCAACACAAAACCGCGAATCTTGCCATCGTCGGTTTTGGCCCACACCACGAACACATCCGCCACCGGGCTGTTGGTGATCCACATTTTGGCGCCAGAGAGTTGATAGCCGCCGTCCACGCTGCGGGCGCGGGTGATCATGGAACCCGGGTCGGAGCCGTGGTCCGGTTCGGTCAGGCCAAAGCAGCCGATCCACTCGCCGCTGGCCAGTTTCGGCAGGTACTTCTCGCGCTGGTCCTCGGTGCCGTAGGCGTAGATGGGGTACATCACCAGGGACGACTGCACGCTCATCATGGAGCGGTAGCCGGAGTCCACCCGCTCCACTTCGCGGGCGATCAGGCCGTAGCTGATGTAGTCCACGCCGGGGCAGCCGTAGCCGCTGATCGTGGCCCCCAGCAGGCCCATCTCGCCCATTTCGCGGAAGATGGCGAGGTCCGTGTGCTCCGCGCGAAAGGCCTCGCGCACCCGCGGGGCAAGCTGGCTCTGGGCGTACTGGGCGGCGCTGAGCTGCACCATGCGCTGTTCGTCGGTGAGTTGCTGCTCCAGCAGGAAGGGGTCCTGCCAATTCAGTTTCTGCCAGGATTT
>NZ_QEWO01000028.1 GCF_003402235.1 Parahaliea mediterranea
CGCGGATTCAACTCGCTAGTGCAACGGGGGGGGTGATTCCAAAAAATACCTGATTCGGTGTTTTCATGCCAAGACATTTTCTTGGTCGATTGTTTAATCTGTCCATTGCCTGTTTGATTTCCTTCTGGGTAATGGTTGTGAAGTCTCTGCCCTTCGGGAAGTACTGTCGAATGAGCCCATTGGTGTTCTCGTTCAGTCCACGTTCCCATGATGCATAGGGGTGAGCAAAGTAAAATTCTGCATTGAGTTTGTTAGCGATTGCTTTGTGATTCGCGAACTCTTTTCCGTTATCTGAGGTCATCGTCAGCACGGACTCGGAATATGGAGATAACAGGTTAATAATGGCATTGGAAACGAGCTGTGCTGTTTTACGCTCCACCTTCTGTATCAGCGTGAAGCGTGATTTACGCTCAGTCAGAGAGACGATCGCTTGCTGATGGCCTTTGCCAATAATTGTGTCGAGCTCCCAATCGCCAATACGGGAACGTAAATCAACCTCGGCGGGTCTCTCATCGATGCTGACGCGGTCGATCAACTGACCTCGACGGTTGTAACTGCCATAACGTTTGCGGCGCTGTTTCTGGCAGCGTAAGTGTTTAAAAAGGTCCCCGCCATTGGCTTTGTCCTGGAGGACAAACTGGTAAATCCATTCATGACTGATAGAAACTCTACAGAATGTCTTGAGCCAAAGGCTGATCTGTTCTGGGCTCCAATCGAGGGTAAGCAGGTACTCGACAGCGATCCAGGTCTCACTGTTAATACGGGGCTTGCTTTTCGCCACACGGCGTTCTTCAGCCAAGCGCTGAGCCTGTTTCGGGCGATAGCCTCGCAACCCTGTATTGCGCCGAATTTCGCGGCTGATGGTCGATTTGTTACGCCCCAATATCATGGCTATCTCGGATCGATCATGATTTGCTTTCAACAAGGCTGAAATTTGGTATCGTTCTTCTTGGGTAAGCTGTTTGTATTTCATTGTGCTCCTCTAACTTTGGTCGGTGAGAGAAAGCTCAATAGTACAGCAGCTTGCCCTCTAACCAACTCGTCAAGAGTTGCACTTACAAATTGAATTCACG
>NZ_QEWO01000029.1 GCF_003402235.1 Parahaliea mediterranea
GTGCCTCGGGGTTTTTTATGGGCGCGAGGTGGGGCGTTACACAGGCGCTGACCCACGGTCACAACCGATACAGCGGGGTGGGCACTCGCCAGGCTTTAATCCCAACCCCGAGGTGCGAACGTGCCTCGGGGTTTTTTATGGGCGCGAGGTGGGGCGTTACACAGGCGCTGACCCACGGTCACAACCGATACAGCGGGGTGGGCGCACTCGCGTTGCGCCCGAACGCCTTTAGGGTTGCGCGTAAGCCTCTTGAGGAGGCTGTGGCGCGGAGCCTGGCGTTTAGAACGCCGGTATATCGGTCTGGGTGCGGCCCAGGATCAGGGCGTGCACATCGTGGGTGCCCTCGTAGGTGTTCACCACTTCCAGGTTCACCATGTGGCGCATGATGGGGAATTCATCCGAGATGCCATTGCCGCCCAGCATGTCCCGGGCGGTGCGGGCAATCTGCAAGGCCTTGCCGCAGGAGTTGCGCTTGATCAGCGAGATCAGCCCCGGGGCGATCTGCCCGGCGTCCATCAACTGCCCGGCACGCAGGCAGCCCTGCAGGCCCAGGCTGATTTCGGTCTGCATGTCCGCCAGCTTCAACTGCACCAGCTGC
>NZ_QEWO01000002.1 GCF_003402235.1 Parahaliea mediterranea
GCATTACCCAGCCGAGGGACGATGCAGCTTGGGATATCCCGGATTCTGCCGGTTTCCCAACACGTCCGGAACGACACAATCCGGAATGAAACCCACCGCGGTTTACGGATTATTAAGCGAGACAACACCAAGAACCCGGCCCAGCGCCGGGTTTTTTGTACCTACTGATAACCTGTTAGGAGTAGTACCACGTGACACAGATAGCACACGAAATTCCACTGTTCATCCAGCCGGATATTTCTGACGAGAACACACAAGAGGCTCTCGCATCCGAAAAATGGTATCGGGAAACTGAGCTTTATTCCGGCAAGGATAGTCATGGGATATTGCCGATAGGGAGGTCCACGTTCAAGGCGATGGTAAAAGCAGGCGAACTCCCCCGGCCGATTAAAGCTGGTGGGGTGCTGATGTACACCGAAGGAATGGTGCGTATGGCCAAGCGGGTACTGCTGCACGACGAGCGCCCCGGCCGTGGTAGCAAATTGCACGCTACTGGGCCCAGCGTCCCGCATACACCCATTGAGTACAAGCCTGTGGAATCCACCCCACTCAAAGACGTAGAAAACTATCTGACCGTCGAACAAGCCGAGTTGCTTCTGGCCCGACTGGTAAAGATGGAAGATAGATTTGCGAACCTGACGGATCAGCTGAATGAATCCGTGGCGAGCTATGCGCGGGCCCTGCTCCGCGCTACCGAGTAGATTGTTAGGAGCAATATCCGATGGCAAAACAAAAACCAACGAAGAAACCCGACCCCCGCGTAGCGCGGTTAATGAAAGCCGCCGAGGCCGCCCGCGACACGCCCACTCCCGTCAAAGCGCTGCTGGGCCTGACCAGCAAGCGCGTTCTGCATGTCAGCCTTTATAGCCTCGTAGAACGGGGGTTACCGTTCAGCACGCTGACCAAGCTGGCGAAGCACTACGGCATGGCCCCAACCACTCTGGGTGAGGACTACCTTGGCATTACCAAGTCCACCCTTTCCCGCCGCCGTGCCAGTGGCAGGCTCACCACCCGCGAATCGGACGCCGTGGTGCGTTATGCCCGGCTGCTGGTCGATGCCACCGACATGATGCACGGCGACGAAGCCGCCGCCCGGCACTGGCTGCTGTCCCCTGCCCTCTTGTTCAAAGATCGTACCCCCGCCGAGCGGGCCCGGACAGAGGAAGGGGCGCGGGAGGTGGAAGGTTTGATTCACCGCATCGAACATGGGGTTTTCAGCTGATGGATGCCGCTAAACGCAAACGCCTTGAAGCCGCTGGCTGGAGATTTGGCGATGCCCAAGACTTTCTTGGCACGGCTGAGTCGGAGGGCCCTTTGTTTACTGACAACTTGTTAGGAGTAATACAGATGCAAGCCGATCACAACCCCGTATTGAAAACCTCCATCGCCAGCCGTGGCGGCGAGGACGCGCTATTGACCACGCAAGAGGTGGCTGACCTGTTGGGGGTAACCCGGCGCAACGTCAACCAGAGAATCCAGCGCGGTGAAATCAAAGGCGTGAAGCTGAGCACCCGGACGACCCGAATTGCGCTCAGTGAATATCGCCGCTACGTGGCCAGCCTACCAACGGCATAACTTTGTTAGGAGTAGTGACACATGAGACTAAGGCAACGCCACGACCGGGCACGGCTGCGTGTCCGCAACGTACGCCTCTATGACCGACGCCGCCACTGGCTATTTCACCAAGGGCGAGCCCGCAGCCACCGCTTCGCGTACCTGACCCCGGGCGGGCGTTACACCAGCGGCGGCTGGGATGTTGGGTGTATGGCGCATTTCAACCCCAGCAGCGAACGTCTACACGAAATCGCTGAGCATGGTGCAGTGCTGATGGCCAATGCTATGCCCGATGACCTTAAGACATTCAACGAGGTGTAACGAATGCCAAGCCACACAAAATCCCCCAGCTTTGCACAACCAAACACCGATGACCCCGCAGTAATGGAGCAGCTGGCGTCTGAGCGCTGGTATGCCGAGGATGAAGTCTGGGGCCGTAACGGTCGCCGGGGTGAACTGCCACTGGGCAGAAGCAAGTTCAAGGAAATGGTCGCCAACGGTGAACTGCCCGTTCCCATCCTAGCAGCCGGGAGATTGATCTACACCGAAAGCATGTTACGAGCAGCCAAGATCGCGCTGTTAAAGAGCGACCGCCCCGGCCGGGGTGGCAACCGCCGTTCTAAGTCGAAGTGAACACAGTAGATACCCGGTGCCACTGTGATCAACCTGTCAGGAGTAAAGACCATGCTCTACCCCGTCTACATCCACAACGATGACAACAGTGCGTTCGGCATGATCGTGGCTGATTTCCCCGGCTGCTACGCCGCCAGTGATGATTTCGATGGCATCCCGGCCGCTGTGCAGGAGTCTGTGGAGCTGTACTTTGCTGACGAACTGCGCAGCGTGCCCTTGCCCACCAGCCCTGCCCACTTTTCCGGTGCGGCGTTTACAGGCGGACTGTGGGCCCTGATTGATATTGACCTGACGAAACTGAAATAGGAGCAACACCCATGAAACCTGTACTTACCCTCATGCTGTTAGCAGCAGCCACTGCCATGGCCGACGATGACTGGTGGCCGGGCGACCCGCTGTTACCCGGTACGCCTTCCACGTCTGTCCTGATCGACAACGATACCCGGATCATTTCAGCACCGGGCAGATCATTGAACGAACGCTGGGGCGAGCCTGCGGGCAATGACTGGTACTTTGATCGGCCATCACAGGAGCTGTTCATTCAGCAGAAGCTGGGCGATACCACCGTGACCACCGGGGGTGGCCGCATCACCGTCTGCCAGAAAGTGGCGCAGCTGGAGTTTTGCCGATGACTTTGTTTTTCAACATTTTCGCCATGCTGCTGTTAGTGCTCGGCTCGTTTTCAGCCTTTATGGCCAGTGTCGTGAACTACGAATGGCCCGTCCTGCGCCGGGTGGTCTTGGGAGTTGGCGGCGTGGCCGGGTTCGCGCTGTTCCTGACCATTACCGTCCAGACCCTCCGCGACCGGGAAAGTGACTGGCGCGAATATGCGCTGGCGAACAACTGCACCGTGCAACAGCTTACCAGCAAGCGCGAAACCTCAGTGGGCGTCGCCCCGGTGGTGACTACCAGCGGCAGTGTCGGCGCGGCCATTGTGCCCAGCAGTAAAAACGCGGGCTATGCCGTGTGGTTCTGCGAGAACACTGGCGAAACGCACGTCAGGAAAATTCGATAGCAGGCAGCATGACAGGGGTGTCCAATTTGGGTATATTATACAGTCCGTTCAACGGTACAGCTTTTCCCGTAGGTGACCACCATGCCCAAGACAGTGAAATCAAACTTCCAACTCCCGACCAAAGGTAAAGGTGGAGGTAAAAGTGTGCGCAGTCATCGCACGGGCCGGTTTGTAGAAAAAACGACAGGGAAATCCCATCCCGTAGCCACTACCGCAAGGGGCCGAAAATCCACGGCCACCCCCCTGCCCGCCGCTATCAACGTCACCGCGCAAGACATTGTGACGCTGCGCGAAAAGCTGAAAGTGTCTCAGCCAGTGTTCGCCCGGCTGCTGCATACCAATGTCAAAACCCTACGCAACTGGGAACAGGGTATTGCCAAGCCTAACGCTCAGGCAGCGGTACTCCTGCGTCTGGTAGAGCGCAATCCAGCCATGCTTGGGGAACTGGAGCAGCTGGGTGGGGGTAAGCCGAAGACTTCCGATACTGACCGCCAGCTGGCACTGGCACGGCGTGGCATGGGTAAATACCGCAATGCCCTGCGTGACCTTGCTCAGTGACCGACTTCAACTGGCTGTCTCATGAGTTGGTTCGCCAGATACATGACGAGCAGTTGGCGGAGCACGGGGGGCTGCCCGGCATCCGCGACCAAAATGCACTGGACGCCACTTTGGCCCGACCAGAGCAAAAGCACTACTACCAGCCTGCTTCTTCCGTCTTCGAGCTGGCGGCGTCTTACGCCTACGGCTTCGCCCGCAACCACCCGTTCAGTGACGGTAACAAGCGCACTGCCCTGCTGGCAGCTTATGTTTTTCTGGCCGACAACGGATGGGAACTGGACGCTGACGAGGATGCGGCCCGGGACACATTTCTGGACCTTGCTGCTGGCAATTTATCAGAAGAGGCACTGGCTGAGTGGCTTGAACAGGAGTCGATACCCTTTGAGTAGCCAGCGCCCGCAGGCTACTCAATAACCTGTTGCTGGTAACGCCCACGTTGGGGCTGGACAGCAAAGCAACCACCAAAACGGGCAAGTGGTATGCCGAGCAAAAGGTTAAGCGAGGTGCGGGAAATCCCGCACCTGAGTTAACTCTGCTCGACCAGCCGGGTGATCTGGAGGTGCTGCGCTCCCTGTTCGATAGCGAGCAAGGTTTTCAGAAAGCCAAGTCAGGATTCTCCAATAATCCATGGCTTCCACCGCCAACCCCATGGCCGACCACGACAACACATCAGGCACCTGTCGCATTTTCATGCACACCCGTTATTTATATTTGACTAGTCATTTCAATATCACTAGTATTGTCAATGTAAGAGGTCAGGTAGCGACACAGCCACCGACCAGACACCGTAGGGAACAGGTAATCAATCATGGCAGCGAGAAAGCTACCGGACGATAGCGCGTGGGTATGGAGTTACCTGCGCAAGAAGCTGAACCGCCCCCGCCTCACGATGACTGAGGCAGTGACGCTGGCGCAGACACTGGAAAGCGAAGACTACGCGGCGATGAAAGCCGCATGGCGGAGCTACCAGCACCAGCAACGGGTACGCGAAGACGAGCCCATGGGCAGCAGTGAACCGAAGCCGGGGAAACTGTGGACGGACTTGGTGAGCAAGTACGGACTCAACTTTTCCTTGGTCCGCAGCGCCGCCGAGGCATACGGCTTCGAGAATGAACGATGTAAAGAATGGCTCAGTGACGTATTCAGCAATGTGAAAGAGCCAGTAAAGAAACCCAGAAAACGGGCCGCCAAAAAGTGATGGCCTGACGACTCAGGCCCTGTGCGCGAAGCCCGGTCCTGCCGGGCATTTTTGTCTCTGGAGAATGGAAAACGGTTAACTGCTTAGGAGTAGTAACGATGGACGCTACAGAAATTAACGCAAAACTGGAAAAGAAGCTGAAGGCGGACCTGAACGACATTCCGAACTTGCGTGTAGAACAAGAAGGCACCGGACGAGTCCTTGCCACCTTGCAGATGGGTCAGTTCAGAATATCCCTTCGCCAGAAATCACGGAACAGCACAAACGTGTCAGGCTTAATCATTCATCATGAGGACGATACCCAACTTAAAAGGGCGCTGGATTTCATTCAAGATAAGCAACCAAGCCGGAAGAAAGGCCACACCCTTGTGCAATTATCAGATTACGATGAAGCAGTCGCGCTGATCAGGCATATGGCGGTAGGCACACCCAGAGGTCGTACGACAGCGGGTGGGCGTCGTCCCCGTTTCGACTTCAAGGAAATGGGGGTCGCTGTCCCCGGCACACTATCTTACGTTCGCAATCCTGCTCATACCGTCACCACCACCGACAACAATCAGGTTCTGTATGAAGGCCAAAAGTACACCCTGACCCACGTAACTCGCCACTTCATGAATGAGCAAGGCGGGTGTACAGAACATTGGGTGTATGAAGGCAGGAACCTTGGTGATATTTATGATGACACCTACGGCCCCCGCGATGGCGAGCCAAGCCCTGCGAAAAAGCCTTCCAGTAAAGAAGCCAATCTGAAGTGGCTGGAGCATCTACGTGCTGATGTGGCCGATGGATACACCCTCGGAGGCCCCTACGAGAACGGTGACATTCGTTGCACGCTCGCTACTGGCGGCCTGAGCATGGTGGTCCGCTACCGCGTGACCGAGGAAAACTTCACCGTATCATTCCACAGCACATCAAACGATGCCCTACTGGCGCAAGCCGGTAAGCAGCTCGCGCCCTTCGCCACGGAGACAGGCGGCGGAGATAGTTACGTCCGCTACAGCGGGCTGAGCTACAAATACGTTGTGGAAATGCTACATAGCATTGCGAACAACGCACACGCAATGGAGGTAGAAGACACCGCTATTGAGAATGAGCTGACCAGTTACGTGAAACCTGACCAACCCCGTCCACGTGATCGTGACGCCATCGTCAAAGTGCGCGTCCAGCATGGCACATGGGCCAAAGGTGTCAAAGCGCGAGGCCGCTGCCAGCTGTTACCTGAGCTGACGCGCAACCTGATCGCAAGTCACATCAAACCATGGAGCCGTTGCGATGAAAGCACCGATGAACACCGGGACCGCGCAAACGGCCTTTGCCTCAGCCCTTGCATCGACAAGTTGTTTGAGGACGGCCTGATCCAGTTCGAGGACGACGGCAAGATCATCCTACATTCGGAGTTGTCCGCAGCAGAGCGGGCAATTTACGGCCTCAATGATGACATGCGAATCAAAGTAATACCGGGCCAAGACAAGTACCTCCGCTGGCACCGTGACAATGTACTAGTGAAGTCATGAGTGGCAACTGGCGCAACCGCCGCTGGCGCAATAAGCGCAGGCCGCTGTGGCGGGTCCGTCGCAGGCGTTCTCGCTGGTGGCCTACGCTTAAGCTGTTACTGCCACCGCTGGTCGCGTTCGGCGTGATCCTTGGCTATCTCGGCAATGACATGGGCTGGGACAAAGCGCGGGACGCTATTAGCTTCACCCCTGTGAAGCCTGTCGGCAGCCAGTTGCACCGTGTCATCGACGGCGACACCGTAGAGGCCACCATCCCCGGCTACGGCCGTGAACGCATCCGCCTGTCGAGCATCGACGCCCCTGAGCGTAACCAGCCCTACGGCAACCAGTCCACGCAGTGCCTGCGCGAACTTCTCAGGCAGGGCTCCCTCAGCGTGAAACCCAAAAAGACGGACAAATACGGCCGCCTCGTGGCGGACCTGTACGTAGGCGATGACCGAGTGGACGTAGCCATGGTGGAGCGCGGCTGCGCGTGGTGGTACTCGCGGTACGCCCCCGCCAGTGTCGTACTGGCCAAAGCCCACTACACCGCCAAGTTCGAGAAGCGTGGCTTGTGGGCGGGTAGTAACCCCATCAAACCCGAGCAATGGCGTCGGAGGTAATCACCATGAGCGATGACAGCCACTACACCCGCATCAAGGCTTTGGAGGCCAAGGTAACCGAGGCCAGCACCATGGACGAGCGCCGCGAAGCCCGCCAGCAGCTGTACCAGACACTGGTGGACTGCATCGGCACCAAGGACAAGAGCCCCACCAAACAAATGGCGCTGGCCCGATTGCGGCGGCGGTATCTGGACTGAGCCTGCTCACGTCTACCGTTTCGGGTACGGCTTTGACGTGTAACGCAATGCCGCCCTCAACGCCCGTTGTTCTCGCTTGTCCCCTTCCAGCCTGCAATACGTGTGCTTTCCCTTTGTGGGCACAATCTCATAGCCCGCCCTTCGAGCCTCGCCAAACGTAGCGGGGTTACTGCCAAACCGCTGAAGCGCTGTGCCATGACGCAGTATCCTTTCTGATAAGTAGTTAGCCACATCGCCGGGCTCTACCCACGGTGGCCGTAGCAAGTACCGCGCCGATGAGCGACCGAGGTTCTGGCCAAGGTACAGCCAGTTCGTCGCCTGATACACCGTGCCTATCTCACCGGCCATGGGGTCGGCATACGCCAGAAACACTCGCCAGCCATGTTCGGCGGCTGCCCGCTTGCAGGCCCGGGCTATCAAATACGATGCCGCGTGCTCGTGTGCCCAGTGCACGCAGGCACCGCGTTCCAGCAGAATCACCTTATCTGCATTCCGTTTGCCGCAAACGTGGCTGGAGTGGGTATGCAAAGGCTTGCCGAACGACGACACACCCAGTAACTCCCCTGCCCCATCCACCAGCCCATACGTCGCTTGCGGTTTACCGGGATTGCCCAGCCACTCGTACTGGCGGATCAGATCAGCGGCGTCCTTGCTGCTGACCACTTGCACCGTGCAGCCATGCAGTGATGTCTGGCGGGGGCGGCCATCGTCCTGTGCCTGTCGCACCTGCCACTGGTGGGCAGGAATTGTCGCGGGACGCTGGCGGTACGCCTTCTGCTTGCAGGCGGCAGAGCAGTATTTCGCGGTTCTGCGGAGTGCCTGAAACGGGTTTCCGCACTCAAGACAATTGGCCGACATCGGGTGCCTTAGCGTAACGGGGGAGCGTTACGCTAACCGGCGATTTATGCGCGGGTCAAGACATTCCAAAAGATATTTTTTATGTAACGCGCTGTCACGTGTAACACGTGTCGTAACGTGTCAAACGCTACAAATATAGGGGTTATAGGCGTTTTCAATTTGCGCTATATCTAAGTGCTTACTGGTAACTGGGACACTTTCCTAACCACCCTACTCTGCCAGCTCTGGCCACCGCTCCAGCACGGTCTCCAATGAGTCCAAGCCCAGCGCCTCCAGCTCCACCCGCAGTTTTGCCAGCGCCGTCGCCTCAATCTGGCGGATGCGTTCACGTGATAATACCCGAGGCGTATCACCGTCGCGGTACAGGGCTTGGGCCACGGCTTCCAGCGACATGGCGGGCTCAAGGTCCGCCCCTGCCACTTGCAGGTGGCGGTGCCTGATTTTTCCGGTGTTGCGGTTGATCTTGGCACGGCCACGGCGCGGGGGTGGGATCGTCACTGTGAGGAGCCCGGGCAGCACCTCGGTGAGCCACGGATCGTCGGCGGGTTCCGGGGCCGGTTCGTGCCCGGGGCTGGGGGCAAAGGCCACGGACAGGTCCAGCCCGCCCGGGCCTACCTGTAACTGGTTAATGGCAAGGTCCGGTATGTGGGTCTCGCTGGCCGCCGTGCGCTCTTCCCGCTGTCGCAGCTCCGCCAGTGCCGACCCACCCAGCAGCATCGACCGTAGCGGCTGGGTGCTTGTCCACGGCAGGTAGCTGTTCAGGAAATTGTGCAAGTAGGTGGTAGCGGCGGTGATGGCGCGGGCGGCCAAGGCGTCGGTGCGCTCGGTCGTGAACTGGAGTGACAGCTGGAGACCATGGACATGGACCATCAACAGCGGGCCGGGATCATCGGGCAGTGCGATGGCCAGCGCGATCTTGCCGGGCTCGGAATCCCGCATCACGTGTATCAGCGCCGGAAGCCGGTACAGGCTGTTCCACAACTGGAGAGCCTGCTGGCGCTCCTGCTCCAGCTGCGGGGCCCGGTGGGGTGCCAGCGCCACCACCTCGGCGGCCGGGGTGGTGGCGGGGGCAGTGAGGGCTTGGCGGGGGTTGGGCAGGGTCTCATTGGCGACCGCGTTGCCCCGGGTCTGGAACATCAGGACTTGGTGCTCAGCCATCGGTGGGGTCTCCCGCATCGCTGTCGTCGCCGTCGTGGGCGTCCAGTGTAGCAGCGGTGTCAAACGTGCTATCGGCCCCGTACAGCCACGCTGAGGTGTCCGGGCACAGGATGGGCTGCCACGGCCTGCACAGGGCCTGTAGCGCCCGCAGATCAGCGGTGGGCAGGTTGTCAGGGCTGCTGACGTGCACCTGCAACCAGAACGCCGGGGGCTCATCAGCAGCGACCTGACGGTAAGGCACCGGGCGTCCCTCGGCGGTGAGCCGGGGCACGAGGCACAGCGTCAGTTGCAGCGCAGTCACTTCGTTATCATCCACATACAGGGCGCGGTGCCCACCTTCGTGGGTCTGGTTGGGTACCCGCTGTCGCAGGGCCTCCGCGAGTTGCCGCATCAATGCCGGGCGCGTCTCAGGGTGGTGCAGAGACCGTAGGGCGGTGTCGATGTCGTTGAGGCTCGGTGGTGTGTAGGGTGCGATCACGGCCAGCGCATCGAACAGGTCTAGGGACTGTGGGCCGCCCCAGATGCCAAGAAAGTGGCGGCACATCCGGGCGACATCGGTGCTGACGGCATGGGGCGGGGGCAGGATGTCATAGCCAGCCGGGGTGTTGAGGACCACCAACCCATTGTGAAACTCCACGCGGCCCGGGAGCACATCAAACGCGCCCTCCCCGGCTTGTTGCAGGCTCAGCGCCAGCGAACCGACCGGGGTGTCGGTGTCCTGACGGTCGGCGTCGGGGACGTGCGCGTTCGCATCGGGGATCGGCGGGCTCATGTGGTGTTCTCCTTGGTGCTGACAGCTTAGGTGCAGCGGCCGGGGTCCGGGCTCAGTAGCCGGTCATGGTGTCGGCGGGCACACCGAACGCCCGGGTATCCTGATCGACCAGCTGGCAGGCTTCTTCCCAGAGCGAGTCGGCCACCTTGGCGGCTTGCGCAGGCGACATCGGCTGACCGTTGTTGGGATGGCGGTTGCTGTTGTTGCCGGGCCGGTAAGCGTCACTGGCTTTGTAGATGTTCAACAAGGCCACATTGTCGGAAGCCGCTGTACTGCGCACCATGGATTTCACACCGTCGCCTTGCTGATCAACCCATGCCCAGAATGCCGGGTCTTTCTGGATCGTCTGGTAGTCCGGGTGGACTGCGCTGAACGCGGCCAGCTGGGTCGCACGGTACTCCGCCATTTCCTGCTGCTGCAATCGCGTGATCGGCTCGCGCAGTTCCGCCAGTTGCGAATCGAGTTTGCCGGATAGCTCGTTGGTCCGCTGCACCATCAACTGCTCCATGGCGTTATACACCTCGGGAAAATCCTCTTGGAACATTTTGAGGTCAACTTGATTGGTGTCTGCCATGGTGATGTCCTCTGTTCAGGGTCGTAGGTGGGCGGCCAGTACTGGGGATGGAGTTAACCTGTTAATCCCAACCGTCTGCGCAAGGCATCGGTCTGGGCGTCATCGGCCAACTGCTGCTCGGCATCAAACTCCGCCATCATTTCATCCACCGAAGCATCCCGCGCATGGGCCGTGGCGGCGAACATTTCCGCATTGCCACGGGGAATGCTCAGCTCGCGCTGGACGGCATCGGCATGTTCCCTGACCAGATCGGGCAGGTGGTTCTGCGCAAAGCTATTGCCAGCGGCCACCCGCAGCACGCGGTCCGCCACCTGCCGCTGGCCGGGGGTTAGGGCCTCATAACGCGAACGGTCGGCGTGATCCAGCCGGGCCTGCACGGCGGACTCAATGGCGTTGAGCAAGTCGGCGTCTTCAGGTGCGAGCCGCGCAGGGCTGGCGGATGTCATGGGGTTCATGCGGCGGACTCCGGTTGCTGGGTGTTTGGTGTTTGCGGTGACGGGGCCGGGGCGTCGGGTGCCGGGTTGCTGGCCATGGACAGGGCTGCCACGGCATGGCGCACCCGAACCAGCAACGGTTTCCACCGCTGTGGACCATTCGGCTCGCGCAGGAAGCGGGCGTTCGTGGCCACGATCAGGGCATCCATCAGGGATGATGGGAACGCAGGTTCTGCCAGCGTACTGGTCAGCAGCTGGGCAATCTGGTCCGGGCCATCGGGTTGGGCTGCGAGGTGCCGGATGGCGACGCGGAAACTGGACTGCTGGCGCTGGGTTTCCCGGGTGTCGGCAACATCCGGCATCAACTGTTTGAGGGCTGCGGCGATGGACAGGCCCGCGTCGATAGCCGCCTGCCACTCGACTTCAAGGCCCCGCTCGGCCGCCATCTGGCCGTAGCGAATCCGCTGGGCCGCCAGCTCGTGGCTGACGTTCTCGGCCTCGGCCAACTCGCGGACGGTGGGTGCAGTGTCGCCAGCGGGGGTAGCGTCGGCGTCGAAAGCGGAAGACTGGGCTTCACGCCGCACGGCGTTGGCCCGGGCGCGGTTCTCAAAATGACGACGGCGTGATCGTCCCATGTGCGAACTCCTGAACAGCAGGTGACAACAGTAACGTGTGTCATTGCAGGTCAGAAGCCGCTGGAACCATCATCGCCAGACAACCCCACCTATGCCCACATCCGAACCGCAAGTAATCCTGTCTACGGTCCGGGCGCAGGGGCAACTGGCGAAAAGTCTGGACCTGAGCGGGGGCCCTGTCAACCAGTTTTTTCTGAGTAGAAGCGCCACGAAACCCTATAAATACAGGTGTTTTGTGACATCACGTTACAAGTTCTGAGTGGTTTCCAATAGCCATGGAAAGGGTTTGTTGTGTCCAGCACATGGGCAGGAAATGTGGACGCTAAAACAGGAGGCATGGACAGGGGCTTATAGCGTCCAGCACATGGAAAGGGAGCTATGAAGCATGAGACGTGGACAGGCGCTTTATCTGCATCGCTATAAAACATTGGGCATGGACAGACTGTTACCACTGGTCACACTCAATTTCGCCCTGAAACACGACAAAATGTGTGAAGGGGATAACCCCTACCCCCCGCCCCGCGCCCGATTGCCGCCCTCCGGGGGTTAGGGGGTGGGGTACCTGCTTCGGTTTCCGGCTGAAACGAACAAAAAAGTCCGAAATACGAAAAATTCAGACCTGCCGGCTACTCCTAAGCTCTTATGAGAAACACAGGAGTCGCCTCAAACCCCTGTATTTACAGGGTTTCCGCCGATCACCGCCGAATCATCTTGACATTTAACATACGTTTACCGTAGTATTTATCGCGTCGCGGGGCACTCCGCCCCGTTCCGACATTCCAACACTCCCACCCTTGATGCCGTGTAAGCCGTCGTGAGCGACGTTACGGCGGGAGTTTGTCTGGAGCTGGTACGGTGCCAGTTGAAACCGCCGGTCACCCGGAGCCACAGCACGTCGGAGCTGTCAATGGGCGAGCCTACTGGCGAGAGTGCGAGGTGACCCCGAATACCGGAGCAACAGTGTAAAGCACAGCAACGACCACCCGAACGGAATGCAGCTGTGATGCTACGCCCCGGCGATATGACACCCCGCACACCCACCACCCCACCTGACCTGCTACCAGCAATGACCCATAGCCCCGAGACCCGTCACTCCACGCGACACGGTAGGGCCCGGCGAGCTGGCCAGTAATTCCTAGTGAATCGAGCGCCCGCGTAGCAGGCAGGCAACGCCGCATGGCCAGCGGCTGGACTATGGCCAGAGACCTGCCGGGATAGCACCCGGCGCGGTTTCTAGTGGGCTCTCGACTCGTGCTGAGTGCTCACCAGTAACCGATATTTTCACACTGACTAGGAGTAATACCCCATGAACCAATTTGATGCTGTAGGCATCGCGGAAGGCTGGATTGAAGCCGACAGCGAGGACCAAGTGATTGAAGCGTGGCAGGCCCTTGTTGACACCGGCCTGTGCTGGCAGCTGCAAGGCTGGTTTGGCCGTACTGCCAGCCAGCTGATTGAGAACGGCATTGTGCAGCCCGCGCAAGCGCCGTAGCGCCCTGAATCTAACCGTCTAGGAGCAACACCAATGTCATTTTTCAAACGCGATCCCTTTGCTCACGAGTGGTGGGTTCGAGCGGAGATTGAGCGCCGGAAAACTTCACGCAAGCAAACCTATGCCGCCGCCGCTGTGGCCCACCTGCTGATTCTGCTCGTCTTCCCTATGGTCGGTTTTATCCACCTGATGCTGGCGAGCAAATGGGGCGTTGTCGTCGGCATCCTGCTCGCAATAGCCCTCTATGCGCTGGTCATGTTCTTTGGCACCCGCCGCCCCGGAGGGCTCACCCCCTACCAAGCGGGTCAAGCCCTCGGCCGATTTGTGCGCCGATTCAAGCGCAAGCGCTAACGCCATGAATCTAACTGCTTAGGAGTAGCAACCATGTCCCTGCAACTTTACGCCCAACCTTACGACCTCGACGCGGCCGGGTTCTATTTCTCCACCTTCGAGGAGTACGAATCAAAATCCGCTGACCTGCTGAACTGCCACGGGTACCCGGTGGAAGAGTTTGAAGTTCAATTCATCGACGGCCTTGAGGCCCCACCCATTGATCCCAACCAGTGCGAGCTGGAGGAATGGGTGGATTGCTACGACCAATATCAGGGGCTATCCCCGGAGGAAATCGTTGCTGTGAAGTGGTTAGTGGAGCGGGGTAAATCCTTCCGCGATGCTCTGGACCAGCATGGCGAAGTACAGGTGTTTCACGGTAGCGCCAGCGACTATGCCACAGAACTGGTGCACGACTGTCATGACTTGCCCGACTTCGCCTTGCAGTATTTCGATTACGACAGCTTTGCCAATGACCTGAAGTATGGGGGCGACGTGGAATGCCTTGGCAATGGCTACCTCGTCACGAACCCCCATGACTTCTAGCGCAGCTGTGGAGGCAATGACCATGTACACCTACAGCGAATTGATGGCGGAGTTCCGCCGTGCTGAGGATTGGCGCTACGACCCGTGGGGCTCTGCCATGTCCGTCCTGTTCGACCTGTGCGACAGGCTCTACCACCGTGATGGCGAAACCCCGGCTGAGTGGCACTACCAGCCCGGCATTTCCGGCCCGGCCCTTGAGCCGGATTCCTACTGGTTCGAGATTTTCCGCGATACCAGCAGCGCCGTCCTGATCACCTTCGGCCACACCCTGCACCGCTATATCGAGCGGCTGCGGATGGCAGGCCGGGATTACTGACGGTTTTTAAAACTGTCGCTTTTAAGTATTTTCAACAAAACTCTGGAGACTGCTATGAGTAACCATGCGGCTTTGCGGCTGGTCCCGTCTGAGGGTCAAACCGCGAAAGCAACAAAATCCAAAACCAAGGGTGGACGCCCGACCAACGAGGGCATGGGCCGCAAACGCGAGCACCTGACCCTGACCGAGGTGCGAGCCCTGCTGAACGCCGCCAAACGGACTGGCAGGGAATCCCTGCGCAAACGCAATCACCTGATGGTGTTGATCATGTACCGCCACGGGCTGCGCGTCAGCGAGCTGTGCGGGCTGCGCTGGGCCGATGTGGACCTGCCCGGGGGTGAAGTCTTCATTCGCCGGGTGAAAGGCTCCGTGAGCGGTACCCATCACCTCGAACATGACGAGAACCGGGGGCTGGCTGCCCTGCGCCGGGCACGGCCAGATACGGCGTTTGTGTTTTCTGGCGCTACGGGTAAGCCCTTACGAGATACCGCCGTGCGCGAACTGATCCTGCGACTGGGGCGCGAGGCTGGCCTGCCCTTTCGGGTGCATCCACACCAACTGCGGCACTCGGTGGGTTTCGACCTGATTGATCAAGGCCATGGACTCAGGCATGTGCAGCAGTGGCTAGGCCACCGGGATATAGCAAACACCGTGAAGTACACAGCGCTGAGTGGTTCTGCCCTGCGCGGAATCAAGGCCCGGGTGTAGCCGTGTTATCCTTAAGCACTTACTACGAAGGTGGTATTATTCGTGTCCGCCAGCAGCACACCTGAATTGTTCATCGGCCATGCCTGTCGGCTGATGGCGCAGCAAGCGATTGCCGAAGGCATCACCACGGGCGAACCCAGCGCCTACGCGGTGCTGGGCTGGCTTGAGCAGGCCCATGGCATTGTGATGCCGCCGCCGCGTGCATCGCGGTTGTGCAGCGGCCAGACCCTGCCCAGTGCTGATGACCCTGTGATTGATGTGCTTGCCGAGGTGACCGGGGCCCCGGTGTGGTTGGTGTTGGTGCAGTTGCAGCTGGACGCCCTGCGCAAAGCCGTAATGAGCGACACAGGGCTGCGCCAGCGGCTCGTGGAGGCTGAAACCGGGCTCATGGACAGGCTGACCAAGCCCCTGCGCGAAAAGTGCGTGACGGCCCCGGTGATGATGCCCGGAAAAGCAGGCCGGAAACCCAAAGCGGCCAAGCGCTAAGCTGTCAGGAGTAACGCTCTACCACAAAGGCTCGCCATCCGGTGCCAGCGGCGGCGCAGTAGGGTCATCCTCGGGGCTGGTCACCACTACCTCCCCCTCAATCACGTCATTCTCCGGCGTAATATCCTTCGGCTCCCGAACCGGCGTGCCGGGCACGTCGGCCAGCCTGCCGTCCTTGGCGCGGGTGACCATGCTCACGCCGATATGCTTGGGGCTGCCATTGCCGCTGTTCTCACCGCCGAAATCCAGCTGCACGTTCACCGCCACGCCCTCGCCACCATCCGGGCGCAAAATACCGTTGACCTTGGCTGCTGTGCTGAGCAGGTTATTGAGCGCGGTCAAATTCGTCACGCGGCCTTGGCCCTGAACATGCTCGCCCATTTTTGCGAAAAAGCTGTTCAGCTGCACATCCTCTTCACCTATGGCCATTTGAATGCCCCTTGCTAGGAACCTGTTAATCGCATCCTTGTCCACGCCCCGGGCCGGGTCTGCCAGCCGCTGGTGCACTTCCTGCTCCAGCAGATCGCGCAGCGCCGGGCGCTCCTGCAACCACTCCGCCATCGCCGTCTGATCCTTGGCGTTCAATGCCAGCTCCGTACACGCCGCCTCGGTGTCGCAGAACGGCTGCCTCAAGACAGCTTCCAGAAATTCGCCATGGCGCTCGCTGGGGATGGGGTCGGCCACCGCCAGTGCGCGTCGCCACAGCGACAGGCTGAAGTCGATGGGGTCACTGCTATCCGCTTCAATCGTGGGCAGTGGTGGTGTGTACATTGTCGGGATTCCAGCCATGGCGGCGTTACTCCGTTACAGGTGGCATGTTAATAACAAGATCGTTCAGCTCCCGGGCGACCAATACCTGATTCAATCGGTCTACGGCATTGGACAGATTCTGGCGGTATCGCCGCCACGCCTCCCGCTGGTTAGGGCTGTGGGCATAGCCGATAGGCGGGGCACTTAAGGTATAGCCCACCCGCTCATAGGCCATTTCCACGTCCAGCACCGCCCGCAGCGCTACCACCGTCTCAGGCAGGCCATTGCGCTGTCTCAACTGAGTGTAGGTAGTGCACTTCAAGCAGAACACCCGGCCGTTCGAGCCGACGTACAATTTTTCACAGCTATGGCCACAGCTAGGGCAGTTGACCTTGAAAATCCTGCGCCCATACAGCTGGGGCAGCATCGTCCAGTTTATGGGAACGATCAACCGAGAAATATGCGGTGAAACAAGGGGTCCGTCGTCCTTACCTTCTGGAAGACCTGTAAAAATAGGGCCTTGGAGAATGAAATGCTTTTCGGACTTGAGCACGATGATATCCACGGCCGGGGCGGTGTGCGGCGAGCGGCCATGGTTGTAGTTTTCTCTGATGACCGCAGGAAAATGGTACCTACCCGGGACACTTTGGCGACGATGCGGAACGCCACGGCGGTTTTTCTTAGGCCAGATGGGTCGCCACATAATCCGGGCCGCAGCTGGCGGCGGGATGCGTTGGCAATCCTCCCAGCCCGGCTTGAGGGTGCTTGCCATTAAACGGTTACGCACTTGGTTCAGGCGCTGCGTAAACGGCGATTCTGGCGGCGGGCCGAAGGTGAAAACCAGCTCGGGCTGGGGTAATACGGCAGGGGTAGTATTCACTGCCACATCACCCCCGCCCCGCGCCCGATTGCCGCCCTCCGGGGGTGTGGGTCGTGCACTGGACCTGCAAAATCTGGCGAATTTTCCATGTTTGGTCCCTGTGTTCTATCCCTTTTCATCGCCTTCTGGCTTATGGCTCATGACCTCTGGGCTGTGGATCATCAGCTTCGATAGCCTACCCATTTTTGCACCACCAATGGCCAATATTCCATTTTATGATGCACTAACAAGCATATGTATTCCCACACTGGCTACCCTCAACCAGTCACCAGCAAGCCCGCTCCACATCCCAATCGCCAAAAACGCCGCGAGAATACGCCGCCGTGATTGAGACCTTTGAGACCACCCTGAGACCACCCCCCTGTCTCACTTGAAACCCGCGCCAGCACTGGGCTGCGATAAATTTGAGACCTTGAGACCAGCAACCTATTTCTTCCCTATATATACCTATATTTCTCTTTTTCTTTATTTCTATATTTCTCTCTATTTCTATAACCCTAAAAAACCCCTATAAAGGAATAGAAAAGGTGGTCTCAAGGTCTCAACATAGCCGCAGCCCTTGGTATCACTGGCTTTCAGCTGAGACCATGGGGTGGTCTCAGGGTGGTCTCAAAGGTCTCAATTTGGTCTCAATCTACCCCTTTTTTCGCGTTTTTGGCCTTTTCCAGCGACGCTTTACCCTCATCTATCCGTTTTTGCGTTGCGGCATCGGCTGCACGCATGGCCTCACCCTTGTCAAAAACCGCCTTGCGAAACTTGGCATCGTTCGAGGTTTCCACCTCCAGAGCCTCGGCAAAGTCCGCCATATCTTCCGGCACCTCAGCCTCCATCCCACGCCATGATCGGGCGGCCAGCACCCCCTTTCTCAGCCACAGGCTTTTGGGGTCATTCGGGATGGGCGCGGTAAGGTTGAACTTCTCGCGTGCGTCCCGGTTCGGGTCGCGGTCCACCGCCCGTCGAATCTCGTCTTCACGCCCGGTGAAATTGTGCAGCAACCCGCCCTTCACCAGCTGTGCGCTGACCCATACCCGCAGTAGCGCTTCCGGGCTTCGGATACACAGCACCCCCTTATGCACCAGCAAGTTCTCGGCAACGAGGCGCTGGCCTGCATCAACAGGCCGTTTATCACTTAGCTTGTCGCGGGCTTCCATGGCAGTCATCAACAGCCAGCGCAACCAGTGTGCTCCCAGTTCCTCGTAAGCAGTTGCGTCCAAGACCCCACCCATAGCCCCTGACAGGCTCTTGGCACGATTCAGTTCAACCAGCCGGGCCATGGCCGCCTCGCCAGCTTTCGCGGCTCCCATGTCGCGGTACGTGGCCATACGCACGTTCACAGCATCGGCTACCCAGCGCATCAGGTGGAACATATAGTAGTTCCGCCCAACGCGGCGATAGAGTGGCCGGGTCTGCAATTTCATCGGGCCCGGGATGGGTTGCCCATCGGTGTCCACTTCGTCGCTGGGCTCGCCTACACCGTCCTCGCCCTGTGCCACTACCCGGTGGTAGATAAAGCGATTGTCCGTCTGCTCTTCGACCGGCGAGCCCTCTTCCAACCCCCGCACGCGCTCGGCAACGAAAAACAGTTTCAGGAATACTTCGACCTGCCCCGCCATCTGGTACTTGGGCGCGATTTCGATATCGTTTTGCAGCTCACGTATGTCACTGCCCAACACGTTGTATTCGTCAAACACGATGCCGAACGCTGATACCAGTGACTCAGGTGTGATCGGCGCGGGCTTGCCTTCCATCACGGCCTTGGCGGTGCCCTTTTTCAACACCACCAACAGCCGTAGTGCCCGGCCCATGTCAATCAGGAAGCCCTTACCCGCATCACTGAACCAGCGCATCAGGACAAACGCCTTCTTCCTGTCAGGGGCCACACGGGCGGCGACAAGGGCGTCCAGCAGATCATCCAACACACCACCAATCTGCACGTTGTAATCCTGAGCCACGGCCGGGTCCGCGCCGCCCTCTGGGATATCGAATCCCAGTTGCTTGGCCTTAACCGGCATCACCACCGGGTGGTAGCCGTAGCAAATATCCACGGTGTGTTCGACATCGCGCAGGAGTGTCAGCACTGTGGTGTCGCTGAAAGGGTCTACCCGGGTAACACAGCGGTGGATACTTCGGTGCTGGCGAAGGAAGGACAATACCCCCTCTTCCACCAACGCCATGACCTTGAGCACGTCTTTTTCGGAGACGCCCTGATCGCGGCGGGAATCGGGTTGCAGTCGCCGGGCCCAGCGCCGATAGCTTCCGCTGTCGAACAGGCTGGCATCCATGCTATGACTCAAGTTTGAGAGCACCCGCTGCGCTTCCTTGGACTCCTGCCAACTGAGCAGGCCAGTCTGGGCATCGACAAAACCAAACTGGCCTCGGAAACCGCCCGCCGCGCAGTACACCCAACCACTTAACAGCACGCGCACCAGCGGCTGTCCTGACAAAACAAACTTCAACTCGGCGGCTTTGGGCGCGGCCCCGGCTTTGCGCAGGACGCCAGCAATACACTGGCGTAGCAGTTCCAGATCACGCGGTGGTGCGCTCGGGGCTTCGCCAATCGGAGCAGCTACAGGCTCCCCATCGGCATTGACAGGCTCGAACACATCCTCTGGCGAGGGCCGCATGATCCATGGTTGTGCCGGGGCGTCTTCCAAACCTTCCAACTCCAGTGCGGTCAGGAACTTACCCGTAAGCTCACCCGCGCCGCGCTTTATACAACTCTCATGACGGCAGGAGTACACCACCCGGCCGTCGTCATGGATCACAAAGCCCGCCCCGGTAGGGTCACTGCTTTGGTGCTCGGCCTCATTGATGCAGGGTGTGAGATTGTAAAAGCCAGTGCCTTCGGCGTAGCGGTAGGAATCAATGGCCTTGGATTTCGCCAGCGCCTGTATGACCGGGTGATCCGCCGCGTCTGCCTCGCTGAGCAGCGTCTTGTGCCCCTGCTCCGACTCATCCAACGTCGCCCATTCCAGTGCTTGTGCGTCCGCAACGGATTCGACCAACTGTTCCAGTGAGTACCGCAGGCCCTTGTTCCACTGCACGCAGCGCACGAGGTGTGCCCCACCGTACTCACGTTTCGTGTTCACAGAGCCCACAATGCGCAACAACCGCGCTACCCCTTTGGCGTCTTCGGGGACATGCAAAGGCTCGCCCGCTTCGTCAGTGAGTAGCGTTCCGGATTTGTCGTACAGGTCGGCTGTGTGTAACACCTTGAGAGCAGCCTTGAACCGAGCCAAGTCTGTGCAGGGCGTATCCAGTACATAACACCAGTGCTGGTTGCCGGGGCTGGTCTCGATAGCAATGGTCGGCGGGGGTAGGACTTGCTGGATAACTGAGAGAGGGATTTTCTTGCCAACGTCATCAATGCCTATGATATGGGCCTGTAGGAAATTGGACTCCCGGCGTACTGCTGACTCCTGCTCGCCCCGCACACTGGGCTCGAACAGGCTCACAGTGAAGTACATATCCGCCTTCTGCATGAACGCAACGTCACCGGCCCGGTCCTTGTACTGGCTCCAGAAGCGGGCTGGCCAACCGGCGCGTTTGACGTTTTTCTTATCGGCTTCCGGGGCGGCCGCCAATCGCTGTTGGTACTTGTCCTCGGCGTTCTGGAAATGGCGGCGGCATACCACCACATCGTCAGTGCGCTCACCAAACATTTCCGCCAGCTGATCCGCAGGTGTCATTGCGATGGTGGCAAGCTCAACTGCCGCGCCCTTACCCTTAACCTGTTCGCAAGAACCCGGCCCCAGCAGGTCATCCCAGTCGTCATCGCTGACCACCCCGGCCGCTGACTCCCATGCCGCCAGTACCGCGTCATCCGCGGCTGTCGCTTTCAGTACCTGCTCGCCCGTGCCATTCAGTTTGCGCATCACCGGGGCCAGCGTCTTCACCGTAAGCACGGTGTACACGAGCGTGCAATGGCCTGCCGCCAGCGTCCTTGCCCCCGCCTCTACCCCCTTCGATGATAGTGACTCGCCCCCGCGATAGCGGAACAGGTAAGTAGCCTCATCCTGATCAACCACCGCCCCGGGCAAGTGGGTCTCGGCGGTGGCCAGCAGCGTGGCAACCTCGGCTTCGGGGCCATGGACGGTGAGCAGGACGGACTGGGTATTTTGATGTGATGTAGTTTCTAGTTTATTCTTGGCCATGGTGACTCTGCGTGGTGGTAGACGAACCTATGAACGCCGGGGTAGCAACTGCTTGTTGCCTCGGCGTTCGCCGTTATGGGGATTGATCCCCGGTGCCTGCTCCACGCTCTACGCTTTCAGCCTCAACCGCCCACGCTGGCCAACGTGACGGCATATCAGCCTCCCAACTGTTTAACCTCGCAGGGACGGCGAGCTGGCTGGTCAGTTTACGCCCGCCTGCATTCCGCAGGCCAGCACAATGCAGCGCGTCACCCTTGGTCGGGTTTCGGTGCAGCGCTTTTGTGGTAGCGAAACATTTGCCCGGAGTAGTTGAGAATGAAAATATACCCGCCAGTGAAATCCTCAAAGCCAACTTCACGCCAACCCTTCTTCAGTGCCTCCAGTGCCTCCAGCTCCGGTGGTGACCGCCAGTAGGTTTCGATGATCCCCTTATGGTTGTTCATAGCCAGAAGGTTCTGCGTGAGCGCTTCATGGGCGTCGGGGTCGATGTTGCTGTGGAGATAGCCTTGCGCGAAGCAGTACGCACCTAACGTGCGCCCGCTTGGGGATGTCCCGCCGTTGCCGGTGTGCAGCATGGGCTTTCCGCCAGTCACGTAGTGGTCCGCCAACTCGCCCGGGAAATTCTCGCGTTTGTACTCACTCACGGGCGCGACGGCAAAGCCGAGGTTACCGCTGTATCCCGTCTGGGCCATCACGGGTTTCAAGGTGGAAATTTTTTCACTCATTATCTTACTCCTGACAGGTTAGTCGCTGTGTTCTTGCGCTGTTGGTCCACCACCCTGCCCGGGTGCGTCCGCGCTTCCACGGCGTACAGGGCTTCGCGTGATGTGATCATGGAAAATAGCGATTGCACGTGCTCATCATCGTCGCGGGCAATCAGCATCGGCAGGCAGTAGCCGCTGTTGTGCAGTGAGTGAATGCCGATGTCGTAAGCGGCGAGCCCCATGTTCAGGTAGGGTTGCAACTCGTCCCACGACTGATCAGCGGGCAGGTAGGTCTGGGTCAGAAGGGCAGCGGGTCGCCGCTTGCGGTCGTAGAAACACTGGTGGTCGAACACTCGCTTGCCCTGATTCAGAAAATCCGGGTCGTACTGGCTTCGGTTGAAACTCGGGTTCCACAATTCCAGCCCGGCGCGGCTGGCACGAGCCAGCGCCTTTGGCCCGAAGCTGCGGTGGGTGTAGGAAAACCCGCAGAATTTGCGGAATGCCACGTACCAATCTCCTTCGTGCCAACTGCGATACTGATAAAACGCCTCCATCGCTTCTTGACTGACTCGCTGGGTGTCGCGGTTATTGAACACCACGATGTGCGCCAGCTGCGCCCCGAGGTCTTCCAGTGAGTCCAGCGTGCGCATGACCGGCTGGTTCAGATAGGCTCGGGCGTCTTGAACAGTGCGAAGTGTAGTCATACTCTCTACTCCTAAGCGGTTATAGGTTTCGGATAGTGGCGGTAATGGCGTAAATTCTTAGACTCGCTGACCTTGGCGAAATCCGCTCTCAGCTGGTCCTTGATACGCTCGGGGTCAACCAACCCGGAGTCCATCACTACGCGCATCGGGTCCAGTGTCGCCACCTCGAAAATCCAGCGGCGGGTATGTACGAACGGCCGTGCGTTGTCCACTGGGTGTTTGATCTGGCCGTTCACAATATGCGCGAGGTCTGGGTAGAAATAGCCGGGTTCCAGTTCGTAGCGCGGCATGTCCTCATCAGAAAAGCAATCGCCGTTCGTCGTGTAAAAATACAGGCCGACCAAGCGGTCCCAAACCACTTCCCCGCAGTCGATGTAGGTCTTCTCTTTCAGGTTCTCGGGCAGCCGACTGGCGTACAGCGTCAAAATCTGCTGCTTCACGTCGCATTTGATTTCTGGCCCCTCCCAATCCAGCCACGCAACAAGGGACAGCGCGTGATTGAAAGGGGCAGGTCGCAAGATGGCGTTGAGGTCTTCCAATGGCACGTCATGATATTTTGCCAGACACATTTCACTTCTCCTGACTTGTTAGTAGTAATCTCAATGCGCCCGGGGCGCAGGGGCCGCTGCAAAAGAGCACTGCTTTAAACGCCACGAACACATCACCTCTTCCAGCGCAGTCACCCCCATCAGGTCCAGCGCTATAAAGTCTTCAAGGTCGGTTTCGTAACCGGCCATGACCATGAACGCCTTGTCTTCGGCATTCAGGTGCCAGCTCAAGCTATGGCCATTGGGCAGGGTGAAATTCCACTGAATAAGAAACCCGGTAGCGAGCTGGGTTACGTCATACCCGCCGTACCACCGCAAGTAATACTGCTTGGCCAGACAGGTGATGTCGTAGAACGCGCCCAGTCGCCGCCGTTCTACGTTCAGGTTCGCCCGTGCTTTCCCCGCCATCTTGGCTTGGTTTTCCTGCTCCATGGCCTCAGCCAGCTGCTGGGTGGAGCAATGGAAATAGCCATCGGCACCGCAGGGCACGCCCCGCCCTTCCAGCGTTTTGCCCAAGCTCGCCATGACGGCATCCCGGTGAGCAATGTCATCCTCGGTCATCATGAAGGGCGTCCCCGACCGATCATCCTCCATCGTCATGGCGTCCAGCCGGGCCTGACGGGCAATCTCGTACTCGTCGGCCAGCGTCTGACTGGCACCCTCGGTGCTGTGCCCGGGCACACGCAAGGGGACTACAGCGGCCGTCCGCTCCGCCCCCGCAGGCGGCTGCAACAGCGGAAGCCCGGTGGTAGGTGGCACCACCCCCAGCACGACCGCCAGCGCCTCCAGCACACCGTCATGGAAATCATCTTCGGTCTCCGGTGTCAGGCCCTGTCGGGCATAGGCATTCTCCAGCCACACCTCCAGTGCCCATGGGCTGGCGAACGGCGCGGCCTCCACCACAGCTGGCAGGGCCCTGAACAGCTGTTCGCTGCTGAACGTCAGATCAGGGCCCTTACGCTCGGCACCCTGCTGCTGGAGCGCGGCGGTAATGGCGTCTTTGAACCGGGAAAGCTGCTGCTGGCGGCGGGCGCGGCGCAGGTCGATGACCCTCCGGGTGTCGTCAATCATGGTGCCAACTCCTAACAAGTTCAGGTCAGTGCAGGGTAACTTCCGCTGCCGGGGTCTCGCTGGTTTCCGCATCCGGTGCTCGCTGCCATGCCGCCTCCACGATGTGCGCGGTATCGAGGATCACCGCTTTGTTCACCACCTCGGGCACCTGCTCGCAGCGCTCCCGCAGCCAGCGGGTGGTGATGAACAGGTGACCATCGAACACGATCATCGGCCCGGGCTCCCCGGCCGCCATCAGGCGGTCCAGATCGTCGCCTATCAAACTGGCGGGCATGAACGTCTCGCTACCGCGCCGAAAAGAAAAGCATTCATGCGGTTCCAGCACTCCGGCCAGTGAGAGTAGGACCATGTGCAGGGCGTCAATGCCGCTGTCGTAGTGATACAGGTGGACCATGGTGTTGACTCCTGAGAAGTGAGCAGTAGGCAGTCATGACCCGAATCCGGCCATGACTACAAAAGCGATTGCGACTGGCTGCGAACCTGTGCCCGGAGCACTTCAAATAACTCCGCAATGAGATTGGCTTCTCTGAAGCACTGGCGGTCTGGGGACGTTTCGGGCAACCGGAAAAAGCGAGAGTCCTTGAGGGCTCTCAGCACGACGGCACACCAGAAATCAGCGTCTACCGCATTCGCGTCCGCCACCCGGCGCAGCAGCGCCTTGCTGGTAAACTCCATGAGTTTGGGTGTCAACGGATGCCCATAGGCCCAGTCATACCGCATGACGAGCCAATCACCCAGTTGCCAACCCGGGGGGCTGTGGACATCATCCGGGTCGAGGTGCTCATCAAAATCCGGCAGTGACATATCGCAGGGCAAACCGTGTAGTGTCAGGGACAGCGCCTTACCAAGTTGCTGTAACGCACGTTCGCTCAATAAGTGATCGAAGTGCCAGAGCCACGCTGCCCATGCCTCATCGGCGTCGTCAATATGGCTGCCGTTAAGTCGGTCCTCAACGCCGCGTAAAATGGGATCGCGCAGCGCGTTGTCGAGTAGGTGGTCCCCCGCCGCCAACCAAAAATCGTCCAGCCGGGGAATGGCAAGAAGGTTCACTTCTCCCACCAATGCTTTCAGGGCCTCGAAATTCGCCGGTTTCGCATCCGCCAGTGGGCGGTGCCTCGACAGGTCTTCAAAAAAGCCCTGCCCGTCGCACAGGGGGCAGATGGAGTGTTCGTCATCATCGTCGGCGTCTGGGTCAACCTCGGGGTTGTAGCCACCAGCTCCTCCACAGGCTGCGCAAAAAATACAGCCATCAGGAGGGGCGGTCTCCACGATGCCGCCTCCTCCACAGCGAGGACACTCCCCCTCGCCGTAACTGCTACTCCATGTGCCTTTACCACTGCACAACACGCAAGGCCCGGTGGTTGCGGTGGTGGTTTCACTCTCCATTACTTCCATTGCTTCTGTCATGGTGCGTTCTCCTTTGCGCGGTGCGCAGGTGGTGTCCAGACTGGACGGCGTGACTACCGATAAGGGGTTACCAGCAGCAGGGCGTAACCGGCGAAGACCGCCAGCGCTGCTGAGACAGTGACTTGAAGCATCAGGATTCTGTGGTAGGGTCATTGCGGTCAGTGTCCTTGGCGGGTCGCTGTCGTTCTCCAAAGCCCCCGGCTCGCGGCCACGAGTTGGGGGTTTTTCGTTTTCTGGGGCATGGGGTCACCTACACCGCCGCTGCGAGGCCATTCCATGCCCGGGCATCCCGCTCCGTCTTGAAGTGCCCCACCGGACGTTCGCGCCAGTGGAGCAACCCTGTAGCGGGCTCGTAGCGGAAACAGGCGTTGAGATACGACTGTTCTGGCAGCGGTGTGGGCATGGATCAGGCTGCCTGTCCGTCACGCTCATGTTCTAGGGCCTCAATCAACAGCCGCTGAACCTCTTTGTTGAGACTCCGCAGATTTTGGTCCGCTGACTGCTTCAACTGCTTGGCCAGTGGTGCAGGTAGTAACACGTGCACTGAGGTCAGGTTGCGCTCTTTGCTGGGCATGGGGTCCGTCTCCTCGTGAGCGGTCAAATTCTGCAACAACCATAGGATTCATATTTTGATCGGTCAAATACTTTTTTATTGTGTATTTAATAGGTCTGCAATATAGTTGGACAGTGTTACCCATTCTTGGACAGGAGAAAGGACCATGCAATCACCGTTGTTGCCCGAGGGGCGAAAGGCTGCCGACCTACGCATTTACCCACTGGATATGGTGTTGCACGCCGCTGAGGAAGTTACGGGCTTCGGCCACGGGAAGGGGCGCAAGTCCGCAGCGGATAAAGCGCGACTAGCGGCCAAAACCATGCGTGACAAAAAACTACGCAAAACCTTGAAGCAATTTGCAGAGGAACATCGGGGCTTCGATCCTGAGCCGTGGGCGAGACTGGACGAACACGAACCCGTGCTGTTCAAGGCGCTGCTCTATATCCTCGCCGGGTTCACATGGCGGGAGACTACCAAGCAACTGCCGTTGTCGGTGTACGACCGCGCTCGGCAGGCACTGGCGGCATTAGAAGAAGACGTGCCCACTGAGGAAATTTGCCTGCACCGGGGGATGTCGCTGTTGAATGAATGGATCAAAACCCAGCGATTAGAGCTGACTGTGCGACTGGACCAAGGCACGTTTACCCAGTCCTTCGCTGTCTGCAATCCACTGTTCGTTCACGTAATCGACCCCCTGCTGATTTTCCTGAACGCCTCGTCAGCAGAGTTTGATTTTGGGGTGCGCGAGTGCGACTGCTGCGGTGCTATCCAACTGACCGGGATTCGCAGTCGAAGTTACTGCACCTCGCACTGCGGCCAGACACTAACCCGGCGCAAACGCGCCGCCGCCTCGGGAGGCTGACACCATGAAAAAAGAGGACCGTAAGCACCTTGGCACGAGCGCCGTGGGTGTTATGCCCAGTAACAATATCCGGGGCTGCCTGCTGCCCGCCGTCTTTGGTATCTCCGAATCGGCAGCGGCCAAGTACCGTCAGCGCGGCACATGGTTGGAAGGTACACACTTCTGGCGTGATCCCGCAGGCCAATATATTTACAGCGTTCCGGCCATTTCCCAATGGCAGGAATCCACCAAGCATTGAGTAACAGGTTATGAGTAAGACAATCACGCTGGAAAACGGCAACACTATAGAACTACCCACAGGGGTGGAACTCAACGGCAAGACCCTGCGCATTGTGTTTCCCTACGAGGACAAGCGACGCCGGGAGCCAGTAAAGGGTCCACTGACAGCCAATACCGTAAAGTACGCCGAACGCTTGCGCACGGCGGTGCTCCATGAAATCGAAGTGGGCACGTTCGACTACGCCACCAAGTTCCCCAACTCGAAGTACCTGAAGCGGCAAGCGGTACAGGAACAGCCAGACGCCCGGAAGACCATGGGTGATTTGTGTGATGAATACGAAAGGCACATCCGCAATCTGGACCCCAAGACCGTCCGCGACTTCAAGACTACCCGGAAGTATCTGGCCCAGCACTTCGATGAATCCACGTTGATGGCCAGCCTGTCCGTGGTCAAGGTGCGGGGGTATGTTCAAGGTCTGGAAGACGGCATTAAGGAACCGGCGACCGGAGCCTACACCCGCAAGCCGCTATCTCCCAAAACGGTGAACACCCATATCCAGTCCTTGCGGTGGATACTGAAGCAGGCCGCGAACAGGGGGATGTGTGAGGGCCCCCTGCTGGACGAGGTGAAAACCCGGACCATTACGCAGGAGTACAAGGATCAGGCCAAGGAAGAAAACAACGACGCCTTTACCATTGATGAAGTGCTGGCGCTGGAGCAATGCGAAGCAAAGCGCCCCGAGGTCAGGGACATGCTGCTGTTTGCCATCTACACCGGGCTGTCGATTTCGGAGCTGCACGGCCTTTGCTGGGAGGATGTTGATAGCAGCGGCGAGGTCTGGACGGCCAAAATCCAGCGGGCCTGCTCCGAGGGTATTATGAAGTCCACCAAGAACGCCCACCGCAGCCGGACTGTCGAACTGTCCGGCCGGGCCAAACAACTGCTCCGGGCCCAAAAGCTCAAGACCAGTTCACTGCCACCAATAACGGTGCCAACTCAGCGGAAAGTCAACGCGGTTCAGGAGACGCTGATGGCGGAGTACCGGCTGGTGTGGCGACGACCTACCACCGGCCAGTCATCGGCGGGATACTGGGCTAAGGGCTCCCCTGCCCGCCATATCAAGAAGCTCTGCCGGGACGCTGGCGTGCGTGAACGAGCCCCCAATCAAGGCAAGCACAGCTTCGCCACTTTGATGTTCTCAGCACGTGCGGACCTGAACGTGGTAGCCCGGCAACTGGGTCACACGGACACCAAAATGTTGATGGATCACTATGCCAAGGTGACCGGAGACGGCAAGGGGTTGGCTTCGCAAACCTTCGATGCAGCCATGGAAAAACTGAGGCTTAATTGAAGTCCAAGTGGAACAAAAAAGGGGCCCCGAACAGGGCCCCTTTTCATTTTAGGGCATGGAAGCCAGCGCCGTGTCTTGCGGGTCGCCAGAGGGTCGATGCCCTAATTTTGCCCTAATTTAATTGGCTGATTTACTTTTTCCTTTAAAATCAGTCACTTATATGGCGGTGAGGGAGAGATTCGAACTCTCGAACGGTTTCCCGTTACACACTTTCCAGGCGTGCGCCTTCGACCACTCGGCCACCTCACCAGATAACTTGTCTGCCGGCCTTGCGCCGGCTGCTGTTGCTTGGTGGCTGGCAAGCCACGGCAGCAGAGGGCGCGCATGATACCACAGGATTTGCTGATTGCCAGTCCTGCGGGCTGGGAATGGGGCAGGAAATTTGCCTGCCCTATTGGCGGTTCATGCGCGGCAGGGGCTGGCGGCCGCCGGTGCTGCGAAACGGCGTGATATCGAGGCCGCCGCGGCGGGTGTAGAAGGCCTGGATGTGCAACCCGGACGGGGCGCATGCGGCGCTGAGGTCGCGGAAGATGCGCTCGACGCACTGTTCGTGAAATTCCTGGTGGTTGCGATAGGCCAGCAGGTAATTGAGCAGGCTGAGAGGCTCCACGCTCGCCCCTTCCATGGCAATCCACACGCTGGCCCAGTCGGGCTGGCCGGTCACCGGGCACAGGGAGCGCAGCAGGTGGGTATGCACTTGCAGGCTGTTTGCGCTGGCGCGTTGCAGTTGGCCGGCATCCGGCTCGCCGCCCTGCCAGCGGCCGGGCAACGGGTCCAGGCACTCGCCCGGCAGACGCCGGCCGGCCAGGGCCGGGTCGTCGGGGGCAAACAGGGTAAGGCTCACGTCAGCGCCGGCGGCAGCGCTTAAGTCGTGACAGATGCGCGCTATAGCGGCATTGTCGTCAGCCAGCACTTCCTGGTTCAGGGAGTTCAGGTAGAGCTTGAAGGATTTGGATTCCACCAGGTTGGCACTGTGCGCCGGCACGCTGAAACGCCCCACGCGGGACACCGGCCTACCCTGCCCGTCCAGCCAGGACAGCTCGTAAGCGTGCCACAGGTCTACCCCGGTAAAGGGCAGCGCCGCCTCGTTGATGCCCAGGTCATCGCGGGCCTGGCGGCGCGCAATGGGGTACAGCAGTTCCGGCGCGTAGTGTTCGCTGACCGGCACCTGCCGGCCGAGCAGCAGGCCGTTGTCGTTGGTATCGGCCACGGGCTTACTGCCGCAGGCGCTTGCCGGAATTCAGCAGGTGCATGCTGAAGGCAAAGGCCGCTACGGTGAACAGGGTGATCATGCCAAAGGCGAAGGGCAGGCTGACATCGGAGACGCCCAGCACGCCGTAGCGGAAGGCGTTCACCACGTAAACCAGCGGGTTCAACTTGGACACCGCAGCCCAGAAGGCCGGCAGTAAATTCATGGAGTAGAACACGCCGCCGAGGTAGATCAGCGGGGTCAGCACGAAGGTGGGCACAATGGAGATGTCGTCAAAACTGTTGGCATACACGGCGTTGATGAAGCCGGCCAGTGCAAACAGGGTGGAGGTCATCAGCACGATGGCAACCACCACGAAGATGTTGTGAATGTGCAGTTGGGTGAAAAACAGCGACACGATGGTCACGATGATGGCCACCAGCAGCCCCCGGCTCACGCCGCCAAGCACGTAACCCATAAGGATGACGTAGTTGGGCGTTGGCGATACCAACAGCTCTTCCACGCTGTGGTTGAACTTGGAGCCGAAGAAGGACGACACCACATTGGAATAGGAGTTGGTGACGATGGCCATCATGATCAGGCCAGGCACCACAAACTGCATGTAGGTAAAGCCGCCCATGTCGCCAATGCGCGAACCGATGAGGGAGCCGAAGATCACAAAATACAGGGACATGGTGATCGCCGAGGGCAGCAGGGTCTGGGTCCAGATGCGGGTGTAGCGCTTGATTTCCTTGCGCAGGATGGTCATGAAGGCAACAAACTGCTCATGCGGGGTCATGCGGCGCCCTCCACCAGGTTGACAAACATTTCTTCTAGGCGATTGGCGCGGTTACGCATGCTGGTGACCTGTATGCCTGCGCGATCCAACTGGGCGAAAACATCGTTGATGTGCTGGCCCTTTTCCACTTCCACCTCCAGGCTGTGCTCGTCGATGACGCGGGTGACAAAGCCATCCACCGCCACGCTCTCGGGCAACATGCCGGCGCAGTCGAGAATGAATACCTCCCGGTGCAGGCGGCGCAACAGGTCGCGCACCGAGCTGTGCTCAACGATTTGGCCGTGGTTGATGATGGCGATGTTGCGGCACAGGGCCTCGGCCTCTTCCAGGTAGTGGGTGGTGAGAATAATGGTGGTGCCCTCGGCGTTGATCTTGCGCAAAAAATCCCACATGGAGCGGCGCATTTCGATGTCTACCCCGGCGGTGGGCTCATCCAGAATCAGCAGCTTGGGCTCGTGCACCAGGGCGCGAGCGATCATCAGGCGCCGCTTCATGCCGCCAGAGAGCATGCGCGATGCCACTTCGCGCTTGTCCCACAGGCCCAGTTCCTTCAGGTATTTGTCTGCCCGCTCGGCGGCCTGCTGGGCCGGCAGGCCGTAGTAGCCCGCCTGATTGACGACGATATCCCGCACCTTCTCGAACTGGTTGAAGTTGAACTCCTGGGGCACGATGCCGATGAATTTTTTGGCGGCGGGAAAATCCTCGTCGATATCCACGCCATGCACGGCCACCCTGCCCCCGCTCTTGCTGACCAGCGAGCAGATAATGCCAATAGTGGTGGATTTGCCGGCCCCGTTGGGGCCAAGCAGGGCGAAGAAGTCCCCCTGTTTGACCTCCAGGCTGATGCCCTTCAGGGCCTGAAAGCCGTTGCCGTAGGACTTGCTGAGATTTTCGATGGTCAGGGCTGATATCATTGCGCCACGCGTCATTCTGCGGAAAACAAAACGCGCCATTGTACCTGCAATCCCCTCCCGTAACGACCACAGCAACCGCCACAGGACACCCCGACATGAACGATGAACAGTACCTGCAACACAGCCTGGAAGCCTGGCGCCAGTTTGCCGACACCTTTGTAAAGCGCTGCGCGTCACTGCCGGAGGGCGACCCTCTGGCCGAACTGGCCGCCGCCTGCCAGCGGGCCGGAGCAACCAGCGATGCGCTTTACCAGGCCGGGCCGGAACTGGTCGCCCGGCTGTTCACCGGCTTCCCGGAATTTGCCCCCACGGTGCCGCGGGAATTGCTGTGGTTTTTGGGGGGCGAATGCCTGCACTACCTCACCGATGAAGAGATAGCCGCCTACCAGGAGATCGACGAAGCGCGCACGGCGGCGGCCTCCCGCGGCGAGGTCATCGACCTGGCGGCAGCGCGGGCCAAGCTACTGCCAAGCCACTGAAAGCCCAGTAAAAAATCAGCCCGAATTTTGGAGTTTCGGGCTTGACGAGGGGGGCCACCCTACCTACAATGCGCGCCTCTTGATTGAGACCGATGCGTCCCCTTCGTCTAGTGGCCTAGGACACCGCCCTTTCACGGCGGGAACAGGGGTTCGAACCCCCTAGGGGACGCCACTCAAACAAGCGCTTTCAGGCTTCAGTCCTGGGATGCGGGAATAGCTCAGTTGGTAGAGCGCAACCTTGCCAAGGTTGAGGGGGGACGCCAAGTCTCGCCGGTTCCGGCGACCGTGACGACGGTATAAACGCGTAGATGTGCGGGAATAGCTCAGTTGGTAGAGCGCAACCTTGCCAAGGTTGAGGTCGCCGGTTCGAACCCGGTTTCCCGCTCCAATCCCCTCCCCCGAATCGCACTTATTCTTCTTCCCTCAGCTTCACTGATGCGCTGTTAATGCAGTAACGCATCCCGGTGGGCGGCGGGCCGTCGCTGAACAGGTGGCCGAGATGGCAGCCGCAGTGAACGCACTCCACTTCGGTGCGGCACATGCCGTGGCTGCTGTCGGGTTTTTCGACAATGCTGGCGCGCTCAATGGGGCGGTGGAAGCTGGGCCAGCCGCAGCCGGCATCGTATTTGGCAGAAGAGTGGAATAACGGACTGTCGCAGCAGCGGCAGTGATAGACACCCGGGGCATCGCACTCCCAGTACTCGCCGGTAAAGGCCCGCTCGGTACCCTGCTGGCGGCACACATGAAACTGCTGGGGCGTGAGTCGCGCACGCCAGTAAGCATCGTCCCTGGGTACCACTTTGTCTGGTGTTTTACCAACCATCGCCCGCTACCCCGCCAGCCCGAAATCCGACCATAGCATACACCGGCGGCGGATTGCGCCGTTTTACGGATTGATGAAATCACCCCCCACCTGGGGCTTGTGGCTCAGCCGCCGGCGGCCACGCGATAGAGGATTTCGTCGTCGTAGCCGGTCACCACGGGGTAGTAGCCAGCCAGTTCGCGATCCAGCGCTGGGTCGTTGGTGTCCACCAGCAGGGGGCGGCCCTCCAGGGCGGCTATCTTGGATTTGGCGGCGATCAGGCGGATATTGTCGCGCCCCACGGCGCGAATGACCGCCGGCGAAAACTGCTGGTTGCCACGGCCGAAGATATGCCCCTGGCCGCCAATGGCAGTGACGATCATCTGCACCGGGCCGGTGTGGGCCCCCAGCAGTGCCAGCAGGCGCGCCTCATCGGCGTCCGCCGCCAGAACCTGGCCGCCGCAAAGGGCATCAACCCCCAGCAGGGTGGCCGGCAGACCCAGTTCTTCCAGCAGCGCGGCGGTGGTGGAACCGGGGCCCAGCAGGTACAGCGTTTTATCATCCAGCGCCGGCGCCAGCCAGGCGGCGATATCGGCGGCCACCAGGGCCTGGTCTTCACGCCCGCCCACCTTGGTGTGCTGCAGGAAGCGGCCCTCCCCCGGCACGCTCATTTCGCCGTAGAAGCGGGTGCGTACCCGGCCCTGGCGAAAGGCGTCCTCGTCGATGTCACGCACTTCCTGGCGCCGCAAACCCACCAGGCCGCCACGCGCCAGTTGCAGCAGCAATTCCCCGGCCGCCTCGGGCGACACGGCAAACACGCCCGAGTGCATTTTCACCCCGGCGGGAATACCGAGCACCGGCTGCTGCTCGCCCACGGCATCGAAAACATCCCGCGCGGTGCCATCGCCGCCAGCGAATACCAGCAGGTCGCAGTGCTGGCAGAGGGTGGCGGCGGCCTGGCGGGTGTCGGCGGCGCTGCTCATCTGGCCCTGGCAGCTGCCCTCGGCAGCGCCCAGCACCTGCGGGGCAAAGCCCAGCGCCTCCAGCACCTGCTGGCCCATATCGCCGCCCCAGGTCACAAACGACAGCTCGGCCGCGCACTCGCGCAACAGTGACAGGGCGCGCTGGGCACGCCCCGCCGCGCGCTGGGGGTTGCCCTCTGCGGCCACCCGCTCGCGGACGGCCTCCCCGTCGGAGCCCTTGAGCGCCAGGCTGCCCCCAACGCCTGCCAGCGGGTTGACCAGCAGGCCAATGCACAGGGCACTCATTGCGCACTACCCCCGTCTGCCACCCGGTAACCGAGCGCCGTCGCCCAGGCGGCGGGGGCGGCCGGCGCATACACCGGGCTCCCCTTCAGTTCGCGCCGCTGGGGATACAGGCGGCGCAAGGCATCAAAGGCCTGGGCTGCCTGCGCCCCGCTGGCGCCGGCCAACGCATCGCGCAGGGCGGCATCGTCGGCCCGAATGTCGTAGCGGGCCTGCAGCAACCAGCGCAACAGGTCACCGCCGGCAAGCCCCGGCGGGGCTGCCAATGTTGCCACCGCATCACCTTCCAGCAGTGCCGGCGGCGCCAGGTCGAAGGCCGCCGCCAGCGCTGCCCCCAGCATGCGGGTGCCTTCCAGCTTGGCGTCCAGGCTGTGGCCGGCGATATGGGGGGTACCCAGGCGCACCTGCTGCAACAGCCCAGGCTGCAAGTGGGGCTCGTGCTCCCACACATCCAGCACGCAAGCCGGCCCCCGCCCCTGCTGCAACAGGCTGCACAGGGCGGCGTTATCCACCACCGCGCCGCGGCTGGCGTTGATCAGCAGGCTGTGTTGGGGCAACTGCTCCAGCGCCTGGGCATCCAGCAGGTGATAGCTCGGGTGGGGTTTGCGGCGGGTGAGTTCCGGGTGCAGGCAGATGACATCCGCCGCCAGCACCGCCGCCAGGTCGGCGGCGTCTTCCACCGACTCCAGCCAGGGATCATGGGCGCGCACCTGCACACCCAGGGCGCGGGCGCAGCGGGCCAGTGCGCGCCCCACATGCCCCTGCCCCACAATGCCGAGCACCCCGCCTTCCAGCAGGCGCTCCAGGTAGTTGTCGCAGGCGGCGATGGCCGCCAGTACATATTCCACCACGGCATTGGCATTGGAGCCCCGGGCGTGGGCAAAGCGAATACCCTGCTCCGCCAGGTAGTGCGCGTCCACGTGCTCCAGCCCGCTGGTGGCGGTGCCCACAAAGCGCACCCCGGTACCGCGCAGCAGTTCGCTGTCCACACTGGTGACCGAGCGTACCAGCAGCACATCCGCGCCTTGCAGGTCCTGCCGGCGCAGGCTGCGCCCTTCCACCAGTTGCACTTCGCCATAGGGGCTGAACACGGTTTCCACCCCCCGCATATTGGCGTCGGCAACAATTGTCAGTCCACTCATGTCCAGTCTCCGGCAAGCCGCCCGCAGCGGGCGGCAGCTCAGGCGGCGGCGCGCGCCGCCAGTTGTTCACAGCGTTGCAGCAGGCGGCCACCCAGGCCCAACTGCTGCAGGTAATCGCGCCCCGCCAGCAGGGCGGGCGCTTCAAGCCGCCAGTGAGGCATGTTATCCACCCCGGGAATGGCCGGCTCCAGGCGGGCCAGTTCACGGGACATCAGCGCCTGGGGCCAGTGCGCCTGTAGTTTGCGCTGCAGGCTGAGGGCGCCGCGCAGGGGCAGCGCCGCCACCTCGTCCAGTCGCTCACCCAGCGCATCCAGGCTGCTGAAGTGCGACAGCAGCGCTGCGGCGCTGCGCGCGCCCACGCCCGGTACACCTGGAATGTCATCAATGGCATCACCCACCAGAGCCTGATAATCCGGAAACTGATGCGGCGCAACACCAAAGCGCGCGGTAAAAGCCTTTACATCCAGTGCCTGGTCCGCTGCGGCATCCCACAGTGTGTCGTCGCCGCACAGTAGTTGCCCCAGGTCTTTGTCGCGGCTGACCAGGGTGACCGCGTAACCCTGCCCCCGGCACTGGCGGGCAAGCGTGGCCAGGTAATCGTCCGCCTCATAGCGGGGGCCGCCGTAGCAGGCCAGGCCCAGGCGTTCGGTCAGCTCCCGGCAGGCATGCAACTGAAATGCCAGCGCTTCATCAGGCAGTGCACGGCTGGCTTTATAGGCGGGGTAGATGGCATGGCGAAAGCAGCTGCCCAGGCTTTCGTCAAAGGCCGCCGCCAGCGGCGCCTGTGGCGCGCAGCGCTCCACCATGCCCAGCAAAAAACCGGCGTAGCCCACCACCGCGTTCAGCGGCATGCCCCGGGGGGTATGCCAGCGGTCTGGCAGCGAAAACCAGGCGCGAAAAATATAGATGGAGGTATCGAGCAGCCAGGCCCGCTGTGGCATCAAGCGAGGTCGTCCACGCTGAAGCTCAGGGCCTGCGCCTGCAGGTGCGTGCCAAAGTCCTCGCTGAGCGCGGCAAACCAGCGCGCTGCCCGGGGCGGCAGGCCGCGCTGGCTGCGGGCATTGGCGGCGGCGGTCACCGCCTGGCGGAAGGCCGCTTCCTGGCGGCGCGCGGCCTCGCCGCCGCTCAAGTTGTCCAGGCTGAGCCGAAAGGGATAGCCACAGGCCCGGGCAAAGAACCACTCCAGCGCCTGGGGCGCCACCTCCACCTGCTGGAAGGCCGCCTGCTGCTGCTCACTGCGTCCGTCCGGGGCGTACCAGTAGCCGAAATCCCGCTGCTGGCGCCGGGCGGGCCCGGCAATGCACCAGTGGGCGGTTTCGTGCAGGGCACTGGCAAAGTAGTCGTCGCGAAAGTACAGGCGGTGCGCATCGCAGGGGCCGCCGGGGCCCGGCTCTGTCGCCGGGATGTATTCCGGTTCCGGGGCGCCGCCAATCAATCGGGTGTTTTCGCTGTGGCCAAAGCAGCGCTGGAATAACTGCTCTAGCCGCCGGCTGTCGAAGGTGGCGTCACTGGCGTCACGCAAGGTATTGACGGGTTCGGCGCGGGGCACGCCCAATGCAGCGGCCCCCAGTGCCTGCTGGATCGCCGTCATGCCGCCGGCGCCGCCTTGCGCAGCCAGTAGCGGTATTCGCCGGCGTCCGCTTCCTGGTGCACCAGTTCGTGCCCCAGAAAGTGGCAGAACTTGGGAATGTCGCGCTGGGTTGCCGGGTCGGTGGCGATCACTTCCACCACCTCGCCCACGGCCATATCGCGCACTGCGTTGTGCAGCATCATCACCGGCTCTGGGCAGTACAGGCCACGGGTGTCCAGCTGGTGCTGGCCGGGCGGGGGCGCTGCACTCACGCGCCGCCTGCCTCGCCCTCATGGCAAACCTCGCCCGCCAGCCACTGGGCGGCCTGCTCGACGTCCACCAGATCCCAGTGTTCGGATTCGGCGTCAAAAAGCAGCTTCAATGCCCCGCTGTGCAGGCCGCGGCGCAACTGGGCGACCTTGGCCTCCAGGCTGGCTTCGCGCAGGCCGTAGTCGGTGCCATCGCGGGAGGCAAACTCCTCCAGCAGGGCCTGCAGGGTGTCGGCCTGCAGGCGGCCGACGGGAATGTCCAGCACCTGGGCCATCAGGCTCCCGGGCGCTCGAACAGCAGGGTCATGCGGTCGCTCTCGCCAATGGCCAGGTACTTCTCGCGGTCTTTTTCACCGTCGCGCAGCCCGGGCGGCAGGTTCCACACGCCATTGGGGTGGTCTGCGGTGTCTTTGGGGTTGGCGTTGATGTCAGCGCGCTTCACCAGCTTGAAGCCGGCCTTTTGCGCCGCCGCAATCACATAGTCTTCAGTGACGTAACCGCTGGCTTTCATCGCCTCTACGTCGGTGCCGGGTTTGGCGCGGTGCTGCACCAGACCAAAACGGCCACCGGGCTTTAAGGCGGTGAAGATGGCGGCAAGCGTGGGCTCCAGTACGTCGCCGCGCATCCAGCTGTGTACGTTGCGAAAGGCCACGGCCAGATCGACCGAGCCGGCCGGCGCCGCGGTCATTTCGCTGGGAGGCTGTAGCTGGGTGACCACCACGGCGCTGTACAGGTCGCTATCCGCCGCCAGTTTTTGCAGGTACTGGCCGAGTGAATTGCGGTAGTAGGCATTGGGCGGGTTGAGGCTGGCGTGGGCGGCGTAGTAGGTGCCGTTGTCCTTCATCAGCGGGGCAATCACCTCGGTGTACCAGCAGCCGCCGGGGGCCACTTCCAGCACGTTCATGCCTTCCTGCAGGCCGAAGAATTCCAGGGTTTCGCGCGGGTGGCGGAAGGTGTCACGGGCGCGGTTTTCCTCGCTGCGCTGGGCGCCATTGAGGGCGGTGTCCCAGTCCAGTGCGGCGTGTGCGAGGCCGGCGGACAGGGCAAACAGCAGTGCGATGCCAACTTTCATGTCGAGCTCCTTATAACAAGGGGAATTTGCGCGTTAATATACGGCCTGCGTAAACGAATGTGGAGTCCAGTGGCATGGAAACATCTTATATCGTCACCTTTATCGGCGATGACCGCCCCGGCCTGGTGGAACAGCTGTCGGCCGTGATTGGCGCCGCCGGCGGCAACTGGCAGGAAAGCCGCATGACCCAGCTCGGCGGCAAGTTCGCCGGCCTGGTGCTGGTGAGCCTGCCCACCGACAGCGCCAGCGGCCTTGAAACCGAGCTCAAGGGCCTGGCTGCCAGCGGCCTGAGTGTGCGGGTAACCCCCACCGCCTCCACCGTTGCCCTGGCCACGGCCCGGCGCATCAAGCTCAGCCTGATCGGGCCGGACCGCCCCGGCATTGTGCTGGAAGTGTCCCGCGCCCTGGCGAAGCAGCAGTTCAATGTGGTGGAGATGGACAGCGAGGTGGTGAGCGCCCCGATGACCGCCGAACCCCTGTTCCAGGCCCTGATCGAGGCGGACATCGCCCCGGACGCGCGGCTGGAGGAGCTGTCGGAGGCACTGGAGGCCATCGGCAACGAGATGGCCCTGGATATCGACCTGGAGGAAATCCTCGGCTAAGGCTGCCGGCGGCTCAATCCCTGCGCCGCAGCAGCCGGCGCAGTCCAATCCACACCGCGGCAAACAGCGCCGCGGCGGCAATGGAAAAGCCCACCATCAGCAGCGCGCCCAGCGCCAGTTGCAGCAGGGTGTCGGTTGACACCCCGAACTGGTCCACCGCCGTCCACACCAGGGTGGCCAGGGCCAGAATACCCAGCACCATGGTGCGCAGGAAACGCTTGGCAGCGCGAGTTTTAGCCATGCGCAGGCGGCCCTAGGCCCGCGGTTCCGGCGCCCGGGCCGGAATCACCGGGGTATCGCACTGCACGTCCATGTTCTGCCCCCGGTGGCGCAGCACATGATCCATCAGCACCAACGCCAGCATGGCCTCGGCAATGGGCGTGGCGCGAATACCCACGCAGGGGTCGTGGCGGCCGTGGGTGGCCATTTCCATGGCCTGGCCGGCAGTATCAATGGTGGCCCCCGGTTGGCGAATGCTGGAGGTGGGCTTGAGAGCAATGCTCACGGTAATGTCCTGGCCGCTGGAAATCCCCCCCAGCACGCCCCCGGCGTTGTTGCCCACAAAACCCTCGGGCGTCAGCAGGTCGCGGTGCTCGCTGCCGTGCTGCTCCACACTGGCAAAGCCGGCACCAATCTCCACCCCCTTCACTGCGTTGATGCCCATCATGGCACTGGCGATGTCGGCGTCCAGGCGGTCGAAGACCGGCTCGCCCAGCCCCGGCATCACGCCGCTGGCCACCACGTTGATGCGCGCGCCAATGGAGTCGCCGCGCTTGTTCAGCGCCGCCATGAACTCTTCCATCTCTCCCACTTTACCGGCATCCGGGCAGAAGAAGGGGTTGGTTTCCACGCAGTTCCAGTCCAGCTGTTCCGCGCGAATGGGGCCGAGCTGGCTCAGATAGCCCCGCACCAGAATGCCGTAGCGCTCGCGCAGGTATTTTTTGGCAATGGCGCCGGCGGCAACGCGCATGGCGGTTTCGCGGGCCGACGACCGGCCGCCGCCACGGTAGTCGCGAAAACCGTACTTCTGGTTGTAGGTGTAGTCCGCGTGGGCCGGGCGGAAGGTGTTCTGGATGTTGGAATAATCCTTGGAGCGCTGGTCGGTGTTCTCGATCAGCAGCCCGATGGAGGTGCCGGTGGTTTTGCCCTCGAAAACACCGGAGAGAATCTTCACCTCGTCCGCCTCGCGGCGCTGGGTGGTGTAGCGGGAGGTGCCGGGCTTGCGCCGGTTGAGGTCGTGCTGCAGGTCGCTGGCTGCCAGCGCCAGCCCCGGCGGGCAGCCGTCAACAATGCAGCCCAGAGCCGGCCCGTGACTTTCGCCAAAGCTGGTAACGGTAAACAGTTTGCCAAAGGTATTGCCAGCCATGGTGAGAAATCCCGCGCCCAAAAGCGGCTAATTATAAAGGGAGGCCGGGGCTGTCCGATAGCACCTGCCCGGCATCCTGGCGCACGGGGCAATATTGTTCAATACAGCGGCTGCGGCCGGCAGCAGTCTGGGCGCCCTGGCTGCTACACCGAACTCACCGCTGTAGTTGCTCCCGGTACTGGTGCAGCTCCGCCGCGCTGAGCACAAAAACACCGTGCCCGCCCTCGACAAACTCGACCCAGGTAAAGGGCACGCCGGGATAGGCCGCCTCCAGCGCTTCCCAACTGTTGCCCACCTCCACCACCAGCAGGCCGCGGGGGTTAAGGTAGTGAGCCGCCTCGGCCAGAATACGCCGGGTAATGTCCAGCCCGTCGCTTCCAGAGCCGAGGGCCAGTGCCGGCTCGCGATGATACTCGGCCGGCATGCTGGCCAGGTCGCGGGCGTCCACGTAGGGCGGATTGCTGAGGATAATGTCGTAGCGCCGCCCGACCACGGCGCTGAACAAGTCAGATTCCAGGCATTCGGTGCGCGCCTGCAGGCCTAGCAGGTCACGGTTCTCCCGGGCCAGTGCCAGCGCCGCCGGGTCCAGATCCAGCAGATCAACGCTGCACTCGGGAGCGTAGTGGGCCGCTGCCAGGCCGATCGCCCCGCCGCCGCAGCACAGGTCGAGAATGCGCCGTGGCGGCGGCCCCTCGTACCAGGGTTGGTAATCCCCCAGAATCAGCTCCCCCAGGGGCGAGCGCGGCACAATGGCGCGGTCGTCGCAGCGCAGTTCAAGGCCGGCAAACCAGGCGCGCCCGATGATATAAGGCAGCGGCACCCGCTCTTCGATACGCTGAATCAGCCAGTCTTCCAGTTGCTGGCGCTGGGTGGGGCTGACCGGCAGGGGCAGCACGCTCTCGTCAGCGTCGATGGGAAGCTTCATGGCAGTAAGCACCAGCTGCACGGCCTCGTCCCAGGCGTTGTCGCAGCCGTGCCCAAAGCAGACACCCGCCGCGTCGAGGGCTTGCGCACAGTGTTCCAGAGCGTCGTTAACCGTATGCATAAATGTCCTGTCGCGCGCGGTGGATCAATAGGGCTGGTTAATTAAGACGCCTTGCCAAGCCAGCAACAACGTGGTGGCATGGATGGCAACGGCGACAGCGGATTCTAGCAGAGGTGCGTGGGTGGGGTACGCGCTAATCCCGCTGGCACGAGTGGGCAACGACACAGGCCAACACACCGGTAACAACCCAACAGACTTTCATAGAAACCACCCAACAGACTTTCCACACCAACCACCAAGGGAGAACACAGCGGGCATGGATGCAGTATGGCGCCGCTTGGCAGCATGGGTACCCGGGCCATCGGCGGCGCTGCTCGCCGGGCTCATCGGCAGCGGGGCCGCGCAGGCCGGCGGCCTCCAGGCCGATGCCAGCGGGCAGCTGGTATACGGCGCGCTGACCTTCAGCCCCTGCGCCCTGAACAGCGCGAGCGGCCAGTCGGTGGAGGCCCACTGCACCACCCTGCCGGTGCCGGAAAACACCGCCAATCCCGCTGGCCGCCACATCGAACTGGCCCTGGCGCTGATACCCGCCACCGGCCAGGCAAAGGGCGACCCAGTGTTCATGCTGGCCGGCGGCCCCGGCCAGTCAGCCCGGGAAAGCTACCCGAACCTGCAGCAGGCCTTTGAGGAGGTGCTGCAGCATCGCCACATCCTGCTGCTGGACGCCCGCGGCACCGGCGGCTCGCATCCGCTGCACTGTGAACAGGCCGAAGCCGAGGCCGCCCTGACCAGCCTTGCACAGCAGAGCGAGGACGCCGCCCGGGCGCTGGCTGCCCAGTGTCGTGACGCACTGTCTGCGCAGGCCGATTTTCGCTACTACACCACCACCGAGCACATCGACGACCTGGAGCGGGTACGCGCCGCTCTGCAGGTGGCGCGCATCAATCTGGTGGGCATCTCCTACGGAACCCGTGTGGCCCAGCACTACGCCCGGCGCTTTCCCGGGCACACCCGGGCGTTGGTGCTGGACTCGGTGGTGCCCAATACCCTGGTGCTCGGCCAGGAGCACGCCCGCAACCTGGAAACCGCCCTGCAGCGGCAGTTTGCCCGCTGCCGCGAAACACCGGCCTGCGCCCAGGCCCTGGGCGACCCGCGCCAGCAGTTGAACACCGCCCGCCAGCAACTGACCGGCAACACCCTGGGGCCGGTGCGCTACCGCGACCCCATCACCGGCGCCTGGCGAGAGGAAGTGCCGCGCTTTGAGCATCTGGCCATCCTGCTGCGCATGTACGCCTACCAGCCCGCCATGGCGGCCTCGCTGCCGCTGCTGCTGCACGAGGTGGCACAGGGCAACTACGATGGCCTGCTCGCCCAGGCCCAGTTGGTCACCCGCGAACTCGGCCAAGCCCTGGCCATGGGCATGAGCCTGTCGGTGACCTGCACCGAAGACGCGGTGGATTTTCGGGACAACCCCGGCGACGCCGGCACCGTGCTTGGCACCGAGTTCATCACCCTCACCCGGGCGATGTGCTCCCAGTGGCCCCTGGGCGCCCGGCCGGCGGGGTTTCGCGAGCCCCTGCAAGGCGATGTGCCGGTGCTGGCCATCAGCGGCGAATTCGACCCGGTCACCCCGCCCCGCTACGGCGACGCCGTGATCGCGCCCCTGGCCAGGGGGCGCCACCTGGTGCTGCCCGGCCAGAGCCACAGCGTACTCGGCACAGGTTGCCTGCCGAACCTGGTGGCGCAGTTTCTTGACACCACCGACGCCGCCGCCTTGGACGCCACCTGCCTGCAGCGCCTGACAAGCCCGCCGCCCTTCAGCGGGCGCTACGGCTGGGAGCCCTGACATGATCCGCATCGACTCCCTGCACAAAACCTTTCGCAGCCGCGCCGCCACGGTACAGGCGGTGCGCGGCGTCAGCTTCTGCGCGCAGGACGGCGAAATCCTCGGCCTGCTGGGCCCCAACGGCGCCGGCAAAACCACCACCCTGCGCATGCTCTACACCCTGATGGCGCCCCAGCAGGGCCGGGTGGAAGTCGACGGCTTGGACGTACAGGCCAATCCCGGAGAAGTCAGGCGGCGCCTGGGGGTACTGCCGGATGCGCGCGGCATTTACAAGCGCCTCACCGCGCGGGAGAACATCACCTACTTTGGCCACCTGCACGACCTGGATGACGCCACCATCGACGCGCGCATTGCCGCACTGGCCAGCACCCTGGGCATGGAGGATTTTCTCGACCGGCGTGCCGAGGGCTTCTCCCAGGGCCAGCGCACCAAAACCGCCATTGCCCGCGCCCTGATCCACCGCCCGCGCAATATTGTGCTGGACGAACCCACCAACGGGCTCGACGTGATGACCACCCGGCGCCTGCGCGGCTTTTTGCGCGGCCTGCGCGACGAGGGCCATTGCATTGTGTTTTCCAGCCACATCATGCAGGAGGTGGCGGCCCTGTGTGACCGCATTGTGGTTATCGCCCGGGGCGAGGTGCAGGCCATCGGCAGCCCCGACGAGCTGCGCCAGCAGACTGGCCTGGCCGACCTGGAGGATGTGTTTGTGCGCCTGGCAGCTCTGGAGGAGAACACCGCATGAAGGCGCTATGGACCGTGGCCCGCAAGGAGCTCATCGACCTGTTCCGCGACCGCAAGACAGTGGTGCTGGGGCTGCTGCTGGGGCCCCTGCTGATGCCGGGCATTATCCTCGGCATCGGCGCCCTGGTGGAAAACAAAGTACGCACCCAGCTGGCATCCACCCTGCTGCTGCCGGTGGCAGGCATCGAGCGGGCGCCCAATCTGGTGGCCTTTCTGCAAAGCCGCAATATCGAGGTGACCCGGGCACCGGACGACCCGGTCAGCGCGGTGCGCGAGCAGACGGCGCCGGTGATCCTGCACATCGGCGATGCCTATGCCACGCGCTGGCGCGACAGCCTGCCGGCGCCGGTGGAGCTGACCTACGACAGCTCCCTGCAGGATGCCCAGATACCCCTGCAGCGCGTGCACCGGGTGTTGTACGAATACAGCGCCACCGTGGGCTCGCTGCGTGGCCTGCAGCGCGGGCAGAGCCCCCTGGCGGGGCAGGCGGTGCAGGTTGCCCTGCGCGATGTGGCAACACCCGAGGCCCGCCGCGGCATGCTGCTGACCTTTCTGCCCTACCTGCTGATACTGTTCAGTTTTATTGGCAGCGCGGCGCTGGTCATCGATGTGACCGCCGGTGAGCGCGAGCGCCAGTCACTGGAGCCGCTGCTGGCCACGCCCGTCGCGCGCAGCGCCATCATGAGCGGCAAGATTCTCGCCGCCTGCCTGTTCGGCATGCTCGGCCTGGTGCTGATTGTGTTCGCCTTCAAGCTCAGCTTCCAGCTGGCCCCCGGGGCGCTGGCGCAGGTGCATGTATCGCTGCCGGTAGCGGCCCAGCTCCTGCTGGTGCTGCTGCCCATGGTGCTTATTGGCACCACCCTGCTGACCCTGCTGGCCGCCGCGGCGCGCTCGGTCAAGGAGGCCCAGAGCTACCTGAGCATTCTGATGCTGCTGCCCATCGCGCCGACCATCATCCTGATGGTGAACCCGGTGAAGAACCAGCTGTGGCAGTTCACCGTGCCCTTTCTGGCCCAGAACCAGATGATCCTCAAATTGATTCGCGGCGAGGTGATCTCCCCCCTGGAGTGGGCCGTATACATGACATGTGGATTCGCGCTGGGGCTGCTTCTGTGGCTGATTGCGGCACGCCTGTATCATCGCGAATCGCTGGGTGTGTCGGGCTAGCCCGCCCTGCGGGGTGCGCTGTGTGGCGGTTTGCCATGACATAGGCGGGTTGCTACTATCGCCGTCCTTTTTACCTCCCTGACGAGGAATTTTCCGTGGAACAAGACTGGGCACGCATTATCGAAGCCATTGGCGAGGACCTGAACCGGCCCGGCCTGGTGGACACACCCAAGCGCGCGGCCAAGGCCTTCGAGTTCCTGACCCGCGGTTACCAGCAGTCCGTGGAAGACGTCGTCAACAACGCCCTGTTTCCCTCGGACTCCAGCGAGATGGTGCTGGTACAGGATGTCGAACTCTACTCACTGTGCGAGCACCACCTGCTGCCCTTCATCGGCAAATGCCACGTGGCCTACATCCCGACCGGCAAGGTGCTCGGCCTGTCCAAGGTGGCGCGCATTGTGGATGTGTTTGCCCGCCGCCTGCAGATTCAGGAATCCCTGACCACCCAGATCGCCGAAACCATCATGAACGTGACCGGCGCCGAGGGCGTGGGCGTGATCATCGAAGCCCAGCACATGTGCATGATGATGCGCGGGGTCGAGAAGCAGAACTCCGTCATGAAAACTTCCGCCATGCTAGGCAGCTTCCGGGACTCCCAGACCACTCGCGAAGAATTCCTGTCACTGCTGCAGCTGCGGCGCTGACACACTAGCGCCAGTGCTTCAGCGCTGGTGCCAGGTTCTAGGGCTAAGGGCTAAGGCTTAGAGTCCAGGGCAACCACTTCCGCGTGAAGATACTGGCGGTCCGCGGTGCGGGCCGAGGCGTAGGCCAGCATCAGGTAGGCGCCCGCTTCCGTGCTGGCACGAAACACCACATAACGCTGGGCATCGGCCCGGCCGTACAACACCCGCTGCCCGAAGACCCGGTTGGCCCATTGGGCGCCGTTGCCGCAGGCGCGGCCCTCGCAGCGAAACAGCCGCTCACTGCCCTGCCATTCGGCAAACCGCGTTACCAGCTCCTGGAACACTTCCTCTGAACTGAAGCCGTCGGTTATCTGCCAGGTGTACCGCAACCGTTCGCCATCAACCCGCTCGCTGCGCTTGAACTGCCAGTCGCCGAGATGCTTTTGCATGGCACCAAGGCCCACTTCGTAATCCACCACCGCCTGAGAGGACGTGGCCACGCGCACCGCATGGGGAAATTGATCCAGCTCGCCAAGCAACGGCGCGGGGCCGCCGACCGGCGCCGGGGCGGCATCCTGGGTGGCGGCAGCAACAGCGGTGAGCGCAACCACGCCCGCCATCAGCAGCACCACGCAGGCGCGGGCAATGGCAGACAAAACAGGCAATCTGGGCAAGGGCACTCCTTATCTAATCCTGTGCCAGGAAGGCAAGCAGATCGGGAACCAGAGAGTCCACCACTGCCTCCATGTGGAAATGGTGGCCGCCGTCGACCTGCGTAACCCGCAGCTGCGGTATGTGGCCGCGCGCCAGCTCCACCAGTGGCTCATGCTGCATCATTCCGCGCCCTGCCCGCAACAGCAGCGCCGGGGCGCGAATGGCGCCCAGGGTGGCGCGAATTTGCCCATCGGTCATCTTCACCGCCGACGCGGCACGCAAGCGCGGGTCGATACGCCAGGCCCAGCCCTGCTCGCTGTCACCCTCCAGCCCACGCAGGGCCAGGGTTTCGGCGCACTCCCGGTTAAAGCCGTTGCGCACCCGGGCTTCCACCGCCGCATCACGGCTGGGGTAGCGCCGGGCCTGGCGGGCCAGGGCGCGGTCGCGTTCGCTGACAAAGCGGCCAAGCTGGAAGGGAAAGGCCGTCTCTGGCACCGCTTCGGGCACAATACCATCCAGCATGACGAGGTGGCTTATCCGCTGCGGCGCGGCAGCGGCCACCAAGGTGGCAATGATGCCACCGCGGGAATGCCCGAGCAGCGCGCAGCGCTGCCAGCCGAGCCGATCCAGCAGCGTGATCAGCTGGGGCACGTCATCCCAAATCTGGTAGGTGGCATCGGCGGAGCGAAAACTACTACGGCCCTGCCCGCTGAGGTCTACCGCCACCACCCGGCAGCCGGTGAGCTGTGGGGCGAGCCGGGCAAAGCTGGCGGCGTTGTCCTGCCAGCCGTGCAGGGCCAGCACCGGCTGGCCGTCCTGCGGCCCCCAGCAGAGCCCGGCCAGGCGCAGGCCGTCGATCTCCCAGTGCGCCTCCTCGGCCTGGGACATGGCCTGCGCTACCGCAGCCGAAACCCCGGCGGATACAACACCACTGACCGGCGAAGTCACAGGCCGGCCTCGTAGTGCGGTGGGAAGGCCCACCACAGCAGACGCGCACAGCCGGCGGCGGGGGCATCCAGCTGCAGGCTGACCAGCCCGCCCGGGGGGTGGGGCGGCGCCGCGCGCGACTCGCCGAGCCAGTGATCCACCAGCGCCGACACCAGCGGCTGGTGCGATACCAGAATCAGGTGTCGCGGCGCGCTGACATCGCCCCAGAGAGGTTCCAGGGCCTGTTCAACGTCGGCGGGTTCAGCGCCGGGTATCAGCGCCTCTTCGGCGCGGTGTGGCAGTGTGGGATGGCCCAGCAACAGCAAGCCGGCGGTTTGGGTGGTACGCACCCAGCGGCTGTGCCAGAGCGCGTCTGGCACTGGCAGGTTGCGCTGGGCACACAGGCCCCACTGGCGGCCGGCGCCGGTGCTGATGTCCCGTTCACCCTGGAGCGTCAGCGGCCGCAGGCGATCTTCTGCAGCCCGGCCCGCCTCCCCGTGCCGCCACACTGTCAGGATCATTACACATCTCCCTGGGGGGGGCGGCATGCTCCACCGCCACCGTTGTTATGACTGTCTGCGCTGTCGCGCCGTCCACAATCCGCCCCACAGCGGCTAGCCGGCAACAAATTCCACATCCTGCGCCTGTTCGCGGGTCATCATATCACTGAACAATTCCGACACCGGGCGACTGTGGTGGAGGATGTCGTACAGGCCGTTGACCAGCGGCATGGGCACGCCGCGCTGCTCCGCCTGGGCCTTCAGCAGCTCCAGGGTATTGATGCCCTCGGCGACCTGATCCATAGCCGCCAGCACCTCCGAAAGCGGTTGGCCGCGCCCGATGGCCTGGCCGATGCGGTAGTTGCGCGACAGGGGCGACGAGCAGGTAACAAACAGATCCCCTACCCCGGCGAGGCCAAGGAAGGTCATCGGGTTGGCGCCGCAGTGCACGGCAAAGCGGGACATTTCGCTCAGCGCCCGGGTCAGCAGCAGGCCGCTGGTGTTTTCCCCAAAGTCGAGGGCATCCCCCAGGCCAGCGAGAATGGCGTACACGTTCTTCAGGGCCCCGCCAAGCTCCACGCCGTACATATCGCCGGAGCCGTAGATGAGGAAGCGGTCGCTGTGCAGCAGGTCGTGCAAGGTGGTGTTGATAGCATCGCTGCGCGAGGCCACCACCGCCCCGGCAATACCGCCGGCGGCGATCTCCCCCGCCAGGTTGGGACCGCTGAGCACGGCGCAGGGGTTCTCCGGCAGCTCCTGGGCGAGGATTTCACTCATCAGGTGAAAGCCGGGCGCCTCGATGCCCTTGGTGAGGCTGACCAGCAGGGCCTGGGGCGACAGCAGGCCCGCCAACCGCCGGGCCACTTCACGGAAGGAGGCGCTGGGCACCGCCAGAAACAGAATGTCGATAGCGCTGACGGCGTCTTCCAGCGAGGTGGTGGCGCGCAGTTTGTCGTCCAGCCGATAGCCCGGCAGGTATTCGGCGTTTTCGCGGGCGCTGTTGATGGCCTCAACCCGCGCGTCATTGCGCAGCCACAGGCAAACCGGGTGGCCGTTGCAGGCAATGAGATTGGCAACCACAGTGCCAAAACTACCGCCGCCGAGCACTGCGACGCGGTGGGTGTGCATCATAGGGAGTTCCTGCATTTATTGTGATCGACCCCGCCGGGCTGGCCCGGGCGGGGTCGAGTCTAACAGCTTTGGCGCGGCCTGCACTGGCGCGGCCAGCGATGGCGCGGCCAGCTTTGGCGTGCGCCTCAACCGGCCATGGTGGCCAGCAGCAGCTTGTTGAGGCGCGCCACGTAGCTGGCGGGGTCTTCCAGCTGCCCGCCCTCAGCGAGGGTGGCCTGATCGAAGACGATATTGGCGAGGTCGGCGTAGCGATCCTCGTCCGCTTCGGCGTCGAGCATTTTCACCAGCGGGTGCTGGGGGTTCACCTCGAGGATGGGCTTGCTGTCCGGCACCGGCTGGCCAGCGGCCTCCATAATGCGGCGCATCTGCGCGCCCATGTCGTAGTCTCCCACCACCAGGCAGGCGGCGGACTCGGTCAGGCGGGCGGTGGCGCGCACTTCAGACACTTTGTCTTCCAGCACTTTGGCCAGGCGCTCTACCAGGCCTTCGCTGTCCTTCTGCAGCTTCTCCTGCTCGGCCTTCTCCTCCTCGGAATCGGCGGCCAGGTCGAGGGCACCGCGCGCCACGTCCTGCAGCTGCTTGCCGTCGAACGCCTGCAGATGGTTCATCAGCCAGTCGTCCACGCGATCCGACAGCAGCAACACCTCGATGCCCTTCTTGCGGAACACTTCCAAATGGGGGCTGCTCTTGGCGGTGTTGAAGTTTTCCGCCACCACGTAGTAGATCTTGTCCTGACCGTCCTTCATACGCGACACGTAGTCTTCCAGGGACTGGTCCTGCTCGGCCTTGTCGGTGTGGGTGGTGGCAAAGCGCAGCAGCTTGGCAATTTTCTCTTTGTTGGCAAAGTCCTCCGCGGGGCCTTCCTTCAACACCTGGCCAAATTCCTTCCAGAAGGTGGCGTAGTCGTCACCGTCTTTCTTGGCCAGCTTGCCCAGCATGTCCAGCACCCGCTTGGTCAGGGCCGAACGCATGGATTCCACTGCCCCGTCCTGCTGCAGAATTTCGCGGGATACGTTCAGGGGCAGGTCGTTGGAGTCCACCACGCCTTTCACAAAGCGCAGGTACAGCGGCAGGAACTGCTCGGCTTCATCCATGATGAAGGTGCGCTGCACGTAGAACTTGAGGCCGCGGGCCATGTCGCGGTTCCACATATCAAAGGGCGCGCGCTTGGGCAGGTACAGCAGGCTGGTGTACTCCAGCTTGCCTTCCACCTTGTTGTGGCTCCAGCTCAGGGGCTCGTCAAAATCGTGGGACACATGACGGTAGAAGGCCTTGTACTCGTCGTCGCTGACCTCGCCCCGGGGGCGGGTCCACAGGGCAGTGGCCTCGTTGACCGCTTCGTACTCGGGGGCCTTTTCTTCTGCCTTGGCTTGGTCTTCAGACTTAGCTTCCTCATCCTCGTCGCCAGTGGGCATGTCCGGCTTCAACATCAGCACCGGCACAGAGATGTGATCCGAGTACTTCTTGATCACACTGCGCACGCGGAAATCGTCGGCGAATTCCTTGCAGTCATCCTTCAGGAACAAGGTAATGGCGGTACCACGGTTGTCCTTGGCGCGCGGCTCAATGGTGAATTCCGCCTCGCCGGCGGACTCCCATACCACGCCGCTGTCGGCGCCATCGCCCGCCTTGCGGGTGTGTACCTGCACGCGGTCGGCAACAATAAAGCCGGAATAAAAGCCCACGCCAAACTGGCCGATCAACTGGGAGTCCTTCTTCTGGTCGCCGGTGAGGTTCTCCAGGAAGGTGGCGGTGCCGGATTTGGCGATGGTGCCCAGGTTCTCGATCACCTCCTCGCGCGTCATGCCAATGCCGTTGTCGCTGATGGTGATGGTGCCGGCGTCTTTGTCGACATCCACCTGAATCTGGTAATCGCCCTGCCCTTCCAGCAACGCGTCGTCCGCCAGGGCTGCAAAGCGCAGCTTGTCGATGGCATCGGAGGCGTTGGAAATCAGCTCACGCAGGAAAATCTCCCGGTTGCTGTACAGGGAGTGAATCATCAGGTGCAGGAGTTGCTTGGCTTCGGTCTGGAAGCCCAGGGTTTCTTTCTGAACGTCGGCGGTCATGGGTCCCTCGTGCTTGATCTGTGGTTGGGATGACTGTCAGGGGGCAAACATGGGGACGCCACGGCGGAAATTCAAGGGAGACCGGCATCCTTTGCGCCGCACAACGAAAAAGGCCCCGCCAGCCTGCGCTGACGGGGCCCTTTAACAGCGAGCGTAAGTTACCAGCCGGTCACTTCCGCCAGCGCGCTGCCGATCTCGGCCAGGGAGCGCACGGTTTTTACACCGGCGTCTTCCAGGGCGGCGAACTTCTCATCGGCGGTGCCTTTACCGCCGGAGATGATGGCCCCCGCGTGGCCCATACGCTTGCCTTTGGGCGCGGTGACACCGGCAATGTAGGACACCACCGGCTTGGAGACATTGGCCTTGATGTAGGCGGCCGCCTCTTCTTCGGCGGTGCCGCCGATTTCACCGATCATGACGATGGCTTCGGTGGCCGGGTCCTTCTCGAACATTTCCAGAATGTCGATGAAGTTGGAACCGGGGATCGGGTCGCCGCCGATGCCCACACAGGTGGACTGGCCGAAGCCGGCGTCGGTGGTCTGCTTGACCGCTTCGTAGGTCAGGGTGCCGGAGCGGGAAACAATGCCCACTTTGCCGGGCAGGTGAATGTGACCCGGCATGATACCGATCTTGCACTCGCCGGGGGTGATGACACCGGGGCAGTTGGGGCCGATCAGGCGCACGCCCAGTTCGTCGCACTTCACTTTCGCGTCCAGCATGTCCAGGGTGGGAATGCCCTCGGTGATGCACACGATGAGCTTGATGCCGGCGTTGGCCGCTTCCAGGATGGAGTCCTTGCAGAAGGGCGCGGGCACGTAGATGACGGAGGCATCGGCGCCGGTGGCTTCCACGGCTTCGGCCACGGTGTTGAAAACGGGCAGGCCCAGGTGCTCCTGGCCGCCCTTGCCGGGGGTAACGCCGCCGACCATCTGGGTGCCGTAGGCAATGGCCTGCTCGGAGTGGAAGGTGCCCTGGGAGCCGGTGAAGCCCTGGCAGATTACCTTGGTGTTCTTGTCGATCAGAATGCTCATTATGCTGCACCTCCCGCTGCTTTAACTGCCTGCTGAGCAGCGTCTGTGAGGCTGGTGGCAGCAATGATGTTCAATCCACTGTCGGCCAGCACTTTCTGGCCCAGTTCCGCGTTGTTACCTTCCAGGCGCACAACCACCGGCACTTTCACGCCGATTTCCTCAACCGCGCCAATCACGCCTTCGGCGATCAGGTCACAGCGCACAATGCCGCCGAAGATGTTGATCAGGACGGCCTTCACCTTGTCGTCGGACAGGATGATTTTGAAGGCCTCGGAGACGCGCTCTTTGGTGGCGCCGCCGCCCACGTCCAGGAAGTTGGCGGGGAAGCCGCCGTGCAGGGCGACGATATCCATGGTGCCCATGGCCAGGCCAGCGCCGTTGACCATGCAGCCGATGTTGCCATCCAGGGCCACGTAGTTGAGTTCCCACTTGGCAGCGTGAGCTTCGCGCTCGTCTTCCTGGGAGGGATCGTGCATCTCGGCCAGTTGCTTCTGGCGGTAGATGGCATTGCCGTCAACGCCGAGCTTGGCGTCCAGGCAGTGCAGGTTGCCCTCGGTGGTGATCACCAGCGGGTTGATCTCGATCAGGGCCAGGTCTTTTTCCTCAAACAGCTGCGCCAGACCCAGGAAGATCTTCACAAACTGCTTGATCTGGTCGCCTTGCAGGCCCAGCTTGAAGGCCAGTTCACGGCCCTGGTAGGGCTGTGCGCCCACCAACGGGTCGATGGTGGCGCGGAGGATTTTCTCGGGGGTTTCCTCGGCCACTTTCTCGATTTCCACGCCGCCTTCGGTGGAGGCCATGAAAACGATGCGACGGGTGGCGCGATCCACTACCGCACCCAGGTAGAGCTCTTCGGCGATGTCGGTGCAGGATTCCACCAGGATCTTGCTGACCGGCTGGCCGTTTTCGTCGGTCTGGTAGGTCACCAGGTTCTTGCCCAGCCAGTTGGCGGCAAATTCGCGCACTTCGTCGGTGGTCTTGACCAGCTTCACGCCGCCGGCCTTACCACGGCCGCCCGCGTGCACCTGGGCTTTCACCACCCACATGTCGCCGCCGATCTGCTCGGCAGCTTTGACGGCATCCTCTGGGGTGTCGACCGCGTGCCCTTTGGACACCGGCAGACCGTATTCGGCAAACAGCTGTTTGCCCTGGTACTCATGAAGGTTCATGCTCTATCCCGTTCTCGTCTTGGGTTAAGGTTTACCCGGTGCGGAGGCCGTCATTAGCTCCCGTCACCTGCTGTTGCCTCCGGCACCAAAGTTAGGCTCTTATGCTTGCGCGCCGGGGACGGATTCTACTCCTTCATTACGCAAACTGCCCTCTCGGGCAGTTTGGCATTTCGCCCGTGGGCGATTATTTGCGCTTCTTGCGGTTGGCAATGTGGATGGCGTGGCCGTCCACCGCCAGCGCGGCTTCGTGCACCGCTTCGGACAGGGTCGGGTGACCAAACACGGTGAGGGCGAGGTCTTCCGCGCTGGAGCCGAACTCCATCGCAATCACCACCTGCTGCACCAGGTCCGCCGCGGAGGGGCCAACAATGTGGCAGCCCAGGATGCGGTCGGTCTCGGCATCCGCCAGCATTTTCACCATGCCGTCGGAATCGTTCGCCGCCAGGGCGCGGCCGCTGGCCACAAAGGGGAAGACACCGGCTTTGTAGTCGATGCCCTCGGCCTTCAGCTGCTGCTCGGTTTTGCCCACGGCGGCCACTTCCGGGTGGGTGTAGATCACCGAGGGAATGACATCGTAGTTCATCTGCACCGGCTTGCCGGCGATGCGCTCGGCCACCATCACGCCCTCTTCCGAGCCCTTGTGGGCCAGCATCGGGCCGCGCACCACGTCGCCCACGGCGTACACATGGGGCGCTTCGGTGGCGCAGTAGTCGTCCACGTAGATGAAGCCGCGCTCATCCAGTGACACGCCGCTGTCGGAGGCCAGCAGCTCTTCGGAGCGCGGGCGGCGGCCCACGGCGACGATGAGCTTGTCAAAGACTTCTTTGTGCTCGCCATCGGCGCTGCTGTAGGTCACCTCGACCTGGCCCTTGCCGACCTCGGCCTTGGTCACGCGGGTGCCAAGGCGAATGTCCAGACCCTGTTTTTTCAGGATCTTGGCGGTTTCCTTGGCGATCTGCACGTCCATCATCGGCAGGAATTCATCCAGCGCTTCCAGCACCACCACTTCGGCGCCGAGGCGGCCCCACACGCTGCCAAGCTCCAGGCCAATGACCCCGGCGCCAATGACACCCAGGCGCTTGGGCACGTCGGTGAATTCCAGTGCGCCGGTGGAGTCGACGATGTATTCGCCATCCACCGGGGCCGGGGGAATGTTCACCGGCACGGAACCCGCGGCGATGATCACGTTGCCCGCTTCCAGCACGCTGACTTCGCCCTTGGCGTTGGTGACCTCCACCTTGGCGCCCGCGAGCACCTTGCCGCGCCCCTGAATGGGGGTAACGCCATTGTGCTTGAACAGGCCGGCGATACCGCCGGTGAGCTGGCCGACGATTTTGTCTTTGCGCGCGAGCATGGCGGCAACGTCAATCTTCGGCTTGCTGACGCCGATGCCGTGTTCCTGGAAGTGGTCGCGGGCCTCCACAAACTTGTGACTGGAATCCAGCAAGGCCTTGGAGGGAATGCAGCCCACGTTCAGGCAGGTGCCGCCGAGCTTGACCTCGCCCTTGTCGTCCAGCCACTGCTCTACACAGGCGGTATTCAAGCCCAACTGGGCAGCCTTGATGGCTGCCACATAGCCGGCGGGGCCAGAGCCAATTACTACTACATCGAATTTGTCAGACATGGTGTGTCCCGTTGTCAGTGCGTTGCTTAGCCGATTATGCGCGCAATATTACAGTTGCAGCAGAATGCGCGCCGGGTCTTCGATCAGGTCCTTCACCGCCACCAGGAACTGCACGGCGGTCTTGCCATCGATCAGGCGATGGTCGTAGGACAGGGCCAGGTACATCATCGGCAAAATTTCCACCTTGCCGTTCACCGCCATCGGCCGCTCCTGGATTTTGTGCATACCCAGGATACCGGTCTGCGGCGGGTTGAGAATCGGCGTCGACATCAGCGAGCCGAACACACCGCCGTTGGTCACGGTGAAGGTGCCGCCGGTCATATCGTCGATGGACAGCTTGTTATCGCGGGCCTTGAGGCCCAGGTCGCGAATGGCCGCTTCCACGTCCGCCAGGCTCATGAAGTCGGCGTCGCGCAGCACCGGCACCACCAGCCCATTGTCGGTGGACACGGCCACGCCGATGTCCTGGTAGCCGTGGTAGACCACGTCGTTGCCATCGATAGAGGCGTTCACCTCGGGGAAGCGCTTGAGCGCCTCGCAGCAGGCTTTAACAAAGAAGCCCATGAAGCCCAGGCGCGTGCCATTGTGGATCTTCTCGAACTGGTCTTTGTACTTGCTGCGCAGCTCCATTACCGGCGCCATGTTCACCTCGTTGAAGGTGGTGAGCATGGCGGTTTCCTGGGAGGCCTGCAGCAGGCGCTGGGCAATGCGCGCGCGCATGCGGGTCATCGGCACGCGCTTCTCGACACGCTCGCCGGAGGGTGTGGTGGCAGCGGCAGGCGCCGGAGCGGGCTCTGGCGCTTTGGCCTTGGCCTTGGCCTCCGCCTTGGGTGCGTTTTTCAGGTGGTTGAGTACATCTTCCTTGGTGACGCGGCCGCCCTTACCGGTGCCGGCAATCTGGCTGGCATCGAGCTTGTGCTCTTCCACCAGCTGGCGGGCGGCGGGGCCCAGCACCGGCTCGGCGGTGCTGTCGGACGCGGCCTCGGCCACCGGCGCGGCGGGTTCCGCCTTGGCGGCGCTCGGGCTGCCAGCGGACGCCGCGGCACCCACTTCGAGGTCGGCCAGCAGTTGCTCGCTCTCGATGGTGTCGCCCTCGCCGGCGTAGATCTTGGTGATCACACCGTCTTCGGGAGCGACCACTTCCATCACCACCTTGTCGGTTTCGATTTCCACCAGCAGCTCGTCGCGAGCAACGGCTTCCCCTTCCTGCTTGTGCCAAACAGCGATTTCACCGTCGGCAACGGATTCCGGGAATGTGGGTGCCTTGATTTTGTGTGCCATTTCGCTTCCTTTAAATGCGATCGCTTATGCCTGGGGCCGGGGGCCCAGGGCTTCATTGATAAACCGTTCCTGCTGCTCGAGGTGCAGCGCCATGTAACCCGCCGCCGGCGCCGCCGACGGGTCGCGACCCACATAGCTGAGATAGACATCGCTCTTGTGGGCGTGAATCACGCGCCGCATGTGGTGCTGGCTGGCGTACCAGGCGCCCTGGTTCATGGGCTCTTCCTGGCACCAGATGACCTCTTCCACATTGGGATAGGCGCTCAGAATCTGCAGCAGCTCAGCTTCCGGGAAGGGGTAGAGCTGCTCCAGGCGGATGATGGCGATATCCTCGATCTCCCGCTCCCGGCGCGCGGCGCGCAGGTCGTAGAACACCTTGCCGGCGCACAGGATAACGCGCTTGACCGCCGACTTGTTGAGATCGTCGGTTTCGTCCAGCACGTTGTGGAAGTGGCCGTGGGCCAGGTCTTCCAGGGATGAGATGGCCTCCTTGTGGCGCAGCAGGCTCTTGGGCGACATCACCACCAGCGGCTTGCGCAGGGGACGAATGGCCTGGCGGCGCAGCATGTGGAAGACCTGGGCCGGCGTGGTGGGCACACAGACCTGAATGTTGTGCTCGGCGCACAGCTGCATGAAGCGCTCCAGACGGGCCGATGAGTGCTCGGGGCCCTGCCCTTCGTAACCGTGGGGCAGCAGCATGGTCAGGCCACACAGGCGCGACCACTTGTGCTCGCCAGAGGTGATGAACTGGTCGATCACCACCTGGGCGCCGTTGGCGAAGTCGCCGAACTGGGCCTCCCAGATCACCAGGCCGGTTGGCGAGGTGGTGGCGTAGCCGTATTCGAAGGCCAGTACGGCCTCCTCTGACAGCAGGGAGTCGTGGATGGTGAAATCCGCCTGGTCCTCGCTCACGTGCTGCAGCGGAATGTAGAGGCTCTCGTCCTTCTGGTTGTGCAGCACCGCGTGACGGTGGGAGAAGGTGCCGCGGCCCACGTCCTGCCCGGTCAGGCGCACCGGGTAGCCGTCCTGCAGCAGCGACGCATAGGCCAGGGTCTCGGCGGCACCCCAGTTCAGGGGCATGGCGCCGGCGGCCATCTTGCGGCGGTCCTCAAAGATTTTGTTTACCTGGCGCTGCACCGGGAAGCCGTCCGGCAGCACGTTGCTGTCGTGGGCCAGGGTCTGCAATGCCTGCAGATCCATACCGGTGTCGGCGTGCAGGGTCCACTCGTGGCCGAGGTAGGGGCTCCAGTCCACGAACATGCTTTTGTTCGGTTCCGACACCAGGCTGCTGACCAGCGGTTCGCCGCGGTCCAGCGACTCGCGATAGCCGTCCATCAGGCGCTGGTCTTCCTCGGCGCTGATCACACCCTGGGCGATCAGACGTTCGGCATAGAGATCGCGGGTGGACTTCTGCTTGCGGATCTGCTGGTACATCAGCGGCTGGGTCACCGAGGGCTCGTCGGCTTCGTTGTGGCCCCGGCGGCGGTAGCAGACCAGGTCGATCACAACGTCCTTGTGGAACTCGTTGCGGTAATCCACTGCCATCTGGGTGACAAACAGCACCGCCTCCGGGTCATCGGCGTTCACGTGGAAAATTGGCGCCTGCACCATCTTGGCGACGTCGGTGCAGTACTCGGTAGAGCGTGAGTCCTCGCGCTCGCTGGTGGTAAAACCCACCTGGTTGTTGAGCACGATATGCACCGTCCCGCCGGTCTTGTAGGCGCGGGTCTGGGACATCTGGAAGGTTTCCATCACCACGCCCTGGCCGGCAAAGGCGGCGTCGCCGTGAATGACGATGGGTACCACCTTGTGACCGACCGTGTCGTCCCGGCGATCCTGGCGCGCGCGTACGGAACCCTCCACCACCGGGGAGACAATCTCCAGGTGAGAGGGGTTGAAGGCCAGCGCCATGTGCAACTCGCCACCGGGGGTCATGACATTGGAAGAGAAGCCCTGGTGGTATTTCACGTCGCCGGAGCTCTGGTAGGTGGCGCGCCCCTCGAACTCGGCAAACAGTTCACTCGGGTTCTTGCCGAAAATATTGACCAGCACGTTCAGGCGGCCGCGGTGGGCCATGCCGATCACGATTTCCTGGGCGCCGTAGCCACCCAGGCGCTGCACCATCTCGCTCAGCATGGGGATCAGGCTCTCGCCACCCTCCAGGCCAAAACGCTTGGTGCCGGGGTATTTGGAGCCCAGGGACTTTTCCAGCCCCTCGGCCTTAATCAGCCGCTTGAGCAGCGTAGTGCGGACTTCATTGCCCCACTCCGGCGCCGAGCGCACGGACTCCATCCGCTGCATCACCCAGTGGCGCTCATCGGTGTTAACGATGTGCATGAACTCGGCGCCAATAGTGTGACAGTAGGTCTTCTCCAGCGCATCGACGATCTCGCCAAGACTGGCGTCCGCCTTGCCAATGTACAGGCTGGCGGTCTGGAACACAGTGTCCAGGTCGGCGGCGGACAGCTGGTGAAAGCCGAGGTCGAGATCCGGCACTGGCTCGCGCACGTGCAGGCTCAAAGGATCCAGGGAAGCCTTCTGGTGCCCGCGCTGGCGATAGGCGGAAATCAGCTGGACGACCTTGACCTGTTTGCGCTCGTATTCGGTGGCCTGGGAGTCGTGGGCCACCGTGGCTTCGGTCCGCACGCGCATCTTGGAGATGCGGGCAAACTGTTCGCGAATAGTGGAGTGGGGAATGTCCTGAATAACGGCGGACTTGGATTCGACCCGCGGCAGGGTGTCGAAATAACTGCGCCACTGCTCCGGCACTGAATTGGGATCAGTGAGGTAGGTTTCGTACAGGTCTTCCACGTAGGTGGCGTTGCCACCTGCGATGTGCGAACTCCGCCACAGGAGTTCCATTGAGCTTTCTTGCATCGTGACCTTTCCGGCAAGGTAAAACGGCCGGTGCCCGGCGAACTGCAAGCGAGAGTGGACCACCTTGCAGGGGGGCGCCGCGGCCCCGGTCCCAGAGTGTTCACCCGTTGCCGCCCCTTGAACCAGGGACGGTAACGGTCCTTAAACTACTTAAAAATCAAATGCTTGCTGACACTTCTTTATGTCAGGTGGCACGAGACAGCAGCATGTTGCGGATGTGCCCAATGGCCCGGGTCGGGTTCAGGCCCTTGGGGCACACGTTGACACAGTTCTGGATGCCATGACAACGGAATACGCTGAAGGGGTCATCCAGTTTCGCCAGCCGCTCTTCGGTGGCGGTGTCACGACTATCGGCCAGAAAGCGGTAAGACTGTAGCAGACCGGCGGGGCCGATGAAGCGATCCGGGTTCCACCAGAACGACGGACAGCTGGTTGAGCAGCAGGCGCACAGGATGCACTCGTAGAGGCCGTCCAGCTTGGCGCGGTCCTCGGGCGATTGCAGGCGCTCGATAGCCGGTGCCGGGCTGTTGTTCTGCAGGTAGGGCTGCACCTTCTCGTACTGGGCGTAGAACATGCTCATGTCCACGATCAGGTCGCGAATGACCGGCAGGCCGGGCAGCGGGCGCAGCACCAGCTTGTTGCCCTTCACCGTCGCCGACAGCGGGGTGATGCAGGCCAGGCCGTTCTTGCCGTTCATGTTCAGGCCGTCGGAGCCACACACGCCCTCGCGGCAGGAGCGGCGATAGGTGATGGTGGTGTCCTGGGACTTGAGCTGCTCCAGTACGTCCAGCACCATCAGGTCCTTGCCCTGGGTGTCGAAGTCAAAGTCCTGCATGTAGGGCTTGTCGTCGACTTCCGGGTTGTAGCGGTAAATACTGACTTTCAACATCGCTGGGGCCTCTTAGTAAGTCCGCGTCTTGGGCTGGAAGGTGTCCACGGTCTTCGGCGCAAAGTTCACCGCGCGCTTGCCCACACGCTTTTCACCGGGGAAGTACATGGAGTGACACAGCCAGTTCTCGTCGTCGCGATCCTGGTAATCGTCACGGGCGTGGGCACCGCGGGATTCCTTGCGCTCTTCGGCGGCAATGGCAGTTGCCTCGGCCACTTCGAACAGGTTGTGCAGTTCCAGCGCCTCGATACGGGCGGTGTTGAAGGCCTGGCTCTTGTCTTCCAGGGCAGCATTCTCGATGCGCCCGCGCAGGTCGGCCAGCTTCTGGATACCCTCCTGCATGAACTTCTCGTTGCGGAATACACCGAAGTGGTTCTGCATGGTGGTCTGCAGTTCCTTGCGCAGGTCCGCCACCTTCTCGCCGCCGGTGGAGTTGTTCAGCTTGTCGAGACGACTCATGGCCTGTTCGATGTCGCTGTCGGAAGCGTCGCGCATCTCGATGCCTTCGCGCAGGGCCTTCTCGATGAACAGGCCCGAGGCGCGGCCGAACACCACCAGGTCCAGCAGCGAGTTGCCACCCAGGCGGTTGGCACCGTGCACGGAAACGCAGGCCACTTCGCCACAGGCGTACAGGCCGGGGATCACCACATCGTTGCCGCTGGCGTCCACGGTGAGCGCCTGGCCGTGAACATTGGTGGGAATGCCACCCATCATGTAGTGACAGGTGGGCACCACCGGCACCGGCTCGTGTACTGGGTTGGCGTGGGCAAAGGTTTCGGACAGCTCACAGATACCCGGCAGTCGGCTGTGCAGCACTTCCTCGCCCAGGTGGTCGAGCTTCAGGTAAACGTGGTCGCCCTCGGGGCCACAGCCGCGGCCTTCGAGAATCTCCATCACCATGGAGCGGGCCACCACGTCGCGGCCGGCCAGGTCCTTGGCGTTGGGGGCATAGCGCTCCATAAAGCGCTCGCCGTCCTTGTTGACCAGATAACCACCCTCGCCCCGGCAACCTTCGGTTACCAGCACGCCGGCGCCGTGAATGCCAGTGGGGTGGAACTGCCACATCTCGATGTCCTGCACCGGGAAGCCGGCGCGCAGGGCCATGCCGATACCGTCGCCGGTATTGATGTGGGCATTGGTGGTGGATGCGTAAATACGCCCTGCCCCGCCGGTGGCAAACACCGTGGCCTTGGACTTCACATAGACGGTTTCACCGGTTTCCATGCAGATGGCGATCACGCCAACCACGGCACCGTCCTGGTTTTTTACGATGTCAGTGGCGTACCACTCGTTGAAGAACACGGTGTTGTTCTTCATGTTGCCCTGGTACAGGGTGTGCAGCAGGGCGTGGCCGGTGCGATCCGCTGCGGCGCAGGTGCGCGCCGCCTGGCCACCCTCGCCAAAGTTCTTGGACTGGCCACCGAAAGGACGCTGGTAGATGCGGCCCTCTTCGGTGCGCGAGAACGGCAGGCCCATGTGCTCCAGTTCGAACACCGCCTCGGGGCCCACGCTGCACATGTATTCGATGGCGTCCTGGTCACCGATGTAATCGGAGCCCTTGACGGTGTCGTACATGTGCCAGCGCCAGTCATCCTGCGGATCGGCACTGGCAATGGCACAGGTAATGCCGCCCTGGGCGGATACGGTGTGGGAACGGGTGGGGAAAACCTTGGAGATTACCGCCGTTTTGTAGCCGGACTGGGCCAGCTGCAGGGCCGCGCGCATACCGGCGCCGCCGCCACCGACGATCACGCCGTCAAAGGAAATCGTACGCATATTCGCCATAGCTTAATAACCCCACAGGATCTGGACGCCCCAGACCACATAAACAAAAATGGTGACCATGACCAGCAGTTGCAAGGCCACCCGCAGCACATTGCCCTTGGCGCCCATGAGGCGCTCAGTCAGGTAGTCCGTCAGCACGACCCAGATACCGATCCAGGCATGAGCCGCCAGCGACAACAGGGCCATCAGGCTGAACACCTTCACCCAGGTGTGGGCAAAGAGGGCCTTCCAGGCGATGTAGTCAACGCCACCAATGAGGTTGCTACCAATAAAGAGGAAGTAGGCCAGCAGGATAACGCCGCTGACCCGCTGCACCAGCCAGTCAGAGGTGCCTGAACGACCAAAACTCGTCACTGCAGTTACCATACCCACACCCCCGCAAGAACACTCAGGACAATCGACAGGCCAATCACCAGGCGCGCGCCCAGCACACCGCCGCGCATGGATTCACCGTAGCCGAAATCCATGATCAGGTGCTTGATACCGGCCAGCGAGTGATAGATGAGGCCGACGAGCACCGCCCACAGCACCAGCTTGGCGACGGGGCTGGTCAAGCACTCCTTCAGGGTGGCGAAGCTCTCGGGGCTCTTGAGGCTGGCATCCAATATATAAAGAAGCACGGCCATGCCGACAAAAAGGAATACGCCAGAGGCGCGGTGGGTAATGGACGTCCATGCGGTTATGGGGAGCCGCATGGTACCAATGTCCAAGTTCACGGGACGTTTGTCATTCACAGTATGGGTACCATTGTTTTGACGCCAAAAATGGCGGTTACAGAGCCGACGGCAGCCGGGCGTTGCGCCCCCGCGAGAGGGGGCGGCCAAACCAAAACGCGCGAAATTATAAGGAGTCGGGGCGACGATTACAAACCTGTAATAAATAAGAGAAAGGACGCCGCCTGCCCGGCATGCGCCAAAAAATGGCTGCTGCGAACGTCGGCGAACATCGCCAATCCTGATTGGCGAATATCACCGCAGTATCTATCGACATAGGGCCAAAACCCGCCTTTCAATTGACAAAAGCTGACGAAACTCTATAGTTGGGCACCCCACAGAAACACACCTCTAGCAGGACTTTTCATGAGTGACAAAAAAGCGACATTGACCGTCGATGGCATCGACGAGGCCATTGATCTGCCGATTTATTCCGGCACCCTGGGGCCTGACGTGATAGACGTGGGCGGCCTCACCGGAAAAGGCATGTTCACCTACGACCCCGGTTTCGTTTCCACCGCCGCCTGTGAATCCCAGATCACCTACATCGACGGCGGTAAAGGCACCCTCCTCCACCGCGGCTACCCCATCGACCAGCTGGCCGAACAATCCGACTACCTCGAAACCTGTTACCTGCTGCTCTACGGAGAGCTGCCCTCCAAGGCTCAGTACGAAAAATTCGTCGGCACCGTTAAAAACCACACCATGGTGCACGAGCAGATCCGCACCTTCTTTAACGGCTTCCGCCGCGATGCCCACCCCATGGCCATCATGTGCGGCGTGGTGGGCGCACTGTCCGCCTTCTACCACGACTCCCTGAACATCTCCGACGAGCACCACCGCCAGGTGGCGGCCTTCCGCCTGATCGCCAAGATGCCTACCCTGGCCGCCATGAGCTACAAGTTCTCCATCGGCCAGCCCTTCATGTATCCCGACAACAGCATGGGCTACGCCGAGAACTTCCTGCACATGATGTTCGGCAACCCCTGCGAGCGCAGCAAGATCAGCCCCACCCTGGCCAAGGCCATGGATCGCATCTTCCTGCTGCACGCCGACCACGAACAGAACGCCTCTACCTCGACCGTGCGCCTGGCCGGCTCCTCTGGCGCCAACCCCTTCGCCTGTATCGCCGCGGGCATTGCCGCCCTGTGGGGCCCGTCCCACGGCGGTGCCAACGAAGCGGTGCTGGAGATGCTGGAAGAAATCGGCGATGTCTCGCGCATCGATGAATTCGTGGCCCGCGCCAAGGACAAGAACGACCCCTTCCGCCTGATGGGCTTTGGCCACCGCGTGTACAAGAACTTCGACCCACGCGCCAAAGTGATGAAAGAAGCCGCCGACGAGGTGCTGGCGGAGCTGGGCATTGAGAACGACCCGCTGCTGGCCATCGCCAAAAAGCTGGAGCAGATCGCCCTGGAAGACGAGTACTTCATCGAGAAGAAGCTCTACCCGAACGTGGACTTCTACTCCGGCATCATCCTCAAGGCCATCGGCATTCCCACCAGCATGTTCACAGTGATCTTTGCCGTGGGCCGTACCGTGGGCTGGATTGCCCACTGGCACGAAATGATCAGCGGCAGCTACCGCATCGGTCGCCCGCGCCAGCTGTACACCGGCCACCCGCAGCGCGACTACGTGGCGCTGGACAAGCGTTGATCGCCCGCTGACATCTGCCTGACGCAAAGGGCCAGCGCGAGAAATCCGCTGGCCCTTTTTTTGCGCCCGCCGCGGCGCTATTTTGTTGCGCGTCCGTCGTAGCAGCGCAATTCTGTTGTGCGCCCGACACGGTGCCATGCTGTTGTGCGCCCGACGCAGCGCAGGTGCCCTGCCTGGCCCACAACGAAAAAAGCCGCCCCCACCAGGTGGGAGCGGCTTTTGCCATCGGGTGAATACGCTGTCAGTCAGCTCAGGTGGCGGGCACCATCTTCACGTGCGGCGAGCGGTCGCCACCGAAGTCACCGGACAGGGAGTACCGCGCCGCCCTGAGGGCCTCCAGGCGGGTCTCGTAGTCCCCATTGCCGGGCACGCTGCCCATGAGCCCCACCAGCACCTCGCGCACCTCATCACTCATGCCCGCCAAAAACAGCGACTTGCCGCTGGCCTTGGCGTCGGTGGCAATGGTTTCGATGGCCAGGGCCGCCGACAGATCCAGGAAGGGCACGCTGGAGAAGTCCAGGATCATGATGCGGGTGCCGGGCTCACTGTGCTCGCGCACATGGTGGCCAAGGTCCGCCGCCGCGCCGAAGCTCAGCGGGCCGCCAAAGTCGAACAGCGACACCTGGCTGCGGATGGATGACAGCAGCTCTTTCTCCTCCGGTGAATCCAGGTGCTCCGGCAGGTTCTTCAGGCTTTCCACCTGGGTCTTGGCCACCTGGCGCACGAAGGCCAGGGCCGCCAGCACCACGCCGGCCCCGACTGCGGTGATCAGGTCGACAAACACCGTCAGGCCCAGCACCAGCACCATCAGCGCCAAATCCCAGCGCGGGCCGCGGTGGGCGCGCTTGAGGTAGCTCCAGTCGATGATGTCCAGGCCAACCTTCACCAGAATACCGGCCAGCACCGCGTGGGGGATGTTGGCGGCCAGGGGGCCAAGGCCCAGCACCACTGCCAGCAGCACCAGGGCATGGGTCATGCCCGACAGGTTGGTGCGCCCGCCGGTGCGAATGTTGACCACGGTGCGCATGGTGGCGCCGGCACCGGCGATACCGCCGATCAGGCCGGCGATGCCATTACCAATACCCTGCCCGATCAGCTCCTTGTTGGAGTCATGGCGGGAGCGCGACATATTGTCCGCCACCAGGGAGGTCAGCAGGCTGTCGATGGCACCGAGAATGGCCAGAATCACCGCAGCCTCCACCACCAAGAACAGACTGTCGCGGTCGAAGACCGGCATGTGCAGGCTGGGCAGACCGGTGGGGATGTTCCCTAACACCGGCACTTTCAGGGCAAAAAAGGCAATCAGGGTGCCGGTGATCAGCGCCGCCAGCGGCGCCGGCAGGTACTTGCCCCACTTTGCCGGCCACAGGTAGCACATGGCCAGGGTGCCGATACCCAACGCCAGGGCGGCGAAGTTGATATCTGCCAGCGCCGTGGGCAGGTAGATCATGGCCTCAACCGGCTCACCGGGGGGCGCGTGGCCCATCAGGCGACCGAGTTGCAGAATAATAATGATGGCCCCGATCCCGGACATAAAGCCCGAAATCACCGGATAGGGCACCAATCGAATGTACTGCCCGATCCCCAGCACGCCGAACACAATTTGCAGGACACCGGCCAGCATCACCGCGGTGAAGACCAGCTCCACGCTGCCAGACAAGCTGGCAAACAGGCCCGCCAGCACCACCACCATGGGGCCGGTAGGGCCGGATATCTGGGAGGGTGTGCCGCCGAACAGGGCGGCGAAGAAACCGAGGGCAATGGCCCCGTACAGACCGGCCATGGGGCCGACGCCCGAGGCCACGCCAAGGGCGATGGCCAGGGGCAGCGCAACCACGCCGGCGGTGACACCACCGGCGATATCGCCGCGCACGTTACTGAAGTCGAGTTTGACCATATCAGGCCTCCGCGGCGCCCAGTGCAGCCAGCTCGCCGTCCAGCAGCGGCTGCATGCTGCGGCTGGATTCGTCGTAGCTCAGCACCTCGCCGGTGCCGATGTTGTACACCCAGCCGTGCAGCTGGACCTTGCCGGTCGCCAACTTGGCGGCAACCGCCGGGTGGGTGCGCAGGTGCTGCAGCTGCAGGGCCACGTTCTCGGAGGTAACGCAGTCCAGGTGCTCGGCGCAAACCTCGCCCTTCTGCTCGCGCACCACTTCCACCGCCGCGCGACAGTGGCCCAGCCACTCCCGCACGTGGGGCAGCGAAGCGACTGATTCCGGGTTCAGGGCGCCCTTCATGGCGCCACAATCGGTGTGGCCACACACCACAATGTGACTGACACCCAGTACCGCCACGGCGTACTCGATGGAGGCGGTCATGCCGCCGGTGTCGTTGCTGTGGGGCGGCACCACGTTGCCGGCGTTGCGGCAGATGAACAGCTCGCCCGGCTCGGTCTGGGTGATCAGGCTGGGGTCGATGCGCGAATCAGCGCAGGTAATGAACAACACTTCGGGTTGCTGGCCGTCGGCCAGTTCGCGAAAGCTCTCGGCTTTCTGCGGGTACACTTCGCGGCGGAACTTGGCGACACCGGATAGAACGTGATCCATGGTTACTCCTTCACGGATGACTGTAGTGGGTTACGGAGGGTCAGAGCCGAAAAGTATCTTGATAATTCCATAGAAGTATCTGTATTTTGTTGATAGTCTAAAATTATCAGCCGTCGACGGAGCCCCCCGTGGCACGCCCCAAAGAACCCACCCTGCGCCAGCTGGAATATTTCGAAAGCGTTGCCCGCCTGCTCAGCTATCGCGGCGCGGCGGAAGAACTGCAGATCAGCCAGCCCGCCCTCACCGCCCAGATCAGCACCCTGGAGGCCGGCCTGAAAGTGGCGCTGCTGGAGCGCTCCCGCAGCGGCACCCACCTCACCCCGGAGGGGCGCGAGCTGCTGCCCTATGCGCGGGATGTGCTGGCCACCATGCGCAACCTCAAGGAGCGGGCAGCAGTGGTCAGCGAGGGGCGCCAGACCACCTACCGGCTGGGCGTGCCACCCACCCTGGGGCCCTACCTGCTGCCCCACGTTCTGCCCGAGCTGCACAAGCGCCACCACAAGCTCAAGCTGTATGTGCGCGAACAGCCCCACCAGATTTTGCTGCAGGAGTTGCGCAGCGGCTCGCTGGACATTGCCATTCTGCCGCTGCCGGTGCGCGCCGACGACCTCATCATCGAGGGCCTGTTCAGCGAGCCCCTGCGCTACGTGGTGCCGGCGGACCACCGCCTGGCCGGCAACCCGGTGGTGCGCCCGCCCCAGTTGCGGGGCGAGCGGGTGCTGACGCTGGAAGCCCAGCACCACATTCACTCACTGGTGAAAAATGTCTGCGACCGCATTGGCGCGGTGATCGAGCGCGACTACGAAGGCACTAGCCTCGACACCCTACGCCAGATGGTGGTAATGGGCCTTGGCACCGCGTTTCTGCCGGCCCTGTACATCCATTCCGAAATGCACAAACCCGAAGCCCTCTACGTCAGCCAGCTGGAAGGCGTGCCCCTGGTGCGCGACCACGGCCTGGCGTGGCGCGCCGCGGCCCCCAGCCGCCACTTCTACCGGGAGCTTGCAGCGGACATCCGCGAGTTTGTGGAGCTGCGCTTGGGGGATGTCGTCAGCCTGGCCAATACCAGCCGCCGCTAGGCCGGTATTTTTGCCGCCAACACCCACGTAGGTGACGGATTCAGGGTACACTAGCGCCCATTCAATGGCCCTGCCCGGGCCCGTCAATTTCGCTTCAGGAGTTCCCGCATGACCGCCATCGTGATCAGCGGCACCGGCCTCTACACCCCGCCGGAGTCCATCAGCAACGCCGAGCTGGTGGCCGCCTTCAACACCTATGTCGACAACTACAACCAGGCCAACAGCGATGCCATCGAACGCGGCGAATTGCCCGCCCTGGGCCACTCCTCCGAGGAGTTCATCGTCAAGGCCTCCGGCATCAAGTCCCGCTATGTGGTGAACAAATCCGGCATTCTCGACCCCGAGCGCATGGCACCAGTGATTGCCGAGCGCAGTAACGAAGCGCCGTCTGTGCAGTGCGAAATGGCCGTGGCCGCCGCCCGCGAAGCCATGGCCCAGGCGGGCAAATCCGCCGCCGATATCGACGCGGTGATTGTCGCCGCCTCCAACATGCAGCGCCCCTACCCCGCCATGGCGGTGGAAATCCAGGCCGCCCTGGGTATCGCCGGTTACGGCTTCGACATGAACGTGGCCTGCTCATCGGCCACCTTCGGCATCCAGCAGGCCAAGGACGCCATCGCCAACGGCAGCGCGCGCTGTGTACTGATGGTGAACCCGGAAATCTGCAGCGGCCACCTCAACTTCCGCGACCGCGACTCCCACTTCATTTTTGGCGATGTGTGCACCGCGGTGATCGTTGAGCGCGAAGACAGCGCCACCAGCGACGACTGCTACCGCATTCTGGACAGCAAGCTGCAGACCATGTTCTCCAACAACATCCGCAACAACTTCGGCTTTCTTAACCGGGGCGACGAAAGCGGCATCGGCAAGGCCGACAAACTGTTCGTGCAGGAAGGTCGCAAGGTTTTCAAGGAAGTCTGCCCGGCAGTGGCCCGGCAGATGTCCGAGCAACTTGAGCGGCTGGACATTCCCGCCACCCGCCTGCGCCGGCTGTGGCTACACCAGGCCAACCTGAGCATGAACCAGCTGATTGCCAGAAAGGTGCTGGGCCGGGAAGCCACCGACGACGAAGCACCCACCATTCTCGATGAATACGCCAATACCAGCTCCGCTGGCTCGGTGATTGCCTTTCACAAACACCGGGGCGACATGGACAGCGGTGACCTGGGGGTGCTGTGCTCCTTCGGCGCCGGCTACAGCATCGGCAGTGTTGTACTGGAGAAGTGCTAGGGCCTAGCGCACGGTCAGACCAGCGACTCCAGCGCCGCCACCAGACTTTCACAGTCCGCCCGACTGCCAATGCTGATACGCAGGAAGCGGTCGATGCGGGGCTTGGCGAAGTGCCGCACAATAATCCCCTGCCCCCGCAACGCCTCGAACAGCTCCACGGCGTTGCGTTGTGGGTGGCTTGCAAACACAAAATTGGCCGCCGAGGGCAGGCATTCAAAGCCCAGCCGGGCAAGCTCACCGCACAGCCAGGCGCGGGTTTCGATCACCGCGGTACAGCCGGCCTGGAACCAGTCTTCGTCCTCAATCGACGCCACCGCCGCGCGCTGGGCAATGACATCCAGCGGGTAGGAGTTAAAGCAGTTCTTTACCCGGTTCAGGCCGTCGATCAACGCTGCATGGCCCAATGCGTAGCCGACCCGCAGGCCCGCCAGGGCCCGTGATTTCGACAATGTGTGCACCACCAGCAAGTTGTCGAATTCCGGAATCAGGCTGGCCGCCGACTCGCCGCCAAAATCGATATAGGCCTCGTCGATAACGACCACGCTGTCGCGATTGTTCTGCAACAGGCGGCGGATAGCCGCCAGCGGCAGCAGCACGCCGGTGGGCGCATTGGGGTTGGGCAGGATGATCCCGCCGTTGGGCTGGGCGTAATCGTCCACCTGGATGGTAAACCCGTCATCCAGCGGCACCTGCCGGTAGCGAATGCCGTACAGGTCTGCCCACACAGTATAAAAACTGTAGGTGATATCCGGGAACAGCAGCGGCTGGGGATGCTTTAGCAGGCCCAGAAAGGCGTGAGCCAGCACTTCATCTGAGCCGTTGCCGACAAACACCTGTGACGGGTCGAGTTGAAAACGTGCGGCCAACGCCTGGCGCAGGGTGGTGGATTCCGGGTCGGGGTAGCGCCTCAACTGGTCGCCGCTGGTACTGCGAATGGCCTCCAGCACCCGGGGCGATGCCTCCCCCGGCGCCTCGTTGGTATTGAGCTTCACCAACCGCTGATGCCGGGGCTGTTCACCCGGCACATAGGGCACCAGCGTATGGGTAATCTCGCTCCAGAAACGGCTCATGGCCAACCTCCGCTCGGCAGGTTATCTCAGAGACAAAAAAGCCCGGTGCGATACCGGGCTTTTTCGCCGCGCTCACGGCGCGGATATATGGCGTCCCCTAGGGGGTTCGAACCCCTGTTCCCGCCGTGAAAGGGCGGTGTCCTAGACCACTAGACGAAGGGGACGCAGCACTTTGCCAGGCGCATTCGATGCGCCGGTAAAGAAGCGCGCTATTGTACTCAGCGCGGCGCGTATTGCAAGCGGACGGCCGCAAGATAGTAGCGGCGCAGACTCACTGCATCAGCAGTGCACCGGCATCCTCATCCAGCGCCAGACCCTCGACGCCAATCTGCTCCGCCAACGCCAGCAGGTAGTGACGCAGGGCGCGTCGCGAGGCCTGTTCCTGCAGGCTGTGGCGCACGCGATGGCTCACCGCTTCGAACGGCACTGCCTGTGCCTCTATGCGCTCATCGACGCTCACCACATGCCAGCCGTAACGACTGGCCAACGGCTCCACATGCAGCCCCTGGGACAAATGCTTTAGCGCCCGGTCCAATTCCGGCACGGTCTGGCCGGCGCTGAGCCAGCCGAGGTTACCGCCGCTGTCCTTCGACGGGCAGGCGGAGTGGCGCATGGCGAATTCGGCAAAGCGCTCGGGGTGCGCGGCCAGCTCGGCCAGCAGTTTTTTGCCCTGTCTGTACTGGGTGTCCCGGGCGCGGGCGTCTTCGGGGGCCGCCGGCAACAGGATGTGGGAGACCTTGAGCCGGGCCGGCTCGCTGAAGCGCTCGGGATTGGCCTGGAAGAAGCGCCGGCAGGCGGCTTCGTCCGGCTCCGGCACGCTCAGCTCGCGCTCCAGCAACGCGGCAATGCCGGCCTCGTCATCCGCAGCATCGGTACCCGAACGCAAGCCGAGTTCCGCGGCCCGTTGCAACAGCAGCTCCCGCACCACCAGGGCGCGGGCGGCCTGGGCAAAGGCCTCCTGTTGGCTGCTGGCCGGGTGATGCTGCATTTCCTGGGCGATATGGCTTTCGTCGATCTCGGTCGCGCCCACCCGGATGGTAACGGGGGGCGGCTCGGGCAGATTTTCCAGATCGATCAGTTGCATCAGCGCACTCCCGTGGAGCGGCGGCGCACAATCTGGTAGTTGCGGCCGAAGTAGCCCACCGGCGCGCTCCACACGTGCACCAGGCGCGAGAAGGGGAACAGCATGACGATGGTCAGGCCGAGGAACACGTGAATCTTGTAGACCCAGCCCACCCCTGCCATGTGCTGCGCCGCATTGCCACCGAAGTAGACGATGGCCTGGGCCCAGGCGGACAGTTGCAGCATCAGTTCGCCGTCCAGGTGACCCAGGGAGAACACCACGGTGCCCAGGCCCAGCGCCGCCTGGATCACCAGCATGGCCAGAATCAGGTTGTCCATCAGGCTGGACGAAGCGCGCACCCGCGGGTTGAACAGGCGCCGGTAGAGCAGCATGGCGCCCCCGATCAGGCACAGCACACCGGCGATCCCGCCCACCGTTATCGCCATGATCTGCTTGGTGCTAGCGCTGAAGAAGGGCGCGTACACCCAGTGCGGGGTCAGCAGGCCGACCACATGGCCGAAGAAAATAACCAAAATACCGATGTGGAACAGGTTGCTGGCCAGCCGCATGTTCTTTGACGACAGCATCTGGCTGGACCCGGTCTTCCAGGTGTACTGGCCGTGATCGAAGCGCAGCAGGCTGCCGATCAGGAACACGGTGCCCGCCAGGTAGGGGTAGTAGCCGAAGATCAGTTGTTCAAAGTAGGCGGCAATCATGGTTGCTATCTCCTGGAGGTTTCGTTTGCAGTGCGCGCCATGGCCGGCTCCAGCGTGACCACCTCTGGATGCACCTGCTGTTTCTGTTCGGCCCGGCGCTGGCCGCCCGCCGATTGCACGGCGCAGTCGGCATCGGACTCGGCGGAAAAACGCACCGCTTCCTCCTCCCACACCGCATCCAGCGCCTCCGGCGTGTAGTCCGGTGGCTCATTGGCCACCTGCTCCCGGTGCTGTGCCACATCGCCCTCGGCGCCGATCAGGGCCAGCAGGCTCAGGGGTACCAGGGCGTAGTCGCTGTCCCGCCCTTCCAGGCGCACCGCCAGCAGGGCCAGAATATGGCGGATATCGCCCAGCCAGTTGCCGATCTCGGCCTCGTCCCGGGTGGACAGGAACTCCAGGAACAGCGGCAGGTAGTCGGGCAGTTCGCGGGCGTCGAGGGCAAAGCCTGCGGCCTCGTACTGGGCCAGCAGGTCCACCATGGCCTGGCCGCGGTCGCGGGACTCGCCGTGCACATGTTCGAACAACAGCAGCGACACCGAGCGCCCGCGATCGAACAACTCCACATAGCGGGCCTGCAGATCGAGCAATTCACCCGCTGCAATATCATGGCACCACTGCAGCAGCGCCCGGCGGCGCTGCTGCGACAGGCGCTCCTCGCGCTGGAACACCGCCAGCAGCTCGGGCACCGCCGCCTGTAATTCTGCCGTGGGGTAGTCCAGCAGGCGCGCCAGCGCGCGCAGGCTGAGCTGAAGGTCAGCGTTCATTGGCGGCCTCCGCTTGCACCGGGTCGTACTCCTGCACCGGCTGCACCAGGGTGGTGGTCTGGCGGCGCCCGCCGAACAGGCTGGTGCTGTTGTTGCCACTCTGGCAGCCATCGCCAAAGCTGAAGCCGCAACCGCCGCGTTCGGGGTAGGCGTCCAGCGCCATTTCCCGGTGGGAGGTGGGGATGACATAGCGGTCCTCATAGGAGGCGATGGCCAGGTAGCGGTACATGTCTTCCACCTGGGCCTCGCTCAGGCCGACCTCGTCCAGCACCGCGGTATCGGTCTGCCCGTCCACATGCTTGCCGCGCATGTACTGGCGCATCGCCAGCAGACGCTTGAGGGCCAGCACCACCGGCGCTTCGTCGCCGGCGGTGAGCATATTGGCCAGGTAGCGCACCGGAATGCGCAGCGATTCCACCTTGGGCAGCACGCCGTCCAATTCGATGTGGCCGGCTTCGGCGGCACTCTGCACCGGCGACAGCGGCGGCACATACCAGACCATGGGCAAGGTGCGGTACTCCGGGTGCAGCGGCAGGGCCAGCTGCCAGTCCATGGCCAGCTTGTACACCGGCGAGGCCTGGGCGGCCTTGATCACCGAATCGGGCACTCCGTCGCGGCGCGCCTGGGCAATCACCTCCGGGTCGCTGGGGTCGAGGAATATCTCGCACTGGCGGCGGTAGAGGTCGCGCTCGTCCTCGGAGGCAGCCACTTCCTCGATGCGATCGGCATCGTAGAGCAGCACGCCGAGGTAGCGGATGCGGCCCACGCAGGTTTCCGAGCAAATCGTGGGCTGGCCGGATTCAATGCGGGGGTAGCAGAAGATGCACTTCTCCGATTTGCCCGATTTCCAGTTGTAGTAGATTTTTTTGTAGGGGCAGCCGGATACACACATGCGCCAGCCCCGGCACTTGTCCTGGTCGATCAGCACGATGCCGTCCTCTTCGCGCTTGTAGATCGCACCGCTGGGGCAGGAGGCTACGCAGGCCGGGTTAAGGCAGTGTTCACACAGGCGCGGCAGGTACATCATGAAGGTGTTTTCAAACTGGCCGTAGATGTCGGCCTGCACCTGGTCGAAGTTGATATCCTTGCGCCGTTTGGCAAACTCGGTGCCGAGAATTTCCTCCCAGTTGGGGCCCCACTCGATCTTCTCCATGCGCTGGCCGGAAATCAGAGAGCGCGGGCGCGCCACCGGCTGGTGCTTGCCCGGTGCCGCGGTGTGCAGGTTCTGGTAGTCGAAGGTGAAGGGTTCGTAGTAGTCGTCGATCTCCGGCAGGTCCGGGTTGGCAAAGATATTCGCCAGCACCCGCCACTTGCCGCCGATGCGCGGTTCAATAGCGCCGTCTTTGCGGCGCAGCCAGCCGCCGCGCCAGCGCTGCTGGTTCTCCCACTCCTTGGGGTAGCCGATGCCGGGCTTGGTCTCCACGTTGTTGAACCAGGCATATTCCATCCCCTCGCGGCTGGTCCACACGTTTTTGCAGGTCACCGAGCAGGTGTGGCAGCCGATGCATTTGTCGAGGTTGAGCACCATGCCCACCTGGGAACGTATTTTCATTGCACAGCCTCCTGTTGGAAATCCGCCCCTTCACCGTCGAGCCAATTGATATCGCGCATCTTGCGCACGATCACAAACTCGTCGCGGTTCGAGCCCACCGTGCCGTAGTAGTTGAAGCCGTAGGCGAGCTGGGCGTAGCCGCCGATCATGTGGGTCGGTTTCGGGCACACCCGGGTCACCGAGTTGTGGATGCCGCCGCGGGTGCCGGTGATCTCCGAGCCCGGAACGTTCACGATGCGCTCCTGGGCGTGGTACATCATGGCGGTGCCGACCTTGACCCGCTGGCTGACCACCGCCCGCGCGGCGATGGCGCCATTGGCGTTGAACAGCTCGATCCAGTCGTTGTCCTCCACGCCGATAGCGCGGGCGTTGTCCTCCGACAGCCACACGATGGGCCCGCCCCGGGACAGGGTCTGCATCAGCAGGTTGTCGGAGTAAGTGGAGTGGATGCCCCACTTCTGGTGCGGGGTCAGAAAGTTCAGGGCGATTTCCGGGTTACCGTTGCTGCCCCGCTCCGCCACCGCGGCCACCGCCTTGGTGTCGATGGGCGGTCGGTAGACAAGCAGGCTTTCGCCGAAGTCGCGCATCCACTGGTGATCCTGGTAGAACTGCTGCCGCCCGGTGACGGTGCGCCAGGGAATCAGCTCGTGGACGTTGGTGTAGCAGGCGTTGTAGGAAACATGTTCATCCTCCAGACCCGACCAGGTGGGGCTGGAGATGATCTTGCGCGGCTGCGCCACCACGTCGCGGAAGCGGATTTTTTCCTCTTCCTTGGGTATCGCCAAATGGGTGTGGTCGCGCCCAGTCACTTTTGACAGCGCCGCCCAGGCCTTCACCGCCACCTGGCCGTTGGTTTCCGGCGCCAGGGTGAGGATCATCTCCGCCGCGTCGATGGCTGTATCCAGGCGCGGCCGACCATCGGCTGCGCCCTCGCGATGCAGGTGGTTCAGTTTGCCCAGCAGGTCCACCTCCTTGCTGGTCTCCCAGCTGATGCCCTTGCCGCCGTTGCCCAGTTTATCGAGCAGTGGCCCCACCGAACTGAAGCGCTCAAAGGTGTGGGGGTAGTTGCGCACCACCTCCACCAGGTTGGGCATGGTTTTACCCGGTATCGGCTCGCATTCGCCGCGCTTCCAGTCCAGCACCTGGGGCTGGGCCAGCTCCCCGGGAGTGTCGTGCTGCAGGGGCACGGTGACCAGGTCGGTTTCCTCCCCCAGGTGGCCGACGCAGACCCGCGAAAACGCGCCGGCAATGCCGCGGTAGATATCCCAGTCGCTGCGCGCCTCCCAGGCCGGGTCGGTGGCGGCGGTCAGCGGGTGAATGAAGGGGTGCATGTCGGAGGTGTTGAGGTCGTCCTTCTCATACCAGGTGGCCGTGGGCAGCACCACGTCGGAGTACAGGCAGGTGGTGGACATGCGGAAGTCCAGGGTGACCAGCAGGTCGACTTTGCCCTCGGGGGCCTCCTCCTCCCAGCGCACTTCCTGGGGCTTGGCAATGCCCATACCACCGAGGTTTTTGCCCTGCACACCGTGGCGGGTGCCGAGCAGGTACTTGAGCATGTACTCGTGGCCCTTGCCGGAGCTGCCCAACAGGTTGGAGCGCCACACGAAGAGATTGCGCGGGAAGTTCTGCGGGTTGTCCGGGTCCTCGGCGGCAAAGCGCAACTTGCCGGATTTCAGTTCGCGCACCACATAGTCTTTGGTATCAAGGCCCGCCTCTTTCGCCTGCGCCGCCAGGTGCAGCGGGTTGCGGTCCAGTTGTGGCGCCGAAGGTAGCCAGCCCATGCGCTCGGCGCGCACGTTGAAGTCGATCAGACTGCCTTCATAGTCCGCCGGGTTGGCCAGCGGCGACAGGATCTCGCCCACACCGAGCTTCTCGTAACGCCACTGGCTGGCGTGGTTGTAGAAGAAGGAGGTGCCGTTCATGTGCCGCGGCGGCCGGCTCCAGTCGAGGCCGAAGGCCAGCGGCAGCCAGCCGGTCTGCGGCCGCAGTTTCTCCTGGCCCACATAATGCGACCAGCCGCCGCCACTCTGGCCCACGCAACCACAGAGGATCAGCATGTTGATCAGCCCGCGGTAGTTCATGTCCATGTGATACCAGTGGTTCATACCGGCGCCGACGATGATCATCGAGCGGCCATGGGTGCGGTCGGCGGTGTCGGCGAACTCCCGCGCCAGGCGAATCACCCGCTGGGCGGACACACCGGTAATGCGCTCCTGCCAGGCGGGGGTATAGGGCTTGACCTGGTCGTAGTCGGTGGCGCCGTCGTCCTCACCCTCTTTGCCAAAGCCGCGGTCGATGCCGTAGTTGGCGCACATCAGGTCGAACACGGTGACCGCCAGCACCTCCCGACCGTCGGCCAGGCGCAGGCGCTTGGCCGGCAGGCTGTGGTGCAGTACGTCGCCGTCGCCCGCCGCCACATGGCTGAAGTGCTCGCGCTCGATGCCGCCGAAATAGGGGAAGGCCACCCGCGCCACTTCATCGTGATTATCGGCCAGGCTCAATTGCAGCTCGATATCGCGGCCCTCGGCATCCAGCGATTCCAAGTTCCAGACGCCCTCCTCGCCCCAGCGGAAGCCGATGGAGCCGCGCGGCACCACCAGGCGATCGCCGGCCCGGTCCCAAGCCACGGTTTTCCATTCCGGGTTGTTGTCCTGGCCGAGGGAAGCTTCGAAATCCGCCGCCCGCAGCAGCTTGCCGGGCACCAGGCTTCCCGCTGTGCCGCCCTCTCCCCGCGGCTCCAGCTCCACCAGGAAGGGCATATCGGTGTAGCGGCGCACATAGTCGCTGAAGTAGGCACTGGGCTTGTCCAGATGGAATTCCTTGATAATCACATGCCCCATAGCCATGGCCAGCGCGGCGTCGGTGCCCTGCTGGGGGCTGAGCCACTCGTCGCAGAGTTTGGACACCTCGGCGTAGTCCGGGGTGATGGCCACGGTCTTGGTGCCCTTGTAGCGCACCTCGGTAAAGAAGTGGGCATCCGGGGTGCGGGTCTGGGGCACGTTGGAACCCCAGGCGATCAGGTAGGCGCTGTTGTACCAGTCGGCGGACTCCGGCACATCGGTCTGCTCGCCCCAAGTCATCGGCGAGGCCGGCGGCAGGTCGCAGTACCAGTCGTAGAACGACAGGCAGTTACCGCCGATCAGCGATAGGTAGCGCGCCCCGGCGGCGTAGGACACCATGGACATCGCCGGAATCGGCGAGAAGCCGGTGACCCGATCCGGCCCGTACTGCTTGATGGTGTACACGTTGGACGCGGCGATCAGCGTCTGCACTTCATCCCAGTCGGCACGCACAAAGCCGCCCATGCCGCGGGCGGCCTTGTACTGCTTGGCCAGTTCGGGGGTTTCCACGATGGAGGCCCAGGCGTCCACCGGGTCGCTGTGCCGCTGCAGCGCGGCGCGCCACAGTTTCACCAGCGCACTGCGCATCAAGGGGTATTTGAGGCGGTTGGCGCTGTACAGATACCAGGAGTAACTGGCACCGCGAGGACAGCCGCGAGGTTCATGGTCGGGCAGATCGGGCCGCGTGCGCGGGTAGTCGGTCTGCTGGGTTTCCCAGGTCACCAGGCCGTTCTTGACATAGATTTTCCAGCTGCAGGAACCGGTGCAATTCACACCGTGGGTGGAGCGCACGATCTTGTCGTGCTGCCAGCGCGCCCGGTAGCCGTCCTCCCATTCGCGGTTTTCATCGCGGGTTTCGCCGTGGCCACCAGCAAAGGACTCGGGCCGCTTTACCAGGTATTTCAGGCGGTCAAGAAAATAGCTCATATGAGGCTCCTAGAATTTGGCCGAATCAAGTCGCTGCGGACATTGCCGCCGCAGTAGGCTGTTGCCTGTCAAACACAATCTCGGCCCCTTTGCGTACGTAGTAAAACCAGGTCACCGCCAGGCAGATGACATAAAACGCGATGAACAGATACAGGGCCATCTGCGGGCCACCGGTGAGCGCTAGCGAGGTACCGAAGGCCTTGGGAATCACAAAGGCACCGAAGGCGGCAATGGCAGAGGTAAAGCCGATGATAGCCGCTGACTCTCGCTCGGATTCCAGCTTGGCTTCTGCCGCGGACAGTTCCGGCATCAGCCGCGGCACTTCCTGGGCGAAGATGGTTGGCACCATCTGGAAGGTACTGGCATTGCCCACCCCGCTGATGAAAAACAGGAACAGGAACATGCCGAAGAAACCCCAGAAGGCTATCTCCTCGCCCCGCATCCGGAGGAAGAACAGCACGCCGCAGACACCGATGATCATGCACACGAACACCAGCAGGGTAACCCGTTGGCCACCCAGGCGATCAGAGATACCACCGGCCCAGGCGCGACTCAGGGCACCGACAAGGGGCCCCAGGAAGGCCAGTTGCAGGGCGTTCACCTCGGGAAACTGATTCAACGCCAGCAGCGGAAAGCCGGCGGAGAAGCCGATGAAGCTGCCAAAGGTGCCGGTGTACAGCAGGCACATCAGCCAGTTGTGTTTGCGCTGAAAGATCACCACCTGATCCCTGAAAGATGCTTTTGCATCAGCGATATCGTTCATGCCAAACCAGGCGGCGACCGATCCCAGCACAATGAAGGGCACCCAGACGAATCCGGCGTTCTGTAGCCACAACTGGCCACCCCCCGTCACCGGCTGCGGGTCACCAGTCAGGAAGGCAAACACGCCAGTGGTGACAACCACCGGCACCAGGAACTGCATCAGGCTGACACCCAGGTTGCCGAGCCCCGCGTTCATGCCCAGCGCCTTGCCCTTCTCGCGCTTGGGATAGAAAAAGGAAATGTTGGCCATGCTCGAGGCGAAGTTGCCGCCGCCGATACCGCACAGCAGCGCCAGTACCAGCATCACCAGGTAGGGGGTTTGGGTATCGCGCACCGCGAAGCCGATCCACAGGGCCGGCACCACCAGGGCCAGGGTGGACAGCGCAGTAAAGCGGCGGCCACCAAAAATGGGCACCATGAAGCTGAAGAAGATGCGGAAGGTGGCCCCCGACAGCCCCGGCAGTGCCGCCAGCCAGAACAGCTGGTTGGCGTTGTAGTCAAAGCCCACCGCCGGCAGCTTGGCCACCACGATGGACCAGACCATCCACACCGCAAATGCCAGACAGAGATTGGGAATGGAAATCCACAGGTTGCGGGTGGCAATGCGCCGGCCCTTTTCCTCCCAGAAGCTTTCGTCTTCCGGGCGCCACTCTTCCAGCACAAAGGGCGCGGGAGTGGAAAGTTCGGGTAGGTCTGTGGGCTCATCTTCCCGCCCCCACTCGATACGACCGGCCCTGACTATGGCGTAGTGCATCCACAGTAGCGCCGCGGCGCAGACAACAAACAGCAGCATGAAGCAGCTCTGCCAGATGCCCACCACGTCATTGAGCATGCCGAAGGTCAGCGGCAGCAGGAAACCGCCAAGGCCGCCGACCATGCCAACTGCGCCACCAACCACACCGACACTGTTCGGGTAGTACACCGGAATGTGCTTGTAGACCGCCGCCTTGCCCAGCGACATGAAGAAGCCCAGCACCAGGGTCAGCGCCACAAAGCCGCCCAGGGAAATGGCGAAGTCAAATTCGACCGGGCCGCGCACCCCCGCCACGGTGTAGTGGGTCGGAGGATAACTCAGCAGGAAGGTACACAGCACCGAAGCACCAAGGGTCCAGTACATCACCCGGCGCGCGCCGTAGCGGTCCGACAGCCAGCCACCAAGCACCCGGAACAGCGAGGCGGGAATGGTGTAGGCCGCAGCGATCATGCCGGCGGTCTTGATGTCGAGGTGGTACACGGCCATCAGGTAGTGGGGCAGCCACAGTGCCAGCGCCACGAAGGCGCCGAAAACAAAGAAGTAGTACAGGGAAAAGCGCCACACCCGCTGGTCGGCCAGCGGCGCCAGTTGCTCCCGCAGGGAGGGCGCCCGCGCACGGCGCGCAGCACTGCCTGGGTCTTCCCTGGCCAGCAGCAGGAACAGCACGCCGGTAGCGGCCAGCACCGATGCGTAAACCAGCGCGGTGTGTTGCCAGCCCAGTGCCACCAGTAGGAAGGGGGCGGCAAGGTTGGTGAGGGCGGCGCCGATATTGCCGGTGCCGAACAGGCCCAGAGCGATGCCCTGACGTTCCTGTTCGTACCAATTGGCGACGTAGCTCACCCCAACGATGAAGGAGCCACCGACCAACCCCAGCCCCAAAGCCGCCAGTAAAAGCATGTTATAGCTGTCGGCGACGCTGAGCAGGTAGACAAAGGCGGAGGCGACCAGCATCAGCAGGCCGAACACCCATCGTCCGCCAAAGCGGTCGGTGAGCACACCGAGGAACAGGCGGCTGACGGAGCCCGTCAGTACCGGGGTGGCCAGCAACAGGCCGAGGTGGGTATCGGAAAGACCGAGATCCTGCTTGATTTGCAGGCCGAGTATGGAAAGTAGCGTCCATACGGCGAAACAGAGGGTAAAGGCCAGGGTGGACAGCGCCAGCGCTTGGCGCTGGGCCGAGGAGGAAGGCAGCTTTGATACGAGCACAGCACGATCTCCCGACAGTTCTGGAGAGGCCGGTGAATAGCCTATAGCCTAGTACGCCCTGCAACAAACACAACTGTCACTATCGGGCGGTGGCCTGCGCGGCGGGTCAACACCGGATTTGCCCGCGCCTTGTTCTGCTTCCACAGCCCCTCTGGGCTCTGGAATTCATTAAAGTAGCATATTACATACCACTTTAAACATCCAGCAATCGCGCGAGCGGAGTTACCTGTTTTTTCAGTACTTGAAACGGGCGTCGAGAATCACGCGGTCGTAGGTGAGCGCCCGGGGCTGGTTGTCGGCGCCAAACTCGTTGTTGATGAACCAGGTCAGGCCGAGCTTGATACCGTTTTCCAGCGCATACATGCCGTACAGCTTGTGGCCGCGTCCGTCGGTGCCGCCGGCGGCAAAGTTGGAGTCGGTCACCAGACCCAGCGCGGCATCCGCCTCCAGTTCCTGGTACTGGTAGCCCAGCTCCCAGGTGCCGCGCTTGCCGGCCTCCCCCAGGCGCCCGCCGGCCAGCCAGCCGTGTTCGAACTCATCCACCGCCAGGTTCTGCACGGCATCGGCGTACAGCACCGCCGGCAGGGAGAAGGCGGTAAAGTCGAGGGCGGCAAACCACTCCATCTCCTGGTAGTCGTAACGGTAGCTGCAGTCGTCGCGCACGCCCGGCTCGGCACAGGTGAAGGAGTTGCCAAAGAACACATCCGGCCCGCCAAAGAAAGGGCTCTGCCCGGCAACGGGAATGTCAAAGTAACCAAGGCCCGTGGTCAGGCGCGCATCACCCAGGTGCAGGCTGAGCCCGCCCTGCAAGCCCCAGGTAACACGCTGGTTATCGGTGACGCTATCACTCTCCAGCCAGCTCACCAAGCCGTGGACGAAGGCGGTGCCGTTGGACCAGCCCGCCCCGATGCCCTCGGGGTTGTAGTCGTCATCCCACAGCAGGGCGGTGTCGGCCGGGCGGTAGAAGGGGTTGGTCATTTTGCCGGCGCTCAGGTAGCTACCCTCCAGCGGTTGCCAGCGCACATAGGCCAGGTTCAGGCCGATATCCTTGCGCGAGGCGCCTCCGCCCAGGGTCTGGTTGGCGGACAGGGGGTTGTCGCCGCCGGTGGCGATTTCGGTGCCGACTTCCACATTCCCCGGCAGCTGGGCGCGAATGCCGAGCCGGGCGCGAATCCGGTTGCGATCGCGGGTGGCCAGCTCCTCCACGTCGATCTCTTCATAGCGATAGCGGAAATTGCCGCTGATGGCGATGCGCTCGTTCCATGACAGCTTCTTTGGTGCCGGGGCGGCACCCAGCGTGGGCGCAGCTGCCTCGTCGTCAACCAGGTCCTGCAGCCTGGCATTTTCCTGCTCCAGCACGGCCACGCGGCTCATCAGCGCCGACATCTGTTCGCGCATCTGCGCAAAATCGGCGTCGCTGACGGTGGCACTGACGAGGGGTGACAGAACACAACAAAGGGCCGCAACAGGCGGCAAAACGGCGGATTTCATGGCTTTCTCCCTGGTCTGTCCAGGCCAATGTGACAATTGGGTGGCGATTTTATGTCGCTTTTATGACAGCTATGTTACAGCGTGCAGAAAAGTGCACCAGCATGGCACCATGCGGGCAAAAATGACCGTCTGCGAGGGGAGAAAGGTGGAGGCGGTGCCGCTCAGTCGCGGCGCCGGGACTCTTCGACCTGGGCCACGACCTCGTCGGGCTCGATATGGCGCACGTCCAGGCCGCGCACCAGGTAGACCACGTGCTCTGAGATGTTGCTCGCATGGTCGCCAACCCGCTCCAGGCTGCGCAGCGCCCACATTTCATTGATTACCGGCCCAATGGTGCGCGGGTCTTCCATCATGAAGGTAATCAGGCTGCGCATGGCGGTGGCGTATTCGGTGTCCACCGAGCGGTCGGAGACGATGGTGTCCACTGCCATGTCCACATCAAGTCGGGCAAAGGCATCCAGCGACTTGCGCAGCATGGTGGTCACGTAGCTGCCGATATGGCGAATTTCCACAAAGTTGCTGGGAGAGCCGCCCTCCTCCGACAGGCGCACCGCCTGGCGGGCGATCTTGGATGCCTCGTCGCCGATGCGCTCCAGGTCGGTGGTGACCTTGGAGATGGTAAACACCAAGCGCAGGTCCGACGCCGCCGGCTGGCGCCGGGCGAGGATGCGCGAGCATTCCTCGTCGATGCTGATTTCCAGCTGGTTGACCAGTTCGTCGTTGTTGATGATCTCTTCCGCCAGGCCGCTGTCGCGATTCAGCAGGGACTCAATGGCGCGGGAAATCTGCTGTTCCACCATCCCGCCCATTTCCAGCAGGTGGTTCTTCACCGCTTCCAGTTCGGCGTTGAACTGGGCGGAGATATGCTGTTTGTAGCTGTCCTGTTGCAACATGGCGCTTGTGTCTCCTGGGTCGGCGGGCGGGCTTATCCGTAGCGACCGGTAATGTAGTCCTCGGTCTGCTTTTTGGCGGGGTTGGTAAACAGGTTGTCGGTGGTGTCGACCTCAACCAGCTTGCCCATGTACATGAAGGCTGTCATGTCGGATACCCGCGCCGCCTGCTGCATGTTGTGGGTCACAATCACAATAGTGTAGCGGGATTTAAGCTCGTAGATGAGCTCCTCGATCTTGAGGGTGGAGATCGGGTCCAGCGCCGATGCCGGCTCATCCAGCAGCAGCACCTCCGGCTCCACCGCGATGGTGCGCGCAATCACCAGCCGCTGCTGCTGGCCGCCGGACATGCCCAGGGCGCTTTCGTGCAGGCGGTCTTTCACCTCGTCCCACAGCGCGGCGGCGCGCAGGGACTTCTCCACCACCTCGTCCAGCACCCGCTTTTTGTTGATACCCTGGATGCGCAGGCCATAGGCCACGTTCTCGTAGATGGATTTGGGGAAGGGATTGGGTTTCTGGAACACCATGCCCACCCGCCGGCGCAGGCTGGCCACGTCCACCCGCGGGTGGTAGATGTCTTCGCCTTCCAGCAGCAGCTCGCCCTGTACACGGCAGCCGTCCACCAGGTCATTCATGCGGTTGATGCAGCGCAGCAAGCTGGATTTACCGCAACCGCTGGGCCCGATGAAGGCCGTTACCCGCTGCCGTGGAATCTCCAGGTTGATGTCGTACAGCGCCTGCGAATCGTTGTAGAACAGATTCAGTTGGTTCACCGCCAGGCTGGTGGGCGGCGTGCCCTGCTCCGGCTTCAGGCTACCGCGGCGCAGCGCCTGGATGTCGATGGCGTGATGTTCCATGGTTGCTCTAGTTCTCCAGTGACTTGTAGCGCTCGCGCAGATGGTTGCGCAGGTAAACCGCCGCCAGGTTCAACAGGGCGATGAGAATCACCAGCAGCAGTGCCGTGGCGTAAACCAGCGGCCGCGCCGCTTCCACGTTGGGGCTCTGGAAGCCCACATCGTAGATGTGAAAGCCCAGGTGCATGAACTTCTGGTCCAGGTGCAGGAAGGGGTAGTTGCCATCCACCGGCAGCGACGGCGCGAGTTTGACCACGCCAACCAGCATCAGCGGCGCCACCTCGCCGGCGGCACGGGCCACCGCCAGAATCAGGCCCGTCATCATGGCCGGGCTCGCCATCGGCAGCACCACCCGCCACAGGGTTTCGGCGCGGGTGGCCCCCAGGGCCAGGCTGCCCTCGCGGATGGATTTGGGAATGCGCGCCAGGCCCTCCTCGGTGGCCACAATCACCACCGGCAGGGTCAACAGCGCCAGGGTGAGGGAGGCCCACATCAGGCCCGGGGTCCCGAAAGTGGGGCTGGGCAGAGCCTCGGGGAAGAACAGCTGGTCCAGCTCGCCGCCCACGAAGTACACGAAGAAGCCGAGGCCGAACACGCCGTAAACAATGGACGGCACGCCGGCCAGGTTGTTCACTGCCACCCGGATGGTGCGGGTGACAAAGCCCTGCCGGGCGTATTCACGCAGGTAGACGGCGGCCACCACGCCAAAGGGCGTGACCATGATGGACATCAGCAGCACCATCATCACCGTGCCGAACATGGCCGGGAAGATACCGCCCTCGGTATTGGCTTCGCGGGGCTCGTCGCTGAGAAACTCCCACAGCTTCTCCAGGTACATGGCGCACTTTTGCCACAAGCCCATGGCATTGGGCTGAAAGGCGCGCACCACTTTGGCAATGGGCAGCTCCACCACCCGGCCATCCGCCAGGCGGGCGCTGTAGCTGGCGTCCCCAATGCTCTGGTAAAGCCCCTGCAACTGGCCCTGCAGCATCCGGTACTCGGCATCCAGCTCGGCCCGCTCGGCGGCCAGTTGCGCCTGGGCGCTGGCGTCCAGCTCGCCGTCCAGTTGCAGCGAACGCTCGCGCAGGCGCAGGCGCTCCATGCGGTGGTTGATGGCGCCGATGTCGCCGCGCTCGATCTGCTGGATTTGCCGGCGCACCACCAGCGTGTCGGCAATCAGGCCCTGGAAAGCCTGCCACAGCTGCTGCGGCTCGCTGGCATCGGCCAGGGTTTCCCCGCCGGCGCTCACCGACTGCAAAACCCCGTAGAAATTGCCCCACTCCAGGCGCTCCACCACCATGACATCCTCTGGCCAGGCGGGGACGGACATCTGCTCGTTAAGTACCCAGACAAAATCATTGCCCAGGTAATCCCGGTTGCCCTGCTTGACCAGGGAGCGGCCGTAGAACGGGCCGGGGCCCTGCAGTGTAATGCCCGCCTCGCTGAGCTGCTCGCCAGACACCTGAACCTGCTCCACCACCTCACCCAGTAGGGCCTTCTGTTGGCCCTGGTAGCTGCTGGTCGCGGCCATAACATTGCGCGGCCAGAAGTGGCCAAAGCCACGCACGGCCAACAACAGGATCAGCCCCAGCACGGCCACCACACACACGCTGACCGCGGCGGCGTTGAGCCAGATCATCGGCTCGCCACTGCGGAACCAGGCCAGTGGGCCGGCGTGGCCCCTGGCGTGTATATCAGACTGCGGCGCCATCAGAGGGACCCATACTTGCTGCGCAGGCGCTGGCGCACCAGCTCTGCAACGGTGTTAAACACAAAGGTGAACAAAAACAGCACAAAGGCCGCCAGGAACAGCACCCGGTAGTGGGTGCTGTCCACCTCCGCCTCGGGCACCTCCACCGCGATATTGGCAGACAGGGTGCGCATGCCCTCGAAGATGTTGGCGTCCATGATGGGCGTGTTGCCGGTGGCCATCAGCACGATCATGGTTTCGCCCACCGCGCGGCCGAGGCCAATCATCAGGCCAGAGAAAATACCCGGGCTGGCGGTGGGTAGCACCACGCCCACCAGGGTCTGCCAGGGGGTTGCCCCCAGCGCCAGGCTGCCGTCGCTGAGATGGCGCGGCACCGAGAAAATAGCGTCTTCGGCAATGGAGAAAATGGTCGGGATGACCGCCATGCCCATGGCGATGCCCACCACCAGGGAGTTGCGCTGGTCGAAGGAAATACCCAGCTCCCGGGTGATCCACAAACGCATATCCCCGCCAAACAGGGCCAGTTCCATCGGGTCGTTGAGGGCAAAACTGAGGTAGCCGATCACCACCACCACGGGCATCAGCAGGGCTGCGTCCCAGCCTTCCGGCACCCGGCCGCGAACAGCCAGCGGCAGGCGCGAAAATGCGTAGGCAAATAACAAAATGCCAACGGGCATGAAAACCAGCAGGGTAAAGATGCCGGTGAGCTTGTCCTCGACGAAGGGCGCCAGCCACAACCCGGCCAAAAAACCGAGAATCACTGTGGGCAGCGCCTCCATCAGCTCGATCATCGGCTTGATTTTGCGGCGCAGCCCCGGCGCCATGAAGTAGGCGGTGTAAATGGCGCCGCAGATGGCCAGTGGCGCCGCCAGCAGCATGGTGTAAAAGGCCGCCTTGAGGGTGCCAAAGGCCAGCGGCGCAAAGCTGTACTTGGGCTCAAAGTCATTGTTGGAGGCGGAGGACTGCCAGATATGCGCCGGCTCGTCGTAGCTTTCGTACCACACTTGGTCCCACAGGGCCGACCAGGACACATCCGGGTGCTCGTTGTGTACCTGCCAGTGGCCCAGGGTGTTGTTGGCAACCGCCACAAGCAGGTCGCCCCGGGGGGCGATGGCTGCCTGCACGGCGCCCTGCATGCCCAGGGGTTCGGCGTACAGGCGGCGATGGGCGGTGGTGTGAAAGAGCTGCAACTCGCCCTGGCGCCCCACCAGCAAAAAGCCCTTGCGGCGGTGCTCTGGCAGCAGTTGCGCCGCCACGGTGCCATCGGTGTCAAAGCTGCGCACGCGGTGCAGGCGGTTGCCACCCTGCGCATCGCGCACCATGAAATACTGGGCCAACTCGCCCGTCTCCGATGCGGCCAGCAGAGAAATATTACCCAGCAGCATGGCACTGGTGGCCAGCCCGCCGCCCCCCTCGAACAGGGGCATGGTGGCGGTGATGGGCACCACACCGTCGCTGTCTGTCTGGCTCAAATCCAGCACGGTGGCATTGCCGGCACGATCCAGGCGATACAGCCAGCGCTGGCCGGCCCCCAGGTACAGGGCCGCGGTGTGCCCCGCCAGGCGCGGCAGTTGCAGCACTTCCTCTTCCAGCGTGATCTCGCCGGTGAGGAAGTTTTCCTCCCGCGTGTAACGCAAACCCCGCAGGCCCTGGCTCTCCAGGTCGGCCACCAGCAGCAGGCCGTCACTGTTGTCGCTCACAGCCAGCGTGCGCACCGCAGCGCTGCCGAGGCGCAGCACCTGGTCGGCGTACAGGCGATTGAGCGAGGGGGTAATCAGGCGCTCGCCATCGGGGTAGGACAGCCGGTAATCGTGCCGGGCCAGGGTCACCTCGCCATCGGCGTGCCCCAGGGCCAGCAGGCGCCCCTCGGCGCTATCGCGGGCCACTACGGTGACCGGCGCGTGAGCGCTGGCGAGGTCCTGCTCGCTCAGCGTCGCGCCGTTTTCAACCCGGAAGAATCGCGCCCGGCCACTGGCAGCCACCGACAGCCCAACCTCGCCCTGCTCCTCCACATAGAGCTGCGCCGGTGCTTCACCTACCCAGGCCTGCCGGGCGCCCGCTTCCACCCGCGCGCTGCCGAACAGGGGCAGCACTTCGTACAGCAGGTAGAAGAAGATCAGCAGGATGGCCAGCAGCACGCCAGCGCCGCCGGCGGTGATGCTCACGGTGGCCAAGCGGTCCTTGAAATAGCGGACTTTGGCGCGGTGGGCCGGAACGTACTGTGCCAGGTCTGTCATCAGTTTGCCGTGAAGGAGTAAAAATCGTTGTCCACTATCGTGGCTATCGTGGCTATCGTGGCTATCGTGGCTATCGCGACCATCGCAGTGGGAATAGCAAAGTGAATGGCGAAGGGGCCGCGCCTGCGCGGCCCCTCCAGCACGCCCTGCTTACAGGCCGAGTTGTGCACTGAAGCGCTCAACCACCGCGGCCGGCAGCGGTATGTACCCGTCCTTGAGCACCACTTCCTGCCCCTGGCGCGAGAACACCAGGCGCACAAACTCTCGCTCCAGCGGCGACAGGGCCTTGTTCGGCGCCTTGTTGATGTACACATACAGGAAGCGCGACAGCGGGTAGTCGCCGGTCACGGCGTTCTCCGGGGTGGCTTCTACGGTTTGGCCGCCGGGCTTTTTGCTGAGGGGCACAGCCCGCACGCTGGAGGTTTTATAGCCGATACCCGAGTAGCCGATGCCGTTGATGGAGGTGGATACCGATTGCACCACCGATGCCGAACCCGGCTGTTCGTTGACGGTGTTCTTGAAGTCGCCCTTGCACAGCGCCTCTTCCTTGAAGTAGCCGTAGGTGCCGGATACGGAGTTGCGGCCGAACAGCTGCATGTCGCGGGAGGCCCATGCCCCCTCTAGCCCCAGGCCACCCCAGCGGCTGACATCATCGCCGCGCCCGCAGCGGCGGGTGGATGAGAAAACGGCATCCACATCGGCAATAGACATCCCGGCGATGGGGTTGTCCTTGTGCACGTACACCGCCAGGGCATCAATGGCCACCGGCACAGCGGTGGGCTTGTAGCCAAAGCGGGTCTCGAAGGCCTCGATTTCCTTGTCCTTCATTTTGCGGCTCATGGGGCCGAGGTTGGCAGTGCCTTCGGTGAGGGCGGGCGGCGCGGTGGAGGAACCGGCAGCCTGGATCTGGATGTTCACGTTAGGGTAGGCCCGCTTGAATTCCTCGGCCCACAGGGTCATCAGGTTAGCCAGGGTATCGGAGCCAATGCTGGACAGGTTGCCGGACACTCCGCTGGCCACCTGATAGTCGGGCAGCGCCGGGTCCACATCCGCGGCGGCGGGAAGTGCGTTTACCAGGCCGAGGCCAACGACGGTCAGGGCGGCTTTGATCAGTTTCATGTTCACTCCAGGGCCGTATTCGGGTGGCGCCTACGTTAATCGCCAATTGTGACAGTTTTATGACATTTCCATGTACAGGAAAAATAAGCGGGCAACGCCCTAGGCCGGCTTGAACAGCAGGGTGAACGTGCTGCCCTGGCCGGGTCGGCTGGCAATCTCCAGCCGCGCCTGGTGCGAGGCCGCCACATGCTTGACGATGGCCAGGCCAAGCCCGGTGCCCCCGGTCTGGGACGAGCGGCTGTCATCCACCCGGTAGAAGCGCTCGGTCAGCCGCGGCAGGTGGCTCTCGGCAATACCGATGCCGCGATCTTCCACCGACAGGGCCAGGCCGCCCTCCTTCGCCTGCCAGCGCACCGTCACCGGCTGCTCCTCGGCGCTGTATTTGAAGGCGTTGATCACCAGGTTGGAAATAGCGCTGTGCAGCTCGCGGTAATCCCCCAGCACCTGGCCGTTGCTGTCCAGCTGCAGGTTCAGCTGACGCCCCGGGTGGGAGGTCTGCATTTCATCCTGCAGTTCCTGCAGCAGGGCCGCCACGTCCAACCGCTCGTGCTTGGGCTGGCTTTCCACGCTCTCGATGCGCGACAGCCAGAGCAGATCCTTGAGCAGGTTTTCCATGCGCTGGGCCTGCTGGTCCATCTGCTGCAGGGGGCGCACGTAACGCGGCTCAAGCTGGCTGGCGTTGGCGAGGATGGTTTCCAGGTAGCCCTTGATGACCGTGAGCGGGGTGCGCAATTCGTGAGACACATTGCCGACAAAATCCCGCCGCATCTGCTCCAACTGGGCCATTTTGGTGATGTCGCGCACGAACACCAGGCGGTCGCCGGCGCCGAAGGGGGTCACTTCAATCTGGCAGATGCGCCGTTTGTCGCCCCCCAGCTCCAGTTGCAGCGGCTCGCTGTAGTTTTCCGCCAGAAAATACTTGTGAAAGGCCGGAATACGCAGCAGGTTCAGCAGGGCCTGGCCCCGGTCGCGTGGAAATTGCAGCCCCAGCATATGCTGGGCCGCGGTGTTGCTCCATTCAATGGCGCCACCCTTGGTGACCATGACCACCCCGTCGCGCATGGCGGCGAAGGAATCCTGCAGGTACTCCACGGTGGATTGCAGGCGGGCGTAGTTCTCCCGGTTGCGGCGCTGCAGGTGGTGAATTTCATCAAACACCTCACCCCAGATGCCCATGCCCTCGGGAGCCTGCTGCTCCGGGTCCTGCAGCCAGCGGTGAATCATCAGCAACTGGCGCAGCCAGTAGATGGTGACCGCCACCAGCGCCAGCGACACCCCCAGCCAGGGTCGGCCAAACAACCAGCCGATACCACCGCCGGCAACAATCAAAAGGCCAAGCCGCTGGAGCTCCAGCAGCCAGCCACCCGGCACTCTCACCGTGCAGCAACTCCCCGGCTGGAGAAGCGGTAGCCCGTGCCGCGCACGGTCTGAATCAGGTCGCTGTAGTCATGCTCGCCGGTTTGCAGGGCCTTGCGCAGGCGCCGGATGTGTACATCTACGGTGCGCTCTTCCACGTAGACGTTGGCGCCCCACACCTGGTCCAGCAGTTGGTTGCGGGTGTAGGCCCGTTCCGGGTGAGACATAAAAAACTGCAGCAGGTTGAACTCCGTGGGCCCCATATCCACCGGCTCGTCGGCCAGGAAGATGCGGCGGCTTTCGCCGTCCAGCACCAGGTCGGCCACCTGGATGCGATCTTCATCGTCGCCACCGGCCACCCGGCGCAGCAGGGCCTTGATGCGGGCAATCAGTTCCCGCGGGGCAAAGGGTTTGGTGATGTAGTCATCAGCGCCCACATCCAGCCCCTGGATCACATTATCCTCTGCGGTTTTGGCGGTGAGCATGATAACGGGAATGTCCTTGGTGGTGTCATTGCGCTTGAGGCGGCGCAGCAACTCCAGCCCGCTGCCCCCCGGCAGCATCCAGTCCAGCAGAACGATGTCGGGACGGTCATCCACTACGCGGGTGAAGGCCTCGTGGATATTCTCCGCTTCCAGGCAGCGAAACTCGGCGATTTCCAGCGCCATACGCAGCATGTCGCGAATGGCGAATTCATCGTCGACGATCAGCACCTTGCGTTCATTCATTGGTCATACATCCCTGATAGCTCCCGAGTGAGGAGCCTATTAGATGATGGAATTATGACAATGTTATGACAGCCCCGGCAATTGCGCGGCACGGGGCACCCACACGGGTGAAAATCGGCCCGGGCGGTGCTCCCTGGTTGCAGGTGCCTGGTTGCCGGTGCCTGCTAACGCAGGCTGGCGTTGATGTTCTGCAACACCTTGTCGCCGGGGCACAGGTCTTCCTCGGCCAGGGTGTTCAGCGGCCGGCGACTGGTTTCCAGCACCTCGTGCAGGTCGCGGGAGTCCTTGTCCATGTAGATCAGGCCGGTGAGAATCTGGCCGGAACTGCGATAGCGCTCCAGCGCCATCATGGCCGAGCTGCGACAGAAGGGATCGAGCTCCTCCGACAGCTTGTGCAGGTGCAGCACCGAGCCGTCGTGCATGGTGACCTCCTGGCTCTGCCCCGGCGGGTAGCTGGTGGTGATCTCCTCGCGCATGGGTACAAAATCCACCGTGCCGGTGGCCGCCGCGTGCTCGCGCACAAACTCATAGCTCTTGGTGGAGGCGGTGTTGTTGTTGAAGGTCACACACGGCGAAACCACATCGATCAGGGCAAAGCCCCGATGGCTCATCGCCGCCTTGATCAGCGGCACCAGCTGCTCCTTGTCGCCGGAGAAGGAGCGCGCCACAAAGGTGGCGCCAAGCTGCAGCGCCAGGCCCGGCAGGTCGATGGCGCCAAAGGGATTGGGGTCGCCCTTCTTGCTGGCGGAGCCCTCGTCGGCGGTGGCCGAATCCTGCCCCTTGGTGAGGCCGTAGCAACCGTTGTTCATGACGATGTAAACCATGTTCAGGTTGCGGCGAATGGCGTGGGTAAACTGCCCCATGCCGATGGAGGCGGTGTCGCCATCCCCGGAGACGCCGAGATACAGCAGGTCGCGGTTGGCCATGGCGGCACCGGTGACCACCGAGGGCATGCGCCCGTGCACCGAATTAAAGCCGTGGGATTTACCCAGGAAATAGGTCGGCGACTTCGACGAGCAGCCAATGCCGGATAGTTTGGCGATTTTGTGGGGCTCCAGTGACAGCTCGTGGCAGGCGCGCACGATAGAGCCGGAAATGGAGTCGTGCCCACAGCCAGCGCAAAGGGTGGAAATGGAGCCTTCGTAATCGGCGCGGGTATAGCCCAGCTCGTTGCGCGGCAGTTCGGGGTGGCGGAACTTGGGTACCTGATAACTCATTGCTTATTCTCCATTGCCAACAACGCGCTCGCGGCGCAGCGGGGTCACATTGTGACCGGGCATCTGCATCAGGATCTGCTTGCGGATATTGCGGGCGCTGATGGGCGTGCCGTCGAAGCACAGTACCGACTTGAGTTTGTCCGGCCCCAGCTCAAACTCCGCCATCAGCAGGGTGCGCAACTGGGCGTCGCGGTTTTGCTCGATCACAAACACCCGCTCGTGCTCGTGCAGGAAGGCCTCCACCTCGTCGTTGAAGGGGAAGGCGCGCACGCGCATGGCATTCACGTGAATGCCATCCTCGGCCAGGTAATCCATAGCCTCGCGGGACGACTCTTCACTGGTGCCGTAGTACAGCAGTGCGGTGTCGGTGGCCTGCTTGCTGCGCACCACCTCGGGCTTGGGAACGTATTCCTTGATGGTCTCCCACTTGGCCATCAACCGGTGCATGTTCTTCTCGTACTCCTCACCGCGCTCGGTGTACACGGCGTACTCGTCGCGACTGGTGCCACGGGTAAAGAAGGCGCCCTTCTCCGGGTGGGTGCCCGGATAGGTGCGATAGCAGATGGCGTCGCCGTCCACATCCAGGTAGCGACCGTAGCGCTCGATCTTGTCCAGATCTTCTGCCGACAGCACCTTGCCGCGGTCGTACCTGCGCTCGTCATCCCAGTGCAGGGGCTCGGACATATTATCGTTCATGCCAAGGTCGAGGTCGGTCATGAGGATGATCGGCGTCTGCAGACGCTCGGCGAGGTCGAAGGACGCCGCCCCCATGTCGAAGCACTCCTTGGGCGTTGCCGGAAACAGCAGCACCTGCTTGGTATCGCCGTGGGAGGCGTAAGCCGCCGACAGCACGTCGGACTGCTGGGTGCGGGTGGGCATGCCAGTGGAGGGGCCTGCCCGCTGCACATCAAACAGCACAGTGGGTATCTCGGCGAAATAGGCCAGGCCCAGGAATTCGCTCATCAATGACAGGCCGGGGCCGCTGGTGGCGGTAAAGGCGCGGGCGCCGTTCCAGCTGGCGCCAATCACCATGCCCATGGCGGCCAGCTCATCCTCGGCCTGAACGATGGCGTAATTGCGCGCGCCCGTGCCCGGGTCGATGCGCAGGCGCTTGGCGTATTTTTCAAAGGCATCCACCACCGAGGTAGACGGCGTGATCGGGTACCAGGCCGCCACGGTGGCGCCGCCGTAGATGGCGCCAAGCCCAAGGGCCGTGTTGCCATCCAGCAGGATTTTATCCCCCACCTGGTCGCTGGCGCGCACGGTGATGCCGATGGGGCACTGCAGGTTGGACTTCACATACTGGTGGCCCAGCTCCAGCGCGTGAATGTTCGGCAGCACCAGTTTTTCCTTGCCCTTGAACTGGTCACCCACCAGCTGGGTGAGCACGGCAAAATCCATGTCCAGCAGGGCCGCCAGGGCGCCGACGTAAATCACGTTCTTGAACAGTTGGCGCTGGCGCGGATCGTCGTACTGCTCATTGCAGATACGGGTCAGCGGCAGGCCGATGATGTTCACGTCATTGCGAATCAGGCGCAGGTCCAGGGGCTTGGTGTCGTCGTAGATAAAGTAACCGCCCGGCTCCACCTCTTTGATGTCCTGGGGCATGCTCTGGGGGTTGACCGACACCATGATGTCCACGCCGCCGCGCCGGCCCAGGTAGCCCTTCTCGCTCACCCGCACTTCGTACCAGGTGGGCAGGCCCTGAATGTTGGAGGGAAAGATGTTCTTCGGGCTGACCGGCAGGCCCATGCGGAACAGGGCCTTGGCAAACAGGTTGTTGGCGCTGGCGGAGCCGGTGCCATTGACGTTGGCGAACTTGATGACGAATTCGTTGACTGCTTCGAGAGACTTCATGCCGCCTGCCCCGCTTTGCTGACGTTGTACAGGAACTTCTGCATATCCCAGGCCGTGGTGGGGCAGCGCTCGGCGCACAGGCCGCAGTGCAGGCAGACGTTTTCATCCTTGACCATCACCCGGGTTGTCGGAAGAGCCTCCGACACGTAGAGATCCTGGGCCAGGTTGCCGGCCGGGGCACTCAGGCGCCCGCGCAGTTCCTGCTCATCGCCATTGGCGGTAAAGCTGATGCAGTCCGTGGGGCAGATATCCACGCAGGCGTCGCACTCAATACAGCGGCTTTCCTCGAACACCGTTTGCACGTCGCAATTCAGGCAGCGCTCGGCTTCTTTGAAGCCCATTTCCTGGTCGAAGCCCAGTTCCACCTCCACCTTGCGATCGCCCAGGGCCTTCTCCAGCGGCGCCAGCGGCACGATGTAACGCTCGTCGTTCTCCACGGCGTTGTCGTAGCTCCACTCGTGAATGCCCATTTTCTGGCTGATGAGGTTGGTGCGCGGCGCGGGGCGATCCTGCACCGATTCACCGCGGCAGAACAGGTCGATGCTCACCGCCGCCTGGTGGCCGTGGGCCACGGCGGTGATAACGTTCTCCGGGCCAAAGGCGGCATCGCCACCGAAGAAGATCTTCGGATTGGTGGACTGGAAGCTTGTCTCATCCACCACCGGCATATCCCACTTGTCAAAATCAATGCCGAGGTCGCGCTCAATCCACGGGAAGGCGTTTTCCTGGCCGATGGCCATCAGCACATCGTCCGCCTCCATGAACACCCAGTCCTCACCGGTGGGCACCAGGCTGCGCTTGCCGTTGTCGTCGTACTTGGCCTCCACCTTCTCGAACAGCATGCCCTTGAGCTTGCCGTCCTCGATGACAAATTCCTTCGGCGTGTGGTTGTCGTAGATGGGAATGCCCTCGTGCATGGCATCCTCTTTTTCCCACGGCGATGCCTTCATGTCGGCAAAGGGGCTGCGCACCACCACGCGCACATCCTCTCCGCCAAGGCGCTTGGAGGTGCGGCAGCAATCCATGGCGGTATTGCCACCGCCCAGCACCAGCACCTTTTTGCCGATGCTGTCGATGTGCTCAAAGGCCACGCTGGACAGCCAGTCGATACCGACGTGCACGGCATCCCCCGCCTCGGCCAGGCCCGGCAATTCGAGCCCCTTGCCACGCGGCGCGCCGGTGCCGACAAAAATGGCATCGTAGCCTTTGTCGATGATGGATTGCATGCTGGTGACTTCGATGTCGAAGAAAGTCGTCACCCCCATGTCGAGGATGAAGTTCACCTCTTCGTCCAGCACCTGGATGGGCAGGCGGAAGGAGGGAATCTGGCTGCGCATCATGCCGCCACCGGCAATCTGGTTGTCGTAGATGTCGATGCTGTAGCCCAGCGGCATCAAATCGCGAGCCACGGTGAGGGAGGCAGGCCCGGCGCCGATGCAGGCAATGCGCTTGCCGTTTTTCTGCTCCGGGATGGCGGGCATGCGATCGCGCACCTCGCCCTTGTTGTCGGCGGCCACCCGTTTCAGGCGGCAGATAGCCACCGGCTCCTTTTCTATCCTGCCCCGCCGGCAGGCGGGTTCACAGGGGCGATCACAGGTGCGGCCCAGCACACCGGGAAACACGTTGGATTCCCAGTTGATCATGTAGGCTTCGGTGTAACGCCGGGCGGCGATCAGGCGAATATATTCGGGTACCGGGGTGTGGGCTGGACAGGCGTACTGGCAGTCCACCACCTTGTGAAAGTACTCCGGGTTCTTTACATCGGTCGGTTCCACAGCAGCGACTTACTCCCGCGCGGGTACAGGGCCCCGCGTCTATTATTTAGGTCTTTGGAGTTTGTCACAGCTGCCGGGGCTTTTCACCCGCCGCACTCATTCAATTACATGAAAATGCTGTAACGGCGCGGGTTTGGCGCGGCGCGGGCGGCATATTAAACCGCGCCGGCAGGTGGCTTTAAAAGATGCCGAAGAACCAGCCGTCGTCCTGCAGGTCTTCCTCGCAGGTGGCCAGCTGCGCGCTATAACTGGCGGCGCGCCGGGAAACTTTTTTAGCCACGTTTTGCAACCAGGCCTTGCTGCGATAGGTGCCGCGGTTATAACCGCCGTGCCCCTCGTGATAAGCCAGATACAGGCGGTAGGTATCGGCGCGATTGATGCCGCTGCGCTTGTAGGACTGGTAGTTGTACCAGCCGATGAAGTCGATGGCGTCGCCAAAGTCGTCGCGGTCGGCGCCGTAGCGGCCGGCGTCGCGCTTGTAGCTCTTCCAGGTGGAGCCCAGCGCCTGGCTGTAGCCGAAGGAGTCCGACGGCCGCGGGCCCGGGATGAAACCGAGGATTTTTTTGCGCGGCGGCTTGGCCCGCGCCACAAAGCGGGACTCCTGGTGCATGATGGCCATCATCACCGGAATCGGACTGCCCCACTCCTTGCGTGCGTCTTCCGCCTCTTCGTACCAGTCGTCCTTCTCGTAGAAAATACTGCAGATGTTGTCCACGTTGCGGGGCGTGGACGCACAGCCGCCGAGCAGCGCCAGCACACAACAGGCCAGGCTGAGCCGCAGCGGGGCAGCACCGGACAGGCTAAAGCCAGCGGGGCTAAAACCCGGCAAACGAAAGCTTGAACGACGCACGCAAAACAGTCGCAACTGGCGAAACGGGAGAAAACCAAACAGACAACAACGAAACAGGCTCAAAGGGTGACTCCATGTTCGGCCAGTAGCGCGACAAAGGCCGCCTCGTCGATAACATCAATACCCAGCTGCTCTGCCTTGGCGAGCTTGGAACCGGCACCGGGGCCCGCCACCACGCAGTGGGTTTTGGCCGACACGCTGCCCGCTACTTTTGCGCCCAGCGCCTGCAGGTGGGCCTTGGCGTCGCTGCGGCCCATGGCTTGCAGGCTGCCGGTCACCACCCAGGTCTGCCCGTCCAGCGGCAGGGTTTGTGCGGCCACCACTTCCACATCCGGCCAGTGCACGCCGGCCGCCCGCAACTGCTCGACCACGCCCATCAGCCCGGCGTCGTCGAAGAACTGGCGCAGGTGGTCGGCCACCACCGGGCCCACATCCGGCACCGCCAGCAAGGCCTCTTCGGAGGCCGCCGACAGGGCTTCCCAGCTGCCAAAGTGGCGCGCCAGGTTGCGCGCGGTGGCCTCGCCCACCTCGCGAATGCCCAGGGCGAAAATAAAACGCTCCAGGGTGGTGTGCTTGCTGGCCTCCAGAGCCTTCAAGAGCTTGTCGGCGGATTTTTCGCCCATGCGCTCCAGGTTGGTCAGCTGGGTTTTCTCAAGGTGGAACAGGCCCGCGGCGTTATCCACCAGTTGCTGATCCACCAACTGCTCAATGAGCTTGTCGCCGAGGCCGTCGATATCCATGGCGCGGCGCGACACAAAATGCCGCAGGGCCGCCTTCTGCTGGGCGCCGCATACCAGCCCGCCCATGCAGCGCAGCACCGCCTCGTCGGGCTCGCGCTCAAGCGCCGAGCCACACACCGGGCAGGCGCTGGGGAACACCACCGCCCTGGCATCGTCCGGGCGTTCGGCCTGTACCACCGACACCACCTGGGGAATCACATCCCCGGCCCGGCGCACGATCACGCTATCGCCCACCATCACACCCAGGCGTTCGATCTCGTCACTGTTGTGCAGGGTGGCGTTGCTCACGGTGACCCCGCCCACAAAGACCGGCTCCAGCCGCGCCACCGGCGTAACGGCGCCGGTGCGGCCCACCTGGAATTCCACCGCCAGCAGGCGGGTGACTTCCTCCTGGGCGGGAAACTTGCGGGCAATGGCCCAGCGCGGGGCCCGGGACACCGCGCCCAGTTGTTCCTGCAGGGCCAGCTCGTTCACTTTGTAAACGATACCGTCGATGTCGTAGGGCAAGGCGTCGCGGCGCTGGGCGAGTTCGTCGTAGTAGGCATCGCAGGCGGCAAAGCCGCGCACCACTTTTGACTCAGGATTGATGCGCAGGCCCCACTGGTGCAGTTGCTCGAGGATGTCCGACTGCCGCTCGGGCAACGCGCCCCCTTGGTAAAGCCCCACGCTGTAGCAGCACATTTGCAACGGGCGCTCGGCGGTCAGGCGGGCATCCAGCTGGCGCAGGGTGCCGGCGGCGGCATTGCGCGGGTTGACGAAGGTCTTCTCGCCCTTCTCCCGGGCGCGGGCATTCAGCGCTTCAAAGCCAGCCTTGGGCAGGTAGATTTCGCCACGCACCTCCAGTACCTGTGGGTAGCCACTGCCCCGCAGGCGCAGGGGCACCGACTGGATGGTGCGCACGTTGTGGGTAATGTCTTCGCCGGTGGTGCCATCGCCGCGAGTGGCGCCGCGCTCCAGCACGCCGTCACGGTACAGCAGGCTGACGGCAATCCCGTCCAGCTTGGGTTCGCAGGCAAATTCCAACTCGGTATCGGGCGCCAGCTTCAGGCGCTCCAGTACCCGGCGATTAAAATCCTCAAGCTCGTCGGCATTGAAGGCGTTGTCCAGCGACAGCATGGGGAGTTCGTGGCGCACCTGGGTAAAGCCCGCCAGGGGCTCACCACCAACGCGCTGGCTGGGTGAATCCGGGCGCAGCAGCGCCGGGTGCTGGGTTTCCAGCTCCACCAGCTGGCGCATGGCGCGGTCGTACTCGGCATCCGGCACACTGGGGTCATCAAGCACGTAGTACTGGTAGTTCCACTGCTCGAGCTGCTCTCGCAGGCGGGCCGCTTCCTGCTCGGGGCTTGCTGCTGTCACGCCTGCGTCTTCCCGGACTTGCCTGCCAGCAAAGTCAGCGCGCCTTGGCCAGCAGGCGGCGCTCGAGATCGCGAATCTGCTGGCGGGCGTGTTCCAGGGTCTGGCGGGTGAGTACGCTGCGGGTTTCGTCCAGCACATCGCCCTTCAGGTTGCGGGCCACCGCCTGGGCGGTCTCCAGCATGTAGTCGTAGGCCTTCATCATGTCGTCGGGGCCCGGCAGGGTGACGAAGAACACCAGCCCCTTGGTGGTGAAGTCATCCATGCGATCGATGTCGAACACGCCGGGTTGCAGCATGTTGGCCACGCTGAACTGGATGGGGCCCTTGCCGGTATCGTGCTCGTGACGGTGGAAGAAGCTCATGTCGCCAAAGCGCAGGCCACAGGCCAGCAGGATCTGCATGATGTCATCGCCGCGAAAGCCCTGCGGATCGCGCGCCACCACATTCAGCATGAAGACCTCGGAGGCCACATCGCGGGGCAGCTGGGCGCGGGTCTGGCCGCCCATCGCCGGTTCCGGCTTCGGCTCCGCTTCCAGGGCGTCCAGCCAGTCGAGGTTTTCCGGTTCGTCGCTGCTGCTCATGCCGCTGAACAGCTCCACATCGTCCTCGTCGCGGCTGGATGGGCGGGAACGGGGCGCTGTTTCGGATTCTGCCTGCCGGGGCGCTGGTGACTGGCGCTGTTGTTGAGACGATTGCTGTGGCGGCGCTTGTTTCAGCGCCGGTTCCGACCCGGCCACGGCGCGTGCAGGCTGTGCGGTTTGGCGCGGCGGCACGGGCTCTGACAGCGGTGCGGCTCCTGCGGCTTCATCCAGCGGGTCTTCAGCGACGGCTGCCGGCTCAATGGGAGCCTGGGCCGCCCGCGGTTCGGGGGCGGACTCGCCCATCGCTTCGTCACCGATCTCGTCGTCAGTCTCAGGGCTCGCGTCGTACTCATCGTCCCGTCCGGCATCGCGATCCACCACTCTCGCACCGCCGTTAGGCAATTCTTTCAGCCAGGCCAGGTCGATATCGCGGGCGCTGCGCCCGTCCTCTTCACCCTCGTCGCCCGATGCGGACAGTTTCATACGCACCGGCGCGCGCCGGTCCTGATAGATTCGTCGCCAGGCATCGGCCAGCACTGCCAGAATCAGCAGCGTCCCGATGATGACCATCCAGTCCCGAATCGTTAAGTCCGCCATATCACTCGCGCCCGTTCTGACTCGATCTCAATTAACTTGCGGCCAGCTCGGCCGCCTCTTCCACGTCTACCGTCACCAGCCGGGATACGCCCGGCTCGTGCATGGTGACGCCCATCAACTGATCCGCCAGTTCCATGGAGATCTTGTTGTGGGTGATGTAAATGAACTGCACCTTCTCGGACATCTCCTTCACCATGCGCGCATAGCGGCCAACGTTGGCGTCGTCCAGCGGCGCGTCCACCTCGTCCAGCATACAGAAAGGCGCCGGATTAAGCTGGAAAATGGAGAACACCAGCGCGATGGCGGTGAGTGCCTTTTCGCCACCGGAGAGCAGGTGAATGGTGCTGTTTTTCTTGCCCGGGGGCCGCGCCATGATGGAGATGCCGGTGTCGAGCAGGTCGTCGCCGGTCAGTTCAAGGTAGGCGCTGCCGCCGCCGAAGACGCGCGGGAACAATTCCTGCAGGCCGCTGTTCACCTTGTCGAAGGTGTCGCGGAAGCGGTTGCGGGTTTCCTTGTCGATCTTGCGGATGGCCGACTCAAGGGTTTCCAGCGCGGTGTGCAGGTCTTCGTTCTGGGCATCCAGGTAGTTCTTGCGCTCGGACTGCAGGCTGTACTCGTCGATGGCGGCGAGGTTGATCGGCCCCAGCCGGGCGATACGGTTGGCCACCCGCTCCAACGAGCGCTGCCACTCGTCTTCGTTGGCGCCCTCGGGCATGGTGTCCAGCACCTGCTGCACGTCGTGTTCGTTTTCGGTGAGCTGGCGCTGGATGTTTTCGCGCTGCACCTGCAGGCCCTGGTGCTTGAGCCGCAACTGCTCCAGCTCACTGCGCACGGCCTGGGCGCGCTGCTCGATGGCGCCGCGCTGCTGCTCGGCCTGGCGCAGGGCGTGCTCCACTTCCGCCATCGCCTGGCGGGCCTCGGTGAGCTCGCCCTCGGATTGCAGGCGCAATTCCAGCTGGGCATCCAGCTCTTCCTGCAGGGCATCCAGCGGGTTGTCGGATTCGTTGAGGCCGGCTTCCAGCACCTGCCGGCGCTCCTGCAACTGGGCCACCTGGCTGCGGGTGCGCTCGATGGTCTGGCGCACGGCGTTGAGCTGGGTATCCAGTGACTGCGAGCGCATGGCGGCCTGGTGGGCGGCGTCCTTGTCGTGGCGCGCCTTCTGGCGCACTGCATCCAGGTTGCTGCGGGTTTCATCGCGGGTAGACAGCAGGGCCTCGCGCTCGCGGGAATCGGTCTCCATCCGCTCGATGGCTTCAGACAGAATCTGCCGCGCCTCGGCGACGGATTCCTGCTCCTGGGCAAACTGAGCCCGGGCCTCTTCTATATCGGCCTGCAGGCGCTCGCGGCGGGCGGTGATCTGCTCCACCTTGGCCCGGTGCGCCGACAGCTGGGCACTGTATTCGGCGTGCTGGCGGGTAGCCGCCTGCAGCTCGCGCTGGCCCTGCTGGCGCTGCTCTTCCAGCTGGCGAATCTGCTCCCGGGCGCCCTGCTGCTCGGCTTCAAGGGAGGCAATGTCACCGGCCAGCTGCTCGACCTCCGCCGCCAGGCTTTCCAGCTCCTGCTGGCGCTGGATGACACCGCCCTGCTGGTCGCTGAGCCGGGTGACCCGCACCCAGTTGGGGCCGAGCCAGATACCATCGCGCGTAATCAGCGATTCACCGGCGGCCAGCCCGGCGCGCAGGCCGAGGGCGGCGGGCAAATCCTGCGCCACTTTTACGCCGGCCAGCAGGCTGCCGGCCAGGCCGCCGTTACGCACTTTGGCGGCCAGCGCGTCGCTGGCCGGTGCCGGCGCGGGGCCGTCCTGCACCAGGGTCAGCTGGCCTTTTTCGAGGGCGGCAAGGCGATCGCCAAAACCGGCCAGGTCGTCGACACACACCGCCTGCAGATCGGCACCCAGCACGGTTTCCACCGCCAGCTGCCAACCTTCTTCAACGTCGAGTTTCTCCAGCAGGCGGGGGCGGTCACTCAGCTGGGCATCGCGCAGCCAGTCGCCGACGGCCTGGTCGCTGTCTTCCATGGCCGCCTGCTGCAGTGCTTCCAGCGAGGCCAGCCGGCCGCGCTTTTGCTGCAGTGTGGAGCGCAGCTGGTCCAGCTCCGCGCCCAGGGATTCGGTGCGCTCGCGGTGGCCGCCCAGGTCATCAACCAGCGATTCCCCGCGCTGCTCCAGCTCGGCCATCACCATCTCGGTTTCCGCCAGCTGCTCGCCGAGGGCTTCTATCTCGTCGTCCGCTGGGCCGGAGGCCAGGTTCTCGCGCTCCTGCTCCAGCTGGCCGATACGGTTCTGCAGGCGCTGCATGGCCTGCTCCAGGTGCTGGATGCGCGATTGCTGCACCTCGGCCTGCTGGCGCGGCTCGGCGGCGTGCTGGTTAAAGTCGTCCCAGCGCTGCTGCCAGGCGTGCATGGCCTCTTCCGCCAGCAGCAGGGCCTCGGCGGAGCCCTCTTCCACCGCTTGCAGCATCTCCAGATCCGGCGCCAGGGTCTCGCGCTCGGCCTCCCAGGCTTGCAGCTTGCGGCTGTCTTCGCCCAGGTGGGTTTCGGATTCGGCCAGGCTGGCGAGGGTCTGACTCAGGTCGTCCTGCAGCTGGCGCCCGCGCTCCTGCTGGTGCTTGATGGTCTGCTCGATACGGGCCACTTCCGAGCCAAGGGCGTAGTAATTGGCCTGCACCTTGTTGAAGGCGTCGTTGCGGTCGGTGTGCTCCAGCCGGTGCTGCTCGATGGCGGTGTCCACCTGCTGGTGCTCGGCGTGCACCGACTCCAGCTTGACCTCCAGCTCGGCAATCGCCTGGCTGGCGCTGCGCACCTGAACATCCAGCTCGCGCCACTGCAGGGCCTGAAGCTGTGCCTTCAGTGTGCGCTCTTCCTCTTTGAATTCGCTGTACTTTTCCGCTGCCTGGGCCTGGCGCTGCAGGTGCTGAAGCTGGCGCTCCAGTTCGTCCCGCAGGTCGGTGAGGCGCTCCAGGTTCTCCAGCGTGCGGCGCATCCGGCTCTCGGTTTCCTTGCGCCGCTCCTTGTATTTGGAGATGCCCGCGGCCTCTTCAATAAACACCCGCAGCTCTTCCGGCTTGGATTCGATCAGCCGGGAAATCATGCCCTGCTCAATAATGGCGTAGCTGCGCGGCCCAAGGCCGGTGCCAAGGAAGATGTCGGTGATGTCGCGGCGGCGGCACTTGGTGCCGTTGAGGAAGTACTCCGACTGGCCCTCGCGGGTCACCAGGCGCTTGATGGAGATTTCGGCGTAACTGGCGTATTCGCCGCCGACGCCGCCATCGCTGTTGTCGAACACCAGTTCGATGGACGCCTGCCCCACTGGCTGGCGGTTGACCGAGCCGTTGAAGATCACGTCAGTCATGGATTCGCCGCGCAGGTTCTTGGCGGAAGACTCCCCCATCACCCAGCGCACGGCGTCGATAACATTGGATTTGCCGCAGCCATTGGGGCCGACAACTGCGCACATATTGCTGGGGAAGCTGACGGTTGTCGGGTCGACAAAGGACTTGAAACCGGCCAGCTTGATGGACTTGAGTCTCATATGACCTTAACTAACTTTCGCACCCTGCTGTTTTATAAGGTTTTATCCCGAAAGGGAACGGATTTTCAGCGACCCCGGAACACTACATCTAGTGTATCGGACTTAATTCGGTAACACTATGCCCGCAGCCCATAAATCCCTAAAACAGCCCCCCTCCGGAGCCCGATGCCAAACCTGCAGATGTGGGGCCGCGCCCTCACCCACATGCCCAAGCTCAGCGCCCAGCAATGGCAGGCACTGGACCCGCTGGCGCGCTGGCTGCTGGCCTGCCGCGCCTCGGTGCTGTTCATGACCCTGGCCGCGGCGGCCCTGGGCGGCCTGCTGGCCTGGCGCGACGGGCGCTTCGACACCCTGCCCTGGCTGCTGTGCACCCTCGGGCTGTTGCTGGCCCACGCCACCAACAACCTGCTGAACGACTACAGTGACAGCCGCCGCGGCATCGACCGCGACAACGACTACCGCAAACAGTACGGCGTGCACATTCTGGAAGATGGCCTGGTGAGCCAGGCCGGCTTCTGGCGTTACCTGGCGCCCACCGGCCTGCTGGCGCTGGCACTGGGGCTGTGGCTGGTGGCGCTGCGGGGCGAGGTGACCCTGCACCTGATGCTGGCCGGTGCCTTCTTTGTGCTTTTTTATACCTGGCCGCTGAAGTACTACGGGCTGGGCGAGCCGGCGGTGCTGCTGGTGTGGGGCCCCCTGATGGTGGGTGGCAGCTACTATATCGCCAGCGGCCAGTGGAGCTGGCCGGTTACCACCCTGAGCATGGTGTTTGCCCTGGGGCCAACGGCTGTGCTGTTTGGCAAGCACATCGACAAAATGCCAGCCGACCGCGCCAAGGGGGTCAACACCCTGCCGGTGCTGCTGGGGGATGGGCTGGCACGCGCATGCACCCGCGCCCTGCTGCTGTGCCAGTATCTGCTGTGCCTGGCGCTGGTGTGGCAGGACGAATTTGGCTGGCCGCTGTTACTGGTGCTGGCCTGCCTGCCGCGCCTGCTGGCCCTGTGGCCCCGCTTCGGCGCGCCCAAACCCGACCAGCGGCCGGCCAACTATCCACACGAGGCCTGGCCGCTGTGGTTTTCCGCCTGGGCCTTCCGGCACACGCGGCTGTTTTCGAGTCTGTTTTTGGCTGGGGTCATGATCGATACTGCCCTGCAACGCTGGCCATGACGCAAACGCTTTAATCTTTGGGGCTTGGCCCCCTAGCCCTGCCGCGGGCTCAGCACGACCTCTACCACTTCATCCACGTTGGCGCTGGGCGCCAGGGGGCCACCGCGCCCCAGCCAGCTGGCGCTGGCTTCACCGGGCTGGCCACTGGGTGAAACCTGCACTACCACCACGACCTTCTCGGTCTGGGACAGCTTCTGGCCGGCCATGGAGCTGCTGTCATCCAGGCGCAGGGTCATCGGCAACTGGGCGGCCCGCAGGCGCTGCACGGCAATGGGCATGCGGCTGCCGCTGTCGGGGTTGCGGGCCAGCACGAACACGGTGTCATCCGGGTCAAGCTCGGCCCCTTCCGGCAGGGAGACACGCACGGTCACACCTTCGCCCACGCCCGCACCCGGCGCGGGTTCAGCGGCAGCCAGGCCGGCTTCACTGGTAGCACTCTCGGCGCCGGATTCGCCCAGCTTTTGCCGCGCCTGCTCGATAACGCCGGCAATCATGCGGTCGCTGTCGGACCCCGGCTGTTCGGTGGCGCGCAGGCGCTCCCAGTACTGGATGGCAGCCCGGTACTGGCCCTGCTCGAAGGACACCATGCCCAGCAGGCCGAGGGCGGTACGCTGGTGGGGGTTGATGGCCAGGGAGGCCTCCGCCAGACGCTGGGATTCGTCATCCAGCACTCGGCCGGCGGCGAGATAGCGGGCCTGGGCGGCGTAGGCCAGGGCGTAGGCGTCGCCGGGGGCGGCATCGGCCATCACGCTGTAGGTGTCGGCGGCCTGGGTGTACTCCTCCTGCCCCATGTAGTAGCGGCCGAGCAGCGCTTTGTAATGCAGGTTGTCCGGGCGCTGGGCCGAGCGCGCCTCCACCGCCGACATCACCGCATAGACCTCGGTGGCCGAGGCCGATTCATCCAGTTGCTGCAGGCGCTGGTTGAGCACCACATCCGGGGCGGCGCCAAGCAGGTAATACAGCCCGAAAGCGGCTACCGCCACCACCGGCAACAGCAACCAGCCGGGGAAGCGCTGGCTTTCGGCCCTCACGCTGGTTTTGGCGTTGGCGCGGGCCTGTTCTTCTTCCAGCAGGCGCAGGCGGGCGTCGTCGTCCAGGGCGTCGTCCCCGCCCTCGGCCAGCTCCTGCTGGCGCAGGCGGTACCATTCGAAGTTGGCGCGCTCCAAGGCCTCGGCGCCGCTGCCGCGACGGGAGGGAAACAGGTAAAACAGGCCGCTGAGCAGGACCAGTCCCGCACAGGCCAGAATAAAGGTGGTCAAGCGTCTTGCTCCCGCTCCAGCATTTCCTGCAGCTTGCGCTGCTCTTCTTCGGTCAGGGCCCGGCTGTCGGCATCGCGCCGGGAGCGCAGCACCGCCAGCGCCACCACAATCCCCACCGCCAGCAGCAGCACCGGCGCCAACCACAGGATCAGGGTGGCCCCGCCCATCTCGGGGCGATAGCGCACAAACTCACCGTAGCGGGCCACCATGTAGTCGAGAATCTCGGCATCCGTCGCGCCGGACTCCAGCTGTTGATACAGCTGCTTGCGCAGATCCTGGGCGATGGGTGCGTTGGAGTCGGCGATGTTCTGGTTCTGGCACTTGGGGCAGCGCAGCTCCTGGCTCAGGGCGTGGTAGCGCGCCTCCAGTTCCGGCGAGCTGAACTCGTAGGTTTCGATCACCGCCCCGGCGGCCAGCACCCAGCACCCGAGCAGCAGTGCGATCATCCTTTTCATGGCCCGGCCTCCGCCAGTGCGGGCGGCAGTTCGCCGCCGATCTCCGCATAAATGGCCGCCAGCTTGCTGCGCCAAACCCGCTCGTCGATCACCCCCACATGGCGGTAGCGAATGACGCCCTCGGCATCGACAAAGTAGGTTTCCGGCGCGCCGTAAACGCCGAGGTCAAGGCCGAGATTGCCATCGGCATCAACAATATTGACGCTGTAGGGGTTGCCGAGATCGGCCAGCCAGCGCTGCGCGGCGGCGTCATCGTCCTTGTAGTTCACACCGACGATGTGAATGCCAGCCTCGGTCAACTGGTTGAGGTAGGGGTGCTCCACCCGGCAGGAGATGCACCAGGTGGCCCAGATGTTGACCAGGCTCACCTTGCCGAGCAGCAGGCTGCGGTCCAGCGTTTCACCGCTTTCCAGGGCCGGCAGGGAGAACACCGGAAAGGGCTTGTCGATGAGGGCCGAGGGCATGGCCCGCGGGTCCAGTGACAGGCCCCGGAACAGGAACAGGGCGAGTACCGCAAACAGGATCAGCGGCAGGAAGAGTTTAAGCCTGGGCGCCATGGGCTACCTCCCCTGCGCCAGCTGCCCGCGCCGCCCGCTGGCGGCGGTAGCGTTTGTCCATCACGGTGACAAAACCGCCCACCGCCATGAAGATGGCGCCGAGCCACATCCAGCGCACCATGGGCTTGTAATGCAGGCGAATCGCCCAGGCACCGCCCTGCCCCACCGGCTCGCCCATGGCGACGTAAAGGTCGCGGAACAGGCCGGCGTCGATGGCGGCCTCGGTCATAATCTGGTTGCTGGCCAGATAGCGCCGCTTCTGGGGCGCCAGCCGGGCCACTTCCTCGCCATTGCGGGACACCACAAAGCGGGCCTCGTCGGCCAGGTAATTGGGGCCGCGGAAATTGGCCAACTCCACAAATTCAAAGCGGTAGCCGGCCAGCGTTTCTGCCTGGCCAACCTCCATTTTCAGGTCGCGCTCGATGCTGTACTGGCTGGTGGCCACCACCCCCACCACACAGGCGGCAAAACCCAGGTGAGCCAGCACCATGCCCCAGTAGCTGGCCGGCGTGCGGCGCAGGCCACGGGCCAGGGTTGGCGCGGCGCGCAGGCGGAACCACACATCCCGCAGCAGGCCCAGCAACAGCCAGCCCGCCAGCACCAGCGCCAACGCCACCCACAGGTTGTACTCGCCGTGCAGCAGCGGCAGGGTCAGGCCACAGGCCAGGGCGGCCAGGGTCGGCAACAGCAGCTCGGCCTTCCAGCGCTGGGCGCTGTCGCGCTTCCAGCGGGACACCGGCCCCAGGCCCATGAAGGGCACCAGCAGGGCCATCAGCGGCACAAATACGGCGTTGAAATACGGCGGGCCCACCGAGTACTTGCCCTGCCCCAGGGCGTCCATCAGCAACGGGAACAAGGTGCCGAACAGCACAGTAAGGGTGGCCACCAGAAACACTACGTTGTTCACCAGCAGCAGGGTTTCCCGCGACAGCCAGGCAAAACTCACCCGGCTGTTCACCGCCGGCGCGCGCAGGGCGTACAGGGTCAGGGAGCCACCCACCACAATGGCCAGGAACACCAGAATGAACAGCCCGCGGGCCGGGTCGGTGGCAAAGGCGTGCACCGAGGTCAGCACCCCGGAGCGCACCAGAAACGTGCCCAGCAGGCTCAGGGAGAAGGCGAAGATGGCCAGCAGCACCGTCCAGCTTTTGAACAGGCCGCGCTTTTCGGTCACCGCCAGCGAATGCAGCAGGGCGGTGCCCGCCAGCCAGGGCATGAAGGAGGCGTTTTCGACCGGGTCCCAGAACCACCAGCCGCCCCAGCCCAGCTCATAATAGGCCCACCAGCTGCCGAGCATGATACCCAGCGTCAGAAAGGCCCAAGCGATGTTGGTCCAGGGCCTCGACCAGCGCGCCCAACTCGCATCCAGGCGCCCGCCCAGCAGGGCCGCGATGGCAAAGGCAAAGGCCACCGAAAAGCCCACATAGCCCATGTACAACAGCGGCGGGTGAATGATCAGGCCCGGGTCCTGCAGCAGGGGGTTCAAGTCCTGGCCGTCTGCCGGGGTGCCGGGAATCAGCCGGGCGAAGGGGTTGGAGGTGAGCAGGGAGAAGGACAGAAAACCCACCGCCACAAAGCCCATCACCGCCAGCACCCGCGACAACACCAGCAGCGGCAGTTCCCGGCTGAAGAGAGCCACCGCCGCCGTCCACACCGCGAGAATGAGCACCCACAGCAGCAGGGAGCCCTCGTGGTTGCCCCACACGGCGGAGAATTTATAGATGGGCGGCAGCAGGCTGTTGGAGTTGTTGGCCACCACCTCGACCGAGAAGTCGTCCTGCAAAAAAGCGGTGGTCAGGCACACAAACGCGATGCCGGTAAACACCAGCAGGCCCATGGCCAGCCCCGGCGCCAGCGCCATGGCGCCGGTGTTGCGCCGCCAGGCGCCCCACAGGGGCACGGTGGCCAGCAGCACCGCCAGGCACAGGGCAATAATGAGGGCAAAGTGCCCGAACTCTGGAATCATTCGCCCTGCCCCTTGCCCGCCTTATCCGCGTTACCCGCGCCCATTTGCGCCCTGGATTTTTCCAGCGCGTCGGCGACTTCCGGCGGCATGTAGTTTTCATCGTGCTTGGCCAGCACTTCGGTGGCCTGCAGCACGCCGTTTTCGTCCAGCACCCCGGCGGCAACGGCGCCCTGCCCCTCGTCGAACAGGTCCGGCAGAATGCCCTCGTACACTATCGGCACGCTGGCCTGGTAGTCCGTTACCTCAAAGCGCACCCGCAGGCTGTTGTCGCTGCGCTGCACACTGCCATCCACCACCATGCCGCCCACCCGGATCGGCTGGCCGACGGGCGCCTTGCCGGCGGCCACTTCCGCCGGCGGGAAGAACAGGTTGATATTGCCGCGCAAGGCGTAGGCCATAAGGCCGATGGCGGCGCTGGAAAACAGCACCACACACAGCACCACAATCAGCCGCTGTTTACGTACGGGATGCATAGCCACCCTCCCCGGCAGCCGCCTCGCGGCGGCGAATGTCACCGGCCAGTTCGCGGCGCAGGCGGCGCGCGCGCAGCACCGGCGATACCAGCAGTGTCAACAGAACAAGCGCCGTAATGGCGTAGGCGCCCCAGACGAAGGGGCCGTGACCCTCCATCGCCAGGGCGGCATGCAGGGAATCGAAGTACATCAGGCTCCCACCAGTTTGCGCACCCAGCCGGTGCGGGATTCGCGGCGCAGGATTTCCAGCCGCATATTCATCAACAGGGCACAGGTAAACAGTGCGTAAAAACTGCCGATCATCAGCAGCAGCGGGTACAGCATACTCGGGTCGATGCTGGATTCGCCGGTAAATTTGATGGAGGCCGGCTGGTGCAGGCTGTACCACCAGTCCACCGACTTGTAGATGATGGGAATGTTCACGGTGCCCACCAGGGTCAGCACGGCGCAGGCCTTGCCGGCGGCCTCTTTGTTGTCAAAGGCCTCATAGAGGGCAATCACCCCCAGATAGAGGAAGAGCAGAATCAGCATGGAGGTAATGCGCGCATCCCACACCCACCAAGTACCCCAGGTGGGCTTGCCCCAGATGGCCCCGGTAACCAGGGCGATAAAGGTCAGCGCCGCGCCCACTGGCGCGCAGGACTTCATCGCCACGTCGGCCATCTTCATTTTCCAGATCAGGCTGATGGCGCCGGCGAAGGCCATCACGTAGTAGCCCGCCAGGGCCACCACCGCCGAGGGCACGTGGATATAGATGATGCGATAGCTGTTGCCCTGGCGAAAATCCGGAGCGGTGAACAGCAGCCCCCACACGGCGCCCACCGCCAGCGCGATGAGCGTCAATGGCAACAGCCAACGCAGGATGCTACCGGTAATGCGGTACAGCCACGGCGGTGAGCCCAGTTTGTGAAAGAAAGACCACATAGCGGCGGCATTATACTCCGTGACCGGGGGCCAACAACCGCGCCCTGTCAGTGTTGATGGGAAGGGTGTTTGGCGCGGCCTCAGGCATCGATGCTGATCCGCAGGGCGGCGCTGATGGCCAGTGGCGCCAGCGCCACCGACAGGCACAGCATGGCACCCAGAATGGCCAGGTGCGACGCGGCGGGCATGCCACCGACCACCGCCTGCACCGCGGCGCTGCCGAAAATCAGCACCGGCATATAAAAGGGCAGAATGAGCAGGGCAATCAACATGCCGCCCCGCTTCAACCCCACTGTCAGGGCGGCGCCGATGCCGCCCACCAGGCTGAGCACCGCGGTGCCCAGCAGCAAGCTGGCCACCAGCGTTGGCACCGCCGCCCCCGGCAGGCCCAGCATCAGGGCAAACAGCGGCGACAGCACAGCCAGCAGCAGCCCCGTTACCAGCCACTGGGCCAGTACATAGGCCAGCACCGACAGGTACAGCGGCTGCGGCGACAGCAGCAGTTGCTCCAGGCTGCCGTCTTCAAAATCACCGCGAAACAGGTTGTCGGCAGTCAGCAGGTTGGCCAGCAGGGCAATGATCCACAGAATGCCGGGGGCAAAGCCGGCCAGCGCGGCCGGGGCCGGGCCAAGGCCCAGCGGGAACAGGGCCACCACCATGGCAAAAAACAGCAGGGGGTTGCCGATATCCACCGGCCGCCGCAGGGCCAGCACCAACTGGCGGCGCAGCAGGCGGCCGCAAAAGGCCAGCAGCCCTGGCGCACTCACGTGTGTGCGCCCTCGCTCAAGCCCTCTTTCAAACCCGCGCGCAGGTCGAGCCGGGCCACCGGGTAACTGACCGACAGGCGCTGGTGGGAGGTAAGCACCACCGCCCCGCCCTGCTGCGCATGGCGCACCAGCAGAGCCTCCAGCGCCGCCACGCCGTCGCGGTCGATGGCGGTAAAGGGTTCGTCCAGCAGCCACAGTGGCGAGCGCGACAGGTAGAGGCGCGCCAGGTTCACCCGCCGGTGCTGCCCCGCCGACAGGGTGTGACTGGGCACGTCTTCGTAGCCGTACAGGCCCACCTGGGCCAGGGCGGTGTCGATTTCATCCGCGCGGTAGCTGCCCTCGCCGGCAATGTGCCAGGCCAGGTTTTCCCGCGGGCTCAACATGGCCTTGACGGCGCTGTGATGGCCCAGGTACAGCAGCGGCGCAGCGCGTTCCACCTGGCCGCTAAAACCGTAGCGGGACAGGCCGGCCAGAATGCGCAACAGGCTGGTTTTGCCGGCACCATTGGCGCCCTCCACCTGCAGCAGGTGGCCGGGGCGCACGGCGAAAGACAGATCGCAAAACAGCTCGCGGCCGCCGCGCTCCAGCCCCAGCCCCCGCGCCTGCAACAGGGAGCCGGCGGCCACTGCCGCGCCACTGTGGCCGGCAACCGACACTAGAGGTTGACGACCCGGATGCCGGGAAGGTGGAGGTCGCTGTCGACCTCGGCGCGCAGATTGCTGAAGTCGAACAGGCCTGTATCCGCCAGCTGCGACGGCGCCACATTGCGAATGGCGCCAAAAATGGTTTCGGTGCGCCCCGGGTACTGGCGCTCCCAGTCGGCCAGCATCTGCTTGACCTGCTGGCGCTGGAGGTTTTCCTGCGACCCGCAGAGGTTACAGGGAATGATGGGAAAGGCCTTGTAATCGGCGTAGGCCGCCAGATCCTTCTCTTTACAGTAGGCCAGCGGGCGAATCACCACGTTTTTGCCGTCGTCGCTGAGCAGCTTGGGCGGCATGGCCTTGAGGGACCCCTGGAAGAACATGTTGAGGAACAGGGTTTCGACAATATCGTCCCGGTGGTGGCCAAGGGCGATTTTGTTGGCGCCGATGTCCTGGGCAAAGCCATACAGGCTGCCCCGGCGCAGGCGCGAACACAGCCCGCAGGTGGTTTTGCCCTCCGGCACCACCTCGCGCACGATGCTGTAGGTGTCCTTCTCCAGGATGTAATAAGGAATGCCAAGCTGCTCCAGGTAGGCCGGCAGCACCTCCTCGGGGAAGCCGGGCTGCTTCTGGTCCAGGTTGACCGCAATCAGCTCGAAGTTGACCGGCGCGCTCTGCTTGAGGTTCATCAGCACATCCAGCATGCCGTAGGAGTCCTTGCCGCCAGACAAGCACACCATCACCCGGTCGCCGTCCTCGATCATGTTGTAGTCGACAATGGCGTTGCCGACGTTGCGGCGCAGGCGCTTTTGCAGCTTGTTGAACTCGGTTTTTTCCTTGCGGGAAAGTTCGCGCATGGGGAGCGGTTTCATGTCGTTGATTCGCGGCGCATTTTACAGGGGGCTGCTTGTTTTTTCATCCATTTCCCCGGAGAATGAGCGCCCCGATTTTCCCCACATACCCCCCAACCGACTACTGAGGACGCCTCTCCATGAAAGCACCTGTTCGAGTCACCGTCACTGGCGCCGCGGGCCAGATCGGCTACGCCCTGCTGTTTCGCATTGCTTCCGGCGCCATGCTGGGCGACGACCAGCCCGTGATCCTGCAACTGCTGGACATCACCCCCGCCATGGAAGCCCTTGAGGGCGTGCGCATGGAACTGGATGACTGCGCCTTCCCGTTGCTGGCCGGCATCACCTGCTCCGACGACCCGAACGTGGCCTTCAAAGACGCCGACTACGCCCTGCTGGTAGGCGCCCGCCCCCGCGGCCCCGGCATGGAGCGCAAGGACCTGCTGGAAGCCAACGCCGCCATCTTCTCGGTGCAGGGCAAGGCCATCAACGACAACGCCAGCAAGAACATCAAAGTGCTGGTGGTGGGCAACCCGGCCAACACCAACGCCCTGATCACCCAGCGCAACGCGCCGGACATCGACCCGCGCAACTTCACCGCGATGACCCGCCTGGATCACAACCGCGCCATGACCCAGATTGCCCAGAAAACCGGCAAGACTGTCAACGACGTGACCAACATGACCATCTGGGGCAACCACAGCGCCACCCAGTACCCCGACCTGTTCAACGCCAAGGTAAGCGGCGAGAAGGCCATCGACCTGGTTGACCAGAGCTGGTACGAGGCCGACTTTATCCCCACCGTGCAGCAGCGCGGCGCCGCCATCATCAAGGCCCGCGGTGCTTCCTCCGCCGCCTCTGCCGCCAACGCCGCCATCGACCACATGCGCTCCTGGGCGCTGGGCACCGACGGTGACGACTGGGTCTCCATGGGCGTGTACTCCGATGGCTCCTACGGCATTGCCGAAGGCCTGATCTACTCCTTCCCCTGCCGTTGCAAGGGCGGTGACTGGGAGATCGTTCAGGGCGCGGAGATCGGCGAGTTCAGCCAGGCCAAAATGAAGGCCACCGAAACCGAACTGGCCGAAGAGCGCGACGCGGTACAACACCTGCTGCCCTGAGCCGCAGGCACCGCTGCAAGGCAATGACTGACGACGGGGGCAACCGCAGCTATCACCACGGCAACCTGCGGGCAGAACTGCTCGACACCGCCGTGGCGCAACTGCGGGAAAAGGGCGCGGAAGATCTCAGCCTGCGCGCCCTGGCGCGCGCCATTGGCGTGTCCCAGACCGCCCCCTACCGTCACTTTGCCGACAAGGGAGAGCTCTTTGCCGCCATGGCGGCCCGCGGTTACCGCGGGCTGCTCACCGCCCTCAAGCAGGCCGGCAATGTCTCCGGTGACTGCCCGGAAGAGCAACTCACCGCCTTCGCCCACGCCTACGTGGCCTACGCGGTGGAAAACCCCCAGCTGTTCAAGCTGATGTTCGGCCCCAGCACCCAGCCCGCGGTGCAGTACCCCGAGCTGCGCGAAGCCAGCCGCGCCACCTTCTTGCTGGTGCAGAGCATTCTGCGCCGCGGCATGGAACGGCAGATCTTCGCCGAACAGGACCTCGCCTACCTCGCCAACGTCGGCTGGGCCGGCATCCACGGCCTGGCCACCCTGCGGGTGGACGTGCCAGACCTGTTCCAGCGCCACATCGACCTGCAGCGCCAGGTTGACCTCAGCGTTAGCACCTTTATCGCCGGCATTCGCCAGGCACCTGCCAGCGCCTAAGCAAAACGCCAATCAAAGCGATACCACCCGCGCCTGCACCGCCTGCGGCTCGCCCCGCGGCAACAGGTAGCGCCAGTACACCAGGCCCGATACCCGCCCCTCCGTGTGCAGCCAGTTCGGGTGGCCCGGGTCCTCGTGCGCCAGCAGAATGCGAAAGCTCCCGTCGTCCTCGTAAACCAGCTGGTTGCGGTTAAAAGACACCTGGCGCCGGGTGTAGTCGTAGGTCTGCATGAAGCGGTTCCACAGCACCACATTGGCAAACCGGCAGTCTGGAAAGCGGCCGCGAATTTCCAGGGCCTGGCCCGGCATGACGACATAGGGCGCCATGGCGTACCAGGCGCTCAGGTTGCCGTAGCCGCTTTCGCTGCGCCACTGGCCCGGGGCGGCAAACTGGTTGGGCTTTAGGGACACCCAGGGGATGGGCGGGCGCTGGGCCGGATTGGGAATGGCCAGCGGCATCTGCCCGCGAACAAAATTGGCGACGCTTTGCAGCGACAGGGCCACCGCGCTGTCGCCACCCCAGGGCGCCGGTGGCGCCGCGTCAAGGGCCTCGATGGACAGCACCTGGCGCGCGGCGGGGTCACTCATCACACACTGGGGCGTTTCGTAGTAGTGCCGGGTGGTCACCTGGCCGGCCTCGGCGGGCAGCGGCAGCCAGTTGCCACGGGCGGGCTGCTCGCCGCCCAGCAGAATCTCGAAACTGCCGTCCACGGCAACCTCCAGCTCGCGATCGTCCAGCTCGGCGATGGAGGCCGAAGCCGCCCCGCCCTGCCCGCTGCCGGCCTCCACGGTAAACGACGTAAAGGTGGCGCTGCCAAGCTGGCCGCGAATGCGGTAGCGGCCGCCACCCTGCACCGGGGCAAAGTAATAGAGCGCATCGGGGTTGTCCCCCAGCAGCTTGCGGCGCTGGGTCACGTAGGGCACAAAGGCCGGGTGCGCGGTATCGGCCTCCAGCCAGAACTGCAGGCCGGTCTGCAGGATGTGAGCCAGCACGCGCTCGCCCTCGGCCACATCGTCCGGCCGCTCGATGCCATAGGCGGGGCTGATGAACTTCGCCTCAAGCTCCGCCAGGGCCTGGATCAGGTCCGCCATCGCCGTGCGACTGGCACTGTCGCTGCCGGCGGCGCCTGCCAGGCTCGCTCCCAGCATCGACAGGCCGCCAAGGGTACCGGCGCCCTGTAAAAACTCACGTCTATCCATGCTTCGCTCCTGTTGTTATTTTCGCGTTGTCGTTGTCGTTGTCGCTGGGCTTTTTGCTGAGCCTTTACTGAGCCTTTACTGGGCTTTGGCTGGACTTTGACTGGACTTAGATTCGCTTTGCACAGCCGCCGCGCCACACACCCGTGTGTAGCACAGCCCTTTGCGCCGCGGCCAGCGCGGGCCCGGGCAACCCGGCGGATAGTGCCCGCCATGCCAGCCTGCTGAACTGGTCGCTGGCTTGTGGGCACCCGGGGCCGCGGCTACACTCCATGACAAGCCAAGGGGCCCGCAACAGGGAGAGCCACATGCCGCAACGTATCCTCAAACTGACCACCGTCATTCTCGCCCTGCTGGCCCTGAGCGGTTGCGGCTACAACCGCCTCACCGCGGGGGACGAGCAGATCAAGGCGGCCTGGGCCGAGGTGCTCAACCAGTACCAGCGCCGCGCCGACCTCATCCCCAACCTGGTGCGCACGGTGGAAGCCTTCGCCAAACAGGAGCGGGACGTGCTGACCGGCGTGACCGAAGCCAGGGCAAAGGCTGGCAGCATCCAGGTGTCGCCGGAGATGGTGAACGACCCGGCGGCCATGGCGCAGTTCCAGCAGGCCCAGGGCCAGCTGAGCAGCGCCCTGTCGCGCCTGCTGGTGACGGTGGAGCGCTACCCGGAGCTGAAATCCGACGCCAACTTCCGCGACCTGCAGGCCCAACTGGAAGGCACCGAAAACCGCATCACCGTGGCGCGCAACCGCTACATCGACAGCGTGCGCGAATACAACACCCTGGCGCGCTCCTTCCCCACCAACCTCACCGCCATGGTCTTTGGCTTTGAGGTTAAACCTTCCTTCAGCGTTGAAAACGAGGCGGAGCTTGCACGCCCGCCAGAGGTACAGTTCGGCAACGATGGCTGAGCGCTTCCCGGCCGCGCTCCGCAACTGGTGCATAGCGCTCGCCCTGCTGCTGTGCGCGGGCGCTTTGTCGGCCCAGCCGCTGCCAGCGGTCCCAGCGCTGGAGACGCGGGTCAGCGACCTTGCCGGCACGCTCAGCGCTACCCAGCGCCAGGCTCTGGAAGAACGGCTCGCACAACTGGAGGCCGACACCGGCAGCCAGCTGGCCATTCTGATCGTTAACAGCACAGCGCCCGAGGACATTGCCGCCTACGGCATGCGCGTGGTGGAACAGTGGAAGCTCGGCCGGGAAGCCGTTGACGATGGCGTTCTATTGCTGATCGCCAAGCAGGACCGGCGCATGCGCATTGAAGTGGGCTACGGCCTGGAGGGCGCGATTACCGACGCCCAGGCGCGGCGCATCATCAGTGAGCGGATTGCCCCCCACTTCAAGAACAATGACTATGCAGGCGGCATCGACGCCGGCACCCGGGCACTGGAGGCGCTGATTCGGGGGGAACAACTGCCCCCGCCGGAAAAATCCCGGAGTCGCAGCAGTCAGGGCACCGACTGGGGTGCCTTATTGCCGGCTATTTTCGTGCTCGGCTGGATGCTCATCGGCACCCTCCACACCCTGCTCGGCCGCACCGGTGGCAGCATCGGCCTGGCGGTGATAACCGGCGGCCTGACCTGGGCCATCGCCGGCGCAATCGGCCTGGCATTCATCATTGCCATTGTCACCTTCATCGTCGCCATACTCGTACCCGGCGGCAATACCTGGTCCGACCGGGGCGGATTTGGCGGCGGCTATGGCGGCGGCTTCGGAGGCGGCGGCGGCTTTGGCGGCGGAGGCGGCGGTTTTGGAGGCGGTGGCGCCTCGGGAGGGTGGTAAATGCAACATCGCTGGCTGGCCAATCTGCTGACAACCCGCTGGTCGCTGCGCAGGCACTTCCCGCCGGCGGTGCTGGATGCCATCGAACAGGCCATTGCCGCCTCCGAGCAACGCCACAGCGGCGAATTGCGCTTTGCGGTGGAGAGCGCCATGGACCTCGCCAGCCTGGCCCGCGGCCACACCGCGCGCGAGCGCGCCATCGAAGCCTTCTCGCGCCTCCACGTGTGGGACACCGACGCCAACAACGGCGTGCTCATCTACCTGCTGCTGGCGGAAAAGGACATCGAGATCGTCGCCGATCGCGGCTTTAACGGCAAAGTCAGCGCCCAGCAGTGGCAGGCCGTGTGTACCGCCATGGAACAGGCCTTCGCCGAGGGGCACTACGAACAGGGCACCCTCGCCGGCATCGAGGCCATCTGCGTCCTCATCCGCGCGCATTTTCCGCCGAAAGCTGGCGACGAGAACGAGCTGCCGAATCGGCCGGCGGTGCTGTAATACCGGCCCGAAGCGGCAGAACGGCAGCGATACTTACAATTCCCGCAACACCGCCAGCGGCGGGCTCGATACCACGCCCCGGCAGCTGTACACCCCCAGCGCGCCAATCAGTAACATGCCACTGGTAATGCCAATCGGCCACAACCACGGCGAGGGCACGTAGCGCATATCCAGCACCCAGGCCTGCAGCAGGTACACGGAAAACTCCGCCGCCACCGTGGCCAGCAGCCCGGCAAACAGCCCGAGGGTGGCAAACTCAATGGCCAGGCCGCCAAGGATCAAACCGCGCCGGGCGCCCAGCGCACGCAGCACGGAGCTTTCGTGCAGGCGCGAATCAACACTGGCGCGCACCCCCGCCACCAGCACCAGGGCGCCGGCGGCCAGAATAACGCCCAACACCAGTTCGATGGCCGCGGACACCTGATCCACAATCCCCCGGACCTGCTCCACTACAACATCCATCTCGATGACGGTCACGGTGGGAAACCGGCGAATGAACTGATTGAGGAAGGACTTTTGCCCCGGGTCCAGGTGAAAACTGGTCATGAAGGTCGCAGGAAAGTCCGACAGCACCCGGGGCGGGAACACCATGAAGAAATTGGGCCGGAAGGACTGCCAGTCCAGCTTGCGGATGCTGGCGACGGTAACCTCCAGCGGCTCAGAGCCAATCAACAGGCCGATGCGATCGCCAACCGCCACCTCCAGGCGCTGGGCGAACTCCTCCTCCAGCGACACCAGCGCCTCGTCCGTACCCGCCGGCCACCACTGCCCCGCTACCAGTTGATTGCCCGCCGGCACCGTGTCGGACCAGGTGAAATTGGCGCCGCGCTGGTGGCGCTCGCTCTCGCCTGTCGCGTCTTCACGCGCCGGCAGGGCCTGCCCGTTGACCGCCATCACCCGCCCGCGAATCATCGGGTACAGGGCTTCGCTCGGCACATCGCTGCGGCGCAGCATCTGCTCAATGGGCTGCACGTCTTCGGGGGCAATGTTGAGCATGAAGTGATTGGGCGCATCGGCGGGCAACTGGGCCTGCCACTCGCGAATGAGCGAGGTGCGCACCAGCACCAGCACCAGCAGCAACATAATGGCCATGGCAAAAATCACCACCTGCAGGGCATTGGCAGTGCCCCGCCGCTGCAGGCCAGCCAGGGCCAGGCGCCAGATGCTGCCGGCACTCATGCCCACCAGGCGGCCGCCGCGCAGCAGGGTAAGCGCCAGGCCCAGGCCCAGCACACCGGTCACGCCAAGGCCCAGCAGCAGCGCGCCGGTCAGGCGCAGGTCGCCGCTGTACCACCACATCAGGCCCGCCACGGCGACAAAACCCAGCAGGTAGTCGCCCAGCGTGCGGCGGTTTTCACTGGGCATGTCGCGGCGCAACACCCGCAGCGGGCTGGCCTGGCCCAGGCGGCGCAGGGGCGGCCAGGCAAAACACAGCAGGCAGGTAAAGGCGGTGGCAAAGCCAATGGCGTAGGGCCTGGGCCCGGCGGGGCCCGGCATCACCGGCAACTGGTCGGCAAACAGGGCGAAGAACACCGCCTGCAGCGCCCAGCCGGCGGCGCAACCGATGGCGGTGGCCACCAGCCCCAGCAGCACCAGGCTGCTGCCGTACAGGCGGTTGATAACCCGGGCCTGGGCGCCCAGGCTCTTCATGATGGCCACATAGTCGGTATGTCGCTCGCTGAAGCGGCGCGCGGCCAGGGCAATGGCCACCCCCGCCAGTACCACCGCCAGGCTGCCGGCCAGCAGCAGGAAGCGCTCGGCCCGGGAAAGCGCGCGCCCCACCCCGGGCTGTCCCTGGTCCACATCCAGCAGGCGCTGGCCGTTTTCCAGCTGCGGTTGCAGCCAGGCGGTAAAGGCGGCAACGGTTGCGGCATCACCGGCATAGAGCTGCCGATACTCCACCCGGCTGCCGGGTTGCACCACGCCGGTGGCGGGAATGTCGCTGTAGTGCATCAATACACGGGGGCCAAAGCTGGCCAGCCCCGCCGCCTGGTCGGGCTCGGTGCGGGTGGCGGCCACCACGGTAAATTCCGCCTCGCCGATGCTGACGCTGTCCCCCACTGCCACATCGAGCAGGGCGAACAGCCGCGAATCCAGCCACACGGTGCCGGGCTGCGGGCCTTGGGCCGCCGATAGCACCTCGCCGAAAGGCTCGCTGCTGTAGGTCAACTCACCGCGCAGGGGGTAGCGGTCGCTGGCCGCCTTGACAGACGCCAGCACCATGGCCTCGTCGCCGGCATAAATCATGGAGGGGAAGGACAGGGTGGTTGCCGTCTGCAGGCCCCGTCGCCCGGCCTCTTCCAGCAACGTTGCGGGGGCCTCGCGGCTGCTGCGCAGCACGGCGTCGGCGGCAAGAAAGCGGTGGCTCTCCTGTTCCAGCGCCGACTGCAGCCGCGTGGTAAAGGCGCTGATGCCCGTCACCACGGCCACCGCCAGCACCAAGGCGGCCACCAGAATGCCCAGCTCGCCGCCGCGCCAGTCCCGGGCCAGCATGCGCCTGGCGGTCATCGCCATCTCAGCCCACCACCAGCTCGCCCGCCTCAAGCTGCAGGCGGCGCTGGCAGCGCTGGGCCAGCTTGAGGTCGTGGGTCACCAGCACCAGGGTGGTGCCGTGTTCTTTGTTCAATTCAAACAGCAGCTCAATGATGTGCTCGCCGGTGCGGCTGTCGAGGTTGCCGGTCGGTTCGTCGGCAAACAGGATGTCCGGCCGCGAGGCAAAGGCCCGGGCAATGGCCACGCGCTGCTGCTCGCCACCAGACAGCTGGCGCGGGTAATGGTCCAGTCGCTGGCCCAGCTCCACCCGCTGTAGGAAGTGTTCAGCCTGGTTCAGGGCATCCTGCTGGCCTTTCAGCTCCAGGGGCAGCATCACGTTTTCCAGGGCGGTGAGTGCCGGCAGCAGCTGGAAGGACTGGAACACAAAACCGACATTTTCCGCGCGAAACGCAGCGCGGCCGTCTTCATCCAGGGCGGACAGGTCTGTGCCGCCAATCACCACGCGGCCGGCGGAGGCCTCATCCAGGCCCGCCAGCAAGCCCAGCAGGGTGGACTTGCCCGAGCCGGAGGCGCCGACAACGGCAACGGTTTCCCCCGACTTGATTTCGAGGTTGATCCCTTTCAGTATCTCCAGCTCGCGCCCGCCCACGGGCACCGTTTTCTGAAGATTCTCGGCTCGTATCATGCGAACTCCCCTGGCGTCATTGGCACTCACCCTGTTACGGAATACCCTGCTGACCGGATGGCTTTGCCTGCTGCTGGTGGCGCAGGCCCAAACACAAACACAAGCCCAAACCCAAACCCAAACCGAGCCCCGCACAGTGATGGTGCTGGGGGATAGTATCAGCGCGGCCTATGGCATGTCTCTGCAACAGGGCTGGGTGAGCCTGCTGGGAGATGAACTGGCTGAGCGCGACCCGCCCTGGCAGGTGGTGAACGCCAGCATCAGCGGCGACACCACCGCCGGCGGCCTGCGCCGCCTGCCGGCGCTGCTGGACACCCACCAGCCACAGCTGGTGATTATTGAACTTGGCGGCAACGACGGGCTGCGCGGCTATCCCACCACCAAGCTGAAGGACAACCTGGTGCAAATGGCGCGGCTGTCCCGCGAGGCCGGGGCCCGTGTGCTTATTCTGCCGATGGAGATTCCGCCCAATTACGGCCCGCGCTACACGCGGGCGTTTCGCGAGAGTTTCAGCGCCGCCGCCCAGCAGGCAGGCGCCACCCTCGGCCCCTTCCTGCTGGACGGCGTGGCCACCGACCCGGCGCTGATGCAGGGCGATGGCATTCACCCCACCGCCGAGGCTCAGCCACTGCTGCTGGATAACCTGCGCAAATCCATCGCGAAGCTGCTGTAAATGGCGGAAATGCTGTAAATGGCGGAGCTGCTGTGAATGGCGAACTACTGAAAATCGTGGAGCAACTGTGAACGACAAGGCAAGCACCTGGAACACGCTGCAAGCGGCGGACCGCGCCACCCTGTGGCACCCCTATGCCTCGGCGACCCGCGCGGCGGATGCCTACCCCGTGGTGGGGGCCCGGGGCGTGCGCCTGCAACTGGCCGACGGGCGCGAGCTGATCGACGGCATGGCCTCCTGGTGGTGCGCCATTCACGGCTACAACCACCCGGTGATCAACCGCGCCCTCAACGAACAGCTGGAGCAGATGTCCCATGTGATGTTCGGCGGCCTCACCCATCCGCCAGCGGTGAAGCTGGCCGGCATCCTCCTTGACCACACCCCCGCCAGCCTCTGCCGCGTGTTTTTCAGCGACTCCGGCTCGGTGGCGGTGGAGGTCGCCCTGAAAATGGCCATCCAGTACTGGTATTCGGTGGGTCGGCCGCAAAAACAGAAGCTGGTGGCCCTGCGCAACGGCTATCACGGCGACACCTTCGGCGCGATGGCCGTGTGCGACCCGGTCACCGGCATGCATCACCTGTTTGGCGATGTGCTGCCGCAACACCACTTTGCCCCCGCCCCCGACTGCCCGGTGGACGGCCCCTGCAGCGATGGCGAGATCAAACCCATGGCCGACCTGCTGGCGGCCCACCACCAGGACATTGCGGCAGTGATCGTGGAACCGGTGGTACAGGGCGCCGGCGGCATGCGCTTCTACTCGCCGGAATACCTGGTGAAACTGCGTGCGCTGTGCGACGCCTTCGATGTGCTGCTGATCTTCGATGAAATTGCCACCGGCTTTGGCCGCACCGGCAAACTGTTCGCCCTGGAGCACGCCGGGATCGAGCCGGATATCCTGTGCCTGGGCAAAGCACTCACCGGCGGTTACATGAGCCTGGCCGCCACCCTGTGCAATCAGCGCATTGCCGAGGGCATTAGCGAGGGCGAAGCCGGCGCCTTCATGCACGGCCCCACGTTCATGGGCAACCCGCTGGCCTGCAGCGCCGCCATTGCCAGCACCGAGTTGCTGCTGTCACAGCCCTGGCAGCGCAGTGTGCAGCGCATCAACGCCGCCCTGGAGCGAGGGCTCGCGCCGGCGCGGGCGCTGCCGGCTGTGGCCGAGGTACGCACGCTGGGTGCCATCGGGGTGATTGAACTCAAGCAGGCGGTGGATATGGCGGTGGTGCAGCCGATGTTCGTCGAACGCGGCGTGTGGGTGCGACCCTTTGGCAAACTGGTGTACGTGATGCCGCCGTTCATCATGAACGATGAAGACCTGGCCACCCTGAGCGCCGCAATGGTCGACGTGGTAACCGTGTTGGGAGAACACTGACACTCTGCAGCGCCGTACCTGGCCTGCTATGCGGCTTCATAAAAAGCGCTGCCCCAATCGACGAAATTTCCCTATCATGATCTGACCGCTACAACTGCGGCTACATAACAACCTCATGAGGGAAGCAACATGGGAATGATCAGCGAGTTCAAGGAATTTGCCGTCAAGGGCAACGTGGTGGACATGGCGGTCGGCATCATCATCGGCGGCGCCTTTGGCACCATCGTCAAGAGCCTGGTGAGCGATGTCATCATGCCGCCCATCGGCCTGCTGCTGGGCGGGGTGGATTTTTCCAACCTGTTCCTGGTGATCAGCGGCGATGGCAACTACCAGACTATCGAACAGGCTGCTGCGGAAGGTGCCGTTACCATTAACTATGGCGTGTTCATCAACAACCTTGTGAGCTTCCTGATTGTGGCGCTTGCGGTATTCCTGCTGGTGAAAGGCATCAACAGCCTGAAGCGCAAGGAAGAAGAGGCCCCTGCCGCCCCCGCCGAACCGAGCGAGGATATTCTGCTGTTGCGCGACATTCGCGACAGCCTGAAAAACCGCTGATGACACGCCCGCCCGGCTCATGGAGCCGCCTTCGCGCGGGCTCCCTGGCCGGGGCGGGCGCAGGCCCTGTCACCGCCGCCTGCTTCACTCGTTGCAGAGGTCGGCCAAAACACCCCCAGTGATGGCCAGCAGGTCACCCGGCGCCAATTGGATTTCCAGCCCGCGCCGGCCGGCGCTGACGTAGATGTTGGCAAAGGCGCCGGCACGCGCATCGAGCAGGGTACGCAGGGCTCGCTTCTGCCCCAGCGGGCTGACCCCACCGAGCACGTAACCGCTGCTGCGCTCTACCTGCTTACCATCGGCCATGGCCGCCTTCTTGGCACCGGCGGCGCGGGCCAGTTTTTTCAGGTTGAGCGTGTGCTCCACCGGGATGATGGCCACCACCTGTTCCGCGCCCGCTTCCGCCACCAGGGTCTTGAAGATCTGCTGCGCGGGCACACCCAGCTTTGCGGCCGCCTCCAGGCCGTAGGACACAGCGCCCGGGTCGTGACTGTATTCGTGAATGGCAAAGGCAATGCCCGCCCTGCGGGCGGCTTCAATCGCGGGGGTCATGGTGGGGCAAACTCGTGTTCAGTGGGCTTTGGTTTTTTCCACGCCGCAGCGGCTGCAGCGATAGCGTGTCACCAGTTTGCCCTGCTTGACGTCGAATTGCTTGGCCTTGTCCACCACCCATTTGTGGTGGCCGTGCTTGCACAGGGTTTTGCCCTTGTGCTTGTCCTGCAGGGAGGGTCGCTTGAAGGGAAGTATGTCGGCCATGGGCGCTGTCTATGGGCTAGGGCTAGAACAAAGGACTAGGACAACGGCTTAACACAGTGCGGTTACAGCAAGGTGCGCTCCAGCGCTTTCTGCCAGCTGGCAAAGCGCTGGCGACGCCGGTGGGGTGTCATGCCAACCCGAAAGGCCTGATCTTCCTGCCAGATCTTGCGGATATCCCCCACGCCATTCCACAAACCCACACCGAGCCCGGCCAGGTAGCAGGCGCCAGCCACGGTGGTTTCTATCACCTGCGGGCGAATCAGCTTGCGGCCCAGTACATCGGCCTGAATCTGCATCAACAGGTTATTGGCGGCGGCGCCACCATCCACCCGCAGGGGCTTCATGCGCTTGCCGAGGTCGCGCTCCATGGCCAGCAGTATGTCGGCATTTTGCAGCGCCATGGCGTCCAGGGTTGCCCGGGCGATATGGCCACGCTGGGTGCCACGGGTCAGGCCGCCCAGCATGCCGCGGGCGTCGGGGGCCCAGTGGGGCGCACCAAGGCCTGTCAGGGCGGGCACAAACTCCACCCCACCATGGTCGTCCACTTCCCTGGCCAGAGCCTCCACATCCGCGGCCTTGCGAATCATCTGCATCTGGTCACGCAGCCACTGCACCGCCGCGCCACACACAAAGGCGCCGCCTTCCAACGCATAAACCGGCTTGCCGCCCTCCCCCAGCTGCCAGGCCAGGGTGGTGAGCAGGCCAGAGCGCGACAGCAATTGCTCGCTGCCGGTATTCATCAGAATGAAGGAGCCGGTACCAAAGGTGCACTTGGCATCGCCGGCGGTAAAACAGGCCTGGCCGAACAGGGCCGCCTGCTGGTCGCCAGCCACCCCGGCAATGGGAATGCCATCCGGCAAGCCCTGCACGGCGCGGGTATGGGCCAGCACTGCACTGGAGGGCACCACCCGGGGCAGGATGTCCTTGGGCACTTCAAACAAATCCAGCAGTTCGCTGTCCCAGTCGCAGCGCTTCAGGTCCATCAGCGAGGTGCGCGAGGCGTTGGAAACATCGGTAACGTGGGTGTCGCCGCCGGACAGCTGCCAGATCAGGTAGCTGTCCACGGTGCCCGCGGCCACTTTGCCCGCGCGCAGTTTGCGGCCGATACCGCGGGTATTGTTCAGCAGCCAGCGAAACTTGCTGGCGGAAAAATACGGGTCGAGCACCAGGCCGGCTTTGCGCCGCACCATTTTTTCATGCCCTTGGGACTTTAACCGCTCGCAGAATTCCGTGGTGCGCCGGCACTGCCAGACAATCGCATTGTTGAGCGCATCGCCAGTGTCGCGATCCCACAGCAGGGCTGTTTCGCGCTGGTTGGTAATGCCAATGGCGGCAATATCCGTCGGCTTGCACACGCGCTTGCGCAGCACCGCGCGAATGCCCTTGTGCACCGACTGCCAGATATCGGAGGGGGCATGTTCCACCCAGCCGGGCTGGGGGAAATGCTGGGGAAACTCAACGTTGACGCTGGCGCGAATTCGCCCCCGGCCATCCATCAGGGCGACGGTTGAGCCGGTGGTTCCCTGATCGATGGCGAGGACGAAGTCAGCCATCAGGCGGCGTAGCCTTCTACAGCCTTGATTTCGAGGAAATCGGTAAAGCCGTGGGCGCCCCACTCGCGTCCGTTACCGGACTGCTTGAAGCCGCCGAAGGGCACATCAAAACCGCCCGAGGCGCCGTTGATGTGAACGTTGCCGGCGCGGATGCGCGAGGCCACTTTGCGCGCGTGCTCGATGTCGCCGCTCTGCACATAGCCCGCTAGGCCGTAGGGCGTGTCGTTGCCGACACGGATGGCCTCTTCCTCGGTGTCGTAGGGGATCATCACCAGCACCGGGCCGAAGATTTCCTCGCGGGCGATGGTCATGTCGTTGTTGACGTTGGAGAACACCGTGGGGCGAATGAAGTAACCCTTGTCGATGCCTTCCGGGCGGCCGGGGCCGCCAACAACCAGCTTGGCGCCCTCTTCAATGCCTTTTTCGATCAGGCCCTGGATTTTGTTGAACTGCACTTCGGAGACCACCGGGCCCATGGTGGTTTTGTCGTCCTGTGGGTCGCCCACCACCACAGAGGCCGTTACCGCCTTGGCGATTTCCTCGGCCTGCTCCAGCATGGCCCGGGGCACCAGCATGCGCGAGGGCGCATTGCAGGACTGCCCGGTGTTGTTGTACATGTGCAGCACGCCGCGGGTAACGGCCGCTTCCAGGTCGGCATCGTCGAGGATGATGTTGGGCGACTTGCCACCGAGTTCCTGGGCCACGCGCTTAACGGTGGGGGCCGCATTCTGGGCCACCAGGGTGCCGGCGCGGGTGGAGCCGGTGAAGGACATCATGTCCACGTCGGGGTGCTGGCTGAGGGCCGTGCCCACGCCCGGGCCGTCGCCGTTGACAAGGTTGAACACGCCGGCGGGAACGCCCGCCTCGTCCATGATCTGGGTCCACACGTAGGCAGACAGGGGCGCCACTTCGCTGGGCTTTAGGATCATGGTGCAACCCACGGCCAGTGCCGGGGCCACCTTGCAGCCAATCTGGTTGACCGGCCAGTTCCAGGGGGTGATCAGGCCGCAGACGCCGATAGGCTCCTTGAACACGCGGTGCGGGCCCAGGTCTTCCTCGAATTTAAATTCCTTGAGCACGCGCAACGCTTCCTGCAGGTGGCCAAATCCGGCCATGGCCTGGGCTTCTACCGCCAGCTTCTTGGGCGCGCCCATTTCTTCGCTGATGGCCGCGGCCACGTCGTTAAAGCGTTTTTCGTACACGGCAACGCAGGACGCCAGCAGGTCGATGCGCTCCTGGCGCGCGCTGTAGCCGTAGGTGTCAAAGGCCTTGCGCGCGGCGGCCACGGCCAGGTCCACGTCAGCCGCAGAGCCAATGCTGATGACGCCGCAGGCCTGTTCCGTGGCGGGGTTGATCACTTCCAGGGTGCGCGGAGTCACCGGGTCGACCCACTGACCATTGATATAAAACTGGGTGTATTCGTGCATGGTTATTCTCCGATTGTGAATTTGCGGGTTGATGTAATTAGCATAATCGTACAGTGGCACAGAGGCGCTAGTGTAGCACCGCCGGGGGGCGAGGCTACCACCCCAAGGGGTTATCGGCGCCGCGCCCGGCGATAGGCCAGCGGCGACATGCCAGTCCACAGTTTGAACGCGCGGGAGAAGGCCGGTTCCGTCATCGCCAGCGACTGGGCCACTTCGCCGATGGGGCCGTTGCCCTCCAGCAGCATGGCCTCTGCGCGATCGCGCCGATACTGCTCGCGCAGGCGGCGGAAGCTGCTGCCCTCGCGCTTCAGCTGGCGGTGCAGGGTGCGGCTGCTCATGTGCCACTGGCCGGCCAGGGCCTCCAGGCTCAGGTCCGCCTGGGCATCGGCCAGCGCCCGCAACACCCGGGCGCTGACGCTGTCGGCAAAAATCTGCTTCACAAACCACTCATCCGGCAGGCGCTGAAGATAGCGGCGCAGGTCGCGCCGGGAACGGATCACCGGCGCGCGCAACCAGGCGCTGTCCACCTGGATGCTGCTGATGTCTTGGCGGTATTGCACCGGGCCCGGGAACATCAGACGGTATTCGGCCCGGTGAGCCGGCGCGGCAAAGCGAAAGGCCGTGCGCAGCAGCGGCATGCGCTCGCCGATCAACCAGTTGCAGAAGCGGTGCCAGATGAGCAGCATGAATTCTTCCAGCAGGTGGTCCGGGTCGGCCTCTGGCTCGGCCAGGCGCAGGGCCAGTTCGCAGTGTCCGCCCTCGCGCAGTTCCCAGCGCAGGGCCGGCGAGGTCAGGTTGTAAAAGCGCACCGAGTAGCGCAGGGCCTCCCCCAGGGTGGCGCTGTCCACCATCTGCCGGGCCATCAGGGCAAAGGTGCCAAAGCGGTGGGCGCCGGCGCCAAAGCCCATCAGTTCATCGTCCAGTTCCCGCCACACTAGGCGCATCAGCGCGCCCAGTTGCACCGGGCTGATACGCACCCGCCCCTCATCCAGCAGGTCGCGGTTCAGGCGCACCGCCTGCAACAACTGGTCCTGCGCCACGCCGAGCGCCGTGGCGCGCGCCACCAGCACACGGGCGAAGTGCGTGGCGATGCCGGGGCGGTGAAGATCGGCCAGTGTTGTCATGTAATGGTAATTCCGTTGCAACTGCCGGCGCTTTATACCTTAACTGCACAGCAATTGACCACCGGCTGTCGTCTACGATCAAAAATTGGCGGGTTGCGTCATTGTCTTGCCAGCGGCTTTTACTCACACTTTCGCCTTTCCCACGCCCGCGATGGAGCACCGTTATGGACAAAGAAGAATTGACCCTGTTTCGCGATATGGCCCGCCGTGCCTTCGAGCAGGAAATCGCCCCCCACTTTGAAGCCTGGGAAGAGCAGCACATGGTGCCTCGCGAGCTGTGGAACACCCTGGGCGCCGCCGGGCTGCTGTGCCCGGACGTGGACGAAGCCTACGGCGGCGCCGGCACCAGCGCCCACGTGACCCTGGCGCTGATCGAAGAACTGTCCGCCATGGGCTTTGGCGGCATTGCCACCGGCACCGGCATTCACTCCAACATTGTGGCGCCCTACATCAGCCGCCACGGCAGCGAGGCACAAAAGCAGCAGTGGCTGCCGAAGATGGTCAGCGGCGAAGCCGTGGGCGCTCTGGCCATGACCGAGCCCGGCGCCGGTTCTGATGTGCAGGGCATTCGCACCACCGCCGTGCGCGACGGCGACGAGTGGGTCATCAACGGCTCCAAGATCTTCATCACCAACGGCATTCACGCCGATCTGGTAATCGTGGCCGCCCTCACCGACCCGGGCAAGGGCGCCAAGGGCACCAGCCTGTTCCTGGTGGACGCCAGCCTGCCGGGCTTTGAGAAGAGCAAGAAGATCGAGAAGATCGGCCAGCACACCTCCGACACCGCCCAGCTGTTCTTCCAGGATCTGCGGGTACCGGCCGATGCGCTGCTGGGCGAAGAGAACAAGGGCTTTGTCATCATGATGGAAGAGCTGCCCAGGGAGCGCCTCGGCATTGCCGCCCAGGCGATTTCCGCCGCCGAGGGCGCCCTGGCCCACACCATCGAATACGTGAAGGAGCGCAAGGCCTTTGGCCAGAGCGTGAGCAGCTTCCAGAACACCCGCTTCAAGCTGGCGGACGTGCGCACGGAAATCGCCCTGAACCGCGCCCTGTACGAGCAGTGTGCCGACGAGTACACCCGCGGCGAACTGGGTGCCGACAAGGCGGCCATGCTCAAACTGGCAGCCTGCGAAATGCAGTGCAAAACCATCGACGACTGCCTGCAGCTGTTCGGCGGCTACGGCTACACCACCGAGTACCCCATCTCCCGCTACTACACCGATGCCCGCATCCAGCGCATCTACGGCGGCACCTCGGAGATCATGCGCGAGCTGGTGGCCCGCTCCATCCTCGGACGCTAGCCCGCAAGCCCGGCACCCCCGGGCCGGCTTTACCTACCAGCTGGCCTGCCACCGGGTTAGGCCAGCTCTCCCACCAGCCCCAGCGATACCAGCACGCTGAAGCCCACTGTCACCGTCAGGCCACACAGCAGCGTGGTGAGAATGATGATATTGGCCGCCAGGGTGCCGTTGCCCCGGGCCGCCACCACCATCACGAAACTGGCCGCCGCCACCGGCGCCGCCAGCAGCAGGAAGATCACCCCCAGGGCCTGCCCCCGCACTCCCATCAGCAAACCGAGGCCCAGGCCAATGGCCGGGCCCACGCACAGGCGCCAGGCCGCCGCCTCCCAAGTCATGCGCCCAAGTCGGTGCAGGGTATTGAGCTGAATCGCGCCGCCAATGGCCAGCAGCGTGAGGGGAATGAAGTAACTGGAAATGGCCGACGACACCGCCGGCACCAGGGCCGGCACGGGCAGGCCCAGCAGGGAGACGGCCACCCCAAGGCCAATGCCTATCAGCAACGGGTTGCGCAGCATGCCCAGCACCATCGCCCGCGGCGAGCGCTGCCCGCCCAGGGTGGCATTGAGCACCGCTACCGCCAGCACGTTGTAGAGGGCGGTCATCACCGCCAGCGGCAGCGTGGCCAGGGCCAGCCCCGGCTCGCCGTAGGCGGCGTGACACAGGGCAATGCCGACAATGGCGAGGTTGGAGCGATAGGATGCCTGCACGAACACCCCGGCATCCCCCAGGGCAAAACCGCGCCAGCGGCAGTAGGCGGCGCTGGCCAGCAGGGTGGCGATGGTGGCGGCAACACCGGCCATCAGGTAGCGGGCATCGCCGAGTTGCCGGTAGTCCACCGTCGCGGCGCTGGCAAACAGCAGCACCGGCAGCACGGCCATAAAGGCAACGCGGGATATCACATCCACATGGCGCTGCTGGATCAGCCCCACACGGCGCAGCAGCACACCCAGCAGCACCCACCCGAAGGTGGGGCCGCTGACCGAAAGTGCCGTTACGATGAGTTTGAGGGTATCGCTATCCGCCAAAAAGTGGGTACTGCCTGCCGGGGAAAAGCGCGATTATGCCAGTTCCCGCAGGGTCTCGCCGAGGGCCGACAGCAAACTGTCGATGGCCGTGGTCTCAATGACGAAGGGCAGACCCATCTGTACCGTGTCGCCACCGTAGCGCACATAAAAGCCCTTCTCCCACATTTTCATGGCCACCTCAAAGGGGCGCCGGGCCGGCTCGCCGGGGTAGGCCTGCAATTGCAGTGCGCCGGCAAAACCGCAGTTGCGGATGTCGGTCACATAGGGCGCGCTCTGCAGCTGATGCAGGCCGTCCTCAAAGTACGGTGCCAGTTGCGCCACCCGCGCGGGCAGCTGCTCCTGCTCCAGGATGTCCAGGGCGGCAATACCCGCCGCACAGGCCACCGGGTGGGCTGAATAGGTGTAGCCGTGGGGGAACTCCAGCATGTACTGCGGGCCGCCCTGCTCCATAAAAGTGTGGTAGATGTCCCCGTGGGCGATCACCGCCCCCATGGGAATGGCGCCGTTGGTGAGCTGCTTGGCCACGTTCAGGATGTCGGGCACCACCCCGAAGGCCTCGGCGCCGGTCATGGCGCCACAGCGGCCAAAGCCGGTGATCACCTCGTCGAAGATCAGCAGGATGTCGTTGGCGTCGCAGATCTCCCGCAGCCGCTTCAAATAGCCGAGCGGCGGTGGAATCACCCCGGCGGAGCCAGCCATAGGTTCTACAATCACCGCGGCGATATTGCTGGCGTCGTGCAGGGCAATCAGTTCCAGCAGCTCATCCGCTAGGTGTGCGCCATTGGCCGGCAGGCCGCGGGTAAACACGTTGTCCGCCAGCAGGGTGTGGGACAGGTGATCGGCATCCAGGCCCTGGCCGAACAGCTTGCGGTTGGCGCCAATGCCACCCACCGCAATGCCGCCCCAGTTCACCCCATGATAGCCCTTGGCACGGCCGATCAGCTTGGTTTTAGCCGGCTGCCCCTTCAGGCGCCAGTAGGCGCGCGCCATTTTCAGGGCGGTGTCGGCGCACTCGGAACCGGAGTTGGTGAAGAACACATAATCCAGCCCGTCGGGGGTCAGGGCCTTGATGCGGTTGGCCAGCTCAAAGGAGCGCGGCTGGCCAAACTGGAAGGCCGGCGAGTAATCCAAGGTCTGCAGCTGCCGGGTTACCGCCTCGCTGATCTCCGGGCGGTTGTGGCCGGCGCCGCAGCACCACAGGCCAGACAGGCCATCGAGGATGCGGCGGCCGCGATCGTCAATGTAGTAGCAGCCGTCGGCGCCAACGATCATACGTGGGTCGTCCTTGAACTGGCGGTTGCCGGTGTAGGGCATCCAGTGGGCTTCCAGTTGCGCGCGGGTGAGGTGCTGGGTGTCTGGCATGTGGGTCATGGCCTGGTTTCCAAGTGGCTAATGCGAGGCATTCTAGGCCCGGCTATTAGTTTCATAAATTCATATTTAAGAACGTATATTTTCAGTATTATGAAACTTTTGAATAGCGGGCAATCCGATGAAAAAACGCGCCCTGCTCGGCACCGTTACCGACAGCGACCTGCGCCTGCTGCGGGTGTTTCGCGCGGTGGTGGCCTGCGGCGGCTTTGCCGCGGCGGAGTTGGAACTGAACATCAACCGCTCGACCATCTCGCGCCACATCAAGGATCTGGAAACCCGCCTTGGCGTCACCCTGTGCCGGCGCGGGCGGGGCGGTTTCGCCCTCACCCACGAGGGCCAGCAGGTACATGCCAGCGCCCTGAAAATGATGTCGGCGATGCAGGACTTTCAGCACGAGGTGAACGACCTGCACCGCCAGCTCACCGGCAACGTGACCCTGGCCCTGTTCGACAAGACCGCCTCCAACCCCGAGTGCCGCATCGCCACCGCGCTGGGGCACTTTGATGCACTGGCGCCGGAGGTTCACCCCCAGGTGCATGTGGAACCCATCAACGCCATCGAGCGCGGGGTGATCGAGGGGCGCTACCACATTGGCGTCATACCCGAGCACCGCCCCTCCGCCAGCCTGCGCTATTTTCCCCTGTTCCGCGAGCAGATGTACCTGTACTGCGGCAGCGCCCACCCCCTGTTTGCCCAGCGCGCCAGCCGGGATGCAGTGCGCCGCAGCAAGTACGTGGGCATTGGCTACCACAGCCCAAACATGGAAGTGACCCGCCAGCTTGGCCAGCAACGCCACGCCACCGCCTACGATCAGGAGGCAGTGGCCCACCTGGTGCTGTCCGGCGCCTACCTTGGCTACCTGCCCGCCCACTACGCCGCCCCCTTCGAGGCCAGCGGCCAGATGCGCGCCCTGCTGCCAAAAACCTTCCAGTACGTGTGCGAATTCAGCGCTATCTTGCGCCCGGCGCCACCACCCAACCGGATTGTCAAAACCCTGCTCGACTGCCTGCTCAGTGCCCACGGGCTATCTGACACGGACGCGCTGAATTGGGTATGATGCCGCCCTTCACCGCAAGCCATCACTCAGACCATGAAAGGCCCCACGATGACCCAAAAACGACTGCAATCCCTCCTTGCCGGCTCGCTACTGCTGCTGGCCGGCACCGCCCAGGCACACGCCCCCACCGATATCGCCGGCGGCTTCAGCAGCGGCTTTTTGCACCCCCTGCTGGGCTGGGATCACGTGGCCGCCATGGTGGCCGTTGGCCTATGGGGCGCCTTCCTCGGCCGCCCCGCCATCTGGCTGCTGCCGGTGGTGTTCCCGCTGGTGATGGCCATCGGTGGCGCCCTCGGGGTGGCCGGCATTGCCCTGCCCGGGGTGGAAATAGGCATTGCCGCCTCGGCCCTCGTGCTCGGCCTGATGGTGCTGCTGGCGGCGCGGCCGCCGCTGCCGGTGGCCGCGGTGCTGGTGGGCGTATTCGCCATCTTCCACGGCCATGCCCACGGCACCGAATTGCCCCACGCCGCCAGCCCGCTGGCCTACAGCCTGGGCTTTGTACTCTCCACTGGCCTGTTGCACCTGGCCGGTATCGCCTTCGGCCTGCTTACCCGCCTGCGCTTTGGCAATACCCTGGTACGCGCCGGCGGCGCGGTTATCGCCCTGGCCGGCGCCTGGTTCCTGTTCCAGGCGCTTTGAGTGAAGCTCGCTCGCCCCGCCGCGCGGCCCGCCCTGGCTGCGCTGCTGGCCCTGCTGCCGCAGTTGGCCCTGGCCCACAGCCCCATTGAAGGCATTGGCCGTTTCTACGGTGGCCTGCTGCACCCGGTGATGGTGTTGCCCCACGCCCTGGCGTTACTCACCTTTGCCTTACTGGTGGGCCAGGTTGGGGTAAGCGCCATGCGCCGGGCCTACCCGCCCTTCCTGCTGGCACTGGCGGTGGGGCTGACGCTGGCCGGCTTTAATATTACCTTTGGCCTGCCAAGCGAACGCCTGCTGCTGTCCAGCGCCCTGCTGTGCGGGCTGCTTGCGGTTGCCCAGTGGAAACTGCCCCTGCTCGGTTTTACCGTGCTGGGCGCCCTGCTCGGCGCGGTGGTGGGGCTGGATTCCGGCGTTGAGGCAAGCCTAAGCCGCCAGGAGACCTTTGCCGCCCTGCTGGGCTGCTGGCTGGGGGCCGCCATCGGCCTGATTGTGATTGCGGGGGTTGTGGAACTGGCGCGCCGGCCCTGGCAGCGCTTAGCGGTGCGCATTGTCGCGTCGTGGGTGTGCGCCAGCACGCTGCTGGTGCTGGCGCTGGCCCTGCGCTAGGCAGCGAGGGCCAGTGCCGCGGCGTGCCGGTCAGTCGCGGTAGCCGGTGATGGCCTTGGCGGCCTGGTAGGCGAAGGTCATGGCCGGGCCCAGGGTTGAACCAGGGCCGGGATAACAGGGCAGCGTCGGCGCGCTGCAGTTACCAATGGCGTAGAGCCCCTCGATCACCGAGCCGTCATCCCGCACAACCTGGGCGTCGGCATTGATCACCATGCCGCCCTGGGTACCGAAGTCGCCCGGGTCAACCTTCATGGCGTAGTAAGGCGCGGTATCCACCGGCCCCAGGCAGGGGTTGGGCGAGAAGCGCGGGTCGCCGTAGTAGCGGTCGTAGGCCGCATCGCCACGCTGGCAATCCAGATCCACACCGGTGCGCGCGTACTCGTTCATGTTGTCCACGGTTTTTTGCAGGCCAGCCGGGTCGACGCCGATTTTGCGCGCCAGTTCGGGAATGGTGTCGGCCTTGGCAAAAAAGCCCTCTTCTTCATAGCGCTTGGGCAGGGCCCAGTCGGGGCGGAACTTGCTGTTGTACAGCGGCCCAACGAAGTAGCGGGCGCGGAAATTGGCGTCGAACACCTGCCAGGCCGGGTTGCAGGGGTTGTCCTCGCTGTGTTTCTGGAAGGTCTCCTGCTGGAAGGCCATGTAGTTCTGCGATTCGTTGCTGAAGCGTTCCCCCGCCGGGTTCACCACAATGGAGCCGGGGTAGGACTTTTCCATAATCGACAGGCGCGGAATCTCCTCGCCCGGCACGGAGATGGTGTTGCACCACCAGGCCTCGTTCATGCGGTGCATTTTGGCGCCCAGGCGAATGCCTTCGCGAATCGCATCGCCGGTGTTGTCCAGGGTGCCGGCGCTCCAGCGGTGGTCGGTGGGCTGGGGCAGGTACTGCTCGCGCATCTGCTGGTTGTGCTCGAACCCCCCCGCCGCCAGGATCACCGCCTTGCGGGCCTGGATGCGCAGCACCTGGCCGCCGCGGTTGACCTCGATACCCAGCACCTTGCCGTCTTCATCGATCACCCGGGTCATGGCGGTGTTCAGCCACAGGGGAATATCCCGGTCCTGCAGCGAGGCACGCAGGCGTGCCACCCCCGCGCAACCGGTGGCAAGGCGGCGGTGAAACTTGTCCTTCAGGCGCCAGGGAATATCCAGCACATAGTCCAGCACCAGCTTGGCGGCGGTTTTCCACCAGCCCGGTTGCTGGCCGACGAGCAGGGCCGCCTCTACCTGGGTGATGCCGATCAGCCCCCCCAGGTGCATCATCGGGTGGGTGCGCCGCAGGCGGCGCCACTCGTCACCGAGCTGGTCGGCGTTGAAGGGCTCGGGCTCCATGGAGCGGTGCCCCTCGCGGGAGCCGTCGAGGTTGGTGTAGTAATCCGGGTAGTGGGCAAGGGACACGTAGCGCACCTGGGTGCGCTCGTGCAGAAAGTCGACCATCTTGGGGCCGTTTTCCAGGAAGGCGTCCAGCTGGTAGTTGGGCACCTCTTCCTCGGTAATCAGCTGGCGCAGGTAGGTGCGCGCATCGTCGATGGTATCCTGCGCCCCCTGGGCCCTGGCGTAGCGGTTGCAGGGAATCCACACCCCGCCGCCGGAAATGGAGCTGGTGCCACCGTAAAGGTGGGACTTCTCCACCACCAGCACATCGCGGCTGCCCATTTCATAGCTGCACAGGGCCGCCGTTTGCCCCCCGTTGCCGGAGCCGACGACCACCACGTCAAAGCTGTAATCCCACTGTTGTTCTGCGGACATGCAACACCTCATAAAAAGCAAGGCGCAATGGTAGCCCAGCGACCACACAAATCGGCCCTCTGCGCCCGGTGAAGGGACCCAAGGTTCAATAAATTGGTCGCGCTGTGGGGGCTGGAATGAAAAGCTGCACCGTCGCCGCGCCGCCCCAGGCACGCACCGAGCCTTGCCAGCCATCGCCAGCCCTGTCTAAGATGCTGGCAGGTGGTGGTTCCGGTACTGCTGCCCTTTGAACGGCCAATCGCTGGAGCGGCCATTCTCAAGAACACGCTCGACGATCAATTGGACGATCAATTCGTCAACCAAATTCGACAACCAACCAGGCAACACACTCAACAAAAAAGGATACCGCCATGCGCAAGCTGCTTCGCCATTCCCTGATTGCCGCCGGCCTCAGCGCCGCCATCGCCGCCCCCCTCGCCGTTGCACACTTCGACGACAAAGAACCCCTGCAGTCCTGGCGGCAGTCCTATTTTGCTCTGCTGGCCGCCAATTTCGGCCCCATCGGTGCCATGGTCAAGGGCGAAGCGCCCTGGGACGAGGCCAAGCTGAAGGCCTACGCGGAAGACCTGGAACACATCAGCGAAGTGGATGCCCTGCGCTTCTTCGCCCCCGGTTCGGACAAGGGCCAGACCCGGGCCAAACCGGAAATCTGGAACAACATGCAGGACTTTTCCGACAAGTACGCCGCCCTGCAACGCGCTGCCGATACCCTGGAAGATGTGGTGGAAGACAGTGCCGGCGACCGCAAGGCCGTGGCCCAGGCCTTTGGTGAAGTGGGCAAGGCCTGCAAGGCCTGCCACGACGATTACAAAGCGAAGAACTATCTCTACTGAGCCCTGCCATAACTAGGCCCTGCCAACAACAGGGCCTACCAGTAGCTGACCGGTGCCGGCACCAGGGCGAAGGCGACCCACAGCAGGGCGCCGACCAGCACCAGCAGCAGCGGCGCGCGCCACCAGGGCACCGGTGGCGCGCTGCCCTCGCGCCCGGGGGCACGCCCGGCGAACATGGCCTGCAGGAGCTTTTCACCGCGCCCGAACTGGTAGTACAGCACTGCCGTAAGGTGCAGGCCGATCATCACCAGCAAGGCGTTAAAGCAGACCTCGTGCACTACCCCGGCGGTATCCTGCCATTCGCTGCTGGCCAGGTGGCGCAGCGGGCCGTCGAACAGAATATCGTCGCCGTTAAAGAGGCCACTCGCCACCTGCATCAGTAGCAGCGTCAGCATCACCAGCACCGACCAGCCGCCCAGGGGGTTGTGGCCCTCGGCGTGCCCCGCCTTGCCGCACACGTAGGCAATGAGCGTGGCGGGGCCGCGAACAAAACTGGCAAAACGTGACGCGCGGCTGCCGAGCCATCCCCAGCACAGGCGAAACAGCACCAGCAACAGCACGCCGTAGCCGATCCACTCGTGCCATTGCATGTGGCCCTCTTCCGCTGTCCACCAGGCAGCCGGCAGCGCCGCCACCAGCAGCCAGTGGAAGGCGCGGGTAGCCCAGTCCCACAGCGGATAGGCCGCGCGCTCAGACATGGCTCACCAGCCCCATGCGGCCGGCTGTTGTTGCCGGCCTAGCAAAAAAGCCACCCCCGCGTTCACTCGCCAGGGGCCTGCAGCAAATCCATCAGCGCGGTAACCGTGGCCTCCACCCCCAGGGTAACGGCGGGCTCGGGGGTGATCTTGAACAGCGGCGAGTGGTGCGATGGCACTGGCGTGCCACCGGCCTCCTCGCGATCGAAATCCGCCTGCGGCGTGCCGCCAATGGCGAAGTAAGTGCTCGGAATGTAGGGGTCGGTGGTGAAGAAGGGGAAGTCCTCAGCGCCCATGCCCTTGCGCTTCTGTGGCTCGGCGATGCTGTCTTCACCGAGTTTTTCAACCCACACGGAACGCAGGCGCTGGGTCAGCTTGCTGTCGTTGATGGTGGGGGGCACCCACTCCTCGGACACAATCACCTCGGGCAGTTTGTCTTCGGGCAGCCCGGCCACCCGGCCCATGTTCTCCGCCACCCGCTTGATGCCATCCAGCAGGAGCTGGCGGGTTTCCAGGTCGTCGTTGCGCACTGTCAATTGCAGGCGCGCCTGGTCGGAAATGATGTTGTGCTTGGTGCCGGCATGGAAGGAGCCCACGGTGATAACGCCACCGAAACGCGGGGGCTTTTCGCGGCTGATGACCGTCTGCAGGGCCAGCACGATCTGGCTGCCCAGCACTACCGGGTCCACACCGCGATGGGGGCTGGCGCCGTGGGCGCCCACCCCGTGGATGATGATGTCCACGGTGTCCGCGCCAGAGTAAGGCGAGTCTTCCGTCACCCCGATCTTGCCGGTGGGCAGCTCCGAGGTCACGTGAAACGCCAGGGCATAATCCGGCTGCCCAAAGCGCTGCCAGAGCTTGTCTTCCATCATCAGCTTGGCGCCGCCGACCCGTTCCTCGGCGGGCTGGCCAATCAGCATCAAGGTGCCGGACCACTGGTCCTTGCGCGCCGCCATGGCGCGCGCCGTACCCACCAGGGCGGTGATGTGCACATCGTGACCACAGGCGTGCATCACAAAGACCTCGTTGCCGTCCCAGTCCACCTGCTTGGCGCGGGAGGCATTGGGCAGGCCGGATTTCTCCTCCACCGGCAGGCCGTCCATGTCGGCGCGCATCATCACCAGCGGGCCCGGGCCATTCTTCATCATTGCCACCACGCCGGTACCACCGACGCCCTCGGTCACCTCAAAACCCGCGGCGCGCAACTCCTTGGCCAGGCGCGCGGCGGTTTTGGTCTCCATGTTGGAGAGCTCCGGGTTACGGTGAAAGTAGTCGAACAGTTCGCCGAGGTGGTTCTGGTAATCCTTCTCGACGGCCTTGCTGAGGTCATCGGCATGGGCCAGCGGAATAGACAGCGGCATGGAAAGGGCACCACCAAGGGTAGCGGCAGCAAACAGGGAGCGGGCTCGAGACATGGGCAGTTTCCTTGGAACGGAACAATCAGCCATCGAGGCTAACAGAGCCGGCGCAAAGCGCAAGCGCGCGGAACGGACAGCGCGCTGCGCAGACACACTGCGGAACTGATTAGCGAGGGCATTGATGTGGCGGTGTAGCAATCGCCCTGGCAGCGCAGGGTGATGAAGTGCATCCCCTGCCACGCAACAACGCTCCCGGCGCCTGAGCCGGGGTGTTGCACGTCAAATGATGAAAAAAAGTGTCTCGGCTGAGACTGTGGCTATCCGCTGAAGCCAAAACTATCGGCTAAACGAAAGGGTATCGGCTGCAACGGAAGGTGATCAGCTAAACGAAGGCTACCCGCTGAAGCGCATGGTCGCGGCCCAAACGAGAGCCATCGGCCGCAATGTGGCCTGTTGCCTCAGCCGAGGCGATCGGCCATCGACAGGTCGTAGCCCAGCTGGCGGGCCTGCTCCCGCGCCTGGGGGCGCTCGGCCTCCGGGCGCGAGGCAACCCACAGGTTGGTGGAGCGCGTTCCGCTGCGACAGAAGGCCAGCACCGGGCCCCCCTCGTCGAAGGCGGCGGCAATATCTGCCAGCGGCGCACCCGGAAAGTTCATCGCCGTTACCGGCAAAAAGCGGTATTCCAGGCCGGCAGCCGCCGCAGCGGCGGCCATTTCCGCGCTGCTCGGCTGGCCGGGCACTTCCCCGTCGGGACGGTTGTTGAACACCACGCGAAAGCCGGCCTCGGCGATGGCCGGCATATCCGCCGGCGAAATCTGCTCCGAGGCTGCCACGCTGTCACTGAGGCGAACAATTCTCATACCGGCTCCCACGAGGTCGTCAAAGGCTACTGCTTATACAGGGCTTCGAGGATCTGGTCTACCGTAAAGGAAGCCGGACGCTGGCGCGGCGGGTATTCCTGCAGCGATTTCACAAAGGCGCCGACTGCCACCTGGGCCTTCATCGCCTGGGGGCCAATCTTGCGATCCCACCAGTTGTTGTAGCCGTTGGAATCGGTATCGGCGCGCTCGAAGGGATCGCGGCGCAGGTGGAACAACTTGGGAATGCGCAGGGGCACGAAAGGATCGCGCCACACGTCGAAACGGTTGGCGCGCTGCTCGGCAAACACCAGTTTCCAGTCGCCGATACGGGCGGCGGTCAGCTGGCCGTCGTCGCTGAAGTAGAAGAATTCCTCGCGCGGCGTAGACTCGCTCTTGCCTGTGAGGTAGGGCAGGAAGTTATAACCATCCAAGTGGACCTTGAAGGACTTGTCGCCAAAACGCTTGCCCTTTTTCAGGTCTGCCACCACTTTGTCCTGGCCGGCGGCGGCCATCAGGGTCGGCACCCAGTCCAGGTGGGACATCACCTGGTTGCTGATACGGCCGGCGGGAATGTGCTGCGGCCAGCGCACCACGGCCGGCACCCGGAAGCCACCCTCCCAGTTGGTGTTCTTTTCACCGCGGAAGGGGGTAATGGCGGCGTCGGGCCACAGGTTGTAGTGGGGGCCGTTGTCGGTGGTGTAGAGCACTATGGTGTTGTCGGCAATGCCCAGAGCATCAAGCTTGCTGAGCAACTGGCCAACATGGCCGTCGTGCTCCACCATCGCGTCGTTGTAGAAGCCCTGGCCGCTGGCGCCCAGGGTATCGTCCTTCACGTGGGTGTAGTAGTGCATCCGGGTGGAGTTAAACCACACGAAAAAGGGCTTTTCCGCCTGGTGGGCACGGTCGATAAAGTCCAGGGACGCGGCCAGGAATTCCTCGTCGACGGTCTGCATGCGCTTGCGGGTCAGGGGGCCGCTGTCTTCAATGCGCCCGTCGGCAAAGCTGTGAATCACACCGCGCGGGCCAAAGCGCTTGCGGAAGGCCTCGTCCTGCGGGTAGTCGGGGTCTTCCGGGTTTTCCTCGGCATTCAGGTGGTACAGGTTGCCGAAGAATTCGTCAAAGCCGTGGTTGGTGGGCAAAAACTCGTCCCGGTCACCCAGGTGGTTCTTGCCGAACTGGCCACTGGTATAGCCCAGCGGGCGCAGCAGTTCGGCCAGAGTCGGGTCTTCGGGCTGGATACCCAGGTCCGCCCCGGGCACACCCACCTTGGTCAGCCCGGTGCGCAGGGGGTGCTGGCCGGTAATAAAGGCGGAGCGCCCGGCGGTGCAGCTCTGCTCACCGTAGTAGTCGGTGAAAATAGTGCCCTCGTTGGCGATGCGGTCGATGTTGGGGGTCTGGTAGCCCATCTGCCCCATGCTGTAGCGGCTGATGTTCCAGATGCCGATGTCGTCGCCGAAGATCACCAGAATATTGGGCTTTTCAGCCGCCAGTGCCAGCTGGCAGCCAAGGCCAATCAGCAGGGTCGCGGCCAGCCGGCCGATGCGCTTTCGCAGGAACATGCTTGTTATCCTTCTCGTGTTGATGACAGGGCCCCCAGGCTGACTATAGCCCAAGCGCGGCCAGCCAGCTTAGCGTGGGCGTGCCCACCTTTCTGTAAAACAGCTGACATTCTACGCTTCAGGTGAGGCCGACTTCACCCAGCCCCTGCCACAGCAGGCGGCAGCCCACCAGGGCCAGAAACACGCTGATAATACCGTAGTAAAGCCTGGGCTCGGTGCGCTCCACCAGGTAGCGCCCGAACAGCACTCCCAGTGGGGCCAGCGGCACCAGCACCAGGGAGTACAGCAGGTTTTCGCCGCTGAACTGCCCCAGCAGGTAGTAGGGAATGAGCTTGACGGCATTGACCGCAGCGAAGAACAGCCCGGCGGTACCGGCAAACAGCAGCGGCGGCAGCCCCCGGGGCAGCAGGTACATGGTCAGCGGCGGGCCGCCGGCGTGAATGCTGAAACTGGTGAAGCCGGCTAGGCTGCCGAAACAGGCGGCGCTGGCTGCCTTGTGGGGGCGGGCCTTGCGCGCCGCGCCAGACAACAGGAAATGGGCGCCAAACACCAGCGCAACCACGCCGATCAGCACCCGCATCCAGGCATCGCTGAAGCTGTCGGCGGTGAAGTAACCCACCGCAACCCCCACCAGCGCCCCCGGCAACAACAGGCGCAGGGCACGGCCGTCGTACTGGCCCCAGTAGCTTTTCACCACCACCGCGTCCATCACCACCAGAATCGGCAGCAGGATGGCGGCGGCCTGGGTGGGCGACATCACCAGGGCCATCAGCGGCACAGACACCATGGCGATGGCACCGCCAAAGCCGCCCTTGGCAATGCCGTACAGCAGTACCGCGGGAATGCTGACGAGGTAAAAAAGCGGCTCGTTCAGCAAAGCGGCGTCAATCGACCAGGCCGAATTCGTCGCGCAGGACGCTGATGATTTCCGCCTTGGGATTATCCGAAATCACCAGCTTCTCGCCGGTGATGCGCTCGGCAATGCCAACGTAGGTGTCGCTCACCGCCATCAGCACCTCGGTGGGCAGGGCGTTGTCCCGCGCCAGGGCCTGGCGCTCGGCCATGCGGTCCTTGTTGAGCAGAATGTCGCTGTCCGGGAAGTGGTTCAGCAACAGCTGACGGAAGCCCTCCTTGGAGTTCTCGACGATCTTGCCCTCGCGCCAGGCCGGGCCGTCCCAGATGCGGGAGGAATCCGGGGTGCCGACTTCATCCATGTAGATCAGTTTTTCCTGGCCGGCGGCATCGGTGACGTAGCCAAACTCGAACTTGGTGTCGACGAAGATCTGGTCCAGCTTGGCCAGCTCGGCGCTGATCACGTCAAAACCCTCTTTGAGCAGGGTTTCGTAGCGGTCGATATCGGCCTGGTTGCTGAAGTTGAAGGCCGCGTAGTTGGCGTCGATATCAGCGCGGGTAATGTTGACATCGTCCACCGCCGGCACGCCGGGAATGCCCTCGAGAATGCCCTTGGTGGAGGGGGTAATCAGCAGCTCGGGCAGTTTCTGGTCGCGCTCCAGGCCATCGGGAATGGCGATGCCGCAGAACTCCCGTTCGCCCTTGGCGTAGCTGCGCCACATGGAGCCGGTGATGTACTGGCGGGCAATGGCCTCGATCATCACCGGGCGCGCCTTCTGCACGATCCACACCAGCGGGTGGGGAATCTCCAGGATGTGGCTGTCGGCCAGGCCCTGCTCGCGGAACAGGCGGAACCAGTGGTTGGAAATGGCGTTCAGGGCTGCGCCTTTGCCCGGCACGCCGGCCATGCCACCCTCGCCGTGCCAGATACAGTCAAAGGCGGAGATGCGATCGGAGATCACCATAATGGCCAGCGGCGCATCGGCGGCCACATCGTAGCCGCGCTCGCGCACCAGGCGCGCGCTGTCTTCGGGGGTCAGCCAGTACACCGAGCGCACCTTGCCGCTGTGAATGGGCTCCGCGGTGCGGATGGGTAGATCGTTGTTTACCGCCAATACCTTGTCTGCAAGACTCATGTGCCTGTCCTGATCTGTCGATTGCTGAGGGGGATGAACACCGCGCCGACGCGGCGCCGCGAAAGGGCGAATCATAGCAAAGTCACCGGCGCGAAGGCATCCCCGGGACATCCCCGGAGTTTGTCGCCCTGCCGCCCTTTCACTATCATTGGCGGCCCTTTGCCACCCCGAGATGCACCATGCTGCGCTACCCTGCCATTCTGACCGCCCTCCTGCTGCTGGCCCTGCCGCCACACCCTGCGGGGGCCGCCACCTCCCTCGCCGACTGCGCGCTGATTCGCGACGACGCCCTGCGCCTTGGCTGCTACGACGCCCTGGCCCGAGACCAGGCCATGGCAGCCGAACCGATGGAGAACGACGCCCCGGAACAGGAGGTGATCGTGCAGGAAGGGCCCGGCCGCAAGGAACTGCTGGCCGGTGAGCGCCTGCGCCAGGAAGAGGCCATCGCCAACAACGCCTTTGTGCTGACGCCCCACCGCCGCAACTACCTGTTGCCGGTGACCTACAACGCCAAGCCCAACGAGGCGTCCTGGAATACCCAGTACCCCGACGAGGACATGCAGGACATCGAGGCCAAGTTCCAGCTGAGCGTGAAGGCCCTGCTGTGGGAGGACGTCTTCGGCGATCGCGGCAGCCTGTGGGTGGGCTATACCCAGGAAAACTGGTGGCAGGTTTACAGCGAATCCTCCCCCTTTCGCGAAACCAACTACCAGCCGGAGCTGTTCCTGACCTTCGCCAACGACTGGGAGGTTCTCGGGTTCACCAACACCGTGCTGAGCCTGGGCCTGAACCACCAGTCCAACGGCCAGGGCGGCGACCTGTCACGCAGTTGGAACCGCGTGATGGGCGGCGCAGTGTTCGAGCGCGAGCGCATGACCCTAAGCGCCCGGGCCTGGTATCGCCTGCCCGAAGACGACGAGGAAGACGACAACACCGACGTGCTGGAATACTACGGCTACGGCGATCTCACCGGCGTGTGGCGCTACAAGCAGAACGAGTTTTCCGTGATGCTGCGCAACAACCTGCGCGGCGGCGACGACAACAAGGGGGCCGTGCAACTGGAGTGGACCTACCCCATCAGCCCGCGCTTCAAGGGCTACGTGCAGTACTTTTACGGTTACGGCGAAAGCCTGATCGACCAGGACCACCTGACCAACCGCATCGGCATTGGCTTTTCACTGACGGACCTTTTGTAACTCACCGAAGGGCCGGTAGGTTACCGGCTCTCGCTGGGCAATATGGCGGTGCTCGCGCAGGTGCAGGGCAATGTCCACGCCCAGTTTGAGCAGGATCAGCACAACCAGCATAGACAGCGGCTCGCCCAGGGCCACCACACCAATGCCGCCAATCAGCACCGCCACGTGCAAAATAACAATGCGCCCGTAAGGCGCGAACATCAGCGCCTTGATGCCCAGGCGGTCGCGTTCGCGCGCCAGCAGGAAGTTCATCACGAACGACACCCCATGGCTCAGCACCAGGGCGGCGAAGGCCACCAGCCAGGCAGCGGGGGCGTGCGCCAGCACCTGGCGCACCACATCCACCAGCAACTGCACAAACACCAAAAAGAACGGCCAGGGCTCGCCGCTTAAAAAATCCGCCTGCGGGTCGACCAGCATTTTCAGGATGAACAGGCCGTGCACCGCACAGAAGCCGCCGTAATGCACCGTAAAAAAGCAGGCTGTGAACAGCCCGCCGATGGGCGATGTCACCAGCATTTTCAGCAGGGTATAAAAGCCCACCACCAGATTCTCCGACCAGTACAGCACCACCAGCGCCGCCACGTCCCAGTCCAGCCAGAGCACACCGTACAGGGGCAGCAGGTTGACCACGACCAGCAGCGCCAGCGACGCCCTGCGCCTTAAACCGTTATAGGATGGCTGGCTGTTAAGCGGCGTCTCTGTCATGGTGTGCCCCCGGCCCCTGCCCCGCCACCTGATTTGGGGCACAAAAGTGGCTAGAATAGCGCAGCCCCGCGACGCCACCAACGCAGGGGCTGCCATCCTATAAATCCAAGAGGTGCACCGCCACACCATGAAATACGCTAACGCCTGCCAATCCCGAACCCGCAAACTGACCCTGGCGCTGCTGCCCTGCGTGGCCGCCGCGGCCCACCCTGCGGCCTTTGCCAGCGCCGGCGAGCCGGCCCTGCACACCGAGCAGGTGCTGGTGACCGCCACCCGCAGCCCGCGGGATGCCCTGCGCATCCCGCTCAGCCACGCCAGTGTGGACGCCGATGCCATCGACCTCACCGGCGCCATCCATATCAACGAACTGATGCAGCGTGTATCCGGCAGCTGGATCAGCCGCGGCAACGGGCAGGAAAGCCTCACCGCGCTGCGCTCGCCAGTGCTGACCGGCGCTGGCGGCTGCGGCTCCTTCCTGATGGCCGCCGACAGCATCAGCCTGCGAGCGCCGGGTTTTTGCAACGTGAACCAGCTGTTTGACGCCAATACCGAGCAGGCCGGACGGGTGGAGGTCATCAAGGGCCCCGCCACCGCGCTCTACGGCACCAGCGCCATGCACGGGGTGATCAACGTGCTCTCCCCCACCCCGGCCGAAACCCCCGAGCAGCACTTGTCCCTGGAGGCCGGCGCCAACGACTACTACCGGGGCGGCTACCACTACAGCGGCAACCACGGCAGCCACGGCATCGACCTGCGCGTCAACGGCAGCACCGACGGCGGCTACCTGGACGACGCCGGCTACGACCAGCAGAAGCTCAGCCTGCGCCACGACTACAGCGGCGAAACCTGGGCCTTCCAGAGCGTGGTGGAAGGCAGCAACCTGAACCAGGAAACCGCCGGTTTTATCAGTGGCTACAAGGTGTATGAAGACGATGACCTGCGCCGCGACAACCCCAACCCGGAAGCCTACCGCGACGCCTGGTCGGTGCGCGCCTACAGCCAGGCCTCCCGCGAGCTTGCCGGCGGCACGACACTGCAGATCACCCCCTACTACCGCAAAAACCGCATGACCTTCCTGCAGCACTTTGTGCCCTGGCAGCCGGTGGAAGACAACGGCCACGAGAGTCTGGGCCTGCGCACCCTACTGCAGGGTGAACGGGGCGCGCTGACCTGGATGGCCGGCGCCGAGGCAGAGTTGACCGACGGCTGGCTCACCGAAATCCAGGACGGCGACTTCAGCCCCAACCAGCCCGCCGGCGTGCACTACGACTACCAGGTGGACGCCCTCACCGCCGCCCTGTTCACCCAGCTGAGCTGGCAGCTGGCGCCGCGCTGGACCCTCGACGGCGGCCTGCGCTACGAGGACACCCGCTACGACTACGACAACCGCACCGGCGATGGCGACGCCTGCGCCCCCGGGGCCTCGGCCTGTCGCTTCTATCGCCCGGCGGATCGCACCGACAGCTTTGAGGATGCCACCGTCAACCTGGGCCTGGCCTTTGAGTACCGCCCCCGGCAGGTGCTGTTTGTGCGCGCTGCCAACGGCTTTCGCGCACCGGAGACCAGCGAGCTCTACCGCCTGCAGGCCGGCCAGCAGGTGGCCGACCTGGATTCGGAGCAGATCCAGAATCTGGAGGTGGGGTTGCGCGGGGACGTGGGCGGTAGCCTCAACTACAGCCTGTCGCTTTACCACATGCGCAAGGACGATGTGATTTTCCAGGATGCCGACCGCTACAACGTGAGCGGCGCCCGCACCCGCCACCGCGGCGCCGAGCTGTCGCTGGACTATCGCTTTCTGGAACAGTGGTATGCCGGGCTCGACTTTACCGTGGCCAAGCACAGCTACGACAACAACCCACAGCTGCTGGGCCTGAATGAGAACATCGCCGGCAACGACATCGACACCGCCCCGCGCCGCTTTGGCAGCGCCCGGCTGGGCTGGCAGGGCCAGCGCGCGGTGGCGGAGCTGGAATGGGTGTACCTGGACGAGTATTACCTGGAGCCCACCAACAGCTTTGAATACGAAGGCCACCAGTTGTTGAACCTGCGGGCATCTACTGCCCTCGGCCGCGGCCTGTCCGCCACCGTGCGGGTCACCAACCTGCTGGACGAGGAGTACGCCGAACGCGCCGACGTGGGCTTTGGTGAATATCGCTACTTTGTGGGCCAGCCGCGCAGCGTTTTCCTGCAGCTGGATTACAGCCTGGGCGGGTAAGGCCGCCCTTTTGCTATAACAGGCGGCTCACCGCCGCCTGCATCAAGACGCGCTTAAAGCGCCTCAGGCCATCCGGCGAATGCCCACCGCCTCGCGCACACTGGCCAGCAGGGGCACGCTGTGCTCGCGGGCCTTCTCGGCCCCGCGCTGCAGCACCGATTCGATATAGGCCGGGTCCTGCAGCAGGCGGTTGTACTCCTCCCGGGCGGGCGCCAGTTCGCCGTTCACCAGCTCAAACAGCTGTTTTTTGGCTTCGCCCCAGGCAATTCCGTTCTCAAACTCACGGCGCATGCGCGCGGTTTCGTCGGGGCTGGCAAAGGCGCTCCACACCTGAAACACCGTGGAATCGTCCGGGTCTTTCGGCTCGCCGGGCTCCAGCAGGTTGGTCTTGATTTTGTTGATGTGCTTCTTGAGCTGCTTTTCCGGCAGGAACAGGGGGATGGTATTGCCGTAGCTCTTGCTCATCTTGCGCCCGTCCAGGCCCTGCAGCACGGCTACGTTATCGTCCACCACCGCCTCCGGCAGGGTGAACAACTCGGCATAGTTGTGATTAAAACGCTGGGCGATATCCCGGGCCATTTCCAGATGCTGGATCTGGTCGCGCCCCACCGGCACCCGGTGGGCGTTAAACAACAGAATGTCCGCCGCCATCAGCACCGGGTAGTTGAACAGCCCCATGGTGATGCCAAAGTCCGGGTCTTCGCCGGCCGCTTCGTTGTCCTGCACCGCCGCCTTGTAGGCGTGGGCGCGGTTCATCAGGCCCTTGGCGGTGTTGCAGGTGAGAATCCAGGTCAGCTCCTGCACTTCCGGGATATCGGACTGGCGGTAGAACACCGCCTGTTCGGTATCCAGGCCCAGGGCCAGCCAGGTGGCGGCAATCTCGCGGCTGGACTCGGCCACATGGTCCGGGTCCTGGCATTTGATCAGGGCGTGGTAGTCCGCCAGAAAGAAAAAGGACTCCATACTGGTGTCCCGGGACGCGGCGATCGCCGGGCGAATGGCGCCGACATAGTTGCCCAGGTGGGGCGTGCCGGTGGTGGTGATGCCCGTGAGGACGCGCTGTTTTGCGGCTTGGCTCATACGGCTGGCTCGGCTGTAAAAGGCGGCAATTCTAGCGGGATTCCCCGCCTCCGGCCAGCGCGCCCAGGGCCTGACGCCAGCGCGGCGCCAGCGCTGCCAGGCTGTGCCCGGCCACCGATGGCGGCTGCACGGTGCCGCGTCGCAAGGCGCTGGCCAGGGCCATCACCCGGTCGGCGGCGCCTGTGGCCTCGCGCGCCGGCTCATCCGGATGCGACGGATAGAGAAACGGCGCCGGATACAGCTCCGGGTAGGCCAGGCGCCGGGGCAGCACCGGCAGGCAACCGCGCTCCACCGCCTCCATCACCGCCAGCCCCTGAAATTCATGCAGGGCGGTGGCCAGCACAATATCCGCCTGGGCCAGCAACTGCTGGTAATCCGCCACCGCCTCCAGCCAGCCCAGTTGCACCAGCCGCGCACCCAGCGTGCGCTGGATGCGGCTGAACACCTCGGGCACCTGGCGAAACTGCTGGCCGACAATGGCCAGCTCAAAATCCAGCCCGCGCGCCAGCAGCACCGTCAGCAGGGCCTCCAGCCCCTCCCCGCCCTTGTCGTATTCCAGCCGCGCGGGCCACAGCAGCCGCAGGGGACGCTCGTTCACCGCGCCCTGCCCGCGCCAGGGGCAAAAGGTTGACGGGGCGTTCTCGCCAGGCAGCAGCGGCACCGGCAGCACCGCGCTTTTGTCCGCCAGCAGCGCCACCGCTTCGGGTGGGGCGTAGTCCGGCAGCCGTTTCAGCAGCGCGGTTACGCCGGCAAGGAAGCTGTCCCGGTTCCAGGCGCTGTTAAAGGCCAGTTGATCGGCAGCCAGGGCGCTGTACAGGCTGACCATCTGCGCCTCCAGCAGGCCGTGGCGAGCGCGCCCGGGCGGGTAGGCAAACTGGTTCTCGTGGAAGTACAGCAGGCTGGGGATACGCGCCAGTGCCGGCACCAGGCCGCGCAATGTAGCCAGGTCCACCATGGAGGTGGCAATCAGCCGGTCGGCCCCGGCCTCCAGGGTGTGGCGTTCGCGCAGGGCCCAGTGCAGGGGGTTGCCCCGCACGCGCCAGCTAAAATGGCGCGGCGGCAGGCCCAGGCAGGTCCACTGCCAGTCGGGCAGCATGCCGCGTAGGCCGCGCTGCCAGTAGCGGTGGCTGGGGGCGTCGTAGGCAGAAAGCAGCAGTGCCCGCAAGGCTGGCTCAGCCGGTGAACAGGGGGCCGACGTGATTGTAGAAGCGACGCAGCACGCGGCTTAAGTCCCAGGCGTCCCGACTGCCGGCCAGTTCGCGTATGGAATGCATACCAAAGGTGGGCACGCCGATATCGAGGGTGCGAATGCCTGTGCCCCCGGCGGTAATCGGGCCAATGGTGCTGCCGCAGGCCATGTCGGTGCGCACCACAAAGGCCTGCACCGGCACCTCCTCGGCGGCGGCCAGCAGACGGTAGAGGCCGGCGGTCTCGCTGTTGGTGGCATAGCGCTGGTTGGCGTTGATCTTGATCACCGGCCCGGCATTCAGTTTCGGGCCGTGGTTGTCGTCGTGCTTATCGGCAAAATTGGGGTGAATGCCGTGGGCGTTGTCGGCGGAGATCATCATGGAACCGTCGGTGAGCCCGGCGTAACGGGTTTCATCACCGCCCACCATCCGGCGCAGCACCGAGCGCAGCAGTGGCCCCTGGGCGCCGGCGGTGGACAGGCTGCCCACCTCCTCGTGGTCGTTGCACACCAGCAGGCTGCTCTGGCGGCCATCCGCCGCCAACAGCGCCTGCAGGCCGGTAAAGCAGCTGAGCAGGTTGTCCAGCCGGGCCGAGGCAATGAACTCGCCCGCAAGCCCCACCGGCGCAGCCACCTGGGTGTCGTAGAAGGACAGTTCGTAATCCAGCACCCGGGCCACGTCGATGCCATCGTGCTCGGCCCGCAGTTGCTCTGCCAACAGGGCGCGAAAGTCCGGCTTGTCGTCGCCCGGCAGCTGGGTGAGGATGGGCAGGATGTCGGTCTGGGGATTGACGCTGCGATGCTGGTTGACTTCCCGGTCCAGGTGAATGGCCAGGCTGGGAATAAACGCCACTGCTCGCTGGAAGTTGACCAGGGCTGATTGCATGGCGCCGGCTGCATCGGCGTAGCTTACCCGCCCGGCCAGGGACAGGTCGCGATCAAACCAGGGGTTGAGCAGCACACCGCCGTAAACCTCCACACCCAGCTGGTAGTAACCCTGGCGCACCTTCTCGGGCTGGGGTTTGACCATCAGGCAGGGGCTGTCGGTGTGGGCCCCAACCATGCGCATGCCCTGCTCCGGGCCGGCATCGCTGCCCATCACAAAGGCAACCAGGGAGCTGTCGTTGCGGGTCAGGTAGTATTTGCCGCCGGCCACCAGGGGCCAGTTATGCGCCTCCTGCAGGCGCTCAAAACCCGCCGCCTGTAACAGGGACGACATCGCCTGAACGGCATGAAAGGGGGTGACGGCGCGGGCGAGAAATTCGCACAGCGCCTGGTTGAACGCGTCGCAACTTGCCTGGGACATGACTACCTGACCTGGGGTGGGCGGGGCCGGCAGCCCCGCAAAAGCCCGCTAGGGTAGTCGGCTGCCCCTAGCGGCGCAAGTCGTTGATGGCGGCCTTCAGCAGGCTCTTTTGCACGGCGGCGCTCCACTGGCCATCGCCGGCGGCCGCGGCCACGCCAAGGCCGGAAACCAGGCAGTGCAGGGTACGCCAGGCGTTCAGTGGCGACACGCCTTTCTTCAGCTCTTTCTTCTGGGCCTGGCGCAGCAGGCGCATGGCCACCGCCTGGCGCTCGGCCTGGCGCTCGGCCAGTACTTCGGCGACGGCATCCGACTGCCCCGCCAGGGTGACAAAGGCCAGTCGCACCCGCCACTCATCCACCAGTTCATCGCTCACCGGCAACTGGGCCATCAGCCGTGCCTGCAGCGATGCCAGTCCACCGGGACCGTCATCCTCCGTCGGCAAACGGGCATCGCACTGGCCCTCGACGTAGTTCAGGGCCGCCAGCAACAGCTCGTGCTTGTCTGAGAAATAGTGTTGCACCATCCCCTTGGTGCAGCCGTGGCGGGCCGCCACGGTGCGCAGGGTTGTGTGCTCGAGTCCGGATTCAGCCACCACCTGTGCGACCGTCGCCGATAACAGTAAACGCTGTTCTTCGTGATCCACAATCTTGGGCATCGTCTGGGTCCTCCGGTGGGCCACCCTCGCTATTCAATTTGAGTGTAGCAAAGGCTATCGATGTTGCCCGTAAGATTTTTTGCTAGGCCACCCAGATGGCATATAGAAGCGCGGCAAGGGCAATGCGGTAGTAGACGAAAGGCATCAAGCCAATGCGGTCAAGCAGCCTGAGGAACAGGCCGATACAGGCATAGGCCGTGATACCTGCCACCAGGGCGGCAAAAACCAACGCTCCCCAGTCTACCGGCGCCGCCTGTTCCATCAGGTCGAGCACCTTGAGCAAGCCCGCCCCGCCAATCACCGGTATAGAAAGCAGGAATGAAAAACGGGCAGCATCATGCCGTGACAGGCCCAGCATCAGCGCCGCGGTGATGGTTACGCCAGAGCGCGACACCCCCGGGATCAGCGCCAGCGCCTGGGCCAGCCCCACTGCGATGGCAACCCCCCAACTCAGGGCGGCCCCACCGCCCCCCCTGCGGTCGGCCACCCCCAGTAGCAGGCCGAACACGAGTGTGGTGGTGGCAATCACCGGCAGGCTGCGCAGGTTGGCCTCGATAAAGTCATCCCCGGCAAAGCCAAACAGCACCGCCGGCAGGGTCGCCACCGCCAGTTGGGCCACCAGGCGGCGCTGGCCGGCGGCGTCCTGCCCCTTGCCACCCAGGCAGGCCGTGGCCATGTCGAACAGATCGCGCCGGTAAAACAGCACCACCGCCGCCAAGGTGCCCACATGCACCGCCACATCAAAAGCCAGGCCCTGATCGGGCCAGCCCAGCACCAGCGAGGGAATCACCAGATGGGCAGAGCTGGAAATCGGCAGGAACTCGGTCAGCCCCTGCAGCAGCGCCAGAATGGCGGCTTGCGTGTAATCAATCATGCGGATTTGCCCTGTTCCGACAGTTTTTTCCAGGAGATTTCATCACGGACATACACCGGGCACACCGCATCGGCGGCTTGTGTTTCGCCCCGGGCGAAGGCGGCCAGGGCAAGGGGGAACTGATCCCGCGCCCGGGGCAGCAGGTCTGGGTGACGTGCCCCAAGGCGCGCGCGCACACCCTCGGGCATGGCATCGAGATGGGCCAGGCCGCTCCCCAGGGCAACCAGTTCAGAATCGCCGCCCACGGCCAGATTCTGGGGCTTGCACACCGCCGCCGGCTGGATGGCCACAATGTGCTCGCCCTCCACCCACAACAGGCTCCAGTACAGCTCGCCAATCTGGGCGTCCAGGGTGCTAAGGAGCGTGTCGCCGCTGCTCACCCTGCCCTCCCGCAGGGCCGTGTAGGCCTGGGCGTGCAGGGTCGACACCGGCACGGCCGGCAGCTGGTTGGCAAAACACAGCCCCTGAACGGCACTGGCACATACCCGCAATCCTGTGAAAGAGCCCGGCCCTTCGCCATAGCTGATGGCGTCAATGCCCTGCTCGCGCAGCCGCCCGCTGGGCAGCAACTCGGCCAGCATGCCAAACAGGCGCTGGCTGTGTTGGCGCGGGATGACTTCGTGGTATTCGCTGATTTGGCCGGCGCATAGCAGGGCAACAGAGCAGGCGTCTGTGGATGTGTCGATTGCGAGCAGGTTCGCCATAGGGGGTGTGGTCGTGGTCAGCATGGTTCGGGGCGGGTGCCGGCCCATTGCCCGACACAATCAATTCTGGAATTATCCCACAGGCCCCGGAACGGGCGAAAGACGGGAAGAGGATTCACACTGAACAAGTTCAACCCAGAGAGCCATTGCATCACGGGCCTGCTGCTCGCCGGCGGTGCCGGGCGCCGCGTGGGCGGGCGCGACAAAGGCACCCTGATCTGGCAGGGGCGCCCCCTGGCAGAACACGTGGCCAGCCGCCTGCGGCCCCAGGTGAATGCGCTGTGGGTCAGCTGCAACCGCAATGCCCACTTCTACGCCACGATTGGCGACCGACTGTTCAAGGATCACCTGCCGGGCTTTGAAGGCCCCCTGGCCGGTATCGCTGCGGCGGCCAGTGCCATCAACAGCGAATTTTTGCTGGTCAGCGCCTGCGACACCCCTGCCCTGCCCACCGACCTTGCCCGGCGCCTGCTTGGCCCCATGAGCGATAACGCCTTGCAACTGGCCGTCGCCTTTGACGGTGAAAAGGAGCAGTACCTGGCGGCACTACTGCGCAGTGACTGCCTGGCATCGCTGCCCGCCTACCTGCAACGCGGCGAGCGCTCTGTGCGCGGCTGGTACGCAACACTGCGCCGGGAACGGGTGGACTTCTCCGACTGCCCGCAGGCCTTTGCCAACTTCAACCAGTTGGATCAGAACTGACACCCCCGCAACGAAAACCGCCGGCACGGGGCCGGCGGTAATGGGGTGAGGCTTTCGCGCTATCTTATCAGGACTTGCTTGCCGCCTTCCTCGGGGCTGCCTTGCGAGCGGCCACCTTGCGCTTGGGTGCCGCCTTGCGCGCCGCCGCCTTCTTCCTGGCGGGTGCCTTGCGAGCCGCGGCCTTTTTCTTCGCGGGCGCCTTGCGTGCAGTTGCTTTACGCTTGGGCGCAGCCTTGCTTGCTGCGGCTTTTTTGCGCTTGGGCTTGGCGGCGGCTTTTTTCTGGGCGGCCTTCTGCTTGGCAGCGGCCTTCTTCTCAATCGCCTTCAGCTCACGTTCGAGCTTTTTCTCCAGCGCCGATAGCTTCTTACCATCAGCACGGACCCGTGTTTTGCTCCAGGTGGCGGCGTACTTGGCCAGCGCCTTCGCCTTGTCGGCTTCGGTCTTAGCGGCAAGTTCTGCCTTTTTCAGTAACAGCTTTTCTTTCAGCGCCAGGCGCGACGCCTTCAGCTTGGCGTCGTCCGCCGCCTCGCTGACCCGCTTGCGCGCCGTGGCAATGCGCTCACGCACAGCCTTGACCCGGGCGGAAGCCTTGGATGATGCCAGCGCCGCACTCTTCGATGCACGCTTGTCTGCCTTTGCCTTGGCTGCCGCTACGCGTTTGCGAGCTTCCGCCAGTTTTTTCTGCTCCGTTTCCAGGCCCTTCTGCAGCTTGTCCAGCGCATCGTTCGCGCGTTTCAAAGCCGGTGTAACAGCAGGCTTGGCGGCTGCCTTCCTGCGGGGGGCTTTCCTGGCCACGGCTTTCTTCGCCGGTGCCTTACGGGAAGCTGCCTTCTTCTTAGCGGTTGCCATGTCGCAAATCTCCACGGTTGTGATACGGGTGACGCCCCAACAAAATAACAACAATCCCAAAAGCACACAACAAAATGCTCAGGCGTAATAGTCTGTAAATAAACGGGTTTGCGGCGTTATCGGCTGCTCGCCGCAAGCGCGCTGCAAGAACACGATCAACAGCAAACAATTTATAAGACCTCACAAAACACTATAAATATAGGGATTTAATACATCCGGCGTTTGCCAGGCAAAAAATTTCGCTTGCACCCTATCGCCAGAAACCGGCATAGCAACACGCCAAACGGCAAAAAAATCGTGCGAAAAAAATTTTATGCATTATTGCAGTTTTTGCCCGTACAACACCCACATCACCATACGCGCAACGCGCACATCATCACGCTCGTACTACAACAGCAACAACCCTGGCGATAAAAGCTCGCGCTGGCGAGGTGGCAATCCATTCTCCTTGCCTGCAAACCAGCGTCACGCTGTTGCCTCGCAACACGAACAACATGCCAAGTGGGAGAACGAAAAAAGGACGATTCACAGCGCGCATCGTTGCATGCGCGCGAACCTCAAATGACGAACAACCTGCTGCACCTAATCGCTGCCACGAAAAGATTGATCGACGCAGCCGATGAGTTAACACCGGTGATTTGATAAAGGGTGAAGACCGCCTTTTTCTCCTTCGCCGAAACGCAGACAACGGTGCTGGTGCCACCACATCAACCCCGACAAGATGGCAACGTCCAGCCCCGCCTCGAAGGGTCTGCGACACACCCTTAACCAGACAGAGCGCGCAGGGTTCAATACGGAGCAAACCGCTCGGTTTCGAATCGAGGATGGCTCAATGGGCTGTCAACAAACTTCCAGCCTTTCGAAGGGAGGTTAGACAAGTGGAGCTATAACGGCCGGGATCGCATTCGACATCGGACCACAGGCGGTTCGATGAGACATAAAAAAACCTCGAGCCTTTCGACTCGGGGGTTTGTTTGGTAGAGCTAAGGGCCGGGGTCGCGTTCGACATCGGGCCGCAGGCGGTTCGATGGGGCATAAAAAAACCTCGGGCCTTTCGACTCGAGGTTTAGATTGGTGGAGCTATGCGGGATCGAACCGCAGACCTCAACACTGCCAGTGTTTTTGAAAAAACTCATGTATCCATTTGTTTTTAAAGGGTTTTACTTGAATTTCTGTACACTAAAACCCGTGTACTTAGGGGTCTTAGGGGTAGTTGCGTCAACATTATGTGTGCCATCCAAGTAGAAGGCTTCGAGCCGGAATTCATGCTTTCGCCACCGCACAAATGGCCATTTTCTAACCACCCATGCCAAAAGAAAAAATTGGGGCCGGTCATATTCCAAATTCATAGCAGGAAAAGGATTTGTTCATTTTTTGATCGATAATTCTCATCTATATTTTTGTCGCCTACTTGGACTCCAATGTACCGGGGCCACTTTCGTAACCCATTTATTGTTCTGAGGAGAACCATTAGCGGACACTACTACGGCAGTCTACGTTGACGCTGAGTTACCATCCGGTCAGCGCTGTAGTGATGATCGAAATTGCTCGCAGACGCCAAAAAGTGTATACTTTGGCGACATACCGACTTCGCGATTGGATTGGTCACTGCACACCTACGAAGCTCCGTTTCTGCTATTCGTCTTCTACCCCGATCTTTGCTGGGGGAACCTTCTTCACCCTGTATCCAATACAACGGTCCTTGATCTTCCGAAGCAGGGTATCGAAACAGAACCTTTTAGGCTTCACGCACACTCTAGCCTGACTATCGAGATATCTAGTTATCTAGCATACCTCTCCAAACACCACCTATTGCTTCGTTTTAACGAGCCCGAAATCAATGGGGTCATGGAACTCGATTCTGATCCCGACATCGACGAATACGAAGAGATCGAGATTGACTATGGCATACTGTCGTTTCACCTCCCTGCCGCAGTTCAGGCCCTCACAGGGCTATCCAACGAAGTGGGCTTCAGCTTTATCGATGGGATGCTGTACTCAACAACCTACCTCGACATAGAAGTAGTTCACGGAATCGAATCCAGTACAACACGAGCTGCACAGATATGATGGAATGGGGAAACATTAAACCAGAGAACCGCATCAAAGCTTTACACCGCAGACTCGATGATCTGCTCGAAAACCCAGCCAGTAAGTTCATTCATTTTGACATTGTTGAGGGCTTCACGTTCTTGGGTTTAACCAGCTATCACTATAAGGGGAAGCTAATCAAACTAAACGACAGCAAAGATTTCAGAGTGATCTTCGAAGTCTGAGGTCTCGGTAAAGTCGTCCAGCGGTTAAAAGCGCGCGAATTGATTATTTTTTAACCAATTCAAAGGGGGGCGCACCTTCACTTTGATATCAATAAGTAAGCAAGTACCAACTTTTAAGTGCGATTAAAGCAGCCACACATCACAGGACGTACAAACCAACTTCCATCAATAAAAAAGTCTCTCGATCAATTTAAATACCGCCGAGGCCTCCAGTGAAGAGATGTACTTCTTAAATTCATGACTCACAAAAAAAACTAGATGTCCCATCAAGGAAGCAACTTCCGAAAACCACCTCAGATACCACCAAAACCACTAATAGAAGAAAAGGTATTACTCGACCCTTTATGCACCAAACAGGAAACTGCAGAAAGATATAGGCCAGAAATGAGATCAACAGGAAAGCAACCAATGTCAGAAGAGGGTCAACCCCTCCAGCACAAATAGTATCTGTTCGTTGGAACGTTTGAATAAATAAAACAACTGGCGTGGAAGTCAGTAGTGCTCGGGTTGCAGACACTGCCGCAACTTCTTTCGCTTCATCCCAATTTTCACAATTAAACTCATGCTCTTTGGCCAAAGTAGGAGCTAAAGCAATACCTAGCTTAACAAACGCACTAACAAGCATCCACCCCCATATCGATGCCCATTCAAATTCCACTCTATTTTACCTTAACTTTTTCTTTTACATTATACGTACTTGGTATCGGGTTTTGGCCCACCACATCAGTTCGCGCAACCAAGCTACACATTCCGACATCTATCGCCACCCACTCCCCCACATCTTGCGACATTCTATTGGGAAAAAAACCAACCCGGCCCCCGACCTGAAATTTTCCCGGACCAGACCCTCCATTCTTAAATCTTGACTTAGCCACCTTGGCTAATTCCGAGTTATGCGATATAACTTCACAATCGTAGGGCATGTTGCTGTGGTTCAGGCAATTGAGCAGAAGGTCTCCAGCGCTAATCGAGCTGGAATTTGATTTTTTTGTGGATTTTGGTTTAGCAACTAAACGAATCCAACCACCATTAACATTGACCCGATCACCCATATACTTGCTCACCCAAGTTGTTTTCGCTGCACAAGCCTTTCAACAGGCTTTCAGTCAATTTTCGACTTTCACTAAGCTTGTGATTTTCGTGGCTACTTGAAAGAAGATCTGAAAAATTTCGAAGTTGCGTGGAGGGGGCCATGATGGTGGCCGACGTGTACTGCTCTGTTAATCGATCGAGAATCAGCTCAACTTGAATATCACGATCTCCAATGACCATCATAATCGGCTTGGTATATCCATGTTGGTGAAAACTCCTAACAAAATCAGAAACGACTTTCTCGGAAGCGGTAGCGGAAAGGTCATGCTCGCTTATTCTTTCAAATACACTTCTCTCAGAGAAATTGTCAATAATATCCTGAGCCTCATCTTCATTTTCGTAAAGAACACTGCCAACCAAATTATCAATTTTTAGTTTTACGAATTCCCGAGCAACCCCAGCTAATACCTCCTGCCAGGATCGACTACTGTCCAACCTCCAGCCAATAACCCAGCTATCCCCTTCAATATTGCCATAGCCGACTACAACAGGCTCACCATTTAAGGTGGCGACCCTACGTCTAGGCTGCGCAGAATTCGTATCTGTTATATACTCAGTAATAAGAATCACCTCGCTCATATTACACACTCCTTACTACAGGAACCCCCAACCACAGTTAACACATAGACCACAGTCGCACAATTGACAACCCCGAAAATTCGATTTTTATCCGCCTCCCTGGAAAGACATGCGCCCTCGAGAGCGAGCCATTGATGTGAAAACGCTTCACGCCAAAATCGACCAGCTGACTCTAGAGAACGATTTTAGAAGGTGCGCACACCAAGGCGGATTTGCTGAGCGAAAAGCAATGATCGTCTGCACCTAGAGCTGCGTTTGCCGGTGCTGATATACTGCGCGACCTGATTCGTCAGGATCGCCATCAGGTAGGGCGAGGAAAAATATCCGATGAAGCTGACGGACATCGAAGCGCCCAACCCAAACCAAAGACGACACAGTGTCATCCAGCGCACCCCGTCTACCCCACTTACTCAAAATGCCTTGCCATCATCCGCCCCAACTAGACGAGGGCAATATGACCATGTCTCCTATGCACCAGATAACTTTCGTTTCTATGCGTATCGGCACATGGTTTATGAGCTACAAACCGACAAAACACCCGCTATCACACTCAATTAAATCGGCCTATGTTAGCCGATATGACAAATACTGTACGCTTCCAACATAATATGTACGCAATGGATAATTGATGCTAGAAAATGAGAACGGCAATTTTATACTGGAACGCCGGTCATCGGCTTTACAACTCGCTGTAATGCAAAAAAATTTCCAGAATTTAATTTTGGCAACTGCATAAGGTATGCCAAAATTCCGGGGAAATTGCGTCGAATGCCCACCGTCCCACGGACGGACTTGCACTTTCAAGCGTTATTTATCAAGGCTTCTGAAGCCTCAAGTTCATATCCATCTTGCTGTAAAAGTTCTTGGCGATGCCGTCCCACTTTCAGACTCGCCACGATCAATTCCCGTCAACTGCTCAGCACCCATGCTCTTGATATTATTTTTTAAGCCCACAAGCTCAGATATCGGGTAACGCGACATCGGACTGGGTCCGTTGCTGGTTTGTGTCCCGGGGGCTTCCCTTATGGGGATTCCACTTTACAGAAGCGCACCTGGGCTTTGAGCGTGCGTGTCCCGCCATGATTCGCCTGAAATATCGATTCACAGAACCAACCCCTTCGGTCCTGAGTCATTTCAGATTTCGAGATATGGTAACGACTACTGGCTACTATGACCGAAGCTGAACAACCGCCACCGGTCACTACCCAACCATCCTCACTGGGAAAAGATTCCGGAACTATTGCAGTGGCCGTCAAAGTGTCAACAGCACTCGGCTGCGTCGTTGATTCGTACACCTCGCATCTCAGCCTACGGGAGGAAGCGGTGGCCAGCTGAGCCTCAATTCTTTCCAGACGATTTTTCGCCGGCCCGTCAATCATCTCCTGAAACTCGACCCGCATATCCCCTGTGTCAGTCTTCACTTTTACGTTAGCAGGAGGAAAATACTCAGCCCTTTGCTCATAGAATTGGGTGAGCTTGCTAGAGCGTGTGCAACGCAGCGATTTCGAACGCGCCGAAAGCTCTATACTTTCCGATTCACCCAGCACCTTTCCGTCAACCTTGCACTGCATGTTGTGGGTGTCGACTCCTGTTAACAGAGCACTTCCAGAGGTCTGCGAAATTTCAATGTCAACCATCCGTTGGCTTTGATCAATTGTCGGAGTAATCTTGGTCTTTTTGTTCAGTAGGTCAATGCAGGATCGCCAGGCATCCAACCCCTTGTCGTAGAGGTTCTTAGTCATAACACGGACACGTAATGCATTCCCAGTCTTATGTTCCAGGACCTCACATAATTCCTGCGTACTAAGGTCTGACCCAGCACTGTCTTGAGAGGCTCCAATACCAAGAAAGTCGCTCAGAACAGATATCTCAAGCGCGTCAGAACTCGCTCGATTAGAGATGCCAGCAACGACACTACAGTGCCGCTCGTACATCAATGAATAATACTCGTGGTCCCCCGAATAATTCATTGTGTTGGTAATCCCATGTGACAACAATCGATTACAGGGTTCGTAGTTATCCTGAGCATGGCCGGCTGAAGGAAAGAGGTACAACGCACAAGCCGCAATAAGGCAATTCTTTGCTACAGGGCACATGGGCTTATCCTTAGTGTGATTGCACAGGATTGTATTTATGCAATTCAATTTAGTTCACATTTCTGAGGGTGGCAAGCTTTGATGTAGCGATTTCATGACAGATCGCGGGCAACCACCTTGCCCACGTAGAGATAATGTCAGGAAATCGGAAGAGATTAAGGCCTCTAAACCGCCAACAAACTTAACACATTGATTAGAAAGAAAAATAATCGTCAATTTTACCCTGTAAATCCTGATGTACATTGGCGATTTGTTAGTTTAAGGGCTCATTTTACGACCTGCAACGGACGTTTCGGGACCCAAAACCCTCTCCTAGTCAAAAATTTCTGAAAATTAGCGGTCAACTATTGTTGAAAACGACCACCGAAAAGCAACAGAATTCAAATCTTGTGATTGGTGGCATCGAGTCAAATCGAGTGTCAAAAGTGTCTGATTCCTAACATGTGAGGCTACTAGTAATGCCAAGCCTTGGCGTGGTGTGCCCCTCGACCCTCGTTGAGACTAACGCCCGCATGATGCATTGTTGACCGAATATACCCAAAAGCAAAATATCTGCTAACCTAAAAAAGAATATTACATTTCCAGAATCGAAGATCCACCTAAGTAACCCATCAATAAATTTCCAATCTTTGTGCGTCAGCGCGTATCGACGACTAGCTTAGGCTGACCAATGGAATTAGCAGGACCAATAACGTGCCAGATTATTACTGGCGAGGAAAAAGGCAGGTTAGACTATGATTTTTAAAAAGCTTTGCCAGGCTTCATCAATTTTCTTGTTTATTCTAGCTTCCGGATGTGCCTCAATTCGTGGCACAGGCTTATCCATACTTCCAAAAAACTGGGGAAATGAAGAGGGATACATCTGGTGCAATGCAAGGTATCTTGATATTAATGCGTACAAAGAATCAGGTTCAGCTAAGCCAGAGAGCGACCTGAAACTAGCTTTAGCGCGCAAAGGATATATTTATGCCTTGGCGGCAGGGCTAACTCTTCAGAAATCTGGTGAGAGCGAAGACAAGCACTTTTTTGCTCCCGACAGCCTCAGACGAATTGATACCCTGAACGTAGATGATCGTAAATCTGGATTTCAAGCAAGCACATTTGAATACTATGGGTCAGGTGATCGATTTTCGTCACCCAAGATCATTATTGCCTTTCGTGGAAGCGACGAGTTTTATCCAGATTATTTGAAGCACAACTTTGCTCTCTGGTGGGAGCCAGTCCAATTTAAACCAGCCCGTGAATACGTAAAAAAGGTCGCAAAAACGTACCCAAGCAATGACCTCATCGCTACTGGCTTCTCTTTAGGCGGCGGCTTAGCGATACATGTGCTTCAGAGCAAACCAACATCTAGCCTAATAACACAGGCATGGGCCTTCAATCCAAGCCATCGAACCGGAGTAAAGAAATCACCAAGTGATCGACTGTATCTAGCAGCAGTAGAAGGCGAAATTTTAGAATTATTCAGAACCGATGGATTGGGAGCTATCGAAGGCCACTATTCCAATGAATACGGGCTGATTAACTCTAGCTCAATCTATGGGCATTCGCGCTGGGTACTTATTAGACAGATGCTTTACTATGCTGATCTTGTCGAATTCGAAGAGTCTGGAAGAACTAAGAATCGTACTGAACCACTAGATATAATAATGGCTTCTAATGTACCGAATGGATGCACCGAAAAAATTCGTAGAGAGTTAGCCAACCACGGCCGCATTGCTAAGACCCAGACGAGTAGTCACTCAATTTGAACCAACCGGCTGCTGTTAAAAATTGATTTTATGGACCGGGATTTTAATCTGCTTCTTAGCCTAATTCCAGTCTCACACCTCTTGAATAGCGATACCAGCTCAATCCGAGTGTTAAATGTGGCCTTTCCTGATATGTGAGGCCGCTAGCTAAATCCCGCCTAGAGTCTCAAAACTGGAATACCCCAGCTGAGACTTTCACCTTTATCCAGAAGGGATTTTTCAAGGTGGCGTCCTGCCACAATTTACATAATCTTGATTCGTCATGATGCTCTTAAATCTACATGGGCCGGTGATTTTCGCACCTTCGGAAGCGCCTCCCGCATAGACGCAGTGAGAAGGATTATTGATATTAGCGGCCCACCCCTCAGGGCACCTAGCTGTATTGGTTTGGCCACCACCTGCCGTACGTTCCTGCGCAGTTTTCTCCTTAATTCTCTGGACTGAAGGTGGTATCTGTCTTGGTGTCGAAATTGATGGCAAAGAAATATCTCTCGCTGCTTCTTTTCGCGTCGTTTGCGGCACTTGCACTGCATTTTTGGCAGGTTGTACCGCATGGTTTGCGGAAGGAGCCACAGTCCATAGATTGCCATAGAAAGTCACAATACCCAAAAACATCAACACTGCCAGCAGTGCAATCAATGCATTGGAGTTACTGATTTTTTTAATGGCACTACCAACTACAGGTTGATTAGTATTCGTATGGCCAAGAGCATCCTCGGTGACCCCAAAATCAGATTCGCGCGTAGATCGTTGCTTGCGAGCAGCTTCTGCGCTATACATCACATGCACCAACGCACATAAAAGCAGCAGAAAAATGCCAAATATTGTGAAAAATGTCTTTCCTGGCGTGAACATCAGACCACCCAAGCCTCCAACTACACACCAAAACGTCGCTGGCTTTCCCTTCCCTTCAAAAACAATATTTCCAGCCCAATAGAGGATGCCGATAATGGCTAGAATGGTGAAAACAATAAGGTCGAGGACATTGCCGGAAGGTGATCCCCCACCAGCATCATAAACAATGGCTAAAGGATTGCTCCAAGTAGATTCACTGAGGATTGTCGATAGAACCGCAAACACCGCAGCGCTTCTTGGTGAAAAAAGGAAAGCACGCTCCATTTTTTGCTCCTTCTTTGGATTTTATTAGCGCATTTTAAGCGTTACATAAAAAGGTCTAAAAATATTAATCCGATATAGTTCAGAAAACAAAGAAAATTTCTAAGGAAATTATAGCAAGCACATCTAGCAAGAAAGTGCGGGTGAATCTAAGAATGAGAAAAGGTGTCTGGAAAAATAGGCGTAACAAGCTTCAGAGGCTGCCCCCCAAGGTTGCGGGCGTAACGAATGATTGGCGAAATAGTGTCAGTAACGATAGGAAAATAGAACTGTGGCTCATCGCATTAGCCGTATTTATCTCGGTGATTGGCACTATCTGGACAGAGTACCGAAGCATGAGACACGACAAGTTATCGGTGCGACCATATCTTCAGCTTAGAGGCTCTGTATTGGTCGAGACCGGCGTATTCGAACAGAAAATTGTTAATACTGGGCTTGGCCCTGCCATTGTATCGACGTTCAACTTGAGCGTTGATCATATCGATGTGGATGGCTTCCGAAATGCGATCGCCTTGCTCGAGTCTGGCGCGAATACACGCAGGTGGGAATTTAACGACTTGAAAGAAGGAGCTGTTATCCAGCCGGGGGAAGAAATATTGCTTGTTAGAAAGTCACTTCTGGATGAGTTTACCGAGGAAGAGTTTTTGCATTACAACGCCTCCTTTAACAAAATCGTTGTGCATATCTGCTACTGCTCTATGTACGGTGAATGCAGGTCAATTAATCAAGGAGGCTCACTCCCTGTCTGTAAGAGCATATGACTTCAACTCTGAGGTGTTACCGGCCGCCGGTCTGGCCGATTTTCATTTCTCTTAAGTTGTGACACCCCCTCCTCCGCATCCCATATGGGTCTCGGTAAATTCGTCCAGCGGTTAAAAGCGCGTGAATTGATTATTTTTTTACCAATTCAGGGAGGCCCGCATCTTCACTTTAATATCAACAAGTAAGGAAGTACTAACTCTTAGGTGCGGTAAAACAGCCGCACGTCACAGAACACCATCCGCCCCTATCAGGCGTGAGCAATATGGCCATGCTTAGGATTTGGGAGGCTTCGACGGCCCTCCAAGCGGTCTTTTCTGACTGCGTTTGAATCCCGTTCTCCACCCTATTAACCCCCATGAAATTCATTTGCTCGGGGTATATATTCTATTCAATGCATGGCCCATACAGAGGACCCGGTCGGTCAGTCCGGGCTTGGAATGAGACGACTGGGATAGCCGTAAACTAATATTACCTTGTTGCCAGCGACGAAAATTGGGTTTCCTTCATCGATCTGGGCTACTGTGAAAATAGCTTCTTTTGATGTTTTTATTACGTATTCCGTAGCGTTATAGACGTTATTCATTCCCTCAATGGCATCGCCAATTAGTATTCCCCCGACGATGCCCGCAATAATTACGCCTGCGTTGTCGCTATTTGCCGCCAATCCTCCACCCGCAAGGCCACCCAACGTTGAACCCCGTCCAGTAGTGTCGTATTGGATGTAGGCTGGCCTAGCAGAAATGACAACGGCATCAACAGATCGTTGTGCATTTCCTATAGATTCTACCCGGTAACGACCTTGCCCATCGACCGTCGAACAACCGCCTAAGACTGCAATGGTGAGCACTGTCAGAAATGACAGTGCCTTCACTGGATACGGCAAAGTTCTATTCCCCGCTTCCTTCGAACATTGGTTTGGAAAAGTCGGCTTGCTCTAAAAGCTTGATAAAGTCAGCAATGTTGTTTCGTACGGCTCTATTCCATGATTCCACAGCGCGAGCTTGACCATTCAAGGCGTAACCAGCCGGCACGACACCTTCACTCATAATCTCCTCCGCAAACAGAAGATCACCCGTCTCTCGGTCAACGATCTCATAAATGGCACCTACAGAAGTGGTCATGGAGGCACCAAATGCTGGGATATCAAACTCAGTGATACGAACTGATACGTTAACTTTCATTTCCGTGTCATCTGAAAAAATCAAAGACCGGTTGATGGCGTCTTGCAGGCCTTCTTTCCAGACCGGCGGTATCGTTGCATTAGCTTCGACATTTCGCTGCTGAGATTGCGGAGCGTAACCAACAGTAAGAGATTTCATCTCGGCATTTTTCCGGTTGGTAACCATGCCAACGTCTTGAACGGTGAAGTCAACAGGCGGAATAGACGCACATCCCGCCATAATGGTTAGTGCGCACGCTGCAAACAAAACTCGAAGGAATGATCTCATTACTGGATTCCTTTTCTTGAACTAGATTTCCCTAACAACGGGTTAAGGTAACCATTTATATCTAAGATTGCCAGTGATCGAGAGCTAATGCTTGATCTGTATCAATCTCCGCCTATCTAGCTCTGGTCGATAGCTCCATGGTTTGAGCCGCAGCCCTTGATCCAGTTTGTAGCCTTTAAAAATCATGCTGGACAATTAAGCGATAAATTATTCGTCTACACTGGGAACACCAAACCCACGTCGCACCCAAGCAATACCATGGCCTAGTATTAGAATGACTAACGGAGGGACGACAGCAGAAGCTGTTCCGATATAACTGAAAAGAGCGCGACTCTCAGTTCGCGCAGCCTGAGCTGCAGACTCTTGCAAGGCAAAAAGTCTTGAAATCGCCAACTTAATTGCCGCCTCATATTCAAGAGTAACTCTCTCTTGCTCCTCACCGGAAATAGGTGCTCCACCTTTCTCTGCCAATTTCGAGAAGGCTTCATTTTTATCTGATGCTAGATCGTCCTTAGTGATCTTAAACCGCTCACCTTCCACGTTGGTGATCGTGGCCTCAAAAGTAAACTTTTGTGCATTTTCAATCGCTCGCTCCTGTGCACGCTTTACTCCATATTCGATATTGTCGAAGTAAATGATTGGCACAGTAACAGCACAAGTGATCACCCATACCGTAGACAAGAATACCCACAGCCGCATCCATCCGTTCACTATGTACCTCCGTGTGATTCTCGATTCGTCGATATCGCAAAAAACTCGGCTGTCGTTAACCAACCCCAAAAGGTTGATGTGGCGCGCAATAATTGGTCAGCGCTGCCAGCGTGGAGAACATTTCCACCTGCAAGTTTTCGGCATCCTGAATAAACTGCTCCAACTCCTTGGCGGTGATCACCACTTCGCGATTCTGGTACTTCGCAAAATCCACGGCCAGATCGGTGCCCTCTCGGTTGATGTACACACTAAAAGGGTTATGGACAAATATATTGCGTTTCCCGGCCAGCTCCGCCGCTCGCCTGAAATGGGCCCTTGCCTCTATCTTTAGATCGTCGGGCGCGTTGCTCCGCTCCACCATCCGTCGCAGTATGTCGAGTCGGCTGCCAAAACTAAGATTGACGATAAGTTCCTGCATGTTGTCCTGAGAATAGTGGCCTATGAACTCCTGCGTGACATGCTCGACACGGGCGAAGTACAGCACTGACTGCCCGAGCAAGCGAAGCGTAAGGAGTAAGTGGCAAGGAAGTGGTAGCTACTACCGGGATTTCTCGCTCCACCTACTTCCGATTGAAGAAGAATATAGACATGTAAACCGTTACTGAAGGCCCCGATAGCTATATAATCTTCAAGTACACATTTAAGATATTGCTTTCGCCTAGAGCCAAACCAAGGAACGACGTACTCAGGCCAAGGATTTTATCTCCTCTAGTCTATCATCAGATATCAACATAGTTGAGGAACCATCTTCCGAAGACTCAATAGATACACCCTCTCCCATCTGCACAGCCAGTTCAGTACCATGGTAACTCAGTAGTTTTTCATAGTCTTGTCTTTCTAAAATTTCTACTAATAGTTTGTCAATTGGAAATATGGAAGTGAAATTCTCAAACCGAAAAGAAATGAGTTTCTCAAAATTCCTGGGGAAAAACGCAGTAAAAGGAACGCCGTTCACTTCAAAAACTACAGAACTGCCAAGCTTCTCTACATTGCCTAAATCAAGGGGCGAGTTATCGAAGCTGACTACACTACCGCTTCTCCTGACTGCTCTCGCTCGAGACGCAAGCAGCTCTGAAAGCCTCCAGAATCCAGCGAATTTTGTCAATTTTGAGTAATAAAATAGTAGTTGGTAAATCAGTAAGTGGCGGGGAAAATCTGAAGGCACATAGTCAGGGTCAACAACCGTCATTTTCGTTGGTTTACTACCCCGGGGTATCTGACTAATGAACCCGTACTTTGGTGTAGTAACGCCAGATGCAAGTTTCTTATCGAAGATATCATTTCTTGCAGATGAAATACTTCCCTTCCTGCCCTTGGCCTCCAGCAAGTAACGCAAGCCATTTTTTTCAAAATAGAAGTCACAACGCTTTCTAGAACCGTCAATTACGTAAAACCGATTTCTATTTACAGAGAACAGCTTGGAAGCTAGGTCAAGACAAAGACCAACGGCCAGAACCTCCGAAGAGCGCGTTTGAAACTCCGCAGCTTCTTTCTCACGGATATAAAAATGTCCATCTTCACGAACACCATCTAGACTCTGAATCAAGTCAATGAGTGAGTTAGTGAAACGTAATATTGAGCTATCAGGAAAGCGTCCACTGTAGTGGACCATTGCAGAACGAATTATTCGCAGCGGAGTAGTTTTGAAACCAGTACCCTGTATTGTGGCATATGCATTTGTGTCAAACAGCGAAATATCTAGAGGATGAGCAGTGGAGTTTTCGAATACCACAGGCACTAATCTTGATTGAGTATACTTTTTCATTGTCTAAAGTGCCCTTAATCAATCCCAAAATGTAAGTAACTGAGCGTACAGGAGGGTTTGCTTCGAGGCTTCTCGCTTGCTCATCCCGAACACTTTAAAGCAGGAAGGATCAATATACGCCCTGTTAGTGCAAGGCCTGTAGTAGGATTGTATGCCACTCTTCAATTTGATAAGAATAATCAAGATTCGTGGATCAGGCACATCCTGATCCGCGAATCGATTCACCATCGATGCAGACCGCAGTCAGTTCTGTACCCGTAATCATGCATCCGAGGATTCCCTTTCCGGATTGACCACCGCGAATGACCGTGAACGAGGTTTCTACCTTAAAGACGGATTCAGACATTTTGGTAGAGTTAGTCAGAAGATCAAAATCATCGTCAATATACACGCTAGCTTGAATACCTCTAGAGTAGTGGATGTCTGCATAGCCAATGCAAGCATCGACAGCCCCACTATCATTGAGATGAGAGAAAGGACTCGCCGCCCTAAGTTCTGATGCGGCCTGCTCTGAAACAACTCGCTCTTGAACATCGTTGTAGTGTGCCAGCAACTCAGGCTTCTTAGCCTCATAGTCGTCAAGGACTGGGGCAACAACATTCTTCAAGACATTATCACTATTGGGTAGTGCGGCGATCATTGGCAGAACGGGGAGCCTATCCTCATTTACGCTGCTCCGAACAGATATGGGATCAAACTCCAAATAGCTAACATAATCTAAATTTAGTTGCGGGCTAATCTCCACTATATTCCCGTCAGCGTCTATTTTTCGTTCTGTATCTGCGTTCAGATAGTCTCTATAGATTGAATCGATTGAGGAAAGAACTTCGTCACTATGCTCGATGTCAGTAAGAGTAAAGACCCGGATGTATTTTGTTCCACGCAACGAATCAGCACAACGATGTAGTCCATCGAAATATGCACCGCGCTGATTCTCCGACATTTTTTTCACCTGCCCATGCAACCACTGGTAGGCGAGATCGTCACTAGAATCGGGGTTCCAAGAATCGAAACCGCTTAGTGTCGTACCATACATACCCGGTCGATAGTAGGACTCATGAATACCAATATACCGATTCACGTACTCATTAGATTGGATGGCTTTACAAACATTTTCCTCTGCAAATTCACTCCGTTCTGCGTGTCTGCTGAGTGCCCCGAAAAGTCCCGAAACCAGTTGTACTGCAGCATCATCAGAACCCGCAGTGCTTGGTGAGCTAACGCCGACGAGCGCCGCTATCAACGGTAATGAACGGAGAAAGTTTGATGTCATATTGTGTCCTTGATCATTATTTGCACACTGCATAATGCCCCTTCACCAAGAGCACGCAGGGAGAAGGTGACAATCCTAATGGCATAAATAGAGAACGTCGACACTTAATCTGCCATAACCTTACCGGGAATTCTGTTGAGCATACTCTCTGTGAGGCAGCTCACGATTTGGGGCGCTGTCCCAGTCGGCGATTGACAAAGCCAGTTTAAAGTGATGCCGCCTAGAAGTGCGGCAATTTATGCAACTTCTAATGCAAAGGGGACGATTGAATCGCCTCCCCTTCAAAGCTAGTATTCAACCCAGACCTAGCTGGACGACCACAAGCCACCTCACAGCATCATAAGACCAATTAAAGTACTAAGGCTGCACGCTCGAATAGTCAGCCTTAAGTTGCTCAGCAACCTTATCAATCTCAGGGTAAATTGTAGCTTGAGATATTCCTAGCGAAGAAAGTTGCCCGAGGATTTTCGACTTATTGCGCCTAGGGATAGCCAGACGATTCTCACTAACTACCCAATCGTCATTGATCGTCGCTGGCATTGTCATCTGACCATTAACCCCGAACAACAGAAATGCTCCATCTTGCCGGATCACTCTCGGATTGGAGAGAAGAGGCTTCACGAAAACGACCGATTCTAGATGCCGCTTATCGATTCTTGGCTTGAAGTACGGCTTTTCTCGCTGAATTTCATGAAGTAGGTACTGTATTTGAGTTTCATCGTTGAAGTCATCGATGTCGGTGAGTTGGGGTATTTGAAAGCTACTTGGACGACGAGCTAAGTTCGATATCACACTTACCGTATCGCTATCGTTGTACTTAATCTGCCGTTTTGGAACTTTGAAAACAACCACTTCACCAAAATCTGGGCCATTGTCAGCCTCCAGACAAGCAAAGTAGAGCGCAATCAATGGATTTGCAGTGATATCCAGTAGACGAGTTGGCAAAGAATAGTGCTGCATTTTGACCAGCATCTGGAAAGTATTGTCGGCTGCATCAAAGTCATTAGGGCATCTCAACACCATCTCTTTAAAGAGGATGTCTTCATTCTCGATCAACGAACGATCCCGGTATATTGACGGGACTAGCTGATGTTCATAGTCGGTATGGCCCCTGTAAAATAGCGCCTCGTCACGTGTCGGTTCTATTTTTTCAATAATATCAAGTAAAGTGCGGACACTACCGACAGTTTCCGCTCCATCTGGTGTCATTCGTCGTCTACGCCTACGAGCTTCCGGCATGCCACCTCCATGTATTCATAAGGCCACTTGAGATATATTATTTTATCTGGTCGCTGAGCGATTATAGTTTGTTTTGTTTTATTGTCACGCACACCTCCCTCATCAAACGTATGCGTGATAGTTGGTTTAAAGAAAATTAAATTTTGGTGAAAGTTATGGGCACAGCTCTCCCGCCCGCAGGTGCGAGTATACTTCAACGGGGCTCTTAATGGCCTAATTTCTGTTATTTGCTAGCATTGCACGACGTCTCGCGCACACCACCCACTCGCGCGCCGCAGGTGGCCATTAGTATTTAGTAGTCTCGAATATTGAGATGTGTGTTCTTAGGACTTAGCCAATTGGTCGTGTCTGCAAACCGGCTATCCTTGCTTATATAATCGAATAATCCTTCAGCATCGTATATCGGTTTGTACCAGCATTTTTTACTACTGGATGAACAAGGCTCACCTTTGGCGTGAGTGCATTTTGGTACCGCATTTGGAACGAAGAATCGCATTTCACGGGGGTTCCCCCCTCTTCTTTTTAGACTATGCCGCTGCCTATGAAACTCTTTCCTCCCTACAATCCAGCAGTTATAGCCCAACTTTTTTGCTTGGACAGGATCACTGAGTTGCTCATCACCAAGTGCACTGTGCACATGTAATCGGCCTGCCGCCGTCCTCTCGAATGAAGTTACCGCATTAAATTTTAGGCTATGTCGGCCCACACGTGGATAGAGCACTGCGTGAAGTCGGCGATAAAACTTTTCTACGCATGTTTCTGCCTCCTCGCGTGTGACATCGTAGTCAAAACAAAGCGTGTAAAAGGCGTCCCACCGAAAGGGTGACACCCACTGTATAAAGTGTTCTTGCGTTAATGTGGTTAAATTTTGGTCAAACATAATCCCTTTTTGTTAGTAGAAGATTAAATGGCGCACCGCCATTCTCGTTGATTGCGATCCACCACACATGCTCCCCTGAGCACGTGAGGCACACTTTATCATTTTCTAAATTTTCTATGCAACATATTATTTTCTATTTTAGAATATTTGTAATTTTCTGGAAGACAGAGAATTTTGAGTATACTGTCTAGTCCTCAAGTAGTCGGAGGCGGGTGACCGCAACAGGGAGACGCAGAGTTGAAAAAATCAGTAGATGCAGTACAGATAGCGGAACTTTTGATCAGTCAAAAGCTGGACATAGAAGAACTGAAGAAGTTGACGGGGCTCACCAAAGCCCAAATCAAGTCTATCCTGCGCGATAACGCTCAGGAGGCAGCTAACCGTCTGGTTTCAAAGGCCTTCACCGCGCTAGATATCCCCGATCCCTTCCTGTTCAATCGCCAGCCTGAAGACCGCCCTACCAACTGGTCATCAAAGTACACACCCTCGGCCGGGACGAAGAAGGGATCGAAGATCAGTCAAGCTGTGGCTATCCTCAAGGCTCACAGCGATAGTGGCACCTTGCTACGCGAAAACCGAGCAGAGATCGTAGAGGAGATCGCCAACAAGCTAAAACTCAAGAACGAAATGACCGCATCAACATACTTTGCTGACGCCAAACGACTGGCAGATGTAGAGTACAGCGGCTAGTACTGCAAGAGATCGAGGCCCAACTACTCATTGGCCCCCCCTGCTCGGATTCTAATCCCAGTGTTCTCGCCCGATAGTACTGCGCTCCCACTGACGTTCTTCTTCTGTCAGCTCGATATCTTCAGGACACAAACCTTCTAGCAGCAGATAGATCAAGCTTACTCGGGTGAAGGTCTTAGTACTGCGGTAACAGCAATAGCTTACCTGCCTCGATTTCAGTCGTTAGCGCTTGGCCATCATGGAGGCCAAGTTCAGCAACTATCACATCTGGCAGTTATAATAGCCACTTGCCAGTCTCTTTTCGTAAATGAAGCGTCTTGGGCATTTGGAAGATTCCTGTACGCAACGCACTTTATGGAAGGTTAAGCTTCTACTTCGTAGTTTGCTACCAATGTACCGTACAAATGTCTTCAGACTGCGAAGCCTCCAAAGTTCTATATAATTCTTTACAAATTCTATTTTTTCTATATTATGGGCGTATGTTCAACTACAACTCGATAGAGTAAGGAGACTATGAATGAATCAAAACATCACCAAAAAGCTACTAACATTATCCAATCTAGCCTGAAAAGATGGGACAAGTTTGCTGCAGAACATCTCGATCCAGCTCCCGACAAGCGAGTAGGAAGGCGTTTAATAGAATCTGGTGAGATAAAGGGGGAATTTCTTAACGGCTGGCCATGGGTGGATATGAATTGGTGGGAGACCCGGCATGAAAGACGCAGGGTAATCGAGTTCGAAGATGAGAATTGGTTGCATTAACTCTTGCTTCAAATACACCAAATCATTTATCGAGTATCCAGATAAACATCCATGAAAAAGAGACTTTGTAAACACACGAGCAAACCCCTGCCCGATCATGTCTACAATGACCCAAAAGGCCGGGTTGGGATTTACCGATACAAGCGACCAGATGGAAAGTTCAAGCTAGTCCGTGGCAGCCATGCTGAAATTTGTAGAAAGGCTGAGCATTTCAATGCGATACGGCAGCGCACCTCGGCAGGCAGCGGAACTATTCAGCACTGGGCCGACCGCTATATCCACTGGTACGAACTGCAGAACCCAATAGAAAGTGAGAAGAGTAGTTGGAAGAACCGTTGTCGTCTGATTAGAAAGTTTGCTTGCGACTTCAACCACCTACAACTAGGAGAAGCTACTGTTCCGCGCCTCACCGCGTGGTGGGATACGCTAACATACGACCAGCAGCATAATCGACGTGCAGCATTTAGCTCTTTCTTCCAATGGACAATGAGCCAAGGAGCCAAGGAGCTACGCAGCAAAACCCCTTCAACAAGAGCGATAGTGCTGTACGGTTGATCGAAAAGAAGAAACCTCAGAAAAAACGACTATCTTTGCACCTAAACGAGTTCTGGGAGGTCTACCGTCACGCCGAAACCTATGTGCAGAAGGCAATGGTCATAAGCCTCATGACGACTATGCGAGAGGCTGACATCGCAACCCTTCGGTTTGACTCAGTACATGATGGTCAACTCTGCGTATCCATCGGAAAAAGCGTCTCCCAGCGAGGATCGCAAGGGGCAGCCCATTTGAAATGGGATTTGTCTGAGCACGATAGTTTGCGGGCAGTTATTAATGAATGCCGAGAAATATCACTCAAACACCAAAGATGTCCATTTATCATCTCCCGTGCCCGAAAAATTAAAAAAGAACGAGACGGCTTTCCTCATCCTTTTCAAGTCACACCTTCAGATATATCGAAAGGCTTCACTAAGGCCGTTAGGAATTCTGGGATATGGAAAAGTATTTCCCCAGAGCGTACTCCCCCTACATTTCATGAAGTACGTGGACTCTCAATAAGTCTTTTTCTGAATTCAGGCATCGATGCACGCGATGTGGCTCAATTGGCCGCACATACGGACGTATCCGTAACAAAGAGTTACACTGCGAATCACCGTCCGGAGTATCGGAATACAGGTCTAGTAATGACCAACCAAATGATGGCTATCCCATCATGAGTGATCAATTGACTAGTCTTGCCATCTGCAGGGGACAGGCATGGATGGAAGAAGCCAAGTTAGGAAGAATGGCACAAAAAAAGCGGGCACTGCCCGCTTTTTTCTTGGTACAAACTTCGGTTTTGTACCTTTTTGTACCCGCAAGTGACTACTAACCTGTAATCCCTTGTAGATTGGTGGAGCTAAGCGGGATCGAACCGCTGACCTCAACACTGCCAGTGTTGCGCTCTCCCAGCTGAGCTATAGCCCCAGTAAACTGGTAACTCGTTGAATTATCAGGCAATTAATTGCGCGCAGCTCAACGAAGTGGTGCGCATTGTAGTGACGCACCCAGGGGCTGTCAACACTTTACAGCGCATTTTCCCACCCCCGGCCATTCAGCACTCGATAATGCTGACCGGCACCTCCAGCACGTTCACCGCCAGTCCGCCCCGGGCGGTTTCTTTGTACTTGTCCTGCATGTCGCGGCCGGTGTCGCGCATGGTCTTGATGACCTGGTCGAGGGAGACGTAGTGTTCGCCGGAACCGCGCAGCGCCATGCGCGCGGCGCTGATGGCCTTGATGGCGGCCATGGCGTTGCGCTCGATGCAGGGCACCTGCACCAGGCCGCCGATGGGGTCACAGGTCAGCCCCAGGTTGTGCTCCATGGCAATTTCGGCGGCGTTTTCCACCTGCGCCGGGGTGCCGCCCAGGGCATCCGCCAGCGCGCCGGCGGCCATGGAACAGGCGGAGCCTACTTCGCCCTGGCACCCCACCTCCGCACCGGAAATGGAGGCATTGATTTTGTACAGAATGCCGATGGCCGCCGCGGTGAGCAGAAAGCGCACCACGTCTTCCTCGCTGGCGCCCTTGCAATGGGTCAGGTAGTACTTGAGCACCGCCGGGATGATGCCGGCGGCGCCATTGGTGGGCGCGGTGACAATCCGCCCGCCGGCGGCGTTTTCCTCGTTCACCGCCAGGGCGTAAAGGGTGACCCAGTCCATGGTGGTGAGGGTGTCATCGCCCAGCGAGCCAGAGGCACTTTTCAATTGCCGGTGCAACTGCGCGGCGCGGCGCTTGACCTTGAGCCCCCCGGGCATGATGCCCTCAGTGGATGCGCCGCGCCGGATGCAGTCGTCCATCACCCGCCAGATGGCCAGCAGGCCTTCGCGTATCTCCGCCTCGCTGCGCCAGGACTTCTCGTTGGCCAGCATCAGGGCGCTGATCGACAAGCCGTGCTCACGGCACTGCTGCAACAACCCGGCGGCACTGGTGAAGGGATAGGCCACCTGGGTCGGGTCTTCCACCAGCACATCGCCTTCGGCGGCGGCCTCGTCAATCACAAAACCGCCGCCAACGGAGTAATAGATGCGCGAATACAGTACATCGCCGCCGCTGCCATAGGCGCTAAAGCGCATGCCGTTGGCGTGGTAAGGCAGCGATTCGGTGCGGTGCATGATGAGGTCGTTGCGGTAGCTGAAGTCGATCTCGTGCTCGCCCATCAGCATCAGGCGTCCGTCATCGCGCACCGCGGCCACCCGCTGTGGGATGCTCTCTACGTCCACGCTCTCCGGCGCTTCGCCGGCAAGGCCGAGGATCACCGCCTTGGGCGAGCCGTGGCCGGCGCCCGTGGCGCCAAGGGAGCCGAACAGTTCTGCGGTCAAACGGGTGCAGCGCCCGAGCTTGCCACACTCTTTCAGGCCCTCGGCAAACTGGCGCGCGGCGTTCATCGGGCCCACCGTGTGCGAGCTAGAGGGTCCGATACCGATTTTGAACAGGTCGAATACTGAAATGGCCACGTTGCCATCCACCGGTTACTGCGATGGCTCGTATTGTAGGCCCCGCCGGGGTATGGGGCCACCGCTACCCCGCGGCAAATTGGCCCCACTGGCCGGCATGAACGACAGCCAACGCCGACAGACCAAGTAGACCCTGCAGAAGATACCGAGCGGTGTATCCCAGGCCCTGCAGAGCGCCCGCGAGCGCAGCCAGCAGTATTCACAGCAGCACCCGATTCAGCGCCCGCAGATTGACCGCAGCGGCCTGAGCCGGGATTACCGTGTCCGCAACCTGGGCGCCAGCCGCCAGATGCGGCGCCCCCAGATGGCGCCTTGCGCCACCGCTGAGAGCGTTTGACTAGGCCGCTGCCGGGGCCGGCGGCAGATCCTGGTAGGCTTTTTCCAGGCGTTTGGCGGCTTTTTTGGACACGCCGCCCAGCACCTCGATGGCGTGGCGCAGGCGGGCCCGGCTCATATCCGGCCCCAGCAGTTCCATGGAATCCACCACCGAGAAGGAGGCGCTGGTGCCGGCAATGGCGATAAACACCGGCGCCAGGAAGTCCTTCACCTTCACGCCCTCGGCGTCGGCCAGGGCTTTCAGTTCATTCCAGATGGCATCGCGGTGCCAGTTGCGCAGCGCTTCCATGCGCCACAGGGCAAACTGTAGCCCGCGCACCACGTCCTCGCGCTCGCCCTTGAGCGTGGCAAAGCTGTCTTCGGTAATCGGCAGGGTGCCAGCCACCAGGAAAGCCGCCAGCGGCGCAAAGTCGCTCAGTGTCTCCATGCGCTTCTGGGCGTGGGGCAGCACCTTGCGCAGGTTGTCGGCATTGAAGGCCCAGTCCACCAGGCGCTGGGCCAGTTGGTCGGTGTCCAGGTCTTCGCGCATCCACAGGCCGTTCAGCCAGCGCAGTTTTTCCACGTCGAAGATGGGGCCGCCGAGGGACACGCGCTGGATATCGAACTGCTCAAGCATCTCGCCAAGGGAGAACTTCTCGCGCTCGTCGGGCATGGACCAGCCCATGCGGCCAAGGTAGTTGAGCAGGGCCTCCGGCAAAAAGCCCATGCGCTGGTAATACAGAATGCTGGTGGGATTCTTGCGCTTGCTGAGCTTGGATTTGTCGGGATTGCGCAGCAGAGGCAGGTGGCACAGCCTGGGCATGTTCCAGCCGAAGTACTCATACAGCAGTTTGTGCTTGGGCGCGGAGTTGATCCACTCCTCGCCGCGCAGCACATGGGTAATGCCCATCAGGTGGTCGTCCACCACGTTGGCCAGGTGGTAGGTGGGCATGCCGTCGGATTTCAGCAGTACCTGGGCGTCCACCAGGTTCCAGTCCAGTTCGATGGTGCCACGCAGCATATCGTCAATCTCGCAGCGGCCCTCCTCTTCCGGCACCATCATGCGAATGACGTAGGGAGCACCGGCAGCTTCGCGCCTGGCCACTTCCTCTGCCGGCAACACCAGGTCGGAAGGCTTCAGCGCCATGCTGTTGCCGCTCTCCCGGCGCGCTTCGCGCAGGGCGTCCAGCTCTTCGCTGGTGCGATAGCAAATGAAGGCCTTGCCTTCATCCACCAAACGGCGGGCGTATTCGCCGTAAATATCCATGCGCTCGCTCTGGCGATAGGGGCCGTGCTCGCCGCCCACATCCGGGCCCTCGTCCCAGTCCAGCCCCAGCCAGCGCAGGGAGTCGAGAATGGCCTGCTCGGATTCCGGCGTGCTGCGCACCTGGTCCGTATCCTCGATACGCAGCAGGAACTGCCCGCCGTGGGCACGGGCAAAACACAGGTTGAACAGGGCAATATAGGCGGTGCCGACGTGGGGGTCACCGGTAGGGGAAGGCGCAACGCGGGTGCGAACAGTCATGGCATCTGGGGGAGTTGATTCAGGGAGGGGCGATTATACGGACTCGCCCCGGCAAATCCTACACGGCCACCGCCCCGACAACGCCCTGACACTCGCTGGACAGGGAAGACTCCGGAAAGTGATGGCGCAAGGCCGCATCGGGCAGAAAGCGAATGTAGTCCCGCGGCTGGAATGGCTGCCAGTTATCCCGCGGCTGACACAAACGATCCGCCAGTGCCAGCAGCACCAGCGGGTGGCGATGCATACCGAAGTGCGAACAGCGCACGCGGAGATTCTCGCGCGGTGCAGCGGCGCTACTATTTGCGACCGTAGTGTCGGGAATCAGCGCGGTGGGTTCTGGCACAGCGCCATCTACCGGGGAGCAAATCGCCACATAGGGTAACCGGGGAGTGTCCGCCGGCCAGTGAAACAGACCGCCCTCGCCTGCCTGCTCGTTGAAATCAGCCGCACCGGATAGCCGCCCCACCAGCCATTCCAGGGCCCGGTTTTGCAAGCCGGCCTGTGCCGGATCATTGGTTGGCGCCGCCAGGGTAATGACCCGGTCTATATGCTCACCGAAGCGCCCGGCGACTTCGCGGGCAAACAGCCCTCCCGCACTCTGCCCCACCAGGGACACGCCACAGCCATAGCGCTCAGACAACACCCGTATCTGCGGGCCAAGCTGTTGCTCGAGGTTGTCAACAAATTCCGGGATGGTCTCGCCACGCGGAAAGCCGGCCTGAAAGGTCTCCACTACAAACCCCCTGTCGGCCAGGAAGCGGCGCAGGCTCTTGTGTGATGACCGGGGCGCGGCAAAACCCGGTAATGTAATCACCGGGCGGGGCTGTTCGGTACGGGGCGCCCGCCAGCGCAACCAGCGATCCAGGGCCGCTGCAGCGCCCCGATCAAGGGTAGAACGGGAGAAGTCCCGCTGCAATTTCAAAGCATCCTCAAGCATTCGCTTCACGTTTTGACTCTCCTTGTAGATCTTGTACGCCTTGCACGGCCACCCTTGGCCTTGCCATCCGGCTTGCCGGCACCGAAAAGCAGCCGTTCAAGTGCCATTTGTTCGTCCTGCATGTATTCCAGAATTCGCTCCGGCTCCGGCACCGCCTGCGCGCAACAGGTGAGTCCGGTCACCACTTTTCCTGCGTAACTGGTGAAGGTGCCGCCCACCGCCTGCCCCTGCAGCAGCATCGGCATGCCGTGGTTGGATTCCACCAGTGCGCCAGCCACGTGTATGGGCGTAGCGGGCGAAGGCACGTTGGAGAGCGCCACATTGCCCGGCGGTGGATTCATTTTTGCCAGCGCGCCCGAGGCCAGCGGCAGCGCCATGGCCCGCACCATCAGCGATGGCATGCGCATGCCGCTCCCCACCGCGGAGGCGGTCAAAAGAGACTGCAGGAACTGCTTGGCGGCGGCCGCTTCCTCCTTAATGAATGCAGCGCGCTCCTGCGCGTCGGCGATGTGCGTCCCGATCGGCACCCACATGGTCAACACGGCATTACCACCCTTGCCGCTCGCAGCCAGTGCCACAGGCACATTGCACACCAAGCTGGCTTCAGGCAGCGCGTCCAGTTCATCAAGGTAGCGACGCAGGGCGCCACCAAACAGCAACAGGCCGACATCGTTGAAGGTGATCCCGAGCACCTTGCGCACCCGGTGGAGCGGCTCGACCGGCCAGGTACGCGCAACAAATCGCCGTTCGTCAGACAGGGGGCCGTTGAGATGCGTCACAGGCCGCTGAGCCAGTTTCGCGAGCATCTCCCGGTTGCTGCCCTGAACCAGCGCCCGGCTTGCACCGGCGATGGCACCCGTGGTTTGCAGCAGTCGGCGGCTGTCCTCAATCACCCCGCCAAGGTTGCGGCGCAACCAGCCCGGCGACTCCCGCGGCACTTCGTCATCCGCCGGCCAGGGGCACCCTCGTCACTGAACAGATCGACCAGCCGCAATGCCGTCTTGCCATCCACCAGGGCATGATGGAATTTCTGCAACAGCACCAATCGGCCGTCCTCCAGCCCTTCTATGAGGTAGAACATGAAGAGTGGCCGGTCGAAGTCAAAGGGCAGGTGCTGCAGCCGTCCCAGCTTAAAGGCAAGTTCCCGCTCGCTACCGGCTGGCACCCGGGTGCGGCGAATATGGTAGTCAAAATCGATATCTTCCACGGGCGCCCAACTGGGCAGCCCGAGGGGATCCATGATCAAACGCTGGCTGAGGCTGGGAACCTGGGATACCCGCTCGATCAGGAAGTCGCGCAGGCGCCTGAAATAGGCATCGATATCACTGTCGGGCAGGCGCAGGAACTGGACGGACCCCATATTCATGGGCGTAACGGCGCTTTCGGCGTAGGCGAACATCGCATCGGTGGCACTCAGGCGACTCATCCCCTTCCCTCCTTATCCTCATTGTTCAACCGGGTCGCAGCGAAACTTAGGTAGATTTCGCCTTTTTGTCAATTATATTGACATTATTTTAATTCTGGCCAAACTTGCCAAACCATGAAAAAAATAATCTTAAATGGAATGGGCGGTTCGCAGTGCGGTGAACTTGCCTCCAATGTCCCACCCCCGGGTACACCACTACTCATTGGGAAAGCACATGAAACAACTCAGCCCCATCGACTCCATGTTCATCTTCAATGAACAGGAACATGCCCCCATGCATATCGGCCCGGTCATGCTCTATGACCCCAGTAGTGCCCAGGGCGATATCGTTCGCTTCAAAGATATCCTCGAGGTGTTTCGCAGCCGCCTGCGCCTGTCGCCAGTGTTCCGGCGCAAACTGGTGAAGGTGCCCCTGGATATCGATAACCCGTACTGGGTCGAAGATGGGGATTTTGACCTGGAGTTTCATGTGCGCCACCTGGCGCTACCGAAACCCGGTGACTGGCGACAGTTCTGCATTCTGGTAGGCCGCCTGCACTCGCGACCGCTGGACATGAAACGGCCACCCTGGGAGGCCTACATCATCGAGGGGCTGGATACCATCGAAGGCTTGCCCCCCGGCTGTTTCGCCATGTACATGAAAATTCACCACTCGGCCATCGACGGCGCCACCAGTAACCAGATCGTCTCGGAGCTGCACGATCTGACACCCTTTCCCACCGTGTCTGATCGCAGCGACAGCTGGCAGCCCGAAGCCGTACCGGCCCAGTGGAAGTTGCTGGGTCGCTCCTACGTCAATTTCCTGAAGCAGCCCTCACGCGCCTTGAACCTGGCGAAAAATGCACTGACCTCCCTCAATCTACCCGATGAAATTGTCGCCAGCCGGGACGACATGCAGGACCACGGCATCCACTTCCTGACCCGCTTCAACCGTGATATTTCGCCGCACCGGGTGTTCGGGTCAGTGGATGTATCGCTGGCTAGCATGAAGGCCATCAAGAACAGCGCGGGGAACTGCACCCTGAACGATGTGGTACTCGCGATCATCGGCGGCGCGCTGCGCAGCTACCTGCTGGACAAGGACGAACTGCCCGACAGCTCCCTGGTAGCGGGGGTACCGATCAGCACACGGCGCCCCGAGCAGCACGATGCCGGCGGTGGCAACGCGGTATCTGGCATGCGTCTTACCCTGGGTACGGATATCGCCGATCCGCTGCAGCGCCTGCACAGCATCAACGCCGACGCCGTCGCCTCCAAGGCCTATGCCAATGCGGTATCGGCAAAATTGCTGGTAGACGTGGCAGAGACCGTACCCCCCAGTGTCGCGGCCATGGGCATGCGGTTGATGGCGGCTACCGGGCTCAACTCCCGTAACCCGGCCGCCCACACCATCGTCACCAATGTGCCCGGGGCGCAGCAACCGGTGTACATGTGCGGCGCCAAAGCCATCAAATGGATCGGCGCCGGCTGCCCGGTGGACGGGGTGGGCCTGTTCAACACCGTAAACAGCTACAACGGCCGAATGTCGCTGGCCTTTATCTGCGATCGCGACATGATGCCGGACCCCCAGTTCTACCAGGACTGCATTGCACAGTCCTTTGCCGAACTGGAGGCCGCCGCCACCCGCACCACCAAACCCAAAGTGCGGCGCAAGCCCGCTACCAAAAAACGGGCAAAATCTGGCTAAACCGCAACGCGTGCTACAGTGCAGGGGTAACCATCTCCGAGGACATCGCCGTGCCCCTTCAACTTCCCCGCGCCTGGCGCCGCCCACTGGCGGCCCTGGTGTTGACCCTGCCCCTGGCCGCTCAGGCAGCAAGCCCGACGCCACCCAGTTGGGATACCTTCGTCGACAGCTATATTGAGTCTTTCTTCAAAGCCCACCCCGCCTTTGCCGTGGTGCAGGGCCGCCACGAATTTGACGGCCAGTTGCCAGACTGGAGCAAGGAAGGCATCGCCCGCGAGATCGCCCGCCTCAAGGCGCGGCGCACCGCCGCCCTCGCCTACCCCAACAGCGCGCTCAACAGCGCACAGCAATACCAGCGCGACTACCTGGTGGCCGCCATCGACAGCCAGCTGTTCTGGCTGGATGACGCCGAGTGGCCCTTCCGCAGCCCGGATTTTTATTTCAGCTGGCTCACCGACTCCATCGACCCGGCGGCCTACATCACCCTCACCTACGCCCCGCCGGAAGAGCGCATTAAGGCCTTTACCCGCTACGCCAACAACATCCCCACCGCGGTGGCGCAAATTCGCGACAACCTGCGCATGCCCATGCCCCGCACGCTGCTGCAATACGGCATCGACTCCTTCGGCGGTTTTGCCGACTTTTACCGCACGGATGTGGCCGAGGCCTTCGCCAGTGTGAGCGACAAGGCCCTGCTCGCAGAATTCGACGCAGCCCGGGAAAAAGCCGCCAGGGCAATGGAGTCACTGGCGGACTACCTGCAAAGTCAGCGCGCATCCGCCACCGAGGACTACGCCCTCGGTCCCGAGCTGTTTCGCAAAATGATCTACGCCACCGAGCGGGTGGATATTTCGCTGGAGGAACTGGAAGCCATCGGCCGTGCCGACATGGCGCGCAACCAGGCAGCCCTGAAGGCAGCCTGCGCCGACTTTGCCCCAGGTAAATCCATCCCCGACTGCTTTGCCAAAATGGCCAGCCGCAAGCCCGAGGGCGGCTCGGTGGTGGCCGCCCGGCGCCAGCTGGATGAGTTGAAGGCCTTTGTCATCGACAAGGACCTGGTGACCATTCCCGGCAAAGAAGAGGCCCTGGTGCGCGAATCGCCGCCCTACGCCCGTTCCAACTCGGCCTTTATCAATACCGCCGGCCCCTACGAGAAGGACCAGCCCTCCATCTACTACATTTCGCCCCCCAACCCGGCCTGGCCCAAAGAGGTGCAGGACGCCTACATTCCCGGCGAGTCGGACCTGCTGTTCACCTCGGCCCACGAAGTGTGGCCCGGGCACTTCCTCAACTTCGTGCACGCCAACCGCGCCGACTTCACTTTTGGGCGTGTATTTGTGACCTACGCCTTCGGCGAGGGCTGGGCCCACTACACCGAGGAGATGATGCTGGAGGCCGGCCTGCGCGAGCAGTCGCCGGAAACCCGTATCGGCCAGCTCGGCAATGCCCTGCTGCGCAATGCGCGCTTCCTGTCGGCCATCGGCCTGCACACCCAGGGCATGACCATCGAGGAATCCGAAAAACTGTTCATGGAGCAGGCCTACCAGGACAAGGGCACCGCCGAACAACAGGCCGCACGGGGCACTTACGACCCGGCCTACCTGAACTACACCCTGGGCAAGCTGCTGATCCTGCAGCTGCGCGAGGACTGGACAAAGGAGCGCGGCGGACGCAAGGCTTGGCGCGATTTCCACGACCAGTTCCTGTCCTACGGTGGCCCGCCCATTCCGCTGGTGCGCGGACAAATGCTGGGCACCGAGCCAAAGGCGGAGTTCTACCGCGAAAAATAGAGTCCCAGAACGCAAAAACCCCGGTACGAGCCGGGGTTTTTGCTGGGGGCAGGCGCTCGGTGAATCAGCCGCCCAGGGCGGTAACCACCTGGGCGCGAATGTCATCGACACTGCCAACGCCCACAATGCGGTGGTACTTGGGCGCGGCTTCGCCCTGCATACCCTGGTAAAAATCAATCAGCGGCGCGGTCTGCTCCTGGTAAACCTGCAGGCGATGGCGCACGGTGTCTTCCTTGTCGTCATCGCGCTGCACCAGCGGCTCGCCGGTTACATCGTCCACACCTTCCTGCTTCGGCGGGTTGTACTGCACGTGGTAAACACGGCCGGAGGCCGGGTGTACCCGACGGCCGCTGAGGCGGGCGATGATTTCTTCATCATCCACCGCGATTTCCACCACGTGATCCAGATTGACGCCGGCATCCACCATGGCCTCGGCCTGGGGAATGGTGCGCGGAAAGCCATCAAACAGGAAACCGCCGGCGCAGTCCGCCTCGGCGATACGCTCTTTTACCAGGCCGATGATGATGTCATCGGAAACCAGCCCGCCGGCGTCCATGATCTCCTTGGCCTGCAGTCCCAGTTCGGTCTGGGCCTTCACCGCGGCGCGCAGCATGTCACCCGTGGAGATCTGCGGAATCGCATATTTCTCACAGATAAACTGGGCCTGGGTGCCTTTGCCAGCGCCTGGCGCGCCCAAAAGAATCAATCGCATTGGGGTGTTTCCTCGGTAAAAAAGCCGGCGCCGGAGCAGCCCCGGGGGGGTGAATCGGTATTATGAATAACGCGAAGGGCAGTAACCATACACAGCGGGCCGGGGAAGCACAAGCCCCGTCAGTTCAGGCCCTTGGCCTGCTGCCACAGGTCTTCAAGCTGGTCTGCGCTGTGCGCTGACAGGGGTGTTTCAGCGCGCTCGGCGGCCGCTTCCATGTGCCGAAAGCGCTGCTCGAACTTGGCGGAGGAACGGCGCAGAGCGGCTTCGGCATCCACACCGAGCTGGCGCGACAGGTTGACGCAGGTAAACAGCAGGTCACCGATTTCCTCCTCGACACCCGCCTTGTCGCCACTGGCAAGCGCGGCGCGCAACTCGCCGGCTTCCTCTTCCAGTTTGTCGAACACCGGGTCGGCGGCGGGCCAGTCAAAGCCCGCACGGGCCGCGCGCTTTTGCAGTTTTTGCGCTCGCGGCAGGGCCGGCAGGGCCACCGGTACATCGTCCAGCAGGCCGTGCTGTTCCCGCGCGCTGCGCTCGCTCTGCTTGATCTGCTCCCAGCTGTCTTTGACGGCCTCAACACCAATGCGCTGATCCACTACGCCTTCAATCTGGCCATCGGCAAACACGTGGGGATGGCGCCGCAACAGCTTGTCCACCAGGGTATGTACCACCTCGGCAAAGCTGAACAGGTTGCGTTCGCGGCCGAGCTGGCTGTAGAAAATCACCTGGAACAGCACATCGCCGAGCTCTTCAGCCACGTGGGGGAAATCATCGTGTTCGATGGCCTCGGCCAGTTCGTAACACTCCTCCAACGTGGAGGGCACGATGCTGCGAAAGTCCTGCTTCAGGTCCCAGGGGCAGCCGTGTTTGGGGTCCCGCAGCCGCTCCATCACCCGCAGTAAATCGTCGATGCTGTAGCGCGGCTGATCCATAGTGTCTCCGGTGTTATTCCGACAGGCGCGATGCGTTGATCACGTTGCTCAGGCGGTTGATGCGCTCCAGCAGCCGCGACAGGGCGCCGAGGTCGGGTACTTCCACCCGCAGGCGCATGGTGGCGGTGTGGCTCTTTTTGTTGGTCTGGGTGTTGATGGACAGCACGTTGATGCGCGCGTTGGCGAACAGGCCGGTGATGTCCCGCAGCAGGCCCTGGCGGTCGTAGCACTCGATGGCCACGTCCACTTCGTAGTTTTCCTGCGGCGATTCGCCCCAGTCCACTTCGATGATGCGCTCGGGGGAGGATTCCTCCAGCCGCACCAGCCGCCCGCAGTCACTGCGATGAATGCTGACCCCGCGCCCCTGGGTGATAAAGCCGGTAATGGAATCCCCCGGCAGGGGCTTGCAGCAGCCGGCCATGTGGGTCAGCAGATTGCCCACTCCGCGCACATGCACACGGCTGCCGGACACCTTGCGGCTGGCGCCGCGGGCAATTTCCAGTTTCGGCTCGCTGACTTTCTCTACCAGCCCCTGGGCGGCGTTGAGCACCTGGGCGGAGGACAGATCCCCCGCGCCCACCGCGGCGTACATGTCCTCCACGGTGCTCATCTGCACCTTGGCGGCAATGCGCTTGTAATCCACGCTGGTCAGGGCCATGCGCTTGAAGTCGCGCTCCAGCAGGTGGCGGCCGGCGTCGATGTTTTCTTCCCGCGCCTGGGCCTTGAACCAGTGGTGCACCTTGGCCCGGGCGCGGGAGGTGCGCAGGTAGCCAAGGCCCGGCTGCAGCCAGTCACGCTTGGGGCGACCCTCCTTGCTGGTGAGGATTTCCACCCGTTCGCCGGTCTTCAGGCGGTAGGTGAGCGGCACGATGGAGCCGTTGACCTTGGCCCCGCGACAGCGGTGCCCCACCTCGGTGTGAACGTGGTAGGCAAAATCCAGGGGCGTGGCGCCCTGGGCAAGGTTCACCACGTCGCCTTCCGGGGTGAATACGTAGACCCTGTCCTGGGCCACATCAAAGCTGAACTGCTCTGCCACGCCGTGGGCGTCGCCGGTTTCCTCGTGCCAGTCCAGCACCTGGCGCAGCCAGGCGATCTTTTCTTCGTAGGTGCTGGCCATGCCGGACTCCCGGTCAGAGCCCTTGTAGCGCCAGTGGGCGCACACCCCCAGTTCCGCCTCTTCGTGCATCTGCCGGGTGCGAATCTGCACTTCGAGGATTTTACCCTCGGGGCCGATCACCGCCGTGTGCAGGGAGCGATAGCCGTTTTCCTTGGGGTTGGCGATGTAATCGTCAAACTCGTTGGGAATGTTGCGCCACAGGCCGTGCACCAGGCCGAGGGTGGCGTAGCAGTCCTTGATTTCCGGCACCAGAATGCGCACAGCGCGAATGTCGTACACCTGGGAAAAGCCAATGCCCTTGCGCTGCATTTTGCGCCAGATGCTATAGATGTGCTTGGCCCGCCCGGAGATATCAAATTGCAGCCCCGCCGCCGACAGGACCCGAGTCAACTCCTCCCGCACCCGCTGGATGAAGCGGTCGCGCTCCAGCCGCTTGCCGTCCAGCAGGCTGGCGATTTTGCGGTAGGCGTCGGTGTGAATGTAGCGGAAGGACAGGTCTTCCAGCTCCCACTTGAGATGCCCGATGCCGAGCCGGTGGGCCAGGGGCGCGTACACGTCGAACACCTCCTGGGCAACGGGCCGGCGCCGGGCGCTGTCGTTCTTCACCGCGCGGATGGCGCAGGTGCGCTCGGCGAGCTTGATCAGCGCCACCCGCACATCGTCCACCAACGAAATCAACATCTTGCGGATGTTGTCCTTCTGGCCGTGAGCCTGGCCCAGCACGGGGCTTTCGGTGGGATTCTTCAGGTCGGAGATGGCCGCCATGCGCAGCACGCCCAGCAGCAGGCTGGCGACGTCGTCGCCGAATTCGCCGGCCACGGCTTCCAGCGACAGGCGGTCTTCGCGCACGGCGCGGTACAGCAAGCCCGCCAGCAGGCAGTCCACCCCCACGTGCAGCTCTGCCAGTATCTGGCAGATATCCAGCCCGGCGGTAAACGGGTTGGATTCGCTGGCCCAGTCCGGCACATCGTTGCCGGGGCGCCCGGCGGCTGCTCGGGCCGCCGCCAGTCCGGCCTGCAGGCGCGCCTGCTCGGCGGCGTCGAAGGCCACCGGCAGTTGCGCCAGCCAGCGTTCGAGGTCGACCTCACCGGCCTCGCTCAGGTGTGATTCTTCGCGTACCCGAACCATGACGGACTCAGTCCCCGGCGAACACGCCGGTGGACAGATAGCGATCGCCGCGATCGCAGATAATGGCCACAATCACGGCATTCTCTACCTCCTGCGACAGGCGCAGGGCGCCGGCCACGGCGCCGCCGGAAGACACGCCGCAAAAAATACCCTCCCGAGACGCCAGGGCGCGCATGGTGCGCTCGGACTCGGCCTGGGAAATATCCATGACCCGGTCCACCCGGGCGGCATCGTAGATTTTCGGCAGATAGGCCTCGGGCCAGCGGCGAATGCCGGGGATGCTGGAGCCGTCCTGGGGCTGCAGGCCGACAATTTCGATGGCCGGGTTCATCGCCTTGAGATAGGCGGAGCAACCCATGATGGTGCCGGTGGTGCCCATGGAGCTGACAAAATGGGTGATGCTGCCATCGGTCTGCTGCCAGATCTCCGGGCCGGTGCCCTTGTAGTGGGCCAGCGGGTTATCCGGGTTGGCAAACTGGTCCAGCACCCTCCCCTCGCCGCGCGCCTGCATGGCCAGGGCCAGGTCGCGGGCGCCTTCCATGCCCTCTTCCTGGCTCACCTCGATCAATCTGGCGCCATAGGCAGACATGGCCTGCTTGCGCTCCTCGCTCATGTGGGAGGGCATGATCAGCGTCAGCCGGTAACCGCGAATGGCGGCCGCCATGGCCAGCGCAATGCCGGTGTTGCCGCTGGTGGCCTCGATCAGGCTGTCACCGGGGGCGATGTCGCCACGGGCCTCGGCCTCGGCAATCATGCCAAGGGCCGGGCGATCCTTGACCGAGCCGGCGGGATTGGTGCCTTCCAGTTTCACAAGGAGGGTGTTGCTGGTATCGCCCGGCAGGCGCTGCAAACGCACCAGCGGGGTATTGCCGATACAGGCTTCAATGGTTGGATATCGGGACATAACTCACTACCGCCACGGTCAGCGCAGAGTATATCGGCTTTGCCCGCCCCTGGCAGTCCCTGTTGGGGGCAGCTGCGCAGTTCAGCCTGGCGTCAGTGCGCCATCAGTACAGCAAAGGCGACTACATAGTGTTGTTCGTCGGCAATGCTGAGCAGCACCCGGCTACCGCCACGGGCCGCCGCCGCCCGCTCGGCGCCGCCAGACAGGGTGACCAGGGGCGCGCCGTTGGCGTCGTGGTGCACCAGCATGTCCTGCCAGCTGACGCCGCGGCCAATGCCGGTGCCCAGGGCCTTGGCGATGGCCTCCTTGGCGGCAAAGCGCTTGGCCAGCAGGCGCAGGGGCAGTTTGCTGGCGTGGTATTGCGCAAGTTCTTCCGGGCGCAGAATGCGTTTGGCAAAGCGCTCCCCGAGGCGGCCGACAACCCCTTCCAGGCGCGCGATTTCCAGAATATCGGTGCCTACGCCAATCACGGTGGCTCCCCGGGGGCTGGGCTTGGCCCCTGGCGATACTGGCGGAACAGGTCGCGGGTGTGCAGCGGCCGCCCCCCAAGATGCTCGGCAATAACCAGCCGCAGCAGGCGCTTGGCGGAACCCGCCGCCGGCCCGCTGAACTCGCCGCGGGCAATCGCCAGCAGGTCGCTGCCGGAAAACCGCGGCCCGGGTGCATCCGCCCCCGGGGTGCAGGCGATCAGCCCCACCCCTTCGCTGTAGCGGTACCAGTGCGCCTCGCGCACGGCCTGCTGGCTCTGGGCGTCCTGGGCCGGGTCAAAGCCATAGCCCAGCTCGTCCAGCAGCTGCAGTTCGAAGGCGCGCAGTACCGGCTCGCTGGCAGGGGCCTGCGCCAGTTGCTCAAGGGCGCCGGCGTAGGCGGCAAACAGGGTGGGATGCGGGTCGTGGCGGTGCAACAGGCGCAGCAGCAGCTCGTTGAGATAGAGCCCGCTGAACAGGCGCTCACCCAACAGTTGCACACCGGCACCGGCGCTCTCCAGGGCGTTGAGGCTTTGCAGTTCGCTGCGCCCGCCAAAGGACACCAGCAGCGGGCGAAAGGGCTGCAGGTTGGCGCGCAGGCTGCCGCCGCGCGCGCGCCGGTGCAGGCCCCGCCCCACCAGACTGAGGCGGCCGTGTTCAGCGGTAAAGAGTTCCAGCAGTTGGCTGCTGTCGCGATAGGGCCGCGCGTGCAGCAAATAGGCCGGTTGCAGGTTGACGCGCATGTGCGCTCAGCGGTCGTCGTAACCCAAGCTGCGCAGGGCGCGCTCGTCGTCCGACCAGCCGGATTTCACTTTGACCCACAGGCGCAGCATGATTTTGCTGTCAAAGAGCTGCTCCATGTCCTTGCGCGCTTCGCTGCCGATACTGCGCAAGCGCGAGCCGCCCTCGCCAATCAGGATTTTCTTCTGCCCCTTGCGCTCCACCAGAATGAGGGCGGAAATATGCAGGGTTTCGCCCTCCTGGCCGAACTCTTCAATCTCCACGGTCACTGAATAGGGCAGTTCATCACCCAGCTGGCGCATGATCTTTTCGCGCACAATTTCCGCCGCAAGAAAGCGCTGGCTGCGATCGGTGATCTGCTCTTCGGGGAAAAAATGCACAGACTCCGGCAGCAGCTTCAGCACCTCCTGCTCCAGGGCATCCAGGTTGGTGCGGCGCAGGGCAGACAGGGGGATCACCGCGGCAAAGGCGCCCTTGTCGGACAGCGCCTGCAGGCGCGGCAGCAGCACACCCTTGTCCTGCAGCAAATCCACCTTGTTCACCGCTAAAATGGTGGGCCGCTCGGCGCCCTGCACCTGCTGCAGCACCATCTCGTCCTCGTCGGTCCAGGCGGTGCGATCCACCACGAACACCACGGCATCCACATCGGCAATGGCGGAGCTGGCGGCGCGGTTCATGAAGCGGTTGATGGCCTTGGGCGCCTCCCGGTGCAGTCCGGGGGTATCGACAAAGATGATCTGGTTGCCGCCCTCGGTTTTGATGCCCAGTACCTGGTGGCGCGTGGTCTGGGGTTTGCGCGAGGTGATGCTGATTTTCTGCCCCAGCAGGTAATTCAGCAGGGTGGACTTGCCCACATTGGGGCGCCCGACAATGGCCACGTAACCACAACGTCCAGTCAATTCAGCCACGGGCCTGTAACCTCTCCAGTGCGGTGGCGGCGGCGGCCTGTTCGGCCTTGCGCCGGCTGCTGCCAGCGCCCTGCACCTGCAGTTTGGGCTGGGCCAGCTGGCAGCTCACTTCAAAATGCTGCTGGTGATCCTCACCCTCCACGTTGACGAGTTCATACACCGGCAGCGGGTTGCCGCGCCCCTGCAAAAATTCCTGCAGGCGGGTCTTGGCGTCTTTACTGACGTCGCCCTGTTCAAGGTCGTCCAGGCGGGATGCAAAATGACGCAGCAGGAAGTCGCGACAGGTATCCACGTCGCTGTCGAGCAGAATGGCGCCAGACACTGCCTCGAAGGCATCCGCCAGGATGGACGCCCGGCGATGGCCACCGCTCTTGCGCTCCCCGCCCCCCAGTTTCAGGCATTCGCCAAACTCCAGCTCGCGGGCCAACCGGGCCAGGGTGTCGCCCTTCACCAGCGCCGCCCGCATGCGGCTCATGTCACCTTCACGCACTTTCGGGAAGCGGTGGTACAGGGCCTCGGCGATGACGTGGTTGACGATGGAATCCCCCAGGAACTCAAGCCGCTCGTTGTTCCGGCTGCCGGCACTGCGATGGGTCAGGGCCAGCTCCAGCAGGCTCCGGTCGCGAAAGGTGTAGGCCAGGCGTTTTTCCAGGCGAGCGAGTTTATCCACAGTGCCTCAGGGTGCCGAGGCCAGCGGCTCTGCCTGGCCCGCCTCGTACTTGAGATCGTCGAATTTAAACAGGGCGTCGATGCGCCACATGACAGGAATACGCACTTCGTAGCTGGCGTCGATATAGGTTTTGCCTTCCTTGCGGAACACTTCGACATCCTGCGGCTTGAGGCCGTATATCTGGTTGGTGTTGAGCAGGTTGGCAATGCGGCGGCGGATATCGGCAATGCTGTCCTGCTCCGGTTTGTACTCGGTGGACACCTTGCCCATGATTTCCTTCACCGACAGGTATTCGAAATAGCTCGGCCCCATTTTCAGCAGGCACATCACGAAAAAGCCGATCATGATGGCGACGCAGAGCATCCCCAACAGCGACATTCCCTTCTGTTGCTGGCGCAGCTTCATTACTGTTTCCCCCGGATAGTGGCCGACTGGCCTTATCTTATAGCAGCTATTCTATCGCGCCTACACGGCTGAAGCTGGGGATGCTGAGCAGCGAATCCCAGTGCATCCAGATCGCGAAGGCCTTGCCGACTATATCCTTTTCCGGCACCTGGCCCCAAACGCGACTGTCGCTGGAGTTGTCGCGGTTGTCGCCCATCATGAAGTAATGGCCGGGCTTGACCAGCACCGAGAAATCCCGGGCCGGACGCATCGGGTCCACCTGGGTCAGGTGGTTGGACTCGCCCAGTTGCTCCAGCGCCACCGCGTGGCGGCCACTGCCCTCGGGCAGTTCCGCCAGGGCATCCCAGGGCAGCTCTTCGCCGTTCACAAACAGGCGTTTGTTGCGGTAGGTCACGGTGTCGCCGGGCAGGCCAATCACCCGCTTGATGTAGTAGGTATCGTTCATGTGCGGCGGAAAAAACACCATCACATCGCCGCGTTCGGGCTCGTTCAGGTCCAGCACTTTGGTGCGCAGCACCGGCAGGCGAATGCCGTAGGTGAACTTGTTGACCAGGATGTAATCGCCCACCTGCAGGGTCGGCACCATGGACGACGAGGGAATCTGGAAGGGCTCCACCAGAAAAGAGCGCAGCACAAACACCACAAACAGCACGGGGAAAAACGAGCGCGCGTATTCCACCAGCAGCGGTTCGCTGGCGCGACGCTTGGCCTGGGCGGCAAACTGGGCCGACTGGGGGCTGTTGTCGTCACCGTGCTGGGGATACTGCGCCTCCAGCGCTGCCAACTCGCGGCGCCGGCCCGGGGCCCACAACAGCGCATCGGCCAGCCAGATCAAACCACTGCCAAATACCAGCACTACCAGAATCAGGGGGAAATCAATCGACATGCTACGTCCCTGTCAGCTGTCTACTTTCAGTACGGCGAGGAAGGCAGACTGGGGGATTTCCACCCGACCCACCTGTTTCATGCGTTTTTTGCCGGCTTTCTGTTTGTCCAGCAGTTTGCGCTTGCGACTCACGTCGCCGCCGTAACACTTGGCGGTCACGTTCTTGCGCAGGGCCTTCACGGTCTGGCGCGCCACAATCTTGCCACCCACCGCGGCCTGGATGGCCACGTCGAACATCTGCCGGGGAATCAGCTCTTTCATCTTCTCGGTGAGGGCGCGGCCGCGGTACTGCACCTGGTCGCGGTGCACGATGATGGCCAGCGCATCCACCCGTTCGTTGTTGATCAGCACGTCCAGTTTGGACAGGGGCGCCGCTTCAAAACGCTGGAAGCTGTAATCCAGCGAGGCATAACCGCGGCTGACCGACTTCAGGCGGTCGAAGAAGTCCAGCACCACCTCCGCCATGGGGATGTCGTAGGTCAGCGACACCTGGCTGCCCAGGAACTGCATGTCCACCTGCTCGCCGCGTTTTTCCACGCACAGGGTGATGACATTGCCGAGGTAATCCTGGGGCACCAGGATGTTGCAGCGGGCGATGGGTTCGCGCATTTCCTCGATTTCACCGACATCCGGCAGCGCCGAGGGGTTGTCCACCTGGATCACCTCACCGTCCTTTTTCACCACTTCGTAAATCACCGTGGGGGCGGTGGTGATCAGATCGAGGTCGTACTCGCGCTCCAGCCGCTCCTGAATGATCTCCATGTGCAGCATGCCGAGGAAGCCACAGCGGAAGCCAAAGCCCAGGGCGTCGGAGGTTTCCGGCTCATAGAACAGCGAGGCGTCATTGAGGGTCAACTTGGCCAGGGCGTCGCGAAAGTCCTCGTAATCGTCCGAGGAAATGGTGAAGATGCCCGCGTACACCTGGGGCTTCACCTTCTGGAACCCGGGCAGGGCCGGTACATCGGCGGCCTGGTTGGCGGGCACCAGGGTATCCCCCACCGGGGCGCCCTGAATGTCCTTGATGCCGGCCACCACAAAACCCACTTCCCCGGCCCGCAGTTCGCCGGTTTCCAGCCGCTTGGGCGTGAAGATACCGATGCTGTCGACCTGGTGGGATTTGCCGGTGGATTTGGTAATGAATTTGTCGCGCTTTTTCAGCACGCCCTGCTTGACCCGCACCAGCGACACCACGCCCAGGTAGTTATCGAACCAGGAGTCGATAATCAGGGCCTGCAGGGGGGCGTTGCGGTCGCCCTCGGGTGGCGGGATCTTCGCCACCAGGTATTCCAGGGCGTCTTCAATGCCCATGCCGGTCTTGGCGCTGACCGGGCAGGCATCGGTGGCGTCGATGCCTATAATCTCCTCGATCTCGACCTTGACCTTGTCCGGGTCGGCCTGCGGCAGGTCCATCTTGTTGAGGATGGGCAGCACTTCCAGACCCTGCTCAATGGCGGTGTAGCAGTTGGCCACCGACTGGGCCTCCACGCCCTGCCCCGCATCCACCACCAGCAGCGCGCCTTCACAGGCGGCCAGCGAGCGGGACACTTCGTAGGAGAAGTCCACGTGCCCGGGGGTGTCGATGAAATTCAGCTGGTAGGTCTGGCCGTCGCGCGCCTGGTAGTCGAGGGTGACACTCTGGGCCTTGATGGTAATGCCGCGCTCGCGCTCGATGTCCATGGAATCCAGCACCTGCTCGGCCATCTCCCGGTCGGAGAGGCCACCACAGTGCTGGATGAAACGGTCGGCGAGCGTGGACTTTCCATGATCGATGTGGGCGATGATGGAAAAATTGCGGATATGCTGGAGGTCACTCACTCGGCAAAGCTCGGTTGTGGCAGCGCCCGGCAGAGAGGCCGGGCGCCAAAAAAGACGCGGGATTGTACCCTAACGCGGCGAGCGCTGCTATCGGCCGCCGCGGCGGAAAAATACCCTTTAATCGTCCTTCAGCTTCAGGCCGATGAAGATCGGCGCACCGCGACGAATCAGGCGCAGGGGCACCGAGGTGCCGGGCTTGAGCTTGCTCACCGCGCGTTCGAAGGCCTCGACATTGGTGACCGGGGTGGAGCCCACCAGGGTGATCACATCCCCCGGCACCACGCCGGCATCGGAGGCCGGTGAGCCCGGCGCCACCTGGCGCACCACAACGCCGCCGGACAAGCCCAGGCGCTGCAGGCTGTCGGGGCTGGCGGCTTCCACCGCCACACCCAGGCGACCGCCTTCAGCTTCGTCGGTGCGGCCCGGGGTCAGCGCATAGCTGTCCTCAGCATCCAGGCCGCCCACTTTGACCTTGAGGCTGCGGCGCTTCTGCTCGCGCACAATCTCCACCGGCACGGTGGTGCCCGGGGCGATCAGGCCCACCACATGGGGCAGGTCGGCAGAGGTGCCGATGTCCTTGTTGTCAAAGCGCAGGATCACGTCGCCCGCCTCCAGGCCACCCTTGGCAGCGGGGCCGTCTTCGGCCACCTGGGCAATCAGCGCGCCCTGGGGGCGGTCAAGACCAAAGGATTCGGCCAGGGTTCTGTCCACATCCTGGATGGTAACCCCCAGCCAGCCGCGGGTAACCCGGCCGTTTTCCTTGAGCTGTTCCACCACGTTGTGCACCACGCTCACCGGAATGGCGAAGGACAGGCCAATGGAGCCGCCGCTGCGGGTAAAGATCTGGGAGTTCACCCCCACCACTTCGCCATCCAGGTTGAACAGCGGCCCACCGGAGTTGCCGGGGTTGATGGCCACGTCGGTCTGGATGAAGGGCACGTAGTTCTCACCTTGCTCGGTGGGCAGGCTGCGGCCCATGGCGCTGACGATGCCGGCGGTCACCGAGTAGTCCAGGCCAAAGGGAGAGCCAATGGCCAGCACCCATTCACCGACGTCCAGGTCCTCATCCTCGGCCAGCGGCAGCACCGGCAGATCGTCGGCGTCGATATGCAGCAGCGCAAGGTCGGAGCGCGGGTCAGTACCCACCACCTCGGCGTCGTACTCGCGCCGGTCCAGCAGCCGCACCAGCACGCTGCTGGCGCCGTCCACCACATGGTTGTTGGTCACGATGTAGCCGTCACCGGAAATGATAAAGCCCGAGCCCATGGCCATGGAGGGTCGGCCGCCGCCCCGGGGCGCGCCGTGAAACTCGAAGAAGCGGCGCAGCGGCTCGGGGATTTCCTCGCCCTGCCATTGCTGGTTGCCGTTGGCAGCGCTGTGTTCCACGATGATTTTCACCACCGCCGGGGAGTTGTTCGCCACGATTTCGCGAAACTCCGGCAGCGCGGCAGAGCGCGCGGGCAGGCTCGCGAGCAGGCTGCAAAACACCAGGAGCAGCGCAGCCGACAGTCGGTAGGTCTGTACTTTCATACTTACGGACATCCTTGCTGTTGTGGGGAGAGAACGTACAAAAAAAGTGGGGGCCATTGCGCCGAGTTCAATCAAGCCGGGTTCAATCAAGCCGAGCTCACTCATGCCGCGTCAAGCCAGTCAAGTCACATCAGCCGAGCTCAAGCGCCTCCACGCGGGCGGGCTGGGCTGTTGTGCGGCCAAGCAGAGTAGGTTGCAAGGCCGGGTCGTCGGCGTGGCGGACAGCGTGCAGGCGCACCCCAAAAACCCCCAGGGCAAAGCCCGCTGCCGCACCGCCCAGGGCCGCCAGGTCGCTGGCCGGCCACTGCCCGGCGGCCAGGGCCGCGCCAGCCAGCATGGCCAGCAAGGGCAGCAGGTACACCACCAAAGAGCCTTGCAGAATCACGGTTTCAGGTATGGCGATGTCCACCGTATCACCCACCCGGCAGGCGGCGGGCTGGATGCTGCCGGGCAGCACCCGGATGTAATGCCGCCGGCCACTGCCGAGGCGGTTGAGCAGGCCGTGGCCGCAGCCCTTCTGGGCGGCGCAGCTGCCGCAGGTGCTCTGGCGCAGGGTTTCCACCCACACCGCATCCGCTTCCACGGCCACCACTTCACCGCGCTCGGTCAGCATGTCACTGCGCCCAGCGCACGGAGTCGGCCACCATGCGGGCGGTGTTCACCGGCACTTCGCCGATCACCGTCACCAGCACCGGCTGGTCGGACAGGCTGAGCCCCCGGGTGTAGGACAGGGTGCTGCCCTCCCGGGCGATGCCCTCCCCGGCGCGGATCTCCCGCGACAGGGGTTCGAGAAAGACTGAGAATGCCGCCAGCCCGTCGGTAAAGGTGCGGCGCCCGCTGCGGGTGGCCGGGTCGGCCTCGGTGAGCACAAAGCCCCGCGGGAGCCACTGTACCGACCAGCCGCTGTGCAAATCCTCGGTGCTCATGGCGCTGTCTGGCAGCGGGTGGGCGGCCTCGTGGGTCACCTCCACGTCGGCGCCGGAGGGCATGGGGCTGCCGTAGGACAGGTTGGCAAACTGGAAGCGCTCCAGCACCAGGTCACCGCGGCCCAGCGTGCTGGACTTGAGCAGCAGGCCAGTCTCCCTGTCGAGTTCCATCAGGTAGCCGTAGCGGTACATATCCAGGGGTTCCACCCGGATGCGCACTGCCTGGCGGCCGGCAATCCGCTCGCCCTCGCTGACATCAAAACGGTAGTACTCGGCAACCCCGCACTCGCCAGCACCCAGGGCAGCCCCCAGTTGCAGCAGGCGGTGGCCGGTGTGCACGCAGTCCAGCGGGTGATCCTCCCGCACAATGCGCGCGCCCTGCCCGGTGAGCTTGGTGAGCTGTTCAGAGGTGGTGTCGCCGCTGACGGAGTGGCTAATCTGCATCACCTGCATGTCCTCGCCACGCTGCAGGGTCACCACGCCATGGTAGGCGGCCTGGTGACTGCTGCGGGACATGCGATCGAGCCACTTGAGTGCCTCCGGGTCGGCCCCGGGGCAGCTGGCAGCCAGGGCGGCGGCCGGCAGGGTAGTGGTGGCGACGGCGAACAGCCAGCGGCTCAGGCGCCGGGCCTGTGCCGTCATCAGGGGGAGGCGGGGGAACAGGCGCGGCAAAATCGGTGTTACTCCGTAATGCGTTGGACGCGGGCAAAGGGCAGCATGCCCTGGGGGGTATTCAGGGCGGCCTGTTCGGCATGCTCCTGGGCAAAGCGCTGCATGCGCTGGCGCGCCAGCTCACTGTAGGCGGTGCCAGTGGCCGGCTGCAGCACCGGAACCGACTGGGTCCCGAAACTGGCTCGCACCGAGGTGGCGCCAAGGCTGTTCACCAGCCCCACCGGGGCCATGCCCATGGCCACGTCGGCCTCTGCGGTGGCGGGGCTGCCGTTAAGACTGGCCAGCTGCTGGCCGCCCAGCACCACGGTGGTAGCCACCGATGCGGCAACGGCGAAACCCGCAACCGGGCGCAACAGGCCCTGCCAGCGGCGGCTGCCGGTGGTGGCCGGCTGCGCGATGGCATCGCGCACGCCGGCGGAAATATCAATGGAGAGGTCGGGCACAGCCTGCTTGCCAATAACCGCCTGTACCGCGTGGTAGCGCACCCAGGTGGCGCGCAACTCGCCGTCTTCGCCGATCTGCTTGAGCACCCGTTCCAGCTCGAGCTCGTCGGCCTCCCCGTCCATCAGGGCAGAGAGGGACTCCCGCATTCTCTCAGTCATTACTCATATCCTCCGCGCCGCCGCACGAATGTGTGTCACTGTAGCGGTGTGCCGGGCTTCAACCAAGTCCGTCCACCTGTTGTTTGACCTGTCGGTCGATGGCCTCCCTGGCCCTGAAGATGCGGGAGCGCACGGTGCCCACCGGGCAACTCATTACTTCCGCGATATCCTCGTAACTCAGACCGTCAAATTCGCGCAAAGTTACAGCTGTGCGCAAATCATCGGGCAATTCGCTGATGGCGCGCTCCACCACCGCCTGCAATTCGGCACCGTAAAGGGCCGCTTCGGGCGATTCGATATCGCGCAGGGCGCCACCGCCTTCGTAATACTCCGCGTCTTCCACTTCCACGTCGCTGCCGGGTGGGCGCCGCGAACGCGAAACCAGATGATTCTTGGCCGTATTGATGGCGATACGGTACAGCCAGGTATAAAAGGCACTGTCGCCCCGGAAATTGGGGAGTGCGCGATACGCCTTGATGAAAGCCTCCTGGGCCACATCCTGCACCTCATCGGCATCGTGTACATAGCGACTCACCAAACCGAGGATCTTGTGCTGGTACTTCAACACCAGCATATCGAAGGCGCGCGAATCACCCTTCTTCACCTTGGCGACGAGCTGCTTGTCCGTCACTTCGGCAGTCAAGTCCTGTCCCCCATACTAGCCCTGGACATGCCTGCCCTGGTTCTTTTCAAACTACTGTCCCGATAGACCAACAGGCGCGCTGATAGTTCGCTGCACCGTCGCACGGGACGACAGTAAGAGGCAGACGAACGAAAAAAGTTCCGCAACGGTGTATTTCCTTAATTCGCGCCTCCTGCTTTATACTCGCCGGCGCAACGCGACTCGCGTAAGTGATTGCGGCACATCATATAAGTCACCCACAAACGCAGCAAGCCAGCCACCTATGCCCCACTCCCTCCAGTACGATGTGCTGATCATCGGCGCCGGCGCCGCCGGGCTCAGCCTTGCCCTGCAACTCCCGCCCCACCTGCGGGTGGCGCTGCTGTCCAAAGCAGACCTCAACCAGGGCTCCACCTACTGGGCCCAGGGCGGCATGGCCGCGGTGCTGGACACCAAAGACAGCGTGGACTCCCACGTGGAGGATACCCTGGCCGCCGGCGCCGGCCTGTGCCAGCGCGAGGCGGTGGAGTTCACGGTGAGCAACAGCCGCTCCTGCGTGGAGTGGCTGGTGGCCCAGGGTGTGGACTTTGACCTGCGCCCGGATCACGCCGACGAATTCCACCTGACCATGGAAGGCGGCCACAGCCACCGCCGCATCATCCACGCGGCGGATCGCACCGGGCGCGCCATCTCCGAAGTCCTGACCGAAAAGGCCCAGGCGGCGGACAATATCGAGATACTCACCCACCGGGTGGCGGTGGACCTGGTGGTCAAGGAGGGACGCTGCCAGGGGGCCTACATTCTCAACCGCCAGAGCGACCATGTGGAGCTGTTCCTGGCCCGGGCGGTGGTGCTGGGCACTGGCGGCGCCAGCAAGGCCTACCTTTACACCAGCAACCCCGACGGCGCCAGCGGCGACGGCATCGCCATGGCCTGGCGCGCCGGCTGCCGGGTGGCCAACCTGGAGTTCAACCAGTTTCACCCCACCTGCCTTTACCACCCCAAGGCCAAGTCCTTCCTGGTGACTGAGGCCATCCGCGGTGAAGGTGGCCGGCTGCTGCTGCCGGACGGCAAGCCCTTCATGCAGCGCTACGACGCGCGCGGCGAGCTGGCCCCCCGGGACATTGTGGCCCGCGCCATCGACCATGAAATGAAGCGCCTCGGGGTGGACTGCGTGTTCCTGGACATCTCGCACAAGTCGCCCGAGTTTTTGCACGAGCACTTCCCGACCGTCACCCAGCGCTGCGCGGAGTTGGGCATCGACATCACCCGCGAGCCCATTCCGGTGGTGCCCGCGGCCCACTACACCTGCGGCGGCATTGTGGTGGACACCCAGGGCCGCACCGACCTCGCCGGACTGTACGCCATTGGCGAGGCCTCCTGCACCGGCCTGCACGGCGCCAACCGCATGGCCAGTAACTCCCTGCTGGAGTGCATCGTTTACGCCCGCTCCGCCGCGGGCCACATTGCCAACACTATCGACGCCGCCCCGCTGCCACAGCCGGTGCCCGCCTGGGATGAAAGCCAGGTGACCGATTCGGACGAGGACGTGGTGATCTCCCACAACTGGGATGAGCTGCGGCGCTTCATGTGGGACTACGTGGGCATTGTGCGCACCAACAAGCGCCTGCAGCGCGCTGAACATCGCATTGAACTGCTGCAAAAGGAAATCGCCGAGTATTACAGCAACTACAAGGTCAGCAACGACCTGCTGGAACTGCGCAACCTGGCCATGGTGGCCCAGTTGATGATCCGCTGCGCCCTGGCGCGCAAGGAAAGCCGCGGTCTGCACTACACCCTGGACTACCCGGCGTTGTTAGCGGAGGCCCGCGATACCGTTCTGGTGCCGGCCAACGCCGCCCGCCAGAGCGCCCTGGAGCCGTAGCGCCTTGCGCAGCGGGCGCCACTGGCTTGCCGCCACGCTGTCGGGCCAGAGATAGAGCCAGCGCAGCGCCTGCTCCTCAATGCACTCGCTGCCCTCATTGCCCACCCGGCGCCAGCGCACTGCCAACAGCCAGGGCGGGCTGTGCAGGGGCCCGACAAGTTCTACATCACACCAGCGCCCGGCCAGATGCAACTGCCACTGCCCATCCTGACTGCGGATGCCGCGAGGGCGCCGCTCACCCGGCCAGCACAACCACAGCACCACCAGCAGGCTACCCAGCGCAAGCAGCGGATAGCCTTTTATCAGCAGTAGAACAACGGCAGTAAGCAGCGCCAGACGATAGCCGGCGGCGCAGAGCCAACCCGGGCGGGAGGGCCTAATCGCGGTCGCGACGGTGGGCGTGGTCGAGAATCTGCGACACGATGGCGGCGTGGTCTTCATTCTGGGGGCGTTCCCGGCGCAGGAACCAGGCGAACAGTTCCTGATCCTCACACTCCATCAATTGCTGATAGCGCTGACGGTCGCGCTCGCCCAACTGGCTGTAGCGCTGGCTGACGAAGGGCTCCAGCACCAGATCCAGTTCCAGCATGCCGCGGCGGCTGGCCCAGCGCATACGTTTAAGCTCTTCGTCCTGAATCATAGGGTCCTGCACGTTTCGGGGAACATCAAAACGCGGCATTATACACGCTCGCCGGCCCGCGGCAGACAGTCACACCGGGGCAGCCACCGCGGCCCCGCCAACAGGAGTTTCCATCCGTGTCCGCTTTTTTTTGCCCCCTGGAAAACGAAAGCCTGCTGCAGGTCAGCGGCCCCGACGCCGCCACCTTCCTGCAGGGGCAAACCACCTGCGATGTGCGCCAGGTGAACGACCACAGCGCCCGCCCCGGCGCCTGGTGCAGCGCCCAGGGCCGTATCCTGGCCGACTTCCTGCTGAGCCAGTGCGCGCCGGAGACCTTTCTGCTGCGCCTGCGCGCGGACATCGCCGACACCACCGCCGAGCGACTGAAAAAATACGTGGTGTTTTCCAAGGCCAGCGTTGTGGTTGCCACCGACTGGCAGGTGCTTGCCTGCTGGGGCGATGGCGCCGGTGCCGCGCTGCGGGCGGTGCTGGGTGAGACACCCACCGCGCGCTTTGGCAGCTGCGCCAGCGAGGGCGTTGTGGTGATTCAGGTTGATGAGGCCGGTCAGCAGTTTGAAGTGCTGCTCAGCCCTGCGCGCAGCGACCTGCTAGACGCCCTCGGCGCGCAGCTGCAGGCGGCGCCAGCCAGCCAGTGGCAGGCCCTGCAGGTGGCGGCTGGCATCGGCCGTATCGAGGCGCCGACGGTGGAGGCGTTCCTGCCGCAAATGCTGAATTACGACCTCACCGGCTTCGTCAGCTTCCAGAAGGGCTGCTACACCGGGCAGGAGGTCATTGCCCGCCTGCACTACCGGGGCAAGGCCAAGCGTCGCTTATTCCTGGCGCGGCTGGATGGCGTGGACGCCCCCGCCGCCGGCACGGCCCTGTACCCGCCGGGCGCCAGCCAGGCGGCGGGGGCGGTGGTCAATGCGGTGGCGGTTGATGGCCAGCACTGCCTGCTGCTGGCCTGCGCCGCTCTTAATGCAGCTCTTAACTCAGACCAGGCACCGCTGCACCTGGGCAGTGCCGAGGGCCCCGCGCTGCAGTTGCAGGCGCCAGATTACCTGGACCTGCAGGCGGAGCAGGGCTAGTCGGGAATACGCCAGTCGATGGGGGCCTCTCCCCGGGCGCTGAGGTATTCGTTGGCCTGCAGGAAATGGCCGCAGCCGAAGAAGCCCCGGTGGGCGCTCAGCGGTGAGGGATGGGGCGCCTTGAGCACACAGTGGCGCGCTGTGTCGATCACCGCCCCCTTGCGCTGGGCATAGCTGCCCCACAGCAGAAACACCACACCGCTGCGCTCGCGGTTGATCACCTCCACCACCCGGTCGGTAAACTGCTCCCAGCCCTTGCCCTGGTGGGACGCGGCACGGGCGCACTCCACAGACAGCACACTGTTCAGCAGCAGTACGCCCTGGTCCGCCCAGTGCGTGAGGTGGCCATGGGCGGGTATGGGGTGGCCCAACTCGGCGTGAATTTCCTTGTAGATGTTCTGCAACGACGGCGGCACAGCCACCCCCGGCCGCACCGAAAAGCACAATCCATGGGCCTGGCCCTCGCCGTGGTAAGGGTCCTGGCCGATGATCACCACCTTGGCCCGTTCCAGCGGGGTGTGGTTGAAGGCATTGAACATCTCATCACCGGCGGGAAAGATGCGCTTGCCGGCGCGCTTTTCCTCGCGCAGAAAGCGCGACAGCTGCTGCATGTAGGGCTGTTCAAACTCGGCCTGCAAATGGGCCAGCCAGCTCGGCTCCAGGTCAATGGTGCGGCTTTCGACCACGCTTTGGCTCCTTTCTCGCGCTATTTAGCCGCTGTCTCACGGCGCTCAGTTGCAGGCCGCCAGCAGCACTACCTGCTCGCGTTCGGGCTCCGGCAGGCATTTGCTGCGCTGGCGCTTGCCGGCGGCCTGGTTGTCCACCGCCAGCAGGTCGCCGGCCCGGCTTGCCGCCAGGCGGCGCTCGTCGGGCACATCGCCGTACAGGGTGGTGCGCTGGCGCGGCATGCGGCCCGCGGCGCGGATGTGCTGCTCCATAATCGCCGGCGCCCACTCCTGGCCGTGGCTGGAGCCGGCGGCGCGGGTGATGCTCTCGTTCATCAGGGTGCCGCCGAGGTCATTGACGCCGGCATTCAGACAGGCGGCCACGCCGGCGGCGCCCATCTTCACCCAGGATGTCTGGATATTGTCGATCAGCCCGTGAAACACCAGCCGCGCCACGGCGTGCATCAGCACCGCCTCGCGAAAGCTGGGGCCGCGGCGCGAGCGCCCGCGCAGGAACATGGGCGCTTCCATGTGCACAAAGGGCAGCGGTACAAACTCGGTAAATCCGCCGTGGCGCTGCTGCAGCGCGCGAATGGCGAGCAGGTGCCGGGCCCAGTGACGGGGCCGGTCGATGTGGCCGTACATGATGGTGGCGGTGGTTTTAAAACCGGCCTCGTGGGCCGCGGTCATCACCTCCAGCCACTCGCGGCTGCTGAGCTTGTCGGGGCACAGCACGTCGCGCACTTCATCGTGCAGCACTTCCGCCGCGGTGCCCGGCAGGGTGTTGAGTCCGGCGGCCTTCAGCTGCCGGAGGAACAGCGCCGGGCTCAAGCCCAGCGTGGCAGCCCCCTGGGAGACCTCCAGCGGCGAAAAGGCGTGGATGTGCATGCCCGGGGTGGCGCTGCGCACGGTGCGCAGAATGTCCAGGTAGGTCTGCCCGGTGTAATCCGGGTGAATGCCGCCCTGCATGCACACCTCGGTGGCGCCCCGCTCCCAGGCCTCGCGGCAGCGGCGGGCAATTTCCTCGCCGGAGATATCGTAGGGCCGGCCGCGCAGGTCCTCGTGCTGTTTGCCCTTGGAGAAGGCGCAGAAGGCGCATTTGAAATAGCAGACGTTGGTGTAGTTGATGTTGCGGTTGACCACGTAGGACACGCCGTCGCCGCAAGCTTGCCGGCGCAGGTCGTCGGCGGCCCGCACCACCTGGGTGAACTCGTCGCCGCGCACCTCGAACAGGCGCGCCACCTGGGCCTCGGTGAGCGCCCTGCCCGCCCGGCAGTCATCCAGCAGCGCCGACAGCTCGGCACTGGCCGGCGCGGCACGGTGGCCGGCATCCAGCAGGGCGGCGTCCTCCGCCGGCACCGGCGCATCCTCGCCGGGGGCCCAGCGGTCGCGCCGCGCAAAGCCGCTGCCGTCGGACTGGCGCTGCACCGGACCCTGCAGGGCCTCGTCCAGCCAGCGCGGCGCATCGCAGGCGTAGGCCGGGTAGATGGTCAGGCGCTGGTCCAGGTATTTGCCGGCGGCGCGGGTTTCCTGGGCCAGGCGGTCCAGGTGCGGCCAGGGCGCCTCCGGGTTGACGTAGTCCGGGGTCAGGGGCGACACCCCGCCCCAGTCGTTGATGCCCGCCGCCACCAGTTGGGGCAGCACACCGGGGCTGAGGTTGGGCGGCGCCTGGATATTCATGGCCGGGCCAAACACCAGGCGCGCCACGGCAATGGTCCACAGCAGGTCGTTGAGGTCCGGCTCGGGCGCCTGGGCCATCAGGGTGCCCGGCTTGGCGCGGAAGTTCTGCACAATCACTTCCTGCAGATGGCCATGGCGCTGGTGCAGATCGCGCAGGGCCAGCAGGGATTCAATGCGCTCGCGGCGGGTTTCGCCGATGCCGATGAGAATGCCGGAGGTAAAGGGCACCGCCGCCGCGCCGGCCAGGGCAATGGTTTCCAGGCGCCGGGCGGGTTCTTTGTCGGGCGAGCCGTAGTGCGGCATGCCCTTCTCGCCCAGGCGCTCGGACGCCGACTCCAGCATGATGCCCATGGAGGCACTGACCTTGCGCAGGCGGGCGATCTCCTGTGCTGTCATGCAGCCGGCGTTGATATGGGGCAGCAAGCTGGTTTCGCGCACAATGGCCGCCGCCACGGCTTCCACGTATTCCAGGGTGGTGGCGTAGCCCATGTCGGCCAGGGCCTTGCGCGCGGCGCTGTAGCGCAACTCGGGTTTTTCGCCCAGGGTCAGCAGGGCTTCCTGGCAGCCCAGTTGCTCCGCCGCGCGGCATTGTTCCAGCACGGTTTCAATCGGCATGTAGGGCTGCTCAACCCGCTTGGGCGTGCGGGCAAAGGTGCAGTAGTGGCACACATCGCGGCACAGGTGGGTCAGCGGCAGGAAGAGCTTGCGCGAGTAGGTGATGACATTGCGGTGGCCGCGATCGCGCAGCTCACCCGCCAGGGCGGCCAGGGCCGCGGTATCGTCTACCGCCGCGAGCGCCAGGCACTGCTCCGGGGCCGGCGCGCTGCCGCGCTGCCACTGGGCCGCGAGGCTCTCGATCAGGGCGTGGCCTTGCGCACTGGCGTCAGCACCACCGGCTGGCGCTGCCGGCAAAACACCGGCGCTGTCACCATTACTGTTATCACTACGATCACTGGCGCTGCTCATGTGTCGCTCTCCCCCGAGCGGTGACTGTCCCGCGTTGTATTGTCGATGGTCAGCCCCAGTGCCTCCACCGCCACGTTAAGGCGGCTGCGCAGCCCCGGCTGGGCCAGCCAGGCGCTCGTGGCCGCGCCCGCCCCCGGCGCCGCCAGCAACTCGGCGATATCCCGCGGCTCGTCGATATCGGCGGCGGTGCCGTGGCGCTGCAACAGGCTGTGTGTTCCCGCCGCCTGCCGGTGGTGGCGACAACTGTCGCGACCAAAGCGAAACGCCGGGGTGGCCGGCGCATCAAACAGCAGCAGGTTGGTGCCGGTGGCGGCGCGATCCGGCGCAATCAGCAGGCCGCCCTGCCCGGCCTGCTGGGCCAGCGCGGCATCCAGGTCGGCGGCGCCCAGCCAGGGCAGGTCTGCATGCAGCACCATGATGCGCTGGGCACCGGCGCGGGCGACGGCACTGCAGGCAGCCTGCAGTACAGCGTTCAGGCCCTGGCAGGCCAGGGTGGATTCCGGCAGGTGGCGGGCACCGAAATGGCCGGCCAGCAGCGCGGCACCCGGGTCGTCGGACACCAGCCACACCGCATCCACCGCCGCATGGGCACACAGCACCGAGAGCACGTCCTCGGCCATGGCCTGCATCAGGCCACGGCGCTCGGACGGGCCGAGCAGGCCCGAAAGCCGCGTCTTGGCGGCCACCAGGTCTTTCAATGGCAGTACGGCGTGGAGCATCAGCGCCTGGCCTCCGGCAGCACATTCTTAAGTACTTTTGTAAGCACATCCCGCGCCAGCTGCCGCTTGTCGTCCAGGGTTTTCATCAGGGTGTTGTGCACAGCTATCTCTTCGTTGCCGCTCTGCCCCAGGGCATCGGCCAGGGCGGCGTCTTCGTTATCAAGTACAACGTGGCTGACCAGCCCCGGGTAGCGCTGGCGGTAGTGTTGCACCACCGCCGCGGCATCCACCGGCAGGCCCAGCTCGGCCATCATTTTGGCTGCCGGCCCCTTCACCGCCCGCCCGCCGATAATGGGCGACACCGCCACCACCGGCACCGCCAGGGCGGCGAGCTGCTGCCACAGGCCCGGCACACCGAGAATGGGGTCGATGCTGACAAAGGGGTTGGAGGGGCAGATCACCACCGCCGCCACCTCGCCGCTGGCCAGCAGGGCCTGCAGCGGCGCAGGCACGCGGGCCGCGTCCAGCCCCCGGAAACTGAAGCCGCTCACTGCCGGCTCACAGCGCCGGCGCACGAAATAATGCTGGAAGGGCAGCTCGCCCTCGTCGGTATGCACCAGGGTGCTGACGGGCTCCTCGGCCATCGGGTAAATGGCGCTCTGGATACCCATGGCCTGTGCCAGCCGCGCGGTGACGGCGCTCAGCGCCTGCCCTTCGGCCAGCAGTCCGGTGCGCAGCAGGTGGGTGGCCAGGTCGCCATCACCCAACTGGAACCAGGTATCGCCCCCCAGCGCGGCGAGGGCCTCGCGCACCTGCCAGGTTTCACCTTCGATACCCCAGCCCTGCGCACGATTGCTGCGGCCAGACAGGGTGTACAGCAGGGTGTCGATGTCCGGGCTGATATGCAGGCCGTGGTGACGGAAGTCGTCCGCGGTATTGACCAGCACCGCCAGCGCGCCGGCGGGCAGCTCCTGCGCCAGCCCCAGGGCCAGCTTGGCGCCGCCAACGCCGCCGGACAGGGCCAGGATTTTTTTGCCCGCGCCCGCCATCAGCGGAACATATCCAGTTCGCGCTGGCGCAGCAGGGCATCCGCCCCGCCCAGGCCCGGGCGCAGGCGCGCGCCACGCACCAGCACTACCGGGCAGGCCTCGTCGGACTGCCCCTGCACCAGGGACGCGGCGGCGGCCAGTTCATCGGCAACCGCTGCCTCGGTCACTTCCAGCACGTTGCCGAACAGGTCGCGCTCGCCAATCTGGTTGTAGAGCGGGTCCAGCCCGGCGCAGCCAATGGCCATGCCCACGGTACCCATGCGCCAGGCCCGCCCGACACTGTCGTTAATGACCACCATGGGCGCCTGGCCGGGGCCGGGGCTCAGGGCCTTGCGCAGCGCCTGGGCGGAGCGATCGGGGTCTTCCGGCAACAGCAGCACCTGCGGGTCGCCCTCGGGCTGTTCAATATTGGAGCGATCGATGCCGGCGTTGGCCATGACATAGCCCAGGCGGTGTTCGACGATAATCACCCCCGGCCGCACCCGCAGCACCTCGCGGGACTCCCGCAGGATGCATTCCACCTGGCGCGGATCCTTGTTCGCCTGCTCGGCAATATCCCGCGCCCGCTGGCTCGGTTCGATGTCGGCGAGCCGCAGGTAGCGGCCCTCGGCCTTGGATACCACCTTCTGGGCCACCACCAGCACGTCACCGGCTTCCAGGGTCAGCTGGTTGCGGTGCAGCGCATCGGCAACCAGCGCGGCCAGATCATCGCCCGGGGCAACCAGCGGGAAATCCCGCAGGGGAATGATCTGCAGGGCCGGATTCATTCAGCATGATCCAGACCGGTAATGCGAATGCCCGCATGACAGCTGTACTGCTTGTTGATGGTAATCAGCACCGAGGTGAGGGCCTCGGCGGCGGCGGCGTTGTTGATCATGCCGGCGTGGAAGCCGCGCATGCCGGCGGCCTCTACCAGTTTGATTACCTCGGCCCGCGCTTCCTTCTTGTTGCCGCACACCAGCACGTCGCAATCCAGGCCAGCCCCTTCCTGCAGGTGGTGGGCCGCCACGTTCTGGAAGGCCGATACCACCGCCACCTCGTCCCCCAGGATCTCCTGGGCGATCTGCCCGGCGCTGCCCTGCTCCGGCAGCTGCACCCGCGCCACCCGGGGCGGCACCAGCGGCACGGTGACATCAATGAGGATTTTGCCCTGCAGGGCGGGCTTGAGTTGCTCCAGCGTGGATGCCTGGTGGCTGAAAGGCACAGTGAGGGTGACGATGTCGGCGGCCTCGGCGGCGGCCTGGTTTTCCATCGCTTCCACCGTCACGGCGGCAACACCGCGCTCGGCCATGACTTCACGCAGGTCGGACACGGCGGCCTCGGCCTTGTCGGCGGTGCGCGAACCGATAATGACCCGGTAGCCGGCCTGGGCCCAGCGCCGGGCCAGGCCAGTGCCGAGATCGCCGGTGCCACCGAGAATGGCCAGAACCGGAAGAGTGTCTGTTGTCATCGTTGTTGGGTCCTGTGGAGTGAATCTGTCGGGAACGGGGGTTCAGATTGTGCGACCAGCGGGGCTTCGCTGGCGAGGCCAGGGCAGCACTATGTCGCTGCGCTTGCCAGCCACCCGAATTCGTTTAGCATGCGCATGGCCAAGGCATCTTAGGGAAATCAAAAGGTGACCACAAGACAGCCCGGGCTTGTGTAATAAGGAGTTAAACCACGATGGACAGCCCCCTGGATTTCAGCGGCAAGGTCGTTCTGGTCACCGGTGGTGGCAAGGGCGTGGGCCGCGGTATCAGCGAACGTTTTCTGGCCGCCGGCGCCGATGTGATGATTTGCGGGCGCAGCGAACCGGACACCCTGCCCGAGGCCGCCGGCCGCCAGGCCGTGTTCACCGCCTGCGACGTTCGCGACTTCGAACAGGTGGAGGCCTGCGTCAACGCCACTGTGGCGCGCTTCGGCCGCCTGGATGTACTGGTGAACAACGCCGGCGGGGCGCCCCACGCCGACGCGGCCACCGCCTCGCCGCGCTTTTCCGAGGCCATCATCCGCCTCAACCTCATTGCCCCCCTCAACTTTGCCCAGGTGGCCAACCGCCAGATGCAGCAACAGGACAGCGGCGGCAGCATTATCAATATCGCCAGTGTCAGCACCATTCGCCCCTCCCCCGGCACCGCCGCCTACGGCGCGGCCAAGGCCGGCCTGGTGAACCTGGGCACCTCACTGGCGGTGGAGTGGGCTCCCAAAGTGCGCGTGAACGCCGTGATTGCCGGCCTGGTGCGCACCGAGCAGAGCCACCTGCACTACGGTGACGAGGCGGGCATTGCCGCCGTTGGCGCCACCATTCCCCTGGGTCGCATGGCCGTGCCAGAAGACATTGGCGATGCCTGCCTGTTCTTGGGCTCGCCCCTGTCGTCCTATGTCAGCGGCGCCAGCCTCACCGTCCACGGTGGTGGTGAAGCCCCCGCCTTCCTCGGCGCCGCCAATACCGACAGCGGCCAGTAGGCCAACGCTCGCAGGCCCTTATACACAGGGCCAAACGCGTATCGGCCGGTTGTCCGCCGACCCTATCGCGGTATACTGCTGGCATTGTCGCGCCGTTCCCGGCGCGCCCTGCCAGCGACCCGATACCAAGAGACTGCATGTCCCAAGCCGCCACCCCACCCGAAAGCCACGCCGCTACGCTGGAGCTGCCCGACGCGGTGCGACTGTCGGGCAAGGTTATTGCGGTCACCGGAAACAACTTTGAACTGCGCGATGTGCGCCTGGTGGGGGGCCGCGGCCCCCAACGCATGAGCCTGAAAAAAGGCACCCGCGCCACCCTGATGCCACAGGCCCTGCGGGATGCCCAGGGGCCCATCGACCGCGTTGGCGTAACCGTCAGGAATGTCAGCGGCGGCGTGGTGCTGCTGAGCCCCGACGGGGTTGAGGGCAGCCGCTGCCACCGGGCCCTTGGTGGTGCTGACACACCCGCCGCAGCAGCCAAACCCGCCGCAACCCCCACCCCTGTAGCGGCCAGGGGCAACGCCCTGCTCGAAGGGTTTGAGCGCACCGCCTGCGACCAACTGCAGCCCCTGTGGGCGAGCTTCGTCGGCTCCCTTGCGGAGCGCCTGAACGAGCGCAGCAAGGCCGTGCAGGGCGGCGACCCGGAGCTGAAGGAGGCCGCCATCACACTGGCTGAGCGAAGCCAGGACTTTATCGACGGCATGATGGACATGGTTCGCGCCCATTTCGATGACCTGGTGCCAGCCGAACCCGAGCGTCGCCAGCAGTGGCAGCAGAGCGCCGAGGGCGGCCATACGCTCGACCTGGTGGACCTCGAGGACTTCGAGGACTTTCTCGCCATCGACCGCATGATCAACCTGGGGCAGGAATGGTACGGCGAAGTGCTGGAATGCCTGACCGTGCGCCTGGCCACAGCCATCGACGCACCGCCGCTGGATGTGCGCCTGCCGGTGCATATCGCGCAGCTGTGCACGACGCTGCAATCCCTGCTGGCCCAGGCCGATATCAGCCACAAGGCGACCTCGGCCATTTTCGACGCCTTCCTGCGGCTCTTCATGCCCCGGCTCGAAAACTACTACCGCATCCTCAACCAGCACCTGACCAAGGCCGGTATCTTCCCCGAACTGGAAGAGGAAATACGGCTCAAGGGCTCGGTGCTGGAGCGGGCGCGGGCGCGGGCCGAGCGCGAGAGCGTGGCCAAAGCCCCGCGCCCCGCCCAACCAGCTGCTCAGTCAGCCGCTCAGTCAACCGCCCAGCCAAGCGCTGAGGCACAACAGAGCGCCGAAACAGCCGCCATCGCGGGCGTTAGCGACGGCGGCGAGCGCCGCGTGCCGCCGGCCTCCGCCACCATTTACCAGTCGGTGCTGGATGCGCTGAATTTCCAGCGCGAGGCCCTGCCCGGCCAGAGCCCGCCCAGCAATGCCCCGGCCGCCAGCACAGACTCGGTGCTGCAGGCCCTGGACAACCTGCAGCGCGACAGCGCGCTGCGCCAGGAACTGCGCGACATCGGCTCACTGCGCCAGTTTCTGGCCGCCAACAGCGATCGCTTCGACACCCTGCGCGGCACCGCCGGGTCCGGCCCGGACAGCATCAACCAGCTGGATCTGGTAGACACCCTGTTCAGCACCATCCACACCCAGATGGATGTCTCCGAACAGTTGCAACCGACCCTGTCGGAGCTGCAGGTGCCACTGGCCAAGCTGGCGTTGCAGGAGCCCCGCTTCTTCAGCGACAACCAGCACGCCGCCCGGGGCGTTATCGACAAGCTGGCCCAGCTGGCCGCCGCCGGCAACTTCCCCAACCGCATGCTGGAGGGCAAGGTCACCGGCATCATCGAAGGCATTGTGGCCGGCTACGATCGCGACGCGGGTGTGTTCGATACCGCGCTGGAGGAAATCGACCGCCTGGTGCAGCAGCAGGTATCGGCCCAGAGCCGCAACGTGGAGCGCGTCATCCGCACCCAGGAGGGCCAGTATCGGCTGCGCCAGGCCCGTGCCGAAGTGGACAACACGATCCGCCAGCACCTGGGCGATGCCGAGGTGCCCCAGTTGCTGCTGGAGTTCATCCAGCGCGGCTGGCGCGATCTGCTGGTGCTGACCTGGATCAAACAGGGCACCGACAGCGCCAGCTGGCAGGACCAGCTGCGCACCATCGACCTGCTGGGCGAGTGGCTGAACGAGCAACAGGAACAGCCCGGCGCGGGCAAATCCATGCAGCACGGCCTGGAGGCCGGGCCCTTCATCGACATGCTGGAACAGCAGGTTGCCTCGGAACTGCCGGCCAACATCGAACTGGGGCCGGTGCTGGACGAGCTGCGCATGGCGCTGTCCGGCGAGCACCCGGTCACCAGTTGCACGCTTGGCGACGACGACTTCAACCCGGGCCCCAGCGCCGCCGAACTGCAGCAACGGCTGAACCGTACCCGGCGCCTGCGGCGCTGGGTAAAACGGGTGCAGCAGCTCAAAACCGGCAGCTGGCTGAGTTACCGCGACAGCAAGGGCGTGCGCAAGCGCATGCAGCTGGCCTGGGTCAGCCCCGATCTCAATCATTTTATTTTCGTCAACGAGCGCGGCCAGAAAGTGGCCGAAACCAATGCCATCCAGCTGGCCCGGCAACTGAGCCGGGGCGCCAAGCCGCCCTCCGCGGCGGACCAGATGTCACTGGTGGACCAGAGCCTGTACGGCACCCTGGAATCGGTGCAGGAAACCCTCAACTTCAGCCGCAACCACGACCAGCTGACCCGCCTGATCAACCGCCACACCTTCGAGGAGCAGGTGGCGCGCGCCCTGCGCCACGCCGATCACAAGGGCTCCCAGCACGCGGTGCTGCACCTGAACATCGACCGCTTCAGCCTGGTGAACGAGGTCTACGACGACGTGACCGGCGATCAGGTGCTGATGGAGTTTGCCCGGCTACTGTCTCAGCTGCACGGCAGCAAAATGTCCACCGCCCGCCTGCAGCAGGACAGCTTCGGCATCCTGCTGGTGGACCACGACATTCCCCGCGCTACCGCGGCGGCAGAAAAAATCCGCGCGGACATCGAGAACGGCAGCCTGGAGATCGAGAACGACCTGATCCGCTTCACGGTGTCCATCGGCATCGCCCCCATCGGCCAGGACAGCCCCGATGTGGACACCATTCTGGCCGCCGCCGAGCGCGCCATGCACCAGGCGAAGGACGAGGGCCGCAACCGGGTGGCGATCGCCACCGACCTGGACGCCGACCCGCAGCGCGCACGCAAGCAGCGCCGGGCCGAACGGCAGGACCTGGAACAGGCCCTGGCCACCGACCGCTTTGTGCTGCGCGCCCAGCCGATTGTGAAGACGGCCCTGCGCGGCGGCGGCGAAACCAGCCACCACTTCGAGTTGCTGCTGGGCATTCGCAACAACGACGGCGAAATAGAGTCGCCCGAGAAGTTCATTCTCACCGCCGAGCGGCACGGCTTTATGACCGAGGTAGACCGCTGGGTGGTGCGCGAAGCCTTCCAGTGGATCAGCCGCGTGATGGACGCGCAGAAGGTGGTACCCAACCTCGCCATCAATCTGTCGGGCATCAGCATCACCAATGACGAGTTCATGGAGTACCTGTTCGAGCAGATCTCCGAGTTCGGGGTTGGCACCAACCGCCTGTGCTTTGAAATTACCGAGACCGGCACCATTACCAACCTGGTAAAGGCGGCGGATTTTGTCCGTGCCTTCCGCAACATCGGCTGCAAATTCTCCCTGGACGACTTTGGCACCGGGCTCGCCAGCCACAGCTACCTGCGCGAGCTGCCGGTGGATTACGTCAAGATCGACGGCACCTTTATTACCGGCATCCACGAGAACCGCAACGACTTCACCATGACCCGCTCGATCAACGACCTCGCCCACTTCCTGGGCCAGGAGACCATCGCCGAATCGGTGGAGAGCGAGCCCATCATCGTCAAGCTGGAAGAACTCGGCGTGGACTACCTGCAGGGCTGGGGCGTGGGCCGCCCGCGCCCGCTGGAGGACATTGCTGCCGAGCTGTCGAGCATTGAGAAGTAACATGCCAGGCGGCACGCACAGCAGCGACGACTTCGAGCAACTGCTCGGCCTGATCTACGACGGGCCGCTGGAGGATCGCCCCTGGCAGAGCGCCCTGCCCCAGCTGCGCGAGCGCTTTGACGCCCAGGTGGCCTCGCTGGTGCTGCGCCCGCCGGCCCAGGACGACAATGGACTGATTCTCAACAGCCTGCGCGACGGTGCCGACGAGAGCCTGGCGGACCCCAACGACTGGGAAGTGATCGCCTACCGGGAGCAGTTCTTCGCCCTCGACCCCTTCATCAACCTGCCCCTGAACCGGGTGGTGGCGCTGGAGGACATGCTGGACGCCCAGGAGCTGGAGCACTCCGACTACTACCGGCACTACCTGCAGCCGGTCAACCTGTTTCATATTCTGGGTATCGACACCGCCGAGCCGGGGGGCATGGTGGCGCGCCTGCGATTTTCCCGCCGCCGCCAGGACGGCGCCTTTGACCGCCAGGACCGCGCCCTGCTGGAGCGCATCGCCCCCCACCTGCAACGCGCCCTGCACATTCACGCCCGCCTGAGCCGCACCACCAGCGAGCGCGACCTGTACGCCGGCGCGGTCAACCAGCTGGCGGTGGCCACCATCATCCTGGATGAAACCGGCCGCGTGCTGAACACCAACGCCCTGGCCAAGGCCCTGCTGGAAGAGCGCAACGGGCTGCTGGAGAAAGACCAGCACCTGCAGGTTGGCAGCCGCGAGCTGAACCGGCGCCTGCAGGAGGCGCTGACCACGGTTATTCGCGCCCAGCAGCGCGGCGAAGCGTCGGTGGTGCGCGCCCTGCGGGTTGCCCGCAGCGACGGCCATGCCGACCTCGGCCTGGTGATTCGCCCCATTCCCAGCTCCGAGTGGGGCGAAGGCCAGGCCAGCCCCTGTGCCGCCGTGTTTATCAGCGACCCGGAACTGCGCGAGTCCGCCTCCCAGAACACCCTGGGGGAGCTGTTCGGCCTGACGCCGGCGGAAGCCAACCTCGCCATTCTGCTGTCGCGCGGCCTCAGCCTGGCGGAGGTTTCCGAGGCGCAGAACGTGTCCCAGCACACGGCCCGTGCCCAGCTGAAATCCATCTTTGCCAAAACCGGTGTGTCACGCCAGGCCGAGCTGGTGCGCCTGGTGCTGAAGAGCGTCGCCTCCCTCGGTTGAGGCTGAAGCCCGCCCCCGGCAAGCAGCCCCCGGCAACCAACCCCAAGCCCCCGCTTTTACCCCCTGGGACAATTTGTCCTCCCTATTTTTGCGGCCCGCGAGTTGTATGCCGTTGTGTTTAGGCTACAATTTCCACAAAGCTTGTAGGGCTTTTTTTGGGGAAGCCAGCGCCGCGCTCGCGAGCGGCATGGCAAAAACGTAACAGGCCGCTGGTACTGTCATACGCCCAGGGGGCGTTCACACCTGGCCAGCCTTCGGACCGTTGGGGAGAGAGCAATAAGATGATCCAACACACCTTTGGTTTGCTGGTTAAGCCCAGTGAACAATGGCGCATTGTGGCGAACCTGCCCAGCCCATCTTTCAATACGCTGCTGCTCTACCCCTGCATCATGGCGCTGCTACCGGCGGTGGCCTGGTACTTCGGCACCAGCCAGGTGGGCTGGACCGTGGGCAGCAGCGGCCAGCCGGTAAAGCTGACCCCGGAAAGCGCCCGCCAGATCAGCATCCTGTTCTACCTCGGCATGCTCGCCTGCGTGGCGGGCATCGGCTACTTCATCCACTGGATGGCCCACACCTACGGCGCCGAATCCAGCACCACCAAGGGCATTGTGGTGGCCGGGCTCACCGCCACCCCCCTGTTCATTGCCGGCCTGGTGGGTTTTTACCCCCTGCTGTGGCTGGACATGCTGGTTGGCGTGGCCGCCGTCAGCTGGTCGGTGTACCTGCTCTATCTGGGGATTCCCATCATCATGAATATCCCCGAGGAGCGCGGCTTTCTGTTTTCCAGCGCGGTGATCGCCATTTCCCTGGTGATCCTGATCTGCCTCATGGTCGGGTCGGTATTCCTGTGGGACCTGGGCGCCGCCCCGGCCTTTACCGACTAAAAGGCCCTGCCAACCACCTCCTGCATGACGATGGAAGCAAATCATGAGCGAACTTAATTCTGCACTGGAGCACCCCACCTACAACTACAAGGTGGTGCGCCAGTTCGCGGTGATGACCGTGGTCTGGGGCATTGTCGGCATGCTGGTGGGGGTGTGGATTGCCGCCCAACTGGCCTGGCCGGCCCTCAATTTCGACCTGCCCTGGACCAGCTTCGGGCGCCTGCGGCCGCTGCACACCAATGCGGTGATCTTCGCCTTCGGCGGCAGCGCGTTGTTCGCCACCTCCTACTATGTGGTGCAGCGCACCTGCCAGGTACGGCTGATCTCCGACAAGCTGGCGGCTTTTACCTTCTGGGGCTGGCAGGCGGTGATTGTACTGGCCGCCATCACCCTGCCGCTGGGCTACACCTCGTCCAAGGAATACGCCGAGCTTGAGTGGCCGATCGACATCCTGATTGCGGTGGTCTGGGTGAGCTACGCGATTGTCTTCTTCGGCACCATCGCCCGGCGCAATACCAGCCACATCTATGTGGCCAACTGGTTCTACGGCGGCTTTATTCTCACCGTGGCGGTGCTGCACATTCTGAACAGCCTGGCGGTGCCGGTGGATATGACCAAGTCCTACTCCATCTACGCCGGCACGGTGGATGCCATGATGCAGTGGTGGTACGGCCACAATGCGGTGGGCTTCTTCCTCACCGCCGGCTTCCTCGGCATGATGTATTACTTTGTGCCCAAGCAGGCGGAGCGCCCGGTGTACTCCTACCGGCTGTCCATCGTGCACTTCTGGGCCCTGATTGCCGTGTACATCTGGGCCGGCCCCCACCACCTGCACTACACCGCCCTGCCCGACTGGGCCCAGAGCCTGGGCATGGTGATGTCGGTGATTCTGCTGGCGCCCTCCTGGGGCGGCATGATCAACGGCATGATGACCCTGTCCGGCGCCTGGCACAAACTGCGCACCGACCCCATCCTGCGCTTTCTGGTGGTCAGCCTGTCCTTCTACGGCATGTCCACCTTCGAGGGGCCGATGATGTCCATCAAGACGGTCAACGCCCTGTCCCACTACACCGACTGGACCATCGGCCATGTGCACTCCGGCGCCCTGGGCTGGGTGGCCATGATCTCCATCGGCAGCACCTACCACCTGATCCCCATCCTGTTCGGCAAGGAGAAGATGTACAGCGTGGAGCTGATCAACGTGCACTTCTGGATGTCGACCATTGGCACCGTGCTGTACATCGCCTCCATGTGGGTGAACGGCATCATGCAGGGCCTGATGTGGCGCGCCTACAACCAGGACGGCACCCTCACCTACACCTTTGTGGAGTCGGTGGTGGCGAGCCACCCGGGATATATCGTGCGGGTTGCCGGCGGCGCCATCTTCTTCGCCGGCATGCTGGTGATGGCCTACAACCTGTATATGACCGCCCGCCGCGATGCGAGCGAAGACCAGCCTGCCTCCGCGGCAGCCAGCGCGGCGTAAGGAGCGGACACCATGGCCCTGAGTAAACACGACAAGATTGAAAAGAACGTCAGCCTGATGATTGTGCTGACGATCGTGGCGATCAGCTTTGGCACCCTGGTGGAGCTGGCGCCGCTGGTGTTTGGCAAGCAGGTGAAGGAGCCCATCGAAGGGCTCAAGCCCCTGCCCGCCCTGGCCCTGGAAGGCCGGGACATCTACATTCGCGAGGGCTGCAACACCTGCCACTCGCAGATGATCCGCCCGCTGCGGGCCGAAACCGAGCGCTACGGCCACTACTCGGTGGCGGGGGAGCTGGTGTACAACCACCCCTTCCTGTGGGGCTCCAAGCGCACCGGGCCGGACCTCGCCCGGGTGGGCGGGCGCTACAGCGACGACTGGCACCGGGCCCACCTGTTCAACCCGCGGGATGTGGTGCCCGAATCCATCATGCCCTCCTACCCCTGGCTGTTTGACCACACCCTGGACGGCGCCACCACCGGGCGCAAGATGGCCGCCCTGCGCAGCCTGGGCGTGCCCTACACCGATGAAGACATCGCCGGCGCGGCCGATGCGGTGGCCGGAAAGACCGAGGTGGATGCCGTTGTGGCCTACCTCCAGCAGCTGGGCACCCTGCTGCAAATGCGGAGGTAGCCATGGATATCAACGATCTCAGGGGGCTGAGCACACTGTTTTTGATGATCTCCTTCATCGGACTGTGCTTCTGGGCCTACAGCAGCAAACGCAAAAAGGCATTTGACGAGGCGGCACAACTGCCCTTCGCCGACGACGACATGAATCAACGCACGATGCGGGAGGACGTCAGGAATGACTAGTTTCTGGAGCGCATGGATCATTATCCTCACCAGCATCACCCTGATTGCGATGACCTGGCTGCTGCTGGGCAACCGCAAAACCGGCGCCAAGAAGGAAGACACGCCCACCGGCCACGCCTACGACGGCATTGAGGAGTACGACAACCCGCTGCCGGCCTGGTGGTTCTTCATGTTCCTGATCACCATTATCTGGGGCGTGGGCTACCTGGTGGTCTACCCCGGGATGGGCAACTTCCCGGGCGTCATCGGCTGGACGTCAACCGGCCAGCACGCCGAGCGCGTGGCCGCCGCCGAAGAGCGCCACCGCGCCATGTACGACCGCTACCTGGCCATGCCCATCGAAGATATTGCCAGCGACCCGATGGTGCGCCGCATGGGCATGCGCATGTTCGGCAACAACTGCGCCCAGTGCCACGGGGCGGATGCCCGCGGCGGCTACGGCTTCCCCAACCTGACTGACAGCGACTGGCTCTACGGCGGCGATGCCAAAACCATCGAGGCCAGCATCACCAACGGCCGCCAGGCGGCCATGCCGGCCTGGGAGAACGTGATTGGCGATCGCGGGGTGGAGGAAGTGGCCGCCTATGTCCTGCGCCTGAACAACCACGAGCCCGATGCAGCCATGGCCGACGCCGGCGAGGCGCACTTCAAAACCTACTGCGTGGCCTGCCACGGCCCCGACGGCAAGGGCAACCCGGCCCTGGGCGCCCCCAACCTGACGGACGGCATCTGGCTGTACGGCGGCACCCCGTCGGAAATCGCCCACTCGGTCCGGGCGGGCCGCAACGGCGTGATGCCCGCCTTCAACCACCAGCTGGGCCCGGAGAAAATCCACATTCTCTCCGCCTACGTTTACGGCCTGCGCGAGGCCAACTAGCCACCGCGCACCCCGGGCAGGGGTGCGCCCCCGCTCACCCCTGCAAGGTAACGCGCGATGTCTGAACCGGATCTCATCAATGTGCAGGACGTCGCCCCCGCCGAAGTCGGGGAGATGGACCTGTACCAGCGCCGCGAAAAAATCTACACCCGCAAAATCGAGGGCTTTTACCAGCGCATCCGGGTGTACACCGGCTGGCCCCTGCTACTGGGCTATTTCCTGCTGCCCTGGTTCAGCTGGGACGGGCGCCAGGCCGTGCTGTTCGACCTGCCGGCGCGCAAGTTCCATATCCTCGGCCTGACCTTCTGGCCCCAGGACTTCTTCCTGCTGGCCTTTTTGCTGATCATCGCCGCCTTCGCCCTGTTTGCCGTTACCACCTTTGCCGGCCGTATCTGGTGCGGCTACACCTGCCCGCAAACCGTGTGGACCAGCATTTTCATGTGGATCGAGCAGAAAACCGAGGGCAGCCGCAACCAGCGCATCAAACTGGACAAGGCGCCCTGGAGTGGCGAAAAGCTGCTGCGCAAATGCGCCAAGCACGGCGGCTGGCTGCTGGTGTCGCTGGCCACCGGTTTTACCTTCGTCGCCTACTTTTACCCGGCGCGGCAATTGTTGCCGGAACTGCTCACCGCCTCCAGCAGCCTGATGGTGGTGGCCTGGGTAGTCTTCTTCACCTTAGCCACCTACATCAATGCCGGCTGGATGCGCGAACAGGTGTGTACCCACATCTGCCCCTACGCCCGCTTCCAGTCGGTGATGTTCGACCAGGACACCCTGATTGTTTCCTACGACCCGGGCCGCGGCGAGCAGCGGGGCTCGCGCAAGCGCGGCAGCGACTACCGGGCCCAGGGGCTTGGCGACTGTATCGACTGCGAGTTGTGTGTGCAGGTCTGCCCCACCGGCATCGACATCCGCGACGGCCTGCAGTACCAGTGTATCGGTTGCGCACTGTGCATCGACGCCTGCAACTCGGTCATGGACAAGATGGAATACCCCCGCGGCCTGATTCGCTACACCAGCGAGCACCAGCTTGAAGGCGGCACCACCCACTGGCTGCGCCCGCGCATCATCGGCTACGCCGCCGTGCTGTGCCTGATGGTCGGCGTGTTCGCCTTCACTGTGTTCAGCCGCGTACCGATGGAAGTGAGCGTGTTCCGCGACCGCAGCCAGCTCTACACCACCACCGCCAGTGGCGACATCGACAACATCTACACCCTGCACGTGGCCAACATGGACAGCGAAATGCACGAATTCCGGGTGAGCGTTGGCGGGCTCGACGGCGTTACCGTGATCGGCGAGACCCACTACACCCTGAACGCCGGCGAGGTGCGCGAACTCTCCCTGCGCCTGCGCATGCCAGACGGCGCCCTCAGCCGCCCCAGCACCGCCATTGAATTCACCGTGAGCGCTACGGATAATCCCGACATCGCCATGAGCGCGGAGTCACGCTTTATGATTCCCTTCCAATGAAGCCCCTGCACGATACGCCCGCGCCCCCCTGGTACCGCCAGTTCTGGCCGTGGTTCCTGATCGCCCTGCCCGCCTGTGCCGTGCTGGCCAGCCTGTGGACCCTGGTGATTGCGCACACCGGCGCCGATGACCTGGTGGTGGACGAATACTACAAAGACGGCCTGGCCATTAATCGCGAGCTAGAAAAACGCCAGCAGGCCGAGGCGGCGGGCATATCCGCACAACTTTCGCTGGATGGCGACGCCCTGCGGGTCGCGGTCGCCGGGCCGGTGCACCAGCGACAGTTGCGGCTGTCCCTGTCCCACCCCATGGAAGCCGACCGGGACTTTGCCCTGCCCCTGATGCAGGCCAGCCCCGGCCTGTACCGCGCACGCTTGCCGAGCCTGCCGGCACCGGGCTGGCACTGGGTGCTTGAAAACGACACCCCACCGTTGTGGCGGCTGGACGGCCAGTTCAGCGCCGCGGACTTCAGCCATGCCGGGCAGCGCTGACGCCCTGGCAAACGCCCTGGCCGACGATCAGTCAAACGGCCCCGACGACGCCCTGGCAACGCACTGCTTTCACTGTGGCGAGGCGGTGCCCGCCGGCACGCATTTCACGGTGTTGATCGAGGGCTGCGAACGCCCCATGTGCTGCCCCGGCTGCGAGGCCGTTGCCACCCTGGTGCGCGACGGCGGCCTGCAGGCCTACTACCGCCGCCGCAGTCGCTACGGTACCAAACCCGATGCAGAACCCCCGCCCGCCGCCCAGTTTGCCCTGTATGACGAGCCCGAGGTGGCCGCCGGCTTTACCTGCACCGACCCCAGCGGCCGCTGCGAAGCCCGGCTGCTGCTGGGCGGCATTTCCTGCGCCGCCTGCAGCTGGCTGATCGAGCAAGGTCTGGGGCAACTGCCAGGGGTCACAGCGGTCAACGTCAGCCTGCAGCACCAGCGCCTCGACATAGTCTTTGATGCCAGCGCACTCAAGCTGTCGGAGGTTTTCGCCCGGGTGGAACAACTCGGCTATCGCGCCCAGCCCTTTCTGGCCCAGGCCCAGCGCGAGCAGATGGATACCGACCACCGGCGCGGCCTGCGCCGGCTCGCGGTGGCCGGCCTTGGCATGATGCAGGCCGGCATGTTCGCCATTGCCCTGCACGCCGGCGACCTGCAGGGCATCGAGAGCGAATACCGCAACCTGATGCGCTGGGTGAGCCTGATCATCACCACCTTCGTGGTGCTGTATTCCTCGCGCAGTTTTTTCGAGAACGCCTGGCGCCACCTGCGCGCCGGCGCCCTGGTCATGGACCTGCCGGTGGCCCTGGCCATCGGCCTGGCCTGGCTGGCCAGCGCCTGGGCCACGGTGCAGGGCAGCGGCCAGGTGTACTTCGACTCGGTGCTGATGTTTACCTTCTTCCTGCTGCTGGGCCGCTTTCTGGAGCAGCGCATGCGGCGCCGCTTCCAGCTCAACTGGTACGAGGTGGAAAGCGCCCTGCCGGGCATGGTGCAGCGCTGGGCCGACGGCGCCTGGCATGCCGTGCCGCGCGCCGGCATTGCCCGGGGCGACCGCCTGCTGGTGCCGGCGGGCAGCATTATCGCCGCCGATGGCCGGGTGCAGGCCGGGCACAGCTCAGTGCGCGAAGACAGCTTCAACGGCGAACATCAACCGCGCCCTGTGGCACCGGGGGAGGCCGTGTTCGCCGGCACACTGAACCTGGAGGACGCGCTGGAAATAGTGGCCGATGGCCCCTACAGCGAAACCCGGCTCGCCGCCCTGCAGCAGTCGGTGGGGCGCGCCAGCGGAGCCAAGCCGCGCCTGTGGCAACTGGCCGACCGGATTGCCGGGGTGTTTGTGCTGGCCGTGCTGCTGGTGACCTCCGCCACCGCCCTTGTGTGGTACCAGATCGACCCGCAGCGGGCCCTGTGGGTCAGCCTGTCGGTACTGGTGATCAGCTGCCCCTGCGCGCTGGCGCTGGCCACGCCGGCGGCCCTCACCAGCGCTGCCGCCGCCCTGCGCCGCTGCGGCATTCTGGTACACGGCGAAAATGCGCTGGATGCCCTGTCCCGGGCCGATACCTGGCTGGTGGACAAAACCGGCACGCTGACCCACGGCACCCTGAGCCTGGCCCAGCTGCTGCCGCTGTCTACAGTGCCCGCGCCCGAGTTGATGCAGCTGGCGGCGGCCTTGCAGCGGGTGTCGCGCCACCCGGTGGCGGCGGCCTTTGACGCGCTCGCCCCGCCCCCCACTACCGCCTTCGACGCGCTGCACTACCGGGTTGGGGCCGGTGTCAGCGGGCGCCGCGATGCCAGCGAGTGGCGCATGGGCAGCGCTGCCTTCTGCCGCGAGATTGCCCCCGCGCTGGCGGAGCCGCCGGATACCCTGCGCTACTGGGTGGCCCTGGTGCGCGACAACCAGGCCCTGGCCTGGTTCGGCTTTGACGATGCCCTGCGCCCCGACGCCGGGCCCCTGCTGCAACAGTTCAGCGCGGCGGGCATGGCCGTTGAGCTACTGTCCGGTGACCGGCCTGAGCGTGTTGGGCCGCTCGCCGCCACCCTGCCCCTGGCGCGGGCCGAGGGCGGGCTGTCGCCAGAACAGAAGCGCCAGCGCCTGGCCACGTTGCAGGCCAGTGGGCATGTAGTGGCCGCCATTGGCGATGGCCTGAACGACGGCCCCCTGCTGGCCCAGGCGGACGTGTCCTTCGCCGTCGCCCAGGCCACCGACCTGGCCCGCGCCCAGGCGGATTTGGTGGTGGAGAACCGCGACCTCGGCAGCATCGCCCTCGCCTGGCGCACCGCCCGGCGCTGTCGCAGCGTGATCAAGCAGAACATGGCCTGGGCCCTGGGCTACAACCTGTGCGCCATTCCCCTGGCCGCCGCCGCTCTGGTGCCCCCCTGGGCCGCGGCCCTGGGGATGTCCGCCAGCTCGCTGCTGGTGGTGCTAAACTCCCTGCGACTGACCCACAACATCCGCTGATCTGTTCATGGCAAGCCTCTACCTGCTCATTCCCGTCGCGCTGATTTTCTGCATTATTGCCGTGCGCCTGTTGCTGTGGGCCATCAACAATGGGCAGTACGACGACCTCGACAAGGAAGCCTGGCGGGTGGTGATGGACGACGACGCACCGCAGGCGCCGCGCAACGACAATGAAGACGCAGAAGCGGCAAGTGACGATGCCAGCAACACCCCCGGCCGGAACTGACCGCCTTGCCCGATAGCCTGCTTACGCTGCTTACACTGCCTGCCTTTGCCGCCCTCGGCGGCCTGCTGGCGGCCTTTACCGTGGGCCTTGCCGGTGCTGGCCACTGCCTGGGTATGTGCGGCGGCATCAGCGCCGCCCTCGGCCTTGGCGGCGCGGCGAAGCCGGCCATCACAACGGCCTATCACGGTGGGCGCCTGCTGAGCTATACCGTACTTGGCGCTGGCGCCGGCCTACTGGCCGGGGCGCCGGATTTTGCCGCGTGGACGCTGGCGCTGCGCTATATCGCGGCGCTGCTGCTGATTGCGATGGGGCTCTACATCGGCAACTGGTGGCGGGGCCTGCAGTGGCTGGAGCGCGCCGGTGCCCGGCTGTGGCAACCGCTACAGCGGCTTGCCGCGCCGCTGCTGCCGCTGCGCTCGCCCCGCCAGGCCCTGGCCCTGGGCCTGTGCTGGGGCATGATGCCCTGTGGCCTGATTTACAGTGCGCTGGCACTGGCGGCAACGCGCCAGAGTGCCGCCGAGGGCGCCGCGACCATGCTGAGCTTTGGTGCCGGCACGCTGCCGGCCATGCTGCTGGTGAGCCTGGGAGCCACCCGCCTGCAGGCCCTGCTGCGCTCGCGCGGCATGCAGCGCGCCATCGCCCTGCTGCTGATTGCCGGCGGTGCGTGGAGCCTGGCCATCACCGCTGCCCACAGCGGCCACCTGCTGACGGCCGCCAGTGAAGAGGCCGCCCACCATCACCATTGACCCCCGCCCGATAGCGGCTTGGCATCGGTATCGGTGTGGCAGTTGCGATAGATCACATCGCCAATCTCCAGGCTGCCGTCGCGGCCTTTGCCGACAAAGAGCACATCGCCCTCACCGTAACGCACACCTGAGCCGCTGCGCTGCTGCGCCAGGCGGTAGTGTTTGCCATTCAGCCACACGTCCATGCGCTCGGGGCCAAACTGGGCGGTAAAGGCACCGCCGTTGCACTGGTAGACAAAGGCGTCGTCCGGGCTCAGCTCAATGCCGGACAGATCGGTCGGGTCAGGTTCAGGGTCACTGCTGCGGGTATTGCCCGCGCCGCAGGCAACAAGCAGGGACAGGGCGGGAACAAAACAAAGCCAGCGTGCGTTCATGGGGCCTCCCAATTCAGGACGGCACCCACGTTAGCACGCGGCGGCGGGCGGCGCACCGGGCGCCGCCGCAAGGGCTCAGGAGGCGAGGCAGATGGCGCGGCCGTGGTCGTGGGGCTCCACCAGGCCGGCGTGCAGGCTGCGAATGGCCTGCTCGTAGTCCTCTTCGTTGACCACAAACTGCATGTCCACCTGACGCATGGACTGGTGTATGGCCAGCACGCTGATATCGTGCTCCGACAGGGCGTTCACAGTCTTTGCCAGAATGCCCGGCACCTGCATGTCGCTGCCGATGGCCGACACGATCGCCACCTTCTGCTGGCGGATTTCCGCCTCGGGAAAGCGCTCTTCCAGCACGTTCCTGATCCGTTTCACCGTTTTCAGGTTGGTGGCCAGGTAGTTGGTGACCGTGTTGGCGTTGATGTCCTTGGCCACGTTGTGGGCGCGGAAGCGCTGGATGGTCTTGAGGATTTCCATGTCGTAATCCGCCACCTTGCCGGCCATGTCCTGGTCGAACAGCTCCAGGGCATACACACCGCGACAGCCAGCGATGATTTCCACGCAGGCGGTGTCGGACACGTAGTCACCGGTGATCAGCGTGCCGCCGTGCTCCGGCTCGAAGGTGTTTTTCACCCGCAGGGCAATGCCGTTCTGGCGCAGGCCCTTGGCCGCCTTGGGGTGAATGGCCTCCATCCCGAGGTTGGCCAGTTGGTCGGCCACATCGTAGTTGGTGCGGCCGATGGGCACGGCGTTGTCTTCACCCACCAGGCCCGGGTCGGCAGTGGACAGGTGAAACTCCTTGTGGATGATGGCTTCGCGTGCGTGGGTCAGCACCGCCAGGCGGCTGAAGGTCATCTCGCTGTAACCGCGATCAAAGGAGCTGATCAGGCCGTCTTCACTGTGGGCGTAGCCGGTGACAATCGGCATCTGCTTGCTGAGGTCCAGGTTGGCGAAGGCCTGCAGGATGCGCTCGTCCAGGGAGATATGCTCGGCAGACTGCCAGCCGGTCAGGTCGACAAACGCCGCGTTGATGCCATCGCGCTGCAGCAGCCGCGCGGTGTTCCAGGCACTGTGCGCCTCGCCCACGCTGGCCAGCATTTCGCGCACGGTGGCCAGGTGATCCTCCACCGAGAAGTGGCCGTGGCGACACAGGCTCTGCAGGTCTTCCAGGCACTGGCGCGCGCTGTCCAGGCGCTCGCCGATGAATTCGTTGGCGGCGCGCAGTTGCAGGGGGTCGTCGAACAGGGTGGCGTTCTTCTCGTACATGGCCGCGCGCACCCCTTCCAGGGCGGCTACCCAGTTATCGTCGCGAAAGCCCTCGGCAAACAGGCCGTACACGCCGGGCGTGCCGTCTTTCTTGTCTTCCAGCAGCTTGTTGGTCATGCCGCCGTAGGCCGATACCACAAACACCCGCTGGTACTGGGTGTTTTCGGCGGCCTGGGCAAACACGATGTGGTCGCGTACGGCGATGTAGTCACTCATTGACGTACCGCCGATTTTCTCCACGCTGTGTAAATTCATGTTGTCTCCCGTTCCTGTTGAAGTGAGTGAGTCAGGCCGCGCCTGCGGCCCGTGGGCATCACTTCAGTCGGTAACGGCTTCTGCCTCCAGTTCGTAGGCGCCTTCCTTGTTGTGCACCTCGGTGCCATGCAGGGGCGGGTTGAACACGCAGGCCATTTTCATCTCTTTGGTGGCGCGCAGGATGTGCTTGTCGTTTTTGTCCAGGATGTACAGGGTGCCGGGCTTGATCGGGTACTTCTTGCCATCGGCGACGGTTTCCACCTCGCCTTCGCCGGACATGCAGTACACCGACTCCAGGTGATTCTGGTAGTGCATGCCAAAGTCGGCGCCGGCATAGATGGTGGTGATGTGGAAGGAAAAGCCCATGTTGTCGTCTTTGAGCAACATGCGCACGCTGTCCCAGTTGCCATCCGGCGATACAATTTTGCGGCCGGAGGCGGCAGCAGTTTCAAGATCTCTGACAATCATCGTTTACTTCACTCCGTGTTGGTCGGTTGAGGCCGGGCTTACTGTCCCGGCCAGCCATGAATGGGTGCTGTCTGCGCGCTTTAGCTGGCGCGCTGCATCACCTCTCGTTCGCTTTCGTCGCCGGCTTCGATCTGGTAGTCGTCGTCGAAGTAGTCCACCGTCTCGGGGATGCTGTCTTCACCGGCGCACACCTCGGCAATGGCCTGCTCGACAATATCGATGCCGCGCTTGAGGCTGGCTTCGCTGATCACCAGCGGACACAGGAATTTCACCACCTGGTCGTCGGCGCCGCTGGTTTCGATAATCAGGCCCTTCTTGAAGGCGGCGCTGGTGATCTTGCCGGCAATGTCGCCATTCACGCAGTTGATGCCCCGGAACATGCCGCGGCCACAGGAGGTGAAGTTACCCTCGCCGTACTTCTCGACAATCTGGTCAAGGCGCTTGGCCACGTAGTCACCCTTGGCGCGCACGCTGCGGGCAAACTTGTCGTCGCTCCAGTAAGTATCGATGGCGGCGGTGGCGGTAACAAAGGCAAAGTTGTTACCGCGGAAGGTGCCGTTGTGCTCACCGGGCTTCCACTGGTCCAGTTCCGGGCGAATCAGCACCACCGCAAAGGGCAGGCCGTAGCCGCCAAGGGACTTGGACAGGGTGATAATGTCGGGCGTAATGCCGGCCTCTTCAAAGCTGAAGAAGGTACCGGTACGGCCGCAACCCGCCTGGATATCATCCACAATCAGCAGCAGGTTGTGCTTGCGACACACGGTTTCCAGGTTGCGCAGCCACTCAACGCTGGCGGCGTTGATGCCGCCCTCGCCCTGCACGGTCTCCACAATCACCGCCGCCGGCAGGTCTACACCGCTGCTGGAGTCGGAGAGCACCTTGTCCAGGTAGGCGGTGGTATCGATCCCCTCGCCCAGGTAACCGTCGTAGGGCATGCGGCTGCTGCCACTTAGGGTGACACCCGCCGCGCCGCGGTGGTGGGAGTTACCGGTGGTCGCCAATGAGCCCAGGCTCACGCCGTGAAAGCCATTGGTAAAGGAGATCACGTTCTCGCGGCCAGTGACGCTGCGGGCCAGCTTCAGGGCGGCCTCCACGGCGTTGGTGCCGGTGGGGCCGGTGAACTGCATCACGTATTCCATGCTGCGCGGCTTAAGGATCTTCTCGTTGAAGGCCTCAAGAAAGGCCGCCTTGGCACGGGTGTGCAGGTCCAGGCCGTGGGTGATGCCATCGGCGTGGATGTACTCCAGCAGCTTTTCCTTGAACGTCGGGTTGTTGTGGCCGTAGTTCAGGGTGCCGGCTCCCGCCAGGAAGTCGATGTATTCGTTGCCGTCCTCATCGTACAGAAACTCGCCCTGGGCGCGGTTGAACACGCGGGGAAAGGAGCGGGCGTAACTCTGAACTTCGGATTCGACTTCTTCAAAAATTTTCATTGCAGGTCCTCTTGGGCGTATGCGTGAGAATGAATGTCTGGTTGTTGCGAATACGTTATGGGCTGGCGCCGGGCACTAGGCGGTAGCGCGCACCGCCGCCTGGTTGCCAAAGGGGCCAATGCGCACCAGCAGTTCGGAGGCATGTTCGCCGCCAAAATGCCGGTCCCGGTCGAACATGACGCTGCGCGCCATCTCGGCGTCCCGGCGCTCGGCAAAGCGGCTGAACAGGGCCCAGGAGGCCTCGTTGTCCTCGGTGATGGTGGTTTCCATAAACTGCACCTCGGCGCAGCGCTCGCGGTCGACAATGTGGGCCAGCATCTTGCCCGCCAGCCCCTGGCCGCGGGCCTTCTCGCCCACCGCCACCTGCCAGATGAACAGGGTGTCGTCGCGACCGGGGATGATGTACCCGGAGATAAAGCCCACCAGTTCTCCATCCATTACTGCCGCCACCGAGGTGTCGGCAAAGTGGGCGCACTGCAGGAGGTTGCAGTACAGGGAATTGGTGTCCAGGGGCGGACAGTTTCCGATCAATTGGTGTACTGCATTGCCGTCTTCCCGGGTGGGAACGCGCAATGTCATGTCGGCTGCCATCTATTTACTCCTAAATATTTCTGCTCAAATATTTCGTGCTCAATATTATAGGGCCGGAATTTACATTTTATAACCCCTAATTTCGCGTTATTTGTTCACATTTTAGTCAAAATAAGGGAGAATCGCGTTCAAATCGAACGAAATATTTATTTAGCTTTCTATATATTTCAATACAATGACAAGCCAGCGAGGCGCATATGCCCCCTCAAACCGCCAGAAAAATGTCAGTGGAACCCAAAGCAGTGGATGATTTCGGCGCAGAAGTGCTCCGGGAATGGGAGGCCGGTGGGTATAATCCGGCCCTTCTCTTCACAGGACAGGACACGCTCTTGGGCCGTATCGACGAAGTTCTGGTCGCCCTGCGCCGGGTTATCCGCGCCACCGACCTGCACTCCAAGCACCTCGCCAAAACCACCGGCCTGACCGCGCCGCAAATCCTGCTGCTGCAGTCCATTCGCGACAAGGGCGAGGTGACCATTGGCGAGCTGGCCACCGATGTCAGCCTCAGCCAGGCCACGGTGACCTCCATCCTGGACCGCCTGGAGAAGCGCGAGCTGATCTACCGCGAGCGCTCCAAGACCGACAAGCGCAAGGTGCACGCCTACCTCACCGACCAGGGTATGGAGATGCTCAAAAGCGCCCCCCTGCCCCTGCAGGCCCAGTTCACACGCCAGTTCGGCGACCTGCAGGAGTGGGAGCAGACCATGATCATCTCCTCACTGCAGCGCATCGCGCAGATGATGGATGCCCAGCACATCGACGCCTCGCCGGTGCTGGATATCGGCATGCTGGACCGGCAGAACGCCATTCACGAACGCCACGACGTGCTGCGCGACGAGGGCGGCAACGAGGACTCCCGGGGCTAGCCCGGCCAGAGCACCAGCGCAATCATGCGCAGGGCAAGCAGGCTGACCAGCAGGCGAAACCAGCGCTGGAAATTCGCCTGGGGCAGGTAGGCCCGCAGGCGGGTGCCCACCCAGGACCCCAGCACACTGGCACCGATCATGCCCGCCAGCAGGCCGAGCCAGGGGCCGAGGCTGAACCCCATCAGGCCGAAGGCCGCCCCCCGCAGCAGGTGGCTGATGCTCATGTACACTGCGGTGTTCACCACCAGCCAGTCGCGCTGCACCGAATAGCGCGCCAGCACCGCCGCCCCCAGGGGGCCGGTGGCGCCGGCCACCATGCCGAGCCCGGTCTGGTAGAAACCCAGCAAGGCCAGCGCCCCCTGCCCCCGTCCCCGGGGCTGTGGCAGGGGTAGCCAGGTCAGCAGCAGAATCAGCACGCCGATGACCGCCGGCAGCCAGTCCAGCGACAGGGAGCGATAGATGCCCCCGCCCACCGCCGCCCCCAGCGTGCCCCCCGCGGCGACGGCCGGCTCCAGCCGCCAGTCGATATGGCGCCAGCCGAAGGCGGCCCGGGACAGATTGCTGGCCAGTTGGGTCAGGGCGTGCAGCGGCAGAATGGCCGGGGCCGGCACCAGCCCGGGCATCAGGGTCAGCAGCAGCACGCCGCCGCCCATGCCAATGGCGCCAGCCAAAGCCGAGGTTAAAAACGCCAGCGGCAGCAACAGGTATTCACCCACCCGCCCTACTCCGCCGCAGGGCTTTCGAGACCGGGCTCATCGAGGTCGGGCTCATCAATCCCGACCTCATCAGCCTCGACCACCCAGTGCTCCGCGGCGGCGGCTCGCTCCCATTCCTGCATTGCCTCGTCGGCGCGCAGATGGCGCACATAATCGGCCACCGGCCCCGCCGGCAGGGCCACGCCATAGCCGCCAAAGCGCACCGCCACCGGCGCAAAGAAGGCATCGGCAATACTGAAGCGGCCCAGCAACCAGGGGCCATCCGCCCCGTAGCGCTGCCGCGCGCTGGCCCAGCGCTCGATAATGCGCGCGATATCCGCCTGCAGGGCCGGGGTGCTCGGCACCCGGCGCTGGCGGGCGCGAAAATTCATCGGCATGGCCGAGCGCAGGGCGCCGTAGCCGCTGTGCATCTCCGCCACCAGCGAGCGGCCAAAGGCCCGGGCGCCGGCATCCTGGGGCCACAGGGTGTTGGCGGCAAAGGTTTCGTTGATGTATTCGCAAATGGCGAGGGAATCCCACACGCAGCGCTCCCCGTGCCACAGCACCGGCACCGTGCGCGAGGGCGACAGCTCCGCAATGCGCGCAGCGAATTCCGGCGTATCCAGCGGCAGCAACTCTTCCTGAAAGGTCGCCCCGCTCTTGCGCAGGCACAGCCAGGCGCGCAGTGACCAGGAGGAATAATTGCGGTTGCCGATAACCAGTGTGATGCGCTCCATTGCCCTGCCCTCGGTAAAATCCAGCACTGCGCTGTGAAATCCTGCAAATTTACCTGACCTTTTCGCGCGACTACAATACGCCCCTTCGGCGGCCCGGTGATCCCGGGCCCCAGCTCCGGCAAGGAATCCACACCATGACGATTTACGATTACGATGTACTGGTAATCGGCAGCGGCCCGTCGGGCGAAAGCGCTGCACTGAACGCGGCCAAACACAACAAGCGCGCCGCGGTGATCGAAGACCGCCCCATGGTGGGCGGCGGCTGCACCCATCGCGGCACCATCCCCTCCAAGGCCCTGCGCCACGCGGTAAAGCAATTGATGCGCTTTAATACCGGCCGCCTGTTCCGGGAAATCGGCCACAGCCGCCAGATCCCCTACCCCACCGCCCTGTCCGTCGCCAGCGGCGTGATCGAAAAACAGGTGGAAATGCGCAGCCGGTTTTACGCCCGCAACGGCATCGACCTGCACATCGGCCAGGCCAGCTTCGTCGACGCGCACACGCTGGCCATTCGCCAGAGCGACGGCATTATCGAAAAGGTCACCGGGCGCGACATTGTCATCGCCACCGGCTCGCGGCCCTATCGCCCGGAGGATGTGGACTTTAACCACCCACGGGTGTACGACAGCGACACCATCCTCGACTTGAAGCACACACCGCGCAAAATCCTGATCGTGGGCGCCGGGGTTATTGGCTGCGAGTACGCCTCCATCTTCAGTGGCCTTGGCGTCAAGGTGGAGCTGATCAACAGCTTCGACTACCTGCTGGCCTTTCTGGACGATGAGATTTCCGTGGCCCTGAACTACCACCTGCGGGATCTGGGCGTGATGGTGCGCCACCGGGAAACCTACGAGCGGGTGGAAGCCACCGAGGAAGGGGTAACCCTGCATTTGAAGTCCGGCAAGCGGCTGCGTGGCGACGCCCTGCTGTGGTGTAACGGGCGCACCGGCAACACCGACCGGCTCAACCTGGCATCGGTGGGGCTGGAAGCGGACAGCCGCGGCCAGCTGCAGGTAAACCAGCAATACCAGACCAGCACCCCCAACATCTACGCCGTGGGCGATGTCATCGGCTGGCCCTCACTCGCCAGCGCCGCCTACGACCAGGGGCGGGCCGCCGCCGCGGTGTCACGCGGCAAAGAGACCACCCGCTACGTGGATGACGTGCCAACTGGCATCTATACCATCCCGGAGATCAGCTCGGTGGGGCGCACCGAGCGGGAGCTGACCGACGCCAAGATCCCCTTCGAGGTGGGCCGCGCCTTCTTCAAGGATACCGCCCGGGGGCAGATTTCCGGGGAGGACGTGGGCATGCTGAAAATCCTGTTCTGCCCCGATTCGCTGGCGATTCTGGGCATTCACTGCTTTGGCGCCGAGGCCACCGAAATCATTCACATCGGCCAGGCCATCATGAAGCAGGACGGCAAGGGCAATACCCTGCGCTACTTCATTACCACCACCTTTAACTACCCCACCATGGCGGAGGCCTACCGCATTGCTGCGCTGAACGGCCTGAACCGCCTGAGCGGGGTGTAACGCCGTGGGCTGAGCGCCTTGGCGGCCGGCGTGGATGCCATCGTGCTGGCCGGCGACCGCGGCGCGGCGCGCCCGGTTGGCGGCGCCGCCAGCAAATCGCTGCTGTGCATTGGCGGCAAGAGCCTGCTGGAGCGGGGGCTGCTGGCGCTGTCGCAGGTGGCCGCCGTGCGGCGCATTGTGGTGGTTGGCCCCGCCGACCTGCTGCACCCGGTGACCAGCGCCCTGCCCGCGGCGCCGCGCATTGAGCTACTGGAGCAGACCGAAACCGCCTACGGCAACTTCTGGCGGGGCTTTACCCACCTGGAGCGCAGCGGCGGTGGCGAGCGGGCGGATCGGCAGGTGCTGGTGCTCGGCGCCGACATGCCGCTCATCAGCGCACAGGAGATCAACGAGTTCCTCGACAATTGCGCGGCGCGCGAGCTGGATTACTGCGTGGGCATGAGCGCCGAACCCGCCCTGCAGCGCTTTTATCCCACCAGCACACTGCCGGGCATTCATATGCGCTACCTGCACCTGGCCGAGGCCAGCCTGCGCCTGAACAACCTGCACCTGGTGCGCCCGCGCCGGGTGGCCAACCGCGACTATATCGACGATGTCTATCGCTTCCGCTACCAGCGCGATGTGGGCAATATGCTGCGCACCGCCCGTGATCTGCTCCGCCAGCCGGGCGTGGGCTGGCGCGCCCTGCGCCTGTACCTGATGCTGCAACTGGCGGAACTGGGCCATCAACTTAACTGGCAGCGCTGGTGTCGGTTTTTCCGTCGCCGTGTGCCGCTTGCGGCCGTGGAGGCCATCGCCAGCGCCGTGCTGCAAACCCGGGCGGGCATCGTCCAGACGCGCCAGGGCGGCTGCGCCATCGATATCGACAACGAACAGGATTACGCCGCGCTGCAGGCGCGGTGGGAAGAGTTCAGCGGTGAACGCTAACGGTTTGGGTAAAGGAGGGCCAGCTTGCCCGGACCGAGGTTGGAGTCACCTGGGCCCGGGTTTTGGGGCTTGAGGCTCAAGCCGGGGGTTTAAGCCTTGGCTCTATGCTAAAGCTTTTTGCCCAAAGGCTTTATGCCCGAGGCTTTATGCGCAAGGTTTTATGACCAAGGTTTTATGAAGAGCATCGACGCTCTCAGGCGCCGATCTTGTCCCGCTCTTTGGCCATATCCAGCGCCAGGTCCTCAATCATGTCTTCCTGGCCACCCACGGTGCGGCGCCGGCCCAGTTCCACCAGAATGTCCCGCGCCGACAGGTTGTACTTTTTCGCCGCCCGCTTGGCGAACAGCAGGAAGGAGGAGTACACACCGGCCCAGCCCAGGGTGAGGGAATCCCGGTCCACCCGCACGATGTCATCCATCATCGGCACGATCAGGTCTTCCGCAACGTCCATGGCCTTGAACAGGTCCACGCCGGTTTCCACGCCCATGCGGTCGCACACTGCCAGGAACACTTCCAGCGGGGTGTTGCCGGCGCCGGCGCCCAGGCCCGCCAAAGAGCCGTCGATACGGGTGGCCCCTGCCTCCACCGCCGCCAGGGAGTTGGCGATGCCCATGCCCAGGTTGTGGTGACCGTGAAAGCCGATCTCGGTATTAGGGTTCAGTTTCTCCCGCGCCAGGGCCACCCGGGCGGTCACGTCGTCCGGCAGCATGTAGCCGGCGGAGTCGGTGATGTACACGCAGTTGGCGCCATAGCTTTCCATCAGCTGCAGCTGTTCCAGCAGGGCCTCGGGCTCGATCATGTGGGCCATCATCAAAAAGCCCACCACGTCCAGCTTGTCGTACTTGGCGGCCATGGTCAGGTGCTGCTCGGACACATCCGCCTCGGTGCAGTGGGTGGCCACGCGGATGGTGCCAATGCCGCAGTCCACCGCCATTTTCAGGTGGTCGACGGTGCCGATGCCGGGCAGCAGCAGGGCGGACACTTTGCTGTTCTTGACCGCGCCGCACACGGCGCTCAGGTACTCTTCGTCGCTGTTGGCGGGGAAGCCGTAGTTCACCGAGGCACCGCCCAGGCCGTCGCCGTGGGTGACTTCAATCAGTGGAATACCGGCGGCGTCCATCGCCTTGGCGACGGTGACCATTTCGTCCACGCTGATCTGGTGCTGCTTGGGGTGCATGCCGTCGCGCAGGCACATGTCGTGAACGGTGATTTTCTTGCCTTTCAGATCCATGGTGTCAGTTCTCTCTCGGTAGCGATCAGGCGGCGCTGGGCACGAAGTTGCCCGCCAGGATTTCCTCGGCGTACATCTCCGCCGTGCGCAGGCCCGCGGCGGTCATAATGTCCAGGTTGCCCGCGTACTTGGGCAAAAAGTCCCCCAGGCCCTCCACCTCCATGTAGATGGACACCCGCTTGCCGTCGAACACCGGGCCGTTCTTCAAGGTGTAGCCCGGCACGTACTTCTGCACCTCGGCAATCATGTCGTCGATGGACTGGCGGATCGCATCCTGGTCCGGCTCATCCACGGTCAGGCAGTGCACGGTGTCGCGCATGATCAGCGGCGGCTCGGCCGGGTTGATGATGATAATCGCCTTGCCTTTCTCGGCACCGCCCACGCTCTCGATACCGCGCGAGGTGGTGCGGGTGAACTCGTCGATGTTCTTGCGGGTGCCGGGGCCAGCGGACTTGCTACTCACGGTGGCGACAATCTCGGCGTAGGACACGCTCTGCACGCGCGATACGGCGGCCACCAGGGGAATGGTGGCCTGGCCGCCACAGGTGACCATGTTCACGTTCATTTTGCGCTCGGCCACGGCGTTGGACAGGTTCACCGGCGGCACGCAGAAGGGGCCGATGGCGGCGGGGGTGAGGTCGATCATCACCGCGCCCTGCTCGTTCACCTTGCGGCTGTTCTCGGCGTGCACGTAGGCGGAGGTGGCGTCGAAGCAGATCTGCACGCCGTCTTCACGCATGGTGCTCAGCATGCCGTCCACGCCCTCGGCCGTGGTCTTCAGGCCCATTTCCTGGGCGCGGGCCAGGCCGGGGGAATCCGGCACCACGCCCACCATCCAGACCGGTTCGATCACGTCACTGCGCATGGCCTTCATCAGCAGGTCGGTGCCGATGTTGCCGGGGCCGATGATGGCGGCTTTGATCTTGTTGCTCATGCTGTCTCTCTCAAAAATACGGTTTGCAAAGTGTCGGGCTCAGACAAAGCGGCAGGAACAGCCGCCGATGCCATCAATTTCCAGGCGCATTTCGTCGCCGGCTACCACCGGGATCAGCGGCGCCAGGGAGCCGGACAGGATGACCTCCCCCGCCTTGAAGGGAATGCCGAACTCGCCCAGGGTGTTGGCCAGCCAGGCAACGGCGGTGAGGGGGTTGCCCTGCACGGCGCTGCCCAGGCCCTCGCTGTGAAACTCGCCGTTTTTCCAGATGGTCATCTTGAGGTTGGGCAGGTCAAAGTCGCGCGGGTCCACTTCGTTCTTGCCCAGCACATACACGCCGCAGGAGGCGTTGTCGGCGACGGTGTCCTCGATCTTGATTTTCCAGTCGTCGATGCGCGAATCCACAATCTCGAAGCAGGGCATGATGGACTCGGTGGCGTCCAGCACGTCCTGCTCGGTAACACCGGGGCCCTTCAGGTCCTTCTTCAGGCGAAAGGCGATTTCACCCTCGGCCCGGGGCTGGATCAGGTTGCCCGCCACCGGAATGTCGGCGCCGTCGGCGTACACCATGGCATCGGTGAGAAAGCCGAAGTCGGGCTGGAATACGCCCAGCATGTCCTGCACCGGTTTGCTGGTTACGCCGATCTTCTTGCCGACGATTTTCTCGCCATCGCGCTCTACCCGCTGGTGCACCATATGCAGGCTGATGTGGTAGGCGTCGTCGATGCTGATGCCGGCTTCGCGGTCGGTCAGCGGCGCCAGTGTGCGGCCTTCGCGCAGGGCGCTGTACAGTTCGTCGCCGAGTTCGGCTATGCGTTGTTTATCCACGATAGTGCTTATCCATGCTGCAGAAAATCAAGGCAGGCACGATTGAACATGTCCTCGTGCTCCACCATCACCCAGTGGCCACACTCGGTCACCAGAATCAGGCGCAGGTTACGAATGTGCTTGGCCATCGCCATGATGCCATTCTCAGGCATCATCTGCTCGTCCATGCCCCAGAAGCCCAGCACCGGGCACTGCAGCTCCTTGAAGCGGTCAACCAGGTTCGGGATTTTCATGGTCGCCATCACATGCCCGTTCATGATCTGCATGATCTGCATGCGCTCTTCCACCAGCTCGTCGGTGGCATACTTGGCGTCGTACATCAGGCCAGTGGCGAACAGATCCTTCATTACCTCATGAGTGACCGGCTCGCCGGAGCCGAACACCTGAAACACCTTCTGCATGCCGGGCATGGCCTGGTATTCCGGCAGCTCGCTGAGGCCGCCGGGGGCCATCAGGATCAGCTTGTCCACCAGCGCCGGGTACTCCAGCGCCAGGCCCAGGGCCACGGCGCCGCCAAGGGAGTTGCCCACCAGGGTGCAGCGCTCAACGCCGGCAACGTCCAGGGCCTGCTTGATGCACTCCACAAAGAACGACAGCGGGTGGTCAACATCGTCGGGCTTGTCGGAAAAACCGTAGCCGATGTGATCGGGCACGATACAGCGGTAGCCCGCCTCCACCAGCGTCGGGTAGTTGCCCTTGAAGTTGCTGTAGCCGCTGGCGCCGGGGCCGGAGCCGTGCAGGAACACCACCACCTCGCCCTGGCCTTCGTCCAGATAGTGGATGCGATAGCCATTGGCGCAGTCGGCGTATTGCCCTTCGGGCAGGCGTCCAATCATTCCCATGCGATTCTCCTTGTCAGCAAGCCGCGTTAGATAGCGTAGTCGGCGTTGTCGGCGCCGAACAGCACGCCGCCGAAATTCACCGCGAAGGGGGTGACGTGGTTGGCCACGTGAGCCTGGCTGGCGAGGATATCCAGGTGGCGCGCCAGCAGTTCGCTGCCGTTGCGGATACCGCCGCTGCCAGCGGCCTTGAGCATCTTGCCGGACAGCTCCACGCAGCGATCAGCCACCACCGCGGAGTCGTAGCGGTAGCGCACGCGATCCTCCACCGGAATCGGCACGCCGGCGCGATTGCAGTCCATCATCGCGTCGAAATTGCGCACCATGGTCAGCTTCATTTCTTCGATGGAGGCCTTCACCTCGGCCGCCAGGCGGCGGGCAAAGGGATCGTCGCTCATTTTCATGGGGCCAACCCGGCGGGTTTTGGCCACATCGATGTAGGCTTCCAGCGAGCCCTGCAGGGCGCCCAGGGTGGCGGTGCACACGGCGCGCACAAACACCTGCATGAAGGGCAGGCGATACAGCGGGGCGGTGTTCACCACGTTGCCGGGGTTGTCGCACAAAAAGCCGTCCATGGATTTGTGGGTGCGGTGCTCGGGCACAAAGGCGCCTTCCACGCGCACGTCATGGCTGCCGGTGCCCTGCAGGCCCACCACGTCCCAGTTGTCGACGATTTCGTAGTCGCTGCGCGGCACCAGGAAGGTGCGGTAGTTGGCCATGTCAAAGGGCGCATCCGGGGTGGGTACCACGGCGCCGAGGAAGGCCCACTGGCAGTGCTCGGAACCGGAGGAGAAGCTCCACTGGCCGCTCAGGCGGAAGCCGCCATCCACCACTTCCACCTTGCCCACCGGCGCATAGGAGGAGGAGATCAGCACGGTGGGGTCGTCCGCCCACACGTCCTGGGCGGCCTGATCGTCGAACACCGCCAGCTGCCAGTTGTGCACGGCCACAACGCCCAGCACCCAGGCGCTGGACATGCAGTGCTTGGCAATTTCCAGGCCCACGCAGTAGAACACCTGCGGGTCCATGGCGTAGCCGCCCCACTGCTCGGGTTGCAGAATCTTGAAGAAGCCCGCCTGGTGGAAATCCGCGATGGTCGCCTCGGGCACTTTGCGCTCGGCGCGACACTGGGCGGCGCGCTCGCGCAGCACCGGCCCCATGGCGCGGGCGGCGGCAATCAGTTCCTGGGCGCGGGGGGATTCAAGTCCGTAGGCATTCATGGCAGTACCTTGTATCTGGTTGTTGTTAGCGGCCGCTTGCGACAATGGCCGGCCCGTTGGGGCACCCGTTCAAGCACCCGTTCATGTAAGTATCGAGTGTGATTAAAGCGCCCCCGGGTGTCACATACATCCTCTATTTGGGCTATCGACTTTACTCCACCACCGCGTCACCAAACTCGGTGGGCGGCCCGAAAAAGGCCCGGTGCGATGGCGGCTGCTTGCCGTCGATGTCGGTGACGCCGTACTCCTCGCCCAGTTCCGCGCCAATCAGCACGCGGCCGCTCTTTGCCATACGCTGGGGGTCGCGGGCCAGGGCATCGATCACCCGGCCGGTGAACTGCGGGTGCTCGGCGGTGCCGGCCAGATCGGCGTATTTGTCCGGCTCTGCATCAAACACCCGCCGGGTGCGCTCGGTCAGCAACAGGCCCATCCAGATGGAGACCACCGCCACGTTGTGGGGTTTGAAGTCCACTGCCATGTCGTGGGCCATTTTGTCCGCCGCCGCCTTGCCGGCGCCGTAGGCCGGCCCGTGCATGTAAATGCGCCCGCCAAAGGAACTGGTATTGACCACCAGCCCGGCCGGGCTCTTCAGCAGCAGCGGCGCAGCGTAGTAGGTGGAGACATAGTGCGAGCGCATGCCCACGTCCCAGATTTCGGTGAGCGACAGGGGCTTCTCCCAGAAGGGACCGGTTTGCACCAGGGCGTCATGCACATAGGTGGCGTTGTTCACCAGGATGTCCAGGCGCCCCTGCTCCGAGGCCACCCGCTCGAACAGGGCCTTTACCTGCGCGTCGTCGCTGTGATCGCAGGCCACGGCGATGCCCTGCCCGCCCGCCGCGGTAACGGCATCCGCCGTGGCGGCAACCGTGCCCGGCAGGGGCGCTGCGCCCTCTTCGACCGTGCGGCCGGTCACGTAGACCGTGGCCCCTGTGGCACCGAGTGCCTCGGCAATCCCCTTGCCCGCGCCGCGACTGGCGCCGGTGACAACCACTACCCGAGTCTGTTCGCTCATATGCTCCTCGCTAGTCCCGCGCTTTACCCGCGCGGGAGGCTCCTCTAGTATCCGGGCCATCCTAATGCGCTGCCCGGCGCGGGCCAAGCCAAGCCCGCCCCGGGGGGCACAACATGTTAAGCCAGGCGTGAAAATACCTTGCCAATCCGATACTTACAGACGTTTCAGCGCAGCTGCACTGCCCGGGCGCTGCCCCTGGTAGCGGCAATCGCGACGGCAATGGTGGCGGCCCTGCTACTGCCCCCTGCCGCCACCGCGGACAGCGACCCGCGGCGCCGCTTCAGCGCGGGCGAATCGCCCGACTGGTTGCGCGCGGTGGGCCGCCTGGTAGTGCCCGGCATCAAGCTGGAGGACGGGCGCCGCCGGCATCACATTGAGCGCTGCAGCGCCACCCTGGTGCAAAGCCACAGCGGGCGCCGGGCAGACACCATCGTCACCGCCTGGCACTGCCTGGAATACTACGAGGACCTGAGCCGGCGCATTGTGTTCCAACTGACGGACAACAGCGGCCAGGTACTGGAATTTGAGGCGCGGCAACTGGCCGATGGCGGCAACATCGAGGCGGACTGGGCCATTTTGCGCCTGCAGCGGGCGGTTCTGCCGGGCACCGCACCGGCGCTGGCGATTGCCGACACAGTGGCGAGCGCGCCGCTGCTGATGGCCGGTTACAGCCGCGATGCGGGCATCGGCATGGCCGGGCAGCAATTGAGTTACGACCCGGCCTGCGCCGTTACGCACCAGGACAAAACCTTCAGCGACAGCGACTGTCGCGCCTACAAGGGGGCCTCCGGCGGCGCGGTGATACAGGTGGGCAGTGATGGCTCGCCGGCGTTGACCGGCGTTATTTCCCAGGGTGATGGCGAGGGCCTGAGCCGTTACATCCCGATTGGCATTTTCAAGCGAACGCTGCTGGGGTATCTGTAGGACAGCAGGCCCGGGCTGTTACGGGGCCGCGGCCGCTACTCTCAGTAACCGTCAGCCTGCTCCGGGTGCGGCTCCTGCCGCGCCGGAGGCGGCGCGCCTACGTGAACCTCACCTCGCGCCCTGGCCAGTTCAATCTGCTTCTGCCGCTCTGCAAAGCGCGCTTTCTGGTCGTCGCTCAGGCTGTCGTAGCAGCCGGGGCAGCACACGCCCTTCTCGTACTTCGGCGACAGTTTGTCCTGCTCGGTAATCGGGTGGCGACAGCCATAGCACTGGTCGTACTGGCCCTTCTCCAGCTGGTGATTCACCGCTACCCGATTGTCGAACACGAAGCACTCCCCTTCCCAGGTGCTCTCGGCCTCCGGCACTTCCTCCAGGTATTTGAGAATGCCGCCCTGCAGGTGATAAACCTCTTCAAAGCCTTCCTTGAGCATAAAGGCCGAGGCCTTTTCGCAGCGGATGCCGCCGGTGCAGAACATGGCGACCTTGCGGTGCTTGCCGGGGTCCAGTTCGCGCCGCACGTAGTCGGGGAATTCGCGGAAGGTGGTGGTGTTGGGGTCACGGGCACCGCGAAAGGTGCCAATGCCGTATTCGTAGTCGTTGCGGGTATCGATCAGCACCACGTCCGGGTCGTTGACGATGCGGTTCCAGTCTTTGGGGGCCACGTAGGTGCCCACGCAGGCGTTGGGGTCGATGCCCTCCACCCCCATGGTGACAATCTCTTTCTTGAGCTTCACCTTCATACGATAGAAGGGAATGTGATCGTCGAAGGATTCCTTGTGTTCGACATCGGCCAGGCGCGGGTCGGCGCGCAAAAAGGCCAGCACCGCATCAATGCCTTCGCGACTGCCGGCGATGGTGCCGTTGATCCCCTCGTGGGCAAGCAGCAGGGTGCCCTTGACGCCGGCCTGCACACAGGCATCCAGCAACGGCTCGCGCAGTTCGTGAAAATCCGGCAGCGATACAAATTTGTAGAGGGCGGCAACCACGGTCTCCATGGGCTAGCCCTCCGCCTTGCTGCCGCCAAGGCAGTCCGGCGACGGGCGCACCTGTTCTTCCCGCGCCTGCCATTCATCGGGCGTGTACAGCTGCAGCGCCAGGGCGTGTACCGGGCCCGCCAGCTGCGCCGCCAGCAGGCCATAAATCCGCTGGTGGCGCGCCACCTTGCGCTGGCCGGCAAAGGCATCGCTGACCGCCACCACACGGAAGTGGGTTTCGGAATTGGGTGGCACGCTGTGCATGTGGCTTTCGTTGGCCACATCCAGATAGGCGGGGGCCAGGGCTTCGTTCAGGGTGCTTTCAATCTGCTCCTGTACGCGCATGGGTCGCTCCGGGGCTGAAAAAATGGGGCAAAATTATAACGCAGTCACACTGCGCTGACACTTACGTCGGCTTGCGACTGTCTGCGCTTGCTTGCTCGTGCCCGCTCGCGCCTAGGCCAACTTGCGTTGCCCGGCCCGGAACTGGCCCGGGGTCTGGCCGGTCCACTTCTTGAACGAGCGGTGGAAGGCGCTGGGGTCGGTAAAGCCCAGCTGCAGGGCCACCTCGTTGATGGACAGCTCCGGCCGCCCCAGGTGCAGGCGGGCGGCGTCGCAGCGGGCCTCGTCCTTGATCTGCTGGAAGGTGGTGCCCTCGCGCTTAAGGCGCCGGCGCAGGGTCGGGGCCGACATATTCAGCGCCGAGCTGATTGCCTCGAAGCTGGGGAAGCCTTCGCTGAAGTCGTGGCCGATCATGGCCTTGACCTGGGCCGCCAGGTTATTGCGGTCCGGGTCCACATCCATGATCAGCAGCTGATACGGTGCGGTGCGCAAAAACTCCTGCAGGGAATGCTCGGTGTGCACCACCGGCCAGGCCAGGCAGGCACTGTCGAAGTAGAGCAAGTCAGAGGCCTGGTTGAAGTACAGGGGGGCGTGAAACAGGGCTTCGTATTTCTCCAGCCGCTGGGGGGGCGCGCCCTTGAAGTCCACCCGCTTCAGCTCGATGGAGCGGCCGCACAGCCAGCCAAAAAAGCGGTGCCACACTGACAGACCGTAGGCCTCCATGGCCCCCACCCGCTCCTGCGCTGCCGGTTGGCGGGTGCGGTAACCCACCCGGGTAACCTGGTCGGAGAAATTGGTATAGAGCTGGCTGCGTTCATCAAAGAAGGTGCGGTAAAACTCCGCCGCCCGCTGGATGGCCTGGCCCAGGGTGTCGCAGGCAATGATGCAGTAGCACATCATGCGAAACGCGCCGGGGGTCGCCAGGCCATTGCCGGCCACGCCGAAGGTTTCATCCTGCAGGCGCCGCAGCACCTGCTGGTAAACACGCGAGTACTGCATGGCGCTGACTTCCGGCCGGTAGCGCGGTGCGCTTTCATCGGTGGGGTCAAAGTCCAGCCCGGCATCCGCCAGCACTGCCGAAAAATCGTAGCCGTGGTCGTAAACCAGGCGCAGCAGGCTGCGTACAAAGCGTGTGGGAACCCGGTCACTCATCGGGAGCAGGTGATCCTGTGTGCAAGGGGCGCCCATACTAGCAGACCTCCCGGCGCGTTGTGAGCGGCGACCAGCGCGGTATACTGGCCCCAGCCAGCAGCGCAGGAGCCGGGCATGGAACCACTCTACAACGTGTACTTCGCCGGGGAAGTCCTGCCGGGGCAGGATGAAACCGCGGTGCGCCAGCGCCTGCAGGGGTTGTTCAAGGCCGACGAGGCCACTCTGGCACGCCTGTTCAGCGGCAAGGCCCAGCTCATCAAGCGCGAGTGCGACAAGCCGACGGCACTGAAATACAAACTGGCGATGGAGAAGGCCGGGGCCAAACCGGTGATTCGGCGCCATGCGCCGGCGCAGCACGCCGCGGGCGCCACTGCGAGCACCACTGCATCGCAGCCTCAATCAAGGTCCGGGCAAGCACCTGAACAAAAAACCTCTGATCCGCAAACCTCTCGCCCACAAACAATGGCCGAGCGGGTCGCGGCGCTGGCGGCGGAACCCGCATCGCAGGCCGGACGTACTGCCACTGCCGCACCGGCTACCGCCACCACCCCCGCGGCAACCGGCGACGAGGGCGGCCTGTCCCTGAGCCCGCCGCGCAGCGAGGTGCTGCGCCCGGATGAGCGCCAGCCATTCCACCCACGGGAGGTAGACACCTCGGCCCTGTCGGTTGCACCGGGCGGCGAGCGCTTGTCTGAACCTGAACTTGAGACGGCACCATCCCACACCGTCGCCCCGGATACCCGCCATCTGAGCGTGGCGACCAGCGGCGAGAACATCCCCAACCTGCCGCGCTTTGAAGCAGCACCGGCGCCGGATACCAGCGCCATCGACCTGGCGCCGCCGGGCACTGATTTCAGCGATTGCGCCACTCCGCCGGAACCTGCCCCCGCGCTGGACCTGGACGGGCTGGCTATGGCGCCCAGCGGCGCCGACCTGCTGGAGGCGCGCTACCGCAGCACAGCCGAACCCGCCGCGCCCGACACCAGCCACCTGTCCCTCGACAAGCCCTGATCACCCGTCGCCTCAGGGCAGCTCCACCACCACCCGCAACCCCGGCCGGTTACTGGCCAGCAGGACGCTGCCGCGATGGTAGTGGGCAATGGCCTGCACCAGGCTGAGGCCAAGCCCATGGCCGGGCTCCTTGCCCCGGCTGGCCTCCAGGCGGTAGAAGCGGCGAAAGACGTTCTTGCGATCAGCCACCGGAATGCCCGGGCCACTGTCGCGGACTGTCACCCGGCGCCCGCTGTCGCTGGCACCCAGTTCCACGGCAATCTCGCCACCGGCGGGGGTGTACTTGATGGCGTTGTCCACCAGATTGGCAAACAGCTGGAACAGCAGGTCGTTGTCGCCGCGCACCACATGGGGGCCGGGAGCCTGCAGCGACAGGCGAATGTCCTTGTCGATGGCCAGCGGCTCGTAGAGTTCCACTACATCCGCCAGCAGGCTGGCCAGGTCCACCTCGGTGTCCGGGGCGCTGCGGCTGCCACTCTCCAGGGTGGAAATTCGCAGCAGGGCGTTGAAGGTGGCCAGCAGGTCGTCGCAGTCCTCGATCACCCTGTCCACCGCCTCCTGGCGGGCGGGTTCCAGCGAGTCGCGCAGCTGGTTGAGGTTGTTGCGTACCCGGGTCAGCGGGGTGCGCAGATCGTGGGCAATGTTGTCCGACACCAGCTTGATGGCCTGCATCAGCTGGCTCATCTGGTCCAGCATGCGGTTGGTGACCTGCGACAGGTCGCGCAGGTAGCCCTCTTCGCCCTTGATAGGCATGCGCTCGCCGGGGTTTTCCCGCACGATGCGCGACAGGCGCTGGCTGAAGCCCTCCAGGCGCTGCACCGCCATGGAGGCCGTGAAATAACCACCGATAATGCCGAGGATGAGGGTGGCGGTCATCGCCCACAGCAGGGTGCCAAACACCACCGCACCGCTCTCGGAAACCGCGGCAAAGTTGTAGGCCACCAGCGCCTCCAGCCCGCCGTCGAGGCGGCGCGAGCGGGCGATAAAATCCACGTCGCTGCTCTCGTCCCGGCGCAGCAATGACATCTGGAAGGCCCACCAGCCCTCGGAAAAGGCACGGTAGCGGGGCATGGTGGGCAAATCACCGGCCAGCTTGTCGCCACTGGCATCGGTCAGCAGGTAGGAAAAACTAGCCCCGGCGGGCGCGCGAATCTGGTCTTGCACGTACTGGCGCAAACCGGGCAGTGCCTGCCCGCGGTACACCAGTTGCAGGGTGTCCAGTTCGTCGCCAATGCTGTCGGTGAGCTGGGTGAAGTAGCTGTAGCTGAGGTAGGTATACAGCAGGCTCAGCACGGCAAACACCGAGGCCACCAGCGCAATCACGTAACGCAGGATGAAACGAAACGTCAGGGAGTTGACGACCCGCAGAATGCGCACGGCGGCGGGCTGTCTTCAGTCGCCGCCGAGGCGGTAACCGGCGCCGCGCACCGTGGTGAGCAGGGGCGGGTCGAAGTCGCGGTCGATCTTCTGCCGCAGGCGCGACACGTGTACGTCAATCACGTTGGTCTGGGGGTCAAAATGGTAGCCCCACACGTGCTCCAGCAGCATGGCGCGCGTCACCACCTGGCCGGCGTGCCGCATGAGGTATTCCAGCAGTTTGTACTCGCGCGGCTGCAAGGTGATGGGGGTTTGCTGGCGCCGCACTTCCTGGCTCAGCAGGTCCATCTCCAGATCCGCCACCTGCAGGCGGGTGGGGGCGTCGCTGCTGGCGGTGCTGGCGCGGCGGTGCAGCACTTCAAGCCGGGCCTGTAATTCCGCCATGGAAAACGGCTTGGTGAGATAGTCATCGGCACCGCAGTGCAGGCCTTCGACGCGATCTTCCACATCCCCCAGTGCGCTGAGTACCAGCACCGGAGTGGTGTCACCGGCCTGACGCAGCGCCTGCACGATGGACAGACCGTCGATACCCGGCAGCATGCGATCCACCACCAGCACGTCAAACTGGCCTTCGCGGGCCGCTTCCAGGCCCAGTTTGCCGTCGTCCTGCAGCAGGCAATCATAGCCTGCGGCGCTCAGTTCACCGGCGATAAAACTCCCTACCGAGGGATCGTCTTCGACGAGCAGGACTTTCAAGGGCGACATCCTCCAATGGCCGCCGACTGTAGCACGGCGCCGGAAACGCACTCAATTTACAATTCGGTAATACACCGGCGCTGCGCTAGAATCGCGCCATGCCGACACTACACAATACCCCCATCCCCGCCACCGCCCCTGCCCTGCCCCGCCGCCTGATGGCCATGCTGTACGACACCTTCCTGGTGCTGCCACTGATTATGCTGTCGGTTGCCATCGGCATGGGTATACACAGCGCCATCGCCGGCGGCAACGCCGAACCGCTGCACCCGCAGCTGGTGCAGCTTCTGGCCCTGCTCACCCTGTTCGGCTTTTTCAGCGCCTTCTGGCTGAAGAGCGGCCAGACTCTGGGCATGCAGGCCTGGCGTATCAAGCTGGTCACCAGCGATGGCAACACACCCGGGGTTGTGCAGGCCCTGCGCCGCTGCCTGGCGGCGGTGCTGTCTGCGGCCTGCTTCGGCCTCGGCTACTGGTGGTGCCTGTTCGACCGCCGCGGCCGCTACTGGCACGACTACCTCTCCGGCACCGAACTGGTGCTGGTGGACAAACCCGCCAACAAGAAAAAACACGCCAAAAAGAAAGCGCCGGCAGCCGCCCCGGCAACCGACTGACTACTGCGCCCGGCGCAACAGCAGCAGCCCGACACCCATGCTGAGCAGCACCGGCACCAGCGCGGCATAAAGCGGCGCAAAGCCAAACACCAGGCTGGCCGGCCCGAGCAGATCCTGGCTGGTGCGAAACACGATGCCCACCAGCACCCCGGCAAAGATACGAAAGCCCAGGGTACCGTCGCGCAGCGGGCCAAAGATAAAGGAGATGGCCACCAGCACCAGCCCCGCCACAGTCAGCGGCTGCAGCAGCTTGCGCCACATGGCCAGCTCGAAATCCTCCGCCTCCAGCCCCTGCTGGGCCAGGTAGCGGCTGTAGCGATACAGGTCCACCAGCGGCAGTTTGTCGGGCGACACCACTTCCATGGTCAGCAGTTCCGGCGTGATGGCCGTATCCCAGCGCAGGGTATCGTAGGGGGTGCGGGTGGTCTGCCAGCTGCTGAAGTCGGTACGCACTGCCTGGTGCATTTGCCAGTGATCGCCGGCAAAGGTGGCGCTTTGGGCGCGCAGGGCGGATTGCAGCTGCAGGCGCTCGTCAAACTGCAGGAGAATGACCCCGAACACCTCGCCGTCAGGGTCCAGGGCGTTGAAGTGCAGGAAGGTATCGCCCTCGCGGTTCCACAGGCCGTGGCGGCCCGCCACGCCCTCGCCGGGATTCTGGGCGATGGCGCGGCGGCTCTGGGCCAGTTGCTCTGCCCGGGGCGCAACGTATTCACCCAGCAAAAAGGCCACCAGGGCAATCACCAGGGTGGGCTTCATTACAATCCACACAATGCGCGCGATGGACACGCCGGCGGCGCGCATCACCACCAGTTCGCTGCTGGAGGCCAGCTGCCCCAGCCCCACCAGGCAGCCGATCATGGTGGCAAAGGGGGTAAATTCGTAGAGCCGCCCCGGCAGGGTGAGCACTACGTAAATCAGCACTTCCAGCGCCGTGTAGCTCTCGGAAATATCGCCGGATTCATCGATAAACGCAGTTACCGCATCCAGGCCAACAATAATGGCCAGCACCAGCGCGGTGGCCAGCACCACGGTGCGGGCCAGGTAGCGATCAAGCCCGCGCACGGCGCAGCCTCCAGTAACGCAGGCGGGCCAGCAGATCGGGGCCAAACAGCAGCGCCAGCCCCAGCAGCAAAAACAGTGCGTGAACGCCCCAGAACCCGCCGAGCATGGCCATCTCGCCGTCTTCCACAGCAGAGCGCGCATTGGCCAGCAGCAACAGGTAGGCAAGATACAACAGGAAGGCCGGGGCCATTTTGATATAGCGCCCGCGACGGTGGTCGGTGCGGCTCATGCACAGGGCGATAAGCGCGACAATGGGCACCATCACCGGCAGCGACAGGCGCCAGTGCAGCGCGGCGATATCCTGGGGCGCATCAGAAGCCAGCAGCGCCGCCGTCGGGCGCCCATCCACCGGCGCAGCGGTGCGAATGCCCCCTTCCGGCTCCGGGATCAGCTCGCCGAAGCGCTCGAAACGGGTCACGCGGTAGTCCAGGTCGCCCGGCACGCCCTCGTAGCGGTAGCCCTTGCGCAGCTCCAGGTAACGGGCCCCGGTGTCCGGGTCCATGCGCACCTCGCCTTCCTGGGCCACGGTGAGCACCATGCGCGGGTCGTCACTGTCGCGGCCGCCACCCTGGGACAAGAACACCGACTGCATGGCCCCGGTTTCCGGGTCGATATCGCGGGCATAGCTGACCACGCCGCTGCCACGGCGCGTCTGGAAGCGCCCGGCAGCCAGGGTTTGCAGGCCCTGGGACGAGCTTGGGTCCTGCAGCAATTCGGCGGACCGGGCGGCGCCGAGGGGGGTGATAAGCAGGCTCAGCAGGCCCACCACCACGGCCACCACCAGCGCCGGCACCATGGTGTAGGCTGCTAGCCGGGCGGGGCTGACCCCACAGGCGCTGAGCACCACCATTTCGCTTTCCACATACAGGCGGCCGTAGGACATCAAAATGCCGATAAACAGGCCCAGCGGCACAATCAGCTCCAGAAAGCCAGGCAGGCGGAAGAACATCACCGGCAGCAGGATATCCGCCGCCAGGTCGCCCACCGCGGCCTCGGCCAGGTACTTCACAAAGCGGCCGCTGAAAATCACCACCAGCAACACAAAACTCACGGCGAGCATGTGGGTGAGAACGTCGCGGGTGAGGTAGCGCAGGATTTTCATTCAGTGGCAGGCGTAGGAGAAAGGCGCGTATCGGTTCAGTTTGGGCGCCCGACATCATACACTACCGCGTCTCGATGCGAAGCAAGGAAACCCCATGACCGCTATCACTTTCAGCGCGCGCCAGAGCGCCGACGCCAGCAAAGGCAAAACCCAGTGCGCCATCGTCCCCGTCTTTGGCAAACACCTGTCCGACGCTGCCCTGGATTTTGACAAAGTAGGCGATGGCCTCGCCAACGCCGTGATGGCCCTCGGTGATTTCGAGGGCAAGCCCGGCCAGAGCAGCATGCTGCCGGCCATTGGCAACGCCAAGCGGGTACTGCTGCTGGGCTTTGGCCCACTCGACAAAATCACCCTGGCCACCGTGCGCGAGGTGACCGACGCCCTGTACCGCCGCCTGAACAAGTGCGGCGCCACCGACGCCGTGCTGCACCTGGGCGACCTGGCCGGCAGCAAGCTGGACCTGGAAGAAGCCCTGGAACAGTTTGCCCGCCTGCTGACCGCGGCGGCCTACCGCTACACCGAGACGGTGTCCAAGCCGCGCAAGGCACTGGCCCTGAAAAAACTGGCGGTGAACCCGGGCAAGGCGCTGCCTGCCGGCAAGGCCCAGGCTGCATTGGAACGCGGCGCCCACATTGGCGGCGGCGTCAACCTGGCGCGCAACCTGGCCAACCTGCCGGGCAACATCTGCACCCCCACCTACCTCGCCCAGCAGGCCCGCAGCCTGTGCCGCGGCCACAAGAACCTCACCGCGCGCATTCTCGACGAGAAGAAAATGCAGGAGTTGGGCATGGGCTCGCTGCTGTCGGTATCCGCCGGCAGCGACCAGCCCGCCAAGCTCATCATCATGGAATACAAGGGCGGCAAGGCCAAAGACCAGCCCTACGTGCTGGTGGGTAAGGGCATCACCTTCGACACCGGCGGCATCTCCCTGAAGCCCGGCGCCAAAATGGACGAGATGAAATTTGACATGGGCGGCGCCGCCTCGGTGTTTGGCACCCTGCAGGCCGTGCGTGACCTGCAGCTGCCGCTGAACGTGGTGGGCATTGTGGCCGCCGCTGAGAACATGCCGAGCGGCGGCGCCACCAAGCCCGGCGACGTAGTGACCAGCATGTCCGGCAAAACCATCGAGATTCTCAACACCGACGCCGAAGGGCGCCTGGTGCTGTGCGACGCCCTCACCTACGCCGAGCGCTACAAGCCCGCCGCCGTGGTGGACATTGCCACTCTCACCGGCGCCTGCGTGGTGGCCCTGGGCTCGCATGCCTCGGGCCTGTACGCCAACAAGGACGAGCTGGCCGACCAATTGCTGGAAGCCGGCCAGCAAACCTTCGATCGCGCCTGGCGCATGCCCCTGTGGGACGATTACCAAAAGCAGCTGTCGTCCAACTTTGCCGATATGGCCAACATCGGCGGCCCAGGCGGCGGCAGCATTACCGCGGCCTGCTTCCTGGCGCGCTTTGCCGACAAGTACGACTGGGCCCACCTGGACATTGCCGGCTCCGCCTGGGACAGCGCCCCCAAGGGTGCCACCGGCCGCCCAGTGGCCCTGCTCACCCGCTACCTGCAACAGCGCGCGGGCTGATACAGCGTGACCCGGGTCGGCTTTTACGTGGTTCAGGCCAGCGGCGAGGCCGAGCGCCTGCGCGTTGCCGCGCGGCTGGCAGACAAAGCCTTCGCCCGCGGTCACCGTATCTACATCAATGCGGCCGACGAAGCCCAGGCCGCCCAGCTCGATGCGCTGCTGTGGAGCTTTCGCCCGGCCAGCTTCCTGCCCCACGGCCTGGCCGGCACCGCGCAGGCGCAGCAGATCGCCATCGGCTGGGGCCAGGAGCCGGTCGATCACGACGACCTGCTGATCAACCTGCAGCTGGGCATTCCGGGGTTTTTTGGCCGCTTTCAGCGAGTGGCTGAGGTGGTTACCCAGGAGCCGGACAGCCTGGCTGTCCTGCGCGACTCATGGCGCTTTTACCGCGAGCGCGGCTACCAGCTCGAAAAGCACGACCTGCCCGCCTGAGCTGCCCGCCTGGGCCGTCAACGCAGCCCCGCGGTGCTGGCCCAGCATCGGCCCAGCGCGTATAATTCCGCTCTTTTTTCAGCCCATTCCGACTTTCTCCGGATTTCTTTTCCATGGACAAAACCTTCCAACCCGCCGACATCGAAACCCGCTGGTACCAGCAGTGGGAAAGCAGCGGCTACTTCCAGCCCCAGGGCGGCGACAACGCTTTCAGCATCATGATCCCGCCGCCCAACGTCACCGGCAGCCTGCACATGGGCCATGGCTTCCAGGAAGCCATCATGGACGCCCTGATCCGCTACCACCGCATGCGCGGCGACAACACCCTGTGGCAACCCGGCACCGACCACGCCGGCATCGCCACCCAAATGGTGGTGGAGCGCCAGCTGGAAGCGCAGGGCCTCACCCGCCATGACCTCGGCCGCGACAAGTTCATCGAGAAAGTGTGGGAGTGGAAGGAGCAGTCCGGCGGCCAGATCACCCAGCAGCTGCGCCGCCTGGGCGCATCGCCGGACTGGTCGCGCGAGCGCTTCACCATGGACGAGGGCCTGAGCAAGGCGGTGCAGGAAGTGTTCATTCGCCTCTACCGCGAGGGTTTGATCTACCGCGGCAAGCGCCTGGTGAACTGGGACCCGGCCCTGCACACCGCCGTGTCCGACCTGGAGGTGCTGTCGGAAGAAGAGCAGGGCTCCCTGTGGCACTTCCGCTACCCGCTGGCCAGCGGCGACGGCCACCTCACCGTGGCCACCACCCGCCCGGAAACCATGCTCGGCGATACCGCGGTGGCGGTTCACCCGGAGGATGAGCGCTACGCCCACCTGGTCGGGCAGGCCATCGCCCTGCCCCTCACCGGCCGCGAAATTCCCATCATTGCCGACGATTACGTGGACCGCGAATTCGGCACCGGCTGCGTGAAAATCACCCCGGCCCACGACTTCAACGACTACGAAATGGGCAAGCGCCACAACCTGCCCATGATCAACATCCTGGACGACAATGCCGCCCTCAATGACGAGGTGCCAGAGGCCTATCGCGGCCTCGACCGCTTCGAGGCGCGCAAGCAGGTGGTGGCCGACCTGGACGCGCTGGGCCTGCTGGACAGGATCGAGCCCCACACCCTCAAGGTGCCGCGCGGCGACCGTTCCGGCGTGGTTATCGAGCCCTACCTGACCGACCAGTGGTACGTGGACGCAAAAACCCTGGCCAAACCCGCCATCGAAGCGGTGGAGAACGGCGACATCCAGTTTGTGCCCAAGCAGTGGGAAAACACCTACTACGCCTGGATGCGCGACATCCAGGACTGGTGCATCAGCCGCCAGCTGTGGTGGGGCCACCGCATTCCCGCCTGGTACGACGAAGCCGGCAACATCTACGTTGGCGAGAACGAAGCCGCCGTGCGCGCCGAGCACAACCTGGGCGCCGACATCACCCTGCGCCAGGACGAAGATGTACTGGACACCTGGTTCAGCTCCGCCCTGTGGACCTTCTCCACCCTGGGCTGGCCGGAGGAAACGCCGGAACTGGCCACCTTCCACCCCAGCTCGGTGCTGGTGACCGGCTTTGACATCATCTTCTTCTGGGTCGCCCGGATGATCATGATGACCCTGCACTTCCGCCGGGAAGTGCCCTTCCACACCGTTTACGTGCACGGCCTGGTGCGGGACGCGGAAGGCCAGAAAATGTCCAAGTCCAAGGGCAACGTGCTGGACCCGATCGACCTGATCGACGGCATCGACCTCGAAGCACTGGTGACCAAGCGCACCGCCGGCATGATGCAGCCCCAGCTGGCGGCAAAAATCGAAAAGGCCACGCGCAAGCAGTTCCCCGAGGGCATTGCCGCCTACGGCACCGACGCTCTGCGCTTTACCTATTACTCCCTTGCCTCCACCGGCCGTGACATTCGCTTTGATATTGGCCGCATCGAGGGCTTTCGCAATTTCTGCAACAAAATCTGGAACGCCGCCCGCTACGTGCTGATGAACTGCGAAGGCCAGGACTGCGACCAGAACGGCGATGGCGAGGTGGAGTTGTCGCTGGCCGATCGCTGGATCATCGGCCAGTTGCAGCAGACCGAGGCCGCTGTTGCCAAAGCGGTGGAGGCCTACCGCTTCGACCACGCCTCCCAGGCCCTCTACGAATTTATCTGGAACCAGTATTGCGACTGGTACCTGGAGCTGTCCAAGCCGGTGCTGTGGGACGACGAGGCAAGCGAAGCCGCCAAGCGCGGCACCCGCCGCACATTGATCCGGGTGCTGGAAGCCGCCCTGCGCCTGCTGCACCCTTTCATGCCCTTCATTACCGAAGAGGTATGGCAGGCCGTGGCGCCGCTGGCTGGAAAATCCGGCGCCACCATCATGCTGCAACCCTATCCCATTGGCGAGGGTGAAAGCGTGGACAGCGCCGCGAACGCAGATATAGAATGGCTCAAAGGCGTGATCGTGGGCCTGAGAAACATTCGTGGCGAAATGAATATTCCGCCCGGCAAAGCACTCACGGCACTGCTCAAAAATGGCGGCGAAAGCGATAAATCCAGACTGGAACAAAATGCCACCGCCCTGAAAAAACTGGCCCGGCTGGATGACATCCGCTTTGTGGCCGATGGCGAGGAAGCGCCGGTAGCAGCAACGGCACTGGTGGGGGATCTGGAAATCCTGGTGCCAATGGCGGATCTGATCGACAAGGACGCCGAGCTTAAGCGCCTCGCCAAGGAAATTGAAAAGCTGGAAAAAGAGCTGTCGCGCATTGAAGGCAAACTGAACAACGCCGCCTTCGTCGACAAGGCCCCCGATGCGGTTGTGGCCAAGGAACGCGAAAAGCAGCAGGCCCAGCAGATGGCGCTAGGCAAGCTCCGGGAACAGGAGCAGCGCATAGCGCAGATGTAGGCGGCGGCCTGGCCGCAGCCACATCAACCTCGGTCGGTAAGGTTTCAATGCCCCGCCGCATTGGGTGGCGGGGAATAATAAGAAGTGGTAACCGAGGGAAAGTGGTATGAGTGATCGTGTCCATGGCACAGTAAAATGGTTTAACAATGCCAAGGGGTTTGGCTTCATCACCCGCGAGGAAGGTGACGACGATGTTTTCGTGCACTTCCGTTCCATTCAGGGTGATGGCTACCGCACACTCAATGAAGGCCAGTCGGTCGAGTTCAAGCTCGTCGAAGGCCCGAAAGGTCTGCAGGCTGAAGATGTGTTAAAGCTGTAGGACCAGCGTCGCCGCAGGGGAAGCACGGGCAGCGAAGCGCTTCCCCGCTGACAGGACGGCCCCACCCATCGTTGCACATTACGCCACCACGGTAACGGCATGGCCTGCTGTTGCCGGTTGTCCGGTTTTTTTGGGCACAGGTGGCGCACATGGGTGGTGAAAAAAGGAGCGTACGCCACAGACCTTGTGCGCTCTCGCGGCACTTGGCCGCTACCAACACAACAAACGACAATTGACAATCCACAATGGGGACCATCATGACAACGACCATCCGTATTATTCTCAGCCTGCTGATTGCCGCCCTCGCCTACGGCGCCGCTTCAGTGATCGCCGGCGCCGACCTCAGCAACGTGCCGCTGCTGCTGTGCTTTGCCGCTGCCACCCTCATCACCGCCCTGCTGCCCACCGCACACAGCGCCCCGCAAGCTCACGCGCGGCGCGCCGGCGACGAGGGCCGCCGGCAGCCCAAAAGCCCTGCCCAGGTGGCCTCGAACGTCCCCGCCGGCGCACCGCGCGAGACGGGCTCGGTGAAATGGTTCAACGTCTCCAAGGGTTTTGGTTTTATCATCCGCGAGGACGGCGAAGAAATCTTCGTTCACTTCCGCTCCATCCGCGGCGACGGGCGCCGCAGCCTGCGCGACGGCCAGCGGGTGGACTTTGTGGTGGGCAGCAGCGCCAAGGGCCCCCAGGCCGAGGACGTGGTTGCCCTCGACTGAGCCGGCGGGCCTCAGGCAGGCTCAGTCGGCCTTGCCCAGGCGCTTGATCAGATCCAGCCAGTAGGCGCTGATCATACTGGCGCCGCAGTGCAGCACCGCCTGGGGCGGCAGGTCGTTGTCGCCCAGGGCCAGCTCCACCACACCGTAAAACGTGTCAACGGAAATCCGCGCGTGGATGAGCATTTCCTCGTCCACCGCCACGCCCAGGGCCTCGGCCACCAGGTCGCTGAAGCGGCGCGCCACAATCTCGTGGGACTCCATGCGCAGCTCCTGCAGGGGCTGCACCGCCCGCAGGGCCTGGGTGATTTCGTGCCCGCCCACCTGGTCGCGAGTGGCCCGGTAGGTTTCCAGCAGCAACTCCTCGACATTGCCCATCAGCCCGGCCACGCCACCGTCGGCGTAGTGGCGCTCATGCCACTGCTCAAAGATCACGTTCTGGCGATCCATCAGCACCGCACCCAGGGCATACAGCACAGCATATTTGTTGGGGAAGTAACGGTACAGGGCGGGCACGGTAATGCCGGCGTTCTCGGCAATCAGGTTGGTGGAGATGCGCTCCACCCCCACTTCCACCAGCAACTCGGCGGCGGCCATCAGAATGTTTTCGTAGGTGCGCTTGGCCCGCGCCTGGCGCGGTCGGTTTTTTTCCAGCAGTTCGACCGGGGGTCGCATTCGGCTCATGGTGATTTCTCCGGCTGTCGCACACGGATGGCGAGGCGCGACTGGTATTCCTTCACCGCAAAATGCCACAATGATCTGCCAGCCTCTAGCAAAATCTGACGAAAAGGACAGCCCCTTGACCCGATCGAGACCCGTGGTAGCCAGAACGTTTCGCGGGGTCAGCATCCCCACCTCCAGTCACCCAGCCATTCGCAAGGTACGCCGCCAGGGCACGGTGCCGTCCATCCACGGCAACAAGTTCTGGAAATCCAGCGCCCTGCTGATTGACTACCTGAAGAAGCACCCGCCGGCGCACTGCAAGCGGGTCATTGATGTCGGCTGCGGCTGGGGCATTGGCGGCATCTGGTGCGCAAAAAAACTCGGTGCCAAGGTCACCTCGGTGGATGCCGACCCGGATGTGTTCCCCTACCTGCATGAAGTGGCTGCGATCAACGGGGTCGAGGTCAAAACGCAGGCCCGCCGCTTCGAGCAGCTGACGGTGAAGCAGCTCAGCAAGTACGACATGCTGATCGCCGCCGATATCTGCTTCTGGGACGAACTGGTCAAGCCGGTCTCCAACATGGTGAACCGGGCGGTAAAAGCCGGCGTCAAGCACATCTACATTGCCGACCCGGAGCGCTCCACCTTTCTGGAAATGGCCGAGGGCTGTGTCGAGCGCCACTGTGCCGACCTGATTGAATGGCGCACCCGCGGCAACGTGGAGGCGCGCGGGGCCATCATGGCCATTGAGAACGCCTGAGCGGCAGCCACAGATAATCGCGCCGCAGCGCGCTCGCCAGGGGCTGGCCCTGGCGATCAAGCCGGGGGCGAAAGCGCACATCGCGCAATTCGCGCAGCACGGCAAACTGCGCGTTCTCGGCCGCGTCGGGCACACTGACCACTTGCGCATTGCGCACCCTGCCCTGCTCGGTCACTTCAAAGCTCACCGTCACCGGCCCGTCCGCCGCCTGCCCTGGCACCAGCGCCTGCCAGAAGGCGCCGTTATCCGGCAGCTCCACCGGCGCGTCGAACCAGTCCCGCCACTGCGCTTCGGCGCCGGCTTCTATCAAGTCCTTTGCCAGTGCGGCGTAAAACTCGCCCGCCCGGCGGCTCTGGCCGTGCCACTGGAACCAGTCCGCCAGGGCCAGCTGGGCGGCAAAGGTGTACGGCGCACCCGCTGGTGCGGTAGCCAGGTAGTCCTGCAGCAGCTTGCGCCCGCGCAACAGGCCATTGCGGCGCTGCTGTTCCAGGCGCTGGCGTTCGTGATCCAGTTCATTGGCACTCAGCGGCCGATAGGCGCGCTGCAGGCGCATGCCCGCCTCGTCAAAGGGCGGCGGCAGGGAATCCTGCAGCAGGTAGAGATTACGCAACTGGCTCTGCACCAGCTGCCAGCGCAGCGCCGGAGTCAGCGCCTGTGCCGCGCCGTCATCCCCCAGCAGGCGATCGTTCAAATCCAGCAGTGCCAGCAGGCGGCTGCGCCCCTGGCTGGACCTCACCCCCAGTCGCAGCGCCTCCCGCTGCCAGCGTAAATAAGCCAGCTGTACGGTCACCGCGGCCTCGTCCCGGGGTTGCCGGCCAGCCCCCTGCAGGAAGTAGAGGTAGTCATAGCGATCGTCCAGCTGCTCCAGGTCGCCGGTCTGCCGGGCCAGGCTGATCAGGCGCTGCAACAGACTCAGCTGGCCCTCGCTACGCAAGCCTTCATTGATGCGCTGCAGGTGCAGGGCCCGGGTGTACAGGGATTGCGCGCCGGCCAGATCGCCACTGCGGGCCTGCAAATCCGCCATGGCTTCAAGGTTTTCCACCAGACCCGCCGCGTAGGGGCCGCCCTGGCGCTGCAGCGCCTCGATTTGGCGGATGTAGGCCGCAAGCGACTGCGCTGCATCGGCGGGCGCCGGCGCCGCAAAGCCAGCGGGTGGCGCAGGCAGCGTGCCATCACTCCACTGCTGGCCGCTGCGCACCAGCCGCTCGCCATAGGGGCTGGCGGTGTCATCGGCCAGGGCACCGGCCGCCGTCAGCGCAAGCACGCACGCCAGTGCTGGGGCGGTCAGTGCCCGGGCGGCCAGTACAGGAGTCAGCACAGGGGCCAGAAAAGCGGCCAGCCCCACATGGCGATGCGGCGTGCGAAGGCACAGGCGTGTCATGGCTTCCTCATAGGCAGATTGGCGCCGCCGGGGCTGGCGGCTGAATGAGGGAAGAGTAAGTGATTGGCGCGTGCATAAAAAGGCGGGCGCCCAGGGGGGCGCCCGCAATGCTGCCGCATTCCCGGCATCCGGTAGTGTCGCCGGGGGTCTGCAGGACTTAAGTTAGCTCAGGTAATTCTTATTTGCAAACGATTCTCGTTAATAAATGAGAATTTTTCGTAAAAGGTGATGGAGGCGCCCTGCCTAGAAGGGAAACACCAGAGGCAGCAGCACCAGCACCACCGCCGAATAGGCCAGCGAGACAGGCAGGCCCGCGCGCACGTAGTCGCGCAGGGTGTAGCCGCCCAGGTTCTGCACCATCAGGTTGGTGGTGTAACCATAGGGGGTGAGGAAGCTGGCGCTGGCGCCAAAGGCAACCGCCATGACAAAGGGCATGGGGCTCAGGCCATAGCTTTCCGCCAGCCCGAAGGCAATGGGAAAGCTCAGGGCGGCGGCGGCGTTGTTGGTCATCATCTCGGTCAGCAGCAGGGTGCCCAGGTACACGCCAGCCAGCGCGGCGTAGGGCCCCAGGCTGGACAGCTCGCTGTGCAGGCCGCCAGTCAACTGGGCAACCAGCCCGGAGTTGGTCAGCGCCTGGGACAGGGTTAGGGCGGAGCCGATGATCAGCCAGATTTCAAACGGAAAGCGCCGGCGCAGTTCGGATGCGCGCACCAGGCGCAGCGCCAGCATCACCACCAGCAGCAGCGACAGGCCCTTGATCAGCGGCAGCAGCTCCAGCACCGACAGGGTGACAATGCCGGCCAGCCCCAGGCTCACCACCCAGTTCTGCAGCGGCGTGGTGTTGGTGCCGTTGACCGCGTCGTCGATCACCACAAAGTTCTTGCCCAGGTTGTTGCGATCGTGGAAGTCGGGACCCGTGGCCAGCATCAGGTTGTCGCCGGCCTGAATGGTAATGTTGCCGAGTTTGCCGGACAGGCGCTTGCCGCCGCGGCGCATGCCCACGACCGCCGCGTCAAAGAGCGAGCGGAAGCCGCTGTCCTTGATGGTCTTGCCCTCGATGCTGGCGTTGGGCATGACGATGACTTCCATCATGTTTTCCCGCAGCAGGCCCTCCTCCACGGCAAACAGCTGCAGGCCGTCCAGGGCATCCAGCACACCCACCTGTTTGATGTCGCCGGAGAAAATCAGCTTGTCGCCGGCCTCGATGTACTCACTGGGCGCCACCGGGGAGATCAGGTGTTCGTCGCGCACAATCTCAACCAGAAAAAGATCGTCCAGGTCGCGCAGCTGGTTATCGGCGATGGTCTTGCCGATCAGGCTGGAGCCGGCGGTAACTTCCGCCTCGATCAGGTATTCATTGATGTCGATGCGCTCGCTGCTATCGGCGGGAAGCAAGCGCACCGAGAGAAACATGACCGCCAGGCCAATCACGGTGGCGCTGCCGCCCACCACGATAAAGTCGAAGAACGACAGGCCCTGGCCTGTGGCATCTTCCAGGAAGCTGCTCACGATCAGGTTGGTGCTGGTGCCGATCAGGGTCATGGTACCGCCCAGGATGGCGGCATAGGACAGGGGGATCAGCAGGCGCGAAGCCGGGTGGTGGCGGTTGTTGCGCACGGTCTGGGCCAGGGTGGCCACCACCGCGGTGTTGTTGACGAAGGCGGAAAACAGCGCGGTCACGCCGCCCAGGCGCAGCAGACTCAGGCCAAGGCTCGGGCCAACCAGCTTGCCCGACAGGCGATTCAGCCAGGACAGCCGCTCCAGCCCCACCGATACCAGCAGCAACAGGATCAGCGTAATCAGCCCGCTATTGGACGCCTTGTCGAGAATCTCGTCGGTATCCACCAGGCCGGCAAAATAGCTTGCCAGCATGGCGCCGACGAAAATGCGCGACGCCGGCCAGTCAGTGAAAATCAGGCTGCCCAGCAGGAACAGGAAAACAGCCGAAATCAGTAACTGGTCGATCATACAGGGGTCTCTTGGGCCTTGGCCGGGTTGCGCAAGCATACGCAATCGCCCGATACAGGGACAAGCTGGCCCGGCCCAGATACACTAACCAAATTCGCATAAGCTAATAACGGCCCGCCTCATGCAACGTGTTCTTATTGTTTTTGCCGCCCTGCTGCTGCTTGCCATCGCCCTGCTGTACAGCTGCCAGGATCAGTTGAAGGAAGCGGCCTACAGCAAGGTTACCGAAGGCATGTTTGTGCCGGCGGACACCGACAGCTTTGACCCGGGCCCGGCGCTGGGTTCGCGCTTCCCCGGGGTGCACGCCCGCCACAAGGGCGAGACAGTGCGCCTGCTGGATGACTTTGCCGGCCCGGCGGGCACAGTGCTGGTTGCCAGCCGCTCGCTGGTCTGGTGCCCCTACTGCATGAAGCAAATGGTGCAGCTGCAGGCCCACAAGGCGGCCTTCGACGCCGCCGGCATCGGCCTGGTGGCCATCACCTACGACAGTCCCGCCGAGCAACAGGCCTTTGCCGACAAGCACGGCATTACCCTGCCCCTGCTGTCGGACATCGACGCCATGAGCTTCAAGACTCTGGGTATTCTCAACGAGCAGTACCAGTCGGGTGATCGCCAGTACGGCATCCCCCATCCGGGGATGATCATCATCGATCCCAAGGGGCGGGTGGCCGGCAAGCTGTTCATCGAGGCCTATAGCAGCCGGGTGGACTCAGCCGCCGCGCTGGACTTTGCCCAGCGCGTGCTGGCCAGCGGCGACTGACCTAGCTGGCCGGGGTATACCAGACCGGTGATGTCCAGGCGCGCTCCTGCACCACCGGGCGGTGCTCGGCGGCGCAGCAGTTGGCGAAGGCGTCTGGCACGCTGCCTGGGTTGTCGCACTGCACGCCGGCGGCAATGCACTGGCGCTGGCTCCAGCGGCAGCTGGGGTTTTCCACCACGCGGGAATAGTAATAGGCCGACTGGCCCGGGTTGAAATCGGCGTCCTGCCACACCGTACATAGCTCGGCAAAGCCATCGCCATAGGTGGCGCAGGTGTCGGTGTTCACGCCGGCGCCGTTGTCGGCATTGCCGGCAACGTCCAGCACACGCTCGTGGCGCTCACCGCCGGCGTCAATCCAGCTCTTGATGACCTGCAGGCGCTGCAGTGGCATGCCTGGCTGATCGGCCGTGCCGCTGTCCTGGCGGGCGGCCAACAGAAAGGTGGGTTTGGCATCGGCCGCCGGCGGCGCGCTCATCTGCCCACCCATCGGCACACCGCCAGCATAGGCCCTGGCGATGCGATCCGGCTGCTGGCACAGGTCTTCGGCGTAGTCCCAGCCAGCAAAAAAGCGCGCTTCGATGCGCGGGCCGCTGGTGCCGTAGGCTTCACGGCGACGCATGGCATCAAACAGGGCGTCGCGGCTGTTTTCTTCGGCCCACAGTACCGCCAGGCCGCCGGGGTTGTACTCCAGTTTGTCCGGCAACCCCGGGGGCACTTCCTTCGCTGCGGGCACGCCGGCGCCGCCGTGGCCCAGGAAGCGGTCTTCCTCCACCGCGCCCGGCGCGCCCAAATGAGTGTCGGTGCTGGCGATAAAGCCCTGCTGGTAGGGGTTGACCCCCAGTTCGCGCTCGATCTGCATGCCCTCGCCCAGCGCCCGGCGCAAAAAGCCAGTTTCCGGGCCGGGTGGATTGTCAAAACCTGAGATATTGTCGATGGGCTGCTGCTCGAAGGCGCAGAGCTCATCCTGGGTCACGCCAGCCTGGTAGAAGCACTCGGAGGCTCCCTTGTGCTGCATGATCTCGGCCAGCGGCTCGAACTGCTGGCGCAGGCGGGCGTACTCGGCATCCATCGGGCTGCCATCGTCCTTGAGCCCGCTGTACATGTAGCCGGCACTGAGGTTGGCATTGTGCGGAATCACCAGGGAATCGCAGGCACCATCGGCGCTGTTGCACTGCTCATCCAGGCTGCGCCACAGGCTGGAGGCCTGGGGGCCATCGATAAAACTGATGGGCCGCAGTGGCACCACGGCGTTGCGGAACACCACATTGCGGTGCAGGTTGCCACCGCTCTCGGCTTCGCCGCCGGTCCACTCGTAACCGACGAAGGTGGTAAAGCTGCAGTCGGCGCTGCGGTCATAGTAGGCCTCTGCGGCCTCGCGCATCTCCCGCCAGGGCCCTTTGGCCGCCTCCAGGCAGAGTTCGTCATTTTCGCCGCACAGGCCAAGGTGAGAGGCCTGGATAGAGGCCCAGGCGTTGAACAGGTAGAACGCACCCCGGGGCCAGTGCCGGTACACCAGGCACTGCCAGCTGCTGTAGCCCTCCATGTCGGGCGTATTGCACATGGCCACTTCGCCAATCAGCTCCGAGTGGTCCGACACCATGGCGAAATCCAGCGGCCGGCGCAGCTGCAGCGAACGCACGCCCTGACCGTCCTCCGTCCAGGGTTGTATCGGCAGCTGCTCGCCGCGGGCAAAGGCGTAGGCCTGGGCCGGTGAGGTACGTGTGCCCTGGGTGCTGGCATCCAGCGAATAGCGGGTATGCACATGCAAGTCGCCAAAGAAGGGCTGTTTGTGCGCCTGGTAGTTGTCGCAGGGCGCGCGTTGCTCGCTGTAATCCGGCTCCGCTGCAGCGCCCACCGACAGCGCCATGCACACACCCGCAAGCACATAGCGCACTGCGCGCGCGTGGCGCCGCACTCTCGCGCAAACCCCCTGCACGCAAACCCCCTGCGCACAAACCCCTTGGTTGGGCAGAACTTTCACCGTGTTATTCCTTATGCGAGTGAATTGTGGCGACCATAGGCCCCGCGACCAAACCCGTCAATCGGCAGGGCCGGCATGTTGAACTGGCGGCGTGATTGTTGTTGCCGCGCGTGTTCATCGCCCCGCTGGCATGCTTCCATACAGGTAAAGAGCGCACGAATAAAAGCCAATAAATGCCCCAACACCGTGAAGATAACGATAACGTGACACAGCAGGATTATGCGGTTGACTGGCTGGTGGCAGGCGCCGGCGCCGGCGGCATGACCGGCGCCGTGGTGGCCCACCAGCTGGGCGGTAGCGTGCTGCTGGTTGAGAAAGAGCCCGTTTATGGCGGCACCACCGCCAAATCCGGCGGCGTGGCGTGGATTCCCGCCAATCACCGCCTGGGTGAGTTTGGCATTGAAGACAGCAGCGAGCGCGCCTACCAGTACCTGCACGGCCTGATTGGTGACAGCGTGCCCGCGCCCCGCGTGCGCGCCTACGCCGAGCGCGCCAGCGAAATGCTGCGCTTCATGATGCGCCACAGCCATGTGCACTACACGCCGCTGCCGGCCTACATGGATTACTACGACAGCGTGCCGGGCTACCTGAATGGCGGGCGCTCCATGGACCCGGCACCGCTGCACATCCGCCACCTGGGCGCGGCGGCCAGCACCATGAGTCGGGATCACTACACTGGCCTGCTGTTGCCCTTCAACGTGTCGGTGGTGGAGGGGCGGCGCCTGCAGGACATGGACGCCGGCGCCTACCTGCTCGGCGCAAAACTCGCCGCCCGCTACTACCTGGACCTGCCCGCCCGCCTGGCCAGGCGCGGCGACGACCGGCTGACCCTGGGCCCGGCCCTGGTAGCCCGCCTGCGGCGCTCGCTGCTGGACCGGGACATACCGCTGTGGCTGGATACGCCGATAACCGAGATGTTGTATGAAAACGGCCGCGTGTGCGGCGCGAAGGTGTTGCGTCGGGGTGAGCCGGTGACGGTGCGCGCCAAACGTGGCGTTCTGTTATGCACGGGCGGTTTTGCGCGCAATGCCGGCCTGCGCCGGCAGTACCAGCCCCAGCCCTCCAGCGACCGCTGGACCGCGGCGGCCCCCGGCGCCACCGGCGACGGCATTGCCCTGGGCGAACAGGTCAACGCTGCGCTGGGCTTCATGGGCAGCGCCTGGTGGTCACCCACCTACCTGCTGCCCGATGGCCGCAGCCTGGCGCTGATTTCCGGCAAGTCCAACCCGGGCTCCATCATGGTCAACCGACAGGGCAAACGCTTCACCAACGAAGCCCAGCCCTACGAGGACGTGGTAAAGGACCAGTATGCCTCCGAGGGCCGCGGCGAAGGCGCGGTGCCCTGCTACCTGATTTTTGACGCACAGTTCCGGGAGAAATATACCGCCGGGCATATCAAACCGGCGAAGATCACCCCCGACAGCCGTCTGCCGCAGGATTACTTCGACAAGGGCCTGTTGAGCCGCGCCGACACCCTGTTCGAACTGGGGGCAACACTGGGCATGGACGGGCACGCCCTGGCGCAGACGGTGGCCGACTTCAACCACCACGCCCGCCTCGGCAAGGACCCGCTCTTTGGCCGCGGCGACAGCCTGCACGACCGTTACTACGCGGACCCGAAGGTGCAGCCCAACCCCTCCCTGGCGCCGCTGGAAAAAGCGCCCTTCTATGCCCTGCGCTGCGAACCGGGAGACCTGGACACCAAGGGCGGCCTGCTGTGCAATGAACACGCCCAGGTGCTGGACCGGAGCGGTGATGTGATTGCCGGCCTGTACGCCGCGGGCAACGCGAGCGCCGCGGTGATGGGCGACACCTACCCCGGTGCCGGCTCCACCATCGGCTCCGCCATGACCTTCGCCTACATCGCTGCCCGTCATGCCCTGGACAACGGCGCAAACCAACAGCCATGAGCCCATAAAAAGCCCTGAGCCCACAAGGAGCCGCCATGAGTAAATACGCCTACCTGGAAGCGGGCCGCTACGCCCGCGGCTGGCACATCGTGCTGTTTTCCCGCGAGTTGGAGCCCGGGGAGGTCAAGCGCTTCCACTACTTCGACCGCGAGTTTGTCATCTGGCGCGGAGAATCCGGCGAGGCCTTCGTGGTGGATGCCTACTGCCCCCACCTCGGCGCCCACCTGGCCAGCGACGGTGGCCGCATTCGCGGCAATGCCATCGCCTGCCCCTTTCACGGCTGGGTGTTTGAGGGCAGTGGTGAATGCATCGAGATCCCCTACGCCAAACAGATACCGCCGCGCGCCAGGCAAGCCCTGAAGGGCTGGCCAGTGCTGGAGCGCAACGGGTTTATCGCCATCTGGTACTGCCCGGAGGATTCCGAGCCGGTGGACTACCTTCCCGCCATTGACGACTGGGGCCCGGGCAAATGGGGCGACTGGCAGTTCCAGCGTTCACGCATTCGCGCCCAGCCCTGTGATGTGATCGAAAACATCGTCGACATTGCCCACTTTCCCCATGTCCACGGCGGCAATGTGCACGCCTTCGAAAACCGCTTCGGTGACTTCACTGTTACCCAGATTTCCCGGGTCAAACGCGACCCACAAGCGGGTATGATCACCCCGCCCGGCCTGCCCTTCGACCTGGTGGACGCCCGCAACCAGGGCGCGGGCATGGAGGCCGATGCCTGGGGCGACGCCACCTATCACGGGCCGTCGATCATGTATTACTACACCGAATCACGCAGCCCGGACATCAGCTTCAAGAGCTGGTGGGTGAACTACCACACGCCGGTCAACGACAGCGAAGTGGATCTGTGCTCCGCCGTGATCATGAGCAGCCTGACGGACGCGGCGCTGCCTGAGGAATTCACCCAGCTCTACCCGGCAGTGGCCCACGCCGCCTTTGGGCAGGATGTGCTGATCTGGCAGGACAAGGTGTACCGGGAAGATCCCATCCTCTGCGACGGCGACGGCCCGATCAATAAACTGCGGCGCTGGTACGAGCGCTTTTATCTACCGGCCTAGGGTGTCTTCGGCCCTGTCTATCCCTTAGCTGCCAGCGCCGGCCATGCCTGCCCGGTGAGCAGCGGGGCCCGTTAGATTTTGCGGGCAATGTACATGCCGTAACCGTAGTGCCGCTGGTGCTGGTGGTAAAGGGCGATGTCGCGCCGCTCTGCTGCCACCAGCGCCGTTGCGGCAGGGCTGTTGCCGTGTTGGGCCAGGAAGCCGGGAAAGCGCGCCTCAAGCGGCTGGTAGTAATTATCCAGCCAACAGGCAGGCGGCAGCACAAAGTAAGCCAGCGGTGAAAAGCCCTGGCGCTCCAGCATCTTGAGCTTGGCCGATGCGGTATCAATGCCCGGGTAGACCGACTCCCAGTGCTCGCGCAATGCCTGTGGTGGTGCCGACGTCAACCAGGTCAGCTCCGACACCACCAGCAGGCCGCCGGCCTTCAGACAGGGCGCCCACTCACGCAGGCCCCGCTCAAAGCCAATGTTGTAGATGGCCCCCTCGGACCAGATGACATCCAGCTCCCCCTCGGCAAAGGGCAGGTCCTCCATCGACCGGCACAGTGGGCTGATGCGTTGCGCAACGCCCTGCTCCCGGGCCCGGCGGGTAAGCACATCGAGAAAGTCCTGCAGGAAGTCAACCGCGGTAATGTGGACGTTAGGCATACGCGCCAGCACCAGACTGGCGGCGCCGGTGCCACAGCCAATGTCGGCAATGCGCAATGGCGCGCAGCGCTCGAGCCCCGCCAGGGCCAGGGCCTGCTCGGTCTGCGCACGGCCGCCCGGGCCCTGCCGCTCGGCCTCTTTGTGCAGATCAATCAGTAGGGCCAGTTCGTCCATCGTCATCGCTCCACAGGGCTCCCCTGCCTGTTTAGCAGTCCGCCTTGCGGTTGGTTTTGTGGCGCTTTTTGCAGCGCCGCTGGGATTCGGTTTCGCTGCCGGTTTCTTCACCGGTGCTGTCGGCGCTATCACGGCTGGCTGCGTCTTCGTCGGCATGTTCACCGTCCGTCTCGCCGGCAACGCCGCCAATGGCCTGGGCCACGTTCTCAATCATCGCGTTGGGTATCGGCATGCTCAGGTTGTACTGGGCAATTTTCCAGCCGCTGTCGGTTTTCAGTAGCAGGCCAGAGCCGCGGCACAGGCCGAGCTTGTCGTTGTCGAGCAGCTCATCGAACCAGGCCACCTCGCCAGAGGCAGCAATATCGATGTGGCGCGCCCGGGGGCGATAGGTCCAACCCTGGCCCTTGTCGAAGTAGGGCTTGGCAAAGGCGATAAACTCTGCCCCCTGCCAGCGCTCGCTGGCGTCGGTACCAAGGAAGACGATGTCCGTGGTCATCTGCTGGCGATAAGTGGGCAGGTCGGCCCGGGCGGCGGCATCGTGAAAGCGATCCAGCACGGCGGTAATGTCATCCTGCGGCGCGGCGTGAACGCCGAGGGACAATAAAAACAACAGGGCAAGCCATTTCTGCATGGGGCATCCTCGAATCAGTGAAGTCGCCAGAGTAGCCCCTGCCGCAAAGGCGGCGCAAGGTGGGGGCGAGGGCGTGTGGCCGCCTTGCCTCAGCCCTTGGCCACCATGCCCCCGTCCAGGGCCAGTACCTGGCCTGTCATCCACTCCGAAGCGCGGGAGGAGAGGAAAATCGCCGTGCCGGCGGCGTCTTCCATCGCGCCCATGCGCGCAATGGGGAAGTGGGCAGACAGCTGCTCTTCGCTAGCGGCCTCCATCATGTAGGCGGTCATCTGGCTGGGGAACAGGCCGGGGGCAATGGCGTTCACGTTGATGCCAGCCCCGGCCAGCTCCACCGCCAGGTGGCGGGTTAAATGGTGGATGGCCGCCTTGCTGGCGGTGTAGGCAAAGTTCTGCATGGCGGTGTCGATGCTGAGGCCGTTGACGGAGCCGATGTTAATCACCCGCGCCCTGCCCCCCTGCCCGGCGGCCGCGCGCAACAGGGGCAGCAGCCGCTGCACCAGGAAGAAGGGCGCCTTCACGTTCAGGTCCATGGTTTTGTCCCAGCCCTTCTCGGGAAAACTCTCTACCGGCGCTCCCCAGGTAGCACCGGCGTTGTTCACCAGAATATCCAGCTGTGTCTCCCCTTCGGCGATGGCTGAGGCAAAGGCGTCGATACCCTCAAGGGCCGACAGGTCGGAGGGAATGGCCACGCAATCGCCGTACCGGGCCAGTTCCTGCTGCGCCTGATTCAGCTCGTCCACCTTGCGGGCGGTGATATAGACCTTGGCCCCCTGCTCCAGAAAGCCGCGGGCAATCATGGCACCTATGCCGCGGGAGCCGCCGGTGACAACGGCAACCTTGCCGCGAATATCAAACAGGTTCTGCATGTTGGCTCCTTGGTAGTGTGAAGCGTTGTTGCGAAGTGTTGGTATGCAGCGTTGTCGATCAGCGGCTGGGCCGGTACCAGATGGGCGAGCTGTAGGCCCGCTCCTGCAGGGTATCCGGGTAGCCGGGGGCCTCTTCCTGGCCCAGCGCCAGGGCGTCCAGGTAGGAGTGGCGGGCGGTGGGCACCTGCAGCACCCGCACGTAATAAAAGGCCGGCTGGCCCGGGTTGAAATTTGGGTCTTGCCAGTAGGCCAGCAGTTGCGGCGCACCCGCCTCCACCGCCACCTCGCCGGTGCGCGGGTCCACGCTGGATTCGGCGGGGGGCAGTTGCCCGCGGGCATTTGCGCTGCGCTCGCCAGACCACACCACGTCAAATACCTGTTCACGGGGCTCGCCGCTCGCGCTCAGCCAACCTTTGACGATCTGCACACGCTCAAGGCCCGCGCCAACCGGGTCTTTTACCGCCTGCACCAGAAAGCCCGGCGCGCCACCTTCGGTGGCAGCTGGCAGAACGCCGCCCATCGGCACGCCAGCGGCGGTGGCAGCCTCATACAGGGAGGGGCTTTGCAACTGCGCCTCGCTCAGCTGCCAGCCGCCAAAAAACTGCAGGCCAATGCGCGGCCCGGTGGTGGCGTACACCTCGCGCCGCTTCATGGCCGCCATGATGGCTTCGCGGCTGTTGTCCTCGGCCCATACCGCCGCCATGCCCGAGGCGGACATGGCCCAGCCATTGGTGCCGCCCTCCTCGTCGCTCCAGCCCAGTTGCTTGTTGGCGGGAATGGAGTCGGTGGCAAACTTGCCGTGGAAGTTGTCTTCCTCGGCGGTGGACAGGCCGGTATGGGCGTCGGTGGAACCGATAAAGCCCAGCTCGTAGGGGTTGCTGCCAAGTTCCGCCGCCAACTGCATGCCCCGCAGCAGGGCCGGGCGCAAGTAGTCACCCACCTCGGCTTTGTAGGGGGTATGCCAGCGCTGAATGTAGTGGGGATACTCCTCGAAATCCGCGAAGGGGTCGTTCGGTGACAGGTCCGGGTGGGTTTCCGAGTCGCCCTTCAGCTGGGTGATCTCGGCGATGGGCTCCCACTTGCGCCGGGTGGCCACGTAGTCCGCATCGAAGGGCTCGCCGCGCAGGCTGACCGTATCGAACATGTAGCCCTTGGAAATGTTGGAATTGTGCGGAATAGCCAGAAAGTCGATGCCGGTTTCGGCGCGGGTGCTCTCCAGCCAGGCCCAGAGGTCTTCCGGGAAGGGGCTGTCGTCAAGGCCAAAGGGTTCGAACGCGCTGGCCTTCTGGGCATCCGCGTCGGAAATCACCACCCGGTGCAGGTTGGCGCCGCCGGGAATGGAGCTCCACTCCCAGCCAATAAAGGCGGTGAAGGTGCCGGGCTCATTAAAGCGGTCGGCGGTGTCGATAATGCTGCGCCAGGTGCTGCTCTCCACAGCGCCCATGGGCGGCAGCCAACCCACCTGGCCGCCAAGTTGGGCGGCCTCGGCGGCCTGCCGCGCGTCCCCGGGCTCTGGCAGCACGTCCACGAAGAGTTGCCGGCCCTGCCCCTGGCCAATCTTGCGCTGCAGTACCCAGGCGGCAATGCGCGCCTTGAGCGCATCCAGCAGGCCGAGGTCGTCGGTATCCACACCATTGAAGTAGGTGTGGTTGATCACCCCGAGAAATTCCGCGTGGTCTGACACCACGAGAAAGTCCAGCGGGGTGCCAATCTGTACCCGCGCCTTGTGGTAGGGATGCAGCACCGGCTCGCCCCGGGCATAGCGGTAGGCGGTATCCGGGTCCGCCACCAGGTTGTTGTTGGCGAAGGCATCGGAGGAATAGGAGGTGTGCAGGTGGGTGTCGCCCCACAGCAGTTGCGGGGCGGCGCTGGCCGCAGTGGACAGGCTCATTGCAGTACACAGGCCAATCAATCGGCGCATGGTGTTCTCCTTGTCGTTGTTATTGTTCGCCCGGGGATTATGCCCCCGCGCTGCGCAGTGCCGCCAGCACCACCTCGCGGGTTCCGGCCGGGTCGATCACCGCGTCAATCTCCAGGAATGAAGCGGCCTCGGTGGCCTTGCCCAATTCATACAGCTGCCCCACCAGCGTGTTAAACAGCGCCTCGCGTTCGGCGGGGTCTTCCACGGCGTCCAGTTCCTTGCGATAGCCCAGGCGCACCGCGCCCTCCAGGCCCATGCCGCCGAATTCGCCGGTGGGCCAGGCGGCGGCATACACCGGAGCGGCAAAACTGCCCGCCGTCATGGCCATGGCGCCAAGGCCGTAGCCCTTGCGCAGGAAGATGGCCACCAGCGGCACCGTCATAGAAGCCCCGGCGACAAACAGCGACGACATGCGCCGCACCGCCGCCGCCTTTTCGCTGGCCGGCCCCACCATAAAGCCGGGGGTATCGGTGAGGGACAGCACCGGCAGGCCGAAGCTGTTACAGATCTGCAAGAAGCGCGCGGCCTTTTCCGATGCCTCGGCATCCACCGCCCCGCCCAGCTGCTGGCAGTCGTTGGCGATCAGCGCCAGCGGCCTGCCTTCCATGCGAATAAAGCCGGTGACAATACTGCGGCCGTAAACCCGTCGCAGCTCCAGGAAGCTGCCCTCGTCGGCCAGGGTTTCGATAACCCGCCGCACCGGGTAGGCCCAGCGCCGGTCTTGCGGGATGATATCGCGCAGGCCTTTCTGGTCGGCGCAGCGCCAGTGGGCCACCGGGCCCTGAAAATAGGACAGCAGTTGCCGTGCCAGGCGGGTGGCATCCGCCTCGTCCTCGGCGAGGATATCAATCACCCCGTTGCGCAGCTGGTCTTCGGCCGGGCCGATCTCCCGCGCGTCCACCACGCCCATGCCGCCGCCTTCGATCATGGCCGGGCCGGCCATGCCGATCCACGAATTGCGGGTGGCAATGGTGAAGTCCGCGCAGCCGAACAGGGCGGCGTTGCCGGCAAAGCAGTAGCCGTTGTTGACGGCAATGCGCACCACCTTGCCCGTCAGTGCCGCCCAGGCGCGGAAGGACTGCAAATTGAGTCCGGCGATCTGGGTCGTGACGTCGGTATCGCCGGGCCGGCCCCCGCCGCCCTCGGTGTACATCACCACCGGCAGACGGTGTTCGGCCGCCAGGTCACAGATGCGATCCAGCTTGTGGTGGTGAAAGTAACCCTGGGTGCCGGCCAGCACGGCGTAGTCGTTCACCACCACGGCGGCACGGGCACACTCGGGGGCTACGGTGTCGCTGTTGATGGTGGCGGTGCCGGTGATAATGCCGTCGGCAGCGGTGGCGCGTTGCAGCTCCTGGTAATCGCGGCGGCTGCGCTGGGCGGCCACCGCCAGCTGGCCGTACTCCAGAAAGCTGCCCTCATCCACCAGGTCAGCCAGGTTCTCCCGGGCGCTGCGGTTGCCCCTGGCGTGGCGTTTTTGCAGGGCCTCGGCCCGCTCCCCGTCGAGGGTGCGGGCCAGGCGCGCGCGCAGGGCGGCGAGTTCGGGCCTTATTTCCCCTGCCATACCGGGGCGCGCTTCTCGACAAACGCTTTTACGCCCTCGGCGGCATCGGCGCTGTTAATGCACAGGTGCTGCAGGTCCGCCTCTGCGGAAATAATCTCCGCCACATCGGCCTCCATGGCCTGGTTGAGGGCCTGTTTGGCATAGCGCAGGGCCAGCGGCGCCTTGCCTGCCAGTTCCTGGGCCCAGGCCAGGGTGGCGGGCACGAGCTCATCGGCGGGCACCACGCGGTTGCACAGGCCCAGGGCCTGGCACTTCTCGGCGCGCAGTTTTTCGCCGGTGGCAATCAGCTCAAAGGCGCGCTTGCGGCCGATGCTGCGGGCCAGGTGCCAGGTGGCGCCGCCATCCGGCACCAGGCCAATGGCGGCAAAGGCCTGATAGATAAAGGCGTCTTCGGCCATCACGGTGAGGTCGCACACCATGGCGAAGGCGCTGCCGATACCGGCGGCGGCGCCGTTGACGGCGCTGATCCAGGGCTTGCCGGATTCGCTGATGGCCATCAGCACCGGCTTGTATTCCTCATTCAGCTGGCGACGCACATCAAAGTCATCGCCCTGCACTTCCATCAGGTCGGCGCCGGCGCTGAAGGCGCGGCCCACGCCGGTAAGCACCACCACGCGAATGCTGTCGTCGGCATTGACCTCATCCACCGCCGCGCCGATATCACGGCGCAATTCGGCGCTGAAGGCATTGAGGCTGTCGGGGCGGTTCAGGCTGACCAGGGCCACGTTGTCGTGGCGTTCAATGGTGACGGTTTCGAGTGCGGACATGTCGGTTTCCTTACGGTGGTAGGCGCGGCGGCTCAGTGGATACTGCCGCCGTCGCGCAATTGTGCCAGTTCCTGCTCGCCAAAGCCCATGGCTTTGAGTACGGCATCGGTATCTTCACCCAAACTGTGTGCGCCGTGGGCCACCGTTGACGGCGTGCGGCTGAAGCGCGGCGCCGGCGAGGGCTGGGTGACGCCGTCCAGTTCCATGTAGGTGTTGCGCTCCACATTGGCCGGGTGTTTGGGCGCATCCACAAAGGACAGCACCGGCGCAAAGCACACGTCGGTGCCTTCCATGATCTCGCACCACTGGGCCTGGGTTTTCTGCTTGAAGATATCCGCCAGCTTCTCCTTCAGCGCCGGCCACTGGGCCTGGTCGTGCTGGGCCTTGAAGGCCTCGGGCAGCTGCGCCAGCTCCATCAGCAGGGCGTAGAACTGGGGCTCGATGGAGCCGATGGCCACGTACTCGCCGTCGGCGCATTCGTAGGTGTCGTAGAAGTGCGCCCCGCCATCGAGCATGTTGGCGCCGCGCTTGCCGGCATCCCATACCCCCAGGGCCTGGAAGCTGTGGAACATCCACATCAGCTGGGCGGCGCCGTCCACCATGGCGGCGTCGATCACCTGGCCCTTGCCGGAGCTGGCGGTTTCCAGCAACGCCGCCAGCACCCCGTTCACCAGCAGCATGCCGCCACCGCCCATGTCGCCCACCAGGTTCAGGGGCGGCACCGGCTTTTCGCCGGCGCGGCCAGTGGCGTACAGGGCCCCGGTAATGGCGATGTAGTTGATGTCGTGGCCGGCGGCATTGGCCAGCGGCCCGTCCTGCCCCCAGCCCGTCATGCGGGCGAACACCAGCTTGGGGTTACGCTGCAGGCAGACCTCGGGGCCAATACCCAGCTTTTCGCACACGCCGGGGCGGTAGGGGTCGATCAGCACATCGGCGTTTTCCACCATGCGCAGCAATACTTCAACGCCCGCCGGGTCCTTGAGGTTCAGAACCACCGACTTCTTGCCGCGAAAACTCACGTCCTTCATGGCCTTGGGGTCGGGGGCGCCGGCGCGTTCGATGCGAATCACTTCCGCGCCCATGTCGGCCAGCATCATGCCCCCCATGGGAGCGGGGCCAATGCCCGCCAGCTCGATCACGGTAAAACCGTTCAGTGGTCCCATGTCTGCTCCTCAGCGCGGTTGCATGCGGATGGCGCCATCCAGGCGGATGCACTCACCATTCACGTAGTCGTTTTCGGCGATAAACACCGACAGGTGGGCGATTTCCGCCGGCTTGCCCAGACGCTGCGGGTAGCACACGCTGGCCTCCAGCGACTGGTAGGCAGCCTCCGGCAGGGATTCAAACAGCGGGGTGTGAATCAGGCCCGGCACAATGGTGTTCACGCGCACACCGTAGCTGGCAAGGTCCCGGGCCATGGGCAGGGTCATGCCGATCACGCCGCCCTTGGAGGCGGAGTACGCCAGCTGGCCCACCTGCCCTTCCATGCCGGCGATGGAGGCGGTGTTGATGATCACGCCGCGGCCACCGTCGCCGTTGATGGGCGCGTTGTTGGCCATTTGCTCCGCCGCGTAGCGGGACACATTGAAGGTGCCCACCAGGTTGACGTTGATGACGCGCATATAATCGTCCAGCGGATGCACGCCCTTTTTGCTCAGAATCTTGCAGGCGCTGCCGATACCGGCGAAGTTGTTGCAAATGTGGATGGCGCCGAATTTTTCCACCACCCCGGCAACGGCCGCTTGCACCGACGCCTCGTCGGCGACGTTCACATTCCAGAAGGCAACGTTGTCGGCGCCGAGCTGGCCAATCACCTCGTTGGCGTTGGCTTCGTTCATGTCGAAGATGGCGACCTTGGCGCCCTTGGCCACGTAGGCTTCCACCGTGGCGCGGCCGAGGCCGGAGGCACCGCCGGTGACAATGGCAATTTTTCCTGCGAGTTCCATGTTGTAATTCCTCTGCTAACTAATGACGGTCAGAAATTGCGTGTATTGAACGGGGTATAGCCATCACCCAGGCAGTCGCGGCTGATGATGATTTTCATCACCTCCGAGGAGCCTGCGTAGATGGTTGAAATCTTGGCATCGGTATACTGCCTGCTGATGGGATACTCGTCCATGTAACCGGCGCCGCCGTGCATCTGCACGCCCACATCCGCCACCTTCACCTGCAACTCGCTGGTCACCAGCTTGGCCTTGGCGGCATCCACCGCGGTCAGGGAGCCGGCATTGAAGGCGCGGACACACTGGTCAACATAACACTGGGCCAGATCCAGTTCAGTGCGCAATTCGGCCAGTTTGAACTGTGTATTCTGGAACGCCGCCACCGGCTTGCCGAAGGCCTTGCGCTCCTTCACATAGTCGGCGGTCAAATCCCAGGACAGCTGGGCAGCGCTCAAATAACCCACCGCGCCAATCAGCCGCTCCTCGGCCAGGCCCTGCATGAGGTAGATAAAGCCCTTGCCCGGCTCGCCGAGCACGTTGGCCTTGGGCACCTTCACATTGTTGAAGAACAGCTCGGCGGTGTCCTGGCCCTTCAGGCCCATTTTCTTCAGGTTGCGGCCACGCTCAAAGCCTTCCATGCCCCGCTCCACCAGGAACAGGGTCATGTGATGGGGGTTGTTGTCCGGGTCGGTCTTGGCGGCCACCACCACCAGGTCGGCATTGATACCGTTGGAAATATAGGTTTTGGAACCATTCAGCACCCAGTGGTCGTCGGCCTCCACAGCGGTGCTGCGCATGCCGGCAAGGTCAGACCCGGCATCGGGCTCGGTCATGGCAATCGCGAGGATGGTTTCGCCACTGGCACATTTGGGCAGGAAGCGACGGCACTGTTCTTCACTGCCAAAGCGGGTGAGGTAGGGCCCCACCAGGCGGCTGTGCAGGGAGTTGTACCAGTCACCGGCCCGGGCGTAGGCGGTTTCCTCGATGATGATCTGCTCGAAGCGAAAATCCGCATCACCCATGCCGCCGTAGGCTTCATCCGGCCACACCATCAAAAAACCCTGTTCGCCGGCCCGGCGGAAGGCCTCGCGATCGACAATGCCCGCCTCACGCCACTGCTCCATCTGTGGCACAATCTCCGCGGCCAGGAACTTGCGGTAGGCGTCCCGGAACATCTGTTGTTCTTCGGTAAATTCACGGCTTAGCACGGTCGGCCTCCAGGGCTGGATAATAATGGCTGGCTAGTATGGTGAGCGCCAGAAAAGCCAACAATGACCTGTGCCTACAGATAAATTGACTTAAACTGACAAGAAAAAAGACGGGGCTTTGGGGGCACATTCAATGGAGCAGATGCTGACGGAAAGCCAGACGCTTCCACTCTACACACTCTACATTCTGGTGTTTTCGCTCACCTGCGCACAGGTGCTGGTGCTGTACTTCCTGAGTGCATCCCACACGGCGCCCCAGGGGCTCGGCCTGTTCACCGTGTACTTCATGGCCTCGCTGACCGGCTGGATTCTGTTCGCCCTGCAACAGGGGCAGGCCGCCGGCGCGCTGGGGGTTGACCCGGCCACTGTCGTGGCCCTGCTCAATGCGTATCTGCTGTTTCTGGCCTGTGGCCAGCGTGCCGGCATCCAGCGCGGCCGCGCTGTGGTGGGTGTCCTGTGCCTGGCAGCGGCCTTCAGCGCCTTCTACCTGAGTGCCCAGCGCATGTTCACCGTGCAGCTGGTGGGCTGTGCGCTGCTGTGGGCCGCGGCCGGGGTCATCAGCGCCCAGCGCGGCTGGCGCCAGGCCAATGTCGGCGACGGCTTGATCGCCGGCGCGGGCCTTGGCCTGGCGGCGGGGCTCGCCTGGCTGGCGCTCAAAGGCGGCCAGCCGGGCCGCGACCAACAGCTCGCCCTGGCTCTGTATGCCTGTGCTCACGCGCTGGTAGCGGTGGGCTTTCTCGGGTCTGCACTGCTGGAGTACCAGCAGCAGCTGTCGCAGCTGGCCACCCGCGACTCCCTCACCCGCCTGTTCAACCGGCGCGGGCTGGAGGAGGCCCTGCACCTCACCCTGGCCGCGGCGGCGCGCCACAATACCCGCACTTCCGCCGTGCTGGTTGACATCGACCAGTTCAGCCGCATCAACGACAGCTTTGGCGCCGAAACGGGCGACGCCGTGCTGCAACAGGTAGCGGGCCTGTTGCAGGACCAGTGCCGGGGCAGCGACGTGGCGGCACGCATCGGCGGCGAACAATTCCTGCTGGTGCTGCCCAACGCCGACGGCGAGGCGGCGCGCATTGTGGCGGAGCGGCTGCGCAGGGCGGTCAGTGACAGTGTGTTTCGCGCCGAGCGCCAGCCGGTGGCGGTGTCGGTGAGCGCCGGTGTGGCGACCCTGGAGGGCACCACCACGGTGGACGAGCTGGCCCTGGCCGGGGCCCGCGCCCTGCAGGTGGCCCGCCGCGAGGGCCACAACCGGGTGGCGGTGGTGGACCAGCAAACCCACCTGTTCCGCACCGGCGCTGCGCCGGAGGGCGTGTAAGCCCATGCGTAACCGCTCCATTTCGGTGTATTTCGCCCGCGCCATTCTGGAAAACGCCGTGAGCCGCGGCCTGGACCCGGCGGAGCTGCTGCGGCGCAACCGCATCTCACCCCGGCTACTGAACGAACCCAACGCGCGCATTTCCATCGAGCGCTTCGCCGACCTGCAAGTGAGCACCATGGTGGCGATGGATGACGAATCCCTGGGCTATGCCAACCGCCGCCACCCGGTGGGGTGCTGGTCCATGATGTGCCATGCGGTCATCGGCAGCGAAACCCTGGGCCAGGCCCTGGCCCGGCACTGCCGCTTTTACCAGCTGATCGACTTCGACATGCACCCGGAATTCACCGTTGGCGAGGATACCGCCAGCGTGCGTGTGTTCAGCCAGCAGAGCACGCCGCTGGCCCCCTACATGGCGGAGCTGACCCTGTTCAACGTGCATCGTTTTGCCAGCTGGCTGGTGCAGGAACACCTGCCGGTGCAGCAGGTGCGGTTGAGTTACCCGATGGCCGCCGACGTCAACGACTACCGCCACATGTTCCTGGCCAACCCGGTGAGTTTTGAGGAGGACGACTGCGCCATGGTGTTCTCCCGCGCGCTGCTGGAGAAGCGCATCACCCAGAACGAGCAGAGCCTGCGCCACTTCCTGCGCCACCCGGTGCTGATCATGATGACCCAGAACTACGCCCGCAACAGCTGGACCACCCGGGTGCGGGAGATGATCTCGCGCAACATGCTGGCCATGCCCGAGTTGCCCGAGGTGGCGGCGCAGCTGGAAATGCACCCCCAGACACTGCGCCGGCGCCTGTCCGCCGAGGGCACCACCTTCAAGGACATCAAAAACCAGCTGCGCCGGGATACCGCCCTGCACTTCCTCGGCAAGCGCGGGCTGTCCATCGAGGAAATTGCCCACCGCTCGGGCTTCTCCGAGTCCAGCGCCTTCATCCGCGCCTTCAAGGGCTGGACCGGGGTCACCCCCTACAGCTACCGCAAGGGCATCTGAGCTAGCACAAGCGCATCTGAACTATCGCAAGGGCATCTGACCCGCCGCCTCACAGCATTGGCGGGGGCCACCAGGCTTTCGCTATAGTGGTGGTGATGCCACCGTCAATAGTGAGTCTGTCGTGAAAAAACTGCTGCGCACGCTGGCCCTGATCTACCTGGGCTACCTCGCCGTCTGCGTGCTGATCATCCTGCCGCTGCTGAATTTTGTGCCACCCTGGTTTGTGCACAAGCAGTACCAGCGCGACCTCGACATGGAACTGGCCCTGTTCAACCCCTTCGCCCTGTCGCTGCAGGTGCGCCAGGCGCGCCTGTCGGAAGCGCCCGGCACCCCGGTGGCGGGCTCCCCCACCGGGGCCACCTTCGCCAGCCTGGACCGGGCCGAGGTGAACCTGTCCCTGGCCAGCCTGTGGCGCACCGGCTGGGTCTTCGATGCCCTGGCGCTGCAGGGCGTCAACCTGCATCTGCGGCGCCTGGCGGATGAATCCCTCAACATCAGCGACTTCCTGGTGCCCGGGGATACGCCAGACAGCGAACCCACCGGCGCCCTACCCGGCGTCACGGTGGATGACATCCACCTGTCGGCGCACCGCATCCGGGTCAGCGACGAGGCCCGCCCCACCCCCTACACCACCCACTGGGACGACCTGCAGGCGCGCATGTCGGACCTGTCCACGGTGCTGGAAGCGGGCCATCCCTACCAGCTGCGGGTGTACGACGAGAGCGGCGGCAACCTGCAGTGGGAGGGGGAGCTGTCCATCCCGCGCGGGCACAGCGCCGGGCGCATTGAACTCAGCGCCATTGGCCTGCGCCCCTTCTGGCGCTTCATCAAAGACCAGGTGGACTTTGAACTGCTGGACGGCCACCTGCATGTGGTGGCCGACTACCGGGTGGACTGGTCGGCGGGCCTCAGCTATGCGCTGGACAATGCCGCGCTGGATATCGCCAGCGTCTCGGTGGCAGCGGCAGACCGGGCGGCACTGCCGGATACCAGCATTGACCTTGCCACCCTGGGTATTGCCGGCATCGCCGTGGATGGCGATCGCCAGCAGGTCAGCATCGAGCGCATCGACGCCGACGGCCTGAACATCCGCGGCTGGCTGGAGGGCGACAGGCTCTCCCTGGCCGAGCTGTTCAACACCCGCTTTGCAGCATCCGGCGGTGACAAAGATGCGCCGGCGAAAGCCACCGACACCGGGCCACCGTGGCAGGTCAGCGTCGGCCAGGCCGCGGTAAACGGCGCCAAGGTGGCCTGGCGCAGCCAGTTTACCGAGCCGGCCCAGCTGCACATCACGCCGCTGGACATCAGCGTGGACAGCCTGCACTGGCCGGTGCGCCAGGCCAGCCCCCTCGGCCTATCGCTGACCGTGAACGACACCATGACAGTCCAGGTGGATGGCGAACTGCATCTGACATCCGGCGACGGCACACTCAACCTGGCCGTGGACAAGGTGCCACTGGCCTGGTTTGCCCCCAATATCCCGGCGGTTCTCAACGCCCGCATCGACTCCGGCCAGGCCCGCACCCGGGGCAGCCTGGCCCTGGCCGGCTTTGCCCCCCAGACGGTGACGCTCACCGGCGCCGTGGAGGACTTTGGCGTGCACCTGTATCAGGCCGACGACGCCTTTACCCGCTGGGACAGCCTGGCTTGGGAGGATCTGGCGGTGGACTTGCCGGGGCGCAGCGTAGCGCTGGCCCAGCTGCACCTGGACGGCTATTCCGGGCGCGTTCACATCCAGAAAGACGGCAGTCTCAACATCCAGCGCCTGCTGCGCGAAGAAGCCGAGGCGAATGCCCGGCAGCAGGCGAACAATGGCAAGGCAGCCGACAATAGCGCCGCACAGGAAGCCGACAGCGCCACCGAAGATGCCCCCGCCGAGCCCTGGCAGTTCAGCGCGCCGGCCATTTTCATCAGCGACAGCGAAGTGGATTTTATGGACGAATCCCTACCGCTGTTCTTTCGCACCGTGATCGGCGATGTGAACGGCGACATCAGCGGCCTGTCCAGCGACCCGGACAGCACACTGGCTGTGGACATCACCGGCTCGGTGGACGGCTACGCCCCGGTAGTGCTGGCGGGTAGCGCCAGGGCCTTTCACGTACCCCCGGCGCTGGATTTGAACCTGACCTTCCAGGGGGTGGACCTGGCCCGCCTCACCCCCTACTCCGGCACCTACGCCGGCTACGCCATCGACCGCGGCACCCTCAACCTGGACCTCAACTACAGCCTGGCCGAAGATCGCCTGCAGGGAGACAACAAGGTTGTCATCCGCCAGCTCAAGCTGGGGGAGAAAATCGACAGCGACAAAGCCCTGGACATCCCCCTGCAGCTCGGCATCGCCCTGCTGACCGATGCCAACGGCGTCATCGACCTGGCGGTGCCGGTCAGTGGCGATGTCAACAATCCCCAGTTCGAGTTGGGTTCGGTGATCATGGGCGCCTTCGTGAACCTGATTACCAAGGCCATTACCGCACCCTTCACCCTGCTGGCCAACCTGGTGGGCACTGAAGACGACCTGCAGCGCGTCAACTTCGCCGCCGGCAGCAGCGCGCTGGATGACCACGGCCGGCAGAAGCTGATGGAACTGGCCGAGGCCATGGCCCAGCGGCCCCAACTCAAGCTGGTGATTGGCGGGCGCCTCAACCCCGACAGTGATCGCAAAAAACTGCAGCAGCAACTGCTGCAACAGGCCCTGCTGGACGGCGGGCTGACGGCGGAGGATATCAGCGGCAAGAGCGCCGCCTGGGCCGAGGCCATTGCCCTGCGCTACGCCGCCCTGCCCCCCGAGGCGCAGATTGCCAGCGAAGACGGCGAGCCCCCCTCGCCCCTGGCCCAGGCGCGGCGGGTGCAGGCCCGCTTCCCTGTGCCGGATGCGGCGCTCAAAGCCCTGGCCGAGGAGCGCGCCGCCAGCAGCAAGCGGCTGCTGGTGAACGAGGGCAAGGTGGCCGCGGACCGCGCGGTGATCGAGCAGACCGACCCGGCGGCGGACTACAACAGTTTCAGCGGCGTGGAGATGTCAGTCGACACCTGAGCCCGGGCGCAGCGCCTCGCCACAGGCGCGGCACAGGTAACTGCCGCTGCCGCGCCGCACCCGGTTGTGACGGGTGGTGGACAAATCGTGCTGGCGGCAGCCGCAGTGGTAGGCATGGGTGCGCTGGCGGCGCTGGGGAATGTCCGACAGGTCGCGATCGAAGGTCACCTCTGGCGGCGCGCCCAGCAGCGCCATTACCGCCTGCCATTCGCGGCCGTGGGGCGCCACCCGGCGGCGCCGGTAGAGGCTGTGCACAATGTAGTGAGCCACCTCGTGGGGCACCGTGCCTTCCAGGTTCTCCCGGTAGTACTTGGCGAATATCCAGGGGTTGTAGCGAATCCACTGGCTTCGGCCGTCGCTGCGGAACATGCCGGCGGTGCGCCCGCGCAAATCAAAGCGCACTGACGGCACGGGAAATTCCCGCCCCAGCGCCCTGGACACCCTGGCCACGCAATCGGCGGTGGCGGCTTCCACTTCCCGCCGCTGTGCGGCGCCAATGGGTTGAATGGTCTGGCTCACGGCTGTTTCGCGTCCTTCTTTGCCGCTGCGGCAACAGATTGGCCGGGCAGTCTATCAGCCCAGCTCTGCTCGCACAGGTCCAGCCACGCGCTGAGGGCGGCGCCGTGGAACTTGTCACGGTGCAGGATGAGGTTGAGCCGGCGGCGAAAATCGCGCCCCGGCACCGCCAACGGCACCAGCGAGCCACGGGCAAAGGCCTCCACCAGGCTGATCCGCGACAGGCAGCCCACCCCCAGGCCCGCCTCCACCGCGCGCTTGATGGCCTCGGTGTGGGGCAGTTCCAGGGCAATGGTGAGGTCCGGCAGAATGCCGTGCATGGCGCGGTCGAAGGTCTGGCGGGTGCCGGAGCCGCGCTCGCGCACAATCCACTCAAGGCCCAGCAGATCCCTGTCCGACAGTTTGCGCCGCCCCGCCAGCGGGTGGCCGGGGGCGGCAAACACCTGCAGTTCGTCTTCGCGCCAGTGGCGGGTTTCCAGGTCCGGGTGGTTCAGCTCACCCTCCACCAGGCCCATGTCCAGTTCGAAGGCGGCGACCTTGTCGGCAATGCGCTCGGTGTTGTCCACCGTCAGGGCCACGTCGGCCCCGGGAAAGCGGCGCCGGAAATCCGCAATCATGGGCACCGCCAGGTAGTTGCCAATGGTGAGGGTGGCCCCCACCTGCAGCCGCCCCGCCACCTCGGCCCCCGCCAGCGCCTGTTCCAGCTCCCGCGCCTGGGCCAGCAGGTTTTCTGCCCGTGGGCGCAGCTGGGCGCCCAGCTCCGACAGCTGCAGTCGCTTGCCCCGGCGGTCGAACAGCTGCACGTCAAACTGGCCTTCCAGGTCCTTGAGCGCCCCGCTGGCGGCGGACTGGGACATGGCCAGATCCGCCGCGGCCCGGCTCACATTCTCATGGCGGGCAGTGGCGATGAACACCTCTAGCTGACGCAGGCTGAAGCGCATGGCGTATATCCGAAAAAGTGATAATTGATATCCATTATTCCCGCTTTGCCAATATAAGAAAAGCCCCTACAGTGCCGCCATCACCCACGCTGGTAAAAGGAATCCGCTCCATGGCCACACTGCTCCGGGAACAGGTCACCGAAGTCCACCACTGGACCGACAGCCTGTTCAGCTTCAAAACCACCCGCGACCAGGGCTTTCGCTTCAAGAACGGCTATTTCACGATGATTGGCCTGGAGCACGAAGGCAAGCCCCTGCTGCGCGCCTACAGCCTGGCCAGCGCCAACTACGAGGACCAGTTGGAATTCTTCAGCATCAAGGTGCCCGACGGCCCGCTGACCTCCAAGTTGCAGAACATCAAGGTGGGCGACGAGTTGCTGATCAACAGCAAGGCCACTGGCACCCTGGTGCTGGACAACCTGCTGCCCGGGCGCAACCTCTACCTGATTGCCACCGGCACAGGCCTGGCCCCCTTCCTGTCCATCATCAAGGACCCGGAAATCTACGAGGCCTTCGACCGGGTGATCCTGACCCACGGCTGCCGCTTTGTGGAAGAGCTGGCCTACCAGGAAGTGATTACCGAGCACCTGCCCAATCACGAATACCTGGGTGAGGACGTGCGCAGTAAACTGGTGTACTACCCCACCGTGACCCGCGAGGAGTTTCGCAATACCGGCCGGCTCACCGACCTGCTGGACAACGGAAAACTGCCGGCGGACATTGGCCTGGACCCGATCAACCCCGAGCACGACCGCTTTATGATCTGCGGCAGCCCGAGCATGCTGAAGGACATCTGCGCCCTGCTGGATTCCCGCGGCTTTAGCGAATCGCGCCACGGCAAGCAGGCCCACTACGTGATTGAGCGGGCCTTCGTGGAGAGCTGAGGCACGGCACCAGCCCTTCTGTAAGGCGGGCCCCTGCAAGGCGGCCCGCGCAGGGCCTCAGGCCGCGTTCGCGGTGTCGAGGCCCTCGCGCAATTCGCGCTTCAGGAACTTGCCGTTGGCATTGCGCGGCAGCGGCTCATCCAGAAACCACAGGTAGCGCGGCACTTTGTAGGGCGAGAGCAAACCTGTGCAGTGCGCGCGCAGGCCATCGGCATCGGGCGTTGCGCCCTCGCGCAGGTGTACCGCCGCCCCCACTTCCTCCCCCAGGCGGTCGTCCGCCACGGCAAATACCACGCACTCCGCCACATCGGGGTGGGCGAACAGGGCGTTTTCCACCTCTGCGCAGTACACGTTCTCGCCGCCGCGCAGCACCATGTCCTTGGCCCTATCCACCAGGAAGATAAAACCGTCCTCGTCAAGGTAGGCAATGTCGCCGGTGTGCAGCCAGCCCTCGGTGATGGACTCGGCGGTGGCATCGGGGCGGTTCAGGTAGCCGGCAATCACCGGCGCGCCACGCACCCACAGCTCCCCCACCTCCCCCGATGGCAGGGGCTCCCCCGCCGGGCCAACGCAGCGCGCCTCGAAGGTGGGCATGGCGGGGCCGACACTGGCCGGCTTGCTGGCAAAAAACACCGAGGATACGGCGGCGATAATGCCGCAGGTTTCGGTCATGCCATAGCCGGTGTTGGGGCGGGCTGCGGCGGTGCGCTGGCCAATCTTTTCCACCAGATCCGGCTGCAGGGCGGCGCCACCGCCACCCAGGGTTTTCAGGGATGAAGTATCGCGCCGCTCGAAGTCCGGGTGCATGAGGATTTCCCGCGCCATCATTGGCACCGCATTGAACACACTGACCTGCTCGCGCTCGATCAACGCCAGGGCCTCGGCCGGGTCCCACTTGTACATATGCACAAGGCGCCCGCCGGCCACTGTCGTTGCGTGGGCCACGCAGTTGTTGCCGGTAACGTGGAACAGCGGGGTCGCCAGCAACGACACCGGCGGCGGTGGCGGCGTGGCGGCACCCGTTGCCGCGCCGTCCTTATCCCCATCGCCGCCCTCGCTCAGCCCGGCCTTGGCCAGGGCCAGTGGCTGCACCGCGTTGGCGAAGGCCACGTTCAGTATGTTGTTGACACAACCGCGGTGGGTCAGGCGCGCGCCTTTGGGGCGGCCGGTGGTGCCGGAGGTATAGAAAATACAGGCGTCTTCATCCGGGGCAATGCTCACCTGGGGCAGCTCGCCAGGGGTGTTGACCACCGTCATCCACTCGGTGGCCCAGTCGGGCGCCGGCTCGGTCAGACGCACCGCGGCCACCACCAGGTCGGGGAAGTGGGTGCGAATCTCGGCAAAGCGCTGCAGGCGTTCACGATCACAGATCAGCACCTTGGGCGCCGCATCTTCCAGTGCGTACTGCATCTCGCCGGCCACCCACCAGGCGTTCATGCCCACCACAACGGCCCCCATGGACACCACGGCCCAGTAGGTGAGCATCCACTCGGGGTAGTTGCGCATGGCAATGGCCACCCGATCGCCGCTCTGGATGCCCTGTTGCGCCAGCCAGGCCGCCACCGATGCGCTGATCTGGTGGGCGCCGGTGTAGCTCAGGCGCTCGTCGTTGAACACTAGGTAATCCGCATCGCCGTGGGCGGCGCTGCCAAGCCACACTTCGCGCAGCGAGGGCGGCGCGTGCCGGTAGCTGCGCAGGGGCACGCCGGCCACCTCCACGGTTTCCACTTCAAACATCTGCCCTGGCGCGGTGAGTTCCTGCCAGGCGGCCCTGAGTTCCTGATACACCGTTGCATGCCCCTCTTGTAATGGCTTTTAGCGAAGCGCCTGGCAGCATACCTGCTCTTCGAAAATGCCTCAATGGAGCGGGCTCTGATGGTGCCCAGATGTACGCCAGGGTCAATTTCTTTGTGGTTTTGTGTCATTGTTAGGCCCACCGACTCCACACAGACTGTGCCGCCGTACCGCGTCATCGCAATCAGCCACATCATCGCAAACAGCCATAGCCCACTGCAGGAAGCGCCATGAATACACAACAACTCGACACCAGCCGCCTTACCGACTACCTGCGTCAGCATATTCCGGGCCTGGACGCCGAGCTGTCCGCCGAGAAATTCCCCGGCGGCCAGTCCAACCCCACCTTCAAGCTGAGCAGCGGCAACCGCGCCTTTGTGCTGCGGCGCAAGCCGCCGGGTGAACTGCTGCCCTCGGCCCACGCGGTGGATCGTGAGTACCGGGTGATCAGCGCCCTGCAGGACACCGACGTGCCGGTGCCGCGCACCTATGTGCTGTGCGAGGACGAGAGCGTGATTGGCTCCATGTTCTACGTGATGGAGTACATGGAGGGGCGCATCCTGTGGGACCCAGTGCTGCCCGAGGCCAGTGACAACAGCGAGCGCGCCGCCTATTACGACGCCATGAACAAAACCATGGCCGCGCTGCATTCGGTGGATGTGCAGAAGGTAGGGCTGGCCGACTACGGCAAACCGGGCAACTACTTCGAGCGACAGGTGGGGCGCTGGACCAAGCAGTACCGCGCGTCAGAGATGGATCGCATCGAGGCGATGGAAAAACTCATTACCTGGCTGCCGGCCAACATGCCCGCCGACGACGGTACGGTGAGCCTGGTGCACGGCGACTACCGCCTGGACAACATGATGTTCCACCCAGACAAGCCCGAGGTTATCGCCCTGCTGGACTGGGAACTGTCCACCCTCGGCCATCCGCTGGCGGACTTGGCCAACCAGTGCATGGCGTGGATGCTGCCACGGGACAGCAGCATGAAAGGACTGGCCGGGGTGGATCGCGCGGCGCTGGGCATTCCTTCCGACGAGGAGTACATCGCCCGCTACTGCGAACGCACCGGCCGCAGCGGCATCGACAACTGGAACTTCTACCTGGCGTTTTCCCTGTTCCGCCTGGCGGCCATTGTGCAGGGCATTCGCAAGCGGGCGGAAATTGGCACCGCCTCCAGCGCCGAGGCCGACGCCCGCGGCAACCTGGTTTACCCCCTGGCGGAGATGGGGCTCAGCCTGACCGAATAGTCAGGCTGCGGCGCTGCGCTTGCCGGCCCGGGCCTTGCCCTTGGCCGGCGTTTTGCTTTTTAGCGCGCCGGTTTTGGCCGCCGCCTTGTTGGGGGAGCCGGCCTCGGAGCGTGTCTGAGAGACAGCCTGGGAGCGTGTCCGGGGCTTGCGCTGGGGCACCGTTGCGGTGCGCTCGCGCAGCGCCTCGCGGTCGGTACGGGTGGCCGGGGGCCGGCGGCGCGAGGAGCGCGGGCGGCGGTAATCCGCTTCGGTGGGGCGCAGGTCGCCGTATTCAAAGCGCTGCAGAATCTCTTCCATGGTGCGGCTGATCTTGGTGCACACCCGGATGGATTCGATATGGGGATAGGCGCTGTGCTCGCCCCCCTCCACCAGCGCCAGCAGTTCCTTGTCGGAAATGTGCGACAGCAGCTTGGCGGGGTTGTACCAGCGGAAGCTGGGAATAATATTGATATCGCCGCTGTATTCCTGATCCATCAGGCTGTGAATGCCGTTCAGCAGCAGGTTAAAGCGCGGCCAGTTGTCACCCTGCCTCTGGGCGATGCCGCGATAGAAATTGAGCAGCTCGCGCCCCATGCCAATCCCCAGGCTGCCGAGCGCCGAGGACAGCTTGCTGCGCTTGCCGCCGCGGTTTAAGAAGGGCGTGGCGATGGGGTTCACCATGCTGACGATAAAGTGGTTGGTGCTGAACAGGCGGCTCAGGCGCTTGGCCGGCAGGTCGTCGGCGATGGAGCCGTCCACCCACTTGCGGGTGGGCAGGTAGGGCTGGGCTTCGCCGTGGACATTCTTGGCCATCAGCATCACCGGCGGGAACACCCCCGGTACCGCGCAGGACGCCATGACCGCCGCGCGCACATACACGTTAGGTGAGGTGATGGCGTTGAGCAGGCGCGAGCGCTGGTGCTTCTCGGCAGGGGCCACGGTGATGCTGATCTGGCGGCCGGTTTTTTCGTAGGCCTCCTGGAAGGTTAAATCCGGCACCAGGCGATCGACGATGGATTCCAGGTCGCGCACATCAATCTGTGGGTTGTTGCCGAAGAACATGCGGGAAAATACGCTGGCTTCTTTCTCTGCCTCGAAGTGCAGGCTGGAGGGGTCAAACAGCGTTTCCAGCTCTGCATCGCTGTGGGTGCCCACCACGCCGGCCACCAGGGAGCCGGCGCTGGAGCCGGAGATCACCCGCGGCAACAGGCCCTGGGCGTGCAGCACCCGCACCACCCCCATGTGATAGAAACCCAGCACACCACCGCCGCTCAGCATCAGGGCGGAGCGCCCGAAGCAGATGTTGGAACGGTAGAAGAAGTCGATTTTGTCCTGGGTGCTGATTTCCTCGGATTTCAGTTCCGCGAGAAAGCGCAGGGAGTCATCTATTTCGTCGATGTACTGCTCAATCAGCTGTTTGGTGCCGAATTTGGCGCGCTGATACAGACTGCTGCGGCCCATGCCGCCCATATTGCCGTGAATGCCCTCGTTGAGGGCAAACAGCAGGCCCTGGTAGTCGTGGCGCGAGCGCAGGGCCCGCAGGCGATCCAGCCGCAGGCGGATCTGGGCGTAGTCGTACTGGCTGGTCTGGTCCACTTCCCGCCAGCGCTTTTGCCCCGAGTATTCATCGTGGGCGATGGCCGCCTCGCGCCACTGCTCGTAGCTGGTGCTCTTGTCCATCTGTTTTTCCAGCTGGCGGAGTTTGCGGGCGTTTCTCACTGCAGTACCTCGGGGATCGGTGAATTAAGGCAGTTTACCTCACTGTTGGTCACTGCCGCGCTTCTGCGCATCCTGTCGATACTGCTCTACCAGATGCTTTTTGTACAGTTTGCCGTTATCGGCCCGGGGCAGGCGCTCATGGAAGTCCAGGCTGCGCGGCACCTTGATGTGGGACAGGCGATCCCGCAGCCATTCCAGCAGCTCAAAGGCCACTTCGTCGGTGGCATCGGCCCAGTTCTGGGGCTCCACCACCGCTTTTACCTCCTCGCCAAACTCTTCGTTGGGAATGCCAAATACCGCCACATCGGCCACTTTATCGTGGGTAATCAGCAGGTTTTCCACTTCCTGCGGGTAAATGTTGACCCCGCCCGAGATGATCATGAAGTTCTTGCGATCAGTGAGGTAGAGAAAGCCGTCCTTGTCCAGGTAGCCCACATCGCCGGTGGTGGCCCAGCCGCGCTCGTTGTAGGCCTCGGCGGTCTTGCCCGGCTCGCCGTGGTACTCAAAGGTTGCCTGGGGGCCGGAAAAATACACCGTGCCAATCTCCCCCTCCGGCAGCTCGTTGCCTTCGTCGTCGACGATATGCACCTGCCCCAGCAGGGCCGGGCCCACCGAGCCCTTGTGCGTGAGCCAGCTGGCAGCGTCGATAATGGTAATGCCTATGCCTTCGCTGGCGGCGTAGTATTCGTAGATCACCTCGCCCCACCAGTTGATCATCTGCTCCTTGACCTCCACCGGGCAGGGGGCGGCGGCGTGAATGGCAAAGCGCATGCTGGACACGTCGTAGCGCTGGCGGGTCTCCTCGGGCAGCTTGAGCATGCGAATGAACATGATGGGCACCCACTGGCTGTGGCTCACCCGGTGCTCCTCAATCAGTCGCAGGGCCTGCTCCGGCTCGAACTTCTCCATCACCACCGAGGTGCCGCCCTGGTAGATGTTCATGAAATTGTAATGCAGGGGAGCGGCGTGATAGAGCGGTGCCGGCGACAGGTAGACGGTTTCTTCGCTGAAGCCAAAGGCCGCGCCAAGGGTATTGGCCAGGGGGAAGTCCGCCAGCACGTCGTCGCTGTGGGGGGCGACAAACACGCCCTTGGGCTTGCCGGTGGTGCCGGATGAGTACAGCATGGCCACGCCATTGCCCTGGTCCTCGATGGGCTCTGCGGGCTGGGCGTCCACCGCCTCTTCCCAGGCTTCAAAGCCCTCGCAGATGCCGCCCACCATCAACCAGCCGGCAAGGTCCGCCCCCAGTTCCTTGAGGCCGCAGGCCACTTCCTTCAGTTTGTGCGAGCCGATAAACACCCGCGCGCCACAGTTCTGCAGAATGTAGGCCGCCTCTTCCTTTTGCAGGTGGGTGCTGAAGGGCGTAAAAATCACACCCGCGCGCTGGGCCGCCCAGCAGATTTCCAGGAACTGGCGGTTGTTCTCCATCATCATGGCGATGTGCTCGCCCTTCTTTACCCCCAGTTTGCGCAGCAGCTGGGCACCCTGGTTACTGCGCTCGTCGAGCTGGGCATAGGTGACGATCTCCCCCGACTCGCCCATGATGATGGCGGGCTTATGGGGGTAGGTCTGGGCAGTAATACTGGGATGTGGCATCGCGGGCTTACCTCTTGACTGACAGCGCCAGGTGGCTGTGCTGGTTATGTTTATGGTCAGCAAGGACTATAGTGTGTCGGTAAAGTGCCAGGCAATCCCACGCTGTCAGTTCCGATAGCATCTGCCGCCGCGCTGGATTGCCCGCCACCCGGCTTCTGGACCAATACACACCGCTCACTTTGGCATACTATGCCGGTGAAGCACACCGGCCCCCGACGGCATTCGCCTGACACCGGGGCATCACGAGGTCATCCATGTCGTCTGACACTCTGCAACAACTCTCTCCCGCCGAACTGCGCCAGCGCATTCGCCAGGGGCAACACCGCGGCAATACCTCGGGCTACGCCCAGGGCTTTGTGCAGTGCAATCTCGCCATCCTGCCGGCGGACTGGGCGGCGGATTTTCTGCGCTTCTGCCAGCTCAACCCGCGCCCCTGCCCGCTGGTGGGCATGTCCACCCGCCCCGGCGATGTGGCGCTACCACCTTTGGGGAATATAGACATACGCACCGACGTGCCAAGCTACCGCGTCTTCCGCCACGGGGAATTCGTCGAAGAAGTGCATGACATCAGCGCGCTGTGGCGCGACGATCTTGTGGTTTTTGCACTGGGGTGTTCGTTCTCCTTCGAGGAGGCGTTGCTGGCCGACGGCCTGGACGTGCGCAATGTCAGCATGGGCGTGAATGTACCGATGTACCGCACCAACATTGCCTGCCAGCCGGCGGGTGCCTTTGCCGGCAACATGGTTGTCAGCATGCGCCCCTTCAAGGCGGCCGACGCCATACGCGCGGTGCAGATCTGCACCCGTTTTCCCTCGGTGCACGGCGCGCCGGTACACCTCGGTGACCCGGCGCTGATCGGCATCGGTGACCTGGCGCAGCCGGACTACGGCGACGCGGTCACCGTGGCCGAGGACGAACTGCCGGTGTTCTGGGCCTGTGGCGTCACGCCGCAGGTGGCGCTGGAGGCAGCAAAGCCGCCTTTTGCCATCACCCACAGCCCGGGCTGCATGCTGGTGACCGACCTGCGCAACAGTCGCCTGGCGGTGCTGTAACAGAAATGACAGGGGACTCTGGAACAATGCGCCTGAACTGCGATCTGGGCGAAAGCTACGGCAGCTGGACCATGGGGCTGGACGCCGAGGTCATGCCCCACATTCACCAGGCCAACGTGGCCTGTGGCTTTCATGGCGGCGACCCGGTGACCCTGCGCAACACCCTGCGCCTGGCCGCCCGGCACGGCGTGAGCGTGGGCGCCCATCCCGCCTACCCGGACCTGGTGGGCTTTGGCCGGCGCAGCATGGCCCTGAGCCGCGACGAACTGGTTGCCACCCTGCTCTACCAAGTGGCAGCGCTGGATGGCATGGCCGCCAGCGAGGGCCTGCAGCTGGCCTACGTCAAACCCCACGGTGCCCTGTACAACGACATGATGGCCAATGCCGAGGTGCGCGCCGGCGTGATGGAGGCCCTGGCCGCCTACCACCGCCCCCTGCCGCTGATGCTGCTGGCCACCCCGGCGGCTGGCGATCACCGCGCCGAAGCCAGCGCCACCGGCGTTGCCGGCCTGCTGTTTGAAGCCTTTGCCGACCGCTGTTACGACGACGACGGCGCCCTGCTGTCGCGGCGCAAACCGGGCGCGGTGCACGACCAGCAGCGCACCCTGGCCCAGGTGCGCCAGCTGGTTGACGAAGGCACCGTTACCTCGGTGAGTGGCAAGCGCCTGCGCCTGGATGCGGATACGCTCTGCGTTCACGGCGACAACGCCGAGGGCGTGCGCGCCATCGCGGCCATTCGCGCCATCGTCGACGAGGCCTGATTCATGCGTTTGTCCCAGGCGGGCGAAGCCGCCCTGATGCTCTATCTGGGGGATGAGACCAGCCCGGCCGTATCGGCCCGGGTGCAGGCCGCGGCGCAGGCGGTAGAGGCAGCCCTGGGGGATGACCTAGTGGATCTGGTGCCCTCCTACGCCTCGCTGCTGATCATCTACAACCCCCTGACCACCGACCACTTCAGCGTTGGCCGGCGCGTGCGCAGCGCCGTGGGCGGGCTCGACACCGGCAATGCCGGCGAGGGCCGCGAGGTGCGCCTGCCGGTGTACTACCATCCCGAAGCCGGTGAAGACCTGGAGGCTCTGGCCCAGCGCGCGGGCCTTGGCGTGGACGAGGTGATCGCCATCCACAGCGCCACCGAATACCGCGTCTACGCCATCGGTTTTGCCCCGGGTTTTGCCTACCTTGGCCAGGTGGACGAGCGCATTGCCGCGCCGCGCCTGGCCACCCCGCGCCAGCGGGTGCCACGGGGCGCGGTGGCCATAGCCGACCGCCAGACTGCGGTGTACCCGGCGGTATCCCCGGGCGGCTGGAACCTGATCGGCCGCTGCCCCACCCGCATGTTCGACCCTGCGGCCGAGCCCACCATGCCGGTGGCCGTGGGCGACAGAGTCCGCTTTGAGCCCATCGACCGCAGCCGCTTTCTGGCGCTGGGGGGCGAGCTGTGAGCCTGCAGGTGGTGCAACCCGGGCTGATGAGCCTGCTGCAGGACGGCGGCCGCTACGGCCAGCAGCGTATCGGCCTCACCACCGGTGGCCCCCTGGACCCGGAGGCCTTTGCCCTGTGCAACCGCCTGCTGGGCAACGATGCCACCGCCACCGCGGTGGAAGTCAGTTTCGGCGGCCTGGTGCTGACGGCTACCGTGGATACGCGCATTTGCGTTACCGGCGCCGCGCTGCCCCTGCGCATCAATGGCAAAGAACAGGCGCGCTGGTGCGTGCACCGGGTGGGCGCCGGCGATGAGATTGCGGTGGACTTTTTGACTGCCGGCACCGCCGCCGGTTGCCGCGCCTACCTGGGCGTGGCCGGTGGCTTTAGCGTGGCGCCGCAGTTTGGCAGCAGCAGCACCGTGGTGCGCGAGCACATTGGCGGCCTCAAGGGCGAAAAATTACAGCCCGGCGATACGCTGCCCTGCGCAGCCAGCAGCGGCGGCCCCCTGCGCCGGCTGCCCGAAGCACTGCGCCCGGTGTATGGCAACAGCGTCGTGCTGCGGGTGATTCCCGGCTACCAGCAGGCGCACTTTTCACCCCTGCAGCAACGCCGCTTCTACAGCAGTGAATACACCGTGAGCGAGCGCTGCGACCGCATGGGCTATCGCCTGGAGGGCACCGCCATCGCCTGTGATATCGAGGGCATACTGTCCGAGGGCATCTGCTTTGGCGCCATCCAGATTCCCGCCGATGGCCAGCCAATCGTACTGTTAAACGACCGCCAGACCATTGGCGGCTACCCCAAGATCGGCGCCGCCCTGTCACTGGACGTGGCGCGCCTGGTGCAACTCACCCCCGGCGCCACGGTGCGCTTTGAAGCAGTGAGCCGCGATGCCGCCCACAATGCCCTGCACCTGGCCGCGCACCGCTTGCGTACCCTGCCACTGGCGGAGTTTTCCTTATGAATGAACAGGACCTGTCGGTCGCCATCGAGAATGCGCTGGTGGCGCGCAACCTGCGCCAGATGCGCGTGGCCCAGGCCGCTTTGCAGCCCGGCTACTACCTGCGCGCGGCGCGGCTGCTGCAACAGGCCGGCACCGCCCGGGCCGGGGCCCGGGTGCTGATTGGCACCGGCTTCCCGGTGGTGGATACCTTCGAGACCGACGGCCCGGTGGGCGCCATCGCCCTCTATGAAGCGCTGGCGGCGCTGGGCTACCAGCCGACCCTGGCCTGCGCGGCGCCACTGGCGGCGGCCCTGGCGCCGGACTTTGCCGTGCTGGAGCTGACCGGCAGTGATCTTGAGGGCGCCCGCCACCAGGCCCGCGACGCCCTCACCGCCCTGCAACCGGCGGCGGTGGTCTCCATCGAGCGCCCGGGGCTCGCCGCCGATGGCCGCTACTACAACATGCGCGGCGAGGATATCAGCGCCCGCTGCGGCATCTTCGACCCCTTTATGGAACTGGCCGACTGCCCCACCATTGCCATTGGCGATGGCGGCAACGAGATCGGCATGGGCAATATCGCCAGCGCCATCAGCGCGCTGGATATTCGCGTGTCCGTCACCACCTGCGACGAACTGCTGGTGGCGGATGTCTCCAACTGGGGGGCCTACGGCCTGATCGCCTTCCTCGGTATGTGGCGGGGGCGCGACCTGCTGGGCGCCGTCTCCCCCATTGCCATCCTCGACTATCTTTCCCAGCGGGGCAGCGTGGACGGCGTCACCCGGGAAAACACCCCCACCGAGGACGGCCTGGACGCCGCCGAAGGGCTGGCGGTACTGGCACAGCTGCGCGCCCTGACCGGCTTCGCGGATCGCTGACGACAACACAGAGCAAAGGGACAGCCCATGAGCATCGTATACCTGAACGGCGAATACCTGCCGATGACCGAGGCCCGCATTTCTCCCATGGATCGCGGCTTCCTGTTTGGCGACGGCATTTATGAAGTCATTCCCTCCTACAACGGCAAGCTGGTGGGTTTTGGCCCCCACATGGACCGCATGCAGGACGGCCTTAACGCGCTGGAAATTGCGCTGCAACTGGACCAGACCGAATGGCGCCAGATTGCCCAGACCCTGATTGAGCGCAATGGCGGCGGCAATCTTGGCATCTACTTCCACGTCAGTCGCGGCGCCGACGTGATTCGCAACCACGCCTACCCCAGCGCCATCGAAGCCACCCGCTACGCCTTTGCCTTCGAGATTCCGCCGGCGCCGCTGGCCGACAAGGCGGCGGCCACCTGCTACAAGGTGTCCACCACCGAAGACCTGCGCTGGAAGCGCTGCAATATCAAGTCCACCGCCCTGCTCGGCAACGTCATGCACTACCAGCACGGCTACGCCCAGGGCAACAGCGAGACCATCCTCTACAACACCCGCGAAGAACTGACCGAGGCCGCCGCCTGCAACGTTTACGTGGTAAAGAACGGCGTGGTGGCCACGCCTGAGCTGGACTACCAGAAGCTGCCCGGCATCACCCGCCTGATCCTGCTGGACATCCTGCGCAAGGACGGCAGCATTCGGGTTGAGGAACGGGTGGTGAGCCTGCAGGAGCTGCGCGACGCCGACGAGGTGTGGCTGTCCTCCTCCAGCAAGGAGCTGGCGCCGGTGGTGCAGGTGGACGGCGTTGCGGTGGGCGACGGCAAGCCGGGGGATGTGTGGCTGGCCGCCCAGACTCTGTTCAGCCAGCACCGCTACGACTACTGATGAGCCGCCCGAGTCAGGCCCGCCTGGATCTTGCGGCCCTGCGCCACAACGTGGCGCTGGCCAGCGAGCTGGCGCCCAACGCCAGGGTAATGGCGGTGGTCAAGGCCAATGCCTACGGCCACGGCGCGGTGACCATGGCGCGCGAACTGGAACCGCGCGTGGACGCCATGGCCGTGGCCTGCCTGGAAGAGGCGCTGGAGCTGCGCGAATCCGGCATCCGTGCCCCCATCCTGTTGCTGGAGGGCGTGTTCGAGCCGGCGGAACTGGCGGTGGCCGCCCGCGAGCAAATCTGGGTCACCGTGGACAACGCCACCCAACTGGCATGGCTGGAGCAGGCCCGGCTGGATAAACCCCTGCAATGCTGGCTGAAGGTAGACACCGGCATGCATCGCCTTGGCACCGAGCCGGGCCAGGCCCAGCGCTATTTCGAACGCATCACCAGCTGCCCCAACAGCCTCGGCAAGCCGGTGGTGTCCACCCACTTCGCCAGCGCCGACGATACCGGCAGCGAAACCACCCGCCGCCAGCTCGCCCTGTTCGAACAGGCCACCGCGGCCCTGGGCGTCCTGCGCAGCGCGGCCAACTCGCCGGGCCTGCTGGCCTGGCCGGCCTCCCACTACGATTGGGTGCGCCCGGGCTACATGCTGTGGGGCAACTCGCCCTTTGGTACCGCCCTGCAGGCCAACGCCGCCCGCCTGCGCCCGGTGATGACCCTCTGCTCCGCGGTGATTTCCGTGCGCGATGTGGCCAGCGGCGAAGCCGTGGGCTACGGCGAAAGCTGGCGCGCCGAGCGCCCCTCGCGCATTGCCACCGTCACCATCGGCTACGGCGACGGCTACCCGCGCACCGCCCGCAACGGCACCCCGGTGCTGGTCAACGGCCAGCGGGCGCCGCTGGCCGGGCGGGTGTCGATGGACATGATCACAGTGGATGTCACCGACCTGGTCCCGGTGCAGGTGGGCGACCCGGTGGTGCTGTGGGGCGAGGGCCTGCCGGTGGCGGAGGTGGCCGAGCCGGCGGGCACCATCGGCTACGAACTGCTGACCCGCATGCCGCCGCGCTGCCCGCGCATTGTGGTGAACGCCTGAGTAGCGCATCTGCTACCATGGACACACCCTCAACTCAGGAACGCGCTGCCCTTGGTTTCCGACAGCGAACAGCACCCCGCCGCCACCGATAGCACCCAGCCCCTGCGCGATGGCAGCCTGTTGGCCGCCATCGACCTGGGCAGCAACTCCTTCCACCTCATCATCACCCGGGTTGAACACGGCGAAATCCGCCCGGTGGAGGCGCTGGCGGAAAAAGTCCAGCTGGGCGCCGGCCTGGTGGATCACCAGCTCAGCCAGGAGGCCATCGACCGCGGCCTGGAATGCCTGGCCCGCTTCGGCCAGCTGCTTGGCAGCGTGGAGCCCGAGCGCATCCGCATTGTGGCCACCCACACCCTGCGGGTGGCCCACAACCGGCGCGATTTCACCCGCCCGGCCCGCGACCTGCTGGGCACTCCGGTGGATGTTATCTACGGCCGCGAAGAAGCGCGTCTGGTCTACCTCGGCGTGGCCCACACCCTGGCCGACGACGCCCAATCGCGGCTGGTGATTGATATCGGCGGCGGCAGCACCGAGCTGATCGTGGGCGAGCGCTTTGAGCCGCGGGAGTTGGAAAGCCTGCAGATGGGCTGCGTGTCCTACAGCCGCGAATTTTTCGATGGCGAGACCATCAGCGTGGATCGCTACCGCGCCGCCTGCAACCGGGCCCGGCTGGAGCTGTCCCACATCCGCCAGCGCTATCACAGCGGCCACTGGGTGGACTGCGTTGGCTCCTCCGGCACCCTGCAGGCCATCGAGGGCATTCTGCAGGCCCACGGCTGGAGCAGCGGCGGTATCGACAGCGCGGGGCTGGCCAAACTGGAACAGCGGCTGCTGCGCTTCAAGCGCTTCAGCGCCATCAAGCTGGACGGACTGTCGCCCCAGCGCCGCAATGTCATTCTGGCCGGTGTGGCCATCACCCGCGCCCTGTTTGATGTGCTGGGCATCCAGCACATGCGCACCTCCAAGGGGGCGCTGCGCGAGGGCGTGATCTACGACCTGCTGGGGCGCCTGTCCCACGAAGACGTGCGCGAGCGCAGCATCAATGCCCTGATGCAGCGCTACAACGTGGACACCGCGGCGGCCGCGGTGGTGGAGCAGCGGGCGCGTGTGCTGTTCGATGCAACACGCAAAACCTGGGAACTGAAAAAAGCCGACTGGGATCTGCTGTACCGCGCCGGCTGCACGCTGGATGTGGGCATGGCCATCTCCCACAAGCACTACAACCGCCACTCGGCCTACCTGCTGCAGAACACCGACCTGGCGGGCTTCTCGCAGGAAGAACAGGAACAGCTCGCCCTGCTGGTGCGCTGCCACCGGGGCAAACTCGATGCGGCCCTGTGGGCGGATCTGGCCGAACCGGAGGTAACGCGGCTGGTGCGCCTGATCACCCTGCTGCGCCTGGCCTACCTGTTCAAGCACGTGGAACAGCTGGAGCAGCTGCCGGCCTTCAAGCTGCGCGCCGGCAAGCGCTCGCTGAAACTCTCCTGCCCCGAGGGCTGGCTGGAACAGCACCCCCTCACCGCCTGGGAGCTGCAACAGGAGTGCGCGGTGCTGGGCAAGCTGGGGCTGAAGCTCAGCGTGCAGTAGCGCGGCTGATATCGCCCAGGTAGTCAATCAGCAGGCGATTTACCGCCTCGGATGCTTCCAGCTGCACCATATGCCCGGCGCCCGGGATCATATCGACCCGGCGCAAATCCGGGAAAATCGCCCGCATCTGGCCGATGGGGTCCTCGCCGTGAAAACCCTCCAGGTCCACGTCGTGGCTTGAGCCAATAAAATACGCCGGCACCGCACTCTGCACGCCCTCGTAGGGGCGGCGCTGCTGCCACTTGATGTCAAAGGCGCGGTACCAGTTGAGGCCGCCGGTGAAGCCAGTACGGCTGTACTCCGACACAAAAAACTCCAGCTCCAGCTCGCTCAGCCAGGGCCAGGGCAGCGGCGGCGGCTCCTCCATCGCATCGATGTAAGACGTGCCCGGCGGGTGCTTGAACATCTCGAAGAAGTCACAGGCGCCGCTCAGGGTGTGGTAAACCTTATGCAGAAAGCGCCGCGGCTGGGCGGCCAGTTCCTCGTCCGCCCGGGGCGGCTCACGAAAGTACTCAATGTGCAGGAAGTGCTGCTCGGCCATGCGCCGGTACTCGGCAAAGGGCGGTTCGTCCGGGTTGTGCGGCGCGGCCGGGTTTTCAAGCCCGATCACCGCCCGCACCCGCTGCGGGTGGCGCAGGGCCAGGTCGTAAATGGCAAAGGCGCCAAAGTCCAGGCCGGCAAACACCGCGCTTGGCAGCGCCAGGTGATCCAGCAGCCCCACCAGGTCGCCGGTGATGTGGTCGATGTCGTAGGCACCCACCTCGGCGGGCGCTTCCGTCTGCCCCATACCGCGCATGTCCGGGGCGATCACCCGGTAACCCGCCGCGGCCAGCGCGCTGATCTGCCGGTGCCAGCTGAACCACAAGTGGGGGAAACCGTGGCACAGCACCACCGGCAGCCCCTCGCCCTGTTCCACATAGTGCATGTGGATGCCGTTGATGGTGGCGTGGTGGTGTGTCCACTGCATGAGCTGACTCCGCTGCGTTGTTATTCTGGCAGGCCATGCTGCCACAGCCATCAAAAACTGTCAGTGCAGCCTTTCAGCCCGTTGCGGCTTGGCGCATCCGATGGTGCATGCTTCAATACGCCCTTTTTGCCACGGAGCTTCGCCATGCGCCGCCTTGCCACCGCATTCTCTTTTGCCACCGCCCTATCCCTCACCAGCGCCGCCAGCAATGCGGCCAACGTCATCCTGATTGTGGGCGATGGCATGGACGACCAGCAGGTCACCATCGCGCGCGACTATCTGAAGGGCGCCAACGGGCAGCTGCTGATGGATACCCTGCCGGTGCGCGGCGCGGTACAGATTCTCACCGTGGAAGACAGCCTTGAGGGCAAACCGGTGTACGTGGCCGACTCCGCCAACACCGCCACCAGCCTGGCCACCGGCGTAGTCACCAGCCGCGGGCGCATTGCCACCAGTGCCGGCGACGACCGCGACCTGCCCACCATCGCCGAGCTCGCCAAGGCGGCGGGCCTGCGCACCGGCGTGGTCAGCACCGCCAGCGTCACCGACGCCACCCCGGCGTCATTTGCCGCCCATGTCAGCTACCGCATGTGCGAAAGCCCGGAGCTGATGGCCGACATCACCTACGCCGGCGTCCATCTGGGCGACTGCAAGCAGGATATGAAAGCCAACGGCGGGCCCGGCTCCATCAGCGAGCAGCTGGCCGCATCCGGCCTGGACGTGCTGCTGGGCGGCGGCGCCAAGCACTTCCAGAGCGCCGTGGAAGGCGGCACCGAAAGCGTGCTGCGCAGCGCCCAGCTGAACGGCTTTAACGTGTTGCGCAAGCGCGACGAACTGCTGGCCGCACAGCCCGGCGAGCGCCTGCTGGGCCTGTTCTCTCCCGGCACCATGCCCGTGCGCCTGCGCGGTGAAGACGGTCGCCTGGCCGAAGCCCCCCGCCCCAGCCTGCTCAACCGGATACACGAATACCTGGGCAGTGTGGAACTGCCAGAGCCCATGCACTGCGAGCCCAACCCCGACGCCGCCGGCATGCCCAGCCTGCAGGAGATGACTGACGTGGCCCTGCAGCAACTGTCACACAACAACGAACGCGGCTTCTTCCTGATGGTGGAATCCGCCTCCATCGACAAGCAATCCCACGAGCGCAAACCCTGCGGCTCCATCGGCGAACTCGAGCAGCTCAACGAAGCGCTGGCTAGCGCCCTGGCCTTTGCCGAACAGCACCCGGACACCCTGGTGCTGGTGACTGCCGACCACAGCCAGGCCGCCCAGTTGATTCCCCAGCGCAGCATGTTCGAGGCCTACACCATCCCCGTTTACACCCCCGGCAAACTGGCGCGCATCATCACCCCCGAGGGCAGCATCATGGGTGTGAACTACGCCACCAACGACTTCGGCTACGAAGAACACACCGGCGCCAACGTGCCCCTGTACGCCAACGCAGCCGCCGAGGGCCGCGTCAACACCTTCCAGCGCCAGCCGGAGCTATTCGGGATTATGCGGGACTTTTTGGGGTTGTAAGAACCGCCGGGAGCGCTCGCCGCTTATTGCGCCCAACACGCCCCGCCCCTTCCTGCCCTGAGTACCAGCGCTCGCTAACCCACGCAGGTTGACTCACCCAAGAGCTCACCTGCCAGAGCTTGCCATCGCCACCGACAGGTGTACCATGTACACCTGTCGGCCAAGGAGGGTACGATGGATGCACCAAGCCATTGCGTTTGTAGAAACCACAGTTTTCACCAAACAAATCTCGGCTCTGGCTAGCGATGAAGACCTTTGGAGACTGCAACTGGAGTTGATTGCCCAGCCCACCAAGGGCGACCTCATCCGCAATACAGGAGGTCTTCGCAAGATTCGTATGGCCACTTCAGGCTTGGGTAAAAGCAGCAGCCTTCGGGTCATTTATTTTCTGGCTCACGCCGAGAAAATTTATTTGCTGCTCGCCTACCCAAAGAGCACCAAGGATGATTTGACCGCAGCCGAAAAGAGCGTGCTCAAGCAACTGGTGAACCGATTAAAAGGAGAGAAGTGATGAGCGTGTTTAACGAACTGAAAACCTCTCTTGAAGAGGCCGCCGATATTGAAGCCGGAAGCCGCAAAGCGTCCCGTGTGACGCGCTATACCGTGGTGGACGTGAAGGCGGTCAGGGAACAGCTATCCATCACCCAGGTTGAGTTGGCGGCCGCATTGTCGACCAGCGTAGATACCATCAAGAGCTGGGAAACCAAGCGGCGCAACCCGACGGGACTGGCTGCCAAGGTACTCACCCTGATTCGCGATAACCCGGCCCTGTACCAGGAAATCTCAGCCCGCTAGCGCGTAGGCGCTGTAGCACTATACAAGCCGCACAAACCGCATTGCGGGCACTACAAATTCACCCAGCTATTCAAGGCCTTCAAGCGGAATTCCTGCCCGTCATAACTCAGCACCACGGAGTCGGACAGCACTTCCACCACTTTCACTCCCTTGCCGAGGGACTGGCCATTGCCAGCGGTGGTGCTGTTAATGGTGACGGTGGAGCCGCCCTCTCCACGATAGTCGTGGTGGCTGTAGAACAGGGTGGGAATGGCATCCTTGCGCTGCTGCGACAGAGTGCTGAGGAAGGGCGCGCTGTGTTCTTCCAGCTCGGCGTTGCGCAGTTCGGCCTGGGCCTTTGCCACCAGGGCTTCCACATCCAGCGGTTGTTCCTCGGCTGTGTCGCTCTCGGTGCTGATCGTTTCAGCGCCTTGGCGGGCAGGCTGGCGGGCAGGCTGAGAGTCGGGCTTGCGGGTTGGGGCTTCGTCGGCGGCGGCCGCCTGGGGCTGCTGGTACAGGGCACTCACCTCGGGCGAGGCGGGCGCGGGCCTTGCCGGCAGCTGGCGCACGGTGGGCTCTGCGGCTGGCTCGGCCACCGTCTCGGCACGCATCTTGTCACCCGCCCCCTCCCCGGCTTGTTCGCCCACAGATTTTTCGCCTGTGGTGCGCGCTGTTTTATTCGCGCTATCAACCGGCTTTAGAGCCTGGCCGGCATGGGCCCCGGATTCGCCAGTCACCGGTGCCGGTACACCCGGCAATGCCGCCGCACCGGGGGCCGGCTCGGCGGGCGATGCCGGTTGTGGTGCCGCGTCCGGGCGAAACAGCAGCCAGGCACTGGTCGCCAGTGCCACCACCAGCGCCAGCCCCAGGGCGCCCACTTTCCAGGCCGAAGGGGCAACGGTGGCCTCGGCATAGTGCGCGGTGGCAATACCCGGCACTTCGCCGGGGTTGGCCCGCTCGCGCTGGGAGCGATTGATGGCATCCAGAATCAGCGACACCCGCGGTACCTCGTCATAACAGCTTCTCCGACTGCGCCCGGCTGGGGTCGATGCCCAGCAACTCGTTCAGTTTCAGCAGGGTGCGCACGCCCACCACGCCGTCGTTGTCCAGTTGATTGGCCTGCTGGAACAGCTCCACCCGGCTCTTGAGGGCGCGGTTGAACTGGTTTTGCGCCAGTGCCTGGGGCTGGCCATCGAGCCTGGCGAACATCTTCGCCACCGCCGCCACCGCCGGGCCACTGTCACCCAGGGCCAGCGGCCCCCGGTAGCCATCGGGCACCTGCCACAGCAGGTAGTATTCCCCCTGCCAAAGGCCCGCCAGCTCCCGCAGGGCCACGCTCTGGACGCCGCCGCCCACCGTGGCCAGGCGCGCCTGTTGGCCACTGAGCCCCAGCAACACCGCCGCCGCGCGAAACCGCTCGGGCGTCACCAGCTCCAGCACCAGGGGCCGGTCGTAGGCCAACAGGGCATCCCAGGTTTGCACCTGGTCCCGGTAGCAGCCCAGGCCATTCACCGGCTCTGCAGGGCAGACCGCCAGCGGTGGCGTGGCAGCAGATTGCAGGCGCCACAGCAACAGCCCGGCCTCGGCAGGGGTCATTTCCCATGCCGGGTGGCTTGTCACTGGCTGGGGTTCGGATGAAGCTTCGGCGGCAGCGGTCTGTGCTGAGGTTTGAACAGCGCCCTGAAAAGACTGCTGCGCAGGATTTGGTGTCGGGCTTGGTGCCGGACTCTGCATGTGCGCCGGTGCAGGCGTGTCTGCCGGCCCGCGCGCTTTATTCACTGCCGCTGCCACAGGCTCTGCTGCCTGCGCTGCGCCAGATTCAGGCGCGCGCCCGGGCTGCTGCGACAGCTGCCACCACCCGCCGGCACCGATCGCCGCCAGAATCACCACGCCCCCGGCCAGCGCCCAGCCAAGCCGCGAACGCGGGCGCTGGACTGCGCCCTCGCCCATCACCTCCCGCGCGGCGGTGGCCACCATGACACGATCCACCCGGCCTTTGTTCTGGCCATAGGCGCCGAGCAGGGCCCGGTCGCAGAGCACATTGATGAGGCGGGGAATGCCCCGGGTCAGGCGGTGAATGTCGCGCACGGCCGCGGCGGGGAACAGCTCCCGGTCGGCGGTGAGCCCGGCCACCTGCAGCCGATGACGAATGTAGGCGCGGGTTTCCTCCGGGTTGAGGGGTTCCAGATTGTAGCGGGCGGTAATGCGCTGGTTGAGCTGGCGCAGCTCCGGGCGCTGCAACAGGCTGGCCAGCTCGGGCTGGCCGATCAGCACGATCTGCAGGAGTTTTTCGTGATTGGTCTCAAGGTTGGTGAGCAGGCGAATCTGCTCCAGCACGTCAAAGTTGAGGTGCTGGGCCTCGTCGATCAGCAGCACGGTTTTGCGGCCCCGGGCATGGTTGGCCAGCAGAAAGGCGTGCAGTTTGTCGGTGAGGGTCTTCAGGCTGGTGGCTTCGCCGGCGTAATCAATGCCCAGCTCGTCGCACACGCTGGCCAGCAGCTCCAGCGCATCCAGCGCCGGGTTGAGGATGATGGCGATATCGGTATCGTCGGGCAGTTGCTCCAGCAGGCAGCGGTTGATGGTGGTTTTGCCCGTGCCCACCTCGCCGGTGAGCAGAATAAAGCCGCCGCCGGCACCCACCCCGTACAGCAGGTGCGCCAGCGCGTCCCGGTGGCGGGGGCTCATAAAGAGATAGCGCGGATTCACCGCAATGGAAAACGGCGCTTCTTTCAACCCGAAGTACTGGTGATACATAGCAGCCCGTGCAAGCCCGATGTTTGTCCGGCAATCGTCCGGCGGTCGTCCGGTTAGCAGCCCGGCGATGATCCGGTGCCAACGCGGGGTCCGTAAAAGCCCAGCATTATGCCCAAGGGCCGCCGCCCCGGCTATGCTGTCGCGACGCTTTCCACCCCGGCGAGCAACTCCAGCGCCTCGTCGCACCAGGCCAGGAACTGCTCACCCTGGCGAATGCCGGCGATCAGGGCCAGGTACACGCCCTTGCGGCGCAGGGGCAGGGCTTGCGGTTGATCGTAATGGCGGCGGCGGATTTTCTCGTAGAGGTAGAGGCGGCCCATCATCTCCTCGCGCCGCAGTGCGATCTCGGCGGACAGGCGGCTCACGTTGTCCGGGCTCAGGTTGTAGAGCTTCACCCAAAGGTCGTCCTTGGCCTCCTGCACCCGGCTCTCGCCCCACACCCAGTCGGCCAACGCCTCGCGCCCGGCACCGGTAAGGCGGTGCACGGCCTTGTCGGGCTTGCCCTGCTGGGCCACCACTTCCTTCTCCAGCCAGCCCTTGGCCACCAGCTTGCGCAGCTCCTGGTAGATTTGCTGGTGGCTGGCGTGCCAGAACAGGCCGAGGGACACATCAAAGGCCTTGGCCAGCTCGTAGCCGGACATTTCGTCCTCGATCAGGGCAGTCATGATGGCGTGGGACAGGGCCATATAGCGCATCCTCGGCAGTGCGGTGATTGGCTGGGAGGATAACGCGGACGCACGCCATATACAAAAAGTTGCATATCAAAATAATATGAAATAAATTGCATAACCACTGATCAACCCCATTTCACCCCCACTCCACACAGAAAGAGGAAGTGCTCACATGGCCTTGCCCGAATCCCTCTCCAGCCGCCTGCGCCTGCCGGCTGTCGCCTCGCCCATGTTTATCGTCTCCAACCCGGACCTGGTCATCGCCCAGTGCAAGGCCGGCATCGTCGGCTCCTTCCCCGCGCTGAACGCCCGCCCCGCCGCAGAACTGGACGTGTGGCTCAAGCGCATTACCGAAGAGCTGGACGCCTACAACCAGGCCAACCCCGACGCCCCAGCCGCGCCCTTCGCGGTCAACCAGATTGTGCACGGCTCCAACGATCGCCTGCAGCACGACATGGAGATGTGTGTGAAGTACAAGGTGCCGATTGTGATCACCTCACTGGGCGCCAAGGAATTCGTGAACGAGGCCGTGCACTCCTACGGCGGCATCACCCTGCACGACGTGATCAACAACCGCTTCGCGAAAAAGGCTATTGAGAAAGGGGCCGACGGACTGATTGCCGTAGCGGCGGGCGCTGGCGGCCACGCCGGCGGTATTTCCCCCTTTGCCCTGATCCAGGAAATCCGCGAGTGGTTTGACGGCCCGCTGCTGCTGTCGGGCTCCATCGCCACCGGCGACGCCATCCTCGCCGCCCAGGCCATGGGCGCCGACCTGGGCTACATCGGCTCTGCCTTCATCGCCACCGAAGAAGCCAATGCCGAGCAAGCCTACAAACAGGCCATCGTCGACAACGGCGCCTCCGACATCGTCTACACCAACCTGTTCACCGGTGTGCACGGCAACTACCTGCGTCCCTCCATCGAGGCCGCCGGCCTGGACCCGGACAACCTGCCCGCCTCAGACCCCAGCGCCATGAGCTTTGGCTCCGGCGGCGACTCCGCCTCCAAGGCCTGGAAGGACATCTGGGGCTGCGGCCAGGGCATCGGCGCAGTGAAAGACGTGGTGCCCGCAGCCGAGCTGGTGGCGCGCCTGCAGCGCGAATACCAGGCGGCGCGGGCGCGTTTGCTGGCGGCGTGATGCGCTCCGGTGGCACCCACTCGCGCGTGGGTGCCATCGATTTCACCTCAATTCCCAGCGCTGCACCAACCCGGCGCTAACCCATCCGACACAGGCCAACAGGGCCCGCATTATCGGCAGACTATCTGCCACCTTTACCAGCGCCGGACTGACTATCGATACCCGCGCGCGCAAACCCGCGTTGACGCGACGACCCCGTACGCCTAGTTTTACAGGGAGGTGCCATAACACACAGATAACAGAGGTGCTCACCATGACCGGGATTTCCCTACACCCGCAACAGGCGCTCGCCGCCCTGACCCTGGCTGCGGCACTGCCCGTCGCCCTGGCGCCAGCACAGGCGCAGACCCAGACCGATCGGCCCACTGCCCTTGAAGAGGTGGTTGTGACTGCCCAGCGGCGCGAGCAGGATCTGCAGCGCACCTCCGTGTCGGTTACTGCCCTGAGTGGTGAGTTGCTGGCGGATGCGGATCTGCCGGAACTCTCCAGCCTGGAGAATCTGGTGCCCAACCTGAACTTTCGCATCGGCAGCGACGGTGGCAACAGCACGCTGCAGGCCTTCATTCGCGGTGTGGGCCAGTTCGATTTCGCCATTACCACCGACCCGGGCGTGGGCATGTACATCGACAACGTCTACCAGTCGCGCACCATTGGCGCCAACCTGGAGTTTGCCGACATTGAACAGGTTCAGGTGCTGCGCGGCCCCCAGGGCACGCTCTACGGCAAGAACACCATTGGCGGCGCCATTAACGTGGTGACCAAGAAGCCGGGCGACGAGGTGGAGTTCCAGCTGGAAGGCGTCACCGGTTCCTACCAGCACCGGGAACTGAACGGCTACCTTTCTATTCCATTGATCAGCGACACACTGGCGGCCAGTGCGGCGTTTTTGGTGCGCGAGTCCGACGGCTGGCAGGAGCGCCGCGGGCAGGATGCCGGCAACGACGACATGGCCGGCGGCCGGGTTCATCTGCTGTGGACACCGGGGGAGCGCTTCGACAGCCACCTGGTGCTGGACGCCGCACACCAGCGCCAGAACGTGTATCCCCGGGTGCTGGCCACTTTCAACAACGCGGAATTCTTTCCCTTTCTGTACAACACCTTTGTCAGCCCCGGCGACCCCTGCTGTACACCCAATACCGATATCGACAAAAGCAATGTACTGAACGAACTGGAGCGGGACGACCTGGATTCACGCGGTGCCAGCTGGACCAATACCTGGCGCTGGGACGATCTGCAACTCCAGTCCATAACCGGCTATCGTAAACTCGAGTCGGAGATTTATCGCGACAGTGACAACAACCCGCAGGATTACTTTTCCGTGGGCAGCAAGATTGACGGCGACCAGTTCAGCCAGGAGTTTATTGCTTCCGGGCTGGCCCTGAACGACAAGCTGGACTGGGTTGCCGGCCTCTACTACCTGGATGAAGACGCCGAGCACGACAGCGACATTACAGTGGCCTCGGGGCTGTTCGAGGCGCTGTCCAGCCAGCCGCTGGATGTGACCCTGCCAGATGGCACGCCAGTGGCCTTTCTGGCGGTGCCGCTGGACCTCACCCTGCACTACGCGCGCCAGCAACAGACCACCAGCTACGCAGCCTATGTACACGGTATCTACAGCCTCAGCGACCACCTGCGGCTGACCCTCGCCGCGCGCTACACCGACGAGGAAAAAGAACTGGATATGTTCTCGGTGCGCCGCGCCAGCCAGACGGCCTTCATCACCCCCGGGGCCACCGACCCTGGCGCCTGCGGCGATGTGGTGGCCAGCGGCAACGGCAGTCGCTACCAGTGCAAGGAGCGCTGGAATGAGATCTCCCCGAAAATTGGCCTGGAGTGGGACATCAGCGATGACATCATGACCTACGTAAGTGCCTCCCAGGGTTTTCGCAGTGGTGCATTCAACGGCCGCCCCACCGCACTGGCCGAAATTTCCGTGGCCGACCCGGAGATCCTCACAGCCTATGAATGGGGACTGAAATCCGCATGGCTGGACCGGCGCCTGATTGTGAACGGCGCCCTGTTCTACAACGACTATCAGGACCAGCAATTTCTGGTCAACCGCTCGTCGGCCTCTCTCGGGGGCGGCCTGGCGCTGATCGTCGACAATGCCGGTGACTCCAGCATCACGGGCGCTGAATTGGAAATCTCCGCCCTGCCCATGGAGGGACTGACCCTCACCGGCAGCCTTGGCTGGATTGACGCCGAGTTCGACACCTTCGAGAGCATCAACCCGGCCACCGGGCAAGTGGAGGATCTCAGCAACCGCCCCTTCCAGGACACCCCGGAATGGACCGGCAGCCTGATGGCCCAGTACGAGTGGGTGTTCAGCCAAGGCGGCAGCCTGAAGTTACTGGCGGATGTGTATTACAAGGACGATGTCTACTACACCAACGACCGGGCCGCCCGCGACTTTGACGTGCTGCACCCGGACGGCTTTACCACCTGGAACGCCGGTGTGATCTACACCACCCCACAGTCCCACTGGCAGGTGGCCCTGCACGGGCGCAACCTCGGGGACGAGCGGGCGATCAATGGCGGCTTTACCATTGATGCCTTTGGCGCAACCGATGTGAGCTACACCGCCCCGCGCCGCTACTTCCTATCACTGCGCTACCAGTTGTAGGCCGCCTGTCGGGAACCGCTCAGGCCGACAGGTTGAAACACACCGTCTTGGTTTGCACCATCTGGGCGATGGCGTGGCGCACGCCTTCGCGGCCCATTGAGCCCCGCTTGCTGCCACCAAAGGGCATGGCGTCCAGGCGATAGTCGGTGGAGTCGTTCACCAGCACGCCAGCGCACTCCAACTCGCGGATGGCGCGCATGGCCTCCTGCAGGCTGTCGGTGAAAATGGCGCCGTGAATCATGTAGTCGGGGCGGTTGGCCGCGGCGATGGCTTCATCCAGTGCGTCGTAGCTGTGCAGGCTGACCACCGGCCCGAAAACCTCGGTGTCGCACACGCTCACCTGGCGCTGCCCCACGTCCAGCACGGTGGGCAGATAGGCCACGGCTCCCACGGCCTCGCCGCCGCACAACAGATTGGCGCCCTGGGACAGGGCCTGCTGCACCCACCGGTCCACCCGCTGCACATCGGCCGGGGAGATCAGCGGGCCGACATCGCAGTGCTCGCTGCCGGGGTCTCCCACCTGCAGGGCGCGGGCCTGGCAGGCAAAGCGTTCGGCAAACTCCCGGTAGATGCGCTGCTGCACGAAGATGCGCTGCACGCCCACGCAGTTCTGCCCGGAGGCCCAGTAGGCACCACTCACGCAGGACGGGACTGCGCGATCCAGGTCGGCCCGGTCGCTGACAATCACTGGCGAGTTGGCGCCCAGCTCCATGAGCAGGCGCTTCATGCCCGCCTGCCGGGCGATGGCCTGCCCCGCCGCTTCGCCGCCGGTGAAGGACACCAGCGCCACCTCCGGCGCGCCCACCAGCGCCGCGCCAAAGTCGCTGCCGTAGCCGGTGAGCACGTTCACCACCCCCGGCGGCAGGCCTGCCTCCAGCAGCACCCGCACCAGCATCAGGGCGCTGAGGGGCGCCTGTTCGGCGGGTTTGAGAATGGTGGCGTTGCCGGCGGCGATGGCCGGCCCCAGTTTGTGGGCCACCAGGTTGAGGGGGTCATTGAACGGCGTGATGGCCACCACAATCCCGAGGGGCTCGTACTGGTAGTAGCCACTGCGCCCCGCTCCGCCCTCCACACTGTCAAAGTTCAGGGTTTCGCCAACAATGCGCGTGGCCTCCTCGGCGGACAGCCGCAGGGTATGGATGCAGCGCGCCACCTCTTTTTGCGCGGCGCTGATCGGCTTGCCGCTTTCGCTAGTAATGCAGCGGGCAAATTCCGCGGCCCTGGCCTGCACCAGTTCCGCCGCCCGCCGCAACAGGACGGCGCGCTCACCGCTGCCAAGGGCGCGGCTGCGCCGGGCGCCGCTACGGGCATATTCCAGGGCCCGGGCCACCTCGGCCGGGCCGGCGCAGGCCACCTCCTGCAGCACGTCCCGGGTCCAGGGGTTATACACCGGCATGCAGCGCTCGCCGGCCTGCCACTGACCGCCCAGCAACAAGGTGCGCCCCACCGGCAGGTAATGCTCCGCCGCTGCGATCACAGTTTGTTTTTCCTCAGCACAAGGCCGTCGTATTCGCGGCTGTCGATAATGGCCTCCACAATCACCGGCCCGTCCATGCCCACGGCTTGCTGCAGGGCATTGCGGTAGCTTTCAGGATCCTCCGCCTTCAGCACCGGCACACCGAACAGGTTGTCGCCGCCGATGGTGCCGGCTTCGCGAATGGGGGTGCCGTAGATCGGGTTGTCTTTCTTCTCCTGTTTGATGCGGATCAGGGCCAGGTCGTTGTCGGTAAACACCACGAATACGATCTTCAGGTTCAGCCGTACCGCCACCGCCAGCTCGCCACAGGTCATCAGGAAGCCGCCGTCGCCAATCACCGAGCACACCGGCAGCTCGGGCCGGCACAGCTTGGCGGCAATCGCCGCCGGAATAGCAAAACCCATGGCCGACCAGCCGTTGGTCATCAGCTGTTTGCCGGGGGCAGGCGTCGGCCACTTCTGGCCAATCAGGTGAATGTGGGCACCCACGTCGCAGGTCATGATGCCCTCCTGGGGCCATACCTCGCGCAGCACATCCAGCGCGGCACAGGGGCCGAAGGTGGTGGAATCTGGCGACATGCGCGCAAACATGGCGCTGCGCCGCGCGCGCATGGCGTCCAGGTCCCAGTTGCCGGGGCTGGCGCCTGCGCCCGTGAGGGCCTGCAGCGAATGGGCGATGTCGCCGACCACATCGGTCACCTCGGGATACTGGGCACGGTCGATATCCACGGCCACGGTGTCCAGGTTGAGCAGCGCCGCCGCCGGCATCCACTGCTCGTAGTTGAATTCCACCGGGTCGTAGCCAACGCCGATCACCAGATCGGCCTGGCTGTAGGTTTCGGCCACCACATCCGACAGCGCGTGGAACAGCACGCCGGCGTAGAGGGGGTGATCTTCGGCCACCATGCCCTTGGCCATCGGGTTCAGCACAATGGGTGCCTGCAGGGCTTCTGCCAGGGCAATGGCCTGCGCGGCCACCCCGGCGCGCACGGCCCCAAGGCCAAGCACCAGCAGGGGTTTGCTGGCCGCGGCCAGGCGTTCAGCCGCCTCGGCCAGTGCCTCCGCAGCCGCCTGTGCCGGCGCCGGGATTGTGTCAGGCTCTGCCGAGGGGCCGGCGGCCTGCGCGCTCAGGCCCACCGGCAGGCCGATATGCACCGGCCCCGGGCGCTCGCTCATGGCAAGCCGGCCGGCATCCATCACAATCTTGCGGGCGTTGTCCGCACTCAGCCGGGTCGTGGCCTTGGTAACCGGCGCCATCAGCGCCTGGTGATCAATCCCCATCTGGGTCACCCGGTGGCGCATTGGCTCTGGCATCTCGTCGGTCAGGGCGATCATCGGCGAGCGATCCAGCAGGGCGCTGCCAATCCCGGTGGACAGGTTGGTGGCGCCGGGGCCGAAGGTGCCAAAGCACACGCCGGGTGCCCCGCTCAGGCGGCCGCACACATCCGCCATGAACGCTGCACCGCCCTCGTGGGTGGCAAGCACGAACTCAATGCCGTCCGTCTGCCGCAGGGCTTCCATGTAATCCACCCAGCCACCGCTGGGCACGCCAAATACATGCTTGACGCCCAGATCACGCAGGGCTTCCACTACTTCAAATGCGACGGTTTTTGCAGTCATGACGACCTCTTGTTGCCGGGAATGTGGGAGCAGTCTAGCGAAGGGGGGGTATATGGGATAAATACAATTTGTGGCGGGAGCTATAACAAAAAGCGCGTTTGTGATGAACGCCAGCGCGCCGCAACCGGCTAACCTCGGCGCTGCGCAAAAGCGGAGCCCGACATGCCCACCATCAGCGAATTCTTCGGCATTTACATCAGGATGTACTACGACGATCACAGTCCGCCGCACTTTCACGCCTATTACAACGAGCACCAGGCGTTGATCTGCATTGAAACACTGGCGATCATAGACGGCGAACTCCCCAGGCGCGTGCGCTCCCTGGTACTGGAGTGGGCCGTTGAGCACCGACAGGAGCTGCGCGAGGACTGGCAGTTGGCTCAACGGCACCAGCCACTGAATTCAATTGACCCATTGGAGTAACACCCATGCGCCGAGTCACGCAGGTTGAAACCAAAGCCGGCTACATCCTGCTACTAACCTTCGACGACGGCACGACGGGCGATGTGTGTATTGCCGACCGTCTGTTTGGGCCAATGTTCGCCCCGCTGAAAGACCCGGCCCTGTTCGCCCAGGCCAGAGTCGATGAGTTCGGCGCAGTGTGCTGGCCGAACAAGGCCGACCTGGCGCCCGATGCGCTGTACCGGCAAATCACCGCCCACTGACGAAAAAAGCCGCCCGAGGGCGGCCAAACTGCACAGCAGGTAAGGGGCTCAGCGCGGCGGCCAGGGTGTGTCCGGCACGCCGCTCTGGGGTTCGCCCAGCAGCGGCGTGCTCAGGGCGTAGATGGCGTAGTTGGTAAACAGCCACAACACGTTGCGGTCGTACTCCACATAGATACCGTAGCTGAGGTTGCCGGTGACATAGTCCGGCGCCTCTTCCGGGGTGGGAAAACGCGGCACGTAGTAGCCGGCAATGGTCGCGTTGGTGGGGTCGCTCACGTCGAATATCTGCACCCCGGCGTTATAGAAGGCGTAGGGTACTATGCCCTGCTTCCAGCGGCCGGGCTGGGTGGTGTGATAACCCGGGCGCTTGGGGCCAAAGCTCCCCTTGCGCTGGCAGTAGTCGGTAAAGGACGCCTCTGCCGGCGGTGTGGGCCGCGGCAGTTTGGCGGCCACCTTCGGCGCGCTGACATCACTGGCGTCAACCACGAAGATGTCCTTGTAGGGTTCGTAGCATTCGTCGTTCATGGGGTAGCCGTTGGTGAGCACGTAGCCGGTGCGCTCGTACTGGCTGACATCCACATTGTCGAACTCGGTGCCGGCAAACTTGGGTGGCACGTTGAGGCTGCCCACTTCCTTCATGTTGGCCGGGTCGCTGACATCGAGGATGCGCAGGCCAAGTCCGGCCATGCCGCCGAAGGCGATCTTGCCCCCCTCCTCCACCGGCTTTGGCAAAAAGGGCGGCATGCGCGAGCCCATCCAGGATGTGCGATTGCCCGCCCGCGGGTTCATCAGGTAGGCGTCTTCGTGAGCGGCCTCGCCGGCAATCTGGCCGAGGGCGGCAAACTGGTCGAGGAATTTGGGATTGGCCGGGTCGGTCATATCCCAGGCCTGGTAACCCGGCGAGTAGAGGTAGTCCGGGTATTCGCTGAGGGCGAAGGTCTCATCCGGCGCCGCCGACAGGAACATGTATTTGCCGCCAAACCAGGCCGGCACATCCAGCGCGCCGGAGCCGCGCTGCTCGCCGATCGGGGCATCCGGGTGCTGGTAGTCTGTGTTGACCGTGGCCAGCAGCTCCCATTCGTCAGGCAGCGGGCCGTTCATGGCATATACCTTAAAGCCCTTGTGGGCCGGCCAGTGGCGCACGTAATCCACCCGCTCGGGCTCTTTCATTTTGTCGGTCATAACGCCGATGCGACCCACTTCGTAGGACTGCACCATCACGTACTTGCCCAGTTTGTCGTGCCACTGGATGGAAGCGGCGCCAAAGCGCTCGCCTTCGGGGAAGGGGTTTACTTCCTCGCTCGGGCCCTTGCCGCTCCACTTGCTGCCCTTGCTGTGCACCAGTTTGGCACGGGCTGGGTCGGTAATATCGAAAATGCGCAGGTTGCGACTGCCGTAAACATACAGGTAGCGCGTATCGCCAAAGTCGACAATGTTCTGCCAGGAGTGAAAGGGCGAGGCGATGTCGGTGTACACCGCCAGCACCTCCACGTTCTTGGCGTAGCTGTTCTGGTCCCAGTGATCCAGCTGCCCCTCGAAGTTGGGGAACTCGGTTACCAGCGGCGTGGCCCTGGGGTGGTGAAAAACCCCGATTTTTGGGTCCATGCCGTAGTCCACCCCCGGCACCGGGGCCGGGGGTTTCTGGTCGTAGACCAGATCGTGCAGGATCTGGATCTGCGGGTCGCGGATGTCGATGGGCGCATCGGCGGGCAGCGAGCCGCCCCCGGCGGCGGCCACGCCACCCGACACCAGGCTGGTGAGGGCAGCGGCCAGAGCCCGCCGGCGCAGGGCGGTAAACGGCGTGTACATCATTGTGCTCCTGTTCGGTTGCATGGGGCTCAGTCGAGGTTCCAGCGCACGGTGGCGCCCCAGGTACGCGGCGGCGCATAGGAGGTGAGCACCGAGCCAATCACGTCCACCTTGCCGGAGGCATACAGTTCGTCGTCCAGGTTTTTGCCCCACAGCGAGAGCATCCACTTATCGGTGGGTGAGTACCAGTTGACGCTGGCGTTCCAGACGCTGTAAGCGTCGTTTTTGGTGCGCGGGTTGTTCTCGTTGTCGAAGAAGTAGGCGTCGGTGTAGCTGTAGTCCACCACAAAATCGACGGCGCCGGCGCCGCCCAGCTCAAAGCTTAAGGTGTTCACCAGGTTATAGGAATTCTCCGGCGTGCGGCGCAGGGTGTTGCCCTTGAGGTTGGTGTCCTCGCGCAGGTTGGAGCAGTCACACTCCGGGTTGTAGCCAAGGGTAGTGCTGATCAGGTCGCCGGTGATTTCACCGTCCTGGTAGGCGTAGGTGCCAGAGAGCGACCACCACTCGGTGAACACGGCGGAAAATTCCAGCTCGATGCCCTTCACTTCCGCCTCGCCGGCGTTGGCGATGATGTTGTCGGGCGGCAGGTTTTCGTCGTACACCACAAACTGCTGGGTTTGCAGGTCCTCGTAGGTGGTGAAGAAGCCGGTGGCATTCAGCCGCAGGCGGTTATCCAGCAGCTGGGTTTTGCCGCCGATCTCAAAGTTCACCGCTTCTTCGGTGTCGTAGGGTTGGGCCGCCTCCGCCGCGGTGGTGGCGTTCTCGCCGTTCCAGCCGCCGCTCTTGAAGCCGGTGGAGGCCGAGGCGTAGAGGAACACATCGTCGGTGGCCTGCCAGTTCAGGGTCACGGCCGGGTCGATGGAATCCCAGCTATCGCTATCACTGGCGCTAAAGGCCTGAATAATGTTGCCATTCTCGTCCTCAAAGGGCGCCCCGAGGAAGTTGCCCACGTTGCTGCGTTTTACCGCAAAATCCTTTTCATCCAGGGTATAGCGCAGGCCAAACACCGCGCTGACAGAATCGGAAATGTCCCAGGTGAGCTCGGCAAAGGCGCCGTAGGTGTCGTTTTTGGAGGTGGTGACTGCGCCCTCGTAGCCCTCGTTCCAGAAGTCGACAAAGAGATAGTCGGCGTCTTCTTCGCGCTGGATGTCCTCGTACATGTAGAACAGGCCAAGCATGTAATTCACGCTGCCATCCATGGCGGACTGCCAGCGCAGTTCCTGGGAGAAACTGTCCACTTCCTCGGACTTGCGGTTGACGTAGTAGTCATCGTTGAAATCCGCCGCGCTCACCGGTCCGTCGCCAAAGTGCAGCGTGAAGAAATCAACCCGGCCATCGTCGTCATAGGGCAGTGCATCAAAGTCGATGAAGCTGCCGCCGTCGTTGGAGAGGTAGTCGAACTGGCCCTTGCGCACAGCGGTGATGGAGGTGAGGGTGCCGCTGTCGGTGGTCCAGTTGATGTGCAGGTCGGCCCCTTCCACCTCGGCGTCGGATTCGCCGGTGATGTTGTTGGGCCCCTTGCGCGGGTCGCGGTTTTTAAAGGGCACGTTGTGCTCTGAGGGAATCTCCATATCGATCCAGGGAGCGGTGCCCTCCCGGCGGTTGTAGTCCGCGCTGAACAGGAATTCCAGGTCATCGTTGGCCAAATAGCGCAGTTGGCCGCGCACGGCGGTGGATTCCAGCGTCTCCATGTCGTCGCCAGTAAAGGTATTGTCGGCAAAGCCGCCACGGTCGCGGTAGCTTGCGCTGATACGCCCCTGCAGGTTGTCGCCAAGGGCGCCGTTCACAAAGCCCTGGGTTTCGATCAGGTCGTAGTCACCGGCGGTAATCTCCACCTGGGCGTCGGTTTCGTCGCTCGGGCGGTTAGTGACAAAGTTCACCACGCCGCCAGTCACGTTCTTGCCGTAGAGCGTGCCCTGGGGCCCGCGTACCACCTCCACCCGCGCGATATCCACCAGGTCCATGGAAAAGGCCATGGCGCGGGACAGGTACACCTCGTTCACGAACATGCCAATGGCGGAGTTTGACGCGGCGCTCTCGATATCGGTGCCAATGCCACGCATGAAGATGTTGGGCTCAGTCACGTTATCGGCGTTCATCACAAAGCCGGGCACGCGGCCAATCACCTCAGAGATATCGTTGATTTCGGATTCCGCCAGGAAGTCGGCATCAAACACTGCCGCCGATACCGGCGCGCTCTGCAGGCTCTCACTGCGCTTGCGGGCGGTAACCACCACCTCTTCCAACGCCAGCGAGTGGCCCTCCTGGGCATGCAGCGCCGCAGGGGTGATGCCGGCCATTACGGCACCAGCCACCAGTGCCGGCAGCGTTTTCTTGTGTAGTGCCGGCAGCGTTCTTCTCTGTAATGTCGTCTTATTCATTATTCCCCGTCCCCCAGCTGCGCTGAAAGTGCCAGATGTGTGAATGCGGCAAGTGCCTTTGTTTGCAGTCCCTGACGAATTCCACAGAGACAGTGGGGTCAAACTTACGAAGAGACCAGCTATAAAGTAAAATAACCTTTCGTGCGCCAGCTATATCAAACCCATATATAACAAAGTCGCTATAGAAAGCCATGAGATGGCGATTTTTCAGGCCGGTGGCAAGTGCGCCAGTATGTCCTGCCCCGCTGCTTATGGAACGGCCGTGACCCGCTGTCTACGACATGCCCGGCATTATATCGCCAGCCTGCTGTTGCTGTGGGGCTTCTCGATGCCTGCGGCTGCCACGTTGTTTCGCATTGGGCTGATCACCCCGCCGGGGCACCAGTGGACGGACGCCGCTGACGCCTTTGCCAGTGCGGTGGCCACACAGTACGGCGGCGAACATGAAGTAATCGTCTATCCCAGTCGCCAGCTCGGCACCGAGGCCCAGATGCTGCAATTGCTGCAAACCGGTGCCCTGGATTTTGCCATTCTCACCGTCTCGGAACTGAGCAATCGCCTGCCGCGCTTCAATGCCTTGTACGCGCCCTACCGGGTTGGCAGCGCTCAACAGGCAGCCGAACTGCTTGGGTCCGCTGCAGCGCGCGAGCTGCTGGCCGGCTTGCCCGACGAACTCGGGGTGATTGGCACCGGCTATACCATGGCCGGCATGCGCCACATTCTGAGCCGAAAACCACTAGCACAAGTGCAGGACTTGCAAGGCATCAAGGTGCGAATTACTCCGCTCGCCCCGGTGCGGGATTTTTACCGGTTGCTTGGCGCTGCGCCCACCCCCATGCCGCTGTCGTCGGTGTTTGATGCCCTTGCCAACGGGCAGATTGACGCCATCGACATGGATCTGGAATCCATCTGGACACTGCGCTACTACGAATACGCCGACACCCTGCTCCTTTCAGGCCACATGATGTTCCCTGCGGTAGGCCTGATGTCCGCCCGCGGTTCACTGCGCCTGCCAGCTCACCTACGGCAGGCTTTGGCAGCCCTGCTCCAGCAGCAGTTGGAGGCGGTGCTGAATCGCTACCCGGCACTGGAAGCCCAATGGCTCAACCAGTTGCAGGCCACCGGTATTACCATCACGGCGGTGGATGCCGCCTGGTTTGGCGAGGCTCCTGTACAGTGGCAGCAGCACACACTGCCGCCGTGATGCTCCTTGGGCGCATGGCCGATGCCTGGTGCCGTGTGCTGCACTGTTGCGCCGCCGGCCTGCTCGGCGCAACGGCGCTACTCATTCTGTTGAATGTCATCACCCGCTCCCTGGGCAGTGCGCTGTTCTGGGTGGACGAGCTGGCGGTGTACTGCATGATCTGGTCGGCCCTACTGGGCGCCGTCACAACAGTGCGCCGGCGGGAGGCCATTGCCCTGCGCCTGCTGCCATCGCTGCTTGGCGCCCGCTGGCGCCGCGGCCTGCACTACCTTGCCGACACGGCGGTGCTCGCCTTCGCCCTGGTGATGGTGGCGACATGCTGGCTGTGGTTTGACCTGCCGCTACTGATCAGCGTTGGTTTTGACGTAGATGCCTTTATCCGCGCCAGCTACAACTTTATTTACCGTGACCCCACCCACACCCTGGGCATCGGCCGCATCTGGCCGTGGCTGGTCATGCCAATCATGGCCCTCAGCCTTCTCCTGTTCTCGCTGGCCAACCTGCTGGAGAATCGCCACCTGTGACCATCGCGCTGTTCCTGCTCCTGTTGCTGGCCGGCGTGCCCATCGCCGTCTGTCTGGGGCTAGTAACGGCAACCTATATCGTGGTCTCTGGCAATACGGTGTTACTGCAGTCTTATGCGCTGCAGCAGTTTGCCGCCGTGGAAAGCTACGGGTTGCTGGCCATTCCCCTGTTCATGCTGGTGGGCGAGCTCATGAATGGCGCCGGCATTACGCCACGCCTGGTGCGGGCTGCCTCAGTAATGGTTGGCCAGGTGCGCGGCGGCCTTGCCTTCGTGAACCTGCTGGCAAATAGCCTGGTGGCGGCCATTATCGGTTCGGCGGCGGCGCAGATCGCCGTGATGTCGCGCACCATGACGCCAGCAATGAAGGCCCAGGGCTACAGCCCGGCCTTCGCGGCAGCCACCACCGCCGCAGGCGGGCTGCTCTCTCCGATTATTCCACCCTCCATGCTGCTGGTGATTTACGGCGTGCTGGCACAACTGTCCATTGCGGACCTGTTCATCGCCGGCATCCTGCCTGGCCTGCTGCTGTTGTTCGCTTTTCTTGCCACACTGGGTGTTCTGTCGCGCCGGCTGGATCTGCCCAGAGGCGATGCCCTGAAGGGACAAGACCGTCGGACCCGGCTGCGCGAAGGCCTGGTGCCAGCTCTGGTACCCTGCATCATCATTGCCTCCATCACCCTTGGCCTGGCGACGCCAACCGAGGCTGCCGCCCTGGCCGCCGCCGCCGCCTGGGCGCTGGGGCGCTTTTACTACCGGGAGCTGGACAGGCGCGCCCTGTGGCAGGCACTGTTGCGCGCCAGCACTGGCGCAGCCCTCATCCTGTTCGTGATTGCCACTGCCGGCCTGCTCAGCTGGGTGCTGCTTTTCGAGCAGATTCCCCAACAGCTGGCCGCGGGCATCACGGGTCTCACGCAAAATCCGTTTTATTTCCTGCTGCTGGTCAACCTGGCTCTGTTGCTGGTAGGCGCCCTGCTGGACGGTATTCCCGCCATGATCATGCTGGTGCCCATTCTGCTGCCCATCGCAGCCACTCAGTATGGCATCGACCCCTACCAGTTCGGCATCATCCTGTCACTGAACCTGGTGCTGGGGCTGCTGACACCACCGGTGGGCACCGGGCTCTATATTGCCGCCGAGGCCGCCCAAATCGGCCCCGGCCGGGTATTCCAGGCGGTACTGCCCTTCCTGCTGGCCGCCACCTTGGTGCTGGTTCTGCTAAGCTGGCAGCCCGGAGTGATTACGGCGCTGCACTGAGCGCCGCAGCGCGGCAGGCCAATGGGCGTTTAACCCGGCCAAGGCCGGGATGGCTGCTACACTTATAAGTCATCAAAAACTGTCGTTTTGCTGACAGTATCATTCGACAAGACCCGCTATTGTCGCGCCGGCTCCGTCCAGCGTGCCTAAAAAATAGCCGCTGGCTGCATGATAATCGGCCACCGCAGGCCAGATAACAGTGACACCGATAACAACCGAGGAACGACCCATGACACCACGTCTCTTCAGGCTCAGTGCCCTGACTGCCGCCCTGACCGCCGCCCATATTGCCCAGGCACAGCCTGCGCTGGAAGAAGTTGTTGTTACCGCCCAAAAGCGCGCCCAGGACATCCAGGATGTGCCCATTTCCATCACCGCCTTCTCCGGGGACTACCTGAACGCAGCCGGCGTGAAGGACATCGGCGATGTGGCCCAAATGACGCCCAACTTCACCATTTCAAACTCGTCCCAGCAGACCAACAGCCGCATTGCAATACGCGGTGTGGGCTCAGTGGGCAACAGTGGTATTGAGCCCAGTGTTGGCGTGTTCATCGACGGTGTTTACTACCCTCGCCCCGGTTCGGTCATCGGCCAGCTGATGGATGTTGCCTCCTTCGAGGTACTGCGCGGCCCCCAGGGCACGCTGTTTGGCCGCAACACCCCCATGGGTGCCCTGAACATCACCACCAACAACCCCGGCTACGAGCACGAGGGCATGGTGGAAGCCGGCTTTGGTGACTACAGCGCCTACGAAGTGGGCGGCATGTACAACGCCCCACTTGGAGAGAAAGTAGCCGGGCGCATCGCCATCAAATACTCCGAGCGCGACGGCTACGGTAAAAACCTGCTCAACGGCGACGAGATTGGCGAGCGCGACGACCTCAACCTGCGCGGCAAGCTGCTGTTTGACTTCAGCGACAACCTGTCCATGCTGGTGACCGCCGACTACGCCGAAATCAACTCCGGCGGCGGCGCCATCGAAATCACAGAAGGCACCGAGAACCCGGTGTTTGACGCCACCCTGCAAGCCCTCTACGGTGCCGGCGCGTCCACCAAGGACGGTTACGACCAGCAGATCAGCCAGGATCACCGCGACAAGCTGAATGACGAGCAGTATGGCCTGTCGGTTGATATCAACTACGACTTCGCCAGCGGCATTCGCCTGCGCTCCATCTCCGCCTACCGCAACTGGGAGGCCGACGTCTACGAAAGTGCCCTGCGCATCCCGGCCTACATGGTGCTGCGCGACACCCTGTACGAAACAGAAACCGTGTCCCAGGAATTCCAGCTCATCTCCCCCGGGGGCGCCACCATCGACTGGGTGGGCGGCCTGTTCTACTACCAGGAGGAGTACAACATCGGGCAGGCCTTCGATGCCGGTGACGACTACTGCACCCCCACCATTGCTGGCCTGGTGGGCCTGGAAGCTGGCCTGCAGTGCGATACCTTGCAGCAAGACGCCATGGTAGACAGCCAGTTCACCCAGGACCTGGACAGCATCGCCCTCTTTGGCCAGGCCACCTGGAACATCAGCGAGGCCTTCACCGCCACCTTTGGCGGCCGCTACACCGAAGACCAGAAAGATGGCGACTTTGTACAGGTGGTCAACAATCCCTTCGGCGGCCTGGTGCGCACCAACGAAACCGTGCTCGACATGGAGCGCGACGACTCCAAGTCCACCTGGTTCGGCAACGTTAACTGGTTCGTCAACAACGACATCATGCTGTTTGCCACCGCCTCCACCGGCTACAAGTCCGGCGGCTTTAACTCCGAAGGTGGCAGCATCGCACTCGGCCGCGAACGCCGCATCTTCGGCCCGGAAGAGGCCACCAACTATGAGTTGGGCCTGAAGAGCACCCTGCTCGATGGCAGCATGACCGCCAACATCACCGCCTACCGCACCGACCTGGAAGACTTCCAGGATCGCCTGTTCGACGGCCTGTCCTTCGTGGTGGTCAACGCCGGCGAGGTACGCCAGCAGGGCCTGGAAGCCGATATTGCCTGGGTACCGCTGGATCAGCTGTCCCTGCGCGCCGGCATCAGCTACCTGGATTCCGAATACCTGGACTTCAAGGACGCCCCCGGCCTGCCTGGCGGCCCCAACCAGGATCTGACCGGTGAGAGCAAGCCCTACTCCCCCGAGTGGCAGACCTCCCTTGCCGCCGATTGGAGCGACAGCCTGGGCGATAGCATGGAGTGGTTTGTGGGTGCCAGCTGGATGTGGATGGACGAGCAGAATCTCGGCGCTGTATCCAACAACAACCCGCAATCGGTGCAGGAGGCCTACTCCCTCATCGACGCCCGCGTGGGTGTGCGCGACGCCGGTGGCAAGTGGTCCGTGACCCTGTTTGGCAACAACCTGACGGACGAAGGCTACTGCCTGACCATGTATGACCAGCCCTTCGGCGCCCAGCTCGGCGCGCTGAATGCTGCGAACAACACCATGGTCCAGCGGTGCGTGCTGGGTGCCCCCAGCACCTGGAACGTGAAGATGGACTACTTCTTCTAAGCTCCACCTTCAGCGTTGCCGGCCAGCCCTGCCCCGCCCTCCGGCATGGGGCACCCAGGCAGGGCTGCCCGCCCGCTCCAACATACGCCCCGCTCCCCGGGGCGTATGCACATTGCCGCCATCTCCATGCCCACGCGCGCAGCGGCAATGTTCGCTTGCTGATACGAACAGGCGACCGCCTGTTGACCGAACAAGAACAAGGAGAGCAGCCATGTACCACCGCCACCACACCGGTTCCAACACCAACTACCGTCCCTTCGCCCTCGCCCTGGCCTGCGCCGCGGCCCTTGGCACTGCCGGCCTGAAGGCCGCCGAGCCCGCGACTGCCCAGGCCGCCACCGCAAGCCAGGCAACCGCAGGCCAGAAACAGCTGCTGTGGGGCGATACCCACCTGCATACCAGCCAGTCCACCGATGCCTTTGGCTTTGGCGTGCGCCTGGAGCTGGAACAGGCCTTCCGCTTTGCCCGCGGCGAAACCGTCACCTCCAGCCACGGCCTGAAGGCCCGGCTGGACCGACCGCTGGACTTCCTGCTGGTTGCCGACCACGCGGAATCCCTGGGCATCATGCAGCGTGTGTACGACGGTGACCCAGAGGTGACCAGCAACGAGACCGCCGCCCACTGGCATGAACAGGTCACCGGCTCGGCGCAGCAGCAGCGCGCCTTCCAGGCCATGATCAAGGACGGTGAGCAGCGCCGCGCGGCCTTTACCCTGCTGTCCACCCTCGGCGGCCCCGCCCTGCACCAGTCCATCTGGCAGGACACCCTGGCCACCGCAGAGCGCTTCAACCAGCCCGGCGAGTTCACCGCCCTGCTGGGCTACGAATGGACCGCTGGCGTACGCGGCAACAACTTGCACCGGGTCATCATGTACCGCGACGATGCCGCCACCGTCGGCCAGATACAGCCCTTTTCCCAGACCGACAGCTCTGACCCGCGCGAACTGTGGGACTACATGGCCGGCTACGAACGCGATACCGGCGGCCAGGTACTGGCCATTCCCCACAACGGCAACCTCAGCAACGGCGTCATGTTCCCGGTGGAAACCACCCAGTTTGGCGCCGCCGTGGATGCCGACTACGCCGCCAACCGCCGCCGCTGGGAGCCGGTGTATGAAGTCACCCAGATGAAGGGCGACGGGGAGACCCACCCCCTGCTGTCGCCGGACGATGAGTTTGCCGACTACGAAACCTGGGACCGCGGCAACTTCTTCGGGCTGCCCAAAACCGAGGACATGCTGCCGGCGGAATACGCCCGCTCTGCGCTGAAGAGCGGCCTGGCCATTGCCCGCCGGGAGGGCGTAAACCCCTACCAGTTCGGCATGATCGGCTCCACCGACTCCCACACGGGCCTCAGCACCGCCGACGAGGACAACTTTTTCGGCAAGCACAGCGGCGTGGAGCCCGACGCCGGGCGCTGGCAGCGGGCAATCGGCAGCGCGGGCGACTGGAAAGTGATGGGCTGGGAGCAGACCGCTTCCGGCATGGCCGCTGTATGGGCGAGCGACAACACCCGCGAAGCCATCTGGGATGCCTTCAAGCGCCGCGAAGTGTATGCCACCACCGGGCCACGTATTGCCGTGCGCCTGTTTGCCGGCTGGCACTTTGACGATGCCGACGTACAGGCCGCAGACCTGGCCGCACGCGGCTACGCCGGCGGCACCCCCATGGGCGGCACCCTTTCTGGCACCCCGGAGGGCAGCGACACTGGTACGGCCCCGCGCTTCCTGGTGGCCGCCAGCCGCGACCCGCAGGGCGCCAACCTGGATCGCATCCAGATCGTCAAGGGCTGGATAGACGCCAAGGGCGACACCCACGAGCAGGTTTACGATGTGAGTTGGTCCAGCCCCGACAGCCGACAGCCCGGCGCCGATGGCAAACTGCCCCCGGTTGGCAACACCGTGGATGTTGCCGCCGCCAGTTGGAGCAATACCATCGGCACTGGCGAGTTGGCCACCGTGTGGCAGGACCCAGACTTCGACCCGTCACAAGCGGCCTTTTATTACGCCCGGGTATTGCAGATCCCCACACCGCGCTGGACCGCCTACGACGCCAAGCGCTACAACATCAAGATGGATGCGGAAGTTCCCATGATTACCGTGGAGCGCGCCTACACCTCCCCCATCTGGTATCAGCCATAGGCCTGTGTTGGGCCTGTGACCGGCGCCCCTGCTGTTGGGTTTTGATCAGCCCGCCAGCAGGGAATAGCACAGGCCCACCAGCACCGCCGGCACCGCAAAGCGCACCGACAATAACCACAGGCGATAGGGCAGCGTGTCCTGCCCCAGGCCAAGCTCTTCGGCGGTCACCCGCCGCGCCAGTGCCCAGCCCACGTACAGCGCAATGCAGGCGCCGATCAACGGCGACAGCAGGCGGGTGACCACAAAGTCGAACAAGTCGAAAAAGGTCATGCTCTGGAAGTAGTCCAGCCCCCCGAGCGGGTGCACCCCCGCCAGATAGCTGAAGGACAGCACGCAGCTAAGCCCCAGCAGCCACACAACGACCCCCACCGCCAGGGTGGCCGGCCGCCGGCGCCAGTGCCGTTCGTCGATCAAGTAGGACACGGGCGTCTCCAGCATGCACAGGGCCGAGGTCAGCGCGGCAAAACTCAGCAGCAAAAAGAACACAGTGCCAAGCAGCAGCCCGCCGCTCACGTTGCCAAACACAATGGGCAGGCTCATGAACACCAGCCCCGGCCCGCCGGCCGGCGCCAGCTGGTGGGCAAAAATCACCGGGAAGATCGCCAGGCCCGCCAGCAGGGCCACCAGGGTATCGGCGCCGACAATCACCGCGCTGGAGCGCACAATGCTGGTGCTGCGACTCATGTAGGCCCCGTAGGCCATCAGGTTAGTGAGCCCCACACTGATGGAAAAAAACGCCTGGCCAAAAGCATCCAGCACAATGGCGGGAGTCACCGCACTGAAATCCGGCACAAACAGAAAGGCCAGTGCGCGGGTGAAATCGCCGGTGATGGCAGCGTAAATCACCATGCCCACCAGCATCACCAGCAGCGCCGGCATCAGCAGTTTGACCGTGCGCTCCACCCCGGATTGCAGGCCCAAGGAGGACAGGGCGACGGTAATCCCGAGGAAGGCCGTGTAGGCCAGCAGCATCAGGCCCGGGCTGGCGGTGAGGCCATCAAACAACGCCTGCAGCGCCTCGGCGGACTGCCCCTGCAGGCCGCCGCTGCCGGCAATGGCCACGTAGCTCAGGGTCCAGCCGCCCACCACAGAATAAAAGGCCAGCACCAGCACCGCCGCCAGCAGGCCACCGTAACCCATCAGGGTCCAGCCGCGGCTGGCGCCGCTTTCGGCGCTGGCCCGGCTGATTGACAGGGTGGGCGTGGCCTGGCCGCGCCGCCCCACCAGCAGTTCCGCCATCAGCAGTGGCAGAGCCACGGTGAGCACCGCGCCGAGGTAGATCAGCACAAAGGCACCGCCGCCACTGACCCCCGCGGTGTAGGGAAAGCGCCACATATTGGCCAGGCCGATGGCCGAGCCCATGGCCGCCAACATAAAGCCCCACTGGGAGGACCACTGCTCGCGACCGGCCATCAGGTCACCGCGCTGCGGCGGTTGAACTGCTCCTGGCGCCACTCTTCGCGCGCCATCACCTGCACCAGATGCTCCACCGCGTCCCACACGTCGCAGAAGCCGTTATACAGCGGCGCAAAGCCAAAGCGCATGTTGCCCGGCTCCCGGTAATCGCCAATCACACCGCGGGCAATCAGGGCCTGCACAATGGCGTAAGCCTGCGCGTGATGGAAGGACACCTGGCTGCCGCGACGGGCGCTGTCGCTGGGGCTCACCAGCGTAAAGCCCGCCTGGGGGCAGCGCTGCTGCACCAGGTCGATAAACAGCTGGGTGAGCTGCTGCGACTTGGCGCGCACACTGGCCATGTCCTGGGCAAGGAACACATCCAGCCCGCACTCCACCAGCGCCAGGCTGAGGATGGGCTGGGTGCCGCTCAGCATCTGGCGCACGGAGTCATGGGGCGCGTAGTCGCGGGTAAAGGCAAAGGGCTGGGCGTGCCCCCACCAGCCGGTCAGGGGCTGCTGGGCCCTGCCGTGGTGGCGCTTTGCCGCAAAAATAAAACCGGGGCTGCCGGGGCCGCCGTTCAGGTATTTGTAGGTGCAGCCAACGGCGAAATCCGCCTGGCAACCGTTCAAGTCCACCTCCAGCGCGCCGGCGCTGTGGCACAGGTCCCACACGCTGATGGCGCCGGCGGCGTGGGTGCGGCGGGTCAGTTCTGCCATATCCAGCACGCGCCCGGATTTGTAGTGCACCTGGGTCAGGCACACCACCGCCACCGTCTCATCAATGGCCGAGGCCAGTTCCTGTTCCTCGGCAAAGCGAATTTCATAGCACTGCCCCAGCTGCTGCACCAGGCCCTGGACTATGTAATTGTCGGTGGGAAAGTTGCTGCCCTCCAGCACAATCACCCGGCGCTCGGGCACCAGTTGCAGGGCGGCGGCCACGGCCTTGTAAACGTTAATGCCGGTGGAGTCGGTAATTACCACCTCGCCGGCATCGGCGCCAATCAGTTTGCCCAGCTTGTCGCCAATGCGGGTGGGCAGGTCCCACCAGCCGGCCTTGTTCCAGCTGCGTATCAGGTCTTCGCCCCATTCCTTATCCAGCACGGCCCGGGCCCGCTCGCGGGCGGCCAGCGGCAGCACGCCCAGGGAGTTGCCATCCAGGTAAATGGTGCTTTCGGGCAGGTGAAACTGCCCCCGGCAGCCCGCCAGGGGGTCGGTGTTGTCACGGGCTTCGCAGTCGGCGCGGTTGATCGCGGCCATGTTGTTACTCCATCCAGTTCAGTACGGCCCGGTTAAATGCCGCCGGGCTTTCATAAAAGGCCGAGTGGCCTGTATCGGGGATTTCCACCAGTTGCGCGCCGGCCACCTGCGCCGCCACCAGGCGAATGGCGGCAATGGGAAACAGCACGTCGTCGGTGCCGGCGATAAACAGCACCGGCACGCCAGTGTACGCCAGCGCCGACGGTGCATGGCGAACAAAGGCCCCGGCAAGATTGTGCCGGGTGACGGCATTGAAGCTGTTGATCTGTCGGTAGAGCACCGCGGCAGTGGGGTCCTCTTCCCGCACCCGCCGGCCCAGCACCCGCTCGATCTGGCCGAGGTTGGCGGTGGCGGCGCGGGCGGCGTCCATTATAGTGGCCACCTCGGGCCCTTCCTGCAATGCGTGCAGCGAATCGGCCACCACCAGCGAGGCCACCCGCCGCGGGTGCTGGCATGTGAAGCTGATGCAGGTGCCGCCCCCCATCGACTGACCCAGCAGGTGGGCGCGCTCAATGTGCAGGTGATCCAGCAGGGCCAGCAGATCGGCCACGTAGGCGCTGCGCCCTTCCCCCGCCGGGTCGCTAGAATTGCCAAAGCCCCGGTGGTCGAAGGTAATCACCCGGAACCTGGCGGCAAAATCCGTGAGCTGCCGGAACCAGATGGCGTGATTGCCCCCCATGCCGTGGGCCAGCACCAGTGCCGGCGCATCGGCCCCAAGCCCGTGCTCTTCGTAGTACAGGGTGGCGCCGTTGGCCTGCAGATGGGGCACGCTAGCGCACGCCCATCAGTTCGGACAACTGCACAATGTAGTCGCCAAAGCGCGGGTCCTCGCGGGTGTCGGACGGGTCCCGCGGGCGCGGCAGGTCGATGCTCACGTCTTCAATCAATCGCCCCGGGCGCTCGGACAGCACCAGCACCCGGTCCGACAGCAGCACCGCCTCGCTGATGCTGTGGGTAATCAGCACCACGGTTTTTTTGCGCGCCTGCCAGATGCGCAGCAGCTCCATGTTCAGGTGGTCCCGGGTCAGCGCGTCCAGGGCACCGAAGGGCTCATCCATCAGCAGCACCGCCGGGTCGCGTATCAGCGCCTGGCCAATGGCCACCCGGTGACGCATGCCGCCCGACAGCTCGTGGGGGTAGCGCTTTTCAAAGCCGGTGAGGCCCAGGGTGCCCAGCATGGCGGCGCGCTGCTCGGCGCTGGCATCGCTGCCGTTGACCCGCAGGGCCAGGGTGAGGTTCTCTTCCACGTTCAACCAGGGCAGCAGGTTGGAGGTCTGGAACACCACGCCCACTGGGTCCAGCGCGCCGTGCACCGGCTCGCCGGCCACCTGCACCGACCCACGCTCGTAGGGAATGAGCCCGGCCAGAATACGCAGCAGCGTGCTCTTGCCACAGCCGCTGGGGCCAATCACTGACACAAACTCCGAGTCGCGAATGCTGAAGCTCACATCCGACAGGGCGGTCACTTCGCTCTCGCCCTGCCCGAAGATTTTGCTGACTCCGGCCAGTTCGATGCCGTTGCGCCCAGCGGCCGCCACGGGCGCCGCCTCCCCTTCTTTGTGATTCACTAATTGGAGCGCCACCAGACCAGTCTCCCCAGCAGTTCAATGATGTAAAACAGCGCCAGCGACAGGGCTGTCACCGCCGCCAGCGCGGCAAAGGTCAGGGCCGTCTGGGACGAACCCGTGGCCATCAGGATCAGGTTGCCGAGCCCGTCGTTGGAGCCGACGAATTCCCCCACAATGGCGCCAATCACCGCCAGCGGCATGGCCACCTTGCAGCCATCGACAAAGTTCGGTAGGGCCGAGGGCACCCGCAGGCGCCAGAAGGTGGCCCAGGGCGAGGCGCGCATGGCGCGAAAGTGCTCCTCCAAGTGGGCCGGCACACCGCCGAGCCCGCCGAGGGTGGAAATCACAATCGGGAAGAAGGCAAACAAAAAGGCCATGATGACCTTGGACGACAGCCCATAGCCAAACCACACTACAATCAAAGGCGCCAGGCCGATCTTGGGAATACTCTGCAGCGCGATCATGAAGGGGTACAGGGTGCGCCTGGCCAGCGGCACGAAGTAGATCAGCACCGCTATCAGCACGCCCAGCACCACTGCCGACAGAAAGCCCCACAGCACCTCGCCCAGGGTAATCAGGCTGTTCTCCCAGATTATGGCCCGCGACTGCCACAGGGCATCGGCAATATCGCTGATGGCCGGCAGCAGGTAGGGCTTGATGTCAAACACGTGGACGGAGGCCTCCCAGATCACCCCCAACACCACAAAAAACAGCAGCCCTTCCAGCAGGCCGCGATTGGCGCTCGCTTTCATGACACCTCCCCGCTCTGGCGCTTGAGTATCTGCTTGATGCGCTCCGGCGGCTCCACCACAAAGCGTTCCAGGCGCCAGCGGTCGAAGGTTTCCAGCTCGCCGCCATCCCACACCTGTGGCTGGCGCGCGCTGGCGCGGGGTATCTGCTCCATGTCGGAATAGAATTCCACGTTATTGCCGTCGGGGTCGCGAAACACAATGAAGGTGTTTTCGCCGGGGCCGTGGCGCCCCGGGCCGCGGTCGATCTCGATACCGCGCAGCTGCAGCATCTCGGTGATCTGCAGGATTTCGTCCACGCTCTCCACCCGGTAAGAGAAGTGCTCCACACCGGTGTAGTTGCCCGGTGGTGGGTCGATGGCATCCGGCGGCAGTTGCAGCAAGGCAAGGTCGTGGTGGTCTTCGCCGGCGCGCATGAACACCATGCGATCGTCAATCCAGTCGGAGACTTCCAGGCCCACCACATCGCGATAGAAGGCGGCGGAGCGCTGTACATCGCGCACTTTCAGCACCAGGTGGCCAATGCGGGTCGGTTGCGGTCGGTACATGGCCCTCACTCCCCCGCCGGCGCAGCAAAAAACTGCATGGTGTAAACATCCTTCGTCTCCAGCGCCTTGTCCACCGCGTAGGCGGCGCTCAAGAAGGCCAGGGTGTTGCCCACCTTGCCCTCTTCCAGCCGGCCGAGCTGTTCGGCGCTGCCGAGCAGTTCAGACATCTCGGCAATCTGCTGCGCCGTTACCTCGCGGTTGAGCACCGGGAACTGGCGCTGCATGATGTCGGTGGCCTGCTGGGGGTTGTCGCGCATCCAGGCGTAGCCGCGGTAGGTGGCATCCACAAAACCCTGCACCAGCGCCGGATGCTCGTTGATCAGCTTGTCGGTGGTGGCCAGGCCGCTGCCGTAGATATCCAGGTTGAACTGGCTGTACTCGATCCAGCCCACACTCAGGCCGGCCTCGGCGGCACGCTTCTGGTACACCGCCAGGCTGTTGCCCAGCCAGCACTCGCCAGCGTCGATATCGCCTTCAATCAGCGAGGCGGCAATCACCGACGGGTCCAGCTGCATCATGGTGACGGTGTCACGCGGCAGGTTGTTGGCTGCCAGCCAGGCCGGCAGAATGGCCTGCACCGGCGAGTTCTGGCCGCCGCCCACTATCAGGCCGGCCAGATCGGCGGGCGTATCGACGGTATGACGCTCGGCGATGTAGCACAAACCCGCCGGCCAGCGCTGGTTGAGGGCGCCAATCATGCGTGTGTTGCCGCCGTTGGAGCGGTTGAGGATGATGGCCAGCGGGTCGCCGTAGCCGAACTCGAACATGCCCTGGTCCAGTTCGTTCATGGTGCGAATGCCGCCGAAGCCGCGCGTCACCGACACTGCCAGGCCCTCCTCGGCGTAAAAACCCTGATCCATCGCCACGATCACGCCGGCCATACTGCCCTGGGGCAGCCAGGACATATTAAAAGTCACCGGTGTCAGTTTGGATTCCACCTGGCCTGTGTTGTGCTTGTCGTTGTCTGTGTCGCCGCAGGCCGACAACACGGCGGCAAAACCCAGGCCCGCCGCCACTGTCTTCAGGATGTTCATGCGCAGTCCCTCGTATTGTGTTCAATGGCTTCCGCCGCCACCGGGTTGCGGATGGTGCCCACCGAGCCGACCCGCGCTTCCATTACATCACCCGCCTTCAGGAACAGGCCGCGCCCCATGCCAACGCCGGCGGGTGTGCCGGTCATGATCAGGTCGCCGCTCTGCAGGGTGAGGATGCTGGACAGGTACTCGATCTGCTCGAAGATATTCCAGATCAGCTCGCTGGTGTTGCCGTCCTGCATAGGCTCGCCGTTCAGGCTCAGGTGCAGCGACAGGTTGTGGGGGTCCGCCACGCAAGCGGCAGGCACAAACCAGGGCCCCATGGGGCAGAAGGTGTCCCAGCTCTTGCCGCGGAACCAGTCGTGCTTGAAGGGGTAGTCGCTGCGCCGGTTCATGTCGCGGGCAGACACATCGTTGACCACGGTATAGCCGGCAATATGCGCCAGGGCGTCTTCCTTGCGGATACGGCGCCCGCCCCGGCCGATCACCACGCCCAGCTCCACCTCCCAGTCGGGCTTTTCGGTCTCTGGCGGCAGCAGCACGGTGGCACCGGTGCCGATCACGCTGGTGGAAGCCTTCATGAAAATATAGGGGCTGGATTCGCTTTTGGCCGCAAGCAGGGTGTTCATCTCGGCGGCGTGCTCAATGTAGTTGGACGCGGTGCCGAAGATGCGCGGTGGCGTGTAGGGCGCCGGCAAGTGGCGGGCATCCACCGGCAGGGCCTGCAGCTGGCCGGCGGCGGCACGGGTGCTGGCCGCACTGGCCAGTTGCGCCAGAGTGGTTGCGCAGCCGGTGGCAATAACCTGCCCCACGCTGGCGGCCCAGGCCGGTGGCGCTGCGCCCTCAACGTCGCGCCAGCACTGGGCCAGGTCGTACAGGGTGTCTCCCAGCACCAGTGCCGGCGCCGTTCCCGCCCCGGTCTCGTAGGTCGCCAACGCGTACCACATAATCCCTCTCCTGTTGGTGTTATCGATTTGACTTGAATACAATCTTGGAATTTTGTGTACCTGTAAATTAACGATCTGGCGACTGGCTATCACGTTTTTGCTATAGCCAAGCCGATTCGAGGAACAAAAACACCATGAGCGGAACCATCGCAGAGCGCATTGCCCAGCAACTGGCGGACCAGATTCTGTCGGGGGAGCTGGCGCCGGGAGAGCGCATCGAGGAAAAAAAGGTCACCGAGCAGTTCGGCGTATCGCGCACGCCAGTGCGCGACGCCCTGCGCCACCTCGCCGCCACCGGCCTTGTCGCCATTCGCCCCCACCGGGGCGTTACCGTGGTGGACCTGGAAGTGGAGCAGCTCAGCGATATGTTTGAAGCCCAGGCAGAGATCGAGGCCCTGTGCGCGCAGCTGTCGGCACGGCGCATGAGCAACATCGAGCGGCGCAAGCTGGAGATGATTTCAGAGCGCAGCCGCCCCGCCCTTGAGGACACCGACCACGCCCTGTACTCCGCCACCAACGAGGATTTTCACAAACTGATCTACGCCGGCTCCCACAACGACACGCTGGAGCAGATGGCCCTCAACCTGTGGAACCGGGTGGCGCCCTTTCGCCGCTCCATCTTCTTCAAGCTGGGCAACCGCATGGAACAGTCCTTCGACGAGCACGGCGAGATCATCGCCGCCATCACCGCTGGCGACGAGACGCGCGCCCGGCAGGCGATGCACGCGCACATCACCAATTCCAGCGTAAACGCCATCGACTACCTGTTGCGGCACGGGCGCGATGGCGCGGCATAAAAGAAATGAAAATGAAGCGCTTTATAGCTTATTAACAGGCCGTTGAAAAACGTTTCTAGGGACGGCTTTCTCTGCTCGATTCACTAAGGATCGCCGCTCCTACGTGAAATCTGGAGCAGTTCATGCCGTTTACTTCTCTAGATTTCACGTAGAAACGCATCATTCGTCCCCCCAAAACGGTTTTTTAACAGCCTGCCAGGACGTCTTATCGAAGACGCAGCGTAAAAACGAGCATTCCCGATATCACCAGGGGAATTGAGAATGCAATGAAATTTGATTGAGCAGTAACACCTGACTCGAGCGAGAAACCGGCCACGGCTGGGGCAATCACCGCGCCGAGCCTTCCCATGCCCAAAGCCCAGCCAACTCCGGTCGCCCGAACATTCGTAGCGTAGAGCTTCGCTGCTACCGCGTAGAGGGCGTTATAGGCGCTTTGTAACATAAAGCCCGTTAAAAGTATCAGGAGAAGAAGCTTTTCCTTCCCCACCATCACTTGACTAAGAATCAACATCAGGCCGCTGGTAGAGAGCATAAACACGCCAACCAGACTGCTAAGAGCGTACCGGGCTGACAACATTCCGAACACCAGAATCCCCAACACGCCGCCAAAGCTAAATATTGTGTACGCGCTGTACGATACAGTATCGTCAAATCCCATCTGTGTTACCAACTTGGGAATCCAACTCATAAGAAAGTACAGCGTTGACGAGCAGCAGCAAAATACCAGCCAAAGTACTAGTGTTTTCTTTCTGTAACCAGCCTCGAATAGCGCCCTGATACTGCTCCACGCCCCCCGCTTTGCGCCAGGATCGGCAGTCTCAGGCAATTTGCTCAGTGGCGGCCGATTAAACTGGCGAAGAACAGCGTTCATACGTTGCAGTGCGCCTTCTGGCTGCCTGTTACCCAGATAGGCCAGCGACTCAGGTATCAATGCAATAGCCAGCAGGGTGAGAACCGCTGTGACTGCCCCGCCTGCCAGGAACATGCCCTTCCAGCCGGCCACAGGCATAATCACGCCAGCGACGATGCCCGTGGTCATCGCCCCCAAAGGATATCCAGCGGTAACCAACGTAATGGTAAGTGTTCGATACTTCTCGGTTGAGAACTCACTGACCAACGAAGCCTGGGTAGCGAGTAGCGCTCCTGCACCCAGGCCACTTACAAAACGAAGTGCGATCAAAGAATAGACATCCCGCGACAGGGCCGTCATGAGTACGGAGAAGCTGATGGCACAAAGGGCGCCTATGATAACCTTGCGGCGGCCCAAGATGTCTGCAACGGGGGCGATCAACATGCCCCCGACCATCATTCCCGCCAGAGCGAAGCTAAACAGCAAGCCAATACGGCTTTCATCGAGGCTGAGCGCCGCGCCTATCTCCTTCGCTGCTACCGCCATCACGGTAATGTCGAAACCATCGACAATATTGAATAGAAGGCACAAGGCAATGACCACGACCTGCCGCGAGCAGGGCTTAATCTGGATCGCTTCGGCCGCATCCAAATCACGCCAAAGGTTAGCGACTTGCTGAGGGGCTTCCGTGGACGATTCTCTTTTATTCATCAGGCAACTGAGCCCGCGAGGGAAGATTCATATTCATCCAGGCACTTGAAAAGACGGCGCTCTCCCACACTGGCAGATCGGCGCGGTCATTCTCAACGACTAGCCAGCCACTGAAGTCCTCACCCAGCGCCTTGAATACCGCTGCCAGATCGAGATCACCTCTACCCGGTTCAATCCAGATACCGCTTTTAACAGCATCCTGGTAGGTGCCTGTTCCCTGGTGGCTGGACCTGGCAATCGCCCCCCTAACATCTTTGATATGTACGCCTGCAACCCTGTCGTGGTAGTCACGGATAATCATGGCCGGATCGACCCCCGCCCAATAGAGGTGCCCCACGTCCGGACCAAAATCCAGTATTGCCGGGCTCACATAGTCGAGCACCTGCCGGACTTCGCTTTCGGTTTCGATCCAGCCCCCCACATGCTGGTGCAGCGCGGGACGCACTCCCTCCGCAACAAGCACGTGAGCTATCTGATCCATTAGTTTGGCTATGCGCTCAAGACGGGCCAGGTCAAAGGCAACTCCCTGGGCGGGCACCGCCACGCGCGGCGCACTTTTGAGTTGGGACATTGAAACGAACATTCGGTCCTGGCCGCACACCACATGCTGCTCTGCAGCTTGCTTTACAAGTTCGAGCGTTGTCTTCTGCGACCGGCCTTCTTCAGGCAGACGGATGGAAAGATAGCCCGGGGCAGCCTCAAGGTCCGCCTGCGCCAGTGCCGAACGAAACTCCTGAGCTGAAATGTCTCCCGGGACCGCGACGGGAACGGCGTTAAACCCCGCCGATTTGACTAGGTTCAGCAGCTCACCCAACGGAGGCAAAAGCCGCGGGTCGATCCAGCCATCGGGCGTCGCCATCCACTGAATGGGATTGAGCGCCATTTTCCATCTATTCCGGGCTTCCGAGCTTTCAGGTCGGTCAGGACAATTCCCTGCCAACGCGTGGGTACCTGTGGCGGTGATCGCCGCAAATGCTGACGCACCTAGAAAATTTCGTCTGCCAAAGCCTGCTGCCATGTGCTCCTCCTTGGATTCATTCAAGCTTCCTCCCCGTCATCAGTGGGTTGCCGGATCGATTCGGCAGCCAATCACCATTCGCCCCAGCGCCATCGTCTTAACTTCTATCGCTTCAGCACATCCAATCAATACCAAATGTAAACGTTTACATTATATATTTCAAGTATTAAGCTTCATCTATCCCTCTGCCTATGGTTCTGGGCGGATGCGGGGCTTACACCCGTGTGAATGAGTAAATCTATTTTTGGATAAGGACATGAACAGAAGGCAACTACTGGCCGCTTCAGCCTGGGCACTGGCAATCACTGGATCCTGGCCCGTTGCCTCGGGCCTGCGCTCCTCGGCATCGACGTCTTTCACTTCCAGTAGTAGCGAAACACTATCCGCTCACAAACGAGAGCTTGTGCGATGCATTTGTGAGGCCATTATTCCAGAAACCGATACGCCTGGAGCCACTACTGCGCGAGTCCCGGATTTCATAAAGCTGATCTACGATGACTGGTTCACAGCCGAGGAACGTCGGGAGTTTCTGTCTGGCCTGTATATCGTCGATGGGTACGCCCGACGCAGGCATTCGCAATCCTTTATCAGGCAACCCCTGTCGATACAACAGGACATTTTTCGTTCTCTGCAGCGGGAAGCCGAGGAAGCCCAAGACAGAAATATCGACCTTCGGGAGTTCGTTGCCACGATTCGGGAACTGGTCGTCACCGGATACTTCATGTCTGAAGCGGCTTCCAAGAACACCCTCGCCTACAACCCGGCGCCAATGAGCTATGAAGGAGATTACGCGCTCGACAATGTCAACAAACAGTGGACCTACTGAGAACATCGTCCGAACTGCGGAGACCATGATATGCCTTTACAAGAGAACCCTGAATTTCATGCCATCGTCATAGGTTCCGGTATCACAGGTGGCTGGGCTGCCAAGGAACTGACAGAAAAGGGGCTCAGCGTGTTGCTACTCGAACGCGGTAAAATGATCGAGCATGGCAAGGACTACCGGGGCGAGCATATGCCGCCGTGGCAGATTCCTTTTGGCGGACTTCCGCTGCGGGATTTGTATGATCGAGACTATTTCATTCAGCGAAAGAGTTATGCTTTTGACGAAACGACAAGGCACTTCTGGAATAATGACCGCCTGAACCCCTACCTACACGAAAACAACGAATTTAACTGGATGCGGACAGATACTGTAGGCGGGCGCTCACTGGTATGGGGGCGCCATGTATACCGGTGGAGTGACCTCGATTTCAGCGCCAACGCCAACGACGGCCACGGCGTGGACTGGCCGATTCGATACACCGATATCGAGCCCTGGTATAGATATGTGGAGCGCTTTATTGGCGTCAGCGGCCAGGCGGAACAACTGCCCCACCTTCCAGATGGTGAGTTCCTTCCCCCCATGGAACTGAACGTAGCGGAGGAGCACATTCGCGGCTGCATCGCCAGGCGCTTCCCCGGCCGGCTCTTGACTCCGGGAAGGCTTGCGATTCTCACACGAGCACACAACGGTCGTGCGCCCTGCCACTACTGTGGCCCTTGCCACCGGGGGTGCTCGACCGGATCTTACTTCAGCACCCAGAGTTCGACCCTTCCCGCGGCAATAAAGACAGGTAAGTTGACCCTGAAAAGCGATGTCGTGGTCGAAAAATTGAATTACGATCCCGAGCGTGCACGAATTGCATCTGTAGACGTTATCGACACTCGAACCCACGCCCGCAAAAGACATACCGCGAGAATGGTATTCCTGTGTGCCTCCACGGTTGGATCGACACAAATACTGCTGAACTCCAGCTCGGAATCTTTCCCAAACGGATTGGGCAACCGCAGCGGTGCGCTTGGCCGCTACCTTATGGACCATACCATGGCATCCAGCACAACCGCCATCGTGCCGGGAATGCTCGACAGATATGTCTACGGAAACCGCCCCTCCGGAATCTACCTCCCTCGGTTTCGCAATCTCCAGCCAGAGCGCGAAGTAGATTTTGTGCGTGGATATGGCTATCAGGGAGGCGCCAAGCGCATGACCTGGCAGAATATGATTCACGCCACCAGCGACATTGGAGAACGCTATAAGGATCGACTTTCCGCACCCGGCCCTTGGTCCATTCGTCTGGTCGGCCTCGGGGAATGCCTCCCCTATCGAACGAATGCCATTACATTGAATCACCGGAAGCTCGACCGCTTTGGAGTGCCCCAGGTCCAGTTTGCTTTCAGTTACCGGGAGAACGAGCACCGAATGGTTCGGGATATGGCGACCCAGGCTGAGGTAATGCTGCGTTCCGCAGGGTGCATGGACATAAAATCCCATATCGAAATGAACACCGGGGGAGATACCATACATGAGATGGGAACCGCCCGAATGGGAAGAGATCCGCAAACATCGGTTCTTAACCGCTGGAATCAGGTGCACGATGTACCGAACCTGTTTGTCACCGACGGTTCATGTATGGCGTCGTCGTCTTGCGTCAACCCTTCGCTGACATATATGGCGTTGACTGCCAGGGCAGCGGACTACGCAGCCAAAGAGTTCAAGGCCGGACGCATATAGCCTGCCCGGCGAGGTCAGGAGCCAGCGGACGCTATTGCTCAGCACTTTCGGGATTCAGGCCGTTGCCCGGTAACACCACATCTGATTTGCAGGTCGAGGTTTCGAAAAGCTCCATCTGGTCGCTATAGTGTTGGTCTGGATGCCCGCTCGGGCCGATAAACCCGCTTTGACCCGGTGCGGTCACCGAACAGAGGGTTACACTTCCCTCCCGCATTTCCACCAGGAAATTCGTGGTGCCCCTGTTCATATACTGTGGCAGGGATAGCAGTTCATCCACTCCGGCGATGGGTACGCCAAGCGCGTTTTTGGGCGGGAAATAGTGCTTCGCAACGGGTGTCAGCCAGCCCTTAGACTCCTCACCAAAGCGCTCCGACAATTGACGGTCAACATCGGCCAGGGCTTTGAGTATTACACTATCAGGCGTCGCACCGTTTAAAAAGTCGTATTCCTGGGGTATACCGGACGCGGAGCCCTCCAGTGCGTTGAAAAGTATCTTTGAGAGCTGTGCCGTCCGTATGCTTCCCGGCGATGATTTGTCCGTGGGCTCAGGATAACCCAGACGTTGATAGTCCCTGTATACAGACCTGGGCAAGTCGTCTCGAAAGACACGCCGCTCCATGGCCAGAAGCCAGGCGCGAAACACTGTCACTGCCGGGCTGTCATAGTTTCCGTCACCATCGCTGTCGCTGTTTTCCATATTCCAGGCTTTGAGAAGACGCAAGAGCCGGTGACGAGTGTCGCTGGCATCAAGGTCGCTTGCCGCCCGTAGAATGTAGGGAATGAAGTACGGCGCGTTCAAGTCGACCGTCGAAACTAATTCGCTGATCTTCCAAATTTCGTGTGCGCTGAACTCCGGCCTGCTCTCAAGCGACTGGACGATGGCATTGACACGATCCACCACAGAAAAATTCGCTCCGTCCGCCCTGAGACCACGTACTATCTGGTTATTCCAGCTTGCCAGATAGCCCTGTTCTGGATTTAGCGATCTGGGGTTTTGCGCGAACGGTTTGAAACCACGCCATTCGCGACTTCCGTCTCCTGGTGAGGGGAACTGGATATCGACATAAGGATCACGAAGTGGTTGCTTCCCCAGCCCCACTGCACCGATATTGCCTGCAGTATCTGCGAAAAACCAGGTGATTGAGACACTAACACGCGATGCATACTCCAAGTATTCATCCCAGCTCTCGGAACGTGCGGCCTGAGCCCACGCAATCATGGTCTCGAGTTCCCGCCCCTCCCAACTGCGTTTTATCGTGTAGGCACTGTCGTTTTGCTTGTCCCAACTTCTTACAAAACCGTGTACGGTAGAATAGATATCAATCTTTACAGCCTCTTCGCCCCTCACCTCTATAATATCTGTTCTCTTGCTCATCGGACGATACGCACCGTTGAACCAGTATTCGTAGGGATTATTCGGATTCAGACGCTCTTGGAAAACATCGTTCGTATCTAGTGAACCTACCGTCGATCCCCAGGCAACTCGGCCATTTGTCCCGAAGAGGACGGGGATCAACCCCACTGGCGTCATGCCGGTTATATTGTAACCGACACCATGCAATCCAATCCCATAGACGAAGCCCGGGTTACTGAATCCCTGCTGGGGAGCGTTGTAAAGTATCGCGCTCCCGCCAGTGTTCTTTGTTGGCCCGATAACCCACGCGCTGCTAGCGGTGGGCATGTTATACGCGGACTCAAGGCCGCTAAGTGCGACTTGCGCCCGCCGGAACGCCGCTGCGCCTTTTGACGAAACAGGTTGAAGAGCCAACGACGCGACGGCTCCATCGACTTTTTTTCAGCCCCTCTGTCCGCCTCTCCGGGAATTATGGTAGGAGCGTGAGGATCCTCTTTCCAGCGTAGTTGCGCGTATATTTCCCGGCCATTTTTATCGCCCTTTTCACGCTGTAACTGCGTAAGCAAGGTAAGGTTATCTACTTCCATGCTGTTGCCGAAAAACCTATTGAAGATCAGACCAACACCGATCATCACCACATCAGATTCGGTCCAGAAAGTCGGTTCAAAATCATATTCCGCGAACTGTCGCGGCAATAACCGCTCTTTGTCGGAAAGGACTTCCCGCACACGCTTGTTAATCCCGGCGGCATAGCCTTTGAACATCGCTCTGGCATCATGGGGTAGTTCCTCCAGTTGTGACTCTATTGACTGTGGGGAGATCGATCTGCGGGTGGCGATGTCTGTTATCAGGTATTCGCTTCCCAGAACCTCCGCGATAGAGCCATTTCCAGTTCGCTTGGCCATCTCCAGCTGAAACAGCCGATCCTGTGCTATGGCGTACCCGAAGCCAAAATACAGAGACACGATGTTGGCGGCGTAGACGTGCGGGACACCGTAACTATCACGCCGTATTTCAAACTGCTCGTGTTGAGCTGAACAGCTCAATGAAATGACATATATACCTAAGAGTATGGATTTGAACGAGAATTTCCAGCGATTCTCTGAAGTCATAGAATATTCGTTGTAAAAAAGACCCAGGCCTTCTTCAAATTTCGAAAGAAAGCACTGGGTCAACCGCCAATAATAGCTTTCGTACCAGCTCCAGCGAATAACACTGCAAGCGCGTTCTAGCGCGGATGTCAAAGCCAGCGGTAAGTGAGTTTGATTCCGTAAGTGAGAGGAGTCGATAGACCATAGGTGTAGCTACGCCACAGCCCACTTTTCCCGGCACTGGTAATAACCACATCGTCTTCCAGATTCCGAGCATAACCCTGGAGTGTCCAATCTGAATTGTTACTCTGATAAGTCAGAAGGATATCTGTTCTAGTAAACTCGTCCTTCTCCTGGAAGCCGAGATTGGCCACACCAAGGTAGGATTCCGTTTCATAGTGTGACTGAATGCGCGCTGTTAGAACTCCCCGAGTAAATTCAAAATCATGCTCGTATCCAATACCAACTGAAGTATCCGGTGTTTGTGTGGGTGAGTTACCAGCAAAGTCAACCAAGCATTTTCCGCCAGCAATATATTGCGCACAGAAATCTGTGTATTCAGCATCCAGAAAAACTACTGAACCGTCAAAACGATCCAACGGTGTAATAAGTGCTGTCCAATCAAACTCTAGGCCAACTATTTCAGATTCGCCCGCATTCACAATCGACGATAGGCCATCGGCGTTTCTGACCGATGCCTGCTGATCGCTGTAATCATAACGAAATGCAGCTATGTTCATCTGTATCCTGCCATCCAGATACTGCCCTTTTACGCCCGCTTCAAATGCTTCCAAGGTTTCCGGACCATACGGATTGGATTCAGCCCTACCCGGTACATTGTTAAAACCACCCGCCTTATAACCCGTACTGAACTTGGCGTAGGCCATGACATCGTCACTAATGTTCCAGTTAGCCCCAACATGATATGTAGACTTGGAATTATCTCCGGAGTTGTCGTAAACAGAAGGCGTCCCGAATACGAGTTGGTTGCCGCGGCGAGACAATTCATCTTCCGAGTACCGCGCACCCAACTCAAAGGTAAGGACGTCCGAGAAATCATAGCTGGTGTGAACGAAAACAGCAGTCGACTCTGATTCGACATCAAAGTCGAAGACCATCAGGTCCACCGGGATCGCTGTATCCGTGTAATCTCGGAAAATGGAGGTTAGAGCATTGGTCTCCTTGAAGTAATTGCCACCAAGTTGCCATTGAAAATCGCTGCTATCGCTGGATGCAATACGTAATTCGTGTGAGATATCTTTTACGTCTTCGCTCAGGTCAAAATAGTTGTCCGAACGAAAGAGACCATCCAGGTCGCGCCTCTGTCTGTAGTCAGATCTACGAACACCCCCAATATAATTCACACTCACGTTGTCAAAATCATACTTTGCGGTAACCTGATACGTCTGGTAGTTGTGGTCCAGATACTGGTTCGGTTTGCCATGCGACACCCCTCCTTTGTCCATTCTGGGAACGGCGTTATCGGTCCACGCCTCGACTGGGGTTCCTGTTACTGTCGGCCCTACTCCTCCCAGTTCGGTAAACTGTGCTGAGAAGAGGAGATAAAGCCGTTCTGTAGGCTGATAATCAAGATGAAAGCGGCCTGATTTCATGTCGGCATCATCACCTGCATCCGCCGGGCCTTCATCCTCTCGGTACCCATCGTGTTCCCGAGTCATGAAAGAAGCCCGGGCATTTACCTTGTTAGACAATGGGAGATTGATCATACCCTCGGTATTGAAGGTGTCGTAATTGCCGAAACCGGCTGAAACCTCTGCTTCAAATTCCGGTACGGGCTTTTCAGTAATGAAGTTAATGACCCCTCCAGTCGCATTTTTCCCATACAGAGTACCTTGGGGGCCACGCAGCACCTCAACTCGCTCCATATCGTACAGTGCGTTGGAGAAGGAATTGGCCCTCTCAATGTAAAAACCATCTTGGGCGATCGCTACCGCCGGGTTCCCAGTTTCGTTGGTATCCTGGCTGTTGACACCTCTTATGCTGACGACGACGTTGGCTGAGTTTTTGGTAAATGTTACGCCCGGTGCAATACCAGCAAGATCTTCAACCTGGCTTACGCCATTGTCATCCAGGGCGTCACCGGTAAAAACACTCATCGCGATGGCCGTGTCCTGGACCGAAGTCTCGCGCTTGGTTGCAGTTACAACCACTTCTTCGATCGCGTAGCTGCTATTCGCCTGCGCCTGCGCCCAAGTTCCATGAACCACCCCACTGACAGCAAGCGACAACGTTGTGTATCTAACGAACTGCCTTTTTATATTTCTCATAGAAGTACCCCTCAAGGAACACGCCAACTTTCGATCCTCGGCAATAACCACAAAGCCTAGCTCCACGACCAGCTTGCCAGCATTGCTCAGACCGCCAAATGTAAACGTTTACATTAATACGATACGCTTGATTATTTCAAATGTAAAGTGTTTTTGAGATGCGAGAATTTCGTAAGCGCTTAGTGACCACGCGCTCCAGACCCAGGGTGAACGAGTCCCCCAGAGACAGCGTGAGAGACTTGGCCGAGGAAACCCCTGCCAGGCCCACGACATCGTTGATCGAGCTTGCTAAGCTATGCGTGGAACTGATCAGGCGCCACTTACAATGGAGCGCGCTCCTCCGTTAACCTCGCTAGATTTCACGTAGGTGGGAAAGCGCCTCAATTGAAGGAGGCTCGGCGCAAGACACCAGAGAAATAAGAATTAATGCCGCGGAAAATAGCGCTGTAACTTTATTCACTTCATACAACCTCAAAGCCAAGCAAAAAACAAACATCTTGGCATTTATCATAGGCTGAAGATCACCGGGGTTACTCCCCCTAAAAACCCGGTGAAAACAGCGCCTGCAGCTACTTTATCAAGCAGAAAACAACCTGTTTTTGTACAGCTCATTATAGTTGAGGTTTTAGGCCAGCCTTACACTGTCATTAATCTATTTCCGCCATTTTCACAATCGTCTGAAACGCCACCGCACAGCCTGGGCCACGAGCCGCCCAAGGATAAGTAAAGCTTGATATTCGCGAGAATTAACTGGCGAAAGCGCGGTAAAGCATCCGGATAGACACAATCAGCAGGAAGCTGCCGAACACCAGCGACAGCTGGCGCTGGTCCAGTTTGTGGGCCAGTTTGGCCCCCAGCGGCGCCGCCAGCACGGTGGTCGGCGCAATCAGGCACAGCCCCAGCAGGCTCACATAGCCCAGGTTGCCGCTGGGCAGGCGCGGGTCGCCCCAGCCGGTGATCACGTAGGTCAGCGCGCCGGGCACGGCAATCAACAGGCCAAACAGGGCCGATGTGCCCACGGCCCGGTGCACGGGCACGCTCATCATGGTCAGCGCCGGCACGCTCAGGCTGCCGCCGCCAATCCCCATCATGCAGGACAGGCCGCCAATCAGCACGGGCGGAATCTTGCCGGGCAGTCCACCTGGCACGTGATTCGACAGGCGCAGGTTGTCGGTGGGCAGCACCATCTTCAGCGCCACCAGAATGGCCACCACGGCAAACACCATGGACAGCACGCTGCTGTCCATGTGGCTGGCCAGCACCGTGCCGGCCACCGACCCCAGCAGAATGAACAGCCCCCACTCCCTGGCCAGCGCAAAGTCCACCGCGCCCTTGCGGTGGTGGGCGCGGGTGGATGAAATGGAGGTGAGAATGATGGTGGCCAGGGAGGTGGCCACGGCAATGTGCATGCGAATGGCCGGGTCGACCCCCATCATGCCGAGCGCCGTATCCAGCACCGGCACAATCACAATGCCGCCCCCGACACCCAGCAGCCCCGCCAGTACCCCGGCAAACAGGCCCGTCCCCAGCATAGCCAGCCCCAGGGGCAGCAGCTCTGTCACATTGTCCATCCACTCACTCCAGTCATTGGCTTTGTTGCGCGCGGCGGCTGGCCGCGCCATGGTGGCGCAATATACGCGCACTTCATGTTGTATACAATTTTATTCGTTCGTATACTCCGACGGCATTCGCCATCGCCCGCTACGGAGCCACCCCATGCGCACTGATTCGCTCGACAAAACCCCGGACAACCTACAGGACAACCTGCAGGACAACCCCCTGGCCAGCCCCGCCGCGCGGGCGGCCCAGGCACGGGCCGCGGCGCTGCAGGCTGCATCGCGGCGCCTGGATGACCCGGCCCTGGACCAGCTCTTTCGCCAGGCCCGCAGCCACAATGGCTGGCAGGACAAGCCGGTGCCCGGTGCGCTGCTAGAAGAACTCTACCGCCTGTCGAGTTGGGGGCCCACCAGCATGAACTGCAGCCCGGCGCGCTTTGTGTTTGTTCGCAGCCAGGCCGCCCGGGACAAGTTGCTGCCGGCCCTGGCCCCGGCCAATGTCGACAAAGTCAGCGCCGCGCCGGTCACCGCCATCATCGCCCAGGACGAGCGCTTCTACGAGCAGCTGCCGCGCCTGTTCCCCCACCGGGATGCCGCACCGCTGTTTCGCAACAACGCGGCGCTGGCCCAGGCTACGGCCTTTCGCAACGCCACCCTGCAAGGCGCCTACCTGATGATGGCCGCCCGCGCCCTGGGGCTGGACTGCGGCCCCCTGTCGGGCTTTGACAACGCCGCGGTGGATGCCGCCTTCTTCAGCGGCACCGCCTACCACAGCAACTTCCTGTGCTGCCTGGGCTACGGCCAGACCGAACAGCTGTTTCAGCGCCTGCCGCGCCTGGACTTCAACAGCGCCTGCCAGGTGCTGTAGCCGGCGCAAGCTGCCGGCTGCCACGCCTACATTCATAGCGATTTTCTTATAGCTGGACTAAAAATCGCTATTTTTCCATTAAGCCTGCAGGGCCTACAGTCAACCGCCGAACGTGCGCGTCTGCGCGGCCAACACAGGATAACCAGCCATGAGCAAACCCAAACTCCGCCACATCGCCCTCTCCGTGGACGACCCCTTTGCCACCGCCGAGTTCTACATGAAGGCCTTCGACATGGACAAGGTCGGCGAGACCGACTCGCCCCTGGCTCGCGGGGTGTACCTGTCGGACGGCACCGTGAACCTGGCCATTCTCAACTTCAAGAACGACCGCTGGGCCGGCGCCAATGGCCAGGCCTACCGCGGCATTCACCACATGGGCTTTCACGTGGACGACCTGGACAAGGCGGAAGAAAAAATCCTGGCCGCTGGCGGCACAGAGTTCACCGGCCGCCCCACCCACGGCAACACCAAAACGGTGGTGTTCGAGATGAAGTACTACGACCCCAATGGCATCATGGTGGACGCGGCGGAAACGGGCTGGCCCATCTCCGACCGCAGCAACGAACAGGACTGACCATGGCCGCGCTCAAAGCCTTCAACCTGCAGCAGTGGATCGCCGAACACGCCCATCTGCTGAAGCCGCCGGTGAACAATTCCATCATCTGGGAAGACGCCGACATGATGGTGATGATCATCGGCGGCCCCAACAGCCGCTACGACTTTCACGTGGACCCGGTGGAGGAGTTTTTCTACCAGCTCAAGGGCAACATGTACCTGGACACCATGCAGGACGGCAAGCCGGTGCGGGTGGATATCAACGAAGGCGAGGTACTGCTGTTGCCGGCCGGTGTACCCCACTCCCCACAGCGGCCCGAGGAAGGCAGCATTGGCCTGGTGGTGGAGCCCAAGCGCCCCGCCGGCGCGCTGGATGCCTTTGAGTGGTACTGCCTGGACTGCGGCGAAAAGGTACACCGCATCGAGCTGGTGCTGAAGTCCATTGTCGACGACCTGCCCCCGGCCTTCTCCGCCTTCTACGCCGACGAGGCGGCCCGCACCTGCGACCACTGCGGCGCCTTGCATCCCGGGCGCAAAAGCGCCTGATGGCCCACCGCCGGCCTTAGCGGTTTGCGATACCCGGGCCGGCGGATTCTATTGTTACGTTTAGGCTGGCCCGCCCGCATCGCCCCTGGTGACGGTGGCCGTGGCAGCGCAAGGGGAACACCATGCCAGAAGCACCAACCAAACGCCGTGTCGGCATTGCCGGCTTTGGCACCATTGGCCGCAAGGTCGGCCAGGCCCTGCTGGCAGGCATGCCGGGGCTGAGCCTCGCCGCCATCAGCAGTGGCAACCGCGACAGGGCCGCCGCCGCCCTGCAGGCCATGGGCGCCAGCTTACCGGTGGTGGATGCCGCCGAACTGCCCAGCCACTGCGACATTATTGTCGAGTGCGCCCCCACCGACGCCTTTCTTGCGGTGGCAGAGCCCGCATTACAGGCCGGCTGTACTGTCATCACCGTAAGCGGCGCCGCCATCTTGCAGCACCCCCACATTGTGGAGCTTGCGCGCGAGCACCGCGGCCAGATCATCCTCGCAACTGGCGCTTTGCTGGGCCTGGACGCCGTGCGCGCTGCGGCCGAGGGCGAGATTCACAGCGTCACCATGGTGACCCGCAAGCCGCCAAAATCCCTGAAAAAAGCCCGTTATATCGTCGAGCAGGGCATTGAACTGGAAGGCATCAGCGCGCCCCTGCGGGTGTTTGCCGGCAGCGCCCGGGAAGGTGCCGAAAAATTCCCCGCTAACGTCAATGTGGCGGCCGCCCTGGGCCTGGCCGGCGTTGGCGCCGAGCGCACCCAACTGGAAATCTGGGCCGACCCGGGCCTGTCCCGCAATACCCACTTTATTACCGTGGATGCCGACAGCGCGCGGCTGGAACTGAAAATCGAAAACGTACCCACCGAGGAAAACCCCGGCACCGGGCGCATCACCGCCCTCAGTGTCATCACCGCCCTGCGCTCTCTGGGCGCAGCGTTGCGGGTCGGCAGCTAGGAGCCCGCTATGAGCAACAAAATCACAGTCCCGAGCGGCAAGGTAAAAGCCGCCATCATCGGCCCCGGCAACATCGGCACCGACCTGCTGATGAAGGCCATGCGCAGTGACGTGATCGAACCGGTCTGGATGGTGGGCGTGGTGCCGGATTCCCCCGGCCTGGCCCGCGCCCAGGACATGGGCCTGAAGACCACGGCCGAGGGCGTGGACGGCATGCTGCCGAGCATGAAGGAAGACGGCGTGCAGATCTGCTTCGACGCCACCTCCGCCTACGTGCACGCCGAGAACAGCCGCAAGGTGAACGAGCAGGGCGCGGTGATGATCGACCTCACCCCCGCCGCCATCGGCCCCTTCTGCGTGCCGCCGGTGAACCTGTCCAACGCCGTGGCCGAGCGCAAAATGAACGTGAATATGGTTACCTGCGGCGGCCAGGCCACCATTCCGCTGGTGGCCGCTGTATCGCGCGTGCAGAGCGTGTCCTACGCCGAGATTGTGGCCACCGTGAGCAGCAAGTCCGCCGGCCCCGGCACCCGCAAGAATATCGACGAGTTCACCCGCACCACCTCGCGCGGCATCGAGAGCGTGGGCGGCGCCGAGAAAGGCAAGGCCATTATCATCATCAACCCGGCCGAGCCGCCGCTGATCATGCGCGACACCGTGCACTGCCTGACCGTGGATGAGCCGGACCAGGATGCCATTCGCCAGTCCATCGACGACATGATCGTCGAGGTGCAGAAGTACGTGCCGGGCTACACCTTGAAGAACGGCCCGGTGTTCGACGGCAAGCGCGTGTCCATCTACATGGAGGTGGAGGGCCTTGGGGACTTTTTGCCCAAGTACGCGGGCAACCTGGACATCATGACCGCCGCGGGCCTGCGCACGGCGGAGATGTACGCCGAGGAAATCCTGGCGGGCAACTTCGTGCCCAGCGCCGCCTGATCGCTACCGAGAGAGAACTGACACCATGGACCTGAAAGGCAAGAAAATCACCGTTCACGACATGTGCCTGCGCGACGGCATGCACCCCAAGCAGCACCAGATCAGTGTGGACGAAATGGTCACCGTCGCCAAGGCGATGGACGAAGCCGGCATTCCGCTGATTGAAGTCACCCACGGCGACGGCCTGGGGGGCGCCTCGGTGAACTACGGCTTCCCCGCCAACAGTGACGAAGAGTACCTGAGCGCCGTGTGCGGCGCGGTCAAGAACAGCAAAGTGTCTGCCCTGCTGCTGCCCGGCATCGGCACCGTCGACCACCTGAAAATGGCGGTGGACTGCGGCATTGGCACCATCCGCGTGGCCACCCACTGCACCGAGGCGGATGTGTCCGAGCAGCACCTGACCATGGCCGCCAAGTACGACAAGCTGGACGTGGTGGGCTTTTTGATGATGGCCCACATGATCGAGCCCGAGGCCCTGCTGGAACAACTGCAGCTGATGGAAAGCTACGGCGCCAACTGCGTGTACATCACCGACTCCGCCGGCTACATGCTGCCGGACGACGTGACCGCCCGGGTGGCCCTGGCGCGGGAGAAACTGAACCCCAGCACCGAGATCGGCTTTCACGGTCACCACAACCTGGGCATGGGCATCGCCAACTCCCTGGCGGCGGTGGAGGCCGGGGCCACCCGTATCGACGGCTCCCTGGCGGGCCTGGGCGCCGGCGCCGGCAACACCCCGCTGGAAGTGTTCCTGGCAGTGTGCGACCGCATGGGCGTGGAAACCGGCGTGGACCTGTTCAAGGCCATGGACGTGGCGGAAGACCTGATCGTGCCGATGATGGATGACATCGTGCGGGTGGACCGGGATTCATTGACCCTGGGCTGGGCCGGTGTGTACTCCTCCTTCCTGCTGTTCGCCAAGCGGGCGGCGAAAAAGTACAACCTGTCGGCGCGGGACATCCTGGTGGAACTGGGCCGGCGCCGCACCGTGGGTGGCCAGGAAGACATGATTGAGGACCTGGCGCTGGATATGGCCAGGGCGCGGGACGCAGCCTGAAACCCGCACCGCGCCCGCGGGTGTCATTCGCTGGCCCTGGCTGAAAAGCGCTCAGGCCGTTTTTTTCCCGTCGGCATCCGTACCCTGGGCCCTCTTGGCCGCCAATGTTCCATTTTTCCTGGATGAGAGCAGCGGGGACACGTTTAGTGGAGCTGAGTGAAAACTTCCGGGTGTTGTTCCGCAATACGCAGCAACGCCACAGCCGGACCTTGAGGCTCACGGCGGCCTTGCTCCCAATCCTGGAGTGTACGCATGCTGACACCCAGCAAGCCGGCAAACGCGGATTGTGACATTTTTAGTTTTTGACGGATGACTTTAGGCGGGGAAGGCTCCGACAGTTCGGTAACTCTCAAATGAAGCTTCCCCTTTTTGTGCTGCTGGATTTCCTTAATACCATCCAGGATCTCAGCACCAATATCACGTTTACTCATGATCAATTGCCTCTGCGATTTTCTTCAGGATATGACCAGGAATCGTGGCCTGCTCCGATTTACTGTAGATAGTCAGCATCCAGATTTCATGGTCCGGCTTTTTCCAGTAATAGATAACTCGAACTCCGCCACTTTTCCCTTTGCCGCCGGGCGCCCAGCGAACTTTCCTCACTCCTCCGGATCCTTTGACAATATCCCCGGCGTCAGGCTTTTGCAGCAGATAGCTTTGTAAAGCCCGATATTCCTCATCTGAAAGGTAAGCCGGAAGGAGCTTGGTGAAGGCACTGGTTTCGATAAATATCATTACGCCAAATAATACGGCATTGCCGTACATTTGCAAGGAGGAAAGCTGAGCGATGCAATGATGCGGCTCCCGCAGCTCAGTCCAGCAAAAACTTCCGCTTTGTGGCGAAAGCGGTAACCCCTCCCTCTACGACCTCCAGCCACCGGCTTCAGGGCCACAGCGCCTCAAGGCCGCACCTCCCCCATTCCCGCCGCGGCGTCGCGCAGGGTCTGCAGGAAGAATTGCACGGCCGGTGTGTATTCGTGGCCGACGCGCACGGTGTAGCCCACCGGGCCGAGGTCGGTTTTGATGGCGATGGGCAGGCGCTGCAGCAGGCCCACTTCTTCGTAGGCCTTGAGCACCTGGTCGGGCATGACGGCGATCATGTCGGTTTCCATCAGCAGGGTTCGGTTGGTGAGCATGGAAACGCTTTCCACGTTATTGGTGGGCACGGGCAGGTTGGCGGCGTGGAAGGCGTTGTCGATTTCCCGGCGCAGCACGGTGCCCTCCGAGGGCAGTATCCAGCTCTGGCCCACTAGGTGCTTTAAGGTGAGCTTCTTTTTGGCCAGCAGGGGGTGGCCCTTGCGCACCACCAGCGAGACGGGCTCGTAGTACAGCGCCACGGATTCCACGCCCTCTTCGTCCTGCACCTCGGGCAGGCGCCCTACCACCACGTCTATCTCGCCAATCAGCAATTTGGGAATCAGCATGTCGTTGGTGCCCTCGGTGACCGTCACCGAGATGTTGCTGCGCTCGGCCTTGAGCCGGGCCACGCTTTTGGGCAACAGGGTGGGGCTGGCCGCCAGCAGTGTGCCCACGTTGAGATGGCCAGATACACCCTCGTGCAGCGATACCAGCTCTTCCGACACATGGCGCACCTGCGACAGGATCAGTTTGGCGTGCTTGATCAGCACTTCGCCGTAGGGCGTGGGGGTCACGCCCCGGGAGCTGCGATTGAACAGGGTGAGGTCGAGGGCGTTTTCCATATCGCGGATGGTTTTGGTCACTGCCGGCTGGGCCATGTTCAGCAACTGGGACGCCTTGAAGATATTGTTCTGCTCGCCCACCGTGGCCAGCAGCTTGAGGTGCTTGATCTTCAGGCGGGACACCAGGTGGCGTTCGATACTGGCGGGCTGCATGGGGCGCTCCTTGGATGAATGGAAACGGGCGATGGCAAACGGCCCACAAGAACAGCGGGGCCGGCACGTGGGGCCATAGCAACAATGTTATAGCGTGAGCACATACTATAACCCCGGCCCCGCCTTCGGCATCACGCGATTTCTTCGCTGGTTATAATTTTTTTTGCATAACAAAACATGGATTTTCTATTTTTGCATTATGAGAGCTTCCCCTAGAGTGCGGGGAAATTTCAGGGGAACGCCATCATGCCCGCCAGCACGCCAGCCCACAGCGAATGCCTTGCCAACTACGTTGGCGGCGCTTTCGATAGCAGCGGCAACACCTTCACCAACCTGAGCCCGGTAGACGGCTCGGTGGTTAACCGGGTCTGCGAGGCCGACGCCGCTGTGGTGAACCGCGCCGTGGCCGCGGCCCGGGCGGCCCTGGCCGGTGACTGGGGCGCCATGGGCGACAACGAGCGCAGCGCCCTGTTGCACAAGGTGGCCGATGGCATCGAGCGCCGTTTTGACGATTTTGTGCAGGCGGAGATGGCCGATACGGGCAAGTCTCTGTGGCAGGCGCGCACCATTGATATCCCGCGCGGCGCCGCCAACTTCAGGGTGTTTGCCGACCTCGCCCGGCAGCGCGCCAGCGAGTGCTTCCACACCACCACCGCCGACGGGCGCCAGGCCCTGAACTACGCCATCAACAAGCCCCTTGGCGTGGTGGCGGTGATCGCCCCGTGGAACCTGCCGCTGTTGCTGCTCACCTGGAAGCTGGCGCCGGCGCTGGCGGTGGGCAATGCGGTGATTGCCAAGCCCTCTGAAGACACCCCCTCGTCCGCCACACTGCTGGCCGAGGTGATGCACGAGGCGGGCATGCCCCCCGGCGCCTTCAACCTGGTGCACGGCTTTGGGCCGGATTCCGCCGGCGAGCTGCTCAGCCGCCACCCGGACATTGACGCAGTGACCTTTACCGGCGAATCGCGCACCGGCAGCGCCATCATGCGCGCCGCCGCCGACAACGTAAAAGCCCTGTCTTTTGAGCTGGGCGGCAAGAATGCCGCGCTGGTGTTTGAAGACGCCGACTTCGACGCCGCCGTGGAAGGCACAGCCAAGTCGGTGTTCACCAACGGCGGGCAGGTTTGCCTGTGCACCGAACGGGTGTACGTGCAGCGCCCCATCTTCGACCGCTTTGTGGCGGCGCTGAAGGGCCGGGCGGAGGCCCTGCGCATCGACTGGCCCGACAGCCCGGATACCGACATGGGCCCGCTGATTTCCCACGAACACCGCGACAAGGTGCTGGCCTACTACCAGCTGGCCCGTACTGAGGGTGGCACCATCGTCACCGGCGGCGGCGCCCCCCACTTCGGCGATGCCCGCGACAGCGGCGCCTGGGTGCAGCCCACCATCGTCACTGGCCTTGCGGAGCAGTCGCGCTGCGTGACCGAAGAAGTATTCGGCCCCTTCTGCCATATCGCGCCGTTTGATACCGAAGAGGAAGCCATTGCCCTGGCCAACGCCAGCGACTACGGCCTGGCCGGCACCGTCTGGACCACCAACCTGCAGCGCGGCCACCGCGTTGCCCAGCGCATTCACGCCGGCATTGTATGGGTGAACACCTGGTACCTGCGCGACCTGCGCACGCCCTTTGGCGGCGTAAAGCTGTCGGGCATCGGCCGCGAGGGCGGCCAGCACTCCCTCAATTTTTACGCCGAACCGACCAACATCTGCATTCAGCTCTGAACCCATGACCGAGAACACCGCCATTGCGGCCGCTGCGCAACAACTGCGCAACGCCATCGCCAACGCCACGCCCTGCGCGCCCCTGCGCAGCACCCTGCCGGCTGACGACATTGCCGCGGCCTACGCCGTGCAGCAGTGCAACACCGATTACTGGTGCCGCCAGGGCCGCCGCCTGGTGGGCGCCAAAACCGGGCTCACCAGCCGCAGCGTGCAGCGCCAGTTGGGGGTGGACCAGCCCGACTTTGGCCGCCTGTTTGCCGACATGTGGGTGGCAGATGGCGAGGCCATTGCCCCGGATGCGGTGCTGCAACCGAAGGTGGAGGCAGAAGTCGCCCTGGTGCTGGAGCGGGATATCGACCTGGAGGCGCCCACCGTGGCCGATGTGATCAGCGCCACCGCCTACGCCCTGCCAGCCATAGAAATTGTCGGCAGTCGCATCGCCAACTGGGACATCAACATTGTCGACACGGTGGCCGACAACGCCTCATCCGGCCTGTTTGTGCTCGGCAACCAGCCGCGCAGCCTGCGCCAGCTGGATTTGCGCCTGTGCGGCATGCGCCTGGACCACCGCGGCGCTGTGCTCTCCACCGGCACCGGCCTTGCCTGCCTTGGCCACCCGTTAAATGCCGCCGCCTGGCTGGCGCGCACCCTCGCCGCCCAGGGCGCCCCCCTGCGCGCGGGCGACATTCTGCTCACCGGCGCCCTGGGCCCGATGGTGCCGGTGTCATCCGGGGTGTACGAAGCGCAGATCAACGGGCTGGGTTCAGTCAGGGCCGCCTTTACCGCAAGCAAAGAACACTGAAGGAACACGCATGACAGACCTCAACCAACTGGCGGCGCGCCTGGACGACGCCGCCCTCACCGCCACCGCCACGGCGCAGCTCTCGGAAGACGGCGGCATTACCCTGGCCCAAGCCTACGAGGTGCAGGCCCGCTCCGTCGGCCGGCGGCTGGAGCGCGGCGAGGCGCTGGTGGGCATCAAGTTGGGCTTTACCAGCCGGGCCAAAATGGAACAGATGGGCGTCGACGACCTGATCTGGGGCCGCCTGACCGACGCCATGCTGCTGGATGATGGCGGCGAGTTGGACTTTGCCCGCTACGTGCATCCGCGCATCGAACCGGAAATTGCCTTCCGCCTGGCGCGGCCACTGCGCGGACGGGTGTCGCTGGCCGAGGCCATGGCGGCGGTGGAATCGGTGGCGCCGGCGCTGGAGGTGATCGACTCGCGCTACCGCGACTTCCGCTTTTCGCTGGAGGATGTGGTGGCCGACAACTCCTCGTCTTCCGGCTTTGTGATTGGCGCCTGGCAGTCACCCCAATGTGCCCTGGAAAACCTCGGCATTCACCTGGCCATCGACGGCGAGACCGTGCAGAGCGGCAGTTCGGCGGCCATTCTTGGCGACCCGCGCCGCTCGCTGGTGGAGGCGGCGCGGCTGGCGGATGAAGCCGGCATCACCCTGCAGCCCGGCTGGGTGGTGCTGGCCGGCGCCGCCACCGCCGCCGAGGCCCTGCGCCCCGGCTGCCATGTGCGCGCCGAAGTGCAAGGGCTGGGCAGTGTGGAAATTCGGGTCAAGGGAGGGCAACAACATGACTGAGCAGCCCACCAGCCAGGTGATTGCCGGCAAGGCCAAGCCCCGCGGGCGCTTTCCCCACTACCAGCGGGCGGGGGATTTCATCTACGTATCCGGCACCAGCTCGCGCCGCGCCGACAACACCTTTGTTGGCGTAGCGGTTGACGAGATGGGCACCACCAACCTCGATATCGCCGCCCAGACCCGGGCCGTGATCGACAACATCCGCGACATCCTGCGCGAAGCGGGGGCCGACCTGTGCGACCTGGTGTCGGTTACCACCTACCTAGTGAACATGAACGACTTTGGCGGTTACAACGCCGTGTACAGCGCGTACTTTGACGAAAGCGGCCCCACCCGTACCACGGTGGCGGTGCACCAGCTGCCCCACCCCCACCTGCTGATCGAGATGCAGGCGGTGGCTTATGTGGCGCCAAAGGCGGAGGCCAGCCATGCTCAAGGTTGATATGCACAGCCACTTCCTGCCGGAAACCTGGCCCGACCTGGCCCAGCGCTTTGGCACCCCCGACTGGCCCTGGATGCGCCACAGCGGCAACGGGCGCGCCATGCTGATGCGCGGCGACGAGGAGTTTCGCCCGGTCACCGAAGCGGTGTGGAACCCGGCGGTGCGCCTGGAGCACATGGACCGGGACAACATCGACGTGCAGATCATCAGCGCAACCCCGGTGCTGTTTGGCTATGCCCGCCCGCCCGAGCAGGCGCTGGCGGCGGCGCAGATCTTCAACGACGCCGCCCTGGAGATCTGCGCCCACAACCCCGCGCGCTTGAAGGCCATGAGCCAGGTGCCCCTGCAGGATATCGACGCCGCCTGCACCGAGGCCAGCCGCGCGGCGCGCAACGGCCACGTGGGCGTGCAGATCGGTAACCACGTGGGCCTTAAGAACCTCGACGACGAGGGCATTGTCACCTTTTTGCAGCACTGCGCCAGCGAGCACATTCCGGTGCTGGTGCACCCCTGGGACATGATGGCCACCGAACGCATGCCCAAGTACATGCTGCCCTGGCTGGTGGCCATGCCGGCGGAAACCCAGCTGTCCATCCTGTCGCTGATTCTTTCCGGCGCTTTCGAGCGCCTGCCGCGCAGCCTGAAGCTCTGCTTTGCCCACGGCGGCGGCAGCTTCCCCTATCTGCTGGGGCGGGTGGACAACGCCTGGCGGCACCGCGACATCGTGCGCGAAGACTGCCCGCAACTGCCCTCTTCTTACACCGACCGCTTCTACGTGGACTCGGCCGTGTTCAACGCCGGCGCCCTCAAGCTGCTGGCGGAGGTGATGGGCGGCGAGCGCGTGATGCTGGGCTCCGACTACCCCTTCCCCCTGGGCGAGCAGCAGATCGGCGACCTAGTGGCCAATCACCCGGAGCTGGACACCCACACCCGCCAGCGCATTCTCGGCGCCAACGCCCGCGAGTTCTTCGCACTCTGAGCCGCCCCGGGCGGTTTTCTTATAGCGGCAAATCAAAATGTGATTTGCCGCTCACTTCGTATTCTTTTTAGCTTGTTTGTATACAAATAACGAGTCGCCGTGTCCGTTTGGGCCGCCCGCAAGACAATAACTCGCACAAGCTGAGGAGAAGCGATGAACTGCAACACCCGACCCCGGGGCCTTGCCCTGTCACTGATGGTAGCGGCCGTGGCCGCCGCCAACACCAGCCTGGCCGGTGCCCAATCCGGCGCGCCTCAATCTGGCGCCATGCAGCCGGGCACGCTTGAGGAGGTGGTGATTACCGGCTCCTTCATCAAGCGAAAATCCCAGAGCGACTACGCCTCGCCCCTGTCCACCGTGGGGCGCGAAGACATGGACGCCATGGGCGTGATGACCCTGTCCGACATCGTCAACACCCTGCCGGAAAACAACGGCGCCCAGGTGTATTCCGACAGCTTCGAACAGGCCCGTTCCGCCGGCACCACCAACATCAACCTGCGCGGGCTGGGGGTAACCTCCACCCTGGTGCTGCTCAACGGCCGGCGCCAGACCATGACCCCGGCTGTCACCGAAAACGGCGAGCAGTTTGTGGACCTCAACACCCTGGTGCCCATGATTGCCGTGGAGCGGGTGGAAGTCCTCAAAGACGGCGCCTCGTCGCTTTATGGCTCCGATGCGGTGGCCGGGGTGGTGAACTTTATCACCCGGTCGGACTTTGAAGGCTTTGAATACCAGCTCGGCTACCAGGACAACAAGGCCGATTCCGACGAGCTGAATGCCGGCCTGATTTTTGGCGCCCACGGCGAGCGCAGCCGGGTCATGCTGGCCATGAACTACCTGGAACGCGACGCCCTACCCAACAGCGCAATGCGCGACGACTACGCCGCCAAGCAGGATTCCTGGAGCGGCTACAGCATGCCCTCCAAGGTGCTGGCCTTCGACGGCCCGCCCGGGCCACCCATCCGCCTGATTGACCCGGCCTGCCTGGACGGCTCGGCCTATGCCGAATTCCCGGGCCTGGTGCGCCGCAAGCCCGACGCTGACGTGCCGAGCGATGGCAGTTGCCAGCTCAACTACGGTTACTTCGGCGACATCATCGCCGAAGCGCAGCAGACCCAGGTGTTCGCCCAGGCGGACTTTGACATGAACGACACAATCACCCTGTTCAGCGAGTTGGGCTACGCCCGCAGCGAAACCCTGATTCACTCCACCCCCAGCCAGCCGCAACTGTCTGCGGTGCGGGTGCCGGCCCACCACCCGGACGCCATTGCCATCGGCGGTGGCGACCCTTTTGCCGGCAGCGCCTCCAACAGCGGCGTGTGGTTTGGCCGCCCGCTGGGAGCGGGCTCGCCGGCCAACGAGGACGACAAGCGCTATGAAGGATTTCGCGCCCAGTTGGGGGCCCGCGGCGACGCCGGTGCCTGGAGCTGGGAGGCCGCCTGGACCTACTCGCGCAACACCGCCACCAACAGCCGCCTGGACATCATCACCGACAACCTGCAGCGCGCCCTGAATGGCCAGGGCGGCTCGACCGGCGATCAGTACTACCACTGGCTGTTCAGCGCCCAGGGGCTGAACACACCGGATATGTACCAGTACATCTTCGGGGAGTTTGGCTATACCGCCGAGGCGGACCAGAGCGTGTTCGACGCCCACGTGAGTGGCGACCTGTTCCAGCTGGGTGGGCGCACCGTGGGCGCCGCCGTTGGCGTGCAGTACCGCAAGGACGGCCTGAGCTACGACTTCAACGAGCGCTCCGAGGAACTGGCCTTTAACTTCTTCGGCGGCGGCGAGGACTTCAGTGGCAGCCAGCAGGTGTACGCGGCCTTCGCGGAGCTGGCGCTGCCACTGGCGGACACGCTGGAGCTGCAGGCCGCGATACGCTACGAGGACTTTGACAGCGCCGACACCACCAACCCCAAACTGGCCCTGTTGTGGACACCCTCGCAGGACTGGAGCCTGCGCGCCAGCTGGGGCACCTCTTTCCGTATCGCCACGGTGTTCCAGCAGCAATCCGAGTTCATCACCCCGCAAACCGCCAACGACCCGCTGGCCGGCGGCGAGGAAGTCACGTTTATCTCGCTGCTCACCGGCGACCCGGCGCAGCCGCTCAAACCCCAGGAGGCTGACGCCTGGAACGCCGGCGTCACCTGGAGCCCGGGCGACTTCACCGCCAGCCTGGATTACTGGCGCTTTGACTACCAGGACTACATCACCCCGGAAGCCCCGGCCGCCCTGCTCAGCAGCAACCCGAGCAGCGCGCAGATCGAACGCGGCCCCGATGGCAACGCGGTGAAAATCACCACCTACTACCGCAACGCCGGCTCAGTGGAAACCGATGGCGTCGACTTCAGCCTGGCCTACCTGGCGGACCTTGGCGGCCTGGGCACCCTGCGCCCAAGCCTGCAGGGCACCTGGATTCTCAATTACGACCTGGACGACCCGATACTGGGTGCCATCGATGGCCTGGGCAACGTCAACGACGAGAACTTTGGCGATTCCAACGTGCAGCTGCGCGCCAACCTGGGCCTGCAGTGGTTGCTGGGGCGGCACAGCGCCCACGGCTACCTGCGCTACATCGGCGAGTACGAAAACGACAACGAAGACAACGCCACGGTGGACGATTGGGCGCGGCTGGATTTGCAGTACGCCTACCAGCTGGAGGGGCTGTTTGGCGGGCGCGAGGCCACCACCTTTACCGCCGGGGTACTCAACGCCCTGGATGAGGCCGCGCCGCAGGTGCGCAATTCAGTGGGCTACGATGCCACCGTGCACGACCCGCGGGGGCGAATGTTCTATGTCAGCGTGAGCCAGCGTTTCTAGCGCGCCCTACAGCTCACTGAACTTCACCACCCGCGCGTTCACCGGCGGGTGGTCCTTCGCCCCAATCCAGCGCCAGCACAGGGTGCCGCGGTTATGGCCGGTGGTTTCCACCCAGTTGGGATGGCCTGGCTGCTGGTGTGCCACGATGATTTTTACCGAGCCATCCGGCTCGTAATGGGCAGTGTGCTTGTTGAAGTGGATGTTGTGGTAGCGAAAGTCCAGCGACTCCATCCACCAGTTCTGCAGCACAAAGTTCCAGGTCTGGCACTCGGGGATTACCGGGGCCTCCACCACCAGGGCCTCGTCGTCGGCCAGCTCCCAGGCGCTGTGGAAGTAGTAGATATTCGGGTCGCCGCCGATAGCCTGGCAGAAGGCCTGGTCCGCCGGCGCCACCTGGTTGGTGGTGCCAAGGAAGCCCTCGGCCCAGCCCTCGAACAGGCCGGTGGTCATCTTCACAAACTGCACCGCCCCCTGCAGGCCGCGGTCGAGTTTTTCCGGGGTCAGTGGCGCGGGGCGGTCGTTCTCCCAGCCAATGCGCTCCAGGGTGAGTTCGGCGCGCACCTCACACTTGCGGTCCTGGAAGGTCTGGCGCACGTTCAGCGAGTTGGTTTCAGGCCCCATGCGCAGCCAGTTGCCCGGGTGCTCGCGCTGGCTGATGATGACCTCGAAGTTGCCGTCGGCGTCGATGTCGATTTCCCGCGAATCCAGAAAGCCGTCGGTTTTCATGCCCCCGCCGCTGCTGTAGCGGTTGATCACGGTGCCAAAGCCCAGGTAGTCCACCGTGCCCCGGCTGCCGCTCAGGCGGTAGTCGTACTGGGGGTTCAAGGGCGCGCTCTGGTAGTAGTTGTCGGGGTTGTCGGCACCGAGCTTGATGGTTTCGTGGGCCGGGCAGCGCAGCACCGGAAAGGCCGGATCACCGCCCTCCACAAAGCTCTCCAGCCCGGCGCGCAGCATGCGCGACAGGTAGCGGTAGCCCTCGGCCCGGTCGAAGGGCGTGGCTGGCGCCTTGTCGGCAAACACCAGTTGCCCGGCTTCTTTCAGGCCATCACAAAAATCCGCCCAGGCCTGCCCGTTCATTACGCGTTCACTGCTGTCCTGTTCACTCACCTTGATCCTCCGGGGCCGCCTATTCCAGGCCCAGTCCGTAGCGTTGCATATAGGGGGCAAAAAGGTCGGCGACCTCTTCGCGGCTGATGCCGTAATCGTCCAGGCGATATTCATGGCGGCCGTGCTTGCCCTTGGGGTGGGCCTCAAGCCAGGCCTGCATGGCATGCCGGCTGGACTGCGACAGTGGCGTGCCACGGGCGGCGTAAATGGCCTGCACCGCCGGCCAGGGATCACGTACAAAATCATCGTGCTGCACATCAATAAACTGGCCGGGAAAGTCCGCCTCCAGCGCCGCGCGGTCGGCTTCGAAGGTGCGGGTGTAAATGCGCAGCATGTCCATCCAGTCGCGGCCGACTTCGTGCGCATCAACCGTGTCGGAACCGCTGCGACGCAGCATCTCGCTGAAGCTGCAGCCAGAGGCAACAAACTGCAGCGGCGCGCGGTGGGTCTGCACGATGATGGCATCCGGGTACACCCGCAGAATCTCCCGAAGCCCCAGCTGGTGAAAGGGCGCCTTCAGCACCCAGTGGCCCGGGTGGCGATACTGCAGCAGCTGCAGCTGGCGCTTGTGGCTGTGGTAGGCGCCGCGCTGGCACAGGTTGGCGTAAAGCCAGTTGGCGTAACTGGGAATGTGGAACATGGCCGAGTATTCCACCGACAGGAAATCCCGGTTCAGCAGCATGTAGCACTCGTCCGGCTCTTCGGCGTCGATCAAATGGGCCTTGAGAAAGCCGGGCAGGAACTGCTCGGTCAGCGCCACACCTGCAGCCCGGGCCTCGATGCGCGGGTCGCTGAGGTAGGTGGCAGTCTCCGGCGGCGGCACCGGGTCCTGGGCCTCCCACAGGCGCAGGGTGCGGTTGCCCGGGTCCTGGTTCAGCAGGTGATGCAAGGCGGTAGTGCCGGTGCGCGGCAGGCCCACAATAAACACCGGCCGCGGCACAGGCTGGCCCTGCACATCCGGGTGTTTGGCCAGGTAGTCGTTGATCTTCAGCCGGTTAACGAGACCCGAGTGCAGCGTCATCTGCGCGCGCAACTGACCGAAGTCATTGAGGCGGGCCTCGCTGTTCAGGGCATCGATCAGCAAATCCAGGGGTTGGTGGAAGGCCGGGTCGCCAAAATCAGACAGCCCCGTCTCCGCCTGCGCCGCCGTGAGTAAGGTATTTTTATCCAACACGTGTGCTTCGCTCTGCAAGCCAGAGCCCGCAGACTACTGCCTGGCGCAAGCTGGCTTCAACACTGCACGGCGCAGGGCGCGGGCATTGTGCGATTGGTACAACATCTGATACCCCCGCCGATGCGGTGCCGATACGCTAGTATGATCGGAACAGTGGCACCGCAAGGGAAGGTTGACGTGTCTATCAAACATCTGTGGCGAGGGCGGCCGGGCGTGAGGCCGGCAGTGAGGACGGGCCTGTTGCTGGCCTGCCTGTGCCTGCTAACGGCTTGGCCGGCAAGCGCATCCGACGTTCACCAGAAAACCGACGTCATCACACTCTACAACGGCGACCGGGTGACGGGCGAAATCAAGTCGATGAGCGCCGGCCTGCTGGTGCTCGGCACCGACGCCATGGACAGCGTGAGCATCCAGTGGCAGGAAATCGCCCGCATCGACAGCCGGTACAACTACCAGGTGCGCACCAGTACCGGCCAGCGCTACTACGGCGAGCTGCAACCCGGCGAACGGCCGGGGGAGTTGGCCATCAAGGATCTGTATGGCAGCCACACCATAGAGTACCTGGAGATTGTGGAGCTGGAGCCCATTGAAGAGCGCTGGCTGGATCGCTTCGACGCCTATCTGTCCGCCGGCTACTCCTACACCAAGGCCAGCTCGGTGGCGCAGACCACCCTGAACACCACCCTCAGCTACGAAGACCAGCATTCGCGCAACAGCATCAACGCCCGCACCACCCTCACCAATACCGAGGAAGACAGTAGCCAGAGCAGCAAGATCGATTTGACACGGCAGGTGTGGTCCACCAGCCGGGCAAGGTACTTTCAGGCTTACTATGGCAACTTTGAAAAGAACGATGAACTGGGGGTCGACTATCGCCTGTCGGTTGGCGCCGGACTCGGACGCTATTTTATTGATACCTATCGCACCCGCCTCACTGGTGGCGCCGGCTTACAGGTGCTAACAGAGGAGGGAACGGAAGAAGGTACTCGCCAGAGTGTTGAAGCCTTTTTCTCCGGAGAATACGGCTTCTGGCGCTTTGACGACCCGGAGATGGACATCAGCTTTACCCTGAGCCTGTACCCCAGCCTGAGCGAAAGCGGGCGCTTGCGCAGCAGCAGCGACCTGCGCGTTCGCTGGGAAATCATCAACGATCTGTACTGGGACATTACCGCCTTTGGCAGCTACGACAACCAGGCGGACTCCGACCGCAACGTGGACTACGGGGTGACCACCGGCGTCGGCTGGACCTACTGATCGCCCTCGCTGCGCTCCACCGGATAGACATGCACATCGCGCTGTGGGAAGGGAATGGAAATACCCTCGGCGTCAAAGCGCAGTTTCACCGCGCGGGTCAGGTCCCAGTACACGTCCCAGTAATCCTCGGTGCGCACCCAGGGCCGCACGATGAAGTTGACCGAGGAATCCCCGAGGGTGTGCACCTTGATCACCGGCTCTGGCGAGCGCAGCACCTTGTCGTGGGCGGCCACCACCTCGTGCAGCACCTGCTCTGTGTGTTCGATGTTGTCGCTGTAGCTGATGCCGAACACCAGGTCTACCCGGCGCACCCGCTGGGCGGTGACGTTCTTGATCACGTCTCCCCAGATCTTGTTGTTGGGCACCACCAGCACCTGGTTGTCGAAGGTGGCGATGGTGGTGGATACCAGCGTCATCTTCTTGACCACCCCAGAGGCGCCGGATACCTCAATGAAGTCGTTCACGTCATAGGGCCGGTAGAGCAGGATCATCGCTCCGGAAGCAAAGTTGGACAGGGTGTCCTGCAGCGCAAAGCCGACAATGAAGCCGGCAACCCCCAGGCCCGCCAGCATCGGCCCCAGCGAGATACCCAACTGCGACAGGGCCATCATCAACCCCATGACCAGCATCACACCGCCGGACACGGAAATAAGGACCTCTTTCAGCAGGCTGGATATCTTCAGGTTGGAGCGGTCCAACCCCTTGCGCATCAGCCGCTTGAGCCCCCGCGCAAACCAGAAGAACAGCAGCAGGGTGGATACAAACAGCAGGAAGCGGAAAATACCGTCGGCGGCGTTTTCAACAATGCTGGACTTCAGGTTCTTCCAGCCGTCGCGCACCATGCCGGCCAGCACGTGGGAATCGAACATGCTGATGGACACCACATCGCCCTTCTGCAGAATTACTGTGCGATAGGGCGCGCTGTCCAGGGCCAGGCGATCCATCAGCTCCACGGCAATGCGCAAATCGTCGATGTAGCGGGCCTGCTCAAGCTGCAATTCATCCAGGGCCGTGGCCAAGTCCTGCTGGTCCGGGCGCGCCTTTAGCCGCTGGCGCAGGGCGGCGATAGCCGCAGTGGAAAACTCCACCTTGCCCACCTGGGTCTCGGCATACTGGAACAGCTCCTGCGGCAGGTTGCGCAGCACTTCCAATGGCGGCAGGCCGTGGTCCTCGCGATTGCGCGAATACACGATCAGCGCCTCGTAATAGCGAAAGCGCAGCTGCTCCAGGCTTTCCAGGTTGGCCTCAAGCTCTACCCGCTCCACGCCGCTGGCCTCCTCCACTCGCGCCAGCTGCTCATCAATGCGCTGTTCCAGCTCTTTCAGGCGGTCGTAAACGGCGCGGCCGACATCGGCCAGGTCACCGCGAATGCGCTGTTCAAGGTTGCTGCGCGTCGGGTCTTCGGCGGGCAGTTCGAGTACCAGGGGCGTGATGCGATCCAGCAGGCGCACCACATCCAGGCTGCGTAAATCGCGGCGATACAGCAGGGCGTTGCGGCTATCGCCGGTGGCCCGCTGCAGGCGCTCGGACAACAGACGAATCTGGCCGACCTCGGCCTCCAGTTGGGTGACCAGGGCGTCGAGGTCGGCCGTTACCGATGCCGATGCTGTGGTCGAAGTTGTAGTCGGTGGCGCTGTGGAAGCCAGCGGTGCCTGGGCCCGGGCACTGCCCGCCAACAGCAGCAGCGCCGCCGCCACGGCAAGGGCATTGCGCAACCGCGGTAAAAATAGCGCCAAACCTGAACCTCCCTTGTCGGGGCGAATGCGCCCCGTTCACGAAGGCTTACAGTAGCATAGGCCCGGCCGGCGGGGGATCAGAGCTCGGGGATGATGCGGGCGAATTCCTCGATCATCGGCATGACAATCTCCGGCCGATCCCAGTTTTCCACGCCAACGCCAATGTTGCAGCGCTGCACGCCCATGTCGCGGTAGGACTTGAGCAGGTCGGCTGTGACCGGCGACATGACCACCAGGGTGATTTCCACCTTGTCGGGGTCGCGCCCGGCGGCGCTCACCGCGGCGCGAAAATCGGCAATGCCCTGCTTTACATCGGGCATGGCCACATCCACCGGCATCCAGCCGTCGGCCCACTCGGCCGCGTGGCGCACGCCCAACGGGCCCATAGCGCCAAACACCACCGGCGGGCCACCGGCCTGCACAGGCTTGGGCTCAAACCACACCGGGTCGAAGTCAATCAGCTCGCCGTGATACTCGGGCTCGGCGTCGTTGAACAGGTTGCGCTGGGCGGCCACCAGTTCCTTCAGGGCCAGGTAGCGACGCTTCCAGGGCAGGTGGGTGGCGTTTTCAAATTCCTCTTCGTTCCAGCCCACGCCGCAGCCAATCAGCACGCGGCCATTGCTGAGACGATCGAGGGTGGCAATGGTTTTGGCCTGGGAGAACAGCTCCCGCTCCAGCAGCAGGGCAATGCCGGTGCCAATCTTCAACTTGCGGGTCACCGCCGCGGCCGCCATCAGCGACACGTAGGGGTCCATCATCTTCTTGTAGGGTTCCGGCAGGTCGCCACCGGGTGGATAGGGCGTGGTGCGCGCCACGGGAATGTGGCTGTGCTCGCCGTACCAGAGGGATTCAAAGCCCGCCTCTTCCAGGGTGCGAGCCAGCAAATCGGGGGCCGGGTCGTCGGCGGTGTTCATGGAACTGAAACCCAGGTGCATGGGCGCTTCCTCACGTCGGTTTGTTATGCCCTGAATGTACTGCGTGAGGAGCGCGCGCACCAGTCGGCGCCCGTGCCGGGGCCGGCTGGTTCAGCATAGTGTGCCTGTCGCCGAGGGGCAGGCCGGCGAATGCCTCAGCCGCGGCGTTCGCGGGCGGCGGCGGCCAGTTCCCGCAGCAGCTGGTCGGTGTCATCCCAGCTAATACAAGGGTCGGTGATGCTCTGGCCGTAGGTCAACGGGCGGCCGGCCACCACGTCCTGGCGCCCCGCCACCAGGTTGGACTCAATCATCAAACCGAAAATGCTGCGGCTGCCCCGGGCCACCTGGGTGGCTATGTCGCGCACCACATCCACCTGGCGGGCGGGCACCTTGCGGCTGTTGGCGTGGCTGGCGTCGATCATGATGCGCGCCGCCAAGCCAGCCTTGCCCAGCATTTCGCTGGCGTCGTCCACCGAGAACATATCGTAGTTGGGGTGCTTGCCGCCGCGCAGGATGACGTGGCAGTCCTCGTTGCCGGCGGTCTGGAAAATTGCCGAGCGCCCCTGCTTGGTAACCGACAGGAAGTGGTGGGGCTGGGACGCGGACTTGATGGCGTCGATGGCCACCTGGATGTCGCCGTCGGTGGCGTTCTTGAAACCCACCGGGCAGGACAGGCCCGAGGCCAGCTCGCGGTGGGTCTGGCTTTCGGTGGTGCGCGCGCCAATGGCGCCCCAGCTCACCAGGTCGGCGTAGTACTGGGGGCTGATCAGGTCCAGGTACTCGGTGCCGGTGGGCAGGCCGATTTCCGCCAAATCCAGCAGCAGCTGGCGCGCCAGGTGCAGGCCCTTGTTGATCTGGAAGGTGTTGTTGAGGTCCGGGTCGTTGATCAGCCCCTTCCAGCCCACCGTGGTGCGCGGCTTTTCAAAATACACCCGCATCACCACAAACACGTCATCGGCAATATCGGCGGCCACGGCCTTCAGCTGGCGGGCATAGTCACGGGCGGCCTCCGGGTCGTGGATGGAACAGGGGCCAACCACCACCAGCAGGCGGTCGTCTTCGCCGCTGAGAATCTCGTGAATGCTGCGCCGCGCCTGCTGCACGCAGTCGGCGGCGGCGTCTGAAGGCGGGATGTCGGCGATCAGTTGCTCGGGCGAAGCCAGCTCTTTGGTCTTGCGAATACGCAGGTCGTCGGTGTTGGTGGTCATACCATGGCAGCCTTGAGTCGAGGGGAATGCTTGCTATAGGGTTGGCAGCGAAAGCCAGCCCGCTACTATACCATCGCCCCGGCGGGCCTGCAGGCGCCCCCACAGCAAAGGAGAACCCCCCCCCGTGAAACGCCTTATTGCCACCGCCCTGCTGGGCCTTGGCGCCGGCCTTGCCCAGGCCGCCGAGCCCCCCACCCTGGAGTTGGTCATGTCCGACCCGGACTGGATCGGCCACGCTCCGCAAGCGCCCTACTGGGGCGACGACGGTACCCGCGTGTACTACCAGCAAAAACGCAGCGGCGAGGACTACCGCGACCTGTACCGCATCGACCTCGCCACCGGCAGCGCCGAGCCACTGCCGGAAACCGCGAGCCCCGAAGACAGCGGCGGCGGCAAAGTCTACAACCGCCAGCGCAGCGCCGTGGCCTGGCTGCGCCGGGGAGATGTCTTCCTCAAGGATCTGGGCAGCGGCCGGGTGCGCCGCGTGACCGGCACCGCCGCCGACGAAAGCCACCTGGGTTTTAGCGCCGACGGCAGCCGCCTGTTCTTTGCCCGCGACGGCCAGTTTTACGCCCTGGCCGTGGCCACCGGCGCCGTGAACCAGGTGACCGACCTGCGTGAGGCCGACGACCCGGACGCCGCGGCGGATTTCGACCCCCTGCGCGAACACCACCTGCGCAACTACCGCACCGTGGCGGAAAACCTGCGCCGCGACGCCGCCGAACGGGCCGATGACCGCGCGCGCGACCTGCGCCCGGCGCCGGTTTTCCTTGGCGATGGCTACCGCATTCTGGATCGCCAGCTCTCCCCCGCTGGGGATGTGCTGGCCCTGGTGGTCACCGACAAGGACGGCGATAGCGGCCGCAAGGGCAGCATGCCCAACTACGTGACCGCCGATGGCTACGTGGCCGTGCGCGAAGTGCGCTCGCGGGTGGGCCGCAACACCCAGCTGCCGCAGCAGGTGCTGCTGGTGCAACTGGCAACCGGCACGGTCAGCCCGGTGGACATCACCAGTCTGCCCGGCATCGACAGCGACCCGCTGGCGGCGCTGCGCAAATCCGCCCTTGCCTGGCATGTCGAACAGGGCGCCGACGAGGCCCAGGTCAAAAAGGCGCTGGAGGCGCCCGCGCAGCGCGATGTCTCCGTCAGTGGCATGGCCTTCAGCCCCGACGGACGGCACCTGGCCTTGCAGTTTATCGCCAACGACTTCAAGGACCGCTGGCTGGTGACTTTGGAGCCAGAAGCAAGCGGGCCGGGCGCCAGCGGGCCGGGCGCGCCGCGCCTGCAACACCGCCTGAGTGACGAGGCCTGGATCAACTGGGAATACAACGCCTTCGGCTGGCTGCCCGACAGCCAGACACTGTGGTACCTATCGGAGGAAAGCGGCTATTCCCACCTGTACACCAAGGGCGTTGCCGAGCGGCGCGCCAAAGCCCTCACCAGCGGCAAGTTCGTGGTGCGCGAGCCGGTCATTGGTCCGGCGTCACAGTACGCCTGGGTGGTATCCAATCGCGCCCACCCGGGCAACTACCAGATCTATCGGGTGCCACTGGCCGGCGGCGAGTTGCAGCGGGTGGCCGACATCGACGGCGTCAGCCAGTTCACCCTGTCACCCGATGGCAGCAAGGTGCTGGTGTCGCGCTCCTGGTTTGACCGCCACGCCGACCTGTATCTCGGCAACAGTGACGGCAGCGGCGAGCTGCGCCAGCTCACCGATACGGTGTCGGCGCGCTACAGCGCCATCGACTGGACGGTGCCGGAGATTGTCGAGGTGCCCTCCTCGCACGTGGACCGGCCGATCTACTCCAAGCTCTACCTGCCGAAGGATCATGACCCCGCCAAAACCTACCCGGCGGTGATGTTCGTTCACGGCGCCGGCTACACCCAGAACGCCCACATGGGCTGGCCCTATTATTTCCGCGAGTTCATGTTCCACACCCTGCTCAACGAGGCCGGCTACGTGGTGCTGGACATGGACTACCGTGCCTCCGAGGGCTATGGCCGCGACTGGCGCACCAGCATCTACCGGCAGATGGGCCACCCGGAACTGGAGGACTATCTGGATGGCATCGACTACCTGGTACAGCACCACGGGGTGGACCGGGAGCGCGTGGGTATCTACGGCGGCTCCTACGGCGGCTTTATGACCTTCATGGCCCTGTTCCGCGCGCCGGATGCCTTTGCCGCCGGGGCCGCCCTGCGCCCGGTGGCGGACTGGATGCACTACGAAAACGACTACACCCGGCGCATTCTGAACACGCCCCTGATCGACCCCGAGGCCTACCAGCGCAGCTCGCCCATCAACCACGTGGCGGGCCTGAAGAACCCCTTGCTCATTGCCTCTGGCATGCAGGACGACAATGTCTTCTTCCAGGACTCGGTACTGATGGTGCAGCGCCTGCTGGAGCTGAAAAAACCGGATTTCGAGATGGCCATTTACCCCCTCGACCCCCACGGCTTTGTGAACGCGGAGTCCTGGCTGGATGAATACCGACGCATCTTCCGCCTGATGGAAAACAACCTGAAATAAGAGAGCACACTATGGACACCGACATTCCCCGCCTGCTGGCGGCCCGCTACGCCAAGTTCGTCGACGACCGCGAATTCTCCCGCATGGCGGAAATCATGACACCCGAGTTCACCCAGAAGGGCCCCGGCTTTGGTGCCAACAGCCTGCAGGAGTTTGTCACCAACCTGGAGTTTTTGCGCCAGTACAGCGCCACGTTGCACATGGTGGGCAACCAGATCGGCGAGTGGCACAACGCCATCTACACCGGCGAAACCTGGTGCGTGGCGTCGCACATCTACGAAAAAGACGGCGTGGCCCGCAAGCTGGACATGGGCATTCGCTACCAGGACGTGATCGAGGATGTCGGCGGCCACTACCGCTACACCTCGCGCGACCTCAACGTGGTGTGGACCCAGGACCTGCCCTGCCAGGGCTAAACGCGGCTCAGTGCAGATCCTGCGGGCGGTCGGCGTCGCGCAGCACGCCCGGGTCGGCCAGCGGCATCAGTTGCAGTGCATCGGCGTGCTGCTGGATGACGCCGCGCGCGCCCTCGTCCCCTTCCAGCTGCGCCAGGGCGCTGTAAAAGCGCCGGCCAAAGGCCACCGGGTGGCCGCGCTGCCCGGCGTGAATGGGCGCCACAATGGCCTCGCTGTGGGCGGCGTCGGCCAGCTGGCGAAGGCTGTCGGGCGCAATCCAGGGCATATCGGCCAGGGCGATCAGAGTGGCGTCCCAGTCGGGCATGCGCTGGATGCCCTGGGCCAGCGTGTGGCCCATGCCGTGGCGGGCCTCCGGGCAGTAGCAGTACCCTACCCCGAGTTCGCTCAGCAGTTGTTCGCACTGGCTGTCGTCCGGCTTCAGGCACACCCGCAGGGGCAGGCCGGCCTCGCGAATGGTGCCCACCACAATCTCCAGTAATGGCCTGCCGCGGTACAGTGCCAGCCGCTTGTCGGCACCAAAACGCTGGCCCCTGCCGGCGGCCAGCACCATAGCGCCAACGTTCAAAGATGGGTTCTCAAAGCAGAGTACTCAAAGCCGCGTTCACAGCAGCGCTCACCGCCGTGCTCACTGATTGGCCCGCCTGCGCTGCAGGGCGGTGAGCTGGGCCATGATGGACACGGCAATTTCCAGCGGGGTTTTACTGCCGATATCCAGCCCCACCGGCGCGTGCAGGGCCTGCACCTGGCGCTCACTCAGGCCCAACTGGTGCAGCCGCTCAATGCGCTTTTGCGTGGTGCGCTCGGAGCCCAGCGCCCCCACATACCAGGCCGGGCTGGCCAGCGCTTCCATCAGCGCCATGTCGTCGATGCGCGGGTCGTGGGTGAGGGTGATCACAATGCTGTGGGGGTCGGTGATGTGTTCGCGCACGGCGTCGTCGGGCATGCCGGGAATCAGCGGCACCCGGGGCCCCTGCCACTGCTGCCGCGCGCGCTCGCGCGGGTCCGACACCAGCACTTCGTAGTCCATGGCCAGGGCCAGTTCCGCCAGCGACTGGCTGAGCTGGCCAGCCCCCACCAGCAACAGGCGCTGGCGCGGACCCAGGGTCTGGATCAGGCGCTCTACGGTGAGCACCAGCGGGGCAAAGCCGGCCACCTGGCGCAGCAGGGTCTGGCCGCTGTGCAGGTTCACCTCGCGGCGCAGGCAGCGGCGCTGTGACAGGGCCAGCAGCAGCGCATCCAGCCAGTCGGTGTCATCCGCCTGCAGGCGCTGCACCAGTACCTGCAGGCGCCCGCCGCAGGGCAGGCCCAGGCGTTCGTTCTGCTCGGCGGTCACGCCGTAGGGGATCAGGTGGGCGCGCCCGGCGGGCATGGTGTTGCCGGCGATGCGCTCCAGCAGGTCGTCCTCGATGCAACCGCCCGACAGGGACCCGCGCTGCTCGCCGCGTTCGTTGCAGGCCAGCAGGGTACCCAGCGGGCGCGGCGACGAACCCACCGCGCTAACGATGGTGCACAGCCAGCTGCCGGCACCGGCGCGCAGCCAGTCCCGGGCCGCCTCCAGTACTTCCCAGTCCAGTGCCCTCATGGGATGCGATTAAAGCAGTTCCGCCAGTGCAATGCGATGGGCCGCGCACAGGGCCGCGAGTTCGGCGCCGCTGGCCTCGGGTATGCGCAGCTCAAGGCGAACGGTGTTGCTGTATGCCACCGCGCTCACCTCGCCGCCCTGCCCCGCCAGCCAGTGGCGCAGCACCTGCTCGCAGGCAAAGTCACCTTCGGCACGCCAGGCGGTCATGGCCTGCACCCGGGCGCAGGGCGCCGCGTCCAGGGCCTGCTGGGCGGCGGCGCTGTAGGCGCGCACCAGCCCGCCGGCGCCGAGTTTCACGCCGCCAAAATAGCGGACGACAATCACCAGCACGTCGCCAAGGTGGCCATGCTGCAGCACATTGAGTATCGGTTTGCCGGCGGTGCCGGCGGGCTCGCCGTCGTCGTTCATGCCGGCGCTGCGGGCATCCCGGGGCTGCCCCAGCAGGTAGGCCCAGCAGTGGTGGCGCGCATCGGGATAGTCGGCACGCGCCCTGGCCACTGCCAGGTTGACGTCGTCGCGGCTGCTCACCGCCTGAATGCGGGCGATAAAGCGGCTCTTTTTCTCAACGTGTTCACACTCGGTGGTGCCGGTGACAACCGCGTAGGGCACCGCTCAGTTCTTGACGATAATCAGCGGGTCCAGCGGCGCCTGGGGGCAGTCCTTGGCCACGATGGTGTATTTGTACTCGATGCCGGCCTCAGTGGCCGGGGCCATGGCCGCCACCGGGCCGCTTCTGACCACCTTGCCGCGCTGCAGGAACTGCTCCGGCGATGCCTGCTGGAAGGGGTCAAAGTACACGGTAATGTCTGACGAGCCGGGGCCAGTGGCTTCCCATTCCACCCCATCCAGAGCCTTGCGAGAGAGCACCAGCGGCTGCTCGGGGGTGACCTTTACCGGGCAGCCGCGCTTGTCGAACAGCACTTTTACCGCCTTGTATTCGCGGGCGGGCTTGAACTCCGGCGTGTGGCTGCAGGCCACCAGCAGCCCCGAGCTCACCACCAACGCCAGCGCCACTGCCTTTGCGTGTGTTGTTGTTGTCATCCTGATTCTCCCTATTGCTGCTTTTTTTCCTTCCCGGCGGGAAGCAGATTGGTAAACCGCGGCTCGCTGCGCAAGTCGGCGAAGTTGGCGTCCATGGCCAGCAGGTGTGGCGGATAGCCCAGCTCAACCGCCTGCGCCAGGGCGTCCAGCGCAAGCCCGTCCATGCCGAGCATATCGCTCGCCATTGCCATGTAGTAAAGCACACTGATGGGCTGGTCACCGGTCTGGTGCAGGGGCTTGAGGTAGGCCAGGGCCGCGCGGCGGCTGCCCAGTTGGGCCTGGTAGCTGGCCAGCATGGCCCTGGGCAGGGGCTCGCTGGGGTTAACCTGGACCACCTCTTCGGCCAGCGCAATGGCCCGCTCAAAGGCCTGCTTGCGTTCTGGCGCCTGGTCGTCCAGAAAGCGCAGGGCCTCGCCCAGGTTGCCCCAGTAACGGTAGTTGTCCGGCGCCAGCGCTATCGCCTGGCGGTAACGCTGCGCGGCGCCGCTGAAGTCTCCGCTGTAAAACAGGGCCGAGCCGAGGTTGGACAGGGTCTCGGCCGAGGGCGTCAGCTCCACCGAGCGCGACCAGGCCCGGCTGGCCTCCTCCACCCTGCCGAGCATGTAGTACATGGACCCAAGGTTGTGAAAGGTGGTGTCACTGTCGGGGTTGAACTCGGCGACCTTTTCCAGCAGCGGCAGGGCGCTCAGGTAATCGCCGCGTGTAAAGTAGAAGGTGCCCAGTTCGTTATAGGCGCGCCAGTAGTTGGGCTGCAGTTGTATGGCCTTGTCGAAATCCGCCACTGCCGCCGGGCCCTCGCCCATGGCGGCGTGGGTTTTGCCCCGGCCGAGATAGGCCTCCACCGTGGCGGGCGCCAGCGCCAACCCGCGGGAGAAAGCCGCCAGGGATTCCTCATAGCGGCCGGATACCCGGTACAGGTTGCCCTGGGAGACATACACCGGGATGGCGTTGGCATCCAGATTCAGGGCCTGCTGGCAGGCGGCATCGGCGCGTTGGAAATCCGCGGTGCTCAGGGTTTGCACGTAGCGCCCCAGCACGCCGTCGCACACCCCGGCCCAGGCCGCGGCAAATGACGGCGAAATGGCCAGCGCCCGCTCAAACAGGGCCACCGCCGTACTCAGGTTGGCCTCGTCGGCCTGCTGGCGCAAAAAGTCGCGCCCGCGCAGGTAAAAGTCATAGGCGGCGGGGTCGATGTCCACCGGCTGGTCCAGGCGCTGGCGGGCGCTATCGGACAGCACTACCTGCAACGAGTCCACCACCTGGCGGGCAATGTCTTCCTGCAGGGCCAGCAGCCCCCCCACATGCCGGTCGTAAGTGCTGGACCACACCTGGAAGCCGGTGACGGTATCAATCAGTTGGGCGCTCACCCGCACCTGTTCGCCGTCGCGGCGCACGCTGCCCTCGAGGATGTGACCCACGCCAAGGGACTGGGCCACCTGCTTGAGATCCGGATTGGCGTCACGAAAGAAAAACGACGAGGTGCGCGCGGCCACATTCAGTTCGTTCAGGCGGGCCAGCAGGTTGAGGATTTCCTCCGCCACGCCGTCGCCCAGATAGGCCATGTCGCCGCTGTCGCTCATGTTGACGAATGGCATAACGGCAATGGACGGGCGCTCGCCCGGCGCGGCGCGCGGCGGCGCAGTAGCGCCATCGTCCTGTAGCCGCTCGATGTAGAGATACCCCACTGAGACCACCAGCGCCAGGATCATGCCCAACTCCAGAATGTGGGGGGCGGATGCCGGGGCCTGGCGCACGCCGCTGTTGGCGGCAACGGAGCCGCTCACCACGCCCTCCGGGGTCAGGTCGAACCACCAGGCCAGCAGCATGGCCGGGAAAAAGCCGATACCCGCGGCCACCAGCACCAGAGTAACCGACTCGTCCGGCAGCCCGAGAATGGGAAAGAACAGGTCGGCCACCTGCAACAGCGCCCAGGCGCCGGCGCAATACAGGGCGGCGGTGCGATACACGCCCCGGGTTTTCAATTCGGCAATGAACTGGCGCGCATCCATGGTGGGAACCCTCATGCACCACCCGCTCTGCGGCGCGCTGGAACAACAACTGCAATGGCGTGTGCCACATCTCCCCCGATACCGCCACTGCGGACGTAATGGCTGCTGCCTCAGTGGCTAGTGTAAGCCATATCGAAGGCCGGGCAAGCCAGCGGCGCGGCCTTGTCAGTCCCACTGGCCGGCAAAATGCTCATCCACCAGGGTGCCGATGGTGTTGGGCGCCACCAGGTGGGCGGCGTACCAGGTGTGCAGGCAGCGAATACGGGTGAAGTCCTCGATGCCGCCAATACCGCGCTGGGTAAACACGGTGGCAAAGCCCAGGCGCTCGATCTCGGCGCGGATATCGGGCGTCATGTACTGCGCCCGCAGGGCAATATGGGCACGGTGATCGGCAGCCATGGCGGCCTGCAGGTCGGCGCTGTCATCCACCTGCGCCTGCAGGTGGGCGATCAGGCCCGCCGCTTCCACCCGGTCAATGCGGTAACTGAGCGCGGCATCCACCAGCCAGAACAGGGTGGGAAAGGGCTTGCCATCCACCAGCGACGCCACCCGGATCACCCGGGGCTGGCCCTTGTCATCGGCCACCGCCACGGCTTCCAGGCCGCGTGGCTCGCGGCCCAGCAATTGGGTGATGTGGGCGATCTGCCCGGCGTCCGGCTTCACCTGTCGGGGGCTCTCTTGTATGGTGGGCGCCCGATTCTACGCGACCACCCCCGGGATGACCATGAACAGCGGCCCCACCTCCCTGTGGCAGCGCGAGTGGCAGGCCTGTCACTGCGCCGTTACCTTCCTCACCCGCATCCCCTTGCCCGCCAGCCCCTGGCAGGATGCCGCCCTGACCCGCTCGTCGGCCTACTTTCCGCTGGTGGGTTTGCTGGTAGGCAGCCTGGGTGCGCTGATTTACGCCGGGGCTACCCAGTACTGGCACAGCGATATCGCCGCGCTGCTGGCCATGGCCGCCATGCTTCTGCTGACCGGCGGCTTCCACGAGGATGGCCTGGCCGATACCGCCGACGGACTGGGGGGCGGCTGGTCGGTGGACGACAAGCTGCGCATCATGAAAGACAGCCGCCTTGGCACCTACGGCGCGCTGGCGCTGGTGATGGCCCTGCTGCTGAAGTTTGCGCTGCTCAGCGCCCTGCCACCGGCGAGCGTTCCCGCCGCCCTGATCCTTGGCCAGGTGCTGGGTCGCTGGGCCGCGCTGCCGCTGATTGCCACCACCGCCTATGTGCGCAGCGAAGGCACCGGCAAACCGCTGGTGGGGGGCGTGACAGGGCCGCGCCTGCTGGCGGCCACCGGCTTCAGCCTGCTGGTGCTGGTGGTGCTTGAGGGCACAGCCCCGGGCGCCATCGCACTGGCTGTGGTGGCGCTGATCGCCCTGTGGCGCTGGCACTGCCAGCGCCAGATTGGCGGCATTACCGGCGATACCCTGGGGGCCGGCAACCAGCTGGCCGAGCTGGCGGTGTACCTGGTGCTCGCCGCCACACCTGGCTGACCCGGTGCCACGCCCCACCCTGCTGCTGTTGCGCCACGCCACCTGCAGCGCCCCCGCTGGCACCTGCCTGGGCCAGCGCGATATGCCGCTGGATGAACCCGGCCGGCGCGCCGCCCGCGCCCTGGCAGGCCGCTGGGCGCTTTCGCTGCACGGCCCCCTGCACGGCCCCCTGCACGGGCCCCTGCCCGAGCCCGAGCGCCAGCTCCTGTCCCAGCCCCTGCCGCAGCGGGTGTACTGCAGCGACCTGCTGCGCGCCCGCCAGACCCTGGCCCCGCTGCTGGACGCCCCGCTACTTGGCGCCCAGCCCCTAAACGTTTGCTACGACGCGCGCCTGCGCGAGCTGTCGTTTGGCGCCTGGGAGGGGCGCAGCTGGGACGCCCTGCACCGCGAGCAGGAAGCCGCCCTCGCCCACTGGGGCCAGCACTGGCTGCACACCGCGCCCCCCGGCGGCGAAAGCGGCCTGGCGCTGTTTGGCCGCGTTGCCGACTGGCATGCCGAGTGGCTTGCCGCCGGCGCGCCGCCGGCCCTGGTGGTGGCCCACGCCGGCTCGCTGCGGGCTTTGGCCTGCCTGCTGAACGGCCTTGGCCCCGAGCGCCTGTTTGATACCAGCCCCGCCCACTGCGCCCCCTGGCAGGCGCCTGCCGGGCCGTTTGACAAGGCCCCGGGCGGGAACTAGAGTGGCCGCCCGTGCCAGGTGCCTGCCGCCCCGACAGCAACAGCGTCGAAGGCTGGGCAGGTTAAATGGGAAGTGTGGTCACGGCGGCTCAGCCCGCCCAGTTCCACCGCTGCCCCCGCAACGGTAATCAGCCCTGCTGCTGTAAGCCCGATACCTGCCTGGTGCGCACAACGATGGAGCGGAGGGCTTCATGCGAGGTTGTCCGGCACGCTGTTGATGCCGTGTGCCCTGATCCCCCTCCCTCAGTCGCCACTATCACACTGGCTATTGAGGATTCACCATGAAACCACTGCTGCCGCTGGCCCTGTTGGCCATCACACCCCACCTGCACGCCGCTGTTGCAGCACCCCCACAGCAAGCGCGTTCCGATTACCGGCTGGAAGAGGTCATTGTCACCTCATCCCGCGTGCCCATGCCCCTGCGCCAGGTGGGCACCTCGGTGTCGGTGATCACCGCCCGGGACATTGAGCACCAGGGTTTTGATTCCCTGTTCGACGTACTGCGTGCCCAGCCCGGTATCGCGGTCAGCAATACCGGGGGCGCCGGCCAGACCACCGCCCTGCGTATTCGCGGCGAAGAGGGCTACCGCACCAAGGCCTATATCGACGGCATCGACGTGTCTGACACCTCCGCCCCGCAGCACGGGCCGCGCTTTGAGAACATCCTCAGCGCCGGTGTGCAGCGGGTGGAAGTCCTGCGCGGCCCCCAGGGCCTGATGTACGGCGCCGATGCCGGCGGCGTGGTGAGCATCTCCACCCGCCGTGGCGAACCCGGCCTGCAGGGCGTGGTGAGCGCCGAGGGCGGCCGCTACGGCACCCGCCAGCTGGTGGCGGATATCGGCGGCGGCAACGAGCAGGTGGATTTCGCCCTGACGGCGTCGGACTACTCAACTGACGGCTTCAATGCCCACAGCGCCGACACTAACCTGCGCGATGACGACGGCTATGACAACACCACCCTGCACGGCCGCCTGGGCTGGAACGTTACCGAGGATTTGCGCCTGGAAGTGGTGGCGCGCAATACCGAAGGCGACAGCCAGTACGACCAATGCAATAACGTAGTCACCTTTGCCATCACCAACGATTGCGATGGCAGCTACGAACAGGACGCCTGGCGCACCGCCATCAACTACCAGGCCGGGCACTTTGGCCACGAACTGGCCTACACCGGCAACGACACCCAGCGCCAGAACTACGCCGAGGGCCAACCGAGCTTTGGCGCCGACGGGAGCCTGGACAAACTCAGCTACCTCGGCAACTTTGCCGCCAGTGACAGCCTGCGCCTGGTGTACGGCGCCGAGCGCCTGAGCGAGTCCATCGACGATGGCACCTTCGACCGCGCGCGCGACCAGACCGGTTATTTCGTCGAATACCAGGGCGGCTTTGCCGATGCCCTGTTCATCACCGCCGGCGCCCGCTACGACGACAACGATGATTTCGGCAGCTACACCACCTGGCGCGCCAGCGGTGCCTATGTGGTGGCCATGGGCGGCGGCGAGCTGAAGTTCAAGGGTACCTACGGCACCGGCTTTCGCGCCCCCAGCCTGTACGAAATCGCCTATAACGCCGGCAGTTTCGCCTACCCGCCCGCATCCATGGTAAGCCTGGACGCCGAGGAAAGCGCCGGCTATGACCTGGGCCTGGTGTGGGCCAACGACGACGGGCTCTACCTGGAAGCCACCTGGTTTGACCAGCGCGTCTCCGACGCCATTTACTTCGACCTGGACACCTACTCCGGCTACCTGCAGGACGGCGGCGAGAGCGATTCCCAGGGTGTGGAGCTGGCTGCCCAGGTGCCGCTGGGCGAGGCGTTCACCGTGATCGCCAACTACACCTACAACGACACCGAAAACGCCGAGGGCTCCACCCGCCTGCGCCGGCCCGAACACCTGGGCAACCTGAGCCTGAGCTGGCAGCCCCTGGGCGGCAGCCTGATGCTGGCGCTGCACCTGCGCGCCGCCCGCGACGCCCTGGACACCGATGGCCAGGCGCTGGACGACTACGAGGTTATCGACCTCAATGCGAGCTACACCCTGTGGCGCGGACTTGAAGTGTACGGCCGGGTGGAAAACCTGCTGGATGAGGACTACCAGGAGGTGCGCGGCTACCACACCGCCGGCGCCGCGGCCTATGCGGGCGTGCGCTACGCCTTTTAAACCTGCGCGCTACGCTTTTTACAAACGGCTCACGACAAGCAACACACTACGCCTTCCAAAACCAACGCAAAGGACCCCACCATGAGCGACAGCGACGACAAGCAGCAACGCCGCGATACCAAACACAAGGCTGCCATGCAAAAGCAGAAGGCCAAGGTGGATGCCCGCATCGAAGAAGCCAGCACCGAGCGCGGCGTGGCCGTGTTGATCACCGGCAACGGCAAGGGCAAATCCAGCTCTGCCTTTGGCATGGTGCTGCGGGCACTGGGCTACGGCCAGAAGGTGGGCGTGGTGCAGTTCATCAAGGGCGAGCAGCTCTCCGGCGAAGAACTGTTCGTGCGCGACCACCTGCCCCAGGTGGATTTTCACCAGATGGGTACCGGCTTCACCTGGAACACCCAGGACCGCAGCGGCGACATCGCCGCCGCCCGCGCCACCTGGGACAAGGCCCTGCCCATGCTGCAGGATGCGACCTACGACCTGGTGGTGCTGGACGAACTCACCTACATGATCGGCTACGACTACCTGCCCGAGCAGGAGATCATCGACGCCATCGCCAACCGCCCGCGGGAACAGAGCGTGGTGGTTACCGGTCGCGGCGGCGGCTCTGCCCTGCAGGACGTAGTGGACACCGTCTCTGAAGTGAAAGACGTGAAGCACGCCTTCCGCGCCGGCATCAAGGCCCGCCGCGGCGTCGACTACTGAACCGGTGCGCCCGCCATTTGCGCTGATGGTGCAGGGCACCACCTCCGACGCCGGCAAGAGCATTCTGGTCACCGGCCTGTGCCGTGTGCTGCGCCGCCGCGGCGTGAAGGTGGCCCCCTTCAAACCCCAGAACATGTCGCTGAACAGCGCGGTGACCGACGACGGCGGTGAAATCGGCCGCGCCCAGGCCCTGCAGGCCCAGGCGGCGGGCGTTGCCCCGCACAGCGACATGAACCCGGTGCTGCTCAAGCCCACCAGCGATACCGGGGCTCAGGTCATTCTGCGCGGCCGCGCCCAGCGCAATCAGGATGCGCGCCAGTACCACGACTACAAAAAAGTGGCGATGGACACCGTGCTGGCGGCCTGGAATGCCCTGGGCGCCGAGTACGAAGCCCTTGTGGTGGAAGGCGCCGGCAGCCCCGCCGAAATCAACCTGCGCGCCAACGACATTGCCAACATGGGCTTTGCCGAAGCGGTGGACTGCCCGGTGATCATAGTGGCAGACATCGATCGCGGCGGGGTGTTTGCCCACCTGGTGGGTACCCTGGCGCTGCTGTCGCCCAGCGAACAGGCGCGGGTGCAGGGCTTTGTCATCAACCGTTTCCGGGGCGATATCAGCCTGCTGCAGCCGGGCCTGGACTGGCTGGAGCAGTACACCGGCAAGCCGGTGCTGGGCGTGCTGCCCTACCTGCAACAGCTGCAACTGGACGCCGAAGACGCCGTCGACGCCAGCCAGGGCGACAAGGACGAGCACTGCCTGCAGGTGGTGGTGCCGGTGCTCCCGCGCATCGCCAACCACACCGACTTTGACGCCCTGCGCCAGCACCCCCAGGTGAACCTGCATTACGTGCCACCTGGCCGGCAACCGCCGCCGGCGGATCTGGTCATCCTGCCCGGCAGCAAGAACGTACGAGGCGATTTGCGCTGGCTCAAGGAGGCCGGCTGGCACAACTACCTGACGCGCCACTTGCGCTACGGCGGCCGGCTGCTGGGTATTTGCGGCGGCTACCAGATGCTGGGGGCCAGCATCGACGACCCCACCGGCATAGAAGAAGCCCCCGGCAGCAGTACCGGGCTCAACCTGCTGCCCCTGCACACCGTGCTTGAGAGCGAAAAGGCCCTACACCGGGTGCGAGGCACCCTGCCCGGCGGCGAGGCCATCAGCGGCTACGAAATTCACTGCGGCCAGACACCGCTGCCGGCGGGCTTTGCGCCCTTTGCCACACTTGAAGGCGGCCGCCAGGACGGCTGCCGCAGCGCCGACAACCAGATTGCCGGCACCTATTTGCACGGGCTGTTCGACAGCCCCCAGGCCTGCCGCGCCCTGCTCACCTGGGCCGGGCTGGCCAGGGCCCGCGCCGAGGATCGCCAGGCTGTGCGCGAAGCGCAGATCGACCGCCTGGCGGACTGCCTGGAAACCCACCTGGACCTGGCGCGCCTGTTCCCCCGCTGGTGGCCACAGTGAGCGGCCACAGCGCGCACTTTTCCCGCGGCGTTCTGGCCGGCCTCGTTGCCCTGCTGCCGCTGTGCATGCTGGTGGCCCTGGGCAGCGGCGCAGTGGCCCTGTCGCCCCTGGAGGCGCTGGGCGGCATTGCCGACTGGTGGCGCGGCGAGTACAGCCAGGCCAGCGTCATCGTGGGCCAGATTCGCCTGCCACGGGTGCTGCTGGCGGCGCTGGTCGGCGCCATTCTGGCCACCTCCGGCGCGGCCATGCAGGGCCTGTTTCGCAACCCCCTGGCGGACCCTTCGCTGATCGGTGTGACCGCCGGCGCCTCCCTGGGCGCCAGTGTGATGATCGTATTGGTGGGCAGCAGCCTGCAGGGCATTAGCGCCGTCACCGCGGTATCCGCCGGCGCCTTTGCCGGCGGCCTGCTGGCGGTGCTGCTGGTGTACCGGCTGGCAGCATCAGACGCCGGCACCTCGGTGGCCACCATGCTGCTGGCGGGCATCGCCATCTCGGCCCTGGCCGGTGCGCTGGGCAATCTGCTGGAATTTTATGCCGACAGTGAAGCCCTGCGCCGCATCAGCCTGTGGCAGATGGGCGGCCTGGACGGCGCCGATAGCGAACGGCTGGCCTTTGCCGCCGTGGTCAGCGCCTGTGTGCTGGGCTGCCTGCCGCTGTTTGCCCGGCGCCTGAACGCGCTGTTGCTGGGTGAATCCGAGGCGCGCTATCTCGGCATCGATGTGGAGTTCACCAAGCGCACCCTGGTGGTGCTGGTGGCCATTGGCGTGGGCGCCTCGGTGGCCCTGGCCGGCACCATCGCCTTTGTCGGCCTGGTGGTGCCGCACATCATGCGCATGCTGGTGGGGTCGGATCACCGCCTGCTGCTGCCGGGCGCGGCCCTGGCCGGCGCGGCCCTGCTGGTGGTGGCAGACAACCTGGCGCGGGTGGTCATGGCGCCCACAGAACTGCCGGTGGGCATTGTTACCGCCATTGTCGGCGTGCCGTTTTTTATCTCCCTGCTGCGACAGCGCTCGCACTACGGTATGCAGTAATGGCCGTACTGCGTGTGGAACAGGCCGGCGCCGCGCCCTGGGGCAGCCCCTTGCTGGCGGGCATCGAAGTGAGCCTGGCAGCCGGGGAGATACTGGCCATTCTCGGCCCCAACGGGGCCGGCAAGTCCACCCTGCTGCATACCTTTGCCGGCGGCATCGCCCACTCGGGACGCATTGTGCTGGGCGGGCGCGAACTGGCCGACTGGCCACGCGACGCACGCGCCCGCGCCCTCGCCCTGCTGCCCCAGCAATCGCCCCTCAACTTTCCCTTCCGGGTGGAGGAAGTCATCCAGCTTGGGCGCACACCCCACGCCAGCGGCGCGGCGGTGGACAGCGCGATACTGGCCGAGGTGATGGACGCCACCGATACCACCCGGCTGCGCCACCGGCTCTACACCCACCTGTCGGGGGGCGAGCGCCAGCGGGTGCAACTGGCCCGGGTGCTGGCGCAACTGTGGCGGGCAGAAGACAGCGAGGTACGGCTGCTGCTGCTGGATGAACCCACCGGCGGCCTCGACCTGGAACACCAGCGCCTGATCATGGACTCCCTGGCCCGCCTTGCCGCCCAGGGTTGTGCGGTGGCAATGGTACTGCACGACTTCAACCTGGCCGCCAGCCGCGCCCAGCGCCTGCTGGTGCTGCAGCAGGGCCGCCAGGCCCGCCTCGGCAGCCCGCGGGAAGTGCTGACCCCCGCCATGTTCCGGGAAATATTCCATGTGGACGTTAAAATTGGCGCCCACCCCCACAGCGGCGCGCCGCTGGTATTGCCGACATGATGCAACTGATTCTGGGCGGCGCCCGCAGCGGCAAAAGCCGCCACGCCGAGGCCTGTGCCACCGCCAGCGGCAAGCAGGTGCACTATATTGCCACCGCCGCCGCCGGCGATGCCGAGATGGCCCGGCGCATTGCCCACCACCAGACCCGCCGCGACCCGCTGTGGCAGTTGCACGAAGAGCCCCTGGCCCTGCACCGGGTACTGCAGGCGCACAACCGCCCGGGCCACTGCCTGCTGGTGGACTGCCTGACCCTGTGGCTCAGCAACTGCCTGGGGGCAGACTGCTGGGAGCAGGAGCGGGATCGTCTGCTGGCCGTGCTCGATACCCTGCAGGCCGACCTGATCCTGGTCAGCAACGAAGTGGGCAGCGGCATCGTCCCCCTGGGGGAGTTGAGCCGCCGCTTTGTGGACGAGGCCGGCTGGCTGCACCAGCGCCTGGCCAGCCGCTGCCAGCGGGTGAGCCTGGTGTGCGCCGGCCTGCCCCTGGTATTGAAAGACGACCCGACCCCGAACAACGAGAGCCCCCCATGAACTGGCTGCAAGCCCCCTGTCCGGCCCCCAGCGCCGCCCACCGTGACGCCGCCCTGGCCCACCAGGCCCAGCTCACCAAGCCCCCCGGTTCCCTCGGCCGGCTGGAGCGCATCGCGGTGGACTTTGCCGGCTGGCAGTCCACTCCCCTGCCCACGCTGGAGCGCATTGGCGTCAGGGTATTTGCCGCCGATCACGGCATCAGCCGCCGGGGCGTGTCGGCCTTCCCGCCGGAAGTGACTGCCCAGATGATTGCCAACTTCTGCCATGGCGGCGCCGCCATCAGCGTGCTCAGCCGGGCGCTGGGAGCGGACTTTGCCGTGGTCAACCTCGGCACCTTTGAGCCAGTGCCCGAGCCAGTGCCCGCGGCCACCGGCCTGCACAACCTGCAGCTGGCCCCCGGCAGCGCCGATTTCAGCAGCGGCCCGGCCATGAGCGAGGCCCTGCTGGAAGCCTGCCTGGAGGCCGGCCGGCAGCAGGTGGATGCCCTGGACTGCGCGCTGTTTATCGCCGGCGACATGGGCATTGGCAATACCAGCAGCGCCGCTGCCCTGTGCGCCGCCCAACTGGGTTGGGACGCCCGCGCGGTAACCGGGCGCGGCACCGGCATCGACGCCGACACCCTCGCCCACAAGCGCCAGCTGATCGACGCCGCCCTGGCCCGCCACCAGCCGCGCCCGGATGCCCCCCTGCACAACCTGCGCTGCCTGGGCGGGCTGGAGATTGCCGCCATCTGCGGCGCCTACCTGCGCTGCGGCCAGCGCGGTATTCCGGTACTGGTGGACGGTTTTATCGCCACCGCCGCAGCCCTGCTGGCCAGTGCCATCAACCCCGGTCTGCGCCCCTGGCTGCTGGCCGCCCACTGCTCCAACGAAAGCGCCCACGCCCGGGTGCTGGCAGCCATGGGCCTTGAGCCCCTGCTGGACCTGGGCATGCGCCTGGGTGAAGGCAGCGGCGCGGCGGTGGCCGTGCCGCTGTTGCAGTCGGCACTGGCGCTGCACCGGGAGATGGCCACCTTCAGCCAGGCCGCCATCAGCGCCGGCGTTGCGCCAACATGAGGGTGCCATTGTTCGGTTTTGCGCTGAAGGCCGCGATGAAGGCCGCGCGAATGGCCGCGCTGATGACGGTGGCGGCGGCGCTGGCACTTGCCAGCCCGGCCCTGGTGGCGCTGGAGGCCATCGACGCCGCCGGGCGCACCGTGCGCCTGGACCAGCCCGCCCGGCGCATTGTGGCCCTGGCGCCCCATGTGGTGGAAAACGTGTTCAGCGCCGGCGCCGGTGATCGCCTGGTGGGCGCGGTCAGCTACAGCAACTTTCCCGAGGCCGCCCGCGACATTCCCCGGGTGGGCAGCTACCAGGCCTGGAGCCTGGAGAGCATCGTGGCGAAAAACCCGGACCTGGTGCTGATGTGGGGTTCGGGCAACAGCCTGGAGGGCCTGCCGGCGCTGGAGCAATTGGGCATTGCGGTGTACATCAGTGAACCCAAGCGGCTGGAAGACATTCCCGCGACCCTGCGCGACATCGGCCAGCTTGCCGGCACCGGCGAGGTGGCCGAAGCCAACGCCCGGGCCTTTGAACAGACACTGCAACAACTGCGCGCAGACTACGCAGCCGGCCCCGCCCGGCGGGTGTTCTACGAGGTGTGGAACCAGCCGCTGCAAACCCTGAACGGCGAGCACTACATCAGCGACGTGATCACCCTCTGCGGTGGCCAGAACATCTTTGCCGACTCGCCCCACATCGCCCCCCGGGTGAGCGTGGAGGCGGTACTGGCCCGCGATCCCGACATTATCATTGCCAGCGGCATGGGCGACGCCCGCCCGGAATGGCTGGACGACTGGCGGGACTACCCCCACCTCACGGCGGTGCGCAACCAGGCCCTGTTCTTCGTGCACCCGGACTTGCTGCAGCGCCCAACCACCCGCCTGCTGGATGGCGCAAAAACCCTGTGTGAGCAGATCGCCAGCCAGCGCTAGCGAATCACCCCCGGCGGCTGCACTGCCCCGCCACCGCGTCGGGGCGCATCTGCCACTGCCAGGCGTCCACTGTCTCCCCGCGCGGCAGGTAGCTGATGTCCAACACCGCATCGCCTCGCTGGACAGACAGGGTCAGGCGAGCATCCTGGCTGCCCTGGATGGCATCCTGCGGGACTGGCTTTAGGATAATGTCGCCCTCGCGCAGGCCCGCGGCCTGCGCAGCCGAACCGGCCACCAGCCCCCGCACGCGACGCACCGGCTCGGTCAGCACGGCCGGCTCAAAGCCCAGCTCGTAACGCTTCAACGGCACCTGGGTACGGGTAAAACAAGGGCCAAAGGCGCCCTCGCCGGGCAGGGGCGGCTCGCCGGCCAGCATCGCTTCAAAATCCTGCACCGCGGTCTCGCCCAGCTCTTTGCGCAGCAGGGTCGCCCAGTGCGCCGGCGTCAGGCGCTCGCCGGCGTCCATTGTCGCGCGCAGCGCCTTCACCAGATCGTCCAGGGAACGGGCGTTGGCCGATTGACGCCGCAGGGCCTCATCGACGGTCGCAAAATAAAGAAAGCCCCGGTCGTAGGGCAGGGTCCGGATACGGGTGTCGCGCCAGAACCCATCGGGCACCGCAGTGTTGGGAGCCCTCTGCATAAGGCTGGTGTAATAGCGCGCGGCATGGAAATTCAAATCCTCCAGGTAGGCCTGCTCGCTCATCATGCCGGCGCGGAAGGGGAATTCCCGCTGGTAGAACACGGCCAGCCCCTCGTTGAACCAGCTCAGGGCCAGTTCGTCGCGCTGGTCGCCGCTGGCTGAAGCCAGGCGCGGCTGGTAGGTGTGGAACATCTCGTGGGACAGTGTCGAGCGCAGCTCCGGCAACTTGTCGGCGGTGCCTTCGCCGTAGGTGATGACAAACGAGTCGTGCATGCCGATGCCGCCACCGGCATTCACCGGGTTGTACCGCATCATCACCCCATAGACGCTGCGCGGGGCCGAGAAAAAGCCGATGAACTGCTCACGCAGCTTTTGTGCCCACTGCATCAGGGCCCGGGCATCAAAGCCAGGCGCGCCCTGCCAGGCGGAGTAGAAGCCGTCTGCCCCCACGGAGGCGGGGTAAACCCCCAGCGCGCCGCCCATCACAAAGACATCGTCCAGCGCACTGACCGGCAGGGCGCCCGCAACCGGAGCATCCAGGCTGCTGACCCCGGTGGCACCGGGCGCCAGCTGGCTGAAATCCCACGCCAGCGACAGCCGGTACTCACCGCTTTCGGGGTGCAGCACAAACGTCGTCGCCCCGCCGGATACGGCCCCGGCTTCGCTGCGCAACTCCACCGGCGGTGCCACGCCAGCCACAGCGCGGGCGGCATCGGCCGGCACCCGGTATTGAATATGGATGCCACCGCAGGTATCACGTTCGGAGAACCACTGCCGCACCGTGGCCGAACCACGCTCGATATCCCGGTGACGCACTGCCAATTCGCCGCAGTCATCGCTCAGGCGCAGCTGCTTGAGGGTCTTGGCCACGGTCGGCAGGTTGTAACTGTGGTGGCGAATTTCAACGAGCGTATCCCCCGCCGGGCGCTGCGGCCCCGACAGCACCTGCACAACATCCAACTGGGCAATGCGCTGTTCGCCGGGGGCGGGAATGGGCACCAGGGTGGTCGCCAGGGCGGGAATCGCCACCTTCGCCAGTGCCGCCCCGGCCTGCAGGGAGAGCACGCCAAGCGCGCAAAACAAGGGGCCTAGCAGTATCCGGCGCTGTGCGGTGGGGAACATCGGGGTTTCTCCTGGCGGGTGGGCGGTCAGTCTAAACAAAAAGGCAGACAGGTATCTACTTTATGTGTATGTTCTAAACAGTTTTTTAAACTCATGCCTTTTGTGTACCTTGCCGATAGCCGGGCAGCATGCAGGTAGAAAACCAACAGGAGAGCGCAGCGCGATGAGCCACGCCGACAAGCCAGACACCCGCCAGCCACCGTCGCTGCCGCCCCTGTCGCGGCGAACCTTCTCGTCCGCTCTGCTGGCGCTGCCGCTGGGCGGCGCGCTAGGCCTGCCAGCGGCCCGTGCCGGCGATACCCCGCGCGGCGGCCTCAATGGCAGCAGGGGCGATTTCGACCTGGCCGGTGTCTGTCTCAATGGCGCCTCCATGCACCCGGTCTGTCGCGACGCGGCGCGGGCCATGGCGCGCTATGTGCAGCAGCGGGCAGGCATGGCGCCCCAACCGCCGGTTGCGCTGGGCGCCAATCGCGACAAGGCCCTGCAGGAGTTTGCCCTGCTGTGCAACGCGGCCCCGGATGAGCTGGCCTGGGTGCCAACCACCACGGCCGGCGAAAACCTGGTGGTGGCCGGGCTCGGCCTGCCCAACACCCGCCAGCGGGTAGTGAGCGACGAATACCACTTTGAAGGCTCGCTATACCTGTACAGCGAACTGGCCCGGCGCGGGCTGGATTTTCATCTGGTGCGGGCGCGCGACCAGCGCATCAATCTCAATGACCTTGAACAGGCGATTACCCCCGGCACCCGGCTGGTGGCTGTGACGCTGGTTTCCAATGTTTATGGCTTTCAGCACGATCTCAAGGCAGTGTGCGACATCGCCCACGCACGGGGGGCGCTGGTTTACGCCGATGTTATCCAGGCCGCGGGGGCCAGCCCCCTCGACCTGCGCTCAAGCGGCGTGGACTTTGCCGCCTGCGCCACCTACAAATGGTTGATGGGGGATTTTGGCGCCGCCTACCTGTACGCGCGGCGCGACAGCCAGCATCACCTGCAGCCGACCCAGTGGGGCTATCGCTCGGGCAGCCTGGCCGCGCATTTCGACCAGCCGCCAGGTGGTCGCCAGCCGCTGCTGGAGTCGCGCCCCAACGAGGGCCTGGCCGGTATTGTCGGCACCGGCACCATTAGCCACTCGGCACGCACTGCCCTGGCCCACTCCCTACCCTACCTGCGGGCACTGGGCCCGCAGGCGATTGAAGACTGGCGCCAGCCACTGCTGGCGCGACTGCGGGAGCGCATACCGGCCATGGGGTTCAAGCCCCTGACACCCGCCGACAGCCGCTCGGCCATTATCGCCTTTGGCCGGAAGCAACTTGCGGCGCAGCTGCAGGCGCCGCTGGAGCAGGCCGGCATTGACGTGTCGGTCTATCCCGATCACCTGCGCATTTCGCCATCCTTCTTCAACGACATGGATGACATCGATCACCTGCTGGCGGTGATCGGTGCGGCACTGGGCCGCACGCGCTAGCGCTGCCCTTTAGCGCCCACCCCGGCGCTCGATGACCGGCGCGCTGGCAAAGGGCCTGATGCCGAGCTCGGTGTAGATCTCGGCCGGCAGATACAGGCTGCCGCCCCGGATCACCAGTCGCGGCCGCTTGATGGCCTTGATGTCGTCGGTGGGATCATCGGCAAGCAGCACCAGGTCGGCCAGTTTGCCCACCTCCACGCTGCCAACCTCGCCATCGGTGCCCAGGTGCCGGGCGGCGTTCAGGGTCGCCATGGCCAGCACTTCTGCAGCCGGGATACCTGCCCGGGTGTACAGCTCAAGCTCCCGTTGCAGGGTAAAACCGGTAGTGTCGTCGGTGCCTGGCAGCAGGGTGATGCCCGCGTCGTAAAGCAGGTGCAGGCAATCCAGAATGCGCTGGAAGGCCTGGCCGTAACGCGCATCCTGCTCGGCCGACGCCAGCGGCACGTAGGTGCGCTTGCGATAGCGCTGGTAGCCGATTGGCATGTGGCCGATAAAGTCCCTGTCCGCCTCGATCACAGTACCCGCCCGGCTCATCATCAGCCGCTCCAGGATGACCGCCGTGGTGTCCATCGCCACGCCGTTGTCCTGCATCAGCCCGAGGGTGGCTGTTACCGGTGGCGAGGCAAGATCGAGCTCAGCCGCGCGCTGCATGGCCGTCAGCCGCAGCGGGGTGCGGGTGTCCTCGCCCTCCTGCAGCAGCCAGCCGAGCATCAGCTGGTTGATATGGGCAATTTCGTCATAGCCATCGCGGATGCTCCGGTCCGGCGAGCCGAATGCCGGGATGTGGCCGGTCACGCGCAGGCCGCGCTGGTGGGCCCTGGCCGCCACTGCCTGTACCCAGTCGGGGTTGATGGAGTTGTACAGTTTGATCTGGAAGAAGCCACGGTCGGCATACCAGTCTACCGCCGCCAGCGCCTCGGCTTCGGACCTGGCGAGAATACCGTTCTGCGCGGCGTAGGGGCTCTCGCCTTCGATAAAGCCAGCCCGGGTGATGCGCGGCCCGGCAATCTCGCCGGCCCCGATCTGCGCCATCAGCGCCGCCAGCTGGGCGTTGTCGTTGCCCATGTCGCGGGTGGAGGTGACACCCGCGGCCAGGTAGTAAAGGCCGGAACGTCCGGTGCTGTGGGAGTGCATGTCGTGCAGGCCGGGCAACAGCACGCCGCCCTCCCCGGCAACCACCACCCGCGCGGCACCCTCAGACACCGCGGCTGGCTCGTAGGGCCGGATGCCGGCAATACGGTTGCCCACAATGCGCACAGTGCTCGGCGCGCCAGTGTGCCCGGTGAGCGGGTCAAACACGCGGACATTTTCAATGTCCACCGGCACGTCATAGCGGTGGGCCAGCTGTCGCTGCAGGGCGGTGAGCTGTGCCGCGGCCACCGCATCGGCGGCGGCCTTCACGCCATCGTGGATATCCCGGTAGGCCTCCAGCAGGGCGATGCTGCCATCGTCCACCATGGCCACCGCCTGCTGGCTGGCGTCGAGAAACACAAAGCCGGGGTCCAGCTGCGCGCCGATCACCTGGTAGGGCGTCAGGCTAAGGGGCTTGCCCTGGTGCTGCACCTGTACCGGCTCGAAACGTTTGAGCTGCACACGACCTTCGGGCAGCACATCGCTGTGGCCGCCCGCCACCGACAGCAGGTAATCCACAAAAAACACGCTGCTCCAGGGGCTGCTATCGTTAACGATATAGGGCAGTGGCGATGCCACCCGGCGCTCGCCGCTATCCGCCTGAGACTGCCAGCGCGCCACACCGTCGGCGTAGATGAAGGATTCGCTGACTTCGCCCCCCATCAGGGAGGTGCCCTCTACCTGCCAGGACACCGGCAGGCCCTGCCCATCCAGCACCACCTGCTCGTGGTGCTTGGGGCCGCGCCCGTTCTGGTCGACGTAGTAGTCGATATCGATCGTCGAGCCCTGCCGCTGGGCGCTCACGTGGCCAACCACCCCGCTGTTCTGAAACAGCTCCCAGCGCGCCGATTGCGCCATTGCCGCCGCGCTGCTGAGCATCAGGCCAAGGGCCATCAACTGTGTTACATACCGTCTCTGCATGGGTGTTCGAATCTCCGGGGCGATTATCGGCTGGCAGCGCGCTGCGGTCCCGGCGGACGCTACTACACATTTTGTTGAATTAAAATACAATTAGTTGATTATAGCGGTTGTAGCCAGTGCCGGCTCACCAACAGGGCAACAGTTTCTGTTAGCATTCAACGTCAGGTTGACGCCCGCCTCAGCCGGCGCGCGCACCGTTTCGCACAATGCCCAAGGGGAATATTTTGGCCGCCAAACCCTCTAGTACCCGCAAGACCGCATCCCGCAACAAAGCGGCCACCGCCAGCAAGCGCCGCGGCGACGGTGTGGCCCCACTTGCCGGCGAGCAGTTAAACCGCCTGCTGTCGGGGGTTGCCGAAGCCCTCAGCCACATTGTGGATACCCAGACCGAAGTGGTGGTTCACGACCTGCGGCAGCCAGAGCAGTCCATTGTCGCCATCGTCAACGGCCACGTCAGCAACCGGCACAAGGGCCAGTCGGTGCTGTCGGTGCCCGAGGAAGACGCCGCCTTCGCCAGAATGCTGGATCGGGATGTGCGCAAGACAGCCAATGCCGTGGAGGTCACCGGCAACTACACCACCCACACTCGCAGCGGCAAGAGCCTGCGCTCTTCCTCGGTGGTACTGTACGACGATCAGGGCGCCCCGCTTGCCGCCCTGTGCCTGAACCGCGACCTGGGCGCAGCCGAGCTGTTGCTGGAAACCCTCAAGGCCCATGTGTTTCCAAGCGCCGATGCCAGTGCGCCCAACGCGGACGGCAATACCGAGGGCAACGGCGAAATGACCATGGAGGAACTGGTCAGCGACATCATTGAACGGGCCCTGGCCAGCACCGGGGGCGTGGGCGTTGAGCGCATGACCAAGCAGGAGAAAATGCAGGTGGTTAGCCAGATGCACCGCCGCGGCCTGTTCCTGATACGCGGTTCGGTGGAGCGCGCCGCCACCAGCCTCGGCATCACCAAGTTCACCATCTACAACTATCTGGACGAACTGGGCATCTCACGCAACTGAGCTGCAACAACGCCCGGCGACTCGCAACCTGCCGGCAAAGGGGGCAGGTGCGAATCACCAGGCGTTCGGCGCTAAGAGCGCAGTAGCACCTCGGCTTCGATCTCCACCGCAACGCCAGCGCCGAAGGGCAGCTCCGCCATGCCCACCGCAGAGCGCGCGTGAGCGCCGCATTCGTCGCCGAACACGGTCAGCACCAGGTCGGAAAATCCGTTAATCACCCCCGGCTGCTGCACAAAACCCGGGGCGGAATTGACCATGCCAAACACCCGCCCCCAGCCGGCGATGCGATCCAGCGAGCCCAGTTCGCGGCGCAGGCTGCCAAGCATGGACAGGGCCACCAGGCGCGCCAGTTGATAACCCTCATCGGGCGTTACGTCGCGCCCCACCTTACCGAAAGGCCCGGCCAGGGTGCCGTCCATGTTCTGCGGGCCGTGGCCCGACACAAAGGCCCTATCGCCGCGCACGTTGACCATTCTGAAGGGCAGCCGCACACCCGCCGGTACCGCCAGCGGCGCGGGCAGTTGCAGCCCCAGGTCCGCCAGCCTCTGATCAATTGAACTCAAACCCGCCTCTCCCGATTCAGCGGCGGGCCCCGCTCGCACAGCGGCGGCTCCACCAAAACGCGCATTCTTGCGGCGGGCAAGCCTAATTTCAACATTTATTGTATTTGTTTAATTTTTTGTGTTGTTTTTTGCCGTTTATTTATTGACTTCTACAAAGTGTTTATCAACCATTAGGCCCTCGCGCTGGCCCGCCGCTGGCAACAGCGCGGCCTATCCAGAACACACCAACGATCGACAATGCGCATCGCAATGCGCCATCAGGGGGAACACCATGCGGATGAAGTTTCTGGCACCAGCGGTAACCACCGCTTTCGCGCTCAATCCGGTGACAGCCGCACTTGCGCAGGAAGCGCGCAATGTACTGATCGAAGAGGTGGTGGTCACCGCCCAGAAGCGCGAACAGCGCCTTATCGATGTGCCGGTTGCCATTACCGCCGTCAACTCCCAGAACCTGATCGACCAGAACCTGGTGTCCATTACCGAGTTTTACAACCGCGTTCCCGGACTGCAGTTTGGCGGCGCTCCCGGCGGCAATGAAATCAGCAACCTGTCCCTGCGCGGCATCACCACCGGCGGCGGCACCAACCCCACCCTGGCGGTGCTGGTGAACGATGTGCAATTCGGCTCTTCCACTGAGAGCGGCCAGGCTCCCATCCCCGATTTTGACCCCGCCACCCTGGAGCGCGTGGAAGTACTGCGCGGCCCCCAAGGCACCCTGTACGGCGCCTCAAGCCTTGGCGGCCTGATCAAATACGTGCTGCGCCAGCCCGATACCGAGAGCCTGTCCGGCCGCGTTGAAGCGGGAGCCAGCACCGTCAAGGGCGGCACCGATGGCTACAATGTGCGCGGCTCGGTCAACATCCCCCTGGTGGAAGACAAACTCGGCCTGAACCTGAGTGGCGTATACCGCGAAGACCCGCGCTACATTGACAATATCGGCACCGACCCGCAGACCAACAACGTCAACACCGCCGAAACCACCGGCGCGCTGGCCTCTCTGGTTTATTACCCCACCGATCGCCTGACCCTCAACCTGTCTGCCCTGACCCAGGAGCAGGACACCGAGAACAAAGCGTCCATCGACATTGTGTCGGAAAACAATTTCCACCAGGTCAACGGTGAGTCCATCGACACCATCAATGCCGTGCCCGGCAGCATGGTTCGCCAGTTCGACCAGTACATCGGCCGTATCGACTGGGATCTGGACTGGGCAACATTCACCTCCATCACCGCCTACGGCGAGAGCCTGCGCGAAGAAACCCAGGACGTCACCTATGTGTTCGGCCCGCCCCTGTTCGGCATTGCCTACCCGGGCTCGTCCGATGGCTCGCGCATCGACATCCTGAACAATGTCTACACCGACAAGTTCTCCCAGGAGCTGCGCGTTGCCGGCACCAGCGAGAGTATCAGCTGGATGGTTGGCGGTTTTTATACCAAGGAAGACACCGTGCTCGAACAGACCCTGATGCTGAACGACCCGGCTGCTGCCGGCGCGCGGCAGGTGTACACCAGCAACGGCCCCTCAGACTACGAAGAGAGCGCCCTGTTTGCCGACGCCACCTTCAATGTGACAGAGCGTATCGACCTGCAGCTTGGCGCCCGCTATGCGCGCAACGAGCAGGAAAATATTTCACAGACCATCGTCGACGACCCGGCGGCACCGATCTTCGGTGGGTCCGAGATCAGCACGATCGACTCCGACGAATCCGCCGTGACCTGGGTGGTATCCCCCAGCTACCGCTTCAACGACGACATGATGGCCTATATGCGCGTGGCCACCGGTTATCGCCCGGGCGGCCCCAACGCCAACCTGGGCAACCTGCCGCGGGAGTTTGATTCCGATTCCGTCGTCAACTACGAGCTGGGTTTCAAGGGCCAGATTGGCGCTGACCTCACCTTTGATGTCGCAGCCTTCTACATCGACTGGGAAGACATTCAGCTGCAGAACGCCGACGCAGTCTCATCACTGACCTTTTTCACCAACGGCGGCCAGGCGCGCAGCCAGGGCCTGGAATTTGCCACCGAGTGGTCTCCCCTGGACGGGCTGCTGATCAGCGCCAACGCCACCTATACCAATGCCGAGCTGAGCGAAGACATCCCCTCGATCGACGGCGCCAGCAATCTGGTGGGCAAGTCCGGCGACAGCCTGCCCTTCACTCCGGAGTTTGCCGCCAACTTCAGCATTCGGCAGAACTTTAACCTCAGCTCGCGCATTGAAGGCTATATGGGCGCGATGTACACCTACGTGGACAACCGGCCCAGCGAATTGCTGAACAGCGACGCGGCGCGCCCGCGCTTTGAGCTGCCCAGTTACGAGCAGGTGGACCTGAACCTGGGCCTGACCTTCGACCAGGTGTGGAAAGGCACCTTCTACGTGCGCAACCTGACTGACGAGCGGGGCGTGGTAACCGCCATGAACCGCAACGGCACCGCCGCGCCGAAGGCTGCCTTCACCCTGCCCCGCACCGTTGGCTTCAATATTGCGCGGGTATTCTAGGCCCGCGCGCTCGGCGCTCAGTCGAGTCAGGCGGGATGGGGCCATAGCCACGAATGAGAGGAATGAGCAGGGGAATGAGGAATTGGCAACGGGTTCAATTAAGGGTAGCGTAACAGCTGTTCACACCAAGGAGACTGCCCCCGTGACCTACCGCTCGCTGATGACCCGGTTCGCCTTTGCCCCGCTGCTGCTGACCGCCGCCAGCCTGCCCGCCGCCGCCTTCGACTGGCCCTGGCACGAGCAGGGCGGCGAGCGCTACAGCTACTGCAAGGGCTTTGTTGTGGCGGGCCTTGGCAACCTGCCGGTGGAGCAGCTATCGCGCACCCACCTGTGGCTGGCCTGGAATACCATCAACCGCGAGGGTATCAGCCCCTCCGCCGCCCCGGATGCCGATTACCAGAGCGGCCACCAGCAGTTCAACCAGTGGCTGGCGGCGGGCAACCTCGACCAGCTGCAGCAGCTGGCCGATGGTGACTGCGCCCTGGGGCGCAACTGAGCCTGCGGGCTCAGTTCTCGCTGTCGCCGCCAGCGGGCTTGGCGCCCTGTTCAAAGCCCTTCAGAAACTCGCCCATTTTGCGCCCCGCTTCTTCCGGGGTCATGTCCTCGTCGTCAAACTGCCGGCTGAAGTTTTCCATCCGGTCCTGTAGCTGGCGCGAGGCGTATTCGCTGCTGACGTTGGAAATCATCAGCAGGGCACCGAGCACACCGAACACAATCATGGACGTGCGGCGCTCGCGCTCGTGCACGCCAACACTGGCCTCGATCATCAGGTAGGTGGCCCAGGCCACCGTCACGATCACGCCGAGATAGGGCAGTATGGAGAGCACCGCCGCCACCGGGTACAGCGCCGTCGCGGCAGACCAGCAGCGGAAAGCGGTTTCGTAATCCTGGCTGGACCCCATCAGCTTCCAGATCACAAACAGCACCGCCGCCCCGATAAAACCGCCTATAACGGCAAAAATGGGGAAGATGACAATGCCGGCAAAGCCCGCCGCCAGCATGCCGACGTTGGAGGCAAACAGCGACAGCACCGCCGCCACCACGCCACCGGCGGCCGCCATTACCGCGGCAAAGATCACCGGCTCCAGGAACCCCCCGCTGCGCGGCATGGTCTGATAAAAACCGGCGGGGTTGGTGAGCACCGCCTTGGCCTGGGCGATAACCTGGTGAATGTCAAAGGTGGCGCCCGACGCCGGCGGCGGCTGCTCGCCGCCCGGGCTTGGCGGTTCCTGCGGGTTTTGTGGGTTTTGCGAATCGGGTGAATGTTGTTGTTCGTTGTCGTTCATGCGCTGCTCCCTCGCGTGCTGAGGGTGACCAAGGCCACCCGGACTCCATTAAACATAGCAGCAACCGGGCTGCCTTCAAGCGCTGTGCGGTAGGCGAAGTTCCGCCGCCCTGCTACGCTTGGCCCCCATTGCCAGACACTGATATTACTGCAGAGGACTTCCGATGTTGCAACCGTTTCGCTGGATACTGCTGACCCTGCTGCTGGGCGCCACGGCCGCCGTGGCTGATACCTACCAGGTCAACTACGCGGTGCGCGTGAATCCGGACAAGGGCGAGGCCGATGTAGAGATTGCCCTTCAGGGCGAGCGCCTGCCGAGTCGCATCACCCTGCACATTGACCCCGATCGGCACGATGATTTTCGCAGCGAACAGAAGCTGGACGTCGATGACGACACCGTTACCTGGCGGCCATCGGGCAAACAGTCGCGCCTGAGTTACCGTTTTGCCATCGAACACCGCAAGGGCAAGAAGAGCTACGACGCCATGATCACCGACGACTGGGCGGTGTTTCGCAGCGATGCCCTGATCCCGCCAATGGCGGTGAAGGCCACCAAGGGCCTGGATTCCGAAGCGACGCTGGATTTTGACCTGCCGGATGGCTGGTCATCCGCCGCACCCTACGAGAACGTGGATAAATCCGCCAACCGCTTCCGCCTGACCGACCCGGGCCGGCGCTTTGTGCGCCCCAAGGGCTGGCTGATTCTTGGCCATATCGCCAGCCGCCAGGACATCATCAGCGACATTGAAGTGCGCATTGCCGCTCCCCGGGGGCAGGATGTGCGCCTGCAGGACGCCCTCGCCTTTGTCGGCTGGACCCTGCCCCACCTGCGCGGCATCTTCCCCGACTTTCCCGAGCGCATTCTGGTGGTGAGTGCCGACGACCCCATGTGGCGCGGTGGCCTGTCGGCGCCCAACTCCCTGTTCATGCACGCCGACCGCCCGCTGATCAGCGGCAACCGCACCAGCAGCCTGATTCACGAGCTGGTGCACATCGGCACCTCCATCCACGGCACTGATCGTAGCGACTGGATTGTGGAAGGCATTGCCGAGTACTACGCGGTAGAGATCCTGCACCGCTCCGGCGGCATCAGCGAGCAGCGCTTTGCGCAAACCCTGGACGAATTGGCACAATGGGGCGAGGACTCCCCCGGGCTGTTCACTGGCGACTCCTCTGGCGCCACCACCGCCCGGGCAGTGGGCGTGATGTACGCAGTGGATCAGGAGATTCGCGAGAAAACCGGCGACAAGGCCAGCCTGGACGATGTGGCCACCGCCCTGGCCAAAGACGGTGGCAAAGTCTCGGTAGCGGATTTTATCGACACCGCCGAGCAGGTGGCCGGAGGCAGGCTAAGCGCCCTGCGGGAGATTCGCGAGCAGTTGGATGCAGCGGCGGACTGAGCTCAGAACAGCCAGCCGGTGCGAAAAGACAGCCCCGCCAGCACCAGGTGGCCGCCGGTCCAAACGGTGGCCCCCAGCAGGTGCAGTAACAGCATGACGCCGTACACGGTTTGCTAGCCCTCCCCACCGCGCTGATCCACCGCGTAGGTATACACCACGTCGGTACTGGAATTCAGCGCGGTTTCCGCCGAGTCCTGAATCACGCTGATGATAAAGCCCACGGCCACCACCTGCATGGCCACATCTACTGAAATGCCAAACAGGGAACAGGCCAGGGGCACCAGCAGCAGGCTGCCGGAGGGCACGCCGCTGGCGCCACAGGCCGACAGGGCCGCAATCACGCACAGCAGCAGGGCGGTGGCAAAGGACACTTCAATGCCCAGGGTGTTGGCCGCCGCCAGGGTGAGCACAGTGATGGTAATGGCGGCGCCCGCCATGTTCACCGTGGCCCCCACCGGGATGGTGACGGAATACAGCTCTTCGCTGATGCCGAGCTTTTTCGCCAGCGCCAGGTTCACCGGAATGTTGGCGGCGGAGCTGCGGGTAAAGAACGCGGTGATGCCGGATTCCTCCAGGCATTGCAGCACCATCGGATAGGGGTTGCGGCGGATCAGCAGGTACACAATCAGCGGGTTTACCACCAACGCCACAATCAGCATGCAGGCCACCAGCAGCAGGGCCAGGCTGGCGTAGCCCGCCAGCGCCTCGACCCCGGTGGTGGCAACAGTCACGCACACCAGGCCAAAAATACCCAGCGGCGCCAGGCGGATGACGTAGCGCACAATGTCGCTGACACCCTCGGCCAGTGTTTGCAGGTGTTCCTTGAAGGCCGCGGAGGCACGGCGAAAGCTGATGCCCAGCAGAATGGCCCAGGTCAGGCAGCCGAGGAAGTTGCCACTCAGCAGCGCATTCACCGGGTTGTCGATCAGCTTGAACAGCACATCGGCCAGCACCGCGCCCACCGCCACCGGCGGGCTGCCCTCGGCCACATCGGTCAGGGCGATGGTCTGGGGAAACCACTGACTCATCAGCAGGGCCACCAGGGCGGCGCTCACGGTGCCCGCCAGGTACAGCAGCAGGGTCAGCAGGCCCTTGCGCCCATCGGCGCCGCTTTCGTGGCGGTTGGCTATGGCGGACATCACCAGCAGCATCACCAGCAGGGGCGCCACCGCCTTCAGCATGCCGACAAACAGCTGCCCCAGCAGGCCGAAGGGCTCCGCCACGCCGGGCGCCAGCACGCCGAGCAGGGCCCCGGCCACCACACCAATCAGTATCTGTGGCACCAGGCCCAGTTTTAACAGGTTCATTCACGCCCCCGGTTGAAGTGTTATGCGGGGGCGATTGTAGCAAGGGGCCCGCGCAAATGGGCCCTTCACTGGCTTTCTTTACAGAAGAAGGCGACGCAGGTTAAGCGCGCACCTGCCGGCTAAACGCTGAAGTGCTTCGACAGCGGCAGTTCGCGAATGCGCTGGCCGGTGGCGGCGAACACGGCATTGGCAATGCTCGGCGCGGTGGGGGGCACGCCCGGCTCGCCAACGCCCGCGGGCAGGGCGTCGCTGGGCACGATATGGCTGCGGATCACCTTCGGTGTCTGCTGGATGCGCGCCACCGGGTAGTCGTGGTAGTTGGACTGCTTCACAGCGCCACGCTCGAAATCAATCTGCCCCAGCAGGGCCACGCTCAGGCCAAAGATCATGCCGCCTTCGATCTGCGCGTGTACCCGATCCGGGTTTACCACCGTACCGGCATCAATCGCCCCGTGCATTTCCAGTACCTGCAGTTTGCCATCGGCCACCGACACCTTGCTGGCCACCGACACGTAGGACAGGAAGCTGCGGGTTACCGCCACGCCCCAGCCCTGCCCGGCGGGCAGCTTCTCGCCCCAGGGGATGGTGGCCACCAGGGTGCGCAGCACGTTCTTCAGGCGCGCGGTGTCGTAGGGATACTCGGCAATGGGGCGGCCGTAGTTGCTGAATGCAAAGCCCTCGGGGGCAAAGTCCAGGTAGCGGTCATCGCCGATCATCGCCTCCCAGTACTCCACCGGGTCGCGCCCGGCAGCGTGGGCCAGCTCATCCACAAAGCTGCACACGCCAAAGGCGAAGGGAATGTTGTACACCGAGCGCAGCCAGCCGATGCGGGTATGGGCTGGTGCCTCGTGGCTTTCCACCCGCAGGTTGGGCACGGCAAAGGGCACACTGCCAAAGGTCTGGCTGAGGTTACCGTCGTCCAGCTGGGTGACCGTGGTATCAAAGGTGGCACCGATGGGCGGCGAGGCCTGGCGCGCCAGCCAGGCGGTGGCGTTGCCGGCATCATCCAGCGCCGCCTTGAGGAACATGGCACTGCAGGAGTGGTAGTAGTCGTGGCGGATGTCGTCCTCGCGGGTCCATGCCACCTGTACCGGCTTGCCCACATGGGCGGCAAGGCGCGCCGCCTCCACCGAGTAATCCGGCTTGGATTTGCGGCCGAAGCCCCCGCCCAGCAGGGTGACGTGCACCGTCACTGCTTTTTTATCCAGCCCCAGCGCCTCAGCCACCGCCGACTGGGTGGCCTGGGGGTTCTGGGTGCAGGCCCACACCTCGCAGCGCTCGTCCGCCACGCGGGCCACGGTGACCGGGGGCTCCATGGGCGCGTGGGCCAGGTAGGGGGTGCGATAGCTCGCCTCCACCACTTTGCCGGCCGCCGCCAGGGCCGCGTCGACATCGCCGCGCTCGCGGGCCACGGTGCCGGCACCGGCACGCACCTTTTCCTGCAGGGCGTCCAGGTAGGCTTCAGAATCGTGGTCGCTGTGCTCGCTCGGCGTCCACTTCACATCCAGGGCCTTGCGCCCCTTGATGGCGCTCCAGGTGTTGCGGGCAATCACCGCCAGCCCCTCGACGTTATTAAAGCCCGGAGCCCCCTGCGGCGCCTTGAGTTCCACCACGTCCAGCACGCCGCCTACCTTGCGCGCGGCGGCGCCGTCGTAGGCGGCAATGCGCCCACCCAGGTGGGGGGTGCGCTCAATGCTGGCATAGACCATGCCGGGCAGGGTCACATCGGCGCCAAAGACGGCCTTGCCGGTGGTGATGTCATGCAAATCGACAATCGGCAAATCGCGGCCGATATAGCGGAACTGCGCCGGCGACTTGAGCATTAAGGCCGCGGGCTGCGGCACCTTCTGCCCGGCCGCCGCAACGGCCAGCTCGCCAAAGTCCAGGGTGCGGCCATCGCTGTGTATCACCTGGTGCTGCCGGGCGCTGCACTGATCCTGCGGCACGCCCCAGTGTTCGGCGGCCGCCGCCTCCAGCATGTGCCGGGCGGTGGCGCCCATGTGTCGCATGGTGGTGTAAAAGTTGCGAATGGAACGGGAACCGTCGGTGTTCTGGCTGCCGTAGGCCGCATCGCCAATGGCCTGCACCACCGTTACGCGGCGCCAGTCGGCTTCCATTTCGTCGGCCACCACCTGGGGCAGGCTGGTGCGAATACCGGTGCCCATTTCCGAGCGGTGGGCAATGATCTCCACCGTACCGTCTTCGCGCAGGCTCACAAACAGGTTCAGGCGCTGGCCGGTGGCGTCACCGCCGGCGCGGGCGGCGTTGGCAACGCCGGCAAAACCACCCAGCAACAGGCCCGAGGCAGACACCCCGGTCAGGGCCAGAAAGCGGCGGCGACTGAGATGAACCACACTGTTCATGAGGCGTCCTCCCCACGGCCGGCCACATCGCGAATGGCGGCGCGAATGCGCGGATAGGTGCCGCAGCGGCAGATATTGCCGCTCATGGCGCTGTCGATGTCATCGTCGGTGGGCTGGGCATTGCCCGCCAGCAGGGCACTGGCGGACATGATCTGGCCCGCCTGGCAAAAACCGCACTGGGGCACGTTATGGCGGCGCCAGGCCTCCTGCACCGGGTGCGAGCCGTCTGCCGACAGGCCCTCGATGGTGGTGACCTCTCCGTCCGCCACCGCCGACAGGGGCAGGCGGCAGGCCCGGGTGGGTACACCGTTGAAGTGCACCGTGCAGGCACCGCAAATGGCATCGCCACAGCCGTAGCGGGTGCCGGTGAGTTTCAGTTCGTCGCGCAGAATCCACAGCAGCGGGGTGTCGGCGTCGGCCTCTGTCTCGTACGAGCGGCCGTTGACCTTCAGTTTCATGGCAGCGTTTCCAAAGGTTAGGTGAGTCCCCTACCAGCATAGCAGGCGGGGGCCGACGGCATCCTACCCCTTAGGTGTTGTATCGGTGTTTTACCGACAGCGAAGACGGGCCCAGCCGCAGCCGGGCCCGCCGGGGGCTCAGAAGAACTTGCGCAGGGTCAGGCCCACAGTGCGCGGCTGGTTGGTGCGATAGGCCAGGCGGGCGCGGCCGCCGCGCTCGCGGTCGAAGGACAGATCCGCGTTCTCATCGGTGAGGTTGTTGGCATAAAGCACCGCCTCCCACGTATCCCACAACAGGCCCGCGGACAGGTTCACCTGCTCGTAGGCGTCCAGTTCCAGGTCGACACTGGTCACCTCGTTGCCGGTGGCGCCGCCAAAGGGCAGGCCGCTCACAAACTCGCCGGCGCCGTCCACCTGGTCACTGGGCTGGGTGTAGCGGTCGCCCACGTACTGCACCAGCGCCGACAGGTACAGCTCGTTGGCGCCAAAGGGCGCGGCCTCAAAGGTGTAGGTGGCGCCGGCGGAGAACTGCAGTTCCGGCACCGAGGCCAGGCGGTTGCCCTCTTCCACGCCTCCCACAATGTTGCCGTCGCTGTCGGTCACAGTGGAGTCAAACTCCGCCTCCACATAGCTGCCGGTCAGCGACAGCAGCAGGTTGTCCACGGGGTAGGCAGACAGCTCCCACTCGGCGCCCAGGGTGTGTGCCTCGGGCACGTTGAAGGAGATGCGCGAGGAGCAGGAGCCCGCATCCAGGGTAACCTGCAGGTCTTCGATATCAGTGTAGAAAATGGCGGCGTTGAAGCGCACTGCGGCAAACTGGCTCTTAAAGCCGAGTTCATAGTTCCACAGGCTCTCGTCGTCGTAGGCCTGGAAGCCGCCGAAGGTCTCCTCATCGGCGTCGTTGCACAGGGTGCGGTTCAGTGGGTCATTCACCCCGCCCAGGCGAAAGCCCTGGGAGGCCTGGGCGTTCACCGTCATGGCATCACTCACGTCGTAGCTGGCCATCACCCGGGGGTTGAAGCCATCGGACGAGGTGGCGTCGGTCTGGTCGTCGCCGTTGGAGAACAGCCCGCCGGTGGTGAAGCGGCGCTCTTCCTCAAAGTCGTACCAGCGCCCGCCCAGGGTCACCACCAAGCGCTCGGTCACGCTGTAGTTGGCCTCGCCAAACACCGCGGTCTGCTCTATGTCGTAGGGCAGGTCCGAGTTGTAGGGTGAATCCACCGGGTAGCCGTTGGACACCGCCGCCGCGGTGCCCTCCCCCAGGGTGGCATCGGTAAAGGCGTCGTAACCGGGGGTCGGCAAGCGCTGGGCGTACTTGCGCTCCACATCCGAGTAGAAAGCACCCACCACCCATTGCAGGTCGCCCTCGCCGGCGGAAGCCAGGCGAATTTCGTGGGTGATCTGTTCCAGGTCGGTGGTGTCGCGCAGGTTGGAGGGCAGGGTCACCGCCGCGTCGGGAAAGCCCAGGTCCACCGACACCGAGCCGGACAGGGCACTGGCGTCGCGGCTCACCAGGATGTCGCGCTCGGTGTAGCTGCCGGCGTAGGTGAGATCCACGCTGCCCAGCCCCCAGTCCACCACCAGGTCGGTGATCAGGGTTTCGTCCTCAAAGGCCTCGTCCAGCAGCAGGTACTGCTCGCGCTCATCCAGTTCAATGGCCGGGCGGGTGGTGGTGTAGGGGTTGGCGAACAGGCTGAACACTTCCTGGCGGTTGAAGCCGTCGGCCTCGATCTCCTGGTAGATCACCCGCGGCGTGATGGTGAGGTTGTCGGTGGGGGCAATGGCCAGGGCAACCCGGCCACCGTAGCGTCCGCCGCTGTTCACGTCGTCCTTGCGGGTGCCGCCCTCACCCAGGGCGTCGATGTAGCCGCCGTATTCCGTGCCGTAGCCCACTACCCGCAGGGCCATAATGTCACCCAGGGGAATGTTCAGGTGGCCCTTCAGGTGGCCGCCCTCCTCGCCGTCGGTGATGGTGTTGACGTTGGCCTCCACCGAGCCGCTGAAATCTTCAAAGTCCGGCTGGTTGGTAATAAAGCGAATGGTGCCCCCCACCGAGCCGGAGCCAAACAGGGTGCCCTGCGGCCCGCGCAGGGTTTCCACCCGGTTCAGGTCGTACAGGTCGATGTCCGGCGTGAACAGGGACAGGGAGATCACCGTCTCGTCCACATACACCCCCACCTGCTCCTTCACCCCGGGCTGGTCGCGCACCACCTGGCCGGCGGACACACCGCGAATGGCCACCTGGCTCTGGCCCGGGCCAAGGTTCTGGATGGACAGGCCGGCGACATTGCGCGACAGGTCCTCGAGGTTGACCGCCCCGCTGCGGCGGATGTCCTCCTCGGACATGGCGTTGATGGAGAAGGGCAAATCCTGGGCCGAGGCCTCGCGCTTGGTGGCGGTCACCACCACTTCCTCCAGTTGGGCCCGGGCGATGCCGGGTGCGAGGGTGGCTGCCAGGGCGGTGACAACAGCGGCGCTCAGCAGGTTTTTATTGGCATGGGACATTGCGGGCTTCCTCAGTTATGGTTTCTTATGCAACTGAGTCTAGCTCGCCCTGACGAGGCTGCAGCGCCGCTAAATGTAACTATTACACAAGATCGGTTTTGAGGGTTTCGCCGCGCCGCACAATAGTGTTCACGGCTTCCACGGCACGCCGTTGATGTGGCCGCCGCCATCCACAAACAGGGTGTTGCCGGTCATATAGCGGGCGCCTTCGCCGGCCAGAAACAGCACCACAGGCGCGATATCGCGCTCCGGGTCGCCGCTGTAACCCATGGGAATCAGCTGGTTGATCTGCTCGATCATCTGCGGCGCGCGCTCCTGCATGACTTTATAGGCGCTGGTGGCCGCGCCGGGGCACACGGCGTTTACCGTAATGCCGTCGCGGCCCCACTCCACCGCGGCGGTACGGGTGAGCGCGCGCACCGCCTCCTTGGCGCAGTTGTAATCGACGGTGCCCGCGTGGGCGTTCACCCCGTTCAGCGAGCACATATTGATGATGCGGCCCCACTGCTGGCGCGCCATGGCCGGGTAAACCGCCTGCATGGCCTCGTGCACCGCGGCAAAGCCCGCAGTGAGGGAGCGCTGCATGCGCTCACGAACGATGTCCTGGGTGGGCAGCAGGGGGCTGCCGGTGGGATAGGCGTTGTTCACCAGCACATCCACCCGCTCAAAGCGCGCCAGGGTCTGCGCCACCAGCGCCTGCACGCTGTCCAGTTGGGTGATGTCGGTGTGCACGAAGTGGCCCTCGCCCCCCAGCGCAGTCACCTCGCCGGCAACGCGCTCGCCGTCCTCGGTATTGATGTCGGCCACCATCACCACCCAGCCCTCGCGGGCAAAGGTGCGGGCAACGGCCTCGCCAATGCCGGCGGCGGCGCCGGTCACTATGGAAATCTTACGCTCGTGCATGGTTGTTTGCTCTCTTTGGCTTTGTATGGCTTTTCTCTATGTGGTTTGCCGTCAAGGCGGCTTGTGTTATCAGAGCGGCCGCCAGCGCGGCGCGCGCCCCTCAGTAAAGGCCTGCATGCTCTCTTCCATGCAACCCGAGAAATAGCCCAGTACCTGGGTGCGGTTTTCCAGTTCCATGGCATGGCGCAGGCTGGGGGCATCCAGGCCGGCGTGCAGGCCCTTCTTGGTCATCCACACGCCGTATTCGCTGTTCTGGGCGATGGCCCGGGCAGTATCGAGCGCGGCTGCCTGCAGTTCATCTGGCGCCACGGTGCGCGAGGTAAGCCCCAGCGACTGGGCCTCGGCGGCGTCGAACACGCGCCCGGTCAGCATCAGCTCGGTGGCCGCGGAAACGCCCACCAGCCGCGGCAACAGGTAGCTGCAGCCCACATCGCAGGCCGACAAGCCGGTCTTGATGAAGGCCGCACCGAACTTGGCGCTGCTGGCGCCAATGCGCACGTCGCAGGCCATGGCGATGGCGAGGCCGCCCCCCACCGCGGCCCCGCCCACGGCCGCAATCACCGGCTTGTCGCAGTCGTAGATGGCCAGCATCAGCTCGGCCAGGTACTCCTGGTACTTGTAGACAAAGCCCAGCTGAGACATGCCATCTGTACCGGGAACAGCACCAGGGCCGGCGCCCTGGGCCTTCAGGTCGGCCCCGGCGCAAAAGCCCTTGCCCGCGCCGGTGAGTATCACCACGCGCACACTGCGGTCGTGGTTCAACGCGCGAAAGCAGTCAGTCAGCTCGCCCACCAGCCCGGCATCCAGCGCGTTCAGCCGCTCGGGGCGGTTCATGGTCAGTGTGAGCACACCCGCTTCCGGGCTCTCCTTCAGTACAACAGACACGGCGTTCTCCTTTTTTTCGTGTGCAGGCTGTAGAGCTAAACCCTTACCCGGCGCGGTGCAAGTCGATGGGTTATATTTCGGTCCTGCGGCATAAGCAGTCGAACAATAACAGGCTATTCACAGCCATCAGCGGGAGCGCAGGCGATGCATGAGATCGATCTCAGCGGCAAGGTTGCCCTGGTCACCGGCGGCAGCCGGGGGCTGGGCAGAGCCATGGTCATGGGGCTGGCACAGGCCGGGGCAGATGTCATCATCGCCAGCCGCAGGCAGGAGAGCTGCCAGGCGGTTGCGGAGGCGGTGCAACGCGACACCGGCCGCCGGGCCCTGCCGGTGGCCGCCCACACTGGCCAGATGAATGACCTGGATCGGCTGATCGACACCAGCTACCAGGCCTTCGGACGGGTGGATGTGCTGATCAACAATGCCGGTATCAACCCCGCCATGGGCGAGCTGTCGGCCCTGCCGCCGGAACTGTTCCAGAAGATGTTTGACGTCAACACCAAGGGACCCTGGTACCTGGCCTCGCGGCTGGCGCCGCGCATGGCGCAGCACGGCGGCGGCTCCATCATCAATGTGTTGTCGGTGGGCGCGCTCAAGCCCTCGGCCCTGCAGGGCTTTTACGCCAGCACCAAGGCGGCGCTGCAGGCCCTGACCCGGGTGATGGCGGCGGAGTGGGCCGGCCAGGGCATACGGGTCAACGCCCTGGCCCCCGGCAGCTACCATTCCGACCTGTTCGACGGTTCCGCCGCGGCCATCCCCGGCTTTGAGGACGGCGCCAAGGCCGCCTCGCTGCAAAAGCGTGTTGCCGAGACCGAAGAGATTATCGGGCCAGTGCTCTACCTCGCCAGCGACCTGTCGGCCTACACCACCGGCCACACCCTGGTCAGCGACGGCGGCTATATGGTGCTGTAGCCAGCCAGGGCGTTGTAGCTAGCTTGGGCCGGTCCACCACGATGCGCGTGACCACCCGGCTGATGCCCAGTGAGGCGTTGCCGCTGAGTTCGTCGCACAGCCGGTTGAGCACGCGCTACCAGCTCTAAGCACCAGCCCCCGCCCCAGCAAAAAGGCCAGCCCTCAGGCCGCATCCCGCCTGAGCGGCTGGCACATGCAGTGCACCCCGCCACCGCCAGCGGTGAACAGGCTAACATCCGGGTCGATCACCGCCAGGCCGTAGGCCCGGCACTTGTCCTTCAGCTCCGTGTTGTCCCTGGGCAGCAGCACCCGGTCGTTGCCCAGCGCCACTACGTTACAGCCAAGTTCCAGCATGGCGCGGTAGGAAATATCGATCAGCTCAATGCCCTGGGCGCGCAGCCAGTCGAGAAATTCCGGCTCCAGGGCCTGGCCACACACCGCGGCCAGGCCCTCGCTGAGCATGGCCAGCTTGACATCCAGATGCAGGAAGTACGGGTCGAAGTGGTAGCTGTGGAAGGTCCAGCCCTCGGCCTCCACCCAGCTGCGCAGCTGGGCCAGGCCCTCGGCGCTGGTGCGCTCGCCGCTGCTGCCGCAGAGAATAACCCCGGGCTTTAGCACCATGAAGTCACCCCCTTCCAGGCTGCCGGCGGTAACGATGTCGTAGACCGGGATGCGCTTGCCCAGATAGAACTCCAGCACCGCCTTCCACTCGCCGCGCCGCCACGGGCTGTACATCTGGGTGATGATGGGCCCCCAGGGGGTCATGACCGAGGAATCCCGGGCGTAAAGCTGATAGGGCAGCGTCGGGTCCGGCGGCAACAGGTGGGTGGTAACGCCGGCGCCCATGTAAGCATCGAGCATTTCGTTGTACTGGATACGGGCCTGCTGCGGGTCGTAGTGGCGGCCAAGGCGCTGGGAGCGGCGCGACATGGCGTTGCCACTCTGCCAGCTGTAGTGATCCATGGGACCGATCAGCACGTCGCGCAGCACGCCGTACTCGGAGTCCATCCCCCAGTTTTCAAGTACCGGCGTACCGCCACCGGCCACACGATGGCCCAGATTCATGTGTTCGCTCATACGCTCAGCCCTGCGCTGTTGATGATGGCGTGCAGCAGCACGTCGGCGCCCTGCCCCGCCTGTGTCCGGGTAATGGATTCCGCCTCGTTGTGGCTGAGGCCGTCCTTGCAGGGAATGAAGATCATGCTGGTGGGCGCCACGGCGGCCACGTTACAGGCGTCGTGCCCGGCGCCGGACACCATGCGCCGGTGGCTATAGCCAAGGCCATCTACCGCCGCCTGCACGGCGGCAACACAGTCCGGGTGGAAGGTGACGCCGGGCGCTTCCCAGAAGCAGTTGAGGGTGTAATGCAGGCCAAGGGCGTCATTGACCGCCTTCGCAATGTCGCCAAGGGCCGCCACCATGGCCGCGTAACGGGAAGCATCCGGGTGACGCAGATCAACGGTGAACTCCAGCCGCCCGGGCACGGTATTGCTGGAGCCGGGCTGGGTGTCGATGTAACCCACAGTCACCCGGGCCTCCGGCGCATGCGCATCGGCCAGGGCATACAGCCGCGGCAGCATGCCCGCCAGGGCCTGTACCGGGTCTTTGCGGCCGCGCATTGGCGTGGGGCCGGCGTGGGCCTCCACGCCCTGCACCACCAGCCGGTGCCGGCTCATGTGCTGCACGCCCTCCACCACGCCGATGGCCAGGTTTTGCTGCTCCAATACCGGACCCTGCTCGATGTGCAGTTCAAAGGCGGCGTGCACCGGCTGCGCCCTGGCCGGTTCGCTGCCTTGGTAGCCGGTGGCGGTAAGGGCGTCTGCCACGCTGGTGCCCTCGCGGTCGCGCAGGGCCATGGCGTCGGCCAGGGCCATGCGGCCAGACCACACGGCCGAGCCCATCATGGCAGTGTCGAAGCGGCAGCCCTCCTCGTTGGTCCACACCACCACTTCCAGCGGGTGGCGGGTTGTGAGGCCGGCGTCGTTCAGGGTTTCGATCACCTCCAGCGCCGCCAGCACGCCGTAGATGCCATCGTAGTTGCCGCCGCTGGGCTGGGTATCCAGGTGGCTGCCACTGAGCACCACCGGCGCATCGGGCTTGCTGCCCTCGCGGCGCACGAACAGGTTGCCGACCTCATCCACCCGCACGCTGCAGTGCGCGGCGCGGGCCCACTCCAGAAAGCACTCGCGCCCCTGGCGGTCTTCCTCGGTCAGCGCCTGGCGGTTGACCCCGCCGGCCCCGGTGGCGCCAAAGGCCGACATGGCCTCCAGGCGCTGCCACAGGCGCTCGCGGTTAATGCGCAGTTCAGCGGTTGTACTCATACGTTGGCGCCTCCTTCGTGCACTCCTGCCTGTCCCCTTGCTTGAACAAAGCGCGCAATGCGATCAAAGGCCGGGCGCAGTATGTTGATCGGCTGGGCCAGCGACACCCGCACGTGGTTGCGGCAATTGTCGCCAAAACCGATGCCGGGCAGCACCGATACGCCCACCGCCTCCAGTAACTGTTCGGCAAAGGCGCTGCCGTCCGCGGCGATCTCACTGACGTCGATCATCACGAACATACCCGCCGGCGGTACTTCGCAGCGCAGGCCGGGAATGTCCGCCACCCGCTGGCACACGTAGTCCCGGCGCACCCGGTATTCCTCGCGCACGCCCTGAATGTATTCCTCGTCGTTGGTGAGGGCGAAGGCGGCGGCGTCCTGCACAAACTGGCAGCAGCCGAAGATGGTGGACGAGGTGAAGTCCAGCAGCCGGTCGGCCACCGCCTGGCTGCTCACCGTCCAGCCCAGGCGCCAGCCGGTCATGGCGTGTGATTTGGACAGGCCATCGATCAACACCACATTATCCAGCTGCCGCGCCGCCCGGCGCAGGCTGACGTGGGGTGCGTCGAAGGTGATCATGGAATAGACCTCGTCGCACAGCAGCCAGATGTTGCGCTCCAGGCAGAAAGCCGCCAGTTCCCTGAGGTCGTCCTCGCCGATCATGTTGCCCGCCGGGTTGCCGGGGGTGTTGATCATCACCACCCGGGTGCGTGGGGTGATGGCCGCCTTCACCGCCTGCAGGCGGAAGGCAAAGCCGGCGCCGGCGTCCAGGGCAAAGCCCACCTTGCTGATGTTAAGCGCGCGGAAGATGCCCTCGTAGCCGATGTACATGGGCTCGGCCACCACCACCTCATCGCCCGGGTCCACCAGGCAGGCCAGCACGGAATAGATGGCGTTGGTGGCGCCGGGGAAGATCACCACCTCGTCCGGGTCGCACAATTTGCCGGAGGCGCGGGATTCGATGCCGGCGATGGTTTCGCGCAGGCTGCGCTCGCCGCGCCCGGGAGCGTAGTGGGTGCGGCCCTTGTGCAGCGCGTCAATGCCGGCCTGTACCACTCTTGGCGGCGTGGCGAGGTCGGGGTCGCCCACCGACAGCAGGTAGACTTCCTCGCCGGCGTCGAAACGCTGGCAGGCGCGGTCGTGGACCGCCCAGACGTCTCCCCCCTCGCCGGCGAGGCGCTCGGTCAGGGCGCTGAAGCCGCCCGCGAATAACTGGCTGTGTGCATTCATTGTGCTGTCCATTGGCTGTGTCCAGGGCGCTCAGTGGGCGCCCGGGTTGGAAAGAAAATCGCCCTCACGCACTTCGATCAGTGTCGGCACGCGGCGCCCGGCGCACTCGCGCAGGTGTTGTTCCAGTTCCTGGTGATTGTGCGCCCGCACCGCCGCGCAGCCGTAGCCGCGGGCAATGGCGAGCAGGTCCGGTGTGTAGATGTCGCAGGCGATGGGCGCCATGCCGGCATCCTCGAAATTGCGCGCAATCATGTCGTAGCGGGCGTTGTTCCACACCAGCACGATCACGCCCAGCTCGGCCTCCACGGCGCTGGCCAGCTCGCTGATGCTGAACTGCAGGCCGCCATCGCCCACCAGTGCCACAACCGGGCGCTGCGGGCAGGCCAGTTTGGCCCCCAGGGCCGCCGGCAGGGCGTAGCCCAGGGTGCCGTAGCCGGTGGCCGCACTGGCAAAGCTGCGCGGCGCTGCCGGGTGCCACTGGGCGGCGGCGTAATAGGCCGGTTGGGTGGAATCCCCCAGCACAATGGCCTGTGGCAGCGCCGTCTCAAGCGATGCGAGAAAGCGCTGGTAGTCCGCGCTGTGATCGCCCGCCTCGGCCAGGGCGGCCATGACCTCGGCCACCCGCCGGGGGCCTTCCCGGTGGCCTTCCCGGTCGCCTTCCCTCGACACGGCCTGCAACTGCGGCAGCAGCGCCGCCAGGGCCAGGGCGCTGTCGGCGCGAATGGCCAGCGCCGGCTGCGCGTTGCGGCACAGCTGGGCGGCGTCGATATCGATGCGAATCAACTGACCACCCAGGGCAAAACCGCCGTCAAAGAAAAAGTCGTAGTCGGTTTCGCTGAGCTCGGTACCCACCGCCAGCACCACATCGGCGCCGCGGTACAGGGCGCGCACAGCCTCGAAGGAAGGGCTGCTGGCCACCAGCAGGGGGTGGTCCGCCGGCAGCAGGCCGCGAGCGTTGTGGGTGAGGGTCACCGGCGCGTCCAGCCGCTCAGCCAGCGCGCGGCACCACTGGCCGGCATCGGCGGCGCCGCCACCGAGGGCAATCACCGGGCGCCGGGCGGCGTTCAGCAATTCGGCTGCCTGCGCCAGTGCGCCGGGGTCGGCGGCCGGGCGCGAAGGCACCGGCCAGGGCTCGGGGCTGACGTGGTCGGCGTTCGATAGAATCACATCCAGCGGCAGGCTCAGGTGCACCGGGCCGGGGCGCTCGCTGTGGAAGATGGCAAAGGCCCGGGCCAGCACCCGGGGCAATTCATCGGCGCGCATCAGGGTGTGGCTCCACACGCTGCACTCGGCCATTGCCGCCTGCAGGTTGCGGGTTTCATGCAGGCGGCCCTCGCCAAGGCCCCGCTGGTGGCGACTGTTGTCGGCGGAAATTACCAGCATGGGCACCGAATCCTGCAGGGCCTGGCCCATGGCCGCGGCAATGTTCAGCGCGCCGGGGCCCGACACCGTCAGGCAGGCGGCGGGGCGGCCGGTTACCCGGGCGTAGCCATCGGCCATAAAGCCGGCGCCCTGTTCGTGCCGGGGGGTAATGTGGCGAATGCCGGCCTGGGGCAGGCCGCGGTAAAGCTCGATGGTATGGGTGCCGGGGATGCCAAAGGCCACCTCGATGCCGTGGGCTTTCAGCATATGCATCAGTCGTTCGCCGCAATTCACGCCCTGCTCTCCTTCATTCGCCGGCCAGTGCTTTATAGATAGTAGCCAAGGCGGGGGTGTCGCAATATCGCGTAATTCGGCATACTTCATGCGCAAAACTCATAAACTTGGATGCCATGCCCACGGCCCATCGACACCTGCCCTCCACCCAGGCCCTGCTGTGCTTTGAAGCCGTGGCCCACAGCGGCAGCGTGACCCGCGCCAGCGAACAGCTGAACATGACCCAGAGCGCGGTGAGCCGGCAGATCAACAACCTGGAAGAACTGCTCGGCGTGGCCCTGTTCGAACGCTCGCGCCAGCGCCTGTGGCTGAACCCGGCCGGTGCGTCGTATCTGGAGAGTGTTTGCGGGATTCTCGAAGAGCTGCGCTCGGCCACCCAGCGCACCCGGCGCGCTGCCAGCGGGCAGCTTTGCATTGGCATTGAACCGGCCCTGGCCAGCGCCTGGCTGGTGCCGCAGCTCAAGCACTTTTATCGCAGCCACCCCCATGTCAACGTGGAGTTGATGACCGACATGGACAAACTGCGCTCGGGCAAGGCGCGCTGGGATCTGGCGGTGGTGTACGGCGAGCCGGCACCGGGCGACGGCCAGTGCATAGCCCTGCTGCAGGAACTGCTGGTGGCGGTGGCAAGCGCTGACCTGCTGGCCGAGGGCCCGCCCATCAACGACTTTGCCGATGTGCTCAATTACCCTATCGTCCACCACACCGGGCCATTCTCCACCAGCGACTCCTGGCTGGGCCACGCGGGGCTCGTCCCCCGGGCCATACGCGAAGTGCCCGGCCCGCGCATGGAAACCTTCAGCCTGGTGCAGCAGTGCGCCGAACAGGGCCTGGGCATGGCCTTCCTGCCCACCTATTTTGTGGCCGAGGCGCTGGCCAGCGCGCGCCTGCAACAGGCCGGCACCCTGCGCCTTGCCACCGAGCAGCGCTACTATTTGACGGTGCCGTGCACCCGCCACAACCCGACCGTTGCCCTGTTCAGCGACTGGCTGCAGAGCCTGGCGGCGCCCCATGCCCACCACCAGGAGAGCCCATGAGCCAGGCCCTGCACATGCTGCGCGCCTTTCTGGCCCAGCCGCGCGACCCGCGCCTGGGCCTGTTTACCGGCGATGCCCTGTATGAGATGGGCGAACGCGAGGCCGCCGTGGCGGTGTGGTCCATGGCCGACGACTTCGACCCGCGCATTCGCCGATTGCGGCAGGCGGCCGACGCGCCGGCCGAGGCCATTGCCGCGTCGCGGCGAGCAGACGCCGCCTTTCGCGCCCACTTCAGCGAACTGCACCGCCGCGCCATCGACACCTTCCAGCAGCGCTGCGATGGCGACATCAGCCGGGTTTTGCAGGCCATCTGGCCAATGACCCACGATGCCCCCTTCACCTGGCAGCACCCCCTGCAGCAGCCGGCCATTTTTTACCTGCCCGGCCTGGCGGCACAGCCAGTGACACCCAACAGCGCACTGCCCTGGTCAGGGCCGGTCATGGCTGCCTGGGAGGCGATTGCCAGCGAATACCAGGCGGCCATGGCACAGGCCATTGAGCTGGCACCCTATGTGCCTGCCAGCGCCCGCGACCCGCGCTGGCAGACCCTGAGTGGCACCCTGGACTGGTCTGCCATCCACTTGTACCAGCAGGGCCAGCGCACCGCTCACGCAGCGCGCTTTCCGCGCACCCTTGAGGCGCTGGCGCAGGCGGATCTGGTGCGGGTCAACGGCGAGCCGATGGAGATTTTCTTTTCCCGCCTGCGACCCGGGGCCCACATTCCGCCCCACTTCGGCCTGACCAATACCCGACTCACCGTGCACCTGCCCATCACCGTGCCGACACCCTGCGCCATCCGGGTGGGGGAGGCAACCTGTCACTGGCGCGAAGGCGTCATCACGGCCTTTGACGACAGCTTTGAACACGAGGCATGGAACCGTTCAGACAGCGACCGGGTGGTGCTGATTTTTGAAGCTCACCACCCCGGGCTCAGTGCGGACGAGCGCGCGGCCATCGAGCAGGCCTACAGCGTGCGCCAGGCCTGGCTAGACGGGCGACGGGCCCTGCTGGAAGCGTTATTGCGCGGCTGAAGGCCGGACGGTGCGGCGGTGGCTATTCCCGCTCCAGGTCGATATCCACACCCTTGACGGTGTTGGAGAGCACCTCCAGATCGAAGTCGGCGCTGCCCATCTTCTTCTTGATCAGCACGTCCTCGCCGTCATCCCGCTCGACATGAAAGCCCTCCTTCGGCAGTTGCTCCTTGAGGGCATCTACCACCGCCTTGGCCACGGCATTTTCGCCAGTGCCATCGGTGATGGCGATGGTGGCATCCATCGGCATGCTCCCCTCAGGGGACAGGCGCAGCACGATGCTGCCATCGGAATCAGCGCCGCCGTCAAATTCCACCCGCCACTTGTTGGAGGGCCGGGCATCGGCGAAGGAGGAAACAGTGAGAAGCGCGCTGGAGAGCGCGAGGGCGAGGCTGGTTTTCAAGGGGTGGGCCATGACAGTCTTCCTGAGAGTGATGAATCCGAAGCACTAATCATAGTTGGATATGGCGGCTTTGCTATGCCAGCAGCTACACCAGCCTTCGGCAGCGGGCCCGCTGCCGAAGGCTGGTCACGCTCAGTTGGCGAGGTCGGGCTGCTCCGCCATGATTACGTCGAAGATGGGCTGGAACTGGAACCAGCCCGCCAACTTGCTGCCCACAATTTCGCGGGTGTGCAGCGCAAAGTCACGGGGGATGGACTTGGGTGACCCGGCAGCCTCGGCCAGAAGTTGCGCCTGGCAGCTGCGCTCCATGGTGATAAACCACCAGGCGGCCTCGTCCACGGTTTCACCTACGGTGAGCAGGCCGTGATTCTGCAAAATGGCCGCCTTGTGCTCGCCCAGGGCCGCGGCAATGCGCTCGCCTTCGCTGTTATCCAGCACCGGGCCGTTGAAGTCGTCGAACACAACGTGATCTTCAAAAAAGGCGCAGGCGTCCTGGGTCAGCGGATCCAGCAGGCGCCCAAGGGTCGACCAACTCTTGCCATACAGGGAGTGGGAGTGGGCCGCCGACACCACGTGCGGCAGGGCCATGTGAATCTGCGAGTGAATGGTAAAGGCGGCGCCGTTCAGCAGCCCTTTGCCTTCCACCACTTTGCCTTCGTGATCAACCCGCAGCAGATCCGACACACACATCTGCTTGAAGGAGCGACCCATGGGGTTCACCCAGAAGTGATCCAGGTGCTCAGGGTCGCGCACGGTGATGTGCCCGGCCACGCCCTCGTCAAAGCCAAAGCGGCCAAACACCCGCAGGGCGGCGGCCAGTTTCAGCTTGCGCTCGGCGCGTAATTCTTCGATGGAACCCTCTGTCACCGGCATACGGGCGTCGGTTTCTTCGGCGTTCATTATGATAGTGTTGGCAGCAGCTTCAGCCATGGCTTTCTCCTTAACATTGTTACCGTGTAGTGATATGACAACGCTTTCCACCCGCAGTGCGCATTTGCGCAACTGGCTGGTGCAACAGGGACTGACCGATACCGCGCCGCTGTCGGACTGGCTGGCCCAGGCCCGCGAGCGCAGCCTGGCGCGCGACGAATACCTGCTGCGGGCCGGCGAGCAGCACCACTTCCTGTGCTTTATCGACAGCGGCCTGCTGCGCCTGTTCTACGTGTCGCCCGAGGGCAAGGAGCGCAACAAAGCCTTCTACACCGACAACCACCTGGTGGGCCCGGTCAGCGCCGCCATCAGCGACGGCCCGGCGCCCTTCAGTATCCAGGCCCTGGAGGCCAGCAACGTGCTGCTGCTGCCCTACCAGCCGTTTGTCGCCGCCAGCGCAACGCACCCGGCGGTGGCCCAGCTCAACATTCGCCTGCTGTCCAACGCCTTTGTGCGCAACGAACAGCGCGAAGCCATGCTGCTCACCTGCAACGCCGAGCAGCGCTATCGCTGGCTGCTGGCCCAGGAGCCAGAACTGCCGGAACGCCTGCCGCAGCACCATATTGCCTCGTACCTGGGCGTGGACGCGGTGTCCCTGTCCCGCCTCAAACGCAAACTGCGGGCACAGGACGAGTATGGGCAGTGAAAGGAGCGCCGCGCCTTAACAAATGTTAAGGCAGGTCCTCGACGGAGCGGCGGATGATCTCGGGGATGGGGGGCAGGCTGGATTCTTCGTTTTCGATCTGCACCGCCAGGGCCCACAGGCCGGGGCCGATTTCGGTGGTCACCGATTCCGGGCGCAGGGGTTCGCCGCACTCGCTGCAGGCCAGCACCGGCTGGGTCTTCTTGCCGCAGCCGCGGTGGGTGTATTCCAGTGGCGGGCCCGCATCGCCGTCCATCCACTCATCGCCCCAGCGCGCCAGGCTCATCAGCACCGGGTACAGGGCCAGGCCGCGGCGCGTCAGGCGGTATTCGTAGCGCACCGGGCGATCCTGGTAGGGCACCTTCACCAGCACCCCCTGCTCCACCAGCTTGCCCAGGCGTTCCGACAGGCGGTGGCGGGTAATGCCCAGGTTGTGCTGGAACTGGTCGAAGCGGCGCGTGCCCAAAAAGGCGTCCCGCAGGATCAGCAGCGTCCAGCGCTCTCCCACTACCGACAGGGCCCGCGCCACCGAGCAAGCCTGCCTATCAATATCTGTCCAGCGCATGTTGTTTCCCTAATCCGTTCTGACAGGAGCAGCCTGACAGGGGCCAATTATTGCGCCTGATGCGCTAAAATCCACCCCGATTTCCAACTATCTTCCGATTCAGGGTATTCACATGAACAATGGCATTGGCGGCAGCAGCCCGGCGCAGGCACTGGCACGCCTCAACACAATGACCGCCGGCGTCCAGCCGATTGCAGACGCAGAGTTCGAGGCCCGCCTGGCGCGAGCCCGGCAACTGATGAAGGCCGAGGGGCTGGACGCCGTCTACCTCAATGCCGGCACCAACCTTTACTACTTCACCGGGACCCCTTTTGGCGCCAGCGAGCGCATGGTGGGGGCCATCATCACCCCCGAGGGCGCCCCCCACTACATTGCCCCGGCCTTTGAACTGGGTACCCTGCAGGGCTTTATCCGCATTCCCGGCGAGGTGCACTGCTGGGAGGAACACGAGAGCCCCTACCAGCTCACCGCCCGCCTGCTGGCCGAGCTTGGCATCAGCGGCGGCCGCATTGGCATTGATGAATCCGCGCCCTTCTTCATTTTTGACGGCCTGCGCCAGGCGGCGCCGCACTACGACTACGCCAGCGCCACCGCCGTGACGGCGGGCTGCCGCATGCAGAAGTCCCCCGCCGAGCTGGCCCTGATGCAGCGCGCCAAGGACATGACACTGGCGGTGCACAAGGCCGCCGCCAGCATACTGCGCGAGGGCATCACCACTGGGGAGGTGACCGACTTTATCGACCAGGCCCACCGCGCCGTAGGCGCCGCCAAGGGCAATTATTTCTGCATTGTGCTGTTTGGCGAAGACACCGCCTTCCCCCACGGCGTGGCCAAGCCCAAGGCGCTGGAAGCCGGCGACATGGTACTGATCGACACCGGCTGCGAACTGGAGGGATACCTGTCGGACATCACCCGCAGCTACGTATTCGGGGAGCCCAGCGAGCGCCAGCGGCAGATCTGGAACATCGAGAAGGCCGCCCAGGCCGCCGCCTTCGAGGCCGCCCGCATCGGCGCGCCCTGCGGCAGTGTGGACGACGCCGCTCGCGAGGTGCTGGTGGCCAACGGCCTGGGGCCGGACTATCAGCTACCGGGCACCCCTCACCGCACCGGCCACGGCATTGGCCTGGACATTCACGAATGGCCCTACCTGGTGCGCGGCACCGCAACACCGCTGGCCAACGGCATGTGCTTCTCCAACGAGCCGATGATCTGCGTGCCCGGGGAGTTCGGCGTGCGGCTGGAAGATCACTTCTACATAACCGACGACGGCCCGCGCTGGTTTACCGAGCCCTCCCCGGCCATCGACAAGCCCTTCGGCTGATTGGCGGCTGATCGGCGGCTGCGCCCGCCGCGGTGGCTCAGGCGGCCGCGGCGTCCAGGTTGGCGGCCACCGCATCCAGAAAGCCCTGCATATCCACAATGGTCTCTGCCGCGGGGTTGGTGGTCTTGCCCTTCAGGTCGCCGGTGATGGTGCCCTGGTCGACGGTGTCGATCAGGGCCGCTTTCAGGCGGCGGGCATAGTCCGCCAGGGCGCTGTTGCTCTCGCGTCCGGCCAGCACCTCCAGGGCATTGGCCACCGCGTAGATCAGCGCCGATGAATTGAAGTTGGCCTCCTTGCCGTTGGTTTCGGCAAAGCGCAGGTAAAGGTCGTGGGCCGTGCCGTGGGGCGCCTCGAACAGCAGGGTGCCATCGGTGCTTTCGATCACCGAGCTGGCCGTGGCTAGGCTGCCGCCCAGGGCGGCGGAAATGTCGGAAAAAATATCACCGTCCAGGTTCTGGGCCGGGTACAGGGCATTACGCGGCGGGTCGCAGATCATTTTCTTGAGCTGGGCGGAGGGCCGCATGATCATGAACGACGGCGGCCGGGTGCCGGCCTCGGCCAATTCATGGCGCACCTCCAGCAGCACGTTGGAGAACACCTCGTCGTACTCCATGTACTCCCGCTTCAGGCCGAAGTAGACCTCCTTGTCGTTGTGGGAGGCGTCGCGGAACACCTGGGTCACCCAGTCCTTGATGGCCTGGCGGTCGTTGGTCATGAACAGCAGCGGGTCGCCCTGCTGCACATCCCGGGCGTGCAGTTCCTCGCCGTCGATCACCACCTTGAGAATGCCGTCTTCCGGCAGGGCCATATTGAAGCTGCCGTACTGGTCGCCGCCGCCGGCGCTCATGCGCGACAGGGACACGTGGGATTTGCGCTCGGGAATGCCGTACTGCTTCAACTCCTCCACCAGTTTGTAGAGCTTGCGCCCGGTGGTGTTGTCCGGCACGCCCCACAGGGCGCGCTGCGGCGGGTTGGACACAATGCGCGCGGCCTGGGCGTCAATCAGTTCGTAGTGATAGGCCAGCCCCGCATCCAACAGCGCATCGCGGTAATCGCTGCGGTAGATGTCCTCGATGGCGGTGCGCATCACGCCGTCGTAGCCGGCGATCACTGTGTCTTTCAGGCCCAGGTAAACGTCGCGTTTCTCGGCCAGGGCGCGTTGGAAAAAGGCATGGGCCCAGGATTTAACGTCTTCCAGTGAGACGGTGGCCAGCAGCCAGGGGTCGCCCTTGCGCAGCACCCGGCGGTGCAACTCCACCGGGTCGCCACTGGCGCCCACAAAGACGACCTTGGCCACTCCGGTGGAGCGGGTCAGGGCGTTGGCGCTGTGCTTGATACCGCCGTGGTCCATGGTGAAGACTTCGATGTCCCGGCCAATCCACTGCGGGTGGCGCACCTGCAGGTTGCGAAAGGGAATGTCCTCCCGGGTGATATTGCCGCCGATGCCCTTGCGAATGGCGCCGTTGGGAGACTTGGTGGCGAGTTTGTCGAGCTCATGTTCCTTGAGCCGCGCGTAGGTGATCAGTAGTTCATCCAGCTGGGCGCGGTTTACCGTCATGCCGGCGTTCTTGACGCCCACACCGTGGGTTTTGAGTGCGTCGATGGCATCGCGCACCGCCTGCCCGTTGGTGGCCAGGCGGTTTTCTGCCGACAGGTCGACCTCCACCAGTTCGATATCCAGGCGGCTGGCAACAAACTGCTCCAGAATCCGCACAAAGGCCACCTGGGCCATTTCATCGCCGTGTAACACCACCAGCGGGTGTTTTACGCTGATTTTCTCGCTCATTCGCTGCTCTCCGCGTATCAGCCGTTAAGAATAACGGCTGGCGGCGGCCGCGACTAGCAGCAAGAAAGGCCGGCCCGGGCAGCCGGCGTGTGAGGTAGGCATCTGAGGCTCGCGCGCAACAACCGCACAGCGCGCGAGCCTCGACAGGGCGAGAGCCGCCGCAGGACGATCAGAACCAGGCGTAGCGCAGCCCCAGTCCGTAGGTGCGCGGCATGTTGTAGTAGGCCGTGACACCGTGGGGGTCGTCGTCGGTGTTCATGCGGTAGGCTTCGTTGCCCAGGTTTTGCCCCCAGAGGAAGAGCTCCCAGCGATCATCCTGCGACCCCAGGCCAATACGGCCACCCCACAGGGTGTAGCTGCCGGCCTTCAGCACTTCGGTGTTGTTCAGGTCTTTGTAGATTTCATCGCTGTAGTTCATGTTGACCATGGCCGACAGCAGCAGGTTATCCCCCAGCGGCCACTGGTATCGCACCATGCCGTTGTAGGTCAGCTCCGGGGCATCCGGCACGTGGTTGCCCTCGTAGAGGGCGGATTCGGCCGGGTCATCGGAGTCAAAGCGTTTGACCTCGCTGTCCAGGGCCGCCACGCCAAAGCGCACATCCAGCCCGACCATCGGCCGCCACCACAGTTCCAGTTCGCCGCCGATGATTTCCGCCTTGCCCGCGTTGCGGCGCAGGCTCTCCGAGTTGCCGCTGCCAAGCTCCACCGTCACCTCGGCCTGCATGTCGTCAAAATCGTAGTAGTACAGGGCGCCGTTCAACTGCAGGCTGGAATCCAGCAGGGTGCTTTTGAAGCCGAGTTCGGTGGCCCACAGGGTCTCGGCGCCAAAGGGCAGGGTTGCCGCCTCCTGCAGAATGGTGGAGCCGTCGAACCCCCCGCTCTTGTAGCCCTTGCTGGTGGACAAGTACACCAGCACATCGTCGTTGGGCGTCCAGTTCAGCGCCAGCTTGCCGGACACGTCGTCGTCTTCGTAGCGGTTGTCCACGTAAATCGGCAGGTCGCTGTACAGCAGCGACAGCAGCGGTGGATAGCCTTCGGCCGCGCTGACCGCCACGGTGCCACCGGTGAAGGTCTTTTCCTCCTCGGTATAGCGCAGGCCGGCGGTAATATTCCAGTTGGATGATAACTGCCATTCGTACTGGCCGAACAGGGCCCAGGATTCCCCCTCCTGCAGGTAGTCGATATCCGCCATGCCCGATACCGGCAGGCTGTAGAACTCACCATCGGTTGGCACCCCGGCCGGGAAATAGCTGTGCAGCAGCGGTGTCAGCCCGCGGGTCGTGACATCCACCAGCGATACCTGCTTGGTGAAGTCCACTTCCTCGTCCATGTAGAAGGCGCCAATAACCCAGTGATCGTCACCCCGCTCGCCCGTCAGGCGCAGCTCCTGGGTCCACTGGCTCAGGTTGTCGCTGAAGTCGGTGTTGTAGATACGCATTGCACTACCCGACTGGTAGAGCTGGTCGCGGTCGAGTTCCTCCAGCCCGGTTACCGAGGTGAGCGTGGCCCAGCCCAGGTCCCAGTCGAGTTTCAGCACGCCGCCAAACTGGCGGGCATCGACATCCGGCGCCTGGGTGACGTAAACATCATACTCGTCAGTCAGGGCGGGAATGGTGAACTCGGTGAGGGGCAGTACCGGGAACGGCAGATCGGGACTGCCGCTGAGGCTGGCATTGACCCCCTGCAACACCTGCAGCGCCACCGGGGTCGCACCGGCGGAAAAGTTGTGGTCTTCCAGCTGGGTCGGCACCCACAGTTCCGAGCGGTCGCGACTGCCGTGTACGCTGAACAGCACATCGAGCGTATCTGCCGGCTGCCAGGTAAAGCTCAGCCTGAGGGCCTGGGTGTCCACATCGCCCAGGCTGTCATCGCCGCGGAAGTCGCCCAGCGGCTCGATGCCACCGGGGATCGGCGTGTAGCCCACCGCCGCATCGGGCGTGGGCTGGGCATCCAGGTGGCCATCGGCGCGGTTGACCGAGAACGCCAGCCGCGCCCCCAGGGTATCGCTTAGGGGTCCGCCGATGCCGCCCTCCAGCTCTCGCGTGTTGTAGTTGCCATAGCGGGCCTCCACATCCGCTTCCAGCGCGTCGCCGGGCTTGCGGCTGAAGAAGTTCACCGAGCCGGCCGTGGTGTTGCGCCCGAACAGGGTGCCCTGGGGGCCTTTCAGCACCTCCACGCGCTCAATATCAAACAGCTGGAAGCCCAGGTAGCCGTTGGAGCCTAGGTACACCTCATCCACATGAACCGCCGCCGAGGGGCTGTTGTTGGTGTTGTAGTCGTTCAGCCCCACGCCCCGGATGGTAATGACGGGGTTGGAGTTGCCCACGGTGTTCTTGATATCCAGCCCGGGGGTTTGCGCGGCAAGGTCGATGGGGCGATTCACCCCCAGCTGCCCGAGCTGGTCGGCGGTAAAGGCGCTCACCGCAATGCCCACATCCTGCATGGACTGGGCGCGTTTTTGCGCGGTGACAATCACCTCCTCCAGCGCCTGGGCCCCCGCGGTGGACGGCAGGGCCAGGGCCGCGGCCAGGGCAAACAGCGCAAAGGGCGGCCGCACCGGGCGGGCAGCAAGAGAAGGACAAACAGGCAGTTGCGTTGGCATAGCGAACAATCTCCAGACTGGGCGCGGCCGAGCCTGCCGGGCAAACACCGTTGGCGTGGGCGGGGCTCGTTGCGCTAATTATTATCTCGTTAGCTACATTGTAGCTTGAGCGATTATGCGCGCCTGAGAATGTCTGTCAACAGCCATAAGCGGGCTACTCGCCCTGGAAGCGGAGCAACTGCAGGGGGTCGACCAGCACCCCCTGATAGAAGACGGCCAGGTGCAGCCGGGTGGGCGAGGCAGGAAAGCCTTCAGCGGAAAAGCTGCGCGGCGAATAGTGATCTGCCAGCAAGCGGCCGATGGGCTCGCCGCCCTGCAGCCGCTGGCCCTGCTGCAATGGGCTGTGGCCAACGTAGTGGTAGCGCACCAGGGCGCCGTTGTCGTGGCGAATGCTGACGTAGCCGCCGGTGCTCTGGGCAATGCCGTCCAGCGGCTCCATCACCACCCGCTCTACCCGCCCCGGCCCCAGGGCATAGACGGTGCTGCCCTCCGGCAGAAGGATATCAATGCCCTCGTGGAACACTTCCATCTCGCCCAGTCCCAGGGGAACGTCCAGGGGAATATCGTGGAACCCAGCCAGCACCCGGCCCCGCTCCACCGGCAGGTACAAGCGTTCAATATCCGCCGGCACCAGTTGCTGGCTGCGCTCCCGCAGGGCCCGCGCCGCCGATTCGCCACTGGCGGTGGGCATGATAAAGAGCATGGTGAAGGCCAGCGTCAGCAGCATCACCGCCCCCTCCCGCGCCCCCGGCAGGGATTGCCGCCCCAGGGCCAGCACCCGGGCACGGTAGCCATCGTGACGCAGCGACAAGCCCGGCACGCCGCCTGGCGATACTGTGTGCCGGGAACGGAAGTAACACACGATATCGAGCAGCCCCTGGGCGTATTCGCCGCGGGTCTGGCACTGGCAGCGCACTGCCAAGGTGTCGCACACAATCTCCCGCTGCTCCTCCCACAACCGCCCCACCAGGCGCTGCAATGGGAAGAAGAAAAACACACAGCGGGTCAGGCCGATCACAACGCCCCACAGGTCGTCACAGCGCTTCACATGCGCCATTTCGTGGGACAGCAGGGTCAGCAGGGCCTGCTCATCCAGCGTTGCGAGCATCGGCGCGGGCACAAAAATCACCGGCCGCAGCGTGCCCATGGTAAAGGGCGACTCCGCCCCCTCACCGGCCAGGAGCCGCACCCGCCGGGCCACCCGGCAACGCAGCTGCACCTGGGCCAGCAGGCGCGCCGCGCTGCCACTGGTCACCAGGGCGGCGCGCTGCACCACCCGGCGGTAAAACCGGCGCCGGTACAGCAGGTGGCACACCGAACACACACTCACCAACCCCCACAGGGCCACCAGCGACACCGCCAGCGACACCTGGGTGTAGCCGGGCCACAGTGGCCGACTCAGCAAGTTCACCAAATCGAGCTGCGTTAGGTGGAAGTTGGCCGACAGCAACTCCAGCCGCGGGTAGAGGTCATCCAGCAATTGGCGCAGGGTAAAGCCGACTTGCCAGTCGCCGGGAATAAAGGGGCGCAGCGCCACCAGCCCCCACAGCGCCAGTTGCAGGCGGGGGTGGCGCGCCTGCAGCAGCAAGCATGTGGCAAACACCAATGCGAACAGAATCAGCGTATGCAGCAACTGGCCGCTGACCAGCATGATCAGCAGGTTGCAGAGGTAGTTGAGGTATTGCGGCTCCATGCGACAGGGCCGGGCCTCAGTCTTCGTCCTTCAGGCGGGCGCTGAGTTTTTCCAGCTCGGCCAGCTCTTCGTCGCTGATGTTTTCACTTTTGCCAAACATGGACACCACCGCTCGGGTATCCATGCCCAGTACATGGTCGGCAAAAAAGCGCACCCAGCGGGCCAGGCCCACCGGCCGGGTAATGGCGGGGCGATACACATTCATCCCGTGCAGGTTGCGCCGGTGCAACAACCCCTTGCGATGCATGCGCTCGATATTGGTTTTGGTGGTGGACAACGCCCAGTCGCTGTCGAGGGTTTCGTGGACCTCGCGGATACTGAACTCGCCCTCCCCCCACATCACATTGAGGATTTTGTACTCCGCCTTGGTGAGTTCCGGTAATTCGCTCATGGCCGTCGCCCGTGACATGGTCATCTGATGGGCCACAATGTAGCATGGGGCCTGGCGATGACAAAAGCTGGGCTATTTTCAAGACGAGGGTCAGGGCTGTACTCATACAACGCTGGGCCGGAAGCGGTATGCGCGCCTGAAAGCCTACCTGTTCCATTTAGGCTGGTTCGCCTCCACCTGCGCTTCGGCATCGAGGATATCTGCGACCCTGATTGACCCCGCCCACGCGCGGGCGGCTCGTCTGTGAAATCACTACGCTTTCTGGAGGGGGTAATGTCCATGAATCCACAACGGCAAAGCGCCCTGATCATGGCCGTTCTCGCAACGTGCTTGTCGCTTGCTGGCTATTGGGGCCTGCCAGCATTTGGCGCGTTAGTGACGCTTTCATTCATCGCTGTGCCGCTGGGTGCTTACTGCGCGCTAAACGGTGCACCGAAAACAGCGGCTGTTGCTGTTTACTTTGGTGTGGCGACATGGCTGCCGTTCCTCGTATCGCGGGACAGTACGTTTTTCTTTGGGAAGGGCTATTTCGCTCTGCTGCCAGGCGGCCTTGTGTTGTGCCTGTTGCTGGTGATTCTGCACCTGCGCAGTGCCGGGCGCGCAAAGCGTTCAGGCTAAAAAACCGGGGAGACCGCACAGCAGCCTCCCCGGTAACGGGATGGAACGGAGCCCCGGGCAACGCCCCGGGGCGCGGCATCAGCCGAACTGGTTCATGGTGTTGTCTTTACCCGCCGCCTTCAGCGCGGCCTCACCGGCAAAGTACTCTTTGTGGTCGTCGCCCATGTCGGAGCCGGCCATGTTCTGGTGCTTGACGCAGGCAATACCCTGGCGGATTTCCTTGCGCTGCACACCGGCCACGTAACCCAGCATGCCCTGGTCGCCGAAGTACTCCTTGGCCAGGTTGTCGGTGGACAGGGCCGCGGTGTGGTAGGTCGGCAGGGTGATGAGGTGGTGGAAGATGCCGGCTTCGCGGGAGGCATCGGCCTGGAAGGTGCGGATCTTCTCGTCGGCGACTACGGCCAGCTCGCTGCTGTCGTACTCTTCGCTCATCAGCTTGTCGCGATCGTAGGCGGATACATCCTTGCCCTCTTCGCTCCAGGCATCGAACACCTGCTGGCGGAAGTTGAGGGTCCAGTTGAAGGACGGGCTGTTGTTGTACACCAGCTTGGCATTGGGCACGGTTTCGCGGATGCGGTTGACCATGGCGGCAATCTGGCCGACGTGGGGTTTTTCGGTCTCGATCCACAGCAGGTCGGCACCGTTTTGCAGGGAGGTGATGCAGTCCAGCACCACGCGGTCTTCACCGCTGCCCTTGCGGAACTGGAACAGGTTGGACGGCAGGCGCTTGGGACGCAGCAGTTTGCCATCGCGGCTGATCAGTACTTCGCCGTTGCCGATGCTGGCGGCATCAACTTCGTCGCAGTCCAGGAAGCTGTTGTACTGGTCGCCCAAATCGCCCGGCTCGTGGGTCACGGCGATCTGCTTGGTCAGGCCGGCGCCGAGGGAGTCGGTCCGGGCAACAATCACACCGTTTTCAACGCCCAGTTCCAGGAAGGCGTAACGCACGGCGCGGATTTTGGCCAGGAAGTCCTCGTGGGGCACGGTGACCTTGCCGTCCTGGTGGCCACACTGCTTCTCGTCGGACACCTGGTTCTCGATCTGGATGGCGCAGGCGCCCGCCTCGATCATCTTCTTGGCCAGCAGGTAGGTGGCCTCGGCGTTGCCAAAGCCAGCATCGATGTCGGCGATGATCGGCACAACGTGGGTCTGGAAGTTGTCGATCTGGTTCTGCAGGTCTTTGGCCTTCACTTCGTCGCCGGCTTCGCGGGCGTCGTCCAGCGCGCGGAACAGGCCACCCATTTCACGGGCGTCGGCCTGGCGCAGGAAGGTGTACAGCTCTTCGATCAGGCCGGGCACGGAGGTTTTCTCGTGCATGCTCTGGTCGGGCAGCGGGCCAAACTCGGAACGCAGGGCCGCAATCATCCAGCCAGACAGGTAGAGGTAGCGCTTGTTGGTGGTGCCCAGGTGCTTCTTGATGGCGATCAACTTCTGCTGGCCAATGAAGCCGTGCCAGCAGCCCAGCGACTGGGTGTAGCTCGCGGTGTCGGCGTCGTAGTCGGCCATGTCTTTACGCATGATATCGGCGGTGTAGCGGGCAATGTCCAGGCCAGTGCGGAAGCGGTTCTGCAGGGCCATGCGCGCGGCGTATTCGGGGTTGATGGCATCCCAGGTGCTGCCCTGTGCGTCGCACAGTTTGGCAAAGGAATCGGTAGTCTGCTGGTAAGTGGCCATGGGAAGGTCCTCATGCATCGTAGGGCGGAAACAAACGCTGTCGCGTTCATCGTTCAGGTGCCCGGTATCTTAGTCAGGCCTCGCACATAACTGAAATAAATGGAAAGGATTTTTGCTATTCATAGCGAAAATGTTGATTAATCTCCCCGGTGGGGATATCGGAGCGCTTCGACCAGCAGGGAGAAGGCTGTCTGTGTGAGTCCACGTAATTCGTTCAGTTTCAAGTAGCTAAACGTTCAACTTCCACGCAAAACGGTCAAATAGATTCCGCAGGTTGCGGGGCCAGCAAATCCCTATGGGTCAGCCCAAGAGTTGCGATTCACATTGAGCCATTCCTGGGCTACACAACCTTGAAGCGACAGGCATTGGGTCGACCATAGCAGTACCCGGTTTAGCAAAAATAACTACAGCATGAAACTGCCTGCGCCTCATCGCGTGCAAACAGCAGTAGCCGCTACACTTGGGTGAAGCAAGGCATTAATAAAGGGCGGCTTCATTCGATCTGTCCGGCAAGGTGAGGACATTTTAGTCAGCCTCATTCGAACGAGGTGTTCGTGATGGCAAATAGGCCAACGCATTCATCAGCTAGGCACGTAAGCGACGAGCCCACCGTCGGATCGTTCAACTGCCGCAAGACCAGCGATGTCATCTGGCAGGACAGCCAGCACCGCGCGCTGTTTGAGACACTGGATCTAATCGCTCGCCCGGATAGCGGGCCGGAGGTGTTGCAACGCCTGCGTGACTACGTGGATTCCCACTTCGCGCTGGAAGAGGAGTACATGGCTCGCCTGGAATACCCAGGCCTGGAAGCACATGTACGTGCGCACCGCCGTTTCCAGCAGGAGGTCAACGGTCTTTTCCATAGCGGCGATCCCGATACGCCCGAGTTTCTGGCCGCGGCTTCACTTTTTCTTACTGAATGGCTTACTCGTCATGTGATGGGCATAGACAAGGAGTTGGAAGCGTTTCTTCTTCAATCAGACACCCACTGACTCCCTCCTAATCGCCTTTGAGCAGCACTTGCGATAGCGTTGGTAGACGGGTTTAGATGCCCTTTTAAATATTCCACCTAAAAGTCGTTAACTGGACGTCCGATACACTAGCTCCACCCCAATGCAGGCCCTCGCCGCTAGTGAGATCGAGTCGCCACGGCGTCCAGCAACTGGTAGCCGTCGAAATCGTGCTGCGCCAGGCCGCCATCGAAATCCCGGTCCAGCAGCATCGAGTACTGCAGGCGACCGCGCAGGGCGCTGGCGAAGGTGCCTTCTGCATAGACGTTGACGCGGTCCGGGGCAATCGGGTCGCCGTTGGCATCGTAGAACAGGTCCTGCACCTGGTAGGTGGCGCCAAGAATAAAATCCGTGCTCTGGAAGGATTTGCCCACCAGGCCACTGGCCTTGTAATGGAAGCCGTCGCTCTCAAAGCTGTCGGAGGCCAGTTCCACACTGGCCCTGCGCAGCCAGTCGCCGCTGTCGGGCGCCTCGGTGGTCACGTAGTTGATGACCCCGCCGGTGGCGCCAACCCCCTGGATGGCATTGGCGCCGTAGATCACTTCCACCCGGTCGATAAAGGCCGGGTCGATGGTGAAGGCGCTGCGCTGGCCGTTGCGCAGCGGTGTGGACTGGGGAATGCCATCGGTCATGTACAGCGGATTGCGGCCGCGCAGGGTGACACCGTTGCTGCTCATTTTCTGGTGTGCCGGGGTCAGCGCGGGCACGGCAAAACTGAGCCCGTCCAGCAGGCTGCTGCTCACCGCAAGCTGGTTGTCCAGCGCTTCGCGGTCGATGACCTTCACCGTGTTGGGAATGGCCTTGATGGACTTGTTGACCCGGCTGGCGGTGACCGTCAGTTCCTCAAGGACCGGTGCCTCGGCCAGGGCGAGTACCGGTGTGATGGCCGCCAGGGCCAGTGCGGTATGGGCCCGTCGATGATAGCGCTGCATGTAAAAACCCCCTTTGATTGTAGTGCGCGCCGGGCAGGCCACGGCGCAAAAAGGGGCGAAACGTATTTCAAATGGGAATGAATATCAATTCCATCTAAGACAATGCCACTGGCGGTGGCATTACCAATGGGCGGTATGGCTACTCAAATCTCCCACCGGTGTCGCCGCAGCCACACCGCCCCCGCCACCAGGACGGCGGTGCACACCAGCCCCAGCAGCAAGCTGGTGAGGTCTGCGGGAATGGGCAGGCTGCCGCTGACGGTTGGGTCTGGCAGGTGGCGGGTAATGGCGCTGCGCAGGTAGTCGCTGCCAAACACCAGTTCCTCGGCAAGCACGATGGCCACCAGCGGCAGTGCGGCGGTCATGAAGGGCGAGCGGCGGGCCGCGGCGCTGGCCAGCAGCAGCCAGGCGTAGAACGGGGCAATCCACAGGGCGGTGAACAACCAGCCGCTCACCTGCTGCAGCAGCAACTGGCCGAAGTGAACATTGCCGAGGATCTGCTCGCCCGGGTCCATGTCCATGCGCCACATCAGCACCATGGACAACCCGGTACACACCAGCTGGGCGACCAGGGCGGCGCCGATGAAGATGGCCGGCGCGACAACAAGGGCCACGGCCAGTTTGGTGAGCACCACCTCCCACTCCGATACGGGCATGGATTTCCAGAACAGGATGGAGCGGTCGCGCCGGTCATCGAACAAACACCCCAGCAGGTAGTTCACCACCACAATCAACAACAGCAGGGTCATCAGTACGCTGATGACGCCAAGCACAGCATTGAAGGGGTAAGCGGCGCCGCTAGACACCACCTCGCTGTCAGCCGGCGCGGCGTTGCCGGCGCGCGGCTGGAAGGTCCATTTGCGGGAGAAGTTCCACTCTTCTTCACTGGCAGCGCCCTCCGCGCGCTCGATGCGATAGGCTAGGCTCCCGCCATCTTCGTCGTCGTCGATCTGGATGCTGATGTTCATCCCGGAGATCTGCTCTTCCTGGGTAATGACAGCCACAAAGCCCTGCCCCACGGCGGCAATGCGGTTGGCCAGCAGCACGCTGGAAAGCACCAGCACGCAGATGGCCAGCGCCGCCAGCAGCGGCGTCCACAACAGCGAAACCCGGTATTCCTGCAATTCGCGCTGCACCAGGGTGAACCAGCGCGAGGATGAGTTACTGGCCATGGTTTGCCTCTCCCCCGATTTTGGCGACAAACAGATCCGACACCGAGGGCGTTCGCACCTGCCCCAGCGGCGCCAGCAGGGCGCGATCGACGCCCTCGTAGATGATGGCGCGGCCGCCCAGTATGGGGCGCGAACCAATGTGCGGTATGGCTTCGGCCCGTGTTGTGGCTTCGCCCACCACGTGTACTTCGCTGAAGGTCTCATCGAAGCTCGCCATGTCCTTGTGCAGGATGCTGCGGCCACGGTGCATGAACACCACTTCGGTGAGGATGTTCTGCACCTCCTCCACCTGATGGGTGGAGATAATGATGGTGCGCTCGTCGTCGAAGTAGTCGTTCAGCAACTGCTCGTAAAAGCGCTTGCGGAACAGGATGTCCAGGCCCAGGGTGGGCTCGTCGAGTATCAGCACCCGGGCGTCGATGGCCATCACCAGCGCCAGGTGCAGCTGCACCGTCATGCCCTTGGACAGCTCCGCCACCTTGCGCTTCATGCCCACTTCGGTATTGGCCAGGAAGTGCTCAGCCTGGGCGCGGTCGAAGCGCGGGTGAATGCCCGACACATAATCCAGCAGTTGCAGCACGCTCATCCAGCGCGGCAGCACGGCGGTGTCGGCAATAAAGCAGACCTGCTCCATCAGGCGGGCGTGCTCGCGCCGCGGGTCCAGCCCCAGCACTTGCACTTCGCCGTCGCAGTCGGTGAGCCCCAGCAGGGCCCTCAGCAGCGTGGTTTTGCCGGCGCCGTTGGGGCCAATCAGGCCCAGCACGGTGCCGGCGTTCAGGCCCAGGTCCACACCGTCCACGGCCTGCACTTGTGCAAAACGGCGACTCAGACCCCGCGCCTCGATTACCCGGCTCATGCCTTACCCCCGGCCGCCTTCAGGCGGCGTAGTACGTCGTCCATGTCCAATCCCAGTCGTTGTACCCGCCCGGCAAACGCCGGCAGTTCTTCATTCAGAAAACGCGCCTGTTCGTCGCTGGTGAGCATGCCGCGGGCGCCACTGGTGACAAACATGCCCAGGCCCCGGCGCTTCTCCAGCAGGCCCATGTCCACCAGTTCCTGATAGGCCTTGCCCACGGTCAGGTGGTTGATCTGGTAGTCCGCCGATACCTGACGCACCGAGGGAATGGCTTCACCCTCGGGAAAACTGCCGTCCATGATGCGTTCCACCACCTGGTCCCGCAGTTGCCGGTAGATTGGCTGGCTGTCGTTCCACTCCATCTGCGCTGCTCTCCGCGCTGTTTTGTGCGCTGCTCTGTACGCGCTACGTTCCGCGCAATGCTGGCCTGGCGCTGGATCAGCGCTCGCGGCGCAGATCGCCCGAACCAATCAACACATCCTGGTCAATCGTCGGGTTGCCGCGATACACCAGGTCGCCACTGCCGAGAATGTTGACCTCCAGCACGTCGATCTCGCCAATGTGCGCGTCACCGGAACCGACGATATTCACCTCGGCGCGCTTGCTGTCCATGCGCCGAAAATCCACATCGCCGGAACCGACGATGCTGAGTTCCATGTTGTCGGCGGGCTGTGCGGATTCCAGGCTGATATCGCCCGAGCCCCGCACGCTCACCGACACGCCCTGGGCGCTGACCTCCCCCAGCTGGATATCACCCGAGCCCGACAGCGCCACGTTCAATTCGCGGCTTTGCAGCTTGGCCAGTTGAATGCGCCCGGTGCCGCTGAGTTGCAGGGTGGTGTTGCCGGCATTCACCTCGAACAGGCGCACACTGCCGGTGCCGGCGGCGGAGACGAACAGGTCATCGCTGGTGACAGGCTGCACGTACACATCGCCGGAACCTTTCACCTCCAAGTGTTCAAGGGTCGGCGTGGTAAGGCGAAACTTCACGCCGCTGAAATCGGCGCGGCGGTCTCCCCGGCTGCCGCCCAACAGCAGCGTGGAGCCATCCACCAGAAAAGGCTGCAGGTTGAGTTCCTCCGGGTCGCCGCGCAGCAGCAGTTCCACCGTGTCGCCCTGGCTGATTTCCACCTCGACATCGCCGTACACCAGCACCGCATCAAAGGCCAGCCCCTCCACGCGGCGCGTTTCGGCGCCACTTGCGCTGCTGTAGGCGCTGCTCTGTGAATGGCTGTCACTCGTCTGGGCCCAGGCTGCCGATTGCAGCAGCGCACTGGCCACTGCCGCAGCCAGGAAGGCCAGGCTGCCCTTGAGCATGGGGCCGCCTTTCCAGCGCGGCGCTAAGTGGTCACAATAGCGGGGCATGGTCGCCACCTCGTCATGTTGGTGTTATAGGCTACTATAGCACCCAAAAAACGGGGCACAACGCCCCGCCCTGCAGTTCGTCCCGGCACCGGCTCGCTTGGTCGCTGGCTGCGGGAAACCACGAGGAACGGCCGGCACAGCGACCATCGATAAGAACAAGGAGGTTACCGATGTCCAACACCGTCAATACCGTTACCGGCCCGCTGAGCGTTGATCAACTGGGCGTTACCCTGATGCACGAGCACCTGCTGATCGGCTATCCCGGCTGGGAGGCAGACACCCTGCGCCCCGGCCCCAGCCGCGAGCAGATGGTGGCCACCTGCGTGGGCAAGATCGAATCCATGCAGGCCATCGGCGTGCAGTCCATGCTGGACCCCTGCCCCAACGACTTAGGCCGCGACGTGACCCTGGCGCGCGAAGTGGCCGAGCGCACCGGCTTTAACATTGTCTGCGCCACCGGGCTGTACAAGCAGGATGAGGGCGGCTTTGCCCACTGGCACTTCCGCCGGGAAACCGGCAGCGCGGTGGCCCAGATGGCAGAGCTGTTCATCCACGAACTGACCCACGGCATTGGCGATACCGGCGTGAAGGCCGGCATCATCAAGGTGGCCACCGGCGTCGGCGAGATCACCGACTACGAATACTGCGTGCTGGAAGCCGCCGCCCTGGCCGCCACCGAAACCGGCGCCCCCATCACCACGCACACCGACGAGGGCACCATGGGCGATGCCCAGCAGCGCTTTTTGACCGAGCGCGGGGTGCCCGCCCACCGCATTATCATCGGCCACAGCTGTGGCAGCGCCGACCACGACTACCACATGGGCATCCTCGACGGGGGCTCCTACCTCGGCTTCGACCGCTTTGGCCTGGACATCCTGGTGCCAGACAGCCAGCGCGTGGACGCACTGGTCAAACTGCTGAAGAAAAACCGCGAACACCAGATTGTGGTGTCGCACGATGGCGTGTGGTGTACCCGCGGCGAGCCCTTTCCGGCGGAGCTGGTGGCCAGCATGGACCCGGATGTGCTGTTCGACCCCACTCACTTCCACCGCAACATCGTGCCGCAGCTGCTGGCGGCGGGCGTCAGCCAGCGGCAGATCGACACCCTGCTGGTGGACAACCCCCGGCGCTTCTTCGCCGGCGAGGTGCCGCCGGCGGTGGGTTCATAATCCGGCAACACTCGCCGCCCACACTATGCGGTTTGTCACTCAGCGAGAGCGCCCATGACCAAACCACCCCAGTTCCGCCGTCGCACCCTGCTCAAGGGCCTAGGCGCAAGCGCGCTGTTGCCGCTGCTGTCGGCCAACCTGATTGGCTGCTCCGACAGCAGCGATGCGCCCCCCACACCCAATCCGCCAGAGAGTGTTCCGGCCACCTTTGAGCACGGCGTGGCCTCTGGCGACCCGCTGGCCGACCGGGTCATCCTGTGGACCCGGGTGACCCCGGAGCGCGAAGGCGATGTGGTTGTCACCTGGGAACTGGCCAGCGACGAAGGCTTTGCAAACATCATCGCCAGCGGCAGTGGCACCACCACCGCGGCGGTGGACTACACAGTAAAAGTGGACGCCACCGGCCTGGACGCCGGCACCGGCTACTTCTACCGCTTTCGCACCGGCGAGCGGACATCGCCAGTGGGGCGCACCCGCAGCGCGCCCAGCGGTGCCCTGGCCGCCGCCAGCTTTGCCGTGGTGTCCTGTTCCAACTACCCGGCCGGGCTGTTCCACGTGTACCGCGAAATCGCCGGGCGCGAGGTGGACGCCGTGCTGCACCTGGGCGATTACATCTACGAATACGCCGCCGACGGCTATGCCAGCGACAACGCCGAAGCGCTGGGCCGCGTGTCCGAGCCGGCCGGGGAAATCCTGTCGCTGGCGGACTACCGCACCCGCTACGCCCAGTACCGCGGCGACAGCGACCTGCAGGCCTGCCACGCGCGCCACCCCTTTGTGGTGGTGTGGGATGACCACGAAGTCGCCAACGACGCCTGGCGCGACGGCGCCGAAAACCACAGCCCCGACAGCGAAGGCAGCTTCAGCGAACGCCGGGCCGCAGCCATCCAGGCCTGGTTTGAGTGGCTGCCGGTGCGCCCGCCCGGCGAGGCGAGCGACATCATCTACCGGCAGTTTCGCTACGGCGACCTGCTGGACCTCATCATGCTTGATACCCGCAACGCCGGCCGCGACCGGCAGGTGGACTACGCCGACTACCTCAACGGCGAGCAGATCGACAGCGCCGCAGTGCTCGCCGCCACCGGCGACAGCAACCGCAGCCTGCTCGGCAGCGCGCAGCTGGCCTGGGTAAAAGACGCCCTGACCAGCAGCACCGCGCGCTGGCAGGTGCTGGGCCAGCAGGTGTTGATGGCGCGCCAGCCCCTGCCGGAACCGGCGGTGCGCGCCCTCACCCCGGCCACCGCCGGCGAAGATGCCCTGCAGCAGGCCACCGCCGCCGTGCTGGGGGCGGTGCAGGCCAAGGGCAAGCCCGCCGGCGAGCGCAGCGCCGAGGAACAGGCCCTGCTCGATTCCGCCATTCCCTTCAATGCCGACGCCTGGGACGGCTACACCTTCGAACGCGAAGACCTGCTCAACCACGCCCGGCAGCTGCAGTCGCGCCTGGTGGTGCTGGCCGGGGATACCCACAACGCCTGGGCCTCGCAGCTAACCACCGCCGATGGCACCGTGGTGGGTGCCGAGCTGGCCTGCCCCAGCGTGACCTCCCCCGGCGCCGAAGCGGTGATCGGCACCGATGCCGCCACCCTGTTTGGCCCGCTGGCCGTGCAATTAATGGACGACCTGCGCTACGCCAATCTGGTACAGCGCGGCTTTCTGCAACTGGCCGTTGGCGCCGATGCGCTACAGGCCGACTGGGTGTTCATCGACAGCATTGATAGCCCCACCTACGCCATTGACGCGCAGAGTGCCCACCGCCTCAGCGTGGATCGCACCAGCCTGTTACTCGCCTGATTCCACCCTTTGGCAGGCCCACCGGTACACCAAAGCAAACCCATGAGCGCCCTTTGAACTGATCGGTGACTTCCACCGAAGGGCAATCTGGGCGTATGGTTGGGGGAAACGACCCGAGCGGAGGTGTGCCCATGCAGCAACTCAGCGGCCAGGATGCCATGTTCATCCACACGGAGATGAAGGGTCTGCCACAGCATATCGGTGGCATTTCCATCTACACGCCCGCCACCGCCCCCGGTGGCAAAGTGCGCTTTAAAGACATCCTGGCGATGCTTGAATCGCGCCTGCACCTGTCCCCCATCTTCCGTCGCAAGCTGGTGCCCGTTCCCTTGGGCCTGGGGCAGCCCTACTGGGCGGAAGACCCCAATTTCGACCTGGAATACCACGTGCGCCACATTGCCCTGCCCGCCCCCGGCGACTGGCGCCAGCTGTGCATCCAGGCGGCGCGCATCCACGCCATACCGCTGGACCGCGAAAAGCCCTTGTGGGAGATCTACATCATCGAGGGGCTCGACAAGGTCGAGGGCCTGCCCGCCGGCTGTTTCGCCATGCTGCTGAAGGTCCATCATTCCGCCATGGACGGGGTGACCGGCGCCCACTTTATGACCCTGATGCACGACCTCGGCCCGGAAGTGACCGTGCCAGACCCGGCCCCCGGCCCGCAGGCCATGCCGGTGTCCTACCCCACCATGCTGGCCCGGGCCTACGTTGATGCCTGGCGCATGCCCTTCAAGGCGCTGGGGATGATGAAGGACGCGCTGCCCACTTACCTGCGCCTGCGCCGGGGCTTTGCCGAGCACCAGTTCGAGCACCTTGGCGAAATTCCCCGCAGCCGCTTCCAGGGGCGGGTATCACCGCACCGGGTGGTGGATGCGCGGGTGTTTGACTTTGCCACCATCCGCGCCATGAAGCAGGCCGTGCCCAACGCCACCATCAACGACGCCATGCTCAATATCGTGGCGGGCGCGCTGCGGCGCTATCTGCTGGAAGCGGACGAGTTGCCAACCCAGTCGCTGGTCACCGGCTGCCCCGTGGATGTGCGCAGCGGTGACGGCAACGCCGGCAACATGGTGGGGTTCATGGCCCTGGCGCTGTGCACCGATATTGCCGACCCGCGCGAGCGGCTGGCAGCCATTCACCGCAAATCCAGCGAGGCCAAGGCCTATGCCCAGGCCCTGGGGCCAAAAATCGCCATGGAGATCACCGACCTGATCCCCGGCAGCGTGCTGTCGCTGGCCATTCGCACCGCCGCCGTGACCGGATTGACCGAATCCAGTGTCATCATGAACACTGTGGTCACCAATGTGCCTGGCCCCTCGTGGGATCAGTACTTCTGCGGCGCACAGATGCTGAGCGGCTTCAGCCTGGGCCCGCTGTTGCCCAATGTCGGCCTGTTCCACGTGATTTACTCCACCGTCCACAACAAGCGGGGCACCATCACCCTGTCCTTCACCGCCTGCCGGCGCATGCTGCCAGACCCGGAGCGCTACGCGCACTGCCTGCAGGCGTCCCACGACGAGATTGCCGCCGCCCTGCTAGCGGACGACAAACCGGCGGCGCGCCGGGCCGCTGGAGCCAAAGGGGCCAGAGGGTCCAAACGGGCAACACGCCGGCGGAGCGCCTGAGCATGCACGTGCTGGTAACCGGCGGCACCGGGTTTGTGGGCTATCACACTGCGCGCGCACTGCTCAGTGCCGGGCACGACGTCACCCTGCTGGTGCGCAGCCTCGACAAAGCACACCAGTTGTTTGGCAGCGACCAACTGCAGCGGGTGGTGCGCGGCGACATCAACGACGCCGACAGCGTACGTCGGGCGCTTCGCGGCTGCGACGCCCTGGTGCACAGCGCGGCGGTGGTTTCCACCTCGCGAAAAGATGCCGGGCAGGTCTTCGAGCGCAACACCAACGGCACGCGCACGGTGATCCAGGCCGGGCTCGACGCCAATCTGCAGGCGCTGATCTATGTCTCCAGTGTCACCGCCCTGTTCGACGAACATGCCCGCACCCTGAACGAGCACTCGCCGCCGGGGCCGGAATCCCACCGCGGCGCCTACGGGCGCTCCAAGGTGGCCGGAGAGATTTACGCCCGATCAATGCAGGATGACGGAGCACCGGTGTACATCACTTACCCGGGATCGGTCGTTGGCCCGGAAGATCCGGGGCTTACCGAGCCGCACAAGGGGTTGATTGGCCTGATGTACGGCATCGCCCCCCAGATGCCCTCCGGCAACCAGTACATCGACGTGCGTGATCTGGCCGAGGCTCACCTGCGTATCCTTGAACAACTGCCATCTGGCAAGCGCTTTCCCATGGGCGGCACCTTCCTACCCTGGCGCGACCACGGCAAGCTGCTGGCCACCCTCACCGGCCGTCGCTTCCTGCCGCTGCCGGTGCTGCCCGGGGTGCCCCTGTTGGCCGGCGCGCTGCTGGATCGCCTGAGCCAGGTACTGACGCTGGAATTGCCCATCACCGAAGAGGGCATGCGCTACGCCACCCGCTGGGTACAATTGGACGATAGCCACACCTTGAAAACACTTGACCTGCAGTACCGCCCACTGGCAGAAACCTTCGAAGCCGCACTGCTGTCACTTCACGCTACTGGCCATCTTAGCCAGCGGCAACTGGGCCGACTGGCTCAACACTGACGGAATCACCACATGAAGAGCACGCTAAGGCACCACCAGGCCCGCAAGTCCGCCCCGGAAGAGTCCCTTGAAACGGCCATGGCACAAGCCACCAGCTTCGATGAATGGCTGGCACTGGCAGCCAAGTTGGACGGCCTCACTGGCGCAGACCGCTGGCGCCAGCAGGCGGAATCCCAACGCTACAATCACGCCAGCATTCGGCGGCGCCTCGACCGCCTGCAAAAACTGCGCAGAGACGGCAACGATGCCGGGCTGCTCTTCGCACTCAACGAAGGCATTCACGGCAACATGGCCGGCATCGGCAATGCCAACCTGTATTCCCGGGCACGCTGCGGCACCAAGCACCTGATCGAGGACTATGTCGACGCCATCAACGACGCCCTGTTGCACCTGGCCAGCGACCACACGGCGCTGCCCCTGTCCCAGCGCCTGGAATTTTTCCGCCGCGCCAGCCACTGCTACGGGCGCTCTGCCCTGATGCTGAGCGGCGGCGGCACACTGGGTTATTTTCACTTCGGCGTTCTGAAAGCACTGATCGAACAGGCCTTGTGCCCGGTGGTTATCTCCGGCGCCAGCGCCGGGGCCTTTGTGGCAGCCATCGTGGGCACCCGCACCGACAGCGAGTACCTGGCGCTGTTCGAGGATGACTTTCTGGTGCGCGCCATGACCCAGAACCGCGGCAACCTGAAGATCGGGCTGCGCATGAATGAAGAAACCGACATGCCGGCGGTGCGCAAGGAAATGGCGCGCCTGATTCCGGACATGACCTTCCAGGAGGCCTACGAAAAAACCGGGCGCGCCATCAACATCGCCATTTCGCCATCGGAACCCAAGCAGGAATCCCGCCTGCTCAACCATATCGCCTCGCCCAATGTCACCATCCGCTCCGCGGTGATGGCAAGTTCTGCCCTGCCCGGCGTATTCCCGCCAGCCATGCTGGAGGCGCGAGACGACAACGGCGACATCTGCCCTTACCTGCCCAACCTGCGCTGGATTGACGGGTCCTTCTCGCAAGACCTGCCCGCCAAGCGCCTGGCGCGCCTGTACGGCGTCAACCATTTCATTGTCAGCCAGGTGATGCCCGTGCTTGGCCGCCGGGACGTGCGCCGGCCAGGCCTCTACCACATCGTGTCCGACGCCTGGAGCGCGGCCACCAAGCAGTTTGTGCGCGGCAGCCTGAACGCCGCCCAGCGCTACACCCGCGTTGGCCCGCGCACCGGCAGCGTTCTCAGTGCGGTCAACGGCCTGATCGACCAGCAGTTCAGCGGTGATATCAATATCTTCCCGCACTATGGCCTTTCCAGCCTGGGCAAGCTGCTGAAAATCCTGTCAGAAGAGGAGATGCGCGACATCCTGCTGGCGGGCGAGCGCGGCACCTGGCCGGTCATACCGGCCATCGGCACCACCACGCGAATAGGCCGCACCCTGGATACCATCCTGCATCAGTTTGAACTGAACGAAGCCCACTGGCTGGCCAGCGCACCGAAGACCGAGGCCTTCCGCAGCAGCGCCAAAAGCACCAGGGCCGGCGCCGGGCGCAAGAAAGCATCGGCGCCTTCCACTAAAGCCTGTGCTAAAACCCGCACCAAAGCCCGCGCGAAACCCGGTGCCAAAGCCCGCAAAAGCGCCACCGCTAATAGCCGCGCGAGCGCCAGCGGCTGAATTTCGGGCACAAAAAAGGGGGCCGAAGCCCCCAAGAAACACAGTGCCAATGTCTGTTAATTAGATGGCTGCGTCAGCCTTGCTGATAAGGTCCGTGGCGTAATCCATCACGTGGAAGATCACGCTCTGCTCCTGCGTGCCGGTCACCAGGTGCGCGCCGGGGCCGGTAGCGTAGATACCCACATCTTCGCCCGCGTGAGTCTCACCACTTGCCATCGGCACCAGGGCTTCCTGGTGGTAACCGGATGCCTCGGTATCCACACTGCTGATATCAGCGCGACCGCTGACCGGCGCAAGCGCATACACCGCATCGGAATCGGTTTCGTCACCCAGGTCCTGGAAGCCATGCCCGTTGGCGTAGGTCAGGGTGGTATAGGGCAAACCATCCGATGCCAGGGCCGGGCCGTTTTCCCCGACGTTCACTACTTTGCCAAGGATGGGGTTACCACGCTTGGGATAACCGCCGATGGTCATCACATGGCTGTGATCCGCCGTCACAATGATCAGGGTGTCCTCGGCATTGGTGGCCGCTACCGCGGCTTCCACGGCCTTGGCCATCTCGATGGTGTCGGTCAGGGCACCATAGGCGTTGCCAGCGTGGTGGGCGTGGTCGATACGACCCGACTCCACCATCAGGAAGAAGCCCTGCTCGTTCTGGCCCAGCACTTCAATGGCTTTGCGCGTCATGTCGGTGAGGGTAGGCTCCCCGCTGATGTCGTTGCCGCGGTCTGCCTCGTACTGCATGTGCGACTCATTGAACAGGCCGAACACCTTGCTGGTGCTGCTGTCGATGGCGTTGAATCCGGCGGCGTCAAACACATAGGCGCCCTGCGGGTACAACGCTTGCCACTCGCTGACCAGGTTGCGACCGTCGTTGCGATCGCCCTCGGTGCCACTGACGGCATCGGGGCTGTTGGCCGCCGGGTCATTCGGCAGGAAGTGCCGACGGCCGCCGCCCATCACTACATCAATACCGTCCACATCGGCACCCGGGATGCGCGCCTCCAGGTTGGCCTCAAAGTTCACCAACTGGCTGGCGATGTCCTCGCAGCCCGCGTCCACAGCAGCGGCGGGCATGTCGGAAACATCTTCCCAGTTGCGGTCGGCCGCCTTGGCGTAGGTTGCCGCGGGGGTGGCGTGGGTAATACGGGCGGTGGAGACGATACCCGTGGAAAGGCCGGCAATCTCAGCCAGTTCCAGGTAGGTCACCACTTCGTTACCGGCTACTGTGGCGCAATCACCGCGCACTACGTCCTCGTCCACGCCAATCACGCCAACGTCGGTTTTCAGGCCGCTCATCATGGCCGTCATGGTGCCGGCGGAATCCGGCGTCTGGGCGTCCACGTTATAGGTTTTGGACAGGCCCGCGAAGGGGAACTCGCCAAAGCTCAGGTAGCCTTCCTCGCCCGGCTGACCCTGCAATTGCCCGGCGCGAATGCGCGCGGCGGTCACCGTGGAGATACCCATGCCATCGCCAACAAACAGGATGACGTTCTTGGCGCTGCCGCGGGCTTTTTCCAGGGCTGCGAGGTCGCGAGCCGCCAGGCGTCCGGCGGCATCGCGGTACCAGGTGTTTTCGGTATTACTGGCGATGTCCGAGGGAGACAGTTCGGTCACCGGATCTTCGACCTCTGGCTCGGTCGGCGGCACAGTGGGGTCCGGGTCGACGGCCATGCGCGAATCGCTGCCGTCTTCACAGGCGCCCACGGCCAACAACAGGGCGGACAGGCCGAGTGCTTTTGCAAAATTGTTCATCATCTACCCCTTACTCGGCCACCAGCCGGCGCGCGTTATTCATAATGTGGAAAACCATGTTCTGCTCGACCACGCCGGCGGCATAGGGCGAACCGGGGCCTCGGGCGTGCAGGCTGATGTCTTCACCGGCGTGGGTTTCGCCACTGGCCATCGGCACCAGGGCTTCCTGGTGGTAACCTGGGGCCTCGGTGTCTATCGCAGAGATATCCGCGCGGCCGCTTACCGGCTCCAGACCGTAAACCACTTCGGAATCGGTCTCGTCGTGCAGATCGTGGAAACCCAGGCCATTGGCATAGGACAGTGTGGTATAGGGCAGATCGTCAGAGGCCAGCGCCGGCTCCGTTGCACCAACGTTCACCACTTTGCCGAGGATCGGGTTGCCGCGCTTGGGATAGCCGGCGATGGTGAACACATGGCTGTGATCCGCCGTTACCAGAATCAGGGTCTCCTCGGGGTTGGTGGCCGCAACCGTCGCCTCTACCGCACGCGCCAGTTCAATGGTGTCGGCCAGTGCGTTGTGGGCGTTGCCAGCGTGGTGGGCATGGTCGATACGGCCTGACTCCACCATCAGGAAAAAGCCCTCATCGTTTTTGCCCAGCACTTCAATGGCCTTGCTGGTCATTTCGGTGAGCGACGGTTCGCCGGCAATATCGTTGCCGCGATCCGCCTCATACTGCATGTGCGATTCGTTGAACAGACCAAACAGTTTGCTGGTTGTGCTGCTATCCACCGCATTGAAGCCGGCGCTGTCGAACACGTAGGCCCCCTCCGGATACAACTCCTGCCATTCCGCGGTCAGGTCGCGGCCATCGTTGCGATCCCCTTCGGTACCACTGGCGGCGTCCGGGCTGTTAAAGGCAGGGTCGTTGGGCAGAAAGTGGCGACGGCCGCCGCCCATAATCACATCGACGCCATCCACATCCACGCCGTCGTAGCGCGCTTCCAGATTGGCTTCCAGGCCAACCAGTTGGCTGGCAATGTCTTCACAACCGGCGGAAACCGCCTCTTCAGGCATGTCGGATACGTCTTCCCAGTTGCGATCGGCGGACTTGGCATAGGTAGCGGCAGGGGTTGCGTGGGTAATCCGCGCGGTGGAAATGATCCCGGTGGACATACCGGCGATCTCCGCCAGTTCCAGGTAGGTGGCCACTTCGTTGCCTGCCACCGTGCTGCAATCACCGCGCACAATGTCTTCGTCCACGCCGATCACGCCCACGTCGGTTTTCAGGCCGCTCATCATCGCCGTCATGGTGCCGGCGGAATCCGGTGTCTGGGCATCGACGTTATAGGTTTTTACCAGCGCTGTGTGGGGGAACTGCTCAAAGCTCAGCAGCCCCTCTTCGCCGGGCTTCCCCTGCAGTTGGCCGGCCCGGATGCGCGCCGCCGTCAGGGTGGAAACGCCCATGCCGTCACCCACAAACAGGATCACATTCTTCGCGCCCGTCGCAGCCGCGCCGCGATCCGCCTGCAGCGATTGCTGGCCCTGGACAAACCAGGCGTTGTTGCGCTGCTCCGCAGGCAAAACCTGGGCCGTCGCTGCACCGGCCAGCAGGCATGAGCCTGCCGCCAGCAGTTGTTTGCAATAGAGTTTCATAAACCCCCTCTTTATGGAGTTGTGCTGTCAGGTCTCAGAGAAAACAAGGACTTTCGCCGGCGAGGACGTTCTGTTCAGCGAAAGCAATTGCCCGGGTACAGCAGCTTGCCGCGAACGTGTGACGCTTTCGTAACGGAGGGATGAAAGAAGTGTAAAAGATTTATGACAGACCGGGCGGCCTGCATCGGGTGGCGCTAGCCCAGGCTCTTTTCCATGTTGGCGGCGATGGTGGCGGCGATGCGCTTGGCGCGCTCGGTGTGCTCACCGGCAAAGTGAAAATCCGCAGTGGTGGTAAAGAATTCCAGCCAGCGCGCAAAGTCGCTGCTGTGCAGGGTGCGCCGGGCGTTCAGGCGGCGGTGGATGTTCATGGTATGGCGCTGGTAGTGCTGCTCACCGAGCAGCAGCTTGCACCAGTAGTTGACGATATGCGGCAGGTGAACGTCGAGGTCGATTTCGGCCACGTGCACAAAGATGGGCGCCAGCACTTCGTCCCGCAGCATGCGAGCGTAAAAGCGCTGCACAAAGTCCTCGATGTGCGCGCGGCTGTCGAGATCGGGTTTGCCGGGGCTGGCGCTGCCCTCGGCGGGCTTCCACTCGGCCACGGACATAGTCAGCGCTTTTTCTTACTGTTCTTCTTCACGTGAGCCATCATGCGGCGCTTGCGCTGTACCTGGCGCTGGGTCAGCTTGTTGCGCTTGTCGGCATAGGGGTTGTCGCCAGTGCGAAACTCTATGCGCACCGGCGTGCCGGTAAGGTCGAGCTTGCGGCGGAAGATTTTTTCCAGGTAACGCTGGTAGCTGGCCGGCACCTTGCCGGTCTGGTTGCCGTGGATCACGATCAAGGGCGGGTTCTGGCCGCCGGCATGGGCATAGCGCAGCTTGATGCGCCGGCCATTGACCAGCGGCGGCGGGTGGTCGAACACGGCGCCTTCAAGAATGCGAGTCAGCGCGTTGGTGCTCAGCTTGCGGGTGGCGCTGTCGTGGGCGGCGTTGATGGATTTGTACAGGTGGCCCACACCGGTGCCGTGCAGGGCGGAGATAAAATGGGTGTCGGCGTAGTCCGCAAACTGCAGGCGGCGCTGCAGTTCGGTCTTCATCCAGTCGCGCTGGTGGGGCTCGATGCCATCCCACTTGTTCACCACCAGCACCAGGCCGCGCCCGGCCTCGATGCAGTGGCCCAGCAGGTGCATGTCCTGCTCCACCAGGCCCTCGTGGGCATCCATCAACAGCAGCACCACGTGGGCGTCGTCGATGGCCTTGAGGGTTTTGACAATGGAGAACTTCTCCACCGTGAGCTTGACGTTCTTGCGCTTGCGCACACCCGCGGTGTCGATCAGGGTGTACTTCTGCTCGTCGCGCTCGTAGTCGATATAAATGCTGTCGCGGGTGGTGCCGGGCATGTCGAACACCACAACCCGCTCTTCCCCCAGCAGGCGGTTGACCAGGGTGGACTTGCCGACGTTGGGCCGCCCCACCACCGCCACGCGGATGCTGTCGTAGAGTTTTTCGTCGCTGAAGGCCTCCGGCTCCGGGAAGCTGGCCAGCACCTGCTCGATCATGCTGGATACGCCGCGGCCGTGGCTGGCGGCAATGGCGAAGAGGTTTTCCACCCCCAGGGCGTAGAAGTCGCTGGTGGCGACATCGGCGTCGATGCCGTCGATCTTGTTCACCACCAGGTAAAACGCCTTGTTGCGCTGGCGCAGGTGCCGGGCCAGGGCTTCGTCGGCGGCATTCAGGCCCTCGCGGCCATCCACCATGAACAGCACCGCGTCGGCTTCTTCGATGGCCGCCAGTGACTGGCCGGCCATCTGCGAGTCGATGCCGTCCTCGTCGCCGCTGATGCCGCCGGTGTCGATCACCACGTAGGGGCGCGACCCGAGGCGGGCCTCGCCGTACTTGCGATCCCGGGTCAGCCCGGCAAAGTCTGCCACCAACGCATCCCGCGAGCGGGTGAGCTGGTTAAACAGGGTGGACTTACCCACATTGGGGCGGCCCACAAGGGCAATTACCGGGATCAATTCAGTCTCCTGCGCTCGCGCGCTAGTCGTCGAGCGGGGTGATTTCGAAGGCCGACAGGGTGCCGCCGTTGTCGTAGACATACAGCACCTTGCCATCGGCCACCATGTCGGCACGGGCGCCGTCGCTGTCCACTTCAACGCGGCCGGCAAAGCTGCCATCCACCTGCGAAATCAGGTGTACCACGCCTTCGTAGTCGGCCACGGCCACATAACTGTTGACCGGAGTGGGTCGTGACAGTTCGCGATAGCCCAGGTCGCCCTGGGTCCAGCGCACGCCCTGGCCGCCACGCAGGTAGGCGGTGAGCGTGCCGTCGGCATCGGCCACGTACACGTTGCCAAAGCCGGTGGACACGCCGGAGAAGGAGGAGACATTCTGCTGCCACAGCTTGCGCCCGCTGCCCACCTCGATGGCGGCAATGCGCCCCTGGTAGCTGGCGGCGTACAGTTCGTTGCCGGTCAGCTCCATGGTGCCGTCGATATCCACAATGCGCTCGATCTCGGAGCGGCCCTGGGAGATGGCCACGCGCACTTCCCAGGCGATGTCGCCGCTGTCGGCCTCAAAGGCCAGCACGCGACCATTGGCGAAGGCCGCGTACACCCGCCCGCCGTTCAGAATCGGCGTGCTGGTGCCGCGCAGGGTCAGCACCGGCACGTTGCTGTCGTAGGTCCACTTTTTCTCGCCGCTCTCAAAATCCAGGCCAAACAGCTTGCCGTCGTAGGTCTGGGCCACCACATGGCGGCCGTCGCCCTGGGGCGGCGCCAGCACTTCGCCGGTCACCTTGGTCTTCCACAGCTGGCTGCCGTCGGCGGTGGACAGGCGCAGCACCGAGCCGTCGCTGCCACCCACGAACAGGCTGTCCTCAAACACACTCACGCCGCCAGACAGGCGGGTATCGAGCTCCACATCCCACAGGGTTTTGCCGGTTTTGCTGTTCAGGGCCACCACCTCGCCGTCGGCGGAGGCGGCGTAGATGCGATCACCCGCCAGCGCCGGGCGAATGTGATACAGGCCCTCGCCCTGGCCGTCGCCCACGCCCTCGGACCACAGGCGCTTGATTTTCACCGTGGGGGTGATGTCCTGCAGTTCCACCGGCTGGGTGGGGTCTTCGTCGTCGTCAATTTCAAACCAGCCCTTCACGGTGGAGCAGGCCCCGAGGCTCAGCGCCAGGGACATCACCGCAAAGGTGCGCAGTGCGGGGTGCAGGCTCATGGCGTTTCCTCCTCGGCGGCGGCCGGTGCGGGCTCGGCTTGTACTTTGGCATCGCCTTCTGCACTCGCGTCTGCACTGTCTTGTGAACCGACCAGCGCCGGGCCGGCAACCGCTGCGGCATCAATCGCCCGCGGCTCGGCGGGGTTCAGGCTGGCGATTTTCTGCTCCAGCGCTGCGAGCGGCGGCATCTGGGGGCTCTCACTGGCCACCTGGCGAGCCAGCTCGTAGGCTGCCAGCGCTTCGTCCTTGCGCCCGGCGCCCAGCAGAATGTCGCCGCGCGCCATCGCGTAGCTCGCCGGGTAGCGGTTTTCGCCCTTCACCTCGAGCAGGGCCAGCGCTCCTTCGGTATCGCCCTTGGACGCCAGCACCCGGGCCAGCCGCTGCTGTGCCACCAGGGCGGTATCGCTGCCGCTGTCGGCCTCGGCCAGCACCCAGCGCAGCTCGCTCTCGGCGCTGTCCAGGTCGTCGTCCTGCACCGCCAGGCGCGCGCCCTGCAGCGCGGCAAAGCTGGCGTAGGCGGAGCCGCTGTAGTCGGTCTTGATCTCGGCAATCAGGCGCTCGGCCACGCCCTGCTGGGCCGGGTCCTGCTCGGCACCGGCCATCGCTTCCAGCAGCGCCTGGTACCGGTCGGAGGCGGCTTCGTTCTGGCCCTCGCGGTACTCCTGCCAGCCCTGCCAGCCAAAGGCACCCACCAGGGCCAGGGCAATGCCGGCCAGGGTGGAGCGGCCGTTCTCGTCCCACCAGCGCTTGAGGGCTTCTACCTGTTCGTCTTCGCTACGATAGTCTTCCACGTCGTTTCCTTATTGCTTTGTTCGTTACACCAGCGCTGCGCGCAGGTAATCGGGCAAATCCTGCACTGCCACGGTCTGTTGAGCGCCTTCCTCGCGCAGGTTCTTCACCGCGCAGGTGCCGCCGGCAACCTCGTCCTCGCCCCAGATCAGGGCCAGGCGGGCGCCGCTCTTGTCGGCCTTTTTCATCTGGCTTTTAAAGCTGCCACCGCCGGTGTGCAGCACAATGCGCCGCTCGGGCAAGGCATCGCGCAGGGCCTCGGCGCGGGCCAGCGCCTCCAGCTCGGCGGCCTCGCCCACCGACACCACGTAGAGGTCCGCGTCCTGAGCCACCGGCTGCGCCGCCCCCATTTCAGACAGCAGCAGCACCAGACGTTCCACGCCCATGGCAAATCCAATGCCCGGGGTGGCTTTGCCGCCGAGCTGTGCCACCAGGCCGTCGTAGCGGCCGCCGGCGCACACGGTGCCCTGGGCGCCGAGGCGGTCGGTGACCCACTCGAACACGGTCTTGTTGTAGTAGTCCAGCCCGCGCACCAGCCGCGGGTTGATGCGATAGGACAGCCCCGCCGCATCCAGCAGGGCGCACAGGCGGGCAAAGTCGGCCCGGGATTCATCGTCCAGGTAATCCGCCAGCGAGGGCGCCCCGTCCAGCAAGGCCTGGGTGTCGGGGTTCTTGGAATCGAGAATGCGCAGGGGGTTGCTATCCAGGCGCCGCTGGCTGTCTTCGTCCAGCTGTTCGCGGCGTGCCTGCAGGTAATCCACCAGTGCGGCGCGGTAGGCGGCGCGGGCGGTGGAGCTGCCAATGGAGTTGAGCTCCAGAGTGACGGCATCGCTGATGCCGAGCTGGCGCCACAGGCGGGCCGACAGCAGGATCAGCTCGGCGTCGATGTCCGGGGTGGCAATGCCAAAGGCCTCGACGCCCACCTGGTGAAACTGGCGCTGGCGACCCTTCTGCGGGCGCTCGTAACGGAACATGGGGCCTGCATACCACAGGCGCTGGGGGGTGCTGAGCAGGCCCTGCTGGATCACCGCGCGCACGCAGCCGGCGGTGCCTTCCGGGCGCAGGGTCAGGCTTTCGTCGTTGCGGTCGTTGAAGGTGTACATTTCCTTCTCGACGATGTCGGTCACCTCGCCGATGGAACGCTTGAACAGTTCGGTGTGTTCAACGATGGGCAGGCGAATCTCGCCATAGCCGTAGCTGTGCAACAGGGCGCGCACCGTCCCTTCCAGGGACTGCCAATAGGGGGTTTCCTCCGGGAGAATGTCATTCATGCCCCGGATGGCGCGTAGTTTGGTCACCGTGTCTCCAGATCGATGGCAGCGCCTCAGGCGCTGGACTTGAGAATGAGTTGTGCCTCCTGCCGGGCGCGCTCCGCTTCGAGGTCGGCGGCGCGCTGGCGGATCACCTGTTCCAGGTGATCGATAAAGGACTCGTTGCTGACCTTGTGGTCGGGCTCGCCGTTCACGTAGATCAGGTTGCTGGGGGTGGCGCCGGTCAGGCCCACGTCGGCCTCCCGGGCTTCGCCGGGGCCGTTGACGATGCAGCCGATCACGGCCACATCCATCGGTGTGCGAATGTCTTCCAGGCGCTGCTCCAGCGTGTTCATGGTGCCGATCACGTCAAAGTTCTGGCGCGAGCAGGAGGGGCAGGCGATGAAGTTGATGCCGTTGGCGCGCAGCTTGAGGCTCTTTAGGATCTCAAAGCCCACCTTCACCTCCTCCACCGGGTCTGCCGCCAGGGAGATGCGGATGGTGTCGCCGATGCCATCCATCAGCAGCATGCCAAGGCCCACCGCGGACTTCACCGTTCCGCCGCGCAGGCCACCGGCCTCGGTGATGCCCAGGTGCAGGGGCTGCTCGATCTGTTTCGCCAGCAGGCGGTAGGCCTCCACCGCCATGAACACTTCCGAGGCCTTCACACTGACCTTGAAGTCGTAGTAGTTGTGCTTGTCGAGGATGTCCACATGGCGCATGGCGGACTCCACCAGCGCCTCGGCGGTGGGTTCGCCGTACTTGCGCTGCAGGTCTTTGCCGAGGGAGCCGGCGTTGACGCCAATACGGATCGGGATGCCCTTGTCGCGGGCCGAGTGAATCACCTCGCGCACCTTGTCGTCGCGGCCGATGTTGCCGGGGTTGATGCGCAGGCAGTCCACCCCGTATTCCGCCACTTTGAGGGCAATGCGGTGGTCGAAGTGGATGTCTGCCACCAGCGGCACGTCCACCTGGGCGCGAATGGCGCGAAAGGCCTCGGCGGCCTCCATGCTCGGCACCGACACGCGCACGATATCCGCGCCGGCATCGGCAATGGCCTGCACCTGGGCCACGGTGGCCGCCACGTCGCAGGTTTCCGTGTTGGTCATGCTCTGCACGCTGATGGGCGCGTCGCCGCCCACGGCCACCTTGCCCACGTGGATCTGTCGGCTCACCCGGCGTTTGATCGGGGATGCTGTTTTCATACCTTCACCGTATTTACCCAGTCCAGGGCCACAACGGACTGCGTTGCGCTGCCCCGCCACCACCACAAGCCGGCCACCAGCATTGCCAGCAGCACAATGCCCACGGCGATCTGCAGCAGTTGAGTGTGCCGCGCACTGCGCGCGGGTGCCACCCGGCGCACCGGGCCCGGCCCCGCCAGTTCGCCGGCCACCTCATCAAAGGCCGCCATCAAGGGGCCCTCGGGCACCTCCAGCAGCTTGCCATAGGCGCGCACGTAGCCGCGGGCAAAGGTCGGCCGGCGCAGGGCGGCGTAGTCGTCGCGCTCGATAATGCCCACGTAACAGGGCAGCCAGTTCATGCGCCGCGTGACCTCTTCCGGGCTCAGCTTGCGGGCTTCCCGGGCACGCCGCAACATGGCGCCAGGCGACGCCACTGCCGTATCGACCTCAGCCACCGCCCTGGGTCCGCTGGTAGGCCTTGAATTCCGGCGATTGGGGATACAGGTTGCGCAGGGCCATGGAGTAGCTGCCCTCAGCGTTCAGGTCGCCCCGGGCCTGGGCCAGCCGCACACCCAGCCACAGGCCGCGCGCGGATTGCTGCCTCACCGCGGCGCGATAGATGCCGTAGTGGGTTTCGGCGGCGTCGATGTCGCCGTCGCGAAAGCGCAGCTCCGCCAGTTCCAGGCGGGCCACGCGGTTGGCGCCGTCCATGGTCAGCGCCCGCTCAAAGGCCTCGCCGGCGCCGGCGCTGTCATCCAGCTGCAAACGGCACAAGCCCAGGTTCACAAAGGCCTTGGGGCGGGCGTTGTAGAGGGAATCCTTGACCACCACTTCAAGCTGGTCCTCCGCCTCCTGGTAGCGCTGCTGGCCATAGAGGAAGGCGGCGTAATTGTTGCGGGCGCGGGAGAACTTGCGATCAATGCGGATCGCCTTCTCGAAGTTTTCCTCGGCCAGGTCGGTCTCGCCGGTGCTCTGGTAGACCAGGGCAAAGGCCTCGTAGACCTCGGCGTTGTTCGGGTCAATCTTGGACGCCTGCTTGAGGTTGCGCTTGGCGTTGTCCCAGTCGCCCTCGCCAATGTACTGGCGCGCCAGCTCCACCCGCTGCTTCAGGGCCTTTTCGGGGGCGGGCGGGTCGGTAAACACCGTCTCGGACTGGGTGACACAGCCGGCCAGCGCCAGCAGCAGCGCCACGCTGCCCAACAGCGTGCCAGCCCGGAAATTAATGGACACCGCCAAATCAGTTACCCCGCCTCTGTCACCTGGTTCTGCTCCGCCGCGTTGCGATAGCGCTCGCTGCGACGGGTGCGATCCACCACCTGGCCCACCAACTGGCCGCAGGCAGCGTCGATGTCGTCGCCCCGGGTGGTGCGAACGGTGACAATATATCCCGCATCCACCAGCACTTGCCAGAACCGCGACACCGCGTTGCCGCTGGGGCGCCGGTAGGGGGACTGGGGGAAGGGGTTGAAGGGGATCAGGTTGATCTTGCAGGGGAAGTCCGCCAGCAGCGCCGCCAGTTCGCGGGCGTGTTCGGGCTGGTCGTTGACCCCGGCAATCAGGGTGTACTCCACCGTCACCACGCGCTTGGTATCGCGCTGGGCGTCGATGTAGTTGCGGCTGCTTTCAAGCAGGCGCGCAATGGGGTACTTGCGGTTGATCGGCACCAGTTCGTTGCGCAGGGCATCGTTGGGTGCGTGCAGGGAGATGGCGAGGGAGGCCTCGCTCACCTCGGCCAGTTTGTCCAGGGCCGGCACCACGCCAGAGGTGCTCAGGGTCACCCGGCGCTTGGAAATGCCGTAGGCGAGGTCCTCCATCATCAGGTTCATGGCGGACACCACATTGTCGAAGTTGAGCAGGGGCTCGCCCATGCCCATCATCACCACGTTGGTCACCACCCGCCCCTTGCCGGACTGGAAGGCGTCGTAGGACTGGATGGCCAGCCACACCTGGCCGATGATTTCCGCCGCGCTCAGGTCTTTCATAAAGCCCTGCTTGCCGGTGGAGCAGAAGGAACAGTCCAGGCTGCAACCCACCTGGGAAGACACACAGAGGGTTGCGCGCTCGCGATCCGGGATCAGCACCGCCTCCACCAGGCCGCCGCCGTCCACGCGAATGGCCCACTTGCGGGTGCCGTCGGCGGAGTCGTGCTGGCTGACAATTTCTGGCGGGCGCACTTCGGCGATGCGCGCGAGCTTCTCGCGCAGGGCCTTGCCGAGATTGGACATCTCGGCAATATCAATCACACCGGCATGGTGAATCCACTTCAGCACCTGCTGGGCGCGGAACTTCTTCTCCCCGATATCGAGGAAAAACTGCTCCATCTGCGCCCGGGTCATGCCGAGCAGGTTAACCTTCTCGGGCGTGGCGCTGGTGGCGATAGTGGTGCTGGTGACGATAGTGGTGCTGGCGGCGATAGTGGCTGTGTTCATGCCGGTGGCCCTGTCGTTGATCTGGCGCGGGATCAGCCGCGCTCGCAGATCTCGCTGGCAGCGAAGAAGTAGGCAATTTCGCGCTCGGCGGAGGCCGGGGAGTCAGAGCCGTGTACTGCGTTGGCGTCGATGGACTGGGCAAAATCGGCGCGGATGGTGCCGGCCTCGGCTTCCTGGGGGTTGGTGGCGCCCATCAGCTCGCGGTTTTTGGCGATGGCGTTCTCGCCTTCCAGCACCTGCACCACAACCGGGCCGGAGGTCATAAAGCCCACCAGGTCGGCAAAGAAGGGGCGCTCGCGGTGCTCGGCGTAGAAACCGCCGGCCACATCGTCAGACAGACGCAGCATTTTGGCGGCCACAATCTTGAGGCCGGCCTCTTCAAAGCGGGAATAGATTTTGCCAATGACGTTCTTGCCCACGGCGTCGGGTTTAACGATGGAAAGGGTGCGTTCTACGGCCATGAAACTGTCTCCAGATCGGTTGTGCGGGGATAGGTTGAAAAAGCGCGCGCAATTATACGGATTTTGGCCCCGCATTTCATCCGCCGGGCCAGCGCGAAGACGGTTTATTTTGCCGCCAAATCAGCAGCTTAGGCGCGGCTCCTGGAAAAGCGGAAATTTCACGTCCCGCGCAGGCGCGAAACCGCCGCCACCACCTCGGCGGCGGCCTGCTGTGCCTCCTCACTGGTGGTGAAGCGGCCAAAGCTGAAACGCAGGGAAGCGTGGGCAAGCGACTCCGGCAAACCCAGGGCCCGCAGCACATAGGACGGCTCCACACTGGCGGAAGTGCAGGCGCTGCCGCTGGATACCGCAAGGCCCGTGAGGGCCATCAGCAGCGACTCCCCCTCCACCCCGTCGAAGGCCAGGTTGAGGGCGCCGGGCAGGCCCGTGGCCGGGTCGCCATTCACGCTCACCCCCGGCAGTGCCTGCACCGCCGCCAGAAAGCCGTCGCGCAGCCCCACCAGGCGGCGGGCCTCGTCGGGCATTGCCTGGCGGGCAAGCCTGGCAGCCTCGCCCATGCCCACAATCTGGTGGGTGGCCAGGGTGCCCGAGCGCATGCCGCGCTCGTGGCCGCCGCCGTGAATCTGGGCTTCCAGGCGCAGTGGCGGATGGCGCCGCACATACAGCGCCCCCATGCCCTTGGGGCCGTAGAATTTGTGGGCCGACAGGGACATCAGATCCACCTGCATGGCCTGCACATCGATGGGCAGCTTGCCGGCGCTCTGGGCGGCATCGACGTGCAGCAGCACCCCCGCCTCCCGGCACAGGGCGCCAATGGCAGCAATGTCGTTCACCGCCCCGACCTCGTTGTTGGCGTGCATCAGGCTGACCAGCACGGTATCGGCGCGCAGGGCCGCCGCCACCGCGGCGGGCTCGATGATGCCGGTAGCGGTTGGCGCAAGATAGGTGACCTCCCAGCCCTCGCCCTCCAGGTAGGCGCAAGTATCCAGCACCGCCTTGTGCTCGATGGCGGAGGTGACAATATGCCGGCCGCGCTCGCGGTAAAAACGCGCCGCGCCCTTGATGGCGAGGTTATCCGCCTCGGTGGCGCCGGAGGTCCACACAATCTCGCGCGGGTCGGCGCCGAGCAGGTCCGCCACTTCCCGGCGGGCCTCCTCCACTGCGGCCTCGGCGCGCCAGCCAATCCGGTGGGAGCGCGAGGCCGGGTTGCCGTAGTTGCCCTCCATGGTCAGGCATTCGCCCATTTTTTGCGCCACGCGCGGGTCCACCGGGGTGGTGGCGAGGTAGTCCAGGTAAATCGGCGCGGCCATCACACCACCTCCCCGTCACCGCGCCCGGCGGCGGGCCGGCCATCGCGGGGCAGGAATTTCTGGGTTTCGGTAAGAATACCGCGCAGGATGTTCAGCTCCATCTCGTCCAGGCGCACCCGGCTGTACAGCCGGCGCAGGCGGGTCATCAGCTGGCGCGGGGCCGCCGGGTCCAGAAAGCCCAACGCCATCAGTGTTTCCTCCAGGTGCGCGTAAAAGCGCTCCATGTTCTCGCGGGTGGCAAAGGGTGTATCCCATTCGGCATCCTGGCTGGATGGCAGGCGGTCGGCGTCCAGCAGCATGCGCAGTTCGTAGCACACCACCTGCACCGCCATGGCCAGGTTCAGGGAACTGTAATCCGCCGAGGTGGGAATGTTCAGGTGCAGGTTGCAGCGGCGCAGTTCGTCGTTGGTCAGCCCGCGGTCTTCGCGGCCAAACAGCACTGCCACCTGCTCGCTGGCGGAGGCATCAAGCATGCGCGCTGCGCAGGCCCGTGGGTCCAGCAGCGGCCAGGGAATGTTGCGGCTGCGGGCACTGGTGCCCACCACAAACTGGCAGTCGGCAATAGCCTCGTCAAGGGTCGCGGTTACCACCGCGCGCTCCAGCACATCGCCGGCGGTGGCGGCCCGCCAGGTGGCCTGCTCGTCGGGGTACTGCCGTGGCTCCACCAGGTAGAGCCGCGACAGGCCCATGTTTTTCATCGCCCGGGCCACGCCGCCGATGTTGCCAGGGTGGGAGGTGTTGACCAGAACGATGCGGATATTGTCGAGATTCATGGGATTTCAGGGGCGCCAAATAGCCCACCAGTGTAGCAGATTTACCCTGTAATCAGGCAGCGGTTGGCTGCTATAATCCGCGCCCCACAAACCTCACCCGGATACTCACACTATGGAACCGATGGTCAACATCGCGCTGCGTGCCGCCCGCAAAGCCGGCGAACAGATTGTGCGCGCCTCCGATGATCTCGATCGCATCGAGGTGGCGACGAAGGGTCGCAATGATTTCGTGTCCGAGGTGGACCGCGCCGCCGAGCGCGAAATTGTCTACCAGCTGAAAAAAGCCTATCCCGACCACGCCTTTCTGGGCGAGGAAGGCGGCCTGCAGGGTGACGAGAACGCCGAGTACCGCTGGGTGATTGACCCGCTGGACGGCACCACCAACTTCCTCCGCGGCATTCCGCACTACGCGGTATCCATCGCCTGCCTTTACAAGGGCAAGGTGGAACACGCGGTGATTGTCGACCCGGTGCGCCGCGAAGAATTCACCGCCTCCCGCGGGCGCGGCGCGGCCCTGAACGGCCGCCGCATCCGGGTCAGCGAACGCCACACCCTGGATGGCGCCCTGTTGGGCACCGGCATTCCCTTTCGCAACCACTGCGACGACGTTCTAACGCCCTACGCCAAATCCATCGAAGTGCTGGCCGGCCAGTGCGCCGGCATCCGCCGCGCTGGCGCCGCGTCGCTGGACCTGGCCTATGTGGCCGCCGGGCGCCTGGATGCCTTCTGGGAAAAGGGCCTGTCCATCTGGGATATCGCCGCCGGCGCCCTGCTGGTGCGCGAGGCGGGCGGCCTGATCTCCGACTTCAGCGGCGCCGACAAGCACCTGGAGAACGGCGACGTGGTGTGCGGCAACCCGAAGTGCTTCAAGGCCGTGCTGCAGGCCACCCGGCCGCTGCTGGGCTGATTGCGAACTCACCCCGCAAAGCAGCGGGGTTGGGCATAAAAAGCTGGACACAAAAAAGCCAGACACAAAAAAAGCGCCACAACGGCGCTTTTTTTGTGCTTTCTTCAGGGTGCCTTGCTACCGGCACACTGGCACCAACACCAGGCAGCCCCTCAGGGCGTGAGATCCTCCTGCTCGGCGCCTTCCTTCACTGGAATCATCAGGTCTTCCTTGCTCACCCCCAGCGTTACCAGCAGGTTGGAGGCAACAAAGATGGATGAGTAGGTACCGATGCCAATACCCACAATCAGGGCAATGGCGAAGGCGTTGATCATCTCGCCGCCAAACAGGGCCAGCGCGATCAGCACCAGCAAGGTGGTAAAGGAGGTCACCAGGGTGCGGCCCAGGGTTTCGGTGAGGGAGATGTTGATGATCTCAACCGAATCCGAGCGGCGCAGTTTGCGGAAGTTCTCGCGGATGCGGTCGAACACCACGATGGTGTCGTTGAGGGAGTAACCGATCACCGCCAGCAGTGCCGCCAGCACGGTGAGGTCGAACTCCATGCCGCTGATGGAGAAGAAGCCCAGGGTAATCACCACGTCGTGCATCAGGGCCAGCACGGCCCCGGCGGCAAACTTGAACTGGAAGCGGAAGGCGATGTAGAGCATCACCAACCCCAGGGCCAGCAGCATGGCCAGGCCGCCCTGCTCGCGCAATTCGTCGCCCACCTGGGGCCCGACAAACTCGGTGCGGCGCAGCTCCACCGCACCTTCGTAGTTGTCCTGCAGCAGCTGGACTACGGCGTTGCCCTCGTCATCGCCATGCCCCTGGGGCAGGCGAATCAGCACGTCCCGGTCGGTGCCGAAACTCACCACCACGGCGCCGGCGTAGCCGTTGCTCTCCAGCGTGCTGCGCACGGCGTTGAGGTCGGCGGTGTCGGAGTACACCACCTCCACCAGGGTGCCGCCGGTAAAGTCCAGGCCCCAGTTGAGCTGGCGCGTGAACAGGGAGGCGATGGCCGCAATCAGCAGCAGCGCCGAGAACACAATGGCCAGCTTGCGCAGGCCCATGAAGTTAACGATTTTCATGCTTCTTTTACTCCCCCAATGGACAGGGTTTTCACCTTGCGGCCACCGTAGAACAGGTTCGCCAGGGTGCGGGTGCCCATGATGGCGGTGAACATGGAGGTCAGGATGCCGACGCTCAGGGTTACCGCAAAGCCTTTCACCGGCCCGGTGCCCACGGCGTAGAGGATCAGCGCAACAATCAAGGTGGTGATGTTGGCATCCAGAATGGTGGACAGGGCGGCGTCATAACCCGAGTGGATGGCCATCTGTGGCGATCGCCCGTTGCGCAACTCCTCGCGTATGCGCGAGAAGATCAGCACGTTGGCGTCCACCGCCATACCCACGGTGAGCACGATACCGGCAATGCCCGGCAGGGTGAGGGTGGCACCCAGGATGGACATGCAGGCCACCAGCAGGATCAGGTTCACCGACAGGGCCACCACGGCGAAAATGCCGAACACCCGGTAGTACAGCAGCATGAACAGCACCACCAGGGCCAGGCCGTACTGAACGGACTTCATGCCAAGGCGGATATTCTCGGCCCCCAGGGAGGGACCCACGGTGCGCTCTTCCACAAAGTTGATGGGCGCCGCCAGGGCACCGGCGCGCAGCATCAGCGCCAACTCGGAAGATTCCAGCGGGCTGTCCAGGCCGGTGATCTGGAACTGGGCGCCAAGGGCGGACTGGATCACCGGCGCGGTGAGCAGCTTCTTCTCGTCGTAGGGAATCTGGATGGCCACCTCTTCCCCGGCCTCGTTCATCTCGTAGCGGGTGCGGTACTTGCGCTCGATGAACAGCACCCCCATGCGGCGCTTGATGTTATGCCGGGTGGCCCGGGACATGAGGCTGCCGCCCTCGCTGTCCAGGCTGATCTGCACGTTGGGGCGGCCGTTCTGGTCGAAGCTGGCGGCGGCGTTGGACACGTGCTCGCCGGTGATGATCACATCCCGCTCCAGCCACTCGCTCATGCCTGCGCGGTCGGCGCTGCGGTATTCAAAGCGCTGCTTGTCGGCCTCCGGCGCATCCATGTTGGCCACCAGGCGAAACTCCAGGTTGGCCACCTTGCCCAGAATCCGCTTGGCTTCGGCGGTGTCCTGAATGCCGGGCAGTTCCACCACGATGCGGTTTTTACCCTGGCGCTGCACCAGCGGCTCGGACACGCCCAGCTCGTTGACCCGGTTGCGGATGGTGGTGAGGTTCTGGCTCACCGCGTAATCGGCGATTTCCTTGCGGGTCTGCTCGCTCATGCTGGCGATGATGCGGAAGCTGTCACCTTCGTCCACCCGGTCCAGGGCCAGCTCGGGGTGGTTGTCGGCAATCAGGCCCCGGGCCTGCTCGCGCAACGCTTCACTGCGGAACTGGGCCTCTACGTTGCCCTGCTCATCCAGGCTGACAAAACCCCGCACCCGCGCTTCGCGCAGCGCCTTTTTAATGGCGTTCAGGTAGTACTCCTGGCGGCGCTCGGTGGCGGCGTCGATGTCCACCTCCAGCTTGAAGTGCACCCCGCCGGACAAATCCAGCCCCAGCTTCATGGGCTGGGCGCCAACGGCGGTGAGCCAGTCCGGGGTGGTGGGCGCCAGGTTGAGGGCAATGATGAACCCGTCACCCAGCGCGCGCTGCACCCGCGCCTGGGCGGTGAGCTGCTGCTCGGCGCTGCGCAAACGCACAAGGGCGTTGCGGCCACCTTCGTCGATGGTCTCGCCGAAGTGCTCGATACCGGCCTCCTCCAGGGCGCCGGTCACCCGCTTGAGGGTGGCCTCGTCGATCACCTGGGCGCTGTTCTCGCCCGTAATTTGCAGGGCCGGGTCCGGCGCGTAGAGGTTGGGCGCTGCGTAGAGAAACCCGATGGCAGCCACAAGGGCCACCAGCAGGTACTTCCACAGTGGATATTTGTTCAGCATAGAGTCGCTCTGGCAGGAATCAGGAGGGGTCTTGCAAACACGGCCGTCGAACCTGGTATACCCGGTCGGCGCCAAGAAAACGCGTCATTTTACAGCACTTGCCTGTAAAGGCCAGAGGGCGCCAGCCCGTCCTCGCCTGTGCTGGCCCAGCCCCTAAAGTCCAGACTCTAAAACCCAGCCCCTAAAGCCCAGGCCCTAGCCCATTGCCCCAGCCAGTAACTGAACCAACGCGATAACGGCCCAGAACATCAGCCCCAGCAGCAGCACCGCGGCGGCGAGCACCAGCAACAGTAGCCAGCGCAGGGAGCGGCCACCCTCGCCATCAACGGGCGCCGTATTGAGGTGTCCTTCCAGCAGCGCCACATTGCGTCGGTTGGCCTTGAACGCAAAATCGAATAGATCACCCAGTACAGGCACCAGGCCACACAGGGATTCGAGGGCCACATTACCCAGCATTCGCAATAGTAGCCCCGGCCCGGCCCCCAGGCGTGCAGCTCGCGCCACGATATACAAGGACATCATTGCACCCGCGGCGTCTCCAACTCCGGGGATCAGGCCAATCAGGCCGTCCAGCCCGATACGGTAGGACGTGAAGGGCACCCGTATGGCGTCATCAAGCAACCAGGCCAGGCGCCCCAGCTCACGCGCCGAATCGCCACGGTTATCGGGCACCCGCTTTGCGTCCGCCACGCCCCGCTCCCTTAACGCCTGGCGATAATCCAGACCGCGTGTACGATGCCTGGCACGTAACCACACAATGTAAGCAGAATGTTCAGCCAGAATTGGCCGCCAATACCGACTTGTAGGAATACCCCCAGAGGCGGCAGAAGAATCGACAACAACACCCGAATTAAATCCACAACCCATCCTCGCGTTTTTAAAATGCCCATTGGATTACCAGCGTGAAGCCCATGGCCCCGCGCTGTCAATCCCCCTGGCGCAAGGCTCAGCCCAGCCAGTGGCGCGCGTTGCGGAACAGGCGCAGCCAGCCGGCATCCTCGCCCCACTCATCCGGCGCCCAGGAGCACTGCACGGCGCGGAACACCCGCTCGGGGTGGGGCATCATGATGGTGGCGCGGCCGTCCTCGCTGGTAAGGCCGGTAATGCCCAGTGGCGAGCCGTTGGGGTTGGCCGGGTAGCGCTCGGCCACGCTCAGGTCGTTCTCCAGGTAGCGCAGGGCCACGGTGCCCGACTGATCGCAGGCGTCGCGGGCGGCGTCGCTGGCAAATTCCGCCTGCCCCTCGCCGTGGGCCACGGCAATCGGCAGGTGGGAGCCGGCCATGCCGGACAGCAGCACCGAGGGGCTCTGCTCTACCCGCACCAGGGCGTAGCGGGCCTCGAACTGCTCCGAGCGGTTGCGCACAAAGCGCGGCCAGTGATCGGCCCCGGGAATCAGTTCTTTCAGGGTGGACACCATCTGGCAGCCGTTGCACACGCCCAGGGTAAAGGTGTCCTCACGGGTGAAGAAGCGGCTGAACGCCTCGCGCACGGCGGGGTTGAACAGCACGCTCTTGGCCCAGCCCTCCCCGGCACCCAGCACGTCGCCATAGGAGAAGCCGCCGCAGGCCACCAGGCCTTTGAAGCCGTCCAGGTCGCGCCGGCCGGCAAGAATATCGCTCATGTGCACATCCACCGGGGCAAAGCCGGCGCGGTGGAAGGCGGCGGCCATCTCCACGTGGCCATTCACACCCTGCTCGCGCAGGATGGCCACCTCGGGACGCACCCCGGTGTTGATGAAGGGCGCGGCAATGTCCTCGGCCGGGTCATAGGCCAGCTGGACTGACAGGCCCGGGTCGTCGGCGGTAATGCGCTCGAACTCCTCCCGGGCGCAATCGGGGTTGTCGCGCAGGGACTGGATTTCAAAACTGGTGCGCGTCCACAGGGACTGCAGGCGGGCGCGGCTGTCATCCAGCAGCACGGCCTCGCCTTCACGCAGGATAATGCCCTCGCCCTCAACGGCGCGCCCGAGGCCGTACAGGCAGTCGCCAAGGCCCAGCTGGCCGGCGCGCTCGGTGAGGGCGGGCAGGTCGGCATTGGCCACCTGCAGCACCGCGCCCACTTCCTCGGCAAACAGCTTGGCCAGGGCCTCACCCGGCAGCGCGGCCAGGTCCAGGTCCAGCCCGCAGTGGCCGGCAAAGGCCATTTCCAGCAGGGTGGCCAGCAGGCCGCCGTCGGAGCGGTCGTGGTAGGCCAGCAGGGTGCCAGCGGCCAGTTGCTCCTGCACCAGGGTGAACAGGGCCTTCAGGTCGCTGGCGCTGTCCAAATCGGCCACGGTGTCGCCCAGTTGGCCGTACACCTGGGCCAGGGCGGAGCCGCCCAGGCGGTTGGCGCCGCGGCCGAGGTCCACCAGCACCAGGCTGGCGTCGTCGCGCACCGCCAGTTGCGGGGTCACCACCCTGCGCACATCGGTGACCGGCGCAAAGGCGGAAATAACCAGCGACATGGGCGCGGTGACAGACTTGTCCTCGCCCCGCTCCTGCCAGGTGGTGCGCATGGACATGGAGTCCTTGCCCACCGGAATGGTGATGCCCAGTTCCGGGCACAGCTCCATGCCCACCGCGCGCACGGTGTCGTACAGCACTTCGTCCTCGCGGCCGTGGCCGGCGGCGCACATCCAGTTGGCCGACAGTTTAATGTCGTTCAGCGCGGCAATCGGCGCGGCGCAGATGTTGGTGATGGCCTCGGCAATCGCCATGCGACCAGAGGCCGGGCCGCTCACCAAAGCCAGCGGGGTGCGCTCGCCCATGGCCATGGCTTCGCCGGCCACGCTGTCGTAGGCCACGGTGGTCACCGCGCAATCGGCCACCGGCACCTGCCAGGGGCCCACCATCTGGTCGCGGGCCACCATGCCGGTCACGGTGCGATCGCCGATGGTGATCAAAAAGTGCTTGGCTGCCACCGCCGGCAACTGCAGCACCCGCTCGGTGGCCTCGCCCACGCTGGCGCTGATGGACAGGGCCGGCTGCTGCACGTGCTGGCGGGTCACTTCCCGGTGCATCCGCGGCGGTTTGCCGAACAGGATGGACATGGGCAAATCCACCGGCTTGTTGCCGAAGTGGGCGTCGCCCAGTTCCAGCAGCTGCTCTTCAGTGGCCTCGCCCACCACGGCGAAGGGGCAGCGCTCGCGCTCGCAGATGGCCTCGAAGCGGGCCAGGTTGGCGGGTTCCACCGCCATTACGTAGCGCTCCTGGGATTCGTTGCACCAGATTTCCAGCGGCGACATGCCGGGCTCGTCGTTGGGCACATTGCGCAGCTCAAAGCGGGCGCCTCGGCCGCCGTCCTTGGCCAGTTCCGGCAGGGCGTTGGACAGGCCGCCGGCGCCCACGTCGTGAATAAAGGCAATGGGGTTATCGTCGCCCAGCTGCCAGCAGCGGTCGATGACCTCCTGGCAGCGGCGCTCCATTTCCGGGTTCTGGCGCTGCACCGAGGCAAAGTCGAGGTCTTCGGCGCTGGCGCCGCTGGCCATGGACGACGCGGCGCCACCACCCAGGCCAATCAGCATGGCCGGGCCGCCCAGCACAATCAGCTTGGCGCCGGCGGCAAATTCGCCCTTCTCCACATGCGCTTCGCGGATGTTGCCGTAGCCGCCGGCGATCATGATGGGTTTGTGATAGCCGCGCACTTCCAGCCCGTCCACGCCGTTCACCCGGCATTCATAGGAACGGAAGTAACCGCACAGGTTGGGGCGGCCAAACTCGTTGTTAAAGGCGGCGCCGCCGATGGGGCCCTCGATCATGATGTCCAGGGCCGAGACAATGCGCCCCGGCTTGCCGTAGGGCTGCTCCCAGGGCTGGCCGTAGTTGGGGATGTTGAGGTTGGACACCGAGAAGCCGGTCAGGCCCACTTTGGGCTTGGAGCCCCGGCCCACCGCGCCTTCGTCGCGAATCTCGCCGCCGGAGCCGGTGCCGGCACCGGGGAAGGGGGCAATGGCCGTGGGGTGGTTGTGGGTTTCCACCTTCATTAACAGGTGGATGTTCTCCTGGCTGAAACGGTAGTGGCAGCTATCCGGATCCGGGTAGAAGCGGCCGGCCTTGTGCCCCACCACCACCGCGGCGTTGTCGGAATAGGCCGAGAGCACGTTCTCGCCACCGCAGCGGTAGGTGTTGCGGATCATGGCGAACAGGCTGTGCTCCTGCGCTTCGCCGTCAATGCTCCAGCTGGCGTTGAAGATTTTGTGGCGGCAGTGTTCGGAGTTGGCCTGGGCGAACATCATCAGCTCCACGTCCGAGGGGTTGCGCCCAAGGCCCTTGAAGCTGTCCACCAGGTAGTCGATTTCGTCGTCTGCCAGGGCCAGGCCCAGGTTGCGGTCCGCCGTTACCAGCGCCTCGCGGCCGCCGGCCAGTACGTCCACGCTGCCAAAGGGCGCCGGCTCCGCCTCGCGAAACAGCAGTTGGGCCGCTTCCAGCGAATCCAGCACCGCCTCGGTCATGCGGTCGTGCAGCAGGTCGTTCACTGCGCGCAGGGCCGCATCGTCCAGCCCCGCCGGCTGCGACAGGTAGTAGGCCACCCCGCGCTCCAGCCGGCGCACTTCCGACAGGCCGCAGTTGCGGGCAATGTCGGTGGCCTTGCTGGACCAGGGCGAGATGGTGCCCAGGCGCGGCACTGCCAGCACCAGCCGCGCCGCAGGCGGCGGCTCGGCCGCCTCGGCCACCGGGCCGTATTCCAGCAACTTGGCCAGCACCGCCTCGCGCTCGGCGCCCAGCGGCTGCGCCAGGTGGGCGAAGTGCAGGTATTCGCTGTGCAGGAGTTGCAGGTCGGGGTGGATGGCAGAAAGTCTGGCCGCCAGCTTGTCGCGCCGAAAAGCGGACAGGGCCGGGGCACCACGCAGGATCAGCATGCTGGGGACGGCTCCAATGGAGGGATTCGGAAAAGGGCGCCATTGTACTGTATTGGCCCCGCCCCGTTAACCGATAATCCCCGCCATGGCCACGGTAATAGTCACTGGCCCGGCCGCCGGCGGCGCCGCTAGAATGGGCCGATGCGCGCCCTGAAAGTCCTCCTTCTCTGTGCCCTGTGCAGCCTGCCCCTGTTGCTGGCCGGCTGCGCCGACGACGACCGCCTGGCCGCCATTGAAGGCCGGGGGGAGCTGCTGGTGGTCAGCCGCAACAGCCCCACCACCTATTACCTGGACAAGAACGGCGCGGCGGGCTTTGAGTACGACCTGGCGGAACGCTTTGCCGAGCACCTGGGCGTGGCGCTGAAAATGCAGCCGGCCTTCAGCCTGGATGCCCTGTTCACCCGCCTGCGACGGGGCGAGGCGGACATCGCCGCCGCCGGCCTCAGCCTCACCGCCCTGCGCGGCGACGAATTCAGCCACTCCCTGCCCTACGCCAGCCTTACCCCCATTGTGATCTACAAAACCGGCAGCCACCGCCCGGCCGACCTGGCCGAGCTTGGCCCAGCCCCGGTGCTGGTGCTGCGCGACAGCAGCCACGCCGAAACCCTGCGCGCCCTGAAGGTCAGCGGCTTTCCCGAACTCACCTGGCAGGAGATTGAAGAAGCGGACTCCATGGAACTGCTGGAGCGGGTGGACAGCGGCGAGGCGCCCTTCGCGGTGGTGGATTCCAACGAGTTTCGGGTGCAGCAGAGCCTGTACCCGCGCCTGGCCACCGCCTTTGACCTGGGCAACGAGCAGGAGATGGTGTGGTACCTGCCCGCCGGCAGCGGCAGCGACCGGCTGCGCGAGGCGGTGGATACCTTCATCACGGCCCTCAAGGACAGCGGCGAGCTGGCGCGCATGCGCGAGCGCCACTTTGGCCACGCGGCGGTGCTGACGCGGATTGGCTCCCACACCTTCGCCCGCAACATGCAAAGCACCCTGCCCCGCTACGAAGACATGATTCGCGCCGTGGCCGAGGAATACCAGCTGGACTGGCATCTGCTGGCGGCCATCGCCTACCAGGAATCCCACTGGGACCCCAAGGCCACCTCGCCCACCGGGGTGCGGGGCATGATGATGCTGACCCGACCCACCGCCCGGGAAATGGGAGTAAAGGACCGCACCGACCCGGTGCAGAGCCTGCGTGGCGGCGCCCGCTACCTGAAGGACATCCGCCGCCGCCTGCCCGAAGACATCACCGAGCCGGACCGCACCTGGCTGGCGCTGGCGGCCTACAACATCGGCATGGCCCACCTGGAGGACGCCCGGGTGCTCACCGAACGCCAGGGCGGCGATCCCCATCTGTGGAGCGACGTAATGGAACGCCTGCCCCTGCTGCAGAAGCGCCAGTACTACCGCACCACCCGCTACGGCTACGCCCGCGGGCGCGAGGCGGTGAGCTACGTGCAGAACATCCGCCACTACTACAGCATCCTGCAGTGGCAGGCGAGCCCGGTGGACCAACTGTCGCCGCCCCAGCAGGCCGCCAACTACCTGCCACCGGCCCTGCGCGGTGCCATTCTCAAATCCCTCTAGCGGTAAATCTTTCCAAACTCAGATCGCAGTCGCGCCGGCGCCGGGCACAGGCCGCGGGGAATCTTTCCGGCCCTGTGCAGTCGAAGCTGTTCCGGCGCACACTCGGTGTGATCTGGTCATGCTGAAGCGGCGCCCCACGTGTTTCACAACCGGGAAGACATTTTGGCAGCTTGCCCTACCCTCCGTTTTACCACCGATGCGGCGCCCCGCGCCCTTCACGGCTCACCCGCCCAGCGGCGTCCATCCAGCCCAATCGCCCCTGTTGCCCCCAGCCGCCGGCACCGCCCGGACGGCGCAGGCCCGCCGCCTTATCCGCCGCTTTACCGGATGCTGGGCCTGGCGCTTTTGCTGGGGCTGCTCTTGCTGCTGGTGCCGGGCGGCCCGGCCCGGGCTGAAGACAGCGGCAGCGCCGCGCGGCCCTTTACCCACCAGAGCGTGATAGACCTGGCGCAGACCCTGGCGCAATCGCCCTTCCAGCGCCTGCCGCGCGCACCGGAAGCACTGACCAGCCTCGACTACGCCACCTACCGGCAGATCAACTACCAGAGCGATGCCGCGGTGTGGGGCCAGTCGCCCACCCCGTTTTCGGTGCAGTTGTTTGCCCCCGGCTTTCTCTACGACAAGCTGGTGGATATCGACATTGTGGAGAACGGCCAGGCCCAGCCATTGGCAGTGGGGCCCGACTCTTTCCGGGTGCCGGACCCGGCGCTGGCCACCCTGCTGGCGCAGGTGGGCAAGTACGCCGGCATGCGCCTGCACTACCCCCTCAACCGGCCCGACTACGACGACGAATTTCTGGTGTTCCAGGGGGCAAGCTTCTTTCGCGGTGTATCCCGCGGCCAGCTGTACGGCCTGTCGGCCCGCGGCCTGGCCATTGACGTGGCCGAACCCGGCGGCGAAGAACACCCGGTGTTCCGGCGCTTCTGGATAGAGCGCCCCGCCACTGACCAGCAGGCCATGGTGGTGCACGCGCTGCTGGACAGCGAGCGCGTTACCGGGGCCTACCGCTTTGGCATCTACCCCGGCCAACCCCTGCGCATGGAGGTAGAGGCCACCCTGTTCCCGCGCCAGTACCTGCCCCATGTGGGCCTGGCGCCGCTCACCTCCATGTTCATGCACGGCCCGGCAGACCCTGCCGACCAGCCGGACTACCGCCCCGCCGTGCACGATTCCGAGGGCCTTGCCATCCAGCGCAGCAACGGCGAGCGCCTGTGGCGGCCGCTCACCAACCCGCGCACCCTGCAGGCCAGCGCCTTTCTGGACGACAACCCGGCGGGCTTTGGCCTCATCCAGCGCAGCCGCGAACTCGGCGCCTACCAGGACCTGGAGGCCAAATACCACCGCCGCCCCTCGGCCTGGGTGGAGCCGCTGGGCGACTGGGGCAAAGGCCAGGTGCAACTGGTGGAGATTCCCTCGGACTCCGAGGCCAACGACAACATGGTGGCCTACTGGCGCCCCGAAAACGGACTGAAAGCGGGCGAGCCCTTCCATTTTGCCTATCGCCTGACCTGGCCCGACGACGCCCCACGGGCCCCCGGCCAGGCGCGCATTGTGCGCTCGGCCGGCGGCAACAAGCTGTTCTCGGGGCAGCGGGAAATCATGATCGACTGGGCCGGCAGCGAAGACTGCGCCCAGCTTGCGGTGGATGCCGGTATCAGCGAGGGGCGCATCATCGAAACCACCCTGCAGCCCCACCCCGGCATTGCCGGCTGCCGCGCCTTTATCGCCTTCGACCCCGGCGAGGCCCAGGCGGCGGAGCTGCGGGTGATGCTACTGCGCGGCGACGGCAGCCCGGCGGGCGAAACCTGGCTGTACCGGTGGCTGAATGAGGCCTGACTTCACCCGGCCCGCGGGCCTGGCAGCGCACACAGGCGGGCCGGCCCTGCCGCCAGAGGCGCCGCTGACCATGCCCCGCCACCCGGTGCACGAAAAGGCCGCCGCCAGCATTGGCCCGGTGCCGGCCTGGCCAGCCCTGAAAACCGCCCTGGCCCGGGTCTTTGTGGCGTTGGTCACGGTGCTGCTGGGCACCTATGGCATCCGCGAAATGTACGCCGTGCTCAGCACCACCAGCATCACCCCCCTGCAATGGGCCTTCCTGGTGGTGTTTGCCATCAACTTCTGCTGGATTGCCTTCGCCTTTGCCCAGGCGCTGCTGGGCTTTTTAACCAGCCTGCTGCCACGGCTGCAGCGCCCGCCGGAGGTGTCTGGCGAGCTGCCCTTTCGCACCGCCATACTGCTGCCGGTGTACAACGAGTCGCCCCGGCGTATTGCCGCCGCCATTGCCGTAATGCGCGACGGCCTGCTGGCCAAGGCCCCCGGCCGCTATGCGTTTTTCATCCTGAGCGACAGCAACCGCGCCGACACCTGGCTGGACGAAGAAGCGGTGTTCAGCGCCCTGTGCCAGGCCTCGCCGCCGGACTGCCCCGTCTACTACCGCCACCGCAGCGACAACACCGAACGCAAGGCCGGCAACATCGCCGACTGGGTACAGCGCTGGGGCGGGGCCTACGAGGCCATGATTGTGCTGGATGCCGACAGCGTAGTGAGCGCCGATGCGCTGGTCACCCTCACCCGCCGCCTGGCGGCGGACCCGGGCCTGGGGCTGATCCAGACCCTGCCCTACATTGTGCGCGCCCAGAGCCTGTACGGCCGCCTGCAGCAGTTTGCCAACCAGTGCTATGGCCCGGTGTACGCCCGCGGGCTGGCCGCCTGGCACGGCCGCTCGTCCAACTTCTGGGGCCACAACGCCATCATCCGCACCCGGGCCTTCGCCGAGGCCGCCGGCCTGCCACTGCTGCCCGGCAAGCCCCCCTTTGGTGGCCATGTGCTGAGCCACGACTTTATTGAAGCGGCCCTGCTGCGCCGCGCTGGCTGGGGCGTGCGCTTTGACAGCGACATTGCCCAGTCCTACGAGGAGGCGCCGCCCTCGCTGGTGGATGTACTGGTGCGCGACCGGCGCTGGTGCCAGGGCAACCTGCAGCACAGCCGCTTCCTGCTGGCCCGGGGCCTGAGCGCCGCCAGCCGGGTGCACCTGCTGACCGGCATCATGTCCTACTTAAGTGCCGTGTTCTGGCTGACCCTGGTGCTGCTGGGCCTGGCCATCGCCCTGCAGGCCAGCCTGGTGCGGCCAGAATACTTTGCCCAGCCTGCGCTGTTTCCCACCTGGCCGGTGTTCGACGCCGAGCGCGCGCGCTGGCTGTTTGGCGTGTCGATGGCGGTCATTCTGGCGCCCAAATGGTTCGGTGGCGTGCTGGCGCTGCTGCACCCCCGGCGCCTGCTGGGTTTTGGCGGCCCGTTGCTGCTGCCCCTGAGCCTGCTGCTGGAAACCCTGCTGTCGGCCCTGTATGCGCCCATCCTCATGCTGGCCCAGAGCCGCGTGGTGTGGTCCGTGCTGCGCGGCCAGGACGCCGGCTGGCAACCCCAGAGCCGCGACGACGGCGCGCTGGGCATCGGCACCGCGCTGCGCGCCCACTGGGCCCACACCCTGTTTGGCGCCACCCTGGCGGCCATCGCCTGGTTCATTCATCCGCAGCTGTTCTTGTGGCTGCTGCCGATCACCGCCGGCCTGATACTGTCGGTGCCCCTGTCCTGGCTGAGCGGCGGCGCCACCCGGGGCCGCCTGTTCGACATCCTGGGCCTGCTGCGCGCACCGGGCGAACGCCGCAGCCCCGCCGTGCTCAGCGCATTGCGCGACGCCCTGGCCGGGCAAACCCAGCCGGCCACCGGGCACACCGCCCCCCTCACCCGACTGCAGCAAGATGCGCCCCTGCGCCACTGGCACCTGGCGCAGTTGCAGCCGGCTCAACACCTATCGGATCAGGATCAGCAAAAAAAGCAGCACCAGGCGCACTTTCACGCCCCGGCGGTGACCGCCGCCTGGAAAGCCGAGCGCGCGCCAAACCTGCAAGCACTGGAAACCTGGCTCACCGCCGACGAACAGCGAGCCCTGCTGGCTGACGGCGCCCTGCTGGCTCGCCTGTTTCAGCGCGAGAGCAGCAGCACTGGTAGCTAGCGCGCCGGGGCGGCGCAACACGTGCCAAAAAGGCAATAAAAAAACAGCCAACTGCGTTCCGGGGTTGGTTCGCAGAATCGATAAGGGTTGGCTTGATATCCGTTTGGCGCGAGACAGGATTGGCGCACAACTACTTCATTAGCACCGCCACTATTGGCTGTGGCGGTATTGATCAGCCTTCGGCTAGCGCGACATGGTTAGGGTGTGTACCAAATCGGTGAGGTGTAGGCTCTCTCCTGTTGAGATTGGACAGCCCTCTCGAGTACCTGGGAGTTATAATGCTTGCGATCGTAGGCGACCCAACTTGGTGTCGGGATTTCCAGAACGCGGATATAGTAAAAGGCTTGCTGCCCTGCATCGAAATCTGGATCCTTCCAGAACGCCTGAAGATAGGGTGAACCGATACTGTTGGTATAGGTGGCCGCTTTTGTGTCCACCGTGTTGCCAACGGCGGGCAATAGCCCTTGCGCGGTCAGTTGGCGATCACCCGCCCACACCACATCGTAAATTTTTTCTTGCGCCTCGCCAGATATCGTCGTCCACCCCTTGATCACCTGCACTCGATCGAGATTCGCGCCATCGGGATCACGCACCGCCCTGACGAGGAAGGTCGGCGCCGCGCCTGGAGGGGCGTTCACCAGGTCACCTCCCATCGGAACACCATTATTGTACCCATGGGCTGCAAAATCTGAACGGACGAGGTCACTCTCCTGGAAATTCCAGCCGGCAAACACACGCACACGAAGACGTGTACCGGTGGTAGCAAAAGTTTCTCTGCGCTTCATCGCATCCCACAATGCCTCGCGAGTGTTTTCCCTAGACCAGACGGCGGCAAGACCGGATGCGGTACTGACACCGGCTATCTGATCGTCACTGCTATCATCAGGCGTAAAGCGCCCTGTAATCTTTTCTTCGTAGCGAGCAGGATCCCCGGTTGGCTCCACCAAGGTGACCTTTCCGAAAAAGTTGTCTTCCTGAGTGGTCGAGAGACCGGTGTGGGCGTCGGATGAACCAACCATCCCGAACTTGAACGGGTTACTACCCAAGCGGGATTCATATTGAATACCACGCTTGAGCACGGGACGAGCGTATTCCCTCGGCAGCATGTCTGGGGTTTTAGGCTCAGGACCGTAGCTCCCCTTGTCCCAGGTGTAATAGTCAGCAAACTCGTCGTTGGGCGACAGTAGCGGGTGCGCTTCCGCATCACCCTTGATCTGGGTTACCTCGTACAACGGCTCCCACCGCTGCCGGCGCTCGGCATACGCGGCCGTTAGGGCCTCCCCGGAAAGCGTGACATCATCGAACATCCGGCCGTTCGATAAATTGCCGTTGTGTGGGATGGCTAGCACCTGGCCTCCGGTCTTCTTCTCGTACTCGTCCATCCAATCCCAGAGTTTTTCCGGGTCTTCACTGTCATAGGCCGAGAAGGGAATGACCTGGTCGGCACGCTGTTTGCCATCCCTGAAGATGATGTTGCGATGTAGATTCGCGCCCTCCGGGCCCGAGGTCCATTCATAGCCGATAAAGGCGGTGAAACTGCCGGGGTCGTTGTGTCGCTCCGCTGCCTCGGTGACCCGCTCCCACATCGTTTCGTTGAGGCCAGAACCTTTCATAGGGTCAGAGCCTCCGGGCGTATTCACTGCACCAAACCACTGCAAGTAGCTTTCACTTCGCGCGTCGATGGTGCGAGGCGCATAGATCTCGGCTAGCGTCTTGCCCCATTCGTTGCCCAGCAGCAGAGGGTTGTTTTCCTCCAGCGCCACCGCAATACCCAGATTCTCGGCATGATCGGCCACCACAAGGAAATCCAGCGGCCGTTGCAATCGGGCAGGAATGCCCTGGGACGATGTCACAACCTCACCTTTGGCAAAGCGGTACGCGTCATCCGGTGTGAGAATGCACATGGCTAGCCCAGCGTCTGCTGAGAAAGCGGTATGCAGGTGAGTGTCACCAAAAAAGACCTGATTGGGAAAGTCCTGGCCCGGATAGGGCGAATACGTCACCTGTTTGTCAGTTGGCGGAGGCACATCCTGAGCCACGCCCAGCAATGGAAGGAGAGAAGCGGCACATGCCAAAGTTATATTTTTAATGTGGTGTAGCATTCCCGTGCTCCAGGCTTTCGGCGAGAAAGTCCAGCAAGATGGTGAAGAATTCAGTGAGAGGTTCAATTCTGAGATGGGCAGAGCATTCAATCGGCGGATGATCAGCCCATGAGGGTCTCCATCGAGCGCCACGCGTCCTTGCCATCCCAATGACTGCAAATTTCTGCTATAGCACCGAACAACACTTCTGCGACAGGGGTAAACTCGATGATTTCCAGCATATAACCAGTCATGGACCGGGTATCTAGATAGACGACCCGCGCTCCCCCAACACTGCCTTCCTGGACAGTTTCGTAGCCCAGGGCATTGAAATAGGCAACGTCGCCAGCGAAGTCCTTGCTGGCAATGCACATATGGTGAAGCGCAGTCTGACCAGGCTCGACAGTTTCGCGATACGCTGAAGGCTCATCAGTCAATGGCTGAATCAGTTCGATCTGAACGGCACCGGCCTGAGCGATTGCCACCTTAAATCTGCATGGGGTGGCCCGCCCACGATACTTCGAGTTAGCGAACTCCTGCTCCATGAAAAAGAATGGACCGACCCCCATATCCTCGGCCCACCTGTGTGCCAGTGATTCAATATCATCTGACACCCAGGCATTTTGCATAACAGACCTACCAAGCACTCGATCCACCGCCATCTCCCAGGAAGAGCAATCCATTTTTCATCGAGCAGGGGCTCGAATTCATGCTCCCAATCTACCAATGGATCCTTGCTAGATTTTGCTTCATTACGCAAAATATTTGCTTATTGGTGCCAAATCATCTCGGGCGAGAGGACCGCATGAAACGAGCCACAGCTCTCATCAGAGCTTCGTCCCTGGTGGGGTTTGAAGATATGGTCAAACATTACGATAAGGATCCAGAGCGCCTTATGGCGCTTGCCGGCCTCTCGACCACCTATCTGCGCGAGCCTGATCTGTATTTTCCGTTGCAGCGCTACATCAAGCTGCTGGAAATCGGCGCCGAGGAAACGAGCAATCCCTTGTTTGGCGCAGAACTGGGTTTTCAACAGAGTATCAAGGCCTTCGGCACCTTCAGCTATGCCATTGCTTCCAGTGCAACGGTTGGTACTGCGCTGGACACCATACTTGATAGCTACCGGATGCACACGACGGGTATCTTGCTCGTCATCGAACACTTCAACAACAAAGTGATTTTGTCCGCCAGTATCATCGTTCCCACCCCGCTGGGCTCACAGCAGATGATGGGGCACCTTGCCGCCACTGGGACGGAGATACTTCGCACTTTCCTGGGTAAGCAGTGGCATGCAGACGAAATACATTTCGCTCACAAAGTCGCATATCACGACAGAAAACGATATCGGCAGCTATTCGGCGAAAACCTGATCTTTAATGCCGAAAAAACCGCCTTAATTTTCGATGCCGACATTCTGAATGCGCCCTTACCAAGCGCCGATGCGCATCTTCACGAACTCATCAAACGGCAGGTTTACTCCGAGAACATCCTGGCGCCGGACGATCTCATCCTGCAAGTCGAGGCCAATATCCGTCGCGGCATGCCGCACGGTGATATCGGGCTGGAGAGCATTGCAAAGTCGGTGGCTATGAGTCAAAGAAGCCTGCAACGGAACCTCAGCGATCAGGGAACGAGCTTTCAGGAATTGCTCGATGCCATCCGGAAGCAGACGGCGGAACACTATCTGGTCAACTCGAGCCTGCAACTGACTCAGATAGCGATCCTGTTGGGTTTCAAGACGCAGGCCAACCTGTCCCACGCCTTCAGGCGCTGGAATGGCGTCAGTCCCAGGGAGTGGAGGAAAACCCATCGATGATCGGGCAGCGCCTTGCGTCAATGCAACTCAACCGCCACGTACCTGATGACGCTTGAAGGCGCGGCAGGTGTCGACAACCGCGCGCTCGATGGGAATACGCTCAACTGCTGATGCCGCAATAAAACCTTCGGCCTCCGTTTCCCGGTAAATCACCTCGGTGGATTCCGGATCATAGAAAGGGCCGCCATGGATCACGAAGAACACCTCGGGGTTGATCTCCCGCACGACCCGATGCATCTCCTGGAAGTGCGCCATCATCATGTCGGAGGCGCTCTCGCTGTTCCAGCCGGCAAGTCCACCGCGACTCGGCCCTGCGTGTGCACAAATCATGTCGGCACCCGCCTCGGCCATGCTCCTTGCGTCGTCGATAGACACACAGTAGGTCATGGTGAAAATGTCTTTGCGGCGTAGCAGGCGAATCATCTCGACCTCGCGCTGCCAACCCCAGGAGTCCTGACCGTAGCCCTTGGCGAGTGCCGCGCGACTCTTGCGTTCAGCCATATCATCACCACCCCATATGTTCTCGGTCAGTCCCACTGTTGGAAAGTTGATGGCACCACTGAAGCCCTTGTCGATAAATCGCTGTATGGATTCGTCCTGATCGAGGCAGTAGATATCGTTCGCCTCGATACCGGCGATTAGGGGCGTATCACGCACGACGTTGCGTAGTTCGTCGATCATGCCCAGGGTCATTTCATTGGACACCACGTTAATCATGGTGGTGGGGAGTCCCATCATGCGAGTTTTGCCGGTGCTGTAGACTATGATTAGGTCGGCGCCGCCAGCCTCGGCGCATTTTGCGATCAGGCCGTTGCTGCAGCCCGCTCCGAGGATTGCCCTGTTTTCGGTAGTTTGTACCCGCAGGCGACGGATGATTTCCTGTCGTTCAATTCGCATCGTTCTGGTCTCCCTTGAGAACGGTGTTGAATACCTCGATCACCGCGTCAGCAAATTGCGCATCATTGATGTTGCAATCCAAGATGTGTAACGCGGACGCACTATTAGCTTGCTGCCTGAGAAGGTCGATGAAGACCTGATCGGTATGTGGCGCATACAACGAGGTACCTTCACGACTCGCGTCGGAGAATCCAGCGGTGGGGATCACGGCGGCGACCCGACCGGGAGCCTGATTTAAACGCCGGGCAATGTCCGTCGCGACGGCTTTCATCTCTTCTGCACTGGTCCTGACAAGCATGATATCCGGGCCATGCTTGGCCGACGGGCGTCCCTGCAGCGGCGCGGGAATCATGTCCTTGCTCTGAACACCCGGTAGTATGTGAATATCCAGGCCCCCGGGTGCGATAACCAGGGGAATCCCTCTTTGCTCCGCCGAGGTCAGGCGGGTACGGTCAACCTCGGTGGTACCGGTGGCTGCCTGAAGCTGCTCGTCGCTATAACAGAGCTTCAGGATGCTCTCAAAGGTGGTCAGATCAATGACGGCATTGATCACTCCCCCAGCAATCAGGCGGTCGAGCTTTTCCGTCGTGGCATGAAAGACGGCGGTATCAAATCCCTGCGACTCAAGGCGGCTGATAACGTGTTGGACCGCCGGTGTGGTTACACCAAGGGCTGTAATACCCACCAGTTTCTTTTTCGATGCAGTCGGCACCGTTTGCTCGACCATGCCAGCCAGCGCCCCTGCGGCATTAGCCAATGCGCGCGAAACGATCGCGTTGAGCCCGATAAGATCGGTGGGAGTCTGCATGACGACGATGTCTTCCTCGCCAATTGGTGCCAGGCGAGTGAAGGTGGTCAATAAAATCTTCGGCAGACCAATGGGCAGCCCATTCATCACCGCGGCGCCAGCGGCGGCCGCCGTGGAACCGCCCAGCCCCATCACCCCGTCCAGCTTGTCCTGGGCCGCCAGCTCGGCCACGATTCTCTTCGCTCCCTTGATCATTATCCGTGTGCCGGCATCGCGATCGGCGCCCGACCTGGCGGCCGCTACCAACTCGTCCAGCGAGCTTCCCCCAGCCTCGGCCACCTGTTGGCGGGGATAGTCACCCTCGCCGGCCATGGGCTCGCCTAGTATTCCCATGTCGATGGTGCTCACGCGGTGACCGCGCGCTTGCAAAAGCGTACGGACGAAGGCCACTTCATCGCCGCGGGTATCCAGAGTACCCAGTATCACCAAGCGCTTACCCTTCATACTGTCGTTCATCATTGTTCCTCGGGGACGTCTTAGTTGGCCGGATTTCGTTAGCACAGCTCTGCCACCCGGCGTTGACCGGCCGGCTTACCAGGTCAGTTCCTTGCTCCGCACGTAGCATGAGGGCTTTCTCGGCCCTCACTCTTGGGTTGTAGCAATCAGCGGGCATGGCGCCGGCTCGGGCAAAACAACCTTGGCAAAAATCACACTGAGGTCCGCGTACGCCGGCCTTCAAGTGGTTGAACAGGTGGGGATCCGCGATTACCGGGCGCGCCGCCGCCACCAAATCGCAGCCGCCGGATTCCAGGGCCTCGTCAATCAACGCTACCTCGGCAAAGCCACCAACACAGATCACCGGAATATCCAGCGCTTGCTTGAATGCCTGGGCGTAAGACAGGTTAAATGCCGGCCGGAATCCGGAGATTCGGTTATAGAACCAGGACAGCAGAGGCGAGAGCAGACGGATTACTGCGCGGTGCGAAGCTGGCCAATCCTTGGCGGCACCGTAAGTGACCATGGTGCGAAAGAAACCCTTCCAGTTGCCCCGATCGGAGGTGATTCCGGACTCGTAGTGCCCGCACGACACCTCGACGCCATCGATGCCTTCCTTTTGCATGCGCAGGGCGATCCGCACGCAGTCCTCGGTATTGAGCCCCTTGCGCAGAGGTAGGTCGTCGTGGCCGTTGAGTTTGATGACGATGGGAAAGTCCCGGCCGACCTGTTCGCGCATGGCCCGATAGACTTCGACCAGGAACCGCAGCCGGTTCTCGAACGACCCGCCATACTGGTCGGTTCGGCGATTGGTGTGCGGCGTCAGAAAGGAACTGATCAGGTAACCGTGAGCGGCGTGCAACTCGATTCCGTCAAAACCAGCCTGCTTGGCCCGTGCTGCCGCCAGACCGAACTGGTAGACGCAGTCATGGATTTCCTCAATCGTCATGGCGCGCGGCATACAGCCAACGGTGAACTCATACCTGGCCGATGGTGCCTGGGCGTCGGTTCTACCCACATTACCCGGAGCAGCCTGGCGGCCAACGTGGTAGAGCTGCACGAAGATCTTTGAGCCGTACTGCTGCACCGTTCGGGTCAGGCGCTGCAGACCGGGAATCTTGTCGTCGTGGTCCAGTGCCAGGCCACGCTTCATCGCTTGTGAGTATTTGTTGAAATAGGTCGCGCCGGTAATCAGCAGCGGCGTGCCTCCGCGAGCCAGTTCTTCGTAGTGCTGGATCAATTGATCGGTGACGAAGCCATCTTCTGTACACATGGTCTCCGTGTAGGCGGCCTTGACGAAGCGTCCTGCAATCTCCACGCCGCCGATACGGATCGGTTGGGTCAGGAGTCGCTGCTTCTGCACGCCGTTCATTTTCGCTCCCCCCGGGATGACAGATCATCCTTGGCCGTAGGCGTATTGGCGCGGTGGATCAGGAAACTGCGCAGTGCTTCGGTTTCACCCACCGAGAGCTTGTCCTTGAAACTCGACATGCCCTTGTTCGCCAACGCGCCATCCAGGACGACAGCGTCAAAACTGGCCTGACTGTGGATGAACGGGCTGTGGCGCAAATCGGGGAAGTTGGGACCAGCAACAGCACCCTCGCCGTGACAGACGACGCAGTATGTGTAGTAGTGCTTCTCACCTTCGGCCACCGATTCGTCGGAGCCGACAGGTTCTGGCGCAGGGAACTGTGCCGGGACCGGATCGGGGAAAACAGTCGCCGAGGCCGTGCCACCCAGTTTGAACACCAGAAGTTGCCCGGCCCTGGGTTTTCCCTTGGCCGGAATGGTGCCGCCCAACGCGTTGGAGAATGCGCCGCCCCAGCCGGTCATGATAGCCACGTACTGCTCGTCACCGACGCTGTAGGTTATGGGTGCGGCGACTGTGCTGCTTTGCGTGGGGAAGGACCACAACCGTTTGCCTGAGTCAGCGGCGTAGGCCACGAACTCAGCGTTGGACGTACCCTGAAACACCAGGTTCCCCGCGGTGGAGAGCAGGCCGCCATTCCACGGATGGTCGTAGTCCACCGACCAGGCCGCCTGTTGCCTGATCGGATCCCAGGCAACAAGCTCACCCCGATGCTCCTTGCGAACTGCCTCGACGGTCTGGGCATCATCCGGGATCTTTAACAGCAGGTGATCAAAGCCCGAAGTGTACACTTGGCGATCCGTCTCCTCTGGCGTCACGGCTAGCTGCGGGATGCCATAGTGCATCGTCGGGATGTAAGCTAGACCGGTAGCCTGGCTGTAGGACATCGACTGCCAGTCGTGTGCCCCCTGAACGCCGGGCGTGATGAATACCGGCTCGTCCGAGTCGTACCAGCGAGCCCAAGGAGTTTCCACCGGCCTGCCGGTGGTTTGATCAATGTGTGTTGCCCAGTTTACCGGTGCATAGTTGTTGGCCGAGATGAACTCACCCGTTTCTCGGTCAATTACATAGAAAAATCCGTTCTTCGGTGCTTGGATGATTGTTTTGCGCAGCTTGCCGTCAATTTCGAGATCGACCAGGCTCATTTGCTGGGTTGCCGTGTAGTCCCAGGTTTCAGCAGGGGTCTGCTGGAAGTGCCACACATAGGTGCCGTCATCGGGCTTCAACGCGACGATTGACGCCAGGAACAGGTTATCTCCTCCTCCTGGGCTGCGAATTTTCGCGTTGTTCGGCCCCCCGTTTCCCACGCCGAGGTAAAGCAGATCCAGTTCCGGATCGTAGGCCATATTGTCCCAGACGTTACCGCCACCCCCATGCTTCCACCATTCGCCAGTCCAGGTGGTGGCTGCCATTTTCATAGCCTCACTGTCATAGCCGTCGGCCGGATTGCCTGGCACTGTATAAAAGCGCCATATTTGCTTCCCGCTTTCAGCATCGTAGGCAGTGACGTAGCCCCGCGCGCGATACTCAGCCCCACCGTTGCCAACGATAATCATGCCCTTCACCACGCGCGGCGCCGCCGTGATGGTGTAACCGTCCTTCATCTCGGCAGTTTGCACCGACCAGACCTTTTCGCCGCTGCGACGATTGACTGCAATAAGTTGGCCGTCAATGGTAGCGATGTAGATGTTGTCGCCCCAGGCCGCCAGGCCACGCGTGATCAAGCCGCAACAGGCAACCCGCCCGTAAGTAAGATCCAGTTCCGGGGTGAACTCCCACAGCCGCCTGCCGGTTTTCGCATCCAGCGCCCAAACCACGTTGCGCGGTAACGCTGCATACATCACACCATCGATCACCAGCGGTGTTGCCTCGTTAGCATATTGCGAATTGATATCCTGCGACCAAGCAAGGCCCAACTTGGAAACGCTTTCGTCGTTTATCTGGTCCAGCCGACTGTAGCGCGTGTCGCTGTAGTCCTTGCCGTAGGACATCCAGTTCGCATCGTCGTGGATGGCGCTAATCAGCCGCTGATCGGTTACCGGCGCATAGCTGCCTGGTGTGATGACAGCCGGTCGGTCGCCACGGGGTTGTCCGGCGACAACACCATCCGTAGCAAACAGAGCGGACAGCACGAACAGTGCGGAGACAAGATTGGTACCAGGATAAGCTCGCATGTTCCTACCTCTTGTTGTTCGATGTATTCGAGTGGGTGCCCATCGTTTTTCCAGACCATGAGGTATCTGGAACCGCTTCGCGGGATCAGCGTCAAACTGAGCAGTGAATGTACTCCGACGGCAGGATGCCAATTTGTGGAAATATGCCCATTACTTGTATTTAGGCGCCAGTTCAATCTGGCAGTAACGGTGGCCGTGGCAAAAATGTCGGGGAAATCTGCAGGCGCTTACGGAATGTCCCTACGCGGTTGCCGCGCAAGGACAACTTGTAAAATTCACAAGGCAATAACAGTACCGCCAACCTTGTATCCAAGGTTGGCGGTACGGCCGCGCTGAATGGCTCTAAAGCCGATCCAACAGCATGAAGACAGCAGCGGCAACTTGCGACTGATCGATTACAGCGGTGAAGCCAATCGCCTTGCTGACAAAGGCACGCTCAAACTGTCAGGTACTCATCAGATGGCGGACAAACTCGACAGTCTGTTCCCGATGAGGTGTCAGCAATGGCTCAATTCGGGCGTCATCGGCCAATTCCAGGTATGCACGGGGATTAGAGAATTCGCGGAAGCCCTCAATACCGTGATGACGCCCGGTGCCACTGTGCCCAACGCCGCCGAAACCCAGGTTTGCTTGGGCGCCGTGTAGTGCCACGCAGTTAACAGTGAAGCCGCCGGAAGAGGTACGGCTGCGTACATACTCAATGTCTTCTCGATTGTTGGAAAACATGTAGATACCCAAGGGCCGTTCCCGGCGGTGGATGCCATTGATCACTTCATCCAGCGTATCAAAGGTGTGGATTGGCAGAATCGGGCCGAACATCTCCGTGGTCGATACGCCGATCTCGGGTGCTGGATCACATACAACGGTGAAGGGCATGCGACAACCATTCTCAGTGCTGGCCGGTGAACCCAGTTCCACAAGACTTGTGGGGTTACTCTCCCGGGCCTCTTCAACCAAATTCTGCAGGCGACTCCACTGGCGCTGGTTCAGGATATTGCAGACTTCGTCGCTAAGCGTGAAGTCGTCGAACCAGGCAGCAATCTGCTTCCGGAGCAGGTCCAGGAAAAGGTCCCGTTTGGATCGGGGCACATAGACATGGTCCACGTTGATGCATATCTGGCCGTTCTTGGTTATCTTCGTCGCGAGAATCCGTTCGACATTGTTTGGCGTGACGGCGTCCTCTGTCAGGATGACAGGATTTTTGCCGCCCAGTTCCAGGGTCACGGGGACCAGGTTCTGAGCTGCCTTGAGCGCGACCTCACGACCAACACGGGTATTGCCGGTATAGACCAGATGATCCCAGTGGAGTGTGCTGAAGTGGCGAGCCAGATCGAGTCCTCCGGTCACCACCGCCACCTCATCAGCAGCAAAAGTATCGCCAATCATTTCACGCATCACTTCACCACAGGCAGGAACTTGCTCAGAGGGCTTGATGATCACCCTGTTGCCCGCTGCGAGCATATCGATCATTGGACCAAATGAAATATCGAACGGGAAGTTCCAGGCCGAAAGATTGCCTATTACCCCCTTGGGTTGATGGCGGATGTAGGCGACTGAGCTGCCGTACAACGCCTGAGCCAAGGGTCGTTCTTCGCGTTGCATCCACTGTTCGATATTGTCCAAAGCGTGCTGGTTGCGCTCCAGAATGTTGAGAAAATCGAACAGAGTGGCGGTGAGTGCCGGGTGGTTTTTGTAATCACTCTGCAGGGCGTCAACCACCTGCGCATGGCGACTGGCGAGCATCTCTGGAATGCGCTGCAATAGCTCGATTCTCCGGGGCATCTCCGGTTCGGGATTGTGAGAGAAAGCGGCGCGTTGCGCGTCGAATATCTGGTGCAGTTCCGCAATGGCGTTGGCGTCATTGTTTGACATGGCGTTTTTCCTCTGCAAGAAAGTTATAAAAAGTCAGCACAGTCTGCGCGCTCGCACTTTTCTTTTGGTGCTGAACGCTGGCCGGGTTCAGTCGAGGATCGCACCTTCACTAGCGGAGCGGACGTGTCGGCGATAGCGGTCCATAAAACCAAAACCCACGTCCTTTACCAAGGGGTTCCACTGTTCCCGCCGCTTGGCGATTTCCTCGTCCGACACATCGGCATGGATACGACCCTCGAGCATATCGATCTCGATCATGTCACCGTTTTCAATCAGGGCGATAAGACCACCATCGGCAGCCTCGGGGCAGATATGACCGACACAGGGGCCACTGGTCGCGCCGGAGAACCGGCCGTCCGTCACCAGCGCCGTGTCTGCCAACCCGGCTGACTTCAGCGCCAATGTGAAACCCAGCATTTCCGGCATGCCCGGGCCACCCTTTGGTCCCTGATAACGCAGTACCACGATATCACCGGCTTTTATTTTTCCTTCGTTTAGCCCAGCCAGAGCATCGTCCTCCGAATCGAAACAGACAGCAGTTCCTTTACACTTGAGCATGTTCTCCTTAACCCCTGCGCGCTTGACCACTGACCCGTCTGCGGCAAGATTTCCGCGCAGTACCGCAATGCCGCCGGTGGGTCGATGGGGATTGTCTCGCGCAGGAATGACCCTGGAGTTGAGCACCGTTGCTGTATCGACTACTTCCTGCAATGTCCTTCCATCAACGGTTGGGGTAGATGTGTTGATATCGTTCTGCATCACTTTGAGTACAGCCGGCATGCCACCAGCGGCCCACAAATCCTGAACTCCCCAGGGGCCATTGGGGCTAATCGCCAACAAGGTGGGCATCTCCTGTGTGGCACGTTCAAAGTGCTCCAGAGTCAGTTTTGCGCCTGCCGATTCAGCAATGGCAGGAAGGTGCAAAATACCGTTGGTGGAACCACCAATGGCCATGAGCATCTTCGCGGCGTTCTCAAGTGATTGCTGGGTGAGGAACTGACGTGCATTCAGCCCTTCATGGAACATCTGTACCGCACGCTGACCCGTGGCCCGTGCCGCTTTCAACTTATCCGAGTGCCAGCCGGGTATATTGCCGCTGCCTGGCAGGCAGATACCCAGTACTTCAGCCAGGCACTGGAAGGTATTAGCGGTGCCCATAATTTCGCAGGCGCCACAGGTACTGCAGTGCATGGTTTCATACGTCGCCTCGGAGTCGCCTTTATAATCAAAGTGATCGATTGAAGAAGTAAACGATGGGGCGTTGCGAATATTCATCTGTCCGGTGCCGGCGGAAAGGTAAATGCTCGGCAGGTCCAGGCGGCCCATGGCCATCATCATGCCCGGGTTGATTTTGTCGCAACCGGCGATAAAGACCACTGCATCAAACGCCTGCGAACGCACGTGGGTTTCGACAATATCAGCGATGAGATCACGCTGCGCCAGGACATAGCGCATACCGTCGTGGGCCATGGCAATGCCGTCGCAGGGCGCAGGCACGTTGAATTCCGCGTATTCTCCACCCTCGACCAGAATTCCCTCTTTGACCTTGTTACCCAACCTGTCCAGATGATTGTGGCCGGCGGTCATTTCGGTGAAGGAGTTGGCAATGGCGATCAGCGGCTTTTTCTTTAGTTCGTTCGTGTCGTAGCCGGCCCCCTTCATAAGGCCATTGCGAAACTGGTTCATCAGGCTATTGCCACTGGAATGAATGATGTCGCTGTTCTTCGTGGGCATACTGTAATCTCCTATGAGGAATTTAGTTGCCAACAGACCGAGCCAAGGTATACCAACGGTTATTCGAGGGGCTGATAACAAGGTCATTGATACAGGCTCGCACCGGTAACTGAGCGACAAATGCAATGGTTTCACCTACATCTTCCGGTTGCAGTGCAATGTCGAGCGCGCCTTCGGCCGCAGCACCTCCTACCCGTTGTTTGGCGAAAGGTGTCGCGACCTCTGCCGGGCTGATGGCTGTTGCCCGAATACCATGATGACCTTCTTCCATATTGAGGGTATCTGTCAGTGTGCGCAGCGCCGCTTTGGACGTGCTATAGGCCGCGCCAGACAGGTAGGTGTTGTGAACAGCAGCCCAGGAGGCAATGTTGATAACCAGGCCGTCACTGTTTTTACGCATGGTCGGCAATACCGCCTGGGTGCAGTGATAGATACCGTTGATGTTGGTATTGATAACATGCTCAAAATCGCCATCTTGCATGGAATGCCAGTGGCGAGTGGGAAGGTTGGTTGCCGCGTTATTGACCAAAATGTCGACCTGGCCGTGACGCTCCATGATGCGTTCGGCCGCCCGATAACATTGCTGTTTTTCTGCAAGATCCATTAGCTCGAAATCGGCGGATCCTGCCGCAGTATTGATCAGCGCCACGGTTTGCACCAATGGCTCCTGGCGACGACCACTGACAATGACCGTGGCCCCGGCATTGGCCAACTCAATTGCGGTCGCTCGTCCAATGCCTGATCCACCGCCGGTCACCCAGGCGACTAAACCCTTGATATTTCTCATGCGGACACCCCTGCGACGTTGCCGATCAGCCAGTTGGGTGGCTACTGTGGCAGCTTTCTCTCAGAGATTTCGTAACAATTCTCACAATCACTTACTATTCTCTACGGCAAGCAACCGGGGCTTCAGTGCATACCACCGTGAGCTTCAGCGCGCTTCGAGCACTCTAATTTAATTAGCACTTATTAACTTTGGACCTATTTGGTCCCGGGCATCCAAGAGCATGAAAAAGATCCGCGCCCTACATAGCTGGATAGACAATCTCCCACCGGACATCCGTGAGGCTGTGGTACAGCGTATGCGAACGCGTCACTATGGTGATGGTGAAGCCGTATACATGCTGGGAGAAGAAGGTCACGAACTCTACATGGTGGCGTCCGGGAAGATACGTTCAAGCAACTACACACTGAGAGGTAAAGAAATTCAGTATGCAGTCCTTCAGGCGGGAGATTGCTTTGGCGAACTGAGCCTGATAGATGGGCTTTGTCGCGTACACAGTACCTACGCGCAAGGGCCCGCAGATCTCCTGGTCCTGCACAAGCGTGATTTCGACGAGCTATACACCACGTATCCCGAGATACCTGTGCAGATCAATAAACTACTATCCTGCCGCCTGCGTATTGCCCATACAACCGTCGATGAGGCCACCGCTCTGTCAATGAACGATCGCCTCGCGCGCCTGTTGGGGCGCTTGGCTTACAGTGTCGGCGTAGAGGACGAACATGGAGCGACTGTGCTTGAGGGTTTTACTCACCAAAATCTTGCTCGAATGCTGGGATCTAACCGGGAGGGCATCAGTCGCGAGTTGAAGAAGCTGGAAGAGGCGGGACTGCTTCGACGCAGTTACGGCAGGGTCGAAATTCCCGATATTAACTCCCTAATAGGTAGTTGTGATGGCCTTGTCGGAGGAGAGCAACTCGTTCCCGATTATCATTCATAGCAGGGCTTTTTTGGCAGGGCGAACTCACCGCTCAACGGTGAATCGAAGTAGAAGTTGCAATGGTGACAGCGGGGCAGCCCGGAGTGAGTTGCGTGCAATGGGGCGCCTGCGACATGAGCAATTCGAACAGATAACCCGAGGGGTTGATCCGCAGGCGTTCAGCAAAACTACACAGTACATTGAAATGTTAGATCAAAGCGTCTCGCCTCCCGACTGGATGTCGAACGCTTAGCGTGTAAAAAAGTCTTAATTGTTTCTGGAGGCCATGCGGAGATGCGCTAGTCAAGCCGCGAAAAAAGACTATGGCCCTCCGGTGCCCGGGCCTGAAATCGTTCATTGGATCGATGCTCTGATAACTTTTCCGTTCGGCTACCCCGACAGAAAACAATGCCCAACCAGAAGGGAAGAGGCGAGAACCGCCAAGTCTGGCGGCTCCCGCTGCAGGCACGTCAGGGCGTGATTCGGGCGCCGCTGAAGCGCTGGTGGAAGCCGTCGAGGGAGATGACAAAGTCGTCCCCGGCCAGGTACTGCTCCACGGACTCCTTGGGCTTTTCTTTCTCCCGGTACCAGTCGGCGTACTCGGCAAGGTCGCTGCTCTGGGCATCGTAATGGGTGGAGTAGGTGCGCACGTGTACGCTGGGCTGGTCGCCGCCCATGTCAAATTCCATAAAGCGCAGCCAGCCATCGCCAATGCCCACGGGGAACTGGCCAAACTCATAGTTCACATCCACCAGGGTCTGGTGGCGGTCCTGGTAGTCCGACAGCAGCTGCCACACGGGGTTGCCGGCGGCGTTGCTGTCCACCCGCTGGGCCTGGGCGTGCTGGTGGCCACACAGCACCAGGAAGATCTGGTCGTGCTGGCTGATGAACTTCTGCCACACCATTTCCGGGTTGTTGTGGATTGGGTCCACCCGCTGGCCGTCGATCAGCGCGTTGGCTTTGCGCTCGCCCTCGGTGTTCATGTAATCGTGGGTGGAGACGATGGTGGGCAGCCCCGGGTAGCGTTTTACGATCTCCGCCGCCCAGGCCAGGCTTTCGTTGGGCGCGTCGAACTGCAGGCCAATGTGCAGGAAGCGATACCCACCGGCGGTGAAGATCTGCGCGCTGTCGGCGCCGCCATCGTGAGAGGCCACATACCAGGGCTTGTCTTTGAAGAAGGCGGTTTCTGCACCAAACACAGAGCGGAAGTTATCCAGGCCACCCGGGTGCAAAACCCCGAGGCTGGACCAGTCGGTGGGGTCGAACTCGGCCGCCGGCGGGTGTTTGGAATCGGTCCACATGGCGTCGTAGTCGTGGTTGCCCGGCACTACAGAGAAAGGCACTTTGCCGGCGATCAGCGAGAACCCCTCGTGGGCCTTGGGCATTTCCACGGTGCGGGTTTTTTCAGTGGGCTGGAAGTGGCCGTCGAACAACGGGTTGGGGGCAGTCTTGAACCCGCGCGCCTTGTGCTCTTCGTCCATGGCCAGGGTCTGGTGCTGCCACACGTCCCCGAGGGAGGTGACAAAGGCGATTTCGCCGCCGGCGCTTTCCAGGTTGTCGGCGATGTAGCGCATCTGCTCGATGAACATGACGTTGGCGTCGAAGGGAAAGCCCTCGGCGGTCTGGTGGGTGTAGTCCAGGTAGTTCTGGGTATCGGGGATTACGGCGATGGTGAAGGTATCGTCACCGGCGCCGGCCACGGGGGCCAGGCCGCTAAGCAGGCAGGCCACCGCCACCGCGCGGCACAGGGGTTTGATGGATGTCATGCGATTCACTCCTTGCAGGCTTTATTAGAAATCGAAACTGAATTCGGCGCGCACGTTGCGACGGCTGCCACCGATAAAGGTCGGGATGCCAAAGTAGTCACCGGTATTGCCGGCATCCACCAGGTATTTCTCGTCGGTCAGGTTGCCGCCCACCAGGGCCAGCGACCAGTTGCCGCTGCCGCCGTAGTAGGACAGGCGCGCACTGAGCAGGCCAAAGCTGTCCTGGTATTCGTCCACCTTGGTGTCGGAAAAGGCGGCGGGCACGCGCTGTTGCAGTTCGGGCTTGTCGTTATCGTCGAAGAAGAACATTTCAGACTGCCAGCTGTACACCGGTGAAAACTCCAGGGACCCGCCAAACAGTGGCAGGGCCAGGTTGGCGCCCAGTGAAAATTTATGGTCAGGGCTGTTGCGGAACTGGTTGCCGTCGTAGGCACCGGAACGCAGGCGCGCCTTATTGTAGCCGTAGCTGGCGAAGAGGTTGATTGCCTCGGAGGCAAGATAATTGAACTGTGTCTCGAAACCGGTGGCGTCCGCCTCGCCGGCGTTCACCGCGGTAAAGCGGCCATCGATCACCGCCTGGGTCTGGAAGTTCTCGTATTCGTAGTAGTAGATGGAGGTGTCGCCCACCAGGCGGTTGTCCAGCAGCTGGAACTTGAGCCCGGTTTCCACCGATGCCAGCTCTTCCGTGGGAATAACCTCGGAGCTGCCGTCGGCGCCCACGTTGAGCACTTCCGGGCGCTTGCCGATGCCGTACACGGCGTACCAGTTGAGGCTGTCGCTGAAGCTGTAGCGTACACCGGCGCGGCCGGTGGTGGTGGTGGAGCTGTTGTCGTCGCTGACGGTATCGCCATTGGGCGTGGGGTTGAACAGGATGCCGCCGCCGGTCAGGTTGCTGGGGCCAAAGGGCGTGGTGCCGCGCAAGTACACGGTTTTGTCATCCCAGGTGACCCGGGCGCCGGCAAACACTTCCCACTGCTCGCTGAGGTGCCAGGTGGCATCGGCAAACAGGTCGTAGGTGCGCACATCGGCGTTGGTTTCAGTGCGATCCAGGTGGAAGGGCTTGAGCACATCCGCCGTGGGGCCCAGCAGGGCGTTGATCTCGTCGTTGGTCAGCCCGCGCGGGGCCAGCGGCTGCAGCACGCCGCCCAGCAGTAGGGCCATGGCGCGCTCGTCGTAGCCCAGATCCATGCTCATGTAGTTGCTGGCGTCGAACACACTGGCGCCCACAAAGCCGTCGAAATTGCCAAGGCCGGTGAAGTTCAGGCGAATTTCTTCCGAGAGCTGCTCGCCGCCGTTGCACTGGTGGCCGGCAATCATGTTGGTGGAGGTGCCGTCGCTGTCGAAGGACTCACAGGCGTCAAACCAGCGGTAGCCGGTGATGGCGGTCAGGCTCAGGCGCTCGTCGATGTCGTACTCGGCAATGCCGCTGGCCCCGCGAATTTCGCGCTGGAAGTACGGGTCGGGAATGGCGCCGAAAGTATCCAGGTGCAGGGGCGACCAGAAATCCAGGTCGCCAACCACGTCGCCGGTTGCCTGGTCCAGCGGCAGGAAGGTGCCGGACTTGAAGGGCACGGTGCTGTTGGTGTCGTCTTCATCCAGGGTGGCCACCAGGTTGAAGCTGAAGCGATCGGTAGGCTCCCAGCGGGCGCTGAAGCGGTAGGCCCGGGCGTCGATGTCGTTGTAGGTGTTGTCGCTGCCGATGTCTTCCACGTAGCCGTCGCGCTGGCGCATCAAGGCGCCGATGCGCACCGCCAGGGTGTCGGTGACCGGTACATTGGCCACCCCCTGCAGGTGGCGATAGTCGTAGTCGCCCATGCCGCCCTGTACTTCAAAACCCAGCTCATCTTCGGGGGTTTTGTGGAAGATGGAAACGCCGCCGTTCAGCGCCGAGCGGCCGTGCAGGGTGGACTGGGGGCCCTTCTCCACTTCGATGCGGTCGATATCAAACAGCTCGCCGTAGGACGATGCCGCCTGGGTTACCGCCACACCGTCCTGGAACACCGCCACCCGCAACTCGCTCTGGGGGCTGAAGTCGTTGGAGGTGATGCCGCGAATGGAAAAACCAGGCGCAAACTTGTCCTGCAGCTGGATGACAAAGCCGGGGGTGATGGCGGCAATACGGTCCAGTTCGGTGCCGCCGATCTGCTCCAGGAACTCGCCATCGTAGGCGCTCATGGACATTGGTACATCGGTAATGCGCTGCTCGCGCTTCTGGGCGGTCACGGTGATGACTTCCAGCGCAGTGCCGGCAGACCGCACCGGCTCGGCCGCGGCCAGGGCCGGCACACTCGCCAGCAGCGCGGCGCTACAATAAACAGACAGGGGTTGTTGAGCCATTCCTCTTACCTCGCAAGGGCTTGCAATTAATTAAGGAACGGCACAGTATCGTAATTAAATGACAGAAAAATGACGCACCAGGCAAATTCGTGAGCGAGCAAAATAACCGCGGCCGCCCCCGCAACCGCAAGATAGACAGCGCCCTGCTGCAGGCGGGCTGGGAGTCCCTGGCCGCCATGGGGTTTGATGGCATGACGATTGACGATGTGCTGGCCCGGGCGGGCTGCGGCCGCAACTCCTTCTATCGCCGCTTTGACGGCAAGCTGGCGCTGATCCGGCACATGCTGGCCCAGGCCTACGAACAGCTCGGTGAACTCCCCGACCCGGGCCTGCCACCGCGAGATCAGTTGATTGCCTGGATTGACAGCATGGGGGCGGCCCTCACCGGCCTGCGCGGGCGCGCCATGCTCAGTATTCTGGAGGCCCTGCCACGGCACCCGGAGCTGCGCTCTACCCGCTCCAGCATGCGCGATTCACCGGGCAGCCCCCTGCGCTCGCTGATCCGCGACTGTTGCAGTGCGGTGCCCAGCGACGATGCCCTGGCCTTCGCCGAGGACACCCTGGCGGGCGCCCAGCACTACCACATCACCACCCGCCAGCGGGCCTGGACGCGGCGCGACTCGGTGCGCATGGTGGATGCGCTGATCGGCATGCTGGAAAACGAACTGGCCCCGCATCGCCAGGGCGGCGGCGCGGGCCGCTCGCGCCGTTAACGCCGGGCGCGGAAGAAGGCCTTCAAGCGCTGGCTGCTGTCTTCGGCAAGCACCCCTTCCTGCCAGCTTACCCGGTGGTTGTAGCGCGGCTCGTCCAGCAAACAGCAGGTGCTGCAGGCCACCCCGGCGCGGGGCTCCCGGGCGCCAAACACCACCCGGTCAATGCGGGCGTGAATCATCGCCCCGGCGCACATAGTGCAGGGCTCCAGGGTGACGTACACGGTGGCGCCAGGCAGGCGGTAATTGCCCACCGCCCGGGCGGCATCGCGCAGGGCCACAATCTCGGCATGGGCGGTGGGGTCCGCGTAGCTGATCACCGAGTTCCAGCCCTCTCCCAGCAGGGCGCCCTCGCGCACCACCACCGCGCCAATGGGCACCTCGCCCTCGTTCTCGGCGCGGTCGGCCAGGGTCAGGGCGCGGCGCATCCAGTGTTCGTCTTCCGCCAGGTTGATGGCCATGTGTAAACGCTCTTAAAAAAAGCGCAGTGTACTGAATCGGGGCGCTTGCCGGTACAAATCGCCGGCACAACGTGAAAGCGCAATGCAACGCTACCGTCCGCAAGAGCAAAACACCGCCACAACTGGGCCGCGCCGCGGTGGTGGCGTATGATTTTGGCCAAGCCGGCACCAGGCGCAACCACGGTGCCCACCGACTACCCAACCCACGGAGCCCGGCATGAGCACAGCGCCCATTCGCCTTACCGAATACAGCCACGGCGCCGGTTGCGGCTGCAAGATTGCGCCGGCGGTGCTGGATACCATCCTCGCCTCGCAGCTGCAGTTACCCGACTCGCCCCGGTTGCTGGTGGGCAACCACAGCCGCGACGACGCGGCCGCCTACGACCTGGGCAATGGCCAGGTGGTGCTGAGCACCACGGACTTCTTCATGCCCATTGCCGACGACCCATTTGACTTTGGGCGCATCGCCGCCACCAACGCCATCAGCGATATTTACGCCATGGGTGGACGCCCCCTGATGGCCATTGCCATTCTCGGCTGGCCGGTGAACACCCTGCCCGCACACGTGGCGGCACAGGTGGTGGACGGCGGGCGCCAGGCCTGCGCGGATGCCGGCATCAGCCTGGCCGGCGGCCACAGTATCGATTCGCCGGAGCCGATCTTCGGCCTGGCGGTAACCGGGCTGGTGGCCAAAGCACAGCTCAAGCAGAACAACCGGGCCAGTGCCGGCAGCCGGCTCTACCTCAGCAAGCCCCTGGGTGTGGGTATTCTCACCACCGCCCAGAAGCAGAAAAAACTGCGCCCGGAACACCAGCACCTGGCCCGCGACGTGATGTGCACCCTCAACAGCATTGGCACTGAGCTGGCCGCCATCGACGGGGTAGAGGCCATGACCGACGTTACCGGCTTTGGCCTGATGGGCCATCTGCTGGAAGTGTGCGAGGGCAGCGGCGTTAACGCCGTGATCCGCGCATCCGCTGTGCCCCTGCTGCCAGCCGTGCAGGACTACCTGGCCGCCGGCTGCCTGCCCGGTGGCACCGGGCGTAACTTCGACTCCTACGGCGCACGCCTTGGCCCCCTGAACGACGAACAAAGGGCCCTGTTCTGCGACCCGCAAACCAGCGGCGGCCTGCTGCTGGCGGTGCGCCCCGAGGCCTGCGACGCCGTTGAGGCCCTGCTGCGCGCCGCCGGCGCCTGCTGCCACAGCATCGGCGAACTGCGCCCGCAAAATAGCGGCCCGCGGATTGAGGTGCAGCCGTGAGCGCGGGGAAACAGCCTTGAGCGATTCGGAAACAGCCGTGAGCCGCCCCGATACCCAGGACTACGCCGCGCTGTTCTTGCGCGACACGCCCCTGTTCGACACCCGGGCGCCCCTGGAATACCGCAAGGGCTCCTTCCCCCACACCGCCAGCCTGCCCCTGATGACCGATGCCGAGCGGGCGCAGGTGGGCACCTGCTACAAGCGCGAGGGCCAGCAGGCCGCCATCACCTTGGGGCACCGGCTGGTCAGTGGCGAGGTAAAAGAACAGCGCCTGCAGCAGTGGCTGGCCTTTGCCCGCGCCCACCCCGGAGGCTACCTGTTCTGCTGGCGCGGTGGCCTGCGCAGCCAGACCGTGCAGCAGTGGATGCGTGAGGCCGGGGTAAACTACCCACGGGTGATTGGCGGCTACAAGGCCATGCGCCGGTATCTGCTGGACACCACAGAAGAGGTGCTGGCGCGGTGCCCGCTGATCGTAGTGGCCGGGCGCACCGGCTGCGCCAAAACCGACCTGCTGCACCAGCTGCCGCGCAGCATCGACCTGGAGGAGCTGGCCCACCATCGCGGCAGCAGTTTTGGTAAGCGCCCCGGCGGGCAGCCGGCGCAGATCGATTTTGAAAACCGCATCGCCATCGCCCTGCTGCGCGCCGACCACGCCGCCCCCGGGCAGCCGTTACTGGTGGAGGATGAAAGCCTGCTGATTGGCCGCTGCGCCCTGCCGCTGGCGCTGCGCACCCGCATGGAATCCGCCACCACCGTGGTGGTGGAAAGCCCGCTGGAAGCGCGGGTGGAGCACAGCTACCGCCACTACATTCTTGACAAGCTCGCCGAGTGGCAGCAAGCGCTGGGCGAGGCAGAGGGCTTTGATGCCTTCGCCAATGACCTGCACACGGCGCTGGCCAAGTTGCAGCGCCGGCTGGGCGGCAGCCGCCACGCGGCGCTCAAGGCCCAGCTTCAGCAGGCCCTCACCGAGCAGCAGCACGGCGACAGCAGCGGCCACCGCCTGTGGATTCGCACCCTGCTCAGGGACTACTACGACCCGATGTACGACTACCAGCTTGCCCGCACGGCGCGTCCGGTTGCCCTGCGAGGCAGCGCCGCCGAGGTCAGGGACTACCTGCTCTCGCGCGCCGGCAGCGGCGCGTGAGTGTACTTGGCAAAGGTGCCCTCGCAGTGATCCACCGTGCCGGTGGCGCGGTCCATCAGCCCCTTCCACAAAATTGACATACCGCCGGTGGCCACCGCCGCCCCAGCGGTGAGCAGGGTGCCCTTTTCATCCAGCCCGATGCGCGGTGCAGCCAGGGTGCCCTCCAGCGACACAAAGGGCGTGACGAACATATCGGCGCTCACCCCCACGCCCTTGCGCGGTTTGGTGTTGAACACGATGTTGATGGCCTCGTCAGTCAAGTCCACCTCGCCGCTGGCTACCACCTGCAGTTTCTCTGTCTGTATCGCCACCGGCTCGATACTTACCTGGCCGGCGTCGATCTCCATGGCCACCACACCGCACTGGAAGGCCATGTGCGCCTGGGTTTTGGCGAACGGATTCAGGGCCGACACCAGCTGCGCCAGGAGGTCGCCGGAGAAGGTCTCCATAATGCTGTTGGTCAAAAGCCCCGGGCCCATGGTCAGCATGGCCTTGCCATCGCTGCCGGCAGCCAGCGCCCGGGGGCTGGCCCCGCTGGCGGCCAGTTCCAGGCTGAGGCTGAGGGGCGGAATGTCCTCGGCCTTTTCCACCTCGCCTGAGGCCAGGTTGATCCGGAAGTCCCGCAGCTGGCTGTTGAGGCTCAATTGCGGCTGCTCGCCACGGTTGTCGAGCACCAGGCGGTTGCGCCCTTCGCCGCCATCGGCGCCGGTTACATCGGCGCTGATGTCGAGCCGGCCGTCCTGCAACACGGCCTTCACGGCCACGTCTTCCAGCACCAGCAGGCGGGTGTGCAGCGCCGCTATCTGCCACTGCACATCGATACGGTTGTCCTGCAGGGCGGCCAGCGGCAGCGCCGCCTCGCCAAACACATAGCGCGCCGGCTCACTTGCCGAGCGGGTGCTGGCTGCGGTCGGCTCTCTTTTGGCGGGATCTTTTATAGCGGATTCATTTGCGGTTGACGCCTTTGTGCTCGCATCGCTTGCGGCTGGCTCCTGTGGCTCGCCCTGCCACTGCACCAGGTCGATGCGGCTGGAGGTGAGCGCCGCCACCAGCACGGGGCTCTTTTTACTGCCTTCACTGCTGTGACTTTCATCGCCGCTGTCGGCGGCCGTCAGGGACAGCTCCCCGGCAAGGTCGCTGTTGCCAAGCTGCACCTGCAGCGGCGCCACCACAAGACCAGCGGCAGACCAGTCGATGGTGGCGGCAAGCTGGAAGGGCAGCTCGGGCAACTGCGCCATCAACTCCGAGGCCAGCTCGCCCTTTGCCTCAAGTTCAAAGTGGCCCGCCCCGTCTTCACCGGCCAAGCTGCCCTGCCCCTCCAACTGTGCATCGCCAAGGCCCAGGCGGAGGTCGCTGACAGTCAAGCCCGCATCCAGGCCCTGCTCCGCCGGCGCCAGGTTGACGGCAAAGCTCAGCGGCAATCCGGGCAGGCCCTGCACGGCAAATACCGATGCCAGCGCCTTGAGGGTATCGATACGCCCTTCGACGGCCAGGCGATCCGGCGTGGCATCCAGCTGCGCCTTGAGCGCCACCTCACCCAGCGAGCCGGTGAGGCTTCCTGATACCTGCTCCTGGCGGTCACGCAGCTCGGCAAGCAGGTGGGCGCTGTCGCCGGTAGCCAGCGGAATGTCCAGGGCGTCCAGCAGGGCCTGCAGCCCGCTTGCCTGCACTTCCACTTGCAGTTGGCCGTCTTCGCCAGCCGCATCAGGCACTAGGCGCTGGCCCTGCAGGGTGAATTCGGCATCGGCCAGTTGCGCGGCCAGGTGACACCGCAGGCTGCCCCCGGCAGCCAACGCCACGCGGCGCCCGATTTGCCCGGACAGGCGCAGCGGCAGCGTGCGCACCCGGCCCTCACCCTGCAGTTGCAGATCGTCGTTGTCGTCTGCCTCCACTTTAAGGGTTGTCAGCTCATAGACCTGATCGGTGTTGTTGCCGTTCTCTTCACTACGCTGGCGCAGGCGCAGGTTCTGCAGCCGGGCCGCTTCCAGCATGATGCCGATACCCGTGCCCTCACCCGTAAACGCGGTGTCAGACGCCGCCGCGCCTTCCCCGGTGGACGCCAGCGGCAGGTTGCTCTGCCCATCGGGGCCATGCTCCAGCAGCAGGTCGATATCGCTGGCCTGCACCAGTTGGATGTCTACCGGGCCCTGCTGCCACAGCGAGGCCGTGCGCAGGGCCACCTCCACCTGGCCGGCGCTGGCCATGTCCGGCTCGCTGCCCCAATCGGCGTTGGCCAGTGCCAGCTGGCTGGCAGACAGGTGCAACTGTGGCCACAGGCTCAGGCCGATTTCCCCTTCCAGCCGCACCTCCCTGCCGATGGAACGGCTGGCCAGTGAGGCGATCCAGCCGCGGTGGGCGGTGAGGTCGGCATAGTGCAGCCAGGCCAGTAGAGCGCCCAGCACCAACAACAGGGCAAGCAGCAGGGCGAGCAGAATGGAGAGCAGGGTTTTGAAAGCAGTCATAGGCAAGGGCGCGAGCAATAGACAACAGTAGATGACCGTGCGGCCTGGGGCGCTTCGCCGCGGCGAAACCCGGTGTGTTGTGCAGTGTAGCCCTGCCTGCGGCGCTTGCCACTCTCGTAGCACCCGCAGCCTTCGCAGCCTCCGCAGCCCTCACAGCCCTCACAGAAGGAGCGCCGCCACTGCCTCCCATTGCCCGCCATGACAGATGGCCAGGGCCGCCTATACTTGCTGCACCCTCACAACCAATGCAGATGCTGCCATGGCCAAGCCTGTACCTGCCCTTTCTCTCAAGCACCGCACGCCCGACACGCACTGGCGCCCTTTCGCCCGTGGGGCGCTGGCCCTGTTTGTGTCGGCACTGGCGGTGCTGGCGCTGCTGCTTTCGCGCCAGGCAGGCGCCGCTGTCATCCTGCAGTACCACCACATCAGCGACAGCACGCCCGCCAGTACGTCCACCTCGCCGGCGCGTTTTGCATTACACCTGGCATTGCTTGAGCAGCAGGGCTTTCGTGTTGTGCCGCTGCAAGCGCTGGTGGACGCCCACGCACGCGGCGAAGCCCTGCCTGATCGCACCGCCGCCATCACCTTTGACGATGGCTACCGCTCCATCGCCGAGACCGCACTGCCCCTGCTGCAAGCGCGCAACTGGCCGTTCACCGTGTTTATCAACAGCGACCCCCACGACGAGGGCAACCCCCTGTACATGAGCTGGGATCAGCTGCGCGAACTGACCCGCCACGGCGGCACCGTCGCCAACCACAGCGCCAGCCACCCCTACCTGCTTGAGCGCCAGGGCGACGAAAGCGACAGCGCCTGGCGTGAGCGCATCCAGGGGGAGATCAACCGCGCGCAGCAGCGCATCGGCGACGAAATCGGCCAGGCACCCAGGTTGTTTGCCCATCCCTACGGCGAGTACGACAGCGCCGTGCTCGAGATACTCTCAGCGCTGGGCTTCGCCGGCTTTGGCCAGCAGTCCGGACCGCTGGCACCCTACAGCGACGCCCGCGCCCTTCCGCGCTTTCCCTTTGGCGGCAGCTACGGTGACCGGCGGGATTTTTTGACCAAAATCAACAGCCTGCCCATGCCGCTGTCTGCCAAGGGCATGCAGCTTGCAAGCGAGCGCGGCGAGCTACAGGCGGATGGCGTGATCAGCCCAGGCGCCCGGCCGGTTTTGACCCTGCATTTTCAGCACATTCCCGAGGGGTTACACTGTTTTATCTCCGGGCAGGGTGCGGTGGAGCCGCAGGCCGCCAGCGGTGCACTGAACGTGCAGGCACCGCAACCGCTGGGCCCGGGCCGTTCCCGGTACAACTGTACCGCACCCGCCGGGGACGGACGTTTTTACTGGCTGTCGCAGGTATGGATTGCGCGCCAGCCACCCGCACACTAAACACAACGGAGCACCCTTTATGGCAACTACCCGTCCGCTCTGCGCCACCGCACTCGGGCTCATTCTCACCCTCGGCCTGGCTGGCTGTAGCAAGCAGGACGAAGCCGGGGCTGGTACAGCTGAACCCGGCACGGTGCAGGACGGCGCTGTACAGGCAGGCGCCGGAGACAAAGGCACAGCGGATCAGGCCAAGCCCGCCGCCAAAGCCGGCGGCCAGGCGGCAACGGCCGCCGCTGGCAGCGACGTGGAAGTGATTGTTACCAGCTCGCTGGAGAGCATGGTTGCCCTGCTGGAAAAGGAAAACTGGTGGGGCGTGCCCAGCGCGGACGAGCCACTGAACGTGCCTCACCTGCTGATTGCCGCCATCCATCCCACCTGGCAGGAGGCCTCGCGCAACATGCCGGTGCAGCAGAAAAAGGCCCTGTTCTACCGCCTGATGCTGCCGCTGGTGATGCATGCCAACCAGATGGTAATGCACTTTCGCAACGGCCTTGAACAGGCCCGGGGCGAGCTGGCAGACACCGGCAAGGTCAGCCCCGAAAGCCTGGCCATGCTGAAGCGCCTGGCGCTGTTGCTGCCCGGCGAAACCCAGGCGTACGTGGATGCCCTGCAGGACAACACGCCGGAACTGGCCACCATGATCGACGCCCTGCTGTACCGGGTGGACGTGGTGCCCCCCGGCCTCGCCCTTGGCCAGGCGGCCTACGAAAGCGGCTATGGCACCTCCCGCTTTGCCGTGGAGGGCAATTCCCTGTTCGGCCAGTGGACCTACAAAAACGACGGCATCAAGCCCCGGGAGCAGCGCAAGAGCAAGGGCAACCACCAGATCAAGGCCTTTGAGTGGCCCTTCGACAGCGTGCGTGGCTACTTCATCAACCTGATGTCGCACCCGGCCTACGAGGACTTCCGGCGCCTGCGCGCCGAGGTGCGCGCCGCCGGCAAGCCGATGGATTCGCTGGTGCTGGCCGATGGCTTGCTGAGCTACTCCGAACGCGGCCAGGCCTACGTGGATTCCCTCAAGGGCATGATTCGCCACAACCACCTGGACATTGCCGACGATGCGGTACTGCGCGATGAGCCAGTGCGCTTTTTGCTGAACGAAGATGGCGCCGACAAGGCCGCCGCGCTGCGCAACGACATTGAAGCCATGCGCAGCAGCGGCGAGCTGCAGGACATCATCGAGCGCATGCAGCTGGACTGACAGGAGCCACCACAGCGATGACTATTGCCGCGAACCGCCGCCTGATTGAAACCTACTTTGACCTTGTGCTGGGGCGGCGCGGCGATATAGCCCTGGACACCCTGTTCAGCGAGGATGTGAGCTGGCAGGTGCCGGCGTCCAACCCGCACATCCAGCCCAACCCCCGCCACGGCCGCGCCGCGGTGATGGACCTGCTGACCAGCGGCGTGGGCGTCTACCAGGCCGGCAGCCTGTCCATCGACCTGCAGCGGCTGGTCGTGGATGAACAGCACGCGGTGGCCCAGTTCACCCTGCGGGCCAAACTCGCCGACGGCCGCCCCTACCGCAACAACTACTGTTTTGTGTTCGCCCTGCGGGCGGGGCTTATCTGCGGCGTGTGGGAATACCTGGACACCCTGGCCCAGGCGCAACAAGGCACCTGGGATGCACTAGCGCCCTGATGCGGGCCGGTACCAGATGGGCGAGCTGTAGGCCCGCTCCTGCTGCACCACCTCGGTGCCCTCCGCCAGACTCACCCCCAGGCGCGCCTGGTCGTACAGCGTCCAGCGCGGGGTGGGAATTTCCAGGACCCGCACGTAATACACCGCCCCCTGCTCAGGGTTGAAATCCGGGTCCTGCCACAGGGTGGACAGTTCCGCACTGCCAATGCTGTTGCGGTAGCGGCCGCTGGCGCGGTCCACCGTATCCCCCACTGGCGGCAGCTTGCCCTCGGCATCCAGCGTGCGCGCTCCGTCTCCATCGCCCTCTCCATCGCCCTCGCCTGCCCCGGACCAGGCCACGTTGTAGATGGTCTCGTGGGCGGTGCCGGCATCGTCCACCCAGCCCTTGACGATCTGCACCCGGTCGAGATTGGCGCCCTCCGGGTCCTTGAGGGCGTGCACCATAAAGCGCGGCGCGCGCTGGCCGTTGCCCGCAGGCGGCAGGTAGGCCCCCATCGGCACGCCTTTCTCGTAGCCGATCAGGGCCGGGTTGGGGCCGGCCATATCGTCTTCGGTGTACTCCCACCCGCCAAAAAAGCGCAGGCGAATGCGCGGGCCGGTGGTGGCGTACACCTCGCGGCGTTGCATGGCGTCAAACAGGGCCTCGCGCGTGTTTTCGGTGGCCCACACTGCAGCGTAACCCGATGCCAGCTGCAGGGTGTTGGACATGCCCGCCTCGGGAATGCCCCAGATACTCTGGCTGCGCCGGGGGCCCGGTTCATCCCCCGCCTTCTTGCCCCAGAAATTGTCTTCCTCCACCGCCGCCAGGGCGGTATGGGAATCGGTGCTGCCGATCATGCCGAAATCGTAGGGGTTGACGCCGGTTTGCTGCGCCAGTTGCAGCCCCACCTGCAGGGCGGGCCGGGCGTACTGGTAGCGCTGCATGGCCGGGGTCTGGGGCGTATTCATGGCAATGTTGTACTGGTCCCAGGTGCCGTAGTCGGCAAATTCGTCATTCGGCGAAAGGGCGGGATGGGCCTCGCTGTCACCCTTGATCTGGGTCACTTCCATCAGTGGTTCCCAGCGCCGACGTTCGCGGGCATAGGCCGCATCCACCGGCCGGCCGTCCAGGGCGGTTTCGGCAAACATGCGTCCGCCGCTCAGGTTGCTGTTGTGGGAGATGGCCAGCACCCGGCCGCCGGTTTGACGCTGGTAATCCGCCAGCCAGCGCCAGAGGTCTTCCGGGTCGTCGCTGTCAAACGCCGAGAAAGGCGCCACCTGGTCGGCGTGCTCGGCGCCATCGCCAAACACTACAATGCGGTGCAGGTTGTCACCACCGGGCATGGCAGACCATTCATAACCGATGAACGCGGTGAATACGCCGGGCTCGTTCGCTGCATCGGCGGCCTGGTTGTTGGCTTTCCAGGGCGAGGGCACTCCCTGCGGCAGGGTCAGCAGGGGCTCGCCGTCCTCGTAGGAATTGCCAATATCGAGCATCAGCCGCCCAAAGGCGGAGGGGTCGCCCTCGGCCACAATGCGCTGCCAGTCCCGGGCGGTGGCGTTCTGCATGAGTATGGGGTCGCCGCCACGAATCAGGGGCATCACCCCGAGATATTCCGAGTGGTCCGCCACCACCAGAAAATCCAGCGGCCGGCTCAGTCTGGCGGGCATGCCGTTGGCGGCGGTCACCGTGTCACCCCGGGCAAAGCGGTAGGCATCTTCGGGGCCAAGACCGGTCACGCCGAACAGGTTGGCGTCCATGGAAACGGCGGTGTGCAGGTGCGTGTCGCCCCAGTACACCTCGCGCGGGTAGTCCTTCCCGGCCCAGGGTGAATAGTCCAGGCGCGGGTCGCGCTGGGCCTCTGCCGGTTCGGCATTGGCCAGCGCCGGCAGCAATGCGGCGGCCAGTATCACGGCAAGACGGTGTCTCGGCGACGGCATACAGTACCCCTTCTGATTATTATCGCTGTGGTGTACTGCCAGTATAGGCAGGCCCGCGAAGGGCCTGCCATCCCCGCCACCGGGCGTGGCGGAGACTTAGTTCAGTATGGCGAACTGATCGCCGGTCGCATCAGCGGCCGGCGCTGTTCTGGTAGATGGTTTTGCCGTGGGCGATGGTTTCCAGCACCGGAATGTCCTTGATGGTGGCCGGGTCCGCCTGCAATGGGTCCTCACCCAGGATGACCAGATCCGCCTGCTTGCCCACGGTCAGCGAGCCCTTGGTGTCCTCTTCAAAGTACTGGTAGGCACCGGCCTGGGTCATGGCGTACAGGGCATCATAGGGCGAGAGCCGTTCATCGGCGCCCAGGGTCACGCCGTGGCGGGTTTCGCGGTTCACCGCAATCCACATCAGGCGCATCATGTCGGGGGGCACCACCGGGGTGTCGTTGTGGATGGTGAAGTGCACGCCCTTTTTCAGGGCCGATGCCGCCGGGCTGATGTGGAAGGCGCGCTCATCACCAAAGCTCTGGCGATGCCAGTCGCCCCAGAAGAAGGAGTGTGCGGAGTAGAACGAGGGCACCATGGCCAGCGCCTTGGCGCGGTCCACCTGGTCGGGCCGCATGACCTGGGCGTGGATGATCACCGAGCGGTGATCCGGCAGGGTTTCGCCGTCAAAGGCTGCGTCTACGGCATCCATCGCCAGGTCGATGGCGGCATCGCCATTGCCGTGCATGTAAATGGGCACACCCAGGTGCAGCAGTTCATCGGCCTGGGCTTTGAAGTCCACCGGCTTCACCGTGGGATAGGCAGTGTAGGGGCCTTCCACGCCTTCGGGGTTTTCTTCGTAAGGCTCGGTGGTCCAGGCGGTGCGCCCCTGGGGCGAGCCGTCCAGCACAAATTTCACGCCGCCAATCCGCACGCCGTTCTGGTAGCCCTCGGCCCTGAGCCTGGCCACTTCGGCAAAGTCGAGGTCGCGCGCCACCGGCACCATGACAATGTCGGCCTTGATGTCGCCGCTGGCGGCCATTTCCCGCAGCACTGCCACGTCACCCATGTTGGCGGCGCCATCCTGGATGGTGGTGATGCCAAAGCTGGCGAAGTAGTCGATGGCCTTTTTCATCTGCGCTTTGAATTTTTCGGTATCGCCGCTGCTGGCGAGGTACTGGGACATCATCAACGCGTGGGTGGCGGATTCCTCCACCACACCGTTGGGGATGTTGGTGCCGGCGATGCGGCGGAACACTCCGCCCTCTGGGTCCGGCGTGTTTTCGTCGACGCCGGCGGCTTCCAGCGCCGCGGAGTTAGCGGTGCCGAGATGGCCGGACACGTGCATCATGAAAATAGGCACATCGGCGGAGACTTTATCCAGGTCGGCCCGGGTGGGGTGGCGGTTTTCCGCCAGCAGGGAGTCATCGTAGCCATAGGCCAGCAGCCACTGGCCCGACGCTGGCGGGTTGGTGGCCAGGCGTTCCCGCAGCAGCTGCTGAATGTCCTGGATATTCTCCACCGGGCCCACCGGTGGCGACGAGGCGTTCACGTAATCGATCAGGCGCGCCTGCATGGTAATATGACCGTGGCTGTCGATCAGCCCGGGGATGAGTGCCCGCTCGCCCAGCTCAACCACTGCTGTCTCATCGCCCACATACTCCCCCACCGCGCTGCGCTCGCCCACGTAGACAATTTTGTCATCGCGGATGGCTACGGCCTGGGCGCTGGGGCGATCCGGGTCCATGGTGATGATGTGCTCGCCGTAAAAAACCCGGTCGGCCGGCAAAGCGGCCATGGCGGTGGTGGACGATAGAACGGTGGAGGATAAGGCGGTAACGGTAGTAAGTGTGGCCAGACCCAGTGGCGCAAGCGTTCGCTTCATGGTGACTCCCTGTACGGTGGTGTTGCTGGTTAGTGCACCGGCTCGCCGCCAGCGCCTGTCAAAACCTGACATCAGATCACGTCATGGATCATCATGGAAACGGCATTTGCCAGCAAGGTACAGGACCAGATAGGGCAGAAGGATGGGACCAGGGCCGGGTGGCCGGTATCACGGGCCGCTACCGCAGGCCGCTATCGCAGGCCAGAGCGCACCGCAACGGTGCGCCCGAGCCGGCCAGGCTAACGCGAGAAATGCGCGAGCAGTTCGACGTGGGGCGTTTGCGGGAACAGGTCGAGGGGCTGCACGGTAAGGGCCTTGAAACCGGTATCCAGCAATACGCGGCTGTCGCGGCAGAAGGTGGCCAGATCGCAGGAAATGTACAGCACGTCGCTGAGCTGGTTAGGCGTGCCGAACAGTTCATCCGCCGCCTGCAGGCCATCCCGGGGCGGGTCCAGCACCAGCACGCGGGCCTCACGGTGGGCACGCAGCAGCGCCGGATAGGCGCCAGGGGCATACAGGTTGTGGGTCAGCACGCGCACCCCGGGCAGTGCCCTGGCCGCCAGCGCCCGGGTGGCCGCCTCTACCGCCTCCACCGCCACAATGTCGGCAAAGCCCGCCTCGGCCAGCACCTGGGTAAAGTTGCCGGAGCCAGCAAACAGCTCCAGCACCTGCGCATCACGCGCCAGGGTGGCAAGGCGCTCGGCCAGCCATTGCTGCATGCGCAGGTTCTGCCGGTCGTTGCCCTGCCTGAAGGGCAGGCGCTGGCCCAGGCTGCTGCCGAATTCCGCGTCGATATCCAAGGTGGTCCAGGTGCCCCGGCGGCGCCCCCGCCATTGGGGCTGCGGCAGCTTCGCGCGCAAGTCCGCCAGCAGGGCAGCGGCCGGCGGGTTCAACACCGGGCAGTGGGGCACGTCCATCAGCTCCCGTCCTCCCGCCGACAAAAAGCCCAGTCGGCGCCCGTCGGTGCGCAACTGGGCGCGGTTGCGATAGCCCAGCTCCTGCGGGCTCTCCAGCAGCGCAGCAATACGCTCGGGCGCAATGCCCAGGCGGCCCAGTTCCGCCACCACCCGGCGCTGCTTGGCCGCGCACTGGGCCGGGTAGCTGACAAACTGCCAGGGGCAGCCACCACAGTGCCTTGCCCCCTGCCCGTGCAATGCGCAGGGTGCGCTGCGGCGTTGTGGCGCGGCGGCATCCACCGCCACCAGTTCGGCCCGGGCAAAGCGGCTTTTAACCTCGGTCACCCGCACGGTGACGGCCTCCCCCGGCCAGGCCCCGGGCACAAACACCACCCGGCCGCTGGGGTGCTCCAGCACGGCGTGGCCGTTGGCGCCCAGGTCGCGGACGGTGGCGGAAAAGGTGTCGCCCTTGGCAAGGGCCATGCTAGCGGTGGTCGCCGTCGCGGTAGTACCAGCGCCCGTCGATCTTCTCGAAGCGGCTGAGTTCCTGCAGCCGATGGCCGCGCCCGCCCTCTTTGAAACGAGCGACAAATTCAACGGTGCCGCTGTCGTCGGCCTCGCCGCCGGCCTGGGTTGCCACAATGCGCAGGCCAATCCAGCGGTGGCCGGCATCCAGGCGCACCCGGGACGGGCGCGTGGCGGGGTGCCAGGTGGCCAGCAGGTAGTCCGCCTTGCCAAGCGCAAAGGCGCTGTAGCGCGAGCGCATCAGCTGCTCGGCGGTGACGGCGGCCTCGCCGCCATCCACAAAGCGGCCGCAGCACGCGGCATAGTCGCCACTGCTGCCGCAGGGGCAGGCGCTGGCATCGTCAGGGCTTTTGCGCGACATGGCCGATCGCCTAGCCGACGTTGTGGTAGACCTTCTGCACATCCTCAACGTCGTTCAGCATGTCCAGGAATTTCTCGAACATGGCTTCGTCGTCGGCGGGGATGGGCGCGGTCTCCTTGGGCACAAACTGGATCTCTTCCACTTCGAAATCAATCTCGCCAAGGGCTTCGTTCAGGGCCGTGCGCGCCTTGGCAAACTCCGTGGGCGGGGCAAATACGGTGATTCTGCCGTCCTCGGACTCAATGTCCTCCACTTCCACATCGGCCAGCATCAAGGCTTCCAGCACGGCTTCTTCGTCGTCACCGGCGAACACAAAAATAGCGCAGTGATCAAAGGAGTGGCTGACACTGCCGGGGGTTCCCAGCTTGCTTTTGGTTTTGGTGAAGCACTGGCGCACGTCGCCAATGGTGCGGTTGGGGTTATCTGTCAGGCAGTCCACAATCACCATGCAGCCGCCGGGGCCAAAGCCTTCGTAACGGGCCGCGGCAAAGTCTTCGCCGGCGCCGCCCTTGGCCTTGTCGATGGCCTTGTCGATAACGTGGGTGGGTACCTGGTCCTTCTTGGCCCGTTCGATGGCGCTGCGCAGGGCCAGGTTGCCGTCGGGGTCCAGGCCGCCCTGTTTGGCGGTCACGTAAATAACCCGCGCGTGCTTGCTGTAGACCCGGGCCTTCTGGTCCGAGGTCTTGGCCATTGATTCCTTGCGGTTCTGGTAGGCTCTGCCCATGGTTCTGATCCGTAAAAGCGCGGATTTTACCGCAAATCGCCCGCTTGGCCAGCGTACCTCGCCCGCACATGCATCGCCCGCACATGCATCGCCTGCGCGTACCCCATCGGCGCGATGGCTGGCCCGCCCATCGCCTGCCGCCTATCAAAGTTGATAATAGTTCTCATTTTTATTTGAAAACCGCGCGGTGGCCACTTACTCTGTCCAGGCAACCCCAACGCCTCACCGACCACCCGACAACGGGAGACCGCCGTGCTTTCCATACCCCTCCCTGCCCGACTGGCAGCCCTGCTGCCAGCCATTACCCTCAGCGCCTGTACCACAATGTCGGCGCCGGAAAGCGCCGGTGTTCACATCCGCTGGACGGCGCACGATATGCCCCACATCCAGGCTGACAATTACCAGGGCCTGGGCTTTGGCTATGGCTATGTGCTGGCCCGCGACCGGCTTTGCGAAGCCGCCGGGCGCACCATTGCCCTGCGCGGCGAGCGCTCGCGCTACTACGGGCCAGACGGCCTCGCCACGGTGGGCTTTCTGAAAACCACCAACCTCAATTCCGACCTTGCCATCAAACTGCGCCTGCCGGACGACTGGGTGCAATCCGAACTGCGCGGGCTGCAGCCCAACACCCGTGAGTATATCCGCGGTGTTACCGCCGGCATGAACCACTACGTTGCGCAGTTGCCTGCGGATGAACGCCAGGGCGCCTGTGGCGAAGAGCCTGTTCCCGAATTCCGGGACACCGACATTGTGCGCTCGGCCATGCGCTTTGGGGTGATGAAGGAACTGGTGGATGTGGGCCCGGCCCTTGTTGCCTCCGCTTCGCTCTGGACGCCAGTGCCGCTGGCCGCCAGCAGCGTGCATGCCAGGCCGGTGCGGGTGGAAGGCGGCTTTGGCAGCAATGCCTGGGTCTATGGCGGCGATGTGGTGGCCGGCGAAGGCGCCCTCATGCTCGCCAACCCCCACTCCGCCTGGGAGCGACGCCCGCACATGCAACGCATTTACATGCACCAGGCCCACCTGACCATTCCGGGCGAGTTGGACGTGGCCGGTGCCACCTTCCTCGGCATACCCCTGCCCCTGTCGGGCTACAACGCCGACGTGGCCTGGACCATTCTGGATGCCGCCACCGTATCGCCCTTTGTGTTGCAAGCGATGGACGTACAGACATCGGGCACTGCCCCCACTTACCGCATGGACGGTGAAACCCGGGCGCTGGAACGACGGCCGGTAACGGTGGCGGTGCGGCAGGCGGACGGCCAGGTGGTGCCACGCACCTTTGAGTTCGCCCACTCCGAACTCGGCGTGCTGTACAAGTTGCCCGAGGCCCCGGGCCGACCGGCGGGCTGGTACGCCATCACCAACGCCGGTGAACGAAACGCCAGCGGGCTGGACCAGTTCCTGGCGGTCGCTCGCGCCGCATCCACCCGCGATGCGATGGCCGCCGTGGCCGCCCACCGCGGCATCCTGTCGCAACTGCTGGTTGCTGACCGGCACGGCGACGTGGGCTATGTGGTGGCCGGCAACGTGCTGCCGGTGGATGACAGCGCCATGCGCGCCTGTCACCTGGCAAGCGATGCGAACAGAAGCTTCAAAACCGTGGACGGTTCGCGCAGCGCGTGTGCCTTCAGGGACAGCGACGGCCAACCCCTGCTGGCCCCGCCCGACTTCTATCCCGACCTGGTATCGCGCAGCATCATTCACAACACCAACAACAGCTATAAATACTCCGAGTACGGCAAAACCCAGGCAGCGTATCCGGCGGTGTTTGGCCTCCACTTCGCAAAAAGCACAGCAGGGCAGACACTGGCCGCGGGGCTGCGCTACGACCCGCGCCTGGTCATGTCCGCCCGGCGCATGGGGGAAGTCAGCGCAGACGGCGTGGTCACACCGGATGAGGCAAGCCAGGTGGTCTTTGACAACCGCAACTATGCCGCCGAGACCTTTCTGGATGACATACTCGCCCTATGCACACCCACAGACCCGGCGGCCCTGAAAACCGGCTGCACCACCCTCGCCAATTGGGACCGCAGGAACAATCGCAACAGCCGGGGCGCCCTGCTATTCCACCAGTTCTGGAACCGCGTGGTGCGCCAGGGCGGCTTCCTGCCCGCCAACCCCACGGGCAACCCCGAGGTGCGCGAGCGACTGCTGATAAGTCCGGACAACGCGCCGCAGCTCACCGCGGCCCTGACCGACGCCGTGCAGGAACTGCACGCACTGGGCTTTGCGGCAGATGAACCCTGGGGCAATGTGTTGTATGCCACCGCCGACGGAACCCGCATTGCGCTGCACGGCGGCTCGTACCAGGAAGGCGTGCTGAACGGCGAGATGCCCATGCCACTCACCCGCGAGGGCTTTCCGTTCATTCTGTTTGGCACGGTATACCTGCAACGCATCCAGTGGCCCGGCGGCGAACTGGTTGCCGACGTGTTGCTGAGCCACGGCCAGCGCGAGGACGTTGACTCCCCCGGGCGCAGCGCACAGCTAAAGCTGTTCTCCAACAAACAGTTGTACCGGCCCCCCTTCAGCCCGCAAAGCCTGACTTCAGCCGAGATCATTGAAAGCCGCAGGTTCTGAGTACCGGTATGCTCCTGCCTTTGCGGCCAATCGTCGGCCGCCTGTCGCACGGAGTGACCGGCCCATGCAGCTTGCACGCCCCCTGCCGATGACCCTGCTCAGCCCGCTGTTTTGATTACCGGCGAGCGCGACGACACCGCCAGGCCACGCAATTCCATCCGGCTGGCGGAACTGGCACCCCAGGCCAGCGCCGGCTAGTCCGCCGGGGGAAACAGAACCCGCAGGCCGTCGGCCAGGGCCACCTGCCAGGCAAAGTAGTCGTGGCCGGCGGCATACTGCCTGAATGTCACCGGCACCTTGCGGGCCAGCAATACATCGCGCAGGTGGCGCGAGGTGTCCAGTATTCCCTCGCCAAAAACCGGGTGGGCCCGCTCGAACAATCCCGCACTCAGGAAAAACGCCAGCGGCAATTGCGGCTGCACCGCCGCCTGTGATGCCACAAAGTTGGGTGTGTCTGCCGGCGCCTCTGGCGGGTGCCACCAGAACGAGCCGGACATCGACAGCACCTTGCCAAACACCGCCGGATGGCGCATGGCAATGGTGGTTGCGGCAAGGCCGCCGTAGGATGACCCCGCCAGGGCAACACGCTCGGCTGTAAACGTGGCACCGAGTTTGCGGGACACCGCCGGCAGTAATTCGCCAGCCATGAAGTCGGCAAACGCCGGGTTGCCCGGCAGTTCGCGGGCGCGGCTTTGCGGGTCCGGGTTGGCCACAAACACGGCGGTCACCGGGGCGATCTCGCCGCGCTGTATCAGGCGGTCGAGCATGGCGGGTGTCGGCACCTTCTCCTGGTAGGCCCGGGCATCGAACACCACCAGCAGATTGCCGCCCTGCGCTGCAACCCCCGGGGGCTGGTACAGCGTAATTTCCCGGCGATTGCCCAGGGTGTGGCTCTCGATCTGAAAGCGGGTGAAACGCCCGCCAGGTTGTGGGTCTTCCCCCTGCTCTACCACCAGCGGCGGCGCGCCCGGCAAGGCAACCGTCGACCACTGCTGGAAGCGGTCTGCCGCACCGGGCGGCCAGGGCGACTGGTTGAAGGGGTCGCGCTGGGCCGTGGCCAGAATCGCCATGCGCTGCTCGCGGGGCGTGCCTTGAACGGCGGGAATGTCCTTGGCTATCTGGTAGGACAGCCGGGTACCAGGTGGCACCGCGAAGCTGGCATACCAGACATCCGTGCCGACCAGGCGTTCCAGCCAGGTATGGTCCGCGCCGGGCCCGCCCAGCAATCGGGCATTGTGCTGCGCGCCCCGGGCCAGGAAGGTCATCACCGCGCCCTGTTCGGTGGCCTCCACCAGAGGGGCGCCGCTGGCTTGTACCTGACGCCAGAAGGCTGCCACATCGCCACCGCCAGCCAGCGCGGCAATGGTGGGGCTTAGGTATTCAGGTGGCGCCTGGGATGGCGCCCGGGATGGGGCCTGGGCGACGACCGGACTGCCAAGCGCCAGCGAAAACGCCGTGGGCGTCGCGGCGGAAACCCGCAGATGGGTCTGCTCCTCAACGGCCAGAAAATGAAAGGTGCGCCTGCCGCTGCCGCGATCCACCAGTAACCGCACCGGTTCACCCGCTGCATCCACCTGCGCCAGGCTGAGCGCCGCGTCACTGGCCTCGATGGCACCAGTCAGGTATTCCCCCTGCCGCGTTGCCAGTGTGAAATGCTGGGCCCTGTCACCACCGCCCAGCGTGCCGCTGACGCTGCCCCCAAGCGCCAGCGTTTGGCCACCGGCCGGCGCCGCGCTGCCAACCGGCGCCGTTGCGCCGCTCAGCGCCAGTAAGAGCAGACAACAGCCCCAGTGAATGAAATGCCGGCATCCTTTGCCCGGTTTATTTATACCACATGGACTTTTCATACTATTGATAATCATTTGCAACAAGACTGGCATTCTATGCGCTGCGTACTCGCCATGACAATGCCCGCGCCCTTTCCATGGCAGCAACCCATGGCAGCAACCCGTGCCCGTCAGCCTGCGGGTGGGTGGGGACAACCGTTTGAATGGCCCGCTCCGGGTGGCCCAGTCAGCCTGAGCCGCCCTCAATCAGAATAAGCCTGCCGGTCTTGGGGTCTCGGTACACCCGGCCCAGCGACTCCATGCCCTCGCCGTCGCCCTCAAGCTGCTCCTTGAGCGACTCAGGCGGTTCCGCCAGTTCCTGTCCCTGGCGAATGTCCACCGCCTGCTCCAGCTGGAAGTGCTGGCGCAGCTCCCGGCTCTGGGCGATCAGCGCAATCAGCAGGCCGAGGGCGAATACCAGCATCACATCCATGATGTTAGCGAAGCCGGCCAGCGGATCAGTATCCGCCTCGCTGAAATGGCCTTGCTGCCAGGGTGGCCGCTTATTCGCCATTGGCAGTGACCGCCATTGCCCGCCAGGTGTCCTCGTACCAGCGCCGCCGCACCCGCCCGATCAGGTAGGCGAGCAGGCCGACCAGCAGGCCGATAACGGTGGTATCGAAGGCCACCGTCAGGGCGGTGGCGAGGATGTCGAGATTGCCCGAGCCCAAGGCCGACAGGCCCGGCCCCAGGGGTATCAGGGTGCCCATCAGGCCGAGGATCGGGCCGCTGCGCGCCAGCAGATCGGCCCGCTCCAGGCGGCGCTGGGCGTAGCGTTCAAAGTGGTCGACCTCGCCGCGCCGCAGCAACACCAGGGTCAGGCTGCGCTCTGCAATGGCCATGCCCAGTTCCCACAAGGTGAGCAACAGGGCCAGCCCCAGCCCGGCAATCACCGGGTAGAGGAGCCAGCCCACCACCTGGTGCAGAATGCCGAGGGTAAAACCGTGGATGATCATGTCGGTGCTTCCCCTTCTTTAACTGGATTTCGGGCTGGCATGGCGCAGGGCGCGGTAGAAGCCCGCGGCAACAACCAGCAGCAGCGCCGCCAGCAATAGCCAGCGCCAGCTCGGCGACTCTGTTGCCTGGCTGGTTTCGCTGGGCACCGGGTCGGTCGCGGCCCGCTCATCGGCCGGCTCCGCCTTTTCCAGTTCGATTTCCGTCAGGCGATGGATCTCCTGCGCCGCTTCCGGGTCGGCCTTGGCGCGCTCAACGACTTGCTCCAGGGCCTGCCAATCCTCGGCACTCAGGTGCTGCTTCAACCAGGGCAGCATGGGGTGATCCGGCGTAGTGTGGCCGCTGCCCGGCAAACCGTTGGCGCTGACCAGTGCGGCAAATTCCCCGGCCAGTTGCGCGGTGGTGGCCGCGTCCGCCTGCCAGAAGCCCTTGTGAATGGCCACCAGCATGATGGCCAGCATGTTGCTCTTCACATGGACGTTGTGGCCCTTTTCCAGGAAGGTGTCGAGTTGCAGATCGTAGCGGTCATCCACGTAAACCTCCTTCACCTCCTGCCAGGCCCAGTCGCCCACCAGGGTCGGATTGGTCACCTGCCAGCCCCACAGGTATTCCAGGAATTCGCTGCCCATGGTGCGCGCGCCGGCGTAGCCGTGCTCCATCAGGCCCTGCAGCCACTCGGGGTTGAGGAAGCGGCCGCGCAGTTCCTGGCGGAGGGCCACCGCCAGCGGTTCGGCGGACACTCGCTCCGGGTTGGCGTGGTTGAGCACAAAGTTATTGGGCGCGTTGCCGGTGAGGGTTTCCACCGCCAGACTGAGGCCGCCGAGGTAATCGAAGGCGTCGTTGTTGTCGATCAGGCCGTAGAGGTTGCTGGAACGGCCGAACCAGGTGTTCTCTACGTCTGCCAGCACGCTGCGGAAAGCGGCCTGGGCCGGCGCGCCGAAGACGCTACCGCCCTCTTTACCACGGCCATCTCCGCCACGGCCATAGCTGTGGCCCAGGCGACGCATATAGACATCCGCCAGTTCCGCCCGTTGCTCCCAGGCGCCGGAGCGCTCCACCAGGCGGTTAACCCCGGCCCCGTAACTGCCCGGCGCATCACCGAACACCCGCAGGCTGGCCAGCGCGCCTGCATCCGCTTCCGAGTGACCGGCGGCCAGCAGGACCCGGGCCTGCTTCACCCAGTGGGCCGCCACCTGGTTCTGTTCCAGACTTTCGCTGCCGCCCATCGCGGCACCGCTGCCCTCCTCGCTTTGCAATGGCTGCAGCGCCTGGGCCAGGGCCAGCGTCAGGGCTGGATAATCTCTGCGAATCGTGTCGGCACTGGCGTCCAGAGCCATCAGCACGGCCTCATCCAACAATGCCATCTGCAGGCTGTAAAGATCGCGGAACAGGCCGGAGGTAGTAAACACCATGTCGCGGCGCACCTCGCCCTCAGCGAGTTCGCGACGCTGCAGTCCCTTCACCAGGCCGCGGCTGTTCCACACTGGCGCCAGGCCCAGCATGTCCAGGCCAAAGGCAATCATTACCCCCTCGTCGCGCACCACGTCCGAGGCCCACAGCACCATCGCCTCGCGTTTTTCGGGGTTCATGGCAGTATCGGCCCGCGCATTCACCGCCATCTCCCGCCCCAGCTCCCAGGCCACCGGGCTGGGAATCAGGCTGTTGTCCAGGGCGAAGAAATTGCGACCAGTGGGCAGGCTTTCGGGGCTGCGAATCGGGTCGTTGCCCGGTCCCGGCGCGATGAAGCCACCGTCGAGACCACGCAGCAGGGCATCGATTTCCACATCCGGCGAGGCCTGCAATAACTGCTGCCAGGCGCTGCGCTCGCTGTCACTTTCCGGCGCCATGGAGTCGAGCATCATGCCGATGGCATCGCTGCTCCAGTCCCGTCCCAGTACATGCAGGCCAAGCGGCATGAAACGCTCCTGCAGGTCAGTCAGGTAGTGGCCCACCTCGTGCACCAGCATGTCGTCGTCAACCTCATCGAAGCTGATGCCCATCACTGCCAACTCGGCCGACATGGCCTCGGCCAGTTCGTCCTTGAGTTCCAGCGCGTCCACCTTGTCGCGAATCTGCTTCACCAGGCGATTTTCCAGTGCGACATTATCGGTGCCGTGGCTGGCCTCGAAGCTCTCGATCAGCTGGCGCAGTTGCAGCAGGTCGTCGTAGAGGGGGGTGTGCTCCAGCGGCGGTGTGAGGTGATCCACCATCACCGCCAGCCCGCGGCGCTTGGCCTGGATGCCCTCGCCCACCCCGTCGACGATGTAGGGGTAGATGCCCGGGACATCGCTGGCGATGATGCGCGAGTAGTCGTCTTCCGCCAGGCCCACCGAGCGCCGGGGCAGGAATTCATAGGTGGAATGGCGGCCAAGGTGGACGAAGGCGTCCGCCCGGAAGGTATCGCGCAGGTAGTGATAGAAGGCCAGGTACTGGTGGGGCGGCGGGAAGGCGAGGTTAGCGTGCAGCAATTCCTCGTTGATTTCCCAGCCCCGTGGCGGCTGCGGGCCGATGAACACATTGCCGAATTGAATACCGGGCAGCAACAGCTCACCCTGGTAGGTCATCACCTTGCCCGGCGCCTCGCCCCAGCCACCCAGGCCTTCGATGCCGGTGTTCTGCAGCGCATCGATCCGGGTCAGCGCCTGCTCCCAGCAGGGGGCGGCGGTCTTTTCGATGGTCTGGTCGTAGCAGTGTTCAAGTTGCTCCAGCAATGCCACTGCCCGGTCGCGGGCCGGATGGTCCACGCCTTCCAACAGGTGGTGCATCTCCTCAACGGTGTGGTGCAGGGCATCTTCCGCCAGCCCTGTTTCGCCCGCCTCCACCGCTGAGCGCAACTGCTCGTGCAGCAGACCGAAGGGGCCGCTGACCATCTCGCGCTGCACACTGGCAGGCAGGCCGGCGAACCACTGGCGATAATCCTCGGCGGACATGTGCTGGATGCGCGGGCTCATGCTTTCCAGGGCAGCGGCATCATTGGGCAGGTTGACGCCGCGCTCCTGCATCATGTCCAGCAGGGCCTCCTGCGAAGCCGGCAACTCACCGGTATCGTAACCCTCGGCCTTGAGCCGATTGAGTATCTGCCACAGCGAAGCCGGTACATCCAGGTTATCGGCGCCGATATTGTGACGCCCGGGCGGGTGGTTGTAGTAGACGATGGCGATACGTTTCTCATTGTTCGGCAGGGCCTGCAGGCGCTGCCAGCGCGCCACACGAGACAGCAGCGTGGTCACGCCCTCCGCTACGCCGGTCACCGGCTGAATGCGAATCCCGGTGAGCGGGTCATCGGTCTCGTCCCCGGCCGCAGCGATCACCAGCGGTTGGCTGGCGCCCTGCAGCTCCGGCATGGCCACCTGGTAGTACACTTTGTCGTGGGCCAGGCCGTCCGAGGACAGTTGGCGCTGCAGTGGCGTGCGATCGCGTAGCTTGATGGCCTTGAGCACCGGCACATTCAGAGACTCGAAGGCAGCGCTCACCTGCTCACGTCCCTCGCCGCCCCCGATCACAAAGTCCTGCAACATCACTACCGCACTGAGCTGGGCTTTGAGCGGTTTGAGCGCGTCAACCGCTGCGACGCCCGCCTCGCCCCAGTAGGCCAACCCGATCAGGCAGTGTTGCTGGATATGCGACTCGGCCCGCTGGCACAGATCGCGCAGCAGAGCATTGTCGGCCGGGCGATCGCCGCCGGCGTGATCCAGTACAACCAGCAGGGGCTTGTCAGGGGGGATATTGGGCATATCCGTACTAAACTCCCCTCGATACTGCCAGCGCAGACGTGGCACGGGCATTGGCTGCGGCGCGTCGATATCCGCACCGAGAAAACTGAAACCCCAGGCAAACAGTCCAGCCATGTTGGCGCTGCCGCCGGCCTGCCAGTAGCGGCGAGCGCTGAGCCATTCCACCTGGGCCGGGTAACGCTGCTGTAACTGCGCCAGTTCGGCATTGAAGTCGGCGCTGTGGTCCATGGCCGAGAGCTCCCGCAGTAGTTCATCACTGTCGAACACCGGGTTTGAACGCACCTGGCTGAGGCGAATCAGGCGATGGTCGCTGTTGAACAGCAGACGCGGCGTAGAACTCGCAAGAAAACGGGGTTCCAACTCGGCAACACTGGCGCCGAACAGCCCCGCACCCAACAACAGATCGCTGTCGTCTATCAACGCCTGCTGCTGCAACGGAGTCATTTCCCACAACTGCACATCACTGCGCGCCACAATACGATAGCCGGGGTACTTCGCGTTGAATTGGCGCGCCGCCTCAGCAATGGTTTCAGCGTTGCGCTGGGAGGTCAGCATGAGCAGCTGCAGGGCATCGGCGGGCGCTGCCGCCTGTACAGCCGCCAGGGGCGTAATCATCAGTACCCACAGGCTCACCAGCCAGGCCGGTAGACGGGGGATGGAAGGAGTCATTGCCATGACGGTTTCTCCTGGCGAACGGTCAGTGTCGGGTGGGTGGCGCGGGTGGAGTTGGCAGGCAAACGGGCGCTGCCACCGGCACGGCGCGGGTTCCTGCGCTTTGGCTTTGGCTTCAGCCGCCGCCAGGCGATAATCACCGAGGTCAGCGACAGCACCAGGCCGGCGATGCTGAGGGTGATAACCACCACATCCCACAATGGCCTGCGATTGATGAGGAACTGAAAATCGAGGCTGTGCAGGCCATTGTAGATCCAGCGCTCCAGCCGCCCGGTAGCGGTCAAGCGATTGAGCAGTTCACCGGTGGCGAGGTCGATGTGAAACCAGCTTTGCGCCGGATCGTCAAAGCGCGCCCGCAACACGGGCAAGGGGCGCCAGTCGTCGTGGTGGGCGTAGTAGTAGCTGTCATAGCGCGCAAGGGTATCGATGGCGCTGACCGCATGGCCGGCCATCGCCTGCTGGATTTGCGCCAGGGCCGGGCCAGCCCAGTCCGCGGGCGCAGTGACGGCCGCGCGATGAACGTCGCCTGATACGGTATACAGGTGCGGCTGCCCCGCCAGCCAGTGCCATACCACCTCGCGGCTGTCTGGTCGGGCGGCGATCACCCGGCGCAAAGCCGCCACGTCGGTGCTGCCATCCAATGCCGTTGCCGGCGGCGGAACCTGCCGGTAAAGCGCGCGCTGCTCGCCATAGGGCAGGTCGTCGTCGAAGATACCCCAAGGGCCCATCGACATGAGGCCGCTGAACAGAAAGGTGGTGAGCGGCAGGAGAAAACACAAGCCCATCAGGTGGTGCAGCTTCAGTGCACCGCGGTAGGGGGTGACATCGCGCCCCCGATAGCGCTTGCGCAATCGCAGGCGCATCACACCAACAACGGCACCGGTGATGATCGACACCAGCCCGGCCAGCGAAACCACTACCACCAACCAGTACCAGAGACTCCCGTGGCGGCGCAGTTGCAGGGGGTACAGCCAGTGCAGGTTGGCGCCCAACCAGTTCCAGGCTCGCTCGCTGGCACTGGTGTCGCGCACGACCTCACCTGTGCGGGAGGAAACGTAAAGCTCGGTACCGGCGGCGTCGTGCAGTGCAACCCTGTGCAGGGGGCGGTGGCGATGCAGTTCGCTGGACACGGACCACTGGTCCACATCAATCCGGTCGCGATAGTCCGGGCCGCCCTCACCGGCAAGGCCAAGGGTATCTGCATACACGGCGGCGGCGCGCAGTGCATCCGCTTCACCAAACGCGGCAAAGCGCTCTCCGGTATCGGCAAACAAGCCAAACGTCACGCGTTCTGCCGTCTGCAGCAGGTAGGCCGGGCGCCCGGTAACGCTACTCAGGCGAAGGCCGTCGATACGCGCAGTATCATCAAGCTGCGCCAACAGGGCCTGAGGGCCAAAACGCAGGGACTGTGCCTGCAGTGCCGGCAAAGCCGCCAGTCGCTCGTCGACACCCAGCCGAGGGAAGCCGACATACATCATCACCACGCCGGAAAAAAACCACATGGCAAACAGCAGGCACATGCCCACGCCAAACCAGCGGTGCAACAGGTACAACCAGCGGCGCCAGCTCATCGCGCAAGATCAACCGGTGTGCCAATACTGGCGGCTTGCAGCCTGTGTGGCTGCTGATAGAAAACCATGGTCGCTCCTCGAACACGCCTGTTGGCAGCGGGCAGAGGAGTAAGAACAGGCAGGCATTGGCCGGCGCTGGAAACAGCCGGCAAGAGTGAGCCACCTGCGCAAGGAAGCCCTCCGCTTCATCACTGCAGATCAAGATTGCGACGTAGGGGAGGCATCAGGAAACCCGCCACGGGGTGGCCCGGCAGGTGTACCAGCGTGAAGCCCTCCGCTTCATCGTCACAGTCACTGCACGTGTGGCGAAAACGCCAGCAGGCCGGTTTCGGGCTTGGGATACCGTGTATCCACTTACCGTTGCGGGGGCAGCGGTGGTTTTGTCAGCGACGGCCTGTGGGCCAATGCCCTTGCCGTGACGCACCACACTTCCCGTTTACCCTGCTCCAGCTGTTCCCGGCGAGGAACAACGAGCAGGCACCTGATGCAGGCGGGCGATTGTACTGGCGCGTAGGAAGAGGCGTCAATGCGAACACACTGCAACTGCGAGTGCTGGACGGCAACAGGGCGTTCCGATATTCTCCCGCGCTGCTGGTGGCGCGGCTGGTCATGTTTTTTCCAGTCGCCTGAAAAGGGAACCCGGTGCAATTCCGGGACTGACGCGCAGCGGTAATGGGGAACGAGATCGGCACCAAAGGCACTGTTCGCACGAACGGGAAGCCGCCGGTCGAGGCAGGTAACTTCGGTTTACCAGGCCCCTGAGTCCGAAGACCTGCCAGCAGACACGGCTTATGTCCTCGCGAATCAGGATACCAGCACCGGTTTTGTACAACCCGCTTCTGCGCTCGCAGAGACCGGGTGTTGTGCGCATTTCCGAGTGTGGCGTTTCGCGGGGGCTGCCCCAACGCGAACCCCTGAAGGAGAGTGTCATGACACCCCGCCCACTGTGCTTTTTTTTCGACTTTGTTCTCGCCGCTGCCGGCCTGGCTGCCTTACCCGCCTTTGGCGACACGCCAGCGAACACCCCGACAAACACCCGCCTGGAAGAACTGTTGGTGGTCGGCCTGAGGCTTGAAGAATCCCTTCCACTGACCCTTGAGCGCTACGGCAACCAGGTGGAGGTGATCACCGCCGACACCCTGCGCAAACACAACTTTGTCGATGTGACCGACGCCCTGAAAACCCTGGTGCCGGGCCTGCATCTATCCCCCAAGAACGGGCCGTTTGATTACTTCTCGGCCTCGCTGCAGGGCGCCCGCAGTCAGGATATTCTGTGGCTGGTGGACGGTGTGCGCATCAACAACCGCCTGTACAACGGCACCAGCCCGCTGGACACCATTCCCTCGCACATGATCGAACGGGTAGAAGTGCTCAAAGGCGGACAGGGCATCTTCTACGGCACCCAGTCGGTCAGCGGCGTGATCAACATCGTGACTCGTGCATTCAGCGACGCGTACGACGGTGCAATCGGCGCGGGCGTCAACAGCAACAGCGGCTACGACTTGAGCGCCTACGCACGCGGCGCGCTGGGCAATCACCAGTTCGTCGCCTACGCCTCCCAGGACTATGCCGATGGCTATACGCCCTTTGACGAGACTGCCATTCAACCCAGCGCCACCGATACCGAGCGCACCTACGACGTAATATCCGCCGGCCTGAAATATGCCTACAACCTGAGCGACAGCACCCGCCTGTCGGCCATGTACCAGTACACCGATGCAGACCTGGACTACGCCCGCCCCAACCTGAACAGGAAAACCATCAACCACCGTGAAGAAACCCTGGCCACCCTCAAGCTGGACACTCGCCTGAGCGACTACGCCCAGCTCTACATCAAGGGCTATCTGCACGAGTGGGACACCTACTACACGCGCATCTACAACACACTGGACGACAACGGCAACCTGACCGGCGATGCCGTTGTCGTGAACGACAACGACTACTGGGGCTACGAGGACTACGGCTTCAATGCCATGCTGGAACTCGACTTCGGCGGTAACCTGGAATACGTGCTTGGGGTCGACCAGCAGAACTACTCCGGGGTGGACGAGGTATGGCGTATTGCCGACCAGGAAGAAACCGTGAACGCGATGTTCGCGCAACTGCGCACCTCAAGCAAACTGTTTGAAAACAGCCTTTTTGCCCTGGGCGTTCGCAACAACCGCCCCTCGGATGCCGCGGCGTCCACCGTCTGGAACCTGACCGGCAAGCACGACTTCGCCAGTGGCTGGTACCTGCAGGGCAATGTCGGTACCTCCTTTCGCCTGCCCGATGCCGAAGCGCTGTTCCTTAACGAGTTTTACGACCAGAACGGCGATCGCGTGCCCGACGGCGGCTGGTTTGCCATTGGCAACCCGGAACTGGAAGCGGAGGAAAGCGAGAACCTGAACGTATCGCTGGGCGCAAGGTGGAACCGCTTCCAGTTTGAGCTGACCGGCTTCAAACGGGATGTGACCCACTACATCACCAGCGTGCCAGTGACCATCGGCGGCGTCACCGGCGACACCTTCGAAAACAGCAATGACGAGGTCAACATTGAAGGCGCGGAACTGCAAACGCACTGGCAGCTGAATGACAGTCTACGCGGTCAGCTCAGTTATACCTGGACCCAGGCGCGCTTTAACGGCGAGGGCGAGCAGCTCAACGACATCCCCGAGCACGCGTCCAAGTTAAGCCTGAGCTACCAGCAACCGGGCAGCCGCTGGGGCGCAAACTTCACCGCCGTTTACGTGGGCGACATCAACGACCGACAAACCCGCGACAGCTACACCGTGGCTGACATTTCAGGCTTCTATTACCTCGGCAGCAAGCAGCAACACCAGCTCACCCTGCGCCTTGAGAACATAGCCGATGTGAAATACGCCACCGATATCAGCACCGCCGCCGAAGATGCCACCGGCAACAGCTATCTGTACCGAAGCCTGGGCATGGAGCAGACCCTGCACCTGGGCTACACCTACCGCCTGTAGCTGGCGCTGTTGTAGCGGGATGGGGATGGGGATGGGGCTGATGATTGCGCAGCGTCTTTAACCGCTGCCGGCCTGTGCAGAGCGGGTACAGGCACGGGGGCTTGCGCCCCCGCGAGGGCGTTATTCAGAGCTGTCGACGGCTTCCTTGGTAGCTTCCCAGGCTTTCTTGCTGCCTTCCTTGGTGGCATCCCAGGCTTCGCTGGAAGTTTCCTTGGTGGCGTCCCAGGCCTTTTCGCTGCCTTCCTTGGTCGCATCCCAGGCTTTCTCGCTACCTTCTTTGGTGGCATCCCAGGCTTTTTCACTGCCTTCCTTCGTAGCGTCCCAGGCCTTCTTGCTACCGTCCTTGGTGGCATCCCAGGCTTCGCTGGAGCTTTCTTTGGTAGCGTCCCAGGCATCGCCCGAGGCTTCCTTGGTTTTCTCCCAGGCCTCGCCCGAGGATTCCTTTGCCTTGTCCCAGGCGTCTTCTTCGGCATCCTGGCCATGGGCGAAGGCTGTAACACCACTCAGCAGCAGAGCTGCAAGGTACGTATTTTTCACTGTCAAATCCTCATCGCTACCGTATTAACCGCCGGGCAAGCCTGGCTTGCCGTTGACTATAGACCACAGCGCCAGCCACTGCCGCAAACCTGGGCCTTGCCGGGTATCGGCAAGGCGCCTGTTGGCTGCTCGCGGGACAGTGGCCAGCGCCCCATCCACAAATACGAATACTTCGCATTTATATTTACAACTATTACAGCGGCCCATAGAATGCGCCCCCTGCTCATAGCTTCGTTCAACCGGGGGACCCATGAAAAAACCGTTGCCTGCCGCCATCGCCGGCGCCGTTCTCGCCTATTGCGCGCTGGCTACGCCCACGGCCCTGGCCCAGCCAGAAGCCGCCAGCGCCATGGAAGAAATGATCATTACCGCCATCCGGGAAGATCGCAAAAGCCGCGGCGCAACGGGCCTGGACCTCAGCGTCTACGAAACCCCGCAATCCTTGAGCATCATCAACGCACAGACCATGCAGGACTTTGGCCTGACCAACATCAACACCCTGCTGAAGATGGCGACCGGTGTGAATGTGGATCCCACCGAGACCGACCGCACCACCTATAGCGCGCGCGGTTTCGACATTACCAGCATGCACATCGACGGCGTGGGCATGCCTTTTGGTAACCTGATTGTGGGCGACATTGACACCGTGATTTACGAGAATGTCGAGATTATCCGCGGCTCCAACGGCCTGATTACCGGCCTTGGCAATCCCTCCGGCACCATCAACTATGTGCGCAAACGCCCCACCAACGCATTGGCAAGCAGCATCAAGCTGACCGGGGGCAGCTGGGACAACCAGCGCGCGGAAGTGGACGTATCCGTGCCGCTGACCGAGAGCGGCTCCTGGGCGGCCCGCGCCGTGCTGGCCTACCAGGACGCCGATGGCTGGCTGGACCACTACAGCAACAACCGCCAGGTGGCCTACGTGGTGGTGGACGGGCAGCTGACCGACACCGTGACCCTGGCCGCAGGCTACACCCACCAGGACAATAACAGCGACGGCGTTCTGTGGGGCGCCGTGCCGGCGCTGTATAACGACGGCACGGCCATCGACTACAACGTATCCACCAGCACCGCCATGGACTGGACCTACTGGGACACCCAGAGCGACGAGCTGTTTGCGGAACTGGGCTGGCAGATCAGCGACCACTGGCTCCTGACCACCTCGGCCCGGCAAATCGACTACCAGGACAACTCCGAAATCTTCTACGTGTACGCCAACACCGGCGTTGGGCTGGACGCGGCCACCGGGCTGGGGCTGCTCGGCTACCCCGGCAAATACGCGGACGAGCGCGACAGCCTGGTGCTGGACGCCAGCCTGAGCGGCAGGTTTAACGCCTGGGGCCAGCAACACCAGTTGCAGTTCGGGGTCAGCTCGGCGCGCAGTGAATCCGAAGGGTTGTCCTACGCCGCGCAGAGCGGCTTTGACGTGATGCCGCCCTTCCCCGGCTGGAACGGGCGCGAAGTACCGCGCCCGGCGTTTGCCGCGCCCATCGTCTCCGCCGAGCAGGACATTGATCTGGACCGCATATACGGCTCGCTGCTGCTGGCGCTGACCGACAACCTCAACCTGATCCTGGGCGCCAGCGCCGTCGACTACACCAACGACGGGGTGAGCTACGGCGTGCCCACCAGCGCCAGCGAAGACGGCACCAACCCCTACATTGGCTTCACCTGGGAAGTGCTGGACGGCCTGAACGCCTACGGCAGCTACAGCGACATCTACCAGCCCCAGTACGTGCTGGGAGAAGACCTGAACCCCCTGGGCTCCGCAGAGGGCAAGAGCTACGAGCTGGGGCTGAAGAAGGCCTTTGCCAACAACACCCTGCTGACCCTTGCCCTGTTTCGCACCGAGCAGAGCAACCTGGAGGAGTTCAAGGCCTACGGTGATGGCGATGGCATCGACGACACCGACTACAGTGATGACTTCGACTACTCCCTCTACCGCGGTATCGATGTTGAATCCGAGGGCGTAGAGATAGAACTGGCCGGGCAGATTACCGGCGAGCTGCGCCTGCAGGCCGGCTACACCCACCTCAGCCTGGAGGATGAAAACGGCGACGAAGCGCGCACCTTCATCCCGCGCAATACCCTGAAGCTGCTGATGACCTGGCAGCCCCAGGCCCTGCCGAAGCTGGCCATGGGCCTGTCCACCCGCTGGCAGGACGACATCTACTTTGATTCCGCCTACGGCCGCATCCAGCAGGACAACTACGTGGTGGTGGGCGGCTACGCCAGCTACGCCATCACCGAAGGCCTGTCGGTGAGCCTGAACGTGGACAACGCCTTCGATGAAGAATACTTCAGCTCGGTGAAGTATGAGCAGGTCTACTACGCCGCGCCGCGCAGCGTGAACGTATCGGCGAGTTGGGCGTTCTGAGCAAGGCTTGTAGCGCCCCGGCTGCCGTCAGCCGGGTGCGTCTTCCAGCAGTTTCACCTTGCCCGTGGCGCCGTATTCCATAACCAGCTCCCCCTCGGGGTACAGCAGGACATCGGCGCGAAAGCGCAGCTGACGCTGGATGCGCGCTTCCAGGCGCTGCTTCAGGTCCGCCCGGGCAGCCTCATCCGGCCGCCCCCGGCACTCCACCCGGACCGTCATTGGCGGCTGGATCACCGGCGATGCATCGGATTTCACCACGCGCACATTGCCGGTCACCTCGCCGTCAAAGCCCAGCACCAGATCGCGCACAGCGCTGGGGAAGACGTTCACGCCCTTCACCAGCAGCATGTCGTCCACCCGCCCCAGTATCTCAAAACGCATGCCGGGCAGCCCGCAGGCACAGGGCTGCATTTTTACCCGCATCTTGTCGCCGTCCATAAAGCGGATCAGGGGGCCACATTCGCGGTCGAGGCCGGTGTAGACAAACTCGCCCTCGGCACCATCTTCCCAGGGCAGCACCTGGCCGCTTTCGCGGTCGTACAGCTCAATGTAGGCGCTGTCCGGCGCGATGAAGTGCATGCCATCGTGCTCCCGGCACTGGCTGAAGATCGGGTTGAGGCAGCCGGTGCCACCGCTCATGTCGAAGATTTCCGCACCGCCAAAGCCGGTGGACAGCTCCTGCACGATCTCCGGCACACTGCCACCCGGCTCGCCGTACACCGACAGATTGCGCACGCCCATGGTGGCAAGATCCACCTGCAGTTCTTCCCGGGCCTTTTTCAGCAACTGGCGGGCAAAGGAGGGCGTGCACACAATCACCTCGGGCCGGGTGAGTTCGATCATCTCGATCACCTTGGCCGAGCCCACCAGTCCACCGATGGGAATGACGTTGGCGCCGTAGGCCAACAGGGCATCCACCGTGGGAATGCCGGCCACCCACATGCTCATCACACCGGCCATCATCACCCGGTCTCCGGGGCGCAGGCCGGTGAGCTCCGCCATGCGTGCAAAATTGCGATTCATGATCGCGCGGTCGTTGGCGGTGTGGCCCTGGAAGCTGGGCGTGCCGGTGGTGCCGGAAGAGGCGCTGATGCGGTTAACGGCCCGGTGGTCACAGGTGAGATGCATGCCAAGCGGGTGGCCAAGTTCGGCCCGGGAGCGCGCCTGGCTCTCGCGCTCTTCGTACTTGTCGAACAGCGGATACGCCTGAAACTGCGCCAGCGACGTGAACTGGTTGGGGTCAACACCGGCGCGGTCAAACTTCTCCCGGTAGTACGGCGATTGTTCATAGATGCGCAGCAGCTGCTTTTTAAGCAGCGCGAACTGCATCTGTCGCACCGGATCGCTGGTAATGTCCAGGCGCGATGGGTCTTTCCAGGAAAGGTTACTCATGTGACTCCCCATGTTCGAGCTTCGGTATCAACCAACACGGCCTGCTCAGGCCCCGATAAACCGGGGTGCCCGCTTCTCCAGAAAGGCGCGGCGCCCTTCGGCGGCATCGTGGCTGGCCAGCAGGGCATCCCGGCGGCGGGCGCCCACAGCGGCGGTTTCGGCAAAGCCCTGGGCCTGCCCCTGCACGGCCATGGCCTTGGTGATGCGGTTGGCCAGCGGGCTCAAGGCGGCAATTTTGTGCGCCCAGGCAAGGGTTTCGGCAAGCACCTGGTCATCCGGCACCACGCGATTGACAAGGCCGGTGCGGTAGGCCCAGGCGGCATCGCGCTGCTCGCCCAGCAGCAGCAGTTCCAGCGCGTTGGCGGTGCCCATGATGCGCGCACCGTGCATGGCGGCGTTGATGGTGGGCAGGCCCACGCGGCTTTCCGGCAGCGCGAAGGTGGCCCCTTCGCCGGCAATGCGCAAATCGCACCCCAGCGCCATGCTCAGCCCCTCGCCAATGCAGTAGCCCTGTATGGCCGCAAGGATGGGCTTGTCGCAGTAATACTCCCCCTCCAGCTCAATATCGAAGGACTGCGCCAGCGCGGCGGGGTCATCCGCCGAGGCGGCCAGTGCATCCAGCGCCTTGATATCCACCCCCGCGGAAAACGCGCGCTCGCCAGCGGCGGCGATCACCGCCACCCAGGCGGCATCATCGTCGCGAAAACGTGCCGTGGCGGCATTGAATTCACGGTACATATCCGGGTTGAAGGTGTTCATCGCCTCGGGGCGATTGAGGGTAATCAGCGCAACGTGGTCTTCAAGCGCATAAGTCACCACCGGCATATCCATGTCTCCTTTATTCGATCGGGAAGGTCATCGCGTTGAATCAGGATTATGTCGATGTGCCAACGGGCCCACCATGACCCGGCAGGTCCGGGTTGTACCGCTGGGGGTCAGTAGAAGAGCAGCGGGTGCTCGCCACCGTGTGCGCACAGCGCCGCAAGGTCCAGCTCACCTTCCGGCGGGGTGAAGGTCATCATGGCCATGTTGGGCACCGATGAGAACACCAGCGGGCCCAGCAGGTTTTCGATGTGGCTGTGAATGACAAAACTGTGCACCGTCTCGCCAAGCTGGAGGTTGGCCTGAAACTGCTGGCCGGCGCCACGTGCGGCCGCCTGCGCCGCCCAGTTATCGGGGGCATAGGGCGAGGCTTCCAGTCGCTCAAGCAGCGCCAAAAGGTCCTGGTTGTCATCGCCCTGCAAAAACAGCAGCTGCTGCAGCGACAGCATCAGCACCGCGAGCGTGCCACTCCACTGCTGGGGCAGTTGGTTCAGCGCGGCGTAGTCAAACAGAAAGCCAAAGATGTTATCGGTGTCGGCTACCCGGTGCTGGGGGTCAAGTTGCGCCTGCAGGGCAGCCCAGGCGCGATTGACCATCAGGATGCGGCCGGTCATGTCGATCAACAGGGCGGGATGCGGGTCCAGCGCCTTCAGCTTCAGCAGCAGCTCTTTCCGGCGGTGCTCGAATTCCGGTTGATCAAGGTGCAGGGAGCTCGAATAGTCGGTGTAGCCCGCGGCAAGCAGCAGATTGGTGGTATCTCTCAAGCCCAGGGCAAGCGCACTGGCAATGCGCTCCACCATTTCCTTGCTCGGCCTGGCATCGCCCTTTTCAAGGCGGCTGATATAGCGGCTGGCAGATTCAATGCGGTGGGCGAGCTCTTCCTGACTGACCTCGAACACGCCGCGCCAGAACCTCAGCATACGACCAAACGCTACCGGCCCCGCATCACCTGAGTTTGCCATGCTTCGTTCGCGCCTTGCCTGTTGTTCATTGGCTGCTCATTGCCCGTTCATTGCCTGCGGTACCTGCCCGCGGCCCGGCCCGCCTTGCCAGCGACCGGACCTGCGAGGTCATGGTAACGCGGCCACCAGCTACCGACAATGCGCAGCGTCCCTTACTGGCGACGCACGCTGCGGGGCACTCTAGAACAACAGGAGAATGGCTATGACCCACCCGCGTTTCCACTACCGTCCGGGGGCCCTGTGCTCCGCCCTGGCACTGGCCGTTTGTGCCGCCTCCGCAGGCGCACAGAACACCGCTACAGGCACTGGCACCTGGGCCCTGGAAGAAGTTGTCGTCACCGCGCAGAAACGCGCCCAGAGCAGCCAGGACCTGGGCCTGTCGGTTGCCGCCTTGAGCGGTGATGCCCTGCGCGAACAGGGTATCGCCCAGGTGGAAGACCTGGCCCGCTTCATCCCCAACGTCAGCTCCCTGAACATTTCCGGCGGCGGCGTGCCCATCGTGATCATTCGCGGCGTGGGATTGCAGAACTTTCGCGTCAACGACAGCCCCACCACCGCCCTGTACATTGACGATGTCTACCAGACCTCCGTCATCTCTGCCGACTTCACCATGTTCGACCTGGAACGGGTAGAGCTGCTCAAGGGCCCCCAGGGCGGGCTGTACGGGCGCAACAGCATCTCCGGCGCCATGCAGATCATCTCCAACAAGCCCTATGTGGGCGAGGCGGCCAGTGGCTACCTCAACGCGGAGTATGGCCGTTTCAACCGGCGCCAGCTGGAGGGCGCGGCCAGCCTGCCCCTTGGCGATGTGATGGCCATGCGCCTCAGCGGTCGCTGGGAGCAGAGCGACGACACCCAGTACGAAAGCGTGACCGGGGGTTTTGACCACGGCGAAACCGACCGCTGGGCGGCGCGCAGCCTGCTGCGCCTGGAACCCAATGACAGCGTGGATGTGCTGTTCAAAGTCCACGGCGGCGCCGACCAGTCGGAGCTGCCCCTGCTGCAACCGGTTGGCACCTTTGCCGACCTTGGCACCGCGGCCGATGCCGGCATGGACATCATCAACGCGGACCATATCGGTGTCAGCTCGCTGATTCCCGCCCTCTGCCCCTCCTTGCTGGCCGGGCGCGGCGTGAACGAAGACTGCGTTTACAACACCGGCAGCGGCGCCGCCGACTACGGCCTGGGCGGCGGTCGCTACCTGTCCGCCGCCGACTTCGGCGGCTATCTGGACAACGCCTGGTACGGCGCCAGCATCAACGCCAACCTGATGCTGGGCGACTACACGCTGACCTCCATCAGCGCCTATGACACCATCGACTACCAGCGCGACACCGACCTCGACGGCCTGCCCATCGAACACAGCCACAGCGACTACCAGACCCAGATCGATTCCTGGTCGCAGGAATTTCGCATCGCCTTCGAGGGCAGCGAAACCGTCTCCTGGGTTGCCGGCATCAATTACGGCGAAGACGACCTGACCGAAAACAGCGACCTGCGCGGCAGCGAAGGCCTGCTGCCTGTCGCCTTTGCCGGTGCCCAGCGCACCTATCAGGATTACGAGCAAACCACCCGCGCCCTGGCGGTCTACGCCCACGGTGAGTGGCGCTTCAAACCGCAATGGAACCTGGTGGGCGAGGTGCGCCAGACCAACGCCGAGAAGGAATTCAAGGGCCTGCAGGTGCTGGACTTTGGCGGCTACACGGCCACCTTCATTGATTACGACGACGATACCGACTTCGACAACCTGAGCGGCAAGCTGGCCCTGGAGTGGACCCCGGCAGACAACCTGCTGTTCTACGGCAGTGTGTCGGAAGGGTTCAAGACCGGCGGCTTCTACGGCGGCTTCATCACCGCCCCGGAACAGCTGGCGCCCTATGACGAGGAGACCATCCTCGCCTACGAGGCCGGGCTGAAAAGCGACTGGCTGGACGATCGCCTGCGCCTGAACGGCTCTGTGTTCTACTACGACCGCAAAGACGTGCAACAAAGCGCCACCGACACCCGCGGCGCCGTCGCGGTCACCCGGCTGACCAACGTGGGTGACGTGGAGGTAAGTGGTGCCGAGCTGGACCTGACCTACCAGCCGATTCAGGCGCTCACCCTGCAGCTAGGGCTTGGCTACACTGATTCCAAGCTGGTCGACAGTGACCTGGTCAGCGCCACCATCCCCGGCATGCCCGCGAGCCCGATTGAAGGCACCAACACCCCCAACTACGCCAAGGTAAATGCCAATTTCCTCGGCCGCTACCAGCACGACCTGAGCAGCGAGCTGTATGGCATGCTGCAGCTGGAAGTCAGCTACCGCTCGGAGCGCGACCTGAATCTGGTCACCAACGCCCGCGAAGGCGCGCTGCTGACGGAGCCGGCCTACACCCTGACCAACCTGCGGCTGGGGCTGGGCTCTCACCAGAGCGACTGGGAAGTGATGCTGTTTGTGGAAAACCTCACCAACGAGCGCTATCGTACGCTGCTGCGCGACAACGGACTGCGTGGCATGCACACCCTCTACGGTGACCCGCGCATCTGGGGCGCGTCCTTTACCTACCACTGGGGTAGCTAAGCGCCGGCCTTGATGGCGCGGCCGGCCCGTGGCCGCCCGCGCCAATGCTGCATCCACCCCACCCCGACCGAGTACCGCCATGACCAGCAACCCGGAACAGCCCTGCGGGAGCGGATTCTACGTTACCCGGTGGGCCGCCTGCGTCCCCCTGCTACTGATGGTGGCGCCGGCCATCGCCCTCAGCCTGCGCGGCGTGCTGTCCACCGATGTGGTCATCACTGGCGGCGTGGTTGGTCTAATGGTCGGGTCTCTGCTGGCCAGGGACAAACGCCACTACTGGAATGCCGTCACCCGATCCCTGGGCGACCCCACCGGCATGCTGGTGTTCGCCCTGTTCCTCATCGTGGGTATTTACGGCAAATTACTGGCGGAGTCACAACTGGCCGAAGGGCTGATCTGGCTGTCACAGCAAATGCACGCCGGGCCCGCCCTCTTCGCCCTGTTTACCTACGTTGCCTGCTCGGTGCTCGGCACCGCCATGGGCACCTCGATGGGCATTGTGGTCATCATGACGCCCGTGCTCTACCCCGCGGCGGTGGCCATGGGCGTGCACCCCGCCATCGCCGCCGGCGCCATTCTCAGTGGCGCCGCCACGGGCGATCACTTTGCCCCTGTGTCGGATACCACCATTATCTCCGCCTCCACCCAGCGCTACCGCTACCGGGACGGCTGCGCGGATATCGGCGAGGTGGTGCGGGCGCGCCTGAAATACGCCGCCCCGGCCTTTCTTATCAGTTGCGTGCTGTACCTGGTGATTGGCGGCGCCAGCGCCCAGGCGCCACTGCAGGCATCAACACCCATCATCGGCAACGCCCACCCGGCGGGGCTGATCATGCTGCTACCCATGCTGCTGGTGGTCATAGCCGCCATTGCCGGGCGCGGCGTCTTCGAGGCCCTGACCTACGGCACCGCCATCGGCCTGCTGCTGGCCCTGGGCTGCGGGCTGATCGACTGGCACCAGGTTGCCTATCTGCAGGACCGGCAGGTAAAGGGCATTCTGACGGAAGGGGCCACCCAGAACCTCGGCACCATCATCATGATCGTATTGATGATGGGCGCCTATGGCGTCATGCGCGCCTACGGCTTGCTCGATGCCATCGTAGCCGGCCTCAAAGGCAGCGCTGGCGCCTCGGCCCGGGCAACCGAGCTGACCATGTTCGGCGTCACCTGGCTGTTCAACTTCCTGCTGGTCGGCCTGGTGGCAAGAATCACCGTCATAGCCGGCCCCATCGTCGACGAACTGGGCCGCGCCCGCAGCCTGCACCCAACCCGGCGCGCCAACATCCTCGACGGCGTGGCCAACAGCTTCAGCTTCGTCGTGCCCTGGCACGTCTGGCCACTGCTCATGCTCATGACCATCGCCCCGCTGCAGCAGCAATACCCCGGCCTGGCCATACCCGCCAGCACCGACTTCCTGCTCAGCACCTACTACCCGCTGCTCATCTGGGGTGTAATGCTGCTGGCTGTCATCAGCGGCTATGGCCGCCAGTATGAACACCGCACAGACCCGGCAACAAAATTCGCGGCGAGCGGCGTACCCAAGAATGACAGCTCCCACTGACGCACCACAACCGCAGATACTGCGAACGCACCGTGCCTGTGAATTAAAGGCCGGAAACACCTCCATCAACCAGCAATTCTGTTCCAACAACAAAGCGAGATTCATCAGAAGCAAGAAACACGGCTGCTTTTGCCAACTCCCAAGGCGTTCCCATACGGCCGACGGGCACCAATTTTCGGATGTCATCCTGCATCATGCGCTGCTGCTCGGGGCAGAGCCCTAGCTTGCCCATCGCTGGAGTCTCAGTTGGCCCGGGGCTCAAGCCGTTGACCCGGATACCGCGCGAAACGAGCTCCCCCGAAAGCGTGCGCGCCAGTGAAAGAAGGCCTGCTTTACTTGCAGCGTACGCACTACTTTGCGGTAGACCAATGTGGGCGCTTACTGATCCGCAAAGAATCACAGATGACGGACTGGCAAGTAACGGTAAGAGCGACTGAATCAAAAAGAATGGCCCCTTCAAATTGATCGACATGAGCCGATCCCACGTCGTTTCATCCCAATCCTGTAATGATCGATGATTGACGTCACCGGCGTTGACATAGACCACGTCGATACGCGGCCACTGACTAACAAGTAACTGTGCCAAATCACGCTGGGCATCGATATCTCCAGCATCGCTACAGAGCACCAAAGTAGTACCACCCAATTCCGCCTTTGCAAGCTTCAGAGCTTTCTCATCTCGGCCAGTGATAGCGACTGTAGCGCCCTCGGCACAGAACTGTCGTGCGACCTCAAGGCCGATGCCGCTGGTGCCACCTGTGATCAAAGCAAACTTTTCATGTAAACGTTTCATGCGCACTTCCCATATGCTGGCTGGATACGCATTGTTGTCGCATTAGTATCTTTTGTATAGTAGGCACCAAATTGATACTAAAAAGGCATTTGTATACCTATGGCCCGCCATATACCGCCCACAATCCATTCCACCTCCCCGTCGGTTGACGAAAACGAGCCGTGCCCTATGGTGAGCTTCGTCAATCTGATATCGGGCAAGTGGGCTATCCCCATTCTCTATCGCCTCATTGTTATCGACGCCCCCGTGCGTTTCAGCACGCTGAAACGCGCCGTCGCGCCAATAACGCAGAAGGAGCTAACACGCCAGCTACGCCTTTTCGAGCAACGCAAGCTGGTACGGCGACGGGTTTACGCCGAAGTTCCACCTCGCGTGGAGTACCAGGTCACCGCTTTGGGGAAGTCATTGAAACCCACTCTAGATTCGCTTGCTGATTGGATGCGAAAAAATGGCAAGGCTTTGTCCGTGGGAATCACTGAAGCACCGAAATAGGCAGAAGACGCAAGGCGGAGCTGATCAAGCAGCTCTACTGCGGCCAAACCACGATCCCAGGGGCCGCCTGGGACTACGATCTCAACCAAGCCGAAATTGAATCCTGGATGTACGATGCTGAAGCCGGGATGAAAAACGCTCTGAGGGCCAACCCCAAAGATATAGCTGAGCAGTACGAGAAGCAGCTGCGTGACCTGAAACAGGCTGACGGCGAAACCATGATCGAGCTCGGGTTCAGAAAAATGCCCATAAACAGGGGCAGACTCAGCTAACGCGCCATCTCGACTCCAGCGACGAATCGTTAAGCACCTCATTGACGAGATGGCGGCAGAGGATACACAGGTTCCGGTTCGCAAGGCCTGTGACTAGTCGGGTGTTGCCCGTCAAACTTATTACTATAAGGCAGACACACCCGGGAGCTTGGGGATAGCAAGGCAATCTGAGCGGTACGATTCACTTGCCAAAAAATGCAGCTCGCGAGCACTCTAACTTGCCGCCGCTAAAATCCGCACTGCTACCCAAGCCCCTTGATATCAACACGAGCGGACTCACCGCTGGCCGGCACACGGCGAACACCGCGCAGCGCGAAGTAAGCCACTACCCCAATCGCCAGGTTTATCAGGCCGAGCATCAGCAGTTCCCCGCCCGCAGAGGATCGCTGTATCAGCTCTGCGACGAACAGGGGAGAAAAAAACTGGCCGATAAAGAAGGCCGTACTCCAGGCTCCTCCACTGGTTCCGCGGCGCTCCGAGGGCGCAACCTGCAACAGCGAGGACACGGTTATCGGCACGAACAGCCCACAACCCACCTGATTAATGAATCCACCCAGCACCAAGGCCGGCGCCCCGGGCGACATGGCGGCCACCACTAGGCCCGCCCCCGCCAGCAGGGCACTGGCAAGCATCAACACGGGCAAGCTGATATGACTTAGAAACCGAAAAGCCAGCGCGCCGACCGGGTTTCCCAAGCCGGCGAGAGCAATCATGACGCCAATCGCCGAGAGGGGAAACTCACCCCGACGCTCAAGAAACAAGCCCAACTGCAGCGGTACGATATAGAACAAGATGGCGCACAGCAGTGTAATCACGAGGTAGGGCAAGACAACGCCAGCGCGAGGCGCCGACGGAACTGGGTAGCGCTCTGTTTGCGGAGACTTCGGGGGCTCGAAAACATAGCGAGCCGCAGGTAGGGCTATCAAGATGCCAATACCATAGAATGCAAAGGGGGCCCGCCAGCCCCATTCCCCCAGAAAGCCGCCCACGATATAGAACAGTGTGGCCATCAATGCCGCCACGCTGCTCTTATAGGCTATCCAGCGGCGCCTCTGCTCTCCCTGAAAATAATCGCCGATCAGGGCGAAGTTAGCTGCCAGGATCCCGGCTTCCGCAATGCCCAGGAGAAAGCGGGCCGCAACGATGGCCAGTGGATGGTTCAGCAAAACGGGCGCCATCCCAACGACCCCATAGAGCAACAGCATGCTCAATAAAACCGGCCGGCGCCCGACACGGTCTACGAAATACCCCGCCAGGGGCGAGAACAGGGCGATCGCCAGTGCCGGCGCGGTCAATACAAGGGACGTGACATCAAAGGGCAACGACGCGTCAGACAACTGCTCGCGCAAATTCTGGGCCACGGGCGCCAGTAGCACCACGCCCATAACAGGGAGCGCGGATCCCGCCAGGATGGTCAACCCCTGACGAGCCCCAGCCTTTTGTTCAGCAGACATCGCCACACGCCCGCTCAGAAGGTGTACCGCGCGCGAATCCCATAGGTTCTGGGCGGCGAGAGAAAACCATTGATGTTGTAACCCAACCTACCACTGGATTGGTACGCGGTTTCCAGTGTCTCCTCATCCGTCAAGTTGCGCACAAACGCGACTAGCTCGAACCCACTCTCGTCCTGGTAGGACAGGGACAAGTCCACCTTTGTGTGCTCCGCCTGGGAGATCACCTCGATATTGAACTCGTCAAAATAATTGCGCGAACGCCAGTTTGCCTGAAGAGTGGGTGTGAGAATACCGCGCGGCAAGAACACGCTATACTCGATACCCAATCCCACGGAAAACTCTGGCGCCTGGGGCAGCTGGTTGCCGGACAAGTCCTGCACGCCCAGCGTCGGGCGCCCTGGGTCGGTGCTGTCAAACTCGCTAAAGCGCGCATGCAGCCACCCGCCAGTCAACTGCACGTTAAGACTTTCGGATGCCTGGTACTCGGCTTCGATCTCCAGACCATAAATTTCCGCCTTGGCGGCATTGGTCAACGTGGCCAACAAGCCGACAATCTTAGTCAACTGCAGATCAGAGTAGTCGTAGTAGAACGCCGCCGAGTTCAATCGTAACGACTGGTCCAGCAAATCCGACTTTACCCCCACTTCATAGGCCCACACAGACTCGGGGTCAACTGGCGGGTTACTCAGCGCGACCTCGCCGCCACTCACGGGAATAACCGAAGTCGCGCCAAGATTGAAGACCCCGGCCTTGAACCCCTCCGAAATAGAGCCGTACAACAGCGTATCCTGGGTCAGGTGATAGTTGACCCCCACCTTTGGCGTAAAAGAATCCCAACGCTCGGACTGTTCAAAAGGCCCAGATAATGGCGGATTGGGGCGATCCATGTCAGCTGGCTCAAGGAATTTGGTATCGGTGACAAAATCGGTGTACAAATCCTTGTCTTCTTTTTCTTCACTGCTGAACCGTCCCCCCAAAATCAACGCAAGCTGATCCGTTAGAGAATACTCCAACTGCCCAAAAATGGCGTACGCGCGCGTGTTGATGGTACCGCCAGCCGCATACGCTGCGAGAAAACTCCCCGGATCCTGCGGCGGAGCCCCGGGCGTCCAGAACACGCCGTCAATGTCCTCATCGAAGATAAAGGCACCTGCTGTCCACTGAAGCCTATCGCCACTATAGTGGACGTTGAACTCCTGGGAGTACTGCACGGACTCCTCATCGTAGAAAATCTGGCTCAGTGCCACGTCGGTCCCGTCGAGATCGCTGTTCAAGCTAAACTCCGAGCTACGGTAGGCAGTGAGCGACCGGATGGTTAACGAATCCGAAACGTCCCAACTCGCATCCAGAGTTATCCCTTCCGAGCGCCGGGAATAGCGCGGCTGAATATCACTGGCAATGTCAAATTGTTGCAGCAAAGCCGTACCGCCAAGCTGAACACCAAGAATAGGTTCCCCGGATACTCCCTCCTCACCCGTCAGGCCCCTCTGGGCGACCGTACGCGTTGCCCTGGATGCATCCTTCTGGTGACTGGTGTCGGCAATGAGGTCAATCGAAAGCACCGAGGAAGGGGTCCAAGTGAAAGTGGCCCGAGCGCTGGTGGCATCAATATTATCCACCTCCTTTCCGGTGACGATATTTTTCCCATAACCATCTCTCTGCTGGTCGAAAACGGCAAGCCTCATACCCAGGTTCGCGCCCAGCGGTCCACCAACTGCCCCCTCCAAGATTCTGTGCTCGTAGTTTTCAAGACTCAGCTGCGCAAACCCGGACCAGTACTCGTCCGGTTTGGCAGTGTAGATATTCACAGCGCCACCGGTTGCGTTTCGGCCATACAGCGTGCCCTGTGGACCGCGAAGTACCTCTACCCGGTCCACGTCGAAAAAGCTGCCCAGCTGCGCCGCTGGCCGCGAGACATAGACGCCATTCAAATTATAAGCAACACTGCCCTCGGCGCCCGTGGACAAGTTACTGTAGCTGATGCCGCGAATGGACAGCTTCGCAGCACCGAATGACTCTCCAAAGTCGAAATTGGGGATCTTCACCGCGATCGCAGCGACATCATTGATACCTTGCTGCTGTAGGCTATCGCCAGACAGGGCTGTCACCGCGATGGGGACATCCTGAATACTGGCCTGTCGCTTCTCGGCAGTTACAATCACTTCTTCCAACCGAGCGCTGCCGGCCACGTTGTCGACCGCGCCAACAAGATTTGCGTGGGCCATCGCCAACGGCGACAAACAGTAGACCGCCATAGTGCGGGGCGTTAATTGGGAACGACTTATTCTTTTCATCTCTAATTCCACCTGAACAATTGGTATGAAGTAGCTACCGGCTATCTGCCGTCACCTTTCGGTGTGGTTCGCCCACAGGAATCGACCCGCCTCAGCCAGCCAGGGATGACCGGCACTCACGCAATATTCACTGGTAGCGAAGTGATCAGCATTAGCAATATCCTGGAAGGTCACTGCGACACCAGCCGCCTCAAGCTGATCGCGCATCGCCCTTGCCTGCTGCTTGAGCGGGGGAAAGTCCAACTCCCCTACGCTAATGACGAAGGGCGGTGATGATGCCGAAACATGCGCAATAGGGCTGGCGGATGTCTCGTTGGCCGGACAATCGATCAAGGCATTGCTCCGAGCGGCTTTTTCTGCCGCGTCAAGGTGTGCCGTTTGTAGGTCATAAACGCCGCTGATCGACAAGCACCCCTTAATGACATCCGTGGGAAGATTACGCTCGCGCTGCCAGTCTGCGCGCACCGCGGCCAGACTCATCAAGTGCCCCCCCGCGGAATGACCTCCGACGTAAATGCGTGACTTGTCGCCGCCCAGCGATTCCGCCCGCTCATACACTAGACGGATCGCGTCGCAGCAGTCATTGAAAGGAAGCGGGTAGAGATTTTTCGGCGCCAATCGATAGGACACAGATACGAATATGGCGGGGATTGTCGTCACAGCAGGCGCCATATAGGCCATCCACTCCTTGTACCCTCCCACCCAGGACCCACCGTGGGCAAAGACCAACAATGGCAACCCCGCGGCTGACTGTACCGGAGGGAGGAATATATCCACCTTCTGCCAGTAGTCCGGCCCGTAAGACTGATCAAAATGCCCCTCGTGTGTCTCCAGCACTGATCGCGAGGCGGCCAGTACACGCTCACCGTATGCATTTCCCTCAGGTAGCCTGAGAGGTGGCTGGATTGGCATATCATCTAGCGACACGGGACGCTCCTTTTATTGTCGGACTCTATTTCCCGGGGTAGCCCGAATATGAATCGCGCACCGGACGGATATAGCTCATACCACGACCAATGCGATCCATCGGCTTACCTCGAACAACGCCTGAATCAAACATTATGCCTTTACATCTGTAATTACAAGTGTATTGATAAAATATTTTAGACTTAAATAGTCCTGCGGTATTCCGCGCTACTCCAGTCAACACTGACAACCGGAATCAAGCGCGGATTACCTTCGATCATGCCACGCATCTGGATGATTCAGCCTGGCATAGAAATTCGGTAACATAAGCAAGCCCCTCCTGTAATAGGAGCTAGCCTCAGGCAGCCCGCGCCCTGCGCCAAATGCCGCTGGCGCAGGGTCTATTTCGTTGTTGACAGGCTTGCAGCACCGGCTACGTCACAGTTGCTCGTCTATGCCCCTGGAACTTATCAATGCAGAAAAAAAGCAGGCATCAAAAGCCGGAGGGTGGAAACAGTCCGCCTGGATCAAACCGGACACTGACAAAACGGAAACCGGTGAAGCGGTTCGATAGCGAGGAATATCGCACCATAAAAGGTGGCTATCTCCCTCATGAGTTGAGCTGTGTGACACACGCCCTCAACATGCTGCTGCTGGAACACCTTCGCGAATCGGGCATCAACGTTGTCCAGTTTCGCGCCTTGCAGGTTATCGCCAACGCGCAACCGATCAGCATCGGCGATCTGGCACGCGATATCGTAATTGAGCAATCCGTTGTCAGCCGTATTATCAATCAGTTGGTGTCGCGCGACTTGGTGGAGAAAAGCCGGTCGGAGGTCAATGGCAAGGTTGTCAATGTCTGCCTGACACCAGAAGGTGAAAGCCTGATCACTCACCTGCAGCCGATCGCTTATACGATCCAAGCCGATGCCTTAAGCGTGCTCAGCGAAAAGGAGCGAAAATCATTAACAGCAATGTTGTCGCGGATTTTCAACCACATCACCTCCCCGAGTTATGCGGGGGTGCTCGACGGCTAATCCGGTCTTCCCAGCCCCCTGGTTCTGCCCTCCCCGCTCGGGTTTTTCGCCTGGGCAATCGCTCTACGCACTCCACTGCAAGCTTATACAGCGTCAGCCTACGCGAAAGAAAAGTCAGCGCACGGTAGACTCCACCAAACTTGCCGCCACAACTCCCGCCCTCTCCCAATCGCCTTTGTACTCGACTGCCGGGTATAAACAGACTCCAAAACGCACTTGGGTCCCAACCGCAAAATGCCTGCCACGCACGGCTTGCCTAACACTCATCCGCACTTGTCGCATCTCGGCAACAGACGCACCGCTTACGCCTTCACCTCCTTGCCCTTCGGTCACCTGGCACACCATAAACTTGCACTTTCATATGTAATAACATATAAATAGGCACGTATCCCCCGAGGGCGGCCCAACACAAGGACCCCAACCATTGGGTTCCACCAAAACACCCAGTGCCGCTTCAACCATGGCACACCAACGGAGAAGTGAGCCTATGACGACCGAAGCATCCCAGCAGCTTATAGCTGGCACCGAATCGAAAATCGTTGCCGCCTTTGGCATGACCCATACCCCCGGCCTCGGCAATCTCCTGTCGCTACCTCCCGCGGGCCAGGTAAAAAACATCCTTAGCGGATTCGATGAAGCCCGGCGTCTACTTGCGCGCGCCCAGCCGGATATCATCCTGGCTCTGGTCAACGACCATTTCGACATGTCGTCCATGGACAACATGCCTGCCTTTTCAGTATCCGTGGCGGATCAACACTATGGCCCCCCCGCCCATCTCGAGGATTGGATCCAACTCGAACGGGCTCCAATCGCCGGTCATCGGGAATACGCAAGAACCATCCTGGAAATGGGCATCGCGGCAGGCTTCGATATCACGCGCTGGGGCTCGGCTGAACTCGTACACAACGTACTGCTTCCCATGCGCTTCCTGAGGCCGGAACGTGATATTCCTGTCGTGCCGATTTTTACCAATTGCTTCGTGCCGCCCTGTCCCACCTTGTCAAGATGCTTCGATCTTGGTCAGATGTTAGGGCAGGTAATCGCCGAGCGCCCCGAAAAAGTTGCCATCATCGCCAGTGGCGGCATTTCCCACTGGCCGCCTTTCGTGAACGAAACCGAGGAACCACTCAACGAGTTCGAACAAAGAATGCTGGAAGCCCAACGCGCCGGCCCTGGCGGTATGACGAAAGACCCTAAACTCTCCCGGATGATCGCGGAGCGCGAGATGGAAATGGCGGCCACCCGAGACGATCTAATCAATGTTGACTGGGACCGGCGCGTACTCAATGCTCTGGCGCAGGGCGACAAAGAAACCTTACTAGGCATGAGCTACGAAGATATTTATCACGACGCGGGAAACGGCGGCTATGAAATGGCCCTGTGGGTCATGATGATGGGAGCGCTGAACTGCGTTCCCGGCCGTACCCTGTTCTATGAGCCCGTCAAGGAATGGATGGGTGGGGTGTCGGTACTGTCCTATGACAACACCTTAGCAGCGAACTAAATCTGGCCAGCGGCCACACACTACTGTCACCAATATCCGCCTTGCCCGATGACTTCGTTGCTGCAACAGGCAAGGCGGTTTACAGGAGAAATTCATCATGACACGCAAAGCACTGATCGCCGGCGCAGGTATCGGAGGGCTTGCCACCGCCGCCGCCCTTGGGCAACGGGGTTGGGATGTAACCGTCTATGAGCGCCACCCGGAACTTCGCGTCAATGGCTCCGGCATTTACCTGTGGAACAACGGCCTGACCGTGTTGTCCGAAATTGGCGCCTATGACCGCGCCATGCGCAATGCCTTCCTTGCCAGTGGAGTAGAGCAGCGCGACCACCTCGGCAATGCCATGGTACCCGCGGAGCTGCCCCCGGGTGCGCGTGTGGTTGCGGTTCACCGGAGCGACCTGCACGCCGGGCTGACAGACGCCGCAACCCGGGCCGGAGCCAGGATCGTAACCGGCACCGAAGTGGTGGAGGCTCGCGCCGATGGCAGCCTGCTCTTTGCTTCCGGTGACAGCGCACATGGCGACGTCGTGATTGGGGCCGACGGCGCCTGGTCATCGGTAAGAAACACCCTCGGTTTGTTGCTATCCCAGGAACAGACCAGGGAAGGAGCGCTGAGAACCGTAGTCAAAGCGACACAGGCGGAGATGCCCGCGGATTCCCGCGGGCATTGTATCGAGTGCTGGAACGGCCAGCGGCGCCTGCTGATTACCCCTATCAATGACGAGGAGGTATACCTGGCGCTGACTTGTCCCGCGACCGACAGCGAAGGCCGGGATACCGCCATCCAGCCCTGTTGGAAAGCCAGTTTTCCCGACTGGGCATTCCTGCTTGATCGCATCACTGGCCCGGTAACCTGGAACGTTTACAGCCTAGTCAAGTGTCGGACCTGGTCTGCGGGGAATGCCTGCATCCTCGGCGATGCGGCTCACGCCACCACGCCAAACCTGGGGCAAGGTGGTGGCATGGCAATGCAGAATGGCCTGGCGCTGGCGGCATATCTCGCCGCAGTCGAAGACAGGCGCGATGTCCCGTCGGCACTGCAAACCTGGGAAGTGGCAATGCGCCCGCTCGTGGATCACTGCCAACACTGGGCCTCGTTGTTCGGGGAAATCGCCAATATCCCCAACGAAGTGCGCGCGGAAATCATTCCCCAGCTCCTGGCCAATCCTTGGCTTTCGGCGCAAACCAGCCGCGGCGCGCGCTCCGAGATCATCACGCAGGTCTAGGTTCCTTGCCAGCCGCGGTTGCTACGCCACCTTGGTGGCCGGCGAAATTCACCGAGATCATGGAGGGTCGGTGAACTGCGTGCCGATCCAAAGGTGATCACAGTCTCACCGCACCGCTGCGGCCAGTGGAAGCCTGCCTGTTCCAAGCGCTTGTAATGAGCGAGTTAAAACAGCATGCCTACGCTGCCAGCTGATACACCCCCTGGGCGTTTTCATGCCCAGGGGGTGGATGGGTTCGCTGCTCATTGTCATATCGGAACAGCGCTCCCAATGCCACTTCCAAGGCCGCCTCAGCGGCTTTGGCTTTGGCTTGGGCTTTGGCGTTACCGGTCGGGCCGAGGCGCCAACCAATTAACTCGCAGGTGAAGCAATCCATCACCAAGGTCGGGGCACACCAACGGTGCTGAACACCGCACCCGACCCTCGCCATATCGGTCGCCCAGCGTTCATGGGGCCGGGAAGCCACCGAGGGCAACCACCGGACGCGGTGTCGGCGGCCAGACTTACGTTTCCGCACCTGCCAATCCTTGATCTGGGAGATCGGCTGAACAGTATTCTTGTTCTCACCCAATAACCAGGCCACTGCACGGTAGCCCTCACTTCAATCACTCGTCACTCGAGTCGAGAGGGTGCGCTCCCGAGTCTGCCGCTGTTTATGCGCATTTTTCTGAATTTAAGCTCCAACATGGCCTCGCGGTAAGCTTCTTTCAGACCAAGTAACTGCTTTTCGTACTGCTCTGCGATGTCCTTGGGATTCGACTCCAGGGCATTCTCCATGCCCAACTCATTACAGAAAAAGGACGTAGTGAATTTGCGCTGGGTGAAAGAAGTCTCCTTGGTTGTGCTAGAGAGTGCCTGACATTGCCAAGCATTTTCATGCAATACCACTTACAACAATAGATTAGGATTTATTTTCTGCTTGTTGATGCCAGTCAGTGGCAGATTTCTGGCTACTCCCACTCGATTGTAAATAAGATCTTTTTATCTCTTATTTTCAATAGCTTATTTTATCACCAATCGGCGATACCATGAAAAATACCATGTTTAGAACTTTCTTAAAAATATTCTCTCTGTCCCTCACTAAACACCCTGGAGGCGAGGGATTCGAAACTTCACAGGTTAAATCTGACGCCCCCGAATGCACTCCAATGCCTTTAGAATCAGAGACTTGAAAATTTGGTGTGGGCATTACAGGGCGTGAAGGGGCGCGGGCGTGGTCCCACGATGGTCCCTCGATGGTCCCAAACTTACTTCTTGAACCCTGGGGGTAAGGACTCGCCTGATTTAGATGTTCCAGGCCAGCTCTGATTGCTTCAATGTACGTGACTTCGGCACCACAGATGTTGGAGTCAAGTCAATATGCTGTCGCCAGGCAAGGATGCATTTGGCCACACTACCTACGAACGCCATCAACCGGAACAGACCCTTCTCTATCAACTCGTCGAGGCGCACTACCCTGCCCTTGTGGACCAATTGGCCCAGCAGGGTAAATCCCTGCCCCAGCATGTACACCAGGAATTCGAGGCCTACCTGAAGTGCGGCCGCCTCGAGCACGGCTTTCTCCGGGTACGATGTGACAAATGCCATTTCGAACGACTTGTAGCGTTTTCCTGCAAGAAGCGCGGTTTCTGCCCCAGCTGTGGCGCCCGCCGCATGACCGAGACCGCTGCCCTTCTGGCCACCGGCTGCCAAACCGAATCCGCGCTTAACAGGGTGTCCATCATTGGTGGGCAGGATCATATCACCGGCTGCCAAACCGAATCCGCGCCCATGCGTACCTGTGTTTTATTGCGCTGATTCTGCATCGGGTAATCCGCCAGCGTCTGCGCCAGGCGGAACAGAGCATCTCACCGGAACGCGCACTGGAAACCCTGCGACGCATCCAGCACCACCAGATCCAGCTTGCGGGGAAGAACCGCTCCGGCATTACCTCGCTGAGCCCGGAGCAGGCGGCGCTGTTGCAGAGCTTGCGAGTGGAAAAACCGAGCAATCCGGAGCAGCTGCCGCTGCTGTAGTGGCAATTTTGAAAGCGGCACTCAATGAAATCAAGGAGTTACGTTGTTTGCTGTCGAACTCGGGTGGCCAGGATGGTCATTCGCTATCAGTTTTATGGTGGTTGGTTGACATCTGTGCGGGTCGAATACCGTCGGACCCCGGTCGCGGGATTCTGGAAAGGTAGACAGATACCCGACGCACCGGAGTCGTTCTCGCGTGTTAGCTATTTGACGTGTTGCTCGTTATCTGGGTGCCTCGGAGGTAGCACGAGACTCTGGAGTCCCGTGCTACCTCCGAGGCCAAAGGAGATTTCCGCTATCGGAAGAATTTCTAATCAGCAGCTGATCTACAGTTCCTAACTGTTCAACGCTTGATCATCCTGACCGATAACGTCTCTAGCTTTTGAGTGTAAGGAGGCAACATGCCGAAGATCTTCGGTAGGTTGACAACCCCCTGCGTGTACACTGACTTTGCGTGACTGAAGGTACGGAAGCCCTCGACGCCGTGGTACTGGCCAAATCCGCTAGCGCCCACACCGCCAAAAGGCATATCGTCACAGGCATAGTGAAAAGCCACATCGTTGATGGTCATGGCACCGGCCACAGTGTTATGCAGAATATCGTTCTGCTCGTCGCGGTCCTTGCCGAAATAGTACAGTGCCAGAGGCCTCGGTCGCACACGAACCTGTTCCACACAGTCCTGGAAATCACGATAGCCAAGCACACAAAGCACTGGACCAAACAGCTCTTCCTGCATCACCCGCAAAGACTCCGGCGGATTCACCACCAGATGGAGGGGAATCTGGCGCCCGGAAGCCTCGCGCCAGTTTCCACCCGTGGCGTCGAGCGAGAGCACCCTGGCACCCTGGTCCCCCGCCTCGTCAAGCATTCCCTTGACACGCAGGTAGTTGCGATCATTTATCATCGCCACATAGTCGGGGTTGCCAACCACCGTGGGAAAGTGCTCCGTGAAGCGCTCGCGGCACAGTTCAACGAACTTCTCCAGGTGTTGCTCCGGGACGAAGCAGAGGTCCGGGCTGATGCATACCTGGCCACTGTTCATTGATTTGCCCGCCACCAGTTTGTCTGCCACGTCCCCGAGATCCGCACTGGCCGACACGATGACCGGAGACTTCCCTCCCAGCTCAAGGGTTACCGGGGTCAGGTTCTGCGCTGCCGACTTCATGACCGCCTGCCCAACGCGCGTGGAGCCAGTGAAGATCAGGTGATCCAGCGGCTGTGAACTGAAGGCTGCACCCACCTCGGCACCGCCCGTGACCACAGCGGCCTCTTCGGGCGCGAAGTACTCGGCAAAGAGTGACTGCAGGAGTTCTGCGGTATGCGGCGTAAATTCAGAGGGTTTTATCAGCGCACGGTTGCCGGCACCAAAGACATCGGCGAGGGGGCTGAAAACCATGTTGATCGGCACATTCCAGGGTGTCATGATGCCGACCACGCCCTTTGGCTGGTAATGTACCTTGCACTTGCCACCCACCAGGCCCATGGGAAAGGGAGCCCGGCGCTTTTCCGCACGCATCCAACGCTTTACGTTCTTGCGCACGTACTTGAGTGTGGTCAGTGAGGTCCCGATATCCGTCATCCTTGTCACGATGGGTGAGCGGCACCCAAAATCCTCATTGACGGCGTCACAGAGCGAGACGTGGTGGTCAACCAGCAAGGCGATGCAGCGGTTCAGCCAATCAATACGCATTTTTGCGTCGGGGTAGGGGACGGCCTGAAACGCCCGCCGCTGTCGATGCAACAGAGCGTCGAGACTCGGCGCGCCCTCGTTGACGCCAGTGTCGCCAATTGGAGTATCCACAGCTTTATCTTGCATCTCGTTCACCTGTCGCTCTACATAAATAGCATTTCGAGCAGCCCGACTCCTTCCGAATACGGGTACGTCGAGGCGAGACTTTAATCAATCACGGGGGCATTCGGAAATTTATTTCACTAATGGCTAACCATTCGCAGGTTTTATAGCGAGCGAGGCTTTCCTCAAAGGTCAACGTCGCGCATCCGCGCAACCAGGTAATCAGCAAAGGCACGCACTTTCGGCGCGATTTGTTCGCGGTGTGGATACACCAGTGAAATTGGCGCCTCGTGACTGCGATAGTCGGTCAATAGCGCCACCAGCCTGCCCTCCTCCAGCTCCTGGTGGATGGCATAGTTGGGCAGCATCGCGAGACCGCCATCACACAAGGCCACCATCTTGGTCGCCAGGGCGTCGTTACTGGAAAACTGACTGGTCACGGGCACGGTATAAGTGCGCCCAGCCTTACTGAAAGTGAGGGCCACATAGGGCGGGACTGAAGGTGCCATCCACCGGATGTAGCGGTGCCGCTCAATATCCGCTGGCCGCGTCGGCACCCCAGCGTGGCGAAGATAGCCGGGGGAGGCACACAGTACCGAGCGGACGGTAAACAGACGCGTGGCCACCAGGCTGGAGTCCGCCAGCTTTCCCATGCGCAGTGAAAGGTCATAGCCTTCACCGACCAGGTCGCTAAGCCGTTCCGAATTGAGAAGCTCGACACGGACCTGAGGGTACAGCTGCTGAAATGCCGGAATCAGCGGAGCGATCATCACGTTGCCAAACAGTGGCGATGCCCCTATGCGCAGGATACCACTCGGCTGCTGCACATATCCGCTCAAAGTATCCCTGGCCAGATCCAGCTCGCGACGAATCTGTTGACAGTGTCGCTGGAGGGCCTCGCCGGCTTCCGTTACCCGGAACTGACGGGTTGTCCGCTGGATAAGTCGCACGCCCAGCTCGCGCTCCAGGTCCCGCACCTTTTTACTCACGGAGGATTTCGCCATGCCCAGCGCTTCCGCCGCGCGGGAAAAGCTGGCCGACTCCACGACCTGGGCGAAAACCATCATGTTGATCAGCCGATCCATCGACACCCTCATTGTTCGCATGATGAAACAGTCATTTCATTATCATTGCTTTATGCGCACAAAGGAATCTCTATAATTCCCCGGAATCCCGTCCAGTACTCGATATGGAGACTCCATGACCGCACTTTCCGTGACCGCCGCACTCGGCAGCCGCAACTCGGTACGGGAGTTCAGTAATCAGCCGGTAAGCCGGGAAACTCTGGAGACCCTGCTGACGCTGGCCGGACAAGCGCCCTCGGGCGGCAACCTGCAGCCCTGGCAGGTCCATGTACTGACTGGCCAGGCGATCGCCGACCTGAGTGAGCGGGTCTTCAACAGCATGCAGGACAGGGGCGGGCAAACCGAACCGGAATTCCCCACGTACCCGGCAGGGCTTGGCTCACCCTACCGTGAGCGCCGGGCCGAGTGTGGTGAACGCATGTACAGCGCGCTCGGAATCTCGCGGGAAGACCGCGACCGCCGTATTGCCCAGGTCATGCAGAACTACCGATTCTTTGGCGCACCGGTGGGCATTCTGCTGACCATGGATCGCGACATGGACATGCCCCAGTGCCTGGACCTGGGCATCTACCTGCAGAGCCTGATGCTCGCCGCTCGCGAGCAGGGCCTGGACACCTGTCCCCAGGTGAGCTGGACTGTCTGGCCACAGGCGGTTCGCGAAGCACTAACACTGCCGGACTCCGTGCGCGTCATGGCCGGGGTTTGCCTGGGCTATCGCGCCCTGGACGCGGCAGTGAACCGGGTTCGTCAGCCTCGAGCGCCACTGACAGACTACGTCACCTGGCGAGGCTTCGACTGACTTGCACGAGCAGGGCAAATATGCGGCTGGATCAAATCGACCTGAACCTTTTTCTGGTTTTCGAAGTCATTTATCGCGAGGAAAACCTGACTCGCGCGGCGGAGGTGCTGAAGATTACCCAGCCCTCGGTCAGCAATGCCCTCGCGCGCCTGCGGCGCGCCCTGAATGACCCGCTATTCGAGCGAAACCATGCCGGCATGACACCCACACCCTTTGCTCGCAGTATCATAGGGCCCGTGCGCGAAGCCCTGTGGCGCCTGAATAATAGTGTAATACAGCAGGAGACCTTCGATCCATCCACTTCGAGCCAGACGCTGAGGCTGAGCATGGATCGCTATGCAACCGCAATATTGCTACCCAACCTGGCCCAGGCCCTCCAGCTGAGCGCTCCCGGTATTGTCACGGAATGCCTGGAGTTTCCACATCATCGCATTCCCGACGAGCTGACCAGAGGCAGCGTGGACGTCGTCATTACCACGCCCGCCTTCAACGAGCCCCTGCTGTGCCACCGTCCTCTGCTTTGTGATGAATTCGTTTGCGTGGTCCGGGAAGGTCACCCCGAGCTAAGTGGCGGGTTGTCACTGAACAGCTACCTGTCGCTGGAACATGTGGCTGTAGCGCACACCGCACCCGGGCTGGGACATGTGGATTACGCCCTGAGCGCCATGGGGTACAAACGTCGCGAACGATTGACGGTCACCGACTACCTGGCAATTCCGCGACTTCTGCGGACCACAAATCTGGCTGCCACCTTGCCTCGCAAGCTCGCGGCCATACTGGGGCTTCCCACCATCGAGCTGCCGTTTCAGACGCCGGCCCTGGAGCTCCACCTGTACTGGCACATAAGCCGCGACACCGACCCATGCAACCGCTGGCTGCGCCAGCTGATCCAGCAACTTGAACCGGGGAACTGAACAGACCATGTCCGGAAAGCACTTGTCAATCACAGCCAGCGCCCTGCTCGGCATACTGATCTGCCTGATTGTTGCGCCAACTTTACAGGCTGCGGTGCCCGAAACCACCGGCGTGACGGGGGCACGCATCATCCAGGCGGACAAGGAACCCGGTAATTGGTTGAGCCACGGGCGGACCTATGACGAACAACGCTACAGTCCTCTGCAGCAGATCCACGCTGACAACGCGAGCGAACTTGGTCTGGCCTGGTTTTTTGACACAGCGCATCACCGTGGCCTCGAGGCTACCCCAATCGTGGTCGATGGCGTCATGTATCTCAGCGGCCTGTGGAGCCGCGTCTACGCCCTGGATGCCCGAAACGGCAAACAGCTCTGGCTGTACGACCCCCAGGTCCCCCGTGAAACCACCGCGCGCAAAGCCTGTTGCGATGCGGTCAATCGCGGTGTTGCCATCTGGGAGGACAAGGTATTCATCGGCACCCTGGATGGACGCCTGGTAGCACTGGACAGCCAGTCCGGGCAGGTCGAATGGTCTGTGCAGACTGTTGATCCGGAACAGGCCTACACCATTACCGGTGCACCGCGGGTAGTCAAGGGCAAGGTGCTGATCGGAAACGGTGGAGCCGAATACGGCGTTCGCGGCTATCTGTCCGCTTACGATGCCCACACTGGCGAGCTGGCCTGGCGCTTCTACACAGTGCCGGGAAATCCCGAGGATGGCTTCGAAAACGAGGCGATGCGCATGGCCGCGGAAACCTGGACGGGTGAGTGGTGGACGCTTGGTGGGGGTGGGACGGTCTGGGACTCCATGGCCTACGACCCGGAACTGGATCTCCTGTATGTCGGCGTCGGCAACGGCTCCCCGTGGAACCGCCACCTACGCTCGCCTGACGGGGGGGACAACCTTTTTCTCGCCTCGATCGTCGCCTTGCGCCCCGACACCGGCGAATACGTCTGGCACTACCAGGTGGTTCCAGCCGAGACCTGGGACTATACCGCGACTCAGCACATGATACTGGCCGACCTGGAAATCGAGGGTGAGGTCCGGAAGGTGCTGATGCAGGCGCCCAAGAGCGGCTTCTTTATGGTTATCGACCGCACGGATGGAGAGCTCATCTCCGCCGAACCATTCGTCGAGGTGAACTGGGCCAGCCACTATGACCTGGCCACCGGGCGCCCAGTGGAAAACCCGGGCATGGACTACCGGGACGGCAAGGCGCTGGTCAAACCGACCAGCGGTGGCGCCCACAACTGGCAACCCATGGCCTTTAATCCGGAAACCGGTCTTGTCTACATCCCCGCGATGGATGCACCGATGAATTTCGAAGGCGCGCCCGAAATGCGGATTGAGCCGGGTTTGCGCAACCGGGGAATCATTGACGAGGGCGCACCGCCCGGCGATGCCATGTTCCACAATATTCTGCGCGACAAGATCGCCTTCGGGTATCTTCTGGCCTGGGACCCGGTACGCCAGCAGGAGGCCTGGCGCATCCCTCAGTCGGTCTTGTGGAACGGCGGCGTATTGACCACGGCAGGCAACCTGGTCATGCAGGGCACAGGCGATCGCGAGTTCGGCGTTTACCGTGCCGATACAGGCGAGCAACTCTGGTCCTTTACCGCGCAGAACGGAATCATCGCGCCTCCCGTTACCTACACCGTCGACGGGGAGCAGTACATCACTGTGCTTGCCGGCTGGGGCGGTGCCTACGGGCTGATGAGCGGTTTCAAACCACCGCCCGGCGCTGCGCAAAGCCGCATGCTCACGTTCAAACTGAATGGGCAGGCGCAGCTACCGCCGCTTCCCCCGACACCGGAACCTGAAGCACCTCCGCCGCGACTGACAAGCGACGCCGAACGTCTGGACCGGGGCGCCGACCTCTATCACAAATACTGTGCATTCTGCCACGGGGTACTTGCCGTTTCCGGCAGCGGGATCATCGACCTGCGCCATCTACCCAGCCAGTTTCACGACAATTTCGACCTGATTGTCCGCCAGGGCGCCATGGCCAGGTTGGGCATGCCGGCATTCGGGGATGTGCTGAACGAGCAGGATGTGAAGGATATCCACGCCTACGTGATCGACCGGGCCCACACAGACCGCGCCATTGAGGCCGAATCCGCCTGGGTGGCGGCCCTGCGACGACAGTACTACCGTGTCCTGTCATGGTTGATCGCCACGTTTCTGGGCGCGAGCAGCTCGTCGGCGTGACGTGACTATGCGGCACAGGGACAGCTTGCCGATTCGCCTGCGCTGGCTTGAAGCCCGGCCTGAGTGGACAAGCGTGATTAGCGCGCCGAAAGATGGCCGAGAATGATCTGCGCGACACGCTCTGGCTTCTCGGGCAGAACCGCATGCCCGGCTCCTGCCAGCGGTATCACGGTAACACGGTCGGGGTGTCTGGCCTTCAGGGCACTTGCACCGTGGCTGGCCGCTGCATCATGCTCGGGCTGGACCACCAGCATGGGGGCATTGCCCGCCGCGGTCCAGCTCTCCAATGGCGTATTGGCCGTGGCGTATGCCTGAACCATCCCGGCCATGGGATACCAGCCGCTCAACCAGTACTCCGGGGGCATATTTTCGGGAGCGAAGAAGGCCCTTCGCAGCGCCTCGTAACGAGTCGAATCAGGCCGCAACTGGAACACCACTTTGGAAATATCATCGCGTGTCTCGTCGGGAGGCGGACTATCACCCGCAGCAAGCAAGATCAATGACTTCACCCTTTCCGGGTATCGACTTGAAAAAGACCTGGCAACACGATTGCCGTAGGCGTGACCCACGATAACCACAGGTTCCTGCCAGCCCTCGGCATCCAGAACAGCGGCCAGATCCTCTGCATAATCGAAAAGGCTCGAGGCGATTGGCTGAAGCGTACTCTCACCTACGCCGCGCATCTGCATTGCCAGCGTTTGATAGCCCTGCCGGTTCAGGACCTCCACCAGCTCATTGAAATCCGATACCGAGCGGGCGTAGCTGGCCAGCAGCACCACACGTTCGCCATGTCTTGCCGGCGTGTTAGCACTTAGAAAGTACTGAACAACACCCTCCTCCGTATCAACGGTCTTCTCCGCACCCAACGCAACCCTGGCGGGGTTATCGCGTAGCGCCAGAAAAATCAAGGCGGCAACCAGCAAGAACAGTATCGCCAGTGCGATACTCACTTTCCTTGCAATACTCACGGCATGGACCTCTCGACATTACTAAAAGTGAAAAAATCGATAAATTCGCGCATTGTATGTCCGTAAGGGGCAAGCAGCTCGGCAGAGGTCACCTCTGGCGTATCGGCCGGGGTATGAAAATAACGATGAGCGCCCACGAATCCGGCTGCTGGAAAACCCTTCGTGTGAATATCGAACAACTCGGACTGACCCGCACCAAGACCCTCGATATTTTTAATTTTAACTGCCGACAGCTGCCGAAAAAGACTGCCCACATTCTCCGGAATTTCGGGGCTTAGATAGAGAGCACCCTGGCGATTCTCCCGATCCAGGGGAACAAGCTCGCCATCACCTTCCTCCCATTCTCGCGTAGCGATGGAAGCGCCAAGATGCAGCCACATGACCACCTCATTTGCCGCCGGCAATTCCCTCTTGCTGTGAGGCAACCCCATGAAACCCAGCTCATGCCCGCTGGTGGCAATAAACAGCCAGTTAACCCGGGTACCTCGTGTTGCCACATACTTGGCAATCCCAAGCCATAAAGCAACTCCAGGACCGCGCTCGCCTGCAACGCCAAACCAGCCACTGGTGGGAGTGGAAACGACCACCCACGGCAAGCCATCTTCCGTCACCGCCGGATAGCGGGCAACAACATTTGCTGCTGTCGTCTTCCGCGTCTCGCCCTGACTGACAAGTACTGCCAACTGTCGAGACTCGATTGCCCGAAGAACAGCACCCTCATCGTCTTCGCCCATGACCAGGGTGGGGATTGGAAGTGGACGCTGCAGATAGGGCTCTCGAGCATTGGTTGCATAGATCCTGCCTGAGGGATGAGGCAGAGCAAAGACGGCAGCAACAGCCCCGCTTTCCGCCGCTTGCGCGGAGAGTTTCGCTGGGTCGATGGCATACCAGGGGTGGTTCATTTCTGCAGGAAAATAGGCAATTTTTCCCTTCAGGTCCTGTCCCTCATAGCGCGCTATCTGCGCCCTCAATTCACCGTCGGTTTTCCTGGGAAACCAGTGTGGAAAGATATCCAGACGGCGCCCTTCAACATGAAACTCCTGATCCCCGGGGAAAAACTGCAACAGCTCGAACTCGTTGGTCTCCACTTCAAGACCGGCAGCAGTCAACTCGTCATAGAGCCACGACGTGGTATTCTGATCTGCCCGTGTGCCGGTTCTGTGCTCACCAAACTCGAAGTACTGTACAACCGATCTATACAGGCTATCGCCCGACAGGACATTCTCTTCTGCATGAGGCTCATACATAAAGAAGGAGAGTACCAGGGCTAAAAAGATGCGGCTCACAGTCGTTTCAAGCCCTAGTATTCGAACGTCACGTCGACACCATAGGTCCTGGGTTCTGCGTATTGCTGAGCAATCAACCCCAGACTTCCAAAGTTGATTCCATAAGTGGGATAGTCGTCATCTGTCAGGTTTTTTCCCCACAGGCCAACACTCAGTACACCGTTCCCCCACTGGACCTGCTCAAGGTTCAATCGAGCATTCACCACTGTGCGCTCATCCATACGCTGGTGGGGAAGAACAGAGGTTATTCCCGTGCTATCGGTAAACGTCGAGAGCGTGACCTCGTACCACTCATCCTGCCAATTGACCTGTACGAACCCGGTAATGTCACCCAGGGGCAGACGAGCAAAGGTATAATCTGCTGTCAGGCTTACCTGGTTGCTGGGTGAAGCGCTGCGTTTCGCCTTGTCGAGAACGGGAACCTCGAGAAATCCTCCCTGCCCGTCCGGATTAAGCAGGGGTGGATACCTGTCAAAATCACCGCTTATGTAGGCATAATTCAAGCCGAGCAAAAGATCCTCGACTGGAGCGAGAAGGACTTCCAGTTCGCCGCCCCATCGCTTGGCCTTGCCCGCATTTCTGATTGAACTTGACGTACTTCCCTGCGCATTGACGGATATCGTGCTGACCTGCATATCGTCCACGTTATAACCATACAGGGAGGCATTGACTCGCAACCGGCGGTCCCACCATTCACTTTTCAGGCCGAATTCCAGCTGTTCAATTTCTTCCTCATTAAAGGCATTGTCGTAGAGCTCGCCGTTGAATCCGCCGCTGCGATACCCCGTGGCGTAGCGCAGGAAAGCATTCAGATCATCGGTAAATGCGTATGCCAGTGTGAGAGTGCCGCTCAGATTATAGAAATCCTCGCTCCTGTTAAGCTTTGGCTGAACCTGCCGAATATCGTCCGGGTCAAAATCTGGAGAGAATGGCGAGCTGGTACCGAGATAATTATAGAATACTGACTTCTTCTCCTCGGTGTATCGCAATCCCGTAGTAAGCGAAAGCCGGTGGTCGAGGACAGGAAGACGCCAGGTACTCTGTCCATACATCGACCAGGCGTCTGTTTCCAGGTCGTAATTCTGGCGCTGTAGGCCGGACAGCGGGGCCGCGAATACAGCGTTCCTCCGGAAACGGCTTTCGTCCTCAAAATAATAGAAACCAAGCGTGTAATCCAGGTTTTCTGTTGTTCCGATCATCTGCAGCTCCTGGGAGAGCTGATCATAACGCGTCGTCGTGTCCTGATTGCTGTGAAAAGCGCCAATCTGGTCGATGCCTTCCCAAAGCCGATCGACGACAGGGCTGGAGGCGCCGCCGGAACCGAAATAGAGGCTGCCAAGCGTAAGCAGAGTGAGATCGTTCCAGACATTGGCGCGCTCTGTGTCGAAATCCTCGAGGTCGCCAAAGACATAGCTTTTCATCTTGCGATGGGCGGAAATGGATTTAAATGTTACATCTCCGAGGGCTCCCAGTTCTCCAGCATCCCACTCCAGGGTGAGCGCATGGCCACCGTTTTTACTGTCCGTCAGTGGTGTATTATCGGCCTGTCCGTGACGTCGGCGTCCTTCACCAAGACGATCTGCCGCCTGATATGCGGAGATCGTGTTATCGAATGCGGGCAAAAGCTCACTCGCAATACGCGGGTCAGCTCCAGCCACTCTGGATAACGCTTCCAGACCCCCCTGAATGGCCTGCAAGGCAGGGATCCGGGGAGTGCCAGACGCGTCCAGCGGATTGAATCCCACCACTTGCTGAAGTGCGCCGTGCTCATCCAGCCTGCTGGCATCGTAGATATAACTGGCAGAGAAGTTATCCCCAAGGCGCCAATCGAGCGACGCTCGCCAGGCTTCGCGATCGATTTCATCGAAGTCGGGCTCACCCACGCTATCGTTGCGATAAAGCCCGTCCCTCGAGCGATTCTGGTAGGCAAAGCTGGATCTCAGCTGCCCGAGCCCCTGGTTTTCGATACCGATCGAGGGCAGGTCCAGAGCACCTCTATAGGAGCGTTCGCCAAAGCGTCCTATGCCGGCTTTTGCACGTACCCCGAACTCCCCTGTCGGGCGGCGTGTGACCAGGTTTATTGCCCCCGCGGTGGAGTTTCTCCCGTAAAGCGTACCCTGTGGCCCCCGCAGGATCTCTATTCGCTCAATGTCGGCCACATCCAGCGAGGAGCCCGCGGTTTTACCAATGAAAACACCGTCCATGTACATGGCGACAGCGGGGTCAAGAGACACATTCGCAGGCGATCCACCGGGTACACCACGCATGTTTATACCCACTGTTCCTCTCGACCCGGGAGCTTCAAAGCCACCAACCGCCGGGACGTCGCCGATCAAATCGCCAAAGCTCTTTATTGAACGCTTTTCAATAGAGTCAGCGCCAAGGGACGTGATAGAGACGGGCGTGTCCTGGCTCGATTCGAGCCGCCGCTGGGCTGTAACGATAACTTCTTCAAGCGCTGAGGTTTGCGCATCGGCATTCGCCGATGGCCATGCCGCCAGCCCTGCTATTGAAGCTGTTGAGACCGCACCTGATATATAACGTAAATATTGCATTTTGATTTTCATTTTATACCCCATATCCAATGCCTGTGATTGCTTACCGACAAAGCCGGAGGATGATGATGCAAGGCACCCTCAACAAGACCCCTGGATCTTATTTAATAACCCTGAACTGGATTAAACGACGGTTTTTCGGTATCGAGACTATCCAATCACGGAGAATGCCGGAAGTTTATTTCATGAATAACAACCTATAGTTTCGCCCTATTGCCACTTCCAGACGTTTCGGTTTCGAAACGAGAATTCGCGCAATCTAGAAGAAGGCCACCCCGGAGAAATCGCACAGCATGCGCCATCTATCACTGGCCCAAGGGTACGGCTATAGTAGTATTCCGTCGTGTGGTGTAACTCTGGTCATCGTCTTGTCCACCACCGCTGCCACCGGCTTTGTAAGCACCATGGCAAGGCCACTGAGAGCACGCATGCAGATTGCCGACAGAGCGACAACACCATGCGAAACATGCGCGGGGGCCTGCACCGCTCAGTTCACCTCAACAATGGCTCGACCGAGCACCTGACGTCCGCTGGCGTCTATGTGCATCGCGACAACAGGCCGCCCCGATTTCAACGCATCAAGGCACCGGACAAAGCCGAGTTGGAGGAGTTGATTCAACTGATCAGCCAGCGCGTCGGCCGCTGCCTCGAGCGCCATGGACTGCTGGAACAGGACACCGAGAGCGCCTGGCTGGACCTCGACCCCGCCGAGGATAGCGATGCCATGCCACAGATTCTGGGTAGCTCCATCTCCTACCGCATAGCCGTCGGCCCACTGCAGGGACGTAAGGCGTTCATGATCCGCACTATTCGTCCCCTGGATCGGCCTGACCCCGGACTGGAACGGGTGGCCAAGGCCAATGGCTTTTCCCTGCATGCGGGTGTGAGCTGCGAGGGTCATCAAAAGGAGAAGCGCGAGCGATTATGCCGGTACATTGCTCGCCCCGCCGTAGCCGTTCCCCGCCTCTCGCTCAGTTCCACTGGCAAGGTGGTTTATACTCTGAAGACGCCCTACAGCGATGGAACGACGCAAGTGGCATTTGATCCCGTGGATTTTATAGCGAGATTGGCGGCACTAGTGCCGAAGCCGAGGGTCAACCTCACCCGCTACCACGGCGTACTCGCGCCGAACCACCGCTGGCGCGGGCTCGTCACACCAGCCAGGCGTGGGAAAGGCATCAAGTCTATCGCCAACGCAGAAGTCCGCACACCCGCCGAGCGTCACGCAGCAATGACCTGGGCCCAGCGCCTAAAACGAGTCTTCAGTATCGACATCAAGGTCTGTGGCCGCTGCGGCGGTACTGTCAGGGTCATCGCTTGCATCGAGGATCAGGAGATCATCGACACAATACTGGCTCACCTGCGCGATAATGAGCTGGCCACCTCTTCACTACCTCTACTGACACCACCATCCCGGGCACCCCCTGAGACATTACCTCTTGTCGCTGGGAAGGATTCCAGCTCAACAACTCTCAATCAGCAAGGAAGCCACTGAGGAATTCGTCGGTATAGAGTTGTTCGTGCCGGGTTTCGAAGGTGAGCGAGAATGATCAACAAGACCAGCAATGCAAGCACTGACCGCAGGCACTGTGCGAGCCTGTACCCACGACCTCAGGTTCCGCGACCATTTTCTGGACGATCAGTTACTCTCGACACCCCGTTTATACTTCTTATACTTAATCACTGATGATATTTTTCGGACTGAGTCCGACCCGTCCGGCGCAGAGTCCGAAACAGCCGTGGGACTTAGTGTGCGAGTCTGTCGGCGGTAATCGGACTAATTGATGTCGTTGATATGGGGGCCGGGTTGAAGGGTTCCGTTAGGATTCGAGACGAGCACACCGTGGTCGACAAGCCACCGCCTCACCCCCGAGGCCGTTTGTTTTACGATGCCGTGCCCCTCCGCCATCAGCGCCCCAAATTCTGCGACAGGAAAGGAGTCGTCGCCGTAACGATCTGACAAGAGCTTCGCCACCTCGATCCCCGCTCGCCTGCCCGCGGTGATTTTTTCGCCCGCCATTATATTTCTTGTCTGCGCGGCGCTATCCGGTAGGCGAGGTATCGCGACCAGCGATTCCCTTTTGTGCTCTACCTGACTCTCCTGGCAAGTGTCCATATCCATCAACAAAAAGGTCTTGGATGTGTCCACCGGAAGTAGATCAAAATTCATGTCTGCGCCTCGATCTCCGTCGCGCTGTTTGACACAAGAAACCGTAAAACCTTGCTTCGCCGGCTTGATCGAGAATATCGCGTCCATTGCAGCCGGGAGCGCCGAATGTCCTCGCGGCGTTTTGGCGTCGGCTTTGCCCGTATGGTGAACCAGCTCAATCGAACAAGGGGCGACAAGTTTTGACTGTAGATATCGGAGGTTTAGTAGAAGGTCGCCAACATCCTTCGCGCTGTTTTCGTCGAAACCGGCGCCCGCATTCACCGCCAGAGTATCGATCACAATATGGGCGGGAGAGATTCGCGCATCTGACATTGCGCCGAGTATTCCATCTACGTCCGCGCGCTGCCGTAGGTTTACCGGCCCCTGGTATCCGGCAAATAGTATTTCATCCTCAGCAACGCCGTGGTGACGGCACCACGCCTCGACCCTGGCCGCAACACCGTCGGCACCCTCACCATAGATATATATCGAGTGACGCCCCTCCGTCCTTACTTGTCGATCAAGATAATTCTCAAAGCAAGCCAGGTGCAGGGCTTTGTCGAGGACGTAGAAGGATTTTCCCGAACCGTAGGCGCCGTAGGTCAACACGAGCGATCCCTCCGGTTGAAGGCTCTCGATTAGCCATGGCCGCCCCGCTGCCGCATTCCTTAATACATGAAGCGGCATTAGCTGCGGGTGCACCTTGCGGACGAGGTCGAGGTGCACTTTTTCCTCCTCGTACCCTTCCGGGTCGAGCGGATGGCAATTCTCATTGCTCACGGCCCCGCCCCCTTATTGCCCGGCTGCTTGTGTGTCGAACCTGTCGCGCCACTCCAAAAGGTCTTTGACTCGATACCGGACAGTCCTCCCCATTTTGTAGTGACGGGGTGCCTCTACCCCTCCCAGCTTTCCGGTATGGCGCGAATTTTTTATCGTGCTTCGCTTGCGGCCTAGAAACGCTTCCGCCTGACGGTCGTTTATTAACTGCTCGGGATTGATTTCCAATATGGAAACGAGCGAACTGACATTGGTGGCGGTGATTTTGATTTGCTCTGACATTTTCTAGCCCTCGGGTCTGTATGGTTCCTTGGCAGGTACTTTTTGGCACCTTCCCGATAGACTTTACTTCTCAGATCGCCCCCCCGGTATGGAAAATCGAGCGACGACTAAACCGGCGGTTTAGAGTGTGCAAATTTAACAAAAGGGGGTGACGCGACAGCCGCCCCCTAGAAAGAGCGCCAAACGCTTCCGCTAACCCATCCAGGCAACCGCGTCACCCCGAAATCCACCCCCGGCCAGGCTATCTGCCAGGGCGCCGATATTGCCCGCAAGGGCTCGCATCGCGACGAGTTGGGCATCGGTAATGCTTTCCCGATCCGCGAGCCCGTCGTCGAGCATGTCGGCCACACTGGCGGCAAACGAGCAGATTTGCTCTAGCTTGTCTTGGGCCTGCGTGGGGGTGGTGGTTAGGCTAGAATTGCATACAGTCATTCGCGTACTCCTGATAGTCGCGTTTTGATTAGGGGGCGCCCGTGATTAGCCGCACTGGCGCCCCCGGCTTTTCACCCAAAGGCAAATTCTTTTCCTGTCGCACTACTGATAGTTTCTCCCTCCTCGTGCAACTCGCGGAGGTGATCGAGGTAGTCGGCCCACGCCTGCATCAATTCCCGCCGACGGTCGAGGTGCTTTGTGCGGTTGTAGGCGCGGCCGTTTGCGTCGCGTACCGAATGCCCTAGCTGGTGCTCGATCCAGTCGACCGGATAGCCGAGAACCTCGTCCGCTATCGTGCGAAACATGGCGCGGAACCCGTGCGCGGTCATATCCTCCCGGCCATAGTCCAGAGCTCGCAAGGCCAGCCGCACAGTGTTCTCACTCAGCGGCCGGGCGTCGCCCCGGGCACTTGGGAATACGTATCGCCCGCTACCTGTGTATTTTTTAAGCTCCTCGAGCACCTCGAGCACCTGGCGCGAAAGCGGCACTACGACCGCCTGGCCGGTTTTGGTTTTATTTTCGGGCAACTCCCACACCCCCGCCTCGAGATCGACCTCGCTCCATTCCATAGTGCGGATTTCTCCCGGTCGGGAGGGGATATATGCCGACACCTTGAGCGCGGTGGTCGATATCGCCGACCCTTCGTATCGGAAAATTTTCGACATTAGCGGGCCGACGGCCGCCGGGTCGGTTATGGCTGAAAAATGGCGCTTTTCGATTTCTTGTAGAGCGCCCCGGAGGTCGGCGACAGGATCACGCTCGGCCCGGCCGGTGGCGATTGCATAGCGGAAAACCTGCGAGGCAACTTGGCGGGCTTTGTGGGCGCTGTTGATGTAGCCGCGGGCCTCAATCCTGCGCAGCGCCTCGAGGACTTCCGGCGCAGATAGCTCTTTGATCGGGCGCGAGCCAATCGACTTGAATAGATAGCGATCGAGCAAGTTCCGGCAGCGGGCGCGGTGTGTCTGTGACCGGTTAGTGAGTTTCTTTTCGCACCACTCCTCGGCCACTGCCTCGAAGGTGGTCGCCTGGCCGTACTGCCGCTCGAGAGCCTCGCGTCGCTTTTTCTCCGACGGGTCTTTGCCGTCCAGGAGCTCGCGCCGAGCTTCGGTTGTTCTGTCCCTGGCGTCGGCGAGCGATATCTCGGGGTATGGGCCGAAGGTAAGCAGCTTCTCTCTGCCACCTATGCGGTATTTGAGGCGCCAGCTTTTCGAGCCGGCTGGCGTGACCTGTAAGAACAGCCCTCGGCCGTCGAATAGCTTGTAAGCCTTCTCTGCCGGCTTCGCCGCTTTGACCTTGGTCGCGGTGAGCTTCATTACCTACCCTCGATCGGGATTTGGGGGTATCGGGGGCGGGGGTGGGTATCCGTGTCCCCGCCCATGTCCCCAAAATTTCCCGTTACGGTAATGAACCTCGGGAGGTCACGCAAGAGCACAAAAAGTGCTCATATAGCAAAAAGCCCCGATTTACGGGGCTTTTCGTGTGACCAGAAGTGACCTTGAGTGACCACTGAGATCGAAAATGGCGGAGAGCGAGGGATTCGAATCTACAAAGGGCGAAAATGACGCCACTGAATGCCCTCCCACGCCTTTAAAATCAAAGACTTAGAAAATGGGCTGGGCGTGGAGTGGCATGAAAAGGCGCGTGCGTGGTCCCATGGTGGCCCCAAATTTAAGACCCCTTTGGTAATCAACCATTTCGTCGCTCTGCTCTGCCAGCAGCAAGTGGATGCGCTCCCTCTATTCCTAGATGCTTCACTCGGCTCATATTGAACTAAACTACTGTTGAACTTACAGAATTCTTCTATCTATTTCAGGCAGCCGAAAACTATTGAGGCAATATATGAACATCTCGGCCTTTGTTGTACTACTTTTTTTTGGAGCGAATGCCATTAGTGCAGAACTGGACCATTCATGCGCGAAATCGTTCGAAATAGATCGTGACAGAATAATCGCCGTTGAAGAACTCAAACAGTCAATGAGTTGCCACACACTAGATCAATCTAGATTGAATCTTTACAAGGCAATTGAAGGACTCTCACCTGACTGGGAAAGCCTCAATGCGGAGGTAGCCAGTGCGGATAAATGGCTTACAGACCGCGTAAACGGGGCTGATACATCTAATCTAGGCAATGCCACATTGGGCATAATAGGAGTAATAGGCATAGCGAGTTGCCCGACCACCGCTGGATTAGGCTGCATAATTCTCGCAGCAACTAGCTCTTATGGTGGATTATGGCTAGCAGGGCAATCATCCAAGGAGGCCGAGGCAGTGATTGCTAAAGCAAAGCGTGACCTCGAGTCCTCCCAGGCCCAATTCGAGACTGTCAATCGAATGCGCCAAAACCTATCTCTCCAATTCAACCAGTATTGCGGATTTGTGCGTGAAAAGTGTATGACACAGTAGTCCAAAAAAGTCACCGAGCTAGGCGGAACACTAGGTACTGGAGAATGCACGGATACAACTGGAAATTGCACGGCTTAAGCTGAAGATTGAATGTCACAACCGGCGATAGAAGGCGAAGTTTGTCCTGGAGGGTATTCGCCTGGCGGACGCCATCGCGGGCTCTTCCATTGCCTGGCTCGTACAGCAGCTAGCGAGCTCTGGAAGTTGATCGAATGAAATCGGACAAGGTAAAACTGCTGGCTCTGCAATTGTTCACTATTTATGCAGGTCTCAACAATTGAGTGCTAATGCTAGCCTGACATGCTCCAATCAGCAATCGAGGCGAAGTACAGCTAAACATTTGGCCTCATATAAACTCAACAAATCACGCTATGACATTTCCCTTTGAATATTTAGCAATGATTCAATCGCCGATGAAAGATGCTGGATAGCCTCAGACCGTTTTCCGGGAGGTAGCTCCTTCACCTTCTGAATTTCCTCATCAATTAGCGCTGCGACTTCAACTCGCATCCCGAGCTCCATTTCTGTTTCCAGTTCTCTCAGTGCCAACTCACGCTGTGCAGAGTGGTCTGCATTCTCTTCCTGTATCCTACGTTTCAAAAATTCGGAGTGTGATTCTGCCCCCTCAAAAGTCCCATCTCTTCGTGCGACTGACCTCTCATACGGTCCAGGACGTGACAATATTTTGGCTGCCATTGGAGCTGATTCCACAAAAATTAAAAGTATAGTGAGCCCGATAGCCAGAAAGTAGTTTTTGCCACCATGTCGATCAAGGTATTCTTGAAGTTCTCTCCGTTTTGCCACATAACCCTTCGCAGTTTCTTGTTCGACTTTTTCTTCAACCATACGTGCATCGTCGTTTGCACCTGAGATTCGATCGCGTAGAAGTTCGAGATCTTCCTTATAAGTCGCAATTTCATACTCAATCGATGAAGCCTCCATTGGATAGTTTTTTCGCTCGCGTTCCAATTCAGATATTTTTCTACTCCATTCTCCGATTGCACTCTTTAACTTCTGAGATTCAGGTCCAAATTCGCCAACTTTACCTGACAACTCATGGTATTTTGAAACACCATCGCCTGTCGCATACCACCTCTTGTTACTTTCATTTTCAAAGGTACGTGCGCCAGCAATTTCCAGGCTGAATATTTCTTGGAGATTTTTCCCTTGCTCTCTTGCTTCTATCAGCTCACGCTGAAGTTGATTTAACGACGTAAGTCTCTCACTCGATACGGCCAAAAGCTTCTGCTTTTGTTCCCTCGCCTCTTCAAGTGTCCGAATTTCAGAATATTTATCTCGCTCTCGTTCGGATGACGTTTTTCCGAAATTAGAAGCAATCTGGGCTTCTAATTCCTCATCAAAGACTGCAATCTTCAAAGGATCGCTTATGATAATCCCAATAACCACTGCTAGCGCGATTCTAACAAAACCAGCGACCAGTTTTTCTTTTCCAGTTTCGCCGAACATGGTGCTAAGAAACACCCTATTCAATGCATAAATCAATACGGCCCACAACAACGATAGCAAAATGATTGAGATCTCACTCGCAAGCCCATCGTAGTGCGACAACAATTCATTAAAGAAAAACAACGCACTGAAAAAAGCCAGTGACGATGTCAGTAGAACTACGAACCCAAATGCTTTGAACTTATTTATTTCATCCGGAGCTCCCTCTTGTTCTAAAGCACGCGGAGCCACGCCACCAGACAAGAGCAAAAACCGGCCAATCCTGCCATTAATCTCAGACAATGAATTCTCTCCTACCGAGTAGCGTTTATCATAAGATCTATGGATTCCCGGCGATTAAAATTGGCCAAAGAAATTCGTAAAGAAGCATTCCCAATACAATTATTCCCGCCATCCAGACCCAAACTTCCCCCCCCAATTTAGGAAGTCCTTCCTTATGTCTACGCATATTATGTCGTTCATCCAACTCAAGCTTGAAACCGGCCATCTTCAGTCTCTTCGCCCCAATCGACAGAAGCCCTGCTAATCGGTTACTTGATAGTTCGTCGGAAGTGGAGTCCTCGCCATACAACAATCTTGTTCGTTCATTTTCGAATGCGACATCGATCGCTTTCAACGCACCCACCCTGAAGAATTCAATCTTTGGATCGTAAAACACCTTCGTGATACCAGCGAACATTGTTGTCCCGAAGGCCAACCCTAATGCACCAAACATCTGTGCCTGAGATGTTTCAGCTATCAGAGGATCAGCGCTACTGCTTGCCGCTATTGCAGCAAACAGCTTAATTAGCCCGTACAACGTACCAATGAGGCCGACAAACACAATAGTGTCACCAACCGTCTGGAACTTCACAAATTCGTCATCGATTTCTCGCTGTCTTGTTTCCCTGGAATTATCGAAATCCTTTTCTCGAGCCGCTTCACTATGAAATCGACTAGCTCTATCAGCCGCTTTCCTAGCGTCAGATTCCGCGCTGCAGAAATCGCTATAACTTGATTGACCAGTAGTCTCTACATCTTCGTCATTCCCTCGAAGTGTCTCGGAGCGATCCGTATCAGAAAAACCCAAAACCAAGCTATTGAGAGCTCTAGCTCGTCGATAGTAGAACCAAGCGATAAATAAACATATAACTTGAGGTACGCCATGTACAATGCTGGAAATTGTAATGAGAATCCAAGCGAGTACTCCTCCTCCATCAGATGATTCGCCTCGCTCCCAAAGCGTCATTGCCTCTGCAAATCTAGTGGAAACAACGCAAACTTTACTTTCGGAGGACTTTCGGGTCCCTTTACAAAGCTTTTTAGTAGATGAATTTGGATCATCCGTCGTCAGAGCTTGCCCACAGGCTTCTACCCGTCTTGCAATAGAGTCCCAAGTGCCACCGGGAGAAATGCCAACCCAATTCCAAACGCTCATTATCTGAGGAGACTCACACACTTCAGGGAGATACTCTGAATCCACGAAATCGACAAATACCTGCTTAATGTTGACAATTACCTTCGCGCCGGAAGCCGTGAACTCGATAGCAACAAAATCGCCTTTGGGCGCTGGAACTGTTCTCTTATCATCAATTTTTAGCGTCGAATTCTCTGCAGTTGTCGTGGCAGGCGTCTTATCTTGTCCCGTCGTAGATATACCTTTATCTACCCTCTCCCCCCGGTAGAGCTCAAACGCTTTTACCCAATCAATCGAAGCTCGTCCAAGCTCATTTTCGAGCTGCTGATTCTGCAGATCCCACCCGAACTTATAAGGGACTGTTGCCAAAAATACGTAACCAACAATCATCAGGAATGCCAACACATCGGGAGAAATTCCCCGTCTAACATCTTGATGAGGGCTCCCAAATTTGGCTCTCTCAGACATAGTGCTCATCCACAGTCTTTAGATCTCTCCGCTGCTGGGAAAGCTCTATGAAATTCAAGTAAGAGTTTCTGTAACTTCGGCCGAATATTATCGTCGAAGCTAGATCTGGATGCATTGCATAATGCATCTACCGCCTTAGGATCAGCGACATTCCATGAAACTGATAACTCATGTACAACACTATCCGTGTCAAGTACTATTAACTTCTGCTCAGTAGCCCATGCACTGGCATCTTCGCTAAGCACGGCTGCGCGAAGGACATCACCAGAAGTTAACTTCGGAAGCACTAGGCCCAAAACCCGAGACCATACCTCCAATTGATTCTCTACGTCCGCAGCAACAATTACTTTTCGAGTATTGCCCAGCTGATTGACTTCCCATTCAAAGAAACGGTGACCATTGGGGGTATTTTTGATTGCTGCGACAAGTTCTAACGAATCGACGGACCAAGAAATTCCAATGGCTTCCGTCTGTAGAGCTGTCATTCTTGCATCGATCTGCGTCTCGTTCACTATCCCGTAACTATTATCAGTAGGAGTTCTTCCATACGCTATTGGCTCACTGGTCCTATCAAGAGGACACCCGACGTTCGGATCAAACCACAAATCGTAACGTGGATTAGCATCCGCATCACATAGTCTCAATTCACACTTTCCGTCTTCATCCCGAACCTGGGCCATCAACTGTTCCCCCGAAAGCCTATAGAATGATTCGTAAAATGCACTGTTCGCTATGATGTGATCAGTCTCTAGAAATTCACAAAATGCGTCCATATGAGCTTCCTTTAAAAGGGTATTTCAGCAGTGAAGTAGACCGGCATATATACCAAACCTGAACTGGTACAGGCGTCCAATTTCTTTTCCGCCTTGCCTCTTATGGCCATACTTACCTGAGCCTTTCCACCTCCTGGTAAACAGGATTCAATTATGGGGATTACAGCATGTACTTTGACACCGGAACCTGCGGGCACAATATTTTCAGCGGGATAGTTGAACAAACAATTTCCGCTTGTAGCGGTGAAAGTACCCACAGCGATCCCATGAGTAGACATAGACTGAGGCCCTGCTCCATCTTCATACCATGCGTCAAGAAAGCAGTCCTTACTACTTTTAGCAGGCCAACTGATTTCGAATTGCGCTTTCATCAATTCCCCGGTTTCATAGTGGGGGGAGATAGCCCTCAAGACGACGAATATGCCAAATAAGGCAAAGAAGATATCCGTCATGAGTATCGAAACGCTTCGCATCGCCTAATCCAACGGAAATCTCACTTCACAATAATTATCCAGATACATTTCATTGGTAGGACTAGAGCAGGGAGGAAGAATCTCGCCTAGAAACCCTTTGCCTATTGAAGCATCGTTTAGAGCCCATATAACAGGCTTATCTCGTCGACTGCTCTCAAAACGAACAATCAATCCCGTAAGTGCACGAGGCAGAACAGTAGTGCCAGCAACGTTTTTTAGATACAACGATAGATAGGATTCAGATTCCACGACTGAGCCATAAGCGGTACATTCAAGCAAAAAATAGTTTCGAAAAGGAAGAAAACTACTCAACAAGCTGAGATCCTTTTCTGAGGCCCGATTTCTTAAATAGTCAGTGGCCATATCAGTCAACCACAAGGTGCCGATGGCTGGGTTTACTGCACTTGAATCCACGCCATGATAGTCTACAGGGCCATGAATTCCTTTAAGCACTTGCAGATAATAAGATGATGCAGGATCTACCTCGGCTTCCTTAAATTTCTCAGTCTCAGGTATGTTAGAGGCAAGCAAAACACCTCGAAGGCCGGATCCATTCCAAGTCACCCCAAGTTCCTCGTAACCTTGATTGATCAGTTTCCAAGCCTGGGCTGACGTAAGGGGTGTCATTCCCTCCATCTTGATTAGAGGCTCGATGACGTTCTCTGCGCTTTCTATTGCCTCGGGAAAACCATACTTAGTACGAAGGTCAGATAATCCCCTGTATAACGCAAGCCGTGTACCCGATATTTTCAAGCCTGAGGACGCATCGATTTTCCCCCAATAGTCTGTCTCGACCTTCGCACTTCCTAAGCCGCACTCTAATCCGGCGCGCTCTTTTTCAATAGACCATCCCTCCGACCACTCAAACACTATTTTATCCCCGGAAGGTGAAATGACTGGCCTTGCATTGAAGCAGGGGTTCCCACCACACCCCTTCTCCATCGTTTCCTGTCTAATTGGGTCTTCTCTAAAGAGAACTGTCAAACGAGCACTTGGCTCGGGCTCCGCTGGCGGGTAGTGTGCCTGCTTAAACACTAACGCGAACAGCACGATCATAATTCCGACAAGAGCGGCAGCCATGTCTGCACGCACACTCTCTATTACATGTGAACGCTTTCTAAGTTTTCGCCTCATCTTTCGTAATGGCGAATCAACTGTCAGTCACTAATGCATGAATTTCTTCTAATTTTTAGTTTATAGCTTCCCTGTGCCTGTGAATCTTGTGCAAGGACAAGTTTGTACGAATTCAATGATTCACCACTAATTGTTTTAACACTCGTTTGTGTCCCGGGGATTTTTTCAAGACACCAAGCTACCTCACCCCGAGTGACTGATACAGTCACTTTGTTGTCGAGAGTATCGCTTTTGCTGACAACCTGCTCAGCGTCTAATAGTTCGCCATCCGCTCGTTGCTGGATATATTCTTTTAAAGCTTCGACAACCTCAGAGTTAGAATCTCTGACTTCGAGGCTCCTCTTCCAACTCAACTGTCGAATGTTTTTAAAAGTGATTGATTGACCACCATCTTTGCAGGTTGTGTCATTCTGGCCAGACGGTGCACATGATATATCGCCGTCATTTCCCGCAAGAGCACTTGCCTGCTTGGCTTGACTTACTCCTCCCACTTTTTCGCAATTTTGAGCGAGGCAACATTCTGGCCCTTGCCCCCTACACGTCCCATCCGATATGCCTGGGCATTGCGGCCCTTCACAACAGTCAGGGCCAGTGCAATCACCAGTGGATTTTCCGGAAACGTCCCCCTCGCCGTCCCCATCACCGTCGCCATCACCCCCACTGGAGAAAAGATTCATCAAAATCTGAATTGCCGAAAATATTCCACAAGCCGTGGGCTCTGGTACTGCGGTGCAGAAGGCCGCAATACTCGACAACGTGGAGGCTACCTCATCCAGCGCATTGTCTACCTTTGCGTGTTCTTCTTTAACCCTGTCTATACATTTCCTTGTGCTGCCTTCAAGTTCGCGATAATCCTCTGAAGCGACAAAGTCACCTAATGCCTGAGATATACCCGTGGTGTTGAGGTTAACCCATAATTTACCAAGATCTTTCCCGGTACTATTACAGGCTGCAAGCGATTTTCTAACGCCTTGATCAACTTTATGAAGGACTTCCTTAATTTCTTCCTCTGTGCATCCCTGTACTTGTGTAGAGTTCGGATCATCGCCAAACTTTTTAATTTCCCTTGTACATTTACTAAGAGCCTCCTTGGCTTCTTTTGTAAATGTTGCTTTGTGCCCATTAAAATCGATTTCATTTCCAGTGATATTGCCAATGACCTCGTTGGCGCGGGCAAGGTCTTCGTCTACCTGCGACAAAGTTTTATCAGTACACTCTTTCTTGTTATCTTTACTCAATAAACAGATGATAAGCTTATTCTGGGAGAGTACCTGCTCCAATGTTCCTGCTTGAGGACCCGTCGATGCCGAGCTGTTCAGAGATGAAACACTAAATACAAACAAGCTCAACACGAATATAGACTTTCCAAGCACAGGCATTTTCATGCAAGAAGCCCTCAAACTTTGTCTTCTATAAGTTAGGTAACGACCAAGAAATGATGATCATAGTTTAGATTAGCATCAATACGTATGAGTGCAATAGTTTGCTCTATGGAATCGAACTATGATCTAAATTCGCAATAAACCCCTCAAAAGTCTAAGCTAAGAACCCACATAATCAAACCAGATTACCCGTGATGTTCAGTAACAGCCATGCTGTTCACCCATACAGTGCTCGTGCGCGTAGCACCAGCGGAGGCGGCATCATGACTAAGAACAAGGTTCAGTTTTAGAAGTGTTATCGCCTGTTCGAGTTAATGCAGGACTATGGCACCGAGGGGCCATTGTGAGCAGACACTGTCGGCCTGACGTTACCCCGGGGGCTTCGTCTGGAGCGACTGCGGTAACAAGATTCATTGCCGGCTTAAAAGTCGAGCGAGAGTGCTGCAATGTAGCCACTGCCGGCGTCAAACAACCTGCCATTCGATCGGCTCAAAGCACCTGCCTCGCCATCTGGCTGAGTATTGCTAACGCTTCAACAACCGATTCACTCTGCGTGGCCTGTTACCCAAGCGTGGCCGTCACGCCGTGCGAACACCACCAATCCCCTATGAATTGCTCAAGATGAGCTGAACTATATTGTTAATCAGGTAATCAAATGTCCAAGCAAATCCGTTTAATTCTTACAATACTTCTCCTTCCCGTAGTGATTATATGGGCTGTAAGTTCCATATATTCTGTATCAGGAAGGTCGTCCGTCTTGCCTAGTGATCTTTGCCACCACGCCATCCTATCCATCTACGCTAATGGATTCTGTGCTTGGCGGGACAGTTCGCTCAAAGGTCAGTCGGCGAGCGAGAAATGTATCCATAGATCTAATATCCAAAAGTTCTTGGATATTAGTAAGTCGGAGTGGCTCTGGGAATCAACAAATGCCGCACTTCAATCAAACAATACATGCATTGCGATTCAGGATATCGAATCTCTGCTCATTGAATTGGGCGAAGAAATCTAATTATGCTGAATCAATTCAATTCCAGTTCAGGCAACACATATTCTCACTCAATCGCCCGGATATGGCTCCTGCGGTTTCAGCGGATTCAGTGAAGACATAAACGCTACAACTCCGATATTGGCGTTACCCTGCGATCTCGGCCACAACAGTGGCCAATCCAGTCACTCTCGGTGCCGGCGATCAGAAATACGGTGGGCTGGCTGGCCCTTACCGCCAGGGTCTTGGCCCAATCACGCTGGTCAATTCCCGATGGAGAGGGTACGGCTTCCGGGTGTGTATGCCACTCGCCCAGCAAGTTGAGCAGCCGGCCTGAGCCGGCGTGACGGTCTTTTACCAGTCGCAAGTGCGAAGGGTCTTCCCTGGCAAATCGATATCGGCTGCAACGGTCGCCGGCTCCCGGCACCGTGAGATCGGTGATATGCAGGTGTGGATCACGGAAATAACCAATCAGAAGCCCCCCTGCTTCACGCTGGTTGCCGACTTGCCGGTAGGCGTGAATGCGTTCAAGCACGGATTTTTCGATAAGCAGCAGACCGGCATCGGGCAGGCGAAATAATCGCTCACGTGCTGGCGGGGTTAGTGCTTTTTTGAACAAATGCTGCACGTCGCATCCGGCTTCGGCGTACTGTCTGGCCGACTTTCGACCAACTCGGGCCTCAAGATATTGTACCGCAGTGTCGACTTGAGCCGAGTGTTGAGCCATTCGGCAATCATCGTCATTGTCTGCACTGCAGCAGCATTGGAGGCTGTCACCAGATAGGGGAAAAAGCTCTGATGGCATCCCTGGAATACGGGCTCAATATCCGCCTCATTCTTGGCAATTGTGCACCGAAAGCGGTAGCCCTCGGGGCGGTATTGAACCAGGCATCGAAAGCAGGCGTCGCCCGATTTCCCGCTGCTGAAGAAGGCAGTACTGGCCAAGCCGTGCCCTTCTATCCAGGAGTGCAGGATCGGCACGCTCCCCGATTGATGAGAGCGCATTTCTTCCAGGCCCAATCCGACAGAAATCACCCCGGTCGCATTGATCACCAGGGTCTTCCCCTTGAACGCTTCCTGATACTCCCAGGCCGAGCAATCGTGCGACTCGATATTCAGATGGGGATACTGCGCCCTCAAGTGGTCAGCGAGCGCGATGGCCTTGTTCTTGCCGATGTCGGGCATGCCAAGTAGATGCCTGGCGATGTTCTCAGGCTTGAGTCGATCAGGGTCGATGATGTGCAGTGCGCCGCGGGGTCCGTAGCCGGCCCCCATGGAACACAATTGGGCGGCGAGAAATCCTCCGATGGTGCCCGCTCCCACAAGCACAACCCGGTGATCTCTGAGAGTGCGATAACCCTCGGGTAGATTGCGGTGATGGATATAGGCCGGCGTCGTGTTGAGGACACTAAACCTCTGAATCTCGTCCGCTAACCCCGACAGCATCTTGGCAGCCGATTTAAAGTAGCCCTGCCGGATTTCCTTTACTACCAACGGGTTCAGTGGGAACAGAACGCCTACGCGGGGCTCACTGTGCCCCGCTCCGTCTGGCCAACTTAACAGGAGGCGGGCTATTCCCGGTATCTCACGAGACCGCCCCTTGCGGCGTTTGGACCCTTTGCCGCCATTTTGCACCAGACGCTCTAAAACTTTGGTCAGGGCACCCAGCCCTACCCACTGGACAAATTCCCTCGTCGTTTTCGGCGGCCAGCAGTGGACGGGCGGTGGCGGTAGTGACTTCAACTGTAGTGGTACCCACAGACCAGTGGGTTTACCGCCTGAAAGCCAATGCGGAATATCGCCTTCGGGAAAAAGCCAGTATCTCTCGCTGTGCTGAACGCCGAGGTAGGCGCCGCGACCCTGGGCCTCCGCCACACGATACAGTTCGCCCCCTCCCTGCCAGTAGCCATCAAAGTCGCGCAGAAATTCCGTGGACTGCCACTCGCCTCTCTGGTTGCGATCAATGACTGCGGCAATGTCGCTAAGAGCGGCTACTGTCATGCCGACAGCCTGATGGGGATCCCACCAGGTCTGGGACTCATCGACATAACACACCTTTCCGTCACTATTGATGTTGCGCAGGTGCAATGATTCACGCAGTTCAGGATCCCTTCCCCACTCTGTCAAATACGCCTCAGGAAAGTTATAGACGCCTTCCGAGAACCGCAACTCCAGGCAGTAACCGGTATCGCGGACCGTCAGCAGACCCGTATAGGAATGCCGTTTAGTGATCGGGTTAACGCTGTGCCGGAAACCCTTGGCCGAGAGAAACTGGGCCACTTCCTCCAAGGTTAGTTATCCACTGAAGCCTTGCGGGCGAGCCCTCACTTCACGACGCTGCGCCGGTGCACGCTTGACACCAGCGACCAGGGCCGCGCGCTCGTCGCACACGTCGATACGTTCTGGGGCATACGGCAGTCGCTCCCCGAAAATCCGTTGGAGCTGTGCGTTTGCGGTTTCGGGGGTCGCGGCTAGCAACGCGCTCTGGTAGCCGTGTTTCAAGACCCGGAACTTCTCCTCGAAATCCGCTCGTTTCTCCGGCGGTATGCGATCTGCAGAGCGTAGGTCCTCCTGAGCATAGTTGTCCTCTGGCGTGGGGCGGGGCACGTACAAGGGAAGGTCGAATACGAATTCCAGGCGGTCAATGACATGCGTTAGCTGGGCACAGTAGTCGCTGATCTCGACATTGTATTCGGCAATCACAAATGCGAGCAGGAAGATGGAGCTGGGACCGCCGCCATCCTGCCAGGCTTCATCGCGCCAGGCCTTCAGAAACCGGCAGATATGCCTGATTTTGCTGTCCTTTTGCTGGCACATGTCATTGACCCAGGTCTTGATGACCAGGGGATCGGAAGGCTCCCAGCCCTTCGTGCGATGTGCCAGGTGGATCACGGTCGGGGAAACATCCTGAACCCATTGGTCCTCGTCGAGGAACAGACGCCCCATGGCGTGTTCTCGTCCCAAGGCAACCTGCTGCAAGTTACTGGCCCGCTGGTTTTTAACCCGGTCGATCTCTGCCTGGGGCACGGCGTAGAGCGGAAGGTCAATATGCGTCGTGGGGCTGAGGATAACCCTGATGCAGGTCTGTTTGCCGGTGTGAAGCCGCCACTCCGGGCGACGCTGTTCGATATATTCATGCAGGATACTTTCCACCACCTCGAAATATGCCGAGACGTGCTCAGCGGGCTGCTGGCCATCGCCCAGCACGTCAAATGGCAGATACAAACCGAGGTCGATATCAACCTGCTGTTCAGGTGGATAGGCAGGGGCGTTAATGGTCCGGTAGACATATGAGCCCTGCAGGGCAAAGCGCGGTTGCGGCAGCGGCAGGCGTTCTTTATCCCGCTTACGCTGTTCCAGTTCGCGTCGGGCTTTAAAGCCTTCGCGCAGCACCTGTTCAATCTCTTCCCGCGCCGCGCGCAGATCGTTGAGGAGTCGGTCGGGCAGATTCAGTGCAGTCAGAAAGGCCTGCTCGCCGGGTGAATAAAATAACCGATGGCATCGATTTCTAACTGGCATGGCGAACACACTCCTGGTGGTCAATGTTGAAAAACTGTCGGTAAAACGGGGTTGCCAAAAACTCGCTGGCGGAGCTGTCCGCCGCTGACAACAAGGCGCGTTGCGCCGTGGGACTCGGATCGTCCAGCTCAATATCGCTGTGTGCCGACCCAGTGACCGTGCCGTCGATTAGGTGATATTGGTCCTGGAGGATCAACTGCAGCATGTAATCAGAGAGGTGCTCCTGCTGCGTCATCATCTGCTGAAGCAGGCGGCGCGTGTTTACGCCGAGCCAATACAGCGCCCCCGGATGATGCGTATCACCTGCATCGATAATTGGCTTGCCGGACAAGGTCCCGATGGATAACACGTGGATGCCCGTCGATGGCCTTTCAAGGAAACAGCGCGCTTCCAGCCAACCGAACAAGCCCGGTGCGTTGCCGACAAGCGCCCCGTCCACGTGTTTATTGCCATCGATGGGATGAATCGGGAAATACGCCGGTGCGGCACTGGTGGCTAACGCCACATCCCGCACTTTGACCTTGTCGTCGCGATCGAGTTTGTCGCTATGCATGCTCTTGAAGAACTGGGGCTTGCCGGTACTGATGTTGGCGGTCGGGATGGTGACAGGGGATTTCAGTTGGCCCATCCGCAGGTCACCGAACAGCTCATCCAATACTGCGGCTAGGGCGTCATTGCTGTACATCGGGCGAAACAGTAGCGTCCGGCCCACCCGCCTGAGTGTTCGCCGCCAAGGCTGGGTGGGCCCCTGGAAGATGTCGGCGCCGCGTTCAACGAACATGCGCTCGAGCTCCATGGGGCGATGTCCGGCCGCCAGCGCCAGTGCAATGATCCCACCAATCGAGGTGCCCGTGAGCAGGTCAATGCCCTCGGTGATTGGCCGTCCAGTGCTCTCTTCGAGGTGTTTCAGCACACGAAGGGTGTAGAGGCCCCGAAAACCGCCACCGGACAGCGCCAGAACATTAGTTCGTGATTGAGTCATTGGTTTAACCATCCCCCGGTCGTTGAGCCAATAGAGTGACTCCAGGCTGACCTATTCTAGCCAATCGTGGCGTCTATACTCGCAATAGTGGTAAATAGTATGTCGAACCATCGAGGTCACGCAATATACCAACCTCAAACTTTATGGCTTTTGGCGTCTATACTCGCATTTATATTTATTGACATAATCCTCGTAGCGGCCTAAGGTAGCATCATCGAACAACAAGGATCGCCCCCTGCACCATCAACTCACCCCCGCGAGGCAGCTTGCCTCTGCCGACGACTGGCGACCGGTATACCACCTTTCGCCAGCGGCAGTGCTACGCCGCGTGGGTGATACATGGCCGAGCGTGAATGACTTGGGAGCGCGTTTGCTGGACGGCTGGCGTTTCAGCGACAGGCCAGAATCTGACTGGTTCTTGCGGGAAGTTGAACTGCGCAACCCGGCTCAACGCGACCCGATCACTGGCGAGTACCGACGACTTTCGGCCTCACCGGCAGCACAGCAACGAGCCCAGCAGTACCGGGAGACCATCAGGGGGGAGCGCTACTACCGTATGCGCCATGTGGGCAAAATGGAGCTCAATACGGACGCGACACTGATGGGGCAACCCTCACTGAGCGGTTTAAACGCCTGCGTCGCTCCCGGAGATGTTATTGTGCGTCGGGTCGGCCATATCAGCGCTGCACCGGTCTCCTCGTTTCATCGCCGCCATCCGGTAGATGCCAATATTGCAGTAGTACGCGGACTAAGCCGCCGCAAGGCAATCTGGGTCGCGTATTGCCTGAATCAGCCCATCTATCGCTCCTACTTCGAGCAGCCAGGCGCCATCAATTCACTGGTCCGCCTGGGACTGAAACAACTGGCATCGATGCCGATAGCGCCCCCCCCGGCCGCCTTTGACACGCTTGCCGACCAGTATTGGCAGCATTATGAGCGTCTGAGCCAGGCCGACGATCGACTGCAACAGCTGCGTGACGCCACAAAGCGCTGGATCGCCACCAGAGTGCCCAATCAACCGTTCGCTACGCCAACGGACGGGCTGGTCGCCCAGCGTTTTGAAGCCAAAGATATAGACAGTGTCCTTAGCCATGCCGCAACCGAACAGAACCGCATTTGCCGGGAACTGATCGAGGAATATCAGTGTGTTCCTCTATCTCGACTGGCGGAGGTTAACCCCAAGGGGTCTGCCAGTGCGGATCAAGCAAGTACCATTATAAAAATCGGCGATATTACCGGGCATTTCGATATCCAGCTCGACGCCGAAGCCTCCAAAGACCGACGCTGGCGTTATCATCGGCGGTCACTCAGCCCCTTCGCGGTGTTGGTATCCACCTTTGTGCAAGAACCCAAGGTAGGGTTGCTTTCAAGCGCCCTTCCCTCGGCCACCTTTGCCAGCGAACAGCTGGCAGTGTTGAATTTTCATCGCACACCGGGTGCATACGCACTGCTATTGGAAACCACCCTGGTTCGACAGCAAGTCGCCCGTTTGGCAACCGGCACTGTCCAGCGCTTCGTACAGCCTGAGCAGTTCAAGCGAATTGTAGTACCGCCAATCGAGGGAGCCATCGCCCAAGACTGGCATCAGCGGCTGACCGAGATTCAGCAACAAAAGTCGGAAGCCCGGCGCGAACTCGTAAACCTCGATCGTGAAATGCAGCAGGTGTTTCGTAGAGTTCACCCAGAGCTGTCCGCCCGGCATCAGGACGACTCTCCCCAAGAGGACAATCGATGAACGATGCAGCCAACCAGAAGGCGCTAGCCCGGCTACTTATAAGCGTCCGCGAAGAACCACAGACCCTGGAGGAGCTTTGGCAAGCTCAGCCCATGCTCTGGCAGGACCTGGGCTGGGAGCAGTCGCAGCTGCTGCTGTGGCTGTACTGCCAACCAGGGCTGGTGCGGGATACCAACAGTAATGGTGTCGAGCGCTATGCTTTGGCCGATATCAACGCCCAGGACGAACCTGACCTGTCTCAGGAGATCGCCAAAATTGTCCAGAGCAACGGTAGACCACTACCCTTGGCACAACTGAAAAGCCGTCTACCGTCCGGGTTACTCGCCACCGAGCCGATGTTGAGGGCTGCCATTGCTGAGCACCCCAATCTGCAGATGGTCGGGCCGATGGTGAAGCTTATTTAACAAAAAGGAAATGCAATGACCTACTTTACCGATTCCAACTTTTCTTCCAGTGATCTGGCCGGTTATGTCGCCACGCTGGTGCTGCAGGATCAGAAAAGTAATCAACTCGGCTTCGGCGGCTTCCCGCAGATCACCGTAGAACAACACCCGGACGGCTTTCACTGCTACTTCGACTACCAAGGGCGCCGGGCAGGCCCTCTGGTAATCCCGGCTCAGGACGCCAAGCAACGAGTAAAAGCTTACGAACAAGGCGCCGCGGTGAATACTGCCGAGGTAAAGACCGTCCAACCTTTTATGGCAATGCTGGAGTCAGCGTCGCCAACCGAATTGCCCTTTGAAGCAGAGGGAGTCAATACAAATGGCCGATAACACGCAAGATCTCAACGCACGTTTCACAGCGCTGCGAAGCAAATACAGCAGCGCTGGCTTCACCCACTTCGAACCACTGCAGAGCGAGCACGACTTCCTTCAGGCCGGTTTGGTCTGGGGCACAGTGGAAGGCAATGACACACCGCGAATACTGCTTATTGCGCTGGACGAAGGGCATTGGGAGTACTCCAACGAGGCACGCCTGGATGACCTGGCCTACGAGCTGCTGGCAGCGGTAGCCGGCGACGACTGGCCCGTGTTTACCGAGCTGTGCGATCCCGCGAATACCCGCTGTTTTGCCCTGTTTGGCCTCGATGGCACCGATGGCACACACTCCGTCGACGAAATACCCAGCATCAATATCATTCGCGACTATGAGAGGCTGAACAAGAACACCACCCTGCGCTGGTCAATGCAGATCTACACCCGCCTGATGCACAAACTGGATGCTTTCCATGAGCAGGTGTACCAGACGGTCAAAGACCGGGTCTCTGACAAGAACGACATCATTGTTGAAGTCGCGAAGATCCTGTTTCTGGAGAGCTTCCGTGTACACCACAAGGCCGATACCACCTTTCCCTACCACGACCAGCAACTGAACTTCCGTGAAGTGTTCGATTACCGCTATGTGGCCGACAAAGGGGCAGAAGCCGTAGCCCAGATCCAGGCTGCTTTCGATCACTTCAAAAGCCATCCCGACTACGTCGTGGTAACCGATGATGGGTCTGAAAACGCCATTTTTGACGCCAAGACTCACTTGCAACTGGAGCGCCCGGAAAACTATGCCTTTCTGCTTGAGGCGATCCAAGACCTGGGACCGGTCAAGACCAACGAAGGCAAAGTGGTACCCGGCAAGGTATTTGATGATCGCGGGACCCTGGCGGATGTCGCCGGTGATGTGCTGGGCCGTGTGTTCGACGTATTCCTGCGTGCCAACTTTGAATCCAAGGGCGGATTGGGCGTTTACCTCACCCCCAATCCGGTCAAACAGGCCATGCTGGAGATCGCTTTCCACGATATCCAGCAGGATCAGAAAACCGTAGAGGAACTGGTCGCCGGTGAGTTCCGCTTTGCCGACCCGACCTGTGGCTCCTTCGGCTTCGGCTCGGTGGCGCTGAGCCGCCTGGATACCGTGATCGAAACCATGGGCGGTCTGTCCGACCCGGAACGTGAGTCGCTAAAGCAGAAGATGCGTAACGAAGCCTTTATCGGTGCTGACTCCGCCCCGCGCATGGTCATGCTAGCGCGGGTCAATATGGCGCTGCAGGGCGCACCCAAGGCAAAGATCTTCTATACCGACAATTCCTTGACCAGTCGTGCTCTCAAGCCCAACAGCATGAACCTGATCTGCACCAACCCGCCCTTCGGCACGCCCAAATTCAAATCCGATAAGCGCGGCAAAGAATCCAAGGCCCACTATGAGGCGATGATGGAGCAGACCCTGGGCGGCTTCCGTGACGCCAAGTTGCAGGTGGACTCCTACAACGCCTACTACGACCACGTGAAGGAGGTCTGGGAGGACATCGGTGATCTCTACACCGACGAAAACGGCGAGCCGATCTGGGCGGGCTATCGCACCGATCTGCGCAATGTCTCCACCGGCAAAAAAGCCCGCTACGAGCTCTACCCCACCACCTCGGGCCTCGCGTTGGGTAGCAAGCCCAACAACAAAGGCGAGTGGCAACAGGTCAAGGGTGGCTCCATCGACCCGGCGGTGCTGTTTATCGATCGCTGCCTACAGCTGTTGAAACCTGGTGGGCGCCTATTGATCGTGCTCCCCGACGGAATACTCTGTAACTCCGGGGATCGGTATGTACGCGAGTACATTATGGGCAAAAAGGACGAAAAAACCGGCGAATTTGTCGGCGGAAAGGCGATCGTCAAGGCGGTCATTTCGCTGCCTGCGGATACCTTCAAACTTTCCGGCACAGGGGCCAAGACCTCGATCCTCTACCTGCAAAAGCGCCCGGCAAGCGATGCAAATCCGGAGCAGTTTCTACCTGAACCCCAAACTGATGTATTTATGGCGGTAGCCGAAACCCTGGGCTATGTAGTCAAGAACAATGTGGAAGATTACTCAGCGGGCGTACCTAACGATCTGGACAAGATTGTAGGTGCATATAAGCGGGGTGAATGATGTCAGTCGATACGCTCCGAGAAACTTTCCATATTAGCCGTATCTCGGCAGAAGACCTGGAAGATTTCCTTACTGCACAGACCTATCGAGCAGAAATTACAGCGGCTAGAAGCAAGGTAAAATCACTCAATCATGGCAGCTTGCAGTCGGCTTGTGATACGCCGATTAGACAGGGCAAATCACCCAAGTACATTGACGGTGAAGGCTTGGCTTGCATCAAACCCAAGAACACACGTGAGTTAATTGTAGACTTGACTGACTGCGACACAATTGATGCTCAAACAGAGAGCGACATTCGGAGACAGAAACTTGAATATGGCGATGTGGTAATCACACGCTCCGGTTCAGGAACCATTGGGCGTGCTTCCATTTTCACCGGGGATGGTGATTTTTATACCAACGACCACCTCTTCATAGTGAGAGTAAGTGAAGCTGATGGCTTCTATGTTGGCGCATTTCTGAAATGCTATTGGGGAGAGCGGCTGCTGGAGTCAGGAATCTCAGGATCGACAGGTCAGCTCAACTTGTCCAACGAACACATCAAACAGATTACTCTCTACCAGCCCGATCCTTTGGTTCAAAAATACATCGGCAATAAAGTGCGTCAGGCTGAAAAATTAAGGTCGTGGTCAAAACGATCGAGCCATAAGATATTCGACAACTTCTCATTCTTAACAAGCAATCTTCCAAAAAAGCAAAGCGTTTGGCGAGCCTCTTCAACTGTTCTTTCGACGTACAGAATCAACCCGAAACAGTACGATCCTGTCGCTCTTGATATGCTGAGAAGGGCCAAAGAAGGAAGCTGCGATCTTGTACCTTTGGGTGAGTTAATTGGAAGTCGAGGGCTAGCGGGTGGAGCCACTCCGAAGGGCGCCACCTACCTGGAGTCGGGGGTTCTGTTTGCACGAGTGCAGAACGTAAAACCGCTTTGTTTAGATCTCTCTGATGCGGTGTTCGTCGATTCTGAAACTGACTACGAGCTTAGGCGTAGCCGATGCGAGAAAGATGACATAGTTTTTACGATTACAGGTTACCCAGGGACAGCCGCTTTAGTAACTGAGCAAGATCTTCCAGTCAACATCAACCAGCATTCCGTCCGCCTACACATCGAAGAACGCTATCCAGCTGGCTATGTTTGCGCCGCTCTAAATTCTGAGTTTGTTAAAACTCAGGTAGATCGAGCTGCAATAGGAGGTACAAGGGAAGCTCTCGATTACCCGTCTGTGAGGAACCTATGGATTCCACTTTTACCCAAAGATGAGATCGAGCGGATAGATTCTGACGTGCGATCCATCATCGCCGCGAACCAGATTTCCAAAGCACTAATCGCAACTGCAAAATCCTTGGTAGAGTCGTTAGTTGAGGGATCATTGCTCGAGAAGGAAATTATAGAGGCGCAGAAGTCGCTTGAGGCAGACGATGACTCCCTTGATAAGGCGATTCTAGCGCGACTCAATGAGAACGGGGGCTCCCCCCTATTCACTGACCTCGACCAGCTCTACAACCTATTGGCGCTAAGCAAAACAATGGACGAGTAACAAGGAGTGTTGCTATGACGCTGGAACCCCTGATCAAGCCACTGACACAGCTACTGGAAAATGGCTCCTGCCTCACCAGCAATGCTGCGTTGAATCCGATTTTGACCGGGCTAGCGCACCCCTGCGCTAATGGCAATAACTGGGTGATCAGCCAGCGCCTTCTAGCTGAACGCCAGCGGCTTACTAGCGATGAAGAGCTGGTGGCAGCGTTACTGGCTACCGATACTACTCTGCGCGATGCTTGGTGCAATTTGATGACCGCACGCTGCCGGGAAGCCGGAGAGCTGAACGACCCGCATGTGCTGATCCGGCTGGTCAGCCAGCTAGACGGTGCCGCTGCATGGGTATTGGCCTGCCTGACTCAAGACGCCGCACCAAACCTTCAACCCACGGCGTTCGCAGCACTGGAGCGCCAGTTGCTGGGCGCCAGTGCTGAGCAGAACCAGATCACCCCGGCTCTGACGCGAGTGCTGGCCACCGCCAGTCAGTTAGGCCAGTGGCAGCAGCAAGCGCTGCCCGCGATCGACAAGGTAAAGGCGGATGGCGCGCGCCCCGATATCAACTGGTGTGGCGGCCGACTGATCCAACAGCCGGGTCACAAAGCAAGCGAGTTTCAGTATTTACTTAGCGGAGCCGGCGGGGAGGCTCTGCCGACCCAACTTCATCAACTTACTGACAAAGCGCAGAGCCTGGCGGTGATGGATTGGGTGTTGGCAAACCCTTGGGCCTATTTGCTGGCGCTGATCCTCTATGAGCAAAACGTCTGGCAGGTGGAAGCCGCCGGAGGGCTGCTAGTGGAGCTGCCTGCGGGTCAGTCGCCCCAGTCGCCCTCAGAAGTGCAGGTACTGGTAGCCAATAGTGACGGTGATGAACTTCTATGCGGGACTCTGGGCGAATATATTCGCAAAATTCTCAGTAGTCTGAATATGGCGATCTTCCCCGGCGGCATAAGTGATGACCAGCTCAATGCTGGGCTGGGTCGGGTGATTGGTCAACTACTCGGCCTGAAAGTCTGGCGCTATGTCGAGGGTCTCTCCGGTGAACAGGGCTATTACCAGATCCACCCTGATTTTTCAGACGCCTGCTATGGCCGGAAGGGACAGCCCAGCTTTTCTCGCTATGCGCGCCCCCTGCGCCAGGCAATCCGCAGCCAGGCGATACAGTGGCGCAGCGACCGTCGTTCACAGGGGACGACAACATCACAACCACTGAATGCCCGCGTGGCTTGAGCCCGCAGCTGACGATGCCGAAATCGGAGTGAATGAATGATGAACGAAGTCAAAGAGGCCAACATCGCAGCCTATGCGGAAAAGGCACTCAAGGAGCACCGCTGGGCAGCCACTGGTGTATCCGACTACCCGCCGCGCGATCCGCTGGTGGGCCAGAGCACTTTTTTTAACCGCTACCGCACCTTTATCAAAACTGTCGATCACGACGAGGATAACTTCGCCCATGTGTTCGCCGTCGAGGGCGAATGGGGTAAGGGTAAGTCTCGACTGGGCCACGAACTGGTAGCGCAGATCAACGACTGCTCCAAAGGCTGGTATGTACGCGATAAACAGGGCGGCCTGGTGCAGGCCCGGCTGTTTGACGACCAGGTCAAGCGTGATGAATACCTGAGCCTATATATCCGTTACTCTCAGGTCGCATCTGAATACCAGAACTCCGATAACTGGTTCGGCTATGGCCTGTACAAGGCGCTACTGCCGCTGGCAACCAAAGCCTTTGACCATTCCATTCAGAGTGAGATCGCCAAACAATCCCTCAAGCGACTGGAACCGCTTGGCTTCGACCACGAGCAACTGGCCGCCGCCCTGGAGCTGGATAAAGCCCACGGTGACGAGGAACTGTACTACCACGACACTCTGGTGACCAACCTGGTACAGCAAGCCTATGCCTACTTGAGTCAGTTTGGCATCAAGTATGTGCTTGTGGTCCTGGACGAATTGGAAACCGTGGCTGAAGCCGCCACCTTTGGCCTGGAGCGGGATGAAGCCTCACAACTGGATGGCCAGGCGATCCGGCTGATCGGCAAGGCGATTAAGGAAGAAGACCCTCGCCGCAAGCTGCCCTGGTTGCGCTACGTGGCACTCTGTTCACCGCTGCTTGGCCAACAGCTGCGGGAGATTCAGTCCACCGCCCGTCGGTTCGAGCTGGTGGAGCTGGAGCATAATGCTTTCGCCGATGTATCAGACTACGTAACGCAGCTGCGCGACGAGAGCCGGTTGCGCTTCGATTACCCTGCAGGGCTGGTGGAAGCTGCCTACGCCATGAGCGGGGCCAACTTTGGCTGGTTTAACGTCATCATGGCCAATGTCGATACGGTACTGGAAAGCTATCATCAGGCGGGGAAAACCAATCCCGCGGTTGGCGAGCTGTTCGACGCGGTGCTTAGCGCTTCGGGGCGCGTGGCCAAGCACGTGCTGGATGCCAATGTGATCGAGGGGATTCAGACCGCGGATCACGTGCTGCGAACGCTGGCCAGAAACCTGCTGTTTGGTCAGCTACCCCGGTCCCTCAGCGGAGCCGACTCTCGCCTCAACGAGCTATTGCCACTGCGTAACGAATACGACGACAGCATTGTCAGCCTCTACCGCAAGGTCGAGTGGCCGGAGCTGGACTGCCGCCAGGCGTTGGTGGCAGCAAAGTTTCACCGTGACAAGGAGGAATGGTTCTATCCCAGTGTTGAGCAGGGTCTGAACCTCAAGGCGCTGCTACAGAACCTGAAAACTTTTGCGGTGGCTGAATCCGGTCTAGCCGCCGACGGCTTGCTGATCCCCCTGCAACGCAGCGAGTTCAAACAACTGGTGGCTCTGCTCTACAACCACCCGGCAGCCGAATTCGCTGCTGATGCGCTGTGGTCACGCTTCATTGGTGAGGAGCACAAACTGGAGGACGATCAAGGTACGCATATCGGCCCCAGTGTCTCGATGTTGCTCCGCCTCGACTTGCGCTACCGCAGTCAGCAGCACAATTCGATGATTTTTCGCGATCCGGACTTCGCCGCACAGCACGAAAAAGCGATGGAAAGGGCGGGATCTGCCTGGAGCAAGAATCCTCTCGAACGCGCCCAATCCCGTTTGATCGGTCTGTTCCGTCTGCTGGATCGTCAGTGGCAGTACAACGAACCGGCCTACCCCAACAAAGCGAAATTGGCGATCCAAATGGCCCCGCGCAGCGCTGGCCGTGGTAGTGCCGGTGGCCTGCAATTCTGCGATGGACTGAAGCTGCACCCCAAGGGGCAAGCCTGGTTTGCCTGGGTTAACAACAAAGATGAACTCATCAGGCTACATCTGCTTGTCAGCCAGGTTCGCAGCGACGGTGAGGGTCGGATTCCAGTCATGGCCTTTACCGGCTCTGTAGCGGTGAACGACTGGTATGTCAGTCAAGATGATGCGCAGGCCGAGCAGCTCAAAGATGACATTCTGCTCTACCATCTCAACACCAGTGAAGTGGACGTACTGGAGCGCATCGGTCTGCAGCAGAGCTACTGTGGCGGTTTAGTCCTGAAAGAGGAGGTATTTACTACCCGGTTCAAGGCACGGCTGAACAGTATTCGTGATTTTGCCTACCAAAGGATTCACCACTGGCGCTCACGCTTGAACGAGCGCGGGTTGATCGCCTGGCCGCTGCGCCCCACGGCCAAGATCAGCCCTGATGATCGCCAGTTGTTGTTCCGCGCCTGGAAGCTTTTGGCCATTGATCAACCAAAGCTGGGGGGGCTACACGGATTGACACCACAGCACCAACTGGATGCTGAGGAGGTCAGTGGCCTTTTCAATCGCCTGACTCTCAGCAGTAAGGTGACTGCACAAGGCTATGGACGCAACGAACACGCGGGATTGTTCCGAGACCTGGATCAGCCGGCCGATGCACAGGCCCAGGTGCCGCCCTTCCTGGCGGCAATTGCCGATCCGAAGAAGGGTGAGCAATGGACCCTCGACAAGGCCAGACAGCATTGGTACTGGGGTTATCTGTGGGCTGCCAATGGCTTGAGTGAAAAAACCGTCTTTGATGACTGGATGTGGTGCTGCAGCCAGCTACATCTGCTGAAAATCCAAGACGCAACTGTCACCAAACCGCGCTTCATACCAGTCCCAAGATCCGAACTTCAAAATGCTGTTGATGAAGCGAACAACTGGTTGACGGGGGGCACTGAAGAAGCTTATCCAGCGACAGTGAAGCAGTTGGCTACGGTGTATGGCCAGGGTCGTATCGCCGAACTCTTCTCACCCAAGGGAAAATCTCCACAGGGTACTGAAACGACCGAGGCGCTTGATGCCCTGAAACGTGCTGGTGACACCTTCAACGCCCTGAAGCTGCAAGAAGAAACCTTGAGTGACGTGCTGGATGAGCGTGTTGCCGCACTACCTGAGATTCTGAAAAAACGTTCGCAGATTTTGCACGAGTTAGGCAAGGTCTATCCACACCCCTTGCCCCCGGTCACTCTGGATAATACACGCAACATTAACCTCGAGGATCAGCATACATCCCTCTATGTCAGGGTTGAGCGCGCCCGACTGTTTGCCGAACAGGTGCAAAACTGGGCGGGCGCCATTCGCCAGCGGGTCGATTTTCTTCTGGGAGAAATTCACGCGGATCCCCACTCCAAGGCACCGTTTCCACGCCGCCTGTTTACCCTGTCACTTCAGACCATTGCCAACATCCTTAAAGGCGCTTTGGATGGAAGCAGTACCACCGAGACGCAGAAAAAAGAGGCGTCGGGTAGCTCGGATACGCTACTGCATTACCTCCGCAAGTTGAAACTGGACAAGGCATCCGAGCGAATGGAAAGACTGGCTCAAGAGGTGGGGTATGACCTGTACAGCGGGGCGGTCAAGCCACCCGAAGAAATCAACGGCTACATTTTTCAGACATACCGCCAGTTTGTTCAGCAATACCAGAATGCAGTGGAATCGGCCGCCGACATTGATACCCGAATTCGAGTTGCGCTGAATATCCTCGGGACTTCACTACCTCCAGACTACCCCGACCCCGACCACCCTCGCGGCCTATTGAAACTGCAAAACCAACTAGCCTTGGTGCAAGACAGCTTCGATGGGATGGATGAGCAAGTCGATGCACTCCGAGGTCGCTACATCGACCAGACCCATCGCGGCCAGTTTGCGGCCATCAAGGATGCGCCTGACCAGCTATTGAAATCTGTGCAGCAGCAGCTCGGCGTGTTAGGCGGAAAGTTGCGTGGCGATTTTGAAAATGTCATCGCCCGTTATCGCGCCCAGCAGCTCGAAAAAATTAACTCCGGACTGCGCCCTCTCATAAATCCCCTCTTGGTCGCCATGCACGAAGCGAAAATCGAATCGATCACGGAGAGCGATATTCACGGATACGCGCTGCATGATCTGGCGGTAGAACTGGATTTGCGTAACCAACAATGGCAGCAACGTGCTGAAACCCTGCTGCAGGGGACCGGCATCAGCTTTTCACGCTGGTGCGACATTGCACAATCCCTTATCGACAGGAAACAGCCCGCAATCAGTTCGCAAGAGCAGCAGGCACTGGTGGACAAAGGCATTCTTCAGGTACAGATCACCTTCGGAGGCACGATATGAATCTTTACCTGGAGCCAGACCTTGCTACCCAACGCCATGGGCGGTTCTTCATCTCGCAGTTAGATGCTGAACCAACCGATGAATTACCGGCCTGTGGCACCGTACTGATGCACGGGAAGCACTTTCAGGCGTTTAACGCGTCCGACCGAGAAACCTGGTGGCAATGGACTGGTCGGCCCGGCTGTACATTGTTGCTGCTACCTCCCTTTGAACCCGGCGAGCTATTTGATCGACTTGACTGGCAGATCACATTGCGTGATGAAACACCGAGCTCAGATGACGGAATCATCCCCGATACGCTCAGCTCTGAGGTTACTATGAACCTGGCTGGGAGCGATGGCGAATTTGACCGCATGGAGGGGCATCAGTGGACGGACTATTCAGTCAATACCCGCTATATAAAGCAGCATCATGGTACGGGCGTTTTTGCGGCGACCTGTCTTCCGCTGTGGTCGATTTCACTGCTCGACCACGCCGAAGAAACGTTGGTGTGGCTGGAAAAGCTATCGGCGCGCGCAGGTACCACTGCAGAGAGCGATTCTTCGCAGCTTCCAGCGCCTGAACTTGAGTTAGAACCGACCGACTACACCCTGATGGTCTGCATGCAGGCATGGGACATAAACACAGCGACAGATCTCAGCCTTGCCTTGTCAAATAGCGCGGCTTCACTTTTCTCAATACCAGAAGAAGGCGTTCTGGAAGGTATGGCTCGTTTACGCGTATTGGGCTTGATTGATGATGAAGGTCTGACCAATGTAGGCAGAGGTGCCTTAAACAAGTCACCCTACGGGTCGTACGTGGAGCGACTGAAGGAGGTAGCCCCGTTATGAAAGAGAGCAGCCTCGCCCAATCGCTGGCCATCGAGAGCCAGATTCGACTGCCCGGTAGTGCCGGACGCTTACTGAAACAGATTCGTGATATCGAGTCAGTAGCGCCAATCTTTCGAGACGCCGGACTAGTGAAAGCGGTTGAACGGCCGGCCACGATCGACCTGACAGTATCAGGAGTCGCAACTCAGTCCTGCATCAAACCCGCCTTAGGTGGCTTCATCTATGCCTCAGCCGCAGTGCGGACCGATATGTTGATCGATGCCAACCGCATCAGCACCCGCGGCAATGACTCGGTTGCAGAGCTAGACGATATCGATTTTGAGGCTCAACGGAAACGTCTCGATCTAGTCGAAATGCGCCAGGCCTACGCATTGGTCGAGCGGTGTCTGATACATGGTGGGGGTTCACAGCTGATCGTACTGGACACCCCTTTGTTTATTACTCGAGAGATGATCCCGCTTAAACGGAATGTGAAGCACTGGCAAGAGTACGAGCAGACACGCTCCGCCATCGCTTCATTCTGGGAAAACTACCGCGAACAACTGTTCCCGTGGAATCCAGAGGGACCAGTACTGGTCAGTATCCTGTCGCAGCGATTCAGCGCCATCGTCAGTATCGCCCGCCAGGACCTGAAGACTGAAGAAGGACGCAAGCACCTCCTACTCACAGATGGATTCGATCAAACCCAGGCCAACCGGCTCGTTGATCTGGAAGAGCGCTTAAGCGGCGTCGGTGATTTCCGCTTTATCAAAGGAATACTTAGTGCATTCACTCGCACTATGGCATTCCGTATGACGGAGAACCGGGCCCGCTTGGAGCCATCAGAGTCTGCCGACTACGGCGTGGTGGGTTTTCACTTCCGTGGTGGTCGCAGCAGTGAGATCCAGATGGCGCAGATAGCGGGAGAGGAATCAGACTGGAACCGTGAATCGCTCGATGATGTGGCCTGGAAACTAATGGTGCTAGACATGCAGGGGAAACGTAAAAGTACGCCCCTGCCACAGTTACTGGGACAACAACAACTGAAGATGCTCGAGCAATTTGCCGCCTACTACCGCCAGGGGCTTAGCCAGGCGATGAAGGAAAATGAAGTCGAAGAAACCTGGTTATCCGGACTATTTGAGGAAGAACAGTAATGAAGCACAAAGTATTAGGAAAACTCGTCGGAAATACTGGGGATTCGGCTCATTTAACGATGGTGGTAGAAGATTCTTTCTCAGTTCGTCGGGGTGAATTCGTGCGCATCATGCACCGCGAACGCCAGGATGAGCCGCCGGTCGCAGTACTAGGGCGGGTAATGAAAATTCATCGCTCCAACATGCTGTTTAATTCCGGGTTTGGCGATAGTGTGACCGAACTTGAACTACTGCCGGGGGCTAACGTAACCGGGGAGAACCTGTTCGCGAATGTAGAGCTGGTAGGTTATCGCGATCCCGTTTCACGTCAGATAAAAATTCCTCGACGGCCATTGGACCCCGGCGCGAGAGTTGAGACGGTAGACTTCCAGTTCCTGGCAGATTTCTATGAATTCAACGAGCACACCAGCCTTCATCTAGGAAACCTGATCGGCTATGAGCGAGGGGAAAATACAGTACCAGTCTTCCTCGACGTCAACAAGTTGGTGACCGAGCACATGGCAATTTTAGCGATGACAGGCTCGGGTAAGTCCTACACCGTTGGTCGAATCATCGAGCGCCTGGTGGCAATAAACAACGGTACTGTTGTTGTATTTGACCCACACGGCGAGTATGGCCGCGCGATGGCGAAAGGTAAGTTGCAATTCAGCCCCGGCTTGGAAGAAGCTGAAGATGTGCGCGACCAGAAGGTATTGCCGCAGATCAAATCGACGATAGAGCGGCTTCAGGCAGCTGATGCGGGGATTCAGATCTACTCACCGCAGCATGAAGCGTTCAAGCACAAATACGCCAGCAAGAATAAACAGCTTGCATTGCAGTTTGATCGCTTCGAGATGGATGATATTTCTGAAATTTTGCCGGGACTCACAGAGCCGCAGCAGAGAGTTTTGGATGTGGCGATTCGCTACTGGCGTCACAATGACCGCTCTGAGCCACGAGACATAAATCGCCTGCGTTATTTCCTCGGTGATGGTATTGAGGAGATCCGCGAGTGGGATGACCTCTCCGAGGCTGAAGCCAAGGCGTTGAACGGGCGAAGCGCAGCTGTGGCATCCATGAAGCTTAGCCGAATCCTGAATGAGGCCCAGAGCTTCTATTCTGCAACCATGAAAGAGCCGACCGATATCTATCAAATGATCGGCCGCCCGAGCAATCGTAAAGGTCGATTAGTCGTGGTTGATCTTCAGGGCTTGAGTGAAACCGCCAAGCAGGTGGTATGTGGCTTGCTGAGTAGTGAAATTTTACGCGCAGCTTCAAGCAAAACCGACCCTCTGCGCCCCTGTTTCCTGGTCTACGAGGAGGGACATAGTTTTGCACCGGCCGGCGGTAACGCTGTGAGCCATCGTATCATCAAGAAAATCGCCGGTGAGGGGCGCAAATTTGGTGTTGGGTTCGGCATCGTAAGTCAGCGACCTTCGAAGCTCGATGCGGATGTAACCTCCCAGTGCAATACACTAATTACCATGCGCCTTAAGAATCCGGACGACCAACGCTTTATCGCAAAGGCTTCGGACATGGTCAGTAAGGCGGACCTGGATGAGCTACCCAGCCTGTCCACCGGTGAAGCTCTAGTGTGTGGCCGGTCGATTCCCGCGCCTCTGCTGGTCAAAGTAGGCTCGAAAGCGCTAATCCATGGCGGGGAATCGCCCGAAGTGTTGAAGGTCTGGGATAGCTTTCGTGACTAGTATTCGGGACCAGATCCAGTCTACGTTGGATAGCGATTTCATAGCGCACTCCTACCCAGTGCTTTTAAAACAGGGCGTGAAAGATTCCGATGTCTTTATGCATAGCCTGGGATGCAGTATCTGGAACACCTTGGGGCACGAACTGGGGTACATGGCACTGGTGGAAGGGCCGGCCCCTGTTGCCAGTGGCGATAACATCCGATCGGACTCTGTGTGGTTCTATAAAGATACGATCGCGCCGCGCGTGCTGATTGAATTCGAACGTTACGACGGCAGTGACCGTGGAAAATCAAAACTAGTCGAAAAATTGACCAACCTGATGGAGGCTTCGCTGCGCTGGGAGCACAAGCCCGACCTGTTGATATTGTCCGCCTGGAGTTCTGGGCTGGTATCAGCACCGGATTTCTCAGCCTTGGAGGAGCTATATCGACAGGGTGTTTCTAATAGTAAAGGTTTCCGAATACCGACACCCCCAGCTGGTTCGCTTCTACTTCATCGGATGGTTCTGCAACCAGGAACTGATGCTCTTCTGCGGCTCAAACATATGAACTTTCGGTGGTCCTGATGAATATCCCCAGCGCTCACTTTCTACCGGGAACAGGCAAGCAGCTTGGTAACAAGTACGTATTGATCGACTGTCTCGGTGATGGTACTCACGGCTGGGTCTGGCGTTCACAGCGACTTTCCGACAATCAAGTGGTTGCCGTTAAAATCCCCAAGAACATTTCGTCTCCGGATCGTTCACTTGCAGAAGGTAAAGAATTAATTGGAATCAATCCGCATCCCAATGTCATTGAAATTTACGACATGGGTCGTGTGCCTCCAGAGAAAGAGTGGTACGCGATTGAAATGGAGTATTTCCCGAGCGAAAGCCTTGCACAAAAGTTGGAGCGTAGATCTCACCACTTTGGCAACACCTATGACCGGCTGTTTAACATCTATTCCCAGGTTCTGGAAGCGGTGGGATACCTCGCGGGATTGGACGATCCCATCTCTCATGGCGACATCAAGCCGCACAATATCCTCATAGGCCAGGGTGATCACGTGAAGCTGACTGACTTCGGCAGCTCGGCATTGCCGGAGGAGATTTACGTCAGAACGCGAGAAAATGGTGGGACAGTGTTGTATTCCGCCCCGGAATTCTGTGACTGTGTATCAAGACAAGGAAACTTCGAGCAACTTCTGGCTGGCGACATCTATAGTCTCGGGGTGTTGCTGTATCAGCTAACCACAGGACGCTTGCCACACGATACTCAGGCCCAAGTACTGCGCCACAGCACCTTTGCAAAACCACGCGAGATAAATTCCACCATTTGCGCTGCGCTAGAGGATGTAATGCTGCAATGTTTGCAGCGGGAACCATCACGTCGTTTTACATCTATCAACGAACTGAAGGAGGCGTTTAAGCGCGCGGCCACTCTACAGAATCAGCAATCGAATGTCGTTCATCTTGCCAGCGTCTCTGCACCATCACGCGACTGGTCATCTGAAGTCGTCGACTCGCTAGCAAAATCCGAGTACCAGAAAGCTGCTGCACTGGCCAATACGGAATTCCGTCGATCTAAAGACCCCAATGCCCTTTTGCAGGAACTTAATGCCCTGTATCGAGGCGAGCGCTGGTTCGATTTCGAGAAATCTGTTCTAGGACTGGACGGGCAATATCTGAAGATAGAAGGATGCACAGGAGCCCATATCCGCGAACTAGTTGTAAAAGTATTTATGAAACTGAGAAAGCTCGACCAGGCTCAGCAAGTCCTGGAAACCGCCAAGTTGCGAGGTGATTTGTCATTCGAGCTATCAATGTGCGAAGCCTCTATTGATGCGATGCAGGCCAGATACACTCAGGCAAGGAAGAAATTGGAGGCTCTAAATCGTTCAAACCCTCTGAATTTTTCAATTCTGAAACGATTGGTGATGGCCTGCGAACAGGAACGGAATTATGACGATGCGGCAGGATTTCTAAGAGCAGCCCTTAAGGTTTGTCCAGATGATGAGAAATTACTGCAAAAGAGAAAGCAGTACGAAATCTTAGGAAAATGGTGAAATAGCGACTGATAGCTCTGACGATAGGGACTTTTCTATAGCTTTTTCAGACTAAAGAAAAGCGAGACTTGCGCGAATTTTCGTAATCCGATGTGAGCGTTCGACTGGCTATATAGGTCACATATGATAGCGACCAGTAGCGCACCGTAACGCTTGGCGTAGATTCCACATTTCTGTGTAAATTGACGCAAACTAAAGCGACAGATTCGGTGAATACAAATAAAGCACAGGCAAAGACAATAATTAGCTTCTGCATTACAATTCATCGAAGTCGGAGGAGGAATCATGACCTCTACAACCAAGAAGCTCTTTACTCGCCGGATCTTGCCGGCTGCTTTTTCGGTGATAGCCACCGCCGGTCATCTTCTGCGCGATGTACTTGGTTTTTTCGCTGAGAGTGCAGAGACAGCACCAGACAAAACGAATGCTGATACTATTCGCGGAGGCGTCATGAATTACCGCACCGGCAAACTCGACGACGGTACAGACGCCTCTGGCTGGTACGAAAATGACTAACGCTTCTTACCCTTAGTTAGCGCCATTTTCCCGATGCTTCCCCCCTGGTTTCCCGCGTCCTGCGCGGGAGCCTTGATGGGACTAGCTGCAGCGTCAATCGACTGCCCTACTCTCACCCCCACCCACGCCATCATCCCGCTCCATAACAACGGTAATCCCAGATAGAGACTGGTGGTGATCATGTTCAGCAGCATACGCTTGGCGTCGTGTTCGCCGGGATTGGCGAATATCTGCAGGAAGACGTTGACATCTGGGTACATCGACAGAATCAAGTTCTGATCCACCCACATAGCCAGATACCAGAGCACCGTCCAGAATTTGATGGTGAAAATGGCCATCCCAGCGACCACCATCATGGCGATGGAGTAGCGGGACAAGACGACCACCAGTGGCAGCAGTGCATAGATTCCCAGCAACATAATGGCCTGGACCATAGGCAATGACTGCAGCACGGCGGTCATGGTGACGGAAAATAGGGCCGACGCAGTGATCACGCCACCGGCGGCAAGGCCCCCTTTGACCATATTGCCCGCCGTATTGAACAAGCCCGAGCCGGATGTATTGTTGGCAATCAGCTCATTGCTCGACCAGGAAGGCGGTGCGTTGGTAAGCACGGTTTTAGCGACGGCGTCGTTTTGCTGCTCGCCCGCGAGTGTAGGTGCGATGGCGACCACCAATCCGGAGAAGCCTGCGGATGTGGCATCGGCTTCATTGATCAGCTTCTGTCTTAGCCCGATCGCAGCATCGTCCCACCACTGATTGCAGTAGGGTTTGCCCCAAGTCGGCGGCGCCGTCAGATCGTACTCTGTGTCCCTGACTACGTTGTAGGCCCAGCCGGTGATTTGGTTGGCTGGGCGCAAAGTATCGTAATAGCCTGGGGTATCGCGGTAGACGTGGGAGCCCATCCAGTCCGGGTCATCGGGGCCATAGGTGGCGAGGATGCCAGTGATCGCCGGGGTATCCGGCCGCTCCGCCTGGTACTTTGAGCGGGCTGGGATGTAACACTGGCTGAAAAAGTCGCTGACTTCCTGCCGAAGGCGAGGGTCCGCGATGGTGGCCAGGCGGGCTTGCTGCTCGAAGGTGCGCATATCAGCGACCGTTGGCAGACCTTCGATAATCGCGTGATTCAACCCTGAGCTGAGAGCGATCACGCCGTACCACCAGACGGGAACATTGACAGTTGCTGCAGAACCCGTGAATCCGGCCGTGCCATAGGTACTCTGTGGGGACGCTACCGTCGCAGTTGCCGGTGTTGGGTCCAACAAGGTCGGCGGTGGTGAATGGGACAGAGTTGCTGCGTTGAGGGGTGTGAGAGCAGCTGGCTGCCCGGCGAGCACGACCACCAGTAGCGCGATAAACAACTCGATCTCCATGCGTCTTAAAGAGAGGCCACTAGCATGGCCAACTTCGCCGCCCTGTGCTGGTTCGCGCCAGTTATCGATCAGGATCCCGAGGAACGGGAGATAGACGATACCGGTACCGACCAGTACATCCCACAGAATGCCGTAGAAGGCCCAGCCAAAGAGTGAAGTAAAGAGTTCCAGGTAACTGTCGACGCTCATCAGCCGTACGTCTCAGCAATCAGGTCGAGGAACTTCACGACCATCCCCTGCCCTAGCACCAGCTCAAGCAGGATCAGCCAAGTAGCTGCCCGCCATCTCAATTCGGTGAGGTACTCAGCCTGGACGGAACTCAGCTTTCCTGACGCAGATAAGCGCTGGACAACGTAGCTCCAGCTAAACGCAGCCGTGGCGATTACGCCCCAGCGCAGCAGGGTCAACGTCAGCCGCCATGTTGCCATAGTCTGCTCAATCGACTGGATGGACTCGGTTTGCAATCGATGCATCAGTAGATAACCCGCTCCTGCGGTCAGCAGGGCGGCCACGGTGGTGCACAGCAGAAAACCTTTTCTCCTGGGGCGGGTATTACTGCACACGACCGCCTCGCAAGGGGTTGGGGTCGAGTGTCGGCACCTCTGGTACCGTCAGTGAACTCTGCCGTTTCGCAGCCGCTCGCTCGAGCAGCGTGGCAACGGTATCCGAGACCACTTCTCGGCGCACCCGGGTTTCGAACAGCAGGTTTTCAATCTCTTTATCAAGCTCGGCGATGGAGTTGTCGGCATGTTCGCGAGCCACCTCGGTGGCGTAAACTTCCGGTACCTGGCGTCCCGACAACAGCAGACGGCGGGCATATAGAGCTTTCTCGACCGTGCGCGCGGTGCTGATCTCGGAGACCAGACGCCCCATGATCAGGCTCTGCTCGGAGGCCGGCATCTCGCGGATCGCCTCGATCACCTGGCGAGTGATGGCCACACCGGGAGCGGTGATCTGATCGAGATTGACCAGCGTGGGCGGGGTCGCGCCGCTGACCAGGTTCTGGATCTCAGTGGTGACAATGGCCGACTCCTGATAGAGCTTCGGTAGCAGGCCGGTACCGGGAATACTGTCCTTGCGGCAGGTGTCACAGGTAGTGACGATGTTCTCCCCCACCACATCCACCGTCCAATCGCGGGCGTCGGCCGGTGATGCCCAGATTTCCGACAGGCGCGTGGCCGATGCGGCCGGGACCGGACTGGGGTCGGTCACAGCCCGATTCATATTGATGTTGTAACCGGCCTCGACGATATCACCGGTGAACTCCAGCACTGGCTGGCCACTGCCGCCAGCCTGCCCACCGATCCAGGGCACGCCGTTATCGCCATTGGAGGATTCCACCGTGTCTTTGGCGGTGACCGCATCATTGCCGCCAATCCCCATCTGTACCTTCCAGTCGTTCCCTTTGGATACGGTGATCAAATCGGCATAGGGGTTCTTGCCCTGGGCAATCTCGGCCTCCATCTGCTCACAGGACTTGGTGGCCAGCTGCATGGTTTCCTCGGCCTTGATCAGCGCGTTCTGAAAGAGATCGTAAAGACCGGGGTTGGCCCGCTGCAGGATCAGCGCGGGCAAAGCCGCTATGGCACTCGTGGCGGCGGCGGTCATGGCGTTCATCATGTCGTCAACGCCAGCCCCGATATCATTCAGGGTGTTGGTCACTGCGGCCACTGGATCGAACTTGCCGCAGCTATAGCCCAGCCCCAGTTGAGCAGACCCACCCAAGGTGACAGAAACCACTGCTGGATTGGCGGGTACCGAAACCGGTTCCGCACCACCGATTTCGTAGTACCACAAACCATCTTCAGTCGGCGCCTGTGCGGCGCTCGCGCCATGACCTAACATCAGGAGTGACGGGAGCAGAGATATACAAAGCACAGTGCGTTTGGTCATGGTGGATAGATGATCCAGTTGATGTCGTACAGGAAGAACTGACCCTGCCGTTCACAGCACTGGTAAGGCCGCCAAAGGTTCCAGGCATAGTCGCCCTCCTCGTCGACGCGGCCACCGCCCCAACCCGCGGCGCTTGCCAGATCGTTGGTGCCAAATACGCTGCAGCTGGATTCAGCTCGGGGCAGCAGCATCTGCCATTCGCCAGTCTCTGGATCGCCTTCAACCAACGGGCCCGGTGACCAGATTCGCTGGTCCGTGCTGGAGGACGGCGAGATCTGGTGGTAAATGTGCGGTTGGCCACCTCGCGTCACGATATCCCCGGCGCGTTGGGCGTTGATCGCCGCCGCTTTGGGCTCCTCCGCCTGCGTTGTCCATCCCGTTCTCGGGTACACACCTCCCCAGGTCTGGAGCGGCCAGGTGCCAATTTCTCGCAGACCAGGAATCGAGCTGGCGGGATAGAACATCTCCGGGATCTCCATCCGCCAGGAAAGCGCATCCAGACTGGACATGAAATAGGGATAGAAGGAGATGGTTTCGGACTCGCACAGGTAGCCAGTACCCGCGACAATATCTGAGAGCGCGCTCACCGGATGTCCGATGACATCGGTCTCCCGGAAAATCAGATTACGGTGGTCCCTGTTGCCCTGCCCGCCTTCTGTTCGATTCCCGGCGCTCTCTATGGGCACGCCAATCAGGCTGCCAAGAAGTCCCGTGGCGGCCGAATGTTGTGCGGCCCCAAGCACACTGCGGATCTCTGTCCAGGGATTGCCGCCGAGATCGTTGTAGCTGCTCACCACCGCATCCGGCTGGTAATGGCCAACTTTGATCGAGGTCTCGATATTGCATTCATAGAGGGAACAGCGCAGCCAAAAGCACATCCCCACCGGCATCCAGCGCATACAACTCAGTGCTGCACTCGCGGTTTGGGACACGATTTCCGTGGTAGTGATGGATCCGGCATGTCCCATGAGAGAGGCCCACATCAGCAGGATAGGTCCGAAACGGCGGAGACTACGCATCATGGGCAACGCTCCCCGGCCCGCCACTCCTGATACAGCTGGATTGCCGCGACAAGGTCAGTCATGCCGTACACGACAAACTTGCCATCGAAGACAATGGCGGGATAGCGATCAAGGCCATACTGCATCGCCTTGACCAGCCCGGTAGCGGCATTTTCCAGTTCACCACTGAGCCCGACACCCATGCGCTGCAGGTGCCGAAGCGTCATCTGCTTTGCGATTTCGGGATCCGCGGGCAAATCGTTGGAGAGTTCCTGCTGCAGTCGGTCTATACGATCGATCACGTAAACCGACGTAGCGTCAGCGTCGCTCTGAACTGGGTGGAAGGAGTCGATGAAAACCTCGATCGAACCTGGGATCTCGCTCGCCTCAATCGACTGGTAGCACAGCACGACGAAGAAGGTTGAAAGAAGACGGAGGGGCTTTCGAGCATTCACCGGCGGTCACCCAGCCTCAGATACCGTTGACAAGGCATTCATGCTGAGGGATTGTCGGGAGGAGGGAAACGAAGAATTCTGACCGAAGACGTGGGGGTTTCTGCTCCGCCCTACTCCCGCTTGCGCGATTCTTCGATACGTCGGGCGATCTCGTAAACCGCCTCCAGCTCCGTGCAGTTCTTTTCGCGCATAATCGCCGCACGCTCGGCCTTCTCGTGTTTTTCTGTCATGGCCAGCGCCAGAGACAGGGCCGGCGGGACATTGCGGAACAGGGCTTCGACCTTGTCGGCCAACACCACGCCCTCCACATATTTCCCTGGCTCCTTGCGCGCTGAGAGCAGCAGGTTGCGCTGTTCGTCATTCAGATCCTTGAAGCGGGCTATCTGCTCCACCTCTTCTTTCGGGATCACCAGGCAGAGCCACCACTCCATCATATTGAGCATCTTGCGACTGGCGTCCGGGAAGTCTTCCAGATTCTGGGTAGCGATCCAGAACCAGGCACCGAGCTTGCGCCACATCTTGGTAATCTTGACCACGTAGCGCGCCAGCAGGGGGTTGGTGGTGATGATATGGCCTTCATCGGTGACCACCAGCGTGGGGCGATCGTCGTGTTGGTGGCGTTCCACCAGATCATTGATATTGCTCATCATCGACAGGTAGGCGACAGTAAGCTGATCCTCGTAGCCTTCGCGGGCCAGCATGCCCATTTCGAGGATGGTGACATCGGCTTCCGGCCAGGACTGCCCCGGCCGGTTAAAGAAATGCCCCGCCAGCCCCGAGCAAAACAGCGCCATGCCATCACCCATCTCCAGAGCACGGTTGCGCCGGTGTTCAGGGAGTTCACGATTGGCGGCAATGGCCCGGAAGGCATCGACGACATCCTGGGTAATCACCTGCGTTCGACTGGTCTCTTTCACCGTTTTCGCGGCGAGGAATATGGCGTTGCGGATCAATAGCCGGTCTGCTCGGGTCAAGCGGGCATCCTCGCGCTCGTCGCCGCCGGTGATCATGATGCGCGCGGCAATCTCCATTTCACCGAGAATGTCCCGGTTGCCGCCCTCGTCCTCCACATCCTCATCATCCAGTGACGCTTCGATAGCCGTATCGTTGACGTCCAGCGGGTTGAACGACTGGCGCCGCTCCAGCAGGCGCAGCGCATCGGCGAACGGAGGCAGACTGACATCGACGCTGGGATTGAGGGTAATCTGATTGACCGACAGATCGTGGCCGGCAAAGTGCTGCCCCAACAGGGAGAACGAGCCTCCCGCTTCGATAATGAAGATGCGGGGCCGGTGGCGCGCCACCATCTGTTGCAGCAAATACACCAACAGCGCTGACTTCCCCGCCCCGGTCGGCCCGAGAATCAGCATGTGGGCGTTCTTCTTGCGGTCATCCCGATGCAGCGGGTCAAACACCAGCGGCTCGGCCCCGCGGTTATAGAACACCAGGCCCGGATGGCCTGTCCCACGGGAGCGCCCGTAGAACGGTACCAGATTGGCGATATGGCGGGAGAATATCAGGCGCGACCGGCGCCGTGACTTGTCCAGTTCCACGTCAAAGGCCATAGGGAGGTTGCGGATATAGCTGTCCAGTGCGAGCAAATCCGCTTCCTGGGTGATCAGTTGCAGGCCATTGGGCAGCAGTAGCGCGTTGAGTCGATTCAGATTGGCACGCAAGGCCTTGTGATCCTCACCGCGCACATAGAACGCCAGGTTCACGGGGTAGAGTTTGTTGCCCTGCGCCATCTCCCGCTCGACCTGTTCAGCATCTTCCCGCGTGATGGACGCTTCCGCCGAATCCCCCACCGCGGCGCGCTTGATCTGGGCAATGTGGTTACGGGTCGTGTCCTGGGGTTTGATGGTGATGGTCATGGCCATGACCGTATGCTCGGGCAGCCGGTCAAATAACGAGAATACCTGATCCCCGGCCTGGCGCTCGGCGGTGAAATGCCCAATATCCGGTGTGCGCCGAAGGCTTTGCACGGTCACGACGGTATGGGGCATGTTGTCGAACACCCAGCTCGCCGTGCCCTCATCGGAGCGCGGCATCGACAGGGTCAGTTGCTCAGCAAAATCGTACCCGAATGGCAGGTTTTCATCCCCGGGATAGGGTGCAATCTGTAGCAGGCTTTGCGGATCACCCTTGGCCACGCCCGGTCGGGGATTGAACCAGGGCAGTAGCCATTCATAAAAGGCCTGGCCATCGGCCCGCCTGGCCTTGATACCGACCGAGGCCAACGACGCGATCCATTTGATGGCCACATCATTGAGGGCCTCTTCCATTTCCAGTACCGAAGGGGATTTACCGTTGTGTTTGAGACGGCGGTAAAGTACCACACGAATGCGGCGTTGCTGTCCCTGCCAGCGAGAGCCGGTCACGGTGGTGTCCTCAAACAAGCCTCCCGCCCTCGAGATCGCCTGCAGGTGGCGGGCCATCACAGACTGGTAATAGTGCGAATATGCCGATGCGCGAACCGCTGGCGACGGATACTGTTCCATCGATGTATTAAAACGATGCAGCCGAGGCTCATCCTGCACATAAATCTGTAACACCCAGGGCGCTTCATCCCGCTCGGGAATGGATTCGTTGATCGCGACCTGGATCGCATCCCGCAGTTGCAACATAAACCCCGGTGTTCTGGCTTCACAGCCGACCGGGGTTATGTCGAACAGCGCGCCCATACTGATGCCATCCTCCAGCAGGAATGCTTTGCTCTCAGGGATATATTCCATCCAGGGCAACAGATCGGTGAAAGACGGGGGTCGCTCGTACTGCCGTTTGATCGACGCGCTGGTTAATGGCGCACCGTCGCCCTGACTTGTTCTCTTCGCTGGCATCGGGCAATCCTGCCTATTTGTCTGGCTGAGTGGGGTCGGCGGTCAAAGGTGGCGCTGGGGACACCTCACCCGGCACTTCTCCCGGTAATGCGTACTCCACCGTTTCGTAAAATGGAAAGGTGGTGACATACCCCGGTACCGGCGTGCGCTCTCGGCCTGACAGGTGTGGAAAGATGTACATCACCAGCGTGGGATTGGGCAGGCGCGGAAATACGGTGTCGATTTCGTTGGCCGCTTCTCTCACAAAACCGCGGTAGTGCTCGAAACCGGATTGCGGTAATGGCTGGCCACCCATGGCGCGTCGCTGATCGGACTGCTGAACATCGACCATGTGCTGATCGTAGATGGACTTCATGGTCGGGCCGTCCTGTGGCAATACGGTTTCTTTGTTGCTGGCACAGCCGACCGTCAAGCCGCTAATCAAGACCAGAACCAGAGTTGGTCGTCGCTTGTCCGAGGAGAGTCGTTTCATGATGGAGTTTCCTGCCATTGGAATGGAAATCGATGGGCAGTTCATGGTCGACATGGATCGCCAGCTCGACGCCCGCGGGTACGAAGACCGCATCGAAACTTTGCGCCTGGCGCTCCCTCAACCACTTCGCCACTTCGTCGCTGCCCCCGCTGAGGGTTTTGCCGAGGATGTATTGACCTGTCTCACCGGAGACCACGCTGGTGGCATTGCCTGAGTCACTGATCAAGGTGGTGGTTTCGGCCTGCGCGGCGGCCTCGCCGGCGGCTTCAAGCGCCATCACGCCAATGCGTTGGGCCAGGAATGCCGGCGCGTTGGTCTTGCGCTCACCGGTGATACAGGGGATACCTTGCGCATCGGAAATCCATCCCAGTGGTCGATTGCTGCTTCCACTGGAACCACCCAGCTGATTGCCGCCGCTGGATCTATCATCACTGGAAAGGGTTTGAATGGTGCCGTCCTCGAACACGAAGGTCACCGATTCCAAGGTCCCGGTCACACAGGACAGCGTCCAGTCCCCGACGGCGGTGCCGCTCCAGATCATGCCTTCGACACCCGGAATCCGCAGTCCGTTAGCGGCCAGGTTGTCCTTGCCGGTGATCACTTTGAAGGGCATGGGGTCGCGAACCTGCCCCTGAATCGGTACCCGCCCCACCAGGGCGGTCATGCCGGTGGAACCGATCAGGGTTGCGTTCCGTGGCACGGTATAGACCGGCAATGACGGGTTGAGCGCTTCGCCACCTTTGTCCACCAACGACTGCACTGACGGGCTCGCATGATCCAACGCGGTGCGCCCTGTACGGCTGTAGCGGTTGAACAATGATTCCTGGTCATCGTCGGGTGATGATGCAAGCTCCAGGGGGCTGATCCACACCAGCGCTTCCAAATCCGGCGTTGCGGATCTCACGCCATCCAGGCCGAGTCCGACGGGAAGGTCAGTACCTGCAGGGGATGACGGATTGCCCGGCGTACCGTAGCGGTTCGCCAGTGCGTCTACCCTGGCGGTTAATGCGGCGATGGCTGACGTCGAGGCCTGGGGGTCCGTGTCCGCCCGCTTCGAAGCCAGTGATTGCTCCAACCGGGACAGCACATTGTTTTCGATCTGCTTACGGTCTTTGATCAGATCGCGATTTTCCTGTTTCAGCGCGGTGTTATCTCTTCGTAGTGCATTGAGTTCCGACGTCATGGCGCTGACATTGGCTGTTAAGGTCTTGATGGTGTCGGCGGGTGTATCGGCATCCGGTTTGGGCGCCTGCGGTACCGCATCCAACAGTTGCGGCTGTGCCGCATCGGGTGAGCAGGACTTTATGGCCACCATAGCCGTCAGAAGCAGCACCGAGCCGGCGAGAAGGGGTAATAAACGATTACTGGTGACCATCGACATGCTACCTGTCCCTCCTCACCAAAGGGCCACGTCGAAGGGCCGGTCAGAGATCAGATACACGGCCGAGGTATCTGCGTCGCTTCCCGAGGGCAGTAGACGATTATGCTGAAACGTAGCCGCCAACCAGGCACCGCGGAGTTCGCGGGGATCCAGGATGACCGCCTTGGCGGTACGGTTGGTCAGTCTGACCGCGGTGACATACCGCAATCCCGCCTTCCAGGCCGCCACGGGCACCGCTTCAACGCTACCGCCACGATGTAGGTCGACGGGGGCATCCTTGACAGGTATGGCGACCACTCCCAGCGCATTGGGTATGAGTCTTTCCGGTGCATAGAGCTGTTGCGCGGCGAAGCGGGTCAATGCGACGTAACCCCACTGCGTGAATCGGCTGGCGGTGGCGGTGTCAGCAACCACAGCGCCCACCTCCGCTTTACTCGACTCCAACACCACCTGCACTTCAGCGAGTGGCGGTCGTTCATCGACGTTCAACGCTGCCGAAATATCGAGAACAAACAAGGGGCCACCGTTCTCAGAGCGCACCATCACACGGGTCGATTCGAAGGGCTGTCCCGCCAGCAGGTAGAGCGTACCGTTGATGCTCTGGCTGCGCAGGAACGGGGTCAGCGACTGCGGCAGGCCAATACTCACCGAGTCGGGAAAATGGATCAGCCGCTCCTCACCCACGACCAACGGAATAGCGATCGGTGTTTTGCGCCAGAGCACACGCTCAGGGCCAGTCGAGACGATCTCATCGGCATGAGCTGATGTGTCTTGTGTCGCGGCAGCTTGAATAGTGGACAGAGAGAGAACCCAGAATAGAACCAGGACAATCCACTGGCTGGGCGTAGAATAGTGTGAGGCAGCCATCACGAGGGCTCCTTGTTGAGCGCAGCACCGGCTGCGTCTGACTCCGACAGCTCGCCTTTACTGAGGCGACGGGGGCCATCAGCGCCATAACCATCCAGTGCCAGACCCCAGGGATTGGTTTCAGGGTCGATTGCCTGGCGCACCACGCGGATGGGATAGCGAATGCTGGTTTGCTTGACGGTCATGCCTTTCACGGATTCCAACAAATCCAGGTCCAGCCACACCACCCAAACATCGGCTGACAACACATCGACCCGGCGTTCCTCGTAGCCGTGACCGGGTACTTCATGCACGCCCCGCACCCGGAATGCCAACTCACCGCGGCGCGCCTTGAGCTCCATATCGTCTATCAGCTCATTGCGATACCGCGGTGTGAGGTAAGGCGAGATCCGGAAAATCGCGTGGCCATAATCTGTTGCGCCGTTTTCAGACCAGCGATTGAGCTGCTGAAAGATGTAGAACGCGAACGCATAGACATTGGCTGGAGGCACCTCCTCCGCCGCCAGGACTGCTCCAGAGCGCAGATCCGGCGGCACATAGACCCGCAATTGCTTCGGAGCCTGACTCCAGCCAATCCAGAGCGCGAGAATTATCAGCCCCTGCAAACCGATGACGACCCATAGAGAGCGAAGGTGTGCGCGGACGTTATCAATCTCGAGACGATAACGGCGCATGCTGCGTCCTCCCGACGTCCCAAGCGCCCGAACGTAACACCCACGGTGCACGAGAAAGTCCCAGAGCCTGCAGCCGAATACGCAGCCATTGCTGGTAATACCCTTCGGGGCGTCCGCGCTTGATTCGCTGAAACAGCGTCGCAAAAGCAACCACTGTCGCCACCACGCCGACACCGGCAATGCCAAACCCCATAGTGATGGCGCCAAGCAACCAAGCAAGTAACAAACTGAGGGGCAACCACACGGTTATAGCCAGCCCCACAATCGTGCCCAGCTCTGAGGATGAGCAACCTTTGAAAATGGCGGGCTCGGCATTCAGCCGATCCGCCAGAACTTCATGGTCGTTGGACATCGCCTTTCCTCCGCGGCTTTGCGTATAGCGCCTCAAATGACACCGGCCGCTTCAGTAAGTAGGTAGCTGGCAAATATCAGGACAATCGCTCCGACAATGCCGAGCACGCCCACCTCAGCCCATTCCGCCTTACCCTGGCGTGCCTCGTTAAATTTGGCGAAGCCAAGATAGGCGATCCAGAGGAAGCCGAGCACTGCAATGGCCAGCCCCAGTACGAGACCACCGTCTTTGATATAGCCCTGGATCAGGCCAATCCAGTCACCCGCGGCTGGCGCTGTGCTTGGTGCCACCGGCGTCGGCAGTACCGCCCAAAGCGGTGCAGGAAATAGCGCTGTCGCCAGCAATAGAGCCCGGAAGTGCTCGCGCATATGCCTGAATCCGCATTGTGTGTTTGATTTTTCCATAACCAATGTCCTCTCTTGTAACGCTGATGAAAATGGGGATTATCCCCGCATCCCATTGCGGCACGCCGCCCGCCCAAACCGAGTGTTGTCGAGTGACTCACCGCAAATAGAAGCCCAGAACCATCAACACAATGCTTGCCCTCAGCGTGCTCCAGGTGAGATCAAAGACCGTAGCCTGACCTTCGTGCCAGGCTCGAAATGTGCCGATGGAAATCCAAATAACCCAGACAAAAGCCAGTACCAGGACGATCGATGCAATGGCAGTCAACAGTGTCGCTGGCGTAATACCGGACCCAGCTTGGAATGCGGCAACTTGTGCAGCGTTCATGAGCAGGGCCTACCGACGGTAGTCGCCGCGCAGTGGCGGGAACGAGCGTGGCTGTGCTCGAGGTGAGTCGATGTGGGCCTCGATACCTTCCTTGATCTGTTTCAGATCCTGACGCAGCCAGTCATAACGAAAGCGGATACGGGAATCCGGATTGGTATTGGCCTCGGCCTGCTTTATGGCCGCCTCAAGGGCATTCAGATCGTGGATGACCTTTGCGAGGGCATCGCGCTCGGCACCGGTATCCGCCGAAGTGATCACCGGTGCCAATAATCCAATGAGGAAAAAAGAAGGTAGCCAGAGATGGCGTTTCATCGCACTGCTGCTCCCGTGGGTTGATACGGGGCATAGTGCGAGAGTTAACCGAGGTCAGCGATGGAAAATCTATTCCCTGGGTGGAGTCGTTTTTGAATCTGGATTCTCATTGTCTGCTCACTGACCAAAAGCTAACTTTGCGGAACAAGACATAAGGGCCGTTGCCGATTCACTTGGCATATGCACATCATTGGTATCGGTGCTTCTTCTAATGCCGAGATTGCTTGATTGCCAACTGAAGCTCCTCAACTTTATCTGCGAATTCACCTCCTTCCATCGCCGCCAAGCGTGCGGTCACATCACCCCAATCGAGAAACCTGGTAACGGCCTCTTCGGATAGAGGGTAATAGACTTTGTCACTCATCAACCACCCCCTAAGATGGTTCAGGATATCGAGAAAACCCTCGTCTGATTCGCAATATTCTCGAACCCACACCACAGCTTGATCGTCTTCAGTCAGGTTTAGCCAACCATAAAGGTAGGCTGAAATATCCGGTAAATTTGGTATCAGGTCTTGTGTATCTTGCTGGCTGACACGCTCTTTCAAGATCTCGATAGCTTCATCTAGAACTTGATCCGATATTTCCCATTGATCAGGGCTCACGGCTTCGTCTCCGACTCTTCCATGGCGGAAAAGTTGGCTCCTGAAGAACTTTCCAATTAACCAATTGATGGCCGTCCCTTCGCGTGCCATATACCGGACAGTTGCAGCCTGCCTATCGGGATTAAGTTCACGCAACCTTTCAAGGCAACTTTTCGCTACTCTGTTGGCAACTCTGTCAGCGCCAGGCGAAAGATAGAGTGAACGAGGCCCACCATCTTCCTTCATCGCAACATCCATCATTCCAGATAGCGCTTGGACTATCCCGGACAGTTGATCCTCATCTAGACCTGATATGGAGTCATCGTCTAGCCTGTTTAGCACATACTCAAACCAAGTTTTTCCTGAGTTACGACGCTTCATAGCTTCTTCGGCCAAGCGTGTGGTTAATTGTTCAAAGTCACTGCGAGCCAGCTCCATTAGATTATTAAAATCTTCATCCGGCATTACTGTCTTTGGACCAGTAAGAGCAAAGTAAAATCGATAGTGTAATGGACTACCAAGCCGTTTCAGCCCGATTGACTCAGAAACTTCCGACGAATTTATCATGTTAAAAACACGTTTTTCTGGCTCCTCAGCATCGTCTACGCCGGGAATGAAGCGTTGCAAATTAAATATCGAGGCACCTGAACCCACATCACCAGAAGGCAAAAGAATCTTAAGCTCTTTACCCAATTTGGCCTTTTCATCATTTGAAATAACTGCGTCACCGGTCATCAAAACGGAGCGAACTGAGAGGTAAACCTCTAGCCACTTATATAGTTTGTAGTTTGTGATCTTGATTAGATACAGACGACAAAAATCTGGGAAGTACACATCGTCTTTAACCTGCGGAAACACAAAACGAATACTGTTCAAGGAAAGTTTAACTTCACGCGGCGTAGATAACCCCCCGCCTTCCCGGTCGACAGCCGACTTTAAATCGTCGAGTAACGGGCCTTCCAAATCATTACCTATTGCCTCTGCATAGATTGCCTTCGCTTCAGCTAAAAACTGAGTTCGAAGATCGAACGGCTCTGGAAGTGGAAGATTGAAAGTGAGTTGCACGATCTTCTGAAGAAAAAGATCTCCATCTGCAACTTTAAGGCCTGTCGTAAGCGCCTGAGCCAATACTTCTCGGTCATAACACATCAGGTACACAACTTTTGGAAAGTCAGCGACAGAGCGAACCAGTCGAACAACCTCGACTGCTTGGTCGGGCTCGAGGCGGTCAAGATCATCGAGTATGACAACAAAACCAATATCTAATTCTTGGAACTTGTGCGCTAAATCTTGCTTGATTTCAGATGGTGTTGGACCCAAAGGCAGCACTTGATCTGCCGCATTTGCGCCCGCTTCCAACACATCACCAACAATCTGGGCTCCAGGAACAAAGTATCCGGCGACGTTTGCAACCGAAGCGGCCCTGCGGGCCGTTTTTGGACCATAGACACGGAGCAACCGGCCGACATCGACCATCCTTTCTTTCATTGCATTTGCTTGTTCGCCACTAGATGCCGCAATTTCTTCTTCTTTCTTTTTCAATATAGCTGTCATGGGCTCCAGCAAGGATGAGACCAAAGACGAAGTATCACCATTCAGCCATGGCGCAATAGTAATGGTATGAACTCCTGCTTCCTGAGCGACTTCTAATTCGGAACGAAGGAAGTTCAAAAGTGACGTTTTTCCTGAGCCCCACCGCCCCTCGAGCCCAATTACCATACCATCGCCCTTCGATGCCTCCACGATTGATGGCGCGAGTCGTTTGGCTATTCCAGCAAAGCCAAATTGATCCTTTGACTCATCTTCGAGTGCGCGATCTGAATCCAGAACTGTTGTCATCTATTCTCCAATCTGAAATTTCTTGTAACACAAAACTTTTATTCGAGGACTCGCAAAAATCTTGGGAGTGAGATCCTGATGCTCAGGTACAGCGCTTATGTCAGGTTTCTGAGAAATTCTCTACTCCACGCGATTCAGGAAAAATCTTCCACTTGGGGCTGCTTACCGGGCACCTTTACCTATTCCTATCTATCGTGACTCAAGCTTCAAACTTAATCTATGTTTCCGTTGCGTCTCATGACCTCTGAAATTTGAGCAGTTTGGTGGCTATCATTTCCCGCCCCATGAGTTTCATTGTTCTTAGCTCTGAGATCTTCTATACCAAGCACTCCGGTCAAAGTATCTAACGAAGGACCTCGCTGACTGCACGGGAGATTCATCGCCTGCGCCCAGGAGATAGCTGCTTTCTGGCTGCAAAACACCCCTTGAACTTTTGGCATTCCCAATCCGTAGCAATCAACGTGATCCAACAGGATAGGCCAGTCAAAACTGGCGTTGTGGATGACAATGAGCTGCCCCTTCAGATACTCGGCAATCCGTTGCCATTGCGACTCGAAGGGTTCGAATTCGGCGGCCTGTTCGTTGGTAATCCCGTGAATCGACTGCGCTTGAGCCGATATTGGCTTCTGCGGTCGGATTTGAAATTCGACAGATGCTGCAATCTCCCGATGCCTCACGACGGTAATGCCGAGCGTCACAATATCCGGGAGGCCATTTTCGTCCGGGAGTCCGGTGGTTTCCGTGTCGAGGACAATGTAGTCGTCCGGCAGTTGGGTGAAAATCCACAGTAGTTCTTTATACATTTCGATCACCTCCTGCCACCGCCATCGAGGGATTCCACCTGGACGATGGCCCCCTGATCATAGTGGTAGCGCAGATACCGCCAGTGAATCGCATCAGACAATGCTCGAGCGCGCATCACCCCGTAGCACTCCCCTTTCGCTCTCACGCTCTGGTAGTGAATACCGAAACTTCTGGCACCACGTAACGCGTAACCGAGCTGCTGAGCTTCACCGTAATGATCCGGATCATAGATGGTATCGCCGGACAGATGACGTACATCGTGGAGGGTTGTCGGGCCCACATGCGCGCGAATCACGCGCATGTCCTGGGTGGTCTTGTCGATGCGGGACTCCCGCAGGAAGCGCGCCCGATGAAAGGCCGATTCGGCGATGGCCACCGCCTCGTCGGCGGCGCAGTAATAGATACCGAAGTCCCGGTTGAAGCGACCACCTCGCCCATCGACCGGGGGGTGGGTGAAAGCCGCCATGATCCAGGAGGCGCCATCGCCATACACACGATCTTCCGGTGGTACCAGTCGGATATCACCGACTTCATCGCGCAGCCTGGGATTGGTCAGGGACTCGACGGCGTAGAGTACGTCCCAATCCTGGGGATTGGAGACGCGCTCGAACAGGTGAATCTGGGGGTAGCGCGACAGTATGATCCGGTAGGCTGGTCCATTGACCTCACTGCCGGGCAGCGTATCGATATCGATCACCAGCCACCCCGCTGACCATCGAGGAAATCCCGCACTACCGCCAGGTCCACCACCTGGCCGGCCAGCAAGCGGTCCAGCGGCGCTGTGCCGTTGAAGAGCGGATTGTCATTGGACGTGGCCAGCCACTGGTCGGCCAGTGCCGGATCGGGGAACAGGATTTCCAGGGACTTATAGATCCCCAGAATGTAGCTGGCCCGCTCCAGCAGATCCCGCGTCAGCTTGGCCTTTTCCGGCTGGCTCTTCCAGTTGTAGAGGGTCTTTTCGTTGCTGAGCCCCAACAGGGTCATCTGCTGAGCACCGGTCAGGCGCCATTGGCTGAAGATAGTGAAAATCGCCGGCAGCAACGCGCTGGTAACACTGGAACCACGTTGCAGCAGTTGTTCAGCTTGAGCGATCATGCTTACCTCCTTTCAACCTCGTTACCTTACCCGATACTGTACTGTTACAGTATTCAAATACAGGCTAGCAGACTGTATTTTTACAGTCAACTGTATCAGAGGTACTTTTTGAAGGTGCTGGCGGTGATGGTGACCGCGAAGGCAAACGCCAGTGAGAATGGCAGGATGATCCAGGAGGGGTGCAAGCTACAGGGCAAGGCCAGGTACACAACCCAAGCCATGATCATCAGCGGTATGGCGGCTTTCTTGGCGTAGTGGTAGACAAAGGAGCTTTCCCTGCCCCCGCCCCAACGCCGCAGATCCCGCCGCACCAGCCCATCCACCAGCGCCACGACGGTGAACAACCCGAACACCGGCGTCGCCAGCGCCAGGATAGCCAGTCGCACGGCGAAGACCTGCGTGATCTGCATGGCGGCCAGAACGAACTCAGACACCGGTCGGTAGAGGCTGTGCAGCAGCGGCCGCAGACCGATTTCCTCAGCAGCCGGTACCGGCGTGATCCAACGGATCAGATCTACCACCCCCGTCCACTCAAAGGCCACCCGGTAGATCCCCTCCGAGAGCCGACTGGCGAAGGCCATCGGCTCGGCGGTGATCCAACTCTGCTGAAAGTCGGTACCCAGGAACTCTAATTCCGCCACTAGCATCTGACGGCTGTGGCCGAGGCCCTGCCCCTCCCACCAGAACACCATCCCGACCCACTCCACCAGAATGGAGAAGAGCAGGGAGAGAAACAGCCACTTGAGGCACTGGGCAAGCCCCGTCAGCAGCCGGGACAGCGTACCGGGTGCTGCCACCGCTCGCCGGGGATCACGGGGCTCGGCCATGCTCAGGTTTACTCCACGGCGCCTGAAGTAGGGATTGCGGGCTCGGAGACGGCATGCCACCAGCGATCGGTCACGCGGTACCAGTGATCGTTGGTGACATAGCTGCGGCGCATGGCTTGGGCTATTGCCTCAAAGTCACCCGGCATGACCCCATCATCGCGGTCATCCGGCAGCGGAATGCGGATTTTCCAGAGCTGGCCCCCTTCCAGCAGGGCGAACGCCTGCCCCTTGGGAAGCGTAACCATATCGGCAGCGGTCAACATCGGCACCTCGGAGACACTGATCCGGTCCTCGTTACGGGATTTGAAATCGACCCCGGAGCCGGGGTCCGAGGAGTCATCCACGCCGGACACACTCATCAGGCTGAAGACTTCTACCCGCGGCAATTGATCGGTCAACATCGCCGCTGTGTCCAGTTCTTTCACCCGCAGCATCAGCAGGGTATTGAAGTTACCCGCCACCTGTCCGGCTTTCGCCCGATTGCCCAGGCGCGCCTCGACGTCGGACCAGGTCTGGGTGTAGGCCGTCACCTGAAACCCCGCCCCGCCCGCCTTGTTCAACAGCGGCACGAACTCATCGCCAATCAGTTCGTTGAACTCATCGGCGTGCAGGGAAATCGTCGGTGTCGAGGGTCGCCTGGCGGTCGTCGTGGATACCGACCCGCTATCATCGTGCCGGACGGGATCTACACCATGCTTGTAGATCTGGCCAGCCACCGACACCAGGTCCGCAAACATGGAGTTGCCGACGGCGCTGGCCACGGTGGTATCGGTGAGCGCGTCGAGCCCCACATAGACAATGCCTTTGCGGCGCACCACGTCCATCCACTCGAAGATGGGCCGCGAGTCCCGCTCATCCTGATAGTTTGGTGAGATCAGCCCGGCGATGGTCCCGGTGGTCAGCTTTTCCATCAGGGGACCGACCGAACTGACGATCTTGTCGAAATACGTCTTGTCGTATTTGAACGCGGAAATCAGCCCATCCAAGACGGGATCGTAGATGGCCTTCTCCTGCAGCAACCGCATGCAGGCAATCGCTTCCATAGAGCGGCCGCGCAGGGCATTGGGCAGATTGCGCTCCTTGATATCCGCGGCACGCTCTTCTACCAGTGATCCCCAGTCTTCGATGCCGGCAACCTCCGCGCAGTGGCCCGCGTATTCCACAAACAGCGGCTCGATATCGTTAATGTAGCGCCGCACCTGCTGATAATCCGGCCGGCGCTTCAGGGCCACCAGCGCGCGTGCGATGATATTGACGAAACGCCAGGCAAACTCCTTGAAGGCCGCCGAATTCCCCTCATTAGGTAATTGATTGGCAATACGGGTCGCCACTTCGGTGATCCGGGAGAAATTCCCAATGGCGTTGTAACGCGCCGAAAGTTCGGGAAAGCCCAAATGGAACAGGTAAAACTCGTCCAGCCGGCCGGCGCGCTTGGCCTCCGCGTAGATGCGACGCAACAGGTCGGCATCCCCTTTGGGGTCGAAGACGATGACGACGTCGCCTCGGCGGATGTCCTGCGTGATCAGCAGTTCGGCCAGACGGGTTTTGCCCACCCGGGTCGTACCCAACACCAGGGTGTGCCCTACCCGTTCACCGAGGTCCATCCACACAGACTGCTCGTGGGGCTCCACCGCATGCAGGGCGGGCTTGCCGCCAACCGCCGGCAGCGGTGCCAGCGGATTCCAACGGCTGCGACTGCGCAAGGCCCTGGCCAGCAAAGCCAGCCCCGGGATGGATTCCCACGCCACCTCATTTTGGCGTGCCCAGAGATAGAGCCTGCCGGGCTGTACGAAACGCTGCACTTCCGGCTTCAGCGTATCGCGCAGGCGCTGTGTATGCTGCTGGGACCAGCGAAACCCCCGCCCCAGAAACAGCTTGTGACGACTGACCGGTATCTGTTCTGCGCGCAATTGGTACAGTGGTAGACACCGCATGTGGCGCTGATAACGCAGTACGCGCCAGGCCTGCCCCCCACGCAACAATCCGAAAGCGAAGAAGGTTAGCCCGGTGGCTGTGGCAATCCCCGGCGGCATCATCAAGGCGCCAGGCGCCAACCAGGCCAATGTGCCTGCGGCAAACGCCGTGCACGTCGACCACAATTCCACAGGCGGTCGCAGCAGCGCCTCCATGGGGTGCGCGCTCATTGCTGAAGGCCTTCGCGGGTAATCAGGATCGGGTAGCGATCAATCCCCAGCGCTCTCGCCAGATCATCACCGGCACCCAAGGTCATGGGTACGCCCTGTGCTGCCGCTACCGCGCTGCGGACATCCTCGGCCGTGTCGGCCTGCACCAGCATGCCGACAGCGCCCAGAGATTGAAGCGTGTTCCGATGATGCGCCAGCCATCGCAGGGACACCTCATCAGATCCCACCAGAAAAAAAGGGCGGGGATTGCCCTGCGCCAAACGCGCCAGCACCGAGGGCGCTAACTGACGACCCGCGATATCGCCGACCTGAAGTCCGGGCGACTGCACCGGCAGTAGAGTGCTGAGGTCTGCGGGTCCCAATGTGGATGCAGGCGCCAGGTTCTGGTTCTTTGGGCTTGCAGCGTCGGCTGCTGGCGGTTGGTTTGGGAACAGTGGTCTCAACAATGGCGCCAGCGGCCGCGTCTGGCGGCTGTCATAGATCACGGTCAGCTCAGCCAGTACCGTTGGAGCCAGCGTCAGGGACGCGAGTATCCCAAGCACAAGGTGCGGTCGAACCGGTTGCTTACGGGGCGCCATCAACCACCCCTTGCGGTTCATCGGTCAGTCGTAACCAGTGCGCCTGGACCCGCTGGCTGTAGCGCTCTGCGCGATGGGCATTGTTCGGGGCGTGATAACAACCGGCGCTGGGCAGCCAGTGTTCGTGCGCTGCCAGACAATCGCGCAGCAGCGCCGCGGCGACCCGCAGGTTGTGGTAGGGATCCAGCGCGGCCCAGCCCGAGCCCAGGACACTCTGGTGGTAGCGCCAACTGATCTGCATCAGGCCAATATCGACGGACGTCTCTGGACTGGCGAGAGCAGGTTGCAAGGCTTGCGAGGCTGCCTGACGTGTCGGGTAGTAACGTCCCTTGCCGTTGATATTGAGCGTCCAGGGCCAGGGCCTGAACGCGCCACCGCTGAATGCGCTTTGCCCACTCTCCGCCAGGGCCACGGCATACAGCAGCTTCGATGGCACTCCGGCTTCTTGCGCCACCTGCCGATACCCCACCGGCACCGACTGTGACTCGGCAGTCGCCGAACACGCGATCAATCCCAGAACGCAGACTACGGGCGACGGGATGACCAGCATCGCCCCCATCAAAAATGCAGCGCCGGCAAGGGCGCCAACTGCCCTTCCCGACGTACCACCAGTACCGGTAGCTGCTGCCCCTGTTGGCCCGTGTACGCAGTCACTTCGCCCAACGCGCCGGCGTCGATGTTCAGGGTCATTTTTTGCTCACTGACCCAGAGGGGATCGATCTGTTTCGAGGCCGCCCACTTGCGTATGTCATCTTCATCCCCGTCAGCGACATCGACCAGATACACATCGATACCGGCGAACTGCGTGATCTGGCTGACCAGGCGTTCCAGCACCGCATCACAGGTCGGACAGTGGGTATCCGCAAAGAACAGCACCCGATCGTCCGGGCGCCAGGCCCACTTTGCCGGCTCGACCTGATTCACCCTGACAGCAGCGAGGGCGTGAGAATCGATGAGCAAGCCGCCGGCGAACAGGCGCTGTTGGGCGTCGTCGTAAGCCCGCTGGAATGCCAGTATGCGTTCGGCATCATCACGCATCATGACTGCCCATTGCTCGGCGTAGCGCCGCCGCTCATCGTCATTGCGTGCATGAATACCCAGCACTTCGATGGGCGACAGCGTGGCGGGGCTCACGCTGCCCCGTATGCCTTGCATCAGAGACTGGTAGCGTTGCCACTCGGATGCGTCCAGCCCCCAGAGCTCGGCCCGCAAGGTCTTGGAATCGACCCGTTTCGTCGCCGACGTCTCAACGGACTGTTCGATCGATGATTTAAACGCAGCTGGATCGCGGGCTTGGCCCATGACTGGTATGGCGACGCAAAGACTGACTGCCAATGCGGCTCCGAACAGCCTCCGACAACACCTGGCGCAACGGCCGTTAACGATCATTACGGTTGACCTCTTGTTTGACTGTCCCGGAGAGGTCACGTTGGCTAATGCGGGCCCGCGTAGGGTCACACACGGGCACAGCGAAGCCCCTTCCTGGAGCCGGTGCATATTCTGGGGATGGAGGACCGGCTGACTGGGCGGCAATGTCCGCTTGATGCTCAGCGGGTTTGTCCCCGGCCCCCGCCACCAGGGCCGCTACCAGAACAACGGCGAAGATAAAGACGTCCATTACCGCACCTCTCCCATAGCAGCTGAATCAGGTGTTCCCGCACAGCGCTCGAAGGCCAGCAGGCGGTGAACCGGATCCTGAACCAGATGAAACGCGGGACCGACGATCAGCCCGATCACGGTTTGAAGGGGCATGGGTTCGAACCGGCGATGAACAGCCGGCAGCGGCAGCTCGAGCAGGGCCTTCACCTCGTCCGGCATGACAGAGACCGCCGCCAGGCGATACCCGGAATCACGCAACAACCAGTGCAAGGCCTCCCCGACTGTCTGTACGTCGACAGGAATGTCGATTGCGCTGGTCACGGCCAACAGATCCCACTGACCCTCTTTCGGCCCTGCGGCGAGAACGCTGTAGCGGCCAACCTGCGTCAATGCGCCAAGATCCCTCTCGGGCGGCGCTGCGGCCAAGGCCATACCGCTTGCGGCGGTAAGGCTAAAGCAGCGCAGCAGGCTCGGAAGGATGCGCGGTAGGCGTTGGTGTCTGGCGGAGAACATGTGCAGGCCTCGGGTATCATGATGGGCTTCATGATCACCACGCCACTGACGGACGTGAATCGCTTATCCAGGCAATACCTGTTGCGCTTGTTCGATGTGGCGCCTCGAGACCGGTAACTAGCGGCCCAAATACACCGCGCTGATCTGCTCGCGAACGTGGCCCAGCTCGCGACTGATGGTGAGGCGCGCCTGGTAATCCTGTTTACGCTGATCGACGGTTAGCTGGTTTGCTGTCGGTCCTCCCGCCGCCGGACACGTCCACCCGGTCAGGCGCTGGTACCGTGCCTGGGCGTACGCGTGGCGCAGCCCATGAAGCTTGGACAAGCCCGCGTGCGTGGTGTGACGTTCGTAGGTTCGCAGCTGCTGAATGTAGTTTTTTTGTGCTGGAATCAGGGAGCCGCTACCCGCCAATCGGCGTGCGCGCGTCAGTACATCGCGCTGCTCCTGGGTGAGCATGGGTATCACCCGCGCTTTGCCCCCTTTGGTCCAGGAGGCCTTCAAGCGAATATGATCGTCCTGATCCGCATAGGCGGGCACAAACTTGATCGCTTCCTCTCGGCGCAATCCGAACGCCCGCTGTAATTCCAGGCTCATGCGCACATGATCATCCGACACAGCGGACAGCGCCTTGTCATCAACCGCGACTGCCTTCGACGTGTTGCTGACGAATTGTCGATCGGGAATGCCGTAAAAGTCGTTGGACCGCGCGACGACATTGCGCCGATCCACCTTGGCGGCCCACCAGCGCAAGCAGTTCATGCGATTCTTGATGGTACCGGCCGCCATCCCCTCGCTGAGCCAGCGCTTCACCAGAGCATCCACGTGCTTGGGCTTGAGCGAGTGTGTTGTCATACGCCGATAGCCCATCTCCTGCAATTGATTGGCGATCTGGTTGAGCATCCGCGCCCGGTTTGCCTGGGTACTGTAGCTCCCATCCCGGTTGCGCTGACACAGCTGTTTCAATTGGTAGTTCAGGTCTCGCATCGTGTACGTTCCAGTCTGGTAAGTGTTTGTGACCAACCAGTAGGCACGTAGCCTGACCGGGTCCACCGAAGCGGAGGGGCCAAGGGACACTACTCCCGTTCGACCTGATAAGCCTGGTCGCAGGCAACCTGGCGGCTCTTCTGTCGAAGATGGTGCCAGGTGAACCAGTGGCTCGAAGAGCCAGCGTTGATGGTGATTACTTCACCTCCTGTTGAATGTCCGGAACCATCGGTCCGTGGGTTGAATGAAGCCGACTGTGTGACGGCGTATGGAAGGTCGACTGCTTGCCAGCCGGGTTAGACGCAGCGATTGCTGCACTGAAGTGGGGGATAACCCCCAGCGTCGAAAGGACCTTTGAAAAAGGATAAAACTAAAGCTCCTGTTTAAAGCGACGGGCGTTTAGCCCACCTGCGGTGAATTGAATCCGTCGATGCGACGGCGCGTTGAGTGTCGGCTGTTTGCCAGCCGGGATTGCACTGGCGGCTGCCAGCGTAAAGAAAGGAGGAACCTCCTGGTATTGAAGACGAGCTGCAGCGGATGCTGTGCGCCAGTAAAGCTCTGCTGGCGCGACTGCCGTTTGTGCCAGTTTGGATGGCAAGGGCGACCCCCTCATCCACGTTACCGCCGTGGCCGCGTGTGAAGCGATTGGCAACGCTCAGTCGCAGTCTAACCAGACCGAACTCGCCTGGAACGCATCAATTCGGGCGCTATCCGCTGTCGTTTCGGGCTCCGCCGCCCTCGTCACTACCCCGCTTCGCTCAGCAGTGACGAGGGCTTCGTGCGAGTCAATGCCCACGCCAGGTCTACGACCTGTCATGGCCATTGCGCAGCCAGAAATACTCAGGCCGCGGTGACACTGGAACCAGTGTCGAAGCGTCAGTTAGCAGCGGAGTCGTCTTTACGGGGAAAGCGGAATTGCCGGAACGGCGGGCAGGCAGGCAGGTTGGAGGTGCCACTTTATCCCAAGTGGCCAGGGCAAGGAGCCGAATTGCTCGGCGAGATTAATCTTCGTTTGGCAGCATGATCGTCACGACCGGTTCACCCGCATCGCCGGGACCCACCACCAGTTTCAGGCTGACCTCTTCCGCCTCCGTTGAATAGCCGTCTTTCGGTACCCGGTACAACGCGTAGGTCAGCCGATCGCCGGAGTCACTGGTTGCGTTGATCGCGTAGAACGCCATGAACAGCACATCCCACAACCGACCGGACTCGTCCTGGTAGACCTGCAAGCGGTTGTCCCGCTCCGTCCAGGCAACACAATCACACCAGGCAGCGTGACTGACGGCGACCGGCAACACGAATCCAGCCTCGCGCGCTGTCGGTGTGACATCGACCAACAGGCCATCTTCGATGGCCTGCTGACGGCTGTAACTTGCAATGACAGGGCCAAACACATCGTGTAGTGACTCGAACTCTGCATCTTTCATGGGGACTCTCCCTGAATTGTATAAAAAGGTCGGGGAGTACCGCCGCCCCACCGGGACGACTGTGACTCCCCGATGGGTTGAATGAATACCAGCTACAACAGGCCGCGCTCGGCGAACGACAGCGACTCGCCAGCCGTGACGATGAAATGATCCAGCACCCGTATATCCACCAGTGCCAGAGCATCCTTCAGGCGACGAGTAATGGCCTCGTCGGCATGACTGGGTTCAGCAACGCCACTGGGGTGATTGTGAAAAAACATCACCGCAGCGGCATTCAACGCCAGCGCTTGCTGTACCACCACGCGGGGGTACACCGCAGCGCCGTCGATCGTCCCCTGGAACAACTCGGCCGTTTCGATCACTCGATGCCGGTTGTCCAGAAACACACAACCAAAGACTTCGGCTTTCCGGTCCGCCAGCAGCATCCGCAAATAGTCACGGGTACGGCCAGGGGCGGGTAACTCGACGCCGGGTTGGTGCAGGTCCTGGAGTACGGCGAAGGCCAACTCCACGAGGGACTGACGTTCCGGGTCGTTGAGCGAAGCCAGCTTCAGCTTCGCGACACGGTTTTGAGGGTTCGCCTTGGCGGGCGATGATTTCGAAGCCATGACAGGTCTCCTTGAAAGTTGCGGGGAGACCGATCCCGCGAGGAATGGGTTCCTCGCGGGATTGCAAGATTGGCTACATCCGAAGAGGTAGCCAGAAGGTCGATTATCCGGCTGTCTGCTGGGTAGCAGACGGGGCTGTCAGATAGGGATGTCCGTCCACCTTGATCCATTGGAATCGCAGCAGGCGGGACTTCAGTCCAACACCGGTCATACCGGCCCGTTCGCCTTGTTTGAAGGTAAAGGTCTGAGCCTGAAGATCACTGAGATGAAATCCCACCAACACTTTCAGGCCGGCTTCGACCGCAAACGTCAACTGGCGTACCAGATCCTTCGCTTCTTCACCGACCACCACACATTCAAAGTAGGTGTGCTGGACGTTGTCGGCTGAGCCTCGAAGCGCGGCGATAGTGACACTGAGAAAGGGAGACCCGTTCTCCGGTGTCACCTCACGGACGCGATTGAGGTAACCAATACCGTGGATATCAAGATCGAAAAACTTCGGCTTTTCAGCGCTAGCTGTTCTCGTGGTCATAACACATTCTCCTTGAGCATAATGAACTGCCGGGGAATGCGACGCCCTGACGGGCATTGAATCCCGGCAGGGTGAGTAAACGTCGGGAGTGACCCCAACGGTGGATTGACGGCGTAGCCGCGGTATCGATTTCGCAATCCGACGATACCTGGTGTCACTGAGACCGCAGTGACCACGTGTGAAACCTTCAAAACCCGCGCTCCACGTCGTCGCAGACGAATTGCAGGTACTTGAGCATGCCCCTGGCGTTGGCAAAGGCGGCGTGGTCCGCAATGGTCTGGTTCGGAAACCAATTGCCGATATCGGCGGCGAGTGCGGCACTGCCACCACCGACAAACAGCACCTGATCGAGCTCGGCACCCAGCCCGAGTTTACGGCGGGTTTCACCGTACAGAAGCTCGACCAGTTCGCGTTTCGCCGTCGCGACCAAGGTCGAGATATCATGATCCCGACCGTGCAGGCGCAGTTGCTGGCGATCGACCGCCCTGGCAATGCTCTGCTCACCCAGCCCGGTCAGGTCGAATTGCTCCTGCACCAGATCCGCGACGCGGGATTTCAGGTGCAGCATGCCCCGGTTCAGAGAACCGGATGAGCCGTGCACGATGCCCTGGTCCTGCACCACCACGTAATCCGTCGTGCGGCCACCGATATCGACGATCGCAATGGGCGCGCTCAGTCGATCGGCGTCCAGGGTCACCCCGTCCGCCTGCAGGACAATGACATGGTCATACCATGCGGCAAGCGCTTCGGGGATCACCTCATGAAACGCAACGCTGACTTTCAACGTGGGCTTTTGTCGGCTTCGCATGGCCGAGCGCGGGTCGACGGTCAGCTTCAGACTGTCGCGCTTTTGGTCAATCCCGCCCTGGAGCAGCTGTCCGTCATTGCGGTAGTAGGCGCCGACCGGTAAACCAGTGACCAAATGAACCGACCGTCCCGAGAGCCCTGCTTCCTGCAGGGCGTGCTGCACAATCACGCGGTTGAGCGCAGAACCGGGGTACTCGTCAAAGCTGGTTTCCTCACCATCCACCGCGCCAACCGAGTAGATCGCACCGTCAGTCTCGTACTCAAAGATGCGTTGTTCCTGCGCTCGAATCCAGGTCACGCCGGCGGCGCCAATGCGAGCCCTGGACGGCACCGAGAACAGTCGCCCGTCGGCCAGGGCTACCTTGGTATAGGCATAACCATCATCTAACCCCACGGGACACACCGCCATTGGATCCGGCGGCGGTTCTTGTGAAGGTTCTTTCTGTGCCTGGTTGATTTGGCTGTTCTCGCTCACGCTTTTCCTCCTCAGAATCCGCCGGCTACGTCAGGCGCCGATAATGCTTTTCAGGTGTGCAAAGGGTTTGGCAGCGTTGGCGCTGCGGACCATGGTCGGCGCCTCGACAGAACGCCGGTCATCGGGTTCAGCGGGCGTTGCTGTACCACGGTGCTGAGCCTCGCCGCCCGATGGAGGCGTCCGCGCGGATGTCGCTCGATAGGGGTGTTCGAACACACCCTGTGGGCTCGGCACTGCGGCTTGCGACCTGAGTGCCTGACACTCTGCGCTGAATCCGGTCACCAAGAGATTCCTCAACCAGTCTCCCTGTCGCGGCTGCGGCAAGCGCTGCAGGCGATTCAGAATCACCGCCTCCAGGGGGACGCGAGTATCCAGGCAGACGTTCAGGCAGTGTTGTGTGGCTGCGAGCATCCGGCCTAGCCCTCCTTCTCCAGGGCGGTGTCGCCCACGCCATTCACCTTGAAGGTAACCGGCCGCAGACTCGGCAATTGCTCACCACAAAGCACTTCCCGGGGGACCTCGCCCATACAGGCACGCGCCTTCTCGGCCCGGGCCGTCCCCTGCAGCACGTCACGACGACAGACTTCCAGGCTGTGGTAACCCAACGGCAGGGCAAACACCCGCCGCAGCCAGCGGCCACTGCCCCTGACTTGCTCAGCCACATCGCCGGGCAGGGCGATGCCCAGATGCCGGGCTGTCAATAAGCTGCACATCAGGCGGTCATAATCCGCGAGCATTTGCGCCGCCCGAAACGCATAGGGATTGGCAAATTGCAGCGATACCCGGTGGGGACGGCTGGACTGGGCAGCACTGACCTCGAATGCATCGCTGCTGGCCAGCAGCGTCTCGATTTGCGCTTGAAGGCGATGCAGCCGTGACCGGGCATCGGCAATACTCTCTTCGACCTTGATCAACCACCAGTCCGCGAAGGGATCGTCGAGCCTGATCGCCTGCCATAGCACCTTCAGGCGGTCCGCGCACCCGACGAGCCCGATGATCGCGGGCTTTTCATCGCTGCCACGCCGCCCTCGGATGAGACTTTGCGCCTGGTAGGTCTGGACGTTGAGCCAAACCTCGCCCTGCAAAGCGCCTGGGCCCTTGTGATTGGCGTAGTCCAGCGGTTGGGTATCGGCGTGGGCGTCGTCACTGTTCATTGGCACCTGTCCTGTCGAATCCTCGAGATGCAATGAATCCACAGATACCAATTAGCAACCATCGACTATCCCACCGGCTGTCGCGGAGCTTTTGTGCGCTTCGCTGATGCACAGCGGTTCCACTGGAACCACGCATCGCACGCCGCCAGCGGTACTATCCGGTGCCCACGGGGATACGGGTTCGTCAGGTATCGTCGTCGGTGACGAAGGATTGGCGGAGCTTGGCCAGCTGCTCCAGGCCATAGTCTCTGGCGATTTCCCGCTGCCGGGCGCCGATCGCTTCCTGTTCGGGGTTGGGCGCTTGCGGGGGTGGCTGCGCTCGTGATGCCCGCGCTTCGGCCACTTTGATCCCCAGGTTGGGCACAAACTCGCTGCGCTGTACGGCCTTGCACAACGAGTGCAGGAAGCGAAGCTCGTCGTAGACGGGCTTCATGCCCTTTTGTTCAGACTCGAGCCGTCCTTGTAATTCATCCAGTACCTCCTGCCGCTCCTCCGGGGCAATCAGGTGGAGGTAGCGATCTGCCAACAGTTTCTGGTTGTCCGACAGCCTGGCGGGATAGATGAGGGGGGCATCGCCCAGCGATGAGGCCTGATTGGATAACGTGGTCTCATCGCTGTTGGAGTTTGTTGTCGTGGTTTTTGTTGTAGTTTTTTTATAATTACTACTACGACCACTACTGTAGTGCGTAGCTTTCACCGCCTTCGAATTTTGGTTGTGGCGAGAATTCGCTTCAGATCGACCCGCAGCGGGCCGTTTCAAGCGATTTACCGCCTCACCAGTAAAGGCGAAATAGCGACCGGTAGCGCCGGGCGTCTGGCCGGCATTGCGCACGACGCTCGCCGCGCTGATGCGCCGCTCAATGGGCGATTCGGATTCCAGTGGATACTCCTGCGTCCGAATGGACTCATCCAGGCTTGCCAGCACCGACTGAGCAACCGCGCGCACACGACCGTGGTGGTGTCGCTCCGATTGTTGGACAAAGGCCATATAGGCCACGTCGAGATGCAGGGCATCGCGCAGTGGCAGCGGCTCGTCGTGCAGAACGTAGATGTTCCCGGTGAATCGCCCGGATTTTTGCCGCGCCCTGGCGCACAGGGTCAGCCAGCGGGTCAGGCGCAAGATAGCAATGGCGCGGGCGACCGTCGATGTCGAGGCGATGTTGGTTTGGCTGGCGATGGTGTCGTAGTCGGGGAACGCGGTTCGGCTACCGGTCTCTCGAGCGTGGGACATGATGACCATCCACACCACCTTGTCAACCGGCTCGAGAATCGGATCCTGAATGACCAGAGTCGGGATCGACTGGTGCCAGTTCCCCAGAAACAGCATGGCTTCCGGAGGGGCTTGCTCGCCCTCCCCGACCAGACCGGCAACCGTTGCCTTGATCAGTGCGTCGAGAGCAACGGTCTCCGGTCGCAGCAGTGACTCTTCATGCGCCATTCTCGACGACCTGAGTGGCACCGGGATTCACGGGGTCGCCGTACACCTCCCAACGCTGCACCAGCGCCCAAATGGCCCGCAGCCCGATACCGGTCTCCTGGTGGAGCGCGAGATAGTCTGCTGCGGTCAGCGGACTATCCGCTCGCGCTTCTACCCTGTCCTGCCAGGCATGCCACAGGGTATGGGTATCGCTCTCGTCCAGCTCAGCCGGTCTACCGACGGCGGGCTCGAGCGTCAGCAGTCGACGCCAGCGCGTGTATTCCCGGGAACTCATCCCAAACAGCTGCTGCATCATGGTCAAGGGCGCATCGGTGACGAGTAGGCTGCGCTGCAGCTCTTCGGACTCACGCTGATGACGCAGGTGGGTCAACATCGGCCAGAAGACCTCTCTGTTGAGGTCGATCTTGAGGCAATGCACACGCAGAACATCGGCGCGATACAGATCCGCCAGGTTCATCTCCCGTAACGCGTCCAGCTCCTTGGGACCAAAGTTCATGCCACGAAGGGCCTGTTGATCCCCCTCCGCCAGGCAGCGCAATGCGTAGAGCAACACCGCCGTGGTGAGATCCGCTTCCTTGTTGGAGGACATCAGCGCTCCCCTGCTCCCCAAAGATCATGGTTCCGCTCATTGGCCAGCCGCTTCAGTGCGCGATAGGCCTCCATCATCTGCAACAGCAGTTGCCAGTCTTCGGGGTTGAGTTGTTGCCACAGCTGGCAGCCGAGCTGTCCGGGATCCAGGGTCCAGACGCTACTGAACAACAGATCCGCATCATGCGACGCCATCGCCTGGCGCAAAATCGAAGGTTCCTCAAGGAACGCCAGCACGACGTCAGGCGGCGCCGCTGTCACCTCGGCACAGGCGGCCAATTGCCACCACAGTGCCGACACCAGGCCCAACATCTCCTGGTCCAGCGTTTCTGTGAGCTCTGAGGGTGGGACATCCGTTAACAGAAAACCCATGCCGATATCGGCAAGGACCATAATCTGGCCGCCGAGACCGTGGTGCTCCGCCAGGCGTGTTGCTGTTGTAGAGATCCGGCTACGCAATGCCGCGATGTCCATTGCGTCTGGCTTGCTCGGTGTGCGCGAGGATTTACTTAGGCTTAGCGTAGGCGTGGCATTGGATCTTTCATCGTCAACGGCGCCCTGCGCCTTCTGGCCCTGCGTTGCTGTGGGCACAGAGGAGGTGGTGGCAATCGGGGATTCCGCTTCCGCGGCACTGGCGTTGCCTGACGCGCTACGCGGACCCGGCTGCACGCTCTCAGGCTCGTCGACTGGGACAAAGCCGTGCTCAACCGTTCGGCCCGCCAGGCAGGCCTCGATCTCGAGCTGAATGACGTGCTCGCTCTGTTCGGCCGCCACCGCGATCTCATGTTGCAGCGCGGTGTACAACGGCTGCACGTCCCATTCAGCACCGTCATAGCGTCGGCACAGCTCGGCAAAAACCGCGTTGAACTCGCCTTCGTCGCCCAGCTCGCGCTGTATCCAGAGCTGCCGCGCGGCCCGCTCCAGCGACCGGATCTTTTCGATCTGGGGCCGCCCCAGCCCGGCGTTGAGTGCCAGGGGCATAACCGGCCAGAGCGTGTGGACGGCATAACCCATCTTCGAAATGGTGCTGTGGCTGAGGCTGAATCCGCGCTCACGAAACAGCGTTTCCAACTGCCGTTGTGATAATCCGTCAGTGCCCAGTTCCGCTTCCAGGAGCGACTTCGCCTCAAATACCGCGTGGGCCTTGTCGATAAATGGCAATCCGCCTCGGAGCTCATTCTCCCGAAGGTGTGCGAACAGCACTGACGATTCCTGCGACCAGGGTCGAATCACACACTCCACCCAGTAGTAGCGCTCGTTGGCAGTCTCTTCGTACAGCTCTTTCAGGATGCGCAGCCGCGTATTGCCACCGCTATGCAACACGTAGTCGGCCATGCCCGGTTGTTGGGTGAGCACCAGAGGCTGATCCAGCCCGCTGTCGCGGATGGATGCTTTGATGCGGTCGTATTCGGGGTTTTGCTGGCGGCGTGGATTTTTGCCGTAATAATGAATGCGGTCCACTGCCACTCGCGTTACGCCCGGTGCGTCCTCGGTGGAACCCTCCGTCGTGGCCACGGGCTTACGCTGCGCCATCATCTTCGGCCACCGTCAGCGGGCCTTTATCGTCGTCACCAGTGCCTGGGTAGAAGATTTCAGGGTGACGAACCATGGACGCCCGCGGTACCGCCTGGAGTCTTCCGCCGGACGATTTGGCCACCTGCCGGGTCGATTTCTCAATCTGTGTGGCTAACAGCGGACTGGCGTAGCGGTGATTGCCCGCGATCTGATAAAGGTAGGAAACAGAGTTGTTGCAGGCCGTGGCAACTTCTGCTCGCTCCCTCTTCGTTGCCATCTTTAAGAAATACTTTAGCTCCATGCGAATATACATTAGCACCGAGCATATCAACGCTCAACTTTTGATGCTAATTTTTTATTTATCATTATGCTAAATATTGCTAAACTTCCTTACATGACTAGAAAGCACAGCCCCATTCGGCTCAAAAACCTCGAGATCCTCATTCGCGAAGCGGGTTCGGCAGCGCGCCTGGCCCGTGCCGCAGAGACCAATAGCTCCTACCTCAGCCAGGTACGCAATCAACTGCCTACCCAGAAAGGTACCCCACGCAGTATCGGTGATGATCTGGCCGCCAAGTTGGAAGCGGCCATGAAGAAGCCGCCCGGCTGGATGGATGTAGATCACGACACCCAAGCTTACGGCGCCGGTGACGGGCCCAATCTCAATAACCATCACCGCCTGATTACGTGGGATCAGGTGGGGAAAAATCACGGTAAGAACCGGGTCGAAAATGAGTCAGCCCCCTACGTCACCGAGCTTCTGATTTGCCCCGTCAAATGCAGTGAAGAGACCTTTGTGCTGCGAGTGCGTGGCGCCAGCATGGAACCGAAGTTTCGCGAAGGCGAACTGATTTTTGTCGATCCCCTGGCGCCGGTCAGTCACGGCAAATTTGTCGTCGTTCGTCTCGAAGCAAGCGGGGAAGTAACGTTCAAGCAGTGGATCGAAGAGGAAGGGAAACAGTATCTCAAAACACTCAACCCGGATTGGCCTGATCGTATTATCAAGGTGGATAGGAACACCACCGTGTGCGGTGTCATCGTTTTCAAGGGTGAGGCGCTCTAATGCCTTCGCCCCACTCACATAGAGAATGGATTTAATCTAGGGTGTTCGGCGGCGCAATTGTCTAACGTGGCGGTCCCAGTCTGCCTTCAGCTCCACAGCCCCACTCTGATGGATCAAAGCGTTTATCTCCATGCTAAACATTTTCCTCTGCCATTATGATTTGCACGGTGCTAACGTTCTAGCACTTGGCAACCCCAAGACTCTGACACATGCAGTCTGGAGCAAGAGTGAGAAATGGACGATGAACACCCTACGCGGCCCAGAAAAACCTTAATCAACCGAAAAACCTTACTGGGTATGATTCCGCTTTCTGATCGCGCCATCTTCAATATGGAGAAACGCGGTGACTTCCCGCGCAGAATCGTGCTGACGAGCCGCAATGTTGCCTGGGATCTGGCTGAAGTAGAAAAGTGGATCGAATCGCGCAAAGACTCTGAAGAGCAACCTATTCGACCAGGAATTCCCTCTAACGTTTTACGTTAGTCCACTCGTCAATCATATTTGCCCAATCCTGTAGCATCGCCGTCCGCTGTTCCCTGTATTCGGCTTTGTTATAAATTGCCCGCACTCCTCTCTGCTCATGAGCAAGGCACTTTTCAATCCAATCGGTGTTGTAGCCGGCTTCATGCAACAACGTGCTGGCCGTACGACGCAGATCGTGCGGACCAAACTTCCCAAGTTGCTCTCCATCTTTTTGTGCGGCCTGATACGTCAGAGCAAGAACTCGATTTAACGTCGCGGCACTCATAGGCAAGTCCGAATCATACCGAGAGGGAAGCACGAACTCTGAGCCGCCTGCGAATGTCTTGAGTGCAATGAAAATATCCAGCGCCTGACGGGAGAGATACACCATGTGCGGATTCCGCCGTTTCATACGCTCTTTTGGAATCGTCCAAAGCGCTTCGCTGAAATTAATCTCCACCCAGGTAGCGTTAGATAACTCCGACTTTCTCACCATGGTCAGCAGCAGCAACTTGATAGCAGCTCTATACTGCGGTGATGTGCCGACGCGATCCATGTATCGATACATCAAACCAATTTCAGCAGGACTCAATGCTCGATCTCGAGGCTCAAACGTGGCGATACTGCTTGGGCGAACCATCGCAGCGGGATTTTCTGCTTTTTGTCCACGCTCGATCGCCCAGCGATAAACCTGGAATACCACTTCTCGTGCGTGAACAGCGGTTGCTGGCGCTCCTCTCTCGACGATGGCATCGGTCACCGCTCGAAGATCTTCGTGGGTGATCTCAGACAATTTCTGATTACCAAAGCGCTTCTTCAGTTCTCGGTTATAGACTGACTTGCGCATGTCTCGTGTCGAGTCAGCCATCTGATACCCGCGCATCCATTTTTCAGCCCAAGCACCAAAAGTCTCCGCCCCCTTCACACGCGTCTTATCACGCGCCTTTTCTCTTGCTGGAGACTTGCCTGCCGCAATCATTTTTTTGGCTTCGTTAAGACGCTCTCGTGCCTCCGCGAGAGTAATGCCGCCAGCACCGTAGCGACCGATCGTCAACGTCTCCTGACGGCCACTAATGGAGTAGTTGTGCCTGAACGAGATTGTGCCTGCCGGGGTAATTGCTACGTAGAGGCCATCCCGGTCGTTGACTTTGTAGAGCTTGTCCTTGGGTTTCAGATTTCGAAGCTTGGTATCGGTCAGCATGGCTGCCCTCTCTTTTTCGCCCTTGATACCATGAACAAACACGGCATCTTTAAGTCAATTATTTCCTTTAATATCAGATAGTTAACGTTTTTCTATACCATGAATCCCTGAAATTTCATGGTATGGTATTTCGTTGAAGTTGTGGTATGAGCTCGGACGATACCATCAAACATACCATGAAAAAAGTCTGCTTGACGGTGCTAGAGGGTGCCTGGCATTGCCAGGCTTTTTCGAGAAAAACCCATTTTTATCAATGGGTTATAATTGAATTACTGCTTGTTGATACCAGTCAGTGCCAGACGCGGAATCATTCCCACTCAATCGTCGCCGGCGGCTTGGAGCTCACGTCGTAGGTTACGCGGCTCACGCCGGAGATCTCATTGATGATGCGGTTGGAGACTTTCTCCAGCAACTCGTAGGGCAGGTGTGCCCAGCGGGCGGTCATGAAGTCGACGGTTTCCACGGCGCGGATGGCGATGACGTACTCGTAACGCCGGCCGTCCCCCACCACGCCGACGGACTTAACCGGCAGGAACACGGCGAAGGCCTGGCTGGTTTTGTGGTACCAGTCGGCGGCATGGAGTTCTTCGATGAAGATGGCATCGGCGCGGCGCAGCAGATCTGCATATTCTTTTTTCACTTCGCCCAGGATGCGCACGCCAAGCCCCGGCCCCGGGAAGGGGTGGCGGTAAACCATGTCGTAGGGCAGGCCAAGCTCCAGGCCGATCTGGCGCACTTCGTCTTTGAACAGTTCGCGCAGGGGCTCTACCAGTTCCAGCGCCATGTCGTCGGGCAGGCCACCCACGTTGTGGTGTGATTTGATCACGTGGGCCTTGCCGGTTTTGGCGCCGGCGGATTCGATCACGTCGGGGTAGATGGTGCCCTGAGCCAGCCATTTCACATCGGTGATTTTGGCGGCCTCTTCGTCGAACACTTCGATGAAGGTGTTGCCGATGATCTTGCGCTTGGCTTCCGGGTCATTTTCGCCCGCCAGTTTGCCCAAAAAGAGCGCTTCCCTGTCGGCGCGGATGACCTTCACACCCATATTGTCGGCAAACATTTTCATGACCTGGTCACCTTCGTTCAGGCGCAGCAGGCCGTTATCCACGAACACGCAGGTGAGCTGGTCGCCAATTGCCTTGTGCAGCAGGGCCGCCACCACAGAGGAATCGACACCACCAGAGAGGCCGAGCAGTACCTTGTCGGTGCCGACCTGCTCGCGCACGCGCTGCACGGCGTCTTCAACGATATTGGCCGGGGTCCACAGGGCCTCGCAGCCGCACTGCTCCAGCACAAAGTGCTCAAAAATGCGCTTGCCCTGCAGGGTGTGGGTCACTTCGGGATGGAACTGGATACCAAAGAAGGGCTTGCTCTTGTGGGCCATGCCGGCAATGGGACAGGAGTCGGTCTCGGCGATCAGCTCAAAATCCGGCGGCAGCACGGTGACCTTGTCGCCGTGGCTCATCCACACGTCCAGCAGGGCAGTGCCCTGGTCGGTAATGTGGTCGCAGATGTCGTGCAGCAGGCCGCCATTGCCCACCTGGCGAATCTGGGCGTAGCCAAATTCGCTGGTGTCGGAGGGGGTCACCGCGCCGCCGAACTGCTCGGCCATGGTCTGCATGCCATAGCAGATGCCAAGCACCGGGATGTCCAGTTCAAACACCAGTTGCGGGGCCCGCGGCGAAGCATCCGCGGCCACGGATTCGGGGCCACCGGAGAGGATGATGCCGCTGGGCGCGAAGTCGCGAATCTCGTCGTCGCTCATGTCCCAGGCGCGAATTTCGCTGTACACACCCACTTCCCGCACGCGACGGGCGATGAGTTGGGTGTACTGGGAACCGAAATCGAGAATGAGGATTCTGCTGGCGTGAATGTTGGCGGTCATGTTGATCCTGTTCAGTCTGCGGCGCCCCCGCCGCGGTTAAACCAGAGCGGGGCCCGAAGGCCCCGCACCGTGTTCTGTTTAGCGCACCGGGTAGTTCGGCGCTTCCTTGGTGATCGATACGTCGTGCACGTGGCTTTCCGACATGCCGGCGTTGGTCACCCGCACAAATTCCGGTCGGGTGCGCATCTGGTCCATGGTGGTGCTACCGGTGTAACCCATGGCGGAGCGCACGCCCCCCATCAGCTGGTGAATGATGGCAGACACCGGCCCTTTGTAGGGCACGCGGCCTTCGATGCCCTCGGGCACCAGCTTTTCGGCGCCCTTGCTGGCGTCCTGGAAGTAGCGGTCGGAGGAGCCCTGGGTTTTGGACATGGCTCCCAGCGAACCCATGCCGCGGTAGGCCTTGTAGGTACGCCCCTGGTACAGCTCCACCTCGCCGGGGGCCTCTTCGGTGCCGGCGAACATGCTGCCCATCATCACCGCGTGAGCGCCGGCGACGATGGCCTTGGCAATGTCACCGGAGAAGCGAATGCCGCCGTCGGCAATCACCGGGATGTCGTGTTCCTGCAACGCCTCAATCACGTTGGCAATGGCGGTGATCTGCGGCACGCCGGTGCCGGTGACGATGCGGGTGGTGCAGATGGAGCCGGGGCCGATGCCCACCTTCACGCCATCGGCGCCAGCCTCCGCCAGGGCCAGGGCGGCGGCGCCGGTGGCGATATTGCCGCCGATCACCTGGATGGACGGGTATTCCGCCTTGATTTTGCGCACCCGCTCAATCACGTTGCGGGAGTGGCCGTGGGCGGTGTCCACCACCAGCACGTCCACACCCGCACGCACCAGGGCGGCCACGCGGTCGTCGGTGTCGGGGCTGGTGCCGACCGAGGCGCCTACGCGCAGCTGGCCGTAGGAGTCCTTGCAGGCGTGGGGGAAGCTTTCGGCCTTGTCGAAGTCCTTGACGGTGATCATGCCGCACAGGTCAAAGTTGTCGTTCACCACCAGGATTTTTTCGATGCGGTGCTGGTGCAACAGGCGCTGCACTTCCTCGGCGCTGGCGCCCTCCTTCACGGTGACCAGTTTGTCCTTGGGAGTCATGATGCTGGAAACCAGCTTGGTGGGGTCGGACTCAAAGCGCACGTCGCGGCGGGTGACGATGCCCACCAGATCCTCGCCGTTCAGCACCGGCACGCCGGAAAAACCGTGGGCGGTGGTGAGTTCGTGCAGCTCGGCAATGGTGGCGTTCTGCTGAATGGTGATCGGGTCCTTCACCACGCCACTTTCGAACTTCTTCACCCGGCGCACCTGGTCGGCCTGCTCGGCGATGGTCATGCTCTTGTGGATGATGCCGATGCCGCCCTCCTGGGCCATGGCAATGGCAAGGCGAGCCTCGGTGACGGTATCCATGGCGGCAGACACCAGGGGGATGTTAAGCTCGATCTCCCGGGTGAGGCGGGTCTTCAGCGACACATCGGTCGCCACCACCTCGGAGTAGCCCGGAACAAGCAGAACATCATCGAAAGTCAGGGCTTCCTGGGCAATACGCAGCATAGGGTTGCTCTCCGGCTGGCGGGTGAAAGTTAAACGTGCAATTATAAATCCTCCGCCTCCCCCAGGTAAACAAAAGTAAGCGCCTCCCCTTGTGTCCAGTACCCGCTTTCCCCCCCAATTCCCGTCGTCCGGCGCACCCGCCGACACAGCCACCCGGCCCGAACCCGCCACACTCACCGTAACCCAGCTCAACAGCCAGGTGCGGCGCCTGCTGGAGTCGAGCTTTGACTTCGTGTGGGTCGAGGGGGAAATCAGCAACTTTGCCGCTCCCTCCTCCGGACACTGGTACTTCTCGCTGAAGGACAGCGGCGCCCAGGTGCGCTGCGCCATGTTTCGCAACCGCAACCAGCGGGTGCGCCTGCAACCGAAGAACGGCGACCACATTCGCCTGCGCTGCCGGGTATCCCTGTACGAGGGCCGCGGCGAATTCCAGCTGATCGCCGAGTTTATGGAACCCGCCGGGGCCGGCGCCCTGCAGGCGGCCTTTGACCAGCTCAAGGCCAGGCTGCAAGCCGAGGGCCTGTTCGCACCGGAGCGCAAACGCCCCCTGCCCACGCCCATTCACCACCTGGGCATTGTGACCTCCCCCACTGGCGCCGCCATTCACGACATGCTCACCGTGCTGGAGCGGCGCTGGCCGGCCATGCGGATTTACCTGCTGCCGGTTGCTGTGCAGGGGGTGGCCGCGGCGGGGGAGATTGCCGCCGCCATCAAGCGCGCCAACCAGCTGGCCGCCAGCGGTGAGGTGCCGCTGGATGCCATTATCGTCGGCCGTGGCGGCGGCTCCCTGGAGGACCTGTGGGCCTTCAACGAGGAAGCGGTGGCCAGGGCCATTGTCGCCAGCGCCCTGCCGGTAGTCAGCGCCGTGGGCCACGAGGTGGATTTCACCATTGCCGACATGGCCGCCGACGTGCGCGCCGCAACGCCTTCGGCGGCGGCGGAGCTGGTCAGCCCCGATCGCGAGGAGTGGCTGGCCCGCCTGCAGCAACTGGAAGGCCGCCTGCAGCGCGCCATGGCCCACAGGCTGGCCGAGGCCCAGGGCCAGCTGGTGCAAATGCGCAAGCGCCTGCGCCACCCCGGCCAGCAATTGCGGGAGCAGGCCCAGCGGCTGGACGATCTGGAACAGCGCCTGGTGCGCGCCCAGCGCCACCAGTTGCAGCGCCGCCGCGCCGAGCTGGCCCTGCTGGAGAGCCGCCTGCAGGCCCGCTCTCCCCTGGCCCGCCTGCGGCAGCTGCAGCAGCAACTGGCTTTGCTGGAACAGCGCCTGCAGGGCGCCATTCAGCGCCAGCTGGGGCGGGCCCGCGACCGCCTGGGCCAGCTGGGTCAGCTGCTGGATTCGGTGAGCCCCCTGGCCACCCTGGGCCGGGGTTACAGTGTGCTGAGCAGCGAGACGGGCGGGGTGATCCGCAATGCCGATGAGGTGGCGATTGGCCAGCGCCTGAACGCCCGGCTGGCCCGGGGCCGGCTGGCGCTCAGGGTGGAGAGCAAAAGCCTTGAGGAGACGGCGGCGCCATCAGATGCCGATGACGGCCACCAGGATCAGCACCGCCGTGAGTGAGGCGGTGCCCAGCAGAACGGTTTCTGCCACGTCGTATTTTTGCGCCATGGTGCGCCCTCCCGCCGCCTGATACAGACAAGCCTAGCAAGGCGCGGCAATGCTGCCGGGATCTTTGGGTGAAGAATTGCCGCCGGTGCCGCCTTGACAGCGGCGCCCGCGGAGACGGTCAGTACTTCGCCGGTAAGCGAGTATTAATTATGATGTGGCGTCCCTCGAAGCGGATGTACTCGCCGATGGTGAGATCCTTGAGGATGCGCGCCACCATCTCGCGGGAGGCGCCAACGCGATCGGCGATATCCTGCTGGGTGAGCTTCTCGGGAATGTAAAGGGTGCCATCGCCGCGCTCTTCCGACAGGTCCATGAGCACATTGGCCACCCGGCCGTACACATCCTGCAGGGCCAGGCTTTTCACATCCGCAGTGAGCTTGCGCACACGCTGGGCCAGGTTGCGAATCAACTGTCGGGAGATGTTCGGGTACTGGTCCAGCACCCGGTTGAAGTCTTCCTTGTAGATGATGCAGAAGCTGGACTTCTCCACCGTGCGCACGGAGGCGGAACGCACCGAGTCATCAAGCAGGGCCAGCTCGCCGAAGTAATCGCCGGCGCCCTGGGTGTTCATGATGAACTCCTTGCCGTTCTTGTCGCTGCAGTACACCTTGACCTTGCCGCTCTCGATAATGAACAGCGAGTCTGCCGGATCGTTCTCGTGGATCACCACGGTATTTTTGGGGAACGATCGGCTGGTACTGCTGGATGACAGTGCATCCAGTTCTTCCCGAGACAACCCCTGGAAGATTTCTACTTGTTGCAACATGCGTTCTGTACCTGCCCCGTGATTAGCCTTGTCCCTTAAGCTACGCCGCCAATAGTAACCCAAACTTTGCGGGATGCGCACCCGTAGGGTCCAAAACGCGGCACAGTTGTTGCCGCATTGTTACTGTAACGAATGAATTGGCCGTTTCCACACTCCCCTGGCCCTCGTTATACTCGCCCCACACCCCCAAGCAGACCCGAACCCCCTGTGACCAGCACTTTGCAACAGGCCGCCATACTCTGGAGCGATGCCCTCCTGCGTACGTTGATAGAGCTGCGCGCCCTGTATGAGCGCGACGGCCCGACCCTCAACGACATGGCGCAGGAGGACTTCGGCAAGCTGTTTATTGCCGGCGAGCGCCTGGAGCGTTGCCTGGGCGCCGGGCAGGACAGGGAGGCGCGCCACGAGCTTATGAACGTGCTGGCCGCCATCCGCGGCTACGCCGAAATGCTGCAGGAGGACCTCGCAGCCAGCCACGGCGAACTGTCCGACTCCCTCAGCCGGCTGCTGAAGGCGGTGCAGACCGCCGACGCCGGGGGCGAAACCTCCTCCCGTGGCCGCAGCGCCAGCGTCACTTCCGAGCCGGGCTTTATCCTGGCCGTGGACGACCGCCAGGAAAACCGCGAGCTGGTGGCCCGCTACCTGTCACGCTCCGGCCACCTGGTGGTGACCGCCGCCAGCGGCGAGGAAGCCCTGCGCACCCTGGAGCAGGCCGACGTGGACGTGGTGCTGCTGGATCTGGTGATGCCGGGCATGGACGGGCGCGAAGTGCTGCGACGCATCAAGGAGCACGAAGACTGGCGCGCCACGCCGGTCATTGTTATCTCCGGCCACCAGGACATGGAGGACATCATCGAATGCATTGAAGCGGGCGCCGACGACTACCTGTTCAAGCCCTTCAACCCGGTGTTGCTGCAGGCCCGCATCAAGGCGGGCATCGAGCGCAAGCGCTGGCACGACCGCGAGGAACTCTACCGCCAGCAACTGGAGCGCAACGAGAAGTTCATCCGCGCCACTTTCGGCCGCTACCTGTCGGACGAGATCGTCACCGACATCCTGGAGCGCCCCGAAGGCCTGGAACTGGGGGGCGATTTGCGGGAGGTGACCATCATGATGTCCGACATCCGCGGCTTCACCACCCTCAGCGAGCGGCTGCCCCCCGATGCGGTGGTGAAAATGCTCAACCGCTACCTGGGCACCATGACCGACATCATCATGGCCCACCAGGGCACCATCGATGAATTCCTGGGCGATGCCATTCTGGCCGTGTTCGGCGCGCCACTGGCACGGGAGGACGACGCCGACCGCGCCGTGCGCTGCGCCCTGGCCATGCAGGCGGCCATGGCGGACATCAACGCCCAGAACCGGGCCGAGGGGCTGCCCGAGGTGGAAACCGGCATCGCCCTCAATACCGGCGTGGTCATTGCCGGCAATATCGGCTCCGAGCGGCGCAGCAAATACGGCTTTGTGGGCCACCCGATGAACGTCACCTCGCGCATCGAGGACCACTGCGCCGGCGGCGAAACCCTGATCTCCCGCAGCACCCTGGACAAACTCGACGGCCACTACCGGGTGGCCGAGCCCCTCACCCTGAAAGTGAAAGGCATCGACCAGGAAGTGGAAGTCTATCGCCTGCAGGGGGATGCGCCATGAGCGCCGCGCGCCCCGTCCTGCTGGTGGAGGACAACGAACTCAACCGCGACATGCTGGTGCGCCGCCTGAAGCGCGCAGGCATCGCGGTGATCAGCGCCGGCGACGGGGCCGAAGCCCTGCGGCTGATGGCCGAGGAGCAGCCGGCGGTGGTGCTGATGGACATGAACCTGCCGGTGATGGACGGCTGGACCGCGGTGCGCACCGCCCGCGCCGATGCGAGCCTGTGTGATATCCCCATCATCGCCCTCACCGCCCACGCCATGGACGCCGACCGCCAGAGCGCCATCGACGCCGGCTGCGACGACTACGCCACCAAGCCCATCGACTTCCCCGGCCTGCTGGCCAAAATCGAGAAACTGGCCAGCGCATGAGTCTTCGCCGCCGACTGACCCTGTCGCTGTTTGCCATCCTTATCCTGTTTGCGGCCAACGTGGGCACCCACTTCTGGGGCAGCTACGCGCGAAACGAGAGCATGATCGCCTACCGCAACTCGGTGAATGCGGCGCGCCTGTCCACCGACCTGGAACAGCAGCTGGACAACCAGCGCCAGCAGATTCTGGTGCTGGCCACCCTGCGTGAAACCACCGGGGAGCCATTGGAGGCCCAGGAGCTGGCCCGGGCCGAGACCGACATTGCCGACATTCGCGGCAAGGTCAGCCAGCTGGGGGAACTCAGCCACGAAGTCACCCAGCTGCATTTCCAGAAGCTCAAGGACAGCAGCGACGACCTGCTGGATAGCTGGCTGGCCTACTACCGCAACTACAACGACGCCAATTACCAGGCGGACATGGACGACCCCATCCCCTACCTGGAGGCGGTGCAGCGCCTGAAGGAGCTGGAACAGCGCCAGGCCTTTATCTCGGTGCAGCGGGCCAACGTGATCGACCGCACCATCGCCCTCACCGACCGCATTACCGTCATTGGCTTTCTCGGCTCCATCCTGCTCACCGCCATCCTTGGTTTTTTCCTGGTGCGCTACACCAACCGCTCCCTCAAGCGGCTGAAAACCGGCACCCAGCGCATTGGCAGCGGCGAGCTGAACTACCGCATCAACAATATCGATGACAGCGGCGAGCTAGGCGACCTGGCCCAGGCCTTTAACGACATGGCCGACAAGTTGCGCAAGGCAATCTACGAGGTGCGCCAGGCCAAGGAGGATGCCGACGAGGCCAACGCCGCCAAGAGCATCTTCCTGGCCAATGTCAGCCACGAGTTGCGCACCCCGCTGAACGCCATCATCGGCTACAGCGAAATGCTGCACGACGAACTGGACGACGACACCGAGGTGGACCGGGCGCAGTTCCAACGCGACCTGGACAAGATCGTCCTGTCCGGCCGGCAGCTGCTGTCGCTGATCAACGACATTCTCGATTTGTCCAAGATCGAAACCGGCAAGATGGACCTGCACAGCGAGCAGTTCAGCCCGGCGGAGGTGCTGCAGCAGGTCTGCGACTCCATCCAGCCCCTGCTGAAAGAGCGCAACAACACCCTCAGCCTCACCGGCCTTGGCAAGTTGCCGCTGCTGCACAACGACGCCACAAAATTCCGGCAGATATTCATCAATCTGCTCAGCAACGCCTGCAAATTCACCGAGAACGGCGACATCAGTGTCAGCGCCGCCCCGGTGGAAGGGCGCGAAGGCTGGTACCAGTTCGGGGTCAGCGACACCGGCATCGGCATGGATGACGAGCAGCAGGCAAGGGTGTTCGAGGCCTTTGTGCAGGCGGAATCATCCACCAGCGCCAACTACGGTGGCACCGGCCTCGGCCTGGCCTTGTGTCGGGAATACAGCGAGTTGATGGGGGGCGGGATCAGCGTGCGCAGCCAGCCCGGCCAGGGGGCGACCTTTACTGTCGTGCTCCCCGCTGACCCAGCGTCAGTTCGCGCAGCCGCTTGAGGGCTTCCTCGCGCTTCTGCAGGTCTTCCTGCAGCATGCTGTTATTGCTTTCCAGCTCCGAGATGTGGCGGTCCATCATGGCGAAGGACTCCAGCGCATCGCGCATGATCAGGCTGGTGGGATGCACCTTCATGTCCGGGGTCAGTTCCTTGTTCAGGCGGCGCCAGCTCTTGCGCGACGCCTCCGGGTCCAGAAAGGGGCTGCTGGACACCATGCTGACAAAGGCAATACCAATGCCCGCTTCCCACTCCGCTTCCGGCGAAGATTCCAGCCGCTGGTAACGCTGGAAGTACTTCACCGCCTCGATGTGATCCCCCCGGGATAGGGCGTCGTAGCCGCGCTCCAGAAAGGTCTGGTCGCGCGTTGCGGCCTGCGCTTCGCTCCCACCGCAGTCGCAGGGCGCCGGGGCGGCCTGCTGCGGCAGGTTGAGGGTCAACTCCGGCACTGTTTGCGCGTCAGTCGGCGCCGCCGCGCTGACGGGTTGCTCCGGCACCGGCGCGCAGGCCGCCAGGCCCGCGCTCAACAGGACAATCGGAAGGGTTCGCGAAATCAGTTGCGGCATCGCCTTGGGTCAGGTTGGAAAGTGGCCACAGTGTAGCACTTTTCCCGCCGGTGACTGGCCTACTCGGGGCGCATGTGCGGGAACAGCAGCACATCGCGAATCGAGGGCGAATCGGTCAGCAGCATCACCAGCCGATCGATGCCAATCCCCTCCCCCGCCGTGGGCGGCAGGCCGTACTCCAGCGCGCGCACGTAGTCGGCGTCGTAGTGCATGGCCTCCTCGTCGCCGGCGTCTTTCTCGGCCACCTGGGCGCGGAAGCGTTCGGCCTGGTCTTCGGCGTCGTTGAGCTCGGAAAAACCGTTGGCGATCTCACGCCCGCCAACGAAGAATTCAAAGCGGTCGGTAACAAAAGGATCGGCATCGCTGCGCCGCGCCAGGGGCGACACTTCAGTCGGGTAGTGGGTGATAAACGTCGGCTGGTCGAGGCGGTGCTCCACTGTCTCCTCGAAAATTTCGATCTGCACCTTGCCGAGGCCCCAGGAGTCCTTGAGCGCAATGCCCAGGCCCTTGGCGATGGCCCGCGCGCCCTGCTCGTCGGCGAGCTGCTCTGCGCTGATGTCAGGGTTGTAGTGCAGGATGGAATCGAACACGCTCAGGCGGGCAAAGGGCTTGGAAAAGTCATATTCGCTGCCCTGGTAGTGCACGGTGGTGCTGCCAAGCAAAGTGGCCGCCAGCTCCCGCAGCATGTCCTCGGTCAGGTTCATGGCGTCGTTGTGGTCGGCGTAGGCCCAGTAGAACTCCAGCATGGTGAATTCGGGGTTGTGCCGGGTGGACAGCCCCTCGTTGCGGAAGTTGCGGTTGATCTCGTAGACCCGCTCGAAGCCGCCCACCACCAGGCGCTTGAGGTACAGCTCCGGCGAAATACGCAGGTACATGTCCAAATCCAGCGCGTTGTGGTGGGTCACAAAGGGCCTGGCCGCGGCGCCGCCGGGAATCACCTGCATCATGGGGGTTTCCACCTCCATGAAGGCGCGGCGGTTCAGGTAGTCGCGGATAAAGGTGATGATGGCCGAGCGGGTGCGAAAAACCGCGCGCGACTCCGGGCTCACAATCAGGTCCACATAGCGCTGGCGGTAGCGCATCTCCTGGTCCGCCAGGCCGTGGTATTTGTCCGGCAGCGGGCGCAGAGCCTTGGTCAGCAGGCGCGCTTCGCGCATGTTGATGTAAAGGTCACCCTTGCCGGATTTGTGCACCGGCCCGCTGGCGCACACGATGTCGCCCAGGTCCCAGCCCTTGATGGCCGCCAGGGTCGCTTCGTCCAGGCCCTTGCGGTCAACGTAGAGCTGGATGCTGCCGGAGCCGTCCTGAATCAGCAGGAAGGCGCCGCGATTGCGGACCAGGCGGCCTGCCACCGCGTAGTGGGCGTCCAGCGACTCCAGTTCGGCCTTGTCGCGCTCGCCGTATTCGCGCTGCAACTCAGCGGCCTCGGCGGTGCGACGGAAGTCGTTGGGGAAGGCGTTGCCCTGCTCGCGGGCCGCCGCGAGCTTGGCGCGGCGCTCGGCGATGAGCTTGTTCTCGTCTTCGGTGATCGGCGTGTCGTTGCTCATGCTTGTCGTTCCTTACAGCCCGCTTTTCAGCGAGGCTTCAATAAAGTCGTCCAGGTCGCCATCCAGCACCGACTGGCAGTTGCTGGTCTGCACCCCTGTGCGCAGGTCCTTGATGCGCGAATCGTCCAGCACGTAGGAGCGAATCTGGCTGCCCCAGCCAATATCGGACTTGCTCTCTTCCATGGCCTGCTTTTCGGCGCTGCGCTTGAGCATCTCCTGCTCGTACAGGCGCGCGCGCAGCATTTTCCAGGCCTTGTCGCGGTTCTGGTGCTGCGAGCGCTCGCTCTGGCAGGCCACCACAATGCCGCTCTCGATGTGGGTCAGGCGCACCGCGGAGTCGGTCTTGTTGACGTGCTGCCCGCCGGCGCCCGACGCCCGGTAGGTATCTTCACGCACCTGGGACTTGTCCACTTCAATTTCGATGTTGTCGTCGATTTCCGGCGACACGAACACCGAGCTGAAGGAGGTGTGGCGTCGGTTGCCGGAATCGAAGGGCGACTTGCGCACCAGGCGGTGCACGCCGGTTTCGGTGCGCAGCCAGCCGAAGGCGTATTCCCCGGCAAAATGGATGGTGGCGCTCTTCACCCCGGCCACCTCGCCAGCGGAGACTTCCTCCAGCGTGGTTTTGAAGCCGTGGGCCTCACCCCAGCGCAGGTACATGCGCAGCAGCATCTCGGCCCAGTCCTGGGCCTCGGTGCCGCCGGAGCCGGCCTGGATGTCCAGGAAGGCGTTGTTGGGGTCGTTCTCGCCGCTGAACATGCGCCGGAACTCCAACTGCTCCAGCGATTTCAGCAGGTTGTCGATATCGGCGGCAACTTCGGCAATTGTGCCCTCGTCGTCTTCCGCCGCGGCCATCTCCAGCAGGTCGGCGGCATCGCTGGTGCCGCCTTCCAGCTGCTCGATGGTGTGCACCACGGCCTCCAGCGAGGCCCGCTCGCGGCCCAGTTCCTGGGCCCGGTCCGGGTCGTCCCAGACGCTGGGCTCGGCCAGTTCTAATTCAACTTCTGCCAATCGGTCTTTGCGATTGGCGAAGTCAAAGATACCCCCTAAGCACGTCAGTGCGTGCCTCGATGTCCTTGAGGGTGTTCAGCAGCGGATTGATCTCAGCCATGGTTGCGGTTCCTGTCAAAAAAGGCGCGCAGTTTACCTGAAAACCCTGCCCGCCTGCACGGGCGCCGTGGCGTCAACCCGCCCCGCTGAGGTCATCCAGAATGGCGCAGTCGGGGCCGTCGTCACCGCGGCAGCGCCGCGCCATATCGTCCAGCTGGCGCTGCATGGCCTTCAGCTGGGCGATGCGCTCACGCACCTGGCGGCTCTTCTGCTGCACCAGGTCGCGGGCCTGGGCGCTGTGGCGCCCCTGATCGCGCAGCAGCCCCAGCAGCTGGCGGCATTCGTCTAGGTCGAAGCCCACCTGGCGGGCCCGGGACAGGAACTGCAGCTCTTCCAGATCGGCCGCGCGGTACTTGCGGTAACCGTTGTCGGCACGCTGGGGCGGCACTACCAGGCCAATCTGCTCGTAGTAACGGATGGTTTTGGCGCTGAGGCCGCTGGCGCGGGCGGCCTGGGAGATATTCATAAGCCCCTCCAGAGTCAGTAGCAGCAAGAGGATAAACCTTCCCGCTACGGGAGGGTCAAGGGGCGCGCTGCAGGAATTCGATCACCAGCTGCACATTGTGCTGGCCGCGAAATTCGTTGACGTCCAAGCGGTAGGCGGCCTCGATGGTATCCACCGTGGCATCCGGCCACTGCTCGGTATCCACGTTGAAGGCGATGGCGTCCACCACCGAGTCACTGCCCGGCAGGCCCAGCACCAGCTTCAAGTGGCGCTCGCCCACAATGCGCTGGGACACCACCCGGAAGTGGCCGTCGAACAGGGGCTCTGGAAAGTGCTGCCCCCAGGGGCCGGCGTAGCGCAGGGCGGTGGCGGCCTCAAGGTCAAAATCCGCCGGCGCCAGCTCGCCGTCGGATTCCACAATGGCCTGCAGATCCACGGCGCTGGCGTGGCGCGCCACCTCCTCGACGAAGGCCCGGCTGAAATCCTCGTAATGGGCCCGGGGCAGGCTGAGGCCCGCGGCCATGGCGTGGCCACCGAACTTGCTGATCAGCCCCGGGTGGCGGGTCGCCACCGCGTCCAGCACATCGCGAATATGAATGCCCTGGATGGAGCGGGCAGAGCCCTTGATGTCCGCCCCCGCCGCGTCGGCGTTGGCAAAGGCAATGGTGGGCCGGTGCAGCCTGTCCTTTACCCGCGAGGCGAGAATACCGATCACCCCCTGGTGCCAGTCGGGGTCGAACAGGGTCATGGCCAGCGGCGGCTCGCCGCCGGCATCCAGGTCCAGCGCCGCCAGCATCTCCAGGGCCTGGCGCTCCATGCCGCGCTCGATGGTGCGCCGGTCCTGGTTGAGCTGGTGCAACTCGGCGGCGATGCGCCGGGCCGCGTGGGCGTCTTCGCTGAGCAGGCATTCAATACCGATGCTCATGTCGTCCAGGCGCCCGGCGGCGTTAAGGCGCGGCCCGGCGGCAAAGCCGAGGTCCGAGGCCACCACATTGTGGTAACGGCGGCCCGCCACTTCCAGCAGGGCGAGAATACCCGGGCGCGCCTCGCCGGCGCGAATGCGCCTGAGGCCGGCATCCACCAGAATGCGGTTGTTGTGATCCAGCGGCACCACGTCGGCCACGGTGCCAAGCGCCACCAGGTCCAGCGCCTCTGCCATGTTGGGCTCGCGCATGCCGCAGCGGGTGAACCAGTCCCGCCGGCGCAGTTCCGCCCGCAGCGCCAGCATCACATAGAAGATCACGCCAACACCCGCCAGCGCCTTGCTCGGGAAGCCGCAACCTGGCTGGTTGGGGTTGACGATAACCGCCGCGGCCGGCAACGCCCTGCCCGCCAGGTGATGGTCGGTGACCAGGGTGTCGATGCCGTGGGCGCTCGCCGCGGCAACGCCCTCGATGCTGGAGATGCCGTTGTCCACGGTGATGATCAGGTCGGGCTGGCGCTGGGCCGCCAGTTCGACGATTTCCGGGGTCAGGCCGTAGCCGTAGTCGAAACGGTTGGGCACCAGGTAGTCGACAAAGGCGGCGCCGAAGCGGCGCAGGGTTGTCACCGCCAGGGCGGTGCTGGTGGCGCCATCGGCGTCGAAGTCGCCCACAATCAGCAGCTTTTTGCGTGCGGCAATGGCATCCGCCAGCAGGGCGCCGGCGGCCTCGGCCCCCTGCAGGGCGGCGGGCGGCAGCAGGTGGGCCAGGCCAAGCTCCAGCTCCCAGGCGGATGCCACGCCGCGATTGCGATAGACCCGCCCCAGCAGGGGGTGCAGGCCCGGCGCGCTGAAGTCCGCCCCCGGCGCGCGGCGGCGAATCTGGCGCTGGGCGCGACTGGCGGCGCTACTCACCCTCTCAGGCGCTGAGGTTGCCCGCCATAAAGCCCTGCACATCCGCCAGGGTATTGGGCAGGACTTCGCAGCGTTCCGGGCGCTCGAACAGGTCCGCCAGGTGCAGGGGCAGGCTGGGTGCCTGGGTAACGCCGGCCTTGGCCACGGCGTCGGGGAATTTGGCGGGATGGGCTGTTGCCAGGGTCACCACCGGCACCGCCGCCGGCAGGCCGGCGTTCAGCGCGGCGTTGACGCCAATGGCGCTGTGCGGGTCCAGTAGGTATTCGCACTGCTGCCAGGTGGCGGCAATCTGGGCGCAGGTTTCGTCGTCGGAAACCCGGTGGCTGCTGAACAGGCCCGCCGCGCGCTGCATGGCGCTGTCGGAAAAGCGGATATCGCCACTGTCAAAGCGCTGCATCAAATCGGCGATGGCCGCGCCATCCCGGTCGTAGAGATCAAACAACAGGCGCTCAAAATTGCTGGATACGGTGATGTCCATGCTCGGCGACAGGGTGTGCTCCAGCGGCTGGCGGCCGTAGGTGCTGGTGGTCATCACCCGGTGCAGTACGTCATTGCTGTTGGTGGCAATGATCAGGCGCTCCACCGGCAGCCCCATGTTGCGCGCCAGGTAGCCTGCAAAGATGTCGCCGAAGTTGCCGGTGGGCACGGAAAATGCCACCGAGCGAGCCGGCGCCCCCAGGGCGAGACCGGCGTAAAAGTAGTACACAATCTGGGCCATGATGCGCGCCCAGTTGATGGAGTTTACCGCCACCAGGCTGCGATCCGCCGGCAGGAAGGACTTGTCGGCAAAGCTCGCCTTGACCATGGCCTGGCAGTCGTCGAAGTTACCCTGCACCGCCAGGTTGTGGATGTTGTCGCCGACCACGGTGGTCATCTGCCGGCGCTGCACGTCCGACACCCGCTGGTGCGGGTGCAGGATGAAGATATCGATGTTCTTGCAGCGCTTGCAGCCTTCGATGGCGGCGGAACCGGTGTCACCGGAGGTGGCGCCCATAATCACCACCTTCTGGTGGCGGCGCTCCAGTACGTAGTCAAGCAAGCGCCCGAGCAATTGCAGGGCGAAGTCCTTGAAGGCCAGGGTCGGGCCGTGGAACAGTTCCAGCACCCACTGGTTGGCGCCGATCTGCACCATGGGCGCCACCGCGTTATGGCGGAACTCGGCATAGGTGTCGTCAATCAGGGCTTTGAGGTCATCCGCCGGGATGCTGCCGGCCACGAAGGGCTCGATAATGCGCAGCGCCAGCGCCGGGTAATCCAGCGCGGCCATGTCGCGCAGCTCACTGGCGCTGAAGGTGGGCAGGGATTCGGGCACATAAAGGCCGCCGTCGCTGGCCAGGCCCGTCAGCAGGACCTCTTCAAAACTGAGTGCGGGGGCCTGGCCCCGGGTGCTGATGTACTTCACGTCTGCTACCTGTCTTGTTCGCTGCGTCGGCGCTGGCCGGCTCAACCGTCCAGCTCTTCCACCCGGATACGGGAAATACTGTTGCTGATGCTGTCGAGGGCTTCCATGCGTGTTACCGCCTCGTCGACCTTGCCCTGGGCGGCGTGGCTGGTGAGCACAATCACCGGCACGCGGGTGGCCCCGGGGGGCGGCGCCTTCTGGATAATGGCCTCGATGCTGATGCCGAGGTCGCTGAGTATGGTGGCTACTTTTGACAGTACACCTGGCTTGTCTTCCGCCTCGATGCGCAGGTACCAGGGGGTCACCACATCGGCCATGGGCACAATGGGCAGGTCGCGCAGGGCATCGTCCGCCACCGACAGCGACGGCACGCGGTTTTCCTGCTCGGCGCTGATATCCCGGGCTAGGTCCACCAGATCCGCCACTACCGCAGAGGCGGTGGGCGCGGCGCCGGCGCCGGCACCGTAGTACAGGGTCGGGCCCACGGCGCTGCCTTCCACCAGCACGGCATTCTTGACGCCGTTGACGTTGGCCAGCAGGCGCTCTTTGGGGATCAATGTGGGGTGCACGCGCAGCTCCACACCGGCGGCGCTCTGCTTGGCCACCCCCAGGTGCTTGACCCGGTAGCCAAGCTCCTCGGCATAGTCCATGTCCTGGGGCGTCAGGCGGGTGATGCCCTCGGTGTACACCGACTCGAACTGCAGGGGAATACCAAAGGCCAAAGAGGCCAGAATCACCAGCTTGTGGGCGGCGTCGATGCCCTCCACGTCAAAGGTGGGGTCGGCCTCGGCGTAACCCAGGGCCTGGGCCTCGGCCAGCACGTCGGAGAATTCGCGGCCGTGGTCGCGCATTTCGCTGAGAATGAAGTTGCCGGTGCCGTTGATAATGCCCGCCAACCACTCAATGCGGTTGCCCGCCAGGCCCTCGCGCAGGGCCTTGATGATGGGAATGCCACCAGCCACGGCCGCCTCGTAGCGCACGGCGACGCCGTGCTCTGCCGCCAGGGCGAAAATGTCGTTGCCATGCTCGGCAATCAGGGCCTTGTTGGCGGTGACAATGTGCTTGCCGTTGCGGATAGCGGTTTCCACCAGCTCCCGCGCCACGGTGGTGCCGCCGATCAGCTCCACCACAATGTCCACGTCTTCGTCGCGGGCGACATCAAAGATATCGCGGCTGACCCGAGTGGTGCTGAGGTCGCACAAGGGGTTGTCGCGACGCGCGCCCACCAGGCTCACTTCCAGCGGCGCCTGGGCGCGGGCGGCGATTTCCGCGGCGTTTTCACGCAGTACATTGAAGGTACCGCCACCGACGGTACCCAGGCCACACAGGCCGATTTTTACAGGTTTCAAGCTACACCTACTTACTCGTGATCACAGGGCCGGCCATCAGGCCGGGATGGCGCCGTCCTGCTTGAACATGCGCCGGATATTGCGAATGGCCTGGCGGGTGCGGTGCTCGTTCTCGATCAGGCCAAAGCGTACATAGCCTTCACCGTATTCACCGAAGCCGACACCGGGCGATACCGCCACCTTGGCTTCTTCCAGCAGTTTTTTGCTGAATTCCAGCGAGCCCATTTCGCGGTAGAACGCCGGCAACTGCGCCCACACAAACATGGTGGCCTTGGGCGGGGTCACCGGCCAGCCGGCGGAGTTCAAGCCGCCGCACAGCACGTCACGCCGCGATTTGTACATGGCGTTGATCTCGGCAACGCAGCTCTGATCACCCTCCAGCGCGGCGATGGCCGCCACCTGGATGGGGGTGAACATACCGTAATCGAGGTAGGACTTCATCCGCGCCAGGGCCCCCACCAGCTCCGGGTTGCCGCAGCAGAAGCCCACCCGCCAGCCCGGCATGTTGTAGCTTTTGGACATGCTGAAGAATTCAACCGCGATGTCCCGCGCGCCTTCCACCTGCAGGATGGAGGGGGCCACGTAGCCATCGAAACACAGGTCGGCATAGGCCAGGTCGTGCACGACCCAGATTTCGTGCTCGCGGGCAATGGCCACGACCTTCTCGAAGAAGTCCAACTCCACACAGTGGCCGGTGGGGTTGGAAGGAAAACTCAGCACCAGCATCTTGGGCCGGGGCCAGCTGTTGCGAATGGCGTTTTCCAGCTCTTCAAAGAAGGCCTGTTCGCTGTCGGCCATGGGCACGTGGCGAATGTCGGCACCGGAAATCACAAAGCCGTAGGGGTGAATCGGATAGGCCGGGTTCGGCACCAGAATCGCATCGCCCGGGCCGGTGGTGGCCAAAGCCAGGTGGGCCAGGCCCTCTTTCGAGCCAAGGGTGACAATGGCTTCGCTGGCGGGGTCAAGCGTCACGCTATAGCGGCGCTGGTACCAGTCGCAAATCGCCTTGCGCAGGCGGGGGATACCCTTGGACTGGGAGTAGCGATGGGTGTCGCCGCGGCGGGCGGTTTCCACCAGTTTGTCGACGATGTGGGACGGCGTGGGCTGGTCGGGGTTGCCCATGCCAAAATCGATGACGTCCTCCCCCGCCGCGCGCGCCTTCTGCTTCAGCTCGCCGATAATATTGAACACATAGGGGGGCAGGCGCTGAATGCGCTGAAACTGGCTTTCCACGTCGACAGGGTCCGATCGAATGCCGCCCTCAGGCGGCGGGGTTGTCAAAAAAGGTGGGAAACAGTACTGAGTCCACCGGGGGCTGTCAACGCGCCCGGTGGCAATAGCGACAAAAGCCAGTTATTTGAGCCGCGACGCCTCGCAGCCCGGCCTTACTTGAGCCCCAGGGTCACCATCAGTTCATCCGCACTCTGGTAGCCGGGGATCATCTGCCCGGTCTGGGTGATGATGGCCGGCGTGCCGCGCACCCCCAGTTCCTGGCCCAGGGCGTACTCCGCGGCAATCGGGTTACCGGTACAGACGTTGTCCGGCACCGCTTCGCGGTTTTTCAGCTTGGTGAGGGTGTCCTGCGGGTCGTCGGCGCACCAGGCGCTAGCCAGTTGGCGAAAGCCCGGGGAGCCGATACCGGCCCGCGGGTAGGCCAGGTAGCGCACTTCCACGCCGCGCTTGTTCAGCTCCGGCACCTCTTTGTGCAGCTTCTGGCAGTAAAAACAGGTGACGTCGGTGAACACGGTAATGTGCGCCCGGGCCTCACCCTCGGGTGCAAAAATGATCATATCGTCGGGGCTGACCTCCGCCAGGCGCTCCAGGCGCAGGCTGTCGCGGCGCTTCTCGGCCAGGTTCACATAGCCCTGGGGGCCGACGGTAAACAGGTCGCCCACCACAAAGTAATCGCCCTTGGCGGTGGCATAGACCAGCGGGCCGTTGGCGAACTGCACTTCGTACATGCCGGGCAGCTCGCTGGTGGAAACCGACTCGATCCTGAGTCCAGTGGACTGCACTTCCATCGTGGCGCGCAGTTTGTCGGCCACCGCCTTGTCCACCGGCTCGCCCGCCTGGACCCCACCGGCAATCAGCGTGCTGGCAGCGGCCACAAAAGCGGCGATTTTTCGTAAGGTCATAGTCGTTCCCCTGTTCGCCCACAGGCGGTTGTCATAGTGCGCAGGCTTTGAGCCCGCTATCGCTTATTAGTTCCTCACTGCCGGCGCCACAGCGCTCAGGCCCGGGTTGAGGGGTAAAAGGCGCCGCAACAGCGCCCAGTAAAAAAGAACCGAGAGTGCAAAGAGTGTAATACGAAGCACTGGGAAAATCTCGGCGTCGCCCGGCGAAACGCTGCCCCGCCACACAACGAAAAAGCGGCCACAGGGGCCGCTTGAGATACTGCTTTGGATACCGGCTTAGTTGGCCAGCTTTTCCTTGATGCGCGCCGCCTTGCCGCTCAGCTCGCGCAGGTAGTACAGCTTGGCCTGGCGCACGTCGCCGCGACGCTTGACGCTGATGCTGTCCACCAGGGGGCTGTAGGTCTGGAAGGTACGCTCAACGCCCACACCGTGGGAGATTTTGCGCACGGTGAACGCGGAGTTCAGGCCGCGATTGCGCTTGCCGATAACAACGCCTTCAAACGCCTGCAGACGCTCGCGGTTGCCTTCCTTTACCTTCACCTGCACAACCACGGTGTCACCCGGGCTGAACTCAGGCAGTTCTTTTTGCATCTGTTCAGCGTTCAGCTGAGAGATAATCTTGTTGGTGCTCATGGTGCGCTCCTGTCGTATCAAACTCGTAGCTTCACAGCTAGCGATCAATTAAAACCGGTATCAACGGCCGTCCGCTCTGCGCGGTACTGGGCCAGTAGTTCCTCTTCCTCGGGCGTCATCGCCCTGCCCTTAAGCAGGTCCGGGCGACGCTCCAGTGTGCGTCCCAGTGCCTGCTTCAGGCGCCAGCGGCGGATCTTCTCGTGATCCCCGCTGAGCAATATTTCCGGCACTGCCCTGCCCGCAAACTGCTCGGGCCGGGTGTAGTGCGGGCAGTCCAGCAGGCCGTTGGCGTAGGAATCCTCCTCCGCCGAGGCCTCGTGGCCCAGCACTCCGGGCAACTGGCGTGTCACCGCATCGATGACCACCATGGCGGCCAGTTCGCCGCCACTCAGTACGTAGTCGCCGATGGAGAGCTCTTCATCCACCTCGGTCTCTATCAGGCGCTCATCCACGCCCTCGTAGCGACCGGCGACCAGAATCAGGGCGTCCTGCTGCGCCAGTTCCACCGCCCGGCGGTGATCAAAGCGCCTGCCCTGGGGCGAGAGATAGATAACACGGGCCCTGCCCCTGTCACCCTGCTCCGCCACCGCCCTTGCAGCGGCAATGGCCTGCTGCAAGGGGTCTATCTTCATCAACATGCCCGGGCCGCCGCCGTAGGGCCTGTCATCCACCGTGCGATGCCGGTCCACGGTGTAGTCGCGCGGGTTGCTGTGGCTCACTGCCACCAGCCCCTGCTTCACTGCCCGACCGGTCACACCGTGCTCGGTCACTGCACTGAACATCTCCGGGAACAGGCTTACCAGTGCAATATGCATTGTGCCCCGCTCCCTGCGCTCATCCGTGGCGGGACTGGGCACCCGGTCAATCGTCCAGGAACCAGTCCACGGTTATTCTGCCTGTTTCTACATCCACCCGGGTCACCACGTCGCCGGGCAGGTAGGGAATCAGGCGCTCCCTGTCGTCGATGCTGTCATCGGTGGCCTTCACCACCAGCACATCGTTGGCGCCGGTCTCGATTAGGTAGTCGACCCTGCCCAGCAGAACCTCTCCCTCATCGGTGGCGCACCACACCGCCAGGCCTTCCAACTGATGCCAGTAGAAGTCGCCCTCTTCCAGCACCGGCAGACTGTCTGCGGCAACCGCCACTTCCAGGCCGCGAAAGCCCTCCGCGGCAGTGCGGTCATCAACGCCGCGGATATGGGCAACCAGGCCCTTGCCGTGACGCTTTCCGGCGTCGAACTCGATGGGCTCATCGGCCCCGCGACGCCGCAACACCCACCCCGGGTAATTCAGGAAGTTTTCCTGGGGGTCGGTGTAGGCGTGAATCTTGACCCAGCCCTTGATGCCATAACAGCCGGTAATCTTGCCGACTGTCAGCAGCGCGCTGGCCAAGCCTTCACTCACGCGCCCAGCCAACTCAGGCTGCGGCGTTTTCCTTCAGCAGGCGGGCTACGCGCTCAGAGACCTGCGCGCCCTGGCCACGCCAGTACTCAACGCGGTCGGTGTCGATGCGCAGGCGCTCTTCCTGGCCGCGAGCCACCGGGTTGAAGAAACCCACGCGCTCAATGAAGCGACCGTCGCGAGAAGTGCGGCTGTCGCTCACAGTCAGGTGGTAGAAGGGGCGCTTCTTGGCACCGGTACGGGACAAACGAATAGTTACCATATTCCGTAAATTCCTGAAAAATAAGGGGGAATTCGGGCTATCCGGCCAAAATTCCACGGCGTATACCCGGCACCGGGGCCGGAAAGGTGGCGTATCATACGGAAAAAGGGACTTTAGTAAAAGCCCCTCTCAGGGAAATTTTGCAGCAATTCCGCGGGCTTAGGCAGATCAGCGGAAGGGGAAGCCGCCGCCGGGGGGCATCATGCCACCACCACCGCCGCCACCGAGCATCCCGCCCATGCCGCGCATCATTTTCTCCATGCCGCCGCCCTTCATTTTCTTCATCATCTTCTGCATCTGCTTGTGCTGCTTCAGCAGGCGATTGAGGTCCTGCACCTGGGTGCCGGAGCCCTGGGTGATGCGGCGCTTGCGAGAACCAGAAATCAGCTCCGGCTTGCGCCGCTCCAGCGGGGTCATGGAGTTGATCATCGCCTCCATGCGGGCGAACATTTTCATGTCCAGGTTCTGCTGGGCCATCTGCGCCATGTTGCCCATGCCTGGCAGCTTGTCCAGCATGCCGGTGATGCCGCCCATGTTGTTCATCTGCTGCAGTTGGTCGCGGAAGTCCTCAAGGTCGAACTTCTGCCCCTTCTTGACCTTGCGCGCCAGTTTCTCGGCTTTGGCGCGGTCGACCTTCTGCTCCGCCTCTTCGATCAGCGACAGCACATCGCCCATGCCCAGGATGCGCGAGGCCAGGCGATCCGGGTGGAAGGGGTCCAGGGCGGCGGTTTTCTCGCCCACCCCGAGGAACTTGATCGGCTTGCCGGTCACCGTGCGCACCGAGAGCGCGGCACCGCCGCGGCTGTCGGCATCCACCTTGGTGAGGATGACGCCCGTCAGGGGCAGGGCCTCGCCAAAAGCCTTGGCGGTATTGGCGGCGTCCTGGCCGGTCATGGCGTCTACCACGAACAGGGTTTCCGCCGGGTTCAGCACCTTATGCAGTTCGGTGATCTCGGCCATCATGGCCTCGTCCACCGTCAAGCGGCCGGCGGTATCCACAATCAGCACATCGGAAAACTTCACTTTGGCGTGATCGATGGCGGCGCGGGCGATGTCCACGGGTTTCTGGTCCGGCTGGCTGGGGAAGAAATCGACCCCGACCTCACCCGCCAGGGTTTCCAACTGCTTGATGGCCGCCGGGCGGTACACGTCGGCACTCACCACGGTAACCGACTTTTTGTCGCGCTCTTTGAGCAGCTTGGCCAGCTTGCCAACCGAGGTGGTTTTACCGGCGCCCTGCAGGCCGGCCATGAGGATCACCGCCGGCGGCTGCACCGCCAGGTTGAGCCCCTCGTTGGCGCTGCCCATGACCGCTTCCAGCTCGGCCTGCACGATCTTGAGGAAGGCCTGGCCCGGGCTCAGGCTTTTCAGTACCTCCTGACCCAGGGCGCGCTGCTTCACGGATTCAACAAACTGCTTCACCACCGGCAGGGCCACGTCGGCCTCCAGCAGCGCCATGCGCACCTCGCGCAGGGTGTCCTGGATATTGTCCTCGGTCAGCTTGGCTTTGCCGGTGACATTGCGCAGGCTGTTGGACAGGCGATCAGACAAACTCTGGAACATGGGGAAAACTCTTTACTAAACGCTGCTTGCAGGAAGCCGCAGGAAGCTGCCGCGGCACGCTGGCGCTATTGATTCCGCGGGGACAAGTCGGTACAAAGGGGCGCAGTATACGCCACCCGGGCCCATCCTAAAAACCCATGCCACTTCCTCTGATTGCCACCCTGGCCGCCCTGCTTTACCTGGTGGCGACCGGGATGCAACTGGTGTCTCTCGCCCAGCGCGGAGCCACCGCCAGCCGCATGCCGGTCACCGTTGCGGTGCTGGCCATGGCCTGCCACGCGGTGGTGGCCTGGGACAGCATCAGCGCGGCCGACGGCGTCCACCTGGGCTTTTACCGGGTGGCTGCCCTGGTATTCCTTGCGGTTAACACCGTCTGCGTGGCCGCCATCCTATTAAAGCGCCCGCTGCACAACCTGCTGCTGGTGATTTTCCCCCTGTCGGCGGTGGCGGTGATGGTATCCAGCCTGGGCCCGCAGACGGAAAGCGGCAGCCAGCTCGGGCACGGCCTGCTGGTGCATGTAGCCAGCTCCATTCTCGCCTATGCCGTACTGACCCTGGCCGCGGTGCAGGCGGGTGTGCTGGCGGTGCAGGACCGCCAGTTGCACGAACGCCATCCGGGGGGCATTGTGCGCTGGCTGCCGCCCCTGCAGCGCATGGAAAGCATGCTGTTTGAGCTGCTGTGGGTGGGCGTGATCCTGCTGAGCGTGGCCATTGTCACCGGCTTTCTCTTTGTCGAGGACCTGTTCGCCCAGCACCTGGTGCACAAGACCGTGCTCAGCCTGGTCGCCTGGCTGACCTTTTCCACCCTGCTGTGGGGCCACTACCAGCTCGGCTGGCGCAGCCAGACGGCCGTGCGCCTGACCCTGGCGGGTTTTCTGTCGCTGATGCTGGCCTTTTTTGGCTCCAAGCTGGTGCTGGAGCTGATTTTGCAGCGCTGACGCCGCCTTCGGGCCCCTGACTCCACCCGTCTATGGGTGCCGCGAATAGACGCCATACAGCGCTTGCCCCGCCCGGGGTTTTTCTTCAAGATAGCCGTTTGCTCATTACCAAGGGTTTTTTCCTGACTTGAACGAAGCACCGCTGGGTCTTTTAAGCTCAGTTCTGGTAGTCCTCATTTTGCTCTCCGGTTTCTTTTCCAGTTCCGAGACCGGCATGATGTCCCTCAATCGCTACCGGCTGAAACACCTCAGGAAAAACAAGCATCGCGGAGCGCGCCGGGCCAGCAAACTGCTGCAGCGGCCCGATCGGCTGATCGGCCTGATCCTGATTGGCAACAACCTGGTCAACATCCTGGCCTCCGCCATCGCCACGGTGATTGCCATTCGCCTGTGGGGTGACGCCGGTATCGCCATCGCCACCGGCGGCCTGACGCTGGTCATCCTCATCTTCGCGGAAATCACCCCCAAGACCATCGCCGCCCTGTATCCGGAGAAAGTCGCCTTCCCGGCCAGCATTGTGCTGTTGCCGCTGATGAAACTCATGTATCCGGCGGTGTGGCTGATCAACACCGTGACCAACGGCCTAATGCGGCTGATGGGCGTGGACCCGTCCAAAGGCGGCGACGAGCACGTCTCCACCGAGGAACTGCGCACCATCGTTACCGAGGCCGGCCAGCTGATTCCCACCCGCCACCGCGGCATGCTGCTGAACATCCTCGACCTGGAGGAAGTGTCGGTGGACGACATCATGGTGCCGCGCAATGATGTTTACGGCATCGACCTGGACGACTCCGACGAAGAAATCCTCAGCACCATCCAGGCAAGCTCCCACACCCGCCTGCCAGTCTGGCGTGACGACATCAACAACATCGTCGGCGTGCTGCACATGCGTAACATCAGCCGCGTGATCGACAAGCAGGGCCTGGACCGCGGTGCCCTGGAGCGGGAGATGGAGGCGCCCTATTTCATCCCTGAAAACACGCCCCTGCACACCCAACTGTTCAACTTCCAGAAGAACAAGCTGCGCCTGGGCGTGGTGGTGGATGAATACGGCGATGTGATGGGCCTGGTGGCGCTGGAGGATATCCTCGAGGAAATCGTGGGCGAGTTCACTTCCAACCTGGTGGATACCGCCGACACCATCTTCCCCCAGCGCGATGGCAGCTACATCATCACCGGCAACGCCAACATTCGCGAAATCAACAAATCCCTGGACTGGGAACTGCCCACCGACGGCCCCAAAACACTGAGTGGCCTGATTCTGGAGTACCTGGAGTCCTTCCCGGATGGCAACGCCGGGCTGGCAATTGACGGCTACCGACTGGAAATCCTCGAACTGCAGGGCAACGTGGTACAGGCAGTGCGCGCGTCCGCTGCCTGAATTTGCCTGGGGCAACTGTCACGCTGGCGACAGAGCCAGCCACCCGCGAACAGTAAAATCGGCCTCCCTCAAGACCTATAACACGATGAGGTTGTTATGCTTACCGCAGAACTGCGCCAGTCCATTGCTGCGCGTATATCCCGCTGCTTCGCCGAAGGCGGGCAGATTCCCCTGCTCAGCACCGAATATCCCGAGCTGGAAATGGAAGACGCCTACCGCATCCAGGAGCAGGTTGTCGCCGCCTTCAAAGCCCAGGGACGACGCGTGAAAGGCTACAAGATTGGCCTGACCTCCAAAGCCATGCAGGAAATGGCCGGCACCACCGAGCCGGACTACAGCGCCATGCTGGATCACATGTTCCTGCCCGAGGCGAGCCGCACGCCGCGCGCCAGCTGGCAGACGCCGCTGGTAGAAATCGAACTGGCCTTCGTCATGAAGCAACGCCTGGCGGGCCCCGGCATCAACGTGGCGGATGTCATCCGCGCCACCGAGTGCGTGTTGCCGGCCATTGAGATTGTGGACTTTCGTGTGGCCATGACGCCGGGTATGACCGTGCGCGACACCATCGCTGATCTTGCCGCGGTGGGCGGCGTGGTGCTGGGCGGCAATCCGCGCAAGCTCACGGACATTGACGTGCGCGCGGTGCGAGGCGACCTCTTGATCAACGGCGAAGTGCGTGAATCCGGCGCTGCAGATGCGGTGCTCGGCAACCCCCTCACTGCCGTGGCCTGGCTGGCCAACAAACTCAGCGAGTTCGACGTGGCCTTTGAGCCGGGGGACGTGATCCTTTCCGGCTCCTTCCTGCGCGCCCTGCCGGTGCAGGCCGGCGATGAAATCATCGCCCGCTTCGACAGCGGCTTTGGCGACGTCCACCTGGCCTTCGACTGAACCCATTCGCCGGCACGTACCTAACTCGCCCTCCACAGGAACCACGTCATGATCAACCAGGCACTGCAACACTGGCGCGTCGGGGAGAGCTCCCTCGGCGTGTGGTCCAACCTTCCGGACATCCACCTGGCGGAAACCCTCGCCCGCATGGGCTTTGACTGGATCTGCTTTGACCTGCAGCACGGGCTGATGGACTACAGTGACCTCACCCGCCTGCTGCCGGCCATCTGCGGCCAGCCACTGACACCGCTGGTGCGCGTTGCCGCCAACCAGAGCGACCAGATCGGCAAAGTGCTGGACGCCGGCGCCCACGGGGTTATTGTGCCCATGGTCAATACCGCCGACGACGCCCGCCGGGCCGCCGCAGCCTGCCGCTACCCACCGGCGGGCAATCGCTCCTGCGGGCCATTGCGCGACGCCATGATCGAGGGCTTCAACTACCTCGCCACTGCCAACGAACAAATCGCCTGCATCGCCATGATAGAAACCGAGGAAGGCCTGGCCAACGTGGAGGCCATCGCCGCCACTACCGGCATCGACGCCCTCTTCGTTGGCCCCATGGACCTGTGCTACGGCCTGGGCCTGCCTCCCGGCGATTTTGACAGCCCGCCGTTCCGGGCCGCCATCGAGCGCATACTGAAAGCGACCGGCGATGCCGGCATTGCCACCGGCATGTTCGGCTACACTGCGCAGATGGCAAACTCTGCCTTGGAGGGAGGATTCGACTTTGCTTCCGCCGGCACTGATATCAGTTTTTTCCGCAGCGGTGCCCAACAGGCCCTGGCGATCGCCAGTGGAGACAATGAAAACAACCCGAGTGAGGCCGTGTACTAATGAAAGCCCTTTCCACTATAAGAACGATTGCCCCCCTGCTTCTGAGTTCCTGCCTGGCCGCTACCAGCCAGGCCGCAGAGGTCACTGGCAAGCGCCTGGTGGCCGCCGACCAGGAGCCCGGCAACTGGATGAGCACCGGCCGCAATTACGGTGAGGAGCGCTTCTCTCCACTGGCCAGCATCAACGACGAGAACGTGGATGATCTGGGTCTGGCCTGGACCTACAAGTACGAATTGGATCGCGTCGTAGAAGCCACCCCCATCGTGGTCGACGGGGTGATGTATACCACCGGCGCCTACAGCATGGTGTACGCGCTGGATGCGAAAACCGGCAGGGAACTGTGGCGCTACGATCCCAAAGTGTGGCGCGGTATTCAGGGGCGCGGCTGCTGTGACGCCGCCAACCGCGGGGTGGCCGTGTGGGGTGGCAAGGTGTTCGTTGGCGTTTACGATGGCCGCCTGGAAGCCCTCGACGCCAAGACCGGCGAGCGTGTGTGGTCAGTCAATACCCTGATCGACCCGGACCGCAACTACACCATCACCGGTGCGCCCCGCGTCGTGAAGGGCAAGGTGATTATTGGCAACGGCGGCGCAGAGTTCGGCGTGCGCGGCTATATCACCGCCTACGACGTCGATAGCGGCAAGCAGGCCTGGCGCTTCTTTACCGTGCCAGGCGACCCGGCCCAGGGCGACGAAACCGACACCATCACCATGATCCGTAAAACCTGGCACGGCGACGACTACTGGAAACAGGGTGGCGGCGGCACTGTGTGGGATGCCATGGCCTACGATGCAAACCTCGATTTGCTCTACATTGGCGTTGGCAATGCCTCATTCTGGAACCCGGCGCTGCGCTCCGAGGCCAAGGGCGACAACCTGTTCGTGTCCTCCATCGTGGCACTGCGGCCAGAGACCGGCGAATACGTCTGGCACTACCAGACCACCCCTGGCGACGCCTGGGACTACACCGCCACCCAGCACATCATCGTGACCACCCTGCCCATTGACGGCGAACCTCGCCGGGTGGTGATGCAGGCACCCAAGAACGGCTTTTTCTATGTGCTGGATGCTGCCACCGGTGAATTCCTGTCCGCCGAAAAATTCGGCCATGTCACTTGGGCCAAGGGTATCGACCCGCAGACCGGCCGCCCGATTGTCGACTGGGAAGCGGCCGACTACTGGACCAACGGCGAGCCCAAGGTGGTCTTCCCCGGCTCCCAGGGTGCCCATAACTGGAACCCGATGAGCTACAGCCCCGACACTGGGCTGGTGTACATCCCCCAGCAGGTGACGATGGAGTACTTCGAGCCTCTGGAGAAACCGCCGGTGACACGCCCGGGCGTGCCCAACCTGGGCCTGGTAGTACCCAAGGTGCCAGAAACCCTGGACGCCGTTGAAGAGTTGGCCGGTGTGTACCGTGGCAAACTGCAGGCCTGGGATCCGGTCAAGCAGGAAGAGCGCTGGAGCCAGCCCTACGAGCACATCGCCAATGGCGGCACGCTGAGCACCGCCGGTAACCTGGTATTCCAGGGCACCGCGGATGGCCGGGTGCTGGCCTACGCGGCGGATACCGGCGAGCAACTGTGGGAACAGAGCGTATCCAGCGGGGTAGGAGCAGGCCCGATCTCCTACGAAGTGGACGGCGAGCAATACGTGGCCTTCAACGTCGGCTGGGGCGGCGCCTTCCCCATTACCTTCGGAGCCCTGGCCTACCGCACCCACGTGGTGAATGACTCACGCCTGTACGTGTTCAAGCTGAACGGCAAGGCGGAACTTCCCCCCATCAAGCGCCGCAAGATCGAGCTGCCCAACCCGCCACCAGTGGAAGCCGACGAGGCCACACTGGCCGAAGGCGCCGAGCTGTTCGCCCTGCACTGCGGGGTGTGCCACGGCCTGTCGGCGATGAGCGCCGACATTATCCCCGACCTGCGCTACCTCACCCCCCAGGAGCACGAAGACTTCCTGCCCATCGTATTTGGCATCCGCGCCAACAAGGGCATGCCGCCCTTCGGCGGGATTCTCGAGCCCAAGCAGGTTGAGTCCATTCACCAGTACGTGATTGAGCGCGCCCACCATTGGCGTAGCGAACTGCTCAAACAGGACGCCAAGCGCAGCGAGGCGGACAAAGCCGGCGCCCAGTAGGGCCGCCCCTACCCCACTCCCGGCAAGCGCCGCACACGCTGCGGGCCTGCCGGATTCGGGTTGTTCTTCAGACAAATTTTCTGCATGTGTCGCGCTTGTGACACTGCGCAAATTGCCCCCTGACGTAGCATTCACTCTCCCCTGACCAGGCGGGGCATACGCACTCCGCCTGGCTGAACTAACAATTAAAGAGGGAATGAGATGAACTCTGTCATCAGCAATGTTGTTAAACCTGCGTCATCACTGTCTGCCATAGCGCTGGGGCTGTTGCTTGCCCAGGGTAGCCAGGCACAGCAACTGGAAGAAGTCGTGGTCACCGCCACCCTGCGCGCCGAAAGCCTGCAGGACGTACCGATCTCGATGATCGCCATGAGCGGTGAATCCATCAAGGACATGAACATTACCCGGGCGGAAGACTTCGCCGTCGATATGCCGGCGGTGACCATCTCCCAGAACCCGATCTACAACTTCATCTTCATTCGCGGCGTGGGAACGCCCGGCGCCAACCAGGGTATGGAGCAGTCGGTGTCGATCTTCCACGACGGGGTCTACATGGGCCGCCACCAGCTCTCGCGGGCGCCCTTCATGGACCTGGAGCGGGTCGAGGTTCTGCGCGGACCCCAGTCCATCCTGTTCGGCAAGAACACCATTGGCGGCGCCATCAGCCTGATTACCGCCAAGCCCACCGAAGAATTCGAAGGCATGGTGAACGCCAGCTACGGCAGCTATGGTGAAAAAGAACTGAACGGCTACCTCTCCGGCCCTATCACCGACAACCTGCGCGGCCGTATTGCCGCCCGCGGCTACGAAATTGACGGCTATCTGGACAACGTGATGACCGGCGACGATGGCCCCTCGCGCGAGGACACTACCGTGCGCGCGCAACTGGCCTGGGACGCCACCGACAACCTGACCATCACCGGCAAATGGGAAAACAGCCAGTTCGACGCCACCCAGACCACCACCCAGCTGGGCGTGTTCAACCCCTTTAACGCTGGCGCAGTAGCCTTCAACAACCTCAACCAGGCCCTGGTGGCCGCCGCTACCGGCGGCAACGGCCGGGAGAGATACGACGACGAGCGCGCCGTGGTCAACGATGGTGGCGCCCTGCTCGGGCAGGTACTGCCCGAGTTCGCCGGCCTGCCGGGCTTCCCCGACCTGGAAGAAGGCAGCCAGAACGACATGGATGTGGGCAGCCTGACCCTGGACTGGGCCATCGGCGACCACACCCTGACGGCCATCACAGGCTATGCCCAGTACGAGTACCGCGACATCTGTGACTGCGACTTTGCCGCCCTGCCCCTCACCCAGGCCGACGCCCGGGAGGACTACGACCAGTTCAGCCAGGAAATCCGCCTGACCTCTCCCGGTGGTGAGAAACTCGACTACATCGTGGGGCTTTACTACCACCAGAGCGATTTGACCTACAACGCCCGGGACGCCTTCGGTACCTCCATGGCCTACCAGATGGTCGGCGCCCCCAGCCCCCTGCTGGTGCCCAACCTGTCCCGTGAATACACCCTGGATCAGGAGCAGGACATGTGGGCGGTGTTTGGCTCCACCACCTACAGCTTTACCGACGCCACGCGCCTGACCCTTGGCCTGCGCTACTTCGAGGAACAGAAAACCGCAGACCACCGCCTCGACAAGTACTTTACCGGCGGTTGGGACTACAGCGCACTGGCGGGCCTGCCCGCCGGCTCATTGGCCTACGGTGACAGCGCCGCCGACTATGACGACTTCCTGGCAGGCTTTGGTGCGGTGGACCTCGGCGGTGTTAGCGCGGGGCAAGTCACCGAGCTGATCTACGGGCAACTGCTGGGTACCTCCGAGCACGACATCCGCGGCCGCGACCGCAAAGAGCAGGACTGGAACTGGCAGATTACCCTGGAGCACGACATCACCGAGGACGTGATGGTGTTTGCCACCGCCTCCACCGGCACCAAGGGTGGCGGCTTTGACGGCCGCTTCCTGTCCACCAACGATGACCCGCTGTTCGAGTACGAAGAGGAAACCGCGGAAAACTACGAACTGGGTGTAAAGGCCTACCTGCTTGATAACACCATGACCCTGAACGCCACGGCCTTCTACGTTGCGGTGGAAGACTACCAGGTGAACATCTTTGACGGCGCCACGGGCTTTTTTGTGCAGAACGCCGCGGAGATCGAGTCCCAGGGTGTGGAGGTGGACATCAACTGGGCCGCCACCGAAAAGCTCACCGTGCGCTTTGCCGGCAGCTACCTGGATGCCACCTACGCCTCCTGGCCCAATGCGCCCTGCTGGGCCAGCCCGGCAGACGATGTGCGCGGCGGCTGTATGAACTTTGGCACGCCAGATGCCTACCGCGACGCGGGCGGCAGCACCAACGTGTTCTCGCCCGAATGGGCCTACAACCTGAACCTCAGCTATGTGCAGCCCGTGGGCAATACGCTGGAAGCGCGTTTTGTGCTGAACGTGAACTACGCCGACGAGCAGTACACCGCCTCCGATCTCGACCCCATCTATGCCTACCAGGAGTCGTACACCAAGTACGACGCCCGCGTGAGCCTGGGCAGCGTGGCGGGCAACTGGGAACTGGCGCTGGTCGGCAAGAACCTCACCGACGAATACACCAGCACCGCCAACGCCAATGACCAGCCCCTGGTCGCCGGCAATGGCTTCAAGCTGCTGGACCGCCCGCGCAGCTACCTGCTGCAAGCCACCTACCGCTTCTGATCTGCCCATGCAGATCCTGCGCCGGGGAGATTCCCTCCTCCCCGGCGCTTTTTTTACTGCAGCAGCCAGCTACTCGGGCGCATCATAGGCTGTGGTGATCTGCTCCATGCCGGTGAGATACCCGTAGTTCTTCGCCAGTTTTTCCAGGTCGTTCACGTAAATGCGGCCGTAACGCAACTCCACCACCCCGGCCTTGCGCAGGGCCTGCAACTCACGATTGATACTCTGCCGGGATGCCCCCATCAGGCGCGCCAGTTCCTCTTGTGAGAGATCCACATAACGGGCGTTATCCTCGTCGTAGCGGCCGTGGGTAAATGCCAGCCGGTGAATGGCCCGCGCCACCCGCTGATGCAGATTAAGCCCGCCCTCTTCATGCAGCGCGTAGAGCGCTCGCAGGCGCCTGCACAGTGTCAACAGCAGGGTCTGGTTCAGCTCCGGGAACTCCGCCACCAGGGCCTCGAACTGGCGCCGGCCCAACACACGCAGCACACAGTCCTCCAGGGCCAGCGCATGGCTGACGCGCGGCAGGCCATCGATCATGCCCATCTCGCCAATACAATCGCCCGCGCGAAACTGGGCGGTGATGATTTCGCGGCCATCCTCGGTGTAGTTGCATAGCTGCACCACCCCCGCCACCAGTTGGTAGACCTCATCGGAGGAATCACCCTGGCGATACACCGCGCTACCCGCGGCCACCTGGCGCAAACTGCTCATGCGTTCAAAGGCCTCACGCCCCGCCGGAGGCAGGCCGCTGACAAAGTCGTGCATGTGGGGAATAACGCGCATTGCCTGCCTCGCTGATTTTCTTTCCATAGCAATTGCGGTTCCGGCATTCTGCACACTACGCAGGCAAACCGGGTCCGGGCAAAAAATCATACCAGTACCGGCCCGCAGGTGCGATGCAAGCCCAGGCGAACGCACCGCCCCCGCCGCATCAAACGATGCGACAACGTGTCGCATCCCCCTGCGATGCAACCCTCCCTATACTTTCCGCCCCTGCATATCGACCGGAACCACACCATGTTGTTGCTTGCTTTGCGCTCTCCCCTTCATGCCGCCCTTCTCGCCACAGCCGCCATAGCCGCCAGCGGCTCCGCAGCCACTGCACAGAGCGAGGAAAACCGGTTGGAAACCGTGGAAGTGCGCGCCAAGCAGTTGCAGATGGACCTGCTCAAGCAACAGTCGCTGACGCCGGGTGGCCTTTCGCTGATCGACGGTGAAGCGCTGTACCAGCGCAACGTCAGCAACCTGGCGGACATGCTGCGTTACGCGCCCGGCATCTGGAGTGACAGCGCCAGCGGCGGCGACAGCGTGTTTCTCTCCAGTCGCGGCTCCAACCTGGACGCCACCGACTACGATGCCAACGGCATCAAACTGCTGCAGGACGGGCTGCCCGTCACCACCGCCGATGGCAACAACCACAACCGCTTTATCGACCCCCTGGCCGCGCGCTATGCCAGTGTGGCGCGCGGCGCCAACGCCCTCACCTACGGCGCCGCCACCCTCGGTGGCGCCATTAACTTCCAGACCCCCACCGCCCGCGACAGCGCCCCTGTGCAGGCCTTTTTCAGCGGCGGCAGCGACGGCCTTCTGAACGCCCGCGCCAGCATTGGCGGGGTGGGCGACAACGGCCTGGACGGCCTGCTGAGCGTGGAGCACAAGGCCTTCGACGGCTACCGCGAGCACAGCGCCCAGCGCCGCAACGGGCTGTACGCCAACGCCGGCTGGCAGTTCAGCGAGCGGGGTGAAACCCGGCTGTTCTTTAACTGGCTGGACAACGACAGCGAACTGCCCGGCAACCTGAGCGCCGAGCAGGTGGCAGACGACTCCAGCCAGGCCACCGCCGATGCCCTGCGCGGCAACTACAGCCGCGACGTAAAAAGCTGGCGCCTGGCCAGCACCACCCGGTGGAACCTGAACGACAACAGCGACCTCTCCTTTGGCCTGTCCTGGGAAGAACAGTCCCTGCACCACCCCATCGTTGATGTGGCGGTGGATTTTGACGGCCCCGGCCCACAGCCACCCACCCAGGTTTTCAGCCTGCTGATTGATACCGACCACCGCAATATCGGCGCCAACGCCCGCTACAACCTGCGCGCCGGCAACCACGACGTGCTGCTGGGTATCGACCTGGGCGACAACGCCGTGACCGGCGGCAACTACAGCCACCGGGGCGGCGAACGCACCCGGCTGGATACCCGCGTGGACAACAGCGCCCGCAGCGTCGAAGCCTTTGCCGTTGACCGCTGGCAGCTCGCCAGCAACTGGACCCTGGTCTACGGCCTGCAGGCCCTGTGGACCGAGCGCGAAATCTGGAACGAGACCGTGGCCAGCGGCGCCCTGCGCAACCCCGAGGGCAGCTACGACAGCGTGAACCCGCGACTGGGCCTGATTTACGACGTGAGCGACAACGTGTCCCTATTCGCCAACCTTAGCCGCACCTACGAGGCGCCCACCAACTACGAGCTGGAGGACGACGTGAGCGCCAGCAACGCCCTGCTGGACGCCATGAGCGGCACCGTGCTGGAGGTGGGCAGCCGGGGCCAGCAGGCGCTGGGCAACGCCAGCAACTGGCACTGGGACGTGGCGCTCTATTACGGCGAGATCAACGACGAGATTCTTTCGGTGGACGACCCGGCCGCCCCCGGCACCAGCCTGTCGGCCAACGTGGACAACACCATTCATGCCGGCATCGAAGCCCTGGTGGGCGCCAGCTTCGCGCTGGATGCCGCCGGCGTACACAGCCTGCAGCCCACCCTGAGCGTGACTGTGAACGAATTCAGCTTTGATGACGACGCCCTGTACGGCGACAACCAGCTGCCGGCAGCCCCCGGCTATGCCCTGCGCGGCGAGGTGCTGTACCGCCACGCCAGCGGCTTTTACGCCGGCCCCACCTTTGATGTGATTGACGAGCGCTACGCCGACTTTGCCAACACCTACCAGGTTGAGAGCTACCAGCTGCTGGGCCTGCGCGCCGGCTACAGCAGCGAGCGCTGGGAGCTTTTCGCCGAAGTGAAGAACCTGCTGGATGAGGATTACATCGCCACCGTCAAAGTGCGCGACGTGGCGGCGCCAGACGCCGCCGTGCTCGCGCCGGGGGCCCGCCTGTCCGCCTTCGCCGGGGTGCGCTTTGCCCTATAGGGCCCGCTCGTGACACTGCATGGCCGCCAGCGGCACCTTGCCGCCACACCAACAGGTGGATGCTGGCTATAATTGAGTGCAGGCAACAGGGAGGTTCCCGTGAACGCACTCAAAATTGTACCCACCATATTCGCCGTTACCGGACTGCTGATGCTGGGCGGCGCGGTGTGGGGATACCTGAATACACAGGACTTCATCGCCCATGCGACCAGGGCCGAGGGCGAGGTGATCGACCTGGTGCGCTCGCGCTCGTCGGATTCCACCACCTACCGCCCGGTGGTCACCTTCACCAGCGCCGATGGCAGGAAGGTGGAATTCACCTCCAGCAGTGGCAGCAACCCGCCGTCGTTTCACCGGGGAGAAAAGGTAACCGTGCTGTATCGGCCAGAAACGCCAGAGAGGGCGCGCATCGAGAGCTTTTTCTCGCTGTGGGGCCTTGCGCTGATTCTCGGCGGCATGGGCACCATTTTCACGCTGGTGGGCGGCGGCATTATCGCCACCCTGCTGTACCGTAAACGCCTGCATGGCCACCTGCGCCAGCAGGGCACGCCGGTGAAGGCAGAACTGCAATCGGTGGCGCTGGATACTTCGTACAAATCCAACGGCCGCAGTCCCTTTCGCATTTTTGCCCAGTGGCAGGACCCGCGCACACGCAAGGTCTACGTTTTCAAGAGCGAACCCATCTGGTACGACCCCAGCGAGTTCGTCACCACAGAATCCATCACCGTGTATATCGAGCGGGATGACCCTTCCCGCTATTACATGGATACCGCCTTCCTGCCGCCAGCGGGCAACAGCTAGGGGGCACAAGCACTCAACTCAGGCGGATGGGGTTATCCGCCAGCATGCGCTCGCGCGCGCGCTGGATGATGGCGCGCTTCTCCTGCGCACTGGCCATGAACCAGTCGGTAATTTCGGCGGCGCTGCGGTAACAGCCGATGCACACATCCTCGGTGTTGAGCACGCACACGGAAATGCAGGGCGATTTGGGTTCGCCTTCGTTCACGCCTGTTCCTTGAGCAGCGCGTTGAAGTTGGCGGCATTGTTCACATAGTGACTGGCGTTAAGTGCCAGCATGGCGATGGCGTCCTCGCCCAGCGCCTTTTTCACCTTGGCTGGCGCGCCAAGCACCAGGCTGCCGTCGGGAATGTCCATGCCCTCGGTCACCAGGGCGTTGGCGCCAATCAGGCAGTTTTTGCCGACCTTGGCGCCGTTCAGTACCACCGCGCCAATGCCCACCAGTGAGCCGTCGCCAATGTGGCAGCCATGCAGCATGGCATTGTGGCCAACAGTCACGTTAGCGCCCACCACACAGGGAAACCCGGGATCCGCGTGAATGACGGTGCCATCCTGAATGTTGCTGCCGGCGCCGACTTCAATGCGCTCAACATCGCCGCGCAGCACGCAACTGAACCAGACGCTGGCGCTGTCTTTCAGTGTCACATCGCCGATCACCGCCGCGTTGGGGGCGATAAAGTGGTTCTCGCCTTCCAATGCGACCTGTTTGTCGCCCAGCGAATATTTCATGGCAAATCCTCCCAGTTGCGTTTTAAATCGAGCCCGGCATCGTAGACCAGGTTCACAATGCGGGCCAGTACCGCGGCCGTCACCCCCCACACATTGTCATCACCCACTTGATAGTGGGGTACGTAAACCTCACTACCGCCGTAGGGCATGCGCTCCAGGCGAAAACCCTCGCGCCCGTCGAACTGACAGAGGGGCGGCATAAAGGCGCTGTCGAATTCCGCCGGGTCCACCTCGGGCACCACGCTAGCTGGCACCAGGCCAACACAGGGCAGCACCTGATAGCGCGAGCGGGTCAGCAGGGGCGGCATCTGGGCAACGGCGCGCACCGCCTGCGGCGCCAGTGCCACCTCTTCCTGTGCTTCCCTGAGGGCGGTATCCCAGGGGCTGCGATCAACCGCCTCGCGCTTGCCGCCGGGAAAGGCCACCTCCCCCGGATGCAGGGGCAGGTGATGGGCGCGGCGCCCCAGAATCACCCGTGGCTGCGCTTCGTCCGTCAACGCCACCAGCACACCAGCCTGGCGACCCTCGCCCTGCCAGGGCGCATCGCTGACCGGGAAGGCCGCCGCCAGGGGCTTGAGCAGGGCATCGGCGGCGCTCATTCAGCTATCGAACTCCGTCACCACCTGCAGCACGTCGAAGGCCGGCTCCTCGTAAGGGTGAGCCAGGCGCAGGGCGGCGATCACCCCGCGAATGTGCGCTTCATCCACCACCAGTTCCACCCGGTATTCGTCCACCTGCTCCACTTCGCCCGCGCTGCCGATAAAGGGCCTGGCGCCGGCCAGCGGCCGGAACTGCCCCTGCCCCGCCACCTGCCAGCAGCAGCAGTCGTAATCGCCAATGGTGCCGCCACCGGCCTCGAATACCGCCTGTTTTACCGGCTCAAGGTGGGATTGCGGAACATAAAAGCAGAGCTTGTACATTGCTACACCCCTTCGGCTTGGGCGGCGTAGAAGGCCGCGGCGAAGTCATCCAGTTGCCGCGCCTCAATGGCCGCGCGAATACCGGCCATGTGCTGCTGGTAGTAATGCAGGTTGTGGATGGTGTTGAGCTGGGACCCAAGAATTTCGTTGCACTTGTCCAGGTGGTGCAGGTAGGCGCGGCTGAAGTTCTGGCAGGTATAACAGCTGCAGTTTTCATCCAGCGGCAGGGTGCTGGTTTTATGGCGGGCATTGCGCAGCTTGAGCTGGCCCCGGGAGGTGAACAGGTTGCCGTTGCGGGCGTTGCGGGTGGGCATCACGCAATCGAACATATCCACCCCCCGGCGCACGCCTTCCAGCAGATCCGCCGGTGTGCCAACGCCCATCAGGTAGCGCGGTTTGTCCTCGGGCAACAGCGGTTGCATCACATCCAGCACCGCCATCATCTCGTCCTTGGGCTCGCCCACTGACAGGCCGCCGATGGCATAGCCGTCAAAGCCGATTGCCGTCAGCCCCGCGAGGGATTCGCCCCGCAGCTGTGCGTACATGCCGCCCTGCACAATGCCAAACAGGGCCGCCGGGCTGTCACCGTGGGCAGCCTTGCTGCGCGCGGCCCAGCGCAGCGACAGTTCCATCGAATCGCGCGCCTCCTTCTCGGTGGCGGGATAAGGCGTGCACTCGTCGAAGATCATCACAATGTCGGAGCCCAGGCTGCGCTGGATGGCCATGGAGGTTTCCGGGTCGAGAAACACCGGCGAGCCATCCACCGGCGACTGGAACTTGACGCCCTCCTCGGTGATTTTGCGCATATCTCCCAGGCTGAATACCTGGAAGCCGCCGGAGTCCGTGAGGATGGGGCCGGACCAGCCCATGAAATCGTGCAGGTCACCGTGCTGCTCGATAATGTCCGTGCCCGGGCGCAACCACAGGTGAAAGGTATTGCCAAGAATAATCTGGGCGCCAATGTCGCGAATATCCCGGGGCAGCATCCCCTTCACCGTGCCGTAGGTGCCCACCGGCATAAAGGCGGGCGTTTCCACCACGCCACGGGGGAAGGTCAGCCGGCCGCGGCGGGCGGCGCCTTCACCGCCCCGGCGCTCGAACTGCATGTGACACTGGCGGCTCATCGCTCTGCCCTGACGCTTGGCTCCATTTGAGCCCCGGCGGTAATAAACATGGCATCTCCGTAACTGAAAAAGCGGTAACGCTGGCTGATGGCTTCCTGATAGGCCGCAAGAATGCGCTCGCGCCCCACAAAGGCGCTCACCAGCATCAACAGGGTCGACTCCGACAGGTGAAAGTTGGTCACCATGGCATCCACCGCGCGAAAACGGTAACCGGGGTAGATGAAAATATCCGTGTCGCCGCAATAGGGCTGCGGCTCGCCGCTGGCCTGGCTGGCGGTTTCCAACGAACGCACCGCCGTGGTGCCCACCGCAATCACCCGCCCGCCCCGGCGGCGGGTTTCAGCCACCGCCTCGCAGGTGGCGGCACTGACCTCAAGGTATTCCGCGTGCATGGGGTGGTCTTCGATGTTTTCCTCACGCACCGGCTGGAAGGTGCCCGCCGCCACATGCAGGGTCACAAAGGCCCGGCGGATTCCCCGCGCATCAATGGCTGTCAGCAGTTCGTCGGTGAAGTGCAGGCCCGCGGTGGGCGCAGCCACGGCACCTTCGCGCTCGGCAAACACCGTCTGGTAACGACCCTGGTCCTCGGCGTCGTCTGCTCGCTCGATATAGGGCGGCAGCGGCATATGGCCAATCACCTGCAGAATCTCGCTGAGGGGCTCGCCCTGCGGCGCCTTCAGGGCGAACAGCGCCCCCACCCGCTCGGTCACTTCCAGGCTGAAGGGGCCAGGCTCTCCACCGGGTTCGGTGGACAGCAGAATGCGGCTGCCGGGCCTGGGCGACTTGCTGCAGCGCACATGGGCCAGGGCGGTATCGATACCGGTCAGGCGCTCGATGAGGATTTCCAGCCGCCCTCCGGTTTCCTTCTGCCCCCACAGGCGGGCGGGAATCACCCGGGTGTTGTTGAACACCAGCAGGTCATCGGGGCGCAACTGATCCAGCAGATCAGGGAACTGCCGGTGCGCCAGTTCGCCGGTGACGCCATCCAGGCACAGCAGGCGGCTGGCACTGCGTTCCGCCAGCGGGTGCTGGGCGATCAGTTCTGGCGGCAGGTGGTAGGTGAAATCGCTGCGTTTCATACAATGTCGGTATTCAAAAACAAAAAAGCCGGCACAGGGCCGGCTTTATGATAGCGCGAAAAGCCCTTACTCAGCGGCTTCTTCACCGCCTTCTTCAGCGGCGGCGTCTTCGGCCGGGGCTTCCTCTTCCGCCGGTTTCTCGGCGGGCTGGGTCAGCTTGATCAGGCCTTCTGCCAACAGAATGCGGGCTTTCTCTTCGCCGTTAACGGGCTTCTTCGCTGCGTTTTTCACCGCGTAGCGCTCATCGCCACGTTGGTAAATGCTGTACTCGTCGGTTTTCTTAACCAGTTTCATAGCCATGCTCAATCTCCTTGGGTACTCATAACGGGCCGCCTGGCAGCAACCCGCCGTTTTCCGCCATGGGCGGGACGGCGCGGAGTGTACAGGGATTTGCCACCCAGGTTAAGGCCAGCGATTGCAGTTTGGCCGGCGGTTGCTATAATCGCGCGCTTCTCCCGGGGCCCTTAAAGCCCCAACTCCTGTGCCGGAGTGGTGAAATTGGTAGACACAGGGGATTCAAAATCCCCCGCCCTTAAAAGCGTGCCGGTTCGAGTCCGGCCTCCGGTACCACTCAATCAGCGCGGCACGCTTGCGCCCTACTCTTTCAAGCTGACTGTGACTTTCTCTATCTGCCCGGTAAAGGAGAATGGCAGGTCGTAGCTGAAGTCGATGGCGGAGCCTGAATCGGTACCCACGTCGACCCCTTCACCCAGGGAGAACTGCAGCGGCACGGTTCGGGCCAGTTGGCCTTCACCAACTTTTTTACCGTTGGCGGTGAGGGTGACCGCCGCAGCCTTGCCTCGCTCGCCGTTTTTGCCCTGGTAGGCAACGTCGGCCACCAGCGATACCCGGCCGGTGGGCAATGGCGCACTGGAGATGGTGTAGCGATCAATCGCCAGCATGTTGTAGACGAAGTGTGCCTTGCCATCGCGCAGGTAAATGCCATAGCCACCGGTGAGGCCGCCGTGGGTGAAGATCATGCCTTCTGCGCCGGCTTCAGGAATGGTGATGTCCATGGCGACGGAGAAGGATTTGTTCAGCACCGGCGGTGACGCACCGTCGGGCAGTGCGATCTGCCCGGGGTAGTACACGTACTGGTTGCGCTTGCCGGCAAGGCTGGGGCGACCCTGCAGTTCGGCGTTCAGGCGCACGGTGCCGCGCCAGTCGAGAGGCAGTACGTTGTACTTCTCTGCCTCGTCCCAGAACATGGCTTCCAGCTCGGCAACTTTGTCGGGGTGCTCATCGGCCAGGTTGTGCGCCTGGGAGAAGTCCTCGTCGATGTTGTAAAGCTCCCACTCGGCGGTCATCGGGTCGAACTCGCCACGGGTGGGGCTCCAGGGAACGAAGCTGCGGCTGGAAGCCATCCAGCCGTCGTGGTACATGCCGCGATTCACCAGCAGTTCGAAGTACTGGCTATGCCGGGTTTCTGCCGCATTTTTGTCATTGAAGGTCTGCAGGAAGCTGGTGCCTTCTATCGGCTTCTGCTCGACGCCATTGAGCACGGTCGGCGGTGTGATGCCAATCGCCTCGTAGAGGGTCGGGACGATGTCGATAACATGCAGAAACTGACTGCGCAGCCCGCCCCTGTCGTCGATCTGCGCCGGCCAGGAGATAATCATCGGGTTACGCGTGCCACCGAAATGACTGGCTACCTGCTTGGTCCACTGGAAGGGGGTGGACATAGCATGGGCCCAGGCACTAGGGAAGTGATTGAACCACTTGGGCCCGCCCAGTTCGTCGATGTGCTGGATATTGTCCTGCCATTTTTCGGGGAAACCGTTAAAGAACAGGTTTTCGTTCAGGCTGCCCTCTAGCCCGCCCTCTGCGCTGGCACCGTTGTCGCCAACGATGTAGATGAACAGGGTATTGTCCGCGGCGGGGGTTGCTTTCACCGCATCGATGATGCGGCCCATGTGATGATCGACATGGGCGGCGTAACCGGCGAAGACTTCCATCATGCGCGCGTACAACCGCTTCTGGTCGTCGTTAAGGCTATCCCAGGCCGGCAGGCCGGCGCTGCGCTCGGTCAGTTCGGTACCCGCTGGCACGACGCCCAGTTCAAGCTGGCGCGCCAGTGTAGCCTCGCGGTAGGCGTCCCAACCCTCGTCGAACTGGCCGGCGAATTTGTCGATCCACTCCTTGGGTGCGTGGTGGGGCGAATGGTTGGCCCCGGGAGCCACATACAGGAAGAACGGTTTGTCCGGGGAGATACTGGTGCTGCGGCGCACCCAGTCGATGGCCCGGTCGGCGATGTCTTCGGTCAGGTGGTAGTCCGGGTCTTTGCTGCGGGGTACCAGGTTGCGGTTTTCGTAGAGCAGCGGATCCCAGTGGTTCATGTCGCCGGCATTGAAGCCATAAAAGTAGTCAAAGCCCAGGCCGTTGGCCCAGCGATCGAAGGGCCCAACCGCGCTGGTCTCCCAGGCGGGTGTGTTGTGGTTCTTGCCGATCCAGGCGGTCATGTAGCCGTTCTGGCGCAGCACTTCGGCAACACTGCCCGTACTGCGCGGAATAATGCTTGTATAGCCGTCGTAGCCGGTGGCGGCTTCGGTAATCACACCGTTTGCCGCTGAATGGTGATTGCGGCCGGTAATCAGCGCCGCCCGTGTGGGGCTGCACAGCGCTGTGGTATGGAAGCGGTTGTACTTCAGGCCTTCGGCGGCCAGTTTGTCCAGCGTCGGCGAGGGAATGCCGCCGCCAAAGGCGGTGTACTGTCCAAACCCGGTATCGTCAAGCATGATAAGCACGACGTTGGGCGCACCTTTGGGTGCCTGCGCGGGCTGGGGAAACTGCGGGGGATCGGACTCCTTGTAGGTTTTGCCAACGTGCCCTTCAAACTGGAAGTCTGGCCGCGGCAGCACCTGGGGAGTATCCGCCTGGATGCCCGCCGAAAAAAACACCGCTGGCAGCAAAACGGCGGCCCAGTGACTGAAAAATCGAAGCATGATAGGTCCCCTCACGTTGGCGTTATTGCGCTGGATGTGAATCCGGGTAATACCAAACTGCGGAGCTGTAGCCCCGCTCCTGCGCCGTCAGCACCGCCCCTTCCGGCAGCGGCCGGCCATAGCGCACGGCGTCGTAGACGGGCCAGCGCGGCGTCGGTATCTCCAGCACACGCAGGTAGTAAAAAGCCGGCACCTTGGGGTTGAAATCCGGGTCGCGCCAGGTGGTGGCCAGGGCCTGCGTACCAATGCTGTTCTGCCAGGTGGCGGTGTCCAGGTCCACCGTATTGCCTACCGCAGGCAGTTTGCCATCGCTGCCGGGCGCTCGATCGCCACTCCAAGCTACATCGTAGACCTTCTCGCGGGCATTGCCATCGGCATCCACCCAGCCTTTTACGATTTGCAGGCGATCGAGGTTGGCGCCAATCGGGTCGCGCTGGGCGGCCACCAGTAATGTTGGTGCTTCCGCGGCGGCCGGGGCCGGTGGCAGCACGGCACCCATAGGCACACCTCCTGCGTAGCCGATGGCGGCAATATCGGGTGAGTTTGCGTCGGCTGCCTCGAAGTCCCAGCCAGCGAACAGGCGCAGGGTCATGCGGGTGCCGGTGGTGCCGTACACTTCACGCCGCTTGAGGGCGTCCCACAGGGCCTCGCGGGTATTCTCAGTTGCCCACACGGCGGCATAGCCAGAGGACACCTGCTGCCAACGCATGAGATGGATGCTGCCCGCCGATTTGTAAGCACCTTCAGCCCGTCCCGGCGCGGGCTCAAACACCTTGTGCTTGCCAAAGAAATTATTCTCCTCGGCACTGGCCAGCGAGGTATGGGAGTCAGTACTGCCGATTACGCCGAACTCGAAGGGGTTTTCGCCTTGCGCGGCCTGGAACTCAAGGCCCTGCTTCAGCGCTTCCCGGGCATACTCGTAGCGCAGCATGTCGTCGGTCTTGGCCTGGCTGAAGTCCAGGTTGCCCACATCCCAGCTTTCGTAGTCGGCGAACTCATCGTCTGGCGACAACAGTGGGTGTGTTTCGCTGTCACCCTTGATCTGGGTGATCTCGTAGAGCGGTTCCCAGCGCCGCCGCTCTGCCATATAGGCAGGGCTAAACTTTTGCCCACTGCCGGTAACGGGCGCAAACATTTCGCCGTTGGACAGGTTGCCGTTATGGGGTATGGCCAGCACCTGACCGCCGGTAGACGCTTCGTATTCAGCGAGGTGATCCCAGAGTGCTTCGGGGTCGATGCTGGTGCTGGCATTAAACGGCAGGTAGTCCCGTAGCCGGTCGGCGCCATCGCGGTAAAGCACTACGCGGTGCAGGTTATTGCCGGCATCCAGCGCGGTCCATTCGTAACCGATAAAGGCCGTGAACTTTCCCGGGTCATTGAAGCGCTCAGCGGTGTCCACCACTTGGTGCCACACCGGCGTGGCGAGTGCCGGGTCGACGATATCGAAACTCAAATCATCGTTGGAAAAGCGATTGATCATCTCTTCAGCCACACTTTTGTTTTTACCCTGGCGCAGCATTTCGTGCCAGCGCCGGGCGTCGGGGTATTGGGTGAGCGAAGGGTCGCCACTGGCCAGCAGGCCGAACAGCCCGGCCCCATCGGAGTGATCTGCCGCCACCAGGAAATCCAAGGGCCTGGAGAGCCGAACCGGCTGCCCGGAACTGGATTCCACCGTTTCGCCGCGCGCGAACCGGTAGGCTTCCTCCAGACCCAGGCGGTTGCCAAAGGCCGCGGCATCCATCGACAGGTTGGTATGCAGGTGGGTATCGCCCCAGAAAACTTCCGTAGGATAGTCACGCTTGGCGTAGGGAGAATAGTCAGCGGCGTAGACTGTGGAGCAAGCCAGCAGACCAGCCAGCAGATGCTTGCGACGGGGTTTAAAGGTACTGCGCATAACAGATTCCCGGTAATTGAAGGATTGGCGATTGGCGGCCGTCAAGGTGGCATGCCTTGCAAGCCTGGCCCGCGCCTGGCGTGCAGGGCCAGGCGCGGGCGCGCCGTTTGCGGCGGTGGCAAAGGCAGCTCACGAACCATTCAGAACAGGTATTTTACACTGACGCCATAGGTACGTGGCGCTGATACATAATTGCGCATGACGGTCTCGCCGGTGGAGGTATCCAGCAGGCCCAGCGCCCCACCGAGCACCTGGGTAAAATACTGGATAGCATAACGCTCATCGGTGAGGTTCTCACCAAAGGCACTGACCTCCCAGTTGGCGTTGCTGCCGCGCAGCGTCAGGCGCGCGCCAAACAGGTTGTACGCATCGACAGTGGTCTGGGGACTGAGGTCGGAGCCGCCCGCCAGGAAGTCATCAACGTACTGCCAGTCACCGCGGGCAACCAGGCTCATGCCGCTGTCAAAGTCGAAGGTGTATTCCAGTGCTGCCGCCAGTTCCCACTCGGGGGAGTAGGAGTTGCGCTTGCCGGTATTGTCCTGCGGATTGGGGCACTGCGGCGTGCCGGGGGGCGGCAACACGGCACAACCGGGCAAGGGCGATGCATTCTTGAAGTCGGTGAACTCCGAATCCAGGTAGGCCAGCGACAGGTCGAAGCTCAGGTTGTCGGTAGGCAGCATCTTGAGTTCCATTTCCAGGCCCTGCTGACGCAGGGAACCGGCGTTGGTAATCAGGAAGCTGGCGTCACGGAAGGAGCGGTCCTGGAAGTCGTCAATCTCCATGCGGTAGGCGGTGGCATTCAGCTGCATGGCGCCGCCCATCCAGGTGCTCTTAATGCCAAGCTCCAGGTTGTCCACCGACTCGGAGTCAAACACACGCTGGCCAATCAGGGGTGTGGCCACGCCGGACGAATTGATACCGCCGGATTTGTAGCCAGTGGAATAGTTGGCAAACAGCATCATGTCGTCATTGAGGAACCAGGAAAGCACCACGCGATAGGTAAACTGATCGTCGTCGAAGTCGTAATCGCCGGTTTCGGCAGCACGCACTGCCGCGCCAAAGGGGTTGGCCAGTTCCTGGTTGAAGCGGGCGCGCTTTTCGTCTTCGGTATAACGCCCGCCAAGTGTCAGCTCCAACGAATCGCTCAGGCGCCAGCGGGTTTCGATAAAGGCAGCGGTACTTTCGGCGCTCTGGTCGAAACGCAACTGGGTGGCCCCCTGCTGCGGGAACGACTGGCACGCAGGCACCTGTGCAGGCGGCAGCAGCGCGCTGCAGAACGCGGAGCCAAAATTAAGGTCTTCGCCAATTTCGTAGTCTTCATCGAAGTAGTAAAGACCGGCCACAAAGTCCATGCGTTCGCCGAACAGGGCATCTTCCGGTGAAATGAACTGTAGTTCCTGGCTCATGGCGTCGGAATCATACAAGCCACGGCGGGTAAGCAAGTCCACACCGGTGAAAATGACATCGCCGTCCAGTTGGTCGTTCTTCCAGGTGCGCTGCGCGGCAATCCAGCGCAGGTGATAACCGGAGGACAGTGTCCAGTTGAAGTCGCTGGACAGGCCCCACTGTTCATCGTCCAGGCCACCCACCAGGCGCTGGCTAACGGTGCCGTCGAAGGGGTCGCCAATGTCCGGCGACAGCGGCCCAAAGGCGTTGCCCAAGCGGTTCACCAAATCCGGAGGGGAATTTTTGCTGGAGACCTCCGCCGGCAAGATGCCGTCGCCGCCCATCTCGGCGTAGTCGTAGCGCACAATCCAGTCGATACTGTCGCTGGGCTGCCAGCGGGCAGCCGCGCGGCCCACGTTGACATCGCGATCGCCCCAGTCCTTGCCGTCCAGTTTGTTGTCGTAGAGACCATCGTGCTGATCGGTCATGCCGGCAAAGCGCAGGGCGAAGGTATCAGACACGGGCACGTTGACGATGCCCCGCAGGCGGTAGGCATCGTAATTACCCGCCTCCGCAAATACCTCGCCTTCAAGCCCATCAAACTGCGGCGCCACGGTGCTGATCTGCAGGGCCCCGGTGGTGGCGTTGCGACCAAACAGGGTGCCCTGCGGCCCGCGCAGCACCTCAACATTTGCCACGTCTAGGAAGCTGCTGAGGATTGCACCGGGGCGCGGGATGTACACCCCGTCGATGAAGGGCGCCACGCTGGGGTCAATGGCGCTGTTGCCAGAGGCACCCACACCACGCATGCGAATCACCGTTGCCGACGCCTGGGCCTGGCGGTTAATGCGCAGGTTGGGCACCACGCGGGTCAGGTCGTCGGCACTGCCGATACCGGCGCTTTCCAGGGCCTCGCCCCCCATCGCCATAATGGACAGGGGAACATCCTGCAGGCTCTCGGTGCGCTTTTGGGCGGTGACAACCACCTCTTCAAGAGCGGACTGGGAAAGTGCAGGCTGGGCGGTAAGCAGGGCAGCGGCCAGGGCACTAAAAGCACGTAGACGTGGGGGCATCGGGCGATCCTCGGTTATTATAGCTGTGGTTTTTCTAATGATTTTAAGCGGGCCTTTATTGGGGCCTTCTTGTTTTTTTTAAGCCGCTCTTGGCTATTTTTAGATCATCGATTATTGCGACACTAATCCGCCGCCCGAAACCAGTCTGTCATCTACGCGACAATTTACCAGCACGGCACATACACCCTTCTTTAATAGCACTTTGGCGAAATAGAAAAAATAAACGAAAAAAATAGCCCGCGGAAAATGCGCTTGTACAGGCAGCCCCTAAAAAAGCTTCCCATAGCACACACCATTATTTCTACGGTGAATAATGAAGTATTCATAGAATTGAGTTTTTATCCCTGAAAACCGGGTATAGTCTGCGCAAAAGCGGCTGCCGGCCCCACCGGGCGGGTTATCAACGCATCGCCAAGGCGCGATGCGGAGCAAACGCCCCGGGCCGCCCGCACCAACCACCTTCAGACCAACACAGTCATAAAACAACCCCATGCCTTTATCTTCTGAATGTTTAAATATCCGCATTGTTACCATCGACGACATCCGCCAGATCGAATCCATCCCCATTGAACAACGCGGCCTGCCGACCAATACCTATGCATTGCTGCGCGCCAGCGCGGCGCGTTTTGGCAACAGGCCCGCCTTGCGTTTTCTGGCAAGCGCCAGGAAGGGCGAGCAAAGCCACGCCCTGAGCTACAGCGACCTGCTCGCAAAGGTGACCCAGGCGGCCAATGCCTTCCACCAGCTGGGGGTAGGCACGAGCAACGTAGTGTCATCCATGCTGCCCAACCTGCCACAGACCCACTACACAATCTGGGGCGCAGAGGCAGCGGGGATCTACAATCCCATCAACCCTATGCTGGAGGTGGAGCATGTAGCCGCCATCCTCAACGAGGCAAAAACGCGTGTTCTGGTGACCCTGGGCCCCGCCAGCGACCCGCTGCTGTGGCAAAAAGCCCTGCAATTGCAGGCCAGCGTGCCCAGCCTGGCCTATGTGCTAACTGTGAACCTGCCCGGCGTGACCGACCCCGGTGAGCACCTGAATGATAAGGTGCTGGACTTCGATGCGCTGCTGGCCGGCCAGGCGGCCGGCGCCCTTGTCTCTGAACGCGCCATTGACGGGACGGACATCGCATCTTACTTCCACACCGGCGGCACCACCGGAACGCCCAAACTGGCACCACACACCCACTTTAACGAGGTGGTCAGCAGCTGGCAGATTGCCTGCGCGGCGGACTTCAAAAGCAGCAGCAAGGGCCTGTGCGGGCTGCCGCTATTTCATGTCAATGCCGTCTTCGCCACGGGCCTTTCGCTGTGGCTGGTGGGTGGCGAGGCGATACTGGCCACCGCCGCGGGCTATCGCACACCCGCTGTCATCGAGAACTTCTGGCATGTGGTTGAAGCCTACCGCGTCACCTACTTCAGCGCCGTACCCACCATCATCAGCGCCCTGCTGGAAGTGCCGGTGGAGGGCTACGACCTGTCGTCACTGGAGGTCGCCTTCTGCGGCGCCGCGCCGCTCGCCACAGAGCTGATTCGCAAATTCGAAGCCAGAACCGGCCTGGTGCTGGTGGAAGGCTACGGCCAGACCGAGGGCACCGCGGCCAGCACGCTCAACCCGCGCTACGGCGACCGGCGGGTGGGCTGCGTGGGCTTGCCCCTGCCCTACTGCCACATCCGGATTGTGGAAGTCGATGCCGAAGGCCGCGCCGTGCGCGAATGCGCAACAAACGAAACCGGCGTTATCGCCATCAGCGGGGCGAACGTTTTCCAGGGCTATAAACAGGCGGCGCAGAACGTGGGGCAATGGGTGGACGATGGCTGGTTCAACACCGGCGACCTGGGCAGGCTGGATGAAGACGGCTACCTCTGGCTGACCGGGCGCAGCAAGGATCTGATCATCCGCGGTGGCCACAATATCGACCCGCAGATGATTGAAGAGGCCTACTACACCTGCGACAAAGTCGCCCAGGCTGCCGCCATCGGCCAGCCCGACCGGCGCGTGGGCGAGTTGCCGGTGGTGGCCATTCAACTCAAGGCCGGCACCCAGGCCACCGAAGAGGAGATGCTGGCCTTTGGCGCGGCGCACATCCACGAGCGGGCGGCGGTGCCAAAGGCGGTGATTTTCGTGGATACCATGCCGATGACCGCGGTGGGCAAAATCTTCAAGCCGGCCCTGCGCAACGACCTGATTCACACTCTGGTGAGCGGGGAACTCAACGCTGCACTGGGTGCCGACAGTGCGTTTTCCGTCACCGTGGATATCGACAAACAATACGGGCAGCGCGTGACGGTGAGGGCAGCGCTCGCCTTGCATGCCGACATCAAGCAGTGCCTGGGTGACTATCCCTTCGCTCTGCATATTGAGGGCGAAGCCAATGCACGCCGCACGACGACATAGACCCGTGCGGCGGGCAGGCAGCCTGGTGCCAGTAACAAACTGGCCCAACCTTCCGCAATCTTCCCAACCACATCGCAAAGGACAATTGCCATGACCAATAATGACAGCAACGCCATTGCCGAACTGCACCGGATATTCGACGCCCAGCGCGCCGCCTACTTCAACCAGCCTGAGCCAACGCTGGCCGAGCGCATCGACAGGCTGCAACGGGTGCCGGCCATGCTGGCCAGCCGCCACGACCGCGTGGTGGAGGCCATGCACGCCGACTACGGCAACCACCCGGCCCTTACCACTACCCTGTTTGACTATCTTGCGGTGTTCGAGCGCGCCCAGCAGGCACTGGAGAATGTGGAACAGTGGATGCAGCCCGACCCGCGTCCGCTGCCCGATGCGCTGTATGGCAGCTCCAAGGCCTATATCCGCCACCAGCCCAAGGGCGTGATCGGCAATCTCTCGGCCTGGAACTTCCCCTTTGATATCTCCTTCGGGCCGATGATCGACATGCTGGCGGCCGGCAACCGGGTGATTATCAAACCCTCGGAGCAGGTACCCGCCTGTGGCGAGGCAATGCGCGAGATGATCACCGACGCCTTCGCGGAGGACGAGGTGGCAGTGGTCACCGGCGGGCTGGAACTGGCTCGCCACTTCAGCACCCTGCGCTGGGATCACCTGGTGTATACCGGCAACACCCGCATTGGCCGCGAGGTGGCTCTGAAGGCGGCCGAGAACCTGGTGCCGGTCACCCTGGAGTTGGGCGGCAAGAACCCGGTGATCTTTACCGAAAACGCGGTCACCGCGGACAACGTGCGCAAAGTCCTGGCCGTCAAGATCACCAAAAACGGCCAGATCTGTATCAACGCCGATCATGTGTACGTGCCCTTCGAGCAGCGCGAGCGCTTTGTGGAACTGGTGCGCCAGCAGATTGCCGACTGGTTCGAGGATTTCACCCTCAGCGACGATGTGTGCAACATTCTTAACCGCCGCCAGTGGTCGCGCCTACAGGGTCTGGTGGACGAGGCCCGGGACCACAACCCGGCCAGCGTTATTGAACTCGGCACCCCCGCCAACACCGATAATGGCTGCCGCATGCCCTTCACCCTGGTTTGCGACCCGGCGCCCGAGTTGGGCGTATCCACAACGGAGATTTTTGGGCCGATACTGCCCGTATACAGCTACGTGTCGCTGGACGACGTCATCGGCCGCATCCAGGCCGGCGAGCGCCCCCTGGGCATTTACATGTTCTCCGACGAACCCGAGAAGATAGAGCGCGTACGCAGCCGCACTTCATCCGGCGGTTTTACCGTGAACTGTGTGGCGCTGCACGGTGCCCAGTCCAACCTGGGCTTTGGTGGCGTGGGCCACAGCGGCACCGGGCGCCACCACGGCATTGAAGGCTTCCGCGAATTCTCCAACCCGCGCGCTTACCTGGAACTGGCGGACGACGCCCGGGTGGAGCCCCTGCTGGGGCCGCACCGGGAACAGACCGCCGAGTTTATCCAGCAGTTGATGGGGGCCTGACCGCGGCGGGCCCGGCAATGTCCATGGCCTTGCGGTAAGCCGGACGCGCGGTCACCCGCTCCACATAGGCTTTGGTGGCCGGCAGGCTGTCGTCGATGGCCCGCGCGCCCAGCATGCCGAGGGAGGTCAGGTTGAATATCGACATAATGTCGGCACAGCTGAAGTCGGGCCCGCCCAGGTAATCCGATACCGCCAGCCGCGCTTCCAGGGCGCGGTACAGGCCGTCCTCGCGCCGCCGTGCGGTGGTGACTATCTGGCTGTCGGGGTCCGCATTGGGGCCCGCCGCCAGCTTCACAAACAGGGCGCTCTGGAGGTTGTTGTTGAACTGCATCCAGAACAGGTAGTGGGGGTAGTCGGGGCTGCCTGGGTCCACCGACAGGCGGCCGCCGCCGTGGCGCCGGGCGATGTACTCTACAATGGCCGTGGACTCGGCCAGCACCAGGTCGCCATCGGTGATGATGGGCGCGGTGCCCGCCGGGTGCAGGGCGCGGTACTCGGGCGGGGCGAGAAAGTCCTCGCCGCGGTCGTACCACTTGAGTTCATAGGGCAGGCCGAGTTCTTCCATCAGCCACACAATCCGGTCGGACTGCGATACACCGAGATGGTGAATGGTAATCATCAAAACCTCCTGGTCAGTGGGCGCCGGGAACGAGGCCCTTGGCCACCTTACCGCCCTTCATCACAAAGTTCACCGACTCCAGCACCGTGACATCCGCCAGGGGGTCGCCATCCACCGCGATGATGTCCGCCAGGTAACCGGCCTTGATGGCCCCCAGATCATCCCGCTTCATCAGCGCCGCCGCATTCACGGTGGCGGCCTGCAGGGCCTGCGCGTTGCTCATGCCGTATTCCACCATGCGCGCAAACTGGCGGGCATTGTCGCCGTGGGGGTAGATGGCGGCGTCGGAACCAAACACCATGTTCACACCGGCCTCCACCGCCGCGCGAAAGCTGTCGCGCTGCACCTGGGCGATGGCGGCATCTTTTTTCAGGTTTTCCTCGGGCACGCCATTAGCGCGGCCCTGGCTCTGGGTGTAGTCGGTGTTGTAGATATCCATGGACAAATAGGTGCCGCGCCGCTTCGCCAACTTGATGGCCTCGTCATCAAGAATGCTGGCGTGCTCCACACTGTCCACACCGGCCTCGATGGCGGCCTTGATGCCCTCGGTGCCGTGGGCGTGGGCGGCCACGATTTGCGCCCGGTGATGGCCCTCTTCAACAATGGCTTTCATTTCTTCAGGCGTGTACTGGATGGCGCCGACCTGGGTGCCACGGGAGAACACCCCGCCGGTGGCGCAGAACTTCACCGTGTCGGCCCCGTACTTGATGTTCTTGCGCAGGGCCTCGCGCACGGCCCAAGGGCCGTTGGCAACGCCTTCGGACTGGTAGTTCATTTCCGGCGGGTAGAAGTTGTTGTCGCAGTGGCCACCGGTAATGCTGAGGGGGTGCCCGGCACTCCAGATGCGCGGCCCCTCGATATCGCCGGCGTTGATGGCATCGCGCACGGCCACCACCGCGTAGCCGTCGTCACCCAGGTCGCGCACCGCGGTAAAGCCGGCCATCAGGGTGGCGCGAGCGTTGCGCACGGCATTGATGGTCTGGCGCGGGGTGGACTGCAGCATCTCCTCCAGAAAGGGCACGCCTTCGGCCGCGGAGGACAGGTGCACGTGCATGTCCATCAACCCGGGCACCAGGGTCTTGTCACCGAGGTCCAGGTGCTTGGCGCCGGCAGGGGCCTGCAACTGCCCCTGTCGCCCCACCGCCGTGATGCGCTCGCCAGACACCACAATGGCCGGCGCGTCAATGCGCTTGCCGCGCTCGGTATCGATCATGGCGGCGGCGGTGATGTAATAGTCCTCGGCCGCGGCGGCCAGTGGCAGCACAATCAGAGTGAGCAGTGCGCCAAGGCGTGACAGTCTGGCCATCAGAAACTCTCCATTTATAAATTCCATACGGACTATTTGCGCCGCACCAGCTTGGCGGTGGATGAAGAACGGGCAGATACTTCGCCCGCGCCGTTGACAAGGGTGCCTTCAAGGAAGGCGGTGCTGCCGCCCAACTTCACCACTTTGCCAAAGGCTTTCACCGGCCCCGCCAGCGTGGGCGCCAGGAAGCTGACCTTGATTTCCAGCGAGGGCAGCGCCACCACATCGTCTGCCATCATGAAGGCGGCATTGGCCATGGCCGCATCCAGCATGACGGTGACATTGCCGCCCTGCACCACATTCACTGAATGGCAGAACTGCTCGGACACTTCAAAGTGCATCTCGCACTCACCCGCTTCGGGGTCGATATCGGCCACCTGCCCATGGAGCACCTGGATACAGGGGGGAAGCTGTTCGTTGATGTACGCGATGCGCGCTGCCTTGTCCATCGGGGTTCCTTGTTGCGAATGAAAGCCGGTGATCATAGCACCGCTGGGAAAATCAGCTCCAGCGCAGCGGCGTTGTGGTATCGGCAGCGACGTCCCGCCCTCGCTTGTGCTTTCGCCGGGCCTGTGATCAGCTTGGCGCACCTTACACAGGACGCGCGAGGCCGGCATGTTGCACTTTCTGAAAATCAGCGCCTTGACGCTGCTGGCAGCACTGGTGCTGCTGATCATCGGCCTGAACCTCTGGGGCGCGGCCACCCTTGGCAGCCACTCACCCCAGGCCAGCGCCAAGCGCGACGGGCAGGCCAACCGGGTGGTCATGGTGTTCGGCGCCACCGGCTCGGTGGGAGATGGCCTGCTAAAGGCGGCGCTGCAGGACCCGGAGGTGACAACCGTTTACGCCGTAACCCGCCGCCTGTCGCCCCGGCTGCAGGCCGCCCAGGCGGCGGGACAAGTGCAGGTGATACTGCATGAAGACTTCACCGACTACCGGGGCATGGAGGACGTGCTGGCCACGGTGAATACCGTGCTGTGGGGGCTGGGCACCACGTCCATCGGCATGGACCCAGAGACCTACCGGCACATTCACGAGGACTTCCCCACCGCCTTTGTGGCTGCCTGGCTTGCGGCGCGCAAGGCCGGCCCGATGGCCTTTCACTACGTGACCGGCATGGGTACGGGGGAAGCAGAAAGCGCCCAGTGGGCACAGGCCAAGGGGCGCGCGGAACGGCGGGTGGCGGAGATGGCCGAGGGCACGGGCCTCCGCACCTTTGGCCACCGCTCAGTCTGGATACGCCCCACCGATGAAAACGCCCACCTTGGCACGCGGCTGCTGGAGCCGCTGCTGCAGCCGGGGCATCTGGTGATTCGCGCGGTTGACCTGGGCCGTGCGATGCTGGAAATCAGCGCCCGCACGGCCGAGCTGCCAAACGGCACCCTGATCGACAATCGCGATGCGCTGGAATACGCCCGGGTCTATCGGCAACACACGGGGCTGGGCGAGGCGGGCTGACCCTTCACCTTGCGCCCATGCCCGCGCCCTTGCACACGCCCGGGCCTATCAGGCCGCCGCCAGGCGGCGCAGCACGTAGTGCAGAATGCCGCCGTTTTCGTAGTAGGCGTATTCGTTGGGGGTATCGATGCGCACCCGGGCGGTAAATTCCAGTGTCTCGCCGTTGCCACGGGTAACGCTGACGGTGACCTCTTCCTGCCCTTTGGCAACGGCGGGAATGGCAAAGGTTTCACTGCCATCCAGGCCCAGGCTGTCGGCGCTGTCATCCCCCTGGTATTGCAGCGGCAGAATGCCCATGCCCACCAGGTTGGAGCGGTGAATGCGCTCGTAGCTGCGGGCAATCACCGCGCGTATGCCCAGCAGCGACGGCCCCTTGGCTGCCCAGTCGCGGGATGAGCCGGTGCCATACTCGGCGCCGGCCAGCACCACCAGCGGTATGCCCTGCTGCTGGTAGGCCATGGAGGCATCGAAGATGGATTCCTGCTCGCCGTTCAGGAAGTTGGTGGTCCAGCTGCCCTCGGTGCCCGGCGCCAGCTGGTTCTTCAGCCGCACGTTGGCAAAGGTACCGCGCATCATGACCTCGTGATTGCCCCGGCGCGAGCCGTAGGAGTTGAAGTCCTTCACATCCACCCCCTGGGCCTGCAGGTACTGGCCGGCCGGGCTGTCTGGCGCGATGGCCCCGGCGGGGGAGATATGGTCGGTGGTCACGCTGTCGCCCACCTTCACCAGGCAGCGGGCGCCCTCGATGGCGGCCACCCCCGGCTCGGTGCTGGCAATGCCCGCGAAGAAGGTCGGCTTGCGCACATAGGTGGATTCCGGCCAGGGGTAGCGCTCACTGCCATCCACCGGCAGGGCATTCCAGTCCTCGTTGCCGGTGTACACATCGGCGTACTTGTCGCGGAACATGGCGGTATCCAGCGCGCCGGACAGAATACCGTTGATCTCCTCGCTGCTCGGCCAGATGTCCGCCAAAAAAACCGGCTTGCCGTCGGGCCCCTGCCCCAGCGGCTCCTTGAACAGGTCGATATCCATGCGCCCGGCAATGGCGTAGGCCACTACCAGCGGCGGTGACGCCAGGTAGTTGGCGCGCACGTCCTGGTGGATGCGCCCCTCAAAGTTGCGATTGCCCGACAGCACCGAGGTCACCAGCAGGTTGCCGGCGCGAATGGCGTCGGTGATGTCGTCCGGCAGCGGGCCGGAGTTGCCAATGCAGGTGGTGCAGCCATAGCCCACCAGGTAAAAGCCCAGGGCTTCCAGATCGTCCATCAGCCCGGTTTTTTCCAGGTAGCCGGTAACCACCTTGGAGCCGGGGGCCAGGCTGGTTTTTACCCAGGGCTTGGCCTGCAGACCCAAGGCCTGGGCCTTACGCGCCACCAGCCCGGCAGCCACCAGCACGGCGGGGTTGGAGGTATTGGTGCAGCTGGTGATGGCGGCGATAACCACCGCGCCATGGCGCAGTTCAAAGCTGCCCTCGCCGCGCTCCACATGAATGCCCTTGAGGGCCTCTTTGTGCTCGTCGAGCTGGCCGCCCTCGTCTTCCCAGCCCTCTTCCGGCGCCGGCACCAGGGCCAGTTCATCAAACTCCCGCAGCACGCTTTCAAAACTGGGCTTGCTCTCGGTCAGGGGAATGCGGTCCTGGGGGCGCTTGGGCCCGGCCAGGGAGGGCACCACATCGCCAAGGTCCAGCTCCAGGGTGGCGCTGTAGCGGGCCACCGGGGTGCTGTCGTCGTGCCACAGGCCCACGGCTTTCATGTAGTCCTCCACCAGGGCGCGCTGCCGCTCGTCGCGACCGGTGAGGGCCAGATAATCGATGGTGCGCTGATCCACCGGGAAGATGCCACACGTAGCACCGTACTCCGGCGCCATGTTGGCTATGGTGGCGCGATCCGCCAGGGTCAGGTGCTTGAGGCCGGGGCCAAAAAACTCCACGAACTTGCCCACCACGCCGTGCTGGCGCAGCATCTGGGTCACGGTCAGCACCAGGTCGGTGGCGGTGGCGCCCTCGGCCATTTTGCCATCCAGGCGGAATCCCACCACCTGGGGAATCAGCATGGTCACCGGCTGCCCCAGCATGGCGGCTTCCGCCTCGATGCCGCCCACACCCCAGCCCAGTACCCCCAGGCCGTTGATCATGGTGGTGTGGGAATCGGTTCCCACCAGGGTATCGGGGTAGGCCACCGCCTCGCCGCCCTGTTCGGCGTGGAACACACCGCGGGCCAGATACTCCAGATTCACCTGGTGCACAATGCCGGTGCCCGGCGGCACCACGCGGAAGTTGCTGAAGGCCTCCTGCCCCCAGCGCAGAAAGCGGTAGCGCTCCAGGTTGCGCTGCAGCTCGATGTCGGTGTTCTTGCTCAGGGACTGCTCGCTGCCGTAGTAGTCCACCATCACCGAGTGGTCGATCACCAGTTCCACCGGCGACAGGGGATTGATCTGCCCGGCCTCGCCGCCCAGCTCCACCATGGCGTCGCGCATGACTGCCAGATCGACAATGGCCGGCACGCCGGTAAAGTCCTGCAGCAGCACCCGCGCCGGCACAAAGGCAATCTCCTGGCTGGGCTCGGCGCCGGGGTCCCAGTTCACCAGCGCTTCCACGTCGTCGTCGGTGACATAGTCCTCGGCGCCGTGACGCAGCAGGTTTTCCAGCAGTATCTTCAGCGAAAAAGGCAGGCTGGCCACATCGCCCAGCGACGCGAGGTGATCCATCGGGTAGATGCGAAATTCACGGCCGGCGCTGGTCAGGTTGGCGGTTTTGCTGTGGCGGGTACTCATGGCAGTCTCCGTAGCGGCAGGTTGAACGCCGGGCGTCTTGGCGCCCGGATCCAATTCACTATAGCAGTTGGCGGGCCGATGTGCGTGCCGGCACAGGCTGCGGCCAGCGCCCGTCAGTAGCGCCAGAAAACCGGGAAAAACAGCGCCAGCACTGTGAAATATTCCAGCCGGCCGATAATCATGGCCGCCGACAGCAGCCAGATGCCGGTATCGCTCACCACCTGGAAGTTGCTGCCCACTTGCCCAAGCCCGGGGCCCAGCACGTTGAGGCAGGCGGCCACGGCGGAAAAGGCCGACAGCAGGTCAAGGCCGGTGGCCATCAGGGCCAGTGTGAACAGCAAGCTGCTGGCGGCCACAAAGGAGAAAAAGGCCATCACGGCGTGGCGCACATCCGGCGCCACAATCTGGCGCTGGAAGCGGATTTCCTTCACCGCCGACGGGTGCAGCAGGCGCTGGGCGTCGCTGCGCACGGTTTTGAAGGCGATGATGTTGCGGATGAATTTGCTGCCCCCGGCGGTGGAACCGGCGCAGCCCCCCAGGTAACCCGCCAGTATCAGGGCCACCGGCGCCGCCACCGGCCAGGTGGTCAGGTCCTGGTCGCCAAAGCCGGTGCTGGTGATAAAGGACACCAGGTGGAAGGTGGCAAAGCTCAGGGCCTCCCAGAAGCTGTGGTAACGCTGGTGCCACAACAGGTACAGAGCCAGTAGCAGGGAGATGGCCGCCACGCTCAGCAGGAACACGCGGGTTTCTTCGTCGCGCCAGTAGCGGCTCACTTCGCGGGTGAGCAGGATGCGGTAGTGCAGCCCGAAGCTGATGGCCCCCAGCAGCATAAAGAGGTTGGCGATATTCAGGATCAGGTGGCTGTCGAAGTGGCCGAGGCTGGCATCATGGGTGGAAAACCCGCCGGTGGAGACGGTGCTGAAACTGTGGGCAATGGCGTCGAACACGCTCATGCCACCGAGAAAAAACGCCACCGCGCAGCCCAGGGTAATCAGGATGTAAACCAGCCACAGGCTGTGGGCGGCGTGGGTCACCCGCGGTGACAGCTTGTCGTCCTTTATCGGCCCGGAGGTTTCCGCCTTCAGCAGCCGCATGCCGCCCACGTTCAGCATCGGCAGCACCGCCACCACAAAAATCACCACCCCCAGCCCGCCCATCCACTGCAAAAACTGGCGGTACATGAGGAAGGTGGACGGCATGTCGTCCAGGCCATTGAGCACGGTGGCACCGGTGGTGGTGAGGGCGCTGATGGACTCGAACACCGCGTCGGTAAAGCTGACCCCGGTTACCGCCCGGATGGGCAGCGCGCCCAGCACGCCGGTGAGCACCCAGGTGAGGGTGGCAAACACGAGGGCATCGCGGTAGGAAATCTGGTGGATGCGGGTACGCAGCACCAGGTGCACAGTGCCGGCAAGCAGCACGGTTACCGCACCGGGTATTAGGAAGGATTCGGCAATGCTGTCGTCGTGCAGCACCAGGGCCACCGCGCCAAACAGAAACTGCACAGCCCCCATCCACAGGGCGGGCATGGCAAGCAGCCTGAGCGTGTTGGGGGTGTTCACCATCCCGTTGCGGGTATCCGGTCAATCCGGCCGCCAGGCGCGCCGGGTGAAAGATCAGGGGGCAGTATACTTGCTTGCGTACTGTGCCAGAATAGGCGCCATTGAAAAGCCACGCGGAATGGAGAGCGCCAATGAACCCGCTGCAGCAGTTTACCCTGGGTTTTGTTGAAGTCCTTGCGGTGGTCACCGCCCTGGCCATCACCATCGGCCTGCTGGTGCTGCTGTGGATGTACGTGGTGGATGTCACCCAGACCCGCCACGCCATTCGCCGCAACTACCCCATCATCGGCCGCTTTCGCTACTTCTTTGAGCACCTCGGGGAGTTCTTCCGCCAGTACTTCTTCGCCCTCGACCGGGAGGAGCTGCCCTTCAACCGCGCCCAGCGCAGCTGGGTGTACCGCGCGGCCAAGAATATCGACTCCACCGTGGCCTTTGGCTCCACCCTGCCGCTGAACCAGCCGGGCGACATTCTGTTTCTCAACAGCCTGATCCCACCGCTGGAGGAAGACATCAAGCCCCGCAGCCACCTGAGTTTTGGCGAGGGCTATGCCCGCACGCCCTACACCACCGATGCCTTTTTCAATATTTCCGCCATGAGCTTTGGCGCCCTGTCCGAGCCCGCGGTGCGGGCCCTGTCCCGGGGCGCCGCCAAGGCGGGCATCTGGCTCAACACCGGCGAGGGCGGGCTGGCGCCCTACCACCTGGAGGGCCATTGCGATGTGGTGTTCCAGATCGGCACCGCCAAGTACGGGGTGCGCGATGACCAGGGCCGCCTCAGCGACGAGCGCCTGCGCCACATTGCCGGGCATGAGCAGGTGCGCATGTTCGAGATCAAGCTGTCCCAGGGGGCCAAGCCCGGCAAGGGCGGCATTCTGCCGGGCGTCAAGGTGACCGAAGTGATCGCCTCCACCCGCGGCATTCCGGTGGGGCAGGATTCCATCAGCCCCAACCGGCACCGGGAAATTCACGGCATTGACGACTTGCTGCACCTGATACACCACGTGCGCGATGTATCCGGCAAGCCAGTGGGCATCAAGGCCGCCATCGGCCAGACCGCCTGGCTGGATGAGTTCTGCCAGCGCATTCACGAGCTGGGGCTGGATTACGCACCGGACTTTTTCACCGTGGACAGCGCCGACGGCGGCACCGGCGCCGCGCCCCAGAGCCTGATGGATTTAATGGGGCTGCCAGTGCGGCGCAGCCTGCCGATTGTGGTCAACAAGCTGGTGGAGTACGGCCTGCGCCAGCGCATCCGGGTGATCGCCTCGGGCAAGATGATCAACCCGGCCGGGGTCGCGGCGGCCCTGTGCCTGGGGGCCGACTGCGTGAACTCGGCCCGGGGTTTTATGTTTGCCCTGGGCTGCATCCAGGCCCTGCAGTGCAACCGCAACACCTGTCCCACCGGCGTGACCACCCACAACCCGGACCTGCAAAAAGGGCTGGACCCGACCGACAAGGCCGAACGGGTGGCCCACTATGCGCGCAACCTGATGCACGAGGTGGAGATCATCTCCCACTCCTGCGGCGCCACCGAGCCCCGCCTGCTGAACCGCAGCCACGCCCAGATCATCAGCGACCGGGGCCTGCCGGAACCACTGATGGATTACTACCCCCTGCCGGAGACGCGGGCCGAGTACCAGGCCGGCGCGCGCAGCCACCCGGGCTAATGCGCTGCCACCCCGGCTAGTGCGCTGACAGCAGTTCCTCGCCCAAGGCTTCGCAGGCCGCCAGTAGCGCCTGCAAATCGCGCCAGCGCGTGCGGTGGTTGGTAATCGCCACGCGAATGGCCACCGCGCCATGCAGCACAGTAAAAGAAGGGGCGGCAATGCCCCGGCACTGCAGCTCCACCACAATGCGCCGGTTCAGCTGATCCAGCACCGGCGCGGTAAGGCCCCCCTTGCGATAACGAAAACACACGATATTCAGCGACACCGGCGCCAGCAGTTCCAGCTGCGCGCTGGCCACCACCGCCTCGCCCAGCGCCGTTGCCTGCAGGCAGTTGCGGTGGATGGCCCGCCCCAGCCGGCGGGTGCCCATCTCGCGCAGCTGGAACCACACCCCCAGGGCGGCAAAGCCCCGGGACAGTTCCAGCCCGAAATCGTTGGGCCAGGGCGAACCGCCGGCAATGCCCTGGCGCTCGCCCTGCAGGTAGGCATGGGAGGTCTGGAAGGTCTGGCGGTGCAGTTCGCCATCGGCCACCAGCAGGCAGCCGGCGGAATAGCCCACGTGCATCCATTTGTGGAAATCAAAGGCGATGGAATCGGCCGCCTCGATGCCGGCCAGGCGCGGCTTGAGTGCGTCGGACAACATGCACAGGGCGCCGAAGGCGCCGTCCACGTGGTGCCACAGGCCGTGGGCTGCACACAGGGTGTTAATGGCCGCAAGGTCGTCGATGGCGCCGGTGTTCACGCTGCCCACCGATGACACCACGGCAAAGGGGCGCAGGCCGGCGGCGATATCGGCTTGTACACAGCGCGCCAGGGCGGCAACGTCCATGCTGAAATCCGCCGCCACCGGCACGCTGCACAGGGCCTGGCTGCCAAGGCCCATCATCTCCAGCGCCTTGTCTACCGACACGTGGGCCTGGGCGCTGGCGTAAACCCGCAGGCCCGGCAGCACCGCATTGCCGCCGCTGCGCACCGCGCCGCCGGTGGCCCGCTGGCGGGCAATGGCCAGCCCCAGCAGGGTGGCGGTGGAGGTGCCGCTGCAGATCATGCCGCTGGCACCGGCGGGCAGGCCGAACAGGGTGTACAGCCAGTTGAGCACCTGGCGCTCCAGGTAGATGGGCGCATGGTCGCGTCCGCCCATGTTGGCGTTGATGGCGCCGGTCAGCATTTGCGCCACAATGCCGCTGGCGGTGCCGGTGCCGTTCACCCAACCCCAGAAGCGCGGGTGAATGTTGCCCAGGGTATAGGGCAGCACCCGCGCCTGCAGCTCTGCCACCAGCTCCGGCAGCGGCGCGCCCTGCTCTGGCAATGGTGCGTCGGTGCGCCGGGCGGCGGCGGGCAATTCCTGCCAAACCCCTTGGGCCTGGCGCTGGCGCACGTGGCCCAGCGCCACATCCAGGGCGGCGTGGGCCTGCTCGCAAAAGCCGGTCCAGTCGGCTGGGTCCAGCAGGGAGGGGGCATCGATATCGGGAAGGTCGGGGCTGCTCATCAGGTCACTTTTGCCCGTTTTGTCGGCCCGCTATTGTCGGCCCGGCGCTGGCGAGCGGGCACGCACGGTGGGCGGCGGGGCAGGCCCGGGGGGCCTGCGTGCTGACAGGGGCTTACTGCGATTGCTGTTGTTGCTGAACTTCTTCGCGCTTGGCGTCCTGGATGTTCTTCAGGTTCTGGCGATAGGCCTCGACCACCTTGTCGATGCCGGTGGCGTTCAGGCCGCCGCTGTTGCCGGCGAAGGCGTAGGTGGTGTACACGCCGGAGGCGGTCATCAGGGCGGCGGAGATCAGGCGGGTCTGCACGCCTTCGTTTTTCATGGTGTTGGCGAGGTCAATGAATCGCTGCATGCATTTCTGGTGCTGTTCGGCTTCTTCCGGGGTTGCCATGGCTCGGCCCTCTTTATCTGGAGTAAACGGCCGCCAATTCTAGCACTCACCGCCCCCCGCTGTGGAAGCGGCTTGTACCAGGGCGCGAAACAGGTTGAGGTGGGCGGCTCGCGTGGGCAGGTATTCCGGGTGCCACTGCACCCCCTTCAGGAAGCGTTTGCCGGGGGATTCCACCGCTTGCACAAAGCCGTCCAGGTCGCGCCCGCTGACCACCAGCCCTTCTCCCAGGCGGTCGATGGCCTGGTGGTGCAGACTGTTGATGCGCAGGCGCCGGCCGCCGAGTATGGCCTCCAGGGCGGTATCCGGCTCCACCAGCAGGGTTTTGCGCGCCAGCGGCGTGCGCCGGTTGGAAGTGCGCCGGCGCAGGGGGCGTAAGTCCGGCAGCAGGCTGCCCCCCAGCACCACGTTCAGCAACTGGGCGCCGCGGCAGATGCCCAGCACCGGCAGGTTGGCCGGCAGCGCGGTTTCCAGCACGGCAATCTCGAAGCGGTCGCGCTCGGGGTTCATGGGCGCCCGCTCCGGGTCGTGGGGCAGGTACAGGCCGGGGTCGATATCATCACCGCCACTGATAATCACACCGTCGAGCACGGCCGTTGCATCGCGCCGTGGCGTCATGCGCACCGCTTTCGCGCCGCAGCGCCACAGGGCCCAGCGAATAAACCACCAGGCCACCGGCAGGTGGCCGTCGGCCCCGGTCACCCCGATCACCGGCCGCTTCATTGGCGGCCTGTTCGCAGGCGCTGGCAACTACAGCAGTTCCGGCAGCAGCCAGCGGCTCATGGCCTCTGGCCAGTCGTGGAAAAGGCCCCCGGCGGGCGCATCAAAATGCTGGCGATAGGCGCGGCACATGCGGGCCAGGCGGCGCTCGTCGCAGGCCAGGGTTTCCACCTGCAGCCAGTTGCGCCAGGGTGAGGCCAGGCTCCAGTTGCCCTCGTCAATCTGGCAGTTGGGCAGGCGGTAGTGCAGGGTCGGGCGGCTGCCCACCCGCTTGTCGGCCACGGCCTTTTTCACCCGCGCGGCATCCAAGTGGGTAAACAGGGGCAGCATGTCCAGCGCCCGGTTGCGGGTGGGGTTGTGGGCCAGGTAGTCATCAATGAGGGTGGCAAGGTCGGGCGCGTAGTCGGCATCCAGCACCTTGTGCACGTACTTGCGCGGGAACGGGGCGATATAGGGCGTGATGCGCCGGCTGAGGTCCACCTGCTCGCGCTCCACCAGCCACTCGTACAGACACAGGAAACTGCGCAGGTAGGCCAGGATGGTTGGCGCGCCAAGGTCCGGCAGTTCCGGGTTGAAGTGCAGGCCAAAGGCATACACCGCTGCGTGACGGGTGCCCTTGGCGCCCGCCTGGCGCAGGCGCTGCAGCAGCGCGCCCAGGCGCCACAGCTGCTGCATGGGAATGGGCGGGCTCACCACTTCGTGGGGCACCACCTGCTCCGCCACCAGCTTGAGCAGGGATTCCCCGAACTGCTCCAGCTCGCTCTCCTCAGCCAGGTTGCGCTCGCGCCCCAGCTGCTTCAGGTAGGTGTAATCCAGCTCCAGGCCAAAGGTGCCAAAGGCGGTGTTGTGGAGCTTCTGCTCGTAGGCGGAGATCACCTCGGCCTCGCCGCCCAGTTCCGAGAGCACCGCGCCGGCAATGGCCTCGATATCCAGTCCGGAAAACTCCAGCTCCACCCCCATGCGGCGCGGCTGGCCCTGGGCGGTGCGGGTGGCTGGCGGCATGGGCCAAAGGCCCGCCCGGTAGCTGTCGTCGTCGCGGTTTTTCACGTAGCATCCCCTCCCACGCCGTTTCCGGCACTGAAACCACACAGTGCCTTCACTATACACGCCGGAGTTCCCATGCTGCGACGCCTGCTGCTCAGCCTGTGCATGTTGCCTGCCTTTGCCCTGCCAGCCAGTGCCGCCGATTCGCTGCGGCTCACCGATGTGCAGGTGGTGGACGTGGAACAGGGCCGCCTGTTGCAGCGCGATGTGCTGCTGCAGGACGGCCGCATCAAGGCCCTGCTGGCTCCCGGCGAGCAGGCCGCCGGGCACGCCGGCGCCACCGAGACCCTCGACCTCGGCGGGCGCTACCTGATCCCGGGGCTGTGGGACATGCACGTGCACTTCGAGGGCACCGAACTGGTGGAAGACAACGCCCTGCTGCTGCCGGTGTATTTGGCCTATGGCATCACCGCGGTGCGCGACGCCTCGGGCAGTCTGGCCAGCACCGTGCTGCAATGGCGCAGCGAAATCGCCGCCGGCAAGCGTCTGGGGCCGAGCATTTTTACCTCCGGCCAGAAGTTTGAAGGGGTGGATTCCCTGTGGGAGGGCGACCGGGAAATCGCCGACCGGGAGCAGATGCTCTCCGGCATGGACGAGCAGCAGGCCCTGGGTGTGGACTTCATCAAAATCACCGAGAACACCCTGCCGCCCGAGCTGTTCCTGGACACGGTGGCCGAGGCCCACCGCCGGGGCCTGCTGGTGTCCACCCACGTGCCGCTGGGCCTTGGCATCTTCGAGCTGGCCGAGGCTGGCGTGTCCAGCATTGAACACGCCAGCTACCTGCTGCGCCTTGGCAACCCCGACGAAGCCGCCATTGCCCGCGCCGTGCGCGCAGGCGAGCTTACCGCCGAGGCCGCCAACGCCCGCTATGACCGCGGCTTTGACCAGGCCACTGCCAACGCCGCCTACGCCCGCCTGGCGCAACAGGACGTGGCGGTGACCCCCACCCTGATCGGCGGCCGCCAGCTGGCCTGGCTGGATGAAACCGACCACAGCAACGACGCCTTTTTGCGCTACCTGACCCGGCAATTCACCGCCAAGTACCAGTGGCGCATTGACCGCATGGCCGGCGACACCGAGGCACAGCGCGCGGCCCGCAAAGTGCGCTATCGCCAGATTGCCGCCCAGCTGCCGCCCCTGCAGCAGGCCGGCGTCACCCTGCTGGCGGGCAGCGACTCCGCCGCTCTCAACACCTACGTGTACCCGGCCCAGGCCCTGCACGATGAACTGGGCCTGTTCGTGGAGGCCGGCCTCACCCCGCTGCAGGCCCTGCAGGCCGCCACCATCAACGGCGCGAGCTTTATGCGCCTGGGCCAGGACTATGGCAGCATTGCCCCCGGCAAACGGGCAGACCTAGTGGTGCTGGATGCCAACCCGCTGGCGGACATTGCCGCCACCCGTTCCGTGCACGCGGTGATTCGCGGCGGCGAACGCTTTGACCGCGCGGCGCTGGATGCGCTGCTGCTGGCGGCCGCCGAGCGCAAACAGGCGCTGGAGGCGGCGCGCCAGCCATAGGGGCCGCGCTGGCCCTCAGCAACTTCCCCCCTCTTGGCGCCCAGTGGCCAACGCCTGCGGCTGCTCAAGGTTTGAGCAGCCTTGCGCCCTTGGGTATCATGCGCGCCCACGCCGACCTCCCCCGATAACCACAGCCCGGCCGGACCCGAATTTGCCCATCCGCAGCGCACAGCGGGTGGCGCCCCATGGAGAGCCCGATGTTCGAAATGCCCCAATACCGCAGCGGCAACGTCAAAAACGACGTGCTGTCTGGCCTTACCGTTGCCCTGGCCCTGGTGCCAGAGGCCGTCGCCTTCGCCTTTGTGGCCGGGGTCGAGCCGCTGGTGGGCCTGTATGCCGCCTTCATGGTGGGCCTGATCACCGCCTGCATTGGCGGGCGGCCGGGCATGATCTCCGGCGCCACCGGCGCGCTGGCGGTGGTGATGGTGGCGCTGGTGGCAGAACACGGGGTGGAATACCTGTTCGCCACGGTGGTGCTGATGGGGTTGTTGCAGATCCTGGCCGGCGCCCTGCGCCTGGGCAAGTTCATTCGCATGGTGCCCCACCCGGTGATGATGGGCTTTGTGAACGGGCTGGCCATTGTCATCTTCCTGGCCCAGCTCAGCCAGTTTGGCGAACAGGGCGAACCCGGCTGGCTACAGGGCACCTGGCTGCAGGGGTCGGTGATCGACGTGGCCTGGATGCAGGGCAGCGCCCTGTACCTGATGCTGGGGCTGGTGTTTCTCACCATGCTGATCATCCACTTCCTGCCGCGCTTCACCAAGGCCATTCCCGCCTCCCTGGCCGGGATTCTGGTGGTGAGCCTGCTGGTTATCGGGCTGGGGCTGGACACCCGCCTGGTGGGCGATGTGGCGTCCATCAAGGGCGGCCTGCCGAGTTTTCACATTCCTTCTGTACCGCTGAACCTGGAAACGCTGGGGATTATCTTCCCCTACGCGGTGATTCTGGCCGCCATCGGCCTGATCGAATCGCTGCTCACCCTGCGCCTGGTGGATGAAATCACCGAAACCCGCGGCCGTGGCAACAAGGAGTGCGTGGGCCAGGGCGTGGCCAACACCGTGACCGGTTTCTTCGGCGGCATGGGCGGCTGCGCCATGATCGGCCAGAGCCTGATCAACGTGAACTCCGGCGGGCGCGGGCGGCTGTCGGGCATTTCTGCCGCCCTGTTCCTGCTGCTGTTCATTCTGGTGGCCTCGCCACTGATCGAGCAGATCCCCATCGCGGCGCTGACCGGGGTGATGTTCATCGTGGTGATCGGCACCTTTGAGTGGAGTTCCTTCCGGGTGCTGCGCAAGGTGCCGCGCACCGACGCCCTGGTGCTGGTGCTGGTGTCTGCCGTTACCGTGGCCACCGACCTCGCCATCGCGGTGATTGTCGGCGTGATCATCTCCGCCCTGGCCTTCGCCTGGGAGCACGCCAAGCACATCCGGGTGGAGGCGCGCGAAGACCACAAGGGCTCCACCGTGTACGCGGTACACGGCCCCCTGTTCTTCGGCTCGGTGGCGTCCTTCCTGGAGCAGTTCGACCCGCGCCAGGACCGGGATGACGTGATTATCGACTTCGCCCAGTCGCGGGTGGCGGATCACTCCGGGCTGGAGGCCATCGACTCCCTGGCCGAGCGCTACCTCAATGCCGGTAAGACCTTACACCTGGTGCACCTGTCCGAGGAATGCCGCACTCTGCTGCGCAAAGCCGGTGACCTGGTGGAAGTGAACGTGATTGAAGACCCTAAGTACTTTGTGGCCGAGGACAGCCTGGCCTGAGGGCAAACGGGCCCCGCACGGGGCCCGCTGCTGTGGCATAGGCCAGGGCCCGTCAGGCCGCTACCGGGCTCACCATCACCCCCGGGCGGGCATCGGTTGCCGCGCTGCCATCAAAGGTGGTGACGCCGTTCACCAGCGTCAGGCGCATCGGCGCCGGCTGGCGGGTCCAGCGCCAGGTGTGGCCACCCTTGCCGTCCGGCACGTCGTACACCCGCTCCATGTCCCGCGACTCGATCTCGTCAAGGTTGAACACGGTGACGTCGGCGCGCTTGCCCACCACCAGTTCACCGCGGTCCGGCAGGGAGAAGTGCCGCGCCAGCTTGCCGGTCATGGAGTGCACGGCCTCTTCAATGCTGATCTTGCCGGTGTCGCGCACCCAGTAGGTGAGCAGCTTGATGTTCTCGCCGCCGCCGCAGAACATCTGCCCGTGGGCACCGCAGTCATTGATGTTGCCCGCGGCCATCGGGTCCTTGATCAGCGCTTCCACCACGTCGTCGGTCATGGCGAAGGGCGGCATGGTCACGGTGGATTCCAGGCCGTTGGCCAGAATCCATTCGGCCATGGCGTCGGAGGGATGGGGCGCGCCAATCTGCTGCTGGTATTCGCCCACGGTGACATGGGTGGGGCCGGTGCCGTTTTCGCTGTTCAGCAGCTGCAGGTTTTCTGCCCGCCCCCGGGGGAAGGGCGAGAACTCGAAGGTCTCCTCGTCCCAGCTCTTGCGCGCCCGCTCGCGCCAGTTCGCATCGCGCAGAATGCGTGTTTTCTCCTCGTCGGTTTCGGCGGTCACCACTTCGTGCCACACGTAATCATTGCTCTGGGCGAACATCAGGGAGTTCTGCACGCTCAGGGTGGAGGTAATGGGAATGTGGGCGAAGCCGGTCCAGAAGTCCTTGCCGGAGGCCTTGATCTGCTCGTGCAATGCCACCAGCGGCGCCTGGATGCCCATTAAATCGCGCTGGAATTCCAGCGTCGGCACACCGCCCCACTGCACGCGCACGTTGAGCCCCTCCGTCAACCGCACCAGGCGCTGCAGGGATTCGCCAGCGGTCATGTTGCGGAAGGTATCCAGGATAATCTGCAGGCTGCTGCCGGGGTAGCGATCCAGCACTTCCAGCAGCGCGCGGAATTCGGCGTCGTCGGCCATCAGGCTCGGCACCGGCCGGTCTTCCCCGTCGTGGTCCATGAGGTTGGAGGACATCCCCATGGCGCCGGCGGCCATGGCCTCGTCCAGCATCCGGGCCATGTGCTCGATTTCGGCCGGGGTCGCCGCGCGCTCCCAGGCCTCCATGCCCATGGCCGCCAGGCGCAGGGCAATGTGGCCGCTGTACACGGCGTAGTTCAGCGGCACTTTGCAGTGCCGGATCATCGAATCCTTGTACTCGGGCCAGCTTTTCCAGTCCCAGGGCAGTTTGTCCAGAAAGGGCCCTTCGGGAATGTCCTCGAAGAAGGAGAATATCTTCACCACTTCCCGGCGGGCGGCTTCGTCATCCGACAGGGGCGCGGTGGCAAAGCCACAGTTGCCCATCACCTGGGTGGTGGCGCCGTAGCCGGGCAGCGGGTCGAGGCGGTCGTCCCACCACATGGCGCCGTCGTAGTGGGTGTGGGATTCAATAAAGCCGGGAGCCACAACGCAGCCGGCGGCATCAAAACAGGTTTCGCCGTCGGCCGGGCTCAGGCCCTCGCCGATTTCGGCAATCAGGCCGTCGCGAATACGCACATCGGCGCGGTAGGCAGGGGCGCCGGTGCCATCGACGACAGTGCCGTTCTGGATCAGCAGGTTTTGCGGCTCGCTCATGGTTTTATCCTCGTTATCGTTAACACGCTGGCCAGCCCAGCGATGTGCGCCGGCCTGCCACCAATGTACTGCGGCCCACGATGGGCTAGTATCACCATCACAGCGAATACTTGGACGATATTACTGACATGAGCGAGCAGCGCGATGCCGCCAACACCCTCTTTCGGCTGCTGGACGGGCAGCCGGTGGACAGCGCCAGCCTGGACCGCGCCAGCCGCTGGTTTGAGGCCCTGGACACGCCTCTGGATCGCCGCTCTTTCAGGGCCTACGCCGAGGCCCTGCGCAGGCCCCTGCCCGCCGACAGCCCCCTGGCCCCGTTGGCGCCGCGCTGGCGCCGGGTGTGGCGACAGGGGGCGGGGTTCAGCGCCGCCGATGCCGATGCCTTCTTGCAGGATTACCTCAGCCACCTGGACCCCAACCTGCTGTTTCGCGCCCCCATCACCGCCGGCTATGCCCGCTGGCACCGGGCCGACCTCAAACGCGGTTTTGCCTACGGCAGCCAGAGCGAACAGGGCTGGAGCATGCTGTGCTGCGAGGGGGGCGGGGCCAGCCTGCGGGCGGCGGGGCGCAGCCTGGCCTTGCGGCCAGATACAGTGCTGCTGGTGGCGCCCGGTGCCCTCTACCACCTGCAGCCGCTGGCGGGAGCGAATGAATGGCGGTACGACTGGGTGGTATTCCAGCCCGACTCGCGCTGGCGCGACTGGCTGCGCTGGCCGGAATTCAGCAGCCAGATCAGCGCACTACGCATCCACGGCAACCATGCCGGCAAAATTCGCGGCCTGTTCCACGAGTTGGAACACTGCCTGCACGCCGAGGACGCACTGCGCGAGGAACTGTCGCATAACCTGCTGGAGCAGCTGATACTGCGCTGCCGGGCCTGCCTGCCCGCGGGCTACCAGAGCCAGCGCGATGCGCGCATTGAACGCGCCCGGGAGTTCATCCAGGCCCACTACACCCACCCTTTCAGCCTGGACGACGTGGCCCAGGCCGCCAGCCTGTCACCCTCCCGGCTGTCTGGCCTGTTTCGCGAGCAGTGCGGCCTGAGTGTGCTGGGCTACCGCGACGAGTTGCGCATGGCCCATGCCGCGCGCCTGCTGCACGACAGCGCCCTGGGCATCGCCGACATCGGCGCCGAAGTGGGCTACCCGGACCCGGCCTATTTTTCCCGCACCTTCAGCCGCCATGTGGGCATGTCGCCCCGGCGCTATCAACAGGGCGAGAGTCAGCAGGGCGAGGGCCAGCAGGGCGAGGGTCAGCAGGATAAAAGCGGCGTTAACAGTAGTTAAAGGAGGGGTCGCTGCCGTCCCTGGCGGACACGCCGCTGACGTAGCCCTTCTGCGCGCCGCCGGCCGCCTCTGCCGCCAGCGGGAGAATGGTTTGTGTGTCCAGGATATGCTCCCGGTGCACGATGGCCCAGCGCCCGTCGCGGCAGGCCCAGCGGTCCAGGTAGCGGCCGCGACCGACAATTTCCTGCTGCTGGCCCGTGGCATCGGGCTGGGTCCACAGGCACACGGTGACGTAACTTTCGCTGCGGGCGCTATCGCCTTCCACGGCAATCCAGCTCTGGGCGAGCTGGTGGGAATGGCGCTCCATGGCCGCGTGGGCCTGCCACACCCAGTCCACAAAGCCGTGGCCGGTGCCTTCGAAAATATCGTGGTAGAGGGCAGTGCCCCCCGTATGCCAGACGTTGTAGGCGGCGTTTTTATCCATGCGATCCAGCGCGCGGCAGTATTGCGCCAGTACCCGGCGAATCTCCGCCTCCGCCGCCAGTTGCTGCAGTTCCACTGAAGCCATGCCCTGCCCTCTCTCGTTGCCGGTGGGATGGTTGGAGTATAGGCCCGCAACTGGCCCGCCAACACCGCGCAGCAGGCCGGCGGGTGCAGCTATTCAGCCCGCCCCGGCCTTTGCCGAGCGGCGGCTGGACAGCCGCTCGCTCCACTCCAGCACCGCCACCGTGAGCGCCGGCAGCATGGTGAGGGTCACCAGCGCGGCCCCCAGAATGCCGAACATGACAATGGCGCCAACACCCCGGTACAGCTCGGTGCCGGCGCCGGGGATCATCACCAGCGGCGCCAGCCCGCAGATCGTGGTGATGGTGGACATGGCGATGGGCCGCAGGCGCGCCTCCACCGCTTCCTTCACCGCATCCACCGGCACCATGGCCTGCTCTTTTACATTCCGCACGGCACGGTCAACGATAAGAATGGGGTTGTTGACCACAGTGCCCATCAGAATGAGAAAGCCGAGCATGGATATCATGTCGAAGGGCTGCACGATGGTCGCCATGCCGAACAGGGGCAGCAGCGCGCCCACGCCGTTCAGCAGGGCCAGTCCCACAATGCCGCCGGCAATGCCCAGGGGGATGGAGGTCATGATCAGCAGGGGGTAGCCCCAGTGAGTGAAGATGGCCACCATCAGCAGGTAGATGATGAACAGGGCTACCGCATAGTTGCTGACCAGGGCCTCGCGGGTGGCGTCCAGCTGGTCGGCGGCGCCGGAGATATCAATGCTCACCCCAGCCGGGATTTCGCCGCTCTCGCGCATGGCCGCCACCAGTTCGTTGCGCACCTTGGCCACGCCGGTTTCCAGCGGGATGCTGCGCGGCGGGATGATATTGAGGGTTACCGTGCGCCGGCCGTTGACCCGGCGCAGGGAGTTGGTGTCCACCGACTCCTCGATGCTCGCCAGCGCACCCAGCGGCAGCACCGCGCCATTGGGCGTGTACACCGGCAGCTGGGCCAGGTTGTCCAGCTCTGCGTTCTGGCCCACGTCGGAATAGAGGTAGATGTCGATCTTGTCGTCTTCCATGAAGAACTCATCCACATAGCTGCCATCGGTCAGGGCCGACACGGTAAAGCCCAGGTCGTCGGCCGTCAGGCCCAGCTCCGCCGCCCGCTCCCAGTGGGGGTGAATTTCCACCATGGGCTGGGCCAGGGTGAGCGAGGACGGCTGGCTCTGGATGCGCGGGTTGTCGAACACGGTTTCGGCGTGGCGATAGGCGGACAGCGCCACCCGGTAGATGTCCTCCAGCCGGGCGCCGCCGATATCCAGGTTGATGCTGCGGGTGCCGCCGTCGTTGCTGGTGATGATGGAACCCCGGGCGGCGAAGGCGCGCATCCCCGGGTAGCCTTCGTAAATATCGGTAAGGGCATCCATCAGCGGTTCAATGTCGGCGCCATCCACCGGCTCGGCGATAATGCGCATGTCGCCGGTGCCAATGCGCATGTTGAGGTATTTCAGCGCCGGCACTGGCGCGTCGCCGCGCTGGAAGTCTGCCGGGTCGGCATCCACAAAGGGCAGCAGGTGCTGTTCAATCTCGCGCCCGATTTGCAGCATGGCCGGCAGGTTGTAGCCCGGCGGCGCGTTCATCGAGGCAAACACTTTCGGCTCCTCGCCCTCCGGCAGGTATTCCGCCGGTGGCGTGAGCCAGGCGATGATCACCACGCTCAGCAGGCAGGTGATGCCAATGCAGGTATAGCGCCGGCGCGGCGTGGCCAGCAGGGCACTGACGGCCGCCAGGGTGGAACGACGCAGGCGCTCGCCGCTGGCGCTGCCCTCCCCCTCGCCCCGGGGGCGAATGGTGAGCCGCGCCGCCGCCGTGGGCAGCACGGTGATGGCCACCAGCATGGAGGCGAGAATGGCGGCGGAAATGGCCATGGCGATATCAGAGTACAGCTGGCCTGCCTCCTCCTGTACAAACAGCACCGGGATAAAAACCAGCACCGTGGTCATGGTGGAGGCGAACACCGCCGGCCACACCTGGCGCACGCCCTCGATGGCGGCGCGAACGCGGTCGGCCCCGCGGCGCCGTTCCAGTTCGATGCTCTCCAGCACCACAATGCTGTTGTCCAGGGTCATGCCGATGGCGAAGGCGATGCCGGCCAGGGAGATAACATTGACCGTGCGCCCCGCCACCAGCAGGCCCAGGAAGCCGACGATAATGCAGATGGGAATGCCCATCACCCCCACCAGCGTTGTGCGCAGGGAGCGCAGGAAGAGGTACATCACCGCCGTGGCCAGCAGAGCCCCGAGGATGAGGTTCTGCCACACATTGGCGACTGAGTCCTCCACGTAGCGCACATCGTCGGACATCAGCGCCATCATCAGGCCGTTGGGTTCAAGCAGCTCGTCATTCATCGGCTCAAGGTCGGCGAGAATGGCGCGCTTGATGTCGATGACGTTGGAGCCCGACTCCCGGCGCAGGGCAACCATGATGCCGTCCTGGCCGTTGAAGGTAGTAACGTCGCGCTTTTCAAAATGGTCGAGCTGGATGGTGGCCACATCCGCCAGGCGGATAATGGCGTCGCCCCGGCGCGCCAGCACCAGGTCGTTGAGGGAGGCCACCGAATCAAAGCGGCCCACTGTGCGCAGCAGGTACTGCCGCTTGCCCGATTCGATCTCGCCGCCGGAGCGGTCGCGGTTGCGGCTGCGAATGGCGCTGCGCACATCGGCCAGGCTCAGCCCGCGCTGGGCCAGGCGGGCCGGGTCAATGAGAATCTGCACCTGGCGCTCGGCGCCGCCCCACACGCTGACCTCGGACACCCCGGGAATGCGCGACAGGCGCGGCTTGACGTTTTCCTCCAGGAAGTCGCGGGTGAGGTCCATGTCCAGCTGGCGCGGGTTGTCCGGCAGGGGCGTGACAATAAAGAACATGAAGTTGTTGGCGGAGAAGGAGTTGGCATAGATGCGCGGCTCGTCCACCGCCTCGGGGTAGGACGGCACCTGGCTGAGGGCGTTGTTGACCCGAATCAGCATTTCGGTGATGTCGGTACCAAAGGGAAATTCCAGTTCGATTTCCGCCGAGCCGCTCTCGGCGGTGGCAATGATGCGCGACAGATTGGGCAGGTTGCGCAGGTACTCCTCCTGCTCGATGAGGATTTCCTTTTCCACATCCTGCGGCGTGGCGCCGGGCCAGTTGGTGCGCACGCTGATTACCCGCACATCCAAATCGGGGATCATCTGCACCGGAATGCGGGTGGCGGCCACAATGCCCAGCACGCAGACGATCAGCACGGTGACCGTCATCAGGGTGCCGCGGGCGACGATTTTCTCGAACATGAGCTAGCGCCCTCCGGCGGAGGGAGAGGCCCGCCTGACCGTGACGCTCTGGCCGATCTGCAGGGCCTCGTTGCCCTCCAGCACCACCTGCTCGCCGCCGGACAGGCCACTGCGAATTTCCACCTTGCCGTCGAACTGCAGGCCGATTTGCACCAGATTCTCGGTGACGGTAGCGCCGTCACCGCCGCGCTGAATCGTCCACACCACGGTGCGGCCATCGGGATAGCGCAGGGTGGCATCGCGCGGCACCACCAGGCCCTCGCGGCCGGTGGGCATCTGCAGCACCGCACTCACCGACATGCCGGGCTTGAGCATGGGGCTGTCTTCCCCGGGCAGCACGCGCAGCAGGAAGGTGCGGGCGCCAGGGTCGGTCACCGGGACGGCGGTTTCCACCTGCCCGACGTAACGCATTTGCGGCGCGGTGCTCAGGCTGTAATGCACCTGGCCGCCCTGGCGAATGGCCTCCAGGTAATCCTCCGCCACGGGAAAGTCCATGCGCACCGCATCGGTGGCCACCAGATCCAGCACCGCCTGCCCCGGCGTGACCCACTCGCCGAGGTCGGTGAGTTTGGCGCTCACCACCCCGGCGAAGGGGGCGCGCAGGGTGTGCCGCGCCAGCACCGCGCGCTGGTAGGCCGCTTCGGCCACGGCCTGCTCCCGCGCGGCCTGGTCCTGCTGCACTTCCGATTCGATATCCCGCACCAGGCTTTCGGCAATGCTGCGCTGGGGAATCAGCTCCTGGGCCTCTTTCAAACGGCGCTTGGCGTCTTGCAGGGCGTTGCCGGCCTGGCGCGCCCGGGCCTCTGCGCTGTCCAGTTGCAGGGCGGCCAGTTCCGGGTCCAGTTCCAGCAGCACATCCCCCGCCTCCACCCGCGAGCCGGCATCCACCAACAGGGATTGCACCAGGCCACTGGTCGCCGCCGACAGGCGCGAGCTGCGTTGGGCCGTTACCGTGCCGGTCAGGGGCACCTGTTGCAGAATGGCCATGCGCTCAACATCCGCCACGGTGACCGGCACGCCCTCCTGGGCGCCGGCGGGCGCGATGACACACAGGGCCGACACGGCGGCCAGCAGGGAAAGCAGCAAAGCGGGGTGGCGGATGATCAGGGGCACGCTAAAAACCTTGTCGGCGAGAAAATGGGAATGACTATCAAACAGATAGCAAGAATATAGGACAGCCCATTCACTTGCCATGGCCCCGTTACCGGCCAACTGGCATTGCCCGCCAGGCCTGCGTCATCCGGCAGACGGCGCAGGCCCTCAAAATAACGGCACGGCGGCTGGCACCGCCGCCCGCTTACAGCTGCGGGCCCTTGCCCCGGGCGATGCGCTCCGCCACCGCCTTCTCCTGAAGGCCCGCCACCCACTCGCTGGCCGCCAGTTGCGAACGGATGGCGTGCTCCACATCCACCATGCGGGCGCTCACGCCCTTGACCGGGTCGCCGCGCAGGTTGAACGACAAAAACGACGCGCACTGCTCGGGGTGGGCGTACTTCTGCTGGATATCCCGTCCCTGCACCAGGGTGTTCAGGTTAGCGGCAAGCGGCCCGCTGGCGGCGGGGTTGGAACACAGGGTTCGATCCGCCGGGAAGTGCCAGTGCAGGCGCTTCTGCGAGGCCGGCTGGCCGTACTTGCCCACCAGGGCATCGCGGAACTGGGCCCGGGTGATCGGGTTGGCGATATTGTTCTCGTAGCGGGTGATCTGCACCACCCGGCCGGCCAGCGGCGGCGGCGAGAAATCCACCGTCACCGTGAGAATTTCCTGGGTCTGGCGGTCGTGGCGCACCGTGCCGGACAGGCTGCCCAGGAAGGTCTCTGTCTGCAGTTCCTGCAGCCCGTCGGAATAGTGGAAGTAGGCGTTGTGTACTTCCAGCTTTACCTCCGGGTTCAGGCGGCGGAACACCGCTTCCACCTCTTCGCGGTTCATGCCCAGGCGAAAGCCCAGAATGTCGACGCTGTCCGCGCTGGTCTCCGTGGTGGGGGATCCTGCATTGGCAGGGCCCGCTGCGGCAGGGCCCGCTGTGCCAGGGTCCGCTGTGCCAGGATCCGCTGTGACAGTGCCGGCCGCTGCCAGCGCCATCGTCGCAAACAGCAGAGCGGCCCTCAGTCGCCGGCCCTTGCGCATGGCCGCTTGCCACCCGCCCCTTTCACACTGCGCACGGTTCATGACGGCTCTCCTGGCTTCGCTAACGGCTTTCTCTGGTTGGCTGATGGCTCTCTCGGATTGGCTGACGGCCCTCCCGGATTGGCTGATGGCTCTCTCAGATTGGCGGACGGCGCGCGCCGAAAGGCGGCGATGCACTCGTCCTTGGCATTGTGCAAGCCAACCTGCCGCTGGTGCCGATAGCTGTTGAAGCCCACGTACAGGCCGAGCGCCTGCAACAGCCCCACCAGCAAAAACAGCGCCGAACCGCGACTCAAGTAGAGCAGCAGCCCCCCGACCGTACACACCAGCAGGATCAGCCCCAGGTGCGACACCCCCAGCGCACTGAGCTGTGCCCGGTAGTGGGTCAGGCCCAGCAGCGCCAGCACCATTGCGCCCCAAGCAGCCACCGCCAGGGGCAGCAGCAACAGGCCGCCAATGGCACCGCCCAGGGCCAGTTGGTAGCAAAAACGAGCGTAGTTGGCCGGCGCCAGCACGCCGGTCAGCAGCGAATGGCCGGGCTCTGCGGCGCGGGTAGCCTCTCCTGCCGGTTCACGGCTGGAAAGGCCCACCACCGCCCCCACCAGCACGGCCACCAGGCCAAGCCAGAACAGCACCGGGCTGTAGGCCGGCCCCTCGCTGAAGGCCCCCGCGCCCTCGCAGAGGGCAGCGCTGGAATACAGGCACGCCATCAGGCGCGTGCTGTAGTCATCGCCCATAAAGCTGCCGGCCATATCCATGGCATCGGCAAAGGCCACGATAAACCACACCACCGCCAACAACACCAGGCCCAGCCCACCGGCCACCAACAACACACTCAACCTGCGCGTATTCATGTCATCTCTCCTGTCACCGCAACCTGCCGGCCAACGCATCAGCCTACGCATCACAGGCTGGCGCAGGGCCACGCAGTTGTCCTATCTTTGCCCTAACCAATTCCTAACCCCGCGAAAACGGGCGCGGAATCAACACCTTGCAACCACACGAGGAAGCGCCCGGCCATGGCAGAACGGTCTAAACCGACCCTGTACCGCTATCGCTTTGGGGCGGCAGAGTTCGACGAGGCGCGCTTTGAGCTGCGGGTGGCGGGCCTGCCGGTGGACATCCAGCGCAAGCCGTTGGAAGTGCTGGCCCTGTTGCTGGCCCACGCCGGCGAGGTGGTCACCCGGGAGGAACTGCTGGACAGTGTGTGGCAGGGCCGCCCCACGGTGGATAACGTGGTTGCCAACGCCGTCGCCAAACTGCGCAGTGCCCTCAACCCCGAGGGCGCTGGCTACATCATCACCCAGCCCCGGGTGGGCTACCGCTTCCACGGCCCCCTGGAGCGCAGCGCCGTGGGCCGCCAGTTCAGCAGCCAGTTGGACCTGGCCCCGGGCATGGGCGTGCCGGCGCGGCCCAACTTTGTGCTCAGGGAGCCCTTGGGCGGCTCGCGAAACAACGAAGTCTGGCTGGCTCGCCACGCCAAAACCGGCGAGCCGCGGGTGTACAAATTCAGCCCCGGCGGCGAGCGCCTGGCGGATCTGAAGCGCGAGGCCACCCTGTACCGGGTGCTGCGGGAGAACCTGGGCGAGCGCGCCGATATCGCCCGCATCATCGACTGGAACTTCGAGGCGCCGCCCTTCTTCCTGGAATGCGCCTACGCCGGCCAGTCCCTGCTGGCATGGTCCACCGGCGCGCAGGGCCTGGCCAGCCTCACCCGGGAGGCGCGGCTCGCCCTGTTCCTGCAGATCGCCGATGCGGTGGCCGCTGCCCACAGCGTTGGCGTGCTGCACAAGGATTTAAAACCAGCCAACATCCTGATCCATCCAGCGCCTGAGGGCGGCTGGCAGCTGTGCCTGAGCGACTTTGGCAGCGGCCGATTGCTGGAATCCGCCCGCCTGGGTGACATTACCGGCTCGGGGCTCACCACCAGCGGCGCGGTGCTGGACGATGCCGGCAGCGGCACCCCTCACTACCTGGCCCCGGAGCTGCTGGCCGGGCAGCCCCCCACCGTGCAGAGCGACCTGTACGCTCTGGGCATCATCCTCTACCAGTGCCTGGTGGGCGACCTGCGCCGGCCCATGGCCCCGGGCTGGGAACGCGACGTGGACGACCCGCTGCTGTGCCAGGACTTATCCAGCGCCACCGACGGCGACCCGGGGCAGCGCCTGGGGGCGGTCAGCGACCTGGTGACGCGGCTGCGCACACTCACCCAGCGGTGCAACGCCCAGCAGCAACAGGCACAGGCCACGGCACAGGCGCAGCAGGCCCAGCGCGCCCTGCAACGCAGCCGGGCCCGGCGCCCCTGGCTGGCGGCCACCCTGCTAACCCTGCTGACTGGCCTGGGCGCCAGCCTGTATCTGTATCGCCAGGCCAGCATCAGCAGTGAGCGCCTGCAGGCGGTGAACGACTTTTTGTACCGGGACGTGCTGGCCAACACCGGCGCCCTGAAAACCGACAGCGACCCGGACCCCGGCATGCGCCGGGTGCTGCGCCACGCCGCCGACACCGTGGGCGAGCGCTTTGCCGGCGACCCGGGCAGCGAGGGCTGGATTCGCAACGGCATTGCCCAGGGCCTGACCGGCCTTGGCGACTACGCCGCGGCAGAACAGCAACAGCGCCTTGCCGTGGACTTGCTGGGCCAGGCCCACGGCCCCGGCCACCCGCGCACCCTGCTGGCGCGGCGCGGCTACGCCATGCTGCTGCTGGAGCAGTCGCGCTTTGACGAGGCCGAGGCGGTGCTGTCGGCGGTGGATGACCTGCAGCGCAATGCCAGCGCCGTCGACGCCGAGGATGCCTTTGTCCTGCAGGCGCTGCGCGGCATGCTGCGGGCCGCACGCAAAGATTGCCGGGGCGCCCTCGGCGACCTGCGCAGTGCCCAGGCCATCGCCCTGCCGCCCTCCCCCGAAGCCACCTACAACCTGTTCAACGTGCGCTCCTGGATTGGCGAGGCCCTGAACTGCCTGGGCCAGCACCGCGAGGCACTGGCCCACTACCAGCAGCTGCTGGATAAGCTGTTGCAAAAGCCGCAGGATGCCGAGGCTCTGGGCCCGGCCCTGATCGCCTACGCCCGACTCGGCCAGGCCCAGGCCCTGCAACAGACCGGGCAGGCCGGGCAAGCCGAAACCACCCTGCAGGCGGCCCTCGACCAGCTGGAGCGCGGTGTGGGCGACAGCGACCCCTTCACCCTGGGGCAGGCCCTGGTGGTTGCCGGCCGCTACTACCTGGATGCCGGCGAACTGGCGCGCGCCACCGGCTACCTGGAGCGCGGCCGCCAGCTGCTGCTGGGCGTGGACGAGCGCCAGGAAAAAGCCCTGAACGCCCTGCGCATGCTGGCCAGCATCGACTACTGCCAGGGCCGCCTGCAAAACGCCACCCTGCGCCTGGGCGAAGCCCGCGCCGCGCTGCTGGACACCTGGGGCCCCAACGCACCCGACACCCAGGCTGCCAGCTTCTGGCTGGCGGCTACCCTGCTGGCCGGCGGCGACAGCGCAGCGGCCAACAGCCTGGGCAGCGCGCTGGATGCCGATGCGCTGGCCCTGGCCATGGGCGGCGCCGGCTGGGTGCAAAAACTGGCGACCCTGCGGCGCGTGGCCGAAGCGGGCGAGCCAGGCGGGGCGGATAGGCTGCCGCAGGCGCTGTGCCCGGCGCCGGAGCCGCTGCGCGCCTCGGGTTCGGCCAGTCCCTCAGCCCAGCTGACCGGCCAGGGCCTGTAGCTGCTGGCGCAGCCACTGATTGGCCGGGTCGCCGTCGGCGTTGCCGTGCCAGAACAGGTGCCACTGCAGCGGCGGCACCGCAAAAGGCAGCGGCCGGGCCACCAGATCCACCAGCGGCAGCAACACCCGGGGCACCGTCCACAACAGGTCTGTCTGCTGGGCAATGCGGGCCGCCACCAGGTAGTTCTGCACCCGCATGGACACCCGCCGCCGCAGGTTGCGGCTGTGCAGGGCAATGTCCACCTGCCCGCGCCCACGGCGCCGGCTGGATACATGCAAGTGCTCCGCCGCCAGGTAGGCCTTCTCCGTCATCTTGCGCCGCGCCAGCGGGTGCCCCCGGCGCATGGCCACCACATAGGGCAGGCTGGCCAGCGGCGCGTGGCGCAGCTCCCGTGCGTTGAACACCGGCGCATCCAGCAGCAAATCCGAACGGCCGGCGCGCAGCTCATCGGCGGCGCTGGCCCGGTCCACATAGTAGCTGGCCACCGCCACCGTGGGGGCGGCCTGGGCCAGGGCCGCTTGCAGGCCCGGCAGCAGCAGCGACTCAGCCAGGTCATTCATGCCCAGGCGAAAGGTTTTATCCGAAGTGGCCGGGTCAAAGCGCGCCCCGGCCCCCACACTGCGCCGCAGCAGCACCAGGGCCTCGCGCACATCCGCCACCATGCGCTCCGCCACCGGCGTGGGCTGCATGCCATCGGGCGTGCGCAGGAACAGGGGGTCGTCAAAGGCCTGACGCAGGCGGCCCAGGGCATTACTCACCGCGGGCTGGGTCAGGTTGAGCTGCATGGCAACCCGGGTCACATTGCGCTCCCGGTAGAGGGCGTCGAACAGGACAAACAGGTTGAGGTCGATGTGGTCCAGGCGCACGCGGCCCTCCCTCATGTAATAAATTTCTTGAATATTACCCCATCATTAAAATCAATTTCCTTAATGTTGCAACAAGCGGCTAAGCTGTCTCCATTAACCCATCAACCGCATTGATCAACGACTGACACCTTCTAGATTTCCGAGATACCCCATCCAGCACAGGACAACGCCCATGTTCGAATTCAGCGACGCATCACGCCACTACCAGACCCAACTCGCCGCCTTCATGGATGAGCACATCTACCCCAACGAGGCGGCCTATCACCGCCAACTGGCCGAATCGCCCAATCGCTTTGCCGCCCTGCCGCTGATGGACGAACTCAAGGCCAAGGCCCGTGACGCCGGCCTGTGGAATCTGTTCATTCCGCCGTCACTGGCGGGCTTCGCCGACCACGACGGCCTTTCCAACTTCGACTACGCACCACTGGCGGAGCAGATGGGCCGCGTGCTGTGGAGCCCCGAGGTGTTCAACTGCAACGCCCCGGACACCGGCAACATGGAAGTGTTCATGAAATACGGCAACGCCGAGCAGCAGGCGCAGTGGCTGCAGCCCCTGCTGGCCGGCGAGATTCGCTCGTCCTACGCCATGACCGAGCCCCAGGTGGCCTCCTCCGACGCCACCAACATCGAACTGCGCATTGAACGCGACGGCGACGACTACGTACTGAACGGCCGCAAGTGGTTCATCACCGGTGCCATGTACGAACGCTGCAAAATCTTTATCGTGATGGGCAAGTCCGACCCGGACAACCCCAACCGCCACCTGCAGCAAACCCAGATTCTGGTGCCCAAGGGCACCCCCGGGCTGGACGTCATCCGCCCCCTGACCACCCTCGGCTACGACGACGCCCCCATCGGCCACGCCGAACTGCGTTTTGACAACGTGCGCGTGCCCGCCGCCAACCTGCTACTGGGCGAAGGGCGCGGCTTTGAAATTGCCCAGGGCCGCCTGGGCCCGGGCCGCATCCACCACTGCATGCGCCTGATCGGCGCCGCCCAGCGCTCACTGGAACTGGCCTGCGCCCGCGCCACGACCCGCAGCACCTTCGGCCGGGAACTGTCCCAGCACCAGTCCGTGCGCGAAGACATCGCCAAGAGCTTTGCAGAAATCGAAATGGCGCGCCTGCTGGTGCTGAAAACCTGCAAACGCATGGACGACGTTGGCGCCAAGGGCGCCATGGACCTGATCGCCGCCAGCAAAATCAGCGTGCCGATCATGGTGCAGACCATCATCGACCGCTGCATGCAGATTCACGGCGCCGGCGGCCTGACCGAGGATTACTGCATGGCCGAGGCCTTCAACTACGCCCGCTGGTGCCGCCAGGCCGATGGCCCTGACCAGGTCCACCAGATGGCGTTGGGGAAACAGGTGATTCGGGCTTATACCGACGAATAAATCTCACGCTAGCGGTTGCAGGGCTGCACATCCCAGGCGATGAACAGCTCTGCACCCGCCTCAGTTTCAAAAACATAGTAAGGGTCAGCAGAATCCCAGAACGAGGCACCCCTATCGGTGAATAGCTGTTGATTGTCACACGTGATCGGATTGCCTCTGAGATTAACTTTCAGTGATCGAGTAACCCGATCGAAGGCACCTGACATTGACTCGACCCTGTTGCCGTAGAGGTTGATGTCATAGATCAACGGCAACGTATCAAGGACGCCCGCGCCCTGTGGTAACAGGTCATCGATGAGATTATCGCTGAGGTCTATTGTCCGTAATGACGATATCCCCCTGAGCGGGGCCATACTCTTGATCCCATTCCCAGGCAAAATCAGGTGCTGCAGGTTACCCAGCCCGTTCAGCGGCGAAAGATCCAAATGTGAATTGCTGTTGTTGTTGGCATCACGACTGCCGTTCCAGCTTAAATCTAGTAAAGTCAGGGCATCTGCATCACGCAATGAGGAAATGTTGCGAACATTATTTTGGGGTAGCCGCACTTCTTGCAGTTGATCCAGATGTCGCAGAAATGACACATCGCTAATTGCGCCACGCCAAATATACAACTTCTGCAGCCGGCTCATTTCCGCCAGAAAAGTGAAGTCCGCATAACTCTCATCGTAAGTAGAAAATGCCTCGATATTACAGGGGCTCACTACATAACCATCCGGCAGAACACACCTTTCCTCTGGATAACTATCCTCACCAAACAGTGCTGACGGGTAAGCGAAAGATAGGGTCAGGTCCTCCAGCTGTTTAAGTCCCCGTAGAGCGTCAACCTGACTTCGTTTGTCAGTGTCGATCGTCAACGACAAGGTTTTCAGTCGTAACAGGTCTTCAAGGGTGACTAGCTCGGTCACTGGATTATCGCTCAGTCTCAGTTCCTGCAGGTTGGTAAGCGCCGCCAGAGCTGATATGTCCTGAATTTTGTTTCCGTACAGCACCAAGCTTTTCAGGGAAGGCATTTGCGCCAAGGGGCCAATATCAGCAATGCCAGAGGTGATATAACGTAGCCTTTCCAGCTTTGACATAGCCGGACTATTGGCCAAATGGCGCAGCATTTCATCCGCGGAGATACTGCTCCAGTTTCTAGATAAATCGAGTACCCTAAGTTGATTCATACCGTCAAAAAAAGCGGGGTCATCTACGTTTGAATCGGTCAGCACGAGCTCCCGCAATTGCACTAATGCACTCAAATATTCAACGTCGTTCCAAACACTTCTATTCAGGTTTAAGCGCTTCAATCTGCTTAACTCTGCGATGGGCCGTGCACTGTCGATTCGCACATAGGGTAACTCGAGCACCGTGAGCTGCTTCAGGTGTCGTATGAATTCAACCGGGATCGCTGCGTCTTCGTTGTTGAAGGTGTGCCCCAGATCACCATACAACTTAAGAGTTCGCAGTCCTGTGAGCATCTCGAGCGCGGAAAAGTCGATACCACAATCTTGCATTGACGACTTACACCAAAGCTCAGCTTGCAAGGTACGCAGCGAAGAAAACTTGTCCAGACCAGCAAAAGACGAAATGCGCCAGTTGTAGGGCAGGCTGGGAGGCTCTTGGACTACTGATGGGTCTTCGGCACAAACCAGCTCAGTTAATTGCTCAGCGTAAGTAATGCCCTGACTCGCGAAATTCAGACAGGCTCGCAACTCATCATCGTCAACACCTTGTAAAGCCCTGTCAATCTGCGTCCAGTTGGCTGGAGCCCTGGCAAAGAGCGGTGTCAGGAAAAATACCTCATCATCCGCATCTAATAACGACATGAGCGCCGGGTTCGAACCGAAGCCCGAGGTAGTCAGGCGACATGATCCACGCTTGCCGCCACACAAGCCTCTCTCCCGCTTCTGCCAGCCCTTGAAGTAATATCCTTCATTGGGCACAGCAAGAAAGTCTTCATCAAACGACGTGCTGTTCACCGTTACTTTGCAATGCTCACTAGGCTCGCACCGAAAGTTTCCTGCCTCGGTTTGCACGTAGCCGCCAACGGGAACATCGATTGAAATCTTGCACCCGGTCAACACGAGAAACAGCAGAGATGTTATTGCGTTCTGGATTCTCAAACCCACCCCCTAAACTACACTTTTTGCGAGCCCGCATTAAACCCTAGCGATAATTAGAATTCAAAAAAATAAAAAGCGGGCACTCAATTCGCTGGGACATGCATACCACTGCGAATTACGTGGAGGCGATAGTAAGAGCACTGCGCGTAAGCCTGTAGCGGCCAACCCTGCTGTCAGCTAGAGGGGTATTGGTTGCTTTGTTCATTTTGGGGCAGCAATGCGCTGCCCAGCTTAGCTAAATCAAGCGTTCTGGTCGCGCTGGTAACTCCCCACCAGCCGGTTGATCCCCAGCACATGGGGCTCCACTTTGGCCAGGAAGTCCCACAATTCCAGCCCCTCGGGCAGATTCAGTTCGCTGTCCAGGGCCACCACCCAGAAGTAGTACAGGTGGGTGCCGTGGCCGGGCGGCGGCATGGGGCCGCCGTAGCCGGTGTTACCGAAGTCGTTTTTGCCGGCGGTGTAGTCGCTGCAACCCTCCGGCAATTCGGTGACGGTGGCGGGCAGGTTGTAGAGCACCCAATGCACAAAGCCGTAGGTGCCGCGTGGGCTGATGAGGGGCGCGTCGGGGTCGTGACAGAATACCGCCAGGGATTGCGTGCCATCGGGAATGTTATTGAAGCGCAGTGCCGGGGATACATCCTCCCCCTCGCCGGTGTGTTTGGCGGGAATGGCGCCGCCGGCGCTGAAGGCGGAGCTGATAATGCTGATATCGGAAAGCGCGAAGCCCATGGGGTTACCTCTAGTGGCTGATGAACACGGCCCACAAGACTAGCAAAGGAAGGCGCCCCGCGGCCATGCCGCGGGGCGTGTTGGCTGGCTCAGGAGCCGGCGACCACCGGCGGTGGCAGGGCGGGCTCTTTTACCTCGCTCCAGTCGGGGCGGCTGAGCCCTTCGGCGTAGCGGTACAGCACCCACACCAGCCCGCAGAGCAGGAACATGGCGCCGAACAGCACCGGGCCGCTCCACAGTTCCAGCACGATGCCCCCCGCCAGCGGCGCCAGCGACCAGCCCAGCGAGTAGAAGGACGAGGCGCCAAAGTAGCTGCCGCGCAGGTGATCCGGCGCCATCTGGTCGATCTGCACACTCATGGTGGGGAACAGTATGGCCTCTGCCACGCTCACCACGAAGGTGGCGCCCAGCCAGCCGTAGATGAACGTCACCGGGTTGAGCGCCACCCACAACTGCCCCGCCGCCAGAATCACCAGGCCGATGACAATGCGCTGGTTGGTCGGCATGCCGGACATCAGCGACAGCAGCGGAAACTGCAACACAATCACGGTGACCGCATTCACCAGGATCAGGCTGGAAATCAGCGCCACGAGGTTGGGCGCCTCGGCCCGGGTCAAGTATTGCACCAGGGACGAATCCATCTGCGCATAGATGAACAGCGCCAGCACGTTGGCGAGGATAACCACCAGGAACATGTGATCGCGGCGCAGCACTGCCAGGGTGCCACGGAAGGAGGCCGTGCGATCACGCCGCTGCCGCGCCTGCCGCCCGCTGGCGGTGTGGGCAAAGGCCCACACAAAGGCCAGGTTCAGGGCCAGGTAGCTCAGAGCGGTGAGCCCAAAGGTGGACTGCTGGGCAGACAGCCCTGCCCAAACACCCACTATCGGCCCCATGGCGGCTCCCGCATTAATCAGGAAGTAACGCAGTTGCAGCGCCAGTTCCCGCTGGCGGCGCTCCTTCAGCAGGTCGCCGATCAACGCGCTGGAGGGCGGCTCCCAGATGGCCCGGCCAATGGAACACAGGGTCATGGCGGCCACAAAGGCCGGCAGACTTTCGGCAAAGGCCAGCACCGCAAAAGCCAGGGTATTGATGGCTGTGCCCGCCAGCAGAATGCTGCGCCGCCCGTGCCGATCCGACAGCGCCCCCACGTAGAAGCCGAGCACCGCCGCCCCCACCGCCGAGGCGCTGAGGATCAAACCGATCTGGGCGGCGCCCAGGTTGAATTTTTCATACAGCAGGATCGCCAGGAAGGGCCACACCATGAAGTAGGTGCCGCGCCCGAAGAAGCTGCCCACCAGAATGATCCACACCAATGGCGGAAATGCCCGCAATTGCCGCCACGCTTGCCATTTCATTGTTGTTCCCTCCCATTCGAATGGCTGTTTTGTTGTGCGTTGTTGTAAGTGATTGTTCGTTGAACCAGGTTGTCGTTAACTGCCGATCGCCATCGCGTTTTTCGCAAATCCAGACGCCAAAAAAGCAGAAAACCCGGAAGGACGGCCTTCCGGGTTTTCTGAAGAGAAAAGGAGGAAGGCGTTACACCTTCCTCTGCTGTGAGCTCGGGTCAGGTGTTCAGTGGCGCTTTAAAGCCCACGGGGCGCATCTTCTGCACCGGTACGCTGAACGCACTTCGACACAGATAAGCCGCCACGGACAGCGAGTGCTGCCAGCGACAAATGCTTTGTTTGTGTTGGGTGCGGTTCATGGAACGACCTGATCAATCGATATTCAGACAGGCTAGCTTAGCCGTATTCCACAGCGGCGCAATGACAAGCAGCGCCAACTATTCCCATTCCACAGGATGTCGCGCAGGCGCGTCTGCGCCATTGGGCAAGCGAGGCGCAGACGTAGCGCCGGCAAACCGCTCGTCTCTTTACCCTTCCCTGCGCTCTTCCCTGCGCCCTTCCCTGTGCCTTCCCCTATTGACAACAATCAAATATAGGATACATTTATTATTGTTTTACATTAATTTATTGCGAGAGACACGTCCTATGGTGCACCCGAACAGAATTCGCACGGTCAGCCAGTTCATGCGGCACTTGTGCCTGCTGCTGCTGATTGCGCTGCCTTTTTACCTGGCTCATCACTGGTTGCTGCCGGTGGCGGCATGGATCGACGGCATGCCCTTTGACGCCGGCCGCACGCCGCTCTCCGACTGGCCACCGGCACCGGCAAAATCCATCGCCGGTATATTGCTGACGTTTCTTCCCGGCAGTTGCGTGGCGCTGGCCCTGTGGCGCCTGCGCCAGCTGTTCACGCTTTATGCCCAGGGCATCTACTTCGCCGACGACAACGTGGCGCTGTACACCCGCCTGTCCAACTACGCCCTGGCCTTTGTGCTGCTGGTGATGCTGGCCAAATCCGCCATCAGCGTATTGCTGTCTTACGACGGCCCGGCCCCGCACATTTCGGTGAGCTTTACCCATGCCCATCTATTCGCCCTGTTCGGCGCGCTGGTGCTGAAGGTCATCACCTGGGTGATGGCGGCCGCAGCCAGCCTCGAACGCGAAAACCAGTCGTTTGTCTAGGAGGGCGCCATGCCGATCATCGTGCGCCTTGATGTGCAGCTGTCGCTGAAAAAAATGAAATCCAAGGAATTGGCCCGGCGGATAGGCATCAGTGAGCAGAATCTGTCGCTGTTGAAGTCCGGCAAGGTCAAAGGTGTCAGGTTTGAAACGCTGGAGAAAATCTGCGCCGAGCTCGACTGCCAACCCGGAGACATTCTGGAATACAGCAGTTCTTCACCTACTGACAATGAGGACTAAGCCTATGAACAAACGCATCACAGCCCTGCTTTTTACAGGGATCTGTACGGGTCTCGGCACCCTGGCACTCAACAGCCAGGCCGGCGACCCGGCAGGCATGAGCCAGTGCCTTGCCCTGGCCCCGCCCGGGGAGACCTTCTCGGTGTCCCTGCAAATGGACGTTGATACCCAGTCCAGCCCGCTGACTAAAACCGGCGGATTCAGTGTCAGCAACGGCGCGGATGCAGCCGCGGCTGATGCCACCCAGGCAGCCTTCCAGCCGATGATTGATTGCCTGGCGGCGCTGTTCGAATAATCTGCAAAAAAAAGCCCGGCCTGATCGGTATCAGGCCGGGCTTTGCATCACTTGCCGGTCAGCGATGTGATGCCGGTGCCTGGCGCACCAATCAGCCCAGGTTCGCGTTCACGAATTCCCAGTTCACCAGCGCCCAGAAGGCGTCCATGTACTTGGGACGGGCGTTGCGGTAGTCGATGTAGTAAGCGTGCTCCCACACGTCGACGGTCAGCAGGGGCTTGTCGCTGCCGGTCAGCGGGGTTTCGGCATTGCTGGTGTTGACGATGGCCACGGAACCATCGGCTTTTTCTACCAGCCAGGTCCAGCCGGAACCGAAGTTACCCACGGCGCTGGCGGTGAACTCTTCCTTGAACTTGTCGAAGGAGCCGAAGGCGGCGTTGATTTTGTCGGCCACGGCACCGGTGGCAGCGCCGCCGCCATTGGGGCTCAGGCAGTTCCAGTAGAAGGTGTGATTCCACACCTGGGCCGCGTTGTTGAACACGCCACCGCTGGATTTCTTGACGATGGTCTCCAGGTCGGCGTCGGCCAGGTCGGTACCTTCAATCAGCGGGCCGAGTTTGTCGACGTAGGTGGCGTGGTGTTTGCCGTAGTGGAACTCCAGGGTCTCCTGGGAGATGTGGGGCTCCAGTGCATTCATTGCGTAGGGCAGCTCGGGAAGTGTAATAGCCATGGAAAGTGACTCCTGTAGTTGTCGTTCGCAGAACCCGGAAAGGGCGCAGTCAGCGGGTGCGTACTATACGGAAAGTTGGTGACAATTGGCACTTGCCGGGGGCGGCGGCGGTTCGCTTACCCGCCCTGCCCCGGCCAAATGCGCCCGCCTGCACCCTGTACGCACTACGGTGGTGCAGACTGCCGGCAGGACAAACCCGGCGACGGCGCTTGGCTTGCACTTGCTCTTGCATAAGCACGGAGGATGCCAATCTTGCGGCGCGGTTTCAAATGCGCGCCAGCCATCAGAACCCCAGCAAGCTTGCATCCAGGGCAAGGGCCAGCTCGCCACTGGCGATTAGGCCGCTGGCCGCGGCGATATCGGGCGCGAAGTAGCGGTCCTTGTCGTAAAAGGGCACGGCGTTGCGCAGCAGGCGGTGGGCGCCCTCCACTGGCTCGCTGGCATGCAGCGGGCGGCGAAAGTCCAGGCCCTGGGCCGCCGCCAGCCACTCCACCGCCAGTATGCCGGCCACGTTCTCGAAGATATCCGCCAGGCGCCGCCCGGCAAAGGTGGCCATGGACACGTGGTCTTCCTGGTTGGCGGAGGTCGGCAGCGAATCGATGGACGCCGGGTGGGCCAGGGTTTTGTTCTCGCTGGCCAGGGCCGCGGCGGTCACCTGGGCAATCATAAAGCCGGAGTTCACCCCGCCGTTTTCCACCAGAAAGGGCGGCAGGCCGCTCAGGGAGGTGTCGATCAGCAGCGCCATGCGGCGCTCGGACAGGGCGCCAATCTCGGCCAGGGCAATGGCCAGCATGTCGGCCGCCATGGCCACCGGCTCGGCGTGGAAGTTGCCGCCGGAAAGAATATCGCCGCTGTCGCTGAACACCAGGGGGTTGTCGGATACGCCGTTGGCCTCGGCCAGCAGGGTGTCTGAGGCAAAGCGGATCTGCGCCAGGCAGGCGCCCATCACCTGGGGCTGGCAGCGCAGGGAGTACGGGTCCTGCACTTTTTCGCAGTCCTCGTGGGAGCGGCCAATCTCGCTCTCCTCCCGCAGCAGGGCGCGGTAGCAGGCGGCCATGTCCTGCTGGGCTACGTGGCCGCGAATGGCGTGAATGCGCGCGTCGAAGGGGGTGCGCGAGCCGCGGGCTGCCTCCACCGCCATGGCGCCAATCACGGTGGCGCTCTTCAGGGCCACTTCGGCGGCAAACAGCCCTTGCAGGGCAAAGGCGGTACTGGCCTGGGTGCCATTCAGCAGGGCCAGGCCCTCCTTGGGCGCCAGTTGCACCGGCTGCAGCCCGGCAAGGTCCAGGGCTTTCGCCGCACTGATGCGCTCGCCCCGGTGCAGGGCCTCGCCCTCCCCCAGCAGCACGGCGCTCATGTGGGCCAAAGGCGCCAGATCGCCGGAGGCCCCCACCGAGCCTTTGCGGGGCACCGCCGGGTAAACCTCGGCGTTCAGCAGGGCAATGAGGTTCTCAATCACCGACCGGCGGATGCCGGAATAGCCCCGGGCCAGGGAGTTGATTTTCAGCACCATCATCAGGCGCACGGTGCTCTCGTCCATGAAGCTGCCAATGCCGGCCGCGTGGGACAGGACGATGCTGCGCTGCAGTTGCTCGAGTTCATCAGGCGGGATGCGGGTGTTGGCCAACAGGCCAAAGCCGGTGTTGATGCCGTACACCACCCGCCCCTCTTCCAGCACCCTGGCCACGGTGGCAGCGGCGGCGTCGATGGCCCCGTGGCAGCTGCTGTCCAGGTGCAGGGTGTGGGGCGCGCGGTTGACCCGGCGCAGGGTGGCAAGATCGAGCGTGCCCGGGGTGATGGTCAGGGTTTGCCGGGTCATGCGGCACCTCCGTTGTGCTGGCCGGCGCGGCTGATCATCGGCAAATCCAGCTGGTTGCGGCGGGCGCAGTCCAGGGCGATGTCGTAGCCGGCATCGGCGTGGCGCATAACGCCGGTGGCCGGGTCGTTGTGCAGCACCCGGGCCAGGCGCCGGTCTGCGGCCTCGCTGCCGTCGCAGACAATCACCACCCCGGCGTGCTGGCTGAAGCCCATGCCTACCCCGCCGCCGTGGTGCAGGCTGACCCAGGTGGCGCCGCCGGCGGTGTTCAGCAGGGCATTGAGCAGAGGCCAGTCGGACACGGCGTCGGAGCCGTCGCGCATGGCCTCGGTTTCGCGGTTGGGCGAGGCCACCGAGCCGGAATCCAGGTGGTCGCGGCCAATCACTATGGGCGCCTTCAGTTCGCCGCTGCGCACCATGGCGTTGAAGGCCAGGCCCAGGCGGGCGCGATCCTGTAGCCCCACCCAGCAGATGCGCGCCGGCAGGCCCTGGAAGTGGATGCGCTGCCGGGCCATGTCCAGCCAGTTGTGCAGTTGCGGGTTGTCGGGAATCAGCTCCTTGACCCTGGCGTCGGTGCGGTAGATGTCCTCGGGGTCACCGCTCAGGGCCACCCAGCGGAAGGGGCCAATGCCCTCGCAGAACAGGGGGCGGATATAGGCCGGCACAAAGCCGGGGAAGTCGAAGGCGTTCTCCACCCCTTCCTCCAGCGCCATTTGGCGGATGTTGTTGCCATAATCCAGGGTGGCGGCGCCGGCGGCCTGCAAATCCAGCATGGCCTGCACCTGCACCGCCATCGACTGTTTGGCCGCCGCCACCACGCCTGCCGGGTCGCTGAGGCGCCGCTCGGCGCCCTCACTCATCGCCCAGCCCGCCGGCAGATAGCCGTTCAGGGGGTCGTGGGCGCTGGTCTGGTCGGTGACAACGTCCGGGGTGATGCCGCGTTTGACCAGCTCCGGGAACACCTCGGCGGCATTGCCCAGCAGGCCCACGGAGATGGCCTCGCCCTGCTCGCGGGCGCTGTCGATCATCGCCAGGGCCTCATCCAGGCTGGCGGCCTTTTTATCGACGTAGCCGGTGCGCAGGCGGAAGTCGATGCGGCTCTCGTCCACCTCCACCGCCAGCATGCAAAAGCCGGCCATGGTCGCCGCCAGCGGCTGGGCGCCGCCCATGCCGCCGAGCCCTCCGGTGAGAATCCAGCGGCCGCTGGCCTGCCCGTCAAAATGCTGGCGCGCCACCGCGGCGAAGGTCTCGTAGGTGCCCTGCACAATGCCCTGGGAGCCAATGTAGATCCACGAACCGGCCGTCATCTGGCCGTACATCATCAGGCCCTGGCGGTCGAGCGCGTTGAAGTGCTCCCAGTTGGCCCAGTGGGGCACCAGGTTGGAGTTGGCCAGCAGCACCCGTGGCGCATCGGCGTGGGTGGGGAACACGCCCACCGGCTTGCCGCTCTGGATCAGCAGGGTTTCGTCGTCGCCCAGGCGCTTGAGCACCTCGACGATGGCATCAAAGCTCTCCCAGTCCCGGGCCGCACGGCCGATGCCACCGTACACCACAAGGCTGGCGGGGTGCTCCGCCACCGCCGGGTCCAGGTTGTTCATCAGCATGCGCAGGGGGGCCTCGGTGAGCCAGCTGCGGGCGGTGAGCGCCGTCCCCGTGGGGGCCTTGATGTGTCGCGTGGGGTCGTTGCGGGTCATGGGGTACCTCGTTGTCAGGCGTCGATATGGGAACCCAGGCGGTAGCGATCCCCGGGGTGCAAAAGCTCCGCCAGGGACACCACACCGCGGTGGGAGAAGGTGCGCCGGGTGATTTTCAGGCAGGGCTGGTCGCCGGGCATGGCCAGGGCATCGGCAACGCTCGGTGCCGGCAGCACCGCTTCCACGGTCTGGTCGGCCTCGGCCAGGGGCGCCACCGCAGAGAGATAGGCGCTGGGCGTGGTTTGGCTGAAGTCCTGCTGCAGATAGTCCGGAGCCAGGCTGGCGGTAACGTGGCGGCTCTCCCACTGCAGCGGCAGCGCGTTCTCCAGGTGCACCAGCACGCTGTGGTAAAGCAGCTCCCCCGCCGCCAGGCCCATGTGCGCCGCCAGCTCGGCTGGGGCCGGCAGTGCGTTCAGCACCAGCACCCGGCAGCTGTGCACATGGCCACGCTGGCGAATTTCCTCGGCGATATTGCGAATCTGGCTGATGGAACTCAGCGGCCGCAGGTCGGCAACAAAGCTGCCCAAACCCTGGGTGCGCTGCAGCAGGCCCTCGTCCGCCAGTTCCAGCAGGGCGCGGCGGGCCGTCATGCGGCTCACCCCGAACTCCGCCACCAGTTGGTTTTCCGAGGGCACGCGGTCGCCGGGGCGCAATTCGGCCTGCTCAATGCGCCGGCGCACGGCGTCTTTGATGCGAATGTACTGGGGAATGGCCATGGGCGAACACCGGGTGCGGGGCGCTGCGGGCAAACCACTGCACAAGCACAGCGCCGGGAACAGCCCACAGTCTAGCTTGTCTATGGTTGTATATACAAACTAAAATACACAGACCCCACCACAGGAGTACCCCATGGCCCAGCGCTGCGACTGGCTGATCAGCAACCTCCGCCTGGCCACCCTCACCGAAGGGGGCACGCCCTATGGCGAGGTGGCCCAGGGTGCACTGGCTTTGTGCGGCGAGCGTATTCTCTACGCCGGGCCGCAAAGCGACCTGCCGGATCTGGCCGCGGCGCAGCATCTGGATGGCGGCGGGCGTTGGGCCACCCCCGGGCTGGTGGACTGCCACACCCACCTGGTATTTGGCGGCAGCCGTGCCGGCGAGTTCGAGCAGCGCCTGCTGGGAGCTAGCTACGAGGACATCGCCCGCGCCGGCGGCGGCATTCTCAGCACCGTGCAGGCCACCCGCGCGGCCAGCGAAGAGGCATTGTTTGAAAGTGCCCGCAGCCGCCTGCAGCGGCTGGTGCACGAAGGGGTGACCACGGTGGAGATCAAATCAGGCTATGGCCTGACCCTCGCCGACGAACTGAAAATGCTGCGCGTGGCCCGCCGCCTGGGCGAAGCCCTGCCGGTAACGGTGCGCACCACCTTCCTCGGCGCCCACGCCCTGCCGCCGGAGTTCGCCCAGGCGGATGACTACATCGACACCCTGTGCCAGCAATGGCTGCCGGCGGTGGCCGAGGCGGGGCTGGCGGATGCGGTGGACGTCTTCTGCGAGGGGGTCGGCTTTACCCCGGGCCAGTGCGAACGGGTGTTCCAGGCGGCCAGCGCGCTGGGCCTGCCCATCAAGGCCCACGCAGAGCAGCTGAGCGATTTGAAGGGCGCGCGCCTGGCCGCCCGCTACCGCGCCCTGTCGGCCGACCATCTGGAATACCTGGCCGCCGACGATGTGGCGGCCCTGGCCGAAGCCGGCACGGTGGCGGTGATCCTGCCCGGCGCCTTCTATTACCTGCGCGAGCAGCAGTTGCCGCCCTTGGACGCCCTGCGCCAGGCCGGTGTGCCCCTGGCGGTGGCCACCGACCTGAACCCCGGCACCTCGCCCATGGCCTCGCTGCTCACCGCGATGAACCAGGCCTGCGTGCTGTTTCGCCTGAGTCCCGAAGAGGCCCTGCGCGGCGCCACCCACAACGCTGCCCGGGCCCTGGGCCTTGCGGATCGCGGGCAACTGGTGGCCGGCCAGCGGGCCGACATCCTGCTGTGGGACATCGACACCCCCGCGGCCCTCAGCTACGCCCTGAACTGCCACCGGCCAACCGCCCGTTTTGTCGGCGGTGACTATTATGACGCTGAGTAACGCCAGCCCCTGGCAGGGGCGGGTGGATGCCGAGGACGGCGACCTGGGCCTGCGCTGGCATCAGGTCATCCAGCGCGGCGCTGGCAGCGGGCCGGGCGCCGCCCTGTTGGGCTTTGCCTCCGACATCGGTGTGCGCCGCAACAAGGGCCGCCCCGGTGCCGCCGCAGGCCCCCGGGCCCTGCGCGGCGCCCTGGCCAACATGGCCTGGCACCACTCAACGGGGCTGCTGGATGCGGGGGATATCGAGGCCGGCGACGATCTGGCCGCCAGCCAGGCGAGCTATGCGGCGCAGCTTGCCGAGCTGCTGGCCCAGGGGCATTTTGTGCTCGGGCTTGGCGGCGGCCACGAAATTGGCTGGGCCAGCTATCTGGGCTGCCGGGATTTTCTGACCCGCCGCCATGCGGGGCAGCGGCTGGGCATCATCAACTTTGATGCCCATTTCGACCTGCGCCTGCCGGCGCCCCACGCCAGTTCCGGCACGCCCTTCTACCAGGTTGCCAGGGACTGCGAGGCCCGCGGCCTGCCCTTTGACTACTGCTGCATCGGCGCCGCCCCCACCGCCAACACTGCCGCCCTGTTCCAGCGCGCCGCGGCCCTGGGCGCCGTTCACCTGCAAGATACCGACTGCCACAACGACGCCGCCCGGGCTCTGCTGAGTGCGTTTATCACCCCGCTGGATGCCCTTTACGTCACCGTCTGCCTGGATGTATTCCCCCCGGCCAGTGCGCCGGGGGTCAGCGCGCCCGCCGCGCCGGGAGTCGACCCGGCGTGGGTGCTGCGGCAGATTGCACTGATCGGCGAGCTCTGCCGCGACTGCGCTGTGCACTGGCTGATGGCGGACGTGGCGGAGCTCTGCCCGCCGCTGGATATCGACGCCCGCACCGCCCGCCTCGGTGCCCGTGTGCTGGACACCCTGCTGGCAGCGCGCCGCCTAGGCCCGAGCGGCTAAGCGCTCCAGCAGGTTATCCAGCGCGCTCACCATGCGCTGCAGGTCGGGCGCCTCCGACAGGCGGTGGTCGCCGTTCTTGATTAGCTGCAGTTCCACATCGGGGCTGCGAATGCGCTCGGCCAGTTCCAGGGTCAGCTGCCAGGGCACCGAATCGTCCCGCTGGCCCTGCAGCATGACCACCGGCATATCCAGGGCAATGCCCTCACTGCCGGTGCCGCCGCTGGCCTCGCCGCAAAGAAAATGCTGCCGCGCCTCGTCAATCAACTGCCGGCTGATGGGCCAGGGAGCCTCGTCGTACTCTGAAGGCAGCAGGCACACACCCTCGCAATCCAGCTGCTGGCGCTGGGCCGCTGTCAGCCGGTCCCGGTACAGGCGGTCGGTAAAGTCCGGCGCCGGGGCAATCAGCAGCAAGGCGCAAACCCGCTCGGGCCGGGCCAGCGCCATCAACAGCGACAGCCAGCCGCCCATGGACGAGCCCACCAGCACCTGCGGCCCCCGGGTGACCGCATCCAGCACAGCCAGCGCGTCCGCCAGCCAGGCGCCGATGGTGCCCTCGGCAAATTCACCGCTCGAAGCACCGTGGCCGCTATAGTCAAAACGGGTAAAGGGCCGCCCGGTACGCGCGCTCCACGCCGCCAGGGCCTCGGCCTTGCTGCCCAGCATGTCCGAGTGAAACCCGGGGCAAAAAAGCACCCCCGGGCCGCTGCCCTGGCGGTGGCGGCAGGCAAGCCTGCGGCCGTCGGGGCCGGGGATATCAAAATGTTGCTCGTCGATCATTCACTCACCCTGTGTGGATACCGCGCGCCGTGACATACCATGCCGTGACACACTAGCCGTGGCCCACCAGCTGCTGTACCCAAAGCCGTGGCACACAAAGCTTGAGGCGGCCTGCATCCTTGGTTAGTCTTTCGCTTCTGCCCCGATTCGAGTTCAAGGATCCCCCCGAATGCGATGGCCCTCCGGCACGGGCGTCCTGTTGGCGCTCGCTTGCTGCCATTTCGCCCACGCGGACGAAAAAACCACCAGCCGCCCCGCTGAATACGCGGCGGAAGTGGGCGTGGGCCTGGAGTATGACAGCAATGTCGCGGTGGACGAACTCGATGCCAGCAGTAACCAGAGTGACTACGCCGCCACCCTGGATGCCGAGGTGTCGATGAAAAAGGCCCTGTCGGACAAAACCGACCTGGGCCTGTCCTACGACTTCAACCAGAACCTCTACCGGGATTTCGACAACGTCAACCGCCAGACCCATATCCTCGGAGCCAACCTCTCCCACGATGTGGGGGGCGCGGATATTGGCCTCACGGGGTTTTATATCAACTCCCGCCTGGATGGCAGCAGCTTCCTGCGCCTGAGCCGGCTCTCCCCCACGGTGTCAGGCTTTCTCGGCAAGAAGTGGTTTGGCCGCGCGGCCTATGTGTACGCCGATAAAACCCTGGCCCAGAGCCCGGAGCGGGACGCCAGCACCCAGGCCGCCGAAGCGGATCTCTACTTCTTCCGCCGGGGCCTGCGCAGTTACTTCAACTTGGGTTACCGCTTTCGCGACGAAGATGCCGAGGGGGACCCTTTCGACTACCAGTCCAACGCCCTCAAGCTGCGCTACATCCACCGCTTTGACCTGTTGCAGCGCTCCATCAAGCTGGAGCTGGCCTGGCGCTACGAAATGCGCGACTACCAGTCGGACACGCCCAGCATCGGCGCAGAGCGGGAAGACCGGCGCCAGCGGCTGCAGCTGGACCTGGAAGTACCGGTGATGACCCGCGCGGCGCTGCAGTTCTACGCCGGCTACGGTGATTTTGAATCCAACTTCGCCCCGGCCGATTACAACCAGAACATCATCGGCAGCCGCTTTATCTACCGCTGGTAACCAGCGCCAGCGGCTGCAGCAGGCCGTAGCCGTACACTTCATCGCGCCCCGGCGCACCGAGATCCTGCACACTGCGGTACAGGCTCTCCAGCACGTTGGTGCCGGGTTGCAAAAAGCGCAGCCGAGCCGCCGCGGTGGTCGCGAAGGGCACGGCAAAGGAAGTGCCCGAAGACGTGGCGTAACCGCCCCCGGCCCGGGCGTGCAGCATGCCCACCCCGGGGGCGGCAATGTCGAGATAATCCCCGCGGTTGGCCAGGCGGAAGGCCCGGCCGGCGGTATCCACCGCCGTGACCGCAACCACCGAGGGGTAGGCGGCGGGGTACTTGGGCTTGGCTACCGGGCCGCCGTTGCCCGCCGCCGCCAGAATCAGCACCCCGCGTTCAGAGGCCCGGTCTAGTGCGGTTTCCAGCAGGCGGTTGGGCGGCCCCGCCAGGCTTACGTTGACCACGTCCACGCCGGCGGTCACCAGCCAGTCCAGGGCCCGCACCAGGCTGACCGTGGAGGCCACCTCGCCGCGCTCGCCATCCTGCTCGAAGACGCCGGCGGCAAACAGTTTGGCGTGGGGTGCCAGCCCCTGGTAATCGTCGCTGTTGGCGGCAATGATCGAGGCGATAGCGGTGCCGTGGAAGGCCGGGGTCCGGGCGTTCTGGCGCACGAAGGACTGTGACTGAATGCTGGAGTGCACCAGCGCCGGGTGGCTGGTGTCCACCTGGCTGTCGATCATGCCGATGCGCAGGCCGAGTTCGTCGACATCCGCCGGGAACGGCACCGCAGTGCGCGGGGCAATACCCTCAATGCTGTGCTCAATGGGCGAGCCGGCCGTATAGAAGTGGTTCAAATCCACATCGGCGCGCTCGGAGCCCACCACATCCACCACCCCCTGGCGCACCTCGGAAATCTCGAAGGTGGACGGCGCGGCGACCTCCGCCAGGCGCAACCCCATGCCGGGCAACTCGGTGACGTTGTCGAACAGGTAGCCCTTCTCCGCCAGTTCGTCGAAGGCCTCGGGTTCCGCCATGACCAGCCACTGGGCGGTCTGGATGCGGTCCTCGTTCACTTCCAGTTTGTTCTCGATCTCGTCCAGGATCTCGTCGATCTCGCTTTCCAGGCGATCCTCGATGGTGGTGGCCACGGCGGCTTCGACGTTGCTCTCAACGCTGGTTTCCACCGATTCCTCGACCTGGCTCTCCACCTGGCTTTCCACCGCGACTTCGACAGTGCTCTCGACGGTGTTCTCTACGGTGTTTTCGATCGTGTCCTCGATCCCGGCTTCCACGCCCGCTTCAACACCGTCTTCCACCGAGTCCTCGACGGCCACCTCGACACTGCTTTCCACACTGTCTTCCACCGCCGATTCCACCACCTGCTCGACGTTGTCCTCAACGGCACTCTCCACACCGGATTCGATGGATTCCTCCACCCCGGTTTCGATGGACTCCTCTACGCTGGCCTGTACGTCGTCCTCGATATTGGCTTCGATTTCCTGCTCGATATTGCCTTCGATGGTTTCTTCTACCGTGCCTTCGACCTGGTTGGCGACCTCTTCCTCGACCTCTTCCTCGATATCGCCTTCAACGTCTTCTTCGGTTTCCTCCTCGACCTGGTCGGTCACCTCTTCTTCCACCTGATCGGTAACTTCCTCTTCGATCTCGTCATCCCCGATAAAGCAGCAGGGGGTATTGGCGCCCACCGGAGCCGGCCCCGCCAGCACGAGCGCCCCAACCATCAGGGATAGCGCGCCGGTGTGCCGCAGGCGCAGCAGTGCGCGCTTCAGCAAAGAGGCTCGAATAAGCGTCTGGAAACAAGGTGAGTCAGGCATAGGGGGACCTGCTGCGCGTAGAAAAGGAAGGACCTGTACGAAAGACGTCTCAGCACAAGATATATTCCGGTAGATGGAATAGAATCCCCGCCCAACACGTCAAGGTCATAACAGGGACATTATGCCATCACTCAACAGCTCTCAGCGAGAGGCTTTGCTCGCGGAGCTGAGTGGCCTGAAGAGATTCTGCTTTTCTCTCACTGGGAGTCAAGCCGATGCGGACGATCTTCTGCAGGCCACCGTGGAAAAGGTTCTCGAGAAGGGAATGCCCGAGGACGCCCACCCGGCAAAGTGGGCGTATCGGGTGTGCAAGAACGCCTGGATCGATGAACTGCGCTCGCGGGAGGTCAGGCAGCGATATCCCGAGCAGGCGGAAGAGCCGGAGAGCTCTCCTTCTGCGGAACAGGTTGCCGGCCGCGAGCGGCAGGTAAGTGCGGTAGGTGCCGCCCTGGAACAGCTGGCAGACGAGCAGCGCCTGGCGCTGACGCTGGTAGCGGTGGAGGGCAAAACCTACGCCGAGGCCGCCGAGATTCTGGAGGTTCCCGTTGGGACCATCATGAGCAGGATCGCACGGGCACGGAAGCAACTGGCAACCACCATTAGTTTGGCTGAAGACGACTGACCGAGCGCTATATGACCACTCAGGATCTGGAACTGCTATCACAATACCTCGACGGCGAACTGCCCGCCGGGGACGTTGCCCGCCTGGAGCAGCGGCTGGCCCAGGAGGCCCCACTGGCGGCCGAACTGCGCCGCCTGAAGCAGGCCGACGACGCCGTAAGGGCCTTTGCCGAGCAGGGCGCCGCCGGGGGCGTGCCCTCGCACGTCGCCGAACTGCTGGCGCCGGTATCCCAGTCGGCCCGGGTTATCCCCTTCCCGTCACGCCGTGGCCGCGCCGCCGTGGGCTTTGCCATTGCCGCCTCGCTGGTGGCCAGCGTCGGCCTGGTGCTGGCGCCCCAGTGGCAGGCGGGCGATGACGGCCCGTTGCTGGCACAGGCCCTGGAAACAACCCCCTCCAGCGCTGATGAGTGGCTCACCCTGGCCGATGGCCGTTCGCTGCGCCCGGTGCTGAGCTTTGCCGGCGATGATGGCCGCTGGTGCCGCGAGTACCAGCTGCAGGACGGCGGCCAGCAGTGGCGCGGGGTTGCCTGTCGCGGTGACAGCGGCTGGCAGACCGAAGTGCAGGTGGGCGAACCCGCGGATCTCGACAACAGCGGCGACTACCTGCCCGCCGGCGCGGACGATGTCGATGCGATTTCCGACTTCATCCATCGCCATGCCGCCGGCATTCCCCTGAGCGCCGCCGAGGAAGCCCGGCTGATCGACCAGCACTGGCGCTGATACCGCCGGGGCCGCACAACCTGCGGCCCCAACGCTTCCACGGCTGATTGACTGCCGCGCCTTTTCCTTTCCGCCCCTCCCCTTTTCTGTTCCGTTTCCGCTCCTTTTCCTTTTTCCACGCGCCCGTTACCGCGCCTCCCAGCCCTGCCACCTGCCCCGCCGCAGCACAGGGCCGCCCAGCAGCGCCCGGATGCCAGCGATCTACCGCCATCTAATACGCCGTGATAAGGGATATGAATGCAAAGACGTGCGAACGAAACAGCGCCGGGAAAGGCACCATTGATGAAATGACGAAGATGACGAAAATATAGAGGAGGAGAGTGGCAGAGCCTGCCGCCCCATGTCGACGGCAGGCTCTGGAGTCCAGGCCCGGAGGGCTAGCGGTCCCCGGTCCTGTGTCCCGTTGCCAGTTTCGCCCTTACAGCTCACTGACGGGTGCCGCAACCACTTGCGCAGTCGCGGCGGGCGTTTTTTGAAAGTCGAGGCAGGTGTTGCCGGTCAGCGCCTCCGTTCTGCTTCGGAGGTCGATACCCAAATCAACGCGACAAACCTGCGCTCAAAGCGGTTTCACTCCACTTTCATACACTTGACGGGTTGGCGCTGGCACTTATTCCCGAAAAGTTCGATTTTTTTGTGCAGTGATAACCGCCTCAGTGGCTTATCGGCCGGCGCACGCGGAACTTGAGGGCCGGCGCCCGGGGCGGCCTGGGGGCCACACGGGCGCGGCAAGCTACAGCAGGGCCTTGCGGATGTTGTCCGCCAGCGCCAGCAGGGCGTCGCGCCGCGGCATGGCCAGCAGGCCGTCGAACATGGCCCGGTTCTGTTCGCCCGCTACATGGATTGGCCCCTGCGTCAGGTGATCGAGGGCCTCCGCCGCCACCTCCCGCGGGCTCATCATGCCCTCCAGGGTGCTGCGGTCGATGCCCTGCTTGTCGTGGGCCTCGGTGTCGGTACTGCCCGGGCACAGGGCCAGCACGTCGATACCGGCGGGGGACAGCTCGCCCCAGAGGCCTTCCGCCAGGCTGTTGGTGAAGGCTTTGGAGGCGGCGTACACCGCCGAGTACGGCACGCCGATCAAGCCCTCCACCGAGCTGGTGATGATAATGCCGCCGCGCCCCCGCGCCCGCAGGGCGGGAATCAGGCGATGGCAGAGTTGCATGGGCGCCTGGCAATTGAGTTGCAGCAGTTCGGCCATCACCGCCGGGTCGTTGGCCTCGTGAGGGCCCTTGAGGCCAAAGCCCGCATTGCTGACCAGCAATCCGCAGTCGCGGCCCGCCATCGCCTGGGCCAGGGCCTCGATGCCGGCCGCGTCGGCAAGGTCGGCAACCAGCACATCCACCGCCACCTGGCACTCGCTGCGCAGGCGCGCGGCGAGTTGCTCAAGACGCTCACCGCGGCGCGCCACCAGCAGCAGGTTGAGGCCCCGGGCGGCCAGTTCCTCGGCAAAGCCAACCCCGATCCCGGAGGAGGCGCCGGTGACCACCGCCAGCGGCCCGTAGCGCTCAGGAAATGCCATCGGGCACCACCTTGCCGTTGTGCTTATCTTCAAACAGCTCCACGATGACGGGGTCGCCCTCACGTTCCATGTAGGCCACTGCCAGCCCCTCGGCAAACTGGGTGTGCCAGATGGCCCGGTAGCCTAGCCCTTCGGCCCCCGCTACGGCCGTCTTCAGCTCCGCCACCTTGAAGCGCACATGGTGCATGCCCTCGCGGCCGGCATCCAGGAACTCCTTGTGCGGCGAGCCGCCGGACACCCACTCGATAAACTCAATCTCGATATCACCACTGCGGGCAAAGGCGATATTGAGCCGGCAGGGCTCGCGCTGCCCGCGGTAGTTGTATTCGTAGGCATCGAACTCGTGATAGCTGAAGGGGCCAAACACCCCCTGGTAGCGCTCGATAGCCGCTTTGACATCGTGAAACACAAAACCCACCTGATCCATCGGCCCGAGGTCCAGTTGGGTGCGAAGTTCGTCTGTCATGGTTATTCTCCTGTCGAACCGTTTCGCTGTGGCGGGGTGACTCAGTCGAGACTGGCCACCAGTTCCGCCGCGGATTCCATGGCGCCCTCGATATAGCTGACGCCCCGGCAATCACCAATGCTGTGTACGCGCATCCCCTGGCTTTGCAGTTGCTCCGCCAGGCTCAAATCGCCGGTGGCGCCCTGGGCGACGATGACCTCATCGGCGTCAATCCGGCGCTGCTGGCCACGGTAGTTGGTGTAGCTCACGCAGTGCTCGCCAATGGCGATATCACGGGCACGGTTCAGCAGCACCACGCCCTCTTCGCGCAACTCGTGTAGCAGGCGCAAGCGGCGCACCAGGTAGAGCCCGGCCCCCGGCCGGCTGGCACTGTCGACCACGGTCACCTGGCGGCCGCGGTGGGCGAGGTATTCCGCCAGCTCAAGGCCCACCAGTTCGGCACCTATCACCACAATACGCTTGCCCAGTGGCAGCCAGGCGCGGGACACCTGGCGCAGCAGCCAGGGGTGCTTGTTGGCTCCGGTCACCGCGCCGGCGCGGGTCATCAGGCGGGTAAAGCCGCTGGTTTTGGCCTGCAGGGCCGCGTTCTGCTCGCCCAGCACCAGGGCGCGCATCTCGTCGCCGCTGTACACAAAGGCCTGATCCTTGCCGGGGATGTCCGGCAGGTCGCGCCGGGCACCGGTGGCAACGATGACTTCGTCCACCCCCAGTTGCGCCAGCAGCGACGGGGTGGCGCGGGTATTCAGGCGCACCTCCACCGCAGACTGCTCGGTCTGCCGCCGCAGCCAGCGCAGCAGGCGCTCGTTGGGCTCGTAGGCAATGCTGGCAAACTGCAGGGTGCCGCCCAGGCGGTCGGCCGCCTCCAGCAGGGTGACCCGGTGCCCCTTTTCCACCAGGCGGCGGGCCGCTTCCATGCCGGCCGGCCCGCCACCCACCACGGCAAAGTGGCGAGCATGGCTGGTGGCAATCAGGCTGCGGGTCAGTTCGTGGGCGGTTTCCGGGTTCACCGCGCACTTTACCGGCTTCAGCACGTAAATCTGGCTGACGCAGCAATAGCAGTACACACAGGGGCGGATATCGTCCAGCTGGCCTGCCATCACCTTGTTCGGCAGATCCGGGTCGGCCAGCAGCTTGCGCCCCATGCCGAGCAGATCGAAGTGGCCGGCGGCAATGTGCTTGTCGGCGGCGGCCGGCTCAATGCGGCCGGAGGTAATCACCGGAATGGACAGGGCCTGCTTGATGCTGGTGGCGCCGGCCACCAGCCGTTCCGGGGTGTGGGGAATGTTCGATTCGGAGTGGTTCACGCCCATGGAGGTGTCGTGATAGGCGCTCACCGTGATGGCGTCGACGCCGGCCTGCTCCAGCAGGCGGGCGGTTTCCCGCGCGTCCGCCAGGCTGATGCCCTCCGGGTTGCCGAACTCGCCGGAATCAATCTTGACCCACACCGGATAGTCCTTGCCCACCGCTTCGCGCACGGCGGCCACAATCTCCAGCAGGAAGCGGGCGCGGTTGGCCAGGCTGCCGCCGTAGTCGTCGTCACGCTGGTTGGTGAGGGGCGAGAGAAACTCGGAAATGATGTAGCCGTGGCCGCCGTGAATCTCCACGCCGTCGATGCCGGCGGTTTTTGCCCGCACCGCCGCCGCGGCAAAGTCCGCCACCAGGGTGGCGATGTCGTCCTTGGTCATCACATGCAGGCGGGGCTCGGGCGCGTCCGGGTTGAACATGGCCGCCAGTTCTTCCTCCAGGAAGCCGTCTGCCATGTCCCCCTGCTTCACCACCGGATAGGAGGGCACCCACATGGGCCGGCCCTCGGCGCGATCCTGGGCCGCCACCAGCCCACCGTGGTGCAACTGGGCGGCCAGCTTGGCGCCGTGGGCGTGCACGGCATCGGCCAACTTGCGCCAGTCGGGAATGTGCTCGTCGCGGGAGATGGCGGCCTGCCAGGGCTGGTTGGCGCCGTTGGGCCAGCTCACACCCACCGAGCCCAGTACGATCAGGCCGGCGCCGCCCTTGGCTTGGCGCTCATGGAAGGCGTGCAGACGTTCGCTGGGGCCGCCGCCTTCGGCGCCGAGGTTGGTGCCCATGGCGGTGACCACCATGCGGTTTTTCAGGTGCAGGCTGCCGATCCGACAGGGGGACGACAAATTCGCGAGGGGCTTGCTCATACAGCAGACTTCCGGGCAGCGTAATCAGAGTAGTTTGCCGCCCATGGTAGCCAACTCGGGGCCCCGCCGTAGCCCCGCACTCCCCCGCCGGGAGCGATTGCCATGCCCAGTTCAACTATGTAATCACGCAGCGCGGCACTGACCGGATTGACCACCCGCCCGCGCTTTGCCATTCTCGACGGCCCTTCCCGGCAAAGACCCCATCCATGGCCCGCAAAACCATCGACCTGCCCAGTCAATTCCTGTTCCAGACCGACTACGACGTGCTCTACACCGACGTCAACAATGCCAACCACCTGGGGGCCGACCGAGTGCTGCCCATCGCCATGGAGGCCCAGCTGCGCTTTATCAAGCAGATCGGCTACGAGGATGCCATCGCCTTCGAGGACGCAGGCCTGATCATGGCCCACTCGGAGGTGGCCTACCTGTCCGAGGCGGGCTATGGCGACCGGCTCAGCGTGGAGCTGGGCGCCGGCGAATTCACCGGCAAGAGCTTCCAGTTCATCTACCGCATCAGCAACCTGAGCCGCGAGCGGGAAATGGCCCGGGTGGCCACGACCCTGCTGTTCTTCGACTACAAACAAAGTTGCGTGGTGCCGGTGCCGGATGCCTTTCGCCAGCGCTGCAGCGCCTGACCCTTAACAACAATGGAGCGCCCCATGCCAAATCGTTACAAAACCGCGTCTTTTTCTGCCCTGAAGGCCCGCCTGTTCACCACCGCCGGGCTTTTCTGTGCGGGAATTTTTACCGCCAGCCTGCCCGCCCAGGGGGCGGAACAGCCCCTGCAGGCCGCCATCGCGGCCAGCGAACAGCAGGTTATCGCCTGGCGCCGGCATTTCCACCAGCACCCGGAGCTGTCCAACCGCGAATTTGAAACCGCAAAAACGGTGGCCGCGGAGCTGCGCAAACTGAAGCTGGACAAGGTGGAAACCGGCATCGCCCACACCGGCGTGGTGGGCACCCTGGTGGGCGGCAAGCCGGGGCCGGTGATCGCCCTGCGCGCCGACATGGATGCCCTGCCGGTGGCCGAGCAGACCGGGCTGCCCTTCGCCTCCACCGCCAAGGGCGAATACAACGGCGCCGAGGTGCCGGTGATGCACGCCTGCGGCCACGACGCCCACGTGGCCATGCTGCTGGGGGCGGCGAAGGTGTTGGCGGAGCAGCGCGCGCAGCTGGCGGGCACGGTGAAATTCGTGTTCCAGCCGGCGGAAGAAGGCCCACCCGGGGATGAGGCCGGCGGTGCCGCGCTGATGATTGACGAGGGCCTGCTGCGCGGCAAGGACGCGCCGGAAGCCATTCTCGGCCTGCACGTGTGGCCCAACGACGCCGGCGAGATTACCTATCGGGCCGGTGGCTTCATGGCGGCGGCGGACAACCTGGCCATCACCGTCACCGGACGCCAGACCCACGGCTCCTCTCCCTGGCTGGGGGTTGACCCCATCTACACCGCGGCCCAGATCGCCACCGCCCTGCAGGGCCTGCCCGGCCGCCACCTGGACATTACCCGCGGCCCGGTGGTAGTCACGATTGGCAGCATTCACGGCGGTGTGCGCGGCAATATCATTCCCGACACCGTTACCCTGGCAGGCACCCTGCGCACCTTCGACATGGCGGTGCGCGACGACCTGCACGAGAAACTGCGCCAGACGGTGGCCTCCATCGCCGCCGCCAATGGCGCCAGCGTGGAGGTCACCATCACCGAGGCCGCCCCGGTCACAGTGAACGACCCCGCCCTGCTCAGGCGCATGATGCCCACCCTCGCCCGGGCCGCCGGCGCCGAGCGGGTGCAGGAGGGGCCGGCCATCACCGGCGCAGAGGATTTCGGCTACTTCGAACAGCACATTCCCGGGCTGTTTCTGCACCTTGGCGTGGGCGATCCGGATGTGCCGCGCAGCGAGCGCCCGGCCAACCACTCCCCCTTCTTCGACATTGAGGAAAGCGCCTTGATTACCGGCGTGCGCACCCTGGTGGGCTTTGCCATGGACTACCCGGCCAGCGCGCCGCAGTAGGTTCAGATCGGCAGGGGAATAAACACCGTCGAAGCGGTGTGCACGGCGCTGGTGATCAGGCGGTCATCGGCGTCGGCCGCCACCCGCGCCAGCAGGTCCTGCAGGGCGATCAGCTTGCCGAACAGGCGCTCGAAGCTGAGGTTGTCGACCACGCCCTCGTTTTCGTGGCTGATAAGAACCGGGCGCCCGTCGGGGTAGCGGGTGTTCTTCAGCTTCCACACCAGCACCTCCACATTGCGGGCGCTGGCGGACAGGGCCTCGGCGTTGAGTTGGTCCACCATGAAGAATTCGGGCCGGTAGTCGTAGGCCTGGCGCAGCATGCCCCCCAGCCCCGCCACCAGGGCAAACACCCGGTCGCCACGATAGTGGGCATCAAAGGCGAGGTTCATTGCATCAATCCCCTGGCGACCCTGCAGCTCGGGAAAGTCCAGCTTGCGTTCGTTGACCTTGAGCTGGGCCAGGCGGCCCTCGATGGTCATCCCGGGAATTTTGTCCAGCTCGGCGGGGTTGCGCCGGTACAGCTTGACGGTGAGCTCGCGCACCAGGCGGCGGGTTTCGCTGATGGCCTCGTCGGTCACCAGGTCGATGTCGGATTTGGCGAGGTTCTTGACGCTGTAGCCACCACAACCGGCGAGGGAGAACAGCGCGGCCAGCAACAGCAGCCGCGCCAGCCGGCCAACGCCTTCAGTAAACCGGCACATCCCGCTGGTAGGTATCCCTGTCCAGTGGCAGCGCGCCGAACATCAGATCGGCGTTGGCCCGGGTGAAAGCCGCCAGGCTAATGATTTTGCGGACCAAGCCGCCTCCCTGTGCATCGCGGTGATTACCTCGCCTCATACTAAGGGCATTGCTGCGACAATGACAGGCCGCTCGACAATAACCCGGGCGACAATAATCTGGGCAACAACAACCTGGGCAACAACAGAGCGCCGATTTTCCAGGGGCAGAACTCACAGGACTGAACACACAAGGACCGAGCATGCAGTTGCCACCGGCAAAGTGGCACCGTAGTATGCCACCGGTAGCAACATTCTGAATTCCGACGCCGGCAAACAGGTTACGCCCCATGCCCAAGACGCTCTCCCTGCACCCCGACCGACTGTTTCCCGCCGATGCGGGCACCCGCGCGGTGGCGCGCGCGCTCTATGAGAGCGTGAAAGACCTGCCGATCATCAGCCCCCACGGCCATACCGACCCGGCCTGGTTTGCCCACAACAAGCCCTTTGCCAACGCGGCGGAACTGTTCATCACCCCCGACCATTACGTGTTTCGCATGCTCTACAGCCAGGGGGTGAGCCTGGAGTCGTTGGGCGTGCCCACCGCTGATGGCTCTCCCGTAGAGACCGACGGCCGCAAAATCTGGCAGTGCTTTGCCGACCACTACCACCTGCTGCGCGGCACACCGTCGCGCTTGTGGCTGGACAGCGTGTTCTGCGAGGTGTTCGGGCTGGAGCAGCGTCTGGACAGCGCCACCGCCGATGCCTACTACGATGCCATCAACGAGCAACTGGCCACCCCGGCCTTTAGGCCCCGGGCCCTGTTTGAGCGCTTTAACATCGAGCTGCTGGCCACCACCGAGAGCCCCCTGGACGATTTGGCCCACCACCAGGCGATCCGCGACAGCGGCTGGGGCGGCCGGGTAATCACCACCTACCGCCCCGATGCCGTGACCGACCCGGACTACGAGGGCTTTGTGGCCAACCTGGAGCGGTTCGCCGAACTGACCGGCGAAGACACCACCACCTGGGCCGGCTACCTCAACGCCCACCGGGTGCGGCGCGCCTTCTTCAAGCACATGGGCGCCACCGCGACGGACCACGGCCACCCCAGCGCCGCCACCGCCAACCTGGGCCAGGCGGAGGCCACCGCCCTTTTCGATGCGGTGCGCGGCGGCCGGCACACGGCGCAGCAGGCCGAGCTGTTCCGCGCCCAGATGCTGACCGAGATGGCCGGCATGAGCCTGGAGGACGGCCTGGTGATGCAGATTCACCCGGGCAGCTTCCGCAATCACAACAGCGCCGTGTTCCGCCGCTTCGGCCGCGACAAGGGGGCTGACATTCCCGCCCCCACCGGCTACGTGCAGGCGCTGAAGCCCCTGCTGGACAAATACGGCAATGAACCGGCGCTGGAGATCATCCTCTTTACCCTGGATGAAACCAGTTACAGCCGCGAGTTGGCGCCGCTGGCCGGGCACTACCCCTGCCTGCGCCTGGGGCCGCCCTGGTGGTTCCATGACAGCCCCGAGGGCATGCGCCGCTTTCGCCAGCAGGCCACCGAAAGCGCCGGCTTTTACAACACCGCCGGCTTCAACGACGATACCCGCGCCTTCCTGTCCATTCCCGCCCGCCACGACGTGGCACGGCGCATGGACTGCGCCTTTCTGGCTGAACTGGTGGCAGATCATCGCCTGTACGAAGAAGAGGCAGCGGAGCTGGCGGTGGAGCTGGCTTACCAGCTCGCCAAGCGCGCCTACCGGCTGTAGCGGGGCTGCTACCCGCAGAGCAGCCCCGGCGCGTCAGCCGGGCGCGGGGCCGCTGCTCTGGCGCAGCAGCAGCGTCGGCGACAGCGCCGAGGGCAACTGCGCCGCCTCCTCGGCCCGGCCGCCAATGCAGCACAGCAGCTTCTGCACGGCCAGCGCCGCCATGGTGTCGTTCGGGCGGTGGAAGGTGGTGAGGGGCGGCACCAATTTGCAGGCCAGCGGGCTGTCGTCGTAGCCCGCCACCGAAAGCTGCTGCGGCACCTTGATATCCAGGGTCCAGGCGGCGTGAATCACCCCCGCTGCCATTTCATCGTTACTGGCGAAGATGGCGGTTGGGCGCCGCTTGCGCAGCAGCAGGCGGCGGCCTTGCTCGATGCCGGACGCGTAGGTGAAGTCCCCCTCCAGGATATTGGCCGCCGGCAGGCGGGCGCCCAGTGCCGCCAGCGCCGCGCGAAAACCGTCCAAGCGGACTTCCGTGGCCAGGCGCTGCCGGGGACCGGTGATGATGGCGATGTCCCGGTGGCCGTGCTCGACAAAGTGACGAGCCAGGTCCGCCATCACCGCGCCGTCATCGGACACCACCACACGCTCCGGCTTATCCACCCGCGCCGCCGCCAGGCGCACATAATGAAAGCCCTCGGCATCCAGCGCCGCGGCCAGTTTGTCGTTGGCCGACAAGGGCGGCAGGATCACCACCCCGTCCAGCTTGGAACGGGTAATGAAGGTCTTGACGCCCGACACCAGGGTGCGGGCGCGGTGGTCACAGGGATGCACCACCAGTTCATAGCCCGCCGCCACGCACACGCTGAGAATGCCGCGCTGCACCGCGTGGATGACCAGGGCGTTGGGGTCGTCGTAGAGCAGCCCCAGCAGGTAAGAGCGGCTGGACGCCAGCCCCCGGGCCTGGGGGCTGGGCACGTACTTGAGCTGCTTGATGACCTGCTGGATATGCTCGCGGGTCTTCTGGTTGACCTTGGGGGAGTCGTTCAGCACCCGCGACACGGTGCGTTTGGACACGCCGGCAATGCGTGCCACATCGTTGATGGTGGGGTTGGCGGATTCCTTGCTCACGTTACTGCCTCATATTCCCTGCTCGCCGTCTGGGCTTGCATCGGCGCCCGGCATACGCGCCACCGGAATGATGGCGCCGCGCACCTGGATCACCTCGGCCGCCAGGCGGTGGCCACAGCGGGCCGCGGCCTCCGGCGGCTTGCCCTGCAGGCGCGCCGCTAAATAAGCGGCGTTAAAGGCGTCGCCGGCGGCGGTGGTATCCACCGGCCGCTCCACGGTTTGCGCGGGCACCCACAGGGCCTCACCCCGGTGCCAGACGTGGCAGCCCGCCGGCCCCTGCTTGAGCACGATTTCGCTGGCACCCGAGGCGGCAATGCGCGCCAGGGTGGCCTCGGGTATGCGATCGCCAAACAGGGCATTCTCATCGTCGAAGGTAGGCAGCACGATATCCGCATGCTCACAGGCGCGGGTAAAAGCTGCCCGCGCCAGGGCGCTGTCCGTCCAACCCGCCGGGCGGTAGTTACCATCAAACCCCACCTGCACCCCGCCGGCGCGCAGCTCGGCCAGCAGGGCAAACAGCCGCTCGCGGCCAGCCTCGGGATAAAGCGACAGGCTGATGCCCGAAAAGTACACCAGATGCCGCTGCAAAAGCGCCTGGCGCAGGGCATCCACCCGGCCGGCATCATCAAACAGTTCGCGGGCCGGCGCGGCACTGCGCCAGTAGCTGAAGTGGCGCTCGCCGTCCGGGTCGGTGTCGATCATGTACAGGCCCGGCACCCGCCCCGGCAGGCGGAATACCTGGTCGGTACCCACGCCTTCGGCGCGCCAGCGGCTGATCAGCCACTGGCTGTGGCTGTCATCGCCAAGCGCCGTCACAAAGTCGGCGGCAATGCCGAGCCGTGCCAGGTAGACGGCGGTGTTCAGGGTGTCGCCACCGTAGCCCAGGCACAGATTGCGCGATGCCCCCTGCCCCGGCTCGCCGGACAGTTCCAGCATGCACTCGCCGATGGCGGCAACCCGTGGTTGGCTGTTGTGTGTCGTCATGGGTAAGGCCCGACATGGCGTTGCCGCACTGTGCGGGCACGACGCCACGTTTGTTATTGTTCCTGCTAATTCAGCCCGCCAGGGCACCAGTTATGCCACCGGTAGCAGTCTATCGGGGGTACCTTTGCCTGACAAGCGCGGGCCGGCCTCAGCCGGCACCGTACAGCTGGTCTTTACCGCAGGATTTGGCGCGGTACATGGCGTTGTCGGCAGCGGCGTAAAGGCTGTCGGCATCGGCGCAGTCGGCGCTGAAACTGGCCACGCCGATGCTCACCGTGATGCAGACCTCACCCCCGCCTGGCACGGCAAAGCGATGCTCGCGCACCCGCTCCAGCAGGCGCTGGGCCACCATGGCGGCATTGCGCTCGCCGGTGCGCGGCAACAGGCACAGAAACTCCTCGCCCCCCACCCGGGCCAGTTCGTCACCCGGGCGCAGCAGGGCCGCGCCGATGGTGGCGATGTCGCGCAGGATGGCATCGCCCGCCGGGTGCCCGTAGCGGTCGTTCACTTGCTTGAAGTCATCCACGTCCACCAGCACGATGGACAGCTCGCCGCGGTCCAGCGGCAATTCGGCACACAGGGCCGCCAGCCGATGGAAGATAAAGCGACGGTTATACAGGCCGGTGAGGGCATCGCGACTGGATATCTCCCGCAGCTGGCGGGCGTTGCGCACCTGCCAGACCAGGAAAAACAGCACCACCGCACTCACCCCGATCCAGAAAAACAGGGTCAGGCGCTGCAGCTCGTTACTGCGCCGTTGCTGCTCCAGTTCCAGCGCATCGATGCGCGCCTCTTCCTGCAACAGGGAGATTTCGTGGTCCTTGCGCACGTTTTCCATCTCGACCCGCAGGGTCATCAGGCGCTCGGAGGCGCTCTCACGCAGCAGCGCCACAATCTGCTCGTGATATTCGCGCAACAGGGTATAGGCACGCGCCATGTCGCCGAGCTCGGCGGCCACTTCCGCCTCAGCCAGCCCCACTTCCAACTCCCAGTGGGTGCCCGTGAATTCGGTGAGGCGGGCAAATACATCCCAGGCGGCGGCGATAGCGCCGGCGGCCTCTTGCGCCCGGCCCGCCCGGGCAAGGCACACCGCCTGCCGCTTGTAGAGCTCGGCCTTGAAATCTTCCGGCGCGCCGGCTTGCAGCGCTTCGGCAATCACCGGCAGGGCCCTGTCGCAATCGCCCATTTCGGCGTAGGTCATGCCCTGCCCGTACAGGGCCGAGAAGCGCCCGTGCTCACTGTGATGGGCATCCGTCAGCTCGCGGTAGCGGCGGAACATCTCCAGCGCGCGCTGCCACTGGCCGGCGTAGCGATAGGAAATACCAATGCCGTAAGTGGCCTCGGCCTCGTACACCGAATAGCCGAGGTCCGCGTAGCTGGACAGCGCCTTGCGGTAGTGGGCAATGGACTGCTCGTATTCATTCACATAGCCATACACCGCGCCATAGGCCTCATTGACCAGGGCGATCAGGAACACGTCCTGCAGCTTGACCGCCGCCGCGAAGGCCTCCTGTAAATGAGGAAAAGCCTGTTCGCTGCGACCGCCCATTCCCTGGGTAAAGCCCAGCTCCACCAGGGCAAACACATAAAGAAACTGGTCACCGGCGCTCTGCGCCTGGCGCGCCACCGTCTGCATCTGCGCGGCAGCCCCCTGGTAGTCGCCTTCGCGGCGCACCCGCACCGCATCCAGCACCTGCAAAAACTGGCGAATGCGGGGCGCTGTGTGCGCATCCGCCGCGGCCAGCCCGGCGGCCACGGCGCGGTCATACTCGTCGTTGAGGTAGAGGTACTGCAGGGCGTGGGCCAGGCGCAGGTAGTAGCGCGCCTGCACGGCATTGCTCGCTCCGTCGATGCGGGGCGCCATGGCCTGCAGCCGCGCCCGGGCGGCCCACGGGTCCTTCCACACCAGCATGTCCATGGCCCGCAGCTGGGCGGCAATTTCCTCATCCACAGACGCAGAAGCAGGCGCCACCGCCCAGCCGGTGGCAGTGCACAGCAGCAGGGCAACAGCGCAAACAATGTGACGGAACAAAGGGATGGTGAAACTCCGGTCTGGGGCGGCGGGGCAGTGTACCACCCGCCCCGCAACAGGCTACCAGCGGCGCACGCAGCTGTGACCAGGCTCCCACTTCTGCCCGCCGCGCCCACCTGCACCTCGCGCCCATTGTCCCGGGGCGCTGCGGCGTCTAATGTAAGCACTGAATTCAATCACCGGATGCCACGCTTGGCCCCACTACGCCACCCCACCACCGCCCGCCGCGAACGCGCCGTGCTCATAGCCCTGTTGATTGCCATGGCGGGCGTGATCAGCCTGATCACCCTGCTCGGCTGGTATCTGTGGCGCGAGTCTGTGGTGGCGGAAGAGCAGCGCCTGGGCACCCTGGCCGAACGCCTGGGCCACCAGGCGGAGGACGCCCTGGTCGACGCCCGCAGCCTGCTGCAAGATCTCAATGCATCTCCCCTTGTGCGCTGCTCGCCCGCGCATATTGCCACCCTGCAACAGGAGGCAATCGCCCGGCCCTACATTCGCGCCATTGGCTACTGGCAGGCGGCCGAGCGGCGCTGCGGCGTGGGTTTTGTCCAGGGCGCAGCACTTACACCACCCTCCGCCAGCCGCATTTACGACAACGGCGTGGTGGCCTGGTGGCCCAGCCCCGATACCGCCGTGGGTGATGTGGAGCTGTTCCTGATGCGGCTGGGAGACCACGACGTGGCCATCGACCCGCGCCTGCTGCTGGACGCTGGCGCGCTTGACGACCCATCGGCCGGCCAACTGCCGGGCCAGGAGGGCGGCCAAGAGAGCAGCCAGCAGGCGGGGCTGTGGGTAGAGGGCCTGCTGATGGTGAGCGTGCCCGCCAATGCCCGGGTGCCCGCGCCGGATACCCTGCCGCCGGGGCTCACCATTGAAGGCGGCAACGGACGCATTCTGGCGCGCTTTTCCCTCGATACCGTGTTCCCAATGGATGTGGTGGCGGTGCAGCCTTCGCGCCAGTTCGTGCAGCGCTACCTGCCCTCGCTGGCCACCGCCTCACTGCTCGGCCTGGCCCTGGTGGTGCTGTGGGTGCTGGTGGTGCTGCGGGTATCCCGGCGCCGCCTGAGCCTGACCGCCGAGCTGCGCAGCGCCATCGACAGCGGCGCCATCGACGTGGTGTACCAGCCCATCGTCGACCTACAGAGCGGGCGCTGCGTGGGGGCCGAGGCCCTGGCCCGCTGGCAGCGCGCCGGCGGCGAGCACATCAGCCCGGACGTGTTCATTCCCCTGGCCGAGTCCGGGCGCATGATCACCAACCTGACACTAACCCTGCTGGAGCGGGTGGCGGGCGAGCTGGGGGGGCTGCTGCGCGAACAACCGGGCTTTACGGTGAACATCAACCTGTCACCCCAGGATCTCGAAGACGCCCGCCTACCCCAAAGCCTGGACCGTGTGCTCACCGACGCCGGCCTGCCGGCCAATGCCCTGAAGCTGGAAATTACCGAGCGCGCCCTGGTGGACAGCGATACCTCCCGCCAATTGCTGGCGGAGCTGCGCCGCCGCGGCCACCAGTTGGCAGTGGACGACTTCGGCACGGGCTATTCCAGCCTGTCCTACCTGGAGAGCTTTGAGCTGGACACCCTGAAGCTTGACAAGGCCTTCGTCGACGCCATCGAAACCCATGCCGTCACCAGCTCGGTGATTATCCACATCATTGAAATGGCCCACTCCCTGCAACTGAACATGGTGGCCGAGGGCATCGAGTCCGAGCACCAGGCGCGCTGGCTCGCCGCCAACGGCGTGCAACTGGGCCAGGGCTACCTGTACAGCCGCCCGCTGCCCGCCAGGGCCTTCCGGCGCTACCTGAAAGGCCACTGACGCGATGTAATCGGCCCGGGCGCATTGCCCCCGGCCCGTTCATTTGGCGTAGAATGGCGCCGATCAACCACCACAGGATGCACTGCTTGCCCGCCCCACTCTTTCGCTCCGCCGCCTTGCTATCTCATGCCGCAGCGGCGCTCTCTCAATACGCCTCGGCGCCCTCCCGTTTTACCCCACTGCTCGTGGCGGGCCTGTTGCTGGCGGCCGCTGGCTGCAGTCAGAACCCGCCCGCCGGCGGCAGCGCACCGCGCCCGCCGGCACCGCCCCAGGGCCCTGCCCTGCCCCAGGCCAACAGCGACACCGAAGTGGCCAGCCAGTTGGCGCGTGCCACCGCCCGCCACGGCAATGCCCTGCCGGCAGACACCGTGGGTTACTACCTGGATATCCAAACCGCCAAGCTGCAGACCCTGTACGCCAGCGGCGTGCAGATCCAGCGCCAGAGCGACCACATTCGCCTGACCCTGCCGGGGGGCGGCAGCTTCGATACCGGCAGCAGCCGCCTGTCGCCCGCCGTTCACCGCACCCTGGACACCCTGGCCGGGGTGCTGCGCGAGTATGACCAGAGCCTGGTGCTGGTGGCCGGCCACAGCGACAACCAGGGCGATGCCGCCTTCAACCTGCGGCTGTCACGGGAGCGGGCCATGGCCGTGGGGCGCTACCTGAACGCCCAGGGCGTACAGGCCCAGCGCATTGTTGTGCGCGGCTTTGGCGACAGCCAGCCGGTGGCCGACAACAATACCCCCGAGGGGCGCAGCGCCAACCGCCGCATCGAACTGGAGCTGTGGCCCCTTGCGGCCCCCGCCGTGGCGGCGGGTACGTCATAGCAACCCGCCGGCGCTTTTTTGCCGGCGGCGCTTGCCAGCGCGGGAGGCACTTGCCAGTCTGGGTGCAACGCCACTCTCCACTGGCAACTGAAACCCCGACAGGAACCCCCGATGACACTGGAAACCCTGCTGGCCGAACGCGCCATCTACCGCGCCCTGGTGCACTTTGCCCGGGCCATGGACGAACGCGACTGGGACGCCCTGACCGCCCTGACCACCGACGACATCAGCGCCGACCTCGGCGCCGGCAGCCTGGACGGCCGCGCGGCCCTGGTGGCCAACATGCGCGCTTTTCTGGACGACTGCGGCCCCACCCAGCACCTGCTTGGCAACGTGTTGATCGAGGTGGAGGGCGAACGCGCCAGCAGCCGCGCCTACGTCAGCGACATGCACCTGGGCCAGGGCGAGCGCGCCCATCTCACTTTCTCTACCCTGGGTGACTATCACGACCAGTGGCGACGGCAGGACGACGTGTGGCGCATGTGCCACCGGCGCAAGTTGAACCGCGCCCATCTCGGCGATATTCGAGTACTGGGTGCGGGCCCTGCGGGCTGGAACGACTGAGCAGCAGGCCTGCCTTCCCTCACAGACGCCCACCGACAACACCCAAGGAGAGCCCGCGGTGTCCGAAGCCCTGATGCAGCGCTACTACCAGACCTACAACAGCGACGATCCACAGGCCCTGGCGGCCTTCTACCACCCCCAGGTGGAGCTGCACTCGGCCCAGGGCGTGATGCGCGGCCGCGAAGCGGTGCTGGATACCTACCGCTACCTGATTGGTGTGTTTGAAGACCGGATGCAAGCCACCCGGATTGTCATGGAGGGTGACACCGCCATGGTCGACATTACCGACCAACTAACGGCGCGCAGCGCGGTAGAGGACTTTATGGGCACCGCCCTGGCCGCGGGGGAAACCCTGACCCTCACCCTGCGCGGGCACTACCGCATTGAAGATGGCCAGTTCCGCCATATCGTGATTGAGGCGCTGGGCTAACGGGGGCCAGCCCCCCAAGGCAAGCCCCCTTGCCCGTCGCAACGGCGGCGGGCAAAGGTTGCGAATTACTGCCCGAAGTCGTAACGCACATCCACGCCCCACACTCGGGTGTTGCCCCAGCTGCTGGCGTACAGGCCATCCGGCGGGTTGATGCCGAAGGTCTTCACGTCAAAACCCCCGGTGCGGTACTCCTCGTCCTCCAGATTTTTGCCCCACACCGACAAGCTGAAGCCGCTGCCGAACAGCTCGCTCAACTCAACCCGCGCATCGAGCAGGGTGTAGTCGTCACCTTCGATCAGCGGCGAGGGCTGCACCTGGAAGTACTGGTCGTCGACGTAGGCGTAATCCACCCGGATCAACAGGTTGGCAAAATCACCGAGTTGCTTGTTGTAGCGGGCGGTCACGCTGGAGGTCCACTCCGGCGCCAACTGGAAGTGGTACTGGTCGGACACGTCAATCGGCTCAAGGGTGGCCAGGTCCTGGCTTTGGTAGGTGTCGTACTCCGGGTCCAGCCAGCCGAGGGTGGCGGAGACCTGCAGCGCATCGGTAATCACCGCCGTCGCCTCCATCTCCACCCCCATCATGGTGGCCGAGGCGGCGTTCTCAATGCGGCTCAAAAAGGTAAAGTTGACCGGATCCAGGCTGTTCACCTGCACCTGCCAGTCATCCAGCTCCTGGTAGAAGGCGGCGATATTGGTGCGCAAGCGATTATCGAAAAAATCCGCCTTCATGCCGATCTCAACCGCCTGGATCTCGGCATCGTCGTACTGCGAAAAGTCGGCCACCGTAGTGGCGCGGCCGTTCAGGCCGCCGCTCTTGAAGCCCACCGAATAGCTGCCATACAGCAGTATTTCGTCCGCCGGGGCATAGCTCACCGTTACCCGGGGCGAGAAGTTGTCGGTGTCAAAGGTATTGGTGGGCGCCAGCTCGCTAACCGGCAGGGTGGCGCCGGTGGGCGGGAAAAACAGGCTGGAATCCACCACCTTCTCCTCGTCGGTATAACGCCCGCCAAGGGATGCCTTCCAGCGCTCGTTGAAGTGATAGGTGGCCTCGGCGTACACCGCCCAGGTATCGGTTTCGGTATCCAGCGAAATCACCGTGTTGGGCACCGGCGAGGCAAACTGCTGCTGCAGCACATAGCTGCCCTCATCGGCACTCAAGAAGATGCCCGACACAATCTGCAGGTCGCCATTCAGGGCTGAGCCGAGAAACTGGAATTCCTGGGTGAACAGCTCGTAGTCCTGGTCCAGCGGCCCGGAGATGAAATAGTAGGGCATTGAGGTGCGGAAGCTGCTGAGCTGGGTACGCCGCTGCCCAGTGAGGGACTTGATCACCAGGTCGTCAATGGGGCCCACGTCACCCAGGGTAAAGTTGAGGGTCAGGCCGTTGAATTTCTGGTCGAACTGGTCGTAAACCTCCTCCACCGTGGTCACTTCCCGGTCCAGGCCCGGGTCACTGGTGCTGGAAATACCGGGGAATACTACCTCCAGGCCCGCCTCCACCAGGGTCGGCTGCCAGCCATTGGGGGTCTGGTCGGCGTCAAACCAGTCGAACACATAGTCCGCGCTAAACCAGTCGGTAACATCCGCCGCCAGCGCCAGGCGGGCGGTTTTGTAGTCCTTGTCGTTGAGGTCGGAGAAGCTGGTGTTCTCAATCAGGCCATCGCGCTGCTGCTGGCCGTAACTGAGCCGGGCGGCAAAACCGTCCATCATCGGCACGTTCACGCTGAACTTGCCGCCGCGCAGGTTATCGCTGCCCAGGTTGCCCACCACGTAGCCTTCGAATTCATCATGCGGGCGCACGGTGGTGATATTGATGGCGCCGCCGGCGGTGTTCTTGCCGAACAGGGTGCCCTGGGGGCCGCGCAGGATTTCAATCTGCTGGATGTCGATCAGGTCGAAAAAGGCACCCTGCATACGCGAAATATAGAAGCCGTCGACATAGGTGCCCACCATCGGCTCCTCGGTGATGATGTCGTCGGTGCGGCACATGCCGCGCAGGCAGGCAGCCAGCGAGCTGTCGCCGCCAGCGCCGCGCTGCAACTGCAGGTTCGGGGTGGTGGTGGAAATAGTGGTGAGGGTCTCCAGCCCCAGTTCGCGCAGGGTATTCTGGGAATAGGCGGTCACCGCTATGGGCGTTTGCTGCAGGCTCTCCTCTACCTTGCGCGCGGTCACCACCACCTCCTCCAAGGCGCCCTGGGCCAGGGCCATGGGCGACGCGGCGCTGGCCAGTGCCAGGGCTGGCACCAGGGCCGCCATCCGGGCAGTTGCGGCGCGACGGGGGCGGCTCCGCCCGGCCGGAAAATGGCTTGTGTGCTGTGACTGGATAGTACGGCGCATGTTTACCCACCTCTGTGTAATCGTTATTTGCAATCGCGGGGTTGGCGGGCGCGCGGCATGGGTTGCGCGTGCCCGGCTCACTACAAAACATATCACTTTCAATGTTTATAATGGAAGTTGTTTATCAATAGCTGCCGAAGTGGCAGTACAGTTTATTGGTACAGCGCCCTCTACCGGCGCACACCGGCTGGCAAATCGCCGGGGCTCTGATATGTTTTTTTAGGCAACTGGCCAAACGCTGCGCAGCGCCAGCGCCACACAGCAACGTCCATACACAATAAAAGAGGACGCGCCATGCCCACCGAGCCGCACCGGGAAACCTGCCACACTCCCCACAAAACCGTCCGCCACACATTCTGCCGCGCCTGTCACGCCTGCTGCAGCGTGCTGGTGGACATCGAGGACGGCGTTGCCACCGCCGTGCGCGGCAATCGCGACAGCCCGCTATACCAGGGCTTTTGCTGCATCAAGGGCCAGCACTACGCCGACCAGTGCAACCACCCCACCCGCCTGCTGCACTCACTCAAGCGCCAGGTGGATGGCAGCTACCGGCCCCTGCCTGTACAACAGGCTATCGATGAAATTGGCGACAAACTGCTGGCCATTCGCGAGCGTCATGGCCCCCGGGCCATTGCCGCCTACATCGGCACCTTTGGCTCCACCTCCTCCTCGGCCAATACCCTGCTGTCCTCGGCCCTGATGGACGCCATTGGCAGCCCCATGAACTTCTCCTCCAACACCATCGACCAGCCCGGCAAGTTTGTGGCCGCCGCCCTGTTCGGCGAATGGATGGCCCCCAGCAACAACTTTGCCGAGGCCGACGTGGTGATGCTGATTGGCCTGAACCCGCTGGTGTCAATGTCGGGCGGCATGCCGCACACCAACCCCGGCAGGCACCTGACCGCGGCCCTGAAACGCGGCATGCAGTTGCTGGTGATCGACCCGCGCCGTTCGGAAACCGCGCGCCGGGCCACCATTCACCTGCAAAGCGCCCCGGGCTGCGATGTACTGATTCTGGCGGCCATGCTGCGCACTATCATTGCCGATGACCTCATCGACCGTGACTTTGTGGCCGCCCACACCCGGGGGCTGGCGGCCCTGCAGGCGGCGGTGGCGCCCTTCACGCCCGAGCGGGTGGCCCGCGAGGCGGGCGTGGATGCCGCCACCCTTATCGACATGGCCCACACCTTCGCCCGCGCCGGCAAGGGCGTGGCCACCGCCGGCACCGGGCCCAATATGTCCGGCAACACCACCCTGCTGGAATACCTGGTGCGCTGCCTGAACACCGTGTGCGGGCGCTGGGCGCGGGCCGGCGAGCGGGTGATAGAGCCCGGCACCCTGAGCGAATTCATCCAGCCCCGGGCCCAGGCCATGGACCCGCGCCCCGAGTGGGCCTACGGCTTTGGCGAACCCCTGGTGCGCGGACTGGCCAACACCGCGGCGGGCCTGCCCACCGCCGCCCTGCCCGACGAGATCCTGCGCCAGGACGAGGGCCGGGTGCGGGCGCTGATCAGCCACGGCGGCAACCCGGTGTCCGTGTGGCCAGACCAGATCAAAACCCTGGCCGCCTACGAGGCGCTGGAGCTGAGCGTGCAGATCGACCTGCGCATGTCCGCCAGCGCCAGCTGCAGCGACTACGTGATCGCCGCGCGCCACCCGCTGGAAATGCCGGGCATTTCCCTGGTTCACGAATTCATGAGTAGTTACGCGCCGGGCTTTGGCACGGTGGCCCCCTGGGCCCAGTACACCGATGCGGTGGTAGAGCCACCGAAAGACTCCGATGTCATCGAGGACTGGCGTTTTTTCTACCGGCTGGCCCAGCGCATGGGCCTGCCACTGACGGTAAAGCCCATTCTCTGGGCCGGCGAATCCGCCACCGCGCCCTGGCCACTGGATATGCAGCACGAACCCGACACCGAGGCCTTATTCGAGCAGATCACCCGCAATGCGCGAGTGCCGCTGGCGGAGGTAAAGCGCCACCCCGGCGGCGCGATTTTCGATGAGCCCGCCGTTCATGTAGCGGCCGCCGAGCCGGGCTGGCAGGGCCGGTTGGACCTTGGCAATGCACAGATGATGGCGCTGCTGGCGCAGCAATTGGAGCGCGCCACAACCGCACTGGAGGCACACCCCTACCGGCTGATTTCACGCCGCCAGATCAACGTACTCAATTCCACCGGCCACGAACTGCCGGGCCAAACCCACGGCAAGGCCTACAACCCCGCCTACCTGCACCCGCTGGACCTGGCGGCCCTGGGAGTGGATGCCGGCGCGCGCATACGCATCCGTTCGGCGCGCGCGGACATTACCGCCATCGCCGAGGCGGACAACAACCTGCGCCGGGGCACCGTATCCATGACCCACGGCTGGGGCGACCGCCTGGACCCAAGCCTGGATATCAGCGAAGTGGGCAGCTCCACCGCGCGCCTGATCGCCAACGACGTGGACTACGAGCCCTTCACCGGCCTGCCACGCATGAGCAACATTCCGGTTTCGGTGCAGGCGTTGTAGGCCTGCAGGCCCGCAAAGAAAGAACCATGCTTTCAGCTGGACAACAGTGACTTCGACGCTCGCCCCTTCACGCAGGTGGTTAATTCCGTCAGCAGCGCTGTCGATGCACGCGCTACCTGCCAGTACAGCGGCACATCCAGATAGCTGTTATCAGCGAGCGGGACCAATTCGCCACTTGCAATCAACGGCGCCACTAAAACCTCCGGCTGCATTCCCCACCCCATACCGGCCTGGGCGGCGGTAATGAACGCCTCGGTGGAGGGCAGCAGGTGTCGCGGGATGTCTACACGCCGCCGGCAATGGCGACGCACCCAGTGGGATTGCAGCGTATCCTTGTTGTTAAAGGCCAGGCTGGGCGCCGCCGCCAATGACTTTGCGCCAAGCCCACGTGAAAAGTACTGCCGCACAAAAGTCGGGCTGGCGGCCGCAATGTAGCGCATAGCTCCCAACGCCACACATTTACAACCAGCCGGTGGTTCGGCACTGTCGGTCACGGCGGCCATGACTTTGCCATTGCGCAACCAATCCGCCGTATGTCCTTCGTCATCAACCACAACCTCCATCAGGGCGTCGCTCTGTGCGGCATAGTCTGCCACCGCCCCGGTGAACCAGGTGGCCAGGCTATCTGCATTCACCGCCACGGGTACTGCCACTCGCGACACCTCACCGCCCAGCAGTTGCGGCATTCCCTTGCGCAGTTGCTGCTCCAGGAGCATCACCTGGCCCACGTGCAAGCACAATCGGCGGCCTGCGTCGGTTGCAACACAGGGCTGCGCTCGCTCGACCAGCGCACAGCCCACTCTTTCCTCTAACGCCCGGATACGCTGGGAGACGGCAGACGGCGTAACGTTGAGCACCTGGGCCGCGCGTTCAAAACTGCCTTCACGGACAACCGCAGACAGGGCGGACAATGCAGAATAGTCGAACATTAGTAGTCCTAATGCAGGTTTAGTTTTTGTAGTTTTACTTATGAATGGTGCATTGGCAATGTGCGCCGATGATTCAGGACATTACACATCAGGCAGCCTCCGCATACACGCAAGGGCTGGCCTTGAGCCTTGGGCTCATCATCGCCATCGGTGCGCAGAACGCCTTCGTACTCCGGCAGGGGCTGCGTCGAGAGCACATTGGCAGTATCGCCCTGTTCTGTGCCCTGGCAGATGCCCTACTGATTACCGCCGGCGTGCTGGGCATGGCGCAGGCCTTGGGTGAGCGTGAGTGGCTGGCCAGGCTCATGGCGCTGGCTGGAACCGCCTTTCTCGCCGTCTACGGCTGGCAGGCCCTGCAAAGAGCCCGACAACCCGAGACGATGACAGTGGCCGGCACGGGAGAGGCCATCAGCCTGGCCAAGGCGCTGTCACAGGCCGCCGCATTTACCCTGCTCAACCCCCACGTCTACTTGGATACTGTCCTTCTGGTGGGAACAGCCGGTGCGCAGCAGCACCCTGAACTGCAAGCCTGGTTTATTGCCGGCGCCTGCAGCGCCAGCTTTATCTGGTTTGGCGCGCTGGGTTATGGTGCGCGCTGGCTCGCGCCCTGGTTTGCACAACCCAAGTCCTGGCAACTGCTGGACGGACTCATTGGCATCATCATGTGGGTGCTCGCCACACTGCTGGTACAACATGCGATAACCGCAAACTAGGGCAACAGAATGCACTTCAGAGATAAGCACCAATTCCCAGCAACAAGTGACCTTGGCGACTTCATTGACAGCAACCCACTCGGAACCTGGGTAACAGAAGGAAACGCCAGGCTAACCGTCAATCATCTACCGCTGTACCTCGACCGCACCAGCGGGCCGTGCGGCACGCTGATTGGCCATGTGGCACGATCCAACCCGGTCTGGCAGGCGCTTGACCATAGCACCCCATCGGTCGTCGTTTTCCACGGACCACAGGCGTATATCACGCCCAGCTGGTATCTGGCCAAACAGGAGCACGGAAAAGTTGTTCCAACATGGAACTATGCAGTCGTTCACGCACACGGTATTGCCCGGGCCGTCGAAGATCGCCAATGGCTGCTTCACATGCTCAACAAACTCACCGACGCCAACGAATCAGCTCAACCCACACCGTGGTCGGTAGACGACGCCCCCCCGGAATACATTGATGGGATGTTAAAAGCGATCATCGGTATTGAAATCCCTATTGACCGCCTGGAAGGGAAATTAAAAGCCAGTCAGGACAAAGCACTTCGCGAGCGAATGAGCGTTGCCAAAGGGTTAAGCGAAGCACCAAGCCTCAATGCGAATTTGATGGCCGCACTGGTTGAACCCGACGGCTGAATAGCCGTTGCGCCAAGCAATACATCACACCGCACCCACCTCCATGGCCCGCCCCGCACGCCAGTAGGCGAAGGCCGCCAGCAGGGGTGTGGCGCTGATGGCCAGCAGGGAGTAGCGCACAGCGGCGTCGCCGTATTGCGGCGTCAGGCGGGCGTTGAGATCGCCAATCAGCAAGGGGCCAAGCCCGGTACCGACGAGGCTGGCGATCATGGACCAGGTAGCCGCAGCCACCGAACGGCTATGGCCGGGCACCAGTTGCACGGCCAGTGACATGGCCGCAGGCGACCAGCAGGACGCCACCAGCGACGCGGCAATGGACAGTACAAACGCCTGGGGCATCACACCAAACAGCCGTGGTTCCGTGGGATACAGGTAAAAGCCGCAGGCCAGCGGCACCAGCAGCAGGCAGGACAGGGCGGGCAGCCACACGTACCAGCGCCGGTCGCGCTGGGCCAGGCGGTCCAGCAGGTAGCCAAACAGCACCGCCCCCACCACGGTGGGCAGGGCGCTGGTCACGAAATACCAGCCGCCGGCCTCCGCCGCCCCCATGCCGTACACCCGGCGCAGGAAGGTGGGCTCCCACAGGGCGCGGCCCATGCTGGGAATGTTAATGAGGCAGGCAGCCAGGGTCAGGTACACAAAGGGCCGAATGGCGGCGAGTTGGCGCAGCTGGCGCCACAACCCCTGGCCCTTGTGGTGGGCGCCGCCCTGGCGGTAGTCGCGCACGGTGAGCACAAACAGCATAGCCAGCAGCACGCCGGGCAGACCCACGCTGATCAGCGCCGTGCGCCAGCCCCACTGGGCGCTGGCCCAACCGCCGTACACGGTGCCCACCGCCAGGCCGGCAATGGCGCCCACTGTCAGTAATGACATGGCGCGGGCGCGGCGCTCGGGGGCCACGTACTCGGCAATCATGGCCTGGTTGGGCGGGCTGGCCCCGGCCTCCCCCAGCCCGACGCCCAGGCGAGTGAGCGCCAGCTGGGTGAAGTTCTGCGCCAGGCCGCCGAGGGCCGTCATCAGGCTCCAGCTGAACAGGGCCAGCGACACGACCTTGGGCCGCGACCAGGCATCCGCCAGCCGCGCCAGGGGAATGCCCGCGAGGAAGTAGGTCAGTGCAAAGGCGAGCCCCATGACAAAACCCATCTGGCGGTCGCTGAGGGCGAGGTCGAGGCGGATGTCGTCCACCATCACCGACAGGATGGTGCGATCGCAGGTGTTGAAGATGGTGACCAGGAAAATCAGCAGCAGCACGTAGCGGGTATAGGCCCGCGTGGGGGGCGCTGTCTCTGGCACTGGCGCTGACTCCGGCTCTGGCATCGCCGCCAGCACGGCTGCTGGCCCAGCGCCAGGCCCAGCTTCAGAGCTCACAGACAGCCCGGGCGGCCTGCTCGGTGGCTTGGCGGATCAGCCCCAGGCCGGTGCAGTCGCCGATGGCGATCACCTGTTCGCAGACTCCCGCCAGCTCATCGGCAAGGGTGGTATCGGCAACCGGGTCGCCGGCAATGATGGCGGTGTCTGCTGCAAGGCTACCCGGGCGGCCATCGCGGGAAAACTGCACCGCGGCAGGTTCAATACGCTCTACCCGGATGCCGGTGATCACCACCACCCCCAGGCGGTCGAGGCGCACGGTGTGCTCCTGGCGCCGCTTGGGGCCAACTTCGGGCGCCAGTTCAGCGTGCTCACTGAGCAGGCTCACCCGGCGACCGCGCCTGGCCACAAACTCCGCCAGTTCCAGCGCCGCGAGGTCTGAACCGATCACACAGACCTGCTTGCCAAAGGGCAGGTAGTGCCGGGTCAGGCAACGCAGCAGCGCCGGCGTCAAACGGGCCTGTACCGCTGTCTGTAGTTGGCCCGGTGCGGCGGCCGCTAGACGCAGCGGCCAACTGGCCTGTGGCCCGGTACGCACCTCGCCAGACAGCAACTGGCGCAGTTCGCTACCGGTGAATACCCGCGCGCCGGATGAGCGCGGAATGTCAGGCACACGCACCTGCGCACCGCTGGCAACAATAAGCACATCTGGTTGCAGCGCCGCGACCGATTCCCGGCTGGCCGTGGTTTGCAGGCGTACATCCACCGCAAGCCGCGCCAGTTCGCTGCGCAGGTAGTCCAGCAAGGGTTCGTTATCGCTGTGTACCGTGGCGGCAAAGAACAGGGAGCCGCCCAGTCGCGGCGAGCGCTCCAGCAGGGTCACCCGGAAGCCGCGTTCGGCGCCAAGGCGGGCGGCTTCCATGCCAGCTGTACCGCCACCGACAACCACCAGGTGCCTGGGCGTTGTCGCTGGCACGAGCGACAGCTGTGTTTCGCGTCCACTGAAGGCATTTACCGCGCAGTTCATGTTGGCGTCGAAGGGCGCAATCAACATGGAGTCGATGCAGTTCTGGCAGCTCAGGCAGCGGCGCAGTTCGCCCAGTCGCCCTCTGCGCAGTTTGTTGGGCAGCTGCGGGTCCGCCAGCAGGGGGCGGGCCATCATCACCACGTCCGCGTTGCCCTCCGCCACGACTCGCAGAGCCACCTCCGGCCGGTGGATGCGCCCCACCACCATCACCGGCACCTCCACCACGGCGCGAATGGCCGCCGCCACCGGCGCGTTGTAGGCCTCGGGATAGGCCGCTCCGCACACAATCTGCCCCACCAGTTTGTCGTGAGACACTCCGCCGCTCACCTGTATGCAGTCGGCGCCCGCCGCCACCAGTTGCGGTGCCAGCAGCTGGGTTTCCCACAGGGCGCGGCCGTCGAAGCTGTCCTCAAAGCCGGAGATACGCACGGTGACAGGAAAGTCCTCGCCCGCCGCGCGCTTGATGCATTGCAGGGTCTGCAGCAGCATTTTGGCGCGCCCTTCCAGGGTGTCGCCGCGGTAGTCATCCTCGCGCCGGTTGCGCTGGGGCGAAAGGAAGGAGCCGAGCAGCATGTAGGCGTGGGCGGCGTGCAGTTCCATGCCGTCGTAGCCGGCCTGTCGCGCGCGCAGTGCCGCAGCGGCGTACTGGTCGATAATGGCGTCTATCTCATCCGCCGCCAGCACCCGCGACGGCCAGCCGGTGCCGGCGGCAATGCACACCGACGGCCCCACCGGGTCAGTCATGGACTCGGGCCCGGGGTGAGAAATCTGCGGCTGGATTTTCGCGCCCTCGGCGTGTACCCGCTCCACCAGCCGGCGGTGGCCATCGATAAAACGGTCGTCCCCCAGCGACAGGGACTGGGGCTGGTAGCGCTGGGCGGTGTCCACCGAGCACATTTCCACTGTCAGCAAACCCACCCCACCCCGGGCGCGGGTGGCGTGGTACTCAATGAGCCGGTCGGTAACCTCGAAGTCCGCACTGCCGTAGTTGGTGGTCATCGCCGACATGGCAATGCGGTTGGGCAGGGTCATCGAGCCGATGGTGACCGGCTCGAACAGGCGGGCGTAGCTGGCGCCGGGCATGGCGTTCAAGCGCCGCTGGATGGCCGCAACAGGGCCATGTCAGAAGTTGAACTTCGCCGTTACCCCGACAATGCGCGGCGCCAGCTGGTTCTGCACTTCGATATAGCCGGTTTCCACGGTACCACTGTTGACCGGATCCAGCACCGGCGGAATAGGCTTGACCTGCAACAGGGCAGCGCGGTCGAACAGGTTCTTGCCCCACAGGAAGACATCCCAGCTGCCGTCCAGCGCCCTGAGGCCGGTGTACAGGTCGAGGAAGGCGTATCCCGGCAGATCGTCGTCGATGCTGGCGGCAAAGCGGCTGCTCTCGGCCTTCAGCAAACCGCGCAGGTACCATTCGCTACGGATGCGCGAAACCGGCAGGGAATATTCGCTGGTCAGCACCGCCGACCACTGGGGCATGCGTCCCGCCGGCTCGCCGGTGAGGTCGCAGGTGTTGTAGGCGTATTCCACATCCGGTATCGGCTCGCCGTTGCTGCAAGGCACACCCTTGGCATCGGTGAACTCGGTGTCGTTGTAGCTGGCGGACAGGCTCGCCAGCCAGTTGGTGTCGATCAGATAGGAGAACTCCGCCTCCACCCCCATGGTCTCGGCCTCGCCCACGTTCACCACGGTATCCGTCTGGCCGATGCCGCCGCCGTCAATGGCCGGCTGGCGAAAGGCCACTGCGTTGGTCTGGTACTGGTAATCGCTGTAGGTCTGGTAATAGGCCGCCAGGTTCAACAGGCCCCGGCTCTCCATCAGGCTCCACTTCATGCCCAGTTCCAGGTTGTCGCTGGTCTCGGAGTCGAAGGCGCCAAACTCGGTGGGCTGGGCGCGGGCCGAGATATTGGCGGCGCCGCTGCGCCAGCCACGGTCGTAGGAACCGTACACCATCATGTCCATGCTGAGGTTGTACTGGTATTTGAGGGTGCCGGTCCAGGCGCCCTCGTCGCCCTGCTGGTCTTCGGGTGCCACGCCGTCCCGGGTAATCACCTGTACCGGGCCCACTTCGGTGCCGTCGCCCTGCAGTAAAAAGGCCTGGGTTTCAAAGGGCTGCTCTGAGAAGCGGTCCTCGTAGGTGTAGCGCAGGCCAACGGTCAGTACGCCGGCCTCGCTGAAGTCGAAGCTATTGTGCAAAAAGGCGCCCCAGCCGTCGCTGTTATTGGTGGCGGGGCCGGTGGTGTAGGTTTTGACGTTGATGCCGGGCAGCGGTGCAATCCAGTTCTGGGCGTCCACCCCAGTCAGGCTTTTGCTTTCGGCGTAAAACAGGCCGGCGGTCCAGTCCCACAGGTCGTTGCCGATGGAGGCCAAGCGCAGCTCGGTGTTTTTTACCGGCGATACGTCAGAGGGCACGTACTGGGTGCCGCCGCGCACGGCCACAAAGTCGTAGTCCAGGAACTGCTCTATCTTGTCTTCCTGGTAGCTGCTGACCGAGGTCAGTATCCAGTCGTTGGGCAGGGTGTAGTTCATCTCCAGCACGGCGTACTTGGAGCGGCTTTCCAGCCAGGAATTGTCGCCACCCAGGGCAACCCGATCCTCAACGTCGATGCCGTTGCCATAGAGCACCTGATCCACATCCAGGTCGCTCTCGTTCTGGGTGTAGGACAGGCGCAAATCGAATACGTCGCTGGGCACCCAGCTCACCACCACGCGGCCGCCGCTGTAGTAGTCGTTGTCTTCGTTGCCGGTGGTGAGGTTTTCTACATCGTCGTCGCTGTCCTGGCTGTAAAGGCCCGCAACGCGCACGCTCAGTTCATTCTTGATGATGGGAATGGACACGCCGAACTGGGTGTTGGAGCCGCCGCGCTGGGAGAAGGACTGCTGCACATAGCCGTCCATCACCTCCATGTTGGGGCTGCGGGACTGCATGGTAATGGCGCCGGCTGGCGACGCCTTGCCGTAAAGGGTGCCCTGGGGGCCACGCAGCAGCTCCAGCCGCTCCAGGTCGAACAGGCCGGCAAACAGCCCTCGCTCCTGGCTGACGTAGGCGCCGTCCCAGTAGATGGTGACGCGGGGGCTGACCGCCGCGTCCAGGTCGGTACCCATGCCGCGCACCGCAATTTCGGTGTCATAACCCTGGCCGTTGATGGAAAAACCCGATACCAGCTTTTCCAGGTCGGTCAGCTCAAAGGAGGCAAACTGGTTCAGCTGGTCACCGCTGATGGCGTTCACCGTCATCGGAATATCGGCCAGCGACTCGGATTTTTTCTGGGCGGTGACAATCACCTCTTCAAGCACCATGGCGCCGTCCTGGCCGAGGGCGGGCACGGCGCACAGCGAAAGCAGGGCCGCGGCCAGTGGCTTCTGGCTGGGGCGGCGAGCGCCCCGGGTGGCGAACAACATAAAACAATCCCCGTTTTTTATAGACATCGTTTATGGGAAGCGCCGCTTATCCAACGCTGCGCGCCGGGTTTGCGGCGCGCTGGCAGGCGCCCGGCAGCCAGGTCAGTATATTGTTTTTCGTTGCTAGTGCAATGTTTTTAGTTCAGGCGGCGTAGAATTGCCCGGCCCAGCGCCGGAACTTGGCGATGGGTCCGTCGCCGTCGCACAGGCGCGGCTCGGCGAGATAGCGCTTGTTCTCCCAGATGGGAATATCCTCGCCCAGCTGGCGGTTCACCTCTTCCACAAAGGCCATGGCGATGCGGTCGATCTTCGGGTCGTTGTCGGGGTTGTGGTACCAGACATGGTTGTGCTGCTCGCTGGTTTCGCTGTCGATGGGCACATTGGTGGTCACCATGCAGATATCCACCAGGGTGGAATAGCGCACCACCGACCAGCCAAAGCCCAGGCTGTCGGTGTTCAGCGTGCCCTCCACCGGCCCCCGCGAACTGGGGAACAGTTGCCGGCTGCGCATGATCATGGCCGGCCCCTCCAGGGTGAACTCATCGTAGCTGGCTTCGCCCGGGTGCTGGTGTATGGTCTGGAAGTGGGCGCTGTCGGCGGTGTTTTCGGCCATTTCCTGCAGGCAGGTGCCAATGCGGTGGGGCCGGCTCAGGGGGCCTTTCCAGGCCGCGTCGGCGCACTCGGGTATCTCGGGCAGCTGCCACAGGGGCGGCTCTCCCTGCGGGTGATACCAGGCCATCAGCACGCCGTAGTATTCCTTGATGGGATAAGTGGTCAGGCAGGCCTTGTCGTTCAGGCGCCTGGCGTAGTCGATTTCCCGCACGGCGCCGCTGCCGTCAAAGCGCCAGTGATGAAACGGGCATTCGAGCAGCTCGCCCCTGACCTTGCCGCCCACCGCCAGATTGGCGCCCAGATGGGGGCAGTAGAGGTCCTGCAGGTGGGCCGCGCCGGCCTCGTCCCGCCACAGCACCAGGTCGCGGCCAAAGTAGCGCACCTGGCTCACCTCACCCACCGCCAGCGCGTCGGCGTAGCCCACATGAAACCAGCCAAAGGGTACCGGAAAGGGAAATCGACTCATGACGGCGCTCTCGTTGTTAGCGGCTTTCCCCCGCAAGGGTGGTTGCGGCCCGCGGCGTGGTCAAGCGCAATAACATTTCTATTGCAACTTAATATGGCTAGTACAAAGACTTGAGCCGCCCACGGGCAATCCCGCGCCAACCGCACCGCCAGCCGGGTTATGCTCCACGGTAGATAACAATCACAAGGGAGGGTGCCGGCATGGACCGATTCGAACACCTCAACCGCGACATTATGGCCGCCATTGCCCCGCGCCCGGGGCGCTATCCGCTGCTTGGCCAGATTTCGCTAAAAGGGCAGATCGCCCTGCTCTGCCGCATGGCCTTTCGCGAAGGCTGGAACGAACACCTGGCCGGGCACATTACCGTGCGCCTGCCCGACGGCAACCTGCTATGCAACCCCTGGGAGCTGACCTGGGACGAAGTCACCGAGGCAGACATTGTCACCGTTAACCCGCAGGGCGAAGTGCAGGACAGCGACTGGAACGTTACCCCGGCGATTGGCCTGCACCTGCAACTGCACGCCGCCCGCCCCGACGTTCATGTGGTGATGCACAACCACCCCGAGTGGAGCGGCCTGTGGGCCTGCCTGGGAGAGTCGCCACCGCCGCTGGACCAGGCCGGCGCCTATGTAGACGGCCCGCTGCCGGTGGTCAGCGAGTACGACGGCACCTTTGATGACCGCGATATCACCGCGGCCCTGGTGAGCGCCCTGGGCGATGCCAAGTGGGCCCTGTTGGCCAACCACGGCGCGCTGGTGCTGGGCGCCAACCTGCGCCAGGCCCACCTGCGCATGGCCACCCTGGAATGGCGCAGCAAGCGCGCCTGGCAGGCTCGGCTTGCCGGCGGCGGCCAAGTACTGCCAGAGGCCATGGTGCGGCAGATCGCCCTGCCCGACGCCAACGGCTTTCCCTTTCTCTTTGAAGCCATGGCCCGCCGTGAACTGCGGCTGGACCCGGGCATTCTCAACGCAGCGGAGACAACAGCATGAGCTTGCAGGTAAGGCCCCTGGACAACGTGGGTGTGGAAGTTGGCGGCTTCGATATTAACGCGCCCATTTCCGACACCCTGGCCAAAGAGCTGAAACAGATCTGGCTGGAGCACGGCATTGTGCTGTTTCGCGACCAGGACATCGACCCCGGCAAACAGATTGAATTCAGCCGTATTTTCGGGCCGCTGGAAATGCACCCGCTGAAGGCCACCACCAACGACGAGTACCCGGAGCTGTTCGAGCTGGTCAACGAGCCGGGCAAGGACCAGTACGCCACTGCCATCTACAACGGCGAAACCCTGGTCAACAAGCTCGACTGGCACATGGATTTGCACTACACCGGCAAGCCCAACCACGGCGCGGTACTGCGGGCAGTGGTGTGCGCCAGCGAAAAGGGGCTGACCGGCTTTGGCGACCTGGCCAAGGCCTGGGACGCCCTGGATACAGACAAGCAGGCCCTGCTGGAAAAACTGGAGATCGTCTACTGCTTCGCGATGCAGCGCCGCAACATGCGCTTTGTGGACATGGAGGGCTACCAGCCGGGGCCCCACAGCCCGAAAAACCCGGCCCAGATGCGCTTTCCCAACTTCCCCGACGTGGCCTATCCGGCGGTGGTGACCCACCCGATCACCGGGCGCAAGGTGCTGGAGATCGTCGAGCTGAACCTGGACCGGGTGTACGCCCCGGCCCGCGCCGGCCTGTGCCACGACGAGGCCATGGATCTGCTGCGGGAACTGGTGGCGCACATCCGCCGCCCCGAGTTTCACTACTTTCACGAATGGCGCGAGGGCGACATGGTGCTGTGGGACAACTGGCGCGCCATGCATTGCACCACCGGCACCCGCCCCGGCGTCAATCGCCTCATTCACCGCACAACCATTGCCGGCGACGCCACCCTGGGGCGGGTGCTGGATGAGGCCTGAGGCCGACTGGGGCCAGGCCAGCGCGCTGGCGGACATCCGCGGCCAGGTTGCCATTGCCGGCATTGGCGAGGCCGCCTACAGCGGCGCATCAAACCGCAACAGCAAGGCCATGGCGGCCGAGGCCATTGCGCGCTGCATTGCCGATGCCGGCCTCAGGCCCGAGGACATCGACGGCATCATGTACAGCGGCGCGCTGGGCGATCAGTTCACCGCCGATGATTTTCGCGCCCATTTCGGTACAACGCAGGCCATGTGGGAATCCGGCCAGGGCGGCGGCATGGTGTGGGCGGCCACCGCGCCCGCGCAGGCGGCCGAGGCCCTGCGCAGCGGCCGCGCCCGGTACATTGTCAACAGCTTTGCCGTGGACTGGGCCAGCCGGCGCGGCGCCATGACCGGCGGCCCCGGCGCCTGGCACGCCTCTGAGCTGATCAAGGCACAGCTGGAGCTGCCCTTTGGCTGGTTCCCCCAGCCGCTGTACTTTGCCACCTTCGCCAGCCGCCACATGCACGACTACGGCACCACCGAGGCCCAGTTGGGCGAGCTGGTCACCGCCTTTCGCCGCCACGCCAACGGCCAGCCCGGCGCCGTTATGCAGGACAAGACGCTATCCCTTGAGGACTACCTGGCCCGCCCCCACCTGGCCTCGCCCCTGCGGGTGGAGGACTGCTGCCTGATCTCCGACGGCGGCGCCGCCTACCTGATGACCAGCCCCGAGCGGGCGCAGGACCTGCCACAGCGACCGGTGAGCGTTGAGGGCGTGGGCCACGGCATCATTGCCAACGCGCCGTATATCTCCCAGCAGGGCGACATCACCAGCACGCCCCAGCACTTTGCCGCCCCCGGCGCCTACGCCATGGCCGGCATTGGCCCTGAGGATATCGACGTGCTGGGTGTGTACGACTGCTTCAGCATCACCGCCCTGATGCAGATTGAAGACATGGGTTTTTGCGCCAAGGGCGAAGGCGGCCCCTTTGTGGAAGGCGGTCGGCTGGACTTTAAGCGCAGCCGCCACCAGGGCGGCCTGCCCACCAACACCCACGGCGGGCTGTTGTCCCATGCGTATGTGCTGGGCATTGCCCACGTGGTGGAGTTGGTGAAGCAGCTGCGCGGCCAGGCCGCCAACCAGGTTGAGCAGCCCCGGCGGGCGGCCTACGCCGGCTTCACCGCCGACGAGGCCGGCACCCTGATCCTTGGAGTGTGACCATGCTGGCGCTACAGCCCGACCTTGACCACCCCCTCACCGGCCCCTTCTGGCGCGCCGCCGCCCGGGGCGAGCTGGCACTGCCCGCCTGCCAGCGGTGCCAGTGCCTGGTGTGGTATCCGCGGGCCCTGTGCCCCCACTGCGGCGGCGAACTGCACTGGCGGCCGCTGTCCGGGCGCGGCCACCTGGCGGCCTACACCGTCGTGCAGCGGCCCCTGTTGGCGGCCTTTGCGCCCTTCAGCCCCTACGTCTGCGCGCTAGTGGCGCTGGAAGAAGAGCCCCGCGTGCGGCTGGTTAGCCAGGTGGTGGATGTGGACCCAGGCCAACTGGCCTGTGATATGCCACTGGCGGTGACCTTCCGGGAGCTGGCGCCCGACGGTGGCGCGCCCTACCTGGCGCCGCTGTTCACTCGCCGCCAGGGCAGCCAGCAAGGGGGCGTTTAACCACCCCCGACAGGCGCCTGGCAATCCAGTACCACCTTGCCGGCAATGCGCCCGCTGTCGATCTGGCGGTGTACCTCGGCGGCATCACCCAGAGGGCGCACAGCGGCCACGGCGGGATTCAGGCGCCCCTGCGCCAGCCACTGCAGCAGGGTGGATAGGTCTTCGCGAAACGCCTGTGGCAGCTTCTGGCGGCGGCGCTGGATGTTGTAGAACACACTGCGCCGCCCGTCCGGCAGCAGGGGCCAGAAGGCCAGCAGCTTGGCAAAACCCCACAGCAGGCCCGGGAGCTTTTCTTCGCCGGTGGTGAGCTGCAGGGCGCCAAAGGCCACCAGCGTGCCGCCCCTGGCCAGGTAGCGGTAGGAGCGCGTCCAGGACGCACCGCCCAGGGTATCGAACACCGCCTTCACTCCTGCCCCGTCGGTTTCCCGCCCAATCACCGCGGCCACATCCTCATTGCGGTAATCAATGGGCGTGGCGCCAAAGCGGCGCACCAGTTCGTGCTTGCCGGCAGAGGCCGTGCCAAAAACGCGCAGGCCCAACGCGCGCCCCAGGTCCAGCAGGGCTGTGCCCACCGCGCCGCCGGCGGCGTGCACGAGGATGGCTTCGCCGGGGTTAAGGGAGCACTCCCGCGTCAGCATCTGGTAGGCGGTGGTGTAGGACAGGATCATGCACACTGCCTGGGCCGGGTCGAGCCCCATCGGGCAGCGCACCAGCTGGCTCGCATCAGCGCAAAGGTATTGGGTGTAGCCGCCGATCACCGGCATGTCCGCTACCCAGTCACCCACGGTGAGGTCGCCAGCACCTTCGCCAGCACTCTCTCCAACACCCTCGCCAACGCCCTCGCCAAGCGCATCAACCACGCCGATATAGTCGTAGCCCAGGGTGAAGGGTGGCTTGTCTTTCACATCCACGTACTGGCCCTGGCGGATGATGGCGTCGGTAAAGCCCGTACCGGCGGTCAGCACTTTCACCCGCACCTGCCCGGGGCCGGGCTGCGGCAGGCCCTGCTCCGTCACTACCTGCAGCACCTCCGGCCCGCCAAAGCGCGACACCTCGATGCGCTGCCACTGAACGGATGAAGAAGCTGCGGGTTCTGCCGCGATTGTTGTTGCACTCAAAAGGGGGTCTCCAGTCCAGTCGGGGTGCATGGCTGTCTAGGCCGGGTGAACTAGGCCGGGTCAGCTAAGCCGGGTCAGCTACCCACAGCGTAGCCAGCATACTGCAGGCATTGTGGCGCGGCGGCTATTTTAATCAAGTGTTATTGACCATTAGTCAATCTTTCTTTACTTTAGTCCACAGCTGCACCAACTACCCCACTAATCACTCCACTAACGGAGGTTTTGCTGGATGCCCCTCGATTACAACTGGCAGGCCGCCCTGGCCACTTTCGTCATTCTTGGCGCCTGCATTGCGCTGGCCCAGGCAGTGGTGTTTCGTATTCCGGCCATTGCCCGCACACGGCAGGTCAACCGGGATGAAAACCAGCGCAAATGGCGCGAGTTCGGCAAGAAGTACCATCACCGGGTGAAATCCAGCCAGAAGATTGGCCTTGGGGTAAACCTGACTTCTTACGTGCTGATCCTGCCATTCTTCGTGACCCTCAGTGCCCAGCCCCTGTGGCGCATTGCCCTGGATGTGGTGCTGATACTGATGGTCTACGACCTGTTTTACTATTGCGTGCACCGCTTCCTGTTTCACGGCCAGGGCTATTTTCGCCGGGTGCACGCGGTGCACCACCAGGCCCGCAGCCGGGTGACGTCCATCGATTCCTACCTGCTGCACCCCTGGGAGATCGTGATCGGCACCGCCCTGTACTTTGCCACCATCGTGCTGCTCGGCTTGCTCGGCCTGTCGCCCTTTCACGTGGCCACCATCGTGATATCGAACTTCATCTACACCCAGCTCAACCAGATCAACCACTGCCGTATCGACCTGGAGGGCTTTCCCTTCCGCACACTGAACTGGGTGGCGATGAAGCACGACGCCCACCACCTGGACATGCACCGGGGTAATTACGCCACCATTACCCTGCTTTACGACAAACTGTTGGGCACCCTGGAAACACACCCGCTGGAGCAGCAGGACAACCCGGCCGAGAGCCAGGCCAGCACCTGAGAACTCAGCGCCGCCGGCCACCGGGCGCGGGCGGCGGCATTATCACCAATGCCCGGCGAGGAATGCCCCATGGTTGCACCCGCAGGCACCACCATTCCCACCGCAGACCCGGCCTACTGGCAGGACCCTTACCCCATCCTCGCCCGCTTTCGCGAGCGGGGCCGCACCGCCCGCAACGACGCGGGAGACCTCTGCGTGCTGCGCTGGGACGATGCCGAGTGGGCCATCAAGGGGCAGGACTTCATCAACGAGGGCATCGAGCGCCTGGAAGCGCGGGGCTTTCGCCCGGGGGACCCACTGCACACCTGGCGCAGCCACGCCCTGGGGGTGATGGAGGGGCCAGACCATGTGCGCATCCGCAAGCTGGTCACCGGGGCCCTGTCCAAGCGCAGCATTGAGCCCCTGCGGCCGGTGATTCGCGCGCATGCACACCGTTTGCTGGACCGGCTGCTGGACGCCCACCCTCCGGGCCAGCCCATCGACGCCCTGAAGGGCTACGCCTACCCCCTGCCCCGGCTGGTGATGATGGACTTTCTGCAGGTGAGCGCCGACGAGGTGCGAGGGGCCGAATCTCCCCTGGTGGATGCGCGCATCCCCGACTGCTTTGGCCCGCGGGTGACCCAGGCCATGCGCGATACGGCCAATCGCGCCATTGCCAGTGTCATGGCGCATGTGGCGGGACTGTACGACGCGCGGCGCAAACACCCGCGGGATGACTTTCTCACCCGCCTGCTGCAGGCCGAGGATGCCGGCGGCAAGCTCAGCCACGCGGAGCTGATTACCCTGTTCTCCACCGTGTTTGGCTCTGGCGGCACCACTGGCGGCGCAATTGCCTCGGGCATACTGGAGCTGGCGCGCCACCCCAATGCGGTCGCGATGCTACGGGACGACCCGGCGCGCTGGAAACAGGGCGCCTGCGAAGAAGTACTGCGCCTGCGACCCGGCATTGTTGAGCTGCCACAGAAGGCCGCCCACCCCGTTGACGCCTTTGGTCACCACTTCAACACCGGCGATACGATCGCCATTCCTTTTGGCGCCCCCAACCGGGACCCGGCCCGCTGGGACAACCCGCAAACCTTCGACATCACCCGCGACCCAAAGGTGTTTTCACTCACCTTTGGGCTGGGGGCGCACTTCTGCATTGGCCAGGCCATGGCGCGCTACACCATCGAAGAAGCGCTGGCCGCGTGGGTGGAGCGGCTGCAGGCATTCCAGCTGGCCGGTGAAGCCCGCTGGGCGCCTTTTGTGATGGAGAACCGCCTGCAGGCGCTGGCGATACAGCGCCTGTAGCGGCCGCAAAGGCCGGGGCGCCGTCAGGGGCGCATGAACTGACCGCCGTCCACGTTCAACACGTGGCCGGTAATCCAGCTTGCCTCGTCGGACAAAAGGAACAGGGCGGCATCGGCCATGTCCGAAGGTTGGCCCAGGCGCTTGATGGGCATGCTCTTGACCATTTCCCTGGCGTAGTCGCCGGCGGTTTTCTGCAGGGCGCCAGTTTCAGTGGGGCCAGGCGCAATGGCGTTGATGCGGATATTGCGCCCGCCCAGTTCGTGGGCCAGTGACTGGGTAATGCCGTTCAGGGCGAGTTTGGCTACTCCGTAAAAGCCCATGCCCATCCAAGCGGCGGTGGAAGACTGGTTGACGATGGCCCCGCCGCCGGCGGCGGTCATGGCATCCACCACGGCCCGGGTCATGATCAGCGCCCCGTGGGCGTTGATGCGCATGAACTTCTCCAGGTAGTCCAGATCCACCGTGAGGTAACCCTCGATCTTCATGTCGCCAAAAATGGCGGCGTTGTTGATCAGGTAGTGGATAGCGCCGAAGGCCTCGACGGTGGCGGCGGCACAGTCCCGCGCCGAGGCTTCGCTGCCCACATCGGTTTTCACTAACAGGGCTTTGCCGCCGGCGGCCTCAATGTCACCGGCCACGCGCGCACCGCCGGCCTCGCTGAGTTCGGCAATCACCACGTTCATGCCCTTCGCCGCGCAGGCCTTGGCGTAGGCCTCGCCAATGCCGCCGCCGGCGCCGGTGACAATGACTGTTTTGCCGCTGAAATCCATCGCTAGTTCCTCGTTGTTATGTCGGTGTGGTTACAGTTCAGGTTTGGGAATGGGTTGGTTGGGGCGCACTTCCAGCAGGTCCACCGCCACCCCCGGCGGGTAGCTGAACACGTGCGCCACGGCCTGGGCCACGTGCTCTGGCAGCATCCCGCTGTCCATCTCGGGGCCGGTTTTCAGCCAGGCGGCAAAGCCACGCTGGATTTTTTGCGCGTCCCAGCCATCGGCAAAGTTGGTCCAGGCCGCGCCGGGGCGCACGCAGGTCACGCCAATGCCATCGCGCTGCACTTCCTCGCGCAAATCGCGGGTAAAGCGCTCCACCGCCGCCTTGGTGGAGGCATAAATGGACAGGTGAGACATTTCGTCGTAATGCCAGGCACTGGCGGAGGAGATGTTCACAATGCGTGCGTTGGTGCGCCCCCGGAGCAGGGGGATGGCCGCCTTGCAGCAGAATACGGTGCCGAGGAAGTTGGTGTTCACCTGCTGGATCACTTCGTCTTCATCCAGCTCATCCACGGCGCCGGGGCGGGCCATGCCCGCGTTGTTCACCAGAGCATCAATGGGCGGCGCGCGCCCGGCCAGCTCGGCAAAGGCCGCGCGTATGCTCTCGGGCCTTGCTACGTCGCACACCAGAGCGGCGGCATTATCCGCGCCCAGTTCGGCCACTGCCGCATCCAGCGCCCCCTGGCGCCGCCCCAACAGGGTTACCTGCGCCCCCTGCGCCACCAGCGCCCGGGCAATGGCCAGGCCAAAGCCACTGGCGCCACCGGTCACCACAATATGCTGGCCCGCCAGCACCGCCGTCATACACCCACCGCAATGGTTTTGGTTTCCAGGTATTCCTCAAAGCCCTCGGGGCCCATCTCGCGGCCCACGCCGCTGTGTTTGTAGCCGCCAAAGGGGGCGTCGGCCGAATAGAAGTTGCCGCCGTTCACGCACACAGTGCCACTGCGCAGGCGCCGCGCCACGCGCAGGGCGCGCGCTTCATCGGCGGACCACACTCCGGCGGACAGGCCGTAGTCCGAGTCGTTGGCAATGCGAATGGCGTCTTCCTCGTCGTCGTAGGCAATCACCGCCAGCACCGGGCCAAAGATTTCCTCCCGGGCGATAGTCATATCGTTGGTGACATCCACGAACACGGTGGGCTCCACGTAAAAGCCCTTGCCCAGCTGCGCGGGCACGCCGCCGCCCAGCAGCAGGCGGGCACCCTCGGCCTTGCCCTTCTCAATGTAGGCCAGCACGCGCTCGCGCTGCTTCGCATTCACCAGCGCCCCCATGATCTGGCTGTCGGAGGCGGGGTCGCCGTATTCAATAAAAGTAAAGTAGGTTTTCAGCAGCTCCTCAACCTCAGCCTGGCGGTTGCGGGGAATGAGCAGCCGGGTCTGGATGGCGCAGCCCTGCCCGGCGTGAAAGCACACCCCCAGTGCGCTCAGCAGGCTCTGGCTCAGGTCCGCATCGTCCAGCATGATGTTGGCGGACTTGCCCCCCAGTTCCAGGAAGACCTTTTTCACCGTTTGCGCGGCGGTGACCATGATGTGCTTGCCCACGGCGGTGGAGCCGGTAAAGGACACCATGTCCACCCGCGCATCACTCACCAGTTGCTCGGCGACTTCCCGCGGGTCGGATGCAGTCACCACGTTGAACACCCCGGGGGGGATGTCAGTGCACTCCTTGACCACACGGCCCAGCAGGGTCGCCGCCCAGGGAGTGTCCGGCGCCGGCTTCAGCACCACAGTGCAGCCCGCCGCCAGCGCGGGCACACATTTGGCCAGGTTGATCTGCAGGGGTACGTTCCAGGGCGTTACGCAGGCCACCACACCCACGGCTTCCTTCTCCACCAGGCGCCGGCTCTTCATGCCCATCATCTCGGACACGCCAATATCCCGGCTCCACTGGAAGTCGGGCAGGGATGCGATGGTGTAGTCCATAAAGGAGATTGGCACCTCGCACTGGGGGCCGCCAGTGCCACAGATACCCAGGGGCGAGCCGGTCTCGGCGGCAATCTGCGCCTTGAAGTCATCCAGGTTCGCCAGTAGGCCGGCCTTCAGCTGCTTGATGCATTCCAGTCGGAATGCATGATTGGTCGACCAGTCGGTGGTATCAAAGGCACGGCGGGCGGCGGCAATGGCCCGCTCCATGTCGTCCGCGGTGGCGTCGGCGACCTGCCCCATCACCTCCTCGGTGGCCGGGTTCAGGTTGGGGTACTGGCGGCCGCCGCTGGCTTCGCACAGCTCACCGTCGATAAACAGTCTTGCTTCCGGGTTCATAACAATTCTCAGGCCTTGTTCATAAACAGGTCGTACACCACCTCGCGCAGGCGCGCCGTGGAGGGCAGGCTCACACCCAGTTCCTGTGCCGAGGCGAGGGCGCAGTCCAGGTCCTTCTCGCCAAGGCGGCCAAAGGGCCCGAAGATCGCTGTCATTTCCTCGTCGGTGCAACCGGCCGCCAGTGCGTTGCGGTTGCTGACAAACTTGTGCATGGATTCGTTCACCACACCGTTGGACAGCCCCACCTCACGCAGCACATCCACCGACAGACCACCTGCCTGCGCCAGGCGACAGGCCTCGGACATGGCCATGAACTCGGCATAGGTAATCAGGTTATTGCACAGCTTCAGCAACATGCCGGCGCCGAGTTCACCGGCGTGCACGATGCGCTCGCCGGAGGTTTCGAACACCGGCGTGGCGCGCGCCACGTCCTGGGCGCTGCCACCGACCATGTAGCAGAGCGTGCCCGCCTCTGCTCCGGTAGGGCCGCCGGTGATGCCGGCATCAATCAGGACAAGACCGGCGTTTTTACAATCCGCCGCCCAGCGCTGCAGGGCGGCGCGGCTGACGGTGCTGTGAATGGCGATGAGGGTGTCGGGCGCCGCATTGGCGATCAGCCCGCCATCGCCGTAGAGCAGTTCCTCCACCTGGTGATCGTCGCGCACGCAGATACCAATGTGCTGGCAAAGCGCGGCCAGGGCGGCCGGGCTAGCACAGGCGGTGGCGCCCTTGTCGGTCAGCTCCTGCACGGCGGCCTCCACCACATCGTAAACGCAGGTCTGCCAGGGCCCCTGCAGCAGACGCACGGCGCTGGGCTTGCCAATACTGCCAAGCCCGATGTATCCGACGCTGGAAAGTGCTGTCATCGTTATTCTCTCCTCCAGTCTGTAGCGGCAGGCACAAAACTTAAAGGGCACTGCCACTCGCCTTGCGGCATGGTAAGAGTGCCCTTTGATATTTGTCAATTCTATTTGACCATTAGTCAAGCCATGTTTACTATCTATCGACGCCGGGCTGGCGTGCTGCACACCCTCGCAACACTTCACCAACCCCGGCCAGCCCGCCAACACTGCCACCGCACTGGAGCTCCCATGACTGAACGCCTGTCCATGCCCCTTCCCTACGGTTGGTTTGTGGTGGCCTACGCCGACGAGATCGCCGTGGGCCAGTCCCGCCCCCTGCGCTATTTTGGCCGCGAACTGGTGCTGTTTCGCACCGAGAGCGGCCAGGCCGCCCTGCTCGATGCCTACTGCCCCCACCTGGGCGCCCACCTGGGCTATGGCATCCACGGCAGCAGTGGCGGCGGTCGCATCGAGGGCGAAACCATCGTCTGCCCCTTCCACGCCTGGAAGTTCAACCCCGAAGGCGAGGTGAAGGAAATCCCCTACGCCAGGAACATTCCGCCCCGGGTCAAAGACAAGCCCTGCCTGCAGGCCTACCCCACGGTGGAAACCAACCAGGTCATCTACGCCTGGTTCCACCCCGACAATATCGCCCCCCTGTGGCAGCCCGAGACCTTCCCTGAAGCGCAAAGTGACGACTGGGCGCCCCTCAAGCGCTTTGAGTGGACCATTCACACCACCTGCCAGGAGATGGCGGAAAACGGCTTCGACTCCGCCCACTTCCGCTATGTGCACCAGACGGGCAGCTTTCCCGAGTCAGACATTCACTTTGGCGACCACATCAGCCAGACCGTGCAGCGCGCCGACCTGGAAACGCCACGAGGCACGGTAAAAGGCAGCATTACCTCCCGCGGGGTGGGGCCCGGCCAGGGCTTTACCCGCTTTGAGGGCATTGCCAACACCATGCTGTTTGGCCAGGTGACACCAGTGGATGAAACCGCGGTGCATGTGCGCTTTGCCTTTACCCAGCCCAAGGTCAACGGCGAAGTGGTAGAAGGCGGAGTGAACCAGGCCATCGTGGCCGACATCTGCAAACAGGTCACCGAGGATATCCCCATCTGGGAGCACAAAATCTACCGCGACCAGCCCACCCTGTGTGATGGCGATGGGCCCATCAGCCGCTTCCGCCGCTGGTATTCGCAGTTCTACGCCTGATTCCGCCCGGTTAGCATCCGGTTCGTAAGTGAATTGCGCCCGGTGCGCCGGGCGCATCGCCCACCACGCAAGAGACGCACCCACGGGAGCGCAATTTAACATTTATTTTAAAATGTTTTTCGTTAGAATGAACGCGACCTAGCACGCAACTGCCGCAGCACCACCGGGTACACAACAATAAGGCACCCGCATCAGGAGCCCATGATGACAGGACTTTCAGCCGCCCCCGATGACCACTGGGGCAGCTTCGACAAGCAGACACTGGCCCGCTTCGGCCGCGAGGTGATGCTGCACAACCAGATTCACGACCGCGCCCTGCTGCCGCTGCTGGCCATGCGCTGGGGCGAGGCCCGGGTAACGCAGCAGGCCCTGGACGAATGGATGGGCGCAAGCCCTGTGTACAACGCCCGCAATCGCGCTTTGCACAACATGCAGGGCGACGGAGTGGACACCATCATGAAGGGCTTCCAGCTCGACATTGGCGCGCCGCATATGTGGCTCAAGTTTCACTTTGATGTGCAAGACAGGCATTACGGCCAGTTCTGGCTGACCAGTTGCGGCGCCTACAACCATGTGCGCGCCCTGACCGGCGCCGACCCGGCGGCGGAGACGCAGATCTGCGTGCACATGGAAGACCCGACCTTCGATGCCACGGTGATGGCAGTGAACGCCGGCGCCCGCTGCCGGCCGGTGTTTCGCCCACCCCACGGCGGGGCCATTCCCGCCGAAGGCCCCTGCCGCTGGGAGGTTGTCATCGAGCCCGACGAGCAGATTGCCGCGGCACAGTTTGGCACCTTCACCGAGGCCGTGCGCAGCTCCCGCGCCGGCCAGTTCCAGTTTACCGCGGCCCCCGCCACCAACGACGGCATGGCCGACTACAGCGGCGCCTTCAAGCGTGACTTTACCCTGGAAGATTTAAGCCACAGCGCCCTGCTGACTCAGGTCAAGGAGTTCGCCCTGGATGTGCACCTGCTGCAGCGGGCGTCCTACCTCAGCCTGCTGGCAGATTACGGGGCCGCGGTGGTGAGCGAGCTGATTGCCGAACACTGCGCCGCCATGGCGCCACTGTACCAGGCCCGCCTGCGACGCCTGTTTGGCATAGACGGCGATGACATGGACGCCATTCTGCGCCTGCTGCAGGTAGACCCGCACTTCGTGCCGGAGTACACCGTTACCGGCACCGCGCTGATCGATGCCCGCACCGGTTGCTTCTGGATTGGCGAGTGCGCGGCCATCGGCGATGGTGCCGCCCAGGGTGTGCTCACCGACATACTGGCAGGTGAGCCCAACGGACTAACGCAGATTGTGCAGGCGGCCAATCCCCGGGCCCAGGTCAGCCCCATGACCGGCGATGTGCCCCCCGGGGCCGTACACGCTTTTCGTATCACCATCGACCCCGCCGCCGACCCGGTGCCGGCATCACCCTGGGCGGAGCTGGCGGGCATGAACGGCCTGCTGGAGGCGGACCTGTCCCGCCACATCTACCACTACAAGGACTGAGCCGATGAAACACTGGCAATGCATCGCCATGCTCGACATGAAGGAGCTGCCCCACCTCGCCCGGCACGCCGAAGACCTGGGGTTTGAGGGCATCAGCCTCGGCGAGCACCTGATTACCTTCTCCGAACAGTACGAAAGCTACAATTACAGCAAGAACAACCTGATCCGCTGGTATCCCGAAACCCACTGGCCGGACCCGTGGGTGCAGATTGCCGCGCTGTCGCAAATCACCACCCGCCTGCGTTTTCTGACCAGCGTTTACGTACTGCCCATGCACACGCCCTTTGACGTGGCCAAATCCGTATCCACCGCCGCCAATATCAGCGAGGGTCGGGTCATTCTTGGCGCGGGCATCGGCTGGCAGAAAAGCGAGTTCGAACTGGTGGGGCAGGACTTTCACACCCGCGGCCGACGTTGCGACGAAATGCTCACCGTGATGCAGAAACTGTGGAGCGGTGAGCCGGTCAGCCATCAGGGCGAGTTTTTCCGCTTTCCGAGCCTGCAGATGTCGCCGGGGCTCGACCATCCCCTGCCCATCTACATCGGCGGCTTCGCAGCACCGGCGCTGGCCCGGGCGGCCCGCCACGACGGCTGGATTGGCGGCCAGCACGAGATGAGTGAGGTGGAAGCCCTGGTGCCGACCCTGCTGGATGCGCGGCGCGCCACGGGTGCGGGCAGCGACAATTTTGAGATCTGCCTCGGCCTGTACGAACCCAGCGAAGCCAACATGGCGCGCTGCGAGGAACTGGGCGTCACCCAGTTGTACCGCCACGCCTTCTGCGATGACAACGGCATGGCGAGTCGCATGAGCCTGGATGACAAGCTCCGCGAAATGGAGCGCTTCGCCCGGCAGCACCTGGCCTGACAGGCCCGGCACATTCACTCCCCGACACTGACTGCGAGCAAGCGTATGGCGTCCAAGTGGTTCTCCCCCAACCCCGACAAGGCCTGGATGGAAAAATGGCTGCTGGGGTTCATCCCCGTGTTCTTCGCCTACAACGCCCTGATGCAGGGCATGGGCTGGCTCGATGCCAACACCTTCTGGCACATCACCCAGAACGCCCTGATGTGGCTGCCCTGGTGTGTAGTGCTGCCCTGGTGGCTGCGCCGCAACAGCGGCATTGCCTGGCGCGACAGCTACTGGTTCAAGGCCAACCTGTTCATGTTCTGGTGGGTATTCATCGCCACCTACGTTCACACGGAATACTTCTTCGGCGTGCTGGGACTGCGTTATAACTTCCCGGATGTCACTCTCTATTTCGATTCCGCACTGATCGGCCCCGATGAGGCCGGCGCCCTTGCCGCGCACCAGAAAGTGCCACCTGGCATGTATCTCAACTCGGTAGCGTTCTTTCTCGTGTATCACAATAGCGCGGTGATCTTCATGCGCCGGGTTCGCCACCTCACCGCCGGTTGGGGCGCCCTTGCCCGGCGCCTGGGCTGGTGCGCCATTGTGGCCTTTACCGCCGTGTTCTGGGCCTGGGCCGAAACCTGGCTCTACATCACCGACAACGCCGCCGGCAACGTGTGGTACGAAAACCTCGACCAGATGCTGCTCTACGGCTCGCTCTATTACTCCCTGTATTTTCTGGTGGCCTTCCCCATCTACTACCGCCTGGATGAAACCGAGGAACGCTGGCCACTGTCGCGGGTGTTTCTGGAGGCCAGCGCGGTGGGCATGCTGTCCATGCTGCTGATCGACTTTGCCTCCCACATCATGGCGCCGCTGGCGTGAAGGGTCTGGCATGAAGGTACTGGTGACCGGCGCCACCGGGCTGGTGGGCCTGTTCAGCGCCGTGCAGTGCCTGCGCGACGGCTACAGCGTGCGGGTGCTGGTGCGCGATGCCGACAAGTTCGCCCGCTGCCTTGCCCCCTTCAATGTGTCGGCGGGCCACTTTGACATCGCCCTTGGCGACATTACCGAGGCGCAAACCCTGGCGCCCGCCCTCGCCGGCTGCAACGCGCTGATTCACTGCGCCGGCATTTTCTCTGACCGTTTGCAGGATGCAGAGCGCCTGCAGCGCATCAACGTGCAGGCCTGCCGCGACGTGCTCGAAGCGGCCGCAGCACAGGGCCTGGACCCGATCATCCACGTTTCCAGCTACCTGGCGCTGTTCCCGCCCGCCGGCAAGGTGCAAACCGCCGATGACCGGGTGGCGCAGCCTTCCTCCATGTACGCCCGCACCAAAGCCGCCGCCGAGCACATCGCCCGTAACCTGCAGGACGCGGGGGCGCCGCTGGTCACTGTGTATCCGGGTTCGGTACAGGGGCCCCACGACCCCACCTTCAGCATCGGCAGCCAGTTGCTGGCCGACGCCATTCGCAGTGGCCGCTACCTGGTGACCGAGGGCGGGCGCAGCTTTACCGACGTGCGCGACCTGGCCCACCTGCTCAGCAACCTGCTGCAGCCAGGGCGCGGCGCGCGGCGCATCATGTGCGGCGGTTACTATCTGAGTTACGACGAGCAGCGGGCGCTGCTGGAGCGGGTGTCCGGGCGCACCATCAAGGCCCAGCGTATACCCGGGCCCCTGCTGCGCCTGATGGGGTCAGCGGGTGACCTGGCCAGTCGGGTGACCGGGCGCTCCTTCGCGCTGACCCGGGAGGCGGCGGAGGTGCTAACCCGCTCGGTGCCCTGCGACGACCGCCCCGGCCTTGCCGACCCGGGCTATCCGCTTGTGGGGGTAGAGCAGTCCTTCCAGGACCTGGTGGACTGGATGCGCGAGGCCGGCAAACTGCCCCGCGCCTGAGTGCTGTGCAATAAAACCCTGCGCCGGCTAACCCATCAGGCCGGGGGGCAATTGGTCGGCCAGGGCATCCACATCCCAGTACACTTTGAGGGTCTGCAGCTGGCCTGCATCGTTCACCTCGTAGGTGGCAATCATCTCAATGTAGGTTTTCAGGCCTTCGATGTTGTTGGCAGCGGTCATCGCCACCGCCACCACATCCTCGCCACAGGGGTAGCGCTTGTGGGGAATGATAGTGAGGTTGCCGGGGCCGATCATCATGTCCCAGAACTCGGAGATACGCGCCTTGCCGCGAAAACCGGTGCCCTCGGGATCGTGCGGCGACTTGCCCACCGGGTCGTGCACCACCGCATCCTCGGCAAACAGGGACAGCCACTCGTCCTTGTTGCCGGCCATGGCATTGGCGATTGAGGCCTTGTGGGCGCGAATGGCGCGGGTGTCTTTATCCATCGTTATCACTCCAGCTCAGTTTAGCGCGCGGCGGGCGCCGCACATTCAGGCCCTGTATAGCAGCTGCTGCACACACTGGCACGCCGGCGCGGTGAAATTCGCCCCGGCGTTTACGATGGCATACCCCGCGTTACGGGTAGAGCATATCGGTGACGGTGATCTTGAGGCGCTTGATGTAGGCCCGCGGGTCGAAACTCTCGGGCTCCAGCGCCATTTCAATGAGGATGCCGGTCAGCATGCAGTGCACAGTGTAGATTACTTCCTGAAACACCCTGTCGCTGCCCTTGCTGTCATGAAAGATGCGCCGCGCCAGGTCCAGGTGGGCCTTGCGGCTGCGGCTGATGGACAGGTCGTTACCGGCCTTGCCGTGGCCCCGGGTGGCCAGCAGGATTTCCATAGTGGCCATGTATTCGTCACCCTGGTAATGGTACCAGGCGGCATCCACATACTTGGCCACGCGCCGCTCCGGCGTGCCGGTGGTGAAGCGGTTGGCACTCAGCGTGTCGTGAAACTTCAGGTGCGAGCGCTGCAGCACCTCTTCGAGAATCTCGTCCTTGCCGCCAAAATGGTGCTGCACTGCACCCCAGGTCACACCGGCGCGCTTGGCAATCTGGCTGGAACTGGCAGCGGCGAACCCCTTTTCCTTGATCAGGCTGATCACCGCGTTGATGATCTTGTCCTGGGTCGCCTTACTTTTGGCCGCCTGGCGGCCCATGGCGTCGATATCCGCCTGGTCGAGTTCTATGGCCACGCTCTTCCTCTTCATGAAACATTGCCGTTGAATGGGCGCCATTTTACCAGAGTCACACGCGGCCATCCTAACTATTGATACTGCCCACATTCGCGCCGACAGGCACCCTGACAGGCACCTTGCCCCGCATCACACCAATCCCTATAATCAAACAAATAATTTCATTCGAAATGTTTTGTTGCCAGCTGCGAGGCCATCATGAGCGCACACCCCACCCCCATTCCCGTTGTCAGCGGTGCCAAACCCGCCGCAGAGGGCGGCCATTTCGATGAGTTTTGCGCCCACCCCGCCTACTTTCTTATGCGCGCTTACCAGGAGTGCGGCGAACTGGCGGAATTCGACATGGGCGGCATGGCCACCGTGCTGATGGTGGGCCCCGAAGCCCACGAAGCCGTGTTCCGGGTGGATGACGTCAAGGTTAGCGCGCCCGAGGCCTACCAGTTCATGGTGCCCATCTTCGGCAAGGGCGTGCAGTACGGCGCGCCCATCGATATCGAGCGTCAGCAGTTGCGCATGCATTCGCGCGGGCTGGCCAGCGAGAAGATGAACCACTACGCCCCCATCATCGCCAAAGAGGCCGAGGACTGGATTGCCGACTGGGGCGACAGCGGTGAATTCGACTTTTACGAAGGCTTTGCCGACCTCACCATCAAAACCTCCACCCACTGCCTGCTGGGCAGCGAGTTCCGCTATTCCCTCACCGATGAATTTGCCAGCCTTTACCACACCCTGGGTGCCGCCGCCGACGCCGGCGGCCTGCAGGACCCCAACGCCCGCAAGGCCGCCTACGAGGCCCGCGACACCGCCCGCGCCCGGCTGGAAGAGCTGATCACCGAGCGGGTGGAAAGGCGCCGCGCCTCCGGCGAGGTGCAGATGGACCTGCTGCAGGTCTACATGGACGCGACCTACGCCGACGGCCGCCACCTGAGCACCTCGGAAATTGCCGGCATGATTGTGTGGTTCATGTTCGCCGGCCACCACACCAGCGCCAACACCGCCGCCTGGACGCTGGTGGAACTGGCCCGCAACCCCGAGTTGGCCGCTGCAGTGGTAGTCGAAGTGGACGCCCTCATGGATTCCGGCCAGCAGTTTGACATGCGCACCCTGCGGCGGATGTCGAAACTGGAAGGCTTCATCCGTGAGACCCTGCGCGTACACCCGCCGCTGAACGCCCTCACCCGCCGCGTGGTGGATGACTTTGAATACAAGGGATACATCATCGAAAAGGGCAAGAACGTGATGCTGTGCCCCTACGTGGCCCACCGGCTGGAGAGCAGTTTCGAGAATGCCGAGGCCTTCAACCCCGATCGCCCCAACCCCGAAAACCCCTTCGCCCTGATTCCCTTCGGCGGCGGCCAGCGCAAGTGCGTGGGCAACGCCTTCGCCATTTTGCAGGTGAAAGTGATCTTCTGCGTGCTGCTGCACCACTACGAATTCCAGCTGGCCGGCCCCTCCGGTGAATACGCCGAGATCATGCCCTCGCTGATCCTGCGACCGTCCGACCCGTGCATCCTGCGCTATCGCCGCCGCGCCGACCGCGCCGCAGCCTGAGGAGAACCCCATGGGACGCTACAAGGTAGAAGTCGACCTGCTGCTGTGCCAGGGCCACGGCGTATGCACCGAAGAATGCCCCGAAGTGTTCGAAGTGGTGGATGTGGAAACCGGCTATCCCAAAGTGCGGGTGAAGGAAGAGTTTCCCGACGAAGCCCTGCGCAGTAAAGTGCAGGACGCAGTGGACTATTGCCCGAACCGCACCATCAAATTGATTGAGCTGGATTAGCTCGGCAAATGGCTGGTTGGCTCATTGGGGCCAACCGCGAGTGCAACACAGGCGATGGCGGCGGTTCGGCTAGCTCTATCGCCCACAACGATGGCTGAAACTGGCGCCAGGCCCGCTCCAATCTACGCAGCCAAATTGTACTAAAAGGCAAACTGGCTGGTCGCGTAGGACGCCATCACCTCGCCGCACACCGGGTAGATGACCTCGGTATGGGCCACGTGGGTTGAATAGGCGAGGAAGTCTTCCTCGCTGGCAAATTCAGCCACCACGGCCAGCCCGGCATTGCCTTCCAGCAGGGCCATGTCCAAACCCACACGGAAGGCTTTAACTTGCGGAATGAGCCCCGGCAGCTGCTCGAAGGCGGCCAGCACGGCCTGCTTGCGCTCGTCGCTGGTGCCGTCTTTGAAGTGGATCAGGGTAATGTGCTGGATCATCTCAACCTGCCTTTTGCTGCTTTTTTGCCGCAGTTTCGTCTTCGTGTTGTTTGATGGCCTTCTCGATGCCACCCATGTACTCGGCCATGAAGCGGTCGGCATTGGACGACGCCCATTCCAGTGAGGGGGTGCGGTTGTCGTTGCAGTGCTGAAAGTGCGGCATGACGTAACGGGCGATCAGTTCGTAGGACTTTTTGGTTGCGGCATAGTCCGCCGCGTTGTGGGCCAGCGACAGGAAGGCGCCAAAGCCGCCGGATTGCTGCTGCAGCTTCTGGATGTGGGCCACCAGGTCATCCGGGGTACCCACCAGCCCTACCCCGAAGGCGCCGAGGCCGCCGGTGGTCCACACGTCGATGGCCTCGTCCAGGTCATTCACCTGGGGGAACAGGGAGCCGCCGAATTTGTGGAAGTAGTTGAACATGTCCATCAGGCCGTACTCCAGGTCGCGCACCGCCTGCTCGCGGGTCTCGGCGATGTGGATGGGCGCCACCACCCGCCAGGTGCGGCGGTCTACAGTCTGCTGGTATTCCTCGGCCTTGCTTTCGCAGATAGCCCAGCTGTCGGCCAGCGCCTCGAAGCCCTTGGGGCTGGAGGCGGCCACCGACAGCATGCCGGCGCCATACTGCCCGGCCAGGCGCGCACCAGAGGGCGAGATGGCCGAGGCCACCACCACCTCCAACTCCTCCTGGTAGGGCAGGATGTGCATGCGCGCTTCGTTCAGGGTAAACCAGTCGGTTTTGGCGGTGACGGTTTCGCCGCGCAGCAGTTTAACCAGCACATCCAGCGACTCACCCATGCGCTCGCGCAGGGACTGTGGGTCCACCCCCATCATGTAGGCGTCGGCCACCAGCTGGCCGGGGCCCACACCGAACATGATGCGCCCACGCGTCTGGTGATCGAGCTGGGCAATGCGGTCCGCCAGAATCAGTGGCTGGTGGTACGACAGTGAACTGACCCCGGTGCCCAGGCGAATGTGCCGGGTGCGCTCGGCGGCGGTGGCAATGAACACCTCTGGCGAGGCGATGCACTCGTAGGCGCCGGAGTGATGCTCGCCAATCCAGGCCTCGTCAAAATCCATCGTATCCAGCCATTTGACCAGATCGAGGTCGCGCTCTATGGCAAAGGTGGGGCTGGTGCGATCATTGTGGAAGGGGGCGAAGAATGCCCCAAAGCGCAAGCGCCGCGGTTGATAGGTCACTGGACTCTCCTTGAACTTCCCTTGGTCTTCCCTTGGTTTTCGCTTAAAGGCTCCCTGGACGCCCGTCATGTTCCCTGGGCGCGCCCTGAGCATAAAACATTTCACTATTAATGTTTTTGTGAACTATAGCCCCAATACATTGCTATAGCAAGGGAATTTGGCCAGACTAAGCCCCGTCGCCGGCGCGCCCGGCAATGTGGTTTGCTGCGATATACCCAAAGGTCATCGCCGGCCCCAGGGTGGCTCCGGCACCGGGATAGTAGCGCCCGGTGACAGAGGCGGCGCTGTTGCCTATGGCATACAGGCCATCCAGCACTTCGCCGCCCATAGACAGCACGCGGGCGCTGGCATCGGTCAACAGGCCGCCCTTGGTGCCGATATCGCCGGGGTACACCTCCACGCCGTAGTAGGGCGCTTCCTGCAGGGCCGCCAGGCAGGGGTTGGGGCCCAGTCGCACATCGCCGTACAGTAAATCGTAACTGTTTTCGCCGCGGTGAAAGTCCTGATCGATGCCGCTGCCGGCAAAGCCGTTAAAGCGCTGCACGGTGGCCATCAGGCCCGCATTGTCCACACCCAGCTGTTGGGCCAGCTCATCAATACTGGCTGCCTTGGCCAGCCAGTGCCGGCGCACCCTGGCGCTCTGCAGGCCGTCCAGATGCATGGCGCCGGGCAGCAGCGGGCCAAAGGGGTATTCGCGCCGGTAGCGGCTGTCGAAGATGGCGTAGCAGGGCAGGTTTTCGCCGGCGTACATGGCCTGCACAGCGGTGGTGTAGGCCACGGATTCGTTGACAAAGCGCTGGCCGGCGCGATTGACCAGAATGCAGCCCGGCATGGAGCGCTCGGTGAAGAGCATGCGCGCCCTGTCCTCGCCTTGAATGCGAACGGTGGGGCCCCACCAGGCCTCGTCCATCAGGTGGGTGGCCGCGCCAATGGCGGTGGCGGCCAGCAGCATATCGCCGGTATTGGTGGGCGAGGCGGCGGACCACGCCGCCCGGGTGGGCCCCGGCAGGTAACGCTCGCGCAGGGTCTGGGAATGCTCGAACCCACCGGCACCGATGATAATACCGTGGCGCGCGCCCACCCGGCGCATCCCTTCCGGCCCCTCCACCACCACGCCGCTCACCCGGGCGCCCTCGGTCAGCAGCTCGCGCACCGGCGCATTGAGCCACACCGGCACGCCCCGCTCATCCAGCGAATGGCGCAGGCGGCCGATCAGGGCATTGCCCATCACCAGCCGGCGCGAGCGCCTGCCCTGCAGGCGGCCCGGTATATCCAGCGCGTATTCCAACGCCAGCTTCAGCACTATCTTCCACCAGCCCGGCGCCTTGCTCAGCAGCACCGCACCCTCCTGGTTGGTGTAGCCCATCAGGCCCATGATGCGGGTCTGGGCGTGTGGCAGCCCCATGCTGTGAAAGGCATCACCCAGCGCCCGGGCGTGGTAGGGCAGCGGGTCGATGGAGCGGCCACCCGGGCGCGCGCCGGCCAGTTCCTGGTAGTAGTCGGCATAGTGCACCATGGGCTCAAAGGCCACGTGGGTCTGGTCTTCAAGGTAGCGCAGCATCTGCGGGGCTTCGCGCACATAGGCCTCCACCAGCGCCGGGGCCACGTCGTCGCCGGTAAGCGCGCGCAGGTAGGCCAGCGCATCGTCGTCGCTGTCCTGCACCCCCGCGGCCCGCATCAGGTGGTTGTTGGGTACCCACAGGCCACCGCCGGAGCTGGCGGAGGTGCCGCCGTAGCGCGGCGCCTTCTCCAGCACCACCACGGACTGGCCAAGGTCACGCGCCCGGCAGGCCGCGGTCAGCGCGCCCGCGCCGCTGCCGATCACCACCACGTCGTATCGTGCATCCCACATGCGCGCCGTTCTCCTTATCATTGGCTGGCGAGCATGCTAGCATACAAAACATTTCTTCAAGTATGTTATTGCAATAAGACGCCATCGATGCCAAACACCACCTCAGCGCTCCACCGCCGCCCCACCCTCACCCACCCCCTGCTGTGCTGCCTGGCGCTGGGCCTTGGGGCCTGTGATTCGCCGTCCATCGACCACGGCGGGCCCGTTGCCACCTGGCCGGCTGTTGGCGGCAACGCCGCCGGGCAGCGCTTCAGCCCGCTCCAGCAGATCACACCGGAGAATGTGGACCAGTTGGAGGTGGCCTGGGTGTATCACACAGGCGATGTATCGGCGGGCACCAAAACCCACGGCGCCACGGCCTTTCAGGCCACGCCCTTGGTGGTGGGCGAGAGCATGTACTTCTGCACCCCCTACAACCGCATTGTGTCGCTGGACCCAGAGACCGGCGCCGAACGCTGGACCTTCGATCCGAAAGTTGACCTGACCGGCGTCTACACCCCCGCTTGCCGTGGCGTGGCGTACTGGGAAGGGGCCAAGGCCGCAAGCTGCCAGCAGCGCATCCTCTCCGGCACGCTGGACGCCCGGCTGCTGGCGGTGGACGCCACCACCGGCCAGCCCTGCGAGGACTTTGGCGACGGGGGCAGTGTGGATCTCACCGCCAACCTGGGCGATCTGCGGCTGGCGGAATACTATGTGACCTCTGCGCCGCTGGTGGTGGGCGACCTGGTGATCACCGGCGCCTTTGTGATGGACGGCCAGCGCGTCGACGCCCCGCCCGGCGTGATTCGCGCCTTTGATGTGCGCAGCGGCAAGCTGGTCTGGGCCTTCGATCCCGTTCCACCCGGCATGACACCGGTCAGCGCGGCCCAGGCCCGTGCCGGCGCCAACTTCACCCGCGCCACCCCCAACAGCTGGGGCAACCTCTCGGCAGATACCCAGCGTGGCATCGTGTATGTGCCCACCGGCGGCTCGCAGCCCGACCACTACGGCGGCCGCGAACGCGGCGACATGGACTACTATGGCACCTCGGTGGTGGCGCTTGACGCCCGCACCGGCAAGCCGCTGTGGCACTTTCAGGCGGTGCATCACGATATCTGGGACTGGGACGTGGCAGCGCAGCCGGTGCTGTTTGAGCAGCACGGCACCACCCCCGGCGTAATCGCCGCCACCAAGATGGGCAACATTTTCCTGCTGAACCGGGAGACGGGCGCCCCGCTGTTTCCGGTGGAAGAGCGGCCGGTGCCGCAATCCACCGTGCCGGGGGAGCGCACCGCCCCCACCCAGCCCCACCCCACCCTGCCCCGGCCGGTGCACCCGCCCACCCTCACCGAGGACGACATCTGGGGCATCTACCCCGGCGACCGCGACGCCTGCCTGGCCCAGTTTCGCCAGCTCGACTATCGCGGGCTGTTCACCCCGCCAGGCCTGGAAAAGCCCGCCCTGCTGTGGCCCGGATTGGGCGGCGGCGTGAACTGGGGTTCGGTGTCCGTCAACCCGCGCCAGAACATCTTGGTGGTGAACTCCATGCGCGTGCCCTACACCGCGCGACTGGTGCCCAGGGAGCAGGCCGACAGCCTGGACGGCAATGACCTGGTGGGCGCCAACGCCCAGGAGGGCACGCCCTATGTAGTGGTGCGCGGTGGCTTTCTGTCGCCCAGCAACACCCCCTGCACCGCGCCGCCCTGGGGCGTGCTGACCGCCATCAACCTCGACAGCGGCGAAACCCTGTGGGAGAAGCCCCTGGGCAACCTGGAGGAACTCTCGCCGCTGGGCCTGGGCCGCTTTTTCGACTGGGGCACCCCCAACACCGGCGGCAGCCTGCAGACCGCCAGCGGCCTGATTTTCATTGGCGCCACCCTGGACGGCTACCTGCGCGCCTTCGACCTGGCCAGCGGCGATGTACTGTGGAAGAGCAAGCTCCCCGCGCCGGCCCAGGCGACACCCATGACCTACCGCCTGCGCAAAACCGGCAAGCAGTACCTGGCCGTCGCCGCCGGCGGCCACGGCCCCCTGGCCTACGCCGCCAAGGGGCCGCAGAAACTCGGTGAATTGCTCGGGGATGCGCTGGTGGTATACAGCCTGCCGAACTGAAACGGGCAGGCTGTCAGCGGCCGGCTGTCATCAGCCGACAAGAAGACGACGCAGTCGGCCGGGCCGGCTGCGCGACTCAGGAGCCGATATGGTCCAGCTTGCCGCCATACAGCAGCGGGGTGGAGACCTGCTCAAGCACCAGGGTGACGATGACACGCTCGGCATCCGGCTCGTCCAGGTCGAAATCCCGCCCCATGTTCTTGCGGAAAATCTTCTGGTTCAGGGCGCCCTGCGGGTCATCCTCCAGCAGTGCGCGGCCGCGCAGTTCGATGTAACGGGTGGGGGCCGTTGGGTCCATGATGCAAACGGTGAGTCGCGGATCGGCCTGCATGTTGCGGTACTTCACCCGGCTCTTCAGGGTGCTGAAACGGAAGGTCTCGCCGTCCCAGTCAAAGCCCACCGGGTTGGTGGAAATCAACTGGTCTTTGGCGCGGATGGTGCTGACATAGGCGAACACCGCGTTTTCTAGAATGGGCCGATGGCTTTCCGGCACAGTGGGGGTACTGGACATCAATAATCTCTCCTGTTTTATCATTGTCAAATTCCCAGCTCGCGCTTGCGGCTGGCATTGCTGCCGCTACAGCATAGCGCCACTGGCCCTTTTGCTGCACCTTGTATCCAGCCCATCAGGCAGCCCCGCGTCATACAATGGCATTTAGTCAATTTTGCTTGACCTTTCGTCAATATATATTTACTTTTTTGCTCCATGACTTCCATGAGCTCACTGGTCGACAGCGCCGACCCCACCTGGCACCGCTACCGGGACAACTTCCCGCGCCAGGCCATGGGCATCACCCGCTATCTTGAAGGCCAGATCATGGAACGCCTGGCCGGGGAGTACGGCTTTACCCGCCTGCGCCTGTACTACGAGCCCTATATTTCGCTGGTGCCACCCACCGGCACCCGCCTTACCGACCTCGCCGAGGCCCTTGGCATTTCGCGCCAGGCCGCCAACCAGACCGCCAACCAGATTGAAGCGGCGGGCTACATTGAGCGCGCCCCCGACCCGGACGATGGCCGCGCCAAGCGGATTGTGCTCACAGAGCAGGGGGTTGCCCTGCGCCGCCACGGGGTCACGGTGGCCGAGCGCCTGGAGCGCGAAGTTGGCAAGATCATCGGCGCTCGCTTGCTGAAGCAGAGCGTGATCGCCCTGGTGGACTTTTGCGAGCGCAGGCAGATCCTGCCACCGGATTTTCAGCAGTTGCGCCACAACCGGGCCGCGCTGGTGGGGTTGCTGCCGCGCTTCAGTGACTATCTCACCCAGCGCCTGATGGAGCTGACCCAGCGCCGTGGCCACGGCGGCCTCAAGCTGTCCTTTGGCCAGGTGCTGTCACTGATCGGCCCGGAAGGCGGGCGCATTCTGCAGATTGCCGCCCTGCAGAATGTGAGCAAGCAGGCCATCAGCGCCATTGCCAGTGAGTTGGAAGAGCAGGGTTATATCTACCGCGAGCAGGACCCGGCCGACGCCCGCCAGGTGCTGCTGCGCTTTACCGGCCTTGGGCGCAAGCTGATCGAGGATTCGGTGATCGGCATCGACGAACTGGAGGCGGAGATTCGCGCCACCATCGGCCCCGATGCACTGGACAACCTGCGCACCGCCCTGAAGAAGCTGTATCACGCGCTGCAGCTGGAAGTGTCCGTGTTCAGCCGCAGCGCGCCGGATATCAGCCAGCTGGCCCGCGAACTGCGGGAGAAGCTCGGCCCACAGGCACGACGTGAACTGGCGGAACTGCTGCTCAAATAACCTGCGGAGACCAAGGCCATGACCGACTGGCTGACAACACTCGCAAGCCACTACCACTGGCAGGCAGCTCTGGTGGTGCTGGCCGGCGTGGTGCTGATCACCAAGGCCGGGCAGTGGCTGGCCTTCAAAGTGCCGGCGCTACAGCGCATGCGCGAGCTCAACCGCATTGAGGACAGTAAGAAAAAGGCCCTGCCCAAGTACCCCCCCATGATGAAGGCCAGCCGCAACATCGGCGCCATTACCAACCTGGCCTTTTTCCTGTTGATCCTACCCTTCTGTGTCAGCTTCCAGTTCGAGGGTATTACCTGGATGCTACTGGATGTCGTCATCATCCTCATGGTCTACGACTTCTTCTACTACCTGTGCCACCGCTTCTGGTTTCATGGCAACGGCTGGATGCGACGGGTACACGCTGTGCACCACCAGGCACGCCAGCCCACCCACATCGACGCCTATTACGTGCACCCCTTCGAAACCTTTGTCGGCATTGCCCTGTACCTTGGCTCCCTGGCCCTGCTGGCGGCACTGCTTGGGCCATTCCATGTGGCCACGGTGATTGCGACCTATGTGATCTTCACCCAGCTCAACATCATCAACCACACCTTTGTGGAGCTGCCCTACTTCCCCTTTCGCAGCCTGTCGTGGATAACCGCCAAGCACCACGTGCATCACGAGAACATGCACCGGGGCAACTACGCCACCATCACCCTGCTGTACGACAAACTGTTCGGCACCCTGGACTAAAAAGCACAATTCGCCTGGAGAACGTCCCACCATGAGCAACAAGAGTCGCCGCGAGATTGGCCTGGAAACCATCAACGACGTTTACGCCGGTGATGTCATCACGCCCCCCGAAGGCTTTGCCTTCAGCGACGTTATGCTGGAGCAGTTGTTCGCCGAAATCTGGACGCGCGACACCCTGGCCATGCGCGACAAGCGTATGCTGTTGCTGGGCATCATCGCCGAGAAGGGCGAGCCCACCACCTTCAAAATCCAGCTCAAGGCCTCGCTCAAGCGCGGCGAAATGAACGCCGACGAAGCGCGCGAGTTGCTGCTGTTCATCGCTCAGTACGCCGGCTATCCACGGGCCGCGGCGCTGATTGGCCCGGTGGAAGAAGCCATAGCCGAAGCGAGCCAGAACGCCGGGTAAACGCCATGAACACGCCATTTACAACGGCGCTGGCGCTGGCCGGCGCCCTGTTGCTTGGCGCCTGCGACAACGGCAGCGCCCATGCGCCCACCACCGCAGCAGCGGCAACAGTTACCACAACAGCCGCCACTTTCAGCGGCGACATTGCCACCACCCACGGCGACTCCCAACCCGACTACCTGCCCCGCCCGCGCCCACCGGAGGGTGCGCCCAATGTGGTGATTGTGCTGGCGGACGACCTTGGCTACAGCGACATTGCCCCCTACGGCGGCGATATCCGCACCCCCAACCTGGCGGCGCTGGCCGAAAGCGGCCTGCGCTACAGCGACTTCACCGTGACCGGCGTGTGCTCGCCCACCCGTGCGGCCCTGCTCACCGGGCTCAACCACCACTCGGCCGGTGTCGGCTGGCTGGCAGAGTGGGATGCGGGCTTTCCCGGCTATCGCGGCGAATTGCGCGCAGACGTGGCCACCCTGCCGGAGATTTTGCGCGAACACGGCTACGCCACGCTGATGGCCGGCAAGTGGCACCTGACCCATTCCAACAAGCGCTCGCGCCTGGGGCCCTTCGATAGCTGGCCCACCCAGCGTGGCTTCGACCGCTACTGGGGCTTCCTCGACGGCGAAGCCAGTCAGTGGCAACCCCACGCCCTGATCGACGGCACCACCCAGCTGCCGCCGGTCAGCGACCCCGACTTCTACTTTCCCGACGCCCTCACCGACCAGGCCATCGGCATGATCCGCGACCTGCGGGCGCTGGATGGCGACAAGCCCTTCTTCCTGTATTACACCCCCGGCGCGCCCCACGCCCCCCACCACACCAAAGCCCAGGACAGGGCGCGCTACCGCGGTGCCTTCGATGCCGGCTACGACGCCATTCGCAGCCAGCGCCTGGCCGCGCAAAAGGCCCTTGGCCTGCTGCCCGAACACACCCGCCTGTCGCCACCCAACCCCGGCGTTACCCCCTGGCAGGATCTTGGCGCCGACGAGCGCAGGCTGTATACCGCGCTGCAGGAGAACTACGCAGCCTTTGTAGACAACCTGGACCAGAACATCGGCCGCCTGCGCACCTACCTCGGCGAGATTGGCGAACTGGAAAATACGATTTTTATTTTCCTGTCAGACAATGGCGCCAGCCGCGAGGTGGGTGTTCACGGCTCGGGCAATGTGATGGCCTTCTTCCACAACCGGCCACTCACCGTGCAGGAAAGCCTTGGCTATCTGGATCGCCTCGGCGAAACCGACACCCACCCCCACTATCCCCACGGCTGGCTGCAGGCCAGCAACACCCCCTTCGCCCACGCCAAGCGCACCAACTGGGCGGGCGGCGTGCGGGTGCCCTTTATCATCGCCTGGCCCGCCGGCATCGAGGCGCGCGGCGGCATTCGCCACCAGTTCCACCATGTCAATGACATTGCGCCGACCCTGCTGGAACTGCTGGGCATCACCCCGCCGAACCTTGTGGGTGGACGGCAGGTGAAGCCGATGGAAGGTACCAGCCTGGCCTATAGCCTTGCAGACAGCGCCGCGCCAACGCGCAAAGACGGCCAGTACTACGAAATCGAAGGCCAGCGGGCCTACACCCGGGGCGACTGGAAAATTGTCGGCTTTCGCGAAGAGCGCGAGGCCTACGATGCGCGCCCCTGGCAGCTCTTTAACATCACCGAAGACCCGGCAGAAACCACCGACCTGGCCGCCGAGTTCCCCGGCAAGGTGGCCGAACTGGACAAACTGTGGTGGCAGGCAGCGGAGCGCTACGAGGTATTGCCACTGATCGACATGCCCCTGCTGGAGCGCGCTTTTCGCACCCGCGAAAACAATGACGAGCGAAAAGTCTGGCGCCTGCAGCGCGACATTACACCGATACTGGTGGGCAATGCCCCGACCCTGGCCGGCACCAGCTACCGCATCACCGCCAGGCTGCCCGCAAGGCGAGCCAGCGACGAAGGCGTGCTGCTGGCCATGGGCGATGCCCACTCGGGCTACAGCCTGTACGTGCAGAGCAATCGCCTGGTGTACGAGTTGAACGTTGGCCACACCCGCACCCGGGTGGTGTCTGACCGGCCCCTGCCGGAGGGCGCGGTGGAGCTGGCCTGGCACTTTAACAAGGACAACACCGCCCTGGCCCTGGCATCGGGGCTGCTCAGCAGTGGCAGCATTGACCCCTGGAAAACGCTGGCCGGCCAGGGCCAGTTGCTGATCAATGGCGAGGTGGCCGGCCAGGCCGAGATCACCACCCCACTCACGGCAGTGTGGGAGGGCCTGGAAGTGGGCCAGGACAGCCTGAGCCCGGTATCAACCCACTACCGCGCCCCCTTCCGCTACAGCGGTGAACTGCCGGAAGTGCTGATCGAGATCGAATGACGCGCGCCGGGGGCTTGTTCTTCCAAGGGCATTCACTACAGGCGCTCGCTAAAGGCTTTCACTACGGGCACCCGCTAAGGGCTTTCACTACAGGCACTCGCTAAAGGCTTTCGCCAGGGCTGCGCCAGGCATTGCGCGATGGCGCACGTTGCACATTAGCCGGCCCGCGCCGGCACCAGCCAACGGCGCAGCACCAGCCGCCAGGCAGCGCCGGCCAGCGCCACGCCAGCCAGGTTGGCAGCCATGTCCCACAGGCTGAACTGTCGCTCAGCAACCAACGCGCCCTGCAGGCACTCCAGGGCAATGGCGGCCACCGCCGTCCAGATCCAGTAGCGTTTCTCACAGAGCCCGGGCAGCACCGCAAAGCAACCGCTGAAAGCCACCCCGAACAGGGCCAGCAGGTGGCCTATTTTGTCGGACCCATGGGTCATTGGCACCGGCGGCTGGGGTATGAACATGGCCACCAGCACCACTGCCCAGCACAGCAGGTAGGCCAGCCAGGCCAGGGTCTTCCAGGGGGCGGGCAGGGTCATTGCGGCACCGGCGCCACGGTTGCCACACCCGTCATGCCGGCGCCGTCCAGCAGGGCGCGCGCCGCCAGGTAGCGCCGCGGTGGTTCCAGCGCCCACTCCCGGCGCAGGCTGTCCAGGGGCTGGGGCAGGTAGTCCTCCAGTGGCAGGGCCGGCAGCCAGCGGCAGCGGCGGGCCAACTCGGCGCCCTCGGCCACGCAGGCATCCACGTCTATCTCCGGCGCCTGGCGACGAAACTGCCGCCGCCCCATAAACACAATAAAGTTGATGCCGCGGTTGTGGGTCTGGCCGGTCATGAAGGACAGCAGGCAGAGCTCACCCAGTTCGTCGCGGCCGTAGCCGGTCAGAACATGCTGCAGGTCGTGAATGTCCCTGAGCCGCGCCCCCAGCCACTGCTGGTCGGCGGGCAGGCGGCGCCGGCCCGGGGCTTCGTCGCTGGCCGCCACCAGGCCATCGGCGCTCAGCTGCTGGCTCTCCACAAACTGCAGGTAGTGCCAGCCCAGGCTGCCCGCTGGCAGCGAACGCAGGTAATCCCGGTCAGAAAGGCGGGTGACAATGTCCGGCCGCTGCGCCAGGAGTGTGCGGCCGGTCTCGCTCTGGCCCAGCCTCACCACCGCCCGCTGCAGGCTGTCGCCCTTGAGGGCCTCGATAATCCGGAACACCTCACCGGTGGCATCCGGGTTGGCAATCAAACGCCGCATCGCCGCCAGGGCGGCCAGCGGTTGCACGCGGTTGTTCCACCAGTTTGTCATCATGGCTGCCGTTTCATGACCAGGGTTGCCAACTAGCCTAGCACGGGCACTGGCGCCGAAATAGCGCGGCCGGTGAGCAGGCGGCACGGGCTTAAAGGGAGCACTGATCCACAAGGCAGCTGACGGGCGTAAACCGAAACCAGTATGCTAGCGCTTTTGCCCCGAACCGTTTGTGGAGCCCTACCGATATGATTCGCACCCTCTTTACCCTGCTGCTTTGCACGTGGCTCACCGCCTGTGCCCAATACGAAAACCGCCGCGGCGTCAACGTGAACTGGACGCCCGACAACCTCGGCCCGGTGCAAACCGGCACCACCACCCGCAGCGACATCCTCGCTCGCCTTGGCCCACCGTCCCAGCTGATCGCCCTGGAGGACGAAACCGTTCTCTACTACCTGTTTGAGCAGGCACAGGGCGAGGGCCTGATCCTCATCGCCTACAACCGCTTTGAAGTGAACACCCGCTACGACCGGGCGGTGTTTATCTTCGACCAGAACGACCGCCTGGTGGACTACGCCACCCACGTGCACAGTGATGAATAAGTGGCACCTGGCGGCCTTGCTGTTGTGGCTGGCGGGCGCCAGCGGGTGCAGCCAGTGGCACTACCACCTCGGTGAACCGCTGGCCGAGGCCGTGCCGCCACGCAACCAGCCCATGAGCGAGGTGCTGGCCACCCTCGGTCCGCCCCTGCGCCTGTCGGCCACCCCCAGCGGCTACGTGATGGGCTGGGAATACTGGCGAATCCGCGAAAACAGCCTAGGCTTCAGCCTGGGCGCCCTGGGGGCGGATTTCCTGTCGGTCGACTGGGGCGATGCCCGCGTTGCCGGCCAGTTCATGCTGGTGAGCTTTAACCGGGCACACCGGGTATCCGGCGCAGCCTACATGACCTGGGACGGCGATGGCGGCGGTGGCTCGGCCATACAGCCGCTGTTTGGCTTTGCCGAGGTGGTGGATGTGGACGACCTGCTCCAGCCCCTGCCCCAGGATCGCTGGGGAGCCACCCTGCTGGATCGCCTGCCAGCTGTACTGAACGCCAACGCGCGCCCGGACATGGGCAGCACCGGCATCCAGCAGCGCGGCACCCCGGTGGGCATTGGCCAGCAATCGCTGGAACTGCCCTGAGCGCGACTTTCACCTGAATGCCAGGGGGCGTGGCTTTTCCGCCGCTGCGGGGCAGCGCGGGGTGCGTGAGGGCCGCGTGAAGGGGGGCGTGAAGGGCTGCGTAGCGGAAAGCGCTGCACAGCCAAGGCTGGTGCTCTCAGGCAGCGCTCCCTATACTTGCGCCCATGAAAACAACACTCCCTGTCGCGGCTCTGGCCGCCTTCCTGTGCACCGCCTGCGACGAATCGGGCATAGATACCCCGTCTGGCGCCCTGAGTTGCGGCGGCGATAACCTGCTGCAAAACCCCGCCTTTGATACCAATCCCGCCGGCGCCGCGCCGCCGTGGATGTCGTCCCAGCACGCCGGCGAAAAGTCCTTCGAGCTGCGCTACAAGGACGGGGTGGCCTCCATTGTCAAAATTGCCACCCAGCCCTGGTTCCAGCTGGTGCAGTCGGTGCCGGTGGGCGATTTGCGCGGCAAGCGCCTGCGCTATAGCGCCGAACTCAAGCTGGATTTGACCGAAGAAGGCGTTACCCACGGCTTCAATGTTGGCGGCGGCCTCACCGTCACCCTGCGCGGCGACCCGGACCCGGTCATGGGCGGCGACCGCCTGCTCTACAGCGAGCAGTTTGAGCACGAGCCACACATTGGCACCACCGACTGGGTGAGCGTGTCCACCGACATTGATGTGCCCGCTAACGCCAGCAGCCTGCGGCTGGGTTTTGCCCAGTACGCCAACGGCGGCATGGAGATTCGACAGCCCGCCCTGTACCTGTGCCAGGCTGACTGACCACACTGCTCCCCGGGCCGCCACGCCGGCGGCTTTTTAGGTACCTGTTTTAGGCGCCTGTTTTGGACCTATAGCTTTACGTTTACGTCAACGTAATTTAGAGCTATAGTGACCCTCATATTCGTCAGCAGGCCACACCATGCCGGACAAAACCTACAGCATCTCCGACCTCGCCAGTGAATTCGGTGTCACCACCCGCACCATTCGCTTCTACGAGGAAAAGGGCCTGGTACACCCCCGCCGGGACGGCCAGAAGCGCCTGTACTCGGCCGCGGATCGCGTACGCATCAAACTCATTCTGCGCGGCAAGCGTATCGGCATGAGCCTCAAGGAAAGCGTTGAGGTGATCGACCTCTACGACCCGGAGCACAACAACGAAGAGCAGCTACACTCCCTTATCAGCACCGTGAAGGAAAAACGCGAGCGCCTGCTGCAACAGAAAAAGGACATCGACGACATGCTGGCCGGCCTTGACGAGGTGCAGAGCCTGTGTGAACAGGCCCTGCCGGAGGCACCGCCGGCCCGCACTTCCAAAAACCGGCGGCGCTGACCGCCCGCCCATCCACCACCGCACCAGGACACGCCCATGAACACCGGATACCCCACCCTGAACTTTGGCCTTGGCGAAGAGCTGGACATGCTGCGCGACGCCGTCTACCAGATGTGCCAGAAGGAAATCGCCCCCCGCGCTGCCCAGATCGACCGCGACAATGCATTTCCCAACGACCTGTGGCGCACCTTCGGCGACATGGGCCTGCTGGGCATCACCGTGGAAGAAGAATACGGCGGCTCCAACCTCGGCTACCTGGCTCACGCCATTGTCATGGAAGAGATCAGCCGCGCCTCGGCCTCCGTGGGGCTGTCCTACGGCGCCATGAGCAACCTCTGCCTGAACCAGATCCGCAAAAACGGCAACGAGGAACAAAAGCAGAAATACCTGCCCAAGCTGTGCAGCGGCGAGCACATTGGCGCCCTGGCCATGAGCGAGCCCAACGCCGGCTCCGACGTAGTGAGCATGAAACTGCACGCCCGCAAAGCCGGCGACACCTATTACCTGAACGGCACCAAGATGTGGATCACCAACGGCCCCGATGCCGATGTGTATGTGATCTACGCCAAAACCAATCCGGAGGCCGGCTCCAGGGGCATTACCGCCTTTTTGGTGGAGCGCGACTTCCCCGGATTTTCCCGCTCACCCAAGTTGGACAAACTGGGCATGCGCGGCTCCAACACCTGCGAGTTGGTGTTCGAAGATACCCCGGTTCCCGCCGCTAACATCCTGCGCGGCGAAGGCGAGGGCGTGAAGGTGTTGATGTCAGGCCTGGACTACGAACGCACCGTGCTCTCCGGCGGCCCGGTGGGCATCATGCAGGCCTGCCTGGACGAAGTGGTGCCCTACCTGCACGATCGCAAACAGTTCGGCCAGAGCATTGGTGAATTCCAGCTGATGCAGGGGAAGCTGGCGGACATGTACGCCGACCTGTCCGCCAGCCGCGCCTACCTTTACGCCGTGGCCGGCGCCTGCGACCGTGGCGAAGAGAGCCGCAAGGACTGTGCCGCAGTCATTCTCTACACCGCCGAAAAGGCCACCCAGATGGCGCTGCAGGCCATCCAGGCCCTGGGGGGCTTTGGCTACACCAACGACGCCAACGCCGGCCGCCTGCTGCGCGATGCCAAACTGTATGAAATCGGCGCCGGCACCTCGGAAATTCGCCGCATGCTGATCGGCCGCGAACTGTTCAACGAAACCCGTTAAGCGCGCCCGGGACTACCCGTCGGAAGAATCAGGAACCCAACCATGACCGTGCTGAAAACCCGCATCAATCCCCGCGATGAGAGCTTCCTGGCCAATCGCGAGCACATGCAAGTCCAGGTGGATGATTTAAAAGCGAAGGTGGCCGAAGTCCATCAAGGGGGCGGCGCCAAGGCCCGCGAGCGCCACACCGCCCGCGGCAAACTGCTGCCACGGGAGCGCCTGAACGCCCTGCTCGACCCCGGCGCCCCGTTCCTGGAGCTGAGCCAGTTGGCCGCCTACCAGGTGTACGACAGCCCGGTGCCGGGCGCCGGCATCATCACGGGCATTGGCCGGGTCGCCGGGCAGGAGTGCATGATTTTCATCAACGACGCCACGGTCAAAGGCGGCACCTACTACCCGCTGACGGTAAAAAAGCAGGGCCGCGCCCAGACCATCGCCCAGGAAAACCACCTGCCCTGCCTCTACCTGGTGGACTCCGGCGGCGCCTTCCTGCCGCTGCAGGATGAAGTCTTCCCCGACCGCGAGCACTTTGGCCACGCCTTCTACAACCAGGCGCGCATGTCGGCCATGGGCATCCCCCAGATTGCCGCCGTGCTCGGCTCCTGCACCGCTGGCGGCGCCTACGTGCCGGCCATGGCGGATGAGAGCATCATCGTCAAAAACCAGGGCACCATCTTCCTCGGCGGCCCACCGCTGGTGAAAGCCGCCACCGGCGAAGTGGTATCCGCCGAAGAGCTTGGCGGCGCCGACGTACACTGCCGCACCTCCGGCGTCACCGATCACTACGCCAACAACGACCACCACGCCCTGCAACTGATGCGCAACGCCGTGGGCCGCCTCAACCGGGTCAAGCCGGTGAGCATGGACATCCGCGAGCCAGTGGAGCCGGCCTACCCGGTGGAGGACATCTACGGCGTGATTCCCGCCGATGCCAAGCAGCCCTTTGATGTGCGCGAAGTGATCGCCCGGGTGGTGGACGGCTCCGAGTTCGACGAATTCAAGGCCCTCTACGGCGAAACCCTGGTCTGCGGCTTCGCCCGCATTCACGGCTACCCGGTGGGCATTGTTGCCAACAACGGCATCCTGTTCGGCGAATCCGCAGTCAAGGGCGCGCACTTTGTAGAACTGTGCGCCCAGCGCAAAACACCGCTGGTGTTCCTGCAGAACATCACCGGCTTCATGGTGGGCAAACAGTACGAGGCCGGCGGCATCGCCCGCCACGGGGCCAAGATGGTGCACGCGGTGGCCTGTGCCGACGTACCGAAGTTCACGGTCATCATCGGCGGCTCCTTCGGGGCGGGCAACTACGCTATGTGCGGCCGCGCCTACGACCCGCGCTTCCTGTTCATGTGGCCCAATGCCCGCATCTCGGTGATGGGCGGCGAGCAGGCCGCCGGCGTACTGGCCACGGTCAAGCAGGACCAGCTGGCACGCGACGGCGTGACCATGAGCGAGGAAGACATTGCGGCCCTGAAAAAGCCCGTACTCGAACAGTACGAACGCCAGGGCCATCCGTACTACGCCTCGGCCCGCCTGTGGGACGACGGAGTGATCGACCCGGCGGATACGCGCATGGTGCTGGGGCTGGCTATTTCGGCGTCGCTGAACGCGCCGGTGCCAGAATCCCGCTTCGGCGTGTTCCGCATGTAAGGACAGACAACCATGAACCAGCAAACCGTTGGCACCCACATCGACACCAATGGGGTGGCCACCATCAGCCTGAACCGGCCTGACAAACACAACGCCTTTGATGACACCATCATCGGCGAACTGCACGCCGCCTTTGAGGCAGTGGCCGCCCGCAATGACGTGCGCGTCGTGGTGCTCGCCTCCCAGGGCAAAAACTTCTCCGCCGGCGCCGACCTCGGCTGGATGCAGCGCATGGCCAACTACGACTATGCCCACAACCTGCAGGACGCCCGGGCCCTGGCCGCCATGCTCAAAGCGCTCTACGCGCTGCCGCAACCCACCATCGCCCGGGTACAGGGCGCGGCCTTTGGCGGCGCCGTGGGGCTGGTGAGCTGCTGCGACATGGCCGTGGCCAGCAACGATGCCAGCTTCGCACTGTCGGAAGTTAAAATCGGACTGGTTCCCGCCACCATCAGCCCCTTTGTTATCCGCGCCATTGGCGAGCGCGCCGCACGACGCTACTTCGTCACCGGCGAGCGCTTCAGCGCCCAGGAAGCCCACCGCCTGGGGCTGGTGAGCGAACTCGCCGGCAGCGCTACCCTCGATGAGCGACTGACTGACCTGATCAACCACATTCTCGGCAACAGCCCCCAGGCCGTGCGCGCCGCGCTGGAGCTGGTGCACGCTGTCAGCGGCAGGCCGATATCACCCGAGCTGGTGGAAGACACCTGCACGCGCATCGCAACCATCCGCGTATCGGAAGAAGGCCAGGAAGGTCTCTCTGCCTTCCTCAACAAACGCTCACCGAGCTGGAAACAGGACTGAGCCATGTTCAGCAAACTACTGATTGCCAACCGCGGCGAAATCGCCTGCCGTGTCATCAAAACGGCAAAGCGCCTGGGCATTGCCACCGTGGCCGTGTATTCCGACGCCGACCGCGACGCCCTGCATGTGCAACTGGCCGACGAGGCCGTACACATTGGCCCGCCGCCAGCGCGGGAATCCTACCTGCTTGGCGAGCGCGTTATCCAGGCTGCATTGGATACCGGGGCCGAAGCCATACACCCCGGGTATGGCTTTCTCTCCGAGAACGCCGGCTTCGCCCGGGCCTGTGAAGCGGCGGGCATCGTGTTTGTGGGCCCGCCGGCCAGCGCCATTGATGCCATGGGCTCCAAGTCCGCCGCCAAGCAGATTATGGAGCAGGCCGGTGTGCCGCTGGTGCCGGGCTACCACGGCGACGACCAGAATCCAGCAGTACTGAAAAAAGCCGCCGACGACATGGGCTACCCGGTGCTGTTAAAGGCCACCGCCGGCGGCGGCGGCAAGGGCATGCGCCAGGTATGGAGTGCCGGCGAATTCGATGAAGCGCTGGCCGCCGCCCAGCGCGAATCACTCGCCGCCTTCGGCGACGACCGCATGCTGGTGGAAAAATACCTCACCAAGCCGCGCCACGTAGAGGTGCAGGTGTTCTGCGACAGCCACGGCGAAGGCGTCTACCTGGCCGAGCGCGACTGCTCGGTGCAGCGCCGCCACCAGAAGGTGATCGAAGAGGCCCCCGCCCCCGGCATGACCCCCGGCCTGCGCCAGCAGATGGGGGATACCGCGGTGCAGGCGGCGCGGGCAATCGACTACGCCGGCGCTGGCACGGTGGAATTTCTGCTCGATGAAGACGGCAGCTTCTACTTCATGGAGATGAATACCCGCCTGCAGGTGGAACACCCGGTCACCGAGATGATCACCGGGCAGGACCTGGTGGAGTGGCAGCTGCGCGTTGCCAGCGGCCAGGCCCTGCCGCTCACCCAGCGGGACATTACCCTGAAGGGCCACGCCTTCGAGGCGCGCATTTACGCCGAAGACGCCGCCAACGACTTCCTGCCAGCCACCGGTACCCTCGCCTTCCTGCAGCCGCCGGAAGAATCCGAATTTGTGCGCGTCGATACCGGTGTGCGCCAGGGCGACGAGATCAGCGTCTACTACGATCCCATGATCGCCAAGCTGATTGTGTGGGACGAGTCCCGCGAGCGGGCCCTGCAGCGGCTGGCCTCGGCCCTCGCCGAATACCGCATTGGCGGCACGGTGACCAACGTGGACTTTCTCTACAACCTGGCCACCGCCCAGCCCTTTCGTGCCGCCGAACTGGATACCGGGTTCATTGAGCGCCACCGGGCGCTGATCTTTCACGCGCGGGAGCAAGACATCGCAGGCGAGGTGCCGCTGGCCGCCCTGGCACTGCTGCTTTATCGCCGCCAGCAGGTGCGCCCCCGCGCCTGCCTGGACCCATGGACCCCCTGGGCGTCACATAACGCATGGCGCTTGAACGAAGCCCACGCCCAGCACTTGGACATTCGCTGCCACGATCAGGACTTTGCCATCACCGCCGACTGGCTGGGGGATGCCTGGCGCATTCACAATGGCAACCAAAGTACCGTGGTTAAAGTCCAGCTGGAAGGTGATGTGCTCAGCTTCGAGGTGGACGGACACCGCCAACGCGGCACCCTGGCCGCCACCGGCGACAGCTTTGTGCTGTATTTGGCAGGCGGGGCCATCAGCTTCAACGAAGTACCACCCGACACGGGCGAGACCGACAGCAGTGGTGCCGCCGGCGGCCTGAGCGCGCCGATGAACGGCACCATCGTCAACCTGCTGGTGGAAGCCGGCACCGCGGTGGAGCAAGGCCAGGCCCTGCTGGTGATGGAGGCGATGAAAATGGAGCACACCATTCGCGCCCCTGCCGCCGGCACCGTCGATGGCTTTTACTACCAGCCGGGCGAGTTGGTGGACGGCGGCGCCGAGTTGGTGAACTTCGTACCAAAGGACAGCCCATGACACTGCCCACATCCGTCACACTGGTGGAGGTCGGCCCCCGGGACGGCCTGCAGAACGAAGCAACCACCATTGCCTTGCAGGACAAACTGCAACTGATCCAGGACCTCGCCGCCGCCGGGCACCGGGTGATTGAAGCGGGCAGTTTCGTCAATCCCAAGTGGGTGCCGCAAATGGCAGACAGCGAAGCCGTGTTCGCCGGCCTCACCCGCGCGCCGGGTGTACGTTATACCGCCCTTACCCCCAACCTGCAGGGCTTTGAACGGGCCCTGGCGGCCGGGGCCGACGAAGTGGCCGTTTTCGGCGCCGCCTCAGAGCGCTTCTCACAAAAGAACATCAACTGCAGCGTTGCCGAGAGCCTGCAGCGCTTTGCCCCCGTCATGCAGGCGGCGGCACAGCACAACATCCCGGTACGCGGCTACGTATCCTGCGTGCTGGGCTGCCCCTATGAAGGCGACATCGCCCCCGAAAAAGTGCGCGAAGTCAGCGCGGCATTACTGGACATGGGCTGCTACCAGGTCTCCCTCGGCGACACCATCGGCACCGGTACCGCAGGCAGCACCGCAACACTGCTTGAGCACCTGCTTGCCACCCTGCCTGCCGAGCGACTGGCAGTACACTTCCACGACACCTACGGCCAGGCCCTGGCCAATATCCTGGTCGCCCTGCAGCACGGCATCACCACCATCGACGCCTCCGTCGCCGGCCTCGGTGGCTGCCCCTACGCCAAAGGCGCCAGCGGCAACGTGGCCACCGAAGACGTGGTCTACCTGCTGGATGGCCTGGGCATCGACAGCGGCATCGATCTTACTGCCCTGGTGGCCGCCGGTGCGCGTATTTCCAAGGTTCTGGGGCGGGAGCCCGTCTCGCGCAGTGCGCGGGCGCTGCTGGCAAAGGGGAGTTGATCGACAACGCTCGACACTGGCTGACGGCAATCGCCGGTGGCAGCAGGCTCAAAAGAACGCAGCGTCAAGCGCGCTCTGTATCACGACGAGCGAACAGCGCCTTGGCTTTCAGCGTCATAACAAGCTCGCCGGCCTGATTTTCCAGGTGACAGTCGGTAAACACCACGCCCCGATCCGGCTTGGAGCGAGACGGGCGCACTTCGGTGACCCGTGCCTCACCCCGCAGTTCATCGCCAGGGCGTACCGGCAGCAACCAGCGAATCTCGTCAACCCCCGGCGAACCCAGGCAAGAGGAGCTACGCAGAAAACCGTCGTACTGCATGCGCATGAATACCGCCGTCGTCATCCAGCCACTTGCCACCAGGCCGCCAAAGATGGAGTGCTGCGCCGCCTCGGCATCCACATGAAAGGGCTGCGGGTCATACTGACGCGCAAAAGCCAGGATTTCCTCCTCACTCACCCGATACGGCGGCAGCACTATCGACGTGCCCACCTCGAAGTCTTCGAATGCCCAGCGTATGGCTTCCGACATGGCTCAATGCCTCCTGTTAAGACCGAAAAATAGCTGCGCAGAATTGTACATGGGAGCTGGCGTCGCACTCAGTGGTTACCCAATCCGCTATCCTGTTAGCCAGCTCAGCATACCCGAAGGCGGTGTTTCCCACCGCCCTGCCCTGCCAGACTCCCCCGATACATAAGGTGGTGTTACTGGCCTCCGGTAGGCTGCACGAGAGACTGAAGCCCCACCTGTTTGCGTATGTTTGCGCCTGTTTGCTGCTGTTTGCGCTTAAAGCAACGTTCTTTCCAAGTCGGTGTTATTGAATCAATACCGTGCGACGATATTCTGCCAACAGCGTGCCTGCACATGACTCATTCTAACAAGGTGCCGGCCGGGCACCCGAGGGACACCTACTTTCCATGAACAGCCTGATCAACCTGCTGCGCTCCATTGTTGGCCCCACCGCGGTGATCGCGGCGGGCACCATGGGTGCGGGTGCCGTCGCGTCGTTTCTTCTCGCCGGTGCCTGGTTCCGCTATGACTTGCTGTGGGTCATCCTGCTGATGCTGCCTGTCTTTGTGGTCAGCACAGATACGGCTTCGCGCATTGGTTTCCTGAACACACGCGAGGGCATGTTCTCGCTGATTAGGCGGCAGTTACACCCCGGCGTGGCCTGGTTCTTGCTGTTCATCAATGTGCCGGTGCACTTTCTGATTGTGATGGGCCAGATGTCGGTCATGACATCTGCCCTGTTGTCTGTGTTCGGATTCCACCCGCCCGGTGCCGGCGCCAGCTCGGACTACCTGCAGGGTTACCGGATAGCGGAGGTGATTCTCAGCCTGGTGTGCGGCGGCGCCATCCTCTGGTTGGTACTTGCCCAGGGCTACGAGCGCATGCAGAAAGCCATGAGCCTGCTGATGGTGCTTATGTTTTTCTGTTTCCTGATGGTGGCGCTGCGCGGTATGACAGAACTCCCGCAAATACTGGCGGGCTTCATCCCCAACCTGCCTGAGGATGTTTCCCGCGCTGGCGATGCGCCACCCCGCGTTGCTACCAGCTCTATTATTGCCATGGTCGGTGCCGCTATCGCACCCGCTGCGCTGCTCGGCATGCCGTACCTGCGGGCGGATGACAACGGCGCCCACCGCGACCTGCGCCGCGACCTGCGTGACTCAGTGGTCAACCTGGGGCTGATCTTTGGCGCCTATGCTATTTTTATCGTGATCGCCGGTGGCTTTGCATTGTATCCCCTGCCCAATCACGCTGAGATCGAAGCGGTGCACCAGGCCAGCGGCGTGCTGCAGGACGCCTTCCCTGCGGCCCTCGCCTTTGCCGGGCCAACCATTTTCTCTCTCGGCGTATTCATGGCTGCGGTGACCACACTGGTCGTTGCCGCACAGCTGTCGGTGTACTTCAGTCTCGATATGTTTCGCCGCAACTGGCGCTTTACCGCGGATAACCACCTCTATCACCGGGTGCTGGCGGTTTTCATCATGGCCGCAGCCCTGCTCGCGCCTTTCTGGAGCTTCCCCGCACTGCTCAAGGTCGTGCTGCTGATGGGCGTCAACGTGGTGGTGATACCGCTGGTCTTTGTCATCGTCATCTACATGATCAACCGCCCCAGCGTGGTCGGCAGCCACACCGCAGAGTGGTGGCGCAACGCGCTGCTGGTGGCGGGGCTTGTTACGTCCATTGCCCTGGCGGTGGACAAGGTGCCCCACTATCTCACCATTTTGCTGCCCTGATACTCACTGGAGGATCTCGCCATGAGCGACAAACAACGCCCCCTGTTCAAGCGCGCTGACCACGTGTCGCTGACCGTGACCGACCTTGACGCCACCGTCGCCTTTTACACCGAGGTATTCGGCGCCACGCTGCGCTACCGCATGGGACCCTTCGACGCCGCCGAAATCCCCCTGATGGACGACGGTCGCGACTGGACGGAGGCTCATGTGAACGTGCCGGGGGCACGCCTGCACATTGCGATGTTACAGCTGACCGACAATCTTGGCATGGAACTGTTCCAGTACGATAAGCCAGCCGATGCTGCAACCACGCCACCACGCAACTGCGATGTTGGCGCGCGGCACCTGTGCCTGGAGGTGGCTGACGTACAGGCAGCGGTGAATTACCTGCAGGCGCATAAATGCCAGGTTCTGGCAGGCCCCATTGTGTCTGAGGATGGCCCTGCCCCTGATTCCCTGTCCTGGTACGTACTGGACCCCTTTGGCCACCAATTGGAACTGGTGCAGTACACCTGAGCAGGGAAACCAACGATGCCAATCACACGCCGTAGACACTCAAGCCGCATACGCCTTGCCGCAGCCGCCTTGTGCCTGCTGGTAGCGGCACTAAGCGAGGCAGCGGAGCGTCCACTCACGCTGGACGCCATCTTCTCTAGCGACGATTTCGCCAACCCACTGCCGTCAAGCCTGCGTTGGCGCGATGACAGCACCGCCATCACCTACATTGATGCCAACTCCGGAGCGTTGCAGAGCCGCCCGGCAGACGGCGGCGAACCCACCACGCTGTTGGCCGCCCCCAGCCTGCAAGATGGCAGTAAAGCCCTGACCGCCACCGCGGCCACCTGGAGCCCCGACCTGACCTATGCCCTCATCGAAACCGATGCGCGCACCAGTTGGGATGGCCACACCGAAGGCGTCTACTACGTCTATAACCGGAAAACAGGCGACCTGCGGGCACTGGCGGGTGGCGCCGTAGTGCGTTATGCCGAACTCGCACCAAACGGCCAGCATGTGGTGTATGTTCTCAATAACAACCTGTACTTGGCAGACACCCGTGGCGGCGAACCCGTAGCAATAACCCGCGATGGCGGGGAGCATGTATTCAACGGCGTGTTCGACTACGGCAGTAGCGAATTCGGCCAGCGCAAAGCCTGGCACTGGTCACCGGATAGCGCACAGATCGCCTTTTGGCGTCTTGATGCCACCGACGTACCCACCTACCCGCTGATTGACGAGCTGGGGAAGTACAGCGAAGTACGCCGATTTCACTACCCCAATACCGGCGAAAGGCACGCCATTAACCGCATTGGCATCTATCGCATAGGCGACGGCTCTACCCGTTGGCTGGACACCGCCCACGACCCTGACGACTACCTGCCCCGCGTCGATTGGGACGACACGGGGCGCTATCTCTTCGTTCAGCATCTCACGCGCAATCACAAGCAGCTGCGCCTGTTGCGTTTCGACCTCGAACAGGGCGACCACACGGTTGCACTCACCGACACTGATCCTGCCTGGATCGACATTACCGACGACTTTACCGCCCTGCCCGGAGATAGCGGCGAATTCCTGTGGACCTCCGAGCGCAGCGGCTACCGTCATATCTACCGCTACCAGGATGGCAAGCTGCTGCCGCTCACCAGCGGCGAATGGTCCGTCGATGCCATCATTGGCCTATCCACTACAGAGGCAACCGTCTACTTTTATGCCAAGAAGGACTCGCTTGTCGATCAGCACGTCTATCGCGTTCCCCTTTCGGGCGGCGAGGTGACCCGGGTAACCGAGCCCGCGGGATGGCACCAGTGGCAACTGTCACCCAATGGCCAGTATGCCGTTGCCACTCACTCGACGGCCAACCGCCCTCAGGTCGTGCGGCTACGCAACCTGGCGAGCGGCAACAGCGTGCCACTGGCGAACAAACCGGTCGCCGGCATGCTCGACTACGCCCTGCCGCAAACAGAGTTCATCCAGTTTAAAACCGATGACGGCGTCACTCTCAACGGCTATTTCATCAAGCCGCTGGATTTCGACCCCAACAAACAATACCCGGTTATCGCCTACGCCTACGGCAATGCCGGCTCGCAGATTGTGGTCAATCGCTGGGGCACCCAGCGCGGCGCGAGCCAGGATCTGTGGCACCGCTACATGGCCCAGCAAGGCTATGTGATCTTTGCCATGGACAACCGCACCACCACAGGCCGAGGAAAGGCCGCCAAGAATCTGACCTATGGCCACTATGGCAAATACGCAGTGCTGGACGAACTGCAGGGCGTGGCCTACCTGAAGACCTTGCCCTGGGTAGACCCAACGCGCATTGGGTTCTGGGGCTGGAGCGGTGGTGGCTACCTGGCGGCAGCGCTCATGACCAAAGGCGCCCCCCACTTCAAAGCGGCGGTTAGCGTAGCGCCGGTCATCGACCTGACGCGCTACCAGGCTGTGGGAGTCGAGCGCTGGATGGGAACACCGCAAGACAACCCCGAAGGCTACGCCGCTGTCAATCTGATGAATTACGCCGATCGCCTGCAGGGCAAGCTGCTGTTGATGCACGGCACCGGCGACGAGAACGTCAAGTTTGCCTTCACCCTGCAATTTGTAGACGCCTTGATTGCCGCAGACAAACAGTTCGACATGGTGGTTTACCCCAACCAGCGGCACACCATCGCCGGTGCGCGCAAACATGTATTCAGTACCATGACCCGCTATTTTGAACAAAACCTGTAACCCCGCTGAGGAGCAGACGCCCATGAGCAAACAGACCATCAATCCCCAAACGCTGTATGCCAGCACTCAGTACGGCTTCTCCCATGCCGTAAAGTCCAGCCGCAACACCACTATCCACTGTGCAGGCCAGGTGGCCTGGGACAAGGACTACAATGTGGTCGGTGGCAACGACATCGGCGCCCAGGCGCGGCAAGCCCTGGCCAACCTGAAGGAAGTGCTGGCAGCAGCTGGCGCCGGTATCGAGGATATCGTCCGCCTGCGTACCTATGTGGTGAATCACCAGCCCGAGTATCTTGAGCCCATCGGCATGGCCCTCGGCGAGTTTTACGGTGATGTCACACCGGCGGCCAATACCTGGATCGGCGTGCAAGCACTGGCCATGCCCGATTTTCTGGTGGAAATTGAGGCAACCGCCGAAATAAACGAATCAGCCCTTCTATAGAATACAATGGCCACATTTCACGTGAACCGGCGCCGCCTGTTGCAGATGGGTGCTGCCACGGCCCTGCTATCCATTCCCGGCTTGCGCGCCTCCACACAAGCCCCATTGCAGCGGTCCACTGCCCAGGGCCCGGTAACGGGGGTCGAGCATTCGGATAGCTTCGCCTTCTACGGAATTCCTTTCGCCGCCGCACCCGTGGGGGACCTGCGTTTTCGTGCACCGCGGGAACCGCTACCGCGGCATCGGCCACTGAGGGCTACCAATTTCGCGTCCGCGCCAATGCAAAGGCAACCCAGGCCTGGCCTTTACATGGACGGCCCAATGCCGCTGTCCGAAGACTGCCTGCACCTGAATATCTGGACCCCCAAAGAGTCCGGCCCACATCCCGTCTATGTCTGGATTCACGGCGGCGGCAATGTGGCGGGTGCCAGCCGGATGCCGGTGTTCGATGGCAACCGCCTTGCCCGCCACGGCATCGTTTGTGTCAGTGTCAGTTATCGGGTCGGCGTATTCGGCTTCCTCGATGTCAGTTCCATCCTTGGTAGCGATTACGCAGGCAGCGGCAATAACGGCCTGCTGGACATCGTGCAAGCGCTGCAATGGGTGCGCGCGAACATTGCAGAATTTGGCGGCGATCCGGATGCGCTGACCATCGGCGGCCAAAGCGCGGGCGGAAAGAACGTGTGCTCTTTGCTGACACTTCCCGCTGCCAGGGGCCTGTTCCGGGCCGCGATCTGTGAAAGCGGCGGTGCCGAAACCGCAATGACCGCCGAGCGCGCGCATAGGATGGCCGGTGATTTCGAAACCGCCGCCGATGGCCTGGACCTTCTGACAGCGCCACCCGCAGCGTTACTGGAGGCGCAGATCCGCTTTAGTGCGGGCTGGGACCGGAAATACCCGTTCCGGGCAATCATCGATGGTATCCATCTGAACGATGTGCCGCTTTATGCCATGCGCGACGGGAAAGGCATTGACGTGCCAGTGCTGATGGGTACCACGCGGGACGAAAGCGCCTTCTTTGGCCCGAACACCGATGGCAGCGGTACGGTGGTGCAGGATGACATCGCCAACATGGCGATCAAGCGATTCAACGCGATTTACGCCGAATACGATGCGGCCCTGCCCAACGCGACACCAACCGAGCGCCGCTATGCCGCGCTGACCGCCGAAGAATACTGGATACCGACGATCCGCGCCGCCGATATGCTGGCAGCCGCGGAGCACAAGGTGCATGTCTATCGCCTGGATATGGCGCGGACCCGGCCACCAAATGCAGGATATGCAGTTCACGGGTCAGAACTGCCACTGGTCTGGTCAAAGCTGGATGACCCCCGTTCTGCAGAACTGGGGCCCGAAGGGCCAGCGGCACGACAACTGTCCGATCTGATGCATTCCGACTGGGTCCAGTTCATCAGAACGGGAAGGCTGCGTGAGGATTGGCCCACCTATGACACCGGGCGCGCAACGATGATCTATGATGCGGATACGCGAATAGTGAACGACCCCGATGCAGACCAGCGCCGCCTCTGGCCTGCAATGGCGTTCGATTTCCCGCTGTAAGTATCGCAGTCATAGTCAGCGCCGACGCCTTTCTGTGCTTGGCAAAGAACGGACCGACCACAGGAGAGACCGGCCCGGGACATTGCCGGCCGGGATAGTCGCTCCCCGCTAAGGTTCGCCCAGTATCCCCGCCGGCAGTAAACTGTCAGTGCTTGACCGGAAAAACCCTGCCATCGGCCAGCTTCAACGCGTTGCCGTCAAAACTTGCTGTCAGTGACACGTCGCGCAGATTCTGCACCAGACCTTCGACACCTTCAGACCAGCGAATCACTTCAAGGGACATCCGTTTACCTTCCTGGCGATAGGTTCCGTAACCCGTTACCGCGCTTTTTTCGTCACCATTGACCAGCACAAAGTAGCCACCGGCGAAGGCCAGCATGCCGTTTTCCAGGGGATAGATATCAGCCCCGGTCGCGTCACCCATTTTTTCCAGGTTCTGCACAGTACCGCTGCCAAACACCAGGGTCATCTCCTCGCCGTCGCGGGAAACATCGAGATCGTGCTCGGTGACACCGGCGTCGGAGAGTGGAGTGTCGCCAACCGGAGCGAGACCCAGGGTCTGGCCCACCTTGAGCTGGATACCTTTTTCGGTCGTCTTGTAAGTACCGGTATGCGCCATCGATTGTTGCTGCGCATAGGGCTCGCCATTGAACACAGCCTGCTGCAGGAATTTACCATCGGCCATCAGAAAAACACCGGTCAGGGGCATGTCTTTGCCACTGGAACTCGTCAGTCCGGTGTATTTCCATAGCCCCTCCACCGGGCCCGGCGCACCCTCGGCGTGAGAAGCAGCAGGGAGCAGGAGCAGTCCGAGAGCGGTAGCACCGCCCAACAGGAGTTGTTTGGTCAGGTTTTTAAGGCTTTTCATAAGGTTATCTCTTTCGTTGTCATCAGGAAGTGCCCGGGCGTGCCAACTACCGGGCCAGTTCGTTGCGATAGACTTCGCCGCCCTTCATCACCATGCGAATATCGCGCAGCGCCTTGATATCACGGGTCGGATCGGAGGACAGGGCAACAATGTCCGCATACTTGCCAACTTCCAGCGAACCTATATCGGCATCGGCACCGAGCATGCGTGCCGGCTGAATGGTGGCGGCCTGCAAGGCCTCCATGTGGGACATGCCTGCCTCCACATAGTATTGCGCCTCGCGGGCGGTAGCAGTGGTGCCATCATTGGGCTCCTGGGGTAGCTGATCGGTACCCAGGGCAATGTTCACGCCTTCATTAATGGCCGTCTGCAGCATTTTCCAGTGCTCTTCGCCGGTGGAGTTGCGGCGCTCCAGATACCAGTCGGGCGAGCCGATACGGGTAAAGAAGGGCTCCGAGGCCGGCTGACTCACCACGATGGTCGGCACCAGCCACGTACCCTGCTTTTTCATCTTGCGCAGGATGTCGCGATCCAGGAAATAGCCATGCTCGATACTGTCGACACCGGCATCCACCGCCACATCGGTTGCAATGGAGGACCCGGAATGAGCGGCCACCTTGGCCCCGAAACGGTGCGCGGCATCGACAACGGCGTTGATTTCCTCCGGTGTCATCAAGGGCTCGGCGATGCCACCCCCGTCGGTCGCTATGCCGCCGGAAATCAGGATCTTGACCCAGCTGGCACCGCGGCTGATCTCCCGCCGCGCTTTCTTGATAAGCTCATACGGGCCATCGGCGAAGGTTTCACCGGGTGCAGAGCCATGGCCTCCCGTAATCGCCAGGTACTCCCCGGCGCTGAAAATCCGCGGGCCTACATAATCACCGTGCTCAATCGCCGCTTTCACTGCCATGTCACCGCGGGCGTGCTCGCCGGGCATACGAATGGTTGTTACGCCGGCTTCCAGTGCACCCTGGGCATTGGCCATCATGCGCAGCGCCAGGGCGCCCGATGATTCATTGGCCAGTTCCGCTTCCATTTTCCCCGGCAGAATCAGCCCCAGGTGAACATGCATGTTCATCAAACCCGGAATCAGCCAGGTACCGCTGGCATCCACCCGGTCAGCACCTTCAGGCACATTCACCTCACCGCGCCTGCCGATGGCGGTAATGCGCTCGTCTTCAACAAGCACCACCGCATCCTTGAGGATGTCGCCGCTGCTGATGTCCACTACGTTGCCGCCAACAACTGCACGGAGTTCCGCCAGTGCAACGGGGCTGGCCAGCAACGGCATCAACATCGCAAACCACAGTGTTCGCACGCTTTTCATTGTCATCTACCTCATCTGTTTTCTGGTTTTCCGGGGGTATATATTCACTGGCGGCTGGCGGTCGCAATCCAGCGGTCGATCTGTTGCTCCAACAGGTGCAGCGGCACCGGCCCGCTGCGCAGAACCAATGCGTGGTAGTCGCGGCTGTCGAATTGCTCACCAAGGCCCGCTGCGGCGCGCTCACGCAACTCAAGCAGTTTACCCATGCCAATTCTGAAGGCGGTGGCCTGCCCGGGCACAGCCAGGTATCGGTCCACCGCCCTTTCGTTGTTCTCAACTGAACTCGCCGTGTTGTCATTGAGATAGGCGATGGCCTTCTCACGCGACCAGCGCCTGGCATGCAGCCCGCTGTCCACCACCAGACGGCAGGCACGCCAGAGCTCGCCGGCCAGGCGACCAAATTGGGCATAAGGGTCCTGATACAGTCCCATATCGTTTGCGAGCGACTCGGCGTACAGGGCCCACCCTTCGGTGTAGGCGGTATTCTGCCACCAGGTGTAATACTGCCGGATGGCGGGAATGGCTGGTTCAGTCTGCATCACCGCTGCCTGCAGATGGTGGCCCGGCACCCCTTCATGGAAGAGCAGCGCGGGCAAATCGTAACGGGCAGCCCCTGCCATGTCATACATGCCAAGGTAGACCGTGCCCAACTTGCCTTCAGCAACATTACCCGCCTCATAAAAGCCAACTGGCGCAGACTTCTCCCGATAGGCCTCGATTCGCTTGACCCTCAGCGGCGCGGGAAGCTCCCCGGGAATCACCTCACCTACCCGCGCCACAGCGCCATCGACCAGTTGCTGGGCCAGTGCAAGATAGGCGGAGCGGCCCTCGCTGCTATTGTCGAAATAGAACTGGGGATCGGTTTTGAGATGCGCTAGAAAGTCCTTCAAGTTGCCATCGAAGCCCACCTGCTCACGGATGGCATCCATCTCACGATGCAACCGCTCGACTTCAGCGAGCCCCAGTGCATGCACCTCATCGGGACTAATGTCGGTGGTGGTGTACTGACGGAGCAGAAACCGGTAGAAAGCATCGCCATCGGGCATGCGCCAGACACCATCGTTGCCCCGCGCCCGGGCCTGCTCCGCTTGCAGCTCTGCCACCAGGCGCGCATAGGCTGGCGCGAAGGCGCCATCGAACGCTGCACGAGCACCCTGCAACAGCGCCTGGTGTTGCGCCTCAGGCAATGCCAACTTCTGCAACTTGCGCTGGAAATCACTCAGGATCACATTGTCATCACCCACACCGCTTGCGATGGATTGGGCTGACTGGATCAGGCGTGGAAACAACGCAGCGGGCAGCTGGAAACCCCGGGCTTCACGAACCTTGAGCGCAGCAATCAACTGATCGACCGGCTCACCAACACTTGCCAGCCTATGTATATAGGCTTCCGCTGCAGCAACGTCATCGACGGTATGGTAGTTGACCAGCACGCCAGTAATTTCAAGGTGCAGGCCGACAATCTGGTTGATGGGATTGATATGGTAGCGCCAGCGGTCGCGCTCAAGGCGCAGGTTGAGATCCGCCTCGAAGGCGCTGTAATTCAGTTGGGCAGTGCTATCAAGTTGCTCCGCATCAATATCACGATGCAGGCGCGTAAGATCAGCGCGCACCTCGGCCACGCCGCGTTCATAGGCCTCTGCCGAAAGATCTGGCCAGGCATCCATGCCGCTGCGCCTGCCCAGTTTGGTCGCCAGTATCGGATCACTCTGAACACGGCGTTCGTAAACGGCATCAAGCATGTCATCGAGCTTCTGCGCCTCGGTGGATAGAGCCGACAGCGGGAGCAATAGCAATAACAATAGACAGCTGAATTGGCTGCGCCAGACCATTGTGCGATTGAAGATCACGTTTGCTGATTCCCCGTTCAGAATGAGTGCGCAGCACTTCCACCAAGCAACGCCGGCAGATCGGGGACCGGGATTGGCCCGGCCTGCAACACGGCATCCACCAACGCTCGCTGATTGAATTTATCGCCCTGTCGTTCCTGCTGCTTGCGCCAAAGCTGCTGAAACTGGTGATAGCCGACGAAATAGTCCGTTAGTTGCATCGGTGAATTGACAACCCGCTGCCAAAGGTTGACCGCAAACTGCGGCGCCAGCAATCCGCGTTCCACCGCGAAGGCCGCCACTTTATCCTCGCCCCAGCCACGGGTATGAACCATTACGCTGACGTAGCTGCGGGTCGCATTCTCCAGGCGCTTGCGGTAGTGGGCCAGCCAGGTCAGTGGATCATCATCTCCCCAGCCCGCCTCCAGCATCAGCACCTCGCTGAAGCTGCCCCAGCCTTCCACGTACGCGCCGTTGGCAAAGATGGAGCGAATCGGCGGCGCGTGGGTTACCGCCACCTTGTACTGCATATAGTGTCCCGGGAACATCTCGTGGGAGATGATCATGGTATTAAAATGCGTGTTGAATGAGCGATAGAAGCCTTCAGCAACGATTGGACTGACATCGGCCGGGATGGAGGGCAGGTAAAACAGCGTATTCGACTGCGGCATGAAGGGACCTGCGGGATAGACACCACCCACCGCCGCACCCGCGAAATGATCCGGTGAACTGGCGATAAGGAGAGTCGTTGGCTGTGGCACTGTCGCCAACTGCTTCTCGCGCACGAACTGCTCCGCCGCGTGGGTCATGTCACTGAACTGTTGCAGGAAGTCAGCACGATTGTCTGCGCGGTCGCCCTCCATGGCCGAGAGCGCCGCGGCGAGCAGCGCTGCGTCATCGGGTGCGGGCGCTGCATCACGGCGTGTGTGTCGCCACCATTCCCTTGCAGTGGCAACCATGCGTTGCCGAACCTGATCTATCTCTGCCAGGGCATGCTTGGCCAGCGCCTCGGGCGTCAGGCGGCCGTCGCTGCGCTGCTCGAGTCGCGCTGCATAGCGCGCTTCACCCATGGATGGCGAGTCCACCGCCACAGGCAGCACTTTTTGCCCAATGTGGCGGCGCAGGGCGCGCACCGCTTGGGCCGTATCGCGGGCCGCCGAAGATAACGCTGGCTCGGCTGCGCCCTCCTGCGGTAGCAACAGCGTCGGCAATGCATCCTGGAAGAAGTCGGCGGTCGCTTCCAGTGAACGCATGGCGGACTCACTACGCAGGCGATTTCCGGCTGTAAGTTCACGGCGTCCCTGCTCACAGAGTGTACGGATACCGGCGAGCCTGGCCAAAACCGCATCGCGCTTCTGCGCCAGTGTCAATCGCTCGCTTACCAACAGGTAGGTCAAGGCCTGGGAGATCTGTTCGGCATACCATTCAGGTTGGTTCTGCAGGGGGTGATCATCCCGCCACAGCGCCAGTTCAGCGTTCACCTGCCGCGCCAGCACCATGGCGTCTATGCGGTCACTGGCATCAGCAGGTGTGGCCCTGGCAGCCAGTTCATCCCTCAGAGCCCGGTTTGCACTGCGCCATTGCGCGAGATTGTTATCGGAATAATCTTCAAACTGCGCGGCTGCCTCTTGCGATCCTTCGGCGAAGGCGCGCGTTGGATAGAAGGCGGTCCACAGGGATAGATAGCGGTCAGCCAGTTCGTCGATCGTTGCGGAGTTCGCTGCGGGGATACAACACCCGAGCACGAGAATACCGAGCAGGCGATTGCAGAATTTTCGCGGGAATGCCGTCATCCAGATGACCACCTTTAGCAGAGTCCGGTGAGAAAAGAGCGCGGGGGCGCCGAGTAACCACCCCCGCGAAAGCGTCGACCTGGGTCAGACGGCGGTCAGTTGAAGTTGTACTTCACCCGCACACCGTAGGTCTGGAACGAGGGCTCAATAAACAGGCCACTCATAAACGCCTTTTGGTAAGCATTGGTGTAGTACTCCTCATCCAGCGCATTCTCGATATAGGCAACCACTGAGTAGGTGTCGTTCTCTACACCGGCGCGAAGGTTGACCACATCATAGCTTGGCACTTCCCAGGGGAATCCGGTATTGATCAGCGCCGTGGTAGACGGGCGCACCTCGTCGCGGTAGTTCCACTCTGCGCGTACAAAACCGCGCAGATTATCCGTTACGGCAAAACCGTACTCCGCATCGGCCGATGCGGTCCAACGTGGCGCATTGGGGATGGTCTTGTCGTCAAGAACCCGGTTCTCACCATCGATGAACGCCGTGAAGGTATCGAACTTGGCATCGAGGTAACCAATACCGAAGTTGACCACAAAATCTTCACCCAGCACTGCGGTACCGCTGAGTTCTGCCCCTTTGGAGGTCGCCTGCTCGGCATTGTCGATACCGCCAAAGAGAATGAAGTTGCCCTCATCATCCGTGCCGGCCTGCTGGAAGGAGGCCTGCATATCTTTCCAATCCATGTAGAACACGGCGGTATTCAAACGCAGGCGGCGCTCGAAGAACTCACCCTTCATCCCGACTTCGTAGTTCCACAGGGTTTCTGGCTCATAGGATTGGGCCGACTCGAAGGGCGCGTCCTGTACACCACCGGATTTGAAGCCCTTGGAAATCGTCGCGTAGAGCGTGACCTCCTCATTCATGGCGAAATCGGCGGATACCTTGGGCGAGAAGTCATAGAACGTATCTTCATAACTGACTTCGGTCACCAGGGCGCCGGAGAAGCCGAGAATGGTGGCGGTTTTGGTCTCCTCGCTGTAGCGACCACCGGCAGACAATGTCAGTCGCTCGGTGATCATGTAGTCCACCTGGCCGAAGGCTGCCCAGTTTTCGGCTTCATGCTCGGAATCTTCACTGTCGATCAGGAAGCCACCTGGCAGGCCGAAGCTCGGTAGCCCCGCATCACCCACGTAGGTTTTGTTGTCCATGGTGCCTTCGTCTTTGGCGTACAGCAGGCCTACGTTCCAGTTGAAAGCGGAGTCGTTGGCACTCTGCAGACGGAATTCCTGGCTGACGCTCTTGCGCGGCACGGTGCGGTACTCGCGCAGGTAGTCCACGCTGCCGCCATCAATGTCACCCTGCAGGAAGAAGTCCGACTCCATCCAGCCGGTGATGCTGGTGAAGGTCATGCTGTCCATGGCGTAGTCGAGCCGGCCCACCAGGTACTTGAACTCGGTGCCCACATCCTGGGGCGCATTGAAGTTGACCTTGTCCTGGTTATCCGGATAAAAGCCCACACCATCCGGGTCGGGATCAGCGAGGCCATCGCCATCGCGGTCGGGAAAGTCAGAGAACAGCGTGCCACCGGCAAAGGTGGAAAACACTCCGGACGGCACGCCTTCGCGCATCCCGACGTTCTCGTCGGCGTAGCTACCGAAGACGTTGATGGTCAAGGCATCGGTAGGGGTATAAAGCACAGACGCCTTGGCATATTGGTACTTGGAGTCGTTGCCACCGCCGATGGGGTTGATGTTCTCAATGTTGCCGTCAGACTCGGACTGCTTGAGATTGACCCGCGCGGCCAGCACATTCTCAATGATGGGAATGTTCAGGACACCTTCGACATCATAGGTATCAAAGCGGGAATAGTCCGCCATGATGGAACCTTCCAACTCGTCGGTGGGCTTGTTGGAGGTGATGCTGATACCGCCACCCAGTGCGTTGCGTCCGAAGTAAGTGGCCTGCGGCCCACGCAATACCTCGATACGCTCAATGTCCATCATCGGTGGGTTAATGCTGGCACTGGACACACTGAAACCATCAACATAGAAGCCGAAGGTGGAAGTCCGGATGGCGTTGTTCTGGCCAACAAAGTTGGTGACCCCGCGAATACTGATATCCCGGCGCGATCGTGCACCGGCGGAGGTAAAGCTGGCATTCGGGGTTTTCATGACGTAGTCAGTCACATCCCGGAACATGTTCTTCTCGACCGCCTCGCTGGTGAAGGCCGAAATGGCGATGGGCACATCCTGCAGGTTCTGCTCCCGCTGCTGGGCCGTAACAACAATCTCTTCGATTTGGGCCATGGCTGAAGGGGCGATAATCCCCGAGGCGATTGCGACATTGGCAGCCAGTACAGTGCGAAGTGCGGCAACGCTCCGGCGCGATGCGGCCGGCTTATTGGTGGTATCCAAAATATCTCTCCCGTTTGTGATTTTCAGTGACATGCGTGTCAAGCGGCGCCAATGCGCAGTACTGAATCGTTGATTATTTTTTGACGTATGCGTCCCACATTGCCAAAACACTTAGACGGGAAAGTGCCTGCCAGAGCCTCTGTTGTGGGTATCGCCAGTGCCAGAACAGCCCGGGGCAAGAAATGTCTCATGCTGGCATGCTCCTACTTCTTCGTCAGGTGTTTCCGCTGCACCCGACTCTTAGACGGGCAGGTTGCAGGGACGACAGATTCATTCGACAAGATTGCACCCATTGTTTCAATAACAGCAAAAGCTACTGTTTGTTGCTTCTGCCGCAAACTAAATCACTGGGTTGACGAGACCACGCAATCCGCCGGGAACGGCAAAAATGGGGCATATCAAGCGACAAGCCCGCTGCAAACAGCAGCGCTTGCAGGGGAGAAAACGACACGGGCGGATTGGCAGCAGCCCCCAACGCACCAGTGGGCCAGGTCGGTCCTGCCCAATACGAAAAGGGGAAGAAATCAGGTTTCGACGGCTTCCTCGGCGGCCTTGAGGAAACCTTCAAGGCTCAGCAGCAGGCGGTAGGCACCGATCGGTAATTGCCGCCCCACCCGCGTAATCAGGCTGGTCTTGGTGGAATTAAGAATCGAATTGTCCGTGTCCAGGGCATACAGCGCGCCCGACAGCAGTTCCTCATGCACCACCAACTCCGGCAGAATGGAGATGCCGCGCCCGGACTTTACAAAGTCCATCAGCAAGGTCAGGGAATTGGTTTGCAGGGACGCTTCGAGAAAGGCGCCATCTTCCTGCTCCGCCGCGTGAATGAGCTGGCGAATACGATAGCCCTCGTCGGCAAGCCCGATGCTTTCCGATGCAATATCCCGCAGGTTGACCCGCTGCCGCTGGCTGAGCGCATGGCTGCGATTGACAATAACCTTCAGGGGCTGGGGAATCACCAGCCGGGCCCTCACTTTGGGCTCGCGGGGAATATCAAAAATCAGCCCCATGTGGGCCTCGTCCTCACGCACCCGCTCCACCACACGGGTGGTGTTGCCCACCTGCACCTGCACCTCCATGCCAGGGTAGCGCTGCATGAAGTCATCCAGCAGGTCGCTGAACGACTGGGTGACGAAGGCTTCGCCCACCGCCAGCGATATCTTGCCGGTGCGGATGCTCTTCATCTCCTTGATCCGCGACAGAAAAGCCTCTTCCTGGGAGAGCTTTTCCCGGTAGTACTGACAGGCGGCCTCTCCGGCCTCAGTGAGGCGAATGCGACGACGCCCCTTCTCAATCAACGCCAGCCCCAGTTCCTGTTCCAGTTCAGAGATCTGGCGACTGACTGATGAGGTGGCCACATCGAGCTTTTCACTCGCGGCGCGCATGGTCCCGAGTTGGGCCGATTCAAACAGGTAGCGCAAGCGCACGTCACTGGGCATGGCGGGTAACCTTTGGCAGCGGTGTGGTAGAGCAGGCCTTGGCAATCGCTCCACAAGCGCGCCGGCAGCCGTCACAGAGCCTCGCCTGCCGCTACCTCAGGCCATTGTTTGCCTTTCAGGCAACAAAAATCACAGTCTATTGTTATTGAATGAAAAATACTATCGATTACCTTGGCGCGGTATCAGGCAGCCGACCCTTTCGGCTGACAGAGACACCGCGCCTGTCCTTTAGGAACTGCTGGCAGTCTGGCCGCCATCAACCGGACCGCTGCAATGAATCACGGGTGGGCGCCTATCCCTAACCCCTGGGCTGGAGACCCCGCATGGATCGAAATTCGGTTGACTGGCGCGGCTATATTCCCGCGTTGACCACCCCCTTTACCGCCGACGGCGCCTTTGACATCGAGGCTACCCGGCAACTGCACCGCTGGGTCTACGACAACGGCGTCCACGGCTTCATCATCATGGGCACCCAGGGCGAATGGTTCAGCATGAGTACCGAGGAAAAGCACGCACTGATGCATGTGGCCGGGGACCAGTTTGCCGGCAAGCTCACCCTCATTGCGGGGTGCAGTGCCTACACGGCAACAGAGGTCTTGCAGAATATCGAAGTCGCGCGCGCCGCCGGCATGGACGGGGTGTTGCTCACCGCGCCGCCCTATATAATGCCTACCGAAGAGGAAATTTATCGCTTTTTCGAAGAGGTCAGCGACAACAGTGCCCTGCCGATTTGCGTTTACAACTGGCCCCCGGGTACGCATGTCGACCTGTCGCTACCCCTGCTGACCCGACTTGCGGACCTGGACAAAGTGGTGGCCATCAAAAATTCAACCCCCAACCTTCGCCACTTTATGGACGTTTTCTTTACCCTCAAGGATAAAGTCCGCGTTTTCGGTATCCCCATGAACGAGTTGGGCATTACCCTCACGCAGCACCACAATGCCGACGGCACCATGGGCGCGGGTGCCGTTCTGGGGCCCGACCAACCCGGGTTTTTCAACGCCATCTGGGAAGGTGACATTCAGCGCGCGCGACAGTTGGGGCAGCGTGACAGCACCATCATGAAGGACTGGTTCACCCCCGGCCTCACCGGCCGCTTTGGCTCCGCCCAGTCGATCTTTAAGGAGGCGCTGAACCAGCTCGGGCAACCCGGGGGTCATCCCAGGCGCCCGATTCTGCCGCTGGACGACAGTGGCGTGGAGAAGGTGCGCGCGACCCTCGACAAACTGGGCCTGCTCGCCAGCTGATGCACTACGATGCCCTGGTGATTGGCGGAGGGCTGGCAGGCTGCGCCACTGCCTGCTACCTCGCCGAAGCGGGGCTTTCTGTGGCGCTGCTGGAGCGCGGTGAAATCAACCGTGGCGCTTCCGGCCAGAACGCGGGGTCCCTGCACTTCCAGCTTGAGCACCGGCTGATCCACCACGCCGATGCGCTCGCAGACGAGCTGCAACACTATGTCGCCCTGACACAGGTAGCCATAGACCACTGGCGCGGCATCGAGGCCGAACTGGAAAGCCCGCTTGAACTGGCCATGCATGGGGGGCTCATGCTGGCTGAAACAGACGAAGATATTGGGCTTCTGGAGCGCAAGGCCGCCATCGAACAGGCACAGGGACTGGAAGTCACCCTGCTGGACGCGGCTCAAACCCAGGCCCGCGCGCCCTACCTCAGCCCGGCCGTGCGCGCCGCCCTTTACTGCCCCCACGAAGGCCACTGCAACCCAAGGCTCCTGACCCCCGCCTACGCGCGCAAGGCAAAGCGCCTTGGCGCGAGTATCGTCACCCACTGCGCGGTAACCGAGACCCGCCGCCAGGGCAACCGCTGGCGGGTTCGCGGCGCTTTGGGCAGCGGGGAGGTTTGCGAATGGACGTCTGATGTCCTGGTCAATGCGGCAGGCGCCTGGGCCATGGACCTTGGCCGCATGGCGAATCTGCACCTGCCAGTCTTTCCGGTGGGCCTGCTGATGAACGTGACCGAGCGCACCGCGCTGTTCATACACCACCTGATCCAGCATGTGGGGCGCAGGCTGTCCATGAAGCAGGTGGACGATGGTAACGTCCTGATCGGCGGCGGCTGGTCGGCACGCCTGCCGCAACAGCATGGACAGTGGCTGCCGGGGCGCCCCCAGGTTGACATGGCGGCCCTGCGCGCCAACCTGCGCACCGCCCTCGCCGTGGCTCCTGGCATTGAATCGCTGCGGGTGCTGCGCAGCTGGACAGGCACCACTGGCATCACCCCGGACCAGCTGCCCCTGATTGGAGCTGTTTCGCGCGCGCCGGGCTACTATGTTGCCGCCGGCGGCTCCGGCTTCACCTACGGCCCCACCTACGCCCGGCTGCTGTCGGAGCTGATCACCCGTGGGGAAGCCTCCCATTCACTGGCGCCCTACTCACCAGATCGCTTTGCACACATGAACATGTTTATGGGATAGCCATGGCCAGACGAATTGAACAGGGCGTGCAAAGAGGCGAACCGGTCGAACTGATCGTTGACGGCGGGCCTGTCATTGCCCGCGAGGGAGAAACCCTGGCCAGCGTATTGTTGCTGCAGGGTTGTAGCGCGTTTTACCGGACCCACAACGGCCAGCCCCGGGCACCCTTCTGCAACATGGGCACCTGCTTCGAATGCCGGGTGCAGATTGAAGGGCGCGGCTGGGTGCTTGCCTGCCAGAGCCCGGTCGAGGCGCACATGCAGGTACACACCGGCCGACAGCTGCCCTGCCTCAATGCCGATGCAAGGAAGGCAGACAAGCATGCGCACTGACCTGGCCATTGTCGGCGCCGGTCCGGCGGGTATGGCGGCGGCCCGCATCGCCGCCAGCCACGGCCTGGCGGTAACGGTCATCGACGAGCAGGCCCGTGCGGGCGGGCAGATTCTGCGCCAGCCACCGCAAGCCTTTCGCGTTGACCGCTGGCTGACCGATCGCATCTATAGCCCCCAGCAGCAGCTGCTGCGCCAGAGCACGGAACTCACCAACGTGCGCTGGCTACAGGCCACCACGGTACTGGGCGCCGACCTTGTCGCCGAGGGTGTTCGACTGCAACTAAACGGAGCAGGCGGCACCTGTGAACTGACCGCAGACCGTCTGCTGATCGCCACTGGCTGTCATGACATGCCGGTCAGTTTCCCGGGCAGCACGCTGCCGGGGGTTATGGCCACCGGCGGTATTCAGGCTTTTATCAAGAGCCAGCAAATAGTGCCGGGGGAACGTTTTCTGTTTAGCGGTAGCCATCCCCTGCAATTGATCGTGGCGGACCAGGTGCTGCAGGCCGGCGGCGACGTGGCCGCGGTGCTGTTTTCACAACCGCCTTCGGTTATCGGCCAGGCCCTGCGCCACAGCCCGGCGCTGTTGCCCCACCCCGGAAAGATCCTGTACTTCAGCCGCGCCTGCGCCCGCCTGTTGCGCCGTGGAGTGCCCGTTCGCTTCGGTCAGGTGGCCAGCTGCGCGCGAGGCGATGGCCGCTTGCAGAGTGTCGAAATCACTGCCAGCAAAACGCTGCAAAACGGCGCCCCATCCCGCCCCGTCGATAGTATTGACTGCGACCGTCTCGGCATCGGGTTTGGCTTTCTGGCCAACAGCCAACTCGCCAGCCAGCTCGGCGCTAGCGGCCACTGGTCGGATACCGCTGGCGGCTGGGTCGCGGAGGTGGATGCCTGGATGCGCAGCTCGCTGCCTGGTGTGTACGTTGCCGGCGAGACAACCGGCATTGGCGGCGCCGATGTCGCCCAGCGCGAGGGCGAGCTGGCCGGGCTGGCCGCCGCCTTGGATGCTGGTGTGCTGCCAGTTGATGCGGCGAACAACCAGGCCCGGCCCACACGCCGTGCCCTGCGCTCACTGTATCGCTTTGCCGACCTGCTCAGCCGTCTGTCGCACCCGGGAGCAGACCTGCTGCGCGGGCTAATGACACCGGATAGCACCCTGTGCAAATGTGAGGAGGTCAGCGTTGGCGACGTTACCACCGCCCTCAAGAACAACCCCTTCGCCACCGACATCAATGCGCTCAAGCTGCTGTCACGCTGCGGCATGGGCCTGTGCCAGGGCCGGTACTGCCAATACCAGTTGCGCAGCCTGCTGGCAGAACACCGGGGCGAAGCGGTCTTTCAATCGCGCTTCCCCATCAAGCCTGTATCGATTGGGGAGCTGGTATCCGGCACCAGCGACCAGATTCACTGATTGCGGGGATTCTGCCTATCGGCAGCTGACGCAGAATCGGCAGCGCTGAGTTTATCCGTCAACTCTTCCAGCAATTCGTAGAGCAGTTCCAGCTTGCCATAGCCAAATACCTCGGTAATGTGCTCGTAACGGGCTTCGGATTGCACGGCCATCATCTTCACCAACTCCGCGCCACTGTCACTCAGGCGAATCATGGAACGGCGCTGGTCGGTCTCGGAGGAACGACGCAGGATCAGCTCGCGCTTGAGCAGGTGCTGGACAATACGCGACAGGCTCGGCATGAGCAGATAGCACTGTTCGGCCAATACCGTCATCTCTACCTCCGGCGCCTGGCCCTCCCGGGCATCAAACAGCGCGCGCAAAACACGCCACTGCTGGGGGGACAGGTCGTGCTCACGCAGGTGGGGGATGAACTTCTTCATGACTGCCTCCCGCGCCTTGAGCAGGGACATCGGCAGCGATCGCCTAAACGCACGCATGGGCATCAAAGCTCCTCGTCGGCAACGCCGTTGCAAAGCGTCCCCACGCCCTGCACCTCCACTTCCACCTCGTCACCGGGCACCAGATACCGGGGTGGATCAAAGCGTGCCCCCGCGCCGTTGGGGGTGCCCGTGGCGATCACATCACCCGGTTTCAACGCGCAAAAGGTGGAAAGGTACTCAATGATGAAATCCATGGGAAACATCATACTGGCGGTGGTGTCATCCTGGCGCACCTCGCCATTAACGCGGGTTGTGACGCGCATGTCCCGCAAGGCTTCTGGGGTGAATTCGTCGGCGCTCACCAGCCAGGGGCCCATGGCACCCGAGCGATCGAAGTTCTTGCCCTGGGTGACGTTGAACTTGGCATGGCGCACCCAGTCGCGCAGTGTGCCCTCGTTCATGATGGTCAGGCCGGCGATATGCTCAAAGGCCCGCTCACGCGGAATGCGCCGCCCGCCCTTGCCAATCACCACAACGATCTCGCCCTCGTAATCGAGCTGCCGGGATTCTGGCGGGCGAATCAGGGGCTCCCCGTGGCCGGTGAATGAGTCGGGAAAGCGGATAAACACACTGGGCTTAGTGGGGGCGTCGCTACCGTCTTTGTACTCGGCGTTGCGGTTGGCGTAGTTAACGCCAATGCACAGGATCTTTTCCGGCGCAGCAATGGGCGGCAGCCAGGTTACCTTCTGCAGGGAAAGCGTCGGCAGCCCTTCTAAGGCCACCGAGGCAAGCGCGTTCTGCTCGATTGCGCACTTCAGGCTGGGCGCTATGTGCGCAAGATCCACAAGCCGGTCTTCGCCAGCCTCATGGATCACCGCCCCCCAGGACTCCTGGCCTGCACGGCAGTAAGTTGCTAACCGCATTTCTCCTCCTTTGGCACCCTATCGACATGCTTCAGAAACACCACAATATAGTTAACTCGTTATCTTATCAACCCGCAGAGAACGAAAGTGTCGGCGCATATCACTGGTTATTATCCAGATTTTCCGAAATACCATCACAAAATCACCTAAGGGCTGGCCAACTATTATTTAACGCGTTATATTTATTGCTCTACGGAGGAACCGCCATGTCCGATTTGACGCACAACCTGTCTCGCGCCCAAGCCTACCTGCAGCGCTTCCGCGACAAACCGACCACGCACTACATCAACGGCGCCTGGACGCCTGCGAGTGGCGACACCTTCGACAACCTGACACCGGTCGACAACAGCAGCCTTGGCAAAGTCGCCGCCGGAACTGCCGATGACATCGACGCTGCATGCGCAGCGGCCGAACAGGCCTTCCCGGCGTGGCGGGACCTCAGCGGCCAAGAGCGCAAGCAATGCCTGCACCGGTTTGCAGACCTTCTGGTGGAGCGCGCGGATGAAATCGCCCTGGTTGAAAGCATGGATTGCGGACAGCCCCTGCGTTTCATGAAGCAGGCGGCAGTTCGCGGGGCTGCAAACTTTCGCTTCTTTGCCGACAAAGCCCCGGAGGCTCGCAACGGCCAGGCCCTCTATCAGCCAGAGCACTCCAACCTGACCCTGCGCACCCCTATTGGCCCCGTGGGCGTTATCACGCCCTGGAATACGCCCTTCATGCTGGCTACCTGGAAGATCGCGCCGGCGCTTGCCGCTGGCTGTACAGTCGTGCACAAGCCGGCAGAATTCAGCCCCCTTACGGCGGCCATTCTGGCCGAAGCCAGCGAGCAGGCACTGCCGCCGGGGGTATGGAACATGGTCAACGGCTTTGGCGAAAGCGCGGGCAAGCGCCTAACCGAACACCCCGCCATTCGCGCCATCGCTTTTGTTGGTGAGTCAGTTACCGGCTCGCACATCATGGCTCAGGGTGCACCCACCCTGAAGCGAATGCACTTCGAACTGGGCGGCAAGAACCCGGTGATCGTGTTTGACGACGCCGATTTCGATCGGGCGCTGGATGCGGTGGTCTTTATGTTGTACAGCCTCAATGGCCAGCGCTGCACTTCAAGTAGCCGATTGCTGGTGCAATCCGGCATACGGGACCGGTTTATCGCGGCCCTTAAGGCCCGGGTACAGAACCTCAATGTGGGCCACCCTCTGGACCCCGCCACCGAAGTGGGCCCGCTGATCCACAGCAGTCATTACCAGAAGGTACTGGACTACATGGCCATTGCACGTGAAGAGGGTGCGCACATCGCGGTGGGCGGCCACCCGTTCGAGGGCGACAACATCAGCCGCGACGGCAATTATGTACAGCCCACGCTGTTCACCGGTGCGCGCAATGACATGCGCATTGCCAGGGAGGAGATTTTCGGCCCCGTGCTGACGGTACTGAGTTTTGACACGGAAGATGAGGCCATCACCATCGCCAACGACAGCCCCTACGGCCTGGCCGCCTACGCCTGGACGGGCGATCAGGGCCGCGCCATGCGGCTGGCCCACGCCATCGACACCGGCATGCTGTGGATCAACTCAGAAAACAACCGCAATCTTCCATCGCCGTTCGGCGGCGTCAAAATGAGCGGCGTCGGCCGGGATGGTGGCGATTACAGCTTCGACTTCTACATGGAAACAAAAAACGTCTGCCTGGCGCACGGCACCCACAAGGTGCCAGAGCTCGGCAAACACTGATCGCAGCGACAGGACCATCCCATGCATTTTGTGCTCGAATACTCCGACAATGTCGAACCCGACACCCTGGCACCCCAGGTTCTGTTCGCCGCACTGCACGACTGTGCCGTAGCGACCGGATTGTTCCCGCTCAAGGGTATTCGTAGCCGCGCCTACGCCTGCCACGACTATCGCCTGGCGGATGGCAATCCGGCGCACCGTTTTGTCCATCTCACGGCCCTGATTGGCAGCGGCCGTAGCGATGAGGAAAAGGAAGCGGCGGCACGCGCCCTCTACGCCGTGTATGAGCGTCATTTCGACGGCTGCTTCGATAGCGGCGGTATGGCACTGTCGTTTGAGATGAAGGAGTTGGCACCCGCACTCAAGTACAACAGAAACAACATTGACCAGCACCTGGAGGCGGCGTCGTGACAACTCTCAGCCAGCCGCAGATAGAGGCTGCGGCTGCCGAACTGCTCACTGCCGAGCACGAGCGGGTGCAGATTGCCGCACTCACCCGGCGCTATCCGGCGATGGATATGGAAGACGCCTACGCCGTCCAGTCGGCCTGGGTGCAGCGCAAGATCGCTGGCGGAGATGATGTCATTGGCTACAAGATTGGCCTGACATCCCGGGTAATGCAGCGCGCCATGAAAATAGACACGCCGGACTTCGGTGTATTGTTGCAGTCGATGTGGTTTGCCAACCGCAGCCGCATCGCTCATGCCGACTTCACCGACCCACGCATTGAAGTGGAACTCGCTTTTGTCCTCAAAGAGCGCCTGTCTGGTGACAACCTCTGCATCGACGACGTACTGGATGCCACCGACTACGTTGTGCCGGCGCTGGAACTGATTGCGGCGCGCAGTTACCGGGTCGATCCGGCCGGCGGCTACACGCGCACGGTGATGGACACCATCGCCGACAATGCAGCCAATGCCGGCATCATCGTCGGCGAACAGCATTTTGCGCCGCGGGCCATTGACCTGCGCTGGAGCGGCGCCATTCTCTATCGCAATGGCGTCATCGAGGAAACCGGACTGGCCGCCGCAGTGCTCGACCACCCGGCGAACGGCATCTGCTGGCTCGCCCGACGCCTCGCCCCGCACGGCATTGCCCTGGAGCCAGGTCAGATTCTGCTGTCGGGCTCATTCACCGCCCCCATCACGGTGCAACCCGGCGACACTGTGTGGGCCGATTACGGCCCCCTGGGCGACATTCGCTGCCAGTTCACCTGACAACAGGAGGCGGTATGCAAACGCCACGCAACACCTTCAAACAGGCCCTGCGCCACGGGCACCAGCAATACGGCTTCTGGCTGGGGCTGTGCAACCCGTTGTCAGCGGAGTTGTGCGGGCTGATCGGCTACGACTGGCTGTTGATCGATGCCGAGCACGCACCCAATGACCTGACCGCCCTGCACGGGCAGTTACTGGCCATAGAGAACACCCCCTCGCAGGCCGTTGTACGCCTGGTTGACGGCAATCCGTCTCTTATCAAGCAGGTGCTTGACCTGGGCGCTCAGACCCTGCTGGTGCCAATGGTGGAAACGGCAGAGCAGGCAAAAGAACTGGTTGGCGCCATGCACTATCCGCCAAACGGACGGCGCGGCGTGGGTACGGCGCTTGCCCGGGCCGCGCGCTGGAATCAGGTAGAAGGCTATTTTGCCGACGCTAACGAACAGATGTGCCTGCTGGTCCAGGTCGAGACCGTTACCGCGCTTGCAAACCTCGACGACATTCTGGCTGTGGACGGCGTGGACGGGGTGTTCGTCGGACCGGCGGACCTCGCGGCCTCGATGGGCCACCTCGGCAACCCCGCCCACCCCGACGTGAAGGCAGCCGTGACACAGGCACTGCAGCGTATCCGCGCCGCTGGCAAGGCGGCCGGCACGCTAGCCACCCAGCGCGAGCTGGCCCGGCAGTACGAGCGCTGCGGCGCCCAGTTTGTCGCCCTGGGCGTCGACACCCAGGTACTGGCCAATACTGCCAGGGAACTGCTCATCAGGCACACCAGTGGCGGTGGCGAATCCTCACAGGGCGAACAAGGCAACGGCGCCTACTGATCCCGATGATGGCCACCGCAGCACATCCCAGCCCCGAGTGGATACCCAATATCAACCTTGGCGAGGACTACGACCAGCGCTACACCGACGCCATCATTCACTATGATGCCCTGGACAATCTGGCCGGCTTTTTCGGGCGCGATATGCCCGTACACCGACACGCGCAGTTTCTGCAGATCCACTACATTGAGCAAGGCGCGGTTCGTTTTCATATCGACGACAAACTCTATGAAACCTGCGGCCCGGCCTTGTTCCTAACGCCGCCGGCCACCCCCCACTCCTTTTGCACCGAAGCCAACGCAGGTGGCCATGTGCTCACCGTGCACCAGTCGATGGTGTGGCGCCTGCTGCGGGAAGGGCAGCAGCGGCAGGCCAACCTGCCCCTTGACCAGGGGGTGTGCCTGACGGCGCCTACTGCGGGCCACACCGGATTGGCCTTGTGGCGTCACCTGCAAACTGTTTTGCAGCAACTAGGCGAGGAATGGCAGAACAGCCATCCGGGCAAAGCCATGGCGCTGGAATACCTGGTCGGCCTGCTGTTGCTGCAGATTGCGCGACTGAGTCGCCAGTGCGCACACAGCACCGCCGTCCCCGGCGACGACCTGAAGCACTTTCACCGCTTCAGCAAACAAGTAGAGCTCCACTTTCGCCAGCACTGGCGCCTTAGTCACTACGCGCAGGCAATGGGCCTGTCAGAAAGTCGACTCAACCAGGTGTGCCAGCGGGTATCGAACAGCACACCCAAGAAGATCGTTCACGAACGCCTTTTGCAAGAGGCCAAGCGCATGCTGATATTCGGCACTCATTCGATCAATGGCATTGCCTACGAACTGGGATTTAGCGACCCGGGCTACCTGTCGCGCTTCTTTAAAAGTCAGGTGGGCTTGAGCCCGCTGGCCTACCGAAGGCTGCAACAGCGCAGCAGCACACGATGAAAGTCCTGTTTTTAACGATTTTTTTGCATTTTAATATCCTGCTTGCCGCCGGATACTGACGCAATCAATAAGCACAAGCCGGTTTCACGGAGTACCGATCATGGGCACAGTCGCACTGGCCGCAAAAGTTACCCACGTACCCTCCATGTACCTGTCTGAACTCGACGGACCGACCAAAGACTGTCGCAAGGCAGCCATTGAGGGGCACCAACTTATCAGCCAGCGTTGCCGCGAATTGGGTGTGGATACCCTGGTGGTCTTTGATACCCACTGGCTGGTGAACTCCGCCTACCACATCAACTGCCGGGAACGTGCCCACGGCACCTACACCAGCAATGAACTACCGCACTTTATCAATAACATGGACTTTGACGTACGCGGCAACCCCCTGCTCGGAGAAATACTCGCCCGGGAGTGCAACGCCCAGGGGGTGGAAACACTGGCCCATGTAAACACCACGCTGGACCCGGAGTACGGCACGCTGGTGCCGATGCGCTATATGAACCCGGATCAGCACTTCAAGGCGATTTCGGTCTCGGCCCTGTGCACGGTCCACTACCTCAACGACAGCGCCCGACTCGGCTGGGCTATGCGCGAGGCCGTGGAAAAACACTACGACGGCACGGTGGCCTTTCTCGCCAGCGGCTCCCTGTCACACCGCTTCGCCCAGAATGGCATGGCCCCGGATTACCTCAACCGCGTGTGGAGTCCGTTCCTCGAGCACCTCGACCACAATATGCTCGAACTCTGGCAGCAGGGCGACTGGACTACGTTCTGTGCCATGCTGCCGGAATACGCCGCCAAGGGGCACGGCGAAGGTTTCATGCACGACACGGCCATGCTGCTGGGTGTGCTGGGCTGGTCCGACTATGACCAGCCAGCGGAAATTGTCACGCCCTACTTTGGCAGTTCGGGTACCGGACAGGTCAACGCCATTTTTGCGGTGACACCCCAATCCGGTGCGGCCGTACCGGCACCACAGGCGTCGCGCACCGCCGCCATGACCTATGGCGACAGTCGCCTGTAAGCGCGTCGCAGCACCTTTTCGAACGACCCGATACAAGAGGCCCAACGTGAATATCGAGAGAACCTTTGTTGAGAACCTGTGGTATGCCGCAGCCTGGGAATGGGAGGTTGCCGAGGCGGACAACAAACTCGCCAGAACCATCTGCGACGTACCCCTGGTGTTCTACAAGTCAGAAAGCCAGGGTTATGTTGCGCTGGACAACCGCTGCTGCCACCGCTCTGCCCCCCTGTCACTAGGGCGCGTTGAGGGCAACTGCCTGCGCTGCATGTATCACGGCCTACTGTTCAACCCGGCGGGTGAGGTCATCGAAATCCCCGGGCAGGAGCACATTGGCAACAACATGAAGGTGCGCAGCTACCCGGTGTGCGCCAAAGGCGGCATGCTGTGGATCTGGATGGGCGATGCACAAAAGGCTGATGAGGGCGATATCCACGATTTCGCGCCACTGAGCCAGCCCGAGAAGTGGCGCGGCTTCGACCGCGGCGACTACCTGCACTACGACGCCAACTGGCTGCTCATCGTGGATAACCTGGCCGACTTCTCCCACGTTGCCTTCGTACACGCCAACACCCTGGGTGGTTCCGAAGCCTACGCCTACGACACCCACGCCGAAGATCTTGAGAAACTCGACAATGGTTTCAGTGTGGTTCGCTGGCACCGAAACAGTGGCCCGCCGCCCTTTCACCGCAAGGTGATTCCCGCACAGGAACACGACGTCAACCTTGACCGCTGCAACGCCATGGCGATGTACTTGCCCGGCGTATTCCTGATGGAGACCCTGTTTGAGCCGGTCGGGGAAAACGCCGGCCTGGGCCAGCGGCGCGAATACCGCAACTGCCAGTTCATGACACCGGAGACGCGCAATACCACGCATTTTTTCTGGGACTACCTGCACGGCTACGACCTGGACAACCCGGCCATTGCTGAATCCCTCAAGGAGTCCTTGATGGAAGGCTTTATGGAAGACAAGGTATTCATTGAGGCTCAGCAAAAACTGCTGGAAAAAAGCCCGGACTTTGTACCGAAATCGTTCACTGCCGACCGCGCCTTCTCCCACTTCCGCAATCGCTGGAAGGCGCGCCTGGAAGAAGAGGACACTATCGCCCCGCTAGCCTTCAGGGACAACCCCCGGCGGATTCTCTAGCGGCGCGAAACGGGCCTATTGCGCCTGGTTATCTGCCACCTGCAGGGTCGGGCGCTTGGCCAGCCATTCGGTACGTTGGACATAGGCGCGAGCAAAAGACAGTACCCTGGCATCGGCGCCAAAGGGCCCGATTACCTGCACCCCCATGGGCCTGCCGCTTTCATCAAACCCTGCCGGGAGGTTCACCACGGGGCAGCCAGAGAGGGTGCCACCGATAACCACCTCCATCCAACGGTGATAGGTGTCCATCTTCACCTCACCTATCGCTTTCGGCCAGTGCAAGCCTGCGTCAAACGGAAATACCTGTGCTGTTGGCAGCACCAGGAAATCATAGCGCTGGAATAACGTAAGCAGGGCACGGTACCAGTCGCTGCGGGCGACACCGGCGGCAGCCACATCGGCCGCATCGAGTCTCAGACCGTTCTCTATCTCCCAGACCAGTTCGGGCTTCATTTGCGCACGCTTGTCTGGCTGGGCATACAGCGGCCCTGAGCCACCGGCAATTGCCCACTGCCGAAGGGTCAACCAGCAACGCCACAAGCGATCCATATCGTAGTCCGGCGCAGCATCCTCCACGGCAATGCCGTAGGGTTCGACGCCGGCCAGCGCGCGTCTGCACAGGCTGAGCAGGCCGGCTTCCATCGGCAGGTAACCGTTGTAGTCGCCCAGCCAGCCGAGGCGCAGCGCCGAAAATTCGGCGTCCGTCATCGGCGGAGCACCGCTGAAGGAGTCGCGTAAACTCAGGGGAGCGCGGCTGTCGGCACCAGCCAGAGTGCCAAGAAGCTGTACCACATCGTCCACATCGCGGCCCATGGGGCCTTCGTAACCCAACTGCTGCAGAAACAGGTCGCCCCCCACATGAGGCACACGCCCCTGGGTGGGACGAAAGCCAATCACATTGTTAAATGCAGCAGGATTGCGCAGCGACCCCATCATATCGCTGCCATCGGCCACCGGCAGCATGCGTGTCGCCAGGCCCACAGCAGCGCCGCCACTGCTACCGCCGGCTGCCAGGCTCGGCCGATAAGCATTGCGCGTCACACCGTAGACAGGGTTATAGGTTTGCGAGCCCAGCCCGTACTCCGGCACATTGGTCTTGCCGATGAAAATAGCGCCTGCCGAGCGCATTCGCGCAGTAATCAGGCTGTCCTTGGCGGCAATACGGTCACGGAACAGTGGGGAGCCCCCGCTACTGACCATGCCGGCTACATCGGAGAGGTCTTTGACCGCATGGGGCATGCCGTGCATCCACCCGCGGTAGTGACCGCGGGCCAGGTCCCGGTCGGCGGCATCTGCCAGGCGCAGCAGTTCGGCGCCATCTGGCATGGCAACGATGGCGTTGTACAGCGGGTTGTAACGCTCGATACGCGCCAGGTAGGCCGACATGACCTCACGACAACTGACCGATTGCGCGCGGATGGCCGCAGAGAGCACCAGAGCGCTCATGTCGCAGATATCCGACGGCAACTGGCTCTGGGAAGCCGCGCCTGCCCCCAGGGCCGGGTGCAGCGCTGCCATACCCACGGCTGCCACGGAGGCACCCAACAAACGACGGCGGCTCAGCCCGCCACCTGATGTTCTCTGTGTCTCGTGCATAGTAGCGAATCCGTTCCAAGGGGTGGCTTATTCCACAAGCCGATGATAGCGGCGCAGGATTGTGCGCAGAGCGTCATGATCCAGCGCTTGGAGAATCTGGCCTGGTGGCTTGAAGGTGGGAACGGACTGCGCCGCCACCATCGCGTTCAGCACGGACTCTTCCACTGCTTGGACAGCTGCTTCGTGAATTACATCGCAGTGCGCATCGTTGATGCACTCCAGCGCGAACGAGCGCGGTTGCTCTGCACCCAGCGCAGGCATATGAATGTCATTCGCGGTTGAGAACGCCAACATGAGGTCGCCCGAAAAATGGCCGCCGTAAGTGCCGGTTCTGGCGATACCCAAGGCGCCACGCTTGGCGAGGCGCTTTAACTGCGTTGGCAACATGGGAATATCGGTGGCTATGATCGCAATGATCGATCCGGTTTCGTGCCCGGTTGCGCCTGAGATAATCGCGTTTTCGCTCAAGTGCTGGCCGACCGGAACACCAGCGACAGTGAACTCAGGCCGCAATCCGAAGTTCGACTGCACAAAGGCCGCAACGGTGTACGACGTGCCCTGAATATCGATCACCCGGGAGCTGGTGCCGCTGCCGCCTTTGAATTCATAGGTCTGCATTCCGGTACCGCCACCCACGTTGCCCTCCTCCACGCGGCCTGTGGTGGCGTTGTCCAGCGCCTCGATGACATGCTGCTCAGTGATATGCTGCGCACAGATATCATTGAGCAGGCCGTCATAGGTTTCTGCGATAACCGGCATCGCCCAGCTGTGGTATTCACGGTAATGTTCCCGGTACTGCCGTACCATCCAGGCTACGGTAGCATGATGGGCAACACCCACGGAGTGGCTGTTGGTCAGGCAAATGGGGCTGGCGAAGTAACCCGCATCATCGATCCAGTGGGTACCGGTCATCTCGCCGTTGCCGTTCAGGTCAAACTGGCCAGCCCAAACTGGCCGCGGCTGTTCGCCGCGCCCCCGTGGAAGAATCGCCGTAACCCCCGTACACGCGGGGCCGGCATTGCCGGCAGCCGCGCGAATAACGGTGCTATAGCCCACCTCCACGCCCGCCACATCAGTAATCGCATTCCATTTGCCAGTGTTCCCAGCCAGGGGTATACCCAATGCGCGTGCTCTTACTGTCATGGCTGTCCTCTACAGATGGTTGTCAGGTCGTACATGTTAGAAACGACGCTAGCAGGCGACGGTGGCAGGCCGGCTGGTGCCCCGTTGCCAGGCAATTACAAACAACAACAGGCTACCCACAATCCCGACGATCGCCAGTATGAGTACCGATTGGTAACTTTCCCGGGTGACATACAGCGCTGCAATCAAGGGGCCCGCCGCGGCGCCAAATCCGTGGAACGCCGGTGCAACCGCAACGCCCCTGCCACTGTCATCTACCCTCTGCACCGCTGCGTACTGGAAGGTCAGGCAAAAATTCCAACTGAAGTTATACAGTGCCAGCGCCACCATATAGGCTGGACCGGTGAGGCTCATCGACAACAGAGCAATCGAACCAAGCATGATCACCGACCCAAGTGTCAACGGCACGATCTGGCCAAAGCGATCGTCACACCAGGATCCAGCCAGTGCACCGGGTATTCCAAAACTGACACCCACGGCCAGGCTCAGGCCGATAAAATCCGGCGCCAGCCCGGCTGCCGAGCCCATGCGCTCAATAAACGCCCACACCGCCCCAACATTAAAAAAGAACATGAAGCAGCCCAATAAAGCCAGCACCGCCGGCACGCGAAGCAATGGCCCATGCCGCACCCGTTGCGGCGACAACAGGCCTCGCGGCGGTAGCAGGGCTGACAGAAAAAGGCCCACCACATCCAGCACCAGCAGCAGAACCAGCACTGCGGCAAAACCGTGAGCCTCGGTAAATGCCGGTAACAGCAGCATTCCCACGACCTGAAAGCTCACCTGGGCCGCCACCGAAAAACCAAAGTAGCGCGCCGCTTTGGGCTCATCTGCCAGTACTGTCAGCGCGATGGAGTACGCCGCGCCGCCGCCAAGCCCGGTGAGCAAAAGCAACACTGTCAGGACATCGGCGCGGGATGTGAAAAGGCAGCCAATATGGCCAGCGAGTATCAGCAGTACTGAAACCAGTGTGGCCCTGCGCCAGTTCACAAGGCGAATCCACAACAGCGCGACAGCGGAACTTACTGCAGCCCCCCCCATCACCGCTGTTGCAAGCAGGCCCACCCTGGCTTCGCTGAGTTGGAAATCCGCCGCTGCAGCCGCAACAAGCAGCGGTAGGATAAGGAATCCCCCCGTAGCAATGAAGCTCAGAAGGATGGCTGCAACAATCGACGAACGAGAGTCATATCGATCATGTGTCACGGCCATTCTCCGGCGCTGATTCAAACAGCTTTGCGGTGATGTACCACTGGCCATCCTCCAGCATCAGGTGGAAGTGGTTGATAAAATTCATGCCGAGATAGCCCTGCTCGTGCAGTTCCACGGTGCCAATACGGTCGCTCACGATGACCGCCTTGATCGTCGCCTCATAGGGAAGCCCGGTTGTCTGTGGCGCTGGATTCTGCGCCACTGCATCAAAAAATGGCTCCGGCGTACCCAATATCTCTGCCCCGCCCAGAAAGCCGCTCATCGAAGCCTCGTCGTGGAATAGGGCGCGCAGGGCCATCGTGTCACCACTGCGACAGGCCTTTACATAGGACTCAATAACCGCCCTCACGGCCAGCGCCTGTTCTTGATCCTTGCGTGACATAGCCGCACTCTCCCCGTTTGACCAGATCAGTTTGACACTCATGCTAAGCCAGGGCCGCCAACAAAGCCTCTGCCTTTGTGATCGCGTCGGACTGGTGCGGCTGCAGCGCTTGGCCGCCCAGCGCCGCATGCATCTCCAGGAAAGGGTCCTGCGTTCCGGTGCGAACTCCACTCAGTGCCTCCATTACTGCCAGGCCGAAGAATGGTACTGTCCAGGTGTTGTACCCACCTTCATGGCACATCAGCAGACGGCCATCGCAATGGCGATCAGCCGCGGCAAGCAGCATTTCGGTCAGCTGCCGGTAACCGTCGCTGTGCATTTGCATGCGCCCCAAAGGGTCATAAGCTCCCGCATCAAAACCGGAAGGCACAATAATCAACTGGGGCTTATAGGCATCAAGCGCCGGAATTACCACGCGCTCCCATGCTGCCTCATAGGCACCCACACCGGAACCCGCAGGCAGAGGCACGTTGAGGTTGAAACCCACCCCCGCACCCGTGCCGCGCTCGTGTAAATGGCCCGAGTCCGGTGGAAAGCAATTGTCCTGGTGCACCGATATTGTGAGCGCCCGCGGGTCGCTGTAGAAGGCGCTTTGCGTCCCGTTACCATGGTGAACATCCCAGTCGACCAGGGCGATACGCTCCAGTCCGTAGTGCTCAAGCGCGTGAAAGCCGGCTATAGCAGCATTGCCGAGGAGACAGAAGCCCATGCCCATATCGGCCAGCGCGTGATGGCCCGGAGGGCGTACCAGAGCGTAGGCATTATCCACGCTGCCTTCCATGATCGCTTCGAGCGCCGCCAGTACTCCCCCGGCGGACAACAGCGCTATCTCGTAGCTGCCCCGGCCCATTGGCGTGAAGATACCCGCATCACCGCCGTGTTCACCGCTCAGGGCTTTAAGCTTGTCGAGATACCCCGCCGTGTGAAAACGAAGAATTTCTGCTTCTGTAGCCTCCCGCGGTGCAATCGGGTGCAGTAGCGGGGTCAGCCCGGCGACCTCGAGAAGATTACGAAACCGGCGCTTGGTTTCGGGGTTTTCCGCGTGGGTATCTGGTTGGACGGGGTTGCCGTAGGGCATCGGCCCGGCGTAGTTACCAGTGTTATGCCACAAGTACAGTTCATGGGCGACAAAACCGGTACGGGTGGGGCGAGAAGTCATGACGTGTTCGCTCCTTCATCATGCGCACAAAGCTGGGTATTGGTAAAAAAGAGCCCGGAAGCCCGGGCCCAAGCAGGTTGAGCAGTAGAGGGTATTGTCACTGCCCAAGGAAATAGCTGAGGGTTACACCGTAGGTACGCGGCATACCGTAGCTGCGAACGTAGGGTCCGTTACCACCGGTATAGGCTGCGGGATAGTAGTCCTCATCCGTCAGGTTGCGCGTCCACAGCAAGGCACGCCAGCGACCATCAGCAGAACCAATACCCACGCGCGCGTTGAAGACGGTGTAATCCTCTGTGGCACGTTGCGGCGTAGGGCCACCGGTGGTGTCATCGGTAAAACTGACGTCTGCCGCCACCTCCATGCTCAACGCATCGCCGACGGGCCACTCATAGCTAACCAATGCCGTATAGGACCACTCTGGCGCCTGCGGCAGTTCAATCCCCGAAACATCGCGGGTCACTGTCACTGGCCAGGCACTCGCATCCGGGTCAACCGCATTCCATTCGGTCACTTCCGTATCCAGCCAGGCAATCCCTGCGCTCAACGACAGCCCATCCATCGGCAGCCATTGCAAATCCAGTTCCGCGCCGAAGATTTCTGACTCAGGCACGTTGGTCAAGCCAGAGATATTGCCGACAAACGTCACCGCTGTATCGGTTTCCTGCTTGTCTTCGTAGTCATAGAAGAAGGTAGCCGCATTCAGTTGCATAGCTCCATCAAGCAGGGTCGTTTTGGCACCCAACTCATAGGAAGTCAGCACTTCCTCGTCATAGGGCTTGAGTTGCTGGGTTGTATTGGAGTTTGCGCCGTTAAATCCACCAGATTTGAAGCCGTTGGAAATGGTGCCGTACAACAGAATGTCGTCATTCAAGGCATAGTCCAGACCGATCTTGCCCATCCAGCGCTTGGTGTCGATGGTATCCTCAAAGACCTGGAAGGCGTCGTTAACCTGCGCGGTGCCAATCAGGTTGAAGATGTAATCGGGTGAATCGGGGTTGTCGTTGATCGTGCCGCAATCGCCCGCCCCCAGCGTGGAGCCAAACTGAGCATTGAGGAAATTGCCCAGCGAACCATCTTCCGCCACAAAGGTGCAGCCGGCCCACTCACGCTCTTCTTCGGTATAGCGGGCGCCCAATGTCAAACGCCACTTCTCCGTCAGCATCCATTCAACATGACCGAAAACCGCAGCCGACTCGGTCTCCTGTTTGTACTTCGTATCAAGTTCCAGAATCGGGGTGGCGGCGAACTGTGCAACTCCCCAGGGAATGGAGCCCTGCCCAAACACAGAGTCAGCCATGAAGTAATGATAGTACTCTTCCATCTCATCGTGAGAGTAGTACAGGCCGGCAATCCAGCTCACCTCGCCGGTGTCACCTGAAATCCGCAGTTCCTGGGAGAATACGTCCAGGTCAGTGGTGTTAATGTTGCTGGAGTCGGTGAAGAATCCGCCGTCCCAGTCATTGGACTCGGTGCGCTCAAACTCGTCATAACCGGTAATGGAGGTGACAGTCATATCACCAATGTCCCAGTTTATCCTTGCCATGAAGCCGGTAAGTTCGTTGTCGCGCTGGGGCCTAAGATCAAACGTCTTGCCAGTGATGGGACTGGTGTAGCTATTGGTCCAGTCGGCAGCTTCTGCGTCATCGGTGGAGTACCAGGGCGGCGTCTCGCCAAAATGATCGCCACCTGGCAGGCGGTACTCGTCCAAGGGTGAATAGGGGTTGTTGAACTCACCCAGCCCAATCTCATTGCCGTTATAGGGGGAATTGGCGCGATTCTCCGACTTATCTTGTACGTAATGCGCGCTCAGAAGAATGCTCACGTTATCCGTCGCATCGATATTGATGGTGCCCCGCGCTGCGGTGGCGTCCTTCTCGCCCAATTCGTCATCGCGCGAAAGGCTCTCCTGCCAGCCCTCACCAGACTGTGTGGTTTTGAAAGCCAGCCGGCCCTGCACGAGGTCACTACCGCCTGACACGAAGCCTTCAAGATCAAAGGTTTCGTAGCTGCCATAACTGCCTATGACCCCGGCCTCAAACTCGCGCGTGGGCTTATTGCTGATGAAGTTGATCTGCCCGGCCGTGGTGTTGCGACCGTACAGGTCTCCCTGTGGTCCCTTGAGCACCTCAACCCGGGCCGTATCGAATACCAGGCCTCGGGTCATAACCGTGTAGGGCATAGCGACTTCGTCAAAGTAGATACCGACGGTGGAAGACGCCGCCGTTGAATAGTCCTGAAAACCAACCCCACGAATGGTGTACAGAGGAACACCTGTCGCGGCAGTTTCATTCACCGTGAGACCCGGTGTCATCATCGCGATATCTTCCGCAGTCAGAACACCAAAATCCTGCAGTTGCTGGCCGGTAAAGGCATTGATTGTGATACCCACATCGTTGGCGCCCTGCTCACGCTTTTGCGCAGTAACCACCACTTCTTCAATCTGGGCGGCAAGTGCCGACTGCGCGGGCGCCAGCAGGGACACCGCGAGTGCGCCCCATAGTGCGGAACGCATTTTGTCGTACTGGATGGGACTGTTCATCGTTTGTAACCCCTCAATAGCTATATTATTGCTTTGAATGTATGCAAGGCAGCGGACTCAGCGGCCGCTCGCCTCTCCCGGATAGACCGTTTTTCCCTGAAAAACCGTTTGCAGTACCTCAACATCGCTGATCTTCTCCGGCGCAATGTCGAACAGGTTTTGCCGAATCACCACGAAATCTGCGGATTTTCCCACCTGAAGTGATCCGGCACGGTCGCTCAACCGCAGCGCGCGTGCATTCTCGACGGTGTAGATTGCGATCGCTTGCTCGAGGGAAATTGCCTCCTCCGGCCACAGTGATCCGGCCGCGCTGCCCTCGGGGTTACGGCGCGTCACCATGGCCTCCAGGCCCAGCCAGGGGTCGATAGTCTCCACCGCCGCGGGCCAGTCAGAACCGGCAAGCACCGGTGCACCGGCTTTGAGCAGGCTCCTGATGGGGAAGTAATGCTCACCACGGGGGCCAACAGCGCTGATGACCGAATCAATAATGGGTGAAGGGTTCCAGATATAGGGCGACAGGTCGGCCACCGCATTGAGACTGGCAAATCGCGGGATATCGCTCGGGTCGATAAATCCGGCATGGGCCAGTTCGTGGCGCAATCCGCTATCGCCGTTTTTGGCACGCGCCGCTGCGATAGCATCCAGGGCTACGCGTACGGAGCGGTCTCCTGCCGTATGGATTTTTACTGTAAAGCCACGCTTGTCGAACTCAATCAGGTCTTCTGTCAGCTGATTGGGCGACAGGTGAAGTGGTCCGCGTGTACGGTCGGCCCCGGGCGACTCTGCGGTATACGGCTCGAGCATGGCAGCGGTGCGCGATGGGGTTGGCACGCCGTCCATGAAGATCTTGATAAACCGGGTGTCGACATTCCCGGAACGATACTGGTCGCGAAGTCTCGGGTACTCGTCATAATCCAGGGCAGACTTGCGGCTGCCGTAAGGGGTCAGAATCGACAGGGCCATGTGCGCATTCAACTCGCCCTGCTTATCCAGCGTCTGAAAGGCTTGCAACACAGACTCAGGCGCCATGGCGCTTTTCATGGCGGTAATACCAAAGCGATTGGCGATACTGACTGACTTTCGGGCGCCGTCCAAACTCTGCTCAAGGGTCCAGTCCGGCAGTTTCGCCTCGGCCATCTGCGAGGCGCCTTCCAGCAGCAAGCCGTTTGGCTCTCGGCTTCCTGCAAGACGCAGGATAGTGCCATCTTCAGGGTCGGGCGTCGTTGCGGTAATACCTACCAACTCCAGTGCCTTGCTGTTCAACCAGGAGTTGTGGCCGCTATCGTCGCTCAGTATCACCGCAGCATCGCCAGACACCTCGTCCAGCAGCTTTTTAGGCGATGGGATACTAAACCGATCAAAGAATCCGCTGTCCCACTGCCCTCCTCGAATCCACACCCCACCGGGGGTCTTCGCCACACAATCTGCCACCGTGTCAGCAACATCCTGTGGTGTCGCGCTGAAAGGAAAATTGCACTCGAACAGCGTTTTTATGCCGCCTTTTAACGGATGTACATGTGCATCAATGAGGCCGGGCAGCACCATCGCGCCGCCGAGATCTCTGATCTGTGTAGCAGAACCCTGAAGCGCCAGGACGTCGTCGGATTTTCCAATCGCCACAATACGCCCATCGCTAACGGCCATAGCCTCTGCCCAGGGCTGTTCAGCATCCAGCGTATAAAACCGCGCGTTGGTGTAGATGGTGCCGACAGCCTCTTTTGTGTAGATGGTGCCGACAGTCTCTGATGCCAGGACGGGCAATGTGCTGGAAGTAGTCAGCGCAATGGCAAGAGAAAGGCGCTGTGCGAGTTTCATCGTTGTTATCTCCCTGATATTTTTCTTGTTCAGCGTTTACAGGGGATACTAAACCTCTGGGGCAGGTAGACTATTGACAAAGCGGGCCATTCTGTTGACCGCGTGACGGGTTTCTGGGGCCAATATCGGGCATGGGCGCACAGCATGGGTGCAGTGGTACGAGGGCGCACAACCAAGGCACCCCAAGCAGGACAAAGCGGTCAATAGATGGGTGAGCGGCCGTATCTAGGAAGATCGCAGAAGTGTTGCAGCATGTTCCCGATAGGACTGGGGTGTCTGGCCTACCCAACTCCTGAAAGCGCGGCTGAAAGCGCTGAGCTCCGAGTACCCGAGTTCGAATGCAATTTCCGATAACGGCATACTGGTTTGACTAAGGTAGTACTTGGCGCGCTTTTCTCGCGCCATTTTTTTTACTTCCTGAAAGCTGTAACCTTCGTCAGCCAGGCGTCGGCGCAGGGTGCGGGGTGACATGGTCAGGCGCTCTGCAATACGCTCAAGTGTGACAGCCTCGTCTGTGCCGGCACGTATGAGTTCACGGCACAGGATGTCAACAATACCCTGCCCCGAATGCTTGGAGCCAAAATACGTACGCAATGCCTGTGTGAGTACCTCGTGCAGCAGGGCGTGGCTCGTATAGAACCGCTCATGCAGGTAGGCACTGTCAAATCGCAAACAATTTTCGCTGGATCCGAACTTAACCGGAGCTTTAAAAAAACGCTCAAGCACTTCGCGGTTTTGCGCATCTACATGCTTGAACTGAACATCCGCAATCGGCATAGGCTGGCGTGTCGCGTTGTTCAGCGCCTGCACGAGAAAGCTGGAAAGATATTCATTCAGTTGACGCGTATCCACCTCTGAAGGAGCCAGCAGTCGATGTGAAAATTCAGCGCGACGGCTGTCGAAATCAAAGCGGGTTTCAATGGAGGTATCGACAAACCGGTCATAGCGACACAAGCAGCGAATGCCCTCGGCGACATTGGGTGCTGAAACGACAGCGAGTATCAGAAGACTCGACGCCTCATAGTGATAGTTGCGCGCCATATCCAGGCCGATCGACGGATTGTCGCTGTATTGCGCCGCTTTGTTAAGCAGTTCGCATACCGTCCTTACCGGCAATGGCTGATCGAATTCATCACAATGCTCAGCATCAAGGCCGCATTCGGTGAACAGCCTCGAAGGATCAATACCACGATCCATCAGGTGGTCACGAACATAGGTCACAAAGCGCGGTGACAGCGTTGGCTCTAGCTGCCCACTACCGGAGACAAACGACAACGGGTTATCGGCAGTTGGCACGGGCCCGGAAATCATTGGCTGCGCGCCTCGCTGTCCTGTACCCGCTGGATATTCATCACTCAGGAACGAGTTGGCTATAGTAGGCGGCGAGCGCTTTGAAATCGTCGTTGCCCAGACGCGACAGCGCCGCCTGCATCAACGGATGCACACGCTTGCTGGATTTATAGGCTTTTAGCTGCTGCTCCAAATAGGCGGCGTGCTGGCCTGCAAGTATCGGCCAATTCTGCGCCACCGGTTCACCGCGCATACCGTGGCAAGCAGAACAATAACCCGCCAGGCCCTGACCGCGCTCAACCAATGCGGGGTCACCGCTTGCTGATGTCGTCAGGGGCAACTTGGCATAGTAGTCGGCAAGTTGCTGAATATCTTCGTCCGACAGCTCTTTGACAAAGGGCATCATGGCTTCGTTTTCCCGCGTGCCGTCGCGAAATGCCGTTATCTGGTCCGCCAGATACGCCGCGTGCTGGCCGGCGAGATTGGGCCATTGCGCACTGGCTGATTGCCCCTGCTGCCCATGGCACGCAACACAGCTTTGGGCCGGCCCAGGCGCTTCGGCTATCGCTGTACCGCTCGCCACAGTCAGCACCGTGGCTGCCAGTACTCGATAAACCCTGTTTTTCATTGCTTTCTCCCTGTCGCACCGGTCAACGCTTGTAGTAGCTCGGCGCGGTATTTGTCGACTTCGTTGAGCGGTTGCTGGCGCAGCTCGCTCACCTCAGCACTTGAATAGGGCTGGAACTCGCCCGTAACGCTATCACCGGCAAATTCGCGCACCATCCAGTTAAGAACAGACGCAAGGCGCTTGTCGTTTAACGCCGATGTTGCCGAACCGGGTACGCGAACCAGGTACTCACGCCCAGCCTTGCTCTGCAGGAATACGCCCACCTCGTTCTTCATCCGCGGGACCGAATCCGCGCCGCTACCGTCGGGTGTATGACAGCCCTGGCAATGCAACTGATAATCAAACTGTGCCTGTTGGTATTCGCGATCGTCAGCGGCAGCCGACGACAGTACCGCGCCGCTCAACAGCGCTAGCACCAGTCCACTGCGGGTCATGACTCTTCCAGGGCCACTCCCACCACGATGGCGGTGGAACAGTGATAGGCCGCGCTGGTGGTGCCAAGGCACCAGTTGATGTCATTGGTTTTGTCTGGGCGATAGGGTGGGCGGTCTCCCTCATCGCGCTGGCAAAGACAGGCACCACAGGACGATTTACCGCAGCAATCGTTGTAGGAAATCACATAGTTGCGCCCATCGGCCGGATTGAGGCAGGTGCCAATCCATGTCACCGGCGACATTTCCGTGCCTGGTGGGCAGGTGTTGGCGCTGCCGCCACAGCAACTGCAAAGAAAACCGTCAATGGCACAGTAACGCCAGTAGTCACAACTGCTCGGGTCGCCCTCTTCCTGCGGTTGGCCGGCTCCTTGCGCGGCACTGGCGCGTGCTACTGGCAGCAGCGGAATGCTGGCGGTACCGACCAGAAACCCACCAAGCCCCTTGAGCAATCCGCGACGGGAGCTGCGTTGGGCGAGATCACGACTGCCCTGTTCGATCCATCGGTCGAGAAACTTCATGCCTTGTCCGCCTCCACGTATTGCACGCCACTGCGCTTGTTCATGTAATCCTGAATCGATGCGACTTTCAGCTCTTTGGCCTCAAACAGGCTGTCGAGGTGTTCGCGGGAGTTGATGATGCCCATGGAAGCGATCACCCCGTGCTCGTCAATCAGTACACCAAAAGGCAACTTGGACACGCCGTAGGTTTTACCCAGCCGTTCCGATACCACGTAGGGAAACGCATCCAGCCCCTTGCGCGCAATGTATCCACGATGGTCATACTCATCGCCGTCACTGGCGAGAATCACTTCAAGCCATTCGCGCTCAGCGCGCGCCGCGGACTTCAGCGCAGGTGCAAGCTCGTTGCAGATGGGGCAGTCCGGCGACATGAAGAACAGCAGCCGCGAGCGGCCCGATCCTTTGCCGCCAACAACCAGGGCGCGCCCATCCAGGTCACTCACACTGATCTCCGGCGCATCAGCACCTACCGACAATTGCTGGTTCAACATCAGGGCACCAGCGGGTGCAACACGCTCGTAGAGCACACCGATTTGCCGCGCCAGGGCGAGGTTTACCAGCACCATGGCCAGAAAGCCTATCCAGAGCACAACATTGGATACGATTAACCAATCCATTCCTTACATTCCTCTCGACATACGTTGTGCGTTGCTGATCAACTGCTCACAACACAGATACATTACAATCAGGAACCCCGCCACCGACAATGCCAGCAGTCCCGTCAGCACGGGCCCCAGGGGCCCCGGCACCCACTGCACCGCCATCAGGCTCAGCATTGCGCACAGCACGTTGCGTAGGATCAGCAGGGGATCCAGCGCGACATCGGACGCCGGTCCAGCACAACCGCAGCGCTGATCCCGCCGCCCCGAAACAATCTGCACCAGCATCAGCAGGGCATAGGCCAACAGTATGCCCGCGCAGGCGCCCAATGCCGGCGCGCGCGTCGCGGGCAACAGCAACAGCAGGACTATGCCACCCTCGAACAGCGCCAGCGCATAGACCAAAACCCTGACGTGAGCGAGCCCTGGAAAATATCCGGCAATCAGCTCGCCGTAAAAGGATGGGGCTCGAAATTTGTGCCAGGACGAGAGCCCCATCAGCCAGACCAGAAAGCCGGTAATACCAAAAACAAGGATGTCAGGCATGACGTGGGCCTACTTTGCGCCGTAGAGCATCAGGGGCGTTTCCTGGCCAAGGCCCGTGAGGGTCTTGAGGTAATCGCCGCTCTGCCCATCGTAGAGCTCTACCGCCATCGTTACCGGGTTAGTGACCAGCAGTTTGGGTTGCTTGCCACGGCTTACTGCAATCGACAGTCCCCACTCCTGCAGTGGGATACGCAGCACGCGGGACTTTTTCTTCGGGTCGTACACCCAGACCTCCGAGCCGCCTCCGTTTTGGCTACCGTCTTTCGCATCCGGGTGCATCAGCACATAAAAGCGGCCGAGGTCATCTTCATCGATAATGCCAATACCACCCGGCGCCCAGCCTTCGGCACGCTCTGTCTCGGGCACCAGATTCCAGGCCTCGCCCACCTTTGCCTGGGCCCCGCTGAAATCGACCGGCCACACCATGCCGTCGATGCTTGGGAACCAGGCACGATCGCCCATGACCGCGGGGCGCTCAAAGATGGGATTGTCATCGGAGCTGAAAAAAGACGCTGTACGTACCTGCTTGTCGATGCTGCCGTCAGCCTTCAGGGTGGTGGACAGAAAACGACCATCAGCACACAGCGCGCTGAACCCCCGGGTGGCGGTCGGGTAGACAAAGGTGCAACCCGGCGTGGCCACTTCGCTGATGATTTCCCGGGTATCAAGGTCAATGATGGTGGCTGAAGAGGCCGGGCTGAAGTTGGCAACGGCAAGCCACTTGCCCTTGTTCAGCAGCAGCAGTGCCTCACGCCCGGGCATGCCCATGAAGCGTTTTTTACCGGGCAGGAACACCTCGCCTACCGGGCTGAGTGTTTTCTGGTCCCAGATCGTGAGGTAATCGCGGCGCTCGCCCCGGGTTCCACGGCTGTGAAAGGTCTCGGTGGCGTAGATTTCGCCGCGCTCGCTGGACTGCAGGATATTGCCAATCAGCGACACATTGAATGTGCCCTGAATCTGCTCGGCCACGGTGTCTTGCGCCGTATCAACAACAATCACTTTGCCATCGGACATGTGAAAGAACGCCGCATCATGCAGCAGAAACCAGCTTTCGGGATACTGCTGTGGCAGGGTTTCCACGATGCCAATGGGCTCGATGGGCAGCGGCGGCGGGCGCGACTCAGTCTGTGCGCTGGCTGCACCAGCAGTTGCCACGGCAAGCACCGCTGCGGCGCAGATCCGCCTTGTCAATGCAGGGTAGGTCATAATGAATTCCTTGTTTTTCTTACCGAGTATAGTTTTCTGCAAGAAAAGCACCAACTTACACCTTACTGACCTGAAGGGTCTGGATACTGGTGTACTCCTCAAGTCCGTAGCGGCCAAACTCCACCCCAAAGCCAGACTCCTTAACCCCACCAAAGGGCGCATCAGGCTGGATCATCGCGTGATTGTTGACCCAGGCGGTGCCGCACTCCAGGCGCGATGCCAACCGGGTGGCGGCCTCGATATCACTCGACCAGACCGAACCGCCCAGCCCGTTGGTGCTGTCGTTGGCCCGGCGCAGGGCATCCTCGACATCAGAGAATTTCAACACCGGCAGAATGGGACCAAAGGGCTCTTCGCGCACCAGGCGGGTGCCTTCGTCGATATCCGCTACGATGGTGACAGGAAAGAAGTACCCCGGCCCTGGCAGGGGCTCACCCCCGGTGAGAATGCGAGCGCCGCTGGCCTTGGCGTCCGCCGCTATGGCGCAAACCTTGTCGAACTGGGGTTTGTTCTGCACCGGTCCGAAGTCCACCTCGCCGTCACCGGGGCCCGTTTTTACGCTGGCCGCAATGCCGGCCAATGCCTGGCACAATTCATCGTACACCGCCTCATGCACGTAAAGTCGCTTCAGGGCCGCACAGGTCTGGCCATTGTTGATCAGCGCAGTGGCGAATATCTTGGGTGCAACCGCGGCCACATCCACATCGGGCAGCACAATGGCCGCATCGTTCCCGCCCAACTCCAGGGTAAGGCGCTTTAAATTGCCGGATGCGCCCTGCATGATTTTTTTGCCTGTTGGTGTAGAGCCGGTAAAGACAATTTTGTCGATACCCGGGTGACTGGTCATTGCCGCACCCAGGCTGCCGTCACCTGTAACAATATTGAATACCCCGGGCGGCAGAAGCTCATTGATGATCTCGGCGGCGCGCAGCGTGGTGAGCGGCGTAAACTCAGAGGGTTTGATCACCACGGTATTGCCGCTGCGCAAGGCCGGCATGGTGTGCCAGATGGCAATCAGCAGAGGGTAGTTCCAGGGGGTAATGGAAGCCACCACACCCAGGGGCTTGCGATGCACCTCAATGCGCGCTTCGTCGTTGTCCTGAATAATATCAACAGGCAGTGTCAGGTCCGCCGTGGCGTGACACCAGGCAACGGTGCCCCCCATTTCGAACTGTGCGCCCAGCCCGGCAAAGCCACCCATTGGCTTGCCCTGCTCCTGCACCAGCAACTGGGCCAGTTCGTCGGCGTGGCTCGCCAGCGCGGCGCCGATGGCATGGACCCGTTCAGCGCGCGCGCTATCGGACATGTCGCGCCAGGCGGGAAAGGCCTGACGTGCGGCATCTACGGCCGCGTCAAGGTGTCCGGAGGTTGCCTGAGGGCACTGGGCGATAACGGTTTCAGTGGCGGGGTTGAGGACGGGAAAGTGCTCGTCGGCACTCACCTTTTCCCCATTAATGATCATCTGATACTCAGACATGACTCACCTCAGATTAAAATTATGTGACACAGCGGTGTAAGCCTGCATTGAATCAGGTCACCGCGGGACTGTCTTGTCTCTGAGGGTAACTGGCGCTTGTCTCAATGCGCACGCCAGCACCGGCGGAAATGCAACTTCAGGCGGTTGCGCTGGCGCTGCGGTGCAGGCGCCGCCAGTGGTCCAGCAAGGGCACGAGAATCAACAGGTAAGAAGCAACAAACAGACCGATACCGGCAAGAACGACAGCGCGATAACCGCCCACCGGCAACAGGGAGGCAGCAAAGGCAGGCCCGACTGACAGCCCCAGCATCTGGGCAGCAACAGCATAGGACACCACCCGCCCTTTGCGGTCAAAACTGGCCATTGCGCCCAACAGGAAGGGATGGGTCATATTCCAGGCGAAGTTATAAAGGCACACGGTTACCGCATAGGCCACAGCACTGAAGGGGCCAAGTAGCCAGAGCAGTGTCAGCGCCCCGCCCAGGATACCCACCGCCAGAGGCCAGGCCCGGCCATACCGGTTACCCAGCACAGCAGCCACCAACGCCCCTGCGATGCCCAGGAACTGGGACAGCATGAGCCCGTTGGCAACTGCCTGCTCCTGCAAGCCGGCATTCATGCCAATCAGGAAAAGATAGGCCCAGATCACCCCCTGGGCGAAGAAATAGGTAAACATGGCGCCGATAGCCAGGCCCCGGCCGGTGGCGGGCAAGTCTACCGCGTCGGCCTCCACCACGCAGTGCTCGCCCAGGGTCGCAGGCACCACGCGCACAAACAACAGGCCGCTGGCGCCGAATAGAGCGAAACAGACAATCAGGCCCTCAACCCCAATGGCGGCAATCAGCTCGGGCATGACCCACAGACCCAGCGCACCGTAGGTGAGCACCCCCATGATCAAAAAGCCAAAGTTCCTGTCGGGTTTGTCAGTCAAACCGACTTGGGTAAAGGTCAGCGACACAAGCCCGCCGGAACCCAGCCCGGCCAGAAAACGGCAAGCGGTAAACAGCCAGGGCTCGGTTGTCAGCAGGGACAGCAGGTTGCCAAGAACAAACAGGATGATGGATGCGACTGTAACGCGGTATGCCGGGGTACGATGGCCACTCAATGCCAGCGCTACGGTGGTGAGCGCTATGCCCCACATCTCTGCCGAGGCAACGTAACCAACCTGTTGCTCTGTCAGGCCAAAGCCGGAAACCAACCCCTGCACAAACCCCGGCTGGACAATAAACACCGCGGCTCCAATGGTGCTAAGGTAAATAACGCCAAACAGGGCCGCCGCACTGTTGATGTCCAGCCCCCGGCCGGTTTTATTATTTATCGGCATCATGCTGTGCCCAAGCTGTTATGCGATCTGGCATTATGCAGAGATTGTTCCTGCCACCCCATCCGCCATAAGTATGATAACTGCGCCTCCTATCCAATTCCCCAACCGTTTCCAGCAAGAGAGCCTCAACCTGATTGAGCGCCTGCTGCCGGTAGACTCGTCTGGCTTTTACCTTGTGGGGGCCGACATGCGCCACAGCGGCGTTGTCCTGCACAATATCTCCGCCGATGCCGAGCGCCGCTACACCCAGCGCTACCAATTCAGCGATCCGCTACACCCCCGCCATTTCCACCAGAGTGAAGTCTGCCTGGTGAATATCGACGAGGTAGTGGAGGAATCTGAACTGCTGCAGTCGGATTACTACCGTTCGTTCATGGCGCCCCTTGGGCACCGGCATGTGACTGATATGTATTTTCGTCGTGATGGTGACGTGGTCGCCATCATGACTTTGCTGCGCACCGTCCGCTCTGGCCCTTTTCGTCCCGATGAGCTGGCCATACTGCGGTCACTGCAGCCGTTTCTTCAGTACTCTTTGAACGCCACCTATGTCCCGGCCCGGCAAAGCCAGCGTAGCGCGATGCAGGCGCGCTACGGTTTGACAGACCGGGAACTGGATGTGGTCGAACAGGTGGTCAGTGGCGCCAGCAACAAGCGCATCGCCCAGGAACTGTCACTCAGCCTCGCCACCGTAAAAACACATTTGCAGCACATTTTCTACAAAATGAAGGTTTCCTCACGCACGGAGATGAGCGCTCGTATCCTGGGCGACCTGGATGCGGATGCCTGAGACACCGGTATACACGCGGTAATACTTTCGGCGGATACACAGCCTGTCGTAAATACTCTAGCGTTACACCAACCGTAACGAGGAGAACCGGCATGCTGGGAAAACTGGAAGGGAAAGTCGCGATTGTTACCGGAGCGGGCCAGGGCATTGGCGAAGGTATCGCCCGCGTATTCGCCGCTGCGGGCGCAAAGGTTATCGTAGCCACCCGCTCTGCCGGCAACGGCCAGGAAACCGTGGATGCAATTCGCGCCGATAGTGGGGAAGCGACGCTGGTACAGTGCGACGTCGGTTCCCGCCAGGCGGTAAAGGATCTGGTCGCAGCCACACTCGACACCTACGGCACCGTCGATATTGCCATTCACAACGCCGCCGTATATCCACTGCACTATATCGAGGATCTGTCCGACGAGGTGCTGGACCAGACCCTCAACGTGAACATGAAGGCCGGTGTATGGCTGACCCAGTACTGCCTGCCGGAGTTTCGAAAGAAGCGCTGGGGACGGATCATTTTCACCTCGTCGGTGACAGGCCCCACCGTCGCCATGCCGGGCACCTCTCACTACGCAATGTCCAAAGGAGGCATGAACGGCTTCATCCGCACTGCCGCGCTGGAATACGCGCGCGAGGGTATCACCGTGAACGGCGTAGAACCGGGTTACATCCTGACCAAAGCAATGTCTGCGCTGGGTGACGAGGACGAACTGAAGGCGATGGCAGCCTGCATCCCCGCCGGCCACCTTGGCAACCCCGACGATATCGCCAATACCATGCTGTTCCTTGCCGCCGAGGAGGCCGGCTATATTACTGGCCAGACCATCATCGTTGATGGCGGCTCCACGCTACCTGAGAGCCAGGTGGTGATGGATGGCTTCTACGAACAGCGCGGCTAACTTGGCAAAGGAAATTCGCATGAACCACCCATCCACTTCCAATCTGCTGCAACGCCGCTACCGCGTCCTCGGCAGCCACTCTCCGCTGTTTTACGAAGAGCCACTGCAACTGGTGCGCGGTGAAGACGTCTGGGTCTACGACGCGGATGGCAAACGCTACCTCGACACGTACAACAACGTTCCCCACGTCGGGCACTGCCATCCGCATGTTGTGCAAGCCATCAGCCAGCAGGCGGGCACCCTCAATACCCACACCCGGTATCTGCACGAGAACGTGGTGAACTATGCGGAACGCCTACTGGCCAAATTCGCCCCCTCACTCAGCATGGCCATGTTCGCCTGCACCGGCAGCGAAGCCAACGAAGTAGCCCTGCGCATGGCACGCCACGCTACCGGCAAGCAGGGCATTATCGTCACCGACTTCGCCTACCACGGCAACACTGCTGCAGTCGCCGAACTAGGCACCGGGTTCATGCCGGAAGCGCAGAACTCCCAGCGCGTGGTCAGCTTCCCTATTCCAGACACCTACCGGACGCCGGATGGGCTGAGCGGCGAAGCCCTGGCCAATCACTATCTGCAGGCAGTGCAGCGGGCTATCGACACCCTTGAAGCACGTGGCCTGGGCGTGGCGGGCATTCTTATCTGCCCGGACTTTGCCAACGAGGGCCTGGTGTATGAACCCGACGGCTTTATCGCGCGTGCGGTAGCACAGGTGCGCCAGGCTGGTGGCCTGTATATTGCCGATGAGGTACAGGGCGGATTTGGCAGAACCGGCCGCTACTGGTGGTCCCATGAGTGGGCCGGCGTGACGCCGGATATTGTTACCCTGGGCAAGCCGATGGGCAATGGCCATCCCATTTCCGGCGTGATAGCCAGCGAATCGTTGATTGAATCCTTCGGAGAATGGGGACTGTATTTCAATACCTTCGCCGGCAACCCCGTGTCCTGTGCGGCGGCATCAGCCGTGCTCGACGTGCTGGAGAACGAAAACCTGCTGCAAAATGCGGTCGAAACCGGCGCATATATCGCGGCCGGGCTGCGCGAACTGCAGTCCCGACATGAACTCATTGGCGATGTTCGCGACAAGGGGCTGTTCTTTGGTGTGGAACTGGTCCGGGACCGCGACACCAAAGCAGCCGCCGAAACAGAGGCGCGCGATCTGGTCAACGCCATGAAGCAGGCCGGCGTCCTGATCAGCAGCATTGGCAAGCAGAACCAGATTCTGAAGCTCCGGCCCCCGATGAGCTTCCGGCGGGAACACGCCGACCTCCTGCTGGAGCGACTCGACGCTTGCCTGCATCAGGTGACGGAGGCGCGCCGTGGCTGATTTCGATACCCTGAGCGCCGCTGAACAAACAGCTCGACTCACCAATCTCGCACAATCAGCGCTGCCCTTGTGGGGGTTGGCGGCGAGCGAACTGCATCTCATCAAGTTTCGCGAGAACGCCGTTTTTCGTGTGTCCGCCCCCGGCGGGGAGAAATACGCACTACGCATCCATCGCCACGCCTACCACAGCGATGAGGCACTGCGCTCGGAACTGCAATGGATCGCGGCCCTTGATGCCGGAGGCATTCGCGTGCCGTCGATCATCCCCACCAACGATGGCAGGCTGTTTGCTCATGCGCAGTCCAACGATGTGCCCGGTGAACGCCAGATCGATCTCTTTGAGTGGGTGGAAGGCAAGCAGCTTGGCGCTGTTGAAGTCGGGCTCGACCCTGGCCAGTCCATCGCCCATGTCTACGGTACCATCGGCGAGCTGGCCGCCAGGCTTCACACCCAGGCGCTGGCCTGGCAACCGCCAGACGGCTTCCGCCGGCACGCCTGGGATGCCGACGCACTGGCGGGCGACAATCCCCTGTGGGGAAGATTCTGGGACTTGGCAGCGCTGACGCCCTCGCAACGGTCGCTGCTGCTTGAGGCAAAGGATCGCGTTTACCGCGGCCTCAAGGAGTATCAGGCAGACCCAGAAAATTCCAACCGCTACAGCATGATTCACGCCGACTTTGTGGCAGAAAATCTGCTGGTTAACGGTAGCGATGTACGCTTGATTGATTTTGACGATGCCGGGTTTGGCTGGCACTTGTTCGAGTTGGCAACGGCCCTGTATTTTGAGCGTGGCGAGCCCCACTTCAACGAGGCTTACAGGGCTCTCATCGCCGGCTATCGCAGCGAATGCCACCTGCCGGACACACAGCTGGTGCACATGCCGCTTTTCTTTGCTGCACGCAGCTTCACCTACCTGGGCTGGGTACACACACGCCCCGAAACAGAAACGGCACGCAACCTGACGCCAGCGTTGATTGAGATGTCCTGCGAGGCAGTCAACGACTATTTCAGCGCCAGCCAGTAACCCCCGGCGCAGCTCGGTTTAGTTTCCAAACGCTGAAGCAAAAAACGCCGCGGCTCATGCCGCGGCGCTTTTGGTGGTTGTGTTCGCCCCTGTGGTGCCTGGGTTAAAAGCTGTAGCGCGCAGACACGCCCGCCCAACGCGGCTTGCCGTAGGCCTGCTGGTTAAAGCCGAAGGAGCCCGTGAAGTCGAAGGTGTACACAAGGTACTCCTCATCGGTCACGTTATTAACAAAGGCAGAGAATATCCAGGCGTCACTCGGGCTCGCCCACTCCAGGCGCAGGTTAGTCAGCGAATAGCCATCCTCCCGTGCGATGTCGGGGTTCTGGATATCAAAATACGTCTCACCTTGGTAAGAATAGGTTGCCAGCGCCGACATGGTGCCGTCCATAAAGCCCCAGGCGTAACGTGCGGAGCCATTGAATGACCAATCCGGCGCCGATACTGCGGTACGATCGCGCAGCACCCCGGCACCGTCGGGAACATCTTCCACCGTGGTGTCGAGATAGGAAACACCGAGCGCAAGGTCCAGCCCCTCTATCGGTGCTGCGGTGAGCTCCAGTTCACCCCCCCAGTATTCGCCATCGGTGTTAAAGATAACCTGGTTGAGCAGTTCGAAGCGGAAGGTCTGCAGGTCCGAGTAGTCGTAGTAGAACGCCGCACCATTCAGGCGCACCATCCCGCCGGCGAGGTCGCTCTTAAAACCGATCTCGTAGGCATCAAGCACTTCTTCGTCATAGGGGACGGTCTCTGGCACATTACTGGCGAAAATGAAGGTCTCGTCCAGGAAGCCGGTGTTAAAGCCGGCTGATTTGGTGCCGCGCGAATAGCTGGCGTAAACCAGCAGGTCATCGGTGGGGCGCCAGTCGAGTTCCAGCTTGCCGGTGACACTGGATTCATCATGCTTGGCCAGGCTGCCGACGGTATCGGTGCTGAAAAAGAAGGTACTGTCAGGCAGTGGGCGAGTTGGCGTCAGTGGGAGGTTGCCTGCCGCCGTCTCCGCGGCAAATATGCCGGACCGGTCGAAGCCCTGGTAGTCCAGCTCCTTCTCTTCCGAGCTGTAACGCAGCCCTGCGATAATGCTCCACTGGTCACTGATGGCGTATTCATATTGCCCAAACACCGACCAGGACTCGGTCTCCTGGGTCATATCCGTATCCAGGAAAACGAAGTCCAAACCCAGCGCATCCAACGTGTAGTTGGCGGTGACCTCGTTGTCAAAGTAATAGATGCCGGTAACCCACTGGCTGCGATCATCGCCACCGGACAACCGGAGCTCCTGGGTAAACTGATCCGTTTCAGCGGGGAAGCTGGGCGCTAACGGCACCGGGCCCGCATCGGTATCCTCTTCCTGGGTCCGCTCGACGGTCTGGTAGGCAGTGATCGAGGTCAGCAACAGGTCATCGTTGAGCTGCCAGTTGGCGGTAGCTGCGCCACCTTCGGTTTTCACATAGACCCGCCCTTCCCGGTCGTAATCCCCCGCCCACGGGTCACCGTCGGTATCCTTGTAGCCGAAGACATTACAACCAGGGCAAGTGCCCCAGAAGTCCTCGTTACCGGGCAGCGCAACCGAGGTAAACCCGTCGGCACCAATCTTGGTTGACTGGTGCTGCCAGGCCCCCACTTCGGCATCGTTCTTGCCGTAATTGGCCGACAGCAGCAGGTCAAACGTATCGCTGGGCACCCACTTCAACTGGCCCCGGGCAGCCCGGGACTCCAGGCCATTGTAATCGCGGCCAATACGGTTTTTGACGTAGGGATCATAGTCGTGTGTCGCCACCGAGAGGCGGCCCATCAGGGTGTCACTCAAGGCTCCGCCAATCGCACCCTCAAACTTGACCTGGCTTTCCTCACCAAGGGTCAAATCGGCGTAGCCATTGAATTCGTCGGAAGGTTGCTCAGACAAAAAGTGAACCAGGCCACCGGTGGTATTGCGCCCGAACAGTGTTCCCTGTGGCCCGCGCAGTACTTCTACGCGCTGCAGGTCGAACAACTGGAAGGACAGCCCCGCCATTGCCCCGCGGTACACTTCGTCCATGTACACGGCGACGGGGTTTTCATTGGCGTCAGTAAAATCATTGAGGCCAACGCCGCGCAGGAAGAAGTTGGTCTGGCTGCCCTCGGCGTTCGGTGTGGTGTAGTTCAGTCCTGGGGTCATGGTCACTACATCGGTGCTTGTGACCATGCCCAGCTCTCGCATGCTTTCACCGGTAAAGGCAGTAACAGACACCCCGATATCCTGCATGCTCTGCTGCCGCTTCTGCGCGGTAACCACCACTTCTTCCAGTTGCTGGGCAAGCCCTGGTGCGCAAGTAAACAGCGCCAGGCTGACCGCTGCGCCGATGCGGCATTTGGGGATTCCGGATTTATCGTTCTTCATGGGACTACCCTCTGTCATTGTATTGTTATCGACACCAAGCATACCGACGACACAATACCGCCTGCCTCGCCGTCGCTGCACTGGTGAATATCGTTAACCCTACAACCTTACTGCGCCACGGGAGTTGTCTCTGCGCGCAAACCCAGATTGGCTCAGGGAGAATGAGGTCCCGGAGGCTGCGCTACTCGGCCCCGAGTGCACGCCGGTAGCGGGCGGGGGAATCCCCGAAGGCGCGCTTGAAGGCCCGGCTGAAATGGGCCGGATCCTTGAAACCGAAGCGGTAGGCAATGTCTGCTATGGAATACCGGTGATAGGAGGCATTACTGAATGCCTGGCGCGAGGCATCCAGGCGCATCCCAAGAATGTAGCGAGAGACGGACACCCCTTCATCAGCGAATAACAAATGGAGATAGCGCGTGGAGATGCCCAGCGACTGAGCGACCCAACCCGGCCCCAGGCGCTCGTCATGCAGATGTGAGCGAATGAACTGTTTGATCCGGTGCAGATGTTCGCATTTCACACCGCTATCCAGGCGATCCCGCCGCTCCGACTCCTCGCTGTGTGTCAATGTAGTAGCAAGCAGGTCAATCACGTTGGCTTCCAGCCGTTGAGCCAGCACACCGTCCATATCATCCAGCCGACTGACAATGGATGTCACAAACTGGGAAAACAGGCCGTTTGCCCCGACCCTGGCGTCCCTGCGCACTCCAAGATGCCGCTCGGGATGATGCAGGCAGTCCTCCATCAACGGCTGGGGTACCGACAACACCACCTGGGAATAATCAGAGGGAAAGTGTAATTCGTAGGGCTCGGAACTCAGGCAAAGCGTAAAGTCACCAGGGCGCAGGTGCGCTTCGCGCCCCCGGTGGCAAATCAGGCTTTCCCCCTCTACCTGCACCTTGACCAGATACTGGGTGCTGGACACACGGCCAATGTGGCTGCGCCGGCGGTACACATCCAGAGGCGTACTGCGTACGGCGGCAAAACCCAGTTCACCAAACTGCCGGCGCTCAATCGCACCACGAAAGCCTCCACGACTGTCGCGCGGGGTCTCGCAGTCCATGGGAAAGAACAGTTCACTCACCTGCGTGTCGAACTGATCAAAGCCCTGTATCTCGACCTCCATCAGACTACCCATCGCAACTGCGGCCTCCTCACCGAATTGCCCTGACGCCGCTGCAGGTACCACCAAGTGAACGCCTGCAGCGCCATAAAGTCAAACTGTCCGTTGCGCTGAGCGCGCCGCCCCTGCAGGCGGTGCGTTACCAAACTCCGACCGCAGCAGCAGGGCAGGATAGTTCCCGCGATCCCTGTCAGCCCGGCTGGAGCGGTCAGTGACAGAGAACAACCAGCAGGCGGCCAGCGCCATTGGCAGGGTAAACAGGGCAGGATAATCGTAGGGAAACAGCGCCTGCTCAAAGCCCAGCACCGATACCCAGACCTGCGGGCCAATGACAATCAACACCACCGACGACACCAGGCCCAGCAGGGCACCAATGATTGCACCGCGGGTTGTGAAACCCGCCCAAAACAGGGAGAGAAACAGCACCGGGAAATTCACCGACGCCGATACCACCATGGGCATTGCCGCTATAAAGGCGACGTTTTCGTCCTGGAACAGAATGCCAAGCACCACAGCGATGGCGCCAATGGTCAACGTGCTAATTCGGGTCAGTTGCAATTCCTTTGCCGGGTCGGGCTCACCCTTGCACAGCACCTCGGCATAGAGGTCATGGGAAATCGCCGCGGCCCCGGATACCGTCAACCCCGCCACCACCGCAAGGATTGTGGCAAAGGTGACCGCCGACATGAAGCCGGTGAGCATGTCGCCGCCAACGGCGGTGGCCAGGTGGATGGATGCCATGTTGCTGCCACCGATGATCCCGCCGTCTGCGTCAAAGAAACGGGGGTTGCCATAGAGCAACATGACGGTGCCAAAGCCGATAACCAACAGCGCAATGTAGAAGTACCCGATAAATACCGAGGCGTAGAATGCGGACATCTTCGCCTGGTGCATATCCGGTACGGTATACAAGCGCATCAATACATGCGGCAGGGCCAGCGTGCCAAACAGCATCGACACCAGCGTCGTGGTGACCTGCAGCGGATCCTTGAACAACAGCCCCGGGCGAAGGATGGCATCGCCCGACGGGTGCGCCGCCGAAGCCTGTACCAGCAACTCATCTAAGCTGTAGCCCACGTTGTGTAGCACCAGAACGGCACAGATAGTAACCCCGGTAAGCAGCAGCACCGCTTTCACAATCTGCACCCAGGTCGTGGCCAGCATGCCGCCAAAAGCGACATAGGCCAGCACCAGAGCGCTGATAGCGATCACCGCCACTTCGTAGGGCAAGCCAAACAGCAGCTGGATCAGCTTACCGGCGCCAACCATTTGGGCTATCAAGTACAGAATCACCACAATCAGGGTGCCGAATACCGTCACCAGGCGGATCGGTGTGCGTTCCAGGCGCTCGGAAACCACGTCAATGAAGGTGAAGCGGCCGAGATTGCGCACCCGCCGCGCCAGCAGGAACAGCATCAACGGCCAGGCTGAAAAGGCACCCAAGGCCAGCACCAAACCGTCGAAGCCGCCGAGGAAAATCAGCCCCGTAATGCCCAAAAACGATGCGGCAGACATAAAGTCGCCGGCTATGGCCGCGCCATTCTGCAGGCCACTGATCTGGCCACCTGCATTGTAAAAATCGTGACTGCTGCGGGTGCGGTTGGCCGCCCACCAGGTAATAAACAGCGTCACCAAAACAAACAGCAGGAACATGCCAATGGCGACAGGATTGAGTGTGTGGCGGGCCGCCCCACCGTCGGGCGCAGGCGCGGCGGCAAGCGGAGCGCTGGCCAGCAAGAACCCCGTGGTCGCCGGAAACGCACGGAAAAGGCGATAGAGAAGTGAGCGCATTTTCCTAGCCCTCCCGCCGATAGAGCCACAGGAACGCCAGTTCCAGCGCCAGGAAGAACAGGATGAGAAACACGAACATCAGCAGCGACCCGGTGATGTGGCTGCCGGGCAGGGCGCGAGTCAGGAAGGCCCCCGCGCCAGTCCAGTTGAGGACAAAGGCAAAATACGACAGCAGAATGATGACCGAGAACACCATTCTGCGCCGGGTGCGGCGCCGGACCAGCGCAAGTTTACCTTCCGTTTCCATGGCCCCTCACAGGTAGTTATTCTTTGGATGGCAGGTCGCGCAACTGTGCACCGGCCCGGAAGCCTCGCCCTTGTCCCGCGCCGCCAGATGGCAATCGCGACAGAAAGCGTGGAAGCGGGTTTCGATATCCATCACCACCTCCGGCGACGATTTGTGACACTGCAGGCAACTGCCACCGCCGGAACCGTCAACGAAGTTATGGTGGCACTGGGTGCAGGAGGTGGCAATATGATCAGCATGATCAAACGCCAGGGGCCACAGGGGTTGTGAAGGCAGCACCGCCCGATGCCACCGGTGGGCCAGCGCCAGCACACAGGCCAGCAGGACGGCCGCCAAGGCCAGGCCGTAGATGCGAAGCACATTCACTCCACAGCCTGCCCGGGCAGGCTCCACCAAAGCACGAGACTGCAGGTAAATACAAAGACATAAAGACCCACCAGCTCAGTCCGCCCAAAACGGGCGTCGGGCGCGAGCAGCGGGCTGGGCAGACGCAACTCTACGGACAGGCAGTAGGCTAGCGTCAGCAGCCCGCCCGCCGCCAGCAGCAACGCGCGTGGCAATGCCGGCAGCAGCAGCGCGGCCCACACCGCATGGTACAGCCCGGCGAGCAGACCCAGGAGGGCCAGCACGCCGTGCAGCCAGCGCCAGGAGGGCAGGCCGCCGGGAAAAGCCCGGCGCAGCCGCTGCCCGGACAATAGCGCCAACAGTAGCAACGCCACCGTGGCCAGCAGGGCGGCCAGCATCGGCCCCGGTGCCCGGGGATGCAGGTAGGAAAGCACCTGCTCCTCTGCGACCAGGCTGAGTACCATATGGGCCGCTACCAGAGCCAATGCCAGGTAACCCAGTTGCCGGTGCAGTTCGCGGGTAAGCAGCGCTCCGGCACGCTGGGCCAGCGGGCGCAGGACGAAGGGCAGCGCGAGGAAGCCGAGGGCCAGATAGCCCAGCAGCATGGCCAGCCCCTGTACCGGCTCGGCAGCGGCCAGCCGTTCGGCCGCCAGCGCCAGCCCGACGGGAATCAGGGCCAGGCCGTAGCACAGGACGAGTAATCCCCAACGGACAGCGCCACGCCGCTTCATTCAAGCTTGAGACGCACTTCAGAGAAGCTCATTCTCGGGGTGACATCGGTGTAATTGGGCACGTCGGCGCCAATCTCCTTGCCGGCGGCGGCCAGCCCGGCTTTCAGCTGGTCGATATCCTCGAACAGGATATCCACACTCGCCCACAGCAAATCTTCTCCTCCGGGTGCCTTGCCCGCACCCAGGTGTAGCACGGTTCCAACGTGGCCAAAATCGGCCAGCAGGCGCTCACAAAGCGGTATGTGTGAATCGCGGTAATAATCCATGTCGAACTTGCTGCCTTCGGTGCGCGGATACTCAACTCTCATGCCGTACATAATCGTTATTTCCTGTTATTTCTGGTCAAAATCAACAATCACCCGATCAGATATCGGGTGGGCCTGGCAGGTCAGGATAAGGCCCGCTTCAAGTTCACCGGGCTCCAGGGCATGGGTGATGTCCATGTCCACTTCACCTTCAATCAGCCGGGCCTTGCAGGTGGAGCATACGCCCCCTTTGCAGGAATACGGCAAATCGAGACCATGACTGATGCCAGCGTCCAGCACATTTTCACCGTCCGCAGTGAGGTCGAAGGTGCTGGATCGCCCGTCCATCACCACTGTCACCTCACTGACTTTGCCGGCAAAGGCCTGGGCGCGCGCGTGGTGCTTTTCGACAATTTCACGGGCGTCGTCTGCAGAGGCAGCAAACAGTTCGTAGTGAATGTTCGATTCGGCAACCCCGACGCCGCGCAGGCCACGGGACACTTCAGAAATCATCGACTCGGGGCCACAGATAAAATAGTGGTCGAAGCTGTCGAGGCTAATCAGCTGCCGGTTGAGCTCGGCCCCTTTGCGATTGTTCAACCTGCCGTTCAGGATATCCGCCCCCTGGTCCTCCCGACTGAGAATGTTGATCCATTGAAAGCGGGTCAGGTAGCGGTTCTTCAGGAAGCTGAGTGTCTCCCTGAACATAATGGTATTGGTGCGCTGATTCCCGTAGAGCAGAGTAACCGAAGCCTCGGGCTCGACTTCCAGGATCGACTTGATGTTCGATACCACCGGCGTAATGCCGCTACCAGAGGCGATAAACAGGTATTTGCGCCCCGCAGCCGGATCCAGCGGCACAAAAAAGCTGCCCTGGGGCGGCATCACATCAATACTGTCGCCGGCCTGCAGGCTGTCGTTGATGAAGTTGGAGAAAACGCCACCATCCACCCGTTTCACCGCCACTTGCAGCTGACGATCGTTAACCCCGGAACAAATCGAGTAGGACCGACGCAGCTCAGCCTCCCCTACCGTGGCGCGCAGGGTCAGATATTGGCCAGGGTCGTGGCGAAAGGTGTCCTGCAAAGGGCCGGGAATATCAAAGCTCAAGCGCACCGCATAATCGGTCTCTGGCTCTACACGGCCTACCGTCAGGCTATGAAACTGAACGTCGTTCATGGCGACTCCTAGAAACTCTTGAAATAATCAAATGGCTCGCGACAGTCCAGGCACTGAAACAGCGCCTTGCAGGCGGTGGAACCGAATTCGCTGATAGAACGGACCTCGACACTGCCACAGTGGGGGCAGGCCGGGTCTGAGCGCACATCCCCGGCGACGGGTGCCGCAATACCATAGGCTTGCAGGCGGGCCCGGGCGTCGTCGTCCATCCAGGTGCTGGACCAGGCGGGAGAGAGCTGCGTGAGCACACGATGTTGCCCGTAGCCAGCGGTGGTTAACGCCGTAGCTATTTCCTCGCGAATCACGTCCATGGCCGGGCACCCTGAATAGGTGGGGGTAATGGTGACTACAACCGTCTCCCCTTCGCGCTCAATGTTCTGCAACACCCCCAGCTCCCAGATACTGATCACCGGGATTTCCGGGTCTTTCACTGCGTCCAGAACACACCAGAGCTCCGGATGCGACGACTGGGCACGGCGTTGCCGGCGCTCGTACTCCTCATGCGGCAGCAGCGGTATAGTGGAACCAGAAACACAGGGCTGCGTATTCACCATTGGCATCCGGGATAAGCGCGCTGTACAAACTGCAGGTCACTCAGCAGGTGACCAAGGTGCTCGGTGTGATACCCGGTCCGGCCGCCAACCACTTCCCAGCCACCGCTGGGAACAGTCACAGCGGTTTCACTGAAGACGCTGTGGACCGCTGCCTGCCAGGGGGCTTGCAGCGCAGCCCGGTCGACAGCAATACCCAACTCATACAAAGCCGTTTCCAGCTCATCCATCAGGAAGAGCTCTGGCGTATAGCCCCAGAGGTCATCCAGTGCATTCTGCAGCCGGCGCTGTGACTCTTCGGTGCCATCGCCCAACCTCAGCATCCACTCACGGCTGCGCCGCTGGTGGTAGCGCGATTCCTTGATCGCCTTGCCTGCAATGGCCGCCAGCTCGCTATCCGACGAGCGCCCGAGCTGATCAAGAAACAGCAGGGAGTGTTCATCGAGCAGATACTGGCGCACCATGGTGAAAGCGAAGTCACCACGCGGCAGCTCATTGATTAACAGGTTGGTGAACTCGCGGCAGTCCCGCTGGTAAGCCAGGGTGTCTTCGGTGCATTCGCCACCACGCAGTTGGGCTGCGTAACCGAGGAACATGCGGGCGCGGCCGATGTAATCCAGCGCCACGTTGGTCAGCGCCAGATCCTCTTCCATGAACGGCCCGCGACTGCACCACTCAGACAGCCGGTGGCCCAGAATCAGGGCGTCGTCACCCAGGCGTACCGCATAGTCCGCAGTTGCCTGTGTCAGATCGTTGTCCATCGTCGGCCTCGCCTCACATATTGTTGACTTTGTCCGGCAACTGGTAATGCGTTGCATGCCGGTAGGGTTTGTCATCGAGCGGGTCGTAGAAGCTCTCGCAGTCGCTCTCCTGGGAGGCGTGAATGTCAGACGAATTCACTATCCAGATGCTGACCCCCTCACTGCGCCGGGTGTAGAGATCGCGGGCGTATTCCATGGCCTGCTCGGCATCTTCGGCATGCAGGCTGCCCACGTGTTTGTGATCCAGCCCACGACGCGACCGGATAAACACTTCGTACAATTTCATATGATGTGACATGTCTACTTCCTAGGCTGCGCGATTGGCACGCTGTTGTTTTTTGGCTTCGTGGGCGGCAATCGCATCACGCACCCAGGCGCCCTCCTCGTGGGCGCTGATGTGATGCTCCAGTCGCTGACGATTACAGGGGCCGCTGCCGTTGATCACCCGGTTAAACTCCTTCCAGTCGATCTCACCGAAGTCGTAATGCCCACGTTCTTCATTCCACTTGAGGTCGGGGTCAGGCAGGCTGATGCCGATCACTTCGGCCTGTTCCACGGTCTGGTCAACAAATTTCTGCCGCAGTTCGTCGTTGCTCTGCCGCTTGATCTTCCAGGTCATGGACTGGGCGGAGTGGGCGGACTCGGCGTCGTGGGGGCCGAACATCATCAGCGACGGCCACCAGAAGCGATTCACGGCATCCTGTGCCATCTCGCGCTGTGCGGCGCTGCCCTGCATGAGGGTCATCATGATGTGGTAGCCCTGGCGTTGGTGAAAACTCTCCTCCTTGCAGATACGCACCATACCGCGGGCGTAGGGGCCGTAGGAGGTGCGCTGCAGTGACACCTGGTTCACGATGGCCGCGCCATCCACCAGCCAGCCGATCGCGCCAATATCGGCCCAGGTCAGCGAAGGGTAATTGAAAATGGAGGCGTACTTGGCGGCACCGGAATGCAGGGCCTGAATCAACTCTTCCCTGCTGATACCGAGGGTTTCGGCCGCACTGTAGAGATACAGTCCATGGCCACACTCATCCTGCACTTTGGCCAGCAATACGGCCTTGCGGTGCAGCGTTGGCGCGCGGGTGATCCAGTTGCCCTCGGGCTGCATGCCAATCACTTCAGAGTGAGCATGCTGGGAAATCTGCCGAATCAGGTTCTGGCGGTACTTCTGTGGCATCCAGTCCCGGGGTTCGATCTTTTCCTCGGCGTCAATTCTCGCCTGAAAATCCGCATTCAATTGTGCTTCCGTCTGCAAGCTGTCGTTGGTCATAACCTCTCTCCTGTCAGACACGTTCAATGATCATTGCGATGCCCTGCCCCACACCGATACACATCGTGCACAAGGCATAGCGGGCGCCGCTGCGGTGCAGTTCGTACATGGCGGTGGTCACCAGTCGCGCACCGCTCATGCCCAGCGGGTGCCCCAGTGCAATGGCCCCGCCATTGGGATTGACGTGACCGGCATCGTCCGGCAAACCGAGCTCACGGGTGACCGCCAGGCCCTGGGCGGCAAACGCCTCGTTCAGCTCGATGATATCCATGTCGCCGAGGGTCAAGCCGGTTTGCTGCAGCACCTTGCGCACCGCCCCGACCGGGCCGTAGCCCATGATGCGTGGCGCCAGGCCACTGGTGGCCATGCCCACCACGCGGGCCCGGGGCGTCAGGCCGTGCTGCTGTGCGGCAGCTTCTGAAGCCAGCAACAGCGCACAGGCGCCATCGTTGACGCCCGAGGCGTTGCCCGCAGTCACCGAGCCGTCCTGCCGAAAGGGGGTACCCAGGCGGCTCAATGCCTCCAGCGTGGTGTCCGCGCGCGGATGTTCATCGGCATCGACCACTACAGGATCGCCCTTGCGCTGGGGGATGGAGACCGCGGTGATTTCCTCCGCCAACCGCCCCGCCTCGATCGCCGCAGCAGCGCGCTGCTGGCTGCGCAGGGCAAAGGCATCCTGGGCCTCGCGCTCAATGCCGAACTCGGCGGCCACGTTCTCAGCCGTTTCGGGCATCGAGTCAATGCCATACTGCGCCTTGAGCAGTTTGTTGACGAAACGCCAGCCGATGGTCGTATCGTAAATCTGGGCATCGCGGCTGAAGGCGGTCGACGCCTTGGGCATGACGAAGGGCGCCCGCGACATCGACTCGACACCACCGGCCAGGGCCAGCTGCACCTCGCCGGCGCGGATCGCACGCGCCGCCGTGCCCACCGCGTCCATGCCGGAACCGCACAGGCGGTTGACGGTAACCCCGGGCACATCGACGGGCAGGCCCGCCAGCAGGGATGACATCCGCGCGACGTTGCGGTTGTCCTCCCCGGCCTGATTGGCACAGCCGTACCAGACGTCATCGACCCGGGACCAGTCCACACTGCCATTGCGGGCCATCAGGGCGGCCAGTGGCACCGCGCCGAGGTCGTCGGCGCGCACCGCCGACAGCGCGCCACCGTAGCGCCCGATGGGCGTGCGGATGGCATCACAAATAAAAGCGTCATTCATTTCAGGGAATCTCCATTCTCGGGGTCGACCAGATTGCCACCGATACGGTGGGCATTGCCACGGAAGACCGCCAGCGTCTTGCCATCCTGGTTGCGAACCTCGACGTCATACAGCCCGGTGCGGTGCCCCTGGTGAACCTGTTTGGCCACAGCCGTCAGTGTGTCGCCCAGTTTGCCTGGCGCCAGAAATTCGATCCGTGCGCCCGAGGCCACCGTGCTGTGGTTCTCGCTGTTGCAGGCGAAGGCGAACGCACTGTCGGCGAGCGTAAACAGAAAGCCACCGTGGCAGAGCTGGTGGCCGTTCAGCATGTCCTCCCTGACCGTCATAGACAGTTCGGCCCGCCCCGGGGACACCGCGTCGATGCGCATGCCCACGGCCTGGGAAGCCCGGTCGCCCGACCACATCGCACCGGCGGCAGCTTCTGCCAGTTGTTGCGGTGCCAGCATGGCTATTCTCCCCGGTACACCGGCTGGCGCTTGTCCAGAAAGGCTTTGACCCCCTCCTGATAATCGTGCGTCTTGCCGGCGGCGCGCATCAGCTCCTTTTCCAGCTCAAGCTGCTGGTCCAGGGAGTTGGTGGCAGATGCTGCCAGGGCCTGCTTGGAATAGGCGAACCCTCGGGTCGGCTGGGTAGCCAGCTGGCGGGCGAGGCCGAGTGCGGTCTCCATCAGTTCGGCGTCATCGACAACCTGCCAGATCATGCCCCAGCGCTCGGCCTGCTCGGCGGAGACTTTGGGGCCCAGCATGGCCAGGCCCCGGGCCCGCGCCATGCCAACCAGGCGCGGCAGAATCCAGGTGCCGCCAGAATCCGGGATCAGGCCGAGTTTGCAGAACGATTCGATAAAACTTGCCGAGCGGGCGGCAATCACAATGTCGCAGGCCAGCGCAATATTGGCCCCGGCGCCAGCGGCGACACCGTTGACGGCACAGATCACCGGCTTTTCCATCCCCGTTAACAGGCGAATCAACGGGTTGTAGTTTTTCTCCACCGAATCGCCGAGATCAGGCATCGCCTCACCGGGCGCCACGGCGCGATCATTCAGATCCTGCCCAGCGCAAAAACCACGGCCGTTTCCGGTGAGTAAGACCGCACGCACCTGCTTATCTTCTGCGGCGATGGTAAGGGCGCTGCGCACTTCCTGGTGCATCTCGGTGGTAAAACTGTTCAGCGCATCCGGACGGTTCAGGGTTAGGGTTGCTACGCCCGCATCAATGCTGAATGCTATGTTGCTATAGGACATATTCAGTTCCTTATCACTGGTTGCACAGGACGTCAGTCTTCCCGACGCTCCACCAGCGTCATGATGTCGTAGACGGCAACCAGCTGTTCTTCCTGGTTGGTGACTTCAATGGCCCATACCACGACGCCATTGGGTTTCTCGTCGCCGCGCTTGGCCTTCTTGATCTTGTTCTTTACCGTGAGCTTGACGCGAATCGTATCCCCCGGCGCCACCGGCTCCACGAACCGCAGGTTCTCCAGACCATAGTTGGCAATTACCGGGCCCGGTGACGGCTCCACAAACATGCCGGCTGCGGCCGATATCACGAAGTAGCCATGAGCTACGCGCTTGCCAAAGAAGGAGTCGCGGGCGGCAATTTCGTCGAAATGCGCGTAGAAGTGATCGCCACTAATACAGCCGAAATTGACGATGTCCGCCTCGGTCACGGTACGCCGGTGAGTGACCAGCGTTTCGCCCACCTGCAGATCCTCGAAATACTTCTTGAACGGGTGTACCGCGTCGCTATAGACCCGCGCGCCGGGGTGGTACTCGGAGGTAATAGCCATCAGCGTTGACGGCGAGCCCTGCACAGCAGTGCGCTGCATATAGTGCTTGACGGCGCGCAGGCCGCCCAGCTCTTCGCCGCCCCCTGCGCGCCCGGGGCCACCGTGCACCAGCGGCGCCAGGGGGGAGCCGTGGCCGGTCGACTCGCCGGCACAATCGCGATTCAGCACCAGCATGCGGCCGTGCCAGGGGGCAGTGGCAAGGATGACCTCACGCGCCTCGCGATCATCATGGGTAAACAGGGATCCCACCAGACTGCCTTTGCCAAGACGGGCAATTGCCACTGCGTCGGCAAGACTGTCGTAAGGCATGACCGTGCTCACAGGGCCAAAGGCTTCTACTTCGTGAACAAGGTGCTTTTGCAAAGGCGCATCGCAGTACAGCAGCGTCGGCGGGTAGAAAGCGCCGCCGCTGTTGTCGGTGCCGGTAAGCGGCAGGTTGTCATCACGGTGAATCAGCTCGCACTCCTGCAAGAGCCGCTCCACTTTCGCCCGAACATCCTCCGCCTGGTCACGACCGACCAGCGACCCCATGCGAACGCCTTCGGCATCGGGGTGCCCTACAACCAACTTGCCAATCCGCGCCTTCAGCGCCTCCGTAACGGCCGGCACCTGCGCACGAGGCACAATAACGCGGCGGATGGCGGTGCACTTCTGCCCCGCTTTCACCGACATTTCGCGCACCACTTCCTTGATAAAAAGATCAAACTCCGGGTCATCTGCCTGTACAGACTCACCAAGAATCGCGCAATTGAGCGAATCGGCCTCCATCGTAAACGGGATCGATTTGGCAACAATATTCGGGTGTGCGCGCAGCTTTTGCCCGGTGCTGGCCGAGCCGGTAAAGGTCACCACATCCTGCTCGTCCAGTTGATCAAGAAGGTCACCGGCAGAGCCACAGATAAGCTGTATCGCACCCTCGGGGAAGAAGCCGCCGTCAATGATCTCCCGAACAACGGCCTGAGTGAGGAAGGCACCCGGCGTAGCCGGCTTAACGATCACCGGCATGCCCGCCGCAAGACTGGGCGCAATTTTCTCCAGCATGCCCCAGCAGGGAAAATTGAAAGCGTTGATGTGGACCGAAACCCCCGCCTTGGGTGTCAGGATATGCCGCCCAATAAAGCTGCCCTGTTTGGACAGGCGCTCAACATCACCTTCCACCATAACAACGTCATTCGGCATTTCCCGCGTCACCAGGCTTGCATAGGTGAATACCGTGCCTATTCCACCCTCAATGTCGACCCAGCCATCGGCACGGGTTGCCCCGGTTTTCGAAGACAGGGCATAGAAAGCTTCTTTCTTGGCCATCAAATGCTTGGCCATGGCCTTCAGGGCCGCTGCGCGGTCGTGAAAAGTCATTGCACGCAATGCCGGGCCGCCCACTTCACGGCCATGACGCACCGCAGCGCCAAAATCTATGCCGTCACTGGACACCTGGCACACCCGCTCGCCGCCCACGGCATCGCGCACGGTAACGCCCTCGCCTTTTCCTGCTTGCCATTGCCCGGCTACGTAGCTCTCTAGCATGATCTGGTTACTCCTGTTTCTGTGCGAATACTGGTTGGCGGTTGTTTCTGTGGATATCAGCGCTTGTCGACCACGCGCTTTGCCTTGCCCTCGGAGCGCGGAATGGCGCCAGGCTCGTGTGCTGTCACCACAGCGGATACACCAATCATTGACTTCACCCGGTGCTGCAGGGTCTTCTGTGACGCCTGCATGGCTTCCGGTGAGCTGGGGGCGGCCATTTCCACATGGACGGCGAGCGCGTCCAGGTGTCCCTGCTTGCTGACTTCAAGGTAGTAGTGAGGCGCCAGTCCCTCTACCGCCAGCACTTGTTCTTCAATCTGTGACGGAAAGACGTTGACGCCGCGAATGATCAGCATGTCATCGGAACGCCCGGTGATCTTGGCCATCCGGCGCATGGTGCGACTTGTGCCCGGCAACAGGCGCGTGAGATCGCGCGTGCGGTAGCGAATCACCGGCATGGCCCGCTTGGTTAGGCTGGTGAAGACCAACTCCCCTTCCTCGCCGTCGGGCAGCACCTCGCCGGTCTCGGGATCGATGATCTCCGGGTAGAAGTGATCTTCCCAGATGGTCGGGCCGTCCTTGCTTTCAATACATTCCTGCGCCACACCCGGGCCCATGACCTCGGACAGGCCATAGATATCGATGGCATCGATACCCAGGCGCTGTTCCACTTCCCGGCGCATGGCATCGGTCCAGGGCTCGGCGCCAAAAATGCCGGCGCGCAGTGCCAGAGTTGATGCATCCACACCCTGGCGCTCCATTTCATCGGCCAGGTTCATCATATAGGACGGCGTGACCATGATGATGTCCGGGTCAAAATCGCGAATCAGCTGCACCTGCTTCTCGGTTTGACCGCCAGACATGGGAACAACGGTGCACCCCAATCGCTCGGCACCATAGTGCGCCCCAAGCCCACCAGTGAACAGACCGTAACCGTAAGCAACATGCACCATATCGCCAGCGCGGCCGCCCGCGGCGCGAATGGAACGCGCCACCACGTCGGCCCAGACATCAATGTCTTCTTTGGTATAGCCCACCACGGTTGGCTTGCCGGTGGTTCCACTTGACGCGTGGATGCGAACCACGTCTTCACGCGGCACTGCGAACAAACCAAAAGGATAGTTGTCGCGCAGGTCCTGCTTGGTGGTGAACGGGAAGCGTGACAGATCCTCGAGACTGCCAAGGTCATCGGGCGTGACACCGTGGGCATCAAATCGGGCGCGATACACCGGTGAATTGGCGTAGACATGTCGCAACGTGCTGCGCAGGCGCTCAAGCTGCAATGCGCGCAGCTCATCGATACTGGCTCGCTCAATCGCATGCAATGGTTCGGTACAGGGTGCTGAGCGCATTGAAAAACTCCGGCTTTCTCGATTATGTGAATTATAGGTGGCAAGAATATAATACCCTTTTTATTTATTTTCCAATTTTTTTGTATCATATTTGACCTGGCGTTATCGCCAGCGCAGAAACACACAGGCAGCAGTGCCCGTGGCGCCAACCGCACCGTGCGATGAAAAAGTCAGGGGAGGATACGGGGCGCAGGGCGGGTGGCTGCAGCCCCGGGAGGATTACTTGCGGCTTTGGTACAGCGGCTGCACATCACTGACCTTGATGCGGGCGCGCCCCTCTTCCACCTCAGACAGGGGTTGGGTGGGTGTAAGCGTGGCCATACTGCGGCGGGCCAGCGCCTGGTACTCGGCCGTACCGCGGGACTTCCAGGCCAACTCGTCATCACTGACCTGGCGCAGCAGCTTTGCCGGACTACCGACCAGCATTGAGCGCTCTGCGCACTCGAACCGGGCCTTAACAAAGGCGCAGGCAGCAACTATCGATTCGGCGCCTATCACAGCGCCATCCATGACCACAGCATTCATGCCGACCAGGCTGTTGCGACCGATACGGCAGCCGTGCAGCACCGCGCCATGACCAATGTGGCCGTTCTCTTCCACCACGGTATCAGTGCCGGGAAATCCGTGCATGACACAGGTATCTTGCAGGTTGGCGCCGCCCTCAAGGATGAGACGGCCAAAATCCCCACGCATTACCGCATGCGGCCCAACGTAACAGCCTGGCCCGACAATGGCGTCGCCAATCAGGACTGCCGTCTCATGGACATAGGCTGTGGGATCAACAACAGGGGTAATTCCGTCGATACGGTAAACTGGCATGGCGCACCTCTTCTGAACAGGATTGATCCTGAGTATAGTAGTCGCAATTTTATGACACAATTTTCTTATTACTTTTCGATATTTAGTAGTGTATATATGAATCAACCCGGCCTCGGACATGCCGCACAGGCGATCATCTAGCTCATGTCATCACCCAGAGTCATTTCTGATTTACTAAATGCCTTTCGTGAGCGCCGGCCTATCCGCGGCCGTTCATTGATCATCACCCTCTTCGGCGACGCAATTTCACAACACGGCGGCTCGGTATGGCTGGGCAGTCTCATTGATTCCCTGGCCCCCTTCGGGCTCAGTGAGCGCCTGGTTCGCACATCGTCGTATCGCCTGCTGCAGGAGAACTGGCTCACATCCCGCCAGGTCGGCCGCCGCAGTTACTACAGCCTGTCGGAAACCGGACTGCGCCAGTACCAGCGTGCCGCACGCCGCATCTACGCTGCGTCACGCCCGCGCTGGGACGGCCAGTGGATTCTGGTCCTGCCTTCGTTCCTGGTCGATGAGGAGCGCGAAGCCCTGCGTCGGCAATTGCGCTGGGAGGGTTACGCGGCCCTGTCTACCGGGGTGCTGGGCCACCCAGGTGGCCAGCGTCACGCCCTTGACGAAACCCTGCAGGAACTCGGTGTCGCCGACAAAGTGGTCGTCATGAACGCCCATACCGAGGACGCCGCCTCACAGTCGGCTCTGCGTGAACTAGCGAAGGATTGCTGGAAAATTGACGGACTGGAAGAGCGCTATCGGAGTTTTCTGGCTACTTTCCGCCCTGTCCTCCAGGCAGTGGAACGAACGAAATCCCTGCCCCCCGAACAGTGCTTCCAGGTCCGCACCCTGGCCATCCATGAATACCGCAGGATTCTCTTGAACGATACAGACCTGCCACAGGAACTGTTGCCCGGGGAGTGGGCCGGCAATGCAGCGCGGAATCTTGTATCCAATCTGTACCGGGCAACTTTTGCGGGTGCAGAAGACTACCTTGAAAGCCATATGGTAACCGCGGAGGGGCCCTTGCCGCCCGTCGACCAGGGCTTTTTCGACCGCTTCGGCGGCCTACAGAAAAAGACATAAGTTCGGCATTGCCGCAGCAACATCATGCCCACGCCCGGCTATGCACATGCCTCGCCGCAACCCAAACAGGGAGAGAAAATGTTACAGAATCGACTGAATATATACGGGCTGATTCGGTGGAACTGGCAGCCGCTTGGACACCTCGCCTTGTTCGCCACTGCACTGCTTCCCGCACTGGCTTCCGCGGCACCGGTAACCAGGCCCAACATTCTCTACATCATCAGCGACAACCAACCATCGGCTCTGCTGGGCGCCTACGGCAATCCCGATGTTAAAACCCCGAACCTGGACACACTCGCCGCCCAGGGCATGCGTTTTGACGGCCTGTTCGCCGTCAACGGCATGTGCTCCCCCACCCGCGCCACCATCATGACAGGCCTTATGCCCTCCCAGCATGGCGTGCACAACTGGCTGGAAGATCACCAGATGGACAACTGGCCGGCTGACTGGAACGCCATCAACGAGTTTCGTACCCTGCCGCGCACTTTGCGCGACGCCGGGTACCAGACGGGCCTGATCGGGAAGTGGCACCTCGGCCAGCCCCGGCAGCGGCCATCGGGCATAGACCACTGGGTCACCTTCTCGGTGGGCCACACAGTGGACTTCTGGGACAACAAGGTAATCGACAACGGCAGGGAGTACGCCGTTCAAGGGCAGCACATCGTGGATTTTTTCACCGACAAAGCCGTGGATTATCTGGACAAAGTAGACGGTGAAGAGCCGTTCTTCCTGATGGTGACCTACGATGGCCCCTACTTAAACCCGCCGACCAACATGGGGCCTGCCCGCAACCGTTTCTATGAACAGTACCGCGACCAGCCCCTGGCCTCCTTTCCCGTCGAAAGAATCAACGAGGAGATACTCAAACAGATCTCGGGCCCTGACCCAGGCAGTGACTACCACACCGCAGAGGAGGTTAAAAACCACTTCCAGTACAACTACGTGCGGATGAATGCCGACCCGGCCACACGCGCCAACATCGCTTCCCAGAACACTCTGGTGGATGATGGTGTCGGCCGCCTACTGGACGCCCTGGATCGCAACCACCTCGACGAAAACACCATCGTCATATACACCACTGACCAGGGAAACTTTTACGGCCAACACGGCTTCTGGGGACACGCAATGACCCCTTTTCCTGCGCGTCCCTACGATGTCGTCATGAATATTCCTCTCATCATCCGCCATCCAGACAAGATTCCTGCTGGGTCGGAGAACCGGGACTTGATCGGCCAGTATGACCTTGCACCAACAATCATCGAACTGGCTGGCATCAACAATATCAATCTGGAAAACAGCCCCGGGAAGAGTTTCGCGGAACTGACACGCAAGGCATCCAGCAAAGCCCCGTGGAGAGACGCGATATTTTTTGAACAGGAAGAAACCCGTGCCATCCGGACCCGGGATTACGCCTACTGGAAACGCCTCGACGGCACCGGCCATCACTCTCTATTCGATCTTAAGAAAGATCCCGAACAATTGAACGATGTCTTCGGCGACCCTGAGTACGAGAAGATCTCGCAGCAACTCGATCACCAACTGGACGCTTTCTTCAGGCAGTACAGCACCGCCGAATACGACCTGTGGAAAGGTGGAACAGTCAAGGGTTCCGTACCACGCCCGTGGGTCTATCGCGAACTCTATGGCGATGACTGGCGACCGACTACCGAGGCCAAGCCCGCGTTCTACAAGCAATAGTCGGAGTCGTCCGGATACGCCGGAGCTGGTAATCCAGGCCTATTCCTGCCCGGTCCACTGCGGCGCAATTAGCCGGCGCTTTCCATCAGCGGTAAGCGCCACCCCCGGTTCGTCCAGTGCTTCCCGGTCCCACAACTCGCAGGTAACCTGCTTGTGCTTCTGGTCGAGCCCTTCGCAGTAGTTGCTGTACCGGCACACCGTCACCGCGGGACCGTAACCCGTGCGAACTTTCTCAAACCAGTCGGGGTCTGCAAGCGCCTGTCGCGCAAAGCCAATGATGTCGGCCTGGTCAGATACGAGAATGTCCTCTGCAGCGGAAAAGCCGTAAATTCCCCCTGCCACGACGACCGGCACCGGCAATTGATGCGCCCTGAGGGTTTCACGAATACGGGCAACGGGCGCTATGTTGCGGCCGAAGGGCCCCTGCTGATCAGAAATATAACCTGGCATGCACTCGTAGCCGCTTTGCCCGGTATAGGGATAGGCAGCCCACCCCACCTTGGGCTGCTTGGCGTCATCGAACTTGCCACCGCGGGATAGCGACAGGAAGTCCATGCCGGCCTCTGCGAAGCAGCGGGCAAAATAGCAGGCGTCAGCCAGCCGATTGCCACCGTCAATAATTTCGTCACTCAGAAAACGACAGCCCACGGCAAAGCCCTCGCCCGTGGCTGCGCGCACTGCGTGATACACCTCCAGCGGCAACCTGACACGATTCTCCGGTGCCCCCCCATAGCCGTCATCCCGTGTGTTTGTGGCCGAGAGGAATGACGCCATGGTGTAGGCGTGAGCATAGTGCAGTTCGACGCCGTCAAACCCGGCTTGTTCGGCCCGCCGGGCCGCATTGGCGAATAGCTCGGGCAGGGTTTGGGGCAATTGTGCAATACCCTTGATGTGGGTATCGGTTACTCGCTCACGATAGCCCATTTGCATGTCTTCCCACTCTTTTGGAGTGAGGGTTGCTTCCAGAGCCTCGGGTTCCAGTGCCAGCAAGGCTTCGCGGACCGCCTCTTCGCTGGCCCCGGGCATATCCAGCGCTTGCCGGTGGTGATCACCGACCGGTAAAAAACGGCGCAGGAACTTCTCCGGGTCCGGACGGCGCCGAATGGGCAGAAAATCGATTATCTGGATGAGCAGGCGGGTCTGGCCGTCACTGGCTTCGCGGACCACATCCACCAGCTTTTTCAGCCCGGGAATATAGCGATCACTGCCAATGCGCAGCAGCGGGCCGCTGGGAATATCGCGAATACCGGTGGCTTCCACCACAATCGCGCCGGGCTTGCCCCGGGCAAAGCGCTCGTACCATTGCAGTACATCGGCCGTCACCTCCCCCTCTTCATTGGAGCGCCAGGGCACCATGGCGGGCACCCATGTGCGCTGCGTCAGCACGAGCGGGCCCACCTGCACGGGGGAAAACAGGCGACTGGCGGCCGCCTCAGTGGCACTGGGCCAGTCATCCTCAACAGCGGTGTACTTGATGCGTTCGGGCGGCTTCCACATGGTGTGCTCCAGCGCGGGTCAGGGCACAACATTTTAAACTTAAAATATTTTGCCCTGCAAGGGCTGGCGCCAGGGGAGCCCCACCGCTCCGGTAGCGCTACAGGCCTTCCTTGACGCGGCTGAGCAAGCCCATCAATTGATCGACTTCTTTCGCTTTCAAATGCCCCAGCATGCCAATCACCCACTGCTCGTGCTGGTCTGCCATCTCAGAGAACGCCCTGGCACCCTTGGCGGTGAGACGCACCACCACGGTACGCCGGTTACCTGGCAGCGGGCTGCGCGACACCAGTCCCTCGTTCACCAGTTGAGTGGCGATACCTGACACGTTACCGCCAGACACCATCATGCGCCGGGACAACTCCCCCATGGTAAGGCCATCAGGAGCCCTTTCGAGTTGCGCCATGAAGTCAAAGCGCGGCAAGGTGGTATCAAAGGTTTCACGTAGCGCTGTTCGAAGCCGCGACTCTATCAGGCTGGAGCAGGTAAGCAGGCGCAGCCAGAGCTTGATCGAATGGTGGTCATCCTCATGCAAGCGCGTTTCGTGGTCGAGACTGGAAAGGGGCTGGGTATCTGTCATGGTCTGATATTTAATATTTTAAACATAAAATGTTTGCGCTATACTCGTGCCAAGTTTTAAGCTTAAACTAATACTGGCACTCTGGCGACCGCTCGCGGCGCATCTGCAAATTACAGAGGATTACCCATGAAAATCGTGTGTCTTGGCGGCGGCCCTTCCGGACTTTACCTGGCCATTTCCATGAAGCTGCGCGACCCGTCGCATGATATCACCGTGTACGAGCGCAACCGCCCTGATGACACCTTTGGCTGGGGCGTCGTGTTTTCGGACCAGACGGTGGAAAACCTAATGGCCAACGACCCGATCAGCGGCCAGCAGATTGCCGACGAGTTCATCCACTGGGACATGATCGACTGCTTTTTCAAAGGCGGCCTGGAACGCTCCGATGGCCACGGTTTCATTGGGCTTGGCCGCAAACGCATGCTGCAGATTCTACACCAGCGTTGCCGTGACTTGGGCGTAGTACTGGAGTTTGAGAACGAATTCTCACCCGACGATATTGATACCCGCTTCGCCGACGCCGATGTCGTGGTTGCCGCGGATGGCATTAATTCCCGCATCCGCAACGCCGATCTTGAAACCTTCGATTGCAGTGTCGACGTACGGCCCAACAAGTTCGTATGGCTGGGCACCAAGCAGACCTTTCGCGATGCCTTCACCTTTATCTTCGAGGAGACCGAGCACGGCTGGATCTGGGCCCACGCCTACCAGTTTGACGAAGACACCTCCACTTTTATCGTCGAGTGCAATCCCGACGTCTACGACGCCATCGGCTTCGAGCATATGAGCCATGCCGAAAGCGCCGAGACCTGCCGCAAGATCTTTGAGAAGTACCTTGGCGGGCACGAACTGCTGACCAACTCGGCCCACATCCGTGGCTCCGCCTGGATCAACTTCCCCCATGTGCTGTGCCGCAACTGGGTGAAGAACGAGCGGGTCGTGCTGATTGGCGACGCCGCCCATACCGCGCACTTTTCGATTGGCTCCGGCACCAAACTGGGGCTGGAGGACGCCATCTCCCTGGCGGATCACCTCACGCGCGACAGCAGCATCGGCGAAGCGCTGCACGCCTACCAGGCCGAACGGGAGATCGATGCGCTGCGCCTGCAGAACAGCGCGCGTAACGCCATGATCTGGTTCGAGAACGTACCGCGTTATGCGCGCGCCTTCGACCTCAAGCAGTTCAACTATTCCATGCTCACCCGCAGCCAGCGCGTGAGCCACGAAAACCTGCGATTGCGCGACCAGTCCTGGCTGGAGGGCATGGAGAAGCATCTGGCCAGGCGGGTGCTGGGCGATACCTTCGACAGTGCCGTGCCACCGATGTTTCTGCCCTACAAACTGCGCGACATGGACCTGATCAACCGGGTCGTGGTGTCACCCATGTCCATGTACAGCGCGGTGGATGGCCTGCCCGACGACTGGCACCTGGTGCACTACGGCAGCTTGGCCAAGGGCGGCGCCGGCCTGGTGTATACAGAAATGACCGACGTTTCACCCGAGGGCAGAATCACACCCGGGTGCGCCGGCATCTGGAACGACGAGCAGGAAGCCAGTTGGAAGCGTATCAACGACTTTGTGCACAAGCACTCCAAGGCGAAATTTTGCCTGCAAATTGGCCACGCAGGCGCCAAGGGTGCCACCAAGGAGCCCTGGAAATGGGACCCAAATATTCTCGACGAACCACTTGACGACGCGGACCAGTGGCCATTGGTCTCTGCCTCTGCCCTGCCCTACGACAGCTACAGCCCTGTGCCTGCAGCGCTGACCCGCGACATGATGGATGCCATCACCGCGCAGCATGTCGCCGCCGCCCAACGCGCCGAAAGGGCCGGTTTCGACATGATTGAACTGCACGCCGCCCACGGCTACCTGCTCAGTTCTTTCATCACGCCAGTTATGAACCAGCGTGACGACGAGTACGGCGGCAATCTGGAAAACCGGCTGCGCTACCCGCTGGAAGTGTTCCGCGCCATGCGCGAGGTCTGGCCGGCTGACAAGCCCATGTCCGTGCGGATATCCGCCTGTGACTGGATGGAAGAACAGGGCAACACGGAAGAAGACGCCGTGGCAATTGCCCGGGCCTTCAGCGAGGCCGGTGCCGATATCATCGATGTGTCCAGCGGGCAGGTGTCGCACCAGGCCAAACCGCTGCCCGGGCGCATGTTCCAGACGCCTCTGTCTGACCGCATACGCAACGAGGGCAACATCGCCACTATGGCTGTAGGCAATATCTACGAGGTCGACCACGTCAACAGCATCATCGCAGCCGGCCGCGCCGACCTAGTGTGTCTCGCCCGCCCCCATCTGGCCGACCCAGGCTGGACGCTGCGGGCCGCGGCTGAGATGGGTCACACCGGTGTGGGCGTTTCCGAGCCCCATCAGTACTTCCTTGGCTACCGCCAGCTCCATGTCAATATGGAGCGTGCTCGCGAAATGGCGGCCAGTTCGTGAAACACGCCCTGATCACCGGTGCCGGCAGCGGTATTGGCGCGGCAATAGCCCGCACCCTGTCTGCTGAAGGCTACGCAGTCAGCTTGCTCGGGCGTCGCTCACAGCCCCTGCAGGCCACGCGAGACACACTGACGGCCAACAGCCGCACCTGCATCGTCACCTGCGACGTTACCGATGCCAATAGCGTTGCGCAGGCCTTTAGCGAGGCCAGCCAGGCGCTGGGCCCTGTGGAAGCCCTCATCAATTGCGCGGGAGCTGCACCCACCACACCGTTTCACAAACTGGATGCCGCGGGCTGGCGTCAGGTGATGGCCGTCAACCTGGATGGTGTGTTCAACTGCTGCGCGCAGGTGGTGCCAGGCATGCGTGAACGGGGCAGCGGCCGCATCATCAACATCGCCAGTACGGCATCGCTCAAGGGCTACGCCTATGTCAGCGCCTACTGTGCGGCAAAACACGGGGTGCTTGGGCTCACCCGTGCGCTGGCGCTGGAGCTTGCCGACAAGGGTGTCACCATCAACGCCGTGTGCCCGGGCTATACCGATACCGACATTATCCGCGACGCCGTGGCCAATATTGTCAGCAAGACCGGTCGCAGCGAATCCGAGGCACTGGCCACGTTCACCCGCACCAATCCCCAGGGCCGCCTGATCGAGCCGGAGGAAGTTGCTGACACCGTGAGCTGGCTGTGTTCACCCAAAGCCCGCTCCATCACCGGCCAGGCCATTTCAGTCAGCGGCGGGGAAACCGTTTAAAGTGAAGCGTCAGATGCGCTGCCATTCACGGCTTATCGTGGCCGCTTGACGCGCTTCGTAATTACCAGCACAGGACAATCACATGCACAGTTCACCCATGGCAAACTACCAGGCAACCCACTTCCTGTGGCAGGCCGAGGGCGGCATTGCCACCATCACCCTGAACCGTCCGGAACGCAAAAACCCCCTCACCTTCGAATCCTACGCAGAACTGCGCGACCTGTTTCGCGCGCTGGTGTATGCCGATGACATTCACGCAGTGGTCATCCGCGGTGCTGGTGGCAATTTCTGCTCGGGCGGCGATGTCCATGAAATCATCGGGCCGCTGACCGGCATGGACATGAAGGAACTGCTGGCCTTTACTCGCATGACCGGCGATCTGGTCAAAGCCATGCGCGCCTGTCCGCAACCCGTCATCAGCGCGGTGGAAGGCATCTGCGCTGGCGCCGGCGCCATTATCGCGATGAGCTCCGATCTGCGCTACGCCGCACCGGACGCCAAAGTTGCCTTCCTTTTCAATCGCGTCGGCCTGGCCGGCTGCGATATGGGCGCCTGTACCATCCTGCCGCGCATCATCGGGCAGGGCCGCGCCAGTGAACTGCTGTTCTTCGGCCGCGCCATGCAGGCTGAGGAAGGCGAGCGCTGGGGCTTCTTCAACGGCGTCAGTGACGACCCAGCCACTGCAGCCCAACAAGCCGCCGAGCGGCTGGTCGCCGGCCCCACCTTTGCCAATGGGGTCACCAAGAATCAATTACACCACCAATGGAACATGTCGGTGGACCAGGCCATCGAGGCCGAGGCACAGGCCCAGGCGATCTGCATGCAGGGCAAGGACTTCGAGCGCGCCTACCAGGCCTTTGTCAATAAACAGAAACCGGTATTTCAAGGCGACTAGGAGAGCACGCCATGAGTGACAAAGGCTATCTTGATTGGCCCTTTCTCGACGCGAGTCATCGCGAGTTGGAAGCTGCGGTTGACCGCTGGGCGGCAGAACACCTGCCCTCCCTGACCGTCAACGAACACCACGACCTAGACGGCACCTGCATCCATCTTGTGAAAGCCATGGGTGAAGCCGGCATCACCGGCTATGCCGTGCCAGCCAGTGGTGGCGGCACGCTCGATACACTCAGCGTACGCAGCCTGTGCCTGATCCGGGAAACCCTGGCCCGGCACCACGCCCTGGCGGACTTTGCCTTTGCCATGCAGGGGCTTGGTTCCGGCCCGATTTCCCTGTTTGGCAGCAGCGCCCAGAAAGAGCGCTTCCTGCCCGATATCGCCGCCGGTCGCAAGCTGTCGGCCTTCGCCCTGTCTGAGCCCGATGCCGGATCCGATGTGGCGGCCATGGCCTGCACCGCCACCCGCGATGGCGACGACTACATCCTCAACGGCGAGAAGACCTGGATTTCCAACGGCGGCATCGCGGACTTCTACACCGTGTTCGCTCGCACCGGCGAGGCTCCGGGCGCCAAGGGTATCAGCTGCTTTATCGTCGAAGCCGATGCGCCCGGCTTTGAGATTGCCGAGCGCATCGACCTGGTGGCCCCCCATCCCCTTGCCACCCTGCGCTTCACCGACTGTCGCGTATCAGCCAGCCAGCGCATTGGCGAAGCCGGCCGCGGCTTTGGCATTGCCATGGGCACGCTGGACGTGTTCCGCTCGACGGTTGCTGCCGCGGCCCTGGGCATGGCGCGTCGCGCCCTCGACGAGACCCTGTCACATATCAGCAATCGCAAGGCTTTCGGGGGCACCCTGGCCGACCTGCAACTGGTACAGGGCAAGGTCGGCGAAATGGCACTGGCCATCGACAGCAGTGCCCTGCTGGTATATCGCTCGGCGTGGACACGGGACTGCGTTGCCGACCGGGTAACCCGGGAAGCAGCCATGGCCAAGCTGCACGCCACTGAATCTGCCCAGCAGGTGATCGACGCGGCAGTCCAGCTACACGGTGGACATGGCGTGCGCCGCGGACACATCGTCGAATCGCTGTATCGCGACATTCGCGCCCTGCGTATCTACGAAGGCGCATCCGAAGTGCAGCAGACCATCATTGCCCGTCAGGCAATGGCGGCCTTTACCGGGAACAACGCATAAGGCACAACAACCCGGCATCGCTAGACGCATTACGGCACCTGGTTTAAGGTAGCGGCGCGGGCCAGCCCCGCGCCAACCACTACAGGACAGTCGGCATGAAGCGATTCTGGTGCGACTTGCAGTCCGGTGAGGCGTTTACCACCGGACAGCTGCAGCTGCGGCGCGAGGATATTCTCGCCTTCGCAGCTGAATTCGACCCCCAACCCTACCACCTCGACAGCGAAGCGGCGGACGCCTCCATTTTCGGAGGCCTGTGCGCCAGTGGCTGGCAGGTCACCGCCCTGGTCATGCGCCTGCTCACAGACACCCTGCAGGCAGCAGACATTCCCGTCATGGGCATTGAAGCCGTACCCAACCTGCGCTGGAAGATGCCGGTCATGGTCGATGACACGCTGCACGGCAAGTTCACCGTCACCAGCACCGACGCCGAATCACGCCAACCCGGCTGCGGACGCGCCCGGGTCGACATCCAGGTCAATAATCAGGATCACAAGCCGGTCGTCGAGCTGAGTGCCGTGCTGCTGATCGCACATGCCGAACAGGGGGTGCACCTTGGTACAGCCTGAGCCCTATATCCGCAGCCGCTGGTGGGAAGACATTCCCGTCGGCGAGTTTCACGTTTTCGGTTCGCACACTTTCAGTGAGCTGGAGATCATCGAATTCGGCAAGCGCTTCGCGCCGGCCATTCACCACACCGACCCGGTGCAGGCCCGCGACACTCTCTATCAGGGGCTGGTCGCCTCCGGCTGGCACCTGACAGCCACCTGGATGCGACTGATGGTGGATTACATGGAGCGATTTGCCCAAGGCGTGAGAGACGGACGCCGCAACGGCGCAGGTATGGGTATTGAAGACCTGGAATGGTTCCAGCCGGTTCGACCCGGGCACACCATTACCTTTACCTACGAAATCACCGAAAAACCAGAGCGTCTCATACGCAACCGCTGGGGTGTCATCCGCAGCCGCAACGAAGCGTTCAACCAGTACAATGAAAGAGTTATGCGCTTCAATATCGACATTCTGGCCGAGCGAAATCCAGAGAACTGCCAACCCGATTTGGCCGTGCAATAACTGCCATACAACAGCTAACGAAGGAATGCAGCATCAGGCAGCCAACTGGCGCCGGAATGCCTCGCCTTCATCGTCCGCCAGTGCTGATTCACGCCACTGGCGCAGTGTCTCGGCACTACACTCGGCCTCCCCTTGCAGCCGGGTCAGCATGACACCGACCTGCCCGGTTGTGCGCAAACGCGTATCGCCATAGCCTTTCACCAGGCGGCCGAGTTCCGCCACTTCCCGCGCCAGTGCCGGATCTGTACTCGCCGCGCCGATCACTGCATCCAGCCAGCGCCGAATCATGGCATGCTCGTGCTGGTAACCCAGGCTTGCGCGCCGCCAGCGGCGACAGGCGGCCAGCAGGCGCAACATCACATAAACTGACACCGTATTGGTGCGCAGACGCTTGCCCCCGCTGAACATGCCAATCAAACGGTTGCAGATCGGCGAATCCTGCACCCGGCGACCGAGGCCGGCCGGCAGCATGGCGCAGACTTCTTCAACACGCGGGCGAAAGAATTCCGTGACGTTGAACAGTTGATCCGGTTCGGCGCGCACTTCCTCGCGCACTTTGTCCATGCGCGTGGCACGAGTCTTGAACTGGGCAACGCGGGGGATGTCTTCGAAACACATCCACAACACCAGGTAACGCGCGGTTTCACGCGTGAGGTCATGGTCGTTGTCGCCGCTATCGGCCTCGAACACCGGTTGCAGCATGTCCAGATACTGTGCGGCATAAGCGGCATCCTGGTAGTCCACCAGCTTAAGTACTGCTTGGTACAACACCTCGTGGCAGGATGACGGGAAGCGCTCAATGTGCGACAGCAGTTCACGACCGTGGCCACTGCGCGCGGGCGGCAACTGGAATCCGCTCTCTTGCGAGGGCGTCACATGCACCGGCTCGAACGTTTCCACACCGCCCTGCCTGGCGCGCTGGTAGCTGGCCTCAAACGCGGCCAGGTTTGCCTTTACCGCCTTGCCCGTTGCCTGGATCGTGGCTTCGAAACTGCCGCGTGAAAAAGGCAGCACCTCGGCACCAGCGATAGTGCCAAACAGAATGGCTGAAATCACAGTGTTATGTTCACTGGCCAGCGCTTGCATATCGTAATGAACATAGTTGCGCGCATAGCGCTGGGCAACATCTCGCAGACGATCTGCATCGATAATGCCGTCACTCAGGTGCTGTTTTTCAGTAATGCCATAAACCCGATGATCCGATGCGATCAGCGTCGTGCGATCCGGCGTCACAAAGCCTCGCTGCACCATGCGCCCCGCCTCGGCCACTTCCGAGGCCACTGCGATGTCGATATCGCCCTGGGCGGGGAACAGCGACATAACCGGCAGGCGGCCATCGGTGATCGCACTACGCGGGAACAACTCCAAGTAGTAAATCGTCGCGCCCGTGCGCTGTGCCACCCCGGCCAGCGATGTCGACTGGCACATCCAGCCTTCTCTGTCGGCCACATCGATCAACCAGTTGGACAGCACACCGCCGCCCTCACCGCCCAGGGCGGCAATCACCATATTGATGGTTTTCTGACTCATAACACCTGCGCCCTGTCTTTACGTTCACCCCGGGCCTGGAACCAGCCAATCACGCGCTGGCGCACCCCGGCGACGGTGCGATCCCAGCGGCTGGGGTTGTAGATCAGATCGACCCGCGAGAACGACGGGCATAAAATGGCAGCATGTGCGTTGGCGCCACAAACGCCACAGCCCACACAGCTATTGTCCACATAGGACACTGGATCCTTGCGCAGTGGGTCCGGGTTGGGTTTGATGGTCAGCGAGGGGCAACCGGAAATACGGATACAGGCGTGATCACCGGTGCAGGTTTCACTGTCGACCATGAAGCGGGCGCGCAGAGTGCGCTTGCCACTGCTGATTGACTGCTTCATCAGCGGCTTGATGCGCCGCTGGCGGTTCAGCATGCATTCGCCTTCGGCAATGATCACCTTCAGGCCCTTCTCCTCAGTGGTTAGCGCCTCCCTGAGGGTGTCTTTCATCGTGTCAACGCTGTAAGTCGATACGGTGCGTATCCACTTCACGCCAGCGCCCCGGCAGGCTTCGTCGATCGGTTGCTGATCGTCACGCCCGGCCCGGTCGGCATCGATCGTGGTGGCAATGATCTTGTTGGGCTCTACCAGCGACGGGATATCCTGGCCGCCAGTGGCAGCGGCATAACCATTGTCGACAATGATCAACAGGCCATCGTGCTTGTTGAACACTGCACTGGTAACACCGCTGGTCAATCCGTTGTGCCAGAACCCGCCGTCACCCATGATGCTGATCGACTTGTGCGGCAGCGTGTGACGAATACCCGATGAACTGGCCAGCGAAAGGCCGTAGCCCATGATGGTATTGCCCAGGTTGAAAGGCGCCAGCGTAGCGAAGGAATGGCAGCCAATATCCGAACTGATATGGAAGGGACCAAGCTCCTTCTGCACCTGTTTCAATGCGGAGAACAGCGGCCGCTCCGGGCACCCGGTGCACAGCCCCGAGGGGCGCGGCGGCACGTTGTCCATCAGGGTCAGCCGGTCATCTTCGGTAAGCGGGGTGCGCAATGCCTCCACCGCAGCCAGGTCCAGAGGCAACTCAACTCCCGGGAGGCGCGCGGCCTGCAGGAAGCGGGTCAGCCCGTGTAACATGACCTGTCCCGTGTATTCCCCCGCCATCGGCATAATGTCTTTGCCATAAACGCGGGTATCCACACCGTTACGTCGCAAAATAGTGTGAATGCCCTGCTCCACATACTCGGGCTGCCCTTCTTCTAGCACCAGTACCTGCTGCTTGTCGCGACAAAAGGTGACCAACTCCTCCGGCACCAACGGGTAGGCGACATTCATGACGTAGATCGGGATATCCGAGTCGCCAAAGGCATTGGCCAGGCCTTGGCGCTGGAGTGCGCGTATCACAGTGTTGTAGACACCGCCCTGGACCACAATGCCTAACTGCTCAAACTTACCCGGAAAAAACTCGTTCAACTGGTGCTCACGAATAAACTTGAGTGCGGCCGGCAGGCGCTCGGCGATCTTTTCCCGCTCCTGCTCATAAACATTCGGCGGCAGAATGATCTTTTCCGCTTCGCGGTTGGGAAACACCGGGTTTCGGTCGCTGAACGCCGGAGGCTGGTTATCCTTTGCGAAAAACTCGCCCGTGACGTGACAGCCACGGATACGCATCATGAAAAACAACGGTGTATTGCTTGCCTCGGACAGGGCAAAGCCCTTTTCCACCATGTCCACGATGCTCGGTAGATTGGGTCGCGGATCAATAAGCCACATCTGCGCCTTCATGGCAAAGGCGTAGGTGCGCTCCTGCATAATGCTGGAGCCCTCACCGTAGTCCTCCCCCACGATAACCATGGCACCACCGGTAACGCCGGACGACGCCAGGTTGGACAACGCATCTGAAGCGACGTTGGTACCCACCGTTGACTTCCAGGTGACGGCGCCGCGCAACGGATAGTTGATGGAGGCGCTCAGCATGGCAGCCGCCGTTGCCTCGCTGCCGTTAGCTTCAAAATGTACACCCAACTCGCCAAGGATTTCCTGGGCATCATTGAGCACATCCATCAGGTGGGAAATCGGCGACCCCTGGTAGCCACCAACATACGACACGCCGGACTGCAACAGCGCCTTGGTAATGGCGAGAATACCCTCGCCCTTGAATACCTCGCCCTGTCCCGCTCGTAACTTCTGTACTTCGTGGGCAAACGACCGCTCAGCCATTGTTATTTAGCTCCCAGGCACCAGGGCGAGGACGCGCGCGGGGCTGCCTGAACCATTTTCAATCTTCAGTGGCGCAGCAATCAGAATCGCGCCCGTCGCGGGTAACTGATCCAGGTTACACAGGCTTGCCAGGCCGCATTTGTTAGCGCCGTGCATCAGGTTGTGGCAAGGGAACATCGGGTCCTGTGCGGGCGCCTGCCCGGCGTCGGTGCCAACCGTTTCCACGCCGACGCCGATAATGTCACGCTCCTCAGCAAGAAAGACGACAGTGGCAGGATCCCAGCCCGGAGTATGGCCCCCATCATCCTTCATATTCAGGTATTCGTCGTTGTTGGTCTTCTTGGACCAGTCGGTGCGATACAACACCCAGGAGCCGGCGGGAATTTCACCGTGGCGCGCCTCCCATTCCTTGATGAAATCCACGCTCATCAGAAAGTCCGGGTTCTCGGCAGCTTCGGCCACCGCGTCAATCACAACGCAGGGCGCGACAAACCGCTCGGGCGGCAGGGTGTCAGTGGCGTGGTTCTCATGGTCTTTACCACTGACCCAGTGGATGGGCGCATCAAAGTGGGTGCCGGTGTGCTCACCACACTTAAGGTTGTTCCAGTACCAGGCGGGGCCTTTTTCGTCGTAGCGCGATATGGTTTCCATGCTGAATGGCCAAGACTCACCCCAGCCAAATTCAGTGGGCAACTGCAGAATGGGTGTATCCGGCGACAGCGTGGCCGTCAGGTCGACAATACGGATTTTCCTGCTGGCCAGGCCCAGTGCAAGTTCCACCAGAATAGAATCTGTCATGCTTTTCTCCCCGCTAGGATCTGCAGTTTTATAACGATATGACCATGCTTCCGGTAGATTATATTTTAGGTCTAAAATATAATCCAGTGCCAATCCCGTACTCGCATCAGGAGCTTACTATGCACACAACCCTGCTTCCCGAAGGCTGGCCCCGCCCCAAAGGCTACGCCAATGGCGTGCTGACCCGCGGCACTGAACACATCTTTATTGGCGGCCAAATCGGCTGGAATTCCGACTGCGTCTTCGAGTGCCACGACTTCGCTGGCCAGGTACGGCAGGCGCTGACCAACATCCGCGACGTGCTGACCAGCGCAGGCGCCGGCCCCCAGCACATGGCCCGCATGACCTGGTACATCACCGATAAAGAAGCCTATATCAAAAATTTACGCGAAGTTGGTGCCGCCTACCGCGATGTCATGGGCAAGCATTTTCCCGCTATGAGTGTTGTACAGGTCACCGCACTGGTGGAAGATGAGGCCCTTGTCGAAATTGAAGTCACCGCAGTGAAGTGAGTCCCATGTCGGAAACCGTCAGCTACAGCATAGAAGATGATATTGGCATCGTCCGTATCGACAACCCACCGGTCAACGCCCTGTCCCAAAGTGTTCGCAGTGGCCTGATGAAAGCGCTGGAGGCTTCGTCGTCCGATGACTCCAAGGCATTAATCATTCTTTGCGAAGGGCGAACCTTTATTGCCGGCGCTGACATTACCGAATTTGGCAAGCCGCCCCTTGAGCCAGTGCTGGGCGAGGTGTTGCAACGGCTGGATGAGCATAACAAGCTCACTGTTGCCGCCTTGCACGGCACCGCACTGGGCGGCGGCCTTGAGACCGCGCTGTGCTGTCACTATCGGTGTGCCGACACCAGTGCCCGGGTCGGCCTGCCTGAAGTCAAACTCGGCCTGCTACCCGGTGCTGGCGGCACCCAGCGCACACCGCGATTGGCCGGCCTTGAAACCGCATTGGAACTGATTACCAGTGGCCAGCCGATGGCAGCCGCAAAGGCACTGGATGCAGGACTGGTGGATCATCTGCTCGCCGCCGGGCAAGACCTGCTGCAGGGGGCCAAGGACTACACACGCTCCCTGCTAGACGGTAATGCGCCGCTGCGGCGGGCCAGCGCACTACCGATCGCCTTTAGCGAGCAGGACAAGGCAACCCTGGACGCCGCCAGAAAGCGCCTGCAGCAAAAAACCCGTGGTGAACGCGCCCCTCAGCGCATTATCGACTGCCTCGAAGCTGCGGCCACCCGCCCCTTTGAAGAGGGCTTGAAGCTGGAGCGTTCGCTGTTTCTGGAATGCATGTCCGACCCCCAGTCCAGCGCATTACGCCACCTGTTCTTCGCCGAGCGCGAAGCTGCCAAGGTCAACGGTCTGGCCAAAGATACCCGCCCCCTCCCAGTCGAGCAGGTCGGCATCATCGGCGCAGGCACCATGGGTGGCGGCATTGCCATGTGCTTCGCCAATGCCGGCATCGCCGTCACCCTGATCGACAACAGCCCGGAAGGCCTGGAGCGGGGTTTAGGACTGATCGCCAGGAACTACAGCACCAGTGTCAGTCGAGGCAGACTGTCCGAAGAAAAATCAGCAGCTGCACAAGCCCTCATCCAGGGGAGCACCGACTATACCTCTCTGGCCAATGTCGACCTGGTCATTGAAGCGGTGTTTGAGAATCTGGAGCTCAAGCAGACCGTATTCCGCCAGCTAGACAACATATGCAAGCCCGGGGCCATCCTCGCCACCAATACCTCCTACCAGGATGTGAACGCCATTGCCGCTGTGACCAACCGGCCGCAACAGGTGCTGGGCCTGCACTTTTTCAGCCCGGCCAATGTGATGAAACTGTTGGAAATTGTGCGCGCCGATCACAGTAGTGACGAAATTATCGCCACCGCAATGGCCGTGGCAAAGCGCATCGGCAAGGTCCCGGTGCTGGCCGGCGTTTGCTATGGTTTTATCGGCAATAGGATGCTGCGCCACTATCAGCGCGAGGCACAGCTTTGCCTGATCGAAGGCGCCACTCCGGCGCAGATCGACAGTGCCATGGAAGGTTGGGGCATGGCTATGGGGCCCCTGGCTGTGGGGGATCTCGCCGGGCTCGATATCGGCTACAAGGCCCGCCAGGCACTGAGCGATGACGAGAAAGGCGATCCGAAAAGCTACCGTGTTCCCGACCTGCTGGTTGAGCAGGGCAGACTGGGGCAGAAGGCCGGCAAGGGCTACTACCAGTATGATCCCGAAACCCGCAAGCGCAGCGACGACCCAGCCGTACTTGAGGTTGTCGAGTCCGCCGCCCGTGAACTCGGTGTGGAACGTCGCGCTATCAGCGCGGAGGAAATCGTTTCACGCCTGACCTGCGCCCTCATCAACGAAGGCGCCCGCATTCTGGAGGAGGGCATCGCCCAGCGCCCCGGCGACATCGACGCGGTGTACGCCTACGGTTACGGTTTCCCCCGCCATCGCGGCGGTCCGATGCATCTGGCGGATACGCTGGGTGTAAAACAGGTCTACAAAACTGTATGCCACTACCGCGACACCCTGTCGGCAGACAATTGGCAGCCCAGTGCACTGCTGGAAGCGCTGGCAAACAGTGATGACAGCTTTTCCGGGTGGCAGGCGCAGCGCCAAGCGTAAACACAGCCAGTACCAGCCCGCAGGCCAAGGTGGCTTGACGGGCTTCCTGCACCTATTATATTTTATATTTAAAATATCAACTTCAGCATTGCTCCAGCCCCTACGACTGGAGCCCAGAACCAGAGGCCTGCCGTGACCACAGTTTTCCAGGCGTTTACCACCACAGCCAGCCAGGCGGGCGAACGTCCATTCCTGCACATACCCGCTGAATCTGCGGCGGCCTACGCCGCTGGCCCTGTCGACCTGGCTTATCGCGAGGCCCTCACCCAGATCGAGCACTGCGCAGCCAAGTACGCCGAACACGGTTTTGGCCACCCGCACCGGGCAGCGCTGGTGCTGGACAACCGTCCGGCCTTCTTCATCCACTGGCTGGCCCTGAACAGCCTGGGCTGCAGCGTCATCCCGGTAAGCCGCGAGATGCAGGCGGAAGAGATCGCCTACTTTCTGGAACACGGCGAGGCGAGCGTGATGATAGCGCTGCCCGAGGCGGTAGCGGAAATGGCGCCGGCAATTGCCCTGCTCAAACAGCCTGTGCCAGTTATCGACTGTGAGCAGCTCGACAGCCTGCCGCAAGTCACCGGACGAAGCGGTGAAATACCGGGCAACGCAACGGAATGCGCGCTACTGTTTACCTCGGGCAGTACGGGAAAACCCAAGGCCTGTATTCTCAGCAACGAGTACTTTCTCTTCGCCGGTGACTGGTACACAAGTATCGGTGGACTCGCCACCCTGGAGCACGGCGCTGAACGCCTGCTGACGCCCCTGCCTCTGACCCACATGAACGCCATGGCGGTTTCTACCATGGCGATGATAAAAAGCGCTGGCTGTATCATCCAACTGGATCGCTTTCACCCACGCAGTTGGTGGCAGGTGGTGCGAGAGAGTGGCGCAAGCATCGTGCACTACCTTGGCGTACTGCCAGCGATTTTGCTAGAACTGCCCGAATCGCCACTGGACAACATTGGGCAGCAGGTAAAGTTTGGCTTTGGTGCCGGGGTCAATCCCAAGCATCACGCAAAGTTCGAAGCGCGTTTTGGTTTTCCCCTGCTCGAAGCCTGGGCCATGACCGAGTCCGGCGTAGGCGGCAGCATTATCGCCAGCCACGAGCCACGCCATGTGGGCACCTGCTGTTTTGGCAAAGCCCCGGGTTATCTGGAATACCAACTGGTAGACGAGAACCGGCAACCCGTTGCAAAGGGCGAAGCAGGCGAACTGCGGGTGCGCGCCAAAGGCGATCGGCCGGCGCGGGGCTTTTTTTCCGGTTACCTGAAGAATGCCTCCGCCACTGCTGAAGCGTGGCAGGACGGCTGGTTAAATACCGGCGATGTAGTTCGCGAAGGCAACGATGGCAGCCTGTACTTTGTTGATCGGCGAAAAAATGTGATTCGGCGCTCTGGCGAAAATATATCCGCGCTGGAGGTTGAAGCCGCCCTGCTTACCCATCCGGCGCTGAGCGAAGCCATTGTCACCGCTGTGCCGGACGAACTGCGTGGCGACGAGGTCGCTGCCTGCCTTATCACCAGCCTGCAGACCGATGCTACAGAACAACAAGCACAGGATATCGTCGAGCACTGCCTGGACCAGCTGGCCTACTACAAGGCGCCGGGCTACGTGCTGTTCTGTAGCGAACTACCGCGCACTGCGTCCAACAAGCCGCGGCGCGGTGATATCAAAGCGATGGCCCGGGAACGCGTCGCTACGGGCAACTGTATTGACACCCGCCACCTGAAAAAGCGGCGATAACCATCATGAAAGACTACTCAGGTGTTGTCATTGCCGCCCCTATCAGCTTCGGTTATGCCAAGCAGAGCCCCCGGGGCGCCAACTGGTTTATCGGCAACACCCTGCGGGAAATGCTCCGCAGTGCTGGCCTGACCAAGGACGATGTCGACGGACTCGCCATATCCAGTTTTTCGCTGGGAGCCGACTCCGCGATCACCCTGACCCAGCACTTCCAGATGAGCCCGCGCTGGATAGCGCAACTGCCCTACGGCGGCGCCGCCGGGCTTATCGCCCTGCGCCGCGCCGCTCGCGCCATTCAGGCCGGCGACGCGGAAGTCATTGCCTGCGTCGGCGGTGACGGCGCCGCGCACCGTTCCTTTGAAGGCATTGCCGCCAACTTCAGTAACTTCACGATCGATGCCAGCTTTCCCTACGGGGCAGGCGGCCCCAATACCGCCTTCTCGCTGATAACCCAGCACTACATGGAGAGATTCGGCGCGACGCGAGAAGACTTTGCCCGCATTGCGCTGGACCAGCGCTACAATGCCAACCACTATCCTGCCGCGCTGCTGAATCACAAGCCCCTGAGCCTCGAGCAATACCTGAGTGCCCGCCGTATCGCCGGTCCCCTGCACATGTTTGACTGTGTGATGCCCTGCGCTGGCGGTGAGGGCTTCCTCATGCTCAGCGAAGAACGTGCCCGCCACCTCAGCATTCCCTGCTGTCGCATTCTCTCCGCCGGAGAGCTGCACAATGCCCACCGCGAAGACGATGTGCAGTTGCGTGGCGGCTGGACGGAGTATGCCGACGCCCTATACGACGCTGCCGGTATCGGTCCCAAAGACATCGATATTCTGCAGACCTATGACGATTACCCGGTGATCAGCATGCTGCAGATGGAGGATCTCGGTTTCTGTGCGAAAGGCGAAGGCCCGGCCTTCGTTCGAGATACTGATATGCGCTTTGACAGCAGCGGACCACAGGAACGAAAGCTGCCGCACAACACATCCGGCGGGCAGCTTTCCGTAGGCCAGGCTGGCTCGGCGGCGGGCTACCTCGGCATTGTAGAGAGCATTCGCCAGCTGACTGGACAGGCCGGCCCGAATCAGGTCAGTGGTGCGCACCGTGCGATGGTCAGCGGATTCGGCATGATCAACTACGACCGCGGCCTATGCAGCGCTGCGGCCATCCTGGGGAGCGCCGAAACATGAGCAAGTGGCAAACCATGCGCAAGCGCCTGAAACTCAATCGGCCATCCCGCCGGCGCTACGCCAGGCCACCGCGCCAGCGGACCCCCGTCGGCATGGACTTCACCGCGGCCAATCTTGCAGTTCCCCTTGCCTTGCAATGCTGTACCGACTGTGGGGCCGTGCAGTACCCGCCGCGAGAAGTCTGTGCCAATTGCCTCTGTGGATCATTGAAATGGCGGCCGGCGTCAGGGAACGGGCGCGTACTGGCCAGCGTGACACTGCACCACAGCTTGTGGGAGTTTTTCAAACGGAGAATCGGTGCAGCACCGTGGCCGGTAGCCACCATCCGCCTGGACTGCGAGGTCACCGTTTTTGCTCACGTTGCTGCGCAGACCTTCGACAACACAGCTAGACGCGACATTGCCGCGGGCACTGCTGTCACGGTATTCAGCCATAGCGACTGCTCTCGCAACGCCGTCCTGATTGCCGTCGCCGCCAACACGCCCATTGGCACCAGGGCACAACGCAGCGCCATTGCGGAGCAATTGGGCCTTACCCAGCCAGCCGAATTTACCGGGGGAATCTGACATGAACAAAGTACGAGGGAATAAAACGCACGATACTATTGTCGTCACCGGCGGAAGCACCGGCATAGGAGCCGCCATCTGTACAGACTTGCTGAACGACGGCTACAGCGTCGTCAATCTGGCCCGCCGTCCGCTGGAACTCGACCACCCGTCCCTGCACAACATCGCCCTGGATCTCAGCGACCGCGAACGCACCCGGGTGATTGCCGCCGAGCTTGCTGAACAACATGTTGTGACAGGTCTGGTGCACAATGCCGGCCTAATACGCGCCAACTTGCTAGCCGAGGTCCAACTTGAAGACCTGGACTATCTGAACCAGGTACATATCGGCGCGGCTATCAGCTTGAGCCAGGCATTTATTCCCGGTATGCGCGAGCGACATTTCGGCCGAATCATACTAATCACTTCCCGCGCGGCACTCGGCATGCAGACCCGCACCAGTTACAGCGCCACAAAATCGGGAATGATGGGCATGGCTCGCACCTGGGCACTGGAACTGGGCGAGTACGGCATTACCGTGAACACTGTTGCCCCTGGTCCTATCGCAGCCACCGAAATGTTCCACAATGTGGTGGAAGACGGCAGTGAGCAGATGCGGCGCATGGCACAGAGTATTCCCATGCGTCGCGTTGGCCTGCCGGGTGATGTGTCCAGGGCGGTTTCGTTTCTCAATCACCCCGACAACGATTTTATTACCGGCCAGACACTGATGGTCTGCGGGGGAGCCAGCCTGGGTTCGCTCTCTCTGTAAATACCCCATCCGGAGACACCGCATGTATAACAGAATAAGCACTACCGAAATCGATTCACTCGTTGAACCTGCGCGACTCCACAAGCGCCTCTATATAGATCGCGACATCTTCGAACTGGAGATGGAGCGTATCTGGGGGCAGGCCTGGATTTTTATCGGACACGAATCGCAGGTACCAAACACTGGCGACTACTTTACCACCAACATCACACACAAAGTCCCGGTCATCATGGTTCGGGACAAGGAAGATCAGGTGCACGTGCTGCACAATCGATGCGCCCATAAAGGCGCTAAGCTGGTAGAAAACCGGGAGGGTAACGTGCGCGGCGCCTTTCGTTGCCCCTATCACGGCTGGAGCTACAAGCACGACGGCACCCTGATCAAGATTCCCAATGAAGCGGGCTACGAAGGAACCGGGTTTGACCTCAACGACGCCTGTAACAACATGCAACCGCTTGCACAGGTCGAAAGCTATCGCGGCTTTGTTTTCGCCACTCTATCGTCGCAAGCACCAGACTTGAAAACTTGGCTTGGCGGCGCTATCGATTGCATTGACAACCTCTGTGACCGCTCACCGGACGGCGAAGTTGAGGTAGCCGGCGGCGTGCTTCGCTACGAGCACGAATGCAACTGGAAGTTCTTCCTGGAAAACCTCAACGACACCATGCACCCGATGGTAGTACACCAGTCTGTCGTACAGGCCGCCAAAGACTATATCGATTCACTGCCGGAAAGCGCCACGCGCGAGCGCTCAGAAGCGGAGATCATTCTTCCCTTTGGCTCTTCTTACGAGAATTTCGAAGACTCAGGCATTACCGGCTTTCGCTACGGGCATCACTACGACGGTGGAAAAACCAGTATTCACGCCAATTACACCGTCATGCCCGAATACCACTCGCGTATGGTCGCCAGCTATGGCGAGGAAAAAGCACGGGAAATCTATTCTTTTAACACCCACAACACGCTCTTCTACCCATCACTGACCATCAAAACCGCGGTCCAGAATATTCGCGTAGTTCGCCCTGTCGCTGTAGACCGTTTCATTGTTGAAACCTGGTCTTTCCGCCTAAAAGGCGCCCCCGACGAAATGCTGCAGCGCACCCTCCTCTATTCCCGACTCGTCAACTCTTCCGCCGGCATGGTGGGCCCTGACGACCTGGAGGTATACCGCAGAGCCCAGGAAGGGCTGGAGTCTTCCGGCAGCGACTGGGTTGAATACCACCGTCAGCTTGGCCGCGATCAGCAACTGGAAGATCGCGTAGTAGGCGGCGGTACCAGCGACCTCGACATGCGGACCCAGTACAAGGCCTGGAAAGAATTCATGAATGGGGAAATCTACCGATGAATAATAGCCTGGACATCAAAGCCGTAGAGACTTTCCTTTATGAAGAGGCCGCGCTGCTCGACCGACCGGACCTCGACAACTGGATGAAGCTGTTTACCGAAGATGGCACCTACTGGATGCCCGCCAGGGAAGACCAACTCGATGCACTGAATCATGTATCCCACATGTACGACGATCGGGTCATGATGGAAATTCGCCGCCGTAACTTTGTTCATCCTCGCGCTTCATCCAAAGATTCGCCCGTTCGCTCATCGCATCTGCTCGGCAACATCCGCCACCAGGGCAAAACGAAACAAGGCGATTTGCGTATCACCTGCAACTTTCATGTGGTGATGTGGTACCGCGAAGAGCAACGCGTGTACGCCGGAACCTGCGAGCACCATCTTGTCAGCACTGCCGATGGCTTTCGCATACGTCACAAGCGCGTGGACCTCATCAATCCCGAAGCGCCGCAGAAATCACTGATCATCTACCTGTAATCTTCCCGTTGTCACTGGAGCAAGACATGCAACAAAGCAAATCCTGGCAGAAACTGAATTGGCAGGACCCCTTCCTGCTGGAGCAGCAACTCACCGACGAACAGCGCATGGTGCAGCTCAGCGCCGCCCAGTACGCCCAGAGCCAGCTTGCCCCGCGGGTGCGCGAGGCCTTTCGCGCGGAGCACACCGACCTCGCCATCTTCCGCGAAATGGGCGAGATGGGCCTGCTGGGGGCCACGATCAGCGGCTACGGCTGCCCCGGCGTGGACTACATCAGCTACGGCCTGATCGCCCGCGAAGTGGAGCGGGTGGACTCCGGCTACCGCTCCATGATGAGCGTGCAGTCGTCCCTGGTGATGTACCCCATCTACGCCTACGGCACCGAGGACCAGCGCGAGAAGTACCTGCCGAAACTGGCCAGCGGCGAGTGGATCGGCTGCTTTGGCCTGACCGAACCGGACCACGGCTCCGACCCGGGTTCCATGATCACCCGCGCCCGCAGCGTGGACGGCGGCTATCAACTCTCTGGCGCCAAAATGTGGATCACCAACAGCCCGGTGGCGGATGTGTTCGTTGTGTGGGCCAAAACCGACGATGGCAAGATTCGCGGTTTTGTGTTGGAGAAGGGCATGGCTGGCCTGTCGGCGCCGAAGATCGAGGGCAAGCTGGCCCTGCGCGCCTCCATCACCGGCGAGATCGTGATGGATGAAGTGTTTGTGCCGGAAGAGAACCTGCTGCCCAA
>NZ_QEWO01000003.1 GCF_003402235.1 Parahaliea mediterranea
GCGGGGCTATCAATTTGACCTGATAACCGCGTGCGATTAGTTGTCGACCCCAATGGTGCGCGCCAGAACAGGCTTCAAGCCCGATTTCAGCGCCAGAGGGGACACGGCGCTGTATCTCGGCAAGCCATGTGCTTCGTTTTAGATTCTTCCGCCAGACAGGTCGTTCGCGGCTATCGACACCGTGAACCTGAAAGACGTTTTTTGCCAAATCTACGCCGACTCGAATAATCTGCATGTTGGGCTCCTCCTCTCTCGTGACTGGTCTCCAACACTTCCAGTCTGGCACTTAGATGCCGAATATGGGTGAGGAGGAGTCCATCCCATTGTTTATGGGGTAGAGCCTGCTATTCGGGAGGGAGGTGGTAGCTACGGGTGGACTTGAACCACCGACCCCAGCATTATGAATGCTGTGCTCTAACCAGCTGAGCTACGTAGCCACATCAGCGACGGGACTGGGCAGTCCCAAAGAGGCGCGAATTTTGAGGAATTCGCCGGGGCAAGTCAAGCCCTTTCCTGTACTTCTACGCCCCGATTTTCTACCCCGCGCCCACGGCCAATATTGCCCTGCTCGCCCGCCTCGGGCAGCGCTTTGAACAGCTGGGCCAGGGGGTTCAGGCGCCAGCTGAGAGCGACCAGGGACCAGCGATAGTTGACCAGCACGGCAACGACCAGAACCGCCACGGTGATGGTGCCGAACCAGGTGGTCAGCCCGATCTCGAGCTCCCAGCGCCGGACGCAGGGCAGCACCGATGCCAGCAGCAGTGCCCACGCCACGCCCTGCAGTATCCAGAAGGCGAGCGGCGTTCGCGCGCGCCCGTTCAGCGCCCGATAATAGCTGCTGCTGGCGTAGGCAAAGTGCAGGAAAGCCAGGGTGCTGAGGGCAAGGGCAAGCACAAAATCCAGCGCCATCAGGCCGCTCCCTCCCGCGCCAGGGGCGCGCTGCGCCCGCGGTTTGCGGCGGGCGCAGCCGCCACCCGGGCTGCAGGCACTGCACCGCGCGCCAGGATGGCTGCAGCCACGGCAAAGGCCACGCCGGTGGCAAAGCAGGTCAGGTCAAAACCCAGGCGCAGCCAGTCACCCTGGCGCCAGGCGCCCACCAAACTGACAGGCGAGGTGAGGCTGTCGAGCAGGGGGATCAGGGCATACAGGAGTGCCGCCACGGCGAACTGGTGAACCCAGCCGCGCCGGCTGCGCAGGCAGGCGGCATGGGCGAGCGCGGCCAGCCAGATGAGGAAAAAGGCGCTGATTTCCAGGCTGGCGCGATCTTCCGCCGCGACGGGGATCAGGCGGTTGGCCCAGAAGAAGCCGGCGGTGGCGATACAGAGCCCGGCAACGCCGGCGATGTTCAATGCGTTCACCAGCTCGTAGCCAAAGCGGCCACCGAGCTGTTTGCGCCGCTTTTTCGCCCAGTAGGCCAGGCCGGTGGCGATCATGACGCAACCCAGCACGCCTGCCAGGAAGAACAGCCAGCGCAGCAGGGTGCCGGCAAAACGCGCCTGGTGCAGGATGCTGAGGGCATTCCAGGTGGCGGCGATAGCGTTGTCCGCCCACGCCCCCGGGTTTTCCTTCTGTATTTCGCCGGCGGCATTGAACACCAGGCTGGCGCCACCGCCCCTACCGGAGGTGACGCCTGAGCGGTAGCTGGAATCCACTTCCACTTTGGCGGCACTGGTGAGTGGGTGCTGGATGGCGATGGCGCGCACCGGCATCTGCCAGCGGGCTTCGGTGGTGGCCAGCATCGCCGCCAGTGGCAGGTCGCCATCTGCCGGCGTGAATGACTGTACCGGTGCCGGCGGCGGCTCTGCACCGCGGCCGCGCCCGCCTTCGTTGTTCCAGAACACCAAGGTGCCGGCCAGCAGCACCAGGCCACTCAGTGTGATCATGAAGTGAAACGGCAGGGCAAACACGGCGGTAATGGCGTGGCCGTCCAGCAGCCCACGCAACGACTTGCGGGTACGAAAGGCAAAAAAGTCCTTGAAAATGTGCTTGTGGGCGACAATGCCGGTGATGATGCCGACGAACATCAGCATGGAGGCGATCCCGACGATGATCCGCCCCGGCAGCCAGTGGATGCCGTGCAACTGGAAATGAAAGCGGTAGAGAAAGTTGGCGGCGTCGGTATCCCGCGGCGCCAGTTCTGCGCCGGTGGAGGCATCCAGGGCCTGGCTGTGGCCGCCCCGCCGGCCGCCCGGCTCCCCGGGGTTGCGCCAGCGCACCTGCAGGGCGCGCTCGCGCGTGGTGGGCAGTTGGATCTGCCATTGCTCTGCCTCCGGCGCCTTGCGCGCCAGGTAATCGTAAGCCACCTGGGCGGAGCCGGGGCCCGGCTGGGAAACGTGCAGCTCGGGCGCCATCCAGTAGTTGATTTCGCTGCGGAAGAACACCACGGTGCCAGTCAGGAAAATGGCAAACAGCAGCCAGCCGACCACCAGGCTGCTCCAGGTGTGCAGCCAGGTCATGGATTCGCGGAAGGAACCTTTCACGCCCACTCCCCCGCCACCAGCCGGTGCAGGCCGAACAGGGCCAGGGTGGGCAGCGCCACCCCAAGCGCCGCCGTGCGACTGCGGGCAACGGCAAACACCCACATAATCACCAGCAGGTAGACAACAAAAAACAGGACGTTGACCAACTGACGCCCCTCCTGCGAAGACAGCTGCAGCAGGCGCACCAGCCAGATGCAAACAATCATCGACAGGCAGTAACCGCCGGGGCCGGCGGCGACAACGCGGGTCAGTACATCAAGGGCACTGCTGCGTGTGGCGGTCATAGTGTCAGCCCCCTGTGCCGACTTGTTGTCGCGGTCTGTAAACGCAACAGGCCCGACGCTGCCGGGCCTGTTGACAACTGCACTTGCAAGGTTCAGAAGTCCAGGTTGAAGCTGACATTCAGGCGGCGGCCATCCAGCACCACGCCGTAGTTGTCGTTGGTAATGGTTTTGTCGGCCACGTTGTACAGGCCGGCCATGAGCTTGAGGCTGTCGCTCAGGCGGTACATGGCGCCGATGTCCATCAGCGTGTACTGCGGGGTGCCATCGGTCATTGAGGTGCGGCCCAGGTAGTCGGTGGTTTCGCCGCGGTAGTTGGCCCGACCCCACAGGTTGAGCTTGCTGGTGGCGTCCCAGTTCAGGGTTACGTTGGCCATCTGCTTCGGCATTTTGTTCAACGGCTCGCCAGCGAAGTCACCGGTTTTCTGCTCGGAGTCGGTGTAGGTGTAGTCCGCCTTCAGTTGCAGGCTGTCGGTGAGCCAGTAGTTGACGGAGGCTTCTATCCCCTGCATTTCTGCCTCCGCGATGTTCATGCGGGTGCTCAGGAAGTAGTAGGTGTTGCCGCTGAACGCGCACTGGTAGTTCTGGTAGTCGTTGCGGTCCACGCCTTCGCTGGTGCAGTAGCGGTCCTCGGCGATCTTGTCCTTGAAGGTGGTATGGAAGGCCATCACGCTGGTGTTCAGGCCCAGGTCGCGGTTGTTGTAGATAAAGCCCAGCTCGTAGTTCACGCTGGTTTCCGGCTCCAGGTCGGGGTTGCCGATGATCAGGGCGCGGGAGATGGGCTGGCCGTCGGGGGTCAGGTTGGGTGAACCGCCGCCACCGGTGCCGCGGCCAAAGCCGGCAGTGGCTTCGGCCAGGGAGGGCTGGGTGTAGCCGGTGGACACACCACCCTTGAAGGTCAGGTTGTCGCTGCTGTGCCAGTTGGCGTACAGGCGCGGTGACCAGTGGGCGCCGAACTGCTCGTCGTCGTCGTAGCGCAGGCCGGTGGTGATGCCCAGGTTCTCGATGAAGTTCCACTCGGCCTCGGCGAACACGGCGCCAATCCAGCGGTCCACAGTATCGGAGGCAATCGGCACGTTGGCGTCCAGCAGGCCGTTGGTTTCATCCACCAGCTCTTCAGTTTTGTAGCGCCCGCCAAAGGTGTAGATGTGGCGCTCGCCGGCATAGGTGGCCTGGGAGTTCAGGATGAGAATTTCTTCCTGCTTGTCTTCGGTCTGCACGCGCTCGGACAGGTCCTGCTGCAGGTAGGTGGTGGTGGTGAGCTGGCCGTAGCTGCCGTCGTGGGTCAGGGTGTAGAGCTTTTTCTCGTACTCGTAGGACGAGCCGTCGGAATCCTCGGGAATGGACTTGCCCGGCGTGTGGCTGAACTCCATGTTGGATTCGTCGTAGGCAAAGCCCAGGCGGTTGGCATCGTTCAGTGCCCAGTTCAATTTGCCGCCAAGGCGGACGGTGTCGGCATCCGGACGGCTGGCGGCGGAATCGCCACCACCGTAGTACTCGCTCTCGTCGGTGTGCTGGTAGCTGCCGTTCAACTCCAGGCCCAGCACGCCATCCACCAGTGGGCCACCGAGGTAGAAGTCGGAGTTGTAGGCGTCGCTGCTGATGTCGTTCATGGAATGGGTAAAGTCACCGGCGATGCTGCCGCCCCACTCATCCGGTGTGGTCCGGGTGATGATGTTCACCACGCCGCCCATGGCCTCGGAGCCGTACAGGGAGGACATGGGGCCGCGGATCACTTCCACCCGCTCGATCATCGCCAGCGGTGGCAGGCCGATCTGCTTGCCGCCGTCGGCGCCGTTGGTGTTCACCGAGCGCCCTGCGGAAATGGGGCGGCCGTCAACAAGGTACAGGGTGTATTTGTCGTCCATGCCGCGGATGCTGATGTCCTGCATGTTGCCACCGCCGGTCACGTACACACCGGGGATGTCGCGCATGGCGTCGACAATGGTGGTGTAGGACTCCTTGCGCAGCTGCTCCTGGGAGATTACAGAAATAGAGGCCGGCGCATCGATAATGCGCTGCTGGTGGCCGGCGGCGGTCACCACGATCTCTTCCATGTTGTCCTGCCGCTCATGGGCAAGCCCAGCCGTGTCGGACATCGCCAGCGGCGCCATCAGCACCAGCGGTAGTGGCAGGCCGGCGCAGCGCACGGCCCGGGCGGTCAACAGTGAACGCATGTCTCAATTCCCCTATGGATAACAACAAGGGCGCGAATGATAATGCTTCCTATTACCGACAAATAGACTAGAATGCCCGAACAGTGCGTTCCGCAATCCGGAACACTGCCTGCGCCCAACCGGAGCCGACAACCGCCATGCCCCACTGGAAAGAGCTGCGAAGTTACGTCGCCGTAGTCGCCAGCGGCAGCCTCAGCGCCACCGCCCGCGAGCTGCAGCTACCCAAGTCAACCTTGAGCCGCCATCTCAAAAAGCTGGAGGCTGACGTTGGCCACCTGCTGCTCAAGCGGGAGTCCAACCGGCTCATCCCCACCGAGGCCGGGCGCGCGTTCTACCACGTTGGCACCCGCATTCTGCAGCTGGCGGACGAGGGCCTGGACGAGCTGGACCGGCTCAGCGAGGTCGCCCAGGGCGAGCTGGCGCTGTACGTGGACAACGGCCTGCTGCGTGGCTGGCTGGGCGGGGTGATCGCCGAGTTCATGCGCCTTTATCCTGAAGTGAGCGTCACCCTGCGAACCTATCTCGGCCAGGACGCCGAGCGCTGGCGGGACACGGTGTTCCTGTGGATGGGCGAGCTACCCCCGCACCCCCTGCGGCAGGAATGCCTGAGCCTGCTGAGCCAGGGCGTGTATGCCAGCCAAGAGTATCTGCAGCGGCACGGGCAGCCACAGCACCCCAGGGACCTGCAGACCCACCAGTGGATTCACCTGCTTGGCAGCGCCAGCGACACCCTGGTCATGGAGTCCGCCGATGGCGCCCAGGTGCCGGTGGCGTTGCCGCCCTCGCGCATGCAGTCGGATCAGCTGGTCCTGCACGCGGACGCCATCTGCGCCGGCCAGGGGCTGGGCATCATCCCCAACTGGCAGGCCCAGCTGCGCCTGCGCGCTCACCCCGGCTGCTTCCAGCGCTGCCTGGAGGATTGGGAGCCGCCGGCCATGCCCATCTGGCTGGCCTACCCCCACGGCAAGCTGGCGCGCAAGCACCAGGCCTTTCTCACCCACCTGCGCCGCCACCTGCCGGATGCGTGGAGCGCGACAGGCGCAGCGTGAATACCCGCGCCGCACAGCGCACGCCTCTGCCATCGCTGTGGCCCTGGCCACCCCGGCGGCGGCATAATCAGGGCTTTTCCATGCAGGATGACTCCCATGCTACGCACACTGCTCCCGGCCCTTGCCGTTTCCCTGGCGGCCAGCGCCGCCTGCCAGGCCAGCACCGAGAATAATGCTGTGAAGAACAGCGTGAACGAAACAGCACAGCAATATGTGCGCCTGGTGCTGGCCATGGGCGAGCACGATGAGGGCTACGTAGATGCCTACTACGGCCCGCCACAATGGCGCCAGCAGGCAGCGGAAGCGCCGCCCGCCCCGGCGGCCATTGCCGCCACCGCCCGCCAGTTGCAAGCGCAGCTGCCGGCGGCGGATGAACAGGCTGCGACAGCGCCCGACACCGCGCTTGAAGCCCTGCGCGTGAACTACCTGCGCACCCAGCTTGGCGCGCTGGCCGCTTACGCCGGCCGCTTCGGCAGCAAAGCACCGCGCGACTTCGACGCCGAGGCCCGGGCCCTGTACGACACCGCGCCGCCCCGGCGTGAGCTGTCTTCCTTCGACAGCACCCTGGCACAGCTGGCGGCCCTGCTGCCCGGCGACGGCCCCCTGCACGAGCGGGTGGATGCCTTCCAGCGCCAGTTCGACATCCCCCGGGCAAAACTGCCCGCCGTCTTCGAGGCGGCCATTGACGCCTGCCGCGAGCGCACCCTGGCGCACATTGCCCTGCCCGAGGGTGAGAGCTTTCGCCTGGAATATGTCACCGACCAGCCCTGGAGCGGCTACAACTGGTATGAGGGCAAGGCCCACAGCCTGATTCAGGTGAACACCGACCTGCCGGTTCGCATTGACCGCGCCATCGACCTGGGCTGCCACGAGGGCTACCCCGGCCACCACACCTACAATGCCCTGCTTGAATCCACCTTTGTGCAACAGCGCGGCTGGGTGGAGTTCAGTGTCTACCCACTGTTCAGCCCCCAGTCGCTGATTGCCGAGGGCAGTGCCAACTACGGCATTGAGCTGGCTTTTCCCGGCAAGGAAAAACTGCGCTTCGAGCAGGAGGTGCTCTACCCGCTGGCCGGGCTGGACCCCACCACCGCGAAGCGCTATGACGAGGTGCAGGCGCTGACGGCAGAGCTGAGCTACGCCCGCAACGAGATTGCCCGCCAGTACCTGAACGGCGAAATAGACCGCGAGCAGGCCATCGCCCTGTCCCAGACCTACGGCCCCACCAGCCACAGCCGCGCCGAGCAATCTGTGCGGTTTATCGACACCTATGGCGCCTACGTCATCAACTACAACTGGGGCAAGGCACTGGTGAAGGCCTATATCGAACGCGACACCCACTCCAGCGAACAGCGCTGGCAGAAGTTCAGCGCGCTGCTGGCATCGCCCCGCCTGCCTTCTGATCTGGAATGATTTTGGCACAACCCCCGCCAATGCAATGATTGCAATACAGGGGGAATGTTAAAAATGGGGAAGGGGAACCGGCAGGAGAAGCATCAGCATCTGAGCTGGGGTTCAACCTGCGGCACAGCCACACGCTGAGCTGCCAGGCCGGGGTACACATGCCCCGGCCATTGGCGCCAGGTTCTATCCAGGTTCTATCCAGGCTCTATCAAGCCACTCTTATGGTCAGGACACCCTTAAGGTCAGGACACTTTGCCGGCGGCGCCTTTTTCTGTCGCCACGCCTTCGGTGGGCAGTTTGCCGCCAGAGGATTCCAGGTGGGCACGAATGAACCACTGGAACAGTTCCAGATCGCCGGTATGCCCGGTTAGCAGGTCTTCCGAGACGGAGTCCAGTTCGCCCAGTTTACCCACTGCGCTGCGCTGATCCTCGATCAGTCCGGTGTATACCACATCCAGCGCCGCCAGGTGTTCGGTGGCCAGCGCTCGCTGCAGGGAGTAGTCGTCCCAGTCGCGGCGATTGACCACGGCCGCTGGCGTGCCGACCGGAATGCCACCCAGGGTGGCAATGCGCTCGGCCACGGCGTCCACCATTTCCTGCACTGCGGTCACCTGGGGGTCGAGCATTTCATGCACCGCGATGAAGTTCGGCCCCACCACGTTCCAGTGCACGTGTTTGAGGGTCAGGCCCAGGTCAATAAGCGCCACCATGCGCTTGTCCAGGATGGCAATTACCTTGTCTGCGGTGGCCTTGTCCATGCCGGGTACGGTGAAGTTGGTCGCTGTCATGTTCTATCTCCTGTGCATTCTCAAGGTTGCGCGGGCGCCCGGCTCACGGGCGCCCGTTGTTACTGTGGGAATATTCGCAGGGAATTAGCAGTTCTCGTCGGTGGCTTCTTCGCAGGCGTCCTCGGCGGCATCACCCATATCTTCCACGGCGTCACCGAGGTTGTCGGCGGCATCTTCCATGTTGTTGTCGTCACAGCCGGCAATACCGACCATCATCAGCGCGCTGAACAGCATGGCAAACAGAGATTTCATAATGTTGCTCCTTAATAAGCAGGGTTGTGGTGCATATCGACCGCAACGGCCGGTTTCAGTTTCCGTAACTCAGTCAATGCAAGCGGCATACCAACACTGGCCAAACAGGGTAAAACAAGCGCCAAACCCAGTGGCTGCGCGGCGCCAGCCAAATACCACCGCAACTGCACCGTGAGCCGGTGCAGGCTACAGCGGGTGATTTTTTGTAAGCACTACACTGGCTTTGCAAAAATTACAGAGGAAGGCCGCACATTGGCTGTTATGCCACGATTCTTTATATACTCTGCGCTTTATACTCTTCCCTTTATACTCTTCGCTGCACCCGACAGGAGATCACCATGCGCACTCTGCTCGCTTCCGCAGCCCTGCTTGTCAGCCTTGCCGGCTGTGAGTCGGCCTACTATTCCGCCGCGGAACAGGTCGGCATTCACAAACGCGACATTCTGGTCGACCGGGTGGAAAGCTCTCGCGACGCACAGGAGGACGCGGAGGAACAGTTCGAATCCGCGCTGGAGCACTTCCAGGCGGTGGTCGGCTTTGACGGCGGCGATCTGCAGGACGTGTACGAAGACCTCAACGACGAATACGAGGATTCCGTCACGGCCGCGCAGAATGTGCACGACCGCATCAACGCGGTGGAATCTGTCGCCGAGGCCCTGTTCGACGAATGGGAAGCGGAAATCGACGAATACCAGAACGCCAGCTTCAAGGCCCAGAGCCAGCGCCAGCTGCGCGAAACCCGCCAGCGCTATACCGGCATGCTCGCCGCCATGCGCAAGGCGGAATCCCGCATGGACCCGGTGCTGACAGCGCTGAAGGACAATGTGCTGTTCCTCAAGCACAACCTCAACGCCCAGGCGGTGGCGTCGTTGAAGACCGAATTCGACGGTATCGCCCGAGACGTTGATCTGCTGATTGCCGAAATGCGCAAATCCATCGCGGCCAGCAACGCCTTTATCGACAGCATGCAGAGCCAGTAGTGGTAACCCCACGCCCCAGCCTCTCAAGGGTAGACCAATCTGCGCCGGGGCAAGGGACAAATCGCGCCACCGGCTTTTGACAAGCAACCGGGGCCTTTATACGCTGCCAGCTTTTGCTGCGGAGCCCGCCATGAACCGTCCCCGAATCCTCGCTCACCTGAGCGCCCGCACTGCCGTGTTTACCAGCGCCCTGCTCAGCAGTGCCCTGCTCACCACGACCCTGCTCACCACGGCCCTGCTCACCACAGCCCCGTTCACCCATGCCCAGGGCGCGCCGGCGCAAACCCTGGTGATTCATGCTGGCGAGCTATTGGCCACCCCCGGTAAAAAGCCAGAGAAGGAACAGACCCTGGTGGTGGTGGACGGGCGCATCAGCCAGGTGCTGGATGGCTACCAGCAACCCGCTGGCACCGCCGATGCCAGGGTGATTGACCTCAAGGACCGCTTTGTCATGCCGGGCCTAATGGACATGCACGTCCATCTGCAGGGCGAACTCGGCCCCAACGGCGACAGTGAAGACCTGAAGTTCTCCGACGAGCTGTTGCAGATGCGCTCGCTGATGTTTGCCCTGCGCACCCTGAATGCCGGCTTTACCACCGTGCGCGACGCCGGCTCCAAGAGCCAGGAAATGTACGCCCTGCGCGACGCCATCAACCGCGGCTGGATTGATGGGCCACGCATCATCGCCGCTGGCGGCGTGGGCATTACCGGCGGCCACAACGATGTCTCCGGCATGAAGCACGAGTTGCTGGAGCTGTACACCGACAAATCCATCTGCGATGGCCCCTACGACTGTCGCCGCGCCACCCGCGACGCCATCAAGTACGGCGCCGACCTGATCAAGATCACCTCCACCGGCGGCGTGCTGACCGATCGCGACACCGGCACCGGCCAGCAGATGGAGATGGACGAACTGGACGAAGTGGTGCGCGCCGCCCACCGCATGGGCCGCAAGGTGGCCAGCCACGCCCACCAGGAGGACGGCATTGTCGCCGCCCTGAAGGCCGGAGTGGACAGCATTGAGCACGGCACCTACACCGGCCCGGAGGCCATCAAGCTGTTCAAGTCCAGCGGGGCCTATCTGGTGCCCACCCTGCTGGCCGGCGACACCGTTAAAACCATGGCGGAAACCTCCGACTTCCTGAGCCCCGCCATCAAGGAAAAAGCCATTCGCGTGGGCAACGACATGAAGGACAACTTCGGCAGGGCCTATAAAGCCGGCGTGAAAGTTGCCTACGGCACCGACAGCGGCGTATCCGCACACGGCGACAACGCCAAGGAGGCGGTGCTGATGAAACAGGCCGGCATGAGCGCCATGGACGTGCTGGTATCTGCCACCGTCAGCGCTGCCGACCTGATCGACATGAGCGACAGCCTCGGCACCCTGGAAGTGGGCAAGCAGGCTGATATCGTCGCCTACAGCGCCTCGCCGCTGGATAACATCGAAGAGCTGCTGGATGTGGACTTTGTCATGAAGGGCGGCAAGGTCTTCAAACAGAAGTAAAAGCCCCGTTACTACTCGCCCCCGGCCAAAGGCTTAGCCAGCGCCGCGGGGCGCTGCACTTCACCCTCAGTGAAGAACTGCCAGGTCAGGGCGGCGGTATCAAACTCGTGACTGGTGCGCCCCAGCAGGCGCGGCAGGCGAAACACCGGGTTGGCCAGGGTATGGCCGCCCCCCTCCACACTCACCAGCGCCACGCTGGCGCGGCCTGGGCCCTGCCACTGCAGGGTGGTCACGCGGGTATCGTCGTCCACCACCTGGTCGGGCCAGTCGCTGTGCTGGCCATCGCTGCTGTAGCCGGCCAGCGCTGCCCAGTAGGCGGCGCTGTCCCGGGCAGAGATCACCTCCCCCCGGCTGTCGTCGCCAAACAGTTCCACCAAGCCGCCCTCGTAGGGGTTTACCGGGTCGTCGGTGCCGTTGACGATCAGCACCGGCAGGGGCTGCCCGGCGGCGCCGCAGTCGCGGTTGGCCGCCACTGGCAGGTTGGCCACATAGGCGGCAATGCCCGCCACCGCCTCGGGCGCTTCCAACCCCATGCGGTAGGCCATGTGGCCGCCGTTGGACATACCCGCCACATACACGCGGCCCGCATCCACCCCATACTGGGCGGCAAGCTGTGCAATCAGTGCCTTCAGGTAGCCGACATCGTCGATATTGCGCAGGTTGGCGCTGTAGCTGGCGCTGGCGCGGCAGTCATTCCAGTGCCGCTCCACCCCGCTGGGGTAGGCCACCAGAAACGCTTCGCGCTCGGCCAGCACCTCAAAACTGTAGAAGCTGAGCGCCGCCATGTCGGCCCCGTTGCTACGGGAGCCGTGCAGCAGGATCAGCAGTGGCGCACCGGCAGGCAGGGCGTCGGGCACATAGAGCTGATAGCTGCGCTGCAGGCCGTCCCATTCCAATTCGCCGGATACGCGCTGGCCCGGCAACGCAGGCGGGTCTATCGCATCGGATGACAGGAACCACCACCCCAGCACCATGGCCGTGAACAGCAGCAGCGCCAGGCCGCCCCCCAGCCAAACAAGCATTGTGCGCATCGCCTACCCCTTTTTTTGTAAGGCGTGTTGCCAGCCTTGTTGTAATCATTGCTGCAATCGCTAAGGGGCATTATGCGTGAGGGCCCGCACCCCGCCAACCCGCGACAGGGGAGAGGCGGGAAGACGGGGCGCGGGTGCATGCAAACGGTCAGTCTAGAAGGCGGCGCGCCACACCAGGCTGTAAGTGGGGGTGGATTCCTCGTACTGGATTTCGCTGATCGGCTCGCCATAGTCGCGGATGTACTCGATCTTCTCCTGGTCCAGCAGGTTGGTGCCGGTCAGGCGCAGCACCGAGTTGTCGGTGATGTTCCACTCCACGAACAGTTCCAGGTTGCCGTCGTACTCGGTAACCACGTATTCCTCGAATTCCGTCGCCAGCGAATCACCGCGCTGCTGGTAGGAAATGCCGGCGCCGCCAAAGCCCGGGATGTCCTGGGTCAGGCTGATGTTGTACACGTAGTCCGGCTGGTTGCGAAAGGCGCGGTCCTCGCCGGTGAAAGGGTCTTCAATCTCTGAATCCAGCCAGGCGTAGTTGGCGTAGAAGCCGGTGTTGTCCAGGCCGATAAAGTCCAGCGGGGTGGAAATATCCAGCTCGACACCGCTGGCGGTGCCATCGCCAATGTTCTGCGGCGTGAAGATGCTGCCGTCGCCGCCGTCGTAGGGCAGGCCGGTATCGGTGATTTCAATCACATCCTCGATATCGCGGTAGAAAACGTTGATGCCAACAATGCCGCGGTTCGCAATGCGGTGCTCCAGCCCCAGGTCGTAGCCCCAGGCCAGCTCGGAATCCAGCGCCGGGTTGCCGATGGTGGCATCGTCGTCATCCGGCGTTTCGTCTTCCTCGAAGGGGGTCACCAGATCGAACTCTGGGCGGCGCAGGGTGCGCGCCACCGAGGCGGTCACGCGGGTGGCCTCGGTCAGCTCCCAGCGCAGGCTCAGCGAGGGCAGCACTTCCTCCCCGTCCTGGCTGGCGGCACCGTCTTCGTTGTCAACGTCGCGCTCGTAAATGTCGTAGCGCACCCCGCCTTCCACGGTCAGCGCCGCGGTGATGTCCACCGTCAGCTTGGCATAGGGCGCCCAGCGGGTTTCCTCGATGTCTGCATCCACGTCGAAGAAGCCGGCCTGCAGGCCCTCGCGCTCGTTCAGGCTGTAGGACAGGCCCGTTTTCAGCTCGCCGCCGTCCCACAGGGGGTAGGTGTAGCTGGCCTCGGCGGCGTAGTTGTTGTCTTTGATGTCCAGGGCTTCCTCGCCCTCCTCGATACCCTGGGAGATGCCGCCTTCAAACGCTTCCTCGGTTTCGAAATTCTTGGTGTCCTCGTCAAAGTGCGACATGGCCGCCGACAGGGCCAGCTCACCCTCACCCAGCGGCAAGGTATAGATGCCATCCAGGCCCCAGCTGGTCTGGTCGATGGCTTCCTTCTGGGTGGCGATGGCGATAAGGTCCGCGGCGTCCACATCAACCACCCCGCCCTCGTACTCGCGCACGTATTCCTCTTCGCTGCGGTCGGTGTAGACGTAGTAGCCATTCAGGCGCAGGTTGCCGGCGGGCAGCTGCAAACCCAGCGAGCCGTTGACGGAGGAGTCGGTGCCGTCGCGGGTATCGTCCTCGTAGGCAAAGCCTTCCAGGGCTTCGTCGTCAAAGTACGCTTCCAGCTTCTGCTTGGGGTTGCGACGCTCCTGCACGTTGGCGCCCACCCAGAAGTCGTAGCTGTCGCCGGCATCGGCGTAGGCCACCGAGCCGGTGTTGCGGAAGCGGTCGTCCTGATCGTAGTAGGTGGTGCCCAGGCGCGTGGTGAGGCCCTCCAGCTGGGCGCCGTCCTTGAGAATAATGTTCAGCGAGCCGGCCACGCCCTGGGAGCTCATGTCGGCCGAGGGCGAGCGGATGATCTCCACCCGCTCCACCAGCTCCGAGGGAATGCGGTCCACAAAAAAGGTACGGTCGGCGCCCTGCCCCGGCACCGGGCGGCCATTGATCAGCACTTCGGTGTAGGCGGCATCCAGCCCGCGCAGCTGCACGGCGTCGTATTCCAGCACGTCGGAGGTAAATACCACGCCCGGGGTACGCTTGAGCATTTCACCGACAGTGGAGGGCTCAAAGCGCTGGAAGAAATCCAGCCCATAGGCCAGCGTCGGGTTGATGTCTTCGGTGCGGTCCCGGTACACGTTGTTGCCGGTCACCACAATCTCCTCAATCGGCAGGTCGCTGGCGCTGCGACTGCCCTGCTGCGCCGCGGCCTCCGGTGCCAGCAGCAGGCAGGTGACGCTGGCCACCGCCAGCGGCAGGGCTGCCCAAGCGGGCTGCAATGCCGCGGGCAAACCCGCGCACCGTTGTTGGCGTGTAATGATCCCCATGTGACTGTCTCTCCCGCTATGGTCTTTTGGTCGGGGCGCGCCCCCGCGCACCTCCGGAAAAGGCGGCAGAGTAATCGGGCAGCATGACAGCGGCGTGACAGCCAGGTGACGCAGTGTGGCAGTTTTGTGACAGAGGCGCCCTGACCGGACGCCTGCTCAGGGCGTTTTAACGCCCCGGTTCAAGCGGGGGGTTGTTCATGGCCTGGTAAAAAGCGCACTTCAAAAGCACTATAAAGGCCATTTGGATTTTATTAATGACACTAGCGCGGCGCCGGCGTTGCACCGCCTTCCGGCGCGTCGCTGGCAGCCTCCGGCGCTTTGGCGGGGGCGGCGTACCACTGCTCCTTGGGCACTATCTTCAGCTCGGCCGGGTCCTGCTCGTAGTTGGGCGACATGATCTGTACGCCGTACTCGTTGAACACGTCCTGGATATTGGCGTGCAGGGCGCTGTACAGCTTCATCATGGCCGTCGCGTCGCGGCAGAAGGCGTTGAGCTGGTAAACCACGGTAAAATCACCCATGGCAGTTTGCAGCACAAAGGGCGGCGGCTCGGACTCCAGCCCCTCGGTGCGCCGCGCCGCCTCCAGCAACATGGCCTCCACCTGCCGCCAGGGCGTGTCGTAGCCAATGCCCACGTCCGTGTGCAGGATGATGCCCTGCTCGCGGCCAAAGGTGCTGTAGTTGACCACTGCGCTGGCCAGCACTTCCGAATTCGGGATGTTGATCTCCTCGTTCTTCAGGGAGCGCATGCGGGTGGACAGGGCGCGCACATCCACCACCTCCCCCAGGTGCTCGCCAATGCGCACCCGGTCGCCTTCGCGGAAGGCGCCGCGATAGGTCAGGCTGTAGCCGGCAATCATGTTGGCAATAAAGGACGAGGAACCGATGGAAAACACCACCCCGAGGAAGATGCTGACACCCTTGAAGGCCTCGGAATCCGACCCAGGAATATAGGGATAGGCCACTACCAGGGCGAAGGCGATCACCAGTATGCGGGCAATGCGGTAGGTGGGCATGGCCCAGTCGCGGTCGAAGTTGTCCAGGCGAATCCAGCCGCGGTCCACCCGCTGGAAAAAGTTGTGGGTGGCCAACAGCACAAAGCGCACCACAAAATACAGCACCGCCAGGAAGACTAGGTCCGGCAGTGATTCGATCAGCCCCACGCCCATTTTTTGCAGGGGGTTGAGCAGCAGGCGGAAGATGTCGGTGGCAAAGGGGCGCGTCCAGGGGTAAAGGCCCAGGGCGCTGTTGAGCCAGGTGAGCACAATGGCGGCCAGGGTCAGGGTGCGCACGCCCCGCAGCAGGCCACCGAACCAGCTCCACAGCTGGGCCGCGTCAATCACCCGGTGGGAGGCGCGCTCGATGCGCTCGATGCGGCGCTTCACCGCCCGCTCGATCAGCCGGTTGAGCCAGCGGAACAGGGCATTAATGCCCCACAGCAGCAACCCGGCCACCACGGTGATGGCCACCAGCATGCCGGTGCTGCGCAGCAGGCTGCGGGAGCTGCGCGTCTCCCGGTACTTGGTGATGGCCTCGCTGACCCGCGGCAGGATGCCCTCTGCCAGTACTTCCAGTGGCACCTCTTCAATCTGTGCATCCACCGGCAGCAGGTAGGCGAGCAGTTCGCCGTCGATGTCCAGCCGCAGGCGATCCCCCTGCATCACTGCACGGCCCGCGGCGGCATCCAAATCAGGGTTGCGGGCGATGGCGATAATCTGCTGGCGTATGCGCTTGGCACGCTCGGTAGCCGGGAAGGCCGAGATACCGCGCACCCGGAACAGGGTGGCGCCGTCCAGTTCCACATCGGCGATGCGCACACCGTCGCTGTGGCTGAAGTCGCTGAAGGCGTGGGGCGTGGCAGCGGCCTCTGCCGCCGGCGTGGCATCCTGCGGGCTGTGCTCCTCCTGCGCCAGGGCGGCAAAAACCGGCAGGGCCAGCAATGACAGCAGAATGAGTCGCAGCACGGCGACCGATGACTTGGGCATCTCTGTTCTCCAATGGCCGCTCCCTGCGGCGCTCAGCGGCTATTTAACCCGATCGGGATCAATGTACGCCAGATTCGTAACCACTGGGCAGAATGTAGAAGACGAACCAGAGAATGCAATGGGGGCATGAAAAACACGCCCAGGGCGGGGCAGGCATGGCCGGGGGCGGGTGAGCCACCCCCGGCGGCAGGGTCAGAGCAGCTTGCGGCCCTTGTTGGCGGCGATGCGCATGCGCAGGGCGTTCAGCTTGATGAAGCCCTCGGCATCGGCCTGGTTGTAGGCGCCGGCATCTTCCTCGAAGGTGGCAATGCTCTCGTCGAACAGGCTGTCGGCGGACTGGCGCCCATCCACGATCACGTTGCCCTTGTACAGCTTGAGGCGCACTTTGCCGTTGACGTGCACCTGGCTTTCGTCGATGGCGGTTTGCAGCATCTTGCGCTCGGGTGACCACCAGTAGCCGTTGTAGATCATGTCGGCATAGCGCGGCATCAGCGCATCCTTGAGGTGAGCCACTTCGCGGTCCAGGGTCAGCGATTCCATGGCCCGGTGGGCCTTCAGCATGATGGTGCCGCCGGGGGTTTCGTAGCAGCCACGGGACTTCATGCCCACATAGCGGTTCTCCACCAGGTCGTCGCGGCCAATACCGTTGGCGCCGCCGACTTTGTTCAGGCGCTCCAGCACGGTGGCGGGGCTCAGCTGCTCGCCGTCGATGGCAACGATGTCGCCACGCTCGAAGTCCAATTCAATGATGGTGGGGCTGTCCGGGGCCACCTCGGGGCTGACGCTCCAGCGCCACATGTCTTCCTCGGGGCCCTGCCAGGGGTCTTCCAGCACACCGCCCTCGTAGGAAATGTGCAGCAGGTTGGCGTCCATGGAATAGGGGGACTTTTTCTTCTTGCTGGAGAAGTCCACCGGAATGTTGTGCTTCTCGCAGTAGTTCATCAGCGACTCGCGGGAGTTCAAATCCCACTCGCGCCAGGGGGCGATCACCTTGATGCCGGGCTTGAGGGCGTAGGCGCCAAGTTCAAAGCGCACCTGGTCGTTGCCTTTGCCGGTGGCCCCGTGGGAGATGGCATCGGCCCCGGTCTCGTTGGCAATCTCGATCAGGCGCTTGGCGATCAGCGGGCGGGCGATGGAGGTGCCCAGGCGATACTCGCCCTCGTACAGGGTGTTGGCACGCATCATGGGGTAGACGAAGTCGCGCACGTATTCCTCGCGCAGGTCGTCGATGTAGATCTCCTTCACGCCCAGGGCCTCGGCCTTGGCCCGGGCCGGCTCGACCTCTTCACCCTGGCCGATATCGGCGGTAAAGGTGACGACTTCGCAATGATAGGTTTCCTGCAGCCAGCGCACGATGACGGAGGTGTCGAGGCCGCCGGAATAGGCAAGTACAACCTTGTTGATATCGGACATGATGGGGTTCCCGCGCAGTGAGGGTGGACAAAGGGGGCATATTCTACTGATCGGGGTGGCGGTATTCCAGACAGCCGCCGCAGCCGGGTTCCGGGGCCCCAAGGTGTGATAGCATGCGCCCTTTCAAAAGCTGCCTGATGCTCCCGTGACTGAACTGACCCTCACCCGCCCCGATGACTGGCACGTGCACCTGCGCGACGGCGCCGCCCTGCCCGATACCTGCCGCGACATGGCGCGTTATTTTGGCCGCGCCATTGTCATGCCCAACCTGACCCCGCCGGTGACCACCGTGGCGGAGGCGGCGGCGTACCGCGAGCGCATCCTGGCGGCCATGGCCGGCCTGGCGCGGCCCTTCGAGCCGCTGATGACCCTGTACCTGACCGACCGCACCACGGCGGACGAGGTGCAGCGCGCGGCCGAGAGCGACTTTGTTCACGCCATCAAGCTGTACCCGGCCGGCGCCACCACCAACTCCGCCGCCGGCGTGGCGGACCTGGCGGGCCTGTACCCGACCCTGGAGGCGATGGAAAAGCACGACCTGCCGCTGCTGGTGCACGGCGAGGTGACGGATGCGGGCATCGACATTTTTGACCGCGAGGCGGTGTTTATCGAACGCCATCTGGCGCCGATTGTGCAGCGCTTCCCGGGCCTGCGGGTGGTGCTGGAGCACATCACCACCGCCGATGCGGCGGCTTTTGTTGGCGCAACCCCGGCCAACGTGGCGGCGACCATTACCGCCCACCACCTGCTGCTGAACCGCAACGACATGCTGGTGGGCGGCATTCGCCCCCACTATTTCTGCCTGCCCATTCTCAAGCGCAACACCCACCAGCAGGCCCTGCTGGCGGCGGCCACCTCTGGCAGCCCCAAGTTTTTCCTGGGCACCGACTCTGCCCCCCACGCCACCAGCGCCAAGGAAAGCCCCTGTGGCTGCGCCGGGGTATACACCGCCCACGCGGCCATTGAGCTCTACGCGGAGGCCTTCGAAGGCGCCCGCGCGCTGGACAAACTGGAGGGCTTTGCCAGCCACTTCGGGCCGGATTTTTACGGCCTGGCGCGCAACAGCGACCAGATCACCCTGGCCAGGCACGACTGGCAGGTGCCCGCCGCCCTGCCGCTGGGTGATGCGCCGCTGACCCCCATGCGCGCCGGCGAAACGGTGGCCTGGCAGGTGCGCGAGGGCTGATGTTGCAGGACTCGGGACCACACCGCATGTACGACCGCTTCCGGGGCTTTCTGCCGGTGGTGGTTGATCTGGAAACCGGCGGCTTTCAGTCGGCCACCGACGCCATACTGGAAATTGCCGCGTCCATCGTGCGCATGGATGACGACGGCCTGCTGACGGTGCACCGCACAGTGAGCTTTAACGTGCAGCCCTTTGAAGGGGCCAATATTGAACAGGCGGCGCTGGACTTTACCGGCATCGACCCCTGGCACCCCTTTCGCGAGGCCATTCCCGAAGAGCAGGCACTGACCGAAGTGTTCAAGGTGGTGCGCAAGGAGATCAAGGACCAGGGCTGCAACCGCGCGATTCTGGTGGGCCACAACGCGCACTTCGACGCCGGCTTTGTCAACGCCGCGGTGGCGCGCTGCAATATCAAGCGCAACCCCTTCCACCCCTTCTCCCACTTCGACACCGCCACCCTGGCGGGCCTGGCCTACGGCCAGACAGTGCTGGCCAGGGCCTGCAGCGAGGCGGGCATCGCCTTCGACAACAACGAAGCCCACAGTGCCGCCTACGACGCCGAGCGCACCGCCGAGCTGTTCTGCGACATCGTCAACCGCTGGAAGGAAAGCGGCGGCTGGATGCCCAGCTTCGACTAGCCCTCGAGCTCGTCCTCGCCGCTGATGCGGTTGAGGATCTGGTTGAGGGATTGCTTCACCTGCTCCAGATCGTCCAGCCCGAGCAGGGCGTACTTCAGCGACTCTTCCAGCGGCAGCAACTGGATCAGCGCATAGGCCACCTGCCAGGCGTTCTGGTAATCAATGGCCAGGCCCATGCGCTCCACGTGGGGGTGGGCCTCCAGGCTCTGCAGCACTTCCACCAGGCTTTCCCAGTCATCGGGCACCGGCTGGCGCGGCGGCGGCTCATCCAGCTGCACCTCGCCCATCACCAGCTGGGAGGGGGCAACGCTGCTGCGCAGCAGGGAAAAGCGCCGCTCGCCCTCGATGGTGATGCCCAGCAGGCCGTCCTTGAGCTGGTCCCAGTCCACAATGCGCGCATAGGTGCCCCAGTCGCCCAGTTCCGGGCTGGCCTGGCCGCGCTGGGCCACTTCTTCGCCGCGGCGTATCCAGGCCACCCCGAAACCCACGCCCTCGCGCATGCAGTCGCGCACCAGATCGAGGTAGCGGCGCTCAAAGATACGCAGCGGCATGCGGCCATAGGGCAGCAGCACGCCAGACAGGGGAAACAGGGGGATTTCAGTCCGTGTAGGCTCAGTCCGTGGAGGTTCAGTCGGTGTCTGCATAGTGCCTCAGTGTGATTGGCTCGCCACTTCCAGTTCGCCGATCAGGCGCAGGGCCTGTTCGCGGCTGTCGCCACAGATGTCCGGCTCGGCCCTGAAGGCCGCGCACAGCGCCGGGCGGCGCGGGTCATTGAACAGCCGGCAGTTCATGGCATCGTCCAGGTGTACGCAGCGCACCCCCGCCGGCTTGCCATGCGGCATGCCGTAGTAGGGGCGGGTGATGGACGGCGCAATACAGCAGGCGCCGCAGCCGCTGCGGCACTGCATGTCACCGGCCCTCCGCCCCTTCCGGCCCCAGCGGCTTGATGAGCACAATCAACAGCGGCAGCAACAGCAGCGCGCCAAGCACCGCCGCCACCATGGCCATGACGGTGAGCAGGCCAAAGTAAATGCTGGGGTTGAAGTTGGACAGGGTGAGCATGGCAAAGCCGATCACCACGGTGATGGTGGTGTAGTACATGGCGCGGCCGATGCTGCCGTGGCAGCGGTACATGGCAGCCAGGTAGTTCCGGTCTACGTCGAATTCACGCAGGTAGCGGTGCACGTAGTGAATGCAGTCGTCCACCCCGATGCCCACCACAATGGCGGCAATGGTGATGGTCATGATGTCCAGCGGAATGCCCAGCAGGCCCATGGTGCCAAGCACAATGCCCGCCGCCAGCACGTTTGGCGCCAGGGCGATCAGCGCCAGGCTGAAGGAGCGGAACAGCAGCACAAACATCAGCAGGATGGCGGCAAACACCGCCCCCAGGGTCAGGATCTGCGATTTGAACAGGCTCTGCAGCACGTTGTTGTACAGCACCAGCATGCCGGTGAACTGCACGTTCTCCGGCGCCAGGCCCAGGGTCTGTACCAAATCGGCATGCAGGCGCTTGAGGAAGGCGTCACGGCGCAGCTCTTTACTGGTCTCCATCACCCGCACGGTGATGCGCGCCTGCTCGTGTTCGGCGGAAAAGTACGGGTCGACCATCATGGCCGCCACGTCCTGCGGCAGGCTCTTTTGCACCAGGGCCAGCTCCACACTGCCAATGTCGTCGCCCATCAGGTTGCGCACCACCTGGAACACGGTGGACAGCGACAGCACCTTGCCGGTTTCCGGCTGCTCGTCCACCAGGGCGTGGGCGGCGTCGATGCGGCGCATGCCCTCCAGGCTGAACCAGTAGCTGGGCTTGAAGCTGCCCGTGGGGCCGGCAAAATCAAAGCTCTCCTCGCCAAAGCCGTCGTCGGCCCAGTCATCGCCCCCTGCTTCGGCAATGTCGTCGGAAATGTCCTCGGAAAAGTCATCCTCGGCGCCGCCAAAGTCGTCAAAGCCGGTTCCGGCGTCTTCACTGGCCTCCAGCTCCGCCAGGAAGGGATCATCCTCGGCCGGTGGCGGCGCGTTGCCATCGGTGGCCGGCTCCAGGCCCGGCAGCGGCTCGTCGTTGCTGGGGGCGCTCAGCAGGATATCCAGCGGAATGGTGCCGCCAAGCCGCGCGTCCAGCAGCTCCATGCCACGGTAGATTTCCGTGGTGTCCTTAAAGTAGTCGATAAAGCGGTTTTCCACTTTCAGCTGCGATACGCCAGCCACCACCAGGGCGCACAACAGCAGGGTCACCGCGATGATGCTGCGGTGGAAGTGGTCTGTAGCCCGGGCAAAGTAGATGGTCAGCGGTGTGCCCTCTGCCGCATAGCGGTGGGGGCGACCGTGGGGCCACACCAGAATCAGGCAGGGCACCAGGATAAAGGCCAGCACAAGCGACACCACGATGCCGGTGGTCATCATCCAGCCGAAGTCGATCACCGGCTGGATGCCGGACACCACCAGCGACACAAAGGCCACGATGGTGGTAATGCCGGTATAGGTGCAGGGCACCGCCATCAAACGCACGGTATCGCTGACCCGCTGGAACAGGTCGCCCTCCGGCTCGGCGGCGTGCAGCTCCCGGTAGCGCACAATCAAGTGGATGGAAATGGCCAGGCTGATGATCAGCAATACGGCCACGAAGTTGGAGGAAATCACCGTCATACGCCAGTCGAAGACCGCCAGGATACCGAGCATGACCAGCACCGAGGCGCTGCAGGTCACCAGCGGAATCACCACCCAGCGCACCCGGCGGAAGATCACCGCCAGCACCAGCAGCATCACGCCGAGGATGGCGCTGCCGAACAGCACCAGGTCGGAGCGCACAAAGCTCACCATGTCGGCGGTGATCATCGGCACCCCACCCACAAAGAGCCTGGCGTGATCGCGGTAGGCATCGGCAATGTCACGCACCGACTGCACCAGCGCACTCTGGGCCGCCAGCGATTCGGCGCTGTGGGCCTTGAAGGCCGCCTCTACCCGCTCCAGCTCCGCCGCCTGCTCGGCGCTCAGCTCACCCAGCTGGCGGGCCTGGCGCAGGGCCTCGCGCTCGCCCAGCAGTTCAAAGTAGCGCTGGTCGCGCTGCAGGTTGATCTGCACCGCGGTGACATCGCCGTCACGGCTCACCAGCAGCCGCGAATAAATGGGGCTGGTGGTGAACTCCTTCAGCGCCAGCGCGCGATCGACACCCGGGTCGCGCAGGCTGGGCAGGGGCTCGCTGCCGGTAATGTCCGACAGCCCCACCGGCGGGCTCTGCAGCAGCGGCACATCCAGCACCGTCACCACCGACGACACGCCCGGCAGCTGGCGCAGCTCGTCCGCCATTTGCGACAGGGGCTGCAGGGAGGCATCGCTGAGCAGCGGCGCCTCGGGCTGCCAGGTGATGATGAGGAAGTCCTCGGCGCTGTATTCGCTGCTGATTTCGCGGTAGAAGTCCAGCGCCGGGTCGCCCTGCAGCATCAGGGAGTCGGCGGAGGCATCCAGCTTGAGCTTGCCAAGCTGGGTGGCGCAGGCCACCAGCAGGGCCAGCACAAAACCGAGCCAAAACCAGGGGTGGCGCAGCACGCTGCGCTCGTAGAAAGACATCAAACGGTTCATCGGGCCTGAGCGCTCTCCAGTTGCTGTAGCAGGCGCTGATGCACACCGCCGAAGCTGCCATTACTCATGATGACCACGCGGTCGCCGGCGCGGGAACCCGCTGCCACCGCCGCGGCCAGTTGATCCACATCACCAAACCACTGCGCCGGCACCGGGCTTGCCGCCACCACGCTCTCCAGCGACCAGTCCATGCCGGGCGGCTGAAACCAGTACACCGCATCGGCACAGGCAGTGCTGGCCGCCAGGGCGTCCCGGTGGGAGCCCATGCGCATGGTGTTGGAACGCGGCTCGATCAGCGCGATCACCCGTCCCTGCCCCACGTGGGCACGCAGGCCCTCCAAAGTGGTGGCAATGGCGGTGGGATGGTGGGCGAAGTCATCGTACACATAAACCTGTTGCGGGCTGCCCAGCAGTTCCAGCCGCCGCTTGACGCCACGAAACTGCGCCAGCGCCGCACCGGCCACTGCCGGCGGCACCCCCACATGGCGCGCCGCGGCCACCGCCGCCAGCGCGTTCTCAACGTTATGGCGGCCGAGAAAGCCCCACTCCACGGTGACCGGCTCGGCATCCGGTCCCTGCAGTAAAAAGCTGGAGCCGTCGGCCTGCAGGGGTTCGGCGCGCCAGTCGGCGGCGGCGCCCACGGCAAAGCTGGCGGTGGGCGTCCAGCAGCCCTGCTGCAACACGGCATCCACCGCGCCGGCGGCGGCGGGGTAGATCACCTGCCCCTCCCCCGGCACGGTGCGCACCAGGTGGTGGAACTGGCGCTGGATGGCGGCCAGGTCGGGGAAGATATCCGCGTGGTCAAACTCCAGGTTGTTGATGACCAGCGTGCGCGGCCGGTAGTGGACAAACTTGGAGCGCTTGTCGAAGAAGGCCGTGTCGTACTCGTCCGCCTCCACCACAAAAAAATCGCTGTCGCCACGGCGGGCCGACTGGCCGAAATTGGCCGGCACCCCGCCGATCAGAAAGCCGGGGGACATGCCGGCGTATTCCAGTATCCAGGCCAGCAGGCTGCTGGTGGTGGTTTTGCCGTGGGTGCCAGAGACGGCCAGCACCCACTTGCCGTGCAGCAGGTGCTCCGCCAGCCACTGGGGGCCGGAGCTGTAGTTAATGCCGCGATTGAGCAGGTATTCCACCGCCGGGTTGCCCCGGGTCATGGCGTTGCCCACCACCACGCAGTCCGGCGCCGGCTGCAGGTGTTCCGGCAGGTAGCCTTCCATCAGCTCGATGCCGGCGGCTTCGAGCTGGGTGCTCATGGGCGGGTAGACGTTGGCGTCGGAGCCGGTCACGCGGTAACCCAGCTCGCGGGCCAGCAGGGCAATGCCACCCATAAAGGTGCCGCAGATGCCGAGGATATGAATATGTGCTTTCAACAGGCACTCCTTGTTTGCAGCGGCGAGTGTAGCACGCAGCCCCGCAGCCCTTGCAGCGCGGCGCCTTGCGCGTGGCCAAGAAGCGGTAATACTTCCCCTGGCAGTCCACATGGGCCCGCCTTTCGCGTATGATGCGCGCTTTTTCCGAGGCGGGGATCTACCCGCTCACTCACCGACCACGGACCCCCCGCCATGGCCAGGAAGAACGCCTTTTACGCACAGTCCGGCGGCGTTACCGCCGTCATCAACGCCTCCGCCTGCGGCGTGATCGAAACCGCCCGCGAGCACCGCAAACACATCGGCAAGGTCTATGCCGGGCGCAACGGTATTATCGGCGCGCTGCGCGAAGACCTCATCGACACCAGCAAGGAAAGCAAGGCGGCCATTCGCGGCCTGCTATCCACCCCCGCCGGCGCCTTCGGCTCCTGCCGCCACAAGCTCAAGAGCCTGGCGGAAAACCGCGCCGAGTACGAACGCCTGATTGAGGTGTTTCGCGCCCACGACATCGGTTACTTCTTTTACAACGGTGGCGGCGATTCCGCCGACACCTGCCTGAAAGTGTCCCAGCTCAGCGAATCCATGGGCTACCCCATCCAGGCCATCCACGTACCCAAGACCATCGACAACGACCTGCCGCTGACCGACAACTGCCCGGGCTTTGGCTCGGTGGCCAAGTACATTGCCATCTCCACCCGCGAGGCGGCGCTGGATGTGGCCTCCATGTGCGAGACCTCCACCAAGGTCTTCATTCTTGAGGTAATGGGCCGCCACGCCGGCTGGATTGCCGCCGCCGCGGGCCTGGCCGCCGAGGAAGAAGGCGACGCGCCCCACATCATCCTGTTCCCGGAAATCGCCTTTAACCGCGAGAAGTTCCTGGCCCGGGTCAAGCGCACCGTGAAGAAGCACGGCTACTGCGTGATCGTGGCCAGCGAGGGCGCCCAGTATAAAGACGGCACCTTCCTCGCCGACTCCGGTGTGGTGGATGCCTTCGGCCACAAGCAGCTCGGCGGCCTGGCGCCGTCGCTGGCGCAGATGATCAAGTCTGAGCTGGGCTACAAATACCACTGGGCGGTGGCCGACTACCTGCAGCGCTCGGCCCGCCACATTGCCTCCCAGACCGACCTCGACCAGGCCTACGCCCTGGGCCGGGCGGCGGTGGAATTTGCCGTGGCCGGCAAGAACGCGGTGATGCCCGCCATCGTGCGCGGCAAGGGCAAGCGCTACAGCTGGTCCATCGGCGAGGCGCCGCTGAGCCAGGTGGCGAACGTGGAAAAGAAAATGCCCCGCAGCTATATCAGCCGCGACGGCTTTGCCATCACCGAGGCCGCCCGCGACTACCTGGCGCCGCTGATCGCCGGCGAAGCCTACCCGGAGTACAAGAACGGACTGCCCCGCTATACCCGTCTCAAGTTGGTGGGCGTGCCGAAGAAGCTGCGCAGTACATTCAAGGTCTAGGCCCTGCTATACTCCGCGCCCCGAAAACCCAACCCCATAGTCTTTGCGAAGGATAGGTAAGCCCATGAGCCTGAATCTGGTCCCCGCGGGAAAGAACATCCCCGACGAAATCAACGTGATTATTGAAGTGCCGGCCCACTCCGACCCGGTCAAGTACGAAGTGGACCACGACAGCGGCGCCATCATGGTGGACCGCTTCATGTCCGCCGCCATGTTCTACCCCTGCAACTACGGCTACATCCCCAACACCCTGGCGGATGACGGCGACCCTCTGGACGTGCTGGTACACACCCCTCACACCGTGGTTTCCGGCTGTGTGATCCCCTGCCGCCCGGTGGGCATCCTGCAAATGAGCGACGAAGCCGGCGAAGACGCCAAGCTGATCGCCGTGCCCACCAAGAAACTGAGCCCCCTGTACAACGACGTGCAGGAAGCCGAAGACCTGCCGGCCCTGCTGATCCAGCAGATCACCCACTTCTTCGAGCACTACAAAGACCTGGAGCCCGGCAAGTGGGTGAAGGTAGATGGCTGGGGCACCGCGGCCGACGCCCGCGCCGCCATCGAAGCGGCGGTTGCCGCCTACGCCAAGGCGGAAGGCCACTAATACCCCGCCAAGCCCGGCCAGCCTCAGTGCTGGCCGGCGATTCCCCCCGGGCACCAGCCCTGCGCCACACTCACGTAGCGCGCCAGCAAAACGTCCAGCTCCGCCTCAACCTCCCCACGCAGCAGCAGCCCCTGCGGCAAATGCCGGTTCCAGCAATCACGCAATTCGCTTGCCCCGACCCTGCCGGCGCAGTCCAGCGCCAGTGGCGCGTAACTCAGGTGCCAGCGCTCCGGCGCCACCCCACCGCGATCAATGGCATAGGGCCGGTAGAAGCCGTGTGACTCCCCCGCCGCCATGCGCGCGTCCAACCAGGTGTGCAGGGCGTCAAAAGGCCCGCCCGGCGCCACCTCCGCCGGCGTGAGCTGCACGGCGTAGTCCGCCGGCACCGCCGCGGCGTCAAACACGTCAAGGTCGGTGCCCCAGTGGTGGCGCGAGGTGCCAGGCAGGGCGGAAAAACGCAGGATGGCGTGCATTTGCTGCGCCGGGGTGAGCGCCGCCATGTCCACCGGATTGCCGGCGTCGTCGTGCACACTGCGCTGCCCCGCCGCCTTGGCGTTCCAGATGGCGCCCTGCCGCCCAAAATCCCGGTAGCTGCTGGCAGTGGCAAGGTCAAAGCCCGCGCCGCGGGCATCGCGCACCAGGCGCTGCCAGGCCTCCGCCACCGCCGGCTGCAGGCGGTGCCCGTCGGGCAGCGCCACCAGGTGGCTGTCGTCGACACCGGTCAGGTGGTCAATGGCAAAGGAAGAAGACATGGCACATAACACATGGCAGATAACTTGCGAAAGCGGCAACAGCCGGCACAATAGCGCAGCGAAAAATCAGCGACAACAACGGGGCAGCGCATGAGCCGGATTGGCCACATCGACGACTTTGACGACAACAGCAGCGCCAGCCTGCAGGTGGATCACCTGGAACTGCTGGCGGTAAAAAAGGACGGCGAACTCTTTCTCTATGAAAACCGCTGCCCCCACGCCAACACCGAGCTGGACCCGATGGGCGGCTCTGTCGCCACCGATCGGGGCATGCTGCTGGTGTGCCAGCACCACGGGGCGGAATTTTTGAGCCACAGCGGCGAGTGCGTGGCCGGCCCCTGCCTGGGCGAGAGCCTGCGCGCCATTCCCTTCACTCTCAGTAACGGCGATATCTACCTGGACTGAGCGGCCATCCGGCAGCGCGAGCTGTGCATGGCACAGGCTGTGCCAAGGCTCGGGCTGCGTAGCGCATCAGCCTGTGCAGCGCATCAAACAGGATCGAGGCTAAAAGGCAGGCGCCGGGCCAGGCTGAGCCCACGGGTGGTCACCTCGGCCGCGTAGGCCTGCACTTCCAGCCCCGCCGCCATCGCCTCGGCCAGGGCATCGCGGTACTGCGGGTCGATGTCGCCAGCGGCGCAGACCTTGTGAATACCGCTGTGGAAGACGCAGAACAGCAGCAAGGCGCGGGTGGCCGCATCCATCACACCCTGCAACTCGCGGATGTGCCTGCGGCCGCGGTCGCTGACGGCGTCGGGAAAGGCGCCCCAGCCATCGCTGCGGTGCAGGGTGACGCACTTCACTTCGACAAACACCCGCCCCGGCTCGCCTTCCAGCAGCAGGTCGGCCCGGCTTTTTTCGCCGTACTTCACTTCGCTGCGCAGCGTGGAGTAGTCGGCAAAGCCCTTCACCCGGCCGGCCTCAAAGCCCTCGCGCACCACCTTGTTGGCCAGCGCAGAGTGAATGCAGGCGAGGCCGGCGGGGGTATCCACCAGTTCCCAGGTGTGGGCGTACTTGCGGGTCTTTGAGTCGCTCACCGACAGCCACACCGGGGCGCCCTCGGGCATGCAGCCGGTCATGGCGCCCGTGTTGGGGCAGTGGGCCGTGATCACCTCTCCCTGCGGCAGCTCCACATCCGCCAGGAAGCGCTTGTAGCGACGCAGCAGCCGGCCCTGCACCAGTTTGCCAAATTCCATCAGCCCAGCACCTTCGCCAGTCGCTCCACCGCCACCTCCAGCCGCTCCAGGCTAGTGGTGTAGGAAAACCGCACATGCTCACCGGCGCGGTGGTGGCCAAAATCCAGCCCCGGCGTCAGGGCCAGGCCGTGCTCTTCCAGTAGCTGTCGGCAAAAGGCCTGGCTGTCGCGGGTGAAGCGGGCGGCGTTGGCATAGATATAAAAGGCCCCCTGGGGTGTGCAGGGCACCTCAAAGCCGATGTTTTTGAGCGCAGGCAGCAGAAAGTCGCGGCGCTGGCGAAACAGCTCGCGCCGCTCATCCAGCATCGCCCGGGTGGCCGGCTCGAAACAGGCGAGCGCAGCGTACTGCCCCATGGTCGACATGGAGATGAACAGGTTCTGGGCCAGTTTTTCCAGCTCCGGCACCGCCACTTCCGGCGCCACCAGCCAGCCCAGGCGCCAGCCGGTCATGCCAAAGTATTTGGAGAAACTGTTAATGACGAAGGCGTCCGGGTCCACGGCCAGCACCGAGGGCGTGGCCACGTCGTAGCCAAGGCCGTGGTAGAGCTCGTCCACCAACAGGTAGCCGCCGCGCTCGCGGGTGGCCGCCGACAGCGCCGCCAGTTCTTCCAGCGACAGCACACTGCCGGTAGGGTTGGCCGGCGATGCCAGCAGGGCGCCGGCAGTGTGGGGTTGCCAGTGCTCGGCCAGCAGTTGCGGGGTCAGCTGGTAGCGGGCTTCGGGACCGGTGGGCACCAGCTGGCCGCGGGCCTCCACCAGGCGCAGAAAGTGGCGGTTGCAGGGATAACCCGGGTCGCTCATCAGCAGCGATTCGCCGGGGTTCATCAGCAGGGCCGACAGCAACAGCAGGGCGCCAGAGGCGCCGGGGGTGATCACAATGCGCGAAGGGGGAACGTCCAGGCCGTACTCGTCCTGGTAGTAGCGCGCCAGCGCCTCGCGCAGCGCCGGCAGGCCGGCGGGCTGGGAGTAATGGGTGGCGCCGGCGGCCAGGGCGGCGCGGCCGGCCTCCACCACGGGCGCGGCGGTGGCGAAGTCCGGTTCGCCGGCGGCCATGTGGACGATATCGCGGCCGCTGGCGGCCAGTTCGGTGGCCCGGGTGAGAATTTCCACCACGCGAAAGGGCTCGATATCGCGCACACGGGCAGCGCTGCCTCGGCGCTCGAAAACACTGGGCATCGGGGCGTCCTTGAAGGGTTTGGCCGGCCATTCTACCAGCGCCACGCGAGCGCCTGACAAGGCCCATAGCGGCCCAAACTTTTTGTGGCACCGCCCTGTGATATCTGGTAGTTTCTGCGCGCTTGAGAGCGGCGGCCCCCCGCCGCCGGGACTGCTTTACAGCAGCGCCTGAACCATCTTGCAGTGTGGGATACTGACCATGCCAAAAGCAGCGCAAAAAACGACCGCAAAACCCGCCGCCAAGAAAGCGGAACCCTCCGAGTTCAAAAGCTTCGTGCCGTACAAGCCCAAGCGCGGCGAGGAGTACATGAATGAGAAGCAGCGCGACCACTTCCGCGCCATTTTGCTGAACTGGAAGGCCAACCTGATGCAGGAAGTGGATCGCACCGTGACCCACATGAAGGACGAGGCCGCCAACTTCCCCGACCCGGCCGACCGCGCCACCCAGGAAGAGGAGTTCAGCCTGGAACTGCGCACCCGCGACCGCGAGCGCAAGCTGATCAAGAAGATCGACGGCACCATCGAGCGCATCGACCAGGACGACTACGGCTTCTGCGACGCCTGCGGCGTGGAAATCGGCATCAAGCGCCTGGAAGCGCGCCCCACCGCCACCCTTTGCATCGACTGCAAAACCCTCGCCGAAATCAAGGAGAAGCAGGAGCTGGGCTAAGGCCCACCCTGCCGCCGCCCGGCCCGGGCGGCGCCTGCCCGAAGGTCGCCGCGCCTTGCCCCGGCGCCCCGGGCCATAACCTCCACACCCTGCATGCCCTCTGCCGACACCGCCTACCGGGGTCGTTTTGCCCCCTCTCCCACCGGCCCCCTGCACCAGGGCTCACTGGTTGCTGCCCTGGCGAGCTATCTGGAAGCCCGCCGCGCCGGCGGCACCTGGCTGGTGCGCATGGAAGACCTGGACCCGCCACGGGAACAACCCGGCGCGGCCGATGCCATCCTGCGCAGCCTGGAGGCCCACGGCCTTTACTGGGACGAGCCGGTGCTGTGGCAGAGCCAGCGCAGCGCCGCCTACCTCGCCGCCCTGAACCAGTTGCAAGCGCAGGGGCACCTGTTCGCCTGCAGTTGCAGCCGCGCCCGCACCGACAGCGCCGGCAACTGCTGCGGTGACTGCCGGGAGCAGACCCCACCACCGCCGGTAGCCCTGCGCGTGCCGGTGGCGCCACAATTTGCCGCCCAGTGGCAGGACCGCTGGCAGGGCCCCCAGCACTGGCCCATCGGGCGCGCTCTGCAGGACTTTGTGGTGCGCCGCAAGGACCAGCTGTTCGCCTATCAACTGGCAGTGGTGGTGGACGATGCCGAACAGCGCATCAGCCACATTGTGCGCGGCAGCGACCTGCTGGATTCCACCCCGCGCCAGCTGTGGCTGCAGTCCCTGCTGCATGTGCCGCAACCGCACTATGGCCACCTGCCGGTGCTGACCAATCGCCAAGGCCAGAAACTGAGCAAGCAGAACCACGCGCCGGCGCTGGATGATGGCAGGGCCACGCACAACCTGCGCAGCGCCCTGGACGCCCTCGGCCAGCCCCCGCCCCCGCCGGACTGCGCCAGCGTGACCGAGTTACTGGCCGCTGCCTGCCGCCACTGGGACGCCACACGGGTGCCCGCCGGGCTCACGCTGGCGCCCCGCTGAGGCTGCTTTACCGCCCCGCGGGGCCTCTGTAGACTCAGCGCCACGCCGACAAGGAACACGCCCCATGTACATCAACCGGGCATTGCTGTTGTTACTGGGCCTGGCCCTGATCTTCCTGCCCGCCATCGAGCGCTGGCTGTGGCAAACCCCCACCGAGTGGTATCGCCCCTACCTGTTGTGGCTGGCGGCCATTGTCGCCGGCTGGTGGAACCAGCGCTCAAGGTACCCGGATGAGCTTTAGCCTACCGCAGATCGTCCTGGCGATTGTCGCCTACCTGAGCATCCTGTTCCTCGTCGCCCACCTCGCCGACCGCGACCTGCTGCCGCGCTGGCTCACCCATCACCCGGCCACCTATGTGCTGTCACTGGGGGTGTTTACCGGGGCCATGGCCAGCAATGCCATCTTCGAGCTGGCCTGGCGCTACGGCTATGGCTACCTGCTGTACTACCTCGGCGGGGTGCTGATGTTCCTGATCGCCACCCTGCTGCTGCTGCCACTGCTGCGCCTGTGTCGGGTGTATCAGTTGTCGTCGCTGGCCGACGTGCTGACCTTTCGCTACCGCAGCCAGTGGGTTGGCGCAGCGGTGAGCCTGGCCATGTGCATCACCCTGCTGCCGCTGCTGGCGCTGCAAATCCAGGCGGTGGCGGACTCCATCCAGATTCTCGCCGGCGCCACCGGCAACCTGCTGCCGGCCTCCGACCGACAGGACGGACTGGCGCTGGTGTTCTGCGTCATCATGGTGGTGTTTGCCATTCTGTTTGGCACCCGCAACATTGCCTCACAGCGGCGCAACACCGGGCTGGTTACGGCCATTGCTTTTGAATCGCTGGTGAAGCTGATGGCCCTGCTGGGGCTGATGTTCACCGCGGTCTACCAGGTGTTCGGCGGTTTCGACGCCATGGCCGAGTGGCTGGCCCAGGCCCCCGAGGCCGCCCAGATCATGCAGCGTCCACTGCAGGGCAATGCCACCCGCCTGCTGCTGCTGGTGTTTTTTGCCGGCGCTGTGTGCATGCCGCACATCTTTCACATGGCCTTCGCCGAGAACAAGGAGAGCCTGGACCTGCGCGCGGCCAGCTGGGGCCTGCCGCTCTACCTGCTGCTGATCAGCCTGCCGGTGCTGCCGGTGACCTGGGCCGGCATGAGCCTGGCCCACGACCTGCCCCGGGAGTACACCGGGCTGGCCCTGGGGCTGGGGCTCAAGTCGGAAGGTGTGGCCGCCACCGCCTTCGTGGCCGGCCTGTCGGCCGCCAGCGCCACCATCATCGTGGCCACCCTGGCACTGGCCAACATGATCCTCAATCACCTCATCCTGCCCCGCAACGTCATCCAGATTGGCCGCGAGCAGAGCCTGTACTCCCACCTCAAGCTGCTGCGGCGCAGCCTGATCGCCCTGCTGATCCTGGCCGGTTACGGCTGCTTCCTGGCGGTGGGCAGCCGCCAGAGCCTGGCGGAGCTGGGCCTGGTGGCCTTTACCGGCACGCTGCAGTTTTTACCCGGCATTATCGCCACGCCCTACTGGCACGGCGGCAACCGTCGCGGCTTGCTGGCGGGGCTGGCCGGCGGCCTCGGCCTGTGGGGCGCCACCCTGCTGCTGCCGACCCTGGGGGCCGCCCAGCCGGCCTGGCTGCCGGTGCTGGCGATGGACTGGTTCGGCGACCCGCGAGAGGCCTGGGCGGTCAGCTGCGTGCTGTCCATCAGCCTCAATGTGGTGCTGTTTCTGGCGGTGTCCCTGATCACCGGCACCAGCGACGAAGAGCGCGTGGCGGCGGAAATCTGCTCCATGGACGATCTCAACCGCCCGGTGCGCCGCAGCCTCGGGCTGCACAGCGCCGGCCAGTTCATAGAGTCGCTGGCCCCGGCACTGGGCGAGCGCACCGCCCGCGCCGAGGTGCGCCGGGCGCTGGTGGAGTTGCAGTTCGAGGAGACCGAGTCGCGCCCCTACGCCCTGCGCCGCCTGCGCACCCGGCTCGAGGCCAACCTGTCCGGCCTGCTCGGCCCCACCGTGGCGCTCAACATCCTCAACCGCTGCGTGCCCTTCCAGCCCGACCTCAACGGCAGTACCGACGACCTCTACCTGATCGAGCGCCAGTTGGATAAGGCCGAGGGCCAGTTCACCGGCTTTGCCGCCGAGCTGGATCACCTGCGCCGCCACTACCGCCAGACCCTGGACAACCTGCCCATCGGCGTATTTTCCACTGCGCCGGACGGTGAAATCCTGCTGTGGAACCGCAGCATGGAAGAGATCACCGGCATCCCCGCCCGCCGCACCCTGGGCTCCCTGCAGGCCTTTATGCCCCAGCCCTGGCGGCGCATCTTCAGCGACTTTCTGGCCGACCCCAGCGAGGCCCTGCTGAAACAGGAGGTGGTGCTGGCTGACGGCAGCAGCCGCTGGATCAGCCTGCACAAGGCCTCTACCGAGGGCCGCGGCAGCAGCGGCGACCGGGTGGTGCTGGTGGAGGACATCTCCGACCTCGAGCGGCTGGAAACCGAACTGCTGCACAGCGAGCGCCTGGCCTCCATCGGCCGGCTGGCGGCGGGTGTAGCCCACGAAATCGGCAATCCCATCACCGGCATCGCCTGCCTGGCCCAGAACCTGGACTACGACCTGGAGCCGGAGGAAGTGCGCGCCACCGCCCGCGACATCCTCAAACAGACCGACCGCGTGAGCCGCATCGTGGAATCACTCGTCAACTTCTCCCACACCGGGTCCGGCTCCGGCAACACGCGGCTGGTGGCCTGCAACCTGGCGGACTGCGTGGACGAGGCGGTGCACCTGCTGGAGCTGGACCACCAGGCCAAGCCGGTCACCTTCAGCAACGACTGCGACCGCGAAACCGTGGTGCTGGCCGACACCCAGAAGCTGCTGCAGGTGTTCATCAACCTGCTCGGCAACGCCCGCGACGCCTGCGCCGGCGACAGCGGCCATGTCCATGTGCGGGCCAGCACCGGCAACGGCATTGCCACCATCGAGGTGGAAGACAACGGCAGCGGCGTGCCAGCCAGCATCCAGAGCCAGGTGTTCGAGCCCTTCTACACCACCAAGGACCCGGGCGAAGGCACCGGCCTTGGCCTGGCCCTGGTGTACAGCATCATGGAGGACATGGGGGGCAGCGTGCAGCTGCAAAGCCCGGTATTCGAAGGCGCCCAGCCCGGCACGCGCATCACCCTGCAGCTGCCATTGGGGCGCTACGACAGTGATTTCGGGTTACCCATGTAACCGGCGGTGACATCCGCGCCGGGGCGCGACTGGAAAATTCGCGGGTGGGGGAGTATGTTGTGTCACCTGCACACCCACGGGTAACACTTGATGCAAAAGATTCTCGTCGTCGAAGATGAATCCGTGATCCGCACCGCCCTGCGGCGCCTGCTGGAGCGCAATGACTACAGCGTGTCCGAGGCGGCCTCCGTGCAAGAGGCAGAAACGCGGCACACCCTGACTGAATTCGACCTGATCATCAGCGACCTGCGCCTGCCGGGCGCCCCGGGCACCGACCTGATCAAAAAGGCCGGCGATGTGCCGGTGCTGATCATGACCAGCTACGCCAGCCTGCGCTCGGCGGTGGACTCCATGCGCATGGGCGCGGTGGACTATATCGCCAAGCCCTTCGACCACAGCGACATGCTGAGCGCGGTGGAACGCATTATCGCCGACCACCCCACCGCCCACGCAGAGAGCAGCCGGGATACCGCCCAGCCCAGCCAGGACGAGGGCGGCAGCCGGGTCACCGGCTTTATCGGCAAATGCCCGGCCATGCAGACGCTGTTCAGCAATATCCACAAAATGGCCCCCACCGATTCCACCGTGCTGGTGCTGGGCGAAACCGGCACCGGTAAGGAACTGGTGGCGCGCAGCGTGCACCAGGCCAGCCGGCGGGCCGGTAAGACCCTCATTTCCGTGAACTGCGCGGCGATCCCCGACACCCTCATCGAATCCGAGCTGTTCGGCTATGAAAAGGGCGCCTTCACCGGCGCCAACGCCAGCCGCATGGGGCTGATCGAGGCCGCCGACGGCGGCACCCTGTTCCTGGACGAAATCGGCGAGCTGCCCATGGAGGCCCAGGCCCGCTTGCTGCGCTTTATTCAGGAGGGGGAAATCCGCCGCATTGGCTCGGTGAGTTCGCGCAAGGTGAACGTGCGGCTGATCTGCGCCACCCACCGCAACCTGCAGGCGCTGGCCGCCGAGGGCGAATTCCGCCAGGACCTTTACTACCGCATCAATGTGCTGCGCCTGCACCTGCCGCCCCTGCGCGAGCGCGGCAAGGACATCCTGCACCTGGCCGAACAACTGCTGCAGGTGCAACTGGAGCGGCTGGGCAAGGGCCCCATGACCTTGTCGCCCAAAGCCATCCAGGCCATTACCACCTACCAGTGGCCCGGTAACGTGCGCGAACTGGAACACGCCATCGAGCGGGCGGTCATCCTGTCCGAGGGTGATGAGATCGACAACGAAACCCTGGGCATCGACCTGGAACTGGTCAACATCAATCGCATTCGCGGCCACCAGGGCGGCGTCAGCGCGGCGCATCCGGCGCCGGCACAACCGCGCAGCATCAGTTCGGACCCGGCGGAAGACCTGTCGCTGGAGGACTACTTCCAGCGTTTCGTACTGGAACACCAGGACTCCATGAGCGAAACCGAACTGGCCCAGAAACTGGGTATCAGCCGCAAGTGCCTGTGGGAGCGCCGCCAGCGCTTTGATATTCCGCGCAAAAAAGCCGCCAGCGCCAGCGCCACCCGGCGCAAAAAGGCCGCCAGCTGAGCGTTACCCGGTCACATATGTGTAACAAAACACGGAGTAAAATGGTAACAACAGCTACCATGCGGCCATCTGGCAAACCCAGCCAAAAAAATTAACTTACTGTTTTATAACGATTTTTTAAAAATTGGCACACGCCCTGCAATTACTAGGTCGGCTACAACAATAAAAATAACAACCTGCCGTAATAACAATAAGATATTTTCACTATGGACCTGGTGGGGGAAGATTTCTTCCCCTTCGTTCCAAACAGCTTTCGGGAATACCCTGTAACCGACAGCCACATTGGCTGACCCATCAGGGATATGCCCCGGACGTCCGAACCACTGGACGCCAGAACTACAGATTTGGCAGTGCTTTTGCGAAATAGTTCTATCGCCTGCCAATAAGAATAAAAACGGCTAGCGCATAAGAATAATCCGAAGAGACCTGGATGGGGAAAACATCTGTTTTCCCCGTCTTATTATTGCCCACCGAGACCGCCATTCCCTCCTTCCTCGACACACTCCGCGCGACCTTCTGTGGTAGACTGCGCAGCGTTAACCCTCTGCACAAGGCACGGCGCTTGAAGGTCATTCCCAGGGATCAGCACTGCATTTCCCGGCAGAACATCAGTGATAACGCCCTCAAGGTCATGGCGCGCCTGCGCAGCAGCGACTACCAGGCCTACCTGGTTGGCGGCGCCGTTCGCGACCTGCTGCTGGGCGGCCACCCCAAGGACTTTGACGTCGCCACCGACGCCACCCCCGAACAGGTTCACGAGCTGTTCCGCAATTCCCGCATCATCGGCCGCCGCTTTCGCATTGTGCATGTGCGCTTCGGCCGCGAGATCATCGAGGTCACCACCTTCCGGGGCCACCACGACAGCGACGACAGCCGCCCCCGTTCCAGCCACTCACGCCAGTCCTCCAGCGGCCTGCTGCTGCGTGACAACGTGTTTGGCACCCTGGAAGAAGACGCCGTGCGCCGCGACCTCACCGTCAACGCCCTGTACTACGACAGCAAGACCTTCGAGGTCTTCGACCACGTTCAGGGGCTGGACGATCTGGCGCGCCGCAACATACGCATTATCGGCGACCCGGTGCAGCGCTTTACCGAGGATCCGGTGCGCATGCTGCGCGTGTTGCGCTTTGCCGCCAAGCTCGACTTCGGCATTGACCCTGGCACCGCGGCGGCCATTCCCGAGTGCGCCGGCCTGTTGGCCGAAATCCCCGCGGCGCGGCTGTTTGATGAGTTCCTGAAACTGTTTCTGGCCGGCTATGCCGAGCCCACCCTGGCGCTGCTGCAGCAGCACCAGCTGCTGCGCTACCTGTTCCCGGACAGCGCCCACCAGCTGCAGCGCGACGCCAGCGGCCAGGCCCTGGTGGAAGCCGCCATGCGCAGCACCGATGCCCGCATTGCCGAAGACAAACCCGTCACCCCGGCCTTCCTGCTGGCCGCCCTGCTGTGGCCGGTTGTCCGGGCCCGGGCCGACAACCTGAAGGCGCGCGGTGAAGCGCCGGCCCAGGCCATCAACAGCGCCGCCCAGCAGGTTATCGCCGAGGCTGCCCAGCACCTGTCCATCCCGCGCCGCTTCAGCCTGCCCATGCGCGATATCTGGGAATTCCAGTCACGCCTTGAACGCCGCGGGCGCAAGGCCGTGGAGCTGGTGCAGCACAAACGCTTTCGCGCCGCCTACGACTTTCTGCTGCTGCGCGAAGCCGCCGGCGAAACCACCGACGGCGCCGGCGCCTGGTGGACCGAATTCCAGACCCTGCCGGAAAACCAGCAGGTGCAGCAGGTGGCCCACGACAAACCCGCCCGCACCCGCCGGCGGCGACCGCGGCGACGGCGCCCGGGCGGTGACGCCGCGTGATCACCTGCTACCTGGCCCTGGGCAGCAATCTGGACGACCCCGAGCGCCAGCTGCAGGACGCCGTCGCGGCCCTCGCCCGGCTGCCGCATTCGCGCCTGGCGGCGGCCTCGCCGGTCTACCGCAGCGAGCCGCTGGGGCCCGCCGGGCAGAACGACTACCTGAACGCCGTGGTAGCCCTGATCACCGAACTGCAACCGCTGGCACTGCTGGACGCCCTGCAGGCCATTGAAGACACCCAGGGCCGGGTGCGCGGCGAGCGCTGGGGGCCGCGCTGCATCGACCTGGACATCCTGCTGTACGGTGACCAGCGCATCAACGAGCCGCGGCTGCAGGTACCCCACCCCGCCATGGCAGAGCGCAACTTTGTGCTCGTGCCCCTGACCGACATCTGCGACCCGCGCCTGGTGGTGCCTGGCGGCAGTGACCTCGCCACACTGGCGCAGCGCTGCCCCACAAGCCGGCTGGAACGCACGCGGATACGCCTGAAAACGCACTAGGAGTCACAGTGTGAGCGGTGACAGCACAACCATTGGCGCAAACCTCAAGGGCCGCCAGCCTCCCCAGTACATCGCCGTGGAAGGGCCCATCGGCGTTGGCAAAACCACCCTGGCCAGGCGCCTGGCCGCCACCTTCAATTACCAGACCCTGCTGGAAGAGGCCGAGGCCAACCCCTTCCTGGAGAAGTTCTACCGCAACCGCAAACAGGCGGCGCTGGCCACCCAGCTGTTTTTTCTGTTCCAGCGGGCCGAAAAAATCGAGCAGCTGCGCCAAAGCGACATCTTCGAGCCAGTGCGGGTGGCCGACTTCCTGATCGACAAAGACCCGCTGTTCGCCCGCATCAACCTCGAGGCGGACGAGTTCCAGCTGTACGAGCGGGTGTACAAGCAGCTCACCATCGATGCGCCGCGACCGGATCTGGTGATCTACCTGCAGGCCTCCACGGATGTGCTGTTATCACGCATCGAACAGCGTGGAATCCACTTTGAACAGGGCCTGGAACGGGACTATCTGGAGCGCTTGAACGAAGTGTACAGCGAGTTTTTTCTGTATTACGATGGCGCCCCACTACTGATCGTCAACGCCAGCGAAATCGATCTCGCCCACGGTGACAGCGACTACCACCACCTGGTCGACTACCTGCTGGACATTCGCAGCGGCCGCCACTACTTCAACCCCACCTTCTTTGGATAACACCGCCATGGGCAAGATTACTGTCAGCACCCTGGACAAGATGAAGGCCGCCGGCGAGAAGTTTGTCTGCATCACCGCTTACGATGCCACCTTTGCCCGCCTGGTCAGCGAGGCGGGCGCCGAAACCATTCTGGTGGGCGACTCCCTTGGCAATGTGGTTCAGGGCCACGGCAGCACCATCCCGGTGCGCATGGAAGACATGGTCTACCACACCGCCTGTGTGTGCCGCGCCAACACCGACGCCATGGTGATTGCCGATTTGCCCTTCATGACCTACAGCAGCGCCGAGGACGCCCTGCGCAACAGCGCCATGCTGATGCAGGCTGGCGCCCAGATGGTGAAGATGGAAGGCGGTGTGTGGCTCAGTGACACCATTAGCATGCTGGTGGAGCGTGGCATCCCGGTGTGCGCCCACCTCGGCCTGACCCCCCAGTCCGTCAACGTGTTCGGCGGCTACCGGGTGCAGGGCCGAACCCCCAAGAGCGCCAAGTCCATCCTCGCCGATGCGGTGGAAATCCAGGACGCCGGCGCCAGCCTGCTGGTGCTGGAGTGTGTGCCTGCCCACCTGGCCGCCGACATCAGCGAAAAGCTGGACATCCCGGTGATCGGCATTGGCGCCGGCGCCGGCACCGATGCCCAGGTGCTGGTGATGCACGACCTGCTGGGCCTGTCGGGCCACAGCCCCAAATTCGTACAGAACTTTATGGCCGGCGCGAACAGCGTGCAGGGCGCGCTGAGTGCTTTTGTGCAGGCGGTCAAGGCCGGCGAATACCCAAGGGAAGAACACAGCTACAGCTAGGTGCCGCCCCGCGCTGGGCGCTCTTCTCTTCCTTCACTCTGTCCTTCGCCCTGCCCTTCTCTCTGTTCGACTCTGCCCGCCTCACTCTCCCTTTCCCTCTGCCCTTCTCTCTGCCCTTCTCTTCCCCTTGCTCTCTGCCCGGCTTTCTCACCGTCGCACTGCCCTGTGGCCCGGTTTCATCGCCGTCGCTGCGCCGGTGATCCCACCCATAGCCGGCAGCACGGTCACCGCCAAGTAAGTGAATGCTTACTTTCAAAAGTGGTCGAAATTGCTTCCTTTAGTAACACCGCAGCGTGAATTTTTCATGAAATTCCGTTGCCCGTAACATTATCTTTGTGCATACTGCCTGACCCCTGCCGCCGCAAGGGCAGGTCTGTATCCACTTCGACGATCGGTTTAGCGTCGCCCATTCCACATAGAGGGATATGGCAGATATGCGAACTTACACCACGACCGCAAGCCTGCGTTCCGCCCTGTGCGAATTCCGCCAGCAGGGGCAATCCATCGCTTTTGTTCCCACCATGGGCAATCTCCACGACGGCCACCTGGATCTGGTGCGCCGGGCGCGGGCCCTGTGCGATATCGTTGTCGTCAGTATTTTCGTCAACCCCCTGCAGTTTGGGGCCAACGAGGATCTGGACGCCTATCCCCGCACCATGGCGGCAGACAAGGAAAAGCTGTTCAGCGAAGGCGTGCAGGTGCTGTATGCGCCCACCGTCGAGGAAATCTACCCCGAGGGCATGCACACCCACACCCAGGTGCAGGTGCCCGACCTGTCGGAAACCCTGTGCGGCAGCAGCCGCCCCGGCCACTTCAACGGCGTCACCACCATCGTGAACAAGCTGTTCAACATGGTGCAGCCGGATGTCGCCGTGTTCGGCGAGAAGGACTTCCAGCAGTTGTCCATCATCCGCAAGATGGTCTGCGACCTGTGCATGCCGATCCAGATTGAAGGCGTGGCCACCGCCCGCGATGCCGATGGCCTGGCCAAAAGCTCGCGCAACGGCTACCTGAACCGCGAGCAGCGCCGCATTGCACCCACCATTCACGCGGTGCTTACCGGCTGCCGCGAAGCCATTGCCTGCGGCTTCGACAACTTCCTGCAGTTGGAGTCCCACGCCCGCATGCAGTTGCTGCAGGCCGGCTTCGAGCCGGATTATTTCGCCATTCGCGATGCACGCACCCTGCGCGCGGTGGATGAGCACACCGAGGAAATCGCCATTCTGGCCGCCGCCCGCCTGGGCAGCACCCGGCTGATCGACAACGTGCGACTGGCGGTCAACCCGGCATCCGATTGGGGTATGCTCGCCACCCAGTAACCCGACTTCCGCGCGGGCGAGAGGCCCGCGCGGAACCAGCGCTACCACAGGCGGTCGCAAGTACACATGGAATTTGTCACGCAACACGCCGAAGTGCTGCTCGCCTGGGTTGCGGGTCTGTCGCTGCTGATGCTGATTGGCACGGTGGTAGTCATGCCCTGGGCGCTATCGCGGCTGCCGGTGGATTACTTCAACGCCGAATCCCGCCGCTCCTGGCGCGATATGACGCCCTACCCCCTCCTCAGCCTGCTGCTGGTGATACTGAAAAACCTGATCGGGCTGCTGCTACTGGCCGTTGGCATTGTGCTGCTGTTCACCCCAGGCCAGGGCGCCGTCACCATTCTGGTGGGGCTGATGCTGATGAACTTCCCCGGCAAATACCGCTTCGAGCGCAAGCTCGCCCTGACGCCCGGCATCCTGCGCGCCATCAACTGGCTGCGCCAGCGCGCGGGCTCCGAACCGATGGAAGCCCCGCGCTGACCACGCGCCTTACAAGTCCACCAGCAACCCGAGGCTCCAGCCGCTGAATTCCATGCGGCCACTGTAATCGTCAAAGTCGTCGAAGTCGTTCTCCACCTGGCGATAGCCCAGGCGCAAGGACAGATCCAGCACCGGCATATCCAGGGTGTAATCAAGGCCGGCTTCCACATCGTATGCCGAGGTGTCATCCCAGTTGGTGGCCGTGGCCTCGCCGTATACCCCAAAGCCGGTGCCCACCAGCGGCACGCGCACCGTGCCGTAGAGCTGCGGCAGCCAGCCCTCAAAGGAACGCTGGCCCGGCGCGCGGCCATCCTGGAAGTTGGTGGCGCTCACACCCAGGTCCAGGTCGATGGCCGGGTTATCGAGTATTTCGTAGTAGAGGATGGCATCCAGCGTGCTCAGCTCCAGCGGCACCGGGCCGTCTTTTTCGGCGTAATCCCAGTAGCGGACTTTCACGTTCGGGATGATGGGAATGGGGTGCTCGAAGGCGGCGGTCAGCGACAGCTGCTGCTCCTGCCCTGCATCAAACCCGGGGGCGCTGGCATCGGCCATCCAGGCGGCGGCGCCGGCCTTGAGGGCCAGCACGTCGGCGCTGGCAAGCGATGGCGCGGCAATGAGACAGAGGGCGGTGGCAAGGCGTTTCATGTGTTGGCACTCCGGGTGGCCTGTGAACGTAGCGCGGTACAGTACGGGGCCAGCGGATGAGGGTCAATGCTGTTCTGCCATCGCTGCCCTGACATCACAGTTCCGATTTCACCGTTCAGGCATCTGCAGCACACGCATGGCTGCGCGCGCGGATTCAGCGCGCAAAAAAAGGGGCGCACCCTTGCGGGAGCGCCCCTGAATCAACGACCGGGGTAACCGGGATCAGGAATCGGCAGATTCCTGTGCCGGTGCTTCCTCGGCCGGAGCCTCATCTTCCAGCAGTTCCTTGATGGACAGCTTGATACGGCCGCGCTGGTCCACATCCAGAACTTTTACACGCACTTCCTGGCCTTCGCTCAGGTGGTCGGTCACATTCTCCACGCGCTCGTTGGCGATCTGGGAAATGTGCACCAGGCCATCCTTGCCGGGCAGGATGTTCACAAAGGCGCCGAAGTCGACAATGCGCGCCACGGTACCGGTGTAGATGGCACCCACTTCTGCTTCGGCAGTGATTTCCTCGATCAGTTCCACCGCCTTGTCGCGGGCGGTCTTGTCCTGGCCGAAAACACGCACGGTGCCGTCGTCGTCGATGTCGACAGTGGCGCCGGAGGCTTCGGTGATGGAACGGATGGTGGCGCCGCCTTTACCGATGATGTCGCGGATCTTGTCGGAGTCGACCTTCAGGGTGATCATGCTCGGCGCGTTGTCGGAGGTGACTTCGCGGGCCGCCGGCAGAACAACATTCATCTGGCCGAGGATGTGCAGGCGGGCCTGCAGGGCCTGCTGCAGAGCGATCTCCATGATCTGCTCGTTGATACCCTCGATCTTGATGTCCATCTGCAGGGCGGTGACGCCTTCGGCGGTACCGGCCACTTTGAAGTCCATGTCGCCGAGGTGGTCCTCATCACCGAGGATGTCGGTGAGTACGGCAAAGTTGTTGCCTTCTTTCACCAGACCCATGGCGATACCGGCAACCGGCGCCTTCAGGGGCACGCCCGCGGCCATCAGGGCCAGGGAGCCCACACACACAGAGGCCATGGAGCTGGAACCGTTAGATTCGGTGATCTCGGAAACCACGCGCACGGTGTAGGGGAATTCCTCTTCGCCGGGCAGCACCGCAGCCAGGCCGCGACGGGCCAGGCGGCCGTGTCCCACTTCACGACGGCCGGTGAAACCGATGCGGCCGGCCTCGCCCACGGAGTAGGGCGGGAAGTTGTAGTGCAGCATGAAGGGGTCGCGGCGCTCGCCTTCCAGGGCGTCGATGATCTGGGCGTCGCGGGTGGAGCCGAGGGTCACGGCGCCGATGGCCTGGGTTTCACCGCGGGTGAACAGGGCCGAGCCGTGTACTTTGGCCAGCAGATCCACTTCGCAGGCGATGGCGCGAACAGTGCGGTTGTCGCGACCGTCGATGCGCGGCTCGCCGGCGATGATGCGCTTGCGCACCAGGTTTTTCTCGACCTTCTTGAAGATGTCTTTCACTTCATCGGCAGAGGGGCCGCCTTCTACCGCCAGGGCGGCGACGCAGGCTTCGCGGATTTCACCCACGCGCTCGTAGCGCTGGGCCTTCTCGGTGATGCGGTAGGCTTCACCCAGGTCGGTCTTGACCTGTGCTTCAACGGCGGCCAGCAGTTCTTCGTTGATGGCCGGCGCCTGCCAGTCCCAACGCGGCTTGCCGGCTTCGGCGGCCAGTTCGCTCACGGCCTTGATCACGGCCTGCATTTCCTGATGGGCGTACAGCACGGCGCCCAGCATCTGGTCTTCAGACAGCTGCTTGGCTTCGGACTCCACCATCAGCACGGCGTCGGTGGTGCCGGCAACCACCATGTCGAGCTTGCTGTCTTTGAGCTGCTCGTAAGTGGGGTTCAGCATGTAGCCCTTGGCTTCGTTGAAGCCAACGCGGGCGGCGCCGATGGGGCCATTGAAGGGGCAGCCGGAGATGGCCAGGGCGGCGGAGGTGCCGATCATGGCCGGAATGTCCGGGTCGATGTGCTTGTCGGCGGACATCACGGTGCAGACAACCTGCACTTCATTCATGAAGCCGTCGGCGAACAGCGGGCGGATGGGGCGGTCGATCAGGCGCGAGGTCAGGGTTTCTTTCTCGCTGGGGCGGCCTTCGCGCTTGAAGAAGCCACCGGGAATCTTGCCGACGGAGTAGGTCTTCTCCTGGTAGTGCACAGACAGCGGGAAGAAGGGCTGGTTTTCCTTGGCGGTTTTCTCCGCCACCACGGTAACCAGCACGGAGGTGTTCTCGACAGTCACCAGAACCGCGCCGGTCGCCTGGCGGGCGATGCGGCCGGTTTCCAGGGTGACGGTCTGACCACCGTACTGGAAGGTTTTCGTTACTGGATTCACGTTATTTCTCCAATTCTATACATGACAACCGGGGCACTGGGCCCCGGTCTATGGTGCAGCTTATCGACGCAGACCCAGGCGCTTGATCAGGTCAGCGTAGCGGTTCACATCCTTCCGCTTCAGGTAGTCCAGCAGTTTGCGGCGCTGGTTCACCATGCGGATCAGGCCGCGACGGGAGTGGTGATCCTGCTTGTGCTCGGCGAAGTGGTCCCGGAGCTGCTCGATATTTGCCGTCAGCAGCGCGATCTGTACTTCGGGGGAACCGGTGTCGCCTTCAGCTACCTGGTACTCCTTGACGATTTCTGCTTTCTTTTCAGCGTTTAAAGCCATTGCTATTTCCTCAGTTGAATCTGCCTGTGGCAGCAGCACTTACCGCTGCGCGTTCATGAAAGAAGATTGTCCGTGCAGATTTACAGACATCTCCGGTTTGCATCACTGTCGACGCTCGCGACGGTGATATGCCTGTGTCACCTCCCGGTGACGATCAGTCGACGGGGCGCCACGCGCCCGTCGTCCAATATCTCGCCAACACCCAGAAACTCACCGGTCTCCAGAGCGACGCGCACCATACCATTACAGGGCGCATTTGGCACCTGAACGGGCTGGCCCTGGCGCATGTAGAAGCCGCCGGATTCAGTCAGCTGCACCAGTGGCATGGTGCGCACGGCAGTATCCGCCGGCAGCAGCAACTGGTCCATGTCTGCCAGCCTGTCGTTCTGCTTCAGGGCCTCCAGCGTGGGCAGGGTGACCGCATCCGCCAGGGTGAAGGGCCCCGCCTTGGTGCGCCGCAGCACACGCACATGGGCGCCGCAGCCCAGGGCCGCGCCGAGGTCCTCGGCGATGGAGCGCACGTAGGTGCCTTTGCTGCACTCCAGCGCTACATCCACCTCTGCCCTGGGGCCCGGGCGAAAGGCCAGCACCTCCAGCCGGTGCAAGGTGACCTGGCGCGACCTGCGCTCAACCTCTACGCCCTGCCGGGCCAGCTTGTACAGCGGCTGGCCATCCTGCTTGATGGCCGAAAACATCGAGGGCACCTGTTCGATCTCGCCGCGAAAGGCTTGCAGCGCCTTGCGCACGGTGGCCTCATCCAGCGCCGAGGCATCCGCCTGGGCAATCACTTCGCCCTCGGCATCGCCGGTGGCGGTGGCGGTGCCCAGCACAAAGGTGCTCTCGTAGGCCTTGTCTGCATCCAGCAGGAACTGGGAGAACTTGGTCGCCTCGCCAAAGCACAGGGGCAGCACCCCGGTGGCCAGCGGGTCCAGGCTGCCGGTATGGCCGGCCTTCGCCGCAAAATACAGGCGCTTGGCCTGCTGCAGGGCGTGGTTGGAGCTCACGCCGCCGGGCTTGTCCAACACCAGTATGCCGTCCACCGGACGGCCGCGACGACGCCGTGCCACTAGGACGGCTCTCCGCTGCCGTCTGTGCCGTCGTCCTCTTCGTCGCGCAGGCCGAGCTCGCGGTCGGCATCGGCAGCGCGACGGATCAGGTCTTCCATGTTGCGGCCGTAACCCACGCTGCTGTCAAAGTAGAAACGCAGCTGGGGCACCATGCGCATGTTGCTGTCGCGGGACAGCTGCGAGCGCAAAAAGCCCGCCGCCTTGTTCAGCACACCGGCGGTTTCCGCCGCGTCGTCGCTGGAATCCACCCCCAGCCGGGTAAAGAATACCTTGGCGTAGCCGAGGTCGCGGCTGACATCCACGCCGGTGATGCTCACCATACCCACACGCGGGTCGCGCAGTTCCTGCTGGATCAGGGCGGCCAGTTCGCGCTGCAAGTAATCGGCAACGCGCTGGGTGCGGCTGTATTCCTTGGCCATGTCGGGCAGAGTCGCCGCCCCTTACAGGGAGCGGGCGATCTCCTTCACCTCGTACACTTCGATCTGGTCACCGACCTTCACGTCATTGTAGTTCTTCACGCCGATACCGCACTCCATGCCGTTGCGCACTTCGGCGGCATCGTCCTTGAAGCGGCGCAGGGATTCCAGCTCGCCCTCGTAGATCACCACGTTGTCGCGCAGTACACGAATCGGCTTGGCGCGGTAGACGGTGCCCTCGGTCACCATGCAGCCGGCGATCAGGCCGAACTTGGGCGAGCGGAACACGTCGCGCACTTCGGCGATGCCGACGATTTCCTCGCGCATCTCCGGCGCCAGCATGCCGGACAGGGCCTGCTTCACATCGTCGATCAAATCGTAGATCACGTTGTAGTAACGCAGGTCCACGCCCTCGGCCTCGATCAGGCGACGGGCCGAATTGTCGGCGCGCACGTTGAAGCCGAAGATCACCGCGTTGGAGGTCATCGCCAGGGTGACGTCGGTTTCGGCGATACCACCGACACCGCCGGAGACGATATTGACCTGCACCTCCTCGTTGCCAAGCTCCAGCAGCGAGGCCTGGATGGCCTCCAGCGAACCGCGCACGTCGGCCTTGACCACCACGTTGAGGGTCTTCTTCTCGCCGGCGGTCATGCTCTCGAACATGTTGTCGAGCTTGGCCGCCTGCTGGCGCTGCAGTTTGTTGTCGCGCTGCTTCTCCTGGCGGAAGTCGGCCACTTCGCGGGCGCGCTTCTCGTTCTCCACCACGGCAAACTGGTCGCCCGCATCCGGGGTGCCATCCAGGCCGAGGATTTCCACCGGGATACTGGGGCCGGCTTCGTTCACCGGCTGGCCGTTCTCGTCCAGCATGGCGCGCACGCGGCCGTACTGCAGGCCGGCCAGTACGATGTCGCCCTGGCGCAGGGTGCCGCTTTGCACCAGCAGCGAGGCCACCGGGCCGCGGCCCTTGTCCAGGCGGGATTCGATCACGATACCCTGGGCCGGCACATCGCGCGGCGCCTGCAGTTCCAGCAGTTCGGCCTGCAGCAGCACCGCATCCAGCAGGGCCTCGATGCCCTCGCCGGTATGGGCGGACACGTTGATGAACTGGGTGTCGCCGCCCCACTCCTCGGGAATTACTTCCTTGGCGGACAGCTCGTTCTTGACGCGGTCGGGGTCGGCCCCTTCCTTGTCGATTTTGTTCACCGCCACGATCAGCGGCACACCGGCCGCCTTGGCGTGCTGCACGGCTTCTTCGGTCTGGGGCATAACGCCGTCATCGGCCGCCACCACCAGAATCACGATATCGGTACTCTTGGCACCGCGGGCGCGCATGGCGGTAAAGGCCGCGTGCCCCGGGGTGTCCAGGAAGGAGATCATGCCGTGGCCGGTCTCTACGTGGTAGGCACCGATGTGCTGGGTAATGCCGCCGGCCTCGCCAGATGCCACGTGGCTCTTGCGGATATAGTCCAGCAGGGAGGTTTTACCGTGGTCCACGTGGCCCATCACGGTCACCACCGGCGCGCGCGGCTCCGGCGTGCCTTCGTGTAGCGACAGGGTTTCCTCCAGCTTCTCTTCCAGCGCGTCGGCGCTGATCAGCTTGACGGCGTGGCCCATTTCCTCGACCACCAGGGTCGCGGTGTCCTGGTCGATCATCTGGTTGATGTTCGCCATCACGCCGAGTTTCATCAGCTCCTTGATGACTTCGCCGGCCTTGACCTTCATCTGCTGGGCCAGGCCCTGCACGGTGATCATGTCGGCCAGCTCCACTTCCTGTACCTGGCGCTCGGTGGGCAGCTCAAAACCGTGCTTGCCGTGTTCGGCATGGGAGGCCTTGAGCTTGCGGCGACCGCCACGACGGCGGCCAAAGCCGTCGCCTTCGAGGTTGTTCAGGGACATGTGGCCGCGCTGCTTGCCACGGCCCGGCGGGCGCTCCAGGCGACCTTTGCCAGCGGACTTGCGACGCTGCTCTTCGTTGCTGCGGGTGCTGGCATCGGGGGACGGCGCATCGTGCAGGCGCTTGGGGCGCTTGGCTTCTTTCTCTTTCTCGCGCTCGGCACGGGCGGCCGCCTCGGCCTTCTGGCGCTCTTCCTCGGCTTTTTTGGCCTCGATGGCGCGGCGGCGGGCCTCGGCCTCTTCCGCTTCTTTCTTCTTGCGGCGCTCAGCCGCACGCTGGCGCAGGATTTCGGGGTCCAGCTCCAGCGGGTCTTCTTTCTTGGGCGCGGGGGCGGGCTCCTGCGCTGCCACCGGCTCGGGTTCGGGCTCCGGCTCGGGGGCCGCTTCCGGCACCGGCGCGGGCTCTTCGGCGACGGGGGCCTCTTCCACTTCCGGCTCGGGGGCCGCAGCTTCCGGCTCCGGCTCGGCCTCGGCGGCTTGTGCCTCGATGCGCGCGGCTTCTTCGGCGGCAGCGGCGGCTTCGCGCGCGGCCTGCTCTTCGGCTTCCTGGGCCGCGGCGGCCTCCGCTTCGGCCCGCAGCTCTTCCGGGTCACGCTTGACGTAGGTGCGCTTCTTGCGCACTTCGACGTTTACCGTTTTCTTGCCCTGGGAGCCACTGGTGCGCAGGGTGCTGATGGTTTTGCGTTTCAGCGTGATGCGCTTGGGCGCCTCGGTGGCTTCACCGTGGCTGCGCTTCAGGAAGGTCAGCAGAGTCTGTTTGTCCTCTTCGGACACCGCTTCGTCCGCCGCTTTGTGCGGCAGACCGGCGTCTTTCATCTGTGTGAGCAAGCGCTCCACGGAGGCATTCACAGTTTCTGCGAGTTGCTGTACTGTCACCTGCGCCATTCAATAATCTCCTTAAATCCCGTTTCCCAGTCTGCCCAATGCCGTGCCACTGTTGCCGTGGTCTTACTCGGCGTCCTCCGCAAACCAGGGTGCGCGGGCGGTCATAATCAATTCACCGGCGCGCTCTTCTGTCATTTCCGGGATATCCATCAGGTCTTCCACACCCAGTTCCGCCAGATCTTCCATGGTGATCACTTCACGGCTGGCCAGAATGTAGGCCAGGTGGCGATCCATGCCGTCCATGTTCAGCAGATCTTCAGCGGGCTCATGGGCGCCCAGCTCTTCCTCGGACGCAATCGCCTGGGTCAGCAGCGCGTCCTTGGCACGGGCGCGCAGTTCCTCGGCGATGTCCTCGTCAAAGCCCTCTACCGCAATCATTTCTTCCAGCGGTACGTAGGCTACTTCCTCGAGGGTGGTAAAGCCCTCTTCCACCAGGATCTCGGCGACTTCCTCGTCGACATCCAGTTGTTCCATAAAGGCCTGGATCACCTCGCCGGATTCGGCCTCGTGTTTCTCGGCCGCTTCCTCGGTGCTCATCACGTTGATGGTCCAGCCGGTCAGCTCGCTGGCCAGGCGCACGTTCTGGCCGGAGCGGCCAATGGCCTGGGCCAGGTTGTCCTCGGACACGGCGACATCCATGGTGCCGCTGTCCTCGTCCATCACGATGGACTCCACCTCGGCCGGGGCCATGGCGTTGATCACCAGCTGGGCGGGGTTGTCGTCCCACAGCACGATGTCCACGCGCTCGTTGTCCAGTTCGTTGGACACGGCCTGCACGCGGGAGCCGCGCATGCCGACACAGGCGCCGACCGGGTCGATGCGCTGGTCGTTGGTTTTTACCGCGATTTTGGCGCGCGAGCCCGGGTCGCGGGCGGCGGCGCGAATCTGGATGACTTCCTCGGAAATCTCCGGCACTTCAATCTTGAACAGCTCAATCAGCATCTCCGGGCAGGCGCGGCTCAGAATGAGCTGCGGGCCGCGGGTTTCGGTGCTGATTTCTTTCAGTACGGCGCGCACCCGGTCGTTGACGCGGAAGGTTTCGCGGCCCACCAGCTGGTCGCGGGGCAGCAGGCCCTCGGCGTTGTTGCCAAGGTCCACAATCACGTTGTCGCGGGTCACTTTCTTGACGCTGCCGGCCACCAGTTCGCCGACGCGATCCATGTACTGTTCCACCACCTGGGCGCGCTCGGCGTCGCGCACACGCTGCACAATCACCTGCTTGGCGGTCTGGGCGGCAATGCGGCCAAAGCCGACGTTCTCCACCTGCTCTTCGTAGATGTCGCCGGGCTTCAGGCCCGGGTCTTTCTCGGCGGCTTCCTCGGTGGTGAACTGGGTACCCAGCAGGGCCATTTCATCGTCGGGCACCACCAGCCAGCGGCGGATGGTTTCGTAATCGCCGGTTTTGCGATCGATGGTGACCTGAATGTCCGCTTCCTCGTCGTAGCGCTTTTTGGTCGCTGTCGCCAGTGCCAGCTCAATCGCCTCGAAAATGATGTCCTCGGAGACACCTTTCTCGTTCGAGACGGCTTCCGCCACCATCAGGATTTCCTTCGTCATCTCAAGCCTCGCTTGTTCGATCACTGCCCGCCAGGCGGGGTTGAATACGCGCTTTTTCGATTGCGCCGTGGGGCAACAGGTATTCGTGGTCGTCCACCTGGACCACCACGTCTTCGCCCTCGACTCCCTTCAGGGTTCCCTTGAATTTACGGCGCCCGTCAAAGGGGCGGCGCAAACGCAACTCTATCCACTCGCCGACATAGGGCAGGTACTGCTCGAGCTTGAACAGCAGCCGGTCCACACCCGGGGACGACACCTCCAGGGTGTACTCGCCGGCAATCGGGTCTTCCACGTCCAGCACGCCGCTGACGTGGTGACTGACAGTGGCGCAGTCTTCCACGCCAATGCCCTGCTCGCTCTCGATATAAATGCGCAATACCGTATGACGGCCCTGTGACAGGTACTCGATACCCCACAGCTCAAAGCCCAGCGCCTCCACAGAGGGCGCCAGCAGCTGCTGGAGTTCCTGTTCCTTTGTCGCCATTGGCAAGTTGCTCCCACCGGCTGGCCGGTACTTTTTCGCAGATACGAAAAAGCCCCTGAAAAGGGGCTTTCCGAACGTATCACCTAGATTAAGGAGCGGGTGATACGTAATTGGTAGCGGGGGCCGGATTTGAACCGACGACCTTCGGGTTATGAGCCCGACGAGCTACCAGGCTGCTCCACCCCGCATCAATACTTCCTCGCTGTGAAGGCCCCTTGGCGCTTCACCTCAGGCTGCGTTGTTGCTGCTGCCTGAATTCGAGGGTGTGCATTATAGGTACGGCCCCCATGGTGGTCAACCGGGCGCACCCATTTAATTTCATTATTTATTGCGGGGCGCTCACGCGCTGCTCAATGGCGCCAAAAATCGATTGCCCGGCACCATCGCGCATCTCGATGCGCACGGTGTCGCCATACTGCATGAAGGCGGTTTGCGGCTTGCCCTGCTGGATGGTTTCGATCATCCGGATCTCGGCGATGCAGCTGTAGCCGAGCCCACCCTCGCTCACCGGCCGCCCGGGGCTGCCATCGGCATCTTTATTGGACACAGTGCCAGAGCCAATGATGGTGCCGGCACCCAGCGGCCGGGTTTTTGCCGCGTGGGCCACCAGGGTCGGGAAGTCGAAGGTCATGTCCACCCCGGCATTGGCCTTGCCGAAGGGCGCGCCGTTGTAGCTCACCAATAAAGGCAGGTGCAGGCGGCCGTCGTTCCAGGCACCACCCAGCGCGTCCGGCGTCACGCACACGGGGCTGAAGGCGCTGGAGGGCTTGGACTGGAAAAAGCCGAAGCCCTTGCCCAGTTCACCGGGAATCAGGTTGCGCAGGGACACATCGTTCACCAGCATCACCAGGCGAATGGCGGCGGCGGCCTGCGCCGGGGTGGCGCCCATGGGCACATCGCCGGTAACCACGGCAATCTCGCCCTCGAAGTCGATGCCCCAGTCGGTGCTGGCCATGACGATGGGCTCGCGGGGGCCGAGGAAGGTGTCGGAGCCGCCCTGGTACATCAGCGGGTCGCTCCAGAAGCTCTGGGGCATCTCGGCGCCGCGGGCCTTGCGCACCAGCTCCACATGGTTCACATAGGCGGAGCCGTCGGCCCATTGGTAGGCACGCGGCAGCGGCGAGGCGCAGGTACTCTCGTCGAAGGGTTCACCTTCGCCGGCATTGACCCGGCCAGCCAGCGACTGCAATGCCGGCTCGGCGTCGGCCCAGTTATCCAGGGCAGCTTGCAGGGTCATGTTGGCGGCCAGCTGGCGCGCCAGGTCATCCGATACCACAACCAGGGCGCCGTCGCGCCCCGCCTTCAATGATGCGAGCTTCACAGTATCCTCCTTGGGTGATATTGGGTGTTATTCAGTGTCGTCCTGGCGCTCATGCAGCCAGGCGGCGTGGCGCGGCGCCCGCTTGGTGCGCGACCACTCCTCTATCATGGCGGGCGCCACTTCCCGCAGCTGCTCCAGATCCCCGGGCCGGTCGATATTGGCGGCCAACTCCAGGCGGTGGCCATTGGGGTCAAAGAAATAGATGGACTTGAAGATACCGTGATGGGTTGGCCCCACCACGTCCAGCCCTTCGGCTTCAACCTTCGCCTTGGCGGCCAGCAGTTCCTCCACCGAGCCCAGCTCAAAGGCTATGTGCTGCACCCAGTCCGGGGTGGCGGCATCGCGCCCCATGGCGGGGGAATTCGGCAGTTCGAAGAAGGCCAGCACATTGCCCATGCCGGCATCCAGGAAAATGTGCATGTAAGGATCCGGCGCGCCGGTGGAGGGCACCTCGTTCTCGGCAATGGCCAGCACCAGGTCCATGTCCATCACCCGCTTGTAGAAGTCCACCGTTTCCTTTGCGTCATTACAACGGTAGGCCACGTGGTGAATTTTGCGAATGTTCATGGCAGCGCCTCCCGGCTCAACCTGTCTGTTTTGCGTCGCTGGTGCTGTTGGTGCTATCGTCGCCGCCAATCACGCCCCGGGCCAGTTGGTCGCGCTCGATGGATTCGAACAGGGCCTTGAAGTTGCCCTCGCCAAAGCCTTCATCTTCCTTGCGCTGAATGAACTCGAAGAACACCGGCCCCAGCAGGTTGGCCGAGAATATCTGTAACAGCAGGCGCGGCTGGCCACCCTCGGTGGTGCCATCCAGCAAAATGCCGCGCTGTTGCAATTCGGCGGCGGGCTCGCCGTGGCCCGGCAGGCGCTCGTCCAGCATGTCGTAGTAGGTGGCCGGTGGCGCGGGCATGAATTCAAGGCCCGCAGCCTTGAGTTTGTCGTAGCAGGCCAGCAGGTCGTCGCAGGCAAAGGCAATGTGCTGGATGCCCTCGCCGTTGTAGGCCATCAGGTATTCCTCGATCTGGCCGCCGCCCTTGGCTTCTTCGTTGAGGGGAATGCGGATTTTGCCGTCGGGGGCCGTCATCGCCTTGGACAGCAGGCCGGTGTATTCCCCTTTGATGTCGAAGTAACGGATTTCGCGGAAGTTGAACAGGTCCTCGTAATAGGAGGCCCAGTAGTCCATGCGCCCGCGGTACACATTGTGGGTGAGGTGATCCAGAGTATGGAAGCCGTGGCCGGCGGGCTTGCGCTCCACCCCGTCCAGCCAGTGGAAGTCGATATCGTAGATGCTGCGACCTTCTTCGTAGCGGTCGATCAGGTAGAGGATGGCGCCGCCGATACCCTTGATGGCCGGCAGGCGCAGCTCCATGGGGCCGGTGTCCACCTGGATCGGCTGGGCGCCGTTGTCCAGCGCGCGGTTGTAAGCGGCGGTGGCGTCCTTGACCCGAAAAGCCATGCCACACGCGCCGGCGCCGTGCTCGCGGGCGTAGTACCAGGCGTGGCTTTTGGGTTCGTAATTGGTGATGAAGTTGATGTCACCCTGGCGCCACAGGCTGACGTCCTTGGTGCGGTGCTGCGCCACCCGGGCAAAGCCCATCATCTCAAAAACCGGCTCCAGCACGCCCTTCTCCGGCGCGGTGAACTCCACGAACTCGAAGCCATCGAGGCCCATGGGGTTGTCAAACAGGTCTGCCATTTCTCCCTCCGCTATCTGTTGCACAGGCGCATTGGGCGCACCCGTTCAGTTTGCGGAGAGTATAGGCACCCACCCAGATGGTTGCAAATGCAACTATATGGGTGGGCGCCGGTCGGGCATGGCTCGCGCCCCGGTGGCGCGGGCCTGGCTAGCTGTTTTTACGGAACTGGCGCAGCTCCCGATTGAACTGGGCCGCCACCCGCTCCATGCCGTCGATGGTTTCGTTGCGCTTTTTAATATAGGTGGGCGAACCGTTGGACCCGGAGTCCTCCAGGCAGGCGATATAGGCTTCGCCGCTGCTCACGTACTCCTTAACAGCCTTTTGCACCGCGGCCATTTCGGATTCCGAGGCGGCGCTGCCGTCGGGAATGCTGGCAGCAAACACCGGCTCGCTGCAGGCCAGCGCCTTGGAGGTCATCAGGGAAACAGCCAGCGCCACTGCAGCGGCGCCGCCGGTGCCCGCACTGCGGGAATGGCGATTTTGCATTTTCATGTCTTCTCCTGGGAGTCTGGGGCTTCGGGTGACGGCCCGGGCCACCGCGCAGCAGAACGACCACGCCCGGCAGCGGCACCGCGCTGTCTACTGCTCTATCGGCGGCGGGGAGAAAACCTTGAGGGGGATGGTGGGGATGCGTTACTTAAATACCACAGCCTGGACAACCCGCTGCGCGGCAGGTGACCGCCACGGCGTGCAGCACTGAGTGGGCGGGCCCTAGCGACCCACGCTAACAGCTTTGGATGGCGCCTTGACCATGGGTAATCCAATGGATTACTGTAGGCTGCATGCAGACTATCGTAGAACTGCCTGAATTCGTAAAGCATGCACATGCGCTTCTGGAAGCAGGCGAAAAATCCAGCATGATCAGCTACCTGGCTTTGCACCCTCGCGCTGGCGATTTATTGCAGGGTACGGGAGGGATTAGAAAGCTGCGGTGGTCTGCTCAGGGAAAAGGTAAAAGTGGCGGGGTTCGCGTTATTTACTATTACCACAACGGCTCTATACCCCTGTTCTTACTGACCGTTTTTGGCAAGGGTGAAAAAGCGAACCTGAGCAAGTCTGAGAGGAATGAACTCGCAAAGTTAACCCGTCTTTTACACAAGCATTATGGTGGCAGCGATGACTAGCGCATTTTCAAGTATTAAGCAGGGTTTGGCCGAGGCCGTAGCCTTTTCGAAAGGCAAGCCGGGCAAAGCCGTTGTCCATGAATTTGGCCCACTGGATGTGAAGAAAATTCGCGCTAAAGTCGGTATGTCACAGAACGAATTTGCTTCAGCATTTGGTATCAGTGTGAGTACGCTTCGACATTGGGAGCGAGGCGACCGTAGCCCGCAAGGTCCGGCCCTGGTGCTTCTGAACGTCGTTGCCAAAGAGCCGGAAATGGTCCTTCGCGCACTGGCCTCCTAGTATCCGGATACCGCAACGACTACAGCGCTGCCTGGGATGCGAATCCGGGTAAGCACATCCGGGAGAGCAACCTGTAGCGATCTCAGCTAGTCCCCATCCACCAGCCGGGTACGCAGGCGGCTGATGGCCTGGCTGTGCAGTTGGCAGACGCGGGATTCGCTGACGCCGAGCACGGCGCCGATTTCCTTGAGGTTGAGTTCTTCCTGGTAGTACAGGCCCATCAGCAGTTTTTCGCGTTCGGGCAGGGCGTCGATGGCCTCAGTGAGTTGCTGCCGGCGCTCGCCTTCAAGCAGGGCGCCAAAGGGTGTGCGGCTCTGGGGGGCGCTGTCTTCGGGCTCGCCGTCTTCTACCACCACTTCTTCGTAGGGCAGTAAAAAGCCGTTGTTGATGTCGCCCAGCAGCTGCTGGTAGTCCTGCAGCGAGATGCCCAGGGCCTGGGCCACTTCCCGCTCCTGGGGCGGCCGCCCCAGCTCCTGTGCCAGCTGGTGCATGACGCCGTCGAGTTCGCGGGCGCGGCGCCGCACGCTGCGGGGCAGCCAGTCGCGCGAGCGCAGCTCGTCGATCATGGCGCCGCGAATGCGGGCGTTGGCGAAGGGGAGGAAGGCGGTGCCGGCGTTGGGGTCGAAGCGCCCCAGTGCGTCCAGCAGCCCCAAAGTGCCCGCCTGAATGAGGTCGTCGAGGTCCACGCCCGCCGGCAGGCGCACCTGCAGTGAAAGTGCCTGCCGGCGCACGGCCGGCAGGTATTCTTCCAGCAACGCTTCCTGTGAAATTTTACCCTGTGCAGTGTATGTCATAGCCCGAGTGCTTGCCTTTTTTGCCATCGGCGACAGCATCGCCAGCCTTTATTATTTCCCTTGCGGGCCGGGGCCCATGCGGCGATTAAGGCAACCTGCAGCGCCCTATTCCGGCCTTTCACCGGCGGCGTCAGGACTTGATCAGCAGCAGCTTTACGCCGCAGCGCTGCAGGGCCACGCGGCGCAGGTTGTCCAGCCTTGCGCTGTGCGCCATGCGCGGCGGGTGCAGGGCCAGCAGGTGACGCGGGCCGGGACGCTCGCCCAGGGCGCGCAGCTGGGCAAAGGCGCGGCAGATGCCCTCTGCCCCCTCGTCTACCCACAGGCCCCAGCGCGGGTGCAGCGCAGCCAGCGCCGGCAGGCGGGCATCGTCGGGGTGTATCGGGCGCACCTGCCAGCGCAAAGGGTCTCCCACCCAGTCATAGCCCTGGGCCTGCCAGTGCTGCAGCACACGGGTTACCCGCTGGCTGCTGTCGTCCTGCCGGCCGAGCCCGAGCACCATGAGGGTGCGCTCGTTGGCCTGGGGGGCGGGCACCGACAGGGATGACAGGGACCTGGCCCAGCGGCGCAGGCCCTCTGCCTGATCGCCGTCGATCATGCGTTGCCGGCGGGCAGCGACAGCGCCAGGCGGCGCAGGGCCTCGCGCTGGCCGAATAGTTGCATCAGCGCTTCCAGTAGCAGCTGGGGGGAACGACGCCGCGGGCGGCCGTCCAGCGCCAGCAACTGTGCCCGCACATCCAGCGCCCAGTCGCTGTGGTTGCGATCCAGTTGGCATGCCAGGGCAGCCAGGCCGTGGGCCACGCAGTGCAGCCGCTGCGCCTGCCCGCGCCAGGTGGGCAGGCGCTCGCCCAGCAGGTCGGCGGCCTTGCGCCGCAGGGCAAAGAAGGTGTCGGCAAACGACTGCTGCGTCAGCAGGGTGCGACAGTCATCGGGGTGCAGCTCGGCCGGCACCAGCCAGTAGCGCCGGCCGATAACCGCGCCGGTATCAAGGTTGCGCAGTTCACCCAGAATGGCGTTGAGGCGTGCGCCGCAGCGCCGGCGGCGGCCGCCCAGGGCGGCGTACACCGGCACGCTGTGCAGGCGCAGCTGCACCTCGCGCCCGCGCAGTTCCACCGCCATGGCCCCGGCACTGGTGGCCTGTGGCCACAGCTGCGACAGGGGCAATCGATGCCCCCGGCAGTACACCCGGCTCTGGTGCGATGCGCTCACCAGCCAGGGCGTTTGCTGCTCCAGCAACAACAGGGCGCTGTGGCTGTCGGGCAGTTTGGACAGCAGCAGGGCACGGCCTGCCGCACGCTGTGGCAGCTGGCCTCGGGGGCCGGCCGCCACAGGGCTCAGCAGGCTGAGCCCATCCTCATCCAGGGCCAGCAGGCTGAGCCCGTCCCCATCCAGAGCCAGCAAGCTGTCGCTGGCATCGCGCCCCTGCGCCAGCACCCGGGTGGCATCCGGCACCTGCGCCAGTGCGGCCACCGGCTCGCCCCGCCAGGCCTGCTGCAGGGTATCCAGCTCGGCCAGCTCGTCGTTCAGCTGTTGCCACACGCTCTGCAGGGCCAATCCGCGATCCAGTGGGTCGCGGCTGGCGGTTACTTCTTCGATCGGCGATGGCACTGCCATCAGCGCCTCGCTCATCAGCTCGCCAGGGGCGGCGGGCGCCAGGTCTTCGGGCACCCGCTGGCCATAGGCAACAAAGTGCAGGCGCAGGTTGTGGCGCATGACGGTGGCCAGCGCCGGGCCCAGACGGGGCGCTTCGTCGACCTTGCTGATAATGGCGTTGGCGATGTTGACGCCGGCACTGCGCGCCGCCTCGCGGTAGGCCACCACGGTGTCGTCCAGGGTTTCCGCCTGGGCGGAGGCATTCACCATCAGCACTGCCCGCACCGGGCGCTCGCTGCCGGCGAGTTGGCGCATCTGTTCTCGCAGGCGCTCGTCGCGCTGGCCCATGCCGGCGGTGTCGACAATCAATAGCGCTTTGTGGGCGATGTGCCCGGGCAGGTCCGCCAGCGATTCGCCGGGCGCCAGTACATGCATGGCCACCCCCAGCAGGTCGGCGTACACCTTGAGCTGGTCGCGAGCGCCCACCCGGTAGTGGTCGGCGCTGACCAGGGCGATGTCGGCGGAGCCGTAGCGCATGGCGTAGCGCGCGGCGAGCTTGGCGGCGGTGGTGGTTTTGCCCACCCCGGTGGGACCCACCAGGACCAGCAGGCCGCCCTCTTCCAACTCGGCCACGGCATCGGCCGGGGTGCGCAGGCGGTTCTGCAACTGCCGCACCAGCCAGCTGTCGGTGGCGGTGCCGGGGCTGAGCCCCGCCCGCGCGGTGGCGGCAATATCCTCGGCCAGCCCGGTGCCAAAGCCGGCACCCAGCAGGCGCTTTTGCAGGGCCTGGCGCAGCTGTTGCAGGCTGTCATCCGCCGGCGGTTCTGGCGGGCGGGCGGCGTTGAGCATTTCGCGCATGGCCTGCACTTCGTTCAGCAGGCGCTCGTGAGAGGCCAACAGGCTGGCGGTATCCACATCGGCGGCCGCTTCGGGCGCTTTGCTGTGCGCGCCGGGCTCGGGCGCGCGATGCTCGCCGGCAGGGGCGCCGGCCACTAACTCGGGCGCCTGCCCAAAGCCGCCAGTGCTGCTGGCGGCGGCCGCTTCGCCATCGGCCATGGCCAGAATTTCAATGCCGCCGTCGATGGGCCGGTTGGCGATGATCAGTGCATCGTCACCCAGCACGGCGCGCACCTGGCGCATGGCTTCGCGGCTGCTGGTGCCGACAAAACGCTTTACGGTCATGCTTGTGCCCCTATCATTCTGGTCATCCTCAGGCTGCGTTCATGCGGTATTTCGGACTGCGACATCACCGCCATTTGCGGCAGGCGGCGGCGCAGGAATCGGGACAGCGGCAGGCGCAGGGCGGGCGGCACCACCAGTACCGGCGGGTCGCCGGCCTGCTCCTGGGCCTCTACGCTGGCCTGCGCCTGGCTCATCAGGGTTTCGGCCAGGCCGGGCTCCAGGGCATCGCCGCTGGTCACGCCCTGCAACAGCACCTGTTCCAGGGCGCTGTCCAGGCCGATCACGTGCAGGGTCTCGTCGCCCGGGAACCACTGGTGGGTAATGGCCCGGCCCAGGGCAATGCGCACCTGCGCCAGCAGTTCTTCCGGCTCGGCGTCGCCGCTCTGCTCGGCCAGGGTGTCGAGGATGGTGCGCAAATCGCGTATGGACACCTCCTCCTGCAACAGCTGCTGCAGCAGGCGCTGCAGGGTGGTCATGGACACCCGCTTGGGCACCACGTCTTCCACCAGCGATTTATTGCCGCTGCCGAGCTTGTCCAGCAGGTGCTGCACTTCCTGGCGCCCGAGCATCTCGGCGGCGTGCTGCAGCAGGAGGTGATTGAGATGGGTGGCCACCACAGTGCTGGCATCCACCACGGTGTAGCCGTACACCTGGGCCAGTTCGCGCTGGTCGGCGTCGATCCACACCGCCGGCAGGCCAAAGGCCGGGTCGCGGGTGGGGGTGCCCGCCACTTCCCCGGTGAGCTGACCGGGGTCGATGGCCAGCCACTGCCCGGGGAAGGCTTCGCCGCGCCCGACTTCGGCGCCCTTGAGAGTCATGACATAGCGGTTGGGTTCCAGCTCCAGGTTGTCGCGGATGTGCACCACCGGCGGCAGAAAGCCGATCTCCTGGGCAAACTTTTTGCGCACGCTCTTGATGCGCCCGAGCAGCTCCCCCTGCTGGCGGTGGTCCACCAGCGGAATCAGCCGGTGGCCCACTTCCAGGCCCAGCATGTCCACCAGTTCCACGTCGTCCCAGCTGGCCTCGGGCACTTCGCGCACGGGCAGCGGGTCGTCGCTGATCTGCTGTTCGGCAATGCGGGTGTCGCGCTGGCGCAGCATCCACCAGGCCAGGCCGCCAAGGGTGGCGGTAAACAGCAGAAACACCAGATTGGGCATGCCGGGCACCATGCCCAGCAACCCCATCACCGCAGCAGACAGGGCCAGCACCTTGGGGTTGATGAGCAGCTGGCTGATCATCTGCTGCCCCACGTCCTGATCGGTGTTCACGCGAGACACAGTGACGCCGGCGGCGGTGGAAATCACCAGCGCGGGGATCTGGGCCACCAGGCCATCGCCAATGGTGAGCAGGGTGTAAGTGCGGGCCGCATCGCCGAAGGACATATCGTGCTGGATGATGCCGATCAGCAAGCCGCCGATGATATTCACCACCATGATCACCAGGCCGGCCACGGCATCGCCACGCACAAACTTGCTGGCGCCGTCCATGGACCCGTAAAAATCCGCTTCCAACGCTACCTCGGTGCGCCGCGAACGGGCTTCTTCCTCGCCGATCAGGCCAGCGTTGAGGTCGGCGTCGATGGCCATCTGCTTGCCGGGCATGGCGTCGAGCATAAAGCGTGCGCCCACCTCGGCAATGCGCCCGGCGCCCTTGGTGATCACCATGAAGTTGATGACCACCAGAATCAGAAACACCACCAGGCCCACGGCAAAGTTGCCGCCCACCAGGAACTGGCCAAAGGCCTCGATCACCCGGCCCGCGGCCGCGCCGCCCTGGTGGCCCTCCATCAGCACCACCCGGGTGGAGGCCACGTTCAGCGACAGCCGCAGCAGGGTGGTAAACAGCAAAACCGCGGGAAAGGCGGCAAATTCCAGTGCACTGAGGGTGAACATGCTGACCAGCAGCACCATCACCGCCAGCGCGATATTGAAGGTAAAGAACAGATCCAGCACGAAGGGCGGCAGCGGCAGGATCAGCATGGACATGACCAGCAGGATCAGCAGCGGCCCGGCCAGCACCTGTAACTGTTCCCGTTGTGGCCAGCGCACTGCGCTGGCATAACGGCCCAAACCATTCACGGTAGATTCTCCTCCGGCGCGGCAGGCACCTCGAGTTCTTCAGGCACGGGCAGTTGCACCGGCGCCTCTGGCGCCACTCCGCCCTCTGCGCGCACCCGGCGCAGGCGCAAGGCCCAGGCCAGCACCTCGGCTACGGCGGTGTACAGCCCGGTGGGCACTTCACGGTCGATGTCCACATGGCGGTGCAGGGCCCGCGCCAGGGGTGGCGCTTCCAGCAGGGGCACGCCGTGTTCAGCGGCAAGCTCGCGGATGCGCGCAGCCACCGCGTCGGCACCCTTGGCCACCACACGCGGGGCCGACATGCGCGCCTCGTCGTAGCGCAGGGCCACGGCGTAGTGGGTGGGGTTGGTGATCACCACGTCGGCCTCGGGCACTTTGCTCATCATGCGCGAGCGCGCCATGGTCTGTTGCTGGGCGCGTATGCGCGCCTTGAGCTGGGGGTCGCCCTCGGTTTCCTTGTGTTCGCGGCGCACTTCCTCTTTGCTCATGCGCAGCTTCTTGGCATGGCTCCACAGCTGGTAGGGCACATCCAGCACAATCACCAGCACCAGCGTCAGCACCATCAAGGCGCAAGCGGTGACCGCCAGGTGCAGGGCCGAGGCCACCGCCTCAACCACCGGGAAGTCCATCAGCGCCATGAACTCGCCGCGCCGGCTGTGCAGAAACCACAAGGCAACACTGCCCACCAGCACCGACTTGGCAATGGCCTTGCCCAACTCGGCCAGGGCCTGGCTGGAGAACTGCCTTTTCAGGCCCTTGATCGGATTCAGGCGGGAAAACTGGGGTTTCAGGGATTTGGCGCTCATCGACCAGCCACCCAGCAGCATGGGCGCCGCCAGGGCCAGTAGCGCCAGCACCAGGAACAGCGGCAACAGGGCCATGAGGGTGTGCTCGCCCAGGGTGGCCGCCGACACCATCATGGGGCCGGTTTCGAAGGCCTGGCGACGCTCGAACAGCAGCGACTGCTCCATAACCAACGCAAGTTGCGGCCCCAGCACCTGGGCCATGGCCCACAGGCCGCCAACGCCACCCAGCAGCAACATGAACGTGGCCAGCTCACGCGAACGCGGCACCTGCCCCTCTTCGCGGGCCTTTTCCAGGCGCCGGGGGGTGGCGGCTTCGGTTTTTTCCTGGTCGCTGGAATCGTCGGCCATAGGGGACAAGGGGCAATGTTAATCAACACCGCCCATTGTCATCACTGGCCACTGCCGCCGAAGCGGCAATTAACGCATCGAAAAGCGCGCTATTCGTCGCAAGCGCGCCCTGGCAATGGCGCCCGGCAGCGAACCGGGCGCTCAGCCTTGAGCTGGCTCAGAAGCCGAGTTCGTCCAGCAGGGAGTCCACCTGGTCCTGGCTGCTGACCACATCGGCGCCGCCCTCGCCCACCTGGGGGCCGTTCAGCAGGGAGTCCGACGATGCGCGCTGCTCGCCCGGCTCGTCCAGGCGGCGCTGCATGTCTTCCCGTTCCCGCCCCTCCGGCACGCTGTCCAGCAGAACCTGCAGCAGCTGGCGCTCTACCTCGCGGATCACGTCCATCATCTTCTTGATGACCTGGCCGGTGAGGTCCTGGAAGTCCTGGGCCATCATGATTTCCAGCAGTTCCTGGTTGGTGGCGCGGGTCAACTCGGGGATGGCCGACAAAAAGCCCCGGGTCTCGGTGACCAGTTCGCGCGCCGAATCCAGCTCCAGCGGGGCATCGAACCAGCCCTTCCAGCTCTCGTCCAGTTCCCGCGCTTTTTCTTCCAGCTCGGTCTGCAGGGGCTGGGCGCGGTCGATGGCGTTCAGGGCGCGCTCGGCGGCCTGCTCTGTCATGGATGCCACGTAGGTCAGGCGCTCCCTGGCATCGGGAATCGCCTGGGCGGCCTTTTCCACTTCTTTATCCAGGCCCAACTCGCGCATGCTGTCGCGCAGCATGCGGGTCAGCTGGCCGACCCGCTGCACCAGTTCGTCGCTGGTCTGTCCCTCGGCGGCGGACAGCGGCGTCACGTTCGTCGTCATACTCAAGTCTCCTGCCATTGCAGCTGCCATCAGGCGCCGAGCTTCTCGAAGATTTTGTTGAGCTTCTCCTCCAGCGTGGCCGCAGTGAAGGGTTTAACGACGTAGCCGTTGGCCCCGGCCTGGGCTGCGGCGATGATGTTTTCCTTCTTTGCCTCGGCGGTCACCATCAGCACCGGCAGGGATTGCAGGGCGCTGTCTTCGCGGATCTGCTTGAGCATCTCCAGGCCATCCAGGTTCGGCATGTTCCAGTCCGATACCACAAACTCGAAGCTGCCGCCGCGCAGTTTGGCCAGTGCCTCCTGGCCGTCTTCCGCCTCGTCGACGTTGTTGAATCCCAGCTCTTTGAGCAGGCTGCGGATAATCCGCCGCATGGTGGGAAAGTCATCCACCACCAGGATACTCATGTTCTTGTCCATCGTTACTTGCCTCGTTAAAAGTGCGGGGCGGGGCGCCGGCTGGCGGCACCGGACGCCAGTCAGAATTCTTCCCAGTCGCCCTGCGGGGCGCCATCGCGCAGCGCCACAGCCTGGCCACCGCTGGCCGCCACGGCCAGGGGCCGGGCCTTGGGCATGGCCGGCTCCTGGTCGTTGGCCGCCTGGCGGTGCTCATCGGCCGGGCGCTCCACGTTTTCGGCGGCAGCGCGCGGCGCGCCGCCTTCCATCAGGCGGAAGGTGGCCATGGCCTGTTCCAGGCGGCGCGCCTGCTCTTCCAGGGAGGCGGCGGCCGCGGCGGCCTCCTGTACCAGCGTTGCGTTCTGCTGGGTCACCTCGTCCATCTGGCTCACGGCGCTGCTCACCTGGTCAATACCGCTGCTCTGTTCCTGCGACGCGGCGGAGATTTCGTCCATGATGTCGGTCACCCGTTTCACGGCGCTCACCACTTCTTTCATGGTTTCACCGGCCTCGGCCACCAGGCGCGAGCCCTCATCCACCTGGGCGGCTGAGTTTTCGATCAGCTGCTTGATCTCATGGGCCGCATCGGCGCTGCTGCCAGCCAGGTTGCGCACTTCCCCGGCCACCACCGCAAAGCCGCGACCCTGCTCGCCGGCCCGCGCTGCCTCCACCGAGGCGTTCAGGGCAAGGATGTTGGTCTGGAAGGCGATGGAGTCGATCATGCCGGTGATGTCGGCGATCTTGCGCGAGCTTTCGGAGATACGCTGCATGGTGTCCACCACCCGGTCCACCACTTCGCCACCGCGCTCGGCGGTGTGGGATGCGTCGCTGGCCAGGCCGCTGGCCTGGCGGGCGTTGTCGGCGTTCTGCTTCACTGTGGCGGTCAGTTCTTCCATGCTGGTGGCGGTTTCTTCCAGCGAGGCGGCCTGCTGCTCGGTGCGCGACGACAGGTCGTTGTTGCCGCTGGCAATTTCAGTGGTGCCGGTAAAGATGGAATTGCTGCTGTCGCGCACGTCGGTGACGATGCGGGTCAGACTCTGCTGCATGTGATTCATGGCGGCAAACAGCTTGCCGATCTCATTGTTGCCGGGCACATCGATGGGATGGGACAGGTCGGCATCGGCAATGTGCTGCAGGTTTTCCACCGCGCGATACAGCGGCAGAATCACCAGAAAGCGCAGGCCGAGATAGATCACCACCACCATCACCACGGTCAGCCCCAGCAGGCCCAGGCCAACCAGGCTGAACTGCTCCACCTGCTGGCGGTAGCTCTGCATCTGGGCCAGCCGGCGGGTTTGTGCGTAGTCGACAAACCCGGCCACGCCTTCGGCAAGGCCGTCGCTGGGGGGCACCAGCATCTGGCGCAGGGAGTCAAAATCGGCAATGTCACCTTTCTCCAGTGCGCCGTACTGCTCGCGCACCAGTTCCATCACCTCGCTGAAGCTGCTCTCGATGATCAGTACATGCTCCATGCCCTCTTCGCTCTTGGGCTCGGCCAGGAAGGCATCCAGGCGCTCCTGGGAGGCGTCCAATTCCACCAGCGCGGTATTCATCTGGCGCTCGGCGTTCAGGCTGCGCTCCTGGGCCAGGTAGTTCACCGCCATCTCCAGTTTCACCCGGGCGCTGTTGAGCAGGCTCGCGGCGCTGTTGATGTGATCCACCTGCACCACGCTCTCCTGTTCGATCATCGCCAGCGATTCGGTGGCCGTGCGACTGGCGATGTAACCCAGGGCAGCCACCACGCCAATCAGCGATACAAAGCAAAAGAGGACGGTGGCCATGGCCACATTGATTCTCAGATTCCGCAGCAGCTTTATCATTGTGTCGATTCCTTGCTAGATGAGAGTTAGGTAAAGGGATGGGCCACTACACACGCTGGGCCCGACCCGAGGCCGTGGCCCGCGCCAGCAGCGCAGGCGCAATGTCGTCCAGCGCCAGCACATCGGCGGCCGCACCAAGGGCAATGGCCTCGCGCGGCATGCCAAACACCAGCGAGCTGGCCTCGTCCTGCGCCATGGTCTGGGCGCCGGCACGCTGCATGGCCAGCAGGCCGCACGCGCCGTCTTTGCCCATGCCGGTGAGCAGCACGCCGATGGCGTTGCGCCCGGCCTGTTCAGCGGCGGAGTTGAACAGCACATCCACCGACGGCCGATGCCGGTTGACCGGCGGGCCGCCATCCAGGCGGGCAATGTAATTGGCGCCACTGCGCGCCAGGCGCAGGTGAGAGTCGCCGGGGGCGATGTAGGCATGCCCGGGCAGGATGCGCTCGCCGTCCTCGGCTTCCTTCACGGTAATCTGGCACAGGCGGTTCAGGCGCTGGGCGAAGGAGCGTGTAAAGCCACCTGGCATGTGTTGGGCAATCAGGGTGGCCGGGGCGTTGGCTGGCAGGCGTTCAAGAATGCTGCGCAGGGCCTCGGTGCCGCCGGTGGAGGCGCCCAGAATGAACAGTTTTTCACTGGATACCAGCGGCGCCCGCAGCACCGGGGCGCGCTCTTTGGGGGCGGCCTCTCGGCGCTGCACGCGAGCCCCCGCGGCGGCCCTGATTTTGCTGGCGATCAGGTCGGCGTAGTCGAGCATGCCGCTGCGAATGCCGATGGAGGGCTTCTCCACAAAGTCGATGGCGCCCAGTTCCAGAGCACGCAGAGCCACCTCGGAGCCGGCCTGGGTCAGCGACGACACCATCAGCACCGGCATCGGGCGCAGGCGCATCAGGCGCTCGAGAAAGTCCAGCCCGTCCATGCGCGGCATTTCTACATCCAGCGTTATCACATCAGGGCTGTGCTGTTTGATCAGGTCTCTGGCCACCAGCGGGTCCGGCGCCACGGCCACGACTTCCATGTCGGCATGGCTGTCGATTATCTGTCGCAGCAGGTCGCGTATCAGCGCTGAATCATCAACGCAGAGCACCCGCAACTTGGCCCCACTCACTCACCTTCTCCTCGCTGGGTCCCGCCGTCTGATGGCGGCGGGCTCATTCTCTTTATCGGCCACGGCGCCCTGGCCTTTAGGCCCCGGCTGGCAATGGCTGCACGGTCAGCCGGCGCGCGTGTACACCGTCTGCCCGCGCAGGCGAAAGCGCTCGCTGACATAGGAAAAACTCTCTGAATGGCCGGCAAACAGCAGGCCGTCGGGTTTCAGAAGGGGCGCCAGGCGCTCGAGAATCCGCGCCTGGGTAGACTGGTCGAAGTAGATCATCACGTTGCGGGTGAAGATGGCGTCGAAGGGTCCCTCCACCGGCCAGCGCCCCGCCACCAGATTGAGTGGGCTGAAGGACACATGCTGGGCCACTTCCGGGCGCACCCGCGCATAGCCGGCCATGCCGCCACTGCCGCGCAGGAAGTTGCGACGCAGGCGCTCGGCATCAACTTTGCCGAGCTGCTCCAGGCGGTACACGCCCTGGCGGGCCCGCGCCAGGGCATCGGTGTCGATGTCGGTTGCCAACACCTCAAAGGGCACCTGCTCGCCCAAGGCCTCGCGCAGGGTGATGGCAATGGAATAGGGTTCTTCGCCGGTGGAGGCCGCGGCGCACCACACCCGCACCCGGTCGCGGCGGCCCGCCACGTGACGCGCCAGCAAGGGGAAATGATGGGGCTCGCGAAAGAAAGCGGTGAGATTGGTGGTGAGGGCATTGATAAAGTGCTGCCACTCCGCATCCGCCGGGTGCGCTTCCAGCCGGTCGACGTAGTCGCCAAAGCAGTGCAGCTGCAGCGCCCGCACCCGCCGCGCCAGGCGCCCGTAGACCATCTCGCGCTTGTGCTCGGCCAGCACGATACCGGCGTGGCGATAGATCAGCTCGCGAATGCGGTGGAAATCCCGCGGCGCCAGCACCAGCTCGCGCTGGGCAGACACCACCGGGGATGGAGCTTCGGATATGGCGTTCAATGGGTCTTACCTGTCGGGGGGTGCGGGCGAGATACCCGCAGAAGGTGCAATGTCGATCAGCTAGCGGCGCTGTCCATCAGCGCCATCTCCTCGCTGGTGAGCAGTCGTTCAATATCCACCAGCACCAGCATGCGGTCGTCCACGCTGCCAAGCCCGCTCAGGTAGTCCACCGGCATACTCACGCCAAACTCCGGCGCCGGCTTGATCTGCTCTGCTGTGAGGCTCATCGCGTCGGACACGCCATCCACCACAATGCCGACGATGCGCTCTTCGATGCACACCACAATCACCACGGTCTGCTCGTTGTACTCCACCTTGTCGAGGCGGAACTTGATGCGCAAATCCACCACCGGCACGATCACCCCGCGCAGGTTGGCCAGCCCCTTGATGAAGTCCGGGGTGTTCGCAATGCGCGTGACGTTGTCGTAGCCGCGAATTTCCTGCACTTTCAGGATATCCACGGCGTACTCTTCCTCGCCCAGGGAAAACACCAGAAACTCCACGCGCTCGCCGCTTTTCTCGGTGGCATCGCGCAATGCTGTGTTCTGACTCATATCACTGCCTCTTCTGGCTGGTTCTGTAATGACGTTTGCTCCGGGCGCGGCGCGCGCTCACGGCGCCGGCCCTGGCTCAATTCCTGCAAATCGCCGATGTCGAGAATGAGCGCCACGCTGCCATCCCCCAAGATGGTGGCCGCCGACACCCCCGGCACCTTGCGGTAGTTGGTTTCCAGGTTCTTGACCACCACCTGCTGCTGGCCGATCAGCTCATCCACCTGCAAGGCATAGCGGCGCCCTTCGCCCTGCACCACCACGGTGATGCTGCGGGTGACTTCCTGCACCGCGTTGGCCACCGCCATCGCCTGGCCCACCGGCACCACAGGCAGGTAGTCTTCGCGCACCTTCAGCAGCAGGTCGCCGCCGCCCATGCTGTAGAGGTCTTCGCTGCGCGGCTGCAATGACTCGATGATGGCGTTCACCGGCAGGATGAAGGTCTCGCTGCCCACCCGAATCAGCATGCCGTCCAGAATGGCCAGGGTGAGGGGCAGTACGATGCGGGTGCGGGTGCCCCGCCCGGGTTCGGAGAGGATCTCCACATGCCCGCCCATGGACTGGATGTTGCGCTTCACCACATCCATGCCCACGCCGCGGCCGGACACATCGCTCACCTCCACCGCGGTGGAAAAACCCGGCGCAAAAATCAGCTGCCACACGTCCTCGTCGCTCATGCTGTCGGACACGCTGATGCCGCTGCTGCGGGCCTTGGCCAGAATCCGCTCGCGGTTGAGCCCGGCGCCGTCGTCGCGCACTTCGATCAGGATGTTGCCGCCCTGGTGGGTGGCCGACAGCAGCAGCTGCCCGGCTCCCGGTTTGCCGGCGGCGCGGCGGGTGTCCGGGTCTTCGATGCCGTGATCGAGACTGTTGCGCACTAGGTGGGTCAAGGGGTCGATAATGCGCTCGGTCAGGCCCTTGTCCAGCTCGGTGGACTTACCCTCGGTTACCAGCTCGACCTCTTTGCCGAGCTTGGCGGCCAGGTCGCGCACCAGCCGCGGGAAGCGGCTGAATACGTAATCCATGGGCACCATGCGAATGGACATCACCGCTTCTTGCAGGTCGCGGGAATTACGCTGCAGCTGATTGAGCCCGTTGCTGAGGGCGCCGGCGCCAGCGGCGCTTTCCGCCACCTGGTTGATCATGGACTGGGTGATGATCAACTCACCCACCAGGTTGATGATCTGGTCGACCTTGTTCACCGGCACGCGGATAGAGGTGCTCTCGCCGCCCTTGGCGGCATCCGGTGGGCTTTTGCCGCGCTCGCTGCTCGCCGCTGGCGCTACCGGCACTGCCGGTTCTGTAACAGGCGGCGCGCTTTGGGCAGCGGCTGCAGGCTCAGAGGCACCCACCGGCGCGGCGGCCGCCTCCCCCGCCGCCGGCAGTGGCCGGATGGCCAGCTGCTCGGGCTCCACGATAAAACACATCACGGCCTCGACATCGTCGGGGCTCACGCTGCAGCGCAGGGTGACGCGGTACTGCTGGGCATCCCCTTCGCGGGACACAATGTCACCCAGCTGGCCAAGCTCGTCGATCAGCAGGTCGCGGTCTTTATCGCCCACGCCCAGCAGGCTTACTTCCAGCAGGTCGCTGCCCTGGCTGCCCGGCGCGGCAGCGCCTGCAGCCGATTCCGCCGCCGTGCTTGCCTCCGGGGCTGCGGCACTTTCTGGCCCGGGCCGGGAAGCCGCCACTGGCGCGGCGGGCGCAGCGCCGGCGGTTGCCGCGCCGCCAATTTCGGCTTCGGCCATCTGCTGCAGCACGGCGCAGATACGCTCGAAGGCGGCGGCATCGGGCTGCTCGCTGGCGCGATAGGCTTCCAGTTGTTCCTGTAGCATGTCCTTGGTTTCCAGAAAGGTATCGACAATGTCGCGCCGCAGGCGCAGCTCGCCGTGGCGGGTGGCATCCAGCAGGTTTTCCAGCAGGTGGGTGGTTTGCTGCAGCTCGACAAGGCCAAAGGTGCCCGCCCCGCCCTTGATGGAGTGGGCGGCGCGGAAGATGGCGTTGAGCGCTTCCGTATCTGGCGCTGCAACGTCCAGGGTCAGCAGGATCTGCTCCATTTCCTGCAGCAGTTCCAGGGCTTCCTCGTAGAAGGTGTCAAAGAATTCGCTGATATCCATGGTTATTCCACCGCCAGGGCCGCACTGGCCAGCATTGCTTCCTGTACTCTGTCCAGGATCAGCGTGGCCGCCTCCCGGTTCAGTACCACCAGGGTGATGCGGCGGTTTGCCGCGTCGCCGGGCTTGCTGCCGGGCAGGGGCAGCTGGTCGCCCATGCCGGTCACCCGCAGCAACTTGGCATCCGCAAAGCCCGCCGCCACCAGCTCGCGCCGCGAGGCATTGGCCCTGTCGGCCGACAGCTCCCAGTTGCTGTAGCCCACCACCCCGGCGGCGTAGGGCGCGCTGTCGGTGTGGCCGCTGATGCTGAGCTTGTTGGGCATTTCGTTGAGCAGGGGCGCCAGCACGCGCAGCAAGTCGCGCATGTAGGGTTCAACACGGTCGCTGCCGGTTTCGAACATGGGCCGCTGGTCGGTGTCCACCAGCTGGATGCGCAGGCCATAGGGCGTCATGTCAAAGCGGATCTGGTGCAGCAGTTCGCGCAGTTTGTCGTCGGCGCTCACCACCGATTCAATGCGCTTTTGCAGCGCCACAAACTGGCGCTGGATGTCAGTGGCGCGGGTTTCCAGGCGCAGTTCGGTGCGCTGCCTTTCGCCGTCTACGTGGGTGGGGTCGGCGCCGCCGCCGGGAATCACGCTGGTGCTGGAGGTCGACCGATCACCCCCGGTGAGGGCCACCGACAGCGGCGTGCGAAAGTACTCCGCCACGTTGCGCAGCTGCTGCGGGGTGGCGCTAGACAGAATCCACAGCACCAGAAACAGCGCCATCAGGGCCGTCATAAAGTCGGCGTAGGCGATCTTCCAGCTGCCGCCGTGGTGGGCAACCTTCACCTTCCGGGGCCGCCTGACGATGATGGGGCGCGCGCTATCGCTCATGTCGCGCTGGCCTCGGCACTGCGCGAAGTGCGCACATGCTCCTCAAGTTCACTGAACGAAGGCCGCTCTGCGGTGTGCAGGGCCTTGCGCCCAAACTCCACCGCCAGCTGCGGCGCATAGCCGTTCAGGGTGGCCAGCAGCGTAACGCGGATGCACTGCAGCATTTTTACCGCTTCGTGCACCTGACGGTCGATGCGGCTCGCCAGCGGGTTGACGAAGCCGTAGGCCAATAGAATGCCAAGGAAGGTGCCCACCAGGGCGTGGGCGATCATCAGCCCCATTTTTTCCACCCCGGCGTCGGCCTGGCTGAGGGCGTTCACCACCCCCAGCACCGCCGCCACAATGCCGAAGGCGGGCAGCGCATCCCCCACCTTGCTCAGGGCGTCGGAGGGAATGTGGGCTTCGTGCTCAAAGGCTTCGATTTCGTGCAGCATCAGCTCGTCGATTTCCATCGGCTCCATGCCGCCGCTCACCATCAGGCGCAGATAGTCGGTGATGAAGCCCATGATCATCGGGTCCGCGAGGATGCGCGGATACTCGGCAAAGATGTCGCTTTCCTCGGGGTTTTCCACGTCGCGCTCAATCGCCAGCATGCCACCCCGGCGCATTTTCGACAGCAGCTTGTACTGCAGGGCCATCAGCTCCATGTAGGTGGCTTTGTCGTAGCGTGTGGTGCGCTTGAGCCGCGAGGTGGCGTTGAAGGTGGCGCGAATGGCCTTGCCATTATTGGCGGCAATGAAGGCGCCGATCGCGGCACCACAGATAATCAGGATTTCGGTGGGTTGCACCAGCGGGCCAAGGTGACCACCGGCCAGTACAAAGCCACCAAATACCGATGCGGCGACGATAATAAATCCAAGGGGAATTAGCACAACCGAGACCTTCTCCTGCCGACGTGGATAGCTTCTGACCTGACTATCGGCAGCCCCGCACAGTTCTTGAGGCCAGTGTGCTTAAGGAAACGCCGCCAGGGAAAGGCGGGCTTGATGGGAGCATTTAAAAAGAAGTGAAAGGGGCTCAGGGGCCCCGAATCAGGCGCTCACGCTGCGAGCAGTTTTACCGGCCCGCGAGGGGGGCAGGCAGATGCCGCACACGTAGTCGCTGGCCGGTGTGTGGGCGTGCATCACAAACTGGCCGGCACAGCGGGTGCAGGGGTTCACCTCGAACATGCCGCTCTCGAAATAGCGGATCAAGGTCCAGGCCCGGGTCAGCCCCAGTACTGGTTCTGCGCTGTCCAGCGACAGCTGCTCCAGGTACATGCGGTAGGCCTTGGTGAAGGCTTCCATGCGGGAGCAGCCCAGGGTGTTGGTCAGCCGCTGGTAGTAGCTGTAAAACAGCGACGAGTGAATGTTGGGCTGCCAGGTCATGAACCAGTCGGTGGAGAACGGCAGCATGCCCTTGGGGGGCGACATGCCGCGAACTTCCTTGTACAACCGTATCAGCCGGCCCCGGCTCAGTTCGGTCTCTGACTCCAGCACCTGCAGCCGCGCCCCGAGTTCAATCAATTCGATGGCGAGCTGCACCTGCTGCATCTCGCTCACCAGACTTTTGTCCGCCACCTTCAAGCGCCTTCTGCAACGCCGGGCATACCGGAGTGTGGCACCGAGGCCATCAGCAGTGAGCCGTGCAGCAGGTCCATGCCCTGGTCGCGGGCGTTGTGGGTCAGCTGCGCCAACTGCGCCGCGCCTTCCAGGCAGGGGCGAAACAGCATCTGGTTGTTACGCGCCAGCCGGCCCACCTGACGCGCGCTCAGCGACAGCAAGTGCCGGCCGAGGTCGTCGTCGATCTTCAGCCGCATGAGGGCTGTGGTGAAGTCCGCCTTGAGAAGGCGCTGTGCAATCAGCAAATAGGTCAGGTTGAGATCCTGGATTTCCACCAGGTCTTCAGCGTGTGTGTTCATGGTCTTGCCCTTGTTTACCGACGGCCGGAGCTGTGCGCCCCGATCCCTACCCATTGTTGGCGGATCCGCTTTTTTTTAGCGGCGGATTCCACCAGGCCGTGTTGCTTCCCTGCAAGACAAATGACACTTCTGTGAATCGGTTTGGACACAACATCCCGTAGTAAACCGTACCGATTCGGTGTCTTTCTAATTGCACACAATAATAACTTCCAAGAATGATGGTTTGAATGTGACATTCCCCATCAAACTGTGACGCACGTTTCACTTCCGTCAGAAAGTTCGCGTCGCGCCCTGTTCTGGCGTGTGCAGATACCGTGCGCACAAAGCGCAATCCATCACGCGTCGTTCTCGTCGGCCAGCCAGCCGAGCACTTCGGCGATGGCGCGGTACAGCGGCTCGGGAATGCGCTGGTCCAGGTCCAGCTGCATCAGCAGTTGCACCAGCGCCGGCTCGCTGTGAACAAACAGCCCCTGACGGCGCGCCTCGCTGATGATGCGCTCGGCCAATTCGCCATAGCCACTGGCCAGTAGCCGCGGCGGCGCCTTGCCGTCACCATAGCTGACGGCCGCCGCCCGGGATGCGGGCCGGCGTGGTGAGTCCGGCTGGTCAGTCATCGTCGAGCGCCCGAAAGGCAAGGTTCACCGGCTGGAAGCCGCAGTCGTGCAGGCGCTGCTCAAGGCCCTGCGAGCGCCGCTCCAGCTGTTCACTCAGCGCCGTGGCGGCCGCCAGTTCCAAGGTGAGCGCCTGGGCCTGCAGGGTCATCCTGACCTGCAGGCGCCCGCGCTGTGCAAGATCCAGCTCCAGCTCGGTGCGCCAGGTGTCTTCGCCGGCATCGCTGCTGTCGTCGTGTTTGTCGTCGCTTTTGTCGTCGTGTTTGCCACTTTCATCCCCAGCGCCCTGCCTGCCCGGTTGGCGGCCTTCGTCCCAGGCCACTTCCGGCGCAAAAATCGCCAGCGCCAGGAACAGGCCGTCCCACACATCGCCCTCCCAGCGCACCACCGGGGTGGCCAGCATTTCCAACTGGTGGCGAACCACGCCGGCCAGGGTCTCTGGCAGGCGGGCCGGCTGGGCCTCTGACAGACGGGCCGGCGAGCCCTCGGGCAGCGGCCGCTCTGGCGCATCATCCGCATGGGTCGGGGCCGCGCCAACGGCCGGCGGCGCCGGTTGTGGGCGCGCGCTCATCTGCGGCTCCAGGGCCAGCTGGTCAGCGCTCAGGCGGCCGCGATACCACAGCGCCAGGTGGGATTCATAAAACAAACCGCTGTGGGCAATCTGCCCCTGCACGGCCCTGGCCAGGGCCGGCGGCTCCAGCACTTCGCCGGGCGCCGGCTGCAGGGGCGCTCCGCGCAGAACGCCGGGCGGCGCAGGGTAGCGTGCCAGCAGGCCGGCAATCTCCCGGGCGGCGGCACTCAGTTGCAGGCTGCCAGCGCCGCCGGTGGCGGGCGTATCAGCCTGCGCGCGCGCCGTGCTGTGGCCGGCATCGCCCGCCAGGGCGTTCTGCGGCAGCAGGGCCCGCGGGTCAAGGCGCGAATCGCTGTGCACGGCCTGGGGCGCAATGCCGGCCTGCAGCGGTTTGACCGGCTCGTTCAGGTCGCGCGGTTGCGGCAGGTCCACCCGCTTACCCAACACCTGATGCAGCAGTGTATCCAGCAGTGGAGTCAGCCCCGACACCTTGCCTGCGCGCCCCTACCGCTCGTCCGGCATTTGCGCTTCGCCGGGCGGCACAGCCCCGCCCTGGCGGTAAACGCGGTTGAGGCTGCGACGCCGCTGGGCGGTGCCCAGGCGCTCGCCAATTTCGTCGCGCCGCGCGAGCAAAAGATCGCGGATTGCCAGGTCGTTGCCGAGGATGGTCTCCAGCATCAGCGCCTTGTGGGCCTGCTGGTCGGCATCCAGCGCCAGGCCCTTCTCCTGCCGGCGCAGTGTTTCCACCTCCACCACATAGCGGGCCTGTTGGCGAATCAGCTCTTCCCAGCGCTGGCTGCGCGCCAGCTCCAGCATGGCGCGGGTCATCAGCACCAGCGATTCGTAGACCGCCAGTACCTCCTCGCCGGTTTTGAGACTGACCGACGCTGCCTGCTGGCGGGTGCCGGCCTCAGTAAGCGGCATCCGCGTGCGCCTCCTGTTGTGCGGCGCCCGCAGCGTTGCCTGCCTTGTTACCTGTACCGGTACCTGCACCGTCGCCCGCACCATCATCGCCAGCACTGCCGCGCGCGTTGGCCCCAATCTGCCGCCAGGCGCTGCCGATGTCCGCCAACAGGCGGCCGGCTTCTGCCAGGCTGGCGTCGTCGTCGTGCAGGTTGGCCTTCAGCAGCAGGCGCCCCACGTAGTCGTAGAGGGCCGCCAGCTGCGCGGCAATCTCGCCGCCCTGCTCTTCGTCCAGGGCGGCCAGCAGGCCGTTGTTGACGATGTCCAGGGCTTTGGAAATGGCCAGCCCCTTGGCGGCACGGTCGCCTTTTTCCAGGTGCAGGCGGGCCGTGCGAATGGCACTCTCGGCGCCATCGAATAGCATTTCGATCAGCCGGTGCGGGCTGGCGGACAGCACATCGCTCTCCACGCCCACGCGGGCATAACTGCCAGGGCCCTGCCGCCAGGCCGTGGCTCCTCGCCGGTTCATCATGGCCGGGTTCTCCCTTTGTCTACGCTCTGCTGCACGTTATTCAGTACCCTCAATTGCGCTGTCAGTCCCGGCCCAGCTGGGCGTTCATCATGTCGAACTGCTGGGTCAGGTAGTCGCTGGTGGAATTCATGCTGGCGATCAGGCTGTCCAGCTGGCTGAACTGGCTGCGGTAGCGGCTGACCGTGGCGGCGATGCTCTGCTCCATGCGCTCGTAGCGCAGGCCCAGTGCATCAATGCTGTCACCCAGTGCGTCGGTGGCGCTGTCGATCAGCCCACCGTCCTGCACCATCGGGTCGATCACCGCGGCCAGGCGATTGGCAAAGCCGCTCTCGCCGTCGCCGGCAAAAAAAGCGGCCAGCTCGCCGGGCTGGGCCTCCAGCACCGCATCGAGGCGGTCGCCGTCCAGGGACAGGGTGCCATCGAGCTGCAGCGATACGCCGATGTCGCTGAGCATGCCCAGCGTGCCATCCTCCACGGCGCTCATGCCGCCGCGCAGGCGGCTTTCCACCGAACGCAGGGTGTTGTTGCCAAGCAGCATACCGGCGGATCCGGTCTCGCTGTTGTAGCTGCTCAGGCTGCCGATGGTTTTTTGCAGGGCGTTGTAGCTGTTGACGAAGCCCTGCACTGCGGTGCGCACGGCCTCGTCGTCGCGGGCGATGTCCAGCGCCACGCTGCCGGTTTCCACGAGGTTCAGGGTCACCCCCTGTATAGCGTCCGCCACGCTGTTGGACTGGCTCTGGATGGCAATCCCGTTCACGTTCAGCTCGGCATTGCGGGCGGCAACTTCGGTGGCTGCATCCAGCGCCAGGCTGCCCGCCAGGTCGCCAAAGTCCACCGTGGCAATCGCAGCGTCGGTGCCGGTCTCCGAAGAGGCCAGCACCAGCCGCCAGGGGCTGGCGCTGCCATCGTTAACCAGCGAGGCAGACACGCCGGCATCGGCGGCGTTGATGGCGTCGCGCACCGCTTCCAGGGAGCTGGCCTCGGCGGGAATGACAATATCAGTGCTAGCGCCATTGGCCAGGGTGACGGCAATGGTGCCCGCACCCAGGCTGGCTTCGCGATCGGCGACACCGGCGGTGGCAATGCTGGAACCACGCGCCAGCTGTTGCACATCCACCTGAAAGCTGCCCGGCAGCGCGTCGGTGCCTGCGGTCACGGTAGCCGCATCGCCGCTGGTGCTGGCTTTGACGGTTGCGAACACATCCGGTGAGGCCAACTTGGCCACGGCGCTGTTGAGCTGGTCCAGGGCATTGTCGAGCAGGCCGAAGGAGGAAATCTTCGCCTGCTGCTTGTTTTGCTGGGCGACAATGGGCTGCAGTTTCTGCCGCTCAGCCGACTCCAGCTGATCCAGCAGCCCGCCGAGATCAAGCCCCGAACCGATACCCAGGGAGGAAATACTCGCCATACCTTTCGCTTACCTCATCCATACAGTGGCCTATTGTGCGCCAGTTGGCCGCCGCCCAAGGGCGGAACAGGGCCTTGCCAGCGCGCTATTTACTGCTTTCGGCCGGGGCGGCCAATTCTTTAGGGTGTGAAGCGCGAACCTATCTGGCGTGCGTCTATCCATTGCGCGCCTGCCTCACGTGCAAGGGCCTGCAGCGGGCCCACCGCGGCCAGCGCCGCATCGCGCAGCACCTCGCCGAGCGAGTCGGCAGACAACGGCGCAGCGGGGCCGCCGCCATCATCACCATAACCACCGCCGCCCGCACGCAGCTGCAGGGCCTGGGGGCGCCCTTCGGCATCCAGCGCCGCCACCCAGCCGCGGCGGCCATCGCCGAGGGCTACCGGCGCCCCCACCGGCAAATCGCCAAAGTGATTGAAGTAACGCTGCACCCAGCGCGCATCAAACGCCTCGGGGCGCGCTTGCACATACGCACGGCAGGCCGGTGCCGCCAGGGCTGCCCGGCCCGCGCCGGGCCAGCCGAGCTGCTCTACCGCCACCGCCACGCTGGCCAGGCGGGTGAGTTCGTGCAGCGCCTCGCCGCGCCAGCCGTGGGGGGCGCCGCTGCCGTCCAGGCGCTCATAAGCGCCCTCCAGCACCGCCTCGCGCACCGCCTCCGACAGCCACTGGCAGCGCTGCAGGCGCGGGCGCAATGCTGCCAGGGCCGCGGCCCGGCCGTGGCCATCGATGCCGGCTTCCGCCGCCTTATGCGTATTTTCTCTATCACCCTCACCCTCTCCCTCAACCAGCACTCGGCCCAGGTCGTGCAGCAGGGCGCAGGCGGCCAGCGCCTTCAGCAGGTCGCGCGGCATGCGCAGGGCAGCGCCCATGTCCACCAGCCGTACAGCCAGCGCCAGCGACTGCTGGATCAGTGGGCGCTGCGGGGGCAGCAGGGCCAGCGCCAGCAGCAGGCCCTCGCGGTCTTCTTCCTGCAGCACCAGCAGCCGGTCGGCGACGCGCGACAACAACACCGGATCCACCAGCGCCCCTTCGCGCAGCGCCAGCAGCTGGCCGCTCAGGTAATCGGCCACCCGCGCCAGGCGCCGGGTCATGGGTGTGGGATAGCTGAAGTCGTTGCCAAGCCCAACCTCTGCCTCGCCATCGCGCGGTATAAAGAGGGAAGACGGCTGCAGGCCGGACTGCTCGTCGCTGGCGCTGCGGGCCGCTTCACGCTCCACCTCGCGCACAATGAACCACAGCTGCCGGTCCTGCTCACTGTTAAGGCGGTCAAAGGCAAAACCCACCTCAATCACCGCGCCCCCCGCCTCCACCACATGCCGGGTGGCACGGGCCCCGCTCACAAAACGGGTGCCGTTCACAAAGCAGAGCTCCAGCTCCGCCGGGGCATCCAGCCCGTCGGCGGCAGAGGCCGGCAGGCTCACCTGGCAACCGCCCATGGAGACGTCGCGCAAATCACCCTGAATGGCACCGGCGGCACCCGCCAGGCGCAGCAGCACGCCGGCGCGCATGCCCAAGCGCAGGGTGGCGCGATAGCTCTCGCGTCGCTGGTGCTGCTCCAGAAAGTCCGGGTAACGGCACACACAGCGCTGGCGCCCGCCGTGGGTTTCCACCCGCACTACCGGCAACGGCGGCGTGCGCAGCAGGCCGTCGGCATTGCGCCCCACCAACTGCAGATCGCGCTGACGCATGATGGCCGGGGCGTGGTGGCCGGTGGCGGTGATGTCCACCACCACCTCGCCGCCGGGCTCGGCCCGCTCCACCACCACCGGCAGGGGTGACTCGCCGCGCGCATCCAGCACCAGGGCCGCCATGCCGGGCAGGGTCAGCGTGGTCATCAGTTCCTGTATCAGCGCCGGGTTGTGGATTCGCCCGGGCTCCCTGTCTTCGCTCATGTCGCTGCACTCCTGCCTGCACTCGATTTGCAATGCCAGTGACGGCACTCGTTCTGCCTATCGGCACAGCGCCGGCATTCTTTAAGCGCGCACCCGGCGCGAGGGATTTGCAAAGCAGGGGCTAAAGCTTGGGCGAAATCCGCCGAAATAAGGGGTAACGGCATTTGGCGCCGTTGCGGCGGAACCGCGATCAGCTCGACTGAAACGAACCCGCCGGACTATTAACGAATCAGTCGAAAACAGAAGGACATACTTATGTCAGTGATCAACACCAACATTACCGCAATGATCGGCCAGCAGAACCTGGGCAAATCCCAGAGCGCCCTGCAGACCGCCATGGAGCGACTGTCTTCCGGCCTGCGTATCAACAGCGCCAAAGACGACGCCGCCGGCCAGGCCATCGCCAACCGCATGAGCGCGCAAATCACCGGCCTGTCCCAGGCCCAGCGTAACGCCAACGACGGCATCTCCGTTGCGCAAACCGCTGAAGGCGCCCTGAACCAGGTGAACGACAACCTGCAGCGCATCCGCGAGCTGACCGTGCAATCCCAGAACGGCACCAACTCCAGTGACGACCTGAAGTCCATTCAGGCTGAGATCGACCAGCGCCTGACCGAGATCGACCGCATCTCCGAGCAGACTGACTTCAACGGCGTGAAAGTACTGGCGGCAGACACCAGCCTGAACATCCAGGTTGGCGCCAACGACGGCGAATCCATCAGCGTTGGCCTGAAGGAAATCACCTCCAGCACCCTGGGGCTGAGCACCTTCAACGTATCCGGCCCGGCCGACACCGACACCAGCACTGCCGGACTGCAGCTCACTGCGCAAACCGGTGGCCCGACTGACGCGATGAAAGCCGCCTACGGCGACACCACTGCGGTAACAACCACCTCCATCAACGACTTCTCCGCCGATCTGCAGGTATCCCTGGGTCTGGCCGGCAACGGCAGTGTGGCCATCGCCGACACCAGCACCGGCAACGCGCAAGTCGATGCCAACGGCAACTGGTACGCCGAAGTCAGCATTACGCTGACCGCGGACGCCGCCGGTGAAAGTGCCGCTGCCACGCTGGCCAACCAGGGTATTGAAGTTGCCGCAGACGGCACCGCACATACCTTTTACGTTGCCCTGGACCCCCAGGACGCCGACACAACTGCCACCCCCGGCACTGCAGCGTTCAATGTGGATGGTTCCGAACTGACTGCCGACAGCCTGTCCACCGGTTCCAGCAACAACCCGCTGGCTAGCCTGGACGCCGCACTGAGCACTGTTGACACACTGCGCTCCGACCTCGGTGCTGTGCAAAACCGCTTCGAGTCCGCCATCACCAACCTGCAAACCAACGAAACCAACCTGTCCGCTGCCCGCTCGCGCATCGAAGACGCCGACTACGCAACTGAGGTTTCCAACATGACCCGCGCGCAAATCCTGCAGCAAGCGGGCACCTCTGTACTGGCGCAGGCCAACCAGGTTCCGCAGAACGTACTGTCCCTGCTGGGCTAACGCATCCCAACGAGATCCCCATCTCGTGTTCAGGGCGCCAGTCGGCGCCCTTTTTTCATCGCGCGTTACCGCTGATTGGAATGAACTCCCGCGTTGGCAATTCATGGATGGGGACAATCGGCTTATCGCCGGAGAAATATGGCACCCATTTAATGTGCCGCACTAAACGACAGAGCACGGTCGGGTACCTGGGCATCAAAGTCGATAATGTATTAGCGCTGTCCTTAGGGCGGTCAATAGAACCTTAGTAACTCTGTTCCTGACTACGGCGGTTCAGTGACTGTGCCCTGCGCTGCGCGTACGCTTCGAATTCTTCTTGCCACGCTTCGTTGAAATGGTACTTTGAATTGGCATTGCGCGCTCCTCGGAGAGCTTCAAGGAGGTTCGGCGCACACCATTCCCTGTTGTAGGGGTGGCCTGGATAGCAAGCTTCTTCCAGATGCATCCTCATGCGCTGGAATGTACCGGATGGCCCACACGTAGACGGATGTACCGTCTCTTGGTTGGCTACATAAAGAAATAGAACATACGCCGAGCCCAAACTGATTTGCGCCTGGCAAGCTGTACTCTGTGGGTCGACTGCTGACTCCATTTAAAAGTAAATAATCCAAGCGCAATCTAGGTAGAATCGTTCTCATAGCAGACATCTATTGAGGCCGAGCTACCGGATCCTCGATTTACCCTTTCCAATAGAATTAATAGCAAGCCAAAAGCCTAGCGCAATTCCGCAGAAGTAAATCACATACAATAGGTTAGCCGATTCTGATGACATGACTGTCGGGAATGCCATTACCGTGACGAATGACCAGTACAGAGCGAAGATGCCCAGTCGCATTGCACCTAATAGAATTGCAACGACAGACAGCGGCACGGTAGCGAAGACTGATACAACTGCCGGTGTAAACGGTGCAAAACTCAGGTGAGCACAGACAAAAGCTAGTACGCAGGCAAGTGATCCAATACATACACCAATGCGCATACTCATATCTCAGATGTCCTCAAAGCGGTCTTTAGTGTGGTTTAAACCCCGGGGTTCGCATATCCTTGGAGAAAATTCATAAACTGGTTTTCTGAGGTTATCGTCGGCCCAGTTTTCGTTGTTAAGAGTGCCAATCACCACGGTACATCGGTTTATTTCAAGGGTTCCATCAGACCGCCTGTTTGTCGCAAGTAGGAACGCCTCATCTAGCGAAAGGAGTCTTGGCAATTCGGAAGTGCACGGTATCGTTTCTGCGATTTTGAAGTACAGTTACCGATTGAAACGGCTGACGCCCAAGCGGCAACTTCCGATTTGTAAGTGCTTGAAGGGTTATTTTCAGTGCATCTGTTATGCAGCGGTAAGTTCAACTTTTTGCACTTTATCCAGCTTGACACGCCTACCTGTATGCCAAAGGTCATAGGCATCCTGCATGGCAAGCCAACTCTCGGGGTTGCGTCCCAGTGCCTTGGAAAGACGGAGAGCCATCTCCGGGCTGACTCCGCTTTGGAGCTTGAGTATCCGGTTCAATGTGGACGGTGAAACATCCAGCTTATTTGCCAGGTAACGGCAGCTAAGGCCGAATGGCTCCATGTAAGTTGCCAGGATGAATTCACCGGGATGGGGTGGGTTGTACATAGCCATTAGTGGTAGTCCTCATAATCAAGCAGATACGCATGCCCCTCACGAAACTCAAAGGTCAACCGCCAATTGCCGCTAACAGATATGGCCCAAATGCCTCTGCGATTACCTTTGAGCGGATGCAGCTTGTATCCAGGAATGTCGATATCCGAGACTTCCATTGCGCTATCCAAAGCAGCTAGTTGCATTCGTAGGCGTCCCGCATGTTTAGCCTGGATGCCACGTTTACTACCCGTCTCGTAGTACAGCTTTAGCCCCTTGTGCTTGAAAGTCTTGATCATGGCCTACAGTGTAGCGCGTTGCGCAACAGCGTCAAGCTGTATATCCGTGTAAGTAGCCCCTGATCAGTTCCACGCACAAATTAGTGGTTCGACCGATTTTTTGGTCACCAGGTACTCAATTGGCGAGAGGTCGCGTTTTACTCAATACGGCGATGTTCTCGCCACTGTTCCTCCGAACTCTACACCCCAACCAGCGATCGTTTTTTGATCAGGTCACAAGCCATCCATTCCAACCAGATCGTTTGGAAACCCTTTTTTATAGCCTGCGGCCCTTTGCCCGAGGCAGGCCAGTACACATAATAGCCCTCACCAGCCACTCAAGCCGGAATACGTCATGGAGCCTGTATTTGACCGGGCAGCGCCCAGGAAGGGCACCCCACTCAACCCTGGCGGCAGGCGTTCGCTGCTTCGCCGCCTTTTTCAACGCCTTTTGCCCGCGGCCATTGCCACGTCGGTGTTTGCCGCACTGGCTCACGCGGTGCTGGTGGGCATTGCGGCGCGCTCCATTGGTTTGGAGCTTGCCTACATTGGCAGCCTGAGTTTTTTTGTGGCCCTTGTGGTCGCCGTGCCGGGCGGGGCGGTGCTGCTTGCGGTTGTGGCGGCGTTTAAGTTAAAGCCGCTCTCTTCCCTGCTGTTGTTTCTGGTTGTTATTCAGGGCGTTGCCATCGGTGTGGAGATGCTGCTTTTTGAAAACAGCATTGCCGATACCTCCTGGCAGTATGGCCTGATATCGGTGCCGGCCGCGGTGGTTGCATGGTATCGGTCTGTGTATGAGGTACATAAACGTACCGAAGGTGCCGGGGCCTAGCCAGGACTGCTTTTTACCAGCACCCAATTGCAAGCGGCGCAAGCCATTGCGATAACCGCAGGCTTTACACCGTTATAGATGCAGGCGTTTACACCTGCATGTTCATCACATCTTTGTAGGCACTCACCAGGCGGTTGCGCACCTGCACCCCCAGTTCGAAGGCGATGCTCGCCTTCTGCCCGTCCATCATTACATCGTGCAGTTCAATGCCCGGCTCGCCGCGCTGGAAGGCTTCAGCCTTGCGGGTGGCGTTGTGGCTGAGGTCGTTGATGCGGCGCGCGGCGCCGTAGAGGGCCTCGCCAAAGCTGGCACCGCCCACGGCGGTGTTCACCTGACTGCCCTTGATGGCGTTGCCGGCGGCCTGGCTGGCCAGGCTGTTTATTTGCGTCAGGGCGGACTGGGTGGCCTCGCTACTCATGGTTGTGTGGCTCCGGTGATAGCAGTGAAGCGCATGCTAGCAGCGCGCTGCCCGGGGCCATCGCGGCAAATAACAATAAAAGACGGTGCTTTTCTCGCCTTTACCGTGACAGGGGGTGCGGATAATGGCCGCCGTAAAGAAAACGCCCGCCGACCAGGTGAATCGCTCACCGACCCACTCTGTTGTTGCACGTACTGTATCGGCAGGCGAACGCAAAACTTTCAACAGAAGCTGTTGCCCAGAGGAAACGCATGAGCAAGGGCCCGTCAACTGCCCAGAGCAGGCCACAACAGGCCGGCACCGCCACCGAGGCGCAACCCGGCCTGCTTGAGCAACTGCGAAGCCGACCACTGATTCCGCTGCTGCTGGGTGGCGCCGCCGCTATTGCCGTTGTCACGGCCCTGCTGCTGTGGGCCAGCGCCCCCAACTACCGGGTGCTGTTCAGCAACCTTGGCGAAGCCGATGGCGGGCGCATTATCAGCGAACTGGAACAGCGCGGTGTGCCCTACCGCTTTGCCGCCGGCGGCCAGGCGCTGCTGGTGCCGGAAGACCAGGTACACAGCCTGCGCCTGCGCCTGGCGGAGCAGGGCCTGCCCCGCGGTGGCAATGTGGGCTTTGAGGTGCTGGATAACCAGGCCTTTGGCGTCAGCCAGTTCAAGGAGCAGGTGAACTTCCAGCGCGGGCTGGAAAGCCAGCTGGCCGCATCCATCGAAGCGCTGGGGCCGGTGTCCCGCGCCCGCGTGCACCTGGCGCTGGCGCGCCCCTCGGTGTTTGTGCGCGACCACCAGCCAGCCAAGGCCTCTGTGGTGCTCACCCTGCAGAGTGGGCGGGCACTGGGCGAAGGCGCGGTGAATGCCATTGTGCACCTGGTGTCCAGCAGTGTGCCGGAACTGGCCGCCGAAGACGTAACGGTGGTGGACCAGCGCGGCCAGTTGCTGTCGCGCACCGCCGCCGATGGCAGCAACCTGGATGGCACCCAGCTGGACTATATCCAGGAAGTGGAGCGCTCTTACCGCCAGCGCATTGAGCACATTCTTACCCCCCTGCTTGGTGCCGCCAATCTGCGCGCCCAGGTGGCCGCCCAAATCGACTTTGCCAGCCGCGAGGAAACCGCCGAACGCTACGCCCCCAACCAGGGCGACAACACAGCGGCAGTGCGCAGCGCCCAGACCAGCACCGCCTTCAGCGGCAGCGAACAGGCGGCGCGCGGCGTGCCCGGCGCCCTGAGCAATACGCCCCCGGGCGCGGCGCCCTCCCCCATCAACTACCCGGACGCCGCAACCGATGACGAAGGCGAGGCCGCCGATGCCCGCCCCGACAGCCTGCAGCGCGACGATGTCATCAACTACGAACTCGACCGCAATGTAATGCACACCCAACACCAGCGCGGCAGTGTGGAGCGCCTGTCGGTGGCAGTGGTGGTCAATTACCGGGAATCCGTCGACGAAGACGGCAACCCGGTGCAGCTGCCCCTGGATGACGAGCAGCTGCAGCACATTACCCGCCTGGTGCGCCAGGCCGTGGGCTACTCCGAAGCGCGCGGCGACGCCATTGAGGTGGTCAACAGCCCCTTCACTGAAACCCGCGTGCCTGTGGTGGAGCGCCAGTGGTGGGAATCCAGCGACATGCAGCAGCTGATTCTGCAGCTTGGCCGCTACCTGCTGGTATTTTTGGCGGCGCTGGTTCTTTACTTCAGCCTGCTGCGGCCGCTGGTGAAGCGTTACGGCGAAAGCCGCCATCCGGTTGCCGAGCCCCCCGTGGCCGGCCCCAGCTTCAGCGCCACTGTGGGCGCGGCGGATGACGAGCACAGCGGCGACGATACCGCTGCCCCGGTTTACGAAGAGCCGGGTGGGCGCCGCCGCAAGCCCTCTGGCTACGAGCAGAACCTGGCCGACCTCAAGGAAATGGCCGCGGAAGAACCCGCCATTGTCGCCATGATCGTGCGCAACTGGATCGCCAAGTATGAATAGTGAAAAGGTCAAGATGAGCGGCGCCCGCCGCGCCTCCATCCTGCTGCTGGCGCTGGATGAAGACAGCGCCGCCGAGGTGTTCAAGCACCTGTCGGCGCGGGAAGTACAGGAGCTGGGGCAGGAAATGGCGAGCCTTGGCCAGGTGTCTCACGCGGAAATGCGCGAAGTGCTGGAGGCCTTCCACCAGGAAGCGCAGGAATACGCCGCGCTGAACCTGCACACCAGCGACCACATTCGCGCCATTCTCACCAAGGCCCTGGGCAGCGAGCGCGCCTCCAGCCTGATCGAGGACATTCTGGAGCAGAGCGGCACCAACTCGGGGATCGACGCCCTCAACATCATGGACCCGAGCCTGGTGGCGGAGATGATCCGCGACGAGCACCCACAGATTATCGCCACCATTCTGGTGCACCTGGAGCGGCGCCAGTCTGCAGATATTCTCGAACTGTTCGACGACAAGCTGCGCAACGACGTGGTGCTGCGCATTGCCACCTTCAGCGGCGTGCAGCCGGCGGCCCTGCAGGAGCTGACCGAAGTGCTGGGCAGCATGCTCAACGGCCAGAACCTAAAGCGCAGCAAGATGGGCGGGGTGCGCACCGCGGCGGAAATTCTCAACCTGATGAATTCCAGCCACGAGGAGTCGGTGATCGACACCGTGCGCGCCCACAGCGAAGACCTGGCACAGAAGATCATCGACGAGATGTTCCTGTTCGAGAACATGGTGGACCTGGACGACCGCGCCATCCAACTGGTGCTGAAGGAGATCAACACCAGCAACCTCATGGTGGCCCTGAAGGGCGCCCCCCAGGAGGTGGTGGACAAATTCCTGGGCAACATGTCGCAGCGCGCCGCCGACCTGCTGCGCGAAGACATGCTGGCCTCTGGCCCGATCCGCATGTCGCACGTGGAAAACGAACAAAAGGCGGTGCTGCAGGTGGTAAGGCGCCTGGCGGACAGCGGTGAAATTGTACTGGCGGGAGGCGACGATACCTATGTCTGAACCTAATTCTGGGCGCAGCACGCGCACCCAGGCCCTGCGGGGCGAATGGCGCACCTGGCGCATGGACGAGCTGGCGCGCATTGCCCCCGGCGAGCCCGACCCCCGCCAGGACGCCGCCACCGCCCGCCAGCGCGCCCTGGCCCAGCGCGCCGAATTCGAGAGCCTGCGCCAGCAGGAGCTGGAACGGGCCCGCGATGCCGGCTACCGCCAGGGCCTGGCCGCTGGGCGCGAAGCCGGCCACGCCGAGGGCCTGGCGGCCGGGCGCCAGGAAGGGCTGGTGGAGGCACGCGAGGCAACACGTAACGCCCTCGAACCGATGGCCCAACTGCTGCAGACCTTTCAGGATGCCCTGCAGGAACTGGACGACCGCGTGGCCGACGAACTGGTAGACCTGGCCCTGGTAACCGGCCGCCAGCTGGCCGGCGAAGCGCTGCTGGCCAGCCCCGCGTACATTCTGGCGCTGGTGCGCCAACTGATGCAGGACGAGCCCCTGCTCAAAGGCCAGCCCCGCCTGCGCCTGCACCCGGATGACCTGCAGCTGGTGCAGTCCGGGCTGGAGGAAGAATTCAGCGCCGCCGGCTGGATCCTGCAGGCCGACGAGGCCCTGCAGCGCGGCGGCTGTCGGGTGCTGTGCGAAAGCGGCGAACTGGACGCCACCCGGGAGAGCCGCTGGCAGCAGATCATGACCCGCGTGCGCCAGCCCGGCAGCCGCGACGGCGCCCACCCGGCAGGCCCCCTGTGATCGGCGCCGCTGCGCACAACCCGCACCCGGCCCAGTGGTGCCGCACGCTGGAGAAGGTGCGCCTGCGGGTGGCCGGCAGCCGCAACTACATCGCCAGCGGCCGGCTGGTGCGCGCCACCGGCCTGGTGCTGGAGGCCGTGGGCCTGACGGTGCCCCTGGGCGCCGGTTGCCGGGTGGAGCTGTCCGGTGCCAGCGGCGCGGCCCGCTATGCCGAGGCCGAAGTGGTCGGCTTTGCCGGCGACCGGGTGTTCCTCATGCCCCTGCAGGAGATCAGCGGGCTCACCCCCGGCGCCCGTGTCATTCCCCTGTCCGACAACGACCGTGGCGGCGAGCGCCACTTTCCGGTGGGCGACGCCCTGTTGGGCCGGGTGGTGGACGGCAACGGCAACCCGCTGGATGACGGCGGCCCACTGGCGGACACCGCCCTGGGCGCCCTCAATTCCCCGCCCCTGAACCCGCTGGCACGCAGCCCCATCGACACCCAGATTGACGTGGGCATTCGCGCCATCAACGGCCTGCTGGCCGTCGGCCGCGGCCAGCGCATGGGGCTGTTTGCCGGCTCCGGCGTGGGCAAATCGGTGCTGCTGGGCATGATGGCGCGCTACACCAGCGCCGACGTGATTGTGGTGGGCCTGATCGGCGAGCGCGGCCGCGAAGTCAAAGACTTTATCGACAACATCCTCGGCGACGAGGGCCGCCGGCGGGCGGTGGTGGTGGCGGCCCCGGCCGACAACTCGCCCCTGCTGCGCCTGCAGGGCGCCGCCTACGCAACGCGCCTGGCGGAGCACTTTCGCGACAGTGGCCGCAACGTGCTGCTGATTATGGATTCCCTCACCCGCTACGCCATGGCGCAGCGGGAAATTGCTCTGGCCATTGGCGAGCCGCCGGCCACCAAGGGCTACCCGCCGTCGGTGTTTGCCAAACTGCCGGCGCTGGTTGAGCGGGCCGGCAACGGTCGCCCCGGGGGCGGTTCCATCACCGCGTTTTACACCGTGCTGACCGAAGGCGACGACCAGCAGGACCCGATTGCCGATGCCGCCCGCGCCATTCTGGATGGCCACGTTGTGCTGTCGCGGCAGCTGGCAGAGGCCGGGCACTACCCGGCCATCGATATTGAGGCGTCCATCAGCCGCGCCATGACGGCCATTACCGACAGCACCCAGCAACACAGCGCCCAGCACTTCAAGCAGCAGTTTTCCCGCTACCAGCGCAACCGCGACCTGATCAGTGTTGGCGCCTACAGTCCGGGCAGCGACCCGGCACTGGACCGCGCCGTGGCCCTGTACCCGACACTGGAGCGATTTCTGCAACAAGGCATCAACGAACAGGCCACCGTGGACGACAGCCGTTCACTGCTGGGCCGCATAGTGGGGCAAGCGACATGAACGGACCGCTCAACACCCTGATCGAACTGGCGCAAAAAACCTGTGACCGGGCCGGGCGCAACCTGGCACAGGAGCACCAGCGCAGCCAGCAGGCCAGCGACCAGCTGGCCGCTTTGCGCCAGTACCGGCGCGAATACGCCGAGCGCATGCAGGTGGCCCTGCAGGATGGCACCGACGCCGCCACACTGGCCAACTTCCGCGCCTTTTTGCAGTCGCTGGACAAGGCCATCGAGCGCGCCCAGAGCGGCGCCGAGCAGCAGGAAAAACGCGTGGAAGGCAGCCGCCAGCAGTGGCGGCAGGAGCGCCAGCGCCTGTCCAGCTTCGACACCCTGGCCACCCGCCAGCAGCAGCGCGAACAGCAGCAAAGCCGGCGCCGGGAGCTATTGCAGAACGACGAATTCACCAGCAACCACAGTGCCCGCCTGCGCCTGCAGGCGGAACAGGCCGAGTGGTAGCGCCCCCGATTCCAGGAGACCTCCCCATGCAAACCAGCCCCATTCCAGCCCTCGGCCCCAATGTTGTCAGCAATGCCGCTGTGAACAATGGCGCAATCAACAAAGGCACCGCTGACAAAGGCAGCGCCCCGGGCACCGACTTTGCCGCCCTGTTGGCCGCCCTGCCGACCCCGGTGGATGCAGGCTCTGCCGCCGAGGCACTGGCCAGCGCACTGGGCGCCGGCAAACCCCCGGCCACAACCCGGCCAAGCACCGGTGACGAGGCCGCGGGCGAGCCAACCGCAGAACCCACACTGCCCCAGGGCGCCGTGGTGGCGCCCACCGTTGCCGGCCTGAACGCCGGCCTGAATGCCGGCGAGATGGGCGCGGCTGGATTGCAGCGCCCGGCCACCGAGCCGCCTTCGGCAGTGCTGCCCACGGCGGATCCCCCCCTGGCCTGGCTGAGCGCCCCTGGCGGCTCGAACAATAACCTGGGTGCCAATAGTGAAACGGACGCAGCGACAACACGCAGCAGTGTGCCAGGCTCAGCTTCAACCACTGCGCCACGCACGCCAGCCACAACGGCCACAGCAACGCCTGTCACAGCACTCGCGACCACTCCCACCACAACGCCCGCCACAACGCCAGCCACAACACCAGCCACAACATCTGCCACCGCCGCGCTGCAGGCTGGCGCTCAAAACTCACCGGCGGGCGCCACCCGCACCGGTGATGCCGCCCTTGCCAGCCAAGCCAACAGCACCGGGCCGGGCGTGGACTCGGGTGTGGATACAGGCGCGGACACCAGCGTGGAAGAAGCAAAGCACTACCGCAGCGCCGCCAGCGTTGAGCGCACGGCAGGCGAAGGCAGCAGCCGCACCGGCGAGGCCGGCAACAACCAGGGCCTTGCCGCCACCGGCGCCGAAGCACGCGCTGCCAGTGCAGGCCGTGGCGCCGGCGCGCCGAATGCCGGGCCCGCCCCGGTGTTGAGCGCGCCGCTGGCCTCGCCGGCCTGGCAGGCACAACTGGGGCAGCAGGTGGGCGCCCTGCACCAGCGCGGCCTGCAGCAGGTGGAGTTGCAGCTTCACCCGGCCGACCTCGGCCCGCTGGCCATTTCATTGAAGGTGGACGAACAGGGCGCCCAGGCGCAGTTCCTGTCGGCCCACGCCGGCGTGCGCAGCGCGGTGGAGCAGGCCATTCCACAACTGCGCGAAGCACTGGCCCAGCAGGGTATTGCACTGGCCGATGCCTCGGTGAGCGACCAGCCCGGGCGTGACCAGGCAGGAAGCGACCAGGCCCGCGGCCAGGGTGAGCGCAACCCGGGCAGCGCCCTGTTTGCGCCCGGCGAGGGCGAGGCAGACGAGGCCGCATCCGCTGCACTGGCCGGCCCGGCCAGCGCAACGCCACTGCGCAGCGCCATCGATCTCTACGCCTGAGCACCCAAGCGACACAAACCAGCGGAATAAGCATGAATCATGGGCCTATTCACGCCATTAGCGTGAGCGCCGGCCGAGCATACTGTCGCCGCTGATCCCTCAACCCAGAAACCGGTGTAACAACGCAAACCATGGCAAATACACAAGGCGATTCGCGCAAAATGTGGTGGCTGGTCATAGCCCTGCTGTTCATTACCACGGGCCTGGCGGCCACCAATATTTACCTGCTCACCCGCCAGGGCGAGAGCGGCGCCAGCGAGGAAGTGGCCGAGGTCAGCGAGTCTGGCCCGCCGATCTTTGTGGACATCGCGCCCTTTACCGTCAACCTGCAGACCGACGGCTACGGCAATCGCCTGCTGTATGCCGGGGTGTCGCTGCAGGTGGGTGACGAGGCCACCCGCGACTTTCTAACCCAGCACATGCCCCAGCTGCGCAGCCGCCTGCTGACGCTGTTCTCCGGCCAGGAAGCGGCCGAGCTGATTTCCACCCATGGCAAACAGCAGCTGGTGGCCGGCGTGATGGACCTGCTGCGCGAACCCATGGCCCAGCCACAGCCCGAGCTGGCGGTGCGCAATGTTCTGTTCACCGAGTTTATCGTCCAGTAAGCGCAGCACCGGAAGCCACTGCAATGCCACAGGATGACCTGTTATCACAGGAAGAAATCGACGCCCTGCTCAGCGGCGACGGCGATGACGCTGGCGCCAGCGACCACAGCAGCGAGCCGCGCATCAAGCCCTACGACCCGGCCTCGCAGCAGCGCGTTATCCGCGAGCGCCTGCACACGCTCGACATTATCAATGAGCGCTTTGCCCGCCACTTTCGCATGAGCCTGTTCAACCTGCTGCGGCGCACCGCGGACATCACCGTGGACGCCGTGCGCTACCAGAGCTACAAGGACTTTGCGCGCAACGTGCCGGTGCCCACCAACATCAACCTGATCGCCATGAAGCCCCTGCGCGGCAGCGCGCTGCTGGTGTTTCCACCGAGCCTGGTGTTCATGGTGGTAGACAACCTGTTCGGGGGCGACGGCCGTTTTGTCACCAAAAGCGAAGGCCGCGAATTCACCAACACCGAGCAGCGCATTATCCGCCGCCTGCTGGATTTGGCGATTGACGCCTACCAGGAATCCTGGAGCTCTATCTACAAGCTCAGCGTTCACTACCTGCGTTCGGAGATACAGGCCAAGTTCGCCAACATCACCAACTCGCCCAACGAGATTGTGGTGAACACCACCTTCCACCTGGAGGTGGGCAACCTGGCCAGCGATTTCCAGATCTGCATGCCCTACTCGATGATCGAGCCGCTGAAAGACCTGCTCACCAACCCGGTGGTGGACAGCGCCGGCGACGCCACCTGGAGCCAGCGTATGGCCGGCGAGTTGCGCCAGTCGGAAGTGGAGCTGATTGCCGACTTTGCCGACCTGCCGAGCACGGTGGGTGATGTGATGGCGCTGAAGGTGGGCGACGTGCTGCCCCTGGATTTGCCCTCCACGGTGATCGCCCGGGTGGACGGCGTGCCAGTGATGGAGTGCGAATACGGCAGCCGCAAGGAACTGCGCGCCCTGCGGGTGCGCCGCATGATCGACCACACTCCGGCCCACCCCGGGCCGGAGAGCCCCTTTGTCAAAGGATCTACGCCGACTTCGAAGGAATCCGACAATGACTGACCCCAACAAGCCCGACCAGGACCCGGCCGGCGACGACTGGAGCGAAGCCCTGGCGGCCCAGGCCGCGGGCACTGCCACTGATACTGCTACCGACAGCACCGATGACCCCTGGGCCGAGGCCCTGGCCCAGCAGGCCGATGTCGAGGCCGAGGCCGAGGTCGCCACCGGCGACGCGGTACAGTCGGCCGGCGAACAGGTGTTCCACCCCCTCGATGCGGCGGCGGACAAGCGCCCGCCCCGCGACCTGGAAATGGTCATGGACATTCCGGTGAAGTTCACCGTGGAGCTGGGCCGCACCCGCATCACCATCAAGCAGCTGCTGGAACTGACCCAGGGCTCGGTGGTGGAGCTGGACGGCCTGGCCGGCGAACCGATGGACATCCTGATCAACGGCTACCTGATTGCCCAGGGCGAAGTGGTGGTGGTGGAAGATCGCTACGGCATCCGCATCACCGAGATCATCACCCCCTCTGAACGGGTGCAGAAACTCAACCGATGAGCGCCCAGGCCCCCGCCGTCGACACTGCCCTGGGCCTGGCGGCACTGGGCAAGACCGCCGTTGCCCTGGCGCTGGTGCTGGCGCTCATCTACGGCGCCAGCGCCCTGCTGCGCCGGCTGGGAGGCGTGCGCAACACCGCCAGTGGCAGCCTGCGGGTGGTGGGCAGCGTGGCCGTGGGGCAGCGCGAACGGGTGGTGCTGGTGGATGTGGCCGACACCCGGCTGGTGCTCGGCGTGGCCAGCGGCCAGGTGACCACCCTGCACACCCTGGCGGTGCCAGACGCCCCGGACAGCGCCGCCAGGCCCCTCGACACCCCCTTTGCCGAGCGCCTGGCAGCCACCCTGCGCCAGCGGCGCGCAACCGGAGACAAGACGTGAGCGCGCGCGCCCTGCTGCGCCTGGCGCCGCTGCTGTTACTGGCCTCTGGCGAGGTGGCGGCCCAGGCCGCATTGCCCGGCATTGTCACCAGCCCCACCGCCGACGGCGGCCAGCAGTGGTCGATCAAACTGCAAACCCTGGTGCTGCTCACCAGCCTGGCCTTTTTGCCCGCCGCCCTGCTGATGACCACCTGTTTTACCCGCATTATTATCGTGCTGGGCCTGCTGCGCACCGCCCTTGGCACCCAGTCCGCCCCGCCCAACCAGGTGCTGCTGGGGCTGGCGCTGTTCCTCAGCTTTTTCATCATGTCGCCGGTGCTGAACCAGATCTACGAACAGGCCTGGCAGCCCCTGACCCGGGAAGAGATCAACCTGGAGCAGTTCTTCCAGCTTGGCAGCGTGCCCCTGCGGGAATTCATGCTGGCCCAGACCCGCGAGGCAGACCTCGCCCTGTTCGCCCGACTGGCCGACGTGGGGCCGCTGCAGGGCCCGGAGGATGTCCCCCTGCGAGTGCTGCTGCCCTCCTTTGTTACCAGTGAACTGAAAACCGCCTTCCAGATCGGCTTTACCATTTTCATCCCCTTCCTGATCATCGACCTGGTGGTGGCCAGCGTGTTGATGGCGCTGGGCATGATGATGGTGCCGCCGGCCACCATTTCACTGCCCTTCAAGCTGATGCTGTTTGTGCTGGTGGACGGCTGGCAACTGCTGGTGGGCTCGCTGGCGGAGAGCTTCTTCCTGTGACGCCCGAGACCGTCATGAGCCTGGCCTACCAGGGCATGGTGATTACCCTGCTGCTGGCCGGCCCCCTGCTGCTGACCGCCCTTGCCATCGGCCTGCTGGTGAGCCTGTTCCAGGCCGCCACCCAGATCAACGAAATGACCCTGTCCTTCATCCCCAAGATTCTCGGCGTGTTCGCCACCCTGGTGCTGATGGGCCCCTGGCTGCTGCAGCTGATTACCGACTTCACCCGCGACCTGATCCAGAACCTGCCGCAGATGCTGTTCTGATTCGCGCCCTGTGATCGAATTTACCTTTGCCCAGTGGCAGGCCTGGCTGGCCGCCTTCTTCTGGCCCTTTGCGCGCATTACCGCCTTTGCCATGGCCTCGCCCCTGTGGGGGCATTCCAGCGTGCCGCGCCAGGTCAAGCTCGGACTGGCGCTGCTGCTGTGTATGGCGCTGGTGCCGGTGCTGCCGCCGGCACCGCCGATTGCACTGTTTTCCTGGGCCGGAGTGGGCGTGCTGGTGGAGCAGATGGTGATCGGGGTGGCCATGGGCCTGACCCTGCGCATCATGTTCGCGGTGGTGCAGGCCGCCGGCGAGTTCATCGGCCTGCAGATGGGCCTGGGTTTCGCCACCTTCGTGTCACCGGAGACCGGCACCAACACCATGGTGCTCTCGCGCCTGTTCTACATGATTACCCTGCTGATGTACCTGGCGGTGGATGGCCACCTGATTGCCATCGACGCGCTGGCGGGGAGTTTCCACACCCTGCCGGTGGGCCTGCTGGGGCTGGATGCCGGGGCCATGGAATTGCTGGCGCGCTTTGGCGGCACGGTGTTTATGTCGGGTCTGCAGCTGGCGCTGCCGCTGGTGGGGGCCCTGCTGGTGGTCAATCTGTCGCTGGGCATTCTCAACCGCTCGGCGCCGCAGCTCACCGTGTTCTCGGTGGGCTTTCCCATGTCGCTGACGCTGGGCATCTTCCTGCTGAGTGTGTTGATGACGGACTTCGGGCGCTTTCTGCAGAGCCTGTTCGGCACCGGCCTTGCCTTCCTGCAGCAGCTGCCCGCGGCGCTGGCCGGGCTGCCCTGAGGGCAGCGGGCCGCGCACTGGCCCTACAGATAATCGAACAGCGACATGCCCTTCACATCCACAAAGGCCTTCTGGGCCGCCTGCAGACCCACCTGGCGCAGGGTGTACTCGGAGATGGCCTCCACGTAGTCCAGGTCCACCAGGTCCGACAGGTTCTGCTCGTAATTCAGGGTACGGTTGCCCGCCACTGAATCCAGCACGTCCAGTTCGTTAAGGCGCGAACCCACCGACGCGCGGTTGGTGAGCACGTTGTCCAGGCTATTGTCGAACTCGCGCATCACGGTGCTCAGGGTGTTTTCCAGCGCCGCCTTCTCGGCGGGGGTTTGGGCCGGGTTTTCCAGCACTGCCAGGGCCTTTTCAAAACTGCGGAACACGTCGGTGTTCATGTTGCTGGCCACGTCCATCTGGAAGCGGTCGCCATCGGCGGGCTGGCCGTCAAAACTCAGCGACAGACCGCCGGCCTGCACCGGCACGCCCTCGGCCCAGGCCTGGGGCGGGCCGCCGTTGACGGTGAAGGTGGTTACGCCCGCCGCCACCTGAAAGTCGACGGTAAACGGGTCGCCGTAGGCCGGGTCGGCCACATCCACCACCTTGGGGCCGGTGAAGGTGGCGCTGCCGGTATTGCCGGGGTCGGCTTCGGCCACGTAGCCGGCGCCGCTGTGCACGCTCTGGAAGATGGTGCGGCCGTTGTCGGCCACCGGCATCAGGCGGGACGAATCCACCTGTTGGGCGCGCACATTGTTGTCGCCCACGTAGTTCACGCTGCCATCGGCGGCGCGCACAAAGGGCTCACTGCCGTCCTGGTAGCCGCCAAACAGGAAGCGGCCATTGCCGTCGGTGGCGTTGGCCTGGCCCACCATGGCCTCGTACAGGCCGCGCAGTTCGCTGGCCACCGAATCCCGGTCGGCGTCGGTGAGGGTGCCGTTGGCCGCCTGCACCAGCAGGGTCTTGGCGCTGGCCAGGGCATCGCTGACGCTGTTTAAGATGCTCTCCTGCTGGGCCAGGGCATTGCGCGCGCCCACCCGGGCGTCGCCGTACTGTGCGGTCACCGCCAGCGACTGGGACACCCGCACGGCCCGCGACGCGGCCTGGGGGTCGTCCGAGGGGTTGACCACCCGCTTGCCCGAGGCAATCTGCTGCCCTACCCGCATGAACTCGCCCTGCTGGCGGTTCATCGAGCTGACACTCTGTTCAAACATGGTAACGGTGCTGATGCGCATGGTGTGCTTCCTTGGCGTTAGCGCAGGCCGAGCAGGGCATCGATCACCACAGTGGCGGTTTCGATGACCTTGGCGTTGGCCTGGTAGTACTGCTGGTAACGGATCAGGTTGGCGGCCTCCTCGTCGAGGTTGACCCCCGATTCGCTCTGCTGCACGGCGCGCAGCTGTTCGCTGAGCCCCTGCTGCGCACTGAGGTTCACCTGAACAATGTTGGTGCGGTTGCCCACATCGCCCACCAGGGCGGCATAGGCCTGGTTGAGGGTGGCGCCGCCCGCCACCAGGGCCTCGTTCTGCAGCTGTTGCAGGGCCAGGGCATTTTCGTTGTCGCCACTGCCAGCGCCGAGCCCCGCCGCAATGTCGCTGCTGTCGCTGATCAGGGCGTCGAAGTCGCCCGCCCCACCGCGCACCGGCTGCAGGCTGAAGCGGTCGCCATCGGCCAGCAGGGCCGGGTCGTCCACGGTCACCACCACGCCGCCGATGGTGAGCTGGTTGGCGCCGTCCAGGGTCAGCGTCAGCGTCTCGCCGCTGTCCAGTCGCTTGACGTTGAAGGTGCCCGCGGCGGCATCGGCCACGGTCAGCTCATAGTCGCTGGCGGTCAGCTGGCTGATGTCGCCGTAGGCCACATCGAGGCTGGCGCTGCCGCTGTTGCGGGTGTTGGAAAACAGCGTCGGCTCGCCCATGGCGAAAAAGTCCGCTCCCGGGTCGCCGTTCAAATCCACCCCTGCGCTGTGCTGGGCGTTAAAGCCCGCAGCCAGCGACACGGCCAGTTGCCCCAGGCGGTTCTGCACGGCATCCAGCGATTCACTGCGAAACTGCAGCAGCCCGCCCAGGCTGCCGCCGGCCAGGGCGTCTTCGCCCAGCTCCACGGTGTTGCCGGCGGCGTCGATGTAGCCCACCACGGTGCGGGTGGGGTCGGCGCTGGCGCTCTGGGTGGTCAGTTCGTAGCTCTGCACACCGGCCACCAACGGCCGGCCGTTGGCGACGGACAGGCTGTAGGAGCCGGTTTCCGACACATCCAGGCGCACATCCACGCGTTCGGACAGCTCCGCCACCAGCTGGTCGCGCTGGTTGAGCAGGCTGTTGGGGGCCTCGCCGGTGCGGGCCTTGGCCAGGGCAATCTCGCGGTTCAGCCAGGCCACCTGGCTGGCGGTGTTGTTGATGGCCTTCACCTCGTCGCGGATCTGGCCGTCCACTCCCGAGCGCATGTCGTCGAGGTAGCCGTCAAACGAGCGGAACTGGGCGCTCAGGGCCTCGGCGGTGCCAATCACGCCCTGGCGCGCCGCCGGGTCGGAGGGTGCATTGACCAAATCGCCAATGGATGCGAAGAAATTCTGCAACAGCAGCGACAGGCCCGACTCGCTGTCGGCCAGCAGGTTGTCGATCTGGCTGACCTGGGTTTCGTAGGTCTGCAGGGCGCTGGCGCGGCTGGAAGCGGCGTTCAACTGCTCGGTGACATAGGCGTTGAACTGGCGCTGGATGTCGTTGACCTTGACCCCGTCGCCGGCCTTGCTCTCGCCGAGGATGGTTAACTCGCGGTTGTAGCCCGGTGTGTAGACGTTGGAAATGTTGTTACTGGTGGTGTTGAGGGCGTTCTGCGCAGCATTCAGACCGCTCAGACCAATCGAAAAAATACTCATGTATGGTCAATCCCCTGACGCTCGTCGGCGCTGCCGGAAAGTGGATTCTGTGTCTCTGAAGGTATCGGCGGCAGCGGGCAGAACTTTAGGCGAATCAGCTACTTGCCCACCCGTTGCAGCTGCGCCACCAACTGCTCCGCCAGGCCCAGGCCCCTGCCCGACAGGTGCTGCGACAGCTGCTGGTCGAACAGGCCCTGCACAAAGCGGGTCTGGGAGCTGTCGAGCAGGTCGGAACGGGGCGTTGCCTCGCGCATGCCCTGCAGCATCTGGTGCAACAACAGGGCTTCAAACTGCTGGGCGGCGCCTTCGAGCCCCGCCTGCCGGTCGCGCCGGCCGGCCTGCTTGAGCTTTTCCAGGCCGGCCACGTCCAGGGCAAATTGCCCCTCGGCAATGGTGTTGGTGGGCATCAGATAATCTCCAGTTCGGCGCGCAGGGAGCCGGCTGCCTTCAACGCTTCCAGAATGGACATGAGATCCGCCGGGGTCGCGCCCAGGGCGTTCAGGGCATCCACCACTTCCAGCAGGTTGGCGCCCTCCACGGTGCGTAGGGTGCCGGACTGCTGTTCCAGGCGAATATCGCTGTCGGGCACCACCACGGTTTCACCGCCACTGAAGGGCGCCGGCTGGCTCACGCCGTAGTTGGTGTCGATCACTACCGACAGGTTGCCGTGGGCCACCGCGGCCGGGCGCAGGGTCACACGCCCGTTCAGCACCACCGCACCGCTGCGCGAATTGAGCACCACCTTGGCGGCGCTCTGCGTGGGGTTCACTTCCAGGTGTTCGATGCTGGCCATAAAGCCCACCCGCTGGCTCGGGTCCTGGGGGCCGCGCAGGCGAATGGCGCGCCCGTCCAGCGCTGTTGCAGTACCCGGGCCAAAACTTAAGTTGATGGCCTGCACCACGCGCTGGGCAGTGCCAAAGTCCGCCTCGCGCAGGCGCAACTCCAGGCTGCCACCCTCGCCGCTGAAGGTGGAGACCACCTCGCGCTCTACCGTGGCCCCGGCGCTGATGCGCCCGGAGGATTGCTGGTTCACCTGCACGCTGCTGCCACCGGCCTCGGCGCCGGCGCCGCCCACCAGCAGGTTGCCCTGGGCCATGGCGTAGGTGGCACCATCGGCGCCCTTCAGCGGTGTCATCAGCAAAGTGCCGCCGCGCAGGCTGCGGGCGTTGCCAATGGACGACACCACCACATCCAGCTGCTGGCCGGGGCGGGCGAAGGCTGGCAACTGCGCGGTCACCATCACCGCGGCGATGTTGCGCAGCTGCATGTTGGTGCCGGCAGGCACGTTGATGCCCAGCTGCGACAGCATGTTGGCCAGGCTCTGGGTGGTAAAGGGCGTCTGCATGGTCTGGTCGCCACTGCCATCCAGCCCCACCACCAGGCCGTAGCCCACCAGGGCGTTTTCCCGCACGCCGGCAAAATCCGCCAGTTCGCGTAGCTGTTCGGCCTGCGCCGGCAGGCAAAAAAAGCACAGCAGGCACAGGGCAAGGCCCAGTCTGGCCAGTGTTTTCACAGTTATCCTCCGTACCTACAGCGGCGCAATGTTCAGGAAGAAGCGCTGCAGCCAACCCATGCTCTGCGCCTCGTTGATGTAGCCGTCGCCGTAGTACTCAATGCGCGCCTCGGCCACCTGGGTGGACGACACGGTATTGGCGCTGGTGACCGTGTAGGGGTCGACAATGCCCGAGAAGCGAATGAACTCGGTGCCCTGGTTGATGGCAATCTGCTTTTCGCCGCGCACCACCAGGTTGCCGTTGCCCATCACGTCCACCACCATCACCGTCAGGGTGCCGGTGAAGGTGTTGTTGGCCCGGGAGCCGCCACCGCCGTTGAATTCGTTATCGCCGGACAGGTCGAAGCCGTAGTCCAGCAGATCCTCCAGCCCCTTGGGCACGCCCTCGGGGGCAAAGCTGGTCACGCCGTTGCGGTTGGCATTGCTCTGGGCGTTCTTGCTGGCGCTCACTTCCTCGTCCAGCACAATGGTGATCACATCGCCGGTCATGCGCGGGCGCCGGTCTTCGAACAGGGGGCGGTAGCCCGCATGCGCCTGGAAAATGGCCCCGTCGCCGCTGGCCTGTGGCGCCTGTGGCACCGTAATGGGGGTTGCCTCGGGCACCACGGATGAGCGCGGCAACTGGGCGCAGCCTTGCAGCAGGGCCAGCAGCAAGGCCGGCGCCAGGGCCAGGGTTCGCATCGGGCTCATGGCCGCCCCGCCCTAGAGCTGGGCCAGGCGCGCCAGCATCTCGTCTGAGGTCTGTACGGCCTTGCTGTTGAGTTCGTAGGCGCGCTGGGTCTGGATCATGTTGACCATCTCCTCCACCACGTTCACGTTCGAGGTTTCCACATAGGACTGGTACAGCACACCGGCCCCGTTCAGGCCCGGCAGGCTCTCGGTGCGCAGGCCCGAGGACTCGGTCTCCAGGTAGAGGTTCTCGCCCACGCTTTCCAGGCCAGTCGGGTTGACAAAAGTGGAGATGGTGAGCTGGCCCACTTGGTTGTTCAGCGCCGAGCCTGGCTCGGTCACCGACACAATACCGTCGCGCCCGATGGTGATGGACAGGGCGTTCTCGGGAATGATGATCACCGGCTCCAGCGGGTAGCCGCTGGAGGTCACCATCTGGCCGTTCTGGTCCAGCTGGAAGCTGCCGTCGCGGGTGTAGGCGGTGGTGCCATCGGGCATCATCACCTGGAAGAAGCCCCGGCCGTTGATGGCCAGGTCCCGCGAGTTGCCGGTGTTTTCCAGGTTGCCCTGGCTGTGCAGGCGCTCGGTGGCAACCGGGCGCACCCCGGTGCCCACCTGCATGCCGGACGGCAGGGTGTTCTGCACATCGTTCTGGGCGCCGGGCTGGCGCAGGTTCTGGTACAGCAGGTCCTCAAACACGGCGCGGGATTTTTTAAAGCCGTTGGTGCTGACGTTGGCCAGGTTGTTGGCTATCACATCCAGCTTTACCTGCTGCGATTCCAGGCCGGTCTTGGATGTCCACAGGGACTTGATCACGCTCGTTTTCCTCCGGTTGGTGTGCCAGGTTCATCAGCCCTGCAGGGACAGCAGGCTGTTGGCCCGCTGGGCATTGTTGTTGGCATCGTCAATCACTTTCATTTGCAGCTCGAAACGGCGGGCGTTGTCGAGCAGGGAGACCATGGCCTCCACCGCGCTCACGTTGCTGCCCTCCAGTGCGCCGGACACCAGACGCGCTGCTTCGTCGCGCGGCAGGTTGGCCACGGTGCCGTCGGGCGCGCTTGGGGGCCGGAACAGGCCGTCCTCGCCGCGCTGCAATGCCCCCGGGGCCGCGGTGGCCAGCTTCAGGCGTCCCACCTCGACAATGGCGTCCGGCGTTTCGCCCGGGCCAATGGCGCTCACGGTGCCATCGGCACCCATCGACAGGCGCGAATCCAGCGGCACAACCATTGGGCCGCCCTCGCCAATCACCGGCAGCCCGCCGCTGGTCAGCACGCCGTTGGCGCTGATCTGCAGGTCGCCGCGGCGGGTGTAGGCCTCGCCCCCCGCCGCGTCCTGCACCGCCAGCCAGGCATCGCCCTTCAGGGCCACATCCATATCGCGGCCGGTGGCGTTCACCGGCCCGGCGCTGAAGTCGGTGCCGGGCGTGGTGGCCATCACCGCGGTGCGGGTGCCGTGCAAGGCATCGCCCTGCACGGGCACGGCGCGCATGGCCTGCAGCTGGGCGCGAAAGCCCGAGGTGCTGGTGTTGGCCAGGTTGTTGCTGACCACGGCCTGGGCATCCAGGCTCTGCTTGGCGCCACCCATGGCGGTGTAGAGAATGCGATCCATCAGCGCGGGCCCTAGCGCAGGTTCACGGCGTTCTGCAGCACTTCGTCCTGCACTTTGATGGTCTGGGTGTTCGCCTGGTAGTTGCGCTGGGCGATGATCAGATCCACCAGTTCCTGGGTCAGGTCCACGTTGGAGGATTCCAGCGCGCCGGCTTCGATATCACCGAACACACCGGTGCCCGCCAGCCCCAGCAGCTCCTGGCCGGACGCGCCGGTGGCCGCCCAGGCGTTGTCGCCCACCGCCTTCAGCCCTTCCGGGTTGCGGAAGTTGGCCAGGGCAATAGTGCCCAGCACCTGGGTCTGCTCGTTTGAGTAGGTGCCCACCAGGTTGCCACCCTCGTCGATGGAAATGCCCACCAGGCTGCCGGCGGCGTAGCCGTCCTGGGTCAGGGTGTTGAGGGCAAAGTCACCGCCGAACTGGGTGGTGCCGGTAAAGTCCAGGTCGAAGTTCAGGTCGTCGGCGCCATTGGCCAGGGTGAAGTTGTAGTTGGACGCCATGCCGGCGGTGAGGGTGCCGTTGCCGTCAAACTCCAGGGTCTGGGGGCCTGTGGGGGCCTGGCCGTCCAGTCCGACAAACACCTGCCACTGGTTGGGGTTGGCGCCGTCTTTGACGAAATACATGGTCATGGAATGCTGCACGCCAAGGGAGTCGTACACGGTGCCGGTGTTGGCGTAGGAGTAGGTGTCGCCGTCCTGGTAATCAAACAGGGCGGTATCCAGCCCCTCGGCGGTGGCGTCCAGGTTCAGCGAGCTGTCCACGCCCAGGGTGGCCACTGCCGGCAGGCCACCGGCGGGAATGTTCAGCGCCACCGGCTGGCCACCGGTACCCTGGCCCGCCGGGTAGCCCATGAGCCGGGCGCCGGTGGCGTTTTCCAGAAAGCCGTCCTTGGTCAGCGAAAGCTGGCCGTTGCGCGAGTAAACGGTTTCGTCGTTCTGGGTAAGGCGGAAGAAGCCGTTGCCGCTGATGGCAAGGTCGAGGTTGCGGTTGGTGGTCTCGATGTTGCCGTTGCTGAAATCCTGCAGGATGCCCGCCACCCGGGTGCCAAGGCCGGCGCCGGCGCCGGCGTACACGTCGGCAAACTGCACGCTGCCGCCCTTGAAGCCGACGGTCTGCGAGTTGGCGATATTGTTGCCCACCACATCGAGGTTGGTGGCGGCGGCGTTAAGGCCGCTCAGTGCCTGGGAAAAGCCCATGGTCCATCTCCTTGTCGAAAAAGTGCTTGTGAAAAGCGTCGAATAACGGGTTGTTGAAAACGCGCCAGGTGCCGGTGACCGCCCTACAGAATCTGGCGAATGTCATCGAGGGTGACTGGGTCCGATACGCCGCCAAGGTCCAGCAGCGGGCCGTCTTCACCGGGGCTGATGCCCGACACCAGCGCGTAATTGAGCACGCTCGCCGATACCGCGCTGCCCTCCTGGCTGGCGCTGACCACCACCCGGTAACTGCCGGGTGGCGCCAGGCTGCCATCGGTGAGGCGGCCGTCCCATTGCAGGGTTTGCATGCCAGCCGACATGGCAACCGGCGGATACTGGCGAATGGTTTCGCCACTGGCGCTGGCAATGCTGATGCTCACCTCGTCGGCGGCGCTGGCCAGCTCCACGCCAATCGGCGTGGACACACCCTCTTCGCCCACCAGTATGCGCTCGCCCGGCACCAGCACGCCCTTGCCGATCAGGCTGGCGGCCTGCAGGGTCTGCCCGGCGTCAATCTGCTGGTTGATGGTGGCCAGGGTGTCGTTCAGTTCCGAAATGCCGCTGACGGTGTTGATCTGGGCCAGCTGCGAGGTCATCTCGGCGTTTTCCATCGGGTTGGTCGGGTCCTGGTTCTGCAACTGGGTCACCAGCAGGGTCATAAAGCTGTCCTGCAGGTCGGCCCCGGTTTGCGTGGCTGCCGGCTGCTTGCCGTTCAGTGCGGTGAGGGTGCTGGCGTCAATGGTGGTCATCAGCTCTCTCCGAGAGTCAGGGTTTTCAGCAGCAGCTGCTTGCTGGTGTTCATTACTTCCACGTTGGCCTGGTAAGAGCGCGAGGCAGAGATCATGTTGACCATTTCATGGGTGGGGTCCACGTTGGGCATGGCCACATAGCCCTCGGCATCCGCCAGCGGGTGGCCGGGGCGGTATTCCATGCGCAACGGCGCCGGGTCATCCACCACCGCCGACACCCGCACGCCGGCGGCGCCCTGGGGGCCTTCGCTTTCAAACATCACCTGCTTGGCGCGGTAGGGCTCGCCGTCCGGCCCGGCCACGCTGTCGGCGTTGGCCAGGTTGCTGGCAGAGACATTCATGCGCTGGCTTTGGGCGGCCAGGGCTGATCCTGAAATTTCAAAGATATTGAACATCGACACGGTCAGGACTCACTCTGCATGGCGGCCTTCAAGCCCTGGATGCGCGCATTGGCCAGGGTAAGGGCGCTCTGGTAGCGCACGCTGTTGTCGGCAAACTGGGTGCGCTCGCGGTTCATGTCGACGGTGTTGCCATCCAGGCTCGGTTGGTCGGGCACGCGGTACAGCAGGTCGCGCCCGGCGCTGCCGGTGGTGCCGCCAGCCATGTGGCCGGCGTGGGTGGTGCTAAGGCGCAACGGGCCCGCGCTGGCGCTGGCGCGGGACAGCGCCGCGGCAAAATCAAAATCCCGCGCTTTGTAGTTGGGCGTATCGGCATTGGCAATGTTCGCCGCCAGCACCTGTTGGCGCTGGTGACGCAAGCCAAGGGCCTGCTGGTAGAAGTCCAGCGAGGCGGACAGCTTGTCTATCATGGTTCGGCTCCGCGTTGGCAGTGTCGCTCACCATCAAGAATACGCAGGCCGCCAGCGGGCCAAAGTGGCAAACAGGCTACTTTTTCAGGGCTATTTCCAAAATTGTTTGTGGCGCTACTGCCTTACACTGCTTTATGTCGACGCACTAGGCCTGTATCGCAGACGCGGCCCACAACCTGCCGGAGCACAAGCACAACCGTGAACAGACATCGCCACTACCGGGCACGGATGCCGGGCAAAACACTGGCGCGAATGCTGGCCCTCGCCCTGCCTCTCGTTCTACCTCTCGCCCCGGCCCTCGCCGGCACCCCCGCCGGCGCCAGCGACCTGCGCGCACTGGCGCAGCAGTATCTGCAGGCGCAAACCCGCGGCCTGGGTGAGCGGGTCACCGTGGAGGTTGAGCCCCCCCGCGCCCATTTTGGCGACTGCGCAAACCCAAAGCCCTTTCTGCCGGGCAACGGCGCGCGGCGCTGGGGCAAGGTGAGCGTCGGCCTGCGCTGCGCCGGCGGCGGCGTGCGCTACCTGCAGGCCCGGGTCAACGTGCAGGTGCGCTACTGGGAAAGTGCGCACGATGTGCCCCGTGGCGCCCCCGTCACCGTGGCCCACCTCAAGGCCCGGCAGGGCGATCTCGGCAAGCTGCCGCGCAATGTCGTGCGCGATCTCGCCGCCCTCGAAGGCAGCGTGGCCCGCCGGCCGCTGCCCGCCGGCACCGTGCTGCAGCACTCCCTCATCACCCGCCCCGCCCTGGTGGAGCGCCAGCAGTGGGTGACCGTGGCCACCGGCGGAGCCGGCTTTCAGATTGCACGCCGCGCCCGCGCCCTGGACAGCGGCGGGCGCGGGGATGCCATCCGGGTGCGCCTTCAGAGCCGCGAAATTCTCAACGCCGAGGTGACCGGGCCCGGCGAGGCACGGCTCGCGCCCTGAGCCAACTTTTATTTACCGGCACCCTAAAGATCTGCCCGGGCCGGCCGATAACCCAGCAAAGGAGAACCCCAGGAGCATGGAATCTTGAAAATCAACGGCTATACCGCGCCCCAGCAGGCCAACCAGAACAGCGCCAGCCGTGGCGCGGGGCGCACTGAAACCACCGCCAGTGCCGCCGGTGAAAGCGCCGGACAGTCCAGCGTCAGCCACCTCAGCAGCCCCGCCGCGGCCAGCGGCCAGGACATCGACCTGGCCAGAGTGGCGGAGATTCGCCAGGCCATTGCCGACGGCAAGCTGGCCATTGATACCCAACGCATCGCCGACGGGCTGATCGACAGCGTGCGCGAACTGCTGGATGGCGAAACCCCCTGACACGGCGAGGCAGTGATGAGTCTTGAGCCACACCTGCAGGCCCAGCGCCTGCAACTGGAACAGCTGGTTGCGCTGCTGCACAGCGAACAGAGCCTGCTGACCCAGAGCCAGGTTGACGGCGCCGCCCTGGACGAGGTGGCCGCCGACAAGCAGCGGCAGCTGGTTTCGCTGGACAGTTTTGAGGCGAGGCGCCGTGGCGCGCAGGCCAGGCTGGGTTACGCCCCCGGCCGTGAAGGTGCCCGCGCCGCCGCCGATGATGCCGGCTGCCTGCCCCTGTGGCAGAGCATCGACCAACTGGCCAGCGAGGCCAGGCAGCTCAACCAGACCAACGGCGAGCTGATCCAGCTGCGCCTGGAGAACAACCAGCGCCTGCTGAACGCACTGCGGGAATCCGCCGGCAATAGCCTGTACGGGCCCGATGGGCAGGCTCACCGCCGGCCGGCGCGGGTGGACTCCCGCGCATGAGATGCAGCCAACCCGACGCCACCGCGATCGACTGACAAGGATAACCATGCTCAACGCGCCCCTTCTTGGTGAAGAAAATCCCCTGGACGCACTGCTGGCCTGCCAGCCGGTGCTTTCGCGCAATCAGGATGTTGTCGCCTTCGACCTGCTGCTCGATCACGCCACCCCCGGGGCCACGCTGAATGTGCAGGACATCCAGACCGCGGTGCCGTTGGTGCTGGAATCCTACGCGCGTATTTTCCAGCACGGCCGCTTCCTGTCGGTGCCGAGCTTCGTCAAGCTGAGCCCGGCCATGCTGTTTGATGAGCAGCTGCCCGCCCTGCCGCGCAAACAGCTCATCCTGGAGGTGGTGGCCGACCGCCAGCCGATAACGCCCGCGCTGGTGCGGCGCCTGGGTCAACTGGCCGCCGAGGGCCACCACCTGGCCCTGGGGGGGTACCAGCCGGATCGGCCCGACCTGGGCGACTTGCTTGCCACCGTGCACGTTGTGCGCATCGACACCGCCACGCTTGCCGGCGATGCGCTGGCGCACACCGTCGACGCCCTGCGCCAGCGCGGGGTCGACCTGCTGGCCGACGGCGTGGCCGATGCCGCCCAGTTCCGCCACTGCGTCGACCTGGGCTTCAACTGGTTCCAGGGCAGCTTCCTCAGCGCGCCGACACCGGTCAAAGGCAAGAAAATCAGCGGCAACAAGCTCCTGCTGCTGGAAATGCTGGCCAAGCTGCAAGACCCGGACGCCACCGCCGCCAGCTTGGAAGCGCTGGCCATTCGCGATGCCAACCTGACCTTTCGCATCCTGCGCATCGTCAACTCTGCCGCCCAGGGTATTCGCCGGGAGGTCGACACCCTGTCCCAGGCCATCACCATCCTCGGCACCGAAGAGATCAAGCGCTGGGTGAATTTATTCCTGGTGGAATCTGAACCCGGCAAGCCCGAGGCACTCACCCGCAACATGCTGGTGCGCGCGCGCATGTGTGAAATCCTGGCGGAGCTGGACAGCCAGCCAATGCCGGTTCACCACTTTATTGTGGGCCTGCTGTCGCAGCTGGATGTGCTGATGGATATCGAGATGAGCGAACTGCTACAGCAACTGCCCCTACGGCAGGAAACCAAGCAGGCGCTGCTGTCCCGCGAAGGCCCCCTCGGCGATACCCTGGCCGATGTGGAGCACTACGAGCGCGGCCGCTTCGAGCTGCTGTCGCAGCGCTTCGACCCCGCCTTCTACGAAGTCGCCTATCGCCACGCCTGCGCCTGGGCCCGCCAGACCCAGGCGGAACTGGGCGACCCGGCCTGAGCCCGGCGCGGTTCGAACCCTGATGTACAGGCGTTCGCCCCGCGCCACCAGCAGTTGACCCACAACCATGCACGCCCCGGCGAAACTCCTCCGCACTGCCATTGCCCATGCCCTGAGAAGCAACGACGCAGGAAGGCGCCACAGGCAGCCGGCGCCCCGAGTGGACTCACACCGAACAGACACGCCCCACCTGCGCAAACCCCGGCTGGCCGGGCTGGCTGGCGCCCTGTTCGGCGCCCTGGCCAGCTACCTGTGGATCAGCATCAGCTGTGATCTGTTCGAGCAGGAACAGCGCAACCGCGTGCTGTCTGCCGCCACCCAGGCGGCACGCCTCATTGAAAGCCGCCTCAACGCCACCCTGGCGCCGGCACAAACCCTGGCGGTAATCGCCCGCAACAGCCATCAGCTGGAACGCCACTTCAACATCGTCAGCCAGGACCTGCTCAACAGCCACCCCCACATCGCGCAGCTGTCGCTGTCACCCGGCGGTGAAATACAGATGATTGCCCCGCGCCGCGACAACGGCGCCGCAATGGGCTTTAACCCCCTGACCGACACAGAACAGGGCGCCGAAAGCCTGCTGGCCCGGGCCGGTAGCGGCGCCACCGTGGCCGGCCCGCTGGACCTGATCCAGGGCGGGCGCGGTATTGTCGGGCGCATCCCTGTGTACCGCCCCTCGCCCTTGGGCGGCGAGCAGTTCTGGGGCTTCTCCAATGTCACCCTGCGCCTGCCGGCCCTGGTCGGCCTGCTGAGCCTGGACAGCCTGAGCGGCGCCGCTCTGGACTACCAACTGTGGCGCCAGCATCCGGTGAGCGGCGAACGCCAGATCATCGCCGCCAGCCGCGACACACTGGGCGACAGGCCCGTGGTGCAATCGCTCTACATTCCCAATGCACGCTGGCAGCTGTCGGTCATGCCCCGGGGCGGCTGGCCCAGCCCGCCCTGGCTGCTGGGTGCGGTTGCGCTGGGCACCCTGTTCAGCCTGCTCACCGGCTGCCTGGCGCGCACCTTCGTTGAACTGCGCAGCTACCGCAGCCAGCTGCGCCGCAAGGTAGATGAGCGCACCCGGGAACTGGACAGCACCCTGGAGCGCTACCACTCCCTGATCAGCGCATCGCAAACCGGCATCTGGGAATACGAGATTGGCGAGCGGCGCCTGGTGTGCCAGGCCGGCTACCTGGAAATGCTCGGCTACCAGCGCAGCGACCTGCCCACCGCCAGCCGCGGCAACTGGCTGGCATTCTGCCGCGAGCGGGTGCACCCGGACGACACCCAGCGCATTGAAGCCCAGGTGGGCGCCTATCTTAAGGGCGGCTGCCAGGGGCAGCTGGAAGTGCAGTTTCGCATGCGCCACCGGGACGGGCGCTGGGTATCCATCCTCAGCCGGGGCAGCGCACTGCGCGGGCCCGGCGAAGGCGATGCCAGCATCATTGCCGGCACCCACATCGACATCAGCCACCTGGTCAACACCACCTCCCAGTTGAAACTGGCGCTGCACGTGATGGACAGCACCCGGGAAGGACTGGTGATTACCGACCCCGACTACAAACTGGTGGCCACCAACCGCGCCTTTCTGGAAATTTCCGGCTACAGCGAGCAGGAGTGCCTCGGGCAACCGGCCACCATGCTCAGTGAAGGCATGCACACGCCAGACTTTCTCCACACCATCATGCAGCGGGTTGCCGAGGATGGCGTCTGGCAGGGCGAAATCTGGGGCCGGCGCAAAAATGGCGAGACCGCCCCGCTGTGGATCAGCATCACCGCGGTGCGCGATGAGTATGGAGAGCTGTCCCACTACATTGGGGTGGTGAGCGACATCACCCTGCTCAAGCAGAGCCAGGCGGAAGTGCAGCGGCTGGCCTACTTCGACGCCCTCACCGGCCTGCCCAACCGCGCCATGCTGCAGGATCGCTCTGAATACGCACTGAAACTGGCGCGCCAGGGCAAGCGCCCCCTGGCGGTGCTGGTGCTGGATCTGGACAACTTCAAGAACATCAACGATTCCCTGGGCCAGGACACCGGCGACCGGGTGCTGCAGCAGTGCGCCAGCCGGCTGAGCGAGGCCCTGCGCGACGAAGACGCCCTGTGCCGCCTGGGCGGCGACGAGTTTGCCCTGCTGCTGCCCAACACCAACGCCGATGCCGCCGCCCATACCGCGCGCCGCCTGCTGGACCGCCTGGGCAGCAGCTTCCGCCTGCTGGACCGCGAACTGGCGGTGAGCTGCTCCATCGGCATTGCCATGTTCCCCAGCGATGGCGACACCCTGACCCAGCTGCACACCAACGCCGATACCGCCATGTACCGGGCCAAACAGCAGGGCCGCAATACCTACTGCTTCTACACCCCCGAAATGCAGGCCCGCTGCCTGCGCCAGCTGACCGTGGAAAACGCCCTGCGGCGCGCCCTGGACAAGCAGCAGCTGTCGCTCAACTACCAGATCCAGCTGCAGGCCGACAGCCTGCAACTCACCGGGCTGGAGGCCCTGCTGCGCTGGCGCCACCCCGAACTGGGCCAGGTGCCACCGGCGGAGTTCATCCCCATCGCCGAAGCCAGCGGCCTCATCCTGCCCCTGTCCAACTGGGTGCTGCGCGAAGTGGCCCGCCAGCTGCGAACCTGGCTGGACAGCGGCCTGGCCGTGCCGCGCATTGCGGTCAACCTCTCCGCCGCCCAGTTCCGCCAGCCCGACCTGCCCGAGCGCGTGCTCACCATCCTGGAGGAATTCGCGATAGCACCGGGATACCTCGAACTGGAGCTCACCGAGAGCATGGCGATGGAAAACCCCAACCAGGCCGCCCACACCCTGCAGCGCCTGCACCAGGCCGGCATCGGCGTTGCCATCGACGACTTCGGCACCGGCTACTCGTCCATGAGCCAGCTCAAGCACTTCCACATTTCCACCCTGAAAATCGACCGCAGCTTTGTGTCGGACCTGGTCAACAGCAGCGACGACCAGGCCGTAGTGGGCACCATCCTCAACCTGGCCCGCAACCTAAACCTGCGCTGCATTGCCGAAGGCGTGGAAACCCGTGAACAGCTGGACTATCTGCGCCAGCTGGGCTGCGACCATGTACAGGGCTATCACCTGGGCCGCCCCATGAACGCCGAGCAGACCCGGCGCTACCTCGCCCAGAGCGGGCCGCACTGAACACCGCCCGGCCGTTGCTAACGCGCGGTTATAAAGCGGCACTCCCTTAATGTCGAAAACTTTTACAGCGAGCCCGCTTTGCATTCGGGAAAAACAACTAACTCATTGTTTTATATAAAATTACTAGAACTGGCCTGATGTTTGCTTTTAACGGGCAGCACCGGGGAGCATGGCTGCCCGGCAACGATGATCCACAGCACACGGACACAACCCACATGCCTATGAATACCCTGAAAGCACTGAGCGCCGCCGCCCTGATGGGCCTGGCCTCCTTCGCCAACGCCAACCTCATCAGCAACGGCGATTTCGAACAAACCCCGACCGGCACCCCCAGCCCCTCCGGCCCGAACTGGGGTGTGTACCAAACCCTGCCCGGCGAATGGGAAACCTACTCCGGCGCTGGCATCGAGCTGCAAACCAACGCCGTCGTGAACGCCCACAGCGGCAGCAACTACGTTGAGCTGGATTCCCACAGCAATGGCGGTGGCAACACCAACAGCGTGATGTACCAGACCCTCACCGACCTCATCATCGGCAGCTACTACGACCTGACCTTCTGGTACCGCCCGCGCACCAACAACGGCGGCAACGACAACGGCATCAACGTCCTGTGGACCGGCGATACCAACAACTTCATCACCCCCCTGAGCATCGCCAACCAGGTATCTTCCGACTATAGCGACTGGGTCATGCAAACCGCCTCGCTGGAAGCAACCGACACCACCATGTACCTGGGCTTCGCCGCCACCGGCCTGGAGAACACCCTCGGTGGTTTCATCGACACCGTGTCCCTCGTCGCCCGGCCCGTACCCGCCCCCGGCAGCACCGCCCTCCTGGGCCTTGGCCTGGTCGGCCTGTACATCGCTCGCCGCCGCAAGCAGCACTGATCGCAGCAGGCACCCCGGGGCGGCGCCTGCCGCCCCGGTATTTCCCTTCTCCCGCCCCTCCGGCAATCCGACAAAATCTCTCGGCTGTCCACCGCAAACGACGGTAGGTGGCACCACTATGGCGAGAACTGTACAAATCCCCATTCAGCATGCTTTGCAGAATCCGGCACGCGGTTAGCTGCACCTGATTGACCCCCAGCCTGTGCCGGCGTGCCTCGGTGATTTCTACTGCATCAGGGGCACAACGAACCCGGTGGCTTTTACATCACAATTGCAGCGACTGGGGGAATCTCCCCAAGACAGAAGGTAGCTCGCGCAGCCAGCGGGATCGCCGGATTAAGCGAGGACTGGGGTAGTCCCGCGAGACTGGAGAAACTGCCAGAAACAGAAAGGCCCTCCAGATTGGAAGGCCTCTCTACCAGACATGGTGCCGAAGGCGGTGCTTAACCCGCCCGACCAGGGCCACACGAGCACTCCGCGTAAGCGGAGCTTCGTAGATTAGATGGTGCCGAAGGCGGGACTTGAACCCGCACGAGCATAGCTCACTACCCCCTCAAGATAGCGTGTCTACCAATTCCACCACTTCGGCTTTAAACGGGTGGGTACTGCTTAAAGTTCCGGAACGTCGCCCTCCGGGGCGGCCTGGACTTCCGGCACTTCTTCATTCACTTCGGGCAGGTCGGAATCCGCTGCGTCACTGGCCGGGGCTGCCTGCTGCTCGGCAGCGGGCGGCAGTTCCAGGCCGAGGTCGTCAACGGAGGCGGTTTTCTGCGTGGCCAGCAGGGCCAGGCCGAAGCTGGTGGCGAAGAATACCACGACCAGCCACGACGTGGCTTTGGTCAGGGCGTTGCCACTGCCGGCGCTGCCGAACAGGGTCTGGGAGGCGCCGGCGCCGAAGGAGGCGCCCATGTCGGCTCCCTTGCCCTGCTGCAGCATGATCAGGCCAATGATGGCCAGTGCTACCAGCAGGTGAACGATCAGAATAATCTGTTCCATAAGTTCCTAGAGTGTCCTTGCCCTCACGGGCAGTGTCTCTTGTGTGCCCCGGCCTCAGGCCGCGGCGATAATGTTGGCGAACTCCGCGCTGTCCAGCGACGCGCCGCCCACCAGGGCGCCGTCGATATCCGGCTGGGCAAACAGCGACGCCGCATTGGCGGCTTTTACGCTGCCGCCGTACAGCAGGCGCACCTGCTCGGCGTCCACGCCTTTCACTTCGGCCAGTTGCTCACGGATGTAGCCGTGCATTTCCTGGGCCTGCTCGGGGCTTGCGGTCAGCCCGGTGCCAATGGCCCACACGGGCTCGTAGGCGATAACCAGGCCCGCCAACGCGGACTGCTCTGCCAGGGCCCCCTGCAACTGCCGGGCGACGACGGTAAAGGCTTCGCCGTCTTCCCGCTCTTCACGGGTCTCGCCAATGCACAGCACCGGCTTGAGCCCCGCCTCCACCGCTGCGGCCAGCTTCGCCGCAACCAGACCGTCCGATTCGTCGTGATACTGGCGGCGCTCGGAGTGACCAAGCAGCACCCACTGGCAACCGAGGTCGGCCAGCATGTCCGGCGCGACTTCGCCGGTGTAGGCGCCCTGGTGCATGTGACTGCAATCCTGTGCGCCAACTGCCAGGGCACTGCCTGCACAGGCATCCAGCACTTGCGACAGGTGCACAAAGCTCGGGCAGAGGGCGATATCGGCGCGCGGATCATCGATCTGTTCCAGCAGGCCAGCCACCAGGGTGGCGGCGCTGGCCCGCGAACCGTGCATCTTCCAGTTTGCCATGACGAGTGGACGACGCATCATTTACCCCGGTGCGAAAACGGCGGCAATCCTACCGGAGATACCCGCCGGACACAAGCGAGACCTTGGCTCAGCAAGGCCAGGGCTCAGCGAGACCAGGGTTCAAGGGCAGATTCAGGAACGTCAGTTCAGCGCGGCCTGCACACGCTCGGCCAGCTGGCCGCACAGGGCGGCGACCTCGTCGCCGTCCTGGCCCTCTACCATTACGCGCACCAACGGTTCGGTACCGGAGGGGCGCAACAGCACGCGACCGCGGCCGGCCAGGGTGTTCTCCACCTCGGCAACGGCGGCGCTCACCGCCGGAAACTCGGCCAGGTCGACGCGGCCACTGACCGGCACGTTAATCATGGTCTGGGGGCACTTGGTCATGCCGCTGCGCAGGGTCGCAAAATCGGAGCCGGCCTCCTGCAGGGCGGTCAGCACCTGCAGGGAGGCCACGATGCCATCGCCGGTGGTGGTGTGGTCGGCGCAGATAATATGCCCGGAGGACTCGCCGCCGAGCTTCCAGCCGCGCTGCTCCATCAGTTCCTTGACGTAGCGGTCACCCACCTTGGCGCGCACCAGTTGCAAGTCGAGGTCGCGCAGGGCCAGTTCCAGCCCCAGGTTGGACATCAGGGTGCCCACTACCCCGGCCTCGGCCTGCCCGCGCACCAGGCGGTGGCGGGCGATGATGTAGAGCAACTCGTCACCGTCCACCAGGTCGCCATTGGCGTCGATGAACAGCACGCGGTCGCCGTCGCCGTCGTAGGCGATGCCGAGATCCGCGCCGGATGCCTGCACCAGCGCCGACAAGGCAGCGGTATCGGTGGAGCCCACCCCCTCGTTGATGTTGAAGCCATCGGGCTGCACGCCCAGGGGCACCACCTCGGCGCCCAGTTCCGACAGCACGCTGGGGGCAATGTGGTAGGTGGCACCGTGGGCGCAGTCCACGGCGATTTTCAGGCCGCGCAGGCTGAAGTCGTCGGGCACGGTGGATTTGCAGTATTCGATGTAGCGACCGGCGGCGTCGGCCACCCGCACCACTTTACCGATTTCCCGGGAGGGCACCACGACCAGCTCTTCGGCCAGCTCTGCCTCGATGGCCAGCTCCACCGCGTCCGGTAGCTTGGAGCCGTCGGCGGAGAAGAACTTGATGCCGTTGTCATAGAAGGGGTTGTGGGAGGCGCTGATCACAATGCCCGCCACGGCGTTCTGGGTGCGGGTCATCAGGGCCACCGCCGGCGTCGGCATGGGGCCAAGGAGCTTTACATCCACCCCCGCCGCCACCAGCCCGGCCTCCAGGGCGGATTCGAACATGTAGCCGGATACGCGGGTGTCCTTGCCGATGATGACGCTGCGGTGGCTGCCATTGCCACTGCGGGCAAATACACGGCCGCAGGCCCAGCCCAGCTTGAGCATAAAGTCCGGGGTGATGGGCGACTTGCCCACCTCGCCGCGAATGCCGTCGGTTCCAAAGTACTGCCTGCTCATGATCTGTCTCTGTCTTGTGGTTATGGCGTGATGTCGGCCAGTGCCCGGCACATGGCAAGGGCGTCGGCGGTTTCGCGCACGTCGTGGGCGCGCACGATCCAGGCGCCCCGCTCCACCGCCAGCACCGCCAGCGCCAGGCTGGCGGCAAGGCGCTGGTGCACATCACGTTCGAGGATTTTGCCGATCAGGGATTTGCGTGACAGCCCCACCAGCAGCGGCGCACCCAGCGCCTGCAGGCGGGGCAGTTGGTCCAGCAGCCGCAGGTTGTGTTGCAGTGATTTGCCAAAGCCAAAGCCGGGGTCCAGCAGAATCTGCTGGCGGGGGATGCCGGCGCTTTCACAGGCCGCCATGCGCGCGCCGAGATAGTCCGCCACATCTTCCACCACGTCGTGGTAGGCGGGGCGATCCTGCATGGTGCCGGGCTGGCCCTGCATGTGCATCAAACACACCGGCAGGCCGCTTGCGGCGGCCGCCTGCAGGGCGCCGGGGCGCTCCAGCGCGCGCACGTCGTTGATCAGCGTTGCGCCGGCGGCCACGGCTTCGCGCATCACCGCCGGCGAACTGGTGTCCACGGAGATCACCACGTCCATCTCCGCCGCGACACGGCGCACCAGCGGCACCACGCGCTCCAGTTCTTCTGCCTCGCTGACCGGCGCGGCCCCGGGACGGGTGGATTCGCCGCCAATGTCGAGAATGGTGGCGCCCTGCTCACACAGGTTGCGGGCGCGCAAAAAGGCGGACTCCAGGTCGAGGCGGCCAGCCCGGTACAGGCTGCCACCGTCAGAGAAGGAATCCGGTGTGGTGTTGACGATCCCCATCACCTGGGGCGTGGCGCGATCCAGCGTCCGGCTGCCGCATTGCAGGGGCGGCAGGCGGGCGGGGCTCTGCGTGCTCAAAGTGGGCGCCGCTCAGTGTTCGCTGGCGGGGCCACCGATGGGACTGGACTGTTCGTCGGCGGCATCGTCGGCCGTCGCGCCGGCGCCACCGCTGGTGCCGCTGCTACCGCCCCAGTCGCGGGGCTCGCGTGGCTTCTTGCCGGCCATGATGTCGTCGATCTGGTCGGAGTCGATGGTTTCGTAGAGCATGAGGGCATCGGCCATCACATGCAGTTTTTCCACGTTTTCATCCAGCAGGCGCTCGGCGGTGGCATAGCACTCGTCGATGATGCGCCGCACTTCCTGGTCGATCTGCTTGGCGGTTTCGCCGGAGATGCCGGTGTTGTGCTGGGTGGCGCTGCGACCGAGGAAAACCTCTTCCTCGCCGTCGTCGTACATCAGCGGCCCCATTTTTTCCGACAGGCCCCACTGGGTCACCATCTTGCGGGCGATCTCGGTGGCGCGCTTGATGTCGTTGGAGGCACCGGTGGTCACGCCGTCCTTGCCCAGGGTCATTTCCTCGGCGATGCGGCCGCCGAACAGGGAGCAGATCTGGCTGGTGATGTGGCGACGGCTGTGGCTGTAGCGGTCTTCCTCGGGCAGGAACATGGTCACGCCCAGGGCGCGGCCGCGGGGAATGATGCTCACCTTGTACACCGGGTCGTGCTCGGGCACCAGGCGGCCAACAATGGCGTGGCCGGCCTCGTGGTAGGCGGTGTTGCGCTTCTCGTCCTCGGACATGACCATGGATTTGCGCTCGGCGCCCATCATGATTTTGTCCTTGGCCAGCTCGAACTGGGTCATGCCCACGGTGCGCACGTTGGCCCGCGCGGCAAACAGGGCGGCCTCGTTCACCAGGTTGGCAAGGTCGGCGCCGGAGAAACCGGGGGTACCCCGTGCGATCTTGGCGGGCTCGACATCCTCCGCCAGCGGCACTTTGCGCATGTGCACTTTGAGGATCTGCTCGCGGCCGCGAATGTCGGGCAGCCCCACCACCACCTGGCGGTCGAAGCGGCCCGGGCGCAGCAGGGCCGGGTCCAGCACGTCGGGGCGGTTGGTGGCGGCGATCACAATCACGCCGTCGTTCACCTCAAAGCCGTCCATTTCCACCAGCAGCTGGTTCAGGGTCTGCTCGCGCTCGTCGTGACCACCGCCCAGGCCCGCGCCACGGTGGCGGCCAACGGCGTCGATCTCGTCAATGAAGATAATGCAGGGGCTCTGTTTCTTGGCCTGCTCGAACATGTCCCGCACGCGAGAGGCGCCAACGCCGACGAACATCTCGACAAAGTCGGAGCCGGAGATGGAGAAAAAGGGCACCTTGGCCTCGCCGGCAATGGCCTTGGCCAGCAGGGTTTTACCGGTGCCGGGCTGGCCCACCATCAGCACGCCGCGGGGAATGCGCCCGCCGAGCTTCTGGAAGCGGCTGGGGTCGCGCAGGAATTCCACCAGCTCCTGCACGTCTTCCTTCGCTTCGTCCACGCCCGCCACGTCGGCGAAGGTGGTGGTGATCTGGTCTTCGCCCAGCAGGCGCGCCTTGCTCTTGCCAAAGCTCATGGGGCCGCCGCGACCACCGCCGCCGCCCTGCATCTGGCGCATGAAGAACATGAACACGGCAATAATGATGAGAATGGGGAAGGACGCCACCAGCAGCTGGGTCCACACGCTCTGCTGCTCGGGCTTGCGGCCCTCCACCTCTACCTGGTGCTGCAGCAGGTCGTCGATCAGCTTGGGGTCTTCCAGCATCGGGCGAATGGTTTCAAAGCGGCTGCCGTCGTAGCGCTCGCCGCTGATGTTGAGGCCGTCAACCACGACCTTCTTCACCCGCTCCTGCTGGATTTCCTGGATGAATTCCGAGTAGCCCACCTGTTCGGTGGCACTCTGCATATTGAAGTTGTTGAACACCGACAGCAGAACAGCGGCGATCACCAGCCAAAGCAGTAAATTTTTTGCCATATCACTCAATGCGGTTACCTCACCAACGTCGGGCCGTCACCGGTTAGCGCGCCTGTGGCGCCACTACCTGATGAGTATAGCCGGAATCCTGACCGGCCAAAGCGCCGGTGTCGGTGCGGGAGAGCGCCCAGAACCCGGTTCTGCGCGACTCTTCTGTGGAAAAAAGGCCGTTCAATGTACTACAGATGGGGATGGCGCTCCATGTTTCAAGGCTTTCTACATCATCTCCGCGCTGCGCGGCGGTGGCACATCCCTGTGCCACAGGGGAGGCTCTAACCTCGAAAGTCCCTTGCGACGACGTACACCTCGCGGGAGCGGGGCCGGGAGGCCGCCGGCTTGCGGGTGAGCACCTTGGTGTACTGAGCCCGGGCGCTGCGAAACAGCTCGTCAAAACCCTCGCCCTGGAACACCTTGGCCACAAAAGACCCACCCGGCGCCAGCACCCGGCCCGCCATATCCAGCGCCAACTCCACCAGGTACATGGACCGCGGCTGGTCCACCGCGTTCACCCCGCTCATGTTGGGGGCCATGTCGGACATCACCAGATCCACCGGGCTGTCGCCGATGGCGGCGAGGATCTGCTCGAATACGGCGTCTTCGGTAAAGTCGCCCTGGATGAATTCCACCCCGGCCAGGTTGTCCATGTGCAGAATGTCCGAAGCCACCACTCGCCCCTTGTGGCCCACCAGGTCGGCCGCCACCTGCGACCAGCCACCCGGGGCGCTGCCGAGGTCCACCACCGTCATGCCGGGGCGGATCAGGCGGTCTTTCTCCTGCAGCTCCAGCAGTTTGTAGCAGGCGCGGGAGCGGTAGCCCTCGCGCTGGGCCTGCTGCACGTAGGGGTCGCTGTGGTGTTCCTTGAGCCAGGCGCGGCTGGAGGAGCGTTTCTTGGGCATGGACAGTCCGGGTATTTGGCGTATCGTGTAGGGCCGGCGCTGGTGTAGAATCCGCGCCCCGTAAAAGGCGGCATTGTAACGCCAAACGCAGACTGGAACCTCTATGAGCAAGCAAACCGGCCCCGACAGCAAACAGCTGCGCGCCATCGGCCACAAACTCAAGCCCATCGTCACGGTGGCCGGCAAAGGCCTGTCGGACAATGTGATCACCGAGGTGGACCGCGCACTGAATGACCACGAGCTGATCAAGATCAAGCTGGCGGTGGGGAGCCGCGAAGCGCGCAGCAGTGTGGCCGAGGAACTGTGCGAACGCACCGGTGCCGAGGTGGTGCAGTCCATCGGCAATATGATCCTGGTGCTGCGCCGCAGCAAGCAGCCCGACCCGCGCCTGTCCAACCTGCTGCGCCCGCTGTAACACAGGCCACTGCACCAGTCGCTTCCCTCTGCCGCTTCCCTCCGCCTCCACCCCGGGGCTATTATCGGGGCATTGTCCTCACGGGAGCTGGCACGGCATGGGGGAAATCCTCGAGTTTCCATCGCAACAGGCCCAGGGCCTGGCCTACCTCGACCGCCAACTGCGGGACATGCTCAGCGCCCGCGGCGCCGATACCGAACTGATCGACTTCGCCGCCAACCAGCTCACCGCCATTTACGCCGAACTCACCCGCTCTGAGCAGTACAGTTTCAGCGTCACCCTGCCGCCGGGCCTGGCGCCCGAGCAGGGCGAGGCCCTGCGCCGGCAGATTGACGCCGGCCTGGAAGGGCTGCGGCGGGAAAATCACGCCCTGCTGGTCAAGCTGGCGGCGCAGCTGGTGCTGGCGGAGGTGAAGCTCTTCCAGCACGAGCGCGCGCCCTGAGGCCGCTGACCCGCGGCGCCCTTGATCGCTGGGCCCTTGATTGCTACGCCCGGCGCAAGCGCCGGCGTCACCCCTCCTCTGTCGGCTCTTCGTCGATGTGGCTGGCCATGTCGATCAGCATGTCGCTCACGTGGCAGTCGGCCACTTCGTAAAAAATCTGCTTGGCGCGGCGCTCGCCCTTCATCAGCCGCGCGCCCCTGAGCAGGCGCAGGTGGTGGCTGACCAGTGTCTGTGACAGGTCGAGGCTTCTGGCAATGTCGCCCACCGATTTGGCCTGCGACAGGCAGAAGAACAGAATCCTCAGCCGGGTGGGGTCACCCAGCAGGCGAAAGGTTTCCGCCAGGATGGTGATTTCGTTGATAGCCGGTGTCTGAATCGGGTTCACAGTGGTCTCTTTTAAATGTGCTGTTGGCATGCGCACGCTCTCCTGGCGTCAGTGCGACTATGGCGTGGCCGTGGCGCGGGCAAGGCTGCAAGGCTCCGCGCTGCCGTTCCAGTCCACGGCAACCGTGGCGTGCTCAATCTCGAACTGCGCATGCAGCGCGGCCTCCACCGCCTGGGTCACCCGGCGGGCATCGGCGTCGTCCACGGGCCGCACATGCAGGGTGGCCAGGGTACGCCCGGAGGTGATCGACCACACGTGTACGTGATGCACCGCGGCCACCCCGGGCACGCTGGCCATCAGGTGGCGCTCGATGTCTTCCGGCGTGGCTCCCTCGGGCGCGCCCTCAAGCAGAATGTGCAGCGACTTGCCAAGCAGCTTCCAGGCACTGCGCAGGATCAGCAGGGACACCACCACCGACAGGATCGGGTCGATGGGCATCCACCCGGTGTAGTGGATCACCAGCGCCGCGACAATAGCCCCCACCGAACCGAGCAGGTCACCCAGCACATGCAGCGCGGCGCCCTTGATATTGACGTGCTCGCTGTCGCCGCGGGTGAGAATCCAGAACACCAGGATGTTCACCAGCAGCCCCGCCACCGCCACCCCCAGCATGGGCCCGACCAGCACCACCTGGGGCTGCTGGAAGCGCTGCCAGGCCTCCACCACAATCCAGGCGACAATGGCGAACAGGGTAATGGCGTTGATGAACCCGGCCACCACCTCAAAGCGCAGGTAGCCAAAGGTGCGCCGGGAATCGGCCAGGCGCCGCCCCAGGCGAAAGGCCGCGTAGGCCAGGGCCAGGGCCGCGGCATCGGTGAGCATGTGGCCGGCGTCGGCCAGCAGGGCGAGGGAGCCCGAGAGCAGGCCGCCGACCACCTCCACCAGCATAAAGGCGAAGATCAGGCCGAAGGACAGCAGCACCTTGCGCTCGTTGTCCCTGGTGACGGTGGGTGCGTGGCTGTGGTCGTGGCTATGACTGTGACTGTGGCCATCACTGTGGCTATGGCGGTGGTTCGGGTCGTGCCGGTGCTGGGAAGGTGACATAGTCTGCGCCTGTGGCTGGCATTCAATAACATATGAATACCTGTTCATGTGTTTGATGTCAACGCCGAAAGCGCCCTCCCCGCCGCCCGGCGCCCGTGGGCGCCAGCCGGCGCAGAGGGAAGGTACGCATCTGGGGGCCGTTTACGCGCGGAAGGACCGCAAGCGCAGCGCATTGCCGAGCACGAAGACCGATGAGAAGGCCATGGCCCCGGCGGCAAACACCGGCGACAGCTGGATACCCAGGGTCGGGTAGAGGGCCCCCGCCGCCACCGGAATCAGCGCCGTGTTGTAGGCAAAGGCCCAGAACAGGTTCTGCTGAATGTTGCGCAGGGTGGCCCGGGACAGGGCAATGGCCCTGGGAATGCCCCGCAGGCTGCCGGACATCAGCACCACATCCGCCGCTTCGATGGCGATGTCGGTGCCGGTGCCAATCGCCATGCCGACATCGGCCGCCGCCAGGGCCGGGGCGTCGTTGATGCCATCGCCCACAAAGGCGAGGCTGCCGTGCTCGGCCCGCAGCGATTCCAGCGCCGCCACCTTGCCCTCGGGCAGCACCTCGGCCACCACCACGTCGATGCCCAGGCGGCGGGCAACCGCCCGGGCGGTGCGCTGGTTGTCGCCGGTGATCATGGCCACTTCCAGCCCCAGTGCATGCAACTCGGCAATGGCCTGGGGCGTTTCGGCCTTGATCGGGTCGGCCACCGCGAGTATGGCGGCGAGCCTGCCGTCCAGGGCGGCATACAGTGGCGACTTGCCCTCGTCACCCAGCTGCGCGGCGGTTGCCGCAAAGGGGGCAACGTCAAGCCCCAGGCGCGCCATGTAGCGGTCGGCGCCGATATCAACGCGCACCCCGTCGGCCTCGGCATGCACCCCAAAGCCGGTGATCGAGTCAAAGCCGGTAACGGTTGGCAGGGTGAGCCCTTCGGCCTCAGCCGCCTCGACAATCGCGCGGGCGATGGGGTGCTCGGAGCGAGCCTCCACCGCCGCGACGGCCGCCAGCACCGGCTGGCGCGCAAAGCCCTCGGCCACCACCAGGTCGGTAAGGGAGGGCTTGCCCTCGGTCAGGGTGCCGGTTTTATCCACCGCCACCACCCGGGTGTCTTTCAGGGCCTGCAGGGCCTCGCCACGGCGAAACAGCACCCCCATTTCGGCACCGCGCCCGGTGCCCACCATGATGGAGGTGGGCGTGGCCAGCCCCATGGCGCAGGGGCAGGCAATGATGAGCACCGCCACCGCGTTGACCAGGGCAAAGGTCAGCGCCGGCGCCGGGCCGGTAACCAGCCAGACCACAAAGGTCACCAGCGCCGCGGTAATCACCGCCGGCACAAACCACAGGGTCACTTTGTCCACCAGGGCCTGAATGGGCAGTTTCGAGCCCTGGGCCTGCTCCACCATGCGAATGATCTGCGACAGCACGGTCTCGCCGCCCACGGCGGTGGCGCTTACCCGCAGGGCGCCCTGCTGGTTGACGGTGCCGCCCACCACCTCGCTGCCGGGGGTTTTCGCCACCGGCATCGGCTCGCCGGAGATCATCGATTCATCCACGTAGCTGTTGCCTTCCACCACCTCGCCATCCACGGGGATGCGCTCGCCGGGGCGCACCTCGACGGCATCGCCGGGGCGGACGGCGTCAATGGCCACCTCGACAGCCCGGCCATCGCGCCACACGCGGGCGGTTCTGGCCTGCAGGCCCACCAGCCGCTGGATGGCCTGCGAAGTGCGCCCCTTGGCCCGGGCCTCCAGAAAACGGCCGAGCAGCACCAGGGTCACAATGACCGCGGCGGCCTCGTAATAGACGTTGGCGGTGCCGGGCGGCAGCACGCCGGGCCAGAAGGTGGCCACCACGGAATAACCCCAGGCGGCCATGGTGCCCAGGGCAACCAGGGAGTTCATGTCTGGCGCGCCGCGCAGCAACAGCGGCACGCCGTGCCGGAAAAAGCGCAGGCCCGGCCCGAACAGCACCAGGCTGGTGAGCACAAACTGGAGGTACCAGCTCATCTGCCGGCCCAGCACGTCGCTGATGAACTGGTGCACGGCGGGGATGAAGTGCCCGCCCATTTCGATGGCGAAAACCGGCAGGGTGAGGGCTGCCGCCAGGGTCAGGTCCCGCTTGAGGGCGCGGTATTCGCCCTCCCTGCGCTCGGCGGCCGCCTCGGCCTGCGCCGCGCCCGCGTCTGGCAGCCGGGCGCTATAGCCGGCCCCGGCCACCGCCGCCACCAGTGCCTTGGCGGGGGCGCTGCCCTGCACGCTGGCCTGTTCGGTAGCGAGATTGACTGTGGCGCCGGCAACGCCGGGCACCGCCATAAGGGCGCGCTCCACCCGCCCGACACAGGACGCGCAGTTCATGCCTTCAATCAGCAGGGTGGTGGCCGCCGCGCCGGGGGCCTTGGCTGTCTGCTCGGAACTCATCATAGCCTCCTTGTTAAAGCATCAGATGATGATGTCCCGACACGATAAACCTTCCCGCAACAGGAAGGTCAAGCGCACAGGTGCGCAGCCGACGGCAGGGTCAGCCCCGGCCGGGGCCGGGGCCGGCAACCTCCCGCACCTGCAACACCGTCCAGGGCAGGCCCACCAGCTCCGCCGCGGTGGCCACCCGGGCCCGGACGAACACCGCCGGGGCGTCTTCTGCGGGCACCTGTACGGCCGCGGTGCCACCGTTGGGGTAGCGCAGCTCCACCAGCATGGCGGCCTCGGCGTCGTGAGTGGGAGTTAGGCGCACGGCGCTGATCACCGCCACCTCGGCGCGGCCATCGCTCACGCGGCGGGCGGGCCGGTAAAGACGATGTCCGATGGCGTCATGCCGGCCGGGGCCGGGCGAAACACCAGGTAGAGGTTCCAGCTCTGCAGATCGGCAATGGCCTCCTCGACGGGGCGCTCGGGGAATACGCGCGCGGCAATGCGCTGCCAGTCGTCCCCTTCGCAGGGATAAACCCAGGGGCGCTGGGGGGTGATGGATGCACTCATGGTCTTGTCTCCCTGTCAGGCCGCCGACGGGCGGGCGCCGGATACTATTTTGCCGTAGCGCTTGCCGTCGCGGGCATCGGCGTAGCCAGCCTCGGCGCTGTAGGCCAGCTGGCCATTCACATAAACCTGCTCCACACCGCTGGCGCGGCGCAGGTAGCGGTAGCCGGCGCCGGGCAGGTCCTCCACGGCGATTTCCGGGCCGCGATCGATGGTATCCGGGTCAAACAGCACCAGGTCCGCCGCCAGGCCCGGGCGCAATTCGCCGCGGTCGGCAAGGCCCCAGTTGCGGGCAATCTGCCCGGTGAGTTTGTACACCGCCTGCTCCAGGCTCAGGGCGCCTGCCTCGCGCACAAAGCAGCTGAACAGATAGCCGGTGTCGCCGTAGGTGGCAAAGCGGGTGACATGGGCGCCGCCGTCGCCGGAGCCCACCTGCACCAGCGGGTCGCTGAGGGGGCCGGTGATGCGCGCCAGGTTGTTGTGGCCCACGGCCACGGCGCTGAAGCAGGTTTGCAGGTTTTCCTCCACCGCCAGATCCAGCATCAGCTCCACCGGGTCGCAGCCGCGCTCGGCGGCAATGTCCTTCAGGCTGCGGCCCTCAAGCGCCCGGTTGTGCGGCAGGTGGCAGCGGCGCACTATAAAATCAGGGAAATGCACCTCCATGGCGATGGGGTGCATGGCGTTGTAGGCCTCGTCCACCAGCTGTTTGCGAATGGCTGGGTTCTGGAAGTCCGCCAGGGTCTCATCCGCGCTCTTGAGGATGGTCGCCCACCAGGTGGGACGGGTGCTGAACACCGAGGTGGGCACGTCAAACTCGAAGGTCACGTCGATGGGGCGGGTCTGCATCTGCGGCACAATGCGCGCGCCGTAGGCGGTCTGCAACCGCACCCGCTCCAGTGCCCGCGGCACCAGCTCCGGGGTGGCGTTGGAATCGAACAGGGGCGAGAAGCTGACGGTAATGCCGTGACGCCGCGACAGCTCACCGAGAATGTCGATACGGGCGCACAGCAGGTCCGGGTCCCAGAATTCCGGCACCACCTGCATGATGGCCCCGTATTCGCCAAGCACCGCGCACAGGGCGTCCAGCTCTTCGGGCGCCGCCAGGCGGCAGGGCACCGGGCGGTGCTCGTGGTCGATGTCCACCCAACTGGTGGACAGGCCCAGCGCACCGGCCTGCAGGCACTCCCGCAGCAGATCCTGCATGCGGGCAACTTCCTCCCCAGTTGCCGAACGCTCGCGGGCAGCCTCGCCCATCACCCACAGGCGCAGCATGCTGTGGCCGGCCAGGGTCGCGACGTTGATGCCGAGGTTGTCGCGAAAGGCCGCCAGGTATTCCTCGAAGGTTTCCCAATTCCAGCGCATGCCGGCGTCGAAGGCGGCGGCGGGCATCTCCTCAATCTGGCGGAATACGGCGCCCACGAATGCCCGGTGCTCGGCCCGCACTGGCGCCATGGTCAGTGAGCAGTTGCCGTTGATGACGGTGGTCACCCCGTGCTCCAGCGAGGGCGTGGCCAGGCCGTCCCAGGTGATCTGGGCATCAAAATGGGTGTGGGGGTCGATAAAGCCCGGGGCCAGCACCTTGCCGCCAGCGTCTACCACCGTGCGCGCATCACCGTCGATGCGGGTGCCAATGGCGGCAATGCGGCCCTCGCTCACAGCCAGCGCACCGCGATAGGCGGCTGTGCCGCTGCCGTCGCAAATGCGCGCATTTCTTATTATCAAATCGTACATGGGAGCTCCTCCTTGTCCTTGGTGTCACTGTAGGCGCCAACGCGCTCGGTGGACATGGCAGATTGAGCAAAGGGCATGGAGAATGGGTGCGACTGTACCCCCCATCGCCACAGGCGGCGGGCTTGTCCCCGACGCCCGTCGCTGCGATGATCAATGCCAGCAACAATAAAAAAGGTGGACGCACCGGCCGGGACTGGCCGGGCGGGGCAACCCAGGGGATGGCATGGACCAGAGCAAGCTACCGCACAGCCCGGAACTCGACATGGAGCGCGTGCAAATCCTGTACGCCAATGTCCGCACCGGCTACATCGGCGTATCCGCCGCCATTGCGCTGCTGTTCTTCATTGCCAATACCTACGCCAGCCCCCTCGCCGCCCGCTACTGGCTGCTGGGCGTGGTGATCGCCAACCTGCCGCGCCTGTGGTTGTCACTGCGCTACGGGCAAAACAAGCGCGCCGGGCGTATCACCGAAGCCGACGCCCTGAAGTGGGACCGCTACATGGCCCTGGCCAGCGTCATTGCCTACGCCGGTTTTGTGGCGGTGATTTACCTGCCCTACGGCAACAATGCCGTGATCGGCACCCTGCTCTGCGCGTTTGTCTTCATGTTGCTGGCCACCGGCGGCGTGCTGGTGCTGAGTACCTCCTACGTGCAGGTGGTGGCCTTTTTGAGCCTGGTGATGTTCTCCATCATCGGCAAGTTCCTGCTGCTGCAGCAGCCCCTGTTCTACATTGCGGTGGCCATTCTCTGCTTTGGCTATGTCCAGCTGCTTATTCACACCCGCCGCCACACCCGGGTGCTGATTGAAAACATCGCCCTGAAAATCGAGAACCGGCAGTCGGCCCTGGTCGACCCCCTCACTCGGGTCGGCAACCGCCGCCGGCTGGCACTGCACACCGAAATGCTGTTCCCCGCCGCCCAGCGCAGCGGCGACCCCTTCTGTTTGATTCTGCTGGATATCGACTTTTTCAAGCGCTACAACGACACCCATGGCCACAGTGCCGGCGATGAACTACTGGTAAAAGTGGCCGAGGCCCTCGGCCAGTGTTCGCGCGGCCAGGACCTGATTGTGCGCTACGGCGGCGAGGAATTTATGGTGGTGCTGCCAAGGACCGCCCTGCAGGACGCCGAAGCCATTGCCCAGCGCATTCTGGCGCGGGTACGCGAGCAAACCCCGGTCACCGTCAGCGCCGGGGTTGCCGTGTACAACGGCGATGACAGTTTTGAAACCGTGGTAAAACGGGCCGACGAGGCCCTCTACCACGCCAAGGACAGCGGCCGCGACCGGTACCACCTGGCGCCGGCCTGACCCTGCGCCCCACAGCCCCTGTTGCCGCGCCGCCTGCCGGGCTAGTATGGCGCACTACCCATTGCGCGGGAGTCCCGACATGCACCCGACCGGCCTTTTTCTCAGCCTCTGGCTGCTGCTGTTCGCGCCACTGCTGCGGGCGGAGGTAGTGAGCGCCTCGGATACCCATTTTGTGCTGCAGCACAGCGCCCGCTCGACGCTGGATACCGCGGCCCTGTGGCAGCGGCTGATTCACCCGGCACGCTGGTGGAACCCGGCCCACAGCTATGCGGGCGATGCCAAGGCCCTGAGCCTTGAGGCACGCGCCGGTGGCCTGTGGCTGGAGCAGTGGCAAGGCGGCTCGGTGGCCCACGGCCGGGTGCTGATGGTGCGCGAGGGCACCCTGCTGCGCCTGGAGGCGCCCTTTGGCCCTCTGCAGGGCCTTGGTGCCTACACCGTGTGGACCATCACCCTTGAAGCCGATGGCGAGGGCAGCAAGGTCCACTTCCGGGAGGTGGCCCAGGCGCCCCCCGGCAGCGATATGGCCGCCATGGCCGCCGCGGTCGACCAGGTGAAAAGCGACGCCATCAGCCGGCTTGCCAAGCCCTGACCCCTACTGACAAGCCCTGACAGCAAACCCATCGGAAGCACCGTGACCGCCAGCCCCAACCACATACCGCAAACCCGGGCCGCCCTGATTTCGCTGGCCAATGCCCTGGTGGCGGCCCTGCAGTCTGACGACGCCGACACGGCCTTTCTGGAACAGACCCGGCAGTTTGTCGACCTGCTTGGCGACACCCTCACCCTGCCGGTGACCGCCATGCTCAACCTCGACCAGCTCGACCTGGATGAGCGCCACGAGCTGCTGGCGGACACCCTCGATGAACTGGGCCTGCCGCTGGAGGGGCTCAACTGGAACAACTACCCGGAACTGGCAATGCAGTTCCAGAGCCGGGCCTGGGCCCACTTCTACCACCGCTTTCTGCTGACCCACCAGGTTGTTACCAGTCACATTGAGCTGCTGCCGGCCCCTGCGCCGGACTTCCCGCGCCCCCTGCACACCCCGGCGGGGTCCTGGCTGCTGCTGTACGCCGCCAGCGGCGAGTGCCTGCTGCAAAGCGACAATAGCCAGCTGGTACTGGGCGCCCACAGCCCGGCCCTGCTGCTGGTGCCGCCCGATAGCCAGCTGTTGGTGCAGTGCGCCAATCGCGGGCGCGCCTGCAGCCTTTTCAACAGCGCCTTCTACCCGCCCCAGCACTGGCAGGCCCTGCTGCGCAGCGGCCTGGTGGAAGGCCGGTTGCAAGGCGAGGCAATCAGCGACGCCCGCGTTGCCGGCTACATCACCGAATCCTTCGGGCGCATTATCGATATCGCCCACTCCCAGTCGCGCCACAGCCAGGCCCTGCACCTCAACCTGCTGGAGCAGGTGCTGCTGCTGTGTGACGAGCAACGCCCCCAGCAACAGCGGGAAAGCCTGGACCGGCGGGTGGTCGCCGCCCGCGACTACCTGCTGGCCCACTACACCGAGAAGACCACGGTGGAGCAGGTGGCGGCCGCCGCCAATGCAGCACCCTCTACCCTGAACGCCCTGTTCAAAAGCCAGATGGGTGAAAACCTGATGCGCTGGCGCGACCAGCTGCGCATTCAAAAAGCCAGGGAATTGCTGCAGGGCAGCGACAAGGCCGTGAAGGTTATCGCCGCCGAGGTTGGCTACGACGACCCCATGTTTTTCTCGCGCCGCTTTAAGCAGCTCACTGGCTGGTCACCCACCCAGATCCGCGACGGTAAAAGTTGATAAACCAGCGGCTGCCGCGCAGCGCCGGCGCGCAATTGTGCAAGCCCTCCACCGCATCCTCCATTCCCCCGCCGCGGCCCCTACCCTCTAATACCGGACATAAAGATTAGAACCAGGCTACCGCGAGGATCTCGCCATGACCGACGTACCCGGCTATTCAGCCAACCAGCGGCTGCTGGACCCGCGCAAGCTGGGCACCAGCACCATGCTCAGCAGCACCTCCAAGTACCTGAACGACCCGCGCTTGCGCCACTGGGTAGCGGTGGAATCACTGCGCCGCAATGGGCCGGACATGGATCACTACGGCGGCCCGCTGGAAATTATCGATATCTTCCGCGGCCTCGACGACATTGACGAGATCAACCGCCTGTTCGGTGAAGCGCGTAAAAAAGACGCCGACCTGAACGCCTGGTTTGAAGCCCGCTACCTGATTCCCCACGACATGCAGGCCCTGGCCGAATTGCCAGAAGGCACCCTGGGCAGGGAGTACCAGAAAATGCTGGCCGAACAGGGTTTGCAGGCGGACTTTCTACCCTTTGACAACACCGCCACCGACTACGATTACTTCATGCGCCGCCACAGCCAGACCCACGACATTGAGCATGTGGTGATCGGCTACCGCTACGATCCCCTCGGGGAGTTCGCCCTGATCGCCGCCCGCCAAACCAACATGCTGAAGGTACTGGGGCTAGAACTGATGGAACACATGTCAGTGGTGTCCAACCTGCTGCTGTCCACCGGTATCGCCCGCTTTGGCTGCCACTATCCGCAACTGCTGCCACCACTGTACAAAGCCCTCGGTGAAGGCCAGCGCATCGGCGAACAGATGACCACGGGCATTTTCATGCCGCGTTACGAGGAAATGTTCGACTGGACCGTTGACGCGGTGCGCGAAGAGCTGGGGATCCGGCACGGCCCCGACTTCCAGGACACCATGTGGTCACTGGGCGAGTACTTCGACGCCGCCTGAGCAACCGGGCCCTCACCGGCCCCCAACAACACCGCTCTACCAAGACCGCCCCGACAACGGCGCACTGGCCTTTGAGCCAAAGGCGCGCCCTGGGGCTTCGCTACGCCTGCAATAACGACAACGGGATAACCATCATGACCACGCTGCCTCAACACCCAATACGCTGCGCACTCACCGCGCTGGCTGCCCTCTCACTGGCCCAGACCCTGCCGGCCCAAGCCCTGCAGACCAATGCCCAGACTGACCCTGCCGCGAGCGAACCGAGCCAGGCTATCGGGCGCGGGGGCGCACTGGAGGAAATCGTGGTGACCGCCCAGCGCCGTGAAGAGAACCTCCAGTCAGTGCCGATTGCGGTCACCGCCCTTGGCGCAGAAGACATCCAGCAAATGCGCATCACCAACATTGAAGACCTGTCGGCCCTGGCGCCAAACCTGAACATCACCAACCAGGGCCAGCAGTCCACCCCCGCCATGGCCATTCGCGGCGTCACCTCGGGCACCTCCGACAATGCGGTGGACCCCAAGGTCGGGGTCTACGTTGACGGCATCTACGTCGGGCGCAGCGTCGGCGCCATTTTCGACCTGGCCGACATCGAGCGGGTGGAAGTGCTGCGCGGGCCCCAGGGCACACTGTTCGGGCGCAATGCCACCGCCGGCGCGCTGAGCATTGTGACCGCCGCCCCCACCGGGGAATTCGGCATCAGCGCCAATGCCTCGGTGGGCAACGACGACGCCCGCCGCGGCAAAATCACCCTCAACCTGCCCGAGTGGCATGGCCTGCGCACCAAGCTGAGCTACCTCTATGATGAAATCGGCGGCTACGCCGACAACCTCATTGGCGGGCAGCGCATTGACGTCAGCGCCCGCGCACCGGGTTTTGGCCGCCTGCGCTACGCCGACGAACTCGGCGGCAAAGAAGTCAACGCCTTCCACTTTGCCGCCCAGTACGATGTCACCGACCGCCTCACGGTGGACTACCGCTTCGACTACACCGACGCCGAAACCGTTGGCAACCCACAGCAGGTGGTGGCACCGCTGCCGGACCAGACCGGCCAGCTATGGGGCGCGGTGCTGGCCTTCCAGCCACTGACCGGCGGCATCACCAATATCGCCACCGACCAGCTCGGCGCCGTGGCCGCGGCCTCCAGCCTGGAGCGAGTGGAAACCCTGGGGCACAACCTGACCCTGACCTGGGACATCAACGACAGCACAACGCTCAAGAGCATCACCGGCTGGCGCGAACTGGAACAGGACCCGAACATCTACGACTTGGGCGCCACTGGCGGCGTGCGCTTTACCGAGGCCCAGTTCCTGGCGCTGCTCGGTGGCAACGTGCCCGGCATTCTGGACCCGGCAGTGCAGCCCGGCCCCAACGACAGCTTTTTCTCCCTGCTGACGGCCCGCTCCACAAGCCAGGAGCAGTTCACCCAGGAGCTGCAACTGCAGATTTCCAGCGACCAGTTTGACCTGGTCACCGGCCTGTTCTACTTCGAGGAGGAATCACCGGCGCGCAGCGTGCTGGGCATCTTCCAGCCGGTGGCAGGCGGCGTGGTGACCGCCAACCCCGTTCTCGACCCGCTGTTTGGCAGCGGCACCACCGTCACCACCGCCAATAACGATTCGGCAGCGGCCTATGCCCAACTCACCTGGCACCTGAGCGACAGCGTGGATTTGACCGGCGGCCTGCGCTATACCTCCGACAGGCGGGAAATCGACATCGACTCACTGGCCGGCGCCACCGGTGCCGTGCTGGGCCTTGGCAACTACAAGGTCGACTACGAGGAACTGACCTACACCGGCATCGCCACCTGGCGCCCCACCGCCGACATCACCACCTACGCCAAGGTGTCTACCGGCTATGTATCCGGCGGGCTGCTGAGCGGCATTCCCTTCGAGCCGGAGACCCTCATCTCCTACGAAATCGGCGTGAAGTCACAGCTGCTGGACAACCGCCTGCGCCTCAACCTGGCCGCCTTCTATAGCGACTACGAAGACCTGCAATTGCAGGCCTTCCTGAACGGCCGTCAATTCTTCGACAACGCCGGCGAGGCCACCATCCAGGGCGCCGAGGCGGAGGTTGAATGGTTGCCGCTGGAGGGCCTGGTGCTGTCGGCCTCGCTGGGCTACATCGACCACGAGTACGAGGAATACCTGCAGCGCACCGCCGACGGCGGCTTTGTGGACATTACCGACGACGTGGACCAGACCTTCGTCCCCAAAACCACCGGGCGCCTGTCCGCCCAGTACTATGCCCCGGCCTTCAGCAACGGGCTGCAGGTCTACGGCCGCGTGGACGGTGCCTACCAGGGCGACACCACCCTCACTGCCAACACCCTGCGCGATGCCGAGGGCAATGCAGTGCCACTGAATAAAGAGCGCTACCTGGACGGCTACTGGCGCGTGGGCGCGCGGCTGGGCCTGGCCGGCATCCGCCTTGGCGACAGCAACATCAGCGCCTCGCTGTTTGCCGAAAACCTGCTGGACGAGGAGTACTACCCCAACGAAACAACAGTGTTTTCACTGACCCGTATGTACGCCCGCGGGCGCACCTACGGCCTGGAATTCAGTATCGACCTGTAAACGCAAACGGGCGCCATAGGGCGCCCGTTTGCGTAGTCGGTTGCGCGCGGCAACCTCAGAGGTGATGCACCTGGTCGATCTCGTACTCCACATCGCCACCCGGGGCACGCACGATGACCACATCACCCTCTTCCTTGCCGATCAGGGCGCGGGCAATGGGTGAGCTGACGGAAATCAGGTTGTTCTTCACGTCGGCCTCGTCGTCGCCGACGATGCGGTAGGTCACGGTGGCGTCGGTTTCCAGGTTGATCAGGTCGATGGTGGTGCCAAAGATGACCTTGCCGGTTTTGGGAATGGTGGTGACATCAATGACCTGGGCACTGGCCAGCTTGCCTTCGATCTCCATGATGCGACCCTCGGCAAAGCTCTGCTGCTCGCGGGCGGCGTGGTACTCGGCATTTTCCTTCAGGTCGCCGTGCTCCCGCGCCTCGGCAATGGCCGCGGTGATGCGGGGGCGCTCAACCTTCTTCAGGCGCTCCAGTTCTGCGCGCAGCGCGGCTTCACCGGAAACCGTCATCGGCACGTTACTCATGCTGCGTTACTCCCAATACTGGCGTGCAAATCCTGCAGGCGGCGCACGCTCTTGTCGCTTTCCTGCTTGAGGGCCATGCACACCGCCTCGGCGGCGGCCAGGGTGGTGGTGTAGAACACCCGGTGCGCCTCGGCGCTGGCCCGAATGGGCGCAGAGTCGGTAATGGCGCGGCGACCCTCGGTGGTGTTGACGATGAAGTCGGCTTCGTCGTTCTTGATCATATCAAGGATGTGCGGGCGGCCTTCAAGTACCTTGTTTACGCGACGCACGGTCAGCCCGGCGGCCTCCAGGGCGTTGGCGGTGCCGCCAGTGGCGGCCAGGTCGAAGCCCAGTTCCACCAGGGCCTTGGCCACGCGCACGGCGCCGGGCTTGTCGACATCGCGCACGCTGATCAGGGCCGTGCCGGAGCGCGGCGGTGGGTCGCCGGCCGCCAGCTGCGCCTTGGCGAAGGCGCCGGCGAAGGTATCGCCTGTGCCCATCACCTCACCGGTGGAACGCATTTCCGGGCCCAGGATGGGATCCTGGCCGGGGAATTTGTTGAAGGGCATCACCGCTTCTTTCACCGAGAAGTAGGGCGGCACGATTTCGTCGGTGAAGCCCTGGTCCGCCAGGCTCTGGCCGGCCATGCAGCGCGCCGCCACCTTGGCCAGGGAGGTGCCGATGCACTTGGACACAAAGGGCACGGTGCGCGAGGCACGCGGGTTCACCTCGATCACGTAGATCTCGTCGTCCTGCCAGGCCAGCTGCACGTTCATCAGGCCGCGCACGCCGAGCTCCAGCGCCATCTGCCGCACCTGCTCGCGCATGGCATCCTGCACGTCAGCGGGCAGGCTGTAGGGCGGCAGGGAGCAGGCCGAATCGCCGGAGTGCACCCCGGCCTGTTCGATGTGCTGCATGATGGCGCCAATCACCACCTGTTCACCATCGGAGACCGCATCGATATCCACTTCCACCGCGGCGGACAGGAAGCTGTCCAGCAGCACCGGGGAGTCCTCAGAGACCTGCACTGCGTTGGTCATGTAGCGCAGCAGGTCTTCCTCGCGGTAGACGATCTCCATGGCCCGGCCGCCCAGCACGTAGGACGGACGCACCACCAGCGGGTAGCCGATGGTTTCGGCGGCGGCGACTGCCTCGTCCACGCTGCGCACGGTGGTGTTGGCGGGCTGGCGCAGCTCCAGCTTCTGGATCATGCGCTGAAAGCGCTCGCGGTCTTCGGCGCGGTCGATGGCGTCGGGGGTGGTGCCGATGATGGGCACGCCCTGGGCCTCCAGGGCCCGGGCCAGTTTCAGCGGGGTCTGGCCGCCAAACTGCACAATCACACCCTTGGGTTTTTCCAGGGCGACGATTTCCAACACGTCTTCCAGGGTCACCGGCTCGAAGTACAGGCGGTCGGAGGTGTCGTAGTCGGTGGACACAGTCTCCGGGTTACAGTTGACCATGATGGCCTCGTAACCGTCCTCGCGCATGGCCAGGGCCGCGTGCACACAGCAGTAGTCGAATTCAATGCCCTGGCCGATGCGGTTGGGGCCACCGCCCAGCACCAGGATTTTGTCGCGCTCGGTGGGGGCTGCCTCGCACTCCTGCTCGTAGGTGGAGTACATGTAGGCAGTGGCGGAGGCAAACTCCGCGGCGCAGGTATCAACCCGCTTGTACACCGGGCGAATGCCGAGGCTATGGCGGTGCTTGCGCACCTCGCCCTCGGTAACCGCCAGCAACACCGCCAGGCGGCTGTCGGCAAAGCCCTTGCGCTTGAGGCGGAACATGGCTCCCGAGTCGATATCCGCGAGGTTTACCGTCTTCAGGCTGTTCTCGGTATCGACGATGTCCTTGATCTGCACCAGGAACCAGGGGTCCACGCCGGAGTGGCCGTAGACTTCTTCCACGCTCATGCCGGCGCGGAAGGCGTCGCCGATGTACCAGATACGGTCCGGGCCCGGGTTGACCAGTTCGCCGATTAGCTCGTCGCGCAGGTCCGGGTTGTCCACGTCCATCTTGTGCTCAAAGCCGGCGGAACCCACTTCCAGGCCGCGCAGGGCCTTCTGCACCGACTCCTGGAAGGTGCGGCCGATGGCCATCACCTCACCCACCGACTTCATCTGGGTGGTCAGGCGCGGGTCGGCGGCGTTGAATTTCTCGAAGGCGAAGCGCGGGATCTTGGTGACCACGTAGTCGATGGCCGGCTCGAAGGACGCCGGGGTGGCACCGCCGGTAATGTCGTTCTGCAACTCGTCCAGGGTGTAGCCGATGGCCAGCTTGGCGGCCACCTTGGCGATGGGGAAGCCGGTGGCCTTGGAAGCCAGCGCCGAGGAGCGCGACACCCGCGGGTTCATCTCGATCACCACCAGGCGGCCGGTTTCGGGGCACTGGCCAAACTGCACATTGGAGCCGCCGGTTTCCACGCCGATTTCACGCAGCACCGCCAGCGAGGCGTTGCGCATGATCTGGTACTCCTTGTCGGTGAGGGTCTGGGCCGGGGCCACGGTGATGGAATCACCGGTGTGCACGCCCATGGCGTCGAAGTTCTCGATGGAGCAGACGATGATGCAGTTGTCGTTTTTGTCGCGCACCACCTCCATCTCGTACTCTTTCCAGCCAATCAGTGACTCGTCGATCAGCAGTTCCTTGGTGGGGGACAGATCCAGCCCGCGCAGGCAGATCTCCTCGAACTCGTCGCGGTTGTAGGCGATGCCGCCGCCGGAGCCGCCCATGGTAAAGGAGGGGCGGATGATGCAGGGGAAGCCGATGGAATCCAGCACCTGGAAGGCTTCTTCCAGGCTGTGGGCGGTGGAGGCGCGGGGCGTCTCCAGCCCGATGCGCTTCATGGCCTTGTCGAACAGCTGGCGGTCTTCCGCCATGTCGATGGCTTCCTTGGTGGCGCCGATCATCTCCACGCCGAATTTTTCCAGCACGCCGTGCTTGGCCAGATCCAGGGCGCAGTTGAGCGCGGTCTGGCCGCCCATGGTGGGCAGCAGGGCGTCGGGCTTTTCGGCCTCGATGATGTTGGCCACCGTCTGCCACTCAATGGGCTCGATGTAGGTGGCGTCCGCCATCGCCGGGTCGGTCATGATGGTGGCCGGGTTGGAGTTCACCAGGATGACCCGGTAACCCTCTTCCCGCAGGGCTTTACAGGCCTGGGCGCCTGAGTAGTCGAACTCGCAGGCCTGGCCGATAACGATGGGACCGGCGCCCAGGATCAGGATGCTTTGGATGTCGGTTCTCTTTGGCATGGGCTACTGCGTTCCTGCTCTGGCTTGAATCAGTTCAATGAAGTGGTCAAACAGCGGGGCGGCGTCGTGGGGCCCGGGGCTCGCCTCGGGATGGCCCTGGAAGCTGAAGGCCGCCTTGTCGGTGCGGTGAATGCCCTGCAGGGTGCCATCAAACAGGGACTTGTGAGTCACCCGCAGGTTGGCCGGCAGGTTCGCCTCGTCCACCGCAAAGCCGTGGTTCTGGCTGGTGATCAACACAGTGCCGTCATCCAGGTTCTGCACCGGGTGGTTGGCACCGTGGTGGCCGTGGCCCATCTTCATGGTTTTGGCGCCGCTGGCCAGGCCCAGTAACTGGTGGCCGAGGCAGATGCCAAACACCGGCACGTCGGTTTCCAGAATGTCCTGGATGGCGGCAATGGCGTAGTCGCAGGGCTCCGGGTCACCCGGGCCGTTGGACAGGAAGATACCATCGGGGTTCAGGGCCAGCACCTCGCTGGCGGGGGTCTGGGCCGGCACCACCGTCAGGCGGCAGCCGCGATCCACCAGCATGCGCAGGATGTTGCGCTTGACGCCGTAATCGTAGGCCACCACGTGGTAGGGCAAGTCGGCTTCGGCGGGCTGGCTGTGGCCTTCGCCCAGGGTCCAGCTGCCTTCGCTCCAGCGGTAGCTGTCCTTGACGCTCACCACTTTGGCCAGGTCCATGCCCTTGAGGCCGGCAAAACCCTGCGCCTGGGCCAGGGCCTGGGCTTCGTCGATGGCGTCACCGGCGATGATGCAGCCGTTCAGGGCGCCCTTCTCGCGCAGGATGCGGGTCAGGCTGCGGGTATCGATATCGGCGATGGCCACCACGTTGCGCCGCTTGAGGTAGGTGGAAAGATCCTCCTGGTTGCGGTAGTTGCTGGCCAGCAGCGGCAGGTCGCGGATCACCAGGCCCGAGGCCCAGACCTCGGCGGACTCCTCGTCCTCGGGGTTGGTACCGGTATTGCCGATATGCGGGTAGGTCAGGGTAATGATCTGGCGGGCGTAAGAAGGATCGGTGAGGATCTCCTGGTAGCCGCTCATCGCGGTGTTGAACACCACCTCACCAACGGCGCTGCCCTCAGCACCGATGGCCACACCTTTGAAAATACTGCCATCCTCAAGGGCTAACAGGGCCGGACTGGTCAAGGACACCTCCATCAGACTTCTGAGTGATTGTTACTCGAACCCCCGGCGCGCGGGCGCTCGAAAAAAAGCGAGATGGGGCAACCGCATCTCGCTTTTTGGCATACAATCAGCTCTGGTTATTCACGGGACTACACGGAACCCGGGGCCGACCGGGCGTGTGAAATCTGGCAGGCAATTTTAGGTGAAGCCGCCGGGAGTGTCCAGACGAAGTCCCGGCAGATGCCGTCCTCAGCCGGCAATTGGTGATATTACCAAGCCGGCGCGCGCGCACCACCGCACCCACATAACAATCAACAGGGGACAACCATGCCGTACACCACGGGAAAGATCGCCGCCGTCACCGGCGCCGGCTCCGGCATCGGCCGGGCGCTGGCCATGCAATTGCACAGCGAGGGCTGCGCCCTCTATCTCTCGGACGTCGACGAGGCGGGCCTGGCGGAAACCCGCGCCGCCCTCAGCGGCAGCGCCGCCGTGGATACCCGGCGGGTGGACGTGGCCGACAAGGCCGCGGTGGACGCCTGGGCCACGGCTATCGGCGAGCGCGAGGGGCGCATCGACATTGTGATCAACAATGCCGGGGTGGGCCTGTCGGACCGGGTGGACGAATGCCGCTACGAAGATGTGCAGTGGCTGATGGGCATCAACTTCTGGGGCGTGGTACACGGCACCATGGCCTTTTTGCCCCTGCTCGGGCAGAGCCCCCAGGGGCACCTGGTCAATATTTCCTCCATCTTCGGCATGATCGGCGTGCCCACCCAATCCGCCTACAACGCGGCCAAGTTCGCTGTGCGTGGCTACACCGAGGCCCTGCGCCAGGAAATGGAAGGCAGCCCGGTGCATGTGTGTTGCGTGCATCCCGGCGGCATCCGTACCAACATCGCCCGCCGCGCGCGCAGCGCCGCCTCCGACCTCAGCCCCGACGAGCGCGGCCAGGTGTTTGAACAGTTCGCCCGCACCAGCCCCGAGAGCGCCGCCGCACAGATCATTCGCGCAGTGGAGAAGCGCAAGAAGCGCCTGCTGATTGGCGGCGACGCCAAGTTCATTTCGATCATCAACCGCCTGTTCCCGGTGCGCTACCCCGCCCTGATGCCGGGTCTTGGCAAGGTTGGCAGCGCCCTGGACAAGGCCTGATGCCAACGCCGTGAGTACACTGGCCAGCAAACAGCTCGACCTGCGCCAGACCACCGTCCTGATTCTCGGCCTGATGGCCACGGGGATCGGCCAGTCGCTGGTGTTCGCCATTCTGGCGCCGCTGGGGCGCGAGGTGAACCTGGGGGAACTGCAGATCACCTCCATCATCGCCCTGTCCGCCCTGGTGTTTGCCCTGGCCTCCCCCTACTGGGGGCGCTTTTCGGATCGGGTGGGGCGCAAGCCGGTGATCATCACTGGCCTTGCGGGCTACACCGTGGGCACCCTGCTTTTTACCAGCGTGTTTTACGCCGGGCTCGCCGGGGCATTAAGCGGCCTGGCCCTGTACGCGGTGCTGCTGCTGGCCCGCTGCAGCCAGTCGATTGTGATGTCAGCCACCAATCCGGCCAGCACCGCCTACGCCGCCGACAACAGCGCGCCCGCCACCCGCACCCGCACCATGGCTCGCCTGGGCACCGCCAATAGCCTGGGCACCATTTTAGGCCCCGCGGTTTCCGGGGCCCTGGCCACCTTCGGCCTGCTGGCCCCGCTGTATTTTGCCGCCGGGCTATCGGCCCTGGCCGGCTTTGCGGTGTGGAAGCTGCTGCCACCCACCCCGAAAGAAGACCTGACCGCCCGCAGCCGCCGCCTGTCTCTGCGCTTCACCGACCCCCGGGTGCGCCACTACCTGCTGAGCGCCATTGGCCTGTTTGTCGGCTATTCCGGCATTCAGCAGACCCTGGGCTTTTTGCTGCAGGACAAGCTGGCGCTGAACGGCATCCAGACCGCACAGATGACCGGCGCGGCGCTGATGATCTCGGCGGTGTTCACCTTTGCCGCCCAGATGACGCTGATGCAGCACCTGAAACTCAGCGCCACCCAGTTCCTGCGCCTGGGGCTGGTGGCCCTGCTGTTTGGCGCCGGCATCATCGCCGCCTTCGACCGCTTTGCGGTGCTGGCAGTGGGCATGGCCTTTGTTGGCGTTGGGCTGGGTGTGTCCATGCCGGCGGTGGCCGCCGGTGCCTCGCTGGCGGTGAGTTCCGAGGAACAGGGCGCGGTGGCAGGGCTGGTGAGTGCCTGCCCCGCCATGGGGTTTGTGGCGGGGCCGATTGTGGCCGGTTTTCTATACCAGATTCACGGGCCGCTGGCGGCCCTGTTCAGTGCCTTTGTGTTTTTTGTGGTGCTGGTGCTGCTCACCCTGCACGAGCGGCGCTAGCGGCTCTAACTACCGGTGCTGCCCTGCACGCTGATGGCGGCCAGGGCCTGGCGCAGCCGGTCCGGGATGGCCACGGAACGATTGGCGGCGCGCTCCACAAACACATGCACAAAATGGCCGTGGGCCACGGCCTCAGCACGGCCCTCCCGGAAGATGGCAATGCCGTAGCGCACCGAACTGTTGCCCAGCTTCTCCACCCGCAGGCCCGCCTCGATACGCTCGGGATAGGCGATGGGGGCGTGATATTCGCAGCCGGAGCTGACCACAAAGCCGACGATCTCCCCCGCCTGGATGTCCAGCCCGCCCTCCTCGATCAGGTAGCGGTTGGCGGCGGAATCAAAGTAGGCGTAATACACCACGTTGTTGACGTGGCCGTAGAGGTCGTTGTCTGACCAGCGGGTGGTGATGGGGTAGAACACCCGGTAGTCGGCGCGGGTGGGCAGGCTCATGCGGCGCCTCCGCCTGCCGCCCCGTAGGCGGCGCGGTAGATGGCCAGGGCGTCGGCCTCGCTCACCTCGCGCGGGTTATTCACCAGCAGCCGCTGTTGCAGCATGGCATCGGCGGCCAGCATGGGCAGGTCGGCCTCTGGCACTTTGGCGGCTGCCAGGGTGGCCGGCAGCTTGAGGTCGTCGATAAGGGTGCGCAGTGCATGGATGAGGGCGGCGGTTTTGGCCTCGTCGCTACCACTCACCTTGCCACCTAATTTGGCACCCCCCTTGCCCCCCACCACAATATCCGCCAGTTCGGCGTAGAGCGGTGCAGCCTGTGGGGCGTTGAAGGCCAGCACACTCGGCAGCACCAGGGAATTACTCAACCCATGTGGAATGTGGTAGTGGCCACCCAGCGGGTAGGCCAGGGCGTGTACCGCCGCCACCGGCGCATTGGCGAAGGCCTGCCCGGCCAGGCAGGCGCCCAGCAGCATGTTGCCGCGGGCCTGCCGGTTGCCGCCGTCGCTGACGGCGGTGCGGATGTTGCGCGCCAGCAGGGCCAGCGCCTCGCGGGCCAGGTTGTCGGAGATCGGGTTCTTGCGGTGCCGGGTGGTGTAGGCCTCGATGGCGTGCACCATGGCGTCCACGCCGGTCATGGCGGTCACCGCCGGCGGCAGGCCAAGAGTCAGGTCGGCATCCAGCACCGCCACATCGGGCAGCAGCACCGGGGAGGAAATACCCGCCTTGGTGGTCTCACCCGTGGTGACAATGGCCACTGGCGTGACTTCCGAGCCGGTGCCCGCGGTGGTTGGCACCAGCATCAGCGGCAGGCGCGCATTGCGCACCTGGTCAACGCCGTACAGCTCTGCCAGCGGCTGCTCGCCGCCGAGCAGTACAGCCACCACTTTGGCCACATCCATGGAGCTGCCGCCACCAACGGCTATCACCCCGTCGGCGCCCTGCTGGCGGGCCAGGTCGGTGGCATCCAGCACTGTTGCCTCGGGCGGGTCCTCCCGCACCTGGTCGAACACCAGGGCCGGCACGCCGGCCTGCTCCAGCGCCGCCAGCACCGGAGCCACCAGGCCAATGGCCATCAGTTGCGGGTCGGTCACCAGCAGGGGGCGGCTCACCCCCAGCCGGCGGCAGCTCTCGGCCAGCGCCAGTGCGCTGCCGGGGGCGCACTGGATTTGCGGCGTGGTGTTAAAGACAAAGCCCTGCATCAGACGCCCCCCTGGGTTGGTTCAACTGGCGATGGTGAGGATCACCTTGCCGCGGGCACGGCGCTCAATCATGCAATTGTAGGCCGCTTCGTACTCTTCCAGCGGGAACAGATCGGTGACCACCGGGTTCAACTTGCCGGCGGCAAAGTACTTCCACAGGGCCTGGATGTTGGCCAGGTTGAGCTCCGGCTCCTCCATAGTAAAACGCCCCCAGAAAATGCCGACAATGGAGCAGCCCTTGAGCAGAGTCAGGTTCAGCGGCGGCGTGGGGATCGGGCCGCTGGCAAAGCCAATCACCAGGTAGCGCCCCTTCCAGGCCATGCTGCGCAGGGCCGGCTCGCTGAAGTCGCCACCCACCGGGTCGTAAACCACGTCCACGCCCTTGCCGCCGGTGAGCTCCTTGAGCTTGTCCTTCAGCGAGCCATCTGAGTAGTTGATTACCTCGTCGGCGCCAAGCTGCTTGCAAAGTTCCAGCTTCTCGTCGGAGCTGGCGGCGGCGATTACCTTCGCACCCAGCAATTTGCCAAGTTCGATGGCGGTAACGCCCACACCGCCGGCGGCGCCAAGTACCAGCAGGGTTTCGCCCGGCTGGATGTTGGCCCGCTGCACCAGGGCGTGGTAGGAGGTGAAATAGGTGACGCCAACCCCGGCCGCCTGCTCAAAGCTCAGGCCATCCGGCATGGGAAACACCACCGACTCGCTAGCGGCAATCTGCTCGGCAAAGGCGCCCCAGCCCACCATAGCGATCACTCTGTCGCCGGGTTTGACCCGGGTCACACCCTCACCCACAGCACTCACCACGCCGGCACATTCGCCGCCCACAACATGGGGCAATTCCGGCTGGGTCTGGTACTTGCCCTGCATCATCAACACATCGGGGAAGTTAAGTCCCGCCGCCTTGATGTCGATCACCACCTGGCCCTTGCCCACCTCCGGTGCCGGCCAATCGCTCTCCAGTTTCAGTTTGTCGGCCATGCCGTATTCGCTGCAGACTACTGCTTTCATGTCCTGCTCCTTGGTTCAGTCCGTTGTCGCTCCGGGGCCGCCCGTAAGCGGCCCGCAGAGACAAGAACGGCGCCCGCAGGCGCCGTAAATTGTGCTTGGCCCCTAGGCCACTTCAAACAGGCCGGCTGCGCCCATGCCGCCGCCCACGCACATGGTGACCACTACGTACTTCACGCCGCGGCGCTTGCCCTCGATCAGGGCGTGGCCAATCATGCGCGAGCCGCTCATGCCGTAAGGGTGGCCCACGGAGATGGCCCCGCCGTTGACGTTGAGCCTATCGTTGTCGATGCCGAGTTTGTCGCGGCAGTACAGCACCTGCACCGCGAAGGCTTCGTTCAGTTCCCACAGGCCGATGTCGTCCACACCGAGGCCGTGCTGCTTGAGCAGCTTGGGCACGGCGAACACCGGGCCAATGCCCATCTCGTCGGGTTCGCAACCGGCCACCGCAATGCCGCGGTAAATGCCCAGCGGCTCCAGGCCGCGCTGCTCCGCCAGCTTGGCATCCATTACCACCTGGGCAGAGGAGCCGTCGGACAGTTGGGACGCGTTGCCGGCGGTGATGGTGCCACCCTCGATCACCGTCTTAAGGCCGGCGAGGCCCTCGGCGGTAGTGGCACGCAAGCCCTCGTCGGCAGAGACGGTCACCTCGGCCTCGGACTGCTCGCCGGTTGCCTTGTCCCAGACGATGCGCTGGCAGGTGACCGGCACCAGTTCGTCGGCGTACTTGCCGGCCTCATAGGCGGCGGCGGTGCGCTGCTGCGACTGCAGACCGTACTCGTCCATGGCGTCGCGGCTGATGTTGTAGCGCTTGGCCACCACCTCGGCGGTTTGCAGCATGGGCATATGGATGTCCGGGTGCATGGCCATCAGCTCTTCATCCACCATGCGGTGCAGGTTCATGTGCTCGTTCTGCACCAGCGAGATGGACTCCAGGCCGCCGCCCACCACAATGCCCATGCCGTCGTCGATCACCTGCTTGGCCGCGGTGGCCACCGCCATCAGGCCGGAGGAGCACTGGCGGTCGATGGTCATGCCGGATACCCCCGCCCCAAGGCCGGCGCGCAGGGCAATCTGGCGCGCCACGTTGGTGCCGGTGGCGCCCTGCTGCAGGGCGCAGCCCATGATCACGTCGTCGACTTCCGCCGGGTCGATGCCGGCGCGGCGCACTGCTTCCGCCACCGAAGCGGCGCCAAGGCTGGCGCCACCCAAGTTGTTAAAGCCGCCGCGATAGGCCTTGCCGATGGGGGTGCGGGCGGTGGAGACAATGACTGCTTCTTTCATGGTGGCGCTCCTTAATCCAGTTTGATGCCAAGGCCATTGGCGGCCACGGTCAGCATTTTCACCGACTGCTCGAAGCCGGCGGAAAGCTCCCGCGATCCTTCGAACTTGTTGATTTCATCCCAGTGGGCAGCGATGCCTTCCGGGGTCTGCTCGTCGGGCGACAGCCACACGCTCTCGGTTTCCACGATCTTGGCCACCGAGAAGCCGCCGGCGCCGGCACACAGGATGGTGCGGTTGGGGGCATCTTCGCTCACCAGGTAGAGCACCGCCGGGGTGACGGTTTCCGGGGTCAGCAGGTCGAAGGCCTTCTCTGGCAGCAGGCCCTCGGTCATGCGGGTGCCGGCGGTGGGCGCCAGGGCGTTAACGCGAATGTTGTACTTGGCGCCTTCCTGCACCAGGGTGTTCATGGCGCCGATCACGCCCATTTTGGCCGCGCCGTAGTTGGTCTGGCCGAAGTTGCCGTACAGGCCGGAAGAAGACGAGGTCACCACGATACGGCCGTACTCCTGCTCGCGCATGATGTCCCAACAGGCCTTGGTGCAGTTGATGGTGCCCATCAGGTGCACGTCCAGCACCAGTTGGAAATCCTCCAGGGAGCCTTTGGCAAAGCTTTTGTCGCGCAGGATGCCGGCGTTGTTGACCAGTATGTCTACCCGGCCCCACTTGTCCACGGCCTGCTTCACCATGGCTTCCACGTCGGCGTATTTGGCCACGTTGGCGCCGTTGGCAATGGCTTCGCCACCGGCGGCTTCAATCTCTGCCACCACGGCCAGGGCGGCGTCGCTGGACGCGCCGGTGCCGTCTTTTGCGCCGCCCAGGTCGTTCACGACCACTTTGGCACCGCGCTTGGCGAGTTCAATGGCATGGCAGCGGCCGAGCCCCTGGCCGGCGCCGGTTACGATGGCGACTTTGCCGTCATAGCGAATAGACATGGTGTGTATTCCTCCTGATTGTTCGATGCCGCCGGGGCCCTGGGCTCGCCGCTGCACCGCTTCACGTTGTGGGTTTCGCCCCGGCGCGCTGGCGGCGCCTGGCCGAAGGGTTTGAGTTGCCGGGGCAGCCTGCGTCTGGCCGACGCCCCGGATTGATGCCAAGTGGAGCTTAGGCGGTGACCACCATGGACAGCCACTCGGCCACCAGGGCCGGGGTGTCCTCGCCTTCGATCTCGACGCTGATGCTCTGGGTCACCAGGAAGCGGCCGCCATCTTTGGCTTCCACGTCGGTGATTTCCACATGGGCCCGCACCCGCTTGCCAGCGCGCACCGGCGCCAGAAAACGCACCTTATTAAAGCCGTAGTTAATGCCCATCACCACATTCTCGGGAATGATGCCGCTGCCCTCGCACATCTTTACCAGCATGGACAGGGTCAGAAAGCCGTGGGCAATGGTGCCGCCAAAGGGCGTTTGGGCGGCCTTTTCCTGATCGAGGTGGATGAACTGGTGGTCTTCCGTGCAATCGGCAAACTGGTTGATGCGCTCCTGGTCCAGGGTCACCCAGGGGCCTGGCTCGAACTTGCGCCCCTTTTGCTCCAGCATCTTGTCCTTGGGGATCAGTGTCGCCGCCATCGTGTGCTCCTTATCGTTGGTGTGGTGGGAAAGCGCGGGTCTGATCAGTGTAGACGGCATCGCGCCCTCACGCGGATGCCCCGGCGCTCCAGAAAAAGCGGATTTGAACATACAGTATGAAAAACTAGCGTTCAAGTATTTTTGCCGGCATCGCAGCCTGCTAAGCTCCCTTCACACTGCCTGACACAGAGATAACAGCATGCCGCAGTCCACCCGCGCCGCCGCCAACAACCCTGATGCCGAGCAGCAGCAAGCCACGTCCTGTGACGGCCTGCTGGCCCGCCTGCAGCAACGCGCCAGGGGCGCCGTCGACGCGCCCCCGCCCTGCAGTTTGCGGGTGCCCATCGCGGCCTACACCGACCCGCAGCGCCTGCAGCGCGAAGTCGACCGGCTGATCCACCGCTACCCCCAGGTGATTGGCCACGCAACGCAGATCCCCGAGCCCGGTGACGCCCTGGTCTATGACTGGCTGGGGCTGCCGCTGGTGACCCTGCGCGATAAAGCCGGCGCCATTGCCACCTTTCTCAACGTGTGCCGCCACCGCGGCATGCGCCTGCTGCAAAACGAGGGGCAGGCAAGCGTGCGCTCGCTGGTGTGCCCCTACCACCAGTGGACCTACGGCCTGGACGGCCAACTGCGCAATATTCCCCGGGCGGAGAGCTTCTGCGATATCGACCCCGCCGACTTTAACCTGGTGGCCCTGCCCACCGAAGTGCGCCACGGCCTGATCTGGGTGCAGGCCACCCCCGGCGACCACATGGACCTGGACAGCCACCTGGCGGGCCTGGGCCGCGACTTCGACGACTTCCAACTGGGCGACTACCACTTTTGCCGCCAGAGCGTGAAGGACATCGCCTGCAACTGGAAGCTGGTACAGGACGCCTTTCTCGATGGCTACCACGTGGTGCGCCTGCACAAAAAAACCGTGGGGCCCTTCTTCCCGGATGCGCTGGCCGAAACCAGCGTGCACGGTCGCCACATTCGCTCGGCGGTGGCGCGCAATACCCTGCTGGACGACCTGGCCCTGGCGCCCGAGGCCCTCGACCGGCGCCACCACGCCACCTTCTCCTACACCCTGTTCCCGAACATGGTGCTGATCTTCCACCCGGAGTACACCAGCGTGATCAGTCTGTTCCCCCAGGCGCCTGACCGCACCCTGTTTGTACACAACATGCTGACGCCACGGGCGCCGGCGTCCGAGCAGGAGCGCGACCACTTCGAGCGCTCCTTCGAGCTGATTGATAAAGGGGTGTTCGAAGCGGAGGATATTTTCGTGTCGGTGGGCGCCCAGAAGGGCTTTGCCAGCGGCGCCAACGACAGCCTGCTGTTCGGCGCGCTGGAGCAACCGGCAGTGCAGTTTCACCAGTTTGTGGAAGCGGCGCTCGGCGAAGGCTGAGCGCCGGCTGCAGCGGGCGGGCCGCCGCAGCCGGGGTCACTTCAGCCGTCGCGGAAGGTGGCGTTGACCTCGTCCTGCGCGGCCATATAGCCCTTCAGCTCATTGCGCCCTACCACCATGCGGTGTACTTCATCCGGGCCATCCGCCAGGCGCAGGGTGCGCTGGGCCATGTACATGGTGGCCAGCGGCGTATCCTGTGACACGCCGAGGGCGCCGTACATCTGGATGGCCTGATCGACAATGCGAATGGACACATTCGGCACCGCGGTTTTGATCATGGAAATCCACACCCGGGCTTCTTTCGGGTCCACCTGATCCATCATCCAGGCGGTTTTCAGGGTCAGCAGCCGCGCCATTTCAATGTCCATGCGGGCATTGGCAATGATGTCGATGTTGCCGCCCAGGCGGGCCAGGGGCTTGCCGAAGGCGGTGCGGGAGACGGAGCGTTCGCACAGCAGTTTCAGGGCCTTCTCTGCCGCGCCGATGGCGCGCATGCAGTGGTGGATGCGGCCCGGGCCCAGGCGACCCTGGGAGATTTCAAAGCCGCGGCCGGGGCCGAGGATGATGTTGTCTTTGGGCACCCGCACGTTGGTGTAGCGCTGGTGCATGTGGCCGTGGGGGGCGTCGTCCATGGAGAACACGTTCATCGGCCGCACGTTTTCCACCCCGGGGGTGTCCATGGGCACCAGAATCTGGCTCTGCTGCAGGTGCTTGGGAGCGTCCGGGTCGGTCTTGACCATCACAATCATGATCTTGCAGCGCGGGTCGCCAGCGCCGGAAATATAGTGCTTCTCGCCGTTGATCACCCATTCGTCACCCTCCAGCACCGCGGTGGTGCCAATGTTGGTGGCGTCGGAGGATGCCACGCCGGGCTCGGTCATGGCGTAGGCGGAGCGAATCTCGCCGTTCATCAGCGGCTCCAGCCACTGCTGCTTCTGGGCTTCGGAGCCGTACTTGTGCAGCACTTCCATGTTGCCGGTGTCCGGCGCCGCGCAGTTGAAGACTTCCGCGGCGATGTGGGACTTGCCCATCTCCTCCGCCAGGTAGGCGTATTCCACGGTGTTCAGGCCCGAGCCGTGCTCGCCGTCGGTAAGGAAGAAATTCCACAGCCCCGCCGCCTTCGCCTTGGTCTTGAGCCCTTCCATGATCTCGGTCTGGCGGGCGGTGAACTGCCAGCGGTCGCCAACGCCGATTTCGGCCAGGTACTCGTGTTCCACCGGTTCGATGTTGTCGGTGATGAAGTCCTTCACCTGCTGCAGCAGGGGGGCCAGTTTGTCGCTGATGCCTAAATCCATTGTCACTCTCCAGTCGTCGTCATGTGCGTTACTGTCGCCTCCCGCGCCGATTGAATCAGGCGCGCTCAGCCTGCTGCGCCAGCTCGGCGGCATAGTCACTCTTGAGCTGGCGCTTGAAAATCTTGCCGGTGGCGATGCGCGGCAGCTGCTCATCGCGAAACCAGATATGGGCCGGAATCTTGAAGCCGGCCAGATGCCCTGCGAGATAGTCACGCAGCGCCGCCGCGTCGAGGGCCTGGGCATCGTGCAGCAGAACGGCCGCCCCCACCACTTCGCCCAGGCGCTCGTCCGGCAGGCCGAACACCGCCGCCTCCGCCACCGCCGGGTGGCTGTAGATGGCGGCCTCTACCTCCAGGCAGCTGATGTTCTCGCCGCCGCGGATGATGACCTCCTTGATGCGATCGACAATATAAAGGAAGCCGTCCTCGTCCATGTAGCCCACGTCGCCGGTGTGGAACCAGCCGTCCCGGAAGGCCTCGGCGGTGGCCTCGGGCTTGTTCCAGTAGCCCAGCACATTGGCCGGGGACTTCATGCACACCTCGCCGCGCTCACCCACCGGCAGCGCCTCGCCATCGGCGCTGGTGATGCGAAACTCGGTTACCGCCGGCACCACACGCCCGGTGCTGCCGGGATTGGCGATATACAGGGCGCCGCTGTTCACCGCGCCCAGGGCGTTGGTTTCGGTCAGCCCGTAACCGCTGCCGGGAATGGATTTGCGAAAGGTGCTGGCCAACTTGCCCACCTGGTCCGGGGGCCGCGCCGCGCCGCCGGAGAAAATATCCTTGAGGGTGGACAGGTCCCGCTTGCTGCTGCGCGCCGCCTCCTGCAATTCCGCCGACATGGTGGGCACGCCGTTGAACCAGGTGACCTTCTCGACCTCGATAAGCCGCAGGGCCTCCTGCACGTCCCAGCGGTGCATGATCACCAGCTTGCGCCCGGCGATCAGCGACAGCAAAAAGGCCGAATGCGAGCCGGTGCAGTGGAACAGCGGAATGGTCAGCAGGCCGCAGGGCTGCAGTTCTGCCACGTCCGGGGCGTCATCGGCGGCCTCCACCTGCTTGCTGGCGATGCCCATCAGCAGCCAGCTGTACAGGGCCGACAGAATGCCCCGGTGGCTGGACAGCGCGCCCTTGGGATGGCCGGTGGAGCCCGAGGTATACATGATGGTGGCGTAATCATCACAATCCACGGCCACCTGCGGCATTGCCGAGCCGGCATACTCGGCGAGCAGCTCACCGAAGGACAGGGCGGGCACCGCCAGGTCGCTGCAGTCGTCAATGGCCACCAGCGTCAGGCCGAGGGTGTCCACCAGGGGCGCCAGCCGCTCGATGCGCTGGCGGTCGGCCACCACCACCCTGGCGCCGCAGTCGCGCAGGCCGTAGTCCAGCTCCTCCGTGGTCCACCAGGCGTTCATCGGCACCGCCACCACACCGGTAGCCAGGGTGGCGATGAACGTCATCATCCACTGGGGGTTGTTGCGACTGAGAATGGCAACCCGCTCGCCCTTGGACACACCGAGCCGGCCCTGCAGCGCTGCCGCAAAAGCGGCGCTGTGGGCGTAGGTTTCGGCAAAGGTGTAGCGTTCATCCAGGTAGAGGGCGAATTCCTTGTCGCCGTGGTTCAGCATGTTCAGGAAGTACTCGCCAAGGTTGGCGGGCAGTGCTTCGTAGTTGCGATAGCTGACGCCACCGGCCTCCACATTGGTCACGGCGAAGGGCGCCCCTGGGGCTGTGAGGGCAGCCACCGCGGCATCGAACTGCTGTACTTCAGGGCGCATCTTATTGGCCATCCCCGGTGTTGTGGCCTCAGAAACCGCCGAGGCGGGCGAAGCGATCCAGATGGTAGTTATAGTCACCAAAGGTGTGCTGGGCCACCCGGGCGCGCTTGATGAAAAAGCCGATATCACATTCATCGGTCATGCCGATGCCGCCGTGCATCTGCACCGCCTCGTTGCTGGCGCGCTGGGCCACTTCACACAGCTTGGCCTTGGCGGCGCTGGCCAGCAGGGGCAGGTTGTCGGCGCCCTCATCAATGGCCTGCAGGGCCTTGAGCACGATGGAGCGGGCCAGCTCCAGTTCGGCAAACAGCTCCGCGGCCCGGTGCTGCAGGCCCTGGAAACTGCCGATAATGCGGCCGAACTGCTTGCGCTCCTGCAAATAGGCCACGGTGCGCTCGAAGGCCTCCGCCGACAGGCCCAGCAGCTCGGCGGAAAGGCCGATGTTGGCAATATCCAGCGTGCGCTCCAGCGCGGGGCCAGCGGCCCCCGCCTCGCCCACCAGGGCATCGGCGCCGACGGCCACTTGGTTCAGGGTGAGGGCGCCAGCGGCGCGGCTGTCCACCATGGCGCGCGATTCAATGGCCAGACCATCGGCACTGGCCGGCACCGCAAACACGCTGGCACCATCGGTGCCTTCCAGTTGCGCCACTACCAGAAATTGCTGGGCGCTGGGCGCATCCAGCACCAGCACCTTGCTGCCGCTGAGCACAAAGCCATCGCCTTCGCGACGGGCGCTGGTGGCCAGCTGCTGCGGGTTGTGGTGCGCGCCCTCCTGCAGGGCCAGGCTGAACCGGGTTTCACCGGCGGCAATGGCCGGCAGCCACTGTTGCTTCTGGGCTTCGCTGGCCAGCTCATTGACCAGGGTAGCGCCCACCAGCACCGCCGACTCCAGCGGCGAGTTGCTGAGGTGGCGCCCCACCTGCTCCAGCACCAGGCCCAGGCCGGTATAGCCATAACCCAGGCCGCCATAGGCCTCGGGAATGGCAATGCTGGCCCAGCCCATGTTCACCATTTCATTCCACACATCGCCGTCGAAGGTGGTTTTGCTGCCGCTGTCTCGCAGCGCGCGCAGTTGCGCTACCGCCGCCTTCTGGGCCAGAAAGCCCGCGGCGGAATCCTTGAGCATGATCTGCTCTTCGTTCAATACCAGTGCCATGCTGTTGTCCTCTATCGCGTCCGGCTCAGGCGTCCGGCAGGCCAAGCACGCGCTTGGCAATAATGTTGAGCTGAACCTCGGAGGTGCCGCCCTCAATGGAGTTGCCCTTGGAACGCAGCCAGTCGCGGCTCAGTTGCCCGCCGTCGTACACTTCGCCGTCCCAACCCAGGGCCGCCTCGCCCTGCACCGCCAGGTTCAGCTCGTTACGGCGCTTGTTCAGCTCGGTGCCGTAGTATTTGAAGATGGACGACGCCGGCCCCAGGCCCTGCCCCGCCTTCGCCTCATCGCCCACCCGAGCCATGGTGTAGCCGAACACCAGGGCATCCAACTGGTACTGGGCAATGTTCTGGCGCAGCACGCCGTTGGCCAGGCGGCCCGAGGCATCGGCGCCGATGACGTCCACCGCCTGCTGGCCCAGGGACTGGCGCGGCGCGGTGCCAAAGCTGGAGATCATTTCCCGCTCGTGGGTCAGCAGGTACTTGGCGATGGTCCAGCCCTTGCCTTCTTCGCCCACCAGGTTCGCCTTCAGCGCTTTCGCATCGTCAAAGAAGGTCTCGCAGAAGGGCGACGAGCCGCTGATCAGCTTGATCGGTTTTACGGTAACGCCGGGCTGGTCCATATCGAACAGCACAAAGCTGATGCCCTCGTGCTTGCTGCCGGAGTTGTCGGTGCGCACCAGGCAGAAAATCCAGTCCGCCTTGTCGGCGTAGGAGGTCCAGATTTTCTGGCCGTTGATCAGGTAGTGATCGCCCTTATCATCCGCGCGGGTTGCCAGGCTCGCCAGGTCGGAACCGGCATTGGGCTCGGAATAGCCCTGGCACCAGCGGATTTCGCCGCGCACGATGGGCGGCAGGTGTTCTTTCTTCTGCGCTTCGGTGCCGAACTTCAGCAGGGCCGGGCCAAGCATGGAAATGCCAAAGCTGTCCAGCGGGCGGCGGGCATTGATGCGCGCCATCTCCTGGGCCAGCACCTTGGCCTCCTCCTTGCTGAGGCCACCGCCACCGTACTCCTTCGGCCAGGTGGGCACCGTCCAGCCGCGCTCGGCCATGCGGTCGCACCAGACCTTTTGGTCCGGGTGGTCGATTTCGGGCTTGCGCCCACCGTTGTAGATATCCTCAAACCCGCGTGCCGGTGTGCGCATGGACTGGGGGCAGTTGGCCTCCAGCCAGGCGCGGGTTTCGGCGCGGAATTGTTCCAGCTCACTCACGGCTGCACCTCTTCTGGGAATGGTTGGCGCCTGTGCGCCGCGCGTCCTGCCCTGCGGGCAGTCGAGCGGCATACGGCAGCGTTCAAAATGCGGATTTGAACCTACAGTATGTTTTGATGGCTTTCAAGTATCTTTCGCTGAAACGGGAGAACCACGCCGTCATTCGGCTCTGCAGAGCCACTGAGAACGACGGGCTTTTCTTGCCCTAGCCGAGGTGGGAAGTAGGTGAGAAATAAATGAGAGTGCGCAACCAAGGCTGGCGCCTGACAGACACATCGCCGGCCCCGCGCAGGTGCCGGCGAGGCTCGTCGCAACCCCGCCCCTGCGCGCAGCCCCCTAGCCCACCTTACGCGCAGCCCTCCTCCGCTGACAGGCGGCCGCCAGAGCGATCATCGCCAGCGCGAGCAGGGCCAGCATGCGGGCATCCATTACCGGAATCCCGGCAACGGAGAAGCGCACGGTGTGGGTCGCGATTTCGTCGCCGCTCTTTGGCCCCTCGCCGTTGGTGCCGTCATCCCGGATGCTGACGATATTGCGTATTTCAAGCGACGCTGGGATATCCACCACCTTCACGGCAAAGGGCACGCTTGCGCTCACCCCGACTTCCAGCACGCCCACCTCCAGCACGCACTGGGTGCCCGCCGGTGCGCCGTCGGCGCAGCTCCAGTTTGCGGGGGCGCTGTCGGCGGCGACAAAGACTGTGCCTTCGGGCACGGTTTCGCGCAGTTCTACGCCACTGGCGTGCTGGGTGCCGCGGTTGCTATAGCCAACGTCGTAAACCACCACGTCGCCGCGTTGCGGCACGCGCACGTTGGCGGTTTTGGTGACCAGCAGATCCGGGAAGGCCGCCAATGGTGTGTCGTCGGTGGCGGTCGCCTGCTGCGGGCCGGCCGGGTTGCTGCCGTCGTCGCTGAGCACGGCGGTGTTGGTGGTGTCATGAACGCCCAGTGGCAGGGGCACAATCAGGTGCACGCCGAAGTTGGCCGTACCGCTTTGCTCTGCTGCCAGTTCACCGATGGCCAGGGTGCATTGGGTGCCGGGCCCGGCGCCGTCTGCACAGCTCCAGCCCGGGGTGCTGGCACTGCGGTCGAAGGTTGTGTAGGGCGGGACGGTTTCGGTGAGCACCACGCCTGTTACTGCCTGGTTGCCGTTATTGCCGTAGCGCAGTTCGTAGCTGAACACGAGCCCGGGGAACGCGGTGATGCCGCCATCGTCCTTGTTGAGCCAAAGCCCGGGCATGGCGCTGAGGGGCGTGACATGCCCGGCAGTCGCGGTGGCAGGTTCGCCGGCTGGCTGCTCGAACTCGGCCCCGTCTTCGCTGATGCGCGCGGTGTTCTCTACCTGGCTGACCCCGGCGGGCAAACCCGGCGCAATGTCCACGGCGAAGTAGGCTTCTCCACTTGCCCCGCCACCGAGCCCGCCGCTAACCACCAGCTCGCAGACACTGCCGGCCACGGCGCCGTTGGGGCAGCTCCACCCCGCTGTGCTGCCGCTGGCGTTAAAGCGTGTATACGCCGGCACCACCTCGGTCAGCACAACGCCGGAGGCGTCCTGGTCGCCGGCATTGCTGAAGGTCAGTGCATAGGTCAGCGTTGCGCCCGGCACCGAGGATGCCACGCCATCGTCCTTGGCCAGCCGCAGTATCGGGTCGGCAACAACGCTGACAACGGTGGCATCGCCCTCGGCACTCGTCGCCGGGTCATCAGACAGCCGTTCCAGTGTTTGTGCGCTGTCCACCAGGGCCTGATTGACCAGGCGCTGTGCAATGCCGGTGGCGACACTGCCGTCGGGATAGGGCAGCGGTACCCGCACCTGATATTCCACGGAGAGGCTTGCACCGGCGCCCAGTTCGGAAAGGCGAAGTACAATCTCGGTATCGCCCGCATCGTTGCCGCTTTCAATCACCGCCATGGGATTGGACGCCACCAACGAACCGGGCTGCAGCTGCGCGTGACTCTCTGGCGTGTCGCGCAGCACCAGGTCGGTGAGCGCGCCTTCACCGCTGTTGGTCACGGTGAGGGTGTAGGTAATCAGCTCGCCCGGGATAGCCGAACTGGTAGATGCGGATTTGACGAACTCAAGTCCCGGCAGCAGCAGTGTGTCATCGTCGCTGCTGGTATAGGTTCGCTCGCCCACAACCACCCCGGGGTGGGAGGTCGCCGTTGCCTCGCCGGTATTGGGAATACGATAGACATCGGCCGGGTCGCGCTCTTCGCGCAATACCACCTCAAAAACCAGGCTGAGCGACTCTCCCGGGGCCAACACCTGCTCGGCCGGGGGCGAATCGGGGTTGCCGGTCATGGCGAGGGTCACCACCATCGCACCGTCATCGCTCTCGCTCAGTTCAAAACCGGGCGGCACCTGCGTGGCGACAACCGAACCGGCCACCCACTGCCCCTCGTCCAGGTCGTCCGTCAGGCGAATGTCGTAGGCTGGCGCGTTACCGGTGTTTTCCAATACCAGTTCGATGCTGGCCACCCCATCCACCAGCGCGCCGAAGGACTTGCTGAGACCAAGCACTGGCTCCACCACATCGGCCAGCACGTTCGCATCGGCCCGATGACTGCCACCACCGGCGGCACTGTGCTCAAGCAAGGCGGCGTTCTCCAGTACATTGCCCGCCACGTTCGCCGCCACATCCGGGGCGCGAGCAAACAGGCGATAGACCAGGGTGTCGTTCTCATCCAGCACGCCGTCCGGGTTGTTAGTCACCGGCCCGAAACCGAGGGATAGGGTGTTGCCGGACACGGAAGCGATGGGGCGATTGCTCTCGGTGACCAGGTTGTTGCCCATGAACACCACATCGCCCGCGATGAATTCCAGGGCACCACCGGCATCGTCCTGGAGCACGTCGGTAATCACCAGGTCAGGCGTCATGCCCTCTTCCAGATAGGCGGTAATGCGATACTCCACCACCTCACCGATCGCCAGATCTTCCAGTACAGCGTCGTATTCCGCCAGGCCGGTATCATCCAGTGCCGTGGCATACAGGGCCTTGGCCACATAGGCATCGCTGGAGGTGAACAGCAAGGCGGCCCCCTCGTCACGGCCCGGGCGCGATGGTGGCTGGCCGGCACCGGGATGGGACTCCCAGGTCAGGGATACGGTATTGGGGAACTCTGCATCCACCGAGGCCGTGGGCGCCAGGCTGACATCAAAGGCAATTTCGCAGCGCTGCAGGGACAGCGGCAGGCTGTCCATGCGCAGGGTCACGGTGCCGTTGGTGTTCTCTGCCGGCGCGTTCACCTGCAGGGCCGGACAGTCACTGCTGAGGTTGCCGCCCCACAGCATGTCAGCAACAAGCACGTCCTCGATCACCAGCGAACGGGCTGTGGCGGTGGATGCCGCCCGGTGCTCTACCACCAGGCTGAAGCGGTGGGACTGGCCCACCTCCACTTCCTGAATGTCGCCGCCGGAAGCAGTGTACTTTTCGATATTCAGCAGTGGCTCAACAATCGCCATCCGCGCCCTGGCCAGCAGGGTGACATTGAGGCTATCCAGGCGGGCGAGATTGATCACGTCGTCATCAACGTTCGGCAGGCCGGAATTTTCCGCGTCGTCGATCACCGTGGCCACCACTTCGAACACAATCGTGTCCTCGGCATCCGGGTCGGCGCGACGGTCCGGCTGGTTGACGATGTCACCCAGCTGCCAGCTACAGCTGTCTGTATACGATGGGTCGCTCTGCAAACAGCTTGCGGCATCGCCAATGGCCAGCGGTTCGCTGATCGACAGATCCCCGCCGATGCTCACCACCCTGCTGGAGGTCACCAAGAAGCGCGCGTCGCTGGGTAGCACGTCTGTCACCCTGGCCGCCCGTGTAGTGCCATCGGGCACGGTGAGGGTGATGGCAAAGGTTACCGTTTCACCAATGGTCAGGTCGGTGACCGCTTCACCGGGCGTAAAGGAGGTATCCTCGCTGCTGGTGGCGGTGATGGCCTTTTCCAGGCCCGGGTTGCTGACCACCACATCCCACTGGTCGCTGGTGGTATAGGGCCGGTCATCGGCATCGCCTTCCCCGGGCAGGCTGGTCCAGGCCAGCTCGCCGGTGTTGGGAATGACTGAACCGGTCAGCGCAGGCACGCCAACCTCGGCCTGGAACTCTATCTCGCAATCGGCATCCAGCGGAAAGCGCGCCCAGCCCGCGGAGATCGTGTTGCCGGTTTCGCTCAATGTGTCCGGCGCCACGCTGCAACGGTTTGCCGTGAGCGTACCGGGCACCAGCGTCAGTTCCGGCGGTAGGGCATCTTCCAGCAGCACATCCATGCCATCGGTGCGCGACGCGTTGGCATGCACCACACGCAGGCGATAATTGACGATGTCCCCCGCTTCAACCTCGCTCTGTTCGGCGGTTTTTTCAATGTTCAGCAGGGCCTCGACAACTTCGACACCGTAGGTATCCGAACGATGATTGCGCGTACCACTGGCATCCACGGCATAGCTGACGGTGGCGGTGTTCTGGTCGCGGTCGTTGTTGCGGTTGGCGGCCCTATCCAGCACCTTGGCCACCACCTCTATGCGTATCCGGTCATCTTCGTCGGTGATGCTGTTGATGGCGCGCCCCACGTTGCCATAGTCCAGCTCCACGCTGTCGTTGATGCCGTCACCGTTAGTGTCCACAAAGGCATTGATTACCGGCACCAGTGCATCACCCTGCACGCCCCCTTCCGGGAACACGTCTGCGCCATGGCTGATCTGCCGCGTGCTCACCAGCTCCAGCACGACCTGCGTCGCAGGCATGCGGTCAACCACCCGCAGGGCGTCAACCGGCGATTCCGGCACCGTGAGCACCAGTTCGAAAGTAACCAGTTCGCCAATGGCCAGCGATTCGGTCTCGTTCGGCGTGCCGGGAATGGTATCAGTGTGCGGTTCACTGGAGCCGATCACTGTCTTGGCAATGCCAATGTCGTAGATCTTGAAGGTGTCGCAGCTGTTGGCACGATAATCGTTGATCTCGCCAGCGGCGCCGATGTCACCCGTGCGCTCGACACCCAGCGCGCTGGACGGCGGCATGGGCAAGGGCTGATCACTGGCGGCCAGGCTTTGCCAGTTGACCTGGGCACAGTTATCCAGCGTGGTGCCAGCCGGGGTCAGGTCATTGATGTCGGTGGTGAAGGAGATCTCGCAGCGATCCCCGCGCCGGAACACCGGCCAGCTTCCCGGGGCACTGCGAATGAGATCGGTGGTGGCTTCGATACCCCCGGGGCATTCCCCGGTCAGTAGTACCGAGGATGGCACCAACTGCATCAGGGTTTCGCCGCCGACCACCGGCAGTATGTCCTCGAATGAGAGATCGAAGGCATCGGCGCTGGAGCCCGGCCCGTGTTGAATGACAATAGTCACCTGCGGCGTGGACATATCGTCGCCCTGATCCGGCGTTACCACCTTTTCGATACGCAGGTCTGGCTCGGTGACGATGAGCTGGCCGGCTCGCGCCCTTACCCGCTGCACCCTGCCAAGGGTGTCGCGCCACTGCCAATCCGCGCGGTTGCGAACCCGCTCGCCCTCGGTATTGAGCGCCGCATTGAGCAGGCGCACGCGGTAGCGCACGGTGAGCACCTCCGCCGTGGCGTTGTTGTCATCGGCATTGGTCAGCTCGCCAAAGTCAATCACCAGGCGGCGATCGGCCGCGGTTGCCCCGCCGCCCTGTGATTGGATGCTGGCGGTGGCGATAAAGCTGGAGAAGTCCGTGCCGTGGGCCGCCGTGGACAGCCCTGCGCTGGCATCAATCGACAGCACATCGACAAAAGCCAGCCCGGCGTCCAGGGTATCGACCAGCGCCACGTCGCGCGTGCGCCCCTCGGGAATGCGCACACTGACGGCGTAAGTCACCAGTTCGCCGATTTGCGCCCGGTTCAGCACGCCGGCATAGCCCGGCGTGATCTGCGCGATGGATTTCTGGATGCTGGGGGTATCCACCGTTATCCGCGCGCTGTCACTCTGGGCCGGGAAAGGGCGGGTTCCGGTGGGCGTGCCGGTCCAGGTGACCGACGCGGTGTTGTCGATCTGCTGCTGGGGCTCCACGGTGCCAGCCAGCTCGCATTGAAACTGGACGATGGCGGTGTCGGCGCCGAAGGGCGCGCCGCCCCCGGTTGGCGTATCATCGTTTGCCGGCAGCGGATCAACCAGCGTGATGCCGCCTGGCAGGTCGCCACTGTATGCCAGCGCCTGGCCATCGCCGTTGCGCACAGAATCGGGGGTGGCGGCACAGTTAAGGCCCGCCACCGCAGGGTCGGTAATCAGCACGTTGTAGGCCGGCTGGCCGCCAATGTTCTCCACCGTTACGGCAAAGGTCAGCGTGTCACCGGCGTCAACGCGTTCGACATCGCTGTCGGCCAGCACGCTCCCTACCGGGCCGGTGTAGGGTGGGCTCAACACTGCTGCACTGTTGTCTGCCGCTATCACGCCCTTGGTAAGCACCAGATCGGGCGCGCCAACCCGGATCAGCTCGGCAATCACCTGATCGCTGACCAGCCCCTCGGAGTTTTCATAGGTCGCCTGCATGATGTTGGTGAGGTAGAGGTTGTCGGCATAGGGCGCATCGCTCACCGTCATGGTGACGTCAACCGCCAGCAGGGTGTCTACATCCGCATCAACATCGCCAAACTCGATGATGAGTGAATTGGTGCTGGCATCAACGGTAACCACCGGCGCCACCGGTGGCTGATAAATGCCCGGCTCCGCCGGCACCACAACCGCCGGTGGCGACATGCTCACGCTTAGCACCGGCAGGGGGAAGTTATCGATCATCACCACGTTGTCGGAGTTGCCCGCGGGAATCGACATGGACAGGCGAAAGGTCACTTGCTGGCCCGGGTTCAGCTCGCCGGGGCCGGCGGGCGATGTCAGCACCTTGTTGGCGCTGTTCTCGGGAATGTTGACTGCCGCCGTCGCCCCGTCACTGCCACTGCCGCCCTGGATGAGGTGGTAGCCGAGTTCAGCGTTGTTGGTGAGCGTGTCGCTACTGTTGATGGGGTCGCCATTGGCGTAGGCCGAGGCCACCGTCGCGCGGTACCTCAGCTCCCCGATTGTGCCACCGGTCAGCGGGGCGCCAAGTGCCGCCGCCACATCCCAGCTCAGCAAGGTCTCCCCCGGGCCGGGGCCCGCCGCCTGCACTTCGGTGATGGCGACGGCCGCGCCGTTGATCGTCAAATCGAGTGTATCGACAAAGATCAGGCCATCAGGAAGGATGTCGGTCAGCTCAAAGGCATCCGCTTCGGTCACGTAATTGCTGATTTGAAACGGCAGCGAATAGGTCAGCGTGGTGCCGGGCAAGGGGGCGCCAAGCACGGTTTTCTGCACCACGGCGTGGGCTGCCTGGAGGGTATCGCTTGCCGTGCTGTTGAAGCTTGCCCCGCCGTAGTTGTAGTTCATGCTGAGGTTGTTGGTGATGGGGCGCGCGTCATCGATCTGCTCATCCAGCACATCGGCAATATACACCGGCACTGTTACCTGCAAATCCTCAGTGCCGGCGCTGCCTACCAGCGCGTCACATACCACGCGCACCTCACCACCAGGCCCACCACCCGGCGGGTTGGGCGTGTTGTCCAGGCGGCAACTGCTGCCAGGGGAGGCACTGATGGTGATGGCGCCACCCGTCCACTGCAGTTCTGGCGGCAACAGGTCGCTCAGGCTGACCGCCTGCAACACCACCTGATCAGACACATCCACATGCCATTGATAGTCAAAGGGGAAATCCGGCCCGGGGGTTCTTTCAGCGGCGGGGGTCGAGTTCTGCTTCTCAAGGCGGGCCAGCAGCGGTGTCACCCCAGTGTTGATGGCCTCGGCCGTATCGAGCACCGCACCCGACTCGCCCGTCGCCGTGTCGCCATATTCAAAGCCCGGAATCACCGTGACGGCGAGCGGCGAGCCAATCGCACTGCCCGGGGCAACCTGGCTGCACATGCGCATGGGAAAATCGGCGCTTGCGGGTGCTACATAACCCACCGGGTAGCGCACCAGGTGGGCGGTGGCACCCGGATTCCCGGCCAGGGGTTCGCCGCTTAATGGGTCAGTTATCGGGTCATCGACGCCAAAGGTGCCCAGGGTTTCGACAATCGGTAGCACATCCAGAAAGGCCCACTGGGTGTTGACCAGCCCGGCGTCGAGAACCACCACCAGATACGGGCCGAAACCGGCGGTGGTATCCACGTTGCGGAAGTTGAATTCGGAGCAGACCTGCTCGCCAATTAACACGTCTGCCGGAAGGCCGTCGACGTTCAGCGCAGGGTCCTGCGCCCGTGCCAATGGCCCCGCGATCAGCAGGCTGAATGCCACCAGCCAGAAAAATTGGATCGTATTGCCAGTGCACTTTTGCGATTGACAGAGAAATTTCACGCCGCCCCACCTGTTTCTGCTTTTTTTTGGCACTAAAAACCCCTACCCCTTAAAAAAGGGATAGATCATCAATTAGGGAATTCAGACCATGTGGCTTAAATAGTGCACGAGCGAAACGTTTTTTTAATCACCCGGAAGGTAGCTTTTACTAAAATTTTACAATTAGTATTTACAAACTATTTACAAATACAGCCAATACAGCGCCATTCGCAGCGTATAAGCTGACAAAATCTCACTGTTTAAAATAAAAATCAGGCAAAAATAGAAACCAGAAAGCGGCAATAAAAAGAACCAATGAAAATAAAATAAGTAAAATCTGTAAGGAATGAAGTACCTGTTGAATAAAAACGCGCAACACAAATTTATACCCACTCCCGCCGGCGCTCTATGCTAGCGCCAACAGAAAAGCACTACCCATTTCGCATCGCCATCATAGAAAGTAACGAAGGTAAAGCCGAAAACAATCCAGGCATAATCGAAAGCGACTCAGATACAGCCGAAAGTGGCTCAGATACAGCCGAAAGCGATGTGGAAAAAGCCGAAAGTCATCTGAGTCAAACTGATCGCTTAGCACAATGGCTAACCCCCTTCGGCTACGAAACAATCCCTTTCGATAACCGGGCGTCGTTCCTGCAGAGTGACCACCACCTGACGATTGACGCCATACTGGTTGATTGGGAAGTATCCGACGAAAAAAGTACTGAATTTATCCAGACACTTCGGCAGCAGCTGGGTTTCAGCGGGGCCATTCTTGTTATATCCGACCAGGAAGACGAGTTGGACCTGGTAAAAGCACTGGTGTCCGGCGCGGATGACTATCTGGAAAAGCCATTGAAAAAAGCCGAATTTCTGGCCCGCATCATGGCAACGATGCGCCGAAGGTCAAAACACCCGACTGGATTAATACAACTCGGCCCCATACAAATAGACCCTGAGAACAAAACCGTAAAGGTCAACGGATTGCGTGTTGAACTGACCTCTACTGAATTCCTGCTCATCGAATGCTTTGGAAGACACGCCGGTGCACTGCTTTCTCGCCAGTACCTGCTCGGTGAGGTTTGGAATATCTTTAACTGCATTTCCACCCGCACGGTGGATATCTACATCGGCAGGCTGAGAAAAAAGCTGGACCTTGGCCCCGCCACGGGCTACGTCATCCGCTCTGTGTACCGCAATGGGTATCGCCTGGAGCGTATTGAAGAGGGCGATTCAAAAGAATAATTACCGGCGTTTCCTCACCCATTCACATGAATCCCCCCGGCCCCGGGTGCACTACCCTGTGCCCACCTACCCGCCACCGTGCCCGCTGTGCGCCGCCAAGGTTGCCCGGGCGAAAGGAGAACGGATATGCCAGGCAGTGACAGTGCAGACCATACACTCAGAAGCCACAATGCCGACCTGTTCAGAACGATGCTGGCGTACCTGGGCCAGCGCGACTATGCCAACTGCGCGCGCTATCTGGCGCAGGATGTTTACGCCGACTGGCCCTATCGGCCGATGCCGACGATTCCGGACAGGGTCACCGGCCGGGATAATCTGATTGGCTATTTTCGCGGCGAGGTGGACGGCTCGGACAATGAGGGGCTGGATGAATTTACGCCCCTGGACTATGAGATAGAAACCCTGCACGAACTGCTGGACCCCAATGTGCTGATTGCCGAGTATGCCTCCCACGCCCGGCACATTCCCTCGGGCAAGCCCTACAACAACCGCTATGTGGGCATTGTCCGGTTTAAAGACGACGAGATTGTCTACTGGCGGGAGTACGTGAACCCGGCGGTGATCTACGAAATTTACGACCTGCTGAAACTACCCACTGACACGCAATGAGGTGACCTGTGCGCTCTGCCAATTTTATTGACCCCGGCCAGATCGAGATGCGCGACGACGCATCGGCACCCACCCCGGCAGCGGGCGAGGTGATTGTGGCCGTCCAGAGCTGCGGCATTTGCGGCTCGGACCTGCATATGTACCGCAACAACAGCTCCCGCGATGTACTGGTGCGCGCCACCCCCGAAGGCTATGAGATTCCCGGTCACGAATTCGCCGGTTGCATATCGGCCATTGGCGACGGGGTGAGCGGCTGGGCGGTGGGTGACCGGGTGGTGGGCGTGACCGGCCAGGGCGGCGGCATGGCGGATTTTGTCGCGGTGCCAGACAACCCCTTCCAGCTGGTGGCCATGCCCGACGGGGTGAGTTTTCAGGAGGCCGCCACCACCGAGCCGCTGGCCGATGGCCTGCAGATGGTGCGCAAGGCTGCGGCCGAGCCGGGCGAGAATGTGCTGGTGTTCGGGGTGGGCATTATCGGCCTGGGTGTGATTCAGGCCTATCGGGCAGCCGGCGCCGAGCTTGGCGCGCTGATCGCCGTAGACGTGCACGATGCCCGCCTGGAAAAGGCCCTGGCGGTGGGCGCCACCCATGCGGTCAATGCGCGCGATGGCGACCTTGTGGCGCAGATCCAGGCCATTACCGGGGTGGAGAACGACTGGCGCGGAACCTCCGCCAACATCCAGGTGGTGATCGACTGCGCCGGCTACATCAAGCACATGCCCGGCCCGCCCCCGCTGGAGACCGCCCTGCAGCTGGTGGCCTGCGAGAACGGCCGGATTGTGTGCTTTGGCGCCTACGAGGACAAAATGCTGATCGACATGATGCCGCTGATCAGGAAGCAGCCGGTCATCATGGGGTCCAATGGCTATGCCGCCGAAGACCTCACCCACGCCCTGCAGTTGATGCGCGATGGCAGCGTTGACCGGCTGGGGCTGATTTCCCACTCCTTCCCCCTGGAGCAGATAGACGCCGCCTTTGCCACCCAGGCCACACCGCAGGCGGTGAAGGTGATGATCGACATTCGCTGCGCTGTTGATCGGCCGCGCCGGTGATGTCTGGGCCGGCGGCCTATTCCGCCGCCGGCAGGCGGAAGGCCACAATGGCATCGCCCAGGTCGGTGCCCAGGTAGGCGTGGCCGCCGGCCGCAATCACCACGTACTGGCGCCCATCGCGCTGGCCGCGAAAGGTCATCGGCGTGGCCTGCCCGCCCGCTGGCAGGCGATGCTGCCACAGGGCCTTGCCGGATGCGGTGGCAAAGGCCCTGATGTAGTTGTCGGTGGTGGCGCCGATGAAGGTAAGCCCGCCCCCGGTGACCAGCGCGCCGCCCTGGTTTGGCACGCCCAATTCCCGCCAGAAGGGAAAGGGGGCAACGTCGCGGGTGGTGCCCAGTGGCCGGTCCCACACGGTATCGCCACTGGCCAGGTCGACGGCCCGCAGCCCACCCCAGGGCGGTGCGGTGCAGGGCGCGCCCAGGGGTGACAAGAACAGGGTCAGATCGAAGGCGTAGGGCGAGTCCGCCATGGGGTACACCGGCACCTGCCCCGCGGCGATTTGCGCATCGGCCTGCGCCCTCGGGATCAGGGTTACCACGCTGGCCACGCGGGTGTAGTTGGCAATCAATAGTTTGCGCTGCGGGTCTATGGCCACGCTGCCCCAGTTGGCGGCGCCGGTATGGGCCGGGTAGAGGATGGTGCCCTGCTCCCCCGGCGGCGTGAACAAGCCCTCGGAACGGTGGCGGCGGAAGGTGTCCAGGCACTTGCCCCGATCCCAGGGGGTAAAGCCCCAGATATCCGCTTCCGACAGATGGGTATCAAGCAGGGGCTCGGGTTTGCGCGGCACCGGTTGTGTTGGCGACACGCGCATGCCGGGCACGTCGCTGCCGGGCACGGGCCGCTCGTCAATGGGGAAGATCGGCTCCCCCGTCAGCCGGTTGAGGATGAAGACAAACCCCTGCTTGGTGGCCTGCGCCACGGCGGGCACCGGGCCATGCTGTCCCGGACCATCGTTGCCGGGACTTGCTTTACCGGGATAGTCAAACAACACCGGCTGGGCCGGCACATCGTAGTCCCAGATGTCGTGATGCACCGTTTGAAAATGCCAGCGGACCTGCCCGGTCTTTGCATCCAGCGCCACCAGGGAACTGGCGTAGTAATCCAGGCCCTTGCGCAGGCCGCTGTAATAGTCTGGCGCCGCATTGCCGGTGGGCACAAACACCAGCTGGTTGCGGGTATCGACAGAAAACACGCTCCAGGCATTGGGGGTGCCGCGCTGCCAGCGGGCGGGGCCGCCCTGGCGCTGCCAGCCCGGCGGCACCGGGTCCCAGGCCCAGCGCAGTTCGCCGCTGTGGACATCAAAGGCCCGAATCACCCCGGGCGGCGCATCCAGGGTCTGGTTGTCTTCCACCAGGGCACCCACAACGGCAATGTCGCCAATGATGGCCGGCGGCGACATCACCTTGTAGTGCCCGGGCGTCACCGCCCTCAGGCCGCGGCGCAGATCCACCTTGCCGCCCTGCCCGAACCCCGGGCACAGCTGCCCGCTGTGGGCATCCAGCGCCAGCAGGTAGGCATCCACCGTGCCCATCAGAATACGCTCGCGGCAGGTGGCGCCCGCCGGCAATGACGGCGATAAGTGGTAGCTCACGCCCCGGCAGGCCATGACGTAGTGGCCCGCCTCTGCGCTCTGGTGGCGATACACCCAGCGCTCGCGACCGGTCTGCGCGTCCAGCGCCACCACATGGTTGCGCGGGGTGCAGGCATACAGCACGTCATCAACCACCAGCGGGGTGGCCTCAAAGGCGGGCAACTTCATGGATTGCAGGCCGGCGCCCTCGATCAGGTCGCCCGTGTGATACTCCCAGGCCACCTCCAGCGTCCCGACATTGTCCGGGGTGATTTGCGCCAGGGGCGAAAAGCGCTGGCCGCCCTCGTCACCGCCGTAGTGGGGCCAGTTGCCGGTGGCCACGCTGGCCGCTGTGGCCTGCGGCGCTTGCCTCACCGTTGTTGCGGTCGTTGCGGCTGCCGCTGCTGTAGTGGGTATTGCAGCCAACGCCAAGGCGGCAGCAACTGCACCAAGCCCGCCCAGGGCCGTTTTACAGCGGGCGCCGGCAACCATTCACCCGGCCCCGTCGGCCGGCGCGGCGCCTTCGTCACGCATGACCTGCCACGCCCAGTCCCAGGCGCCCTCCGCCGGCGCCTCGGTAATGCCCAGCTGCTGTCGAATCTCCGGAATGCTCAGGTCCCAGTAGTCTTCCCAGCGCTCGTAAAACAGCGGGCGCGGCAGTGCCCGGGCCATGCGCCGGGCCAGGTCCATCGCCTCCCAGAACAGCCCCAGGGTGGCAGGATAATGCAGCGTCGCCCGCATCCAGCCGCTGGCCACTTGCAGGGTGGTCTGCATGGACAGCTCGGCGGCAAGGTGGGGGCTGAAGTGATCGTAATAGTTGGTGCTGTTCAGCATGATCAGCGCGTACTCCCCCAGGGGCGACACATCAAAGCCGGTGATCATGTGCTGGATGTCATGGCTCTGGATAAAGCGCTTCAGCCAGTACTGGTGATCATTCTCGGGCGCGCCCTTGAACATAAAGTCGATATCCAGCCCGCTGTCCACCACAAAGCGGTACACACGCTCGCCGAGCGTGCCCGGCTGGTGCGCCCGCAGTCGCTCGGCGCTGAAGTCGGAAACAAAGCCCGCATCCAGCCAGCGGGCAAACACCGGGTTGCTGGCGCGCTCCTGCTGGAACAGGGCAAGGGTCTTAGCGGTATCACTCACCTCGGCAAAGGCCGCCCCCATCTCCGGAATGAAGTAGGCCGGCGGCAGGTCGTTGCCCACCTTGCGCAGCATTTCCTGGGCCACCACATGGCGCAGGGCCGCGCTGTTTAGGTACTTGGAGGAGCTGACCAGCACGCTGCTGCGGGTGGTGAGTGGCTGGATACCGCCCTTCAGGTACGCACTTTCTTCGCTGTTCATGGTTGCCTTGCCTCTCAAGATTGCCCTGTCTGTGAAGCGCCAGTGAACCGTCAGTCCAGCAGCCAGTCCGGGTCGGCCAACCTCTCCGACAAGGTGTTCAGGAAGCGGATGGCATGGCCGCCGTCCAGCGCCCGGTGGTCGAAGGTCAGGGACGGGCGCAGCACGGTGCGCACGGCCACCCGGCAATTGCCGTCGTCGTCGATCTCCGCCACCGGCACCTGGCGGGTGGCGGGCAGGCCCAGCAGGGCCACCTGCGGCGGGTTGAGGATGGCCTCGGCGCGCAGCACGGGGCCCAGGGCACCCGGGTTGGATAGGGTAAAGGTGCCACCCTCCAGTTCCTCGCGGTCCAGGCTGCCCCCCAGCGCCCGGGCCGTTAGCCCCTTGATGGCGGTGTTGAGTTCATTCACGTCGAGCCGCTGTGCATCCTTGACCACCGGCACTACCAGGCCGTCGGGGGTGTCCACCGCAATGCCCAGGTTAACGGTTTGCCACAGGTAGCGTTCCTTTTCGCCGTAGGTGGCGTTCAGCTCGGGGTGGTCCGCCAGGGCCTTGCACACCGCCGCGGCGATGCAGCTGAACAGGGAGATGCCCGCCTCGCCCCTGGCCACCTGGGTGCGGCTCAGTTCATGGCGCACCTCAATCAGGTGTTCAATGGCAATCTCCATGTCGGCGGTGAGCTGGGGCACCTCCCGCGCCACCGCACTCAGGCGCCGGGCAATGGTTTGCCGGCGCAGGCTGTTGGCCACGGTTTTGCACGGCACAGCCTCGTAACCGGCGGGCAGGGGCGATTTGGCATCGGCCGCCGCAACACGCGCGAGAATATCCTCCTTGGTGACCCGCCCCGCCGGGCCGCTGCCCGCTACCTCTGTCAGGTTAATACCGTGTTCCGCTGCCAGCTTGCGCACCAGCGGCGAGTGTCGCGCGCCGCCAGCTGCACCCGCCGCGGTGTTCGCCGGGGTTGCAGCGCTGTTGTCTGCGGTACTGCCTGCGCTGGGGCTAGCATCAGGGATTGCATCAGCGTCTGCACCGACAGCATTCAGGGCCTGCAGCGCGGCCTGCAGGGCCTCGCCGGGCACTTCGCCATCGGCGAACAGGCCCACCACGTCGCCCACCTTGAAGTCCTCGTCTTCCTCGGCAAGCTGCTTCAGCAGATAGCCGTCGCAGTCGGCATCCACCTCGGTGAGGGTTTTGTCGGTCTCCACCTCGTAGAGGGTCTGCCCCGCTGTGAAGTAGGCGTTCTCGGCAACATGCCAGGCCACCAGGCGGGCGTTTTCCACCGAGCCCATGTGGGGAATTCGAAGTTGTTTGACGTCACTCATCCGACTGCTCTCGCTACCTTAACCAAGACACAGCTGCCGCCCGGCAGCCACGATTTCCGCCACCGAGGGAATGCACAGGGCTTCAAGCGCGCCATGCTGGGGCAGCGGCACATCCTTGCCGGCCACCCGCAACACCGGTGACTCCAGGTCGAAGAAGGCCTGCTCCTGAATGTGGGCGGCAATTTCGGCGCCGGGCCCGGCGGTTTTCATCGCCTCGTGCACGACCATCGCGCGGTTGGTGCGCCGCACCGAATCCAGAATCAGCGGCCAGTCGATGGGCACCAGGCTGCGCAGGTCGATGACCTCCAGGTCGATGCCCTCCCCCGCCAGTTGCCCCGCCGCCTGCAGCGACGGCTCCACCATCGAGCCGTAGGTGAGCAGCGTGGCGCTGCTCCCCGGGCGACGCACGCAGGCCTTGCCGATGGGCACAAAATGGTCGCTGCCGGTGGGCACATCGCCGCGCTGGAAGCTCAGGGTATTCACACTGTGAAACAGCACCGGGTTGGGCTCGCGCAGCGCGGCGCACATCAGGCCCTTGGCATCGGCGGCAGTGGAGGGCACCACTACCTTCAGGCCGGGAAAGTGCATGCCGAGCACCTCGGTACAACTGGAATGTTCCGGGCCGGCGCCGTTCATGGTGCCAATGGGGAAGATAATGACGGCGGTCATCGGCACGTTCAGCCCGTGCATGTAACGCCACTTGGCCAGCTTGTGGAAAATCTCGTCGCCGGCTATCAGGGCAAAGTCACCAAAGCCCATGTTGATCACCGGCTTCATGCCCGCGATGGCGGCGCCAGCCGCCAGCCCTGCCTCAAAGGCCTCGGAGATATTGCTGTCGATGACGCGATCGGTGCCGAACTCATCGGCCAGCCCCTTCTCGGCGCCAAACCAGCCGCCCGTGGCTACCCCCTGGCCGAGCACGAAAATGCTGTCGTCTTCGCGCATGGCCTCCACCAGGGCCTGGCCCATGGCGGCGTTGTAGGTGATGGATTGGGTATCAGCCATAGTTTGGGTATCAGCCATAGTAGAGATCCTTGAAAATAGTGTCTGGCGCAGGGTCGTCTTCGGCCATGGCGGCCTGATAGGCCGAGGCCACCTCGGCCTCGGCCTGCGCCCACAGGGCGCTGGCCTCATCCTCATCCAGCCGGGCCGCCAGCAGCGCCAGGGGGTCGCGATAGGCATCCAGGTAATCCGGTGCGCGGTAGTGCTGGGGGTCACCGGCGTAGTGGCCGTGCTTGCGAAACACCTTGGCCTCGATGAGGGTTGGCCCCTCACCCGCCCTGGCCCGCTCGATGGCTTCGGCGGTGGCGGTGTACACCGCCTGCGCGTCCTGGCCGTCCACCACCACACCGGGAATGTGGTAGCCGGCGGCGTAGTCGGCAATGTTCTCGGTGGGGCTCACCTGCTTGAGTGGGGTGCCCACCAGCCACTCGTTGTTTTCGCAGAAGTAAATCAGCGGCAGCTTCCAGGCGGCGGCGTGTACCAGGGTTTCGTGAAAGGTGCCGCGGGCGGCGGTGCCATCGCCAAAGTTAGCCAGCGCCACCTGGTCGGTGCCGCGCTGCTTGGCGGCCAGGGCCGCGCCAGCGGCCAGCGGGTATACGCTGCCCAGCGTTGCCCCCTCGCCCATCACGCCAATGGCGTAGTCCACCCAGTGGGGCACACCGCCGCCCTTGCCCCCGGTGGAGCCGGAAGGCTTGCCCAGCAGGTCGCCCAGTATCGGGCCCGGCGCCATGCCCTTGCCAATGGCCCAGGAACAGCCCCGCCCCTGGTAGAACAGGTAGTCGTCACGGCGCATGGCGGCGCTGGCGCCGATGCCGGCGGCCTCCTGCCCTTCGCCGGGGTGCCACCAGCCGCTGAAGCGGTTGTTGCGAACGTGCTGGGCCATGCACTGTTCAATGGCGCGGGTGAGCGCCATGCGCTGGTACATCCGCTTGAGCAGGTCCGAATCCGGCGCCGGCCCGCCGGGGTTTTTGCCAGGGTGCTGATCGTTCATGGCTGTCCTTTTTATGTTGCGGTGGTGGTGCGCTGGCGGTGCGTAACCAGGCACTGTGCAGCACAGCCTATGCCCCACCCGCAAGCCCCGCCTCATTCGATGAAATGAATTCCCCGGCAGCCGGCGCCGCCTGTCGAATGTTCACCCGATCGAATGAGCTGTTGTTGTACCCCGCCGCTATGATGGCCTGCGAGTTAGAACATTGGCCTTATAACGATTACTCAGGAGTCAATTCATGCTGCGGATATCCCAGCCCTGCCTCACCTTTGTTCCCACGCCTGCCCACGCGCTTGCCCTCGCCATGGCCCCGCTGCTTGCCACAGCGCCGCTGCCCGCGGCCAGCCAGGACAGCCGGGCCTCGGCCCTGGAAGAGGTGGTGGTAACCGCGCGCCGGGTGGAAGAGAGCCTGCAGGAAGTGCCGGTGGCGGTCACGGCGCTGACCAAGAACACCCTGGAAGCGCTGCGCATCGACAGCTTTCTGACCGTGGGGCAGACCGTGCCCAACGTGTACATCCAGAAACAGGGCGGCAGCCCCACCGCGCCGCAGATGAACATACGCGGGGTGTCCAACGGCTCGCTGAACATGCAGGTGGACTCCGGCATCGGGCTGTATGTGGATGGCGTGTACGTGGGGCGCCCGGGCGCCTCGGCCTTTGACATGGCCGACCTGGAGCGGGTGGAAGTGATGCGCGGCCCCCAGGGCACGCTGTTCGGGCGCAACTCCACTGGTGGCGCCATCAACCTGATTACCGCCAAGCCCACTGGCGACGCTGACTTTGGCCTGGACTTTACCGCCGGCAATTTCAACCACCGGGAATACCGCGCGCGCATTGACACCGCGCAGTGGAAGGGCTTTTCGGCCCGGCTGGTAGCCGGCCATGTGGAATACCAGGGCGACGTGGACAACCTGTCACGCCCGCGCAGCTACACCTTCGACGCGCCCTTTGGCACCTACACCAGCAACCGCCGGGGTGGCGACAGCGACACCGACAATGCCTATGTGGCCATCAACTACGCGGGCATAGAGCGCCTGACGGTGGACTACAAGTTCGACTACAGCAACTGGAAGGGCAGCATGAACTACCGGCAGATGGGGAGCTTCGGCCCCTGCGTCGACTTCGACGCCACGCCGGGCCAGTGCATTATCGGCAACGGCCTGGTGGATCCGGTGCGCCCCTTCAGCCTGAGCTTCGACTACCTCGATGAACTGGCCGCGCCACTGGAATCCGGCGCCGAGCAAATTACCCGGGGGCACTCACTCACCGCTGAGTTCGAGATCAGCGACAGCCTGGCCATCCGCTATATCGGCGGCTACCGCGAATACCAGCTGGACAGTGGGATGAACCAGGTGTGGGGAGCCAGCGAATATGTGGATACGGCGGGCATCATCGGCGGCGTACCGGGAGGCCTTTACGCCCCGCTGCTGGCGTTGCGCAAGGAAGATCAGGACCAGTTCTCCAATGAGTTGCAGCTGATCGGCAACAGCGAGCATATCGAGTGGATTATCGGCGCCTTCCAGTTCGAGGAGGAGGGCGCGCTTAACAACCCGATATTCCTCTCCCAAACCTTCTCCGACGGGCAGTACATTCCCATCAGCGTTGCGGCCTTCCACTACTTTGTTGGCCAGAACGTCGAGGTTACCAACGAATCGCTGGCCGCCTACGCCCACCTGACCTGGCACCTGGGCAACTTCGACCTGAGCGGCGGCATCCGCTACACCGAGGACGACCGCGAGGAGTACATCATCGCTGCGGGCCTGTACGGCGCGGTGCTGCCTGGCAACCAGTCCTTCGACTACAGCGACGACCACCTGGACTACGACGCCTCGCTGACCTACAACTTCACCGACAGCGCCAACGTCTACGCCAAATACGCCACTGGCTATGTGTCCGGTGGCACCCTCGGGGGCAACGCCTTCGACCAGGACGAAATGACCCTGTATGAACTGGGCATGAAGTCCGACTTCTTCGATCAAACCCTGCGTTTCAACGCCGCCGTGTTCCGCCAGGAACGCACCGACGTGCAGATAGAGGGCTTTACCAGCATCGGTTATTTCATGGGCCGCGGCGAGGAGATCAACGCCGATGGCGTCGAGCTGGAAGCCACCTGGATTCCCGTCACCGGACTGTCGCTGAACGCCTCCTGGGGTTATACGGATGTGGACAGCTCCGGCGATCTGCGCACCTACCAGCCGGAAAACACCGCCTATTTTGGCGCCCAGTACGACTTCCCGGATCTCGCCAACGGCATCCAGACCACGGTGCGCGTGGACTGGAGCTGGCGCGACGAAGTGCATCGCCTGGCCTGTATCGCAGGGCAGGACCAGGTGCCCGCCACCGATATCTGCGCCGGCACGCCGGACTATGCCCTGGATGAGGCGGCAACCATTGGCGAGGTGGACATGGTCAGCGCCAACCTGGTGTTTGCCAATATTCCGCTGGGCCGTGACACCCGCCTGAAGGCCACCCTGTGGGGCCGCAACCTGCTGGATGAAGACGAAATCGAATTCAACTTCACCCTGGGCGGGCCAACCATTGCCAACACCTTCGTGCGCCCGCGCACCTATGGGGTGGATGTGGCCGTTGATTTCTGAACCGTGACTGCACGTCGGTCCATTCACGGGCGGGATTCCGCCCGTTTTTTTATGTGTTCACAACCAACATGGCCCCGCCACCGGCGGCTGTTTCCGAACAGGCATTGGCGTATACTGAAGCGCGGCCCTGGCTGGTCGACCCATGAGCCTCCACCGCAAGAGGTACATAATAATGAGACTGGGCACTACCCTTAAAAAGTATGACGAGCTGCTGCAGCTCGCCTATGACGGTTCCAGCGGCCCGGAGCCCTGGAAGGCCTTCGTCGAGTGCTTCCGCGACGTACTGGAAGCACGGGACGCCTCCATCGTGATCCAGCAGGTTCCCGGCGACAATGCCCTGCCGCGGGAAAATCGCTACCTGCTGGTAACTTCCGACACCTCGCCCCACCTCACGCGGGAATACCTCGACTCGGTGATGGAAGCCAACATCGTCATGGCCCTGCCCCAGCCCCAACCGACGACGATTCGCGACATCCTGCCAGATGAGCTGTTCCTTGGCTCGCGGCTGTACCAGGACTTTCTCGAACCGGTGGATATCAAGCACCTGATGGGCATGGATATCTATCGCTCCGATTCGCTGTGCATCAAGCTGTCGGTGGAGCGCAGTGGCAGCCAGGAGGCCTTCTCGGAGGACGACAAGGCCATCTTTCGCATGATCGCCCCCCACCTGCAACGGGCGCTGCGCTTTCGCTCGGAAGTGGACGGTGGCCTGCAGCTGCAAACCTTTTACGAGCACATTCTCGACAAAATGGAAGTGGGCGTGCTGCTGCTGGATGAGCAGGGCAAAGTCATATCCAGCAACGGCTCGGCGCGGGCATTGCTGAAGCAGGGCAGCTGCCTGAAAATCGCCAATGGCCGGCTGGTGACTGTCGAACCTTCGGATTGCGGGCGCCTGCGGGACGCCTTCAACCTCGCCGCCTCGGCCAGCAAAACCCAATGTCGGGCCCAGCCGGGCGTGTGTATCGGCCTGCGCAATGGCGACGATGGCAGCGTGATCGAAGCAGTGGTAAAACCCTACCTCGGCGAGGAATTTGCCACCCGGGGCAACCGGCCCAGCGTGGCGGTGTTTTTACATGCCAACCAGCCCAGCGGCGCTCCGGTGGACAGCGAAATCCTGACCGATGTGTACGGCTTTACCCGCAAGGAAGCGGCCGTTGCCGCCCTGATCGGCGCAGGCCACAGCCTGAACCAGGTGGCCGACGACCTCTCGGTCAGCGTCAACACGGTCAAAACCCACCTGCGCGGCATCTACGAAAAAACCGGCTTTCACCGCCAATCGCAGGTGGTGGCACTGCTCAGCAACAGTTCGGTGAAGCTGCTGTAGCCGCCGGGGCGGCGGGCCGCATTGCCTCACCCTAGAACTGTGAGGCAATGATGGCGCCGATCTCATCAATCATAGGGAACAGGTGCTCGGCCTGCCCCCACTTGTCGATCTCAACCCCCACCACCACGCGCTCGATGCCTAAGTCGCGGTAGCGCAGCAGGTCGTCCCGGCTGGGGCGCTGCATGCACTGAAGGGTGATGGGCGCATCCTCCAGGGTACGGCCGAAGTCGGCCAGCAAGGCGCGGTAGCCGGCAACGCTTTCGGCCACGTCGGGCAGTGCGATGTCCACCGGCAGCCAGCCGTCCGCCCACTGGGCACTGTGGCGCACGCCCAGCGCGCCCATGGCGCCAAACAGTATTGGCGGCCCGCCGGCCTGGGCCGGCTTGGGGTAGCTCCACACCGGCTCGAACTGTATGTACTCGCCGGTAAAGCCGGCGGCTTCCTGTGTCCACAGTTGTCGCAGGGCGGCGACGGTTTCACGCATCACGCCGTAGCGCTTGCCCCAGGGCGCCAGGTTGACGTTCTCGAACTCCTCCCGGTTCCAGCCCACGCCGGTGCCAATCAACACCCGGCCGCCCGACAGGGTATCCAGGGTGGCGATGGACTTGGCCAGGGAAAATACATCCCGCTCCATTAACAGGGCGATACCGGTGGCAAGGCGCAGCTCGGAGGTGACAGCGGCGGCCGACATCAGCGAAACGTAGGGGTCGCGCATGTGCTTGTAGGGCTCCGGCATCTCGCCCCCGGCGGGGTAGGCCGATTGCCGGCTGACGGGAATGTGGCTGTGCTCGCCCATCCACAGCGATTCAAACCCGCGCGCTTCAAGGGCCACCGCCAGTTCTGCCGGCAGGGGGTCGAAGTGCGTATTCATGGAGCTGAAACCGATTTTCATGCCGCGGTATCCTCAAGCTGGGTGAAGGTTTTTTGTGAAGAGCTATCTACGACGGCGCTACCTATGAAGGGGCTTGGGCGATACTGCGCAGCTAGCACTGGCTGATGACTTCATCGGCAAAGCGCTTGATGCTGTCTATCGCCACCGCCAGCGGCGGCGTCATCGGGTGGCCATGCAGCACCCAGGGCATGGTGGTGGCCACCGACACGCCCATTGCCGCCATGGCGCGGTAACCAGCGCTGTCGTAGGCATCGGTGCAGCCAAAGGCCATGATGCGGTAATCGTCCCGCCCGGCGGTGCCCGCCTGTTCGCGCTGGGCATTGAGCTTGCCGATCAAACCTTCCAGTTCCGCCAGCGAGTGCAAATCGGCAATCCAGCCGTCGTTGTGCGCCGCCCGGCGCAGCGCCGGGGCGGAAAAGCCGCCCACGTAAATGGGAATCTGGCGCCGTGGTGGTGGCACCTGCCGCATGGCATCCAGTTGGTAGTGCTCACCCTGGAAGCTCACCTGCTCGCCGCTCCACAGCAGGCGCAGAATCTCGATCATTTCATCCGCCCGCTTGCCCCGCGCCGCAAAGGGCTGGCCCGCGGCGGCAAACTCCTCCGGCATCCAGCCCATGCCAATCCCCAGGCCCACGCGCTCGTTGGAAAACAGGTCCGCCGTGGCCAGTATCTTGGCCACCTGCACCGGGTTGCGGGTTGGCAGTACAAAAACGTTGGTATAGAACGCGATGCGACGGGTCTGGGCCGCCATCGCGGTAATGGCAACCCAGGGGTCCGGGAAGGGGTCGAACTCGCCAAAGCGCGGCACACCGTCGTCGGTGTAGGGGTACGGCACCGAAAAGGCCCCCGGGTAAATCAGGTGGTCCGCAAGAGACACCGCGCCAAAGCCGTTTTCTTCGGCGGCCTGGGCCAGCGGCAGATAGTTCTCAAGGGGATGAAAAGCAATAGACAGGCCGAATTCCATGGTGGCGCACTCCCGTACAGTCGTTGGGCAGGCAGTGTCCCACCCGCTGGGCCGGCCGGCTTCATTTGCTCGAATGAAGAATGCTGTGCGGTGCTTCATTGATGAGGATTCATCCATGAGGGTGAGGCCGCGGCGCCTTCCGCACCTACAATCAAGCGACTGTTACAAGCCACTGGACGATTACCATGTCAGCCGATACAACCAGCACACTGTCAACGCCGCCATCCACCCTGGACGAGTTGCTCAACCTGGAGGCGATCAAGGCCCTGAAATACCGCTACATCCGCTGCATGACGCTGAGCCTGTGGGACGAGTTGGAGACGCTGCTGACCGCAGACGCCTACAGCGCCTACTCCGACGGCAAATACGTGTTCGAGGGCCGGGACGCGCTAATGGGCTTTTTGCGCAACCAGCACGGTGGCGACGAGCCCACCTCGCTGGGCTACTGGCAGGTGGGCATGCCGGAAATCACCCTGCTGTCGGCCACCACGGCGCGCGGCATCTGGGGCATGTACCACTACTACCTGGACAAAACCGTCGACCAGCAGCTGGAAATGTTCTGCTACTACGAGGACGAGTACCGCAAGGAAGACGGCACCTGGCGCATCTGCCGCACCGGCTACCAGCGGGTGATGGAGCAGTCGCTGGCGCGCAAGGGAGCCTATTCGCTGGAGGTTGGCTGAGCCATCTACGACGGCCCGGCCACACCGGTCCAGGCCATCAGCCGCCACAGCCAGCGCAGCACACCGATGCGCGGCACCGGTGCCAACGCCGCACCGTCATTCTCAAACGCCATCAACCGGGGCTGGCTGGCGTCAAAGGCCGGCCAGTCGGGCAGGCCCGGGCCGCCGGAGCGCCCGTTGTGTGCAAAGCCGGCCCAGTAATCCGCCACGGTGCTGGCCAGTGCGGCATCGCGCGCGGGCACCTCATCGCCAAGCCCCGGGAATTGGGCGAGGGACTCAAACACATAGAACAGCTCCATGCCGTGGGGAGCGCCCGCGGCATAGCCCCGCAGCGCTTCTGGCACGGCATTGAAGCGGTAGAGGTAGGCATTGGCAGTTGCTGCATTGGTGCTTTTGTTTGCATTTGTGTCGGCTCCGTCATGCGCCCATAACGCTGCCAGGTGCAGGGTGCCCGCCCCCAGGAACAGGTCACTGGCCAGCAGGTCGCGGGGCGCGGCGGCGCCGGCATTCTCGCCTGGCTTCTGGCCGGGCGTCTCGTCAGTCTTCTCGTCGGGGTTCTCGTCACGATAGCCCAGAGCCAGCAGGGCGGAGACCGCCGCCCCGGCCACGCCCCGGGACGGTACCTCCAGCAGCGGCAGCAGCGATGGCCGCTCGAGCGCAAACTGCCACACCTGCGCTTCCAGCGTGTTGCTGCCAAGCAGTATCGGCGGGCGCTTAGCCGGTGGCAGCGCGCGCAGGTAAGCCAGCGGGTGCTCGGGCAGAACGGTGTCATCCAGGCTGGGGGCAGTGGTGACGGCAATCTCCATCACCGCTTCGTAGGACGGATGCGCCGGTGCCACCGCATCAAGCGGCAGATTGCGCAGGGCCTGTGCCACGCCGCTATCGCTGCCCGACAGACCCTGCGCCGCGGCAAAGGCCAACCCCAGGGCCTCGGCTGAGGGCAGCTCATCCCGGTCTTCGCCCCCGTCTTCGTTCCCACTAGCGCTCTGTCGCAGCCGGCGCATGGGCCGCAAAATCGCCCCGGACTGCACAATCAACCGATTGAACAGTCCTTCTGCAGCGGGCGACGCCAGCAGCGCAAGGGCGGCGATGCCACCGGCGGATTCGCCAAACAGGGTGACGTTGTGCGGGTCGCCGCCAAAGGCGGCGATATGATCCTGCACCCAGCGCAGGGCGGCGAGCTGATCCAGCAGGGCAAAATTGGCCGTGGCCTGCCCCAGGGCCGGGTGGGCAAAAAAGCCCAGGCGCCCCAGGCGATAGTTCAGGCTGACCAGAATCACCCCGCGCCGGGCCAGGCCCCGGCCATCAAACACTGCATCGCTGCCGGCACCGGCAATAAACCCGCCGCCGTGCAGCCACACCATCACCGGCGCCGACGCGCCGGGCGCAAGTGCCGCTGGCGCCCACACGTTCAGGTACAGGCAGTCTTCGCTGAAGGCCTCGCGCACCGCCAGTTGGGTTTCGGTTTCCCGGGATTGCGGGCAGGCCGGGCCGAAGTGGCGGGCACTGCGAATGCCCTGCCAGGCAACAGGCGCCGCCGGCGGCCGCCAGCGCCTCTCGCCCACTGGCGGCGCCGCATAGGGCAGGCCAAAAAAGGTGCGCACCCCGTCACGGGTGCTACCGTGCACGCGCCCCGAGGGCAGCTGCACCACATCTTCGTTCTGGCCTTGCACGGCGGCGCTCGCCGGCAGGGTCAACAACGCCAGTGCCATGCCGGCGGCACCCAGCAAAGTGGGCTTGGGCATCCTGTCGTCTCCGTATCTGTGGAATCGTCAACATACCCCCACCAAAGGTTTGCACCTCATTCCTTTGAATGACGCGCGAGCACGCGCCCGCCCCTGGGCTGGCAATTTCATTCGAAGGAATGATGCCGGCCCATCCCGCGCCAATAGACTGCAAGACTCACTGGCATACTGGAGCGGCTTATGAGTACACAGGCACTGGGGGAGCGCATCGCGGATCTGCTGCTGGGCGAGGGCGTGGACCGTTTTTTCTCGCTGCCGGAGGTCACCTTCGGCAAATTGCACGACGCCCTGGACCGCCGAGGGGCGCCGCTGATCGCACCCCACCACGAAGCGGCGGCGGGCTATATGGCCGAGGCCTACGCGCAGCTCACCGGGCGCATGGCGGTGGTTGGCGGCAGCGTGGGGCCGGGCGCGATTAATCTCTACCCGGTGATCGCCAACTCCTGGAGCGAGAACCTGCCCATACTCTACCTGGGCTCGGAGCGCACCGTGCTGGCACGCAACTCACCGCGCCGCAGCCAGTTCCAGTGCCCACCCAACCTTGAGGTGGTAAAGCCCATCACCAAATACTGCGCCATGATCGAAAACCCGCTGGAGGCCGACGCCATTTTCCAGGAGGCCTTTCGGCAACTGCACACCGGCACCCCCGGCCCGGTGTACATCGGGCTGCCCTTCGACCTGCTGCTGGAAGAGCACGACTTTGGGCCGCTGGCCCCGCCGCAGCGCTATCGTCCGGCGAGCTTCGTCGACACCGTCTGCGACGCCGACCTCGCCGCGCTGGCCGAAGAGCTGGTGGCCTCGCCGCTGCCGCTGATTCTGGCCGGGGCCGGGCTGCGCCTGTCGCGGATGCAAGCAGCCCTGGAACAGCTGGCGCGGGCGCTGGGGTGCCCGGTCATCACCACCCCCGCCGGGCGCGGCGTGCTGCCAGACACCCACCCCCAGCTGTTTGACCTGGGCGTGGCGCCGGGCTCGGACATTGCCGCCCAGGCAGACACAGTGCTGGTGCTGGGCTCATCCATCAGCGAGCAGGTGGCCTTTGGTGGCCAGCCCTACGCCCGCAGCCAGCAGGGCTTTCCGAACTTTTTTGGCGATCCCGCCACACAGCGCTGGATACACATTGATCGCGACCCGGCGGCCCTCGGCCGCAACCGGCCGGTGGATGTGGCCCTGGCCGGCGATTTGCGCCGGGTAATGCCGCGCCTGGTGGATGCAGTGCAGCGCGCCGGCGCCGAGCCCGAGCGCAACGCCAAACGCCTTGGCACCTGGCAACAAGCGCGCGAGGCCCACTACCGTTCGCTCTACAGCGCCACCACCGACAGCCAGCCCATACACCCGGGCCGCGCCATCGTGGAAGTGCAGCGGGCCCTGCCGGAGCAGGCCATCATCGTGCGCGATGGCGGCGCTTTCAAAATCTGGGCCATGAATCTACTGCACCATCCCATCAGCGAGAACCTGGCCGCCATCAAGCAGGGCATGCTGGGCAGCGGTGTGCCCTACGGGCTGGGCGCGGCGCTGGCCGCCCGCGACGACGGGCGCCGCGTCTGTGTGATCACCGGCGATGGCGCCTTTGGCTTTTACCCCATGGAGCTGGAGACCGCCGTGCGCCACAACCTGCCGGTGGTGATTGTGGTGGGCTACGACGCGGGCTGGTCGCTGGAGGTGCCCTACTACATGCAGGTGTGCGGGCGCACCTTTGAAGTGGACCACGAGTTTGTACGCCTGGATGAAATGGCCCGCACCCTCGGCGCCCACGGTGAGTTCTGCACGCGCAGCGACGAAATTGGCCCGGCTATGCAACGCGCGCTGGCGGCGCAAAAGCCGGCACTGGTGCAGATTGTGATTGACCGGGACATCAACGCCTACCAGATGCCCAACAATGGCGTGTGGTCCAGCTGGCATGCGGACAAGGCGGTGTATCAATAGCACACTGCTCTTTTGGAATTTCACCGGCGAGAGCAATGAACCCGCCTTTGTCCAATACCTGTTTGATGAACATCACCAACGTGACCGTCGGGGGAATTGGATCTACCACCGCCAGGGCTGTGGATCAGCGCCGCGCATCGGCCAGCCAGGCGCGGGCCTGGTCCATGAAACGTGACTCGCGCATGTCCCCATCCTCGTCAAAAGCAGCGACCACTGTCTCCAGCGTCGCGATGGCCGCAGCCCGTTCCTGCGGATCCTCACTGACCAGGAGCACCGCCCGGGCCTGGGACATGCGACCCACCCGCAGGTAGATCGAACTTTCGTCACGGTAGCGGGGAAAAATTCGCACCGCCGCAGCCAGATGCCCCACCGCGTCTTGCGGCCTGTGCATATCGAGGAGCAGGCGCCCGACGTTCAGGTGCTGGGACGCCACGGAATCCGAGTCTGGACCAAATACCTGGCGTCGCACCTCCAGCGACTCCAGATAGAGCGGCAGCGCTTCGTCATTCCGGCCCTTCTGGCTCAGCACATTGCCATAGTTGTTCAGCGCGTGCGCAAGATCCGCAATCACTCCCCGCTCTCCCAGCGCCCGCAGGCGCTCGATGGCCTGCAGATAATAGCGCCTGGCCTGTTCCAGCTCTCCCAGACCATCGTAGGCATGGCCCAGATTGATCAACGTGGCCGTGCGATCCGGCGACTCGGGGCTGAGGCGCATCGCCGCCGTTTGGTGATCAATGGCCTCCTGCCAAAGCTCCATGCCCACCAGCACCACACCCAGGTCATTGTGGATCAGGGCCCGGAACTCCGCATTGTGGGCGGGGGTGAAATCGGCGATGACGTCCAGGTACGCCGCGCGGGAGCGGTCGTAGTTCTCCCGCTCGTACTCGAGCCACGCCAGGTGCGCCCGCGTGCGCAGCAGAACTTCGGCATCCGCAGCGACGGTCTCTTCCAGCAACGCCTGCGCACGGCGCAGATTGCGCTCACCGCCATCGAGATCCAGCAGCGTGAGCTGCACTCCCCCCACGCTCTGGCGCAGGGAGGCCTCCAGCAGTGGCTGGGAAACGAAGCGCTCATCCAGCAGCGCGCTCGCGTCCGTGAGCACCTCCCGTACTGTACGATCCTGATCCGCCGCGTAGGGGTCCGCCTCGGCGAGCACTTCCTGCATGAAACTGTTCATGGCCTGGGCCCGATCCCGCTGCTGGCGCGCCTCATCCGCCTGCCACAGCGCCACGCCCAGCCCCACGGCCAGGGACGAGATCACCGCGGCAGTCGCCAGCAGCCCCTTCCAGTGACGGCGGATGAACCGGTTCACGCGATAGGCTCGGGAATCACCGCGGGCGACAATGGGCCGTCGCTGCTGGTAACGCTGCAGATCCGCGCGCAGATCCGCCACGGAGCCATAGCGACGCAACGGATCCTTGTGCAGGGCTTTGGCGAGAATCGTATCCAGATCGCCGCGCAGCGCCTGGGCGAGGCGCGCCACGGAGCTTCGCCGCATGGCAGCGATGTCCGCCACTTGCCCGGCTTTGCGCAGCGCTATGCTCGCCGGCAGGGGATCCACATCGCAGATGAGCGCCTCGATCTCGGCCGCGGACATCTCCGTGGTGATCCGGTAGGGCGGCACCCCCGCAAGCAGCGTGTAGAGCAGCACCCCCAGGCCATAGACATCCGTCGCCGTGCTTATGCCTTCCCCGCGCAGCTGCTCCGGTGCTGCGCTGCCAAAGCTGATGCGCCGCTCCACCGTCGCCTCCGGCGAGGCGGTTTCATCCAGCAGGCTGGCGATGCCGAAGTCCAGCACCTTGGCCCGCCCCTGTTTGTCCACCAGTACGTTGGACATCTTGATGTCCCGGTGCGTAATCAGTATCTGATGCAGGGAGGCGATCGCATCCGCCACCTGGTCGAACAGCGCCAGGCGCTGCACCAGGCTCAGGCGACGGTGATCCGCATAGGTGTCGATGGGCAGGCCATCCACATAGTCCATCGCCAGCCAGGGCAGGCCATCGTCCGTGGTTCCACCGTCGAGCAGGCGGGCGATATTGGGATGATCCACGCGCGCCAGCAGCTGGCGTTCGCGGGCGAAGCGGGCAATCAGTTCCGGCGACTCAAAGCCCAACCGCACCAGCTTCAGTGCGGCACGCTGGGCAAAACCCTCACCCAGGCGCACGGCCTCGAAGACGCTGCCCATGCCGCCGCTCTGTATCAGGGCATCGATGCGCCAGGGGCCGATGGAAGAGCCAATCAGCGAGGAGCCAAGCAGATCCGGAACCAGCGCCGCCGCCTCATTGAGCGCCGAATCCTCGAGAAAATCGCCGCTGGCGTCGTGCGCCGCAAGGAGCGCGCGCAGCTCCGCCGCCATGGCGGGGTCTTGTTTGTCCAGATGCTCCAGCACGGCCTCGCGCTGGGCGGAGGTGGACAGCGCCACCGTCTCGTCGAAAAGTTGCGCGAGGCGGTCAGGGTCCAATGGGCGCGCTACCCGATTCCGACAGGCGCCGTAGCAGCCAGGCCTTAGCCATCACCCAGTCGCGCTTTACCGTCGCCGGTGAAACGGACAGGTAGGCCGCGCTCTCATCCACGGACAGACCCGAAAAATAGCGCAGCTCCACCAGATGTGCCTGGCGCGGGTAGACCGCCGACAGGTCATCCAGGGCGCTGTCCAGATCAATGAGTTCGGCAGCTCGTGCAGGGGTCATGGCCTGGGCTGGAATCGGCGCATCGGGATCCGCGTCCAGGGACATCACTTCGCGGCGCCGATCGCGTTTGTCCGCCAGGCGTCGCCGCGCGGCGTCGAGGAGAATACGACGCACCACGGTCGCGGTCACCGCGAAAAAATGTTGCCGATCCTGCCAGTTGGTTTCGCATTGCTGCGACAGGCGCAGATAGGCTTCGTTCACCAGATCCGTCGCCTGGAGCGTGATGGATCCCGCTTCACCATTGAGCCCGGTGCGTGCAATGCGCCGTAGCTCCTCATAGATGAGCGGCAATACTTCGTGTTCCGCCGCCTGATCCCCAGAGGACCAGGCACGGAGCAGAGTGGTCACATCACGCGACTTGTTCCCGGGCGCTGCCATGGCAAAAGTATAACCCGAAACGAGTGGTGGGCATCGACGAACCGATTGTCCTCGCGACCAGAAAGCACGTGATTGTGAGCCTTTTCACACCGCCACCGCGCGTAAGAGATACAGAGGCATCCGGCACCGTGCCCACACCAACCTTCGAAGCGGGGAAGCCCCATGACCACTTCATCAACACGCCTCGTGCGAACCATCGGCGTCATCGCCCTGGGAGCGCTCCTGGGCGCCTGTCGTCACGGCATACTCATCACTGGCCAGGGCAGTGTCAGCTCGGCTACGGGCACCCGGGACTGCGCCTCGGGGGAGTGCCGCTTCGACATCGAGGGTCGCTACCTCGAGACCTACACCGCCACGCCAAAAGCAGGCTGGCTGTTTGACGCCTGGGAGAACTGCCAGACTCCCCAGGGCAATCGCTGCAGCTTCGACATCGCTGCGGATGTGGTCGCTGAACAGGAGGGTGCGGAGGTACCCTCCGCCGTCGCCCGCTTCCGGCGACCCATCGAGCCCCTGTTCCGCGACGTTAACGGCAACTTCGAACTCCCCGATGGCAGCGCCACAAACCAGCTGCGCTGGCTGCTGGAGGAACTCGGCTCCGCGAGCACAAGCCTCAGCGAGATCAAAGCACACTTCCATCCGGATTTTCTCGCCCAGATTCCCGCGGCAACGATGCGTGACGAAATCGCCGCCATGCGTGCCGAAATCTCTGACCCTGTGATAGACGACCTGATCACCGCCACACCGGTGTACACCCGGGGCCTCATTGCCCAGCGGGGGCGCGTCGACAACGCTATGTTCCTTTCCCTGAACGCCGACTACGGCAATGGCAGCGACGACGGACTGATCACCAGCCTGTCCTGGACCCCCGGCCTGTTTACCAATGGCAATAACGTCACTGCGGAATTTGCCAATGCAAATCTCGCCTCCCTGGGCCAGTCCGTAAAGGGACTCGCGACGAAAACCGCCATGCTCGTGGCCCGCATAGAGAACGACCGCTGCAAAGGAATGTACGGGCACAACGCCCAGTTGCCCTACCCCACGGGATCGATCTTCAAGCTCTGGGTGCTCGGAGCGCTGGCGGAAGAAATCCGCGCTGGCCGCATCGACGCCTCGGCGATGGTGCCGATGAGCAGCGCCGAGTACGCCCCCGGTAGTGCCATCAACAACGTGACCCCTGGCACCCAGATTCCCCTCGCGCAGATGGCCAACCTGATGCTGGGCGTCAGCGACAATACCGCCACGGATCACATCCATGAATTGATTCCCCGCCCTCGCCTCGAAAAAATCCTCGGGCGCTTCAAGAACAAGAACAAGTCATCACTCACCCCGTTCCTTAGCGTGAATGAGCAGTTTCACATTCTCTGGAGCCTGACCCCGGCCCGTGCCCGCGCCTACGCCAACCGCAACGACAACCAGCAGCGCAAGATTCTGGCAAACGAGATTGAGCCCCTGGGCCCCGTAAGCCGGTATTCGTACAACAACTGGAATGCGCTGCTGGAGAGCAGCTGGGCGGCGAGCGCTTTCGACGTATGCCAGGCCTACGCGGGCCTGCGCAGCTACGACAATCGCAGCGAGGCCTTTGAACTACTGGATCAGGCAGCCGGCGCCGACGCCGTGCTGCTGTCCCTGCGCAAGCGCTGGGATCGCGTATGGCAGAAGGGTGGCTCCCTGGCCACGGTGGATGGGAACTTTGTCTTTACCCTGAGCTGGCTGCTGGAATCCGACGACAAGGGCACCTACGTGGTCGTCATCATGCTCAACAACCCGGATCTTTCTCCCGTGGATTTTGGACCCGCATTCAATATTGCCGCCCGCGCCGAACAGATTCTCTACAACCGCTGAGGGACATCAAGGTCCTGCCAGGTGCTGACAAGAAGTACAACCACTCGATGAGGCATTGACGTGAAAGTTATCGAAAGAAGCAAGGATAGTATTAGAGTAACCGTGGCGATTATTCGCTTCTCCTTCATGCTGCTGGTGGGGAGTTCCTTGGCGGGCGCGATTCAGGCAGCGCCTCCGGGCACCCCTGCGCCCGTGAGACCATTGCCGCTGTGTGATCGTTCATTCGACCCGCCCCGGGGTGCCTGCGTCGAGGATAGTGAGTTTGTTGACCTTTCCTCGTCGGGCGCGCTGTCTGGAAATGGCTCGGTTCAGCTGACAGCCACACCTAGCCTACCTGCCTGTGAGAGAGGTAATGCAACGACCGGCTTTTGGGAGCCCTCGCCATGCTACAGCGCAATCGAGTTTAACCAGTTCGGGTTCTGTTATTACATCGACCAGATCACGAACGAGTTCCAATCCTGCAGGGACTACAACTATCAGGACGGCACAACCCCGTTTAACGGATATGCGGGCGGCCGGGATGTACTCATCCGAACGAGCCCGGCAATCGGGGTCGGCGCAACAGGAACCCGCTCTGGATGCGGTGCATTTAGTGACTTTGCCACCTTTGGAGGCGGTGGTGTCCCCGTCTGGAGTGAGATCGCCCCGACAGCGCTTACCTGCACTCACAGCATTACCCGTACCCCCGACAACCTGTTCGGCGCGTCCTGGCATGCTACGAGCGTAACATTGGACGTACGCCGCAATGGCGAAAGACGCGTGACGAAGGCTAGCGCCGACGTTTTCTACATCCTTGAGGGTACGCTGGGTCCGCTGGCACCGAATCCAAACGAGGAGCCGCAAGACCCCATTGAAATAGAAGAACCTTCGCCGACGGGTACAGGCACCGTGCGCATTGCGCTGACTCCCTCTGACACAGATACAGGTTGCGTAGTTTCCGATGCGCAGACTTTAACTATTCCGGCACCGCCGCCTGAAGGTATTACTCTTCCCCACGGGGGGTTTGGATTCACCTTCTCGGGTTGCGCACCAGGGTTCAGTGTCGAGGCGAGCATCGAGTATCCTAGCGTTATCCCGTCGGGTTCCGAATATTACAAGTATGATGGAAGTCGAGGCTGGTTCACGATTCCCGCAAACATTTCAGGCGATACGGTCACCTTTACCATCACGGATAACGGCCCCGGTGATGCTGATCCCGCTGTCGGAACCATTCGTGACCCGGGCGGTATCGGTATTCCTGTCGTGGCCACAGGGCCGGGCTCGTTTGCTGCCATTCCGACGGCACCACACTGGATCCTCACCATATTGGCAGGTTTAATGGTTGTCCTCGTGTTCGCACGTTCCAGGTTCAACGGTTCCTGAATGCCACTTCAACACGAAGCGCGGCCAATTGAGCCTACTCCAGCTGGCGCGCCTGGGGCTCGAACCAGATAGGGGAAGTCCAGGCCCGCTCCTGCACAGTTTCAAGAGGTAGGTCTTTCTCCCGACCCAGTCGCAGGGCATCGTAGTGGGTCCAGCGACAGGAGGGGGTTTCAAAAACACGCACGTAGTACACCGCCCGCTGGCGCGGATCAAAATCAGGATCGCGCCAGCTTGTTGCCAGAGCGGCCGCCCCGCGCTTCGACCTGGGGCGGCAATTGCTGGCATCCACCTCAGCGCCGCTGGGCGGGCAGCGTGCGGTAGCGGCATCCGGCTCAAGGCCATCCGAGCAGGCCACATCATAAACCCGCACGGCCAGTTCACCGTCTACTACCAACCCTTTAACGATCTGCAATTTCTGCAGCGGGTTGGATTGCGGATCTCGGTTGGCCCACAGGGCAAACACGGGTGAAACCTGACCAGGCTGGGGCTCGGCCAGTGGATGCATTTCACCGCCCATCGGCACGCCCATCGCGTAGGCCAGGGCATCGCGATCAGTTCGTTCGTGGATATCTTCGGGAACGTCGTAACCGGCAAAAAAGCGCACCCCTATTCTCGGCCCGCTGGTGGCAAAAACCTCGCGGCGATACAGGGCATCCCATATCGCGCTCCGGGTATTTTCTTGAGCCCAGACACCGGTCAACCCGCCCGGGTTAAACAGGCGAAATGCACCGCCTGCATCAACTCCGGCATCCAAACCCAGGCGCTGTTCCGGCCGGTAGTCCTGTTGCCCCAGATGACCGTTGAATTGCGACTCGACCACAGCCCCAGGAGTTCCATTGTGATTATCGGTAGCGGCTACAAACCCGAACTGGAAGGGGTTGAAGCCGAGTCTCGCGCGGATATCCAAGCCTTTCACCAGCGCATTGCGCAGAAACGAATCCGGCCCCGCGCAGTGCTCGCTTTGCCCCGGTTCGCAGGCTGCTACAGTAAGCTCGAAGTTGCAGTCCTCATCTGCCAGGCCCACGCCCACCTGGCATTCAGACGACCCCTTGATCTGGAAAATCTCTACCAGGCGCTCCAGTCGCGCTCGCCGTTTTAGTGTCTGCTCATCCCATGCCGACCCATCTGAATGTCGGTCCGACCAGAAAAAGCGGCCCCAGGAATAATTGCTGTTGTGGGGAATGGTGAGCGCCCGACAGGCGCCGGTGCACGTGGCATCCAGCCAGCGCCACAAATCCTCGCCGCTGCCTTCATAGGCGCTGAAGACCGTGTCCGGCACCGTTGCCGACCCAAAAATCACATTGCGATGCAGCATGCCCGGCGCACGTGACGCAAGCACCGCGTCGGCACTGGGTGCCCGGGGGATATTGTCGGAAAATTCAAAACCCAGCAGCGTGGTGAACTCCCCTGGCCGGTTGTGCCGTTCTGCCACGGCCCTGGTATCCCGCCAGATATTCGCCGCCGCGCGCGAGCAATTCTCCGGGTGGTCACCGCAAATGGCGGCGCGGCGCTCGCCGTCAGTGACGCTGGCCGACATCACTGCGAATTCGCGCAGGTCACGCTGTCTTATAGCCAGGCAGGCTTGGCTTTCGTAACTGCCGCTGCCGGCTTGCGTACACCGGAACAGTTCGCCCATATATTCCGCATGATCGGTAATCGCGACAAAATCCAGCGGCTGTTGCAGCCGCACTGTGGCGCCTCCGTACAGCGTCAGCGCTTCGCCCTGGGCAAAGCGCAATGCGGCTTCCGGGCCATGGGTATTGCCAAAGATATAGCTGTCCAGCGAATGGGCCGTGTGCAGGTGCAACTCGCCAAAATACAGACGGGTTGCCGCCGGTGTGGCGCCCGCCTCCAGCCCGATTGCGCCCAACAATGCCAGCGCTAGCGACAAGCCAACCTGCCGCCCGAAGCGAGTACAGGGGCTTTGCAACAGGCGGTTCAGTGGAATCACTCCGATCTACGTCGCAGCAAACGACCGGGCAAGGCTCCCGTTGCAACCCCATCGCGATAAGTGACCTCTCCCGACTTGATCGTCATGAGGTAACCGCTGGCATCCTGCACCAGGCGCCCACCACCGGCGGGCAGGTCGAACACCATGCGCGGCGCGTGCAGGCAAAGTGCGTCGTAATCGATGATGTTGATATCCGCGCGTAGGCCCGCAGCCAGCAGCCCCCTATCGGTGAACCCCACCGCCTGCGCATTGCGCTGGCTCAGCGCATGCACCGCCCAGGGCAGGGAAAAACGCGGGCCGTTGCTGCGGTCACGGGTCCAGTAGGCGAGTAGGTGGGTGGAGTAGCTTGAATCACAAATGGTGCCGTAGTGTGCCCCGCCATCGCCAAGCGCCACCAGCGTATCGGGGTGCGCGAGCATGTCGTAGCTGTGGTTCAGGGTGTGGCCCACATAGTTGGATGCGGGCAGCAGGAGCAGCCCGTGGCCTTCATCCTGCAGCAGCAAATCATAGGCGAGTTCGTCAACACTCAGCCCCCGCTGCGCGGCCTGGGGGCCCAGCCTTTCATCGGGGGCCGGCTCATAATTGGGCGGATTACCCAAGGGGAACAGCTCTGCGGTCTGCGCCATGAAGTAGGCGTAGATGGCATTGTTGGTATCCGGCTGCTCCGAGAGGATACGGCGCCGGACGTGCGGATCGCGCAACCGGGCAACGCGCTCGGCCAGGGGCAGCCCTTCGATCTCCCGGTAGCTCGGGTGAAAACGAAAGGGGTGCATGGACAGCTCAAGCCCCATCAGTACGCCGATGCCGCGGGTAAACACCTGCGCCCGGATCGGCAGGCCCGCCGCGCCAGCCTCGCCCAGCAAGGCCAGGGTACGCGGCATGTGCTCGGGGAACTGCACCGTATGCAGCAGGGAAAAGGACAGCGGGCGCCCGCCCGAGGCCTGCACGATGCGCCGAAACAAAGCCATTTCAGCGTCGGGGTTCTCACCCTCCTGCGACGAGGGAACCAGCTGGAATACACCACCATCGGCACGTTTCAGGCCCGCGGCCAGCGCCATCAGTTCTGCCTCGCCGGCGCCAATGGTGGGTGCCAGGTCGCCGTCCGCGGTGCGGTGGGCCAGTGTTCGCGAGGTGCTTACGCCAAAAGCACCAGCCCGGACACCTTCTGCGACCAGCTCGGTCATGCGCTCCAGTTCAGCGGCACTGGCGGCTTCGCGATCCGCTCCGCGCTGGCCCATGACGTGAACCCGCACCGCGGCATGGGGCACCTGGGTGGCAAAATCCACATCGGCCTGGCGCTGCTGTAGCGCATCCAGGTACTCTGGGAACGACTCCCAGTTCCATGGCAGTCCCTCGGCCATCACCACCTGGGGAATATCCTCCACCCCCTCCATCAGCCGTATCAGGCGGTCGCGGTCATCGGGTCGGCACGGTGCAAAACCGACGCCACAGTTGCCCATGAGAACCGTGGTCACGCCGTGGCTGGATGAGGGCGAAAGATGGCTGCCCCAGGTCACCTGGCCATCGTAATGGGTATGAATGTCGACGAAGCCAGGGGTAACGATGGCACCACTGGCATCGATTTCGTACCGCCCTCGCTCGGGTACCTCGCCCACCCGGGCGATATGCTGGCCAGTGATGCCGACATCTCCCTGGAAAGGGCTGCCTCCGCTACCATCGATGATAGTGCCATTGCGGATCACGATATCCATAACTCACCTTGTATAGGGGCTTACAACAAACTCGGTTTGAGACCGGCCTGGGCGCAGGAGAGCGCGCGCAACCAGGCCGGTTGCCAGCAACTAGAAGCTGACCGAAAGATCGACACCCCAGGTACGCGGAATCTGGAAGGTGCCGACGATGGTGCCGTTGCCCAGCGAGCGCGGGAACTCCAACTCGTCGGTATCCAGCAGGTTTTTGCCCCACAGGGAGATGCGCCCCTGCACGCCGTTACCACCCAGGGGAATCTCCGCCAGGGTCAGGCGGGCAGACAGCTGGGTATTGGCGCCCTTGGTAATGGCCCGGTCGAGTTGGCGATTGACCTGATCCAGGTTGATGCAGTTGCCACCCTCACCCACACTGGCGCCCACCGGACAGGCCAGCCCGTAGCTCTCATCCTCCCAGGAGGCGTCCAGCCGGGCACTCCATAGCCCCCAGCGGGTTGACGGGAAGTCGTACTGCAGGCCCAGGTAAGCATTGGACTCGGGGTACAGGTAGCGCAGGTCGCCCTCTTTGTCATCATTGAGGTAGCCGTAGGTGGCATTCAGGGTTAACCCTTCCCACAGCAAAGCGGTCAATTCAAGCTCGATACCGTCCTGGGTACTTTCACCGGAATTGATAATGATGGTGCCGGTCGAGGGAGAAAACTCACTGGTCTGCAGGTCATCCACTTTGGCGTGGAACACGGCAGCGTTCAAACGCACGCGCTTATCCAGCCAGTCGGATTTGATACCCAACTCGTAGTTAATGATTTTCTCCTCGTCAAAGGACACACCCCCAAGTACACCGCCCGACAGGTGGGCGGTAGCCACCTTGCCATACAGGCTGGTGTCATCATTCCACTGGTAGGTGGCCGACACGTCCCAGTCGACATAGCTGAAGTCTGCATCGAACTTGGAACCCGGTGGGATAAACGCCACCTGCTTGATCACCTCTTCCCGGTCATCTTTGGTGTAGCGCACGCCGCCGCTCAGGGTCCAGGCCTCCGTGAGGTGGTAGTTCAACGAGCCGTAAATGGCGCGCGACTCGTTCTCTACCGCCTCCTCACCACCGGCAAAAAAGTCATTCGGAACAAACGTACTGACATTCCCTACCTGAATGGGCTCGGGCGGCAACCACAGGCCACCAATGAAAACCGGGCCGTAGGAGTCGCCCTCTTCCTTGAAATAGAATAGACCAAGCAGCCAGTCGAGCTTCTCGTGGGTGCCAATCAGCTGGAATTCGTTGGACACCTGTTCCTGGTCGCGAACATTCAACGAACTGATGTAGGCAAAGGGTACGCCAGGGGCTCCCAGAGCGGCGCCGTCGAGGGCGTTGCCGTCGATGTCGTTGCCGCCGGTGTGTTCCTCGAACTCGCGATAGCTCAGGATGTTCTTGATGGCCAGGCTATCCGACAACTCATACTGCAGGGTAAAGGCGTGGCCAGACACCTCCAGTTCGCCAGTGCCGGTAAAATCCAGCGGCAGTGAGTCCAGGCGCTTGGTGCTGGCGGGAATGCCCCCGCTGGCGGCGAACAGACCGGCAGTACCGGGATCGACAAAACCCAGCAACTGCACACCCAACTGCGAGTTTTCCTTGTCGGTGTAGTCAAAGCGGTAGTCCAGTTGCAAACCGTCGATACCGGTATAGCGCAGCGCCAGGCCGATGGCTTCGCTGTCTTCTTCGCCAAAGGAATCCGCCGCCTCGATCTCACCGACCGGCGCCGACAGCACCTTGGTAGTGCCGCCCACGCGGTTGTCCACGTAGCCGTCGTTGCTGCTGTTCAGGTAGGTCAGGCGGGCTGAAAAACCATTGTACTCGCCAGTATCGACCGTCGCCCTGACACGGGTGAGATCATAGTCACCCGCAGTGACCTCAACTTGCCCTTCAAATTCCTCGGCAGGTGCGCAACTGCGGAAGTTGATGGCGCCGCCGGTGGAGTTGCGACCAAACAGGGTGCCCTGGGGGCCACGCAACACTTCCAACTGGCAGGTGCTGGCGAGGTCAAAGGCTGAAGCAATGGCGCGCCCCAGATACACGTCGTCAATGTACAACCCCACGCGCGAATCCACCTGAAACTTGGTGGAACCAGTGGCCTGGCCGCGCAGGGTAAACAGCGGCGCAGAACCGCTGCCAAACTGGGTTTCCACACTGAGGTTGGGCACTGTTACCCCAACCTCGCCAAAATTGCTGATTTGCAGGTCTGCAAGCTGGTCCGCCGACAGGGCGGTCACCGCGATGGGAATATTCTGCAGGCTTTCCTCGCGGCGCCGGGCGGTAACCACCACTTCTTCCAGCGCGCCGCTGGCCTGTGCGCCGGAGGCACTGGTGGACTGGGCCGCGACATCGGCGGTGGCGGCGACACAGGCGCCGGCCGCGGCCATCAATTGCAGGGGAAGGATCCGTTTCTTCAACTTTATTGTAATCATAAGAACTCCGTAATTTGACAGGCGCTGCCTTACCGGGTCGGAGGATCGGCCATACTGCATACACCTTGCTTAGACGGGCACTGGCCGATAGCGCGAATGCTCTTAGCCTCTTGTAGCAAGCTAATGCAGGGGGCCCCCCGACAGTTCATCTGAACGGGTGACATTGGGCGCGGTTGCGACAGTTTCACCCAAACAGATGAACCGGCCAGGCCACCTGGAGGTAACCTGTTGTCTTGGGAGTTCCCCGCTGGGGGAACCATCAACAGACCATGAAAACGGGGAGTCGACGCATGCCAAACCGCTGGGTAATTCTGGCCATTGCCACCGTGATGCAAAACCTGGCGATTGGCCTGACCTTCGGCAGCTATGGCTTGCTGATAGGAGAAATCTCCGAGGCCTTTGGCAGCAGCCGGTCCCAGGTGTCACTGGGAATTGCATGTATCACCCTCGTCATGGGGGTATTCTCCCCCCTGCTCGGCTACCTGCTGGATCGCTACTCGATTCGCAACCTGATGGTGTTCGGCTCGCTGACCACGGCGCTCGGCTTTTATCTCGCCAGCACCACCACAACGCTCGCAGGCTTCCTGCTCTGTATCGGGCTGGTTGTGGGCATGGGCATTACCGCCATGGGCGTGCTGCCCGCCAGCAAGCTCGCGGCAAACTGGTTCCCGGAATCCACCGGCAAGGCGCTGGGGTTTGTCAGCCTGCCCATTCTCATCGCCATCGGCCCCCCGCTGTTCAGTGCGGTGATTGCCGCCACCGGCTGGCGCCAGTTGTTTGTCTACTTCAGCCTTATCTACCTGGCGGTGTTGCCGCTGCTGTTGCTGGTTCGCAACCAGCCCAACGCCGCAACGCGCCAGCCGACGGCCGCCGATGCCGGCGCCCGCCCTGCCGCCAGCACGGTGCGCTGGAGCGAGTCGCTGCGCGATGGCCGGCTCTGGTTCATTGTCTTGATCGCTGGCGTCATGTTTTCCGGCGGCATCATGCTGGTTACCCACATTGTGCAGCACGCCATGGACTTGGGCGTTGCGCCAACCCGGGCCGCCATACTGCTGTCCGTCAACGGCACCGCGGCCCTGGTGGGCGCCATGGCCTTCGGCTGGCTTTGCGACCGCCTGTCGCCGGCGATGGCGGTGTGCATCAACCTGGGCCTGCAGGCCCTGCTGTGGCCGGTGCTGCTCTACCAGCACCAGTTGACCGGGCTGGTGCCCGCCATTGCGGTTCTGGGACTGTGTGGCGGCGGCGCCCACCCGGCCCTGTCGGCCCTGGTGGGGCAGGTGTTCGGGGCCGAGCGCTTTGGCACCCTGATGGGCCAGATTGCCCTGCTGGTGATCCCCTTCAACTTCGGTGCCGCGCCCCTGGCCGGCCTGCTGTACGACAACACCGGCAGCTACACCGCGGCCTTCTGGGCCTATGGGGGCATGTGCCTGGCGGCGGCCCTGTTCATGCTGCTGGCATCCCGGCGCGTTACCGGCGGCGCAAGCGCCGCCGCCTGAGCCGGACCGTGGGTTTGAGAGAACTGAGCGCCTACAGCGCGAGTTGCCCGCCGTCGACGTCGAAGGCGACACCGGTGACAAAGCGCGCCTCGCTGGAAGCCAGGAACAGGATCATGGCCGTAATGTCGCTCACCTCCGCCTCGCCAAATCCTGGCAGCGAGCGCATGCGGTCAATCAGCGCCATCTCGGCATTCTCGGGAAAGGTGTAGTTGTCGTAGATGGGCGTTTTGACACCGCCGGGGCAAATGGCGTTGGAGCGCACACCGCGGCTGGCGAACTCAGCGGCCACCGCCTTGGAAAACCCGATCACCCCGGCTTTGGACGCGCAGTAGCAGGTGCCATAGGGCTGGCCCTGCTTGCCCGAGGCAGAAGACATATTGATCACATTGCCGCGACTTTCCACCAGCGCCGGTATGGCCGCCTGGGTGATGTGAAACAGGCTGTTCAGGTTGATGTCGATCATGCGCTGCCAGTCCGCTGGCGGCATGTCCTCCAGGCGCCAGCCGCCGGCAATACCCGCGATATTGCACAGCACATCCAAGCGCCCGAAGTGCCCCAGGGCGTCATTCACCATGTCGATGCAGGACGCGCGGTCGATGGCGTCAAAGCCGAGGCAGTGCAGGCGCTCGTCCTGGCCCAGTTCCCGGGCGACCGACTGCACGCCCTCCAGGTTCCTGTCTGCCAGCACCACGCTTGCGCCCTCGGCAAAAAAGCGCTCGGCACTTGCCCGCCCGATACCCGACGCCGCGCCGGTGACCAGAACTACCTGTCCGCTAAAGTCGTACATTGCTTGCTCCTGTTGCTGAAATTGCTGCCCGGTTCAGGCATCGGTGATCGAATAGCCGCCATCCACCACCAGGGTGTGGCCGTTGACGAAGCTGGCCTCGGCGCTGGCCAGAAACAGCACCGCCGATGCGATCTCGGCGGGGTCGCCCCAGCGCTGCTGCGGGGTGCGCTGGCAAACCGCGTCGTGGATGGCCTCGTCATCGGCAAAGCTGCGGGTCATGCGCGTGGGGATGGACCCCGGCAGCACCGCGTTGCAGCGCAGCCCCGCCGCCCCGTGCTGGGCGGCAAGGGTCTTGGTGAGCTGCACCACCGCCGCCTTGGCGGCGCCATAGCCGGGGAACCAGGGGCTGGCGTACAGCGACATCTCGGAGGCCACGTTGACGATACTGGCGCCACAGGGCGCGCTGGCTTCGTGCAGGCGCGGCAACAGGCCCTGGCAGAGCTGCCATACCGCATTCAGGTTGACCTGCACCGATTCCTCAAAGGCATAGGGTGTTTGCGCGCCGCCAGTGCCACCGGCGTTATTGACCAGCACATCCAGGGCATCCACAGAGGCACACAATGCATCGATGCTGTCGCGACTCAGCAGCGAAAGCTGGCGGTAGTCGAAGCGGCCGAGGTCCTCATCGGAGTACTGTTGCGGGGCCTCGCGGGTACCGGTAATGGTGACTGTGGCACCCGCATCGGCAAAGTACTGTGCCGTGGCCAGCCCGATACCGGCCGTGCCACCGGTTACCAGCACCTTCAGGCCGTTGAAATCATAGGCGGCGCGGCCTGTGGGTAGTGAATTCGCCATAGTCAACTCCCGAACTGCGTGGTTATGCGTGAAAAAAGCTTAGACCCATGTGGGCAGCGCAGGATCATTCGATCGAATGAACCGGCGGGTCACGGGTTTTTCATTCGTTCAGGTGAGCAGCCTGTGCCCTGCAACTCCGTATCCTGAACGCCGTGAATTCACTGCCTGCAATACAGCAATGACAACAGGGAACGCCCCATGAGCCCAGCCCTCCCCCACCTGATGGCACCCGGACGTATCGGCAGCCTCAGTCTGCGCAACCGCATCATCATGTCGCCCATGGGCTCCAACATGGCCGAGTCGGAAGGCTTCTGCGGCGAGCGTATCCAGCGCTACTACGAACGCCGGGCCGCCGGTGGCGCCGCCATGGTGATCATGGGCTCGGTGGGTATCAGCTGGCCGCTCGGCTCGCCCAACTGGCGCCAGGTGGCGATCTCCGACGACCGCTACTTACCGGAGCTGACGGCGCTGGTAGAACGGGTCCATCACCACGGCGCCCTGGCCGCCGTGCAACTGCACCACGGCGGGCTGGAAGCCATTAACGACAGCCAGGCCGGCCGGCCGCTTCTCTGCCCCAGCGAGCCGGAGCACGCCGAGGAATCCCTCACCCGCTATTTAACCGCGGATGAAATCGCCACCCTGTCGGAACCCTACCAGGCAGAGACCTGCCAGGTGCACTACAAGGTAGCCGATGCCGAAGATATCGCCTGGGTCATCGGGCAGTTTGTGGCAGCGGCGCAGCGCGCCCGGCGCTGCGGCTTTGACGCGGTGGAGATCCACGCCGGCCACGGCTATCTCATCTCCAGCTTTCTCAGCCCCTCGGTCAACAAGCGCAGCGATGCGTACGGCGGCAGTATCGAAAACCGCTCCCGGCTGCTGGTGGAAGTGATAGCGGCCATCAAGGCCGAACTGGGGGAGGACTTCCCGGTCTGGTTCCGCCTGGACTCCCACCAGTTTGCCGCCGGCGGCATCACCAACGAAGACGCCTGTGCCACCGCGCGCCTGGCGGTGGCCGCCGGGGCCGACGCCGTACACTGCAGCGCCGATGGCGACCACAGCACCGGCACCTGCTATACCGAGGGCCACTCGACCCATGTGCCGGCGGGCTTCTCGCGCTTTGCGGCGGCGGTAAAGGCCAGCGTGGATGTGCCCATCATCATGCCCGGGCGGGTGGAGCCGGCCGCCGGCGACCGGTTGATCCGCGAGGGCAGCATCGATTTTGTCACCATGGCACGCAAGCTGCTGGCAGACCCGGACCTGCCCAACAAAATCCAGCAGAATCGCCAGCAGGACATACGCCCCTGCATCTACTGCTACACCTGTATCAGCCAGATATTCCTGCGCCGCCACGTTATCTGCGCGGTGAATGCCGAAACCGGTTTTGAAACCGAGCGCAGCATTACACCGGCGGCCACCACCCGCCACGTCGCCATCATCGGTGGCGGGCCGGCCGGCATGGAAGCCGCGCGGGTCGCCGCGCTGCGCGGGCACCGGGTAACGCTGATTGAAAAGGCCCCTCGTTTGGGGGGCACGGTGTTTTTCTCCGGCGCCTCCTATCCCCCCAACAGCAAACTGGTTGCCTATCTCGGCGAGCAGATGAAAACACTGGCGGTGGATGTCCGGCTGAATACCGAAGCCACCCCCGCCCTCATCCAGCAGCTGGCGCCGGAGCGGGTGGTGGTGGCCAACGGTTGCGGCCGCGCCCTGCCGGATATTCCCGGCATCGATCTGCCCCACGTGCTGGACGGCGACCAGATTCGCTCGTTGGTTACCGGCGAGGGCCTGGATGCCCTGGAATCCAAGATCGACCGCTTCACCCGCATACTGCTGGCCGGTGCCGCCCTGAGCCGGGTGACCGCCAACATGGCCCTGGTGCGCCAGCTCAGCAAACTGTGGATGCCACTCGGCAAGCGCATTGTGTTTATTGGCGGCGGGCTGGTGGCGGTGGAGCTGGCGGAATTCCTGGCCCAGCGCGGGCGCCAGGTGACCCTGCTGGAAGAAGGCGGCACCTTTGGCCGCGAACTCATGCTGGTGCGCCGCTGGCGCAACATGGCCGACATCGAGGCCCTGGGCGTGCAGTGCCTGCCCCATGCCCAGGTGCTGCGCATCGACAGCAACACCGTCACCTACCGCAACAGCAGCCAGCAGGAGCGCACCATTGCAGCGGACCACATCATCCTCACCACCGGCACCACGGCCAACCTCGCGCTGGCTGATGCGCTGGAAAACCAGGGCTTCACGGTACACACCGCCGGCGACTGCAACGGCGTGACCTACATTGAAGGCGCCATGCGCGAAGGCTACCTGGCCGGGCAGGCGGTATAGCAAACGCGGGCGCACACATGAACAAGACGGAGACAAAGCCATGCTGTTGAACAACAAAGTAGCCATCGTGTCGGGCATTGGCCCCGGCCTCGGCCAGCACCTGGCCACCCACTGCGCGAAGGAGGGTGCCCACGTGGTACTGGCAGCGCGAAGCGCCGACAAGCTGGACGCCGCCGAAGCAGCCATCGCCAGCCTGGGGCTCAACACCCGGGTATTGAAGGTGCCCACCGACATCGCCGACCCAGACGCCTGCACCGCCCTGGTGGCCGCCACCTGCGCCCACTTTGGCGGGGTGGACGTGCTGCTCAACAGCGCCTACACCGGCGGCGAGATGACCCCGGTGGAAAACGCCAACCTGGCCGACTGGCGCAACACCATGGACACCAACTTCTTCGGCTCCATGCAGCTCACCCTGGCCGCCGTGCCCAGCATGAAACAGCGCGGCGGCGGCGCCATTGTGATGGTGAACACCATGGTGGTGCGCAAGGCCATGGCCTACAACGCCGGCTATAGCGCCTCCAAGGGCGCCCTGAAAACCGCCACCGCCCACCTCGCCCTGGAACTCGGGCAATACGGCATCCGCGTCAACTCCGCCTTCATGGGCTGGATGTGGGGGCCAAACGTGCAGGGCTATGTGCGCCAGGCGGCGGCCAGCCAGGGCGTCAGCGAAGAACGGGTGGTGGAGGGCATTGCCCAGCACATCGCACTGCGGCGTATACCCACCGACGCCAACTGCGCCAAGGCAGTGATCATGCTGGCGTCGGACTACGCCTCGGAAGTGACCGGCGCCTGCCTGGATGTCAACGGCGGCGACTTCATTCCCTGACAGGCCCGGGGCGGCGCCAAAGTGGCAATCGCATGACATTGTATTCACCGCCAACGGCTCGGGCCCTGTCGATACTGGATTTGCTCATGGCAAATCCCTATCGCCCCTTTGGCCTGACGGAGATAACGCGCCGCCTCAACCTGAACAAGGCCACCTGTCACGCAATCTTGATGACGATGGCGCAGTACGGCTTTCTGGTTCAGCATCCACGCAACAAATCCTATCGGCTTGGGCCCTCCATCGTCGCCGCCGCCAATTCAGCCCTGGCTCGCTTTCCATTGCTCGAATACGCACGCCCGGTGTTTGAGAAGCTGTCCAGTGAAATTGGCTGCGGCATGGCAGTGACAGCCATTGCCAATCGCCAACAGGTTCTGCTGGCGTACTATGGCAACACGTCCGGGATATCAGAGGCATTCCAGCTAGGGCTGCGCCTGCCAAACACAGCCCCCATAGCGGCCTGCTTTGCGGCCTTCGCGCCCACAAACGAAATGGAGGCGTGGCTGACACGCGCGCACAGCGGCCCGGGCGGCTACAGCGAGGCACTCGACAAGTCCTTGCGTATTGCGCTGATCAACATCCGCTCGCGGGGCTATGAAGTCACCCTGCGGACCGAGGCAGAGAAAGTGCTGATCCAACGGCTGTCAGAGCCCTACGAACACTGGGGGCTGAACCAGCAGGAGGAACACAGCCAACAGTATCAACAGGACTTGTGCCGCGAGCCCTACCTTCTCGACAAGATCCAGAGCGACAAGTCGTACCCGGTCAACACCCTCACTGTGCCGATCTTCCTGTATGACGACACACCGGCGATGTGCCTGGTCGCAGGCTCGTTGAAACAGTCACTGACTGGCGCGGACATTGAGCGCATTGCGCAGGGTATGCGCGCCAGCGCCGAGCAGGTCAAATCCACGGCACTGCGCAGGACACAGAAGCACCTGCCGCCGTAGGTCATTTGCGTACCGCAATCGCTGCTTGATCAGAGAACCACGCGCGCCCTATTGCCAGCATCACCGCACTGGCCCTATGATTCGCCGCCGGCCGGGGCTCCCCGGCATCCGGCGCGGCTTTCTGTTTTATCGTACTGTTTCATTTTACTTTTTCAGTGTATCTGGCGTTTTTATTTGCGGAGTCTGTATGCAAAGGCTGCGGGAACTTGCGCGTCTTGTTGAAGCTGTTTTTGAAGAACTTGAGATGACCTACGGCGGCTACCAGCGCCGGGCAGGGCTTGGCTGCACACCCGGCTGCGGGGCCTGCTGCAACAACCCGGAGGTGGCAGCCACGCCGCTGGAGATGCTGCCCCTGGCCCTGGATATCTACGACCGCGGGCAGGCAGAACCTACCCTGGCCAGCCTGCAGGGCTACTCCGGCTTTGCCTGCATTCACTTCGTGCGCCACACGCTGGACGGCAGCCGGGGGGAATGTGGCATCTACCACCGGCGCCCAGCCCTGTGCCGCATGTTCGGCGCCGCCGGCGTCAGCGACAAGCAAGGCAAGGCCCGCCTGTCCGTCTGCAGAACCATCAAACAGGCCCGGCCCGCTGCGCATCTTGTCGCCATCAGCAACCTTGAGGCCAGCCCGCCACCGCGCCTGTCCGATGGCAAGGAAAAGGTCCGACAGTTGGACTATGCACTTGGCCAGCAGGACCTGCCCATCAACGAAGCACTCCGGGTGGCGCTGGAAAAGGTGCTATTGCTGGCCTGCTACGGCGATGGCGAGGTGAACGACCGGGTAGCCTAGCCAAACTGGCTAACACCGGGCTGGGGCTGGCCGCTTTGAGCTAACCGTTGCGGAGAAAATCCACGCAGTAGCGATTAAACACGGCCTCATGCTCTACCATCACCCAATGCCCGCATTCCGACAGCAGCACCAGTCGCATATTCTGGCAGTTGCGGGCAAAGTTCATGATGCCGCTCTCTGGCATCATGCGCTCGTCCATGCCCCAGAACCCGAGGACAGGGCAGCGAATGTCCTTCAGGCAGTCAATCTGTTCCGGAATAGAAAGGGTGGCCATCAGGTGGCTGTTCTGCAGGGCCATCGCCTGCATACGCTCACCCAGCAAATCGTCGGTGACATGCCTGGCATCATGCACCAGCCCCTCACGGATCAGTTCCGCCATATCGCCTTCGGTCAACGCAGCGCCCCGGCCGTAAACCTCAAACAGTTTTTTGATGCCGGGCATGGTCTGGTATTCGCTCATCGGGCTGCAGGCGCCGGGTGCCATTAACACCAGTTTGTCGACGCATTCGGGATAGGCCAGGGCAAAGCCAATGGCAATCGCCCCGCCCAGGGAATTGCCGACCAGCGCGCAACGCTGCACTCCCAAGCCATCCAGGGCCTGCTTCAGACAGGTGACAAAAAACGCCAGCGTGTAATCAACGTCCTGCGGCTTCGAGGAGAACCCGAAGCCCGGATGATCCACCACAATAGAGCGAAAGCCAGCCTCTGCCACCGCCAGATAGTTGCCTTTGAAGTTGCTGTACCCGGTGGCACCCGGCCCGGAGCCATGCAGCCAGACCACGGCCGGCCCGCTGCCTGATTCAAGGTAGTGAATGGTCTGGCCGTTCGCGCAGCTGATGTACTGCCCCTCGGGCAGAAACCCCTGAACCGCTTCTTTCATCATGCAGTCATCCTTCAGATGCCATAGTCGCTTGTGTCGCCGCCCAGCAAGGTGCCACCCATATTGATGCCAAGGGGCACGGTGTAATTGGCGATATGGGCCTGACTCGCCAGGATGTCCAGGTGCAGTGCCAGCAATCGGCTGTCCTGGCGAATGCCAGCGGAGCCGGACAGGGTCAGCATGTCGGTCGACAGGTCCAGGCAGCGCCGCGCAATGGCTGCGGATTCATAGCGATAGCGGACCCGGTCGGCCACCGGTATGGGTTGCCCGGCAGTGGCCAGCTGCAACATCTGGTCAAAATGTGCATGCATCACGCAGCGGGTATTGGCCAGTTCATTGCTCACCCTGGCAATGAGGTTTTTGGCGTGATCATCGTCCCGCAGTTTGCGGCCCATCACGACCCGCGCGTCACACAGGCTGATGAACTCATCCAGCACTGCCTCACAGGCGCCGAGGGTGGCATTGCTTACCGCGCGCACAAACACCTGCTGCCAGGGTAGCCGATACAGCGGCTGGCTGTTCACCGCATTACCCGGGCTATCGCAGCGAAAGGCGTCCATGATGCCGTGGGTGCGATAGGCGGGTACAAAGGCGTCTTCAACCACCACATCGTGGCTGCCGGTTCCCTTGAGGCCGATGACATCCCAGTTTTCCTCAATGCGGTAGTCGGCGGCGGGCAACAGGAAGGTCCTGAAGTTTTTCATGTCCATCGCCCCCGACTCGGCATCGGGCACAATCCCCCCCAGCATCACCCAGTCGCAGTGCTGGCAGCCGCTGGAAAAGCTGTACTTGCCACTTAGCCGATAGCCGCCATCCACAGCGCGGATGCGCCCGACCGGCGCATAGGAGGACGATATTAACGTCGCCGGCTCGTCTCCCCACACATCCTCGGCCGCACGCGCATCGAACAGGGCGAGTTGCCAGTTGTGAACCCCCACCACCGCCATAACCCAGGCACTCGACGGGCAGGCCCTGGCCAGCGCCAGGTTGACCTCGTAGAACACCGACGGCGATAGTTCAAGGCCACCGTAGCGCCGCGGTTGGAGCATGCGGAAAAAACCGGCATTCCTGAAGTCTTCAATGGTTTCTGCCGGCACCGATCGACCGGCATTGCAGGCTGCTGAGCGGGCGCGCAATGTACCCTGCATGGCCTGGGCGGCATCAAGCAGTGCCTCCCTTGCCTGGCTGTCTGTCTGCACTTGTTGCATAGCTGAACCCCAATCGTGTTTTGCGTCGCAGAACGCTCTTCAGAAACGCAGCATCGCTTCAAGCCCATAGGTGCGCGGGTTGCCATAGAAGCTCACCGTCCAGAAGCCGAAGGGGTTGGTTGTCTGGCGGTAGGTTTCGTCGGTGAGGTTTTTGCCCCACAGTGAAAGCTGCAGGCTGGTATCGCCCGACAAGGGGATATCGCTGAGAATCAAACTGCTATTTAGCAACGTGAAGCTGTCAATCTGGCTGGTCAGGTTCTGGCTGGGTTCAATGTACGGGACATAGTCGTCGTTATAGCTGTAATCCACGTGCCAGTTGAGCTTGCCCCAGCCCTGTTGAAACACCCGCCAATCCAGCGACACGCTGGCACTGTTCTCGGGGGCGAAGGGAATATCTTTCTGGTCTTTCACATCCACGCCCAGCTCCATGAAGCTGTCGTACTCGGAGTCGAGATAACCATAGTTGAACGCCAGCCGCAGCGGCTCAACCACCTGCCATGCCACCTCCAGTTCAAGGCCCTGGGCCGTTACTTCACCGGCATTCTGTACATTGGACGCCGCACCGCCACTGCCTTCAAGGAACACTGACACCTGCATGTCGGTGGTTTCGGTCTGGAAGGCGGCCAGGTTCAGCTGCAGCCTGTTGTCGAACAGCCTCGACTTCAGCCCCACCTCATAGGACAGCACTTCTTCCTCGTCGTAGCCGGCATGGAAGGCCTCGGGGAATGGTGCTTCGCCGTTGAAGCCGCCGGATTTCCAGCCCTGGGCCACACGCACATAGGCGCTGATATCGTCGGTGAAGGCCCAGCGGGCGGACAACGCGCCCGACACGTTGCTCCAGGTGTCTGAGTCGTCCTCATCGAAGCTGCCTTGCCCGCCGGTGGAGGTGTTGGGATGAAAGATGTACTGATCGCGCTCTTCCTCGGTGTAACGCAGCCCAGCGGTTATTGTCAGCGGCTCCACCGCGCGGGGCGTCCATTCGGTTTGCCCGAAGATGGCGTAGCTCTTGTTGTCCATGCCGTACTCGTTCACATCGGTGGGAGAACCGAACAACCCGAAGAACGAGATGGGATTGACGACATCCGCCTGCTCCCCAAAGGCGTACAGGCCGATCACGTAGGACTGGGTGGCGGTTTGCCCCTTCAGCTGGAATTCCTGGCTGAACTGCTCATAGTCAACATGGCGTTCGGCGTGGAACAGGTCCATGTTGGAGCCGTCGATATCCAGCTTATCGTCGTAGGCCAAGTCGCGAAAGGCGGTGATGGAGGTCAACGATACATCGCCCATAAACCCCCAGTCCCCGGCCATCCAGTCGATGGTCAGGGTATGGCCATCCAGCTCAGAGCGCTCGGTGGAAGCCCGGTCATTGCTGATCCAGCCGGCATTGTCATTCACCGGGCGCTCGTAAGCACTGAGCAGATCGGCCAGAAAACCCAGCCCCTGCAGTTCGAACACCGCTTCATTCACATCGGTCAGCTGGCCCTTCTGGGTCAACTGGTCGCGTTCACTGCGATCATAGGCATAGCGGAGGCTCACCGTGTCAGTGGGCTCCAGCAGCAGATCGGCGCGCCAAACGGTGCTGTCCAGGTTGGCAAATTCGTCACTGGAGCGCGGGTTGACGAAGGGGTTGGCCCCATTGAACGGGTCGAAGTCGCGATTTTCATAGAAGCCATCGCGTTCTGTTTGCGCATAGGAGAGGCTGGCCGAGAACATACCCAGCTTGCCACTGTCGATGCGAAACCGCGCGCGCTGGTAGTCGAAGTTACCCGCAGAAACATCTGCCCGGCCGCCAAATTCCGACTCGGGGGGCCGGGTAATGAAGTTGATGGCGCCACCGGTGGTGTTCTTGCCGTAGAGCGTACCCTGTGGCCCACGCAGCACCTCCACCCGCTGCAACTCGGCAATATCGAAAATGCCGCCGAGGTTCTTGCCCAGGAATACACCGTCAAGATACATCCCGACCGTGGGCTCCCAGGTAATCGCCGGGTTGATGGTTGATGCGCCCCGGATGGAGATGGTCGCCCCGGAGCTGCCGGCGGGCGATTCGACAATCTGCACATTGGGCACGGCGTAGGCCAGGTCCCGCACATCGGTAATGCCCCGGGCTTCAATTTGCACGTCATCAAAGGCGGTAACGGATATGGGGATTTCCTGCAGGGATTGCTCCCGCTTCTGCGCGGTAACCACCACTTCTTCCAGCTGGGACCAGGCAGGATCTGAACCCAGTGAGGCCAGCAGAACAGCACTGGACAGTGTGCATAGTGAATACAGGGAACACGATTTTTTCATGGGTGCAGGCTCTTTATTATATCGTTCGAGTGTCCCGGTCAGCCTACCGGCTCACCTGCGCATGGCGGAAATACTTTTCGTTTATGAGCCCTATCAGCACCGCTTATTGTTTCATTGAATCCACAATCATATCCCGCACCCAACGGTGCGCTGCACTGCGTTCGCTGTTGGCGTGCCAGTACAGCCATAGCTCCAGGCGGGGCATATCGAAAGGCAGCGGCAACACCGCAAAACCTTCGCGCCCCAGGCAGTGCGTTACAAAGGCCTTGGGCACCGTCAGGCAGGCTTCGCTACGGCGCAGCATCTGATGGGCCACCAGGCAGTGCTGCACCCTGACGGAGTTGTGCCGGGTGCGGTTCTGCAAATGCAGCGCCGTATCCACCAGGCCTTCGCCACGGGCCCGACTGGATATCAGCAGGTGTTTCATTCCCAGGTAGGTATCCAGGTGCCAATCCCTGGTAAGCACAGGGTGGTCATCCCGAACCACGCAAACAAAGTCGTCACTGAGCAGCAACTGGCGGTTCAGGTGGCTTTCATTGATGTGGAAGTACTCCACCGCGAAATCCAACTCGCCACAAGCCAGGCGATCATGAATTTCATGATCCGGCGCCATCACGTTGTGAACGGTCATGGGCGACTCCAGCGCATGCAGCCTGGCCACCAGCGGCGGCAAAAACAGCACTTCCGCCAGGTCTCCCATACTCACCGTCAGGGTGCGCTGTGACGTTGCGGGGTCAAAGCGCTCGGCCTCCTTGAAGGTCAGGTCGAGCGCCTGCAGCGCCTCTCGCACCGGGCCAATCAGGTTGTGCGCCAGTGACGTTGGCGACACGCCATTGCGGGAGCGCACAAAAAGCGGATCGTTGAATTTTTCGCGCAGCCGGCTCAGGCTTGCACTCACCGCCGGCTGGGATACATGCAGGGCATCCGCCGCCCGGGTGATGCTCTGCTCCTGGTAAATGGTGGCAAACACCAGGAACAGGTTAAGGTCGGTTTTTTGCAGGTCTCTGGATAACAGGGCTCACCTCCCGGGCCGAACAGGAACGGCTGCCCTTACCGTACACCTCGCCCGCCAGGCCGGGCCGACGGGCTCAGGTGCTATTTCAGCACATACTCGCTGGTGGGGATGCAGTCGATCCGGTCAAAATCGATGAAGCGGGCACAGCTCTCCATCATTGCATCCTCTCGCTGCCGGTACAGGCGCTCGTCGTCATCGGCATCGTAAAACGCCATTCTGCCGTGCAATGCCTTTTCTGGAAAGTTCTCCTCGATGATGGCAGACACCACCGGCGCATCATTGTGCAACGCGCGCACCACCAGATTCTGCCGGTAGCCGTAGGTGGACTGGGTGTCGATGGCGACCTGGGTATGCGAGTCCTGCCACAGGCTGAACCATGCTTCGAAACTCAGGCGGTCCGGCCGTTGGAGCAGCACGATTTCATTCATGCCTGGCATGCGCTCACCGACTTTTCGCTGCGCGCGGCTCTGGGGCAACCTGTCCGATTCACAGACGACATAGCCATGAAAGCGCCGGAAATAACGCCTGAAGCGGCTGTCGTATTCGCGCAGGTGGTCAGCGGCGTCCAGCCAGACGACCAAGGCACCATCCATTGCTTCTGGCAACAGGGTGTTCATGCGGTAGCTGCTGGCCGGGGCAACCGCGGCATCGACAATGCACAGGCTCAGGGTGTGCACTGCGCTATCGGCGGCCAGTTCTGCTGTGAGTTCCGCCAGCCATTCCCTGGGGGACATCCGCCCGTCATCGTCAGACGGTGCGGTTGTTGCCAACCAGAAAGGGACGATTACCTTTTCCATCGCAGGTCCTTATTCACTGTTTTCGCTTCCCCATTTCCTAAGCGCTGTTCCCCAGGTTCTGCGCCCTACGCCAGATCGCCAACAAAAGCCACTGCCTCCACCTCCAGCAGCAGTTCCTCCAGCAGCAAGCCATCGACTATCACCACGGTGCTGGCGGGGGCAATGTGCGGGAAGCATTCACGCTTGGCCCGCGCATAGTCTGCATAATGCGCCCGGTCTGTCAGGTAACACCGAAGCTGTACCAGGCGCTCTACCGGCACCGCTGCCTGCTGCAGGATGGCCTGAATATTCCTGAAGGTCTGGACGGCCTGCTCATAGGGGTCGCCAACCCCGGCCACCTTCCCGTCGCACAATGCCACCTGGCCGGCGAGTGTCAGCCACTCCCCGGCCCGGATGGCCTGGCTCATGCCGGCAAATTCAGTGCCCGGCGGATTGATGCTCTCGATCACCGCTGACCTCCCATGCTTTAGTGTGCCGCAGCCTCACTTGCCCCTGCCGGCGCGGGTACCGCCACCCGGTGGCTCAGGATATGCCCGGACTGCTCTGCCAGCGTCCGCTCGCTGACGTGATCTGGCGCGACACACACAAACAGGCTGTGGCCGTCGCTGCCCCCGAGTGCGCAGGCATAGGCATTGCCATTTTCCACGCGTATCTCATCCACGATCTCACCACCGGCACGCACCCGGAACACACCTCCGGCAAACGGCGAGGCAAACCAGATGCAACCCTCGGCATCCAGGCAAATGCCATCCGGCACATGCTCGCCCAGCGCCGCCCAGGTGCGTCGCCCCTGGAGCTGTCCGCTATCGTCAATGTCAAAGGCGGTAATTCTGTGGGCCCAGGATTCTGCAACCAGTAGCTGCTTGCCATCGCTTGTAATCACGCTGCCGTTGGGCACCATAAGCTCCGATGCGGCGACACTGACCTCACCGGTCGCACTCACCCGGGCCAGGTTGGTGGTTCGCATGGCTTCACCGGCGTTGAAGTCAAAGCCGATGTTACCGATGTAGGCTGCACCGCTCGACGCGGCGACCAGGTCGTTGCTCTCGCCCGGGTGAACATCGCCCAGTTCCGCAAGCAGCTTCAGGCGCTTGTCGTCCCCGCGCCGGAACAGGCGCTTCTGGGCCATGGAAACCACCAGTAGTTCGCCACTGGGCAGCCAGCCGAGGCCCGATGGCCCGCCCGGCACCGAGAAGGACTCCACCACCTGTCCTGCCTCTGTCACGCAGTAAACGTATCCCGCGTGCTGGTCTGAGAACCAGAGATGGCCCTCATGCCAGCGTGGGCACTCGGGATAGGCCAGTCCATCGATGAGCAATGCCGGCATCAGGCGCAATCCCTGGCGCAGCGATCCAGAATATCCCCGAGTTTGGCAATACCGCCCTCAATGACCTCGTGACTCACCCGGCCATAGGCCAGGCGAATAAAGCGGCGGCCATCGCCTGCGGTTTCAAACCGCTCGCCGGGCCGAAAGAAGATGCCCTCCTGCGCAGCCAGGTGTGCGGCCCGCTCCCAGTCGACGCGCTGGTCCACTTCCAGCCACAGGTAGAACGAACCCTCGGGTTTTCGAAACTTGAGGTAATTTGCGCAGTGCTTCTGTACCGCCTCTATGGCGACGTCGCGCTTCTGTCGGTAGATCGCATTGACGTTGTCGAGGTGCTCGTCAAACAGCCCTTCGTCGAGGAAGGCCTGCGCCAGACGCGCCATCCACTGGCTGACGCCGAGATCCTGGCGCACCGAAGCCATAGCGTTGATCATGGCCTCATCGCCAGTCATCCAGCCGATCCGCAACCCGGGTGCCAGGGTTTTGCTGAACGAGTTGTCATGGATGACCCGGCCACGGGTATCCAGGCTCAGCAACGAGGGCAGCGCCTGCCCTTCGAACCGCAGCTCGCCATACACGTAATCTTCATGCACGATGAAGTCGAAGGTTTCCGCCAGCGCCAGCAAACGCTCGCGACGCTCTAGCGACATCACCACACCCGTGGGCATCTGGAAAGTGGAGATGGTATAGACCAGCTTCAGCTTCTGCCCCTGGCGAGTCACTTCACTGGCAACGCGCTCAACGGCGTCCACATCCATGCCGTGCTCATCCACCGGCACGCAAACGATGTTGGCGCCAGCGGCTTCAAAGTAACTGATGGCGTAAGGGAAGCTGGCCGCTTCCACGATGACGGTGTCACCCGGGTTGATGAAGGCCGCAGCAGCCAGAGCGATACCCTGTACCGAGCCCGATGTGAGGATGAAGTTGCTCGCCGCCATGCCCTGGCGGTGCTTCAGGCAGTAACGGCGGGCCAGCGCTTCGCGCAGGCGCCGGCTGCCGTACACCAGCTCCTCGTAACCCACCTGGGGGTCAAAATAGTCGAGCGGGCTGCTGCCATCTTCGTCAAAAATTTTACGGGAAAGCCGCAGTAACTGGTCGATGGGAAAGGTTTCCGGCGCAGCCAGGCCCTGATCAAAATTAAATACGATGGGAACGTCGGGGCCTGGAAAAACAAAGGGCTCGCCGGAACCGGCACGTTCTGCAAAAAGTGCTTTCAGACCCTGGGACATAGTAGATATCTCCGATTCATGAACACTGAATCGTAAATCCCGGCCATCGGCGCGCTCAAATCATTCCGATTTATGAACCCGATAATGCTGACCTATACACCCCGCAACCCGTTGCCCAAAGCGCCAGCCCCTACGCACCCCCTACGCACCCTCTACGCCACCGGCGGCTCATCCGGCAGCAGGGCCAGTACGGTGCAGCCGGCGGTGGGTTCCAGGGTGTCTTCCGCGGTGAAGGGAGTAATCCAGCCCTTGCCGTCGATGACGAACAGGGGCAGGCAGTGTTCCCCGTGTTTGACCCGGTACTGCTCCCAGCTGAACTCTTCGGTGAGGCGGGTGCTGCGGATTTCCCAGCCGCGGTTGATGCGGCGAATGACATCGCCGTAGGTGATTTCCTCGCCGAACAGCTGGCTGCCGCGATAGCCCTGGGTCACCTGGTGCTTCTCGGACTGGCGTCGCGACAGGTCGGAGGCCAGGCGGTAGATGCGGCGGGGGCCGAAGTCCTGGCGGTAGTGGATGGCGGCAATCACGTTCACGTAGCGCTGGCGCGACATGGCCAGCAGGCCGCCCACGCCGGCCAGGTCCAGGTGTATTTCGGCGTGTTCGGAAACGGGGTTGCCGTAATAAGTCTCAAGGCCCGCCAGGCGCGCGGCGCGGATGTCCTCGCGGCTGGAGTCCGCCAGCACGCAGCGGAAGTCGTGCTCCTTGAGCGCCTCGGCCACGGCGCGGGAAAAGGCGTTGGCCCCCACAATCAGAAAGCCCCGCGGCGAGGGTTCTGTCACCCCCAGGGCCCGCGCCACAAAGCGGGAGGTGGCGCTCTGCAGAACCACGGTGCCAATAATAATGGTGAAGGTGAGCGGCACCAGCAGGGCCGCCTCTTCGTAGCCAATGGCCACCAGGTTATCGGCAAACAGGGCGGAGATGGCCGCCGCCACAATGCCCCGAGGCGCAATCCAGGCCAGCAGGCCACGCTCGCGCCAGCTCACGTCCAGCCCCAGGGTGCTCACCAGCACCTTGGCCGGGCGCGCCAGAAATTGCAGGGCTAGCAGCAGCCACACGGCGTTCCAGCCGATTTCGGCCAGCTGGTCCAGGTCGATGCGCGCGGCCAGCACCACAAACAGCACCGAAATCAGCAGCAGGCTGAGGTGCTCCTTGAAGTTCAGGATGGGGTGGATATCCACATTGCGCTGGTTGGCCAGCCACATGCCCATCACCGTCACGGTGAGCAGGCCGGATTCGTGGGCAATGGCGTTGGAGGCGCTGAAGGACAGCAGCACCAGTGCCAGCGACGCCATGTTGTGCAGGTACTCGGGCAGCCAGTCCCGGGACAGCAGTTTGCCAAGCACATAGCCGGTGGCCAGCCCCACCCCGAGCCCGACGAAGACAGTCTGGAAGAACAGCAGCAGCACATGCCCCAGCGCCTCGCCCTCGGCGCTGGCGAGGATGAACTCGTAGGTCATCACCGCCATCAGGGCGCCGATGGGGTCGATGGCAATACCCTCCCAGCGCAGGATGTTGGCCACTTTGCGGGTGGGGCGCACCGAGCGCAGCATGGGCACAATCACCGTGGGCCCGGTCACGATGACCACCGCGCCAAACAGGGCGCTGACCTGCCAGGAGAAGTCGAACAGGAAGCGGGTGGCGGCGGCCACCACGCCCCAGGTGACCAGCGCGCCGACCGAGATCATGCGCTGCACCACGCGGCCCACGCCGCGTATCTCGCTGATGTTGAGGGTCAGGCTGCCCTCGAACAGGATGATGGCCACCGACAGGGACACCATGGGCATCAGCAAATCGCCGAACACTGCGTCTGGGTCCAGCCAGCCGCTTACCGGCCCCGCCAGCAGACCCGCCAGCAGCAAGAACAGGATCGCCGGCAGGCGTATGCGCCACGCCAGCCACTGGCACAGGGTGCCGATCACAAGAACAATAGCCAGGGATAATTCGAGGGGCGGCATGAGCGCATCCATTCGCAAGGGAAGCGAAAGGGTGTGGCAGCCGCGCCCGGGTGTCAACTGGCGCCCCGGCCGGCACAAGGCCGGCCCAAGATCAGCACAGGTACAAGGAGGTGAACTGAAAAGCGGCGCAACGGCCTACCTCCGCCCAACGCGGCTGGTTAAGCTGGGTGGCCCAGATTATCCGCCCACCGCGCCGCGCCCTGAGCCGGCGGCGCCACAAGGAGAAACCCCGTGAAAGTACTGGTTATCGGAGGCTCCGGCCTCATCGGCGGCGACGCCGCCCTGCACCTGGCCGAACAGGGCCACGACGTCACCATCATGTCGCGCAAGCCCCCCCAGGCCCCCGCCCTGGCCGCCCTGCCCTTTCTGGCTGGCGACTACATCAACGACGACCTGGCCGACGGCCGCCTGAAGGGCTTTGATGCGCTGGTCTTTTCCGCCGCGGCAGACATCCGCAATGTGCCGATGGATGGCTCGAAAACACCGGAGGCCGTGTACAAGGAAGCCAACGACGTGGCGGTGCCGCGCGCGCTGGCGGCAGCGCGGGATGCCGGCATCGGCAAGGTGGTGTACATCGGCACCTTCTACCCGCAGGTGGCGGCCCACCGCATTGGCGAGTGCCCCTATGTCACCTCCCGCGCCAACACCGACAAGGCGGTGCGCGCCCTGAACAGCGACAGCTTCACCGTGTGCACGCTGGACCTGCCCTTTGTGCTGGGCCACATCCCGGGCACGGAAGTCCCCCACATTGGCGCCCTGGTGGCCTACGCCGCCGGCCACATTCCCGATATGCCGGTGTTTGCCCCCAAGGGCGGCACCAATCACATCACCTCAAAATCCGTGGCCCAGGCGGTTGCCGGCGCACTGGACAATGGCGAGGGCGGCAAGGCCTACCTGATTGGCGATGAAAACCTGAGCTGGAAGGAATACCTGGAGCGCTGGTTTGCCGCGGCGGGCAACCCGGTGGAGCTGGAGGTGCGCGACGACATCGACCACCCCCTGCTGCCCAACGCCATCATGTTTGCCGGCGCCGGGGCGACGGTGAGCTACGACACCCCCGCCGAGGTGCGCGAGCGCCTGGGCAACTACCGCACCGGGCAGATCAGCGACGCCATCAAGGACATCGTGGCGGTCTACAGCTGATACCGCTCGGCCAGTAGCGAAGCCGGGCCCCTGCCGCCGTTTTCACCGGCGGCAGGGGCCCGGTGCTTTTAACGCCTTTTCAAAGCGCCGCGCCGCCCTCAGGGGTTCAATAGCGCAGCGCGAATCTGCTGCGCTTTTTCCTTCAGGCGCCGGGTATTGTCCGGCCCCATGCGCAGCAGTTGTTTCTGCAGGGGGCTCATGGCCTCCAACTGCGGGTCGGCGTAGCTGTACATCACCGAATCGTGCTTGAGCGCCAGCGGCTCACTCATCTCAGGCGTGGCCAGAATGCGATCCAGGCTGGCGATCAACGCGTTGTCCAAATCCTCCGCCGGCAGGCCCAACTGGGCGTAGGCCTTTTCGTACAGAGGGCGCAGGCGGTGGAAGCTGTCCACGATGGCGGCGGTATCCAGCGCCAGCACGGCATCCACGTAACTGTCGTAGCGGTCATAACCCGCCGGGGCCATATAAAGCTGGCCGTCGACCTCCTCCACCGGGAAGGGCGTTTCGGGCGCACTCATCGGCAGGATCTTGCGCAGCAATACGCCGCGGCTGCCACCATCCACCAGTGCCACCATGCGCTCCAGCAGGTGCTCGCCTTCGGTAAAGCCCTGCAACTGGCCGCTGGCGCCAACTTCCGCCAGCTCTTCACGCACCAGCGGGTCGCTGTCCTGGGGCTCGGGCAGGGCCGGCTCAACCGGCTCCGGCGCGGTCTCTTCATGGGTTGGCTCGGTCGGCGCCGGCTCCGGCTTGGCCGGAATATCCTCTGCCACCGGCCTTGGCGGGGCAACCGGTGCCGGCGCTTGCGCGGTCTCGGGCGGCACCGGCGCGTCGGGCTCGCCACGCGGGTAGAAGATCAGGGCCAGGGCGACCACGATGACCGCCACCACCAGCACCGGCTTTACCGGGAAGCCGGCCTTGCGGTGCGCGCCGCGGGTGGCCCCCTCGTTGCCGAGTTTGTCCTCGGGCATGGCGCGCATGCTGTCCTCGCCGTCTTGCGTGGCCTGCAAATTGTTATCGTCCGGTTCGGTTGTGCTCATTGGCATCCTCCTGGTGTCCACGGGTTCAGACCTTCTGCGCCCGCCACGGGTTCCCCACGGTAGCAGATTGCCGGGCTGTGCCCCTAGCTGCAAGCATAGACGATGCCGCGCCCCCACCGCCCGCAGCAACCGTGCTAGGATTTAAGCACACAGGCGCAACAGCGCAGGGACGGTACAGGAGGTAACCATGGATATCAGGGAACTGGTCTCACAGTGGACCCACGAAGCGCTGGGTGAAATGTCCGAGGAACGCTACAGCGTACAACTGCCGATTGGCGATGCTGCGCGCATCGAGGCCCTGGCGGAAATGTTTCCGCGCCGCACCCGGGAGCAGATCATCACCGAGCTGCTTTCCGCCGCCCTGGACGACGTGGTCTCCCACCTGCCCTACGAACAGGGCAGCAAAGTCATCGCCCGCGACGAAGAGGGCGACCCCATCTACGAGGACGTGGGCCTGACCCCACGCTACCTGGAACTGACCCGGCAACACGCCGAGAAACTGAAAAGCCAGGGCTGAGGCCCTGCCGCAAGGAATAGCCATGTCTGATACCAACAAGCAATTCAACTTTGACCAGGCCGTGGTCTGGGTGACCGGGGCGTCCTCCGGCATCGGCGCCGCCTTCGCCACCGAGGCCGCCCGTCGCGGCGCCAGACTGGTGCTGTCTTCACGCCGGGAGGCGCAGCTGCAAAGCGTGCAGCAGGACTGCATCGCCGCCGGCGCAGACCCGGCGGCGGTACTGGTACTGCCGCTGGACCTGGAAGACGAAGCCGCCATGCCCGCCGCCGTATCGCGGGTGCGCGACCAGTTCGGCCGTATCGACCTGCTGCTGAACAACGCCGGCATGTCCCAGCGCTCGGTTTGCCTGGACACCGATATGTCGGTTTACCACAAGATCATCAAGGTAGACCTGCTGGGTCAGATCGCGCTCACCAAGCAGGTTTTGCCGGTGATGGTGGAACAGGGCAGCGGCACCCTGGCGGTCACCTCCAGCGTGGCCGGCAAGGTGGGCTCGCCCATGCGCACCGCCTACTGCGCCGCCAAGCACGGCGTTATGGGCTTTTTTGACGCCCTGCGGGTGGAAATCGCCCACCTGGGATTAAACGTAACCACCATCGTGCCTGGCTCCATTCGCACCCCTGTCGCTCACAACGCCCTGACCGGCAGCGGCGCGCCCACCGGGGTGGAAGACCCGGCCATCGAAGCCGGCATGCCGGTGGCCGACTGCGCCCGGGTAATTGCCGATGGCTTTGCCGAAGGCGTTGAGGAGATCAACGTAGGCACCGGCCCCGAAATGCAACTGCTGGACATGAAGCGCCAGGACCCCACCGCCACCTTCCGCCTGCTGGAGAGCTGGGCGGCCGAACTGGTCAAGGGCAACACCCCGCACCTGAACCAGTAAACCCAAACACCCCCGCTGGAGAGCACCATGGCGCTGATCACTCCCTTCAGAAAATCCCTGCTGGCCCTGGCACTGGCCGCCGCCGCATTGCCGGCCCTGGCCCAGGCGCCGGAGCGCGCGGACATCCCGTCGCAGTACAAATGGGATTTGAGCGCCATGTATGCCGGCAGCGATGCCTGGGAGGCAGACGTGAAACGCCTGCAGGAGGCGCTGCCGGCCATGGCGCCCTACAAGGGCCACCTGGGCGATAGCGGCGCCACCCTGCTGGCCGCCATCCAGGAGTACGAAACCCTGTCGCGGCTGCTGGGGCGCATCTACGTTTACGCGGGGCTGAAATCCTTCGAGGACATGCGCGAGGGCGAGGCCAGCGCGCGCTTCTCCCGCGCCCAGGGCCTGAACGCCGAATTGCAGACGGCCACCGCCTTCCTCACCCCGGAGCTGGTGGCCATCCCGGAAGAAAAGCTCGATGCCATGATCAGCAACACCCCGGGCCTGCAGGTGTACCGCCACTTCCTCAACGAGCAGTCGCGCATGCGGCCCTACACCCTCACAGAGCAGGAGGAAACCCTGCTGGCCATGGCGTCGGACCCACTCGGCAAATTCAGCAGCGTGTTTGGCGCCCTCGACAATGCCGACCTGAACTTCGGCGACATTGAAAACGACGCCGGCGAGACCGTCGCCCTCACCAAGGGCCTCTACAATGCGGCCCTCAGCAACCGCGACCGCACCTACCGGGAGCGCGCCTGGAAGGGCCTGTTCACCGAATACGAAAAGCACGGCAACATGCTGGCGGCCAACTACGAAGGCCACGTAAAGGGCCGGGTGTTCGAGGCCAAGGCCCGTGGTTTTGATTCCGCCCTGCACGCCGCCACGTACACCAACGCCATTCCCGAGGCGGTTTACCACAACATGATCAAAGTGGCCCGCGAAGGCGCAGAGCCCCTGCAGCGCTACCTGGAACTGCGGCGCAAAACGCTGGGTTACGAGCAGTTGCAGGTGTGGGACCTGTACGCCCCGATGGTGGAATCCACCTACGACAATATCGACTATGAAGACGCCAAACAGATCGTGGCCGATGCGCTGGCACCGATGGGCGAAGACTACATTGCCCTGTACTGGCAGGGCTTTGACGAGGGCTGGGTGGACGCCTTCGAGAGCGCCGGCAAGCGCGGCGGGGCCTACTCCTGGGGCATGTACGACTCCAAGCCCTACCTGTCGATGAACTACGCCGGTACGCTCAACGATGTGTCCACCCTGGCCCACGAATACGGCCACTCGCTGCACTCGTACATGACCCGCAGCACCCAGCCCTATGTGTACGGCAGCTATCGCACCTTCATCGCCGAAATCGCCTCGATGACCAACGAGGCCATTCTGTTCCAGAAGATGCTGGCCGATGCCAAAACCCCGCAGGAGAAGGCCTACCTGCTGCAGAACTACCTGGACCAGTTCCGCAGCGGCTTCTTCCGCCAGGCGTCCTTCGCCGACTTTGAAATGCAGGCTCACGCCAAAGTAGAAGCCGGAGAGGCCCTGAACAAGGACAGCCTGAACGCCCTCTACGCCGATGTTTTTAACACCTACTACGGCGAGGCCGTTAGCGTGGACCCGCTAAACGCCAGCGAATGGAGCCGGATTCCCCACTTCCTGCGCACCGACAACTTCTACGTGTACCAGTACGCCACCTCTTTCGTGGCGGCCAACGCACTCGCCCAGGGCATTCTCACTGAAGGGAAACCGGCGCGGGATCGCTTCCTGGCCATGCTGCACGCCGGCAGTAACGACTACCCCATCGAACTGTTGAAGCGGGCCGGTGTGGACATGACGACCCCCGAGCCGATTTACGCGGCCCTGGAGGTCTTCAGCAACATGGTGAACGAACTGGAAACCACCCTGGCCCAGATGTAGGGCCAGGGCGCTAGCGGGACCGCGCCTCGGCGGCAATGGCATCCAGCATGCCGCCGTACATATCCTGCATGACGGCGATCATGCTCTGGGGCTCCACGCCCTCCACCGCCACGCCGCTGAAGCTGGCGTCCCAGCGCGCCGCGGTGCCATCGCCCGCTGGCTCAAGGCTCGCCACCACGCGATAGTCCTGCATCACGTTCACGCCGCCTTCCAGCACCTGGTATTCCAGGCTGTGCCGCTGGTGATCCAGCGCCAGCAGTTTTTCCTCTACCGGCTGTTCGCTGCCGGGCATGAAAATGCGCCGCACCTGGCCCACGCCCTCACCCACCTGCTCCACCCGCTCGGCCCCGCCGAACCAGTCCAGGTTGGCAAAGTCAGACACCACCTGCCAGACCTTGTCCAGCGGGGCTTCCAGGGTTTTCTCTACACAAAAGGTATACACAGTGCTTGCTCTCCATTCGTTGTTATCGTCGGTCGTATTGAGGGTATTGGGGCTATTGGTCCATCGCGTGCATCAAACGGTGGCTGCCGTCACACCTGGGCCTCCAGGCGCGCCACCAGTTCCGGCGCCAGTTTCAGTTCCCGCGCCAGTGCCTGCAGGTAGGCACGCTCCATAAAACTCTGCTCGTCCACCATCAGCACCGAGGCCAGGTACACTTCGGCCGCTTCCTCCGGGCAGTCAATGCCGCGGGCGATGTCGGCCGCATCCAGCGGCTTCGACAGCTCGGCATCAACAAAGGCAGAGACCTCCTGGTTCGCCCCCATCGATTGCACCGCTTTGAAAATACGCGCCTGCTCGGCATCGTCCACGTGGCCATCGGCCTTCGCCGCCGCCAGCATGGCGCGCAGCACTGTCAGGGAATGCTTGGGCGTATCGGGCGGGGCAATGGCCTGCGCCGGGCTGGTGGCTGAAGGGTTCTGGCTTTGAGGGGCTTGAGAAGGTTGGGAGCCTTGAGGCTGAGAAGGCTGGGATGCCTTCCAGTCATTGTAGACCTTATAGGCCAGCAGCCCCAGGGCCGCCGTGCCGCCGACCTTGGCCACCTTGGTGCCCATCTTGCGTCCCTTCTTGCTGCCCAGCAGCATGGTCAGCAAGCTGCCGCCCACCGCGCCACCCAGCGCGCCCTTGGTCATGTCGGACATGCCCCCGGCGGCGTTCGCGCCAGCACCGGCGGCCGGGTTCGCCGGGGTATTCCCGGCATTCAGTAACTGATTCAGCAGTCCTTTTACATCCATGCTCATGTCCTGGCTCCTTTGCAGTAACAACCGGGGGTTTGACGCTACCTGTAGCCAATGGTTCAGCCCGTCAGCTGCCGGCCAGGCCAGGCCCCGCAGCCAGCGCAGCTGCCAGACCGATAATGGCTTTGTCCGCCTTGCTTGCTTTGCTGTTCGTCACGCGTGCCTTGCCAACTGTCCACGCCGCTACCACAGGCGCCGCTCCCAGCCCGATGTATCGAGCGCTCGGCCGCCATAGCGTAACTCAAAATGCAGATTGGCCCCCGTCGCCACCGACCCGACAGGGGCACCTGCGGCAAGATTCTGCCCCACCGTCGCCGAAGCCGCGGCGAGGTGGGCGTAACTGGAGGTTACCCCGCCATGATGCCGAACCTTGAGAATGGTGCCCATGTAACTGCCCACACCGTGAACCACGGATTCCACCGTGCCCGCAGCCACCACCCGTACCGAGCGGTCGGCGGCGGGACTGAAGTCCATGCCCGCATGGGCCTTGGCACGCGTTAGCGGCAGCATGCAGCGGGATACGGTGCCGTGCACGTAACCGCCCGATAGCGTGGCACCGGCCACGGGGCTCATTGGCTGCAGGGCCGCCAGCAGCCGCTCGCTCTCCGCCAAATCCAGCACCTTGTCCTGCAGGGGCCTGAAGGCGGTGAGCAGCGAAACCACCAGCAGCAGCAACAGTGCCACGGCCCCGGCAAACCAGTGGCTGGCGCGGCTGCGCGGGGTGGCCAGGTTGCGAATTCGGCTGTGCAGAAAGTCCGCGCCCACCGGCAGGGCCAGCTGGTGATGGTGACCGGCCGCGCGGCCGGGCTGGATTCTTGCCACCTGCAACAGGGCGCTGCCGTAGCGTTTGGCGCCAAGGAAGGACGCCGCCAGTGCATCGCAGCTGTGCTCGCGCCAGAGGTAGGTGTTGCGGCTCATGAACCAGCTGGGCGGGCAAAAGAAAAACAGACTCTGGAACAGGGCCTGAAGGCGAATCCACAGATCGTCCAGGCGCTTTACATGGGCGAGTTCGTGGGCCAGCACGGCATCCAGCTCGCCTGCATCAAGCGCTCGCAGAAAGCGCCGCGGCAGAAACACCTGCGGGCGCAGCACACCCAGCGTAAAGGCGGTGTCGGCGGCGTCCGAACTGCACAGCCGCACGCCGCGGCGAATGCCATAGCGGCGGCACCAGCGGGCCAGGCAATCCTGCAACCGGGCGTCAGCCACTGGCGCGGCCTGCGCCATCACGGCCCGGTAACGCCGGCGGCGCAACCAGTGTCGCGCCACCAAAACGCCAGACACCAGGGCCCAAAGCAATACTGCCAGGCCCTGCCAGGACAGGATGCTCTGGTCGTGCAGGGCATTGCTGAAGCGGTTGTAGGCGGGGGTATCGCAGGGGTGGTCGGCAAGGGGCGCCGCCCAGGGCAGGTGGACACTCAGCCAGTTCGGCACCACCATCGCGGGCTTTAACAGGGCGGTGGCCACCAGCCAGACCAGAAACACCGTCCAGATGACAAACAGTACCGACGCGGGTTTTTTACGGCAGTAGGCGCTGAGCCCGGCAATCACCACCAGTCCCAGCAACGAAGTCATTGCCTGGTGTCTGGCCATGCTGGCCAGCAGAAAGCTCAGGTTGTCCAGGTGATAGGCAATGAAGGACGTCATCGGGGCATCAATCGGGGGGCTCGGGTTTCTCGGCCTTGTCCAGGAGTTGCTGCAGTTCGCGAAGTTCTTGTTCTGTATAGAGGTCGCTGTCGGCAAACATATTAACTACCTTTCGGTCGTCCATCTCAAGGACCTGCTGGGCAATAAATCGTACCCAGCTGACCATTCCCTGCGCCCGGCTGAGCCCGGGCGTATAGATCAGCACCCCGTGCAGCCGCGAGCGCTCCAGCAGGGACTTGCGTGCCATGCGATCCATCACCGTCTTGGTGGTGTTGTAGGCCCAGCCATTGTCCAACTGGTCGTGGACTTCCCGCACAGTGAGCGGCGCCTGCTTCCAGAGCACCTGCAATACCGCGAGCTCCGCCTTGGTGAGTTCAACCATCTATCGGAATCTTTGTTGGCAACAGCGGGCGATATTGACACCCCGACAACCCCATGGCAATGTCTCAGTTCTACTACATTGTAGTAACAATACTTATAAGTAGTGTCACCCTCCGACGATCACAACAATCACACCCGGAAGCACGCCTATGAACACCCCTCGCAACACCCAACTGCTCAGCGCAGCCATCGTGGCCCTCGGCGCCAGCCTGGCCGTTGAACCGGCCCTGGCCCAGGCCGGGCCAATGCTCGAAGAAGTGGTGGTTACCGCCCGCAAACGCGAAGAGTCCCTGCAGAACACGCCGCTGTCCATCAAGGCCCTTGGCGCGGCGGAGCTGGAAGATCGCAACATCCTGTCACTGGGCGATTTGCCCTCGGCGGTGCCCAACATGAGTGTGCAGGGCAGCATCAGCCGCAACACCGCCGGCGTATTCATTCGCGGCATCGGCGGGGTCGGCCGCGCTGTTACCACCGACCCCGGGGTGGGCTTGTATATCGACGGGGTGTATCTCGCGCGGGCCCAGGGCGGCATGCTGGAAATGCTCGACGTGGAGCGCATCGAAGTACTGCGCGGGCCCCAGGGCACCCTGTACGGCCGCAACACCATTGGCGGCGCGGTCAACTTCATCACCCAGAAGCCGGATGTCGAACCCAGCCTGCGGGTCAAGGTCGGCGCCGGCAACTACGACCTCATGGCCGCCAGTGCAACGGCTGACCTGCCGCTGGTGAAAGATACCCTGCTCAGCAAATTTGCCGTGTCCTACGCCGATCGGGACGGGTTTACCACCAATGTCTTCAACGGCGACAAGTGGGATGACAAAAACTACTTCGGCGCCCGCGCCGACTTTCGCTGGCTGGCCAGCGACACGGTGACGGTCGACCTGTCCATGGATATGTCGCGCCGGCGCGAAGAATCCAGCGGCGCCCAGTGTGTGCTGCAAAAGCCAGACGCCCCCCTGATTCTACTGGCCGACTACGTCATGGGGCTCGGCTACGCCGACGCCTGCGGCACGGCAGAACAGCTTGGCGACCTCAAGTTCTCGCTGGACAGCCCGAGCCGCGACGACATGGACGATATCGGCGGTGCCGCCACCGTCAGCTGGGACCTGTCGCCCGAGTTGGCCTTCAAATCCATCACCGCCTATCGCAAGCTGGAGTGGGAACTGTTCGAGGATTTCGACGCCAGCCCCGTGCCGATTTTCTCCAGCCGCGGTGACAACGCCGAGCAGGAGCAGCTCAGCCAGGAATTCCAGCTGACCGGCAACAGCCTGGGCGGCCGCCTGAACTGGACCACCGGGCTTTACTACTTCGACGAGGACGTCAGCCGGCCGGCCTACTCCGACTTCTACCTGCTGGGCGACTTTTACCAGCGCGTGCGCGAAGCGGCCACCACCAGCTATGCCGGCTACGGCCAGGCCACCTTCGACCTGACGGACAGCTGGAGTTTGACCGCCGGCATCCGCTACACCGAAGAAGACCGGTCCTTCAGCAATAGGGAGCAGGTTACCGCCACTGGCGAATTGCGGGATGTGGTCGAGGTGGACGACACCTTCGACGCCGTCACCCCCATGCTCAACCTGTCCTGGCAGGCAAGCGACGCGATGATGCTCTATGCAAGCTGGTCCCAGGGCTATAAATCCGGCGGTTTTAATTCGCGGGTGTCGCTGGAGGAGCCGGAATCCCTTGAGCCCTACCAGGAAGAGACTGTGGACAGCTACGAGCTGGGCCTGAAAAGCACCTGGCTGGACAAACGCGTCACCGCCAACGTCGCTGCCTACTATTCCAGCTACGATGACATGCAGCTGCAAACCACCGATGTGGCGGCCAACGGCTCCCCGGTATCGCTGATCCGCAATGCCGGTGAATCCCACATCCAGGGCCTGGAACTGGAACTGGACATCCTGCTGACCAGCAACTGGCGTGTGGGTATCGGCTACGGCCTCACCGACGCCGAATACGATACCTTCGACACCCTCGACCCGACGACCGGACAGTACCAGGACCTCACCTATCTGGAGTTCGCCAACACCCCTGAGCACAGCGCCAGTATCTCCAGCGAATGGGTGCTGCCACTACAGAACGATTGGCTGAGCGAAAGCCGATTGCGCCTGGACTATGCCTATACCAGCAGTTACTTCACCGACGCGGACAACACCGAGGCTTTCAAGCGCGACGCCCTCGACATGCTCAACGCCAGCCTGGTGCTCGACTTCAACGGCGGCCTCACCTCACTGCACTTCTGGGGCAAGAACCTTACCGACGAGATCTACTACCGCTTCGGCTACTCCCTGGGCGACAGCTTCGGCACCGGTGCCCGCTTCTTTGGCGAACCGCGTACCTACGGCGTCACCCTGAGCCACACCTTCTGATTAAGGAACCAAGCCATGCTCAACACATTGTTCACCCGGGCCGCCCTGGCCCTGCCGCTGGCATTGGCGGCGGCCGTGCCAGCCGGAGCCGCAACAGAGGGCGCCAACGGCAGCGCCTTCTCTGTGCTGCCAACCCAGGCTGTCAGCGCCATTGTGGCAGTGCCGCACCCGGAAGACGCCCGCGCCCTGTACCGGGGCAATGGGCCGACCGATACCCTCCAGGCCGTCGACAACTGGCACAGCTCACCCGCCGGACTGCTGGTGCATGGCGAACCCAGCCCGCAGGCCTGGTTCCGGGTGCGCTACGAAGACGGCAGCGAACTGACCGCAGGGCCGCGCTACGTTCCAGGCCTGGAGGCACGCAATGTGCGCGACCTGGGGGGCTACCAGACCACCACCGGGCAGTGGGTGAAAGCCGGCCTGCTGTACCGCTCCGGCTTTCTCAGCCACCTGCCACAGCAGAAGCAGGCGCAACTTGAGAGCCTTGGCATTCAGCACATCTGCGACTTGCGCAGCACTGCAGAGCGCCAGGAAAAGCCCGACCCGGATTTGAACTGGCAGTCGATAGAAGGCTGCGCATCCAACGCCTCGGAAGCCTCCATGGCCTCCTTCGCCGCGGCGATACAGACCCTGCAACAGGGCGGCGATGTGGATTGGGAACAGCTGATTACCCAGGGCTACAGCGCCATGCCCACTCAGTACGCCGAACCGCTGAAGGCCCTGTACGCCAGCCTGCTGGAAAACCCCGGCGAGCCTGCGTTGTTCCACTGCACCGCCGGCAAGGACAGAACCGGCGTTGCCGCCGCACTGCTGCTGCTGATGCTGGGAGTCGACGAGCAGACCGTTATCGACGACTACACCATGAGCGAGATAGCGCTGCAGTTTCAGGGCGACTCGATCAAGTCCAAAGCCTATCCCCGCGAGCTGCTGGAACAGCCGGCCCTGCGCGCCACCAACGCCAGCTACATCCAGGCCACCCTGGACAGCATTCGCGCCCAGTACGGCACGCTAGAGCGCTACTACGATGAGGTGTTGGGTCTGGACGAGGCGAAAATCGCGCTGCTGCGCAAGCACTACCTGAGGGGTAGCTGACAAACGGGCAAAATAACCCGCATCAACGAGCTCAAGTGGGCGATAACCCGCCCACTCGGCTCTTTCCAACTTGACTCGTTCCCCATCGGTTCGGCGACGGTCAGGCTAGGACAAGCCTAGCTGCGCCAAACGCATCGACACACGCCCCGCCGCCAGCACCGGTACGTTAACCGGGAAGCACTTCCTTACCCACTTGCACCACCAACTTGCCGAAATTCCTGCCCTCCAGAAGATCCGCCAGTCCATTCGGAGCAGATTCCAGACCGTCGATAATTTGCTCACGATACTGGATCTTTCCCTCGGCCACCCATTCGGCCATCTGGGCCGCAAACTCAGGATAACGATCACCGTAGTCATCAAAAATGATAAACCCCTTCACTGTGATCCGCTTGATCTGAAAGGCCATCATCAAGGCTCCCAGGCGGTCGGGGCCCGGCGGAAGAGAGTCGTCGTTGTACTGTGAGATCAGGCCGCACAGCGGAATCCGGGCACAGGTATTGAGTAGCGGCAGCACTGCATCGAAGACCCGACCACCCACGTTCTCAAAATAGATGTCGATCCCCGCCGGACAGGCGGCCGCCAATTGCTGCGGAAAATCTGCCGCGGTGTGATCAAGGCAGACTGGAATATTCAGCGTGTCGCGCACATGCGCACATTTCTCGCTGCCGCCTGCAATCGCCACCACATTCAGCCCCAGAATTCGCCCGATTTGTGCAACAACACCGCCGACAGCACCGCTTGCCGCCGCGACCACAAGGGTTTCTCCTGCCTTGGGCTGGCCAATATCAAGCAGGCCCATATAGGCAGTGAAGCCCGGCATTCCCAGCACTCCCAGGGCATGGGACACAGCCGCGACGGAGGGGTCCAGCTTCACCAGGTCACTGCCATCAGAAACACCGTAGTCCTGCCACCCGACGACATAACTCAACACCCAATCACCCTCGGAAAAGCCCGGGTTGTTGGAGCGCACCACACGATTGACAGTGCCGCCTATCATTGTGTCTCCCAGCGCCACCGGTTCGGCATAGGAGTCCCGGGCATCCATGCGGCCGCGCATGTAAGGGTCAAGGCTCAGGTACACGGTTCGCAACAGTACTTCACCTGCCTGAATATCCGGGATATCGCCGCGCACCAGTTCGAAGTTGGCGGCGGACGGGGCACCCTGGGGACGAGATGCCAAGGTCAATTGGCGGTTTTCACTGGCTGTCTGCTGAAAAGTAGTCATAGATATCTCCTGATACTGTGTTGGCGATTCATCAGACAGAAATATACTATACTGTGCAGTTTACATTATGTCGCACACCTGACTATCTGGTCGATTTTTTAATGCCAACGAGGCGTCCGGCGGCTATGAGCCGGGAATACTGGCTGATATTTCCACTGCCAGCCGTTCGAGAAGTTGATTGTGCGCCTCTACCAGGCCTGCATAGCCGTCTCGGCTCTGGCGAACAGTGTCAGTATAAAGCCGTGGCGGGCCCAGTGACTTTGCGCCCTCATAGAAGGTGTACATCGCCGTCAGGTGAACCTCTCCTTGCAGGTTTCCCAGTAGCTCAACAATATCAATATCGACCCGAGGCCACGCTGTTGGCTCAACATCGGCATGCGCCGCAGCCAGCCGCAAACGGAAAAAGCGTTCAATAGCCTCCGGGGCAGGCTCAGCCCACAGGTGAAAGTTGGCAGGACGAATCTCGGTCTCGGATACTTTTACCGCCAGCTGTGCCGAACGCAAATAAGCGGGAACAACCACCTTCCCGACTTGCGCACCAGCCTGTCCATCGCCGGTGCGCAAGCTATCAGGCGTACGCAGCAGATAGTAATGCTTTTCTGGTGCAGGCGCCGATGAGCAGCCAATCATTACGACGCAGGCAAGGGCCAGCATCATTACGCGGATTCCGGATACCAGGACAGTTTTCATGATCAGGGGTTCGCCTTGGGTTGAGGATCATTGGCACGATTAACCGGCAGGATCAGGGCGCTGGGCTGCTCCTCCAGGGTATTCGCCAGGGCTTGATATTCGCGCAAGGTCGCATCCAACTGCTGCAATACCCGACCCACTTCACGCTCAATGTCGGAGCCTGCGCCGTAGGTGTCAGCCGCTGCTTCGATCGATTGCAGCGTCTGCACCAGTTGCTGCGGCACACGCCCCGTCGCCTCACTGCCGAGCAGTGCATTGAGGGAGTCCAGGGTGGCGGTGAGCGAGGCCAGAGACTGGCGACCCTCAGCAACGGTTTCCTGCAATGGCAGGCTGTTGAACTTGGACAGCAGCTCCGACACCTGCTTCTCAATACGCTCCAATCCGCTATCCACCGTGGGCAGCGTGTCGTACTGTTGGTATCTGCCCACCACTGCGACCTCGCCGGTATCGTAGTAATCTACCGCTACCAATTGCTCGCCAGTAAGCAAGCTACCTGACTGCAGGCTGGCGCGCATCCCGTGCTCTCGCACAGCTGCCTCAATCATGTCACGGACCCGAGCCACGGATTCCTGCGAATCCGGCAGGCCGACACGTCCCGGCTCGATGCGTATCACCACGGGCACCGCATGCTGCGTCGGCGTCAACTCAGCAAGTTCACCCACAAGAATGGCTTCCACGGTGCCGATACGAATCCCCCGGTACTCCACCGGCGCGCCAACACTCAGGCCACGGATTGAGCGATGAAACTGCAGCACATAGCTGGCGGCCAGTTCATAGGGTTGTTCCTCTGCTTCGCGCTGTGTACCGTACAAACGAAAGCGCTGCCCGGGCTCAACCGGCTCTAGGCCGGCCTGGTTCTCCGGCGTCGAAAATGAAATGCCACCCGCCACCAGCGACGCCAGCGACTGGGTATTTATCTGCACACCGTTCGCGGTGGCCGATATATCGATACCACTGGCATTCCAGAACCGCGTACTACGGTTGAGCAGCTGATCAAATGGACGCTCGACAAAGGCCCAGACCAATGATTCTTCAAAGTCATCAGACAAACCGACGGACTCAACCTGGCCCACCTTGAGGCCCTTGTACAGTACCGGCGCACCTGCGGTAAGTGATGCAGCGGAGCCTCCTTGCAGTTGAACACGAACACCGGCCACACCCGGGCGCGCATTGGGTGCCTGATCCAGACCCCGAAAACGCCGCTTGAACGTACCTGATTTTCCGGGATACAACTCGATATAGGCCCCCGATAGCAATGTACCCAAACCGCTCACGCCATCGGCGCTGATGCGAGGTCTAACCACCCAGAATTGCGTCTGCGCATCCAGCAAATGCTGCGTATCCGGGGAAAGGCGAGCGGTGACACGGACCCCCTCAAGGTTCTCTTCCAGCTGAATATCCTCGACAACCCCAATATCCACGCTCAGCGCCCTGACACGCGTGCGACCAGCCTCCAGACCTTCGGCGGTCGTCAGCGAAATTTCAACCAACGGCCCCTGGGAGCTGTAGTACTGGAACATCACCCAGCTACCGATGATGGCTACCAGCACTGGCAGCAGCCAGATCATACTGATTTTACGGATGGGCTTTATTTCGGCGGTAAGTTCATCCACAACCTTATTCCTTGCTGATATCCCACAGTAATCGAGGGTCGAACTGCTCTGCGGCGATCATGGTAACGATCACCACACCGGCGAAGCTCAACGCCGCGGGCCCCGGATAGAAAGAAATGATATTGCCGAGCTTAACCAGCGCTACCAGTATGGCGACCACAAAGACGTCTATCATCGACCAGCGCCCGATGAATTCCGTAAGGCGATAGAGACGAGCCGCCTGATGGGGATTACGTACATTGCCCTGCCGCACCATTTCACAGAGGTAAAACATAATGCCCAGCTTGGCCACCGGAACAAAGACACTGGCAATAACAATCACCAGTGCAATACCAATCGACCCCATTTGCCACAACGTGACAACCCCGCCAAAAATCGTACTTGGCCCGCTGCTACCGAGGTAAACGGTATAGGTGATCGGCAACACATTGGCCGGTATATAAAGAATGCTCGCAACAAGGGTCAAGGCATAGGTGCGCTGCAACGCATTGTGAGTGCGCGAGATCAAAGTGCGGCCACAACGGCTGCAGTTTGTGCATGCGGCGTCATTGAGCTTGTGACAGGTCATACAGCCAACCAAACCCGCCTCTCTGGCAGTTCGGATGGCCATCAGGGCAAGCGTCCATGCCGGGCCAGCTGCTGCCACACGCTGACCTTATCGAGTGAGGAAATAGCCCCAACCAGCGCAAATGACAGTGCGAGATAGGACCACAGCGACACACCCAGTTCCACCGTCGCCATACCGGCGATCTTCACCAGGCTGACGAAAACCCCGATGATAAAGACTTCTACCATGCTCCAACTGGTGAGCGAATACAGCAGATTGGCGGCAAGCATGGACAATTGGGCAAAGCGACCCGTATAGAGCGTCAGCGAAATCAACAACACGCAAGCGACCAGCACCATTGGCGAGATCACAATGAAAACCAACACCAGCCCGGCCAGCAATACACTGCCATCGGTAAACAGTGCCCACGCCGTTTGCAGCAGCGTCATCTGATTCGCGACACCGGCTCGCTCGAACGACATGAAAGGGAAGTACAACGAAAGCAGCATCAACAGTGCAGCACAAATGCCCAGCGGCAAGGCCAGCTTTAGCCGATCTTTGCCACTGATGCTCAGCGTATGATGGCAGCGTGGGCAACACTGCTTGCATTGCGCTGCCGTCGAGAATAAATGCACCAGCGCATCGCATTCGGGGCAGGCCACAAGCTCACCATCGGAACCGGCGTTGGCGCCTGAAGATCGCGTCACAGACACGCAAATACCCCCGCCCTAGCTAGCATTGGCCGACCGAGCATCCGCAATGGCCGCCAGTTCGCTGTCCGACCAGCCACCACCCAACGCACGGTATATGTCCAGGTAGGCCTGCAAACGCTGCAGCTGTGAACGGACCAGATTCTGCTCGGCCAGCAGCAGCTGCCGCTCGGCATCCAGCACATCCAGATAGCCCACAAGCCCGTTGCTGAAGCGCTCCCGCTGCAGTTGCAGACTGCTGCCGGCTGCGGTCTTGAACACGGTATTGGCATCGATGACCTCGGCGGCGTATTCAAAGGCATGCACACTATCTGACACTTCCTTTAAAGCCCGCAGGATAGTACTGCGATAGACCATCAGGGCCTGCTGCATACCCGCCCGGGCAACCTCCTCGTTACCCCTGGCGGCGCCCCAGTCAATGATGGGCATGTCCACGTAGGGGCCCCAGCCGGAAAAGTTAGTTGAGGCTGAGCGACTATCAATATCGCCAAAATCTACGGCATAACGTCCGAAGAAGCCGGAAAGCCCAATCGTCGGAAAAGGGAAGCGATTGGCCACCGCCACACCCACCGTGGCTGTTGCCGCGTGCAACTGGTGCTCTGCCTGGCGCACATCGGGGCGCTGTTCGAGCAACTCGACCGGTAGGCCCAACGCGAGTCCACTGGCGTCGACGCGCTCCACCGGTAGTCCACGCGGGCGATCGAGAAAGTCACGAGGCCCTTGGCCCAACAGAATAGACAGCGTATTTTCCGCGTCGACAACCGCCTGCCGCGCGACGGGCAAGCGGGCGCGGGTCGAGGCAAGCTGGGCAATTGCCTGCTGCTCCTCAGCCCGCGAACTGACCCCACTATGCAACTGCGATCGCACCAGTTGCAGCGACTGCTCCTGGCTGGCCGCTGTCCGTTCCAGAATACGCACCTCCTCATCCAGCTCCAGCAGCGAATACCAGGTACTGGCCACACTGACAACCAATGTGGACATGACCGCCCGCGCACCGTCTTCAGTAGCCAGCAGCCTGGCCTGGGCCGCCTCATCGGCGCGCCGAATCTTGCCGAAGATGTCCAACTCCCAGGCAAAGCCAAGACCTGCATTAAAGGTAGCGTCGTTGCTTTCGCCGCCGGGCATGGGGTTGGTATCCATCCCGGCGCGGATGTTGGGCCCAAAGGCCGATCGGGTGACGGTGGTACGGGCCCTGGCCTCCTCGATGCGCGCCAGCGCAATGCCCAGGTCCGGATTCCCATTCAGCGCCGTGTGTACCAGCGTTTCCAGGTACGGGTCATTGAAAAGTTCAAACCAGGCGCTGTTGGCGAAAGACTCGGCTTGCTGTGCTGGCAGGGAGACACGAAAGTCGGTTCGCTGTGCCTCATTCTCTGGCCGGCTGTAATCTGGCCCCAGGGTACAACCGCCGAGCAGAGCCAGCAGAACTGCTGTCATAGTGAACCGAATCATTGCTCCGTTACCTCACTCTGTTGCGCCTTCTTACCACCGCCAAGCCGCTCAGACAGGGACTGAATCAGCACATAGAATGCCGGAACAAAGAACACGCCCATCAGGGTGGCAGCCAACATACCACTAAAAACCACCAACCCGACGGAGTTCTTCGAAGCACTCCCGGCGCCCGTCGCAATCATCAGTGGTATCACGCCAAGGATAAAGGCGAAGGATGTCATCAGGATTGGGCGCAGGCGCAACCTGGCAGCCTCCAGGGCGGCGTCGACCAGCGAGTACCCCTTCTGCTCGTAATGCAGCTTTGCGTACTCAACGATCAGAATGGCGTTCTTAGCAGACAAGCCAACCAGCGTAACCAGACCAATCTGGCCATAGACATTGAATTCCATACCCGCCGCGAGCAATCCTCCGTAGACGCCGAGCAGCCCAAAGGGGACGGCCAACAACACCGCAAAGGGCACACTCCAGCTTTCATAGAGCGCCGCCAGAAACAGAAATACCGCAACAATGGATAACGCGAGAACGTAGGTACCGGTATTCCCGGTCTCGACTTCTTCCAGCGTTTGCCCAGACCAGGCATAACCAAACCCGTCCGGAAGCTCCGCCGCAGCCACCTCCCGCAGCGCCTGCAGCGCCTGCCCGGTGCTGTAGCCCGCGGCGGGGGTGCCGGTCAGCTCAGCAGTGGGAAAGAGGTTGTAGCGCATGATAAAGCGCGGCGCGGTACTCTGTTCGTAGGTAACCAGAGTATCCAGCGGAACCATATCGCCCATCGCATTGCGCACATGCAACTGTGACAGCGTGGAAATGTCACGGCGAAACTCCGGCTCAGCCTGCAGGCTGACACGGTAGTTTTCACCGAACAATGTAAAGTCATTGACCTGATAGCTACCCAGAAAAACCTGCAATGTGCCAAACACTTCGCTGATGGGAATACCAAGCTTCTTTATTTTTTCGCGGTCCACCTCAAGGCGATAGTTTGGGGTTGCCGCTGCATAGGTGGTACTGAGCTGGGCGATTTCCGGACGCGATGCAGCGGCGGCAATGAACTGCTGTGTCACCTGCGACAACTCCTCCGGCGACTGCCCCCGCTCCGCCTGTAACATCATGGATACGCCTGACACCGCGCCGTAACCGGGCAGAGCAGGTGGATTGAATGCGAATACCAGTGCTTCCTCAGTCTGATTGCCGATATGTTGTGCCTGCCCCAGCAAGGCGGTAAGGCGCTCTTGCTCCTCCTGACGCTCGCCCCAGTCTTCCAGCTGCACTACCAGCAGCCCCCCGTTGGAGGCGGCGACACCCGTAATCAGGTCAAAGCCGGTAATACCCAGCACCGCCTCAACACCGGGCATGTCCTGCAGCTGGGCGGACAGATCCGCCACCACTGCCTCGGTGCGCGTTGTCGTGGAAGCTTCGGGAAGCAAGGCCTGAACAAAAAATGCACCCTGGTCCTCTTCGGGAACAAAGCCGGTTGGCGTGATACTGCCCAGGGCATAGATCCCGATAAGCACGATGGCAAAAAACAGTGCCACACGCTTCAGACCACGGACCAAGGAGCCGGTGACGCCAAGGTAACGCTGGGTAAACTGGTCGAAACGGTGGTTAAAGGCGCGGAAGAAGCGGTCGATCAGGCCCGGGTTTTCCGCCGCCTCATGCTTGCCTTTGAGGATGGAAGCACACATGACCGGCGAAAGCGTCAGGGCCACCAGCGCGGAAAACAGTGTGGATACAGCGATAGTCAGTGCAAATTGTTTGTAAAGTTGCCCCGTTACGCCCGGCACAAAAGCCATGGGAATAAAAACAACTGCCAATACCAGCGCCATGGCCACCAGAGCGCCTGACACTTCCTCCATGGCTTTGCTGGTGGCTTCAAACGCGGAGAGGCCCTCGTTTTCCATTTTTTCCTCAACCGCTTCGACCACTACAATGGCATCGTCCACGACAATACCGATAGCGAGCACCATGCCAAAGAGCGACAGCGTATTGATGGAAAAACCGAGCACCTGATAGCTGATAAATGTCGCAATGAGAGAAATCGGTACCGCCAACATCGGAATAATGGTGGCGCGCCAATTCTGCAAGAAAAGAAAGACAACGAAGGTAACCAGTACCAGTGCTTCGACGAAGGTGTGGATAACCTCGGTGATGGAAGCTTTAACAAAGTTTGAGGTGTCGTAGACAACAGAATAGGCAACGCCCGAGGGAAGATCGGCGCTCAACGCCTGCATTTTCTCCCGCAACATTTCTGATGTCTGCAGGGCGTTGGCACCCGGGGATAAATACACCGCAAATGCGGAGCTGACACTTTCGTTGTAGCGACCATAGATATTGTAATCCTTGGCTCCCAGCTCCACCCGGGCAACATCCCGCAGGCGCAGCAACGATCCGTCACTATTGGCACGCAGAATCACATCCTCAAAATCTTCGACATCCACCAAGCGGCCCTTGAGAGTCAGGGAATACTGGAAACCACTTTCGGTATCCGCTGGTGGCTGGCCAACCTGGCCGGCCGCCGCCTGCTTGTTCTGTTCCTGCACGGCGGCAACAATATCGCCTGGTGTCAGCCCCAGTGCCGCCATCCGGTCCGGCTGCAGCCAGATTCGCATACCGAACTCGGAGCCGAACACCTGCAGGTCACCCACGCCGGGCGTTCTCTTCAGTTCGTCTACCCAGTAATTGTTGAGGTAGTTGTCCAGAAAGGCGCGATCTTTACTGTTGTCCGGCGAGTACACTGCGGCAAACATCAGCACATCGGGTGAAGATTTCGCCACCGCCACGCCGATATCATTCACCTCACCCGGCAATCTCGACATCACTTGACTCACCCGGTTTTGGGTCTCGACCGATGCGATGTCGACATCCCTTTCCAGGGCGAAGGTAACCTGTATGCTGGCAGAGCCATCGTTACCCGCCACCGCACGGATGTAGCGCATGTCTGTCACCCCATTGATTTGTGAATCAATGGGCGAAATCACAGAATCGATCACCGCTTCGGCATCGGCCCCGGGATACACCGTACTTACCTCAACCGTGGGCGGGGCAACCTCGGGAAACTGGGATACAGGAAGGCCGACCAGCACCAGAATGCCGGACAGCACGAGAAAGATGGAAATCACAACCGCAAAAACCGGCCGCTGCAAAAAGAACTTTGCCATGACTTTGTCTCCTGACGCTGAATCAGCGCTTATTCTGACGCTGCAACAACGCTAGTGACGGTCACTGGGGCCCCGTCTCTCGCCTTCTGAATGCCTTCGACCACAACCCGGTCGCCCGCTTCCAGCCCCTCACGAATAACCCAAAGGCCGCTCTGCCTGCGCCCTACCTCAACCTCCACCTTGCGGGCAATATCGTCCTCATCCACAAGGGTGACCGTATAGGTATTTAGCAACTGGGAAACCGCGCGATCGGGCACCGCGATCACATCCGACAGTTGATCGATGACCACCTCGACCCGGGCAAACATTCCCGGGCGCAAGGCACCATTGGGATTCGGAAAGTCCGCGCGCATGCGTATGGTGCCCGTATTGGAATTCAGCGCGCGATCGGAGAAATTAATGTGCCCGGTTTCGGGGTAGGCGCTGCCGTCACTCAGGTAGAGCCTCGCTGGGACGATTTTGTCGTGCCCTTGCTGGTCTATATTGCCATGTCGCTTTTCATAATCGATCAATGTGGACTCACTGACACTGAAATCCACCCGTGACATCTCCACGGTGGAGACTTTCGCCAGCAACGTGCTGGCGGCAGAGATCAGGTCGCCCGTGTCCACTTCCGCGGCGCCTATACGACCAGCTACCGGTGACTCTATAGAGGCATACTCCACAGCCAGCCTTGCCTGCTCCACTGTCGCCTTTGCCGTATCGATACGGGACTTGGCGCTTTGCATCCCGGTTTCAGCGTTGTCGTACACCTGGCGCGAAATAGCCTGTGTCTTCAGCAGCGGCTCATAGCGCTCTACATCCAGTTTGGCGCGACGGTAGTCACTTTGCGCCGTCGCGAGGGAGGCCTCGGCCTCCAGCAGTTTGGCACGCAGGTCCCTGTCATCGATGGTGAACAGAAGATCGCCCTGCTGAACGTAGGAGCCATCCTCAAAGTGCTTCTCCAGCAAAATACCCGAAACCCGCGAGCGCAGTTCAACTTCCTGTTGACTGCTCACTTCGCCAGTAAATTGCTGCAGAAGGTCGATGTTCTGGGGTTGAACGCTCATCACCTGCACCGGCGCACGATAGTCCACCGCCGGGGACTCTCCCTCGCATGCACTGAGCGTTACTGCCGATAGCAGCAACAATGGCGCCCGCCACCAACCGGGAGATACCCAAATGGACCGTTTTTCCCAACCCTTTACCACTTTTTGTTTGCTCATGTTCTGTCCTGGAAATCGCTGATAGTCAATACGGGACCCGGAGCACTGCCGGGCGCGGAAGGCATCGATCTGGTCGCTGACGGCACGCCACAGCAGACCCCGCCTCAATCAGGGCCAAACTATACTACACCGATTAGTGTACATCAACGGGTTCAGCGCATTCGTCATCCAGAATATTCAGTGAGTCACTTGCGCGCAGAAATGCTGCGCTGCAATTCAGTATAGCCAAGCCTGGAAACTCAATTGTAAATCTGCAGCCACTAGCCATGGCCAATGCACCTCAATCCCCAGGCCACCGGTGGCGAACATCACCCCAATACAGGTTTGTCGACTCAACCACGGCTTACTACACTCAATAGGCAGGTACTATTGCCCGCGAAAAATGAGGAGGTTCGTATGCGTTTTGCTTCTTCTTTCTGTGGACGCGGTATTTTCCCCCTGGCGGTGCTACTGGGCTGTGGCAACAGTCTGGCCAACAGCGAATACGAAGATTGCCTGCTCGACAGGATCGCCAACGGAGACCCCGACTCAACACTCAGTGATATCAGGAACCAGTGCACTGCCGACACCGCCCTGTTTACGTCCAACATTCCCGCACAGGCGCAAAGCGACGAAAGTAACTCCATAAGCCGAAGAATACGCACGGAAATGGCTAATCGGGATCGCGGCTACACCATGACCCCACACCATCCCAATTACCTGCTGCCCTACACCTATAACTCAGAGGCCGAACCGGGCCCATTCAGGGAGCTTGACCCAGACGCGACAGTGGATGAAGACGAGGCAATGATTCAGGTCAGCGTCAAATTCCCTGTGGCGATTGACCTTTGGGATAGCAATACCGACCTGATGATCGCGTATACGAACAGGGCCTGGTGGCAGGTATTTAACGATGAGTTTTCCAAACCCTTCCGGGAAACCAACTACGAGCCCGAAGTGTTCTTTCGTCACTATCAACTGGATGAGGACGACAGGTGGTACGTCCCTGAAATGTTCGATGTGGGCTACAACCACCAGTCGAACGGGCGGGAAGAGCCACTGTCCCGCAGTTGGGACCGTATATTCGCGACAGGTTTTTTCCAGCTAACGCCCAACCTGGCGCTGTCACTGCGCACCTGGTATCGGCTACCAGAGAACGATGATGAGGATGAGTTGGCCGGCGAGTACCGTTACCTGGGCTATGGCGATGGCAGGGCGGTCTATACCTTCAACAAACACACCTTCACCCTGATGGCGCGACCGGGAACCGAAAAGGTATCCGTCGAAACTACCTGGAGCTACCCCATCGCCAATCATGTCAGGCTGATGCTCTACTATTTCCACGGCTACGGCGAGACCTTGCTGGACTACGACAAAAAAAGTAATCGCGTTGGTATCGGGTTTGCCATCAACGACTATATCGTGAACCGGTAAACACGCCATTCAGGAGGCGGTCAAAGTGAAGGTACCCCGCTCTGCACACCATAGCCCGGGGTACCTTGGTGGTCGCAGGCTAGAAGCGCACACGCACGCCTAACAGGAACTCCTGTGCGTCTAGGCCCCATGTGTCAAAGTCGCTTTCGCCGTAGGACACGGTGAGAGCCACCTGATCATTCACGAACCAATCAGCATAGACTTTCCAGTTGTCAACTTCCTGCTCAACATCCAGTCGCTCGTAGGCCGCGCCTATCCCCAGCTTTTCGGTGGGGTAATAGGTACCTTCCAACCGGTACTGATCGCCGCTGTCGCCCTCATCGGTGTCCACGTAACCGTAGCCAGCCGCCATTTTCAGCGACGTGCCATTGTCGAAGGACATCAGGTGTTCCACATCAAGACCCCAGATATCCGCTTCCAGAAAGTCCACGTCATCCTGTTCAACATGCCCGTAGCTGGCCGTCAGGGTGGTGTTCTGACCCAGGTAGCGACCAATGCCAACGGAGTAGGTGTCGATATCCTGGTCGTCGATTTCATCGACGCGATACTCAAAGTCTGCCAACCAGCCACTCTCTTTGTGAACCCAACGGCCACCAAGGCTATAGGCTTCCGAATCAACATCACCGAGACCGTCAAGATCGATCTCGCCATTTTCGTAGTTCAGTTCAATGTGGGAGGCGCGATCCAGGAATGCCGCCTCGGCGAGTGGCCCCTTGCTGGTGTCAACCGGAGCGATGTAGTAACGCCCCTGAAAACCAAAGATGTCCTGGTCGGCATCCTGCGCATCCGAATCTATTTCACCGGTGGCGTAGTTACCACCTAACTCCCATTGGTAGTCAGCATTGGCACCGCCCGCTACGAGCAGGCTAAGACTGGAGATGATTGCAATTTTTTTGAACATAACGTTCTCCTTGAGAAATACTCAATTGAGGTAGGTTCCGTACTATGGAGACGGAGATTCCCTGGCGGGAAACGGTTAAGGCGCGGTATTTACCTGCGTCGGCCCCGGGCCTTCGGGTGGCCGTAATGGCCGAGGAACATGGCTACGATCGATCGGAGATAGGCATCTCGCGCCTTGTCATTGGGCACACACTCACCCTGAATCAGCTTCGGCCAAAACTCGGTTGAGGTGATCATGCCGGCAAATTCCGTGGTTGCCTGCTCGACATCAAATTGGGGAAGAAGCCCTTCCCGCTGGGCAGCTCGCATCCACTCCTCTATGGGCAGCTGCGGCTCTCTTCCGGTGATGGCCTGGCCCACCTGAAGCGGTGACTGAATGAAGCGTGACAAAACAACACGCGACAGTTTTATGAAGTCATCACTCGTCATCAGCTCAGCGTATTTGCGCCCCACCACCAAGAGCTGTTCTTCAAGTGGCTCGTCGTTGGGGGCATCCAGTTGCAGGTGTCCGCAGCGATTCACCAGTTCTTCCCGAATCGCTTCGAACAGCGACTCCTTGGAAGGAAAGTGGTTGTACACCGTACGCTTCGACACCTGTGCGGCCTCGGCAATGCGATCCATACTGGTTTCCTGAAAACCCTGTTGCTGAAACTCATCCAGGGCTGCGCAGATAACCACTTCACGCTTCCCGTGATAATGGCGCTTGGGGCTGGCTGGGCTCGACATGCTTATGAACTCCTCATTGTGAGACACAGCAAAAATATACTACACCGAGCAGTGTATATTCAAGCGTAAAAATGTCGCCACTCATGAACTCATCGCCGTCCAATGGGCTACGAATGGGTGCCCGTCTCCCGTTTATGGGGTAGAGCCCGTTTATGGGGTAGAGCCGGGGTATAAGACTAGTGGGGTAAAGCCCGCAGGATGCGCCATGCTATTGAGTGGAGCGGGTAAGGGGAATCGAACCCCTCTCTCAAGCTTGGGAAGCTTGGGTAATACCACTATACGATACCCGCCTGTGCCTGCTGCTGGCCCTGACCCTATGCACAGGGCTGGCCGGCGCAACGCAGGTTGCCTTTCTAGCACAGCCGCCATGCAAACAAAAGCTGCGCGTGTGAAATTAGCCCGCGGCGGCCGCTATGGTCTAGGCTTGTGGCAACCGCGGGAGGTTTTATCGGGTGATCCGCACAGTTGCTTTTGTTGGCCTCGCCTGCCTGCTGGGCGTGGCGCTGTTCTTCTCGCTCCCGGCCCAGGCCCGGGAGATTTCCAGCTATGCCCGGGTCAACGATGACGCGAGCCTGCGGATCAGTGGCCACACCATTCACCTGGCCGGCATACACGTGCCAGACACCGGCACCACCTGCCAGACCTGGCGCAACCCGCCGGTGTGCGGCAGCCGGGCGGTGGTTGCGCTGCGTTTCAAGATTGACGGTTTTGTGCGCTGCGAATTGCTGTCGCGCAACCGGGATCGCAGTTTCAATGGCTGGTGCCGCGTGGGGGCCAACTCCTTCGAGGACGGCGACGACCTGGCCGCCTACCTGCTGCAACAGGGCTGGGCGGTGGCCCTGCCGGATGCGTCCATCGCCTACCAGGCGCTGGAGAAGATCGCCCGCTCGCGCGGGCTCGGCCTGTGGGGCTTCCCGGTGGATAACATCATCCGCCGCTGAGCGCGGGCGGCGCAGCGTTTTCAGCCGGCCTTGTCGCCGGGGCTGCGGTAGTCATACAGCAGGTGGGCCGAGCAGTCGCCGACAAAATCCACCTGCATGGAACGCTCGCTGAACTCCCAGCGGCCATCGTCGCGGCAGCGGAACTGATCGGCGTAGCGGCCGCAGATAATCGGCTGCAGGGGCAGTGCCTCGGTGGCCTGGAACACGGTGAAGGTGCTGCGGGCTATGGCGCTGTCGCCGTTCACCTCTATCAGCACATTGGTGGTGACGTGGCGGGTGCGGGGGGTGCCGGTTTCCGGGTAAATGCGGCAGGACGCGCGGTACATGGCCAGCACTTCGTCGTAACCGCGCTGGCAGCTGTCGTGGGCCGGGGCCACGATGGCGGCGTTGCGAAACAGCGCCGCCACCCCCTGAAGGTCGCCGGCATCGATGCGCTCGGCATAGGTGTAGATGAGGTTTTCTATTGCGCGATAGGCGTCCACGATGGCCTCCTTTTATTGCGGTTATCGCAGGCTCAGCCGGCGCCCTCCTGCGGCGGATAATCCACCGACACCGAGGCCTGCTCCCAGGCGTCGAGGCGCGCAGCGGCCTGCGTCAGCTTGTCACGGTAGCTCGCCAGCAGGCCGGCCCCCAACACCAGGGTGGGGGGCGGGTCGTCCATTGTCCCCAACTGTACAAATAGTTGGGCCGCCCGCACCGGGTCGCCGGGCTGCTTGCCGTCGATGGCGGCAATCATGTCCAGGCGGCTGCCAACGTGCTCGGCGTATTCAGGCATGCGCCGGGCGCTGCGCTGCATAGAACGGCCCGACCAGTCGGTGCGAAACGCGCCGGGCTGCACACTCACCACCTGAATGTTGAAGGGCTCGACCTCCTTGCCGAGGGCCTCCATCAGGCCTTCCAGCGCGTACTTGGAGGCGCTGTAGTAGCCGGTGCCGGGGTTGGCCATCAGCCCCGCCTGGGATGAGTTGTTGAGAATGCGCCCACTGCCCTGCGCACGAAAATGCGGCAGCACCGCCAGCGCCATGTGCAGGGCGCCGAAGAAGTTGGCTTCGAACATGGCGCGCACCGCCGCGTCCTCGCCCTCCTCCACCGCCGCCACGTAGCCGTAACCCGCGTTGTTGACCAACACATCGAGCTGCCCGAAGTGGGCGATAGCCTGGGCCACGGCGGCCTCGCGCTGGCCGGCATCGGTGACATCCAGGGCCAGGCACAGGGCCGTTTCCGGCCAGCACTGGCCGATATCGGCGATAGCCTCAAGCCGGCGCGCGGTCACCGCCACGCGCGCCCCCGCCTGTAGCGCGGCCTGCGCGATTTCACGGCCAAAGCCGGTGGAGCAGCCGGTGATCAGCCATACGCTGTCTTTGGCCTCCATCACGCGCCCTCCCCGGCCAGGCGCCAGGCATAGCTGGCGGCGCGCTCGGCCAGCTGCGCCTGGCGCTCTGCAGCGGTGACCCGCGGCGCATCGGCCGGCAGGGTCTGCTCAAGCTCCGCCAGGGGCACCAGGCGCGAGCGTACGCCCACGTCGTCCCCCGCCCGGCCGCCGGCAAATTCCGCCCAGCGCAGGGTGAGTATGCCCTCGGCCATGTCGCTGGGGTCCAGCCAGTTGTGCAGGCCCGGGTCGCGCAGCGACAGCACAAAGGTATAGCTGCCGTCGCTGTTGGGCCGCGCCTGGTGACGGTTGAGGCACCCGCTGCGGGTCACAATCTCGTTGGTGGTGCCCCACACGTTGGTGATGGGGGCGATGAAGTAGTCGGCGCCGCCCAGTTGCACGTCCAGCACCAGTGCAGTGTCAGCATCGGGCAGCACAAAGTTGCCCATGATGTAGATCTGGTTGCGCAGGGCGCCGTCGCTGTCCCGGTCAATGGTGAAGCTGAATTCATTGGCCGGGCGGTCCATGGCCTGGGCGTTCCAGCGCGTGGTGTTGGTGGCCCACTTGTTCATGTATTCCTTGATAAGGGCAATGTTCTGCGCCTCGCTGCGCGGCGGGCGCGGCGGCTCGCCACCGAGGCGCTCAATGCGCAGTTCATTGGCGCGATCGCCGGCCCAGTCAAAAATCACATCGCGAATGTAGAATTCGTGGGCATCGGGCCCGGTCTGGATGTGATTGGCCCGCTCGCCCTTTGGGTCGCTGTCCACATGGATGGTGAAGTTGCCCGCCTCATCCAGCACCAGATCTTTGCCATCCAGCAGGCCCACGGTCTGCATGGTGGGGCTCCACAGGGTGAAGTAGTTCTCCACCAGCCGCTGTTCGGCCACGCGGCCAGTAATGACATAGCGCTCGTCGCCACTGATGGGAATCACCCGGTAAATGCTGTCCGGGTTGTCTATGCCCCAGCGGCTGCCCGGCACCGGCTGGCCATTCAGGCGGTGGGGCAGGCGGGTGATGGTGACCACGCGGGGGTAGAGTGGGTCCTGGTTGAGGGCCCACACCACGGCGCCAAACATCACCTCTTCAAAGGCCCAGTCAAAGCAGCCACGCATCACCTCGCTGGGCTGGGCCAGCTCCAGCCAGCGCTCGCGCACCAGCGCCTTTTCGGCGACCACGTCCGGGTGGGCAAAGTACGCCAGGGCCTCGGCTTCATGCTGCCGCTGTTCAGCGGTATCGACAGGATTATTACAGCGCATGCTTTCCTCCTTGCTGCGCAATCAGAACTGGTAGACCAGATCGACGCCGTACATGCGCGGCGCGATGAAGGAATCCACCGCAAAACCCAGGGCGCCAAAGTCGATGCCCCACTCGCGGTACTCCTCGTCGGTCAGGTTGCGTACCCAGGCCACCGCTTCCAGGGCGCCCGGGCCAAGTTCAATATCGTTCAGGCTGATCTTGCCGTTCACCAGGGTCTGGTGGCCGGCGGTGTCGTACAGGTTATTCACCGGGTGGAAGTAACGGGTGCTGTTGTAGGAGGCATCCACCTGGAACACCAGTTGGCCAAAGGAAAAAGGCGGCGCCGCGTATTCAAGGATCACGCTGCCGTTGTGTTCCGGCGTGTGGATGACCTTGGCGAAGTCGGCGATATCGACATTCTGGCTGCCCGCCGGCAGGCCGGTGACCGGGTCTGACGGCGTGGTTTCAAATTCCTTGATGTCGATATCGATGAAGCCGTAGCTCGCCTGCAGCAGCCAACCCTCGGCGGGAATAAAGGCAAGCTCCAGCTCCACCCCCACCGCGTCCTGCTTGCCGGAGTTGGCGATAATGGACGATGCCCCGTTGGAGCCCGCTTCAAACTGGGTGACCTGCTTGTCCTTGTATTCGTAGTAGAACAGCGCGCTGTTGACCCGCAGGCGCTGGTCCAGCAGGTCGGCCTTCAGGCCCAGCTCGAAGCTGGTGACGTTCTCCTCATCGAAGGGCGTGGAAAACCCGCTGGACGTGGACGCCCTTGCATTAAACCCGCCAGAGCGAAAGCCCTGCGAAACCGTGGCATAGCCGTTGAGGTCTTCGCTAAAGGCATAGTCCAGGGTCAACGCCGGGGTGAAGTTGCTCCAGCTGTCATCCGCCTCGACCTGCTCGATGCCCTCGTTGCGCTGGATGCCCGAGTTTCTCAAAAAGGCGCTTTTATTATCCCGGGTGTAACGCAAGCCCAGCGTCATCGCCAGTTTGTCGCTGAGGTCGTAGCCGAACTGGCCATAGACGGCCCAGGAATCGTTGTCGGACCCGTACTGGAAGATCGGTGTCGACAGCACCGTATCCTTGCCGAGGCAGGCGGCCGGATCGGCAAAGGTGGGGTCGCGGCAGAGGAAGGACTGGGTGGCCTGATCCAGCCCCCCGTAGGCCATGATGGCCGGGAATACAAAGGTCTGTGGGTTGTCCTCGTAGGTTTCTTCCTCGAAGTAGTAAAGGCCCAGGGTGTAGGTCAGGCGCTCTTCAAAGGCCTCGCCCAGCAGCTGAAATTCCTGGGTGAACTGATCCTGCTCATCCTCCCGAGTGGCGCTGAATAGTGAGACATACTGGCCAGCGGGAATCACTCCGCCGGTGCCGTCCAGCACGTTCACGCCATCCGAGGGAAAGGCGCCGTATTCATTGCCGGTGGTGCCGGCGTACCAGTCGCGGTAGGCGCTGATCGACTTCAGGGTCACGCCGCCCACATTCCAGGCCAGGGTCAGGGCGTAGCCGTCAATCTCCGACCAGGTATCCGGCTTGGTGGACACCGCCATGGGCAGGCCATCGAGCCGGTCTGGCGAGGCAAATTCCATGGCCTGGGCGTAGATCGGGCCGCCAAGGCCCGCCTGGTAGGGCCGCACCCACACCAGCTGGGGCAGCGAGCCGTTGCTCAGGCGGTCGGTGTAGTCATACACAAAATCCGCGGTGAAGGTATCAGTGGGTTCCCAGCGAATGGCCACCCGGGCGGAGTTGGACTTGTCCACCTCGCCCAGCATGTTGTCGGCCAGTAGGTTGTCCAGCCAGCCCTCGCGATTCCAGTGGGTGTAGCTGAGGGTGGCGGAAAAGCCGGCGTACTCGCCGGTGTCCACGGTGGTCTCGCTGCGAAAATAGTCGTAGTTGCCCGCCGACAGCTTCTGCTTGAAGCCGAAGTCATCCAGCGGCTTGCGGGTAACCAGGTTAATGGCGCCGCCGATGGCGTTGCGGCCATACAGCGTGCCCTGGGGCCCGCGCAGGACTTCGATGCGCTCCAGTTCCACCGTGTCGAAGGCGGCGCCGGATATGCGCGCGATGTACACCCCGTCCGCATACAACCCAACAGTTGGCTCGGTGAGCAGGGATGGGTCGGTGGAGGACATGCCGCGCAGGCTGTAACCGTAGTTGTCGTAGCTGCCGGGGGGCTTGCGCATGTCCAGGTTGGGCGTGTATTTGGCCACATCTCCCGCTTCGGCCACCCGCAGCCGGTCGAGGTTGGCCGGGTCAAAGGTGGAGATGGAAATGGGGGTTTCCTGCAGGCTCGATTCGCGCTTTTGCGCCGTTACGATCACTTCTTCCAGCACGCTGGCGCGCCCGTCATCAACGCCCTGGGCCAGGCCGGGCACCGCCACCAGGGCCGGCAGCAGTGCAACGATAGTGCTGTAGTTATTGTTCATATCACCACCCTCCTCACAGCGCTCTGCCACGGCGGGCGAGCATTAGTAAACTGGGTACCGCAAAGCAGATAGTAAACTAGGTATCCAAGTTTGCAAGCAGAGATTGCGCTCGCAGGGGCAGGCCGCGCGATCAGCTGACGCGCGGCGGCGGATGAAGACGAAGGTAGGGCTTAAAGTGGGGGTAGGGATGAACGCAGCAAACACAGGCGCCTGCGGCGCTCAGAACGAGCGCGCCGGCACCGCAAGGCCCAATGCGCCAATCAGGCGCGCCAGGCTGGCCTGCAGCCATTGCAGGCGGCGCGGGCCTGCCTGGGCAGCGTAGAAGGCATCCAGCTCGTCGAAGGTGGCCAGCAGGTCATCCAGAAAGGCATGGCCCCGGGGGCTGAAGCGCACTTCGCGCACGCGCCGGTCCGCCGCGCCCTCGCGCAGGCTGATATAGCCCATCCGGTGCACCGCCCGCACCTGCTTGCCCATGGCCTGCAGGGAGATGCCCGCACCCTCCGCCAGCTCCGACAGGTTCATGCCATCGAGGCGCAGGTGGGTGAGCAGGGCTAGGTGGTCAAAGCGAATGCCAGGGTGGCCGCGCGCCTCCATGGCCCGGGCGCAGCGCCGGTGGTAGTCCTGCCCCGCCAGTTGCAGGTAGCGGCCCAGGTTGTGGGACAGGTAGGCACCGCTGGCATCACGCAGGTTTTCCGGGCGCACCGGGTGCAGGGCCTGCTGGCCGCTGTGGATCACCTCGATATCCAGGCCCTGCAGAAAGTGGTAGAGGCGGTTTTCCAGTTGCTCCAGTGGCGCGGCCCCCACCAGCGCCGAGTAGCCGGCGTAAATGTGCTCGATGATGTCGCTGGAATCGCGCAGCAGGCGAATGCCCCGGGCGGTAAAGTGCACGCGGCTGGCGCGGCGGTCATCCGGGTCGGGCCGGCGTGCCACAAAACCGAGGCCAGCCACGTCATCAACAATTTTGGCCATGGCCCGGTGAGTAATGCCCGCCCGCGCCGCCAGGGTGGTGAGGCGGGTGCCCTCCAGTTCCAGGTTGCGCAGCAAGGCGCCATGCACCGGGCGAATAGTGTCGTAGCCCTGCGCCCGGTAGCGGGCCAGAATCCGTTCAGAAAAATCCCCGGCCAGGGCCACCAGGCGGTGCCCCAGATTGTCGGCCCGTGCCCTGTCCAGCGCCTGCTGTGTCAATGTGCTGCCTGCCAAACGCCCCTGCCCCGACGCTCCCTGTCTCGGCGCCAGTCTACCGCGCCCGGCCCCGCGCTGGCAGCCCGCCGCCCCCTGGCGTAGAATCGCAGCTCATTTTCAGCTCCACTCTCCCACTATGTCGTCACTGTACAAACCCGACCGCGCCCTGCTGGAGCGCTGGATGGAAGAAACCAAGGTCGCCTTTGACCTGTGCGGCGAATGCGAGGGCCTGCATGTGCGCGCCCTGCAGGCGCTGGATGGCGTGGTGGACAGCCGGGTGATCCTTGAGCATTACGGCCTGGTGTTCAGCACCGGCCTGGAAGTGCGCCCCATGGCCCTGCTGCCGCTGGCGGCGGACCTCGGCCGCATCAATATGGACTACCCCTTTCTCAAGGTCTTCCTCGACATCATCGACGACGCCACGCCGCAGCTGGTGATTGCCGGCTTTCTACCGGTGCACACCGGCCTCACGCGGGATCAGTTCGCCGCCTTTGTGGTGATGGTGATGGAGGGTACCCGGCAGCTGGCGGAAGAGTGCCTGCGCCTGGACTATCTGTTCCCCGAGGGCGACCCCCAGCGCGGTGGCCCCAGCCGGGCGCTGCACTAAACGCACCAGGCGCTGCGCTGGCCAAGCTGTACCAGCCGCGTTGCACTGACCCCTCTGTACTCGCCCCACTCTACTCGCCATACCAGTCACCAACCCCGCCCCGCTTAATCGCGCACCACCGTAGTGCAGCGGCATTGCAACGGTGCACCGCCCCGCCACAAAAGCAGCACCGGCGCGCCGCTCACGGCGCCAACTCCCCTACCAACCCCCTGAAATAACAGCGCCGGGCCGCCTGCGGCCACTTTGCCGACGCCCATTCCAGCGCTGGCACAGTGCTTGCTAAGTACTGTGTGCAAGCGAGCATCACTGGCCAGTTGGCGGCGGCTCATACAATCCGGTTTCCATGGACAACGGCGTCTACCAGCACCTGTGCCAGGGCACAGGACTGGGGCGCCGTTTTTTTGTCCCGCGATACCGCCCGCCGCCGCTGGCCGATCACTTTCACACAGTTTGGGGCACCACCTATGGCTTATCTACTTCCCTCGGAATTTGCGACCAAGATGGTCGATGCCGGCGAGGCAAAGGTTTTCATGTCCACCCGCGACACGCTGATCCGCGCCTTCATGGCCGGCGCCATTCTGGCGCTGGCCGCGGTGTTCGCCATCACCATCACCACCCAGACCGGCAGCGCCCTGCTGGGGGCGGTGCTGTTTCCCATCGGCTTTTGCATGCTCTACCTGATGGGCTTTGACCTGCTCACCGGGGTGTTTGTGCTGGTGCCACTGGCGCTGCTGGACAAGCGCCCCGGGGTGACCGTGAACGGCGTGCTGCGCAACTGGGGGCTGGTGTTTGCCGGCAACTTTGCCGGGGCGCTCACGGTGGCCTTCATGATGGCCTTTGTGTTCACCTACGGGTTTTCCACCGAGCCGGGCGAGGTGGGCGAAAAGATTGCCAGCATCGGCCACGCGCGCACCCTGGGCTATGCGGAATACGGCTTTGCCGGCTGGATGACCATTTTCTTCCGCGGCATGCTGTGCAACTGGATGGTGTCCATGGGCGTGGTGGGCGCGATGATCTCCACCCATGTCAGCGGCAAGGTGATCGCCATGTGGATGCCGATCATGCTGTTCTTCTACATGACCTTCGAACACTCGGTGGTGAACATGTTCCTGTTCCCCTCGGCGATCATCATGGGCGGCGACCTGTCCATCTACGATTACTTCGTGTGGAACGAAATTCCCACCGCCCTCGGCAACCTGGTAGGCGGTTTGGCCTTCACCGGCCTGACCCTGTACAGCACCCACGTGCGCACCGCGCCGAGCCGTGAGCAACCCGCCCCCTTCGGCCAGCCGGTGGCACACTGATCACTCCCCTGACCCACAGCGCCCCCGGCCACGGGGCCGGGGCGGTGCCCACCCCCCACCCGGGGGTGGGCATTCGCATTGGCCAGGCCAGCGAGCGCGGCCGCAAGCCCCGCAACCAGGACTGCCACGGCGCCCGGGTGCCCGCCGAACCGGTGCGTTCGCTGCACGGCGTGGCCCTGGCCCTGGCCGATGGCATCAGCCCGTCGCCGGTGAGCCACATCGCCAGCGAAACGGCGGTAAAGAGCTTTCTGGAAGACTACTACTGCACCTCCGAGGCCTGGACGGTGCAGACCGCCGCCGCGCGGGTGATTGCCGCCACCAACGCCTGGCTGTACGCCCAGAGCCGCCGCGGCCCCCACCGCTTTGAGCGCGACCGCGGTTACGTGTGTACCTTCAGCGCCCTGGTGCTGCGCGGCCACACCGCCCACCTGCTGCACGTGGGCGATTCGCGCATTTACCTGCTGCGCGACGGCGCCCTGCAACAGCTCACCCACGATCATCGCCAGTGGGTGAGGGCCGGCGAAAGCTACCTGAGCCGCGCGCTGGGCATGCTGGATCGGGTGGCGGTGGACTACAGCAGCCTGCCCCTGCGAGCGGGCGATGTGTTCCTGCTGGCCACCGATGGCGTTTACGAATACCTGCAACCGCAGCAGTTGCTGGACGCGCTGCTGGCACCTTCAGACAACCCGGATGACCTGGACGACCTGGCGAGCGCCCTGCTGCAAAGTGCCCTCGACGCCGGCAGCCCGGACAACCTCACCCTGCAGATTGCCCGGGTGGACCACCTGCCCGAGCGCGCCGGCGAGCACCTGCAGGCCAGGGCCCAGGCCCTGCCCCTGCCGCCAACCCCGCAGGCCGGGCAGTGCTTTGACGGCTACCGCATTCTGCGCGCCCTGCACAACAGCGCCCGCAGCCACACCTGGCTGGCGCAGGACGACAGCAGCGGGCAGCAGGTGGTGATCAAAACCCCGGCCACCGAGCACAGCGACAACCCCGCCTACCTGGAGCGCTTTCTGCTGGAGGAGTGGATCGCCCGGCGCATTAACAGCCCCCATGTGCTGCGGGCAGCACCCGTGAACAGGGAGCGACAGTTTCTCTACACCGCCACCGAGTACATCGACGGCCAGACCCTGGCCCAGTGGCTGCGCGACAACCCCAACCCGCCGCTGGAAACCGTGCGCGGCATTATCGAGCAGGTGGCCCGGGGCCTGCTGGCCTTTCACCGCCGGGAAATGCTGCACCGGGATCTGCGCCCCGAGAACGTGATGATCGACCGCCACGGCACGGTCAAGCTGATCGACTTCGGCGCGGTGCATGTGGCTGGCCTGGCGGAACTGGGACGCGAGGAGGACCTGCCCATCCCCGGCACCGCCCTGTACTGCGCGCCGGAGTATTTCCTCGGCCAGCCGGGCACCGCCCGCGCTGACCTGTATTCGCTGGGCATTCTCACCTACTACCTATTGAGCGGCGACTACCCTTACGGCACCGGCGTGGCCCGGGCCCGCAACCTCACGGCCCAGCGCCGGCTGCGCTATCGCAACCTGGCGCGGGACGATGGCGACATTCCCGCCTGGGTCGATGCCGCCCTGCGCAGGGCCGTGCAGGTGGAGCCGCTGAAGCGCCAGGGCGAGCTGTCGGAGTTTCTGTATGAACTGCGCCACCCCGGCAACGACTACCTGGCGCGGGAAAAGCCCCCCCTGCTGGAACGCAAACCCGTGGCCGTGTGGCAGGGCGTGGCGGTGATCCAACTGCTGATCATCCTCGCCCTGCTCTACCGGCTGCTGTAAACACCCCAAACGGAGAACCACCATGATCCGCAATCGCGACGACGTTACCCAACTCATCATTGCCAACAAGGTCAGCAAGGGCATCACCTGGGCCCAGGTGGCCGCGGCCGTGGGCCAGTCCAAGGAGTGGAGCACCGCCGCCTGCCTCGGGCAGATGACCCTCACCAAGCCCCAGGCAGAAACCGTCGGCGAGCTGTTCGGCCTGCCGGACGAGGCCGTCGCCTGGCTGCAGATTGTTCCCTACAAGGGCTCCCTGCCCAGCGCCGTGCCCAGCGACCCGCTGATCTACCGCTGGTACGAAGTGGTGAGCGTGTACGGCACCACCATCAAGGAGCTGATTCACGAGGAGTTTGGCGATGGCATCATGAGCGCCATCGACTTCAGCCTCGACATCCAACGCGAGCAAAACCCGGCCGGCGACCGGGTCAATGTGGTGCTGTCGGGCAAGTTCCTGCCCTACAAAGCCTTTTAGCGGCCTGCCATCTACCGGCCAAACACCCGTCAGGCGCCAGCCCATGGCCGCCTGACGGCCTTACCAGGCGGGCGGCTCAGGCCGCCCGCGTCAGCACCACCGGCATCTGCTTGAAGCCGTGGATGTTGTTGGAGCGGATGAACACCGGCTCGCCAGCAAGCTCGATGCCGCTGCCAAAGCTGCGGAAAAACTCTTCGAAGAACACCCGCGCCTCCATGCGCGCCAGGTTGGCGCCCAGGCAGAGGTGAATGCCGTGGCCAAAGGCCAGGTGGGGGTTGGGGTCACGGCGAATATCAAAGTCCAGCGGGCTGGCAAACACCGCCTCGTCGAAATTGGCGGAGCTGTAGAGCATCACCACCCGGTCACCCTCGGCGATTTTCTGGCCGGCCACCTCGGTATCGCAGGTGGCGGTGCGCCGGAAGTAATGGAGCGGGCAGGTCCAGCGCAGCATTTCCTCCACTGCCAGCGGCAGGCCGGTGGGGTCGTCCAGCAGCTGCTGGTACAGGGCCGGGCGTTCCAACAGCGCGTACATGCCGGAACTGATCAGGCTGCGCGTGGTTTCATTGCCGGCCACGGTGAGCTGCACGAACAGCGAGGCAAACTCCATTTCCGACACGGTGTGGCCATCCACTTCCTGGTCGATCAGCAGGGTGATCAGGTCGTCCCCGCCGCGCCCCTTGCGTTCACTGGCCAGCTCAAAGCCGTAGGTCCCCATCTCGATGGAGGCCTGGGTGACCTCCTCCGGGGTGCCACCAAGGTCCGGATCGGTGCCGGAGGTCTGCAGATCCGACCAGCGGCGAATCTGGGGCCACATGGCCTCGGGGATATCCAGCAGGGAGCAGATCACAGCGGTGGGCAAATCGCCCGCCAGGTCATCCACAAAATTCACCGGCTCGCCGGCGCGGGCGGCTGCCATCACGCCCCGGGCAATGTCCCGCACTCGCGGTTCCAGCGCCGCCAGCATGCGAGAAGTAAAGCGGGAGATCACCGCGCGGCGGATCGGCCCGTGCTGGGGCGGGTCCATGCCCAGCAGCTGGGACTGGGTCATGGTGAGAATATCCGGCGGCATGTCATCCACCATCACAAAGCCGCGCTGGGCGGAGAAGGTTTTGAAATCGCGCGATACGGCGGTTACATCGGCGTGGCGGCTCAGCACCCAGTAGCCTCCCCCGTCCGGGTGGCGGTGCCAGTAGACGGGCGCGTTGGCCCGCAGCCAGGCAAACTGTGCGTGGGGGATGCCTGCGGTGTAGCTGTCCGGGCTGTAGATATCGATATCCATCGTCATCACCGTCAGTCCGTCACCAGCACGTTGGGGCGCGGCAGGCCCTGTTCTTCGCACATGGCGTAGTAGAAGGCCAGGGTCAGCGCGCCATCCACCACCGAGGTGATAGCGCCGGCGGCATCAAGGTTGATGTTGGACCCGTACATCTGGAACCACACCCGGGTGTCGTTCTCGATGCACTGCAGGGTGTGCTCCGAGCCCGCGGGTTCATACAGGAAGGAGCCGGCGCGATTGACGTAGTCATACTCCTTGTACTTCCAGGCGCCGGAGGTGGTGTAGCCATACACCGGCCCGGTATGGCGGTGGGTTTCCACTTCGTATCCCGCCTGGAAGATATTCTCGATGATCCACAGGCCCTCGCCTGTGCGCACCTGCAGCACCTTGAGTTTGCTGCCATCGCCAATATCCACAAAAGGCAGCTCGTCCGCGCCAAAGTGCACGGCCTCGGGGGTCGTCATCCGTATTCTCCTTATGTTGTACCTGAACGACAGCACACAGACTACCGCCGACACCGGCCGATGACGAAACCACCGGCCTAAAAGATTGAGCCAGCGGCCATATCCGCGCCTGCCGCCACGCGGTTCTCAGCCGCCGGCCAAGCAGGCAGAATAGCAGCCCATGACCGCCTACCTGACCCTGTTCGGCGCCGCCTTCCTGGCCGCCACCATCCTGCCGGCCTATTCGGAACTTTTGTTCCTCGGTTTGCTGCGCGAGGGTTACAACCCCTGGGCCCTGTGGTTGTGGGCCAGCGTAGGCAACACCCTGGGCTCGGCGGTGAACTGGGTGCTGGGGCGCTACCTGCTGGCCTACCAGGATCGGCGCTGGTTTCCCTTCCGGGCGGAACGGCTGGGCGCGTCCCAGCGCTGGTTCCAGCGCTACGGCGTGTGGAGCCTGCTGTTCGCCTGGCTGCCCATTGGCGGCGATGCCCTCACCTTTATCGCCGGCATGATGAAAGTGCGCTTCGATCTGTTTATTGCGCTGACCTTCATCGGCAAAAGCGTGCGCTATGCCCTGCTGGCCGGGCTGCTGAGCCTGTTCTAGGATGCGCGCCGGCCGCGATGGGATAACCAGCCGGCAATGAAATAACAAAACAGTCTAAAGCACCGCCGAGCGCTGACTAACCTGAAGTCTGAGCCGGCGCGGGGAGTGCCCCGGCCAATAAGAACAGCCACAGCAGGAGGCAATCATGGCCACACGCACCTCATTCATCCTCGCCGCCGCCCTCGGCGCGGCCCTGGCCCTGCCCGCGGCCACCAGCCTGGCCGAGCCTGGCGACTACGGGTTTTTCAAAACACTGCGCAACCTGATCAGCCCACCCCAGGCCAATCGCCCGGTGAGCCACGGCGAAACCCAGGGCATGTACCCCCTGCAGCAGCGCCAGAGCGGGTTTAACGACGGCTTTTCACCCGGCAAGTACGACAACTGGCAGCAGGTGGATGTGCCGGTGAGCAGCGGCGCCATGTGCGGCAACGGCTCGCCCTACAAGTTCTTTGTGTACCGTGTGCCGGACACCAGCAATACCATCCTCTACTTTGAGGGCGGCGGCGCCTGCTGGGACTACGCCAGCTGCACCGGCCAGACCGGCATTCGCGGCGCCCGCAACCCCAATGGCATCGCCGATGGTTACGTGCAGAACATCAACCTGCTGGACTTCCAGAACACCGCCAACCTCGGCACGGCGGCAGCCTCGCCACTGATCTACACCCACCACCCCTACAACCAGTTCAAAACCGGCGAGTGGAACATTGTTTATGTGCCCTACTGCACCGGCGATATCTACGTGGGCGATCGCACCACGGAATACGTCAACCCCGACAACAGTAATGAGACGCTGGTGTGGCACCACAACGGCCTGCGCAATGTACAGTCGGTGGTGTCCTGGGTGCGCAACAACCTGCAGGAGCCCAAGCAGCTCACGGTGGCCGGCTGCAGCGCCGGCAGCATCGGCGCCCTGCTCAACTACTCCAAGCTGCGCGGCCACTTCGGCTCGACCTACGGCTACCTGATCGACGATTCCGGCCCGGTTTTTGAAGCGCCGCTGAACACCAGCGATACCAGCGCCTACCCCTCGGTGCCCCTGCACCAGGAGGTGCTGTCGTCCTGGACCGATACCAGCGTGATAGGCAACCCCACCGCCGAGCACCCGCTGAACATGCTCAGCGCCCTAACCCCCGGCTTCGACAGCAACCGCCTGGCCAGTCTGTACGGCGGCCTTTCCGGCAAGTTCCCGGGCGACCGCCTGGGCATTACCCACTTCCTGGCGGACGGCAATTTCAGTTCGTATTCCTACGAGCGCTTCTACCCCGACATCGGCAACGATCCCGACCCCGACTCTAAACTGAACAAGCTGCGCGCCCGGTGGCAGCAGGATACGGCGGACAACCTCATCCCCCTGCTCAACGCCACCGGCAACTGGAGCTACTATTTCCCGCTGTACCGCGACTTCAACGAAAGCCACTGCGTGTCGGTGCTGGACTTCCGCTATGGCGAAATCGAGGAACTGGGGCTGGACACCTACGACTTCATGAACAACGTGGTGAACTACCGCGGCGGGCCGCCCCTGCGAGCGGTGGAATCACTGTCCAGCAGCGACTACGCCGACAACCACGACTGGTTCTACGATCTGGTGGGCAGCCTGCTATAGCCGGCCGTCGCCGAGTCAGTAAGACGGGGGCGACTCGCCGTAGGCCGCCATGCGCGCCTCCAACAGGCGCTGGCGCAGGTAGGCCTGGCGAGTCATGCCGTTTGGAATGTCATCCATGGCGGCCACCTCGTCCATGATCTGCCGCTCACGCTGCTTGTAATCCACAAAGGCGGGGTTGCGCTCCGGTGACCCGGCCTGCGCGGCCTGCTCGGCGCGCTGGCGATACTGCGCCAGTAACTGACTGGCGCGCTGCTGGAATTCCTCTTCGCTGGCGCTGTTGCGCTCCAGCCAGGCCAGCTTCAGGTGCAGGGCTTCAAAGCCCATCACCCGGCCCTCCGCCTCCACCTGCTCGATCAGCGCCCAGGCCTCGTCAGCCGACAGTTCGCTTGCGCCCGGGTCATCGAAATAGCCGCGCAGTGTGGACTTGTCCCGCTCGCGGGAGAGATAGGCGACCACACGGGGATCGGCGAGGTCGACCGCTGGCACCACCTCGCCATCTGCTTCACCCGTTATCTTTCCCCGAACAGCAGCGGGAGTCTCTGCTGGGAGCGCCTCTTGCATCACCCGCGTTGCCGGCGAACGGGCGGCAGGTTCACTGCTCACCAGCGCCAATCGACTGGCGCCGCGCGACAGCAGAAGCACAGCCAGCAGTATCGCCACCACCAACAGCGCCATCGTCACTTTCATGAACCTGCCCCCTCATCCACCTTGATCTACTGGGCAGCTTAGACCAGCATCGCAGTTCTCACCGCACCAGGGGATTCCATGCAAACCCACACGCCGTTCCGCCTTATGCAGCGATTCTCCGGGATTCTGCTGTGCCTGCTCCTTTCCGCCTGCGCTCCAGACCCCACCGTCAACCCAATTCCCCCGGGCGCGACCGTAATGGCCTTCGGCGACAGCATTACTTTTGGCACGGGCGCTGCTGCCGGTGAATCCTACCCCGACCGCCTCGCCGCACTGAACGGCTGGCGCATGGTCAACGCCGGTGTGCCGGGAGATACCGCCCAGGGGGCTGGTGAGCGCCTGGGCGATGCACTTACGCAGCATCAACCGGCGCTGGTGATTCTGGAGCTGGGCGGCAACGACTTCCTGCGCCGGCGACCCGCATCCGCCGTGAAGGAGGACCTGCGGGGGCTGATCCGCCAGGTGAAGGCCCAGGGCATCCCACTGGCCCTGGTGGCCGTGCCGCGCTTTTCCGTGCTGCGGGCCAGTGTGGGCACCCTGGATGACGCCGCCCTCTACCGGGAACTGGCGGAAGAAGAGCAGGTGTTTCTGGTACAGAACATACTGGCGCGCATCCTCTCTGATGAAACCTTGCGGGCCGACCCCATCCACCCCAATGCCGCCGGCTACCGGCAACTGGCCCGACAGCTGCACGCCGCACTGGCCGAGGCAGGCTTTATGAATGAGGGAGCTTTGTGAATGAAGGCGGCTTGGTGAATGAAGGCGGCTTGGCAAATGAAGGTAGCATTGCGGCCGGCACTTAGGCCGTGCGGCGCAACAACAGCGCGCCAATCCCGCGCCCGAATCGTGTGGAAAACTACTGTGCAGCGGTCAGTGGCATTGCGGCAAGCCCCGCCTGTGCTACATTCCGCGCACCTTTGATTGCCACCACCGGACCCACAACCATGACGGTACGATTGCCAGCGGAATGGGAGCCCCAGGACGCCATACAATTGACCTGGCCCCACGCCGACAGCGACTGGCTCTACCTGCTGCCGCAGGTGGAGGCCCTGTACACCGCGCTGGTGCAGCACATCAGCACCGCCGCCCGCGTACTGATTGCCGCCCCGGCCGGCAGAGCCGCCGAGTTGCAGCAGCAGTTCGACGCCACCGCCCCCGGGCGGGTGCGGTGCTTTGCCGCCCCCAGCAACGACACCTGGGCCCGCGACCACGGCCCCATTACCGTGGCCACCAATGCGGGCCTGCGCCTGCTGGACTTTCGCTTCAACGGCTGGGGCGGCAAGTTCGAGGCCGCGCTGGACAACGCCCTGACCGGCGAACTGAAGCGCCTGGGCGCCTACCCCCATGCCACACTGCAGGCGGTGGACATGGTGCTGGAGGGCGGCGCCATCGAGAGTGACGGCTGCGGCACCCTGCTCACCACCGCCGAATGCCTGCTAAACCCCAACCGCAACCCCCATCTGGATCGCGCGGCCATTGAAGCGGTGCTGGCGCAGCAGCTGGGCATACAGAAGGTGAACTGGCTGCAGCACGGCGCCCTGGCAGGGGATGATACCGACAGCCACATCGACACCCTGGCCCGCCTGTGCCCGGACAACACCCTGCTTTACCAGGCCTGCGACGACCCCGAAGACGCGCATTTCGAAGACCTGGCGAGCATGGCCCGGGAACTGGCCGCGCTTACCGACGCCAGCGGCAAGCCCTACCGCCTGCTGCCCCTGCCCTGGCCCGGCGCCCAGTACGACCCGGAAGACGGCCACCGCCTGCCGGCGACCTATGCCAACTTCCTAATCTGCAACGGCCTGGTGCTGGTGCCCACCTACGCCGACCCCAACGACGCCGCCGCGCTGGCCCAGGTGCGCCGGGCCTTCCCGGGCTACCGGGTGGAGGGGCTGGATTGCCGCACCCTGATCCGTCAGCATGGCAGTCTCCACTGCATTACCATGCAGCTGCCCGCCGGGGTGCTGCAGCGCGAACAGGCCGCCGAAGGAGGGCCGCAAGCATGAGTACTTTGGTAGTTGGCGTTGTCCAGCAGACCTGCGGCGACGATACCGGCGCCAACCTGCAGCACAGCATTGACGGCATCCGCGCCGCCGCGGCCGAAGGCGCCAAACTGGTGGTGCTGCAGGAGCTGCACCGCAGCCGCTACTTCTGCCAGCAGGAGGACACCGACCTGTTCGACCTGGCAGAGGCCATTCCCGGCCCCTCCACCGATGCCCTGGGCGCGCTGGCCAAAGAGCTCGGCGTGGTGATTGTCAGCTCCCTGTTCGAGCGCCGGGCCCCCGGCCTATACCACAACACCGCCGTGGTGCTGGAAGCCGACGGCAGCATCGCCGGCCTGTACCGCAAAATGCACATTCCCGACGATCCGGGCTACTACGAGAAGTTCTACTTCACCCCGGGTGACCTCGGTTTCGAGCCCATCCAGACCTCCGTGGGCTGCCTGGGCGTGCTGGTGTGCTGGGACCAGTGGTTCCCCGAGGGTGCCCGCCTGATGGCCATGGCCGGGGCCCAGATGCTGATTTACCCCACCGCCATCGGCTGGGACCCGAACGACGACGAGGCCGAGCAGAAGCGCCAGCGTGACGCCTGGATCACCATCCAGCGCTCCCACGCGGTGGCCAACGGCCTGCCGGTGATCAGCGTGAACCGCACCGGCCACGAACCCGACCCGGCCGGCGGCGCCGGCGCCCAGTTCTGGGGCTCCAGCTTTGTCGCCGGCCCCCAGGGGGAAATCCTCTGGCAGGCCGCCGAGCACGAGGAGACCGTGGCACTGGTGGACATCGACCTGGCGCGCAGCGAATCCGTACGCCGTATCTGGCCCTACCTGCGCGACCGCCGGGTGGATCACTACGGCGACCTGACCAAACTGTATCGCCGCTGATTGCCCGCAGCACCCGATACCACCCTGCTCGCAACCCGACCGACAACGTAGGATATTTGTTCGATGAAATGGCTTTCCGTGGCGATCTGCATCCTGGCGTACCTGCTCGCCACCCGCGCCGTCAACGCCACCATTCGCCGCCTTGGCCGCCACAAAGACGTGGCCGAGGTCCGTATCAAGTACCTGGAGAAAACCTCCAACATCCTGCTGTTCGTAGCTTTTGTGATTGTGCTCTGCCTGATCCTCGGCTTCGGCTACGGACAGGTGTCGCTGTTCTTGTCATCAGCCTTTGCGGTGATTGGCGTGGCCCTGTTCGCCCAGTGGTCCATCCTCGCCAACATCACCGCCAGCATGGTGATCTTTTTCGGCTTTCCCTACCGGGTGGGCGACCAGATCAAGGTCACCGACGCCGACTTCGACCTGTCTGGCACAGTGGAGGAAATCGGCCTGTTCCACGTGCTGATTCGCACCGCGGATGGCAACCTGATCACCTACCCCAACAGCCTGATTCTGCAAAAACCGGTGATCAAACTGGACCGCGGCAACACCGAATTCCCGCAGAAAATTGCCGCCCGCCTGCCGGAGCCGGCCCCCGAGCCCAAACCCGACGCCAAATCCGAAGCAGTGGCGCTGGAGCAGCGAGCCGGTTAAAGTACGGGCTGACACAGTGAATAACGCTGGCGGGCAAGGGTCTTGTTATGACCTCGGAGCTGTTTAACCAAAACCCGGAAATCCTGGCGATTCTGATCGCCATCGCCGGCTTTGTCCTCGCCGGCCTGCTGGCCCGCCTCACCGAGCGCTGGCTGATCCACCTGGAGGCCTACCTGCGGCGCCGCGCCCGCAACCGCCTCGAAGACGTGGACCTGCGCATGCTGCGCCGCTCCCTGCGGGCCGGCGTGTACTACGGCACGCTGGTCATCTTCCTGCTGATGGCCCTGCAGGCACTGAGTATCTCGGTGGTACGCGACTGGCTGGACCGCCTACTGCAGTACATCCCCCAGCTTATTCTCGGCGGCTTTATCATTCTCTCGGGCTACCTGCTCGGGGTTATCGTGCGCAGTATTGTGGCCGGGCTGATGGGGATGTCGTCGGACCACCTGGTGCCACGCTTCGCCCAGTTGCTGGTACTGCTGGCGGCGGTGCTCACTGGCCTCGCCCAGACCGCGGTGGACATCAGCTTCCTGTCCAACGTGATTGTGATTCTGCTGGGCTTCTTCTTTGGCGGCCTGTCGCTCGCTTTTGCCCTGGGCAGCCGCCAGTTGGTGGAAAACCTGCTGGCCCGGCGCGCCCTGGACCGCTACCGCATTGGCGATGAGGTGCGCATTAACGGCAGCCAGGGGCGCATTATCGAAATGCTGAGTACCGCCGTGGTGCTGGAGGCTGAACAGGGCATCCTTACCGTGCCCACGGCCCAGTTTGTAGCGGCGGAGGTATTGCTGTTGCGGGAGGCGCCGCAGGCGCCGGCGGAGCCTGGCCATGAGCCTTGACCCGCTGGTGCTCGCTTTTGCCACCTCCCGCCCCCGGGAGTTGGCGGTACAGCTGGCTGATTGTGAACTGGCGGCGCTGGAGGCCTTTTTTGCACAACTGCCGCGCGCCACGGCGGCCACCCTGGCCGCCAATCTGCCGAGCTGGCAGCTCACCGGGCTGATGGAAACCCTGCCGCCGGCCCAGGTGGCGGGGCTGCTGGCCGATGCCGGTGCCGACGAGGCCGTGGCCCTGGCCGCCCACCTACACGAGAGCCGCTACCAGGCCGTGCTACAGGCCGCCCCTGCGGACGAACGCGGCACCCTCTACCAGTTGCTGCAGTTTCCCTCCCACACCCTGGCCGCCCTGGTCAGCAGCGACTTCATCCGGGTGGCCGAAGACACCCATTGCCACGAGTTTTGCGACGACCTGGCCGGCGCCGCCGATACCCGCGCCCAGCCGGTGCTGGTGGTGGGCCCCCAGGGCCATTACCGCGGCCTGCTCAACCTGCGCGCCGCCTTCGCCCGCAAAAATCGCAACCGCACCGTCGGCCAGGTGGTCGATAACGTGGAGCCGCTCAGCGGCCTCACCGACGCCGCCACCGCCCTCAGTTCCCGCCAGTGGGCAGACCACGCCGACCTGCCGGTGGTGGATCACCAGCAGCGCCTGCTGGGTGTTATCAGCCGCGCCGCCCTGGAGCGGGTCGCCGGCGAGGCCCGCCCCGGCGAATTCAGCATTGACAAAGTCCTCACCGAACTGGCCAGCGGCTACCTCAACACCTGCGGCCGGGTGATGGAATCACTGATCGGTCGCCCATGAACCTCGCCGACCAGCTGCGCGAATACTATGTGCGCGAGTTTCCCGCCGAGGCCGCCCGGGTGGTGGAGCGCGGCGGCGAATTGCCCGCGGGGCTGGAACAGCTGTCTGCGGAAAGCTACACCCGCCTGCTGGAGTACGCCGACCCGGGCCAGCTCAACGCCCTGTTCCTGGCGCTGGAGCCCGGCCAGCGCAGCCGCGTGCTGCAGCTGGCGAGCATTCGCACCGCCCTGCTGATTTTGCGCTCCCTCACCGAGGGCGAGCGCGAAACTGCCTTGGCCGACCTGCCCGGCGGCATTCGCAGCGAATACCGCGAACTGCTGGAATTTCCCGAGCGCACCGCCGGCCGCTATATGGATCGCCTGCGGGCGCGCTACCTGCCGGACCAGACCGTGGGCGAGGCCCTGGCGGAATTGCGCCAGTCCAAAATCAAGCGTGTGCGCTCGCTGTATGTGGTGTCCGAACAGGATGAGTTGGAGGGCCGGGTCGACCTGCAGGACATGGCACTGGCGGAGCCGGAAACGCCCATGTCGGACCTGCTGCACCCGGTGGAGGCCGTGGCCTACCTGAGCTCCACCGAGGAAGACCTGGTCAAGCTGTTCGATAACTCGCGCTCGGACTCCATCCCGGTGGTGGACCAGGCCGGCAAGCTGCTCGGTGTGATCCGCTACGCCAACCTGTTCCAGGCGGCGGAAGAGGCCGCCACCGCCGGCATCCAACGCATGGTGGGCGCAAGCGCCGACGAGCGCGCCCTGTCGCCGGCACTGTTCGCCGTCAAACGCCGCCTGGTGTGGCTGCACATCAACCTGCTCACCGCCTTCCTGGCGGCCGCGGTGGTGGGCCTGTTCGAATCCACCATTGCCCAGTTCACCGCACTGGCCATTCTGCTGCCGGTGGTGGCCGGCCAGTCCGGCAACGCCGGCTCCCAGGCGCTGGCCGTCACCATGCGCGGCCTGGCTCTGAAAGAAGTGAGTACCGTGCAGTGGCGGGCGGTGCTGTCCAAGGAAGTGAAAATCGGCATCATCAACGGCAGCGCCCTGGCGCTCACCTGCGGGCTGGGGGTGTGGGTGTGGAGCCAGTCCGCCGGGCTGGCGCTGGTGATTGCCATCGCCATGGTGACCGCCATGATCATGGCCGGCATTGCCGGTGCCCTGGTGCCAATGATCCTGTCGCGCCTGGGTCAGGACCCGGCGACCGCCTCATCCATCATCCTCACCACCGTCACCGACGTCACCGGTTTTCTCGCCTTTCTCGGCACCGCCACCGGGCTGGCATCGCTGCTGTAGCCCTTGCCCGGCGAACGCAGTATTGGGCGCTTCGTGCAAGCCTGGGTTATTGCAATCCTCGCGTCATTGAGAGCCTCTCTTAACGAAAACCTCTCTTAACGAAAGCCTCGCGGGCGCACCCAAAGCCAGGCCGCCACCACCAACAGGCCAAACAGGGAATACACCACCGCAAACACCCATTGGGGAGCCTGGACGTAAAGCGCTCGCTCCAGGTAGTGGGCGATAAACGCCCCCGAGTACACCGCATCTCCCGCCCGTTCCCGCAGGGCGACTTCCAGGTGCGTCAGCGGGCAGAGCCGGCCCAGCCAGGCCTGCACCACAACAAAGCCAATTGCCGCAACATGGGCCAGCCGAAACCAGGGGTTGCGTACCCAGCCCCAGCGGCGCCAGCCGCCCAACAGAACAAGCACCAGGCCAATGACAACAAAGGCCACGAACAGCACATGGGCCAGCAGAACAAGGTCTGCCGCAACGCGATAGAGCATGGTTCAAACCGGTGTTTCTGCACGCTTACTCTCGTGCACTCCTGACCGGCAGTGTAGCCCAGTGTGCTGGCGGGTGTTCAGCCCCGGCGACGGCGCCACCAGGCGATGCCGGCAACCCCTGCGGAGAGCAGGCCAAGGCCCCAGGCATCCAGCACCGGCACGGCCGCGGGGGTGACAGCGCCGGGTGACGGCGTCGTGGGCGGTGTCGTCGGCGTCGGCGCGGCCACCCCATTGATGGTCACAGTGAGCGTGCGGGTGAAGCTTGAGGGCGTAAAGCCAAACTCCAGCGTCAGCGTGGTGGGCCCCAGTTCCCGCGGCGTGACATTGAAGTCGAAGGTGCAGTTGTCACCACGCATGAGATTGGTGCCCACCCGGCAGGTGTTCACGCTGGTGTAACTGGCATCCACATCGGCGCCGGTTTCGGTGCCGGAAATGCGGAACAGGATCGGGTCCTGACCGGTATCGAGCTCGTTTTCCAGCACAAAACGCAGGGGAGTGGCAGCCTCGCCCACCACGACATCGCCAAAATCATGGGTCGACGGGGTCAGCACAACGTCGGCCTGCGCCGCCGACCAGGGTGCGGCAACAGCCACGGCTGCGGCAAGGGGCAGGAGGTGTTTGAGAAGGGGGGTAGGTTTGTTCGATGGCATAGCCCGACATCCTTGTTACGGTGGAATGTAACGTCTTGCGCGAAGTATCAGGGCGATGGAAGCCCGCAAAGTGGTCGCGCCAGGCGGTGCCGGCATACTAGCAAGCAACACCGGCAACAAATCTAAACAAAATGTAAAAATGAAGGGCCGCCCCTGCGCCCCCAGGCGCGATTCGGCGCAATACGACAGGACAAGGCGGTATGACAGGCACAAAAAAACCCTCGCTGGGAGGGTTCTTTTGTCGCTGCCTGAACAGCGTATGTTGGTGGGCCGTGATGGGCTCGAACCATCGACCAATTGGTTAAAAGCCAACTGCTCTACCAACTGAGCTAACGGCCCCTAAAACGGGTCGATTCGGGCAACGGTAATACGTCGCCGCGAATGAGGTGCGTATACTACTGATTCAGCACCAAAACTCAAGCCATTTTTCGGCCCGGTGTGTAGATTTTTCAGGTTTCGATGTAGCGGGTCGGGTCCGCCACGCCGGCACCGGCAAAGCCCTCCCTGCGCAGGCGGCAACTGTCGCATTTGCCACAGGCCAGGCCGCCTTCGGTGGCCTGGTAGCAGGACACGGTCAGCGCGTAATCCACCCCCAGTGCCAGGCCGGTGGCAATGATCTCATCCTTGCCCATGTCCATGAGGGGGGCATGGATGGTGAGCTTGCTCCCCTCCACCCCGGCCCGGGTGGCCAGGTTGGCCATGGTTTCAAAGGCCGCTACATACTCGGGGCGGCAATCGGGATAACCGGAGTAATCCACCGCGTTGACGCCAATGAAAATATCGCTGGCACCCAGCACCTCCGCCCACCCGAGAGCGATGGACAAGAACACCGTGTTGCGCGCCGGTACGTAGGTGATGGGGATGCCGCTGGTCTGCTCCTGTGGCACCGCAAGGCGGGTGTCGGTCAGGGCGGAGCCGCCGATGCTGTCCAGGTTAAGCCTGACCACCTTGTGTTCGACATCCCCCAACGCGGCGGATACCCGCTGCGCCGCCAGCAGTTCGGCCCGGTGGCGCTGGCCGTAGTCAAAGCTGAGGGTATAGCACTGGTAGCCCAGGCTGCGCGCCATGGCCAACACGGTGGCGGAGTCCAGCCCGCCGGAGACGAGGATTACGGCACGTTTTTCACTTTCCATGGTATTTCCAATGACTGAAGCCGCGGTTACACGCAGCGATCGAAGGCAGGTGGTGCAGTGCCGGGGCGCACGCGCGCTGCTGCGGGCTCAATGCCCCGGCTCATCGTTCCAGAGGTATTTGTGCAGCTGCAGTTGCATGCGCACCGGCAGGTTGTCCGCCAGAATCCACTCTGCCAGCTCCCGCCCCGGCAAACTGCCGTGGCTGGGGGAGAACAGCACATCCGACACTTTATCGGCCAGTTGGTATTCATCCAGCTTGAAGCGCGCCCACTCGTAGTCGGCGCGGTCGCAGATAACAAATTTGACCTGGTCATGCGGCACCAGGTGGGCGATGTTACCGTAGTCGTTGCGGTGGGCCTCTTCCGAGGCCGGGGTTTTCAAATCCAGCACTTTGACCACGCGCGGGTCCACCCCCGCTACCGACAGGGCGCCGCTGGTCTCCAGGGAGACCTCGTAGCCCGCATCGCATAACTGGCGCAGCAGCACCAGGCAATTGGGCTGGGCCAGGGGCTCCCCCCCGGTTACGGTGACATAGCGCGGCGCATAAGCGGCCACCTGGGCGGTGATGTCCGACAGCGCCATCATTTCACCGCCACTGAAGGCATAGGCGGTGTCACAGTACACACAGCGCAAAGGGCAGCCGGTGAGGCGCACAAACACGGTGGGCAGGCCCACCGTGCGGGCTTCACCCTGCAGGGAATAGAAAATCTCGGTAATACGCAGCGCCCCATCCGCGCTGGCGGAGGGGGCGCCGTCGCGGTGCGGCAACGGCTTGTTCATAGTGGGACTACTGAGTGTTCAGTAGTTTTCGTCGATAAAGTCCTGGGCCAGACGGGCGGCGGCATTGTTGCTGTCGCCGTAATCCCGCACTACCCGATCAAGGTATTCCCGGGCTTTCTCCCGGTTACCTTTCATATAGTGTACGCGGCCCAGCTTGTACAGGGCGTCCGGCACCTTGGCGTTGTCGGGGTACTCTTCCAGCAACAGGGTAAAGTTCTGGCGCGATGACTCCAGATCCGCCGGCTGTACCACCAGATAGAGCTCGCCCAGCCAGTAGTAGGCGTTGGGGGCATAGCGGCCTGCCGGATACTGGCGCAGAAAGTCGCGGAAGGCGCTGACGGCCTGGTCGAACTGCTGGCCGCGCACCAGGGCGTAGGCGGCGCGATAGGCGTCGGCCTCACCCGGCTGCTCTTTCACGCGGGCGGCGCCGGTACTGACGGTCGGGGTGCCCTCGTCGGCCATTGCCGCACCAGCACCCGCTGCCGCAGCGCCACCGGCGGCTGCACCTCCAGCACCGCCTGTCGCCAGTTCACTGACCCGGCGATCCAGGTCAACGTAGCGCTCCAGGCTTTGTGATTTCAGGGTGCGCAGCTCATGAGCCTGCTCTTCCACTTTGCCATTCAGGCGCATGACTTCCTGTTGCAGCTGCTGCACCTTGAGCACCAGCTGGCCAATGTTGCCACCGCCAGAGGCCACATCCGGTGCGGCCGCCGCTGGCGCCGGCCCCTGGCCAACACCCTGCCCCGCGGGGGCGGAGTTGACCCCGTAACTGGTGGCCGGATAGGCGCCGGAGGGCTGCGAGCCATAGCTGTTGCGGGCATTGTCGGGGGCCCGCGCGCTGCCGCCGGATTGCTCCTGGGCGCGGCGTTCCGCCTCAACATCGATGTAATCCTGTGCCTGGGCCGTAAAGCAGAACGGGCTGGCCACCAGGGCCAGCCCGCTCACGGCAAGCAGTTTGCTTACGCTTTGACGCATTGTGTCTTCCGATTCACTTCCTATGGAAAGTTACTTCAGCTCCACACGACGGTTCTGGGACCAGTTGGACTCACCAGAGCCGTAGGCTACCGGCTGCTCTTCGCCGTAACTCACGGTTTCGATGCGGTAGCTGGCAACACCGTTGGCAACCATGTAGTCGCGAACGGAGTTGGCGCGACGCTCACCCAGCGCCATGTTGTAATCGCGGGTGCCACGCTCGTCGGTGTGACCTTCCAGGCGGATGGTCTTGTCGTTGGTCTTCAGCAGGGCGATGTGCGCGTCTACAGAGCGCTGGGCGTCCGGCGTCAGGTTGGAGCTGTCGAACTCGAAGTAGAAGACGTTACCCACGGAGGCAACGGCGTCCTGCAGGCGACGCTGCTCGGCTTCCGCCTGGGCAGCGGCAGCGCGCTGGGCTTCCTCAGCGGCGGCAGCTGCAGCCGCTGCGCGGGCAGCCGCGTCTTCGTCTTCCTTGGTGTCGCTGCTGCTACAGGCCACAAGGAATGCAGCTGTGAACAGCAGCGTAAGAGCCTTACCGGCAACAGTGAATTGTTTCATATTCCCATCCTTACAAGTGTGTAGTCTTTGTTTATACCGCCTTTAGCGGCTCATATAAGGTGACCACGCCGGTTCCCTGACATCGCCTTCGCGTGCCGGTAGCCGGAACTTCACGCCCCCGTCCACGGAAACTGCGGCCAGAATGCCGCGGTCTCCCGACTTCGTTGCGTACAGTACCATAGAGCCATTGGGTGCGATACTCGGACTTTCGTCCAGTTCCGTAGAGGTCAGCACCTGCAGACGGTTGGTCACCAGATCGTGAATTGCGATATGGAACCGTCCGTTGCTCTGGTGCACAACCACTACGTTGCGACCGTCCTGGGCTACCCGGGCGCGGGCGTTATAGGCGCCCTCGTAGGTTACCCGCTCGGTCGTGCCGCTGCGCAAATCATATCTGTAAATTTGTGGCCGTCCACCACGGTCAGATGTGAAAAGTAACGACTTTCCATCCGGCATCCAGGTGGGTTCGGTATCGATGGCATAGTGCCGGGTAACCCGGGTCAGCCGCTTGCTGGCGAGGTCCATCAGGTAGATGTCCGGGCTGCCGTCCTTGGACAGCACCATGGCCATGGTGCCGCCGTCCGGCGACCAGGCCGGGGAGCTGTTCAGGCCCTGGAAATTGGTGAGCTGCTCGCGGGCGCCGGTGGCCAGGTTCTGGCGGAAGATGGCGGGTCGGCTGGTCTCGAAGGACACGTAGGCGATCTCCTTGCCATCCGGCGACCAGGCCGGCGCCAGGATCGGCTCGCGGGATTCCAACAGCACGATGGGCCGGGCACCGTCGGAGTCCGCCAGGGTCAGGCGGTAGTAGTCCTTGCCGGCGGGGTTGCGGGTCACCGACACATAAAGCAGGCGGGTAGCAAAGGCGCCGGGAATGCCGGTGAGCTTCTCGTAGATGGCGTCGGACACCCGGTGGGCCAGCATGCGCGCCTCGCTGGCCGGGCCGGTCTCGGTGCCGTTGAACACCTTGGTCTGGCGGTTGACGTCGAACAGTTCGTATTCGATTTTCATCTGCTCGGTGCCAGACACCCGGCCAATCAGCAGGTATTCGGCACTGATGGCGCGCCAGTCGCGGTAGAACACCTCTTTCTCGGTGCTGGGGCGACCCAGCATGTCCTTGCGGTCCACCGGGGCAAACTGGCCACTGCGGGCCAGGTCACCCTGGATCACCATGGCGACATCCTCCGGCGCGGCACCGCCGTTCTGCCAGTCGAAGGGCGACACGGCAATGGCCGTGGGGTTGTCCACCCCCTGGGTAATCTCGATCACCAGTTCGGCGCGCGCGCCGAAGGCGACGAGGGTCAGTACGAGGCTCAGTAGTAGGCGTGTCATTAGTATCGCAAGTCCTCTGGTCGGAACAGCAGGCGGAATCGCCTGAAGGTTTCTTCAAATTTACGCTGTGGCAGCTTCTGCAACTCGGGGAAGCGGCCGGCCTTTTCCACCGCATTGATGGCGGAGCGGTCAAATGCGGTGTTGCCACTGCTTTTTAGCACCGTCACGCTGACAATCTCTCCGGTGGGAATCAACTGCAACTGTAGCAGCACTTCCATGCCATTGCGGGCACTGGGTGGCCGACTCCAGTAGCCGATCACGGTGCGCTGGATCAGGGCGGCGAAGCTGGCCGCCATTTCGTCGGCAGTGGCGGCGGCCTGGGCGGCCTCTTCCTGTGCCATCATGCGGGCCATGTCGTCGCGCTGCTGGCGCAGCAGCTCCTCGCGGCTGGGGCCGGGGTCGGGCTTTTTTTCCTCCGGCTTGGGCTGCGGCTTGGGCTCGGGCTTTTTGGGCGCCGGTTTTGGCTGTGGCTTTGGTTCGGGCTTGGGTTCCGGCTTCGGCTCAGGCTTTTTTTCCACCGGCTTCGGTTGCGGTTTGGGCTGCGGCTTGGGTTTTGGCGCGGGCTTCGGTGGCTCCGGCTTTTTGGGCATCACCTCACTCAGCTCCACCAGTTTGGCATCAATCACCTTGGGCACCACTTTGGCGGTGATGGTCTTGTCCTCAAAGGCGTGCCAGTTGGCGGTGAGCAGGTAGATCACCAGGCCGTGCAGGGCAAGGGTTGCCAAGGTCGGCCGCAGCACGATGCGCGGCTGCACGGGCCGGGCGTAAACAGAGGTGTTCACTGCGGCTTCTCGGGGCTCTCGGTCACCAGGCCAACGCTGGGGGCGCCGGCCTCTTGCAGCGCGGCCATCACGGTGACCACGGTGCCGTAGGCCACCGCCTGGTCACCCCACACCAGCACGGGTTTTTCGGGGCTGCGGCGCATCACGGTGGACACCCGCTCGCGCACCGTGGCCAGGCTGATCGCCTGCTTTTCGTCGCCGCCGATGTTCAGGAAAAACTGGCCGCTGGCATCCACCGAAACAATCAACGGTTCGCTGTCCTGATCTTCCACCGGGGCCGCATTGGCCTCGGGCAGTTCGACCTTGACCCCCTGCATCAGCATTGGCGCGGTGACCATGAAGATGATCAGCAGCACCAGCATCACGTCGATGTAGGGCACCACGTTGATTTCGGCCATCGGCCGGTGTTTTTTACCGGATCTCGACACGTCGCGCTCCTAGCCCGCCTTTTTCTCGCGGGACCGCAGGGCATAGGCCTGGCGATAGAGGATGCTGGAAAATTCGTCGACGAAGGTGTCGTAGCGATTGGTGAACATATCCACCTTGGCGGCGAAGCGGTTGTAGGCCATTACCGCCGGAATCGCGGCAAACAGGCCCATGGCGGTGGCCACCAGCGCCTCGGAGATCCCCGGCGCCACGGTGGCCAGGGTGGCCTGGGTGGCGTTGGCCAGCCCGCGGAAGGAGTGCATGATGCCCCACACCGTACCGAACAGGCCGATGTAGGGGCTGGTGGAGCCCACCGAGGCCAGGAAGGGCAGGTGCCGCTCCAGGCGCTCTTCTTCGCGCAGCATGGCCACCCGCATTACCCGGCGGGAGCCTTCAATTACCGCCTCGGAATCCATGCCCTGCTGCTGTGCCAGGCGGGAAAACTCCTTGAAGCCAGCGCGGAAGATGCTCTCTATACCGACGATGGTCTGGCCGTCGGCGGCGCGCTCATTGCCTTCGCGGTACAGCTGGGACAAATCGATGCCGGACCAGAACTGCTCCTCAAAGCGGATCATGTCGTCCTGGGAGTTGCGGAAATAAATGATGCGCTGGACGATCATGTACCAGGACACCATGGAGGCCGCCAGGAGAATGCCCATCACCAGTTGCACGGTGAGGCTGGCATGCAGCACCAGGTCAATCAAACTCAGTTGTTCTTCCACTCAGGGCTCCCCTTCAGTCCCGGCGGCCTGCGCCTTCCGCAGCCGCTCCAGCATCTCCCGCGGCAGGCGCCGCGGCTTCACTCCGGCGCGATCGACACAGGCGATGGTCACTTCGCCCTCGGCCAGTGGCCGGCCGTCACGCTTTACCGTTTGGTGTAGACGCATGGTGGCACCGCGTAATTCCACGATTGTGGCGGTGGCCTCCAGTTCGTCGTCCAGTTGCGCCGGCAGCCGGTACTGCACCGCCACGTCGCGCACCACAAACATCAGGTCGTGGTTAAAAATATAATCCTTGCCAAAACCCAGGGTGCGCATCATCTCGGTGCGAGCGCGCTCCATGAATTTCAGGTAGTTCACGTAATACACGATGCCACCGGCATCAGTGTCCTCTATGTAGACTCGCAGCTTAAAGGAAAATTCCGCCGCGCTCACGACTCAGGGCTCTCATTGCCACGCCCCACGGCGGGCTCCAGGTCGAGGGGCAGGTTGGGCTCCGCCTGGGCGGCCCGGGGCGCCGGCAGGCCAAAGTGAAGGTAGGCGTTGCGGGTCACCATGCGCCCGCGCGGGGTGCGCACCATGTAGCCCTGCTGGATGAGGTAGGGCTCCAGCACATCCTCAATGGTGCCGCGCTCTTCGGAGATGGCCGCGGCCAGGCTGTCCACCCCCACCGGGCCGCCGTCGAACTTCTCGATCAGGGCCAGCAACAGGCGCCGGTCCTGGTGGTCAAAGCCGCGATTGTCCACGCTCAAAAGGTCCAGGGCTTTGTCCGCCACCGCGGCGGTGATGGTGCCATCGGCACGCACTTCGGCGTAGTCCCGCACCCGCCGCAGCAGGCGGTTGGCAATGCGCGGGGTGCCCCGGGCGCGGCGGGCGATCTCCGCCGCGCCGGCCGCCTCGATGCCAATGCCGAGAATATTGGCGGAGCGTTCGACGATATGGGCAAGGTCCGCCACCTGGTAGAACTCCAGCCGCTGCACAATGCCGAAGCGATCCCGCAGGGGCGAGGTCAGCAGGCCGGCGCGGGTCGTCGCGCCCACCAGGGTAAAGGGCGGCAAATCCAGCTTGATGGAGCGGGCCGCCGGGCCCTCGCCAATCATGATGTCGAGCTGGTAATCCTCCATGGCCGGGTACAGTACCTCTTCCACAAAGGGGCTAAGGCGGTGAATCTCGTCGATGAACAGCACATCCCCCGGCTCCAGGTTGGTCATCAGGGCGGCGATGTCGCCGGCCTTTTCCAAAACCGGGCCGGAGGTGGTCTTCAGGGATACGCCCATTTCGTTGGCGATAATGCTGGCCAGGGTGGTTTTGCCCAGGCCGGGCGGGCCGAAAATCAGGGTGTGGTCCAGCGGCTCGCCGCGGCCGCGCGCCGCTTCCAGGAAGATGGACATCTGCTCGCGCACTGCGGGCTGGCCCACGTACTCGGCCAGGCTCTTGGGCCGGATGGCGCGATCCTGGGCGTCTTCGCGCTCGCGGGCCTCGGGGGCAATCAGGCGGTCGGTTTCAATCATACCCGCGCCTCACTCAGCCGCTGACCATGGATTTCAGGGCGCGGCGAATCAGCTCCTCGCTGTTGTCGACGCTGTCATCGTTCACCGCCGCTACAGCCCGGGCCGCCTCGGTGGGCTTGTAGCCCAGCGCCACCAGGGCGCCCTCGGCATCGGCCACCTTGTCGGCGGGGCGCGCCACCGGGGCGATCGCCACGCCGTCCGCACTGCCGCCCATGGTTTCCAGCCAGCCCTTGAGCTTGTCGCGCATTTCCACCAGCAGGCGCTCGGCGGTTTTCTTGCCCACCCCGGGCAGGGCCACCAGCGAGGAAATATCACCCTGCTGCACGCAGCGGGCAAAGCTGGTGGCATCCATGCCCGAGAGAATGGTCAGGGCCAGCTTGGGGCCCACGCCGCTGACCTTGATCAGCTGGCGGAACAGGCTGCGGTCGCGCTCGTCGATAAAACCGAAGAGCTGCTGGGCGTCTTCGCGCACAACAAAGTGGGTGACCAGCGCCACCTCCTTGCCCAGGGCCGGCAGTTGGAACAGGGTGGTCATGGGCACCTGTAGCTCGTAACCCACGCCGGCCACATCCACCAGAATCTCCGGGGGCTGCTTGTGTACGAGGGTGCCGCGAATCCTGCCAATCATTGCCTGCTGTTCTGCCTTTACTAGCGAATACGACGCCGGCGCACCGAGGTGGCGCCAGCCATGTTGATCATACTTTGTTGGGTGTGGGCGTGACACAGGGCTGCCGCCAGGGCATCGGCGGCGTCCTCCTGAGGCTCGGCGGGCAGCTTCAGCAGCACCTTTACCATATGCTGCACCTGGGCCTTGTCAGCGGCGCCGGTGCCCACCACCGACTGCTTGATCTGCCGGGCGGAATACTCCGACACGGCCAGTTGCTGTGCCACACAGGCCACGATGGCGGCGCCCCGGGCCTGCCCGAGCTTTAGGGCAGAGCCGGCGCTCTTGGCCATGAACACCTGTTCAATGGCCAGTTGCTGTGGGCAGTGGGTCTCGATCAGTTCGGTCACACTGGCGTGGATCACGCCAAGGCGCTCGGGCAGTTCGGCCACCGGCAGGCGGATAACACCGCTGGTGATGTACTCGGAGCGCCCGCCTTCGAAGTGAATGATGCCAAAGCCGGTTTTTCGTGAGCCGGGGTCTATCCCCAGGATGACCGCCATAGAATGCGCTGCCCGCTGCCCTGTCTGGTTATTCTGTACATATATACAGCATCAGCCCGCGTGACGCACTACCCGCAGGCAGCGCCAACCGCAGAAAATAGCGCCTCAAAGGCTGCTGTAGACGTCCTCGGGGATATCGGCATTGGTATAGACGTTCTGCACGTCGTCGAGGTCTTCCAGCGCGTCCACCAGTCCCAGCACCGAACGGGCGCCTTCCTCATCCAGCGCTACGGTGGTGGCGGCCACCATCGTTACCTCGCCACCCTCGGCCTCAAGGCCGGCACTGTGCAGGGCCTCCTTGACGGCCCCGAACTGCTCCCAGGGCGTGGTGACATCAACAGACCCGTCGTCGTTGGCCGCTACATCCTCGGCGCCAGCTTCCAGCGCCACCTCCAGAATGGCCTCTTCGTCTGCCCCGGGCGCAAAGCTGATCTGGCCCACTTTGCTGAACAGGTAGGCCACCGAGCCGTCGGTGCCCAGGTTGCCGCCGCGCTTGGAGAAGGCGTGGCGCACTTCCGCCACGGTGCGGTTGCGGTTGTCGGTCATCACCTCCACCAGCACCGCCACGCCACCGGCGGCGTAGCCTTCGTAGGTGAGCTCGTCCATGTTGTCGGCATCGTTGTTGCCGGCGCCACGGGCGATGGCGCGGTCGATGGTGTCCCGGGTCATATTGGCCCCAAGGGCCTTGTCCACCGCCGCGCGCAAGCGCGGATTGTCTTCCGGCAACGGGCCGCCCTGCTTGGCAGCCACCACCAGTTCGCGAATCAGTTTGGTAAAAATCTTGCCCCGCTTGGCATCCTGGGCCGCCTTGCGGTGCTTGATGTTGGCCCACTTGCTATGGCCGGCCATCTTTACCTCCCTTCTTTTCTACCTACTGACTACCTGACTAACTAACTGCTTTTAACTGCCTCACGGCGCACCGGCCGTCACCCTGCCTCGCTGTGGCCTACTCGCCCTTCTCGCCTTCGGGCGCCAGCTCCTGCTGCTTCTGGCGCAGGCGGATATTCAGTTCGCGCAATTGCTGGGCGGCCACCTCGCCGGGGGCGTCGGTCATTACACAGGCCGCAGTCTGGGTTTTCGGGAAGGCAATCACTTCGCGAATCGAGGTGGCGCCAGTCATCAGCATCACCAGGCGGTCCAGCCCGAAGGCCAGGCCGCCGTGGGGCGGGGCGCCGTATTTTAGGGCGTTGAGCAGGAAGCCAAACTTCTCTTCGGCCTCTTCTTCGCCGATGCCCAGAATGCCGAACACGGTCTCCTGCATGTCGCGCTGGTGGATACGCACACTGCCGCCACCCAGCTCGGTGCCGTTGAGCACCATGTCGTAGGCCCGCGACAGCGCGGTGCCGGGGTTGGCCTTGAGTTCTTCCGGGCTGCAGGACGGCGCGGTGAAGGGGTGGTGCAGGGGCGTCCAGCCGCCGTTGCCATCGTCCTCGAACATGGGGAAGTCCACCACCCACAGGGGCGCCCAACCGTCGGCCACCAGGCCCTGGTCTTCGGCCACTTTCAGGCGCAGGGCGCCGAGGGATTCGTTCACCACCGCTGTCCGGTCGGCGCCGAAGAAGATAATGTCGCCGTCTTTGGCCTCCAGCCGCGTCATCATCTGTTGCACGACGTCTTCCGGCATGAATTTGAGGATGGGGGACTGCAGGCCTTCCACGCCGGCGGCCAGGTCGTTGACCTTGATCCAGGCCAGGCCACGGGCACCGAAGATGGACACGTACTTGGTGTAGTCGTCGATCTCCTTGCGGCTGATGCTGGCGCCACCGGGTACCTTCAATGCCGCCACGCGGCCATTGGGGTCATCCGCCGGGCCGCGGAAGACTTTGAAGTCCACCTGTTGCATCAGGTCGTCCACGCTCACCAGTTCCAGGTCAATGCGCAGGTCGGGCTTGTCGGAGCCAAAGCGGTCCATGGCCTCGGCGTAGGTCATGTGGGGGAATTCGCCCAGTTCCACATCCATCACGCTCTTGAACAGCTCGCGGATCATGCGCTCGGTGATGCCCATGATCGCCGCCTCGTCGAGGAAGGAGGTCTCGATGTCGATCTGGGTAAATTCCGGCTGGCGGTCGGCGCGCAGGTCTTCGTCGCGGAAGCACTTGGCCACCTGGTAGTAACGGTCGAAGCCGGACACCATCAGCAGCTGCTTGAACAGCTGGGGCGACTGCGGCAGGGCAAAGAAGTGCCCCGGGTGGGTGCGGCTCGGCACTAGGTAGTCGCGGGCGCCCTCCGGGGTGGCGCGGGTGAGGATGGGCGTTTCGATATCCAAAAAGCCCTCGCTGTCCAGGAACTGGCGCACGGCGGAGGTGATGCGAGCGCGCAGCATCAGCTTGCTCTGCATTTCCGGGCGGCGCAGGTCCATGTAGCGGTGCTTCAGGCGCACGTCCTCGCCCACGGCGGTGTGCTCATCCAGCTGGAAGGGCGGGGTGGCGGCGCTGTTGAGGATTTCCAGCTCTTTGCCCAGCACCTCAATGGCGCCGGTGGCCATGTTGGGGTTGACGGTGGCCTCGCTGCGGGCGCGCACCCGGCCGGTGACCTTCAGCACGTATTCACTGCGCACCCGGTCGGCGCGCTGGAAGTGCTCCTGGGTATCCGGGTCGAACACCACCTGGACAATGCCCTCGCGGTCGCGCAGATCGAGAAAGATAACGCCCCCGTGGTCGCGGCGACGGTCCACCCACCCGCACAGGGTGATGGTTTCGTCGATGTTGCCGGTGCCAAGGGCGCCACAATAATGACTGCGCATAACTCAGGTATCCATTGCTTGTCGGTGGGGCCCGCAGCGGCGGGCCGGGTGTCAGGCGGAGGCGCTGCTCTTGCTCTCGCTGGAGCCGCTGCTTTTCTTGTCGCCGCCTGCCTTGTCGGTGCCGGCCGAGGCGCCATCCGCGCCACCAGCCAGGTTCTTCTTGTTGCCGGTCTTGAAGTCGGTCTCGTACCAGCCGCCGCCCTTGAGACGAAAGCCCGCGGCTGAGATCTTCTTCTTCAGCTCGGGTTTGCCACAGGCAGGACAGTCCTGCAGGGGGGGCATCACTGATCTTTTGCAGAGCCTCGTGAGGCTCACCACAGGACTGGCACTGATACTCATAGATGGGCATGGGTTTGCTCGCCGCTTAAACGAAAACAACAAGGAAAAAAACGAGGCGCGGATTTTACCCCAAGCAGGGAAACAGGCCAAGAAGTGAACAGCGACAGAAATTCAGGGGGAATCAAGCTTTCGCGCCACCGGAAGCGGCGCGAGAGGGGGGCGTTTCCCGCCGGTCAGGCCCGCGGGAAACAGGGAATCGGCGGCCTCAGGAGGCTGCGAATTCCTTCATTTTCTTCAGCGGGCGCACTTTAACCGCAACGCTCGCCGGCTTGGCCTTGAAGGTGGTCTCTTCGCCAGTGAAGGGGTTGATGCCCTTGCGCGCCTTGCGGGCGGGCTTCTTCACCGTGGTGATCTTCATCAGGCCCGGCAGGGTGAACTCGCCGACAGCGCGCTTTTTGATGCTGCGCTCAATCAGGGTTTCGAGCTCACCAAACACATCGCCCACCTGCTTCTTGGACAGGCCAGTGCTCTCAGCAATGCTGGTGACAATCTGGCTCTTGGTCATTTTGTCCTTGAGCGCAGTCGTCACAGGCTTCTTGGCCGGTGCGGCTTTTTTGGCTGGAGCCTTCTTGGCCGGAGCCTTTTTCGCTGCTGCCTTCTTGGCCGGAGCTTTCTTCTTAGCTGCTGCTTTTCTGGTAGCCATGTTGTTTGCAACCTTCCTTCGTTATGAGTGAGTAGTGTGCCGACCCGCCCCCCGAACTGCAGAAACAAGTGCCGACGTCAGGCACGCACAAAGGTATAAATCATGAAACGCTGCAATACAAGCGTTTTGAGCCCATTCTGCGCAATTAAACCCTATTTTTTCAGGTGTGTGAGCCATATCACCTGGCTCCTGCCGTGCACAGCCGGCGGGGGCGCCTGGCTCCGGCGCACTCCCTGTACCCCACTGCCGTTCAGACGTAAACTACACGGCCTCTTTTTTACCGCCCGATGGAACCACCATGCGCACCTCCGAGTACCTGATCGCCACCCTCAAGGAGACCCCTGCAGACGCCGAAGTCATCAGCCATCAACTGATGCTGCGGGCAGGCCTGATCCGCAAGCTCGCCTCTGGCCTGTACACCTGGCTGCCCCTGGGGCTGAAGGTGCTGCGCAAGGTGGAAAACGTCGTGCGCGAGGAAATGGTGGCCGCCGGTGCGCTGGAAGTAAGCATGCCGGTGGTGCAGCCGGCGGAGCTGTGGCAGGAATCCGGCCGCTGGGAACTGTACGGCCCCGAACTGCTGCGCATACAGGACCGTCACGAGCGCGACTTCTGCCTTGGCCCCACCCACGAGGAAGTGGTGACCGAACTGGTGCGCAATGAAATCAAGAGCTACAAGCAGCTGCCCCTGAACCTGTTCCAGATCCAGACCAAGGTGCGCGATGAAATTCGCCCGCGCTTTGGCCTGATGCGCTCGCGCGAATTTCTGATGAAAGACGCCTACTCCTTCCACAAGGATCACCCCTCGCTGGAAGCCACCTACCAGGTGATGCACCGCGCCTACAGCACTATCTTCACCCGGCTCGGCCTGGAGTTTCGCCCGGTGATTGCCGACACCGGCAGCATTGGCGGCAGCGCCTCCCACGAATTCCATGTGCTGGCCAACTCCGGCGAAGATGACATTGCCTTCAGCGACAGCAGCGATTACGCCGCCAACGTGGAAATGGCCGAGGCAATGGCGCCGGCCGGTGAGCGCCCGGCCGCCCTTGAGACCATGAGCGATGTCGCCACCCCCGGGGTGAAAACCATCGACGACCTCGCCAGTTTCCTCGGTGTGGATGCCGCCAGCACCGTCAAGACCCTGGTGGTGGCCGGCGAGAACGAAGGCGAGCTGGTGGCCCTGGTGCTGCGCGGCGACCACAGCCTGAACGAGATCAAGGCAGAGAAACTCGAAGGCATTGCCAACCCGCTGCAAATGGCCGAGGAAGCGGTTGTTCGCAAGGCCCTTGGCGCCGGCTTTGGCTCACTCGGCCCTGTCGGCCTGTCTATCCCGGTGATTGTTGATCGCAGCGCCGCCCACCTGGCTGATTTTATCTGCGGGGCGAATCGCGACGACTTCCACCTGCGCGGCGTGAACTGGGAGCGTGATTGCCCCCTGAACCGCGTGGAAGACCTGCGCGACGTGGTGGAAGGCGACCCCAGCCCCGACGGCCAGGGGCAACTGCAGATCAAGCGCGGCATTGAGGTCGGGCATATCTTCCAGCTCGGCACCAAATACAGCGAAGCCATGAACGCCACGGTGCTGGATGAAAACGGCAAGCAGGTCACCATGACCATGGGTTGCTACGGCATCGGCGTGAGCCGTATCGTCGCCTCTGCCATCGAGCAGAACCACGACGACAGCGGCATCATCTGGCCCGCCGCCATGGCACCCTTTGAGCTGGTGATTGTGCCGCTGAACATGCAGAAGTCGGAGGCGGTGGCGCAGTGCGCACAAGCCCTGTACCAGCAGTTCCGTACCGCCGGCGTTGATGTACTGATGGATGATCGCAATGAGCGCCCCGGGGTGAAGTTTGCCGACATGGAGCTGATCGGCATTCCCCACCGCATTGTGATTGGCGACCGCGCGCTGGCCGATGGCCAACTGGAGTACAAGGGCCGGCGCGACGCCGAGCCCACTCTGATTGATCGCGACGCCATTTTTGCCTGGGTGATGGACAAGCTGGGGCGCTAAGGGGTGTTGCGGCGCCTGCTCGGCCGCGCCGGCCTGGCCCTGCTGCTGGCAGGCGCACTGGCCACGGCCGCGCAGGCGCAACCGGCGGACCCCAAGGAGCGGGCGGAACTGCGCCAGTTCCTTGAGCGCACCATTTCCAGCGCCGACAGTTTTGAGGACCGCTACGACGCGGAGGTCTGGCTGGTGGATATGTCGGCGCGGCTGGAACGCTTTGTAAAAGACCCGGGGGCGCGCCTGGAGCTGCTACGCCAGGTACACGCGGCGGCAGTGCGCGCCGAACTGCCCCCGGAGTTGGTGCTGGCGGTGATTGAAGTGGAGAGCCACTTCGACCGTTTTGCCGTCTCCAGCGCGGGCGCCCAGGGCATGATGCAGGTCATGCCGTTCTGGAAAAACGAAATCGGCCGCCCGGACGACAACCTCACCCTCAACCGCACCAACTTCGAGTACGGCTGCCGCATTCTGCAGTTCTATTTACAGCGCGAAGACGGCCACCTGCACCGCGCCCTGGCCGCCTACAATGGCAGCAGCGGCAGCAAGCGCTACAGCAACAAGGTGAAAGTGGCCTGGAAGTCCCGCTGGCGCACAGAGCCTCTGTACTGGGCCCCCTGAAGCGGGCGCTCAGGCGCGAAAGGCACCGGGGGATTCCCCCGTCCATTTCTTGAAGGAGCGGTGAAAGGCGCTTGGGTCGGAAAAGCCAACGCGCTCGGCCACCTCACTCACCGTGGCCCCGTCGCGCTGCAATAGGGCAATGGCAAGGTCGCGCCGGGCGTTGTCCTTGATGCGCTGGTAGGACGTGCCCTCCCGCTCCAGGCGCCGGCGCAGGGTGCGGGCCGACATGTTGAGCATGCCGGTAAGCGCTTCAAAGCTCGGCATTTCGCAGCGGAAGTCATCCCCCAGCAACTCGCGGATGCGGCGGGTAATGCTCAGCGAGCTGGGTTTGGGCGCCACCACCAGGCAGTAGGGTGCCTCGCGCAAGTAGCGGGACAGGTCTGCCTCGCTGCGCAGCAGTTCCGCCTCCAGGTGGCGCACCGAAAACACCACGGCGTTATCGGCCGCGCCGAAGGTCACCGGGCAGGGAAAGAAATGCCGCAACTCGCGGACATTGGCCGGGGCCGCGGCGGCGCAGCGGGCGCTGACCACATCGATATGCTGGCCGATCAGCCAGCCGCAAAAGCGCATCCAGATTGCAAGGCCGCACAGCAGGCGCTGCTGGGCGCGGTCGGAGCCCGCCAGGTAATAACTCAGGGTGGCTTCGCGCAGGTCCTCGTCCACCGTCAGGGTATTGACGGCCGTCTGGCCGCGATTCAGGCGGCAGCAGCGATTGAACTCCATCGCCCGGCGCAGGGCGGCGCCAAGGCTGGGGCTGCCCAGCAGGCTGAAGGCCAGCAAGCGGGCGGTGCCCACGGGCGTCGGTGCATCGGGCATGCTGCCACCGGCCTCGTCGTCCAGGGTTCTGAACAGGGCCTGGGCCAGGCGCGAGAAGGCGGCGGAAGAGGCGGTTTGCGTGGCACTGCAACCGCGCAGGGGGTCGAAGGGAAAGGCCGCATCGCACAGCAGCGATTCGCGCTCACGACCGGCGCGCTCACCCTGCACCAGCAGGGCTTCGATAAAGCCCGGCGCAATCCAGTCCCGCTGCTGTACTGTGGTGCCCGTTTTCATTCCCGTACCTGTCACCGCTGCCTGCAGGCCAGTATAGCGAGGCCCACGCTGGCCGAAAGGCACCCTGCCCAAGGAGTTAAACCGCGCTGGGCTTTCGCGCCGGGCTTGAAGGCCCAGTCTTGGACCCGCTCCACAACTGGCCGGACAAGGCCGCGACGACTGCCTGGCGAGCCCGATGGCTTGCAATTGACATCACTAGACGCCCTCCCCACACTGTGGCCACGGGGCGCGGACAACAACAATTCGATGACAACCATAAGCCAGCTGAGCAAGTGGAACAGGGACATCTCCATCGCGATCGGGTCACTGGGCAGTGAAGAGTTCTTTCCCGCCCTGATTGCGGCTGTTCGCGGCCAGGTGGCCATCGATTACCCCCAGATCTGGCTCTACCACCGCGACCTGCCGCCGCGGGTGCTGTACCACGAAATTCCGGCCCACGCCGTGCCCACCCAGATCGACCGCTACCTAGAGGGCCCCTTCCGGGAAGACCCCTTCTACCAGGCCTCCATCAACCAGCCGCGCTCAAAAATCTATCGTCTGTCGCGCATTACCCACAACAAGCTGCAGGAGTCCGCCTACTACAACGACTACTACCGCGAAACCGGCGCGGTGGACGAAGCGGTGTACCTGGCCCGCCTGCATGCCGGCAACGTGATCAACCTGAGCATGATGCGACTGCCCCAGCACGGCGAGTTCAGCGATAAGGAATACGAAAGCCTCTACCTGCTGGCAGAACCGGTGTCTGAACTGCTCAAGCGCCATTCCGAGCACAACGACTTTGCCATCACCAACCTGATCCAGCCTGGCATCAACCACCAGATCGACCTCGCCTTTCGCACCTTTGGCGCTTCCATGCTGTCGCCGCGGGAAAAAGACGTGCTGGAGATGATGCTGCGCGGCTACGGCACCGACATCTCTGCACAGAAGCTGGACATTGCCGTGGAAACCGTGCGCCGCCACCGCAAGAGCATTTACCGCAAGCTGGATGTCAATTCACAGACCGACCTGTTCTCGCTGTTCATCAACGCCATGAGTTGCCTGGGCGAGGCGGCCGGCGCGGATCCGCTCAGCGTCTACATGGCGCCGCGCTAGGCGCAGTTCAGGGTGTGACCGGGCCCGGCGCCACCGCCAGCGGCACATAGTCGCGCTCCAGGCGATTCACCAGGGCAAAGGCCGCCCACACACCCAGTACCCCAAACAGCACCATGCCCAGCGCCTCGCCGGCCAGCACCCCGGGCGCGCCGCACCAGCGGGCGCCGAAATACACCGCCGGCACAATGCCCAGCAGCACCTTGCCAAAATTGAAGGCGGTGGCCCAATGGGGATGGTGCAGGTTGTTGAAGCAGGCGTTGGCGACAAACAGGCTGCCATTAAAGAAGAAGGCCCACACCAGCAGGTGGCAGTAGAAGAGGATCAGCTCGGCGGCCGCCGGCTCGGCGGAAAAGGCAGACACAATCAGGCCGCTGCCCAGCCACAGCAGGCCCCACACCAGCAGCACGTACACCGCATTGAACACCAGCGCGTCCTTCAAGGTGCTGCGCACCCGGTGGTACAGCCCCGCCCCGGCGTTCTGCCCGATAATGGGGCCGACCGCCCCGGACAGGGCGAAAACAGCGGCAAAGGCCACCGGGGTGATGCGCCCGAGAATCGCCGCGCCAGCGACGGCGCCATCGCCGAATTGGGACATGGTGCGCAGAACAAAGCTGTTGCCGATGGGCGTGGCCAGGTTGGTCAGAATGGCCGGCCCGGCAATCGCCAGCAGCGGCCGCAAATCGGCGCGGAACTCCGCCAGTGTGCTGCGCCGGGGCAGGTCGTGAACATGCACCAGCGCCCGCCAGGCCACGAATAGCAGGGCAAACCGGCTGACCACCGACGCCAGGGCCGCGCCTTCCAGGCCCCAGCCAAAACCAAAAATAAAGATAGGATCCAGCACTGCGTTGACCATGGAGCCAATCAGGGTCGCCCACATTGAGCGGCGGGCATCGCCAATGGCGCGCACGCCAGCGGCGGCGCTCATGCCCAGCACCATCACCGGGATATTGGGCAGCAGGATACCGCCGTAACTGACGGCGTAATCCAGCGCCGGGCCATGTGCTCCCAGGATCACCAGCAGATCGCGCAGCCAGAACCAGGCCACCAGGCTGATCACCGATGACACCGCCACGCTGAACCACAGCCCGTTGCTGCAATAGCGGCCGGCAAGATAGCGCTGGTGGCTGCCTTCCGCCCGCGCCACCAGGGCGCCGAGGGCAATCTGCAGGCCGATGCTGACTGACACCAGAAAATAAATGAGGGTGCCGGCATAGCCCACCGCCGCCACCAGGGCGTGGTCGTCCAGCAGGGTAAGGAAGTACATGTCCACCAGGTCCACACCAAACATGGCGATCAAACCGGTCGCCGAGGCGCCCGTCATGGCCAGCACGTGGCGCATGGTGGAGCCCCGGGTGAATTTGGCCTGGATCATGGACATCCTCAGTGGAGACAGCGACGGCGCGGCCACAGCCACGCGAAAGCTGGCATGATACTGCAAATTGCCCCCGCCGCGGGGCCCGGCGGTGGCGCGCAAAGTCATGGCGCTGGCGCGGGTGAGCTGCCACACTGGCAAGGCGGCCCGGGAGACTTTGCCGGCCCCTTTGGTTACTATTCGCTATCTTTAAACAGCCGAGGTTTGCCTCCGCAATGAGCACAGTTCGCCCCAAACCGCCCCTGAATCCGGTCAATACGGCCATTTTCGTGGGCTTGCCCCTGGCAGCTCTGATCCTGGTGCCTTTCTGGGGCATCTACCACGGTTACGACAGCTTCCAGTGGCTGTGGGCCCTGGCCTTTCTGTACCTGAACGGCCTGTCCATCACCGGCGGCTACCACCGCCTGTGGGCCCACAAGGCCTACGATGCCCACCCGGCCCTGAAATGGTTTTTTGCCCTGTGGGGCGCCGGCGCCCTGCAGAACAGCATCCTCATCTGGTCGTCCGACCACCGCCGCCACCACCGCCATGTGGATCACGACGACCTGGACCCCTACTCCGCCAGCCGCGGCCTGTGGTTCAGCCACATGGGCTGGATGCTGCGCCAGTACAAGAGCAACGAGCCCGATTTCAGCAACGCCCGCGACCTGCAGCGCGACCCGGTGGTGATGTTCCAGCACAATCACTACGTGGCCCTGACCCTGCTGATGAATGTGGGCCTGCCTTTGGCACTGGGCATCTGGCACGGCGACATAATCGGCACGGTGCTGCTGGTGGGCCTGCTGCGCCTGGTGGTAAACCACCACGTCACCTTCTTCATCAATTCGCTGGCCCACTACTGGGGCAGCCGGCCCTACACCGAAACCAACAGCGCCCGGGACAACGGCTTTCTGGCCTTCCTGACCTACGGCGAGGGTTATCACAACTACCACCACATCTTCCAGAACGACTACCGCAACGGCATTCGCTGGTACCAGTGGGACCCAACCAAGTGGATGATCGCCCTGTGCGCCCGCCTGGGCCTGGCCAGCAACCTGAGCCGGGTGCCCAACTTCAAGATCCAGCGCGCCATTCTCGACACCCAGTTCGAGCGCGCCCGCCGCAAACTGGAGCGGGCCGACAACAGCGAGCCCCTGCTGGCCTCGCTAGAGCGCGAATACCAACTGTTTACCGAGTCGGTGAACCAGTGGAAGGTATTGCAAGCCGAGCGCTACGAGCGCAAGGTCGCCGAGCTGGAAGGCGCCATTGAGGAGCGCAAGGCCGCCCTGCTCAAGAAGTGGGAACACGCCGCTCTGCGCACCAAGTTCAAGGAACTCGAATACTCCCTGAAAATGCAGCGCAAGCGCGTGGCCATGCTGGTGCAGCAGGTGCAACTGCAGGCCGCCTGAATCGTCACAGAAGGGGAACACCATGAGCGACACTGTCTACGACTTCACCTGCGCCTCACCCGGCGGCGAGCCGAAAGCCCTGGCCGATTACCAGGGCAAGGTACTGCTGGTGGTTAACACCGCCTCAAAATGTGGCTTCACCCCCCAGTTTGAAGGGCTGGAAAAGCTCTACCAGCAATTCAAGGAGCGCAACTTCGTCATTCTGGGCTTTCCCTGCAACCAGTTTGGCAAGCAGGACCCAGGCAGCAATGGCGAGATCATGGAGTTCTGCCAGCTCAACTACGGCGTGAGCTTCCCCATGTTCGGCAAGATTGAGGTGAACGGCGACAATGCCGACCCGCTGTTCAAGCACCTCAAGCACGCAGCGCCCGGCGTGTTCGGGACCGAGAAGATCAAGTGGAACTTCACCAAGTTCCTGGTGGATGCCTCGGGCAATGTGGTCAAGCGCTATGCGCCCAAGACCAAGCCAGAGGAAATTGCCGGGGATATCGAGGGCCTGCTGGGGTAATCCCCCTGCCGCGAAACCAGCGCTTGATCAGTGCTCCCGCGTTGCCCGGAATTCGATATCCGGCCAGCGCTCTTCCATGAGTGACAGGTTCACCCGCGTCGGCGCCAGGTAAGTCAGGTGGCCGCCGCCGTCGATGGAGAGCTGGTCGGCGGCTTTTTTGCGGAACTCCTCCAGCTTGCGCGCGTTGTCGCAGTGCACCCAGCGGGCGGTGTACACGCTGATCGGCTCGTACATCGCCTCGACTTTGTACTCGTCCTTCAGGCGGTAGGACACCACCTCGAACTGCAGTTGCCCCACCGCGCCCACAATCAGGTCGGTGTTGCTGATGGGCGCGAACACCTGGGTGGAGCCCTCTTCCGACAGCTGCTGCAGGCCCTTCTGCAACTGCTTGGACTTCATCGGGTCCTTCAGGCGGATGCGGCGGAACAGCTCCGGGGCAAAGTGGGGAATACCGGTGAACTGCAGTTCCTCGCCTTCGGTGAAGGTGTCGCCAATCTGGATGGTGCCGTGGTTGTGCAGGCCGATGATGTCGCCGGACACGGCAGACTCCACCAGCACCCGCTCGCCGGCCTTGAAGGTAACGGCATCGGCGATTTTCACGTCCTTGCCGATGCGGGTGTGGCGCATCTTCATGCCCTTGGTATAGCGGCCGGAACACACCCGCAAGAAGGCGATGCGATCCCGGTGGCGAGGGTCCATATTCGCCTGGATTTTGAACACGAAGCCGCTGAATTTTTCCTCGCCAGCGCTGACGCTGCGAGAGGTGGCGTCGCGGTCCTGGGGCGGCGGCGCCCACTGCACAAAGTCGTCCAGCATTTCACGCACGCCGAAGTTGGACAGGGCGGTGCCGAAAAAGACCGGGCTGAGTTTGCCCGCCAGAAACTGCTCCAGGTCGAAGGCGTGGCTGGCGCCGCGCACCAGTTCAATCTCGTCCACGAAGGCCTCGTAATCCTCGCCCAGCAGGGTGCGAGCGGCCTCGGAATCCAGGCCATCGATGCGGGTGTCGTCGGGCAGTACGCTGCCCTGGCCGGGGGTATAGACGTGAATGGTGTCGGTGTAGAGGTTGTACACGCCCTTGAACAGGCTGCCCATGCCAATGGGCCAGTTGATCGGCGCGCCCTGGATGGCAAGCACCTCCTCGATCTCATCCAGCAGTTCGATGGGGTCGCGGATGTCGCGGTCCATCTTGTTGACGAAGCTGAAAATTGGCGTGTCACGCAGCCGACACACGTTCATCAGCTTGATGGTGCGGTCCTCCACACCCTTGGCGCCGTCGATCACCATCAGCGCCGAATCCACGGCGGTAAGGGTGCGGTAGGTATCCTCGGAGAAGTCCTCGTGCCCGGGGGTGTCCAGCAGGTTCACCGTGCGCGCGCGGTAGGGAAACTGCATGACCGAGGACGTCACCGAAATGCCCCGCTCCTGCTCCATGCTCATCCAGTCGGAGGTGGCATGGGGCCCTTTTTTACCTTTCACGCTGCCCGCCACCTGAATGGCCTGCCCCAGCAGCAGAAGCTTTTCGGTAATGGTGGTTTTACCGGCGTCGGGGTGCGAAATAATCGCGAAGGTGCGCCGCGCGGCGATGTCTTTGCTGAGTTCTGCCATGAGTCTGACCGGGATGAAAAACCCGCGGATTATACGCACTTTCCCGCCCCCGCGCAGGGCGAAGAGCGAGGAGCGAAAGGAGCGCAGCTGCCAGCCTGCGACGCTTTGCCGCAAGACGCTGGCCAGCACCGCCACTATAATGGCGCCGTGACTTTCGACCCCGCCAGCCCCTACCACCCCTCCCTGTCCAACCTGCGCAGCCTGTTGGCCATTCGCGCCATCGCCCTGCTGGGCCAGGCCGGGGTGCTGGCCTGGGTGCTGCTGGCCAGCCGCTCCACCCAGAGCATGGCAGGGCTGGCCAGCGCCCTGCTGTTGCTGGCCCTGGTGACCACCGCCAGCCTGTGGCGCACCACCCGCCCCTGGCCGGTGCGCCAGGGTGAGTTTCTGGCCCAGTTGCTGGTGGATGTTCTGGGCTGGACGGTGCTGATGTACTGCTCCGGCGGCGCCGACAATCCCTTTGTGTCGTACTTTATTGTGCCGGTGGTGGTAGCGGCGGCGGTGCTGCCCTGGCGCTACACCTGGCTGATTGCCGGCGCCTCGGTGCTGGCCTACAGCCTGCTGCTGTACTACCGCCAGCCCTTTCCGCTGTTTGCCCCCTACGCCGGCCCACACACTGCAACCACCCACGGCGACAGCGGCGGTGTGCACCGCCTTGGCATGTGGTTCAACTTCCTGTTCAGCGTGGGCCTGATCACCTACTTTGTGGTGCGCATGGCGGCAGTGCTGCGCCGCCAGGAGGCCCGAGAGGCCACCCTGCGGGAGAACCACCTGCGGGACGACCAGATCCTGGCCCTCGCCAGCCTGGCCGCCGGCACCGCCCACGAACTGGGCACCCCACTGTCCACCATGACCGTGGTGGTGGACGAAATGCTCAGCGACCCACAGCTGCCAGACAGCGCCCGCAAGGATTGCCACCTGCTGCAGGGGCAATTGCTGCAGTGCCGCGACATTCTGGCCGACCTCAGCCAGACGGCGGAAGCCAGCGCCGCCGGCAAGCGCCAGCGGCGCAAGGTGGGCGAATTTGCAGAGGCCACCGTGCAACACTGGGCCGCCCGCCGACCCCGGGTATCCTGCAGCACGGAAATTACCGGCCGCGGGCCGCAGCCCTGCATCGCCTACGACCAGACCCTGCCCCAGGCGCTGGAAAACCTACTGAACAATGCCGCCGACACTGGCTGCCAGCAATTGGGCGTGCGCATCGACTGGAACGCCAGCCAGGCGCGCATTACAGTGCGCGACTGGGGGCCGGGCACTCCCGCCGCGGTGCGCGCCACCCTGCGCGCCCTGCCCGGCGACAGCCACAACGCAGGCGCAGGCAGCGAAGGCGGCCTGGGTATTGGCCTGATCCTGAGCCGGGCCACTGCCGAGCGCCACGGCGGCACTTTGCAACTGGCGGACGCTGCGGGCGGCGGCACCCTCGCCACCCTGACCCTGCCCCTGCTGCCTGGGGGCGCCCAGTGAGCGCCGCGCAACGCATTCTGCTGGTGGATGACGACGAGGTGTTCACCACAGTCATGGCCCGGGGTTTTGAGCGCCGCGGCTTTCGCACCCTGAGTTGCCACAATGGCCACGCAGCGATGGCCGCCTGCCCCGACTTTGCCCCCACCCATATCCTGCTGGACCTGAATATGCCGGAGCTGTCGGGGCTGGCGGCCCTGCCGGCGCTGCTAGAGGCGGCGCCGCAGGCCAGGCTGGTGGTGCTCACTGGCTATTCGAGCATCGCCACCGCGGTGGATGCCATCAAGGCCGGTGCCACCCAGTACCTGTGCAAGCCCGCCACCGTGGACGAGGTGCTGCGCGCTTTTGACGGCGCCGCGCCGGTGCAGCCGGCGGTGGAGCAGCCCACCTCGCTGGATCGGCTGGAATGGGAGCACATCCAGCGCGTGCTGAATGAAAACGAGGGCAACGTGTCGGCCACTGCCCGCGCGCTCGGCATGCACCGACGCACCCTGCAGCGCAAGCTGCAGAAGCGGCCCGTCCGGCGCTAGAGGCAGGCCGGCTTGGCTTGTTGACCAGAGGCTTGTTGACCAGAGGCTTTGTGACCAGGGCTTGGTAACCAGGGCCTGGTTGATCAGGGCCTGTTGTTCAGGGCCGCAGGAACCAGCTCACCACCCGCGCGCCGGCATGCGCCGCGGCGTTTTTCAGGCTTGCCCACCAGCCGCTCTCCTGGCGCAGTGCGTAGTCCTCGTGGGCGCGGTCGATAACGTAGGCGTGGATGTTGCGCACGTCGTCTTTGTCCAGCACGTCGTCAAAACGCGGCATACCGGCACCTTCCATCAGCCCTTCCAGCACAATGGCTTCAAAGTTCTCGTGCCACACCGGCTCCAGGTAGCGCATGTCCGGCACCGAACCATCACCAACGGCATTGGCGCCATGGCAGCGGGCGCAGAAGCGGTCGAACAGGGCCCGGCCGTCCAGTATCTCGGCCTCGGTGGCAGCCATTCGCGCCGGCGGCAGTGGGCGCTCGGGCTTCTCAACTGGCGGCAGGCTGGCGCTACCCCCCAGTTTGAAGGCCATAATTCGGTTGTTGGGGTTGTAGGTGCCGTAGTCCTTGCCGGTATTGCTGGTAAGCACGCCGCCACGGCCCACGGCCACCGCCACGTACTGCTCGCCATCGACCTGATAGCTCACCGGCCCCGGCAGCACGCTGTTCTGGGTATCAAACTGCCACAGCACCTCGCCACTGTGAGCGTCGACGGCCAGCAGGCGCCCGTCCGAGGTGCCCTGAAACACCAGATCACCGGCGGTCGCCAGCACGCCGCCGTTATGGATGTTCGGGTGGGGGATTTTCCAGGCAATGCGGGCATTCTCTACATCCCAGGCCAGCAGGTGGGCCTTGGGCAGGTGGTCCATCATCGCCTGCCCGAAGCGCTGGGACACGGTGCCACTGCCAATTTCATAGCCGGTGTTGAAATGCCGCTTGAGGTGGCGGTAATCCGGCGCCTTTACCTCGTCAAAGGGCATGCCCATGTCCAACTCGGGTATGTAGAGGTAGCCGGTGCGCGGGCTGTAGGCCATGGGGTGCCAGTTGTGCCCGCCCGAAGCCGAGGGAAACACCACCGCCGCCTCGCCGTCGTAATCCTGGCCCTCCACCTCCACCGGGCGGCCGGTATCCATGTCGTAGTGGCTGGCCCAGGTCACGGTGGTGTAGGGCTCCGCCGACAGCAGCTTGCCGGTGTGGCGGTCAATCAGGTAGACAAAACCCGACTTGGGCGCATGGATAATCACCTTGCGTTGCTGGCCCTGCCACTCGATATCCGCCAGCGTCATCTGCTGGGTGGCGGTGTAGTCCCAGGTCTCCGCGGGCACCTCTTGGTAGTGCCACAGGTAGTCGCCGGTGTCTGGGTCCAGCGCCACCACCGAGCTGAGAAACAGGTTATCCCCGCCGCCGGGGCTGCGAATGCGGCGGTTGTGCGGCGCGCCATTGCCCACCCCGATGTACAGTTGGTCCAGCTCCGCGTCGTAGACGATGGAATCCCACACCGTGCCGCCGCCGCCGTACTGCCACCACTGGCCATTCCAGGTGGCAGCCGCCCGCGCCATCACCTCGTTCTCGAAGCCGTCTTCCGGGTTGCCGGGAATCGTGTAGAAGCGCCAGCGCAGCTCGCCCGTCTCCGCGCTGTAGGCGCTGACATAGCCGCGGGTGCCAAATTCGCTGCCGCCATTGCCGATGAACACCAAACCCTTGGCCACCCGCGGTGCGCCGGTGATCGAGTAGGCCTTGTCGGGGTCGGTGGTCTGGGTGGACCACACCGCCTCGCCGCTGACCCGGTCAATGGCGATCAGCCGGCCGTCGAGGGTGCCAAGAAACAGCCGCTCCCCCCAGGCCGCCAGGCCGCGGTTGATGGCCCCGCAGCAGGCGGTGATGCTCTTGCTGCGCGGCACCTGCGGGTCAAAGCGCCACAGCAGCTCGCCAGTGCGGGCATTCACTGCAAAGGCCTTGCTCCAGGCGCCGGTGAAATACATCACGCCGTCAATCACCAGCGGAGTGGTCTCCAGCCCCAGGTGGTTGTCGCTCTCGAAGTACCAGGCAAGGCCCAGATCCTGTACCGACTGCCGGTCCACCTGGGCCAGGGGCGAGAAGCGCTGCTCGGCGTAGTCCCGGCCGTAGCTCAGCCAGTTCTGCGGCTCGGCATCGGCGGCCACCAGGCGCTCGCCGGTGACCGGCAGCGAGACCGGCGCGGCAACCGCAGGGGCCGTACCAACCAGGGCAACGCTCGCAAGCGCAGCGGCCAGCAAAAAAAACACGGGCAACCCGGCGCGCGCCGGAGGAAAGTACAAAGCCATCCTGTCCTCTTATGTCGTTATGGCTGGGGCGTGTATCAGAGGGCGGAAATTGTACATTGCCAGTGCAATGTATTGGGCACGGTCAATTAAACCGGTGGGGATTTAAAGCGATTCGACCCAGCGGCTCAACAACTCTATACCGGCCGCATCCACCACGTGACTGCCCACCGGCGCTCTGGGTGAAGCCATGCAGCCGGCCCTGGCGGCCCTCCACTCGCAGGGCCCACACATTGCCGGAGCGAAAATCAGAATAGAGATAGCGACCGGCCAGGGCGGGACCGCCTGGTCATCCACAAAGCGGTTGTCCAAGGGAGTGGCGTAGGGTGCAGCAGGTCGGCTGGCGAGGCCTAGACCGGTGAGCTGCCCCCTGCCCACTGTCCTCTTCAAACAAAAAGCCGTCCTCAGCGAACATTCATAGCCACCAAGCAGCGTAATAGCCTTGTCCGCGCCTGATTACAACGCCGATTTGATCGCCAGGAGAGAACCACCATGAAAAAGACAGTCACAGTATTCTCTGCGACAGGTGTCGCCGGAAAAGCCTGCGTCGATGAGCTCATTCGACAGGGTCATTTCCGTATCAAAGTACTGTCGCGAAAGCAGGGCCAACAGGAGAAATCCTCATTTCGCCCAACGCGAGGCGACAAGGAAAAACAGCTGTTGCTGGATGCCTGGCACAAGCAGGGGGTGGAGATCGTGCCCGCCGATGTCACCGATCATGCCGATCTTATTCCAGCACTACGGGGTACCGATTATCTGGTGTCCTGCGCCCCCATGTTGGCCACAGAGGCTCAGTACGCGCTGATCTGGGCAGCCAAGGAGGCCGGTGTGGAGCGCTTTGTGCCTTCGGAATACGGTTTTATCTACGAATGGGAGCAGTTCTGGCCAACCGATACCATTCACAGAACCATCGCAAGGCAAAAAGTCTTTGTTCGCCGCGTTATCGAACTTGCCGGGCTAGACTACACCATCATACCTGCGGGCCTTTGGCCTGAGTTCTACCTGGCCGAGCCAGTACAGGTGATGGGGGACGGTGAGCAGAAAATCGCCTGGTCCTGCGGAGAGGATGTCGGTCGAATCATTCCGCACATCCTCGCCCACCCCGACTCACGCAACGCAGTATGCCCGGTCGCTGCAACGGCGTACTGCAGCTGGAATGCGCTGCTAAACGAAGGAGAAAAGGCACTGGGGCGTAGAATTGAACGCCACTACCTCGATTCCGCAGCCTGGAAGGCTGCCTACGAACAAGAGCAGGATCGCGCCACCAAGATGCACTTGGCTATCGGCGTTGCCGCCACCGAATGCCCCGAAGGCATGCCGCTGTGGGCCAACTGGAACAAGCTTCACCTGCCAGACTTTCAGGGTACTTCCATGCCCTCTTTCTTTTCAGAGGTGATGAAAACGTTTGTCGAGGATATGCGTCGCGAAAGCACCTAAGCGCTTACACGCCACAGGCAGACAAAGGTGCTGCACCGCACAGTAAGGGCGCAGCATCTTGTAAATTCAAAGGATTTTTTGCCCCTGAACCCGGTGGCTATCAACCCGCCGTTTGACCCCCGTCAACCACCAATTCGGTACCGGTGATGTAACTGGAGGCCGGGGATACCAGAAACAGCACAGCGTTAGCCACATCCTCAACCTCACCTACCCTGCCCAGGGGAACCAGGTCTTCGACCACCTCTTTGGCCAGTTCGCGATTCTCCGCCATGCCGACTTCAACCAGATCATCATAAACCTGCTCACCCATCGCGGTCGCAATGGCGGTAGGGTGCACAGAGTTCACCCGTATGTTATAGCCGAGTCGGGCAAACTCTATCGCGGCATGCTTGGAGTAGAGGCGCACCGCGCCTTTTGTCGCACCATAGGCGCTGTGACCGGGCACACCCCGCAAGCCAGCCACAGAAGACAGGTTGACGATACAGCCTCCCCGCCCACAATCCCCCCCGGGGCGCATAGCCTGGGCTGCGTGTTTGTGACCCAGAAACACCGACTCAACATTCACCTTGTTGAGCATTTGTATCTCTTCAAGGGTGTTGTCCAGTAACGTATGGCCTATGTAGATACCCGCGTTGTTCACCAGGATGTCCAGGCCGCCCAACTCGTCAACGCAGGTCCGCACCATATTCCGCCACTGCTGCTCATCGGTCACGTCCTGGCCAAGCGCGCGGACTTGATGACCCGCCGACGCCAGCGCTTGTGCCGCCTCTGCAACACGCTCTCCATCTATGTCCGTCAGCAGGACGGTGGCATTTGCCTCCGCCAGGCGCTGTGCGCAGGCAAACCCGATACCCCGGGCCGCCCCGGTAACCAGGGCAACCTTGCCCGTTAGATCAAACAGCTGTGCAAAAGGCGTCATCACGCTTCATTCCTCATCAAGAACAGGGGCAAGTAGACCGAATGCGTCGACGGGCAGGTAATAGGTGTTTAGTCTCCGGCCGCTCGTCTTTGGTCCCGCACTACCACCAGTCCGGCAGGCTGCAGAAACCAAGCTGGTGGAAAGTACTCAACAGTTCCCTGTGCCCGAAGGCCTGGGGAGCAGACTGGAAACCAACATTCTTCAGTTCGCCGGCCAACAACCGCTGGGCGGCATCGGCGCAAATCTCGCCAGTGAACTGGTAGGGGGCCGACAGGTTCATGGCGAACTGGGTTGTCGTCTGGCGACCCTGTCCGCTACACACAATAACGCTGCGCTGGACATCGACGTCATCCTTGGGTGGCTCCCCCGTGTCCATCTCATCGCCCTTGCTGTTGGTCCACGCTTCGCGCTCTTCCTGCGACAGGTGAGCCGCTTCACGATTGAAGGCATGAATCGCCTCCATAACGTTGTCAATCAGGTGCTCGCCTATGCAGGTAAGTACTTTGCAATTGCGCACACGTGAATCATCCTTGAACCAGACAGGCTCGCAGGCACCGCCCCAGGGATGACCGCGCAATGTGGTACCTCGATAGGGGACCACGCAATCGTACGACTGGTCATTGGGCCAGGCCTTGTATTCTCCCAGTTCCAGGTAATACTGCGACACATCGTTGCAAATCATGCGCAGGAAGGACTTGGTGGAGGCCTCCGACGGCAGGCCGTGATCAATCTGGTATACGATGTCCAGACTGTCCACCTCGTCGATTTCAAGCACGGCCTCGGCTGCCATGGCACCCGCCGCCCACATGTAGGAACAGGCCGGTGATAGCAGCAGGCCCTTATCAGCAAACGACTGGCCGTATTTCTGGTTGATGGCATTTGTCCAGTCCTGCTCACCGGTGGTATCCAGGTAATGGCACCCAGCCGCCAGCGCAGTCTCAACAATGGGCCAGCCGATCTGCATGAACGGGCCGGACACATTGATCACAACATCCACCTGCTCGAACAGCGGCAGCAACTCCTGCTCCGTATTGTTGGCCACGACGATTTGCGCTGGAACATCGGCACCGTGTCGCTCGGCGACAACTTTCAGCGCGCCCTCAAGGCGCGCTTTGTTGCGCCCCGCCATGTAAAAGGGAATATTGCGCCGAGCCAGTGACTCCGACACGAGTTTGCCGGTGTAGCCACTAGCGCCATATATCAGTACTTTGGGGTTGCTCATGAAATTGCCCTCTGGCTGTCTAGGTCAATAGATAGTGTCGTTTCAAGGTCTGCTGAAGATGAGGTCTGAGCCCGCGATGAATGCCTGCAACAAAAAACGCTCTTGCGGCTTCTCCGAGGCTGTTTTGGGTATCTCCAGCACTACCTGCAGGTAGCTGGGAACGAAATTGCGCTCCAGATGCTGTTGGCAGTGCTCAAAAAGCCCCCGATGATCAAAGCTCCCCATATCGCGAACAACAATGGCGGCCACTACGTCTTTTTCTCCGGGCGCACCCGATGCGGCGGGTACGCCGTAAACAAAGACGTCATCCACCACCCTGTGTTCTGCCAGTACTTTTTCCACGTAAGCCGGGTTGATGAAATCCCCGTTGTGCCGGATGCCGCCGCCCTTGCGGTAAAGAAAGTAAAACCAGCCCTCTTCATCGACGTAACCGATGTCTCCCATCCGCAGCCAGCCCTTGCGGGTTTTCTCTGCTGAGGCCTTGGGGTTCTTGAAATACTCAACGCTGACGGGTTCGCCCTGAACCGACCGGAATACAATTTCACCGGGACGGTGCGGCGGGCATTGTTCATCGTTGTCATCGACGATTTTCCCTTCCAGCGACGGTGGCGGCTTCCCGATGGAACCCACTGGCCCCACGCCGGGTGGATTCAGGGTCATGCCCCCTTCCGCGGCACCGTAGAATTCGAAAATCTCTACATCAAAACGCTGCTGGAAGTGCTGCCATACATTCGGTGGCATGCCGGCGCTGAGCACAAACCGTACCGGATTATCCCTGTCGTCAGCGCACTCAGGCTCGCTGTAGATGGCATTGACCATGCCACCGAGCAGATTGAAGCTGGTGCAGCCATAATGTCGCGTAATATCCCAAAGACGGGACTTGGTGAACTTCCGGCTGATCACCGTGCGCAAACCCATGTGCAAGCTCATGCCGAGCGTAATCAGTTGCGCATTGGCATGTGTCAACGACAGGCCGGTATAGGGTCGGTCGCCAGGCTCCAGCCCCATCGCCGGACCGAGCAGCGCATTACTGGCAAAGCGGCCATGAGACGCGACTATCGCCTTGGGGTCGCCCGTCGTACCTGAGGTGTACAGCATCTGCATCGGGGCATTTAAATCGGTTGAGCGCACCGCCATCTCAGACACTGGCATTGCCCGAATGTCCGCCACTGTCCGCAGGTTGGGCAGGGTTTCGTGTGCTGCTGTGGGCGCACCGGTCTCAAGCAGCCAGACCCACTGGAGATTGGGTAACTCCGCCAGTACTCCGGCCAGGTTCGCCAGCGCATAGTCCGCAATAATAATGCCCCGACACTCGGCGAAACTGAGCATGAAACTGAGCTTTTGGCCTTTAGTGCGTGGGTCGATGGGCACGAATACCGTATCGGTGATGCTGGCACCGACCATCGCGTCAACAAACTCCGGATGGTTCTGCATCAACAGGGCGAACCGATCGCCTCGCTCCATGTCTGCCTCGTCAAGCGCGGCAGCGAATCGCTGACCGTTTTCCCATAGTTGCTGATAGCTGCGGCAGGCTTCCTCAAGCCTGCCATCAGCAGTCACGTTTACAAACGTCAGGGCGTCGTGCTGATGCGGGAATCGCTCGCTAAGGCCAGCGATCATATCGGCCAATACCGCTGCCTGCGTCGCCTGGGTTATCGCTACGTCAGTCATCAACCAGCCCCTAGCAACTCAACACGGAGATCACCATGGCGGCGGCATCTTCGCCAATGTAGCCACCGCCGTTCTCCGCCAGGGCCACCCGCGCGCCCGACACCTGTCGTCCCGTAGCCACACCACGCAATTGCCAGGTCAACTCGGCGATCTGTGCCAACCCCGTTGCGCCAATGGGGTGCCCTTTGCGCAATAGACCGCCAGAAGGATTGACAGGAATACGCCCACCCAATGCCGTGTCACCACTCTCGGCCAGTTGCCCTCCCTGGCCGCGGGGGCACAGCCCCAGGGTTTCATAGTAGATCAGTTCAGACGGCGCAGACGCGTCGTGCAATTCAATAACGTCAAGATCGTCCGGCCCAACGCCAGCCTCGTCATACGCCTGCTTAGCCGCCAGTTCCGTGATGCCGGCCTCTTCACCAGCTACAGAATCCCGGCCAGAGGCAAGCACTGACGAGCGAACCCGCACACTGCGGTTCACGCCCAGTTGCCGCGCCTTGCGCTCGCTGACCAGGATCGCCGCAGCAGCACCATCACCGATGGGCGAGCACATGGGTAGGGTCAGTGGATAAGCAATCCCCCGGGCAGCCAGCACCTCCTCCACGCTCATAACGCCGCGATACTGCGCATACGGATTCAGGTTTCCATGGCGTGAATTCTTCGCTGAAATAGCGGCAAACTGGGCCTGGGTGGTACCGTGCGCGGCCATGTGGTCCAGTGCCATAGCAGCGTAGATGTCCATAAAGAATGAATGCTGCCCAGCACCCTCGTCCGCTGCGCCGCCGGCACGGGCGATACGTGTCTTCACGCTATCGACGACGCGGTCAAAATCTTCATAATCCACGCAGCCATCGAACACAGAGAACGTGCGCGACTTATCCTGGTGATAGAGCTTTTCCGCGCCCACAACCAGCACCACATCGTAGACGCCAGCACTGACCATGGCGCAACCCTGATGAAAGGCCGTGGAAGCAGACGCGCAGGCATTCTTGACATTGACTACCGGGATCCCGCCAAGCCCCATCTCACGCAGTGCTACCTGACCGGGAATACAGACCTGCCCGACCATAGTGCCGGCCGCCACATTGGCGTAGTAGGCTGCTTCGATATCCGCTAGCGAAAGGCCTGCATCCTCAATGGCAGATTGAATCGCCTCCACCGCCAGAGATTTCAGCTGCCTGTCCATGTGCTTGCCGAAAGTAGTCATACCGACACCGGCAACAATCGCATTCATACGCATGGCAGTCGTCTCACAGCAAGCCAGGGTCAACCAAATGAAACCCGCCCTTGATGGCGAGGAGTTCGTTACATCCGTCCTCAATCATTGAAGCGCGCGCATCGCGTAGGATTTTTTCAATGGGGTATTCGTAGGTCAGGCCGTTGCCACCAAATATCTGCAGCGCTTCACTGGCCACCTCAAAGGCCACCTGGGTCGCAGTCACCTTGGACGTCATCGCAACATGTAGTGCAGGCACAGCCTGGGTGTAGTTGTAGGTGACAGCGCGACGGGTGATGGCGCGCGCCATTTCCACTTTGCGGAACATGTGGAACAGGCGGTGTGACACGCTCTGGTGTCTGATAATCGGCACACCACCCTGCTTGCGCTCATGCGCATACGCCAGTGCCAACTCAAAGGCGGAACGAGCTGTGCCTGTGAATATCGCCCCCATCAGGCCGTTGGCTTCAACGTGTTTGGCATACACGGCCTTCTTGAAATGCTCAGGGCCAGCCACCAGGTGGTCTAACGACAATTCCACGTTGTCGAAGAAGATTTCCCCCTGGTTCAACGCCCGCTGTCCCATCTTCTCCAGGGGCTTTCCCCGGCTGACCCCCTTGGCATCCAGCGGCACCATAACCGCGCAACCCCGCTCGGGATCTGCACCCTCGCCACAGTCAGCCGGGGCGTACAGGATGCAAAGTTCAGCGATGGTGCCATTGGAGACCCAGGCTGAGAACTGCCCATTGATCACCAGTCGGTCGTGCTTCAGTGTCACCACACAGTTGGGCCGCCCATACGCGCCCTGCGGGTGAAAGGCCTGCTTGCTGACATCAAGCGAATCACTGCCGTGGTCAGGTTGGGTAATGGCCCAGCAGCCAAGCATTGTTTCCGGGTACTTATCCAGCAAGTACTGGTTGCCAAACTCATGAGCGGTCAACTGTGGATTCATCGATGTGCCAAGGGATATCGCAAGCCCGGCATCGCCCCAACCCAGCTCCTCCATCACCAAACAGAGCACGCGCGCACGCGCCTCGGCGGGAAGCTCCATCAATAAATCCAGACCAAGCCCCAACTCCCTGTACCCCTGCAGTACAGGCCATAAGGGCGAGTCAGGTGCGGCAACCGCCTCGGCGCTCATACGGTCCAGTGCGATGCCAGCGGGTCGCACCACCTCGCTGCTGAAGCGATGGACGGTATCCAGTATTGACTGTTCTTCTTCAGGCAGCGGGGCTTCAGCGCCGGTTAGCTGTAATCTGCCGATCGGGTTTTCATCCCAGCCATCCACCCGGGAGCCTGGGCTGGGATTGCCATAGGTCGATTGCTTGCTGGCATATTGAGTAGACACCGTGATTCTCCTGCTCCGCTATTTATCATCGTTATTCGCAGTGCCAAGTTAGCAAACGGCGGCTTGAATCTTGATGATTGAGCAGGTCAGTTTATTGATAGTTCCGGCCATTTTTTTATACTGGCCTCGCGCTGTAGCCGGACGGGCACGATGATCTGTCATTCTCCCAGCGTTTCGCTCAGTATTGACGGGCACTATCTAACGATAATGAAAACGCGAGGCAGTACGTTGAAAGAGCACTTTACGAGTGAATTATCCCAGCTCAACCTGCAGCGCATTGTCTACGGCCTTAACCCTCTGGTATCACAATTGTCTGAACAGGGCATTGATAGCCAGGCGCTATTGGCGCAAGCGAACATCAGTGCGAATTCATTAAAAGATCCTGCTGCTGTGATGTCGCTCGAGCAGGAACAGACCTGCATTCTGGCGGCAATAGCGGCCAGCAATGATCCAGGGCTTGGACTGATCGTTGGCTCCCGATATCACTTGAGCGCTTATGGCGTACTCGGACTGGCGATGATTAGCAGCCGGGATCTGATAGAGGGGCTAGAGGGCGTCACGCATCTGAACGCTCTGACGTGGACCCGCTTGTTCTGGCGCCTGCTGGAAGATGAGTCCGACGCCATCCTTGAGGCCAGGGAGGTGGAACCCCTGTCACCCTGCCTTCATTACATGATTGAGCGTGATTTTATCGCCGTGAACATCATGTGCAGGGAAATGCTGGGTCTGGACAAAACCATCATGCGCGAGGTTCAGCTGAGCTACCCACCGCCGTGTTACGCGGGGCGCTACGCTGAGTTTTTTGGTTGCCCGGTTGTCTTTGGCGCCGAACACAATCGATTGATATTCGAGTCAAACTGGCTGCACCGGCCCCTACCCCAAGCCAATACAGCCATACATCAAGTATGCGTTGCGCAGTGCGAGGAAATGTTGGAACGCCTGCGCGACGAATCGTGTTACGCAGGCATCATCGAATACTTGATGGTTGACAGCAGCGGCGGATTTTTATCGTTGGAGAAGATTGCCGAGAAGCTCAATGCCTCGCCGCGCACCTTGCGGCGCAAGCTCGCGCAGGAGGGCACGAGCTACCAGGCCCTGCTCATGCAGGTTAGAAGCAATCTCGCAAAGGAACTTCTGCTTAGCGGAAAACTCACCGTTGAGCAGATCGCCAAACGGCTCGGCTATAGCGACTCTGCGTCGTTCTGTCACGCCTTCAAGCGATGGACAGGCCGCCCACCGAGCACCTATCGCTAGTTCCAGCGAATTGGCCGGAAATGGCAAATTTCTGGTCATTTGTAACAGTCACAATGCTACCGGAATGAACAACAATCCCCCTGCTTATTCTGCGGGAGTGTTGTGTCATGGCAGTTGATTCTAACGATAACAAAGTAGCGCTCATCACCGGCGCCGCATCCGGCCTGGGGCGAGCACAAGCCCTGAGGTTCTCTCGCGCCGGCGTCCACGTAGTCATCACAGACATTGACACCAGCGCTCTGCAGGCGCTGGAACAAGACATCGCTAAAGGCGGCGGCGCCGTGCTTGCCCTGGCGCATGACGTCACCCGTGATACGGACTGGGAAGCTGTGATCACCGCGGCACTGGCCCAATTTGGCCGCCTCGACATTCTGGTGAACAATGCCGGCGTCGGCTTGCCCAAAAGTGTTGAAGACACCAGTTTGGACGAGTGGCGGGCATTGCTTGCCGTGAATCTCGACGGTGTATTTCTCGGCACCAAAGCGGCCATCGTGGCCATGAAATCAAGCGGTGGTTCAATCGTGAATATCTCCTCCATCGAGGGAATCATCGGCGATCCGCTCACCGCCGCCTACAATGCCAGCAAAGGTGGGGTAAGAATCTTCACCAAGTCAGCGGCGCTACATTGTGCCGAGCAAGGTTACGGCATCAGGATCAACTCTGTTCATCCCGGTTTCGTAAATACACCGCTGGTATCGGATGGTCTCGCTTCCCTTCCACCGGAAGAAGGAGCCGCGTTCTTGCAGCGAATCGTCGACGCAATCCCCATGGGAAGAATGGGACTGCCCGAGGAGATTGCCAACGCGGTGTTTTTCCTCGCCAGCGACGAAGCCAGCTATATGACTGGCTCCGAGTTGGTGATTGATGGCGGCTACACAGCTAAATAGTACCCACCGCATTATTCCGCCTCATCGCATCTAAGCACATGGCCAGCGCCCGGGGAGGGAACATCACTCATTCGGTTATGGCCGCCAGAAACAAGATAGCGTCCACTTCTATCAGTTTCATTAGCCGATGACACCGCTACTCTTTTGCTCTCCGTTATGTAACGCCAGCATGCCTCGGCCACCTTTTCCAGGCCATGGAAAAGCGGAGATTCGACTCACGCGGCCTCGACGCATCACACATTACCTTGCCAATTTGCTCAACGTGTCAGCTGTGTGGCGCGCCAAGCATCAACAATAAAACACAGGAGAATCCTATGAACGGAACCAACAATAGATACCCAATGGCCCTGGCTGTTTTTCTTGCCAGCACTTCCGCTCCGACCATCCATGCAGCCATGCTGGAAGAGGTTGTAGTTACCGCACAAAAGCGCAGTGAGAGCGTGCAGGACATTCCCGTCGCGGTGACCGGGATGTCCGCCGACTCGCTGGAACAGTTTGGCTTCGAAGACGCTGGCGACATTTCTGCGCAGGTGCCCAATATGCAGTCCAGCGGCCCCTACGGCGATGTTCAACCGATATTTTCAATTCGCGGTGTCAGCATGTCGGACTACAACTCCAATCAGGCCAGCCCGGTCGGGGTGTATGTCGACGAGGCCTACTTGGGTGCCGTTTATACGCACGGTATGAATTTCTTTGATGTTGAACGTATCGAAGTACTGCGCGGGCCACAGGGCACCCTATACGGCAAAAACACCACAGGGGGTGCCATCAATATCATTACCCGAACACCTGACATTGATGGCCCGCTGACCGGGAACATAGCATTGGGGACCGGCAGCTACGGAGAGCGGAGTGCATCTGGCGCCATTGAAGGCACACTGATAGATGGCAGTCTCGCCGCCCGCGCCGCCTTCAACTACAAAAAGGATGACGGTTATTTTGACAACAAACTGGGTGGCGATGATATGGCCCAGACCGACTACCGCGCAGGCCGCATTGCGCTCAACTGGCAGGCCAGCGACAACTTTTCTGCCGTACTGAAATACACCGCTGGAAAATCCGACCCCATCGCCACACCACCCCGGGGAGAAGGCCGCATTCCGGTATCCGGGCTCGGCGACGTCGACATCACCGGCTACCAGAGGCCCAGCAGCTTCGATGCGTACGAAGGCGAGATCAACAAAGTCGGCCATACCAATGTGGATATCAACCAGACAACCCTGCGAATGACCTATGAAGGTGAAGCCTACACGGTCGTATCCGTCAGTTCCTGGTATGACGCGGAGTACTTCCAGGCTGCCGACACCGATGGCGGCCCTACACGAAACCTGGAAATTGACTGGCAATCATCCACCGAAGCGATAAGTCAGGATCTACGCTTAGTCTCCCAGTTCGACGGCATGTTCAACTTCATAGCGGGCATCTACTACGGGAAGGAAAAGCTGGATATGCACAACCTGCTAACGCTCTATGCTTCCCCAACCATCTTTGCGGGTAGCGCCACGGGTGACCTGTTGGCTCAGTACGGCACGTTTGATCAGCGCCAGGATACGGAAAAAGAAAGTGTCGCCGGCTATAGCCAGTTCGGCTGGGATATCACTGATCGACTCGGTTTGGATATCGGGGTTCGATATACCCGCGATGAAAACGAGCTGACCTACATCAACAGCTCTCGTCTGGATCTGGAAGGAAATCCGCTGGGAAGCTGGGTGCCAGGTAATATCACCGGCACACTGGTCGATGCGCCCTTTATACCACCAGAATCCGACCCCGCCGGCGTTGGTTTCTATATCAGTGGGCCCTATACCACAGCCTCGGGCCCCACTTTCGACAAAACAGAAAACGAATGGACCGGAAAGATCAGCGTAGACTACGCATTTTCCGATTCTCTCATGACCTACTTAAGCTACAGCCGAGGCTATCGAAGCGGCAGCTTCAACAGCGGTACTTACTACACCCCACGCATGCACGTCGATGACATCTACGCATCGCCTGAATTCGTCAACACCTGGGAAGCCGGATTTAAATCGGATTTACTCGATCAGCGCCTGCGGATCAATGCGGCCGCCTTTTTCTATGACTACAAGGATCAGCAGTTCATCAACGTAGTGGGGGTTTCCTCCAACCTGCAGAACGCCGGAAGCTCGGAGATTTACGGGCTGGAACTGGAACTGTGGGCCCGGCCCAGCGAAAACCTGACCATCCAGGCAGCCATCGGTTGGCTGGAGACAGAATTCAACACGCTGGAACTGGGTGATTCGGTAAATGGCGGCACCATCGACCTGTCCGGCAATGAGCTGATTTCCGCGCCCAAGCTGAACTTTAGCCTAGCCGCCGATTACGACATACGGCTTTCCGACTGGGGGTCATTGCGGGCACATGTCGATACCAGCTATCAGGATGACCAATGGTTCAGTGCCTACAACGACGATATCGGCTACGGCCACATTCAGCAGGATGGCTACTGGCTGCTGAACAGCCGGTTATCGCTGCTATTTGGCGAAGCGGAAAACTACACACTCGCCATCTGGGGCAAAAACCTGGCCGATGAGGAATACGATTCTTACGCAATCAATCTTCAATCCGGGTTTGGCTACGACTATTTTCTCGCTGGAGCACCGCGCACTTACGGTATCGAATTTTCCTACAACTTCTGACGACAGGCCGCGCCATGCCACAGTCTTTCGTTGCAGATACAGCCACTGGACAAGTGCGCCTGCATACCGCATCGAGACAGGCACTGTGCGCACGCCTGTAACACAACACTTACCCCAACAAGGAAGTTCTCACCATGTTTGAATTCGAGATGGACCATCTATTCTCCTACCACGCAATACTGCAATCGCCGCCGGAGGTCATCGGCCCTGTCGCCGAGGGGTTGAGGCTGAATTACTACGTGACGGGCGGTGAGGTCAGCGGCCCCAGGGTGAGGGGAAAAGTGCGCCCAGTCGGCGCAGACTGGCTGACCATCCGCACAGATGGTGTGGGAATTCTGGATGTTCGCGCCACCATTGAAACACACGATCAGGCCCTGATTTACATTGCTTATCAGGGGGTCGCCGACTTCGGCGAAAACGGCTACAAGGCCGCCCTTGACGGCGACTTGCCGGCAACAGTGGGACTACGTTGCGCACCCCGACTGCAAAGTTCACACCCGGATTACCTCTGGGTTAATCGCATCCAATGTGTGCTGGTTGGCGAGTCCGATGTCGTCAATAGCATCGTCTCCTACGATGGCTATGCGTTGCGGTAGCACATCGACAGGCGTTCTGACCGCTCACTGCTTAAGTTGGTGGGCCACCGCTGACAATAGCCTGTCCCCCACCTCCTCCATATCCAGCGCTTGCCCCGGCAGGCAGCGGGCCATGGAGGTTACCTGCAGGCCCTCGTAACCGCAGGGGTTGATGCGGCTGAAGGGTTCGAGGTCCATATCCACATTGAGCGACAGCCCGTGGTAACTGCAGCCGCGACGCAGGCGCAGGCCCAGCGAGGCGATTTTGTCGGCCCCTACGTAAACTCCCGGCGCCTCGGGCTTGGGGGCCGCGGCGATACCGTAGGCAGCCAGCAGGTCGACGATGGCCTGCTCTATGACATCCACCAGCGCCCTCACCCCCAGGCCCCGGCGTTTGATATCCACCATGAGGTAAAGCACCCATTGGCCGGGGCCGTGATAGGTCACCTGGCCGCCGCGATCCACCTGCACCACGGGGATATCGCCCGGCGCCAACACGTGTTCGGCCTTGCCGGCGCGGCCTTGGGTAAATACACGCGGGTGCTGCAGCAACCACAGTTCGTCGGGGCTGTCGGCGTTGCGCTCGTCGGTGAGGGCTTTCATGGCCTCGAAGGTGGGCAGGTAATCCGCTTCGCCGAGGCGCTTGCACAGTAGCTCAGCCACCGCTCAGATCACCATCTGCACCAGGCCGGTGGCCATGAGGTCTTCGTGCAGGGCCTTGAGCTGCTCTGGCCCGGTGGCGGTGATGGTGATGGTGATGGAGGTGAAAGTGCCCTTGCTAGACCCCTTCACCACGATGGTTTCGCTGTCAAAACCCGGCGCATGACGCTCGAACACCGCCAGCACGGTGGGGCGGAATTCAGCCTTGTCGCGTCCCAGCACCTTGATCGGGTAATCACAGGGAAACTCTATTTTCGGAGGGTCTTGCTGCTCACTCATCGCTCTGCTCTCGGTACTCGGCTCTCGGCTCTCGGCTCTCGGCTCTCGGCTCTCGGCTCTCGGCTCTCAGCTAAAGGCTCCTGGCTCTATTCCAGTTGCCACTACTGCGCGCTGAACAGGGAGGCGAACCACATCAGTATCATGTCCCAGAGGCGGGAGAAGAAGCCGCCTTCCTCAATGGCCTGCAGTGCCACCACCGGGGCTTCGAACACGGCCTCGCCGTCCAGGGTGAGGCGCACGGTGCCCACGGTGTCACCGCGCTCCAGCGGGGCAACCAGGGGGTCGTTGAGCACAAGCTCGGTGCTGATCTGGTCCTGCTTGCCCCGGGGCAGTGTGGCCCGCGCTTCGTCCAGCAGGCCGACCGAGACGTAGTCTTCCACGCCCTTCCAAATGCGGGGTTTTTCCAGCTCTTGCCCGGCGCTGAACAGTTCGGCGGTTTCAAAGAAGCGGAAGCCGTAGTTCAGCAGGCCGCGGGTTTCGTTCTTGCGCGAGTTGGGACTGGCGGTGCCCATGACCACCGACACCAGGCGCATGTCGCGGCGCTTGGCCGAGGCCACCAGGCAGTACCCCGCCTCCTGGGTGTGGCCGGTCTTTAATCCGTCCACGCTGGGGTCTTCGGCCAGCAGGGTGTTGCGGTTGTACTGCTTGATGCCGTTGTAGGTGAAGTCGCGCTCTTTGTAGAGGGCGTAATGCTCAGGGAAATTACGGATCATCGCCACCGCCAGTATGGCCAGGTCGCGCGCGGTAACCACGTGGTTCGGGTCGGGCAGGCCGTGGGAGTTCACAAAGTGGGAACTGGTCATGCCCAGGGCCTCGGCATGGCTGTTCATCATGTCGGCAAAGGCCGATTCACTGCCCGCGACATGCTCGGCCACCGCAACGGTGGCATCGTTGCCGGAGGAGATAATGATGCCGCGCTCCAGATCCTCCACGGACACATCCTTGCCGGGCTCGATCCACATCAGGGAGGAGCCTTCAAACAGCGGGTTCTGGGACCAGGCGTTCTCGCTGACCACCACCATGTCGTCCTTCTTGACCCGACCGGCCTCGATTTCGCCGGCCAGTACATAGGCCGTCATCATTTTGGTCAGGCTGGCCGGCGGTAGCGGCACGTCGGCGTTGTGCTCCACCAGCACGGCACCGCTGTTGGCATCCATCAGAATGTAGGCCTCAGCGGCGACCTGCGGCGGCGAGGGCACAATGGTGGCGGCCTGCGCCAGGGTGGTGGTGAAAGCCAGAAAAATCAGTGTTGCAAAGCGCTTCATAAAGCTTAAAACCCTGTATGTCGCGTAAGGTGAAAAATGAAAATGGCTGGGGTCAGGGCAGCAGTTGCCCGCTACCGTAACCGCCTGCCTCCAGCTGTTCCTGCAAGGCCAGCAGCGCCTCGTTGTCGTTCAGCGGGCCGATACGCACCCGGTACAGCAGCTTGCCGGCGGACTCCACCGGCGCCACAAACACCGGCGCGTCGGTTTTGGTGGCCAGCTGGCGGGTGAGCTGCTTGGCCGACGCCTCGGTGCTGTAGGCCCCAAGCTGCAGATAGCGGTAGTCGCCCAGCGGCGTGCCGCGGCGGTCGTCCACCCCGGCCACGGCCAGCACTTCCACTTCCACCGGCGCGGTGCCCTGCTCCATGTACCCGAGTTTGACCGCCGCCCCGTAGGACAGGTCGATCAGGCGGTCTGAGTGGAAGGGGCCGCGATCGTTCACCCGCACCACTACACTGCGCCCGTTGTCCAGGTTGGTTACCCGGGCGTAACAGGGAATGGGCAGGGTTTTGTGAGCGGCGGAGGCTGCATAGAGATCATAGACCTCGCCATTGGAGGTTTTACGCCCGTCAAATTTAGTGCCGTACCAGGACGCGATGCCGCGCTCGCGGTACTGGTGGTGGCTGTCGAGGATTTCGTAGGTCACCCCGTTGACGGTGTAGGGACTTTTGTTGCCGAGCGACAGGATGGGGTCGGGCCGCGGCACGGCATCGGCCACCTGGTCGGGCGTGATATGTCGCAAGGGCGCACCGTCGGAAACCTCAGGGCCTGTCGGCGCCGGCGGTGGCGGTGCTGGCTGTTGTGGGCCGGTGGTACAGGCCGTAACCAGGGCGGCCAGCAGGGCCAGGGCCGCGGCGTAGCGCAATGACCTCACGGTGCCACCCCGTCAGCAATGCGCTGGCTGAGCTGGTAAACGCTCATGGCGTACATGCTGCTGTGGTTGTAGCGAGTAATCACGTAGAAGTTCTGAAGCCCCAGCCAGTACTCGTAGCCCTGCTCGGTTTCAAAGCGCACGGCGGTGGCGGGCTGGGCCGGGTCCAGGCCCTCGGTCACCGGTTGCAGGCCGGTGGCCGTGTAGTCGGCCAGGCTGCGCTCGGGCTTGAGACTGGCGTTGAACCACGCATCCGGCACCTCGCCCTGCAGGGTCGCCGCGCTCACCACCGGCTCACCGGCGCTCCAGCCATGGCGCTTGAAGTAGTTGGCAACGCTGCCGATGGCATCGACGGGGTTGTTCCAGATGTCGGTTTTGCCGTCGCCGTCAAAGTCGACGGCGTAGCTGCGGTAGCTGCTGGGCATGAACTGGCCGTAGCCCATGGCGCCGGCGTAGGAGCCCTTCTGCGCCAGCGGGTCCATGCCCTGTTCACGGGTCAGCAGCAGGTAGTTTTTCAGCTCCTTGCTGAAAAAGGCCGAGCGACGGGGATAGTCAAAGGCCAGGGTGGACAAGGCGTCCATCACCCGGTAATTGCCGGTGATGCGGCCGTAGAAGGTTTCCACCCCGATGATGGCGACGATAATCTCCGCCGGCACGCCGGTTTCGGCTTCGGCGCGCGCCAGGGTGTCGCGGTGGGCGGCGTAGAACTCGCGGCCTTCGCGCTCGCGCTTCTCGGTCAGGAAAATCTGCCGGTACGCGTACCAGGGCTTGGTTTTTTCCGCCGGGCGGGAGATGGCGTCGATAATGCTCTGCTGGTGTTCGGTCTTGGCAAACAGGGCTTGCAGCGCGGCGCGCTCAAAGCCTTCTTCGGTGACCAGTTCCTCGATCATTGCCTGCGCCTGCGGATTGTCGGCGTAGTTTTGCGCCAGCGTCGAAAGGGGCATCAGTGCGGCGGCGGCCAGGGCGAGAATGAGGGGTCTTACCATTTACGGATCTCCAGAGGTTGGGCCGGGCGGGCTCAGTGCACCACGCGCCGCGGTTCTGTGCTGACCGCCATCAGCAGGCCGAAACCCGCCATCAGCGTCACCACTGAGGTGCCACCGGCGCTGACCAGCGGCAGCGGCACACCCACAACCGGCAACAGGCCGGCAACCATGCCCATGTTAACAAAGATGTATACGAAAAACGTCAGCGTGAGGCTGCCGGCCATCAAGCGGCCGTAGCTGCTTTGGGCGTGGATGCCAATCCAGAAGCCGCGCAGCAGAATCAGCAGATACAGCCCCATGAGGATGATGACGCCGCGCAGGCCCCACTCCTCCGCCAACACCGCGATGATGAAATCGGTATGGCTTTCGGGCAGGAAGTCCAGCTGTGACTGGGTGCCCTTGAGCCAGCCCTTGCCCTCCCAGCCACCGGAGCCGATGGCGGTCTTTGACTGGATGATATTCCAGCCCGCGCCGAGCTTGTCGCTCTCGGGGTTGAGCAGGGTCAGGATACGCTGCTGCTGGTATTCCTTGAGGCCGTACATCCACACCGGCCAGGCCGAGGCCACCGCCAGCAGCACGGCGCCAAAAATGTAGCCCCAGCCAATGCCTGCCATAAACACCACAAACAACCCACTGGCGGCAATCAGCAGCGCGGTGCCAAGGTCCGGCTGGATCAGTATCAACGCCGCGGGTATGGCGATAATGCCCAGGCAGGCCACAATGTATTTGAAGCGCGGCGGCAGGGTGCGATCTGCCAGGTACCAGGCCACGGTCATCGGCACCGTGAGCTTCATGATTTCCGAGGGCTGGAAACGGAAGCCGCCAATCGACAGCCAGCGCTGTGCCCCCTTGGCGCCGACCCCGGCGATATCCACCGCCACCAGCAGGGCCACGCCCCCGAGGTAAAACCACGGCCCCCAGCGCTGGAAACGCTGCAGACTGATCTGGGCGGCGGTAATCATCACCGCAAAGCCCACCAGGAAAAACCGGCCCTGGCGGATAACTGCCCCCATATCCTGCCCGGAGGCGCTGTACAGCACCACCAGGCCAAACAGCGTCAGCGCCAGCAGCAGGCCCAGCAGCGGCACATCCAGGTGAAAGCGCTGGGTGGCCCCGGGGCGGCGGGCCAGGCCCGCGGAGCTGCCCGGCAGCTGGCGCACATAATCTCCCATCAGTTGGCCTCCACCGGCCCGGCCACATCGGCTGCTACCGCCGGGTTTTCTTCGTCAAGCAGCCAGGCATCGATCACCTGGCGCGCAATGGGGTAGGCCGCGCTGCTACCGCCGCCGTTTTCCACAATCACCGCCACCGCGATGGTGGGGTTTTCCAGCGGCGCGAAAGCAATGAACAGGCCGTGGTTCCGGTGCCGCTCGGCCACTTCTTCCTCCCGGTAGATTTCGCCCTGGGCAATGCCAATCACCTGGGCGGTGCCGGTCTTACCGGCCATTTCGTACTGGATGCCCTTGGCGATTTTGCGCGCTGAACCGCGCCGGCCGTGCACCACCTCGCGCATGGCCGCCTGCACCGCCTGCCAGTGCGCCTCGCTGCCGGGCACCGGTGGCAGTTGCGGGGCACTCACCGCTTCGCCGTTGATGGCTTGCACCAGCCGCGGGGAGTAGTGCGTGCCGTGGGTCGCCAGGGCGGTGGTGGCCACCGCCAGTTGCACCGGGGTGGCCAGCATATAACCCTGACCGATACCGGCGCTGATAGTTTCGCCCGGGTACCAGGGCTGGTTCATGGCGTCGCGCTTCCAGCGCGTGGAGGGCAGCACGCCGCGGCGCTCGTTGGTGGTGTCGATGCCGGAGCGCTCCCCCAGGCCGAAGGGGTGCAGGTACTCGTACATGCCATCGATGGTCATGCGCCGGGCCAGGTCGTAGAAGTACACATCGCAGGATTCGGCGATGGCCATCTCCAGGTCCACCCGCGGCGCGTGGCCGGTGCCGCGAATCTTCAGAATCCAGTCGCGGTAGCGGCGCGAATCACCGGGCAGGCTGTACCAGCCTGGGTCCGCCACGGTGTACTCCGGCGTGACCAGCCCCGACTCCAGCCCCGCCATCGCCAGCATGGGCTTGATGGTGGACCCGGGCGGATACTGGCCCTGCACCGCGCGGTTGAACAGCGGCACGTCGGGAGAGTCGCGCAGGGCGCTGTAATCGGCCGAGCTGATGCCGTTGACGAACAGGTTGCTGTCATAGCCCGGGGTGGACACCAGCGCCAGCACGCCCCCGGTGGCCGGGTCCATCGCCACTACAGCGCCGCGCTGCTCCCCCAGGGCCTCAAAGGCCACCCGCTGCAGTTCAATGTCCAGGTGCAGCACCAGGTCGGCCCCGGGTTTGGGGTCGAAGCGCTCCAGCACACGCAGCACGCGGCCGTGGGCGTTGGTTTCCACGTTCTGGTAACCCACGTCGCCGTGCAGGATGTCCTCGTAGTACTTCTCCACCCCCACCTTGCCGATATGGAAGGTGCCACGGTAATCAGAGGCATCCAGCTCGAAGGTCTCGCGCTCGTTGATGCGCCCCACGTAGCCAATGGCGTGGGAGAACAGTTCACCATGGGGGTAGTGGCGCAATAGCTGGGCCTCTACGGTGACACCCGGCAGGCGGTGGCGGTTGACCGCCAGCACCGCCCGTTCGCCCTCGGTCAGGCGAAAGCGCAGGGGCACGGCCTCGTAGGGCCGGCGCTGGTTTTTCTTCTTATAGAAGGCCTCAAGGTCGGACTCTGAAATCGGCACCAGTTGCTGCAGCTCAGCCAGAGTCTGCTCCAGGTCCGGCACCCGCTCCACCACAATGGACAGCAGGTGGCTGGGGCGATTGTCCGCCAGCAGGATGCCGTTGCGGTCGTAGATGAGCCCCCGTTTGGGCGGCAATGGTTGCAGCTGCACCCGGTTGCGCTCGGACTGGGTGCGATAGGTTTCGTACTCGGTGATCTGCAGGGTGTGGTAGCGCGCCAGGATAAGCCCGAGCAGGCCCATCACAATCAGAATCGCCGTGACGGTGCGTGCGCTGAAGATGCGGGCTTCCCGATTGGGGTCTTTGAGGGCGATGTGCTGCGGCATCAGCGGGAAATAAGCAGCGCCAGCCTGGTGAGCAAGGCGAATGTTTTGGGCATTACGAGCACCGCCAGGGGTTCAGATGTCGAGCGCAGTAGCTTTGCAGGAGTTTCGTCAGTCGCGATGATACGGGTGGTTCACCGTAATTGTCCAAGCCCGATACAGTTGTTCTGCCAAAACAATGCGCACCAGCGGGTGCGGCAGGGTCAGGGGGCCTAGCGACCAGCGCCGCTCTGCCCGCTCAAGGCAGGCCGGGGAGAGGCCGTCGGGCCCGCCGATCAGCAGGCTGTAGTTGTCGCCGGACATCTGCCAGCCGGCCAGCTGTTGCGCCAGCTCCGGGGTGGACCAGCTTTTGCCTTTGACATCCAGGGCGATCACCCGGTCGCTGTCAGGCACGGCCTTCAGTATCTGCTCGCCCTCAGCCTTGCGCAGTTGCTCGGGCTTGCTATCGCGGCCGCGGCGGGCCAGGGGGATTTCCTTCCACTGGAGCTTCAGTTCACGGGGCAGGCGCTTTTCGTACTCGCCGACCCCGGCGTCTACCCAGGCGGGCATCTTGCCGCCCACGCAGACAATGCAGAGGCGCATCAGTCCTGCTCGGTTCTTTTCTCCGAACCCTTCTCCGAACCCTTTTCCGAACCCGTCTCCGCGCCCTTCTCAGTCCCCTGCTCGGCGCCAGATGCCGCCGGTTTCACCCACAGGCGCTCCAGGTCGTAGAAGTCGCGGGTTGCCGGCAGCATGACATGCACCACCACATCGCCAAAATCCACCAGTACCCACTCGCCGGCGTCTTCACCCTCTACGCCCAGTGGCCTGGCGCCCTGTTTCTTGGCCTCCACCACCACATTGTTGGCCAGGGATTTCACATGGCGATTGGAGGTGCCACTGGCAATCACCAGATAGTCCATGACATCGGTGAGGCCGGTGACGTCCAGGGTGACCGTGTTGACCGCCTTGAGGTCATCCAGTGCGGTTTCGACGATGTGCTTGATCTGCTCTGCTTGCATCCAGTTTTCCAGCGGTTGTTGACGACGATCAGGCTCCGTTGCCTGTGCCGCGATAGAGTTGATGGGTTTCAATATAGTCCAGTACCGGCTCCGGCAGCAGGAAACGCGGAGAACGCCCCTCTGCCAGCAGCGCCCGAATGTCGGTGGAGGCGATGGCCAGCGGGCGCAGCGCCAGCGTCAGCACGGCTCCCGCGGGGCGTTGGCGCAATTCCGCTGGCTCAGTTACTCGGTGGCGCCCGAGCCACTCGGCCACCGCGCCGTGCTGCGGCAATGCCCAGCCCGGGCGGGCAATAATCACCAGGTGGGCGTAATCCAGCAGGGCCTGCCAACGGTGCCAGCTATCCAGCGTTGCTACCGCATCAAAGCCCAGCACCAGGCACAGGGGCCGTTCGCCACCCAACTCCCCGCGCAGGCTGGCCAGCGTATCCACCGTGTAAGACAGCCCGGCTCTTTCGAGCTCCCGGCGGTCGCAGCGCAGGCGGGGCTCGCCGGCCACGGCCAGTTCCACCATGGCCGCGCGCTGCCGGGCGCTGCAATCCGGCGCCTCGCGGTGCGGCGGGCGGGCGCAGGGAATCAAGCGCAGGTGCTCCAGCTCCAGCCGCTCCACCAGTTCCAGTGCCGAGCGCAGGTGGCCGTGATGGATGGGGTTGAAGGTGCCACCCAGCACGCCAATTGGCGCCACCTGCGGGCTCAAGAGCGGATCTGCCCCTCGCCGAACACCACGTACTTCTGCGATGTCAGGCCTTCCAGCCCCACCGGGCCCCGGGCGTGCAGCTTGTCGGTGGAAATGCCGATCTCGGCCCCCAGGCCGTATTCAAAGCCATCGGCAAAGCGGGTGGAGGCATTGATCATCACCGAGCTGGAGTCCACCTCGCGCAAAAAGCGCATGGCGCGGCCGTGGTCGCGGGTGACAATGCTGTCGGTGTGCTGGGAGCTGTAGGCATTGATGTGGGCAATGGCGGCGTCCAGGTCATCCACCACGCGAATGGCCAGCACCGGCGCCAGGTACTCCTCGCGCCAGTCCTGCTCGGTGGCAGCGGCAATGGCGGGCAACACCGCGCGGGTTTGCTCGCAACCGCGCAGTTCCACACCCTTGTCGCCGTAGGCCTGCGCCAGCCGCGGCAGAATCGCCGGGGCCTCGCTGGCGGCCACCAGCAGGGTTTCCAGCGTATTGCAGGTGCCGTAGCGATGGGTTTTGGCATTCAGGGCAATGTTGAAAGCCATGTCGAGGTCTGCCCCCTCGTCAATGTAGACATGGCAGATACCGTCCAGGTGCTTGATTACCGGCACCCGCGCATCGCGGCTGATGCGCTCAATCAGCCCCTTGCCGCCCCGCGGCACAATCACGTCCACATAGTCAGGCATGGCGATCAGGTGGCCCACAGCGGCGCGATCCGGCGTGTCCAGCACCTGCACCGCGGTCTCTGGCAGGCCGGCACTGCGCAGACCCTCGGCCAGGCAGGTGGCAATGGCGCCATTGGATGCCAGCGCCTCGGAGCCGCCGCGCAGGATGGTGGCATTGCCAGACTTAAGGCACAGGCTGGCCGCCTCCACTGTCACATTGGGCCGGGATTCGTAAATGATGCCGATCACCCCCAGGGGGACGCGCATCTTGCCTACCTGAATGCCGCTGGGGCGGGTGTTGAGGTCGGTGATGCTGCCCACCGGGTCGGGCAGGGCCGCTACCTGGCTGAGCCCTTCGAGCATGGTATCGATGCGCGCGGGGGTCAGCTCGAGACGATCCAACAGGGCGGCGTCGAGGTGGTTTTCGCGGCCGCGGGCCATGTCGCGGGCGTTGGCTTCGGCCAGTGCGGCGCGGGCGCCGTCGATGGCATCGCGCGCGGCGAGCAGGGCGGCGTTGCGGGTGGCGGTACTGGATGCGGCCACTTTGGCGGCGGCTTGCCGGGCCTGGCGGCCGAGGCGGTCCATGTACTGGGCGATGTCGATCTGTTCCGCGGTGTGCATTGGGTTGACTGTGCTGGGCTTGGTAAGGGGCGGGATTATACCTGATGTGGAGGGCGCTGGGGTTGCTGTGTCTGGGGGCTGGGGACTTGCTGGTGCTCTGGTCTTTTCGCTCTGATTTGGGCGGCCTCGCGGCCGCTGCATCGCCGCCGACAGGTGAAACCCTTTTGCTACATTCCAGGCGTTCGGTGTGCCTTCCTATTGTTGTTTTTACCTCGTTAGTTGCGGACGGCTTTGGTCTGGGCTTAGGTGTGCACAGTATCAGAGGCACGTAGATCGTTCTGAAGTTCGGCAGTGCCCTTCGCGATGCCTGGAGACGAAGTAAGTGGAGACCGAGCCCACAGCCGCCGCCTTCCAAGTCCGCAAAAGGGTTTCACCTGTCGACGTCCATGCGGGTGCCAGGGGCAGGGTTGTCACTGCGGGTGGAGAGGGTTGACGCTGCAGGTTAAGTGGCCTTTGGGCTGCCTACGCTTCGACAGCGCCATAGCTTCGCTTTCACACCCAATCCACCCCCTACTCCCGCAACCCCCACAAAAGTCAAAACCATGTGACGCTGCATCGCCACCGACGCGTTGCCGGTGAACAGGTGAGTCTTTTACGGACTTGGAGGGCGTCGGATGCGAACTCGGTCTTCACTTACCTCGTCTCGCGGCATCGCGAAGGGCACTACCGAACTTCAGAACGATCAACGTGCCTCTGATACTGTGCACTCATGTGCCACAACCAAAGCCGGCTGCAACTAACGAGGTACAACCAACCAAAGGAACGCGCACCGCATGCGCCCGTAATGGAGTAAAAGCGCTCACCTGATCGCCGGCAACGCAGCGGCCCAAGGGGCCGCCCAACGAGCCGCCCCTAAGAAGCCACAAACAAAAAACGCGAACCGAAGCCCGCGTTTCTCGCAACTGCTTGCCTTAATGGCTTACAGCTTGTCGGCGTTGTCCGACAGGTAAGCAGCGACACCGTCCGGAGACGCATCCATGCCCTTGTCGCCTTTGTTCCAGCCAGCCGGGCACACTTCACCGTGCTCCTCGTGGAACTGCAGCGCCTCAACCAGGCGGATCAGCTCGTCGATGTTGCGGCCCAGCGGCAGGTCGTTGACCAGCTGCGAGCGCACCAGGCCTTCTTTGTCGATCAGGAAGGCGCCACGGAAGGCCACGCCACCGGCGGACTCCACATCAAAAGCGCGGGCGATGTCGTGATTGACGTCGGCGGCCATGGTGTAGGACACCGCGCCAATGCCGCCCTTCTCGACCGGCGTGTTACGCCAGGCATTGTGAGTGAACTGGGAATCGATGGACACGGCCACCACTTCCACACCCAGCTCGCGGAACTTGTCCATGCGGTGATCAAGGGCGATCAGCTCGGAGGGGCAAACGAAGGTGAAGTCCAGCGGGTAGAAGAACACCAGGCCGTATTTGCCGGCCATTTGCTCGGAACGCTTGTAGGAATCAACGATTTCACCACTGCCCAGTACAGCAGCGACATCAAAATCCGGTGCGGGTTTACCGACTAATACGCCCATTGTCTTAACTCCATTGGTTTGGCTTGGGGATGGCAGATGCCCGGCGCTGCCGGGCCGATTGCGCGTTGCAGTTTACACAGTGCGGGCGGCGGCGGCCATTTCAAGGGGCAGGCGCCCACACATTCCTGAACTTTCTGTCATTGAATACTGTTGACAACCATTCTCATTAGCATTACTTTGCGAATCAACAGATCCTGACAGGTGGCGTCCCATGTACGTCTGCATTTGCAAAGGCATTACCGATACCCAGATTCGCGCGGCGGTGCAAGATGGCGCCAGCAGTATCCGTGAGGTGCGCAGCGCCCTGGGTGTGGCCAGCCAGTGCGGCAAGTGCGGTATTCTCGCCCGGGACATTGTGCGGGAATCGCTGGACAGTCTGCCCGGCGCCGAGCAGCAGCTCTTCTATGCCGTGACCTGAACACAAAACGCATCACCAACCCCGCCCGGCCAGCGCCGCGCGGGGTTTTATTTTGCCTAAAACACCTGATAATCACTCTGATTGCGATTCAAAATATTCAATAAAATCAATAACTTAGCTTGACATATCGGCTTGTATAGCCCACTCTTCCCCTATCTACAACTCACGGTGGAGGCACACGCTATGAAAGGCGACGCAAAAGTCATCGGGCACCTGAACAAAGTGCTCGGCAACGAGCTGGTGGCAATCAACCAGTATTTTCTGCACGCAAGGATGTACAAGGACTGGGGCCTGAAGGAACTGGCCGATCACGAGTATCACGAGTCCATCGACGAGATGAAGCACGCGGATGCGCTGATCGAGCGCATTCTGTTCCTGGAGGGCCTGCCCAACCTGCAGGATCTGGGCAAGCTGCTGATCGGCGAGAACACCAAGGAAATGCTGGAGTGCGACCTCAAGCTGGAACACACCGCCCACCAGGATCTGAAGGACGGCATCCAGTATTGCGAGTCAGTGGGTGACTACATTTCCCGCGACCTGCTCAAGGACATCCTCGAATCCGAGGAGGAGCACATCGACTGGCTGGAGACCCAGCTGGGGCTGATCGAGAAGGTGGGCCTGCAGAACTACCTGCAGACCGCCATGCACACCGTCAAGCCAGACTGAACCCCGTGCGCCACCCCGCGGCAAGCGGGGTGGCAGCCTGCGCCTCAGGCGGACTGCTGCGCCGCCGCGGCTTCTTTGATCAGGGTTTCCAGCTCCCCGCTCTCAGCCATTTCGGCCACGATATCGCAACCGCCAACCAACTCGCCATTCACCCACAGCTGGGGGAAGGTCGGCCAGTTGGCGTACTTCGGCAGGTTGGCGCGGATGTCCGGGTTGGACAACACGTCAACGTAGGCAAAGCGCTCGCCGCAGGCCATCAGCGCCTGCACGGTGCGGGCGGAAAATCCGCACTGGGGCTGGTTGGGGGAACCCTTCATGTAGAGCAGGATGGGGTTGTTCTCGACCTGTTCCTTGATGGTTTCCATTATGTCCATGGTATCGCTCGTCCTGTTGGGCACTGCCCACTACCTAAGATGTGAAATGTACCGGAGACATCCGGCCCGGCGCGGCCGCCGTATACCACTGACAGTACGACGCCGGCCGCGCAGTTTACCCTATTTCGACGGCACTTTGGCGTCCGCAGTTCCGCCCGGGGCCAGCGGCTTTGCCAGCTATCCGGCCCCCGGCATATACTGCGCCGTTTGACTCCCAGCCGCTGTATCAGGTGACTCATGGAAACGATCCACGTCCGCGGGGCGCGCACGCACAACCTCAAGAATATCGACCTGGATATTCCCCGCGACAAACTGGTGGTGATCACCGGCCTGTCTGGCTCGGGTAAGTCCTCCCTGGCCTTTGACACCCTCTACGCCGAGGGTCAGCGGCGCTATGTGGAGTCGCTCTCTACCTATGCGCGCCAGTTCCTGTCGATGATGGAGAAGCCCGACATCGACCATATCGAGGGCCTCTCGCCAGCCATTTCCATCGAGCAGAAGTCCACCTCCCACAACCCCCGCTCCACCGTGGGCACCATTACCGAAATCTACGACTACCTGCGCCTGCTGTACGCCCGCGCCGGCGAGCCGCGCTGCCCGGACCACGACATCAGCCTGCAGGCCCAGACCGTGAGCCAGATGGTGGATTCGGTGCTGGCCTTGCCCGACGGCAGCAAGCTGATGCTGCTGGCGCCGGTGGTGCGCGACCGCAAGGGGGAGCACCTGCACGTCTTCGAGGAGCTGCGCGCCTCGGGCTTTGTGCGCGCGCGCATCGACGGCATTGTCACCGACCTGGATGATGTGCCGGCGTTGGACAAAAAACGTAAGCACCGCATCGAGGTGGTGGTGGATCGTTTCAAGGTGCGCGACGACCTCAAACTGCGCCTGGCAGAATCCTTCGAGACCGCGCTGGAACTCACCGACGGCCTGGCCACCGTGAGCTGGATGGACGGCGATGGCGAGGACATTATGTTTTCGGCCCGCTTCGCCTGCCCCGAGTGTGGCCACAGCATCGACGAGCTGGAGCCGCGGCTGTTCTCCTTCAACAACCCGGCGGGCGCCTGCCCCGGCTGCGACGGGCTGGGGGTAAAGCAGTACTTCGACGCCGAGCGTATCGTGCTGCACCCCCAGGCCAGCCTGTCCGAAGGGGCCATCCGCGGCTGGGACCGGCGCAACGTTTACTACTTCCACATGCTCACCAGCCTGGCGGATCACTACGGCTTCGACATCGACACGCCCTTCCAGAAGCTGAAAAAACAGCACCGGGAGGTGATTCTGCGCGGCAGCGGCAAGGAGGAAGTGGCCTTCTCCTACATCAACGACCGCGGCGATGTATTCAAGCGCACCCACCCCTTCGAGGGCATTCTGCCCAACATGGAGCGCCGCTACCGCGACACCGAGTCCCAGTCGGTGCGCGAGGAACTGGCCAAATACCTCTCCACCCAGCCCTGCCCGGATTGCGAGGGCACCCGCCTGCGCCGGGACGCCCGCCACGTATTCGTGGACAACCGTACCCTGCCGGACATCACCAACCTGCCGGTAGGCGAGGCGGAAATCTACTTTGAAAACCTGAAGTTGGAGGGCCGCCAGGGGGAGATTGCCAGCAAGATCCTCAAGGAACTGCGCGCCCGCTACCGCTTCCTGGTGGATGTGGGGCTGAACTACCTGACCCTGAACCGCAGCGCCGAAACCCTGTCCGGCGGCGAGGCCCAGCGCATTCGCCTGGCCTCGCAGATCGGCGCCGGCCTCGTTGGCGTGATGTACATCCTGGACGAGCCCTCCATCGGCCTGCACCAGCGCGACAACGAGCGTCTGCTCAACACCCTCACCCACCTGCGCGACCTGGGCAACACCGTGCTGGTGGTGGAGCACGACGAAGACGCCATCCGCACCGCGGACCACGTCATCGACATCGGCCCCGGCGCCGGCGTGCACGGCGGCCGTATTGTCGCCCAGGGCAGCGTGAAGGACATCATCGCCCACAAGGACTCCCTGACCGGCGCCTACCTGTCGGGCAAAAAGGCCATCGCGGTGCCCGCCAAGCGCATTGCACGGGATAAAAAGCGTGAAATCCGACTCACCGGCGCCCGCGGCAACAACCTGCAGGGCGTGGACCTGGCGCTGCCGCTGGGCCTGCTGACCTGCGTGACGGGCGTGTCCGGCTCCGGCAAGTCCACCCTGATCAACAACACCCTCTACCCCCTGGCGGCCACCGCCCTGAACGGCGCCACCACCCTCAGCGCCGCGCCGCACCAGGGCATCGAAGGGCTGGAGCAAGTGGACAAATGCATCGACATCGACCAGAGCCCCATCGGCCGCACCCCGCGCTCCAACCCCGCCACCTACACCGGCATTTTCACCCCGGTGCGGGAGCTGTTCGCCGGCACCCAGGAAGCCCGCTCCCGCGGCTACAAACCGGGCCGCTTCAGCTTCAACGTCAAGGGCGGGCGCTGCGAGGCCTGCCAGGGCGACGGCGTCACCAAGGTGGAAATGCACTTTTTGCCGGACATCTACGTGCCCTGCGACATCTGCAAGGGCAAGCGCTACAACCGCGAAACCCTGGAAATCCGCTACAAGGGCAAGAACATCCACGAAGTGCTGGATATGACCGTGGAGGACGCGCTGGCCTTCTTCGACGCCGTGCCCGCCATTGCTCGCAAACTGCAGACCCTGATGGACGTGGGCCTGTCCTACATCCGTCTCGGCCAGGCCGCCACCACCCTCTCCGGCGGTGAAGCCCAGCGGGTCAAGCTGTCGCGGGAGCTGTCCAAGCGCGATACCGGCCAGACCCTCTACATCCTCGACGAGCCCACCACCGGCCTGCACTTCGAGGACATCCGCCAGCTGCTGGAGGTGCTGCACCGCCTGCGCGACCACGGCAACACCGTGGTCATCATTGAGCACAACCTGGACGTGATCAAAACCGCGGACTGGATTGTGGATCTGGGCCCCGAGGGCGGCTCCGGCGGTGGCCAGATCATCGCCACCGGCACGCCGGAGGAGGTCGCCGGCGCCAAAGGCTCCCACACCGGCCGCTTCCTGGCGCCACTGCTGAAGAAAACGCGCAAACCGCGCACGCGCGGCAAGGCGGCGTAAACCGCAGGTAGGGCGCCCCACATCTGCCGCTTTGCGGCCAGATTGCCGGCGCCCACGCCACACGGCCTGCCCACATTGTAAACAGCAGGCCGTTGCTCCCGATCTTGAATTAGCGCACAACTTAGTGAATTTTCCCGGCGGAATGTGTCCAAAATGGGTACATTACTGGCGGGATTCCGCTTTTTGTGTGACGAAGTGGATTCCGGTAATTTACACTGCGTTGCAGCGGACGCACCGCAGCTTATTACTGACTGACTTCGACAGGGACGACTCGCCTCAGCCATGGCCACGTTTGAGATTCCGGGTTATGAGATTTACGAGCAGCTCGGCCGCGGCGGCATGGCCAGTGTCTACCGCGCGCTGCACATCAATCTCGACCGTGAAGTCGCGATCAAGGTCATCGACACCGACAAGATCGCCGACGAATCCTTCTCAGAGCGTTTTGTGCGCGAAGCGCGCATCTCCGCGCGCCTGTCCCACCCCCATATCCTGCAAATCTACGACGTCAACGTCTATCGCAGCCTGAATTACATTTCCATGGAGCTGCTGCACGGCGGCGACCTGGAAGACATCATTCGCGGCGCCATGAGCCAGCGCACCATCTACCAGGTGATGGCGCAGATGACGGCGGCACTCGACTACGCCGCCACCAAGGGCTACGTGCACCGGGACATCAAGCCCAGCAACATCATGATGCGCGGACCCGATGACTTTGTGCTGGCCGACTTCGGCATCGCCAAGGCGGCGGACTCCAGCACCCAGATGACCCAGGCAGGCCTGCTGGTGGGCACACCCAGCTACATGAGCCCCGAACAGGCCGAGGGCATTGCCCTGGACGGGCGCTCGGACCTGTACAGCCTGGCGGTGGTGGCCTACGAAATGCTCACCAAAACGGTGCCCTACGAGGCGGATTCCGCCGTCAGCACGGCGGTCAAACACCTCACCGAGAAAATCCCCCGCCTGCCCAGGCGCCTGGCCGCCTACCAGCCCTTCCTCGACAAGGGCATGGCCAAAAAGCCCGACGAGCGCTTCCAGTCCGGCTACGAAATGTACGAAGCCTTCTGCGCCGTGCGCAACCAATTCAGCGATGACGATGTTCTGACCCCGCCCAGGGACCACATTCCCCAGCGGCGCACGCCCGCCATGGGCACCCAGGTAGAGGGTTTGGACGGCGACCGTACGGCGGTCTGGAGTGATACCGGCAGCCCCATCGGCAGCCGGGTGTCTGGCGGTTACCAGTTAACATCAAGCCACGGCGACGATGTGATCAGCGGCATTCGCAACGAGCGGCGCTCGGGGGCCTCGCGGCGCCGCTCCGGCGGCGGCAAATGGGCCCTGGCGGCGACCGTGGTGGCGCTGGTGGCCGGTGGCGGCGGCTACCTGTACTGGCAGCAGCAGGGGGCAGCGCACAGCGAGGCCCTGGCCACAGTGCAGGACCCACAGCTTGAAAAGCTACTTGGAGAGGCGAATACCGCCCTGGCCGCCAACGATCTGGAGCTGGCCAGGGAGCGGCTCGATAGCGCCGCAGCCCTCGCCCCCGGTCATGCCGCCGTGGCCCAGGTGGAGCGCAACTGGCTGGATGCACGTGAAGCCCAGCAGCAACGTGGCGCCGAGGAGGTGCAGCGGGTAACCGCGCAAAACCTGGAGGTACTGCTGAACGACGGTCGCTCCCTGGCAGACAGCGGCGATGCCGCGGCGGCGGGGGAAAAGTTTCGCACCGCTCTGCGCCTTGATCCGGACAGCGCAGACGCCCAACGCGGGCTGGATGCCGCCATCAAGCAACTGGCCGACAGCGCCGAAGCCGCCATAGCCGAAGGGGATTTCACGCCGGCAAAAAGCGCCCTGGAAGCCGCCTTGGCACTGGCCCCCAACGCCGATGCACTGAACCAGCGCCTGGCCGATCTGCCGGCGCTGGCCGAGGCACAGGCTCAGCAACAGCACGTGAGCGAGGGCCAGGCGCTGCTAACGAAGCAGCAATACAGCGCAGCCGCCAAGGCCTTCGCGGCCGCCGACCCCAATACCCCCGGTGCCAGGGACGGCCTTGCCGCCAGTGCCGATGGCCTGGTCAAGGCCGCACGGCAGGACGTGCAGCAGCACCGCTATGCCGAGGCCCGGGAGCGGCTCAAGGCCGTCCAGCAGTGGCTGCCGGACCACCCGGAAGCCGCCGCCCTGCTCGCCGACATACCCGCGCAGGAGCAAGCCTGGCAGCAGGAGCAGGCCGCTATTGCCGCGCGCAAAGCCACCGCCAACCGCCGCGCCAGCGAGGCCCTGCAGGCGGTCAGCAGCGGCGACCTGGGCGCCGCCCGCCGCGGTTACGATGCCCTGATGGCGGAGTTTCCTGACATGGCCGTTACCCGCGATGTGCGCAAGCGCCTGCTGGACGCCTACGCGGATGCGGTGCGCGGAGAAATTGAAGTGAAGTCCTGGGACACCGCCCAGGGCCTCATCGCCGAGGGCCAGGTGCTGGCGCCGGAACTGGCCGTGTGGCAGGAATTAAAGGAAGAAGTGGAATACCTGTCGGCCAACGACCGCCGCCGACTCGGCGCGTACTGACCAAATACTGCTAGACTAGGCGATTTCCGCCCGTCAGGAATGCCCAGCATGAGCGCAACCTTTCCTCTCCGTATCCTGCGCAGCGCCGCCCGGGCGCTGGCTGCCGGTAGCCTTGTCATCGGCGCCCTGCCCGCCCTCGCCCAGGGCGGCTTTGTGCCCCCCGAGCGCATCAGCGGCAGCTCCCCCTCTCTGGACGCAAGCTTTACCCAGGAGGCCTGGCTGGTCTACACCTACACGGTGGGCGAAAACGGCAATGTGGCAGACGCCACTATTCAAAGCTCCAACGGCATTCCCAGCGTCGACACCCACATGCTGAACCAGATACAGGCCATGCGCTTTACGCCGGCCACCCGTAACGGCACGCCGGTGGAGGTGCCCGCCGGGCCGGTGGTGTACACCTGGATTCTGGACATCCCGCGGGCGATGAGCCCCGCTTACAACACCACCTACGAACAGGCCTGGGAAAAATTCCGCGCCGGCGACTACGATGGTGCCTTCGACCTGGCCGCCCAACTCAAAGAAATGCCCGGGCGCAATGCCTATGAAGACGTAAAGTTCCAGATACTCGCCGCCTCCATCGCCAGCCGCTGGGACGACCCCGCCACGGAAATGCAGCACCTGAAGCGGGTGATGGAATTCCAGAACCTGGCGGACCGCAATCGCTTCAAGCATCCCTACGTGGAGCCGGAGCACTACGCGCTGATGCTGGCGCGGGTGCACACCCTGCAACTGGACAACAACCAGCTGGCGGACGCCCAGGCCACCTTTAACCAGATCATGATGCGCGGCTCCGGCGACGAGCTGATCCAGAAGGTCCAGAGTGCCCAGCAGGCTGCCCAGGCGCGCTTTCTGGCCAACCCCGATGTGGCGACCCGAGGCGAACTCACCCCCCTCTATCGCGGCGGCCCCGGTGCCTGGGAAACGCGCCTGACGCGAGATAACTTCAACCTGCAGCAGGTGCGCGGGGATATCAGCTGGGTCTACCTGGCTTGCCTTGGCAACGAGCAGCAACTGCCCTACCCCAGCTCGCGGCCCTGGACGGTGCCCGCCGGCTGGAAGGAGTGCAAGGTGGAAATCAGCGGACGCGCGGGAACACGCTTTGAATTGCACCAACTAAAATAGGCGCTTACTGGGATAGGCACCTACTGGGATAGCCGCTCTCTACAGACACAAAAAAGCCGGGATAAACCCGGCTTTTTTGTAGGCTGTGCAATAAGCGAACGACTTACTCGTCGTCGCCCTCCACATCCGCAACGGGGCGATCCACCAGCTCGACGTAGGCCATGGGGGCCTTGTCGCCGGCGCGGTAGCCGCACTTGAGGATGCGAATGTAGCCACCCGGGCGCGCCTGATAGCGCGGACCCAGTTCGCTGAACAGCTTGCCCACGGCCGCTTTGCTGCGCACGCGATCGAACGCCAGGCGGCGGTTGGCCACGCTGTCGTTCTTGGCCAGGGTAATCAGCGGCTCAGCATAGCTGCGCAGCTCCTTGGCCTTGGGCAGGGTGGTTTTGATCAGTTCGTGCTCCACCAGAGACACGGTCATGTTGCGGAACATGGCCTTGCGGTGTGAGCTGTTCCGGTTGAGCTGACGTCCACTGTGACGATGACGCATTTTTCCAATCCTATCTGTTCTGTGCTATCGCAGCACGCTATAACTGGTATCAGAACCGGGAGCGCTTAAACGCTCAGCACCCGGTCGTCGTTTTTCAGGCTGGCGGGAGGCCAGTTGTCCAGGCGCATGCCCAGTGACAGGCCGCGCGACGCCAGGACGTCCTTGATCTCGGTCAGTGACTTCTTGCCCAGGTTCGGGGTCTTGAGCAGCTCTACCTCGGTGCGCTGCACCAGGTCACCGATGTAGTAAATGTTCTCGGCCTTGAGGCAGTTCGCAGAGCGAACCGTCAGCTCGAGATCATCAACCGGGCGCAGCAGGATCGGATCGACTTCATCCTCTTCCACAACGGACTCAGACTCAGACTCGCTCTCCAGGTCGACGAACACGGCCAGCTGCTGCTGCAGGATGGTCGCGGCGCGACGGATCGCCTCTTCCGGGTCGATGGTGCCGTTGGTTTCCAGATCCAGCACCAGCTTGTCCAGGTCGGTACGCTGCTCAACCCGCGCAGCTTCCACCACGTAAGACACACGGTGAATCGGCGAGAAGGTAGCGTCCAGCTGCAGACGGCCAATGGAGCGGGTTTCCTCTTCCGGGTTCTCGCGAGAGTCCGCCGGGGAGTAGCCGCGGCCACGGGCCACAGTCAGCTTCATGTTGATCTCGGAGCTGCCGTTCAGGTGGCAGATCACGTGATCGGGGTTGCGGATCTCGATATCGTGATCCACCTGGATATCGGCGGCGGTCACGGCTCCGGGGCCCTTCTTGCTCAGCGTCAGCTCAGCTTCATCCTTGCCGTTCATCACCAGGGCAACGCCCTTGAGGTTCAGCAGGATCTCGATCACATCTTCCTGCACGCCTTCGATGGCGCTGTACTCGTGCAGAACACCATCAATTTCCACTTCGGTGATGGCGCAGCCGGGCATGGAAGACAGCAAAATGCGACGCAATGCATTGCCCAGAGTGTGGCCGAAACCACGCTCCAGGGGCTCCAGGGTTACCTGGGCGCGCGAGCTGGTCTTCTCTTCGACGTTGATAACGCGCGGAGTCAAGAATTCATTAACTGCTGTCTGCATTCTGGCACCTGTAGTTGTAGGTTAGTCCTGGATCCGATTACTTGGAGTACAGTTCCACGATCAGGTTTTCATTGATCTCGGAGGACAGGTCCTGACGCTCGGGAGCGGACTTGAAGGTCCCTTCCAGCTTGTCGGCGTTGACTTCAATCCACTCGGGCTCACCGCGCTGGGCGGCCAGGGCCAGGGCAGACTGCACACGCAGTTGCTTTTTGGCTTTTTCACGCACGGAAACCACGTCGCCGGCTTTCACCTGGTAGGACGGGATGTTGACCGCCGCGCCGTTCACCAGGATCGCCTTGTGGGATACCAGCTGGCGAGCTTCGGAGCGGGTTGAGCCAAAGCCCATGCGGTAAACCACGTTGTCCAGGCGAGACTCAAGCAGTTGCAGGAGGTTTTCACCGGTGGCGCCTTTCAGGCGGGCAGCTTCCTTGTAGTAGTTGCGGAACTGCTTTTCCAGGATGCCGTAGATACGACGGACTTTCTGCTTTTCACGCAGCTGTACGCCGTAGTCGGACAGGCGGCCGCGACGGGCGCCGTGCTGGCCGGGGGCAGTTTCGGGTTTGCACTTGCTTTCCAGTGCGCGCACACCGCTTTTCAGGAACAGGTCGGTTCCCTCACGACGGGAGAGCTTGCACTTGGGACCAATGTATCGAGCCATGTCAATTCTTCCTGTAAAGCGTTATACGCGACGTTTCTTGGGCGGACGGCAGCCGTTGTGCGGCACCGGGGTCACGTCGGTAATGTTGCTGATCTTGTATCCGCAGGCATTCAGCGCACGCACCGCGGATTCACGACCGGGGCCGGGGCCCTTCACCTGGACGTCCAGGTTTTTCAGGCCGTATTCCTTGGCGGCTTCACCGGCACGCTCCGCCGCTACCTGGGCAGCGAACGGGGTGCTCTTGCGCGAACCGCGGAAACCGGAACCACCCGCGGTGGCCCAGCTCAGGGTGTTGCCCTGGCGATCGGTGATGGTGATGATGGTGTTGTTGAAGGACGCGTGTACGTGCGCGATCCCATCGACGACGGTCTTGTTGACCTTTTTACGAGTGCTTTTGGCACCTGGCTTAGCCATGCTGTAGTTCCTGCTTTAATATCAACACTGCACAACGGTGCAGCTACACTAAAAGGATTCGCTGTTGGGCGTATGCTTACTTGCGAATCGGCTTGCGCGGACCCTTACGGGTACGGGCGTTGGTCTTGGTGCGCTGGCCGCGCAGCGGCAGGCTGCGACGGTGACGCAGGCCGCGGTTGCAGCCCAGGTCCATCAGACGCTTGATGTTCATGGAGACTTCACGGCGCAGGTCACCCTCTACCGTCATCTCGGCCACCTTGTTACGCAGAGCATCCATTTGCTCTTCGCTGAGATCAGCAATCTTAGCGTTTTCGGCAACACCGGTGTCTGCACACAGACGACGCGCCTGGGTACGGCCCACACCGTAGATGTAAGTCAGTGAGATAACAGCATGCTTGTTATCGGGTATGTTGACGCCGGCAATACGAGCCATCCAACTCTTCTCCAAATACTCAGTTTGTCGCTAACAGCAGCGCAGCATCTGGCCCCTGATTTGCATCAGATTGAGGGGCGGGACGCGAAAGGCGCAGCATTCTAGCGGCATGTTTACTAAAAATCAACCACCGCCCGCCCGAAGGCCGGCGGCAACCACATCAGCCCTGGCGCTGCTTGTGGCGCGGGTCTGTGTTACAGATCACGCGCACAACACCATTGCGACGGACAATCTTGCAGTTTCTGCAGATTTTCTTGACCGATGCACGTACTTTCATCTTTCACTCTCTCCGTTCACCCGGCGCGGCTTAACGCACACGCCCGGAAGCACCATAGTTTTTCAGGTTGGCCTTTTTCATCACAGAGTCGTACTGCTGTGACATCAGGTGGCTCTGCACCTGGGCCATAAAGTCCATCACCACGACAACCACAATCAGCAGTGAAGTGCCGCCCAGGTAAAAGGGCACGTTCCACATCACTACCAGGAACTGGGGCATCAGGCAGACCAGCGCGATATACGCGGCGCCGAACACCGTCAGCCGGGTCAGCACGCCATCGATATAGTTGGCGGTTTGCTGTCCCGGGCGGATACCCGGCACAAAGGCGCCGGACCGCTTCAGGTTGTCAGCCACTTCCTGCGGGTTGAACATCAACGCCGTATAGAAGAAGCAGAAAAATACAATCAATGCCGTGAACAACAGGATGTTCAACGGCTGGCCCGGGCCGATGGCAACGGCCAGGTCCTGCAGCCAGTCGGCGCCACCGGAGGAGCCGAACCACTGCGCCAGCGACGCCGGGAACAGCAGGATGCTGCTGGCAAAAATGGCCGGGATCACACCCGCCATGTTCACCTTCAGGGGCAGGTGCGAGCTCTGCGCCTGCATCATCTTGCGACCCTGTTGCCGCTTGGCATAGTTCACCGTGATGCGGCGCTGGCCGCGCTCGATGAACACGATCATGTAGATCACCGCAATCGCCAGCGTCAGGATGAACAGCAGGATCAGGATGTTCAGCTCACCCTGGCGCGCCTGCTCCAGCGACTGGCCAATCGCAGAGGGCAGGCCCGCCACGATACCGGCGAAGATCAGCAGCGAAATGCCGTTGCCCACGCCCTTCTCGGTAATCTGCTCGCCCAGCCACATCATGAACACAGCGCCGGTGACCAGCGAGGTAATCGCAATCACGTAGAACAGCGGGGTCACACTGTAGGCCATGCCCTGGTTGGCCATGCCCACGGTCATCCCGGTGCCCTGCACCAGTGCCAGAATCACCGTCAGATAACGGGTGTACTGGCTGATTTTACGGCGACCGGATTCGCCTTCTTTCTTCAACTGCTCCAGCTGCGGGGTCACTGCCGACATCAGCTGCATGATGATGGATGCAGAGATGTAGGGCATGATGCCCAGCGCCAGGATACTCATGCGCTCCAGGGCACCGCCGGAGAACATGTTCGCCAGCCCCAGGATGGTTCCCTGGTTCTGGTTGAACAGCGCCGCCAACTGGTTGGGATCGATCCCGGGGACCGGGATATGAGTGCCGATGCGATAAACGATTATCGCCATCAAGACAAAACGAAGGCGAGCAAAGAGCTCGCCCATGCCTGCCTTGTTGACTCCGGGCAGTTGACCTGTCGCCATTTAGTCCTCTACTTTTCCGCCGGCCTTCTCGATGGCTTCGCGGGCACCCTTGGTAACCGCCAGACCTTTTACGGTCAGAGCCTTGTTCAGCTCACCGGACAGGAACACACGAGCGCGCAGCACATCGTTACGGATCAGGTCGGCGTCTTTCAGCGCAGCCAGATCCACCACGTCACCAGCTACCGCATTGAGTTCGCCCAGGCGTACCTGCGCGGTGGTGCGGGAAATACGCGAAGTAAAGCCGTATTTCGGCAGGCGTTTCTGCAGGGGCATCTGACCACCCTCGAAACCGGGCTTCACAGTGCCGCCGGAGCGGGATTTCTGACCCTTGTGGCCGCGGCCACCGGTCTTGCCCAGGCCGGAACCAATGCCGCGACCAACGCGCTTGGCGTCCTTGCGGGCACCGGGAGCCGGGCTCAGGGTATTCAGTCGCATAACATCAGACATGATTTAGTCCTCGACCCGTACCAGGTAATTCACTTTGTTGATCATGCCACGCACAGAGGGAGTGTCTTCCACTTCCACGGTGTGGCCGATGCGGCGCAGGCCAAGACCGGCGACACAGGCCTTGTGGTTCTTCAGGCGACCGTGAGCGCTCTTGATCTGCGTGACCTTGATAGTTGCTTTAGCCATGACAAGCCAACCCAATAATTAGTTCAGAATTTCTTCGACAGTCTTGCCGCGCTTGGCCGCCACATCGTCGGGCGCCGCCATGTCGCGCAGGCCGTTGAAGGTCGCGCGCACTACGTTCACCGGGTTGGTGGAGCCATAGCACTTGGCCAGTACGTTGTGTACGCCGGCAATTTCCAGCACAGCGCGCATCGCGCCACCGGCAATAACACCGGTACCTTCGGAAGCGGGCTGCATGTACACCTTGGAAGCGCCGTGAGCGGCCTTCACCGGGTACTGGATGGTGCCGTTGTTCAGCTCAACGCTGATCATGTTGCGGCGGGCAGCTTCCATCGCTTTCTGGATGGCAACCGGCACTTCGCGCGCCTTGCCGCGGCCAAAGCCAACCCGGCCGTTGCCGTCGCCAACCACGGTCAGCGCGGTGAAACCGAAGATACGGCCGCCTTTTACTACTTTGGCAACACGGTTGACCTGAACCAGCTTCTCCTGGAGGTCACCTTCCTGCTGCTGTTGCTTTTTCTGGTCGTTGAACGCCATATCGATACCCTAGAATTCCAGTCCACTTTCACGGGCAGCGTCGGCCAGGGCCTTGATGCGTCCGTGGTACTTGTAGCCGCTACGATCGAAGGCGACCTTGTCAATGCCGGCAGCTTTGGCGCGCTCAGCCACCAGCTTGCCAACAGCAGCAGCCGCATCAATGTTGCCGGTGGCGCCACTGCGCAGGCTGCTGTCCAGGGTGGAAGCACTGGCCAGTACCTTGTCGCCAGCCGGTGCGAACACCTGGGCGTAAATGTGGCGCGGAGTACGGTGCACGCTCAGGCGGTTTACGCCCTGGGTGCGCATACGGGCGCGGGTGCGACGGGCGCGACGCAGCCGGGAATCGTTCTTTGCACTCATCTCTTAGTACCTGCTTACTTCTTCTTGGCTTCTTTACGACGGACATGCTCGTCCGCGTAGCGAATGCCTTTACCCTTGTAAGGCTCCGGCGGGCGGTAGGCGCGGATTTCCGCGGCCGCCTGGCCGACTGCCTGCTTGTCGATGCCCTTGACCACGATTTCGGTCTGGGTCGGGGTCTCGGCGCTAACGCCTTCGGGCAGTTTGTAGTCAACCGGGTGAGACAGGCCCACAGTCAGGTTGACGCTCTTGCCGTCGGCCTTGGCACGATAGCCCACGCCGTTGAGGACCAGTTTTTTCTCCCAGCCTTCGCTGACGCCCTTGACCATGTTGTTCAGCAGCGCACGGGTAGTACCCGCCAGCGCCTTGAACTTGTCGCCGTCGTAGGCAACGGTCACTACGTTGTCTTCCTGCTTGATGTCCACACCTTCGTTCAGGGTGAACTCCAGGGCGCCTTTACCGCCCTTCACGGTCAGGTCGCGGCCGTTCAGCTTGACCTCTACCCCATTGGGCAGTTCTACCGGATTGTTTGCGACTCTAGACATGTTGAATGCTCTTCAATTCAGTAAATCTTAGAAAACGGTGCAGAGCACTTCACCGCCAACGCCAGCGGCGCGGGCAGCGCGATCGGTCATCACACCACGAGAGGTGGAGACAATGGCCACACCGAGGCCGCCACGTACAGAAGGCAGTTCGTCCTTGCCTTTGTAGCTGCGCAGGCCGGGGCGGCTGATGCGGTCGATCTCTGCAATGACGGGCTTGCCATTGAAGTACTTCAGTTCAATCTCCAGGCGCGGCTTGCCTTCGCTGGAAGCATTGAAGTCAGCGATGTAGCCCTCTTCCTTCAGTACGTTCGCCACGGCAGCTTTCAGCTTGGAGCCAGGCATTTCCACCTTGGTCTTGCCAGCCATCTGCGCGTTGCGAATGCGGGTCAGCATATCTGACAGCGGATCTTGCATACTCATCTTGAATTCTCTCCGTTACCAGCTGGACTTAACCAGACCAGGTACATCACCGCGCATTGCAGCTTCGCGCAGCTTGTTACGGCACAGGCCAAATTTACGATATACCGCGTGAGGGCGACCGGTGACCTGGCAGCGACGCTGACGACGAACCGGGCTTGCGTCACGAGGCAGCTTCTGCAGGGCGATCTGGGCTTCCCACTTGGCGTCGTCAGAGGCGTTGACGTCGCTCAGAATCGCTTTCAGAGCGGCACGCTTCTCGGCGTACTTAGCTACCATACGTGCACGCTTGGTCTCACGCGCAATCATAGATTTTTTAGCCATGTATAAAGCCTCTTAACCTTTCAGGGGGAAGTTGAAAGCGCGCAGCAGGGCGCGGCCTTCGTCGTCCGTACGAGCGGTGGTGGTGATGGTGATATCCATACCGCGCAGGGCATCCACCTGGTCGTAGTCGATTTCCGGGAAAATGATCTGTTCGCTGACGCCCATGGCGAAGTTACCGCGGCCGTCGAAAGACTTCGGGCTGATGCCGCGGAAGTCACGAATCCGGGGAATCGCGATGGAAATCAGGCGATCCAGGAATTCGTACATGCGATCGGAACGCAGGGTCACCTTGCAGCCAATGGGCCAGCCGTCACGGATCTTGAACCCGGCGATGGATTTGCGCGCCTTGGTGATCACCACTTTCTGACCGGCGATCTTTTCCATGTCGGCGACGGCATTTTCCAGCACTTTCTTGTCGCCCACGGCTTCACCTACACCCATGTTCAGGGTGATCTTGGTGATGCGCGGTACTTCCATCACATTAGCCAGACCCAGCTCTTCTTTCAGCTGGGGAGCGATCTCGCTCTTGTACTTGTCTTTCAACGTTGCCATGTCTTCTACCTGTAAACTCGGTTTGCCAGCCCGCAGCGGGATCAGTCGATCGCTTCGCCGTTGGACTTGAAGATACGCACCTTGGTATCCCCATCCACCTTGAAGCCCACACGGTCAGCCTTGCTGGTGGCGGGATTGAAAATCGCCACATTGGAAACCTGAATCGGGGCTTCCTTCTCGACAATGCCGCCGGCCACACCCATTTGCGGGTTGGGGCGCGTGTGCTTCTTCACCATGTTGATGCCGGCAACAATCACTTTATTGTCAGCGAGCACCTTGCGAACCTTGCCGCGCTTACCCTTGTCCTTACCGGCCAGGATAACCACTTCGTCATCGCGCTTGATCTTCAACATCTCTCGTCCTCTCCTTGGCCAGCTCAGATAACTTCCGGGGCCAGAGAAATAATCTTCATGAACTTCTCGCCGCGCAGTTCACGGGTCACCGGACCAAAGATACGGGTTCCGATGGGCGCTTCCTGGTTGTTCAGCAGCACGGCGGCGTTGTCATCAAACTTGATGAGGGAACCGTCAGCGCGGCGAACACCTTTCTTGGTGCGCACAACCACGGCAGTCATTACCTGGCCTTTCTTGACCTTGCCGCGGGGAATTGCTTCCTTCACGGTTACCTTGATCAGGTCACCGACGCGGGCGTAACGACGCTTGGAACCGCCGAGCACCTTGATGCACATCACACGGCGGGCACCGCTGTTGTCGGCCACTTCCAAATACGACTGTGTTTGAATCATTTTCTAACTCCAAACTGCGGCTCACGCCGCACTATCCTGTACTCAAACGACCTGAGTGGCGCTCTCAACAACTTCCTGCAGCTTCCAGGTCTTGGACTTGGAAAGCGGGCGGGACTCAACCACCTTCACGGTGTCACCGATACCGCACTCATTGTTTTCGTCATGAGCGTGGATCTTGGACGAGCGGGTGATGTACTTGCCGTACACCGGGTGCTTGACCCGACGCTCGATCAGCACAGTGATCGTCTTGTCCATTTTGTTGCTGACAACCTTGCCGGTCGCCGTACGGATACGCTTCTCTGCACCTGACATGATTAGTTACCTGCCTTCTGTTTCAGTACAGTCTTGACGCGTGCGATGTCGCGCTGGTTCTGCTGGAGCAGGTGCGTCTGCGCCAGTTGACCAGTGGACTTCTGCATGCGCAGCTTGAACTGCTCTTCACGCAGGGTGAGCAGCTGCTTGTTCAGGTCCTCAGCGGACTTTTCACGCAATTCGCTTGCTTTCATCACATCACCGACCGTTTAACAAATGTAGTAGCCACAGGGATCTTGGCGGCGGCCAGGGTAAAGGCCTCGCGCGCCAGTTCCTCGGAAACACCCTGCACTTCGTACAGCACTTTGCCGGGCTGGATCTGGGCTACCCAGTACTCCACGTTACCCTTACCTTTACCCTGACGAACTTCCAGGGGCTTGCCGGTAATGGGCTTGTCCGGGAAGACGCGGATCCAGATTTTGCCGCCACGCTTGATGTGGCGGGTCATGGCACGACGGGCCGCTTCGATCTGGCGCGCGGTGATGCGGCCGCGACCTGTCGCTTTCAAACCGTATTCGCCAAAGCTCACTTTGCTGCCGCGATGGGCCAGGCCGCGGTTACGACCCTTCTGAGTTTTGCGAAATTTTGTACGCTTAGGTTGAAGCATCTGCGTAACCCTTAATTAGTTGCTGTCTTCTTGGCGCCGTCAGCCGCTTCTTCAGTGCCGATGACTTCGCCTTTGAAAATCCATACCTTCACACCGATGATGCCGTAGGTGGTGGACGCCTCGTAGGTTGCGTAATCGATGTCCGCACGCAGGGTGTGCAGCGGCACACGGCCTTCGCGATACCACTCGGTACGCGCAATCTCGGCACCACCCAGACGGCCGCCAACCTGCACCTTGATGCCTTCGGCACCCTGGCGCATGGCGTTTTGCACTACGCGCTTCATGGCACGGCGGAACATCACACGACGCTCCAGCTGCTGGGCCACGTTCTGGGCAACCAGCTTGGCATCCAGGTCCGGCTTGCGGATTTCCTCGATGTTGATGTGCACCGGCACACCCATTTTGGCAGTCAGGGTGCGACGCAGTTTGTCCACGTCCTCGCCTTTTTTGCCGATCACAATGCCGGGGCGGGCAGTGTGAATGGTGATGCGGGCAGTCTGCGCCGGGCGCTCGATGACGACGCGGCTGACAGAGGCGTTTTCGAGCTCTTTCTCGATGAAAGCGCGAACTTCCAGGTCACTGATCAGGTTCTTGGAGTAGTTCTTGCTATCCGCGTACCAGATCGAGTTGTGATCCTTTACGATGCCGAGCCGGATGCCGACCGGATTTACTTTCTGACCCATGGTCTTCTCCTAACCTTAGCCTTCGCCGTCTGCGACTTTCACTGTGATATGACAGCTGCGCTTGAGGATGCGATCCGCACGGCCTTTGGCACGCGGGCGCAGACGCTTCATGGTCATACCTTCATCTACAAAGATGCTGGACACTTTCAGCTCGTCCACGTCGGCACCTTCGTTGTTCTCAGCATTGGCAATGGCGGAATCAAGCACCTTCTTGACAATGTGAGCAGCCTTCTTGGGGCTGAATTCCAGCAGTGCAAGCGCTTTTTCAACGGGCATGCCGCGCACCTGGTCGGCGACCAGGCGGGCCTTCTGCGCCGAGATGCGCGCGCCTTTCAGTCTTGCTGCAACTTCCATCTTCCTAAACCTCGCTTATCCGGCCCGCGCTTAGCGCTTGGCCTTCTTGTCCACGATATGGCCTTTGAATGTGCGGGTTACCGCAAATTCACCCAGCTTGTGACCAACCATGTCTTCGTTGATCAGCACCGGGACGTGCTGACGGCCGTTGTGCACGGCAATCGTCAGACCGACCATATCCGGAGCAATCATGGAACGGCGCGACCAGGTTTTGATCGGGCGACGGTCGTTGCTCTCAAGCGCAGCCTCGACCTTCTTCATCAAGTGCAGGTCGATAAAAGGACCTTTCTTCAGTGAACGCGGCACAATCTGTTTCCTCTAAAATCTGGTTTAACGGCAACCGTTATTTCTTACCACGACGACGCACAATCAGGCCGTCGGTACGCTTGTTCTTGCGGGTCTTGTAACCCTTGGTCGGCGTACCCCAGGGGCTGACCGGGTGACGGCCACCGGAAGTACGACCCTCACCACCACCATGGGGGTGATCAACCGGGTTCATGGCGACACCGCGAACGGTCGGACGTACACCACGCCAGCGCGCGGCGCCCGCTTTACCCAGCTTGCGCAGGCTGTGCTCGGAGTTGGACACTTCGCCCAGCGTTGCGCGACAGTCAGACAGCACCTTGCGCATCTCGCCGGAGCGCAGACGCAGGGTGGCGTAGCGACCTTCACGAGCCACCAGTTGCACAGAGGCACCAGCGGAGCGCGCCATCTGGGCGCCTTTGCCCGGCTTCATCTCAACCGCGTGGATCACAGAACCCACGGGGATGTTGCGCAGCGGCAGGCAGTTGCCCACCTTGATCGGCGCGGCGGAGCCAGACTGCAGCGTGTCGCCGGCAGATACGCCCTTGGGCGCAATGATGTAACGGCGCTCACCGTCGGCGAACAGCAGCAGCGCAATGTGCGCGGTGCGGTTCGGATCGTATTCCAGGCGCTCAACCTTGGCCGGAATACCGTCCTTGGTGCGCTTGAAATCGATCACACGGTAGTGCTGCTTGTGACCACCGCCAACGTGACGGGTGGTAATGCGACCGTTGTTGTTACGACCACCGTTGCGAGACTGCTTTTCCAGCAGGGGCGCATAGGGCGCACCCTTGTGCAGCTCCTGGTTGACCACGCGTACGACGTGGCGGCGACCCGGGGAAGTGGGCTTGCTCTTCAGAATTGCCATGTTCAACCTACTCCTTATTCGCCTTACTCTACGGAAGCAAAGTCAATTTCCTGACCCTGCTCCAGACGAACGTATGCCTTCTTCCAGGTCGGCTTGGTGCTGTAACCGAAACGGTTGCGCTTGACCTTGCCTTTCACTTTCAGGGTCTGGACGCTGTCCACCTTGACCTTGAACAGCTGCTCAACAGACTTCTTCACTTCCAGCTTGGTGGCGTCAACGGCCACTTTAAATACGTACTGGTTGCTGCTGTCTGCCGCAATGGCAGCTTTCTCGGATACGTGCGGACCGACCAGTACCTGGAACACTCTTTCCTGGTTCATCCCAGCATCTCCTCAATCTTCTTCACTGCGTCCACAGTCACCATCACCTTGTCGTAGGCGATCAGGCTGACCGGGTCGACGCCGTCCACGTCGCGCACATCCACCTTGTGCAGGTTGCGCGCGGCCAGGTACAGGTTCTCGGCCACTTCGGTGGTCACGATCAGCACACTGTCGACACCGTAGTCACCCAGTTGCTTGGCCAGCAGTTTGGTTTTCGGCGCTTCCACTTCCATGCTCTCGACCACTACCAGGCGATCCTGACGGGCCAGTTCGGAAACGATGGAGCGCAGGGCGGCGCGGTACATTTTGCGGTTCACTTTCTGGGAGTGATCCTGCGGGCGGGCCGCAAAGGTCACACCACCGGAGCGCCAGATGGGCGAGCGAATGGTACCGGCGCGAGCGCGGCCGGTGCCCTTCTGACGCCAGGGCTTCTTGCCGCCGCCGCTGACTTCGGAGCGGGTTTTCTGTGCACGAGTACCCTGGCGGGCGCCGGCCAGATAGGCGGTCACCACCTGGTGAACCAGGTCTTCGTTGTATTCGCGGGCAAACGCCACATCGGAAACGGATACCTTACCCGCTTCAGCATTGCCCGGCTTGACTACATTCAGTTCCACGTTAGAAACCCCCTAACTTATGCCTTGACCGTGGGACGAACGACCACGTCACCACCGGGTGCGCCGGGGACGGCGCCCTTGATGAGCAGCAGGCCGCGCTCAGCGTCCACACGAACAACTTCCAGACCTTGCACGGTCACTTGCTCGGCACCCATGTGGCCGGCCATTTTCTTACCCTTGAACACGCGGCCCGGGGTTTGGCACTGACCAATGGAGCCCGGCGCGCGATGCGACAGGGAGTTACCGTGGGTGGCATCCTGGGTGCGGAAGTTCCAGCGCTTGATGGCGCCCTGGAAACCCTTGCCCTTGGACTGGCCGGCCACATCGACCTTCTGGCCAGCCTCGAAACGCTCAACAGTCAGCTCGGAACCGACTTCGAAGCTCTCTTCAGAGCCTTCCAGACGGAATTCCCACAAACCACGACCCGCTTCAACACCCGCCTTGGCGAAGTGTCCCGCTTCGGATTTACTCACTTTAGAGGCCTTGCGGTTGCCCGCAGTGACCTGGATTGCCCGATAGCCATCGCTCTCGAGCTCTTTGATCTGAGTAACGCGGTTTGGAGCGATCTCCACTACGGTTACTGGGATGGATGCGCCGTCTTCGGTAAACACGCGGGTCATACCGGATTTACGGCCGACTAAACCAATAGTCATTGTTGCTAACCTCTCAGTGTACGGGGCTTACCCTCTATGGCCGCCCCGCCTTTTGCTTTGAACTGCTGGGCGTTACACACCCGGCCGCATTGTGGCGGCCGGGCAGGTCTTGTTTACGAGATATCGTTAACCAAGACTGATTTGTACTTCTACACCTGCGGCCAGATCCAGCTTCATCAGGGCGTCCACAGTTTTTTCTGTGGGCTCCACGATGTCCAACAGACGCTTGTGCGTACGAATCTCGTACTGGTCACGTGCATCTTTGTTGACGTGCGGGGAAATCAGCACGGTGTACTTTTCCTTCCGGGTGGGAAGGGGGATCGGGCCACGAACCTGGGCACCAGTGCGGCGCGCAGTTTCCACAATCTCCTGAGTCGACGTGTCGATCAGTCGATGGTCGAAAGCCTTAAGACGGATACGAATGCGTTGATTCTGCACCTGACCAAACTCCAATCAATAAAAAAACCAGGAACCCGCAAAGGAGCCCCCCGAAAAAGGAACGCGAATACTATAGACCGACCTGAGGGGTGTCAACCAGGCGATGGTAAATAGTTTCGGGGAATCCGACTTATTTCCATGGGCTTTCTGCCGGCGCGCATTATGGCACCGCGGCGAGCCGATGCAAGTGTTTTTTGATTAATTTTTGCACGATAACGGCCCACTGCCCCCCTCCTCGCCCCCAGCTTCACCGGCAAGCGCCTTGACCTACCCCCGGGCCGCTCCCACTATTAACGCCAGACCACTTCGCAAGGAACGCCAGCATGTCCAACCAACCGCCCAGCCACTCCGTATTCATGGGTTACCTTCTGTGGATTTTCGGCTTTATCGGCGCCCATCGCTTTTACTACGGCCGCCAGATCACCGGGGTTATCTGGTTTTTCACCCTGGGGCTGCTCTTTGTGGGCTGGATCATCGACCTGCTGCTGATCCCCGGCATGGCGCGGGATGCAGACCACCGCTACGAAAGCGGCGAGACCGACTACGACCTGGCCTGGATTCTGCTCACCTTCCTGGGCGTTTTCGGTATTCACCGCTTTTATATGGGCAAGATTTTCACCGGCCTGCTCTATCTGGTGACCCTGGGCCTGTTCGGGATTGGCGTGCTGTACGACTTCCTTACCCTGAACGGCCAGATTGACGACCAGAACCGGGGCCGCTAGCCAACCCCACCGCCTGCGCCGCCGCCTGCAGGCGACCGAGGGCAGCGGCCTCGCCGGACGCCTCCGGCAGGCCCAGACGCAGCACCGCCTCGCCTGAGGGAGCGTCGATCACACGCAGCAGCAACCGACGCTGCGCGCAGGCCGCCTGCAGCGCGAACGCAACACCTGCAGGCAGGCGCGCACTGGCAAACAGATCCGTTCCCGTCCATGCCAGCGCCGGCAGCACCGCCGCCAACCCCTGCCGCCAGGCGCGCGAGGCCACCTGCAGCCGGCGCCGCTGGCCGGCCTGCCATGCGCCGTCGCACAGGGCGGCTGCCCCCACCCAGCGCGCCGGATGACTGACCGCCCAGGGGTCCGTGGCTGCCGCCAGCGCCGCGAGGTCACCCGCCGGGCCCAGCACAAAACCCAGCCGCAGGCCGGCCAGCCCGAAAAATTTACCCAACGAGCGCAGCACCACCAGGCCAGGGGGAGCGCTGGCATAGGTATGGGCACGAAAGCGAGACGCCAGACTGTAGGCCGGCGTTGGATCAACAAAGGCCTCATCCACCAGCAGGCGACCACCGCGCTGGTGGAGCACAGCAGCCAGCGGCAGCAATGCGTCGGCAGCGAACAGCGTCGCGGCCGGATTATTGGGATTGATCACCACCGCATAGCGCACAGACGGGCTCGCCAGCATGGCTTGTAGCTCTTGGTGACTGCCATACAGCAGGCAGTGGTGGCCTGCCTGGCTCCACGCCCGGTGGTGCTCCTGGTAGCCCCAGTAGGGCAGCGCCACCTGCGCCTGTGGCCACAGGCGTGGCAGGTGACTGATGGCATGCTGGGAGCCGGGCACCGGCAACAGGCACTCAGCAGCGCAGCCGTAGTAGCGCGCCGCCGCCGGCACCAGGTCATCCGCATCTTCCGGCAGGCGCTGCCACACTGCCGGCGGCACCGGCGGCACCGGCCAGGCAAACGGGCTGATGCCGGTGGACAGATCCAGCCAGTCCGCCGCACTGCCGCCATAGCGGGCAATGGCCGCGCTTAAGCGGCCACCATGTTCCAGAACCTCAGAGGCCATGGCTGCCCCAGCGCCAGAGCAGTTCCAGGGCCGCGGCCACCCCCAGCAGGATCGCCACCGCACGCCACAACAGGGTCAGGGCACGGGGGATATCGCCGGGACGGGCCTCCCGGCCACAGCCGAATACCGGCCGGCGCTGCCACTGGCCGCCATAGCGGGCCGGCCCGCCGAGCCAGATTTGCAGGGCGCCCGCCCCCGCCGTCATCACCGGGCCGCCGTTGGGGCTGGACAGGCGCCGCGCCTGGCGGCGCCAGCAGCCGAGGGCGGAACGCGCCGCACCCGCCAGGGCATAGGCCAGCGCGCAGCAGCGGGCGGGCAGGTAGTTGAGCACGTCGTCCGCCCGGGCCGCCCAGGCGCCAAATTGCAAAAAACGCGTGTTTCGGTAGCCCCAGCAGGCATCCAGGGTATTGGCCAGGCGATGCAGCACAGCCCCCGGCGCACCGGCCACGGCAAACCAGAACAGGCTGGCGATGACCGCATCACTGCCGTTTTCCAGCACCGATTCCAGCACCGCCCGGGTGGCCGCCGGCGCGTCCATGTCGGCGGTATCGCGGCTCACCATCATGGCCACCGCGGCCCGGGCCGCGGCGATGTCACCGGCCAGCAATGGCCCTGACACGGCCCGCGCATGGCGGGCAAGGCTGCGCCCACCCAGGCAGAGGTAGAGCAACAGCATGTTCAGCGCCACGGCCGCGCCGTTACCCAGCAGCTGCAACCCCCACCACAAACAGCACGGCAGGGGCAGCACCAGCACAGACCAGGCCAGGGCGCCGCGCCAGCGCCGCTGGCGCGCACTGGCCCCGGGGCGGTTCAGCCTGGTCTCAAGCAGACCGGCCAGGCGGCCAAAGCCAACCAGCGGGTGCCAGCGCCGCGGCTCGCCCAGCAGCGCATCCAACAGCACGCCGCCAAGCAGAGTGGGCGCTATCAGCGACATCCTCTACAGCCCCTCGCCGCCTACAGAGTGTAGCTCAGGCCAAGCTGCACGTTCAGCCCATCCTGGTTGTAGCCCTCATCGAGCTGGTAGTTTTTGTCCAGCAGGTTATCCACCCGCAGACGGGCCACCAGCCCCTGCCAAAGCGTGTATTGCGCGCGCACGCCCAGCGTTGCATAGCCGGGCAGCGAGGCGCTGTTATCCGCATTGGTATAGCGCCTGTCCTGGGCCTTCAGGGACAGGCCGAACTGCCAGGGCCCGAAGGGACGATCGATATTGAGCACAAAGTTGGAGCGCGCCCGGTTGGGCAGCAGGTGATCGGTGCTGTCATCCCGCGCCTCGACATAGGTGTAGGACGCCTCCAGCTGCCACTCGCCCAGTGAGGCGCCAGACATAAACTCCGCCCCCTGGATGCTCGCATCCGCCACGTTGTAGGGGCGATAAACAAAATCGGCACCGGGCGCCCAGTTGATCAGGTTCTCCACCGTGTTATCGAACCAGGTCAGGGACCAGTGCCACTGGCTGTAGTCGCCGCGAATACCCAGCTCCCGGTTGTCCGACGCCTCCGGCACGAGGTCTGGATTGCCAGCGGTATAGGCACTGGCCGGCCAGTACAGGTCGTTGAAGGTGGGGGCCTTGAAGCCCTCGGCCCAGCTGGCAATGATCCGGTGCTGCTGGCCGACATCGAGCCCCAGTGCGATGCTGCCGGTCGTTTCACGGCCAAACTCCTCGTTGTCGTCCGCGCGTGCACCCAGCACCACATCCAGCAGGGAGAAGCCCAGCTGCACTTCGCCAATCCAGGCCTCGTTGCTGCGGCTGGACACCGCCTGGCCGTCGCGCTCGTACGCCGAGCTGGCGTCCACCGCGTCGTCGTAATACTCGTACGCCACCGTCAGGATGCTGTCCTTGGCCACGGTAAAGTCGTTCTGCCAGAACAGCTGGTCGCGGGTGGTGCGAAAATGGCCGGTATTGGCCCCGGTGACATCGTCGTAGTTATCGGTGTCGTCGGTGGACACGCCCAGCGACAGGGTACTCAGCCAGAAGTCGGTGACCGGCAGGCGGCCGCGCAGGTTGAGGTTCTGGGTCCAGCCGTCGCTGTAGGGCTGCTCGTCGGGGCCGTAGGCGTTGTCGTATTCGTTGCGGGTGTCTATGGCCAGGTAGCGCAGGGCAAGGTCTGCGCCGCTGTCGAAGGTGTAGCCCAGGCTGGCGTTCATAGACTGATTGCGGTAGCCGTCGTCGTCGGCGTTAAAGCCGCTGTCGTCCACCAGATTGTCGATGCCGTCGGTTTCCAGATAGGACAGGTTGGCACCATAGCGCCAGGCGCCACTGTTGCCACTGGTGCCGGCGGCAAACTGGTAGGCATTATGGCTGCCGCCCGAGCCGCTGACGTAGCTGCCGGGGGTTCCGCTGCCATCGCGGGTGAATATCTGCACCACACCGCCAATGGCATCGGAGCCATAAAGGCTGGAATGGGCGCCGCGCACCACCTCGATGCGCTCGATCTGGTCGGGGTTGATGTACTGGAAACTGGTGCTGCCGAGGGTCGCGCTGCCCACCCGCTGGCCATCAACCAAAAACAGGGTGTGGTCGCTGGCATTGCCGCGGATAAACAGGCTGGCAGTGGAGCCCGGGCCGCCGCTCTGGGTGATATCAATGCCGGGCACCTTGTCGAACACATCCACCAGATCCAGCGGCTGCAGCACGTCCAGATCCTTGCGGCTGACCAGGGACACCGACGACAGCGCCTCTGATAGGGGCTGCGCCGTGCGGGTCGCGGTTACGATGATTTCTTCCTGGCGGGCATCGTCAGCCAGTACGGGAGCCATTGGCAGCAGCGCCAGTGACAGGGCGCCTGCGAGCGGACGCAATACCGCCGGGGCGGGAATAGAACAGGTATTCATGATAAATCCTCATACGCTTTAAGGCAGTGCGTAAGAGGGAGGAAAACACGAGACATGACCCTGGCCGGGTCGCGCCTGCATCGGAAGCCCTCCGCTTCTTCACTGCATGACAGTTGGGTCAGGCAGGACGCTAAAGGGAGGTTCGGGATACAAGCCAACTGGCCGGAAAACGGCTGGTGGCAGTGCTCCAAGAAGCCCGCCGCTTCGTCGTCATACCGCTGCGCGCACTGCGCTGCCAATGGCAGGCCGTACCAGGCCGGTTTCGGGCTTGGGAGCAGAACGCTCCGGACCGTTGCGGGGGCAGCGAAGGCATTGTCGGCGGCGGCCATGAGATTGCCGCGACGCACCTTACTTCCCGTTTACCCTGTCCCAGACCTTCCCGGCTGGGGAAGGTCGAACAGGCACCTGTTGCAGGCGCGGGAGTATACAGGCGCCAGCTACGCGAAGTAAACGCGGATGCGCTGCCACCATCAAGCAAACAGGCAAAAACGAAAAAGCCCGGCACAGGGCCGGGCTTCTTGGGCTGGCTAGCCGCTTACGCGACCGCCGTCATCACTCGATGACTTTGGCGACAACGCCGGCGCCAACGGTGCGGCCACCTTCACGGATCGCGAAGCGCAGGCCATCTTCCATGGCGATCGGGGCAATCAGGGTAACAACCATCTGGATGTTGTCGCCCGGCATGACCATCTCAACACCTTCGGGCAGCTCGCAGGAGCCGGTCACGTCGGTGGTGCGGAAGTAGAACTGCGGACGGTAGCCCTTGAAGAACGGGGTGTGGCGGCCACCTTCGTCCTTGGACAGTACGTAAACCTCGGCCTCGAACTTGGTGTGCGGCGTCACGGAACCCGGAATCGCCAGTACCTGGCCGCGCTCCACTTCTTCACGCTTGGTGCCACGCAGCAGGATGCCCACGTTCTCGCCCGCACGACCTTCGTCCAGCAGCTTGCGGAACATCTCAACACCGGTGCAGGTGGTCTTCTGGGTGTCTTTGATACCGACGATCTCGATCTCGTCACCCACCTTGATGATGCCACGCTCTACACGACCGGTGACCACGGTGCCGCGGCCGGAGATGGAGAACACGTCTTCTACCGGCATCAGGAAGGCCTGGTCGATGGCGCGCTCGGGCTCCGGAATGTAGCTGTCCAGGGTCTCAACCAGGGTCTTCACGGCGGTGGTGCCCAGGCCATTCTCGTCTTCACCGTTCAGGGCCATCAGGGCAGAGCCGCAGATGATCGGGGTGTCGTCGCCCGGAAATTCGTACTGGTCCAGCAGCTCGCGCAGCTCCATTTCAACCAGTTCTTTCATCTCTTCGTATTCCTCGGAGTCCGCACCGCCGCAGTCTTCTGCCAGCAGGTCGGCCTTGTTCAGGAATACCACGATGTAGGGAACACCCACCTGACGGGACAGCAGGATGTGCTCGCGGGTCTGGGGCATGGGGCCGTCGGTGGCGCCACACACCAGGATCGCGCCGTCCATCTGCGCCGCACCGGTGATCATGTTCTTCACGTAGTCGGCGTGCCCGGGGCAGTCAACGTGTGCGTAGTGACGGCTCGGGGAGTCGTACTCAACGTGGGAGGTCGCGATGGTGATGCCGCGCTCTTTCTCTTCCGGTGCGTTGTCGATACCGTCAAAGGCAACGGCTGAGCCGCCCCAGGTCTCTGAGCACACGCGGGTCAGGGCCGCGGTCAGGGTAGTTTTACCATGGTCAACGTGACCAATGGTGCCCACGTTGACGTGGGGCTTACTACGTTCAAACTTTTCCTTTGCCACTTTGAATCACCTCTATGGGTTTGCTAAAAAAATGAATGGTTACGCGTTCTTGGAAATAATTTCCTGGGCGATGTTGTTCGGCGCTTCGGCGTACTTCAGGAACTCCATGGTGTAGGTCGCACGGCCCTGGGTGGCGCTGCGCAGGTCGGTCGCATAGCCGAACATCTCGGCCAGCGGCACCTCGGCGTTGACCACCTTGCCGGACACCACATCGTCCATGCCGGAGATCATGCCGCGGCGGCGGTTCAAATCGCCCACCACATCACCCATGTTCTCCTCGGGTGTGACCACCTCCACCTTCATGATGGGCTCCAGCAGCACCGCGCCGCCCTCGGTGGACAGCTTTTTGGTGGCCATGCTGGCGGCAATCTTGAACGCCATTTCGTTGGAGTCCACATCGTGGAACGAGCCGTCGTAGAGCGTTGCCTTCAGGCCCAGCAGGGGATAGCCCGCCAGTACGCCGTTCTGCATCTGCTCTTCGATGCCCTTCTGCACCGCCGGAATGTATTCCCGGGGCACGATACCGCCCACAATCTCGTTGACGAATTCCAGGCCCTCGGCATTTTCGTCCTCGCCCGGCTCGAACTTGATCCAGACGTGGCCGTACTGGCCGCGACCACCGGATTGGCGGACAAACTTGCCTTCGATCTCGGCGACGTTGCGAATCGCCTCGCGATAGGCCACCTGGGGCTTGCCGATGTTGGCCTCGACGCTAAATTCGCGGCGCATCCGGTCGACAATAATATCCAGGTGCAGTTCACCCATGCCGGAAATAATGGTCTGGCCGGTTTCCTCGTCGGTCTTTACCCGGAACGAAGGGTCTTCCTGGGCCAGTTTGCCCAGGGCAACACCCATTTTTTCCTGGTCTGCCTTGGAGCGCGGCTCCACCGCCACGGAAATCACCGGCTCGGGGAAGTCCATGCGCTCCAACACGATGGGCTTGTCGATGTCGCACAGCGTGTCGCCGGTGGTGACGTCTTTGAGGCCCACGGCGGCGGCGATATCGCCGGCCAGCACTTCCTTGATTTCTTCGCGGCTGTTGGAGTGCATCTGCACCATGCGGCCAACGCGCTCTTTCTTCTCCTTCACGGAGTTGAACACGCCAGTACCGGATTCCAGCTTGCCGGAATACACCCGGAAGAAGGTCAGGGTGCCCACGAAGGGGTCGGTGGCGATTTTGAAAGCCAGGGCGGCAAAGGGCGCATCGTCGTCCGCTTCGCGGGTTTCGATGGTCTCGTCCTTGTCCAGCAGATGGCCTTCAATGGCCTTCACCTCGGTGGGCGAGGGCATATACTCGATGACGGCATCCAGCACCGCCTGAACGCCCTTGTTCTTGAAGGCGGAGCCGCCCAGCACCGGCACAATCTCGTTGGCCAGGGTGCGGGCGCGAATGCCCTGCTTGATCTCGGCCTCTGACAGCGTACCTTCCTCGAGGTACTTCTCCATCAGCTCCTCGGTGGCCTCGGCGGCGGCCTCGATCATGAACTCGCGCATCTCGGCGACTTCATCGGCCATGTCCGCGGGCACTTCGCCGTACTCAAAGGTCATGCCCTGATCGGCTTCATTCCACAGGATGGCTTTGTTCTTGACCAGATCGACCACGCCGCGAAATTCATCCTCGGCGCCGATGGTCATCTGCAGCGGCACCGGGTTGGCACCCAGGCGCGCCTTCAACTGGCCAATGACCTTGCGGAAATCGGCACCGGCGCGATCCATCTTGTTGACGAAGACCATGCGCGGCACTTCGTACTTGTTGGCCTGGCGCCACACCGTTTCGGTCTGGGGCTGCACGCCGGAAGAGCCGCACAGCACCACCACGGCACCGTCCAGCACACGCAGGGAACGCTCCACCTCGATGGTGAAGTCCACGTGTCCGGGGGTATCGATGATGTTGATGCGGTGCTCGTCGAACTGGGCGTCCATACCGCGCCAGAAGCAGGTGGTGGCAGCGGAGGTAATGGTGATACCCCGCTCCTGTTCCTGCTCCATCCAGTCCATGGTGGCGGCGCCGTCATGTACTTCACCGATCTTGTGGGAAAGACCGGTGTAGAACAGCACGCGCTCCGTGGTCGTGGTTTTACCCGCGTCCACGTGCGCGCAGATACCGATATTGCGGTAACGCTTGATGGGAGTCTTGCGTGCCACGTATAAATCTCCAGTAGCTGATTGCCAGGGAAGAGATTAGAAACGGTAGTGGGAGAACGCCTTGTTGGCCTCGGCCATGCGATGCACGTCTTCGCGCTTCTTGACCGCGTTGCCCTTACCCTGGGACGCGTCAATGATTTCGCCGGCCAGACGCTGGCGCATGGATTTCTCACCGCGGTTACGGGCGTACTCCACCAGCCAGCGCATGGACAGCGCTACACGGCGGGAGGGACGCACTTCAACCGGCACCTGGTAGGTGGCGCCACCCACACGGCGGGATTTTACTTCCACCATCGGGGCGATGTTTTCCAGCGCTTCGTCAAATGCTTCGAGGGGATCCTTGTTCAGTTTTTCCTGAACAATATCCAGCGCGCCGTAAACGATGGTTTCGGCGACGGATTTTTTACCACTGATCATCACGTGGTTCATGAACTTGGCCAGCGTTACGTTACCGAATTTCGGATCCGGCAGTACTTCGCGCTTGGCGACTACGCGTCTTCTTGGCATGTTGTTGCCCTTCTATCTCTTCAGGTGAATCCGAACACCGACCTGCCACATTAGGCGGGGGAGGCAGGGGTTCGGCCTTACTTAATGTCTCGTCAGCAGGAAATGCTTACGAACTTGCCCAGCTATCTCTCTTTGCTCTCTTTACAAAGGGACAGCTTATTTGGGGCGCTTGGCACCGTACTTGGAGCGACCGTTGCGACGGTCGGCTACGCCGGAGGTGTCCAGGCTGCCGCGGACGGTGTGGTAACGCACACCGGGCAGGTCCTTCACACGACCACCGCGAATCAGAACCACACTGTGCTCCTGCAGGTTGTGGCCTTCACCGCCGATGTACGAGGAAACCTCGTAACCGTTGGTCAGGCGCACACGGCAGACTTTACGCAGTGCGGAGTTCGGTTTCTTCGGGGTGGTAGTGTAGACGCGAGTACACACACCGCGGCGCTGCGGGCAGCTCTGCAGGGCGGGCACGTCGCTCTTTTCTACTTTGCGTTTCCGAGGCTTACGAACCAATTGGTTGATCGTTGCCATTCAGTTAGAACTCCAAAAATAAATCGTTTCGTTGCACGGCCCTTCAACAGTGGAGAGCCGCCCTCACCTGGGCGCCGGCATACCTGCTGCCAGCCTCAGGCCGGGGCCACCTAGACCAGCCACCAAACTGGCTGCAAAAAGGCATAGGAAACCACCCCCGGTTAAAGAGGAGGCGGAATTCTATAGATGGGGTATAGCGCCGTCAAGCCTGAATTGGGTATATTCGCCCCTGCGCCGCAGCAGCGCCCGGCCGGCCCTGGCGCACCCGCTCTTGCTTCATTATTAGGAGCACATCCGCACAATCACCCAAAAACGGTGGAAATACACAGCCGCGGCACTCCCAACCGGGTGTATTTTCCTGTACCCTTGCGCCCTGATTTTTTTGGCCAAATTTTAGTCACTGGAAGGTGTCATGTCTGACCTATCTCTCTATCGCAATATCGGTATCTTCGCACACGTCGACGCCGGTAAAACCACCACCACCGAGCGTATCCTCAAGCTCACCGGCAAGATCCACAAGCTGGGCGAGGTGCACGAGGGTGAATCCACCACTGACTTCATGGAGCAGGAAGCCGAGCGCGGCATTACCATTCAGTCCGCTGCCGTGACCTGTTCCTGGAAGGGTCACCGCCTGAACGTCATCGACACCCCCGGGCACGTTGACTTCACCGTTGAGGTGTACCGATCCCTGAAAGTACTGGACGGCGGCATCGGCGTATTCTGTGGCTCCGGCGGCGTTGAGCCCCAGAGCGAGACCAACTGGCGCTACGCCAACGACTCCGAAGTGTCCCGCATCATCTTCGTCAACAAGCTGGATCGCATCGGTGCCGACTTCCTGCGCGTGGTTGAGCAGGTCAAGAAGGTGCTGGGCGCCAAGCCGCTGGTAATGACCCTGCCGATCGGCCGCGAAGACGAGTTCAAAGGCGTTGTGGACCTGCTGGAAAACAAGGCCTACGTGTGGGATGACTCCGGCCAGCCGGAAAACTACAGCATTGAAGACGTGCCGGCCGACATGGTTGACCAGGTCGCCGAATACCGCGAGTACCTGATCGAAACCGCCTTGGAAATGGACGACGACCTGCTGATGGCCTACATGGACGGCGAAGAGCCCTCCATCGACGACATCAAGCGCTGCATCCGCAAGGGCACCCGCGATCTGGAATTCTTCCCCACCTTCTGTGGCTCCGCGTTCAAGAACAAGGGCATGCAGCTGGTGCTGGACGCCGTTGTCGATTACCTGCCGGCCCCCACCGAGGTGGACCCGCAGCCGCTGACCGACGAAGAAGGCAACGAAACCGGCGAGTTCGCCAAAGTGGACGCCGACGAGCCCCTGCGCGCGCTGGCGTTCAAGATCATGGACGACCGCTTCGGCGCCCTGACCTTTGTGCGCCTCTACTCCGGCCGCCTGAACAAGGGCGACACCATCCTCAACAGCTTCACCGGCAAGACCGAGCGGGTCGGCCGCATGGTGGAAATGCAGGCCGACGAGCGCACCGAGCTGAGCTCCGCCCAGGCCGGTGACATTATCGCCATCGTGGGCATGAAAAACGTGCAGACCGGCCACACCCTGTGCGACCCGGACCACCCCTGCACCCTGGAAGCCATGGTGTTCCCGGAGCCGGTAATCTCCATCGCCGTAGCGCCCAAGGACAAGAGCAGCGTCGAGAAGATGGGCATCGCCATCGGCAAGCTGGTGGCCGAGGACCCGTCCTTCCGTGTGGAAACCGACGAAGACTCCGGCGAGACCATCCTAAAGGGCATGGGCGAGCTGCACCTGGACATCAAGGTGGACATCCTCAAGCGCACCTACGGTGTGGAGCTGGTAGTGGGCAAGCCGCAGGTGGCCTACCGCGAAACCATCACCCAGGAAATCGAAGACAGCTACACCCACAAGAAGCAGTCCGGTGGTTCTGGCCAGTTCGGTAAGATCGACTACCGCATCCGACCCGGCGAGCCCGGCTCCGGCTTTGCCTTCACCTCCAGTGTTGTGGGCGGTAACGTACCGAAGGAATTCTTCCCGGCCATCGAGAAGGGCTTCCGGGTGATGATGGAAGAAGGTCCGATCGCCGGCTTCCCGGTGCTGGACGTTCAGGTCGAACTGTACGACGGTGGCTTCCACGCCGTGGACTCCTCCGCCATCGCCTTCGAACTGGCCGCCAAGGGCGCCTTCCGCCAGTCCATGCCCAAGGCCTCGCCGCAGCTGATCGAGCCGATCATGAAGGTGGACGTGTTCACCCCGGAAGATCACGTGGGCGACGTGATCGGCGACCTGAACCGTCGTCGCGGCATGATCAAGGACCAGGAGCCCGGCCCGACCGGCGTTCGCATCAAGGCGGATGTTCCCCTGTCCGAGATGTTCGGCTACATCGGCCACCTGCGCACCATGACCTCTGGCCGTGGCCAGTTCTCCATGGAGTTCTCCCACTACCTGCCCTGCCCACAGAATGTGGCGGAACAGGTTATAGCCGAAGTGGCGGAGCGCAAGAAGAAGGCCAGCTAAGCGGGCCTTTCGCCAGGGCGGCACCGCCGCCCATCCACAAAAAAGCCGGCTTCGCGCCGGCTTTTTTGTGTCCCGCATTTTGCTCCGGGGGCGGATCAGGCCGCCCGGCGCAGGGGCGGCGGTGAAGACAGGGACGCGGGCGGCGCCGGTACCGCCTCGCCCGCCTCGGCCTGCGCTACCTGCCCAAGCCGGAAGCTGGCGAGCAGGGCCATCAGGTTGTGAGCCTGCTGGCGCATCCGCTCGGCGGCGGTGGCGGTGCCCTCCACCATGGTCGCATTGTGCTGGGTCATCACGTCCAGCTCGGCAACGGCGGTGTTGACCTGACCAATGCCCTTGCTCTGCTCCTCGGCGCCGGTGCTAATCTCCTGGATAACCGCCGTCACTTTCTCAATGCTCTGGACTATCTGTTCCATGGTCTGACCGGCGCTCACCACCTGTTCCGCTCCCGCCCGGGTAATGCCCACCGAAGCCTCCACCAGGTCGCGGATTTCATGGGAGGCGTCACTGCAGCGCCCAGCCAGCGTGCGCACTTCCTGGGCCACCACGGCAAAGCCGCGGCCGTGCTCGCCGGCGCGCGCCGCCTCCACCGAGGCATTCAGCGCCAGGATGTTGGTCTGGAAGGCCACCGAGTCGATCAGGGTCACAATGTCGCGGATTTTTGCCGAGGATTCGTTGATCTTGTCCATGGTCTGCGCCACGCCGCGCATGTCGGCACTGCCCTGGCGGGCAATGCCCACCGCAGAATTGATCAGGCCATTGGCCTGCTGGGTGGCATCGGCGGTGTGGCGCACGGTGATGGTGATCTCCTCCATGGAGGCCGAGGTTTCATGCAGGTTGGCGGATGACTGCTCTGTGCGCGAGGCCAGTTCCTCAGCGCCGCGGGAAATATCCAGCGAGGCGCCACTCACCTGCTCGGCACTGGCGCGCACCGACAGCAGGGTGCTGTCCATGCGGCTGATAAAGGCGTTGAACTGGGCGGCCAGCTCGCCGATTTCATCGCCACGGCGGCTCTGGATGCGCGCTGTGAGGTCGCCATCCCCCTCGGTGATTTCGCGGATGCGCCCGCTCACCTGGCGAATCGCCCGGGACATCATGTGTGGGCCGACCATGGCAAGCAGCGCCGCCGCCACCCCCACTACCAGCGAAAAGCCGCCCACCCACCGCTGCTGGGTGCGCACCCGCGCCTGGGTTGCCAGGCCCAGTTCGTCCACCTTGCTATCCACCGCTTCGCCGGCTTGGTTATAGAGCTCGCGCAGCGCATCGAAGCTGGCCAGCGAAGCGCCGCCCAGGTGGGCCACGGCGGCCTCGGCATCACCGGCATCCACCCAATCCAGGGACTGGCCTGCCTGCCGCTGCCACTGCGCGTAGCGCTCGTCAAAGCCTTCCAGTGCCACCAGCACATCGGGATAATCCGACAGAATGGCGGCGAAGGCCGCGATGCGCGCCTGCGCCTGGGCGGCGTTTTCTTCAAACGCCCGCCGCAGGGCCTGGCGCTGGCCGGCGTCATCAAGGCTGTGTACATAGGCGGATTCCGCCATGCGCGCCTGGTACAGGTCGCGGTCGGCGTTGAGCACCTCCGATGTAGCGACGTTGAACACATCGCTGAACGACACCATACGGTCGCGCACCGAGTTGACCAGCAGCATGTCCAACACCGCCACAAAGATGAGTGACAGCGCCACCGCTACAAATGCGGCGCCATATTTGATATTGATACGATTCAACGTGAACGATGTTTTTGATACAGATGACGCTTTTGCTACTGGCGACATTTTGGACGTTGATGACACTAAGGTTTCTCCTGCCTGGCATGCTCGCCGGGCGACTTCAATCCGATGACAGCAGCGCCCGACACGCTGCCATTGCAAGGCTAATATCGGTGCCTGACGCACGATCTTTAGCCGTGTGGCGGTTTCCGCACCCCCGTGTCGCCTCAGGTGATGCACTGCGGCATTAAAGCCGCGCCCCTGGCGGGCGATAATGTCAGTACTTTCACCCCCAATCGGGAAATCCCCTACCCAGCGAGTATTTTATTGATGTTTTTTCAACCCAGGCCCGCACAGCGCACTGCCCGCTCCGCCCTGCTCTGCGGTCTTCTTGCCAGTGCCAGCGCCAGCGCCAACACACCAGACAGCAACCTGCAATTGCCCTCATGGCTATCACTGTCGGGCACCCTGCAAACCCGCGCGGAATTCCTGCACCAGGATTTCGACAGCGGCGAACGCGAGGATCACGCGCTGGTGGAGCGCACCACCCTGCGCGCCGATCTCGACTTTGAACACAGCGGCGCCACCGTGGAGTTGGCCGACAGCCGCATCTTCTGGGTAGAAGACGACACCCCGGTGAACAACGCCATGGTCAACCCGCTGGATATCCTGCAGGGCTATGTCTGGTTTGGCGGCGAACAGTGGCAGGTGAAGCTGGGACGCTTCACCCAGGACATCGGCAGCCGTCGCTTTATGGCGCGCAACCGCTACCGCAACACCATCAATGCCTTTGACGGGGTGAACGCGCGCTGGCAACTGGGCGAGACAGACGCCCTACGGGTTTTCTACAGCCTGCCGGTACAGCGCCTGTACAACGGCGACCCGCGCGACAACAAGATGAAAAGCGACCGCTCCTACGACAGCCAGCAGTTCGGTGGCCTGGTGTACGAGCGCGGCGGGCTGCCCTTCGACAGCCAGGGCGAGCTGTACCTGCTGACACTCAAGGAGCGCGACAGCGCCGACCTGCAAACCCGCAACCGCGAGCTGTACAGCCTGGGCGCACGCTGGCTGCGCGAGCCAAACGTGGCGCAGTGGGATCATGAGTTGGAGGTCCTGCAGCAGGAGGGCCGCTCGCGCCGCAGCAGCGCAGCCATTGACACCGCTTCGCTGGACCATTCCGCCAGCTTCCTGCACGCCGAGCTGGGCTATACCTTCGAGGCACCCTGGCAGCCCCGGCTGCAGGTGCACTACGACTACGCCAGCGGCGATCGCGACCCGACCGATGACGAGAACAACGGGCTGGATTCACTCTTTGGTGTGCCGCGCGGCGACTTCGGCCCCACCGGCATCTACCGGATTCTGGTGCGCAACAACATCAGCTCGCCCGCCCTGCGCCTGGAGCTGCAACCCGCCCCCAACTGGCGCCTGAACATGGAACTGCGTGATGCCTGGCTGGCCACCGCGTCGGCGCCAAGCCCCAGCAGTGGCCTGAACGACACCACCCCCAGCGGCGACAAGCACCTGGGCAGCCAGCTGGAAACGGTGCTGCGCTGGCAGGTCATCCCCAGCCGGCTGCGACTGGAAAGTGGCTTTACCTATTTCAATGCCAGCAACGCGCTTCAGGAGCGCGGCATTGACGACAAGTACTACCTGTACCTGCAGGCCAACCTGACGTTCTAGGGTTTTACCACTGGCGGCGGAGGGAGAGCACACCGCCCTCCTCGCTCAGACTGACGTGTCGCAGGTAGGTCATGCCCAGCAGAATATCCCGGGGGAAGCCGCCCTCGGCCACCACCGCCTGCACATTGTCGACCCGGATGCCGCCCACATCGACGCTGTGCAGTGTGACCGTCCATGCCCTGGCCACGCCGCTGGCGGTTTCCATGCGGGTGGGCTGGCCGCCGGCAACATCCACCCCCAGGCGGCGGGCGTGGTCGCTGTTCATGGCCACCACGTTGGCACCGGTATCCACAATCACCTGCATGCTGCGGCCGTTGAGATGGGCGGTGGTGCGGTACTGCAGGTGGGCGTCCCGGGGAATGCTCACCACCCGCTCCGTGGGGGCCTGGTAACTGCCGGTGATGCGCTGGTGCATGCGCACCGTCTGCCGCTGGCCGTTCACCTCCACCACCGCGGCCTTCGCGTCGGCGCTAATCAGCGTTACCCCGCCGTGGCTCTGCCCGGCGCGCAGGGTTTTGCGGGTGCCATCGATGGTGATCACCGCCGTGTTGGGCAGCAGGGCTTCCACCACCAGCGACACCGCCCCGGCGGGCGGGGCGATAAGCAGGCAGCAGGTGAACAGCATCGCCAGGGTTCGCGTCATCGCGGCGTCATCAATCGGAACATCGCCCCAGTATAGGGGCAGATGGGCGGTAGAGCTGGCTTCTGGCTGCATTTTTGCGGACTGCTTTGTGATCTGTTTTGCAGCCCGTCGCTTAACCTGTCTTGCAACAGGGGCCAAACAGCTTGCGGACTCAGCCCAGCAGTTGCGCCAGGCCCTGCAGGCAGGCCCAGGCCATCACCCCGGCCACCACGTCGTCCAGCATGATGCCCAGCCCGCCGTGCACGCGCCGGTCCAGCCAGCCGATGGGCCAGGGCTTGAGGATGTCGAACACGCGAAACAGCACGAACCCCGCCACCACCCACCACCAGCCCGCCGGGGCGGCGCACAGGGTAATCCAGTAACCGACGAATTCGTCCCACACGATGCCCGGGTGATCGTGCACGCCCAGGTCGCGGCTGGCCCGGTCGCAGACATACACGCCCAGCACAAAGGCCAACAGCAGAAACACCAGGTAGGCGGCTAGGTCGAGCTGCGCCGCCAGCAGGTAGAAGGGCACCGCCGCCAGTGTGCCAAAGGTGCCCGGCGCCTTCGGGGCAAGGCCGGAGCCAAAGCCAAAGGCCAGGCAGTGAACGGGGGATTTGAGGTTGGGCCGGCTCATGGGAAGTGCCGGTAGCCCGTCTGGTCGAGGTTCAAGCCGAGGTTCAAGCCGAGGTTCAGACCGCAGTCCACGCCCTCCCCCGCGGTCACTTCCCCGATGCAAGTGCACAGCGGCGGCAGCGGCGCGCCGGGCGGCAGGGTGAAGCACAGTTCGTAGTCGTCCCCGCCGGTCAGCGCCCAGCGCAGGGCCTGCTGCCGGTCGGGGTGGGCCTGCAGGGCGCCCGACAGGGGAATGCGCTCGGGGTCCACCACCAGCCGCACACCGCTGGCGGCGGCAATGTGGCCGGCGTCTGCCAGCAGGCCGTCGGAAATATCAATGGCCGCGCTCGCGCCATCGCGCAGCAGGCGCCCCAGTCCCAGGCGGGCCGAGGGGCGGTAGTAGCGCTGTTCGAGATAATCTGCAGCCTCATCGCTGCCGGGCCACTGCCCCTGCAGCACCAGCAGCGCCGCCGCTGCGTCACCAAGGGTGCCGCTCACGCAGAGCCGGTCGCCGGCACGGGCGCCGCTGCGCAGCAGGGCCGCGCCTTCCGGCACCGAGCCCAGCACCTGCACGGTGATCGCCAGCGGGCCGCGGGTGGTATCGCCACCCACCAGCGGCAGGTCGAAGGCGGACACCGCGGCGGCGACCCCTTCACTGAAGGTCTTCACCCACAGTTCGTCCGCTTCGGGCAGGGTCAGGGCCAGGGTCATGCCCAGTTGCTGGGCGCCGACCGCGGCCAGGTCCGAGGCCGCCACCGCCACCGCGCGAAAGCCAATGTCCTCGGGGAAAGCATCGGCCGGAAAGTGCACCCCGGCCACCAGGGTATCCATTGAGGTGGCGAGCACCTCTCCGGTGGGCACCTGCAACAGGGCGCAGTCGTCCCCCACGCCCAGGCGCACCCCGGGGCCGCGCCCGAGGGCCGCAAAGTAGCGGTAGATCAGTTCGAATTCGCTGGCGGCCATGGTCTTAGGACTTGTGCTTGGACTTTTGCTGAGAGTGGGCCTGGGATTGGCGTTGAGGCTGCGGCGCGCCGTGGCCAATCAGGCCCGGCCGGGGTGATCGGCGGCCACTTCCACCTGCCGCAGCTCACGCGCCAGCTTGTCCAGCACACCATTGATGTATTTGTGGCTGTCGGTGGCGCCGAATTTTTTTGCCAGTGCCACGGCCTCGTTGATCGCCACCTTGTAGGGCACGTCGATGCGATGCGCCAGTTCCCAGGTGCCCATGCGCAGCAGGGTGCGCTCGATGGGGTCGAGCTCTTCCAGTTTGCGATCCAGCAGGGGAGTGAAGGTCTCTTCCAGTTCGTCGACGCGCGCCGGCACCTCGTGCAGCAGGGCGCTGAAGTAATCGCTGTCGACGTGGTCGAAATCGTAATCGGTGCGAAATTCCGCCTCGATCTGGTTCAGCGGTGATTCGGCCATGTACCACTGGTACAGGGCCTGCATGCCGTAGTGGCGGGCCTTGCGGCGCTGGGCCGCCAGGGCATTGCCCGGGGGTTTGCTCACAGTCACCTCAGTCCAGCTGGCCCATCAGGCTGACCATCTCCAGCGCCGACAGGGCGGCTTCGGCGCCCTTGTTGCCGGCCTTGGTGCCAGAGCGCTCAACGGCCTGCTCGATGGAGTCCACCGTCAGCACACCGAAGGCCACGGGCACGCCGTGCTCCATGCTGACCTGGGCCAGGCCCTTGGTGCACTCGCCGGCCACGTATTCAAAGTGGGGCGTGCCGCCACGGATTACCGCGCCGAGGGCGATGATGGCGTCGTACTTGCCGCTCTTGGCCACTTTCTGGCACACCAGCGGAATTTCGAAGGCGCCCGGGGCGCGCACGATGGTGAGCTGCTTTTCGCTCACGCCGTGGCGGCGCAGGGCGTCGATGGCGCCTTCCAGCAGGTGTTCCACCACAAAGCTGTTCCAGCGGCCAACCACCAGGGCGTAGTTGCCTTTGGTGTGGGTGAAATCGCCTTCCAGGGTCTTGATGTTGTGCATATTGAGTATTCCGTGTTCGTCTGCGCGTGAATTCTACTAAGGCTCGATAAAGTCCAGCACCTCCAGGTCGAACCCGGAGATGGCATTGTACTTGATGGGGGCGCCGAGCAGGTGAATCTTGCCAACGCCCAGGTCCTTGAGGATCTGGGAGCCCAGGCCCACCGTGGTGTAGGTGTCGTCACCGCTGTGGCTTGGCGCCGGCTCTTCGCCCAGGGCCATATCAATGCTGGCCAGCAGCTGCTCGCTGCCCTCGCTGCGCGCCAGCAGCACAACCACCCCGCGATCCGCCCCGGCGATGTAGTCCAGGCACTTGCCCAGGCTCCAGGATGCGCCACCCGGCAATTCGGTGGTCACCAGGTCGCGCAGGGTGCTGGTGACATGCACCCGCACCGGCGTCGGCTCATCGGCGCGAATCTCACCCCGCGACAGGGCGATATGGACTTCGCCCATGGTCTGGTCGCGGTAGGCGGTCAGCCGGAACTCGCCGTGGGCGGTCTGGATGAGGCCCTCGCGCACCCGGCGAATGGTGCGCTCGTTGGCAAGGCGGAAGTGGATGAGATCCGCCACGGTGCCAATTTTCAGCTGGTGCTGTTTGGCGAACTCCACCAGCGCCGGCCCGTCCGCCAGCTCACCGGCCGGGGTCAGTATGTCGGCGATCACCGCCGCCGGCATCAGGCCCGCCAGGCGCGCGTAGTCAGACGCCGCCTCGGTATGGCCGGCGCGGGTCAGTACGCCGCCGGGCATGGCGGTCAGCGGGAAGATGTGCCCCGGCTGCACTATATCCGCCGGCACCGCGTGGGGCGCTACCGCCGCCTGCACGGTGCGGGCGCGATCGGCGGCGGAGATGCCAGTGTCGATGCCCACCGCCGCCTCGATGGACAGGGTGAAGTTGGACTTCTCGCCCCGGGCCTCGGCCACCATGGGTGGCAAATCCAGCTGGCGGCAGCGATCCTCGGTGAGGGTCAGGCAGACCAAGCCCCGGGCCTGGCGCGCCATGAAATTCACGTGGCCGGCATCGCAGTGCTCCGCCGCCACCATGACCACGCCTTCGTTGTGGCTCTCGGCGTCGTCGTCCAGCAACACCACCATCCGCCCCTGGCGAATGTCGCTGATCAGTTCGTCTACGGAATTGACGTGCATAAAAAATCCTTGTCGCGCCCTAGCGGCGCAAAAAACCGTTCTCGGCCAACGTTGCCATGGTCAGGCCGCCCGCCTGCGGGTTGGCAGCGGCCTCGCCCAGCACCAGGCGCTCCAGGTAGCGGGCGATCAGGTCCACCTCCAGGTTGACCCGGCTGCCCGGGGCGTAGGTGCCAAAAATGGTCTCGGCCATGGTCTGGGGAATGATATTCAGGTCAAACTCAGCGCCGTGCACCGCGTTCACCGTGAGGCTGGTGCCATCCACCGTGATGCTGCCCTTGTGGGCGATGTACTTGGCCAGCGCATCCGGAGCGCGCAGGACGAAACGAATAGAGCGGCCATCCTCGGCGCTGCTGACCACTTCGCCAACACCGTCCACGTGCCCGGACACGATATGCCCACCGAGCCGGCTGGCGGGCGTCAGGGCCTTCTCCAGATTGACCCTGGCGCCAACCTTCAGCGCGCCGAGGGTAGTGAAATCCAGGGTCTCGCGGCTCACGTCTGCCCAGTAACCATCCCCCGGCAGTTCGGTCACCGTCAGGCACACGCCATTGGTGGCGATGCTGTCGCCCAGGGCCACATCATCAAGAGGCAGCCCGGCGCTGCGCACCCGCAGGCGCAAGTCGCCGCCGCTGGGCTGCAGCGCGGCAATCTCGCCAACGGCCTGGATAATGCCTGTGAACATCTTGGAATCCTGTTGTTTGACGATTGGCTGGTGGCCCGCTGTGTGCGGCGGCGCACCATAGAGACGGCCGCCAGGCAGACAGTTGCTTAGCCGGCGGGCGCCAGGGTAAAACGCCAGTCGCTGCCCACCTGCCGCAGGTCGCTCACCGCCAGCGGCACTTTCTGCGCCATGCTGTCCAGGGGCAGGTGCAGCAGTGGATTGGCGTTACTGCCCATCAGCACCGGAGCCATGTACACGATCAGCTCGTCCAGCAGGCCGGCCTGCAGCATGGCCCCGGCCAAACGGGGGCCAGATTCTACCAGAATTTCGTTGCATTGCCGCGTGGCAAGCAGGGGCATTAATGCCGCCAGATCCAGCCCCGCCGCGCTGTGCGGCAACTCGGCCCGCTCTACCGCTGCCAGGTGCGGCGGCACCGGCGCGCCATCGGCGTGACACAGCAGCGTCGGGGCGGTGCCGGCAAGAATACGCGCCCCGGCCGGGGTTTGCAGGGCGCCATCCAGCACCACCCGCAGGGGCTGGCGCCGGCCCGCGCCCAGGGCGAGGGCGTCGGCATCGAGCTGCTCGGCGCGCACGGTGAGGGCGCAGTCATCCGCCAGCACGGTGCCAACGCCGGTGACAATGGCGCAGCTGGCCGCCCGCAGGCGCTGCACATCCTCGCGGGCAGCGGGCCCGGTAATCCACTGGCTTTCGCCACTGGCCATGGCGGTGCGGCCGTCCAGGCTCATGGCCAGCTTGGCCCGCACCCGGCCGTGGCCGCGGCGCATGCGGGCGATGAACCCGGGAATCACCGCCTCGGCCTCGCGCTGCAGCAGGCCGCAATCCACGGCGATGCCCGCCGCCCGCAGCGCCTTGAGGCCGCGCCCGGAAACCTGGGGGTTGGGGTCTTCCATGGCCGCCACTACCCGCGCAACCCCGGCGGCGACAAGCGCGTCGGCACAGGGGCCGGTTTTGCCGTGGTGGGAGCAGGGTTCCAGGGTCACATAAGCGGTGGCGCCACGCGCATCGCCGGCCATGGCCAAAGCCTCCACCTCGGCGTGGTTACCACCGGCCGGTTGGGTGGTGCCCTCGCCAATCACCTGGCCGTCGCGCACCAGCACACAGCCCACATGGGGGTTGGGAGCGGCCCAGAAACGCCCGCGCCGTGCGAGCTGCAGGGCCCGCGCCATCATGCGGGTATCGAAGGCAGAGAACATAATCAGGAGGTGCTGGTGGCGCTGTCGCTTTCCAGCCGCTCGATGGCATCGCGGAATTCGGCGATGTCCTGGAAACTGCGGTACACCGACGCAAAGCGCACGTAGGCCACCTGGTCGAGCTGTTTCAGGGAGTCCATCACCAGCTCACCCAGCACCCGCGAGCCCACTTCGCGTTCGCCGGTGGCGCGCAGGTCGTGCTTGATCTGGTTGATGGCGGCCTCGATGTCCTCGATAGACACCGGCCGTTTCTCCAGGGCGCGCTGGAAACCAGCGCGGAGCTTGTTCTCGTCGAAGGGCTCGCGATCACCGTTCTGCTTGATCACTCGCGGCATCACCAGTTCCGCCACCTCGTAGGTGGTGAAGCGCTCCTTGCAGCTTAGGCACTCGCGACGGCGCCGCACCTGGTCCCCTTCGGCAACCAGACGAGAGTCGATGACCTTGGTGTCATCGGCGGCACAAAATGGGCAGTGCATGGCCCTTCCCCTGAGTTAAGTGGCTGAAGACTAACATATTTTAGTCAGTGCCAAATCCGCACGCCCGGGCCGCTGTGAAAAATGACCAATCGCCAACAGGCGCGCCGGCCGGCGGCGGCTTTGTTATCCTGCACCCAAAGACACAAGGAGCCACCATGTCTATCACCACCCGACGCGCTTTGCTGGGCACCGCCTGCGCCCTGTCCCTTCTCACCGCGCCTTTGATCGCCCCCGTTGCCAACGCCCAGGCCACCGCCAAGCCGGTGCTGCACGGCAAGCACTGGGTGGCCATTACCGGCAAACCCCTGGGCGCCACCGCCGGGGCGATGATGTTCGCCCAGGGCGGCAACGCGGTAGACGCCGCCTGCGCCATGCTCGGCGCCAGTGCCACCATGTGGGATGTGCTCAGCTGGGGCGGCGAAACCCAGGCCCTGATCTACAACCCCCACACCGGCGAGGTAAAAGGCATCAATGCCCTGGGCGTGGCACCCACCGGCGCGACGCCCGACTTCTTCCGCGAGCGAGGCATGGTGTATCCGCCGGAATACGGCCCGCTGGCCGCCGTTACCCCGGGCACACCCGGCGGGCTGATGGTGATGCTGGCGGAATTCGGCAGCCTGAGCCTGGCGCAGGTGCTGGCCCCGTCCATGGAAATGGCCCGTGGATATCCCATCGAGGCCCAGCAGGCGGACAACATGGAGCGGCGCCGGGACGTCATCCTGCAGTGGCCGGACTCCACCCGCGTATTCCTGCCCCACTTGAACAACAAGGACAGCCAGCAGCGCGCGGCACCCTACCCCGGCGAAATTTTCAAACAGCCCGACCTGCTGGCCACCCTGAAAAAACTGGTGGATGCCGAAGCCCAGGCACTGGCCGCTGGCAAAAGCCGCAAAGAGGCCATCTACGCCGCCTATGACCGATTCTACAAGGGCGATATCGCCGCGGAGATTGTGCGCGCCACGCAAGAACACGGCGGCCTGTTCACCCGGCAAGACCTGGCCAACTGGCAGGTGCATATCGAAGAGCCGGTGACCACCAACTACCGGGGCATCGACGTCTACAAACTCACCACCTGGGTGCAGGGGCCGGCCATGCTGCAGGCGCTGAACATTCTCGAAGGCTATGACCTCAAGGCCATGGGCTACAACAGCAGCCGCTATATTCACACCCTCTACCAAGCCATGAACCTGGCCTTTGCCGACCGCGACTTCTACTACGGCGACCCCTACCTCCCGCCAGAGGAGCCGGTGACCGGGTTGCTGTCGAAACAATACGCCGCCGAGCGGCGCAAGCTCATCGACCCTGAACGCAACAACCCCGATGCCCGCCCCGGCGACCCCTATGCCTTCCAGCGTGGCAGCAATCCCTTCAAAAACCTGCTGGAGCAGTGGTCGCCCATTCCCCCCGCCGCCGATGCCGAGGGCGCCGAAGGCTTCCAGCAGGCTGGCCTGATGACACATGACGAGGGCTTTGTGGCCGGCACCACCTCCATCCAGGCGGCCGACGCCGAGGGCTGGGTGGTATCGGTAACCCCCTCCGGCGGCTGGGTGCCCGCCTTTGTGGCCGGCAACACCGGCATCGGCCTGTCCCAGCGCATGCAGAGTTTCGTGCTGGACGAGCGCATCAACCCCTACAACGTCGTTGCCCCCGGCAAGCGCCCCCGGGCCACCCTGACCCCCAGCCTGGCATTGAAGAACGGCAAGCCGCTGATGGCCTTTTCGGTGCAGGGCGGCGACACCCAGGACCAGAACCTGCTGCAGTTCTTCCTGAACATGGTGGAATTCGACATGAACGTGCAGCAGGCCGCCGAGGCCCACAACATCACCAGCTACCAGATGCAGAGCTCCTTCGGCGCCCACCAGAGCGAACCCGGGCGGCTGGAAGTGACCCACCAGGTCACGCCTTACACCCGCGCCGCGCTGAAGAAAATGGGCTACACCGTCGAAACCGTCGAGCGCACCTACTCGCCCATCACCGCCATCTGGTTTGACGCCGAGCACGGCACTATGTGGGGCGGCGCGTCGGATTACGGTGAGGATTATGGCATTGCGTGGTGATGGGCAGCCGGATAGTCAACTACCCGCTAGAAAAATCCAGCTACTTTTGCAGTATCTGCGTCAGGTAGGACTGGATTTGAAGTCCCTCACAGCGGGGACTCACCTGACAGCCGACCAGATGCTTTCACTACCACCTGGCCACCGGCTACCGGCCAGCTACTATTCCCGCGTGTACAGCGCCGCTGCACAGCGCATTGACAGCCCACTGATTTGGGGCGCTGGTGTTGGCAGCGAGAGCTTTGAAGTGATGTGTCACAGCATGATCGGCGCACTGACACTTGGAGATGCACTACGCCTCGCAACCCGCTTTGAATTGTTGCTGTTCAAAATCAACCGCTACCGCATGGCATTGATAGACGAGGGCACCGACGCAAGGGCCAAACTGATCTACGAGATTGATTTGCCGCTGCAAGGCTCACCATTGATTCCAACCGATTGGGAAAGAGGCCGGCATGCGCTGGCGATGGCCCGGGCATCTGGCTTGCGAACTTGGCACAGCCTTTGCGGCTGGCTAATAGGACAGCCCATGAACTGCATTGAAGTGCGAATCGCCGCTCCTCCAATCAATAAGAAATACCATAACGCATTAGCCGCCATCTTTAACTGCCCGGTATATTTCGATGCGATAGAGACGGCGCTCTACTTCGAGCCTGACCTTCTTGCGCATCGACTGGTACAAACCAGGCGCTCGCTGGAGGAATTTCTTAGCAACAGCGTTTACCACCTGATCACGCTCGACGACCCGAGCATGTCCACCAGTCAGGCGATACGCTCACTCCTCAGCGCCGACCTTTCCAAACGCATACCAAGTTTCAGCGAAATAGCTGCGATGCTCTATATGTCAGAATCCAGTCTGCGCAGGCGCCTGCAGGCAGAAGCCACCAGCTATCAGGCCATCAAAGATGAGGTACGCTGCGAAGTAGCGATGGATAGACTGTTGCACGACTATCCAGGGCTGGCTCCATTAGCCGAAATGCTCGGCTTTACTGAAGTCAGCTCGTTTGCGCGCTCATTCAAAAAATGGACCGGGGAAACGCCAAGCAACTACCGGCGACGGGCCATGGACGAAAACCACCCTGGCAACCTGGTTCGATAAACACCCTGCTGTATGTTCATTGCTACCGTACTCACTCAGAATGACTGGCGCCAACTGCCAAGCCGCTCAATCGGCCTGCAATGTCAGAGAGCCGGTGCGGGCAGCTCTACTTGCAGTATTCGATTACCAGAGAATGTTCCTATAAACAGCGTGTCTTTGACTTTGATGCCAACCGTGCCAGCCCCCATCGGAGCGGCCCGATTGTCAAACAGTGTCTTCTTGGCCAACTGCTCAGGCTCCAACTCAATAATAGAGAACGCAATTGGGCAGACCCCGACCTCGGCAGAAGTACAGTGGGCGAAGTCTTCAATGGCTTGTGAACCTACAAACGAAGCCACCAGGAGGGTCTCACCGTCTGCGGACCACTTTATATTGTCGGCTGATTTCACCGGGGTGGAATCAATAACTATCCCGCGTTCTGAATCGATCTTTTTGACCACGTTCTCCCCGGAATAGACCACATACAGTGAGCGGCCATCCTTGCTGGCAGCTATCCCATTGAGCATGAGGCCTTCGCTGCCAGGAACCACCTCAAACCCTGAGCGGCCTGTCCAGCGAAAGACCAGACCTGACGACTCACTGGAATCTGAACCCCATGAGACCTTGCTTGCCATCATTTTTGTGGTGAAAAGCTCACCATCCGCACCGGCAGCCACCGAGTTCAGACTGGCGTTGTCTGGCGCAATTGCACAACCACGCCATAGCAACGATGGTCCATGGTCGGAATTAACCAACTCAAAAAACTCGATGGACTCCCGTCCGCCATGCTGAACAACAAGCAACTGCCAGCGCCCGTCCTTTCTACGTTTCAAGTCTATGCCGTGCGGGCTGAACACCGCCCCTGGGGCCTCGATGCATGAGGGATCTCCCCAATACTCACCCGGCGGCTGAGTACTGTCGCCATCATAGGCAATTCGGCGTTTCTTCTTGTCGAGGTCATAGAAGACAAGTGCTCCGGGGCGCGAGCCATGGTAATCCCCATACTCACTTACCAATAGCCAGCGATTTCCTGGAAGTATCGCCATGTCTTCGGGGTTTGAGAAAAGACACAATGGCGTGGCGTTTTTTACCTTCTCGCAGCTCCCACTAACGGGCTGATCTATGCTGAATGACGCCTCCGTGTCAGCCGAGGCGTTGGCACCTGACACCAATGCCAGAAAACCAGACAAACCCAATAGAAACCTTACCGCCACACCGACAGACACTACCAACCAGGATTCAGTGGCCTTTAAGCAGGGCATGACGGAGGTTTTCAATATCCTTCTCATTCAGCTGGAGCGCTTCTAGAAGATAATTGTCGATGCTTCCGTACCGAGCTTCAATTCCTTCCAGCGCCGCCTGAATGTACGCAGGGTCAGGATTTGCCAGAGCCGGCTGATCAACCAGTTCTTTCGGATAGACTTTGGAATCTATGCTTTCATCCCACGTAACCGGATCGAGGGCGCTTGCCTCATAGTCCTTCAGGATAGTTTCTCGGGGAACGCCCAGCACGCTGAGAATAAGCGCTGCCGCGACACCTGTCCGATCCTTGCCGGCCGTACAATGGAACAGCATCGGCCTTCCCTCCTCAGATAGCAGCGAAGAGAACATGGCACGATAGGAATCGGCGTAACGACTTCCCATTGTGCTGTAATTTTTGATCATTATTTCTCGCCAGTTCACTTCCTTGCCGGCAGACTGTGCATCAAGCAGCTTTTGGAAGGACGAGGAAAGTGCGGTCTTGACTGAATTGTCCTGGCACCCTTCTACCTGATGCGCATTGGTGAGCTCCGGATCGGGTCGCTCCTCACGCTCCGCTGAAGTGCGAAAATCGCAGATGCTCCGAATACCCAATGCAGCGAGTGCTTCCTGCTCAGGCGACGTTAGACCGCTAAGGTTACCTGAGCGATAAAGGACACCTTGGCGGATGACGCGTCCATCGCTGGCCTCATACCCCCCCATATCGCGAAGGTTTCTTCCTGTAATCCCCAATTGAGGTTGAGCTGTGGCGGCGGCATCGTCAACCACATTGTCTGCCACAGCAGATACTGCGATGAGCCATAGCGACACCGGCAGGGCTATCGCCGCGCATCTGCGCTTGAGTGTAAATAACATGACCGAATCTCCCGGGGCTGTTCTTTTAAAACTCATATGCAAGAGAAACCGCCCAGGTACGTGGCATACTATATGCGCCAGTAACGAAGGGCCCTACATTGTAACTATTGCTAAGAACGCGCTTATCGGACAGGTTCTTGCCTTCCAGCGCCACCCTCCAACTACCGTCAAAGGTGGTAAAAGTCGCGATCGCATTCCATGTGCTGAAAGCCTCCTGGAACTGCGAGTCGGCCACCGTACTGGTGAGATCAATTGGCGAGTTGGTATAGGAATCGTCGCGATAGGCGATATCGGCTCCCAGCATAAGATTGCCGAGATTCGACACATCGAATTCGTACATGACACGCGCCTGCGCGGTCCATTGCGGCGAGAACCCCAACGCTGTTGTTTCAGCGATGTCTTCGCCGCCACTTTGATAAGACTTCACCTCGGCATCCAGATAGCCGATATTCGCGCCGATAGTCAGACCATCCACAGGCGGCAACCAGGTCAGCTCAACTTCGGCGCCACTGGTCTCTACTTCACCCACATTTCCTACCTGCGCCTGCAGGTCGGTTTCTGTCAGGACAATTGTTTGTAACTGCTTGTCACTGTAATCGTTATAGAAGGCTTCACCATTAATACGCAAAGAGCCATTCAACCAGGTGCTTTTAACACCGATGGTGTAAGCATCAACCACTTCAGGCTCATAACTATCAGCATCTTGGGAATCACGCTGGAAGCCGCCTGACTTGAAACCCTGCTGGTAAGCGGTATAGAGCATCAGGTCTTCAGCGGCAAACCAGGTCAGACGTGCGCTTGGCGAGAACTGGGACCAGGTATCGTCCCCGCCGGTATTTTCCGGAAACACAACACGAACGGCTTCAGAATTGAATTCCGGCGGCGCAAACTGCGAAGCCCAGTAGGCAAACATGGGACTTTGGGCCGCATTCGCCTCTTGCCCAGGCATGACAGACACAATGGCACTTGAGGGAAAGCCCGCCAGACCTGCGTAGGCAAAGTAAGTTCGATCTACTGTAGCGAGCGTTGTTTCAACCTTTTTGTCCTGGGTGTAGCGCCCCCCAAACGACAGCTGCCACTTCTCTGTAATGTCCCAGTCGATCGTGCCGTAAGCAGAGACGGATTCGAGTTCACGATCGGACACATAGGTGTCCTTGGTTTGCTGTGTGATCGCCCGCAGCCTTGCGTACTGATGTGTAAAAGAGGGCCGTTCCTCCAACCCGTCCAGGTAGTAGAGCCCCATTACAGCGTGTAGATTTTCACCGTTGAAATTAAACTGGAATTCCTGAGAAAGGTCTTCATTTTCGACTGTGTCGTTAATCGTCGTTATAAATTGCTGATTGGAGCCATCAAAATCATAAGGCGTGACAAACTCTGAGCTTCGGCCGGCGGTTACAGATTTGAAGTCCCAACGCTCCGAAAGCTCCCACTGCAGGGTTAAGGAAATGGTGGTGGTATCAATTTTGTATTCGTCAAATCCATCAACAAACTCGCTCGACACCGTATCAATATCAGTGGGCAGAGAAGCGTCATTGGGCGTGTCGACAATGCCTGTGCCAGGGCCCAAAAAGGTGTTGGCGCCACTGATCACAAAGTCGATGCCACTCAACGTATCGGTGTCCACAAATACCCGATTGGGTATGCTCGGAGCCGAGCGATCCCGTGAGTGATCGGCAGAGAGCTTGAGTCGCAAGGAATCGCTGGCATTCCACAAGAGGCTGCCACGAAATGCCTTAACATCTTCACTCCAGTATTCATCACCATTGAAGCTATTGGTTTGAATCCCGTCCCGATCTTTGTATACGGCTGCAAAGCTACCCAGCAAGGTAGAGCCGATAATCGGGCCTGAAATATTGCCTTTGACCTCTTTCATATCGAAGCGGCCAGCGCTCACTTCCACCCTGCCTTCAAGCTCTTCGGTGGGCTCCTTCGAGATGAACTTTATCGCACCGCCAATGGTATTGCGGCCGTAGAGATTGCCCTGGGGACCTTTAAGAACTTCAACGCGCTCTACATCGAAAACATCCAGAAGAGCCCCGGTCGTCTGGTTCAGGTAAACATCGTCTACGTATATGCCAACGCCCTGGTCGAAGCCCACGTCGTTGCCAATGCCGCGAATGAACACTGACACACCGCCTGCAGCCAACCCGCCGGTGGTCGTCAACGTGACATTCGGCGACATGCGCTCAAGATCCAGGATGTTGTCGACTTGTGCGTTTCGCAGCATATCGGCATTGAAGGAGCTCACAGCCATAGGCACGTCCTGGAGGCTCTCCGCACGCTTGCGCGCGGTTACTATGACCTCTTCCAGAACCTGCGCCTGAGCCAGGTCGGAAAATCCGGTAGCAGAAAGGACAGCGAGAGTAAGAAGCGCCTTTACAGGGCGGTTGCTTTGCATGGGACGTTGCTCCACTTATCTATTAATAGTTATTTTCGATAGCCGGATAGAACTTCCGGTCAGAACCATTGCAGTATCTTTACGGCACCAACCGGGGAGAATGGCATTTGGCGCCAAAGTCGTTAGCATTTAAATCCAGGCACTGCCCAGACAGGCAACCTTCAATGCCGTTGTGCTACCCGGTGCGAACGCAAAGGTCAGTGCCATTGAAGCATCTCAACCTATTCCGCCTCTTGGACCCTGCTACGCTTAGGTGAGGACAGATCGGTCCAACAATGAACGCAATAATAAATCCACCAACGAGGTGAAAGCGCCATGCCAATATCCCCGAACAGGCGGTGCAGTTTACGGCCAGCCACGCTTGTAGTGTCGACGATCATCGGTTTTTGCCTGAGCCATGCGCCAGCCAATGCGAATGACTCGCCAGAAGATAAATTGAGCGCCGCCTATGCGAGATTTCTTGACGATCTGGCAAAAGCTGAACGCACACTGGTTGACCCAGAGCACTATCCCCCTGCTGCCAGCGAGCGGGTACTGGCCGACGGCTATCGTTACCTTCTGGCGCACCTGAACCGGGAAATTGAATTCGGTATAAGAGCCGACGCCCGCTTTCCGGAGTTTTTTCGCTCCATGGATATGCTGCGAAAATGGACCGGGGAAAACCCCGATGCCATGTATCTCAAAGCGCCGATTGATGCCACTGGTTACTACGAGGTCGACATTCAGGCGCATGACACCGGCGAATGGCAGAACGGCAGCCGCATCAACGGCCAGAAGGCTCCGAGACTGGCAACCTTCCAGACCATTACTGGCGTTCCGGGATACAGTGGAGAATTGGCCGAGATGGCGAATTGCCAAAACCAAACTCTGGATTTCGTTAATAGCTTCACGCTCAAGGCTAACGCCAATGGAAACTATCAGCTCCTCATAGGGCCTGAGAAGCCGGAGGGTTATAGCGGCAATTTCCTCTATTCGCGCAAGTCGATGACCTGCAAAGGAACCGGGCAAACACAGGTGGTTGACGCCACCAGCCTTTCCGTCAGGGAAGTGTTTTCCGACTGGGACAATGAGCAGCCACTGACGCTATCGATTCGGCGGCGTGATACCGAGGGTCTGAACCGCCCCCCGATGGACGCCGACAACGTCGCCGATTTGTTGGCGTCGCTCGGCACACGTGTGGCCAACCAGATACGATTCTGGAATCTGTTGATGGCGTTCCCGATGGAGATGACGCAAGACAGCAATGGTGATGGTAAACGCGCACTGCCGGTAAACGGCATCAATCAACCCGCCCCACCCTTTACCGCAGGCGGGGTTGCCGGAGCCCAGCAAATCTATGCCTCTGGCATTTTCGAGCTTGAAGAGGGCCAGGCACTTGTCATTGAGATGGAAACGCCTGTCGAGCCCTACTACATCGGTTTTCAGCTCAACAACCTATGGATGGAAGGGCCGGATCAACAAAACTATGTCAGCAGCCTATCCGGGGCGCAGAACCCACCAATCGCTGACGGCCGGCGATTCTATATCCTATCGGGACGAGATCCCGGCGTGCAGGGATGGGTAGACACCACCGGATTGACCAAGGGGTTCCATGCCATGCGTTTTGTATTCAAGCAAGACCCGTCGCCCGAACAGCTCCCAAGAATGAAAACCTACCTGGTCGATCTTGATCAGCTGCAGTCAGTACTGCCGGACAACTACCCGACCGTCAGCAAAGAGACGAGGCGGCAGCAGGTGGCCCGACGTCAGGCACATATTAAAATGCGCTGGCGTAACTACTAAGAACCTGACCACACGGATTATCTTGCCGATATCCGAGCCGCACCACCAAGCCAGCCGGCTACATAGCAACCCCTGCTGGAATAACGCCAGCTACTGCACTAAGCGGCAATAACAACGCACAAAAAAGGGGCGAGAATCACTCCTCGCCCCTTCCCGGGTAGCAATCGACGAATCAATCGTCGGCCTGCAGGGCCTCGGTCAGCGCCGCTTCGATCTCCTGGGCAGACACGCTCATTTCCACTTCACCGTCACGCTTACGCTTGCGCTCTTCGTGATAGGCAAGGCCGGTACCGGCCGGGATCAGGCGACCCACCACCACGTTCTCCTTGAGACCGCGCAGGTAGTCGCGCTTGCCGGTCACCGCCGCTTCGGTCAGTACGCGGGTGGTCTCCTGGAAGGAGGCCGCGGAGATGAAGCTCTCGGTGGCCAGCGAGGCCTTGGTGATACCCAGTAGTTCGCGCTCGGCGGTGGCGGGCACCAGGCCTTCGGCCAGCAGGCGCTCGTTTTCTTCGAGGAAGGTGGTGAATTCCACCTGCTCGCCCTTGATCAGGGTGGAGTCGCCGCTGGAGGTAATGATCACCTTGCGCAGCATCTGGCGAACAATCACCTCGATGTGCTTGTCGTTGATCTTCACACCCTGCAGGCGGTAAACCTCCTGGATCTCGTTGACGATGTACTTGGCCAGTTCCTCGATGCCCTTCAGGCGCAGGATGTCGTGGGGGCTGTGCGGGCCCTCGGACACGATTTCACCCTTCTCTACCTGCTCGCCCTCGAACACGGAGAGGTTACGCCACTTGGGAATCAGCGCCTCGTAGTGGTCGGAGCCATCCGCCAGCGGCTTGCCGTCGGTGGGGGTAATCACCAGGCGGCGCTTGCCTTTGGTTTCCTTACCGAAGCTCACGGTGCCGGTGATTTCCGCCAGAATGGCAGGCTCTTTCGGCTTGCGCGCTTCGAACAGGTCGGCAACACGCGGCAGACCACCGGTGATGTCCCGGGTTTTGGAGCCTTCCTGGGGGATACGGGCCAGTACGTCACCCACTTCCACCTTGGCGCCGTCTTCCAGGTTCACCAGTGCGTGGGGCGGCAGGAAGTAGTGCGCCGGCACGTTGGTGTTGGGCAGGCACAGTTCCTTGCCGTTCTCATCCACCAGGGTTACCGCCGGACGCACGTCTTTGCCCGCCACCGGGCGCTCGCCCACTTCCATCACTTCAATGGAGGACAGGCCGGTCAGTTCGTCGGTCTGGCGACGGATGGTCACACCTTCGTCCATGGCGGAGAACTTGGCGATACCCGCCAGCTCGGTCACGATGGGGTGGGTGTGAGGATCCCAGTTGGCCACCACGTCACCGGCAGACACCGCCGCGTGGTCCTGCACGCGGATCACCGCGCCGTAGGGCAGCTTGTAGCGCTCGCGCTCGCGGCCCATTTTGTCCAGTACCGACAGTTCACCGGAACGGGATACGGTGATCAGGGAGCCGTCGGTGCGGTCCACCACCTTCACGTTGTGCAGACGCACGGTACCGTCGTTCATTACCTGGATGTTGTCCTGGGCGGTAGCCCGGGACGCCGCACCACCAATGTGGAAGGTCCGCATGGTCAGCTGGGTACCCGGCTCACCGATGGACTGGGCCGCCACAACGCCGATGGACTCGCCCATGTTGACCTTGTGGCCACGGGCCAGGTCGCGGCCGTAGCAGGTGGAACAGATGCCGTGGCGGGTTTCACAGGTGATCGGCGAGCGCACTTCAATCTCGTCGATACCCATTTCTTCCAGGCGGGTCACCCACAGCTCGTCCAGCATGGTGCCGGCGGTAATGGCGATCTCGTCATCGCTGCCGGGCTTGAGTACGTCCTTGGCCACGATGCGGCCCAGTACGCGATCGCCCAGCGATTCGATGATGTCGCCACCGTCGATCACCGGTGCCATCAGCAGGCCGTAATCGGTGCCACAGTCGTCTTCGGTGACCACCAGATCCTGGGCCACGTCCACCAGACGACGGGTCAGGTAACCGGAGTTCGCGGTTTTCAGTGCGGTATCCGCCAGACCCTTACGGGCACCGTGGGTGGAGATGAAGTACTGCAGTACGTTCAGACCTTCACGGAAGTTCGCCACAATCGGCGTTTCGATGATGGAACCGTCGGGCTTGGCCATCAGGCCGCGCATACCGGCCAGCTGACGAATCTGGGCGGGTGAACCCCGGGCACCGGAGTCGGCGTAGATGTACACCGAGTTGAAGGAGGCCTGCTCCTCTTCCTCGCCGTCGCGGTTGATCACGCTCTCCTTGGACAGGCCTTCCATCATTGCCTTGGAGACCAGGTCGTTGGCGCGGGACCAGATGTCGATCACCTTGTTGTACTTCTCACCATGGGTCACCAGACCGGAGGCGAACTGGTCTTCGATCTCCTTCACCTCGGCTTCGGCGTGATCGATGATCTCCGCCTTGGCGGCAGGAATCTCGAAGTCGTTCACGCCAATGGAGGAACCGGAGCGGGTGGAATACTCGTAACCGGTGTACATCAGCTGGTCGGCAAAGATCACCGTCGCCTTCAGGCCCACCACGCGGTAGCACTGGTTGATGATGCGGGAGATGGCTTTCTTGGCCATGTCCTGGTTGACCATGTCGTAGCCAATGCCACGGGGCACGATTTCCCACAGCAGGGCGCGGCCCACGGTGGTGTCGGCCAGGAAGGTGCGCTCCTGCATGTCGCCGTCTTCAGTGACAACGGCTTCGGAAATACGCACTTTCACCCGCGCCTGCAGGTGGACGTGGCCGGCCTTGTAGGCGCGGTGTACTTCCGACACGTTGGCAAAGGCCATGCCCTCGCCCTTGGCGTTGATGCGCTCGCGGGTCATGTAATACAGACCCAGCACCACGTCCTGGGAGGGCACGATGATCGGCTCGCCGTTGGCCGGCGACAGAATGTTGTTGGTGGACATCATCAGGGCGCGCGCTTCCAACTGGGCTTCCAGGGTCAGCGGTACGTGTACCGCCATCTGGTCGCCGTCGAAGTCCGCGTTGTAGGCAGCACACACCAGCGGGTGCAGCTGAATGGCCTTACCTTCAATCAGCACCGGCTCGAAGGCCTGAATGCCCAGGCGGTGCAGGGTCGGGGCACGGTTCAGCAGCACCGGGTGCTCGCGGATCACCTCGGCGAGGATGTCCCACACTTCCGGCGGCTCGCGCTCGACCATTTTCTTGGCGGCCTTGATAGTGGTCGCCAGGCCACGTGCTTCCAGCTTGCCGAAGATGAAGGGCTTGAACAGCTCCAGGGCCATCTTCTTAGGCAGGCCGCACTGGTGCAGGCGCAGGGTCGGGCCCACCACGATCACCGAACGACCGGAGTAGTCCACCCGCTTGCCCAGCAGGTTCTGGCGGAAACGGCCCTGCTTGCCCTTGATCATGTCGGCCAGGGATTTGAGCGGGCGCTTGTTGGAGCCAGTGATGGCACGGCCGCGACGGCCGTTGTCCAGCAGCGCGTCCACGGACTCCTGCAGCATACGCTTTTCGTTGCGCACGATAATGTCCGGGGCGTTCAAATCCAGCAGCCGCTTCAGGCGGTTGTTGCGGTTGATCACCCGGCGGTACAGGTCGTTCAGGTCGGAGGTCGCAAAGCGGCCGCCGTCCAGCGGCACCAGCGGACGCAGGTCCGGCGGCAGTACCGGCAGGGCGTTCATCACCATCCACTCGGGCTTGTTGCCGGAGCTGGCGAAAGCTTCCATCAGCTTCAGGCGCTTGGACAGCTTCTTGATCTTGGTTTCACTGTTGGTGGCCGGGATCTCCTCGCGCAGGCGGGCAATCTCCTGGGGCAGGTCGAGCTGGCTCATCAGGTCCTGCACAGCCTCGGCGCCCATCTTGGCGGTGAACTCATCGCCAAACTCTTCCATGGACTCGTAGTACTGCTCGTCGGACAGCAGCTGGCCGAGTTCCAGGGTGGTCATGCCCGGGTCGGTGACCACGTAGCTTTCAAAGTACAGCACGCGCTCGATGTCGCGCAGGGTCATGTCCAGCAACAGGCCGATACGGGACGGCAGCGACTTCAGGAACCAGATGTGGGCAACCGGCGAGGCCAGCTCGATGTGGCCCATGCGCTCGCGGCGCACTTTCGCCAGCGCCACTTCCACGCCGCACTTCTCGCAGATGACACCGCGGTGCTTGAGGCGCTTGTACTTGCCACACAGGCACTCGTAGTCCTTCACCGGGCCAAAGATCTTGGCGCAGAACAGGCCGTCACGCTCCGGCTTGAAGGTACGGTAGTTGATGGTTTCCGGCTTTTTGACTTCGCCAAATGACCAGGAGCGAATCATCTCCGGGGACGCCAGGCCAATGCGAATGGCGTCAAATTCTTCTGACTGTCCCTGGGACTTCAGCAGATTAAGTAAGTCTTTCAAGGTCTTTCCTCCGCGAGGTTTTCCTTCGGGCGGGTGGCTGGGCCACCCTGCCGTTGAGTCCAAATTCTGTTGGTGTTTCCTGTGTCATCCCTGCGCAGGCCGTGGTGCGCCATTGCGGGATCCATTTTTACAATGGGCCCCCGCGCGCGGGGGCGACGTCAGTGTTTCGTCACTCGTGCTCCAGTTCGATATCGATACCGAGGGAACGAATTTCCTTAACCAACACGTTGAAGGACTCGGGCATGCCCGGCTCCATACGATGGTCACCATCGACAATGTTCTTGTACATCTTGGTCCGGCCGGCCACGTCGTCCGATTTCACCGTCAGCATTTCCTGCAGGGTGTAAGCGGCGCCGTAGGCTTCCAGTGCCCACACTTCCATCTCACCGAAGCGCTGGCCACCGAACTGGGCCTTGCCGCCCAGCGGCTGCTGGGTCACCAGGCTGTAGGAGCCGGTGGAACGGGCGTGCATCTTGTCGTCCACCAGGTGGTTCAGCTTCAGCATGTACATGTAGCCCACGGTCACCGGGCGATCAAACGCTTCGCCGGTACGGCCGTCGTGCAGGGTGAACTGGCCGGATTCCGGCAGGTCCGCCAGGGCCAGCAGTTCCTTGATGGACTCTTCCGCCGCGCCGTCGAACACTGGGGTTGCCATCGGCACGCCGCCGCGCAGGTTATTGGCCAGCTCCAGCACCTCCTCGTCGGACAGGGACTTCAGGTCCTCCACCCGGCCGGCGCCGTTGTTGTAGATGGCTTCCAGGAACTTGCGCACCTCGGCCACCTTGCGCTGCTCGGCAATCATCTGGTCGATTTTCACGCCCAGACCTTTGGCCGCCATGCCCAGGTGGGTTTCCAGAATCTGGCCCACGTTCATCCGCGACGGTACACCCAGCGGGTTGAGCACGATGTCCACAGGCTCGCCGTTCTCGTCGTAAGGCATGTCCTCCACCGGCATGATCACCGAGATCACACCCTTGTTACCGTGGCGGCCCGCCATCTTGTCGCCCGGCTGGATGCGACGCTTGATGGCCAGGTAGACCTTGACGATTTTCAGTACGCCGGGCGCCAGGTCGTCGCCGGACTGCAGCTTGCGCTTTTTATCTTCAAAGCGCTCTTCCAGCAGCTTGTTCTGCTCGTCCAGCTGACGCTTGGCGGAGGCCAGGGCCTCGTTCAGGTCGGCGTCGGCCAGCTTCAGCTTGAACCACTGGTCGCGGTCCAGCTCGCTCAGCACCTTCTCGGTGAGGCTGGTGCCCTTGGTGAGGCCAGCGCCGGAGACGGTCTTCTGGCCCTTGATGAGGTTGCCAAGGCGCGCGAAGGTCGCTTCTTCGAAGATGCGGTACTCTTCTTTCAGGTCCTTGCGGAACTGGTCCAGCTGGTGCTTCTCGATCTGCTGGGCGCGGGCGTCCTTCTCCAGGCCATCGCGGGTGAAGACCTGCACGTCGATCACCGTGCCCTTGGTGCTGGAAGGCACGCGCAGGGAGGTGTCTTTCACATCGGAGGCCTTCTCGCCGAAGATCGCGCGCAGCAGCTTCTCTTCCGGGGTCAGCTGGGTTTCGCCCTTGGGCGTCACTTTGCCCACCAGAATGTCGCCGGCATCCACCTCGGCACCGATGTACACGATGCCGGATTCGTCCAGCTTGGCCAGGGCGCTCTCACCAACGTTGGGAATATCCGCGGAGATCTCCTCCGGCCCCAGCTTGGTATCGCGCGCGATACAGGTCAGTTCCTGAATGTGAATGGTGGTAAAGCGGTCTTCCTTCACGACCTTCTCGGACACCAGGATGGAGTCCTCGAAGTTGTAGCCGTTCCAGGGCATGAAGGCGATGCGCATGTTCTGGCCCAGGGCCAGCTCGCCCATGTCGATGGACGGGCCATCGGCCAGGATGTCACCGCGATCCACCACGTCGCCCTGCTTCACAATCGGGCGCTGGTTGATGCAGGTATTCTGGTTGGAGCGGGTGTACTTGGTCAGGTTGTAGATATCAACCGGCGCCTCGTCCTTGCCCACGTCCTTGTCGTTCACCCGCACCACGATGCGGCTGGCGTCGACGGAGTCGATCACACCCGGGCGACGGGCCACGGCGCACACGCCGGAATCCGCTGCCACGTAGCGCTCCATGCCGGTACCCACCAGCGGCTTGTCGCTCTTAAGGGTCGGCACTGCCTGGCGCTGCATGTTCGAGCCCATCAGGGCGCGGTTGGCGTCATCGTGCTCCAGGAAGGGGATCAGCGCCGCCGCCACAGACACCACCTGCTTGGGTGATACGTCCATGTAGGCCACTTCCACCGCCGGCTTGACGGTGAATTCGTTCATGTGACGCACGTTGATCAGGTCGTCGACAAAGCGGCCCTTGTCATCCAGGGTCGCAGAGGCCTGGGCGATCACAAAACCGGCTTCGTTGATGGCCGACAGGTACTCGATCTCGTCGGTCACCTGGCCATCCACCACCTTGCGGTAGGGCGACTCCAGGAAGCCGTAGTCGTTGGTGCGCGCGTAGGTGGCCAGCGAGTTGATCAGGCCGATGTTCGGACCTTCCGGCGTTTCAATCGGGCACACACGGCCGTAGTGCGTCGGGTGTACGTCGCGCACTTCGAAGCCGGCGCGCTCGCGGGTCAGGCCGCCCGGGCCAAGCGCGGAAACGCGACGCTTGTGGGTCACTTCCGACAGCGGGTTATTCTGGTCCATGAACTGGGACAGCTGGCTGGAGCCGAAGAACTCCTTCACCGCCGCCGATACCGGCTTGGCGTTGATCAGGTCCTGCGGCATCAGGCCTTCGGACTCGGCCATGGACAGGCGCTCTTTCACCGCGCGCTCGACGCGCACCAAGCCCACGCGGAACTGGTTCTCGGCCATCTCGCCCACAGAGCGCACACGGCGGTTACCCAGGTGGTCGATGTCGTCCACCATGCCACGGCCGTTGCGGATGTCTACCAGGGTCTTGAGCACATCGACGATGTCCTCGCGATCCAGTACGCCGGAGCCGGTGACTTCGTCGCGACCCAGGCGGCGGTTGAACTTCATGCGGCCAACGTTAGACAGGTCGTAACGGTCGGTGGAGAAGAACAGGTTCTGGAACAGGTTCTCGGCGGACTCCTTGGTCGGCGGCTCGCCGGGGCGCATCATGCGGTAGATTTCCACCAGCGCTTCCAACTCGTTGCGGGTGCTGTCCAGGCGCAGGGTGTCGGAGATGAAGGGGCCGTAGTCCAGCTCGTTGGTGTAGAGGGTCTCGATGCTCTCGACACCGGCTTCGCGCATTTTGGCGAGCACGTCCGCGCTCAGTTCGGTGTTGCACTCAACCAGCACTTCGCCGGTTTTCTCGTCCACCAGGTTTTTGGCCAGGGCGCGGCCGTAGAGGTATTCCTCCGGCACTTCCAACTCGCTGACGTCGGCTTTTTCCAGCTCGCGAATGTGACGGGCGGTAATCCGGCGGCCCTGCTCAACAATCACTTTCTTACCGGCCTTGATGTCAAAGGCGGCCACGTCACCGCGCAGACGCTCGGGGATCAGGGTGATGCTGTAGTTGCCGTCCTTGTCGACGCGGAAGGTGTTCACGTCGTAGAACATGTCCAGAATTTCTTCGGACTGATAACCCAGCGCGCGCAGCAGAATGGTCGCCGGCAGTTTGCGGCGGCGATCGATACGCACAAAGACCATGTCTTTCGGGTCGAACTCGAAGTCCAGCCAGGAGCCACGGTAGGGAATCACCCGGGCGGAATACAGCAGTTTGCCGGAGGAGTGAGTCTTGCCCTTGTCGTGATCGAAGAAGACACCGGGGGAGCGGTGCAGCTGGGACACGATCACACGCTCGGTACCATTGATGACGAAGGTACCGTTCTCGGTCATCAGGGGGATTTCCCCCATGTAGACTTCCTGCTCCTTGATGTCCTTGATGGTCTTGTTGGAGGAGTCTTTGTCGTAGATGATCAGGCGCACTTTCACGCGCAGGGCGCAGGAGTAGGTCACACCGCGCAGCTGGCACTCATTCACGTCGAAGACGGGCGTGCCCAGGGCGTAATCCACGTATTCCAGCGCCGCATTGCCGCTGTAGCTGACAATCGGGAATACGGATTTGAAGGCGGCGTGCAGCCCATAGTCGCCGCGCTGATCCAGGGGCGTGCCCTGCTGGGTGAACTTCCGGTAGGAATCCAGTTGGATCGCAAGCAGGTAGGGAACGTCCATCACCTTCGACAGTTTGCCGAAGTCCTTGCGAATGCGTTTTTTCTCAGTGTACGAGTAAGCCATCAGTACTCCCCAGCGTGATTAGCCATCCGCCACAGTGGGCGGGTCAACAGCCCCGTTGCGGGCTGCAGTCAGGTCGCGCAGCGCTGTGCTGCCAACCCAGAATCTGAATATCGCCCCAGCGCGCTACCGCTGCCCTGAAGCGGGAAAAGGCCGGCGGGCAAAACGCCCACCAGCCTTGTCCTTGTTTGGCAATTGCCAAACCAATGCCGAGCTTACTTGAGCTCGACGGTGCCGCCGGCTTCTTCCAGCTGCTTCTTGATGTCTTCGGCTTCTTCCTTGGAAGCACCTTCCTTGACGGGGGAAGGAGCGCCGTCGACCAGTGCCTTGGCTTCTTTCAGGCCCAGGCCGGTTACTGCGCGAACAACCTTGATGACGTTCACTTTCTTGTCACCGGCAGAAGCCAGGACTACGTCAAAATCGGTCTTCTCTTCGGCAGCAGCGCCGGCGTCGCCAGCAGCGGCAGCCGGAGCAGCAGCTACGGCTGCCGCCGCAGTTACACCGAACTTCTCTTCCATTGCTTCGATGAGCTCAACGATTTCCATTACGCTCATTTCAGCGATTGCATTCAAAATGTCGTCTTTAGACAGAGCCATGACTCATTTCTCCAATTAGCTGTGAATAAAAAAGTTAGCTGAGTGAAATTCACTCGGCAGCGATTTACGCCGCCTCTTTCTGATCGCGTACTGCTGCCAGCGTGCGAACCAATTTTCCAGGTACTTCGTTCATTGTCTGTACCAGCTTGGTTGCCGGCGCCTTCATGACACTCATCAGCATAGAGAGTGCTTGATCACGCGTAGGCAACTTAGCCAGAACATCCAACTGTTCTGCACCCAGCATTTGGCCGCTCACCGCCAGTGCTTTCACCTCGAACTTGTCGTTCGTTTTGGCGAAGTCCTTAAAGAGTCGAGCCGCTGCACCCGGATCCTCCATGGAGAAACCGAACAGGGACGGACCCACCAGTGCGTCGTTGACACACTCGTAGTCAGTACCTTCCAGAGCGCGCTTGGCCAGTGTGTTCCGCACAACGCGGAGGGTCACTGCATTTTCGCGCGCGCTGGCACGCAGGGCTGTCATCCCGTCCACGGTCACGCCACGTGCATCGGCGATAACCAGGGACAGTGCACTGGTGGCAGTCTCGTTAACTTCAGCTACGATCGCTTTCTTGTCTTCGAGTCCAATTGCCACTGGTATTACTCCTGGATGACTAAGTTAAGCAACGCCAAACCTATGGCACTGCCGCTTTGCGTGGTGAACGTATCCACCATCTGCGTAGGTTTTGAACAGCGCGGGAACAAACCGCCTCCCCGCCTTGATCGCAATTAAGGCGCTGCGTTAAGCTGTGAACAGCGTGCTCGCAACACCACCTACGGTCTTTGATGGCCTTCAGTTCTCAGCTAATCAGGCCCGTCTCTCGACGTGGCCACAGCCTGTTCCAAAGACCTCAAAGTTGACCGGTTGGCACCGCTTGGGCGCCTGGCCGGTCCACTGACTCTCCATCCCTGGAAAGCCTGAGGGGCGCCCCCTTGTGAGGGCCGCCCGATCATTACTGCTTACGCGTCGACGGAAGCGGTGTCGACGGTAACACCCGGGCCCATGGTGGTGGACAGAGTGATTTTCTTCAGGTAAACGCCCTTGGCGGCCGCGGGCTTGGCTTTTTTCAGGTCAGCCAGCACAGCTTCAAGGTTGCCCTTGATGGCATCCAGCTCAAAGCTGATCTTGCCGATGCCGCCGTGGATGATGCCGTTCTTGTCGGTGCGGTAGCGCATCTGACCGGCCTTGGCGTTCTTGACCGCGGTTTCAACGTCCGGGGTCACGGTGCCGGTTTTCGGGTTCGGCATCAGGCCGCGGGGGCCCAGTACCTGACCCAGCTGACCGACAACGCGCATGGCGTCCGGAGAGGCTACAACCACGTCGAAGTCCATCATGCCGCCCTTGATCTGCTCGGCCAGGTCTTCCATGCCAACGAAGTCGGCACCAGCGGCCTGGGCCTTGTCGGCGTTCTCGCCCTGGGTGAACACGGCAACGCGCACATCAGAGCCAGTGCCGAAGGGCAGCGTGGTTGCGCCGCGAACAGCCTGGTCGGATTTACGGGCGTCAACGCCGAGGTTCACGGCCACTTCAACGGTTTCGCTGAATTTGGCGGTGGCGAATTCCTTCAGCAGGCCAACGGCCTCTTCCAGGGAGTACGCCTTGCGCGGATCGACTTTTTCCTTGAATGCGCGTACGCGCTTGGACAGCTTGGCCATCAATTAACCCCCTCTACTTCGATACCGGCGGAACGCGCACTGCCAGCGATGGTGCGCACGGCGGCGTCCATGTCGGCGGCGGTCAGGTCAGGCCACTTCTGGGTGGCAACCTCTTCCAGCTGGGCGCGGGTAACCTTGCCCACTTTGTGGGTGTTGGGAGTACCGGAACCTTTCTTGATCTTGGCGACCTTGCGCAGCAGAACCGCAGCGGGCGGGGTCTTCTTGATGAAGGTGAAGGAACGGTCGCTGTATACGGTGATCACCACCGGAATCGGCAGACCGGGCTCAACGCCCTGAGTCTCGGCGTTGAACGCCTTGCAGAATTCCATGATGTTCACGCCGTGCTGACCCAGCGCCGGGCCCACGGGCGGGCTCGGGTTGGCCTGGCCAGCCGGCACCTGCAGCTTGATATAAGCTTCTACTTTCTTTGCCATGTTGACTCTCCCGGGTGCAAACGCCGTTGTACCTGTCGGTGACTACCGCCCGGTACGCGGGCTCCCCATTGTGGCGACCTGGGCCGCCGGTTTACATCAGAAGACGCTAACGCTTTAAGCCCTAGGCCTTCTCGACTTGACTGAACTCCAGCTCCACCGGGGTGGAACGACCAAAGATCAGCACCGCCACATTGAGGCGGTTTTTCTCGTAGTTGACCTCTTCCACAACGCCATTGAAGTCGTTGAAGGGGCCATCGATAACACGCACCATCTCGCCCGGCTCGAACAGCGTCTTGGGACGCGGCGCTTCCACGCCCTGCTCCACGCGCTGCAAAATGGCAGCGGCCTCGGCTTCGGTGATTGGCGCCGGCGCATCCGCCTTGCCGCCAATAAAGCCCATCACCCGGGGAGTTTCCTTCACCAGGTGCCAGGTGTCATCGTCCAGCTCCATCTGCACCAGCACATAGCCGGGGAAGAACTTGCGCTCGCTTTTGCGCTTCTGGCCGGCACGCATCTCCACCACTTCTTCGGTGGGAACCAGCACTTCACCGAAACGGTCCTGCATGCTGTGAAGCTCAATTCGCTCCTTCAGCGCAGACGCCACTTTCTTCTCGTAGCCTGAATAGGCGTGAACCACGTACCAACGCATTGCCATCGGCTAAGCCTTCCCGTCTCGCTATCCAATCGCCAGCGACACCAGCCAGCCCAGCAGGGAATCAAGCCCCCAGAGCATCAGTGCCACTACAACGACAAAAATGACCACAATCATGGTGGTCTGCACTGTCTCCTGGCGAGTGGGCCAGACGACTTTGCGAATTTCGGTTCGCGATCCCTTGACCAGTGACCAGAACGCCGCGCCCTTGGCGGTTTGCAGCGCCACAAAGCCGGCTACCGCCGCCAGCGCCACCAGTGCCAGCACCCGGTACAGCAGCGACTCGCCAGAGAAATAGCTGTTGCCGACCACGCCCACAGCCAGCAGGGCGAAGACGACAATCCACTTCAGCGCGTCAAAGCGGCTTGCGGTGGTTTCCACACTCATCAAACAATCCTATCTGTGGGCTGCCGCGCACTGGCGGCGCCCCCTGCCATAATGGCAGGCCAGGAGGGAATCGAACCCCCAACCTGCGGTTTTGGAGACCGCTGCTCTGCCAATTGAGCTACTGGCCTAAAACTGAACCTTTTTCAATTTCAGACAACGAAGCCGAACTGCCTGCTCAGCGGTTCGGCTTGGTTGCAAAACGGGGCGGGCCCTGGGCCCACCCCTGTATCGAGATTTACTCGATGACTTTGGCGACAACGCCGGCGCCAACGGTGCGGCCGCCTTCGCGAATCGCGAAGCGCAGACCATCTTCCATGGCGATCGGGGCAATCAGGGTAACAACCATCTGGATGTTGTCGCCCGGCATGACCATCTCAACACCTTCGGGCAGCTCGCAGGAGCCGGTCACGTCGGTGGTGCGGAAGTAGAACTGCGGACGGTAGCCCTTGAAGAACGGGGTGTGGCGGCCACCTTCGTCCTTGGACAGTACGTAAACCTCGGCCTCGAACTTGGTGTGCGGCGTCACGGAACCCGGAATCGCCAGTACCTGGCCGCGCTCCACTTCTTCACGCTTGGTGCCACGCAGCAGGATGCCCACGTTCTCGCCCGCACGACCTTCGTCCAGCAGCTTGCGGAACATCTCAACACCGGTGCAGGTGGTCTTCTGGGTGTCTTTGATACCGACGATCTCGATCTCGTCACCCACCTTGATGATGCCACGCTCTACACGACCGGTGACCACGGTGCCGCGGCCGGAGATGGAGAACACGTCTTCTACCGGCATCAGGAAGGCCTGGTCGATGGCGCGCTCGGGCTCCGGAATGTAGCTGTCCAGGGTCTCAACCAGGGTCTTCACGGCGGTGGTGCCCAGGCCATTCTCGTCTTCACCGTTCAGGGCCATCAGGGCAGAGCCGCAGATGATCGGGGTGTCGTCGCCCGGAAATTCGTACTGGTCCAGCAGCTCGCGCAGCTCCATTTCAACCAGTTCTTTCATCTCTTCGTATTCCTCGGAGTCCGCACCGCCGCAGTCTTCTGCCAGCAGGTCGGCCTTGTTCAGGAATACCACGATGTAGGGAACACCCACCTGACGGGACAGCAGGATGTGCTCGCGGGTCTGGGGCATGGGGCCGTCGGTGGCGCCACACACCAGGATCGCGCCGTCCATCTGCGCCGCACCGGTGATCATGTTCTTCACGTAGTCGGCGTGCCCGGGGCAGTCAACGTGTGCGTAGTGACGGCTCGGGGAGTCGTACTCAACGTGGGAGGTCGCGATGGTGATGCCGCGCTCTTTCTCTTCCGGTGCGTTGTCGATACCGTCAAAGGCAACGGCTGAGCCGCCCCAGGTCTCTGAGCACACGCGGGTCAGGGCCGCGGTCAGGGTAGTTTTACCATGGTCAACGTGACCAATGGTGCCCACGTTGACGTGGGGCTTACTACGTTCAAACTTTTCCTTTGCCATTACGACGGTCTCCTATCACGGCGGCCTATGCCACGCAGTTGAAACGCACCACTTGTAAACTTGCAGGTTGCACACCCTATAAATAGAAGGGGTGTGGAGCTCATAACCGGATTTGAACCGGTGACCTCTTCCTTACCAAGGAAGTGCTCTACCGACTGAGCTATATGAGCCTTTCACAACCAACTGGAGCGGGTAGCGGGAATCGAACCCGCATCATCAGCTTGGAAGGCTGAGGTTCTACCATTGAACTATACCCGCCACACTTCCCAACGAGCCGGCAAAATCCGACCCTGCCGCGCGCTGCGCGGACTTCCAAGCCACTTTGAAATCACTCAAACCGCCAGGCGCTTTGGATTGATTTCAATCACAATCTTGGTGGAGGGGGGTGGATTCGAACCACCGAAGCTTTCGCGTCAGATTTACAGTCTGATCCCTTTGGCCACTCGGGAACCCCTCCCAGAAGGCGGCATATTGTCCAGACGCCGCCCAGCCTTGTCAACCAATTAATACCCCTGAATTCGCTGCAGGCCGGCGACAGGAAAATCCCGCAAAAACAAGGCTTCCGGCAGCGCTGCAACCGGGGGTCGGCGACGCGGGCGGCATTATTCACACCAGCACCGGGGCGCGTCAACCTATAATCGTCCCTGAACGAAGGAATTTGGCTGTTTGGAGTTCAATTGCTGCATCTTGACGACGATCTGCTCATTGGAAGAGGACTGCACCGCGCCTGCTACCGGCATCCGCGGGATCCAGCGCTGTGCATAAAGGTTGTACACAATGGCGACCAGACTGAATCCCAGCGCGAGCAGGCCTATTACCGCCACCTCCAGGGGCGGCTGACAGACTGGTCCCTGCTGCCCCGGTTTCACGGCGTCTGCACCACTGACCGTGGGCCTGGCGCCGTGTTTGACCGCGTGCGGGATGCTGATGGCAGCACCTCGGTGTCACTGGAGGCCTGCCTGACCACCCCCGCCACGCTGGATCGCTACCGCCAGGCCCTGCCAGCGGCACTGGCGCAGCTGCGCGCCTACCTGCTGCGCCACGGCGTGCTGACCATGACCATCAAGCCGCGCAATATCGCTTTGCAGCGCAGTGACAACGGCAGCGCCCTGCGCTGCGTGATCTTCGACAATATAGGCTGCGCCGACTGGATTCCCCTGGCGCTGTATTCCCGGCGCTTTGCCCGGCGCAAGATCCTGCGCCGCTGGCAGCGTTTTGAAGCCCGATTACTGGCGGAGCATCCAGAGGCCTTTCGCCCCGCCCAGGACAACAGCCGCAGCCCACGCCACACCCCGGCGCCGCTGTTTCACCTGCCCGCGCGCAAGGCAGCGGCAAAAGATACGACTACTGACGCCGCCCGCGCGCCTTCAACTCGGCCAGGCGCTGTTCCATCTCGGCGAAGCTAACGGTGGAGTTATAGGCGCCGGAGCGCTCACCCTCGATTTGCAGCGCGCTACCGAGGTCCATCTCCCAGCCCTCGTTCATCAGGTCGCGGATACGGCGCAGGGCCTCGGGCTGGGTGTCGGCGATATCGCGGGCGGAGGCCAGGGCCTTCTCAACCAGCTCGTCGTCCTTGCAGACACAGTTCACAAGCCCCCAATCCAGGGCTTGCTGGGCACTGAAGTAGTTGCCGGTGAAGCTGATTTCACGGGCCCGGTTGATGCCCACCAGGCGCGGCAATTTTTGCGATAAGCCCCAGCCCGGCACCAGCCCGACCCGGGCGTGGGTGTCGGCAAAGCGGGCGGACTCGGCGGCGTAGAGATAGTCGCAGGCCAGGGCCAGTTCGAAGCCACCGGTCACCGCAAAGCCGTTGATGGCACCGATAATTGGCTTGCTGCAGTCAGACAGTGCCCGCACCAGCGGCGCATCGGTGCCAAGGTTATCGGCATTCATCGACTTGCCACCATCCGCCCCCATCTCCTTGAGATCCACCCCGGCGGTGAAGGCCTTGCCCTTGCCGGTGAGCACAATGGCTCGCACGGCATCATCGGCGGACAGCGCGGTGAAGGCGTCGATAATCGCCGCGGTCATCGCGTGGGACAGGGCGTTGTAGGCCTGGGGCCGGTTCAGGGTGACCAGGGCAACGCTGTCGCTGATGTCCACCAGCACCAGTTGGTCTGTTGATACGTCTGCCGTCATAGGGTTTGCTCCGCCGTTGTTAGGGAATAGTTGTTATGAAGTAAAAGGAAGGTGGCATTGTCACCAAAGGGCCACCGACTGGCCACTATCACATGTGCTACCCGGGCGGGCCAGCATAGCGGCTCTCGCAACAGGCAGCCTCACCACCGGCTGGCCCACTCAGAACAGGTTGGGGTAGCTCCGCCAGTAATATTGATGCTCGCGGCTTTGCCAGTCGCGGTAGATGCTGTCCCAGTCGAGCCCCGGAATGCGCCAGCCGTGGTGGGGCTCCAGGTTGGTGGAGAAGACCGGCGCGCCGAAGTCGCAAAAGCGGGTGTCGACACTGATGCGCACCTTGTCGGCCGCGGTATTGGGCTCGGCTTTGTGCACGGTGGCGGAATGGAAGATCAGCACGTCGCCGCGCTGGTAGTCGGACACGTGCCACTCGGTTTCGTGAGGATAGATTTCGCACTGCACCCCTCCCACGCCCTCGGCCTGGAACACCGGTCGCACGCCGTCGCGATGGGAGCGCGGCAGCACCGTCACCCGCCCCATGGAATCATCCACATCGTGCAGGGCAACCCAGATGCCCGCCATAGTGGGGCCGGCGTGGTGAGAGTAGGCATCCTGGTGGGGCGGGGTCTCGTAGCCAATTTTGCGCGGTGTGGCGATGCGCGCCATTTTCATCGGGTAGACGAAGTGGTCCTCGCCCGCCACCAGGCTCATCAGCCGCGAAAGCTCAGGGCGGTGAAAGAACCCGTGGAAGGCCTCCAGCCGCTGCACCTTGGGGTAGACCTCATCCCACACCGCATCGGTTTCGAAAAACGGCTCGCCATACAGCACCGGCGCGCCGCTGGCGGTGCGTGCAATGTACGGGTGCAGCTTCTCGAGAATGGCATTGAGCAGGGACTGGCAAAGGTCGCCGTCAACGGCCTGGGGGAAGTAAAGATAGCCCAGCGACTGGAACCGTTCGCGCAGCACATCCGGCGATTCGAGGGGGCTTGAAACTGTATAGGGCCTGCGAACGACCGTTCGCGCATCACACTGCGCCAACCCGGCATACCTTTATTAGTAGTACTGCAATGTTATTACTGCAAATATGGCTGCGACTTTCAGTGGCTATTGGCTGACGGCACGCTGGCCACTCTCCCTGATGGAGCCGGGCCGCCTGTTTGCAGCGGGTTATTATGCTGTTGCCGGCATTCCGGCGCGGATGGCAGGTTGTGGAAAATGGAGCTGGCGAGAGGAATCGAACCCCCGACCGGCTGATTACAAATCAGCTGCTCTACCTACTGAGCTACGCCAGCCTTATCTGGCCACTTTCCAGCCCGGACACCCCGGAAAGGCGGGGATAATAGGAGATGCCCCGCACGGATGCAACACAATGGTGCCAACACAGAAGGGTGCCGGAGGATCGTGCCGCAGGATGGTGCCGGAGATAGGAGTCGAACCTACGACCTTCGCATTACGAATGCGCTGCTCTACCAACTGAGCTACACCGGCCACGCGCCCCGCGACAGGAGGCGCATTCTAATCCACGGGAGCGCGGATGCAAGGGCTTCAGACGGCCCGCGCCGCCGCCATGCGTTGCAGGCCATCCAGCACCAGATCGGGCGCCAGGGTAGCCGCCTTGGTCAGGCGGGCATGTAGGTGGGCATGCAGGTGGCTATGCAGCCAAGGGCCACCACCGCCGGTCAGCACCAACGCGACAGGTTCGGCGGAGCGCGCCAGCGCCAGCTCGACGGCCCCGGCCTGGGCCAGGGCTATACCGTGGCGCACAGCTTCGGCGGTGGAGCCCCCCGGCGCCAGGCGGTATTCGGCGGGCTCACAGAAACGCACACGGTCGGTATCGAGCAGCAGTGCGCGCTCCATCAGGCCGGGGCCCGGAATGATGTAGCCCCCCTCGTGGCCCCCATCCGCGCCGACAAAATCGATGGTGAGGGCAGAGCCCGCATCCACGACACACAAACGCCCGTCACTCAGCGCCCGGGCACCGAGCATGGCCAGCCAGCGATCCACCCCCAACCGCGCCGGCTCGGCATAGCAGTTGCGCAGGCCCAGGGTTTCGGCCTCGGCTACCGCAAACCAGGGCTGCACGCCCCAGCGCTCCATCAGCATGGCCGCCAGCGCCCGGTTTGGCGCCTCGCCCGCCACGCTGGATACCCAGATGGCCGCCGGAGCCGGCGCACAACCCAGCAGCGCCGCGCGGCTGGCAGCATCGTCCGCCCGGTAGCGGCCGCGCTGGACCACCTCTGCCCCGGCCAGCAGGCGCCACTTGGCGCTGCTGTTGCCCACGTCGAGTTGCAGGCAGGTCTGCGGCAGGCTCACTGCTGCGGCCTCAGCGACAGTTCACCGCCAAACAGGGACTGTATGCCCACGGTGGTTTCCAGTTGCAGGGCACCGCGCTCGTCCACACCCCGGGCCACCCCGGCCATCTGGCGCTCGGCGCCACTGCTGATCACCACCGGCGTATCGGCATAGGCGTCGCGCTGCATCCAGGCATCGCGCCAGGCGGCAAAGCCGGTTTTTTCAAACCCGGCCAGCAGCGGCAGCAGTTCGTTGAGCAGGGCCGCCAGCAGGGCATTGCGCCCCGGGGGCTGCCCGCCGCAGAGGCTGGCGAGGTCTGACCAGGCCTGGTCGATGGCGCCCGCGGCGGCATCCGGCATGCGCACGTTGAGGCCCACCCCCACCACTACCTGGCAGGCGCCGGCCACATCCCCGGCCATTTCCAGCAGGATACCGCCGAGCTTGCCGCCACGGGCGAGCAGATCGTTGGGCCACTTCAGCCGCACGTCGGGCACGCCCAGTTGCTCCAAGGCGCGGGAGGCAGCCACCCCCACGGCCAGGCTCAGGCCCTCCAGGGCAGCGGCCCCCTGGGTAAATTCCCAGGTGAGGGAGAGGTAGATGTTGCGGGCAAAGGGGCTGACCCAGGCTCGGCCCCGACGGCCGCGCCCGGCGGTTTGCTGCTCGGCGGAGCACACCAGGCCACGGGCGGCACCGGCGTCGATGCGCCGCAGCGCCTCGGCGTTGGTGGAATCCAGCGTATCGTGCAATTGCAGTTCGCCCAGCAGCCCCCGCGCCGTTTCCGACAGGCCATCGCGAATACCCGCTTCATCCAGCAATTCCAGGCCACTTGGAATGCGATAGCCCAGCCCGCGCACCGATTCCAGCTCCAGCCCCAGTTCTTCCAGCCGGTTCAGCTGCTTCCACACCGCCGTGCGGCTCACGCCCAGGGCCTCGGCCAGGGCCTGGCCCGAGTGAAACTCGCCGTCGGCCAGCATGGGAAGGATGACGGTTTTGGGCATGGGCAGGTACTCGCAAATCAATCAGGGGCGGATGATAGCAAATGCGCGCCCAGTTCAACCTGCCAGACAGTACGCATGGTGGCGCCCGGCGGCGGCGCCTAGACTGCCAGAACCCGCCAACGGTTATAACAAGAGGACACACCATGGCATTGAGTGATGCAACGCTGCGCGCCACCGCGCAGCAACTGATTGACGCCCACGCCGAGGCCTCGCGCAGCAACGAGTGGACCTTTTTTGTGGACGCGCTTTACGCCCGCGACTGTATCTACACCTGCGAGTACGCCGGCGTTATGGAAGTGACCGCCCGCGGCATCGACGAGATCAAGGCCACTCACTACGGCCGTGACATGCAGGTCGGCTGGGAGGGCTGGACCTTCCCCTACGAAGGTGTGTATGTGGGCAGCGACAACCGCCTGGTCACCCACTGGCTGAACCGCGGCCCCGGCCAGCGCCCGGACGGCAGCCACTACCAGACCCCCGGCATCTCCTTCATCACCCTGGATGACGATGCCCGCATCGCCCGCCAGTTCGACATGTTCGACCTGGCCCACCAGATGCACCTGTGCGACGAACTGGAGGACGCGGGCCTGCTGTCACCCCAGCTCAAGGAGAGCTGGGTGCTGCCCATGAAGGCCCGCCTGGAGGCGCAACTGGCCCGCCATCGCTGAGGCGGGCCGCAGGCAATCGACCCAGGTGTAAGGCGCGCCCGCTCAAGGCAAGTTAAGACAGTTGACTTATTAAGTCAGGCGTCTTAACCTGCCTTCCATGGAAACCCCCGCTGACCACCACGCTCCCGCCACGGCGGCCCAGGCACCCAGCCCCTCGGCGCTCACCCTGTTGCACACCGCCGAGCAATTGATTGCCGAACAGGGCATTGACGGCGTATCCAGCCGCGAGATTGCCCGCCGCGCCGGGCAGAAGAACCATTCGGCGGTGAACTACAACTTTGGCTCCTTCGAGGGTTTGGTGGAGGCGCTCATCCACTACCGGGTGGAGCCTGTGAACCGGCGCCGCGAACAGCAACTGGCCCGGGCCCAGGCGGCCGGGGCCACACCAAGCCTGCGGGAGCTGGTGGACCTGATGATTCGCCCGCTGGCGGAAGAGCTGCTGCAGCCCCCCGGACACACTCACTACCTGAGCCTGCTGGCCCAGCTGCTGCCGCGCCCTCCCTGGCGGGAGCTGTTCATGCGCAATCGCGCCCGCTCCGGTGCGCTGCGCGAGGTCTCCGCCCTGGCGGAAGCGCAATTGACACACCTGCCGCCACGCGTTCGCCAGGAACGCCTGCGCCTGCTGGGTGGGCATATTGTGCAAGTGGTGGCGGAGTGGGACACCCAGCGCCGCAGCGGCGAACTGGGTAGCGCCCCCGAGGAGCTGGCCTGGCGCCTGGACGACTTCATTCACTATTCACTGGCCGGCCTGTCGGCGCCGGCGCCGCAGAGAGATTAACCATGGATATTTTTCAGATCGTCGGCCTGGTGGTGTTCGGCAGCTTCCTGCTGCTGTTCGCCGTGGAGCTGCTGGCGGGCCAGCTGGGCCTGTCGCCACGCCCCCTGCGGGACTTCGGCTTTATGCTGTTCGGCCTATTCTCCAACCTGGTGGTGGCGGGCACGCTGATCGGCACCTTCGCCGGCTGGCTGGTGATCCAGCTGTGGCCCAACCACGCCGGCAGCCTTGCCACAGTACCGTTCTGGATCGCCTTCCCGGTGATTTTCCTGGTGGAGGAAGCGGCCCACTACTGGCTGCACCGGGCCTCTCACCAGTGGCGCTGGCTGTGGAAGATCCACCGCACCCACCACAGCGCCCAGCACCTGAACGTGAGCGTGGTGTATCGCTACAACTTCTTCTGGGTCTTCCTGCTGCCCCAGACCTGGATGGGTGCCTTTGCCGTGTACTTCGGCCAGACCACCGCGTATTTCACCGCGGTGTTGATTACCTTCTTCGTCAACCTGGCCACCCACTCCAGCTTCCGCTGGGATCTGTGGCTGCGCGAGCGCACCCCCGCCCCCCTGCAGGGTGCCTGGTGGCTGATCGAGCGGGTGATTACCCTGCCGGACACGCACCACGCCCATCACGCCTACGGCCGCAGCGCCCACCCCAACGGCAACTACGCGGTGACGTTTTTCCTGTTTGACGTGCTGTTTGGCACGGCAAAAATCCCCAATGCCCGCCAGCAAAACTACGGCCTGCCCATTTCCCCGCGCCTGCACTGGGCCGAGGAGTTGCTGTGGCCAATCGTGCGCAAACCCCTGCTGCCCAAGCCCGCGCCAGCCTCAGCGCCGCCGGCATCCACGCCCTGACCGGCAGCACCAGCCGATAATACTGGCCTGCAACCCTAGCCTGTAATAACAGCTCGCAACCCCTTCGGGTGGGCGGGCCCACGCCAAAAAGCGCCGACCGGTCCAGCGTCCGGCCCGCTGTGGTACATTCGCGGAAACCGCGCGGAGACCCCATGCTCACCCGAACCCTGCACCACATGCGCCAGCTGGCCGCCCTGCTGGTTGCCGCCAGCGGCGCCTGGCAGGTCGCCGCCCTCTGGTTCAACCCGCTGAATGAGGGCCACCTGCTGGTGGCCCTGATCGGCGCCGCCTACCTGTTATTAAGCGTCGGCCTGTTCGGCCAGTCCCGCTTCAGCCTGTTTCTGGCGGTGGTGGTACCCGCGCTGCACCTGTGGTTTCTGGTTCATCTCGGGCAGGCGCTCACCAGCCTGCCGGTGGCCATCGACCTGGCCGTCATCCTGCTCAGCGCGCGAGTGCTGTGGGCCCTGCGCCACCAGCCCAGTGTGTAACCCCCATGACCTGACATCCATGGTGGGTATAATCCCGCCCTGCGTTTACCTGCGGCCCAGACACTATTACCTGCGACTCAGACACTATTACCTGCGACCCGGACACTATGCTTGACCCACTGATCATCCTTGTTGCCCTGGCCTGCGGCATGGCCAGCCGTGCGGTTGGCCTGCCGGCGCTGATTGGCTATTTGCTGGCAGGCTTTTTACTGCACGAACTGCAGGTGGGCGGCGGCGATATTCTGCACATCCTGTCGGAGGTGGGCATTACCCTGCTGCTGTTTACCATCGGCCTCAAGCTGCAGCCGAAGGACCTGCTGATGACCCGCATCTGGGGCACCACCCTGGCCCACATGGCCCTGATGCAGGTGTTCTTCCTCGGCGTGTTTTACCTGGCCGGGCAGCTGTTCCCGGCACTGGAGCTCAGCTTCAGCGCCAGTCTGGTAGGGGCCTTCGCCCTCACCTTCTCCAGCACCGTGTTTGTTATTCAGGTAATGCAGGAGCGCGGCGAAATGGCCTCTCGCCACGCCGGCCTGGCGGTGGGCATCCTCATCATCCAGGATCTGGCGGCGGTGGTCTTTCTCGGTTTCTCCGCCGGCAAGGTGCCGGGGCCGGAGGCCCTGCTGTTATTGCTGCTGATTCCCCTGCGCGGGGTCATCCTGCGCCTGCTCACCTTAAGCGGCCACGGCGAGCTGTTCACCCTGTTCGGCCTGACCCTGGCCCTGGGCGGGGCCCAGGTGTTCGAGCTGACCGGCATCAAGGGCGACCTGGGCGCGCTGATGATTGGCGCCGTGCTGGCCGGCCACCAGAAGGCCAAGGAGCTCTCGCGCACCCTGCTGCAATTCAAGGACCTGTTTCTGGTCTGCTTCTTCCTGTCCATCGGGCTGGACGGCTGGCCCCAGCGCGAGATGATGCTGCTGGCGGTGGTGATCGGCCTGCTGGCGGTGATCAAGCCGCCGCTGTACTTCCTGCTGATGACCCGCCTGCACACCCCGCCGCGCACCGCGCTGCTGGCCTCCCTGTCGCTGGCCAACTACAGCGAGTTCGGCTTGATTGTGGTGGCCGTCGCCGCCAGCGCTGGCTGGATGGAGCCCCAGTGGTCTGGCGCCATCTCCCTGGCGATTGCGGTGAGCTTCCTGATTGCCTCGCCGTTGAACCGCTTTTCTCACCCCCTGTACCGGCGCTGGTGTGGCCGCCTGCAGGCCTTTGAAACCGAGCGGGTGCGCGCCACCTGGCCCGACACCCGGGGCACTCGGGTGATCGTGCTTGGCATGGGCAACATCGGCACCGGCGCCTACGAGGCCATTGCCGAACAGTACGGCCCCGAAGTGCTGGGAGTGGATGACAACGACCGCAAACTGGCCGCCCACCGCGCCGCCAATCGCCGGGTAGTGGCCGCCGATGCCTCCGACCCGGACTTCTGGCAGCGGGTTGACCTGGAGCAGGTGGAGCTGGTCATGCTGGCGCTCACCAACCACCAGGAGAACAAACTGGTGGGCCGCCTGCTGGAGGATATGGGCTATCGAGGCCGCATCGCCGCCGTGGTGCGCTTTGCCGAAGAAGCCGAAGAGCTGGAAAACAGCGGCATTTCGGCCTTCAACCTGTACGCCCAGGCCGGCTCGGGCTTTGCCGCCCACGCAGCGGCCCACCTCAGTAGCGCCCAAGCGCAACAGCCAGGGCACAGCGCCTGAACGCCGCGGGCGCCGGGCCCCAGCACACACCGGCGGCCGCCACCCATCACCCCGCCAACGGATCAGGAACCCCAATGGCCCTAAAGCCCACTATTTATAAAGTCCAGCTCAACCTGGCCGACAGCGACCGCCATCACTACGAGGACTTCAGCCTGACCCTGGCACGCCACCCCTCGGAAACCCTGGAGCGCCTGGCCAGCCGGGTACTGGCCTTTGGCCTGTATGCCGCGCCAAACCTCGCCTTTACCAAGGGGCTGTCGACCACTGACGAGCCGGACCTCTGGCAGCACAGCGACTGCGGCGACATTGAACACTGGATTGAGCTGGGGCAACCGGAGCCGGCGCGGCTGCGCAAGGCCAGCGGCGTGGCGCGGCGGGTGAGTGTGGTGAGCTACGGCAAAAGCAGCAACACCTGGTGGAAGCAGAACTGCGCAGACATCACCGGTCTTTCCCGGGTGAGCGTGCTGCAACTTCCCTGGGCGGATGTGCAGGCGGCCGCCGCCCTGGTGGAGCGCAACTGCAGCCTGTCCCTGGCAATTGCCGGCGGGGTGCTCTACCTGGATAACGGCAGCGCGCAGGTCACACTTGAGCCGCGGGCTCTTCAGACCCCATAGGCAGGCGCAACCCCAGCCACAGCAGGAACAGGGCGTTCGCCAGCCAGTAGGCGAGCCCCGCCACCAGCGCCAGCGCACCAAAACCGGCCCGCCAGCCAGCCGCCAGCACCCCGGCCAATGCCAGCAGGCGCAGGCCGTCCCAGGCCAGCGCGGCGCGGCCATCCAGCCACAGGGCGGTGGCGGCGGTGGTTGCCAGCATCAGTGCCCACAGCGTTACCCCCGCGGCGTAGCTCAGCTCCACCGACTGCATGTAATTCAGTAGCGCCACCACCGCCAGCAACTGGAAGAAGGCATACCCGGCAACGCCGGCGCGGGCCGGCGGGTCGTACTTGCGAAAGGTGGACAGGTCGCTCTTCACCCGGGGGTAGCGGGCTTCCACATCCGCCGGGCGCCAGCCCGTGCGCGCCAGCCACACCCGCAATTTGTCGCGCCAGTTTGCCGCGCGCCAGCTGTCGCGGGCCATATCCACGTAGATATGGGTGAGCGCCTTGACCGGGCTGAAGCTGCGCAGGGGGCCGCGGATACCGTAAACGGGCGGGTCGTCGTCAAGCTCCTCCTGAAAGGTGCCGAACAGGCGATCCCACAGGATGAACACGCCGCCGTAATTGCGATCCATATAGCGGTCGTTCTGGGCGTGGTGCACCCGGTGGTTGGACGGGGTAACAAACAGCCACTCGTACCAGCCCAACTTGGGCACATGCTCGGTGTGCACCCAGAACTGGTAGATCAGGTTGAGCGAGCCCACCGTTACCACCACCTCGGCGGGAATACCCAGCAGGTACATGGGAATGTAGAACAGCCAGCCCAGCAAAAAGCCGGTGCTGGTCTGGCGCAGGGCGGTGGACAGGTTGTAGTCCTCGCTCTGGTGGTGGGCCACATGGGCCGCCCACAGAATAGTGCGCTCGTGGCCCAGGCGGTGCAGCCAGTAATAGCAGAAGTCGTACAGCACAAATGCCAGCCCCCAGGTAAACCAGTGCCCGGCATCCATCAGCGGCAGCGAAAAATAATCGGTGATCAGGTAGTAAACGTAGCCGCCCACGCCCAGCGTAACAAAGCGCCGGGCCTGGCTGAGGGTGCCCAGAAACAGGCTGCTGACACTGTCGTTCAGGCGATAGGTATTGCGCTGCCTGCCAAGGCCATAGGCCAGTTCCAGCAGCATGGCCAGAATGAAAAAGGGAACGGCGTAGATGACAAGGTTCATGGCAGAGTGGCGGCTGGCGGCCGTCCTGTTAGCGTGCTGGCAGTATCCTGCCAGTAGCGGCTGAAGGCAAACTGAAGGCCTCCTCACCAACCCCTGCACCAACCCCGGCACCGGCACCGGCACCAACACCAGCACCGACACACGCCCCGCGGCACCGATACAGGGCCGATTCTGGCTAGTGGCGACACCGCCCCGGGGCTATAGTGCAGCCATGGAAACCCCAACCAAGCCATTGCCACCGCCCACCAGCAGCCTGCCGGACCCGGAAACCTGCCGCCGCGCGCGGCTGTCGCGCGACCCGCGCTTTGACGGCGAGTTCTTCCTTGGCGTGCGCTCAACGGGCATTTACTGCCGCCCCATCTGCCCGGCCAGGCTGCCAGCGGAGAAAAACGTGCGCTATTTTCGCGAGGCCAGCCAGGCCGCCGCGGCGGGCTTTCGGCCCTGCCTGCGCTGCCGGCCGGAAGCCGCCCCCGGCAGCCCGGCCTGGCGCGGCAGCGGCACCACGGTAAACCGCGCGCTGGGGCTGATCCAGGGCGGTGCGCTCAACAGCGGCACCCTGGAGCAACTGGCCAACCGGCTTGGGGTGGGCGAGCGCTACCTGCGCAAGCTCTTCCAGCGTGAGCTCGGGGTATCGCCACAGGCGGTGGCCCAGCACCGCCGGCTGCTGTTTGCCCGCCAACTGCTGGTGGAATCGGCACTGTCCATGACCGACATCGCCTTCGCCGCCGGTTTTGGCAGCGTGCGGCGCTTCAACAGCGCCATTCGCGCCAGCTACGGCGTAGCCCCCACCGCCCTGCGCCGCCGAGCCACCACCGGCGACAGCGGCATACAACTGCACCTGCAGTACCGCGCGCCCTACGACTGGGCCGGCGTAATCGACTTTTTCGCGCGCCACGCCATTGAGGGCATCGAAACCGTCAGCCCCGAACGCTACGCGCGCCGGGCCATGCTGGAGGGCCAGCCGCTGCACTTTTCGGTGGCTCCCACGCCCGCTCAACCTGCGCTCACGCTGACGATACACAGCCCCCAGGCCATCCCCCTGATGCCGCTGGTGGCGCGGGTGCGCCGCATGTTCGACCTGGACGCCAACCCCGCCGCCATCGGCGAGGTACTGGGGCGCGATGCAGCCCTGGGTACTTTATTGCAGCGCTTTGCGGGCGTTCGCTCGCCGGTGGTGTGGTCACCGACGGAGGCGACCGTGCGCGCCATTGTTGGCCAGCAGGTGAGCATTGGCGCGGCGCGAACGGTTTGTGCCCGCCTGGCCAGCGCCTGCGGTGCGGCGGACTTCACTGAACCCGCAGCCATTGCCGCCCTGCCGGATACGGCCTTTGCCATGCCCACGCGGCGGCGGCAAAGCCTGCGCGCCGCCTGCCAGCTGCTGGATGACTGCCCGGAGGATGCACTGCTGCCGGCGCTTGCCGCCCTGCCCGGCATCGGCCCCTGGACGCTGGCCATGGTGGCCATGCGCGGCCTGGGTGAGCCGGATGTTTTCCCCGCCGGCGACCTCGGCCTGATCAAGGCCTGGAACGCACTGCCCAACAACGGGCGCCAACTCAAGGACGCCGCCGGCCACTGGCAGCCCTTTGGCGCCTACGCCGCCAACCTGCTCTGGAGAAGCCTGTGAATACCCTGACCATCGACAGCCCGATTGGCCCCCTGCAGCTTGAGGCCAGCAACCAGGGCCTGGCCGCCATTCGCTTTGCCGGCACCCATCACCCCCCCATAGGCAACGCCGCCGACCCGCTGCTGCAACAGGCGGCGCGGGAACTTGCGGAGTACTTTGCCGGCACGCGGCGCCGCTTTGGCCTGGCGCTGGCACCCCGGGGAACGCCCTTCCAACAGCAGGTGTGGCGGGCACTGGAGGACATCCCCTACGGGGCGGTGTGCAGTTACCGGGATATCGCCCGCTCAGTGGGGCGCGAGAAGGCCGTGCGCGCAGTGGGTGCGGCCAATGGCCGCAATCCCCTGCCGATTGTTGTGCCCTGCCACCGGGTGATCGGCAGCAACGGCCAGCTCACCGGTTACGCCGGCGGGCTGGCCATCAAGCAGCAATTGCTGGCCCTGGAAGGGTTCAGCCAGCACTCTCTGCAATGGTCCTGATCCAGCGCGCCTCGTCGATAAAGCCGGCGCCCCAGCTTTCCCACTTCTGGCCCAGGCCCTGGGTGATGATCTCTTCCACGTCGGCGCCCTCTTCCAGGCGCTCGCTGACGATGCCAATGGTGGCTTCGAGCATGTCGGCATAGCGTTGCAGGTCGGCCTTTTTGGCCAGGCTGCCGTGGCCGGGCACAATCACCGTCTTGCCATCAACGCGCTCAAGTACCGCCTGTACATTGGCCAGGTAGCCCTGCACGCTGCCGCCGGAGCCGAGGTCCACAAAGGGGAAGCGATCCTTGAAGAAGTGATCGCCCATGTGCACCACGTTCTGCTCGGCAAAGTACACCACCGAGTCGCCATCGGTGTGGCCTCGGGGATAGTGCTGGGCCTCGATGGTGGAACCGTTAAAGCGCAGGGCCACGGCGTCGGCGTAGGTGACCACCGGCAGCGCCGGGCGCGGGCTGGGTTCCATCACCCTATCCATGGCTTTCATTTCCTGGCGGGTGGACATGCGCGCATACACGTTGTCGTGGGCCACAATCACCGCACCGCGCTCGCCCCAGTAGGCATTGCCGCCGGTGTGGTCGAAGTGCCAGTGGGTGTTGAGCACAAAGCGCGGCGTACCCTTGCCGCCGCCGGCCAGCCCGTCCAGCACCCCGGCATAGGCGGGGGCGTAGTTGGTGTAGTCATCGTCGATGATCAGCACCCCGTCCTCCCCCACCGAGGCAATGACATTGCCGCCCTGGCCCTGTAGCAGGTGCAGCGGCGCCGGCAGGGCGCTGATGGCCACCTTCAGTTCGTCTTCGGCTTGCTGGGCCGCCAGCGGCAGGCTGGTGGCCAGGCTGGCGCACAACAGCAGTGAATGAAGTGGTCGCATGGTGGTTCCCCTCTGGATGAGTTGGCGCCCCGGCTGGGCCGCCCCGCAGCGCCGCTCGGGCGCTGCGTCAGGCGTTCAGGTCGGGGATCAGTTCGTCTTTCAGGCGCTCGATGGCGTCTTTCAGGCGCAGTTTTTCTTTTTTCAGGCGCTGCAGAAGAATCTGGTTCTGGAAGGGAAATTTGTACATCTCGTCAATGCGTAGATCGAGCGCCCGGTGACGGGCCACCAGGTCCTGCAGCCGCATGGCGGGGGTAATTACCTCGTTGGCAGCTTCCCCGCGGCCACCTTCACCTTCCGGGGGCTCTCTCATATTCATTGCACCGCTCCACAACCAGACCTCTCGGGACAGTCGCTCACTCTATACCCACTTCGATTGCACTGACAAGCAAGGGCCTGTTTCAAAGCGCTGTCGCAAGGGCCTGTCGCAACCGCCAAGCGTCTTCGCCCTAACACGCCCTACTCCGACAGCGCCGCCTGGTAGCGCTGCCACAGGGTGTGCTGCGGCGCGCCAATGGCCAAAAAAGGCGCGCTCAGCAGGGTGTCGCGGCGGTTGTATTGCAGGGGTTCGCCGTCCAGCCCGAGCACCGCGCCACCGGCGCCCTCCACCAGGGCCTGCCCGGCGGCCACGTCCCATTCGCAGCAGGGAGAATAGCGGGGATAGAAGTCGCCCTCGCCCTCCGCCAGGTGACAGAACTTGAGCGCGCTGCCGCTGTTGTGGCGCTCCAGCGGCCCCCAGGCCTGTTCCAGCCAGGCCAGGGCATTGCGCAGGCGCTCGCCACGGTGGCGGCGGCTGGCCAGCACGGCCAGCGGCTGCCCCTGGCGCAGGGCGCGGGTGTGGATGGGCTCGCCCTGCCAGCGGCCGTCACCGGCCAGCCCGTAGCGCCAGGCGCCGGTGCGCGGAATGCCCACGTAGGCCAGCTGCGCCAGCGGCTGGTAGAGCACTCCCAGCACCGGGCGGTGCTGGTCGATCAGGGCAACATTAACGGTGAACTCGCCAGTGCCAGCCACAAATTCCTTGGTGCCATCCAGTGGGTCCACCAGCCAGAAGCGTGGCCAATCGTGGCGCCGGGCCTTGGTTTCGGGGGAGGACTCCTCCGACAGCACCGGCAGGCCACCGGCCAGCGCCTGGAGCCCTTCACGCAGAATGACATGAGAATCCAGGTCGGCCCGGGTCAGGGGGGAGTCGTCCTGCTTGGACTCCACCGCCACATCCCCCGGCGCGTGATAGTGGCGGCAAATGGCCTGCCCCGCCCGGTGACAGAGCGCCAGCAGGGGGGGGATGAGATCGTGCAGGTCGGTCACGGCGGCTCCTGAAGGGCAATGGCGCCACTATACCATTGATGCCATCGATGCCCTTGATACCCTTGAAAACCTGCCCCCAACACGACAGCCCCCACACGACGGAATACCCGCAGCACCGCCCAAGCCAGCGCCGCCGCTGCAGTACGCGGCCTGCGTTCAGGGCTAAAAATCGGCATAATACGCAGCCCCTGCCACCACAGACGCAAGCGGATTTCACCATGATCGACTGGGACAGCATCGACACCGTACTGCTGGATATGGACGGCACCCTGCTGGACCTGCACTTCGACAACTTCTTCTGGACCGAGCACATCCCGCGGGAGTATGCCCGGCGCAACAACCTGCCGGAGCAGGAAGCCAGCGACGCCCTGATGGCGCGCATCAGCCAGAACCGCGGCACGCTGGAGTGGTATTGCGTGGACTACTGGAGCGAGCAGTTGGACCTGGATATTCCCGCCCTCAAGCGCGAGCTGAAGCACATGGTGCGCCTGCGCCCCCATGTGCCGGAATTTCTCGACGCCCTGCGCGCCGGCGCCCGGGAGGTGCTGCTGGTCACCAACGCCCACCGCAAAACCCTGGATATCAAAATGGAACAGGTGGACATCACCCCCTGGTTCCACCGCATTGTGGTGTCGCACGAACTGGCCGCGGCCAAGGAAGAGCAGGCCTTCTGGCACGCCCTGCAGCAGCACCACCCCTTCAACCCGGCGCGCACCCTGCTGATCGACGACACCGAAACGGTGCTGGAGGCCGCCCAGACCTATGGCATTGCCCACCTGCTGACCCTGCTGCAGCCCGACAGCCAGCGCCAGAAGCGCATCGACACCCGCTTCCCCGGCATTCACCACTTTGATGAAATCATGCCCGGCGCGGTGCGCTCGCCATGAGTGAGATGCCCGCAAAAGTGCGCGTGGACAAATGGCTGTGGGCGGCGCGTTTTTTTAAAACCCGCAGCCTGGCCAAGGCCGCCATCGAAGGCGGTAAAGTCCAGCTGGACGGTAACCGGATCAAAGTCTCGCGGGAGATCAACGTGGGCGACCGGCTGCAGATTCGCCAGGGCTGGGATGTGAAAGACGTGGAGGTGATCGCCCTGTCCGACCAGCGCCGCGGTGCGCCAGAGGCGCAGCAGCTGTACCGCGAAACCGACGATTCCGTGGCCCGCCGCGAAGCCGAGGCCGCCGCCCGCAAAGCCGCCGGCGGCATGATCGACCGCCCGGCGCAGCGCCCCACCAAAAAACAGCGCCGGCAGATCCACCGCTTTCGAGACCTGATGGACGACTAAACCCGGCCTTGCCGCCTACACCGCCGCAAAGGCAATGGCATTGCGCCCGGCATCCTTGGCCTGGTACAGCGTCTGGTCCGCCAGCTTGATCAGGTCCGCCGGCTCCAGGCTGGCGCCGGGGCGCACCGCCACCACCCCTTGGCTCACCGTAATGTAGGGCGACACCGCGGATTGGCCGTGGTGGATACACTCGGCCAGCACCAACTCCTTCAAACGCTCCGCCGTGCGCTGGGCCGAGTGCTCGCCGGCGCCGGGCAAAATCAGCAAAAACTCCTCGCCCCCGTAGCGGGTAACCACCTCGCCGGCGCGGGCCGTGGCCCGCTGCATCAGATCCGCCAGGCGCTGCAGCACCACATCCCCGGCGGGGTGGCCGTAGGTGTCGTTGTAGTGCTTGAAGTAATCCACATCCAGCAGGATCACCGACAGCTCGCCGCCGCTGCGCCGGGCACGGTTGATTTCATCCCGCAGCACCTGGTTCACCACCCGGCGATTGCCAAGGCCGGTGAGCTCGTCGACGTTGGCGAGGTCTGTCAGCTGGCGGCGCGCATCGCGCAGTTGGCGATTGCGCTCGCGCAGGGAGCGGGTCAAATCCCCCAGCTCCCGCGCCATGGTTTCGCGCTCCCAGTTCAGCGCGATCATATTGCGAAACGACAGATAGACCCGGTTGCTCACCACCAGCAGCACCGCGCACACCGCCAGCGTAAACAGACCGATCAACAGATTGTTGCCCTGCGTCCAGTAGTGCGCCAGGCACCACCAGGCAATGGGCCAGAGCGAGGTGAACAGGTGGGCAATAAAGTATTCGCGCAGCGCCAGGGTGACCCCCATGGACAGGGTGATCACCATGAAAATCAGCAGCAGGAACACCAGCTGTATGGGCTCTGGCACCAGAAACGTGGAGGCAATATAGGCCGATGACCACACCGCCCCGGTAATGGCCGCACCCACCAGCAACTGCCAGTAGGTGCGCCGGGGCCGCTCCTCGTAGCGCCGCTCCATCAGCGCATTGCTCATGAACAGTGAGCGCGCCAGCAGCATGATCAGCATCCCGCAGGCCCACACCAGCAGCCAGCTCACCGCCACAAACTGCCAGAACAGCACCAGGGTCGCCAGCACCCCCAGCATATTGGCGGTGATGGTGGCGATGCGGCCGCTGTGCATGAGCATCTCCAACTGGGCGGAGAACAGCTCGTCGGCCGGTATGCTGCGCTGATAGATCATGGCCGCATGCTACAACGTGGCCACCCGCCGCCTTTAGCTGCACAGCGCAAAGCTGAGAACCGGGTCACAGGGGCCCCCTTGCGCCAATTGCCTGGCCTGTGGATTTCCGACACACTTCAAAAAAAACGCTGGGGCCGGGGCATGTACGCCTGGAAAACAATTCGCGCATTTTGCGTGATCCTGCTGCTATTGCCGCTGATCCACCTGGCCATTCTGGTGGGCCAGGAAAGTATAGCCACCCTTGATGATTCGCCACTGGCCTGGCAGCACGAAGTGGATCGCTACATCCAGCTGGATGAGCGCACCGCCCTGCCCGCCAACCCCGTGGTGGTGATTGGTGGGCGCCGGGCGTCCCTGTGGCCGCAGCTGGAGGCCACCGTAAGCCCCATGCCGCTGCTGATCCGCACCCTTGGCAACGCCACCGTCAACGACTTCATTCACTACCACGAGCGGCTGGTGAGCTTTTACCGCCCCGCCGCCGTAGTGCTGGTGCCCGGCCCCAGCGAATTCCACCTGCGGGCCAACCACAGCGCCGACAAGCTGACAGCGGCCATCCAGCACCTGGTAGCCCTGGACAGCCGCGTGAGCAGCCAGCGCCGCTTTTACGTTTTAGCGCCCATCCGCAGCCCCCTGCACAGCGCCGACTGGCCCACCATCGACGCCGTGATCACCGCGCTTGCCGACTGGAGCGTGGATCACCCGGCCTTTGAGCTGATCGACCCCAACCCCCTGCTGGCCAATGCCAGCGGCACGCCGGATTCCCGCTACTTTCGCTCTGGCGGCGTGCACCTGAACGCGGCCGGCTACCTGCGCCTGGATTTACTGCTGCAGCAGGCCCTGCGCGAAGATTTCCCCACCAAATTCCACTAGCGCGGGCCGGCTCCGGGCGGTGAATATTGCCCGCCACCGGCCATTCATTCAGCCCGGAAATGCGCTAGAATCGCCGCATGTTGCAGGACATCCCCCTTATCCGCCCCACCACCCCCTTGCTGGACGCCATCGACCAGGGCCGCCACCTGCGCGCCCTCAGCGAAACCCAGCTGGAAGCACTGGCGGAAGAGCTGCGCGCCTTCCTGCTGTACACCGTGGGCCAAACCGGCGGCCACTTTGGCGCGGGGCTTGGCGTGGTGGAGCTCACCATCGCCCTGCACCATGTCTTCAACACCCCGGATGACCGCATCGTGTGGGACGTGGGCCACCAGACCTACCCCCATAAAATCCTCACCGGGCGCATGCAGCAAATGCACACCATGCGCCAAGCCGGCGGGCTGGCGGGCTTTCCCAAGCGCAGCGAGAGCCCCTACGACACCTTTGGCGTGGGCCACTCCTCCACCAGCATCTCCGCCGCCATGGGCATGGCCCTGGCCGCGCGCCAGCAGGGCATCGATCGCAAAGTCATCGCCGTGATCGGCGACGGCGCCATCACCGGCGGCATGGCCATCGAAGCCCTGGCCCACGGCGGCCACGAACGGCCCAACATGCTGGTGATCCTGAACGACAACCAGATGTCCATCGGCTACAACCGGGGCGGCCTGGCCACCTACTTCGCCAAAATCTGGGCCAGCAAAACCTACATCGCCCTGCGCGAAGGCTCCAAGCGCGTGCTGGAGAAAATCCGCCCCGCCTGGGAGCTGGCCAAGCGCACCGAAGAACACATGAAAGGCATGGTGGCCCCGGGCACCCTGTTTGAAGAACTGGGCTGGCACTACATTGGCCCCCTCGACGGCCACGACCTGCCCGGGCTGATCCAGACCCTGGAAAACATGAAAGACCTGGAAGGCCCCCAGTTCCTGCACATCCGCACCATGAAGGGCAAAGGCTTTGCCCCCGCCGAGCGCGACCCGGTGGGCTACCACGCCATCAACAAAATCGAGGCCAAGCCCAAAGGGCCGCAACCTGCCCTGCCCGAACCCAGCGCCCCCAAAAAAATCAAATACCAGGACGTCTTTGGCCGCTGGCTGTGCGACATGGCCGAGCGCGAGCCGCGCCTGGTGGGCATCACCCCGGCCATGTGCGAAGGCAGCGGCATGGTGGACTTCGCCAAGCGCTACCCACAGCGCTACTTTGACGTGGCCATTGCCGAACAGCACGCCGTGACCCTGGCCGCCGGCATGGCCTGCGACGGCCTGAAGCCCGTGGTGGCCATCTACTCCACCTTCCTGCAGCGCGGCTACGACCAGCTCATTCACGACGTAGCCCTGCAGAACCTGGACGTCACCTTCGCCATCGACCGCGCCGGCCTGGTAGGCCAGGACGGCCCCACCCACCACGGCGCCTTCGACCTCAGCTACCTGCGCTGCATTCCCAACATAGTGATTGGCGCGCCCTCCGACGAAAACGAATGCCGCCAGATGCTGACCGCCGCCTACCAGCACCCGGGGCCAAGCGCCGTGCGCTACCCCCGCGGCACCGGGCCCGGCGCGCTGGTGATAGAGGCCATGGAAGGCATGCCCATTGGCAAAGCCCATACCGTGCGCGAAGGCGAACGCGTGGCCATCCTCAACTTTGGCGCACTGCTGCCCGAGGCCATCAAAGCCGCCGAAGCACTGAACGCCACCGTCGTCGACATGCGCTGGGTAAAACCCCTGGACGAAGACCTGCTGCTGCAACTGGCCGCCACCTGTGAACTCATCATCACCCTGGAAGACAACGCCATCGCCGGCGGCGCCGGATCGGCCGTTACAGAATGCCTGATGCAGGCCGACTTCCGCGGAACCATCAGAACACTCGGCCTTGGCGATGAATTCCACGAACACGGCGGGCAAGACCAGCAGCGCGCCGCCTGCGGCATGACCGCCGACAACATCCTGCGCATCGTCAACGCCACCCGCTCAGCGCCGCTGTTCACAGTGGATGATGCGGTGAAGACACTGCTGAAATAAGCGCCACCCGGTGACCCGCGCCTTTTTCGACTTTGGTAGCGCTATTGGTGTGGCAGCCGTGTTAGGGTTTGGTGGTATCCAACCCCCAGCCAATAAGGCGTAGTCCAGCCCCCATGAACCTGCTGTTCGTCGCCACCTCCTACCCGATCGACAACACCGATTGGCGCGGCGTGTTCATTCGCCACCTTGCGCACGCGCTGGCAGCGCGGGATAACATCACCCTGTCGGTATGGGCTCCTCCTGGCCCCCTTCCTTCGGGCGCAACGCAGGCCGCTACTCCTGAAGAGTCCGCCTGGCTGAAAAAACTGATGGACCATGGCGGCGTGGCGCACATCATGCGCTCTGGCGGGCTTGCGGCACTGGCAACGCCGCTGAAACTGCTGCGCTATCTTCGCAGCCTGTATCGGCGCGAACAACACATCGACATCTACCACTTGAACTGGCTGCAAACCGCGCTGCCCCTGCCCCGATCAGACACCCCTGTACTGATGACCGTACTGGGCACCGACTTAAAGCTGCTCTCTCTGCCACTGGTTAAGCAGGCCCTGCGGCGGGCAATGCGCAATCGCCCCGTAGCGATTTGCCCCAATGCCGAATGGATGACAGAGCCACTGACCAGTGCCTTTGGCGACCTGGCAATTATCCAGCCCGTGCCCTTTGGCATTGACCCCATCTGGTTTGCGGTGCAGCGCCAGCCCAGTCTGGAGCGCCCCAAATGGCTTGCCGTGACCCGGCTGACCAGGGACAAACTTGGCCCCCTTCTGACATGGTCTGAACCGCTGTTTCGCGACCAGCAGCGCGAATTGCACCTGATCGGCCCAATGCAGGAAGACATCGCCCTGCCCGAGTGGATTCATTACCACGGCGCCGCTTCGCCCGAGGTACTGGCGAGAGACTGGTTCCCCCAGGCTGCAGGGCTTATCACCCTCAGCCAGCACGCCGAGGGGCGCCCGCAGGTGATGCTTGAAGCCATGGCCGCAACGCTGCCGATCATTGCATCGGACCTGCCGGCACACCGCAACCTGGTATGGCCCGATACCACCGGCCTGCTTTGCTCAACCCCACAGGACTACGAAGCGGCTCTTCAAACCGCAGAAACCCCCGAGCTAAACCAGCGCTTTGGCCGGGCCGCGCGCGACTGGGTCACCGAAGAAATTGGCACCTGGGCTGAATGCGCACAGCGGTACGCCGCCCTCTACCAAACACTGGGCGCAAACCGCCATGAATGAACCGGTACTGGTTGTGGGCGCCAGCGGCTTTATCGGCCATGCCCTGTGCAGCCGACTGAAAGGCATGCGTTCCGTCTACGCGCTGACCAGGCACCAGCCGGCCAAGCCCATTGCCGGCGTCAATTACATTACCGGCGGCGTCGAAGCCGCGACAGACCTTGGCAACGTGCTCAGCACATGTGGCTGCGTTGTGTACACCGCATCATCCAGCACCCCAGGCAGCAGCGCCGGCAAACCCGTTGACGAGATAGAACAGCACCTTCGCCCGCTGAGCATTTTGCTCCAGCAACTGCAGTTCGAAGCGCCGCCGCACCTCATCTACCTATCCTCCGCCGGCGCAACCTACGGCAATGTGACGGGCAAACCCTTCGTTGAAGCCGACCTGCCCCGCCCGGCCTCGTATCACGGCGCCACCAAGTTCGCGGCAGAAATGCTCATCACCGCCTGGGCACACCAATACAAAGGCAAAGCGACCGTCTTCCGGCCCTCCAACGTCTATGGGCCAGGGCAACAAACCCGCCAGGGCTTTGGCATCATTCCCGCTGCGCTCAGTGCGCAACAACAAAATAAAACCCTGGAAATCTGGGGCGATGGCAGCGCCATCAGGGATTACCTTTACATAGACGACCTGATTACCTTGCTGAGCAAAGCCATAGACGATGGCGGCAGCCCGGGCACCAGCACATTCAACGCATCGAGCGGCGACTGCGTGAGCCTGAATCAACTGTTAGACATCATCGCCGGCATCGGGGGGCTGGGCCTCAACTTGCGGTTCAAACCGGCAAGGGCCGTGGATGCCAGTGAAGTACGATTCGATAGCACCAAAACCCAACAGCATTTTAACTGGCAGCCTAAGTACACCCTTTCCACTGGCCTGCAGGCGACATGGGAATGGATCAACAACAGCGCGCACTAGCCAGCCATTCAGCGTCCATTGTTTCGGTGTGCATTGCACACTACCGGGGTGTTGACCTGTTAGCAGACTGCATTGATTCCGTACTGCAACAGACCGGCGACGTGCGGACTGAAATCATCGTGCACGATGATGCGTCAGACCCGGAATCCTTGCCATTTCTTGCTACCCGCTATCCACAGGTAAAGGTAATTGCCAGCGACACCAATGTCGGCTTTTGCGTGGCCAACAACCGGATGGTTGAGCAGGCCAAAGGCGAATACATACTGCTGCTGAACAACGACGCCGCACTGTTCCCCGACGCTCTGGTAACACTACAAACTGTCGCTGAAGAACACCCCAACGCCATCCTCACACTTCCCCAGTACGACTGGGAAACTCACGAGCTTGTGGATAGAGGCTGCCTGCTGGATCCCTTCTACAACCCAGTGCCAAACCTTTCCCCGGAGCGCAGTGACGTTGCCATGGTGATTGGGGCGTGCCTATGGGTGGGGCGGCACCAATGGGGGCAACTCGGTGGATTCCCCGAGTGGCTGGAGTCAATTGGAGAAGATATGTACCTGTGCTGCGCCGCCCGGCTGGCTGGCCTGCAAGTACAGGCACTTACGAAAAGTGGCTACCGGCATCGTCAGGGCGGCAGCTTTGGCGGCAACAAAGCAACCGAAGGCCGGCTTGCCAGCACCTATCGCAGAAGACGCTACAGCGAGAGAAACAAGACGTTTACCTTGCTGGTTATGACACCAACAGTACTTGTATGGCCGTTACTGCTGATTCATCTCATTGCACTGCTGGCCGAGGGGCTGCTGTTCGGCTTACTTCGGGTTGATGCACGCGCGGTGGTTGAAATCTACCTTAACGTACCGCGTGAACTGGTGCTCCAGCTTCCCCAACTTCTGCGGGAGCGGAAAACAAAACAAGCATCCAGGCAGGCCAGCCTGACACAGTATCTTGAAGGATTTCGCCTGACGCCTCGCAAACTCAGCATGCTGTACCAGTATGGACTGCCCAAGCTCACGAACACGGCAAGCCGATGAGTTTGACCACCGCCACCATGCCGACAATTTCAAGCATTGTCGTCACCTACCACCCCAAAGCAGAAGAATTCGCACCCCTGCTCGACGCTCTGCTGCAACAAACGCATCGCGTTATCGTTGTCGATAACACACCCGGCGAAGCAAACCCCGCACTGGGCGCGCTTTTGCAGCAGTCCATATCACCAGAGCGCTGCCAAACCATCCGGTTTGGCGAAAACCTCGGCATCGCTACAGCACTGAATACAGGCTGCGAACAGGCCATGAGTGCAGGCAGCGATTTTGTACTGCTCAGCGATCAAGACAGCCTGCCGGCGCCCAACATGGTGGCCGAACTGGTTAAGGGCTACTACGCATGTGAACAGAATACCGGCGACATTGCCGCAGTAGGCCCCTGCTACACCGACATGCACACCGAATTAACCTACCCATTCCAAGTCCAGAAGCCAGGCAACCTGTTCTATTCGCACGGGTGGCCGACAGAAGACACCCCCTATATCGAAGCTCTATCGCTAATTACATCCGGCACGCTGATACCCGCTGCAATTTTGCAAAAAGTCGGCTTAATGCGTGAAGACTTCTTCATCGACCACGTAGACACAGAATGGGGAATGCGGGCCAGGCACTTGGGCCTCAAACTGATCGGCTGCGGCCCCGCCAGGATGTATCAGCGAATGGGTGAGAACGCCGTTCGTGTTTGGTACTTTGGCTGGCGAAACGAGAGCCTGTATAGCCCAACGAGGCTGTATTATCGGCTTAGGAACTTTGTCGCTCTTCTCAAGGATCCAAGAATAGATTGGCGGTGGAAGGTTAGGAGTAGCTGGTATTCTTTGGGACTGGTATACACCCATGCAGTATATGGAAACAGACGCTGGAAGCTCATATTACATGCATCTCAAGGGATTATTGAAGGCACAACCGCGAACCTAGGAAAGAAGAGCGAAGTCAAATCTACCAAAACTTCCTCATTAGAAAAAAACCACTAATCTAACACAAACACCTTTAAGACGTTACCGGATCGGCAGAGAACTTTTCTCTCCAATATTTTTGTTAACAAGTCAGAAAATAGACCTCCGAGGATATATGAAAAATAGCTTTCCACGCAGAGTATTAGTATTTCCAGATACAACTGAAATTGCCTGCGAAATATTTTCCTCCCTTAGAGATGCAAAAGAAATTGATTTGTATGGCGCGTCTGCCAACAACGAAAATATCAGTCCACTGCGTGCAGAAAAACATGCATATGTTGAACCCGTAACCAACCCAGTTTGGGTAGATCAGATTAACGCCTTGTGTTCCAAATGGGATATTGACTACATATACCCCGCACATGACGACGTCATACTTGCTCTAGCAAAGCAACGTAAATTCATGGCTTCAATACCACTAATCCCATCGACATGGTGTTGTGAAATCACACGCTCAAAAACACGAACCTATAAAGAATTAGAGGGCTTGGTTCGAGTACCGAAAGTTCACCCTTTAACCACAGAAGAAATCGAATACCCCGTTTTTATAAAACCTGACTGTGGAAACGGATCAATTGACGCTCAACGCATTGACTCACTTCAGCAATACGAAGCCGCGATAGAGAAACGAAGCGACCTGATCGTATGCGAGTACCTGCCAGGACCAGAGTTTACTGTAGACTGCTTTAGTGACAGAGATCATGGACTATTGTACTGCGGTGCTCGCGAACGACTACATATTAAGAACGGAATAAGTGTTATTACGCGAACATTGCAACTACCCAACGCAGATGCAATGGCAAGAGCAATCAGCTCTAAACTTGGCATGCAGGGAGCTTGGTTTTTTCAGATAAAGCGCGCTAAAAGCGGAGAATTAACTCTCTTAGAAGTCGCCCCACGAATAGCCGGATCAATGGCTTGCAACAGGATACGCGGTGTAAACTTTCCTTTATTGACAATTTTCGAGCATGAGAGACTACCAATCAGTATCAGCCCCATTGAAAAGAATGCAATCTTGTACCGCAGGTTGAGCTTTCATAGCAAGATAGAAGATCAAGAACTACCTCAAAAAATCTATGTCGACTACGATGACACCCTAGTTATAGCTGATAGAATAAACATCCGCTTGGTTGGGCTTTTACTCCACCTTTCGGAAAGAGGGGCAGAGATTCACTTAATTAGCAAACACAAAGGTCAACTATTGTCAGATATTAAAAAAAGGCGCCTATTATCACTTTTTGATTCTATAGTACACATCACCGACGGCAGAAGAAAATCAGATTATATTGATAAAAACTCGGCTAATGCCATATTTATAGATGACAGCTATTCAGAGCGTAGAGAAATTGAATCTATCTGTAAAATACAAACTTTCGACTGCAGCATGATCGAATCCTTATTTTCTTTAGAGTGAATCATCGTGGTAAAAAAGAATCAGATACCAAGCGATTTTGACATCCAGGCGCTTTCTTTGTTACGCGCTAACATACATGATTTTCTAAAAAATTCGGGGAGTCAGTTCAAAAAGTCTATCACTGCACGCGTGCTTGACATTGCGCCACAAATTCACTCTGGCGCTCGACCATTCTTCCCGGAAAACGTGGAAATTGAAACACTAGACATTGATCCTGCCAGTGGTGCCACACATATCGCAGACATTTGTGATCGAAATCTTCCTGGGAGGATCGGATTTTTCGACGGCATCGTTTGTACTGAAGTACTCGAACACACCTTGCAGCCTTTTGATGCATGTGACAATTTATTTGATCTCCTTAAGTCTCGCGGAAGAGTTTTCGTTAGTACTCCTTATAATTTTCGTATACATGGACCGCTGCCAGACTGCTGGCGATTTACTGAGTATGGACTTAGACAATTATTTAGGAAATTTGAAATAGAAGAGTTGAAGTCGCTTGAAACAGAAGGTCGCTCCTTAATGCCCATCCAGTACACTCTAGTAGCTCGAAAGCCCTGATCAAAATACCTTTAACTCTACGGTCATGACTATGCCAGAGAACCCGCTTTATGTAACCCGACCTGAACTACCTCCGCTGGAGGAATTCCTACCACACCTGGAAAAAATCTGGGAGAGTCGCCAACTTACCAACAGTGGGCCTTATCACCAAGATTTTGAAGAAGCATTGGCTCGCTATCTCGGAGTTGAGTATTTATCACTCTTTTGCAATGCAACCATTGCATTGATCACTGCTCTACAAGCTCTTCGAATTTCTGGTGAAGTAATTACCAGTCCATACTCTTTCCCCGCCACCTCTCACGCTCTTCTATGGAATGGGATAAAACCAATCTTTGTAGATATTGACCCTATTACCCTTAACATCGATGCCAATCGCATTGGGGATGCGATTACGCCAAATACCACAGGAATTTTACCCATGCATTGTTATGGTCAGCCGTGCGATGTAAATCATTTACAGAATATTGCTGACAACTACAATTTACGCCTTGTATACGATGCAGCCCATGCCTTCAAAGTTGAAGTAGATGGAAAAAGCATTCTTAATTTTGGCGATCTGTCGGTACTTAGCTTTCACGCAACAAAAGTGTTTAACACTTTTGAAGGTGGTGCAATAATAAGCCCGGACACTAAAACAAAGCAACGCATTGATCGGTTAAAGAATTTTGGTTATGTAGATGAGCAAACTGTCGTAGCGCCCGGCATTAATGGAAAAATGAGCGAATTCAACGCAGCACTAGGAATTGTCCAGATTCAGTATGCAGACCAGGTGCTGGAACGCAGGAAGGCAGTAGCAAACCGCTATATTCAAAGGCTAAAATTGCTAAAAGGAATTCGTATCGTTGAATCAACAAATCATTCATACTTTCCTATTCTTATCACCGCTGCTTACCCTCTGACACGTGACGAACTTTATAATAGATTTAGAGAAAGTAACATCTGGGTAAGAAAGTACTTTTCGCCCTTACTTACTGAATTCCCAATGTATCGTGATTTTCCATCAGCAGATCCAAAAAATCTTCCGAACGCAATTAATGCTTCCCGTAATATACTTTGTCTGCCGCTGTTCCCCTCGCTTAGCAACAGCGAACAGGACAGAGTGCTAAAAATTTTAGAATCAGCCTAACTCGAATCTATATGTTCTACATATCCTCTATCGCGTAATAAGGCTTCGTGGCTCTCAGAACCAACACGCTGGCCAACTACGCCGGAACAGCATATAGCGCAATTATCGCTGTACTGGTGGTTCCCCTATACTTCCAGCATCTTGGCCCGGAAGCCTATGGACTCGTTGGATTTTTTTCACTTGCCCAGGCTTGGTTAAATGTTCTCGACCTTGGGCTATCACAGTTAACAGCACGCACCGCGGCCACAAAGGGGTATCAAGAGCCACAGAATTTTGTTCTACTCGTGAAGAGTCTAGAATTGGTATTTTTTGTTGTTTTTCTGTGCATATCCGGATTTTTCTTTTTTGGTGGAAAGATAATTGCAGAAGAATGGCTAATAGCGTCTAATTTAGATCTTAATTCTCTTACAGATTGCCTGGCATTAATTGGAGCAACAATTGGGCTCCGATTATGGATGTCCCTCTACAAAAGTACGTTAGTCGGACTTGAAAGACAGATCATTCTCAATATTATGATTTCCATTAGCTCTACTGCCCGCTATCCTGGATCGTTAGTACTATTAACTTGCTTCACCACCGATGTGGTCGTTTTTTTTTACTACCAGTTGGCAATAAGCGCAATAGAACTGCTGTTATTGGCAGTCATATCATATAGGCAAATACCCAAAAAAATGCCTTTAAGGCCGCTTTTTAGCTTGCCCTCTGTAATGGAGGGGCTTCCATTTGCTGGCACCATCGCATTCAGTAGTTTAGTTTCAATTTTACTTGTTCAATTTGACAAGCTAATTTTTTCAAAAACTTTAACCTTAGCAGAGTTCGGCTATTTATCAGCGGCAACTTTTATCACTACTGCAATTTTTCAAGCCGCCGGACCGATTAGCCAAGCTCTACTGCCAAGATTAACTGCCTTATTTTCTTCTGGTGAAGAAGCGGGTTTTAGGGCGGCCTATTTAAATGGAGCTGAACTTTTCTGCATAGTAATTGCTCCTGTAACTTTTACCATTGCCATTTTCTCTCAGCCACTTCTACAGGCCTGGACTGGAAGCTACGAAGCTGGACTATGGGGAAAAGATATTCTATTTTGGTATGCGTTAGGAAGTGGGACAATGGCGCTTTCCAGTTTCCATTATTTCCTACAGTATGTGCACGGCAAAATGCGCCTTCACGTCATTTGGTTAAGTTTTTCTGCTTTATTACAAACCCCTGTGCTTGCAAGCCTAGCTATTTCGGGAAATGTTAAAGACGCTGCGCTGACCTGGTTCCTGTTTCGCATTGCTGATGTGCTTTTATGGTCTCCTTACATTCATAAAGTTTTTGCTCCTGGACTGTATCACAGCTTATTGTTCCGTTTCTTAAAACCCATATCAATTAGCATTATAGTTCTTATATTTCTTCAATGGTGGATTGGAAGCCTTGATGGGCTCAGCAGACCAATGGCTTCATTTACCATAGTTTCATCCGGCTGTATTGCGTTGCTTTTTTGCATTTTATTATCGCCCTTTGCTCGACATCAAATAAAGCAAACAATCGGATTTTTAAATTATTTTTAACCATGAAAAACCCTCCCAGCAAGCTAGACTTTGTCGTCTATGCGCCAAAATTTGATGAGAACTCAGGTGGCGCCATTGCATTACACCGCCTCTGCCACATACTTCGCCAATTAGGACAACGCGCTTTCCTTTGGCCCATTAGCAAACCATCACCTATAAAGCATTCGAATCTCTCTCTTAAATTACGAGAATGTCATTTTCTGATTAATAAATTCCGAAATGGTGAATTCTACAAGAATCCGGGCTTTGATACCCCGACTGCAACTCCAGAGACACTTCTAAACGCAATCGCTGTGTACCCTGAGATTATTAATGGTGACCCCATGGGCTGTGGACGCTGTGTAAGGTGGTTTTTGCATAAACCGGGATTTCACACAGGCCGCATAGAGTATGGTTCAGGCGACTTAATGTTTTACTATCAGGATACTTTCCGCTCCAATGTTCCGAACCTAATTGATGGAGGCTTACTCCAGACCTTATGGGTCCGTGACGATATTTATCATGAACCTGAAACCATCAGATTTCCACGCTCCGGTGAATGCCACATGATACGAAAAGGTGCGCCAACTAGAAATTTTCACAGTGAGCAATCACTTAAGCTAGACGGGTTAAGTCATAAAGAAATTGCCACGGCCTTTCAGCAGCGGGAGATATTTTACTCTTATGACCCTTACACTATGTACTCCTCTTATGCAGCAGCATGCGGTTGTGATTCAATTGTTGTACCGCCGGCAGGAATGTCTAAGAGGGACTGGTATCAGGACGAGCGGAAGCGCTTTGGCATTGCATTCGGGATGGATGAAATTAGTTGGGCGCGAGCTACCCGAGCTAAGGCGCTGGAATCTATGAGACTTGAAGAAAAGAACGCGATAGACTCTACCCTTCGATTTATAGAGATTTGTAATAGCTATTTTTAATATTATCTGAGCTGCCCTTAATACAAAAATTTTGGGTTATTTTTTGCTTTAAATCACCTCTCATGGATGCCGGCCTGTATCATTAAGCTTGGCAACTACAATACGGCTGCCAGTCAAAATTCCTCCTAATGAACATGGGTTCGATTGTAATGCCTCCCATCTCCTTGCAAAGGGACAGTAGAATCAGCCTTCTGAATTATCACGAGCGTTTAGTATGCCCAGCAAAAAGCCCACCCCCACCTTCGCCGACAACCTCGCCGCCCTGGAGCAGGTGATCGCCACGCTGGAAAGCAGCGAGACATCTCTGGAAGCCACCATGGCGGAGTTTGAGAAGGGCATTGGCCTGGTTCGCACGGCGCAGGATGAGCTGGCTAAGACGGAGCAGAAGGTTCAGCAGCTGCTGGCCGCCAGTGACGCGGAAGGCGAAGACGAGGCGGCAGGCTAGGTGGACGCTTCTCTCGCGCTGTTTGTGGAGCAGTGCCGCGCGCAGTGTTCTGCGGCCCTGGCCAATCTGCCGGCGGATGGCCCGGGCATGCCGGCATCGCTCTCGGCGCCGCTGGCGCATGCGCTGGGCGGCGGCGGCAAGCTGATTCGCCCGGTGCTGTGCTGCGCGGCGGCCCGCGCTGTGGGTGGGGTCGAGGGCGTCGATGAGGGTGGCGATGAAAGCAGCGATGGGGCGGCAGGGGCGGTAGCTCCAGCGCTGGAGCTCATCCACACCTATTCCCTCATCCACGATGATCTGCCGGCGATGGACGATGACGACCTGCGCCGGGGCCGGCCCACGCTGCACAAGGCTTTTGACGAGGCCACGGCGATTCTGGTGGGCGATGGCCTGCAGGCGCGGGCCTTTGAGCTGATCGCCAACGCGCCGGGGCTATCCGCCGAGCAGAAGGTTCGCATGGTGAAGGTGCTGGCGCAGGCCTCGGGCTTTGCGGGCATGGTCGGCGGGCAGTTTGTGGACATCCAATCCACAGGCAAGGCGCTCGATCTGGAGGCGCTTCAAGCCATGCACGCGATGAAGACGGGTGCGCTGATTCGCGCTGCGGTGGCGCTGGGTGGCATTGCCGCCGGTGCAAGCGATACGCAACTGAACGCGCTGGACACCTACGCGGACCGCATTGGCCTGGCCTTCCAGGTAGTGGATGACATTCTGGATGTGGAGAGCGACACGGCCACGCTCGGCAAGACCCAGGGCAAGGACGAGGCCGCTAACAAAGCGACCTATGTGAAGCTGCTGGGGCTTGAGGATGCACGGGCACAGGCAACGCGCCTGCTGGATGAGGCGCTGGGGGCGCTGGCGGAGTTTGGCGAGTCCGCGGATATGCTGCGGAACCTGGGGCGTTATATTGTGGAGCGGGATCGGTAGTTTTTTGAAGGCAGAGCAAGCTGGACAGCGCTATTCCAGCGAGTATGATTTGGGCAATGAATACCCAGTTCAGTCAGCTGCCCGTAGAAGAGCGAATCCGCCTCGTCGAGGATTTGTGGGACAGCATCGCACAGGAACAATCCGCGATTCCACTCACCGCTGAACAAGCTACGGAGTTGGACAGACGGATAGCCGCATTCGAGCAGGATCAGCGATCAGGGCGGGGGGCACATGACGCAATTGAAGAAATTCGAAGGCAATTGTAATGCTTGCCATCCGCATCAGGGACGAAGCGGAACAAGACTTAAAAGAAGCCGCCCAATGGTATGAAAGGCAGCGATCAGGCCTTGGACACCAGTTTCTGAATCAAGTACTCATCGCACTGGACGCCATTGGCGCCAATCCAACGTCCTTCCCGGTCGCCTATCGCAAGACCAGAAGAGCCCTTATCAGGCGCTTTCCTTTCGCCATCTTCTATAGGATTCTCCCGGACGAGATTCTCGTACTCGCTGTATTGCATGGTAGTCGAAGCCCTGGAAACTGGAAAACCCGTATAGCCTGACTGGAAACACTCAGCGCAGCTAATCGTTGAACAAATGCCCCAGCTTGGCGCCTTTGGTCTGCAGGTATTTCTCGTTGTGGGGGTTGCAGTCGGTGTGCAGGGGAATGCGCTCCACCACGTTCACGCCGGCGGCTTCCAGGGCGGCGACTTTGCGGGGGTTGTTGGTCATCAGGCGCACCTGCTGGATGTTGAGGTGTTGCAGCATGGGGCCGAGGATGGAGTAGTCGCGCATGTCGGCGCCAAAGCCCAGCTGTTCGTTGGCCTCTACGGTGTCGGCGCCGGCGTCCTGCAGTTTGTAGGCGCGGATTTTGTTCAGCAGGCCAATGCCGCGCCCTTCCTGGCGCAGGTAGAACAGCGCGCCACGGCCCGCCTCGGAGATGGCCTTGAGCGCCGCTTCCAGCTGGTTGCCGCAGTCGCAGCGCAGGCTGAACAGGGCATCGCCGGTCAGGCACTCGGAGTGGATGCGGGCCAGCACCGGCTCGCCGTCGGCAACGTCGCCCATGGTCAGCACTACGTGCTCTTTATTGGCCTGGGCGTCCTCAAAGCCGTGCATATCAAACACGCCCCAATCGGTGGGCAGGCGGGCTGTTTCTACGTAGCGTGTGGGCACTTGCGGGCCTTGGGGGTCTGAAAAAGGGCGGACATTCTACCACTTTAGGCCACGGGCGCGAGTTATGGCGCCACTTCACCTAACCTCTCAAATTTTCGCCCGTCGCGCTGAGAGTATCCACCGTCATGCACCCGGCAACCTCCCGCCCTCCCCTATCCTGCTTGTGCTATCTGCCTGGTGCAGACCATGGCACCAAGTGCTACCATTTGTCGCGAGAGCGTGCGAAGGCACCTTGTGCGCATCTATAAACTCAAGGCATTTAGCCGCTGGGCAGCCAAAGAGGGGCTTACCGATCGCGCGCGGGTGTGTTGATAGAGGTAATCGCCGATGAGTAAATCCATTCTGGATGTTGTGCATGAAAGTGCGAAAGACCTGCATAAAGCAGGCGTCATGGATGAACTGACGCTGCGTGAGTTTGATGCGCTGTGCCTGCCACCGGTAAAGCCCCTGAACGCTGCCGATATTCGACGTATCCGCAAGGAGGCGAAGGCCAGCCAGGCAGTATTTGCAGCTTATTTGAATACCAGCTTATCGACGGTGCAAAAATGGGAACGGGGCGCAAAAAGACCCAATGGTCCATCCCTGAAATTGCTCAACCTGGTGGCAGAGAAGGGGCTGCAGGTGCTCGCCTGAGCAGATTCAGTCTGGTCACACGCCCCTGCATCCTACGCCCGCGCTTCCCTCTTCCCCATCCTCCACCCCCACCGCTTGCGACACAACCTGCGAGTAGTATCATCACTATCCCTCACCCATCCATAAGCCATAATCACGGATAGCCAAGCCATGTCTGAATCCCGCGTATACCCGGTTCCTGCCAGTTTTGCCGACGCCCACATCAACGCGCAGCGCTACCGCGCCATGTACGATCGCTCCATCAGTGACCCGGCCGGGTTCTGGGGCGAGCAGGCGGAGGAATTTTTGAGCTGGGACAAGCCCTGGGACACGGTGGTGAGCGCCGACCTGGCCGCCGGCAAGGCCGAGTGGTTTGCCGGCGGCAAGCTGAATGTGAGCGTGAACTGCATTGACCGCCATCTGCCCACACGCGCGCAGCAGACGGCTTTTATCTGGGAGGGGGACGACCCCGCGGACAGCAAGCACATTACCTACGCCGCTTTGCACGAAGCGGTGTGCCGCCTGGCCAATGCCCTGCGCGAGCGGGGCGTGAAGAAGGGCGACCGGGTGTGCATTTATATGCCGATGATCCCCGAGGCCGCCTACGCCATGCTGGCCTGCGCGCGCATTGGCGCCATTCACTCGGTGGTGTTCGGCGGCTTCTCGCCAGAGGCCCTGAAGGACCGCATTCTGGATTCCGACTGCCAGGCGCTGATTACCGCCGACGAGGGCCTGCGCGGCGGCAAGAAGGTGCCGCTGAAGGCCAACGCCGACACCGCCCTCGCCGCCTGCCCCAAGGTACACACTTGCCTGGTGGTTAAGCGCACCGGTGGCGAGGTGAACTGGCAGGAAGGGCGGGATGTCTGGTATCACGAGACCACCGCCGCCGCGGCCGCCGATTGCGAGCCCGAGAGCATGGACGCGGAGGACCCGCTGTTCATCCTGTATACCTCCGGCTCCACCGGCAAGCCCAAGGGCGTGCTGCACACCACCGCCGGCTATTTGCTGCAGAGCGCCATGACCTTCAAGTACACCTTTGATTACCACGAGGGCGAGGTGTACTGGTGCACCGCCGATGTGGGCTGGGTCACCGGCCACACCTACATTGTTTACGGCCCCCTGGCCAACGGCGCCACCTCGCTGATGTTTGAGGGCGTGCCCACCTACCCGGACGCGGGCCGCTGCTGGGAGGTGATCGACAAGCACCAGGTGGCCACCTTTTACACCGCTCCCACCGCCATCCGCGCCCTGCACGCGGTGGGCGATGAGCCAGTGAAGCGCTCATCCCGCGCCAGCCTGCGCCTGCTGGGCAGTGTGGGCGAGCCGATCAACCCGGAGGCCTGGGAGTGGTACTACCGGGTTGTGGGCGATTCCCGCTGCCCCATTGTGGACACCTGGTGGCAGACCGAGACCGGCGCGCAGATGATTACCCCCCTGCCCGGCGCCACCGACCTCAAGCCCGGCTCCGCGTCCTTCCCCATGTTCGGCGTGGAGCTGGCACTGCTGAACGAGGACGGCTCGGAAATCGAAGGCCCCGGCGCCGGCTACCTGGTAGTGAAGTCCAGCTGGCCCAGCCAGATTCGCACCGTGTACGGCGATCACCAGCGCCTGATTGACACCTATTTCAGCACCTACCCCGGCTACTACTTCACCGGCGACGGCGCCACCCGCGACGCCGATGGCTACTACTGGATTACCGGCCGGGTGGACGACGTGCTGAATGTGTCGGGCCACCGCATGGGCACCGCGGAAGTGGAGAGCGCCCTGGTGCTGCACGACAAGGTAGCCGAGGCGGCGGTGGTGGGCTTCCCCCACGACATCAAGGGCCAGGGCATCTACTGCTACGTTACCCTGATGGATGGCGAGGAGCCCTCGGACGCCCTGAAAAAAGAACTGGTGGACCTCTGCGTGCAGGAAATCGGCCCCATTGCCAAGCCCGACGTTATCCAGTGGGCGCCGGGCCTGCCGAAGACCCGCTCCGGCAAGATCATGCGCCGCATCCTGCGCAAAATCGCCGAGAACGAACTGGGCAGCCTGGGGGATACCTCCACCCTGGCGGACCCGAGCGTGGTGGACAGCCTGATCGAGAACCGCGCCAGCTAAACCGCCCACTGGCGCCCCGCCCCGCACTGGCCTACCTTGAAGGAGAGCTACCAGGGAGGGCGCCACCATGTTTGTGATTACCAACCGGGTCCTGCACGAGGAACGCGGCGGGCTGGAAGTGTTCGGCCACGAGCCCAACCCCAGCGGGCCCAACGAGCTGCGCCTGGTGGAGGTGACCGGCAGCACCCGCTTCACCACCACCGTGCTGGCCGACCGCCTCACCCGCGAGGAAGTTGAGGCGCTGGCCCTACAGCACCACCTGCCCATTGACCCCGACACCCCCTGGTACGCCAGCCTGCGGGTGGCCTGCGCGGTGTTCGACCAGGCCCGGCGGGAGGGCAAGCACATCCTGCTGCTGGTGCACGGCTACAACAACGACCTGCGGGATGTGTTCACCGCGGCGGTGGAACTGGAGCACCTGTACAACGTGATTGTGGTGCCCTTCTCCTGGCCCGCCAACGGCGGCGGCGCATTGAGCGGCACCCTGGCCTACAAGAACGACAAGGACGACGCCCGCTCGTCGGCCACCGCCCTGCACCGGGCGGTGGGCCTGCTGCACCGCTACCACGCCCTGCTCACTGCCGGCATTCAGGCCACGCTGCTGGAACAGGCCCGGCGCAAGCACCCCAACAGCCCGGAACAGGCCCAGGCCCTGTTCACCCGGCTGCTGGAAAAGGAGTGCAGCCTGACCCTCAACCTGCTGTGCCACAGCATGGGCAATTACCTGGCCAAGTATGCCTCCATGCCCGGCGACAGCAGCCTGCGCCAGCTGGTGTTTGACAATATCGCCCTGGTGGCGGCCGACGCCAACAACCCCGGGCACGAGCAGTGGGTGCCACGCCTGCAGTGCCGCAACCGGCTGTATGTAGTGATCAACGAAAACGACTACGCCCTGAAGTGGTCGCGGCGCAAACCCGGCGGCGAGCAGCGCGAGCGGCTGGGGCAACACACCCGCAACCTGCTGGCGCGCAATGCCAACTATGTGGATGTCACCGCCAGCCGCGGGGTGGGCGCCGATCACAGCTACTTCAAGGGCAAGCCGGTGGCGGGCAACGCCGGACTGAAGCGGATGTTCAAGCTCATGTTTGAAGGCGGCAATGCCGAGGCCGCCCTCACCTACCACGTCGACCGCAACCTCTACCGCCTGTAGCCGGGCCTCAGTGCGCCTGCGCCTCACCGGCGCCGGCCGGCAGGCGGATGGACTCCACCAGGTCCTGCACGTCTGCCGGCGGCCGGGCGGTGCAGCGAGAAACCACCATCGCCACCGCAAAGTTCACCAGCGCCCCCACCGCGCCAAAAGCATTGGGCTCAATGCCAAAAAACCAGTTGGGCGGCATGTCGCCAAGGAAGCTGGTGGAAGCGATGAACATCACCCCCTTGTGCTGGAACACATACAGCAGGGTCACGCCCAGGCCCGCCAGCATACCGGCAATGGCGCCCTCGCGGTTCACCCGCAGGGAGAAGATGCCCATCATCAGCGCCGGGAAGATGGACGAGGCCGCCAGGCCGAAGGCCAGCGCCACGGTGCCAGCGGCAAAGCCCGGCGGGTTGAGGCCGAGATAGCCCGCGCCCAGCACCGCCAGTGCCATGGTGATGCGGCTGGCCAGCAGTTCGGCGCGCTCGGAGATGCCGGGGGCGATCATGCCCTTGAGCAGATCGTGGGAGATGGCCGAGGCAATTGCCAGCAGCAGCCCCGCCGCGGTGGACAGGGCCGCCGCCAGCCCGCCGGCGGCCACCAGGGCAATCATCCAGTTGGGCAGGCGGGCAATTTCCGGGTTGGCCAGCACCATGATGTCGTTGTCCACAGTCACCATTTCGTTGCTGGCGGCATCGGCGCTGTACTGGATGCGGCCGTCGCCGTTTTTGTCCTCAAAGGCCAGCAGGCCGGTTTTTTCCCAGTTGCGAAACCACTGGGGCCGCTCCTCGTAGGCCAGGTACTGGCCCGGCGCCGGCTCAATGGTCTGGTTGAAGTTGAGCCGCGCCATGCCGGCCACCGCCGGCGCGGTGGTGTAGAGGATGGCAATGAACAGCAGGGCCCAGCCCGCCGAGCTGCGCGCACCCTGCACCGAGGGCACGGTAAAAAAGCGGATGATCACATGGGGCAGCCCGGCGGTGCCGATCATCAGCGACAGGGTGTAGGCGAACATATTGAGGGTGCTGAGGCGGGCTGAGGTGGTGTACTGGTCGAACCCGAGGTCGGTGACAATCAGATCCAGCCTATCCAGCAGCCAGGTGTCGGTGCCGGCAATTTTGCTGCCCAGCCCCAGCTGGGGGATGGGATTGTTGGTCAGTTGCAGGCTGATAAAAATCGCCGGAATGGTAAAGGCGGTGATCAGCACGCAGTACTGGGCGATCTGGGTGTAGGTGATGCCCTTCATGCCCCCCAGCACCGAGTAGCAGAACACAATGGCCATGCCCACCAGCAGGCCGGTTTCGTAGTCCACTTCCAAAAAGCGGGAAAAGGCCACCCCCACACCTTTCATCTGGCCAATCACATAGGTGACTGAGCAGATGATCAGGCACAACACCGCCACCGCCCGGGCGCTGCGGGAATAGTAACGGTCGCCAATAAACTCCGGCACGGTGAACTTGCCGTACTTGCGCAGGTAGGGCGCCAGCAGCATGGCCAGCAGCACGAAGCCGCCGGTCCAGCCCATCAAAAACACCGAGCCGCCGTAGCCCATGAAGGCGATCATGCCGGCCATGGAGATGAAGGACGCCGCCGACATCCAGTCCGCCGCGGTGGCCATGCCGTTGGCCACGGGCCCCACGCCGCCGCCGGCCACGTAGAACTCGCGGGTGGAGCCGGCCCGGGACCACAGGGCAATGCCGATATAAAGCACGAAGGTGGCGCCCACCACCAGGTAGGACAGGGTGCGTAAATCCATCAGCGCTCGTCTCCGTGCACGCCGAATTCACGATCCAGCGCCGCCATGCGCCGGGCGTAGTAGAAAATCAGCGCCACGAAAACGTAGATGGAGCCCTGCTGGGCAAACCAGAAGCCCAGTTTGTAGCCGCCCAGGCGAATCTGGTTGAGCGGCTCCACCAGCAGGATGCCGCAGCCGTAGCTGACGGCGAACCACACCAGCAACAGCTTGCACATAAGGGACAGGTTGCGGCGCCAGTACTGGTGCGCCTGCTGCCGGGTGAGCCTCGGCATAGTCTTCTCCTGACGGTTCTTATTGTGTGGGCCGCGCCCGGTGGCGCGGCCCGTGGGTCAGGCGATGGTAGCAGAGGCCCGGACGGGCCGTGAAGCCGGCGCAGCCGGCAACCGGGGCTTTGGCGGCAATGGCTTTGGCGGCAAAGGCATTGGCGGCAAAGGGCTTAGCGGCAAAGCTTCAGCGACAAAGGCTTCAGCAACAGAGCCCCTAGCAGCCCAGGCGCGCGCCAAGGGTGCGCAACTGGCCGTTCAGCGCCCCCACGGCGGGGCCTTCTATCCAGTCCCTGGGGCGGCTTTGGCCGTCGCTGAGCCGGTCCGCCCAGTCCAGCTTGCGGCACAAGGCCCGCTGGTGGCCGTGCTGCTCCAGGTGCTCGGCCACCTTGAGCCCGCCAATGAACAGGGCCAGGCGAATGTGGCTGGCCCAGCTGTTGGCCGTAATGCCGCCGGAGCGTATAGCGCTGGCAAGGTCGGCAAGAATGCCGGTCACGCTCACGCTGGCGGCATCCAGTTGCAGGCCCACCAGCAGGGGGTCGTGGTCGGAGTTGCGGGTGGCGGTGGTGGCATCGAAGTAGGCGGCGCTGCGGCCGTAGTCCAGGTTGTAATCCAGCGCGTCGGCCTCGTCGGCGTTGATGTGCCAGAGGTGCGCCCCGGTCATGGCCTGGGCCAGGGCATCGCTCAGCAGGATGTAGTCGAGGGTGCCCACCTGCCCGTCAAAGACGTAGGAGTAATCGGCCGGCGACTCCACATTCACGTAGCCCTGCTGCAGCAGGCTTTGCAGGGGCGGCTCCATGGCATAGGCGTTGAAGTCCCCCAGCAGGGCAATGTTCTCGCTGGCCACGCCGGTGGGGGCGGTGTCCAGCCAGGCGGTGAGCGCCCGGGCGGCCAGCTGCCGGCGCGCGTTCCAGAAGCCGGCGCCGTCCTGCTGGTCGTAGTTGGGGCTGGCGGTGTCTTCCAGGCCCGAGCTGCCCTTGGACTTGAAGTGGTTCACCGCCACGATCAGCACCTCGCCGGAGTCGATATGCTCGAAGCTGGCGGCCAGGGGCACGCGGTTGGTGGCCTCGCCCTCGAAGATCGGGTCGGCGTCAAAGTCGTGCCCGGCAAAGGCGTCCAGGGTCGCCGCGGCGGCGTCGGTGAGCAGGGCCGGCTGGGCCCCGGGCGCCGGTCGCAGTACAGCTGGCTTGTAAATCAGCGCGGTGGCAATGGCATCGCCGCCGACAAAGGCGCTGCCCGGGTAGACGTAGTCGTACACCGCCTCCCCCAGCCGCGCATTGATGGCGTTCACCAGCACTTCAACGGCGGTGGAGCCGTCGTTACTGGGGTCGAAGTGGTTTTCAATCTCCACCAGGCCGAGCAGGTCTGCATCCAGCGCGACAATGGCGTTCACCGTTTTGGCCAGCTGGCGCTCCAGCTCGGCGGCGCTGTTGGCCCCGCGCGGCTCATGGCCCAGGGCGGTGGTGCTGTTGCCGTCATCCAGGGTGGTGAAAAAGTTGAGCACGTTGAGCGAAGCCAGCGACAGGTTGCCCCCCACGCCCTCCGCTTGCAGGGGCCGCGGGTTTACGCTGGTGAAAGCGTTGCTGCCGTCGATGTGGCTGCGCAGGCGCCAGGTGGCGCCAGAGGCGGCATTGCCCGCCCATTTGTAATCCAGCACGCCGGTGGGCGAGGCCACCATGTCGCCCATGCGCGGCGCGGTCAGTTCGCGGTAGCCGGCCAGGCCATCGGTGGCCTCCACCGGGGCGTTCTGTACGTTCAGGCCATCGTCGTACACGATCTGGCGCGCGCCCAGGGCCTGCAGGTGGGCGTCCAGCCCGGCGGCATCGGGGGCCGAACGCTGGGTGAACTGGAAGGGGCGCTCACCCGCCACCAGGCGCATTTCGTTGAAGCGGTCCAGTTGGTATTGCTCGGTCACCGTCAGGTTGCCGTCCACCCGCACCAGCATGCCCTCCCAGGCTTCCAGGTCTGGCTGGTAGCTGTTGCTCTGGGCGCGGCTGGTGGCAGCGGCGGGCAGGGTGATGCGCGCCACAGCCACCTGGTCAAGCTGGTTGCTATCCAGCACCTCCACCGCCACCACGTTGCCCAGCTGGGTTTCGCCAAAGTACTGGCTCACCGTGCCGTGCACGCGCACCCGGTCGCCCAGCTGCACGTCGGCGCCAACACCCCGGTCGTACACAAACAGCCCTTCCGAGGAGGCCGGGTCGCCGTCTTCGTCGCTGGCCTCTTCCTGCAGGAAGAAGCCGGACAGGTCGCGGGCCGCGTCGGCATCGCCGTCCTGGAAGTCGCCCACCACAATGGCCTCGACGATAACCGGCTGGTCGATGAGCGGGCTGACATCGGTATCGCCAAAGGCGTTGCCAAGCTGGCTGGCGGGGGTGCCCTGAATGGCGGAAATCAGCTGCAACTGATGGGGCAGTGGCTCGCCGCCGTCGCCGCCATCACCACTGCCAGACAGCGGCACCGGGCTGGCGGCGCTGGCGTTGGCCAGGGCACCGTCCAGGGCGTTGGCGCCGCTGAACTGCCAGTCGCTAAGATCGAAGGTGGCCGAGGGACCGGCGCGGCCGATACGTGCGGCCCAGCCGTCCACATGGTCCCAGGGCTCGCCGCTGCCATCGACGTTGATGTCGCCAAACAGGTCGATCACCTGGCCGTTGTGGAACAGCTCGATGGCATCGTCGCCATTGATGGCCATTGCCCCGCTGGTGTAGTGGGGCGCCATGCCGAAGAAGGCGGTAAAACCGTCCTCTTCCGAGGCGATGTACAGGTAGTCACCGGCGCTGGCGCTGCCGGCGGGAAAGGTGAATTCCTCGCCGTCGCTGCCGCCACCGTTGTTGGCGGAGCCCAGGCCATAGGCGCTCAAATCGGCAATGTCCTCGGTCACGTAGACCTCAACGCCCTTGGGCACGCCGCCGCTCAGGGGGCCATCGAACACGGCGGTAATCATCATTCCGGCCTCGGCGCCACAGGCGGTAAGGCCCAGCAGGGTTCCAGCAAGCATCAGCGGTTTCATAAGCAGCAGGCAGTTCCACTCAGGTTGGGCGCGCGGGCGCGCGCAGGGGGCAGGGCCGCCGGGCGGCGTTGCCGTTGGAGTGCCCAGTGCAACAGAACAGGATGACAACCCTGTGCCGGTTTCGTGTCGGCGGCGCGACAGTTTTTTGACAGGCGGCCTTGCGCAAAACGTCATCGGAACGTCATACCCCGTTCACACAATCAACACGGTGGACTCTTACCCTCGAAGTAGTGCGCAAGCGCCTGTTACAGCCAACCACAACAACGCAACGAGGGAAGGGAAGAGATGATGCACCGTCTGTCACGGGCCGTCACCACGGCCGCGCTGGGAAGCCTGCTGCTGATAGCGGGCTGCTCCGACAGCAGCGACCGGGTTGATGCCCCCACCGAGCCGGAAGTGCCCGAGGTGCCGGTAGAGCCAGAGCCGGAACCCGGCGGCCAGCCGATCGACCTTACCCTGCTGCACCTGAACGACCATCACTCCCACATTGTGGCCGAGCGCTTCGACTTTGACACCAGCGGCCTGAACCTGGCCACCACCACCGCCAGCGGCGCGGCGGTGGCCGAGGTGGAAGTCACCTACGGCGGCTTTCCCATGCTGGTCACCCTGTTCAACACCCTGGCCGCCAACGCCGAACACGTGATCAAGCTGCACGCCGGCGATGCGGTAACGGGCACCCTGTACTACAGCCTGTTTAACGGCCGCGCCGACGCCGAGGTGATGAACCAGGTGTGCTTCGACGCTTTTGCCCTGGGCAACCACGAATTTGACGATGGCGACGCGGGCCTGGCCAACTTCCTGGACTTCCTCAACAGCGGCGCCTGCGCCACCCCCACGCTGGCCGCCAACGTGGTGCCGGGGCCGGATTCGGCCATCGCCGAGGGTTACATTGCGCCCTACACCATTGTGGAACGCGGCGGCGAGCAGATCGGCATCATCGGCATTGATGTTGCGGGCAAAACCAAGAACTCCTCCCAGCCCGACGCGGGCACCGAGTTCCTCGATGAGACCGAAACCGCCCAGCAGTACATCGACGAGCTGACCGGCATGGGCGTGAACAAGATCGTGCTGCTGACCCACTACGGTTACCAGGCCGACGTGACCCTGGCCCAGAACCTGACCGGGGTGGATGTGATTGTGGGCGGCGACTCCCACTCCCTGCTGGGGGATGACACCTTTGCCACCCTCGGCTTTAACCCGGTGGGCGAGTACCCCACGGTGACCGCCGATGCCGACGGCAACACCGTGTGCGTGGTGCAGGCCTGGGAATACGGCCACCTGCTGGGGCAGCTGGACGTGCGCTTTGATGCTAACGGCGTAGTCACCGGCTGCAGCGGCATGCCGGTGATGCCCATTGCCGACAGCTTCAGCTACGCCTTCAACGACGACGAAAGCCGCACCCTGGATGGCAACGATGCAATTGCCGTGCGCAACGCTCTGGAGGCCGAGGACGAAATTGCCGTCACGGCGGAAGACGCCACCACCGTGCAGCTGCTGGCGGGCTTTAATGAAGAGGTTGAGGTGCTGGAGCAGACCCTCATCGGCAGCGTGGCCGAGGACATCTGCCTGGAGCGCTTCCCCAATGAGGGCCGCTCGTCGGTGTGCGACATCAGCGTCACCTACAACCAGGGCAGCGACATTTCCAACATCGTCGCCAAGGCCTTTATGACCGTTACCCCCACCGCCGACATTGGCATCCAGAACGGCGGCGGCGTGCGGGTGGATGTGGCCGCCGGCGACTTCACCATTGCCGATGCCTTCACCCTGCTGCCCTTCTCCAACACCCTGGTAACGCTGCAGATGACCGGGCAGGAAGTGATCAACGTGCTGGAAGACGCCCTGGCCAATGCCCTGGATGCGGGCGGTTCCACCGGCTCCTACCCTTATGCATCGGGCCTGCGCTACGCGGTGGATGCCTCCCAGCCCTTTGGCTCGCGCATCAGCAACGTGGAAGTGAACCCCCGGGTGGCCGGCAGCTGGGCGCCTATTGATGTGGCGGCGGTGTACAGCGTGGTCACCAACGACTTCATTGCCTCCGGCCAGGACGGCTACGACACTTTTGGCCCCATCTTCGACGCCGGCAACTACGAGGACACCTTCACCGAATACGCCCAGGGCTTTATCGACTACGTGGAGCAGCTGACGGCACAGGGCCTGCCGCTGTCGAAACTGCCATTGGATGAGTATTCCACACAGTCCTACATCGGCAGCGACGGCTGCGACCACAGCACCAGCAACGACTGCGCGGGCTTCTGAGTCGCCTGAGTCGCCATCGGGCCGCCGCCCCCGGGCGGCGGCCAGTTTCCCCAACTTCCTCACAATTTCAGACAAATCCGCCTATTTGCAGGCCCTGACGCCGGCCGGTGGTTGGCTGGTGGCGGTGCCGGGCGTTAAGCTACGCCCTGCAACGGATGTTTCGCCAGTGCCGACGCTGGTGAAGAGGAGACCCCGAAACCAACATGGCACCACCTCGCCCCATCGCGCTTGCCGCCGCCCTGACACTGCTGTGGGCGACGAACCCGGGCCACACCGCAGACGATACCCCTATCCACCCTGGCGCGCCGAGCGCCTCTGCCGCCGGCGACAGCACGGCGGCACAAGCCACGCTCCCCAACCAAGACGCTCTCCCCGGCAAGGACAGCCCCCCCACCGAGGGCGCGGACAGTGGCGAAGCCCCCAGCGAGGCCACTGACAGCAGCAGCGAGGACGGCAACAACAGCGGCCAGCCCATGCCGCGCGCAGAGAATGTCGACCTGAACGAGCCGGTGACGGCCGCCGAAGAGGACGCGGCAGCGGCCCTGGAAGAAATCAGCCCGGCATCAGCACAGGCACCTGCCATCAGCAATACCGAACTGAAGGCCCCGGTCACGCCGCAAGATGCCGCGACCGAGGCAACCCCCGAGGACCCACCGCCCGCCATTGAGCTGGCGCCGCCACCTGACCCGAATGCCCCCGGCGCCGCAACCGCCGTCGAAGAGCGGGCCACCACCCCAGCCCCCTTTGTACTGCTGGGCACGGAGGTGCCCCCCGGCACCGCCACCCGCCTGTCCTGGGCGCCCAGCCAGTCCTTCGAGGGCATCTACAGCGCCACCCCGGTGCTGGTGGTGAACGGGGCAGAGCCCGGCCCGGTGCTGTGCCTGACCGCCGCCGTTCACGGCGACGAGCTGAACGGCGTGGAAACCGTGCGCCGGGTGCTCTACAACCTGGACGCGCAAAAACTGAACGGCACCGTGGTGGGGGTGCCCATCGTCAACCTGCAGGGCTTTCACCGCAGCTCTCGCTACCTGAGCGACCGCCGGGACCTCAACCGCTATTTTCCCGGCGACCCGGGCGGCAGCTCCGCCTCGCGCATTGCCTATTCGTTTTTCCATGAGATCGTCCAGCACTGCAGCGCCGTGGTGGACCTGCACACCGGCTCCTTCTACCGCACCAACCTGCCCCAGCTGCGCGGCGACCTCACCAACCCCCAGGTGGTGAAGATCACCGAGAGTTTCGGCTCCACCGTGGTGCTGCACAGCGACGGCGCCGAGGGCACCCTGCGCCGGGCGGCGGTGGAAGCGGGCATTCCTGCCGTCACCCTGGAAGCCGGGGCGCCGATGGTGCTGAGCGAAGACAACGTGGCCCACAGCGTGAAGGGCATCCGCACCCTGCTCAACCACCTGGGCATGGTGAGCAAGTTCCGCCTGTGGGGCGACCCGGAGCCGGTGTACTACAACTCCACCTGGCAGCGCGCGCCGGAGGGCGGGGTGGTGTTCAGCAAGGTGAGCCTGGGCCAGACGGTGCGCAAGGGCGACCTGCTGGGCACGGTCACCAACCCCATCACCAATGTGCGCACCGAAATTCGCTCCAGCTACGACGGCCGCATCCTCGGCATGGCCCTGAACCAGGTGGTGCAGCCGGGGTTTGCCACCCACCACATCGGCATTCAGGCGCCCGAGGAGCAGATCAGCCCGCCGGAGGATGTCGAAGTGCCCGCCGAGGCGAGCGCCGCGCCGGACCCGAACCAGCCCCCCGCCAGCGGGGAAGCACCGGCTGCCGAGAACACCAGCGCCGATGCCAGGCCCGCGCCAGCACCCAGCGCTGCTGCCGCGGCCGGGGCCGCAGCTGGCACCCAGGGCAAGGCCGCGCAGCCGGCAGCCGCCGCAACCGCCAAAACCCGGCCCGCCAGCGAGCCCGAGACGGCCAGCCCCCCGCTGGATAACGCCGAGGACGAGGATTTTGAAGCCCAGCCCCGGCCCCTGGACGAGGATGAGGACGACCGCTCGGAATAGGGAATTTGCCCGCTGCCAATACCTGACTGTTGCCCGGGGTTTTATAGTCGACTAAAATAGTCGGGTATGACACACCTCGACTCACAGCCCGCGCCTACAGGCGCGTTTTTTTCGTGCGCCTAACCACCCGCGGCCGCTATGCGGTCACGTCCATGTTGGACCTGGCGCTGCACCAGGGCGAGGGGCCCATTCCCCTGGCGGGTATTTCCGCGCGCCAGGATATTTCCCTGTCCTACCTGGAGCAGCTGTTTTCCCAGCTCCGGCGCGGCGGCCTGGTGCGCAGCGTGCGCGGCCCCGGCGGTGGCTACCACCTGGGCAAGTCCGCCAGCGACATCAGCGTGGCGGAGGTGATCGAGGCGGTCAACGAGAGCACCGACGCCACCCGCTGTCAGGGCAAGGGCGACTGCCAGAAGGGCAGCACCTGCCTCACCCACCACCTGTGGATGAACCTCAGCGACCAGATCCACGCATTCCTTGAGGGCATCTCCCTCAACGATCTGGTGGAACGACAGGAAATCAGGGTGATCGCCCTGGAACAGGAGGCCCGGGTGGCTGCCTCCGACACCCCCCAGGCGGACATCATTGCCGAATTGGGAAAGGCCTAGCGCCGCCCCCGCGGACAGGCAGTACACAGACAGGTCAACACACTATGTCGCAGCAACAGATAGATCGCGCCATCTCGAAAGAGTATGCCGCGGGCTTCACGACCAACATTGAGTCGGACACCCTGCCCCCCGGCCTCAACGAGGACGTGATCCGCTTTATTTCCCAGCGCAAGGACGAGCCCGAGTGGCTGCTCGAGTGGCGCCTGGAGGCCTACCGCGACTGGCTGCAGATGCGTGAACCGAGCTGGGCCCATGTGAATTACCCGCCGGTCAGATTCAACGAGATCTCCTATTTCTCCTCGCCCAAGGCCCTGAAGGATCGCCCCAAGAGCCTGGACGAGGTGGACCCAGAGCTGATCGAGACCTACAACAAGCTGGGCATTCCCCTGCACGAGCAGGAGGCGCTGGCCGGAGTGGCGGTGGACGCGGTGTTCGACTCCGTGTCAGTCACCACCACCTTCCGCGAGAAGCTGGCCGAGGCCGGGGTGATTTTCTGCTCTATTTCCGAGGCGGTGAAGGAATACCCGGACCTGGTGCGCAAGTACCTGGGCAGCGTGGTGCCGCGCAAGGACAACTTCTACGCCGCCCTCAACAGCGCGGTATACAGCGACGGCTCCTTTGTCTACATCCCCAAGGGCGTGCGCTGCCCGATGGAGCTGTCCACCTACTTCCGCATCAACGAACAGAACACCGGCCAGTTCGAGCGCACCCTGATCATCGCCGACGAGGGCAGCCACGTGAGCTACCTCGAAGGCTGCACCGCGCCGATGCGCGACGAGAACCAGCTGCACGCAGCGGTGGTGGAGCTGGTGGCCCTGGACGGCGCCGAGATCAAGTACTCCACGGTGCAGAACTGGTACCCCGGCGATGCCGAGGGCAAGGGCGGCATCTACAACTTTGTGACCAAGCGCGGCGTGGCCCACCGCGACGCCAAGATCAGCTGGACCCAGGTGGAAACCGGCTCCGCCATCACCTGGAAGTACCCCAGCTGCATCCTGCGCGGCGACAACAGCGTGGGCGAGTTCTACTCGGTGGCCCTCACCAACAACGCCCAGCAGGCCGACACCGGCACCAAGATGATCCACCTGGGCAAGAACACCCGCTCCACCATCATTTCCAAGGGCATTTCCGCCGGCAAAAGCTCCAACGCCTACCGCGGCCTGGTGCGCATGAGCCCGCGGGCCGAGGGCGCGCGCAACTACACCCAGTGCGATTCCCTGCTGATCGGCGACCAATGCGCCGCCCACACCTTCCCCTACATCGAGAGCCGCAACCCCAGCGCGGTGGTGGAGCACGAGGCCACCACCTCCAAAGTGAGCGACGACCAACTCTACCTCTGCCAGCAGCGCGGCCTGGACGCGGAAAAAGCCGTGTCCATGATCGTCAACGGTTTCTGCAAGGAAGTGTTCCGCGAGCTGCCGATGGAGTTCGCGATGGAGGCAGGCAAGTTGCTGGAAGTGAGCCTGGAAGGCTCGGTGGGCTAGGCCCGAACGGAATTTTGAGAGAGAACGACAGATGCTGAAAATCGACAACCTCCACGCCCGGGTGGACGACAAGGACATCCTCAAGGGCCTCAACCTGGCCATCAAGCCCGGCGAAGTACACGCCATCATGGGCCCCAACGGCTCCGGCAAGAGCACCCTTGGCCACGTGCTGGCGGGCCGCCCCGGCTACGCCGTCACCGCCGGCAGCGCCACCCTGCTGGGCCAGGACATCCTCGACATGGAGACTGAAGAGCGCGCCCACCTGGGCCTGTTCCTGGCCTACCAGTACCCGGTGGAAATCCCGGGCGTGTCCAACATGGAATTCCTCAAGGCCTCGGTGGATGCGGTGCGCGAAGCCCGCGGCCAGGAGGCCATCAGCAGCGTGGACTTCATGAAGCAGGCCCGCGAGTGCTGTAAAACCGTGGATCTGGATCAGAGCTTCCTCAAGCGCGGCGTGAACGAAGGCTTCTCCGGCGGCGAGAAAAAGCGCAACGAACTGATGCAGATGATGCTGCTGGAACCCAAGCTGTGCATCATGGACGAGACCGACTCGGGCCTGGACATCGACGCCCTGCAGGTGGTTGCCAACGGCGTGAACGCCATGCGTAACGCCGAGCGCTCCTTCATTCTGGTAACCCACTACCAGCGCCTGCTCAACTACATTGAGCCAGACTACGTTCACGTGCTGGCTGGCGGGCGCATCATCAAGTCTGGCGACAAGTCCCTGGCCCTGGAGCTGGAGGAAAAAGGCTACGCCTGGCTGGAGGACGCCGCCTGATGACCGACTTCATGCAACAGCCGCTGACCGTCGCCGCAGAAACAGCGCCGGCCTGGCTGGCGCAGGTGCTGGAGCGCGGCCGCCAGCAGTGGCGCGACAGCGCCCTGCCCAACCGCAAAACCGAGGCCTGGAAGTACAACAACCTGCAGGCGCTGCAGCAGCCCTTTGTGGCGGTGGATCGCCACGCAGCCCCCCAGCTCGGCAACATCCGCTACCCACAGCTGCCCGGCAGCACCCTGGTGTTTGCCGACGGCCTGTACCGGGAAGAGCTGTCGAAGATCGACCTGCCCGCGGGCGCCCGCCTGCTGCGCTTCAGCGAGGCCGACGAGGCCAGCGCCGCCCACATCGCCGAACGGCTCGGCAGCGCCATCAACCGCAGCCAGCACCGCTTTGCCGCCCTGAACGAGGCCACCCTCACCGATGGCGTGTTCCTGCAGGTGGATGCCAACACCGTGCTGGAACAGCCGGTGCACCTGGTGTGGCTGACCAGCGGGCAGATGGAGGCGGTATCGGTCAACCAGCGCCTGCTGGTGCAACTGGGCGCCAACAGCCAGGCCAGCGTGGTGGAAACCTTCAGCAACGCCAACACCGGCGGCACCGCCTTTACCAACGGCATCAGCGAACTGCTGCTGGGCGAGGGCGCGCGCCTGGACCACTACCGCCTGCAATTGGAGCAGGGCGAGTCGGCCCACATCGGCGGCGTGCACGCGGCCATCGACGCCAACAGCACCCTGAACAGCTTCCACCTGGCCCTGGGCAGCCGCCTCAAGCGTATCGACCTGGTGGTGGAACACCGCGGCCAGGGCGCCCACTGCGAACTGAACGGCATCTACCTGCCGCGGGGCGAGGAGCAGGTGGACTACCACACCTGCATTGAACACGCGGTGCCCCACTGCACCAGCTCGGAAACCTTCCGCGGCATTGTCAGCGACGAGGCCTGCGCCATTTTCAACGGCCGCATCCACATTCACCCGAACGCCCAGAAAACCCGCGCCGAGCTGTCCAACAAGAACCTGCTCACCAGCAACCGGGCCGAGGTAAACACCAAGCCGGAGCTGGAGATTTACGCCGACGACGTGCAGTGCGCCCACGGCGCCACCGTCGCGCAGATGGACCCGCTGACCCTGCACTACCTGCGCACCCGCGGCGTGCCCAAGGACGAGGCCGAGGTGATGATCAGCTACGGCTTTATCAACGAGCTGGTGGACGGCGTGCGCAACAAGGCCCTGCGCGACTACCTCAAGCCCCTGCTGGCGCGACGCTTTGCCCGCAACGACAAGCTCACTCGGCACATCTTGGAAGAAGAGAGCTTGGAACAAGAGAGCCTGGAAGGCGGCCATGAGTAAGGCCCAAGCCATCGCCCCGGCGGCCTTCGACGCCACCGCCCTGCGCGCCGACTTCCCCATCCTGCAGCAGGAAGTGAACGGCCACCCGCTGGTGTACCTGGACAACGCCGCCACCACGCAAAAGCCCGAGGTGGTGATAGAGGCCGTTGCCAACTACTACCGCCGCGACAACGCCAACGTACATCGCGGCGCCCACGCCCTGTCGGACCGCGCCACCGGCGCCTTCGAACAGGCGCGGGAGACCGTGGCCCGCTTCATCAACAGCCCGGCGGCGCGGCAGGTGATCTGGGTGCGCGGCACCACCGAGGCCATCAACCTGGTGGCACACAGCTGGGGCCGCGCCAACCTCGGCCCCGGCGACCGGGTGCTCGTGTCCTACCTGGAGCACCATTCCGACATCGTGCCCTGGCAGTTGGTGTGCGCCGCCACCGGAGCCGAAGTGGTAGCCATCCCGATTCTTGAATCCGGCGATATCGACATGGCCGCGCTGGACGACCTGCTGGATGAGCGGGTCAAGCTGGTGGCGGTGAACCACGTGTCCAACGCCCTCGGCACCGTGAACCCGGTGCGGGAGATTGCCGCCAAAGCCCATGCGGTGGGCGCCAGAATACTGGTGGACGGGGCCCAGGCCACCGCCCACTTCAAAGTTGACGTGCAGGCCCTGGACTGCGACTTTTACGCCTTCTCCGGCCACAAGCTCTACGGCCCCACCGGTATCGGCGCCCTGTGGGGGCGCGAGGAACTGCTGGAGGCCATGCCGCCCTTCCTGGGCGGCGGCGAAATGATCGAGACAGTCAGCTTTGCCGGCACCACCTTCAACACCCTGCCCTTTAAATTCGAGGCCGGCACCCCCAATATCGCCGACGCCATCGGCCTGGCGGCGGCCATCGACTACCTGGGCGGCATCGACATGGCCGCGGCCGCGGCCCACGAGCGCGCGCTGCTGGCCCAGTCGCTGGCGTTGGCAACATCGGTGGAGGGCCTGCGCCGCATCGGCGCGCCTCAGGAGGCGGTGGGCATCTTCAGCTTTGTGCTCGACGGTGTGCACCCGTCGGACCTTGGCATGCTGCTGGACCAGCAGGGCATTGCCGTGCGCACCGGCCACCACTGCACCCAGCCGCTGATGGATCACTACCAGGTGCCCGGCACCGTGCGCGCCTCCTACGCCCTGTACAACACGGCGCAGGATGTGGAGCGGCTGTTTGAGGGCATTCACAAAGCCGTACGGCTTTTTCGTTAGGAGTCAGTCATGTCCGTAGAGCGTTTTGACGTGAGCCGCGACGCCATCTCCGTGTCAGAGGCGGCGGCCAAGCACCTGAAGCAGCAACTGGAAAAGCACGGCGGCCGCGGCGTGCGCATCAGCGTGAAAGAGAGCGGCTGCACCGGCTACATGTATGTGATGGACGAGGTGGAGCACAGCGAAGCCGGCGACGTGGTGATGAACCTGGACAACGGCCTGGAGCTGTATATCGACCCGGCGTCGCTGCCGGTGCTCAAGGGCACCGAGATCGCCTTTGAGAAAGAGGGCATCAACCGCACCATCAAGTTTCTCAATCCCAACGTCACCGCTGCCTGCGGTTGTGGCGAAAGCTTCAGCGTGAATTGATATGAGTGCCCAGGAACGCACCCTGCTTACCACCACCCGGGACTGCCCCGGCCGGCTGGTGCCGGTGGGCACGCCGGTGACCATTCCGGCCCACACCTTCGTCACCCTGACCCAGTCGCTAGGGGGCAACTACACCGTGATCCACCACGGCAACATGGTGCGGGTGGACGGCACCGACGCCGACGCCCTTGGCCTTGAGCCGCTGAAGCTGGAATACGCCGCCCCCGCCGACGGGCAGATCAGCGAGCCCCAGGTGTGGGATGCGCTGCACACCGTGTACGACCCCGAAGTGCCGGTGGATCTGGTGAACCTGGGCCTGATCTACGAGTTGGCCATCGACCAGGCCACCGGCACCGTCACCATCCAGATGACCCTCACCGCCCCCGGCTGCGGAATGGGCCCGGTGCTGGTGGGCGATGTGGAATACCGGGTGGCCCAGGTGCCGCACGTGAAGAAGGTGCAGGTGGAGCTGGTGTTCGACCCGCCCTGGAGCCGGGAGATGATGTCCGAGGAAGCCCAGCTCGAAACGGGGATGTTCTGATGAGCAATAACCCCTTCGGCAACAGCATCACCGCCGCTGACATCATTGACACCCTGTCCTTCTTCGACGACTGGGAAGAGCGCTACAAGTACATCATCGACCTCGGCAAGGAGCTGCCGCCGATGGACGAGGCCAAGCGCACCGACGAGCGCAAAATCAAGGGCTGCCAGAGCCAGGTGTGGATTGATACCGCCCTGGAGAACGGCCGCCTGCAGATGGACGTGGACTCCGACGCCTTCATCGTCAAGGGCCTGCTGGGCGTGGTGCTGGCGGCCTACAACAACAAAACCCCGAGCGAGGTGCTGGCCTTCGATATCGAGGGCTACTTCAGCGAGCTCGACCTGATCCGCCACCTGTCGCCCACCCGGGGCAATGGCCTGCGAGCCATGGTGGCGCGCATCCGCGATATCGCCACCCACGCCGCCTGACCATCTCCCGGGCCGCGCGCCGGCGGTCACACCGGCTACCACTCTAACCACTCTAACCACGCTCCAACCATCGCCCCGATTGACCTTTGCCCACGCTGGCGCCTATTATTAATGCGATCGTATTAATTTAGTTTGAATAAGAGCTACGCCATGCCCACCATGACCGCCGCGCGCATTCACGCGCCGCAGGATATTCGCCTGGATACCGTCGACGTTCCCCCCGTGGGGCCGAGGGATATACGGGTGCGCGTTGTGCACTGCGGTATCTGCGGCTCCGACCTCAGTTATTCGAAGATAGGCGGCATTCCCGGCGCCCACAGCCCCTTTGCCTTCGGCCACGAGTTCGCCGGCACCATCGAGGCCATCGGCGAGGAGGTCACCCACCTGCGGGTGGGGGAGCGCGTGGTGGTCAACCCCGAGGCCGGCGGCAACGGTATCGGCAGCGACGGCCTGAGTGGGGCCTTTGCCCCCCTGGTGGTGGTGCGCAATGTCACACCGGAATCCGGCTCGGTATTCACGCTGCCAGATCATCTGGACTTTGACATTGGCGCCCTGGTGGAGCCCCTGTCGGTGGGCATGCACGCCGCCAACCAGGGCCGGGTTGGCCCCGGCGACAAGGTGGTGGTGCTCGGCGCCGGGCCGGTGGGCCTGGCGGCGGCCATTGGCGCCCGCCACCTGGGCGCCGCCTCGGTGGCGGTGGTGGACCGTTCGGAGCACCGCCTGGCAGTGGCGCGGGAACTGGGCCTGCAGGCGCTGGGCGCCGAAGACAACCCAGCCGCCCTGGCCACCCAGCTCAAAACCCTGCACGGCAGCGTGCACAACGACCCGCGCCTCGGCGAGCAGCCCGGCACCGACGTGTACATTGAAGCCACCGGCGCCGGGCCGGTGTTCCAGCAGATTTGCGCCACCGCCCGCAAGGGCGCGCGCGTTGTTGTGGTGGGGGTGCATTTTGCCCCGGTAGAGCTGGACATGCTCAACCTGCTGATGCGCGAGCTGAACATCACCGCCGCCATGGAGTACCCGGTGGAGTTCCCCCAGGTGATTGAGATGCTCAGCAGCGGCAATATGGATGTGCGCCCGCTGGTGAGCCACCACTTTCCCCTGTCCGATTTTGATGCCGCCTTCGCCCAGGCCCAGCGCCCCGGCGAGACCATGAAAGTCCTGGTGGACTGCCAGGCCTGACCCCCACAAGCGAGAAGCCCAACATGCGCGAGCCGATCTATAAAACCCGCCCGGTTGCCCCCGCCGCCGCCACCTTCAACCAGCGCTGCCGGCGTATCAATGATTTTATTGTGATGGCCGAGGCCTGCTCCAACGCCTACCTGATCGAAACCCCGGCGGGCAATATTCTGGTCAACAGCGGCATGGGCTTTGAAGCGCCGGTGCTGGACAACAACTTCAAAGCGTTCAGCCAAGGCGACATCAAATACCTGATCACCACCCAGGGCCATGTGGACCACCTGGGCGGGGTGCAGTATTTCCGCGACCGCCACCCCAATCTGGTGTACATCGCCCAGGCCGGCAACCCGGAACACCAGGCCTACGATGCCCGCCTGCAGCCCTTTCGCGCGGCCCGCTCGGCCTTTCGCTTCCAGGCGGAGTTTGCCGAGCTGTTCAAGGGCTACGCCGCCGCCGGCTATACCGACATCAGCCCCCAGGACCACCCCACCCCAGACCAGACCTTTGAGGACCGCCACACCCTGACCCTCGGCGGACTGACCCTGGAGCTGATTGCCGTACCCGGCGCCGAAACCAACGACTCGCTGGTGATCTGGTTGCCGCAGCAGCGCATTGTGCTCACCGGTAATCTGTTCGGCTGCCCCTTCGGCCACTTTCCCAACCTGTCCACCATCCGCGGCGACCGCTACCGCGACGCCCTGGTGTGCGCCCGCGCCGCCGAGGTGGTGCGCGATCTACAACCCGAGTTGCTGCTGTATGGCCACCACGACCCAGTGCAGGGCGAGGCCCTGATCAGCGCCGAACTGACCGCCTACCGCGACGCCATTCACCACGTGCACGACGCCGTTGTGGCAGGCATGAACGACGGCAAAGCCCTGCACCAGCTGCAACAGGACATCACCCTGCCGGCCGAGTGCGAGGTGGGCGAGGGCTACGGCAAGGTGAACTGGGGCGTGCGCGCCATCTGGGAAAACTACGCCGGCTGGTTCAAGCACGACTCCACCACCGAGCTGTACAGCGTGCCGCGCTCGGCGGTGGATGCCGACCTGGTGGCGCTGGCCGGGGCCGCCGCGCTGGTGGAGCGCGCCCAGGAGCGCTTTGCGGCGGGGGAACCCGAGGCCGCCCTGCACCTGCTGGACATTGTGCTGGGGGCGCAACCGGGCAACCCGGAGGCCACCGATCTGGCCATTGCTGTACACCAGCGCCTGCTGGAGGATGCCCGCACCTTCAAGACCACCGGCAACTTCTGGCTTACTGGTTGGTTGGAGGATCGCATCAAGCTGCTGCGCGGCGGCCACACGCCAGCGCTGGAGAACGTCTGACAGACTGGCCCCCGGCATCGGAATTACCGATAAGGGTTAGCGACACTAGCGGCTGTTATGGATGAGCACAAGGCGCTACAGTAGCGCCTTTTTTTCTGGACCCAGCCCACCCATGCCCGCACCGCCACCTGCCCCCACAGCGCCGGACACGGCATCCCTGCCCGCCCGCCTGGCGCGCGAAACCGCCAGTTTGCTGGGCATTGGGCCCGGCAACACCTCGCACCGGGAAAAGCTGCTGTCCGCCACCGGCGCGTTTGTTGGCATTCTCTGCTTGAGCCTGCTGGCCCCGCGGCTGTGGGGCGATACGGCGGGGGTGCTCATCGCCACCTCCATTGGCGCCTCCACGGTGCTGCTGTTTGCCATTCCTCACGGCCCCCTGTCGCAGCCCTGGCCGGTGCTACTGGGTTACAGCGTGTCCGCCGCCATCGGCGTGAGCTGCGCCCGCTTTATTGCCGACCCGGCGCTGGCCGCAGCCTGCGCCGTGGGCGGGGCGGTGCTCGCCATGCACTACCTGCGCTGCCTGCACCCGCCGGGCGGGGCCGCCGCCCTGGCCGCGGTGGTGGGCGGCGAGCAGGTGCGCGCGCTGGGCTACGACTACCTGTTAAGCCCCATCCTCTACAACGGCCTGCTGATGGTGGCGGTGGCGGTGGCGTTCAACATCTGGTTTCGCCACCGCCGTTACCCCACCCACCTGTCTCACCTGGGCAGCCGTTCAGCGGCAGCGCCCGCCACCGCCGGCACCGGCCAGCACATCACCCACGAGGACATGGCCTGGGCCCTGCAAAAAATGGATCTCTACGTGGATGTATCGCCAGAGGACCTGTGCGAACTGTTCGAGCTGGCGGGGGATCACGCCCGCGAGAGTGCCGCGGCGGAGGTTGCCATTGAGCCCGGCGCCTATTACAGCAACGGCCTCACCGGCTTTCAGTGGCAGGTGTTGAAGGTGGAGGAGATCACCGACGCCGGCAGCGAACGCCGGGGCCGGGTGCATTTCCAGGTAGTGCACGGCCCTTCCCTTGGCGAGCACAGCTCACTACCGCTGCACGCCTTTCGCCAGCGCGCCCGGGTGCGGGTGCGCTGGGAACAGGGCCACTGGATCAGGGATGCGGCCGGGCAGTAGGTCCGGCCGCTTGTCGATGTCGCTGTCGCTACCGCCTCAGGCCACCAGATCCTCGGCGGGGCCGAAGAACTCAAAATGCACCTGGCCGGCGGGCACGCCGAGTTGCTCGGCAATCCGCCGGGCCTGCACCATGAAGGGCTTGGGGCCGAGGAAGTAGTAGTCCACATCGTGCTCGCCGCCAAGTTGGTCGGCCACCAGTTCCGCGCTCACCAGACCCTGGGCGTGGGGCCGGCACTCGGGCCGCGGCTCGTTGTAAACGTAGCAGGTGTTCAGGTTGTCGTTGGCCGCCGCCAGTGCGTCCACATGACCGCGAAAGGCGTGGGCGCCGCTGTTTAGGGCCGCGTGGATGAAGTGAATACGGCGGCCGCTGCCAATGGCGCTGTTCAGCATGCTGATGGCCGGGGTAATGCCCACGCCACCGGTCAGCAGCACCAGCGGGCGCTCGCTGTCGCGCAGCACAAAATCACCGCAGGGCGGCAGCAGGTTGACGCGGTCGCCCGCCTGCAGGCGTTCGTGCAAAAAGCCCGACACCAGGCCCTCCGGCTCGCGCTTGACGCTGATGCGGAAGGCGTCGCCCCCCGGCGCGTCCGACAGGCTGTAATTGCGGCGCACGCTCTGGCCGTCGATGTCCAGCAGCACGGTGATGAACTGGCCCGGGGCGTAGTCCGGCAGGCTGCCACCGTCGCAGGGCTTGAAGTAGAAGGAGGTAATCACCTCGCTCTCCTGCTCACGCCGCACCAGTTCGAAGGCGCGGGCGCCGCGCCAGCCGCCGGGCTTCTCTTCGTTGGCGGTATACACCGACTCCTCGGCACCAATCAGCAGGTCGGCCAACTGGCCGTAGGCGGCGCCCCAGGCGGCGAGAATCTCCGGTGTGGCGGCCTCGCCCAGCACCTCGGCAATGGCGGCCAACAGGCACTCACCGACAATGGGGTACTGCTCCGGCTGGATGCCCAGGGCACAGTGTTTCTGCACGATGCGCCCCACCGCCTCGTCGAGCACGCCGAGATTGTCGATATTGGCGGCATAGGCCACCACCGCGTTGGCCAGGGCCCGCGGCTGACTGCCACTGCCCTGGTGGCTCTGGTTGAAGTAAGGAATCACTTCGGGGTAGCGCTCGAACATCAGCGGGTAAAAGCACTGGGTGATCTGCTCCGCGTGCTGCTGCACGGCGGGCACGGTGGCTTTGATGATGTCGATCGTGGGCGCATCTAGCATGGAAATACCTCTTGTTGTCGGTCAGCTGTGGTCGGTCAGCCTTGGGGCACCCTGCCCCAGCACCCGGCCTATACAGGTTTCGTGCCAACCCGCCGGAGCCTGCAAAACCAGGGGACTCCGGCTCAATCAGGTCAGAATAACCCACGCACTCACCCTGTCATTTTGACTGCAATAGGTTAAACTGACCCACATGCCTATCCAGCCCATCATCGACCTCATTGAGGACCTGAACCGCGACCTCACCGCCCCCCAGCGGTACCAGCGCGTGGTGCAGGCCGTTCACCACGCCATTCCCTGCGATGCGGTGGCCCTGCTGCAGCTGGAGAACAACGCCCTGCACCCGGTGGCCGTGATCGGCCTGCGCCACGAGGCCATCGGGCGCCGCTTCGACCTGCACCACCACCCGCGCCTGGCCGCCATCCTACGGCGCGAAGAACCCACCCGCTTCGAAGCCGACAGCCCCCTGCCGGACCCCTACGACGGGCTGGTGGAGGCTGAACACCACCTGGCGGTGCATGACTGCCTGGGCAGCCCGATTTACATCGACGGCGAGCTGTGGGGCGCCCTGACCCTGGATGCCCTGCAACACGGCACCTTCGACAACCTCTCCTGGACCGAGCTGCGGGCCTACATTGCCGCCGCGGCCGCCACCATCAAAACCAGCTTGCACATCAGCGCCCTGCGGCAGCGGGCCGAACAGAGCGCGGCCATCGCCCAGCGCCTGATGGAAACCGACACCGCGCCGGAGCTGCTCGGCCGCAGCCCCGCCATGCACGCCCTGCTGGAGGAAATTCGCACCGTGGCCCCCAGCGACCTGTCGGTGCTGATCACCGGCGAAACCGGGGTGGGCAAGGACCTGGTAGCCCGCGCTATCCACAGTGCCTCGCGCCGCGCCACGGCGCCCTTGGTGCAGGTGAACTGCGCGGCGCTACCGGAATCGGTGGTGGAAAGCGAGCTGTTCGGCCACCTGCGCGGCGCCTTCACCGGCGCCAGCCGGGACCGCAGCGGGCGCTTTGAGCTGGCCGATGGCGGCAGCCTGTATCTGGATGAAATCGGCGAACTGCCGCTGGGGGTGCAGGCCAAGCTGCTGCGGGCCCTGCAGAGCGGCGAGATCCAGCGGGTTGGCAGCGACCGCACGCTGTCGGTGGATGTGCGCATCATCGCCGCCACCAACCGTGACCTGGAACAGGAAGTGCAGGCCGGCCGCTTCCGCGCCGACCTCTATCATCGCCTGAGCGTCTACCCGATGCAGGTGCCCCCGCTGCGCGAGCGCCAGCGCGATGTGGAGATTCTCGCCGGGCATTTTCTGGAGCAGCTGCAACACCGGCTCGGCATCCAGCACCTGCGACTGAGCCCCGCCGCCACGGCACAGCTGCGCGGCTATGACTGGCCGGGCAACGTGCGCGAGCTGGAGCACCTGCTGAGCCGGGCGGCACTCAAGGCCCGGCGCGAGCAAGCCGGCAGCGCCGCCACGGTCACCATCGGCCCCACCCAGCTGGAGCTGCCGCAAACCGCCACGCCGCCAGAAGCTGCTGCCCCAACTATTACCCCAACTATTACCCCAACTACAGCCAGCGGCGTCGCCGGCGCGGGCCTGCGCGAGCGCACCGACGACTTCCAGCGCCAGTTGATTACTGCGGAGCTACAGCGCCAGCAGGGCAACCTGGCCGCCACCGCCCGGGCCCTGCAGGTGGACCGCAGCAACCTGGCCCGCAGCATGCGCCGCCTGGATATCAGCGCGCCCGCCTAGCCATTGCCCTGGCAGGCGTCAGGCCAGCCGGTAGCAGGGCTGGTATTCGCCCTCACATTCGCCCAGCTTCATGCGCTGTTCGCGCACCATCATGCGCAGCAGGGTGTCCATGGATTGCAGCAGGCGCGGGTCGCCGTGAATGCGGTAAGGGCCGTGGCGGCGCACCTGCTCAATGCCAAAGGCTTTTACGTTACCCGCCACCAAGCCGGAGAATGCCCGCCGCAGTTGGCTGGCCAGGGCCGCGGTGGGCAGCGCCGGGTTGAGGTCCAGCGCCGCCATGTTGTCGTGGGTGGGCACAAAGGGCTGCTGCAGCGAGGGCTCGATGGCCAGATCCCAGTTGAAGTAGTAGGCCTGGCCCCGCTCCCGGCGCCGGCTGTGCACCTCGGTCACGGCGGCCTTGACCGCGCGGCCAACCGCGCCGGCGTCGCCGACAATCACCTGGTAGTAATCGCGCACGCCCTCCCCCAGGCAATCCACCAGGAAGCGTTCCAGCTGGTCGAAATAGCCACGGCACTGGGCGGGGCCGGCGAACACCAGCGGAATGGCGCCGTGGTTGCCCTCGTGCATCAGAATACTCAGCAGGTAGAGCACCTCTTCCACCGTGCCCACCCCGCCGGGAAACACGACAATGGTATGCGCCAGGCGCACGAAGGCCTCCAGCCGCTTCTCGATGTCCGGCATGATGACCAGTTCATTGACGATGGCGTTGGGCGATTCCGACGCGATAATGCCCGGCTCGCTGATACCAATATAGCGCCCGTTCTTCACCTGCTGCTTGGCATGGCCCACCGCCGCCCCTTTCATGGGGCCTTTCATGGCGCCAATGCCGCAGCCGGTCACGATATCCAGCCCGCGCAGGCCCAGTTCGTAACCCACCTGCTTGGCGAAGTCGTACTCTTCCCGGGGGATGGCGTGGCCGCCCCAGCACACCACCAGTTGCGGCGGCACATCGGGCTGCACAATCCGCGCGTTGCGCAGCATGCGAAACACCATGTTGGTGGTATCCGCCGGGGAGGTATCGGCCCGGTTGGCAGACAGCAGCTTGAAGTCGGTGTAGACAATGTCGCGCAGGGCAGAGAACAGGTGTTCCTGAATGCCGCGAATCATCTGCCCGTCGACAAAGGCCTGGGCCGGCGCGTTGCTCAGTTCCAGCTTCAGGCCCCGCGGCTGGGGCACCACCTTAATATCAAAATCGGAGTAGTCCGCGTAGATCTGCGCCGCATCATCCTTGTCGCTGTCGGTGTTGAGAATGGCCAGCGCGCAGCTGCGAAACAACTCGTAAAGCTCACCGCGACTGCCAGTCAGGCCTTCGATTTCCGCGCGGGACAACAGGTTGAGGGACTTGATGGGGTTGATAACGGCGTGGGGGATTTTCTGCATAGTGTGCTTCCGCTGTACTTGGTGATGCGCCCGCCCCCATTACGGCGCCGGACACGGCGGCACGGCGGCGTGGTAGGTCGGGAACTGTGCCAGATTATCGCTATCGGCCACCGGCGCATACCATTCATCATCCCAGATGCAGTACCAGTGGCTGTTCGGCAGGGTGCGCAGTTCAAAACCCAGCCGCCGCTTCTGGATAGCGGGCACAAACCAGAGCCGCGCCCAGGCCTCGATGTCGCGGGCAAGCCGCAGCGGCCCCGCATCGACCGGCTCAATGCCAAGATCAAAGGCCAGCCGGGCCACCACCTCCTTGGCGGCGCGATCATCGGCGGCAATAAAGGTACTGGTGCGCTCACCCAACACCAGCGGATCGTCGATAACAAAGGAGCCGGCCAGTACGGTTTTCACCACCCGCGCCCCGGGGTTCCACTGCTGGATCAGCTCTGCGCTGGAGGTGTCCACCTGGCTTTGTAGGTAGCCATCCGCCGCCTGGCGCGCCGGCGTGGAGATATCCACCACAATTTTGCCATCGAGCGAACCGAGGTTCCTGGCCACGGTGGCCATCGCCGGCCAGGGCACCGCCAGCACCACAATCTCGCCCTGCTGCGCCGCCGCCAGCGGCAGGGCCGCGCTCGCCCCCTGGCCGCTGCGTGCAACCAGCGCGCGCACTGCCTCCCGGCCGGGGTCGCGACTGCCATACACAACCTGGTAGCCTTTTTCCGCCAGCTTCGGGCCGATCGAGTCCCCCATGTCGCCGGTGCCAATGACCGCCACGACCCTGCCAGCACTGAAGGCGTCTGGCATGGGTACAGCCAATAGCAGCGCCACAACGCTTGACCACAACACTTGTCTCATACGCATTTCCTCCGACCCTGTTCGACCCTTAAAAGAGGATAACAGGTATGGCTACTTTGGCCTCGCTGTATCCAACACAGCCAGCGTCAGTACCGTAACCCCGGTACGTATCGCCCCGACAGGGTCGGGCGCAAAATAAGGGGAGTGGTTCACCGGCAGCGGAGCGCCGCGTCGCTCGTGATCAGCAATCATGGCAGGGTCAAAACCACCAATGACGAAGTACACCGACGGCACGCCGGCATCCATAAATGCGGCAAAGTCCTCGCCGGGGGCCGAAGGCGGCGCACTCGCTGGCAATACGGTGGCCCTACCCGGCAGCGCCGAATCGAGCATTTCACCCAGATGCCGAACCATGGACGTGTCGTTCATCATGGGCGCGGCTCCACCGCGATGAATAATGTCGGGCTCCGGAGCGCCAGCCATCAAGGCAGCCGCCTTGGCTGTGCGTCGCACCCCATCTTTCAGCACAGACAGGTGGGCAGATGAGAAGGCTCGCAATGATAGTTTCAAGGTCGCTGTATCCGGAATGATATTGGCGACAGTGCCTGCATTGAACGCCCCCACCGTGATAACACCAAACGCGCCGGCATCTTTTTCGCGACTGACTATCGATTGCACGTCAGTGACAAAATGTGCCCCCATAACCACCGGGTCAATCGTGGCTGAAGGCATCGAACCGTGGCCACCACGCCCCCGGAACACGATCTCCAGTGTGTCAGTTGCACTGGAACTGGCGCCTTCTTTGAGTAAAACCGAACCGGCAGGGAAGGGAGCAACATGGGCGGCAAAGCCAACATCCGGCCGGGGGAACCGCTCGAACAGGCCGTCATCCAGCATGGCCTTGGCGCCACTCAGCGTTTCTTCCGCTGGCTGACCCACAAACAGCAACGTGCCACGCCACTGATCCTTCATCGACAACAGTGCCTGGGCGGTGCCAACCCACCACGTCATGTGGGCATCGTGACCGCAGCTGTGTGTGGTCAATTGCTCTTTGCCATCCACCGCTTCACGATAAACACTGGCGTAAGGGAGTCCGGTCTTCTCCTCCATCGCAAGACCATCCAGCTCGGTGCGCACAAGCACAGTAGGCCCAACGCCATTACGATAGATCGCAACAACACCGGTCTTGCCGACACCTTCGGTCACCTCAAACCCCAGGGCCCGCATCCTGGCGGCAAGCAGCCTGGCAGTGCGAACTTCACGGAATGCTGTCTCGGGATGGGAGTGCAAATCCCGATAGAGCCGGCCAAGCTCGGGCGTATGGCGATCAAGGTGCGTCTCTATTTCTGCCCTGGCCCACGCACTGTCAAATTCAGCAGCATGGATATTGCCAGCACCGGCCAGGCTCACCGCAACAGCGCATAAAAGGAAACGAATTTTCATAGCATTGCACCTTGGTTCAGAAGGACGAGTGGAACGATTGACCGAGGACACCCCGGCCTCGGCTAATGGCGTGCGCTGCACCAGGGCACCATGGACAGGGCGGGAGCTACTGCAAAGCAGGCCCAAGTCGTTTCAAGTGGCCGAATTGACCGATGGCGTAAAGCGCCAGAATCAACGCGGCGGCGCAGGCCCCTACGCCCACCAACGCCAGGGAATAGCGCAGAGCCAGCGGATCCTCAAATAGAAAGTCCGTCAGGACGGCAACCAGGGTTGGGCCAAGTCCAAGCCCGACTATATTGATCGCAAAAAGATAAAAGGCGGCTGCCTGGGCCCTGAGCCGGTTGGGCGTAACTTCATGGATTGCCGCCATGGCAACGCCCAGGGGAAGCCCGCCAATCAGATTCAGCAAGGCAATCAGCGCGAGGCAGTGCCAGGCATTGTCCAGTAGCGCCATGCTGGCAGCTGGCAACAACAGCGCCGCACTTCCCCAGACAGCCATCCTGAGATTGGCCAGATCGTCACCTGACGATAGGCGCCGACTGGCAATCCAACCGCCGGCAAGGATGCCAGTCGGACCGGATATCAAGACCACTGCGCCATAATAGCGACTGACCTCCAGCGTTCCCCAGGCAAAGGTGCGCATAAAGAATGACGGCGCCCAAGCGGAAAGAGAATAGGAGTACATCACAAGGCAAGCCATTGTCAGACAAAAGCTGGCATAAAAACGCCAGCGCAAGGCGAACCACTGCATGGCCTCTCTGAAGGGAATCACTTCGTCACCCCCACCGCCCTGACGCACTGGCTCACGGACAGTACACATCAGCAGGAAGAACACGACACCCGGAAGCCCCACCACGATGAAGGCCAACTGCCAGCTGTATAACTCGCCCACCAATGGCAGCACTACGGAGCCAAGCGTATCGATCCATTCAATGACCATCCCGCCCAGAATCAGCGCTACGCCCCCGCCAAGAAAGACCCCCAGCGTATAGACGCTCATGGCCCTGGCCCGCATTTCGCGGGGGAAATAATCGGCGATCATCGAATACGCCGCGGGCGACAGGGCCGCCTCGCCCACCCCCACACCCATGCGCGCCAGAAACAGGGCGCTGAAGCTCTTCGCCACCCCGCACAGGCAGGTCATCAGGCTCCATATCAGCACACCGATGGCAATGATGCTGCGGCGGCTTTTCGCATCCGCCAGGCGGGCAATGGGCATGCCCAAAAAGGTGTAGAACACCGCAAAGGCAAAACCGTAGAGCAGGCTGATCTCGGTATCGCTGAGCTGCAGGTCGCGCTTGATCGGCTCGATCAGCAGCACAATGATCGTCCGGTCAACAAACGAGAACATGTACAGCAGCATCAAAAGGCCGGTGACATACCAGGCGTACCGAGGGTCGGGCCAGACGTGATCGTCATTTGCCGCGATGGTGTCAGAACGCATTCCTTGCGCACGATTCATAGAGCTTGCCTGGATTAGGGCTGGGTCGACACCAAAGTTGTCTGGCTATCGAGCAACACGGTGCCATCACGCTGCATGCTGGCTATTGTCCCCGCCATGCTCAAAAAGGCTGGCATTGCATGGGAGGAGTTCATACTTGCGTTATGAGACTAACAGGCAACCCTCCCTATCGCAACGGTATTGATGTAGTCTTCCCCACCGGGGGCCAAGAATGCACTTTTCAACTTATATTCAATCGACAGCGATCACTCAGGGGCTTGAGGTGATTGGTGACCGCTGGACCGTCCTGATTATTCGTGACGCCTTTCTCGGGCGAACGACTTTCGGCGAATTTCGCGACCATACCGGCGCCCCCCGCAGCACCTTGGTCAACCGGCTGGATAAGCTGGTCTTTAATGGCATCCTGTACAAAAACCCCTACAACTACACGCCTTTGCGATTCGAATACCGGCTGACTGACAAGGGGCGGGCGCTATATCCCTGGGCACTGCTTATCTGGGACTGGGATCGCAAGTGGGCGGACACCGCGGAAGACCAACTGCCACAGCGCATCTACCACAAGGGCTGCGATAGCTGGATGCGGCCGGTGGCAGCGTGTGCTCACTGCAAAGAGCCTCTGGCCCTGCGGGACATTGGCCACTCGGTCAACCATGACTATACAGCGCCCACCGCCAACACACGCAGCAAGCGACTCACGCGTGCGCGCAGCAATCGTGGTGGGGCTCCGGCCGACAAAAGTCTGTGGCATGTGACCGATGTCATCGCGGACCGCTGGACGCCACAAATCCTCGCTGCCTGCTTCTTTGGCATAGGGCGCTACGACGACTTTCGGCGCAAACTGGGGATTGCCACCAACATCCTCTCCGATCGCCTGAAACAGCTGGTAGAAACGGGGATACTGGTGCGCAATTCGTATCAGGAAAGCCCGCCACGGTACCGCTACGAACTGACCGAAAAGGGCGAGGCACTCTACCCCATCACCCTGGCCTTACAGCAATGGGTGCTTGAATGGATTCCCCAGGCAAACACCCTGCCGATACACCTGAAGCACACGCCCTGCGGTAAAACGCTGACGACGGCTGTTGTCTGCAATGTCTGCTCAGAACCACTGAAAGCGCACGAAGTTCGCTTTGTGTTTCGCGATGACAAAAGCAGGGACAACATCAAGTAGGAAGTCCGGTACGGCAAATGCCGCCCCTCGCAGGCCCTTAGGCGGTACCCAGCGAAAAGGAGCGCACACCAAAGCCGTTCTCTCCGGGTATGCCATGGCCCGCCTCTACGGTGTAGGCCCGTTTGCGCCAGCCGGAGAGTTCGAACGCCTTCCAATTCTCTGCCGCGCCCGCCAGGCGATCCGCCAGGAGGTACATCACCAGCGGATGGCTGCCCATGCCGAGATGACTGCAATTGACACCGACATTCTCCACTGACGCGCTACCCAGCGGGTCTATACAGTAATCCCAACTGGCAATGCCATCGCTATAGCTGTAAACCGCTGTGCAGGGTACGGGCGGTGGGTGCTGCCACACCGCATCCGGATCACTCAGCGAGTCCATCCCGTTGCCCTTCAGGTATTTATAGATCTTCACGATGGGGCCATTAACAGGATGCCCCGCCGGTATGCGAAACGGGCTTGCCAGTGTAACAACGCGGTCGACAAGGTCTGGCATTTCGTGCGCCAGCAACCGCGCATGGATGCCACCCAGGCTCCAACCGACAAGCCTCACCGGCTTGGCATGGCTATCGGCAATGCTATCGAGGCGCTCACGCAATTGGGCCACCAAATGCTTATCCAGCCCGGTATTGCGTTTGATGCCACTGCTATAGGTCGTATATCCCAGCCCCCGCAGCCAGCCACGAATGGCCAAGGTGCTTCGGTCACTTGCAAGGTAACCTGGAAGTACCAGCACAGGATTGCTCTCTCCCCGAGGCAAGGTGTGCAGCAGCGGGACCAACAGCGGAAGCATCGCACTTTCATAGACAAACCGCGCTTCTGAGACGGGCCAGGTCAGCGGCGGGCGGATGGTGGTCATTTCGTCACTCATACAGCTACTCCAATTTAAATGCGGCCAGAAGCTCATCGCATGCGGCATCGAGATACCCGGCCAGGTTGCCAATATCGGGAAGCATACCCCTACAGGAGCTAAGAGAAAGGCACAGCGTACCGTTGTAGCTGCTGGCCAATACCAACAACCCGACACCGTCTATGACTGGACCACAGCCCCAAATAGAGAGTAGACGTGCGCCACAAAAGTACAGTGGTTGCTGCGGACCTGGCACATTGGTAATTACCGCATTACTCAATCGGGTGCGCGCACCAAGCCCCATGCCATTGACCAAACGACCTGCCAGTGCCAGCGTAACGGAAGGGATGTTGTGCTGCAGCTCAGTCATCTGCCGCGCGCTGACTGCATCCATGGTCACTTTCGAAGCCCGGGTAATATCGCTGATACGCCTGAGGCGTTCGCGCGGGTCAGGCTCATCGGTCACCAGCGAACAACTCATCAGCGTCACCTGATTACCCGGATCCCGTTGCGACGCCGAGCGGGTGCTGATCGGTACCAGAGCCACCAGGCTCTGGTCGGGCAACTCCTGTTGCTGGAGAAGGAAGCGCCTTAATGCACCAGATACCACGGCGAGCACCACATCATTCACCGTCACTCCGGGCACCTGTTCCTTGATCTTCTTAAACGTTGCGAGCTTGAACTGGTGGCCATCAAAAACGCGATGCGGCGACACCTTGCCATTGAAACGGGTCTGAGGCACCGAAGTGGCGGCACCTTCATTGCCACTGCGGTAGGACAGCGCCATGCGACCCAGGGTGGGGAAGGTAACCGCCAGCGATCGAGCAAGGCGGAATGGCTGGCGAACGTTGTTGTAAAGCACCCGGCTAAACAGTGCAACAGGCCCCGGCAAAGCGCGCGGTCGCCAATCCTCTTCACTGGTGGAGGACGGGGCTGCGGGATCGAGGTCATGCAGTGCACCAAGCAAATCAATTGCGGTTGAACCGTCGATGGCGGCGTGGTGGTACTTGGCAATAATCGCAAAACTGCCCTTGGGCAGGTTTTTGATGTTGTCCAGCCCCTCAACCACGTACATTTCCCATGCCGGCCGACTCATATCGAGTGGGCGGGAATGAATACGCGCCGCCTGGATGCAGAACTGACGCCAGTCTCCGGGCTTCGGCAAGGCAATATGACGGACGTGGAACTCGATATCGAAACTGGCGTCATCCACCCAATAAGGGTAGTCAACACTGAATGGCACCTGGTACAACTTTTGCCGAAACACCGGTGAGCGCGACAGCCTTGACTCGATGTGATCAAGGATGCGCTTAAAACGCAGCACGCCGCGCTTTACCGTCGACTGGTCATAGAGATAGACACTGGTGAGGTGGTTGTACTTGCCCTCTCCCTCCATGTAAATAAACGCTGAATCCAATCCACTTAGTTGCCGCACAACGACCCTCCTAAAACAAGGCTGGTAGAGACCGCCTGTCTATGGTTTTTATTTTTGTGCTACACCCCGGCAGCTCCGCACCAGTACATTGCATGGAAAATACCTCGGCACGCAATGGCCACCTTATCGCGGCTACGGCACGCCACGTCGAAAATAACTGGGCACTGAATGTGCCCGGCCAGTGGCGCCCGTTCATCAGAACCAGTAGTAGTTGAAGGTGGCCCCGTAGGTGCGCGGTGGCGCCAGAACATCCACAGCGCCACCGAAGGTATCCACGATGCGGTGAATCGGATACTGCTCGTCATTGAGGTTTTTACCCCACAGCGACAGGTCCCAGTTTCCGCCCTGGGAGGTGTACTTCAGCGAGGTATCGTAAACGACGTAGCCGTCAATCAAGGATCGGCCGTTATTGCTGGAATCCTGGAAGAACTCGCCACTGTAGGCGGCCGTACCGCTGAGATCGAGGAATGCGCCGCTCTCCAATGGCCAGTGATATGCCAGGGTCAAAGCACCGGATTTATTCGGTGAACGGGCCAGTTCGTTGCCACTGTAATCCACTACAGTGCCGGTATTGGGGTTGAACAGCGTATAGTCCTTGTATTCGTGGTCCATGAAGGCCAGGTTGCCGGACAATGTCAGGCCCTCTGTCAGCGCGGCGGAGAAATCCACTTCGATACCTTGCACTGATGCCTCCTTGGCATTGTCAGCGACCAACTGCAGGCTGATCAGCTGAAATACCTGCAGATCTTCATAATCCAAGTCGAAGGCAGACACGTTCAGGCGCAGTCGATTGTCAAACCACTGGGTTTTGGCACCAATTTCAAGATTGGTCGCAAGCTCAGGCTCCAACGCCCGTTCAGCGACATCGGCCGATGTCGCCTGGGAAACAAAAGCGCCGCTCTTGTACCCGCGCGATGCAGTAAAGTACAGCAGGTGATCATCAGACACATTCCAGTCCAGCGACAATCGCGGGCTTACTTCGCCCCATGAATCATCCGACTTTGCCAGATAGTCCGTCCCCGGTCCCAGAGGAATGGCCGCTGGCGAACCGTCCTTTACGTTATCCGTAGCGGCCTGCTTGATGTCCTTATCATCGCGGGTATAGCGGGCGCCCAATGTCAACGCCAGGCTGGACGAAATATCGTAGGTAACTTGGCCGAACACCGCGTAGCTTTCCGTGGTGTTGTCCTGAGTAAACGATACGTTCCCACTGAAGGGAGCAAAGCCCGCCGGCAGCAAGGTGGTATCAAAGGTCTCGATGCGGTCAACCGTTTCCCTCAGGTAATACAAGCCCACAACCCAGTGGGCGTTGGCTGAATCGCCCGCCAGTCGCAGTTCCTGCGAAAATTGTTCGGCGCCTTCATCGGCGTTATTCACTACCCCGACCAATCCCGGGGGCGAATCGAAGCCTCCCAAATTCTGCAGCCAAGAGAGGTCGCTCTTGCGATAGGCCGAAAGCGACGTGAACGTGCCCCATTCAATATCTACATCTGCCCGCAGGAGGGCACCATATACCTCCCTTTCTTGATATTGCTTGACGCGGTTGTCGCACTTGCGAGGATCAGGCGTCGTATCCGCCGCTGCCTGATTGGCGGGAACATAAGCGCCACCAAAGGGCTGGCCAGGAGAATTCAGTTCCGTCATGTAGCGGCACGGGCCGTTGTTATCGTCCTTTGAATAATCAACACCGAGCAAGATATCGGTGACATCATTCGGGGTAATGGCAAGTTGGGCTCGCGTGCTCAGGTTGTCGACATCGTCCAGTTCCTGGCCGTTGCGGGTATTTTTGGCAAAGCCATCGCGGTCACGCTTGGAGAAGGTGAATTTACCGGCGATATTGTCTGACAATGAGCCATTAACGTAGCCGCGGTACACCTGGAGGTTTTCGTTACCGATGGTCACCCCAGCCTTGGCGTCAAATTCATGGGTGGGTTTGGTGGTGTAGAAATTGATGGCGCCGCCGGCAACGTTCTTTCCGTACAGTGTACCCTGCGGCCCGCGTAGCACCTCGATACGATCCAGGTCGTACAGATCAAGGGATGATGCGCCAGGCCGCCCCAAATAAACCTCGTCGATGAACACCGCTACTGCCGGATCGGATCCGGCCGAGTCATTGGAGTTACCGATACCGCGCAGGTATATCTGCGGCTCACCAATATTGAAGGTACTGATATTGAGGTTGGGAGTCTGCAGCGAAATATCGCCCAACTCAGTAATACCAGCGGGACCGACCTGGTCACCGCTAAACACAGAAACCGATAGCGGGACGTCCTGCAGATTTTGACTGCGCTTTTCCGCCGTCACCACCACCTCTTCAAGAACAGCCTGGGCTAGGACATGACTACTATTAGCGGCCACCACAGCGGCCGCAAGGGCGGCTCCTACAGCCTGATAAGCCTGAATGCGACTGGTCATATTGTTCACCTTGTTATTCACCTTTATAGAACGATGGGCTCGCCATCACACTTAATTGCATTATTGAACTTACTGATTTTGATTTTCACCGTCAATGCCATTTTTACCGGCCGGGTCCAAAGCGCTCGCCTGACCAGCTTCCAGCCTCGCCATCCCCGCTCCGCCAAAAACATTCCGCGCCTGGAAATTATTCGATATTAATCAATGATATATAAACTTTAGCGAGTTCTGTGACGATACTTTCAACACCGCACCCTGCACTGTGAGACGGGAGAAAACGAGCGCTCGCGATGACGATAATTTAGAATATTCATCATATGAATTGCATTATAAGACCATAATGGATAGCCTGCGCACAAAGTTGACAACAACAGGGTAGTTCCGGCCCGTGCGCTTGCAGCGCTCTGCACACCGGCACCACTGCCGACATAATCTATAAAAGGAAGCCCAAGCCTATGTCGCCCATGTTTGCCAATTTGCGTCTGCCGGCCATCCAGGCGCCGATGTTCCTGCAGTCCGGACCAGACATGGTGATTGCCAGCTGCAAGTCCGGCGTGATCGGCACCTTCCCCTCGCTGAACACCCGCACGGTGGAGCAACTGGATGAATGGCTGAGCACCATCACCGAGGCCGTAGATAGCGCCACCGATGCCCCCTGGGGTATCAACCTGATGATGCATCGCACCAACCTTCGGCGCGACGCAGATATGGCACTGGCGGTCAAATACCGCGCCCCGCTGGTCATTTCCGCACTGGGCAGCCCGCGCGATGCCATCGACGCGATTCACAGTTACGGCGGCAAGGTCTTTGCCGACGTGGTAACCACGGTGCACGCGCGCAAAGCCATCGACGCTGGTGTCGATGGGCTGGTTCTGGTGGCGGCGGGCGCCGGTGGGCATACCGGCCAGCTATCCGGCTTTGCCTTTGTCGAGGAAGTGCGCACCTTCTGGGATGGCCCCATCGTGCTGGGCGGCGGCATTTCTTCCGGCCGGGCCATCCGCGCGGCAGAGGTACTGGGCGCAACCTACGCCTACCTGGGCACGCGCTTCATCGCCACCGACGAAAGCATGGCCGTGCAGGAATACAAGCAGATGGTGGTCGATGCCAGCGGCAGCGACATCATCTGTTCAGACGCCCTGACCGGGGTCAAGGCCAACTGGCTGCGCGGCAGCCTGATCAAAGCAGGCTTCGACCCCGACCACATGCCCAGCGCAGGCAAGATCGACATCACCCAGTCCTCGGGTGACGCCAAGCGCTGGCGCGATGTGTGGGCCGCGGGCCAGGGGGTCGGGGCTATTGATGATGTGCTTCCTATCGCCACACTTGTCGACCGACTCGTCGGCGAATACAACGCGGCAAAATAATTCCAAGGGACTAGCCCGGGGAGAAGACAATGCGTACCAGCTCTCAACAACGCATCAACTCGATGACCAGCGCAGGTTACTGGGGCAGCGATACGCTGCATTCACTGCTCGCCCTGTGGGCCAGCAAGGCACCATCGTCCCTGGCTGTCATCGACCAGCCCAACAAGGCCGAACTCACCGACATCCCGGCGCGCAGGCTCAGCTACGGCGACCTCGATGCGCTCAGCGCCCAGTATGCCGCCGAATTGCTGGCCCTTGGCATCAAGCCGGGTGACCGCCTGCTGGTGCAACTGCCAAACATCAGCGAACTGATTGCCCTGTACTACGCAACCAGCAGGATTGGCGCAATCATCTCGCCCGTTCCCGTTCAGTACGGTGCCCTTGAGCTGACGAAGTTTGCTGGCGTACTGAACCCCGCGGCGTTGATCACCCTGCCCCGGCTGCGCAACCAGGCACTGGCAGAGCTCGCCCGCCAGGCCCTCCCCGGGCTTGCCATCTGGGAGATTGGCAGCGACATCGGCGCTGCCGATACGATCAGCGACGCAGGCCGAGAGCGCCTGCAGGCCCACGAGGCCAGCCAGGCGGATGCCAACGACATTGTCACCGTGTGCTGGACCTCTGGCACCACGGGCACGCCCAAGGGCGTGCCGCGCTCCCACAATATGTGGATTGCCATCGCCCGCTACACGATTGCCGCGGGCGCCTACCGCCAGGGCGAAGTCCTGCTCGCTCCCTTTCCCATGATCAACATGGCGGCCATTGGCGGCTTTCTGTTCCCCGCCGCCCTGCTTGGGGCAACCCTGGTACTACACCACCCCATCGACCCACCGCTCTACCTGCAGCAACTTCAGGACGAACAGGTAACCTTTACCATTGCGCCGCCGGCCCTGCTCAATCGCCTGGCCCAGCAGAGCGCACTGTGGGCCGACGGCGACTACAGCTCGCTGCGGGCCATCGGTTCCGGTTCGGTGCCGCTGTCGCCGTCGATGATCGCCACCTTCGAAAACGACTACGGCAAGAAGATCATCAATTTCTACGGTTCCAATGAGGGCATCAGCCTGTTCTCCACACCGGAGATCGCGCCGAGCCCAGAGTATCGCGCCGCGCTGTTCCCGCGCCTGGGCGTGGAAGGCATGCCCTGGGAAAACGACGCCCATGCCTCCATTCACACCCGGGTCATAGACACCGCCACTGGGGCCACCATTACTGAGCCTGGCATCGCCGGCGAACTCTGCATATCCAGCCCGGCCATCTTCGACGGCTACCTGGATCACGACGGCGATGGGGTGTTCACGCAAGACGGCTTTTTCCGCACCGGCGATCTGGTGGAAATATGCGGGGAGCCGGCGTGCTACTACCGCATTGTTGGGCGCTGCAAAGACATCATCAACCGCGGCGGCATGAAGATCTCGCCCGCCGAACTCGACACCGTGCTGGAAGGCCACCCGCAATTGCTGGAAGCGGCGGTTTGCGCCTACCCCGACGACATGCTGGGAGAAAAGGTGTGTGCCTGCATCGTGCCCAGCGATGACGCACCCGAACCCTCCCTGGAAGACCTGTGCCGCTGGATGCTGGACAAAGGCATTGCCAAGTTCAAGCTGCCTGAGCGGTTGGAGGTTTTTGACGCACTGCCCCGCAATCCTGTGGGCAAGGTGGTACGCAGCCAGCTACAAGCACTGGTAGAAGGACGATAAACCCATGACATCGATTTATATCCTCGGCGGCGCGCAAACCGACTTTGCGCGCAACTGGGCCCGGGAGGGCCTGGGCATTTATGACATGTTCGAGGAAGCCCTGCACGGCGCCGTGCGCGACGCCTCCATCGAACCCTGCCAGATCCAGGTGGGCCACGTCGGCAACTTCGTGGGCGACCTGTTCTGCGGGCAGGGCCAGCTCAACGGCTTTTTCGCCGAGGTATACCCCGAGCTGACCGGCATACCCACCGCGCGCCACGAAGCCGCATGCGCCTCTGGCACTATGGCCATACTGGCCGCCATGCGCGACATAGAAGCGGGCCACTACCAGGTAGCCGCAGTGGTCGGCGTGGAGCTGATGCGCAATGTCGATGGCCGCACCGGCGCCGAGCATCTGGGCGCGGCGGCGTGGGCGGGCCGCGAAGCGCTGGACTGCACCTACCCCTGGCCACACATGTTCGACCAGGTCATTCGCGAATACGATGCCCGCTACGGTATCCACGGCGACGCCCTGCTGCGCATCGCCGAAATCAACTTCAGCAACGCGCGCACCAACCCCCGCGCCCAGAGCCGGAGCTGGCAGTTCCCCGAGGGCAGCTTCAGTTGCAATGACGAACTCAACCCGGTGATCGAAGGCCGGGTGCGGCGGCAGGATTGCGGCCAGATCACCGATGGCGCCGCCTGCGTGATTCTCGCCGGTGAATCCGCCGCCAGAGAACATGCCGAGCGCACCGGCACATCGCTGGCCAACATTCCGCGCATCAAGGGCTGGGGACATCGCTCTGCCCCCCTGTCACTGGCCAGCAAGCTGCAACGCAGCGCGGGCGCTCCGCTGATCTTTCCCCACGTCCGGGATATGTTCAACGACGCACTGCGCCGCGCCGGGATTGGCGCCGTAACCGAGCTGGATGGCCTGGAAACCCACGACTGTTTCTCGATCACCGAATACATGGTCATTGACCATTCGGGCCTGACCGCTCCCGGCGAAAGCTGGAAGGCGGTTATGGATGGTCGCATCACCCGCGATGGCGACTTTCCCATCAACCCCAGCGGCGGGCTTATCGGCCTTGGTCACCCGGTGGGGGCCACCGGCGTGCGCATGGCCCTGGACTGCGCGCGCCAGGTGACCGGCCGCGCAGACGGCTACCAACTGGCCAACGCCCGCACCCTTGCCACCTTCAACCTGGGCGGCAGTGCCACCACCTGCTCCAGCCTGATTATTGGGTGTGACCAATGACCGACGCCTTTATCTACGATGCCATTCGCAGCCCAAGGGGGCGAGCCAAGGAGTTCGGTGGGCTACACCCGCTGACGCCCCAGGAGCTGCTCAAGCAACTGTATGACGCACTCACCACCCGAACCGGGCTGGATCCACAGCAGGTGGGCGATGTCATACTCGGCTGCGCCACCCAGCATGGCGAGCAGGCAGGCAACATTGCCAAATCCTCCACCCTGTATGCGGGCTGGCCGAGTGCAGTTCCGGGCATGACCATCAACCGCTACTGCTCGTCCGGTATCGAGAGTGTTGCCCTGGCCGCCCTCAAGGTGCAGGCCGGCCTGGGCTCACTCAATGTGGCGGGAGGCGTGGAAATGATGTCGCGCGTGCCCATGCTGGCGGACGATGCCCGGGTCTTCAAGGATCCGGATTTTGCCGCCCGCTGCCGCATGCTGATGATGGGCAATGGCGCCGACCTGGTGGCCAGCCTGCAGGGCGTCAGTCGCGAGGAGGCCGATGCCCTTGCCCTTGGCAGCCACACCCGCGCGGCCTACGCCCAGGACAACAACTACTACACCTCCATAGTACCCATCCAATCCCCCGGCGGGGGCTGGATCGACAAGGACGAGTGCATCCGCCGCAATACCACCGCAGAAAGCCTGGCCGCCCTGGCGCCGGCATTCGCTGCGGCCGGCGCAGCCGGGGTCGATGCCTACCAGCTGTCCGCTCACCCCCAGCTCGGCGCCGTTCAGCACATTCACACCGCGGGCAATTCACCCGCCATGGCTGATGGCGCGGCACTGGTGATCGTCGGTGGCGAGAATGTCATGGATGCCAAGCCAAGAGCACGGATTTTGTCATCAGTGGTTGTAGCCGCCGATCCCACACAGGTGCTGTCGGGCTGTGTTGAAGCCACCAGGGCGCTGCTCAAAAAACACCGGCTCAAGGCTTCGGATATCGACCTGTTCGAAATCCACGAGGCCTTTGCCGCCATTGCGGTTATGGCGCACCGCGAGCTGAACATTCCGCTGGACAAGCTGAACGTGAATGGCGGCGTGATCGCGCTGGGCCACCCTATGGGCGCCACCGGCGCGATGATGCTCGGCACGCTGCTCGACGAACTGGAGCGGCGCAACCTGCAGCGGGGCGTGGTGTCCGCCGCGGGAGCGGCGGGCACCGGTAGCGCGATGTTGATTGAACGATGCTGAAACACCTAAATGTGATGATCACGGTACACGCTCGGTGATTGGCCCACATGCTGCTTGAAGGTTCTGCTCAGATGGGCGTGGCTGGAAAAACCTGTGCTGCAGGCAATTTCTGTAATAGAGGCCGCTGAGTGAATCAGCAGCCACTGGGCGCGGCGTATGCGCTGCTCAATTACATATCGGCCAGGTGTGGCACCGAACGCACGCCGAAAGCCGCTAAGAAATGCTTCACTATTCATACCCACCATCGCCTGCAGTTCCGCTACCGTAATGCGCTCAGCCAGCTTGTTGTGGATATAGGTGCGCAGGGCCTTGATCCTCGCACTATCGAACTGCGGGTGGGTAGGCTCCCGCGCCGGCGCGCAGCCGTATGCACGATAAAGGTGTAAACACAGGGAGCGCAGTACGGAATCAGCAAGCATGGCCGATACGTCGTCGGCATCGCACGCCGTCGCCTGCATGAATTCGCGCATGGCCCAGTAGCAGAAGGGGTCACGCACCCCCTGCATAGGCGAGAGTGTCTCCAGGCTAGGCAGGCCGGAGAACAATCTGATCATGAAATCTTCATGCAGCGTGATAACCGCATACTCAATATCGCCGCCGCGGGCACGGCTGGCATATCGGTATCCCGCCGGAACAATCCAGACTTCTTCTACGTTGGCTGGCGCAACCGACATGGAGCATCCGTCAAGTTCAGTTTCCAGCTCGGTCATACGCCCGGCGAGATGCACAATGACAGAATGCCGCCGATCCTGGATGGACCATTCAACTCCGCCTTCAATATTTTCACGCGTAAATTCAATATCCACGCCATCCAGAAAAGCCCATTTTCTGGTAGAGCGAGCCACCTCTGCCGACACCGTTTTCTCCATAAGTCCCTCAACAGAAATATGCAAGCGCCCAAGGAATGTGAAAGCAACGCGGTAGCGAGAATCGTACCATAGCTTTCGGCGACGGGGCGCCGTACAGCAGCCGACAGAAAACCACCTAACAGGCTGCCACATGTTTATACGACCCAATCACGCATCAGAGGCAAACTATGAACAATTCACTGCAGGGAAAAGTCGTTATCATCGCCGGCGGCGCCAAGAATCTGGGCGGTCTTCTGGCGCGCGAATGTGCAAGAAAAGGTGCCAAGGCGGTTGCCATTCACTACAACAGCGACAGTACGAAAGCGGCGGCTGATGACACCATCGCAGCCATTCGCGCCGCTGGCGCCGAAGCGGTTGCCTTCCAGGCAGACCTCACCAGCGCAGCGGCCATGGAGCAGTTGTTTTCCGATGTGGTAGAAGCTGTCGGGCCACCTGACATCGCCATCAATACCGTCGGTATGGTGGTGAAAAAGCCCCTGTCTGAGGTGACCGAGGAAGTCTTCGATCAATCCTGCGCCGTCAATGTCAAGTCCGCCTTCTTCTTTATCAAGGAAGCTGGCCAACACATCAACGACAACGGAAAGATCTGCACCATTGTAACCTCACTGCTCGGCGCCTTTACGCCCTTCTACGCAGCTTACGAAGGCCTCAAGGCGCCGGTCGAGCACTTCACTCGCGCAGCAGCAAAGGAACTGGGAGAACGGGGTATCTCCGTCAACGCCATTGGCCCTGGCCCAATGGATACCCCCTTCTTCTACCCCGCCGAGGGTGACGACGCCGTAGCCTATCACCGGTCCGCTGCCGCGCTATCCTCCTTTTCCAAAACCGGGCTTACCGACATTGAGGATATAGTTCCGTGGATTCTGTTCATGGTATCCGAGGGCTGGTGGATGACCGGCCAGACCATTCTGGTGAACGGTGGGTACACCACGAAATAGGCAGCAGAAATCAGCTGGAATCATCACAAGTCGGGTGGTCGACTTAACGACTTCTGTGGGAACCAAACGCTCTTCTCTTTACGCAACCGAAAGGCGTAGGCTATGCGAACACTAATTATTATTGGTTTGGGGTTTCTGGCACTTTTCGCATTGGTCTACGCTGTCCGTGCGCTGGCAAGGGATCGCCCCGGTATCATACGACTGGCGCTCATGCTGTTTATTCCCGCCTGGGGTCTGGCTGCCCTGTATAACCTTTGGCTGGGTTTGAGTAGCGGCTATTCACTCGCGGAAGAACTGCCCATCTTCGCCCTGATTTTCTCGCCGCCTGCTATCGCAGCGCTGCTGATTCGCGCGAATATCACACCCAAATCCTGACAACGGGAAAACGCTGCGGCCTATCGATAGCTACCAGAGCTTCCTCCCCCTCACACCACCCAGGACACACACCAGGCCCACCAACAGAGCGATGGCCGCAGGCGACAGTGTGGGCACAGCACGTGGCGATAGCGGAACAGGTGGCTCAACGGGCGGGTCAGGTGGGACGACGGGGGGGCCACCCGGGATAATCTGCCATTGCCCGGCTGCTAGCGACGAGGCGCGCGAGTACCCGCGCCCAAACAACAGCGATGAGCAGGGAGTATCCGCGGCGGGAAAGCTACGGCAGGGCGCGTCGTTGACCAGTTCATCCCGCGAATTCACGAAGGATAGCCACATTCTGTCTATCGGTGCGTCATGACTGTGTGGCAGCGGGCTGTAGAGAAAGAAATTCCAAGAAACGATATTTCCTGTCGCATCAGTACTGACAATAAGCTGCGGCCCGGCGCCCAGGGCATCGTAAAAGATACCCGCACCAGCCGCGACGGTGTTCACTGTGTCATTGAACGACCAATCACTAATCTGAGCGCCTATATCAACGTCTACAAGGTTGGCTGGCAGCGGTGAAGTGGTTTCGATAAATCCTGTCACCACGGCACCCGTTACGTAGGCAGTGCCGGCATCAATGCGCTCTACCGGCGCGCCTGTATACTCGTAACGTGTGCTTTGCCCGAAACTAAAACAGGGCAAAAATAACAACACCGCTGCCAATTTTCCCGACGCCATGTCCCTTCTCCCCGGCTCCATAACCACATCGCCAAGGGTCGCCGTTACCCAAGCTCGCACCTAGCATGCAGTACAAGCCCGGGAATTACCAGACAACGCGCCCATCAATGGAGCGGTGGTATACGACCCGCCCCTCAGTAACCCATCATTCGCAGTGTCCGCCGCAGCTTGGACAGGAATTTTCGCGAGCCTTTCCGCGGCTTTTTGTTCAGCGAGAAATCACCATCTATCGGCACGATCGCTACATAGTTCAACCCGGTAAGGGTGGTATCGGCATCGCGCGCTTCCTGCAGGCTGACTGGCGCATAGTCGAGAACACCGCCGGCAACAGCGGTACCATCGTCAACGTCGACACATTCTTCTCTGCAGCCATAGACCACCGAGCTAGGGACACCACGCAAGATGCCGACCTGTCCCTGGCGCGCAATCCGGGCGCCATAGATCTGATCAGCCGGCGGGTAGTTGATGTTGAGGCCAACACCCTGCGGCATCAGCTCGCCGCTACGGGATACCGATTCCAGCGTAGCAATAAAGTCCACCAGCCACTGCGCAACAGTGTCGAACTGCCGCTGGTTGAGCGCCTCGCATTCGGGCGTGTGGTCGTCGCAGCGTTCATCGGTGCTGATGGCAATCGCCGGCAGCTGGTGATTGCCAATAACCGTCGACAGGGCGCTGTTAGCTGCGCCGACCGTCCCTGAGAGCAGAGCAATGGCGCCGGTGTTCTGGCCAGCGTTGATGCCGGATATCAACAGGTCCGGCGCAGCGCCGCCCAACACGGTTTCGGCAATGGAAATGCCCACCGCCCCGGCGGTGACCGGTTCAGCGCCTGTAATACCATCACTCAGGGCCACCGAGTACTCCAACGCCCCGTCCATGGAGTTCTGCTTAACAATCTCCAGCGATGACAGGTTGATCGCCGCGCTGGATGCACTTTGCTGGGTCAACGACCCGGACAGCACGACACTGTGCCCCGCTCCTACCAAAGCGGATTTCATCGCCTGTATGCCCTGCGCACTCCAACCATCGTCGTTGGTGAGCACGATATTCAGAGCAGCTGCATCATTCGATACCGCGCCGCCCAGAATAGACGCACTGAGTGCGAAACCTGTAAGTAGTTGCTTCATTGCCATTGCCTCTTATCACTCCCTTGAATGTATCGGTGTAATCCCTGACATTGGCGCGCAGCGATTCGGACCCCAGGATCAATGACCATCCGTCGCTCCACGCGCCTTTAAGATCAGCGCTGTGGCCGTACCTTTTGCTATTAGGCGGCCCTCATCATTGCGCAGCCAGCCTTCCGCCATGCAAGTGCGACGGCCGCTGTGCTCTATTCGCGCGCCCACCAGCACAGCCTGGTCATCCGGCAACAGTGAATCGATGAACTTGATCGACAGATCCATCATGGTGTAGCTGCTACCCGGACTCAGCGTTGTGGTGATCGCTGATCCGATCGCCGTATCAAGCAGCGAAGCCAGTATGCCCCTATGCACAGTGCCCTGATGGTCAACGTGCGCCGCGCGCGGTGTGTAGCGGTAGCAAACATTACCTTTGGCAATGCGCTCTACCTCGTACGCCAAGTCACAGGCGACACCCGGCCGGCATTCCTCGTCTTCTTCGAGAATGCGCGCCCGGGTCAGGCCGCTGAGCTGGATGTAGGCATGATGCTGATTGATGTTGCTTTGCACGTAGCTGATACCTTTATTGGCTTTTATTATGCCGGTGGCGCCTGTTTCCGTGTTTAGCGCCAGCGCTCCACCGACTCAGCCAGCAAATCGCCCGGCGCCCAGCAACTGTGGAATCCCCCCGGAATGCGCTGGGGCATAATGACCCGCGCCAGGGGACCTTGCTCTATATCTCTGGCATCGTAGATCTGGAACTCCCCGCGCCCGGCCTCAGTATCGTTCACCAGCGTCACCACGTAACCGTCGTCCTCGCCGGAGCTGTTGTCGCGCGGCGCAAAGGGCGCTTCAGAGCCATAGCGGCCAGGCCCAAACTTGTACTGTTGTACCGAGCCCTTGGCCATATCGAAGCGCACCAGGCCATCAAACAACTGGACATCGGCATCGGCAAAGCTCACGTGATAGCTGATGTCACTCTTCTGGCCGTAATACCGCGCATTGATCATCGGAAACTCGGAGGCAACGTCAAACACCGGCTCTTCCCGCGCCTGCCCGGTGCGCAGGTTAAAGCGCCAGCGGTGGTAAGTCGGATCGATCTTCATCCACGCCAGCAGGTTGCCAAAAGCGCCGGGCAGGGTACCCTTCGGCTCGGGCGTGTTGGTTTTGCAGCCTTCCATCACAATCTCGTCGCCCTCTTCCCAGGCATTGACGATGTGATAGATGTAGCAGGGGTCGCACTCAAACCAGCGAATGGTTTCGCCACCGTCGTAACGGCCAATCACGCCAAACCGGCTCGGCATGTCCGGGTAGTAGGTGACCTTGTGGATATCCTTGCGCAGCAGTTCCGGGTCCCAGAACAGGGGCAAATCCATCAGGATGGTGTATTGCTGGGTGATGGCCAGGGTATGTGGCAGCCGCGCCCCGGGCAGGTCGATGGGTGTGAAGTGACGCAGGCTGCCATCGGCATTGAGCACACCGTAGGTCATATAGGGCGGTTTGGCCGCGTAGTCGAAGAAGATCAGCTCTCCCGTGCGCTCGTCCACCATACTGTGTGCGGATAGCGAGCGGATGCCCAGCTGATCGAGATCCAGCCGGCCGCTGGTTTCCAGCGTTTCAGGGTCCAGCAGGTAGCCATCGCCGCATTGGTAGAAGGTGGATACCAACTGGCCGTTAAAGAACACAACGTCTGTGTTGGATGAGTCCTTCAGAAACCCGTCGGAGCCGGACAAGTGCGGCAATTCGCGCCGGCTATCAGCCGCCAGGCCAGGGTAAAGCGCCTGCCCTGCTGCATCTTCATCGGCCAGACCATCGGTCCGTACCCAACGGTTTCGGTAGCTGGCTTTGCCATCCTTTATCGACACGGCATGGATCATGCCGTCACCGTCGAAGTAGTGATACATCCCGATCGGACTGTGGCGCACATTAGGGCCATTGCGGAAGTACACACCGGAAAAGTCACGGGGTATTTCGCCTATCACCTCAAGATCGGTGGCTTCCAGCTCCTGCCGCAGGGGCGCATGATGCCACTCCAGATAGGGGTTGCCCCCACTGCTGAACGGTTCTGTTAACTGACTGAGCACCCTTGCCATTGCTTTAACTCCTGAATGAGGTTGACTGCACACAAGTTACGACACGATATTAACTTGCACTATTAGACTAACAACTGAAAAGGAAATTTAACAAGCACTTTTTATCAATTTTTCCTGCTTATTCTTTAGATTTTTTACAGGCGTTATGAGACTTATCGGAAAATCCCAATCTGTTTTGCCCCCAGACAGGCCATTGGCCAGATCCTTACCTGCATCGAACGGTATCATGGCCCTTGAGGTCCCGGCCGTATAACATCCTTGCTCCCACTTCATTCGGGGAATGCCCACGCAACAGCTCGGCACACTGAATGTCATAACCGGCTCTTTTGCGGTCCCGGCCAGCGACTTCAGCCAACCCTGCACAGCAAAGGATAGGAGTCTGCGTCAGAATGAGTTCACCCGCCGTCATCACCGCCCGCGACGGGGCGGTTTTTATCGTTTCCATCAACCGCCCGGAAGTGCGCAATGCCGTTGACCGGCCCACCGCCACCGCGCTACGCGAGGCCTTTGAAACCTTCGAGCAGGATGAAGGGCTGCACGTAGCAATCTTGCATGGTAAGGGCGGCAACTTCTGCGCCGGCGCGGACCTTGGCGCCATGTCGGACCCCGCGCGCCGCAACGATGTTGAGCCACAAGGGACAGCGCCGGGCCCGATGGGGCCAACCCGCATGGCGTTCAGCAAGCCAGTGATTGCCGCCATTAGCGGCTACGCCGTCGCCGGCGGCCTGGAACTGGCGCTGATGTGCGATTTGCGCGTTGCGGAAGCATCGTCAACCTTCGGCGTGTTCTGTCGGCGCTGGGGTGTGCCGCTGATTGATGGCGGCACGGTACGTCTTCCACGATTGATTGGGCACAGCAGGGCAATGGACATGATTTTGACCGGCCGGCCTGTCACCGCAAGCGAGGCCCTCAGCTTTGGCCTGGCCAACCGTGTGGTTGACGATGGCAGTGCTTTGGACAGCGCCATTGCGCTGGCGCACGAGATCGCCGCATTTCCACAGCATTGCTTACGCGCAGACAGGGCATCAGCCATTGAACAGTGGGACACATCGCAGGAGGCTGCCCTTCGCAATGAAGGCGCCCGGGGCTACCCGATCGTCTTTACCGAAGCCATTGAGGGTGCTGGCAGGTTTGCAGCGGGGGCCGGACGGCATGGACAGTTTGACAGCAGCCAGGCCAACCGATCAGAAAGCAAAGAGCCGTGACCGAGATCTGGCGGCATTCCGCCGAGCCGGGCGCTTGAGCAGCCGTAACGCTCTTTTCGCTACGAAACTTTTAAAAGGGACAGATGTATCGCTCCCGAGCAAACGGATGAGGCCAGGGAAGATGCAGGCGCTCCCAGGCTCGCTGCGCGAGGGTTGAAAGAGGGTGGAGCGTGTAAGCGCCGAACTAAAGGCGAAATCGTGCTTCAGCGTGTCCAGACCCAACCGCTGCTAATCTTGCGGCGGACCGAAACCAAGAAACGCGGCTGGATCGCCAGCAGGCTCCTGTCGCTGCAAAGATCACGGCTTTCCTAGCTCCCGGCCCGCACTGGCGCCGCCTGCAATTCATTTTTCTTTCTCATTTTCCTTTCTCATTTTCGGGTTTTGGCCCTTGCCGGAATCGGATTTGGCATTTTATGATATGTTATATCATTTTTATGCAAGGCGATCGAAGTGACCCACCAGCACCCCGAGCCCAATACAGACAACCAGCGTAAGAGGATGGATGCACCCGGAAAACTGGCTGTCACCGTCCTGTCCGGCTTCCTCGGCGCCGGCAAAACCACGGTACTGAGCCACGTGTTGAACAACCGGGAAGGCCGGCGGGTGGCGGTAATCGTTAACGATATCAGCGAAATCAATATCGACGCCAGCGCCGTGCAGAACGAGGTGCAACTGACATGCGCCAGGAACTGGTATTCATCGGCCAGAACCTGGACAGGAACCAGGTTGTGCTGGCTCTGGACGATTGCCTGCTGAACGATGATGAGCTGCTGGCGGGGTGTGAATACTGGCAGAGCCTGCCCAGCCGTGACAGCGGAATCCCGGCGCCTGCTTGAGGACCGCTCCCCCGCCGTCGAGAACGGACAGCAGCGCCTCCTCTGACGCCTGATGTGCTCTAGGACAAACTTCCCATGCATACCCTCGCCATTCTCGTCCCTCTGGCATTCGCCATTGCACCGATCTCCGGTAGCGCGATGCCTGACGGGCATCAAGGGAACCACGCTGAACCCAGGGATGCCACCAGTGACAATAGGCACCATGCCCATGTGCATGGCATAGCAGAGCTGCTGGTGGCACTCGAAGGGGAACAACTGCACATAGAACTGCTATCCCCCGCGGTGAATATGGTTGGTTTTGAGGGCGCCGCCGACAGCCCGGAGCGGCAGGTGGCAATGAACAACGCCAGGGAGATACTGCAGGATGCCGGCAAGCTCTTTCAGATTGGCCGGGGAGAATGCCGGCTGGCCGCGCACGAGGTGGATTTTGGCAGCCTGGTCGCCAGTAGCGGCGCGCATCAGGCCGACCAAGATGGCGAGCAGAACGATGGCAAGCATCGCAAACAGGATCATCAGGTCCGGACGCACAGCGATATCCGCGCAAGTTATCAGTACTTCTGCGAACAGCCGAAGGACCTGGAGTCCGTGTCTGTCCGGCTGCACAGCCACTTCCCGGGCATTCAGTCCGTGCAAGCGCAGTGGATCGTGAATGGTCGACAGGACATGGCAACACTGGATAATAGCCAGGTCCACCTTGTCTTCAGGTAACCGAACATGAGCAGAATCACCACCATCCTGGACCATGCCGAGGAAAGCTGTCGCGCCAGCGGCGCCAAGCTGACCGAGAAACGCAAACGCATCCTCACCGGGCTACTGCGCTCGGAAAAGGCCCAGTCGGCCTACGAGCTGATTGACTACATGCAGAAGGAGTTCGACGAGTCCCTGCCCCCGACCACCGTGTATCGCATCCTCGACTTTCTCGCGGGCGAAAACCTGGTGCACAAGCTCCACCTCGCCAACAAGTACGTCGCCTGTTCCCATATCACCTGCGACCACGCTCATGAGGTTCCCCAGTTCCTGATCTGCGACGAATGCAGCAACGTCAAAGAGATCGGGATCAAAAAGACCCTGATCAACACCCTGAAACGCAACGTAGAGGAAGCGGGCTACGTCCTCAGAAGCCCGCAGCTGGAGTTGCACTGCCTCTGCCAGGACTGCGCCCGCTAACCGCCTGGCAGCCATGACATGGAGACAAAGTGATACCCCTTTCAATGAACATCGACAGGGCGGCCATCGGCCTGTCCCTGGCCTGCGCCATCCACTGCCTGCTGCTCCCCCTTGCGGTGGTCATGCTGCCCGCCCTTGCTGGCACAGCCTTCGGCGACGAACGTTTTCATCAATGGATGCTACTGGTTGTCATCCCCACCAGCGCCTTCGCCTTGACCATGGGATGCCGGCGCCACCGGAATTTTGGGGTGCTGATACCGGCCCTAGCGGGGCTCGCCTTGCTCACCCTGGCGGTGCTTTTTGGTCATGACCTGCTGGGAGACGATGGCGAGAAGATCGCCTCTCTGACAGGCGCTTTATTGATTGCGATCAGTCACCTACGAAACCACACGCTGTGCAGACGTTCACAGTGTGATGATTGTGACACCCGCAACGAATAGCGAGATGCCATGCACAAGCAAAGGCATTGTTCCAGGATAACGGCAATGTCCAAATTGAAGGCCGTCCCCTCCAGTGTCATCACCGGATTTCTGGATATCGGGGCACGGGCAAGCAGTTTTAACCACCTTGTTCGAAACCCCCGAACTCCCCTGCGCCCTGGAAACCCTGGAGACGCCTTTCTGGACTGGGCATTACCCACTGCTCTCCCCTCGGCCCGGCTCTGGCTCACGAATATCCGAGCAAGAACCGCAAGGGAAACGGGTAAACGCTGCAACATAGCGCCTTATCGAGTATACGACCTACTGCACACCCGACACGCGGGCAATGCCTCGCGCGCCAAGATACGCCAGCAGTGCAGCCACAAGCATCAGCATTAGCAGTGATACAACTGCCAGGGAATCGCTCTGTACGCGCGGGGCGTAGCGTGGGATCTGGTTGAAATCAGCCCGCGTAAAGGGGCGGTCGTTGAACAGGTAAGGATAGTAGAAGTGCCGCAGTTTTTCGTGGAAGCCAGCAATACTGTCCTGGTAGGCAAACTGCCCCAGCTGATCGGTATCGGCGAGGCGGTGAACTATAGTCATGGCACCCACCCCCGGCAGAACATAGCCAAGGCGGCGAGTCCAATCCTCGCGGGCGATGAGGCTGGTGCGATAGGCGACGACGTCTTCCGCAACGGCCTCATCACCGACCTGGTGCATGGCGTAGTACCACTTCCAGTGGAAGCGACCTTCAAACTGCCCCTTCTCGCGCCACTGGGGATGGCTGGAGAAAAAGCGCTCGAAGGTCTCGCTTTTGGGGATATCCCAGCCGGCGTGAACCGCCTCACGCTGCGCCAGCGTCAGATCGATGCCTTTGCCCGCTGGAATGGCACGAGCAATCACCGCATTACCCAGAGTCGGCAGGATGAGCGTCAACACAATCCAGCAACCGGTCATAGCCGCAGCGGCGGTGGTCGATGCGCGCAACAGGCTGCCTAGCAGCAGCGCCAGGCCAAACCAGAAGGCACAGTACAAGGCAGCGGTCAGCAGCATTGCAGCCGTGCCCGTCATCGGTGCCGCCGCCAAACAGGCACCCACAATCAGTGGCAGGCCGAGGGCAATCACCACCAGCAGGTAGCGCAGAATTACCCGGCGACGCCACACCCCACCGCCCGGCAGGGACAGCAACAGCCGCAGTCGGCCCGCTTCGCGCTCCCCTGTCACGAGGTCATGGGCGAGCGCAATGATCACCAGCGGCGTCAGGTAAACAAGTACAAAGGCCCAGTCGAAAACCCCGGGCAGGGCAAGTTCTGGGTTATAGATTTCTGCGTCATAGAGCTGCTGCTGCAGGCCAAGCGCACGAACCCTTAGTACATAGGGCTGCAGGTCGCGCAGACCCATCGCGGCAAAGGCCAGCGCGGGCGGCGGATCCTGGGTGAGCATGAAGGCATAGTAGCCCGCATAGCCTGGATCGCCCCGAGGGCCCGCCTGAGCCTGCTCGACCGCGGCGAGATCCTCCTCCTGTGCCTGTGCGACCCGTTCAATCACCTCTTGCTGGCCACTCACCTGCACGCTTCCCGACCAGACGGCCGCCACCGACAGCGCCACTAACAACAACAGCGCGACCAGGTTACGCCCGGATTTCAGCAGCAACAGGGCTTCTGCATGGACTGGGGTCATTTGGCAATCCTCTCTAAACGTTGCGCGGCAAACGCCGCAATGGTCAGGAGCCCGCCGATCCAGCCCACCAACACAACAAATGGCCACAGAATGTCTTCCTGGCGCCGCAGGGGATCCAACGCCTGATAGTCGAAGCGTGGAATGTCCTGCCAGTAGGTCGCCGAGATCCGTGGGTCTTCGCCGCTGATACCGGGCAACAGCTCGGCCTGCATGCGATTCAATTGCTGCACGAAGCGGTAGCGAAAGTCCTCCGCCTGTTGCAGGAAGTCGCTGTGCGCGCCGGCATCGCTGCCCGCCAGTGTCATCGATAATTGGCGAATCGCCAGCAGCGGGCTGAGTGCGGAAAAGGCATGGACAAATCGATTCTGGGCCGACTCCCGCGCTGCGCTGCGGCTGGCGGCCTCCGCATAGATCGCACTGGTCAAACGCTCACCCTCGATGCCGACGAGCCCGGCGTACTGGACGGGAAGCTCCTCAATTGACTCGACCCCGTACTCAGCCAGCACTTTCTCCCGGAACTCATTGAAGTAGGGATCCTCCGGGTCGTGGCTATCGCCGATCGCCGCCAGTTCGCGATGCAGGACAATCTCAGTTTCAATCTTGGTATCCAGGCTGATGCGCGCCGCCGCCACTTCCGGCAACACGCGCGGCAGCAGGATGACCACCACCATCCACAACCCCACCAGCACAGCCAGCGCGTCCCGCGGGCGCTGCACCAGGGCCGAGGCCGAAACGCTCAGCAACACCCACAACAACAGCCAGGCGCTATAGCCACCGAGCATCAGCAATGTCTCCGGCCACGCTGCGGCGCCAGCCAGGGCAAAGCCGAGCAGGACAATAAAGGCTGGCAAGCCCACGGCAAGGGCGATAGCAGCGTGGCCCAGAAGCTTGCCAAGCAGCAGCTCACGGCCGTTGATCCCGTGCGCCAGCATCAATCGCAAGGTCCCGCGCTCCCGCTCTCGCGCCACACTGGCAAAGCCGAGAAAGATAAGTAACAGCGGTGCCAGCGTCTGCAGCACGAAGGCCGGAGTCAACTGGCCGAAGCGCAGCAGCAGCGAGGACTGGCGGGCCTCAGCAAAGTTGGCGCTGTTCTGGCGGTGTCCCTCCAGGAAAATGATATTGCCGGTGAAGCTGTCCACACCGGAATCGAAGAAGGCCAGCGGTGCAATCGGCCGGAAAACAAACTGGCCGTAGTGCACCATACGGTGCGGGTGCCGGTCGGGCTGTTGATCAAAGGCGTGGTCAACCGTCGCCTGGTAGTGCGCGCGATCAGCCTCGATACTGCTATGCCGCTCCAGGCTGGTAAAGCTAGCCACCAACACCAGAAGAACCAGCAGCGCGGTTGCCACCAGGCCCGCCCGGTTGCGCAGCAGGGCCCGCCATTCCTCGCGGGCAATCAATGTGGCCCCTGTCATGCCGCAGCACCCGGGTGGGTATAACGGTCGTGCAGGGCGTTGAGATCAAAGCGTACGCTCTGTGCACTCGCCTGCTGCTCTTCTTCGATGCGCCCTTCCGCCAGAAAGCCGATGCGATCCGCAATATCCACGGCGCTGACCAGATCGTGGGTCACCATCAACACCGCAACCTTTCGCTCCCTTGCAGTATCCAGCAACTGGTTGAATTCCAGCACTGCACGCGGATCAAGGCCCGATGTCGGTTCGTCCAGCAGCAATACCGGGACATCGCGTGCCAATGCCAGGGCAATGGCCGTCTTCTGGCGCATGCCCTTAGAAAAGCCAGCTAGCGGCTTGTCCCAGGCGTCCGCGGCCAGGCCTACCGCCTGCAGGGCGGGCTCGATCCGGTCGGTGCTCTGGTCAGTGCGCCGGTCGGTGCCCTGCCCGGCGTCGGCCAGCGCCAGGAAATAGCTGATGTTTTCCCGCGCCGTAAGGTGCTCGTACAGGGAGACGTTCTCGGGCACATAGGCGAGTTGGGCTCGCGCCCTGCGCGGTTCTGTGACGGGATCGATGCCACATACGCGCACCGAGCCTGCACTGGGAGCAATAAATCCCAGCAACGCGGCGAGTGTAGTGGACTTGCCCGCCCCATTGCCCCCGAGCAGCGCGTAGATCTCCCCGCTGTGAACATCCAGGTTCAGGCCGTGCAGTACCGCCTTCTCTTCATAACGGTGCTGCAGGTTCTCAATCGCAATCGCCGGCCCTGGTGCGCTGTGTTGCTGTTTGTCAGACATTGTCAGAATCCTACCTTGATACCAATAGTGGTGGTGCGCGGCGCTCCCGGCTGCACCCATAGCTGGGAATAACTGTTGGCGTACCAGTCCTCGTCGAACAGGTTGGTAATACTGCCGTTCATCGTAATGTGATCCGTCAGCTTTACCTCGCCAAAGATGCGGACCAGGGTGTGGTCCGGCAGGGTAAAATCGGTGCCCGTTGCACCCAGCCGCTCTCCAACATACTGAACGCCGGCACCGGCCATTATCTCCCGCTGCCACAGCCGGAAGCGCTTTAGGGCCTGCGCATTCAACTGGTGATCTGGGATGTTGATCAGTGGATCGCCGGGCTCGATCACAAAAGAAAAATTTGGGTCGAGGACACTCGAACGGGACTGCGCATCAACGTAAGCGTAACTCAGCAGCACCTCGATACCGCCGGGAAGCTGACCATTGAGGTCAAACTCCAGGCCCTGGCTGCGCGCCTTGCCGATAGTGACGGAAAAACCGGGATTGTTGATATCGCTGGCGAGGACATTGCCCTTCTCCAACTGAAACACGGTAAATGTGCCGCTCAGATTGCCATCGACGAATGCAAACTTCGCGCCCGCCTCGATGGATTCGCTGTCCTCGGGGTCGAAAATCACACCACTTACATCGGTTCCGATATTGGCGCGGAAGCCCTCGCTGTAGGCGGCATAGAGGGTAAGAGCATCGTTCAGATCAAACACGATGCCGGCCTGCGGGCTGATACGGTCATCGTCGCGCTCGCTGACGATATCGGTGAGATAGTTCTCTGTGCGCAGGGTGAAATCGTCATAACGCGCCCCGAGGCGTATCTGCAGGCGCTCGGTCAGCTCGATCTGGTCCTGGATGAAGACACCCATCGACTCCTGTACGTCCAGACGGTCATTGTTGGGCAGCGGCGTCGGCAGGGAGAAGCGGCCGTACTCCGGATCGAAGATATCAATAACGTAGGCTTCTTCCTCGCTGGGATGACTGGCCACGGAGGATGGGCGTACGCGACGGAAGTCCTGATAGTTTTCAAACTCATCGTGATCAGCGCCAACGAGGAGTCGATGCCGCACCGCTGCGGTGTGGAACTCTCCACTCAGCTCGCCCCGGTACACCGACTGCTTTGAATCGTAGAGCCGCGAGCGGCGCTGCCGCGACAGCGACTCGCCATCGATAAAAATCGGCTGGCGCGACGTTGCCAGTTCCGGATCCGACGAGAAGCCGGTCAGCAGCGTGTCGCGAACACTGGCGCCCAGCAGCAGGCTCCACTGCTCGTTGAAATCATGCTGCAGGCGCAATTGGTGGCCTTCCGCCTCGGCCACATGATCGCCGTCGCCGGGCTCGCCGAGAAAGCGCTCGCGCGGAACCGTATCGAAATCATCGTTCAATACGACGATACCGCGGTCAAAGGGCACCTCGACCCGGGTCTTTTCCAGGCCATAAGTCAGACGGGTACGCTCCCCCACGGCCAGGCCGATGGACGGTAGAAAACCCCAGCGGTACTCCTCGATTATATCGCGGAAGCTCTCAGCCTCCTCGATATAGCCAATCAGCCGCGCGGTCAGGAAATCGGTGAAGGCGAGGTTGAGGTCGGCGTCGCCGCGCTGCCGGTCAAAACTACCACCCTGCACGCCGACTGTACCGAAGGTCTCGCCCAGCCGCCCCTGCTTGGTAACCAGGTTGATCGTTCCACCAGGCTCGCCGCGGCCCAGCAGCGCTGCCGACGGACCTTTCAACACCTCGACTCGCTCGATACCGGCGACGTCGCGCTCCCCACCGAAACCGCGCCCGCCGTTGAAACCGTTGACGAGATAGCCGGTCGGTATGTTCTCGTCACCGGCGAAACCGCGAATGGCAAAGGAATCCCACAAGCCACCGAGCGTATTCTGCCGGGCGACCGATGCGTCCAGGTCAAGTGCATCATTGAGGCGGATAATGCCGTTTTGTTCCAGCGTACCGGCTTCGATCACGTCAATGGACTGGGGTATCTCGGTCAGCGCGAAATTACCGCGGTAGGCCTGCCTGACGCCGACCACCACAACCTCTTCGGGCCCCATAGGCGGGCCTGCGATGGCGTCAACAGTCTGGGATTGGGCGGGCATCCAGGCCATCGCCAGGGCTATCGACGTCGCAAGAGCGGCGAGATGGGTCAAAGTGCTCATGGGTCTACCAGGAAGATTCAGGAAAGCGTGAAGAACGAGGAAGCAAGGGTCTTTTCCATTGTCATACTTTGCAGGCAAGCCCTACATTTAAATGAAATGATATATTATATCTTTTAATGAAAGCAACCCTCCCTACTCTTCTATATAGACTTCGATTTGCTCTACACGAATGCTGTATGCCGCGATCGCGGTGTCATTCTCGACCAACGAGGTGCTCAGCACCCCTAGCAACCAGTACGGCTGATACAGCGAATCCAGGACGATACCCCTGTCGTATTCGGCATAGACAATCTGGTTCGGCGGTGGTGGCGGCATATGAATACAGGCGCCAAAGTAGGGAACCAGAAAGAACTTAGTGATCCCCCGCTGATCTTGGCCAAATTCCAGCGGGACGATAAATCCCGGCAACCGTATGGCCTGGCCGTCAAACTCAGGAACCACTCTCGCCGATACCAGCGCCTGCTGGTAGCGACTGTCACTGGCCTGATCCATGGCCAGTTGCATCTGGCTGGCTATCTGGTCCTCAACGGAACCGTCAACAATGTCACCCAGCGATTCCGGTGGATTGAGCAACGCATCGAGATCGTCCTGCGGTATCAGGTCGATCCATTCGATGGTGCGAAACGCTTTGTCAATGGGCTGCGCGCCGCCTTCCTCGGCTGGCAATGGCAGGGGAGTAAGGAAAATCAGCGTTGCCACGACCATAGCGCAGGCTGCGCGGATGCAAGGGCTTAAAACAGAAACAAGCAAAGTACCCTCCGGGGAACGCATGCACTTGACGCAAGGCGACACAAAAATGATATGTTATATCATAATAGATTGCTACCACTCAGCGTCGTCAGGAGTAAACCTTGATCGCCTCCATCAACAACCTCCGCTTCCACTACGCTGGTACCGATGAGCCATTGCTTGACATCCCGCGCTGGTCGCTTGCCGGCGGTGAACAGATCTTCCTGCATGGCCACTCAGGCACCGGCAAATCCACCCTGCTGAACCTGCTCGCCGGCATGCTGCTCCCCGACACCGGGACGATCGACATCCTCGGCAAGCGAATCAGTACACTGAGTGCGAGGCAAAGGGACAAATGGCGCGCACGCCATATCGGCGTTGTGTTCCAGCAGTTCAACCTGATCCCCTACCTCAGCCCCATCGACAACATTCGCCTGGCATCGCACTTCGGCGGTAAGGCGGATGCCACCGCACGCGCACAACAATTGCTCGGGTCGCTGGGCATTCAAACCGTACTGTTTCAGCGGCCGGCTGCCCAACTCAGTATCGGGCAACAGCAACGGGTGGCGATCGCCAGAGCACTGATCAACCGCCCGGAACTGCTGCTGGCGGACGAACCGACTTCGGCACTGGACAGGACAAACCGCGACGCCTTTCTGTCACTGCTACTGGAACAGGTCGCGCACAATCACACAGCACTGATTTTTGTGAGTCACGACCTCAACCTGGCAAAACGTTTTTCCCGGGTTGAAGCGCTGGCGGACCTCAATCACGCCGGCGGGAGACACTGATGTTCTTCCGCCTAACGTTAGCGAGCCTCTGGAATCGTCGCGGCTCCGCCGTGCTCACCCTGCTGGCCGTCACGGTCAGCGTCTTTGTACTGCTGGGCGTTGAGCAGATTCGCCATCAAGCCAGGGCCAGCTTTGGCAATACGGTATCCGGCATCGACCTGATCGTCGGCGCCCGCACCGGCGACATCAACCTCCTGCTCTACTCGGTGTTTCGCCTGGGCAACGCCACCAACAATATCAACTGGCAAAGCTACCGGGAGATCGCCGACGACCCGGGTGTCGCCTGGACTATTCCGATATCCCTGGGCGACTCCCACAGGGGCTATCGGGTGATGGGCACCACTGGCGACTATTTCACCCATTTTCACTACGGGCAGGACAGGCCCCTGCAACTTGCCAAGGGAGCGCCGTTCTCTGACCGATTCGACGTGGTGCTTGGCAGTGAGGTGGCGCACTCTCTCGGCTACCAACTAAAGGACAAACTGGTACTGGCCCACGGTCTCGGCAGCACCAGCTTCAGCCAGCACGCCGATACCCCCTTTCAGGTCACCGGCATTCTGGCACCCACCGGCACGCCAGTGGACCAGACACTGCATGTCAGCCTGCAAGGTATCGAAGCCATGCATATCGGCTGGCGCGATGGCGTCAAGCTCCCAGGCGCTTCTCACCGTCTGAACGAGAACACCCGGCAGGAACTAACCCCTGAGAGCATCACCGCTTTTATGGTGGGACTGACATCAAAGCTGAATACCTTCCGCTTGCAGCGCCAGATCAACACCTACCGCGCTGAGCCGCTACTGGCCATTCTTCCCGGCGTCACCCTGGCGGAGCTCTGGCAGATGACGGCCATCATGGAAAATGCCCTGCGGCTGACCTCCGCCCTGGTGCTGCTCGCTTCGCTACTGGGGCTCGCGGCCATGCTGTTGGCATCACTGCGCGAGCGTCAACGGGAAGTCGCCGTGCTGCGCGCCATTGGCGCATCGCCGTGGTTCCTGCTCGCCCTGATCGAGGCCGAAGCCCTGATCATCACCGTGGGTGGCTCGCTGCTGGCACTGGCCTTGCTGTCCCTGTGCACGACCCTGTCCGCCGACGGGCTGGCGGCACAGATCAGTCTGTTCATCGAAAGCGCCGCCATCACCCGCACCGCCCCGCCCTATCTGCTGGCCATCGTTGCGGGCGCGATGGCCATCGCCCTAGTACCGGGCATTCGTATTTACCGCAGTGCCCTAGCCCAGCAGTTAACTTACTGAAGCCAAAGGGCGACTGTCATTCGTCCGGCAGGTAGACGATCTCCCCCGATTCCAACTGGTAGGCCGTGCCGATTTTCTTGCCATTACCCTGGCCGGCAAGGCGTCCTTCGGCCCGGTAGCGGCGGATTTCCTTGCCCTGTTTCGCGACAATTTCCATATTGTCCTATCCCCGGCTTGTCACGATGGTGAATTCTTCCGGGAACAGCAGTTCGCCGATGCTCAGGTAGTTCACCATGGTGACCATCAGAGCCACGGAAAACACCATGGCGATATCGAACAGGCTGGTCAGCGAGGACCATCGTTCCCCTTACCGGGCCGATAGCGGACTTGCACCGCCAAGTCATCCGTCCACCACCACGTGTACCGGAACAGCGCTAGTCACGGCGCTACGCGCCATGCCTGGCGCACAAAAAAGGGGGCCCAGAGGGCCCCCAAACACGCATCCGAAAATGCGCCCGCAAGCTTATTTGGCGGAGACAAACTCCGGGTAGGCCTCAAGGCCACACTCGGACAGGTCCACACCTTCGTACTCTTCCTCTTCACTGACGCGCAGGCCGATGATGAGTTTGATGACGTACCAGACGATCAGGCTGGTGACGAAGACCCAGGCGAAGATCACCAGCGCGCCCACCAGCTGACCCATGAAGGTCGCGTCGGCGTCGGACAGCAGCACGGCGAAGATACCCCACAGGCCGACCACACCGTGGACGGAGATGGCACCGACCGGGTCGTCGATTTTCAGCTTGTCCAGCATCACGATACTGAACACCACAATCACACCGCCGATGGCGCCGATGATGGTGGCCAGCAGGGGCGAGGGGTCGGCCGGCTCGGCGGTGATGGCCACCAGGCCCGCCAGGGCGCCGTTCAGGGCCATGGTGAGGTCGGCCTTGCCGAACATGATGCGCGCCAGCAGCAGGGCGGCAATCAAACCACCGGCAGCGGCGGCGTTGGTATTCAGGAACACGTTGGCGACTTCGTTGGCCACCGCGATACCGCCCAGCTTGAGGGTGGAGCCGCCGTTAAAGCCGAACCAGCCCATCCACAGGATGAAGGTACCCAGCGTGGCCAGCGGCATGTTGGCGCCGGGAATGGCGTTGACACTGCCGTCGGCGCGGTACTTGCCTTTACGCGCACCCAGCAGCAGCACACCTGCCAGCGCCGCGGCGGCACCCGCCAGGTGAACAATGCCGGAGCCGGCGTAGTCGCTGTAGCTGAGAGCGCCGATGAAAGGCACTTCTTTGCCGCCCCAGGTCCAGCCACCCTCGATGGGGTAGATGAAGCCGGTCATCACCACGGCGAAGGCCATGAAAGCCCACAGTTTCATGCGCTCGGCCACGGCACCGGACACGATGGACATGGCGGTGGCAACAAACACCACCTGGAAGAAGAAGTCAGAGGCACCGGAGTACACCGAATCGCCACCAAAGCCCGCCTCGGCAGAATCCGCCAGCACTTGGGCAACGGCCGCGTCGTCCATTTGCGCCACGGTGGTTACACCGGACAGGAAGAAGCCACCGTCGTACATGAAGTGGTAACCGCAGATCAGGTACATGGTGCAGGCCACTGAGAACAGGGCCACGTTCTTGGTCAGGATTTCGGTGGTGTTCTTGGCGCGCACCAGGCCCGCCTCAAGCATGGCGAAGCCCGCCGCCATCCACATCACCAGCGCGCCGCACACCAGGAAATAAAAGGTGTCCATTGCGTACTGCAATTCGTAAATATTGTTTTCCATGGGATAAAAGTCTCTCTGTGTGATCCTGGGCGCTTTATTAGATGGCGTCTTCGCCGGTCTCGCCGGTACGAATACGAATCACCTGTTCCAGATCGGACACAAAGACCTTGCCGTCGCCGATCTTGCCGGTGTTCGCCGCCTTGGTGATGGCGTCGATGGTCTGGTCGACCACGCCGTCAGCCACTGCAACCTCGATTTTTACTTTGGGCAGGAAATCGACCACATATTCCGCACCCCTGTAGAGCTCTGTGTGGCCCTTCTGGCGCCCGAAGCCCTTGACCTCGGTGACCGTGATGCCCTGCACCCCGATCTCGGACAGTGCCTCGCGCACGTCGTCCAGTTTGAATGGCTTTACGATAGCCGTGATTAATTTCATGGAACTCTCCCGGTGTTAGGTGGGCGCCCGCGCGGGCGCCGGTTGCTGCGTTACACGCCCCTGCTTACATGCTCTTGGAAATGGAGAACACCAGATCGGGCTCAACCAGGTCGTCCAGATCAAAGTACTCATCGCCGTCCAGGTCGGTGCCGATGTAGGCCAGGGTCCAGTCCACCGCCCAGTAGGAGGCGGTCAGGCCAACGGAATAATCCACAAAGCCGTCCTTGTCGGTGGACAGGTAGCCACCGCCGTCTTCCACGTCGTTGTAGCCAACGTGCAGGTCCAGGGAGAGGTTGTCACCCAGGCCCAGGCTGTAGTCGGCGTAGTAGTAGTAGAACTCGCCGGTCTCGGCGTAGTAGTCATCCGAGTAGGCCGCCCCCAGCGTCACATCCCAGAACGACACGCTGCCGTAGATTTCCTGGTAATCCCCTTCCAGGCCATCGTCACCGGGGTAGTCGTAGTACAGATAACCCACATCAACGCCCACACCGCTTTCGGTCTCCATGCTCCAGCCCGCGTAGTAGTCCAGCTCCAGCGAGCCGTCCACGCCCTCCCCTTCGGCGGTCAGGAAGTCCACGGTGGAACCCCAGGTGCCCACATAAAAGCCGGGGCCAAAGGACAGATCGAAGCCGCCCTGTACGGCAATGTCGTCGTTGGACTGGGAAATACCGCGGAAGCGGTAATCGCTGGTCAGCGCGACGTTACCGCTGATTTCTACCTCGGCCATCGCGCCGGCGGCACCGGTCAGAAGCACAGCGGCCGTCGTTGCGGTGAGCAGTTTTTTGTTGAGCATCGTTCGTTCTCCTTGTAATGAATCCCCTGGCCGCCTTTGTTTACGGGGTAACTTGCTGCGTGCGGCTTCGGAGACGTTGTCAAACCTGCGCTGCGGAAATTGCACGGCATGTGCCAGAATGTATTTTTTTCTTACAAAACAAGCGGATATCGGCAAAACACAGGCAATTACCGATAGCGGCCTGCGCGACAGCACCGGCATTGCGCACACTAATGGTGCGCCGCTCGCAAACGGTGCACCCAAATGACCTGTGCCCCGGGAGCGTTTTCCACTAGACTCCCGCCAACCCCACGGCAAAGCACAGGTACAGCACATGGCGCTCAAACCGCCCCCCATCGGCGATGTCATCCAGCAAGTGAATGACCTAGTGGGCTCCAGCGGGCTGAAGGACGACGTGGACCGCGGCGTGCGCACCCTGGCCCAGGCCGCCATGAAGCGCCTGGATGTGGTGAGCCGGGAAGAATTCGACGCCCAGGCCGCCGTGCTGCAGCGCACCCGCGCTCGCCTCGCCGCCCTGGAGGCGGAACTGGAAGCCCTCACCCGGGACGTGGAAACACTGGAAAAAGGCCCTCAGTAGGGCCAAAAGCACAGCACATGGCGCGGCGTGGCCGTGCCGGCTCAGGGAAGAGCAATGGAACTGTCGGTGGTGTACAGCCGGGCGTCTGCCGGCATGGATGCGCCGCTGGTGCAGGTGGAAACCCACCTCGCCAATGGCCTGCCCGCTTTTCATATCGTCGGTTTGCCGGCCACCGCTGTGCGCGAGAGCAAGGACCGCGTGCGCAGCGCCCTGCTGAACTCCCACTTCCAGTTTCCCGACCGGCGCATCACCGTCAACCTCGCCCCGGCGGACCTGCCCAAGGAGGGCGGCCGCTTTGATCTGGCCATTGCCCTGGGCATCCTTGCCGCATCGGGGCAGCTGCCAGCGGACAAACTCCCGCAGTATGAATTTTTGAGCGAACTGGCCCTGGACGGGCGCTTGCGCGGCTCACCAGCAGTGATCACCGCCACCCAGTGCTGCACCAAAGCGGGGCGCAGCCTGGTGACCGCACCCACCTGCGGCCCCGCGGCAGCCGCGGTTCCGCACAGTGAGGTGATTGTCGCCGACGACCTGCTCACCCTCTGCGCCCACCTGGCGGGCCGCGCTACACTCACCCCCTGCCAGGGGCTCACCCCGGCCACAGAGAGCAGCAATCACCCAGACCTGGCGGATGTCATCGGCCAACCCCTGGCCTGCCGGGTACTGGAAGTCGCCGCCAGTGGCGGCCACCATCTGTTGCTGAGCGGCCCGCCCGGCACGGGTAAAACCCTGCTGGCCAGCCGCCTGCCCGGCATTCTGCCGCCCATGGATGGCGCCCAGGCCATCACTCACGCCGCCCTGCAGGATCTGAGCGGGGACGCCGCCACACTGTGCTACCGGCGGCCTTTCCGCCAGCCCCACCACAGCGCCAGTGCCGCCGCCCTGGTGGGTGGTGGCGGCCGCCCCATGCCGGGGGAAATCTCCCTTGCCCACGGTGGCGTGCTGTTTCTGGATGAATTGCCCGAATTCAACCGCCAGGTGCTGGAAACCCTGCGCGAGCCGCTGGAAAGCGGCGAAATCACCCTGTCCCGGGCCCGCCACCGGCTTACCTACCCCGCGCGCTTCCAGCTGGTGGCCGCCATGAACCCCTGCCCCTGCGGCTACCTGGGTGACCGGGATCACCACTGCCGCTGCACCCCCGACCAGGTACAGCGCTACCGCCAGCGCATCTCCGGCCCCCTGCTGGATCGCATCGACCTGCAACTGGAAGTGCAGCGCATCAGCGCCGGTGACCTGCTAAAGGGCGGTGTGCGGGGAGAGCCCTCCAGCGTGGTGCGCGAGCGCGTCAGCGCCTGTCAGCAACGCCAGCGCGAGCGACAGGGCTGCACCAACGACGCCCTACACAGCCAGGCCCTGATGGATGCCTGCCAACTGGATCGGCAAGGGGAACAGTTGCTGACCACCGCCGCCGACAACCTGCACCTGTCCATGCGCGCCGTACACCGCCTGCTGCGGGTGGCCCGCACCCTGGCCGACATGCAAGGGTGCGACAAGGTGGCCCAGCCCCACCTGGCGGAAGCACTGGCCTACCGGCGGCTGTAGGGCAAACCGGCTAGCGCTGTGTATTGGTGGCTCGCTGCTGCAGACTTCGGAAGCGGGCGTCTGCGTCCTGCGCTGGCGATTCCTGTCGACGCAATGCTGGGAACGGCGTGACTGCGCCAGGGGTGGCGGCAGCCTCACTACGAATACCGGGGCTGAAGCTGGCGCTGATGGCCAGGTTGCGCCGGTTTCGGTCGAGAACAATGGCGTCGGTATCGAACAGGGTTCGGTAGGCACCGCATGCCTCCCCGGCGTCGCAGATGAACTGGTCATTATCCATATCTGAACCAACCACCAGTTGGTACCTGCCTTCCAGAACCCGCCGGAAGTTGAATGCATAGCGACCATTCGCGGGTTCCAGTATTTGCTGGTCAACCGTCTCACCTTCGCTATCCACCAGCAACAGATACAACACCCCGGTGCTGGTCGCCGAAGCCTCAACCGAGTCGACGGTCGCCATCAACCGCAAGGTTTCACTTCCGGCGGTGCTGTCGATACGCAGGGTGCTCTCATAGACGCCGGGACTAAGGGTGCCCGCTCGCACACTCAACTGATACTGGCCAAGACCCTTGTCATCCGTTGCCAGCGGATGCACAGCAAGCCAGGGCGCCGGGCTCTGAATGGTTTTGACGCGCAGCGTGCCGCCGCCGCTGTTGCCGATGGTGATCAGGCTGGAGCCGACGCCTAAAGCCACATCCCTAGGAAACACCTGGAGCACCGGTACCGCAACGTCGGGTGCGCTTCCCGCAGCACGGGCCGTGCGCACCGCCTGCGCCGCATCGAGCAGACCATGGCCGTACTGGGCATCCCAACCCGGCGGGCCCAAGTCAGTAGTGAGGCGCCCCTGACTCAGCCACTGATCCACCTGAGCGGGGGTCAATGATGGGCGCACGGCTTTCATCAACGCGATAACGCCGGCAACGTGGGGACTGGCCATGGACGTGCCCTGTTGTGAGCTAATGCCGTAATTCACCCCGAACAGCGTATCGCTGCCCACGGTGCTAATCACACCATCGGTATTGCCGTCGCCATCCCGGTCGACCCCCATGTCGCCCCCGGGCGCTACCATATCGAGGGTTGTACCAAAATTGGAGTAAGGTGCCCGGACTCCGCTAAGATCCACCGCGCCGACAGAGATCACCCCCGGGTAGGCAGCGGGGAAACTGGGTTGACTGCTGTTGTCATTACCAGACGCGGCCACCACAATAACGCCTCGCTGGCGCGCCCTGGCGATGGCGTTGCGCATGGCTTCAGAGCTTCCTGCGCCACCCAGGCTGAGGTTAATGACATCGGCCCGCCTGGCGGGAACGGTTCCTGAGTCGTTTTCAAGTCCGGCTGCGTAGCGCACTCCCTGAACAATATCGTACAAAGTGCCACCGCCCTCGCCGAGCACGCGTATCGGCATCACCCGAGTATGCCACCCGACGCCCGCCACACCGCGGCCATTGTTGGTAATGGCGCCCACGGTGCCACTGACATGGGACCCGTGGTAGCTGCTCTGCCCTGCCACACCTTCATCGCCCGGGTCGTTGGCGTCGGGGTCGATCCCGTCACCATCACCCGACCGATAGGGGTCACGGATAAAGTCATAGCCATCGACAAATTTACCACTCAGGTCCGGATGCCTGCGCAACACGCCGGTATCGACCACCGCGACAATGACATCGCGACTACCACGGGTAACTTCCCATGCATCAGGAAGGTTGATCTGGCGATAGTGCCACTGCAGAGGATAGTACTGGTCATTGGGCACAGCCGTGGCATGGAAGCGGTAGTTCGGCTCGGCAAACTCAACATCAGCCCGGTGATTCAGCGCTTTCACCTGCAACAACGTGCGCCATTTTTGCTCCAGCTCCGTGGTAAGAAAATTGCCTGTCTTACCGGGGGCGGGGGTTGAACTTGTGATACTCGCTGCAGACAGGTTCGAGAGCGATTCAAGCTTCAGGGGCTCTGTGCGAGCAGCCGTTGCCGAAGCGGCCGCCTGGCCACGCGCCACCTTCGGCGGCCGGTACTGCACCACCGCTGTATCGGCTTCAAAATCAGCCGATGCCGTTAAACCACCACCGAGTGCCGAAGGCAACTGCCCAATGGACAATGTATAGTTGGATGCGCCCGAATAGGCACTCACATTCACCACGTAGCGCCCGCTGCGTGTCACTGCAAGCGATTCATGAAAGCTTGTATTGATCGAAAAATCGATGATCCGCCCGGCAGGATCGAATAGATAGAGATCCAGGTCTCCCTGCTCGGGATCCGCCACATTCAGGGCGATGACCTGGCCGGCCAGCAAGTCCACCGAATAGAAATCTTCGCTATCGCCGAAATCCGTGGATGGCCCGGGTTCGCCCTCGCCAATGACATTGGCGTAGCCCCCGATGGTGGCGGGATTGGACACTGGCTGAGCCTGGAAAGGCGTATCGTTAGGGGTATAGGTGGCATTGACGTCGTTGACATCACTGTCTGTCCGGGATTGCGCAGCAACAGCCACAGAGCCAGCCAATGCGTAATACCGCGCTGGCTCAAACACCGGCTCCAAATGGAACACCTGGTTCGACCGCAGCACTGCCATCAGGTCGGCATTGCCAACAAACCCCGTCGTGTTCAGTACACAGGCACCCACGCTGCCACCGCAGAAATAGCCATTGTCCCGCCGCCAACCGCGAAAGACGTAGCCACTCTCCTCTATCGCCAGAAATCGCTCATTGAAGTTGGTGTCGCGCACATCCAACTCACACACGGCTCCAGCATTGCACTGGTAGCGGCCAGACGCGGATTCGACCCGCCCACCTTCAGGCACTTCAATGCGGACTTTGCAGCCACCCAATACAGACAGCACGACGCTGACAATCAACCACTGACGAACTAGCAAAACCCCAGCCTCCCTGCAGGATATTATCGACGCTTTTGAGCGCCTCTGATCCTAGCATCCGGCCGGGTCAACAGCTATACGCCGATAAGCCAGCTAGGCGCGGGCCGATACCCACTGGCAGCGCAAGCGGCGCAAGGGGAAAGAGCGCTATGCGGCCATGCGCTTGCTCTGCACGATCCGAAAACGCGCGGTGACAAAGGCCAGGTCGGCCAGGCAGGCATTACCCGCCGGGTTGAGGCCGGTTACGTGAAAGTCGGAATAGGCCGCGGCGAAGTTGATCGGCATGCCATGCAGGTTCACCGCCACCGATGCGCCGGCGGCGTGGTAGGCCTCTACGGCGGCATCGATGAAGGCCTCGTCGGTGGAGTACACGTGGGAGGTAATGGCGCCGCATTCGCGGGCATTGCTGGTGGCATCGTCCAGGCAGCCCTGGGCGCTGTGGTTGGCCACGATAAAGGACACCGGCCCGAACACTTCCTGGCGGTACAGGTCGCGGTCGGCCTCGGTGGCGGCAATGATCAGCGGCGACGCGGTGCGTGCAGCGGGGAACTCGGCATACGCCAGCGGCGCCGAGTCGCGCAGCAGGCGCTCGCCGGCCAATTCGCGGTAGCGCTGCACGTTGTCCAGCACGGCATCATCGAACAGGGTGCCGCAGAGCGTCGCCGCCCGGCGCGGCTCTGCCAACCAGCCGTCCACGGCCTCGCAGATTGCCGCCTGCACCTGCGCGACCGGTACTTTTTTGCCAGCCACCCGCACGCCGTCTGCAGGAAGGTGGATATTCTGCACGCTGGTACACATCTGCGCCGATGCCTGGCACAGGGACTGGGCAATGGCCCGGGCGGTGGCGGCGAGGTCATCGGTGGATTCCAGCACCACCGAGTTGCAGCCGGCGGTTTCGGTATACACCTGCTTGCCGGGGCAATTCTGCTCCAGGTAGGCGCCAAAACGCGGGCTGCCGGTAAAGTCGACAATGGCGGTGTCCGGGTGCTCCACCAGTTGCAGGGCAATGGGCGCCTCGCGGGTATCAGCCGCCAGCGTTACCAGGTTGGGATCGAACCCCGCCTCGGCCAGCACCTCGCGGCACACCCTGGCCACCATGGCCACCGGCAGGGTGGCGGCCGGGTGGGGCTTGAGGATGACGGGGTTGCCCGTGGCCAGCGAGGCGCACAGGGCCGGGTAGGTATTCCACAGGGGGAAGGTGGCGCAGCAGATCACCACCGATACACCACGGGGCAGCAGGCGGTACTGCTTGTCGAGGCAGGCGGCACCGTCGCCGCCAAAGCTGCGCTCCCAGCGCGCGGTGGCCGGCACGTCGGCCATGGCCTTGTGGGCATAGGCCAGTGCTTCCAGCCCGCGGTCCAGGGCATTGGCGCCACTGCCGGCAAAGGCCATCACGTAGGACTGGCCGGAGGTGTGCATGGTGGCGTGGGCATTGGCAAACAGCTGCTCGCCGCAACGCTGCAGAATCTCCAGGCACACGCCCACGCGCTGCTCAGGGGTTGTTGCACCCCATTGCGGCCGCGCCGCGGCAATGGCGGCGAACAGCGGGGCCGGGTCTGGCCGTGGGTAGCGCACCCCCAGCGGCTCGCCGGTGTAGGGAGAGACCTCTTCACCCACCCGCGCGACTTCGCCGGGCTGGGTCAGTGGAAAGTCCGCCTGCAGCATGGCCTCGAAGGCCGCCTGGCCGGCGGCGGGCTTTTCTTCGCCGTGAATCTTGGTGCTGGGGCTTTCCGGCCAGCCACTCCAGGAATAGCGCCTGGCGCAGGCGTCGAGGGCTTTATCCAGCAGGGGGCGGTGTTTTGAGAACCAGTCAGTCATGTGTGAGGCACGTGTCTACCAAGGGGGGAAAGCACGATGCCACAGATAAGTCTTTTTATGCAAGTATTTGGTTTTACAGGGTGTTTAACCGCCAGCCGCTGAGGACGGGCTCATGCCCTGAATGGTGAAATCCACCTCGTGCGCCCGCACTTCCTCGCCACACTGGTCACAGACCACCTGGCCTGTCAACGGGCGTTCACAGGTGGTGTGGGTCAGCGCCATCGGGTGCCCTGCACCACTGGAGTCACACCAGCGATCCCCCCACTGCAGTAGGGTGAGAAACCAGGGGAAGAGATCCCACCCCTTGTCGGTAAGGTGGTATTCGTGGCGCAGGGGCCGCTGCTGGTAGGGCCGCTGTTCGAAGATGCCCTGCTCCACCAGAAAGCGCATGCGGTCCGACAGGATGTTGGTGGCCACCGGCAGCTCCCGGTGGAACTCATCGAAACGATGCAAGCCATGCAAAGCTAGTGCGATGACATTTGCGGTCCAGCGGTCGCCCACCAGGTTCACCAGGTTGCGATAGACGTGCCGCTCACTGGGCACCGCATCTGCCGACAGGGACGAGCGACGCCGTACTTTCTTATCGCGCACGTCACGTGTTGCACCGGGACCGGGCTGGTAGCGCACTGCGCGGCCATCCACCGCCTGGTGGCAGTGGCTGCAATCCATGCGCGGCACAAAGGCTTTGCCGCAGTTGCGGTGCACCAGCCTTACCGCCTGGATGTCCGGGGTATCGTAGTAGCGATCCTCCCACACCACGGCCATCAGGGCGTTGTGGTAGAGGTCCACCGACTTGCGCGTCAGGTGATAAGTGGGGTGGCGCGCGCCGCCACGGCGCCGCAGGCAATCGTGATCCTGCAGCCACTTGAGCCGGTCCGACAGCACACCGCGGGAAATACCGGTCTCCTGCAGGATGCCACCGAAGGAGTGAATCCCCCAGAATACTTCCTGCAGAATCAGCAGGCACCACTTGTCGCCAATCTGGTCCAGCGCCCGGTTGATGGAACTGGCACGTGTTGTTAATTCAGTCATACAGCCGCCTGGCAATCGCAAGCGGCTATTGTGCCCAATGCCGGCGGGGAATTCATACCGGCACTGGGCAGGTGCATCACTGGGAGCTCAGAAGCTCTTGGTGACGGTCAGCCCATAGGTACGCGGGGCCATGTAGAACTCCGATGTCACGCCAGTGGGGTCGACGATCAGGTTCGACAGCACCAGCTCGTCGGTGAGGTTTTTACCCCACACGTCAACCGTCAGGCTGGTATCGGCACTGGCCCAGCTCACGCTGGCATCCAGCAGACCCTCGGCCGGCTGGGCTTCCCGCTCACGGTTCTGCGGCCCCAGAAAGTATTCGTCCTTCCAGCTGTAGGTGGCGCCGAAGTCCACCGTGCTGCCGCCGCTCAGCGGCCAGCGGTAGTTGGCGCTTACCGTGTAGGCCTGCTCGGGCGCGTAGGCCAGGTTGTTGCCGGAAAGATCGTTACCGTTGGAGTTGACGAATTCATCGTAAGTGGCATCGTTCCAGCTGTAGCTGGCGCTCAGGGTGAGGTTTTCAGTGGGCACGATATCGAAGGAGGCTTCCACCCCTTCCGATGCCGCCTGGGCGTTAAGCAGGGTCAGCAGGAACAGGCTGTTCAGCTCGAATACCTGCAGGTCTTCGTAGTCCATGTCGAAGTAGGACAGGTTGAACTGCAGGCGGTTGTCCCACCAGTTCGACTTCATGCCCACCTCGCGGTTGGTGACAAACTCCGGGTCCACCGGCTGGGCGGCCACCGAGGGCAGGTTGGTCTGGGACTGGAAGGCCCCGCTCTTGTAGCCTTCTGAATAGGTGGCGTAGAGCATCATGCCATCCCAGGGGTGCCAGGCCACCGACAGCTTCTGGGTGACCTTGGACCAGGAATCGCTGGCCGACACCGGCGCTGCGAATTCCGGCAGGATCAGCGGGACGCCCGAAGGCGTGGTGCCCAGCAGGTCGATGGCATTCTGGGTAATGTCCTTCTCGTCCTCCGCCCAGCGCAGGCCGTAGGTCAGGGTCAGCTGCTCGGTAATATGCCAGTCGGCCTGACCGTAGGCCGCCATGCTCTTGGTGGTATTGTCCTGGGTAAAGAGCACATCCCCGGTGCCGGCCAGGCCGAGCCCCTGCAGCAGGGTGCTGTACTGGGTGTAGAACTCCTCTTCGCGCTCGACGTCCTCTTCCATGTAGAAGGCGCCCAGCAGCCAGTTGAAACGATCGGTGCTGCCGGCCAGGCGGAACTCCTGAGACCACTGGGACGCCTCTTCCTCGGCGGCGTCAATCACGTTCTCCGGCCCGGTGAAGGAGCCGGGAGGCAGGGGCACCCCCGGGGGCGAGGGCGCGTCCAGGTCAATCAGCGGCAGGCCGGTGAGGTCGTCCAGGCTGTTGTAGTCGCTGAAGCGCCAGGCGGTGATGGAGGTCAGGGTGGCCACGTCCATGTCGTACTCAAGGCGCGCCATCAGGCCGCCGGTTTCGCGCTCCTGGGTGGTATCGAACTGCGACGCGCAGTTGCGCACATCGGACCGGTAGCGATCAGACATGGCGCCCTCCCAGAAGGGGCCGAGCCCGGCGATGGCCTTGTCCAGGTTGCCCACATGGCGGCAACTGCCGTTGGTTTCGTTGTCGGCGTAGTCGGCGCCCAGCAGCAATTCCGCGTTGTCGCCGATATCGAACAGCAACTGGCCGCGCGCGCTCCAGTTCTCCAGGCTGCCCATGTCGTCACCGGCGTTGGCGGCACCGATGCTGCCACCGATCAGTTTGCTCGCCGAGAAATCCCCCATGCTGGCAATCTCGTCGGCGGTGATGACGTTCTTGCCAAAGCCGTCGCGCTCACGCCAGGAAAATACCAGCTTGCCGGCGGTGCCGTCGCTCAGCGGCCCGGAAGCCAGCCCCTGCAGGTGCAACAGCCCATCGCTGCCGACCGAGCCGCGCAGGCGCAGCTCCCCCTCCTCGGAGGGCCGGCTGGTCACGATATTAACCGCGCCGCCGTTAGTGTTCTTGCCATACAGGGTGCCCTGGGGGCCGCGCAGGATTTCGATGCGCTCCAGGTCGAACAGGTCAAAACCGATGCCGCCGGTACGGCCGATGTACACCTCGTCGATGAACACGCCCACCGCCGGGTCCGACGCTGCGGAATCGGAGCTGTTGCCGATACCGCGGATGTAAATACGCGGCTCGCCCACGTTGAACTGGTTGAAGGTGAGCCCGGGGGTGCGATAGGCGATGTCGTTCAGCCCCTCGATTTTGCCCACCTCGACATTACCGCCATCGACCGCCGCCACCGACAGCGGCACGTCCTGGATACTCTGGCTGCGCTTCTCGGCGGTGACGATCACCTCTTCGAGCTGGGGTTGGGCGTAGGCAGCCTGCTGCACGGCCAGCGCCAGTGGGAGCAGTGCTGTTGCGGGTGCACGGAACAGGGTTTTTTTCATGGGAGCCTCTGAATGAACATTATGGTTTATGGGTCGGGGCTGCGTGTTGCGGGTACGGCTTTAAGCCGGCGGGCCGGAGCGCATGCTCAGGCCGCCGGGTACAGATCTTCTCCTCGGGCCCAGGTGGCGTGAAACCCGTAGGGCACGCGCTGCGGCATGCGCACCCGGGCGATGGGGCCGGCCTCGATGTCAGTGGCGTCAAACACCAGGCAGTGGGACTGCCAGTTCTTGCTATCGGTCACCAGGGTAATCACATAGCCGTCATCTTCCGGGTCCTGGGCGGTGGCACCGCGGCGCGGGGCGTACACGGCTTCGCTGCCAAACACACCGGCACCGTAGTCCCACTGCCAGCGGCGGCCGCTGTCGTTGTCGTACTTCACCAGGCCGGTAAAGCGCAGGGTGTAGCCGCCTTCGTGGTGCAGGGGAATATGCTGGTGGTAGGCGTAGCGGCCCTTGATGCCCATGTACAGCGGGTTGGTCTTGTTGAATTCGGTGTTCAGGTCGTCCAGGTCACCCTCGCGTACTTCGCCGGTGCGCAGGTTGAAGGCCCAGCGGTAGTTGTTGGCCTCCAGGCGCATGTAGGCCAGCATGGAGGCCAGTTCGCCCTCGCCGGGCTGGGCGGCGGGCATGGGGTTGGTGGAGCGGCAGCCGTCCATGATCAGCCAGTCGCCCTCTTCCCAGCAGTTGCTGGTGTGCAGGATGTAGCCCGGCTCGCACTCGAACCAGCGCACCTCGCTGCCAGCGCCGTGGCGGGGGATGACCCCGAAGCGGATGGGCAGGTCACGGTGAAAGGTCAGCACCCGGTAGCCGTGGCGGCGCAGCACGTCCATGTCGTGAAAAAAGGGCAGGTCGTGCAGCACGGTGTAATTGCGGCTGACCCCAATGTCATGGGGCAGGCGCGGCCCGGGCAGGTCGATGGCCACTTCGTGCAGCAGCCGGCCGCGAGCGTCGGCCACGCCGTAGGTCATGTAGGGCGGCTCGTTGCCATAATCAAAAAACAGCAGCTCGCCGGTGTGCGGGTCAACCTTGGAGTGGGCCGACATACGCCGCTTGTCGCGCCCCTGCAGCTCAAAGTAGCCGCGGGTGCCCAGATCGTGGGCGTCCACCCGGTAGGGGTGGCCGGCGTTGTACCACAGACTCATCAGGGAGCCATCGTAAAGAAAGATGTCGGTGTTGGAGGTGTCCTTGATGCCAAAGGGCGACAGCTCGTAGTCAAAGGGCCCCATCACCCCCGGGGAGATGGAGCGGCCATCGCGCAGTTCACTGTTGCGCGCCAGGGTATCGACATAGCGGTTGTGGTAGCGCGCCCGGCCCTGGTGAAAATAAACCCCGTGAATCATGCCGTCGCCATCGAAGGGGTGGTAGCGGTTCTTGGGCTCGAATCGCGGGTTGGGGCCATTGCGGAAGTAAGCGCCGCAGAGGTCGGCGGGCAACTCGCCCTCCACCGGCAGGTCACCCACGTCCATCTCCGTATTGACCGGTGCGTAAACGCCGTGCAGGTAGGGGTTGTCGTGGGCGTAAATCCACGGCTGGGTGTTCTCGAATTCGGCAACGCCGCCAATGCACTGCTCGACAGACGGGTATTCGGTGACTCGGCTCAGGGGCTGCATGGCTGTCTCCCTCGGGGTTTCGGGTGGGCGACCCGCTCGCGCCGGGCCGCAGGACCAGTGTCCTCTTTTTCAACACTTGCTTGCGTAACAAGACTAAAGCTTATAGTCTATTTACAAAAGTGACAAGCATAATAATTTGCGGAGCCCCGATGGATTACCCCGGACTGTTTCTCGCCACCGCCGCCCTGGCACTGGGGGCGGTGCTGCTGCTGTGGCTGCTGAGCATCCCCCTGCGCGATGTGAGCATTATCGACATGGCCTTTGCCGGCATTCTGGCGGGCATCGCGGTGCTGGCCTATGTACTGGCCGACACTATCGCCCCGCTGCAGCTGATGCTGCTGGGCATGGTGCTGGCCTGGGCGCTGCGTATGAGCGCCCACCTTTTGCGGCGCAACTGGGGCCACGGCGAAGACCCGCGCTACGCCCGGCTGCGCACCTGGGTCGATAACGACCGCGCCTTTATCTGGCTCAGCCTGCGCCAGGTGTTTCTGCTGCAGGGCGTGGTGATCTGGCTGGTGGCCCTGCCGCTGCAGGTGGGCATGCTGGCGCCGGCGGATACCACCCCCGGCGCCCTGGCCTGGGCCGGGCTGGCCCTGTGGGCGACGGGCCTGGCCTTTGAAACCGTGGCCGACTGGCAATTGACACAGTTTCGCGCCGACCCCTCGCGGCGCGGCACCGTGCTCGACACCGGCCTGTGGCGCTATTCCCGCCACCCCAACTACTTCGGTGAGCTCTGCGTGTGGTGGGGCATCTTCCTGGTGGCCTGCCAGGCACCCTGGGGCTTTGCCACCATCATCGGCCCCCTGGCCTACAGCCACCTGGTGGTCAACGTTACCGGCCAGCGCACCCTCGACAAGAAAATGGCCCGGGAAAAACCGGCCTACCGGCAATACATGGCCGTCACCAGCGGACTCATTCCCCTGCCCCCGCGCCGGCCCGGCGCCTGACCCTGATTTTGACCCTGATCCTGCCCCTGACCACACGGAATACAGCAATGCCGACACGTTCTGATTTTTCGCTCTCCCGCCTGCGCCTGCCGGCCTTTCAGGCGCCGATGTTCCTGCAGTCGGGGCCCGACATGGTGATCGCCGCCTGCAAGGCCGGCATGGTGGGCAGCTTTCCGTCCCTCAACGCCCGCACCACCGAACAGCTGGAGCAATGGCTGCAGCGCATCACCAGCGAACTGGACCCTGCCACCGATGCGCCCTGGGCCATCAACCTGATGATGCACCGCTCCAACGAGCGCCGCGACGAAGACCTGGCGCTGGCGGTGAAGTACCGCGCGCCGATCATGATCTCCGCCCTCGGCAGCCCCCGGGACGCGGTGGAGGCCATCCACAGCTACGGCGGGCAGATCTACGCCGATGTGATCAACGTGACCTTTGCCCGCAAGGCCATTGCCGCCGGTGTCGATGGCCTGGTGCTGGTGGCGGCCGGCGCCGGTGGCCACACCGGGCAGCTGTCTGGCTTTGCTTTTGTCGAAGAGGTGCGCCGCTTCTGGGATGGCCCCATCGTGCTCGGCGGCGGTATTTCATCAGGTCGCGCCATCCGCGCGGCAGAAGTGCTCGGGGCCACCTACGCTTACCTGGGCACCCGGTTTATCGCCACCGAAGAGAGCATGGCGGTGGACGAATACAAACAGATGCTGGTGGCCGCCAGTGGCGAGGACATCATCTGCTCCGACGCCCTCACCGGGGTGAAGGCCAACTGGCTGCGCGGCAGCCTGGAAAAAGCCGGCTACAACCCGGATGACATGCCAGCCGCGGGCGCCATCGACATCACCCGCTCCGCCGGCGACGCCAAGCGCTGGCGGGACGTGTGGGCCGCCGGCCAAGGTGCCGGCGCCATCGACGAAGTGCTCAGCGTGGCGACACTGGTGGACCGCCTGGTCGCCGAATACCGTTCTGCCTGCGAGGGCCCCTGACATGCGCACCAGCTCACCCGACCGCATCCGCCAGCTCACCGAACAGGGCTTTTGGGGCAGTGACACCCTGCACAGCCTGCTCGCCGACTGCGCCCAGCGCAGCCCCGACACCCTGGCGGTGGCCGACCAGCCCAACAAGGCGGCGCTGTGCGGCATCGACCCACTGCGCCTGAGCTTTGCCGAGCTGGAGCGCTTTAGCGCCCAACTGGCCTGCCAACTGCTGAACAAGGGCATTACCGCCGGCGACCGCCTGCTGGTGCAGCTGCCCAACATCGTGGAACTGGTGGCGCTGTATTACGCCTGCAGCCGCATTGGCGCGGTGATCTCGCCCATTCCGGTGCAGTACGGCGCCCACGAACTGCGCCAGTTTGCCGCCACCCTGCAGCCGGCCGCCTGCATCACGCTGGGAGACTTTCGCGGGGAAGACCTGGCCGCGCGCGCCGCCAGCGCCCTGGCGGACTGCCCGGTGTGGGCCCTGGGCTCGGACATCGGCGGTGGCGCCACCGTCACCCGGGATGACCTTCAGAACCTGGCCCGCCACAGCGCCGCCCACCCCACGGATGCCAACGACATCGTCACCCTGTGCTGGACCTCCGGCACCACCGGCACCCCCAAGGGCGTGCCGCGCTCCCACAACATGTGGGTCGCCATCGCCCGCAACACCATGGAGGCCGGCGACTACCAGCCCGGCGAAACCCTGCTGGCGCCCTTCCCGCTGATCAACATGGCGGCCATTGGCGGCTTTCTGTTTCCGGCGGCACTGCTGGGCGCAACCCTGGTGCTGCACCACCCCATGGACCCGCCCCTGTACCTCAAGCAGCTGCAGGACGAGCGCGTCACCTTCACCATCGCGCCGCCGGCCCTGCTCAACCAGTTGGCCCACCAGCCGGCACTTTGGCAGCAGGGTGACTTCAGCGCCCTGCGCGCCTTTGGCTCCGGCTCCGTGCCCCTGTCGCCGGCCATGATCGACACCATCGAGGGGGACTACGGCAAGGCCATCATCAACTTCTACGGCTCCAACGAAGGCATCAGCCTGTTTGCCACCCCCGCCACGGCAGCAGACGCCGAGACCCGCGCCGCCCTGTTCCCACGCCTGGGCGTGGCGGGCATGCCCTGGCAGGGCCGGGCCCACGCCAGCACCACCACCCGGGTGATCGACCCGGACAGCGGGCGCGAGATCACCACCCCCGGCCAGGCCGGCGAGCTGTGCATCAGCGGCCCGGCCGTGTTCGACGGCTACCTGGACCACAACGGCGAGGGCGTGTTTACCGCCGACGGCCTGTTTCGCACCGGCGACCTGGTGGAGATTGCCGGCGACCCGCCCAACTACTACCGCATCGTCGGGCGCTGCAAGGACATCATCAACCGCGGCGGCATGAAGATTTCGCCCTCGGACCTGGACACGGTGCTGGAGGGCCACCCCGACCTGGCCGAAGCCGCGGTGTGCGCCTATGCCGACGCCATGCTGGGGGAGAAGGTCTGCGCCTGCGTGGTGCCCGCCGCCGGCCGCGAGGCCCCCACCCTGGCAGCACTCGGACAGTGGCTGCTGGAGCGCGGCGTCGCCAAATTCAAGCTGCCCGAGCGCCTTGAGGTGCTGAACGCCCTGCCCCGCAACCCGGTGGGCAAAGTGGTGCGGGGCGACCTGCAGCGGCTGATCACAGAGGAATAAACCATGACAGATATCTATATTCTGGGCGGCAGCCAGACCGACTTCGCCCGCAACTGGGCCCGCGAGGGGCTGGAAATTTACGACCTGTTCAGCGAAGCCCTCAGCACCGGCATCGCCGACGCCGGTATCGAACCGGCACAGATTGAAGTGGGCCACGTTGGCAACTTTGTCGGCGACCTGTTTGCCCGCCAGGGCCAGCTGAACGGCTTTTTCGCCGAGGTGTATCCCGAGCTGTGCGGCATACCCACCTCCCGCCACGAGGCGGCCTGCGCCTCGGGCACCATGGCCATGCTGGCGGCCATGCGCGATATCGAGGCGGGCCACTACCGCTGTGCCGCCGTGGTCGGCCTGGAGCTGATGCGCAACGTAAACGGCAAAACCGGCGCCGAATACCTGGGCGCCGCCGCCTGGGTCGGCCGCGAAGCCACCGACTGCGACTTTCCCTGGCCCTTCATGTTCGACCGTATTACCCGCGAGTACGACACCCGCCACGGTATTGACGGCGACCACCTGCTGCGCATTGCACAGAACAACTTCGCCAACGCCAAGCGCAACCCGCTGGCCCAGAGCCGCGACTGGCAGTTCCCCGCGGGCTGCTTCAGCGTCGATGACGACCTCAACCCGGTGATTGAAGGCCGGGTGCGCAAGATGGACTGCGGCCAGATCACCGACGGCGCCGCCTGCGTGATTCTGGCCGATGCGGCCACCGCCCGGGCGCACGCCCGGGCCCGGGGGCTATCGCTGGCGGCCATTCCACGCATCAAGGGCTGGGGCCACCGCAGCGCGCCCCTGTCGCTGGAGCACAAACTCACGCTCAGCGCCGGCCAGCCGCTGCTGTTTCCCCATGTGCGGGACATGTTCAACGACGCCCTGCGCCGCGCCGGCTTTGCTGCGGTCACCGACCTGGACGGCCTGGAAACCCATGACTGCTTCTCGGTCACCGAGTACATGGCCATCGACCACAGCGGCCTGACCGCCCCGGGTGAAAGCTGGAAGGCAGTGGAAGACGGCCGCATCGCCGTTGATGGCGACTTCCCCATCAACCCCAGCGGCGGCCTGATTGGCCTTGGCCACCCGGTGGGCGCCACCGGCGTGCGCATGGCGCTGGACTGCGCGCGCCAGGTGAGCGGCCGCGCCGGCGGTTGCCAACTGCCCCGGGCCCGCAACCTGGCCACCTTCAACCTCGGCGGCAGCGCCACCACCTGCGCCAGCCTGATTATCGGAGTGGATGAATGAAACACGCGCTGATTTACGATGCCATTCGCAGCCCCCGCGGCCGCGCCAAGGACAACGGCGGCCTGCACGAACTGACGCCCCACGCCCTGCTCAAGCAGCTCTACAGCGCCCTTGGCGAGCGCACCGGCCTGGCACCGGCGCAGGTGGGGGATGTCATCCTCGGCTGCGCCACCCAGCACGGCGAGCAGGCCGGCAATATCGCCAAGGCCTCCACCCTGTACGCCGGCTGGCCGAGCCAGGTGCCGGGCATGACCATCAACCGCTACTGCTCATCGGGCATCGACAGCGTGGCGCTGGCGGCTTTGAAGGTACAGGCCGGCCTGGTGGATACCGCCCTCGGCGGCGGCGTGGAGATGATGTCGCGGGTGCCGATGCTGGCGGACGACGCCCGGGTGTTCAAAGACCCGGCCTTCGCCGCCCGCTGCCAGATGCTGATGATGGGCAACGGCGCCGACCTTGTCGCCACCCTGCACGGCGTCAGCCGGGCACAGGCCGACGCCCTGGCCGAGCGCAGTCAGCAGCGCGCCGCCCAGGCCCGCGACGCCGGCTACTTTGCCTCCATCGTGCCCATCACCCGCGCCGATGGCAGCCAGTGCCAGCAGGATGAGTGCATTCGCGCGGACACCACCGCCGCATCCCTCGCCGCGCTGGAACCTGCCTTCGCCCGGGCCGGCGCCATGGGCATTGATGACTACCAACTGGCGGCCCACCGCCAACTGTCGGCGGTGCAGCACATCCACACCGCCGGTAATTCCCCCGCCATGGCCGACGGCGCCGCCCTGGTGCTGGTGGCCGCCGAGGGCGCGCTGGATGCCCGGCCCCGCGCTCGCATTGTGGCCAGCAACACGGTGGCGGCAGACCCAACCCAGGTGCTGTCCGGCTGCGTGGAAGCCACCCGCGCGCTCATGGCGCAGCACCGGCTCACCGCCGCCGATATCGACCTGTTCGAGATTCACGAGGCCTTTGCCGCCATCTCGGTGATGGGCATGCGCGAACTCGACATCTCCGAGGACAAGTACAACGTCAACGGCGGCGTGATCGCCCTGGGCCACCCGATGGGCGCCACCGGCGCCATGATGCTGGGCACCCTGCTGGACGAGTTGGAGCGGCGCGACCTACAGCGCGGCATCGTCTCTGCCGCTGGCGCCGCCGGCACCGGCAGCGCCCTGCTGATTGAACGCCTGCCCTGACCCACACCACTGTAATAACAAGGATCTGCCATGCACTACCGCCTGACCCTGCTCGCGGCCATCGCGCTGATCGCCGCCTGCGCCAATCCTTCGGTGCCCAACACTGCCGGCACCCCCGACGTTGCTACAACCCGCGACACCGCCGGCCACTGCGCCGCCCTGGCCGGGCACACCGCGGCGGCTACCGCCGTCACCAGTGCCCGGGAAGTGCGCGACCACGACAAGCTGCCACCCTTCTGCCAGGTTGAGGGCCACATTGAGGGCAAAGTGGGTTTTGTGATGCGTATGCCGGTGGCCGACTGGAACCACAAATTTGTGGTGGCCGGCTGCGGCGGCTTTTGCGGTGGGCTGGACCCGGACAAGGCCGGTTACTCCAACAGCCTGAACACCGCCCTGGCGGAGGGCTATGCCGCCATCCTCAGCGACAGCGGCCACCAGGCCCCCAACTGGCAAACCGACTGGGCACTGGATGACCCCCGCGCCCTGGAACTGTACGCCGGCGCCTGGATGCCCCTGGCCGTTGCCAGCGGCCGCTCCCTGGCGGCTGATTACTACCAGGACGCACCGCGGCGCACCTATTTCTCCGGCTGTTCCAACGGCGGCCGCCTGGGCCTGTACGCCGCCCAGCGCTACCCGGCCCTGTTCGACGGCATTGCCGCCGGCGATGGCATTTTCGACCTCAGCGGCAACGGCGGCATTCACGGCCTGTGGCTGCTGCAAACCACCCGCAATCCGGACGGCAGCGCGGTGATCTCACAGGCCAAGGTGCCCCTGCTGGCGAGGCACGTGATGCAGCGCTGCGACGCCCTGGACGGGGTTGAAGACGGCATTGTCGCCCGCCCGGAGCTGTGTGACCCCGCCCCGGCAGCACTGCAGTGCCAAAGCGGCGAGGCGGCCGATGACTGCTTCAGCGCGCAGGAAGTGCGCGCCATCGAGCGCCTGTACCAGGGTGCCACCGTTGACGGCGAATCCCTGTTCCCGGGCATTGCCCCCGGCTCCGAGGCCTACTGGCCGATCTGGGTGGTGGGCACCGACGAGGCCATGGCCTGGGGCGAGCGCGCCGGCGAGGGCTACCTGCGCCTGGCCTACGGCATTCCCGCCGATGCGCCCTTCCACCCCCACGACTACCAGCTGGGCAGGGAAATCGAACGCATTCAGGCCCTGGCCCCGCTGGTGAATGCCACCGACCCCAACCTGGACGCCCTGGCCGCCGCCGGCACCCGGCTGTTCTATTATCAGGGGCTGGCGGACCCGCTGATCCTCCCCGGCCGCACCCTCACCTATTTTGATGAAGTCCGCGCGGCCTCCCAAGCGCAAACGCTGACGGATTCGGCGCGCTTTGTTACCGTACCGGGCTTTGGCCATTGCTGGGAACGCACGGGACTCACCGCCGATGACTTCAATCCGCTGCAGATTATTGACCGCTGGGTGGAACAGGGCGAGGCGCCGGATGCGGTGCTGGCCCACCAGCGCGACGCCGACGGCGCCATCATTCGCAGCCGCACCCTGTGCGCCCTGCCGGCCCGGGCGGTGTACCAGGGCGGCGACCCGGACAGCGCCGACAGCTTCCGCTGCGAGGCACCCTGAGGCCGGGGCGGTGCAGCCATGAGGCCGGTGGACGCCGCCTCCCTGGTGATAGTGCGCAACCGGCGCGAGGTACTGATGGGCCTGCGCAGCTCGCGCCACGTGTTTGTGCCGCAGCAGTATGTGTTCCCGGGCGGGCGGGTGGATGCCGGTGACGGCCGCGTGGCCGCGCCCTTTGCCCTGAGCGAGCACAGCCGCCAGCGCCTGGAGCGCAGTGCCAGCGCCGCCCGCAGCCGCGCCATCGCCATGGCGGCGGTGCGCGAAACCTGGGAGGAAACCGGGCTGCTGCTGGGCAAGCCCCCGGCGCAAACACTGCGCACCCGCTCACCCTCGTGGCGGCCCTTTTACCGCCAGGGCCTGGTGCCGGCGCTGCAGCACATGGATTACTTCGCCCGCGCCATCACCCCGCCCAACAACGTGCGCCGCTTCGACGCGCGCTTTTTTGCCACCGATGCCCGCCACTGCGCCGGACGCCTGCGCAGCAACGGCGAGCTGGAAAACCTGCACTGGGTGCCCCTGGCTGACACCGCCGGCCTGCCCATGATCGGCATCACCCGGCTGGTGCTGGCGCTGGTGCAGGAGGCCCTGGGCGACAGCGAGGCCCGCCGCCGCGCAGTGGCGGTGGAGCCCGCCGTGGCCCGCTATGAGCTGGTGGAGCAGCACACCCTGCCGCCCAACCTGCTGGGCGGCTAGACGGCGCTAGCTGAAGCGCTCGCCGCGCTGTGCCATGTCCAGCAGCAGCTGTGGCGGGGCAAAATCCGCCCCGTAGCGCTCGGCCAGTTGCGCGGCGCGCTCGGCAAAAGCCTTGAGGCCGTAAGCGTTCACGCACTGGTACACACCGCCGGTGTGAGGCGGAAAGCCAATGCCCATGATGGAGCCGATATTGCCGTCCGGCACGCTGGTGAGCACGCCCTCCTCCATGATGCGAATGGCCTCCAGCACTTGGGGGAACAGCAGGCGGTCGCGCACGTCCTCGAAGGGAATGTCGGTGTAGCCCTCGGGGGCAAAGCGCGCCTTCAGGCCCGGCCAGGTAGCCACTTTTTTGCCGCGCTCATCGTAATCGTAAAAGCCGCCGCCGGCCTGCTGGCCCTTGCGCTGGCAGTCTTCGATCATCACCCGGATCACTTCCGACTCGGGGGCGCTCTCGAAGGCTTCGCCCCGCGCCTCGGCGTCCTTCCTGCGCTGCTGCATGCCGTGGTAGGCGGTTTCGATGGAGATGCTGTCCAGGGTTTCCAGCGGCCCCATGGGCGAGCCGTTGAAGGCGGCGGCATTTTCGATCAGGGCCGGGTTCACGCCTTCGGCCAACATGCGCTGGCCCTGGGTGATGGTCTGGCCGATCACCCGGGTGGTAAAGAAGCCGGGGGCGTCCTTGACCACGATGGGCTTTTTACCCAGCTGCTGGGACAGATCGAAGGCCAGGGCCAGGGCTTCGTCCGAGGTCTGCTCGCCGGTGATGATCTCCACCAGCGGCATGCGCTCGGCGGGCGAGAAGAAGTGCATGCCAATGAAGTTGGCCGGGCGCACCGAGGCTGCGGCCAGTTCGGTGATGGGCAGGGCCGAGGTGTTGCTGGCGAACACGGCGCTGTCCCCCAGCACCGCCTCGGTCTCTTTGGTCACTGCGGCCTTGACCCCGCGGTCTTCAAACACGGCCTCAATCACCAGCTCGCAGTCGGCCAGGTCCTGCACATCCCCGGTGGGATGTATGCGCGCCAGCAGGGCCTGGCTGGCGGCATCGTCCAGGCGCCGGTCGCGCTCGCAGGCTTTTACCGCATAGGCCTTGCCCTTGTCGGCGCGAGCCTGGTCCAGGTCTTTCAGCACCACCTCGATGCCCACCTTGGCGGCATTGAAGGCGATGCCCGCGCCCATTACTCCGGCGCCGAGAATGCCGAGTTTCTTCACCCGGCGCTTGTCGATGCCCTCGGGCCGCGAGGCGCCGGCGTCGAGCTGGTTCATCTGCACGAAGAAGGTGGTCATCATGTTGCGCGAGACCTGATCCAGCAGCAGGCGCTGGAAGTAGCGCGCCTCCACGGTGTGGGCGGTGTCGTAGTCCACCCGGGCGGTGTCCACCACGGCGGCAAAAATCACCTGCTGCGCCGGCATGTTGCCCTTGGTCTGGTTCATCACGTTCACCGGGCCGAAGTAGGTCAGGCCCTGGGTGGCGTCATCACCTGGCAGGCCACCCGGCATGTGATAATCGGGCTGTTCCCAGGGTTGCTTGGCCTGCGGGTTGGCCTTGATCCAGGCCTTGGCCCGGGCCGCCATGTCGGCCTCGGAATCGGCAAGTTCGTGTACCAGCCCGGCCTCCAGCGCACGCTCGGCGCGCAGGCGCTTGCCCTGGGCAATCAGCGGCAGGGCCTTTTCCATGCCCAGCAGGCGCACCAGGCGCACCACGCCACCGGCACCCGGCATCAGCCCGAGCATGGCCTCCGGCAGGCCGATCTGCACCTTGGCGTCGTCCAGCGCCACCCGGTAGTGGCAGGCCAGGGCAATCTCGTAGCCCCCGCCCAGGGCGGCGCCATTGATACCCACCGCCACCGGCACCCCGAGAGCCTCCAGCCGGCGCAGCGGTGCCTTGCTCTGGAGAATGCCCTCGAACATGCGCTGGCGCTCGGCCGGCGGCGGGTTGAGGTCCATCTCCAGCATGGCGGTAATGTCGCCGCCGGCAAAAAACTGGCCGGGCTTGCCGGAGCGAATGTACACCCCCGCTATCTCGCCCTTCATGGCCTCCAGTTCATCGAGGGCCCTGGGCATGGCCTCGGCGTATTCATCGCCCATCACATTCACCGATTTGCCGGGCTGGTCGAAGATCAGCTCCACAATGCCATCGGCGTCTTTTTCCAAACGGATATAGCTCATGACTCTCTCCTAACCCCTTATACGCGCTCGATGATGGTGGCAATGCCGATGCCGCCGCCAGCGCACAGGGTCACCAGGGCGGTGTTGAGATCGCGGCGCTCCAGTTCGTCGAGCACGGTGCCAAGGATCATGGCGCCGGTGGCGCCGATGGGGTGGCCCATGGCAATGGCGCCGCCGTTGACGTTGATTTTGTCGTCGGGGATATCCAGCAGGCGCTGGTAGCGCAGCACCACGGCGGCAAAGGCCTCGTTCAGTTCAAACAGGTCGATGTCGCCAGCGCTCATGCCGGCCAGCGCCAGGGCTTTTTGCGAGGCCGGGGCGGGGCCGCCCAGCATCAGAGTAGGCTCGCTGCCGGTCAGGGCGCAGGCGCGAATGCGGGCGCGGGGCGCAAGGCCCAGGTCGTCGCCGGCCGCCTGGTTGCCCACCAGCACCAGCGAGGCGCCATCCACCACGCCGGAGCTGTTGCCCGGGGTGTGGATGCAGGTGAGCTTCTCCACCTGGGGATACTTGAACTTGAGGAAATCCCCGTGGCCGTACTGCTCAAACACGCTGAAGGAGGGTTTGAGCCTCGCCAGGTCATCCAGGGTGGTGGGGCGGATGTGCTCGTCTTTATCCAGCACCACCACGCCGTTCAGGTCGGTCACCGGCACAATGGAGCGGTCGAAGTAGCCGGCGTCCCGGGCCGCAGCGGCCCGGCGCTGGGATTCGCAGGCGTAGCGGTCGGCATCCTCGCGGCTGAAGCCGTCCAGGTGGGCCATCAAATCCGCCGCCAGGCCCTGCGAAATACCGTAGCTGTGCATCGCCACCCAGGGGTCTCCCGCCGCCGCGCCGCCGGCGCCCATGCCCAGGCGCGACATGCTCTCCACGCCGCCGGCCATGCCCAGGGACTCCATGCCCGACATCACCTTCATGGCCAGGGTATTCACCGCGTCCAAGCCGCCGGCGCAGTAGCGGTGCAGCTGGGCGCCCACCGTTGCCTGGTGCCAGCCACTGTAGACCAGGGCCGTCTTGGCGATGTTCTGGCCCTGCTCCTTCACCGGCTCGCCGGTGGCCAGCAGCACGTCCTCCACCCGCTCCTCGGGCAGGTGGTGGCGGTCGCGCATGGCCTGCAGCAGGTTGCGCACCAGATCAACGGGCTTGACCTCGTACAGGCCACCCCCGGGTTTGCCGCGCCCGCGCGGGGTGCGCAGGGCATCAAAGATGTATGCGTCCTGGGTCATGGGATTCCTCTTGCCTGGACTGGCCGGCGCCGAGCGCGCCCGCCGGATTTCAAGTGGCGCCATCATCCCCGCCACCGCCCCGGCCGGCCATTGCGTCAGGGGTCAGGGTGCGCTGACTTAATCCATCAGCCGCGATGCCGGCCCTGGCGTCACGGGATTGCGGCCCGGGCGAGCAGCGACTTACCCGCGCCACCGACAGCCTGCACCTGTCCATGCGCGCCATTCGCCGGCGGCTGTGAAAAGCAGAAGCAGTCGCTAACCACCCCGGTGGGTGCTATAGCAGATGGCGCAGTGGCGTAAAAGTGCAGTAAACCGATGTCCTTTGATGCGATTGACGCACTGCTGGCGATAGACGCTGTGACATTCCAGCGCCGGGGGGGGTAGGGCAAAATTGATCGATGGAAATGCCCGTTGCAGGCGTGCATGACGTGTTACGCTGCTGAAGTGTTGCTTCATGGAGTCAGTCTTGTCCATAACCATGCCTATGGACAAGGCAATTCAACAGGCTATGGTGGCCGGGGATTTTCCATGCCAGCAAATGGCTACGATACTACTGTGTCTCCTGGAAAGATTAGAGCAACTACAATAATGTCGAATCCCAATCTTTTCACTCCTGGCGTATGGTGTGCCACTTCGACGCTACTCGTAAACCACACTTGTGGCTCACGACTGCGATATATCGCTGCACAAAATGTTTCACGTGTTGTATCGGAAATAACCAGCGGTTCCTGGCCTGGAGTCACCTTGTATAACAGATATTTTCCTGAATACTCCCCTGCCAAGAGACCATCAGGATATAACAGTATTCCCTACCAAACTGCTGCGGTCATTCAAAACGGCATGAACATTTCGAAAAACAATAATTAACAGGATTGGTGGAAAGGTATAAAAACTAGCAGGAGTTTTTTCAATGAAGGCGGCTTTTTTACGGATTTTTGTAATGCTGTTAATAAGCGCACTACCGGCTTGTGGCGGTGGCGGGAGCGGGAGCGGTGCAGCAGAACCTTCTCCGGTAATGCCGACAGAGCCGGAGCCGGAGCCGGAGCCGGAGCCGGAGCCGGAGCCGGAGCCGGAGCCAGGTAATTGTGAAAGCGATGCTGACACAGACCATCCGTATAACGGTAGCGCTACCTCGGAACTCAAAGGAAAATCCGGGGATTACAACAGGACATTCTGGTGTGGAAAGGTTAGGGCTTCTCTTTCAAGCCCCATTATTCAACCTGCTGAGCTCTATGCCACTACGCCAAATACAGACCACTGTGATCCGGGTGCCCTGCAACCGGAAGTGGCAACAGAAGTCCTGGACTACATTAATCAGGCTCGACAACTCCACGGACTCGCCCCAGTCACCTATGCTGAAGCCTACAACAGCGAAATGGCTGCCGCCGCACTGTATATAAACCGTAACTGGCGCAGCGAGGACTTCCCCGGGAAGGGCGGTGAGTGTTATTCCGAACCGGCCTATCGGGGCGCCCAGACCAGCGTATGGTTACGGAAAAGTATCAACAACCAGCTCGCCTCTCCTTCGATATTTTTGGCCGAATGGTTACGTGGTTACGAAGAAACGTTCACCGATGTGATTCCTGCCTATTCACTTCTGCCGAATCGCCGGGCTCTTTTACGTCCGGATTTACCCAGCGTGGCTTATGGGCAGGTCGATGCCTATGCAGCTGTGAAAGTAAATGGTTATGAAGGAGAGGTAAACACGGTAGACCCTGATCTGGATTTTGTCGCGTATCCCTATGGGCGCTTCCCTTTTCTACTGTACGACGGCAAATGGCATATCGAAATGACCCCTGGATCAAACTATGATTTTTCAAACGCCGCCATTTCCATTATTAATACAAATACTGGTAGCGAGGTGGAAGTCACGGGTTTCGGAACCGCTGTCGATTACGCTACGTGGTGGCCTATCGAGAGTGATGACGTCACCAGCAATCGCTACAAAGGCATCAGCCTGGATACCAATTACACTGTCACTATCAGCGGTGTTGTCTCTGGTGACGGCAATGTTCACACGATCATCTATCCAGTATTTATTGACCATTCGGCCCTGGCCTATATCAACGCTCCACTCGAATCAGGCGATGTCGACCTGAAAGGGTCACTTTCCGAACCCGGTGATTCCGATAGTTATCAGGTCGAATTGTCCGGCGATGTTGTCTTTAGAGACACATCTTCGCTGGAAACGGGTGCCGCCTATCGCATCAGGCTTTACTCGCAACAGCGGGAACTGGTGTATTCGAGCATAGCCTCAAAGATGTTGGCCGACGTCAATTCTCATCCGGAAGTAAAGAACCTGCCATCTGGACGGTACACTGTCAGGCTATCTCTTTGTGATGAGTATGAATTGAGTTGTCTGGCCAAACCCACCAGCTACCATATAACGATTGACTGATATCTGAACCCTTGCCTTCCCAGGCGCAAAGGCGACAAGCCCTGATGCGGCCTGGGCATTCCTGCTACACTGGCGCCCCATTCACCACCCGTGTGCCTCAGTGACCCAACTCAACCCCCGCCAACGCGAGGCCGTGCGCTACATTGACGGCCCACTGCTGGTGCTGGCCGGTGCCGGCAGCGGCAAGACCAGCGTGATTACCCGCAAAATCGCCTATCTGGTGGAGCAGTGCGGCATTGATGCCAAGCGCATTGCCGCGGTGACCTTCACCAACAAGGCGGCGCGGGAGATGAAGGAGCGGGTGGGCAAGATTCTGGGCAGTGGCGCCGACGGCCTGACGGTGAGCACCTTCCACCAGCTGGGGCTGAACATTATCCGCCGTGAGCGCAAGCACCTGGGCCTGAAGAGCGGCTTTTCCATCTTCGATGGTGAGGACAGCAAGAACCTGATCAAGGATCTGCTGATCCAGGAGCACGGCTCCGACGGCGACCAGGCCGGTACGATTCAACAGCGCATTTCCAACTGGAAGAACGACCGGGTGCTGCCCGAGGAGGCCATCGCCCAGGCCACCAGCCCGGCGGACATACTCTGCGCCCAGGCCTACCTGCGCTACCGGCGCGCCCTGAAGGCCTACAACGCGCTGGATTTCGACGACCTTATCCTGCTGCCCACGATTCTCTTCGAGCACCAGCCGGAAGTGCTCGAGAAGTGGCAGAACCAGCTGCACTACCTGCTGGTGGACGAGTACCAGGACACCAACTCCAGCCAGTACCTGCTGGTGCGCCAGATTGTGGGCCTGCGCGGGGGGCTCACGGTGGTGGGCGACGACGACCAGTCCATCTACGCCTGGCGCGGCGCCCGGCCGGAGAACCTGGCCCTGCTGCAGGAGGACTTCCCGGCCCTGAAAATCGTCAAGCTGGAGCAGAACTACCGCTCTACCTCGCGCATTCTCAAGGCCGCCAACACGCTGATTGCCAACAACGAGCACGTGTTCGACAAGCAGCTGTGGTCGGAGCTGGGCATGGGCGACCCGCTGCGGGTGATGCGCTGCGCCAACGAGCAGGACGAAGCCGACCAGGTGGTGGCGGAAATCCAGGACCACCGGCTGCGCAAGCGCACCCGCTACGGCGACTACGCCATCCTCTACCGGGGCAATCACCAGTCGCGACTGATCGAGCTGGCCCTGCAGCAGAGCGGCGTACCCTACCACCTCAGCGGCGGCACCTCCTTCTTCGCCCGCAACGAGGTGAAGGACATCATGGCCTACCTGCGCCTGCTGGTGAACGCCGACGACGACAATGCTTTTTTGCGCATTGCCAACGTGCCCCGGCGCAAGCTCGGCGCCAGCACCCTGGAGGCCCTGGGCGAGTTCGCCAACGAGCAGCACGTGAGCCTGAGCGGCGCCTGCGAGCGCCTCAGCGAGGGCGTGCTGCCCGAGGCGGGCCTGAAGCGGCTAAAGGAATTCCACCACTGGCTGGAGCAGATGCGCCGCCACAGCGCGCAAAAATCCGGCGCCGACGGCATTCGCCAGCTGCTGCGCGACATCGACTACGAGGACTGGCTGCTGCAGCTCAGTTCCAGCGAAGAGGTGGCCGAGCGCCGCATGGGCAATGTGCATTTTCTGGTGGACTCCATCGACCGCCTGATGCGCGACGAGGAGCTGGCCCTGGACGAGGCCATCAACCGGCTCATTCTGCGCGATTTGCTGGAGCAGCAGGACGAGGAGGAAGCCGGCCCCGACTGCGTACAGCTGATGACCCTGCACGCCTCCAAGGGCCTGGAGTTTCCCCATGTGTACATCATCGGCATGGAAGAGGGCTTTCTGCCCCACCGGGTGAGTGTGGAGGAGGACAACATCGCCGAGGAGCGCCGCCTGGCCTACGTAGGCATTACCCGCGCCCGCCAGACACTCACCATGAGCCTGGCCGAGCGGCGGCGCCAGTACGGCGAGACGGTGCCCTGCGAACCGAGCCGTTTTCTGGCGGAACTACCCGAGGAAGACCTGGTGTGGCAGGGCGGCAGCGAGGCCAGCCCCGAGGCCAACCAGGAGCGGGCGGCGGAAACCCTGAGCGGCCTGAAGGCCCTGTTTGCCTGAGTAGCGCGCCATGATCGACGCCAGCTACCAGCTGATCCTGCTGTGCGCCTTCCTCGGGCTGGTGAGCATTGCCATCACCGGCCTGTCGCAACGGCTCGGCGCGCCGTCCCTGCTGCTGTTTTTGCTGGTGGGCATGCTGGCCGGTGAAGACGGCCCCGGCGGCATTCACTTCGACGACATTGGCACCGCCTTCCTGGTGGGCAACATCGCCCTGGCCATCATCCTGCTCGATGGCGGCCTGCGCACCCATGTCAGCAGCTTTCGCGTTGGCCTGAAGCCGGCCCTGTCGCTGGCCACCCTGGGGGTGGCCCTCACCAGCGGCATTGTCGGCATGGCCGCCGCCTGGATACTGGACTGGCCCCTGCTCAACGGCCTGCTGCTGGGGGCCATTGTCGGCAGCACCGACGCCGCCGCGGTGTTCGGCCTGCTGCACGGCGCGGGGCTGGAACTGAAACAGCGCAGCGGCGCAACGCTGGAGATCGAGTCCGGCACCAACGACCCGATGGCCATCTTCCTCACCGTGTCACTGCTGGGCCTGCTGGGCAGTGCCGGCAGCGGCAACATTGGCCTGGAGCTGCTGGTGGAGTTTCTGCGCCAGATGGGCTTTGGCGGCCTGGCCGGGCTGGCCGGCGGCTGGCTGTTGCTGAAGCTGCTGAACTGGCTGCACCTGCCGCGGGTGCTCTACCCCCTGCTGGCGGTCTCCTTCGGGCTGTGCGTGTTCGGGCTCACCAACCTGGCCGGCGGCAGCGGTTTTCTGGCCATTTACCTGATTGGCCTGCTGCTGGGCAACCGCCCCCTCAACTACCTGCACGACATACGCTGGCTGCTGGACGGCCTGGCCTGGCTGAGCCAGATCGGCATGTTCCTGCTGCTGGGCCTGCTGGTAACGCCTTCGTCGCTGCTGGGCGTGGCCCTGCCGGCCCTGGTGATTGCCGCCGTGCTGATGCTGGTGGCACGGCCGCTGGCGGTGTTTGCCTGCCTGGTGCCCTTTCGCTTTCCGCTCAAAGAGCAGGTGTTCATCTCCTGGGTGGGGCTCAAGGGCGCCGTGCCCATCATCCTGGCCCTGTTCCCCTACCTGTCGGGCCTGCCGCACAGCGACACCTACTTCCAGATCACCTTCTTCGTGGTGCTGCTGTCGCTGTGCTTCCAGGGCTGGACCATCGCCCCCCTGGCCCGGCGCCTGGCGCTGGACGTGCCGCCCATGGCGGAGGACCGCGAACACCTGGGCGTGGCCATTCCCGGCCAGGTGGGCCGGGAACTGCTGGCCTACCGCATTCACGCCGGCAGCCCGGCAGACGCCTACGTGCTGGGCCGCCTGCCGCTGCCAGACAGCGTGAAAACCATCGGCGTGCTGCGCGCCGAACAGGTGCTGCCACCGGCGCCGGAACTGCACTTGGAGCCGGAGGACTTTCTCGTGCTGCTCACCCCCAGCCATGAGAGCGAGCAACTGGCGGGCCTGTTTGCCACCCTGCCCACCCGCTCCCACCTGATCAGCAGCGCCTTTTTTGGCCCCTTTACCCTGCAGCCGGATGTGCTGTTTGACGACGTGTGCGCCGCCTACGGCGTACCGCGCGAGGCAGACCTTAAGGGCCTGGACCTCGACGCCGTGCTGCGCCGGCGCGTGCACGCCCAGCCGGTGGTGGGCGACCGCCTGCGGGTGGGGAATATCGAACTGGTGGTGAAGCGCATGGCCCAGGGGCGCATCCTGCAGGTGGGGCTGAAGCTCTGCTAGACCGCCGCCATCAGGCGGTCAGCGGCGGGCGGCGCAGGGCCACCACCCAGCCAATTACGGTAATAGCGCCCAGCCACAGCACAAAGCCGGCCACCTGTCCGCACAGCAGCAACAGCACGCCGGGCGCCAGCACCAGCAGGGCCATGGCCAGCTTCTGCCAGGGCGCAGGCGCTGCAGGCCGCGCCAGGCCGTAAACCCGCCGGCGCTTGGGGTTGACCGCCGCCAGCCAGGCAAAGCCCAGACTGCTCAGCAGGCAGGCGGCCACAAACAGCAGCAGGGTCAGCATCATGTGGCGGCCCCCGGCAGCGGCGCGGCAAAGCGCGGCATCCAGCGCAGGCCCGCAGCCACCCGGGCGCAGATCACGCCCGACAGCACCATCACCATATCCATGGCCACCACCACACCGTTACCGGTGGCCAGGGCCGCGGCCCAGGGGGTGCCGCCCAGCAGCATGCGGGTAAGGGGCAGCAGCACCAGCAACGCGCCCAGGCAACCGGCCAGGGTGCGGTGCAGGGCCGCCCGGGGCAGCACCAGCCCAACGAGGATGGACAGTATTGAAAAGCCAATAAAGCCGCTGGCCACCCACAGGTGGGTATCGGCGCGGCCGTAGCTCAGGAAGAAGGCATGGGCGGCGCCGGCCAGGGCGATGGGCGTGCCGTAGGCCACCACCTCCACACTGCCGGCCAAGCGCTGCCACAGGGGGTCGTGCTCGCGCCGCTGCAGCCACAGTTGCAGGCCGGTGATGGTCACATAGCACATGGCCAGCCCCAGGCAGACCCACACAATCTTGGACAGCAAGCCGGCAAAGTTGCCAAAGTGCAGGGGGCCCATCAGGTCGAAGGCCACGGTGCCGGCGGAGGGCACGGTTCCCAAGCTGGGTTTGACCCCCAGAAATTCGCCGCTGGCGCCGTCGAACAGGTTGCTGGTGCCGGTGAGTTGCCCTTCGGCGGGCGAGTGGAACACCAGCACCTGCGAATCCGCCCGGCCCCAGTGGGCCACCGAGGTAAACAGCGGCACCGAGCCCGCCTCCCGGGCGGAGCGCTCGTGCATGGCGTCCAGGTTGGCCATGGGCGCCGGAGTGTCGTCGCTGGCCGCGGGCGCGCCTACCAGGGTTTCAATGGCGGCCACCTGGTCGCCACCAAAGGCGGTAATGGCCACCAGCGGCAGGCCCAAAGCCGTGGCAAAGCTGAAGAAGGAGCCGGTAAAGGCCAGCACAAAGCCGAACACCAGGCCCCAAGTGCCAGCCAGTACATGGCGGTCTTTTTTCTGCAACAGGGCGCCGGACGGGCGCGGGGCCACAAAGGCATCCTTAATCAGGTGGCGGTGGATCAGCAGGCCCGAAATGGCGGCCACCAGCATCACCAGCCCGAGGATGCCCGTGGCGTACAGCCCCCAAGGGTCTGGCAGGTGCAGGTTGACGTGCAGGTCGACAATAAAGCGGTCCAGGGCATCCCCAGGGCCGGCGTTGAACACCTCGCCGCCGTAGCCTTCGCGGCTGCGCAACACCTCCCCGCTGCGCGGGTCGACGTCCATCAGGGTACCAAAGTCCTCCATATTGCCGGTGGCCGGGTTCAACTGGTGGGTATGGAAAAACACCACCAACTCGCCGGCGGCATTGGCAAACAGGCTCACGTCTTCGCGCTGGGCCTCGGGCACCTGCTGCGCAAGCGTGCGCAGGGTGGCATCCATGGGCACAGCCATGGGCTCGGCCACCTTGCTGCCACCCACCGACCAGGCGCCGATTTCGTGTACCAGCACCGCCACCGCCCCGGTCAGCACCACCACGTACAGGAACAGGCCGCAAACCACCGCGGACCAGCCATGCACGGCAATCAGCCGACGGGTTCTCTCCTGGGAAAGCTTGATCATGATTGCATCCTGAAAGTCACTGGGCGCCGCCCTGCATCATCGTTTGCAGGGCCGACACCACGGGTATGCCGTTGGCGACAGCAAGCGCCAGAATCACCGCCCCGGCGCGCCAGGGCCGCGCATCCAGCAGGGCATAGAAGAATAGCAGCGCCCAGATGGCGGGAAACAGCAGAAGGGGAAAGGCCAGGTGATTGATGCCGGCGGCACCCTCGGGGAACCACACGGTCATGCCGGCCATCACCAGTATCGAGGCAATCAACACCAGCGGGCCGGCCACGATCCAGCGGGCAATCAGCGGCCCGCGGCCCGGCCCGTCGGGTGGGTGGGTAGTTTTTTCAGTGGTGTCGACACTCACAGCGCGTTGCCCCCGGCACTGTCGCTCATTGGCGTAGTGAAACAATGGGTGTATTTAAACAATAGTGCTTCTCATTGTCTTTTGTTTTACACAATCGTCAAGCACAACCTGCGCCGACACCGCTCTGCCGGCCCTGCCAGCGCCGCTCACATCCCTGCCGTAGTGGCGCTCACCCCTGCCGCAGCGCCATCTGGCCCTGCTACACTCCGCCCATCGCATTCACAGCCTGCTGCCATGTCATTGTTGTCACTTTCACTGCGCGCCCGCCCAGGCATCACCGCCGCACCTGCCACTTCACTTGCCACAACACCTGCCACGACGCTTGCCACCACTACCGGCAAGCTGGCCCTGGCCCTGGCCCTGGCGGTCCCGCTGGCCGGCGCCGCGCAAGAAGACACCTACCGCTACAGCGACGCCCACCTGCACGCGGTGGACTTCTTCCAGCAGGGCAAGCCCTTAAGCGAACTGATTGCCGCCATGGATGCCGCCAGCGTGGGCGACGCCATGATCTCGGGCATGGGATTGATGAAGAAATGGCAGGAAGACGAGCCCAAGCGGCCCGACACCTACGCGGGCGACGACGCCCCGGTGTACTGGTTTAGCGCCACCGATGCCTATCTCGCCGAGGCAATGCAGGCCCTGCCGCAGGCCCAGCGCCAGCGCCTGCATCCCTTTCTGAGCGGCTTTAACCCCACCGACAAAAACGCCACCCTGCACCTGGAGCGCATGGTGGCGATGTACCCGGGGCTGTGGCAGGGCATTGGCGAGGTGATTACCCGCCACGACGACCTCACCGCCCTCACCGAGGGGGAGACGCCCCGCGCCAACAGCGAGGCCATGTACCGGGTGTACGCCTTCGCCCGCCGCCACCAGCTGCCGGTGCTGCTGCACAGCAACATCACCTCCAAGCGCGAGCGCAATGCCCTGTACGCGGAGGAAGTGGCGGCGGCGCTTAACAAGTTCCCCGAGGTGCGCTTTATCTGGGCCCACGCCGGCACCAGCAAAACCCTGCACCGCTTTCAGGACAAGCTGGACTTCCTGCGGCCGGAGGTGGAGCGCCTGCTGGCGGCCCACGAAAACCTGTACATCGACCTGTCCTGGACGGTGCTGCGCCCCTACCTGCTGGATGGCAACGACACGCCGGACCCGGCGTGGGTGGCGCTGGTAACGCGCTACCCCGGGCGTTTCATGCTCGGCTCGGACCTGCTGGGCAACTACAAGAACCTGGGGGAGAAGCTCACCGACTACGAGACCTTCCTAGCCGCACTGCCGGATGACGTAGCCCGCTCGGTGGCGCGGGACAACTTCCTGGCCACCCTGCCGGCACAGGGCGCCACTATCGACAACAGGTAACCCGACAACAGGTAACCCGACACCCGGTAACCCGACGCCAGGTAGCCAGATAGGCCCCGCAAACCTGCCCGGCCTGCCGCGCACCGGCGCCGCGGGCCAGCTAGCCCGCCGGGCGGCCAATGCCCAGCCGCGCCTTCGCCCGTTCCCGGGCGCCCTGCACCATGGCGTAAAAGCCGGGAATGAAGAAGGTGCCCACCAGCAGGGCCGCCAGCATGCCGCCGAGGATGGTAATCCCCAACGACTGCTGCCCGGCGGAGCCGGCACCGGTGGCAAACACCAGCGGCAGAATGCCGAGAATGAAGGAGATGGCCGTCATGCACACCGCGCGAAAGCGCAGCCGGCCCGCCTCCCGCGCCGCCACCTTGATGTCCTCGCCCTGCACTTCGCGCCGGTGGCGGGCAAACTCCACAATCAGAATGGCGTTCTTGGCCGCCATGCCAATCAGCAGCACCAGGCCTATCTGGGCGTAGAGGTTGAGGGCGTGGCCGGTCAGCAGCAGGGCTGCCACGGCCCCGCCAATGGCCATGGGCACCACCAGAATAATGGCCGCCGGAATCGACCAGCTTTCGTACTGGGCAACCAGGAACAGGTAGATAAAGATCAGCGCCATGGCAAAGGCGATGGTGGCGGTCTGGCCCGCCTCCCTCTGCTGGAAGGCCAGCCCGGTCCATTCAATGCGATAGCCGGCGGGCAGGCGCTCGGCCAGCTCGTCAAAGGCCGCCATGGCGGCGCCGCTGCTGTAACCCGGTGCCGGGGCGGCGCGAACGGACGCGGCGCGGAACAGGTTGTAGCGCGGCGCCACATCCGGGCCGAGGATGGGCCGGGTGGTGACCAGGGTGGACAGTGGCACCATGTCACCGCTGGCGGACTTCACGTAGAAGTGATCCAGGTCGGTGAGGTCCGAGCGATAGTCCGATTCCGCCTGCATGATCACCCGGTAGGTCTGGCCGAACTTGTTGAAGTCGTTGATGTAGAGCGAGCCCATCTGCGCCTGCAGGGTGGTGAATATCTCGCTGAGCGGCACCCCCAGGTTCTTCGCCTTCACCCGGTCGATGTCGATGAAGTACTGCGGCACGTTGGCGCGGTAGGTGCTGAACACTGCCTGCAAGGCCGGGTGCTGGTTGGCGTCCACAATCAGGTTGTTGAGCACCCCCGCCAGGGCTGCCGGCGAGCGCGACAGGGTGTCCTGCAGCATCAGCTCCAGGCCGCCCACCGCGCCCATGCCCGACACCGCCGGCGGGGCGATGGCGTTGACCTGGGCTTCGGGTATCTCGGCGAAGGCCCGGGCGTTGACCCGCTGGGCAAGGCCAAACACGCTGTTTTCAGGCTCCGGCCGCGCATCCCAGGGCTTTAGCACCACAAACAGGGTGCCGCCGTTGCTGGCCAGGGCGCCGGTCAGCACCGAAAAGCCGGTGATGGCGGTCACGCTCTCCACCGCCGGGTCTTCACTCAGCAGGGCGGTCACCTTGTCCATCACATCCCGGGTGCGGTTGAGGGACGAGGCATCCGGCAGCATGACGTTCACCAGCAGGGCACCCTTGTCTTCATCGGGCACAAAGCCGGTGGGGGTATTGATGACCCCCAGCGCCAGACCGCCGATCCACAGGGCGAACACCGCGCCCACCACCAGCAGGCGCCGCAGCACCCACGCCACCCCGCCGTCGTAAACATCGGTCACCCGCGCAAAGCCGCGCAGGAAGGCCTGGTACCAGCGCGCCTCCCGGGGCGTGCCGGATTTCAGCAGCAGGGCACACAGGGCGGGGCTGAGGGTGAGGGCATTGATGGAGGAGAACACCACCGCCACGCAGATGGTGACGGCGAACTGGCGGTACATCACCCCGGTAATGCCGGGCAGCAGGGCCACCGGCACAAACACCGCCAGCAGCACCAGGGTGGTGGCGATAACCGCCCCGCCCACTTCCTTCATGGTGATCAGCGCCGCATCCACCGGCGACAGGGTCGGGTCTTCCCGCAGGTGGCGGTCGCAGTTCTCGATCACCAGAATGGCGTCATCCACCACAATGCCAATGGCCAGAATCAGGCCGAACAGGGTCACCGTGTTGATGGACATGCCCATGGCCAGCAGCACTGCGAAGGAGGCCACCAGCGACACCGGAATGGCCACCGTGGGTATCAGGGTGGTGCGCCAGCTGCCGAGGAACAGGTAGGTCACCGCCACCACCAGCAGCACCGCGGCAAACAGCGATTCCACCACCTGCGACACCGCCTGGGATACGTAGCGAGTGGGGTCGTAGCCAATCTGGTAGCTAAGCCCGTCGGGGAAGTCCCGCGCCAGCGCCGCCACCAGTTGGTCCACCGCCTCCCCTGCCGCCAGGGCGTTGGCGTCGGCCATCTGGTACACCGCCACGTTCACCGCCGGGTGGCCGTCGGTTTCACCGAAGAAGTTGTAGCCGGACTGGCCCAGTTCCACCCGCGCCACATCCCGCAGGTAGATGGCGGAGCCGTCCTCGCGGGCGCGCAGCACCACGCTTTCGAACTCTTCCACCTCCTGCAAGCGGCCCTTGGTCTGCAGGGTGTACTCGGTTTGCAGGGGGCCGTCGAAGGGCGGCGCGCCTATCTTGCCCGCCGCCACCTGCACGTTCTGCTCGCGCAGGGCGCTCGCAATGTCGCTCACCGACAGCTCCAGCGCGGTCATTTTGTCCGGGTCCAGCCACAGGCGCATGGAGTAATCCGCCTCGCCCAGGATGTTGGCGTTGGAGATGCCATCCAGCCGCGCCAGCGCTGGCTGCACGTTGATCTTCACGTAGTTGGAGATGAACTTGTAATCCAGCGAGTCATCCGGCGAGCTGAAGCTAACAATCTTGAGAATATCCGGCGAGCGCTCGTCCACATTGAGGCCACTGGCGGTTACCTCGGCGGGCAGGGCCGGCTCCGCCAGCTTGACCCGGTTCTGCACCCGCACCAGGGCCATGTCAGCGTCGGTGCCCACCTTGAAGGTCACGGTGAGGCTGTAGCTGCCGTCGTTGGAGCTTTTGGAAGACATGTAGATCATGTCCTCCACCCCGTTCACCGCATTCTCGATGGGGGTACCCACCGTAGCCTCCACCACCTCGGCCGAGGCCCCCGCATAGTTGGCGCTGACCACAATGTTGGGCGGCGAGATGGCGGGATATTCATTGACCGGCAGGGCGAAGATGGCAATGCCGCCCACCAGGGTCATGACAATGGCGATAACCAGCGCAAATTTGGGCCGGCGAATAAAAAACGCACTGAACATGGCTCAGTGCCCGCCCGGTGTGGCGGGCGCATCGCCCTTGGCCGGCGGCTGGGCCGGCCCGCTGCGCTGCTCGCCCGGCACAGCCTTCACGTTCACCGCCATGCCCGCGCGCACCTGCTGCAGACCGCGCACAATCACCTGCTCGCCGGCCTGCACGCCTTCGCGCACCAGCACCGACTGGTCCAGGCGATCCCCCAGCTCCACGTTGCGACGCTCCACCACGCCGCTTTCATTCACCACCAGCACAAAACTGCCCTGCTGGTCGGCCTGCACCGCCGCCTGGGGCATGAACAGGCCCTGCATCAGGTTGGTGTCCTGCAGGATCACCCGCACGTACTGGCCGGGCACCAGAATGGATTTGGGGTTGGGGATGCTGGCGCGGGCCTCCATGGTGCCAGTGGCCGCGTCGATGCGGTTGGCAAAGTAGTCGATGTGGCCAACCTCCGGGTAGGCCACGCCGTTGGTCAGCTCCAGGGTGACCTCCACACTCTGCAGGGCCGCCGGGTCCAGCTCGCCAATGTGTTCGGACACGGTGGACACATAGGTCGCCTCGCTCACCTGGAACAGGGCCTCAATGGGGTCGATGCTGACCAGGGTCGTGAGGTCGCCACTGGTGGGGCCCACCAGATCCCCCGGGCTCACCCGGCTGCGCCCGATGCGCCCGGTGATGGGGGCCTTGATCACAGTAAAGCTCAGGTTGACTTCGGCACTGGTCACCTGGGCCTTGGCGGATTCAATACGCGCCTCGGCATCCAGCTTCTTGGCGGTGAGATCGTCCATCTCAGCCTGGGAAATGGCGCCCTTGGGCAGCAACTCCTGGCCGCGCTTGAAATTGCGCTCGGCATTGGCCTGGCCGGCCCGGGCCGAGGCCAGGTCTGCCTTGGCGCGGGCCAGGGCGGCCTTGTATTCGGAGTCGTCGATGGTGAACAGCACATCCCCGGCGCTCACCAGTTCGCCCTCGCGGAAGTCGCGGCTCACCAGATAGCCGGTGACCTTGGCCTGGATGGTGACATCGTCGCGGGCCTGTAGGCGGCCCACATAGGCAGAGCGGGGCTGGAAGGGTTCGGATACCACCGTGTCCACCACCACTTCCACGGTGGGCGGCGGTGCGCTTTCTTCGGTGCAGGCGGCCAAGCCCAGCAACAGGGCGGGCAGCAAGAGAATTCGGTAGTTCAAAACACTCTCCGGGCGGGGGTTCAGAATTTCAGTCTACTGCTAGACCAGCCCCTGGCACAGGAGTTGCGTTACAAAATTGACACTTGCCCTGGGCCACTGGCTGTGCCCACGGCGTAAAAGCCGGAAATGACCGCCTTTGCCGGCAGCACGACAACGGGCGCCTAAAAAAGGCGGATACAAAAAAGCCGCGGTGCCCCAGGGCAGCCGCGGCTTTGGCGGGTACCGGCGCTGGCCTACTGGCTGCCTTCCACCATGTAGTCCACCGCGGCAATCACTTCGTCGTCGGAACAGTTCACGCAACCGCCCTTGGCCATCATGCCGGTGCCGGGAATGCCCTCCAGGCCGTGCTTATGCAGGGTATCCATGCCCTTGGCAATGCGCGGTGCCCAGGCGTCGACATCACCCAGCACCGGGGCGCCGCCAGCGCCGGTGGTGTGGCAGGCCATGCAGGCGGCGTCGAACACCTCCTTGCCAGAGCGCGGGCCGCTGCTGGCGGCAACCGCGGGGCCGCCGCAGCTGCTGTCGCCCTGCAGGCAGACCTCGCCCATCGGGGCAATGCGTTCTTCAATAGCGGCGCGCTGGCTCTCGGAGAGCTCAACGGCGGAGGCCGCAGCGGCAACAAGCAGGGCAGCAAATAGGGTAAGCGTGCGGAACATTCTACCGATCCTTTATTCTGTGTGGCGCGCATTATAGCCAGATATAGGACAGGGTAAAACTCGCCGCTGGCCAGTGCCGGCAATTGCGCCTAGGATAGTTGCCCACTTCCCGCCACCAACAACAAGAGGCCGCCATGAAGCTCTACACCTACGACCCCGCCCCCAACCCCAAGCGCCTGCAGCTGTTCATCGACTACAAAGGCATTGAGGTCGAGACAGAACAGGTCGATTTGATGCAGCTGCAACAGATGAGCGAAGCCTTTGGTGCCGTGAACCCGGCGCGCACCGTGCCGGCGCTGGTGACCGACGACGGCCACCTGCTGACCGAGGTGATTGGCGCCTGCGTGTACCTGGAAGCGCTGTACCCCGAAAAGCCCCTGCTGGGCCAGAGCCCCATCGAGCGCGCCGAGGTGATCAGTTGGGACCACCGCATCTTCAACACCTGCCTGATGGCGGTGGCCGAAATCCTGCGCAACGCCAACCCCAACTTTGCCGGCCGCGCCCTGCCCGGGCCGCTGGAAATTGCCCAGATTCCCGCACTGGCCGAGCGCGGCCGCCTGCGTTTGGGGCCGTCCTTCCGCGCTGTGAATGCCGCGCTGGAGGGCAAACCCTTCCTGGTGGGCGACAGTGTGACCCTGGCGGATATCGACCTGCTGGTGTGCACCGAATTCGCCGGCTGGGTGAAAGAAAGCGTGCCCGAGGACTGCGCCAACATCCACGCCTGGCTGCCCCGCGTGAAAGACGCCCTGGGGCAGTAAGCACCGCGCGCAGCGGCGTCCAGGCACAAGGCGCGGCGGCCTACCCAAACGCTGCGTGCTTTGCGCGCTGTAGCCCTTGCCCGCAGGGCCACGGCCTTAAGATAAGCAGCATGCACGCCCTACATCACGCCGCCAGACTCCTTGCGGCAGGCTCACTCGCCCTGCTGCTGGGGGCCTGCGCCCGTCCCGGGCCGGCGGGCCTGTTCGACGATTACCTGCTGCGCCTGGCGCGCACGCTGGACGTAGCACAGCCGTCCACACAGCGCGCCACCCCGCCGCGCCAACCGGATCGCGCCGCGCTGCGCATCGAATTTGCCGGCAGCCAGCTGGATGCCCTGGACTTTCTCGCCCTGTCCGGCTGCGAGGTGCAAATCACCATCGGCAAGCGCAACAGCAGCCTGGGGCGCATGGCCAGCGCCTCCCAGCGCCTGCTGCTGGACCTGGAGTACCTGCGCCTGGCCCCGGCCTGCATTGCGGCCCAGCGCGGCAAGGACAATGCCGAACTGGCGGCCATTCTGCAAAGCGCACACGCCCAGAAACAGCGCCAGCTGCCGGGGCGCATCTTCCTTGCCACCCTGGGCGGGCCCGAGTACCGCAACTTCTGGCGCCGCCCCGGCGAGTTGGCGGACTATCCCGGCAATACCTCCAGCGCTGTCATCACCGCACTGGAGGCCATCAACGCCCTCAGCGTGCGCTGGCTCGGCGGCGACTACCGCGCCGACAACACCGAATTTGAGCTGTTGCTGAGTAAAGTGAACAAGGGCGACGGTGGCGCCCTGCTGGCGGCCCTGGCGATGCAATCCAGCTGGCTTGCCACGGCAGACGCCATGCTCGCCGACAAGGCCGCGCAGGGCCCCCTGTGCCGCGGCCCCATTCGCCCCACCGCCGCCGACATTCTGCCCAATGTGGTGGCCACCTACTTTGCCGGCGATATCCAGCGCTGGTCCGCCGCGCTCAACCAGCGCCAGTACGCCCTGCTGGCGCCCCTGCGCGCACTGGAAGCGCAGCTGGCGGGCGCCCAACCACCGGCTTACCAGCAGTGGCGCCAGGCGCGTGATGCGCGCATCGACACCTGGCACAGCGCCCCGCGCCGGCATGTTCAAGCGGTGCAGCAACTGCTGGCCCCCTGCCAGCAATAAAGCACCAATGCGCGCCCGCGCCCCGGTACAGTGGCCGCGCAAAGCGGCTATACTCATGCCCAGCTAACACGGCGCGCCAGCCCGCGTCGCTTGGCAGTTGCGGCCGCCGACGGCCGACTCACCACACAGCCCAGGAGAAACACGATGTTGCACACCGTTTATCGATCCAGCCGCGCGCTGGCTGTTATCGCCGCCGGCCTGCTGATGGCCGCCTGCGCCAGCAGCCCGCCCAAGCCCGACGTGGATTACAAACCCGGCTACAACTTCGATGCGGTAAAAACCATCGCCTTCTACGCGGGCTCTGGCCAGGTGAGCGGCGACAACAAAATGCAGCTGAGCGACATCCAGGTCGACCGCGTGGACGACGCCCTGACCTTCGCCCTCAAGCAAAAAGGCTTTGAGGTGATTGAAGATGCCAGCCAGGCCGACATGCTGGTGAGCTGGCACCTGGTCACCCAGTTCAAGACCGATGTGCAAACCTACAACGACCCCGGCATGTACGGCCCCTACTACGGCTACAACCGCTACGCCATGTACAACTGCTGGGCCTGCATGCCAGGCGGCACCGAGGTAGTCACCCGCAACTACACCGACGGCACCTTCATCCTGGACATGATCGACCCGGCCCTGAAGAAATCCGTGTGGCGCAGCACCATCCAGTCCCGCATCAAAGACAAAGAGCAACTGCGCGACCAGAACGTGGTGAACGCCGCCGCCGTGAACATCCTGGGCTCCTTCCCGCCCGGCAAAGTGACCGCCGGCCAGTAACACCGGCCGCAAAAAAACGCGCACAAAAAAGCCCGCGGGAGGAGACTCGCCGCGGGCAGGACGGGGCCGGGGAAGATGGCCCCAAACTACAGACCTTGCTCGTTACTGGCCGCCCCGCATCCGGGGCGGCCGTGCTTTTACCCCTTCTCTTTGTTGATCACCAGCTTGCCGTCTTCCACCGGAATGCTGTCGCCCGGATGATAGGCCATGCGCACGGTGTCGGTTTCGCCGTCCAGTTCATAGGTAACGTCGTAGCCACTGATCACCTCGCGGGAATCCACCACCGTTTCACAGCGGGTTTCCGTGGCGACATAGGTATCGCCGGCCTGCATCTGCTCCTGGGTCTTGTTGCCGGCATAGCCGCCAGCCGCGGCGCCGGCCACGGTGGCGATCTTCTTGCCGCTGCCGCCGCCTACCTGGTTACCCAGCACACCGCCAATGACCGCACCGGCCACCGTACCCAGCACCTGATGCTGGTCCTTCACCGGGCGCTGGCGGGTCACCGCCACGTCCTTGCAGACCTCGCGGGGGTTATCCACGGTTTCACGCACCTCGGTCACCTCCAGCACCTCCGCCTCGCTGGCGCCACCGCCCCCTGGGAGCAGGCCAAAACTGGCCGCCACACCACCTGCAGTGGCAATCGTTACGCCCAAAATTGCACCGGTTAACAATGACTTATTCATTCTGTCTACCTCCATCGTCCATTGCACCCAGCTGCCCCTGAACCACCGGAGTGCAGCTGTTTCGCAGAAGCCTTGCGGCTCTGTTATGTCTTAGACGCCTCTGCCCGCCATGATATTCCTCAAACAAATACTATTTACTTATCTTTACAATCTTTTCTTATAACTGGATGGGCTATGCTCCCGGCTATACGCTCGGCCTTACCCCCGGCCGTGCCCCACGCACTGGGCCTGTGCCGGCGGCGGCGCTACAATCCACAGCCCCGAACCGCAAAGACCCCACTATGTCCGGATCACTCAAAGACCAGCTACTGCAGGCGGGCCTGGCCGACGCCAAGCGGGCCAAGCAACTCGACAAAGAAAAGCGCAAAGCCAACCGGGTTGCCCGGCGCAGCGGCCAGGCACAGGAAGACGAAATCAAAACCGCCGCCCGCCAGGCCAAGGCCGAAAAGGCCCAGCGCGACCGCGAGCTGAACCAGCAGCTCAACGAAAAAGCCCAGCGCAAGGCCATCAACGCCCAGATCCGCCAGTTGATCGACACCAACCTGGTGGACCGCGCCGGCGGCGACATCAGCTTCCACTTCACCGACGGCAAGCAGGTGAAAAAGCTCTACGTCACCGCCATCCAGCAAAAACAGCTGGCCGCCGGCCGCCTGGCCATTGCCAAACAGGGCGACCAGTACCAGCTCATCCCGGGCGTTGTGGCCGACAAAATCGCCGAACGGGACGAAAGCCGCGTGATCCGCTGCCACCAAACCGACGCCGCCCAGCTCACCGCAGAAGAGGAAGAGTGGTACAAGGACTACGAGATTCCTGACGATCTGATGTGGTAGTCCCGCGCACTGGCCATGCCCGGCCGCAACTGGTAGAACTGCTGCTTCGTGCCATCACAGCAATAAGGAAGCAGCATGCGCGCAGTACGACTCCAGGCCCCCGGCGGCCTCGACAAGCTCATCCCCGGCGACATCGAACCCCGCGCTCCCGGCCCGGGTGAAATCCAGGTAGCGGTCAAGGCCAGCTCCCTCAACTTCCACGATTACGCCGTTGTGACCGGCATGATCCCCAGCGCCGATGGCCGCATTCCCCTGTCTGACGGGGCCGGCACCGTGACCGCCGTAGGCGATGGCGTGAGCGAATTTGCCGTGGGCGACGGCGTGCTGAGCTACTTCTTCCCCCATTGGCCGGACGGCGGCCCCACCCGGGCACGACTCGGCGGCGTGCCCGGCGACAACGCAGACGGCTTTGCCAGCCAGACCGTCACCATGCCCGCCGGCGCCTTCAGCCGCATGCCCACCAACCTCAACTTTGCCGAGGCCGCCACCCTCGGCTGCGCCGGCCTGACCGCCTGGCGCGCAGTGATGGAAGAAACCCACCTCAAGCCCGGCGACTGGGTGCTGGTGCAGGGCAGCGGCGGCGTCTCCCTCTTCGCCCTGCAACTGGCGCGCATGATCGGCTGCCGCGTCATCGCCACCTCCTCATCCGACGACAAGCTCGCACGGCTGGGCGAACTGGGCGCGCAAGCCCTCATCAACTACAAAACCACTCCCGGCTGGGGCAACAAAGTGCTGGAACTGACCGGCGGCCACGGCGCCGACCTCGTCGTGGAAGTGGGCGGCTCAGGCACCGTGGCACAGAGCGTGCGCGCCGTCGCCTTCGACGGCTGCATCAGCATGATCGGCGTACTCACCGGCATCAGCGGCGAAGTGCCCACCGCCGAACTGTTCCAGAAAAACGCCCGCATCCACGGCATCACCGTGGGCAGCCAACAGCACCAGAGCGCCATGATCCAGGCCGTCGAGGCCAACGGCCTCAAGCCCGTCATCGACAGCCACTACCCCCTCGAAGAACTGGCCGACGCCTTCCGCCACCAGGAAAGCCAGCGCCACTTCGGCAAAATCTGTGTGGACATCGGCTAAACCCAGCTGACAGGCGCGGCGATAGACTCAATGGGCGCGGTTCGGTATGATTCGCGTCCTTCCGCCCCACCCCGGGGTGCAAGCATCCACCCCTAGCTCAGCTGGGTGGGGCCGCTTCGAAACTGCGCAGCAGTTTCAGGCGGAACGACCGAAATCTACGATTTCGGGCTGGCCCCCGAAGGGGGAGCGTTGGCAACGCTCTATCCACTGGCGGCTTGCAATAGTGCTGGGACGTGTGAAAACACGGAAAACTTGTTCAGACCGCCCGTAGCTCAGCTGGATAGAGCGTTGCCCTCCGGAGGCAAAGGTCAGAGGTTCGAATCCTCTCGGGCGGGCCATCTCGTTCGATGGCAGCCAGCAACCGAACGCTCGGCAAGCCCCAAGCCCCACCAAATAACTCCCCCGCGATCAGTTCTCGTTCAGCGACTTCCCCATCGCCAGCAGGTGTGGATCAACAGCGCCGAAAACGCCACCACACCCAATCCACACCTTTGCGACTGTCACAATAGCCAGCTAGGATGAGCCAGCGGAGCCGATACCACGCCCCGGCCAGACCGCGCATTCAATCAGGAGACTACGATGTCCAAGCACGTTTCAACGTACAAAGCCGTTGCCCTGGGTGGCCTGTTGGGCCTGTCTACGTTGCTGGCTCCAACCATGGCCAGTGCCGCGGATTATGCGTTCGACAAGGCGCACACGCAGATTCTGTTCCGCGTCAGCCATCTCGGCTTTTCCACGTCTACCGGCTTTTTCACTGATTTTGATGGCAGCTTCAGCTACAACCCGGATGCGCCGGAGACCTCCAGTGTCACTGTGACGATTCCGGTCGACAGCCTGGAGATGCACGACGCTGAGTGGAACGAGCACCTGCGCGATGAAAAGTGGTTCAACGTCGCCAAGTACCCCGACATGACGTTCAAGAGCACCGCTGTCACCAAGACCGGGGAGAACACGCTGGAAATCACCGGTGATTTGACGTTGCTCGGCCAGACGCACCCGGTCACGCTGAAGACGGTGGTGAATAAGGTGGGCGACCAGATGGGTACGGCCAAGGCGGGCTTTAGTGTCAGCGCCACGATTGATCGCACGGCGTGGGGCATGACGACCTACGCTCCGGTGGTGGGTGCGGATATCGATATCATGATTGAGGTTGAGGGCGTTAAGCAGTAGATGCTGCGCGCCATCACGCATGGCCAGCGCTGAACCACCCCTTGGGCCCAGCCAATGGAGTGCAGCGGGCAAGCTGCTGCACTGGCTGTTTGCGGCGCTGATTCTGGCGGCCATTGTGCTTGCACTGGTCGCCGGGGAAATGCCGCTCTCGCCGACCAAGCTCAGGGTTTATATCTGGCACAAGTCGCTCGGCATTACGGTGCTGGCGCTGCTGCTGGCCCGTGTGGTGTGGCGGCTGCGGGCCACGGCGCCGCCGCAGCCGGCAGGACTTTCGTCTCTCAATGTCCGGCTGGCCGGCGCCGGGCATTTTGCGCTGTATGTGCTGATGCTGCTGATTCCCCTCAGCGGCTGGGTGCTGAATTCCACCGCTGATTTTCCGTTCCGCTGGTTTGGCATGTTCGCGGTGCCTTCACTCACCGGGCCGGATCGTGATTTGCAGCATGCGTTTGAAAGCGTTCACGGCACTCTGGCCTGGCTACTGATTGTGCTACTGATGGGGCATGTGGCAATGGCCATCGGGCACCACCTTCGCAGCCGGGACTTTCTGCAACGCATGGCGCCGACCAGCGGTTACGGCAGGGGCGCACTCGCAATTGCTCTGGCCGGGGCACTGGGCGTTGGCGTGTACGCCTGGCGGCTGCCGGGCCAGCAAAGCCCCGCTGGCGAGGCGCCCTCCTCGGCGATGGCCGGTGGCGATGCCATTCAGGCCGCTGAAGCGAAAGAAGCGCCAGAAGCGGTGAGCGCTGCGCGGTCGTTGTCGTTGCCGTTGTCGAAAGCACCGCAATGGCCGATGGTGGCCACCGAGAGCCACTTGGGCTTTACCGCCACCTACGACAATGTCGCCTTTCAGGGGCACTTCCCCAGCTTTAAGGCAGACATCCGGTTTGACCCGCAGAACCTGCCGGGCAGCCGGTTTGATGCGGCGATACCACTGGCCGGGGTCACTACCGGTAGCGATGAGCGGGACATGTCACTGCCGGGTGCGGACTGGTTCCATGTCGATGAGTACCCCAATGCGCGCTATACCGCCGCCCGATTCAGTGCCGGCGGCGACGGATCATTTGTTGCCCACGGCACGCTGAACCTCAAGGGCGTTGAGCGGGCCGTAGCGCTGCAGTTTACGTGGCGGGAGGACGGCGATAATGCCAGGCTCAGCGGCCAGGCTGTGCTGGACCGGCGCCAGTTCAACGTGGGCAGCGGTATGTGGGCCAACGACAGCACCGTCGGCTTTGAGGTGATTGTTCAGGTCGACCTGCAGCTTCGCGCACCCTGATACGCGGCTCAGGCCGCCGCCAGCCAGTGCGGCCACCCGTCACACCCCGCGCACTGTGCTATAAACCCTGCAACGCTCTGCAACCCTTTGTAAAGGCCAACCTCATGCCCTCCATGCCCCCTATTCAACTGGAAACCCCTCGCCTGCTGCTGCGCCCGCCCAGGCCAGAGGACTTCCCGCGTTTTGCTGAGTTTGCCGCCGACCCGATAACCATGGAGCACCTGGGTGGTGTGCAGAGCGAGGCGGATGCCTGGCGCTCGTTTTGCACTTTGCTTGGCGCCTGGCACATGCTGCCGGCGGCCATGTTCTCGGTGATAGAGAAGTCGTCCAACCAGTGGATTGGCCGCATTGGGCCGTGGACGCCCCTGCACTGGCCGGTGCGTGAGGTGGGCTGGGGCCTGCTGCGCTCGGCGGAGGGCAAGGGCTACGGGTTTGAGGCGGCGGTGGCCAGCATGGACTACGCCTTTGATGTGCTGGGCTGGACGCGGGTGGATCACCTGATTGCCGATGCCAATGTGCGCTCGCAGGCGCTGGCGGAGCGGCTTGGGTCCCGCCCCGGGGAGGAGACGCGCATGCCCGGCTCGCTGGCGGCGCACCCGGTGCGGGCCTGGGGGCAGGATCGCGCCACCTGGCAGGCCGGCGCGGCTTTACGCGGGGCGCGCGATTAAGTAGAACTGCCAGCTGGCCGCCAATAAAAGGACAATAACCATGCCACTGACCATTACTCCCAGCAACGGTGCCTGCGGCGCCACGGTAACGGGCATCGACCTCAGCCAGCCACTGGCGCAAGCGCAGGTCAACGAGCTGCGCCAGCACTGGCTGCAACACCATGTGCTGGCCTTTCCAGATCAGCAGCTCAGCGATGCGCAATTGGAGCGCTTCAGCCTGCAGTTTGGCGACTTTGCAGGCGACCCTTACATTCCGCCGATGGAAGGCACCCAGGTGATTGAGATTCGCCGGCGGGCGGATGAGCGCACGCCCATTTTCGCCGAGGCCTGGCACACCGACTGGAGCTTTGGCGCCACGCCGCCGGCGGCGACCATTCTGTACGGCATTACCATCCCGCCCCACGGCGGCAACACGGACTTCATCAACCAGCACCTGGCGCTTGCACACATGCCAGATGGCCTGCGTAAGCGAGTCGAAGGCAAGCGCGCCCTGCACTCGGCCCAGCGCGCCTACGCACCAGATGGCCTGTATGGCGAAGCCGACAAAGGCCAGGAGCGCGGCTTTCGCATTGTGGCCTCGGATTCAGCCTACGAGGTGCAGGCCCACCCGCTGATTCGCCCCCACCCGGAAACCGGCGAGCCCGCCATCTTCGGCTGTTTTGGCTACATTATCGGTATTGAAGGCATGGCGGATGCCGAGGCTGAGGCGCTGCTGCTGGAGCTGTACCAGTGGCAAACCCGGGAGACCTTCCAGTACCACCACGTATGGCAGGCCAATATGCTGGTGATGTGGGACAACCGCTCGGTGCTGCACAAGGCCAACGGCGGTTACGAGGGCTACGAACGCCTGCTGCACCGCACGGTTGTTGCCTAGGGGCAGTGCCAACCCCGGCTGCTGGCTGGCCCTGTTAGCCAGCACGCCTGGCGCGCAGGAAGGCGGTGGCCGCAGCGGCATCCAGCGGGCGCGCATACAGAAAGCCCTGCGCCTCCCGGCAGCCGCTCTCGCGCAGGAAGGCCGCCTGCTCGGCGGACTCCACTCCCTCGGCCAGTACGTTCAGCCCCAGTTTGTGCGCCATGGAGATAACGGCGGCGGTGATCGCCACGTCGTTCTCGTCCCCGGGAATGTCCTGAATAAAGGTTTTGTCGATTTTAAGCCGATGCACCGGCAGACGCTTGAGGTAGCTGAGGGAGGAATAACCGGTGCCAAAGTCGTCGATGGCAATGGACACCCCGCTGCCAAACAGGCGGTCCAGCTGGCGGATGGCCAGGCGCTCCTGGGCCATGATGAAGCTCTCGGTCACTTCCAGCTCCAGGTGGTGGGCCGCCAAGCCGGTGTCAGCCAGCACCTGCTGGATTTCTTCGAACAGGCGCCCGCGCTGCAACTGGGCGCGGGATACGTTCACCCCCACCCGGCCAAAGGTCAGGCCCGCCGTCCGCCACAGCTGCGCCTGGCGGCAGGCTTGCCGCAGCACCCATTCGCCAATGTCATGGATGAGCCCGGTTTCCTCGGCCAGGGGGATAAAGCTGCCCGGCAGCATCAGGCCCTGCTCGGGGTGGTGCCAGCGCACCAGGGCTTCAATGCCCACCACGGCGCCGGTGTCCAGATCTATCTGGGGCTGGTAGTGCAGTGCCAGTTGGTTCTCGGCCAGGGCGCGCCGCAGGTTGCTCTCCAACAGCACGCGGGCCAGGGCGTTGCGGGTGAGTTCTTCGGTGTAAAATTCGAAAGTGTTGCGCCCGCGCTCCTTGGCCCGGAACAGGGCGGCGTCGGCATTGCGCAGCAGGGTCTGGGTGTCGTCGCCATCGCCGGGATACAGGCAGATGCCCATGCTGGCCAGCACGTGAATGTCGCGCCCCTCGATGCGAAAGGGTTCGGCCAGGGCCTTCAGCAGTTTTTCCACCAATCGCGCGGCCACGTTGGCGTCGGGGATTTGTTCAAGAATCAGCACAAACTCATCGCCACCCAGGCGGGCCACCGTGTCTTCTTCGCGCAGCGCGTTCACCAGCCGCCGCGCGACAGCCTGCAGCAGCTCGTCCCCCGCCGGGTGCCCCATGCTGTCGTTGACGTGCTTGAAGTGGTCCAGGTCAATGAACACTAGGGCAAAGGCGTGCTGGTTGCGCCGGGCATGCTGCATCGACCATTCCAGCCGCTCCACCAGCAGGGCGCGGTTGGCAAGGCCGGTGAGAGGGTCATGGTGGGCCAGGTAGTCCAACCGTTCCTGTGACTGTTTGATCTGGCTGATGTCGGTGGCCGCGCATACGTAGTGGGTCAGCACGGCGTCGTCGTTTTCCACCGCGCTCACGGTCAACAGCACCGGGAAGATTTCGCCATCCTTGCGCCGGTACCAGACCTCGCCACGCCAGGAGCCGCGCTCGCCCAGGGTGTGCTGCAATTCCAGAAAGAAGGCATCGTCATGCCGGCCGGATTGTAAAAGCCGCGTGTCCTTGCCGATCACCTCGGCCTTGCCGTAGCCGGTAATGTCCACAAATGCCTGGTTCACATCGACAATGGTGTAATCGGCATTGGTGATGAAGATGCCATCGGCGATGTTCTCGAACACGCTCGCCGACAGGCGCAGGCGCTGCTCGGCGGATTTACGCTCGCTGATGTCAATCTGCGCGCCCCAGCCACGCACCAGGCAACCGTTTTCGACGATGCCCACGCAGTTATTGGCAAACCACAGCGGCTTGCCGTCGCGGCCAACCTCCAGCGATTCGGCATTCACGATGTGGTAGCCGTTTTCTATCCACGCCTGCAGGAAGGCCCGGTTCTGCGGGCGGTCTTCGCCGGCGTGCAGATCCCTGATCTTCACCCCCACCAGGTCGGCGGCGTGCGTGTAGCCGTACATCTGCGCCATGGCGTCGTTGCAGGCCACAATGCGGCCGTTGTAAACCTGCTGGATCTGTTCGCTCACCGGCGTCTCCACCGGCACTGGCCGCTCCACCTCGAAGGAGTACACGCCCTCGGTGGTGTTCTCGATAAAGCTGCGATAGCGCGCTTCGCTGTCGTGGAGGATTTCTTCAATGCGCTGGCGGTCAGACACATCCACCCCCAGGCCGGCCACGCACTGCTGGCCGTTGATGTCCACCAGCTTTGAAGAGAAGCGCACCAGCACGGTTTCGCCATTCCTGCGCACCAGGCTGCCTTCCAGTTCGTTGCTGCCGCGTTCGAACACCTCGCGGATGCGCCCGGCCATGTAGGCCCTGTCTTCAAACAGGTCGAGGGGGTGCAGGTGTTCTATGTCGCCAGGTGAATAGCCGGTCAGTTCGCAGAGCCGCTGGTTCCACAGTAGCATCCGGCCGTTCACGTCAAACACGTAGAACATGCCGGGAAGGCTTTCAATAATAACGGAGACCAGCGGGTCTTCCCGCAGATTGGAAAACGCGGATGATGATGGTGCCCTGTGCGCCATGGCAGATTACCCGATCCCTGTGCGGCGGGGCCCGAGCTCTTCACCGGAGTTCGTCACCCACGTCCGTCACAGTTGCCCTGTATAAACGTGCGCGCCCATCACAGCACAGTCAGGCAAGCGGTGGCAACCTGCAAGACTCACCGGCCTGGCTAATCGGGAAAGCAGGCCGGCATCAGGCCAGTTGCGGCATCAGGCCCGTTGCAAAGGCATCCATTGCCTTGAGTTTGTCCGCCAGCGGCAGGGTGTGGTCGGTAACACCGAACACGGCGGAGGTCATGCCCTGTGCTTGCAGGCGCTTCATTTTGTCGATCTGCTGGGGCTGGTTGACGGCGATCACGGTCTCGAAGGGCTCAGCCTCGCGGCCGTAGTCGGCCCGGTAGGCCGCCAGCTGCTCAAGGATCGCCGGCACTTCGTCGATGTCGTTGCCCGCGCCAATCCAGCCCTGGCCCAAACGCGCGGCGCGCTTCAGGGCCGCCTTGCTGGCGCCGCCGATGTACACCGGCACCGGGCGCTCCAGCGCCGGCGTAATCTGCAGGGGTGCAAAGGGATAGAGCGGGCCGTCGTGGGCCACGTAACCACCCCGCCACAGTTTGCGCATCACCTCGATGGACTCATCCAGCAGCTTGCCGCGCTGCTGGAAGTCCACTCCATACACGTCGAACTCTTCTTTCATCCAGCCCGCGCCGGCGCCGAGGATGACGCGGTCGTTACTGATATGAGCCAGGTTGGCGAGCGCCTTGGCCACCTCAATGGGGTTGCGCAGCGGCAGCACGTACACGGCGGTGGAGAATTTGAGCCGCCGGGTGGCGCAGGCCATGGCGGCGATGGTGGTCCACACATCCGGGTAGGGCATGTCGCCGTCGATGGGCGGGCGGCCATCGTCGGAATACAGGTAGCCCGGCGCCATGGACTGCGGCACAAAGGCGTGGTCGGCCCCCATGATGCCTTCAAAGCCCAGGGCCTCCGCGTGGCGGGCCAGTTCAACCATGTCCTGCACCCGGGTCCAGGGTGCAATCAACCAGACTTTCATGCGCTGTCCTCCATGTAACCTGCGTCTGCCAACATCAACCCTGCGCCGCCGGCACCTGGTTCAGGGCCGGGTCGTTGGGCGGGTTTTTCACGCACCAGGTGCCCGCCGGGTGATAGATGTAGGCCACGCAGCCGTTGCAGTTGTCGCAGCCGGATTGGCTCACCTCGCCGCTTTTGAATTTGTTGACCAGGGCCGGGTCGTGAATGAGGGCGCGGGCCATGACGATGCAGTCAAAGCCCTCGCTCACGAGTTGCTCGGCATTGGCCAGAGACTTGCTGCCCCCCACGTAGGCCAGGGGCAGGCTCACCGCCTCGCGGATGCGGCGGGAGTTTTCCAGGAAGTAAAGCTCGCGGAAGGTCACCTTCGGCTCGCTGGAGGCGGCCGCCTTCATCATCAGCGAGGTGATCCATTCGCCCTGTTGTTTGAGGACTTTGCTGATCTCTTCCCGATGCATGTTGCTGCCGAACATGTACCAGGTGGATTCCACATTGCGCCCGCCCGACAGCACCAGCATGTCGGCACCGGCCGCCTCCAGCGCCTGGGCGGTGATAACGGTGTCTTCCACCTGCGTGCCCCGGCGCACGCCATCGGCCACGCTGAGTTTAGCGATCACTGCCAGGTCGCTCCCCACCGCCTGCTTGACCGCCGCCAGCACCCGGGCCGGAAAGCGCACCCGGTTTTGTGGGCTGCCGCCGTAGTCGTCGTCGCGGGTATTGCTGAGGGGAGAGATGAACTGGTTCAGCAGGTAGCCGTGGCCCATGTGCAGTTCTACCGCGTCAAAGCCCGCCTGGCGGCACAGCTGCGCGGCGCGCACAAACTCGTCGGTCACCCGCGCCATGTCATCCTCGTTCATGGCGCGGCTGAAGAAGTTGCCCTTCAGGGCTCCGGCGGGGTTAAAGCCGGATACCGAGCTGATGGTGCGCCCTTTTACCTTCATGCCGGTGACGAACGAGCCGCCGTGGGTGAGCTGGGCGGAGATGGCCGCGCCTTCGCTGTGCACCGCGTCGGTCAGCACTTGCAAATCCGCCAGGGCCTCTTCGCGCAGCCAGATCTGGTTGGGCAGGGTGCGCCCCTCTGGCGCCACCGCCATGTAGGCCACCGTGGTCATGCCCACGCCCCCCGCCGCCAGGTCGCGGTGGTGTTTTACCAGGGCCTTGGTGGGTTTGCCGTCGATGCACATGGCTTCGTTGGCACCGGATTTCACAAAGCGGTTGCGCAGGCTCACGGGGCCAATGGTAACCGGGTCGAAGGGGGAGCGGGCTGTCGTCATGGCGGGCCTTTATGATGGTCTGGCAGAGGCAGTGGAGCCGATCATAACAATGCGGGCACCACCGCCTGCACCCTCTTGGCCGCTGAGCGCGGCGGCGGAGGCGCCACGGTTCAACAATGCAGGCGACAAAACCGCAAATGGCGGCTCGCCCCTCAGCCGGCCGCTTGCTCCCGGCGGCGGAAGCGATACAGCGACAGGAACAGGCTGGACCCCACCACCAGCGCCGCCCCCAGCAGTTTTTGCGGGGTGAGCGCTTCGCCCAGGAACAGCACGCTGCCCAGCATGGCCAGGGGCAGGTAGAGGTAGTAGATCACGCTGGAATAGATGGCCGGCAGTTCGGTGCTGCTTTTGACCCACAGGCCATGGGACACCACCGTACACATCAGGCCGAGCACCGCCAGCTGGTAGTAATCGCTCTGCCCCAGCGCCCAATCGGCCCGCGGCCACAGGGGAATAAAGAACAGCAGGGCAAAGAAGAACTGGCCCCAGGTGCGATCGAGGGTGCGCACGCTGCTGGCGCGCTGGTGCAGCAGCGGCAGGGCGGCGTACAACAGGGCGCTGAACAGGCCCACCGCAATGCCGCGGCTGGTGGTGTCTTCCAGCGACAGGCTGGGCGACACCACCACACAGCCGGCAAAGCAGCAGGCCACGGCCACGCATTCCACCGGGCCCACCCGCTCGCCATTGAACAGCCAGGCCAGGAACAGGTACTGCACGCCGTAGGTGGTAATGGTGAGCGCGGCCACCGATGAGCCGGCCAGCTTGATGCTGATGAAGTAACTGAGCCAATGCACCGCAAACACCAGCCCGATCAGCGCCAGCCGGCACCACTGGCCAAAGCCCAGGCGCCACAGGCGCCCGTGCCAGATGACCAGCGGGCTGAACACCAGCACCGCCACCCCCAGGCGGGCAAAGGCAATGGTCACCTCGTTGGCGTGGGTGGCGCTCACCAGCACTGGCGCTGCCGACATGGTGCACACGGCCAGTATCGCAATCAGTATCAGGCGCGGATGGGTCACCGGCTCGCCCCCATCGCCCGGGGCAAATCACACCCTGTCAACACAGCGGCCTCCTGTGGGCCTGGCAAAGGGCACCATTCTACCGCGCCGGGCGCTGGCACTGACAGCGAGGGCGGATTGCACCGCCCTGCCGAGCCTGTACACTCGGCCTTTGCCCCGGCCTTTGCTCCTAGGCTGCGCCGGGCTGGCCCCCTTCCTGACCTGGTGATTCCATGCCGCAGACCTTTGCGACCCTGTATACCCAGCTGCGCCGCAGCCTGGCAGCAACCGCCCTGCTCACCCTGGCGGCCTGCGCCAGCCAGCCGAGCTACGACATTGACCACAGCGACAGCTTCGACTTCAGCAGCCTGCACAGCTACCGCTGGTACGACGACGCCCACCCCTCGCGCGAGGCCGACTACCGTCAGTACAACAGCTCGGATCATCGGGTGCGCACCTATGTGGACCGCGAACTGCACGGCAAGGGCTTTCGCGAAAGCAACGCCGCGCAGGCGGATTTCTGGGTGAACTATCACATTTCCAAGCAGGACCAGATGCGCATCGACAGCTTCAGCGGCTACCCACAAGGTGTGCACGGCGGGGTTGGAGTGGGCACCTATGGCGCCGGAGTCAGCATTGGCTACAGCAGCGGCCCCAACGTAAAGCACTACCAGGAAGGCACGGTGGTGCTGGATATCATCGACAGCCACAGCCAGAAGATTGTGTGGCGCGGCATTGCCGAGGGGCGCCTGAAAAACGCCCTCGACCAGAAAGACAAGAACCGCATTGCCGCGGAGGTGGCCAAGGAACTGCTGAGCCAGTTCCCGCCGGCGCCTGCCGGCAGCCCCAATTAGGGCAAATTCAGATACACCGGGTTGGAGATCAGCAGCGGCTGGCCCTCCGCCGAGGTGACCTCCACCCGCAGCCAGCCGGGCTGACCGTCACTCTCTAAGGTGTACTGCGCCTCCAGCGTGTCGCCCTGGCGACGCTGGCGGGCGCCTGGCGTCAGGCGCTGGTCGCGGTACCAGGCCTTCACGGCGGCATCCGCCACACCGCTCACCGACACGCTCAGCGTCACCTCATCGCCGGCGGGCGCCTTGAGCACCTGCCCCATCTGCGCTTGCCCACTGGCGGTGGCGGCTTGCAGTTGCAGCACCGCCTCGGGGTGATCGCCCCGCACATCGATAAACACCCGGCCGCTGCGCAAACCTTCCAGAATGCCCTGCTGCGAGAGGCTGTCTGCGTAGATAACGGTAGTGGGCGCCCCCACGGCACCGGGGCTTTCGGGCGCATCCTGCGGGTTGTGATTGTCGCTGCCGGCAATGGCGGTCAGGCGATGCCCAGCCGCCAGTTGTGCCAGCCAGTGGGGAATGCCGGAGACCGGGCTGTGCACCCAGCCCTGGGTGGCGCGCAGGGTGCCACCGTTGATGACCTCCATGGCCGAGACGGCACTGTAATCCGTGGCTGCTGTCCAGCCGCAGCCCATGCAGTCGCGGTTGGAAGGCAGCCCGGGGTGGTTGATGGACAGCAGGCCGCCATTGGCGGCGAGCTGTTCCAGCAGTGGCGCTGCATCGGCCTCGGTCAGCCGAAAATCCAGAAAGCCGGTGCTGCCAAACAGGTTGGCGTGGCCGTAGAAGGTGGTAATTTCCTGGGCCGGCAACAGCAGCAGGTCATCCAGCAGGGGCTGCAGCTCGCGCTGGGCCTGGAAGTGCGAGCGGGTGTTGTGTTCGCTGATGGCAATAAAATCTAGGCCCCTTTCGCGTGCCGACTGGGTGGTCATCCACAGGGGGCAGGCCACTTTGGCCGGCGCGTTGTTCATGCAGCTGCCGTCGCTGTGGCCGGTATGCATGTGCAGGTCACCGCGATACCAGCCCGCCTGCGCCTTCAGCGGCGCATCGGCAAATGCCTGGGTGTTGGCCGCCGCGCCCTGCAGCAGCTCGATGCGCGCCTGGTAGGTTACCCGGGCGCCGGGCTCTGCATTGGGCACCCCCAGCAGCAGGCGCCACTGCCCCGGTTCGATGACGCCCGGCAGGTAGGAGGGCGTGGCATCCACTTCCCCCAGGGTAAAGCGCGCCTTGTTGCCGCCGCTCCAGCCACGCAGCCCGGAGGGGCTGAGCATGCCAAGGTCGATGGTAACGCCCTGCCCGCGCGGGTAGTCGAAGGTCACATTGATGCGGCGGGTGCCCGCCGGCACCTCAAAGGGCAGTTCGATGTAGCGGTTGTGGTGGCGCTCATCGATGGCGCCGTCGAGGGTCAGCTGCTGCTCCTGCTCCTTCTCCTGCTCTTGCGCCTGCAGCGCCGGCGCAAGGCCAACGCACAGCAAAAGGCCAAGCCAGCGCAACACACGCAGGCGCATGCGCGCCAACCCTGGCGGCGCAGGGCGCCTGTGGCAAAACAGTTTGGGGGTCACTTCAGCTTCCTTTTTGCGCTGCCAATGGCAGCCGCCGGGCCCATCACGGCCCGGCGGCGGTAAACGCCCTCTATCAGAAGGCGTAGTAGATGGACGCGGTATAGGAGCGGCCAAGGATGGGGCGGGCCAGGTAGAACTCGCTGCCGGCGTCGCCGCTGATGAACTGGCCGGAGCGGGGGTTGCCCTCGGTTAGGCCAATTTCGTTGGTGAGGTTTTTGCCGTTCACCTGCAGCGACAGGTTGTCGGTGACCTGGTAGCGCAGCACCGCGCCCACGGTCAGGTAATCCGGCAGCACCACGCTGTTGGCCACGTCCGCGTAGCGGTCGTCAAAGTACTCCAGTTCCAGTTCGGCCCGCAGGCGGCCCTGGATGAGGTTGACGCCCGGCACCGCGCGAATCGACAACTCCGGCACGCGGATCAACTGGTTGCCGCCAAAGTCGACGGTGACCGGCTCGCCGTTCTGCAGCTCGGTGAAGGCGAAGGTGTTGTACTCGGCATCTTGCCAGGTGACCACCAGGCTCATGTCCACGTAGTCGTTGAAGTAGCTGTAGGTTTCCAGTTCCAGGCCCACCGTCTGGGTATCGCCGTAGGCGGTGCGGTTGGTGTATTCGTTGGTGGTGTTGTCGAACACGTAATCGGTAAAGCGGATGTTGTCGAACTCGGTGTAAAAGGCAGTGGCGTAGATTTCCACCTGATCCGAGGCGAACTTGATACCGGTTTCGGCCATGCTGATGGGCTCAACCTTGAGGTCGGTGCGGCTCGGGTCGCCGTTGTAGTCCGACGCGTTGGGCGTGCGGAAGGAATCGGTGTAGCGCGCAAAGGCGCCGAAGCTGTCGCTGAACTGGTAGTTGACGCCAATGGTCCAGGCCAGTTCGTCGTAGTCTTCGTCGATGGGGGTGAACACGCCGTTGCCGGTGATGAACTGGTCGTCCGCCAGCGACGCACTCTGCTGCAGATCCACCACGGTTTTGCCTTCCACCGAACCGCCCAGGTCGATCATTTCGTAACGCAGGCCGGCATCCACCCGCAGGGCGTCGGTAATCTGCCATTCATCGGACGCGTAAAAAGCCAGGGTTTCGCCGGTGCCTTCCACGTTGTCGTACAGGGAGCCGTAGCGCAGGATGCCGCCCTCGGTCACGTTCAGCACATCCTGGCCGTTGTTCACCGCCACCATATCCAGCAGGTGGGCCTGGTCGTGCACTTCGAACATGGCGGTGGCCATGTAGCGCACAAACTCATAGTCGTAATCGGCGTAGTACACCCCCAGCGATACATCGTGGGTTTGCGTGCCAAACTCAAAGGCGCGGCTCAGGCGGAAGTCGTTGATCACCTCATCCAGCGGCACTTCCACCGACAGCAGGTTGCCGTTCAGCACCAGGCCATTGCCGGCGTTGTTGGCCACATCAAAGGCCTCGCCCGGATGGTTGGCAAAGCGGATCTCCAGGTCGGAGCCTGCCGGCAACTGCCCGGCCAGCGCCTGGCGATAGCTGTCCAGGCGATCGGTGGCGCTCTCGATGTTGCCGGTGGGGAACAGGCCGTTGCGCAGGATGTCGCTCTGGCGATAGCGGAAGCTGTTGTGTACGTTCCAGCTGCCTAGGGCAAAGTCCAGGTTGGCGGTGAACTGGGTCAGCTCGGTGTGGGTGCCATCGGCCAGGTCAAAGTCGTACCCATCGCCCAGGTTGCGGTAGGTGTTGTGCTCCACTTCCGGCCCGGCCAGGGTGCCGTAGTTGGGGTCAAAGCCCGGCACGCCGGCCACCCCGCCGTCGCCATCAAAGGTCAGTGGAATCGGCAGCAGGAAGGCCACCTTGTCGTTGATGTGCTTCACATCCAGGAACAACTCGCCGCTGTCCCACTGCTTGCCAAAGCTCAGGCGAATCTGGCCGCCGTCGTTGGAGGTGTAGCCCGGGTCGCGAATGCCGTCGTTCTTGCGGTAAAAGCCACCCATTCCCACAAACATGTCTTCGCCCACCGGCAGCCCGTAATAACCGTCGATGCGGTTGTGGCTGTAGTCGCCGGCCTCGTACTTCAGCACGGCCTCGGGCGCATCGTAAGAGCGGCGGGTAATGAAGTTGGCGACACCGCCCGGCGCGTTAGAGGCAAAAATGGCCGAAGGCCCCCCGCGCACCACTTCTACCCTGGCGATGGTTTCATCCAGGCGAAAGCTCTGGTCGGCATTTAAGTAGCCCAGGCCCCCGTCGTGCTGCACGGCCAGGCCATTCTCCTGCAGGGAGATGGAGGAATAGCCGTCGCGGGGAATGCCGCGGGTGCGGATGTTGTTGCTGCCCTCACCGCCAGAGGACTCCACCCAGAAGCCGGGCACTGCCTTGAATACATCCGCCACGCTCAGCGGGTTGTTTTTGCTGAGGTCATCCGCCGACAGGGAGGACACCGCAAAGCTGGCTTCTGCCCGGTTCAATTGGCCGGCACCAGCGCGCCCGGTAACAATCACCTCTTCCAGTCGCGCGGATGTCGCGCCGTCCTGGGCCCCGGCGGTGTTCGACAGCAGGGCGCTGCTCCAGAGGGTCGCACCGATGGCGATGGCAAGTGGATGGCGTCGCAGGATGGCGTCGTTCACGGAAATTCCCCTTAGCAAATGCGCTATTGAATAATGGCCGCGCAGCACCCTATGGCTGCGCGAGGGCAATCTACGCAATTCGCATTACAGGAACGTGACGGAGCGCTGACACTCGGATGAACCACTGCCAGCGCACCCCGGCGGATTACTGCCAATGCACCCCACAGGTGTGTATGCTTGCAGGGCATCTACCGCCAGCAACACAGGTTATCCCGCTTTGTTTGCCATTACCGCCCGGGCACGCCAGCGTGCCGCACTTTCGTTTTCGACTCTCGCCTTTTGGATACGGGCCTTTTCGACACTGGCCCTTGCCACCCTGGCTTTAGCCACGGCGCCGCTGCCGGCCCTGGCCGATGCCAGCGCCGACTTCAAACAGCTACTGGCCGACCACTGGGCCCGCGCCAACGAGGAGAAAATTTTCTTCCGCACCGACCCGGACGCCTTTCGGCCCGACGGCACCCTGCCGGAAATGAGCGCCAAGGCCCGCGCCCGGCGGCAGGCCTTTAACGATGACATGCTGGCCCGGCTGGCGCAGATTGACGGTTCCGCGCTGAGCGGCCAGGAGCGCATCAGCTACCAGCTGTTTGCCTACGAGCGCAAAACCGAGCAGGAGAGCTACCAGCAGTACGATCACCTGTTCCCCATTACCGCCCTGTTCGGCTATCACATGTATTTTGCCGACGCGCCGGCCAACATGGCCTTTACCACCGTGGCGGACTACGAAAAACTCATCGTGAGCTTTCACGACTACCCGCGCTACAACAAGGAACAGATGGCGGCCCTGCGCGAAGGCATTGCCAGCGGCTTCACCCAGCCCTGCGTGTCCTTCCAGCACTACGGCGACACCATTACCCGCTACCTGGTGGACGACCCTACCCAGTCCGCCTTCTACGAGCCCTTCACCCGCTTCCCCGGCAACATTCCAGAGGGCGAGCGCAAGCGCCTGGCCAGCGAGGCAAAAGAAGCCATTGCCGAAGATGTGCTGCCGGCCTACGCCGCCTTTGCCAGCTTCGTCCGCAACGAATACCTGCCGGCCTGCCGCAAGCGCGAGGGCATCACCAGCGTGCCCGGTGGCGAGGATTACTACCGCTACCTGATCCGCTACTTCACCACCACCGACCTGAGCCCCCGCGAGATTCACGACCTGGGGCTAGAAGAAACCAAACGCATCCGCGCCGAGATGCAGGCCATTATCGACCAGCTGGCATTCCAGGGCAGCTTCAAGGACTTCCTGGACTCCCTGCGCGGCGACCCGCGGTTCTATGCCCAGAGCAACCAGGACCTGCTGGAGAAAGTTTCCTTCATCGCCAAGAAAGTGGACGGGCTGATGCCGCTGTACTTCGCCACCCTGCCGCGCATGCCCTACACCGTGCGCCAGTCCCAGGGACGCGGCGCCTACTACGCCAGCGGCACCGCCGATGGCCGCACCCCGGGCGTGTACTTCATCAACGCCGACGCCTTCCAGAACCAGCCCCTGTACAACCTGGAGGCCCTGACCCTGCACGAAGCCGTGCCGGGCCACCACCACCAGACCGCCCTGGCCATGGAGCTGGATTTACCGCCCTTTCGCCGCACCCTCTACCACTCGGCCTACGGCGAGGGCTGGGGTCTGTACAGCGAAAGCCTGGGCAAGGAGATGGGCTTCTACCAGGACCCTTACAGCGACTTCGGCCGCCTGACCTACGAAATGTGGCGCGCCAACCGGCTGGTGGTGGACACCGGCCTGCACGCCTTCGGCTGGAGCCGCCAGCAGGCCATCGACTACATGCTGGCCAACACCGCCCTCAGCGAGGCGGAAGTGGTGGCCGAGGTGGATCGCTACATCACCTGGCCCGCCCAGGCCCTGGCCTACAAGGTGGGTGAACTGCGCATCCAGGCACTGCGCAACAAGGCCGAAAAGGCCCTGGGAGAAGACTTCGACCTGCGCGCCTTCCACGATGTGATTGTGGGCAATGGCTCGCTGGCCATTGCCATTCTGGAGGCGGTGGTGGATGAGTGGATTGCCGGGCAGCGCAGCTAGCCCCGCAACGGTGAATCAATCCCGCCCCTGCGCCACATCCTCTGCGCGCTTGCCCAGGTAGTGGTAAATCGCCATGGCCTGGTCGCGATCCAGCGTCTCGGCAAAGCCGATCATGCCCCGGTTATGCCGCAGGCCGCCCAGTACGATGGGCAGGAACTGCTCGCGCGTCTCGGCGCTCATGTAGCGCAAGTCGGGCACGGAGGAACTGCCGGATACTGCCCGGTCGCCGTGACACATGTGGCAATTGGCCATGTAGAGACTGTAACCCTCATCAACCTGTTGCGGGTCGTAGCTGAACCCGCCATCCACAGCGCGCGCCGCGGTTGGTGTTGCCGGCGCCGGCAGCGCCGCCTTGCCCCCGAGTTTGTACACCAGGATACGCGGGTTGGAAACGGTGCCTTTGCTGCGCGCAGCACTGTCGCCACCGGCCAGGGCAAAGGCGCCACCCCAGCCCGCCGCGACGGCAATGTACTGTTCGCCATTCACGGCGTAGGTCATGGGCGCGGCCACTACGCCGGTCTGGGCGTCGGTGTGCCACAGTTCCTCGCCGGTGTCGGCGCGGTAGGCGGCAAAGCCGGCCTCGGCATTGCCCTGGAAGATCAGGTTGCCCGCAGTGCTCAACAGCCCGCCGTTCCAGATATTGTCGTGCTGGATGCGCCAGCGCTCCTCACCCTTCACCGGGTCCCAGGCGCTGATATGGCCCTTCACCAGCGGCAGGAACTGGTCGCGCAGCTCTGCGTCATCGGGCATGCCGGCCTTGTCCAGTTCCACGCCGGTATTCCAGCCCCTTGGGTTGTAACGGAACTCGGTATCGGATGAGTAAACGAGCGGGATTTCCTGGGCCGGCACGTACACCAGTCCGGTCTTCGGGCTGTAGCTCATCGGGTGCCAGTTATGGCCACCCAGCGGATGCGGCCAGACCATGGCTGCTTCGCCATTTTCATAGCGCGCCTCAGGCGTTTCGATGGGGCGGCCGGTGGCCATGTCCACGCCGGTAGCCCAGCTGATGCGGGTGTAGGGCTCAGCGGACAGCAGCTCGCCAGTGGCGCGGTCAAGCACATAGAAGAAGCCATTCTTGGGCGCCTGCATGATGACCTTGCGGGTAGCGCCGTTGATGTCGAGCTCGGCGAGAATCATGTGCTGGGTGGCGGTGTAGTCCCAGCTTTCTCCGGGTGTGGTCTGGTAGTGCCAGACGTACTCGCCGGTATCCGGCCGCAGGGCCACAATGGACGACAGGTAGAGATTGTCGCCACCACCCGGGCTGCGGATGGCCCGGTTCCAGGGGGAGCCATTGCCCACGCCGATGTAGAGCAGGTCCAGCTCCGGGTCGTAGGCCATGGAATCCCACACGGTGCCCCCGCCGCCGATCTTCCACCACTCGCCGCCCTTCCAGGTGGGCAGGGCCTGGGCCAGGGCCGCGTTCTCCAGGGGCTCGGCCGGGTTGCCGGGCACGGTGTAAAAGCGCCAGGCGCGCTCGCCGGTCTCTGCGTCATAGGCCGACACAAAGCCGCGCACTCCCAGTTCCGCGCCACCGTTGCCGATCATCACCTTGCCCTTGACGATACGCGGCGCGCCGGTGATGGTGTAGGGCCTGTCCTTTGGCGTGGTTTGCACTTCCCACACCAGTGAGCCGTCGGCGGCGTTCAGTGCCAGCAGGCGGCCATCCAGGCTACCGAAGTACACCCGCCCCTGCCACACCGCAACGCCACGATTGACCACATCGCAGCAGGCGTTGGCGGCCCAGGCCTTGGGCACTGCCGGGTCGTAGGACCACAACAGTTTGCCGCTGGTGGCATCCAGAGCGAATACCTTGCTCCAGGCGCCGGTGGCATACATCACGCCATCCACCACGATGGGGGTCGCCTCAATGCCGCGCCTGTCGGGCAAATCGAAATACCAGTCGAGCCCCAGATTGTTCACATTGTCAGCGTTGACCTGCTTGAGCGGGCTGAAGCGCTGCTCGTCGTAGGTGCGGCCGTGGCTCATCCAGTTCTGCGGTTCGCTGTCGGCGGCGCGGATGCGCGCACCATCGACAGCGCCCGGGCCGGTGCCGCCCTTGCCCGACGGTGGAGAACTGCAACTGGCGGTCAACACCAGGGCGCCGGCAAGCAGCCAGGCGGTGACGCTGGACAATGAGCGGCATTGGATCGATGGAATAGGGTCTGATGGCGTTTTGAACATGCGAAATCCCTGCTGGCGTCTGCGGCAGCCGCTGGCGGGCCACCTGTCGTTATTGTTGTGCGCCGGCACATCCTGTGCTGGCAACGGGTATTGCGGTACGAGATTAACTTACTCGACCACACAGGGGTACCTATGCCAACTCCCAGGCACCCATCAAAACTTTCCCATTGACCCAGCAGAGGTGGCACACTCGTACCAGCCTGTCCATTCGTGGTTTGTTTTTTTAGACCAAACAATTGGCCAGCCACCGGCACACGGCTAAGCTGAAAACGAGCCTGACAATAAGGAGAAGGATATGCCCAAACGCAACGGAAGCTCACGCCCCGCAACCCTGCTCACCCTGCCCCTGCTGCTTCTGCTGGCCGCCCTCACCGGCTGCGGCGACAGCAGCAGTTCCGACCGCAACGACAACGGCGGGGGCGACCCCGACCCGGACCCCACCGGCGCCCTGGTGCTGGCGGTGCTCTCTGGCGACCCGGCCCAGGTCAGTAACGGCGAGGCCCGCATCGGCATCGATGTGCCGGAGGGGGTGTCTGCTGATGAAGTCAGCGTGGAGGTGGAGGGGCGCGATGTCACCGCCGCCTTCAGCAGCGCCGGCGAGCGGCGCCTGGAGGGCCGAGTGGACGGCCTGGCCGAGGGTGAGAACACCCTCACCGCAACCAGCAGTATCGCCAGTATTGAGCCGGCCAGTGTCACCCTCACCAACCACCCCGCCACCGGCCCGATATTTTCCGGCCCACAGCAGGACCCCTTCTTCTGCGCGGTGGAGGATGACCTTGCCAACCTGGAGCTGGGCCCGGTGCTCGACGAGCAGTGCAGCGTGGACACGGTGGTGAGCTATAAGTACCGCACCAACGGCGGCGAGTGGGCCGACTACAGCCCCGGCCAGGCACGCCCCGAGGACATGGCTACCACAACTACCCTCGATGGCAGCGAAGTTGACTTTATCGTGCGCTGGGAACGCGGCAGCCTGAACCGCTTTTTGTACTCCCTGGCCATGCTGTCGCCGGCACCGGCCGCGGCTGATGCAGAACCGGACCTCGGCGCCTGGAACCAGCGCCTGATCTACTACTTCCAGGGCGGCGTGGCCATCGGCCACTACCAGGGCGACCCCAGCCGCAGCCGCGCACTCTACGTGGATGGCCTGGGAGCGGGTTACGCCGTGGCCTATTCCACCGGCACCAAAACCGGCACCCACTACAACCTGGAACTGGGCGGCGAAACGGCGCTGATGGTGAAGTCGCGCTTTGTGGCCGGCTACGGCGTGCCGGACTACACCGTGGGCGTGGGCGGCTCCGGCGGCGGTATCCAGCAGTATGTGTACGCCCAGAACCACCCGGGCCTGATCGATGCCGGCGTGCCCCAGTACTCCTACCCCGACATGGTGACCCAGACCATCCACATCGGCGACTGCGAATTGCTGGAGCGCTGGATGGACCTGCAGGTCCAGGCAGACCCCAGCTCCAAGTGGGCCAACTGGGAAAACCGCACCTGGCTGATCGGCCTGAACGCCAGCGCCGCAGTGCCCAATGATGTGATCGACTTTGGCCTCACCCCCTGGCTGCCACCGGGCTCCACCGAGTGCACCGCTGCCTGGCGCGGCCTGTCGCCACTGGCCCTCAACCCGCACTTCGGCGAAGCGCCCGGCATCACCCCGGAGCAACAGGCCGAAGTGGAGTGGACCCACTTTGCCGACCTGATCAACATCTACGGCCGCGCCGAGGACGGCTTTGCCGCCACCACCTGGGATAACGTGGGCGTGCAGTACGGCCTGCAGGCCTTTGTGGATGGCAATATCAGCGCCACCGAATTCCTGGACCTGAACTGGGCCGTGGGCAGCTGGAAGAACGAACCGGAGATGGTGCAGGAAGGCTGCCCCTTCATCCTCGACCTGTGCTTTGCCCTGGACGACAACCAGCCGCTGTACCCCGACCAGATCGACCCCTGGAGCTGGCGCAACGCCGCCACCGCCACCGGCAGCGAGCCAGCCCCGCGCAAGGCGGCCGACCCGGGCGCCATTGCCGCCGCCTTCGACGCCGGCATGGTCAATCACGGCGCGGTGGACATTCCGCTGATCGACCTGCGGCACTACCTGGAGGAGGAACTGGACATGCACAACAGCCACCAGTCCTTTGCCGCCCGCCAGCGCCTGCTGAACTTTGATGGCGATGCTTCCAACCAGGTGATCTGGTTTGTGGACCGCAATCCCGACGGCGACAACGTGGACAACACCATGGCCGCCTTTGCGGTGCTGGATGAGTGGATGGCCAACATCCGCGACAACCCCGAGGCCAGTGTGGGAGAGAACCGCCCGGCCAGCGCCGTGGACAGCTGCTTCAACAGCAACGGCAACCTGATTGCCAGCGGCGACGACGTGTGGAACGGCATTCTGGATGACGAGGCGCCCGGGGCCTGCACCCAGCGCTTCCCGGTGTACAGCACCTCACGCATTGTGGCCGGGGCGCCGGTCACCGGTGACGTGTTCAAGTGCCAGTTGCAGTCCGTTGAAGAAGCCTTCGACAACGGCGTGTACGGCAGCTGGATTCCCACCACCGAGCAACGCCAGCGGCTGCTGAAAATTTTCCCCGACGGGGTGTGCGACTACAGCCAGCCCGGCTTGATGGAATGAACATGGTGGAATGAGCGTAATGCAATAGCCCTCACAACCCAGCCATGCCAGTCGCAGGGCCCGAACGCAAAACGCCGGCTTGTGCCGGCGTTTTTCGTTGCGCAAAGGCAGCGCCAGCTAGGCAGGCGGCAGGTTCTGGCGCAGAAAACGCAGCATATTCTCGCCCATCACCTTGCGGATTTCCGCTTCGCTGAAGCCGGCGCGCAGCATTTCCTCGGTCAGCACTGCCAGCTCGGCAGTGTCGAAGGCGGTGGTCACGCTGCCGTCAAAGTCGGAGCCCAGGGCAATGTGATCCACCCCCACCAAGTCGATGCCATAGCGCATTGCCGCCACGATATTGCGCGGTGAAATGTCGCACATGGCCCCGTCCCAGTAGCCCACGCCGATAATGCCCCCGGCCGCGGCAATGCGCTGCATGAGCGCATCGGAAATATTGCGCGGGCCGGGGCAGTGGCCGTGGAAGCCGGTGTGGCTCACCACCAACGGCGCCTGGGAGCGCGCCAGCACGTCCTCCACCACCTGCGGGGATGAGTGAGCCACGTCCACCATAATGCCCAGGCGTTGCATGGTGTCCACCGCCTGCACGCCGAAGGGGGTGAGGCCGGCGCCGCTCTGCCCGTGCAGGGAACCGCCCAGCTTGTTATCGAAAAAGTGCTGCAGGCCCATCATACGAAAGCCCGCATCGTACAGGCGCTGGATGTTGTCCAGTTCGCCATCTAAGGCATGGGAGCCCTCGGTGCCAAGCAGCCCCCCCACCACCGGCTCGCCGCGCTGGCGGCGCTGCATCAGGCGTGCCAGGTCGGCGCGGTTCAAAACCAGCTGGAATGCCTCCGGCACGCGCTGCGCCAGCGCGTGCAGTTTCTGCCCCTGGAACAGGGCGCGCTCGGCCAAACTGCCCCAGGTGGCGGGTGGCCAGGCCTGCACCAGGGCCAGGCGGGTGATGTTGTCGGCGGCGTCGGTGGCGTTTTCCTCGTAGTTTTGCCCGGCCGGCGACTTGGTGACAGAGGTGAACATCTGCAGGGCCACATTGCCCGCCTGAAGGCGCGGCACATCCACCTGGCCACGCTCGCTGTGCTCGGCCAGGTCGCGCTTCCACAGGGTGCTATCGGCGTGCCAGTCGCCAATCACCAGGGTCTTGTGCAGGGCCCTGGCCTCGGCCGAGATGGCGTAGGGCTCATGATCCAGCACCACGTTCATCGAGCGCTCCAGATAGCCCGGCATCAGGGTGAAGAACAGCACGGCGCCCACCACCAGCACCGGCAGGCCAATTGTCAGCAGGGGTCGTTTCACATCGGTCTCCTGTCAGGGTGCTTCAGGGGCACAACAGGCTCCATGCCAAGATCAAGTACCAACTGGCCCATTCCATGGCCTTCGTACGGCTTGTCCATGATAACCTTTCTCCGCCCCACCCGCGGTTTTGCAGTGTTATAGGGAGTTTTCGCCCTTCACGGCCCCCTCTGCCCTGGATGTGGCTCAACGACAAACAGTTTTGTGCCTGTTGACAGAAAAGGCCATATCAGAAGCGATAACGGACCTGCACACCCACGGTCCGCGGTGGATCGATCAAACCGGAATAAGTGTTCACCCGTCCCGGCAGGTTACCGAGGGTCACATCATTGGACCAGCCCAGCGTCTGCTCATCGGTAATGTTCTTGGCCACAATGGCCAGTTCCCAGGTACCGTCGAAGGGCCCCACCCCGATGCGCAGGTTGGCCTTGGTATAGCTGTCCATGATGGTGATGGGGTCGATATCCTGCACCGTGGCAAATTCATCGGTATACATGACATCAAGATTGGTGCGCAACTCCAGGCTTTCGCCCAACGGCAGGACATATTCCAGGCCCAGCGCCGCCGAGTAATCCGGCGCGAAGGGAAGCGGCTCCCCGGAGAGGTCGCGCACCGCACCCACACAGTCGTTGGTATTGTTGGCATGCCACTGGGAACAGGCGCCGTTCTCGAAATCATCGTACTCCGCCTTCAGCCAGGACAGGCTGCCACTGAGCGTAAGGCCCTCGGCAACCCGCCAGCGGCCATCAACCTCGACGCCCTTGGTCACCGAACTGCCGGCGTTGGTCACAGTAAAGCCGACCACACCGTCAAAAGCGCTGGTTTGCAGGTCCTCGTACTTGCTATGGAAGGCAGCAATATTCAACTCGGCAGCGCCGTCGAGCAGTGTGGTCTTGGCGCCGATTTCCGCGGACTTCACGGTTTCCGGATCAAAGGCCAGTACCTCGTAGTGATCTTCGTTGGGGAGGAAGGCGCGGTTCAGGGCATCGTCAAAACCGCCTGACTTGAAACCTGTGGACAGGGTCAGATAGGCCATGGCATCCATGGAAAAATCCCATTGGGCGTTAAAAGTCCAGGTGGATTTTTCATCTTGGCGCTTCATGCCACGGTCATCCCGCGGCCCGAGGACGGTTGAGGGAAGCGCGGTATCCGCCACCAGAGTTGAACCAAACTCCTTTTCGTCCTCGGTATAGCGCCCACCGAAAGTCAGCCTGAACACGTCGTTGACATTCCAGGTACCCTGGGCGAAGAAGGCGCGGGAATCCGTGTCCAGATCGTAACTTTTCCAGGTCTGCGTCAGGCCGTCCAGCGTGCTGTTGGGGAAAGGCCAGTCACCCTTGGTCAGGCGGTAGAAGTTGGACTTTTCAAAGTAGGCTCCGAGAATATAGTCGATGGTTTCGCCGCCGGGCGACACCAGCCGGAATTCCTGGGCGTACTGTTCGTAGTCCTCGTCGATGTTGGCCCAGAAGTAGCGACCATCACCCACCGCGCTGGTTCCACCGGTTGCCATAAGGTCATCCCCGATCTCGGTTTCATAATCACCGTAGGTGGTAATGGCGGTCAGGGTGCTGTCACCGAGGGCATAATCCAGCTTCAGCGTTGCGACGTTGGCGTCGGTGTTGTTGAAGTCGGGAGCTTCCGGTTGTGACCCGCTGGTTGGCTTTTCATCGCCGACCAGGTCGTGGAAGGCGGAGCCCTCACCGGCAAAGGCCACCACCTTCTGGCGACCGTCATCGTCGAATGTGCTGGTTTCGACCTTGAAGTTGATGTCCAGTTTGTCGGTGGGTTGCCAGGCCAGGCGTAACCGCGCGATCTGCTGCTCCCGCTCGCGCAAGTCTTCGCCGGTGAAGTAGTTCTCGAAAAAGCCGTCGAGCTTGCGTCCGCTCAAGGCCAGGCGGGCCTGGAGATTATCGGTCAGCGGGCCGGAGATCACACCGGTTACCTCGCGATCGCCATGTTCCGGGTCCCAGTAGCCCTCGATATAGCCTTCAAATTCATCAGTGGGCGCCGTGGTGCTGATGTTGACCGCGCCGGCAATCGTGTTTTTGCCGAATAGAATACCCTGTGGCCCCTTGAGCACCTCTACCCGTGCAACGTCCAGAAAGGGCGCCCGGGAAAGCTGCCCCTTGCCGATATACAGATCATCCACATACATGCCAACCGACTTCTCAAAGCCGGCGTTCACCCCGGAGCCAATGCCTCGAATAAACAGGTTATTGTCAAACGGCGCTTCGCCAATACTGACATTGGGCATGGAAAACGACAGTTCCTGTACGTTCTGGATACCGGCATCGTTAATTTTCTCACCCGACATCGCGGCTACCGATATCGGCACATCCTGCAGGCTTTCAACGCGTTTCTGTGCGGTAACCACCACTTCTTCCAGCATCAGTTGTGCAGATGCTGGCAGTGCGCTGCCGGCACCGATCAGCGACAGAGCCAGGGCAAGTGGGCGGAATTGCAGATATAACAGTCTGTTCATAATGGCGTACCTTCTCTGGTTATTGTTTAAGGAAACGCTGCCAAAGGCCTTGCATCCAGCCGGGCCGAAAACTGGCCGCATCGGCGGCCGGCAACACAGCCGCCGTAGAGAGGCCTGCATAGTCAATTAACGTACTTGTGGAAGTTCATCGCCTATATCCCCACATTTATTAGCAAACTTAGGTGTAGAGAAGGTGATCCCAACAAGCAGGCTATAGCCGCACTGAAATAAAATTCATGTTTCCAAGGCCCTCCCTGCCCCGTGCCGACATGGTGGTTCTGCCCTGAAGGCAAGGAAGGCGGGGCAGAGCAGCGTGCACCGGGTGGCCGGGTAATACCACGTCAGAACCGACCTCCTACAACCCACACTGAATGCAGGCTGGCTGGGCAAGCCGCGCAAACAGTGCCATCATCGGGGCACACGGCGGCGCAAAGCGAGGTAGCCCATGACGAACCGGACCGGCATTACCGACCTCATTGGCAACACGCCCCTGCTGTACCTGCGGGAGGCCTCGGAACTCACTGGCTGCCAGATTTACGGCAAGGCCGAGTTCATGAACCCCGGCGGCTCGGTGAAGGACCGTACCGCCCTTGGCATCATCCGCGCGGCCGAGGCCTCCGGCGAATTGCGCCCGGGCGGGGTGATTGTGGAAGGCACCGCCGGCAATACCGGCATTGGCCTCACCCTGGTGGCCAACGCCCTGGGGTACCAGTCTGTCATCGTCATGCCACAGACCGCGAGCCTTGAGAAAATCAGCCAGTTGGAAATGCTGGGGGCAGACCTGATTCTGGTGCCCAACGCGCCCTACAGCAGCAGCCAGCACTACATCCACACCGCCCGCCAGGTGGCCCAGGGGCGCGCCCACTCCGAGCCCAACGGCGCCACCTGGGCGCAGCAGTTCGACAACCCCGCCAACCGGCGCATACACCGGGACACCACCGGCCAGGAGATCTGGCAGCAGACCAGCGGCAATATCGACGGCTTTATTTGCGCGGTGGGCACCGGCGGCACCCTGGCCGGGGTGGCCGATGCCCTGCGGGCGCACAAGCCGGCGGTGAAAATCGGCCTGGCGGATCCGGCCGGCTCGGCCCTGTACAGCCATTTCAATGCCCCCCCGCAGGCCGGCCAAGGGCAGTCAGCGACGGCGCAGTCAGAGCCAGGGCCGTCAACAACAGCGCAGTCCATCGCCGAGGGCATTGGCGTGTCCTTTGTGCCGGGCAACCTGGACGGGCTTAGCGTGGACTTCAGCTGCCAGATCGACGACGACACCGCCCTGCCCTTCGCCTTCAACCTGCTCAAGCACGAGGGCATTTCCGTGGGCGGCTCATCCGGCGTCAACATTGCCGGCGCCGTGGCCATGGCGCGGGAACTGGGCCCCGGCCACACCATTGTCACCGTGCTCTGCGACGCCGGCAGCCGCTACCACAGCAAGCTGTTCAACCCGGAATTTCTGATGCGCCACAAACTGCCCTTCCCGGCCTGGATGGCCAGTTAAGCAACCGGCCAAAGCGCCAGCAGGCACCCGCGCGGTGAACAGCCGGCGGTTTCACTTGTCCTAACCTGCAGGAGCCACCACAACCGAATGATCATGCTTCGCTTACGCCTGTCTATACCCCTGCCTTTACGCCTGCTGGCCCTGCTGGCGGGCTGCGCCGCGCAGGCGCAGGCCGCCGAGTTGAGTGCGCGCGACGAGAAGGCCCTGGCCGCCCTGGGCGGCTATTACCAGGGCGCCTTCGACACCGCCCTCAGCCCCAGCCCGCTGGACGACCTGAACATCAACCCCTGCCGTGACTGCGACACCCACGGCGACCCCCTCAAGGACATCTACCTGCGGGTGGCCACGGTGGATCACACCCTGCAACTCACCTTCCACCGCAGCCCGGGCGCCCCGGCCTTCGACCTGCTGGGCAAGTACTGCCGCAGCAGCGTGGGCGAGCTGAAGGCGCTGCAAACCGACGACGGCAAGGGCAAGGACAGCGGCGACGACTACCGGGTGACCACCGCCACCTTCGCCTTTGATCCCGGCCGCTGCCCGCGCAACATTGCCGAGAACAAGGCCCCCGAGCTGACCCTGTCGCTGCTGGAAAACCGCAGCCAGGGCATGCACTTCGCCCGGGTGGAGATCGACAAGGACCTGCGCCGCGTCACCACCCTCACCGCCGAGAACCGCGATGGCGAGCGGGTGGCGGTCAAGTCCAACCCCGCCGACTACGGCAAGGACCGCCGGGCCACCCGTTCCTACCTGTACGAGGACGAAATGGGCGAGGGCAGCTATATCCGCAACAACACCACCGAAACCCGCACCTTTGCCATTCCCGTGGCGTTGAACGGCTACGTGGGCGCCAACCTCACCTGGTGGCCGCATAAAATACTGGACGTGGAAGCCGACACCGAAGAAGTACTGACCCGCCACACCGGCGTTTTCCTGCCGGTTGAGGCCAGGCAATAAGCCGCCGGGTAAAAAATCAGGGGGCCGGGCCAAGGAAATGGCCCAGCGCGCCGTCTAAGTCCCAAACAGCCACAGGCCGGCCATGAACAGCGACCTTCAGGACAGGATCAGGCGCGCCCAGCGCGGCGACCGGGACGCCTTTGCGCGCCTGGTGGAGGATCACTACGCCCTGATGTTCCGCTTTGCCCTGAAATACAGTGGCCAGCGCGCCGACGCCGAGGACATCACCCAGCAGGCCTGCATCAAACTGGCCCGCGCCCTTGGGCAGTTCCGCTTTCAGGCCGCCTTCACCACCTGGCTGTATCGACTGGTGGTGAACTGCGCCCTGGACTGGCAGCGCGCCCGCCAATCGGGCGCGGGTGCGGGCGAGCGGGGGCACGCAGACGCCGCCACCGACATCCTCACCGAAGGCGGCCCCGACAGCGCCCTCTACCTGCGCCAGGTGCTGGGCCAGGTGCAGGCCATGGGCGAGGGCTACTACGAGGCCCTGGTACTGGTGCTGGGCGAGGGCTTCAGCCACGCCGAGGCCGCGGCGGTGCTGGAGGTGAAGGAGTCCACCGTGTCCTGGCGCCTGCATGAAATCCGCAAACGGCTGCAGCCGGAACAGCAGCCGGGAGTTGAGGTATGAACGACGACGAACTCAGGCAGCATTTTGTCGACTGCGACGCCCCCCCCGAGCCCCGCGCGCAGCAGCAGGCCGTGGCCGCCGCCGTGGCCGCCGCCCTGGCCGCCTTTGACGAGGTGCAGGCCGATCAAAAAACCACCGCCGGCGCCCAAGGAAGCACCGCCGACGAGCGTCTTACTCCCGAACCACCACCCCACGGGAGCAAGATCATGTCACTGTTTAGCGCGCAAAGCTCATCGCAATCAGCTGGGCCTTCATCTGAGTCCTCATCTGGGCATTCATCAAAGCCATCATCAAAAACCGCGTCCGCACCGTCACCGGCAAAACGCTGGGTGTACAGCGGCCTGGCCAGTGCCGCCATGCTGGTGCTGGCGGTATTCATCACCACCCAGGTACCCTGGCAGGGCGGCATGGGGCCTCTACCCTCCCCCGCCGAGGAAGCAACCGGGAAAGCAACAGGAAAAGCAGCGCACAACACCGCCACGCTGGACGACCACGCCGCCGGGCAACCGGCACTGGAAGAAGTAGCCTCGGCCGAATCGTCCCGGCCATTTTTGCGCCGCGCCCCGGCCACCGATGCCGCCGGCGAGGCCCAGATCAGCGGGATGATCGCCGAAAACGAGGCCCCCCGCCCGGCAGCCAAACGCCTGGCGGCCCAGGCCCAGTCCGGCAATATCGAGCAGCGGCGCGCCGCGCCGGCCATGGCCGCCGCCGCGGCGCCCATTGAAGGCATTGTGCCCCCCGGCTACCAGGACAACGGCCGCGACCGCTTCAGCCCCGCACAGGCCAACCCCGTCAAGCGGGTGAGCGAAGCGCCGGTGTCCACCTTCTCCATTGATGTGGATACCGCCGCGTACAGCTTTGTTCGGCGCATGCTGAACCAGGGCGTGCTGCCACAGAAGGACGCCGTGCGGGTGGAGGAGCTGATCAACTACTTCCCCTACGACTACCCGCAGCCCGAGGGCCGCAGCGCGCCCTTTGGCACCACCGTGTCGGTGCTGGACGCCCCCTGGAAGCAGGGCAACAAGCTGGTGCACATCGGCATCCAGGGCTATGCGCTGCAGGGCGCGCAGCCGCGCTCCAACCTGGTCTTTCTGCTGGATGTGTCCGGCTCCATGAACAGCCCCGACAAGCTGCCGCTGGTGAAGCAGTCCATGGCCCTGCTGCTGTCGCGGCTGCAGAGCGAGGACACGGTGTCCATCGTGGTGTATGCCGGCGCTGCCGGCACCGTGCTGGAGCCCACGCCGGTAAAGGACAAGCAGACCATTCTCAACGCCCTGAACCGCCTGCAGGCCGGCGGCTCCACCGCCGGAGCCGAGGGCATCCAGCTTGCCTACCAGCTGGCGGAATCACAGTTTATCGAAGGCGGAGTGAACCGCATCGTGCTGGCCACCGACGGCGACTTCAACGTGGGCCTGCAGAGCCCCGAGGCACTCAAGGGCTTTGTGGAGCGCAAGCGCGAGAGCGGTGTATACCTGTCGGTGCTGGGCTTTGGCCAGGGCAACTACCACGATGCCCTGATGCAGGAGCTGGCCCAGAACGGCAACGGCGTGGCGGCCTACATCGACACCCTGGGCGAGGCGCAGAAGGTGCTGGTGCACGAGGCCACCTCCACCCTCTTTCCCATTGCCAGCGATGTAAAAATCCAGGTGGAATTCAACCCGGACACCGTCAGCGAATACCGCCTGATCGGCTATGAAACCCGCCAGCTGGCGGAGGAAGACTTCAACAACGACGCGGTGGACGCCGGCGACATTGGCGCCGGCCACAGCGTGACCGCCATCTACGAGATCACCCCGGCGGGCAGCGACAGCGGGGTTTTTGAACCCTCACGCTATGGCGACCGGGCGCTGGCGCCGGCCAGCGCCAGCACGGCTGGCGAGTACGGCTTCCTGAAGCTGCGCTACAAGCTGCCCGGAGAACAGCGCTCGCAGCTGATCAGCCAGGCGATTGCCGTGAATGCCCCGCCCGCCGATGCCACGCAGTTGCAGGAGGCCCGCTTTGCCACCGCAGTGGCTGGCTTCGGCGAGCTGCTGCGCGGCGGCAAGTACACCGGCAGCTGGCACTACGCGGATGCGCTGGCGCTGGCCCAGGCCAATCGCGGCGACGACCCCTACGGCTACCGGGCGGAGCTGGTGCAGCTGATCCGCAAGGCGGAAGTGGCCCAGGCGATGTAAGACGGTGTAACGCGATGTAAGGCGGTGTAAGGCGGTGTAAGGGGATAGGGGATAGGGGATGCAAGGCGATCACCCAACGCCCGCGATAAACACCGGGGCGGCCGCCGCGCTCAGGGCGCCGCGCCGCCCAGTATCACCGAGAGCAAAAACACATGCCGGCTGGTGCGCTGCAGGGTGGGAATGTCGGCCCACTCCTGCGGGTAGCCGCGCCGGCCGCCCCGCTCGGACCCGATCTGGATGGCCGGGGTGCCACCGGCCACCGCAATGTTCATGTTGGACGAGCCGCGGTTGTCGATGCGCGGACTGCTGCCCAGGTAGTGCGACACCGCCTCGGCACTTCTCACCAGCTGCGATTCCCGCGCCCCGGCAATCTGCCCCGGGGGCAGGGTGCTCACCGCCTCCAGCGCAAAACTCACCGGCAGCTCGGCTTCTATCGCCGCCAGGGTGCGCCGCACGTCGTCTTCGAGCATGGCCAGGTGGCCCGCCTCAAGGGCGCGAACATCCAGCGAAAACCACCCCGTCTCCGGCCGGTGGTTGAACACCGCACCGCTGTCCAGCACCGCCACGTTCAGCCAGGCCACCGCTGCCCCATCCACCGGCGCCGGCAGGGGCAGTTGCAGCAGGCGGTCCACGGCGCGGCCAATGGCCTGGTTGATATTGGGCGTGCCGCCCTCCAAGGTGTGGCCGCCCTCGCCCCGGGCCGTTACGCGCCACCAGTGAATGCCGATGCCGCCGTACTCGATTACCTCGCCCTCGCCCAGCACATCAACAAAACCGATAGCGCGCTCGCGATAGTCCCGGTACAGCTCGCGCATGCCCAGCAGGCCGGTTTCCTCGCCGGCCACGGCGGCAAACACAATGTCGTGCCGGGGCTTCAGGCCGCTGTGCTGCCAAGCGCCCGCCGCTGCCAGCAGCGCGGCGGTGGTGAGTGAGGTATTGCTGCCGGGGCCAACCACCCGCTCACCACTCACCCGTGGCGGGTGAGCAGCGGCGCGCTGGTGCTGCGCCACGGTGGCCAGGTCATCCAGGGTGGACACAAACACCAACGCCTTGCCCGAGGTGCCCGCAATGCGCCCCACCACATTGTTCACCGGGGATACCCGCACATCCACCAGCCCCGCTGCGCGCATGGCGCCGGCCACAAAGTGGGCGCGCTCCTGCTCCTGGCCCGATGGCGCGATGATGGCCCCAATGTCCGCCAGTTGCCGGGCACTGTGGTCGCGGTGGGCGTCCAGCCAGTTGAGCCCCCGGCGCACCTGCGCCTGCTGCGCGGTGGCAGTGACGGTTGCCACCGTCACTTCGGCGGGCTGTGCCGCGCCGGCTTCCTGCGCGGCGCTGGCGGGGCCAGGGCCCAGCAGGCAGAGCGCGCCCAGGGTCAGGGCGCGGGCGGCGGCACACAGGCCGGGGCAATGCGGCAACAGGCGCTTCACAGGGCTACTCGATGGGCAGTTTGTTGAGGTTGATGACGATCTCGCGCAGGGTGTGGGTCAGCTCCCGCAGCCGCTCCTCGCTGATGCCCTGCACGGCGCGCTGCAACTGGCGGTCGCCCAGCTCGATGATGCGCTGGGCAACCACCTTGCCCTGCTCGGTCAGCGCCACGTTGACCAGGCGCGAATCCGCCGCGTCCACCTGCTGGCTCACGTAGCCCGCCTCGCGCAGGCGGGCCAGGGCGCGGGTGGTGGTGGAACGTTTGATCAGCGCATTGCGCGACAGCTCCTTGATATTGATGGGGCTCTGCCGGTGCAGGGTGGTCAGGATGCGGTAGGCGGTGCGATCCAGGCCCAGGCGAGCCGCTGCGCGGTCGAGGTCTTCGTGGTAGTAGAAGTCCGCGTGGGCCATCAGGTAGAAGGGCGCGCTGAACAGGTCATGCTGCGCGGTAAGAAACTCCAGCTCCGGTGGAATCTCCGGAAGTTTGTCTTTTGTCATGCTCTAACCAGATGCGTGTTGGACTGTCTGCCGCCACTACGGTATGTGCACCGCATCATACCGTAGTGGCAGGCCATCGACAGGCTCAGTCTGAGTGGATCAGGTGGAAGCGCTGTTGCCGCCCGTCGAGGTAGTTCACCGTCTTGCCGTCAAAGAAGGCGTCTTCTTCCAGCATGATGCGGATTTCCTTGTCCCACTCGGGAATGTAGGTGGCCGCGTTCAGTTCGATGGAGTAGGCCGTGTTGGGGTACAGGGGGTAATCGCCCTTCACCGGCAGGCCCTCCTGCGCGTCCCACATGCCGATGGTGGGCCCGGCGGCATGGCCGTGGAAGCCCAGCGGGTGAGTGTAGATGGCGGGCTTGATGCCCTCTTCAATGGCCTGCTGGCGAGCCCGCTTGAGGATCTCGTTGCCACTGCGTCCGGTCTTGAACTCGGCGGTGAGAATGTCCTGCAGGCGGTTGCCGTTTGCCAGTGCTTTTACCAGGCTGGCCGGCGCTCCGGTTTCGCCGCTCTTGAGCACGTAGGCATGCTGTTGCTGGTCGGTGTTCAGGCGCAGGTAGGTGATGCCGAAGTCGACGTGGATCAGGTCGCCGCTCTGGATCACGTTCTCGCCCGGGCGCTTGCTGAAGGCCTTGATCTGGTCGAACTGCTCGCCGTCGGCGCGCTGGATGGACACCGTGGGGTGGAACCAGTTGCCCACGCCCAGCGCCACGCTCTGATCGCGCAGCCACCACACCACGTCGTCGGTGGTGGTTTTGCCGGGGGTGACCACCTCGTTGGAAAACGCGGTGGCAATCAGCCGGTGGCCGATCTCCACCAGCTGGGGGTAGTACTGCATTTCCAGTTCGCTGCGGGTTTCCAGCCAGGCAATCGCCAGGTTCTGGGCGGGCACCACGCGCTCGCGCAGCGGTTGCGGCAGCGCCGCCATGAATTTGCGGTATTCGGTGCTGCTCATGCCGTCGGCCAGGGCAAAGTGCTCAGAGGCGTTGATGGCAATCTTGGCCGGATTGCGCTTGGCAATCACATCCACCAGCGCCTGCCACTGGTCTGGCTGGGCCTCTTTGTCCCAGGCTTTTTCAAACAGGTCGCCCACTGCGTAGCGGGCCACGGCCAGCCGCTCCAGGGGCTTGCCCTGGCCCGGGTCGTAAATCACCAGCATGGTGTGGCGCCGCGCCGAGACCCAGGTGGAGGGCAGCATGGTTTTGATCACCGGGTCTTCGTTGTATTCCCGCGACATGATGACCCACATATCCACGCCTTCCCGGCGCATCAGCGCGGGCAGCACCTGCTCAAAACGCTGGTGCAGGATGCGATCGATAATGTCGCTGCGCTCACGCATGTTGGCAATGTTGGCGACGTCCGCCGCCGCGGCCGCGCCGCTGAGCAGCAGCGCGGCAATCAGTGTAACTAGTCGTTGCATGGTTTTACCTGGTTGGGTTTGAACGTTAAATGTGTGGGTTGTCAGCGCCGCGGAATCAGCAGCAGCTCCGTCTGGCGGCCGTCGATGTACTCAAACTGCTCGCCATCAAAGTAGCCGTCCACTTCCAGCATGAAGCGGCCCTGCTGGCCGTTCCATTCCGGCACAGCCTCTATGGCGTTGAGTTCGATGGAATAGGCGGTGTGGGCGCGCATCGGGTAGTCGCCAGTGCCGGGGTTGCCGTCCTGCTGTTCCCAGGAGCCAATGGCCGGGCCGGCGCCGTGGCCGTGCACGCCAATGGGGTGGGTGTAGATGGTGGGCGCAAGCCCTTGCCTGATGGCGCGTTTGCGGGACTCGGCCAGAATCTCGTTGCCGGTTTTGCCCACGGCAAAGCTCTCGGTGAGGGCATCCTGCACCCGGTTGGCCGCCGCCAGCCCCTGGCGCAGGCCCTGCGGCGCGCGTTGCTCGCCGGGGCGCAACACGTAGGCCATCATCTGGGTGTCGGTTTTCAGGCCCATGTAGTCCATGCAGAAGTCCACATGCAGCAAATCCCCGGGCAGGATGACGTTGCCGTTTTCCAGCACCATTTTTTCGATGTCGAAGGTGCCCATGCCGGCGCGCTGCACCGACACGCTGGGCTGACACCAGTAATCCAGCTTGAGGCCGGCCAGGGTTTCGCGGTACCACCAGACCACATCGTCGGTGGTGGTTACGCCGGGGGTAATCACTTCCTCGGACAGGCCGCGCTCCACCACCCGGTGGGCAATGCGCATGATGGTGCCGTAGGCGGCCATTTCCTCGGGGATGCGGCTTTCCAGCCACCCCACCGCCAGGCGGTCGTCGCTGGTCAGGCGCTGGCTGTAGGTCTCGCCCAGGCTCTGTTGCAGTTCGCGGTACTGGCTGACGCTGAGGCCATCGGCCAGGGGAAAGGTGGCGGAGATGTTGACCGCAATACGCGCCGGATCGCGCTCGGCCACCAGTTCAGCAAGGCGCTGCCACTGGTCTGGCTGGGTGTCGGGGTCCCAGGCGGAGGGGAACAGGTCACCCACCGGATAGCGCGCCACCGCCAGGCGCTCCACGCCCGTTTTACCGTCTGAGCCGCCATCAATGTCGCCGCCGCGATCATGGAACACCAGCACCATGCGCCGCCGGGCAGACACCCAGGTCGCCGGCAGCATGGATTCCAGCACCGGGTCTTCGTTGTATTCCCGGGCAATCACCAGCCACATATCCACGCCGGCCTCGCGCATCAGCGCGGGCACAATGCGGTCCAGGCGGGCTTTTACCCAGCGGTCCTGCGCCTGGGCGCGCTGGCGCAGGGGCAGAATACCCGGCATCAGGGGCTCGGCCACCTGCACCGGCATGGCGGCGGTGTCGGCCTGTGCCACCGGTGCCACCAGCAGGCCCGCGATGGCAGCAGCGCCCATGGTTCGCGTCCAGCGCGCGGCCCTCATTGGGCACCACCAATCAGGTGAAAGCGGGTTTGCCGGCCGTCCACATAGCGCACGGTCTTGCCGTCGAAGAAGGCATCCTCCTCGGTCTTGAAGTCCACCAGCTGGCCATCCCACTCCGGCACCGCGTGCTGCGCCTTCAGTTCAATGGACCAGGCGGTGTTGGGCTGCACCGGGTATTCGCCGGTGGGCACATGGTGCTGGTTTTCGCTGAGGCCGATGGAGGCCCCCGCGCCGTGGCCGTGGTAGCCAATGGGGTGGGTGTAGATGGTGGGCGCAAGGCCCTGGGCGATGGCGTTCTCCCGGGCAATGCGCAGGGTTTCGTTGCCGCTGCGCCCCACCTTGAAGGCGTCGGTCAGGGCGTCCTGCACGCGGTTGTTGGCCAGCAGGCCGGCCTTCAGCCCGGCCGGCGCGTCGCGCTCGCCGGGTTGTAGCACGTAGGCCACGTGCTGGGTGTCGGTACTGTAGCCCAGATAGACAATGCCAAAATCCACCCGCAGCATGTCGCCGCGCTGGATGGGCGCCGCCGCTTCGCGGATCACCCCCTGGACCCCGCGCCGGGTGATTTCCACCGAGGGGTGAAACCAGGACGCAAGGCCCAGGTTGTTGACCCGTTGCCGGTACCACCACACCAGGTCTTCGTTGGTGGTAACGCCGGGCTGGATGACATCGGTGCTGAAACCCTCGCCGATAATGGCGTGGGCAATGCGCACAATGTCGCCATACAGCGCCGCCTCGGTGGCGGTGCGCGTTTCCAGCCAGCCGATGGCCAGCGGGTAGGCCGACACCACGCGGCTGTCCATGCCCGCCGGCAGGGCCGCCATCAGCGCGCTGTACTGGGTGTGGGTAAGGCCATCGGCGAAGGCCGACAGGTGGGAGGTGTTAATGGCAATGCGCGCGGGGTTGCGTTCGGCGACAATCTCACCCAGGCGGGCCCACTGGTCTGGCTGGGCCGCCATGTCCCAGGCCGGCTCGTACAGGCCGTTCATGCCGTGCTTGTTGACCACCAGTTTTTCCAGCGGTTTGCCTTCGCCCGGGTCGAAGAACACCAGCATCGTGCGGCGGCGGGCGCGCAGGTTGCGCGCATCCAGCATCGTGGTAATCACCGGGTCTTCGTTGTATTCCCGGGCCAGCACGATCCACATGTCCACGCCGTGCTGGCGCATGAGCTGCGGCAGCAGGGTGTCCAGGCGCTCGCGCAGCAGCTCGTCGCGCAGGGTCGCCTGCTCGCGCAGCGGCAGTATGTCCGGCAGCGCAGGGCGCAGCTCGGCCTCGCCCTGCGCTGGCGCGGCGGCACTGGCCAGTGGTGCCAGGCCCAGTGTTGCCAGGCCCAGGGCCGCGGCGGCAATGGCCGCACCGGCGGCCAGGCGAATGTGCTGTTTCATTGCGGTGTCTCCAGGGTCAGGTCGCGATTGCCGTTCACGCTCAGCCCATGGGCTCATCGATGCGCTCGGGCGGTGTGGAGAACCAGCGCGGACCCTCGTCGGTGATATACAGGCAGTCTTCCAGGCGCACGCCGTACTTGCCGGGGATGTAAATACCCGGCTCGTTCGACAGGCACATGCCGGCAACCAGGGGCGTGTCCTCGTTGCGCACGAAGTTGATGGGCTCGTGGATATCCAGGCCAATGCCATGGCCGGTGCGGTGCGACAGGCCCGGCAGCCGGTAGTCGGGGCCGTAGCCCAGGGTCTCGTAGTACGAGCGGACCGCGATATCCACTTCCCTGGCAGGGGTGCCGGGTTTGGCGGTGGCAAAGGCGATGTCCTGCCCGCGGCGCACCTGCTGCCACAGTTTGCGCTGCTCGGCATTGGGCTCGCCAAACACAAAGGTGCGGGAAATATCCGAGCGATAGCCCCCCACGCTGCAGCCAAAGTCCATCAGCACCACCTGGCCTTCGGCCACGTATTCCGGCTCTTTGGACCCATGGGGCAGCGCGCTGCCCTTGCCCACCTGGGCGCCGCCGGCGGGCGAGTCGCCCCCCAGCCGGCTCTGGGCCTGGAACATCAGCGCCGCGATGGCGGCGTTGTCCATGCCCGCCTGTACCAGCGGGTACACCGCGCGGTAGGCGGCCACGGTGACATCGGCGGCCAGCTGCATCAGCGCCAGCTCGGCCGCCGACTTGACGGTGCGACAGCCGTTGACCAGCCCCACCGCGGTGGTGTGGCGGATATCCGGCGCCGCCTGTTGCAGGCGATGGGCAATGAAGTGCCGCACCGCCTCGTCCAGGGCGATGGTTTTGATTTTGCGCGAAGGCTGCTTGAGCCAGTCACCCAGCAGAACGAAGGGGTCTTCGTCTTCCTCCCAGGTCAGCACGTTGGCGGGGGTTTTCGCATGCGCGCCTGCCTGTGCATCCAGCAGTTCGCGCAGGCGGTCTTCCTCAAAGGCCGGAGTGATAAAGGCCAGGCCGCCATCGGCCATGATCAGCGCGGCGGTAATCCGCTCGCTGATCCACCACTCGATCCCGGTGAAGTACACCAGGCTGGAGCCCGGCTCGATGAGCACGGCATCCACCCCGCTGTGGCGCATCAGCGCGCCCAGCTTGTCGCGGCGCGCGCGGCGCTCGGCGGCGCCAATGGGCTGGGCGCCGGTGGTGATGGAGCTAAGGCTGGCCAGTGCCGGCGGCAAGGTGGCGCCGGGTGCCGGGGCCGCCGTGCCTGCCTGCAGTGGCGCCGCCGCGCCGGCAGCCGCCAGTGCGGCCCCGGCCGATACAAACTGCCTGCGCGATAGTGTCATGGTGTCATTCCTCCCCGCCGACCCGGCGCATTATGTAGTTCCAGTAATCCATCTCGCGATAGAAGGATGCCAGCGGAATACGCTCGTTGATACCGTGGGCGCGGCTGTCGTCCGGGCGCACCAGGGCCAGGCTGCCGGCGCCGTACACAGGGATGCCCGCGCGGCGGTATTCGCGCCCTTCGGTGCCGCCAGATGACATGCTTGGCTGCAGGGTGATGCCCGGGTAGTTCAGCGCAACACCGGCCTGCAGAATGGCGGTCACGTCTTCACGAATGGGCGAGGCCGGGCTCTCCACCGCCTCGCGGCCGAGGGTCATGCCGATGGCGTCGTTATCGATGGTGTCGGCCAGCACCTGTTGCACATGCTCTACGCCACCGGTGTCCGGCAGAATGCGGCAGTTGACGGTGGCAATGGCATCCTGGGGCAGTGCGTTCTCGGCGTGGCCGGCCTCCAGCATGGTGGCCACGCAGGTGGTCCACAGCATGTTGGCGTACTGCGGGTGGCGCTGCATCACGGCAATGGCCTGGGCGTTGGCCGGGTCTTCCAGCAGGGTGGTGAGGGCCGCGCCCACCTCGCCGCCTTCGCGCGCGATCACGTCCTCGGCCATGGAGCGGGTGATGGGGTTGAACTGCACCGGAAACTGCAGCCCCTGCAGCGCCACCAGGGCGTGGGCCAGCTCATAGATGGCGTTGTCGGGCCGCGGCACACTGCTGTGGCCGCCCGGGTTGCGCGCGTGCAGGCGGAAGGTGGCGAAGGTTTTCTCCGCCGCCTGCATGGAGAAGGCCAGCGGCGTGCCGTCTTTGGCAATGCTGCCGCCGCCGGCATCGGAATTCAGGGCGTATTCGGCGTCGCGCACGTAGGGGTGCTTGAGAATTTCCCGGGTGGTCAGCATGCCGGTTTCTTCGTCGCCCGAGAAGGCCAGCACCAGATCGCGCGTGGGCGCAAAGCCCGACTGTTTCAGGTCGATGAAGGTGGAGACCAGCAGCGCCACGCCGAACTTGTTGTCCTGGGCGCCACGGCCGTACAGGTAGCCGTCTTTCTCGGTGGCGCTGAAGGGGTCGGTGTTCCAGTTGCCGGCAATGGCATCCACCACATCCATGTGGGCCAGAAAGGCCACCGGCGGCCCGGCGGGAATGCCGGCGGCCGGGTAGCGCACGATCAGCCCGCTGGTTTGCTCGCCCTCAATCTCCAGCGGCACGCGTACTATATCCTCGGCGGCAAAGCCGCCTGCGCGCAGTTGCGCAACAAGCACGTCGATCATCGCCGGCACTTGCCCCTGCCCCTTGGCGGTGCGATAGCCGATCAGCTGCTCCAGCAGCTCGCGGGCTTCATCGCGGTCTTGGTCTGACACTGCGGCCTGGGTGGGCGTGGCGAACATCGTCCCGGCCAGGGTGGCGGCCAGCACAGCGCCGCCCAGCAGGTTTTTGCACGGAATCGGCATGGTTCGTCCTCTTGATGAATGAAAAAAAGGGGTGGCTCCAACACAACATTGGACAGCCACCCCACACGGCTCTCGTACAGGGGTTAGAAGAGCTCGAAAGTCAGACTCATGAAGATGGTGCGACCCACCGCGTCGTAGAACTGCGGGTAGGTGTTGCCGTTGCCGCCGTCTTCAATGGCGGCGGTGGTGGTCAGCGGCGGATCACGGTCCAGCAGATTGTTGATGCCGGCGCGCAGGGTGATGTTGTCGTTGACCATGTAGCCTGCGGACAGGTCCAGGTAGTTGCGCTCATCCAGGGTCTTGTTGACCGCGGCGAAGCTGCCGGACAGGGCCGGTTGCGAGCTGGTCTGGGCGATATCCACGGAGGAGATGTAACGCCAGGTCAGCGCCACGGACAGATCCCACGGGGTTACCCAGTTGGCGCGCATTTTGTGACGCCATTCGGGGCGCGGGCGACCGCAGAGACCGCCGTACAGGCCGGTGCAGTCGTAGATTTCATCACCGGTGGAGTTGGGCAGCGGGGTGGAGGTGAATTCGTCCAGCAAGGTACCGACAAAGTTCACCGACACATCGCCCAGGTTGCCAACGTCGAAGCCGTAGTCCACGGTCAGGTCAAAGCCCTTGGTTTCCAGCGAGCCGGTGTTGATGTTGAAGCGCTCGAAGTAGCCGTCGTCAAACAGGAACAGGGAGCCGCCCTGGCCGCGATTGATCAGGCCGCAGAAGTAGCTGTCGCCGGTTTCCAGGCAGTTGTTCATCGCCAGGTTGGGGTTGACGCTGCCCACCAGGTCTTCCACTTCAATGTCGAAGTAGTCCACCGACACGGTCAGGCCCGGGATCATCTCGGGGCTGTACACCAGGCCGAAGGAGTAGGTGTTGGCCGTCTCCGGGTTCAGGTCCTGGTTGCCACCCACCAGCGTGTTGAACTGGCCGGCCGGGTTGTCCTGGATGTTGCCGTACTGGGCCGCGGTGACGCCGGTGCGCATGCACTGCTCCAGGGATGCCCAGGGGTTGGCGCCGGAACAGGGGTCGAAGGAGCCGTTGGGCAGCTGGGTGAGGTCAACTTCAAACTTCTGCTGCGAGGAGAACAGCTCGATCACGTTCGGCGCACGCACTGCCCGCTGGAAGCTGCCGCGCAGGCGCAGGTCGGACACCGGCGCCCAGTTCAAGCCCAGCTTGAAGGTGTCGGTGGTGAAGCCGGAACTGTAGTCGGAATAGCGGTAGGCGCCTTCCAGCGACAGCATGTCGATCATGGTGACACCGTCGATCAGCGGCACGTTTACCTCGGCAAACACTTCGTTCACCGAAACATCGCCGCTGATGGGCAGCTCGGGGGTAACCGCGGTGGCGTAGATTTCGTCGGGGCGGTAGTCCAGGGTGTTTTCCCGGTACTCGTAACCGCCGGCCACGCCAACGCCGTAATCCGCCCAGGGCGATTTGATGCCGTACTCGCCGAGGTCACCGTTGACGGAGAACACCAGGTTCTTCATGGAGGTGTCGCCGGTAATGCCCTTGTTTTCCAGCACGTAGGCGGTGGCTTCGGGCGAGGCGAAATCAGCGCCGAAGTAATCCAGCGGCAGACAGCCCGCGTCGTCGTTCAGGGCGCTGGCGTCGGCATTGATGGAGCAGACCGGCTGGCCGAAGGTGGACGAGCCCGGGCGCTGGTCGATCACCGCGTTCAGGGCATTGGCCAGGCGGAAGCGGTTGGCATCGCCCGTGAAGCGGCTGGTGTAGGACACGTTCGCGTAGGAGGCGAACAGGTCGTAGTTGAAGGCGCCGGCCAGCTTGCCGTCGGTGCCAAGCACCACGCGGAAGCTTTCGTGGCGCAGCTCGTCCTGGCGCGGGCCACCTTCCAGGTTGCGGCGGCGTACCAGGATGCCCTCGGCCACGTCTTCGGGGCCTACATAATTGCCGGCGTCGTCGTAGATGCTGCCGCTGGACAGGCCGGCGGCGCCGCAGAGGAAGTCCTTCTGCTGGTCGCTGAGCAGGGCGTTGTCGCAGTTCAGGCCGCCGAGGTCACCGTAGATGCCGCCCTGCACGGTGCCGGGGGCGATTTGGGCGGTGGAGCGGTCGTCCATGAAGCTCATTTCCATGTACGGGTTTACATGGTCGTTGATTTTATAGTTGGCCAGGGCGCCGAAGGTGTAGCGCTTGTCGGGGCGCTGGTAGTAGTTGAAGGGCGCGTAGTTAAATACGGTGTTGCCCTCGACAAACTCGCCGTTGTTAACGCCAAAGGCGGTGGGCACGCCGTTCAGGCCCAGGGTGTTGGACATGTTGGCCGGGTAGCTGTAGCCGGAGCCGCCGCAGGCATACTGCTCGCCGCGCTCGCCAGCGGTGGCCAGGGCGCAGGAGGAGTAGTCGCGATCGCTCTGCAGGATGGCGTCCACTTCGCGGTAGGTGGCGTATACGGTGATGTTGCCGCGGCCATCGTCCACGTTGGTACCCATCACCAGAGAGTAATCCTGGCTGTGGCCGTCCCACACGGTGGAGTCGGGCTTGGCAAAGCCGTTCTCGTCCAGCAGGCGCTCCATGGTGGAGTTGTCGTTGCCGTGCTGGGCCGTGCTCTGGTTGACGGTGAACTTGATGCCTTCAAAGTCGTCGATCAGCTTGAAGTTCACCACTCCCGCGATGGCGTCGGAGCCGTACACCGCCGAGGCGCCGCCGGTGAGCACTTCCACGTTCTGGATCAGGTCGGTGGGGATCTGGTTGAGGTCGGAAGGCACCGACTTGGGCGAACCGTAGGGCAGGCGGCGGCCGTTCACCAGCACCAGGGTGCGCTCTGGCGACAGGCCGCGCAGGTCAACCTGGGCGGTGCCGGTGGCCTCGTTGGACGCGCTGGAACCCTGGGCCGCGAACACCTGCGGCAGGGCGTTGACCAGATCTTCCGCGCGCATCACGCCGCGGGCCTGGAATTCCTCGGCGCCCACGGTGGTGATGGGGCTGACGCTCTCGGCGTTGGGCGAGCGAATGCGCGAACCGGTGACCACCACCTCTTCGATGGCGGGCGCGGCGCTGTTCTGCGCCACCGCCGGCCCGGCGAGGGCGGCGTAGATGGATGTCGTCGCCAGTGCGGCGAACTTACCTTGCTTGTTCATTGGAATTACCCCCTATAGGTAATAATGGGAGGCGCGCAGCCTCCTGCTACTGTTGCTACCAAGGCGTGTGCTTATTGATATCGCCAGCTTGTCAAATCAGCGCCTTGCGGGGCGGCTGCTTCAATACGTTCCAGGATGCGCGGCACATAGAACGTGTTGTACCGGAGTCGGGATACGGCATTCGGGTTGTCGTGGTCGCCATTCCAGCAGTGCTCGGCGCGATCGCCGTAGTCCACCACGCCTTCATAGGGCGGGTCGGCCCGCTGCAGGAATTCTTCGGTCAGGTACACGGCGTTGTTCAGGTAGTAGTTGTCCATGTCGCCGGTGTAGATGTGGATCTTGCCCTGCAACTTGGGCCCCAGGGTGGCCCAGTCGCGCTCCATGATGTAGCGCAGGTCGTAGTTCTGGCGCCAGTACTCGGCCACTTCGCGGTCGATCTCGCCGGTGCGCTTGTCCCAGATGGGTTTGGGGTAGCCATCATCGCCATTGGGCGAGAACACCGCCTGCCAGACATCCCACTGCTGGCCGGAGCGGGTGTTGTCGCCCAGCACCAGTTCCCAGCGGTTTTCCATTTCCATGTAGCGGGATATGTGGCCCAGGTAGTTGCGGTGCGACGGCCGCGGAATGCGCGCGAAGGGGCCTTCGCGGTAATAGGCGTTATCGTCTTCGTACAGGTTCACGGTCATGAACTGGCGGAAGTCGATCGGGTCCGGGCAGGCGGCAAAGGCGCCGTTGTACTCATCGGGGTACTTCACCTGCACGCCCAGCGCTTCCCAGCCACCGGTGGAGCCGCCGTACACAAAGCGCGCCCAGCCTTCGCCCAGGCCGCGGAAGGCCTTCTCGATGGCCGGCACCAGTTCAAAGGTAATGGCGTCGCCATAGGGGCCGAGGTTGGCGGAGTTCACCGCGTAGCTGTCGTCGTAGTACGGGTTGCTGTGGTCGATCTCCACGATCAGCATGCGCGGCGCATCGTCGGAAACCCAGTACTGGTAGAAGTCGTAGGCCTCTTGCGCTTCGATGCGGTTGTAGCAATCCAGGTCAAAGCGCTTGCTGTACACGCACTCTGCGTTGGGGTCTGGCTTGTCGGTGCTGAAGCCACCGAAGTCCGCGGGGAAGTGGCCGTGGAAGATGGCCAGCGGATAGCGCGCCTCCGGGTGCTTGTCGAAATCCTTGGGCACCAGCACGTGGGCGCGCAGGAAGACATCGGTGCCCCAGAACTCAGACAGCTTCTCGCTGCGGATCTTGATATGGCGCACAAACTCGGTGTCTTTCGGCTCTTCAATGGCCGGGTTCACCTGATCCAGAACCACCGGGATGGTGGCCTTGCCGGCGGGGTCAAAGCTCACCTTGCGCGGCTCGCTGTAGAGGTTGCCCGGTTCCTTGCGCCAGTTCTGGCCGGCGCCGCGGGCGGCAGGCAGCTTGACCGTTTTGCCGTTGGCGAGGGTGTAGGTGTCGTATTTGTGCAGCACGGCCTGCACGTAGTAATCGCCCTTGGGCACCTCCGACAGATTCAGCGCCGGAAAGCCGAGCACATCATCGCCAATGCGCGCACTGGCGCCGGGCGCCATGCCATCGACATTAATGCCCAGAATCTGGGCGGCATCAAAATCGGCGCTCACCTGATCGCGGGGCTCTTTGTCGCCCTGCGCGGCCAGAATCAGAATCAGCCGGCCATCGTAGGCCGCCTGCGGCGCCTGCTTGCCCAGCGTCAGCTCAAAGCTGTCTGCCTGAGCCCCCAGGCTGGTGGCGCAAACACCGGCCAACAGCAGGCCGCGGCCTGCCCATGCTCTTATCCCCATCGACGTCTCCTGCCTGTTGTTGTGGCCTTTGAGACCACTGGATTATTCAGCGTCGCGGCAGATGTAACCATTTTCACATATTTATGGTCAAGTATTTGGTCATGAAAATGTCACAGGACACCCCGCCGGTTGAACAGGTAAACCGCTGCGGCGGATGGTCAGGTCGGCGGGTCAGTAAAAAAGCGGAAACAGGATTGCGGGGCGGTGATTGCGGTGAGCAGGGGCAGTGGCGCTTTATTCCCTTGCTGGTCGCAGCACTGCAAGCGCGGCATGCGCCGCAGGGCAGTAGAGATGAGCAAGAGAGGGAAGAGTGACAGGGAACGGCGCTGACGCTACCCGCCCCCAAGGCTGCCTAGCGGGACGCCCTGAACTCCTCGGCCATTTGCAGCAGGCCGACAATGGCCGGATCATCGGCGCCCAGCTCGTCGGCGGCATCCAGTGGCTGCACCAAGTTCAGACGCGACGGCGACAGCCCCTCCCGCGCCTGGGCCACATCCCAGCGCATCTGCGCCAGCAACCAGAATTCTGCAGGCAGCGCGCCGTCGGTCACGCGCTCCAGCAGCAGGGCCATTTTCGGCGTGATGTTGCGCTTACCCTTGACCAGCTCGTTCACCGGCTGGGGCTGGTTGAAGCCCAGCATCCTGGCCAGCTGCGACTGGGAGCACGCCCCCGGCTGCAGCACCAGTGCATCCACCAGGGCACCGGGATGGCTAGCGCTCTTACTCACGGCCGCGCGCTTTTCCATCGGTGGCGCCTGTGGCGCCCGCCGCCGGCGCACTGGCCGACCCGGCATTATCTAGCAAGTGCCGGTAACCACCGATGAAGGAGGCGAGATCGGTGGCGCTGTGGGGCATCCACACTACGTTGTCGTTCTTCGCCATTTGGTCCAGGGTTTCCATGTAGCGAATGCCGATCAGGTAGTCGGCAAAATCCGCCGCCATCACATCCTTCACCAGTTGCAACTTGCGCTGCTCCGCCAGCGCCAGGCGCTCGATGGCGCTGGCCTCACCCTCGGCCTCCAGCACAAAGGCCCGCTGCTCGCCCTCGGCGGTGGCGATGCGCGCATCCCGTTCGCCTTCGGCCCGCAGCACCTCCGCACGCTTGAAGCCCTCGGCCTCGGTCACCCGGGCGCGGCGTTCACGCTCGGCCTTCATCTGCTGTTCCATGGCTGAGAGCACATCCGCCGGCGGAATGATGTCCTGCACCTCCACCCGGTTCACCTTGATCCCCCAGGACTGGGCGGCGGAGCCGATGGTTTCCACCAGGCTGGCGTTGATCTTCTCCCGCGAAGTGAGGGTGTCGTCCAGGTCCATCTCGCCAATCACGTTACGCAGGGTGGTCTGGGTGAGGGTTTCCAGCGCGATGGGCAGGTTCTCAATTTCATAGACCGCATCCCGCGCCACCGTGATCTGGAAATACACCACCGCATCCACCTGAATGCCCACGTTGTCGCGGGTAATCACCGACTGGGAGGGAAAGTCGTACACCTGCTCGCGCAGGTCGAGGTTGGTAATGGTGGTCACCTCGAAGAACTTGTGGCCATCCGCCTTCACCGTGCGGCGCCAGGGAATCTGGCGGGGCTGGTCCACCACCGGGATGATGATGTTCAGCCCCGGCTCCAGCGTCTTGTGGTAACGCCCGAGGCGCTCGATCATCATCACCGACTGCTCCGGCACAATGCGAATGCCCTTCACCAGCAGGGTGATCACAAAGAGGGCGATAAACCCGAGTATTACCATTGCTGCAACTGTCATGTGCCCTCCTTAGCGTGGCAACCGCTTCACAATCAACGTAGAAGTGCGAACGCCCACCACCTCGGCGGCGTCGCCCTCCATCAAATCGTCTTCGCTTTCCAGCGCCCAGCGCGAATCGCGAAACACCGTGTAATACGCGCCGCCCACATCGGGACTGTCCATCACCGTTACCTGCTTGCCCACCATGCCGTGAACACCAAAGCGCGGGGTATCGTCCGACTTCATGAACGTGCGCAGGGCCAGCGGCCGAATGCCGACAAAAAACACCAGCGCCCCCAGCGCGTAGGCCGCCAGCGCCCAGCCCAGCTCGCCACCCAGGTAATGCCCCAGCGCGGCACACAGCGCGCCAAAACCCAGGCCCGCCAGCACAAAGCCCGGCACAAAGATTTCCGCCGTAAACAACAGCACGGCGGCAATGATCCAGATGTGCCAGGGGCTAAGACCGAGTATTGTCATGCGCATATCATCCTTACATGCGTAATATGCAAACTAGGATAGATGAAATCCACGCGATGTCAACGGGAGCGGTTGCTCGCCCGCAGCGCCACTCACAGCCGTCCAACTTAAAGCCCGCAGCGGTACACCCCAAACACCTGTTCGCCCTTGGCGTTAATGCCGCTCTCGGCGCTAATGGTATCCGCGCCCATGCGCGCGGCGGCGTTGCGGGCGAGGGTGCTGAGTTCAGCCGCGACTTTTTCGGAGTTGCGATCGATGCTCGCCACCGAGGACCGGGTGGCCGAGGTGGTGCTGCCCAGGCGCTTGCAGGACGTTGGCACCTTGGATACCACGGTGACGGTTTTGCCCTCTTTACTGAGGTCGACCCAGGTGCAGGCCGCCAGGGGCAAAAGCAGAGCGGCGGCAAGAATGAAACGCATGATAGAACTCCTGATAATAACGGTGCTTATGGACGGCCAGACCCCGCCTGCCATTCCCACGGCGGCACGGGGTTTGTGTCCACCCACAGGCCGCGGCGGGCCCGGCGAGCGGCACTTTCCAGGCGGCCGAGCTCCAGGTCGTAGGGGGCGCTGCGGGTGTCCCACCAGGCGCAGCCGCGCTGGATGAGCAGTTGACTGACTGGCCGGGATGCCAGATAGACCTCGCTGACCAGGGTCTGTTCCCGGCTGCGCATATCTGCGCTCAAGCGCACGCTGCGCCCACCCACCAACTCCTCGAGGCAGCGGCGGGCGCCCTCGCCAAAGGGCTGGCTCGGCTGCGGTGCGTCCACCCCGCGCAGGCGGACAAGGTGGCGCTGGTTGTCGCTGTCCACCACCACCAGGGTGTCGCCTTCCACCACCCGGCTTACGCCAACCTGCAAATTGGCAGGTGGCGCGGGTGCCGGCGCCTCGGGGCTGGTGGCACAGGCAGCGAGCAGCGCGATCGCGCCTGGCAGCAGGTAGCGTAGGCGGTGCATGCCGGTTCATCCTCCCTGATGCTGGCGGCCCACCATGACAGGGCCGCCCGATTGCGTCAGTATCCGGTATTCCAGCCGCCCTGCACAGGAGCCCCCATGCCGATCTTGCGCCCGCCCCGCCTTGCCCTGTCTGTCACCGCCTGCTGCGCCCTGTGGCTGTGGGCCGCCCTCGCCCAGGCCGCGCCGGCAGCGTGGCCAACACCCCAGCAAGGCGACCTCACCCTGCGCGACTTTCGCTACGACGATGGCAAGGTGGGCGACCTGCGCCAGCACTACACCACCCTCGGCCAGCCCCGTCGCGATGGCAAGGGCCGGGTTACCAACGCGGTGCTGATCATGCACGGCACCACCGGCAGCGGCGCCGGCTTTTTGAGCGAGCGCTACGCCGGCGTTCTGTTTGGCGAGGGCGAACTGCTGGACGCCTCGCGCTATTACATCATCCTCACCGACGCCATCGGCCACGGCCAGTCCAGCCGGCCCAGCGACGGCCAGGCGGCGGACTTTCCCAACTACACCTACGATGACATGGTGCGCGCCCAGTACCGGCTGCTCACCGAGCACCTTGGTGTGAACCACCTGCGCCTGGTCACCGGCACCTCGATGGGCGGCATGCTGAGCTGGGTGTGGGGCTACACCTACCCCGACTTCATGGACGCACTGCTGCCCCTAGCGAGCCTGCCGGTGGAGATTGCCGGGCGCAACCGCATGCAGCGCAAGATGATTATCGACGCGGTGAAGAACGACCCTCACTACAACGGCGGCTTTTACCAGGAGCAGCCCGCCGGCCTGCGCGAGGCCATGTACCCGCTTATCTTTATGGTCTCAAGCCCCCTGCAGTACCAGCGAGAGGCCCCCACCCGGGAGGCCGCCGAAGCCAAGCTGGAGGCACTGGTGGAGCGCTACAGCGCCAGCATGGACGCCAACAACCTGACCTACGCCTTCGACGCCTCGCGCTTTTACAACCCGGCGCCCCACCTCGGCAAGATCAGCGCGCCGCTGCTGGCCATAAACTCCGCCGACGATCAGGTAAACCCGCCGGAACTGGGCCTGCTGGAAGCGCACATTGCCGAGGTTCCCCGTGGCGAGGCCGTCACCCTCGACATCACCCCCCTCACCCGCGGCCACGGCACCCACTCCCTGCCCAGTATCTGGGGGCCCTATCTGGCACGCTTTCTGACACAGACCGCCGTTGGCGAAGAACAGGGCGCGCGCAACAACCACGCCAAGCAGATCAGTCCACACCTGAGCGCCCCCGACGCACCCGCCTGGCAGCAGCAGGCCCCGGCGCAGTTTGTCGCCCGCTTCGAAACTACCGAGGGCCTGTTTCGCATCCAGGTGGAACGGGCGCTGGCGCCGAAGGGCGCCGATCGCTTCTACCAGCTGGTGCGCAACGGCTACTACGATGGCGTGCACATCAATCGCGTGGTGCCGGGCTTTATCGCCCAGTTCGGCGTGCACGGCACACCGGCCATACAGGCCATTTGGAAAAACCGCCACCTCACCGACGACCCGGTAAACACCAGCAACCAGCGTGGCACCGTGGCCTTCGCCATGACCGGGCCGGACACCCGCAGCACCCAGGTTTACATCAACACCGCGGACAACAGCCGCCTCGACAGCAGCGGCTTTGCCCCCTTTGGCAGCGTCATCGAAGGCATGGATGTGGTGGATGCCCTCTACGGCCTGTACGGCGAGAACGCCGGCGGCGGCCTGCGCGGCGGCCAGCAGGGGCCACTGGAAGCCGGCGGCAGCGACTACCTCAACCGCGAATATCCGCTGCTGGACTTTATTGTGCGGGCGGCGGTGGAGTAGCTGCACCCACTCCGAGCGCCAAGCCGCAAACTTCAGCACATGCACGGCAAACCGGCCATGGTTTAACTTTTCAGTGGCATCCGCTTTGCCAATGGCCGCGTATTCCCGAAGATAAACCACTGGCCTGCAACCCTAATCACAAGAGGGCCGCACGAGCATGCTGATTCCAGACCTGGATTTTGACCTTGATGCCGATGCGCTGGAGCACTGTGCGCTGATGGCCACCAACCCCACCCTGGAAATGGTGTACTGGAGCCCGGGCGCACAGCGACTGCTGGGCTTTCGGCGAGAGGACGTTCTGGGGCGGCTGCCCTTTGAGGTATTTATGTCGCCGCAGGATTTTGCGGTGGCAGCGGATTACTGTTCCCAGTTGATGAACGCCGCGCCCGGCGACGTTGAGCTGCAGGCACACTACAGCGCCCACACCGACCAGGGCGGCCGACTGCCCTGCGACTGGTATCACCAGCGCGTGTACAGCGCCGAAAGCGGCGCATTGATGCTGGTGCTGTGCCTGGTGGTGCCGGCAACAGCAGGGGCGGGGTTTGATCCCGCCCACCAGCGCACGGTGGAGCAATTTGCCAACACCGTGCAGCGCTGGCTGGAAGAGCGCGAACAGCGCTGGCAACGCTGGAGCCAGTTGTTCAGCGAACGCTGCAGTGCGCGGCGTTTTGAGCAGGGCCCCTACGCCGACCTTACCCCCCGCGAACGGGAGCTGGTGGAAGAGCTGGCGCGCTCCATTGGCCTGAAGCTGGCTGCGCGCAATCTGGGTATTTCGCTCAACACCGCCCGCAACCACCTGAAATCCGTGTTCAGCAAGTTACAGATACACTCCCAGGCGCAGTTGATCCGCGAGGTGCGCTCGCTGGCCACGCCCCAGCGGGGCGGTTACTGAACTACAGGTTTACCGCCGCCAGGCGGCAGTGCTGCCAGCGCGTGACCAGCGGCGCCATCAGGGCCATGTTGCGTTGGGCCACCCCCCAGCAGTGCTGGATCATCGCCGCTTCGTCGAGGGACTCCGGCGCCGCTGCCAGTTGATCCAGCAGCGCCTGGCGCGCCGCGCCGAGCTGGCGATGCTGCGTCTCCAGCAACTGGTTGATGCCCGCCAGCTCCAGGTGGTCGGCGTCTGCCCCCAAACGATGGCGCCGGGCGAGGTACTGCACAATCTGCACGGCGCCCGCCGTCATGGCCGCCGCGTAATCGCCTTCAACCGCGGGCGCTATGCCCCGCTCCAGCTGCTTGGCCAGCACGGCGTATAACTCATCGTGCCCGGCATCCTCTGCCACCACTGGCGTATCGGCATCAACACGCAGGCCGTGGTACAGGCCGAAGGCTTCGCACAGCAGCAGGTCGCAAACCGCCTGGTAACCGAGATTCATCGCCACCGGCGTGTTCCAGGCAGGCCGGCGCACCAGCCCCGGCAGCGAGATCACCGAGCGACCCAACTGGTGAGCCAGGTAGTAGATAATTTTGCTGCGATCGAGCGTTACGCCGGCCTGTTGGGCGTAGGCCCTGAAGTAGGGGGTCAGGTCGCCGCCCGCCGAGGGGGTGAAAAAATCCCGCAGCCAGACGTTACCCAGGTCTTCCAGCGGGTCGCCGTAGTGGGCCCATTCCCAGTCGACAATGGCCGTGACGCGCCCGGCCTCAAACATGAAGTTCCCCGCACCGGTGTCGCCCTGCAACAGGCAGGTGCGCTGCACACTGTGCGGAACATGCCGGCGCAACCAGTGGCGGCAGAACGCGCCGAGCACAGTGGAACTATCCGGTGGGCCGGGCAGGCCCTGGGGCGGCTCCACCGCCGCCAGTTCCAGTAGCGAATGCTCTTCGGCACTTGCCGGCAGCTCAAAGCCGGGCAGTGCCAGCTGCGCCACATCAAGGCGATGCAGGTTGGCCAGGTGGCCCATGAACGCTCGCAGCACGGTGTCCTGCTCATCAGCATCGGCGGCATCCAGATCAGCCCGCCCCGGCTCGAAGGTCTGGATGGCCAGGCAGAAGTCATCGTTCCAGTCGACAATGCCCTGGGTGGGAATGTCGGTCTGCTCGCAGAGATAGCGGATCAACCCGCTTTCCCGCTTGAGGCCCCGGCGCCCGGGTGCACCGGCCAGCGCGGCACGATCAATGCGCAGAAAGTAACGTTCACTGGCACCGGCGTGGGTAAGCACGTCTGCCTGCCAGGCTTCGCGCCTCACCACCAGGCGCTTCAAGTGCAGCTCCCGCGCGTTGAGGCGCTGGCGCAACCAGTCTTCGGCCCCCGGGGGCAGGGCGGACGGCGTCGGTGTCATGGGCTCTCCTTGGCAGGGTTCAGGCGCTACAGGCATCAGTATTCAAAAATCAGGTCCACGCCCCAGGTTGCCAGGTCGCCGTAGACATTGGTGGTAAAGCCGAGGGTGCCAAAATCGGTGCCAAATTCCCGGTAGGCCTCGTTGGTGACATTGCGCCCCCACACCGCCAGCGCCAGGGCGCCACCGGCCAGGGGAATATCCGACCAGGACAGGCGCGCGTCCACCAGGGTGCGCTCATCGGCGGTGCCATTGCGATACAGGGTGGGGCTGAAGATGTATTCGTCGGTGTAGGTGGCATCCAGGCGCAGGCGCAGGGCACCGGGCCCACTGAAGGGCAGGCGCCACTGGGCCCAGGCGTGGGCGGTGTGCTCCGGCGCGAAGGGCGCTCGCGCGCTGTCGGCAATATCCTGCCCACCCACCACAAACTCGTCGTAATCAAAGGTCAGGTAACCGTAGTCCAGTCCCAGCACCAGCGCATCGCTAACCTGCAGGGTGGATTCCAGCTCCAGCCCCTGGATGGTCGCCTGGCCGGCATTCAGCAGCACCGTGGCGCCGGATACAAAGTCGTTCACCTGCAAGTCGTCGTAGTCGTAAAGGAAGGCCGCAACGTTCACCCGCAGGCGGCGCTGCAGCCATTCGCTTTTCAGACCCACCTCGTAGTCAATGAGGTTTTCCTCATCGGCGGTGAGGGCAAAAGCCTCCTCGTTGCCCGCACGCACCGGGTGACTGCCGGCGTTATAGCCCGTGGCCACCTTGGCGTAGCCGTTGATGTCATCGCTGAAGCGATAGGTCACCGTGGCGGTCGGGTTCCAGTTGCTCCAGCTCGCGCTTTGCTCCCAGTGGGGCGTGGCATCGAGAATCACCGCCTCTTTTTCATCCTCGGTATAGCGCAGCCCCAGGGTCAACCCCAGACGGTCATCCAGCACCGGCGGCGTCCATGTCACCTGGGAATACGCGGCCCAGGAGGTGTTGTCCACGCTGTACTCTTCCCCAAGTCCGGTTGGTGGCGGCCCCAGCAGGGCGTTCTGGTTTACCAGCACGCCGCCGTCAAAACCCGGCAGGGCGCCCCCCGGCAGGTAGATGAGCAAGTCCCAGCGGTTGTGCAGTTCCTCGGCCTCCTCGGCAAAGTAATAGAGGCCGCTCACCGACTGCCAGCGCTCATCGGCGCTGCTGGCGATGAGCTGCAGTTCCTGTGACCAGGCGGTGTGCGCCTTGCGGTTGCCCTGATACTGTGGCAGCGCAAAGTGGCCAAAGGGCACCGACCAGGTTCCGCCGTCCTGATCGTTGCCAATCAGGTCGCCATCCAGGTCGTGGTAGCCGGTGATAGAGCGCAGTTCCACGGCACCCAGTTGCCAGGACAGGTGCAGGGCCGCGTCCACAATGTCGTAGCGCTCGTAGCCCTGGTTATCCAGCGCCAGCTGGCCCAGCCGGTCCTCGCTCACCGCCCCTGATGCCAGTGCTTGCCTGAAGGGGTTGTCCGCCGGTGGCACCACGGTAAATGGTGAGAACGAAGTAACCACCGGCAGGTCGAGATAGCTGGACTCAACGGCGGTGAGCTGACCGGCCTGGGGCGCCGCTTTGGTGCTGGCCTGCTGATAGCTGAAGTCCGCGGTAAAGTCATCGCCGGGCTGCCAGCGCAGGGCCAGTCGCCAGGCTTCGTTATCCACCTCGCCCAGCCGCTGCGGCCGGCTGCTGCCGGTGTTTTCGATAAAGCCGTCGTGCTGGATCACCACATAGCCGAGCTTGGCCGACAACCCCTGCCATGCGGGTAAATCCAGCACGCTGGAACTGCGGAAGCGACCGCGATCGCCGCCGGTCAACTGCTGCTTGAAGCCCAGCTCACCGGAGGGCTTCTTGCTGATCAGGTTAATGGCGCCCCCGGTGGTGTTTTTGCCGTACAGGGTGCCCTGGGGCCCGCGCAGTACTTCCACCCGCTCCAGGTCGACCACATCGAACACCGAGCCGGTATTTTTGGACAGGTAGACGCCGTCCAGGTAAAAGCCCACCTTTGGGTCCTGCGCCAGCGATGGTTCGGCGGATGCCAGGCCGCGAATGGTCGCCGCCGCGGACACCGCCGTGGAATTGAGAGCCACCACCCGCACATTGGGCACAAAGTCGCCCACCCCTTTCAGGTCGTGGATGCCAAGATCAAGCAGGGTCTGCTCGTTGAAGGCAGTCACGGCGATGGGGGTTTCCTGCAGGTTTTCCTCGCGCCGCTCGGCGGTAACCACCACCTCTTCCAGCACCGCTGCGGCCGAAGCCAATCCAGCGTTGCCCGCCAGCAGCGCGGCCAGGGACAGTGATTGCGACAATCTCAAAAAAGCGGGGCAGCGATGGTTGGACTTCATGGTGGGGCTCCAGCGCGTTGTTATAGTGGCACGTTGCTATAGAGGCACGTTGCTAAAGTGGCACGTTGTTACAGTGGCGCCATTCTCTGGTTGCCAGCGCGCTGCCTCAATGGCCCAATTTGCACTATACCTTCGCACTGGGCGCCCCCCTGCTGACACAGCGCTCCGGGGGTTCTAGTATTCGCGCCATGCACGACGACCCCAGCGACAACGCGCCGCTACGCAAGATCATCCACATTGATATGGATGCCTTCTTCGCCAGCGTGGAACAGCGCGACAACCCCGACCTGCGCGGCAAGCCGGTGGCGGTGGGCGGTTCGTCGGCGCGCGGGGTGGTGGCAGCGGCCAGTTACGAGGCGCGGCAGTTTGGTGTGCGCTCGGCCATGCCCTCGGTCACCGCCCGGCGACGCTGCCCGACGCTGGTCTTTGTAAAACCCCGCTTTGAGGTCTACCGGGCCGTGTCGCAGCAGATACACGCCATCTTCCGCCGCTACACCGACCTGATCGAGCCCCTGTCGCTGGACGAGGCCTATCTCGATGTGAGCGAAGACCGCCTGGCCATCGGCAGTGCCACCGGCATTGCCCTGGCGATACGCCGGCAGATTCTTGCCGACACCGGGCTCACCGCCAGTGCCGGCATCAGCTACAACAAGTTCCTGGCTAAAATCGCCTCGGACCAGAACAAACCCAATGGCCAGTGTGTGGTGCGCCCGGAACAGGGCCCCGCCTTTGTCGCCGCCCTGCCGGCCCGGCGCTTTTACGGTGTGGGCCCAAAAACGGCCGAGAAAATGGCGCGGCTTGGCATTCACAGCGGGGCGGATTTGCGCGACTGCGCGCTGGATTTTTTACAACAGCATTTTGGCAAGTCGGCGGAGTATCTCTACCGCGCCAGCCGGGGCATCGACCACCGCCCGGTCAAACCCGACCGCATTCGCAAATCCATCGGCGCCGAGCGCACCTACGGTGAAGACCTGCAGGACGAGGCGGCCCTGCGCAACGCACTGGAGGCCATTGCCAGCACGGTATGGGAGCGGGCGCATCGGCACGGCAGCCGGGGGCGCACCGTCACGCTGAAGCTCAAGTTCAATGACTTCCGCCAGATCACCCGGGCGCGCTCGCTGGAAGCACCGGTCGCCAGCCGCGATGCCCTGGCGGCCATCGGCCAGGCATTATTGGGTGCGCAGTTGCCGCTGCCCCGGGGCGCGCGCCTGCTGGGGCTGACGCTGTCCACCCTGGAGCCCGCCCATGCCGAGCGCGCCCCCGCTCCAGCCCCCGCCAGCGTCACCGAAGCGCCGCCACGGCAGGGGCGGTTTGCGTTCTAGGGCAGCAATCAGGCCAGGCCGCCGTCTTCCGGGCGGCGCCACAACCAGATGGCCACCGCCAGCATGGTGGCCGGCGCAACCACCTGCACCCAGGGTGTCAACGGCAGGTACACAATCAGCGCGCTGCTCAGGGCCATCATGAGGGTGGCGGACCACTTGGCGCGGCGCGGCACCGCGCCCCGCTCGCGCCAGGCGCGAATGCTGGGGCCGTGGCGCGGGTGGGCCAGCAGCCAGCGCTCCACCGCCGGCCAGCCCCGGCTGGCGCACCAGGCCGCCAGCAGCCAGAACGGCACGGTGGGCAGGCCCGGCAGCACAATGCCCACCGCGCCCAGCAGCAGCGCCAGCAGGGCGGCAAACCGCCACAGCAGGGCCGCCACGGGGCCGGGAGTGGGTGGGCCGGGGGGCCGGTTCTGAGTAGTAGTATTCTTCACGGGGAGTCAGTATCCTTCGCTGCTCCTGAATTGCAAACTGGCCGTCCGGCCCGCTTCCACCGATGACTTACTGCCTGGCCATTGCCCTCGATGAGGGCCTGGTATTCTGCTCTGACTCCCGCACCAACGCCGGCGCCGATCGCGTCAGTACCTACAGCAAGATGCACCGCTTCTCGGTGCCCTACGACCGCTCACTGATTCTGCTCAGCGCCGGCAACCTGGCCACCAGCCAGGCGGTGGTGGCGCAGATCCAGCGGGATCTGGAAGAAGACGCCGCCTTCAACATCCTGAAGGCAAAGTACCTGGCGGACGTTGCCCACTACGTGGGCAAAATCAGCGTCAGCGAGCAGGCCAAGTACAGTGGCGAGGGCGGCCCGGGGGCCGGCTTCAATGCCGGGGCGACGTTTATCCTCGGCGGGCAGATCAAGGGCCGCCCGCCAGAGCTGTACATGATCTACCCCGAGGGCAACCACATCACGGCCTCGGAGCAGCACCCCTACCTGCAGATTGGCGAAACCAAGTACGGCAAGCCGATTCTTGATCGCATCATCCGCAACGACACGCCCTACGAAACCGCCATGCGCTGCGCCCTGGTGTCGCTGGACTCCACCATCCGCTCCAATGCCACAGTGGGGCCGCCCATCGAGTGCCTGTTCTACCGCGCCGACAGCCTGCAACCCCAGACGCAGTACTTCAAGCTGGAGGAGCACCACCCCTACCTGACCCAGCTGCGCCAGTCCTGGGACGACAATATCCGTCAGGCATTCAACAACCTGCCGCCGCTCACTGAGGTGTTTGCAAACGGGCAATGACCCGGTCGGCAAAAGCCAGTTTGCGCTCTACCTCGCTGTTGATCACAAAGGGATAGGCGTCGCCGTGGCCGACGCTGCGGTTGAGTTCGTTCAGCGCCAGGCTCAACTCGCGCCACTGGGCGATGCGCCCGTCCATGTCCAGGGCGTCCGGCCCCCAGGGAATCACATCGTGGGCCGCGGCCGTTTCCAGGGCGTCGTAGATGTGCAGGTAGTGCCCCCAGGTTTCTGCCCAGTCTTCTGAGGGGTGAGCGCTGGCGTAGGCGCTGATGTAGCGCTCGCGCCAGTTAGGGGGCGGGCCTTGGGCATAGTGGCGCGACAGGGCGCTGGCGTAGTCTTCCCGCTCGTCACCGAACAGATCGGTAAATTCGCTGCGCAAGGCGGCATCCGGGTTCAGATGGGCCCAGTAGTAATGCCCGGATTCGTGCCGCAGGTGTCCGAGCACGGTGCGGTAGCGTTCGTTGAGCTGCTCGCGGGCCGCCGCCCGGGCCACGCTATCGGCTTCCAGGGTATTGATGGTGATCACCCCGCCCAGGTAGCCGGTGCTGGCAAAGGTTTCGGCGTATTCCTCGCGGCTGCGGCCGTCCTCGACAAAGTCCAGCAGCAACCCGCCGGGGTCGCGCCAGCCGCTGACCAGGGGCAGCCCCAGCCGCATCAGGGTAAAGAACAGGCGCTTTTTACCCTCCTCCAACACCCGCCAGCGCTGCTGGTTGCCGGGCAGGGACTGGTTGGGCACGGTGCGGTTGAACTGGCAGGCAAAGCACAGCCGCTGGTCGCTGTGCTGTGGCACCAGCCAGTTGCAAACATCAAAGTCCACGCGGTTACCGCAGTGGCGAAAGGGCTCGCCGTCCACGGTTTCGCAGTGCTCGCCAAGGCGGCCGCTATCGCCATCGCCGCAGGTCAGGGCGCGCATAATCAGTTGGTCGCTGTCAAAGCCGAGGCGCGCGCCACAGTGCAGGCACTGCTGGCTGTCAAAAAAAACCTGGTTGCCACAGCGGCAGAACAAGCGCTTCATCGCCCTGCCCCGGCTAGCGGGCCTCCGGCTGGAACCAGGTATCGCTGATGGTGTCGTGCAGCTGGTTGATCAGCCCCTGAAAGTCATCAATATAGCGGTGTATGTCGTCGGGGCTCATGGTATCGGCATGGAAACGGCCCAGCTTGCGCCGCGCCCGTTCCAGCTGGCGCATGGCCGCCTCGTTGTTGGACAGGGGGCGCAGGGACTCGCGAATCCCGCGCAGGCAGAAGGCCACCGAGCGCGGGTGGTCCGCCTCCTTCAGCACAAACTCCGCCACCGAGGCCCCATCCAGCAGCGGCCCCACCATGCGCCGGTAGGCACCCAGGCCAGACAGCGACTGCAACAGCGAGCTCCACACCAGCGGGTCGATGGCGGCAAAGCGGCTGTCGCGCTCCATCAGTTCCATCACCCCCACATCCACCACCCGGGTGGTCATGTCGGAGCGCTCCAGCAAGTGGCCAAGGCGAGTGAAGCGGTAGGCGTGGTCGCGGCTCAGGGTGGTCTGCAGCATGCCGTTGATCATCTGGCAGCGGCTGACCACCTCGTCGAGGAATGCCTGGCGATTACGCCGCCCCACGGACTTGTCGGCCGCCTCTTTCACAAACAGGTGCAGTTCGTTGACCTGCTCCCAGGTTTCCTCCGGCAGCACATCGCGGGTGGTGCGCACGTTTTCCCGGGCGCTGCGCACCGAGGCGGCAACGCTGCTGGGGTTGTCGGTGTCCGCCACCAGGAACTTGACGATATTGGCTTCGTTGGCCACCCGGTAGCGGCTGTAAAACCAGGGCTCGGCGTCGAGGATGCGCAGCAGCACATCCCAGCCCAGCTCGGCGCCACTGGGAATGTCCATGATCAGCAGGTGATAGCTGCTGACCAGCCGCGCGGTGTCTTCGGCGCGCTCCAGATAACGGGCTTTCCAGTACAGGCGGTCTGCCACCCGAGACAGCATGGTCATACTTTGCCCTCCACAATCCAGGTATCCTTGCTGCCGCCGCCCTGGGACGAGTTCACCACCAGCGAGCCCTTCACCAGCGCCACCCGGGTCAGCCCGCCGGGCGTCACCCAGCTGTTCTTGCCCTGCAAAATGAAGGGCCGCAAATCCAGGTGGCGGGGTTCGATAGTGTCGTCGCAGTAGGTGGGCGCGGTGGACAGGGACAGGGTCGGCTGGGCGATATAGTTGCGTGGGTTTTTCTCGATCAGGCCGGCAAACTTGCGCCGGGTGGCGGCGCTGGCGTGGGGGCCAACCATAATGCCGTAGCCGCCGGACTCATTGGCCGGCTTCACCACCAGTTTGTCGAGGTTGTTCAGCACATAGTCGCGGTCTTTCTCGTCCATGCACAGGTAGGTGGGCACGCTGTCGATCAGGGGCTTTTCGCCAAGGTAGTAACGGATCATCTCCGGCACATAGGCGTACACCACTTTGTCGTCCGCCACGCCGCTGCCCGGCGCGTTGGCGATGGCCACCTTGCCCGCCTTCCAGGCGCGCATCAGCCCGGAAATACCCAGCACCGAATCCTCGCGGAAGGCCTCCGGGTCCATAAAGTCTTCGTCGATGCGGCGGTAGATCACATCCACCCGCACCGGGCCGTCCACGGTCCGCATGTACACGCATTCGTCGTCGCCCACCATCAGGTCTGGCCCTTCCACCAATTCCGCGCCCATGCCGTGGGCGAGGAAGGCGTGCTCGAAATAGGCTGAATTATAAATACCCGGCGTCAGCACCACGATGCACGGGCGCTTGCGATCGCGCGGCGACAGGGAGGCCAGCGTGCGGTACAGCTGGGATGGATAATCGTCCACCGGCAGAATGCTGTAGTTCTCGAACAGCTCCGGCAGCACGCGCTTGGTGATTTCGCGGTTCTCCACCATGTAGGACACGCCCGAGGGCACCCGCAGGTTGTCCTCCAGCACATAGAACTTGCCGTCTACATTGCGCACCAGGTCGGAGCCGCAGATATGCGCCCACACTCCGTAGCGCGGCGACATGCCCCGGCACTGGGGCTTGTAGTTGCTGGACTCCAGCACGATGTCCGCCGGCACCAGGCCATCGGCCAGAATGCGCTGCTTGTTGTAGATGTCGTCGATAAAGCAGTTCAGGGCGCGGCTGCGCTGGATCAGCCCGCGGCTGACTTTTTTCCACTGCTTGGCGGAAATAACCCGGGGAATGATGTCGAAGGGCCAGGCGCGGTCGATATTGCCGCCTTCGGTGTACACCGTGAAGGAAATGCCCATCTCGCGAATGGCCAGTTCCGCCGCTTCGCGCCGGGCCGCCATTTCCTCGGCATCCAGCTCCTGGAACAGTTGCACGGCGCCGCGAGCGGCAGTGCGGGGGGAGCCGCGATCGGTAATCAGTTCGTCGTAGAACGCCCCCGGCTGATAGGAAGACCAGTGATTATTCATCTTCTGCTTCACCCCCTGAGTCCAATACAGCGGAGGGATGACCGCAGGCCACCGGTACCGCACTGTGGGAAGATGCCCCGAGAGTAGCGCAAAGCCGCAGGCGCGGCTATAGCCGCAGGAGGATGGCTGCCTGGCTCGCTTCAAGCGCTGCGCACCAGGCGCTACACTCCAGACAAACCATAATCAAACTCAGGACTGCCGCCATGCCACTGACCACCGACACCCCGCCATCGGCCGAAACCCGCCTGCACCACCGCGCCTGTCACCTCTGCGAAGCCATCTGCGGATTGCTGATAGAAACCCGCGGCGAGGACATCGTCAGTATCAAGGGCGACCCGGACGACCCTCTCAGCCGCGGCCATATCTGCCCCAAAGCCATCGCCCTGAAGGACATCCACGAAGACCCTGACCGGCTGCGCGGCCCGGTAAAGAAAGTGCCGGGCGCCAACGGCAGCTCCACCTGGCAGGCCATCGGCTGGGAGGAAGCGCTGGACAGTGCCGCCGAAGGGCTGGTGCGCATCACCCGGGCGCACGGCGTAAACGCCCTTGGCATCTACATGGGCAACCCGACGGTGCACAACCACGGCATGATGACCCACCAGGGCCAGCTGTTTCGGCACTTTCGCACCGACAACCGCTTCTCCGCCACATCGGTGGATCAATTGCCCCATCACCTGGTGGCCCTGTGGCTGTTTGGCCACAAGCTGATGTTCCCCATTCCGGATATCGACCGCAGCGACTACTTCCTGATGCTCGGCGCCAACCCGGTGGCGTCCAACGGCAGCATCTGGACCGTGCCGGACATTCGCCGCCGTATCAGCGACTTTAAACAGCGCGGCGGCAAGCTGGTGGTGATCGACCCGCGTCGCACCGAAACCGCAGCGCTGGCCAGCGAGCACCACTTCATTACCCCCGGCACCGATGCCCTGCTGCTGGCCGCCCTGCTGCACACCCTGTTCAGCGAGAACCTGGCCAACCCCGGCCACCTGGCCCCGTTCGTTAAAGGGCTGGATGCCGTGGCGGGTGCGCTGGATGCCTTTACGCCCGAGTTCGCCGCCGCCCACTGCGGCATTGCCGCCGACACCATCCGCGCCATGGCGCGGGATTTTGCCCGCGCCGGCGCCGCCATCTGCTACGGCCGCATGGGGGTTTCCACCCAGCGTTACGGCACCCTGTGCCAGTGGCTGATCCAGCTCATCAACATCGCCACCGGCAACCTGGACAAGCCCGGCGGCTCCCTGTTCACCCTGCCGGCCGTGGACCAGATGCAGAGCGTCAGCCCCGGCGGCTTTGGCCGCCACCACAGCCGTGTGCGGCACCTGCCGGAGTTCGACCGGGAGCTGCCCGCTTCCACCCTGGCCGAGGAAATCACCACCCCCGGCGAAGGGCAGATACGCGCCCTGTTCACCGGGGCCGGCAACCCGGTGCTGTCCACCCCCAACGGCCGCCAGTTGGACGCGGCGCTGGAACAGCTCGAATTCATGGTGTCGCTGGACCCCTACATCAACGAGACCACCCGGCACGCCGACATCATCCTGCCCCCCACCTCCCCGCTGGAGCACGACCACTACGACCTCGCCTTCCACGTCAACGCCATGCGCAACACCGCGCGCTTCAGCGAGGCGGTGTTTGCCAAACCCGAGGGCAGCCTGCACGACTGGGAGATCTTCAACGCCCTGGCAGCGCGCGTGGCCGCCCTGCTGGAGCAGGACCACCGCGACGCCCCCGCGCCGGATGTCATCATCGACGCGGGCCTCAAACTCGGCCCCTACGGCGAGCAGCACGAATTGCAGCTGAACCTGGAACGCCTGCGCCAGCAGCCCTCCGGGGTTGACCTGGGGCCGCTGCAATCGCAGCTGCCACAGCGCCTGCGCACGGCGCAGCAGACCATCGACTGCGCCACCGCCCAGCCACTGGCCGACCTGGTCCGGCTGCAGGCGGAGTTTGCCGACCCCGGCGAGGCCGGCCTGCGCCTCATTGGCCGGCGCCACCTGCGCTCCAACAACTCCTGGATGCACAACTACCATCGCCTGGTGAAAGGCCCCGGCCGCTGCACCCTGCTGATGCACCCCGACGACATGGCCGAGCGCACCCTGTCCGATGGCATGGAAGTCACCCTGCGCTCCCGCGCCGGCGAGGTGCGGGTAACGGTGGAAGCCAGCAACGACATGATGCCGGGCGTAGTGAGCCTGCCCCACGGCTTTGGCCACCACCGCCCGGGCATGCGCCTTGGCACCGCCAGCCGCCACGCCGGCGTGAGCTGCAACGATGTCACCGACGAGCTGGCCCTGGACGCCCTGTCCGGCAACGCCGCTGTGAACGGCATCCCGGTTTCGGTCAGCGCCGCGTGAGGGCCGCTTTGTAGCGACACCGGTCTCGGCTACACTCGGGAAAACTCAGGGGAGAGAGCGACATGGAAATCGGCACAATCGTCTTCTGGCTGGTGCTGCTGGGGCTGGTGATTTACATCATCAGCATCTACAACCGCCTGGTAACGCTGAAAAACCGCTATCTGAACGCCTTTTCACAGATTGAGGTGCAGCTCAAGCGGCGCTACGACCTGATCCCCAATCTGGTGGAAACCGCCCGGGCCTACCTCAGCCATGAGCGCGAAACCCTGGAGGCGGTGACCACCGCCCGCAACGATGCCGCCGCCATCCTCAAGGCGGTGAGCGACGGCAACGTGGGCGGCGAGGCCATGCACAAACTGGCCAGCGCCGAGAACGCCTTGCAGGGCGCGCTGGGCAAGCTTAATGTCACCATGGAAGCCTACCCGGACCTCAAGGCCTCGGAGAACATGCAGCAGCTGTCCGAGGAACTGACCAACACGGAGAACCGCGTTGCCTTTGCCCGCCAGGGCTACAACGACGCGGTGATGGCCTACAACACCTTCCGCCAGAGCTTTCCCCCGGTGTTCTTTGCCGGCAAATTCGGCCACCCCACCGACGCCCAGCTGCTGGAATTCGACGATTCGGCGCAAATCCAGGCCGCCCCCAAAGTCAGCTTCTGAACCCGCGCCGGCGGGCGCGGCGCACTGAACCCACATGGATTTTTTCCAGCAACAGGATATCGCCCGGCGCAACGCGCGCCTGTTGCTACTGCTGTTTTTGATCGCCGTACTGCTGCTGGTGTTGCTCACCAATGGGGTGGTGGCGGCCTTTCTCTGGTTCTCCCAGGACTACAACGTCTACGCCGGCAGCCGCAGCGGCGTGGCGGGTTTCTGGGATTACGTCAGCTGGGCCCGTTTTGGCGGCATTGCCCTTGGCATTTGCGCCACGGTGGCCTTTGTGGTGATGCTGAAGTGGCTGCAGCTGTCCACCGGCGGCAAAGTGGTGGCCGAAGCCATGGGCGGCAGCCGCCTGCTGCCACAGAGCCGCGACCAGCTGGAGCGGCGCTGCCTGAATGTGGTGGAGGAAATGGCACTGGCGGCCAACATGCCGGTGCCGGCGGTGTATGTGCTGAACGGCGAGCGCGGCATCAACGCTTTTGCCGCCGGCATTACCCCGGCCGATGCGGTAGTGGCGGTCACCCGCGGCGCCCTGGAACACCTCAAGCGCGACGAGTTGCAGGGCGTTATCGCCCACGAGTTCAGCCACATCCTGAACGGCGACATGCGCCTCAACATTCGCCTGGCCGCCATGCTCAAGGGCATCACCTTTGTCGGCGATGTCGGCCATGTGCTGCTGCGCTCATCCAACCGCGCCCGCACCGGCCTCAGCGCCCGGCGTGGCGAAGGCGGCGCGGCGCTGCCTGTGCTCGGCCTGGCGCTGTTGGTGCTGGGCTGGGTGGGCGGACTGGCGGCGGGCTTTATCAAGGCCGCCATCAGCCGCCAGAAGGAGTTCCTGGCCGACGCCTGCGCGGTGCAATACACCCGCCACCCCCAGGGCATTGGCGATGCCCTCAAGGTGATTGGCGGCTACCTGCCTGGAACGCTGGTACACGCCGCGCGGGCGGCGGAGATGTCGCACATTTTCTTCGGCCAGATTGAGCACTCCCTGTGGCAACTGTTCGCCACCCACCCGCCGCTGGAACAGCGCATTCGCAAGATCGACCCCCACTGGGACGGCCGCTATATCGAGCGGCCCATCCAGCACTACCCGGGTGAGCCCAGCCGCCCCGGCAGCGGCCAGGTGGGCGTTGGCCGGGCGGCACTGGTGGCCGCGGCCCTCGCCGGCGCCACGCTGGATGATATCGATGCTGCGGCCGGCAGTGGGGCCGATGCCGTTCCAGACACGCATTCAGATGCCCTTTCGGACACCCGCCCTGACGCGCCGCCGGCGAGCGCCTCGGCAAAGCGACAGGCCCTGCCAGCGGCCTTTGTGCAGCAGGCCCACAACCCGGTGGGAGCCCAGGCCCTGACCCTGGCACTGCTGGTCAGCGACGACGAAACCGTACGCCAGCACCAGATGGCGCAGGTGGCCGAGGCCGACATCCAGGGACTGGTGGAACTGGTGAACACCCTGGCGCCCGGGGTGGCGGCCCTTGCCCCCTGCCAGCGCCTGCCGCTGGTGGAACTGTGCCTGCCGGCCCTGAAGAGCATCTCCGCCGGCCAGTACCGCGCCTACAAGCGCAGCCTGCTGGCCCTGATTCGCGCCGACCGCCGCACCGAACTGTTTGAATGGTGCCTGTTCCAACTGCTGCGCCACTACCTGGACCCGGAGTTCCTGCGGGTCAAGCCGAGCCGCCCCCGCCACGCCCGCCTGTCGCGGGTTAAAGGGGAACTGGCCATTGTGCTGTCGGTGCTGGCGCGTGAGGCCGGCACCGACCCGCAGCAGGCCGTGAAAGACGCGGCCTGGGAGCTGGCCCTGCCCGATCTGAGCCTGCTCGACGAGGAACACAGTTCAGTGGCGGATTTCAGCCGGGCGGTAACCACCCTGGCGGACTGCTACCCCCTGCTGAAGCCGCGCATTCTCAAGGCCATGGCGCGGGTGGCGGGGGCCGATGGCGAGGTCACCGGCGCCGAGCGCGAAATCATCCACAGCGTGGCCGCGGTCATGGACTGCCCGGTGCCGGATGACCACGTCTGGCAAAGCGCCACCCCCTGAACAATCCACCAAATTCGGCCAGGCACCCCGGCCCCAGTGGCAGGAGCGGCAACGGCTGCTATGCTAAAATCAGGCCCGCGGCCACGGATGGCTGCGCGCCCGAATTAACCAATCTAATAATCCGAACAAGGACGTTTGGCTATGGATCTCACTACCGCTAATCGCCGCGGCTGCCTGGGCGTGGGCCCGGCTGCGGACAAGCCCCCCAAGTTTCCCCTGTCACGCACCACCGACCAGGTGCTCGATATCCTGCTGGAAGGCGACCTGGCGCGCCTGCGGGCAGAGAGCGTCGCCCAGCAGCTGGGCATGAGCTGCACCACCCTGCGCCGGCGCCTGCGGGCCGACCACACCCACTACCAGTTTTTGCTGGACAGGGCGCGGCAGTACCGCTGCGAGCAGCGCCTGAAGGACACCTGGCTGCCGGGCAAGTGCCTGGCGGACGAGCTGGGCTACCTGGAAGTGAACAGCTTCTACCGCGCCTTTCGGCGCTGGACCGGCTTCAGTTTCAGTGAATACAAGCTACGCCGCGAACGCGGTGAATCCCTGCTGCACTGATGAGCCCCTCAGGGCGCGGCCTGCTGGCTGTCCAGCACCACCCGGTTGCGCCCTTCGCTCTTACCCTGGTAGAGGGCGGCATCGGCCCTAGCCACGCACTGCTCCAGGCTTTCGCCACGGCGGAATTCGGACACACCGAAGGTCATGCTGATGCGCAGGCGGTGCCCCTCGGCTTCAAAAAGGTTATCCGCCAGTCGCTCGCGCAGCTTCTCGGCCAGCAGCGCTGCACCATCAGCGCCGGTTTCCGGCAACAGCAGGATAAACTCCTCCCCACCCCAGCGGGCCACCCTATCGGCGTCGCGAATCCCCTCCCGCAGCAGGCTTGCCACCCGCATCAGGATCATGTCGCCACTGGCGTGGCCGTAGCGGTCGTTCACCGACTTGAAGTGGTCGACATCGGCCAGAATCAGGCTGAAACCGCGACCGGTGCGGAACATGCGCTGGATTTCCACCTCCGCCTCGGCAATAAAGCCGCGCCGGTTATAGAGGCCCGTGAGGGGGTCAACCCGGGCCGCCTCGGTGAGGCGGCGATTGGCCGCTTCCAGCGCCTCGGTGCGCTCCGCCACCTCCTGCTCCAGTTGCCCAAGGGCGGCGGTCATGCGGTTGGCCAGCGACACCGCCATGGACATCACAAAGATCAGGAAACCCCAGGGCAGCAGGCGCGGGTTGCTGAGGTGCAGCAGGTCCACCCCAATGTCGTGCAGGCAGGTGCCAATAAACAGCATGGCCCCCAGTGCAATGGTACGCGCCTCGTCGTGGCCCTCCAGCATGCTGCGCAGAATGCGCCAGGCGGTCAGGCCAAGGGCCGGCAGGGTCCACAATTGCCAGGCGGTGAGCGTGCGCCAGTGAATCTCCAGGCCGGGCATGGCCACAAACAACACAGCCGGTAACAGGAAACTGAGCTGGTACACCCGCAGCCAGCGGCCAATAGGGCGATCCAGCAGCGACCAGACCCCCTGCAGCGACAGTGGCGGCACCAGGTAGATGGCGGCAAATTCGAGTTTTTTGTAGACCGCAAATTCCCAGCCGAAAAAGTAGCGCCACTGGTTCAGGGACAGCCCGTAGATGCCAATCACCACCGCCGCCAGGCCAAACCAGAGGAAGCTGTCCAGATGGCGGTTGCGGTAGTAAATGTAGAGGTGGTAGAAGCCGAACACGACGCAGATGATGCTGACGATCAGGCCCGGCATCTGGTCGATCACCGCATCCAACAACAGGCGGTCCTGGCGCGCCAGGCGGAAGTGCCCGCGGTAAGGGCCAACCCCCCAGCTGTCGCTCACCGCCACGTCGCCGCCCCATACCCGCAGGGCCAGCACCAGTTCGCCGTTGGCGTCCACGGCAGAAAATGGTAGGGAGAAGATGCGGGGGCGGTCGTAGTCGATAACCGGGTCTGGTGCTGGTGGCAGGCGCCCCACGCCCCCCACCAATTGACCGCCGGCGTAGAGCTCGTAGGCACTCATGACCGAGCCGAACTCCAGCCCCAGTGACCACTGCTGCGCTGTCGGCAGCGGCGCAAAGCGCATGCGAAGACGGTACCAGGACCAGCCCTCTTCGCTGTTCTCGGGCACCCAGCGGTGGGGCAGCGTCACGGATTCCCAGGCGCTGTCGTCAAAACCCGGGGCGGCCCAGGCGACGTTGTCGCCAACGGCAAAGCGCCAGCCGTTCTTGAGTTTCTGCCCGGCAAAGGCCTGCTCGGGGCTCAGCACCACGGCGCCGCCGGCCGGGTCCTGCGAGCTGGCTGGCACACTGGCCACAGCGCCGCCAACGGCCAGCAGGGCCAGCACTAGCGCTGGCAGCAGGATGGCGGGTAGGCGAAGGGGGAAAAATCGGTGCATGGCACCATTATAAAGGCCGGGTGCAGCCCTGCACCCGGCTCAGCGGCTTTTTCAGACAATCGTCACATTCCAGACGGCCGCCAGCAACGTCAAGCTTTGTCTGCACCAAAGGGGTGGCGCAGTACGATGGTTTCCACCCGGTCAGGGCCAGTGGAAATAATATCGATGGGCGCACCCACCACTTCCTCGATCTTGTGGATGTAATCCACCGCTGCCTGGGGCAGCTCCGCCAGGGATTTGGCCCCCAGGGTCGACTCCTGCCAGCCGGGCACCACCTCGTACACCGGCACCAGCCCCTCGTAATCGTCGGAATCCACCGGGTTGGGCACGGCGTTGCCGTCTTCGTCGGCGTAGCCGACACAGATCTGGATGCTCTCCAGCCCGTCCAGCACGTCGAGCTTGGTCAGGCACAGGCCGGACACCGAGTTGATGTTGACCGCGTTGCGCAGGGCCACGGCGTCAAACCAGCCACAGCGGCGCGGGCGGCCGGTAGTGGCGCCAAATTCGTGGCCGCGCTCGGCCAGGCGGGCGCCCGTTTCATCAAACAGCTCGGTGGGGAAGGGGCCAGAACCCACCCGGGTGGTGTAGGCCTTGGTGATGCCCAGCACGTAATCCAGGTACAGCGGGCCAAAGCCGGAGCCGGTCGCGGTGCCGCCAGCGGTGGTGTTGGAACTGGTCACAAAGGGGTAGGTGCCGTGGTCGATGTCCAGCAGGGAGCCCTGGGCGCCCTCGAACATGATGCGCGCGCTGGTTTTGCGATACTCGTGCAGGATGGCGGTCACGTCGGCCATCATCGGCAGCAATTGCTCGCCCATGGCCAGGGTCTCGACCAGCACTTTGTCCACATCCAGCGGCTCTACCTTGTAGTAGTGCTCCAGCTGGAAGTTGTGGAAGTCCATCACCTCGCGCAGCTTGCGGGCAAAGCGCGCCTCGTCCTGCAAGTCGCCCAGGCGCAGGCCACGGCGGGCGGCCTTGTCTTCATAGGCGGGGCCAATGCCGCGCCCGGTGGTGCCGATTTTCTCCTCACCGCGACGCGCCTCGCGGGCCTGGTCCAGCGCCACGTGGTAGGGCAGGATCAGCGGACAGGCGGGGGAAATACGCAGGCGTTCGCGCACCGGTACGCCCTTGGCTTCCAGGTCGCCGATTTCCTTCAGCAGGGCGTCGGGGGCCAGCACCACGCCGTTACCGATCAGGCACTGCACATTCTCCCGCAGGATGCCGGACGGAATCAGGTGCAGGACGGTTTTCTTGCCGTCGATCACCAGGGTATGGCCGGCGTTGTGGCCGCCCTGGAAACGCACTACGGCGCTGGCCTGGTCGGTCAGCAGGTCGACTATCTTGCCCTTGCCCTCGTCACCCCACTGGGTGCCGAGAACCACTACGTTCTTGCTCATGCGGTATTAACTCGTTGCTTGGTCGGTATTCAAAGCCTGCACCTGCCACTGCCCGTCGCGCTCCGCCAGTTCGCGGTCGCAACGGGGGTCGGGCGCGCCGGAAAGGCAGTTGATCACCACCTCCCCCGCTGAGCGCAGGGCCGCCACCCGGTCCAGCAGGGCCGGGTCGTCACTGTCAGGCATGCTGATGGCACCCTGCCCGGTCTCCTCGGTGGGCAGCAGCGCCATCAGCGCCTTCAAATCGGTGGCAAAGCCGGTGGCCGGACGGGCCCGCCCGAACACCTTGCCGACATCATTGTAGCGCCCGCCGTTGGCCAGCGCCTGGCCGTGGCCGGGCACGTAGGCGGCAAACACCATGCCGGTGTGATAGTGGTAACCACGCAGTTCCGCCAGGTCGAAGTAAATGGCTACATCGGGGCGGTTGCGTGCGATATCGGTGGCCACGTCCTGCAGGGCGTCGATGGCCACCAGGGCCTGGGGGGCACGCTCGCTGAACAGCTCGCGGGCGCGCTCCAGAACGGATTCGTCGCCGTGCAAGTCCACCAGGCTGACAATCAGGTCGCGGGTCGCCGCATCGGCCTGCGCCAGCGCCAGTTGCAAATCCGGCAGCGACTTGCGCTGCAGGGCGTCAAACACCGCCGCTTCCTGCTCTGCCTCAAGGCCGGCGGCATCCAGCACTGCGCCGTATACGCCCACATGGCCAAGGTCGAGGGTGATGTCGCAGAGGCCGGCGGACGCCAGGGTGGCAAGCATCAGGCGAATGATTTCCACATCCGCCGCCAGGCTGTCGTCACCGTACAGCTCGGCACCCAGCTGAATGGGCGAGCGCGAACCGGTGGGGGTGCGGGCGCGGGTGTGCAGGGTGGAGCCGGCATAGCACAGGCGGGTCACGCCGCTCTGAGCCAGGCTGTGGGCGTCGATGCGCGCCACCTGCGGCGTCATGTCAGCGCGCACACCCAGGGTGCGCCCACTGAGTTGGTCGGTCATCTTGAAGGTGAGCAGATCCAGATCGGCACCGAGGCCAATCAGCAGGGAATCCGTAAACTCCACCAGCGGCGGTATCACCAGCTGGTAGCCCCAGCTGCGGTAGAGGTCCAGCAACTGCCGGCGCAGGCGCTCGGCGGCGGCCGCCTGTCGGGGCAGTACCTCCTCCACGCCGTCGGGCAGTTGCCAGCGATCCACGCTTGTCATCCGTTCACCCAATACAGTAACAGCAGCCCCGCCAGCATGCTGCCGAGGCCGATCTTGCGAATTGTACGGTCGTCCAGGCGCCCCACGGTGGCCAGCATCTCGCGCCAGCTGGCCGGGCTCAGGAAGGGCAACACACCTTCAATGATCAGCACCAGTGCCAGGGCGACCGGGAGTACTTGCCAGAAATCCATGTTTGGGGGGTCCTGGTCATAAAAAAACCGCGAGGCCCGGTGATTGGAAGAATCACCAGAGCTCACGGTTGCGGGATGGTACCACAGGCGCCGGCGCAGGCACCCGTGATTATTTGGGTATTACTGCCCGCCCTTCGGGTCCTTCAGGTAGCGGAAGAACTCACTGTCCGGTTGCAGCAGCAGCATGTCACCGCCGCCCTGGAAGGCTTCGCCATAGGCCCGCAGGCTGCGGGTAAAAGCGTAGAATTCCGGGTCTTCGTTGAAAGCGTCTGCATAGATGGCGGTGGCCTGGGCGTCGCCCTCACCGCGAATCTGCTCGGCGTCCCGGTAGGCGTTGGCCTCAATCACAGTCACTTCGCGGTCTGCGGCGGCCTTGATACCCTCGGCCAGTTCCTGGCCCTGGGAGCGGTGCTCGCGGGCCTCTTTTTCACGCTCGGCGTTCATGCGGCGGTACACCGACTCGGACACATCCGGCGGCAGGTCGATCTGTTTCACCCGCACGTCCACCACTTCCACACCCAGTTCGGTCAGGGCGACCTCGTTGAGCTTGTTGGTGATGTTCTCCATCAGCTGGTCGCGCTCGCCGGACACCACCTCCTGGATGGTGCGCACGGCCACCTGGTTGCGCAGGCCGTCGTTGATGCGCTGGGACAACAGGCCCATGGCCCGGGTTTCCTCACCGTTGGTGGCGGTGTAGAACTTGGCAGTATCGGCCACCCGGAACTTGGCGTAGGAATCCACAATCACCGCCTTCTTCTCCTGGGTGAAGAAGCGCTCGGGCTGGGAGTCCACGGTCAGCACGCGGCCATCGAACTTGCGCACGTTGTTGACGAAGGGAATCTTCCAGTGCAGGCCGGGCTCGATATTCGGGTTGACCACTTCACCGAACTGCAGCATCACCGCGCGCTCGGTTTCGCGGATAACGAACACGGAGTTGCTGACCACAAACAGCACGATCACGGCCAGCAGGATCAAAGTCACATTACGTCCAGACATCTTAGCGGGCTCCCCTGCGGCTGGTGGAACTGGCTTCGCTGCGTTCCAGTTGCTCGGCCACGGCATCCACCAGTTCGCGCATTGTGTTGCTGTCGATCTGCAGGCGGCGTGCGGTGCCGCCGCTGCTGGCGGATTTCTCCGCCAGTTTGTCCAGGGGCAGGTACATCACGTTGTTGCCGCCCTCTACGTCGACCATCACTTTATTGGCGTTGGCATACACGCCCTGCACCGCATCCAGGTACAAGCGTTCGCGGGTTACCTGGGGCGCCTTCTTGTACTCGGTCAGCAGTTTGCTGAAGCGCTGGGCCTCACCCTCGGCATTGGCGATCACCTGCTCCTTGTAGGCGCTGGCCTCCTCGATCTGGCGCTGGGCGCGGCCGCGCGCCTCCGGCACGATGCCGTTGGCGTAGGCCTGGGCCTCGTTCTTCAGGCGCTCTTCGTCCTCGCGGGCCTTGATCACGTCGTCAAACGCCGCCTGCACCTGGCTCGGCGGCTTGGACTCGTCCACGTTGACCTTGGATACACGAATGCCGGTTTCATACTGGTCCAGATAGTTCTGCAGGCGGGTGCGCACCTCGGTGGCGATCTGCGCCCGGCCCTCGGTGAGCACCAGGTCCATGCGGGTATCGCCCACCACATGCCGCACCGCACTCTGGGCGGCGTGCTGGAGGGAGTTCTCCGGCGACCGCACCTTGAGCACAAACTTGTTCGGGTCATCAATCACGTACTGCACCGACATTCTCACCTCGACGATGTTCTCGTCCTTGGTGAGCATGGTTTCGCGGAAGCTGACGGAGCGAACCTTGGTGGTGTTCACCTTCACCACCTCGTCGACCAGCGGCGGGTTCCAGCGCAGGCCGGGCTGGGCGGTGACATGGTATTTACCAAAGCGCAGCACCACGGCGCGCTCCTGCTCGTCCACCTGGTAAAAGCCCATCAGGGCCCACACCAGCAGGGCGCCGGCCGCCAGTACCAGCAGCAGGGAGCCGGACAGGCCACCACCGGAACCACCGCCGGTGCTGCCTCCGCGACGGCCGCCGAAGATGCCGCCCAGCTTGTCCTGTAATTTCTTCAGTGCCTCGTCCAGATCGGGTGGCCCCTGATCGCCACCGCCCCAGGGGTCCCTGGGCTTGTTGTTGCCGCCGCCCGGCTCGTTCCAGGACATACCTGTCTCCTAGTGTGAAAGTGCTCGCAGTCTAACATTATTCGCGGGGCCGGGCAGTCGCCCGCAGCACCCCGCAGGTGCTTCAGAACAGCGGTTCCGGGCCTTTTTTCATCAGCCGGTTCCAGTCCGCCCGGGGCAGGCGCACCTGCAGGTGGGCCACGCCGTCGTCCCCGTAGTCTTCCGACTGCACCGCCCCCAGGCGATACAGCGCGGCGCGCAGGCCGCCCTGGTCCGGCGTCAGGTCCAGCGCTTCCTGCACCATGTCCTCGCCCACCAGTTCCGCCACCGCCTGCAACAGCAGGTCGCAGCCTTCGCCGGTCACCGCGCTGAGCCAGACCCGCTCGGGGCGGCCATCCTCATTGCGATCGATACGCGCGGGCTGCTCCAGCAGATCCAGTTTGTTAAAAATCTGCAGGCGGGGAATATCCCCGGCATCGATCTCATCCAGCACTTCCAGCACCTGGTGGATGTTGTCCTCGCGCTCTTCGCTGGCGGCGTCGATCACATGCAGCAGCAGGTCGGCGCTGCGGGTTTCTTCCAGGGTGGCCTTGAAGGCCTCCACCAGGTTGTGGGGCAGGTGGGAGATAAAGCCCACGGTATCGGCCAGCACCACCGGGCCCACGTTCTCCAGCTGCAACCGGCGCAGGGTGGGGTCGAGGGTGGCGAACAGCTGGTCGGCGGCGTACACCTCCGACGCGGTCAGGCGATTGAACAGGGTGGACTTGCCGGCGTTGGTATAGCCCACCAGCGATACGGTGGGAATTTCTGCCCGGCGCCGGGAGCGGCGCCCCTGGTCACGCTGGCGCTGCACCTTTTCCAGGCGCGCGGTGATGGACTTGATGCGGGCCCGCAGCAGGCGGCGGTCTGTCTCCAGCTGGGTTTCACCCGGGCCGCGCAGGCCGATACCGCCCTTCTGCCGTTCCAGGTGGGTCCAGCCCCGCACCAGGCGGGTACTCATATGCTGCAGTTGGGCAAGCTCCACCTGCAGCTTGCCCTCGTGGGTGCGGGCGCGCTGGGCGAAGATATCGAGAATCAGCCCGGTGCGATCCAGCACCCGGCATTTGAGCTCGCGTTCGAGGTTGCGCTCCTGGCTGGGACTCAGGGCGTGGTTGAACATCACCACCTCGGCCTCATGGGCGGCCACTTCGGCGGCGATTTCGGCCAGTTTTCCCTTGCCCACGAAGGTACGTGCGTGCGGCGCATCGCGCCCACCCATCACAAACGCCGCCGGGTCACCGCCGGCGGACAGCACCAGTTCCTCGAACTCGCGGGGGTCCTCCCGCTCGGCTTCGCTGGCCAGGTTCAGGTGAACGAGCACGGCCCGCTCGCCCGATTCGGGTCGGTCAAAGAACAATGGGACCTCGGCAGGTCACTTCAGGGACGCGGGTGGCAGGGCCACCCGCAGGTGAAGGTGCTTAGTTACCACCCTCTTCCTCAGGCGGGTTCTGCATTGGCAGACGCACCACGCGGGAAGGGACAACGGTGGAAATGGCATGCTTGTACACCATCTGGCTGACAGTGTTCTTCAGCAGCACCACAAACTGGTCGAAGGATTCGATCTGGCCCTGCAGCTTGATGCCGTTGACCAGGTAGATCGAAACCGGTACGCGCTCCTTACGCAGAATATTCAGGTAAGGGTCTTGTAGAGTGTGCCCTTTTGACATAACTCTTCTCCTAAGTTGGCTCAACGCGAGCCCAAATGAACAACGGCCTCTTGTTCAATCCAGTGGCGTCAGTGGCCCCCCACCGGGGATGACATCGGGCCTTCCAGCGGCGCTGACAGCCCGGATCGGGTTGTACACGCCTTGTGAAACAGTATAGATCAGTCCAGTGCTAGTGATGTGGGGCACGGCCAATAAAATTCAAGGCCTGCTGTAACAAATCTTCCACACACTGTTCCACCGCAGAGTGTGACCGCGGCGCCGGCAGAACGTTCCCGGCGGCGTCGGTTTCCAGCCAGTTGAGCCCCGGCCACTTGCGCAGCCAGGTGAGCTGGCGCTTGGCCAGCTGGCGGGTGGCGGCAATGCCGCGCGCCACCGCGTCATCCAGACTGCATTCGCCGTCCAGGTAGTGCCAGAGCTGGCGGTAACCCACCGCGCGGATGGCCGGCAGCTCCGGGTGCAGCTCTGGCCGCCGGTGCAGGGCGCGCACTTCGTCCAGAAAGCCCGCCGCCATCATCTGCTCGAAGCGCAGGGCGATGCGCTGGTGCAGCACCGCCCGCTCCCGCGGGCAGATGGCCAGCTGGCACAGGCGGTAGCGCTGGGCCGCGCCGCCGCCCTCGCCCTGACGGCGCTGCCATTCGCTGATGGGCACGCCGCTGGCGCGATAGACTTCCAGCGCCCGGCACAGGCGCTGGGAATGGTTGGGGTGAATGCGCGCGGCCGCCTGTGGGTCCACTGCTGCCAGTTCCCGGTGCAGCACGGGCCAGCCCTGCTGCGCCGCCTGGGCTTCAATGGCCGCGCGAATCGCGGCATCGGCCGCCGGCATCGCCGCCAGCCCTTCAAGAAATGCCCGGAAGTACAGCATGGTGCCCCCCACCAGCAGGGGAGTTTTGCCGCGCTGGATAATCCCGTTCACCACCCGCTCGGCATCCGCTGCGAAGTCCGCCGCCGAGTAGGGCTGGCTGGGCTCGCGGATGTCCATCAGGTGATGGGGGTAATCGGGCTTGGCGCTGCCAATGTCGAGGCCCCGGTACACCAGGGCGGAATCCACGCTCACCAGTTCACAACCCAGCACCCGGGCCAGGTCGATGGCCAGGTCGGTCTTGCCGGAGGCGGTGGGGCCCATCAGGCAGATCAGCAGCGGGCGCGGCGCGGCCACGGGCGTGCTCACCGGCTCAGCGGCCGCGCAGGAACAATCGGTCCAGCTCGTCCAGGCCGAGCTGGGTCCAGGTGGGGCGGCCGTGGTTGCACTGGCCGGCGCGCTCGGTCTCTTCCATGTCGCGCAGCAGGGCGTTCATTTCGGGGAGGGTCAGGCGCCGGTTGGCGCGCACCGAGCCGTGGCAGGCCATGGTGGAGAGAATTTCGTCCATGTGGGCTTCGATACGGTCGGAACTGCCGTACTCCGCCAAGTCCGACAGCACGTCGCGCAGCAGCTGCTCGACGTTGGAGTCGCGCAGGGCCACCGGGATCTGGCGAATCAGCAGGCTCTCCTCGCCGGCGCCATCCACCTGCATACCCAGGCGCGCAAACAGCTCGCTGTTTTCCAGGGCCAGGGCCACCTCGCGGCTGCTGACGGCCACCGCCTGGGGCACCAGCAGCGGCTGGCTGCGGATGCCCTCGGCGTCCCGTGCCAGCTTCAGGCGCTCGTAGGTGATGCGCTCGTGGGCAGCGTGCATGTCCACCAGCACCAGGCCGCTGGCGTTTTCCGCCAGAATGTAGATGCCCTTGAGCTGGGCCAGGGCATAACCCAGCGGCGGCACGTCCTCAGCCTCTGCCTCGGGCAGTGGCGCATTGGCCGGGTGCAGCTGGCCATAGGCCCGCATCTGCTCGGCGGCGCGCACCGGCGAGGCGGGGGCGCTGCTGTAGCCCTGGTACCCACCCACGGGCATGGCGCGCCCCTCTGACAACGCCGGGGCAGGCGCCGGCCCACCCCAGGCCAGGGCGCTCTGGGCGCGGATTTCGCCGGTCTGCAAGTCGACGGTTTCGCCGGCGCCCAGGGCCGACACCGGGTCGCTCCCGCCCTGCCCCGGACGCACATCCGCCAGCGCCTTGTGCAGGCTGGAGAAGATAAAATTGTGCACCTCGCGGCCATCGCGAAACCGCACCTCGTGCTTGGTGGGGTGCACATTCACGTCCACCAGGGCCGGGTCCAGCTCCAGGTAGAGCACGAAGGCCGGGTGGCGCCCGTGGTAGAGCACATCGCGGTAGGCCTGCTTGACGGCGTGGGCCACCAGCTTGTCGCGAATCACCCGGCCGTTGACGAAGAAGTACTGCAAATCCGCCTGGCTGCGCGAGAAGGTCGGCAGGCCCACCCAGCCCCACAGGCGCAGGCCGCCGCGCTCGTGCTCCACATAAACCGCCTGCTCCATAAAGGCGGGGCCGCACACCGAGGCCACCCGCCGCTGGCGTTCGGCGGTGGAATCCGCCGGCCGCAGGCTGTGAATGCCGCGGCCGTTGTGACGCAGGCTGAAGCCGACATCAAAGCGCGACAGCGCCAGGCGCTTGACCACCTCTTCCAAGTGGTTGAATTCGGTCTTTTCTGTGCGCAGGAACTTGCGCCGGGCGGGCGTGTTGAAGAACAGATCGCGCACTTCCACCGTGGTGCCCCGGGGATGCGGCGCGGGCTTGACCGCCACTTCCATGTCGCGCCCCTCGCAGAGGGCGCTGCAGCCTTCGCTGGAATCGTCCCGGTGGTTGGAGGTCAGGGTCAGGCGGGATACCGAACCGATACTGGCCAGGGCCTCGCCGCGAAAACCGAGGCTGCCGACCCGCTCCAGGTCTTCCAGCGAGTGAATCTTGCTGGTGGCGTGGCGGGCCAAGGCCAGGGGCAGATCGTCCGGCTCCATGCCCTGGCCGTTGTCGCGAATGCGGATCAGTTTGACGCCGCCTTCTTCCACATCCACCTCGATGCGGGTGGCGCCGGCATCGACGGCATTCTCCAGCACTTCCTTGACCACAGAAGCCGGGCGCTCCACCACTTCACCGGCGGCGATCTGGTTGGCGAGCCTCGGGCTGAGGCGATGTATTCGGGCCATGCGGGACGTCAGCTAGTCGGAATTTTCAGCGTCTGTCCGACCATGATGCGGGTGTCGGACATGCCATTGGCGCTCTTTAAGTCGGTGACCGAAACGTTAAAGCGCTGGGCGATGTCCGACAGTGTATCACCCCGGGCGATGGTGTACTGCTGCCCGCCCTGCTGGCGCTGCCAGGCCAGCAGGGTGCCCGCCGGCGGGTGCTGGCTGAACCAGTCGCGGATGCCGGCGTGAATGGCTCGCGCCATCTGCTGCTGGTAGCTGCGGGTGCTGAGGCGCCGGGCCTCGGCGGGGTTGGAGATAAAACCGGTCTCCACCAGGATGGAGGGGATGTCGGGGGACTTCAGCACGGCAAAGCCCGCCTGTTCCACGCTGCGCTTGTGCAGGCGGGCGATGGCGTCCATGCGCCCGAGCACCGAGCCACCCATTTTCAGGCTGGTATCGAGGGTGGAGGTCATGGACAAGTCGGCCAGCACCCCGGCCAGCACATCGTCCTTGTCCGACAGGTTCACGCCGCCGATCAGGTCCGCCGCGTTCTCGCGCTGGGCCAGGTAGCGGGCGGCGGTACTGGTGGCGCCCTTGGTGGACAGGGCGTACACCGAGGCACCGTTGGCCTGGGGCTTGGTGAAGGCATCGGCATGAATGGAGACGAACAGGTCGGCCTGGCGCTTGCGCGCCAGTTCCCGGCGCCCGGCCAGGCTGACATAGTAATCACCGCTGCGGATCAGGGTAGGCTTGAAGCCGGGCTCGCGCTCGAACAGGGCATACAGCTCCTTCGAAATCGCCAGCACCACGTCTTTTTCGCGCAGGCGATTGGGGCCGAGGGCTCCCGGGTCCTCGCCGCCGTGGCCGGCGTCGATGGCCACAATCAGGTCGCGGCGGCCGCCGGCATCCACCTGGCGGGTCACTGGCGGCGGCTGGCTGGCACTGGCCGCCTGCAGGTCGTACAAATCCAGCACCAGGCGATCGCCCGCCTGCGCATTGGCTTTGAGGGCAAAACTGCGCGGCTTGACCCCGGCATTCATATCGAACACGACCCGCAGGTCATCACCCTCGCGAATGCCGGAGCGAATGTTGCCGATGGGGGTGTCATCGAGCTTCAGGCCCGCCATGCTGGCCTTCAGGGCCACGTCGCTGATGTCCAGCACAATGCGGGAAGGGTTATCCAGGGTGATGAGCTTGTGCTCGGCGGGGCCGGTCAGGTCGAACACAATGCGGGTGTGATCCGGCGCGCGCCACAGACGCACGTCGTGTACCTCCGCCGCCCAGGCCGAGGTAGCCGCCAGCCACCACAGGGTCACAAAGACCCAGCACGCCCTGCCCATATCACTCCCAGACTTTGTCGTTGTTGGACTCAGGCGACCTGTCGCCAGCGCGTCAGCACAGCATTCCCCAATGCCGTGTTGGCGCGCACATCAAGCCGGCGGCCCGAATCCGCTGGACTTATGGTAATCCCAATATCTGCCGGGGGCAAAACACCCCTGCCCCGTGCGGGCCACTCCACCAGGCACAGGGCGTCGCCCGCGAAATAATCCCTCACCCCCATGAACTCCAGTTCTTCCGGGTCGCCCAGGCGGTAGAGGTCGAAGTGGTAGGCCGGCAGTCGGGCCAACTGGTAGGGTTCCACCAGGGTATAGGTCGGACTTTTGACAGCCCCGCTGTGGCCAAGGCCCTGGATAAGGCCGCGACTGAAGGTGGTTTTGCCCATGCCGAGGTCGCCCTCCAGGTACACCACCAGCCCCGGCTCGACCGCCTCCGCCAGCGCGGCGCCAAGCCGCACCATGGCCACTTCGTCGGCAGCGCCGACCTGCCAGTTGGCGTCGCTCATCCCAGCAGCTCCCGCATTGGCGCCAGCAGGTCGCTGGCCAGCAGGCCGCGCTGCCCCGCCGCAGCGGCACTGTCGGCCGCGGCGCCGTGCAGGCACACCCCCAGCGCCGCCGCATCCACCGGCGCCAGCCCCTGGGCCAACAGCGCGGCGATCACCCCGCTCAGCACATCGCCCATGCCGCCACTGGCCATGCCGGGGTTGCCGTAGTCGCTAAGCAGCAGGCGCTCGCCGTCGCAGATCAGGCTGCCCTTGCCCTTGAGCACCACGACCCCGCCGAAGCGGGCCTGCAGGGCGCGCACCGCGGCAAAGCGATCCGCCTGGATGGCGGCGGTGTCCGTCGCCAGCAGGCGGGCCGCCTCCCCCGGGTGCGGCGTGAGCACCCAGCGGCGGCGCGGCGGGCACACACCACCCACACCGCGCGCCAGCAGATTGAGGGCATCGGCATCCACCACCAGAGTAGCGCCGCCAGTATCATTACCGTCCGCACGATCGCCGGCCGCCTGACCGCAGGCCGCCTGACCGCAGGCCGCCTGAAACAGCTGTTCGGACCAGCTGGACTGACCCAGGCCCGGGCCCAGGGCTATCACGTCGGCCGCCGCCAGCATCGGCGCCAGGTCCTGGCGGCCGCGCACGGCGCGGGCCATGGCTTCCGGGCGCCGGGCCAGCAGGGGCGCCAGGTGTTGTTCGCGGGTGGCCACACTCACCAGGCCGGCGCCGCAGCGCAGGGCGGCCTCGGCGGCCAGCAGGATGGCACCGCCCATGCCCAGGTCTCCCCCGACAACCAGCACCCGGCCGCAATCCCCCTTGTGGGCATGGGCCGGTCGTGCCGGCCACTGCCGCAACAGGCTGTGAAGCGCCAGACGCTGGCAATCGGCGGGGTGGGCGGCCAGGCTTGCCGCCGGCACATCGAGCGCCGCCAGGGAAATGGCCCCACAGTGGGCGGGGCCCGCGCCGGTGTGCAGGCCCCGCTTGGCCACGATGAAGGTCACCGTAGCCTGGGCCCGCACAGCCGCTCCCAGTACTCGCCCACTATCCGCGCACAGGCCGGAGGGGATATCCAGGGCCAGCAGCGGCAGGCCAACCGCATTCATCGCGTCGATGGCCTCGCGCTGGACGGGCCTCACCTCACCGCCAAGGCCGGTGCCAAGCAGGGCATCCACCACCACTCCCGCCTGTGCGTTTTGCTGTGCGTTTGGTTGTACGTTCGCCGCCAGGCAGCCGGGGGTAAAAGGTGCGATGGGCACGCCGTTGGCCAGGGCTTGCTCGCGGGCGCGCAGGGCGTCACCGCGGATGCGGGCCGGGTCACCCACCTGCCAGACCTGCACCGGGTAACCGCGTTTGTGGGCAATGTCAGCCAGCAGGTAGCCGTCGCCGCCATTGTTGCCGGTGCCGCAAGCCACCTGCACCGGCCCCGGCTGCGGCCAGTGCTGCAACAAGGCCGCCCAGGCCGCTGCCGCGGCCCGGGCCATGAGGATGTGGCCGGCGATACCGCCTTTTTCGATGGCGTGGCGGTCCAGCGCGCGGGTTTGCGCCGCGCTGTAAAGTCCCTGCAGGTTGCTGTAGTCGAACATGGCTCTCTGTGGCGCTTGTAAAATAGTTTGGGCTGGCGATGCTTGTGTCGCGCTAAAAACCGCGCCAAGACTGGCGGCGCTGTGCGAGGCAAAGCCCCCCTCTGGTAGAATGGCCGGCCTTGGCCCGCGAGCCGCCAGTATAGGCGCCAGCCTCTTTTCGTCACAGCCCGATGCATCCATCCAGCCCGCCAAACGCCCCCCCCGCGCTGACCGCGAGTGAGCAGGGCGATCTATTGCAGTGCCTGCGGGATTGGGCGCAGGAGCTTGGCTTCCAGCAGCTGGGCGTTACGGATGTGGATCTGGGCGAGCACCGCGCCTACCTGCAGAAATGGCTGGACGCGGGCTATCACGGCAGCATGGACTACATGGCGCGCCACGGCGAAAAACGCAGCCGGCCGGAGCAGCTGGTGCCGGATACCTGCCGGGTGATCAGCGTGCGCATGGACTACCACCAAACCGACACCCAGCCCCTGGCGGTGCTCGACAACCCTCAACAGGCCTATATTTCCCGCTATACCCTGGGGCGCGACTACCACAAGCTGATCCGCAAACGGCTGGCCCAACTGGCCAGGCGCATCCAAGCGCAGGCCGGCGGCGGGCACTACCGCGCCTTTGTCGACAGCGCCCCGGTGCTGGAGCGCGCCATCGCCGAGCGGGCCGGCCTTGGCTGGATCGCCAAAAACACCATGCTGATCAATGACAAGGCAGGCTCCTGGTTCTTCCTCGGCGAGATTTACACCGACCTGCCACTACCCACCACCGCCCCCCAGACCAGCAAGCACTGCGGCAGCTGCACCGCCTGCCTGGACATCTGCCCCACCCAGGCCTTTGTTGGCCCCTTCCAGCTGGATGCCCGGCGCTGTATTTCCTACCTCACCATCGAGCACGACGGCCCGATCGACGAGGCTTTGCGCCCGTTGCTGGGCAACCGCATTTTCGGCTGCGACGACTGCCAGCTGGTGTGCCCCTGGAACAAATTCGCACAGGTCAGCGGCGAGGATGACTTCCGCCCGCGCCACGGCCTGGAGGCGCCGGAGCTGGTCACGCTGTTTTTGTGGGACGAGAGCACCTACCTCGCCCGCACCGAGGGCTCTGCCCTGCGCCGCATCGGGCACGAGCGCTGGCTGCGCAATCTGGCGGTGGCGCTGGGCAACGCGCCCACCAGCCCGGCCCTGCTCAGCGCCCTGGCGCAGCGGCGCCAGCACCCGTCGGCGCTGGTGCGCGAACATGTGGAGTGGGCCCTGGCCCGCCACGGCCAGGCGCTGAACTAGCGGTTGGAGCCCTTGCCCGTTTCAGTGCCGGAGCGAGTGCTGTCGATGAAGGTGGTCATGCTCATGGCGTCGTGCTCGGAGCGCGAGCCGCAGAACCGCTCCTCTACACGGAAGATAATATCGTGGAAGCGTACCTCGTCCTCGTGATGCAGACGGTGCCGCCCCTGCACGGTTTTGCCGTTTACCACCGTGCCGTTGGACGAACCGAGATCTTCGATGTACAAAAGGTCGGACTCGACATCGAGGCGGGCGTGGGTGCGCGACACATGGGGGCTGACCACCGCCACGTCGCAGTCCAGCGCGCGCCCCATGGTGATGGGCCGGGTTACCCCAAAACTCAGGCCGGCCAGCGGGCCAGTTTCTGCAGACAGCACCCAGTGAAATTCGGGGTGGTCTTCGCCGCGGCGGAAATAGGTGGATACCGCCTTGCTGCGGCGATCGTTGATGGGCTTGATATTGGAGAGCACCCGCCGCTCTACAAAAGACGGGGTTTTGACAATGCCCTGGGGCGTGATCTGGAAAAACCAGGCCAGGGTGAAGGTCAGGGGAAAACCGAGTACGGCCCCCACCAGCAGGTAGCGCGAGGCCAGCTCATCGTCCAGGCCAAGGGCAGGGAACAGAATATCGCCCACCTGCAGGGCGCCCCAGCACAAAAGCACATAGAGCACACAGGTTCGCAGAACCTTGCGCCGCTTGAGTTCCCTGAAAAATGAATTGACGCCACTAGCCATGGCACTTCATCCCGTGGACAGAGGCCACCAGCGCCCAATCATTGTCGATAAGACCACTTTCTTCAAGCCTCCGTGCGTAGAAAGTGCTGGCGATAATACCGCAGTTCCTCAATGGATTCGCGGATGTCATCAAGGGCGAGATGGGCCCCGCTTTTGCTGAAACCCGCACTCAGTTCCGGCCGCCAGCGCTGGGCCAGGATCTTCACCGTACTCACATCCAGGTTGCGGTAGTGAAAATAGCGCTCCAGCTCCGGCATGTGCCGGGCCAGAAAGCGCCGATCCTGGCAGATACTGTTGCCGCACATGGGCGAAGCACCGGCCGGCACCCACTGGCGCAGGAAGTCGATGGTCTGCCGGCAGGCCCCCGCTTCGTCGATCTGGCTGGCGCGCACCCGCGCCACCAGCCCCGAGGCATTGTGGTGGGTGGTGTTCCACTCATCCATGCCCGCAAGGCGTTCTTCACTCTGCTGCAGCGCCAACACTGGCCCCTCGGCCAGGGTGTTGAGGTCGCTGTCGGTAACAATGGTGGCGATTTCAATTACTGCATCGCGATCGGGATCAAGGCCGGTCATCTCCAGGTCGATCCAGATCAGGTTGGAGGGATTCTGCATACCTGACTCCCCTGACTTTGGCGCCAGTTTAACAAAACACCAAGCGAATACTATTTGCGCGGCCCCGGCCAGCCGCCAATAATGCCGCCATGAGCAAACGCAAACTCACCCGGCGCCAGGCCTGGCGAGTCAATAAAATCCAGCAGGAACGGGCCGAGAGGGCCAAGCGCCGCGATGCCAGCGCCGAGGACAGCCTGCAGGGCGGGAGCCTGGGCACCGAGCAGCAAGGCCTGGTGGTGGCCCACTTCGGTACCCAGGTGGAAGTGGAATCCGCCGCTGGCGAGCGCCGTCGCTGCCACCTGCGCGCCAACCTTGGCAGCCTGGTGACCGGCGACCGGGTCATCTGGTGCGAGGGCGACCCCACCGGGGTTGTCGTCGCCCAACTGGAACGCGAAAGCGAACTGCTAAGGCCAGACAACTTTGGCCAGTTGAAGCCGGTGGCCGCCAATATCGACCGCATTTTTGTGGTAATTGCCGCCCGGCCGGAGCCCCACGCCAACCTGATCGACCGCTACCTGGTGGCCAGCGAAGTGGTGGGCATTGAGCCGGTGCTGGTGCTGAACAAGGTGGATTTGCTGGACGCTGATGCCGCACTGGCGGGCCAGCTCGACACCCTGCTGGCTCCCTATGCCCGCCTGGGTTACCCGCTGTTGCGGGTCAGCGCCCGCGCCGGCGGCACCGACGCCCTGCAGGCGGCGCTGAGCCAGCGCACCAGCATTTTCGTCGGCCAGTCCGGTGTGGGGAAGTCATCCCTGGTGAACAACCTGCTGCCCGGACTCGACCTGCGCGTGGGCGCCCTGTCGGAGCTGACCCACAAAGGCACCCACACCACCACCACCGCCCAGCTGTTTCACCTGCCCTGCGGCGGCAGCCTGATCGACTCCCCCGGCATCCGCGAATTCGGCCTGTGGCACATGGAGCGGGGCCAGGTGGAGCAGGGGTTTCGCGAATTTCGCCCCCACCTGGGCCACTGCCGCTTCCGGGACTGCCAGCACCAGCAGGAACCGGGTTGCGCCATTCTCGATGCGGCACAGGCCGGCAGCATCAGCCCGGCGCGACTGGAGAGTTACCGCAGGATTATTGCCAGCCTGGAACCGGACCGCTAGCGCAAGCTATTGCGCCAGCGCCTCGCCGAGCCGGGTCGGGGTGCCGGCGGTGAAGTGATTGAGCCAGTCGGGCGCACCTTCCGGCAGCAGCAGGATCACTGTCGAGCCCAGCTTGAAGCGTCCCATTTCCTGCCCCTTGGCCAGCTCCACCGCGTCCGGCGCTGCCTGGTAGTTGGCCTGCACCATCTGTCGCGGGGGCGGTGCCACCTGGCCGGACCACACGGTTTCGATACCCGCCACGATCATGGCCCCCACCAGCACCATCGCCACCGGCCCGTATTGGGTATCGAAGTAGCACACCAGGCGCTCGTTACGGGCAAACAACCGATCGACATTCTCCGCCGTTACATTGTTGACGGAGTACAGGTCACCTGGAATGTAACAGCTGGAAGTCAGGCGCCCCGCCACCGGCATGTGTACGCGATGATAGTCACGGGGCGAAAGATAGATGGTGGCAAAGCGCCCGTTGCGAAACTGGGCCACCCGCGCGGCATCCCCGCCGAGCAAGGCCCAGGTGGAGTAATGACGGCCCTTGGCCTGAAAGATGCTGTGTTCGTTGATAGTGCCCAACTGGCTGATGGCGCCGTCCGCCGGACACACCAACGGTGCGTCGTCGATGGGGCGCACACCATCGCGCAGGGCCCGGGTAAAAAACGCGTTGAAATTACCGTAGCGCGTGGGGTCGGGCTCGGCGGCCTCGCTCATGTCCACGCCAAAATGGGCGATGAAACGGCGAATGACCCAGTTCTTCAGCCACAGGGGCGAGCGCCGCTCCGCCAGCCAGCCGGTGAAGCGCGACAACAGATGCTGGGGAACAATGTGCTGCAGGGCAATAAACAGGGAATCCATGGCGCGTGGGGCGTCCTTGTACAGATGGTTGTTATTGGGCGGCCACGGCCGCGGGCGCTAGTGTAGCACCCGGGCCGCGCCAGGGGGCCGACGGCTAGAGGTTCTCCTCGGCAAAGGCCGCCAGCCGCGAACGCACGATGCCATTGACGTGCATGATGCCGGCGTGGGGGTAGGCCTTGCTCTTCTCCACCAGGTAGGTAAGGCCAGAGGTCAGCGGCGAGATGTACTTGTTGTCGATCTGGGCCAGATTGCCCAGCACCACAATCTTGGAGTCTGCCCCCACCCGGCTGATCACGCTCTTCAGCTGGAACTGGGTGAGCCCCTGGCTCTCGTCGATGATGATGTAGGCGTTGTTGAAGGAGCGCCCGCGCATGAAGTTGAGCGACTTGAACTGGATATTGGCCCGCTCTTTCACGTAATCGATGCTGCCGTGACAGGATTCGTCGGCGCCGTGGAGGATTTCCAGGTTGTCATCGAAGGCCGCCAGCCAGGGGGCCATTTTTTCCTCCTCGGTACCCGGCAGAAAGCCGATGTCCTCGGCAATCGGCGGTGTGGAGCGCGCCACGATGAGCTTGTTGTAGCGCTTCTGCTCAAGGATGGCGTGCAGGCCATAGGCCAGCGCCAGCAGGGTCTTGCCGGAGCCCGCCGGGCCGGTCATCACCGTCATATCGACGTTGTCGTCCTCCAGCAGGGCCATGGCCATGGCCTGTTCCAGGTTGCGCGGGGCCAGGCCCCAGAAACGGCGGTGCATGAGGTTGTCGCGACTGTCGCAGCGCAGGTACACGTAGTCGCTGTCGATGCGCTTCACAAAGGCCATGAAGTCGTTGTCGTCGAACAGGAACATGTTGGGGTAGGCCGCCGGCAGCGATTTGCGCGGTACCCGGTGCAGGGTGCAGTCGCCTTCGCGCAGGGTGTCCACTTCGGAAATACCCGCCCAGAAGTCCCCCTCCAGGTGCTCGTAGCCCTTGGCCAACAGGTCGATGTCATCCAGCACCCGGTCGCGCCGGTAGTCTTCCACGTGCAGCAGGCCCGAGCCCTTGGCCTTGATGCGCATGTTGATGTCCTTGGTGACCAGGCACACGAATTCGCTCGGTCGCTCGGCCTGCAGGCGCAGGGCGACATTGATGATGCGGTTGTCGTTGGCCTGGTCCTGGGTGGCGTCGAGAAAGGGGATTTCGGTGCTGTCGGTCAGCAGCTGGTCGGGGTAGATGGCCAGGGTGCCGAGCAGGCCTTCCATCGAACTGCCGGGCACCTCCACTCCGGCCTGGATCTCCTGTGGGGTGGCGGCATCCACCACCTTGTCGATCATCTGGATGGCGATGCGGGCCTCGCGACTCACAGTCTTGTCGCGGCGATCCTTGATGTGATCCAGCTCCTCCAGCACCGTCATGGGGATCACCACGTGGTGTTCATTAAAGGCGGCGATGGCCGTGGGGTCGTGCAGCAGGACGTTCGTATCCAGAACGTAGGTCTTCTTGATGACGGGTTTCAGGTTCGATTTTTCTACGCGCAGGGTGGAGCCTGAGTCCATGAAGGATTCCTCATACAGAAAGGGCCTGAAGTGGGTGCGGTGGAGGCCGGCGACCGATGCCGGTGTGGGGGTTTACGGGAGGGGTAGAGGGCGTTGCCGGGGCGGCGCAAGTGGCGATGAGTGAAAGCCAGGCCTTGGGCCGAGGGCCGCCCGAGCAGGAAAAACTCAGGTGACAGTGGTTGGCGCTGTGGGGGCGACTCCGGGCCGGTTCGGGTGCGGCGGCCGGCCGGGGTCCGGAAATTCTTCAAAAGGCGCTTCCCGGATACTGTGCAGCGACGTTACCCCGATTATTAAACCCGTCGCGCGCCACTGTCAACGCCGGCGCCGGGCAATTGCCGGGTGCCGATCGCAGTCACTGACAGGGGGCCCCTTTTCCGCTAGGATAGCGCGCTTGTGCACCCACTTTGTAAGACGCTTTATTCGCAATGCTCAATCAGGACTCGCTCGCCCAGCTGAAGGGCCTCAAAACGCAGATGGAGGCCGAGAAAGAGCGGGCCGAGGCGGTGGTCAAGGGCACCCAGGCCCGCTACGGCTTTGCTGTCCTGGAGGACGGCCGGGAAATCTTCATCCCCCCCGACGAGATGCTCAAGGCCTTTCCCGAGGATCGGGTGCAGGTCTGCATCCGCCCGGCCAAAGACAACAAGACCGTCGCCGACATCGAAAAGCTCCTGGACAGCCCGCTGGCCGAGTTCACCGGCCGCTGCGTGCGCAAGGGCAAGGCCTTTTTTGTGCAGCCCGACCTGCCCCAGCTCAAGCGCTGGCTGTTCATCCCCCCCCACGCCCGCAACGGCGTCAAGGAGGGAGACTACGTGCGCTGCGCCATCCTGCGCCACCCGATTCGAGACGGCAAACCCCAGGCCAAGATTCTCACCGTGCTCGGCAATGACGACACTCCGGGGGTCGAGAACCTCTACTGCATGGCCAAGTACGGCCTGGCCACCGACTGGAGCCAGAGCGCCAAGAAGGACCTGGAAACCTGCCTGGAGGCCGCCAACCCCCTGGCCAGCGAGGGCCGCCGGGACCTGACGGCCCTGGAGTTCATCTCCATCGACGCCGCCAAGACCCAGGATATCGACGACGCCCTGTACGCCGAGGTCAGCGCCGATGGCTGGACCCTCTACGTGGCCATTGCCGACCCCACGGCCTACATTGCGCCCGGCTCCCAACTGCACCGGGACGTGGCCGCCCGCGGCACCTCGGTGTACTTCCACGGCGACATTGTGCCGATGCTGCCGGAGGCCCTGTCGCAGGATACCTGCGCCCTGTCCGAGGGCGTCGACCGCCCGGCCCTGGTGTGTCGCATCGCGGTCAGCGACAGCGGCGAAGTGGGCGAGGCCGAATTCATGGTGGCCACCATCCGCTCCCGGGCCAAGCTGTCCTACTACGCGGTGGATCGCTACCTCAACGGCCAGGCCGACGAGCTGATGAGCCACGCCAGCCCGCTGGAGGCCCTGTACCAGGTGTACCGGGCCCTGCGCGCCCGCCGGGAGACCCTGGAACTGGTGATGGAAGACCGCCAGGAGTTCCGCTGGGTGCTGGACGACAACAAGCAGATCGACCATATCGAGCCCTACGAAAAGCTGCTGTCGCAGAAACTGGTGGAGGAGTGCATGGTGGCCACCAACCGCTGCGCCGCCCACTTCCTGGCCGAGCGCGGCGCCCCCGGCCCCTTCGTGCGCCACGCCGGCTTTCGCAGCGACCGCCTGGACGAAACCCGCAAGTTCCTCGCCATGCACGCCCCGGAAGTGGCCGAGCTGGACCCGGCCACCAAATCCGGCTATCGCACCATCATGCGCGCCCTGGGCGCCAGTGGCAGCAGCCTGCCCCTGCGCGGCATGGTCAACCGCCTGCTGACCCGGGCCGAGCTCAGCACCGAGCCTGGCCTGCACATGGGCATGGCGCTGGACGCCTACACCAATTGCACCTCGCCCCTGCGCAAGTACATGGACTTCCTGGTGCACCTGCAGATCAAGGGCCTGCTGGGTGGCGATGACCCCGCCAGCACAGACCCGCAAGACCTGGCACGCCTGCGTGAAAAACTGCAAAACGCCCGCAGCGCCACCACCGAGGCAGAGCGCTGGCTGGCCAGCCGCTACCTGCAAAGGCTGGTGGACGCCGAACCCGGGCGCAGCTTCCGCGGCACCGTGGCCCACATCAACAGCAGCGGCTTCAGCGTGCGCCTGGACGACAACGGCCTGGAAGGTTTTGTGGACCTGCGCAAGGACCCGGAAAAGTTCAGCTACGACAAGTGGACCGCCAGCCTCACCAGCACCACCCGCCGCTTCCAACTGGAACAATCGGTGGAAGTGCACTTCACCGGCGCCGATCCGGAAGCGGGCTTCCTGAGCCTGTTCTCACTGGTGGAAGGTTGCGGCCTGAAGCCGCCGAAAGAGAAGAAGGAAAAAGACCCCGCCGGGGCCTGATGGCCCTGCGGGGCCAGTCGCTGCGCCTTTAGCAGGCGCGCAATGGCGCGACGTTGCGCCCTTTGAGGGGCAGGGGCGAGAAGGGGCCGGCGCACTGTTGCACCCGACCCACCAGGCTAATCATTTCGCTCACCCCCAGCGCCCGCAAAAATTCGCCCATGGCCTGCAGGTCATCTTCCGCCACATCCGGCTCTACCCGGCGCAGGGTGTCGATCACCCCCAGTTCGGCGGGGCTGTAGGCGCTCCCATCGTCGCCAAAGATCAGGCGCGTGAAGGTATCCACAATCACGATTTCGCTGAGTTCGCCGGGCGGCGCACCGCCACCGCGGCGCAGACTGTCCTGTGCCATGCTTACCGTTCCCCGCGCCCCGTAACACGGGCCGCTGATTATCCTTTTATGTCAGTATGGCCCAGCGGGGCCACCCTTCTGGATAAATTTTAGGCAATATTCACAGGCTTGCTTAAATTTTGTGCAGCACCTCAGAACGCGGCGTTGCCCGGCGTGCGCGGGAAGGGGATGGCGTCGCGCACGTTTTCCATGCCCGTCACGTAGTTGAGCAGGCGCTCGAAGCCCAGGCCAAAACCGGCGTGGGGCACGGTACCGTAGCGGCGCAGGTCGCGGTACCACCACAGTTCTTCGCGCAGGTGCTCATCCATGCGTGAATCCAGCACATCAAGGCGCTCTTCGCGCTGGCTGCCGCCGATGATTTCGCCAATACCGGGGGCCAGCACATCCATGGCCGCCACGGTTTTGTCGTCGTCGTTCAGGCGCATGTAAAAGGCCTTGATATCCTTCGGGTAGTTCATCAGCACCACCGGGCGGCCCACGTGTTTCTCGGCCAGGAAGCGCTCGTGCTCCGAGGCCAGGTCCACGCCCCAGCTCACCGGAAATTCGAAGGATTCGCCACAGTTTTCCAGGATGCGGATGGCCTCGCTGTATTCCATGCGCTCGAAGCGGTTGTCGATCACGCTGCGCAGGCGCTCGATCACGGTGTTGTCGATGCGCTGCTGGAAGAAGGCCATGTCGTCCTCGCGCTCCTCCAGCACCCGCTTGAACAGGTACTGCAGCAGGTCCTCGGCAAGGTTGGCGTTGTCGCTCAGGTTGGCAAAGGCGATTTCCGGCTCCACCATCCAGAACTCCGCCAGGTGGCGGCTGGTATTGGAGTTTTCGGCGCGGAAGGTGGGGCCGAAGGTATACACCTTGCTCATGGCCAGGCAGTAGGATTCCACCTCCAACTGGCCGGACACGGTGAGAAAGGCGTCACCGCCAAAAAAGTCCTGGCTGTAGTCCGGCTGGCCGTCGGCGCCCCGGGGCAGGTTGATTGCATCCAGGGTGCTGACCCGGAACAGCTCGCCGGCCCCCTCGCAGTCGCTGCCGGTGATGATGGGGGTGTTGATCCAATGGAAGCCGCGCTCGTAGAAGTAGTTGTGAATGGCGTTGGCCAGGGTGGTGCGCACCCGGGTGATGGCGCCGAAGGTGTTGGTGCGCGGGCGCAGGTGGGCCTGGGTGCGCAGGTATTCAAAGGTGTGGCGCTTTTTGGCAATGGGATAGGACTCGGCATCGTCCACCCAGCCCTGCACGCTCACGGCGCTGGCCTGGATCTCCACGCTCTGGCCCTTGCCCTGGGATTCCACCAGCTCGCCGATCACACTCACGGCGCAGCCGGTGGAGAGCTTCAGCACCTCAGAGGTGTAGTTGTCGAGCGTGTTGGGCACCACCGCCTGGATGGGGTCGAAGCAGGAGCCGTCGTGCACCGCCAGGAAGGAGATGCCCGCCTTGGAATCGCGCTTGCTGCGCAGCCAGCCGCGCACCTCCACCGTGGTGCCAACGGCGGCCTCGCCACGCAGTGCGGCGGCAACGGAAACTATCTGTGACATGGGACTCTCCAGCGGGGGCTTAACAGGCGCGGAGGATACCGAAACCGCGCCAGTGCCGCCAGCGAGCGGCCTTTGCGAGAGTGGCCTTTGATTGGGGCGCCCGGCCAGGGGCGCCCGTCAGGGCGCGCCAGTCACCGGGCAATGCGGTTGATGGTGGTGCCGTTCAGGTCCAGGTTGCCGAGCACGCCGGCATCGTTGAAGCTCATGCCCAGTACCGGCGGTGCATTACTGGTGGTTTCCAGCCGCCCGCGGTCGTCCACCCGCACCTTGGTGACTCCCTCGCTGACACCGATCTTCCAGTTGATGGTATTGCGGAAGTCGATCAGGGCCTGCTGATCCATGAACAGCAGCAACTCAACCTTGCGGCCGCCTTCGCTGGTCATGTCGTGGGGGCCGCCCGCCGAGGCGTAGTAGGCCACCGGCTCGCCCTTGATCAGCAGGGCGCCCTCGCCGTAGCGGCCGCGCTCGCCAAAGCCCATCTCCACCACATCCGGAAACACCAGCACGCCGCTGGCGCGGTCGATCAGCTTGTCGATTTCCCTGGCGTGCTGGCGCAGCTTGTCGAGGGCAATTTTGCTCTTGGACTCGATTTCCGTGCGGTCATCGGCCTGGGCCAGGCCCGCGCCCAACAGCATGCCCAGCATCAGCGCGCAGGCCGAGCGCCAGTGAATTCCCCGTGTTTTCATCCCGTATTCCCGCTCCCGTTATGCTCAGTCAAAGCTGAAGGTTTGGCCGACCAGCTGCTCTGACAGGCGCCACAGGCGCTGCGCCAGTGCCGGGTCGGTGGCGTAGGATTCTACCCCGCCGGCGCCGTCCTGGCTCGCAACTTCTGCAATATGGCAATCCTCCAGGTAGCGCCCGCCGTCGCCCGCCAGCGCTGGCGCGGTGGCCGCGTAAACCGAGGTGGCCGCGCCCTGTGGAATGGTTTTGAACAGACTGCGCGGGCTATCCGCCTGGCCGCCCGAGGCGCTGGCAGCGCGGGAGCGGATGGCCTCGATGTCGGCCTCGTCCAGGTGGCGGCCAAGCTCGGTCATGATCATGCCCGGGTGCACGGCAAACACCCGCACGCCGTGGGGCGCAAGGCGCTCATCCAGCGCCACACTGAACAGCACGTTGGCGGTCTTGGATTCGCCGTAGGCCTGCCATTTTTCGTAGTCGCGCTGCTGGTAGTTGGGGTCGTCAAAATGAAAGGCGCCAAAGCGGTGGCCGGCGGAGCTGAGGTTGACCACCCGCGGCTCGCCACCGGCGGCGGCCGATGCCTGCAGCGCCGGCGCCATCAGGCAGGTAAACAGGAAGTGCCCCACATGGTTGGTACCAAACTGCATCTCAAAGCCCTGGGCGGTGCGCTGCAGGGGGCAGGCCATCACCCCGGCGTTGTTGATCAACAGGTCAACCCGGGGATACAGGTCCAGCAGGGTGGCGGCGGCGTTGCGCACCTTGTCGAGGTCGGCCAAATCCAGCAGGGCGCTGTCCAGCTGGCCCGGCAGATCCTGCTGCTCCAGCGCCGCCACGGCCTTATCCAGCTTGGTGCGGTCGCGGGCCAGCAGCACCACCGTGGCCCCCCGGCTCGCCAGGGCCCGGGCGGTCTCCATGCCAAGGCCGGATGATGCACCGGTGATCATGGCCAGCCTGCCACTGAGGTCAGCCCCCGCCAGCACCTCGTCGGTGGTGGATGAAAAACCCAACGCTGCCATTCCCCGCTCCTTCTATTATTTGTCGACGGTGAGATTGTGTCAGAGAATCAGGGTAGCCGCTAAACCGCCCGGGGCTCAACACAGCGGCCGGGCCAAGGCGGTTCTGCCGCCGCTCGGTGCAATTGGCTGGTACTGTTACCTCGCATTCTTAGCTAGCGGTACGCCATGCACATCGTGGCTATTGGGCACATTCGCGGCACATTCGCGGCACGACAGGCCGCTCAACAGGAGTACTTATGGGCGATTCACGCGATGCCATCGAAGCCGGCAACTACATCAGCCTTGCCACCCGCAAGCGCTCCGGCGACTTTGTCCCCACCCCGGTGTGGTTTGCCCCCCAGGGCGACAGCTACTATTTGTTTTCCGCCGGCGATGCCGGCAAGGTCAAGCGCCTGCGCAATTTCAGCGAGGCGCGCATCGCCCGCTGCACCGCCACCGGCAAGCTGACCGGCGAGTGGCTGGACGTTACCGCCGTTGTGCTGGACACCCCCGAGGAGTGCGCCACCGCGCTGGCTGCCCTGCGCCGCAAGTACGGCCTGCAAATGCGCATTGGCGATGTGTTCGCCCGGCTCACCGGCCGTTTTGATCGCCGCGCCTACATCCGGGTCGATCTGCCCGCAGGTTAGCTAGCGCGCCGCCACCGCCTCCCGCCGGATGCGCTCCAGCTGCAACCGGTAGTCGTCAATGTCGCCGCGCAGGGTGGCTTCATCAATGGCGCGGGCGATATAGGCGGTGGCGGCCGCGTAGTCACCACGCCGATGCTGGATGATGCCAAGGGCATACAGCAGCCGCGCGTCGTCTTTGCGCAGCCGCAGGGCACGCTGATAGTGGGCCAGGGCGGCGTCCCAGTCCCCGGCCTCGCCGGCCTGGTCGCCCAGCCAGGCGTGGTAGTAGGGGTTGGCTTCGCGGTAGCGGGCCACACGCTCGGCCCAGTAGGCCCGCTCTGCTTCCCGCCCCTGATGCTGGTAGAGCACCAGCAGGTTGTTCATCGCCGAGCGATCGCCGGCATCCTGTTGCAGCGCGTGAAAGTAACTGCGCTCCGCCGCCCCGTACTGCCCCGCCGCCCGGTAGATCGCCCCCACATTCACCCACAGCTGGCCAGTATCGGGGCTGACCTGCAGGGCCTTCACACTCTGTTGCCAGGCCGCCGCCAGCTCCCCCGCGGCCAGGGCGTCCATGGCCAGGTTGTTGTGGTACAGGGCCAGGGCCTGGGCGTCTGTCAGAGTGCGGCTGCCGGCAATGTCCGGGGAAGGCAGGGGGTCGATATCCACCATGTACTGCTCGCCATTGGGCAGGCGCACCAGCACGTTCACATGCAGGCGCAGGGCCACCCGCTCGCCGACGCGCGTCCATTGGGGACGCACCTCCAGCCACTGGTAACGGGCATCCAGGCCGGCCTCCCGGGCCAGGGCGACAAACAGGTGGGCATAGCTCAGGCAATTGGCCGTGCCGCGATGGAACACCTGCTGCGCGCTACCGTCGGAGAAGGCGTCGTAGCGCATGCCGAGGGTTCCGCTGCCCTTGATGGCCGAATGCAGGTTAAGCAGCCGCTGGCGCGGCCCGGCGGAGCGCGGGGCATAGCGCGCCACAAAGTCGCGCATGTCATCATCAAGCACAAGCAGGCCCGGACTCTGCAACGCTGCAGCCTCGGCCAGCGTCACCACCTGCCCATCGGCCTGCAGTGGCGGCAGCGCCGCCACCGCCGCGCGCAGAGAGGGCCGGTGGGCACAGGCGCACAGCAGGGCGAAGCAAAACAGCAGGGAAAAGCCGAACAAAGGACGCAGCAGGCACACACGCCGGTTGCCGCACCAGCGCCAACATCCTGTGCCGGGCACAGGTTTCGCCATGGCGTCCTCCCACGCGCTGCATCGCCAAGCGTACAGCGTGTAAAAACAGCGCGTAGAAAGAGTATAGCCCGGGGGGGGATCGCCGGAGGGAAGGTGAACGGCGGGCGTACTCGCCGCAGCGCAGGGCTTTAGCCCTCAGCCGTATTGCAGCTCGCAGAACAGGGCGGCCAGTGCCTCCACATAGGCCACGTCCGCCGCCGAAAAGCGGTTGTGTGTGGGGCTGTCGATGTCCAGCACCCCGGTGCAGGTATCCCCCTGCCACAGGGGCACCACCACCTCCGAGCGCGAGCGCACGTCGCAGGCGATATGTCCGGGAAAGGCGTGTACATCCGCCACCACCTGGGTGACACCCTGGGCGACCGCCGTGCCGCACACGCCCTTGCCCACCGGGATGCGCAGGCAGGCCGGGCGCCCCTGGAAGGGCCCCAGCACCAGTTCATCACCGCGCAGGAAGTAAAAGCCAAGCCAGTTGATATCGTCCAGCTGCTCGTAGAGAAAGGCCGAGAAGTTGGCGGCGTTGGCAATGACATCGGGCTCGCCGGACAGCAGGCCGGTTAGCTGGAGCCGGGCTTCGTCGAGGGGGAGCATGGCTCAGGCCGCGGTGTGCAGCCCGCACTCCCGGCCATCCATCACCTTGGTGGGGTCAAAATAATGCTTGCAGGTCGGCAGCCCGTGCTGCGCCATGTAGGCGTCCACCTGCGCGTCGGACCAGTAGAAAATCGGCGCCACCTTCACAATGCCCCGGGCATCGTGCGACACAACATCCAGGGTCTTGCGGTGTTCGGTCTCTTCCCGGCGAATGCCGGTCAGCCAGAAGTCCGGCTGGAAGTCGGCCAGGGCGCGGTCGAAGGGCTCCAGCTTCACCTGGCGGGTGAACTCCGCGTGGCGCGCTTCCTCGTCCACCGTGGGAATGCCACCCATGATGGCGTTGCGGCGCTCCGAGGTCATCTGCGGCGAGTAGACGTGGATGTTCAGTTTGAGGTCGCGAATCAAGCGCTCCGCCACCACATAGGTGTCGCGCAGGTTGTAGCCGGTGTCCACCCAGATGGTGGGCACCGAAGGGTCCACCTGGCTCACCAGGTGCAGCATTACCGCCGCGTTACGCCCCATACTGGTGGTGGCAATCGTGCGCCCACCCTGGGCAAGCGCCCAGCGCACAATGGCCTCGGGAGAGGCATTGCGCAGTTCGGCATTGGCGCTGTCGATGTTCAGTTGCAAAGCGGAATGGGCCTTGTGGGTGTATGAGACGCGAAACTTTAATGAATCAAAACAGCAGAGACAAATAACGATCGGGTATATGGTTATAGCCGCCCGCACGCTCTCCGCGCCTGAACCATTGCGCCAGTTTGCCTGGCACTTTGCCAACATTGCCGGCGGCTACCGGGGCGCCAATACTGGGCCGATAAAAGTCATCTCTGGAGCAACACCATGGCCAACCCCCTGTGTGCAAAACTCGGCATCGACTACCCCATCTTCGCCTTCACCCACTGCCGCGACGTGGTGGTGGCGGTGAGCAAGGCCGGCGGCATTGGCGTACTGGGCGCCGTCGGCTTCACCCCGGAGCAATTAAAAGAAGAACTGGACTGGATTGACGAGCACATCGGCGACAAGCCCTACGGCGTGGACATCGTCATTCCCCAGAAGTACGAAGGCATGGGCGACATGAGTGCCGAGGAACTGGAGAAAAAGCTGTGGGAGATGGTGCCGAAGGAACACATCGACTTCGCCCAGAAACTGCTGGCCGATCACGGCGTGCCCGAGTGGCCCGACGGCAGCACCAGCATGGGCCTGCTGGGCTGGACCGAGGCCAGCGCCACCCCCCTGCTGCAGGAAGCCCTGACCCGACCCAAGTGCAAACTGATCGCCAACGCCCTGGGTACCCCGCCGGCGGACAAAATCAAACAGGTGCAGGACTCCGGCCGCCTGATCGGCGCCCTGTGCGGCAAGGTCAAGCAGGCCGTGGCCCACAAGAACGCGGGCCTGGACTTTGTGGTTGCCCAAGGCGGTGAAGGTGGCGGCCACACCGGCGATGTGGGGTCGGTGGTGCTGTGGCCGCAGATTGTCGATGCCATTGGCGATTTGCCCATGCTCGCCGCCGGCGGCATCGGCAACGGCCGGCAGATTGCCGCCGCCCTGGCCATGGGCGCCGCCGGGGTGTGGACCGGCTCCCTCTGGCTCACCGTGGAAGAAGCCCACACCCAGCCGGCGCAGAAGCAGTCGCTGCTGGACGCCACCAGCGAAGACACCGTGCGCTCCCGCTCCTGGACCGGCAAATCCTGCCGCATGCTGAAAAACGAATGGACCGAGGCATGGGCCCGGGAAGACACCCCCGAACCCCTGGGCATGCCGCTGCAGGGGCTAGTGACCTCCGACGGCATCCGTCGCACCTCTGTTTACGCCGACAAGGGCGAGTGCCAGAAAGTGGCCTTCAATCCCTGCGGACAGGTGATCGGCCAGATCAACCAGGTGGAATCCTGCCGCCAGGTGATGCAGCGCCTGCTGGAAGAGTACGTGGATGCCGTGGGCATGGCGGGGGCAATGCTGCCGGACAGCTGAGACGCTCCGGCGATACCCAAAAGGGCGGCACCGCACGGCGGGCCGCCCTTTTGCGTGTGAGGGGCGCCCGATGAGCGGGCGCCCTGTGCTAGCGGATGATCAGAAGGATACCTGCAGGCTCAACCAGTAGTTGCGACCCGCGGCCATCACGTTGTAGTGGTCGGTGAAGATCACTTCGTCGGAGTCGGCGTCATAGAGTCCGTCGCCGTTGATGTCGACAAAGTCTGTGCTGTAGGTGGTGAAGTCTTCATCCAGCAGGTTGTTGACGCGGCCGGTGAGGGCAATGTTGTCGGTGATGGCGTAACGGATGCCCAGGTTCCACAAGTCGTAGTTTTCATAGTACTGGGCCTTGTCCAGCAACTCGTTCCAGCCGCGGTAGCGGTCGGAGCGCAGCTCGCCCTGCAGGGTCAGGGTCAGGCTGTCGAGCACCTGCCAGTCCAGGGTCACATTGGCCATGTGCTCGGCGGTGTTGGTCAGGGGCCTGCCTTCCTCGGGGCCGCTTTGCTGTTCGCTGTCGGTCCAGGTGTAGTTGGCGTTCAGGGTCCAGCGCTCGCTGATCAGGTAGCGGCCGGCCACTTCCACACCCTGCAGGTCAACCTCGTCGATGTTGATCTTCTGGCTGTAGGTGCTGTAACCGAGCTGGTCGTAGGCACCCAGGTTCACGCAGGGGCGCACACCGCCGGTGGCCTCGCAGCTCAGCACGGTGTCGCCGCGGGCGATTTTGTCCTCGAAGCTGGTGTTGAAGTAGGTGATGTTGAATTTGTGGCCGTCTTCACCGTCCCAGTACAGGGCCACTTCACTGTTCACGCTGGTTTCCGGCTCCAGCTCGGGGTTGCCGGCGAAGGGCGAGGTGCCCTGGCCGCCAAAGCCGGTGATGCCGTCGTAGAGGTCGGTGGTCTGGGGCGTTTTGTAGCCGGTGGCCACCCCGCCCTTGACGGTCCAGGTGGGGCTCAGGCTGTATACGCCGTACAGGCGCGGCGATACCTGGCTGCCGAACACGTCGTGCTCGTCGTAGCGCACGCCGGCGGTGACCGTGAGCGGGGTGATGGGGCTCCAGCTGTCTTCGACGAACAGGGAGTACATTTTCTGTTCCTGCACCGCGCCGGGGCTGTTGCTCTCCATGCCGAACACGCCGTCTTCCAGCTCGCCGTCAATCACCTGCCCACCAATCACCAGCATGTGGCTGCCGAAGGCCTGCAGCGGAATATCCAGGCGTGCATCCAGGGTGTACTGGCTGCTGTCCAGCGGGCGGGCGGGGCGCGGCAGGAAGGTGGCCTCGGCCAGGTCCTTGCGCGCCTGTTCTTCCATGCCGGCGTAGGCGCCGGTGCCGTAGTACATCTGTGCCAGCAGCAGGCGCTCGTCAACGGTCAGCGGCAGGGTGCGGCCTTCGTTCTTGGTGTCCACGTAGGCCAGGCTCACGGTGCTGGTGCCGAAGTTCCAGTTGCCCTCGTGGCTGATGGACCACCACTCGCGGCTGAACTCCTGATCCGCCGCGTAGCCGGCGCGGGGGTTGAGCTGCCCACGGCGCTCCTGCCACAGGGCTTCGATATTGTCCTTGGTGCCCAGCGGATAGCTCAGTTCGCCGGTTTGCGGGTTGGTGAAGGGGGTGTTGTCGTACACCTGGTTGGACTTGTCGTAGTCCAGGCGCAGGGTATTGCGATCGCCCGGCGTCCAGGTGAGGGTGAAACCGTATTCCTTGGTCTCGCTCTCCACGGTGCGGCCGCCGCCGCCAAAGCCGACGCTGCGCACATGAATGTCGCCATTGGGGTCGCGGATGGGATCAAGCTCGGGTGAGGAGGCCTCGGTTTCGTAGTAGCTGCCGCGCACGCCCAGGCCCAGCACGCCTTCGATCAGCGGGCCAGTGGCGCTGAAGTCCACCTGCATGTCGTTGCCGAAGTCGTCGTTCTCCTGCATCGTGCCGCTGATGCTGCTGGAGCCGTACCACTCATCGGACACCTTCTTGGTGATGATGTTGATCACCCCGCCCAGGGCGTCGGCGCCGTAGAGGGTGGAGGCCGGGCCGCGGATAATCTCGATGCGCTCAATGGCCTCCGCCGGGGGCATGTGGCCAAAGGCATTGCCGCCGAAGTTGTTGGGGTAGATGTCGCCGTGGTTGTTCTGGCGCTTGCCGTCGATCAGGTAGAGGGTGTACTCGCCGGTGAGGCCGCGCATGCTGACGCTGCCCTGGCCGGTTTTGTCGCGGGTGGTGCCAATGTCGATGCCCTCCTGGTACTTGAGCATGTCCAGCAGATTGACGTGGGGGCGCGACAGAATCTCCTGCTGGGAGATCACCGAAATGCTCGCGGGCGCGTCGGTCAGCTTTTGTTCGTAGCCGGAGGCGGTAACGACCATTTCCTCCATGGCGGGCTTTTTGTCGGCGATGGCGGCTGGCGCCAGTGTCAGCGAAATAGCGGCAGCCAGTGCGCCGCGCTGGAAGGTGGCAGATGTCATGTTGTTTTTACCCCTGGAGCTTATCAATAATGCAAACGATAATGATTATTGATTGACTGAAAACAATCTACAGGGAGTTGTTATAGGATTTACCTATCAGGGGCCTGGGAGACCGATAAAACAGGCCCTGCAGCAAGCCTGATCAGGCCAGACCCTATCGGGCCGGGCCACGTCAGGCCAAACCGGGCCGGGCCAAACCGGGCAAAACTGCGCCATCCTTAGTTAGTGAGCGGCAGCCCGCTTGTTCGGTGCAACCCGGGTAGAGCGCGGGTCGTAGTGCGCGCGCCAGTCGGCAGGCGGCAGTGGCAGGTGGCGGCTCTCCTGTTGCCGGGCCGGGGCAAAGGCCGGCTCGGCCTGCGCGCTGCGGCGCTGCTCCAGCCAGAACACCCCATCGAAGCTGCCGGCATTGCCGCGGGTGGCCACAAAATCCAGGTCGCCGTCACCGTCCATGTCACGGGGCAGAAACTCGTCGTACATGCCGCGCACCCGGCGCGCAATATCATGCCGCGGCCAGTCGCCGGCGCCGTCTGTGGCGCCCGGGTTCTCGAACCAGGCCAGCCGGCCGGTGGAATCGCTGGGGGTGACGCGGGGGTCGTCGTAGTCGCGGGAGGCTCCGGAATAGGCCCCGGCAAGCACGTTCACCCCGGAATAACCGCCGACCATCACATCGAGGTCACCATCTCCGTCGATATCCGCCAGGGCGTAACCGGTGAGCCAGTCCGGCAGGAAGTCGCCGATCCGGTGGTAGCGCCAGGGCGCATCCAGGGTGGCGGGCTGGGCCAGCCAGCCCAGTTTCATGGCTGCCACCTTGCCAGCCACGGACTCCATGACCACCAGCACCAGGTCCTGCCGGCCATCGCCGTTCAAGTCGCTGACGGCGGCATGGAAGGCGCTGCTGCCCGCAGACCAGTCCGCCGCCGTGGCAAAGCCGGCGGCGATGCTGATCTCGTGCACGCGGGTGGCGAGCGCATTGGTCGCTTTGTTGGCACCGGCCTTGGTTTTAGCCCCGGGCCCCAGGTTTTCCACCAGGAACAGCCGGTTTTCCAGCCGCGAGGCAGCCAGCACATCGGCGTCGCCGTCGCTGTCGATGTCCACCGGTAGGGCAATATTCGGCACACCTTCGCGCAGCAGCACCTGCTCCCGCCAGCTGTCTGCCGCCAGCGGGTCGCCGTGCAGGGTGAGCAGGGAGGTGGTGCCCTCCAGGGGTTCGCCGGCCTGCGGGTCGATCACGTCGCTGCCGCCCTTGTTGGCCGCCAGCACATCCAGCTGGCCATCGCGATCCACATCGGCGAGGAACACCCGCAGCCAGGAGCCGCGCCCCCGGGTGGGCGCGGGGATCACATGCGGCCAGCGCCCGCTGCGGACGCCCTCGCCGGGGTTTTGGTAGTACACCAGGTGGCCTTCTTCGCAGGCAAAGAACAGATCCAGGCGGCCGTCACCGTTGATGTCGCCAATGGCGACATCTTCCGCCGCCGCGGCAATGGCCCCCTCGCCCAGGGTCACCAGGGTCCAGCGATCGGGGTCGGCGCTGCCGAAGGCGATGCGCAGATGGTTGGAGTCTTCGTGTACCGACACCACGTCGGCAAAGCCGTCGCCGTCGATATCGGCCATTTTCAGGCCATCGCCGCCCCGGATGGGCAGGCCGCCGTTGATGTCTTCGCTGTCGATGAGGTGTTCGGCCCAGCTGATATACGTGCCATCCGCGGCGCGCGCCCGGCTGGGGGTTTCGGCCACGGTGAGCACGGTGTCTTGCGCCGCGCTCACCGCCGCCGGCACCAGCAGGGCTGCGGTCACCAGCGCAGGGAAAAGCGCGAACGCCAGTACAGACTGCAGGCGCACCCTCAAGCCGCCCGCGACAGGGCGTCCTCCAGCTCTTCGTGCAGCTGCAGGTACTGCTGGGTCAGCTTGTGGCTGGGGGCCAGGTCGATCAGGGGGCGGTGCTCCCGGTGGGACTCGCGCATTTTCACCGAGCTGGTCAGGTAGGTGGACAGTACCGGGTAGCCCTCGTCTTCCAGCTCGGCCACCAGCTCCCCGGGGAGCCGCGCCTGGCTGTTGAACTGGTTGATGACAATACCCTCCACCTCCAGCTCGGGGTTGTGGTCTTCCTGCAGCTCGGCAATGTTCTCCATCAGGGCGTACAGGCTCTGGCGGGCGAAGCTGTCGCAGTCGAAGGGCACCAGCACGGCATCGGCGGCAATCAGGGCCGACTTGGAATAGAAGTTGAAGTTGGGCGGGGTATCGATATAGATGCGGTCATACTCGCTGTCGAGTTTGTCCAGGGCGTCGCGCAGTTTGTAGATTTTGTAGCGCGATTCCAGCTCTTTCTCCATCTGGGTGAGCACCGGGCTGGAGGGCATCAGGTAGAGGTTTTCCCAGGGGGTTTCCCACACGAAGGAATCGGGGTTGTTGCGCATTTTGCGCGGCCCCACGGTCTGCTTGAACAGCCCCGCCACGCCCTGGGCCTCCGCCGGAAAGGCCTCGGCGTCGATTTCGCCCACCAGGTAGTGGGTGGTGTTGCCCTGCACGTCCAGGTCCAGCACCAGGGTGCGGTAACCCTGCTGGGCGGAAATGGCGGCGAGGTTACAGGTGATGCTGGTCTTGCCCACACCCCCTTTCTGGTTGAATACAACGCGTCTCATAAAGCGAAAAACCACTCGGACTCAGCAAAAAAAGAAGGCCCGAGTGTAATCAATGGCTGTTGGCAATGTAAGCGCGGCGCGGAATTTGCCTCAGGCGTCCCACACCTGCTGGTACAGCTCGACAATGTCCTGCGCCTGCGGCAGGCGCGGGTTGTTGCCGGGAGAGCCGGAGGCCAGGGCCTGCTCCGCCATGGTCGGCAGCAGGGCCTGCCAGCGCGCGGCGTCGATGCCCCAGGCCGCCGGCCCGGGTACTTCAAGGTCGGCGTTCAACTGCTGCAGGCCCGCCACCAGTTTATCGAGGGCCAGGTCGTCGCCATCAGCACCGCTGGCCATGCCCATCACCCGGGCCGCCTCGGCGTAGCGCGCCGGGTTGCCGGGCAGCGACCAGGCGGTCACCGCCGGCAGCAGCATGGCGTTGGACAGGCCGTGGGGCACATGGAAGTGGGCGCCGATGGGGCGGCTCATGCCGTGAATCAGGGTCACCGAGGCATTGGCAAAGGCCATGCCGCCCCAGGTGGCCGCCAGCATCATGGCCTCCCGGGCCGGGCGGTTGTCCGGCTCGGCGCAGGCGGTGCGGATGTGCTCACTGATGGTGCGCAGGGCCGACAGGGCAACGCCGTCGGTAAAGGGGTTGGCCTTGCGGCTGACGTAGGCCTCCAATGCGTGGCAGAGGCTGTCCAGCCCGGTATCGGCGGTGAGGCGCCGCGGCATGGACAGGGTCAGTTCATAGTCCACCAGGGCCGCCACGGGTACCAGGCCAAGGCCCATGCAGAGCATCTTTTCGTCGGTGTCAGTGTCGGTAATCACCGCCGCCCGGGTCACCTCGGAACCGGTGCCGGCGGTGGTGGGCACGGCAATCACCGGCGCGGCGCTGTGCACCGCCGCCGGCACCTTGTAGTCGCGCATATGGCCACCGTGGCGGGCCAGCACCGCCACCGCCTTGGCGGTATCCAGGGAACTGCCGCCGCCAAGGGCGACCAGGCAGTCGTAGTCACCCGCCTGCCAGGCGGCCAGGCCCGCCGCCACGCTGCCGGTGGTGGGGTCGGGCACGCACTCGCCAAACAGGCCCCAGGCCACGCCGGCCTCGGTCAGCGGCGCCATCAGGCGCTCGCCAAAGCCCTGGGCCATCATGAAGGGGTCGGTCACCAGCAGCGGCCGCTGGTAGCCCAGCTCGGCCAGCACCGCCGCCAGCTCGCCGCTGGCGCCGGCGCCAATGCGCAGAACGCGTGGCAGGGTGATGTTGGCACTCATGGAAGCCTCCCGGGCAGGTGTGGTGTCAGTCCTTGACCGCGATCAGGTGCACCTCAAACACCAGCGCGGTATTCGGCGGAATAGTGCCGCCGGCGCCCTGCTCTCCATAGGCCAGGGCCGGCGGGCAGGCGATACGCCACTTGTCGCCCACGCTCATCAGCTGCAGGGCCTCGGTCCAGCCGGGGATGACCTGGTTGACCCCGAACTCGGCGGGCTCGCCGCGCTCCACGGAGCTGTCAAACACGGTGCCATCGACAAAGGTGCCGTGGTAGTGCACAACCACCTCGTCGCCCGGGCCGGGCGATGCGCCGCCGGGGCCGGCTTCGAGCACTTCGTACTGCAGCCCGCTGGCGGTGGTGGCCACCTCGTCACGGGCGGCGTTGGCCTCAAGGAACTGGCGGGCCAGCTCGCTGCGCTTGCTGGCCAGTTCGGCGGCAGCCGCTTTTTGCTTGTCCTGCACCGCCTGGTAACTGGGGTTGAGCTCGGCGTCCGACAGCAGGGCCTGCTGGGCGTTAAACCAGTGCTGCATGCCGGCCATCACTGCCTGCAGGTCCATCCCCTCGAACTGGTTGCGGCGCAGCTGGTCGCCAAACTGCAGGCCAAAGCCGTAACTCACTTTCTGCTCGTCGGTGGTCAGTTCCACCTCGGGTTGTAGTGCCATGAAAATATTCCACTATGCTGGGGGAAGGAGAGGAAGGCGGCACCATACCACAATCGTGATCCGCCACGGGGTAGCCAAAGGAGACGACCATGACCGGAGATATCGACGACGTCATCGACTTCTGGTTCGGCGAATTGACCGACGCCGGCATGCCGAAGGAAGACCGTCACGGGCTCTGGTTCCGCAAGGATGCGGACACCGACGACTACATCCGCGCCCGCTACGGCGCGCTGGTAGAGCAGGCCCTGGCGGGGCAGCTGAATGCCTGGGCCGAGCACGACCGGGGCCTGGTGGCCCTGCTGCTGTTGCTGGATCAGTTCCCGCGCAACCTGTACCGCAACGACGCCCGCGCCTACAGCGGCGACCCCCAGGCCCTGGCGCTGGCCCAGGCCTTTATTGCCGCCGGCCACCACCAGCGCCTGCCGGCCATTTACCAGGTGTTTGTGTTCCTGCCGCTGGAGCACGCCGAAAACCTGGACGCCCAGGAGGAGTGCGTGGCGCTGTTTGAAGAGCTGGAAGCCGTCACCGGCCATCCCGACTTTGCCGGCTTTCGCCGCTACGCACAGGCCCACCGGGACGTGATTGCCCGCTTTGGCCGCTTTCCCCACCGCAACGCCGTTCTGGGGCGGGCCACTACCGACGACGAGGCGGCCCACCTGAAGGAGCACGGCGGTTTCTGACGCGCCGCTTCAGCAACGCCTCTTCGCGGCAAAAGCCTTAACGGGTATCCACCGGCACCAGTGAATAGTGTTTGCCGGTCATCTCGGCGTGCCACACGGAAAAGCGCCCGGCGTCCAGGTCGCGGTAGGCCTGCTCCACGGCGTTGTTCACCTCGGGGTAGGCCACCTCCTGCCAGGGGCATTCGTCGCGGGAGAAGAAGGCGCAGTCCAGCGACTCCACGCCCGGCAGGGTGAAGTCGCTGTCGACCGTGGCGCGAAAGCCCACGTAGATCTGGTTGATGAAGGTCAGGGTGCCGGTCATGTACAGCTGCAGGCGCTGGGGCGGTATCACCACGCCGGTTTCCTCGCGCAGCTCCCGCGCGGCGCCCTCGGCCAGGGTTTCCCCCCCTTCCAGATAGCCGCCGGGAATGGCCCACAGGCCGGCCTTGGGCGCCAGGGCGCGGCGAATCCACAACAGGCGCTTGCCGCTGGCCACAAAACAGGTGACCACCACCATCGGCGATTCGCAGCGCGGCTCGCCGCAGGCCGGGCAAAACTGGTGGTTGCGCGGCTGCCCCGCCACCGTGCGGGGCACCAGCGCCCCGCCACATTCGGGGCAATACCGCATGCGCATGGCACCCTCCCCTTTGGCCCGCTGCGTGACTTTGACGGCAAGGTAGCACTTTGCGCCGCGCCGCGCATTGTGGGATATGCTGTGCCCCCCGAATACCGAACGCGTGACTGCCATGGCAAACCCAACCCCCTGCGTGCAACTGCTGCTGACCGGCAACGAAATCATGAGCGGCGACACGGTGGACTCCAACTCCGCCCTGATTGCCCGCCGCCTAGGGGAAGTTGGCATTCCGGTGCGGCGCAAGGTGACCGTGGGCGATGACCGCGCCCTGCTGGTGCGGGAGCTGGCGGCCATGGCAGAAGAGGCCGACCTGGTGATCGTCAACGGCGGGCTCGGCCCCACGGTGGATGACCTCACGGCGGAAATACTGGCCGCGGTGGCCGGCGTTGCACTGGAAGAACACCCCGGCGCCATCGCCCATCTCGAACAGTGGTGCGCCAGGCGCAACCTGCCCTTGAACGCCGCCAACCGCAAGCAGGCCATGCTGCCCGCCGGCTGCGAACTGGTGCCCAACCCGGTGGGCAGCGCGGTGGGTTTTGCACTGACCGTGGGGCGCTGCCGCATCATTTGCACCCCGGGGGTGCCCAGCGAGCTGACCCGCATGCTGGATACCATCGTCGCCGAGCTGGCCGGGGCCAGCGGCGGCGCCAGTGAGCACAACGTACTGCGCCTGCAGACCTTTGGCCTGGGCGAATCCTCGGCCCAGCAGATGATTGCCGATGCCTGCCCCAACTGGCCGGCAGAGGTGGAGCTGGGCTTTCGCGCCGGCGCCCCGCAAATGGAAATCAAGCTCAGTGTGGCCAGCGGCGCCGCCCTACCCGCCCGCGACCGCTGCCACGCCCAACTGCAGGCGCTGTTTGGCGATCACATCATTGGCGAGGGGGACACCCAGCTGGCCGGGGCGGTGCTGGATTTACTGCGCGCGCGGGGCAAGACCCTGGCCACCGCCGAATCCTGCACCGGCGGCTTGATCGCCAGCATGCTGACCCGCATTGCCGGCTCGTCGGACGCCTTCCACGCCGGTTTCGTCACTTATGACAACGCCATCAAAACGGCGGTGTTGGGGGTGCGCGAAGATACCCTGCGCGAGCACGGGGCGGTGAGCGAAGCGGTGGTGCGGCAAATGGCCGAGGGGGCGCTGGCGCGGGCCGGTGCCGACTACGCCATTGCCGTCAGCGGCATCGCCGGCCCCGGCGGCGGCAGCCCCGACAAGCCGGTGGGCACCGTGTGGCTGGCCTGGGGCGAGCAAGGCAATATCGAGGCCCTGCAACTGTACTGGCCGGTGGAGCGCACCCTGTTCCAGACTATGCTGGCCGCCGCCGGCCTGGACATGATCCGCCGACGCCTGCTGGGCCTTAACAGCCAGCCCCGCTACTTCGCCCAGCGCCGGGTGGGCTGAAGTGAATAGGGGTTAGTGCCGACGCAGCCGGCCTGCCACCCTAGTCACTGTCCTAGTCGCCGCCCTAGTCGCCGCCCTAGTCGCTGCCAAAGTCGCTATCGATCGCCGGCACCGCGCTGTCCGCCTGGGCCACCCGGTGCCACACCAGGGAGTGAAAGCGGGTCACCTCGCCCACCTGGTCCTTGCCGCTCAGCACCAGGGTCTGGCCGTCCAGTTCCGCGTGGCGCAGCTGCTCGCTGCCGGGGAAGTTGGGGTTCAGGCTCTGGCTGACGTAGTGAATCACATCGCCGTCCTGCACCCGGTAGCGCCCGGCATAGTGGAAGTAGCTGGCGTAGGCCTCGGCCTTGGCCGCATCCGGCAGGGTGCGCGGGCTTTCGCCCTCGGGCAGCCGGGCGCGGTCCGGCCGGCAGACCGAGGCACTCATCCAGCCATCCGCCGTGTACAGCAGCAGACCCTGGGGGTCTTCGCCGAAGGGGTTACTCAGTTTGTCGCTATTGGAATAGCCGATGGTCCAGGACTCCAGCTGCCAGGTACCGGCCAGATCGCTTGCTTGAATCATCGTTTGCTCCTTTGTCGTTGCCCGCGTTGTTTGAACGCCGGGGCTTGGGTTTGGTTCAGGGCTTTCTGTCAGCTCAAGGCTTTCTGTCAGCTCAGGGCTGTTTACTGGATCAAGGCTGTAACTGCTCAATCCCCCAGCCACTGTCGTCCTGGCGGGTGTAGCGGAAGCGGTCGTGCAGGCGGTGGGCACCGCCCTGCCAGAATTCGATGCGCTCGGGCACCACGCGGTAGCCGCCCCAGAAGTCGGGCATGGGGATTTCGCCGCGACCGAACCGATCGCGCATTTTCTGCACCTGGGCTTCCAGCAGGGCGCGCTTGGAAATGGGCCGGCTCTGGGCCGAGGCCCAGGCCGCCAGCTGGCTCTCCCGGGGGCGAGAGAGAAAGTAGCGCGCCGATTCCGCCACGCTCATTTTCTCGGCGCGGCCGCCCACAATCACCTGCCGGTCCAGCACGTTCCAGGGAAACAACAGCGACACCTGCGGGTTGCCGGCGATATCCCGGGCCTTGTTGCTGGTGAAGTTGGTGTAGAACACAAAGCCCGCGGTGGATACGCCCTTCATCAACACAATACGCTGCCAGGGTCGGCCCGCGTCGTCGATGGTGGACAGCACCATGGCGGTGGGATCCTGCAGCTCGCTGCCCACGGTCTGTTCCAGCCACTGTTCAAACTGGCGGATGGGGCAGTCGTTGAGCATCTCGCGGCTTAAGCCACCGGCCAGGTACTCGCGCCTGAAGTCCTCGTAACGCATGGGGCCTCCTGTTAGGCTTGCGGGGCAGACATGGTAGGGGCGCGACAATGGAAGGTAAAGCGGCACCGGACGCCGGCATGCCGGTCATCGACAGTGGCTCCGAGGCCCACCTCGATACGCTGGTGGCAACCCTCAGCGACGCCTTCGAGCACGATCCCATCCTCAACTGGATCTTCCCCGACAGCAGCATTTACCCGGATCTGTTCCGCCTCATCCTGCACGGTAGTGGCCTGCCAAGGGGATTGGTACAACTGGAATGCGAAGGCCGCGGCGCGGCCCTGTGGCTGCCGCCCAACGTGCCCTTTGAGTTGCCCCCGGGGGTCGCCCTGCTCAAGCTGGTGGCGCGCTGCCTGTGGCGCATGGGCCCCGGCCCGCTGCGGCGCCTGCAGCAGCAGGCGGGCCTGTTTGCCCGCCACAAGCCGGCCGAGCCCCACTTTCACCTGCAGTTCATCGGCGCCCGGCAGCGCGACCAGGGCCAGGGCGTGGGCGCCGCCCTGCTCAAAGCCGGCCTGCGGGTGTGCGATGGCCAGCACATGCCCGCTTATCTGGAGTGTTCCAACCCGCGCAACCTGCCCCTGTACCAGCGCCACGGCTTTGACACCCGCGCCGAGGCGGCACTGCCCAACGGCGGCCCGCAGGTCTGGTTTATGTGGCGCGAGGCGCGCTGAACGCAGCCTCAAGATAGCGGTGGCCTCAGGGAAGCGGTGGAAAGTTCGCCAGCACCGTGCGCGCCGCCTCGCGGCGCTCCTCGTCGGTCAGCGCACTGCCGCCAGGCGTGAGCCGGGTGTCCACGGTAGCGCGCCACAGCGGACGGCCCTCGCGCCGCTCAAGCACATCCACCACCAGGGTGCCCGGCTGCCAGGCCGGCATGCCCACATCCGCCACCGCGGTGCCGCAGCGCCAGCAGCTGTACAGGCTCATGCTGTCGTAGGCGGCATTGGCCGCGGGGTCGCTGCCGGCCAGGTGCCAGCGCAGCAGGGCATCGGCGTTGTCGGCCTGCTCCACCACGGTAATGCCCTTTTCCACCACCGCTGCCGCCAGGGCCTGGTTGATGGCGGCCACCCGCTCGGGGGCCAGGCCTGCCGCCTGTCCGTCACCCGGCGGCTGCAGGGCCAGGCGGTGTAGCAGGCTGAAATCGTAACTGGCGCTGTAGTCAACGCGCGGCGCCGGCACTTCGGTGGCACAGCCAGCCGCCAGCAGGGCAAGGCCCAGCCACAGGCCGCGCAGGGGGGGTGTTGTCACGTTGGGGTTCCTTGTGTTGTCGGTTGGCTTGCGGTGGATACGCTCAGTCGGCGGTGCTGGGCCACACCGGCGCCCGCTGCATCACCGCGGGAATTTGCGGGAAGGGATAAAAATCTCGCCACTGGTCGCCAAAATCCTCGGCCAGCCCGCGCCCGAACACGGCGCGGTACTTCGCATCCATGGCGTCCTGCAGGGCGTGCTCGCAACCCGGCTCCAGCAGGGCGATGGCCTCCATCAGGCCCTCCAGCCGCAGGCGCTGCCCGGGGGGCGCATCCTGCCCGGCCAGCAATGCCGCAAACAGGGCCTGCCAGCGTCGCTCAACCTCTGCCCGCAGTGGTTCCATGGCACGCACTCCCGCCGCTAAAAGGGGAAAAAGTATGCGCTGGGCGGCAAAACAGTTAAAGTTTTGCCTGATTTTTTCCGGGGAGAACACCGTGATCCGCGCACTTCGCACCACCCTGCTGGTGTTTATCAGCTTTACTGCCCTGCTGCAGCCCGCCGTGCAGGCCCGCCAGGCCGCCGATGCGCAACTACCTATCATCGACTACCGCAGCCGCTTCCTGCCGGTGGTGGCCGAGCACGGCATGGTGGCGGGGCCGGAGGTGCTGGCCAGCGAAATCGGCAAGCAGATTCTGCAGCAGGGTGGCAACGCGGTGGATGCGGCGGTGGCCACCGGCTTTGCGCTGGCGGTGAGCTACCCCCGGGCCGGCAACCTCGGCGGCGGCGGTTTTATGCTGATTCACCTGGCCGATGAAAAACGCCAGACCCTGATCGACTACCGCGAAACCGCCCCGGCAGCCGCCGGCCGCGACCTCTACCTGGACGATAAAGGCCAGGTGGACCGCATGCGCATGTACTTCAGCCACCAGTCCGCCGGCGTGCCGGGCACGGTGGCGGGCCTGCTCTATGCCCTGGAGCACTACGGCAGCATGAGCCAGGAACAGGTGCTGGCCCCGGCCATCGCCCTGGCGGAACAGGGCCTGACCGTGTCCTTCGCCCTCAATTTTGAAATCAACGCCCGCGCCGAGCGCCTGCGGCAAAACCCGGAGGCCAACCGCCTGTTCTTCAAGGCCGACGGCAGCGCCTACGCCATTGGCGACACCTGGCGCCAGCCAGATTTGGCCTGGACCCTGAAGCAGATCGCCAGGCACGGCAACAAGGGTTTTTACGACGGCGAGGTGGCCGAGCGCATCGTGGCGGAAATGGAACGCGGCGACGGCCTGATCACCCGCCAGGACCTGGCGGCCTACCGCGCGGTGGAGCGCGAGCCGGTGCGCGGCACCTTCCACGACTTTGAGGTGGTGTCCACCCCGCCGCCCTCCTCTGGCGGCATTCACATCATCCAGATGCTGAACATCCTCGAAGGCCTGCCGCTGGCCGAGGCCGGCCACAACAGCGCCGCCTACCTGCACTACCTGACGGAAAGCATGAAGCTCGCCTACGCCGACCGCAGCCAGTACCTGGGGGATACCGATTTTGTCGACGTGCCGCAGGCGCAGCTCACCAGCAAGGACTACGCCGCGCGCCAGCGCGCCAGCATCAACCCCCAGCGAGCCACCCCCGCCAGCGCGATCCGCCCGGGAGCGGCCATGCAGCCCGAGAGCAAGGACACCACCCACTACACCGTGGCGGATGCCAGCGGTAATGTGGTCAGCAATACCTACACCCTCAACTTCAGCTTTGGCTCCCACATTGCGGTGCCGGGCACCGGCATGCTGCTGAACAACGAAATGGCGGACTTCGCCGCCGCCCCTGGCAGCGCCAACGCCTACGGACTGGTGGAGGGCGAGTCCAACCGCATCGAGGGCGGCAAGCGCCCACTGTCTTCCATGAGCCCGACCCTGGTGCTGCGCGACGGCAAGCCCTGGCTGGCCACCGGCAGCCCCGGCGGCAGTGTGATCATCACCACCGTGCTGCAAACCCTGCTGAACGCCATGGTGTTTGACATGAACATCGCCGCCGCCGCGGCCGGCGCCCGCATCCACCACCAGTGGCTGCCCGACGTACTGCGGGTGGAACAGGGTGTCAGCCCGGACACGATTGAACTACTCAAGGGCATGGGTCACACGGTGGAAACCAGCGACCGCACCCTGGGGCGCACCCAGTCCATCATGCTGGAGAACGGCCATTTGTACGGCGCCACCGACAGCCGCCGCCCGGGCGGCCACGTGGCGGGCTACTAGCGTCGGTCCGGGCTGTTATTTGGGCAGGCGCACCTTGGCCGTCTGCCGCGACAGGGCCACGAGCCGGTCGCTGCTGTCCCAGTATTCACCGTCTTCCTCAATCACCCCTTCGGTGAGGTAGCGCGAGCGCAACCGGGCCTTGATCGGCCCTGGCGCCGGGCGCGCCCGCAGCTGCACGGTCAGCTCCACCGTGGGCACCCAACCCATCAGCCCCACCAAATCCAGGGCCGGCGGCGGAAAGGCATCGGCAAACATCAGCAGGCCAATGGGGTCAGGGTCGGCGCCGTCGGCATGGGCCACCCAGCCGCCAAAAACGCCACCGCCGCCGGGCTGTTGGTTGAGAAACACATCGCCCCCCTCAGCCAGGCGCAAATCAATCCGCTGGCGAAACTCCAGCTTCGGGCCGCCGCGCACCGGGCAGTCAGCAAAGGCGGGGTAATCCGGCGCCGGTGTCTGTTGCCAGTTGGGGCCGCTGAGGCGCGTCAGGTCGGTGTAGGCTGCCGTCACCACCACCTTCAGTTCGCCCTGCTGGTAGAGCCGCGCGCTGGCGTGGGTGGTGCTGCCGCCCTGGCGCAGCACTTCAACAGTGCAGTCGATGGGCCCAAGGGTAGTGGGGGCGAGATAAAAGGCGTTGACGGCCAGCGGGTCGCCATGCGCCGAGCCTTCCGACAGCGCCTCGGACAGGGCGCGCCCGGCCAGCGCCAGCACATAACCGCCATTGGGTACCGCGCCAATGCGCCAGCCCTCGAACAACGCTCCGCGCCAGCGTCCTTCGCTGACTTTTTCCACCGCAGTCTCGCGCGCAAACTGTCCCACTGCCTGTCCTCTACTGTTGTTGAAATGGCGCACAGTCTAACAGGCACCGTGCCCGCCGCCTCGCTGGCGATTTTTGTGTGGGTCTGGCTACAGTGTATATACTGGTAAACAGGCTCGAGACGGAACTGCGCCGGTGACCAATAAGCCAATGCCTCTCCCCGGCCTGCCCGGGGCGCAACTGCGCCGCCTTTTACTGGCAGCGGGGCTGCTTTGTATGGCGAGCCCGGCAAGCCTTGCCGGCGACACACCCGAAGAAGTAGCCGAGCAATTACAGTCCAGCGCCGACCACAACGCGATGGACCCCAACCAACCCGCCGGCAACGCCGCCGTGACACCCCCCGCTGCGCTGCCTGGCGATTCAACCGAGCCTGCCGATCTCACCGAGCCCGGCAGTTCGCTGGACGAGCTGACCCGCGAACAGGACCGGCTCGATATACAGTCCTACCGGAATGTTATCGCCGACATTGAACGCAACGAGGGCGCCTACAGCCCCAATGTGTCGGAGCACCTGATGAGCCTGGGCAGTGCCCTGCAGCAGAGTGGGGAGCACGCCGAGGCCATTGCCATCTTCAAGCGCGGGGTGCATCTATCGCGCATCAACGACGGGCTCTACGGGGCCGAGCAGATCCCCCTGCTGCAATCGGAAATCCGCAGCCACCTGGCCCTTGGTGATTTTGCCGCCGCCGACGAACGCCAGGTGTACCTGTACCGGGTGCAACTGCGCAGCCTGTCCAGCGGCCCGCGCCGCGCCAATGCGCTGATGCAGCAGGCCGGCTGGCAACAGCAGGCCTATGAGCTGCGGCTGGGTGAGCACGGCTTCAACCGCCTGATGAACATGTGGGATCTCTACCGCCTGGCCCTGAACGACATCATCAAGCGCGAGGGCGAGCACTCGGCCTCGTTGCTGTCGCCGCTCTATGGCATGCTGCGGGCCCAGTACCTGATCTCCGACTACCAGGGCGAGGGCAGCTCCGGCTTCAGCTCAGAATACGACTTTGCCGAGCGCCAGGGGCAGAGCCGCTTTAACGCCTACCGCGCCCAGAGTTACAAAAAGGGCCTGTCGGTCATTCGCGCCATTCAGGATATCGAAACCACCGTGCAGCCCGGCAATGCGGCGGTGGCCGCCAACGCCTACCTGCGCCTGGCGGACTGGATGATGTGGCACGGCCAGGACGAGGAAGCGCTGGCGAATTATCGCCAGGCCTTTGCGGAACTTGCCGCCAGCAGCGATGCCCAATTACTCCAGCAGCAGCTGTTTGGCGCCCCGGTGGCCCTGCCCGCGCTGGAGGGGGTTGAGGGTTTGCCACCCACCGTGGCACAGGAGCAGGGCAACGCCTTGCTCAGCTTCAGCGTGACCGAGAACGGGCGCCTGATAGACCTCGAGCGGCTGGACGACTACGAGGACAACGACGCCAAGGTCAACCGCCTGATGCGGCAGCTGCGCAAGACCCAGTTCCGGCCGCGCTTTGAAGCCGGGGAGCCGGTGGCAACAGAACATATCGTGTGGGCCTATGACAGCAATAACTGGTAAGCCACCCGGGCACTGGCGCCGGGGGGTGCTCGCAGCAGCCGTGACAGCGGCCTGCCTGCTGCTGGCTGGCTGTCCCAGCTCCAGCAACCCGACCATGCCCCAGCCGCCCTCCATGCCGAGCCCGAGCAGTTCTTCCAGCTCGAGTTCGTCGAGTTCATCCAGTTCTTCGTCAGGCGCTCCTTCCAGCGCTGGCGCCAGCGGTTCGCAAAGTGCCGGCGCCAGCTCGCCAGGCGGGGCGTCGTCACCCGCCGGGGGCGCCAGCTCGCCGGCCGGCAGCCGGGGCAGCGCGGCCTCCCGCGGTGCTCAGTCTGGCGCCAGTGGCAGCAGCGGCCAGATGCCGGGAGCCGGCATGCCGGGCAACAGCGGCAATGGCGATGCCACCGCCAGCACGGGCCAGCCGGGCGGTGCCAGCACGGGTGGCGAACCCGGCTTCGACACCGGTGGCGACGGCGGCGGCCAGGCCCTGCCCGACCTACGCGACGAGCCCACCCAGCAAGGCGGCCTGCCGGGTTTTGAGGATGTGATGGCGGATGCCGGCCAGCCACCGGGCGGCCAGCAGGGCAGCCAGAGCGGTAGCCAGCAGGGCGGGCAAAGTGGCAGCGGCAATAGCAGCGGCAGCAAAAGTGGCAGTGGCAGCAGCGGCGCCGCCGGCGCCTATCCGGGCCTGCCCGGGGGCATGGGCGGCAGCGGCCCTCTCACCCCCGCCGAGCAGGTGGCCATTCTCGACGCCCGCCTGGAACAGGGCACTGGCGAATTCGATGCCATGATTCTCGAAGAGCAGACCGCCCAGCGCCAGGCTGAGCGCGACAACCCCGCACCCGCCCCGGCCCAGCCAGAACAGGCTGGCGGTGGCAGCGGCGGGAACAGCCCCTACGGCGGCGACATGGCCGATGCCGGTGGCTACAGCACTGGCGGCGGCATGGGCGGCGCCTCCCGCGGCGGTGGCCAGGTTCCCCAGAACACCGCCAAGTACCCACCCCCGGCGGACATCCCCAGCGGCGATGACGACGACGTGGTGGCCCGCCAGCTGCGCGAGGCAGCCATGCGCGAGCCCGACCCGAAAGTGCGCGAAGCGCTGTGGGACGAGTACCGCAAGTACAAAGGCATCTCCCCGTGACCCCGCTGCTGCGCGGCCTTGGCCTGGTGGTGCTGGCGGCAGCCCTGGCCGGCTGCGTCAGCCAGACCGTAAAAAGCACCTCCGTGCCGCCGCTCAAAACCCCGGTCCAGCCCCTGCCGGAGAGCCTGCTGCTGGACGTGGGCATTGCCATCTTCGACCCGGGCCTGGACAACTACGAAGAGGACGAACAGGTCTACCCCGAGGTGCGCAAGGCCGAGGCCCGCTACATGCCACGCCTGCTGTCCGAAGCCATGCAGAACAGCGGCGCCTGGGGCGCCGTGCGGGTGGTGCCCAGCGCCGCCCAGATCACCGACCTGCGCGTAGAGGGCAAGATCCTCAAATCCGACGGCGAGGAATTGCAGCTGCACATCACCGCCCGCGACTCCCGCAACCGGCGCTGGCTGGACAAGGTCTACAGCGGCAATGCCAGCCGCTATGCCTACGACAGCACCACCCGGGTGCAGTACGACCCCTTCCAGGCCATCTACCACAGCATTGCCAACGACCTGCTGCAGCATCAGCAAAAACTGAAAATGGCCGAGCTGGAGCACATCCGGCTGGTCACCGAACTGCGCTTTGCCCGCACCTTTTCCCCGGACGCCTTCGACAGCTATCTGGAAGAAACCGACAAGGGCTACTACAAAGTGCTGCGCCTGCCGGCCCGCGACGACCCGATGCTGGAGCGCATCCACAGCATTCGCGAGCGCGACAACATGTTCGTGGATACCATGCAGGCCTACTACGGCAGTTTTTCCGGCCAGATGCAGGCGCCCTATCAGGAATGGCGCAAACTGAGCTACGAAGAAGCGATCGCCATGCAGGAGCTGAAAGCCGAGAGTACCCGCCGGCTGATTGCCGGCGCGGTGGCGGTGGCGGCGGGCATCGCCGCCGCCGGGGGCGGCGACGGCTCCACCCGGGCCGCCGGCAATGTGGCCATTATCGGCGGCGGCTACCTGCTCAAAAGCGGGCTGGAAAAACGCAACGAGGCGCAGATTCACGTCGAGGCGCTGGAAGAACTGGGCATGTCGCTGGAGGCGGAAATCACGCCGCAGGTGATAGAACTGGAAGATCGCACTATCATGCTCAGCGGCAATGTGGAGGATCAGTACGCCCAGTGGCGCGAAATCCTGGCGGATATCTACCGCGCGGAAATCGGTGCCCTGGAGGCCCTCCCCAACGCCGCCAACTCGCAGGCTGCGCGTAGCGACACGCCCTGACCTGCCGGCAGTAACCTACAGGCGCGACACCCAGCAGGCATGTCTTCAGACCAGGACCAACTCACCCCGACCCCCTTCGAGCCGGCCGCCCGGCAATCAAGCCCCCCACCCAGCCGGCCCGCCGTCGAAGCGGGTCGCCCGCGCTGGGTGGTGCCCGCCCTGCTGGTGCTGGTGCTGGCTGCACTGGGTGTGGTCTTCTTTCTGCCCCCGCCGCAAACAGCGCCGGACGCACCCGCCAGCGCCGGCGGCGAAAGCCGCGCAGAAAACCCCGGGCAGCCATCAACCACCCGGCCCCGGGAGGCGCCGGCCGCCGACGATAGCAGCCCCTGGGCCGATGCCCAGCAGGCGCAGCTGCGCAAACAGGCCCAAGATATTCTGGCCGCACTGCTGGAGCAGCAGCGCGCGCTGCAGGAACAGGGTGTGCAGCAGTGGGCAGCGCAGGACTTTGCCGCCGCCACGGCCCTGGCAAGCGAGGGTGACGCGCTGTACCGCGAGCGCAACTACAGCGCCGCCAGCGAGCGTTACCAGGGCGCACTGGACGCCCTGCAGGCCATTGCCGACAGCCTGCCCCGGCGGCTGGAAGAACAGCTCGCCCTGGCGCGTAAGGCCATAGAGGCCGGCGACACCCAGGCCCTGGCCACCCACCTGGCGCGGGCCGAATTGCTGGCCCCCGAAAGCCCCGAACTGGCCGCGCTCAAGGCGCGCGCCGAAACCCTGCCCCAGGTTATGGCGGCGCTGGATGCCGCGGCAGAAGCCGAGGCCAGTGACGACCTGGCCAGCGCCACCGAGCAGCTGCAGGGGGCCGTCAAACTGGACCCCGAGCACCAGCGCGCTGGCGCGGAACTGGCCCGGGTGCAAACCCGTTACACCGAGCAACGCTTCAACCGCGCCATGAGCGAGGGTTATGCCGCCCTTGACGCCGGGCGCTTCGGCGCCGCCCGCGAGGCCTTCAAACAGGCCCGCAGCCTGCGCCCGGATGCCGGCGAGGTGGACAGCGCACTGGCCGAACTGCGCAGCAGCGAAACCGCCGGGCGCCTGGCCGGACTGAAAAGCCAGGGCCAGAACCAGGAGCAGGCCGAGGACTGGCAGGCCGCCGTAGAGAGCTACCAGCAGGCGCTGGAAATAGACGCCAGCGTGGTGTTCGCCCAGCAGGGCCTGGCCCGTGCCAAACCCCGGGCCGAGCTGCAAACAGCGCTTGAGGACATTATCGCCAAGCCCGAGCGCCTGGCGGACCCCACCGTCGCCGAGGCCACCGCCAAACAACTGGCCAAGGCCCGCGACCTGCCGTCAAAGGGGCCGCTGCTCAGCCAGCAGATCGCCACCATCGAACAACGGCTGGCCAGCGCCAATGCGCCGGTATCGGTCACCCTGCGCTCGGACCAGCAGACCACCGTCACCGTTTACCGGGTGGCCCGGCTGGGCCAGTTTGCCGAGCGCGAATTGGCGCTGCGCCCCGGCACCTACACCGCCGTCGGCACGCGCAACGGCTACCGCGACGTGCGCCGCACCTTCACCATCAGCGCAGACACCCAGCCCGACCCGGTGCTCATTGCCTGCACGGAACCCATCTGAATGTCTGACACCAGCGGCGCCCGGGACGGCGCCATTACCCCGGCAGCCTTTGAACCGTTGAGCCCCGGTGCCCCCGGCCCACAGCGCCGGCACCACCCCCTGCGCTGGCTGCTGCTGGGCCTGGGGCTGCTGTTCGCCCTGCTGATGGCCTTTTTGCTGAGCGCCCGCTCGGTGCTGATCAGCGTGGACGCAAAGGGCGCGGCGGGCACGGATGCCAGCTCCGATGCCAGCTCCGATGCCAGCTCCCATGCCAGCCTCGACGCCCGCATCGACATCGACGGCCTGCACCTGCCCTTTGGCGAGCGGGTGCTGATTCGCCCCGGCAGCTACCCCCTGAGCGCCAGCGCCACGGGTTATGCACCACTGCAAACCCGCCTGGAGGTCACTGACGATGACAGCCAGCAGGTGCTACTGACCCTGACACCCCTGCCGGGCCGCCTGGACATCAGCGCCGAGCCGGCCGGCGCCCGCGTGCTGCTGGATGGCGAGGCCCTGGGCAATGCGCCACTGAACAACCTGGAAGTGGCCGCCGGCCCCCACACCCTGCGCCTGGAGGCCCCGCGCTACCAGAGCTGGGAGCGCGAGATTGACGTCACCGGCCGCGAGCAGCGCCAGCAGGTGCAGGCCCAGCTGCTGCCGGCCTGGGCCGAGATCAGCCTTGCCAGCAACCCCGCCGGCGCCACCGTGCTGGTGGACGGCGAGGCGGTGGCCACCACCCCGGCAGTGGTTGAGGTACTGCAGGGCGAGCAGCGCCTTGGCCTCAGCCTGGCGGGCTTTGCCACCTGGCAGCAGACGCTGGAGGTTGTCGCCGGCCAGCCCCAGGACCTTGGCAACATCACCCTCACCCCCGCCGCCGGCGTGCTGCAACTGAGCAGCAGCCCGAGCGGCGCCAATGTCACCCTGGAGGGCGAATACCAGGGGCAGACCCCGCTGACGCTGGAGCTGGCGCCCGGGGTTGCCCAGCGCATCCAGCTGTCCCGGCCCGGCTATCGCCGCCACAGCGAAAGCCTGACCCTGGCCGCCGGCGAGCAGGACGAGCGCCATGTGCGCCTCAGCGCCCAGCTGGGCGAACTGCGCCTGGCGGTGAGCCCGCCGGAGGCCACGGTCAAGGTGAACGGCAAGGTGGTGGGCCAGGGCAGCCAGACCCTCAGCCTGCCGGCCTTCGAGCACCGCATTGAAGTGAGCCTGCCGGGCTACGCCACGGTGGTCCGGCGGGTCACCCCCCGCAGCGGTATCGAACAGCAGCTGGAATTTGCCCTGCAAACCCAGGAGGCCGCCAAGCTGGCCAAGCTCACACCACAAATCACCACCGCCCTGGGCCAGACCCTGAAGCTGTTCATCCCCGGCGATTCGCCCCTCAAGGAATTCACCCTGGGCGCCTCCCGGCGGGAGTCCGGCCGACGCGCCAACGAGGTGCTGCGCCCGGTGGCCCTGCAGCGCATGTTCTACCTGCAGACCACCGAGGTCACCAATGCCCAGTTCCGCCAGTTCCAGGCCAACCATAATTCCGGCCAGGTGGAAGGCAACAGCCTGAACCGCGAGCACCAGCCCGTGGCCGCCGTCAGCTGGCAGCAGGCAGCCCAGTTCTGCAACTGGCTGAGCCGCAAGGAGGGCCTGGAACCCTTCTACCGGCAGGAGCAGGGCATCGTCACCGGCTTTAACCCCAACGCACTGGGTTACCGCCTGCCGAGCGAGACGGAGTGGGCCTGGGCGGCCCGCGCCGAGGGCGAGAGCCTGCTCAAGTTTCCCTGGGGCGAGACCTTCCCCCCCACCGAGCCGGTGGAGAACTACGCCGACAACACCTCGGCCTATGTGACCGGCCGTATTCTCAACGGCTACACCGATGGCTACGTGGTCAGCGCGCCGGTGGCGTCCTTCAAACCCAACAGCAAGGGCCTGTACGATATGGGCGGCAATGTGGCGGAGTGGGTGCACGATGTGTACACCATCCCGCCGGCCAACGCCGGGCGCGAAACCGACCCCCTCGGCGCCCAGAGCGGCGATAACTTTGTGATTCGCGGGGCCAGCTGGTCACTCAGCAAACTGGCCGAACTGCGTTTGTCCTACCGCGATTATGGGCAAGCCGCACGCGATGACGTAGGATTTCGCATTGCGCGTTACGCGGAGTAAGGGCATGACATTCCCCCAGGCACTGCTGTGTTTGCTGTTACTGGTAAGCGGCCCGGGCCTGGCCCAGGCGCCGGCCGGCGACAGCGAGCCCAACCCGTCCGCGCCAGCCGCCGGCGCACCGGCGCCTGCCGATGCGACCGACAAGCCCGACGCTCCCGATAAGCCCGACAGCCCGCCCCCGCGGGACAATTCCCCCTTCGACTACCAGGCATCGGAGCAGATTTCCGAGGATCTCTCGGTCTCCTTCCCGGTCGACATTTAGTGTCGTGAAGGTAGACGCTATCAATAGGACAGTGCATGAAAACCCGAATGTCATCCGAGTTTATCTTCCAGATCTTCGCCCTGCTCATTGCGATCATCGTGGTGCACGCCGTCTACGTGGGCGCCATTCGCCCCACCGCCGATGCGCAGATCCGCGAGGAGATGGCCCTGCAGGCAGCGGGCGAGGACTTTGTGCCCGAGCGTAGCTTTGCGGTGGTGATCCGCGACTTTGAGCAGGAGGCCTGTTTCATCCTGCTGATCTGGGCCCTGGCCATCATGGCCTACAAGGGCCGCCGCACCCTGCAGGAACAGCAGATCATGGACCGTGCCCTGCTGGAGGTGCCCGAGGGCACCAGCGTGCTGCCCGAAGACGCCCGCGAGTACAGCCGGGCGCTGGAGGCCCTGCCAGACAGGGAGCAGGACTTCCTGCTGCCGCGCACCCTGCTGGCCGCCCTGCAGCGCTTTGCCACCACCGGCAGCATCCAGGCCGTGTCCGACACCATCAAGGAGCAGTGCGAGGTGGAGTCGGATCGCCTCGACTCGGAGCTGTCCATGGTGCGCTATATCGCCTGGGCCATTCCCTCCATCGGGTTTATCGGCACCGTGCGCGGTATCGGCGACGCCCTCGGCCAGGCCTACAAGGCGGTGGAGGGCGACATCTCCGGCGTCACCGTGAGCCTGGGCGTGGCCTTCAACAGCACCTTTGTGGCCCTGGTGTTGTCCATCGTCATCATGTTCTGCCTGCACCAGTTGCAGCTGTCACAGGAGCGCCTGGTGCTGGACGCCCAGCGCTACGCAGACAAGCGCCTGCTGCGCCACCTGGTAGCCCACTGATGAGCGTTGCCATCCTCGACCTGAACGACGCCAACCTGCAGTTGTGGCACGGCGAGCGTCACCTGCAGAGCCCTGGCTACGCCCTGCTTGAAGGCAGTGAATACCGCTTTGGCAATGCCGCCCGGGCCGCCGCCCGGCTGCGCCCGCGGGATGTCTCCACCCGCTACTGGAGCCAGCTGAACACCCAGCCCCTGCAACCGGCCCTGGGCCCGGCCCGGCACAGCGCCGACCTGGTACACGCCCACCTGCTGGCCCTGCACAAAGAAGCCGGCGAACCCGAAGACGTGCTGCTGGCAGTGCCCGGCAACCTGGAGCGGGAACAGCTGTCGCTGCTGCTCGGGATTATCCAGCAGTGCCCTTTCGAGGCGGTGGGGCTGGTGAACCGCAGTGTGGCCCTGACCCAACCCGAGACCACCACCGGGCGCCTGTTTCACCTGGAGTTCCAGCTGCACCAGGCCCTGCTGAGCGAACTTGAAGACAGCCACGGCAGCCGCCGGGTCCTGCGCAGTCAGCCGCTACCCGGCTGCGGCCTGCTGCCGCTGCAGGAGCGCCTGGTGGAGATCATCGCCACCCACTTTATCCGCCAGACCCGCTTCGATCCCCGGCGCAAAGCCGGCACCGAGCAGGACCTCTACGACGCCCTGCCCTCGGCCCTGCAGGCGCTGCATGAGCGCGGCGAAGCCAGCCTGTCCATCGCCGGCTACAACACCCGGGTGCAGGCGGCGGCGCTGGAAGAAGCCGGCCAGCGCCTGTTTGGCCGGGTTACCGAATTAACCGGCGGCGATGCCGTTACCCTGCTGGCCGACCCGCTGGCAACGCTGCTGCCCGGCGCCGCCCGGCACCTGCCGGGCCTGCAGGTGCTGGCGCGCAACCGCCTGCCCGGCGTGTGCCGTGAGCTGGAGGACCACATTGTGCAGCGCCAGGGGCCCCTGTCGCTGGTCAGCGCCCTGCCCTGCAGTGCGCCACAAGTGCCGGCGGAGCCCGCCCCGGCGGCGGCAAGTGCTGCACCTGTCGCCGCAGTCACCCCAGAGCCCGCACCCGCGCCAACCAGCCGCAGCCCGGCGCCCGCCCCGGCCAGCGGCCCCAGCCACCTGCTGCAGGGCTTTCGCGCGCGCCCCCTTGACCCCGAGGGCACCCCGCTGGACAACGGCGGCGAGCTCTATGTTGCCCGCGGCGAATGGCAGCTGCGTGGCGCCGGCGCCACCGTCAACGGCCTGCCCTACACCCCCGGCCAGGCCCTGAAGTGCGGCGACACCCTGGCCGTGGCCGGCACCCTCGCCGGGGTGTTGATCGAGGTCGTTTGAGCCATGGCCCGGAAGAAACGCGGCTTTACCACCTTCAGCCTGAGCTTTCTGGACATCATGTCCTGTGGCTTTGGGGCGGTGGTGCTGGTGTTTCTGATCATCGACCACTCCATTGAGGTGCAGTCGGAGGAGTTGAACCGGGACCTGCTGTCCGAGGTCAATCTACTGGAGGAGGACATCGCCGACGGCGAGGAGGGCCTGGTGCGCCTGCGCAATACCCTGTCCGATATCGACCTGCAGATGGTGGAGGCCCAGGGCCGGGCCAGCCGCATCAACGAGCAGATCGACGAGTACGAAGCCCTGATTGCCGGGCTGCGGGACGAGGGCTTTACCGAGCGCGAGGACATCGAGCAGATCAAGGCGGAAATCCGCTCGCTGGAAGAAGAAGTCAAAAAGCTGCAGGAGGCGGCGCGGGAAAACAGCGGCCGCAGCGCCCGCAGCTTCACCGGCGAGGGCAACCGCCAGTACCTCACCGGCCTCAACCTGGGTGGCAAGTACATCGCGGTGCTGGTGGATGTGTCCTCCAGCATGCTGGCCGACCGCCTGGTGAACATCATTCGCCTGCGCAATATGGACCCGTCCATCCAGCGCAAGGCAGACAAGTGGAGCCGCGCCCTCAACACCGTCGACTGGCTCAGCGCCCAGCTGCCGGCCAGCAGCTACTACCAGGTGATTACCTTCAACACCGAGGCCAAAGCCGCCCTGCCCGGCACCGACGGCAAGTGGCTGGAGGTGGCCAACCAGAAACAGCTGGAATCGGTGTCCGGCGAGCTGCGCAAGCTCACCCCCAGCGGCGGCACCAGCCTGTTCAACGCCTTCGCCGCGCTGAACGCGCTGTCGCCCGCGCCCGACAATATCTTCCTGATCACCGACGGCCTGCCCACCCAGGGCGCCACCACCCCCCGGGGCAGCAAGGTGAGTGGCAAACAGCGCCTGGAGCTGTACCGCCAGGCCATCAAGCAACTGCCGCGCAACGTACCGGTGAATATCATCCTGGCGCCCATGGAAGGGGACCCGATGGCCGCCTCGGAATTCTGGCAGCTCGCCCAGGCCACCAAAGGCTCCTTTATGAGCCCCTCGAAGGACTGGCCCTGATGGCACGACGACGCCCCCCTGAAGAGTTTTCCATGTCCTTCCTGGACGTGATCTGCTGTGGTTTTGGCGCGGTGATCCTGCTGCTGATGATTACCAAGACCGTGCAGCCGCAAATCATCGAGGCCTCAACCGTCAACCTTGAGGGCAAGATGGCCGCGCTGCAGGAACAGCTGTTTGAGATTCGCGGCGAAACTATCGTGCTCAACCGCGACCTCAACGCCAAGCATGAGCAGCTGTCCAGCTACGAGGACAAAATCGCCATCCTGCGCGGCCAGCTGGCCAGCGCCAAGGCCCGCTACGACAGCATTCAGGTGCAGGACAACAGCAACTCGGTGATCGCCGGCGAACTGGCTGACGCCCGCCAGTCCCTCACCGCGGAAATGGAACGCCTGCTGGGTCGCCAGCACCAATCGCAGAACAACCTCATCGGTGGCATCCCGGTAGACAGCGAGTACATCATCTTCATCATCGACACCTCCGGCTCCATGTTCTCCTACAGCTGGGATCGTATGCTGGCCGAGCTGGAGGCAACCCTCAGCATCTACCCGGAAGTGAAGGGCATACAAATCCTGAACGACATGGGCAACTACATGTTCAGCCGCTATCGCGGCCAGTGGATTCCCGACACCCCCGGGCGGCGCAAGGTGATCATGCAGAACCTGCGCAACTGGAATGTGTTCAGCAACTCCAGCCCGGTGGAGGGCATTACCCAGGCCATTCGCACCTTCTACGACCCCAACAAGAAAATCAGCATCTACGTGTTCGGCGACGAATTCACCGGCGAGTCCATCGCCCAGGTGGTGGGCACCGTGGACCGTTTGAACAGCGAAAGCGCCGACGGCCGGCGCCGGGTGCGCATTCACGCGGTGGGTTTCCCGGTGCAGTTTATTCGCCCGCCCCACCTGCAAACGACCGGCATCCGCTTTGCTACACTTATGCGAGAACTGACCTACCGCAACGGAGGCACCTTTGTCGGGCTCAATGACTTCCGGCCCTGAGGGGCAAACCATCCCACGCTGGCGAGCCCTGCCCCGGAGCCTGGCGCTGCTGCTGTGTTGCGCGCTGCTGGCGGCCTGCGGCCCCAACGAGGTGGCGGTGAAGGGCCAGTTCCCCACCCCGCTGATGAACAAGCTGCCGCTGAATATCGGCGTGTGGTACGACGAGGGCTTTCGCACCCACGAGTTCTTTGACGAGGCCAAGGGCCGTGCAGAGTCCGGGTGGATTGTCAAAACCGGCGAAGCCCAGACCCAGATGTGGGACACCGTGCTGCCCGGCATGTTCACCAGCGTGGTACACATGAAGGGCAAGCCCGAGCCGGGGCAGATGAACCAGGCGGTGGATGCGGTGCTGATCCCCCATGTGGACGAGCTGCAGTACGCCATTCCCACCCACACCAATGTGAAGGTTTACGAAATTTGGATGCGCTACCGCTTCGAGCTGGTGGGCCCCGGCGGCAAGCCTTTGGCCGAATGGACAATGACCGCCTACGGCAAAACCCCCACCGCCTTCCTGCAAAGCGACGAGGCGGCGGTGAACCTGGCGGCGGTGGTAGCCCTGCGCGATGCCGGCGCCAACTTCGCCACCAACTTCACCCGGGTGCCCCAGGTGCAGGACTGGCTGGCCCAGCGCCAGGCGCCACCGGCCGGCGTTGCCGGCACCCAGCCGGCACCTGCCGCGGAGGGCTCCCTGTGATGTTAGCCAAGACCCTGCGCGCAAGCCTGCTGATTCTCGCCCTGCCGCTCACCGGCTGCGTGACCGCCACCGTGGATGAAATGGTTTTCAACGAGCCGGTGCACGGCATTGGCGATGCCAGCGTGGTGATCCTCGGCCGGCGCCACGCCAGCGACTACGAGACCGAGCCGGACTTCATCGAATGCGTGGGCGACCACATTGCCGCCCGCGACAAGGCGATCACCGTGGTGGGCGAGCTGGATTTTATCAACGCCCTGTACCCCTGGTTTGAACCGCGCACCGCGCCCCTCTACCCCGAAGACTTGGAAAAGCTCATGCAGCAGGCGCCGGTGGCGCAAAGGCTGGCCGAGCTGCGCACCCACTACATGATCTGGATCGACGGCAGCACCGTCCGCACCGACTCCGCCGGCTCCATGACCTGCGGCATTGGCCCTGGGGGCGCCGGCTGCTTCGGCTTTGGCACCTGGGGCAACGACTCCAACTACGAAGCCACCATCTGGGACTTCACCAACCGCGCCGAGGTGGGTCGCATCAACGCCACGGCCAGCGGCCAGTCCTACATGCCGGCGGTGGTGGTGCCCATTCCCATCATTGCCCCGGTGCAGGGCACCGCCTGCGACAGCGTGGGCGACCAGTTGCTGAAATTCCTGTCCAGCGAGCACTAGCGCCTATGAAACTGCACAATGCCCTCGTCTTTCTGCTCGGCCCTCTGCTCGGCCTTGGTGCAACACTGCAGCTCACCGGTTGCGCCAGCAGCGCATCCTCCGGCGGCTCCGGCGTGGTGGTCACCGCTGGCGGGCGCCAGGTCACCATCGACGACGAGAGCGACGAGCTGTACGCCAAGATGATGGAAGAGGGCGCCGCCTACGACGACCCGGAAGTGCAGGCCTATGTCGATCGCATTGGCCAGCGCCTGGTGGCCAACAGCGACCAACCGAATGACACCTTTATCTTCACCGTCATCGACAGCCCCGACATCAACGCCTTTGCCACCCCCGGCGGCTATATCTACGTTAACCGCGGCCTGCTGGCCTACCTGGACAACGAGGCGGAACTGGCCGGTGTGCTGTCCCACGAGATTGCCCACGTTACCGCCAACCACCACGGCCGGCAGAAAAGCGGGCGCATTACCAACCAGGTGATCGCCACCACCGCCTACATCCTCACCGGCAGCGGCGATTTGGCGGACGCCTCCACCATGTACGGCCAGGAGCTGCTGAGCGGCTATGGCCGCGAGCACGAACTGGAAGCCGATGGCCTGGGTGCCAAGTACATGCACAAGGCCGGCTACGATGCCCAGGAGCTGCTGGAAGTCATCGGCGTGCTGAAGGACCAGGAGCAGTACCAGCGGGTGAAGGCGCGCACCGCCGGCAAACCCTCCGGCACCTATCACGGCCTGTACGCCACCCACCCGCGCAACGACCAGCGCCTGCAAACCGTCATCCGCACCGCCGGCGAACTGGACGACGACGCGCGCTCCCCCGACCCCATCGTGCCCGGGGAGTTCAAGCAGCACATGGACGGGTTGGTGTTCGGCCCCTCCATCCAGGGCCAGAAGGAGGAAAACCGCTACTACCACAACAAGCTGGCCTTCACCTTTGCCCACCCACCGGGCTGGACGGTGAGCACCGGCTCCTCCGCCATTGTGGCCACGGCGCCCCAGGGCGCGGCCAACCTGGCCATCACCATTGCCCGGCGCGATGCCAGCCAGACGCCGGAACAGGCCCTGCGCAGCAGCGCCAGCGGCGACCTGAGTGACGGCCGGGTGCTGGAACAGGCGGGGCTGACTGGCTATGCCGCGGTGGCTTCCAGCGGCGGCACATCCAAACGGCTGGCGGTGATCGACTACAAAGGGCTGAACTACCGCTTCGAGGGCGCGGCGGGCGATTTCGCCGCCATGGACAAGACCCTGCTGGAGATGATCGAGAGCTTCCGCCCCCTGCTGGACCGGGAGCGCCAGAGCGGCACGCCAATGTACGTGCGCTATGTGCAGGTGCCCCGGGGCGCCACCTTCGCCAGTATCGCCAGCAGCATCCGCATTCCCGATGCCGAGGCGCAGCTGCGCCTGCTGAACGGGTTTTACCCGCGTGGCGAACCGCGCACCGGGGACTGGATCAAAGTCATCCAGCCGGGTACGCCCTGAGGCTGTAAAACCGGCAGGTCAGTGCCGGGTAGCGCTGTCGCCGCCTGGCCTGTCCTGCACCAGCACCCAGGGCGCGGCAACCACCGCCCACAACAGGGCGTCGGCCTGGTACCAGCCAAGGGCTTCGTCGTCGCTGACCGGCGCCACTTGAGCGGTGTCGATCCAGGCCTCGAACTGGGCGGTGTTATCCAGCCCCAATTGCACCGCCACTTCCACCAGATCCAGCCCCGGCGCAACGCGGATGACACTGCCGTGGGCGTAGTAGGTTTGCAGGTCGTGCCAACGGATACGGGCTGTCTGGCCGTGGTATTCGCGCCGCAGCAGCGCTTCCCGGCCATCGGCCTGCGGCGCATCAGCCATAGCGGGAATCCGCCACGAAGGGGTTGCTCTGGCGCTCCTGGCCAAAGGTCGAGGTGGGCCCGTGGCCGGGAATGAAGGTGATGTCATCGCCCAGGGGGAACAGCTTGCCGCGAATGGCGCTAATCAAGTCCTCGTGATTGCCCCGGGGGAAGTCGGTGCGGCCGATGGACCCCTGGAACAGCACATCCCCCACCCAGGCCAGGCGCTGGCCATCGTGCAGGAACACCACATGGCCCGGCGTGTGCCCGGGGCAGTGGAACACCTGCAGGGTCTGTTCGCCCACGGTGACGGTGTCGCCATCGTCCAGCCAGCGGTCCGGCACAAAGGCATCCGCGTGGGGAAAGCCCGACATCTGGCACCACTCGGGCAGCTTGGCAATCCAGAAGTCATCTTCTTTCTGCGGGCCTTCAATCGGCACGCCGAGTTGCTGGCGCAGCACATCCGATGCAGCGCAGTGATCCATGTGGCCGTGGGTCAGCAGAATTTTTTCCACCGTGGCGCCCAGGGAATCAACCGCGGCGAGTATGCGCTCCACATCCCCGCCCGGGTCGACAATGGCCGCCTTGCCGGTGGCCTCGCATTTGAGGATGGAGCAGTTCTGCTGGTAGGCCGTCACCGGCACGATAGTCACTTTGATCGACATAAATTCTGACTTTCTGTTGGTGCACCCAGGCCGCAGTAGCGGTTCAGGCACCCTGTGATTGCTCTTCGATGTCCGCCTTCGGGTTCAGGTAGACACGCTCGTCCAGGTGGTTCTCGCTCTTGCCGACGATCACCGCCACCGTTGCATCCCCGGTCACATTCACCGCGGTGCGGATCATGTCCAGCAGGCGGTCGACGCCGATGATCAGGGCAATGCCCTCCACTGGCAGGCCCGCCTGGTCGAGCACCATGGCCAGGGTAATCAGGCCCACGCCGGGCACCGCCGCAGTGCCGATGGAGGCCAGCGTGGCGGTGAGGATAACGGTGAGGTAGGCGGTGAGGGAAAGATCAACACCGTACACCTGGGCGATAAACACCGTGGCCACCCCCTGCATGATGGCGGTGCCATCCATGTTGATGGTGGCGCCCAGCGGCACGGTAAAGCCGGCAACCGAATTGTGCACGCCCAGGCGGCGCTCCACCGTGCGCAGGGTAACCGGCAGGGTGGCGCCGGAAGACGCGGTGCTGAAGGCAAAGGCCCACACCGAGCGCATCTTCTGCATCATGATGCGCGGCGGCAGGCCGGTGAGGGATTTGAGCAGCAGGCTGTAAACCACCACGGCGTGGAAGATCAGCACCACCAGCACCGTCAGGAAGTAAGCCCCCAGGTCGACAATGGCACTGATGCCCATGTCCGAGAACAGGCTGGCCAGCAGGGCAAACACCCCATAGGGCGCCAGCTCCATGAGAATGCCCACCATGCGCATGACCACCTCTTCCAGGTCGCGGAAGAAATCCGCCATCCGGCGCCCCGCCTCGCCGGCGTGGGAAATGGCGTAGCCAAACAGCAGGGCGAAGACGATGATCTGCAGCATGTTGCCTTCGGCCATCGCCGCCACCGGGTTGGACGGCACAATGTTGGCCAGCACATCAATCAGCGGCGGCGGCGCGGTGACTTCAAACTCCGCGCTGCCCGGCAACGAAACGTGGGTGCCCGGCCCCACCAGCACCGCCACCAGCAAAGCGGTGCTGATGGCAATGGCCGTGGTGACCAGGTAGAAGATCATGGTCTTGGCGGCAATCGGCCCCATGCGGGCGCTGTCACCAAGCGAGCTGGATCCGCAAATCAGCGACACCAGTACCAGCGGCACCACCAGCAGCTTGAGGGAGGCGATAAACACCCGCCCCACCAGTTCCAGCACACCGTCCACCACGTAGGTTTGGATGATGTTGTGGAAGCCGGCGGAAATGCCGGAACTGCCGAGAATCAAATCCAGCAGCGAGCCGAACAGAATGCCGGCCACCATGGCGATAAGAATGCGATTGGTCAGGCTCATAACGCGGCTCTTGTTATTGAATGTGCAATGATCAGCCGGAAGCGGCCGGGGTTGCCGCGCTGGCCTGGGCGCAGGCGCCCTTCAGGTAGCTCACTACCTCGTCGTGGGCGCAGGCATTGCAGGGCGAGGAATAATCCGTACGGCCACCGCCTCGCAGTTCACCGCACACCGGGTCGTACTCCATGGTGCACACCTGCGGGCGGGGCTCGCTGCACTGCCCCGTCAGGCTGTCGGCGGGGGCGGTGGGAGGGGGCGGCGGAGCGGCACTACAGGCGGCAAAAAGCAAGGTCAGGGAAAGCAGCGCGGCTCGCGGCATGAACGGGGCTCCGGGGACAGAATTAACAGGCGCAAGCCTACCACTGTCCGGCCCCGAACGCAGCCGCGGGCCGCCGCTGGCTCAGGCGAACTCGCCGGCCTGATAGTCGCGAATGGCCTGCTCGATCTGTGCCTGGGTATTCATCACAAACGGCCCGTAGTGGGCCACCGGCTCACCCAGTGGCGGCCCGGCCAGCAGCAGGAACTCGGCGCCCTCGGGGCCGGCCTGCAGGGTCCAGCCATCCCCGGGGCCGGTCACCAGCAGTTGTTGGGGGCCCACCCTCTGGCCGCGCACCGCCAGGCTGCCCTGGTAGAGGTAGGCCAGCAGGGTGTGCCCAGCCTCGGCGGCCACACCAAGCGTGCCATCCGGCTGCAGGTGCACATCCAGCACCCCGGCCCGCTCGGCCAGTTCATGCAGGGGGCCACGCAGTGCGGCGCCATCCAGCTGCCAGTCACCGGCCACCGCCGTGGCGCTGAAGTGCCCGCCATCCAGGGTGGCCAGCTCAGCTGCCGGCACATCGCGGTAGCGCGGCGGCGACATTTTCTCCGCCGCCGGCAGGTTCACCCAGAGCTGGAAGCCATGCAGGCCCCGCGTGTCCTGGGTGGGCATTTCCGAATGGATGATGCCGCGCCCCGCCGACATCCACTGGGCGCCACCACCGCGAATCTCGCCGCGATTGCCCTGGCTGTCCTGGTGAACAATGCCGCCGGCCTTCATGTAAGTGAGTGTTTGCATACCGCGATGAGGGTGCGGGGGAAAGCCGCCGGCAAAGTCCTCCCGGTAGTTGGAGCGCAACTCATCCACCATCAGGATGGGGTCCATCCCGGCGTGCCCCATGCCGGCAATGCGCTGGATGGCCACGCCATCACCGTCTCGGCTGGGGTGGGCGGGGCGAATTTCTATCACTTGTCGAGCGTTCATGGCGCTGTCCTCCATCGTATTGGCGGCAGATTACGCTCGTTTTTATAGAACATAAATCGCATAATTTCGGCACATCTTTTCGATTAATACGAACGAGGCCGCACCATGAATCGCACCACCCTGGAACAATGGCGCATGCTGCAGGCGGTGGTCGAGCACGGCGGCTTCGCCCAGGCCGCCAGCGCCATCCACAAGAGCCAGTCCACCATCAACCACGCGGTGCACAAGCTGCAGGACCAGCTCGGCCTGCCCCTGCTGGAAGTGGTGGGCCGCAAGGCCCAGCTCACCCCCGCCGGCGAGTTGATGCTGCGCCGGGCCGCCCAGCTGCTGGAGCAGGCCGGCCAGCTGGAAACCCTGGCCGGCAGCCTGGCCCAGGGCACCGAGGCGGAAATTCGCATTGCCGTGGACGAGGTGTTCCCCTACGAACAACTGGCCTGCGCGCTGCACGACCTGGCCGGGGAGTTCCCCAACACCCGGGTGCAGCTGTATGAAACCGTGCTCTCCGGCGGCCCGGAAATGCTGGTGAGCGCCCAGGTCGACCTGCTGATTGCCGGGCGTGTGCCAGAAGGCTTTCTGGGCGAAGCGTTGATGCGTGCCGAGTTCGTTGCCGTGGCCGCTCCCAGCCACGCCCTGTTACAGGTGGCGCGCCCCCTCAACCTGCAGGATCTGGCGGGGCAGCGGCAGATTGTGGTGCGCGACTCGGCGCTAGGCCAACGGGTGGATTCCGGTTGGCTGGGGGCGGAACAGCGCTGGACGGTCAGCCACATCGCCACCTCGGTGGACATGATTCGCCGCGGCATGGGTTTTGCCTGGCTACCGCGCTCGCGCGTGGACGCGGCCCTGGCGGCGGGGGAGCTGGTGGAACTGCCCCTGCAACAGGGCGCCCTGCGCTACGTTGAGCTCTACCTCACCTATGCCGACCCGGAGCGGGTCGGCCCCGCCACCGCCCACCTGGCCGCGCTGCTGCGCCAGCAACCGGCCCTGACCCCACAGCCAGAAGGCTAACGCGGGTTACAGATCCAGCTCCCGCGGGAAAAGCCGGGCTTCCACCCTTGCCGGTGCCCGGGCCAGTTCCCCCCAGTTATCTATCGGCAGGGCCAGGCGGAGATAGCCCGCGGTGGGCAGGTTGTCGAGCACCGGCTGCGCCGCCAGGTGGTTGGCCAGGTCGGTGAAGGCCGGGTTGTGGCCAATCAAGAACAGCGACGCCTGCTGGGCCGGCACCGTCGGCAGCCATTCCATTAAATCGCGGTAGTTAAAGGTGTAGAGCGACTCGCAAATCTGATGGGGCTGCCCCGCCAGCGCAGGCCAGCCGGCACAGATGCCCTCCAGGGTCAGCCGGGCGCGCAGCGCCGGGCTGCAATACACCGGCTGGGGCCTGAGTTCACCCGCCAGTGCGCTGCCCATGCGCGGCGCATCGCGCTGGCCGCGTCGGTTGAGGGGGCGCTCCCAGTCTCTGAGTGCCGGGTTGCGCCAGGACGACTTGGCATGGCGCAATAGGTGCAGGGTTTTCAAGGCAGCGCTCCGGGTAAGGCGGCTCGATACAGTGTAGCCCGGCGCAAAGCGCTAGCCGAGCGACAACCACAATCTATACTGCAAGACAGGTTCGCCATTTTCGGCGACTGCCGCACGAGGAGCCCGCCATGCTGCAATCCGTGAATCTGCGCGATTACATCCTGACCAACCCGGTCAAGGTGAAAGCAACAGACAACATCTTCGACGCCATGCAGGTGATTATCGACAACAAGATCTCCGGCGTCTGCGTGGTGGACGACCAGGGCAACCTCGTCGGCATCCTCTCCGAGCTGGACTGCCTGCGGGCCGCCCTGAGTGCCGTCTACAACGACGGCGGCGTCGGCGAAGTGAAGGACTACATGGCCAGCGACAACCTGGTGGTGGCCCACCCCGACGAGGATATCGTCGACGTCGCCCAGGACATGCTGATGAAAAACAAGCGCCGCCGGCCGGTGGTGGAAAACGGCAAGCTGGTGGGCCAGATCACCTGTCGCCAATTGCTGAGCGCCGTACGCCGTTTTCGCACCTGAGGTAACAGCGTCCGCCACTGGCAGCCACATCCAACGACAAATTTCCAGATCGTTTTCCCCCCGCGGCTCCCGCATAATGCGGGGGTTGTCCCTCCACATAGCTTGATCCAGAACGTCATGACTACAGCCATTTCCCAGCGCATTGCGCAAGAGCTCGCCGTGCGCGAGCAACAGGTCACCGCCGCCGTTACCCTGCTGGACGAAGGCGCCACCGTGCCCTTCATCGCCCGCTACCGCAAAGAGGTCACTGGCGGCCTGGACGATACTCAGATGCGCCAGTTGGAAGACCGCCTGCACTATTTGCGGGACATGGAGGACCGGCGCCAGGCCATCCTCAACTCCATTGAAGAGCAGGGCAAGCTATCGCCGGAACTGAAAACATCCATCCTCGCCGCGGATACCAAGAACCGCCTGGAGGATCTCTACCTCCCCTACAAACCCAAGCGCCGCACCAAGGCCCAGATTGCCCGGGAAGCGGGCCTTGAGCCGCTGGCCGAGGCCCTGCTGGCCGACCCGACCCTGGACCCGGAAGCCGAGGCTGCCGCCTACCTGAACGCCGATGCCGCCGTTACCGATGCCAAGGCGGCACTGGATGGCGCTCGCCAGATTCTGATGGAGCGCTTCGCCGAGGACGCCGACCTGCTGGCCCGGGTGCGCAGCTTTCTGGCCGACAACGTGCAGCTTGCCTCTCGCCTGGCGGACGGCAAAGAGCAGGAAGCGGCCAAATTCCGCGATTACTTTGAGCACACCGAAGCGCTGGCGAAGGTGCCCTCCCACCGCGCCCTGGCCATGTTCCGCGGCCGCAACGAAGGCTTTCTGCACCTGAGCCTGATGATGCACGCCGACGAAAAGCCCTCCGACGCCCACCCCTGCGAAGCGATGATTGCCGAACACTGGCAGATTGCCGACCAGGGCCGCGCGGCCGACCGCTGGCTGCTGGACACCGTGCGCTGGGCCTGGCGGGTAAAGCTGCTCACCCACCTGCAAACCGATCTGCTGGGGCAGTTGCGCGAACGCGCCGAGGCCGAGGCCATCGAGGTGTTCGCCAAGAACCTCAAAGACCTGCTGCTGGCCGCGCCGGCCGGTGCCAAGGCTACCATCGGCCTCGACCCGGGGCTGCGCACCGGGGTGAAAGTGGCCGTGGTGGACGCCAACGGCAAGCTGCTGGACCACTGCGCCATCTTTCCCAACCCGCCGCAGAACCGCACAACCGAATCCGCCGCCAAGCTGCTGCAGCTGATCCAGAAATACAACGTTGAGCTGATTGCCATCGGCAACGGCACCGCCAGCCGCGAGACCGACAAGTTCGTCGGCGACCTGCTGCGCCAGCACCCGGCCCTGACCACCAGCAAGGTCATCGTGAACGAAGCCGGCGCTTCCATCTACTCGGCCTCGGAGTTCGCGGCCCGGGAATTCCCCGACCTGGACGTGACCATTCGCGGCGCGGTGAGCATTGCGCGCCGCCTGCAGGACCCACTGGCGGAGCTGGTGAAGATCGAACCCAAATCGATCGGCGTGGGGCAATACCAGCACGATGTCAGCCAGGTGCAATTGGCCCGGCAGCTGGACGCAGTGGTGGAAGACTGTGTGAACGCCGTGGGCGTTGATGTGAACACGGCGTCCGTCCCGCTGCTCACCCGCGTGTCGGGGCTCAACCAGAGCATCGCCAGTAACATCGTGGCCCTGCGCGACGAGGCCGGCAGCTTTGCCAATCGCAAGGCACTGTTAAAGGTGGCGCGTTTCGGCGACAAAACCTTTGAGCAGGCCGCAGGCTTTTTGCGCATCAGTGGCGGCGACAACCCGCTGGACGCCTCCGCCGTGCACCCGGAATCTTACGGTGTGGTGGAGGCCATTGCCGAGCGCTGCCAACGCGAGGTGGCCGGCATCATCGGCGACAGCCGCTTCCTGCGCAGCCTGAAGGCCGCTGACTACACCAGCGACACAGTAGGGCTGCCCACCGTGGTGGACATTATCAGCGAACTGGACAAACCCGGCCGCGACCCGCGCCCTGAGTTCCGCATGGCAACCTTCCAGGACGGCGTGGAAAAAATTTCCGACCTGCGCCCGGACATGGTGCTGGAAGGTACAGTGACCAACGTGACCAACTTCGGCGCCTTCGTTGATATCGGCGTGCACCAGGACGGCCTGGTTCACATCTCCGCCCTGGCGGAAAAGTTCGTGAAAGACCCGCGGGATGTGGTCAAGGCCGGCGACATTGTGAAAGTGAAGGTCATGGAAGTGGACGAGGCGCGCAAGCGCATCGGCCTCAGCATGCGCATGAGCGACAAGGCCGGCGAGCAGGCCGGTACCTCGCGCGGCGAACCGCGCCGGGGTGGCGGCGGTCGCGGCGGCAATGCACGCCCACCCCGCAACGACAAGCCGGCGGCCAACAATGCTTTTGCCGCCGCCTTTGCCAACGCCCGCAAGGGGCGCTGAGCAACGCCGGTTGCCTCAGCGGGGCGGCGCCGGGTCGCCCCGCTGTTGCAACCAGTCCAGAAACTCCGCCGCAGGCATGGGCCGGGCAAAATAAAACCCCTGCACACTGTCGCAGGCCAGCTCGGCCAGCAGCGCCAGGGTTGCCGCGTCTTCCACCCCTTCTGCCACCACCTGCAAACCAAACAGGTGGGCGATCTCGATAATAATACGCACCAGTTCCCGCTCCCGCGCTTGCGACTGCATGCGGCTGACAAAAGAGCGGTCAATCTTCAGCTCATCCGCAGGAATGTGCTGGAAGTAGGACAGGGATGAATAGCCCGTGCCGAAATCATCAATAGACAGGCTAACCCCCAGCTCGCTTAGCTCATTCAGCACCTGGAAGCCCGCGTCTTTGTCCTCGATCACCGCATCTTCGGTGATTTCCAGCGTTAGCCGCGAAGGCCGGATACCCCAAATGCGCAGCGCATCGCGCAGGGTATTGACCAGGTCCGGGTGGTTGACCAAACGCGCCGGTAAGTTAATGGCCACACCGTGGCGATAGCGATCTCCCCACTGGCTGAGCTGGCGCAGGGCACGGTGAATGACCCATTTGCTCACTTCGTATAATTTGCCTTCCGCTTCAGCGAGCAAAATCACCTGGTCGGGCGGGACAGGGCCCTGCCCATCCACATGCCAGCGCAGCAGGGCCTCGGCGCCGCTTATCGCGCCGCTACCCAGTGCAATTTTCGGCTGGAAGTGCAGGTCGAAGGCATTGTTGTGCAGGGCCTCGGCAAAATGGCGCTCCAGCGCCGGCGTGGCCGGCACCGTCTCGGGCGCTTCCAGCAGGCCTTCCATGACAACAGCACCAGCCTGGCGGGCGTGGTGCAGGTTCTTCTCCGCCGTCACCAGCAGGTCATCCCAGGCGTACTTTGTTGGCCCAGCCACGGCCATCCCGATGCGCAGCTGCACCGGGTCGCCGGCGTCTTCGTCGCGCAGCGACGCAATCAATACCTGCTGCACACGATGGACAGCCAGTGCCAGAAACCCGGGGTTGTGCAGGGCAGGAAGAATGAACGCAAAACCATGTCCAGCCACCCGGAATACGTTATCCGGCAATTTGCTGATGGCCTGCAATTCCGAGTAGGTCCGGCAAAGCAGGCGGTCACCCTCGTCATACCCGGCCACATGATTGATCCGCGACAGGTTCTGCAAATCTATCAGCAGCAGCCCGAGGCATTCGCCCTGCTGCCGGGCGCAGTCAATCTCACTCGCGAGTTTGGCGACAAAGGCCGGGCGGGCAACGGGCGGTGGGGTGACCACGACCCTAGAGCTGGATGCCGGTCATGTCGATACCGTAGGCCTCTGGCTCAAGGCTACCGACAATTTCCAGCGCTTCGCCACCGGTGGTGTGGCTCTGCTTGAGCAGATCAATCAGTTGCGGGCTGGCCACAGGCTGCTTATCGCGCCCGAGAATGACCATCACCTGGGGCCGAAGCCGCCGGGTGCGATATTCCGACACCACCACGGCAACCTCCCCGGAAGACAACTCCACCAGCGAACCGGCCGGATAGATGCCAACGGCCTGTATGAACTCCTCCACCAGTTCCGCCTGAAAATCGATATCCCGCCATTCATAGAGCATTTTGATGGCGGCGGCCGGCGACGTGGCCCGGGCATAACTGCGGTGACTGGTAATGGCATCGTAGCAGTCAACGATAGCGGCAATGCGGGCAAAAACAGGAATCTCATCGCCGCCGAGGCCCTGGGGATAGCCCGAGCCGTCATGGCGCTCGTGGTGGTGGGCCACCATGTCCAGCACATCGCGGTTCATGAGCCCCGTTTCCTGCACCATGGCCAACCCCAGTTCGACATGGCCTTTCACCTGCATGAACTCGTCGTCACTCAGCGGCCTGTCTGCTCGCAGCAGCTGAGGGTCCACACGCAACTTACCCACATCGAACAGCAAGCCGCCGATGGCCAGCGAGCGCAAATCGGAGCGCGGCAAACCCAACTGCCGCCCCAGGGCGACGGCCCAAATAGAAGCACCGAGGGAGTGTTGGTAGGTGTATTGATCCTGCTGTTTGATACGAGCCAACCAGATGCACGCATCCGGGTTGCGGGTAATGCTGTCAATCACCGGCTCAACCGACTTGCGAACACGCACGATATCCAAAGAGCCGCCCTTACTGACGCTTTCAAAGACGCTCTCAATGCCCTCGGATAGCTCACGGATAGCCGCGCGGGCGCGCGGGAATTCCTCGTCCCAGGCAGCCTTGTCTTCGTAGGGGGTTATGCGGCGGTTGGCGAACAGTTCACGGGCCGGTTTGCGATTGCGCTCGGCCAGGTTGCGCTGGTGCAGCAGCTGGCGGCTGCCGTCACTTTTTTTGTGATCGACATACACGTACTGGCAAAGCTCGCCGATCTGGCGCAGCTCCGCTTCCGTATCAATCCGGAAGCCCTGCATGGAAAAGGGCGAATCCAGCCAGGGGCGATCAAGGGCAGAAACATACATCCCCAGCTGCAGGTCGGCTACGTATACTTTTTCTACACTGATCATGTCCCGGGTCAGCCCTGACCGTCACTTGGCTTTAGCATGTAACAGCCAGTGTCATACGAAGCGCCCCAACTGACAACCCTGGCGAGCCGGCGGCATCAGTTAACCTGCAGGTGGGCCGCCGCCCTGATGCGCGGCCAGGCCCTGAGCGCTGCGGCAAAACCGGCCGCGCGCTGGCGGATGGTAGTGGCCACCGTTTCTTCCGGGGTTCCTGGCACCACATCGGGCAGGTCGGTCAATTGAGCCGAATGCTGCAGCGCCTGGATGCACGCCTTTGCATTCTTCTCGAGATAAGCCGTCCACGCCGAATCCAGTGCACCAGTCTCGGCAAGCCGATCATTGATAGTCTGCAAGGCAAAGCCCTGAGCCCGGGTCAGGCTTGCCCGCAATTGCGCCACCAGGCTCGCGGTGGACAGTTGCGCCAGCGTATCCAGTCGCGCGGCCAGTAGTTGCAGGCGGGTCTCGTAGCTTACACCTGCGTCCTGCGGCTTGATCGCGGCAAGGTAGGCGCCAAGCAACTGCAGACCACCACGCGGCACCACACTGTCACCCTCCGGGTTGCCGCGGCGCTCTTCAACCGGCAGATGCGGCACCGCCCAGGCGTACTCCACCACCAGCGAATCCGGAATGAGAAAATCCAGCATGGCACCGAACAGCTGATCCTCTCCCCGCAGGGCGGGAAAATACGGCGGCAGCGCAGCGCGATTATCCAGCCCCGTTACCTGGGACATGACCGCGCGCTTGGACACCGTAGTGCGCGCCTGCCCCAGCCAGCAATGGCGGGTAGCCAGTGCCTCGGCAAGGCCTCCCGGCCTTGCCAGCATACTGCGCACGCTGCTGGCGCCGAGGTTGGCAACCCAGGCATTGTTGACCGTACCTGGGTCGCCCACCGTACCCGACTGGGTCACAAGCACTGGCGCATCGGCGTGCAGGTCGCGAAACAGCGCCAGACTGGCGCCGGCCAATTGCTCTGGCTGTAACGGCCCACCCAGCGCACGGACCAGCTGCGCCGCAGACAGCCCAAGGAAACGCCCGTGCCCAACCAGCGGGTCAAAATCCTGCGGAGTAAAGCGCTGTTGCCAGTCGACCATCCCGGCATAGAATTCCGCCTCCCGCATACCGTCGGCAACAGCCATGCCCGGTTCGCTACCCTCGCGCGCCAGGGCCATGCACAGCACATCGTCATCCATCACAATGCACCGCTCGCCCACAGACAACAGCAGGCAGAGGTTTCGCGCCCGGCCGTAGGTCTTCTGCCCCTGCCAGGGCTGTGGCGAGAACAGAAAGCGCACCGCCTCGCTGTCATCTGGCAGCGCCTTGCCAAGCTGGGCAATCAACTCAGCCTGCTGTTCTGGGCCGAAGTACTGCATGGACGCAGGACTTTGCAGGTTGAAGCGCTCAACTGCTTCGGCATTGGCGCGGGCATTGTCCACCTGGCGCGAATCATCAATCAGGTAAAGCTGCTTTTGCGTCGCCAGCTTGGCCTTGTGCAACAGGGATTCCAGCAAGCGCTGCACGGCTTCCGGGCGATCGCAGGTGATGATGAATGCCTTGCTGCGGTCGAGGTCCTGCTGCGCGCTCTCCTTGTTCACCCGCTCACACAGTGCATTGGCCGACACCATCAGGCCCGCATCGCGCACCAGCCCAAGCACCCGCAGGGCATCGTCAACGTTGCCACCCAGCTGGGGAAAGGCGGCCACCAGCGTTTTGGCATGATCCCTGAGCGTGCGAAACACAGTGCAGTACTGCAATACGGTCGCCACTTCGGGCTGGCTGAAAAGCTGGGCGCCGGTCGACTTGCCGATCAGCAGCGTTCCCCCGGCAACACTCAGGGTCTCGATGTCGTCGGCTGCGTATAACGCTGCGCCGTCATTGCCATCACCGGTGCCATTGCGGGCGTCACCTCCGCCTGCCTGCGCCTCTGCGGCGGGTGCGGGCTGGCCGGGCGGGGTATTCATCTGGAAAGAATAGGAAATCCCGGAATCATCGCTCATGGTCACTACTCGCTGGCAAACCGCAAAAGCCCGTGATTCTAGGGGCTGGGTCTGGCCCTGTAAACGCGACCTATCGCGCCAGCCGGATACCGTAATCTTCGGCGCGCAGCTCCAGCGGCGGTAGTGCTTCACCATCCACGACGCCCTGCAACCACGCCAACAGCGCGGTTAGCAGGTTTCTGTTGGCGGCCAGTATGGGTAAGCGCATCAACAGAACATCCCCGCGCGCATTGACTATGACACTATGGCCCGCCTCGCCGACCCTCGGGCGAATCGCCAACTGCTGCCAATCGACACTGACACCCCGCCAGATTTGCCAGCGTAACTCTTCCTCAAGCGAGGCAAGCTCAGAGAAAAGTTGCTCGCACAACGATCGAGCCTGCTGGGCCGGCGATTTTCCAGCAAACAGCAGGGTGACTTCGCGGTAGCTGCAGCGCAAGCCGGCCGGTGAAAAATTCCATTCCACCACCACCGGTGGTGGTTCTGCCGGCAATGGGGCGACTGGCGCCCCGAGCGGCTGCCACTGGCTGCAATCCACCTGCTGGCAGAAGGCATTCAACAGTTGGTGCTCGTACACCGGCTGTTCGGCTTTGCGCGGATGACTCAGCATGACCCGTTCGCCATCGATCACCAGCATCGGCACGTCACCGGCAATGCCCGGCAGAATTTTGACGGCCACCGCGCTCTGTGCCCCGGCCAGCCGGGCCTCCAGTTGCAGCAGCGTCTCCGTATAGCGCTCCACCGAAAACGCCCAGGCCTGGCGGGCACGCGTTGCCTTGTCCTCGGCCGCCTCCCGCCGAGCTAGATCCGCCTCGGCATAGTAAACCTCCACCAGGCCCTGCAGGGCGAGGCTGGCAAACAAGCGCCGCTCTTCCTCCTGCGCGCCACCGAGAGCTTGAACAATCTGCTCATAACGGCTGGGGGCAGCAGCCTCCGGCCCAGTATCTGCCCCACTGTGAATGCCTATCGCCCAGAGCGACAGCGGCGCGACCATACGAAACAGCAGAAAGTGCGGCAGTCTTGTCACATCCATTATTCGAAGCAGTAACCGATAAAGGGCCCTGGCAATGATAACGGGCCAATCGAACAAGGAGTAACGCCCTTTTATAGCGCCCATAAAGAACCCCGAGGCACTTACGCACCTCGGGGTTGGGATTAAAGCCTGGCGAGTGCCCACCCCGCTGTATCGGGTGTGACCGTGGGTCAGCGCCTGTGTAACGCCCCACCTCGCGCCCATAAAAAACCCCGAGGCACATTCGCACCTCGGGGTTGGGATTAAAGCCTGGCGATGACCTACTCTCACATGGGGAAGCCCCACACTACCATCGGCGATGCATCGTTTCACTACTGAGTTCGGAATGGGGTCAGGTGGTTCCAATGCTCTATTGTCGCCAGGCATAACTGGCTGACGGGTTTCGGTCTTATGCGCGCCTGCGCGGCCTACTCATCGTCAATAAGGCGGTAAATCAAGCTTTGTGAAGTTGAGTCGCTCTGATGCTTTCACATCAGTCAAACACTGGACTTGTCACAACATCCCGCATGTCTGCATGGCGTGCACCTTCGACTGCGTGCACCAGATCACTTGGATTATATGGTCAAGCCTCACGGGCAATTAGTACTGGTTAGCTCAACGCCTTACAGCGCTTCCACACCCAGCCTATCAACGTTGTAGTCTTCAACGGCCCTTTAGGACCCTCAAGGGGTCAGGGAGAACTTATCTTGAAGGGGGCTTCCCGCTTAGATGCTTTCAGCGGTTATCCTGTCCGAACATAGCTACCGGGCAATGCGTCTGGCGACACAACCCGAACACCAGAGGTTCGTCCACTCCGGTCCTCTCGTACTAGGAGCAGCTCTTCTCAATTCTCCAACGCCCACGGCAGATAGGGACCGAACTGTCTCACGACGTTCTAAACCCAGCTCGCGTACCACTTTAAATGGCGAACAGCCATACCCTTGGGACCGGCTTCAGCCCCAGGATGTGATGAGCCGACATCGAGGTGCCAAACACCGCCGTCGATGTGAACTCTTGGGCGGTATCAGCCTGTTATCCCCGGAGTACCTTTTATCCGTTGAGCGATGGCCCTTCCATTCAGAACCACCGGATCACTAAGACCTACTTTCGTACCTGCTCGTCTTGTCAGACTCGCAGTCAAGCGCGCTTGTGCCTTTACACTAACCTCATGATTTCCGACCATGATTAGCGCACCTTCGTGCTCCTCCGTTACTCTTTGGGAGGAGACCGCCCCAGTCAAACTACCCACCATACACTGTCCTCGGCCCAGATCATGGGCCTGAGTTAGAACCTCAACATTACCAGGCTGGTATTTCAAGGTCGGCTCCACAATGGCTGGCGCCACTGCTTCAAAGCCTCCCAGCTATCCTACACAAGTAAGGTCAAAGTCCAGTGCAAAGCTGTAGTAAAGGTTCACGGGGTCTTTCCGTCTAGCCGCGGGTACACTGCATCTTAACAGCGATTTCAATTTCACTGAGTCTCGGGTGGAGACAGTGTGGCCATCGTTACGCCATTCGTGCAGGTCGGAACTTACCCGACAAGGAATTTCGCTACCTTAGGACCGTTATAGTTACGGCCGCCGTTTACCGGGGCTTCGATCAAGAGCTTCGGACAAGTCCTAACCCCATCAATTAACCTTCCGGCACCGGGCAGGCGTCACACCCTATACGTCCACTTTCGTGTTTGCAGAGTGCTATGTTTTTAATAAACAGTCGCAGCCACCTGGTCACTTCGGCCAGCCTCAGCTCAGGGAGCAAGTCCCATCACCAAAACCGGCGTACCTTCTCCCGAAGTTACGGTACCATTTTGCCTAGTTCCTTCACCCGAGTTCTCTCAAGCGCCTTGGTATTCTCTACCTGATCACCTGTGTCGGTTTACAGTACGGTTCCTTCATATCTGAAGCTTAGAGGCTTTTCCTGGAAGTATGGCATCAACCACTTCGCGTTACCTTTCGATAACACTCGTCATCAGTTCTCGACCTTAAGGACCCGGATTTGCCTAAGTCCTCAGCCTACAACCTTAAACAGGGACAACCAACGCCCTGATGGCCTAGCCTGCTCCGTCCCCCCATCGCAATATGAAGAAGTACGGGAATATTAACCCGTTTCCCATCGACTACGGCTTTCGCCCTCGCCTTAGGGGCCGACTCACCCTGCGCCGATTAGCGTTGCGCAGGAAACCTTGATCTTCCGGCGGGGAGGTTTTTCACCCCCCTTATCGTTACTCATGTCAGCATTCGCACTTCTGATATGTCCAGCATGCCTCCCGGCACACCTTCAACCACTTACAGAACGCTCCTCTACCATGCGTGCAAGCACGCATCCGCAGCTTCGGTTACCAGTTTAGCCCCGTTACATCTTCCGCGCAGGCCGACTCGACTAGTGAGCTATTACGCTTTCTTTAAAGGGTGGCTGCTTCTAAGCCAACCTCCTAGCTGTCTAAGCCTTCCCACATCGTTTCCCACTTAACTGGTATTGGGGACCTTAGCTGGCGGTCTGGGTTGTTGCCCTCTCGACGACGGACGTTAGCACCCGCCGTCTGTCTGCCGTGATTGTACTCCTGGGTATTCGGAGTTTGCATGGGGTTGGTAAGTCGGGATGACCCCCTAGCCCAAACAGTGCTCTACCCCCCAGGGTAAGACACGACGCTCTACCTAAATAGATTTCGAGGAGAACCAGCTATCTCCGGGCTTGATTAGCCTTTCACTCCGATCCACAGCTCATCCCCAAATTTTTCAACATTTGTGGGTTCGGCCCTCCAGTTAGTGTTACCCAACCTTCAGCCTGGCCATGGATAGATCGCCCGGTTTCGGGTCTATTGCCTGCAACTCGACGCCCTATTAAGACTCGGTTTCCCTACGCCTCCCCTAGTCGGTTAAGCTTGCTACAGACAATAAGTCGCTGACCCATTATACAAAAGGTACGCAGTCACAGGACTAGCCTGCTCCCACTGCTTGTACGTATACGGTTTCAGGTTCTATTTCACTCCCCTCTCCGGGGTTCTTTTCGCCTTTCCCTCACGGTACTGGTTCACTATCGGTCAGTCAGTAGTATTTAGCCTTGGAGGATGGTCCCCCCGTCTTCAGTCAAGATATCACGTGTCCCGACCTACTTGTCGCAAGCTCAGTACCACAACAGAATTTTCGTGTACGGGGCTATCACCCTCTATCGCCGGACTTTCCAGACCGTTCCACTAATTCCACTGCTATCACTTGCAGGCTAGTCCCCGTTCGCTCGCCGCTACTGAGGGAATCTCAATTGATTTCTCTTCCTACGGGTACTTAGATGTTTCAGTTCCCCGCGTTCGCCTCGTTAAGCTATGTATTCACTTAACGATACCCAACTTACATTGGGTGGGTTTCCCCATTCGGACATTCCCGGATCAAAGGTTGGTTGCCACCTCCCCGAGACTTTTCGCAGGCTCCTACGTCCTTCATCGCCTCTGACTGCCAAGGCATCCACCGTATACGCTTAGTCACTTGACCATATAACCGAAGTTATCTGTTCCGTCGATTCATCGTCTAAATCGTTCCAGACGATTTGTCGACGCACCCCTCATCATGAGGGGCGAAGCAGACTGTTCCCCGCCCCCCTTAAGCATAGGTCGGGTACTTGAGACAGATACCGATCAAAGTATCTGCCCGCCGGATGTTGTGACGCTTAAGTCACAGTGTTGTATTACAACTCGTTCGATGACGGGGAATTGAAACCCGCCATCGGAACTTCATATCTTTGGACTGCTCCTTCAACCGTCATCTTTCGATCACAGTCTCAGGTTACAATCCAGAGACTCAGCTTGATTTACCTTGTTAAAGAACAAATCTGGTGTGAAACCAGTAAAAAGCACACTGAACTATGCGCTTGTTACTGACCTCGATTCAGCAAAAGTGGTGGAGCTATGCGGGATCGAACCGCAGACCTCTTGAATGCAAATCAAGCGCTCTCCCAGCTGAGCTATAGCCCCGTGTTAAGTGGTAGGCCTGGGCAGATTTGAACTGCCGACCTCACCCTTATCAGGGGTGCGCTCTAACCAACTGAGCTACAGGCCTATGATGCGTACCCCGATCAGGGTTCGCGGCAACTGCCTGCAACATGAAGTGCAAACCAGCACCGTGAATCTTTTGCAGAATCCAGAAAAGACGAAGACAAATGTGTGAACACTTGAAGAAGTAACGCCACTATCGTTTAAGGAGGTGATCCAGCCCCAGGTTCCCCTAGGGCTACCTTGTTACGACTTCACCCCAGTCATGAATCACTCCGTGGTGATCGCCCTCCCGAAGGTTAGGCTAACCACTTCTGGAGCAACCCACTCCCATGGTGTGACGGGCGGTGTGTACAAGGCCCGGGAACGTATTCACCGTGACATTCTGATTCACGATTACTAGCGATTCCGACTTCATGGAGTCGAGTTGCAGACTCCAATCCGGACTACGAAACGTTTTGTGGGATTCGCTCCCCCTCGCGGGTTTGCTGCCCTCTGTGCGTTCCATTGTAGCACGTGTGTAGCCCAGGCCGTAAGGGCCATGATGACTTGACGTCGTCCCCACCTTCCTACGGTTTGTCACCGTCAGTCTCCCTAGAGTTCTCAGCTTAACCTGCTAGCAACTAGGGACAGGGGTTGCGCTCGTTACGGGACTTAACCCAACATCTCACGACACGAGCTGACGACAGCCATGCAGCACCTGTCACTTGGCTCCCGAAGGCACGAAGGCGTCTCCGCCAACTTCCAAGGATGTCAAGGCCTGGTAAGGTTCTTCGCGTTGCATCGAATTAAACCACATGCTCCACCGCTTGTGCGGGCCCCCGTCAATTCATTTGAGTTTTAACCTTGCGGCCGTACTCCCCAGGCGGTCTACTTAGTGCGTTAGCTGCGCCACCAAGGACTCAAGTTCCCCAACGGCTAGTAGACATCGTTTACGGCGTGGACTACCAGGGTATCTAATCCTGTTTGCTCCCCACGCTTTCGCACCTCAGCGTCAGTATCGAGCCAGGAGGCCGCCTTCGCCACCGGTATTCCTCCACATATCTACGCATTTCACCGCTACACGTGGAATTCTACCTCCCTCTCTCGTACTCTAGTCGGCCAGTATCGGGTGCAGTTCCCAGGTTGAGCCCGGGGCTTTCACATCCGACTTAACAAACCGCCTACGCGCGCTTTACGCCCAGTAATTCCGATTAACGCTCGCACCCTCCGTATTACCGCGGCTGCTGGCACGGAGTTAGCCGGTGCTTCTTCTCAAGGTAATGTCACAGTTACGCGCTATTAACACGCAACCTTTCTTCCCAAGTGAAAGTGCTTTACAACCCGAAGGCCTTCTTCACACACGCGGCATGGCTGCGTCAGGCTTTCGCCCATTGCGCAATATTCCCCACTGCTGCCTCCCGTAGGAGTCCGGGCCGTGTCTCAGTCCCGGTGTGGCTGATCATCCTCTCAGACCAGCTATGGATCGTCGCCTTGGTGAGCCCTTACCTCACCAACTAGCTAATCCAACGCAGGCTCATCTGATAGCGCGAGGCCCGAAGGTCCCCCGCTTTCCCCCGTAGGGCGTATGCGGTATTAGCATGAGTTTCCCCATGTTGTCCCCCACTACCAGGTAGATTCCTACGCGTTACTCACCCGTCCGCCGCTCTACTCACCCCGAAGGGCTTTCGCGCTCGACTTGCATGTGTTAGGCCTGCCGCCAGCGTTCAATCTGAGCCATGATCAAACTCTTCAGTTTAATCTTTTACCTCTACCCCCTCCCTCAAAAAGATCAGGAGCAAGAGGGGCGGTTTGCGTGGATAACCCCACGACAACCACCAAATCTCGGCTCAGACACTCGAAAATCAAGAATTCGTAATGAATCAATGAGTCACTTGTGTCTGATAATAGTCGTAGCTATCACCTCAACAAGTGCCCACACATCTGTCTTCGTCTATTTGTTAAGCAACCCCTGATCGCCAGGATTCAGGGTGTCAATCAGGTCGCTTTCGCTGC
>NZ_QEWO01000004.1 GCF_003402235.1 Parahaliea mediterranea
GCATATTCCAGGCGGCGCGTGCCAGAGCTCGGGGATATCGCAACACGGAGACGTTCATGACCATGATCTACCTGATTGCCAGCCCTGCGGGCTCGATCCTGAAATCCACATGAAATGACGAAGAACCACTTTGTGGCGCGCATTCCCGGCATCGAGCGCATCCGCTATACCACGTCCCACCCGGTGGAGTTTTCCGACGCCCTGATTGAGGCCTACGCCGACATTCCCCAGTTGGTGGACCACCTGCACCTGCCGGTGCAGAGTGGGTCAGACCGCATTCTGATGGCCATGAAGCGCGGCCACACGGCCCTGGAATACAAGTCCAAGATTCGCCACCTGCGCAAAATTCGCCCGGATATTTCCATTTCCTCGGACTTCATCATCGGCTTCCCGGGCGAGAGCGAGGCGGATTTCGCCGCCACCATGAAACTGGTGGAAGATATCGGCTTCGACACCTCCTTCAGCTTTGTGTACAGCGCCCGCCCCGGCACCCCGGCGGCGGAATTGCCCGACGATACCAGCGAAGACACCAAGAAGCAGCGCCTGCAAATCCTGCAGACCCGCATCAACCAGCACGCCCAGGACATCAGCCGGCGCATGGTGGGCAAGGCGCACCGGGTGCTGGTCACCGGCGTGTCCAAGAAGGACCCGGGCCAGTTGCAGGGGCGCACCGAGAACAACCGGGTGATCAATTTCGCCTGCGACGACCTGGCGCTGATCGGCCAGTTTGCCGACATTCTGGTGCACGAGGCCCTGCCCAACTCCCTGCGCGGCGAGTTGCTGCCTGGTTGACTGGGACAGATTCCGGGTTATCCTTTGAATTTCAATCTCTTGCCCCCTGTGGCCGACTAACGATTTGAACAGTGAATCCCCGACGCCTCCGAGCGAGGCGCCGACACAACAAAGCCTTTCCCTGGAACCCAATGACCCGCGCCACCTGGCCCTGCTCTGCGGCCAGCTGGACAGCCATCTGCGCCAGATCGAAAAGCGCCTGGGCATTACCATCAACAACCGGGGCAACCAATTCCTGCTGAGCGGGCCCGCCGACCAGGTGCGCGCCGGTGCCCGGCTGCTGCAGCACCTCTATGCCGAGGTCTGCCAGGGCGTGGGCCTGTCGCCGGAATCCCTGCACCTGCAACTGCAGCAGGCCGGCCTGGAATCGCTGCAGGAGTACAGCGCCGGCGAAGGCCAGGTAGAGGCCATCCAGGTCATTCGCACCAAGCGCGCCTCGGTCAAGCCCCGCGGCAAGAACCAGCAGGGCTACGTGCGCGCCATCAAGCACTGCGATATCAACTTCGGCATTGGCCCCGCCGGCACCGGCAAGACCTACCTGGCCGTGGCCTGCGCGGTGGAGGCCCTGCTGGAAGAAAAGGTGCGCCGCATCCTGCTGGTGCGCCCGGCGGTGGAAGCCGGCGAGAAACTGGGCTTTCTGCCTGGCGACCTGAGCCAGAAGATCGACCCCTACCTGCGCCCCCTGTACGACGCCCTCTACGAAATGCTGGGCTTTGAGACGGTCAACAAGTACATCGAGCGCAACGTGATCGAGGTAGCACCGCTGGCCTTCATGCGCGGGCGCACCCTGAACAACTCCTTCATTATTCTCGACGAGGCCCAGAACACGACCCGCGAGCAGATGAAGATGTTCCTGACCCGCATCGGCTTTGGCTCCACCGCCGTCATCACCGGCGATGCCACCCAGATCGACCTGCCCCGGGGCGCCCAGAGCGGCCTGACCCACGTCAGCAACATCCTCACCGACGTGGAGGGCATCAGCTTTACCTGGTTTGGCAACAAGGACGTGGTGCGCCACCCCCTGGTGCAGCGTATCGTCGAGGCCTACGACGCCGCCGAAGACCGCGCCACCCCCCTGGACAAGAGCCGACCGTGACCCTCACCGTGGATATCCAGCGCGCCACCGCCGAGCCTGTACCCGACGAGGACGACATACGACGCTGGATTGACGCCGCCCTCGCCGGCCACCGCGACGGCCAGGACACCGAAATCGCCCTGCGCCTGGTGGACCGGGAGGAAATGACCGCCCTCAACGGCCAGTACCGGGGCAAGCCGCGCCCCACCAATGTGCTGTCGTTTCCCTCCGACCTGCCCGCCGAGCTGGGCCTGCCCCTGCTGGGGGACATGGTCATCTGCGCGCCGGTGGTGGCCGAGGAGGCCCGGGCGCAACACAAGAGCGATGCGGCCCACTGGGCCCACCTGTGCGTGCACGGCACCCTGCACCTGCTGGGCTACGACCATATTGAAGACAGCGAGGCCGAGGCCATGGAAGCCCTGGAAACCCGGGTGCTGGCTGGCCTGGGCTATCCCTGCCCGTACACCGTCACCGACGCCAGCACCGACACCAATAACCGCACCGATACGGCACAACCACCCCGCCCGGACCGCTCGGGCACGACCGCAGACACCGCCAAGGAGCACAGCCCCCAATGAGCGAAGACCGCAACGGCAGCGAATCAGGCGACAAGTCCTGGCTCGAAAAGATCGCCCTGCTCTTTTCCTCGGACCCTCACAGCCGCAACGACCTGGAAGAGGTTCTCACCATTGCCGCTGAGAACGAGGTGATCGATGAGGACGCCCGCAGCATCATGGAAGGGGCGATGAAGGTCAGCGACATGCAGGCCCGGGACATCATGATCCCGCGGGCGCAGATGGTGGTGATCAAGGCGGAGTGCACGCTGGAGGAAATGCTGCCGCAGATCATCCGCTCCGCCCACTCGCGCTACCCGGTGGTGGGCGACAGCCCCGACGACGTGCTGGGCATTCTGCTGGCCAAGGACCTGCTGCCGCAGATTCTGGCCAAGGACAACGACAGCTTCCAGATTCGCGACCTGCTGCGCCCCACCGTGGTGGTGCCAGAGAGCAAGCGCCTCAACGTGCTGCTGCGGGAATTCCGCGAGAACCGCAACCACATGGCCATCGTCATTGACGAATACGGCGGTGTGGCCGGGCTGGTGACCATCGAGGACGTGCTGGAGGAAATCGTCGGCGACATCGAGGATGAAACCGACCACGAAGAAGACCAGTTCATCCGCAAAATCTCCGACGAAGACTACTTCATCAAGGCCCTGACGCCGATTGAAGACTTCAACGAGCACTTCAAGACGACCTTCAGCGACGAGGAATTCGACACCATCGGCGGCCTGGTCATCCAGGCCTTCGGTCACATGCCCGCGCGCAACGAGGTCACCACCATCGACAATTTTGAATTCAAGGTGATCAACGCCGACCAGCGCAAGATCCACAGCCTGCGCATGCGGCCCGTGGAAGACTGAGCGGTGCCGGCCCCCTTGCCGGTGGAGCGCCTGCCGCGCTGGGCGGCGGCGCTGGCCAGCCTGATCGCCGGCGCCCTGGTCACCCTGTCGCTGGCACCCTACAACCTGTGGCCGGCGGGCATTCTCTCCTGCCTGCTGCTGTGCGCCCTGCTGGATGGCACCAGTCTGCGCCAGGCCCTGTGGCGCGGCTGGCTGTACGGCTTGGGCTTCTTTGGCGCCGGCACGTCCTGGGTCTATGTCAGCATCCACGTCTACGGCTACGCCCCGGTGCCCCTGGCGCTGCTGCTCACCGTGCTGTTCTGCGCCGGCCTGGCCCTGTTCCAGCTGATCTTTGCCGGGTGCTACGTGCGCTGGGTGCGGGGCCTGCCGGCCGGGGTCCTGATGGGCTTTCCGGCCCTGTGGGTGCTCTCGGAATGGCTGCGCAGCTGGTTCCTCACCGGCTTTCCCTGGCTCTATCTGGGCTATGCCCATATCGACACCCCGCTGGCGGGCTGGGCGCCGGTAACCGGCGTGTACGGGCTGTCCTTCGCCTGCGCCCTCAGCGCCAGCGGCCTGTACATTGCCTGGCGCAAACGGCGCGCCTCGGTGTGGATTTCCGCCGCCACCGCCCTGCTCGTAACCTGGGTGGGCGGCGCTCTGCTAAAGCCCGTGGAATGGGTGGCGCCGGCCAACGAAACACCGCTGCAGATCGCCTTCTACCAGCCCAATATCCCCCAGCAGCTGAAATGGGAGCGCAGCTACCTGCCGCACATCCTGGGCCAGTACGGCGAGGTGATGGACCCGCTCTACGGCAAGGACATTGTGATCTGGCCCGAGTCCGCCGTGCCGCGCTACTACCAGGACATGCAAGCCTGGTTTGAGCCCCTCGCCCGGCGCGCCGCCAGCGGCGAGACCACCCTGATCAGCGGCGTTCCCTGGCGTGGCGAGCAGGGCGGCGAGTACTACAACAGCGTGGTGGCCCTGGGCAGTGGCGCGGGCGTGTACCACAAACAGCGGCTGGTGCCCTTTGGCGAATACGTGCCACTGGAGGACTGGCTGCGGGGGCTCATCGCCTTCTTCGACCTGCCCATGTCCGGCTTCAGCGCCGGCCACAGCGACCAGCCGCCCCTGCGCGCCGGGCCCTGGCGGGTGGCACCGCTGATCTGCTACGAAATCGCCTATCCCCAGCAGGCCGCCGTGGCGGCGCGCAACGCCGACCTGCTGCTGACAGTGAGCAACGACAGCTGGTTTGGCGATTCCATCGGCCCCCTGCAGCACCTGCAGATGGCCCAGATGCGGGCGCTGGAAAATGGCCGCTACGTGCTGCGCGGCACCAACAACGGCGTGTCGGCCATCATCAACCCCCAGGGCCACATCACCGCCGCCAGCGAGCAGTTTGTGGAAACCGTACTCAGCGGCGAAGCCCAGGTGATGCTGGGCCGCACGCCGTTTACCAGTTTTGGCGTATGGCCGATGGTGGGGGGCAGCGCCCTGGCGCTGCTGGTGATGGCCGCCATCTGGTACAGCCAGCCCGGAGAGCGGCGCCGCCAGCGCCAGGCTGGCACGCCGGGTTAGCGCACCACCTGCTCGCCCCGCAGGCGACCCTTCTCCTGCTGTAGGGTCAGCCAGCGCCAGGCGCGGCCGCCGACACAGGCGCCGGTCAACTCGCCAACCAGCTGCACACTGCGCAGCAGGGCGGATAGCTCAACGCCGGTGCTGAACCCCTCCTGCCCCAGCAGCAATACCAGATCCTCGGTGGCGATATTGCCGCTGGCGCCAGGGGCAAAGGGGCAGCCGCCCAGCCCGCCGATGGAGGCATCGAAGCGGCGAATGCCCGCCCCCAGGGCCGCGTAGGTGTTGGCCACCCCAAAAGCCCGGGTATCGTGGAAGTGGCAGGTGAGGCGCTCGCTGCCGAAGGCGTCAACCGCCTCGGCGGCCAGCGTCTCCACCGCACCGGGCGACGCCGCCCCGATGGTATCTGCCAGCACAATATTGGCTGCCCCGGCTTCCAGCAGGTCGCCGGACAGGCGCATGACTTCTGCGGCGGATACGGCGCCCTCGAAGGGGCACTCCCAGGCGGTTGCCACGTAGGCCTGCACTGCAATGCCCGCCTCACTCGCCCGGGCAAGTACGTCCCGGCTCACCGCCATCGCGTCCGCGGTCGACATGCGGATGTTTTTTTCGTTCATGGTGTTGCTGGCGGCCACCACCAGATTGACCGTGGTACAACCCGCTTCCCGGGCCAGCTCGTAACCGCGCAGGTTAGGCACCAGCACCGAGTAGTCCGCGGCGCCCGGCGGCAGTGCGGCGACCACCTCGTCGGTGCCCGCCATGGCGGGCACCGCCTTCGGCGACACGAAAGCGCCGACCTCCACCGCGCTGATGCCGGTGGCCAGCAGGCTTTCAATCAACTGCACACGCTGTGCCGGCGCCAGCACCCGCGCCTGGTTTTGCAGGCCGTCCCGCGGCCCAACCTCGTTGATTACCACCGATTCGCTGCGCGCCATCGCCTAACCTGCCTGCTCGGTCAAGCCGATGGAGCGGGCGATAATTTCCTTCATCACCTCCGAGGTGCCGCCAAAAATGCGGGTGATACGGGCATCGGCATAGGCCCGGCTGATGGGGTATTCATCCATGTAGCCGTAGCCGCCGAAGAATTGCAGGCACTCATCCACTACCCGCGCCTGCAACTCGCTGGAAAACAGCTTGATCTTGGCGGCGGCATCGCCGGTCAAGCGGCCGTCGTTGAGCAGGGTCACGCAGTGGTCCACATACACCTGGGCAATGTCGATTTCGGTGCGCATTTCCGCCATTTTGAAACGGGTGTTCTGCATGGCGCCGAGGCGCCGGCCAAAGAGTTGGCGCTCCTGGATGTAGTCCATGGTCCAGTCAAAGGCCGCCTGACACGACGCGACATTGGTGGCGGCGGCAATCAGGCGCTCTTCCGCCAGCCCGGCCATCAGGTAGTGGAAGCCCTTTGCCGGGTCACCCAAGACGTTGGCGGCGGGCACCACCACGTTGTCAAAGAACAGCTCGGATGTGTCCTGGCTGTGCATGCCCAGCTTCTTCAAATGACGGCCGCGCGCAAAGCCCGCCATCCCTCGCTCCACCAGGAACAGGCCGATTTCCCGCGGCTTTTGCGGGTTAGTCTTGGCCGCCACCACGACAATGTCCGCCAGCTGGCCATTGGAAATAAACGTTTTGGCGCCGTTGAGCACCCAGTCGTCGCCACGGCGCTCGGCCGTGGCCTTCATGCCGGCCAGGTCACTGCCGGCACCGGGTTCAGTCATGGCCACCGCCAGAATGCTCTCGCCGCGAATGCAGGGTGGCAACAGGCGCTGTTTCTGTTCCTCGCTGCCGTTATTGCCGATGTAGGGCGCCACCAGCGCGCTGTGCAGGGGCAGATAAAACCCGGTCTCACCAATGCGCATCAGTTCTTCGATCTGGATCTGGGTATAGCGAAAATCGCTGACACCCAGGCCGCCATAGGCCTCGTCCGCCCAGGGCAGAAGGTAGCCCTGCTCGCCGGCCTTCAACCACAGGTCGCGGGACACCATGCCCTGCTCCCGCCAGGCAGCCTGATGGGGCACTACCTCCCTCTCCAGGAAGAGGCGGAAGGCCTCGCGGAACATCTGGTGTTCCTCGGTGAAATTACGCTGCTCCATGTCTGTCTCCCGAAGGTGTTCTGATCTGCGCCGCTTCTGTCAGCTCCACTGCTGGGCCTCCAGAATGGCCTCCCGACGCGCCCTGGCACCGTAGAGCATCACCGCCAGCGCCAGCGGCACCAGCACCGCCGCCACCAGGGCGATGGACTTGCCAAGGGCAGCATCGCTCTGGAATACGTAGTCTGTGGTGGCGGCCACCACGGTTGGACCAAGGCCGAGCCCCAGCAGATTGGCGCCGAGGAAGTAGAGCGCCACCGCCTGGCCACGCATCTGGTTTGGGGTCATCAGCTGGATGACGCCACCGGAAATACCGCCCTGAAAGGCGGAGAAGAAAATAGCCAGAGACAGGCAGGCCACTGCCAGGGTCGGGTCGGTCACAAAACCCATGGCCACGGCAAAGGGCAGCAGGCAGGCAGCGGTTATCATGATGACCTGGCTGTAGGCGTCGCTGTTACCACGGGAGAACCAGCGATCGGCGATCAGGCCACCTGATAACAAGCCAACTGTACCGCCAATCATCATCGCCATGCCGGTGATCCAGCCGGCGGTGGAAGGCGCAAAGCCGAAGCCCCGCATCAGGTAGGTCGGCCCCCACACGTTGAGGCTGAACACCACCATGATGTAGGCGGACATGCCCAGAATATGGCAGAGAAAGGCCCGCTTTCTGGCGGCCACAAAGGCCACCACCTCGGCAACCGGAATGCCCTGCCCGGCCGATGCCAGCCCCCCTTTGCGCTCGGGTTCGCGCACCGTGGCCAGCATCAGAACGGCCACCAGCACACCTGGCAGGCCTACCGCCAGAAAGGTCGCCTGCCAGCCTTCGACCCTGCCAATCAGGGGAACAATCACTTCGCCGAGACTCTCCACATAAGCCACCACTTCGGCGCCAATCATGTAGGCAAGGCCGGACCCAATGGTCACCCCCACCGTATACAGGCTGAGGGCCCGGGCCAGCACCCCCCGGGGGAAATAATCGGTGATCATTGAATAAGCCGCCGGCGACAGGCTGGCCTCGCCCACACCGACCCCCACCCGGGCCAGGAACAGGCCCCAGAAACTTTGCGCCAGGCCACACAGGGCAGTCATCACGCTCCATACGGCAATGCCGATGGAAATCAGCCAGCGCCGGCTGTAACGGTCGGCGATGCGCGCCAGTGGCAGGCCCATCACTGCGTAGAACACGGCAAAGGCCATGCCCGCCAGCAGGCTGTACTGGGTGTCGCTGATACCAAAGCTGGCGCGTACCGGTTCTACCAGCAGCCCCATAATCATGCGATCGATGAAGGAGAAGGTCTGGGCCAGCATGAGCACCAGTACCACGTACCAGGGGTACCAGCCGGCGGTCGGCGGGGCCGCAGCCCCGGCCCTGTTATTGTGAATAGCTTCCACCGCCATTCTCCCCGTGTTTAGGATGCTGTCTGCCGCCGGCCTGTCCGGGCAGTTGCAGGCTCTGCCGCTGCCGGCAGAACTTAATGCAGAGAAAACTATTTTAATGATGATTAAATGTCAAGGCGCACTGGCTGCCGCAGCACTCATGGCGCCAGAAAGCGTCGGGCAGCGCTCCCGGCCTCCGCAACGCCACAACTGATGTGAGCCCTGCGGGCAATGCATACCGCCAAAAAATTAGCGCAAACAAAATTAGTTTAATATCTATTAAAATCGATCTACACTGCACAGCGGGCGGCACAACAGGCAAGCTGGCAATAACAACGTCACCACCACAGGATCGCGCAATGACCGACACGACACTGGACTGGGTAGAGGTTCGCTCCCGGGTCAAAACCTTCCTCGAAGAAAAAATCTATCCCGCCGAGCCGGTGCTGCAGGGCAGTGATCGCACCGCAGCCAACCTCGCCATGGCAGACCTGATAGAGCAGGCCAAGGCGGCAGGCTTATGGGCCCTGGGGCACCCGAAGGAGATTGGCGGCCAGGGCATGCCGTTTATGGAGTATGTCTACATCAACGAGGTGGTGGGCCGCTCGGAGTTTGCCCAGAAGGTGTTTGGCACCCTCAGCCACCAGGACTCCATCATGCTCAACGGCTACGCCAGCGAGAAATGGAAGGCCGAGTACCTGGCGCCCCTGGTGAACGGCGACATCTATCCCAGCTTCGCCATGACCGAACCGGATATCGCCTCCTCCGACCCCACCCAATTGCAGACACGGGCGGAGCTGGAAGACGGCCACTGGGTAATCAACGGCCGCAAGTGGTTCACCACCGGCGCCGACGAGGCCGCCTACACCACCATCATGTGCCGCACCGAACCCAATGCACCACCGCACAAGGCCTTCAGCATGATCGTGGTGCCCACCAACGTGCGCGGCTACAACATCCTGCGCGACACGCCGGTGCTGGGCCTGAACACTGGCCACTTTGAGGTGGCCTACGACAACATCCGGGTGCCCGAGGATCACCTGCTGGGCCGGCGCGGCGAAGGCTTTCTGATCGCCCAGAAGCGCCTGGGCCCAGGCCGCATCTTCCACTGTATGCGCTGGCTGGGGCAGGCCCAGCGCGCCTTCGACCTGATGTGCGAACGCCTGCACGAACGCAGCGCCTTCGGCGGTTCCCTGGCCGACAAGCAGCTGATGCAGAAGCACGTCTTCGACAGCCTGTCGGAAATTTCCGCCTGCCGGCAGCTCACCCTGCAGGCGGCGCAGCGCATCGACAGTGGCGACCCGGCCCGGGTCGAAATTGGCGTGATCAAGGTGGTGGGCGCGCAGATGCTGCACAACGTTATCGACCGCGCCATCCAGGTGTTTGGCGCCAAGGGCCTGACCGATGACACCCCTCTGTCGCGCATGTATCGCCACGCCCGCGAGGGCCGCATCTACGACGGGCCCGACGAGGTGCATGTGCAGTCCGTCGCGCGCCAGATTCTAAAGCGGTACACCGAAGGCGGCCCGGGCTGGGACTTTGGCGAACGCGACAGCGAACTGGTCTGACGCCAAACAATGGACAAAGCAACCGTACAGCAGCGACTCACCGGCGCCCTTGCCCGCAGTATCAGCGGCGACTACCACATCGACAGCCTGCGCCTGTTGACCGGTGGCTCCGCCGCCCAGACCTGGCGCTTCACCCTGCATCAGGGCGACGGCGCGGAGGATTTCATCCTGCGCCTGGCCCACGGCGGCGAGCCCTTCGAAATGGGCATCGACAAGCGCATGGAAGCCATCGTGCAATCCCACGCGGTAGCCCACGGCGTACTGGCACCGCAGATCATTCTGGTGATTGAGCCCGAGGACCAGTTGGGGGAAGGCTTTGTGATGAAACGGGTGGAGGGCGAGACCATCCCCCAGAAGATCCTGCGCCAGGAGCGGTTCGCCGCCGCCCGCGCGGGCATGGCCCGCCAGAGCGGCCAGTTGCTGGCCGACATCCACCGGGTGCCGGTGACGGCACTGGACTTTCTGCCGGACCTCAGCGTCGAGCCGCAACTGGCGGCGCTGGAGCGCTTTTACGCCGGCTTTGGCGAAGCCGTGCCCCTGTTCGACTACACTTTTCGCTGGCTGCAGCAAAACCGGCCCGCTGCCACACGTAAAACCCTGGTGCACGCCGACTTTCGCAACGGCAACCTGATGGTGGACGAGAGCGGCATTGTCTCCATTCTCGACTGGGAGCTGGCCCACCTGGGCGACCCGATGGAAGACCTCGGCTGGCTGTGCGTGAATTCCTGGCGCTTTGGCAACCGCTCACTGCCGGTAGGAGGCTTTGGCACCCGCGAGGATCTCTACCGCGGCTACCGCGAAACCGGCGGTGAACTGGACGAGGATGCGGTGTTCTTCTGGGAAGTGCTGGGCGTGCTGAAGTGGGGGCTGATCTGCCTCTACCAGACCGGCGTGCACCTGAAGGGCATCGACCGCTCGGTGAACCGCGCCGCCATCGGCCGCCGCGTTTCCGAGACGGAAATCGACCTGTTGTCCCTGCTCAGCGATGCGCGGGCGCGCTGAGCCCCACTGGAGATTCATCATGCCCACTAATCGACCGGATAGCAGCGAACTGATTGCCAGCGTACGGGAAATGCTGGAAACGCAGTTCCTGCCGAATCTCGACGACAAGAACCTGATCTACCAGAGCCGGGTGGCCATCAATATCCTGAATATCGTCGGCCGCGAACTGGCGAATGGCTCGGCCATGACCGGCGCCGAACAACAGCGGCTGGCGGCGCTGCTGGATCAGGCGGGCGATGCCGACTCACTCAATGCCGCGCTGATAGCACGTATCCGGGCCGGCGACTACGACCAGGGCCCGGAGGCGCTGATGGCGCACTTCCTGGCGACCACGCTGGACAAAATCGCCATCGACAACCCGGGCTACTCGACCTATCGCGAGTATCAGCAGAGCGGGCAATTCAACAATTACTGAGCACGGCGGCATACCACGGAACCTCGCTATGACATCACATCAACCCGGCTACGACCGCACCGCCCGCCTGTTGCACTGGTCGTCGGCGCTGTGCTTTCTGATCGCCCTGGGCATCGGGCTGTACTTCGGCACTCTCGACTACCGCAACAACAAAGCCGACTACGCCAAGTTCGGCGAGGTCATCTACTGGCACAAAACCTTCGGCACACTGGTGTTCGCGCTGGTGTTCTATCGCCTCTATCACCGCTTTCGCCACCCGCCGCCCGCATTGCCTGCCAGTATGCCCGGCTGGATGCGCAGCGCCTCTCACCTCAGCCACTGGAGCCTGTACGGGTTGATTGTGGTACTGGGGCTTTCCGGCCTGGTCGGCTCGGACATTGGCAACTATCCGGTGAAACTCTTCGAACTGTGGTATCTGCCACAGTTCGCCGGGGAGAATCGCCCTCTGGCAGACAGCATACTCAGGGTTCACATCTGGCTGGGCAATACTGCTGCCATACTGGTGGCCATCCATATCGGTGCCAGCCTGTACCACCACTGGATCGTCAAAGACGACGTGCTGCGGCGCATGTGGGCAGGCCCAGGGCGCTAACGCATGCCGATTGGATGATATAAACCGCTGCAGGCTCCTGGCCCTGCTATCACACAGCCAATTCGAACAGACACTCATTCCTCACACAAAGGACAATGTTATGCCACGCGTTAATCTTGAAGGAAGTTCCTCCATTGTTACCGGCGGTGCCTCCGGCATCGGCGAGGCCACCGCGCGCCAGTTGGCTGCCGCCGGCTCGCGGGTGGTCATCGCCGACCTGAACGAAGAGCGCGGCAGGCAGGTGGCGGCGGATATCGGCGGTGCCTTCGCCAGATGCGATGTAACCAGCACCAACGATGCCGATGCCGCCGTGGCCGCCGCCTGTGCCCTTGGCCCCCTGCGGGTCTGTGTCAATTCCGCCGGGCTCGGCGCGCCGGCGCGCACCATCGACCGCAACGGGGTGCCGCTGGACCTGGAGAATTTCACCTTTGTGATCAAGGTCAACCTGATCGGCACGTTCAACATGCTCAGCCGGGCCGCCGCGGCCATGTCCAAAACGGCGCCGATGGATGCCGACGGCAGCCGTGGCGTGATTGTGAACATGGCATCGGCGGCGGCCTTCGATGGCCAGATCGGCCAGGCCTCCTACTCAGCATCCAAGGGCGGCATTGTCGGCATGACCCTGCCCATCGCCCGCGACCTCAGCGCCATTGGCGTGCGAGTAAACACCATCGCCCCCGGCCTGATCGACACCCCGATCTACGGCGAAGGGGAGGCCGCCGAGGCATGGAAAGCCAAGCTGGGAGAGTCGGTGTTGTTTCCCAAACGCCTGGGCTCCGGCGAAGAGTTGGCCTTTGCCGTGATGGAATGCGTCACCAACCCCTACATGAATGCCGAGGTGATCCGCCTGGACGGCGGCATTCGCATGCCGCCGAAATAAGCGCCAATCACCAGCTCACCTCTATTTCAGGACACCAACCTATGGGCCCACTGCAGGGATTCAGAATTATCGAGCTGGCGGGTATTGGCCCCGGCCCCTTCTGCGGCATGCTGCTGTCGGACCTGGGCGCGGAAGTCATCAGCATCGAGCGCCCCACCCGCCATACCGGCAAACGCGATGACGCCGTGTGCATGCGCAACCGTCGCTCGCTGTGCGTGGACCTGAAAAAGCCGGAGGGCGTGGAACTAGTGCTGGATTTGTGCAGCGGCGCCGATGCCCTGTACGAGGGCTTTCGACCGGGAGTGGCAGAACGACTGGGCCTTGGGCCAGAGCCCTGCATGGCGCGCAACCCGGGCCTGGTCTACGGCCGTATCACCGGCTGGGGGCAGAGCGGCCCCCTGGCCCAGAGTGCTGGCCACGACATCAACTACATTGCCCTGTCCGGCGCCCTGCACGCCATTGGCCGGGCCGGTGAGCCGCCCCTGCCGCCCCTCAACCTGGCGGGGGACTACGGCGGTGGCGGCCTGTTCCTGGCGCTGGGCATACTGAGCGCGCTATTGGAAAAAAGCCGCTCCGGCCAGGGTCAGGTGGTGGACGCGTCCATGGTGGAAGGCTCCGCCGCGCTGATGGCCGTGTTCTACGGTCTGCACGGCATGGGCCGGCACAGTACCGAGCGCGGCAGCAACCTGCTCGATACCGGCGCGCCCTTCTACGAAGTCTACGAAACGCGTACCGAAGCCACCCAGGAGCCCCAGTACATTGCCATCGGCCCACTGGAACCGCAGTTCTACGAATTGCTCATCAAGGCCATCGGCGCCGACGAAACGCAGTTCTTCCCCCAGCACGACACCCAGGCCTGGGGCGACCGCAAAGCCCGGCTGGCGGCCATCTTTCGCCAGCGTAGTCGCGACCAATGGTGCCAGCTGCTGGAGGGCACCGATGCCTGCTTCGCCCCGGTACTGTCTCTCACCGAGGCCCCCGACCATCCACACAATATCGCCCGGGGCAGCTTTATTACCGTCGACGGCATTGTGCAGCCGGCGCCGGCACCAAAGTTCAGCCGCAGCCAGCCGGCCACGCCGCGCGCCTCAGCGGCGCCGGGCAGCGATACCGATGCCCTGCTGGCGGAGCTGGGCTACTCGGCGGAAAAATCCGCCGCGTTAAGGGCAGCCGGGGCCATCCCGGGCTGACGCGACAAACGACTAAGCACGCCACAACGCCGCCCGCCGGGCGGAAAATTCACTGAAACAGGTGGGCTCGCGCCCCAGCAACTGGCGCAGTGTCGCGGCGGGGCCGACACCGCCATCCGCCGCCAGGAAGCGATCCAGGCTGGCGAACACGTCCACTTCCCAGTCTGGCAGCCCCGCCCGCTGGTAGCCGGCACGGGCCCTGGCTTCTGAAATTGGCCGGTATTCGATGGCCCGGCCACTGGCGGCGCCGATAATTGCCACGGCCTGCCCATTGTCCAGCGCCTCGGGGCCGTGTAGGTCCAGCACGGTATTTGAGTAAGCTGCGGGTGATAGCAGGACTGTGGCAGCGGCGCGACCGATGCCCTCGGTGTCGATGAAGCAGCTGCGCCCTGCCCCCTGGGCCAGTGCCAATCGCCCGCGCAGCAGCATTGGCCGGTAGAGGCCGGCGAAGTTCTGCATGAAGCTGTTGCAGCGCAAAATGCAGTAGTCGATACCACTGCCGATGAGTTCGGCATCCACCGCGCCCTGCCAACGGCCCATGGCAGATGCGGAGTCCAGCCCCGCCGCCAGGCCCGACAAGCGCACAATGAAACCCACCCCCTGCTGGCGCGCCGCCTCTACAAAGCGGGCGCCGCGCTCCACCATCGCCGCGCCAAAGGGCACCATCAGAAAGGCGCGGTCCACCCCTTCCAGCGCACGCAGCAGTGCATCACTGTCATCCAGCGGCGCGCAGCGCAAGTCGCAGCCAGCCGGCAGCGCCCGGCTGCCGGAATGGGCGGCAATCACACGCACTTCCGCCCGGTTGACGCTGTCATCCAGCAGGCCCGCCAGCACCGCAGAGCCCACCTGCCCCCGCGCGCCCATCACCAGTAAGGTCGGTGCTGCCGCCATCATCGCCTCACCCCGTCAGTACAAAACGCAACAGCAGTGGCAGCGTGAGGAAAGACAGCAGCGTAGAAAGCACCACCATGCCGGCGGTGTCCTGGGGAGACTGCCGGTAACGGATGGCCAGCAGGTAATTGAAGACTGCCACCGGCATTGCCGCCTGCAGCAGCACCACGCCGCGCTCGGTGCCTTCCAGGCCGTAGAGGTTGACCACAGCCAGCCCCAATGCAAAGCCACCGCCCAAGCGCAGGCCCGATACCAGCAGGGCCCGCGGCAGGTTGCCCACCCGCAGCTGGGCCAGCGAGACACCCAGGGTCATCAGCATCAGGGGAATGGTCACACCGCCCATGAGGTTGAGGGTGTTGGCTGCCCATGCAGGCAGCTTGAAACCGAGTACCAGGCTGGTGACGGCGAATGCCGCGGCGTACAGGATGGGCTGGCGCAGCAGTTCCAGCAGGCGCTTGCGTGCCCCGCCAGAGGACTCATCGACAATCAGTATGCCAAGGCTGAACTGGCTGACGGTCATCGCCATGAAGATGCCAAGCCCGAGCGCCAGGCCGGTGTCGCCAAAGGCAAACATGCACAGTGAAAGCCCCATGTTGCCGTTGTTGGGAAACAGCAGGGGCGGCAGGTAAACGCGAACATCCAGCTGCAAAAGGCGCACCAGCACACCACCGACGACCAGCATGGCACCCATTACCGACAGTGCCGCCAGCACCACCCGAGCGAGATCGCCAGGCTGCACGGTGGCCCTGTCCAGCGCCGCAATAAACAGGCAGGGCGCCGCCACATTCATGATCAGGCGGGTGATGAACTGCGAAGGAAAGTCACTGCCGCTGCGCGCCCAGCCGTAACCCACCGCGGCCAGGCCGAATACCGGGGCGACAATGGCGAAGATATCCAGCAGCATGCCCAGCGACCTGTTCAGGCCACGCGAAACTCAAGCTCGCCACCGGCCACGGCGGCCAATGTGTTGCGCGCGGCGATCGACAGGCTGCGGGAGAGGGTCTCGTTGGTGAGCCAGGCCAGGTGGGGGGCAACCACCACGTTGTCCAGCGCCAGCAGGGGATGATCCGCGGCGACGGGTTCCTCGGCAAACACATCCAGCCCCGCCGCCGCCAGATGGCCACTGCCCAGGGCCGCCAGCAGTGCCGCTTCATCCACCAGGGCACCGCGAGCGGTGTTGACCAGCACGGCCCCCGCCTTCATGCGGGCGATACGCTCGGCATTGAGTAGTTGCGCCGATGCATCCGTCAGGGGCAAATGCAGCGACACGACATCGGCACGCGCCAGCAGCTGGTCAAGGCTGACACAGGGCCAGGGCACGTCCTTGGGCGAGCGGGCGGTGTAGATGACATCGGCCCCCAGGGCCTGCAGCACCGGCGCCAGCCGACGGGGCACTTCGCCAAAACCCACCAGGCCCACAGTGCGCCCAGCCAGCTCGCCAAAACCCTCAAGGTATTGCGGCGCCACCGACCAGGCGCCACTGCGGCAGGCCCTATCCAGGCGCACCTGCTGGCGCAGGGCAGACAGCATCAACAGCAGGGCCATCTCCGCCACCGCCTGGCTGTTGGTGCCGGGCATATTGCAAACGGCAATGCCCCGCTGCTGCGCTGCCGCCAAGTCGATGGTGTTTACTCCCACGCCGATTTTCTGTACCAGAGCAAGGCGCGGCGCGGCGGCCATCATCTGCGCCGTCACTGGCTGCAATACATGCCAGATGGCCTGCACATCGGCCAGCAGCGCATCCGGTGGCGCGCCGGCGCTCTCGGGATGCACCAGCACCTCGATGTCCTGCTGGCGAAAGCGGGCCAGTTCGGCCCGCAGGCGGGGCCCGGCATCGTACTGAAACAGTACACGCATCATGATCTAGCGCTCCAGTACGGCGCGGGTAAAGTCGTGGATGTAGTCCATATGGGCCTCCGATGCAGCGCTGGCGGCGGCGCCATCTGCCGCCGCCACGGCCCGGGCTATCGCGGCATGCAGCGCCGCCACCCGGGGCAGGTCTTGTTCGCGCCGGTAATAGTAGTGCCAGAAGCGCCGCGACAGGCCGTGCAGTTGACGCAGCATGGTAGCGGCAAATTCATTGTCGGCGGCGGCAATCAGGGATTCGTCGAGTTCATGATCCAGATGCAGGAAGGCCAGGTAATCGCGCTCGTCGCCGGCCAAATCGAGCGCATCGGCCAACGCTGCAAACTGGGTAAGCTGTTCGCGGCTGGCGCGCCGCGCTGCCATGCCGGCAACGTTCACTTCCAGCAAACGCCGCACTTCCAGCAGGCGCAACTGCTTGCCAATGTCGATCTCCGCCACCCGGATACCGCGCCGGGGCATGATCTCCACCAGGTGCTCGCCCGCCAGGCGCTGCAGTGCTTCTCGCACGGGCGTACGGCCAAGGCCCAGCTCCAGGGCCAGCTCGGCCTCCGACAGCAGGGCCCCTGGCGCCAGCGCCATGGTGACGATTTTTTCTTCCAGCCGGCGGTAGGCGATTTCGGTTTTCGACAACCGGGCGGCATCGGTTACGGCGTTATCGGCCAAAGGGCGCGCCTCCTGCATAGCATGCACGGGTGCCCAGCGCTTCTTCGATACGCAGGGCTTCATTCCACTTCGCCATGCGCTCGGAGCGGGCGAAGGACCCCACCTTCAGCTGGCGTATACCCCAGCCCAGGGCAAGGTGCACGATGGTAACATCCTCGGTTTCGCCGGAGCGGGCGGACACTACGGTGTTCCAGCCCGCCTCCCGGGCCATGGCGTGGGCGGCATAGGCCTCGCTGAGGGTGCCCACCTGGTTGGGCTTGCACAGCAGGGTATTACAGGCCTGCTGGCGCTGGCAGGCGAGAATATTGGCGGTATTGGTCACCAGCAGGTCGTCGCCAACCACCTGCACCCGCGCGCCAAACTCGGCTGTGAGCGCCGCGTGACTGGCCAGGTCACTTTCGACGAACGGATCCTCGATCATGCAAATCGGGTAGTTCGCCAGCCACTGCCCGAGTTGCTGGTACCACTGCCCGGTATCCAGGGTGCGGCTGTCCCGCTGCAGATGATAGCGCCCCTGGTGATAGAACTGGGTGGCGGCAATGTCCAGCGACAGGCCGACCTGGCTCTGCGGGCAGAATCCCGCCTGCTGCACCGCCTCGACCAGGGCGGCAATGGCGGCCTCGTTGCTGTCGAAGGCCGGCCAGTAGCCGCCCTCGTCCGCCACCCCGCAGCGTTTGTTGCGCCGATCCATCAGCTTGCCCGCGACGAGGTAAATCTCCGCCGTCCACTCCAGGGCCTCGCGAAAGCTGCCCGCGCCGAAGGGCACCACCATGAAGTCCTGCAGATCCATACAGCCCTCGGCGTGGGCACCGCCACCGAATATCTGGATTTCCGGCACCGGCAGGGTGCAGGCCTGACTATCGCCGCGCTGCCCGGCCAGGTAGCGCCACAGGGGCTCGCCGCAACCGGCCGCTGCTGCGTGGGCCACCGCCATCGAGGTGGCGATCATGGCGTTGCCGCCGAGCACCTGGCGGTTGCCGGTGCCATCGAGGCGCACCATGCTGGCGTCGATGGCCGCCTGATCGCTGGCATCGCAACCGACCAGTGCCGGTCCGATCACTTGATTAACAGCGTCCACCGCGCCATCCACGCCGTAGCCGCCCAGTCGCGTGCCGCCGTCACGGCGGTCCAGCGCTTCGCCACTGCCGGTGGACGCGCCGGCCGGCGCCATCGCCCGCCCCACTGCGCCGCAGGCCAGGTGGACCTCGGTTTCAACCGTGGGGCGGCCACGGCTGTCCCAAACGGATCGCCCTGTTACTTTGCTGATGGATAGTTCACTCATGGGTATTGATCGCTCTCTCGCGGGTTCGTCGGCTTTGCGCGGCGCGGCCGCGCGCGGTTGTCTGTTCACTGGCGCCGGTCACAGCGACTGGCGCCAGGCGTGTGCCAGCGCGGCCAGATCATCCGGCGGGTTGATAAGGTGGAACGTTGCGAACTGGCGCACCTGTTGCTGCTGCGCGCCCTGCAGGTACTCCACTGGCGATTTGCCATCGACCCGCGCCAGCAACAGCCCCGGCAGCAGGTGGGCGGCGCGGCTGGCCAGCGCGCTTGGTGGCTCCCAGTCCACCGCGGCCAGGTAATCCCGGCAAAGTCGCTGGTAGGCGGCCAGGTAGTCTGGCGTGCCAGCCGGCTGCCACAGACACTTCAACAGCAAGTGGTTAAGGCAGAAGGCGAGGTCGAAGGCGGGGTCACCGATGCAGGCACACTCGGCATCCAGCAGCACCACGCCGCCCTCGCCCACCAGGATGTTCTTCGGGCTGACATCGCCGTGTACCATCACCCGGCGCTCGCCGGATACCGCCTCGGCCAGCCGCAGCAGGTAGGGTGCCAGTGCCGGGTGCCGCTCCGCCGCACCGTGCAGATAGGGCTCAAGACGCAACTGGAAGAACAACTCGCCATTGTCGAAGCGACGCGCCAGGGTCGCATCCCCCGCAGTGGCGCTGTGAATCCGCGCCAACAGTGTGGCCAGTGACGCTACCGCAGGCAGCGCCACGCGCCCTGCGGCCAGTTCCTGCTTCCAGTTTCGATAGTGCTCGGGCGCAAAGTACTGCATGGCAAACACACCGGCCTCGGGGTCGTGACCCAGCACCCGGGGCACCGAGCCGGGTGCAATGGCGGCCGCCTGTTCCAACCAGGCCACTTCATAGGCATTGCGGTGGGTGGGCACCTGCCAGTCCCGCGCCACCCGCAACTGGGCCAGGGCGCGCTTCACACAGTAGTCATGCGGCCCGCTCTGCACCCGCCAGATGTCGGACGCAACGCCACCGGTCAGGGGCTGTGCCCGCACCGGCTCACCCGGCTCCAGCAACCCCATCCCCTGCAGGGCACTGCGCAGGCTGTCGGGCAGTTGTGCCCCGCTGTCATTCCCTTGCTGCACTGCCGCCTCCCTCGCGCGCGCCGTCGATATAGCCAAAAGAGTGGACACGGTAGCAGCCAACCCTGTTAATATGCAACTGATATATCACAACGGAGAGCGAGCAATGAACACCACCAACGCCCTGGTTGCACGGCTGCAGAAGCTGGAGTCGGCGGTTGTAGCCGATGTTATGGACACGATGGGGCTAGAACACCAGGTGCCAGCGCCGGGGCTGCTGCCGGTGCGCCGGCACAGCACCATGGCCGGGCCGGTCATCTGCGCGGCGGGTTCTGACACCGTCAGCGAAGGCCTGCCGACCTTTGCCCTGGACGATGCCATTTACCCCGGTGGCATTCTGGTGATCGACACCGACCAATGCAGCGGCGGTGCCATTATTGGAGACAACATGGTGACCAGCATGGTCAATCGCGGCGCGGCGGGCTTTATTGTTGATGGCGGCATTCGCGATGCGGCGGAATTCGAGCAACTAGAGCAGCCCGTCTTCTACCGCTACACCTCGCCCCTGAACGCACACAAGTACTGGCGACTGACGGCTGTGGAGCAGCCCATTACGTTGCCCGGTGTACGCGGGCCGGTGAACATCAACCCGGGCGACCTGCTGCTGGCCGACGCCGACGGCATCGTTGTACTGCCCATCGCGCACGCTGCACAGATCATCGCCGATGCGGAAATTCACCTGGCCACAGAGAACAGTATCAAGCAGGGGCTGGTGGCAGGGGGCGATCGCAAAACCGTCACCCAGGCCGCCGGGCGCCTGAAGCACGTGCAGCGGCTGGGGTGAGGACGAAACAAACGGGCTAAACAATCGGCAGTGACAGGCCGCCATCCACGGTAACGCAGGTGCCCGTCATATAAGCCGAGGCGTCCGAGGCTAGCAGCAGGATGGCCCCGGTAAGATCCACATACTCACCCAGGCGGCGCTGGGGAATCCGCGCCAGCAGCGCCTGGCCTTTGGGACTCTCAAGGAATTCGCCGGCAAGGTCTGTCACGTAATAGCCCGGCGCTATCGCGTTGACGGTGACACCATAGCGGGCCCACTCCACCGCCATATTGCGGGTCAGGTGCAACAGGGCCGCCTTGGACGCCGAATAGGGGCCGGTGCCCTTTTGTGCCGCCACCCCGAGAATGGACGCGATATTCACCACCCGCCCGGGCTTCTCCGCCGCCGCCAGTCGCCGCACCGCCTCGCGCGCCACCAGCCACGGCCCCTTCAGGTTGGCGGCCTGCACGCTGTCCCAGGTGTCCACGTCCACGTCCAGCAGCGAGGGTTTGGCCACCACTCCGGCGTTGTTGACCACGATGTCCACCACACCCTCGCCCACTGCGCCCTCGAAGGCTTCGCGCACACTGGCCTCCGATGTCACATCCATGGCGTGGGCCTCGGCCACGCCGCCGTCGGCCTGAACCGCCGCTACCGTTTCGGCCAGTTTTTCTACCCGCCGGGCGCACACGATGACGCGCGCGCCAGCCCCCGCCAGCACTTGCGCAAAATGGCGCCCAAGGCCGGTACCACCGCCGGTCACCAGGGCAGTTTTGCCGGTCAAATCAAAAAGAGTGTGAGTCATGGAATCTACCTTTTCTATCAAAGTGGCCTAGCCTAGCGGCTCGGTCAGGTGCAATGTCAGCTGTGGTTTTACGCAGGAAGGCGTCACAGCAAAGCGGTGCCATCTTACCCCGGAGACTGTCGCCAGCCGTCAAAAAAGTCCCGTCAAAAAAATTTTCTAATCTATACTAAAACTTTTTTGTTGATGCTAACATCATGCCATCAACCCCGCTACCTGCCCCGCAGGTCGAGGCGCATAAACACAACACAGCGCCACAGGAGGAGACAAACGCACCATGAAACCCGCAACACTCGGCCACTATGGCCTGCTGCTTGCCTGCCTGGCCGGCAGCACCGCCAGCCAGGCAGCCAACACCGGCCACTGCCCCGGTTACCAGAGCGGCCAGCGCAACCTGTACTGGGGCGACCTGCACGTCCACACCGCCTATTCCATGGATGCCTACGCCTTTGGCACCACCGCCAACCCGGCCGATGCCTTTGCCTTCGCCCGCGGAGCGCCGATCACCCTGGCCGATGGCAAAACCCGCCAGCAACTGCGCCGGCCGCTGGACTTTGCCGCGGTCACTGATCACGCAGAGACCTTTGACGTGATGCAACTGTGCACCGCCGGCCCCGAACAGCTGGACAACCCCTACTGCCGGGGCCTGCGCGCTGGCGCGGGTACCGATCTCAGCCAGTCCCGCAACATTTTTGTTAACTACCTGCTGCCGGTCATCGCCGGCGGCGAGCCCGCCCTGCCCGCCCTGTGTGAGGAGGAGGGTATAGACTGCGACAGCGCCCGCAGCGCCCTGTGGCAACAGAGCCAGCGTTTTGCCAATGACGCAGACAGCCCCTGCGAGTTCACCGCCTTTGTCGCCAACGAATGGTCCGCCACCCCCGGCAGCGCGCACTGGCACCGTAACCTGATTTACAGAAGCGCCGCCACCACCCCCACGGCCATCGATTATGTACGCTACCCAACACCGCTAAAGCTATGGCAGGCGCTGGATGAACAATGTCGCGCGCAGGACGGCTGCGACGTGGTGGCCATTCCCCACAACACCAACTTCGCCGAAGGTGGCGGCTTTGATGTTGAAGCCGAACAGCCCGACACCCTGCGCCTGCGCGCACGCTTTGAACGCCTGGTGGAAATTCACCAGAGCAAGGGCAACAGCGAGTGCATTGCAGAAAACTGGGACAACGCCGACAGCGACTGTGGCTTTGAAAAAGCCTTTCACTCTGCCGCCAGCAAAGAGCGCGCCGCCACGGACCCTGCCTACGTAAAGACCCTGAATCGCGCCTACGTACGGAACATTCTCAGCCGTGGCCTGCAGGCCTATATCGCCAGTGACAAGGCGGCACTCAACCCCTTGCAGCTGGGCTTTGTCGGCTCCACCGATGCCCACGCCGCCACCGCCGGTGCCACTGAGGAAGACGCCTACACCGGAGACGCCTGGGGCGGTGGTGGCTCCGACCCGCGCCGCATCCAGGGCCGGCCGGATTACAACCCGGGTGGACTGGTTGGCATCTGGGCCGCCGAGAATACCCGCGCCAGCCTGTTTGACGCACTGAAGCGCCGCGAAACCTACGCCACCAGTGGCACCCGCATTGCCCTGCGCTTTAGCGCCGACCGGGCGGATGCACCAGACGCCTGCAGCGCCGATTACGACTACAGCAACGCAACCGCCATGGGCGCAACACTTGGCAGCAGCGCAACAGACACGCCAGTGGCGGCGCCGCGCCTTACGGTGCTGGCCAATATGGATCGCACGCCCCTGCAGCGGGTGGAGATTATCAAGGGCACCCTGGATGGGAACGGCGACATCGTGCAGCAGGTCATCACCCTTGCCGACCTCAAGCCAGGCAGCCCAAGCACCTGCAACAGCTGGACCGACCCCGATTTCGACCCCGCCCGGCCCGCCTACTGGTATGCCCGGGTTAAAGAGCTGCCGACCGAGCGCTGGTCAAAGCGACTCTGCGAATCACTCGACAACTGCAATGACGTGCCCGGAGCCGACCGGCTGATCCAGGAAACCGCCTGGAGCTCACCGATCTGGTACCTGCCCTGACGCGCCACACCATCCAAGAAGGAGCCCACCATGTCCGACACCCGCAAGCGCTATACCTATACCCGCACCCCCCACCTGGTGGTTTACCAGGACAAATCCAACTTCAAGGATACCTACGCCGGCGAGATAGATGTGGTGGCCATTCAGTGCCACCTGCTGCGCCCGGATGACAAACCCTCCGACACCCTGGTGGTTTGGTCCCACCCGATTGGTGGCGGCTTTTACCTGCCGATGATGGCGGCCCTGGCCAAGGCCGGCGTGCACACCATGTACTGCGACACCCGCTACCGCGGCGTGGATACCGCCCTGATCATGGAGAAAGTGATCTGCGACCTTGGCGCCGCCATTCGCGATGCCAAGGAACGCCTGGGCTACAAGAAGATCATCCTGGGCGGCTGGAGCGGCGGCGGCTCCATGAGCCTGTTCTACCAGGCCGAGGCGGAGAACCCGACAGTGACCGCAACGCCTGCCGGCGACTCGCCGGACCTGACCAAGCGCAACCTCATTCCCGCCGATGGCATGATGCTGGTGGCCGCCCACCTGGCACGTCACCGCACCCTCACGGAGTGGCTGGACCCGTCGGTGACCGACGAGAACGACCCCGAGAACCGCGACCCGGAACTGGACATCTACAACCCCGACAACCCCAACCAGCCGCCCTACTCCGCGGAATTTCTGGCGCGTTTTCGCGCCGCACAGATCGAGCGCAACCGGCGCATTACGCGCTGGGTGAAGGAGAAGCTGGCCGAATACAAGGCCAACGGCCAGCCCAACCGTGAATACGGCTTTGTGGTACACCGCACCATGGCAGAACCCAAGTGGCTGGACCCGACCATTGACCCCAACGACCGCAAGCCCAACTGGTGCTTCCTGGGCGAACCGGAGGTGGTGAACGACAGTCCGGTGGGCCTGGCGCGCTTCTGCTCGCTGCGCTCTTGGCTGTCCCAGTGGAGTTGGGACGACGCCCGCGCCGACGGCCTTAGCTGCGCAGCCCGCATCTCGGTGCCGGCACTGGTCATTGGCAACACCGCCGACGACGGCATTACCCCCGAGCACACCCAGGGCCTGTACGAGGCCGTGCCTCACAGCAACAAAGAACTGAAATGGATCGAGGGCGCCAACCACTACTACTTCGGCCAGCCGGAAAAAGCCGCCGAAGCCGCCCACACCTGCGCCGACTGGCTGCAGGCCCAGGGCCTGGCGTAAGCCCCAGGCCGTGAGGAAACGATTGTGAGCGAACTCGACATCCGCACCCTGGCCGACATTCCCACCAGGCAGGCCGCGGCCCAGGCCCCGGCCACCGCACTGGAATTTGCCGGCAGCATTGTGACCTACGGCGAGCTTGAACAGCGCAGCAACCAGGTCGCCAACGCCTTTATCAATGACGGCGTAGCCCCCCAGACCAACATCGCCCTACTGGATCGCAACGCAGAGACCTTCTTCTACGTCCTGTTCGGGGCGGCCAAGGCCAACCTCTGCCTGGTGACGGTGAACTTCCGCCTCACCGCCGGCGAGGTGTCCTACATCCTGGAAGACTCCACCGCGCAAATTCTCTTTGTAAGCCGGGAATTCCTCGACATCGCCCGGGACTGCAAGGCCCGTCTGGCGCAGGTGGAAAAAATCGTGGTGCTGGATGGCGACGGCGAGCAGGACGGCGAAATCGGCCTGCGACGCTGGCTGCAGGGGCAGCCCGACACCGCGCCCGCCCACCGTGCACCCTCACCCACGGACCGGGCGGTACAGATGTACACCAGCGGCACCACCGGTCATCCCAAGGGAGTCATGCTCAGTCACCACAGCATGGTGTGCGCCGCCGCCGAGGGCCTGTCCGTGTGGCCGGTGATGCACGAGCCCGACGCCGCCGTGCTGGCCACCATGCCCCTGTTTCACATTGCCGCCGCCAACCTGTGCATTGCCGGCCTGTACGCCGGCGGCCGGGCGGTGATACTCAAGGAGGCCGTGCCGAAAGAAGTCGCCCGGCAACTGGCTGCGGCGCGCATTCGCATTGTGCCCCTGCCGCCGGCCCTGATTCACGCCCTCATCCGCCTACCGGATATCGGCAGCTACGACCTGTCACACCTGGATACCCTGCTGATTGCCGGCTCCGGCATCGCGGTGGAACTGCTGAAAGACGCCCAGGAGGTACTGAACTGTGGCTTTGCCCTGTCCTACGGCATGACAGAATGCTGTGGCGGCATTACCTACCTTGGCCCCAGGGACTGCGTGCACGATGCCGGCCATTTGCTGGCCTCTGCCGGCAAGCCTTTTGGCGGTAACCGGGTACGCATTGTAGACGCCCAGCGCCAGGATCTGCCGGTGGGCGAAATCGGCGAAATCGCCTGCCAGTCGGAACGCCTGATGAACGGCTACTGGCACCGCCCCGAGGCCACCGCCGAGGCCGTAGACGGCCAGTGGTACTACTCGGGCGATGCCGGCTATGTCGACGCCGACGGCTACCTCTACGTGGTCGACCGGATCAAGGACATGGTGGTCAGCGGCGGCGAGAATATCTACCCGGTGGAAATCGAGAACGCGTTGCTCAAACACCCGGCGGTGAGCGACGTGGCCGTCATCGGCGTGCCCGACGAAAAATGGGGCGAAGCCCTGCTGGCCAATGTCATTCTGGAGCCGGGCGCCGCGGTCAGCGGCAAAGCGCTGGTGGACTTTCTGCGCGACTCGCTGGCCGGCTACAAAATCCCCCGACGCTACGAATTTGTCGACGCCTTTCCGCGCAATGCCACCGGTAAAGTGCTGAAGCGGGAGCTGCGCGCGCAGTGGCGGTAAAGCCAATGTGCGGGCCGTCTTTTTAATGCACGCCAAGTTTTTCTATGCGCATTGTGCTACCATTTTGACCACCTACCACCGGCGCTGGCAGATCGCATTGCAGGGGCTTCCCGGCCCCGGGCTACCCACACTGAACGCACCTGCCTGCGCACCGAAAACGGACTCCTATGGCGACCTCTAGCGAAGCGAACTGGCACTTCAACAAAACGGAACAACGCCGACTCAAGCGCGACATTGTGCTGAAAGTCGCCGCCGAGTGCTTCAATGAAAAGGGCATCAGCGGTACCTCCCTCAAGGACGTTGCCCGCAAGCTGAACATTACCGATGCCGCCCTTTACTACTATGTAAAAAACAAGGAAGAGCTGGTCACCCTGTGCTACATGCGCGCTCTGGATCTGGGTGAGCGGGCCCTGGATCGCGCCATGGAAGAAGGCAACACCTGCCTGGAACAACTGCAACTCTACCTGCGCTACCAGCTGGAAGAAGTGTGCGGCGAGAACGGGCCAGTGGCCATCCTGAGCGAGATTCCCGCCCTCAAGCCGGAGCACCAGAAAACCATTCGCGCCCGCTCCAGCGCCCATACCAAGCGCATCACCCAGCTGCTGCTGGCCGGCATCAAGGAGGGCACTATCGCCACCGACGACCCGGCCATCACCTGCGATGCCATCCTCGGCGCCGTGAACTGGACCCCCAAATGGTTCAAGACCACCTCCGGCCCCAGTGGCGAGCAGATCGCCGACGCCTTCATCCAGACTTTTACCCAGGGTCTGCTGCCGCGCTGACCGCAACCTTCCCTCCCCGCCCTGACCCAGGCGGGCGCTTGGGACCGGCCCGCCACAACCCCTGCAACCAGTGAGATTGACCGCTTTCGGTGACAGAAAGTGGCTCGCCTTGCCTGCGCCCCCGCTGACTGCGCTAATGACTGGGCGCACAACCGCTTCAGGCCAAGATTTTAATGCACATTAAATCTGGTTAGTATATATTCAAGTTTTACAATAACAGCACCCACCGGAGGCCCACCGCATGACCTTCGACATCAAGCCCCCCCTGCTACCGGAACTGGTTGCCCTGCACGGGCGCTGGTACCCAAACAAGCTCGCCGTCATTGACGAGCACAGCAGCCTGACCTGGCACGAACTCGATCAGCGCTCCAATGCCGTAGCGAATGGCTTGCTGGCACAGGGCCTCGGCCGCGGCGACGGCGTAGCTATCCTGATGAGCAATCGCGTGGAATACGTGGAAGTGCTTTACGGCGTATTCAAAGCCGGCGCTGTAGCGGTACCGCTGAACCTTGCCGTGAGTGCCAAAGGCCTGGCCGGAATGATGTCCGATGCTGGGACCCGGGCGGCCTTCTTTACCGGACAGGAGTACGAAAAGGTCGCGACACAACTGTCAGGCTTGCCCCAGTTGCAAAGCCGACTGGTGCTGTCTGAAACAGACAGTGCAACGGCGCTCGCGGGCACCACTGACTATCGCGAATGGCGACGCTCTCAATCGACACAGGCACCCCGCGTCACTATCGGCGATGACGATCCCTGCAACATCATCTACAGCTCAGGCACTACCGGGGTTCCCAAAGGAATCAAGCACCTGCACCGGCGCCGCGCCCAGTCCATGTACGAGCTTGCGCTGGCCCACCGCTACCACTACGGCGCAGTGGCCATCTGCCCGATTGGGCTGTACTCCAATATCGCCTGGGCCTCCCTGTTCTGTTCGCTGATTGTTGGTGGCACCTGTGTGATTCAAAAAGCCTTCGATGCCAGCCAGTGGATAGATGCCGTGCGCGAGCACCAGGTAACCCACACTATGATGGTGCCGTTGATGTTCCAGCGCGTGCTGGAAGCCCGGAATTTCAGGCCTGAATCCGTGGCCAGTCTTCAGGCAATTATCTCCGGTGGCTCCCCACTGTATGAGCAACTCAAGCGCCAGGTGGCGGAACAGTTCCGCTGCGCAGTGATCGAACTCTACGGCCTCACTGAGGGCTTTATGACCACCCTGCAGCCCGAGGAAGCCGAGGGGCGGCTAGGCTCTGTGGGCAAGCCGGTGCGGGGCCACGACTATCTGATCGTCGATGACCACGACCAACCGCTACCCTGGGGTGCCACTGGCGAGATTTGCGTACGCTCGGTGCACTGGATGGTCGAGTATCACAACCGACCCGATGCGACCCAGGAAACCAATTACATCGACAACCAAGGTCGACAGTGGCTACGCACCGGCGATATCGGGCGGGTTGACGAAGAGGGCTATCTATACATAGTCGATCGCAAGAAGGACATGATTCTATCGGGTGGTCAAAACATCTACCCCGCCGATATCGAATCGGTGATGGTGACTCACCCGGCCGTGTCCGAGGTAGCCGTGATCGGCATCGCCGACGCTACCTGGGGCGAAACCCCTATCGCCCTGGTGGTGCTGCGCGCTGGCCAGAACTGCCCGGACGCCTCGACACTCACGACCTGGACCAACGAACGCGTGGGGCGCCGACAGAAAATTCGCACCGTCTACTTCCGCGATGATCTGCCCCGCAATCCCAACGGCAAGATTCTCAAGCGCGAGCTGCGCGCTGAGTACGAAACGCAATCCAGCACTGCCCAAAAGGAGCAAGAACATGCCTGATGCAAAACGCCCACTGAAAGCCATCAATAACGTTCACCACACCGCCTATGGCTGCCGCGACGCCGACCAGACCATCTGGTTCTACGAAGAAATCCTGGGACTGAAACTGGCCGCCGCCTTCAGCTCCGAGAATGAACCCGGCAGCGGCAACGAAAACCCCTTCCTGCACATCTTCTTTGAGATGCCCGATGGTAACTACGTGGCCTTCTTCGACGCCCCGGAGACCATTGAGAACGACTGGCTACAGCGCAAGCACAGTTTTGAAATGCATTTGGCCTTTGAAGTGGAAAGCGAAGAGGCCATGCTGGAATGGCAGGCCTACATCAACGCCAAGGGTAAATCCTGCCTGGGCCCGGTCGACCACGGCTTCGTGAAGTCGGTCTATATGTATGACCCTAACGGCATCCAGGTGGAAATCACCGCACGATCCGCGCGTTATGCCGAGTTAATGGCGCATGAGTTGGCCGAGTCCCGCGCCAATATTGAGGACTGGAATCGCAAAAAGCGCGCCTTTAAGGAAGAAAAGTTCGGCGCCGACAACCTCGACAAGCGCGCGGGTTAAACCGCCGCGGCTCAGACCCGCGGCGAATCCTGGGCCGTCATTGCACTTAGCATCTCAGCCATTTTCTGGTGCACGAGGTTGACGGCTTTCAAGGGCCGCAGCATCACCTTGAAGTCGTCTATCTCGCCACGGTTGTTCCAGTGAATGATATCCACGCCATTGATGACAATGCCGTCGATTTCCGTCTGGAATTCCAGCATCGCATCCTGCTCGCCACGAATCTCCCGCAGGTAGCGGAAGCTGTCGTTCCCAAGCACCACAAAGGCAGCCCCGAGGTAGGCTGCGGTCAGTGCCCGGCCGCGCTGGGGGCTGTGCACCACCGGTGAGTGAAACACTGCATCCTCCGCCAACAGAGTATTCAGGCCTTCAACATTCCCGGTTTCGAGCAGCCGGTGCCATTGATCGATAACGTGCATGGGACATTCCTCCTGTAACAAACTGCGAGGGTAGCAGAGATTGCCGGTACCTATCTGCGCAAGCCGAAACCGGCCCCAGCATAAAAAAACGCCGGCGGTGCCGGCGTCAAGCTCTCGGAGGGAGGGTGCAATCGTGCATCAGAAGTTGATGATCAGCTCCACCCCCAGCTCCCGCGGGGGCTGATAGAACTGGGTGATCGGGTTGGCACCGGTCACCACAGCGCCGGAGATGACTTCCTCGTCGGTCAGGTTTTTGCCATACACCGTCAGTTTGTAGCGCTCATCAGTGTCCGTGTAAGAAATGTTGGCGTTTACCAGCGCCACCTCGTCGCGGTAGAAGGCATCGTCCAACGCACGACCCCAGGTATTGTAACGGTCGGTATAGCGCACATCGCCGTGCAGGCTGAAGATGCCAATGCCGGTCACCAGGTCGTAATCCAGCAACAGACTGGCACTGAGCTCCGGTGCGTTGGGCAGTGGCAGGTCAGTCTGGTCTTCGGCGATCAGCCACTGACCGGGAGAAAACTCCAACTCAAAGCCGCCGCAGTTGGAGGGCATGTAGGCGGAAGCGCCATCCGTGTCATCGCAGAAATCATTGTACTCCGCATCCAGGTAGCCCACGTTAAAGCCCACCTGCAGGTTCTCCACCGGCAGTACCAGCAGCTCCAGCTCAACGCCGGCAATTTCCGCCTCGGCGACATTGGTGGTGATGCTTTCTGCCCGTACCGAACCGGGCCGTTGCACGCCCTGCTGCAGATCCTCGTATTCGTTGAGGAAGATGGCCCCATTCACACGCAGGCGCCGGTCCCACCAGTCGCTTTTGATACCCAGCTCATAGGCGGTTACCGTCTCTTCGTCGTAGGGGCCCACCAGTTCCGGCAGGGTGGCGCGGGAGTTGTAGCCACCGCCCTTGTAGCCCTGCGACACCGAGCCATACAGCAGTATGTCGTCCGACAGCTGGTATTCCAGGGCCACCTTGGGCGAGAAGTTGGTCCAGCTGTCGTCTTTCTCGGCAATGAACGATGACGTCACCACACCGTTGGTCAGCGAATCGCTTTCGAGCGTGTAGTTCTTCTCATCACGCGTGTAGCGGCCGCCGACGGTCAGCGTCCAGTCGTCCAGAAAGGTGTAGTCCGCCTGGGCGAATACTGCCGAGGATTCGGAATCCTGCGAGTTGGTGCCGAAGCTGCCGATCACAGCCGGGGCGGTGAACACGCCAACATCGTTCACCTGCTGCCACTTATCCTGGTTGTAATACAGCCCCACCACGTAGTGGAAGTCGTTGCCGATGGTGCTGTCCCAGCGCAGTTCAGCGCTCTGGGTGTCACCCTGGAAGTCACGCTGCACGTTCAGGTTCTGGTTGGGAATAACGCCCGGATTGTCGGTGCCGTCAAAGTCACCCCGGTTGTAATAGTCGAGGTTCCTGTTGCCGAGCACTGCGGTTATTTTGCCGGCGTCCAAGTGCCAATTGGCCTCAACGGTGGTGCCGGTGGTGGTGGTCTGGGTTTCGGGGTCGAAATTCAGCGCCGCCTTGTACACATCGCCCTGGATGGCCTCCACCGCCGTGCTGTGGCCACCCGGGCCAAGCACTTCGTCGTCGGTGTAATCGGCAATCACTGTCACATCAAAGGTGTCGCTGGGCTCGAACTTCAGCGCACCGCGCAGCGACTTAACCTCCTGTGCCATCAGTGTGGTTCCGGTGGTGATGTTCTCCATGTAGCCGTCGTAGTCGCGGTAGGCGCCAGCCAGTTTGGCGGAGAACATATCGTTGGCAAAGCGGTTGCTGTTGACCTGGAATTTGTAGTGCTGCAGGCCGTTCTCGCCGGCGGTGGCGCTCACCTTGCCGCCAAATTCACCAGTGGGGCGGGCGGTGGTGACGTTAATGGTACCCGCCAGGTTGTTTTTACCAAACAGGGTGCCCTGGGGGCCGCGGATCACCTCAATGCGGTCAATGTCGAACATATCCAGCATGGTGCCTGCAACAAAGGGCACATAGACCCCGTCGATAATCATGCTGGTTTTCGGGTCGCTGTTGGGGTCCGGATCGGAGTGGTTCATGCCGCGAATGGAGAACATGGGCACGTTTGGCACCAGGCCCTGGGTCTGCAGGATGATGTTGGGCGCAATGCCGTTGATGGTGGTGATGTCGGTACCGCCAACGCGCTCCACCATGTCGCCGGTAAAGGCCGCCATGGAGATGGGCACATCCTGGATGCTCTCCTCCCGCTTCTGGGCGGTAACAACAACTTCTTCGAGTGTGGGCGCCATCTGGGCCTGCGACTGGCTTGCTGTCAGAGTCAGCAGGGCTGTGGCCAGCAGTGTCAGCGAGTGGCGAGGGCAGAGAAGGACAGGGTAATCCATAGGGTGTACTCCCTTGATCGTTATGGTTATGCAACTGACAGGCCCGTGGGCAGGCCGCCATGACTTAATACTAAATTTATCTTGCGGTGATTAAAATGTATTTAATCCACATTAAATGTCAAGTATTCTTTTTCTCCACATCCCGGGGTCCGACGTCACCGGGCGCCCGAACGGAGGATAAAAATGACACCGGAGAGCACCCTGCGCCTGGCAGCGCGTTTTTTCGATTGCGTGGAAGCCGGGGATATTGATGGATTGATCAGTTGCTACGCCCATGTCGCCGAGTTTCGAAAGTTCGCGTGACGCTTTCACCCGGCATTCGCCGGCGCTTTTTCCTGATCCGGTCGCCTGAGGCCAGCGCTGTCCACTGCGCTGTTCATTGCACTTGTCACTGCGCTTGCCAGCACCCCGAAGGTGAGCTAACCTTCAATCAATTTAAGATATATTAAAATAATTGCGGGGGCCACAAAATCGCGCCATCGAAGCAGGCGGCAATACCCGATACCACCACGCCCACCTGCCTGTGCGCAGGCCGGCTCAACGCCCGGCCACGCCGGGCGGGGGCTCAGGCAAACCACTTTTCATAACGATAACAGGAGAGAAGTCATGCCCTACCCAACCCGCCCCGCCGCCCTTGGCGGGGGCCTCTGCGCCCTTGCCGCCGCCGTGCTGACCACCTCGTTACTACCCGCCCGGGCCGCGGCCCAGGACAGCGCCGGCAACGCCGAAGACCATCGCGTGATCGAGGAAGTGATCGTCAGCGTGCGCTACCGCGAGGAGAGCCTGCAAACGGTGCCAAGTGCGGTAACGGCCTTCGACACCGGCATGCTGGAGGACATTGTGGCACTGGACTTCCAGGACTTGAGCCGCCCGTCGCCGAACGTGAATATCCAGCAGGTGAACCAGTTTCCCAACGCCGCCGCTGTGCACATCCGCGGCATCGGCGACCAGCGCATTGAGTCCACCGAAGAGCCGCGTGCGGGTATCTCCATCGACGGCCTGTTCTTTACCCGGCCGGGTTCCAGCAACATCGACTTCTTTGACCTGGCCTCGGTGCAGATACTGCGCGGCCCCACCGGGGTGAATTTTGGCAAGAACAGCCTCGCTGGCGGCATGGCGGTGGAAACCATCCAGCCCAGCGGTGAACTCGGTGGCAAGGTCGATGTGAACATCGGCAACTACGGCCGCGAGGAATACCGGATGGCGGTGGACTCGCCAAAAATCGCCGATTGGGCCTTCCGCCTGTCCTACCTGTACAAGCAGTACGACGGCCACTTCAAAAACCGCTTTGACGGCACGCCACGCGGTGCCTTCGGTGTACCCGAGGACTTCACCCTGCCCATCGCCAAGGAACTGGGCGCCGAAGACGTCAGCTCCGGGCGCCTGCAGGGTTTGTGGACACCCAGCGACAATGTCGACCTGCGCCTGATCTACAACTGGGTGCGCGACAAGAGCGACCCGACCCCGGGCGATACCGCCTCCGACGACGGCTCAGACCCGCGTTTTCCCGCCCAGTTGGCCTGCATACTGCAGGAGGGTTGCCCGGAACCCGATGACGGCCCCTACCGCCTTGGCCGCGACTACTACTCGCGCTCCGACATTGACCAGGACGCCTTCACCGGCATCCTCAACTGGGACTTCGGCGGTGTGGCGATGACGGCCATCGCCGGCTATATCGAAACCGATGACCTGTTCCTGAACGACTTTGACCAGACCGAGTTTTTCTTCTTCCCGACCTCCCGCGACCAGACCCACGACCAGACCAGCTTCGAGCTGCGCTTTACCAACAGCGACGACAGCGGCAGGCTGGACTGGGTCGTGGGCGCCTTCTATATGGAGCAGGAACATGAACTGACCCAGAACTTCCCGACCCTTGGCTTTACCGCCGGTGATACCTTTTTCGCCACCGCCGACTACACCACCCAGAAAGCCGAGAGCCAGGCGCTGTTCGGCCAGGTGATCTACGCCATTAACGACCGTTTGAACCTGACCGCTGGCCTGCGCTACACCGATGAGCAAAAGGACTTCTACCGCGACCCAGCCATTTCCACACCCGCCATCACCTACGACCCCAACACTCACTTCAGCTACAGCGACGCCCGGGCACTGGCGCGGCAGGATCTGTCGGACGACATACTCAGCGACCTGGACACCGACCACACCGACTACAAACTGGCGCTGGACTACCAGCTGGGTGACAACGCCATGGTGTACGGGCAGGTGGCTACCGGCTTCAAGGCCGGCGAATTTGGCGCCCGCGCCAACTCACCGGAAACCGCCCTGCCCACCGATGACGAAGAGGCGATTTCCTACGAAATCGGCCTGAAGTCGGAACTGTGGGACAACCGGCTGCGCCTGAACCTGGCGGCCTTCTGGGCCAGTTACGAGAACCTGCAATTCGGGGTTTTTGTGCCCAGCGCCAACGTCACCGGCCAGGAGACCCTGAACCAGAACGTGGGCGAGGCCACCACCAAGGGCATTGAACTGGACCTCAGCGCCTCGCTGACCGATCGCCTGACCGTGAACCTCAACGCGGGCTACCTGGATGCCAGCTACGACGAGTTCTGCGCCGACCTCAACGGCGCCAGTGCCTATCCCACCCCGCCCACATCCAGCTGCGGCAGCGTAACCGCCCTGACCGACGGCACCTATCTAGTAGAAGAGGACCAGTCGGACCTGGAACTGTCCCGGGCCCCGAGCTACAACTACCACGTCAGCGGCGAGTACGACCTGCCGCTGCCCGATGGCTGGGGCGGCCTGGTGGCGCTGTTGTCCTACACCTACAGCGACGAGTACTTCTCTGACTCCACCATCAATCACCCCAAGGGCAAGACCGGTGGCTTTGGCACCTGGGACGGCAGCCTGGCCTGGAGCAACAGCAGCCGCGCCCTGCGGGTGGCCCTGTGGGGCAAAAACCTGACCGATGAGGAGGAGGTATCCGGGCTGACCCCCACCGCCAACTTCTTCAACCAGCGCTTCTGGTATCCGCCGCGCACCTACGGCGTGAACCTCAGCTACACCTTCGAGTAGGCACTACCACGTCCGGCAGTCAGCACTGCAGGCTGCCGGACTTCTCGCCCCCTACTTACTCTGCCCCACGCTCCCCTGCTGCCCTTTCGCAGCGGCGGCCCCGCACCAACGTCCACAACACCTGATGCCAGCACGCTCCAGTGTCGCCCACTCTGAAGAGGGAGCAGGAGCATCACCACCGACACCCGCTTGCCCAGCATTTTATTAGCCTATTTTTGTCAATCTAATTGACACACATAAAAAGCAGGCACAGAATCCGTTTATGTCAATCTAGTTGACGACAAACCCAGCCATCGGAGCCCCCATGCAGCCAGCCACCCAAGCCAGTACCAGCAACCTGCAGCAGCGGATAAAAGCCCTGGTTCCCATGATCGAAGCGCGCGCCGAGCAGGTAGAAGCGCAGCGCAAGCCCGACGACGACGTGATTGCCGCCCTCGCCGATACAGGCCTGTTCCGCGCCTTTGTGCCCGCCGCCTTCGGCGGCGACGAAATTGACACCGACACCTTTATCAACCTGGGCCTGCTGGTGTCCCGGGCCTGCACCTCCACCGGCTGGGTCAGCACGTTTTACATGGAACACAACTGGATGCTGGCGCACTTTCCCCGCTCTACCCAACGCGACGTGTTTGGCGGGCGCGGCTACCTGTTGGCGCCAGCCACCATCAGCCCGGGCGGCCACGCCGTTGCCTGTGACGGCGGCTACCGCATCAGCGGCCAGTGGAGTTGGGGCACCGGCATCATGCACGCGGACTACGCCATTCTGAACGCCGTGGTAGAGGGCGAAGAGGACGGCCCGCGCCTGTTCCTGCTGCCACGGGCGCAGGTGCAAGTGCTGGATACCTGGTACGCCGCCGGCATGGCAGGCACGGGCAGCAACGACATCAGGGCAGAGGACGTGTTTGTGCCCAGCGACTACACCTGCCCGCTCAAGGACATGGCCATCGGGCGCGGCGCTGGCCTGCCGGACAAGGGCGCTGCGCGCTATCGCCACCCCATGATGCCGCTGCTGTGTATCGCTGCCGCCATTCCCGCCCTCGGTGCCGCCCAGCGCGCCCTGGCGCTGTTTCGCGCACGGCTGGAAGGCCGCAAACTGTATGGCATGTCCGGCAAGCAGGTGGATCGCCCCTCGGCGCAAATCCTGTTTGGCGATGCCCACGCCCGGGTGCGCGCGGCAGAGCTGACACTGCGTGATGTCGGGCGCCGGCTCTCCGATTGGGGCGAGCGCGCCGACATCTGCCCCATGGAAGATCGCGCCGAGATGCGCCTGAGCGCTGCGCTGGCAGTGCGCGAGTGTCGCGACACGGTGCGCCGGCTGATGGATGCCAGCGGCGCCAGCGCACACCTCAGCGCCCACCCCATGCAACGCATTGCGCGGGACATCAACACGCTGTCCTGCCACACCGTCTTTGACGCCGACATCGGCGCCGAAAATTATGGCCGCCTGCTGCTCGGACTGAAGCCGGCGTCGCCTGTGTAAGCACCCCAACGGGCCCTGCGCCCACCCCTGTACACAAACGGAGAACCATAATGAAAGCCAACCTCCCGCTGTCCTCCCGTCGCCTGGCCCTGGCTGTCGGCGCCCTTGTCACCTGCAATACCACCTCCGCCGCTGTGCTGGAGGAAGTCGTTGTCACCGCGCAAAAGCGCGAGCAGAGCATGCAGGATGTGCCCATTTCCCTGTCGGTAGTTGGCGGTGATGAAATCGCCGACTTCGCACTGCGCGATTTCAGTGACCTGTCTTCGTCGATTCCAAACTTTTACGTCCAGGACACCCCAGGGAACTATTCCATTTTTATTCGCGGCATGGGTTCCACCGCTGGCAACCTCGCCTTTGAACAAACCGTCGGCCTGTTCGTCGATGGTGTCTATGCTGGCAAGGCACGACAGTTCCAGAGCCCTTTCCTCGACCTGGAACGCATCGAAGTATTGCGCGGCCCCCAGGGCGCACTGGTTGGCAAAAATACCAGCGCAGGCGCGGTGAACGTGATCACCGCCAGACCCACAGAGGACCCGGAGATCACCCTGAGCACCAGCTATGAATTCGAGGGCGAGACCGTCAACACCACTGGCATTCTGTCCGGCCCGTTGAGTGATGGACTGTACGGCCGTGTTGCCGCGAGCTACACCAATACTGACAGGGGCTTTACCGAAAACACCCATCTGGGCGGCCATGAAAAGCAGGTAGAAGATACCGTGGTGCGCGGCGTTGTGGCTTGGGACGCTTTGGACCGGCTCGAAGCTGTTGCAAAACTGGAGGTCGGCCGCTCACGTATCGACGGCAACTCCTACGAAACCCTATTGCCAGGCGAAAAACTGGACTACAAGCGCGCCACCGGAGGCTTCCCGGGCATGGGTAGCCGGGACTATAACGACACCGATTCCAACAATGCCTCGCTGACGCTGAACTACGATATCAACGAATTTACCCTCACATCGATCACCGGCTACTCCAGCTATGATTTCGAAAAGTTCGTAGATGCCGACTTCAGTTCGGCGGATCTATTCGGTTCCATCTTCGCCGAGGATTTCACACAAATCTCACAGGAAATACGCCTGACATCACCCGCCAGTGATACCCTGGACTATATCGTTGGTCTCTATTGGCACACCAGTGACTACGAACTCTACCAGTCCAGCGGGATTGATCTGGGACCTTTCGACGGCCGTTCCTACCGTTTTTTCGACCAAGATAACGATGTTTACTCGCTCTACGCCCAAGGTACTTGGTACGTCAGCGATAGCCTCCGCGTCAGCCTCGGCCTGCGCCAGACGGAAGACGACAAAGACGCCGATCAAAAGCGCAGCCTAACCGGCGTTACTCCATCCAGTTGGCTGGACAGCCCGCTTACCGGCAAGCGTGACGAGAGCGAATTCGACCCGTCAATCAACGTGCAATGGGATGCAACACAAGACATTATGATTTATGCCAGTTGGTCGGAAGGCTCCAAGGCCGGTGGTTTTGTCGGCGGCCAGTCGGTTACCGTTCAGAGTGACTTCGAGTTCGAACCGGAAGATGCTGAAACCTATGAGTTGGGCACAAAACTGGTGATGCTGGACAACAGCCTGACGATCAACGCCGCTTACTTCTATACCGAATACACCAATTTGCAGGTATCGAACTATTATGCCCCGACCAACTCTTTCATTACCGGCAACGCCGCATCAGCGACCACCGAAGGGGTGGAGATGGACTTCGCTTGGCTACCACTGGAAAATCTGACCGTTACTGGCTCCGCCTCGTATCTTGATGCCTACTACGACGATTACCCCGGCGCGGCCTGCCTCTGGAACAATCCCGACTGTGACGTTAGCAGTAACAATATTGGCGGCACCTACCTGCCACGTGCCAACCGGGTGAACGGCACACTGACCTTGAACCACGAACAGTTGCTGGGCAACATGCGCCTAGATTCACGCCTAGAACTGGTCTACAACGGGAAGAGGGCGCTGATTGAAACCCTGGCTCCGCAAGGTGTTCAGGGCGGCTTCACCAAAATTAACCTGCGTCTGGCGCTGTCGCCTGAAAGTGACCGCTGGACACTGGCACTGGTCGGTAAAAACCTCACCGACAAGACCACCTTTAGCCACGCCTTCTCAACGCCGCTCGCCTCGGTGCCAGACACCTTTTCAAAAATGGTAGATCCCCCCCGCACTGTGGCCCTACAGTTCGAGTATCGCTTCCTGTGACATGAGCACAGCCCAATAGAGAGCGGCGCGGCGTCTATGCGACACCGCGCCGTGTGTTGAACGGCAGATATCAGGGTCCGTCTAAAACACGGCGGCGGACGGGCTTTACATACTTCTACTTGCTAATGGCCACACCAATCATCGCGCAGCTTCTGCTTGAGAATTTTATTCATCGCGCTTACGGGCAGACTCTCATCGCGAAATTCCACGCTGCGCACGCACTTGTAGTTGGCCAGTTGCTTTCGGCAATGCTCAATGACGGCGGCTTCATCCAGTGAACAGCCTGGCTCGCTGTAGATCACCGCGTGGACCGTCTCCCCCCAGCGCTCGGAGGGAATGCCGATCACCGCGCATTGCAGCACACCCTTGAGCTGGTAGATCACGTTTTCCACTTCGCCGGCGAAGACGTTCTCACCACCGGTCACGATCATGTCCTTGAGCCGGTCGACGATGAACAGAAAGCCGTCGCTATCGAGGTAGCCCAAATCCCCGGTGTGCAGCCACCCCCCTTCGTAGAGCGCTGCGGTGTTCTCCGGCTGGCGCCAGTAGCCCGGTGTGCTGGCGGGGCTGCGCACGCAGATCTCCCCCACTTCGCCTGCCGGCAGGCATTGCCCGTCTGGCGCCAAGATGGCCACGCGGCAGCCGGCCACGGGCCTGCCGGCAGAGCGGCGCTTGGCGGCATTGGCACCGCGGGTGGTGTGATAGGCGTGGGGCAGGCAGGTCACGGTGCCGCAGCACTCCGTCTGGCCGTAAATCTGGATAAATTCCACGCCCGGCAGGGCCGCCTGGGCGCGCTCGAGAATGCCCTCGGGCATCGGCGCGCCACCGTAGCTGACCTTCTTCAGCGAGGTGATATCAAAGTCAGCAAAACGTTCGTGGCGAATCAGCATGTCGACCATCGCCGGTACCAGTGCGGTCTTGGTGATGCGCTGCGCTTGGATGGCGCGCAATGTCAGCTCGGCATCAAAGCGCGGCAGAATCACCAACTTGGCCGCCAGCACGGCAGCTGCAACGCAATTCATGCCGGCCACCAGGTGAAACATGGGCGCGGCAATCAGCAGGTTGTCCTCACTGGTGGTGCCGGTGGCGGCAATCCACTGCAGGGTGTTGAAAACCATGCCCTGGTGGGTCTGCATTACCCCTTTGGAACGGCCTGTGGTGCCGCCGGTATAGAACAGGGCGGCGACTTCCTGCTCGGCCAGGGCAGGGGGCGCAGCGTGGGCCGGTGCCAACAGCGGCAACAGGCCGCCGGGGCAGTCACCACGGCCAATGTAGAGGGTATGACGGATGTCCGGGCATTGTGCCCGGATCGTTTCGACACTGGCCAAAAAGTGCTCATCCACCAGCAGCACGGTGGCGCTGCAATCCTGTAACCAGTCGACAATCTCTGGCTGCGCCAGGCGGATGTTGATCGGCACGATGGTGGCGCCAAGCGCCGGGATGGCAAAGTACAGTGCGAAGTACAGGTCGCTGTTGTGCGCCAGTACCGCCACGCGCTGATCGGCGCCAACCGCCAGCGCGGCCAGCGCAGCCGCCTGCTCCGCCACCAACTGCTGCAGCGCAGACCAGCTCCAGATGCGGTCTTCGAACACCACGGCCTGCCGATCGGGATACAGGCCGGCCGCGCGGCCGAGTTGCTCGTTCAAGGAGAATTGATACATGCAGAGGCGCTCCGTCAGGTTCCCGGTTTCACCGGGTACCGGTTGATTATTATCGGCGGGAACAACGCTCCCCGCCTTTTGCAGACTCTGTCGACACGGTAGCGCTGCGCGGATTTTATGTCAATTTAATTGACATTTATTTGAAGGCGCTGCTAACGTAGCCAGCCATTGTCATATACCTTGGTGGCCGTGCAGGAGCTCAATCCAATGATCGACATTCTCAGGGAGTGGCTTGGCCCCTGGTACCTCTACATCAAGTTTGTCCACGTCACCTTTGTCATGGTCTGGGTGTGGAGCACCGCCCACGCCTACGCCTACTTTGTGGTGCCGGTATTCAAGGCCTGGCGCCGCCATCCCGACGACGACGCCGTCATTGTGCTGCGCGACTGGGTGATGGAGCGCTTTGATCACGGCGTGATCTACGAACATGTGGCCTACCCGATCATCCTGATTACCGGCCCCTTGCTGTACATTGCCGGCGGCTGGAGTACCGCCGCCGACTGGCTGGTGCTGAAACTGGCCCTGGTGGTATTGATCACCCTGCCCATCGAGGTGCTGGACTACCACCTGTCGCACTTCGGTGGCAACAAAGCGAAGATTCGCGCCACGGGCGATAGCGAAAAATACGAAGCCGCCATTCACCAGCACTGGTATTTCCTGCTCTACAGCTCGCCGATGATCATGCCCGCTGCGTTGCTGATCATCTTCCTCGCCATTACCAAAACCCACTTTTGAACACCGCTGACTTCAAGGAGCCAGGCTATGCGCGCACCGTTTTCCGGCAATCCCGCTCGCTACCGGCGGGCCGCCATCCTCATCTCCGCTTACTCGGTACTGTCGGTTTACACCGCCTTTGCACTGATGAAATGGCTGTTGCAGGGCGATACCTGGGTATTTGGCTGGAAACCGCTGCTACTGGTAGCGGTGTTGATACCGCTCTACGCACGCTTCTGCTACCGTTGGATCATGCGTACCGACGCCCAGTACGGGTCCGGCAGCCGCTGGCAACTCATCCCTGCGCAGGTCAAGCTTCCCGAATTCGACCCACATAAGCACAAGGCCAATAGCCCATGAACGTTCTCCATATCGAAGCCAGCCCCCGGGGCGAGCAGTCCAATTCCAGCCGTGTTGCCAATGCCTTTCTGGCGGCCTGCGCCGCGGCCAACCCCGGCCTGGTGGTCGACAGGCTCAATGTCTTTGATTGCAACCTGCCCGCCTTCGGCCGCGAAGGCGCCAGCCAGAAGATGGCCCATATCGCCAAGTTGATGGCGTCGGGCGAAGGTCTGGAAGCTGCCGGTGAATGGAGTGGGGTGCTAGCCGAAATCAAACGCCTGCAGGATGCCGACAAGGTGGTGATTTCCAGTGCCATGTGGAATTTTTCCATCCCCTACCCGCTCAAGCACTATATCGACCTGGTGTGCCAGCCGGGGCTGACCTTCGGCGTGAACGCCAAGGGCCAGTATGTGGGGTTGCTCAAGGGCAAGCCCCTGCAGCTGATTCTGTCCCGGGGCAGCGAGTACCGTACCGGCTTCCCCGGCGCCGACGATGGCATCAAGACCGACTACCAGAGCGCCTACCTGCGGCATATCGGCGCCTTTCTGGGTTTTGGTGAGGTCGGTGAAATCCAGATTCAGCCGACAGATGCCAAAGGACCCCAGCACGCCGCCGGGGTCATCGAGGCGGCCCTGGCCGAGGCCCGCGAGGCCGGCGCCCACTTCTAGCTGACACCCGTCTTCATGCGCCGGCCACGGCATCAGCGGTGAGTTGACCGGGAGCCACCCGGTCAGCTGTCATCTACGCAGCAGTCATCTGATAGTATCGCCTCAAGCAGTGCGTGCGCCGGCGGCGTGGGCGCGCAACGGTAACAAAAGGAGGCAAAGCACGGTGCAGAGCGAGAAAGAACCCAACAGCGGCGCCGGCAGTGGCAAGCAGGCGTATAAAAACAACCTGGCACAACTCATTCTGCGCGCTCTGTACTGGGTGGAAGACGGCATGCACACCAATTACCACCGCCGCGGTGGCGTTCAGCTCACCCACGCCCAGTCGCTGGTGATGATGAACATCGGCGAGGGCATCCGCCGCCCCTCGGCCATCGCGGAACGACTCGGTGTCAGTCGCCAGGCCGTGCATACCAGTATCCGCGAACTCGATCGCCTTGGCCTTATCGACCTTGTGCCGGATCCAGACGATGGCCGCGCCACCATCGCCACCCTCAATCGCAAGGGCGAGCCGGCCCGGGTGCTGGCGATTCAGGTGCTGGAAGAACTGGAAGAGGAACTGGGCCGGCGCATTGGCAAACGCGAGGTCGGCCAGTTTCGCCGGGCACTGGAGAAGGACTGGGGGGCGCCGCCGGAGTTTCCCCTGGAAGACGACAGCAGCAAACGCTGAGGCCTATCGGTTCAGAAAGTTGAGCGGCAGCCCCGCCACCGGCCAGGGCATGGACACCACTCGCCCGCTCGCCGACAGCGTGATGTAAGCCGTTTTCAGCCCTGGCCCACCGAAGCAGATATTGGTGGTGGCAATATCCCCGGTAGGGAAGTGATCAAGCACCCGACCGTCCGCCGCAAACCAGGTGATGCCGCCGTTGAGGATGGTTGCCACGCAGATATTGCCCTCGCCATCCACGGCCAGTGAATCGTAATGCTGCAGCCCCTGCGGGCTCGCCAGGCAATGGCCATTGTGGAAGCCCGCCGGCGGCGCCAGCTCACCCGGTGCGACGATATCGAACGCCCACAGGCGCGCGGCCGTGGTATCCGCCACGTAGAGAGTTTGCTCATCCGGCGACAGGCCGATGCCGTTGGGCGTATCCACCGGAAACGCCGCCTCAACAATCTCACTGCCATCGGGCAGTGCGTAGTAAATGGCGCCCCGGTCCTGCTGGCGGCCATAGCGCTGGCCGAGGTCGGTAAACCAGAAGCCGCCCTGGCGGTCGAACACAATATCGTTGGGGCCACTCAAGGGGTGGCCATTGCAGTGAGTATAGAGCGTGGTGACCGCACCGCTTTGCAGATCCACCCGCTGGATACTGCCGCCGCGATAATTTGCCGCGCGCCCCACCGGGAAGGGCGTACCGTCCACGTCTATCCAGTCGAAGCCGCCATTGTTGCAGACATACACCGCGCCATCGGGGCCAATGGCCGCGCCGTTCGGGCCACCGCCGAGTTCCGCCACCACTTCGACCACACCGCCCGTGGTGATGCGCGACAAGGTGCCGCGCTGGATCTCTACCAGCAGCAGCGACCCGTCCGCCAGGGCAATCGGCCCTTCCGGAAACTGCAGCCCGCTGGCGATTTCCGTAAATGCCATCAGACCACTCCCTCGGTGCGCAGGGCGTCGATCTCCGCCTCGTCCAGCCCCAGCAACTCGCCAAGCACTTCCTGGTTGTGGCTGCCAACGCCCTGCCCGGGCCAGTCGGTGCGCCCCGGCGTGTCCGCCAGCTTGGGCATGATGGCGGGGATGTGCAGCGGCTTGCCGTCGATCTCCACCTGTTCGAACATGCCGCGGGCGTTAAAGTGCGGGTCGCGCATCTGGTCTTCCACGTTGTACACCAGGCCCACTGGCACCCGCTGCGCCTCCAGAACCTCCACCACCTCGGCCGCCGTGCGCCCGGCGCACCAGTCGGCCAGGGCCTTGTCGATCACCTCCACATGGCGCACGCGGCCTTCGTTGTGGGCCATCTCCGGATTCTCCGCCATCTCGGGATGCCCGGCGGCCACCATCAGGCGCTTGAAGATGGAGTCGCCGTTGCCGCCGATAATCACAAACTTGCCGTCACCGCAGGTGTAGGTGTTGGTGGGCACAATGCCGGTGAGCGTTGTGCCGGATGCCTCGCGAATCACGCCGGCACCCGAGTATTCGGGCACCACGCCTTCCATCAGGTTGAACATGGATTCGTACAGGGCCACATCCACCACCTGGCCCTCGCCCGACTGACGCTGGCGCTGCAGCAGGGCCAGGCAGATACCCAGGGCGGCGTGAATGGCGGCGATGGTATCGCCGGTGCTGAGGTTGGGCCGCACCGGCGGCTCCCCCGGGAAGCCGTTGACATAACGAAAGCCACTGACCCCTTCCGTCACCGAGGCGTAGCCGGGCTTGGCGGCATAGGGGCCGGTCTGGCCATAGCCGGAGATACGGGCATAAACCACCCCCGGGTTGACCTGCTTGATGTCCTCCGGGCCCATGCCCCACTCCTCCACCACCCCCGGGCGGAAATTCTCCACCACCACGTCGGCACTGTGCATCAGCTTGCGCGCCAGTGCCCGGCCCTTCTCGCTTTTCAGGTCCAGCGTCACGCTCTTTTTGTTGCGCCCCAGGCTGCGATACCAATGGGACGTACCGTTTTCCACAATGCGCCAGCCCCGAATCGGATCGCCCTTGCCCGGGGGCTCGATCTTGATCACCTCTGCCCCGAAGTAGCCGAGAATAGTGCTGGTGAAGGGCCCGGCCAGCAGCTGGCCGAGTTCGATAACGCGAATGCCATCCAGCGGGCGCTGGGACGGGGTGCTGGACATACTGGTTCCTCCGAACGGGCGGCCTCAACCGAACAACGCCGCGCCAGCCCCGCAGGGGCCGGCAGACTTAGTTATTGCAAAATTATTTTAATATTGATTAAACGCAATACACAAGCCCGGGCTACGTGTTCTTTGTGGCTCCTTCAAAAAGGCTCTCCCGCCCGCCACACTCACTTGCACCCGCTCACAGGCCCACATAACTCACCCGATACACCACCCCGGCGTAATCGTCAGACAGCAACAGGCTGCCATCGGCCAGTGGCTGCAGATCCACCGGGCGGCCCCAGTAGGAGTCGTCCTCGTCGTTGTTCAGCCAGCCGTCGATAAAGGGCCGGTAAGCCACCACCTCGTTGCCCTGAAGCACCGCCATTTTCACCCGGTAGCCGATCTTCTCGCTGCGGTTCCAGGAGCCGTGCTCAACGATGAACAGGTGGCGATAGGCCGCCGGAAAAGACGCGCCTTCGTAAAAATGAACGGTCAGCGGCGCCACGTGGGGGCCGAGTTTTAACACTGGCGCGGTGTAATCCGCCGGGTTCCTGCCTTCGCCAAACTCCGGGTCGCGCACGTCACCGGCGTGGAAGTAGGGGTAGCCGAAGTGCTCTCCGGGCTCGCTCACCCGGTTCAGCTCGCAGTAGGGCACCTCGTCGCCCATCATGTCGCGGCCGTTGTCGCCAAACCACAGCTCGCCGCTGCCTGGGTGCCAGTCAAAGCCCACCGTATTGCGCACACCGCGGGCGTACACCTCGTAACTCTGGCCATCCTCTGCGTAGCGCAAAATGGTGGCATAGGGCTCTGGCTCGTCGCAGATGTTGCAGGGCGCCCCCACCGGCACGTAGAGGTGGCCGTCGGGGCCAAAATCAATGAACTTCCAGCCGTGACGCTTCGCCGTGGGCAGCCCGTCGACGAACTGCGTGTAGGCCAATTCCTTCCCGGAGGCCAGCTGTGCCTCGATATCCGCGTAGCGCCGCACGCTGCTGATCTGGGCCACGTACAGGTCGCCGTCCCGGTAGGCCACCCCGGAGGGCATCGTGAGCCCTGTTGCCATCACCCGCTTGGTATCCGGCCTGCCGTCGCCATCGCTGTCGCTGATGGCGTACACCTCGCCGGCGCTGCGGGTGCCGATAAACAGGGTGCCTTTGTCGCCCAGGGCCATCTGCCGGGCATTGGGCACATCATCCACATAAACCTCGATGGCAAAGCCATCCGGCAGGTTCAGCTGCTGTAGCGGCAGCTCCGCCGCCCCGGCGCCCACCGCAACGCCCGCCGCCATCACCAAACCCGTCATTGCCCCATACCCGCGCACTACAAACTCCTTGAAACCTCGGTGGCCCGGGGAATCCGGGCCGCAATGCCGACAGTATAGCGGCACACGCGCCGCTCCCCTTGCACGCACCCTTGCACACACCCTTGCAAACAGCCCAGCACAACCCCCAACATCGCCGCGCCGGGCAATAGCTGCTAGAATTTGCCGCTTGATTTTTACTCCCGGCCCCCACCCGACCAGTGCGCGCAGCCGGAACTCTCCCCGGAGGCCCCGCGCCCCCATGGACGGGTTCAGAGCCCACCCCGCTTTCATTGGTGGGGGCGGCGCATGCGCAAAGCCCTGCCCGGTTTGGTGCCGGACTGCAACAGGGTTCCCGCCCTACAAGACCGGTAGCGAGACAGCACTCCCACAATGGACCAGCACTACAACGCCCAGACCATCGAACAGTCCACCCAGCAGCACTGGCTGGACAACAACAGTTTCGCCGTCGCCCACGACGATGCCCGCGAAAAATTCTACTGCCTGGCCATGTTCCCCTACCCCAGCGGCCAGCTGCACATGGGTCATGTGCGCAACTACACCATTGCCGATGTGATCGCCCGCTACCAGCGCATGCTGGGCAAGAACGTGCTGCAGCCGATGGGCTGGGACGCCTTCGGCCTGCCGGCGGAAAACGCCGCCATCAAGAACAACGTGCCGCCGGCAAAGTGGACCGCCCAGAACATCGACTACATGCGCGAACAGCTGCGCCGGCTGGGCTTTGCCTACGACTGGGACCGGGAGATCGCCACCTGCAACCCCGAGTACTACCGCTGGGAGCAGTGGTTCTTCACCAGGCTGTTCGAGAAGGGCCTGGCCTACAAGAAAAAGGCCGAGGTGAACTGGTGCGAAACCGACCAGACCGTGCTCGCCAACGAACAGGTGGTGGATGGCTGCTGCTGGCGCTGCGACAACCCGGTGGAGCGCCGGGAGATCGACCAGTGGTTCATCAAGATCACCGATTACGCCCAGCAGCTGCTGGATGACCTGGACCAACTCGACCAGTGGCCGGAGCAGGTGCGCACCATGCAGCGCAACTGGATTGGCCGTTCAGAGGGCGTGAACCTGCGTTTTGGGCTGGCGGATGCAGCGGCCACCGAAGGCGGCGAGATCGAGGTGTACACCACTCGCCCCGACACCTTGATGGGCGCCACCTACCTGGCCGTTGCCCCCCAGCACCCGCTGGCAAAGGCCGCCGCCGAATCCAACCCGGAACTGGCCGCCTTCATTCGCGAGCAGGGCAATGTGAAAGTGGCCGAGGCCGACATGGCCACCATGGAAAAGCTCGGCATGGACACCGGCACAAAGGCCCTGCACCCGATCACCGGGGCTCAAGTGCCGGTGTGGGTCGCCAACTTCGTCTTGATGAGCTACGGCTCCGGCGCGGTGATGTCGGTGCCCGGCCACGATCAACGCGACTTCGAGTTTGCCCGCAAATACGGCCTGCCCATCGTGCAGGTGGTGGCCAAAGCCAGCGACGATGCCGACTACGATGCCAGCACCTGGCAGGACTGGTACGCCGACAAAGAGGGCACGGTGAGCATCAACTCCGGCGCCGGCTATGAAGCGTTCGACGGGCTGGACTGCAAGGCGGCCTTCGACGCCATCGCCAACCACCTGGAGGCCGCCGGCAAGGGCGAGCGCACGGTGAACTTCCGCCTGCGGGACTGGGGCGTGTCGCGCCAGCGCTACTGGGGCGCGCCGATTCCCATCATCAACTGCGCCAGCTGCGGCGCGGTGCCGGTGCCGGCGCAGGACCTGCCGGTGGTGCTGCCCACCGAGGTCGAGTTCCAGGGTGTGGGCTCGCCCATCAAGACAATGCCGGCGTTCTACGAGACCGCCTGCCCCCAATGCGGCGGCGCGGCCCAGCGCGAAACCGACACCTTCGACACCTTTATGGAATCGTCCTGGTACTACGCCCGCTACGCCTGCGCCCGCAACGACCAGCAGATGCTGGATGCCGAGGCCGACTACTGGGCGCCGGTGGACCAGTACGTGGGCGGTATCGAACACGCCATCCTGCACCTGCTGTATGCGCGCTTCTACCACAAGCTGATGCGTGACGAAGGCCTGGTGCACTCAGACGAGCCATTCACCCGCCTGCTGACCCAGGGCATGGTGTTGAAGGACGGTGCCAAAATGTCCAAGTCCAAGGGCAACACCGTGGATCCGCAGGCGCTGATCGACCGTTACGGCGCCGACACCGTGCGCCTGTTCTCCATGTTCGCGGCACCGCCGGAGCAGTCGCTGGAATGGTCCGACTCGGGGGTGGAAGGCGCCAACCGCTTCCTCAAACGCCTGTGGAAACTGGTGCAGGGGCATGTGGAGGCCGGCGCCGCACCGGCACTGGAGGCCGCCGCCCTCAACAACAACCAGAAGGCGGCCCGCCGCAAAACCCACGAGACCATTGCCAAGGTGGCCGACGACTACGGCCGCCGCCAGACCTTCAACACCGCCATTGCGGCGGTGATGGAGCTGTGCAACGAGCTGGGCAAGCTGGATGCCGAGCCCCAGAGCCGCGCGGTACTGGACGAGGGCCTGCGCGCGGTGGTGCTGATGCTGAACCCCATCGTGCCCCACATCTGCCACGACCTGTGGCAGCAGCTGGGTGGCGAGGGCGCACTGCTGGACGCCCCCTGGCCGGCGGTGGACGAGGCCGCCCTGACCCGCGATGCCATCGACATGGTGGTGCAGGTGAACGGCAAAGTGCGGGCAAAAATGTCCGTGGCCGCCGATGCGCCCAAGGACGCCGTGGAGGCCGCCGCCCTGCAGCAGGACAACGTGCAGCGCTTTCTGGACGGTGTCACGGTGCGCAAGGTGATTGTGGTGCCGGGCAAACTGGTTAACATTGTGGCCAACTGATTGCCGGAGCCTGCCATGCCTTATCAACCCCTGCCCCAGCGCCTCGCCCGCTTCGCCCTGCTGTGCAGCCTGTGCACCCTGCTTGCCGCCTGCGGCTTCCAGCTGCGCGGCAACAGCAGCGCCACCGCCCTGCCCGAAAGCTGGCGCAGCCTGTACCTGGACACCGGCAACCCGAACAGCGAATTCAGCCGCGAGGTCATGGCGCGCTTTTCCGCCAACGGCATCACCTGGGTGGAAAGCCGCGACGAGGCGGCCTTTGTGCTGAGCCTGGGGCCAGAGCATTTCAGCCAGCGCAACCTGTCTCTCAACCGCGAGGCCCGGGCGGCGGAATTCGAGCTGACCATGCAGACCCAGTTCGCCGTGCTGCAGCCGGGCAATGCCACCCCCATCATCGAGCCGAGCAGTGCCTCGGTCGTCAAGCAGATGGAAAACGACCCGCGCAACGTTGTGGGCAAGGCCGAGGAAATTCGCATCCTCAAGGGTGAGATGCGCTCCGAGTTGGCCCAGCAGATTCTGCGCCGCATCGGCTTCTTCGCCGCCAACGCCACCCGCCAGGCAGGCTGAGCCCACCGTGCGGCTCTACCCGGAGAAACTGGCCGCCCACCTCCAGCAGCAGTGCCTGCCGGTCTACCTGGTATCCGGGGACGAGACCCTGCTGGTGCAGGAATGCGCCGACCAGGTGCGCGCCGCCGCCCGCGCCGCCGGCTGCAGCGACCGGGAAGTGATTGAGGTCGACGGCAAGGGCTTTGACTGGCAGGTGCTGCTGAACAGCGCCGCCGACATGTCCCTGTTCGGCGACCGCAAGCTGATCGAACTGCGCATTCCCTCCGGCAAACCCGGGGCCGAGGGCAGCAAGGCGCTCTGTGAATACCTGCAGCGCAGCAGTGGCGACGACATTCTGCTGTTGGTGCTTGGCAAAATCGACAAGGCCTCCCAGAACAGCAAGTGGTTCAAGGCTATCGACGCCGCCGGCGCCTGGTTGCAGGTGTGGGAAGTAAAACCCCAGGACCTGCCCCGCTGGCTGGGCCAGCGCCTAGAAGGCGCCGGCCTCTCCGCCGACCGCGACGCCCTGCAATTACTGGCGGACCGGGTGGAGGGCAACCTGCTGGCGGCGGTGCAGGAAGTGGAAAAACTCAAACTGCTGGCGCCAGAGCGGCACATCAGCGCCGACACCGTCACCACCGCGGTGGCGGACAACGCCCGCTTCAACCTGTTCGCCATGGTGGACGCCGCCCTGCAGGGCGATGCGGCGAACAGCCTGCGCATGCTGCACGGGCTGCGCGGCGAAGGCACCGACGCCACCGTGGCCCTGTGGGCCCTGGCGCGGGAAATTCGCAGCCTGTATGAACTGCAGGCGCAATGCCGGCAGGGCTCCCAGCAGCAGGTGCTGCAGCAGGCCATCAAGCAGCGCAAACTGTGGCCGAACCGCCTGGGCCTGGTGCAGGGCGCCCTGAATCGCCACAACCTTGACGCCCTGGGCGAACTGCTGCAACTGGCTGCGGCCATTGATGGCAGCATCAAGGGTTACGCCCAGGGGCGGCCCTGGAACGGACTGGAGCGCCTGGTAGCGCGCCTGGCGGCGTAGGCGCGGCAAGCCCTCGCCCCGCCACCTGCCTGAGCCGTCCCGGCCGCAGCGGGCCGCCATTCTGCAAGCATTCTGTTTGCCCCTCTCGGCAATCTTGCACAGCCATCCACGCAGCCGCCTTGAAGTGCCAGCGTGCCGGCACTCCATTGCCCATTGCCGATTGCCCCACCTGTCGCCCAGGCGGGCACATGCCGTGGAGCGGGACTTTTCACGCCCACCGGGTGCTTGCTTTATGCCTCCGGCGCAACTACTGTATATCCATACAGTTAATCACAGTAGCCCCGGGGGAGCACTGCCATGAACCCAGCCAACAGCCACCTTGAGCACCGCCCGCATCGCCAGAGCGCCTGGCGCGACATCGCACCCGACCTGCCCGGGCTGGGCGGTTCGGCCAACAGCGCGCGCCACCACCCGGCGGGCCTGCCCACTGGCTTCGCGGCGCTGGATGCTGCACTGACGCAGGAGGGCTGGCCACCCGGCACCTGCATTGAAGTGCTCAGCGACAGCTGCGGCATGGGGGCCATGGGCCTGTTCCTGCCGGCCATGGAGAGCCTCACTGGCCAGGGGCGCTGGCAGGCCTTTGTCGCCCCGCCCTTTACCCCCTACGCCCCGCTGCTGAAGGCCCGGGGAGTGGATATTGGCCAGGTGTTGCTGGTTCACCCGCACAGCCGGGCACAGCGGCTGGCCAGCATCGAGCGGGCCCTGCTCAGCAGCACCTGCAGCGTTGTGTTCGGCTGGCTGGGCGCGGGGGATTACCAACCCGGCGAATTGCAGCGGCTGGAGGCCGCCGCGGCCGCCGGCGACACCCTGGCGGTGCTGTTTCGCGCCACCAGCGCGGCTAACAGCGCCACACCCGCCGGCCTGCGCCTGCAGATGAGCGGCTATCGCCAGGTTCACATTGTGCAGCAGCGCGCTGGCAGGGCCGGCCTTGATATCTGCCTGTCGGATGACGACGATCTGCCCCAGCAGCCACAGTTGTGGGAGCTGCCGGCAGCACTTTGACACAGCCCGGCCCGCCCCCGACAATTTGCGGCACAGGCAAACAAACGGAACAGGGCGGATGAAATTCGATGAATGGCTGAGCGACTGGGGCGTTACCCTTGGGGTGGGCGCCCTTATCCTGTTCATGATTTTTATTGTCTGGGACCTCGCCCGCCGCAGCAACGCCGGCAAGTTCGGCACCCTCATCCTCTACATTGGCCTCGCCATGGGCATATTCGGCTTCCTGATCAAAGTGGTCATCACCTACCTGATGGAGCGGGCCGGGGTCTAAGGTGAAGGTCTAAGGTGAGGGTCTAAGGCGAAGGTCTAAGGCGAGGATCTAGCCAAAAAGGCACAGCCGGGGAAATTGCCGGGGGCAGCGCCCCCGGCACAACACATTTACAGAGCGGGAATGCGCAGGCTCTGCCCGGGATAGATCCTGTCCGGGTCCTTGAGCATCGGTTCGTTGGCCTTGAAGATCACCATGTACTTGCCGGCATCGCCGTAGTGGGCCTTGGCAATGGCGCTCAGGGTATCGCCGGCCTGCACGGTGTAGAAGGTCGACTCCCCGGCCGCCGGCGCGGCATCACCAGCACCACCCGCGGCCGCTGACGGCGCGGCGGGGGCATCCACGCTGAGCTGGCAATCCACCTGGGCAATGCCGTGCTGGTTGCCGGCGCACAGTACGATTTTCTCCAGCGCCTCCTGGCTCGGCACCGAGCCCGTCAGGGTGGCCTTGTCGCCATTGACGCCCACCTGCACCTGCTCGCCGTCAATGTCCAGCTCCGCCACCATGCGGCTGATACTCTGCGCGCGCAGTTCGTTCAGGCGCTCCGGAGAAATCTCCACCGGCTTGTTGATGTCCTTGTTATCCGTGCTGCCAAGCACGGCCTCGGTGAGCTTTTCGCCGGCGTCACTTACAAAATCGAATAAACCCATTGCGGTGCATACTCCTGTCCATGAAAAAAGCAGCCGGGCAGCGCCGCGGCCACCATCACTATAGACCAGCCATGCGAAGGAGTAACATAAAAGCCTCACAGGCAAGCAGGTGCAGCCATGTCAGGCATCAAACTGGTACTGGGCGATATCACCACCGCGGAGGTGGACGCCATCGTCAATGCCGCCAACGAACACATGCTGGGGGGCGGGGGTGTGGACGGCGCCATTCACCGGGCCGCGGGGCCGGCGCTGCTGGCCGCCTGCCGGGAGGTTGCCGAGGCCAACGGCGTGCGCTGCCCCACTGGCCAGGCACGCATTACGGCTGCCGGGAATCTCAAGGCCCGCTATGTAATCCACACGGTGGGGCCGGTCTATGCGTTTGTGGATAACCCCGCGCAGCTGCTGGCAAGCGCGTACCGCAGCAGTTACCAGCTGGCGCTGGAACACGGCTGCAAACGCCTGGCGGTGCCGGCCATTTCCTGCGGGGTGTATGGCTACCCGCTGGCCGACGCCGCCCGGATAGCCCTGGGGGTGAGCAGCGAGGCGCCCTACCGCGATCTGGATATCACCTTCTACCTGTTCAGCCAGGCGATTTACGACATCTGGATTGCGGAACTCGGGCGCCGGTAAGTCTCAGGCCTTGCCGCCGCGCTCGATCAGCGCGTCGATCTTCTGCTCAAGGATGGACAGGGGCACCGGGCCGTCCTTCAGCACCTCGTCATGGAAGGCGCGAATGTCGAAATCATCACCCAGCGCTTCCCGCGCCTTTTCCCGCAGCTCCACAATTTTCAGCTTGCCGATCAGGTAGGCGGTGGCCTGCCCGGGCATGGCGATGTAGCGCTCGATGGCCTTGGTGGAATCACCCGGCGAGTTGGGGGTGTTCTCCAGCAGGTAGTCGATGGCCTGCTCCCGCGTCCAGCGCTTGCTGTGAATACCGGTATCCACCACCAGGCGGCAGGCCCGCCACAGCTCCATGGCCAGGCGGCCAAAATCGGAGTATGGGTCCTGGTAGAAGCCCATCTCCTTCGGCAGCTGCTCGGTGTAAAGGCCCCAGCCCTCAGTGTAGGCGGTAAAGCTCGCGTACTTCTGGAACTCGGGAATATCCTTCAGCTCCACCGAAATGGCGCGCTGCATGTGGTGGCCGGGAATGCCCTCGTGATAGGCCAGGGCCTCCATCTGGTACTTGGGCATGTCCATCATGTTGTACAGGTTCGCGTAGTAAATGCCGGGGCGGGAGCCGTCGGCGGGCGGGCCGTTGTAAAAGGCCTTGCCGGCGGACTGTTCGCGGAAGGGCTCCACCCGCTTCACCACCAGTTCCGCCTTGGGAATCAGGCCGAACTGCTCGGGAATGTGCTCGCGCATCACGTCGATCAGGCGGGTGGCCTCGGCCAGGTAGTCGGCGCGACCCTCGTCGGTGTTGGGGTAGTAGAACTGCTTGTCAGTCCGCATGTACTCGAAAAAGTCCACTAGGGTGCCATCGAAACCCACCGCGTCCTTGATGGCGTTCATTGCCTTGTGGATGCGCGCCACTTCCCGAAGGCCAATGTCGTGCACCTCGTCGGCGGAGAGATCCGTGGTGGTAAACCAGCGCAGACGCTCGGCGTAAAAGGCATCGCCGTTGTCGAACTTCCACACGCCATCGTCACCGCTGGCCTTGGCCGCCTGTGCCTCAATCGCCACAATCAGCTTCTCGTAGGCCGGCTTGACCACGTCCACCAGGGCTGTGCGGGCCGCGTCCAGCAGGCGCTGGCGCTCGGCGTCGTCAATTTCCAGTGCCGCCACCTTGCTCTGGAAGTCGGCCCACAGGGTGGCATCCTCACCGGATGCGTCGAAGGGCACCCCACTGATAATGTTCCTGGATGCCTGGACCATGGGCGGGTACTGCCAGTCCGCCAGCAACAGGTTCTGCGCCTCGCGGATCTCCATCTGCTCGATCACTTCGTCAAACCAGGTGCCGACGTTGTTGAGCCGGCCAATGTAGTCCTCGGCATCCTTCACACTCTTTACGGTGTGGATGTTGATGAGGTTGCTGGCCACCTGGGTGTGGGGGCCGCGGTACTGCTGGATAACAAACAGGTGATGGCGGAAATCGTCGCTGGCAATCTGGCGCTGCAAATCCAGCTTGTAGAGGTCGTAGGACAGTTGCTGCGCCGGCGTGAGGGCCGCGCGGTCGAATTCCGCTATCTGCTTCAGGCGCGCTTCAAGGATGGCCCGCTCTTCGTCGTAGTAGGCCTCGGAGTCCGGGTCCCACTTGTCGTTGTTGATCTTGATGCCGCGATAGCTGGCGCTCATCGGGTGACGCGCCATGTCCACCGCGTAGTTTTCATCCAGGAAGGTGCGGAAGGCCGCGCTGACATCCGCATCTGCCTGGGCCGGAGGCGGGCTGATGGCGGGCGCGCTCTGGCCTGCCTGTGGGGCGCTGTCGGCCCCGGCTTTTTGCTCGTCCCGGGAGCAGGCATTCAGCAGCAGGGCTCCCATCCCCGCCAGGGCTACCGCTTGGGCTAATTTTTTCAAAACAGGTCCTCTCGTGTTACACGCTGGGCTTTGTTCGGGATTGCAGGCTGCGCCTGCAAAGTGCAGGCATCATCCCGCAGCGGGCGGGGGATTTCCAGTTTGCCGGGCCCGCTGCGCTGGCGCCCGAAACCGGGGCCGGTTGCGCGCTGCCAGCCCCCCTGAAAAGGCAGAACATGCCGGCGCTCAGCCAGCCCGCAGCCGGCAGGCAGCCAATTCACAGCCGGCCACAACATCATAACCCACTGTTTTTATTGGATTTTATTCCATCCGCAGCGCCATACACGACAATTGTGAAATTATTATGACACCTGCATGACAGTGATAGATGCGCGCCGAAACGCCGCCGTATGATGGTTCCAGACACGGCGGGAAATCGGCCTGCCACAACAACAATGCGCCGCGAGGCGCCTATTCCAGCCGTCACCGACGGCCGCTTTAGGAGGCACGCACCATGAACACACTGATCAGAATCATCGCCCTCTCCGCCCTGCCCCTGCTGGCAGCAACCGCTGCGGCCGAGGTGACCCAGGACTGCATCGTGGAAGGCACGGTGAACAAGCAAAAGGCCCGCGAGGCCGGCAAGGATGTTTACCTGCGTTTTCACTCGGCGAGCCGCGCCAGCAACGATGCCAGCTGCCACCTCAACCGCCAGGGCAGCCGGGTGGTGTTCAAGGAGCCGCGCAACGCCCTGATCGAAAACGCGCCGGACGGCGCCACCGTGCAATACCGCTACACCGAGCTGAACCACCAGCAAGGCCAGTGGACGCTGCTGAACGTATCGCTGTAAAACGCCCGCTCAATACAGCAGAACACCGGCCAAGGCCCTGGTGATGGCCCCCTGCCCCGGTCAGACCAGCGCCACCACCGCGCTGATCACGATATTCAAGCCAATGGAGAGCACGCCGGTGATGTAGAGCACCTTCGGCGCCGAGAGCGAGGGCAGCTCCTCCTCGCCCAGGCGGGCGATAGACAGGCGGGTCTGCCAGAAGGACACCATGGACATGCCCACCACCAGCAGGCACATGCCCAGCAGGGCGCCCTCCGCCAGCGGCAGGGCGGCGTCGTCGACGGCGTCCTCTATGCCGAACTTCTTGATCAGAAAAGCCAGCGCCAGGATGGAAAGCTGGGTGCGCACCCAGGCGAGGTAGGTGCGCTCAATGGCGTAGTAAACCCGTGGATCCTGCAGGTAGGCCACGGTGTGGTGCTAGCCCCGCCCCTTGGGCTTGTTGGGGCCCGCCTGGGAATCCTTTTCGATGTACTCGATGATCTTGCTGGCCACATTGATGCCGGTGGCGGTCTCAATGCCTTCCAGCCCCGGCGAAGAGTTCACCTCGATCACCAGCGGGCCGTGGGCCGAGCGCAGGATGTCCACCCCCGCAAGGTCGAGCCCCATGACTTTGGCGGCGCGAATGGCCAGGCGGCGTTCCTCGGGCTGCAACTTGATCACCTCGGCGGTGCCGCCGCGGTGCAGGTTGGAGCGGTATTCCCCCTTCACCGCCTTGCGCTGCATGGCGGCGATGACTTTCTCGCCCACCACAAAGCAGCGGATGTCGGAGCCGCCCGCTTCCTTGATGAATTCCTGCACCAGAAAATCGGAGCCAATACCACGGAAGGCATTGATCAGCGCCTCGGCGGCTTTTTTGGTTTCTGCCAGCAGCACACCGTTGCCGTGGGTGCTGTTGGTGAGCTTGAGGATCAGGGGGGCCCCGCCCACGGATTCGATCAGGTGGTCGGTGGCTCGCGCCGAGTGGGCGTAGGCAGTTACCGGCTGGCCAATGCCACGCCGGGCCAGCAACTGGTGGGCGCGCAGTTTATCGCGGGAGCGGGTGATGGCGATGGATTCGTTAATGGAATACGTGTGCCCCACCTCAAACTGGCGCAGCACCGCACAACCGTAGGCGGTCACGCTGGCGCCGATGCGCGGGATCACCGCATCGAAGGCCACCGGTTCCACTTTGTCGGCGGAGCGCTGGTAATACACGGTGGGATCATTGGCAGTGATGTTCATGTAGCACTTGAGCACGTCGATAACGCGCACTTCATGCTGGCGTGCCTGGGCCTCTTCCACCAGGCGACGGGTGGAGTAGAGGTTCCGATTGCGGGATAGAATACCTAGTTTCATAACTCTGCCTGTTTGGTGAATGAGCAGCGGGAACCCGGGATCACCGGGAAGCTTTCCACGCCACGTCTGAACAGACTATAGGGGGCGCTTTCAGAGAACGCAAAGCGGGCCCCGCCAGCCACCCGGGAAAGGCGGCGCATTATCCACGAATCAACGCCACAGGCAACGCGCCCTGATGATCTTGCCCACAGGCGGCAAACCCGGCCCGCTTTACCCCGAGCGCATGGCCCGGCCCACGGGCGCCTCAGCCTTCGATGGCGCTGCGCTCCATGGCGATAATGCGCCGCCAGGCCGGGTCCATCTGGGGCAGCCATTGTTGTAGCAGGGGGCTGGTGGCCCGGGCCTCGTCCAGGCCCTCGCGCAGGGTGAGGTACTTGTACATAAAGGCCGACACCCGCATGTTCAGCGCACAGTGCACAAACACCCGGTCATCGCCAAGGGCCGCCATAACGCCAAAAAAACGCTGCAGGTGTTGCTCGCCGGGCGCGTCGAAGGGCACCGGCAGGTGGATGTAGTCCATGCCCAGGGACGACACCAGCGAGCCCTCCTCGGGGATGGCGTTATCGGAATCCGGCATGGCGAGGTTGATCACCGCCGTATAGCCCGCCGCCGCAATCTGCGCGAACTGTTCCCGGGTCGGCTGGCCGGCAGTGCCGATGTTTTCCGTGATGGGGTAGAAATTGAGAATGTCATTCATGCGGTGAAAACCTGTCGTTCAGGGTGGGCAGCAGTGAAGGCGTCACGGCCACATTCAGCAAGCCAGCGCAAAGTCGACGGCTTTCGCGGCGTGTACTGCGGTGGTATCCAGCAGGCGCACTGCGCTGTGCTCCTGCTGCACCAGCAGGCCAATCTCGGTGCAGCCCAGCACCACGGCCTCGGCGCCGCTGGCGGCCAGGGCGTCGATGATGCGCTGGTACTCAAGGCGGGAGGCGTCCAGCACCCGGCCCTGGCACAGCTCCTCGTAGATGATGCGGTGCACGGTGGCGCGGTCGGCGGCTTCCGGCACCCGCGTTGCAATGCCAAACCCGCTGCGCAGGCGCTCGCGGTAGAAGTCCTGCTCCATGGTGAAGGCGGTGCCCAGCAAACCGATGGTGGTGATGCCCTGTGCCGCCAGCACTTCACCGGCGGCATCGGCAATGTGCAGCAGGGGCAGATCCACCGCCGCCTCGATGGCCGGCGCCACCTTGTGCATGGTGTTGGTGCAAATCAGCACGCAGTCGGCCCCCGCCGCCGCCACCCGGCCAGCTGCGTTGACCAGCAGCGCGGTAGCGCCCGCCCAGTCATCCGCGGCCTGCAGGTCGGCGAGTTCCTGGAAGTCGATGCTGTCGAGCACAATGCGCGCGGAGTGCAGGCCGCCCAGCGCTTTCTGCACGCCCTGGTTGATCAGGCGGTAGTAGGTCTGGGTGCTCTCCCAGCTCATTCCGCCCAGCAGGCCGATGGTTTTCATGTGGTTGCTTCCAGCCAATGGCAGACAAGGCAGCACAGCATAGCGGCAAGCCCGGCGGCGTGCACGCGGGTGGCTAGATCAGTAGATGGAAATATCCCACTGGACCCGGAACCGGGTGCCGGTGGCACCGTCCGCGGACACCTGGTCGAAATCCAGGTAGGCTACGTCGAAGGTAAGTTTGTTGCGGTGCCCGTTCAGGAACCAGTTCATGCCCAGGGTATATTCGCGGTTGTTGTCGCCGGCGGTGTCGGTGTCCGGGTCGTACCAGGACTGGCGGCCGAAAATTTCCACCTTGCCGGGCAGGTCTCGCCAGGCTTTGGGGATATAACCCAACTGGACGTAATAACCCACCAGGGTGGTATCGCGCCGGTTCACCCTGTCGTCGATGTGCTTGTAGTGGGCCTCCTGCTCCCAGGACCAGCCGCGGTATTTGAAGGCGGTCTCGAACAGGTACTGGTTGATGTCGTACTGGCCGTCCACGCCGTCTTCAAAGCCGCTGAGCTGCCCCCCGCCGGATGACGAAAACCGCGTGTAGGGGCTGCGATTGGTAACCGCCGCCACCGCCACGGAAGAGACCAGTTCCTCGCTGTAGCCAAGGTCCGAGCCGGAAAAGCCCAGGTCACTGCCGTTGGGATTCCACTGCAGACGCAGCAGGTACATGGGGTGGCTGTCATCGTTTCTCCAGGCGCCGATGCCGTTGCCGGTGAGCACCGATGCCCAGTAGCTGAAATTATTGGCGCCCTCGCCTTCCAGATTGCCGTACAGGGAGACGCCCTGCTGCCGATCCACAGTGAACACGCTGTTCAGCAGGGAGCGATCGACGCCTGTCTGTTTACCGGAAGAAATCACCCGCTCACGCGAAAAGCGCGACTTCCACTGCCCGATTTTGAGTTTCAGGGCGGGGTTCTCTTCGATCATAAAGCGCCCATCCAGCAATTGCGGCGTCTTTAGGTCCTCTTCAAAGTAAAAACGTAACCAGGGTTGCAGGAGGTGGCCACCAAACTTGATACGAGCGCGGTTGACGGTGAACTTGGTGCCCTCCTCCCCATCGAGCCCCTCTTCGCTGGTGGGGTAGTTGTCGAAGGGGTTTACCGCCCGGAACTGGCCGCGAAAGTCCAGTTGTAGCAGGTTGTTGCCATCCGCGCTCTGGAACGACAAGCCCTGGTCTTCCACCACTTCAGCGTCTTCCTCGGCATCTTTCGCTGCCTCCACGTGGGCCGCAAGTGCCTCTGCCTCTTTGCGCAGATGTTCGGCCAGGGGGTGGCTGCCAGCGGATGATGCCGCCGCCAGCGGCGCCCAGGGCAGCGCCGCCACCAACGACAAGCACATTGTTTCGCGCCGCAAGCGCACGGGAACTACAGGTACAAACACTGCCGGCTCAACCCCCGCGCTGGTCGAGCACTTTGCGCCGGCTGTGCTCCATCAGCGCCCACAGCACGTTGTTGGAGCTGACCTGCCCCACCAGCTTGCCCGCCTCAACCACCGGCCGGCGGCGCTGGCGGGTGTCCACCATGGCCTGGGCCACTTCCACAATGCTGGTTTCGGTGGTGCAGGTCTGGACGTCGGCGTCCATCGCATCTTCCACCTGTTTGTGCTCCGGGTCGCCGTCGTTGTAGATAGCCGTCAGCACCGCGCGGATGCAATCCAGTTCCGACAGGATGCCCACCACGGCGCCCTCGCTGTCGGTCACCGTCAGCCCGGTGAGCTTGTACTCCACAATCATCGAAATGGCCGTCACCAGGCTTTCGTCCCGGCGAATGGTCAGGGGCTTGCGGTGCATGCAATCGCGGATCTTGGTGGGGTTAGGCATGGTGGTTCTCCCAGTGAGACAACGGTTGGCTAACGATATCAGTCGGTCGCATCCAGGGTCAGCCCCAGGTGCGCGGCCAGAAAGGTCCACATATCCGCATACTCGCGGATCAGCATGGAGGTGGGCTTGCCCGCCCCGTGCCCGGCGCGGGTCTGGATTCGGATCAGCACCGGGTCGCCGCCGCCCTGGGCGGCCTGCAGGCGGGCGATGTATTTGAAGCTGTGCCCCGGCACCACCCGGTCGTCGGTATCGGCGGTGGTCACCAGCACCGCCGGGTAGTCAGCGCCGGCCTGGATGTTGTGGTAGGGCGAATAGGCGTAGAGCGCCTTGAACTGCTCCGGGTCATCCGATGAGCCGTAATCGTCCACCCAGAAGCGACCGGCGGTAAAGCGCTGGAAACGCAGCATGTCCATCACCCCCACCGCGGGGATGGCCGCGGCAAACAGGTCGGGCCGCTGGTTTACCACCGCGCCCACCAGCAGGCCGCCGTTGCTGCCGCCGTAAATGCCCAGGTGTTCCGGGCTGGTGTACTTTTCCCGCTGCAGGTACTGGGCCGCGGCGATGAAGTCATCGAACACGTTCTGCTTTTGCAGCTTGGTGCCGGCCTTGTGCCAGGCCTCGCCGTATTCGCCGCCACCGCGCAGGTTGGCCTGGGCATACACGCCGCCCAGGTCCATCCAGGCCAGTCGCGTCACCGAGAAGCCCGGCGTGAGGGAAATATTGAAGCCGCCGTAGCCGTACAACAGGGTCGGGTTGCTGCCATTGAGCTTGATGCCCTTGCGGTGGGCAATGAACATGGGCACCTGGGTGCCATCGGCCGAGGGGTAGAACACCTGCCGCACCACAAAATCGTCGGGGTCAAAAGCCAGCTCCGGCGCCAGGGCGACCTCGCTGTCGCCGCTGTCCACGTTGTAGCGATACACGGTGGCGGGCCGGTTGAGGGAGGAGAAACTGTAGTAGGTCACCGGGTCATCCGGCGCATTGGCAAAGCCGGAAACAGTGCCAAGGCCGGGCAGTGAAACCTCCCTCAGGGCCTTGCCCGCAAGGCTGTGAATAGCGACCTTGGCGTGGGCGTCCTGCAGGTAGTCCAGCACCAGTTTGCCGCCCACCAGGCTGGCGCCCTGCAGCACCGGCGCCTGCTGCGGCACAACTTCCCGCCAGCTGCCACCGGCACCCTGTTTCAGATCGTAGCTGACGATACGCCCCCGGGGTGCGTCCAGGGTGGTGCGGAAGTAGGCGGTATCGCCAACCACCTCCACCAGGGAAAAGTCCGCCCGGAAGTCATCCTCCAGCACGATAACCTTGCCGGGCTCGTCGCTGAGGTCGATCACCTCCACGCGATAGCGGTCGTCAGTACCTATCCAGGTGTTGATGAACAGATAGCGACCGCCATGGCCAACCTCGGCGCTAAAACCCCACTCCGGGTGATCCGGCCGCGCGTACACCTGCTGGTCCTTTTCCTGCGCGCTGCCCAGCCGGTGGAAATACACCGCCATGTGGGTGTTCAGGCTCTGGAACTGCTCGCCCTCGGCAGGTTCGGGATAGCGGCTGTAATAAAAGCCGCTGCCGTCCGCCGCCCAGCTGGCATCGGAAAACTTGATCCAGTGCAGTTCGTCATCCAGCACCTTGGCCTTGTCGATGTCCTTTACCCGCCAGGTGCGCCAGTCGCTGCCGCCATCCTGGATACCGTAGGCCACATAGCGGCCATCGGGACTGACCGACACCTCCGCCAGGGCCACGGTGCCGTCCTTCGACCAGCCGTTCGGATCCAGCACCACTTCAGGGTCTACCCCCGGTGCCTTGCTGCGGTACAGCACGGCCTGGTTCTGCAGGCCGTCGTTGCGGCTGTAGAAGTAATAGTCGCCGTAGCGGCGCGGGGTGGAGTAGCGCTCGAAGTCCCACAGGTCGGTCAGGCGCTGTTCGATGACCTCGCGGCCCGCCAGGCCGTCAAGATAGGAGAAGGTCACCGCGTTCTGGGCCTCTACCCAGGCGGCTACCTCGTCCGCCTCCCGCACGTCCTGCTCCAGCCACCGGTAGGGATCCTTCACCACGGTGCCATGGTAATCGTCCTGCTGATCCACCGTTGGCGTAGCGGGGTAGTCCACCGCGGCGGCGGGCAGGGCGCAGGCGGCGGCCAGCGTCACCGCGCTCAGCAGGGTGTGGTTCAGGGGCTTTGACATGCGACTCTCCAGTGCACCAATACGGCCTGAGATGATACCACCGGGGCGCGGGCTCAGCCCTGCAAACGGCGGCTGACCTGCATGATTTCGGCATCGTCCGGGTCGCGGCGCAGGCTAAAACCCAGCCCGCGACACAGCTTCAGCATTTTGCTGTTCTGGGCCAGTACATCGCCCTCCATTTCCTGGAAGCCGCGCTGGCTGGCCAGGGTCATCAGGCGCCGCATCAGTTCGCTGCCAATACCCTGGCGCTGCATGTCGTCGGCCACCGCCAGGGCAAATTCGCAGGACTCACCGCCGGGGTTGGCCACGTAGCGGGCCACCGCCTTGATGCTGGCGTTCTCGGTGTCATCGTGCTCCACCACCACCAGGGCCATCTCCCGGTCGTAGTCGATCTGGGTAAAGCGCGCCAGCATGGCGGGAGTGATGTCGCCCATGCCGTACATAAAGCGAAAATAGCGGCTTTCGGGCGACAGGCCGTCCACAAAGCGCCGCTCGATGGCGGTGTCTTCAGGCCGTATGGGGCGCACCACAAACTGGCGGCCATCGCGGCCGGTGAGGGCGCTGGTCATGCCCGGCGGATAGGGGTGAATGGCCAGGTGGTCGAAGGGCCCGGCCCCCTCGCTGACCGGGCACACCGCCATCCAGGCATCCACCGCCACCAGCCCGTCTTCGTCCACCAGCACCGGGTTGAGAATCAGGCGCTGGATTTCCGGCAGCTCACAGGCCAGCTCCGAAGCCCGCATCAGCACATCTACCAAGGCCTCACGGCGTATGGAGGGCAGGTAGCGGTGGGCCACCAGCAGGCGCTGGGCGGCGCTGCGCTGGATCAGCTCTTCGCACAAAAACACGTTGAGGGGCGGGATGGCCACCGCGGTCTCCGCCAGAATGTCCTCGGCCATGCCGCCGGCGCCAAAGCGGATCACCGGGCCAAATACCGGGTCACGCTCGATGGCGACCACCACCTCCCGGGCGTGGGGGCGCAGTTCCATGGGCTCCACCGTCACACCGTGTACCCGGGCGTCGGGAACACGAGCGCTGACCGCGGCGTGAATCTCCCGGTAGGCGGCGGGCACCGACGCCGCCTCCCGCACGTTCAGGCGCACCCCGCCCACATCGCTCTTGTGGGCAATGTCCGGGGAGTTGATTTTGAGCACTACTGGCAGGCCCAGCGATTCGGCCGCGCGCCGGGCCTCGTCGGCACTGGTGACATTGATGCAGTCGGACACCGGAATATCAAAGGCCGACACCACCGCCCGCGCCTCCAGGCTGTCCAGGTGTACCCGCGCATCGCGCAGCGCGGCGCGGATAATATCCCGGGCGGCCTGTACCCGCGGCGCCCGGTGTGCCGCCAGTGGCGGCGGCGCCTGCAGCAGGGTCTGCTGGTTGCGGTGGTAGGCGGCGAGGTAGCCAAAGCCGTTCACCGCCGCCTCCGGGCTATTGAAGTGGGGTATGCCTTCGCGCTGCAACTTCCAGCGCCCCTCGCGCACCTGGTTCTGGCCCATCCAGCAGGCCAGCACCGGCTTGCGCTTGCCGCGCGTTGCGGCAATTACCGCCTCGGCACAGCCGTTGGGGTCGGTCATGCCCTGGGGGGTCAGCAGCACCACCACGCCATCCACGTTGCGGTCGGCCAGCACAATCTCCAGCGCCTTGCGGTAGCGTTGCGGGTCGGCATCGCCCAGCAGATCCACCGGGTCGGAGGGCGACCAGTGCGGCGGCAGCACCTGGCCAAGGGCCTCGATGCTGGCCTCCGACAGCTGGGCCAGCGGCACCGCCAACTCGGCGGCGCGATCGGCCGCCATCACCCCCGGGCCGCCGCCATTGGTGAGGATGGCAAGGCGACCGCCGGTCACCCGCACGCCGGAGGCCAGGGTATTGGCCGCCGCCAGCAACTCGTTCACCGTGTTGACCCGCACCGCCCCGGCCCGCTCCAGGGCGGCGTTAAAAACCTGGTCGCTACCGCGATGGCCGCCGGTGTGGGTAACGGCCGCCCGCCGCCCGGCCTGGTGGCGGCCCGGCTTGATGACCACCACCGGCTTCAGGCGCGCCGCCGCCCGCAGGCCACTCAAAAAGGCCCGGGCATCGTTCACGCCCTCGATATACAGCAGGATGCTGCGCGTCTGGGCGTCGAGGGAGAGGTAATCCAGCACCTGGCCAAAGTCGACATCGGCGGTGGCACCAAGGGAGGCCACGGCAGAAAAGCCCCGCCCCCCGGACCAGGCCGCATCCAGCAGTGCCGTGCAGAAGGCACCGGACTGCGACACCAGCGCCACCGGCCCGTGGCGCACCTCGCTGTGGGCGAAGGTGGCATTCAGGCCCAGCCGCGGCCGCATCACACCCAGGCAGTTGGGCCCCACCAGCGGGATGTTGGCGGCGCGCGCCAGGTCGACAATCTCCTCCTGCAGTTGCCGACCCAGGGGGCCAACCTCCCCAAAACCGGCAGAAATCACCACCACACCGCCCACCCGCGCCGCCACGCACTGGCGCATCACACCCGGGATGCGCTGCGCCGGAATGGCCAGCACCACCAGGTCCACCGGCTCGCCAATGTCGGTGATGCTGGCGTGGCAGGGCACATCGAGAATACGGCTGTGGCGGCGGTTGACGGGGTAGATCGCGCCTTCAAACCCCGCCGCCTTGAGGTTGTGCAGCACCTGGTACCCCACCGAGCCCTGCCGCGGGCTGGCGCCGATTACGGCCACCGAGGCGGGCTCGAAGATGCGGTATAGGCGGTGTCGTCTCATCAAAGCGCTGCCCGCTTAACCTTGGCGGGCTCCTGTACTAGAGTTAGGCCCAGTATAGACGCCAGAGAATGGGCATTGCTCCCCGCGCTGCCCGAATTGCGGTAAACGCCCCATGACCATTGCCTATATCACCCACCCGGAATGCCTGCAGCACGACATGGGGCCGCAACACCCCGAGCAGCCGGCCCGCCTCGGTGCCATCAGCGACCGCCTGCTGGCCTGCGGGCTCGACATGGCCCTGCGTCATTACGAAGCACCGAAGGTGGATGCCGGCCTGCTCGAACAGGTACACGACAGAGGCTATATCGAGTCCCTCTACCAGCGCGCGCCGGCCAGTGGCCACATCCCGCTGGATGAAGACACCGCCATGAACCCACACACTCTCAGCGCCGCCCTGCACGCCGCCGGCGCCGCGCAACAGGCGGTGGATCTTGTAATGGGTGGCGAGCACAGCAAGGCGTTTTGCGCCGTGCGCCCCCCCGGCCACCACGCCGAGCGGGCCCGGGCCATGGGCTTTTGCCTGTTCAACAATGTGGTGGTGGGCGCCTATCGCGCCCTGCGCGACCACGCCTTAGAGCGGGTAGCCATCCTGGACTTTGACGTACACCACGGCAATGGCACCGAAGACATCGTGGCCGGCGATGAGCGCATTCTGTTCTGCTCGCTGTTCCAGCACCCCTTCTACCCCCACAGCGGCGCCGGGCCGAGCGCCGCCAATGTCATTAACAGCCCCCTACCCGCCGGCAGCGACGGCGCCGCCCTGCGCGCCACCGTGGAGCGCGACTGGCTGGGGCGACTGGCGGACTTTGCGCCGCAGCTGGTGCTGGTGTCCGCCGGCTTTGACGCCCACCAGGCCGACGACATGGCCGGCTTCAACTTTGTCGACAGCGACTATGCCTGGGTGACCCGGCGGCTCTGTGAGCAGGCCGATGCCAGCGCCGGGGGGCGCCTGGTGTCCTGCCTGGAAGGGGGCTACCACCTGCTGGCCCTGGGGCGCTGTGTGGAGGCCCACCTGAAGGCCATGCTGGGCGCGGTGTAGCCGCCGTATCGCCGCCTTATTGCCGCCGCGAGCGCCCCCAGCCCGTCCCAGCGCAAATTGATAAACCAGTCCGCCTCGCGGCCCCAGTGACAACCTTTACCCGCGGTGCGGGAGTGCTAGTCTAGGCCTCTGCCTGGCACAGGGCCGCGCCATCGACACAGGCCGCGCCGGGGCATCTCCAGATAACCATAAGGAACGGAGGAGCGAGCGTGGATGACACTCTCAATACAACACGCAATAAAACCCGCAACAAAACACCCAACAACACGCTGTTTGACACCCTCATCGTCAACGGTACGGTGGTGGACGGCACCGGGGCCCCGGCCCGCCGGGCCGATGTCGCCATCCGCGACGGCCGCATCGCCGCCATTGGCAGCACGCTCGGCGAGGCGCACCAGACCATCGACGCCAGCGGCGCCCTGGTCACCCCCGGCTGGGTGGACACCCACTCCCACATGGACGGCCAGGCCACCTGGGACGCCCATTGCAGCCCCGCCGCCCATCACGGCATCACCACCCTGATCATGGGCAACTGCGGCGTCGGCTTCGCGCCCTGTCGCCCGGACGATAGCGAGCGCCAGCGCATGATCGAGGTGATGGAAGACGTGGAAGACATTCCCGGCGCGGCACTGGCCGAGGGCATCCAGTGGCAGTGGGAGAGCTTCCCGGAATACCTGGATGCGCTGGACCGCAAGCCCCGGGCCATCGACATCGGCGCCCAGGTGCCCCACTGCGCCGTGCGCACCTACGTGATGGGCCAGCGCGGCGTAGACAACGAGCCCGCCACCGAGGACGACGTGCGCCAGATGGCCGCCATCGTGCGCGAAGGCATTGAGGCTGGCGCCATCGGCTTTACCACCTCGCGCACCAAACTGCACACCACCCGCGACGGCCAGGTGATGCCGGGCACCTACTCCGACGCCGGCGAGCTGCTGGGCATCGGCAGCGCCATCGGCCAGATGGGCAAGGGCATCTACGGCCTGGTGTCGGACTTCGACGACTGGGAAGAGGAGATGGCCTGGATGAAGCAGCTGTCCATCGACAACCACTGCCAGGTCAACTTTGTGCTGTTCTTCCGCGAAGAGGCGGATTGGGAGCGGGTGCAGAAACAGCTCGCCTACGTGCGCGAGGCGCGCAAGGACGGCGCCCGCCTGATTCCCCACGTGGGCGCGCGCCCGGTCAACATCCTGATGGGCTGGGACGGCACCGTGCACCCCTTTATGTTCCACCAGAATTACGCGCCCCTGGCCGGCCTGTCGCGCCAGGAACGGCTCGACCAGTTGCACCGGCCCGAGGTGCGCCAGGCCATTTTGAGCGAAACCCCCATCGACACCGGCGGCGACTTCTTCCTCAACGCCATCACCTGCGGCTACGACAACCTCTACGTGATGGGCGATACGCCCAACTACGAGCCGCGCTACGAAGACAGCATTGAATACCTGGCCAGGCAGGCCGGCCTCAGCAACGAGGAATACACCTACAACGCCCTGCTCGCCAACGGCGGCACCACCCTGCTCTACTGCCCCCTGTTCGGCTACGACAGCCGCGACCTGTCGCGGCAGTTTGCCATGCTCAAGGACGAAAACTCGGTGCTGAGCCTGGCCGACACCGGCGCCCACTGCGGCGTGCTGTGCGACGCCAGCGTGCCCACCTACCTGCTCAGCTATCTGGTGCGCGACCGCGCCAGCGGCGGCCGGCTGGGGCTGGAAGAGGCGGTGAAAATGCACACCCACGACACCGCCCGCTGTATGGGACTGGACGATCGCGGCACGCTGGAGCCGGGCATGAAGGCCGACATCAACATCATCGACTTTGACGCCCTGCAGGTGAAGCGGCCGGAAATTATCTTCGACCTGCCCGCCGGCGGGCGCCGGGTGTTCCAGGGCGCCGAGGGCTACCGCTACACCCTGGTGGGCGGCGAAGTCATCATGCGCGACGGCGAACCCACCGGCAGCCTGCCGGGCAAGCTGATTCGCGGCGCCCAGCAGGCGCCGGCGGCTGCGGCTGCCTGATACGCCCGCCCTTTCTCCCCCGGCCCCGCCCAAGCAGGCCCCGCTGCCCGGTGGCGGGGCTCACTCCCGAGTTCGGTAATTCTGCACTGGCCGATTGACGGCCCCGGCAAGTGGGCAAATACTTCGCCGGCATTCACGCATTACACCCCCGAGAGTTATTGATGTCCCAAACCCTGATCGTGATCGACAAGCGCAGCGACTGGGCGCCCTACTACCCCAGCGAGCAGGTCATCACCTTCGCCGACTACATGAACGGCAGCTACCCCCAGGGCCAGGCCCGCACCCGGGTCATCAACCTGAGCCGCAGCTTTGCCTACCTGAGCCAGGGCTACTACTGCTCCCTGCTGGCAGAGGCGCGCGGCCACAAGGTCATCCCCTCGGTGCGCACGCTGAACGACCTCAGCAAACGCGCCCTGTACCGCATCCACCTGGATGACCTCGACCAGGACCTGGACAAAACCCTCAAGGACGCCGATACCAGCGCCGACATCACCCTGCTGAGCTACTTCGGCCACAGCGTGGATGCCCGCTTTGGCGAACTGGCTCAGAAGCTGTTTGAAACCTTCCCCTGCCCCATTCTGGAAATCACCCTGCGCTACCGCCGCCAGTGGGAGATCACCAGCCTCAAGCCGCGCTCACCCAAGGGCCTCGGTGAAGACGAGGAAAACGGCTTTGCCTCGGCCCTGGATGAGTTCAGCCGCAAGGTATGGCGCAAGCAGCGCGAGCAGAAGGCGGCGCGCTACGACCTGGCGGTGCTGGTGGACCCCGCCGAAGCCCTGCCACCCTCGGACGACAAGGCGCTGAAGCGTTTTGTGAAGGCCGGCAAGGAACTGGGCGTGGACGTGGAGCTGATCACCCAGCGCGACTACCTGCGCCTGCCGGAGTTCGACGGCCTGTTCATCCGCACCACCACCAACATCGACCACTACACCTACCGCTTCGCCAAGAAGGCCGAAAGCGAAGGGTTGGTGGTGATTGACGACAGCAACTCCATCCTGCGCTGCACCAACAAGATCTACCTGGCAGACCTGTTCCGCACCCACAAAGTGCCCTCGCCCAAAACCGTGGTGCTGTACAAGGACCAGCCGGGGCAGCTGGATACCCTGGGGGAACAGCTCGGCTACCCCATCGTGGTGAAAATCCCCGACGGCGCCTTTTCCAAGGGCGTGGAGAAGGCAGCCAACCGGGAGGAACTGGATGGCATCTGCAAGCGCCTGTTCCAGCGCTCCACCCTGCTACTGGCCCAGGAGTTCCTGTACACCGACTTCGACTGGCGCATTGGCATTCTCGACCGCAAACCGCTGTATGCCTGCCGTTACTACATGGTGAAGAACCACTGGCAGATTTACCGCCACGGCGACAAAACCGATTCCGGCGGCTTCGACACCCTGCCCACCTTCGAAGTGCCCCCGGCTGTACTGGACGCCGCCGTGCGCGCCACCCGCCCCATTGGCGATGGCTTTTACGGTGTGGATGTAAAGGAGAGCCAGGGCAAGGGTTTTGTAATCGAGGTCAACGACAACCCCAGCATCGACAGCGGCGTGGAAGACAAATACCTGGGGCCGGAGCTGTACAAGATGATCCTGTCCACCCTGCTCAAGCGGATGGAAGCAAAACGGGGGCACTAGTGGGCCCCCGCTCACATCATCAATGCCGGCAGATGCCGGCCAGACTTCAGGCCGCGTTCAGGCGCGCGGTGACCTGAATCTCGATCTTCATGGCGTCGTCCAGCAGGCGGGCCTCGAACACCGTGGCCGCCGGGCGCACCTCGCCCAGCCAGCGGTTCAGCGCCGGCCAGCAGGCTTCGAAATCATCCCGGTTGGGCAGGATGTAGGTCACCCGCACGATGTTGGCGATGCTGCTGCCGGCCTCGTCCAGCGCCGCCTGAATATTGCGAAAACACTGGTCGGTCTGCTCGGCCACATCCTCGCTGACGCTGTTGGCGGCGTAGTCGTAACCGGTCGTGCCGGATACAAAAACGTAGTCGCCATCCACCACCGCGCGGGAATAGCCAATTTTCTGCTCGAAGTCCGAGCCGCTGGAAATCAGTTTGCGAGCCATAGGGGGTCTCTCAGTCGCTATATAGCAGGGTTGGGCAGGCGCGCCGGCGTCGCCAGCGGCCTGTTGGTGTGCTGAAGGTTGCAGGGTCGGTGAACAGCGCAGGCGCCGCGTGGCTACAGCCGCAGCACCTTCTCGCCACGGGCAATGCCGGCCACACCGGAGCGCACCACTTCGAGGATTTCCGCCTCGGCCATGGCCGCCACGAAGGCATCCAGCTTTTCGCCGGTGCCCACCAGCTGGATGGTGTAGACATTCGGGCCCACATCCACAATCTGGCCGCGGAAGATATCCGTGGTGCGCTTGACCTCGTCGCGGGCCGCGCCGCCACTGGCGCGCACCTTGATCAGCATCAGGTCGCGCTCGATGTGGGCGCCCTCGGTCAAATCCACCAGCTTGACCACGTCTACCAGCTTATTGAGCTGCTTGGTGATCTGCTCGATGGTTCTGTCATCACCAATGGTGGTGAGGGTCAGGCGGGACAGGGTGGCGTCTTCGGTGGGCGCCACGTTCAAGGTTTCGATGTTGTAGCCACGCTGGGAGAACAGGCCAACCACCCGCGACAGCGCGCCGGGCTCGTTTTCAAGCAGGATGGAGATGATGCGTCGCATGTTCAGGTCCTCTCGTTCTTGCTCAACCACATATCTTTCATGGCGCCGTTGGGGGCCACGTGCATCGGGTACACGTGCTCCATCGGATCAATGAAGATATCGAGGAAGACCAGTTTGTCTTTCATGGCGAAGGCTTCTTCCATCTTCGCATCCAGTTCATCCAGCTTGCGCACCTGCATGCCCACGTGGCCGTAGGCCTCCATCAGCTTGATGAAATCCGGCAGGGAGTCCTCGTAGGTGCTCATGGCGTGGCGGCCTTCGTACTGCATGTCCTGCCACTGCTTGACCATGCCAAGGTAGTTGTTGCGCAGGTTGATGATTTTCACCGGCAGGTTGTACTGGGTACAGGTGGACAGCTCCTGGATGTTCATCTGGATACTGCCCTCGCCGGTGACGCAGGCCACATCCGCCTCGGGAAAGGCCAGCTTGGCGCCCATCGCCGCCGGCAGACCAAAGCCCATGGTGCCAAGGCCCCCGGAGTTGATCCAGCGGCGCGGGTGGTTGAAGCGGTAATACTGGGCGGCAAACATCTGGTGCTGGCCCACATCCGAGGTGACATAGGCATTGCCGCCGGTGGCCCGAAACAGGCTCTCGATCACCTGCTGGGGCATGATCATCTCGCTCTCGCCGTAACGGCGCCCGCTCCACAGGCCGTGTTTGGCCCGCCACTCGTCAATCTGCTGCCACCAGCGCTCCAGCGCGCCCTGGTCGGGCAGCTCGGCATCCTTGTTGCGCATTTGCGCCACCTGTTCGGCCAGGTCGGTGAGCACCGACTGCACCGGGCCAACAATGGGGATGTCCGCCTGCACCGTCTTGGAGATGGAGGTGGGGTCGATATCGATGTGAATAATCTTGGCACCGGGACAGAACTTGCTCACCGTGTTGGTCACCCGGTCGTCAAAGCGCGCCCCCACCGCCAGGATGACATCGGCGTTGTGCATGGCCATGTTGGCCTCGTACAGGCCGTGCATACCCAGCATGCCCAGGAACTGGCGGTCGGTGCCGGGATAGGCGCCAAGGCCCATCAGGGTGTTGGTCACCGGGTAGTTGAGGTCGCGGGCCAGTTGCGTCAGCAATTCGCTGGCCTCGCCCTGTACCACGCCGCCGCCGGAGTAAATCACCGGGCGCTTGGCCGACAACAGCAGCCGGGCCGCCTTCTTGATCTGCCCGGTGTGACCGCGCTGGGCCGGCGAGTAGGAGCGGATTTTCACCGCATCCGGGTACACGTACTCGAACTTGGCATCGGGCCGCGTGGCGTCCTTGGGAATGTCGATGACCACCGGGCCGGGGCGGCCGGTGGTGGCAATGTGGAAGGCCTTCTTGATCATCGCCGGGATGTCTTCCGGCTTGCGCACCATGAAGCTGTGCTTAACGATGGGGCGGGAAATCCCCACCATGTCGCACTCCTGGAAGGCGTCTTCGCCAATCAGGTGGCTGGCCACCTGGCCAGACAGCACCACCATGGGAATGGAGTCCATGTAGGCCGTGGCAATGCCGGTTACCGCATTGGTGGCACCGGGGCCGGAGGTCACCAGCACCACGCCGGGCTTGCCGGTGGCGCGGGTATAGCCGTCGGCCGCGTGGGTGGCCGCCTGCTCGTGCCGTACCAGCACATGGGGAATTTTGCTCGCCTTGAACAAGGCATCGTAAATATGCAGCACCGCTCCGCCGGGGTAGCCAAAAATAAACTCGACTCCCTCGTCCTCGAGGGCGCGGGCGATCATCTCGCCACCGGACAACATCTCCACACTCTTTCTCCCAGGGCTGTTCAGGCCCAGTCAAAACGCCCCGACGCGTTACCCTCGCCGGTAGCCGTTTCATCGCAACTGTGTGGAGAAGCCTGGAAAGCACCTGGACCGGTGCCCGGCTGGCTACGCCACTCCCTGAACGAGCGAGACACAACGGCGGTTCGTAACCTGCCCGCCTTCGGCTGGCGCCCAAGGTGGCACTCCTCGAAGGCTCTTTTCACAGTGTGCGGGTGAAAAGCGATCACGAACCCGTGTATCGGTCGCCCTGCGGGGTAGCGCAGTGTCTGGCCCCCAGCGCAGCCCATGCGGCCACACTGGATAACGGGACTCACCACCAGCTGCGCGCAAATCATCGCATCGCGGCAGTAGGCCAGGGGCTGAGGGTACTCAGCAGTAGCCGTTACCAAAGGTGAGACAGGCGCGTATTCTTGGTTTACTGCGGCCGTCTGTCAACCCAAACGTGATTTTTGCCCAGCACCGCAACCCGCTTGGCGGGGCTGTCACAGATATCATAAGATAAGCCGTCATTAGAAAGGCAGCGGTTCTTATGCGGCATTGGCGGCCAATCTGCTTACAACAGCCTTCTTATCATAACCAGCAGATAGGCTCGTGATGCCGACCCAAAGTGGCATGCAGCCCCTGGACCTGATTTCCATCATCCTCCCCTGCTTTGACGAAGAAGCCGTTTTGCCGGCGACGCTGGAACGCCTGGACGCGCTGAGCATCGCCCAGAAGGATTGTGATTTCGAGTTCATTTTCATTGACGACGGCTCAACGGATGGCACCAATAACCTCCTACACGCTGCGGCAAGGCGCGATGATCGCTTGCGCCTTATCACCCTGTCGCGAAATTTCGGGCAGCAGATTGCGACAACTGCCGGCATCGATCTTGCCAACGGTGGTGCCGTCGTTCTCATGGACTGCGATTTGCAGGATCCGCCCGAACTGGTAACACAAATGATCGCCCGCTGGCGTGAAGGTTACGATGTCGTTTACGGCACAAGAGCGTCGCGCGAGGGTGAGAGCTGGTTCAAGCGCAGTACTGCCCGCGGTTTTAACCAGGTAATCAACCGGCTGTCTGAAGTGCCCATACCGGCAGACAGCGGCGACTTCCGGCTCATGAGCCGTAAGGTCGTGGATGTCCTCAAGCAGATGCCCGAACGGCATCGATTCCTGCGCGGCATGGTTGCCTGGTCGGGGTTTCGGCAAACATCACTGCCCTACGACAGACCCGGGCGCCTCGCCGGCACCACCAAATATCCCCTGCGCAAAATGCTGCGTTTGGCACTGGACGGCCTGCTGTCCTTTTCCACTAAACCCCTGCAGGCCTCGATTTTTCTCGGCCTGTTGACGGCAGGCCTGGCGGTTCTGGGGATTTTCTACGCGCTGTTTATGCGCCTGTTCACGTCTGCGTGGGTGGAAGGCTGGACAGCACTGATGATCGCCATTTTGTTCATCGGTGGTGTCCAGTTGGTGTCGCTGGGGATTATCGGAGAGTATATCGGGCGCATCTACGCCGAGGTGCAGCGAAGACCCCTGTACATCGTTCGCGATATGGTCGGCTTTGAACGACATGCAGAGGCCGATGCCGGTGTGCATGAAACTCAGCGTGACAGCACCCGGATCCCGTGAAGCCTAGGCTGCAGCTATTGGCCGGCCTGGGTTTGGCCGGTTTCTTTCTCTGGTTGACACTGCGCGGCGTGGATCGCACCAGCGTATTGCAACTAGTCGCCCAGGGTTTCTCCGTGGCCTGGCTGGCCCTGGCACTGGGCTTTCTTGCCCTCGGATATAGCTGCCGGATTTTGCGCTGGCGGCGGATGCTGCAGCCCCTCAATCCAGACTTGGGCATGATGCACTGCGGCATTCCCTTGCTGGCCTCGATGGCGGTGAACAACCTCCTGCCACTGCGGGCCGGGGACATGCTGCGCTGCTTCGGGTTCTCAAACTGGTTACAGGTCCCGTCGGGAGCGGTGCTGGCGACGGTCCTGGTCGAGCGCGCGCTGGACATGGTTGTCGTTATCCTCGCTCTCGGGCTTGCACTCAGGTTCTTTTCGCTGGGGGGCGGTGCGTTGGGTATGGTGCAATACAGTGGCATACTGCTGTTTGCCTTGGCCGCCATATCGCTTTTGCTACTGCTACGCCCCGCGTTGCTGGCCCCGGTTCTGGCCAGGCTGACACGCCTTGCCGGGATTTTGGGGCCCGATCGACAGGCGCGGGTTGAAAACCATTGTCAACCACTGCTTGATACGCTGATCAGGCTTTCAAATCGCGGTGCCATGCCCTGCCTTATGGGGTATTCAGTACTGGCCTGGCTGTTCGAAGGCGCCAGCTACTGGGCGATTGCCCGCTCCCTGTCGACACTCCCCCTACCCGAAGCCGCCTGGCTCGCCATGCCGGTTGGCACCCTTGCGACACTGTTACCCTCTTCGCCCGGCCATGTCGGCACCTTCGATTACTTCGCCCAGTTGGCTACGGTGGCGGTCGGTAATCCGCTGGCGGAAGCGACCGCCTATGTGCTGGTGGTGCATGTGGCGCTGTGGCTGCCCACAACCCTGATCGGAGCGATCTGTCTGCTGATCTGGGTGTGGCGGGGAGCCGCCGCCGGTAACAACCAACGATGAAGCCCAGCGTCGCTGTCATCGGTTCCGGCTTCACTGGGCTGGCCGCCGCCCGCGATCTGGCCCGCGCGGGTCATCCGGTCACGGTCATTGAAGCGGATGGTCATGTGGGCGGCCTCGCGGGAGCATTTCAGCCGGACGAAAACGTGGAGGCGGAACCGCTCGATCGCTTTTACCACCACTGGTTCACCTCCGATCTGGAAGTGATGGCATTGATCAGGGAACTGGGCCTGGAGGATGCGGTTGCCACCGAGGCCAGCCTCACAGGCGTTTACTACAACCGTCGCATCACGCGCTTGTCCACCCCCCTTGACCTGCTGCGTTTTACCGCACTGCCGCCACTGGATCGCCTGCGGCTCGGATGGCTCGCCCTGCGCGCCCGCCGGGTCAAGGACTGGCGCCCTCTGGAGCATCTCACCGCCGCTCAATGGTTGCGCTCCATGGCCGGAGAGCGGGTATATCGCGTGATGTGGGAGCCCTTGTTGCAAGGTAAATTCGGCCGCCACGCCGACGCTATCTCGGCCGTCTGGATATGGAACAAACTGAAGCTGCGCGGCGGGTCGCGAGCCAAGAGCGGTGCAGAGCAGTTGGTTTATGTTCGCGGCTCCTTTGCACGACTGGCCGAGGCCATTTGCGCGGACATTCAGGCACATGGCGGCAGGGTCAAAACCCATTCCGCCGCCACTGAGCTGATCCCGCTGGCGCGCGGCGGCTGGGAGATCCGTGGCCCATGGGGCAGCGAGCGGGCCGCGCGGGTGATCGCCACCACCGCTCCCCCAATCCTGGCTGATCTGATCGACGGCTGGGCCGCACCACACACGCTGGCCTCCCTGCGACGCATCAACTACCTCGCCAATATTTGCCTCGTTCTGGTACTCGACCGCTCGCTTTCATCGACCTATTGGTTGAATGTGAACGACCCAGGATTTCCCTTCGTCGGCGTTATCGAACACACTCGCTTCCAATCACCCGCGCACTATGGCGGGCGGCACATCGTCTATCTTTCCCGCTATCTGCCGCAGGATGACCCGCTTCTCGACCTGTGCGCTGATGATTTTCTCCACTTCGCCATCCCGCATGTGCAACGCATGTTCCCTGCGTTCGACCAGCGCTGGATACAAAGGCATCATGTCTGGCGCGCCCTCTGGGCACAGCCGATCGTCGAACGGCATTATTCGCAGTTCATTCCCCCGGTGGAAGGGCTGGCACCTGACCTCTACCTTTGCTCCATGGCGCAGATATACCCCGAGGATCGCGGCACAAATTATGCCATCCGCGCGGGTCGCGACCTGGCCGCGCGACTGATTGCCGGGGGCTGAAGCGTGGCGGCAAAACCCTTTGTGATGGCCCTGGATCGCGGCCTGACCCGCGCGGCGACCCAGCAGGAGCTTTGGCTGGCGCGTTTTACCGGGGCGGCACCCGAAGCTGGGGAGCTACCCCTCGACAGCAAGGTTGTCACGCTCGCCCAACAGGCTGCATCACAGGGGCGGCCCCTGTATCTGCTGGCTGAAAACCCGCATCTGGCAAGAGCTCTACTGGAAAGAGCCCAACTTGACGCGTGCGTCATCGATCTCAACGGTCTGCGGGGTGACTCCCGGCTCAAGAGCCTAAGGCGCCTTATCGGCGACGACGCGTTTGAATTTGCTGGCGCCGCCCCCCTCGACCAGCCCATCCGCAGGGCGGCCGGGGTAGACGATCCAGTGACACGGTTACTGCGGGTCGACACCGTCCTGGGGCTGTGGCGCAGCTTGCGGCCGCATCACTGGATAAAGAATCTGCTGATTTTTCTGCCCCTGCTCGCGGCGCAGAAGTGGCAGGAATCGTCTGCCCTGGCCCAAGCATCGGCCGCTTTCGGGGTTTTCTGCCTGACCTGTTCAGCCATCTATATCGTCAACGATCTTTTCGATCTGCGGGATGACCGGCGCCACCCCCACAAACGATACCGCCCCCTGGCCGCTGGCCAGCTAAAACCCGCCACTGCCCTGCTGGCCGCCTTACTGCTGCTAGGTACTGGCATCGCCTTGGCTGGGCTGTGGATACCTTCGGGCCATTTTCTTGCCCTGACCCTGACTTACGCGGTGGTGGCACTGCTTTACTCGCGCTGGCTTAAAACGCTGCGCTTCATCGATCTGTTCAGTCTCGGCGCCCTGTACACGCTGCGCGTGGCCGCTGGGGCTGCTGCCATCCATATATGGCCATCGTTCTGGCTGCTCGCCCTGTGCCTTTGTCTTTTTACGTCGCTGGCCTGCGCCAAGCGCGCGGCAGAGCTGGTGCAAGCACAGAAGAACGGTTTGCAGGGGATTTCTCGGCGTCGCTACCAACTACAGGATTTAAAAGCGATAAGGGCACTCGGTGCATTGACTGCCACCGGAGCCTGCGCCGTGTTGATTATCTATACATCCGAGAAAGCGCCCAAACTGTACGCCAATCCGTACGCGGTTGGGCTTGCGGCGCTCCCGCTGATGCTCTGGGTGGTGCATATCTGGCAAAAAGCGACCGCCGGACAAATCCGTGAGGACCCTGTCCTTTTCGCACTGCGGGACGCAAAGAGCTGGCTGCTACTGGCAGTACTTCTTTTGATGTTTGTCCTGGCGCAGCCCTGAACTCAGTCGACGTTGGTGCTACGGCGCCGTGCCAAATACAACAGCCCAGTAAAGGCCAGAAATGCGACCATCAAAAGCCATGGCGACGAACCCGCCGACAGAACCGGTACATCCACGGGGGTGACCGCCGCGGGCGGGATGCTCGGTGTCGGCAGAGGTCCGGTTGGCGTGGGACCCTGCGCCAGTACAGTAGAGCTTAGAGCGGCCAGGCCCACCCCCAAAAACCACTGCTGTGCCCTTCTAAGATAGTTCCCCATCACTGATCACTCCGATAACAAAGTAATGACACCCAAGCCTATCAACCTTCCCCACCCTCTGGCAACGGCTCTGGGGGCACTTGCCAATCAACGGCAAATGTCCGGTTCAATCCGGACAATGCTTCCACCGCTACCTGTATAGACCTCCGAGCCAAGGGCAGCAATGGCATTGCCCTGCAATTTCGGGTAACGCCGCCGTTCCACCTGACCCACAATGGCATAGCGGATGTTATACCTTCGGACAATACGACAACGCAAGACCGGATCTTCAGTGCTATAAAACAACTCTACATGGCGCGCACGAGCATTGGCCGCTTCGCCATCTCCGCGCCACAGCCATTCATGTGCCGCCCAGCCGACGACGGCAGGCAGACCGGTCATCGCGGAAGCACGCGCTGTCTCCCCAAAGGCCTCGCCGCTGGCCTCGACCAACGATTCACCCAGCGCCAGATCGAGCTGGCTGACTGCTTCGACCAGTTCACGCTCATCGCCAAGATAACCGTAACCGTCAAGACCGCGAATCAACCCCGGTGGACTATAAATATGCGCGGCATAGACCAGCGTCGCCATCAAGGGCGCGGCAGCAATCATCGCACCCATCATCCACACCCCGCCGCGCACCACCGCCGGCGCCAGCACCGCGAAACCCGCGATAATGATCAACTGCTGGGCCCGAAAACTCAGCTTGAACATGGTGTTGGCACGGGCGTACTCCAACTCATAGATATCGCGCATGATAACGATTTCGGGGAGGGCTATCAGGAACAGCGCGGCCACCAACAGGGTCGCGCTGAGAATCTGTGGATCACCCAGGCGCCATACACCCAACAACAGCAGCCCGACCAACGGCAGGGCATGACCGTAAACCGCCAGTAGCTGCCAGGCCGGAGTGTGCGCTGGCGCCAACTCAACACCACTGGCAAATGGCACAAAGCTGCCCATGAAGGGGGCAGCCGTAAGAAAGGCCGTCGCCACGGTAACGAGCGCCGCTGCCCCCCATTGATCAAGGCACTGCCACATGGGGGAAGGCTGTCGCGCGACAAGCAGCAATGCAGCGATCAGCGAGATCATTCCGAGGATCGCCACGTCCCAGGAATTGATGCCCATGCAAAGCCCGAGAATCCAGCCAAGCACAACAAGCGAGATGGTATCCGGGGGCGCCCCCGACAGACCGCGTCGGATGATCGTCACTATCACCAGCATGGCGAGAAGAAAAACCGGTGTTGCCACTACATGCGCATGTAAATCTCCCGCGGCAAAGGCATAGGCGGTGAATTCGGTAAACCCCTTGTCAGCCGCGGGTGGATCAAAGCCAATGAAACGCGTTGAGTCCGGGAAATAAAAATCCACCTTCGCTGTCGGCATGACATCGCGAAATAGCGTGTAGAGGACCGAGTGGAAGTTGCCGCCATACAGCGTAACCAGAGCGGCGGCACCGCCGAGAACCCAGCCAATACTGTCGCCACGTGGCTGCACCAACGCCACCGTTAGCCGCCAGGTGGCAAGGCCGGTCAGCCCGAATAAACCGGCCATGGCTATCTGATAGGTCGCCGCGGGGGAAGCGCCCATGATATGGCCCCAGGCAGCAGTCATGGCCTGACCGAGATAGTAGTAATTGATCGTAGCGCCTGCATACCATGCGTCCTGTGGAGGCATGAAATCACTGCGCATCGCTGCGGCGAGGAAGGCCATGTCAGTGAATTTTTCCAACCCCAAAAGATCGGCGCGCGCCAGCCGCTGGGCGAGGCCAAACCAGAACAACGTGGCAAAAGACAGCGCAGCAACCAGTCCTCCACGGCTATCTGCCGATGGCGCGGGCAGCAGAAGGCGCGCCGCAACCAACAGCACCAGGCCCGACAGGGAAACGGCAGGAAAGGGCAAAATCCCCAGGGCCGAGATCAACCAGGGAAACCAGCCAATGAATGACCATGCCAGCAGGATCGCCACCACCCAACCGCCACCGCCCGGCACCAGGCGCAGGGCGAGCGGTCTCGCGGCCCAGGCGCCGATGGCCAGCACGATCATGTAACGCAGTACCAGCACCATCTCTGCCGGAGGCAGGCTGCCGATCATGGCAGGCGTCTCAGCTTGGACGCGAGCGCAGGGGGCTGACAGGCGGCGGGATCCGCGGTCTGTTGCAGAAGAGTCACAAGCGCCTCCTCTGAAAGCCGAGCTTCATTGCGCCACAGGATCACTTCGGGCCGGTCAAAAACCTGCCGCGTTTCCTCCCAGCCGAGCCCGGGGGCAAACAGGGCACCAAACATACTTCGGCGCTCGAACCTCAGCGCTGGCGCAAAACCCAGTTCGCCGTCCGCCAATGCTGCGTAATAGCTGCATATCACGGGGGCGGATTGACGCAAGCGGGGCAGCACCGCCCAGTTGCGACGACTGGCGATCAGCAGCCATCCAGCCCGCGATAGAGGTTCAGCCAGCGCACGGGGCGATATCTCCGCCGCGGTAAGGGGGAGTGTCAGGACAGCCATATCAGCGGTCTGCGCCAGATCATGCGGTTCGATGGCAACGACCTCGTTGGGCAGTGCGCGCGCCAGCAAGGCGCTCTCTGCCAGGATGCGTGCATCGCGACTCCAGTAGATCGACGCCTGGTCGATGCCGGCCATGAGTATCAGTCCCAGGGCGCAGCAGCCCAGCCCACGGACAGTTTGACTGCGGGGATGTTGAACACATCTCCCCAGTGCCGTAGCAGCCAGCAACAGCAGTATGGGTACAATTGGAGCGAGGTAGCGGAAAAATTTTGCTTCCCACCCAACAACAATCGCGGCGTAGCAGGCAGCGAAGGCCAGCCCGGGGGCTGTGTACCGCCACCCCCGTTGCGACATCCCCAACAGGCCCAGCAGCGCCAGGGGCAAACCGACCCAGGCCAACGACGAAGCGAGTTGTGTCAATTCAAACCCGCCCGCCGATACCCCTTCAAATTGCGCAACCCAGAACGCCGGCTGCGTGCCCGTCACAATGGCGCTTTCGTGTCGCATAACGGCCAGCCACTCATCGGTCGCCAGCCACAGCGATGGCGCAGACAACAGGGCAAGCCCCGCCGTCAGCAGCACGCCGGCTGCCACCAGCCGCCACCGAGCGCGATCGACCCGCCCCCCCAGCACCAGAGCTGCCAGTGGAATGATTGACAGCATGATCGCCGTGGTCTTGAAGCCAAAGCCAATCCCCAGAAGGGACGCCGACCAGAGCATCATGCGACGATCCGTGATCTGGCCGGCCAGCCAGCGCGCCGCGACAAGCCATAACACCATAACCAGCAGCACCAACACGGATTCGGTGGTACCGAAATGCGCCCATTGCACCAGTGGTGCAGAACCGGCAAAGGCCGCTGCCGCCACCAGCCCCGCGACCTGACCTGTGATCAGTCGCGCCAGGGCGGCCGCAACGGGGATAGTCGCCACCGACACCAGGGCCGATAGCCAGCGAGCACTAAGGGTCAGGCAAGCCTGGTCGGCGCTGTCGCAAAAGGGCAGCGACAACAAGCGCGGCAACCAGAGTGCCAGGTCGTTGTAAGCGTGAAAGGAGGGGATGACCGATCCCGCAGGCCACAGTTCCAGCGCAGCCCTGACCAGGTTGCCCTCATCAGGGTGCAGTCCACGCCCCTCATCCCAATTCAGCCCGATCAGCCGCAACATCAATCCGAACAGCGTCAGGGCGATCAGGAAACACTGATAGCGCGTGTTATTCAAAGTACTCAGATCCCGACTCTGGCGGGCACAAACAAGAGCAGCGGAACACACATAAGAAAGATGCCAGCGCGTTTTGCACCCAGCGGAAGCTCATTCACACACGTCTGATTATTTCGCTATCCTAGCATGAAAGAAGGTACTGGCAATCTAACCCGGCGCCAGCACACGGAGTGCGATCCAACTGGCAGGCTTTACAGGATCGGGAAGAGGCAGCGGAAGACAGGTCAGACAATTTGAACGAGGATCATATGCGACGGGGGGTTCTGTTGTGCCTTTGCTATTACCTGCCGAATATCTCGGGCCTGACTCTCGCGGCACGGGAACAGGCTCGCTTTCTGTCGAGCAAGGGATACCCGGTACAGGTACTGACATCGCGCGCCCCGGGACAAGCTGCCTGCGAGACCCAGGGTGAAATCCAGATCAACCGCAGTTACACACCAGGCCGGCTGGGCAAGGCGCCCATCATGCCGTTCCTCGCCCGTGACGCCTGGCTGGCGACAAAAGATGTCAGCGTTGTTGTGATCCATTTACCCCACCCGAATGCCGCGATTCTGACCCTTATCTCTCGCCTGCGAGGGCGCCAGGTTTTGCTGCACTATCACTGCTCCCTCTCACGCAAGGGGTTGGCGGCGCAGGTATTGAGAGTTCTGACGGCCGTCCCGCATATTCTGGCGGGATGGCTGGCTGGGAAGGTGCAGGTGGTGTCGGAGGACTATGCCCGCCAGTCGGTTTTTTGCCGCCTCTTCTGGCACAAGTTACGATTTGCCCCTCCGCCCGTTCCGGCCGATTTTCTGGAACCTGTCGAGGCACCTGCAACCCGGCATGCCCCACTACGTGTCGGTTTTGTCGGCAGGCTTGCCCGACAAAAAAACCTGCCGCTGCTATTTCTGGCCTTTCGTCAACTGTGCCAGCGGATGACTCAGCCGGTTGTGCTCGAACTGGTCGGGCCAAGTGACCATGTCATAGGGGAGGCGGGCGTATCCTCACTGTTATCCATGGCAGAAGCTCTCGGTTGCGACATCCGGTATCGCGGCGTGCTACCGGACCAATCCTTGCGTCATTTTTACCGGGAAACAGACCTGCTGGTGCTGCCGAGTTCTGATCGTCAGGAATCCTTCGGACTGGTTCAGGTGGAGGCCATGGTGCAGGGCGTTCCCGTGGTCGCGCTGGATCTGCCCGGCATACGGGAACCGATCAGACAAACTGGTATGGGCTTACTGGTGGCGACCCATTCTGCGACAGCACTGTGTCAGGCCATGCTAACGGTATTGACCGAGGGACCACCACAGCGCCTACCCCCAGAGGAGATCAGGCGATTGTTCGCGGCAGAGGTCAGTTGCGCACCGATTTTGCAGCTTCTTGCATCCGATCAATCCCCGGCTAGCGCGGATTTGAGAAACTCGGCATAGACCAGCGGATCGTAGCAGGAGTCGCGACGGAAAATCCTGACCTGTGGATGGTCGTAAATACGCCAGGGTTCTTGCGACCAGGCATCCCGAAAAGGCAAGCCCGGCAGCGGGTAGCCGCGATCAATGGCCAAGACCAGGGAGAAACAGGCCTCACCCGAGAACAAGGCCCGATAGTGTGCTGCGGTCATGGGGAAGCGCTCTGGCAGACGCGGCATGACAGCAAACTGACGCTCGGACGACAGTATCAAAAAATCGGTCCGCGCTAGCAGCTCCGCCATCCGCTGCGCCTTTTCCGGGCCGTCGGGGTCGGTGATTCCCAAAGTCTGCAAAACAAACCAGTCGTCATGTGAAGGCCAGCGATAGGGCTCCCCCGGCGCGGGCGCGATGATCGCGGGCAGGGGCTCGTCCCAGATGGTTTCGTTGGTCAGAACGGTTCCCCTCGGCAGCGCCCACAGCCAATGCGACGCTACAACCCGTGGATGCTGGCCATCGTGCAGCCGAACGACGCCGCCCCCCCACCAGAGCGCACCAGCCAGCGCCATGTAGCTGGCGTACAGGCCAAGTCGCGGCGGCGCCATTGCCAGTAGCATCGCCATGGGCGCCAGGGCGGGCGCGACATACCGCAACAGGCTGCCGTTATTCACCGTAACGGGGATCAGGAAAAAGGCCGCAAAAGCGGTCAGGGGAATCGCGGCGGCGGGTGAACAGAGGGTGGGGCGCGCCATCAGCATCAACAGCAATCCCACAGCCACCGGCCCGCTGCCGAACAGGGCAAAGTCGCGCAGAAAGGACATGGGGCCATAGCCCGCACTCCATTGCCATCCAGGCGGAAAATCGCTTGCCGTCGCCATGGCCATCAGGGACGAAAAATCCCCCAGCCAATCCCGCGATGGCCAAAGCCCCCAAACACCGGGCCCCTCAAATGCAAACGGATTGATCAGCCGGAAGCAGATCATGGCAAGCGTCAGCATCACCGCGCCCGCGGCCAGTGTTTTGTGGATGCTCAAGCCGCCCCGATAGGCCAGTAGCAGTGCGACTGCCCCGGGTAATGCCAGTACTGCCCCGGTGATTTTAACGGCCAACGCCAGGCCGCCACCGACGCCGGCCAGTGCGGCCATGGCCAGAGGGCCGACCCCGCCAGTGCGCCCACTAGCCAGCGCCATCAACGGCACCGTTGACAGGGCGCAGGCTGTTGTCATCCAGACATCGACGGTATAGAAATTGGCCAGCTGCAATGCACTGGGCATGGCGGCGTAAAGGGTCGCGGCAAACAGTCCCGCCGCGTTCCCTCCCACGAACCGCGCTCCGATAAACACCATCAAAACGCTCAGGGTATCCATGGCCACCGATAGGCAGCGCGCCAGTGCCATGAAGGCAAATCCATCGGTAATACCCAGCATCTGTCCGACCAGCACACCAGCTAGCAGTGGCGCCTCGCCATAGACATAGAAGGTGTCACCCAGATGGGGATTTAGCGGTGAGCTTTCCGAGAACCACCAGTCCGACAGACTCAGCCCACTGTTGGCCGGATCAGACAGTGCACCGAGCATCGCCTGCGCGAGCAAGAACATATGCCGCTCATCGGCATGCAACCCGGCATAATCATCCCAGGTGATGCCCATGAGCCGCAGCTGGGCGGCCAGTGCCAGCACCATGATCAGCGCCAGAGCGGTCTGCCCCCGGTTGTTATCGAAGGTGAAGCGCATGCGTATTGCCAGATGCTCTAGTGGAGATCAAAAATCACTGCCTGCCCAGACACTGGATGTGCCAGGTCGCGGTACTCAAGATCGGCGAACTGAATGCCCGCTTGCACTGACGGTATATAAACACGCCGCGGTCACAATGAGAATAACCAGCCGGGATTGGCCGCGAGCCAGGGAATAGCAACTGCGTTGCGCCTTCTCGGCGCTTACGCTACTTTACGGGCAAAACAGCCAGCAAAAAGGCACATACATGGGCGTGAAAACCACCATATACGGGGCGTTGGGGGTGGCGACAGTGGCCTTATCCCTGGCCGCGATGCAGGCAACCGCCGGCACCACCTACTACCGCTGGCAGGATGAGCGGGGCAACCTTGTGCACAGCGACCGGCCGCCGCCACAGGGCGTATCCTACGAAGTGATCTCTACTGGCGGCCAATTCAAACGGGATGTACCCGCCGACGAGGGCGCCGTCCCCCGGGAGGTCAACCCCAGCATCGACAACCGCTTCGATAAGAAGGCGGTCAAGACCAAAGAACAGATCAAGAAGAACCCGGAGGTGTGCGACCGGGCCCGGGAAAATCTCACCACGCTGGAAACCTGGGACGAGGTCAATGTGAAGGACGACCAGGGCGACATTCGCGCCCTAAGCGCCGAGGAAAAAGAACAGCGCAAGGAAGAGGCCAAGCGTCAGATTGCGCTGCATTGTGACTAGCGGGCGTCACTTGCCCGCCCTGCCCGCCGGCAGAACCCGCCATTACTGCTTCGTCGTCGTCTCGCCGCCGGCAATCAGGTAGGGATAGCCCTGGTTCATCCAGCCAAAAATGCCTTCATAGAGCACCGCTGTGCGGGTGTAGCCCAGCTCTCCAAGCTGCTTGACCACGTAGTCTGCCGCCGCACGCGGACAGGCGCAGTAGGCAACAATCATCACGTCTTTAGGCAGGTCCTGGGTCTTGTCTTCCAGTTCGCTGTAATACGGGAAGGGAATGGAGCCGGCGATATGGGCGCGCTGCCAGGCCGATACCGCACGGGTATCCAGCAGGATCATTCTCTTGTTGGCCTGCAGGGCCTCGAACAGGGATTCCGATGACACATACTGCCCGTCCATCAGTTCGAAATCGGGGTCTTCACCCTGGGGATTTAGCACGTACTCATCGGGCGTTGGCAGGGCCTGCAGCACGGTTTTCTCCGGCGCCAGTTCAGCGGCCCAGCTGCGGATAAACGCGGTAACGTTGTCGATATCGGCAGCCGACAGTTGCGTGCCAAAGGAAGGCATCGGCGTGCCCTCACGCCCGAACTCAATCGCATAGCGAATAAATTCATCCGTGTTGTGCGCCAGCGCCGAGGCATTGCTCAACGCAGGCGCGGTAACCCCCTCGCCCCCGCTACCGTGGCAGGTGGCGCAATGCTGGGCATACACCGACTTGCCCTGCTGGGCATCGCCAGCCACCGGCTCCCGGGACAGCTTGAGGGGATGGTCCAGGCCCGACTGCTGGAACAGCCAGTAGGTCAGGTGCTTAATTTGCTCAAGCGTCATCGGCCCGCCCACTTCGTCCAGATAACCGGCCATCGGTGTGCCCAGGCGGCCATAGGAAATGGGCAATGCCAAGCCCATGGGCACACCGGTAGCCATGAGGCTAGGGCTGCGCAGCGAGGGGGCATGGTCATTAACATGGCCCTGGCGATCCGCTCCGTGGCAGAGGGCGCAGTATTTCTGGTAGTTGGCGGCAGCTTCGTCTGCCTGTTCCTCGGTGAGCGCTTTCGGCGGCTCCGCCTGCTCGTAGATACGCTCGGCGAATGCGGGCAGTGCACTCATCGCCATCATTAACGGTATGACAATCCATTGCATCATAGTCCTACGCTCCTGTAGCAACCTGTTGCCTAACGATATACAGGAAAATGCGGGTCAGTCTCAAGCGTCTTGATGTTGCGCGGCAATTGCCCGTTGTTCACTCCGGCTCATTTACACGGCCGCACGACAGGTACATAACCTTGAATTTTCACGAGTTGCAGGTCAACCGGCCTATGATCGCCACGCCCCTCTGGCGTGAGGACTGCGCTGCCGGCGCCGCGCCAGCTTGCGGTGTAGCGATGCCCACCTTCAATAAAACTGAGGTGGCGCCCATCAATCGCCTGAACGACCGCGCCCTTCACGGGGATGCGATAGGAATCACAGTGTCGCTCTACAAAGATAGTGTCTTGGCGTTGACTGTTCCGGGAATCAACCACCCGCCACATACCGAGCCAAATATCAGCCTCTGCCTCTGCCTCTGCTGTTGCCTGGGGCCGCGCGGGCAACTGCGAGACGCTACCGACTGGCAAGCAGGCCGAATCACTGAATAGCTGAAACAGCGTGGCCCCCGCCGTCACTGCCAGGCCCAAGGCCAGCCAATGCAGCCGGCCGGATTCAAGCACGCCCGCCAGGAGTTGGTCGCCAGCGAGCAGCAGGTGCATCCAAGGTGCCGCCATCAGGCCTGCCAAACCGCCGATGGGAAACAGATACATCAGCTTTCGGCGCTCCTGCGGCGGTATTATGATGCCGGCCTGCTGTAGGCGTTCAGCAATTTGATCGTGAATCTCGGCGGGCTTGACGCCCAGGCGACTAAGCTCCTTTTGCAAGACCAGAAGCTCATTGACCAACGGGCAAAAGTCCGCCGCCTGATATTGAAGAAGTAAGTCGGTGGGGGGAGTGTTGTCGGCAAGTATCGGGATCAACGGTCGATCCGGGTACCTGACGTGAAAGTATTCGATTTCGCGACGTACCCAGTCTGAGCGCGATGCACTGTGCGTCCAGTAAACCAACAGATGATCCGCGACATCAAGGCCTCGCCGGAGCCCGGCCCGCCATTGAACGCCAGGCTTCAGCGATCGATGATCGATAAATACTTGATTGCCAAGCGCCTCCAGCAGCAGGCCAAGACCGGTGACAGCCCGGCGATCAGCACTGCTGTAGGAACAGAATACAGTAGGGCGGTGCCCGGAATCGTTCATGCTCCAGCGCGTCCCTCATAACTTGCTCGACAGACAGAATGAGGATAGCACTCCCGGGGGCACCTGGGCCCCCGGGATAGAGCGTGGATCAACCAGCCCGAAAAGACACTCCGTCGCCAGCGAAGTCCACCACAAGCGTCTGGCCAGGGCTGAACTCCCCTGCCAGCAGGCGCTGTGCCAGCGGGTTCTCCAGTTCCTGCTGAATGGCGCGCTTGAGGGGCCGTGCACCATACACCGGGTCAAAGCCCGCCTCGCAGAGGTGGTCCATAAACGCCGGCGATATATCCAGGCCCAGCTCCCGCTCTTTCAGTCGCTTGCGCAGACCTTCGAGCTGGATTTCGGCAATGCCGCGAATCTGGCTCTGGGCCAGGGGGTGGAACACCACCGTCTCATCGATACGGTTGATGAACTCCGGCCGAAAGTGCTGGCCGACCACACCCATCACCGCCGCTTTCATGCGGTCGTAGTTGTCCTCCCCGGCCAGCTCCTGGATCAGGTCGGAGCCGAGGTTGGAGGTCATCACCACCACGGTGTTGCGAAAATCCACCGTGCGGCCCTGGCCATCGGTCAGGCGGCCGTCTTCGAGCACCTGCAGCAGGATGTTGAACACGTCCGGGTGAGCTTTTTCCACCTCGTCCAGCAGCAACAACGAGTACGGCCGGCGACGCACTGCCTCGGTGAGGTAGCCGCCCTCTTCGTAGCCGACATAGCCGGGGGGCGCGCCGATCAGACGGGCCACGGAGTGCTTCTCCATGAACTCGCTCATGTCCACCCGCACCATGGCCTGCTCGGAATCGAACAGGAACTCCGCCAGCGCCTTGCACAACTCGGTTTTACCCACGCCGGTGGGGCCAAGGAACAGGAAGGAGCCGTTGGGCCGGTTCGGGTCGGACAGGCCGGCGCGGGAGCGGCGAACGGCGTTGGACACCGCCACCACCGCCTCGTCCTGGCCCACCACCCGGTGATGCAGGGCATCTTCCATGCGCAGCAGTTTCTCGCGATCGCCCTCCAGCATCTTGGCCACCGGAATGCCGGTCCAGCGGGAGACAACTTCCGCCACCTCTTCGTCGGTAACCTTGTTGCGCAGCAGGGTGCGCTCGGTGCTCTCGGCTTCCTGGGCGGCCGCCAGTTGCTTTTCCAGTTCGGGAATGCGCCCGTACTGCAACTCCGACATGCGGGTCAGGTCACCGGCGCGGCGCGCGGTTTCCATATCCAGCTTCACCTGCTCCAGTTCGCTCTTGATGTGCGCCGCGCCCTGCAGGGAGGCTTTCTCCGCCTTCCAGATTTCCTCCAGGTCAGAGTATTCGCGCTCGACTTTCTCGATTTCCTCGTTGAGCTGGTCCAGCTGCTTTTTGGAAGCCGGGTCCTTGTCCTTCTTCACCGCCTCGCGCTCGATCTTGAGCTGGATCAGGCGGCGTTCCAGGCGATCCATGGATTCCGGCTTGGAGTCGATTTCCATACGAATGCGACTGGCCGCCTCGTCCACCAGGTCGATGGCCTTGTCCGGCAGCTGGCGGTCGGTGATGTAGCGCTGGGACAGCTTGGCCGCCGCGATGATGGCGCTGTCGGTGATGTCCACTCCGTGGTGCACTTCGTAGCGCTCCTTGAGCCCGCGCAGAATGGCAATGGTGTCCTCTTCATTGGGCTCTTCCACCAAGACCTTCTGGAAGCGGCGCTCCAGGGCGGCGTCTTTCTCGATGTACTGGCGGTATTCGTCCAGGGTGGTGGCACCCACGCAGTGCAGCTCGCCGCGGGCCAGGGCCGGCTTCAACATGTTGCCTGCGTCCATGGAGCCCTCGGCCTTGCCGGCGCCCACCATGGTGTGCAGCTCGTCAATGAACAGGATGATACGGCCTTCCTGCTTGGACAGCTCGTTCAGCACTGCTTTCAGGCGCTCTTCAAAGTCCCCGCGGAACTTGGCGCCGGCCAGCAGCGCGCCCAAGTCCAGCGACAGGATGCGCTTGTCCTTCAGCCCCTCCGGCACCTCGCCGTTCACCACCCGCTGGGCCAGCCCTTCGATAATCGCTGTTTTGCCCACGCCGGGCTCGCCGATCAGCACGGGGTTGTTCTTGGTGCGACGCTGCAGCACCTGGATGGTGCGGCGAATCTCGTCATCGCGGCCAATCACCGGGTCCAGCTTGCCCTGTTCGGCACGCTCGGTGAGGTCGATGGTGTACTTGTCCAGTGCCTGGCGGGACTCTTCTGCCTCCGGGCTGTTCACGACCTCGCCCCCGCGCACTTCGTCGATGGCGGCTTTGAGTTTGGCCCCGGTCACCCCGGATGCCGTCAGTGCCTCGGCGGCGCTGTTCTTGCTGTCCAGCAGGGCCAGCAGCACCAGTTCGCTGGAAATATAGGCATCGCCATTCTTCTGGGCCTGCTTGTCGGCGAGGTTGAGCACGCGCCCGAGGTCATTGGAAACATGCATATCGCCGCCGCTGCCGCTCACCGTGGGCAGGGCATCCAGTGCCGCGCTGACCCGGTTGGCCAACCCGGGCAGATCCGCGCCCACCTTTTGCAGCAACGGGCGGGTTGAGCCACCCTGCTGCTGAAGAAGGGCCGCCAGCAGGTGGATGGGTTCGATGAAGTTGTGGTCTTTGCCAAGCGCCAACGACTGGGCGTCAGCCAGGGCACTCTGGAGCTGGTTGGTCAGTTTGTCCATTCTCATAGCAGGATTCTCCTTGAACGCCCGCTATCGGGTGCGGGACGTTGCAATATCACTGCGGGAGTTATGGGGGTGAATAACCTTAATTCAAGCAAGGGTATTCGGCAAAAAATAGAGGACCGGCGCAAGCACCTTGTTAAAACGCACTAAATCTGAAGTCGTACGCAAGCCTGAAATTGTCGTAGCCTATTTGATACTGCGCTTTTTTATCCGTCACAACTTTCCATGGGAAGCGGAGCTTGCTGGTTCCGCTTTTTAGCTGCCGAGTCAGGGCTCCTGGAGCAGACCATAGATTAGGCTTTCGTGAAAACAGCAAAGGCTTGCCTCAACCCAGGAAGCTGTTACAAGCCTGTTGTGCCTGCTGCTTGTTGACGGTTTCTGCCGTAGCCCCTGCTTGCGCTGACCGTGACCAGCCCCAGAATTTCTGGCATTGAGGTAACGGTGCCCCTGTCGCACCAAAAGGCTTGATAACCAAAAGCGTAAAAACCTAATCAAAAATCGCCTAGAGTACGGACTTAAGCTCGGTCACTAACCCCTCCAACTGCCCTGCCACCTGTTCCAGCCTGGGTAGCAACGCGGTACTGCCACCGGCATTTGTTCCGGTTTCGTTGTCCTCTGGCTTCACCAGGCCATTCAGGAACTGTTCCACTGACTGGTTTGCATACTGCTCTACCTGGTCGTAGGCGCTGCGCAGAAAGATCGTGCGCTGGCCGTATTCGAGCCCGCCATAGAACATGTCCCTGCAAATGTCGATATCCAGGTCGGGGCGCAGCTCGCCCCGCTTCATGGCCTCGCGAATCGTCATGTGGAAATAGCGGGTGTAAGTCCGGTTCAACCGGTTCATCTGCGATTCTTTGTGCAGGTACTCATGGTGGATATCCACGCCGTGATGGATATGGATCATCGTCACCAGTAGCGCATTGTCACTGGTTATAAACTGCAAATGCACCTGCGCAAGCACTTGCAACCGCTCTCTGGTGTCCATGAGGTCGACGATCCGGTCCGCTACCTGCTGTGTCAGATCCCCGTACAACTTCGAGATAACGGCCATCAGCATTTCCTGCTTCGAGGCAAAGTGATTGAACACGGTGCCCTCCGCAACTCCCGACGCATCCGCGATTTTTTTCATTGAGGTCGCGTAATAGCCCTGGGCACCGAATAGATCTGTCGCCGCCGCAAGAATGGCAGAGCGGTTGCCCTTCTTCTGCCTTGTTTTGCCTTTATCTTTATCAATCAAAGGGTTACCCCACATCCGTCGATCCGTTTCCACCAGGGCAACAGCCCCAATATCCGCCATGGCGCCGCGGCGACCTCGCAGGCTTGAAAGTGAGTGTAGCATCAACTATATTGTGGTCGCCATTCAATATAAATATAGTTACGCATCAATTAGATCGTCAGTTCTAAGAGTTCTTCACCGCAAGCGGTCGGTGTCACAAACCAGGAGAGCATGTCATGACCAACACCAAGCCTCTGCCGCGGCTGCGCCGGGCCGCCCACCTGTCCCTTGCGCTGCTGGGCACCGCATCCGGGGGCGCACAAGCAGTCGCTGACGATTCCCGGGTCAACACTGAACTGGCGCAGTTCCAGCAACGCTTTTCAGAAGACGCCGCCCCCACCGAGGTCGCTCCGGGGGTTTATGCGGTGTTCGGGCCGGACTACGCGAACTATTCCGTCGTAGAAGGTAGCGACGGCCTGATCGTCATTGATTCCGGCTGGTACCCTGGAACGACCCGCCCGATCTGGCAGGACATCCAGAAAAAACTGAACAAGCCCGTTGCCGCGCTGGTTTATACCCACCCTCACACCGACCACTTCGGCGGCGCCACGGCCATCCTGGAGGGAGCGAAGCAAGACGTCCCCATCTTCGGCCCGGAAGGCTGGAAGGAGCTGATCTCCTACAATACGCAAAACCTGTACTTCATGGTCTATGAGCGGGTTTATGAGCAGATGGGCATCCTGCTCCCCCGCGGGCCAGAAGGCACGGTAGGTTCGGGCGTAGGCCCCTCCCCCCGCCCTGACGGCAACCCGGTGTTTATCCCTCCGACAGTCACCATCGACAAGCCCATGCGCCTGACCATTGCCGGCGTCGATATCGAGTTCATCCCGTCTCCCGGCGATATCGAATCCAACATGCTGGTCTGGCTGCCAGAAAAGGAGGTGCTGTTCACCGGCGATGTCATGGGCGGAATCATGCCCTACATCGCCACGCCCCGCTTTGAACCGGGTCGCAGTCCGGCCAACTACATCAAGACACTGAGCCGGGGCCTGGCCCTGTCGCCAAAGGCTGTGGTCCCGGGGCATGGTCGCCTGTTACAGGGCGAAGAGGACGTGCGTGATGTAATGCAGTCCAACATCGACCTGATTCGCTTCCTGTCTGACCAGGTCAAGCGCTACGCAGCCAAGGGTTACTCGGCCGACCGGATTATCGACACCCTGGTGCTGCCGCCACGCCTGGCCAACCACCCGGACTTGCAGCCCCATTACCACCGTCTCGACTGGATCATCCGCGGGCTCACCCTGAAGACCGCCGGATTTGTCGGTGATGTCAACGACCTCAGCCGCCTGACTGACAGCGAGGAGTCACGTCGCATGATCGCACTGATGGGTGGCCGGGAGCGCGTCCTTGCCGCCATTGGCGAAGCCATCGATGACAGGGACCCCCGCTGGGCCGCCTCCCTGGCCACCAGACTGCTGGAGCTGGACAACAACGACCGGCAGGCCCGCGACCTGCGCCTGAAGGCATTTGCCGATGTTGCCGCGACGACACGCAGCGCACCCGAGCGCAACTACCTGCTGACCACGATCAAGGAAGAGACAAGCGGCATTGACTGGGCCGAGGTGCTAGGCCCACGGGCTGCCCTGATCGCCGACAAACGCACATCGGGCGACCTGCTTGAAGACATGCGCTACCGCTACCGGGCAGAGGACGCGGGGGAGCAGGCCCTCGAGGTTGCAGTGCAAGTAACCGGCGAACCCGGCTTCTACCGTGTATCGGCGTCCAATGCCGCCCTGGTAACGAGCTACACCGCAGAGCAACCGCAACTGCCACTCATCACCCTGGACCGTGACACATTGATCCGGCTGTGGGCGCGGGAGCTGAGCTGGAACGAAGCCTATGACACGAAACGGGTCACGGTCAGCGACGCGCCTGCCGCGCAGCTCTTCGACCTGATTGACGACTAACAGCGCCGCGACGAGTGAATGCCATGAACAGTATCTCTACATTGAACCAACGTCCCGATTTTCTCGGGGAAACGCACGAAGTGACCAACCAGCCTGCAGCGCTGGAGGACTACAATGCGTACACCGGAGACCCCGTTCTGCAGCACTGGGTCAATACCTTTGGCGGCGAATGGGGAGAGGCGCAGCTGGGTGCCTATGGTGCTGGTGTCGGCGGGCCCCTCCTGGCTGCCGGCTTCGCAGCCAATCACTACAAGCCGGAATTCAACTCCCACGACCGCTTCGGTCACCGGGTGGACAACATCGAGTTTCACCCCGGCTACCACCAGTTGATGCACTTTGCCAAAGAGTCCGGTCACCACAGCTTGCCGTGGCGCCAGCCCGGCGACGGTGCCAATGTGATCAGGGCCGCGATGCTCTTCATGCACACCTACGCAGACCCAGGCAGCAACTGCCCTTTGTCCATGACCTTTGCGTCTGTGCCGGCACTGCGCCATGAACCGGGGCTGCAGGCGCAGTGGATCGACAAGATACTCACTAACGAATACGACCCGCGCAATGTGCCCTTCTTTGAAAAGAACGCACTGACTGTCGGCATGGCCATGACCGAAAAGCAGGGCGGCTCGGATGTTCGTGCCAATACTACCGTCGCGCACCCACTCGGCGAAGACAACGGCATTCCCGCCTATGAACTGGTCGGCCACAAGTGGTTCTGCTCAGCGCCGATGTGCGACGGCTTCCTCGTCCTCGCCCAGACTGACAAGGGCATGGGCTGCTTCCTGGTACCCCGCTGGCGGCCGGATGGGAGCAAGAACCCAATCCAGGTCCAGCGCCTGAAGGACAAGGCCGGCAACGTATCCAACGCCTCGTCGGAAGTGGAATTGCGCGGTGCTTTCGGCTGGCGGGTAGGCGCCGAAGGCAAGGGCATGCAAACAATCCTGCAAATGGTCTCCGCCACCCGGTTCGACTGCATGGTCAGTTCCGCCGCGCTGATGAACCAGGCTGCGCGCGAAGCGCTGTTCCACACCAGCGGCAGGGATGCCTTTGGCAAAAGGCTGCACAAGCAACCGATGATGCAGAACGTTCTGGCCGACCTTGCGCTGGAAGCGGAGGCAGCACTGGCGCTTGCCATGCGCGTCGGCCATGCCATGGACAGGGCTCCGCAGGATGCGCACGAAGCCAGCTTCCTGCGCATAGCGACAGCGATCGGCAAATACTGGATCTGCAAGCGCGCCCCGCAGCACACCTACGAAGCGATGGAGAGCATCGGGGCAGTGGGTGTTATCGAGGACAATGTTGCCGCCCGCCTGTACCGCGAAGCACCCATCAACGCTATCTGGGAAGGGTCCGGCAACATTCAGTGCCTGGACGTACTACGCGTCCTGCAAAGGGAACCTGAAGCGTATCGCGCGCTGCAGCGGGAGTTTGCGAAAGTGCGCGGCCGCAGCGCCGAACTGGACAGGCTGGTCGATGACATCGCGGCACAAGTTGAGAGCGCCCGGCACCGCGAGTACAACGCACGGTCGCTGGTGGAGCATTTTGCCCTGGCCCTCCAGGCCAGCATCCTGCTGGACAAGGGAGACAGTGAAGTCGCCTCTTCCTTTATCCAGTCCCGGATTGCAGGGGTCGGCGGGCATATGTACGGGACCCTCCCCGACACGGTGAACTGCAACTATCTGGTGGATCGAGCATTACCCCGGGTCCACAGAGTGTAAAGAGGAGGCGGGCTACCTCACCTCCAAATTAACAGCCGCAAGAACGTTGAAAAATGACGACAAAGCATAATTATTTTCAGGAGATTGATATGTCTTACCCGGACAACGGACGTACCCACCTGTCAGCTACAGGTGTCCCCCTTCGCCGCTACCTCGTTGTGGCCGTGGCCGCCTGCCTTTCCCCGGTCGCCAATGCACAGCTCGAAGAGGTTGTCGTAACGGCACAGAAACGGGCGGAAAGCCTGCAGGATGTACCAGTCACTTTGCAGGCGTTTTCCAACGATGCACTAGAGGATTTCGGTATTGGTGACACGCAGTCGCTGCAATATGTCACTCCGGGCCTTGTTATCAACAATACCGGCTCGACACCTGCCATCTACTTGCGCGGGGTCGGCACCCGACTGTCATTCCCGGGGCTAGAGCCAAGTGTCGCCACTTATGTAGACGACCGCTATCTGGGGCGTCCGAACGGCACAGTCTTTGAATTCGCGGACATTGAACGCATCGAGGTTCTGAAAGGGCCCCAGGGCACCCTCTATGGCCGCAATGCAACCGGCGGTGCGGTTCGCGTGGTGACACTTGATGTCACCGAGGAACTTGAAGGGAAGATTGTGGGGTCGGCAGGAAACTACGACGCACTCGGCGTATCCGGCACCGTGAATATCCCCGTCACTGACACCCTTGGCGTTCGCTTATCCGGACTGACCCGCCAGCGTGACGGGTTTGCTGACAACCTCGACCCCCGTGGCGCCAGCGAATTGGACGATCAGGACTACCAAGCATGGCGTGCGAAAGTCCGTTGGGATATCTCCGAAACGTGGACAGCGCGTTTTACGTTGGAAGGCAATCAACGAGACGACCTCGAAGGTGCGGATGTGGTGGCCCTATCCCCCCCCGAACTTCACCTAGGCCTGAGCATGGGCGGAATCACGGGCAATGATGTTGACGAAGTCGCCACCGCGACCCGGCGGACCATCGATTACAAGGACACCGCCGCCACCCTGCGCCTGGATGCCGCCTTCGATACGGTAGATTTCGCGGCCATCACCACCTACTGGGACTATGACCAGACCGGCTCGCTCGACGCAGACGGCACCAGTACACGTCTGGTAGACGTAGTCAACACCCCGGTCGAGGGTGACAGCTTTTCCCAGGAGTTCCAGCTTCTATCCAACGCGGCAGAGAACTACGAGTGGATTGTTGGTGCCTTCTATTACGAGGAAACAGTCGATCACTACGATCTGATCCTGGGCCTGCAGGACAATCCGAGGGTCGGCACCAGCGTGTCACAGGGCAACCAGGGCGCAGACACCCAGGCCTACGCCCTGTATGGACAGTTCAGCTACGACTTTTCACCAAACTGGTCCCTTACCCTGGGTGGACGATACAGCGTAGAAGACAAAGACATAAGCGTCATGGCTCCGATTGAGGTGCCAGTCAGTCTGGCACCACATCCCTACGAGGACAGCGACTCCTGGAATGAATTCACCCCCAAGGCCACACTGGAGTACAACTTTGACGCGGGGCTGGTCTACGCCAGTTACGCCCGGGGCTTCAAAAGCGGCGGCTTCAACTACGTGGCCAGCACCAGCAACCCGCTGACCGGCGAACCCCTCGCCCCCCTGGACCCGGAAATCCTCGACATGTTCGAGTTAGGCTGGAAAGCGGAGTTGTTCGACCGCTCCCTGCGGCTTAACGGTGCACTGTTCTACTACGACTACCAGGATTTGCAGGTGACGCGTGCGGTCGCCGACCCCGATACGGGTTCGGTCGTTAATCTGACCGAAAACGCCGCGAACGCCGAGCTCTACGGCCTTGACCTCGACCTCACCTGGCTACCGACGGACGCCCTGATGATCACCATGGGGCTGAACTTGTTGCAATCGGAATACCAGGACTTTGTTGCCGCGGCCAATGTCTATCGTGACAGCTTCACGCCGGGCGCCGCCGGCATGCAGGCCATTGCCTTTGACGCCGATGGCCAAGACCTGCTGCGGGCGCCGGACTGGTCGGCCTTTGTATCGGCAAGCTATGACATCAGCCTGGCCGGCCAGACCTTCCCGCTGGTAGTGACCTACTCCTACAAAGACGACTACAACTTCGACTTTGTCGCCGATCCGAGTACCGAGCGCCTGGTCCAGGAAGGGTATGGCCTGTTGAGCGCCCGCCTGGGGTGGCTCAGCCCAAACCAGAACTGGGAACTGGCCGTGTGGGGCAAGAACCTCACCGATGAAGACGACTACTTTGACGATATCGTCGCCAGCGCCCCGGGGATTCGCGGGTCGCATGGCGCACCGCGGACCTACGGCATCGATATCTCATACTCGTTCTGATACTGCCAGCGCACTATCACCTTGTCCGGGGCAGGCCTCGCGACAGGTGCTGGGCCAGCAAGCCGGGAGACACTTATGAATCTGGTCGAGACCATTGAAGCCTCAGCCGCAAAATATCCACGCAAGCCCATGCTGGTTGGCGAACACCGCCAGTGGACCTACGAGGAAGCCCTGGCGGCAAGTTGGGGGGCTGCCGCCTACCTGCGTTCGCTGGGCGTTAACCGCGGCGACACGGTTTGCATTCTATCGCTAAACATTCCGGAGTTCGTGATTACCATGATCGCGATATGGCGCCTAGGTGCGATCGTGGTGCCGGTGAACCACAAGCTGGCACCCGGGGAATGTGCCTATATCTTCGAGCACAGCAGTACAAAACTGGTACTCGCCTCGGAGACCTTGTTGTCGACAGCGCATGCTTCAGGCGCGAACGTTCAGGTCGTGGCGCTGAATGGGCCCGACAGCAACCCGGATGCGCTGTTCGCTCCAAAAACGCCAGCGGGCGAAGACCATATCTGTCAAGTGGATGGAGAGACGCCAGCGGAAATACTCTACACCTCAGGAACGACCGGCAAACCCAAGGGCTGTATACACACCCATCACAGCCTCCGCTCCACCGCAGTGCTGAGCGCGGTTGCGTTCAGTATGGTACCCACGGACCGGACCCTGATCGCCATGCCCATCTGGCATGCAGCTCCGCTGAACAACTTCACGCTGAGTACGCTGTTCGTGGGAGGTACGCTGGTTCTGCTGCCAGAGTACGATCCCACAGTATTCGTCACCACGCTGGAGGAACAGCAGATATCTGTCTTCTTCGGCTCCCCGGTGTCATACACGCTGCCGTTGCACCTTCCCGGAGGCATCGTAGACTACAGCTTTGCATCGATACGCGCCTTTTTCTATGGCGGCGGACCAATCAGCGCGGAATTGAGCAGGGAACTCGCCATCGCCTACCGGTCAGATAACTTCTACCAGGTCTACGGCATGACCGAAACCGGCCCTGGCGGCACGCTGCTTTATCCACAGGAGCAGCAGGAAAAAGCCGGCTCGATCGGCAATGCGGCACAACCGGGAGTGGACCTTAAACTGGTGAAAGAAGATGGCAGTCCCGCCGCTGCTGGTGAGGTCGGTGAAATCTGGATCCGATCCGACGGTATGATGTCAGGCTACCTGAACGCCCCGGATGCCACTGCACAGGCCGTGGACGGCCGTTGGTACAAATCGGGTGATCTCGCCAGGATAGACGACGACGGCTACATGTTCATCGTGGACCGCAAGAAAGACATGATCATCACCGGTGGCGAAAACGTCTATTCCAAGGAGGTGGAAGACGCTCTCTACACCATTGACGGGGTTCAGGACTGCGCGGTAATCGGCGTTCCCCATCCCGAGTGGGGTGAGACCGTGGTCGCCGTAATCGTACCCGAAACCCCGGATTCCCTGGACCACAGCGCGATGCGCGACGCCCTTACAAGCAGACTTGCCGCCTATAAGATTCCACGGCGTATACAGGAGATGAGCGCCCTGCCGCGAACGCCGACGGGAAAAATACAAAAACATGTAATTCGGGGTCTATTGGAAGAGCAGACGTGAGAAAATTTCCAGCGTACACGATATATGTCACGCCCTGAATTTTAGGGTGAGGCCATCGTTGCTTGCGGAAAGATGATCTTTTTGTACAAGAATAAAGATCGGCGGAAACATCTCTCAAGGACTGCGTATTCGTCGCAAAATTTCAGCTAGCGCGGCTTTACATGTGAATTTGGATCCAGCCAATTCCCACGGATCCGGCAACAAAAAAACCAGGTCAGGCGAAACAAACCACCGACGCCATCCTGCCTGTCTTCCCATCCCTACGATAGGAATAGAATCGCGCTTCATCGCTGAAGGTACACAACCCGCCCCCGCTGATGGCGCTCACACCGACAGATTCAAGGCGCAATCGTGCCAACTGGTAGATATCCGCCAGAAAGTGCCCCTCCCGGGATGAGGGTGTAAAGCAACTGGCTGTCTCCTCACGCTGCGATAGAGCCGCACTGTTGTAAAAAGCCTCGCGCACTTCTGCACCCACCTCAAAGGCCGCCGGCCCGATGGCCGGCCCAAACCAGGCCAGCAGGTCGCCCGGAGCGCAGGGCATGGCGGCCACGGTCGCCTCGAGCACGCCGGCCTGCAGGCCGCGCCAGCCGGCGTGGGCGGCGGCAACGCAGGTGGCGCCGCGATCGCAGAAGAGTACCGGCAGGCAGTCGGCGGTGAGCACGGCGCAGGCGATGTCCGGGTCGGTGCTGATGGCGGCGTCGGCCTCGGGCAGGCCGTGATCCCGGGCGGCCACGACGGTGGTGCCGTGAACCTGGTTCAACCACTGCACCTGTGTGCCGGCGCCCAGGTGGCGCTGCAAAACCGCCCGGTTGGCGGCCACATCGGCAGCGCTGTCACCAACGTGATGGCCGAGGTTCAGGCTGTCGAAGGGCGCGCGGGATTGCCCGCCGATACGGGTGGTAGTGAAGGCGATAAGCCCTGCCGGCGCCGGCCAGTCGGCAGGGATGATCACCTCAGCTATCCCGCCCGGGGTTGGCCGGGTCATCTTCGGCCAGCACGGTGAGCAGGTCCTGGATGTCACTGGGCAGGGGGCATTCGAAGTGCATGGGCTCGCCGCTCTCGGGGTGCTCCAGGCCCAGGGCCTCGGCATGCAGGGCCTGGCGCCGGAAGTTGCGCAGGGTATCGATCAAGCGCTGGGAGGCGCCCTTGGGAATGCGCGGGCGGCCGCCGTACACCGGGTCGCCGATCAGGGGGTACTTGCGGTGGGCCATGTGCACGCGAATCTGGTGGGTGCGGCCGGTTTCCAGGTTGACGGCAATGCGGGTGTGGTGGCCAAAGCGTTTGGCGATGCGGTAGTGGGTGACGGCGGGTTTGCCACCAAAGGACAGCACGGCCATTTTTTTGCGCGAACGCGGGTGGCGCCCCATGGGCGCATCGATGGTGCCGCCGCCGGTCATGGCGCCAATGCACACGGCGCAGTACTGGCGCTTGACGGTGCGAGCCTGCAGTTGATCCACCAGATCATGGTGCGCCTGCAGGGTTTTGGCGGCCACCATCAGGCCGGAGGTTTCCATGTCCAGACGGTGGACAATGCCCCCGCGCGGCAACTGGGCCATGGCCGGTGCGTGGTTCAGCAGGGCGTTGACCAGGGTGCCGTCGGCGTGGCCGGCGGCGGGGTGTACCACCAGCCCCGCGGGCTTGTTCAGCACCAGTATGCTGTCGTCTTCATAAACGATGTCCAGGTCGATGGGCTGGGGCTCCCAGCTCACTTCGTCCTGCAACTCGGCGCTGAGGCTGAGTTGGCCGCCTTCGCGCACTTTGTCCCGGGGCCGGCAGGCGCTGCCATCCAGCAGCAACTCGCCACGCTTTATCCAGCTCTGCAGGCGGGACCGGGAGAAATCGGGAAAAAGCTGTGCCGCGGCGGCATCGAGCCGCTCGCCGTCCAGTTCGGCCGGTATGGTGGCCTGTTCGCGGATGGTGTCCGCCATCTGTCTACCTGCTGTTGTACGGGCCGCCGGGCGGCCGGAATGGGGACAACGGGTGCCCTGTTTAAGCCCTTGCGCCTCTGTGGTTAAATACGCCACCACAGTCCCGTCAAGTCTAACACGCGAGCGGTTGCCAACTTGTTGAAATCACTGAAAATCATTGCCCCCATCCTGCTGGCGGGGGCGCTTGCCGCCTGCTCCGGCAACGACGGCCCCGATATCGCCGCCGACGCCGGCGAGCAACAGATGTACGAGGAGGCCCAGCGCTACCTCAACAACAGCAACTACGACCTGGCGGTGCGCAGCCTGCAGTTGCTGGAGTCCCGCTACCCCTTTGGCAAATACGCCGAGCAGTCGCAGCTGGAAATCATCTACGCCCACTACGGCGCCTACGAGCACGAGGCGGCGGTGGAAGCCGCAGACCGCTTTATCCGCCTGCACCCCCAGCACCCCAACGTGGATTACGCCTACTACATGAAGGGCCTGGCGGCCTACACTGGCGGCCAGGACATCTTCGCGCGCTTTTTGCCCACCGACGACACCAAGCGTGATACCAGCCAGGCCAAGGAGGCCTTCGCCGAGTTCGCCCAACTGGTGTCCCGCTTCCCCGCCAGCCCCTACGCCGCCGACGCCCGGGCCCGCATGGTCTACCTGCGCAACCTGCTGGCGCGCAACGAGATCAACGTGGCCAACTACTACTTCCGCCGCGGCGCCTACCTGGCGGCGGCCAACCGCGGCCGCTATGTGGTAGAGCACTTCCAGCACACCCCCGCCGTTGCCGACGGCCTGGCGGTGATGGCCCAGGGCTACATTCTGCTGGGGATGACCGACCTGGCCCAGGATGCCCTGGACGTGCTGGTGCTGAACTACCCGGACCACCCCTCGCTGGACAAGAACGGCGAGTTCAAAAGCTCCTTTACTCTGGAAGGTGTGCAGCGCTCCTGGGTCAACAAGGCCACCTTCGGCCTGTTTGACCCGCCCGAGCCGCCGCAATTCGACAGCCGGGAGCAGTACGAGGGCTAGGCGGGCATCCGCCAGCCCGGTTAATCCCCCAACGTCCAGCCCGAGGTGATCGGGTAGCGGCGGTCGCGGCCGAAACCGCGCTGGGTGATGCGCACCCCGATGGGCGCCTGCCGGCGCTTGTATTCGTTGAGGTCCACCAGCCGCAGCACACGGTGCACGTCGTCGGCGTCCATGCCGGCGGCAATGATGGCCGAGGCGCTGCAGTCCTGCTCCACGTACATGGCCAGAATGCGATCCAGCACGTCGTACTCGGGCAGGCTGTCCTGGTCCTTCTGGTCGGGGCGCAGCTCCGCTGACGGCGGCCGTTCAATCACCCGCTCGGGAATGCACGGGCCCAGGCTGTTGCGATAGCGGCACAGCTCGTAAACCAGGGTTTTGGGCACATCCTTGAGCACGTCAAAGCCGCCGGCCATGTCGCCGTACAGGGTGGAATAACCCACCGCCAGTTCGCTCTTGTTGCCGGTGGTGAGCACCAGCAGGCCCTTCTTGTTGGAGATGGACATCAGCACCACGCCACGGCAGCGAGCCTGCAGGTTTTCCTCGGTGGTGTCCGGCGCCAGGCCGGCGAACTCCCCGGCCAGTGAGGCCATGAAGGCTTCGTACATGGGCTCAATGGAAATGACCTTGTGCTTCACTCCCAGGGTGCGGGACTGCTCGGCGGCATCCTCCACACTCATCTGCGAGGTGTAGCGGAATGGCATCATCACCGCTTCCACCCGCTCGGGGCCGAGGGCGTCCACCGCCACCGCCAGGGTCAGGGCCGAATCCACACCGCCGGACAGGCCGAGCACCACACCGCGGAAGCGGTTTTTGTTCACGTAGTCACGCACCCCCAGCACTAGGGCATGCCAGGTGGCCGCCAGCTCGTCCAGCGGCGGCGCCACGTCCAGGCCACTGAAGGCCACGTCGCCATCGGCGCAGCTGGCCTGCAGCCAGTATTCACCCTCATCGAAGTTGGGCGCGGCGGCGCACACCTCGCCGCTGGCCGACACAGCGAAGGAGCCGCCGTCAAACACCAGTTCATCCTGCCCGCCCACCTGATTCACATACACAATGGGCAGGCTCGCCGCCCGAGCGCGCTCGCCAACCAGGCGCCAGCGCTCGTCGCGCTTGCCGCGATGGTAGGGGGATGAGTTGATATTGATCATCAGCTGCGCGCCGGCATCGGCCACCTGGCGGGTGGGGCCGGGCTCCCAGATATCTTCACAGATGGTGAGGCCCACCCGAACGCCCTGGATGTCCACTACGCAGGGGGCGTCGCCGGTCTGGAAGTAGCGCTTTTCGTCGAACACCTGGTAGTTAGGCAGACACTGCTTGCGGTACTCGGCCACCACGCGACCGCGGTGCAACACCCCCGCCACGTTGTACAGGGCGCCGGCAATACGCTGGGGGTAACCCAGCACAATCCAGCCATCGCCTGACATGGCGTTGCAGATTTGCTCCAGCGCCTTGGCCACGCGGATTTCAATGCTCGGGCGCAGCAGCAGATCCTCCGGCGGATAGCCACTCAGGGTCAACTCCGGGAACACCACCACGGGCGCGGCACAGTTGGCCTCTGCCCGCTTGAGGGTGTCGATTACCTTTTCGGTATTGACCTCAAAGCCCCCTACCAGGGTGTTCATCTGGGCCATCAGGATATTCAGGGTTGTCATGCTGCCTCTGCCGGTACCGCGCCAGGGGCGTATTCTCCGGGAAAGCGCTGGCCATCGCCAGCCCCGGCCCGGCGTATCAACACAGCCGCGCCCGGTGCTGGTACACTGGCGCCGGCTGCCCCGAGCCGCCCCACTACAACAACAACGGTGCCCTCGTGAACCGGCCAGCCATTCTCACCAACCCCCTCAATCACAGCAGCAACCGGCAGAACACCACCCTGTTCCGCATCTATGTGGCCTATCGCTCGCTGCTGTCAGTGGTGTTGCTGGTGATGCTGATCAGCCCCAATACGCGGCAGCTGGTGGGTGGGGTCAACCCTTCTCTCTACCTGTTCGTATCCATCGCCTACGTTGCCACCAGCGTGGTATTGATGGGCTCGCTGTCGGCCAGCTGGCATCTCAACCGGCGTTTTCTGTTCCTGGTGTTCCTGGTCGATATCGGCGCCATCATCCTGCTCTCCGATGCCAGTGGCGGAATGATCAGCGGCCTGCCGGTGCTGCTGGTGATCACCGTGGCCGCCAGCGCGGTGATGATCAGCCACCGCACCCTCGCCACGCTGGTGGCGGCGCTGGCGGTGCTGGCGATACTGCTGGACACGGTGCGCCTGATCAGCATCGGCAAGCTGGATATCAATGCCCTGTTTCCCGCTGGCCTGCTGGGCCTGCTGCTGTTTGGGGTATCCGTGCTGGTACAGGGCATTGCCCTTCGGCTGGGGCGGGCGGAGGAACTGGCCCGCACCCGCGCCAGCGATCTCTATAACCTGCAGCGCCTCAATGAGCAGATTGTGCAGCACATGCAGACCGGCATTCTGCTGGTGGCCGGCGACGGCCGGGTGCGGGTCATGAACAAGGCCGCCAGCACCCTGCTGGCCCCGGAGCGGCCGGTGGCGGTGGAACAGGGCCGGCAGCTGGCGGAGTACAGCGAAGACCTGGCCCTGCAATACGCCCACTGGCGCGACAGCGGCCTGCACCGGGCACAGCCCTTTCAGGTGCAGGAGGGCGCGCCGCCGGTGATCGCCCACTTTCGCGAACTGCAGCCCGGCAACGACGGTGAAGCGCTGATTTTTGTGGAGGACTACACGCCGGTCACCCAGTACGCCCAGGCCCTGAAACTCACCTCCCTTGGCCGCCTCACCGCCAGTATTGCCCACGAGATTCGCAACCCGCTGGGCGCCATCAGCCACGCCGCGCAGCTGCTGCGGGAGTCGCCCTCGCTGGACACTAGCGACCAACGCCTGGCCGACATCATTCAGGAGAACAGCCTGCGGGTGAACCAGATTGTGGAAAGCGTCATGCAGATTTCCCGCCGCGAGCCGCCCAAGCCGGAATACCTGCTGCTGGCCGACTGGCTGGCAAAATTCATCGGCGACTACCTGGACACCCTCAACCGCCCGGCCAGCGTTACCGTCAACTGCCCCTACCGCGACCTGCTGGTGGAGTTCGACCCAGAAAACCTGCGCCGGGTACTGGGCAATCTGCTGGACAACGCCCTGCGCCACAGCCGCATGGCCACCGGCAGCGAATGCGCCCACATTGAAGTGGCACTGGATTTCCAGACTACCCAGTGTTTCATCGATGTCATCGACGAAGGCCACGGCGTGCCCCCGGGGGATCGCGGTAAACTCTTCGAACCGTTCTTCACCACCGTGGAATCCGGCAGCGGAATGGGACTCTACCTGTGCAAAGAACTGTGTGAAATCAACAATGCCGCCCTCAACTACCAGCCCACGGACAGTGGTGCCAGCCGCTTCCGCCTGGCGCTGAACAAACGCGCCTTATAGACTGGATCGATGAAGCAAACTGTACTCATTGTCGATGACGAACCGGCCATCCGGGAACTGCTGGACATCACCCTGAGCCGCATGGGCCTGGCCACCATCAGCGCCGCCACTCTCGGCGAAGCCCAGCGCCAGTTGCGCGCGTCCCCGCCCAATCTGTGCCTGACCGACATGCGCCTGCCCGATGGCAACGGTATCAGCCTGGTGGAAACCATCGCCGCCGACTTTCCCCAGGTGCCGGTGGCCATGATCACCGCCCATGGCAGTGTGGAAACCGCCATCACCGCCCTCAAGGCCGGCGCCTTCGACTTCATCAGCAAGCCCATTGAACTGGAGCGCCTGCGCAACCTGGTCAGCACCGCCCTGCGCATGGCCGATGCCAGCCACGACCCCGCCCAGGCCGCCACCCCGGAGCGCGGACAGGAACTGATCGGCACCAGTGCCGCCATCACCACCCTGCGCCAGCAGGCCCTGAAGCTGGCCCGCAGCCAGGCGCCGGTACACATTCAGGGGGAGTCCGGCAGTGGCAAGGAAGTGGTGGCACGGCTGATCCACAACCACGGCCCCCGGGCAGCGGCGCCCTTTGTGGCGGTGAACTGTGGCGCCATTCCCCACGAGTTGATGGAGAGCGAGCTGTTTGGCCATGTAAAAGGCAGCTTTACCGGCGCCAACCGGGACAAGCCGGGGCTGTTCCAAGCCGCCGAGGGCGGCACCCTGTTTCTTGACGAGGTGGCCGATCTGCCGCTGGCCATGCAGGTGAAGCTGCTGCGCGCCATTCAGGAGAAGGCTGTGCGACCGGTGGGCAGCAGTGAGGAAGTAGCCACCGATGTACGGGTGCTGAGCGCCACCCACCGCAACCTGGCCCGGGAGGTGGAAGCCGGGCGTTTTCGCAACGACCTGTACTACCGCATCAACGTCATCGACGTGCACGTGCCACCCCTGCGGGAGCGGCTGGACGACCTGCCCGCGCTGGTGGAGCGGATTATCCAGCGCATTGCCGGCGACGGTGACGGGCGGCCGCAGCTGCGCGATGGCGCACTTACCGCCATGCGCAACTACGACTTTCCGGGCAACGTGCGTGAGCTGGAGAACATCCTGGAGCGCGCCTGGGCCCTGAGCGACGGCGAGTACATCAGCGCCGACGACCTGCAGCTGAACCTGCGCCCACCCGCCACGCCAGCCAAAGCGGCGCGGGAGATGGGCGCGGGCATAGACTTTGAGGCCGCCCTTGGCGACCTGGAAGGCTACCTGGAAGACGTGGAGCGGCAAATCATCAGCGCCGCACTGGAACAGTGCCGCTGGAACAAGACCGCCACCGCCAAATTGCTGGGCATCAGTTTCCGCAGCCTGCGCTACCGGCTGCAAAAGCTGAAGCTCGACGAGTAGCGACTACCAGCAGTCCGCCACTGTCCCGGGCGCGGCGCCGCGCTTGCCCCTGTGGTCAATCTCCAGCTCCACGCACAGGCTGTCCCGGCGCTGGCGCAACTGCGCGGCAGCCCTTAGCACATAGGCCCCGGGCGTGACATCCTCCAACGCAATGCGGTAGCTGCGCTGTGGCGCATCGGCCGCAACCTGGGCGCCCTGCCCGTCGATGCTGTAGCTACTATCGCCGCTATCGCCCAGCCCCAACTCCGCAAAGGTTTCGGCATAGCGGCGATGATGGGCAAAAAACTGTTCCTGCCTCGCCCGCAAGCCCTCCAGCGCGGCAATGGCGGTGCTGCGCTTGACCCGCTGCAGTTGCCGTTCGTAGCCGGGCAGCGCCACTCCCAGCAACAGCCCCACAATGCACAGCGCGATGAGAATCTCCAGCAGGGAGAAGCCCGCTGCTGCCGAACACCGCCAGCCCCTAGAGATCATCCCGCCCTGGCTCGCGCCAGTACAGGCGGTAGAGCAGTGGCCCCTGCTGGGGCACCAGTTTGTCTGGGGGTGCAGCGGGTACAGCGGATGCCGGCGATGGCGGCAACCCGGCCCCGGGCAACAGCAGCCCGTCACCAAAACCAAACACCCCATGGGTCATGCCCTCCCCGACCCGCTCGCCTGCTCCCCCGCCTTCCCGCTCGCCAACCTCAAGCGACAGCGCAGTGGCGTCTTTCAATCGCAGACGGTACAGCACACTGTGCCCCACCTCCCCCGCACAGCGCTGGGCCTGGGTGGCAGGTACATAGCTGGTGAGATACACCGTGCCAGCCTCGGTCAGCGGCGAGGACAACCCCTTCTCGCCAGCAGCAGGGAACATCCAGCGCCAGCCTGAACGCAGCTGGTCATCCACGGGCGGTGGCGCCGAGCACATGCCGGCGCCACCCGCAGGGCCCGGCGTTGGCGCTCGCGCACAATCACTGCGATCAGGCAGGTCCGCCGGGCGCAGCAGGGGTGGCGCCACCCTGGGCGCGCCGGGCGCCACCGCATAATCCCGCAGGTAGAACAGCCCGTCCTGCACCGCCGTAGACAGGGGCGCCGCACGGTTGCCGCTGGCTATCAGCACGCCGTCAAAGGGACGACCTTCGGCATCGCGGGAACGCACAATATCCGGCGGGTGAAAAAAGCGCCGGTCGCCACTGGCCCCCGCCTCGCCCAGGGCCGCGAGCCGGGTGACAGACCAGTGCTGCCGCCGATACCCTTCCCCCTGCCCCGGCGGCAAGTCGATACGCCACACGTTGCCGCCACTATCGCCCACGTAGAGCCGGTAGATCAGCCCGCGGCTATCGCGCAGGGCCGCCGGCGGCGAAGGTATGCCATGCTGCAGAGCCGGGTGCTCAAAGCGCGTATCACTGCCGCGGCCAGCCCCGGCGACCGCTTTCCACAGCAACTCGCCGCTGAAGGCATCCACGATAAACAGCGCATTGCCCCGCGTATCTGCCGCGCGGCCAGCATCCTTGCCAATGGGATCGCTGGCGCTGTCACGGCCCCCGTCATAGCCACCACTGAGGATCACCACCTGGCGCGGCCTGCCATCAAACTGCACCCGGCCCACCAGGGGAGTGGCAAAACTGAGCCCCAGCTCCGCAAAGTCGCCGGCGGGCAGGATCTTCCAGCGCAGGACAGGCGCAGCCGCCGGATCGCTCACTTCCAGTGCATAGTAAGCGGCACCACCCCGGCGCAGCCCGAAATACACCAAAGCGCGATCACCGTCGGCAGGCTGAATCTGCCCATCGCCGTTGCGATCCAGCAGCAAGGGCGCCGGCGAGCCGTCCACGCCATAGAAGGCCTGGCTGTACAGCGGCGGAGCACTGTGGCGCTGCGGCTTCTGGGCAGCCAGCAATTCCCGCGGCACAAAGGCGAAGGCCTCTGCGCGGGGCGAGGCAGCTGCACCGTCGCTGCCGTCGAAGGCGTGCAGCAGGCCGCCGCCACTGCCCACAAACACCCGCACCTGCGGCGCGTTGGTGCCGCTTCCTGCGTAGCGTAGCGCCAGGGGTCGGGAATGGAACAGCGCGCCCAGCAGCCAGGGGCGGGACTCGGTGGTGTCGCCGTCACTGTCGAGGTCATCGACGTCCTGCCCCAGCAGCCAGTCTATCCAGGCCAGGGTGTCCCGCTCATTCTCTACCCCCAGTTCACTCGCCAGGTAAGGCAGGGCATCCAGCGTGGCCACATCGGCAGAGAGCGCGACCAGCGCATTGTTGTCCCCCGTTTGCGACTGGGCAGGCGCCAGATAAACCGTGCGGCCCCGTCCATCGTTGACCTGCTGGCGCAGGCGCTGCCCAAAACCACCCAGCCTGACGTAGTCACCGTCCGCACCTTCGGCCCACCCGGGCAAGGTGGCCGGGTCGGTGCCAGCGCTCAGAGCCCGCGGGCTGATGCGCCCCGCCCGGTGGCCCTCATGCACCAGGGCCGCTTCGCCCCTGGCATCCAGATAGTGCCCGCCCATTGGCTGCCCGCGCCTGCTGCCCGCCACCCGGGTTGGCAGCCGGTATTGTTTGAGATTACCGGGCCAGGGGCTTGCTGCGGGCAGCCCCAGCACTGGCAAAAATACTGCGGCTGCCCCGCTTCCTATCGGCGCGGTTAGGCCTGGCTCCGCCAGGCTGTAAGCGCTTGGGCGCAGTTGCGCCAATAGCGCCGTGAGAGCCTCGTCCCAGGCAGTATCTTCAGAACCGCCCACCAGGGCCGGTGCCTGCAACGTCAGCCGCAGGCGGTTGCGTTGCGGGCAGCTATCGCTGTGCCGGCCCACCGTGTTGCCAGGCAGGGCATCCAGCGCGGTGCGCCAGGCGGTTTGCAAGACGGTTTGCAAGGCATCCTCGCCAACCGGGCGGGGGCTGGCAGTGGCCGATGGCGGCGGCTGGCGCAGGCGCTGCAGGTCGGCCAGCAACCTGGCCCGATGTTCGCCCAGGGGGGCGTAAGCGCCGAGCAGACGCGGCTGCCCCTGGCCCACAACCACAACCGCCAGCGCCAGGGTAGGCAGTGCTGGCTCCGCAAACTGCGCGGCCAGTTGCGCCAGTGCGCTGTCCAGGTGAGTGACGGGGCCGGCGGCCTCCTCCCCCATCCAGCGGCGCAGGGCCGGCAGGGGTGCCTGCGGGCCGCAGGTTTGCAGGGTATTGCAGGCAATGGCATAGGCAGAGGGCCGTATCTCCAACGCCAGCAGCAGGTAATCGCCACCCGTGGCCTGGTGGTAGATGTCAATGTCATCCGCCCGCGACCAGGTAGCTGTCATCGTCAGTAAAAGCGCTGCTAATAGCGAAATGGGCAGCGAAACCGGCAGCGCCAACTGACGCTGGATCGTCATCCCCCGTCCTGGCGCCAGCCCCATCATCACGGCTCGCTCGTTCCTACGCCGTGGCGGCGGCCGATTCCCATCGCTACCACTGCCCGGCCGCCGCGCTGGTCGCTGTTGTCCAGTTCGGCATACACCTCAAAAAGCTGGAAACGAAAGGCGGTAGCGCTGAAGGCGGTGGATTCTTTCATGCGCAGCGCCGGGTTGCCCGGCGATGGTATCCGCTCGATGTGCACCTGCGACGTGGCGACGCTCTTCTCCTGCAAAAGGGCAGGCAGTGCCAATGCAGATACCGGGCAGCCCTCTGCCCGGGCGCCATCTGCTCCCGCGCAGCGGCGCTGCCCCAGCGACAGCCCCGGCGCAAAGTGCGCTGGCTGCTCGGCCAGAGCCTGCACCATGCCCATGGCCTGCTGGCGCAGCCGCTCCTGCTGTTGCGCATTGGCGGCAAGACGCTGCTCCAGAGCACTGTGTTGGCTTGCAGTGCTGGCCAGCAGCACCAGCAACAGCAAAAAACACAGGGCCATCGGCAGCACCAGCCCGGCCTGGGTTTGCCAGCGTCGTGCTGGCGCCTGCACTTTCACAGCAGCCTCGCCATCATAGCCGCCGCACCGGCGCTGGCGGGTTAAGGTTGCGCAGGGGCACGGTACTGCTGAACCAGCGGCGCAGGTAGCCGTCGCCATCAAGCCCGCCGGAACTGGCCGCACCGGCAGCACCCGCGCTACCGGATGTGGCCCCGGGGCCCCGGCGGCTGCCCGGCACCGGCCCCAAGCTACGCATCAGCAAAGCCACCCGCACGAGGCGCGCCTTTGGCAAATCAGCGGCGCCGGGGTGATTCGTAAAGCGCTCGACATAGCCATCACCGTCGCGGTCGATGCCAACGCTGAACTGCAGATCCTCCACTCCTTCAACCAAACACTCCGCGGGCCCCATGCTATTGGCGGAAAGCCGTTCCACGCACAGGGCGGGCACACCGTCCCCGGGCTGCGACCAGGGCCGCACAAAGAAGATGCTGGCGTAGGCCTCCCAGTAACTCACCCCCGACCCCGGGCGGCGATCTTCCGCCGGCACGCTGTCACCGCGCGCCAGGTAACGCCAGTCGGCAGTGCCCCCGGCGCTGCGCAGGTACCACTGGGATGCCTCGGCACTGGCAAGCCCGGGGGCAAACACGCCGTTTTGCAGGGTTGCCTGGGCCGCGCTGCGCTTGACGACCAGCACATCGGTGGCGCCGACAATGGCAGCGCCACCCGCCGGCAGGCAGCCCAGCTCATGCCCGTGTACCGTGCGCCGCCCAGTGCCGGCTATGTCGAGGATGAAATCAAGGGCCGGCTCTGGCAGCAGCGCCCAACCCGCCAGAGCCCCACAGCCCGGCGCGCCGGGCACACTCGCCAGCCCTGGCGCCAGCGCAGACGTCAGCGCAGGCGCCGCCAGGCGCCCGAAAAAGCCCGCCATCACCAACTCATGCTGCAGCAGCGACAGGGCATAGCGCCCACTTTGCTGCAGCCGGGCGCCCTCGGCTTCCAGCAGTGACTGGCGCCGGCTCTCCAGATACACCAGAACCAGCCCCGACATCAGTAACAGGCCAAGGGTCATGGCCACCATCAGCTCCACCAGCGACAGCCCGCGCAGACGCCCCGGCTGGCCGGCCTGTTCAGGCGCCGCTGACATAGCTCACCATTCTCAGGGCGCGGCGCAATTCCCCCGCTTCGCCAAAGCCGCCACTGCCCGCCCCGCAGGCACCGGCACCCGCCCCCGCAGCTGCGCCAGCACCGGCAGCCGCACTAGCCCGCCAAACCACCTCCACCGCCACGCCGCTGGCTTGGCGCTGGATGCACACAACACCCCGCACCAGACCGCCATCGGCGCGCGGACCGGAAGCCAGGGGAGCGTGGCCGGCCAGCACACCCCGCCAGAAGGCCGCATCGGCATCGGCGCGTTCAACAGGGTGGCAATCGGCCTGGGTACAGGGCGTGGCAGCCCCCTCGATCCCCCCAGCCTCCGGGGCAAGCGGGCCGGCGGCAATGGGGCTCAGGCTGGCGTAATGTGCCAGTGCCGCGGGGTTGCTGTGCAGGCGCGCCAGTACATCCCGGGCCAGCTGGGTGGCCAGGCTGCGCTGGGCAGCATCGAACAGTTGTTGCTGGGCGAGGCCCTGCAACCGCAGCAGCCCGAGCAGGCCAAGGCACAGCACCAGGAGGGCGATCATCACTTCCAGCAGGCTGGTGCCAGCGTGCGCCGCCGAATTAACTCGCATGGCAACGCCCCCAGTCCCGGGCCACGCGCGCCCGCCCGGCCCGGTTGACCACCAGGCTCCAGCCGGGCGCCTCTGGCTCGGCCAGTGAACAAACAGACAGGGTCAGGTTGCGGCGGGTGGCGCCGTCGGGATAGTAGGAAAAGGGCGCCACCGCATCCCGCCCCTGGCTCGTTGCAATGCGATAGCCTGTGGCCACCGGTGGGTAGCGACGCAGCAGGCTGTCGGCCTGTACCCGGCCATCCGCCGGCGGCAGGCCGTCGATCACCAGCCAGCCACCGGTGTAGCTGCCAGCGCAGGTCAACACGGGCCCCGCGTCTTCCCCCGCCGGGCAGAGGCTTACCGGCTGCTGGCGTGAAGCCGCCTCACTGCGTGCCAACTGGACTGCATCCAGCAGTTTTGCCGCCTCGCTGCGCATGCGCGCGGTTTGCAGCAGCGAGTACATGGACGGCGCAGCCAGCGCCAGCAAAGTGGCGAGCACCGCCACCACAATCAGCAGTTCCATCAGCGTCAATCCACCCATCCGGTGAGCGAGGCTCACTGGACGGGGCTGTAACATCCTTTTCACAGCGCTCCTCCCTGTCAGGGAGGGAGTCTAGGCCGCGTAAAAAGGGCCGCCAGTAATCGGCGCGATATGACGAAAAGCAGCGGCGCTGGCCACATGCTGAAGGGTGCAGAGCAGGCCAGCCAGGCAGGCCATGGAAATAGCTACCTACAGGTTCTTCGCGGCGATGCGCAGTTCCTTGGGCAGGGAGAAAGTGACATTCTCGGGGCGGCCCTGCACTTCCACCGGGGCGCCGGCACCGAGCTGGCGCAGGCGCTCAACCACCGCCTGCACCAGCACCTCCGGGGCGGAGGCGCCGGCGGTAATGCCGATTCGCTGCACCTGCCCCAGCCAGGCGGGGTCGATGTCTTCGGGGCCATCGATCAGGTAGGCGCGGGCGCCCATGCGCTCGGCCAACTCGCGCAGGCGATTGGAGTTGGAGGAGTTGGGCGAGCCCACCACCAGCACCAGGTCGCAGCCAGTGGCCAGTTCCTTCACCGCATCCTGGCGGTTCTGGGTGGCGTAGCAGATATCGTCCTTGCGCGGCCCGGAAATGGACGGGAAGCGCTGGCGCAGGGCGTCGATCACCCGGGCGGTATCGTCCATGGACAGGGTGGTCTGGGTCACGTAGGACAGGTGCTCGGGGTCGCGCACATCCAGCGCGCCCGCCTGGGCCTCGTCCTCCACCAAATAAATGTCGCCGCCGGCGCTGTGGTCGTACTGGCCCATGGTGCCCTCCACCTCCGGGTGGCCGGCGTGACCGATCAGCACACACTCGCGGCCCTCGGCGCTGTAGCGGGAAACCTCCATGTGCACCTTGGTGACCAGCGGGCAGGTGGCATCGAACACCTTGAGGCCGCGCTCCGCGGCCTCGGCGCGCACCGCCTGGGAGACGCCATGGGCACTGAAAATCACAATGCAGTCGTCGGGCACCTCGTGCAGTTCATCGACAAACACGGCGCCGCGCTCGCGCAGATCGCCCACCACGAATTTGTTGTGTACCACTTCGTGGCGCACGTAAATGGGGGCGCCGAACAGGTCCAGGGCCCGGTTCACAATGTCGATGGCGCGGTCTACGCCGGCGCAGAATCCGCGGGGATTGGCGAGTTGAATGTCCATGATCGCGCCCTCCGTCAGTGCAGCTCGGTGGGTTCCACCCGGTGAATATGCACATCGAACAGGATTGTACGCCCCGCCAGGGGGTGGTTGAAGTCCACCGTGACCTCCTCGTCGTCGAAGGCCACAATCAGCCCCGGCAGTTCGCCACCGCCGGCATCGGCGAAGGAGAACACCAGGCCCATTTCCAGCTCCACGTCGTCGTCGAAGTGGCTGCGGGGAATCACCTGCACATTGTTGTTGTTGGGCTGGCCGAAGGCGTCTTCGGGCGCCACGGTGAACACCTGCCGCTGCCCGGGATGCATGCCGAAAATGCAGCGCTCAAAGCCCGGCAGCAGGCTGCCGTCGCCCACCGAAAAATTGACCGGCTCTCCGCCGAAGTTGGAATCCACTTCCGAGCCGTCTTCCAGGCTCACAGAAAAATTGAGGTACACCGTGGTGCCCTCGCTGACGGGTACATCCACCCCTATTCCTCCTCTGGAGCGGCCGCGGGCCGGCCCAGGAAACTGTCGAGTATCAGGCCGATGGCGCCCCCGGTGATGGCCGAGTCCGCCAGGTTGAAGGCCGGGAAGTAGTACCCGGCATAATGCAGGGAAATGAAGTCAACCACATGACCGAGCACCAGCCGGTCCCAGAGGTTGCCGATGGCGCCGCCCAGCACCAGGGCCAGGCTCAGTGCCAGCAGCCACTGCCCCCGCTGCAGGCGATACAGCCACACCACCAGCAGGGCGCTCACCCCCACCGCAATGGCGGTGAAAAAGTAACGCTGCCAACCGCCAGCATCGCTCAGGAAGCTGAAGGCGGCACCGCTGTTGTGGTGCAGGGTGAGGTTGAACCAGGAGAACACAGCCACCGGCCGGGCGTACTCCAGGCTGGCACTGGCCAGGCCCTTGGTGTACTGATCCAGGGCGATCACCACCAGGGCAAGCAGGTACCAGGGCCAGGCGCCCACGCCGTATCGCATCGCAACCACCTCAGGCGTAACGGCGCTGTTCGCCGGGGCCGTCGATGTTCTCAACACAGCGGCCGCAGAGCGTGGGGTGGGCCTCGATGCTGCCCACCTCCGCCCGGCGGTGCCAGCAGCGCTCGCACTTCTCGTCGGTGGCTACCGCCACCTGCAGGCACAGGCCGTCGATCTCGGTGGCTGCGGCGTCCGTGGGCGCCTCGGCCAGCGGCGCTATGGCGGCGCCGGAGGTAATCAGCACAAAGCGCAGCTCCTCGCCCAACTCGCCCAAGGCCGCCAGCAGGTCGTCGTTGCAGTACAGGGTCACGCTGGTGTCCAGCGAGCCGCGCACCTTGCCGGCGGCGCGCTGCACTTCGATTTCCTTGTTCACCGCGTCGCGCACGGCCATGACCTGCCGCCAGTACTCGCGGCCGAGGCGGGCGCCGGGCGCCAGGCTGGCGAGTTGGTCGTACCACTCCACCAGGAACACCGACTCGGCGCGCTCGCCGGGCAGGTTTTCCCAGATTTCCTCGGCGGTAAAGCTGAGGATGGGCGCCATCCAGCGCACCATCGCCTCGGCGATGTGGAACATGGCGGTCTGGGCCGAGCGGCGGGCCACGGAATCCGCCTGGGTGGTGTACTGGCGGTCCTTGATCACATCCAGGTAGAAGCCACCGAGATCGCCGGTACAGAAGTTGTGCAGCTTGTGGTAGATCTGGTGGAAGTGATAGGCCTCGTAGTCTTTCAGCAACTCAGCCTGCAGGGCCGCGGCGCGATCCACCGCCCAGCGGTCCAGCGACAGCATGTCCTCGCCGGGCAGCGCATCCGCGGCAGGCTCAAAACCGTTGAGGTTGGAGAGCAGGAATCGGGCCGTGTTGCGGATACGGCGGTAGGCATCGCCGGTGCGCTTGAAAATTTCGTCGGACACCGCGATCTCGCCGCGGAAATCCGCCCCGGCCACCCACAGGCGCAGGATGTCGGCGCCCTGGTCGTTCATGGCCTTTTTCGCCGGGATGATATTGCCGATGGACTTGGACATCTTGCGCCCCTCCCCATCGACGGTGAAGCCGTGTGTCAGCACCGCCTTGTAGGGCGCTTCGCCATAGGCGCCAATGCCGGTCAGCAGGGAGGACTGGAACCAGCCGCGGTGCTGGTCGGAGCCCTCCAGGTAGAGGTCCGCCGGCGACTGCAGGCCCTCGCGCTGGCGCAGCACGCAGGCGTGGGTCACACCGGAGTCGAACCACACATCGAGGGTATCGCTGACCTTGTCGTAATCCGCGGCCTCAGCGCCGAGAATGTCGGCCGGTTCCAGGTCGAACCAGGCATCAATGCCCTGCTCCTCGATCTTTAGCGCCACTTCTTCCATCAGCTCGCGGGTTCGCGGGTGCAGTTCGCCGCTTTGTTTGTGCACGAACAGCGCGATGGGCACACCCCAGGTACGCTGACGGGAGATGCACCAGTCCGGGCGGCTGGCTAGCATGGCGTCAATGCGCGCCTTGCCCCATTCGGGCAGCCATTGCACTTTTTCCACCGCGTCTTTGGCCGCATCGAGCAGGCCGTTCTGTTCCATGCTCACGAACCACTGCGGCGTGGCGCGGAAGATGATCGGGGTCTTGTGACGCCAGCAGTGGGGGTAACTGTGCTCGTACTGTTCAAAGTGTAGCAGAACGCCGCGCTCGCGCAGCAGTTCGACGATGGCGGCATTGGCTTTCATCACGTGCTGGCCGGCGAAGAATTCAGTCTCCGGCAGGTATACGCCGTTGCCGCCCACCGGGTTGTAGACCTCGATGCCGTATTTTGAACCTACCACAAAGTCATCCTGGCCGTGGGCCGGCGCGGTGTGCACGGCGCCGGTACCGGCCTCGGTGGTGACGTGTTCGCCCAGCACCACCGGCACCTGGCGGTCCAGGAAGGGATGCTGCAGCAGCTGCCGGTCCAGCGCGGCGCCCTGGCAGCGGCCGAGGATCTTCAATTCAGACAGGCCGAAGCGGGTCGCGCAGCTTTCCGCCAGCGCTTGCGCCACCAGCAGGGCGCGGCCCTCGCCCTCAATCAGCACGTAGTCCAGCCCCGGGTGCAGGCTCACCGCCATGCTGGCGGGCAGGGTCCAGGGGGTGGTGGTCCAGATGGGGATGGCGATCTCGCCACTGTAGTCAGTGCCACAGGCGGCGTTGATGGCGGCAGGGTCCACCGCCGCGTAGGCGACGTCGATGGCCGGCGAGTGCTTGTCCTTGTACTCGACCTCCGCCTCCGCCAGCGCGGAACCGCAGTCGGTACACCAGTGCACCGGCTTGAAGCCCTTGTGTAGGTGGCCGTTGTCGATGATGCGACCGAGGGCGCGCACGATGTCCGCCTCGAAGCGGAAGTCCATGGTCAGGTAGGGCCTGTCCCAGTCGCCCTGCACGCCCATGCGCACAAAGTCCTCGCGCTGGCCGTCGATCTGGCGCGCCGCGAAATCGCGGCATTTCTGGCGGAATTCCGCCGGGGTGACCTTCACGCCGGGCTTGCCGACTTTCTTCTCGACGTTCAGTTCGATGGGCAGGCCATGGCAGTCCCAGCCCGGTACATAGGGCGCGTCAAAGCCGGACAGGGTCTTCGACTTGACGATAATGTCCTTGAGGATCTTGTTCACCGCATGGCCCACGTGCAGGTCGCCATTGGCGTAGGGCGGGCCGTCGTGCAGGACGAACTTGGGCTTGCCGGCGGAGGCGGCGCGCACCTGGCCGTACAGGTCCATTTGCTGCCACTGCTTCAGGCGCTGGGGCTCCCGCTGGGCCAGGCTGGCCTTCATCGGGAAGGCCGTCTGCGGCAGGTTCAGGGTGTGCTTGTAATCACTCATGTAACGCGTCTACCAGTCAGTTCGCCGCCAGCCACTGCCGGGCGCGGTCGATGTCGCGGCCGATCTGCTCGCGCAGCTGCTCGACCGAGTCGAATTTGGCCTCATCCCGCAGCTTGTGGCGGAAGGTGACCTCGATATGTTTGCCGTACAGGTTGCACTCGCGATCCAGCAGGTGCACCTCCAGATTGGCCTTGATGCTGTCGTTCACCGTGGGCCGGGTGCCGACGTTGGCCACCGCCGGCGCATTCACCAGCCCGGCGCCGCTCACCGACACCACGTACACCCCGGACAGGGGCGAGCGCAGGCGGTGCAGCTCCATGTTGGCGGTGGGGAAGCCCAGGGTACGCCCCAGCTGGCGCCCGTACACCACCTTGCCGGAAATACTGTAAGGCCGGCTCAGCAATTGCTCGGCAAGGGCGAAATCCGCCTGCGCCAGCGCCTTGCGAATGCGTGTGCTGCTGACCCGCTCGCCCTGCCAGGTGAAGGTCGGGGTGGGCTCGGCCTCGTAGCCGTAGCGCTCACCCTCGGCCTTGATGAAGTCCACATCGCCCTGGCGGTCGGCGCCAAAGCGAAAGTCGTCCCCCAGCACCACGTAGCGCACCCCAAGGCCGTCGACCAACACATCGTCAACGAAGGACTGGGCGCTCTTGTGGCGCAGTTCGTCGGTAAAGCGGATACGCAGCAGGCGGTCCACACCCAGCGCCTGGAGCGCCCGGAACTTCTCGCGGAAGCTCATCAGCCGGGCCGGCGCCTTGAGCGGCGCCAGGTACTCCCGCGGCAGCGGTTCGAACACCATCACCACCGCGGGCAGGCCATAGGCCTGCGCCTTGTCCAGCAGGTGGCGAATCACCGCCTGGTGGCCCCGGTGCACCCCGTCGAAGGCTCCGATCGTGGCCACACAGCCGCGGTGTCTGGGCCGCAGGTTGTGCAGGCCTCGTATCAGCTCCATGCAGGGCACCGCCCGAGTCAAATCAAACTGGCGATTATACGGAAAGGGCGCCGCTTATCCTATGGCGGCAACTGGCAATTTGCCCGGCGCGGGGCCACATCAGCCCCCCCCGCGCGGGGTTCTGAGCTGCTTGAGGCGCGCCCCCAGCGCCACCTGGCACAGCAGGTACACGGCGCCGCCGGCACCGCACACCAGGGCAATGGACAGCGCCCGCTGCAGGGCGCCCTGCGCGGCGAGGTCCCCTGCCGCCGGCGCCAGCAGCCAGGCCACCGCTGCCATCAACGCGGTGGACACCAGCAGCCGCAGCCCAAACCGGCCCCAGCCGGGCTGGAAGCGATACACCCCGTCCGCCAGCAGGCGGCGCAGCAGCAGGCCGGCGTTGAGCCAGGCGGAGGCGCTGGTCGCCAGCGCCAGGCCGACATGGCCAAGGCCGAACCAGAACAGCAGCGGCAGCACGAACAGCACGTTGAAGACCATGTTGGCCGCCATGGCGATAACGCCGATGCGCACCGGGGTGCGGGTGTCCTGGCGGGCGTAGAACCCGGGCGCCAGTACCTTGATCAGCATGAAGGCAATCAGGCCCAGGCTATAGGCCTGCAGGCTGTAGCTGGCCATGCGCACATCGCGACTGCCCAGCTCGCCGTACTGGAACAGGGTCACCAGGATCGGCTGAGCCAGCACCAGCAGCGCCACCGCCGCAGGCACCGCCACCAGCAGAATCATGCGCACCGCCCAGTCCAGGGTGAGGGTGAAGTCCTCGCCCCGCTCCGCCGCCCGGTGGGAAGACAGGCTGGGCAAAATCACCGTGGCAATGGCCACGCCGAACACCCCCAGGGGCAGCTCGGTGAGCCGGTCGGAATAGTACAGCCAGGATACGCTGCCGGTGGGCAGGAAGGAGGCCAGCACGGTATCCAGCAGCAGGTTGATCTGGCTCACCGACACCCCGAACAGGGCCGGCACCATCAGCTTGAGAATGCGCCGCACTCCCTCGTGACGGGTGTCCCACAGCGGCCGCGGCACCAGGTCCAGCCGATACAGCGAGGGCAACTGGAACAGCAGCTGCACCACCCCCGCCAGCGCTACCCCCCAGGCCAGGGCGTAAACCGGCTCGGCAAACCAGGGCGCCGCCACCAGGGCCGCGCCGATCAGCGACAGGTTGAGGAAGACCGGCGTAAAGGCCGGCACCGCAAAGCGCCCGTAGCTGTTGAGAATGCCGCCGCAAAAACCGGTCATGGAGATCAGCAGCAGGTAGGGGAAGGTAATGCGGATCATGTGGCTGACCGCGTCGAACTTGCGCGGGTCGTCGAGAAAACCCGGCGCGAACAGCGCCGCCACCAGCGGCGCGCCCAGCATGGCAAGGCCGGTCACCAGCACCAGGCTGCCCCCCAGCACCCCCGCCACCCGGTTGATGAGGGCCTGCACCGCAGCGTGGCTGCCCTGCTCCCGGTAATCCGCCAGCACCGGCACAAAGGCCTGGGCGAAGGCGCCCTCGGCAAACAGGCGGCGCAGGAAGTTGGGGATTTTGAAGGCCACAAAGAAGGCATCCGCCAGGGCGTTGGCCCCCACCGTGGCGGCAATCACGATATCGCGCACCAGCCCCAACACCCGCGACAGCATGGTCATGCTGCCCACCAGGGCGCTTGAGCGCAGCAATCCGGGGCGCGCGGCGGGCGTGCTGGCGCCGGGCTCGGGGGTGTCGGCCATGGGCGGCGCCTAGCTCCAGCGCTCGCGCAGGGACTCCCCCTGCAGGGCCAGCCATTGCAGGGCAATCAGGGTGTGGCCGTTGGGAATGCGATCCTCGCGCAGCAGTTGCAGGGCCTCGCGCCGGGGGATGGCATGCACCAGAATGTCCTCGCCCTCGCTGTCCAGCCCATGCACCCCGCCCACACCGGCGCGGCTGACCCGGCCACAGAACAGGCGCACCTGTTCGGAACAGGCGCCGGCACTGGGAAAGAAGCGGGCAATCGGCAGCAGTTCGGTCAGCTCGCAGTCGGCCTCTTCCAGCGCTTCGCGGTACACCACCTCGGTGTCGCGCTCGCCGGGCTCCACCACGCCGGCCACCAGCTCCAGCATCCACGGCGAGTCGCCGCCGCGCAGGGCGCCGGGGCGAAACTGCTCGATCAGAATCAGGCTGTCGTCCACCGGGTCGTAGGGCAGCACGCCCACCGCGTCGCCACGGTCGAAGATCTCCCGGGTCAGGGGCGCACTCCAGCCACCGTCAAAGCAGCGGTGCTGCAGGGTGAGGCGGCGCACGGAAAAATGCCCGTCGAAGGCCTGGGCCTGCTCCAGCACCCGCACCGCATCGGCGCCAAAGCGCAGCGAGAACCCCATCAGAAACGCCCCGCGGTGTACCAGTTGACATCGCGGGCGTGGGCGTCCACCTGTTCGGCCACCTCCAGCACCAGGGCGAACAGTGCCATGCGCACCAGCACGCCGTTATCGGTCTGGCGGAAAATGGCGAGGTTGGGGTTGTCGTTCAGGTCGTCGTCCAACTCGCGGGCGGTTTCGCGGGAATCCCGCGGCAACGGGTGCATGATCACCGTATTGGGCTCACAGTGCTGGGTGTAGATGCTCTGGTTGAGCCGGAAGCGCCCGCGGTACAGGTCCGCCTCCTGCTGGGAGCTGAAGCGCTCCTCCTGGATGCGGGTGGAATAGACAATATCGACATGGGCGATGCTGGCCTCCAGGGCGTCGGACTCCAGCACCTCGTGGCCGGCGCCGCGCAGGTCCTCCACGATCTCACCAGGCATGCGCAGCTCCGCCGGCGACACCAACACCACCTGCACGCGCTGGAACAGGCACAGCAGTTTGCACAGGGAGTGCACGGTGCGGCCAAAGCGCAGGTCCCCCACCATGGCGATGCGCAGGCCGTCGATGCCGCGCCCGCGGCCGGCGAGTTCCTTCTTGATGGTGTAGAGATCCAGCAGGGCCTGGCTGGGGTGCTCATTGGCCCCGTCGCCGCCGTTGATCACCGGCACCCGGCTGGCGGCGGCGAACTCCGCCACCGAGCCCGCCGCCGGGTGGCGCATGGCGATCACGTCCGAATAACCGCTGAGTACCCGCGCGGTATCGTAGAGGGACTCGCCCTTGGCGATGGCGGAGTTCTCGATGCCGGTGGTTTCGCGCACCTCGCCGCCCAGCAGGTTAAAGGCGCTGCCAAAGCTGACCCGGGTACGGGTGCTGGGCTCGAAAAACATGGAGCCAAGAATGGCGCCGTCCAGCACCTTGGTGACCCGGCGCCGTTGGGCGTAGGGCTCCATGCGGTCGGCAACGCTGAAAATGCGCTCGACATCGGCGCGTTCGAACTGGGTGACAGAGAGAATGTGACTGCCGGCGAATTGCACGCTGAACTCCGGGGGCTGGCAAACTTGGGGGCATTATAGGGCCTGCCGGGGGCGGATGCCCATGCGCGTGGCTTGTCGTATGATGCCCGGGTGACAAAATAACAACCGATCACCTGTTGCAAGGGAACCCCCATGGATCAACGACTGTTCTTTGTGCTTGGCGACCTTGGCGCCAACATTGCCGGCGGCGCGCTCATCGGCTGGCTGATCTGCCTGCTCACCCCCACGGGGTGGAACATGCTGCTGGTGATGGTGCTGGCCATGCTGCTGGGCATGCTCTTCGCCATTCCCCTGTCCCTGCTGTTTGGCTCGTTCTTTGGCGCCATGGAAGTGATGGTGCCGCTGATGCTGACCGGCATGGTGGCGGGCATGGTCGTTGGCATGCACGCCGCAATGACGCCCGTCGCCGCCTCCCTCGCCCTGCTGGAAGGCGCCGTGTGCGGCCTGGCCTGCATTGTGATGGTGTGGGTAATGAACAACCAGATCCGGGGCTCGCGCGCCCTGCCAATGCCGGGGAGCCTCAAACATGACTGACACCGCAACCCAGGCCAAGTGGGATAAATTGGCGCCCAATTTCGACCTGATGGCCGGCAAGGGCACCGAGGCCCGCTGGCTGCCGGTGAAGCAGCGCCTTTACCAGCGCATGGGCGAAGGGCAAATTCTGTTCATGGCCCTGGGCACCGGGCTGGATATCGCCGCCTTCCCGCCGGGGCGGCAGATTACCGCCATCGACATCAGCCCTGCCATGCTGCAGGTGGCCGAGCCAAGAGTGGCGGGCTACCCCGGCAACCTGCAGGCGCGGGTGATGGACGTGCACGAATTGGACTTCCCCGACAACCACTTCGACCAGGTGTTCACTGCCTGCTCATTCTGCTCGGTGCCGCGGCCGGTGGACGGGCTGCGCTCACTGTACCGGGTGCTAAAGCCCGGCGGCGAGCTGTGCATGTTCGAGCACACCGGCAGCCGCTACTTTCCCTTCAGTGCCATGATGCACCTGATGACCCTGCTGACCGAGAAAGTCGGCCCAGCCATGAACCGGCGCACGGTGGGCAATGTGCAGGCGGCGGGCTTTGAGCTGGAAGCCCTGGATCACGTGTTTCTGGATGTGGTGAAGACCATCGTGGCAAGAAAGCCGGCGGCCCCGGCCTGATTCAGGCCAGCAGCATATCGCCGTAGTCCAGCAACTGGTGCAGCACCTGCGCTTTTGCGGCAGGTAGCTCACCGCTGGCCAGCAGGGCTTCAATCTCGGCGTGGTACTGCTCCAGGGTCAGGCCGCCCCCCGCCTCCGCCTCGGTCAGGCGCTGGTAGCGGAACTCCTCCCACTGGCCGAATTCCTCCTCGCCGAGGGAGTCCGGGTAGTTGCGGGCCCGGTAGCGGAACAGCATCTCCGGCAGGCGCGGGTCTTCAAAGGGAAAGCTCTGGCCGGCCAGCTGCTCCGGCGAGGCCTCGCGCACGCGGGCCATGGTGCGCTTGTCGGCATCGGGGAAGAAGCCACCGCTGTAGAGCATGCGATCCGGGTCAGTGATCGGCGGCCGCTCGCGCTCGGCGTAGATCGCCTGGATCTTGTCGGCAAAGGCCCGCGGGTTGGCATCGCGCTGCCCGCGCAGGACAGTCAGGTTGGCGCGGCAGAGGGCGCCGTCCAGACCGATGCGCGCGGCCACCGCCGGGCTCGCCATTTTGGCGGTTACCAGCAGCGGGCAGCGGTTCAGGTGCACGCTCTTCAGGCCGGGCCGCACAGCCCCTTCCGGCAGCTCCTCACTGCGGGTGTAAAGCAACTGCGCCAGCGCCTCCGGCGTCAAATCCGCCAGCGGCGCCGGGTCTGCGCTTAGGTCGTAACAGATAATCTCATTGCGATTTTTCGGGTGCTCCGCCAGGGGCACAATCAGTGCCGTGTTGTAGCGCTCGGCCCCAAACATGCCGGACACATGCAGCACCGGCTTCATGTTGGCGACATCCAGCAGGCTGGCCACCTTGCGCTTGTCGCGGTGCGCCAGCACGTAGTCGTACAGCCGCGGCTGCCTGTCCCGCACCAACCGGGCCATGGCAATGGTGGCGTGCACGTCGGACAGGGCATCGTGGGCCGCCTCGTGGGCGATGCCGTTGGCGGCGGTCAGCTCCTCCAGGCGGAAGCTGGCAAAGCCATCCTCCCTGAGCGGCCACTCGATGCCCTCGGGGCGCAGGGCGTAGGCCGCCCGCAGCATGTCGATGATGTCCCAGCGGGAGTTGCCGTTCTGCCACTCCCGCGCGTAGGGGTCGAAAAAATTGCGGTAGAGGGTATAGCGGGTAACTTCGTCGTCAAAACGCAGGGAGTTGTAACCGGCGCCGCAGGTGCCGGGCTGGGCCAGCTCGGCGTGGATGCGGGCAATGAACTCGCATTCCGGCACGCCCTTCTCCATCGCTTCCTGCGGGGTAATGCCGGTCACCAGGCAGGCCTGGGGGTGGGGCAGGAAATCGTTGGCGGGCCGGGCGTAGATCACCAGCGGCTCGCCAATGGGGTTCAGGTCGGCATCGGTGCGCAGGCCGGCAAACTGCACCGGCCGATCCCGCGAGGGGTCCGCGCCAAAGGTCTCGTAATCGTGCCAGTAAAAGGTGTCAGGCAAGGTGCAGACCTCAGATCAGCTCGATGGCTTCTTCCTCGATTTTCTTCTGCCAGATTTTCGGGCCAATCTCGTGCACCGAGGTGCCCTTGGCATCCACCGCCACGCTGACCGGCATGTCCTTCACCTCAAACTCGTAGATGGCTTCCATCCCCAGTTCCGGGAAGGCCACCACCCGCGCCGAGGTGATCGCCTTGGACACCAGGTAGGCAGCGCCGCCAACGGCCATCAGGTAGACGGCCTTGTGCTTCTTGATCGCTTCGATACCGGCGGGGCCGCGCTCCGCCTTGCCGATCATCCCGAGCAGGCCGGTGTGCTCCAACACGAAGTCGGTGAATTTGTCCATGCGGGTGGAGGTGGTGGGGCCGGCGGGGCCAACCACCTCGTCGCGCACCGGGTCCACGGGCCCCACGTAGTAGATGAAGCGGCCCTTGAGGTCCACCTCGGCGGGCAGGCCTTCGCCGGACTCGATCAGTTCCTTCATTTTCTTGTGGGCGGCATCGCGACCGGTGAGCATCTTGCCGTTCAGCAGCAGGGTGTCGCCGGGCTGCCACTGGGCGGCCTCTTCCGGGGTCACGGTATCCAGGTTCACCCGGCGCACGGAGTCGCCCGCCTCCCAGCTGATTTCTGGCCACTGGTCCAGATCCGGCGGGGTTTGCAGGGCCGGGCCGGAGCCGTCCAGCACAAAGTGCGCGTGGCGGGTGGCGGCACAGTTGGGGATCATCGCCACCGGCAGCGACGCGGCGTGGGTGGGGTAGTCCTTGATCTTCACATCCAGCACGGTGGTCAGGCCGCCCAGGCCCTGGGCGCCAATGCCCAGCTTGTTCACCGCATCCATGATTTCCAGGCGCAGTTCCTCGGCCCGGTTCTGCGGGCCGCGCTTACGCAGTTCGTGGATGTCGATGGGGTCCATCAGGGATTCCTTGGCCATTACCGCCGCCTTTTCGGCGGTGCCACCGATACCAATGCCCAGCATGCCCGGGGGGCACCAGCCGGCGCCCATGGTCGGCACGGTTTTCACCACCCAGTCGACAATGGAGTCGGAGGGGTTGAGCATCACCATCTTGGATTTGTTCTCGGAGCCGCCGCCCTTGGCCGCCACCTGCACATCCACCGTGTCGCCTTCCACGACCTCCATGTGAATCACTGCCGGCGTGTTGTCTTTGGTGTTTTTACGCGCACCGGCCGGGTCGGCCAGGATGGAGGCGCGCAGCACGTTGTCCGGGTGCAGGTAGGCGCGGCGCACGCCTTCGTTGACCATGTCGGCCACGCTCATGCTGGCATCCCACTGCACATTCATGCCGATTTTCAGGAACACGGTGACAATGCCGGTGTCCTGGCAGATCGGGCGGTGGCCGGTGGCGCACATGCGGGAGTTGATCAGAATCTGCGCCATGGCATCTTTGGCGGCGGGGTTCTGCTCCAGCTCATAGGCTTCGTGAACGGCCTTCACGAAGTCCAGGGGGTGGTAGTAGGAGATGAACTGCAGGGCGTCGGCGACGCTATCGATAAAATCGTCCTGGCGAATGACGGTCATGGCGATTACCTTCTTCGGTTACAGACCCCTCTGGCGGGCGGTCCTGGGCAGCTGAAATTTGGGGGCGCCAGTATACACCCCCGGGCGACGGGCGGGGCGCCAGCTGCGCCCCGGCACTCAACAGGTCTGGCAGGTCAAACAGATCAGGGGGCGCCGGCGGGGCTCTGCATATTGCGCAGCTGGGTCTGCAGGGCAGACAAATCGGCGTTGATCTGGCGGCGGAAGGCGTTGATGGACTTCACCCACTCCTCGTTGCTCTGCACGCGCTTGTTCATTTTCGCCAGCTCCAGGTTGATCTTGTTCAGGCTGTCCGCCACCCGCTCCACCTCGGCGCCGTTGGCCTTGGCGCTGGCCATCAGGCGTTCCATATCGCCGGCCACGCCGCGCAGCTTGGCGAGATCCGCCGCGGCCGCCTTGATCTGGGCCTGGGTTTCACTCAGCGACTTCTCGGCGGCGGCAATCTTGCTGGCATTGCTCTTGCTGCTGCCCTGCAGGGTCTTGTTGGCGCCTTCCAGTTCATCCAGCCGCGCCTTGTTGCGCCGCCAGGCAGAGGCCCACAGCTTGTCCACCTCGGAGAACAGCTCCTTGATCTTCACCGCCATGGCCTGGGTATTCTGGCTCAGGCCCTCGTCGGTGTCCGACAGGCGGTCCTCCAGGTCGGTAATGCGCTCGGTGGCCCGGGCCAGCAGGTGGTTGGACTGCTCCAGCTGGCTCTGCAGCTGCCAGGCCCAACCGCAGGCCACCGCGGCAACCACCAGTGCCAGGGTGATGAAAATACGCCCCCACAGGCCACTGCCACCACCACCGCCGCTACGGGCCGGCGCTGGGGAGGCCTTGCCACGGCCGCCGTTGCTTTTGCCGCTCTTCTGGCTGCTGCGGGAGGTGGCATAGTGCTGTTCGTTGTCCCGGGTGGGAACGATGGACGGAATATGGTCGAGATCGTCTTGAGACATAGCTACGCTGATACCAAAATCGAGCGGCCATTATACATAGGCACCCAGAGTGCAGAAACCGAGCCGGCAGCGGCAAAAATACGCACTTGCCACAAAAAAAGCCGGGGAATTCCCCGGCTTTTGCGACACCCCCAGGGGGCATCCTGGCACTCAGAGGAAGGCCAGCAGCACCCAAAGCAGCGCCGCCAGGGCAATGCTGCAGTGGATCACCCCCTTCACGCTGGTCATCGGGCCGGTCTTGCCGAACAGGGCGTTGGCTTCCAGCAGCAGGATAATCACCGCGCAGGCCACCAGGCCGGTCATGCTCAGGTCGGCAATGTAGAGGTGCTTGGAGCCCAGCATACCCAGCAGCATGGGGCCAGACAGCAGTGTGTTGGTGCGCGACGCAAGCCCCGCCTTGGCGGCCGCTACCGGGCCCTCGCCCGGCTTCATGCCGAGCACAATCTGCTGGTTGGGCCAGATGATCAACCAGACATTCAGGAACATCAGGGTACCGGCCAGCGCGCCAATCCAGATCAGCGACGCGCCAACCACGTTGGCCATGGCACCCACAAAGTGCAACAGCGCCAAGCCGGTCAGGAAGGTGAACATCGCCCCCCAACGGAACCACCACAGCGCCCGGGGCGCCAGCTTTTTCATGGCGTCGGCCTTGGCCTCGGCCTCCGCCTCTTTGAAATATTCCGTCTGGACGAAATTGAAATAGTACAGCATGCCTATCCAGACAATGCCGAACAGGACGTGGAACCAGCGCAATACAAATTCAACGACAGCCATGGTGTTCTCCTTATTAGTTGGGTGTTGCCTTTGGGATTGTACACCTTGCGCAACTCACAGGTGCAACGGCTTTGTGCCGGTTAACCTTGCAGCCGGCACTGCCGCCCAACGAAAAAAGCCCCGCGTCTTGCGAGACGGGGCTTCTTAATGGGACGCGGGACTGCGCTTACATCATGCCGCCCATGCCACCCATGCCGCCCATGTCGGGCATGCCGCCAGCGGCGGGCTTGTCTTCCGGCGCATCGGCGATCATCACTTCCGTGGTGATCATCAGGCCAGCCACGGAGCCGGCCGCCTGCAGGGCGGTACGGGTCACTTTGGCCGGGTCCAGAATGCCCATTTCCAGCATGTCGCCGTATTCGCCAGTGGCGGCGTTGTAGCCGTAGTTGCCTTCGCCCTGGGTGCGGATGTTGTTCAGCACCACAGAAGCTTCGTCACCGGCGTTGGTCACGATCTGGCGCAGGGGGCCTTCCATCGCGCGCATCGCGGCAGCGATACCGGCCTGCTGGTCTTCGTTGTCGCCCTTCAGGTCGGCGATGGCGTTCACGGCACGCACCAGGGCCACGCCACCACCGGCAACCACGCCTTCTTCAACGGCTGCGCGGGTGGCGTGCAGGGCGTCTTCAACGCGGGCTTTCTTCTCTTTCATTTCGATCTCGGTGGCGGCGCCAACCTTGATCACGGCAACACCGCCAGCCAGTTTGGCCACGCGCTCTTGCAGTTTCTCACGATCGTAGTCAGAGGAAGTGTTCTCGATCTGGACGCGGATTTCCTTCACACGCGCTTCGATGGCAGCAGCTTCGCCGGCACCGTCGATGATGGTGGTGTTGTCCTTGTCCATGGTCACGCGCTTGGCGGTGCCCAGGTGCTCCAGGGTGGCGGATTCCAAATCCAGGCCCACTTCTTCGGAGATCACGGTGCCACCAGTCAGGATGGCGATATCCTGCAGCATGGCCTTGCGACGGTCGCCAAAGCCAGGCGCTTTACAAGCGGCCACTTTCACGATGCCGCGCATGTTGTTCACTACCAGAGTGGCCAGCGCTTCGCCTTCCACGTCTTCGGCAACGATCACCAGCGGCTTAGAGGCCTTGGCGACCTGCTCCAGCAGGGGCAGCAGTTCGCGGATGTTGGAGATTTTCTTGTCAACCAGCAGGACGAAGGGCGACTCGTTGTCGGCCGTCATGTTTTCCTGGTTGTTGATGAAGTAGGGAGACAGGTAGCCGCGGTCGAACTGCATGCCTTCTACCACGTCCAGCTCGTTGTCCAGGCCAGTGCCTTCTTCAACGGTGATGACGCCTTCTTTACCGACTTTTTCCATGGCGTCGGCAATGATCTGGCCAACCTGGCTGTCGCTGTTGGCGGAGATGGAGCCTACCTGGGCAATGGCCTTGCTGTCTTCACAGGGGATGGAGGCTTCTTCGATCTTGGCCACGGCGGCGGCAACGGCTTTATCGATACCGCGCTTGAGGTCCATCGGGTTCATGCCGGCGGCGACTGATTTCAGGCCTTCGTTCACGATGGACTGGGCCAGTACGGTGGCGGTGGTGGTGCCGTCGCCCGCCTGGTCAGAAGCCTGGGAGGCCACTTCCTTGACCATTTGCGCGCCCATGTTCTCGAACTTGTCTTTCAGCTCGATTTCCTTGGCCACGGAGACACCGTCCTTGGTCACGGTGGGGGCACCGAAGGACTTGTCCAGGATTACGTTACGGCCTTTGGGGCCCAGGGTGGCTTTTACGGCGTCAGCCAGGATGTTCACGCCGTTCAGCATGCGCTGACGGGCATCGTCGCCGAAGAATACGTCTTTAGCTGCCATTTTCTAGTTCCTTGATCTCTTTACAGTGTCTGAATGCTGAAGGAAGCGGATTGCTCTGCTTACTCTACGACTGCGTAGATTTCGCCTTCGCCCATGATGATCAGCTCTTCGCCGTCAACTTCGATGGTGTTGCTGCCGGCGTACTGGCCGAAAACCACGCGATCGCCCACTTTCACAGCCAGGGCGCGTACGTCGCCGTTGTCCAGGACCTTGCCCTCGCCAACTGCAACAACTTCACCCTGGTTGGGCTTCTCTTTGGCGGAACCGGGCAGAACGATGCCGCCAGCAGTGGTCTCTTCCTCTTCCTTGCGACGAATGACCACACGGTCATACAGCGGACGGATTTTCATTTCTGAATGTCTCCTAGTAACGATGTTATACAGGCCCCCGGCGGGGGTTAGCTTGCTCTATTGGGGCGCTGAAGGGGATTTCAAGGCCCGGATTAGCACTCTTCTCAAGAGAGTGCTAATTCTAGTAACGATTGGCGCCGAGTCAAGGCCGGCAATACGCCAACAGAATGACAAATAGTTATTACAATTCAATGGGTTATAAAAATACCGCCACTCAGTCTTCAACGCGGCGGTAGCTGCCTTCGATCGTTGCGTGCTCGCTGGCATCCCGCTGCGGCGCGTAGGGCTCCGGCTGGGGGCCGGCGAAAAATCGGGCGATGCGCCGGCGCAGGGGGCCAATCAAAACCACCAGGGCGGCGACATCAGTAATCAGGCCCGGCACCATCAGCAGCAGGCCGGCCAGCCCCACCGACATGTCATCCAGCAGCAGGCGCCCGGTGATCACCCGCCCGCCGGTCTGCGCCTCACGCAGGTGCTGGAACAGCCCAAGGCCCTGGCGCTGCAGGATCAGCAGGCCCAGCACCAGGGTGGCAAACACGTACAACAGGGCAGTGAGAACGCTGGTTTTAGCACCGAGCTGAATCAGCGTGGCCAGCTCCAGCCAGGGCAGGAGCATGAAAAATATGCGCATGGCGACCTCCTATACGCCCTTGGTGGGGGCGCCGCGGGCAATTGCAAGGTTACCAGCTGTAATTGAGGCCGATGGACCAGGTCTGGTCCTTCTTGTCCACCGCGTTCTGGGCCGGCAGGTTATCGAAGTCGTACTCCAGTTGGATGGTGGAGCTGAAGTGGCCGTTGATGGGGTATTTGAGGCCGGTGATGGTATCCACCTCAAAATCATCCCCGCTTTCAAAGGCCTGCAGGATGGCATGGCGGTGGAAGAATTCCATGCCCTTGTCGTTGAAGCGCCAGGCAAAGTCCAGGTTCCACAGAAACGCCGGGGTATCGCGGCTGGTGCCATCGCTGAACCGCTCGTCCACGTAGTTCACCGTGCCCTTGCCCAACAGGTCGATGAATTTGGTTTCCAGGAACTGGTAGCCCATCCCCAAACCCACCAGGCTACGCTGGTCGATTTCCTTGAATTCATCCTCCTCGTAGGAGGCGTTGCCAGCGGCAAACCAGCGCTCGGTAAAGAACTGGTCATACTGATAGCCGCCGCGCCACATATCGCGTGCCGTGGCATCCGCCACGGTTTCTTCCTGATAGCGCAGGCTGAGGGTATGGCGGGACTCAATAAAGCGCAGCTCGGAACGGGCATCGATATTCAGCTTGCTGATTTCGTTGTTGCCCGAGGAATCCTCCGCTGCCACATTCACACTGCCCTTCTGGGCCAGCATGGGCGGCGGGTCGTTCACCGCCTCGCCCACCGCCACCACCAGCTTCCAATTGGACAGCACCTCAACACCCTCTTCGCAGTGCAGAAGCTGGTGGTCGTCCTGCACAAACATCCAGCAGTTGTTGAGTTCGCGCCCGCTCAGCTTGAAGTCGTAGTGCTCGCCAGACTCAATGCGCTGGATGTGATACTGGTCAATCACCAGTTCGCCCAGCACCTCGGACGACCACAACAGGTTGCCGTTCTCGATACCCACCAGCGTACCGGGGATGGATTCACCATCGGTGGTGTAGAGTCGGTCGGCCAGCGTCGGCGGCGCAGCCACCGCAAGAGCGATAAGAAAGAGAGGGAAAAACAGCTTGTTGCAGTGGGGAACTTTCAAGATACTCGTCGTTTTGAATCAGTAGGTTTAGCTGTGTCGCTGCACAACACAACGCGAATTGACCGCCACGCAACGCCCGCCTGCAACCCCAGCCCGTGCCGTGGCCAGCAACCGCACCGAACTTAACCAGCGCATCTGGCAGGTAGTGACGTCGATTCCTGAAGGCAAGGTATCCACCTACGGCGACATCGCCCGCTTCGCTGGCCTGCCCGGCGCCGCGCGCCGCGTCGGCTACGCCCTGCGCCAGCTACCAGAAGGCAGCAAAGTGCCCTGGCACCGGGTGATCAACGCCCAGGGCTGCATTTCCTTACCGGCGGGATCTGAGGGGGAGTATACCCAAAGGGAGCGGCTGGAGGCAGAGGGGGTGCGGGTTTGTGGAGGCAAAGTTGCCCTGCGGGAGTTTGGATGGCAGCCGTAGTAACGCCCCGCGCTTGCCTCGAAGCCCTGATTTATACCTCTATGCGCACGTAGGGTTTGCATAGGTGCTCGGCCCCGTTCGATTCACACTCGCCTTGATGGTTGTCTTTTCGCATCTCTTCTATGAGTGGATGTGGTGGCAAGGGGCTTACGCAGTGTTTGGCTTCTACGTGATTAGCGGGTACCTGATGACACGCATTCTGGATGAGGTCTACACAGGCAGGCACAGTGTCATCGCCTACCTTACAAACCGGGCACTACGCATCTATCCGCCTTACCTCGCCTGCCTTATTGTGGCCTCGCTGGTGGCCACCTGGGGCCAACATGCCATGAACCAGGACTTACATAATGGGCTGACGTTGGCGCAAGTCATCTCAGCACCAGACTCCCTGCAATCCTGGCTGGCCAACATCAGCCTTGCGTTCTCACCCCCGTCGGGGACATTCAGCCTGTCACCCGCCTGGAGTCTCCAGGTGGAGCTGTTTTATTACATCGCCATGCTATTGCTCTCGCGCAACCTGCTGGTGGTGGCGATCTGGTTTGCCTGCTCTGTGTGCTATGTCCTGTGGCTCGATGCTGACGGCGCAAGTTTCACCCAGCGCTACGCCAGCATCGGCGGCGCATCCATCGCCTTCTCCAGTGGCAGCCTGGTCTACTGGTTGGCCAAGCTAAGACCGTCGCACCCGCGGTGGCTCGCCCTGGCGCTTGCCGGTTTTATCGGGCACTTACTTCTGGCGCCGGAACTGTGGCAATTTGAAAGGCATTACCCAACTGTGTCGTGGTTCTTCGAGGCACATCATTTCGGACTCTATGGCAACATCTTTTTTGCCAGCCTGCTGATGTACGCACTGGCGGCACATATGGTCACGAACAAGACTTCGCCGGCACAGGCCTGGCTTGGCCGATTAGCCTACCCGGTATTTCTCTGCCATTGGATAGCCGCTGTCATCGTACTGCAGGCTGGCGTACTCTTTGAGGATCGATTTTCTTTTGTGTCTCTTGGGGTCATCGTGACATTGGGCCTGGGAACCTGCCTGTACCAATTTGTCGAAAGGCCCATAGAGACCCATTACCGCAACCGTATACGGCAGAAGGCGCATCAGCGACTACCAGCCATACCCAATACCACACCAGAAGCTGGCAACCATGCCTGATTTGCAGGCTGCGACGATGGCAGGGAAAACGATGACTGGAAGCACCGGGCACGCCACGGACGGCATTGATCTCGCTGCCGGCGTCCGCCGCCCATCGTCCTACCGCTACGAATTAGAGTGCCTGCGCGGACTCGCTATTCTGCTGGTCTTTCTGTTTCACGCCTATGGCGTTACCTGGGGGGCGGAGAATGCGCAGGTGACTCCCGCCAACGCCTGGATTATCGCCGGGAATACCGGTGTGACGCTTTTTTTTGTGCTCAGCGGCTTCCTGCTGAGCCTGCCGTGGTTGCAGGCAGAGGGGGGCAAATCCCGGCCCTCCCTCAGGGGCTTTTACCGGGCACGGTGCATGAGGATCCTGCCTCTGTATCTATGTGCCGTGGCATTGGCCGCACTAATCACCGGGGACTGGGAGGCAGCATCAAGGGCGGCCTTATTTCAGCCGATTGGCTTTGAGATGTTTCCATTCGGCGTCGTCTGGTGGACCCTCTGCACAGAGGTACAGTTTTATATCCTATTACCTTTGGCCTTCTGGTGTGTATACCGCCACCCCGCGCTCAAGACACTGGTAATCCTGATCCTTGGCATCTGGTTAGCGGCCTATCTGTACTGGGCCCTGGCATGGGCGCCCACACAGAGCAAAGTTGGCTGGTGGGCTTCCAAATCCTTGGCTGGGCGTCTGCCGGCCTTTCTGGCGGGGATAGCGTTGGCCTTCTGGTATGCCAGACTGGCGAAGGCAAGCCCGTCATCGCAACTGCCGGTTAGCAGTACGGGCGCGCTGGTGGCCATCCTGGCTGCCATGACTTACCTGCTTTGGCGCAGTGCCACCATTGGCGATGCCGCGGCAGAACGGCAATGGCATATCCATCACACGCTAGAGGCTACATGCTGGGCCGCGTTAATAGCGCTGCTGCTGGTGGCGCGCCCTCTTGGCAGCAGCGTCGTACTCAATCGGCCCATGGCGGTTCTGGGAAAACTGTCCTATTCGATCTACCTGAACCACCTGCCCATCCTGTTCTACCTGATCTATCCGCTCAAGCACACACCCGGGTACGCAGACTCCGCCTGGGCCTATCTCATACAGGCACTGGCTCTCGGCCTGTCCCTGTTTTTGGGATGGATCACTTACCGCTATATCGAGCTGCCATTCTTGCGCCGCAAGGCATCTGGTACTGTTGCTAACACTGCAGTGGCAGGCAGTTAAAACAACACGGGCTGCTGTTTGGCCGGTGCCCGGGATGCGGCAAAGAACCAGGATTCCACCGCATAGCGATAGGCGGTGTGGTGGGGGGCGAAGCCCGTGCGGTGCAGGTTGAACTCATCGAAAAACAAGGCATCGCCGGGCCTAAAACGGGGGTTCTCGGCAGGCGTCGTTTTCTCTATTTCTGCCACCAATCCCGCCCCGACCGTCCAGTCAAATGCCGCTCCCTGCGTCCCCGTCTCGTGTATTACCCGCCTTGAAGCCGGGATAATATCCATGCCGGGGGCAGCCGCATCACCCCCACAATCACTGAGGGCAATCCACATATTCACAGTGCGAATCCCATCACCAAGGAAGCGGCCGTCCTGGTGCCAACCCGCCTGTTGCTGGGGGTTTGGCTTGACCTTGCGCAGCACCCATTTTTTGACGGACAGCAGAGCGTCCTCACCAAAATAATCATGAAGCAACGCCGGCAGCCCCAATTGCCGATACAGTGAAATCAGCTTCAAGGCCATTACCGGGGAATCCACAGCCCACACTGAGCCAGAATCTGCGGGCGCGTTGGCACCAAGTGTGCCGAATTGCACCGGGCCACCGGCCACTGAACGTGATCTGCCATACCAGGTTTTGTCCGCCCCGTCAGCCTGGCCATTTGCCACCGCATGACGCGCCGCCAGTACACGATCAATGCCCTGGCGAAGCTCCTCTGCCTGCGACGGTTTCAATAGCTCCCGGACTATCACGCCACCACTTCCCAGGACCCCGGCGCGCAATGTCTCCACATCCAACGCCGCCGCAGGGATATCCGCAAGCCTGCCCGGCACTGGGGGCTGCTGAACTTCTGCAGGCCAACCCCCGGAGAGCTCGGGCCAGCGCATATGGCGGTGCGCTTCAATACGAAGGTCGAGATTGAACTGGTCTATAAGGGCGTTCTCTCCTGGGGCTGCCAACGACTCCAGCCTTGCAATGGCCGTTGGGTAGTCGTTCCTGCCCAGGGCCTCAACAACCATCGCATCTGACATAGGGTACTCAGGATGAGGGGTGCCTGTATGATTCACTGTGCTCCTCCTGTATTTTCAGGCTCAGCCGGGCTGGCGAGGCGGCGCAAATGTATCTTTGAAGCCTGCGTGGGCAGGTGGCCGAGGAAGTTCAGCGGACGATCGGATACCAACTGCTGATGGCCCCGCAAATCAAGATACTGCGCTCGAAACGCATCCAGGCGCTGTTGTCGTTCGTTGTCGCTGCTGTTGGTGGTTGTCCCGCCGTGCAACTGGTGAAAACTCCCCTCTCCTACCAATTGAACCAACGCACTGCCCTCACTTTCAACAGCTCGCTTGTATAAATCCAGATTAACAAACCCGCCGCCAGGCAGGTCAAATGCCTCGTCCGCACCGCCCAGTTGCAAATACAGATACCGATGAAGGAACAGGCAATTCGACTCAAACATACGATTAAACCAAGTGATTTTATCGGCGCCATTTCGCAGTGGCGTGCCTATCTCGAAGAGCCGATACCCATCTTGCGGCCAATCGATACTGCTTAACAGCCCGTCTTCTTTGGCTTTGTCGTAGCCCTGGCGAATTGTTTCTGGCTGCTCCCCCGGGCCGAGATAAAAATAGCGAGTGGCAACAACAGGTTGATCAAAAGCAGAAAAAGCGCGCATGGCCCAGCGGAAAACACCCGGCGTCACTGCGTGGGCACCGTCAATCATTATGCACAGAATCTCACCTGTGGCGTGGCTCGCAGCAAGGTTGAGCGCAGCGCAGGGTGACGCAGACGCCTCATCAATACGTATTAGCCGCAACTTTAGGCCTGGATAGTCCTCTGCGCTTAACGCCAACGGCTCGGGCGAACCGTTGTCGATGACAATCACTTCGTAGTCCAGGGATTCTCCGTCCAACTGATAGCTGGGCATCAGCGACTGGAGGCTCCTGGGCACTTCTCGTTGCATGTCATAGGCGACGATGATGACACTGAGTTTCATGTACTCTTTCCACTATCAACGGTGCTGCAACAGCTACGGGCAAAGACGCCCGGCGACTGATTCCACACCGTTTTGCAAGTCAGGGTTGGCGCTTTCACGGTTGACAAGGCGCTCATTCAATATCACAGGCACACCCAATTCGCCGGTAAACGCCTGGCCCCCTTTCGCATTCTGCCCCAGGTATGTTGGGCGGCTGTGGCCATCTACCGGCATTTTTGGGTCTTTTGTACTGGTAGCCGCTACGGACTCCCCATTGTAAAACAGTTCCAGCAGCCCCCGCCGAAAGGAAGGTGCACTACTGGAGCGTGTCATGTAATTGCTCACGGTGATTTCTGTACAAACGCCCAATGGCGGCGCCGCCGCTTGCACGGTCATATCCAGCAATGAAAGGCGCAGCATTCCGCCGCTGCGGCGCAGTGACCAAAAGCCCTCTTGCTCCGCCACAACGTCTTCCTCGCCCGCCATCTGCTGCGGGGTCACAGCCACAGCAAAGCTCCAACCTTCACTGCCGGGGCTACGCTGGAAGTCATTACCAACAAGCATTTTGGTACCTCCGCTGGAAGCCAGCTGTACTTCTACCTGACGCAATTCTATGCGCCACTGCTGGTAGGCGCTGCGCATTTTGCCCACCAGTGCGGAATGCTCGCGGCTGTCCACCAGTCGCTCTGTATACGGGTTAGACAAATCAAAAAGTAGATAATCGCCGTTAAAGATTTTGGTAAGACGCCAGTTTCCGCCCTCAGCCAGCATGCTCCAGCTATTGAGAAAGTAGTTTGCCGACTCCCAGAACAATGGCCTGTCGGGAACAGGCTTGCCATGCGCCGCCGCAACAATATCTACAGCCTGCCCCGCTGCAAATTTACCGCCGGCCAGTTGCACCAGCGTGTCCGCATAGTCTTTGTTGGATACGACGCCTTCAACCACGGTGCCAGCGGGAATATGGCCACGCCAGCGCATCAACATCGGGGTGCGCACCCCGCCCTCGGTGAACTGCGCTTTGCTACCTGTAAACGGCAGGTTGCTGGGGTATTCCCTCGCTGTCCCACCGTTGTCGCTGGCAACAATCACCAACGTATTATCCGCCAATCCTTGCTCATCCAGCCTGTCCACCACGCGCCCCACGAGGGTATCGGCATGTTCGACGAGCGCGAGGTAACGCCCCTGGGGCGTATCCGGATGGCGCGCAGCAAAGCGGTCTGCCGGCTCCAACGGTGTGTGCGGCGCATACGTCCAGTAGGTGAGAAACCAGGGAGAGTCACCGGCCTCTCGACTGCCAAGAAAATCCATGACCCGCTGATTCAGGATATCGGACAAGTGCCCGGCATATTGCGAGGGATGACCATCATCTTCCTGCAACCAGGGGTTGCGGTAGGTGGGGCGTGCTTCATGGAGTTCGCCCGCCGGATGCGGCCCCCGCAGAAGAAACTGATCCAAAAAGCCAAAAAATGTGTCGTAGCCCTGAGCGAGTGGCCATGCAGGTGGAGCCACAGAACCGGCATGCCATTTGCCTATGTGGTGGGTGGTGTAGCCAAGCTGCTGAAGACGCTCGGGCAGTGTATCCACCTCTGCCGGAATACCGGCGCCATTGGGGCGAAAACCAAGGGCAGCAGGTTCCAGCCCAGTGAGTATACCGATACGCGTTGCTGTACAGGTGCTGTCTGTGTAGTGGCGATTAAAGCGCGCTCCGGCGGCGGCAATCCGGTCAATATTGGGCGTCAGCCCGGCACCGCCACCATAGGCACCAACATCATTGACTCCAAGATCATCCAGCAGGATAAACAGTATATTGGGAGGCTTGCCCGCTGGCTGCGCGCGCTCTACAGGCTCTCCGCAGGCAACGAGCAATAGGCCGATTAAAACCATCAAGCCAGTTGCGCGGGCAACGGCGCTCATTGTCAACAAGCGCGCTCTGGCCCCTACTGCGCCCCTGCCTGCTTGCCCTGTCCACCCTTGTTTTTAGCGCCGGCCAGCTCCTTGAAACGTCGCGCCTGGCGTCGCGCCTCCAGAAAATGAGAAGCGTGAACATAGAGCTGGCGCAATTTCTGCACATTCTCCTCCTCGCGGGAAAACAGCAGTTTCAGCAGTGCAGCGTCTGGATCAGCACCGCCGGGCTTTCGCAGAACCCCCAGCCCAAAGCCGTGGTTGAACTTGAATATGTCCTGCTGGCTTGCCTCCAACTCCTCGAAAAACCTCCAGGCGCCAAAGTCCTTGATTCTCGCCATCACATCATGGAACAGGACAATGCCACCCGGCTTGACCTTGGGGTACCAGGTTTCAAAATCCTCTTTGACTGCCTCGTAGGTGTGCAGGCCGTCGATGTGCAAAAGATCGATGCTGTCGTCTTCAAAGTGCTGCAATGCCTCATGAAAATACATCTTCATCAGGTAGGAGATGCCACGATAATGTTCGCGGGCGTGGCTCTGAACATCTTTGAAAATAGAGTCGTCGTAGGCATCGGTGTGTTCGTCGCCTTCCCAGCAATCCACCGCGTAGGCAACGCCATCAATGTCGTTTTCTACCATGGCCTGGCAGAAGGTAAAGAATGACAGGCCGTTGTATACCCCGAGCTCCACCACTGTTTTGGGCCGGATGGCTTCTACCAGATCATAGGCAAATGGGAGATGGTCAACCCAGGTACTAAATACCATCCGCTTGGGTTCAAAGCGCTGCAGGGAAGGTGGAAAGTAAAGTAAGTCGCTCATAGTGAATTCAGACAGCAATCGCTATTAATAGTAGGGCAGTGGTGCCAGCCACCACCGGGTAAAGTGGGACAATCTATTGGTTTGGTCTTGGGCCTGGTCTTGGTCTTGGTCTTGGTCTTGGTCTTGGTCTAAGCGTCAGCCACCCTCACCAGGGGCGTTACGCCAGCTTCCTGCGCCACGCGAGCCTGTGAACAATCCACACGCGCCATGGACTGCTGCACAAAGCGCATGGCATTGACGGAAATTTCACCCAGGAACACGGGCTCGGTGTGCGGGCTTTCAAATTCCGCCCCGCGCAGCTTCCGGTACTGGGCTTTGGCCTCGTCAATGTAGGCAGCCCGTTTTTCTGCCGCCTGGCCGCCGGTGGTCACGCCGCCGTGAAACTGGTGGAAGGTGCCTTCGCCAATGCATACCACATGAGTAACCCCGGGCAGTTCACAGGCACGTTTGTAGAAATCCAGGTTGATCAGGCCGCCACCGCTCAGGTCGAACTGCTCATCAAAGCCCTGCAATTCTTGCCACAGGTTGCGCGGCAGGCTGATGCAGTTGCTTTCGCTGTTGGGCAGAAAAAAGCCCGGAGCGCTGGACCCGCTAAAACAGCTGATATCAAACAGGCGGTAGCCATCCAGCGGCCAGTCGATGGACGACAACAGGCGCGCTTCCTCGGCATTGCCGTAACCGCTGTTCACTGCCAACTGCTGTAACTCAGCGCCAAGGTGATAGCCCGGCACAGACACCACACTCCGCGGTGACAGCTGGTGGCCAAGCAGCAGGTTGCGCACCACGCCGGGGGTCAGCATGCGGGCGCCATCAATCATGACGCAAATATGTTCGCCACGGGCCCGGCGAGCGCCAAAATTAATCGCGGTGGCCGGGCTGCACTCGGCGTTTTTGCGGTAGAAATAGCGGAAGTTGGCGGGCAAGTTGCGTGTGAATGCCTCTGCCATGGGTCGGGCGGATTCGTTCTCGACGATAATGACTTCGTAATCCCGTGCCCGCACCCCTCGCTGGTAATCCAGCAGCAGTGAGCGCACGGTCTTTTCCGCCTGCTCTGCCATGTCGTACACAATGACCACGATACTCAGCACAGGCGGGGCAATGACCAGCGACTCGCCCCCGTGATCGGCCCGCTGCAGCAGTTTTCTCAACACTTGGACACCCCCTTTCCGCTCGCCCGCTGTAGCTGCCAGTACAGCCACTTCACTCGCCAGGGCAAGCTGGCCCGCTGTTCTTCAGAAAATTGTTTTAATGATGCTTCGTAGAAGTCGGACGCTTTCGGTTGGTCTGGCAGACGCAACCACTCAGCCAGGGCGGTCGCATCCTGCTGAAAGGCTGCGCTCTCCCGGTCAAAGCACAAGATAGGGAAGCGATAGCGGCGATACTGCGCCAGCAGCGCGCGGTTGTAGTGATACCACAGCGCCAGGGCTTGCTCCCGCGGCATTTCGCTGCGGTGGTGCAACGAGCGCGCGACGGCTTCCGGGTGGCGAAATATGCCCACCACTTCAAGCCGGGGATATACAGCCCGCCAACCGTCAATCAGCAGCAGTGCTCTGGGGTCCTTAAAGCCGAGAACCCCGGCGTCTGCATGCGCCGCCAGCAGAGCACGGGCGGCTGCCTGATGCGCCTCACTCCAGACAGGGCGCGCCGGTGGGTTATCCCAGCTACCCTGGTTATCGCGCAGAACGGCATCGTGGAAATCGACAAAGGCCTGATTCTCGCGATTGCCCTTGCGGTTGTACGGGTTCCAGGTATGGCATTCCCCCAGGAACAGACCGGCTCCCTGCAGGGAGCCGGTGAGGCAACTGGTGCCACTGCGGTGCATACCCAGAATGGCCACCAAGCGCGCGGGGCCAGTTGCCAACGCGCCGGTTTGGTCTACAGTCTGGTCGAGATAAGATTCCGCCCCCACTGCCTGGTTCATGGGCTAGGCGAAGGCATTCGGAGAGTGTCGGTGGGCATCGTAATTATTTTTCAATACCTGTCAGCCAAATTGCACAAAATTGCTGGAAAAATGCCAAGTTTGGCCAGTATATACCATGGCTAACCGGAGATTAAACGCCTCATTTGGTGGTGTCGGCTGCTCGCCAGGGCGCCACCCACAGCAGCATCAACATCCCCGGCAAGGCCAGCACTGCGCAAAGCAAAAAGAACGCCACCCAGCCCGTCTCCTCCACAATCGCCCCGGTGCTGGCATTGGCAAAGGTACGTGGCAGCGCGGCCAGGGCGGTAAACAGGGCAAACTGGGTCGCGGCGTAAGCGCGGCTGGTTTCGCGGGCGATATAGGCGGTAAAGGCCGCTGTCCCCAGCCCGACCCCGAGGTATTCAAAGGCGATGACCATGGCCAGCAGCCACAGGTGCGGTTCGCTGGCGGCCAGCACCGCAAAGCCGAGGATGCTAACCATCTGCACCACCCCGAACACCCAAAGGCTGCGGTTGATGCCCAGGTGAATCATCAACACCCCGCCCAACAGGCCGCCGGCAATGGCCGGCCACAGGGCCGCGTGCTTGGCCACGAGCCCGATTTCTGTCTTGGTGAAGCCCATATCAAGGTAGAACGGCGTCGCCAGCGCCGTGGCCATGTTGTCCCCCAGTTTGTACAGGAACATAAAGGCCAGCACCGCCAGCAGGGCCTGCCAGCCCTTGCGAGACAGGTACTCGCGAAACGGTGCCACCACCGTGTCTGCCAGGCCCCGGGCCATCGGCACCTCCGAAGCGGGCTCGCGCACGACCAATGTCATGCCAACGCCCACCAGCATAAAGGCGGCGGTGATCCAGAAAACACTGCCCCAGGGCATCTGGTCCGCCAGAATCAGGGACAGCGACCCCGGCACCAAACTGGATATCCGATAGGCCTGCACGTGCACCGCATTGCCCAGACCGAGCTCTTCATCCGGCAGGATCTCCCGCCGGAAGGCATCCAGAACGATATCCTGGCTGGCGCTGAACAGGGCAACCGCAAAAGCCACCCAGGCGATCACCAGGGTAGAAGACTGCGGCTGGAAGACCCCCAGCCCACCGATCGACACCAGCAGGGCCAGTTGGGTGGCCAGCATCCAACCACGCCGGCGCCCCAAGCGCCCCAGCAAGGGCGGCCGGTAGCGATCCATAAACGGAGCCCAGAGAAACTTCCAGGTGTAGGGAATGCCCACCAGGGAGAACAGGCCGATTTCGGTAAGGGATACCCCCTCGTCACGCAGCCAGGCTGGCACCAGCTGGTAGAGCACATACAGGGGCATGCCGGAGGCCAGGCCGATGAAGACGCAAGCGAGAATACGCCGGTTGAAGATGGCGGCGCGCCAGCCGGACTGCGATGGCGGCATAGATCGGGGTTCCCGCAAATGTGCTCAGGCAGGGGCATCGCCACTGCCAGTCATGTAAACTACGCCCCGACCGTGCTTGCCCCGCCGGGAACAATACCTTTGGCTGCCCCGTCACTATAAAGGCAACAAACCAACAACCATTCTGATAGAAGCTGAGTGTGATGTATACCGGTTCTAGCGATAGCTGGCTCTCCCCTCCCCCGGTTGCTGTAGGCGGCGTGGGCGGTAGCGGCACGCGGCTGGTGGCAGAGCTGTTGTTGCGCCTGGGCTACGATTTGGGGAACGACCTGAATGAGTCCTTCGACAACCTGACATTCACCCTGCTGCTAAAGCGGCTGGAGCTGTGGCCACCAGAGCGCCACCCTGCGGAAATCGACAAGGCACTGGCCCTGTTCCTGGCGGCAGCCCGGGGCCAGTTGCAAGCCGGGGCTGTGGATATTGACTACCTGGCGAGCCTGACCGCCACATCCCGCCCCACCCACCCGCGAGACTGGCTGCTGGAGCGCGCCCGGCGCCTGGTGCAATCGGTGGAGTCGCCCGAGGCCGCCAGCGACCGCTGGGGCTGGAAGGAACCCAACACCCACATCTTTCTGGACATGCTGAACCAGCGCATACCAGGGCTGCGCTACATCCATGTTGTTCGCAACGGGCTCGACATGGCCTACAGCGAAAACCAGCACCAGCTATTTTTGTGGGGCCGCGCCCTGCTGGGCCTTAACTACCAGCCCGAGTCGGCGGAAGACTCCTTCCGCTACTGGGCCGAAGCCCATCGGCGAGTGATGGCGCTTGGCCGGGACATGGGTCCGCGCTTCCTGCTGCTTAACTTCGACCAGCTGTGCATCGAGCCCGACGAGCAGCTTGCCCGGCTTTGTGACTTTCTGGACATTGACCCAGGGCACGACGAACTCGACACCCTGCGCCAGCGCATCAAAACCCCCAGCTCCATCGGCCGCCACAAGCGGGAGCCCCGCTTTGCCACCCGCCACGACGATATCGCCACACTGCAGGACATGGGCTTTTCGGACTGAGCGTTACCCCCGCGCCGCCCGGCGGTGGGCGCGCATTGCCAGGGCCTCTTCGTACAGCGCAAAATCCCGACCATGCAACGTTCGCACGCTCTCTATCAGCCCCGGTGACAGCAGCTCCCGCGGCGCCTGATTAGCGCGCTGCGGCGTCACATTGTGCCGAAGGTGGGGTAAATTCCGGTGTAGCAGGCGTTCGGACAACTCGTCGAGATCCTCTTCGTAGTGCTCGGTAATGCCGACAAAATCAAACCTTTTCAGCGGGAAGCCCCACAGGAAACGGCTGTAAAGATTACGCAGCGACGGAGCCAGGCAGAAAGCCTCCAGCGACCATTGTTCGGCCTCGAACTGGCGACGCACCGGGCCGGCATGCGGGGGCATCGGCGTATCGCGCCAGTAGTGGTAATGCGACAGCAGCCGATCCAGCGGGTCGCGCAGCCAGGTGACATACTGCACCGTTCGACCGACAGACAGCGTTGCGTATTTCAGCGGCAGGAAATGACCATGAACGCAGGCGACGTGTTTGCGCAGTGCAGGCTTCAGGGGGGCTGTCATGGCGAATGCCACCGCCCCCAGGCGAAGCGGCCACTGCGGCGTGTTCAACGGCTGATCCCCATAGTCGGCGTAAAGCTGGTCGCCGTAAGCCTCTCGCAGCGCCTCATGAAAGCTGGAACCAGCGGTTTTAGGGAGGTGTACAGAAATCAGCATCCCGCGCGCCTGACAGTAAAAATCGCCGCGAAGTGTAGCAGAATCACACCCCCGCCTGCGGTGCTCGGCAACCGACTATTGATCGCTGGTCGCGCGGCCAGCCAGCGAAGCGGCCGGCGAGGCCCGCAGCTTCACAATAAGATGGCTGCCAGCAAAGCCAACCCACTCCCGCCAGGCCGGCGAATTGGCGGTGGCATAGGCCACATAGGGTACCCGAACACCCACCTCGGCAAGCTCCGCCAGCGGGAAGTCCGGAAAATGCCTGGTTAGGGCACGGTCAGTACAAATGGCCGAATCCGAAACCACCAGGGCATGGGCCGCCGCATCGCCCGCCAATGCGAGGTCACCTGCGCTCACCATCACTTCATCGGAGAGCTCCGCACAGCCATCCAGGGTTTTCAGCAGGGTAAAGCGTGCATCGTGATCGATGGCCACAAGGTTAATGCCGCGCGGCAAACGCATGCGATCCCGTTTCGAAATCAGTAGCGACGCGGTGCCGGGGCCAGTGAAGGAGCGAATCGTCAGCGGATAGCGCACGCCGGACTCAGCCTGCGCATCCCGGTGCGTTGCAATATCCGCCGCGCCGTATTGGAGGTAGTTGGCGAGGCGTCTTTGCCGCAGTGCCCCAGCGCGCTCTGACACCGGCGCCTCGGCCAGCGCCTGCAGGTGATGCGCGCTGACCTCAAACGGCTCCTGAAGGGCAGCAACGGCGACTGCCTTTGCCCCGATTTTGCCAAAGAAAGCACAGTAGTCGCCTGTTGGGGCGGATCCATCGAGGATTTTCATCCGCTCGCAGTCATCCACCCAACCGACCAGATCGCCGATGTCTTTTTCCCCCAGGCGGTCAACCAGTGTTTCGCGGGTATCAAACTCGAACTGCAGGGTCTCGATCTCTCCCTCGCTGTCGAAATGCATCAGCATCGGCAGCAGAAATTCGCGCCCATCAATGGCCACATGCCCGCTGCCGGCATCCACTGTGACCCCGCCGCTGGCGGAGGGGAACTGCCACAAGGCATCCAGCGGCTCACGCCAGGCCCGGATCTGCTGCCTGGGGTTCAGCACCGCCAGCCGAAAGTTCTCCCTGGCGCCGGAGGCGAGCAGATCCCGACCCAGTCCGAGTTTCATGTCGGGCCAACCCAGGGCATGCAGAACCGTCGGCCCGGTGTCAAAGGTGGAAGCCGGCACATCATGGGCCCCGGCCAGTTCCTGGGCACCGTCGAACAGCATCAGCAGGTTGCGCCGCTCACCCTGCTTTAGCAGGTCGGTAGCTGTATTTCTGAGCGCTACATGATCAGAAGCCACAACCAGCAGGGTATTGGCAAAAGCCGGCGAACGACGGATGCGCTGGATAAATTGCGCCACCAACTGATCCGAGCAGTGCACCGCATTCAGGATGGGGTTGCTGCCATCACCATACTGGCCTTGGCAGGAGGCCGACGGGTGGCCATTGGGATGGTGGGTATCCAGTGTCAGCGCAAACAAGGCGAAGGGTTCCCTGCCCGCCGCCATGGTTTCGTAGCGCTTGGTGACATGGCCAAACAGCGTATCGTCGTACAGCCCCCAATAAGACAGATAATCCGGATCGGGTAGCGTGGCTTTCAGTTCAGTCAGGCCCTCCACCGAATCAAAGCCGTGGGAATGGTAGAACTTGCCCTTGCCGGCAAATTCCAGTGAGGCACCGCCCAGGAAGGCCGTCCGGTATCCCGCATTGGCCAGCAAATCACCAAGGCATGTTACCCCGGGCAAAAACTGATCCATGCCGTTCATGGAGTTAGGCCCGGGGCTGATCAGGGGCAGGCCACACTGACTGGCCACCATGCCACCAATCGTAAAGCCGGCGCCTTCAAAGCTCCGGATATCGGTAAAGTGCAGGCTTTGCTTTTCAAGCGCCTTCAGGTTGGGGGCAAGGCCAGGAAACAGCGCCTCGTCGAAATAGGTGCGCTCAAAGCTCTCCAGGTAGATAAATACCAGATTCTTGAGGGGGCGGCCCTGAGCCTCCAGATTACCGGGTGTGACGAAAAACTGCTCCAACGGCGCAGTTTCAGCCTGCCCCGCCGCTACCGACGCACCATCGTCCTGCTCGCTGCCGATGCCAAGCGGTAACGCCACCCCATACAGTTCGAGCACCTGCAATGTGGTTGGGTGAACGGCAAGCAGTAGCGGCAGCAATAACACCAGCACCAGGTGCCTGGCAGAGCGCGCTGAACCTACCACCAGAACATGTCTGCACAGCAGCCAGGGCAGCCAGATGGCCAGCACAACGCCCACCGTGGCCATTGCCATGGCGGGCAGGTATTCACGCCAGCCGGCGCCAGAAAAACCCGCCTGAAGATGAAACAGCACCGAACGGTCCACGCCCTGCCCGGTGAAGTAATCGGCGGTTAGGTAAACGCCGGTCAGCGTAATGAGCAGGGAAAAGACGCTTGCAACGACAATCGACTCCATGCGTGTGACTGGTTTGCCCCGAAGGAAAACCAGCGCCGCACAGAGCCCAAGCAGGGGACACCAGACCATCGCGCGACTATACCGACATTTCATTTTTATGTCAGTAATGTTACAAGCAGGCGCACCGCAATGGCAGGCAGGGGTGGCTTGCTATATACTCCGCCACGACTTTCAGCAAGCAATACCATGACGCGCAAAACCTACCCAGACACCTGCTCCGAGGACGATTTTGTCTTCTTTTTGCACATCCCGAAAACGGCCGGCACCTCGGTCGCCAGGATTTTGCAGCCGCTGTTCCCGGAAGAGCAGATACTGACCCACGAGCAGGTCAACGCCGCTCGCAAACACCCAAACCAGATTTTTCAACGTGCTCGCTTTTTGCACGGCCACTTTACGCACGACGTTTACAGCCGGCGACTGGCCAAGCAGCCGACATTTATCCTGACCTTCCTGCGTGACCCGGTGGAGCACTACGTATCCACCTACTTTCACCTGAAGATCGATCCAACGTTTACGTATACAACCCGGATCTGCAAGGACAAGGCGCTGGCGCAGCAAATTCACCAGTTCGTCAATGAGAATCCGCTGGAAGCATTCTTCGAGTATGAACACGCCCACCTGTTTGATAACTTCCAGACACGCTATCTAGTACGGGGGCTGTCGTGTGATTACGCCGGCAAAAGTGACCGTGAATTGCTGCCCATCGCCGAGCGGCTGCTGCTAAACCTGCCCTTCTACGGCATTACCGAGCGCATGGAAACATCGCTACAGGGCATGGCCGATGCCCTTGCCGTTGATAGCAACCTCGCCACGATCGAGGTCAACCGCTCGCGCAACAAGCCCACCGACTTTACGTTGAGTGAAGAATCGCTGGCAGGCATTCAACGCAGAACAGCGATTGACCAGCGCCTGTACCGCCTGGCGCTGATGGCCTTTGAAGACCGCTATCTCTAGTCCAGGCCCTTGAATCAGGGCCGCTAAATCAGAGCCCCTAAATCAGAACTGCCAAGACGGGCGACCAAATCAGGCCGCCCCAGCCTCCCTGAGCGGCTCGCCAAAATCCCTGCGCAGAATGGCCTGAACGGCCCGCGCGGAATAGCGCTCGTCCAGCCAGGCGGGGATGCGCTGCAACTTCTCCGAGGCATTCTCAATGCCCGATTCCAGGCTGATCACCGCCTCAGCAATATCCGCCGCCGTATCGGCGATGTACAGCACCTCATCCGCCTGCGGAATCCCCTCTGCACCCACGGCGGTGGTTACCACCGGAACCTGCCGGGCAAGCGCATCCAGTACCTTGCCTTTGACACCAGCGCCAAAGCGCAGGGGCACCACTACCTGGCGGATGCTGCCATAGAGCGCCTCCAGGTCCTCGTCACTCAAAAAGCCATGCATCGTCACGCCCGCCTGCGATGCCAATGCCTCCACCCGCTCGGGCGCATTGGAGCCCACAATATGAAACTCAACGTGCGGGCACCGGGCGCGCACCAGGGGCAGTATGTCCTGCACAAACCAACAGGCTGCATCAACATTTGGCGGGTGATTGAAACCGCCAACAAACAGGATCCCGCTCCGCTCGGTGTACTCATACTGCACCTCGACAGGCTCTATTGCGTAGAGAGGGATGGCACTCACGTTCAATGCGGGGCGCTCCGCACGAATAGCTTCGACCTCCACCGTTGAGGGGTAGTAGACCTTGTCCACCTTCTCGAAGACGGCAAACTCACGGTCATGCCACTTGGCCGCCTCTTTCTCCAGGGCATCGGCACCCTGCAACGCACCTTCACGCTGGGTGCGCAAGTAGTGCAGGTCGTGCCCGAAAAACACGATTGGAGGCCGCGGCGACAACTTGTCGAGGTGGGGCAGAAATTGCTCGGCCACATGCGGGCGGTGCAGGTAAACGGTGTCGATATAGGCGGCATGCTCGGCCAGCCAGCGGTCGAGCCCCCGGGCCATTGCCTCGCCCACCAGCACCTCCACACCCAACTGCTGCAGCGCTTCGGTATAGGGCTCATGGGGGAAGAAGTTGGCCCCAAGGAATATCACCTTGTAGCCCATCGCCACCATTTCACGGACGTACATAAAGGTTGAGCGCGAGCCAGCATCTTTGTCGTAATGCGGAACGTAGTGATCAATGATCAGGACGCTGCGCTGGCGGCGGGAGCGATCCCGCGCCCAGAACACATGTTCTGCATTCTCGAAATGAAAAGCGTCGAGTTGGCTTCGCCACTTGTCGCGGAAAACCTCGCGGTTACGCACTTGGTACTGTTTAAGGCCTTCGCCCAGATCAGTGCCATTGCTGACACCCTCAAAGTGAATCACCCGGGACGCCGGCTGGTAGACCACGCGATACCCTAGATCGCGCACCGCAAAGGCAATATCAGTGTCTTCGTAATAGGCAGGCGTGTAGCGCGCATCAAAGCCGCCGAGCTGCTGCCAGAGCGCACTGCGAATCAGCAGGCAAGCGCCCGATATATAATCGACATCTTTGACATAGTTATAGGCGGGCTTGTCCGCACTATCGAGCTTGCCGAAATTCCAGGCAGAGGCGTCACGCCATACAATCCCGCCGGCCTCCTGTAGCTTGCCATTAGGGTACAGGAGCTTGGGACCGGTGATGCCAATGTGGGAATCCTCGTCCATCAACCGCACAAGCGTTTCCAGCCAGCCCTCAAGAACCGCTGTGTCATTGTTCAGGAACAGCAGCATCTCGCCGCGCGCCTGGCTGGCAGCGCGATTGCAGTTGCCAAGAAAGCCGAGGTTTTCCTCACCACGCACAACGGTGATGTTGCCGATGCGCTGCTCTATGGACGCGGTGAGGTCGGTAGAGCCATCGTCGGCAACGATGACCTCGTAGGACACTGCGTCGCCGCTGTTCTTCAACACCGATTCCAGGCAATGCACCGTCATCCGGTATTCGTTGTAGACCGGTATGACGATCGATACGCGCGGCGCAGCCTCGGCGGGAAACACCAGCTCAAGAGTGTCCAGCTCCGCACTCAGGCTGCCGAGATCGAACTCATAGGCCTCTGGCACGTAGCCGGGAAAACGGGAGCCAACCCACACCGCAAAATCATCGGGGTTTGATGAAAACAGCATCTGCAGACCCCGCCGCAGACGGTGGAAACTGAAGCTGCGCAAAGACGACACCGGATGTCGCGCCATGTATGCCACGATATTCCACAGCTGGCCCAGCTTGCCTTCATCGCGCCGCGGAATTTCCATGCTGAAGGTCTGGAAATGGTCACGGGCGCGGGTGAGGGCGATATCGTAGCTGGTGACTTCTGCCCGGCGCCGGGTCAGCCATTTGTAGCTGCTGGTCACCGTTCGGCTGATGGCGGCCAATCGGGAGGTTTCATACTCCAGCAGGTATCGCGCGGACTCGGTCAGCTCGTGGAACAAGTGGTTGGCCTTATCCTGCAGAGCCTGGTGGTCCTTGCGAAGCTGGTCGTGCGCATCCAGTTCCCGCTGGTGTTCAGCTGCCAGGCCACTGTGATCCGCCTGCAACTGCCGGTGCGAACCGACTTCCGCCTTATGGGCCTTATCCAGGGAGCGATAATCGGCCTCCAACCGCTTCAACTGCTCCAGGGAAGTATCCCGCTCGCTGGTGCGCTCCCGGGATAGCGCTCGCTCTTCCGCTAGCCGCGCCTCTGTCTCCCGCAACATAGCCAGGCTGCCGAAGGCGCTCGCCATGTCTTGCAGCCGGCTGTGCGCCATTGGGTCCGACTCTGGCAGCGAAGGGCCATCCAGTGCGCCACTTACACAGATGGCTTCGCAATAGGCCTCCAACTCTCGCTGGCAAGGTGTCATCAGCGCATCAGCGGCACTGGCAAGCTGGCTTTGGCTATTGGGCAATGATGCACTGAAGCCCAGGCTCTTTAACTCGCAAGGTGCACCCAGCGCATTCAACCGGGCAAACAAACGCGACATCTCTGCCTGCGGGTCCCGCTGGATGGCATCAAAGCTCACGCAGGCATGGGGCAGGCGCGCACTGAAGGTGATGGCATCGCGGTTGTAGCGTTCCCACAGTGCCAGGCCAAACGCCAAGGGGAAGCCATTGCGCCGATGCAGAGACACAGCCACATCGCGCGGATTACGGTACACATACAGGGCAATGCTGTGCTCCAGCAAGGGCTCCCAGGCCGGCCAAAGCAGCACCATGCGCGGGTCTTTCACGAGCCAGGGCTGGGGCGTCAGGCGAGCCAGAATGTCCTTTTGATCACCTTCATAGGCCCCTGAAGCCGGCAGCCGGTCAGGGGGGGAAAACCAGCTTCCACCAGCGTCAGACAGCATCCGGTCATGCAGGTTGACCACATCCGTCCGCTCAAAAAAGCCAAGGGGGTTTTCACCCTCCTGCGGCGCAAGCTGTTCGTCGGGCTCACCGACATAGAATCCATTCTGCGCTAACGATCCGGCGACCATAGAGGTGCCGGAACGGTGCATTCCCAGTACTACAATATTACTCATCAACACATATCAGCCGTGCGCCGGGGATAGCAGGTACGACAGGCGCAGGCTGCGCAACTTGCAGCCTGCACCTGTGTCGCCTTTATTCTTTTTCGGAGAGGTAGGGTTCCAGTAGTTTGTCGACCGTTTCGTTGTCGATATACACCTCGTCCGTGAAGCGGAAGTTGTCATCGTAGGCTTTAACGGTGAGTTGTTTGTACTCGTTCTCCAGCGCCGCAATTATTCTGTCCTTCACCTCGTCGTAGGGCCTGTCATAGGCCGGCTTGATTTCGTCGAGACGAATGATATGGAAGCCAAACTGACTGCGCACGACATCGGTATAGTCCCCGGGCTCATCGAGCAGGAACACTGATTTCAGGTAGGCGCCATCAACATTGGTGGTTTCACGGTTCAGCCAGGCATCAAACTTGCCACCCTTGCTCTTTGAACCGGGGTCTTCGGAGTACTCTTTGGCCAGTTCTTCAAATTTCTCACCGGCTTTCAGTTTGGCGAGGGCTTCCTGGGCGCGCTTCTCTTCCTTCTCACCATTGCAATTGCGGGGATCGCAACGAATCAGGATGTGAGAGGAACTGCGCTGCTCCAGTACATGCGCATATTTACGCTTCTCTGTTTCATAGCGCTCTTTGGACAGTTCCGTCATATCGGGCACTTCCAGTGTTGCCATGAAGTGCTTGACCATATAAACCTGCTTGGCCTGGCGCAGGCGCATCTCCAAGTCCCAGTAAACATCGCCATCGGCTTCGGGGGTCAGGTCGTCGGCCTGGGCTGCAATCTTCTTGATTGCCAGTACCTGGTTGAGGAGTTCGATCCGATCGCCTCCATCGGTGGCTGCAGATTTGCGCAGTTCTGGTGTCCAGTTCTGTATCACATAGCGGAGTTCATTCTCGCTAATGGAGACACCATCGTCGCTGACAACGATGTTGCTGTCACTCTCCTTCTGCGACTTATCTTCCGCAGAAGCCGGTACAGTAACTGACACAATAAGGCCCAAAAGGAAAAGGCTGGCTAGCTTGCTCACGCTTAGAATCTCCGGTGCAAATCAGGCAACAATAACACGCATTAGAGCCATCTATCGCTGCTAAGTTCTCATCTGGTGGGGTTAAAGCGATACTGCTTCGAATGAAGGCAGTAGATATAAAAAAGCCGACGCCACAAGGGCGTCGGCTATTTTGTTACAGCTCCCGGTTGTTAGACCGGGAAGGGCATCAGGAAGATACCACGAAGCTGTGATCGATGATGCGACCGTAGTTCGCGTCCGGGTTGGACGGGAAAGAACGTTCCCATGCGGTGAAGCCGATCATCGGAACCTGAGCTACGTCGGTAACCGGATCGAAGGTAGCGCTGTTGGGATCAGTACCGTACTGGAATACGGACTGAGCACCACCTTTCGCAGGATCAGCAGTTACATCCAGCTCGGCCCAACCGTTAACGGCGTTAGCCAGTTGAACAGTGTTGGTTACCGCGTAGTTGCTGTCCAGAACCGGGTCAGGAGTCACACCAGCGGAGGCCCATTGAACCACGTTCACTTCGTTACGCAGCACAAAGCCTTCCGGAGTCGCGCTTACGGACGGAGACACAACCAGGCCACCTTCGGCCGGAGTGAAGCTCTGCTCTTCGCGATCGTATACGGTCAGCTCAACGTTAACCGGGATATCGCGGTAGTCACACAGGCTGGCGAAAGTACATACGCCAGTGGAGTCTGTGGTCGCAGTCACATCAGGCAGGGCCCGGATGTAGTCGAACAGGTTCAACATGGTGTACTGGCCAGGGAAGGTAACAACCCAGTCAGTGCGCACGTTAGAGGCCGGATTGGTGGACCAGTCGTTAACGATCATCTGGGCGCCCAGGTCAGGACGAACCACAGTGTCGAACAGGCCACGGTTTACAACGTCGCCAGCCGGAACGTAGGGAGAACCACCGTCCAGGTCGGGGAACAGGTAACCCATGGGGTCAAAGGTGCCAGCCAGAATGGTTTGCTGGTTGGTCAGAGTCGGCACAGTGTTGAAGTCCTGGATGTGAACAGCGTTGCTGCCCATTTCCAGACCGCCTTCGGCGTCACGTACAAAGTAGGACACTTTCAGAGCGTTTTCAGAATCAACAAAGGTGTTCGGAACAACAGCACCATTGCCGCAGTTTTCCGGAGCCAGACCAGTGGTGGTATCACCCTTACACTGGTGGGTGGTGTTAGTAGCAACAACACCGTTCTGTTTCAGGTCAGGCGTTACAGTGCCGGCGTTGTCGTAGGCAGTCGCGCGGTAGAAGTTAGAAGCAACCGCGTTACAGTCAAACGGCACACCATCGCTGCCGTGCAGGGCAGCAGTATCGATCGGCTGCAGGCCGTCGGTCTGACCCATGGCGATAACTTCGATGTAACCTTCTTCAGCACCGGTACGGAAGTCAACGGTGGTGGAGTCGGTCATGTCGTCAGGCATTACGAAACGGCCGTTGGGAGACTGCGGAGCAGTACAGCTGTTGTCGTTGGTGTTGAACGCGATTTCGGTCGGAGAATCTTCGTCCAGTTGAGTCGCGTCGATCCAGCCGGTCCACTCATCTTTCGGAGAGAGGATCAGGTTGAAGTCGAGGGCGTCCATGGAGTCCATGGCACGACGCATACGCAGCTTGACCACCTGGGTGACTTCGCTGGTGTTGGTGATGTGAACACCGGTTACAAAACCGTTTTCCACAGTGTAATAAGGGATCAGAGCGAGGTCGCCGAGCTGGTTGCTGGCAACGGTCGCTTGTGCAACACCGGTGTAGCCAGCGGACGCGGCGGCAACAGCAGCTGCAAGACCCAAGGGCTTGAATGAAGCTTTCATAAGAGGAGACTCCTAATGTGTTTTACGTCACAACCAAAAGTACAGATTGCTAGCGCTATTATTGCTAACTGCAGCTAGCTGTCAACCATAAAGCCTACCTGCCGCTCACGCTGTACCACCACTCACCATCTTCAAGAATCCACTTCTCCAGGATGGTAACCGGCAGCGCACCGAGCGCCCGGGAAGCCTCTGAGGTTGTCTTGGTCGGCCTGGACATGACCCTGACCGACACACTCGCCACAGCTGCTCCGGCATCATAGTTAAGGACTTGAACGCCTGTCAACTCTCTTTCCACGACATAGGAAAAATTTCGCACAAACAGTCGTTTAGGGAATATTTTTCGATAGGCAGGTGAGGAGTACTCCCAGGCCTGATCATAGTTAAGTGCAGACAGTGCCGCCCAGCGCCCGGTCACCCGCTGCACCAGCGCTTCCTCCTGGGCTGGCGCAAGCGCGTCGCGCTCGGCGGCGCCCTCTTCACTGCCTTCTTTATTACTGCAGCCCACTGCCAGTGCGAAGGCGGCAACCGCCAGGGCACCGGCGAACAGTCCTTTCATTTTCTGCAACATACAGATTCTTAACCAATTCAATGACGGAAAAGCGGGCGGATTATACGCGCTGACTTACCACACACAAGCCTGCCCGCCCACTGCGCTAGTTAGTTGGGCGAAACGTCGATCAGTTCCATATTGCGCAGTCTAGAGCGCATTTCCGCACTGACTTCCTGAAGCTCGCTTTCACTCTCAATCACTCTCGGGGTGATGATGACGATCAGTTCGGTGCGACGACTCTCATTGTCAGTGCTGCTGAACAAGGCGCCCAGGCCGGGAATGTCCTTCAGGATCGGAACGCCTGAATTAGTGCGGGCGGCATTATCCTGAATGAGGCCACCCAGCACCACGGCCTGGTCGGAACGCACTGCCACCCGGCTCTGGATATTGCGCTCAAGAAATGAGCGCTGGTTGGTGGCGTCATCGATTTCGCCTAGGTCTGTGACCGACTGGGCGATATCCATGGTCACCAGTCGCCCCGCATTAACCGACGGCCGCACCGTAAGTTTCACACCGGTATCACGATAATCAATGTTCTCGATGATTGAGTCGCTGTTGCCGGCAACGCTGCCGTAGCGACTGGTGCGCACCGGGACCTGGTTACCCACATGGATATAGGCGGTTTGATTGTCTAGCACCATGACCGAAGGGGTCGATATCACATTGATCAGCGAATCCCGGGCCAGCGCGTTGAGTACGGCGGATATATCACCCAAGCTGTTGGTAATAGAGTAGGAAAACCCGGCTTTCGCAGCCGGCCCGGACAGGGCGCCAGCCAGCTGCCCGGAACCGCTGTAGCTATTGCCTATACCATTTTTGAAGGTCCATTCTAGACCGTATTCCAGACCTTCCGTGAGGCTGACCTCCAGAATGCTGGCTTCAATAATGACCTGGGTGGCCACCACATCCAGTTGCTGCAACGCCTCTTTTATCAACTCGTACTGCTTGCCGGAGGCGTAGATCATCAGGCTGTTGTTTTCATCGTCCGCCACCACGCGCACATCTTCGATGGGGGATTCTTCATCGCCGAGGGCCTCGCCAACGTTCATGGCCGACACGCCAGCGCCCAGCTGATCGGTGTTGGTGAAACTGGCAGGGGCGTTGCCGCCGCTGCTGCCGGAGCCACCGCGGGAGGATGAGCCAATGGACTCGATGTTCATCCCGGGCGCCACCCCGCCGCTGCCCTGGCCTGTCGAGGCAGTGCCACTGCTGGTGGACTTGCTGCCACTGCCGCCGCTGTAGATGCTGTTCAGCAGCTCCGCCAGCCGGCTTGCCGTGGTGTTCTGCACCGGATACACGTAGAGCTTTTTGGCAAAGTTTGCGTCGGGGGCCGCATCCAGGCGGTCGATCCAGGTTTGCACGGTGTCCAGGTAGTGCGCCCGCGGGGTCACCACCAGCAGGCTGTTCAGCCGCTTGATGGGTATGATTTTCACCAGCTGGCCAAAATCACCACCGCCTTCTCCACCGCCACCACCGCCGGCGGTGGCGCCCCCCAGCATGCCGTTGAGCACCTCTGCGGTATTTTCAACACCGCTGTGCTCCAGCGGGAACAGGCCCACCGACATGCCTTTCAACAGGTCCACGTCGAAGGTGTTAATCATGTCCATCCAGCCGCTCAGCTGCGCCTGGGTTCCTGCCATCATCAGCAGGTTGCGGGAGTTGTCCACCCGCAGGAAGGCCGATTCGTCTGCCACCGGCTTCAGGATTTCCGCCATGTTCGCGGCACTGATGTAGCGCAGGGGAATGATGGTGGTGGTGTACCCCGCGCCCCGGGCGCCGGGCCCGGACACGCTGGGGTTCATTTTTCGCGCCTGCTGGGAGCCGGTGATCACCAGCCGGCCATCGCTGCCGCGCACCATGAGTACGTTATTGGCCTGCAGCAGGGATTCCAACACGGTCAGCAGTTGGTCCCGCGGGATGGGAGTCCGGGTGCGCAGGGTCACCTTGCCCTGCACGGGGTGGTCGATGATGTAGTCCATGTTGAGGATGTCGCTGAGCACCGCGTGCACCACCTCGGCGAGGGGCGCCTCCTCAAAGTTCAGGCTGACATCCTTGCCCACCAGGCGCACCGGGTCGGGTGCTTCCGGCATCCGGACCTGCCGGTCCGTTCCCTTGTAAATGACGGGCTCCACCCGGTCCCGTTCAGAGGCTGACTGCTCAGTTGGTCGCGCATCCGCAGCCGGCTCGCCGGCGGCGGCCGGTTCGGCCTGGCTACTGGTGCGCACTTCCACCACTGGCTTTTCCGTGGGCATTTCCGCACAGGCAGTCACAACGAAAGATAGCACCACGAGTGATGCGGCATTACGCAGCATGAGGAATCCCTTGGTTTGCGTCTGTTTCATATCCTGGTCCAGTACCTGCGCTTGATGCGCCGGCTATTATTTCGTTACCGCCCTGCCACCAAGCCCCAGGGTTGCCGGGGCCTCGGGGGCCGGTTTTGGGGATTTTCCGGCGGGCGCGGCGGGCTCTGCTGCAGGGTTGGCTGCGCTGCCCCCGGATGGGTTCACCGCTTCGGCCGTTATGGTCATGTTCCGCTTCAGGGGCACTTCTTCGCGGCGCCCCCCGCTTTCGAATACCGCCCGGTCCGGCTCAATGGCACCCAGGCTCCAGCCGGAGACGTCATCGCCCAGCAACAGGCGCTGCTGCTTGCCCTTGACCACGGCGATGATGCCCTGGTGGTCGCCGCTGCCGAACACACCCAGCAGCTTGATGCCGGGCAGGCCCCCGGCTTTTTTCGGTTCCGGGGCTTCCTCTTCAATGGGTACTTCTTCCTGGGGCCTGCGGGCAGCCCAGAACAACGGCCGGGTGCGAATTTCCGCGCTCTCGTTTTGGCCGACGCTGTTCAACGCGAGGATATCCGCCACCTGCAACGACGATGAGGCCGGGTACACCGGGTCGATGGTCGACGGCAGCACGGCCCGCAGCAGAACCCAAAGCACCTGCAGCAATAACAGGCCCGCCAGCACCAGGCCCACCAACTCCACCCGGCGTTCGGTGCGCAGGGGCTCAGCGGTTTCGCGATAACGATCCAGCAGGGTCACGAGCGCACCTTCAGGGCCATCAACTGCATACCGGCGGTCACTGTCTGCCCGGGGTCGCTATTGCGACGGGTGGCACGTTCAGGCCAGATATCCAGCGATTCAATCATCAGGCGCGGGCGATAGGCACCGAGCCCGGCGAGGGCGGCATCAAGCGCGGGCAGGTTGCCGGAAACGGTGACGTCCAGGCGGATCTCTTCGAAGCCTTCTTCACTGTCATCTGGCAGAATCTGGCTGTTGGCCACGCTGAGCCCGGCATCAATGAGAATTTCGCGCACGTCTTTCTGCATGGTTGCGGCAACCGACGCGCGGTCGCGCTCACCGGGATAAACCAGATTGGTGACCTTGCCATCAACCGCCGAGAGCGACTGCTGTAAATCCACCTCGCGCTGGCGCAAGCCTTCCAGGCGGGCCACGCGCGGCTCCAGGTCGTCGATTTCGTCCTGGTAGCCGCCGCGCAGGCCAAGCAGTTGGAACACCAGATAAAGCACCAGCAAGACCGGCACTGCAACGGTCAATGCAACAAAGGCACTGTCCCGGCGGTTGTCCCTGAACCAATTCATCCGGCGGCTCCCGGACGCAATTTAATATTGATGGTGAACTGTTCCTGGCCCGTGTTGCCCAGCCGCGTGATGGCCGCTGGCGAAGACACTTCGGCAAAGGCCTCCACGGCACTCAGGCTCTGCATGACGCCAGCGGCGTCGGTGGCGCGGCCACGCAGGCGGATTTCCGACCCACGCATGGTGAACTGGGTGACATAGGCATCGTCACCCAGCAGCGCGGTAATGCGCGCCAGCTCAAAGTGGGGGTTGGGGAACTGGGCCAGCACTTCGTTCATCTTGCCCGCCGTTTCGTTCGCCGACTGCAGCTCACCGCGGATTTGCTGCGCGGTAGCGGCATCCACCTGCAGGGCCTCCGCCTGGGCCTGCACGCGACGCAACTCCAGATACTTGCCCCCCGCGGCAACCAGCAACATGGCCAGCACCAGCACAACACAGCCGCCGAGCATAAGCCCGATGCGCTGCAAACGCCGCTTGTAACGCTGCAGACGCAGCCCTTCACCAAAGCCGCGCAGCACGATGGGGCGCTCCGGTCCATCGGCCCAGACCTCGACTTCATCCACCTTGTGAATGTCGTAGTGGCTGCCAAGGTAGGTCATGGTGGCGCTCAGCGATGCGATGGCCAGCTGCACTTTTAACGCCGAATCCTCGCGCGATTGCACCGTCCAGCCGGCGGCGGTGTCAGCCGCCGGGAAGGGGCTGCAGGATGCCACTTCTATCTGCATGACGGCATTGATGTCCGCCTCGGCAGCCAGCGGCAATCGCAATGCGCGGCTAAGCACCAGGTCCGCCGGCAGCTGGATGGCCTCGCAATAGTCGGCCCGCCCCGGGTCGACCTGCACTCCCCCGTGAAAGTAGCGTTCGCCATCCGGCCCCTGCAGGCGCACCAGTTCGTCCAGATGTGAGCGCACGGGTGAGCGATCGCCCCAGAGAAACTCGGCCCAGGCGTGCTGCCAGTATTTGCCGATTTCCCTGACATCAAAACCGAATAGCTGCCATTTCTGGCTTGCGTCTAGCATGTCGCTGCGTCTGTGTCCCTGAATCTGTTCAACGTTGGGCAACTACCCGGGGGCTTTCTGTGCGCAGGAACTGCCAGCCAAGGCTGGAACCCGGCGCACCGGACAGCGTCGCCCAGCGCCGACGCAGCCAGGAGCGGCCACCGTAATGCACCACTGCATCCACCCGGTAATGGTTGTCGTTCTGCGCCCCGGCTCCCATGTCTCCGCTTTCTGCTCGCCGGGCCATCACCCGGTCAACCTGTTGCTGGTTGGCACCCTGCACCGCGTTCAACAAATCGTCCGGCGCCGCCGACCAGTTGAACCCGCTTCCACCGGAAACGGCGCGGATGTCATCGCGCAGCGCGTCCAGCAAAACCCGGTTGAAACCGGGCACTTTCAGCATGTCTTCCTGCGTGCTCATGCGGGTCAAAACCGGCCCGTCACCGCGATTTACAGGCGTGCGCAACTGTACCACATTGTGTGCCAGCCGTTGTGCCTCGCCCATCGGCAGCTTGCCGCGGTGGGCGAACAGCTGGGCCAGCAGTTGGGGCGGCGCACTGTAGATATCGATCAGGCCAGACGCCGGTGTCAGTGTAACCTCGACATCCACATCACCCAGGTGGAATGTGGAGCGCATGACGCGCGCCGCCCCTTCCGGACGGGCGTCCTGGGCACGGGTGAACTGGGCCATCATCAATTGCGCGGCGCCATCGCCGGCTGCGTTCACCTTGGCCCGCGCCAAGTGCGCCTGCGCCAGGCGGCTGTCGATACGCCCCTGGTGCACAATGCCCGCCACCAGCAGCGACATTGCTGCCAGAAACCACACTACCATGGCCAGCGCCACACCGGCCTGACGTGCATGTTGACGACTGCAACACCGATAAAATTCCCGCCGCATCAGCCTGGCACCCTGATGACGATATCCGGCCAGTAGCGATCACGGGTTTTAACGCGAAAGCGCACCAGCACCGGCGTGGCATCGTCATCCCATTCGTTGACCCAGGGCTCACCGAACTCGGCGCGATAGGCGATGGCAAAATCCTGCACGCCGTTGATCACCGTTTTGCTGGGCGCCCGGCTCCAGTCGATGTCCTCCGGCAATTCGTTTTCTTCCGACCAGGCGAGCACCAGCTCATCGTCGGCGCGACCCAGGCGCAGGATGAACTTGCCACCGTAGCTCTCGCCAAAGAGCACCGTTGCCCGCCACATGACGATGCCGCTGCCACCGCGCATAAGGGAGCGCCCGGAACCGCCGCTGGAACCGCCAAGCCCCAGGCCATTGCCGCCTTCTACGCCAACCACCGCGGACTCCACCAAATCGCGCAACAGGCTGCTGCCCAGGCGAACCTCATCAACCCGCTCGGTGACTTTTTGCAGCGAAGACTGAGTGCGCCCGAAGGTTCGCAATGCGGTGACGGTTGCCAGCATGATCATGGAAAGAATCGACAGCGCGACGACCACTTCAACCAGGGTGAAGCCACGCGGGTGGGCGGGTTGGCGTATTCGAGCCATCATCGCCGGGTTTTCACTCCCTCGACAATGGAGTGCAGGCGCACCTCTCGCCGGTGGCGACCATCCTGCCAGGCGACCATGACTTCAACTTCCTGCAAAGCGCCCGGCGCCAACCCCTTGGCCTGCGCCGGTAGCGGCGTGGCTTCCACCCACCACAAAAAGCCACCCTCGGTGGTTCCGCCATTGCTGTAGCCGCGATCCGGCACCTGGGACACATCCGCCAGCAGCGACTGCGCCAACTCCACGCCAAAGGCGTAGCGCTCATCGGTGCGGATGTTACGGGACGCGCCACCCGCGGCCTGGTACAAGGCCCCCAGGGCCACCCCGAGGATCGCAATGGCGACCACCATTTCAAGCAGTGAAAAGCCGCCCTGCATGCGGCGCTTAGGGCATTGATGTTCAGTTGGCTGCATAGCGTGCCTGGCTGACAGCCCCGGTCAGCCAGTCCACCTTGACGCTGATGCCATCACCACGCGCCGACTCGATATCGATGCCACCGCCAGAGGCACCGCCCTCGGGATAAAAGCGAATAATGCCGGTACCCTGGCGGTTCAGCTCGCGGGCAGAATGCACCGCCATGCGGACACCCGCAGGCAGTGTGTGGGTTTTGCCATCAAAGGAGAGGCTGCGTTTGTCGGGGCGGACTTCCACATCCTGGGGTTTGCCGGAGGTCACTGCCTTCACCCGGGCGGCGGTCAACACCGTCATGGCCTCGCGAATACCCTCGCGGTACTGCATGCCGGTGTACATGCGGCCCGCCGCCGGCACCACCAGCGCCATCAGCAGGCCGGCAATGGCCAGCGCCACCACCAGTTCCAGCAGGGTAAAGCCGCTGGTTGCCCGCCGGCACATACTCACTCAGGCAACGCTCCAGCGGCCGCGCGGCGCAAAGCACTGCTCAGCGCCAGTTGCCAACATCGCTGTCTTCACCTTCGCCACCGGGCACGCCGTTCTGGCCGTAGGTGAAAATATCCATCTCGGCATGTTCGCCGGGGTATTTGTAGTTGTACTCACGATTCCAAGGGTCCAGCGGCACTTCCTTGGATTTCAGATAGGGGCCGTTCCAGCCGGCGGCGCCCGCCGGCTTGCGCACCAGGGCGTTGAGCCCTTCGGCATTGGAGGGGAAGCGCCCCACATCCAGCTTGTACATCTCCAGCGACTGCTCCAGGTCCTTGATCTGGATGCCGGCGGTTTTGGACTTGGCGCCGCCGAGCTGGTTGAGCACGCGGGGGCCAACCAGGCTCATCAGCAAGCCGAGGATGGCGAGCACCACCAGCAGTTCCATCAGGGTGAAGCCGCGTTGGCGGCGCTGTCGATTCAGGGGTTGCTTCATAGTTGTGTTCCTCGCGGAAGACTCTGAAATTGGATGCCCGCCAGCGCGGGATGAGTAATAGCGCTAGGCCGCCAGGTCGTTCACCGACAGGATGCCCATCAAAATAGCGATGATAATCACCGCGATGATGGCTCCCATGCCAAGGATCAGCACCGGCTCCAGCAGGGTCAGGCCGCGTTTTACGCCGGACTGTACGTGGTCGTCAAACACCTTCGCCAGTTCCAGCATCATCTTGTCGAGGCTGCCGGATTCCTCGCCCACGCGGGTCATCTGGATGACCATCGGGGTAAACATGCCGGTTTCGTCCAGTGCGACCGACATGCGCTTGCCGGCCTTGACGGCCGGCGGCAGCACCTGCAGGGATTCTTTGATCACCGTGTTGTCGACAGTATCGATGGCGATGGAGATGGCCTTCAGCAGCGACACCCCGTTGCCCACCAGCGTGCCAACGGTGCGGGCGAATTTGGACACTTCAAATTCGAAAACGATCCCACCCACCACCGGCAGCTTGAGCATGCTGCGGTGCAAGCTGGCCCTCCCGGCGTCGCTGCGCAGCCAGTTGCGCAGGTAAAACCCAAGGCCAATCGCCAGCAGGGCCAGCAGCCAGCCCCAGTTCTTCACAAAGTCCGCCCCGGCAATCACCATCTGGGTGAGGGCGGGCAGGGCGTCGCCCATGTCCTCGAACAGGCTCTCGAACTGGGGTACTACAAAACCCAGCATGACAAAGATGGACAGCACCGATACCACCAGCAGGATGGCGGGGTAGATCAGCGCGGACACCACCGCGTCACGATTGGCCTTGGCGTTCTCCAGGTATTCCACCAGCCGATCCAGCACGGATGACAGGTGGCCACTGGCCTCGCCGGAGCGCACCATGTTGATATAGAAGGAGCCGAACACTTTATCGTGGGGCACCAGCGCCTGGCTCAGGGACTTGCCGCCTTTCACATCCTTGAGCAGGTCATTCAGCAGGCCGTTCATGGCTGGCTCGGCGGCCATGTCGATCAGCACCTTCAGGGCCCGATCCAGCGGCAGGCCGGCGCGCAATAGCACCGCCAGCTCGGTTGTCATGGACAGCACGTCCTGCCGCCCGGGGCCCTTGCCGCTAGCTCTGGCGCTGTTGGCCGCGGCCATGCCCGGCTCCAGCTTGAGCAGGGTCAGCCCCTGGCTGCGCAACTGGCGAGAGGCGATTTCCAGGCCGTCGGCCTCGATGCCGCCTTCGGTGGCCTTACCGTCGCGGCCTATGGCCTTGTACACAAAATGCGGCATGCGATCAGGCGGCCGGTGCGTTGGGCTGTTCGAAGTGCGCGGCCAGCTGGGCGGCGACCTCGGCGGCCTCCTCCTCGGATTCGGTCTGATCCTGGGTGACGCGCATCACCTCTTCCAGCGAGGTTTTGCCTGCCACCACCTTGCGCAGGCCGTCCTCGTACAGGGTGATCATGCCCTGCCTGCGCGCCGCGGCGTGCAGCAGGGTGGCGTCGGCGCCGGACATAATGACCCGATGCATCTCTTCATCCAGCACGAACAGTTCGTGGATGGCGGTACGGCCAGCATAGCCGGAATCCAGGCAGTGCTCGCAGCCCACCGACTGGTACACGGTGGTCTGGCCCTCGGCGAGGAAGGGGCGCAGGCCGTAGCGGCGAATCGCCTGGGCGTCCAGCTCGATGGCCTGCTTGCAGTGTTTGCACAGGGTGCGCACCAGGCGCTGGGCCAGCACACCGTTGACCGATGAGGTAATCAGGAAGCGCTCCACCCCCATGTCCTCCAGCCGGGTAATGGCGCCGGCGGCGGTGTTGGTGTGCAGGGTGGAAAGCACCAGGTGGCCGGTGAGAGCCGACTGCACGCCAATCTGGGCCGTTTCGGTATCGCGCATCTCACCGATCATGATGATGTCCGGGTCCTGGCGCAGGATGGCGCGCAGGGCGCGGGCAAAGCTGAGCTCGATCTGGGACTGCACCTGAATCTGGTTGACCCCGGCCAGCTGGTACTCCACCGGGTCTTCCACGGTGATGATCTTGAGCTTTTCGGAATCCAGCGAGGCCAGGGAGGCATACAGGGTGGTGGTTTTGCCGGAGCCGGTGGGCCCGGTCATCAGCAGCACGCCGTGGGGCCGGTTGATCAGGGTGGTGTAGCGCGCCAGGGTATCGTCGGAGAACCCCATATCGGTGAGGCTGAGGCGAATACTGCCCCGGTCCAGCACCCGCATGACGATGCTTTCGCCGTGCACGGTGGGGATGGTGGAGACCCGCAGGTCCAGCTCGTGGCCCTTCACCCGGGTCATGATGCGCCCGTCCTGGGGCAGGCGCCGCTCGGCGATGTTCATGTGCGACAGCAGTTTGATACGCGAGGCAATGGCCGGCGCCAGGCTGGGCGCGGGGGCGTCCCGCGCCTCCTGCAGCACGCCGTCCACGCGGTAGCGCAGGTGCAGGCCGTCTTCAAAGGGCTCGATGTGGATGTCCGAGGCGCCCATGTCCACCGCGCGGTGGATGATCTGGTTGACCAGCCGGATCACTGGCGCTTCCGAGGCCAGATCCCGCAGGTGTTCAATGAACTCGTCGTCGCTCTGGCCGCCGAACTGGTCCAGCAGCGCCTCGTCGTCTTCGCCCTGCTCTGCTTGCAGGTAGCGCTGCAGGGCCTTGTTGATGTCCGACTCCAGTCCCAGCTCCAGCGCCACGGGCTTGTCCAGCGCCATGCCCAGCGCCTTGGCGATGAAGGGGTCCTGCGGCACGGTGGCGGCGAAGGTCACCAGCTGGTCGGCGGCAGCCACCGGCACCACGGCATTGTTGAAGAGGAATTCCTGGGAGACGCCGTCGAGGCGAATGGCCTCTTCAGGGTAGTCGCTGGCGGGGCGCAGGGGAATGTCGAGCTGCTCCGACAGGGCCCGGGCCACATCTTCGTCGGAGACCAGGCCCAGCTTGATCAGCACCTGGCCGAACAGGTCGCCCATTTCGTTCTGGGCCAGCAGGGTGCGCTCTACATCGCGCTCGGAAATTTTGCCCTGCTGCACCAGCAGCTCGCCGATCTTGCTCATTACACGCCGTCGTTACATTTATAGTGAAGGCCCGGGGTTTAACCGCCGGGCCCGCAAACGGCGCCATTGTAGCATGCAAAGGCGGCCCCCCGCGCCAGGCGGGAGGCCAGCGGGTTCGGGCTCAGGCGACCTCGAACAGCCCCGCCGCGCCCATGCCGCCGCCAATGCACATGGTGATCACCACATAGCGCACGCCCCGGCGCTTGCCCTCGATCAGGGCGTGGCCGACCATGCGCGCGCCGCTCATGCCAAATGGATGACCAATGGCGATGGCGCCGCCGTTAACGTTCAGTCTGTCGTTGTCGATGCCGAGTTGGTCGCGGCAGTACAGTACCTGACAGGCGAAGGCCTCGTTGAGTTCCCACAGGCCAATGTCGTCCACGGTCAGGTTGTGGCGCTGCAGCAGCTTGGGCACGGCAAACACCGGGCCAATACCCATTTCCTCCGGTGCACAGCCCGCCACGGCCAGGCCGCGGTAAATGCCCAGCGGCGCCAGGCCCTGGCGCTCGGCCAGCTTGCTGTCCATCACCACGCAGGCAGACGCGCCATCAGATAGCTGGGAGGCATTGCCGGCGGTAATGAACTGGCCCTGCTTGACGAACTGGCCATCCTTGAACACCGGCTCCAGGCTTTGCAGGCCCTCAAGCGTGGTGGACGGGCGGTTGCCCTCGTCCTTCTCCAGCGTCACCGTCTCGTAGCTGGTTTCTTTTGTTTCTTTGTTGAACACCGCCTTGGTGGTGGTCATCGGCACAATTTCATCGTCAAAGGCACCCGCTGCCTGCGCCTTCGCCGTGCGCAGCTGACTCTGCAGGGAGTACTCATCCTGGGCATCGCGGGAGATGCCATAGCGCTCGCTGACCACCTCGGCGGTCTCGATCATCTGGATGTAGGCCTTGGGCGAGATGTCCAGCACCGTCTTGGAGACATTGCGGTAGCTGTTTTTGTGTTTGGTTTGCACCAGCGAAATGGACTCCAGGCCACCGGCCACCGCCACGTCGTACTCGTTGCAGATAATGCCCTTGGCGGCGGTGGCGATGGTCATCAGGCCGGAGGAGCACTGGCGATCCATGGTCATGCCGGAGGTGGTGTCCGGCAGGCCGCCGGCAATGCCACACAGGCGGCCGAGGTTGTAGGCCTGGGTGCCCTGCTGGGCGGCAGCGCCCATGATCACGTCGTCGACCATGGCCGGGTCGATACCGGCGCGCTCAACCGCCGCGCGCACCACGTGGCCGCCCATGGCGGGGGCTTCGGTGTCGTTGAATGCGCCACGGAAGGCTTTGCCGATCGGGGTGCGGGCGGTGCTGACGATGACTGCTTCTCTCATTGGAAACCTCTGTTTCTCTGGTGATTACGTTTCAGTTTGTGAAAAATTCCCGTTAATTTGCTGCGCTGGTGGCCCGGCGGCTGGAGGCTGGGAGCGCAGGCGCGGCGTGGGCGCCTTTGGGAAACGGCCATTGCTACGCCAGTCGCGCCGGCCGCTGCGCAACTCGACCATTTTTGCTGCGCAAAAATCGGGACTCGGCCAATGCTCGCGGAAAACTCCGTCGCGACTGGCTACGCAAAGCATGGCCTGACTGTTTCCCAAAGGCGCCTACGCCACACCTGGTCAACCCTTGTGCCAACTCCGGGTATCTTCCCCGGCGCGACCGGGGACAGGGCTCCACCTGGCAACTTGGCTACTACGCCCGCTGACTCGAACAGGACACAATCTCCCCGGTCATGTAGCCCGAGTAATCCGACGCCAGGAACATCATCACATTGGCGACTTCCCACACTTCCGCTGCGCGGCCGAAGGCTTCCTTCGACGCCAGTTCTTCCAGCAATTCCATCGGCGTTGTCTTTTTCAGGAATTCGTGAAAGGCAATGGACGGTGATACCGCGTTGATGCGCACACCGTGGTCGGCGGCTTCCAGCGCCGAGCAGCGGGTGAGCGCCATCACACCGGCCTTGGCGGCGGCGTAGTGGCACTGCTCCTTCTGGGCCCGCCAGCCGAGGACGGAGGCGTTATTGACGATGACGCCGGCGCCCCGGGGCTGCATTTTCTTCAGCATGGCGCGGGTCATGCGCATGGTGCCGGTGAGGGTGATATCGAGCACGCGGCTCCACTCGTCGTCTTCCATGTCCACCAGCAGCTTGGTGCCACCCAGGCCGGCGTTGTTGATCAGCACATCAACGCCGCCCATGTGGGTCTCGGCGTCGTCGATCAGGGCCTGCACGTCGTCTTCCACGGTCACATTGGCCACTTTGCCGTAGACCGCGTCCAGGCCAGTCTGCTCTTTGAGGGTGGCCACGGCTTTCTCCAGCCGGCCCTCGTGAATGTCGCTGATCATCACCGCGCGGGCGCCCTCTTCGGCGGCGCGGGTGGCGGCGGCAAAGCCGATGCCGGCGCCAGCGGCCGCGGTGATCAGCACGGACTTGCCAGCCAGCAGGTTGTGGCCCTTAACGTAGGGTGGGGGTTCTTTCAGTGCCATAGTGTGGTCTCTCTTTATCCTCGCGGCTTGCTCTGCTCTAACCTCGCGGTTCTCTTGGCATGCCAAGCGCGCGCTCTGCAATGATGTTGCGCTGGATCTGGTTGGTGCCGCCGTAGATGGTGTCGGAGCGGGTGAACAGGTACATGGACTGCAATCGATTCAGTTCGTAGGGCGCCTCATCCAGTATCTCGCTCTCCTGGCCCAGTACGTCCATGGCCAGCTTGCCCAGGTTGCGGTGCCAGGTGGCCCAGTACAGTTTGTAGATCATCGCCTCTTTCTGCAGGCTGCCGTCGCCACCACCGGAGAGCATGCGCATACTGTTGTAGCGCAGGATCTTCAGGCCCACGTGGGCATCGGCAATGCGCTGGCGCAGGGCCGGGTTCTTTGCCGCACCGTTGTCCTTCGCCAGTTTGACGATGGCGTCAAACTCGTTCTGGAACAGCATCTGCTGGCCCAGGGTGGACACGCCGCGCTCAAAGCCGAGCAGGCCCATGGCCACCTTCCAGCCATCGCCGGGGGCACCGACGATATCGGCGGCATCGCATTCCGCATCGTCGAAGAATACTTCGTTGAACTCACTGGTGCCGGTGAGCTGCTCGATGGGCCGCACGGTTACACCGGGCTGGTCCATGGTCACCAGGAAGAAACCGAGCCCCTTGTGGCCCACCGACTGCGGGTCGGTGCGGGCAATCACAAAGCAGTACTCGGACTCGTGGGCCAGGGAGGTCCAAACCTTCTGGCCGTTGATGCGCCACTTGCCTGCCGCCTCGTCGAATTCGGCGCGGGTTTTGACGTTGGCGAGATCGGAGCCGGCGCTGGGTTCGGAGTAACCCTGGCACCAGAACACTTCGCCGCGCAGGATGCCAGGCAGGTATTTCTGCTTCTGCTCGTCGCTGCCAAAGGCAATGATGGTCGGCCCGGCCAGGGTTTCGCCGATATGGCCGATACGCCCGGGGCCACCGGCGCGGGCGTATTCTTCGTTGAAGATCACCTGCTGCTCGATGCTGGCGCCACGGCCGCCGTATTCTTTCGGCCAGCCGATGCAGGTCCAGCCGCCCTCGGCCAGTTTGCGCTCCCAGGCTTTGCGCTCGGCCACCCTATGATGCTCGTCGCCGGGGCCGCCCCGGTGGCGCACACACTCGAATTCACCGCAGAGGTTGTCCGCCAGCCACTGGGCGACCTCTTCGCGAAACTGCTCGTCTTGCGGGCTGAAGCTCAGTTTCATGCCGCCGCCTCCCCGTCCAGAATCTGCTGCGCCAGCCGCTCCCGGTGGAAGGCGGCGTCGCCGAGGAAGGTCTCGGTGGACTTGGCGCGTTTGAAGTAAAGCTGAATGTCGTACTCGGCGGTGAAGCCGACGCCGCCGAACAACTGGATGCCGCAGCCGGCATTGAAGAAGTAGGCGTCGGAGCACCAGGCCTTGGCCACGCTGGCCGCCTCGGCCAGTTCCGCCCCCAGGGCGCCGCCGCTCAATGCCTCGTCGGCCACGCAGGCGGCGTAGTACAGGGCCGAACGCCCCGCTTCCACCTTCACCATCATGTCGGCGGCTTTGTGCTTCACCGCCTGGTAGGAGGCAATCACCCGGCCGAACTGCACCCGCTCCTGCAGGTAGTCCACGGTAATGTCCAGCGACTGCTGGGCGCCACCCACCTGGTCGGCGGCAATGGCCACCCGGGCCAGGTCAAGCACGCTCTGCAGCGGCCCCCAGGCCTTGCCGGCCTCGCCCATCAGGGCATCCGCCGCCACGCTCACACCGTCCAGGGTGATCTCGGCCTGCTTGCGGGTCTGGTCCATGGTGGGCAGCCAGCGCCGGGTGATGCCGGCGCTGTTGGCATCCACCACAAACAGGCTGACACCCTCATCGCCGGTGCTGCCAGGAGCGCGCGCCGCCACTATCAGGATGTCGGCGGTGTGGCCATCGCTCACGTAGCGGTAGCTGCCTTGCAGCACAAAGCCTTCGCCGCTGGGGGTACAGGTGGCAGTGATTGCATCGCTGCCCCAGCCACCGTTGGCCGCGGCGTAGGCCAGCGTGGCCGTTTTACCCGCCACAATCGCCGGCAGGTACTGTGCCTGCTGGGCGTCGCTGCCCGCCAGCCGCAGGGCGTTCACCCCCAGGCACACCGTCGAAAAGAAGGGTGAACAGAACAGGTAGCGCCCCATCTGTTCCAGCATGGCCACCAGTTCCACGTAGCCAAGGCCCATCCCGCCGTGTTCCTCGGGGATGTGAATGGCCTGCCAGAACATCTCCTGGCATACCCGCTCCCACAGGGCGGCTTCAAAGCCGGCCTCGGTGTTCATGGCCGCACGCACCGCTTCGCTGGTGGACACCTCAGCCAGAAAATCCGCGGCGGTATCGCGGATCATCTGCTGCTCTTCGGTGAAGGCAAACTCCATATCAGGTTCCCCAGACTTTCTGCGCCGGCACTTCGTTTGCCATCAGTTTGGCCACGGCGTCTTTGAGCTCCGAGGGCTGCCACTGGCCCTGCTTGTCCAACCCTTCGGTGGTGCGCCAGCCGTCGCAGATGCAGATGCGACCGCCTTCGGATTCGAACACGCGGCCGGTCACTCCGGCGGATTCGCCAGAGGCCAGAAAGGCAACCAGCACGGAGACGTTCTCCGGCGCGAAGTGGTCGAAGCTGCCGTCCTCGGGCTTGGCCATGCGCTGGGCCATTTCCGGCACGGCGTTGGTCATGCCGGTACGGGCGGAGGGGGCGATGGCGTTGGCGGTAATGCCGTAGCGCGCCAGTTCCGCCGCCTGGTTGAGGGTGAGGGCGGCAATGCCGGCCTTGGCCGCGGCGTAGTTGGACTGGCCGATGGAGCCCTGCAGGCCCGCGCCGGAGGTGGTGTTGATGATGCGCGCATCCACCGCGTGGCCTTCTTTGGACTGGCCGCGCCAGTAGTGCACCGCGTGGGAACTGATGCAGAAGTGCCCCTTGAGGTGGACCGCCATGATGGTGTCCCACTCCTGCTCGGTCATGCTGGCAAACATGCGGTCGCGGTTGACACCGGCATTGTTGACCACAGCGTGCAGGCCGCCAAAGGTGTCGATGGCCTGCTTTACGGCGTTCAGGCTGTCGTCGTAGTGGGTGATGTCGGAGGTATTCACCGCCGCTTCGCCGCCGGAGGCCTTGATTTCATCAACAACCCTGGCTGCCGCCTCCTGGTTGATGTCGTTGACGATGACTTTGGCGCCCTCGCCGGCCAACACCTTCGCATGGGCCGCACCGAGGCCGCCGCCGGCACCGGTGATGATAACGACTCGTCCTTCGCAAATTCCGCTCATTGTTTCTGATCCTGTATTCGACCTTGACTCATTGCCTGCGTGGGTTACAAGCGCTCCAGAATGGTGACGTTCGCCTGACCGCCGCCTTCGCACATGGTCTGCAGGCCGTAGCGGCCGCCAGTGCGCTCCAGTTCGTGCAGCAGGGTGGTCATCAGCTTGGTGCCGGTGGCGCCCAGCGGGTGACCCAGGGCAATCGCGCCGCCGTTCACGTTCATTTTCTCGTGGGGGAAACCGGTTTCCTTCATCCACGCCATGGGCACCGAGGCAAAGGCCTCGTTCACTTCCGCCAGATCGATCTGGTCCAGCGTCATGCCGGCTTTTTTCAGGGCGTATTCGGTAGCCGGGATTGGCGCGGTCAGCATCCAGATCGGGTCGGCACCGCGCACGCTCATGTGGTGAATGCGGGCGCGGGGCGTGAGGTTGTAGCGCTTCAGCGCCGCCTCAGACACGATCAGCATGGCGGATGCGCCATCGCAGGTCTGGCTGGACACGGCGGCGGTGATGGTGCCGCCCTCGGCCAGCGGTTCCAGCTCGGCCATTTTCTCCATGGAGGTCTGGCGCGGGGTTTCGTCCATCGCCAGGCCGTTCAGCGGCGCAATTTCGCGGTTGAAGCGGCCTTCTTCAATGGCGCGCAATGCGCGGGTGTGGGACTCCAGGGCAAAAGCCTCCATTTCCTGGCGGCTGCAGTTCCACTTCTCGGCAATCATCTGGGCGGAGTTGAACTGGGACACCGGCGTGTCGCCGTAGCGCGCCACCCAGCCCTGGCTGCCGGAGAAGGGGTCTTTAAAGCCCAGCGGCTCGGCGGCCAGCATGGCGGAGGAAATGGGAATGCTGCTCATGGTCTGCACGCCGCCGGCCACCACCACGTCGTTCACGCCGGCCATGATCGCCTGGGCGGCAAAGTGAACGGCCTGCTGGGAGGAACCGCACTGGCGATCGACGGTGGTGCCGGGCACTGCATCCGACAGGCCCGCGGCCAGCCAGCAGGTGCGGGCAATGTCGCCGGCCAGGGGGCCGATGGTATCGACACAGCCGAAAATCACATCGTCGTATTCACTGTCGGGGATGCCGTTGCGCTCGGCCAGCACTTTCAGTACGTGGCCACCGAGGTCGGCGGCGTGAACTTCGGCAAGGCTGCCGCGACGGCGGCCGGTGGGGGTGCGTACGGCATCGACTATATAGGCTTCTGGCATGGTCTGATCCTCTGTTTAGAAGGTGGTTCCGGCGCCCAGGGCGACGCCGTCGGCAAAGATGTGCTCTGCCACCCGTTGTTTGTGGAAGCCGGTATCACCAAAGGTGCCGGCCATGGCCCAGGCCTTCTTCATGAAGATGTGCAGGTCGACCTCCCAGGTATAGCCCATGGCGCCGTGCACCTGGATGCTGTTCTTGGCCGCCAGGTTGGCGGCTTCGCAGGCCACCAGCTTGGCGTGGGATACCGCCACCTGCGCCGCCTCGCCGCGGGCCAGGGCGTAGGCTGCGCGGGTTACCGGCGCCTTGGCATATTCCAGGCGCACGGCAACGTTGGCCATGTGGTGCTTGACGGCCTGGAAGCTGCCGATCACCTTGCCAAACTGCTGGCGCTCGCTGGTGTATTGCACGGAGATGTCGATCATGCGCTGGGCCAGGCCCAGGGCCTGGGCCGCCGCCCCAAGGGCGCCGCGATCCAGCACCGCCTGGTACAGGGCTGCGGCCTGCTCGCCGCTGGCCGCCGGCAGCACGCCCGCGGCAATGTCGATGGCGTACAGGCGCCGCGAGGGATCGACGGATTCATTGAATCGCGCACTGAACTGATCCGGCGTGAGCAGGTACAGCGCCTGCGGCTCGGCCCACAGCAGCAGGCCGGCCTGCGCGGCATCTTCGGCCAGGCCGTTGTCGCTGCAGCCTACGGCCACGCGGGTTTCACCGGCGGCGATTTTGGGCAGCCACTCGGCGGCGGCCTGGCCACCCAGCTGGCTGATGACCGGCACCGCCACCAGGGCGGTGTTGACCAGCGGCTCGGGCAGCGCCACGTAGCCACATTCCTGGGCCAGCAGAACAAAGTCCAGCTCGTCCATACCCAGGCCACCGTGCGCTTCCGGCACGGTGATGCCGGTCAGGCCCATTTCGGCCAGCTGCTGCCACAGGCCGTCATCGCGGCCGCTGTCGCTTTCCCAGATGCCGCGAATGCGCTCGGGGGTCACTTCGTTGACCAGAAAGTCCCGCACCGAGTCGCGGAACAGGAGTTGGTCTTCGCTAAAGGTAAAGTCCATATCGAATCTCTCTATCTACTGCCGATTCCTACTACCTCGGCATTCCCAACATACGCTCGGCGATAATATTTCTTTGAATTTCATTAGTACCGGCGTAGATCGGCCCGGACTGGGCAAACAGCCAGCCGTCCAGCCAGGTGCCCACGTCGCCGGCGTCCGGCGCATGGGGCAGCAGCTCGGCGCGGGCGCCCAGAATGCTCATGGCGGTGGCGTGCATGGCCTGGTCCAGTTCCGACCAGAAGATCTTGTTGGTGGAGGACTCGGCGCCGATCTTGCCGCCCTGGGTCAGGCGGCAGGCGGTTTCATAGGTAGTGAGGCAGTAGCTCTCGGCGTCCATCCAGGCGCGCATTACGGCATCGCGCACCGCCGGGTCGCGGTCGGCGCTGGCCTGGTTGGCTTTATACAGTTCCACCAGGCGGCGGGCGGTTTCCTGGAAGCGGGCCGGCGAGCGCAGCATCAGGCCGCGCTCAAAGCCGGCGGTGGCCATGGCCACGCTCCAGCCGGCGCCTTCGTCGCCGAGGCGATTGGCCACATCCACTTCCACATTGTCGAAGAAGATTTCGGCAAAGCCCGGCAACCCGTCCAGCTGCGGGATGGGGCGCACGGTGATGCCGGGGGTGTTCAGCGGCACCAGGATGAAGGTCAGGCCGCGGTGGCGCTCGGAATCCGGGTCGGTGCGGAACATGCCGAACAGCCAGTCCGCCCACACGGCGCGGGTGGACCAGGTTTTCTGGCCGTTGATGATGTACTTGTCGCCGTCCTTGCGGGCGGTGGAGCGAATCGCCGCCATGTCGGAGCCGGCATTGGGCTCGGACCAGCCCTGGGCCCACACCTCTTCGCCGTTGGCCATCTTCGGCAGGATGCGCGCCTTCTGCTCCTCGGTGCCGTATTCCATCAGGGTCGGGCCCAGCAGGAAGATGCCGTTCTGGTTGACCCGCAGGGGCGCCCGGGCGCGGTAGTACTCTTCTTCGAAGATCAGCCACTCGATCAGGTCGCAGGCGCGCCCGCCTAGTTCTTCGGGCCAGGTCACCATGCCCCAGCGGCCCTTGTTGAGGGTGGCCTCCCACTCGCGGTGCTGTTGGAAGCCCTCCTCGGTATCGAAGGTCTTCAGGGGCTCGGCGGGAACGTGCTCGGCGAGCCAGCTGCGCACTTCCTCGCGAAAGGCGTTTTGTTGGTCGGTGTAGTTCAGGTTCATCGTCTGGCCTTAAAACTTCGCGTCGCGTTTTTCCACAAAGGCATCCCGGGATTCCTGGGAGTCGCCCACGGTGTAGGCCTCCAGGGTGAAGCCCTGCTCCCAGCGGTACTTGTCTTCCAGGTTGCCGTCTTCAATGCCGGTGAGGGCCTCCTTGGCCAGCTTGACCATGGCCGGGGACTTCTCGGCGATTTTCGCCGCGATTTCGCGGGCGGTATCGCGCAGCTGGTCCTTCGGCACCACCTTCTCCACGGCGCCCAGGCGGTAGGCCTCGGCGGCGTCGATGAATTCGCCGGTGAAGTACATGTAGCGCACCTTCTGCACCGGGAACATGCGCTGCAGGTGCGCACCGCCGCCCATGGCGCCGCGGTCGATCTCCGGCACGCCAAAGCGCGCGCAGTCGGAAGCCACCAGGATGTCGGCGGCCCCGGCCATGCCAATGCCGCCGCCCAGCACAAAACCGTGCAGGGCGATAATCACCGGCTTGGGGTTGCGGTGAATGGCGCGGAAGGTTTCGTAGTTGCCCTTGTTCACCGCCACGATGCGCTCCGGGTGGGCGGCCAGCTCCTTGATGTCCACACCGGCGCAGAAGCCCTTGCCCTCGGCGGCAATCAGGATGACGCGCACGGCATCGTTGGCGCCCAGGGCGTCGATCTCGGCGGCCACGGCCATCCAGCCGGCGCTGTCGAAGGCATTCACCGGCGGCTTGTCGAGAATCATCTCGGCGATGCCGCCCTCGATGGTGGTTTTAAATACGGCTGTCATAGTGTGTCCTCGTCAGGCCGCGCCGGCGCGCTGCGCCAGTGCGGTGAGTCGTTGTTCCGCCTCGCGGGCAATGCCGCTGATCAGCGCTTCGCAGCTGAGCAGCTCGTCAATCACCCCCGCCACCTGGCCGCTGGGCAGCACGCCCTGCTCCGGGCGGCCGTCCACCATGGCCTTCTGGATAATCATCGGCGCATTGGCGGACATGATGGCCTGGGCGGCGGTAAGGTCGCCCGCGCCGCTCATGGCCACGGCGGACTTCAGCAGGCTCAGCAGGCTGGCGCCGGTGTGCTTGCGAAAGGCCAGGCCATTGCGAATGGCGATCAGCAGTTTTTTCAGGCCGCCGGCTTTTTCCAGCTCCGCCAGCAGTTCGTTCATGATCATGCGCTGGGGCAGGCCGTCCATCGCCTCGGAGCGGATGATCTGGGCCGGGTCCTTGCAGGCCAGGTAGCGCTGCAGGGTGGCGTCGGGCACCGGGCTTTCCTTGGTCAACAGGAAGCGGGTGCCCATGGCGATGCCATCGGCCCCCCAGGCCAGGGCCGCCACCAGGCCACGGCCGTCCTTGAAGCCGCCGGCGGCCACCACCGGCACCTTCTCGCCCACGGCGTCGATCACCTGGGGAATCAGCAGGGTGGTGGGCACGGCGCCGGTGTGGCCCCCGCCTTCCCCGCCCTGCACGGTGACCACATCGGCGCCCAGTTCCACCGCCTTGATGGCGTGCTTGGGCAGGCCCACGGTGGGCATGCACACCACACCGGCATCCTTCAGCTTGCGGATGAATTCCGGCCCCGGCGAGCGGGAGTAGCTGACCGCCTTGACGCCGTGGCGGATCACCATGTCGACAATGTCCGCCGCGTTGGGCTGGTACATGTGAAAGTTCACACCGAAGGGTTTGTCGGTGAGCGCCTTCACCCGCAGGATGTCGCGCTCCATTTCCGCCGGTGGAATGGTGGCGCCGGCCAGAAAGCCAAAGCCACCGGCGTTACAGCTGCCGGCCACCAGGTTCGGGTCTGCCACCCAGCCCATCGCGGTTTGCACGATGGGGTAGCGGCAGCCGAGCAGTTCGGTCAGGCGTGTGTTGAGGTTCATGCTGCCAGGCCCTTAGCTGCGAACGCCGGGAGGGTTGTCCTTGATCTGGTAGGCCCGCTGGTTGTGGGGGTCCAGCGCCTTGATGATGGCCAGCTGCTCCTCGGTGGGGGCGGCGGTAGTGGGCACTTCATCGGGCACCGCAATGGCAAAGCCGGTGTTTTCCAGCACTTCTTCCACGCTCACCCCAGGGTGCAGTGACAGCAGGCGCAGCTGGTGGTCGGGGCCGCCGAAGTCCATCACGCAGAGGTTGGTGATAACGCGGTGAATGTCCACATCGCTGAGCGCACGGCCCTTGGGCAGGCGCGCCGGGTTGTAGCCGATGGAGGAGACAAAATCGCACTCGCCATCAATGAACACGCGGTTGTTGTGGGCCGGCACAAAGAAGCTGTTGCGGTGGCAGATGGAGTTGCCCGGGAAGCCGCGCGCGCCCAGCATCATCACTTTGGGCTGGGCGTAGGTGCCGCCCAGGGCCGAGGTGTTGGTCTGGCCGAAGCGGTCGATCTGGGTCGGGCCGAGCATGGCGTGGCGCTTGCCGCTCCACACGTTGTCGAAGATGCGCGAAAAGCCCATCCAGCTCTCGTTGGCCTGCACAAAGTCATCGCCGCGGTTGCCCAGCGGGTTCGGCTCGGACAGCATGAAGGCCTCCGAGTCGGTCATCATCAGGTCCGGGTTGAAGGTCTTCATGGCCAGGCTCGCGCCCAGGCGCGGGATTACGCCGATGCCGGTGGCGAGTTTTTCGCCGTCGTCGCGGAAGGCTTCGGCGGCGGCCACGATGCACAGTTCAGCCAGGGTGTAGTCGGTTGCTGCAGTCATTGAACAAGTCTCCTTGGCTGATCAGTAAACGGGCAGGGGCAGTGCGCGGATGGCATCCAGGCCGCCAACGCGCTCCTGGTACTCGGCTTCGGTGGCCGCCAGGAACTGCTCGGCATAGGCGGCAAAGCCCCCTTCCTTGGCGCTGCCGTTGTAGGCCTTGAAGTGGGGTACGTCGAAGCCGTACTGGGGGTTGCAGGAGGTGGGGTGGGCGCCGCCGGGGATTTCCACCACCGCATCGGTGATGCTGCGCTCCCAGAACACCTGGCGCGCGCGCGCCGGGTCCTGGAAGTAGGCGGTATCAACCACCTCTTCGCAGGACACAATGGTGTTTTTGGCGGCGCGGGCCATCCAGTCGTCCAGGTAGTGATCCGGGCCTTCGATCTGGCACACGCCGCGCGCGTCGGCGCGGTCGGCGTGAATCAGGGCCACGTCCAGGTTCAGTGCCGGCATGGCCACCCACTCCTTGTCGTCGTAGGGGCTGTCGATCACTTTGATATCGGGGTTGTGGGTGAGGATGTCAGTGCCAAGGCCCACTTCGGTGGGGATGAAGGGCAGGCCCCAGGCCGCGGCGCGCAGACCCAGCAGCATCATGCCCTCGTCCACTTCCATCACCTCGATGGCGCCGCTCTGGCGGGCCTGGCGGAAGTAGGGCTCCAGGGGAATGAAGTCCAGCGAGACAAAGGCGAAGATGACTTTTTTCACCTTGCCGGAGGCGCACAGCATGCCCACATCGGCACCGCCGTAGGCGACGATGGTGAGGTCTTTCAGGTCCGAGCGCAGGATTTCCCGCACCAGGGCCATGGGCTTGCGCCGGGGGCCCCAGCCGCCAATACCCACGGTCATGCCGTCTGAGATTTGCGCCACTGCCGCGGCGGCCGAAATGCGTTTATCCATAACAGTTCCTTTCTCTACCAGTGCCGGCGACAGGCTGCCGGCGATTGCTTAATTCTCGTTGCGCTTTTTGCGCCCTGCTTTCAGTTTTGACTGTTGCCTACCGGGTGCTAGCGCACAATCCGCGCCATGCGGTAGTCGTGCTTTATAAAGTTCACGCCCAGGGTGCTCTCGGTGCGGCGCACGCCGGGAATGCCGCTGATATGGCCGTGCACAAACTCGGCCAGGTGTTCGTTGTTGCGCACCATGGTGATGGCCAGCAGGTCCGAGCGGCCGAGCATTTCACCGACAAAACCCAGCTCGGGGATTTCGGCCAGCCGGCTTGCCACCTCGCTCACCTGGTGGCTGCGCTCCACCTCCACCCAGATGTAGGCCAGGCTGGCATCGCGGAAGCGGTCGATGTTGGTCACCGCGGTGATGCGAATGAGTTTTTCCTCTTCCATGCGCTTGACGCGGCTGCGCACGGTGCCTTCGGTCACCCCAAGCTCGGCGGCAATCTGCCGGTTGCTGACCCGGGCGTCGCGGCTCAGGCGCTCGACGATGGCGCGATCCACCTCGTCCAGTTGCCGGCGGCTCACAGGGGCACCCAGTCCGGCTGGTTTTTCAGCACGTTCACCGCCAGCGAGGGGGTCAGCCGGCGCACACCGGGCAGGGCCGCCAGGCGGTCGCTCAACAGCCGGTGCAGGGCGGCCTGATCCTCGGCCACCACCAGGGCCTCGATGTCGTGGGTGCCCACCACCACATTCACCGAGAACACTTCCGGGATGGCGGCCAGCTCGCGGGCCACGCTTTCCGGGGTGCGGCTTTCCACCTGCACCCCCACTGCCAGCAGCAGGTTGTAGCCCGCCGCCTCGATGTCAGTCACCGCCACCACCCGCATGGTGTTGGACTCTTCCAGCCGGCGCACCCGGCTGCGCACAGTGGCTTCGGTCAGGCCCAGGGCCTTGGCCAGGGCGCGAAAGGGCATGCGCCCGTCTTCGCGCAGCAGGGCGATGATGCGGTGATCCACCTCGTCCAGCTGCGGGTGGAACTCGGTCACTGCCGCGGTGTTCACGCGCTCTCCGCCGCGGCCAGGTCCCGCAGCTCGTTCTTCAGCACTTTGCCGCCGGCGTTCATGGGGAAGGCCTCCAGAAAGCGCACCGAACGCGGCACCTTGTAATTGGCCATGTTCTCCCGGGACCAGGCGATCACCGCCGCCTCGTCAATGTCGGCACCGCTGCTTTTGACGATGTAGGCCCGGGCCACTTCGCCCATGCGCTCGTCGGGCACGCCAATCACTGCCGCACGGGCCACGCCCGGCATGCTGCACAGGGCGTTCTCGATTTCCGCCGGGTAGCAGTTGAAGCCACCGACAATAAACATGTCCTTGATGCGATCGGTAATGCGCACGTAGCCGTCGGCATCCATCACCCCCACATCGCCGGTTTTCAGCCAGCCGTCGGCGGTGATGGTGTTGGCGGTTTCCTCGGGGTTGTCGAGGTAACCCTGCATCACGTTGAACCCGCGGAACCAGATTTCGCCCTCCTCCCCCGGCGCCACGGTGTTGCCCTCGCCGTCCACGCATTTCATCTCCACCCCGTCCATGGCACAGCCGGAGGTGTGGGATATGCGCTCGGCGCTGTCGTCGGCGCGGCAGATGGACACCACCCCGCAGGATTCGGTGAGGCCGTAGGCGGTAACCACCACCTCAAAGCCGAGCACCTCGCGCATCTGCTCCACCAGCTTCACCGGCACCGGCGCGGCGCCGGTCACCGCCAGGCGCAGGCTGGACAGGTTGTAGTCGTCGCGCTGGGGATGGGCCAACAGTGACTGGTAAATGGTGGGCGGGCCGGGAATCATCGACACCTGGTCGCGCTCGATCTGGGCCAGCACGGCGTCCAGGTCGAAGTTGCGCACCGGCAGGATTCTGGCGCCAGTGATAATGGCCGCCAGCCAGCCGGCCTTGTAGCCAAAGGAATGGAAAAACGGGTTGATAATCAGGTAGTTATCGTCCGCACACAGGCCAACGGTGGCGCTCCAGGTTTCGAAGGCGCGGATGTTCTGGCCGTGACTGGTTACCACGCCCTTGGGTTTGCCGGTGGTGCCGGAGGTGAACAGGACGTCCAGGGTATCGGCCGGGGTGAGCGCGGCGGCGCGCGCCTGCACATCGGCCTCGCTCACCTCGGCGCCACGGGCCATGAAGGCCTCCCAGTCGAGCTGGCCGGTGCCGCTGCCTTCCAGCAGCACGGTGCCCTCGAGCGCGGGCAAGTCCTCGCCGGCCAGCAGGGCCGGGTAGCGAATGCCGAGAAACTCCGGCACCGTGAACAGCCATTTGGCGCCGCTGGCGCGCAGGATATAGGCCGCCTCACTACCCTTGAGGCGCGTATTCAGGGGCACCAGCACACCGCCGATGGTCTGGGCGCCCAGGGCCGCCACAATCCACTGGTACATATTGGGCGCCCAGATGGCGATGCAGTCGCCTTTGTTAAGGCCCATGGCCGCCAGGGCCCTCGCCGCCTGCAGGCGGGCCGCGTTGAGGCCGGCAAAACTGAGCGCCGTCGCACCGTCGCGAATGGCGATGCGCTCGCCATGCTCGGCGGCGGCCTGTGCCACCACCTCGGGTACCGTTCTCTGATTCGCGTTCTGGCTTGGCATGCGCGGGGCTCCCGGGCCGGCTGGTGGGCTGAAGTGGGGCAAATATAGGAGGCCACTCCGGGCCCAGCAAGCACAATGCGTAAATTTTTTGCTTAATTCCTACGCATAGTGCAACTATTCGACTCCAGCTGCTTAACCTTGCCGTGGCAGCTCTGGCACTATGCCCACCGGCTATATAGCCAGCCGAACCGCCGGCTGCATAAACACAACAAGGAGCACGCTGTATGAACCTGAACACCGCCCGCACCGGGCTCGCCACCGCCGTTGCACTGGCCGCCGGCCTGCTGGCCCCGGCCGCCACCGCGTTGGCCCAGGGCCTGGAAGAAGTGATTGTGACCGCCCAGAAGCGCAGCGAATCACTGCAGGACACCCCCATCTCCATCAATGCCTTCAATAGCGAAGCCATTGAAAGCATGGGCCTGACCAACATGAAAGACGTGGGCCTGGCTGCCCCCAGCCTGCAGACCCCGGCCTACCCCACCACCAGCAACAACCTGGCCTTCTTCATTCGCGGTATCGGCAACGCCGACTCCATCATCCTGACCAAGGACAACACCGTCGGGGTGTACTACGACGGCGTTTACGCCGGGCGCACCACCGGCGTACTGGCCGACCTGGCCGACCTGGAGCGGGTGGAAATCCTGCGCGGGCCCCAGGGCACCCTGTACGGCCGCAACACCACCGCCGGCGCCATCAACTTTGTTACCAGCAAGCCCAGCGGCGAGTTCGCCCTGGACCAGACCCTGAGCCTTGGCAACTACAACTACCAGCGCTCTGTCACCAGCATCGACCTGCCGGAAATCGTCGGCGTGAAATCCCACATCTCCGCCGTGTTCACCGACCGCGACGGCTGGGTGGACAACGACGGCGCCGGCAAAATCCCGGGGCAGGAGTACGAGGACTTCTATCTCGAAGACAAGAAGGGCTTTCGCCTGGCACTGCGCTACGACCAGATCGACCGACTGCTGGTGGATTACACCTTCGACTATTCCGACATGGAAACCACCTCGCCCTACTTCCAGTACTCCGGCCCCACTGGCGCAGGCATCAGCGCGGCGGGCGGCGACATTGTGGCGAGCTACCAGGACCGCCTGGAGCACACCTACGACGCCAAGACCGGCCAGCGTCGCGCCTACCAGCTGCCGCGCACCGTCACCAAAACCCGCGGCCAGTCCCTGAGCGTCAGCTACGACATCAACGACTTCCTGACCTTCAAGTCCATCACCGGCTTTCGCGCCTTCGATGACGACCTGTCGCAGAACTTCGCCGACTCCTTCGGCGGCGCCTCCGGCCTGCAGGTGAACACCATCACCGAACACGAGCAACTGACCCAGGAATTCCAGCTCACCGGCGCCACCGAGCGCTGGAAGTACGTGGGCGGTTTGTACTACCTGAAGGAAGACGGCACCTCCGCCGAAATGCAGTACCTGGACCGCGCCCTGGTGCAGAGCACCGGCCTTGTCGCCTTCGACAGCAACGGCCCCTGCGTTTCCGGCGCCTTTGGCGCGCCGCCGCCGGTGTGCAACGTGCTGGACCCCTTCTTCTACCCCGCCTACCTGGGTGAATTCACCGTGAAGAGCGAGGTGGAATCCTACGCCGCCTTCGGCCAGGCCACCTGGACGCCCGACATCCTCGACGACCGCCTGGATGTCACCCTGGGCGCCCGCTACACCCAGGACGATCGCAGCGCCACCCGCACCAACGACGGCCTGCTGTGGAACGCCTTTGGCCCGGGCAGCAACGACTCCGACATCAGCCACCCCGACTGGAGCGCCACCGCCGACTACCGCTGGACGGAGAACTTCTCCACCTACGTGAAAGCGGCCACCGCCTTCCGTTCCGGCGGCTCCAGCCCGAAGGCCCTGGACTTCTCCGAAACCTTTGACGAGGAGACCCTGATCAGCTACGAGCTGGGCTGGAAATCCGAGCTGTGGGACAACCGCATCCGCTTCAACGGCGCGGTATACCAGACCGAGATCGACGACATCATCCTCGACTACCTGCCGGACCCAGTGAACAACCCGAGCATCGTCAGCATCTTCAACTCCGGCGAGGCGGAAATTCGCGGGGTAGAGTTCGACCTGCTGATGGCCCTGACCAACAACTTCCAGATTGGCATCAACTACGCCTACATCGACTCGGAAATTTCCGACGCCATCTTCCCGGACGGCTCCGATCGCACCGACACCACCGTGCTAGTGTGGGCACCGGAAAACGCCTACAGCGTAGTGGCGGACTACAACGTGCAGCTGGGCAACCTCGGCGAGCTGAAGGCCCACCTGGACTACGCCTGGCAGGACGAGCAGTACGCCCTGGCCAACACCGACGCCGGCGAAGTGATTGTGCCGGACTTCGGTATCTTGAACGGCCGCCTCAGCCTGGACTATGTACAGATGCTGGGCGGCGAATGGCAGTTTGCCGTGTGGGCCAAAAACCTGACCGACGAGGACAGCGTGAACTACCGCATCGGCCAGACCTCCACCACCTACCTGCAACCGCGCACCTACGGCGTGGACTTCCGACTGCGCTACTGATTCACAGCGCACTCATGCAAAAGGGGCCTGCGGGCCCCTTTTTATTTTGGAAAACCAAATTATCTGGCTGGGATGGATGGCTTACAATTTTATAAACAGATGATCACTAGTTGCGCCGTAGAATTCAGTGGAACAATGGCAACAACTTCTCAGCTTTATGCAATGCACGAATACCCGTGCGTACAATACGCCCTTCTTCTGCAGTCTTCTCGGCGGTTGGAGATCGCAGAGGAACGAGCTACTGCTTTCGACTCCTAAGACCAGAATGTTAGACTGAGAGTAATAGGTGCAATTGAAAGTATGGAATTTGAATGTTAAGGGAATTGGCAGCAGTAATACTAATTTTGATTGCGGCTTACTCAAATGCAGCATTTTCCACATCTATTGCGCGCTGTGTTAAAGAAATTCCATTGACAGAGAATGAAACTCTTGAATTAGAGAGACTTATCGCCGTCTATATCGGAGAGAGCCACAGTCAAAATGAACGAAAAATAATTTCATCGATATATCATGAAGAGCGATCTGTAGTTTTTCATTATTCCCCTCATGATAGAAAAGCAATACAATCTAAATACGGCTCAGCCCTAGTAAGCAGCTACACGGTACGATGTAGTAAAATAGACTCTGGCCAGCCTTGGGAATGCCAACCTCCGAACATCCGCCGAAAATTAGAAACTGATAACGGTTTTATTGAAATAAATTCCGACAACCTTTCCTTTAAAGAGCTTGACAATATCCTTGATTTTGTAAAAAGTGTTACGATCCGTGATATTGAAAAGGCGTTCAAATCACAAGGACTCCGCACTCCAAAGATTAATGATAAAAACCTTAAAGACTACAAATCCGTAACATTTATTGGAAAGAGCGAACAGGATGATAGGGAGTACTTTTTCTCATCCGGTAAAGAAGAGGGGTATTTGTTCTTCCTAAAGAAACGCCGTTCTCTATTCCCGCTAAGGAAATACAAGATCTTCGGAGTTGCAGTCGCCGCCCCTTGATCTAGTTTCAGCTTGTGACTAATTTCAGCTTTGAGGACTCAGCGACCAAGTGAGAAGGCACTAGACGCGTTCCTTCTTTGCTATACTGACTCGACGCCAAAAGCGGAAAATAGCTATGGTTGCCAGAAAAAGTATAACAGCAATCTATAACTCTATTGGTGACGGCTACGATGTTACTCGGAAAGCAGACCCAGAAATCGTATCCACTCTAGCAGATATGATTAGGCCATCCCTGCATGGTGAGTATCTGGACGTTGCCTGTGGTACAGGGAATTACACGACGGTTCTTTCTGCTCTCGGTGGCAATTGGAGTGCCATTGATCAATCCGAAGTTATGTTGGCCAATGCACGACCAAAATCGGATAGCGTGTCGTGGTATCTCATGGATGCAATGAAGCTGGAGTTCAGTTCTAATTTCTTCGACGGCTCCACCTGTACGCTCGCAATACACCACTTTCCAGAAATTGATCTACCATTTCGTGAAATTGCTCGCGTGCTCAAGCCCGGCGCGAGGTTTGCAATCCTCACTGCATTTCCGACTCAAATGATGCGGTATTGGCTCACTGAGTACTTCCCTGGAATGATGGAGAAGGCTTGTGAGCAGATGCCAGATAGGGAGCAGGTAATAAGCTCGTTATCGCGGGCCGGGCTGATAGTCGAGGAGTTCAGGCCTTTTGAGATCACACCCGAGCTACAAGATTTTTTTCTCTACAGCGGAAAGCAACGGCCAGAGATTTACTTGTCTGAGTCAGTGCGTGCCGGAATCTCGTCATTTAGGAATGGATTTTGCGATCCAGAGGAACTGCGTGATGGACTGGCACGTCTTGAGAGGGATATCGCTGGCGAGAACATCTCTAATGTTATGAAACGATATAGCCACAATGATGGCGACTATATGTTCATCCTTGCCCGGAAGCCAGTTTGAGCTTTTTCGGTATCTGCTTTGGTGGGCTCGGGACGTTCGAATGATGTGGTGATCGTGTCTGCTTTGAGGACGATGGGGACCGGGCCGAATGCGCCACTTATAGCGGGCTACAAAAGCCTAAACTATCAATTCAACACCCCTTCGTTGAATTCAGCAGCGGAAACATCGCTGATGAAAGTCAATGCAGCCAGATGTTTCAGATACCCAATTATTTTGAGCGATGATGCGGCGAACGCGATAGCAAACTACGGCCGCGCCAGGCAGCGGCCGTAGTTGCAGAACTGAGGTACAGGGCAGGTACGGGCGTGGCCGCCCGTCGTCGCCTCAGGCGTCGGGGAAGGTGTAATCCTCGAACTGCTTGCGCAGCTCCACCTTCTGGATTTTACCGGTGGCCCCGTGGGGCAGGCTGTCGACAAACTGCACTGCGTCGGGCGTCCACCACTTGGCGATCTTGCCGTCGAACCAGGCGAGCATTTCCGCCTCGGTGAGGTCTTCGCCGTCCGGGGACTTCACTACAATCAGCAGCGGCCGCTCGCTCCACTTGGGATGGTAGTGGCCGATCACCGCGGCCTCTGCCACTTTCGGGTGGTCGGTGGCGACATTTTCCACTTCGATGGAGGAAATCCACTCGCCGCCGGATTTGATCACGTCTTTGGTGCGATCAGTGATGGCCATGTAGCCGTCCGGGTCGATGGTGGCCACGTCGCCGGTTTCGAACCAGCCGTCGCTGTGGGCGCTGCCGCCCTCCAACTTGAAGTAGCTGGAGCAGATCCAGGGGCCGCGCACCATCAGTGAGCCGTAGGCCACGCCATCCCAGGGCAGTTCGTCACCCTGTTCATCCACGATTTTCATTTCCACCCCGAACACCGGGCGGCCGGCCTTCAGGCGCAGTTTGGCAAAGGCGTCGGGGCTGTACTTCTCGCGGCTGTCGGCGCTGGCGTTGATGCTGCCCAGGGGGCTCATTTCGGTCATGCCCCAGCCCACACGGGATTCCACACCGTACTTTTCGAAGTCTTCCATAATGGACAAGGGGCAGGCCGCGCCGCCCACCACCACCCGCTGCAGGGAGTCGATGGTTTCGCCGCTTTTCTTCAGGTAGGCCAGCAGGGCCAGCCACACGGTGGGCACGCCGGCGGACTGGGTCACGCCTTCTTCGTTGATCAGCGCCGCCAGGGTGGCGCCGTCACCCACTTTGGCGCCGGGGAAGACCATTTTTGACCCGGCCATGGGGCAGGAATAGGGAATGCCCCAGGCGTTGACGTGGAACATGGGCACAATGGGCAACACCGCGTCCTGGCGCGACAGGCCCAGGGCGTCGGGCATCATGGATGCATAGGCGTGCAACAGGGTGGAGCGGTGGGAGTAAAGCACCCCTTTGGGGTTACCGGTGGTGCCGGAGGTGTAGCACAGGGCGCAGGCTTCGTTTTCATCCAGCGCTGGCCAGTCGAAGTCGCTGCCCTGCCCGGCCAGCACGTCTTCGTAGCACAGGAGGTTGTCCACCTCGCCGGCGGGCATGTGCTCGGCGTTGGTGAGGGCAACCCAGCCCTTCACGCCGGGGCACTGGTCGGCAATAGCGGCCACCAGCGGCATGAAGTCGGGGTCGAAAAACACGTACTGGTCTTCGGCGTGGTTGATGATGTAGACCAACTGCTCCGGGAACAGGCGCGGGTTGATGGTGTGGCACACAAAGCCCGAGCAGCTCGCCGCGTAGTAGGTTTCGAAGTGGCGGTAGTCGTTCCAGGCCAGGGTGGCAATGCGGTCGCCGCGCTGCACATTCCAGCCGGCCATGGCGTTGGCCAGCTGGCGCACCCGGGCAAAGGCGTCGCGGTAGGTGTAGCGGTGGCGCGGGTTGTCCTTGGTCACCGACACAATTTCGCCGCCGCCATTGACGCGCTCGGCATGGTGCATGATGGAGGTGACCGTGAGTGAGGTGTTCATCATCAGGCCGTTCATGGGTATCTCCTGTTTTACTGGTATTGTCAGGTGGCCCCATTATTGTTGTTCGGGCCGCTGATGACTGTCAGGAAGGCGACGCAATCACGCCGCCGGTGGTGCCGGGTTAGGCCGAAGTGGCCGGCTCCCAGCTGCCGTCCTCGTGCTGTGTGGCCCGCTGTTCCTGGCGCAGCTTGATCAGGTGGGCGGCCATCGACAATTTGGCCCACTCGTGGCGGCTGCTGTCCACGTCGTCGTAAACCACTTTCACCAGGGCGTCGGCATCGGCCCGGCCCAGTTGCTGCAAACCTGCCAGCACTTTGCGCTCGCGCCGCAGGCGGTGCTCCACCAGTTGGGCCACCTCGGCCCGGGGGTCGGCAATCACATCGCCGTGGCCGGGGGCAATGCACTGCAGGGGGTAGTCCAGCAGCAGTTCCAGGGAGGCGATGTAGGCCTTCATGTCGCCCCCCGGCGGCACGATCACCACGGTGGAGCCCTTCATGATGTGATCGCCGGCGAACAGCATGCCCTCCTCTTCCAGCAAAAAGCAGAAGTGGTTGCTGACGTGGCCGGGGGTGTGCAGGGCGCGCAGGCTGAATTCCGGGGTTTGCAGCACAAAGTCGTGTTGCAGTTGAACGGTGGGCGCAAAGGTATCGTCCTGGAAGCGGTCATCCGCCGGCAGCGCCCCCAGCACCTCGGCGCCGGTGGCGGTGGCCAGGGCCTGCCAGGCGGGGGAGTGATCCGGGTGGGTGTGGGTGCAGACGATCCAGCGGATTTTGCCGGCCCCCGCTGCCAGTATGGCCTCGATGTGCTCCTCGATGGCCGGGCCCGGGTCCAGCACCGCCACCTGCTCGTGGCCAAGCAGGTAGGTGTTGGTGCCGGGGCCGGTCATCATGCCCGGGTTGGGCGCCACCAGGCGGCGCACCCGGGGGCTTAAGGCGTAGGGAATGCCGTGTTCGAGCATGGCAATCAGGCCAGGTTGCTGATTGGCACCACAGGGTCCACGTCGGCCTCGTAATCGACACCGTCGATCTCAAAGCCGAACAGGCGCAGAAACTCCCGCCGGTAGCCGTCAAAGTCGGACTCGGTGGTTAGGTTCTCGGTGCTGATGCGATCCCAGATATCCGCCACCGCCTGCTGTACGGCCGGCGCCAGTTCCTTGCCGTCGGCGCGCAGGCGCCCTTCCTGATCCCGCTGCGGCGCCGCATTGTAGAGGGAGTCGCGGAACAGGCCATCGACCTGCTCGATGCAGCCTTCGTGCACGCCCTGTTCCTTCATGACCTTGAACAGAATAGCCAGGTAGATGGGCATGGCCGGAATGGCCGCAGAGGCCTGGGTTACCACGGCCTTGAGCACCGAGACGCGGGCATCGCCACCCTTGGCCGCGAGCCGCTCGCGAATGGCCACCACCCGCTTGTCCAGGTCCTTCTTGGCTGCGCCGATGGTGCCGTGCCAGTAGATGTCCCAGGTGATCTTCTCGCCGATGTAGGTATAGGCGGTGGTTTTGGCGCCCTCGGCCAGCACACCGGCCTCGTCCAGGGCCTCGATCCACATCTGCCAGTCTTCACCGCCCATCACCGCCACGGTGTTGTCGATTTCCTCCTGGCTGGCGGCCTCCAGGTGAAAGTCCTGGATCTCGCCCTTGTCGGTGTTGACGCCCTTTTGCACCGTGTCGCTGCCGATGGGCTTGAGGGTGGAGCTGTGTACCACCCCGGTCACCGGGTGCTGGCGGCGCGGGGCGGCCAGGGAGTAGACCACCAGGTCCACCTGGCCGAGGTCGGCCCTGATGGTATCGATGGTCTTTTGTTTGATCTCGTCGGAGAAGGCATCGCCGTTGATGCTTTTGGCGTAGAGGCCGTCGGCCTCGGCGTACTTGTGGAAGGCGGCGGAGTTATACCAGCCGGCCGTGCCGGGCTTTTTCTCGGTGCCCTCTTTCTCGAAGAAGATGCCGAGGGTGGCGGCACCGGCGCCGAAGGCGGCGCTGATGCGGGAGGCCAGGCCGTAACCGGTGGAGGCACCGATCACCAGCACCTTTTTGGGGCCATTGTCGATGGGCCCCTGGGCCTTCACGTAGTCGATCTGCTGGCGCACATTGGCGTCGCAACCGACGGGGTGGGTGGTAGTGCAGAGGAAACCGCGAACGCGTGGCTTGATAATCATGGTGCGTGACTGACATCCCGTTTGAAAGTGAAGCCAGGGGGGCGCCAAGCGCGCCCACCCCGGGACGGCAAAGTCTAGCACGGGGATGCCCTGCGGGCAGTCCCCTAACGCGCGCAGCCTCTTTGCGCAGCCATACCCCTAGCGCAGACGCCCCATTCCCAGTCCGGCCAGCAACAACACCCCCAGCAGCAGGAAGGGCAAAGGAACGGCCGGCACAGGGCGCACGTCCTGGTGGGGAGCGGGGGCAGGTTCCGGTTCAGTCACCACCCCCCGCAAAATCACGTAGCCCGGGGCCCCGCCCTGGCCCGCCTCACCATTACTGTGGCGAACATAGATCGGTACGGGGAGCCCCGGAACATCCTGGCGCTCGCCGCCGGTAACGGTGGGGGCACCTGCCCCGCCGGTGCCCGCCGCATCGCCGCGGCCGGTGAAGCCGGGGGCGCCGGTGCCACCGTGCTCGGGCGTGTCGGGCTGGTACAGGCTGCCGTCGGGGTGCACCTGGCACACCTGGTTCAGTTGACCCGGGGCGATACTGGCTGACATGAACAGGGGGTTGACGTAGCCCGCGCAGTTGCCGCCCACGCCCCCCGCGCTGGCGCCCTGGGCGGGTGTGCCGGCGAAAACGAGTTGGCTTGTTTCGGTGTCCAGGGCATAAGCACCCCCACCCCCGCCGCCGCCAGCACCGCCCAGGGCCTGCACGCGGCCAGCGCCCGCAACAACGCTGCTGGTGCCGCCGGCGCCACCGCCGCCGCCGGAAATCAGGCCCATGTCGGCATAGCCGCCGGAGGACGGGCTGCCCGGGTCGCCAGCGGGGTCGCCGGCACCGCCCGCCCCCGCCGGGGTGGGCTCGGGCGGGAATTCGCCGTTGGACTGGCCGCCGCCCTCGCCACCATCGCCCACGACAATGGTGATCACCTCACCGGGAGTCACTGCCAGGGTCTGGGTGACCTGCTCACCCAGGGCGCCATCGCCCCCCGCAGCACCGGTGGCGGTGGTCTCGCGAATCACGGAGCCGAAAAACACAAATGCAGAGGACGACGCCGAACCGCCGCTGCCACCACCGCCATCCCCGCCGGCGACCTCCAACTCGAGTTCCGATACGTTGTCGGGCACCGTGTAGCTGTAGGTGCCGGGCGTATCGAATGTCTCGCTGAATGCTTGCCCCCAGACAGCAGCGGGCATCACAAGGCTGATTAGTGCAGCAGCGCGTAGCATGATGCTCAATGGATTCCCTCCATAAAAACCGTTGATCGGATAGAGGCTGCATTGAACCAGCCCAAGCTCAAGGGACCTATGGCAGTGTGGACCAACTCCGGGAATTATTACAATTTTTATACATTTACCCGCTCAATAGTGGTTGGGCAGGTTGCTGATCCACAAAGTCTGGTAGGGCGCCAGCATCAATTGCTGGTCGTGATGCTCGAATACTTCGCCGCTGATCAGGTCCTGCCAGGCGTGGGCGTCGATCAGGTTGATGTCCATCAGGTTCAGCGGCTGGGGCTCGGCACTGATGTTGGAGAGACAGAAGATGCTCTGGCGGCGGTCCAAGCTCTGGCGCCAGACGCCGAAAATGGCGCTGCCCAGGTGCAGGGTGAACTGGGTGGCGTTGGGGTGAAAGGCGGCCTGCCTGCGGCGGATGGCCAGCAGGGCTTTAAGGCGGGCAAAAATGCGGCTGTGGCTGCTGCGCGGATCATCCAGCACAGCCTGCAGGTGCGCCAGGCGCCACTGGTGGCGATTGATGGCCCGGGCATGGCCGGTGTTCTCCACCCGCTGGTGGTCGTTGTGGGTGCCGAGCAGGCTGTGCAGGTAAAGGCCGGGAATGCCCTCCAGGCCAAGCATGATGGCGTGGGCGCAGACAAAGCGCTCCAGCGCCCAGCCATCGGGGCCGGCCACGGTGCCCTGCAGGGCATCCACCAGGGCAATGTTGATTTCGTAGGGGCGGCTGGCGCCGTCTTCCAGCGCCCGGTAGGACACATGCCCGCCGAAGGACTGCATGGTGGCAATCAGACTGTCCAGTTCGTCATCCGACAGCAGCCCCTCCGCCGGGCGCAGGCCAATGCCGTCGTGGGAGGCAATGAAATTGAAGTAGGCGGTGCCATTCTGGGCCGGCGGCATGCTCATCACCCACTGTTTGAGATAGCCGCAATCGCCGGTCACCAGGGTATTCAGCAGCAGCGGCGGCAGGGAGAAGTTGTAAACGCAGTGGGCCTCGTTGGCGTTGCCGAAATAGGCCAGGTTCTCGCGGTTGGGGATGTTGGTCTCGGTGATCAGCACCGCATCGGCCCGCGCGTGCTCCACCAGGGTGCGCAGCAGGCGCACCACTTCGTGGGTCTGCTCAAGGTTCAGGCAGCTTGTGCCGGGCACCTTCCACAAAAAGGCCACCGCATCCAGGCGGAAGAGGCGCACGCCCTTATCGAGGTAGTGGCGCACGATGCTGACAAACTGTTTCAGTACATCCGGGTTGCGAAAATCCAGATCCACCTGGTCGTGGCTGAAGGTACACCAGACGTACTGGGTGCCCTCGCTGGTTTGCACTTCCTTCAGTAGCGGCGAAGTACGCGGGCGCACCACGGCGGACAGGTCATCCGCCGGCGAGGCGGTAAAAAAATAGCCCCTGCCGGGCGCCTGCCCCTTGAGGAAGTTCTCGAACCACAGGCTGCGGCTGGAACAGTGGTTGATCACCAGGTCGGCCATCAGGTCGTAACCCTCGGCAATGGCGCCAATGTCGCCCCAGTCGCCCAGCGCCTCGTTGACGCTGGAATAATCCAGCACCGCAAAGCCATCGTCGGAACTCCAGGGGTAAAAGGGCAGAATGTGCACCGCGCTCAGCAGCCCGTCACTGTGCTCATCCAGAAAGCGCTTGAGGGTCACCAGCGGTTTTTCGCCCTCGGCCAGCAGGCTGTCGCCATAGGTGATGAGGACGGTATCGCACTGGCTCCAGTGATTAGTGTGCTGGGGCGGGGGGCTCTGCTCGGCCGCCAGGCCCATCAGCGCCAGCAGTTCCCCGGCCAGGGTGGCAGGCGCTACCGGCAGGGGCACATCACGATAGATGGACTGCAGGTGTTGCTCCACCCTGTCGCGCAGGGTGGGCAGGTTATCGCCTTGCTGCATCAGTTCACCCCGCGTAGTCGCTGTTGTCCTGCTCCACCGCGTCCAGCAGGCGTTCGAGAATGTCGGGGATGGCGCTCTCCACCCGGCTCCAGCTGGGAATGAAGGGACGCTCCATGGGCCGGGCCAAAAAGGCTTCGCCGGCCTTCATAATGTTCTCCGCAAACAGTTCCACGGCCTTTTCCTCGTTGTGAATGTCGAGGGTGAGCCCGTTCATCACCGCGTCGTTGTGGTAGGTCTCCACAAAGTCCAGGGCAATGCGGTAGTAGGTGGCCTTCAAGGAGCGGAAGGTCTCGGTGTTGAAGGTGACGCCGCGGGTGGCCAGCTTGCGAAACAGGGCCTTGGCGATATCGGTGGACATTTTGGACAGCCCCTGGCTGGCATCCTCCGCCGACAGGTCCTGATGCTTGTGATCGTACACATCGGCGATGTCCGCCTGGCACAGGCGGTTGTTGGCGTAGTTGCGGTACATCTCCGACAGCACGCCAATTTCCAGCCCCCAGTCGCTGGGGATGCGAATGTCGATGAGCACGTCGCGGCGGAAGGAAAACTCCCCCGCCAGCGGGTAGCGGAAGCTGTCCATGTACTCGATGAATTCCATGTCGCCGAGGGTTTTCTTCAGGGCGCGCAGCAGCGGGGTTACCAGCAGGCGGCTCACGCGCCCGTTGATTTTGCCGTCCGCCACCCGGGCGTAAAAGCCCTTGCAGAACTCGTAGTTGAACTGGGGGTGGGCCACCGGGTAGATCAGCCGCGCCAGCAGGGCGCGGTCGTAGGTGAGAATGTCGCAGTCGTGCAGGGCAACCGACTCCGCCCGCTGGGACGCCAGGGTGTAGCCCATGCAGTACCAGACGTTGCGCCCCTTGCCCAGTTCCCGCGGCGCCAGGTCAAAGCGCTGCAGTTCTTCGTCCAGCGCGCGCAGCCGCGGGCCGTCGTTCCACAGCACCCGGTGGTGCTGCGGCAGGCGGGAGAAAAACGCCAGCGCGCTGCGGTACTGACTTTCGTCGGCCCGGTCCAGCCCCACCACAATCTGCGAGAGGTAGGGCACCTGCCGCAGGTGATCGACAATCCCTGGCAGGGCCTCGCCCTCCAGCTCCGAGTAGAGCGAGGGCAGAATCAGCCCCATGGGCCGGCGCCTGGCAAAGCGCACCAGCTCCGCTTCCATGGCCTCCAGCGGCCGGTCGGCCATGTTGTGCAGGGTGGTGATGATGCCGTTCTGGTAGAAGTCACCCATGGTCAGTTCTCCTTATTTGCCATTGCCGACGGGGCCATCCAGCCAGCGGGCCACACCTTCGGCCCAGCCGGCCGGGCCCATCGCGCGGCTGCGTATCACGCCCTCCGAACGTTGCAGGCTGGGGAAGGCATGGGCGGGGGAGCGCACCAGCAGCGCGGTTTCGGCCGCTTCCAGCATGGCGCTGTCGTTGCCGCTGTCGCCGGCGGCCAGATCCGTTACCGGTGCCGGGAAGCAGCCGCGCAGCCAGCGCAGGGCGCGGCCCTTGTCGGTGTTGCCGCTCACGGCGAGAAAGCGCCCGCCCTGCAGCACCGTGGCCCCGGCTGCTTCGAGGTCTGCCCGAAAGCGCTGCTTGCGCGATTCGCGGCCAATCCAGTGCACCGGTTCGCTGTATTCGCGCTGGTTAGCCTGGCGGGCCCGGGCCTCGGGCAGGCCGGTCAATGCCATGATGCCCCGGGTGCCAAGGCGGAAGAAGCTGGAGAACTCGCCGGAATAGGCGGCCTCCATGGATGCCAGCAGCTCCAGCCAGCGCGAGCGCGGCGGCGCGAATTCGCGCACCCAGTAGCCGTCGTAGGCGCGGGTGCCGGCGGGCGCCTGGGCAAAATACCCCTCGGGGATGAACACCGCCGCGCCGTTTTCCACCACAAAGGGGTGGCGGTTGCCCAGCTCGCTGCGCAGCTGTTCGATCTCCGCCCGGGTTTTACTGGTTACCGGCATCACGGGAATGCCCATGCGCTCCAGCGCGCGCAGGCGCGGCATGGCGTCGGCGTAGCTGTAGTTGTGGTGGTCGAGCAGAGTGCCGTCGAGGTCGGTAAACACCAGCCGGGTGGCTGCGGGTATCGTCACCGGGTACCTCCGACGAGGATGTGCCGCTGGTCATCCAGCGTGAACAGTTCGTCCACGCAGCCCGGCAGGGTGGCCAGTGACCATTCGGTGAGGCGCTGATAGTGCTGGATGAAGCGGGCCACCTGGGCCGGGGTCATGCTGTGGTCCCGAGTGCTGCAATCCAAGGCGCCGTGATCCGAGGCGCTTGGGTCAAGCGCGCCGCTGCCCAGGCGCTGGCGCAGCTTGTCCTCCTGCTCCTGGCGCCAGCGCTGCACGCAGGCAAAGGACGGGGCCGCCAGCATCACCCACACATCCACCAGGGCATGCACTGGCCCAAAGTCCCGCGCCAGCACGGCGTTCACCGCTACGCGCCAGCGGCCGTCGGGATCCTCCGCGCGCTCAAGGTCATTCACCGGTGCCAGCAGGGCATCGTCGGGCTGGGCATCCACCCCCAGGCACCACCCTTCAAACAGCACAATGTCCACCGGCTGGTTGACAGTGAGCCACTGTGTTGGCGGGCTGCGGTCATCCATGGCCTTGTCAAAGCGCGGCAGGTGCAGCGGGTGCTGCTCGCTCAGGTCGCCGGCCTTCAGGCGCTGCAGGCAACGCTGCATGAGCGGCATGTCGTGGGTGCCGGGCACGCCGCGGGTGGCCAGCAGCGGGTGCACCGCCGCGGCCAGGGCCTGGCGCTCGGCGCGGGTGAGGTAGAAGTCGTCCAGCGACAGGCTGACACAGTGCAGGCCACCCGCCGCCAGGGCATGGGCGAGGTAATCCACCAGAGTGGTTTTGCCCGAGCCCTGGCACCCATTAATGCCCACCATCAACGTCCCCTGCGCACCCTTGTGGTGCAAGCACAGGCGCGTTACCAGCGGGTCGAACCACTTGCGGGCAGTGGCCAGATAGGCCGCCCCCAACTGGTGCCGCCGCAGGAAGTCCGCCTGCCAGGCGAGGGGGGGCGCTGCGGGCGCTTCAGCCACCGGTGTCATCTCCTTCTCGCTGTCTTGCCATACACGGTATTCCAAGAGCAGTTTTCATGCCAATCGGTGCCGGCCTGTACGCGCGCCTCTCGGCCAGGCGCTCAACGACACGCCCAGACAACACGCTCAAACGGCGCTGGCAGGAGCATGCCAATTGGGTTAATTTCAGGCCATGAGTACACCCGATGCCACGGCCCTGTCGCTGACCGAACCCCACCTGCCGCTGACTGAGCGACCCATCTACATTGTCAGCAACAGCGGCTCGGGCCACCAGGACAGTGACAAAAGCCGGGACATCATTGCCTCGGTGCTGGAAGCGGCCGGCCGCCAGTTTGAGTTTATTGCCATCAGCGATGGCGCGCGGCTGCCCGCCACCGCGCGGGACACGGCGACCCAGGCGCAAAAAGACGGTGGCATTGTGGTGGTGGCCGGTGGCGATGGCACCTTGAATACCGTCTGCCAGGCGCTGGCCGGCACCGGCATTCCCCTCGGGGTGATCCCCCAGGGCACCTTCAACTACTTTGCCCGCACCCACCAGATTCCCGAAGACACCGAGGCCGCCGCCCGCAGCCTGCTGGATGCCACCATCCGGCCGGTGCATGCCGGCTTTCTCAACGACCAGCTGTTTCTGGTGAATGCCAGCCTGGGCCTGTACCCGCGCCTGCTGGAAGACCGCGAGGCCTACAAAAGCCAGCTCGGGCGCAGCCGGGTGGTGGCGCTGATCTCGGCCCTGGCCACTCTCAGCCGGGCCCACCGGGTGCTGACTGTAGAGGCGGAGGTGGCCGGGCAGCGGCGCGCCCTGCGCACCGTATCACTGGTGGTTGGCAACAACGCCCTGCAGTTGGAGCACATCGGGGTGGACCTCGGCGACGCCCTGCACGGCGGCAAGCTGGCGGCGATGGTGGTGCGCCCCATCGGCACTCTGGCGCTTTACGGCCTGCTGTTGCGCGGCATGGCAAGGCGCCTGGGCAGCGCGGAGAACCTGGAAAGCTTCGCCTTTACCGGCATGCAGATCTGCCGCCGGCGCCAGCGCAGCATCAAGGTGGCACTGGACGGCGAGGTATCGCGGATGCGGCTGCCGCTGCGCTTTCGCGCCGCCCCCAACGCCCTGCCCCTGCTGGTGCCGCACACCACCACGGCCACGGCGGCAGAGTGAACACCGTACTGCACCTGTCCGACCCTCACTTTGGCACCGAGCAGCCGGCGGTGCAGCGCGCCCTGCTGGATTTTGCCGCTCGCCAGGCCCCCGAGGTGGTGCTGCTCAGCGGCGACATCACCCAGCGCGCCCGGCGCTCCCAGTTTGCCGCTGCCCGGCAGTTTATGGCGGCGCTGCCCGCGCCGGTAGTCGCAGTGCCTGGCAATCACGACATCCCCCTGTTCAACCTCGCCGCCCGCCTGCTGAACCCCTACGGCAACTACCGGCGGGCGCTGGGCGAAAACCTGGCCCCCACCTTTGAGAGCGCGTCGCTACTGGTGCTGGGGGTGAACTCCAGCCGGCCGGCGCGCCACGTGGACGGCGAAGTCTCCGCCGAACAGGTGGCGCAGGTGGCTGCGCGCCTGCGCCGCGCCGATGCCGGCCAGCTGCGTATTGTGATGCAGCATCACCCGGTTCGCGCGCAGGAGCCGTCGGATCTCGACAACCTGCTGATCGGGCGCGACGTGGCCGTGCCGGCCTGGGTGGACGCCGGCATGGATCTGCTGGTGGCCGGCCACATTCACCTGCCCTACGTGCAGCCACTGGCAGGCAGCGGACAGCGCCAGGCCTGGACGGCCCAGGCCGGCACCGCACTGTCGCGCCGCGTGCGCGGGGCGGTGCCCAACTCGGTGAACCTGATTCGTTACGATGCCGCGGGCAACGCCGCCAAAACTGCCTGCCGCCACCGCCGCTGCTGCGTGGAGCGCTGGGACTACAGCGAACAGGACGGCGCCTTTACCGTGGTCGCACAGCACGACCTGGCCTTTACCGACACCGCAGGCTGATCGACTCAACTGCCAATCCGGCGTCAGCTGCAAATAAAGCCCAAAAAACAGGGGCGCCGATTGGCGCCCCCGATAATGCAGCAACAGCGTTGCGGCCTAGAACAGCAGCTTGCGAATGTCGCCGAGCAGGCCCACCAGCTGGGTGCAGAAGCGGCCAGCATCGCCGCCGTTGATGACCCGATGGTCGTAGGACAGACCCACCGGCATCAGGGTGCGCGGCACAAATTCCTGCCCGTTCCACACTGGCTTCACATCCGCCCGCGACACGCCAAGGATACCCACCTCCGGCGCGTTGACGATGGGGGTAAAGCCGGTGCCGCCAATGCCGCCCAGGCTGGAGATGGTGAAGCAGCCGCCCTGCATGTCGGCCGGCTTGAGTTTGCGGTCGCGGGCCTTGCCGGCCATGTCCAGCACCTCCTCGGCCAGCTCCCACAGGGACTTCTGGTCGACGTCGCGAATCACCGGCACCAGCAGGCCCGCCGGGGTATCCACTGCCATGCCGATGTGGATGTACTTTTTGTACACCAGGCTTTCGCCATCGACGGACAGGGAGGCGTTGAACTTGGGATTGTCCCTGAGGGCCACGGCGCAGGCCTTGAGCAAAAAGGGCATGGGCGTCAGCTTGGTGCCGCGCTTTTCCGCCTCGCCCTTCAGCTCCTTGCGGAAGGCTTCCAGGTCGGTGATGTCCGCCTCGTCAAACTGGGTCACATGGGGCACGTTCAGCCAGTTGCGCTGCATGTTGGCGGCGGTAACCTTGTCCATCTTGCTGCGCCCCACCACCTCCACTTCGCCGAAGGCGGCAAAGTCCACCTCGGGCACCGGCGGGATACCGGCACCACCGGTGGCAGCCGGGCCGGTGCTTAGCGCGGTTTTGACAAAGGCCTGCACGTCTTCCTTCAGGATGCGCTGGCGAGGGCCGCTGCCGCTGACCCGATCCAGCTCCACGCCCAGTTCGCGGGCCAGTTTGCGCACCGCGGGGCCAGCGTAAACCGGGCCGCCCTTGCCCTTGTCCGCATCGCCTTTGGCAGCGGGGGCCTGGCTGGCCCGGGCCTGGGCTTTCGTTGCAGGGGCCGGCGCGCTGGCGGCGGATTTGGCCGGCGTGCTGTCCTTTTCGCCGTCTTTTGCACCGTCCTTTGCACCGTCCTTTGCGCTGTCGTTCGCACCGTCTTTTGCACTGTCATTGGCGCCGGCCGGCTGGCTGGCGCCGCTGACCTTGAGCTTCACCAGGTCGTCGCCCTGGCGCACGCTGGCGCCTTCCTTCACCAGAATCTCCAGCACTTCGCCGGCATCGGTGGAAGGTACTTCCATGGAGGCCTTGTCGGACTCCAGCACCACCAGCGAGTCGCCCTCGGCCACGGTATCGCCCACCGCAACGCTGATTTCGATCAGGTCCACGGCGTCGTCGGTGCCGATATCCGGCACGCTCACCACCACCTCGCGCTGGGCGCCGTCCTGCGCCGATGCGGCTGAGGCCTCGCCGTTGCCGGTCTCGCCATCGTCGCCAGCGCTCTCGTCCTGGGCGCTGGCTTCGCTGCGCGGCTCTTCGCCAGTATCGCCCTGGCTGTCGCTGTGCTCGGGGCTTGCGTTGGCGCTCTCACCCTCGCTGGCGCCCTCGCCCTCACTGTCGCTTTCCAGCACCAGAATGGCGGAGCCCTCGGCCAGCTCGTCGCCCACCGCCACCAGTATCTCGGCCACGGTGCCGGCGTGACTGGCGGGGATTTCCATCGACGCCTTGTCGGACTCCAGCACGATCAGGCTCTGCTCCACCTCGATGGTGTCGCCCACCGCCACCAGTATCTCGATGACCTCGGCACCCTCGGCACCGCCGATGTCCGGTACATTCACTTGTTGTTTTGCCATGACTGTCTCCTTGTATTCGGGTCGCTATCGGTTCAGACGGACAGCGGATCCACCTTGTCGGGAGACACTCCCAGGGCGCGCATGGCTTCCACCACTACCCCGGCCTCCAACTGGCCTTCGTCGACCAGCGCTTTCAGCGCGGCCACCACGATGTATTCCCGGCTCACCTCGAAGAAGCGGCGCAGTTTGGCGCGCGTGTCGGAGCGCCCGAAACCGTCGGTACCCAGGGTGACGTAGCGCCCCGGCACAAACTCCCGCAACTGGTCGGTGTAGGACTTCATGTAGTCAGTGGCCACCACAACCGGCCCCTCGTGGCCTTCAAGCTGCTCGGTAATATAAGGCACCCGCGGGGTGTCCTCCGGGTGCAGCATGTTCCAGCGCAGGGCGGATTTACCCTCGCGCTGCAGTTCGTTGACGCTGGTGAGGCTCCAGATATCGGACTGCACTTTGTAGTCCTGCTCCAGGATGTCCGCCGCGGCTTCCACTTCGCGCAAAATGGTGCCGGCACCCATCAACTGCACCCGCAGGCCCTTTTTCTTCGGCCCGCGCTTGAGCAGGTACATGCCCTTCACAATGCCCTCTTCCGCGCCCTGGGGCATTTCCGGCTGCAGGTAGTTCTCGTTCATCGTGGTGATGTAATAGAACTTGTTTTCGCCCTCCTGGTACATGCGGCGCAGGCCGTCCTGGACGATCACCGCCAGCTCAAAGGCGTAGGCCGGGTCGTAACTGACGCAGTTGGGAATGGTGCTGGCCAGCAGGTGGCTGTGGCCGTCCTGGTGCTGCAAGCCCTCGCCGTTCAGGGTGGTGCGCCCGGCCGTGGCGCCAATCAGAAAACCCCGTGCCTGGCTGTCGCCGGCGGCCCAGGCCAGGTCGCCAATGCGCTGGAAGCCGAACATGGAATAGAAGATGTAGAACGGCACCATCGGGTAGTTGCTGGTGCTGTAGGAGGTCGCCGCCGCCAGCCAGGCGGAGAAGGCGCCGGCTTCGTTGATGCCCTCTTCCAGAATCTGGCCCTTCTTGTCCTCTTTGTAGAACATGATCTGGCCAGCGTCCTGGGGCGTGTAGCGCTGGCCCACCGAGGAGTAAATGCCCAGCTGGCGGAACATGCCCTCCATGCCGAAGGTGCGGGCCTCGTCGGGCACGATGGGCACCACGCGCTCGCCGATTTCCTTGTCCTTCACCAGGGCGGAGAGAATCCGCACAAAGGCCATGGTGGTGGAAATCTCCCGCTTGCCACTGCCTTTGAGCTGGTTGTCGAAGGTGGCCAGGGCCGGGGTGTTGAGCAACTCCGGCTTGGCACGCCGCGCCGGGATCAGGCCGCCCAGCTCTTCGCGGCGCTGCTTCATGTAGCGCATTTCCGGGCTGTCCGGGGCCGGGCGGTAGTAGGGCACATTCTTCAGCTCGGCGTCGGAGATGGGAATGCCAAAGCGGTCGCGGAAGGCCTTGAGGCTGTCCATGTCCAGCTTTTTCAGGGAGTGGGTCTCGTTGTTGGCCTCCCCCGCCTCACCGGTGCCGTAACCCTTCACTGTCATCGCCAGAATCACCGTGGGGCGCTCGTGCTGGGCCACCGCCTCGGCATAGGCGGCGTACACCTTGTAGGGGTCGTGACCGCCGCGGTTGAGGTACATGATGTCGTCGTCGGACAAGTCTTCCACCAGCTTGAGCGTTTCCGGGTATTTGCCGAAGAAGTGCTCGCGGGTGTAGGCGCCGCCATTGTACTTGTAGTTCTGCAGCTCGCCGTCGCAGACCTCATCCATGCGCTGTTGCAACAGGCCGGATTCATCGCGCTCCAGCAGCGGGTCCCACTTGCGGCCCCAGATGACTTTTTTCACATCCCAGCCGGCGCCGCGGAACACGCCTTCCAGCTCCTGGATGATTTTGCCGTTGCCGCGCACCGGGCCGTCCAGGCGCTGCAGGTTGCAGTTGACCACAAAAATCAGGTTGCCCAGCTTTTCGCGGCCGGCCATGGAAATGGCGCCCAGGGATTCCGGCTCGTCGCACTCGCCATCGCCCATGAAGCACCACACGTTGCGGTCGCTGTGGTCCAGCAGGCCGCGGCTCTGCTGGTATTTCATCACATGGGCCTGGTAGATCGCCTGGATGGGCCCGAGCCCCATGGACACCGTGGGGAACTGCCAGTAGTCGGGCATCAGCCAGGGGTGGGGGTAGGAGGACAGGCCATTGCCGTCCACCTCGCGGCGGAAGTTGTCGAGTTGCTCTTCCGACAAACGCCCCTCCAGGTAAGAGCGGGCGTACATGCCCGGCGCACTGTGGCCCTGGTAGAACACCAGGTCGCCGGGGTGGCCGTTGTTGGTGCCGCGGAAGAAGTAGTTAAAGCCCACATCGTAGAGGGTGGCGCTGGAGGAGAAGCTGGAGATATGCCCGCCCAGGCCCTCGTCGTTGTCGTTGGCGCGCATCACCATGGCCAGGGCGTTCCAGCGCACCAGCGAGCGAATGCGGCGCTCCATGAACAGGTCGCCCGGCATCAGCTTTTCGTCGGCCGGCGCGATGGTGTTGCGGAAGGGGGTGGTGATTGCCGGCGGCAGGCGCACGCCGGTCTCGGTGGCGTGCTTGGCCAGTTCCCGCAACAACCAGCTGGCCCGATCCGGGCCGCTGTATTTCAGTACGGCATCCAGTGCTTCCAGCCACTCCCGGGTTTCAATGGGATCCTTATCTTCGGTCATAAGCGGTATCGCTCCTGTGTCATTGTGCCGGCCGCTGCGCGAAACACTAAATTCTAATTTGACACTCAAGTGCCGCAACGCGTCCCGGAAGTATAGGCGACGGGGATGTTTTTGCCTAAATAATAACCGGCCTCGCGCACCGGAATGTAAAAATACTACCGCATGACGCAGCGAATTGGAACATTGGTTCCATTTTAGAATGATTAAAACCTGCCCAACCGTCGAAAAAAAGCCCCGCGCTGCGGGGCAACGCGGGGCTTTTCGCCATTTTTGCTGTAGTAAATTTACATAAGCGCCCTACTCGATCACGTAGGCCGCATGCCCGTCCTTAATGGCCGCAGGGTGCTGGAAAACCCTGTCCGCGCCAGCCGGCAGTTTGCCCCAGCGGCCTGGCGCCACAGCCTGCAGGGAGCGGTTGTGGTGCTGGAACTCGCGCTGGTAATAGGCCTGCCAGCCCGCCAAATCCAGCGCCTGCACCGCGCTGGCCAGCTGGCTGCGGCCATCAAAGGCGTACTGCTTTTTGGCAATGGACTGCCAGAAAAACTCCGCCCGCTCCCAAAGGTTCTTGTCTGGCTTGGTGATTTCGTGAACCAGGGCTGCCTGGTGACGCGCGAACTGCTCCGGCGTCACCGCCTCCGGCACCGCTGCCATAAAGGCCGCCATGGCCGCCGCCACATCGGGCGCCGAGGCGCTGGGCGACTGGATCAGCAACACCAGCCCGGGTACGTCCAACTGCGCCCAGGGCAGGGCCGCCACCACGTAACCCAGCTGCTGCTCGGTGCGCAGCTGCTGGAAGAAGCCGGACTTGATGATCTGGCCGGTGAGGGCCGTGGCGGCCCGGTCGGGCCAGGTTGCCCCGGCACCCTGCAGGTACCAGGCAATCACCGCATCGTCATGGGGCACATCGGCGGCCAGTTGCAGGGCCTCACCGGCGGCCAGTTTGAGCACTTTGAGGGGCGGCAGTGCCGGCGCCGGGCCTTGCGGCAACAGGGCCGCCAGCTGCGCCACCACGGTGTCGCCCTGGGCCGGCAGGTAGTTGCCGTACATGAGAGTTTCGGCGCTGGCCCCGCGCCAGAAGGCCTCGGCATAGGCCTGCACATCTGCCAGTGTCATGCCCTGCAGGGCGGCGATCAGGTCCTGCTCGCCCCACTCGCCATACAGCAGCGCCTCGCGCAGGTCGTCAATCACCTGGTTCGAAGGTCGCTTGGCCACGGTGTTCTGCAGGCCGCGAATCATATCGGCGCGAATATTGGCAAACCGTGCCGCATCGAATTGGGGCTTCTGCAGGGTGTCCAGCAGGCGCGCCAGCAGCAGCGACTGTTTGTCGGTATAGCCGCTGATGCGCAGGCTGATGCCCTGGGCATGCTTGTACAGGTCGAAGTTGAGCCCCGCCAGCAGGGCCGGGTAGGTAAATTCGTTCACCGCATCGCGCAGCAGGGCGGTGTAGAGTACCGCACCGGCGGTTTGCCGGGCACTCTGGCCCACCTCAGGGGAGCGGAAGTTGATGTAGATGCCCCCCTTGGGCAGCCGGAACTGTGCATCCTGCAGGAACCACAGCGTCTGGCGGCCCTGCTCAAGCACCCGCTGGGGCACGTCCGGCACCGGCTCCTGCAGCGCAACCAGTTCCACGTCTTCGGCGATGAATTCATTGGGCGCCGGCAGGTGCAGGTTCGGCTCGGCCTGCGGGCTGAGCCAGCCGGCCCGGGCGGCGGCGTTCACATGCCGCCTGGCATAAGGTACCTCGTAGTGGCTGGAGACCTGATCCGTCTGCACGCCCTCATCGGTGAGTGTCACCAGGGCGTTTTCCGGGGTGACCGAGGCCAGCAGCTCGCCCAGCAGGGCGGGCTGGTAGTCGCGCATCAGGTAAGGGCCCTGCAGCACATCCTCCGGCTTGAAGTAGTGCATGCCGCTGGCCAGGCTGCTCACGTAGTTGATCGGCTCCGGGTCTTCCTTGAAGCGAAAGCGCAGGGCCGCCAGTTGCGCCTGTTCATCGTACAGCCTTTGCTGCGGCCCCTGCTCGCGCAGCATGTCGAGGTAGGCAAAGAGGATTTGCAGCACGCGCTGGTACTGGGCAACGCCGCGCTCGGTCAGGTTCACGTTGACGCTGAACAGGGCGCCGCCACGCCAGCCAAGGCCCGAGCCGGCCGACAGGCTTTCCGCCAGGCCCTCTGCCTTGAGCTGCGACAGCACGCTGCCCTCCCCTTCGTGCCCCACCAGGTTGCCGAGGTAGGACAGGGGCTGCACTTCGTAATCGCTGCGGTAGTCCGCCACCGGGAAGGACACATCCAGCTGGCGCAGGGTGGCCTGCGGCTTCACGGTCACCAGCATCGGCAGCTGCTCGGCGGTAAACAGTGGCGCATCAATGGCCGGCGGCTGGTAGTCGCGATTGGGCACCGGCGAGAACATGGGTGTGACCAGCGCCTCAAGTTCGTCGAGGGATTCCCTGCCCAGCACCACCAGGCGCATGGCATTGGCCGAATAATGCTGGTGGTAGAAGGCCAGCAGTTCGTCGCGGATGCTGGCGCCGGGGCGATCCGCCAGGCTGTCCAGGCTGCCCACGGCAAACTGGCTGAAGGGGTGCGCCGGGTTCATGACTTCCTGCAATACGTCCAGGCCGCGCCGGGGGTCGCTCTTCAGCCCCATCTGGTACTCGGCCTCAACCGCGTTCTTCTCCCTGTCCACATACTCGGCATCAAAGCGCGGCGCAATGAAGAACTGGGCAAAGCGGTCCAGCGCCTGGGGCAGGTAGGCGGCATTGATGTCGAAGAAGTAATTGGTGTGCTCGAAGCTGGTGTAGGCGTTGCGGGAACCGCCGTGCTCGGTCACAAACTCCTCGTACTCCGCCGGGTCGGGGTACTTGTCGGTGCCCAGGAACAGCATGTGCTCCAGAAAGTGCGCCAGGCCGCCGCGGCCAGCGGGGTTGTCACCGCTGCCGACCTCGACATCCAGGGCGGCGGCCGCCTTGGGGGTGTTCGGGTCCGACACCAGCAGCACCTGCAGGCCGTTGTCCAGCGTCAGCAGGCGGTAGGCATGCTTGTCGTTGGGGCTCTTGGCCGGGGTGATCGCTGCACTGGGCGCGGGGCCGGTGGCGCAGGCCGCCAGCAGCAGGGAACACACAAGCAACAGGGACAGCAGGCCCCGCCAGAGGATTTTCACCGGCATGTTTTACTCCGTGGTTTGTTGAAGGGGCGGCGCATCGTCCGCGCGGGTGGGCCAGGCATGGATAATGGCCTTGATGAGGGTGGCCAGGGGAATGGCGAAGAAGACCCCCCACAGCCCCCAGATGCCACCGAAGAACAGCACCGCAATGATGATGGCCACCGGGTGCAGGTTGACGGCCTCTGAAAACAGCAGCGGCACCAGCACATTGCCATCGAGCGCCTGAATCACAAAATAGGCCAGCACCAGGTAATAGAAGTCGTTGCCAAAGCCCCACTGGAAGTAGGCCACCATAACAACCGGCAGCGTCACCAGGGCCGCGCCGATGTAGGGAATAATGACCGACAGCCCCACCAGCAAGCCCAGCAGGGCCGAATAGCGCAGCCCCATCCAGGCAAAGCAGATGTAGCTGGTGGCGCCCACGATGAGGATTTCCAGCACCTTGCCGCGGGCGTAGTTGGCCACCTGGGTATTCATTTCACTCCAGATCCGCCGCAGCAGGGGGCGCTCCTGCGGCAGGAAGCTGCCACACCAGGCCAGCAACTGCTGGCGATCCTTGAGAAAGAAGAACACCAGGATGGGGATGAGGATCATATACACCAGCACCGTGAGAATGCCCGGAATGCTGGCCAGCGAACGGGTCACCAGGGCCTGGCCGAATTCGGCGATTTCCGCCTGGGCCACCCCCACCACCTGATTGAGCTGGGCCTGGCTGAAAAATTCCGGATAGCGCGCCGGCAGCACCCCCAGCAGCTGCCGGCCCTGGTCGAGCATGCGCGGCATTTCGCCGGCCAGCGCCAGCATCTGGCGCCAGGCCATCGGCAACAGGCCGAGGAAGAACCCGAAGAAGGCCCCCACAAACACCAGAAAGGCCACGCTCACCCCCACCCACTGGGGCAGGCCGTGGCGCTGCAACTGGGCCGCCAGGCCCTGCATAAGATAGGCCAGCACAATGGCCGCCAGCACCGGCGCCAGAATGTCGCCCATGGTCATCAGCAGCACCACCGACAGGGTCAGCAGCACCAGCAGCAGGACGGACTCCTCCTCGAACAGGTAGCGGCGGTACCACTTGCGGAAAATCTCCAACATCGAATCAGGCCTTCTGCAGCAGGTGAATGTAGAGACCGTCGCGATCCTCGGATTGCAGCAGATGATGGCCAGACTGGCGGGAGAAGGCTTCAAAGTCGCGCAAGGATCCCTGGTCTGTCGACAGCACGCGCAGCTGCTCGCCGCTGGCCAGGGCATTCAGTGCCCGCTTGGCCATCAGCAGCGGCATGGGGCACTGCAGGCCAGTGGCGTCCACTTCCTGCACTTCGCTTTGAGACATCCAGGGGCTTCCAGTTATTCGGGCGCGCCCAGTATAGCCATTCGCCCCTGCACACCCAACAGAGCCTGAACTTTTTGCCGCCCGGCGACTCACAATCAACAGCTGCGCGGCCCTGGCTGCGTATCCCCGTGCCCGGTGCATGGCGTACAATGCCCAACGACCTGAACCCATGGGACTGACTTCTCACGTGCTGTTTCGCGGTAACCCTGCCCGCCTTCTCGCCCGACGCCTCGGCCCCGCGCTGCTGGCCGGGGCGGTGTGCCTGCCGGCGCTGGGCCAGGGTACAGAAAACCTGAAGCTGCCCAACCTGGGCGAGGCCAGCACCAGCCTGTTCTCCGCCGAGTACGAACACCAGCTTGGCCGCACCTGGCTGCGTATTTTCCGCAGCCAGGTGCCCACCATGAACGACCCGCTGCTGTTCGAGTACCTGGAAAACCTCATCTATGAACTGGTCACCCACAGCGAGCTGAAGGACCGCCGCATCGAACTGGTGGTGGTGGACGACCCCAACATCAACGCCTTTGCCGTGCCCGGCGGCGTGATCGGGGTGAACAACGGCCTGCTGCTGTACGCCCAGAGCGAAGACGAACTGGCCACCGTACTGGCCCACGAGATTGCCCACCTCAGCCAGCGCCACTTCTCGCGCCGGGTGGAGTTTGCCCAGAACCAACAGCCCCTGAACCTGGCCGCCATGCTGGCCGGCTTTGTGCTGCTGGCGGCGGGCGGCGGCGACGCCGGCATGGCGGCCCTGTCGGCAGCCCAGGCCGCGGCCCAGGATTCCGCCCTGCGCTACAGCCGCAGCAACGAGGCAGAAGCAGACCGGGTGGGCATGCAGACCCTGGCGGCGGCGGGCTTTGACCCCCACGCGGCGCCAGCCATGTTTGAGCGCATGCTGCAGGCCACCCGCTATGCCGGCGGCAACCGGGTGCCGGAATTTTTGCGCACCCACCCCCTCAGCGAAAACCGCATTGCCGACACCCGCAACCGCGCGCGCCAGTACCCCGAACAGGCCGCCGAGGTGAACCTGGACTACCAGCTGATGCGGGCGCGCGTCACCAATCAACTGGCAGACACCCCGGAAGAAGCAGTGCAGAAGTTTCGCAGCGAACTGGATGGCACCAGCCGCTCCCACGAGGCGGCCCAGTACGGTCTGGTGCTGGCCCTGACCGATGCCGGGCGTATTGACGAAGCCGCCCTGCAGCTGGATGGCATCTGGTCCAGCAACCCGAGCCGCCTGGAATATATTATTGCCGACGCGGAAATCGACATTGCCCGCAACGAGCCGGGCAAAGCGGCCGAGAAGCTGGCCCAGCGACTGAAGCGCTCACCGGGCAACCACCCCCTGACCATGACCTACGCCAAGGCACTGATGCGCAACCAGCAGGCTCATGTGGCGGAAGAAGTGCTGGTTGAGCAGAGCAAGCGCAAGGCCAACGACCCGGGCCTGTGGTATCTGCTGGCCGAGGTGCAGGGGCTGTCCGGGAATATCGTCGGGCTGCACCAGTCCAGAGCCGAGTACTTCATCCTGAACGGCATTCTGGACGAGGCGGAAAAGCAGCTGAACTACGCCCTGAAACTGGCCACCAAGGACTACCCCACCACCGCCAAAATCCAGCAGCGCCTGCGGGATGTGGCCGAGCTGCGCCAGCAGATGGAAGGCTAAACGGGTTTAGGGGCAGGGCCGCGGCGCGGCAGCCCGGTCAATCCTCAGGCGTTACCCTTGACCTGCAGTTTGAGATCCGCGGCGAAGTCCAGCATGCGCCGCAGCGGCACCATGGCCTGCTCCCCCACCGCAGGGTCAACGAAAATTTCATTGTCAGTGCGATCGAACACGCCGGCCAGGCTTTCCAGTTCGTTCATGGCCATCCACGGGCAGTTGGCGCAGCTGCGGCAGGTCGCCCCGTTGCCGGCGGTGGGGGCAATGATGAACTCCTTGCCCGGCGCCAGCTGCTGCAGTTTGTAGAAGATGCCCTGGTCCGTGGCCACGATGAATCGCTCGTTGTCCATTTCCTGGGCGGCACGAATGATCTGGGTGGTGGAACCCACGCGGTCGGCCAGCTCCAGCACCGAGGCCGGCGACTCCGGGTGCACCAGCACCGCCGCGTCCGGGTAGACCTTTTTCAGGTCGGCGATGCCCCGGGCCTTGAACTCTTCGTGCACAATGCAGGCGCCGTCCCACATCAGGATATCGGCACCACTTTCACGGCGCACGTAGTCGCCCAGGTGGCGGTCGGGGGCCCAGATGATTTTCTCGCCCTTGGCGGCCAGGTGCTCGGCCACATCCAGGGCAATGCTGGAGGTGACCACCCAGTCGGCCCGCGCCTTTACTGCCGCCGAGGTATTCGCGTAAACCACCACCGTGCGATCCGGGTGCTGGTCGCAGAAGGCGGAGAACTCATCGATCGGGCAGCCAAGGTCCAGGGAGCAGGTGGCTTCCAGGGTCGGCATCAGCACCCGCTTCTGGGGCGTCAGAATTTTCGCGGTTTCGCCCATGAACTTGACCCCGGCAACCACCAGGGTGTCGGCCGGATGGTCGTGCCCGAAGCGGGCCATCTCCAGCGAATCGGATACGCAGCCGCCGGTTTCCTCCGCCAGGGCCTGGATGGCCGGCGCGGTGTAGTAATGCGCCACGATCACTGCATTCTTTTCTTTCAGACGCTGCTTGATGCGCGCCTTGAGCGCCGCCTCCTGCTGCGGCGAGAGCTGGCTGCGCTCGGCGTTATCCAGATGGTACTGCACCTGCTGGCGAATGGTTTCCAGTTTTTCGGACGCTAGACTCATGGGGGATACTGCGGGGAAAATCGCGATGGGATAATGCCCGATTCTACCACAGATTGGCGCGCTGGAAATTCTGCCGTAAAGTAGGTGGCCATCCGCGCTGGCAGGCGGCATTGCCGAACCTTCATCACCCACAGAAATAAACACACTAATAAAAAGGATGCCATGAGCCAGTTCGACTACGTGAAAACCCGCCGCGAGGACGTGCGCCCTATCTCTGACAAACAGGTGCCGCTGGTGCGCTTCTTCCTGAAATGGGCCACCCGCCTGCAGGTTGCCGGCTTTCGCGCCAGCAAGGGTCGCATCATGAACACCTTCCCCGGCGGTTTCCCGGTGTGCGTGGTGACAACCCTGGGCGCAAAGAGCCGCAAGCCCCGCCGCATTGCCCTGATCCACTTGCCCATCGGCGAGGACAAACTGCTGGTTGCCTCCCAGGGCGGCATGCCGCGCAACCCCGCCTGGTACTACAACATCCGGGCCAACCCCGAGGTGCAGATCATGGTGGACGGCGAAGAACACGCCTACCTGGCACGCCAGGTGAGCGCCGAGGAAAAGGCCGAACTGTGGCCCCACCTGTGCTCGCTCTACCCCGATTTTGACGAATACCAGGCACGCACCGACCGGGACATTCCCGTGTTTCGCTGCCGCCGCACCAACGCCGGCTGAATCGGCGATATTCACCAACCCGCTTGCAACCATTGCGCCGCTCGCCGCCCTCCCCTATCGTGCGCGGGCAACTTCCCACGCCACAGCACCCAGCGAGGACACCATGATCTGCTCACTACGCCGCGCGGCCATCGCCGCTTCCCTGTTATTCAGCATGGCCTCCAACAGCAGCCACGCAGAACAACGCTTCGATCACTTCCAGGGCGCCCCCGCCGCCTCGGTCGCCGAGGCGCTCAGCAACTTGGAGGTATACAACGAGTACCTGCAAACCCTGCTGGACAAGGACCAGCAACTCAGCGATGCCGACATGGGCAAAATTCACCAGCTCAGCTACACACTGGAAAACGCCATCCAGAAGCTGCAGGAAGAGTTGAACGGGATTGCCGCCAGCCTGGAAGAAGTTCACCTGGGCTCCGAGCAACTGCAGCGCGAGCGGGTGCTGGAAAACGGCCAGGACTACCTCAAGCGCAGCCGGGCGGTAACCGGGCGTTAGGCTGGCCCGCACAAATATTTCACAAACAAGTACTAGAATTAATTTAAGAAGCTGCGTATAACCCCATGTAATATAACAATTTAGCAGGCGCCGAATGGCGGCGCCTGAACAAGGCCGGAACAGGCCCGGGGCGACCATTCAGGGGCACAGGTGGAACAGCACACCGTTCTGATCATTTCCGATAATCCGGCGGATGGCGCCGTGCTGTCGGCCTGCCTGCGGCGCGCCCTGCCCCGCCGCTTTCACCTTGCCAGCAACGACAACCTTGAACGCCCCCTGGAAGCCCTGCTCGACCCGGCCCTGGATGCCATCATCCTCGCCGAAGGCCCGGAGTCTGAATACCTGCTGCGCCTGGCGCAAAAGCACTTTGTGCCGGCGCCCATCATCCTTCTGCTGGACGAGGTTGACGAGCACACCGCCACCCGCCTGAAAGAGTTTGGCGCCCAGGACTACCTGCTGCGCGGCCAGTTGCAGGATGCCCTGGTGCACCGGGTGCTGGACTACAGCATCCAGCTGAAGCAGGCGCGCCTGACCATTGAGCAACTGTCCAACCGGGACAGCCTCACCGGCGCCCTCAACCGGGCCGGCTTTCGTGCCCACCTGGAGCGCGCCGTGGAACGCTCCAGCCGCTACAACTTCACCACCGCCCTCCTCTATATCAACATCGATCGCTTCGCCAACATCAACGACCACTACGGCGAAAGCAACGGCGACGCGCTGATCCAGACCCTGGCCCGCCGCCTCGGCAACAAGCTGCGCAACACCGACAGCCTGGCGCGGTTGGGCGGCGACGAGTTTGCCATCGTGCTGGAGGATGTTGGATCCGCCGCGGATGTGGAACTGATTGTGGGCAAGATGCTGACCTCCCTGTCGGCACCGGTGGTGATCAATGACCAGCAGGTCTCCATTGATTGCAGCATCGGCGCCGCCCTGTTCCCGGACGACGGCGCCGACATCGCCGACCTGATCGACGCCGCCCGCAACGCCATGCAGCAGGCCAAATCGGTGCAGGGCAGCAAGTACATACGCTTCAGCAGCCAGATTCTGTTCGATGTCACCGGCAGCAACACCCTGGCCGCCGAGTTGCGCACCGCGGTGCGCAAAAACCAGTTTGAGCTGCACTACCAACCGCGGGTCGACCTGCAAACGGGACTGCTGGTGGGGCTGGAAGCCCTGCTGCGCTGGAACCATCCGGAACGCGGCCTGATCTGCCCCGGCGAGTTCATTAAGGAATGCGAAGACATGGGACTGATGAGCACCATCGGTTACCAGGTCATCCAGCACGCCTGCCACGCCCTGAACTGGCTGCAGGACCAGGGCCTTGAACACGTGGACGTGGCGGTCAACGTGTCCTTCAGCCAGATGCAGGACGAACGCTTTGTAGGCGTTGTTAAGGACATTCTGCAGCGCACCGACACCGACCCCAACAACCTCGAATTTGAGCTGACCGAAAGCACCATTCTGAAAAGCCCCGGTGCCATTAAAACGCGCATGGACGAGCTGCGCCTGCTGGGGATTTCCTTCTCGCTGGATGATTTTGGCACCGGCTTTTCGCAGCTGTCGCACCTGACGGAACTGCCCATCTCCGCACTGAAAATAGACGGCGCGTTTGTGCGCGAGCTGCCGCACAACCCACAGCAGGTTGCCGTCAGCAGCATGATCATTGAAATGGCCCAGCGCCTTGGCATGAAGGTGATTGCCGAGGGCGCCGAAACCTATGAGCAGGTGAGCTTCCTGCGCGCGCAGGCCTGCCACCAGGTGCAGGGTTTTTACTACAGCCCGGCAATTCCCCTGCAGCAGCTGCCCCGCTTCGTGCAGGAGCAGCGATTCAAACGCCGTGAACGCATCCCGTCCTGAGCCGCCCTCCGTTGCGCTGGGTTTAGCCCGGCGTAAGTGGTAGCCTAACTGCGAAGCGAAAAGGCGCGTTCCAGCACTCATGTCATCCAGCACCCCTTCCAGGCTCCGCGCAAAGGTCCTTGTCAGCGACGACGACATCAACGTGCGCCTGCTTACCCGACAGTGCCTGGAAGCCGAGGGCATGGCGGTGGTGGAAGCCAGCAACGGCCCGGAAACCATCGACGTGTTTGTGCGCGAACGGCCAGACCTTGTTTTCCTGGATGTGGAAATGCCCGGCATGAGCGGACTGGAAGTGTGCAAGCGCATCCGGCAGATGCCCCAGGGCGAATCCATCCCTATCATGATTGTGACCGGCTCCGACGATCGCCAGTCCATCGACCAGGGTTTTGAGGCAGGCGCCACCCAGTACAAGACGAAGCCGGTGAACTGGTCGCTGCTGGGGCGCGATGTGCAGTACATGCTACGCGCCAGCAACGCCTTTAACGCGCTGAAACGACAGGAAGACCGCCTGCGCTACCTGGCCTACTACGACCCACTCACCAGCCTGCCCAACCGGCGCAGTTTCAATGAACAGCTCAACCGTATTCTCAAGCGCAGCCAGCGCCGCGGTTCCAACGCCGCGCTGATGTTCATCGACCTCGACCACTTCAAACGCATCAATGACTCCATTGGCCACGGCCGCGGTGATCGCCTGCTGGTGGAAATTGCCAAGCGCTTGAGCAGTGAGTTACGCGAGGACGACGCCATCAACTACATCGCCGAGAATCACAACGGCGAAGCGATGGATGCCGCCACCGAAATTGCCCGCCTGGGTGGAGACGAGTTTACCGTTGTGCTCTCCGACGTACCGGACACCAGCCATGTGGAGAGCGTGGCTAAGCGTATTCTACGCAGCCTGTCAGAACCCATCGCACTGCAGTCGCACAACCCGGTAGTGACCCCGAGTATCGGCATTGCCCTCTACCCGCAGGACGGCACCGACCCCGACAGCCTGGTGCGCAATGCAGACACGGCCATGTATGCCGCCAAGGCCGAGGGGCGCGCCTGCTACCGCTTTTACAACGAAGACATGAACGCCAAGGCGGTCGAGCAACTCAAGATGGAAGAAGAGTTGCGCCACGCCATGGGCAACCAGGAACTGGAGCTGCGCTACCAACCACAAATCGCCACCGACAGCGGCAGTGTTGTAGGGCTGGAAGCACTGCTGCGCTGGAAGCACCCGGTGCGCGGGATGGTGCCGCCCAGCGAGTTCATCCCGGTGGCAGAGCGCACCGGGATGATCATTGAGCTTGGCGAATGGGTCATTGAAGAAGTCGCCCGCCACTGTGCCTACTGGGATACCCTGAAACTGCCGGAATTCCGGGTGAGCGTGAACATCTCCTCCATCCAGTTCAACCAGCGCGACCTGGCCACACGGGTGTCACACATCCTCGCCGCCTCGGGTCTTAGCGCTTCGCGCCTGGAGTTGGAGCTCACCGAGAGCGCCATCATGACGGACGCACCAACCAACATCGCCAAATTGCGCGAACTGAAGGCACTGGGGCTTGCGTTGGCGGTTGACGACTTCGGCACGGGTTATTCCTCCCTGAGCTACCTGAAGCGCTTCCCCATCGACACACTCAAAATCGACCAGAGCTTTATCACTGACCTCGGCAGTCCTGATGGCGCAGCCATTGTCGATGCCATACTCGCCCTGTCCAGCTCCCTCAAGCTGCAGGTGATTGCCGAAGGTATCGAGACTGAAGACCAGCTTGGCTACCTGCTGCGGCGCAACTGCCATTTGCTCCAGGGCTACTACTTTTCGCGCCCGATTTACCCGGAAGATGTTCCCACCTTGCTCAAGCAGGACTTCGGCCCGGTACTGCAACGACTCGCCAGCGCCTAGCCGCGGATCAGATGATGCCACGCTTGCTCTACGGCCTTGCCGGCGCAACCTTGACGCTGCTGTCACTGGCACTGGCACTGCCGCCAGCGACTGCCCGGGCGCAGGCCGACGATACCCCCCTGATGCGGGTGATGCTGCAGGGAGAGTCCGCCAGCCAGCTCAGTGCCTTGGTCAAGCAGCGCGGTGGCATCGTCACCCACGAGCTGCACATCATCAACGCCGTTGGCGCCAGGGTCACCCGCCAACAGCTTGACGGCATCCTGCAGTCACCCCTGGTGTCGCGCCATATTGACGATTTGTCCATCCGGCCCGAGGAAGAGACCGAGGAGCAGTGCAACGTCGGCGCCGGCCTGGAACTGGAAATCGGCCCCGATGCCCTGCGTTGGCCGCTGTATAACAAAGGCTCGGCGCCGGTCAGCCTGAACCAACTGGCCCTGGCCTGGCCAGCGCAGATGGGCGAGTTGCAGGGCCTGTACTACAACGGCGCCCCCCTGGCCTATAAAAAAGCCAGCGGTGGCGATAGCATGGAACTCAGCCTGGACGCCACTGCAACCCGGCTGGCGCCGGGCGACAGCGCCCTGCTGGCCCTGCGCTTTGACGGCAGCAGTGCCTCCGTCAGCCAGCAGGATATCGACCTCACCGCCCGCTTTGCCGAGGGTTGCAACACCGAGCTGATTCCCGGCTATGCCCACTACGGGAACGATACCTATTACCCCAGCGTGGTGGGCGCCTCCGCCCTGCACCGGCTCGGCATTACCGGCCAGGGCGTGACCGTTGCAGTGCTGGACTCCGGGCTGTGGGAGCACGTCTCACTCAGCCACGACACCCGGGGCCGCTACCGGGTGAAGGGCCGTTACGATGCCATTGCCGACCGGCAGGGCCAGGAGGTTTTCGACGAGAGCGGCCACGGCACACACATGACCAGCGTACTCGCCCACAGCGGCCCCGTGCTTGCCAAGGGGCAGCCCGACGGCAGCTTTATGGGCATAGCGCCGGATGTCGACATTGTGTCGGTGAAGGCCTTCAATCGGTCGGGGCAAGGTGATTTTCTCGACATCGTTCGCGGCATACAGTGGATTGTGGACCAGCGCGAGGCACTGAATATCCGGGTGCTGAACCTGTCCTTCGCCGCCCGGCCGCGCTGGCCCTACTGGCTCGACCCGATTGACCAGGCGGTGATGCGCGCCTGGCAGGCGGGCATCACCGTGGTTGCCGCCGCCGGCAACGACGGACCGGAGCCCATGACCATCGGCTCCCCGGGCAACCTGCCCTACATTATCACCGTGGGCGCCGTGACCGATTCCTGGACGCCGGATGATCGCAACGACGACTACATCCCAGACTTTTCCTCCCTGGGGCCCACCCCAAGCGCCCACATCAAACCCGACATTGTGGCCCCCGGCGGCCATATCGCCGGCATTACCCGACCGGGCTCCACCCTGACCATTGAACACCCCGACTACCTGCTGAGCAGCGGCGAATTTGTCATGACCGGCACCTCCCAGGCCAGCGCCCTGGTCAGCGGCATTGTGGCCCTTCTGCTGCAGCTAGAGCCGGATTTGAGCCCCGACGACATCAAGTGCAAGCTGACCTCCAGCGCCGAGCCCGCCATCAACCGCGACGGGCGCTTTGCCTACAGTCCCTTCCAGCAGGGATACGGCTACATCAATGCCAGCCGGGCCGTTACCCTGGGCAAGCGTGGCTGCGGCAACGTCGGCCTGGACCTGGCCCAGGACATCGACAACCAGCAGCACTACGAAGGGCCCGCCATCATCAACGATAGCGGCGTGGCCACCCTGCCTGGCCTTGAGGCCCTGTACAGCGGCGAGGCTACAGAAAAAGGCATGAGCGACAACCGCCGCTGGGGGGTAAAAGCCCATATCGAGCGCGCCGGTGGCCCCGCCGACGGCCAGTCCCCGATTGACTGGCCCAGCATGTACGAGGAAGAACGGACCGCCATCCAGCGCCTGTCCCGCCCCCCAGGTACCCTCTAGGGGCGCCGGGGGCCGGGGGCCGGGGGCCGGTAAAAAAACCAAAAAAATAGCGCAATCAGGCGCACTCCATATTTTCTTTTATTTTCAATAGCTTAAACACAGAACCTGGCCGCACAACCTGCCGGAGCCGTCCTGTGCCGCCAGGCCTAACCCAAAATGGGCATATACAGTCCTTCTACACCCCAACACCAATCCGTATAACAAAGTCAAACAGCGAAACAAAAGGCTGTGAACCGCATCTCAGGGACGGATGCAAAGTAGAGACACGGGTCACAGAATGGCCTGTCAGGATGGTTTGCAAGACAACTCAAGTATTGGTGGGGCAGCACAATGAAAACTTCTTCTCTGGTGAAATCTGTACGTCTGGCTGTCGGCGCATTGTTCTGCGCGACTTCTTTTCAAGCGCTGTCTGCAAGCCCCGTTTTGCAGGGCGAAGCAACCTCCAGTGCTGCTGCCACGCAGGTTCACCAGGTAACACACAGCCTGGCAGCCAACGCGACTTACACCTCCAACGCGGGTTACAAGTGGGGTCGCACCGCCGATGCAAAGCCAGCCATTGCCCACTGGGCACGCCAGTCCGCCTCCCGCGGTGAAAGCTACAAGTGGGGCCAGGACGGCCAGTCCGATCAGCTGGGCTATGCCAACACTGAATCCACCGCTTACACTTGGGGCACCGAGAACTTCGCCAAGCAGTCTGGCTACAAGTGGCGCATCAATTCCTTCGCCGACCAGGCCGGTTACAAGTGGCGCATCAACTCCTTCGCCGACCAGGCCGGCTACAAGTGGCGCATCAATTCCTTCGCTGACCAGGCCGGCTACAAGTGGCGCATCAACTCCTTCGCTGACCAGGCTGGCTACAAGTGGCGCATCAACTCCTTCGCTGACCAGGCCGGTTACAAGTGGCGCATCAATTCCTTCGCTGACCAGGCTGGCTACAAGTGGCGCATCAACTCCTTCGCTGACCAGGCCGGTTACAAGTGGCGCATCAATTCCTTCGCTGACCAGGCCGGCTACAAGTGGCGCATCAACTCCTTCGCTGACCAGGCCGGTTACAAGTGGCGCATCAACTCCTTCGCCGAGCAGGCTGGTTACAAGTGGCGCATCAACTCCTTCGCCGAGCAGGCTGGTTACAAGTGGCGCATCAACTCCTTCGCCGAGCAGGCTGGTTACAAGTGGCGCATCAACTAAGCGGTGGACGGTAGGGCCCTGCCCGGCCTTACCCGACGCCTTAGCGAAAAGCCCGTCCAACAGGACGGGCTTTTTGCGTTTAGAAGCCCCAGTCATTTCAACGGCCTGGTCGGCCCACATAAAGTAGTTTCAACAAATCCAATCCATTAGACTCGTCCAGTCTGGTCTACCGTATTGGAACGCAGGAAATGAACTATCTGCTGACACTGCTGTGTCTACTGCTGTGCAGCGCCCGCGTCGGCGCTTCAGCGGCTGAGGCAGATGTCACCATCAGTTTTCATCCTGCCGTGTTTGCCAATGACCTGACGCAGAAGACCGTCAGCCAGATTTTCCAGGACTCCACCGGCGCCATCTGGTTTGCATCACTAGAAGGCCTCAATCGCTACAACGGGCACGAACTGGAAAACTTCCGGTACTCGCCCGGCAGCCCGGACAGCCTGAGTTCCGACCATGTTACCGGCATCACCGAAGACAAAAACGGCACGATATGGATCTCTACGGTCGGCGGCGGCCTAAACCGCTTTGACCCCGCGAAGAACACGTTTTCTGCTCAGTACCTGGATCGTAACAACCCGGATGGACTGCTTTCCAATGATGTCAATACGGTCTTCACCGACAGCGCCGGCCAGATCTGGCTCGGCCATGCCAATGCGTTTTCCTCCCTCGACCCGCAGACCGGCAAGTTCAGTCACTACACCCTGAACGACAAACTATCTGCCCCCTTCGGTGACATCATCAGTTTTTCCCAGTCTGCCGACGGCAGAATCTGGATTGCCGCCACCGATGCCGGCATTCTGGTTCTCGACCCAAAATCTCGGACGATCACACCAATACAGCGCGATGCGACGGGGCGTTTCCCCCCAACCGAGAATATCATCGACACAGCCATCGACAGTCGCAACCGGCTCTGGATTGCGAGCACCACCAACGGGGTCGGGTTCCTGGACCTGAATACCGGCCAACGCCGCCACTTCCAGTACCAGGCGTCGAACGTTAACTCGCTTCCCTCCAACGCGGCGTTCAAAATATTCGAGGATCAGAACGGCTATATCTGGATAGGCACCCAGGAAGGGCTTTGCTACTTCAGCGACCGCAGCGACAGCTTCACCCGGATCAACACCAACAACGCCAACCTGCCCAGCGACCCTATCTACAGTATTTTCCAATCAGCGGAAGGGCAGTACTGGATAGGCACCTACGATGGCCTGGCCACCGGAACCCGGCTTATCTTCCCCACCTACAACGAGGCCAACACCAACCTCTCCAGCGACTCGGTCAATACCTTCGCCGAAACCGGCGATGGCAGCTTCTGGGTGGGCACCGACAACGGCCTCAACCGCCTTCGCCCGGATCACCAGAACTTCGAGTGGATCAACCAGTACACCTTCCCCAGCATCTCCAGCGGCAAGGTCATGAGCCTGCTTGGCGAGGACGACGCCATCTGGGTAGGCACCTTCGATGAGGGCTTGAACCGCATTGACCTCAACAACAACCAGGTTGAGGTGTTCAGAAAATCCGCCAGCGGCAACAACACCATTCCCGCCAACGGCATCACCTCGATTATCCGCGGCAGCGACCAGCGGATATACATCGGCACCTTTGGCGGCGGGCTGAGTGTCTACAACGAAGCCCAGAAAACCTTCACCAACTACCAGCACAACCCGGCAGACAGAAATAGCCTGAGCAGCAACAAGGTCATTGCGGTCTACCAGGATTCCCTGGGCTACGTTTGGGTGGGCACCGAGAACGGGCTCAACGGGTTCGACCCGAAAACCGGGCAGTTCGTCCGCCTGTTCTCGGAGCGCGGCAATCCCGACAGCCTTTCCAATGACATGGTCTGGGCCTTCTATGAAGACCCAAGAGGCAACCTGTGGCTTGGCACCAACGGCGGCGGCCTGAATCGCTGGAGCCGGCAAGACAGGCAGGCCATGAACAATCACTTCGACAAATACACCAACAACTCGGGCCTGCCCAGTTCTCATATCTACGGCATACAGCCGAGCCAGGACGGCGGTATCTGGCTGTCGCACAACAACGGCGCCAGCCTGCTCAACCCGAACTCTGGCCAGGCGCGCCATTTTGGCATCCGCGATGGCCTGCAGGATCGGGAATTCAACCTGGGCGCCTCGTACCGCGCCAGTGACGGCAGTGTGTACTTTGGGGGCAACCGCGGCTACAACCTGATCAACAGCGAAAACTACACCCATGAAACCACACCGCCCAAGGTCAGCATTTCCGAAATACGGATAATGAACCAGCGGGCGGTGTTCGATGAGCCTTACAACAGCCTGGACCAGGTCAATCTGGGCTATCGGGACATCATGGTCTCCTTTGAGTTTTTTGCCGCCCATTACACCAACCCCGGGCTTATCAAATACGCCTACAAACTTGACGGCATTAACACCGACTGGGTGATCTCGGAGTCATCGCGCATTGCAACCTTCACCACCCTGCCGGCAGGGGAGTACACCTTGCGACTGGCCGCGGCCACCCCCAGCGGCGTGTGGAACTGGGACGCGGTGCAATTGCCCATCAGCGTATCGCCTCCCCCCTGGCTGAGCAGGCCCGCGTACGTTCTCTACACCCTGATTGGCCTGGTGCTGCTTTGGATTCCGTTCTACCGCAACAAGCGGCAGGCCATGCTGTCCAGGAACCGTCAGATCGAGCTTGAAGCGAAAGTCGCCGAGCGAACCCAGGATCTGGAAGAGGCGAGAAAAATCGCCGAGCGCGCCAACAAAGCGAAATCCGAATTTCTTGCCACCATCAGCCATGAAATCAGGACCCCGCTGCACGGCATGATTGGCATGACCGACCTGCTGTTGCACACCAAACTCAGCTCCCAGCAGCGAAAGTTTGCCGACGCAGCGCGCAACAGCGGCGAGTCCCTACTGAACCTCATCAATGAAATTCTGGATTTCTCGAAAATCGAAGCCAAGAAGATCGTCCTGGAAAGCACTGCCTTTGACCTGCCCAAACTCGTGGAAGACGTGTGCTTTCTCCAGGCAAGCATGGCGAAGCGCAAGCAGATTGATCTGCTGCCCATCATCAACTTGCCGTACCAGGTTGAGTGCCTGGGCGATCCAACCAAAATCCGCCAGATACTGACCAACCTGGTCAACAATGCCATAAAGTTCACCCACGAAGGCTATATCCGCATTGAGGTCTCATTCAGCGCCGCAGCCGGGCAAGCTCCAGATATTGCTACCTTCAACATAAAGGACACGGGTATCGGCATGGATGCCAACACGCTGGCAAAAATTTTCGATCCCTTTACCCAGGCCGATGCCAGTACAACGAGAGAATACGGCGGTACCGGCCTTGGTCTGACGATATGCCAGCAGTACATCGACCTGATGGGTGGCGACATTGCGATCCAGTCAGCGCTGGGAGAAGGGACTGACATCCAATTCTCCATCCCGCTGGAGGTTACAAAGACGGGTGACTTTGCAGGGCACACTGCATTTTCTTCCGCCCTTGTGGTGTGTGCCAATGATAATCGCCAGCGTATGGTGTGTACTCAACTTGAACGGCTTGCCATACGCCCCGTGAGCGCCCCCACACTCGACCACTCCACGCTGTCCCACACTGGCGGGCAGTTGGTGATGGTTGATCCGTCGGCATCTGCACTTGATCACAACGCACTGAACACCCTGCAATCGATGTCGAATGTGATTCTTATCGCCTCTGAGGAAGCCCTTGATGAGTCGTTGCACCAATGCGCGTTCCCGCTATTGGAACCGCCCATTACCTTGGACAATTTATTGCGCGCAGTGGAAGAGGTCAGTGGTGCAGACAGTACCCGCACCGGGCCTTCCGCGATTGCCAAATCGCATCACTCGGCAAGAATACTGGTTGCAGAAGATGTAGAAACCAACCAGAGGATTGTCCGTGAGATGCTGGAGTTGCTCGGCCATGAAGTGGTCATTGCAGAAAACGGTGAGAAAGCCGTTGCAGCGTTTCGCGCGCAGAAAATTGACCTGGTGTTTATGGATTGCCAGATGCCGGTGATGGACGGCTTCAGAGCTTCGAAGGCTATCCGCGAATATGAAGAAGACCAGAGCCTTGAAAAAACGCCTATTATTGCCCTCTCGGCCGGCGCTTCTGGCAACGACAAGGCCCTGGCCCGGCAGGCCGGTATGGACCACTACCTCTCCAAGCCCTACACCTTTGACGATTTGTCCGAATCCATCGAGGCCTATTGCCATACCTACCACGGCAACGCCGTTGCCCTGGGGCCTCGCCGGATCATTACCGACCCGGCACAGGGGGCCGATGCGGCACCGGAGGACAGCTCCAACCTGGTGATAGGGTCGGCCATCGACAACATTCGCTCGCTGGAAACACAAACGGGCCGCGACATATTGCCGGTGGTGTTCGATGGCTATAGCCGCCAATTCGAGGAAAAACTCATTGAGCTGCGCAGCGCCAATGAACAGGGCGCGATGACGCAGATCTATCAGGCGTCCCATGCCATCAAATCGATGAGCGCCAATATCGGCGCCGCCATGGTCAGGAAGATCGCCGGCGAGATCGAGGAAAAATCCAAGGCCAACAGCGCTTACGATTACGCCTACTCGATCGATAACCTGGAGGATGCCCACTACGAATTCAGCCAGTTCTTCCGGCAACAATTCCTGAAAAACACAGGAACCGACTAGACAACCAAGAATCCACAGCCTTGACAGATACCCGCTTGTACCGACGCTCCACCACGCTCAGGGCAATCGCCCTGCTCCTGCTGTTGGTCGCCGGCAGCGGACACCGGTTCGTGCTGGCCAGCAACGCAGGTGAGCAGTTCCACATTTCTCCCACTGGGTCTTCGAGCACACGGTCGCACAGCACCATACTGGCGATCGTAAAGGCACAAAGCGGGCTGGTCTGGGTGGCCGCAGCGGGCGGCGTCGCTGTCTACGATGGACACCGGGTCACCTCCTACACCGACTGGATCGACAGCGACGGCAGGCATCGCGCGCTGAACGTCTCGGCCATGGCGCAAACCCGTTCGGGCATCCTCCTTCTGGCAACCCACGGCAGCGGGCTGCTCGCCTTTGACCCGGCCACCAACGGCTTTGTACCGGCCCGCCAGAAGATTCCGCTGAATACCACGGCCGATGATGAGAACATCACCCGCGTGTTTGTCGATGGCCGTGGAAACGTTTGGCTTGGCCTGGACTCTGGCCTGGTAACATCCCTTGATGAAGCCGCCGGGCTGCCGGGAAGCTACGCCAAACTCGATAGCCCGGTGGCGGACATCACCGAGGAAGCTGACGGCACCGTCTACGCCCTGGGTACCGATGGCCAGCTCGCAATCTTTAGCAGGGCCCACCCCACGCCCGCCATCGTCGACCTCAAGGCCCTCTGCCAGCCGTCCCTGCACAGTCTGACGGCCATTCACCCCCTGTCCGGCTCAACCGTTTTGTTGGGCACGCGGGGCGATGGCCTGTACCTGCAAGACCTCAGCAAGGGGAAGTGCCGCAAAGAAGGGCTGAGTGATGCATTGGCCGGCGTCATCGCCGACACCGTGGTGCATGACATTGTGTCAGACACCACCGATGACTCGCTGTGGATAGGCACCGACCGCGGACTGTTCCACCGCAACGCGGGGCAGGCCAGCAGGTTCCATCAGCGCAATTCGGATATCAGCAACAATGAAGTCACCAGCCTGCTCAGCGCCGACAGCGGGCTGCTGTGGATTGGCACCTACGCGGGGCTGAACATTGGCACCCGGTCACTGTTCGAGAGTGTTACCGCGCACAACCAGCCGCTGTTGAGTACCGTGTTTGCCATAGACGGCAATGACACCCTTGGCACCTGGATAGCGACCTACGACAACCTCTTTCGCGAAGACCCGACAACGGGCCAGCTGACGCCCATCGACCAACTGTTCCCTGGTCTCGATGCGGCGTCACTGGGCATCATGAGCCTCCATGTGCATCAGCGTTATCTTTATATCGGCACCAGAAACAGGGGGCTGGTGGTGCTGGATACCGAGCGGCGGCGGCGCTCTGCCTATCACAGCCAAAGCGTGCCCGGCCTGCCCAGCAACTCCGTCAGCGCCATCCTCACCACCGACGCCGGTGAACTGCTGGTGGGCACCCACGGCGCCGGGCTGGCGGTGATCACCCTGTGGCCAGGCGCAACCAGGCGCACCGCTGTGGTCGATACCGCCGATGGGCTTCTCCACAACAACGTCACCGCGCTCTTTCGGCATTCCGATGGCCGCCTGTTTGTCGCCAGCGAGGGCGGCCTGCAGGTTTTTCATCCATCCACCGGAGCCTTTGACGATGTTATTTTCACCGGTGAGTCGCCGGGCCACGGTACTGTCGCGGCGCTGTCCCTCACCGAAGACAGCCACGGCTGCCTCTGGATTGGTACCTACCGGCAGGGCCTGTTTCTCCTCGACACCGGCCACGGCCCGGGCCAGCTCACCGCGCGCCCGGTAACAACCGGCGCACCGATCAGCAAAACGGTGTATGCCCTGCAGGCGGACAACAGCGGCGCTGTGTGGGCCTCCACCAACCGGGGCCTTAGCCGCATCGGGCCCGATTTGTCGGTGCACAATTTCCGCTACAAACACGGGCTCCAGGGGCCGGATTTCGAATTCGGCGCCTCGTATCAAGCCACTAGCGGCCAAATCTATTTTGGCGGCAGCCACGGATACAACCGCTTTGACCCCGCCGCCTTCAGCCTTAGCAGCCAGCCGGCGCCCGTCGTGCTGACCGGTATCACCATTGCCGGCAAGGCCCGGGCGCTGCACACCACCGCGCAACAGCCCGCCAGCATCGAGCTATCGCATGCGGATTACTACGTCACCTTCGACTTCAGTGCGCTCGACTATGTCGACCCCGACAGCAACCTGTACCGCTACAAGCTCGAAGGCTTCGACCCGGACTGGGTCAGCATCGGCAACCGCAGCAGCGCCACCTACACCAACCTGCCACCGGGGAACTACCAGTTTCGGGTGCAGGCCGCCAATTCAAACGGCGTCTGGAATTTCGACGGCGCCAGCCTGGCGCTGTATGTCAGCCCTCCGCCGTGGCGCCAGTGGTGGGCCTGGTGCCTGTATGCGGCCGCCCTTTTGCTGCTTGGCCGCCAGGCCAAGCGCAGCTACGACAGGCACATTATCCACCGGGCCACCCAGCAACGGGCCACGGCGCTGGCACTCACCGCCGACAGGGCCCTGGACGATGCCCAGGAACAGCTGGAGGAACAGGCCCAGTTGGTAGAGGCGATTCACCAGTTCAACCTCGTCAGGCTAACCCTGCTGCGCGAATGCCTTGCCCGGCAGGCCAAAACGCTGCCACCACCCGAGTACGCCGCGCTGCAACGCCATATTTGCGGCCGCCTCAGCGCCATGCAGTGCCTGGAGCAGGCCCTGCGCTATTGCCACGAGGAGCTACTGGCCAACCTGCACAGCTACACCAACGACCTGGCGCAGCAGTTGGAGGCGGCCCATAGCGCCGGCGAGCGCATTGTGCTGGTGAACGACCTGCCAGAACAGCTCCTGCCCGCCAGCGCGGCCCTGCCCCTGTCCATCATCCTGTACGAGTTGCTGGAAAACGCCTACGCCCACGCCTTTGCCGCCTTCCCTGAGGGGGGCATTGTCATCGTCAGGGCGCATTATGGTGATGCCGCAAAGGGCGAGGCGGCCCTGTTCGAGATTGTGGATAACGGCGCCGGTTTACCGCCGGCCGTTGCCATCGACACGCCCGCTTCGCCAGGCCTTGCCACCGTGGCGGAGCTGGTTCGCTCGCTGGGTGGAACGCTCAGCGTGCAGCGCAGTAAGGGAACACACTACAGCCTGCGAGTGCCCGCCATCGGCCGGCCGTAGGGGGCGTTCACTCGGCAGCGACAGCCGCTGCTGCGCTTTTTGGCTGGCAAGGTGTAAGCACCGCTAATACCTCGCTATGCGATGCTACGTGATGCCAACCCCATCAACGCCCAACAAAATGCGGCGCGCGCTTCTCCTTCTGGGCGGCAAAGCCTTCCTGCAGGTCTGCCGAGTCACGGCACTGGGCCACCAGGGCATCGGCGCGGCCAGCATCCAGACTGCCGGCGGCCACCCCGGCAATGATTGCCTTCATGGACTGGACCGCCAGCGGCGCTAGGCTCGCCAGTTGCTCGGCGAAAGCCGTCACTTCGTCGTCCAGGCGCTCCCGGGGCAGGCGAAAATCCAGAAAGCCGATGTCCAGCATGCCCTGGCAATCCAGTGTCTCTGCCGCCAGCAACAGGCGCTTGGCCGCGCTCACCCCCAGGCGCTGCACAAAGCGCTGGATGCCGCCAACGGGATAGCACAGGCCAATAGCCGCCGCCGGCACCCGCAGGCGGCTGCCCTCCACGCCAAAGCGAAAATCGCAGCTGAGCGCCAGCTCCACGCCGCCGCCAAACACGTTGCCATTGATGGCGGCGACGGTGGGAATGGCCAGCGCCGCCAACTGGTCGGTGGTTTCCTGGAACAGCTCGCCGGAAATCCGGCCACTGTTGAGTTCAGCCAGCGAGGCCCCCGCACAAAACGTCTTGCCGCCGGCACCGCTAACCACCAGCACGCGCGGCGCATTGGGCCCGTGCAGCCCGGCAAGAATATCGCGGATGGCGTACAGTTCGTCGCCGCCCAGGGCGTTGTGCCGCGCGGGCACATTCAGCAGCAGCCGGCCTACCTGGCCATTCTGTTGGTAGTGGATGGTATCGGTCATTGTCAGCCCCTTATCAACGCCGGCGGATTTTCCCACAGGGCATGGCCCTTCGCCACGCCCTGTGGACACCGCCCGTCCCTCCACACCATACTTGCCACAAACAGGAGACGATGACGATGACCCAACGCTGTGGCTGGTGCGGTGATGACCCGCTGTATGTGGACTACCACGATACCGAATGGGGTGTGCCAGTGCGCGACGACGCCACCCTGTTTGAATTTCTGATGCTCGAGGGCGCACAGGCCGGGCTGTCCTGGATCACGGTGCTGCGCAAGCGCGAGGGCTATCGCCGCCTGTTCGCCGGCTTTGATGCGGTCAAGGTGGCAAAATTCACCGACGCCCAGCTGGAAAAACGCCTGGAGGACCCGGGCATCGTCCGCAACCGGCTCAAGGTGTTCGGGGCCCGCACCAACGCGCGGGCCTTTCTGGAAACCCAGGCCGCCTTTGGCAGCTTCAGCCATTACCTATGGAACTTTGTGGACGGCAAGCCAATCCAGAACCGGTGGAAGCGCCTGCAGCAGGTGCCGGCTACCACCCCCCTGTCGGACACCATCAGCAAGGACATGAAACGCCGCGGTTTCACCTTTGTCGGGTCCACCATCATCTACGCCCACATGCAGGCCACCGGCATGGTCAACGACCACACGCTGGACTGCTTCCGGCACAGCGAATGCGCCCAGCTTGGTACAAGCCCCTGAGCCGCCGGACTGGACAGCGACAAAAATAATACCTAAAGTTTGAATTTTAGACGAGGAAGTATGGGCGAGCTGCTTTGCAGGCTGCCCCAACGGCATGAGCCAGGATAAACCCAGCGCCTCACCCTTCAACCGCTCCGCCCAGCACGACGCCAAGCGGACGGCGATACTGTCCCAGGCCGCCAGGCTGTTCAACTACAAAGGGTCCCGCGCCACCACTCTGCAAGACATTGCCGCAACCCTGGGCCTGACCAAAACCAGCCTGTACTACTACGTTAAAACCAAGGAAGAGCTGATCTACCAGTGCTACATGGCGGCGCTGCAGCATCACCTGCGGCAGATGGATGTCATCGAGGAGCAGCACAGCAGTGCGCTGGAGCGCGTTCGCGCCTTTTTCCTGTCGCACTTCGACAACTGGCTCAGCGCCCATGAGGGGCGCGGCCCCTATATCGCCGCCCTGCTGGAAATTGCCTCCCTCAAGGGGCCGCATCGCAAGGAAGTGGAAGCCACCTACATCGCCATGTTCAAGCGCCTGCGCCAGTACCTGCGCGACGGCGCCAGCGACGGCAGCCTGCGGGCGCTGGAGAGCACCTCCGCCACCCGCGCCATCCTGGGCTCGGTGGACTGGGTTTTTTCCTGGCTGCACACGGTGGAACGCGACCAGGTTATGGCAACCGCCGAGCAGGCCTTCAACGTACTGCATCACGGCCTTTACGCCGGCGCCGACGACTACCAGGCGAGCGCCAGCGAGCCGGGCTCGGCCCCCAGCGCCTATGTGCACGGCTTTGACCGTGAAGAGCAGAACCGCCTGAAGCAGCAGGCCTTCTTTCGCGCCGGCACCTGGTTCTTCAACAAACAGGGCTTCAACGGCACCTCGCTGGATGAGATTGCAGAGCACCTGAATGTCTCCAAGGGCGCCTTCTACTATCACATCAAGAACAAGGAAGACCTGCTCTACCACTGCTATCGCTACTCCCAGGACGCCATCGACCGCATTTACGGTGAAGCCCGCCAGTTGCCGGGCACCGGCCTTGAGAAAATCGCCCAGAGCTGCCGGCAGGTTTTTCGCGTGCAGAACTCCGACGACGGGCCCCTTATTCGCTACAACACCATTACCGCCCTGCCGATGAAGCGCCGCAAGGAAGTCCTTGAACGCACGGATGCTTCCAGCGCCTGCTTCGGGGACTTCATCCGCGAGGGCATGCAGGACGGCACCGTGCGCCAGGTGGCGCCCTTCATCGCCCAGCAGCTTATTTCCGGCGCCACCAACGCCTCCATGGAAATTGGCCTGTGGCGCCGGGTGGACGACCTGGACAGCGCCGCCAACGACTACTTTGATATTTTCTACAACGGCCTGGTGCCCCGCGCCTGAGCAAATCCCCGCCCACCGATGGAGCCCCCTTTGAACACGTTGCTCGAGAAATTGATTCGCCAGCTGGAAGTAGAGCGCATCGACCGCTTCTTGTTTCTCGGCAAGAGCCCGAAATTCCCACCGCGGGTGTTTGGCGGCCAGGTGCTGGCCCAGGCGCTCTACGCCGCCAGCCAGACGGTGAACAGCGAGCGCCTGGTGCACTCCATGCACGGCTACTTCCTGCGCCCTGGCGACCCGGCCAAGCAGATCATCTACGATGTGGACCCAATCCGCGACGGTGGCAGCTTTACCACCCGCCGGGTGGTGGCCAAGCAGGATGGCGTGGCCATCTTCAATAGCGCTCTGTCATTCCAGGCCGAGGAGGCAGGGCTGGAGCACCAGGCCAGCGCGCCCCAGGTCACCGCGCCGGAAGGCCTGGAAACCGATGCCCAGTACTGGACGCGCATGGCCGAGGAACGGCCGGGCCTGGTGCACGATGGCATGATGATGCAGCCGATTGAACGCCGCCCGGTGGAGCGGCGCGACCTGGAACAGCCCCAGCCCACTGAGCCGGTGCAGCACTACTGGTTTCGCGTGCCCACGGACATTGGCGACAACCCGGTGCGCCACCAGATGCTGCTGGCCTACATGTCGGATTTTGCCCTGCTCGGCACTGCCATGCTGCCCCACCCCTACAGCGGGCGTACCAGGGGCATGCAGGTGGCGAGCCTGGATCACGCCATCTGGTTTCACCGCCGGGCGCGTGTGGACGACTTCCTGCTTTACACCATGGACAGCCCGGCAGCCGGCGGGGGCCGCGGTTTCAGTCGCGGCAGCTTCTACACTCGCGACGGGGTGCTGATTGCCTCAACGGCCCAGGAATCCCTGCAGCGCCTGCCCCGGGACGAGGGCTAGTTCACCACCGTCTGCAGACTGCGCCCGAGTGACACCAACTGCAGCCGCCCGGCCTGCAGGCAAAACTCGGTGACCGAGGCATTATCCGGCCAGAAGCACAGCACCTCGTCGCGCCCCTCGGCCTCGGCAACCGCCGCGTTAATCACCAGAAAATGGGTAAAAACCAGGGTGGGCCGGGCGAGGCCTTCAAGGGCATCAACCAATCCCTGGCGCCATTGCCACAGGGCGGCCGGCTGGCCCGGCCACTGCTGTTGCATAAACTGGCGCAGCCACGGCTTGCGCTGCTCCATGGCCACCGGCACCGGCACTTCCCGGTAGGCGGGCTCAATCGCTACAGACAGGCCACTGGCAGCCGCCAGCGGCGCCGCGGTTTCCAGCGCCCGGGCCTTCGGGCTGCTGAGAATCTGCCAGTCATCCGCCCCCAGGCGCAGCAACAATGCCTGCGCGGTGTCACTGGCCTGCTGCCGGCCGCGCTCGCTCAGGCCCGGGTCTTCATGCTGGCCCCACTCGGCCGCAGCCTCGCCGTGGCGCACCAGCAGAATGCGCGTCACCGGTAGGTCACCAGGTTCTCGCCCGCTTCCCTGCCCATCATCTGCAGGAAGGAGCGGTCATTGAAGTAGGACAGGGACACCTTGTCGCCGCTGTAAAACAGCTGGGTGACAGAGCAGTTGAAAATCGGTTCGTAGAAACGGTAGGTATGCTCGCCCCCCAGCCCCAGCACCTGGGCCACCGCAGTGGCGATGGTGCCGCCAGAGGTGAACACTGCCACCGTCTTGCCGGCACCCTGCTCGGCCATCAGGTCGCGAAGGGCGGCGCGCACGCCACCGGAATAATCCGCCCAGCTCTGGATGCCAGGGTGCTGGCAAGCCGGCGATACCCAGTGATTGAACACCGCCTCGATCACTTTCTGGTAATCCTTGCTATCGCTCAGGCCCTTGTCCATCAGCGCTTTCAGGCGGGGATTGCTGTCCACCAGTTGCGGCACCAGGTGTTCAACCTGCTCATCGTTGCGCACCTCGTTAAAGCGCGCATCAATACGGTGGCTTACCTCCCGGGGCTGGCTGGCCAGTGCCAGTTGGGTCGTCTCCCGCTGGCGCAGCAGGTCGCCGCTGTAGGCGGCGTCCAGGTGGATGCCGTTGTCCGCCAGATAGCGCCCCATGGCGCTGGCCTGGCGACAGCCGAGGTCGGAGAGTTTGTCGTAGTCGTCGGCGCCAAAGGAGGCCTGGCCGTGGCGAATCAGGTACAGGGTCGCCATTACACCGCCTCCGCCACGGCTGCTGCTTCACGCGGGAAGCGCAGCTTGCGCCGATAGGGGAAGAAGTCCTCGATATGCCCCTGGCGGATGCGTTCCTGCAAACCCTGCCAGAAGGCCACGTCGTAAATATCACTGTGCATAGCGTCAAACACCTTCCTTGCGCGCTGGTTGCCGGAGAAAAACAGGCGAAACTCCTCCGGGAAAATATCGTTGGGCCCCACGGTGTACCAGGGCTTGCTGGCCAGCTCTTCCGCCTCGCTGCGGGGCTCGGGAATCTTGCGGAAGTTGCAGTCCATCAGCGGCTGGATTTCGTCGTAGTCGTAAAACACCACCCGGCCGTGGCGGGTCACGCCAAAGTTTTTCAGCAGCATGTCGCCGGGGAAGATATTGGCCGCGGCCAGCTGTTTGATGGCGTTACCGTATTCATCCATCACCGCCGCAATCTGCTCGTCTGTCGCGTCCTGCAGGTAGAGGTTGAGGGGCGTCATGCGCCGCTCCACATAAACGTGCTTGATGATCAGGGCCTTGCCGTGCTCCTCGATCAGCGACGGCGCCACCTTGCGCAACTCTTCCATCAACTCCTCAGAGAAACGCTCGCGGGCAAAGGCCAGGTTGGTGAACTCCTGGGTATCCGCCATGCGCCCAGCCCGGTCCCAGCGCTTTACCAGCCGGTACTTGGCCTTGACCTGTTCGTGGGTCATTTCCTTGGGCGGAGTGAAGCGATCCTTGATGATTTTGAACACAAAATCGTAGGACGGCATGGTGAACACGCTCATCACCATGCCCTTGATACCGGGGGCAATGATGAACTGGTCGGTGGTGCGGGTCATATGCCGGTAGGCACAGCGGTGGTAGTAGGTTTTGCCGTGCTTGTTGTAACCCATCGCGCTGTAGATTTCCGAAATGGGTTTGGCCGGCATCAGCTGCTGTAAAAACAGCACATACTGCGAGGGGATGCTGGCATCCACCATGAAGTAGGAACGGGTAAAACTGAACAGCACACTGCACTTGTCGGCACCAAACAGGACGGTGTCGACAAACACCTCGGCGTCCTCTTTGGCGTTCTGCATCAGCGGGAACACGATGGGCATGGAGTCCGACCCGGCCGCAATACGCCCGACAATATAGGCGCCCTTGTTGCGGAAGAAGTGATGCTCCAGCATCTGGAATTCGACACCGTCGCGACCCAGATCAAAGCGCGGCGCCAGAAAGCTCTCTATCGCCTCCACAATAAAGCCGATGTCCCGCTCCAGGTTCTCGTAGGGCAGGCTAAAGGCGTAGTCGGCAAACAGCGCCCGCAGCAGTTCGGGCAAAGAGCCATCCAGCGGGTAGCGCCGCACGACCTTGCGGAAGTCCGAGGGCGGCATATCGCCCTGGGGCGAGAACACAAAGGCGTGCTCGTCGCGAATTTTGCGATGCTTGAACACCGCGCAGTACACCGAGTTGAAGAAGGTCTCGGCCATCTCGAAGTTGTTGTGGCCCTCTATCAGACTGGCATACTCGGCCTTGGTGTCGGTCCAGAACTGGTAGTCGCGCAGCTGGTCACCAGCGATAAGCTCGACCACATCCAGCACCGCCGTGGTTTTGGCCTTGTACAGGTCGATACGCTCAATCGACGAGGCGTGCATGCCGTGCCAGTCGGCATTTTCAAAGCGGGTGCGTGCCGCCAGGGTAACGTTCTGGAACTCGGCAAAGTAGGATTCAAAGCCGTTGAGAATGCTGCGGGCAAAGCGCTCTTTCTTCTCTGTCTGGCTCACGTCCCGCAGCTCACCGGACATAGCGATCCCCCTGCCTGACATGCGGCTTCGTCGTTTGGAATTTCATCGCCTGCAATGTCACAACCTGGCGCCTCACAGCTTGGGGTTGCCGAACTTGCGCCGCAGTTTGCGCATGCCACCCAGCCAGCGGTCGTAGTTGGCGGCCTTGTGGGCGCGATAGTCGACAACTTCCTTGTGGGGCAGAATCAGGAAGCTCTCCTCGGCCAGCCCGTCAATGACCGCCTGGGCCACCGCCTCGGCGCTGATCACCCCGTCCACGCCGGCGGTACCGCCGTCCTTGTTGTCGCCGATCATGCGCGTTGCCACCGCCTGGGGGCACAGGGCAGACACCTTGATGCCATCGTCGCCATGGGTGATGGCCAGCGCCTCGGCAAAGCCGATGGCCGCATGCTTGGTGGTCGAGTAGGCGGCATCGCCCACCTGGTTGAGCAGGCCCGCCGCGGAGGCGGTGTTCAAAAAGTAACCCTCGCCACGGCGGATCATTCCGGGCAGGCAGGCACGGGCGGCGTACACGTGGGACATCACGTGAATATCCCACATGGCCTGCCACGTGCTGTTGGGCGCCGAGGTGGCATGCCAGGGCTCGCCATCGCCGGCGATAATACCGGCGTTGCTGCAGAACAGGTCGATACGGCCGTGCTGCCCTTCCACCGCCTGCACCATGGCGGCAATCTGCGCCTCGTCGCGCACGTCCACCCCGTAGGCTTCACCGCCTATGGCCGTGGCCACTTTGGCGGCGTTGTCTTTTTCCAGGTCTGCCACCACCACGCAGGCAGCGCCCTCGGCGGCAAATCGCTCGCACAGCGCCCTGCCAATGCCATTGGCGCCGCCGGTGACCACAACGACCTTGCCCTGCACCTGCATCAGAGCAACTCCTTGGCGAACAGCTCCAGCACCGCCGTATCGTGAACGCCGAGCAGCATGGTGCCCACTTCGCCGCGCTTGCCGGCCTCTTTCCAGGGCGCCAGGCGCTCGACAATGCGCTCCTTGGGCCCCACCAGGGCCACCTCGTCCAGCAGGGCATTGGGCACTTTGGCTTCCGCCTCGGCCTTTTTACCCGACAGGTAGAGCTCCTGGATCTGCTGCGCCTCATCGCCGTAGCCGAGGCGGGTGGCGTAGTCGTTGTAGAAGTTCTTGTTCTTCGCGCCCATGCCGCCGATGTACAGGGCCAGCCAGGGGCGCAGGGAGTCGTAGGCGGCTTCCAAATCGTCGTTCATCGCCACAGACACAAAGGGCGCCACGTCGAAGTTGTCCAGGCTCTTGCCGTTGCCAGCCTTGTCGAAACCCTGCTGGATGTGCTCGCCCAGCACGTCGAATTTGTTCGGGTCCATCCACACCGGGAACACGCCATCGGCAACCTCACCGGCACAGCGCAGCCCCGCGGGAGTGATGGAGGCGGTGTAGATGGGGATATCCGGGCTGCCGCTGAGGATGGACTTCAGGGGCTTGCCAAGGCCGGTGGTGCCGGGGCCCTTGTTGGGCAGCTGGTACATATCGCCGTCGAACTCCACCGGGCCGTCGCGCTCCATGATTTTGCGCATGATCTGGATGTACTCGCGGGTGCGTGTCACCGGCTTGCCGTAGGGCACGCCGTGCCAGCCTTCCACCACCTGGGGGCCCGAGGCGCCAAGGCCTACGATAAAGCGGCCGCCAGAGAGCTGGTCCAGGGACATGGCGGTCATGGCGCACATGGCCGGGCTGCGGGCCGGCATCTGCATGATGGCGGTGCCCACGCGAATCTTGCTGGTGTTGGCCAGCACCCAGGTGGCGGTGGTAACCGCGTCGTTGCCGTAGGCCTCGGCGGTCCACACCGAGTCGTAACCCATGGTTTCCGCCTGCTGGATCAGGTCCAGGGGCAGGTGAATCTCTTTGCCGGAATAGCCGAGCAGAAAGCCTAGTTTCATTGTTGTGCTCCGGATAGGCGGGCGTTGGCGCCCGGTCAAGGTGGGGTATCTACGTTACGCCGGCCAGCGCCCGGGGGCAAACCCGGGCGCTGGCATCTTCATGCGTAGCGCAGCGCGTCAAAGCGGCCCTGGTGATAGTCGCCGTTGCCGAAGGTGGCGTTGATCATCATCAGGCGCTTGGCATAGTGGCCGATATCCAGTTCGTCGGTCAGGCCCATGCCGCCGTGCAGCTGGATAGCCTCGCCGTAGATCAGCTTGCCGGCACGATCGACCATGGCCTTCAGGGCATGCGCCGTGGTGGCGGCTGAGTCGGCGCCCTCTTCCAGTTCGCACACCGCGCGGTACAGCAGGGACTTGGTCTGCTCGTAGGCCATGAAGGTATCCACCATGCGGTGCTGCAGGGCCTGGAAGCTGCCAATGGCCACGCCGAACTGCTTGCGCGTTTTGGTGTATTCCAGGGTCTTGGCGTTGAGCTGGGCCATGATGCCAAGCGCCTCAGCTGCCAGGGCCACCACGGCGGACTGCACCACCGGCTCAATCAGCGCCAGGGCGCCACCGGCCTCGCCAATCAGCGCGGTGGCAGGCACCGCCACGTTATCCAGGGTGATATTGGCCACCGTCTGGCCGTCCATCTGCTTGAAGGGGGTCACCACCACCCCCGCCGCGCTGGCCGGCACCAGAAAGAGGCTGATGCCCTCGGCGTCGGCCTGCTCCCCGGCGGTGCGCGCGCTGACGATCAGCGCATCAGCATTGGCGCCGTTGAACACCACAACTTTTTCGCCGTTAAGGCGATAGCCCTCGCCGTCATTGCTGGCGCGGGTTTTCACATCGCGCAGTTCAAAGCGACTCTGGCGCTCAAGGTAGGCAAACGCGCCCTGGCAGCTGCCCTCAATGATTTTGGGCAGGTATTCATCGGCCAGGGCCTGGTTGCCGCCGCGCTGCAGCAGGGCGCCAAACAACAGCACCGTGGCCAGGTAGGGCTCCAGCACCAGGCCCTTGCCGAATTCCTCCATCAGCAGCATGGTGTCCACCGGGCCACCGCCGAAGCCGCCGTACTCTTCGGCGAAGGGCACCGACAGCCAGCCCAGTTCGGCAAAGGTCTGCCACTGCTGGGCGCTCATGCCGGCCTGGGAGTCGGCAATGGTGCGGCGGGTTTCAAAGTCGTAGCTGTCCTGCACGTAACGGGCGACGCTGTCGCGCAGCATGCTTTGTTCTTCAGTGAAATCGAAATTCATGGTGTTATCTCCCGTGCTTACAGGCCCAGCACGGCCTTGGCGATGATGTTTTTCTGCACCTCGTTGGAGCCCCCGTATACAGTCGCGGCGCGGCCGTACATAAAGGACTGGCGGGCAGCGCTGCCGAATGCATGGCCGAGTTGCTCGGCGCTGAGCGCATTGGGCAGTACCCCCTGGTAGTAGGCTGCCAGGTCCATGCGTAGCTCCTGGATAGCCTGCTGGATTTCCGTGCCCTTGATCTTGAGCAGGGACGATTCCGCCCCCGGCGCGCCGCCGGATGCCACCGTGGCCAGCACCCGCAACTCGGTGAACTCCAGCGCCATCAGCTCGATCTCGATATTCGACAGGCGCTTGCGGAACAGCGAATCGTCAAGCAGGCGCTGGCCGCCATTGACCTCTGCGGCCGCCTCCTGGCGCACCATTTCCAGGCCGCGCTTGCTGTCTGCCACACCAGCGATGGTAGTGCGCTCGTGGGCAAGCAGGGCCTTGGCGTAGGTCCAGCCCTTGTCCTGCTCGCCAATGCGGTTGGCCACCGGCACCCGCACGTCGTTGAACTCCACTTCGTTCAGGCTGTGGTGATTGTCGATGGACACAATGGGGTTTACCTTGATGCCCGGGCTTTTCATATCGATCAGCAGGAAGGTGATGCCCTCCTGCTTCTTGCCCTCGTTGTTGGTGCGCACCAGGCAGAAAATCCAGTCGGCGTACTGGGCGTAGGTCGTCCAGATTTTGGCGCCATTTACGACATAATCGTCACCATCGAGCACCGCTTTGGTCTTCAGGGATGCCAGATCGGACCCGGAGCCCGGCTCCGAATAGCCCTGGCACCACCAGTCGTCACTGCGCAGAATGCGGGGCAGAAAGCGCGCCTTCTGTTCGTCGTTGCCAAAGGTATAGATAACCGGCGCCACCATCTGCAGGCCAAAGGGCACCACATCGCGAATGCCATGGGCCGCGCGCTCAGACTCGTAGATGTACTTCTGGGTGGGGCTCCAACCCGTGCCGCCGTACTCCACCGGCCAGTTGGGGGCAATCCAGCCCTGCTCGAAGAGCCGCTTCTGCCAGTCCACCACCGCGTCCTTGAAGGTAGCTTTGTCCGCCAGGCGAGCCTGCAACTCGGCGTCGTAGGCATGCTTGAAAAAGGCCCGAACCTCATCGCGAAAGGCGATGTCATCGGGGGAGAAGCGGGTATCCATGTGAACCTCCTGGGGCCCGGATTTGACCTTTGGGTATGTTTATTGTGTGAGGGGCATGTACGATAGCGACATTATGCAGTGTAGACAAGCGTGGCTGCTGCTGTGGGGGCTGAAAAGCGTTCGCTAATTTAATGAGGCTGGTTAAGGGATAGCGCCGCACAACGGTCGTGAGGTGCCCACCGACCTTAAGATCGACGGAAACAAGTACGACCTATGTCGTCAAATTAGACTGACAGCCACGGAACTGGCCTTTAAGGCGATGTACGAAACGCTGGACGGTAAGCCATTTCCCCCATCGTCGAAATTAGTCGGCGTCGAGCAGCTGCCCTACACCGAAATGCCGGTCGAAATTTCTGCCATCGCGGCGCTAGACACCTGATGTTCGTCACGCGCTGCTGCAATGAGACTTGGCGCGCATGTGGGCTTGGGTTGACACAAGCTATGACACCCGAGGTTTTGTCACACAATATCGTTCCATTCGCGTGACCGCGCATGTAGTTCAGAATACGAAACGCACTGGCGGCTCCGCGATCGATGACAGAACGACACGGCATCCCGGGTGCAACATCTCGATGCGAAAGAGAAAATGCATCACGCAGTGTTTTGGTTGGGCCAAGATCATCGGTGGACTGCGCCAATTGATGTTCAGGGGCCTGGAGCGCGTCGACCAGCGCTTCACTCTGGCGATGGCAGTTTACAACCTGGTGCGGATGCGCACATTGGTAGCGCAATGATCGCCCAGGACAGCGTATGCGGCCTCGATCTGTGTGGATATGAGCCAAATCCAGACTGCGGACGCGTTGCTTGCCAGTTCGACGGCTCATTGAGCGACCAGCACATGAAGATGCGGCACTGCTCCAAGGAACACCGGCTACGTTCCCGGTGAATTGCGAAGCGTTTCGTCTCACCTGTTTTTCAACGGCTTGCTAACTGGCAGGTTACTCAACGTTCATGGCTTCGTTGGCAGTGTGAGCCTTAAAGATGACTGCTGGGAAAACGCAGTGAAACATCAAATTATTGCTCGACACAGTACAATCCAGGGTCAAATACATTACATGACAGTTCTATTACCCGAATGGAAAAGGCGTCATCCAAGTCGGACCATCCAAACGCTCCCTCTAGGGCAGTATCCGAACTTGACCAGGATGAACATGTCTCAGGCGCCACCGCCCATCGACCAGCAGAAACGATGTCGATACCTGTCCAAATTTCAATGGGCAATGAACTGGACGTACTGAAAGGCAGGTTAAGCGGAAAATCAAACACCGCAACGGTATTTGCACGCGCGATAAAATCCTCTGTCGCATTGAAGTAACTGGTACCCGCGCTCAACACCCAGTCAACGGCTGGATCAGGCCCGCGATCAGCACCACCAAGCAGGGCTGCATACACGCCACCACTCGGCTTGTTCGCGTCTTCGTTACACTTTTGATCGGCCCCCGCTATGCCGCCGAGATCACCATTGAACGAGCCCGCCGTCACAAATATTCGCTTATCCTCGGAGGAAATGGACATGAGGGCCGCACTTTCAGCGCCAATGGTATACGCGGCAGACGCGGTCAGGGTCAATTCGACCGTCTCGCTGGGATCGTAGACCTGATCATCGAGCACGGTGATGGTTACATCGACCGATGACGCCCCGGCGGGAATTGTCACTGCTGTCAGGCTATCGACAGCATAGTCCTCAGCGTCGGTCAGATCAGCGGTAGGCGTGCCGGTAATCCCTGTCGCGCTGCCGCCCAAAGTAAAGCTGACGTCCAGTGGATTAGTGGTATCCCCGGTTCTGGCTAGAGTGAAAGCCCCCGGTGTCGGAGACCCGGATTCAACGCCATCGGCTTGCTTGATGACGGTGACCTCGGGCAGTGTACAGGTATAGTCAGTATGACAACTGGCACCCTCGGGAAGCGGCATGCCTGTGACACATTCATTCGCAGGAGAGTTCGAGGTGCAGGCCGGTGGTGGTGTGATATCAGTGATGGCAAGGGCCACCCCAGCTGTGTTGGTATAGCTTGCCTCGCCCAGCGGGATATCGACCGTGCCACCGCCAGGCTGGCTCAGTGCAATCATCAAAGCGGCGATGGCCGTCGGAACTTGCATGCTGGAGATAGCGCCTAACCCGGTGCCGATGGCCAGCAGCAGAATGCCGTGGAGTTTTTTGCCGTGCTGGCGGCGTAGATAGCGCCCACCCAAAACGGCCAGGCCAATTGCCAGTGGCAGGAGTAGCAGTGAGGGAATCGGCACGGCCTGAACGGTTGAGCCGCCGCCAGCGGCGGGCTCGACGGCCGGTCTGTAGGTTAAAGAACCGGTCTGCGCCAGAGAGGGAGTACTGGCAAGCAGCAGAAGAAAGGTGCTGCCAGGCCCTAAGGTGCTCATTCGTTTTATCATTGTCGCTTTCTGCTCCTGTGCTGCCGTGCTAGGAAGCGGCACTGTCCAACGCTATTTTTTAGGTCAGCCGGGGAGGATAGTCGGGCATCGCTAGCCATTCGTCAGTACAGCAAAACGTCGCAGGATGAAGTAAATCATGGTACAGCGCTCGTTGCCAAGTCTATGGTGAATGCCAGATGGGTGACGTCCACCCGCGTTCCTGAATGGGGTACTAGCAGGCTGCTGAAAGACCCCTGCCTACCGGCAGTGGGTTTGAGACAATGCAGATATCGATTCCGGCGGAGACGCGAACCATGCGCGGCGGCGACAACTACACTAAAAGCCGTTTCTCTGTCGTCCGACTTGAAGACTTCGTTCCTGCCAGCCACCCGCTGCTTCCGCTTCGCCTTTGGATCAACGACGCGCTTGAGCGTATGGATTTGCTGTTCAGCCGGATGTACGACAAGGGTCACCTGGGCGGACGTCCGAGCATCGCTCCCGAGAAGCTGCTTCGCGCCATGCTTCTGCAGGTCTTCTACAGCATCCGCAGTGAGCGACAACTCGTTGAGCAGATTTCCTACAACCTGCTGTTCCGCTGGTTCGTCGGGCTTTCTATCGATGACAAGGTCTGGAACCACAGCGTATTCAGCAAGAACCGAGACCGTATGCTTGAGCACGATGTTGTGAAAGCGTTCTTCAATCAGGTCGTTGAGATGGCTGAGCAGGAAGATCTTCTCTCCAGCGAACACTTCAGCATTGATGGTACACCGCTGAAGGCTTGGGCGGGCCACAAGAGCATCCGCCGAAGGGATGGATCTGACAGTGATCGACCGCCGGATGGCTGGCACGGTGAGAAGCGCAGCAACAAGACGCATGCGCGACTACGGATCCGGACAGTCGAATCTACAAGAAAACGCGAGGCACTGCGGCTGAACTGGCGTACCTTGGCCATGCGCTCAGCGACAATCGGCATTCCCTGATCGTGAACGTGCGTACAACCCATGCAACAGGTAAAGCAGAACGTGAAGCTACTGCTTCGATGCTGGGCGACATTGGCGAGGGCAAACGGGTGACACTGGGTGCCGACAAAGGCTATGACACCCGAGGTTTTGTCACAGACTGTCGATCCATTCGTGTGACGCCGCATGTAGTGCAGAACACGAAACGCACCGGCGGCTCCGCGACCGACGACAGAACGACACGGCACCCCGGGTACGACATCTCGATGCGAAAGCGAAAATGTATCGAGCAATGCTTTGGCTGGGCGAAGACCATCGGTGGACTTCGCCAATTAATGTTCAGGGCCTGGAGCGTTTCACTCTGGCGATGGCAGCTTACAATCTGGTGCCGATGCACACGTTGGTAGCGCAATGGTCGCCCGGGACGGCCTATGCGTGCGGCGTCGATCTGTCCGGTTGTGAACCGAATTCAGACTGCGGACGCGATGCGGCACTGCTCCGAGGAACACCGGTTGCAATCACGGTGAATTGCGAAGTGCTTAATCTCAGCAGTCTTTCAACGGCCTGCTAGGCACCCACTAAGGGGCGGAGGAACCAAGCAGCGTTTTCAATAGCTGCCAAGGGAAGGGCTTGAGTTGCTCCAGGCGCTGGGCGGGCGAGCGCTCGCTGTCGGTCAGCCGGAAACTGGCCACCAGTACCGTGTCCTGCCCGGCGCCGTCACGCGGCCCGGCCACTTCGGTAATCATGAAAACAATGGTGTCGTGGCGGTCGTGGAAAACATAGGTCATCTTGCCGGGAAACGGCTTTTTATCACTGTGGCTGAGCCCCCCAACGGCGAAGCTCACACTGAAATCCAGCTGCGATGGCGGCAGGCGCTCTACATCGAAACGCTCCAGCGCCAGAAATTTAAAGACGAACTGCAAGTGCCCACGCTGCCCGCTGGTGCGGCGATACTCACATTGGCTGTAAAACGTGGGGATATGCTCGTTGCTGGACAGGGGTTTGACCGGCGCACCAAGGACGCCCACCGCCAGCGACTGGGTCAGCTGCTCACAGGCCTCTGGTATCGTTGCAATCTGCTCGGGCAGGCCCGCCCAGACTGGGCGAGTCATACTCAGCAATATCACGGCGAACATCACGCTTGCTGTGCGCATGGGCACTCCTTTAGCTTTAGCATCGCCCGCCAACACCGCGCGGGCGATACTGGCTATTTGTTGAGCAGGCCCTGGGCCAGGGCCACGGCACGCTGGCGATCATCGGCGCGGCTCTCGCCGGCGTTGACTGTCAGGTGCAGCACTTGCACCCCGTCCACCACACTGAGCTGGCGCATACTCTCGGCCCAGGCGGCCTTGTCGCCCACGCCATCCACCGGCACAACATCGGCCTGGATGGTCACCTGCCGGGTTTCGGTACCGCCGGTCACACCCTCGGTCAGCTTGCGCATGGCACCGTCAAAATTGGCCAGGGCCTGGGCGGGGCTCTCGGCGGGCTCCAGCAGGGTCAGGGACACCTCGGAATAAGCCTTGATGGATGGCAGTGCGACGTCTTCGCCGCGGGTTTTGCGAAGCAGGTAGTCATTCATGGCAGCCGCCTGCGCTTGCGCCAGTTCCTCGGCGTTGGGCTTGGGGATCTGCACAATACACAGGGGGTGCGGCGAATACTGGCTGGGTCGACGGTTAACGGGGGCGTCTGCGCTCATTTCGAAATGCTCACCCAGTAGTGCGTCGCTCAACAGCGTGCAGGGGTCCGCACTGGCGAATCGCGCGCCGTGTCCATCGCCGGAACTCACGCTGCTACCATCGCCGCCACTACTGCCACTACCGCTGCCACCGGCAGTCCCGTCCCCGCAGCCCACCAGCAGCAACGCCAGTAACCAGGGTACGCCAATCCATTGAAACCGGGCGTTGTTCATGTGCTTCCCCTTATTATGCTTGTGAACGTTTGTGAACGCGTGAGCGCGCCATAGCCTGACTATAGACCAGTTTGCGACACCAGCCCCACTAGCAGCCCACCCGGCGATGGCAGCGCGCGGATACGGCCAGCCGGTTACCTGCGCCGCGCCGGTATCGCCCCATACAGGAATCGAGCGGTTCAGCAACGCACTCGCGCAATGAAAGCCGCTGGGTATCGCAATTAACCATACCTGTAACAGCTAATCGCATTAGGGCAGCGGCGCCTTACGGTACAGAATAGGCGAATCGTCTGCCACTTCGGATAATCAGGTTCCAACATGCCGACTTCCCGCCGCGATTTTTTGCGCTCCGCCACTACCCTTACCGCCGCATCGTCGCTGGCATCGCTGCCGCCGCTGATCCAGCAGGCCCTGGCGGTGGAGGCCAACCACGTGACCGGCACCATCCGCGATGTGGAGCACATTGTGATCCTGATGCAGGAGAACCGCTCCTTCGACCACTACTTCGGCACCCTCAAAGGGGTGCGCGGCTTTGGCGATCGCTTTCCCATTCCGCTGGAAAGCGGCAAGCCGGTGTGGTTTGAAAGCGACGGGCAGCGTGACATCACGCCCTTCCACCTGGACCAGGACACCATGAATGCGCTGAAGGCCAATACGACCTCGCACGAAATCGCCGACACCCAGGCCGCCTGGAACCAGGGTAAGTTTGGCTACTGGCCCAAGTACAAGCTGGATATGCGCACCCGCCAGACCACCGGGCACTCCATGGGTTACTACACCCGCGCGGAGATCCCCTTTCAGTTTGCCCTGGCGGACGCCTTTACCCTGTGCGACAACTACCACTGCAGCGTAGCCTCCGGCACCGACCCCAATCGTATTTTTTTCTTCTCTGGCGCCAACTACGACCCGAAGCGCTGCGCCCAGGGGCTCAATCACACACCGGAGAATTCCGAACCGAACAACCTGCGCTGCTGGGTAACGGGGCAGTGGCCAGACCCGGGCTATGCGTATCTTGGTGAAGGCTTTGACTGGCCCACTCTGCCCGAACTGCTGCAGGACGCCGGCGTCAGCTGGCGCATCTACCAGGACCCCAACAACAACTGGACCGGCGCCATGCACGGCTGCCTGGCCTTCAACAGCTTCCGCCAGGCTCAGAAAGGATCGCCCCTCTACGAGCAGGGCATGAGCCACTGGACCCTGGCCGACCTGGCGCAGCAGGTGAAGGACGAAACCCTGCCCCAGGTGTCCTGGATACTGCCCTCGCAGGCCGACTGCGAACACGCTGAAGGTTCCAGTCCACTCAGCGGCGCGGACTTCACGGCGCAGGTGCTGGCAGCGCTGGTGGCCAACCCGAAGGTGTGGAGCAAAACCGCCCTGTTCATCACCTTTGACGAAAACGACGGCTATTTTGACCACCTGCCACCGCCGGCGGTGCCCTCCTACAACCCGGACGGCTCGCTGGCCGGCGACGCCACCCTCGATGTGCGCGGCCACTACTTTGAAGCGCCAGGTTTTGAGCCCTACCGCGACCTGTTGCGCGAACGCATGCTCAAGCTGATGAATATCGATATGCCGCCACTGAACCAGTATCTGGACCCGCGCGACAGCGAGCACGGCCTGGTGCGCCCCTATGGCATGGGGCCGCGGGTGCCGATGTATGTGGTGTCTCCCTGGAGCCGGGGCGGCTGGGTAAGCTCCCAGGTGTTTGACCACTCATCGGTGGGGCGTTTTCTGGAGCAGCGCTTTGGCATCACTGTGCCGGCCATTTCACCCTGGAACCGGGCCGTGGCGGGCGACCTGACCAGCGCCTTCGACTTTGTCTCGCCCAATGACCCTTCACTGCCGCCGCTGCCCAATACACGCGAGCGCCTGACGCTGGAAAAAACCCAGCTGACCATGCCCGCCGCCGCCGCGCCCGACCCGCTGCCCGCTTTTGCGCAGGAGCCCGGCACCCGCCCCTCACGGCCAACCGGCTATGCCCTGCAGGTTCACGACCGCGTCGACGAAGCCGGCAACGTCACCCTGCAGTTTGTGAACGACGGTGCGGTGGGCGCGGTCTTCCATGTCTACGATCATCGCCACCTGGACCGCATTCCCCGCCGCTACACCGTCGAAGCGGGCAAGTCACTGACGGCAGCCTGGAGCGGCGACGACGGCCTCTACGACCTGGAAGTTCACAGTACCAACGGCTTTTTTCGGCGTTTCAGCGGCCGCAGCGCCAGTGTCAGCCATGAAAGCGTCGCGCTGCAGCTGCGGCTGAGCTACGCGCCGGCCACCGACACCCTCAAGGCCAGTATCCACAACGCCGGCACAGGCAGCGCCCGGCTTGAGATCAGCGCCAATGCCTATCGCGAGGACGGGCCCTGGCCACTGAACATTGCACCGGGGGAGACCACAGAGCAGGCCTGGTCACTCAAGGACAGCGGTAACTGGTACGACTTCACCCTGAGCAGCGACAGCTACCAGCGCCGGGTTGCCGGGCGCATGGAAAACGGCCGGGACCTGATCAGCGACCCGGCCATGGCAAGGGGCTAGCCCGCCCGAGCGGGCGGGCGGCGGATATCAGTAGAGCAGGCTGTAGAGCTTGCGCTGGTACTCAGCGGCCAGGGGGTCGCCCTTGCCGAGGCTGGCAATGGCGTCCAGGAAGGACTTTTTGGTTGCGCCGTCGGCGTGGTTGATGTCCGCCTTCAGGATCAGGAACAGGTTCTCCAGGGCCTCTTTGGCGTAGCCGCTGCCGGAGTAGGCCACCGCCAGCTGGGCGCGCAGGTCGCGATTGTCCGGGTCCTGTTCCAGCTGCTGTTCCAGCGCCTCGATCTCCGGGGATTTGGCCGCCTCGCGCTTCAGGGTGACCTGGGCCTTGAGCTGCTCCCAGCTTGGGTCCTGATCCGCCATGCGCACGGTATCGAGCACCTGTTCGGCCTCGTCCAGGCGCATCGCCTCGATCAGGCAGTGGGCGTAGGCCAGGGTGATGTCATGCGCCTGGCCGGAATCCTCCCAGGCCTGGCGCAGGGGGCTAAGGGCCGCGGCAAAATCGCCCTTGGCCATGGCCTCCTGGGCCATTTGCAGCAGGCCGTCCCAGGCCTTGGGCAGGTATTTGGCCAGCAGCTCCCGCACCTGGGCCTCGGACTGGGCACCGGCAAAGCCGTCCACCGGCTGGCCGTCCTGCATCACCATCACGGTGGGCAGGCTGCGCACGCCAAACTGCTGGGTGATCATCTGCTGCTGGTCGGCGTTGACCTTGGCCAGCAGGAAGGCCCCGTTGTACTCCCGGGCGATTTTCTCCAGCACCGGCATCAGCACCTTGCAGGGCTCGCACCAGTCGGCCCAGAAATCCACCACCACCGGACGCTGGTGGGATTCCTCAATCAGCAGCTGGGCGGCGTTGGTTTCGTCGATATCGACGATAATGTCGGCGGCGGCATTCATGCGCGGGTTCCTCTGTGTATGGCGTGCGGGGCCAAGCCCCGTCTAGTCGGCGTCCGGTTGCTCGGCGTCCGGTTACTGGGCATCCGGCTTCAGGCCGAGCACGTCCTGCATGTCGTACAGGCCCGGCTGGCGCGCGGCCAGCCAGTGGGCGGCGCGCACGGCGCCGCGGCCGAAAGACATGCGGCTGGAGGCCTTGTGGGTGATTTCAATGCGTTCGCCCTCGGCAGCGAACAGCACCGTGTGATCCCCCACCACGTCGCCGGCGCGCACGGTGGCAAAGCCGATGGTGTCCCGGTCGCGGGCGCCGGTCTGGCCCTCGCGGCCGTAGACTGCCACTTCCGCCAGGTCGCGGCCGAGGGCGTTGGCCACCACCCCGCCCATGCTGAGGGCCGTGCCCGAAGGCGCGTCGATCTTGTGACGGTGATGGGCTTCGATGATTTCGATGTCCACCTCGTCACCCAGCACCCGGGCGGCCATATCCAGCAGTTTGAAGCACAGATTCACGCCGGTGCTGAAGTTGGAGGCCTTGCACACGGCGGTTTTGCCGGCGGCGGCGTCGATCTGCTGCTGCTGTTTGGCGGTGAAGCCGGTGGTGCCGATCACCATGCCCACGCCGTGCTCGGCGCACAGGGCGGCGTTGGCGAGGGTGGCATCGGGAATGGTGAAGTCGATCAGCACATCGATGTCACTGATCACCTCGGCCAGCTCGCCACGGATGGCAACACCATTCTTGCCAAGGCCTGCCAGCTCACCCGCGTCGGCGCCAATCAGGCTGCTGTCGGGGCGCTCCAGCGCGGCGGCCAGTGTCACGCCCTCGGCGGCGGCTACGGCCTCCACCAGGGTGCGCCCCATGCGTCCGGCAACGCCGGTGATGCCAATGCGTACGCTCATGATTTCATGTCTTCAAAAAAGTTTTTCACACCCTCGAACCAGCTGCTCTGGCGCGGGGACTGGGCGCCGCCGGCCTGGCCGAGGCTGTCCTGGAATTCCTTCAGCAGGTCTTTCTGCTTTTTGTTCAGGTTGACCGGGGTTTCCACCACGGCCCGGCACAGCAGGTCGCCCACGCTGCCGCCGCGCACTGGCTTCACGCCCTTGCCACGCAGGCGGAACAGTTTGCCGGTCTGGGTTTCGGCGGGGATCTTCAGCTTCACCCGGCCATCCAGGGTCGGCACTTCCAACTCGCCACCCAGGGCCGCATCCACAAAGGTGATGGGCACTTCGCAGTAGAGGTTTTTGCCGTCGCGCTCGAAGATGGGGTGCGCGCGCACCGACATCTGCACAAACAGGTCGCCGGGCGGCCCGCCATCAGGGCCGGCTTCGCCTTCGCCAGTGAGGCGGATACGGTCGCCGGTATCCACGCCGGGGGGCACTTTGACCGACAGGGTTTTGGTTTTTTCCACCCGGCCCTGGCCGTGACAGCCGCGACAGGGGTCGGAGATGGTCTTGCCGCGGCCGCGACAGGCGGGGCAGGTTTGCTGCACGGCAAACAGGCCCTGCTGCATGCGCACCTGGCCCATGCCGCCGCAGGTATTACAGGTGACCGGGGACGAGCCCTTGCGGGCACCGGAGCCGTCGCATTCGTCACAGGCCGCCAGCGTGGGCACACGGATTTCCACCGTGGTGCCGCGCACCGCATCTTCCAGGGAGATATCCAGGGTGTAGCGCAGGTCGGAGCCGCGCTGCGGGCCGCCGCGACCGCGGCCGCCGCCCCCGAAGATGTCGCCGAACACGTCGCCGAAAATATCGCTGAAGCTGCCGCCGCCAAAACCACCGGCGCCGCCACCCATGCTCGGGTCCACGCCGGCGTGGCCGAACTGGTCATAGGCCGCGCGCTTTTCGGCGTTCATCAGCACGTCGTAGGCCTCGGTGGCCTCCTTGAACTTGGCGTCGGCGTCGGGATCATCCGGGTTACGGTCCGGGTGGTATTTCATCGCCACCCGGCGGTAGGCCTTCTTGATCTCTTTTTCATCGGTGCTGCGGTCGACACCGAGCACTTCGTAATAATCGCGTTTTGACATGGTGGCCGTGGCCCTGGTTGATCCGTCCTACAAATGACTACGCGGGCCCAGTGTCCCGCGTGCGTTGCCAGCTGCCGGCCACCCCCACACGGGCGGGGATGGCCGGCAGTGTCTTCAAGGCCCGCCGCGCCTGCCGGATACTCCCGGGCCGGGCGCTGCGGGCCTGAACTGCCCGACTTACTTCTTGTCGTCGTTCACTTCCTCGAACTCGGCATCGACCACGTCGTCGCCATCGTTCTTGGCACTGTCGCCGGCGTTATCGGCGGCGCCTTCACCGGCGGCGGCCTGGGCCTGGTACATCTTCTGGGCCACGGGGCCGGTCGCCTCGGTCAGCTTGGTGGCTGCCGCGTCGATGGCGTCCTTGTCGTCGCCCTTCAGGGCTTCCTCGGCCTCGGCAATCGCCGCTTCAATAGCAGACTTCTCGTCGTCGGTCGCGTGTTCGCCACCTTCTTCCAGGGTCTTCTTCGCCGCATGCACCAGGCCTTCACAGGTATTGCGCGCGGTGATGAGCTCCTCGAACTTCTTGTCCGCCTCGGCGTTGGCCTCGGCGTCGGCCACCATCTTCTCGATGTCCTCCTCGCTCAAACCGCCGGACGCGGTGATGCGGATGGACTGCTCCTTGTTGGTGGCCTTGTCCTTGGCGGACACGTTCAGGATGCCGTTGGCGTCCAGGTCGAAGGTCACCTCGATCTGGGGCATGCCGCGGGGCGCCGGCGGGATGTCCGCCAGGTCGAAGCGACCCAGGGATTTGTTCTGGGACGCCTGCTTGCGCTCACCCTGCACCACATGAATGGTCACGGCGGTCTGGTTGTCTTCCGCGGTGGAGAAGGTCTGCGATTTCTTGGTCGGAATCGTGGTGTTCTTCTCGATCAGCGGGGTCGCCACGCCACCCATGGTTTCGATACCCAGGGTCAGCGGGGTCACGTCCAGCAGCAGCACGTCCTTCACGTCGCCGGACAGCACGGCGCCCTGGATGGCGGCGCCCATGGCCACGGCCTCGTCGGGGTTCACGTCCTTGCGCGGCTCCTTGCCAAAGAAGTCGGCCACCACCTTCTGCACCATCGGCATGCGGGTCTGGCCACCGACCAGGATCACTTCCTGAATCTCGCTGGGGCTCAGGTCGGCGTCTTTCAGGGCCACTTTCACCGGCTCCATGGAGCGCTTGACCAGCTCTTCCACCAACGACTCCAGCTTGGAACGGCTCAGCTTGACCACCAGGTGTTTCGGGCCGGTGGCATCGGCGGTGATATAAGGCAGGTTGACCTCGGTCTGCTGCGAACTGGACAGCTCGATCTTGGCCTTCTCGGCGGCTTCTTTCAGGCGCTGCAGGGCCAGCGGATCGTTGTGCAGGTCGATGCCGCTCTCTTTCTTGAACTCTGCCGCCAGGTACTCGATCAGGCGCATGTCGAAGTCTTCACCACCCAGGAAGGTATCGCCATTGGTGGACAGCACCTCGAACTGGTGCTCGCCGTCCACTTCGGCAATCTCGATGATGGAGATGTCGAAGGTGCCGCCGCCCAGGTCGTAAACCGCCACGGTGCGATCGCCCTTGGCCTTGTCCATGCCATAGGCCAGCGCCGCCGCGGTGGGCTCGTTGATGATGCGCTTCACTTCCAGGCCGGCGATTTTGCCGGCGTCCTTGGTGGCCTGGCGCTGGGAGTCGTTGAAGTAGGCCGGCACGGTGATTACCGCGGCGTCGACCTTCTCGCCCAGGTATTCCTCGGCGGTTTTCTTCATCTTGCGCAGGACTTCAGCGGACACCTGGGGCGGTGCCATCTTGTTGTCCTTCACCTGTACCCAGGCGTCGCCGTTGTCGGCCTCGATGATCTTGTAGGGGACCATCTTGATGTCTTTCTGAACCACATCGTCCTTGAACTTGCGGCCGATCAGGCGCTTCACCGCAAACAGGGTGTTCTGCGGGTTGGTCACGGCCTGGCGCTTGGCGCTCTGGCCCACCAGAATCTCGCCGTCTTCGGTGTAGGCGACGATGGAAGGCGTGGTGCGATCGCCCTCTGAGTTTTCAATGACCTTGGCCGATGTGCCATCCAGCACGGACACACACGAGTTGGTGGTGCCGAGGTCGATACCGATAATCTTGCCCATGGTTGTTCCTCCTTCAATGGCCAGCTCTGCCGGCCATGTTCAATGCGATGTTCTCTATATTGGCGCTAGTTGGTGCTTTTCAAGGGGCGCTGGCTGCTAGCTGGCCGCCTTGCTCACCATCACCATGGCCGGGCGCACCAGCCGCTCGTTCAGGGTGTAGCCCTTTTGCATCACGGCAATCACCGTGTTGGGCTCCACGTCGGGGTTCTCCACCATGCTCATGGCCTGGTGCAGCTGCGGGTCGAAGGGCTCGCCCTGGGGGTCTACGGCGACAATGTTGAAGCGCTTCAAGGCGTCTTGCAGGCTCTTCAGGGTCAGCTCCACGCCCTCGGCGATGGCCTTCACCTGGGCTTCGTCGCCCGCGGCGGATTCCAGCGCGCGCTCCAGGTTGTCCACCACCGGCAGCAGTTCCCGGGCGAAACCTTCCAAGGCAAATTTGCGGGCCTTTTCCACGTCCAGCTCGGCGCGGCGCTTGGCGTTCTGGGCCTCGGCCTGGGCGCGCAGGGCCACATCCTTGAGCTGGGCCACCTCGTCCTGCAGTTGGGCGAGCGGGTCATCCTCGGCGGCAGCTTCGGCCACCTCAGCCTCCGGGGCTTGCTCCGGCTCGGCGGCAGCGGCCGCGTCTTCCACAGACTCAGGGGAACTTTCCGGGGCCTCTGCCGCCGGTTCGATATCAGGCTGTTTCGGGTCTTTCTCGGCCACGATCTCACTCCAATACTGGCATTTTCGTTACAAATAGCTGCCACAGGCGGCATATGCGGCCACCCGCGCACGGGGATCTCGCAGTGAATGTGGGGCCGGCTCGGGGGAATTCAAGGGCCGGCGGGTGGACTCAGTGGGCCAGGGCCGACGACAGCAGGCGGGCGGTCACATCCACAATGGGTATGACCCGCTCGTAGGCCATGCGGGTGGGGCCAATGACCCCCAGCACGCCCAGGGTGCGGGCGCCGTCGCCATAGGGAGCGGTAATCACGCTGTAGTCGCCAAACACTTCGTAACCCGCCTCTTCGCCGATGAAGATCTGCACCCCCTCGGCCCGGGAGCAGCGCTCCAGCAGGTGCAGCAGGTCCTTCTTCTGCTCGAAGGCGTCGAACAGCTCCCGCAGGCGGGTGAGCTCCTGTGCCGTGGCGTTGCCCAGCAACCGCGACTCGCCGGCCACCAGGTAGTCATCGTCATCGCCCTCTTCCTGGTCCAGCGCCTGGCTGGCCAGATCCAGGGCCGCCTGCAGGTAAGTATCGATGCGCGAGCGGGCCTCTTCCATCTCCCGCAGAATGCCCTCCTGCACCAGCGACAGGGCCTGGCCGGCAAAGCGCCGGTTGACCAGCTGGGCCGCCTCCCGCAGCTCCTTTTCGCTGAAGGGGCGCTGGGTGTGGATGATGCGGTTTTGCACCTCGCGCTCGTTCACCACCAGAATCACCAGCACCCGGTTACCGGACAGGGGCAAAAACTCCACCTGCCGCAGCTGGTTGGCCTCGGGCCGGGGCACGGTGATCAGCCCCGCGTGGGCGGTGATAGACGACACCAGGTTGGACGCCGACTGCACCAGTTCACCGGCGGGGCGATCCGGGTTCAGCTCTTCGCGCAGGATGCGAATGGCCTCACTCTCCAGCGGCTGCACCTGCAGCAGCTGGTCGACAAACAGCCGGTAGCCAGCGGCGGTGGGTACCCGGCCGGCAGAGGTGTGGGGCGAGTGCAGAAAGCCGCGCTCTTCCAAATCGGACATGACATTGCGCACCGTGGCGGCGCTAACTGGCAGGCCGGCTTCTTCCAGCAGGGTGCGCGAGCCCACCGGCTGGCCGTCGCGGATGTGCCGCTGCACCAGGGCTCGCAACAGGGTGCGCGCGCGTTCGGAAAGTTCGGGGGCTGCCATACCATCTCACTGTCGGTTTCTGGCGTTTTGTATCACAGGGCCGGGCTTTCACCAAATGGGCCCCGCGCCACTGCCCACCCGTTCGAAAAATCGACACATGCGGGCGGCGGGCGGTTCCCGCCGGGCCGGCAACGCGTTATAACAGGCAGCATCTTTGGCCAGGGCACTACAGGCACATGCTCACCCATATCAGCATCCAGAATTACACCATCGTCGAGACGCTGGAGATGGAATTCAGCGGCGGCATGACGGTTATCACTGGCGAGACCGGCGCGGGCAAGTCCATCATGCTGGACGCCCTCGGCCTGTGCCTGGGCGACCGGGCCGACCCCAAGGCGGTGCGCCACGGCCAGGACCGGGCCGACATCACAGCCTGCTTTGACCTCAGCGACAACCCGGCCGCCCGCGACTGGCTGGGCCGCCGCGACCTGCTGCAGGGCGACGAGTGCCTGCTGCGCCGGGTGGTGACCGCCGAGGGGCGCAGCCGCGCCTACATCAACGGCAGCGCCAGCACCGTGCAGGACTGCGCCGAACTGGGCGGCCTGCTGATCGACATCCACAGCCAGCACGCCCACCAGTCGCTGCTGCGCAAGGGCGTGCAGCGGCAGTTGCTGGATGCCTTCGCCGGCCAGCGCGACCTGGCCCGCAGCGTAGAGAAAACCGCCTCTGACTGGCTGCGCCAGCAGCGCGAGCTTGAGCTGCTGACCGGCGCCCGCGACGAGCAGACCGCCCGCGCCCAGCTGCTGGCCTACCAGGTGGAAGAGCTGGACGCCCTGGCCCTGCAGGAGGGTGAGCTGGCGGAACTGGAGGCGGAGCTGAAGCAACTGGCCAATGCCGAGGACATCCTGCGCAGCGCCCACCAGGCCCTGGAGCTGTGCGAAGAACTGGACAGCGGCAGCCGCCGCGCCCTGCACCTGATGGAAGACGATGCCCACACCAGCCGCGCCGCCCACAACGCCCTCGAACTGCTGGACTCCGCCGCCATCCAGTTGCAGGAGGCCCGCACGGAAATCCAGCACCACATCGACGGGGTGGAAGTGAACCCCGAGCGCCTGCAGGACGTGGAGCGCCGGCTGGAGGCCATCTACGACATTGCCCGCAAGCATCGGGTGCAGCCGGAGAACCTGGCCGAGCTGCACACCCAGCTGGCAGAGGAGGCCAGCACCCTGGCCGGCGGTGGCGCCCGCATTGAGGAGTTGGAACACAGCCTGGCGGAATTGCTGGCGCGCTACGAGAGCGAAGCGGCCAAGCTGTCCAAACAGCGCGCCAGCGCCGCCCGCAAGCTGGAAAAAGAGGCCGGCAAGGTGCTGGCCACCCTGGCCATGGAGCACTGCCGCTTCGAGATTGCCCTGGCCCGCCGGGACGGCAGCGCGCCCCACCCTCAGGGCCGGGAAGAGGTGGAACTGCTGATCAGCACCAACCCCGGCAGCCCGGCCCAGCCCCTGGCCAAGATCGCCTCCGGCGGGGAGTTGTCGCGCATCAGCCTGGCGGTGCAGGTGGTTACCGCCAGCTCAAGCGCCCTGCCCTGCATGGTGTTCGACGAGGTGGACGTGGGTATTGGCGGCGCGGTGGCCGAGGTGGTGGGCCGCCTGCTGCGCAGGCTGGCGGCAAACACCCAGGTGCTGTGCGTCACTCACCTGCCCCAGGTGGCGTCGCAGGGACACCAGCACCTGCAGGTGACCAAGGTCAGCAGCAAACAGTCGGCGCACACGCAGATGTCGCGCCTGGATGGCGAGCAGCGCACCGAGGAAGTGGCGCGCATGCTGGGCGGTGTGAAGATGACCGAGCAGACCCTGGCTCACGCGCGGGAAATGCTGGCCCAGGCCGAGGCAGGCTGAGCCCGCCACACCCCAGTCAGGCGGCTGCGCGCCCCCCCAGCGCGCAGCCGCCATCTTCCCCTTAAACGAACATCATCAAGCGGGTTAGCTGTGCCCAGGCACCTAGCCGTGCAGGCCCGCCTCGATGGGGCACTCCCCGCGCGCCAGCTTGCGGGCGCGCTCCACCAGGGTTTCCTCCATCGCCTCGCGGCCAATCATGATCACGAAATCGCCTTTCTTCAGGCCGTCCAGGGCAAACTCGGCCAGCTCGTCCAAATCCTGCACGGGCAAATCGACGCCGATGGCCTTCATGCCTTCCATGAACTCGTCAAAGGTCATTTCGCCACCGGCGGGCACCGGTTTTTCGCGGGCCAGCTCCGCTGGGCGGTTGCGGCGGGTAGTCCAGATGCCGGTGGGCAGGATGCCGCCAGAGGGGTAGAAAATGCTGGCGCGCAGCTTGCTCTGCTGGCCCACCAGTTGTGCGTTCAGGCACTCGGTAATGATGGACACGCCGGCCTTGCTTGATGCGTACACGGACTGGTCTGCCAGCGGCGAAATGCCGCCGTCACCGGAGCTGGTGTTCATGATGATGCCCTCTTCGCCGGATTCGAGCATGCGCGGCACAAAGGCCTGGATGCCGTGGGCCACGCCGCGGACATTCACCCCGTGCACCCACAGCCAGTCGTTCGGGGTGGTGTCCCACACGTTGGCGTTGGTGACAGAAACCCCGGCGTTGTTGCACAGCACATGGCAGGCGCCGAATTCATCGAACACGGCATCCGCCAGGGCGTTGACCGATTCGGGCTTGGAAACGTCGGTGACGATGGCGCGAATCACCGCGCCGGCAACCTCGCCGGCCAGCTCCGCCGCGGTGGCCTCCAGCGCCGGGGCCTCCACATCCGACAGCACAACCTTCGCCCCCTGCTTGAGGAAGGCGCGGGCGAGTGATTTGCCCACACCGCTGGCGCCACCGGTCACTACGGCCACTTTGTTATTGAAATCCTGCATGCTGCACTCCTGTGGTTGTCTTATCAATGCGTCGTTGCGTTGGTTCGGCGCTGGCCCTAGAGGTTGGTTTTCACCCACAGGGACTTGAACACCACCGCGTTGTGATCGCTGCCGTCGCGCTCGGGCTCGCCGTCCAGCGCCAGGTTCGGGAAGCGCTTGAACAGCTCGCACATGGTCAGGTACAGCTGGCGCTTGGCCAGGGCCGCGCCAATGCAGTAGCGGGGGCCGTAGCCAAACAGCACGTCCGGGTTGAACTCGCGCTGCACGTCGAACTGCTCTGGGTTGCTGTAATAGGCCGGGTCGCGGTCTTTCAGGTGCGGCATCAGCAGTACCATCTGGCCCTTGCGAATCTGCTGGCCCAGCAGCTCCATATCCTCGGGCGCGTAGCGCGCAAAGCCCATCTTGGACTGGGTGGACCAGCGCATGATTTCGCTGAAGGCGTTGGAGAAGGCATCCGGCGAGGCCAGCGCGGCGGGTATCTGGTCGCGGTGCTTGAGAAGGGAATACACCGACCACTGCTGGGCCACCAGGGTGGTGTCGGCACCGGCGCCGATCAGGGCCAGAATCAGGGTGACGATGTCCCAGTCGGTGAACTTGTCGTTCTCGGCTTCAATTTTCAGCAGCACGCTGAGGAAGTCATCGTCCTGCCCCGGGTCGGCCCGGCGCTCGGCGATCACCCGGTGCAGTATCTCAATCGCGCGGTTGCTGTCCTGCCGGGCGGCCTCGCGGCGCTCATCGGAAATGGTGGGGTTCCAGGTTTCGGTAAAGCTCAGCACCACCCGCTCAATCTCGGGCCAGTAGCGCTCGGGCACGCCCACCATGCGGCTGATGGAGATAAAGGGAATACGGCTGGCGATTTTGTCGATGTAGTCGAACCGCTCCACCTGGCCCAGCTCGTCGAACAGCTTTTCCACATCCGGCTTGATGCGCCGCTGGATCTCGTCCACCACGTTGCGCGAGAACGCCGGCGATACCACCTTGCGAATCAGCCGGTGATGGTCGTGGTCGGCCAGCAGGCTGTGGCCGATCATGGCGCGCTCAAAGTTGCTCCACTGGTCTTCCGGCGGGCGCGGCGGTGCAAACTCCCAGTCGTAGAAATCCGAGGACAGATACTCCCGCCGCCAGCAGTCCATGATGTCCGGCATACGGGTCATGATCCAGGCCTGCCAGGGGGCGTACCACACCAGCGGGCCGCGGCTGGCCAGGGCCAGGCACTGGGGAATGGGGTCGCTGAGGTAGGCTTCGGAAGAAGGGTCAAACAGCGCTTCGATGGGGGTGTTGTTATTGGCTTCGGTGGCAGCGTTCATGGCCTCGCTCCTCGGGCGATCACTCGACCAGCACAAATATACATATGTGCATTTTTGCTCACAAGTTTACTTTTATTAATCTGCCGACAGGGGCCACTCAACTGCCCGCGGGCAAACCGCCGCGCACAACGACGCATCCCGGCCGGGGCCGGGATGCGGTGAAGGATTCAGGGCGATGCTGCGGGGCGGTGCGCGAAGCTCCGATGGAAGACGAAGCTCCGGTGCAGGCGGGCTTTAGTAAAGCACGGGGCTTTTTTGAAAAGCAGCTTCGTGAAAAGCAGCTTTGCGAAAAGCCGCTCTGTGAATAGCCGTTATATGAAAAGCAGCGCTTCGGCGGCGGGCCCGCGCGGTTTGACGCGGCTTACTTGTCGCCGGCCTTGCGCACGTAGAGCACCAGGGAGTGATCCACCAGTTCAAAGCCGTGCTGGGCGGCTATTTCCTTCTGGCGCTGCTCGATCACTTCGTCGTGAAACTCCACCACCTCGCCACTGTTCACACAGACCATGTGATCGTGATGGTCGCCCCGCGCCAGCTCGAAGACCGAGTGGCCGGTCTCAAAATTGTGGCGGGTAACCAGGCCCGCGGTCTCGAACTGGGTGAGCACCCGGTACACGGTGGCAAGGCCAACATCCTCACCCGCATCCAGCAGGGCGCGATACACATCCTCGGCGCTGAGATGCTCGGCACTGTCACCGGTAGACTCCAGGATTTGCAGGATTTTTACACGGGGCAGGGTAACTTTGAGGCCTGCTTTGCGCAGTTCCTGATTCTCTACGGCCATGGGGGAGGGGTTCTCGTTGCGTTGCGGTGGGGGTATGATGCCACCCCTGTTACTGAAGTGGAAGTTTAGACCCTATGCGCAGCCTTTTCCTCCTGCTGATTGCCATTTCCCTGAGCGGTTGCGGCGCCCTGGGCTTCCCCGGCGTGTACAAAATCGACGTTGAACAGGGCAACCTGGTAAATCAGGAGATGGTGGATCAGCTGCAGCCGGGCATGAGCCGCCGCCAGGTGCGCTTCATCCTCGGCACCCCGCTGGTGGAAGACCCCTTCAACCAGAGCCGCTGGGATTACCCCTACGTGCTGCGCAACGGCACCGAGGTGATCCGCCAGGCCCAGATGACCGTGCATTTTGACGGTGACCGCCTGGTGAACGTGACCGGCGACTACCTGCCCGCCTGGGCCGGTGGCACCCCCGCCGCTGGCGCCGAATCAGCCGCCGAAGCGAATTCGGACAATAGCAGCGACGACGCAAGCGACAACACCGATTCAGGCGACGGCGACAGCCAGGGCTGAGCCAGTCTCTCTACTTGCTACTCTCTATCAGTAGCGCCCTGCCCGCTTCTATTTATAAAGAATCTTGATCCGCGTCAGGCCGGCGCATCGCCTTTGCGGCGCTCCTTGACCCGCGCCGCCCGCGCCTTGCGCACTTCCTTGGGGTCGGCAATCAGCGGGCGGTAGACTTCCACCCGGTCACCCTCGCGCAGCGCCTGCTGGGGGCCAACGACCTTGCCAAAAATGCCCAGCTTGGCGTTGTCGATATCCAGCCCTTCGAACTGCCGGTCCAGCCCGGCCCGGCGCACCGCGTCGATGGCGGTGGTGCCCTGTGCCACCTGCAGGGGCACAATGGCCTGCTTGTCGGGCAGCGCGTAGGCCACCTCCACATGAATGCTGTCGCTGTGCTTACTGTCTGCGCTCACCGGCTCCCTCCTGCCCGTAGATCTGCTTGGCGCGCTGGCCCAGTGCATCCACCAGGTTATTGCTGACCTTGTCGAACAGCCTGGCGGCGGCCAGGCCAAGCACCGCGTTGGATGCGCTGAACTCCAGTTGCAGGCTCACCTTGCAGGCGCTCTCCCCCAGGGGCTTGAAATCCCAGCAGCCGTGAAAGCGGTCGAAGGGCCCGTCCAGCAGCTCCAGGCGAATCGCGCGGTTTTCCTCAAGAAAGTTGCGGGTGCTAAAGCTGTGGCTGATGCCGCCCTTGGCGAGATCCAGCCGCGCCTCTACCAGGTTGCCCTCGCGGCGCAACACCTCGGCGCCCACGCAGCCGTCCATAAAGGCCGGGTAGGCCTCGATGTCGTTGACCAGGTCGTAGATTTGCTCTGCCCGATAGGGCAGCAGTGCGCTGCGGTTGATGTTTGTCATGCGTCCTGTGGCATCAGTTTGCCGGCCACCACCGCGACCAGGCGGCGGTCAGCAGCACCAGCACAATGGCCGGCGGGGCAATATAACGTAACAGCCCGTACCAAAGCGAAAAAAATCCGTCCTGCTCCCGGTACAGGCAGGCGCGCAGCAATTCCCGCCGCATGCGCCAGCCAACAAACAGGCTCAGCAGCAGGGCGTTCAGCGGCAGCAGCCATTCCCCCACCAGCCGGTCCAGTTGCACGAACAGGCCGTGGGGCCGCGCGGGGGCCTCCGCCAGCGAGGCCGACAGCAGCACCACGGCCGAGGCGCACAAACCCACCGCCACCACCAGGGCAGCGCCGCGGCGCAGGGGCAGGCAGCTGCACAGGGCCTGCACCACCACTTCCAGCAGGGCAATAGCTGCCCCCAGGGCCGCCACCACCACCAGCAGAAAGAACAGCGCGCCGAACAGCTCGCCACCGGCGGTGTTGCCAAAGGCGTAGGGGGCCGCCACAAACAGCAGGCCGGGGCCGGCGGCCGGGGCCAGGTTGTGGGCGAACAGAATGGGGAAGATGGCAAGGCCGGCAGCAATGCCGATCAGGCAGTCAAATAGGGCAACGGCAATCACACTGCGCCCGATGGGAATACGCTCGGGGGCGGCGGCACCGTAGATCACCCCCACCGCCAGGCCAATGCCCAGGGTGTAAAAGGCCTGCCCCATCGCGGCCTGCAGCGAGCGCAGGTCAAAATCCAGCAGCTGGGCGGAGAACAGGAATTCGCGGGTAGCCGACAGGTCGCCCTCGGCCATGGCGTAGCGCACCAATACCCCGAGCAGGGCAATCAAGCCGGGCAGCAGCAGCCAGGGCGCCAGGCCAAGCCCGCGGTGCAGACCACAGCCCACCACCGCCGTCAGCGCGAGCAGGAACAGGCCCTGCCAGTAAAGCTGCCGGGGTAAGTCCAGCAGCAGCTGTTCGAAGAACTCCCCGACGTTGACCAGGCTCGCGGAGGCGAACGCGCCAGCGTGCACGCTGCTGGCAAAGGCCAGCGCCCAGCCCGCCACCACCACGTAGTAGGCCAGCAGCAACAGGGCCGTCACACTGGCCAGCGCGCCCAGCCACACCCAGCCCCGGGAGCGCAGCGACCGGTCTGCCCCGTCGCGCAGGGACTGCAGGGGCCCGGCACGGCTGTAATTGCCCAGCACCACCTCGGCAATCATCACCGGTACCGCCAGCACAAACAGGCACAGCAGGTAGAGCAGCACAAACGCGCCGCCGCCGTGCTCGCCGGTGAGGTAGGAAAAACGCCAGAGATTGCCAAGCCCGACTGCAAAAGCCGCCAGGGCCAGTACAAAGGTTGTGCGGGAGCGCCATTGGGCGGGAGCTGGGAGATTACGCAGAGGCAAGAGAAAAACACCGTCTTATCATGGGTTTAGATTGCATCAGGGCGGCGGTGATGAAAAGGGAAAGATTCACCTTCCCCGACTGGCGGCGCTCCGTATAATGCGCGCCATGGCAAAGAAGAAACCCAAAGTCTCCGACAACGTGATCGTGCGCAACAAGCGTGCGAGCTTCGACTATCAGCTGCTCGAAACCTTTGAGGCCGGGGTCTCCCTGATGGGCTGGGAGGTGAAGAGCCTGCGCATGGGCAAGGCGCAGCTGACCGACACCTACGTCATGATGAAAAATGGCGAGGCCTGGCTGCTGGGTGCCCAGATCACCCCGCTGGATACGGCATCCACCCACTTTGTGACCGACCCCACCCGCACCCGCAAGTTGCTGCTGCACAAAAGGGAGCTGGCAAAAATTCTGGCGGCCACCGCGCAGAAGGGCCAGACCTGCGTGTGCACCCAGCTCTACTGGAAGGGCCACCTGGTGAAGGCGCGCATTGCCCTTGCCCAGGGCAAGCAGAGCCACGACAAACGCGACACAGAAAAGGACCGCGACTGGGGCCGGCAGAAACAGCGCATCATTCGCGACAACGTCAAGCAATAGCCCGCCCTACCAGCCCGCCTGCTTATGCAGGATCAGTCTAAGCCGCGGCTTGCGAAAGCGGGCTTGGCCGACCATAGTTAAATCGCAGCCGGCGTCCGCGCCCGCCATCTGGCAAGGGCAAAAATACCGGTTGCAGCAATACGGTTATGACACCGCAATACTCTCCCATGGAGGAGAGCGCCAGGCGAGGGGCCCTGGCGCGATGCAAACCCCTCGCCACAGGCTGACTAACCGTCCCAGCCGCACTCGGGTGGCACTCTGCCAGTCGACTGCGGCTTTCTAATGCCCGCCACCCTCACCCGCCCTCGTCACCCGCCGGCCGGCGCATCAATCACGCAGGCGCCCCATCGCTCTGGCGCCTTACAGCAACGCCCGCAGCGTAGTGGCCGCGCCAATGGCGAACAGCACTACCACCGCCACCCGCCGGTAAAAGCGGCTGCCGTAGCGGTGGAACAGGTAATAGCCCAGCTTGTCGCCCAGGAACATCGCCGGAAAAGCCAGCAGGAACAATAGCGGCGACTGCCGGGTGACAAAGCCGGCGGCGCTGTAGGACGCCAGGGCCATCACCGCCGAAAACAGAAAGAAGGTCATCAGCAGGGCCCGGGCCCGCCGCGGGTCGCTCTCGCCCGCCACCGCATACACCACCACCGGCGGGCCGGGAATGGCAAAGGCGCCATTGAGAATGCCCGACAGCGCCCCGGCGCCCGCCCGCCACCAGGCACCCGGACGCGGGACATCGGCGGCGGGGCGGTACAGGCTGAGCACCAGCGACGCCGACACCACCGCCAGCCCGATCCACAGCTGGAACTGCGCCGGCGACAGGCCGGCCAGCAACGACGCCCCCGCCAGGGTGCCAAACAGCGACAGCACCAGCATCGGCAGCATCGGGCGCAGGGGATACTGGCCCCAGTAGGTGTTCAGGGTCAGCAGGCTCACCGCCAGGGTCAGGGAGGCGCTGAGCACCACCGCCAGCGAAGGCGGCATGATCATGGAAAACACCGGCACCGCCGCCAGGGCAAAGCCGAAGCCGGTGAAGGCGCGCATGATGGCGGCAAACACCACCACGCCCCACACCAGCGCCAGTTGGGCAAGGTCCAGCTGGCCCAGCCATTGCAGCGCCAGGGTCATGGCGGCCTCAGCCGCATGCATGCAATGATCCGAAAGCTATTCAGGCGGCGGCGCGCTCCGTGCACTGGTTGGCCCGCACCAGCCGCCCCGGGTAGGCGCCGGTCAGCCGGTCGTTTTCCAGTACCGTCTGGCCGGCCACAATCACCGCCCGATAGCCGCTGGCTTCCTGCAGCAGGCGCTGGCCGCCGGCCGGCAGGTCCTGCACCATGTGCGGCGCGTGCAGGCGCAAAGCGTCGATGTCGATCACGTTGAGGTTGGCCTTCTGGCCCACCCGAATGCGGCCGCGGTCGGCCATGCCGCAGTAATCGGCAATGTCGCTGGTCAGGCGGCGCACGGCATCCGCCAGCGTCAGCTTGCCGCCGCGCTCGCGGTCGCGCGTCCAGTAGCTCAGCAGGTAGGTGGGAAAACTGGAATCACACACCGTGCCCACATGGGCGCCGCCGTCCGAGAGCCCCATGATGGACAGGGGGTGCTGCATCATGGTGTAGACATTGTCGTAATTCATTTCGGTGTAGTTGTAGATGGGGAAGTACAGCAGCTCCCGGCCGTCGTTTTCCAGCATCAGGTCATAGATCATCGCCAGCGTGGGCACGCCACGATCCTTCGCCATCTGCAGCACCGAGGTATCTTCGGTCTGCTCGTAATCCGGGTTTTCACCCAGGCGGAAGGTTTTACTGGCCACAAAGTCCACTGCCGCCAGCAGGGCGTCGGCAATCGGTGGCACCGGTGTGCCATCGCCCGCCATCGGCTCGGACGTTTCGCTCAGCAACTGCGCCTTGAAGGCTGGGTCGCGCATGCGCGCCACGCGCTCGGGCAACGGCAGGTGGCAGATGCGCTTGTAACTGGGGAAGCCAATAAAGGGGTGGAAGGTACACTGTAGCCCCACGGTAACGCCAATGCCCCGCGGCGCCGTTTGCAGGCGAATGTTCAGGCCCTTGTCGCTGGCCTGTTCCGCCCGCCGGATAATGCGCAGCCACTGGTCCGGCGCAAAGTCACGCTGCATCAGCGACAGCGAGAAAGGCCGGCCATTGGCCGCCCCGGCAAACTGCTCCAGCAGGTCAAACTCCTCGTCGAAGCGGTCGCCGTCCTGGGCCACCCGCTCAAGGTTGAAGTCATTCACCGCCTGCAACACCCCATGAGACAAACCGTCGAAGGCGCTGGCAATGCCGGCCAGCTCACCCGGGGAGGCTTCCGACGACGGCGTCCATTGGCCATCGGCGCTGCGGTGCACGTCGGAGCGCCCGGTGGAAAAGCCGATGGCGCCGGCCTCCAGCGCTTCGCGGGTCAGGCGTCGCATTTCGGCGATGTCCGCCTCGCTGGCGGCCTCATCGAACACTGCCCGCTCACCCATCACATACACGCGCAGCGGGTCGTGGGTCACCTGCACGGCAAAATCGATGCTGTGGGGCTTGGCGTCCAGGGCGTTCATGTACTCGGGCAGCGTTTCCCAGTCCCAGCTGATGCCCTCGGCCAGGGCGGTGCCGGGAATGTCCTCAACGCCTTCCATCAGGCGAATGAGCTTGTCGCGATCGCCGGCCCGCACCGGCGCAAAGCCCACCCCGCAGCTGCCCATCACCACCGTGCTCACCCCGTGATTGACGCTGGGTTGCAGGTCCGCGTCCCAGGATACCTGGCCGTCGTAATGGGTGTGCAGGTCGATAAAGCCCGGGGTGACAATCAGGCCGGCGGCGTCGATGACCCGCGCGGCATCGCCGGCGCAATCGCCCACTTCCACGATAACGCCATCTTTGACCCCCACGTTGCAGTTCACCGGGTCGCTGCCTTCGCCGTCGTAAACGGCACCGTTGATGATTTTCAGATCGAAGTGCATGGCATCTCCCGGGCTGTGGCAGGCCCTTATCGCTTGCTTGTATGTTTATAGCTTGCTGATTGATTGCGCATCCGCTCGGCGGCCTGACAGGCAACCTGAAGCAGTGATCGACAGCAGTCTAGTCAAGCGGCGGCGGGGCCAGAAGGGTTAAATCAGGCCAAGTCGGGTGATTCCAGGCCGGCGCCCCGCCAGCAACGCGCAGACACCGTTCAGGCACCGTCCAGAAACCGGATAGCGCAGCAAAAGGCGATTCAGAGCGGCGCGGGCAGGGCGACACCCCAGCGCTCCGCCCAGGGGGCGAGGTCGTCCATGATGCTTGGGTAAAGTGCCACTCCCTCGGCGCGCTGGCGCTGGCGCAGGGTCCAGGCCCTGCGACCCGGGAAGCGCGCCGGGGGCGCCCCCGCCGGCACGGCGCTCTGTTCGCACAGCGCCTGCAGCGCGGCAAGCTGGCGGCGGAAATTCTCCGGCGCGGTGAAGGCACCGGGGTCTATCACCTGCAAAAACACCGCATTGGCTTCGCCGTCATTGGCCGCCGCCGCATCGGCGCGCCCGTAGCCGCCGAGCGCCATGCTCAGCACCTCCGTCAGCAGCGACAGCGCCGCCCCCTTGTAGCCGTGGCTGGCGCCCCCGATGGGCATGATGCTTCCGCCAGCGTCCAGGGCGGCGGGGTCGTCCGTCACCGCGCCGGTGCCGTCTTTCAGGCAGGGCTCGGCCATGGTTTTACCCTCGCGCTGGGCCCGCGCCACATAGCCACCGGCGGTAATGGACATGCTGACATCAAACAGCAAGGGGCAGTCCTCCCCCGGCGCGGCGAAGGCAATCGGGTTGGCGGAGAACAGCGGGTCGATACCGCCAAAGGTGCTCACCGTGTGCTCCGCGGGTGTGGAACAGGTCATCAGCACCGCGTAACCCGCCTCCACCACCCGCGGCAGATAGGCCGCCAGGCAGGCGATATGCTGGCTGCGGCGCAGGGTGGCGGTAACCACCCCATGCTCGGCCACCCGTTCGAGAGCCTCATCCAGCGCCTGGCGCACTACCCAGGGGCCGGGCAAAAAGTCCGCATCCCAGTTGAACAGCGCCCCACGGTCCGCCAGCACCTGGGGCTCGCCTTCCACGCGGCTCGGCCCGTCCACCAGCCATTGGAGGTTGTGCGGCACCCGGTTCAGGCCGTGGGTGGAAAAGCCCATCAGGTCCGCCTCCAGAAACACCTCGGCCAGCACCGCAGCGCGCGCCGGAGCAAGGCCGGCATGGCCAAACAGCGTGGCAACCGTTTCCTGCAGATCATCAGCCCTGTAGCGCAACGCCATGGTGTCTCCTCAATGCCGGGTTTACCTCACCCTAGTGCAGAGCACCCTCCCGCTTCAAGGGCGCGCTTATTGCACCGCCCGCCTTGTGGCCCTGCACGTGTCGACCATGCCCGCTCACAGCGCCCAGCGGTATCCGGGGTTTGGCGCTCCGCCCTCCCGGGCAGAGGAACTTTCGCAAAATTCACGGTCGAACTCTGTGCGGAGTGCGTTATACTCCGCGGTTCACTTATGGGGGCGATCTGGATTCGACGACGGTTACAAACCCTGAGGTGCATGCCGTGATGGTAGCGAATCACGTTAATCCAAAGCTGCAAACTATTAGTTGCCAACGACGACAACTACGGTGCTCAACTGGCTGCGTAAGCAGTCCGGTGACAGCACTTTCTAGTGGCTTCGGCCCTAGCGGTCTTTAGCAAGGTGCCAGTATCGCGCTATTGACTGTCATACAGAACTGGATCGCTGTGAAACCTGCCTGGGGCGGATCGGCTAAAACTTACACAGGCTCGCCAATCACGTCCTGCCCGTTGGGCTGTGTGCGGCTAAATCAATTAACGGAAACTAAGCATGTAGAGCCGAAGGCAGAGTGCTGGCGGACGCGGGTTCGATTAACGCAATGGTCGCCATGGGGAGTGATCCCCATTGGAAAAAGAGGGCTCATACGGTGAACGCTAAGGGGCAATGCCCTATGCCAACGCCGTCCGGTGAATGGGAAACCAGTAAGCCGGCTAGAGACTCATAGGCTCCTAACGGGAAACCCACGGAGTACTAGGGTGGGCGCAAGCTCACAAACGCCCTCCCCTGCAGCAACATCGCAGGTGAAGGAATAGTCCAGCCCATGTCGAAAGGCATGGATCAGCTGTCCCGCCGCCTCCACCAATTCAGCCGCCCCGAGCCCGGGGCGGCTTCCTTCTCTTGGGAGTAACATGGATGGTTGCACCCAGAACCCCACTTTCGCTTGACCCTGTAGACGCCGCCTATGTTGCCGGCCTGATTGATGGCGAAGGCACGATTACCCTTATCCGCAAGCATCGCGGCGAAAGCCGGCAACTTTCCCTCTCGATCAGCAGTACAGAAAAACCGCTGCTTGAATTTGTGCTCACCGCCGCCGGTGTGGGTAAAATCACCAGCAAAGTGCGCTATCGACAGCACCACCGACAAAGCTTCACGTATGCCGTCTATAACCGCCAGGCATTGCAATTACTGACACAGGTTGCCCCCCTACCTGCGCAGCTACAAAGCTGAGCGTTGCCGACTCATCCTTGAGAACTACATTGCACTTACGCCACGCAACGGCAAGTACACCGCTGAACTCAGACAACGCAGGAACCATTTCGAACAGGCAGTGCTGAGTATTCAGCCCTGACCAACAAGCTCAGGAGCCCAGCAATTGCAATTACCCGAAACCCCATCACCTGCCCCTACTGCGGCGAGTCCATTGACGTACTGATTGACCAGCAGGACGCCGGCGACCAATACATTGAAGACTGCCAGGTGTGCTGCCAGCCTATTGTGTTCACGCTGATGATCGACGAGGCTGGGGAACCAACACTGACGGTACAGGCGGAAAACGATGTTTAAGCACTTCAGCACGGCAACGGGAAACTGGCGCGCCACTGCGCTGGTGGCCGCTGGCCTGGCGGTCTGTCTTTCGGCGCCGGGGGCGCTGGCGGCGGATGAAACAGCGGGCCATTCAACGGCCGAAGCTACGACTGACTCAAAGGCTCACTCAACGACTCTGGCACCGCCAGCCAGTGCGGTGAGCGAGCAGGTTGTGAACTACCACCCCCTGCGCCCATTGATCGCCACGGCGGGCACGCTGCAGGCGGGCGGTGTTGAGGAACTGGCGGCGCTTGGGTTTCGCACGATTATCGATTTGCGCACACCACCGGAGGGCACCGCCAGTGAGACGGCGGCTGTGGAGCGGGCCGGCCTGCGCTATGTGAACCTGCCCCAGGGCGGCGCGTGGCCCGGCAGCAATGACGTTGCGCAGTTCCAGCGCCTGCTGGAGGAAGCGGAGCCGCCGGTGATGGTGCACTGCGCATCCGGCAACCGGGTGGGCGCCCTGTGGGCGGCCCTGCGCCTTAAGCAGGGGGCCGACCTGGATACAGTGCGCAGCGAGGCCTATGCCATTGGCCTGAAGCCGGCCCGCGACAGCCAGCTGCGCGATTATGCCGCCGGCCTGGAATCGCCAAGCAATACAGCCCCGGCCAGCCAATAGCCCTGCGCGGCCAACACCGGCTGTAACGAAGGGCGCGCCCCGCGTAAATCCCCCGCTCCCGCTCCGGCCGGGTTTTCCGCCTCTGCCTGCTTTGCTGAACCAGTTTGCAGTGCCGGTCGCCCGCCGGTTGGTAAACGCCGCGCCGGCGCGTTAAATGGCTGCTCCTGCTGCACAAAGGAAGGAACCGCCATGACAAGAAAAATCGCCTTCATCACCGGCGCCAGCCGCGGCATCGGCGCCGCCACCGCTGTGGAGTTCGCGCGCCGGGGCTATGACCTGGCGCTGACCGCGCGCACCCTCAAGGACGGCGAGCAACATGAACACGGCAGTTGGACACCCAGCGCCAGCGCCCTGCCCGGCTCGCTGGAAGCTACCGCGGCCGCCGCCAGGGCCCACGGTGCCGAGGTATTGCTGCTGCGTTCGGACATTCTGGACACCCCCTCGGTGCTGGCGGCGGCCGATGCGGCCCTGGCGCACTTTGGCCGTGTGGATGTGCTGTTCAACAACGCCTGCTACCAGGGCCCCGGCAATATGCAGCGGGTGCTGGATGTGGCGGTAGAACAGGCAGAGAAGATCTATCGCGGCAACGTGTTAACGCCATTGGCGCTGGTGAAGCAGCTGCTGCCCGGCATGCTTGAGCGCCGCTCGGGCGCGGTGATCAACATGGTGTCGGGCTCGGCCCTGAACGATCCACCCGCTCCCGCCGACGAGGGTGGCTGGGGCTTTGCCTACCCATCCTCCAAGGCGGCGCTGATCCGCATGATGCCCGCCCTGCGGGTGGAGCACCCGGACAGCGGCGTGCGCTTTTTCTCGGTGGAACCGGGTTTTGTGCTGACCGAAGTGATGAAAGCCAACGGCTTCGACGACAAAATCGCCGCCCGCTTCAACCCCACCGCGCCCGAGGCCATTGCCGACATTATCTACTGGCTGGCCGAAGACGCAGCGGCCATGGAGCAGCACCAGCGCGCCGTTGTGTTTGCGCCACAGTTGCATAAAAAGCTGTTCGGGGAGGGCCACTGATGCTGCTGCAGGACAAGGTCGGCCTGGTGACCGGCGGTGGCAGTGGTATTGGCCGTGCGACCGCCCTCACCTTTGCCCGCGATGGCGCCCGCGTGGCGGTGGTGGATTACCACCTGGAAACGGCCCAGGAAACAGCGGACATGATCCGCCAGGCTGGTGGCGAAGCCATTGCCGTGCGCGCCAACGTGGCACAGCCGGTGGAGGTAGAGGCCATGGTCGAGCAAACCATGGCCGCCTTCGGCCGCCTGGACTGTGCCTGCAACAATGCCGCTTTCGGCGGCGGCTTTGCGCCGCTGACAGACGTTGAGGAAAAAAGCTGGCAACTCGCCCAGGATGTCACCCTGAAGGGCGTGTGGTTGTGCATGAAGTACCAGGTGCCGCAAATGCTCACCCAGGGGCGCGGCGCCATTGTCAATATCGCCTCGCTCTCCGGGGTGCGCGGCGAAGCCCTGCAGGCGCCCTACAGCGCCGCCAAAGGCGGAGTGCTGGCGCTGACCCGCACCGCCGCTGCGGAATACGCCCAGCGCGGTGTTCGCATCAACGCGGTGAACCCCGGTGGCATTCGCACGCCGGCCATTCTCAATTATTTCGCTCAGGTACCCGGTGCAGAAGAGCGCACCGCAGCCACTCACGCCATGCGCCGGCTTGGCGAACCGGAGGAGGTGGCGGATGCCGTGGCCTACCTGTGCTCTGACCGGGCCACGTTTATCACCGGCACCACTCTGGATGTGGATGGCGGCATCATGGTGAACCCGCACACGCTCTAACTGGGCAACCGCCCGACATTCGGCTCACTCAATCGCCACCTTCGGAATTTCACAATTCCGCATAGCCTGTGTGGTTGACTATAGTGAACGTCAGTGTCGGAACGCACTCCAACACAAGGCCGCATCCCGCAAGCAGACAGGAGATCACCATGGACAACAAGCCATCCACTTCCTCCGGCAAATGCCCGGTCATGCACGGTTCCATGACTTCCGCCGGCACATCCAACACCGACTGGTGGCCCGAGGCCCTCAACCTCGACATTCTGCACCAGCACGATCGCAAGACAGACCCGCTGGGTGCCGACTTCAACTACCGCGAAGCGCTGAAAACGCTGGATGTGGATGCCCTGAAAGCCGACCTGCACGCCCTGATGCACGACAGCCAGCCCTGGTGGCCCGCCGACTGGGGCAGCTACGCCGGCCTGATGGTGCGCATGGCCTGGCACGCAGCCGGCAGCTATCGCCTGGCCGATGGCCGCGGGGGCGGCGGCACCGGCAACCAGCGCTTTGCGCCGCTCAACTCCTGGCCGGACAACGTCAGCCTGGACAAGGCCCGCCGCCTGCTGTGGCCGATCAAGAAAAAGTACGGCAACAAAATCAGCTGGGCGGACCTGATCATCCTCGCCGGCAACATCGCCTACGAATCCGTGGGCCTTAAGACCTTCGGCTTCGGCTTTGGCCGCGAGGACATCTGGCACCCCGAGAAGGACACCTACTGGGGCTCCGAGCGGGAATGGCTGGCCCCCAGCGACAACGCCAACAGCCGCTATTCTGGCGACCGCGAGCTGGAGAACCCGCTGGCGGCGGTGATGATGGGCCTGATTTACGTGAACCCGGAAGGGGTAGACGGCAACCCCGACCCGCTGAAAACCGCCCAGGACGTGCGCGACACCTTTGCCCGCATGGCAATGGACGACGAAGAAACCGCGGCCCTGACCGCCGGCGGCCACACCATCGGCAAGGCCCACGGCAACGGCGACGCCGAACTGCTGGGCCCCGCGCCGGAAGCGGCGGGTGTGGAAGAACAGGGCATGGGCTGGCACAACCCCACGGGCAAGGGCGTGGGCCGCGACGCCATCACCAGCGGCATTGAAGGCGCCTGGACCACCCACCCCACCCAGTGGGACAACGGCTACTTCAAACTGCTGCTGGGCTACGACTGGGAGCTGAAGAAGAGCCCCGCCGGCGCCTGGCAGTGGCAACCGGTGAATATCCGCGAGGAAGACATGCCGGTGGATGTGGAAGACCCGTCCATTCGCTGCATGCCGATCATGACCGATGCCGACATGGCGATGAAGGAAGACCCGGCCTACCGCAAGATTATCGAGCGCTTCGCCGCCGACCAGGACTACTTTTCAGAAACCTTCGCTCGCGCCTGGTTCAAGCTGACCCACCGCGACATGGGCCCCAAGGTGCGCTACATCGGCCCGGAAGTGCCCCAGGAAGACCTGATCTGGCAGGACCCGGTGCCCACCGGCAACAGCAACTACGATGTGGCGGCGGTGAAGGCGAAAATCGCCGATAGCGGCCTGTCTGTGAGCGACCTGGTGTGCACCGCCTGGGACAGCGCCCGCACCTTCCGCGGCTCCGATATGCGCGGCGGCGCCAATGGCGCGCGTATTCGCCTGGCACCGCAGAAGGACTGGGAAGGCAACGAACCCGAGCGCCTGGCCAGGGTGCTGGGCGTGCTGGAGGGCATAGCCGCCGACAGCGACGCCTCGGTGGCGGATGTCATTGTGCTGGGGGGCAATGTCGGTATCGAGCAGGCCGCCAAGGCGGCGGGGCACAGCATCACGGTGCCCTTTTCACCCGGCCGCGGCGACGCCACCGACGCGATGACCGACGCCGACTCCTTCGACGTGCTGGAGCCCATCCACGATGGCTATCGCAACTGGCTGAAGCGGGACTACGCGGTCAAGCCGGAGGAGCTGATGCTGGACCGCACCCAGCTGATGGGCCTCACCGCACCAGAGATGACAGTGCTGGTGGGCGGCATGCGGGTGCTTGGCACCAACCATGGCGGTAGCCAGCACGGCGTGTTCACTGAGCGCGTTGGCACGCTCAGCAATGACTTCTTCGTCAACCTGACCGACATGGGCAACAGCTGGAAGCCCGCCGGGGAAGGGCTCTACGACATCTGCGACCGCAACAGCGGCGCGGTGAAATGGACCGCCACCCGCCTCGACCTGGTGTTTGGCTCCAACGCCATCCTGCGCGCCTACGCCGAGCTGTACGCCCAGGACGACGCCCAGGCGAAGTTTGTTGAAGACTTCGTAGCCGCCTGGACCAAGGTAATGGACGCGGACCGTTTCGACCTGCGCGCCTGAGCCCCACCCTCCGCTGCCCCGTGCCGGGGCAGCGATTCCCCACAAATGGCAAAATAAGCGGCGACCGAATCGGCAGGAGCCGGACGAGCCAAAATACGCACAGGCACCCAGCCACAAGGCCACCCACCACAGGCGTTGTGATTTGTGCATGTGCTGTGTCCTCGGATAAGTCACGGCAAGTCGCTACAATCTACACCCCGCCGCACCACCCGCCCAAAGGAAAGGAACAGCATGCACGACAAGGCCACCATTCCCGCTTCGGTTGTGTTTGTACTGGGCTTTACCATGATGCTGGGCCCCTTCGCCATCGACACCTACCTGCCGGCCTTCCCCCTCATTGCAGACAGCCTGGGCGTTACCATTCACCAGGTTTCGCTGAGTATTTCCATCTACATGCTGGGTTTCGCTGTTGGCCAGCTGAGTGGCGGCGCCTTCTCCGATCGCTACGGGCGGCGGCGGGTGCTGGTCACCGGGCTGTGGGTTTTCGCCCTGGCGGCCTTTTACCTGTCGCAGGTGGACTCGCTGCAGCAGTTGCTCGCGGGCCGCTTTGTGCAGTCCGTGGGTGGCGGCTGGATTGGCGTTTCCATTCCCGCCATTGTGCGCGACCAGGTGCAGGGCGTGCAGGCGGCCAAGCTGTTTTCCATGATCGGCATGGTGTCCATTGTGGCGCCGGCCATTGCCCCCGCCATCGGCGCGGCCATTCTGGAGGCGGGCAGTTGGGGGCTGATCTTTGTCTACCTGGGCGCCTATGCCCTGGCCATGCTGCCGCTGCTGATGGTCACCGTGTTTAGGGGGCCACGCAAACCCCGGCCACCGGCAGATGGTATCGGGTTTGTGGCGCGCTACGCTGGCGTTATCAAAACCCCCAGCGCCCTGCCCTACATCCTGTGGCAGACGGCCTCCTTCGGTGGGCTGATTCTGTTTGTCACCTATGCGTCCTACATCTACCAGGGCCATTTCCAGCAGTCGCGCGGCATGTTCACCCTGCTGTTTGCCTGCAATATCTTTGCGATGTTTGCCTGCGTGCTGCTCAACCGGCTGCTGCTGAATCGCCTGTCTCCGCGCCCCATCAGTTACGTGGCCACCCAGGTGCAGGCGGTTGCCGCTGTTCTTCTGCTGCTGGCCGCGGTGCTGGACTGGCCGGTATTCGGCTTTCTGCCCGCCATGATGCTCTATGCCGGCACCCTGGGGGCCATCAGCCCGAACATCCAGGCCTGCTATCTGGAATACTTCCCGCGCAGCGCCGCCTCCGCTGCCGCCGTGATGGGCACCGCCCAGTTCGGGCTGGGGGGCGCAGCGTCTGCCCTCAGTAACCTGCTGCCAGAATCCCTGCTGAGTGTAGTGATCTGCATTGCTGCCTGCGCCGCTGCCAGTTTTGCCTGCATGCGCTGGTCGCGGCGGCGCGAAGACGCCACCCTGGCCTGACGCGCCCGGCCAGGCATCCGCTCAGGCAATGAAACAGGCACCACCGCGCCGCAGACGTTAACCAGCGGACAGCGCTTTGGCGGCTACGACGCACTGCGCCAATACTTCGGCAACGCCCCGCCCGCACAGGGTGAAACCAGCTACCGCCCGGTAGCCACCCTGCTTGCCCAGCGACGGCGCGCTATTTCACCTGCTGCTTGGCGAGCTTCCTGGCCAGGGTGCGCCGGTGCATGCCGAGCCGGCGCGCTGTTTCGGAGATGTTGAAGTCGGTCTCCGCCAGGGTCTGGTGAATACGCTCCCATTCCAGGGTTTTGATGGAGGTGGAACGGCCGGTGATGGCCACTTCGGTATTGCCCTCGGCGGTGTGGAAGGCGGCCTCGATGTCGTCGGTGTTGGAGGGTTTGGCCAGGTAGTGGCAGGCCCCCAGCTTCACCGCCTCCACGGCGGTGGCAATGCTGGCGTAGCCGGTGAGCACCACAATCAGCATGTCCGGGTCGTGCTTGTGCAGGGCCTTGACGCAGGCCAGGCCCGAGGCCTCCCCCTCCAGTTTGAGATCCACCACCGCGTAGCCGGGCTGGTGATTGGCCAGCAGGGGCAGGGCCGTGTCCAGGCTGCTGGCGGTGAGCACGGTGTAACCCCGGCGCTCGAAGGAGCGGCCCAGGGTACGGGCAAAGGCGGCGTCGTCCTCAATCAGTATCAGTGTGCGTTCAGTGGTGCCGGGCTCTACCTCAGCCACGTTGGACTCCTTGCTTGCTTGTTATTGTCTGGGCGGTTCAGTCTTCTTCCAGTTCCAGCGCGGCCAGCGGCAGGCTCAGGGTCACCTCGGCCCCGCCCTGGGGGTTGTTGCGGGCGGTGAGGTCGCCGCCCAGGGTGCGCGCCACATTCACCACCAGAAACAGCCCCACACCACCGCCGGCGCGCCCCTTGGTGGACTGGTAGGGACGCCCCAGGCGCTCCAGCATATCCCGGGAAAAGCCCGGCCCGCGGTCGCGCACCACAATCAGCAGTGTATCGCCCTCGCGCGCCGCCTCAAGCCCCACCCAGTCGGGGGAGGCTTCCAGGGCATTGTCCAGCAGGTTAGTCAGGGTTTGTTTCAGTACCGAGTCCGAGGCAATGTCGAGGTCTTCACCAAAGTGGTTGTCGAAGTTCAGGTGGGTCACCGGCCGGCTGGCCTGCCATTCGGCCACCAGATCATCCAGAAATTCGCAGACGGTGGTTTCCTCCGACGACTCACCCCGGGTTTCACCGGCGCTGAGCAGGATGTCGCTGACAATCCCCTTGCAGCGCTGCACCTGGGCCTGCATTTCCTGGATTTCCTGGTACAGGTCCGGGTCGGAGGTAAAGGCCGGCATGTAGCGCCAGTCCCCGAGAATCACGGCAATGGTGGCCAGCGGCGTGCCCAGTTCATGGGCCGCGCCAGAGGCCAGCAGGCCCATGCGCACGATGTGTTCCTCTTCCGCCGCGCGCTGGCGCAGCTCCGCCAGGCGGGCGTCGCGCTCGCGGCGGCTGTGGGTAATGCGGTGGATGAAAATCAGCAGCAACACGGCGTTCAGCACGAAGCAGATCAGCATGCCCTGCACGTACACGCTGAACAGGCCCATGTAGTGATCCTGCGGCAGGGCCAGGGGCTGGCCGGCCACCGCCAGCCAGAGAAAGCAGCCTATAGCCACCACCAGCAGGGTCCAGGCCCAGCGCGAGGCAAGCAACACCGCCGCCAGGCCCACCTGCAGAATGTAGAGAAACACAAAGGGGTTGGTCACCCCGCCGCTGAGGTAGAGCTGGTAGGTGAGCGTGCCCATATCCACCAGCAGGGCGAAAAACAGCTCCCAGGAATACACCGGCCGGCGAATGGACAGGCTCAGCAGGCTCAGGCCGTTAAACAACACCAGCCCCCCCAGCACCGCCAGCATCTGCTGCAGGGGCAGCTCAACGCCAAAACCGAAATAGGTGATGAGGATGGTCAGCAACTGGCCGAGCACGGCCATCCAGCGCAGCTGCGCCAGCTGCTGCATGTTCTCGCCGAGGGTGACGTCGTTCTCGGTCACCGATACCCGGTTCAGCAGGGTGGGCTTGCGGGCCGCCTGGGCTTTGTTCATGAGCGGTTATTCACGCGGGTTATTCATGGGGATGATGCATTGGCGTTCCTTCGGCGGGCAGTATACGCCGCCGCCGGCAGGTGCGCCCAGCCACTGCCGCCCTCCGCCTGCTAGCTCGGTTCTTGTTCTGGAGCCGGCGTTACGGCGAGCGACGCCGCGCCTCGCGCCGCACCAGAACCACCGCCCCCGCCACCATCAACGCAAGGCCGTACCAGGTGATGGCGTACACCAGGTGGGAGTTGTGAAACTGGATCACCGTCAGCCCGCCCACTGGGCCAGCGCCGCCGGGGCTGCCGGCGGTATCGGCCGCGGCGTCGACAAAGTAGGGGGCCACGTCATCCAGCCCCCGGGCCTTGGCAATGGCGGCAACGTCCCGCGAATACCAGCGGTTTTCACCCTGCACATTGTCACGCAGCACGCCGCCACCGGGCTCGCTGATGCGCAACAGGCCGCTGACTGCCACCTCACCGGCGGGCACCGGGGCGGGCTCATCGCCCTGGTGCACAAAGCCGCGATTGACCAGCACCGTGCTGCCATCGCCTAGCTGCAGGGGGCTGAGAATCCAGTAGCCGGTGCCGAGTTCGGTAGCGCTGGCAACGCGGGTATCGAGTTGGGGAAGAAAGCGGCCGCGCAGCAGCACGTGGCGGTACTCGTCGCTGTCGCGGCTGACGCTGGGCCAGTCGGCCCGGACGGGCGGGGCAGTGGCGGGTGCGGCCACCCGCGCTTCAACGCGCTCGATCAGCTCAAGCTTCCATGCCCGGCGCTCCACCTGCCAGTTGCCCAGGGCAACAAAACCGGCAAAGGCCGCCAGCGCACACAGGGCAAGCAGGCTGTGCAGCAGGCGGCGCGGGCGAGGGTTGGCATTCACAGGTGGATCAGGAGGCTCCCATCATGGACGGCATCATGTTCACGTTCATGTGGTACATCACCCACAGGGAACCAAACAACGTGATGAACAGCAGCACCACGGTGAAGATCAGCGACAGCATGGTCCAGCCGCCCTGGGACTGGAAGTCCATGTGCAGGAAGTAAACCATGTGGACGACAATCTGCACCACGGCAAACGCTAGGATGATCAGCACCGTGGCGTTGCGCGAGTCCAGCACGTTGCCCATCACCATCCAGAAGGGAATGGCAGTGAGAATGACCGAGGCGACAAAGCCGATCATGTAGCCTTTGAAGGTACTGTGCGGCGCCTCTTCGGCGTGGTCGTGATGATCGTGATGTTCGCTCATACCATGGACCCCATCAGGTAGACGTAGGTGAAAACGCCAATCCAGATCACGTCCAGGAAGTGCCAGAACATGGACAGGCAGAAAACGCGGCGCTTGTTCTCCTGGATCAGCCCGTGCTTGCGCAGTTGCAGCAGCAGGGTCACCAGCCAGATGCAGCCGAAGGTCACGTGCAGGCCGTGGGTGCCCACCAGGGTGAAGAAGGCAGACAGGAAGCCACTGCGCTGCGGGCCGGCGCCCACATGAATCATGTGATAGAACTCATACAGTTCAACCGCCAGGAAGCACAGGCCAAACACGCCGGTCACCGCCAGCCAGCCGATGGTGCCGCGCAGGCTGTTCTGCTGCATCTTCAGCACGGCAAAGCCGTAAGTGATGGAAGAGATCAGCAGGAAGGCGGTGTTCAGGGCCACCAGTTCCAGGTCGAACAGGTCTGCACCCGACGGGCCGCCGGCAAAGTTCAGGCTCAGCACGCCGTAGGTGGCGAACAGGGAGGCAAAGATGAGGCAGTCGCTCATCAGGTAGATCCAGAAGCCCAGCAAAGTGCCCTGGGCCGGGTGATGCTCGCCGCGTACCAGAAATTCCAGCTTGCCGTTGCCGGCGGCCGGTGTTGCTACTGCATTACTCATCAGGCCAGCACCTCCGCCCGCCGGTTTTCCACCGCGGCCACTTCTTCCACCGGAATGTAGTAGTCGCGCTTGTAGTTAAAGGTGTGAATGATGGCGCCGAGGATCAGCGCGCCGAAGCTCACTGCCGCCAGCCACCAGACGTACCAGATCATGGCAAAGCCAAACACCGTGGCCAGCCCGGCCAGCACCATGCCCGCCGCTGTGTTCTTGGGCATGTGGATGGGCATAAAGCCTTCCTGCGGCGGCTTGAAGCCGTGCTGCTTCATCTGCCACCAGGCATCGTTCTCGTGCACCTGGGGGGTGAAGGCGAAGTTGTACTGCGGCGGCGGCGACGAGGTGGACCACTCCAGGGTGCGGCCGTTCCAGGGGTCGCCGGTTTCGTCGCGCAGGGAATCGCGCTTCTTGTAGCTCACGTACAGCTGGATCAGGAAGCTCAGGATACCCAGGCCAATCAGCACCGCGCCGAAGGCCGCCACCTGGAACCAGATCTGCAGGGACATATCCTCAAAGTGGCTCATGCGGCGGGTAACGCCCATCAGGCCCAGTGCGTACAGCGGCATGAAGGCCACGTAGAAGCCGATCAGCCAGAACCAGAAGGAGCACTTGCCCCAGAATGGATCCAGCTTGTAGCCGGTGACTTTCGGGTACCAGTAGGTGATGGCGGCGAACACGCCGAACACCACGCCGCCGATGATCACGTTGTGGAAGTGGGCGATCAGGAACAGGCTGTTGTGCAGCACAAAGTCGGCCGGGGGCACCGCCAGCAACACGCCGGTCATGCCGCCGATCACGAAGGTGACCATAAAGCCCACTGTCCACAGCATCGGTACGTCGAACTGGATGCGGCCGCGGTACATGGTGAACAGCCAGTTGAAAATCTTCGCCCCCGTCGGTATCGAGATAATCATCGTGGTGATACCGAAGAAACTGTTCACGGTGGCGCCGGAACCCATGGTGAAGAAGTGGTGCAGCCACACCAGGTAGGACAGCACGGTGATCACCACGGTGGCGTACACCATGGACGAATAGCCAAACAGGCGCTTGCCGCTGTAGGTGGAGACAATCTCGGAGAACACACCAAAGATCGGCAGGATCAGGATGTACACCTCCGGGTGACCCCAGATCCAGATCAGGTTCACATACATCATGGCGTTGCCGCCAAGATCATTGGTGAAGAAGTTGAAGTCCATGTAGCGGTCCAGCGACAGCAGGGCCAGCACCGCGGTGAGGATGGGGAAGGCGGCAACAATCAGGATGTTGGTGCACAGGGCCGTCCAGGTGAATACCGGCATTTTCATCATGGTCATGCCGGGGGCGCGCATTTTGACGATGGTGACCACAAAGTTCACCCCGGACAGCAGCGTGCCCACGCCGGCGATCTGCAGCGCCCAGATGTAGTAATCCACCCCGACCCCGGGGCTTTGTAATATCCCCGTTAACGGTGGATAGGCGAGCCAGCCAGATTTGGCGAATTCCCCCACAAACAGAGACAGCATGATGAGCACCGCGCCGGAGGCGGTCATCCAGAAGCTGAAGTTATTCAGGAAGGGGAAGGCCACGTCGCGCGCGCCAATCTGCAGCGGCACAATGTAGTTCATCAGGCCCACCACGAAGGGCATGGCCACGAAGAAGATCATGATCACACCGTGGGCGGTGAATATCTGGTCGTAGTGGTGCGGCGGCAGGTAACCCAGGCTGTCGCCAAAGGCCATGGCCTGGTGCAGGCGCATCATGATGGCGTCGGCAAAGCCGCGCAGCAGCATGATGATGCCGAGGATCATGTACATCACGCCAATGCGCTTGTGATCGATGCTGGTGAACCACTCATTCCACAGGTAGCCCCAGACCTTGTACTTGGTCAGCGCCGCCACCAGGGCGATGCCGCCCACGGCCACCATGATGAAGGTGCCGAGGATGATCGGGTCGTGGAAGGGGAAGGAGTCCCAGGTCAGGCGGCCGAAGACGGCTGACGTGGTGTCGGAGTAGGTCTGTACTGCTGACGACATAGTTGTGGCGCCCTTGGGTTTGACAACTGGGCCGCCCCGGGGGCGGCCGTAACGGGTTTAGCTTAGGGGGCGTGCTGCCCGGGCTTGCTGGCCCTATCCTTCGCCGTGGTGTGCGTGGTGGCTTTTCATCAGGTCCTTCATGCAGACCTGGCCAGGGTCAACGCAGCGATTGAGAATGGCGTCGTAGAGGCCCGGCATGACCTCGCTGTAATAGCGCACCGGATCATCGATACTGGGCTTCTCCAGCGCCTTGTAGACATCGCGGCTGAGGGGGTTGCCCTGGGCCTTGACCTGGGCCACCCACTGTTCGAAGTCCGCCTCGGACTGGCCGAGAAACTCAAAGCGCATTTTGTTGAAGCCTTCGCCAGAGTAGTTGGCCGAGAAACCCTCGTAGCTGCCTTCTTCGTTGATTACGGCGTGCAGTTGGGTCTCCATGCCACCCATGGCGTAGATCATCCCGGCCAGGGCCGGCACGTAGAAGGAGTTCATCATGGTGGTGGCGGTGATCTTGAACTTGATCGGCCGATCCACCGGCGCCGCCAGTTCATTGACGGTGGCAATGCCCTGCTCCGGGTAGAAGAACAGCCATTTCCAGTCCATGGCCACCACTTCTACCACCAGCGGCTGGGTGCCCTCGGGCACCGGCACGCCTTCGTCAACGCGATCCAGCGGGCGGTAGGGGTCCAGCTTGTGGGTGCTCACCCAGGTCAGCGCGCCCAGGGCAATGATAATGGCCAGCGGCGCCGCCCAGATCACCAGCTCCAGCTTGGTAGAGTGATCCCAGTCGGGCTTGTAGGTGGCGTTCTTGTTGGAGGAACGGTAGCGCCAGGCAAACAGCAGGGTGAGCAGAATCACCGGCACAATAATGATAAGCATCAGGTAGGTGGACCACAGGATCAGGTCCGCCTGCTGGGCAGCCACGTCGCCCGACGGGGACATTACCACCCACTTGCAGCCCGCCAAAGACAGGGCGAGTACAGATGCCAGGAGTGTTTTGCAGAGTGTTCTGGGAGTTGCCATTGCCGCTCGCAATTCCGGATTGTGGGAAGAGTGGCGCGCACTCTACGGGATCGTGACCGGCGAGGGAATTGGACAATTTGTCCTATGGTGCCCACGACGGAATGGGGGTAGCCTGTGAGGTCATTGTAGTCTCAATTCCGGAATTTTCTCGCCATGGCCAACGCGACTGGACACCCCGTTTCTTCCCCCCACGCCAGCCCGGAGACCGTCGCCGGCCACTCCCCCCTCGCCTCCGGTGAAATCGCCGTTGGCGTGGTGATTGGGCGCACCTCCGAGTACTTCGACTTCTTCGTGTTCGGCATCGCCTGTGTGCTGGTCTTTCCCTCGGTATTCTTCCCCAATGCCAGCCAGCTTGAGGGCACAATTTACTCCTTCTGGATTTTTGCCCTGGCCTTTATTGCGCGCCCCTTCGGCACCGCCCTGTTCATGACCATCCAGCGCCGCTGGGGCCGCAGTGTCAAGCTCACGGCCTCGCTGTTCCTGCTGGGCACCGCCACCGCCGGCATCGCCTTCCTGCCCAGCTACGACACCCTGGGCACCGCGGCCATTGTGTTCCTGGCCTTCTTCCGCGCCCTGCAGGGCTTTGCCACCGGCGGCTCCTGGGACGGCCTGCCCTCGCTGCTGGCGCTGAACGCCCCGTCCGAGCGCCGCAACTGGTACGCCATGCTGGGCCAGCTCGGCGCGCCGCTGGGCTTTTTGCTGGCCAATGCCCTGTTCCTTTACCTGGTGCTCAGCGTGAGCAGCGAGGACTTCCTGAGCTGGGCCTGGCGCTATCCCTTCTTTGTGGCCTTCGCCATTAACGTGGTGGCCCTGTTTGCCCGCCTGCGCCTGGTGCTCACCGAGGAATACACCTTCGCCCTGGAAGAGAGCGAACTGGAGCCCATCAGCACCCGCGAAATGCTGCGCGAGCAGGGCCGCAATATTTTCATCGGCGCCTTTGTCGCCCTGGCCAGCTACGCCCTGTTCCACATTGTCACCATCTTCCCCCTGTCGTGGATCGCCCTGAACGAATCGCAGGTAATCGACAAGGTACTGGAAATCCAGATCTGGGGCGCCTGCGCCGGCATCCTCGGCACCATGGCCTCGGGCCTGATTGCCGACCGCATCGGCAAGCGCACCACCCTCGGCCTGATGGCCGCCGCGATCGGTGTGTTCGCCCTGTTCTCGCCCATGCTCATGGACGGCAGCCCGGCGCAGCAGAACGCATTCATCCTGATCGGCTTTGCCCTGCTGGGTGTGTCCTACGGCCAGGCCAACGGCACCGTTACCGCCAACTTCCAGCGCCGCTACCGCTACACCGGCGCGGCCCTGACCGCCGACTTCGCCTGGCTGTTTGGCGCCGCCTTTGCCCCGCTGCTGGCCCTCTCCCTGTCGGCCAAGTTCGGCCTGGTGGCAGTGAGCGGCTACCTGCTCTCGGCGGTGGCCTGGACCCTGCTGGCCCTGTGGGTCAACCGCCGCCTGGAAGCCCGGGCACGCGCCCAGGCGCAATAACCTGCATGCCACCCGGCCTGTCACGCCAAGTGCTGACAGGCCGGGGCTTTTTTCTCTCCTTTTCCTCTCTCCTTCTCTTCCCCCTTAACACCCCTCCCCCGCACCATCACCGGCCCTCGCCGTACATCCAAAAAACAGAACATAAGCTTCTGAATTTGCAATTGGGCTGTATCACAGCGACCTGCCTATACTTCTTCCCGATAACAAGAGAGTGCCGGCCAGTTGGCCTGTGCTACACAACCGGGGGAACTTATCCGCCCTCTGTTATCGCGCCGCAGTAACGACTCAAAGATCAGAGAGAGGATCCTATGAAACAATCCAGACTGCTGAGAAAGGCCATCACCGTCGCCACCCTGTGTGCGATCGGCCAGACGGCCCTGGCTGCTGACAAGCCCGCCGTGCCCGACAACGATTACTGGTGGCCCAACCGCCTGAGCCTGGAGCCGCTGCGCGACTCCGCCGGCTCGGCAGATCCGATGGGGGCCGACTTCGACTACGCCGACGCCTTTGAGGAACTCGACCTGAAAGCGCTGCGCAAAGACCTGGTGGCGCTGATGCGCACCTCCCAGGACTGGTGGCCGGCGGACTACGGCCACTACGGCCCCTTCTTCATTCGCATGTCCTGGCACGCGGCCGGCACCTACCGCACCATTGACGGGCGCGGCGGTTCCGACGGCGGCATGCAGCGCTTTGCGCCGCTGAACGCCTGGCCCGACAACGCCAGCCTGGACAAAGCCCGCCGCCTACTGCTGCCGATCAAACAGAAATACGGCAATGCCCTGTCCTGGTCCGACCTGATCGTACTGGCCGGCACCGTGGCCATGGACGACATGGGCTTTAAAACCGCCGGCTTCGCCTTTGGCCGCGCCGATGCGTGGGAGCCCGAGGAAGTAAACTGGGGCCCGGAAGGCGAGTGGCTGACCGACCAGCGCCGCGACGAACAGGGCAACCTGGACAAGCCCTTCGGCGCCACCGAGATGGGCCTGATTTACGTGAACCCCGAAGGCCCCCACAAAAACCCCGACCCGCTGGCCGCCGCCCAGGCGATTCGCACCGCTTTCGGCCGCATGGCCATGAACGACGAAGAAACCGCCGCCCTGATTGCCGGCGGCCACACCTTCGGCAAAGCCCACGGGGCACACAAGGCATCCGACTGTGTAGGCGCCGACCCGGAAGCGGCCTCCATCGAAGAACAGGGCCTGGGCTGGAGCAACAAGTGCGGCACCGGCAAGGGCGCCGACACGGTAACCAGCGGCCTGGAGGGCGCCTGGACCATCAGCCCCGCCGAGTGGACCCACAACTACCTGCAGAACCTGTACGGCTTTGAGTGGGAACTCACCAAGAGCCCCGGCGGCGCCCAGCAATGGCAGCCCAAAGACGGCAAGGGCGCCGGCATGGTTCCCGATGCCCACGACAAGAGCAAGCGCCACGCGCCGATGATGTTCACCACCGACCTCGCGCTGAAGGAAGACCCGGCCTACCGCAAAATCACCCAGCGCTGGCTGAACAACCCGGAGGAGTTCGAGGACGCCTACGCCCGCGCCTGGTTCAAACTGACCCACCGCGACATGGGCCCCACCTCCCGCTACCTGGGCGACTGGGTGCCGCAGGAAACCTATCTGTGGCAGGACCCAGTGCCCGAAGCCGACTACAAGCAGATCGACAGCGGCGACGTGAAGAAGCTGAAGTCTGCCATCCTGAAATCCGGCCTTAGCACCGCGCAGCTGGTCAAGACTGCCTGGGCATCCGCCGCGTCCTACCGCGACACCGACATGCGCGGTGGCGCCAACGGCGCGCGCATTCGCCTGGCACCTCAGAAGGACTGGGCCGTTAACCAGCCCCAGGAACTGGCCGCCACCCTGGCCAAGCTGGAGCAGGTGCAGCAAGACTTCAACAAAAAGGCCGGCAAAACCCAGGTCTCCCTGGCGGACGTGATTGTGCTGGGCGGTGCCGCGGCCATCGAGGAAGCGGCCAGGAAGGGCGGCCACAAGATCGAAGTGCCCTTTATGCCCGGCCGCACCGACGCCACCCAGGCCATGACCGATGTGGAAGCCTTTGAAGTCCTTGAGCCCAAGGCCGACGGCTTCCGCAACTACCTGGCGCCGGACTTCCCCCGCCCGCCGGCCGAGGCCCTGGTAGAGCGCGCCGCCCTGCTGGACCTCACCGTGCCCGAAATGACGGCCCTGGTAGGCGGCCTGCGGGTACTGGGTGCCAACGCCGATGGCAGCGAGCACGGTGTATTCACCGACAAGCCCGGCACCCTAAGCACGGACTTCTTCGTCAACCTGGTGGACATGTCCACCGTGTGGGAGAAATCCGAAACCATCGATGGCGTGTACGTGGGCAAAGACCGCGACAGCGGCAAGGCCAAGTGGAGCGCAACCCCGGTTGACCTGATCTTCGGGTCTAACTCCGAGCTGCGCGCCGTTGCCGAGTTCTACGCCTCCAGCGACAGCAAAGAGAAGTTCGTGCAGGACTTCGTCGCCGCCTGGACCAAGGTGATGACCGCCGACCGCTTCGATGTGAAGTAACAACCAGCAAAACAAAAAGGCGCTGCCGGTTTCGGTAGCGCCTTTTTTATTGGTATCTGTAATGACTGCTGGTATTTAGCTTCGAGGAAGAAATTATCGTCGTCGAATTCAGTGAAACGGAGGCGAATTGAGGGGGTTACCGCTTTTGGAGCTTGCTATGAGGTGCGTGCGGGCTGGCCCTCACCGTCCGCAAGCGGACCTTTTTGTAGCGCCGTGCTGCCGAATAATTCTAGGTGGCCTACTGCCAAAGCAGCTTTCAATCCATCGCAAATTGTAATGTTGACCGTTCACCTGAACGGGTGCGCGTATGACAGGGGCTTAGCTACACTACATATCACCTTAACGAGTGATGATAAGATCAAATTTATTAGACCTAATTTTACTTAAACGGACGAAATACAGCCGGGATGGTTCGCAAAGATTCACGAAACTATCGTGGCGCTCCATCTTTTAAAGGATGCTAGAAACGACATAAAGGATATCTATCGTTTACAAGTCATATGGCATTCATTGCTCAAGTTTCCTCATCATTAGTTTTTCGGGCTATCAATAGGTTTGCACCTAATATAAAACCTAGCCCTACAAAATAACTTAAAATTAGAAAAATTTTTTCTACATTCGTAGAGTTAAAATTTAAAACAACATCTACAACTATAAGCAATATGGCTGATATAAAAAGACCCGTAACAAATATTGTTCGCCGCTTAATGTCACCGATTAGCCCGAAGAATGGGAACAAAGATGCGAGAATTGAAGAAAGTGCAAAAACACTTATCAGAGCTACTGCTGGTCCCAGCCTTGAATAGATGTATCCGAATACTACCCAGGCTGGTATTGTCAAAAATGTCAGCTTTCTATAGTCCATAGTCTCATTCTCTGGGCAGTATTCCGAGAAGTTCACCGATAAACATGTCTATGGCTTGGTTTACCGGGTGAGTTCCGCCAAATCTGGCTTTGTAGGCTTCATACCCGAGAGAGGTCGCATCCATTGCATTAGGATTTTGTACAAAATTTGCTGTTGTCTCGGCTGCACCATACGCTGAGCAAGGAGTTGGGAATGTTACACATACAATTGCCTTCAATTCCCACACCAATACTCTTGCGGCCTGATTTCCTGCCGGATCAGTCGGTCGATACGGGGCTCTAATAAATTCTATGCCGGTGTTCGCCTTCAATTTCGCTAGTTTTGCACCTTCATATCGGGCCCGAACAATTATTTCCTCAACAATCCCAGAGCGAGAGTAGGCAGGCGGAGATCCCGGGCCTTTTGCCTGGCTAGAACCGTCGTCAGAAGGCCAGTCTGGCTCGATGTTCGGTTCAGTTGTAGCTGAGGCTTCAGGCCCTATTGGCACCAATATTTCAGGTGATGGTGCGGGCTCAGTTCCTCCCGCAATGCCATTGATTCCGGAATCATCAGAATCCAATGGATCTGAAGCCTCAGATTTTACCGCGGAATTACTAGATGTTTCTGAGAGCACTCCATTCAATGTCCCTACTCGCTGTGGCGATTTGGTGGCTCCATTAGTACTAGGTGAACGGACTCTAAGCCCACCTTTCAGTGGAAGATTACTGGGATCGTCGGTTGCTTTACGCTTGTTTTTTCGTTCAGCTTTGTAGCCCGTTGGATCTGTGGCACTGAGTGGATTGTTGAGAACATAGCTGTAAGGATTAAGTGCCTGGCTATTGCCGGGTTCGATAATGAAGGGATCGACACTCAGGAAGCGGCCTAGGTTGTAGTCGTAGCCCCGCCCGTTCATATGAATGAATACCTTTTAGTCACATTTATGATCAGAAGTTGTGCGCATACAGCCCGGGTTTAGAAGTCCTCTTGGCCATTTCTCCGGAATAGCAGCGGCGGGCTCACATTCAGTGGAGCTGAGTGAAAACTTCCGGGTGCTGCTCCGCAATGCGTAGCAACGCCACAGCCGGACCTTGAGGCTCACGACGGCCTTGCTCCCAATCCTGGAGTGTTCGCATGCTAACACCCAGCAAGCCGGCAAACTCGGATTGCGACATTTTGAGTTTTTGACGGATGACTTTAGGCGGGGAAGGCTCCGACAGTTCGGTAACTCTTAAATGAAGCTTCCCCTTTTTGTGCTGCTGGATTTCTTTAATACCATCCAGGATCTCAGCACCAAGGTCGCGTTTACTCATGATCGATTGCCTCCGCGATTTTCTTAAGGATATGACCGGGAATCGTGGCCTGCTCCGATTTACTGTAGATAGTCAGCATCCAGATTTCATGATCAGGCTTCTTCCAGTAATAGATAACTCGAACGCCACCACTTTTCCCTTTGCCAGCGGGCGCCCAACGGACCTTCCTAACTCCCCCTGATCCTTTGACAATGTCCCCGGCATCAGGCTTTTGCATCAGATAGCTCTGCAGAGCCCGATACTCCTCATCCGAAAGATAAGCCGGAAGGAGCTTGGAGAAGATACTGGTTTCGATGAATATCATTGCGCAAGATAATACGGCATTGCCGTATATTTGCAAGAGGCAGAACTGGGGCGAGACTGCGAGACGGTTTTCCCGGCGCAATCCTTAGAAACTTCCGTTTCGTGGCGGCAGCGGTAAATCGCTCATCTGCGATATACCGCCGCCGAGGACACTGTAGAACGATTGATTGTTTGCACGGTTATCCGTGTTTTACACAGACCGGCGATGCTGTCGCCGTTGTCCCGCTGAATGCTACTTCCCAACCAGCGATCATTTGTTGATCAAACTGTAAGCCGTCCGACCCAATCGGATAATCTGGATACCCTTTTTATTGTGCGCCACTTTTCATCTCGCCTCGCCTCGCCCCGGCCGCCTCGGCCGGGGCTGATGGCGTTTACATCACCCCGTAGGCCAGCATGGCCGAGGCCACTTTGTTGAAGCCGGCAATGTTGGCGCCGCGGAAGTAGTCCACGTGGCCTTCGGCGGTGGTGCCAAATTCCACGCACTGGTCGTGAATGCCGCGAATGATGCCGCGCAGGCGCTGGTCCACTTCTTCGCGGCTCCACTGCAGGCGCAGGCTGTTCTGGCTCATCTCCAGGCCCGACACCGCTACCCCGCCGGCATTGGCGGCCTTGGAGGGAGCGTGCAGGAGGTTGGGCTCGTCCTGTATGACTTTGATGGCCTGGGGTGTGGTGGGCATGTTGGCCCCCTCGGAGATACCGCGGCAGCCGTTCTTGATGAGGGCCTTGGCTTCCTCGGCGTCGATCTCGTTCTGGGTGGCGCAGGGGAAGGCGAGATCGCAGGGCACGTTCCAGGGCTCCTGGCCTTCGTGATAGGTGGCGCCAAACTCGCGGGCGTATTCTTCGATGCGCCCACGGCGTTTGTTTTTCAGCTCCATCACCCAGTCGAGTTTTTCCTGGGTGAAGCCCTCGGCGTCGTGCACGAAGCCGGAGGAATCCGACAGGGTCACTACTTTGCCGCCGAGTTGGATCAGTTTTTCTGCGCAGTAGGTGGCCACGTTGCCGGAGCCCGACACTACGCAGGTTTTGCCGTCGATGGTTTCGCCGTGGTGGCTGAGCATGTCCTGCATCATGTACACGGCGCCGTAGCCGGTGGCCTCGGTGCGAATGCGGCTGCCGCCAAATTCCAGGGCCTTGCCGGTGAGCACCCCTTCAAAGCGGTTGGCAAGCCGCTTGTACTGCCCAAACATGTAGCCCACTTCCCGCGCGCCAACGCCAATGTCACCGGCCGGCACGTCGGTATCCGGCCCGATATGTTTGGCCAGTTCAGTCATGAAGGCCTGGCAGAAGCGCATTACCTCAAGGTCGGATTTGCCCTTGGGGTTGAAGTCCGCTCCGCCCTTGCCGCCGCCCATGGGCAGGCCGGTGAGGCTGTTCTTGAACACCTGTTCGAAGGCGAGGAATTTGAGCACTGACTGGGTCACGGTGGGGTGGAAGCGAATGCCGCCCTTGTAAGGGCCGATGGCGTTGTTCTGCTGCACCCGGTAGCCACGGTTCACCCGGATATCGCCACTGTCGTCCTGCCACACCACGCGAAAGCTGACGATGCGATCCGGCTCGGTCATGCGCTCAAGGATTTTGAGTTCCTTGTAGATGGGCTTGTCGGCAATGTAGGGAATGATATCCATCGCCACTTCATGCACTGCCTGGTGAAACTCAGGCTCCCCCGGGTTGCGGCGCTCAACGCCGTCCATAAACGTGGCCAGATCCTCTGCCAGATGCTTGCTCATGCTCTCTCCTTAGCTCATTATTCGCGCGCGGCCCCGCCGCTACTCAATCAGCATAGCCGGCAATGCCTGCAGCACAAGCCGCCATTGTGATGCAAGACGCATTTTGCGTGGCCAAATTCAACAGAGCCCCCGTATAATCCGCCGCATGATTACTGCCCTGACTGCCGTTCTGATCGGCCTCATTCTGCTGCTGTGGAGTGCAGATAAATTCGTTGATGGCGCCGCGTCCATCGCCAGTCATTTCGGCATGCCCACGCTGCTGATCGGCATGGTGATTCTGGGCTTTGGCACCTCGGCACCGGAAATGCTGGTGTCGGCCCTGGCCGCCGTGCAGGGCAATCCCGGGCTGGCCCTGGGCAACGCCTACGGCTCCAACATCACCAACATCGCCCTGGTGCTGGGCCTGACCGCCCTGATCAGCCCCATTGCGGTGAAGTCCCAGGTGCTGCGCAAGGAACTTCCGATTCTCACCGGCATCACTGCCCTGGCCATTGTGCAGCTGCTGGACGGCGAGCTGTCCCGCGCCGATGCCTTCCTGCTGCTGGTGGTGTTTTTTGTGCTGATGACCTGGACCATAACCCAGGGCATGCGCAACAAGGACGACAGCCTGGGCGAGGAGCTGGACCTGGAAATGCCCAGCCGCATCCTGCCCATGAAGCGCGCCTGGATCTGGCTGGTTATGGGCCTGACCCTGCTGATAGTGAGTTCCCGCATTCTGGTGTGGGGCGCGGTAGAGCTGGCCCAGGGCTTTGGCGTGAGCGACCTGATCATCGGCCTGACCATTGTTGCGGTGGGCACCTCGCTGCCGGAGCTGGTGTCTTCGGTGCTGGCGGCGCGCAAGGGCGAGCACGACATGGCCCTTGGCAACGTGATCGGCTCCAACCTGTTCAACACCCTGGCGGTGGTCGGCATTGCCGGCTGCATCAACCCCTTTCCGGTGGAGCCGGACATCGTCAACCGCGACATGAGCATCATGGCGCTGCTGACGGTGTCACTGTTTGTGATCGGCTTTAACTTCCGCGGCGGCGGCCGCCGCATCAACCGGGTGGAGGGCGGCGCCCTGCTGCTCTGCTTCTGCGCCTATTCGGCCTACCTGGTGCACACCTACCTCACCCCCACTGCCCAGGCCGTCAGCGGCGGCTGAGCCCGGCTAGCGGGGCGGGTCAACCCGCCCGGCGGTGGAGGTGTTCACCCGGAACCAGCCGGCAATGGAATGGCGGTCGCGCTGGGCCGGCAGTACCTCGTGAGGGAACTCCTCGCTCAAAAACACCACCACCGTGCCCAGGGCCGGCACCACCTTCAGCGTGTCGCCCCGGGCCTCATCCAGGTACATCAGCAGTTCGCCGCCGTCATCCGGCTGCCAGTGGCTGTTCAGGTACGCCACCAGCGACAGCACGCGGTTGGTGTTGCCGCGAAAGGCATCCAGGTGCTTGCGGTAGAAGTCGCCGGGGCCGTAGTGGGCAAAGTGCGATTCAAAGGAAAACAAACCCAGCAGCAGCTGGCGGTTAAGGGCCTGCTGCAGCCGCGCGCTCCAGTCGAGCCACTGGCGGCCGGCCGGGGAATCCCCGGTGATCCAGCAGATCTCGTCGGAGCGCACGAAACGATTGAGGGTGTGGTTGTCGTCCCGCCCTACCCCGGCGCGCTCGAATCGCTCGGCGGGCATGGCCTGCAGCTGGGCCAGCAGCGCGTCGCACAGTGCCAGCGGCAGCGCGCCAGGGCACACGGCGTAGCCGCGCTGGCGCACATCGTTGGCAATCTGGGTAAATAGTGCTTCGTCCGCCGCCGCAGGCGCGGGGTGTGCAAGCAGGTCGGGCGCAGTCATCAATGAGTCCGCTGGGCCCGCTCCCGCCGGGGTGGCGAAGCCAGGGCGGCGGGATTATAGGGCCGCCGCCTTGGCTTCGCCAGCGGTGTCTGCGCCAGCGGTGTGTGCGGTGCGAATTACACCAGCTGGAACAGGTTTTCCTTCTCGAAGGCGCGGGCGCTGGCCAGGCGATCTTCCTGCACCAGCTGGGCCCAGTCCGGGTTGGCGATCAGCGCCCGGCCTACGGCCACCAGGTCGAACTCGCCCCCGCCCAGGCGGCGCAGCAGTTCGTCAAGGCTGGCCGGCTCTGCCTCGCGGAAGGTGGTTTCGCCGGGCACCGGCAGAAAGTCCTCGGTGAGGCCCACACTGCCCACGGTGATCGCGGGCTTGCCGGTGAGTTTGCGGGTCCAGCCCGCCAGGTTGAGGTCGGAGCCGTCGAACTCCGGCTCCCAGAAGCGCCGGGTGGAGCAGTGGAAAATATCCACCCCCGCCGCCGACAGAGGTGCCAGGAACTGTTCCAGTTCCGCCGGGGTTTCGGCCAGGCGGGCGGTGTAATCCTGCTGCTTCCACTGGGACCAGCGCAGAATGATCGGGAACTCGGGGCCCACGGCCTCGCGCACCGCCTCGATGACTTCCACCGCAAAGCGGCCGCGCTTGTCCATGGAGCCGCCGTAGGCGTCGTCGCGCACATTGGTGCCGGCCCAGAAGAACTGGTCGATCAGGTAGCCGTGGGCGCCGTGCAGCTCCACCGCGTCAAAGCCCAGGCGCTTGGCATCCGCCGCGCCGCGGGCGAAGGCGGCGATCACATCGTCAATGTCCTGCTGGCTCATGATGTGGCGGTTCACCTTGCCCGGCACGTTCATGCCCGAGGGGGTGTAGCCGGGCACGTCGCCTTCCGGTGGCACACCGGCCTTGCGCATGCCGCCGCAGTGCCACAGCTGGGGGGCGATTTTGGCGCCCTCGGCGTGCACCGCCTCCAGCACCCGTTGCCAGCCAGCCAGGCGCTGCTCACCGTGAAAATACGGCACATCCGGGTAGCCGCTGGCGGCAATGTGGTCGATGCAGGTGCCCTCGGTGACAATCAGGCCCACGCCGCCCGCCGCGCGACGGCGGTAATACTCCGCCACGTTGTCGCCGGGGATATTGCCGGGCGAGAAGTTGCGCGTCATCGGCGCCATCACAATGCGGTTGGCCAGTTGCAGGGGGCCACAGGTGAAGGGCTGGAACAGGGGGCTGGTATCACTCACTGGGGGTTCTCCGTTGGGTTACATGCCAGGGGGCCGGGCAGAATAGCACCAACCGGCGCGCACCGGGCTACCCGAAACTGACCACGGCGATGACGCAAACTGACACGCGGGCCTGGCGCTGGCCTATCGACAGCCTATCGACAACCTATCGACAGCCTGCCGGTCGCCTGGCGCCGGCCGGCGCGGGTGCGGGCGAGCCACCGCTCCGACATTGCATCAATCGCGGGCCAGCGCGCGCATGACAACGTTGTCATACGCACCCCCATCCGCTACACTGCGGCGCAATTCCGATAACATGGCGCGGCACAGGTCGCAGCGGTAGAGGGACAGCAGGGGCATGAAAGCCACCATCAAGGACGTCGCCAAGCTGGCGGGGGTTTCCTTCAAGACGGTCTCCCGGGTGATCAACCGGGAGCCCTCTGTCGGCGAGGAACTCAAGGAGCGGGTTTGGGCGGCCATCAAGGAGCTGAACTACCAGCCCAATATCTCCGCCCGGCAGCTGCGCGGCGCCGCCAGTTTTATCGCCTTCATCTACGACAACCCCAACAGCCACTATGTGATCGAAATGCAGCACGGCCTGCTGGCGGAATGCCGCGCGCAGGGTTATGAGCTGCTGATTCACCCCCTGGCCGCCGGCACCGGCGACATCATGGCGGACCTGCAGCAACTGCTCAGCACCGGCCACATCGCCGGCCTGGTGCTGACCCCGCCCTTCTCCGAAAACCCGGCCCTGATTGCCGCCTTGCGCCAGCGCGAGCTGCACTTTGTGCGCATTGTGTCGGGCTCCGACGACCCCGGCGAAGCCGAGCCCTGCATTTATGTGGATGACTACCAGGCCGCCTTCGACATTACCGATTACCTGGCTGGCCTCGGCCACCGGCGCATCGCCTTCCTTGGCGGTGAAGACATCCACCGCTCCAGCGTAACGCGCCGCGACGGCTACCTGGCCGCTCTTGCGCAGAACGGCATTGCCGTGGACGAGGCGCTGATCGTGCCCGGCGAATTCAACTTTGATTCGGGGGCCGACCGCACCCGCCGCCTGCTGGCGATGGCGCCCCGCGCCACCGCCATTTTTGCCGCCAACGACGAAATTGCCGCGGGCGCGCTGTTCTCGGCCCGCATTCACCAGGTGGCGGTGCCCCAGGAGCTGTCCATCGTCGGCTTTGAGGACAGCCCCTTCTCGCGCCAGACCTGGCCCAAGCTGACCACCGCCCACCAGCCCAATGCCGACATTGCCAGCTGCGCCGCCAGCCACCTGATTGCCAGCATTCGCGCCAGCCGCAATGGCGCCAGCGCCGCCCCGGTGCTGCCGGGCAACGGCTTTCGCCCGCAACTGGTGGTGCGCGACTCCACCTGCCCGGCGCCGCAATGAGCGAATACCTGCTGGCGGCGCGGCTGTTCGACGGGCAAAGCCTGCGCGAGGATTGCGCCGTTCACATCGACAACGGGCAGGTTAGCGCCGTAGTGCCGGCGCATGACATCCCAACTGGCTCGCCAACCACCACACTCGGTGATGGCCTGCTGGCCCCGGGCTTTATCGACCTGCAGGTGAACGGCGGCGGCGGCGTGCTGTTTAACAACCAGCCGGATGTGGCGGGGCTGGCACAGATGCTGGCCGGCCACCGCGCCACCGGCACCACCGCCCTGCTGCCCACCCTGATCAGCGACACGCCCCAGGTGCACCGCGCCGGGGCCGAGGCGGTGCTCGCAGCCCAGGCGGCGGGCCATGCCGGCGTGATTGGCATTCACATTGAAGGCCCCTTCTTTGCCCCGGCCCGGCGCGGCACTCACCGCCAAGACCGCATCCGCCAGCCGGATGCCGGGGATATCGCCTGGCTGGCAAGCCTTGGCAGCCAGCTCACCACGGTGCTGACCGCAGCGCCGGAGCACCTGCCCGCCGGCGCCATCACCACCCTCAGCCAGGCCGGTGTGCTGGTTTGCGCCGGCCACACCAATGCCACCTATGCCGATATCAGCGCCGCCCGGGCCGAGGGGCTGCGCGGCTTTACCCACCTGTTCAATGCCATGAGCCCGCTGACATCCCGCGAGCCCGGCGTGGTTGGCGCGGCCCTGGACGCCGGCGATTGCTGGGCGGGCATTATTGCCGATGGCCACCACGTTCACCCGGCCAGCATTCGCCTTGCCGCGCGCTGCCTGGGCGGGGGCAAGCTGTGCCTGGTCACCGATGCCATGGCCACCGTGGGCGACAGCAAGGACTGGTTCGAGCTTTACGGCGAGCGCATTCAGGTGCGCGACGGCCGGCTGGTGAACGCCGAGGGCGCCCTGGCCGGCAGCGCCATCGGCATGATCGACGCTGTGCGCTACTGCCACCGGGAAGTGGGCCTGCCGCTGCCGGAATGCCTGCGCATGGCAGCGCTGTACCCCGCTACCTTCCTGCGTCGCGAGCATACCCTGGGGCGCATTGCCCCGGGGTTTCGCGCCGACTTTGTGCGGCTGGACAACGATTTGCAGGTGCTGGACACCTGGGTCGCCGGCCACCGCCAGGTGCACCGCAAACCCTAACGTTCACACCGTATAACCCGTAACCCGTAACCCGTAACCCGTAACCCGTAACCCGAAACCCAGGGCCCGCCCATGAAAGTCGTGATTCTCGATTCCCCCGCCGAGGTTGCCCGCTACGGGGCCGATATTTTCCAGCAGCAGCTCAAGCGCAAGCCGGACTCGGTGTTTGGCCTGGCCACCGGCTCCACGCCGGTACAGTTGTACCGGGAACTGATCGAGCGCAACCGCGCCGGCGACATCAGCTTTGGTGCTGTGCGCAGCTTCAACCTGGACGAGTACATGGATCTGCCGCCGACCCACCCGCAGAGCTACCGCTACTTCATGAACAGCGAGTTCTTCGACCATATCGACATCGACCCGGCCAACACCCGGGTGCCCCCCGGTGACGCGCCCGACCCGATTGCCGCCTGCGAAGCCTACGAGCAGGCCATTGGGGACGCCGGCGGCATCGACATCCAGCTGCTGGGGATTGGGCGCAACGGCCACATCGGCTTTAACGAGCCCACCTCCTGCCTGACCTCTCGCACCCGGGTAAAAACCCTGACCCGCGAAACCATTGCCGACAACGCCCGCTTTTTTGCCGAGGGCGAGCACCAGCCGCACCTGTCGGTGACCATGGGCATTGGCACCATCATGGAAGCGCGGCTGGTGGTGTTGCTGGCCACCGGCGCCAGCAAGGCGGCGGCGGTAAAGGCCATGGTGGAAGGGCCGGTGTCGGCCTGGTGTCCGGCCTCCATCCTGCAGATGCACCCCGCCGCGGTGGTGATCGCCGACGAGGAGGCCGCCAGCCACTTGAGCGACCCGGGCTTTTTCAAGCACATCGAAGCGGAAAACCAGGCCATGCTGGCGCGCCTCGGGCGCGCCTGATTGGCACGCAGGGCCTGCCTGATTAATCCTCCAGGCGATCCCACCAGTACTTTTTCAGCAGCCAGGTAGTCAGGGCGAATACGCCCAGGCTCCACAGCAGGCTGTCGGTGGCGCGGATCATCACAAACATCGGAATCACCACCAGGGTCATCTGCCACACAATGCCCACCAGCACATTGCCCATGTCGCGGGCAAAGTCGCGGTTGGGGCAAAAGGCTGGGTCCTGGGCGCTGATACGCTGCACCACCGGCGCCCACCAGCCCCAGGGGCGGGTCTGGCGGTAGAACTGATCCAGTTGCGCGGCGTCCACCGGCGGGGTCAGCAGGCAGCCGGCAACACTGCCCAGCATGGCCACCGCCAGTAACAGGGGAAACTGCTGAATGGCCAGCCACTCGATGCCGGCCGCCTCCAGCGCCGGCGGAATGACCGCCACGCCGATCATGCCCGCCGCCATGCCGGCAAAATAACCAAAGCCGTTGAAGCGCCACCACACCCACTTGAGCACGTTGGACGCCACGTAGCTGCCGTACAGCAGGCCCACAATCCAGTCGGTGCGCGCCTGGATGTTGCCGCCGGCAAAGCCGAAGTACAGGCCAATGAGCACCAGTGCGCCGGTCACCAGGTAGCTCAGGCGCACGTAGTGGCGACCGCTGCCGCTGCGGTTGAAGTACTTGCGGTAAAGGTCGTTCACCACGTAGGCGGAGCCGGCGTTGATGAAGGCGGCATAGGTGGACATAAAGGCCGCCAGCAAGCCCGCCAGCAGCAGGCCGCGAAATCCGGCGTCCACGTATTCGGATATGGCGTAGGGCAGCACCCGTTCAAAGTCCAGCCGGCCGCTGCCGTCCAGCAGGGCGCCGGCGTCCATGTACACCAGCGCCAGCACGGTGATGCCGGCAATCATGAAATAGCGCGGGAAGGACAGCACCAGCGGCGTCAGGCCAAACATCTTGGCCGCCTCGGAGGGCGAGCGGGTGCCCAGAATGCGCTGCATGTCGTAGCTGGGCACCGGGCCGGCCAGGCTGGCGAAAATGCCCTTGAAGATCATCAGCATGAACAAAAAGCCGAAGGCGCCGTAGCCATCCTCGGCGATGCGCGCATCCGCCGCCGGCAACAGTGTGGACCAGTCCAGGCCCAGCTCCCAGCCGAACCACAGGCTGTCCCAGCCCGCCGGCACCGCGGCCTGTATCTGCTCGGCGCTGGTGGCGCCAAAGGCGATCACGCCCACAATCAGGCAGGCCACCGTCATCACCAGAAACTGCATGACCTCGGTGCCCACCACGCTGTAAAAGCCGCCCTTGAGGGTGTACAGGGTGGTGAGGCCGATGATGATCAGGGCGTAGCTGTCTTCGCTGGAAAACTGCAGGCCGGCCAGGTTGAAGGCGAGGTCCCAGGGCAGGAACTGGGCGGAGAATTTGCCAATGCCCTCGACAAAGTAGGCCATGAAGGCGATCACGATGACCACCGCAAACAGCACGGTGACAATGTGGGCCAGCCGCGCGCCGGCCCCGTCGCCAAAACGGAAGCTGATCCACTCGGCGCCGGTGAGCACGCCCGAGCGCCGCATCCACAGGGCCAGGAAGATCATCATGATGATCTGGTTCCACACCGGCCACAGCCAGGGAATCCAGGCGCTCTTGATGCCGTACACGAACATCCAGGCCACGGCGATCATGGTGCCGGAAACATCGAACATGCCCGAGGCGTTGGACAGGCCCAGCATGTACCAGGGTATGTCGTTACCGGCCAGGAAGTAGGACTTGAGGTTGCGGCTGGCCAGGCGCGACAGCCACAGCCCCAGGCCAATGGTCGCCCCCAGGAACAGGGCGATAATGGCGATGTCGAGTGTGGCAAGTTTCATGTAACGCAATCCTGTGGTCGGTCGGCCGCCGCGGTGGCCGCTCAGGTCAGTACCAGTTCGTCCAGGTAGAGCGGCATGCGCTGCCGCTGTCGGGTTTCGGGGCTGTAGTAGCGCCGGCTGTTGTGCAGCCGCAGGCGCAGGTAGCGCAGGGCGCAGTGGCCGAGGTCAATGTCCACCGCGCCGCTGGCATCCAGCGCCGCCGCATCCAGCCGCGCCAGCGCCTGCCACTTCTGGTCTGCGGCGCTGGCCAGCACCTCAACGGCCGCCGGGCGCGCCAGCTGGCGGTGGGCCCCGGCCTCCAGGTTGAAGCGCAGGCGGCGCACGCGGCGCACCCGTTCCAGGTCCAGCACGATGTCTACCCGCTCGGCATCGAACACCACCCACTCGTGGTAGTGGAAAATCCGCTCGTTGCCGCGCCAGCCGTTGGTGAGCAGGGCCAGCTCCGGCGCCTGTTGCAAGCCCTCGTCCCGCCAGTAATACACCGGCCGGTGCAGGGCCAGGTGGGGCACCACGTGCAGACGCTCGTCACCGCAGGGGGCGCCCTCCGGGGTTTCGCCGCAGGCGCGCAGCACGCACTCGCGGTCGATCTCCAGCCAGGTCGGGCTGGCGGTGCCGGATGCAGATGCATTGGCAGCATCAGGCGCTGCGCCGTCCAGGGTGTAGCGACAGCGCACCCCGGGCACGCCGCCAGCCAACTGCACCCGCAGGGTGCCATCGCGGCGCGTGTCCGGCGTAAGCAGCGCTTTGTAGTGGCTGTCGGCCACGGTGTAGCCCAGTGCGCGCAGGCGCCGGGTGAGCGCCGGCAGCCGGCGGCAGAAGTCCGCCCACTGTCGGCCCTCGCCGCGCCACAGGCTCTCGGCCAGGGCCGAAAGGCGCGGCAGCGCCGTGTAGCAGACCGCCTCCGGGGTGGCCAGGTATTCGCTCCAGATGTTGCCCTGGGCGCCGAGCAACTGGCCCGCTGTTGCGCCCGCCGCCAGCGCCGCCGGGCTGTAGTCGTAAACCGCGCGCAGGGGCGTCAGGCCGTGGATGGCGGCGGGCTCATCGAGGGAGGTGGACTGGTAGAAGTCGAAGTAAACCCGGTCCACCGGGCACATCACCACCGGGTAGCCCGCCGCCAGGGCGCGCTCGCCGGCGTTGCTGTTCCAGCACATGATGGTGGTATCGCCGGACACACCACCATCCATCACTTCGTCCCAGCCCAGCACCTTTTTACCGAGCTTCTCAAGAATGCCTGCCACCCGGGCGACAAAATAGCCGTGCAGGCCGTTTTCATCCCCCAGCCCGTGCTCGCGAATGAGCTGCTGGCAGTGGGGGCAGCCGGCCCAGGCGGTTTTGACCACTTCATCGCCGCCAATGTGCACGTAGTCCCCGGGAAACAGGGCAACCACCTCGGCCAGCAGCTGCTCCAGAAAGGCGAAGGTCGGCTCCTTCGGGCACAGCACATCCGGGAAGATGCCAAAGTGTGCCTCCACCTGATAGGGCGCGCCATCGGCCCGGGGGCCACAGGCGTATTCGGGGTAGGCCGCCAGCAGGGCCGCCGCGTGGCCGGGAATGTCCAGTTCGGGGATCACCGTAATCTGCCGCTCGGCGGCATAGGCCACCACGGCGCGAATATCGTCCTCGCTGTAGTAGCCGCCGTGGGGCTGCTCGCGGTAGCTGCGCCCGGGGTTGGAGGTATGCCCGTCCACCGTGCGCTCGCGCCAGGCGCCCACTTCGGTGAGCCGCGGAAAGCGCCGGCTGGGAAAGCGCCAGCCCTGGTCATCGCTCAGGTGCCAGTGAAAGCGGTTGAGCTTGTGCAGGGCCAGCAGGTCGATGTAGCGCAGGATAAAATCCCGCGGAAAAAAGTGCCGCGCGCAGTCCAGGTGCATGCCGCGCCAGCCCAGGGCCGGGCCGTCGCTGATGCTGGCGCAGGCCAGGGTGCAAGCGCCCTGCGCCGGCAGGCCCCGCAGCGCCACGTCCGGCGGCAGCAGTTGCAGCAGGGTTTGCAGGGCATAGAACACGCCGGGCACGCCGCCGCCACTGAGGCGCACCTGCTGCGGGCTGATCTGCAGGTGGTAGTGTTCGGCACTGGCAAGGCTGGCATCCAGTGCCAGTTGCGCTGTGGTGTCAGCGGCGTCAACACCGTCAGCGGCCTTCGCCGCCGGCGCCCCCGACACCAGAGCAAGGCTGCGGGCCACGAATGCGGCCATCGCCTGCAATTCGGGCGTTTGCGCGCGCACCGCCATCTGCCGCGTAAGGTGGCATTCACCCTCCCCTGCTGCGCTGTGATGGGGGGCGGGAACAACCGGTGATGAGGCAGCGAACGACATGGCGAGAGTCTATCCCAGCGCCGCCGTGCGCGCTTGCGGGCGCGAGCGGGCAAAGCGCAGGGCGCCCTCGTCCGGCTGGCCGCGCGGTGTTACCAATGCCGCCTGTACATCCGCCGCCAGCCAGTTGGTCAGCCGCGCGCCGAGCCCCCCGAGCAGGGCAAAGTGGCTGACACCGTGAGACAGCAGGCGCCGCGCCAGTGCGTCGAGGTAGCCGGCGGCGTCTGCCAGAATGGCCGCTGCCACCGGGTCGCCGGCGTCGGCGCACTCCAGCACCAGCGGCGCCAGCGCGCCGTAATCCCGAGAGCTGGCGCCCGCCATGGCGGCCACCAGTTCCAGGCCGCTGGCACCCAGCGCGCCTTCAATGCGCGGCAGCAGCGCCGTTTGCGGCCCCAGTCCGTCCAGGTGCAGCAGGGCGGCCTTCAGGGCCTCCAGCCCCAGCCAGGCGCCACTGGCCTTGTCGCCAAAGGGAAAGCCGTGGGCGCCGTAATTGTGGCTGCGGCCATCCACGCAGACATAGCCCACCGAGCCGGTGCCCGCCACAATCACCGCGCCGTCTTCGCCGCCGTGGGCGCCCAGGCAGGCAATGTGGATGTCGGTGGTCAGATGCAGGGCCGCAAAGGGGTGCTGCCAGGCAGCCATCGCGGCGTACACGCTGGGAATATTCACCCCGGCCAGCCCGACCCCGGCCACCACACGGCTCAGGTCGGCCTCGCCAAGCCCCGCCTGGGCCAGCGCCCCGCGACTGGCGGCCTCAATGGAGGCCAGGGCCTGGGCCCGGTCCTGAAACGGGTTGGCGGGGCCGGCGGTCACGCTGGCCATTGGCCGCCCGCTGGCATCGGCCAGCAGGGCGCGGCACTTGCTGCCACCACCGTCGATGCCCAGGTAAAGGCGGCCAATGTCGGAAGTCATTGAATTCATGCTGTCGATTTACACCGCTTACACGTCGCCAGAAATAAAAAAGGCTGGTGGGCACGCTGGCACACCAGCCAAGGTAAGCCAGGGATAGGCCCGCCTTACCGCAGGGCGCCACCGCCGCGACACCCGACACACAACTTGTTGGATAAAGGGAAGCGCCATTTGCGCCGCGGCGGCCCACAGGGTGCGGCCGCGGCGCTGGCGATGGGTTAGAAGCGGTAGTTCACACCCACCACGTAGCGGGCACCGTTGTCATACAGGCGGGCCTTGCGCGCGGTGTCGATGTGGTAGTGCTCCAGTTCTTCGCCGGTGAGGTTGATGCCTTCGAACACCAGGTCGATGTTCTCCCACACGGTGACGGTGACATTGGCGTCCAGCTGGCCGTAGTCGTCGATGTACATCTCGGAGCCGAACTCGCTGAGGCCGTCGTACCACTCGGTGCGGTAGTTGTAGCTCAGGCGGGCGCTCAGCCAGTCGTTCTCGAAGTAACCGGACAGGTTGGCCATGTGCTCGGAGGAGCCTGGCACCAGGCCGGACCCGGGGCGCAGCACTGGATCGCGGTCGTCGCGGCTGTCGGCGTCGGTGTAGGTGTAGTTGGCGATAACGCCAAAGTCACCGAAGGCCTGCTGGTAGCTGACCTCCACGCCCTGCACGTCCACGCCGGCGCCGTTGTTGGGCTGCACGAAGGTCACGTCCACGTTGCGGTCCAGTTTCGGATCGTACTGGGTTTCCACGCTGGTGCTGGAGACCAGGGAGTTGCTGATGTCCTTCTGGAAGTAGGTGACCGCCAGCATGCTGTGCTCGGCGAAGTACCATTCGTAGGCCAGGTCGAACTGGTTGGCCAGCTCAGGGTCCAGGAAGGGGTTGCCGCGCACGCCGGTGCCGGTGTCCAGGTTGGCCGAGGACTGGTTGGCGATCTTGATGTAGTCCGGGCGGGACATCACCCGCGCGGCGGAGAAGCGCAGCAGGCTGTCGCCGGTCACATCGAAGGCAACGCTCAGGTTGGGCAGCACCTCGGTGTAGTCGTGATCCTCGGTCACCTGACGCACGTTGAAGTCGTCGCGGCTGTCGATGGAATCCACCAGCAGGTCGTAGCCGCCGATCAGGTCGATGGCCGCGGCGGTGGCGTCACCCTCCCAGTTGTAGCCGGTGGAGGCCACGTCGGTTTGCACCACGCGCACGCCGATGTTGCCACGGAAGCCCTCGCCCTCGAAGTCGCCGGACACATAGGCCGCGTAGATCTTCTCGTTCACATCCCAGGTGTCGGGCAGGAACAGGAAGGTGGCCGCGTTGGCATAGGCCTCCTGCGGGAAGATCACAGACTCAGCCCTGCCCACGTTCAGCAGCGGATAGGGTGCGCCGGATTCGTTGTAGGCGTAGTTGCCCAGGGTGCCGGCATCCAGGTTGCCGTACAGCCAGCGGTCCCAGCCGGAGGTGTCGCTGCCGCCGCCATAGGTGGTCGCGTCGTCCGAGTGCATGGCGTCGGTGAGCCAGTGGAAGCGTGTGCCGTTCTGGAACTGCCCCTTGTCGTGGTCGCGGTAGTACACACCGGTCTTGAAGGTGTGGAAGATGCCCACGTCGGCGTCGAACTGCAGGTCCAGGCCGGCGTAGTCTTCCTCGTCGCTCATAATGCGCTGGTTTTCCATCATCCAGCCCAGGCCGCGGCCCAGTAGTTGCTCTTCGGTCTCAGGGCTGCCGCCGACAAAGGCGGTGGAATCCAGGCCGTTGAAGGTGGAGCCAGACAGACGAGGGTTGATCTTGTCGAAGCCGTACTGGCGATCACTGCTGGTGCCGCCTTCGGCTTCGGTGTGGCCAAGGCGGGCGGTGAGGGAGAAGCTGTCAAAGTCGTGGGCGTATTCCAGATCCAGCGACTCGGTTTCGCTGTAGGATTCGCGGTCGATCACGTAGTACTCGGCGTAGTTATCGGCCACCTGGCCTGCCACCACACCGTCGCCCACCAGCTGGGCGCTGGCGGGGTCGATGGTGCCGCCTCCCGCCTGGCCGTTAAACCACTGGTAGTTGTTGTGGTTGGTGTTGTTGGCGTCCAGCTCGGAGTTCAGGTAGGTCACGGTGAACTGGCCGCGCTCGGTGGGGCGCCACTGGCCGGTAACCAGCGCGGTATCGCGCTCGCGGTCCTGGGTGAAGTGGGCATCGCCAAGGGCGCGGGGCGTCCACACGTCGCCACGGCCAAAGTTCTGGCGCTCAAAGCCGAGGATTTCGGTGCCCTCGCGCAGCAAGGTGCGATCCTGCTTGGTGAGAGAGATATTAAAACCCAGGGTCTCGGCGTCGTTCTTCCAGGAGTACAGGGCCGACAGCAGGGGGTCGACCTCTTCGGATGTCTCCGAGTACATGCCCTGCACCTGCACGCTGCCGCTGTTGGCCTCCATGTCCAGCGGACGCCGGGTGCGCAGCATCACGGTGCCGCCCAGGGAGCCTTCCTGAATGTCGGCGCGGGGTGTTTTGTACACCTCCAGCGACGACACGATGTTGGAGGGCAGCAGGGTGTAGTTGAAGGCGCGGGAGGGGTTGTCCAGCACAAACCAGTCGGCGGAGGCCACCGCGGCGCCGTTCAGCAGGGTGCGGTTCTGGTTGGGGGCGGTGCCGCGCACGGCGATCTTCTCGCCCTCGCCAAAGCCGCGGGTTACCGACACACCGGTGATGCGGCTCAGGGAGTCCGCCACGTTCTTGTCCGGGAACTTGCCGATGTCGGTGGCGTTGATCGCATCGACAATGGCCACCGCATTGCGTTTGGTGTCCATGGCTTCCTGCAGGCTGCCACGGATACCGGTCACCACGACCTCTTCCAGGGCCGGAGCGGGGTCCTGCGCCTGCGCCGAGCCGACCACGCCGCACAGGGCCATGACCGACAGGGAGCTGTGCAGGAAGCGCGAGCGGCTGCCATGCAGTGAACGGATAGATGATTTTAGTGTTTTCACGGGTTCCCCCTTCTCGTTTTGCTTATTCAAGCGACCTGTACCCCGGCGGCGAACCGTCAGCCTCCGGGAGCGGCTGAGCGTTATTATGACAAGCACATGACAACGTTGTCGGAGCTACCCTATGCGCGCTGGACAACGTTGTCAACAGGGTGAGGAAATTATTTCGCCGGTGGGTCGAGAAATGCGTAACAGCCTGTCACCACAGGCTTTGGTGCCGCGAGCTAGCGGCAAAAATCGCGGGATTTACCGCGGCCACTGCCGCAGGCCGGCCCCAGGCACCATGCCTGCCCTGGCGGCAGCGGCAATGACAACGTTGCCTTAGCTCTCAATAAAGCGCACAGGAAAAGCCCATCGGCGCCCACGAAAGGCACACGAAAAGCACAGGCAAAGCGCCGGGAAGACGGCGAAAAGGCGGGCAGAGCCGCGGGCGTCAGGCTAGTCCTGCGACAGCCAGTGGTCGATGTAGCGCTGGGCCATGGCGTGGCCGTTGAACTCGGCGCCCAGCACGGCGATAAAGGTAAACACCCCGGTGAGTTTGCGGGCAATCAGAGCAAAGTCACCCCCCGGGGCACTGAAATGGCGGGTGGCCGCGGCGCCCGCCGCCTGCTTGCCCACCCGGCGCAGCAGGGCGGAGTGGCCCCAGCGGTATTCCCCCCGCCGGTTCAGGTACTGGGCCGGCAGATGAGCTGGCTCCTCCAGCGGCTCCAGCAGCTGGCAGCAAAAATCCACAAAGGTGTCGCGGGCAAAGTCGCTGCTGTCCTCGCGCAGGCAGCCAAGGCCCAGCAGGCTCTGCGCCAGGGCTTGCCGGTCCTGGGCCATGCCGGCGGAAATGGCGTTGCCCAGGTGCAGCAGAAAGGTCGCATCCGGGGCCAGCACAGAGCCAAAATCCAGCAATACCAGTTCGTCGCCGTCGCGCCCGGGGGCCACCAGGTAGTTGCCGAAGTTGGGGTCGGTCTGCAGCTCGCCCCACTGGTACACCTCCAGGAAGAACAGCTCCAGCATGGCCTCGCCCAGGGCGTTGCGACGGCGCTGGGACAGGCGCGCCACCTCGGCCCGGCTCACCCGGTAGCCGCCCATGTACTCCATCGCCAGCACCTGCTCGCCACAGTAATTGGCGTGCAGTTGGGGAATGCGGTAGTGCACGCTGCGCCCGGTGGCGGCGTTGGCGGCCTGCACCCGCTCGCCAAAGCGCTGCAGCATGCGCGCCTCCCTGGCGTAGTCGATTTCACTGTGCAGTTGTTCGCGCAGGCTCTGCAGCCAGGTGTCCAGTTCGCGCCCGGCCTGCACCCAGCGCGCCAGCAACAGCATGCGCACCACGCTGTCAAAGTCGTCGTCGATCACCTCGGCCAGCCCGGGGTACTGCACCTTCAGCACGATGTGCTCGCCGCTGGCGCGCACGGTGGCCCGGTGCACCTGGGCGATGGATGCCGCCGCCAGCGCCTGGTGCTCCACCTGCAGTTCATCCAGGCGCGCGCCGAGCTGCTCGCGCAGCAGCGGCTCAATCTCCGCCCAGGGCAAAGGCTCGGTGCTGGCCTCCAGGGTGTGCAGGGCCTCGGTGAGGGCCGGCGGCAGAAAGTGCTCGCCAAGCAGCGCCATCATCTGGCCGATCTTGACGTAGCTGCCCTTGAGCCGCCCCAGCTCCGCCACAAAGCGCTGGGCTTCGCGGCGGGCGAAGGCGGAATCCAGCGCCGGCCCATCGCCGCCGCGCAAGCGCTGCAGGGCGCCGTCGATGGCAAAGGCGCCACCGGCCCGCAGCCCCGCCAGCGACACCGACAGGCTGCGGCTCAGGCCGCCGCGTTTCAGGCCGCCGCGCTTGCGTTGACTGCGCTGCCCATCGCGGCCCATGGCTGCGCCCTCAGGCCGCCGCGTCCAGCAGCAGCGCGGCCAGCCGCTTGCGGTGATGCAGGGCATCGCCAAACTGCTGACTGCTCCACTGGGCGCGGCGGATGTACAGCTGAGCGTCGCACTCGTAGGTAAAGCCCATGCCGCCATGAAACTGCACCGCCCGGTCACCGGCCTGCAGCAGCACCTCGCTGGACTGGGCCTTGGCCATGCGGCAGGCAATTTCCGCATCGCGATCGAAGGCGCCGTCATCCAGCAGGCTGGCGGCGTGGTAGACGAAGGAGCGGGCGGCGTCGACACCCATGAGAATGTCCACGCAGGGGTGCTTGAGGGCCTGGTAGGAGCCGATCAGCTTGCCGAACTGCTTGCGGGTTTTCAGGTAGTCCACCGTGGTATCCAGGCAGGCGCCGGCGCTGCCGGCGGCCTCCGCCGCGGTGAGCAGGGCGCCCAGCAGGTAGAAGTCGCACAGGGCCACGGTGACCTGTTCGCCGGCGATGATGGCGTCCGGGGTGAGCTGCACGCCGGTAAAGTCCACGGTCGCGGCGCGTTTGGTTTCGTCGATCAGGGTGTGGGGGCTGATCGCCCCGTCGCGCAACTGGCTGGCGCGCACCAGGGCCAGGGCCGGCAGGTTGTGGTGGCGGGTAACCACCACAAACCAGCCGGCGGCCTGGGCGTCGGGCACATACTGCTTGGCGCCCTGCAGCACCCCGCCCTCGTCGAACAGGCACTGGCAGGTATCCGCGCCCCAGTCGGGGCCTTCCAGCAGGGCCACGGTGGCGGGCACGCCGGCGGCCACATCGGCCAGAAATTCATCCACCCGCGCCTCGGCGGTGGCGCGCGCCACCAGCTGGGCCGCCAGGGTGGTGCTGATCAGCGGGGTGCCCAGCATGGCCCGGCCCATGGCCTCGGCAATGCCCACCGCGTGGCGAATGCCCAGGCCGCTGCCGCCCACCGACGCCGGCAGGGCGAGCCCCGGCCAGCCCAGGCCAACCAGCTCCTGCCACAGGGCCTCGTCGTAGCCCAGCGGCGTATCCAGCTGGGCGCGCACCGCACTGATGGGCGAGCGCTGGCGGCAAAAGTCGCGCGCCACGTCCAGAATCATCGCCTGGTCCTCGTCGAAGACCAGGGTGGTGTTGTTGATCACGCTCATGCTCGCCCCCTACTTCGGCAGGCCGAGCACGTGCTCGGCAATGATGTTGGCCTGCACCTGGCTGGTGCCGCCGCCAATGGTGGTGGAAAAGTTATTGAAATAGGCGCGCTGCCAGAACCCGCCCTGGCGGGCCTGGCCGTCGCCCACGTACAGGCCGCCGGCGGCGCCCTGCAGGCCAATAGCGAAGCGGCGCATCAGCCGGCCATGCTCGGAAAAGGCCAGCTTGTGCGACAGCGGCAGGGAAAAGGGATAGTCGGTGTTCAGGGCCTGGATGGCAGCGCGCTTGCTGTTCAGGGCGCCGGCTTTCTCGGCCATGATCAGTTGCACCAGCTCGTCGCGCACCACCGGGTCCGACAGCAGGGGCTCGCCATCGCGGGTGAGGTCGCGCACATCATCGATCATGTCGTCGATCACCACCCGCTCAAAGGCCAGCCCGCCGGCGGCGCCGGCCTCGGCCCCGCGCTCGTACTGCAGGGTCTGCATGGCGATCTTCCAGCCCTGGCCCTCCTCCCCCATCAGGCAGCTGGCGGGAATGCGCGCATCGGTGAAAAAGGTTTCGGTAAAGCCGTATTCGCCGGTGAGCTTGCGAATGGGCCGCGCCTCGATGCCCGGCACCTGCATGGGCGAGAGGAAGAACGACAAACCGTCGTACTTGCGCTCGGTGTTGGGATTGGTGCGCGCCAGCAGGATCATGTACTTGGCGAAGTTGCCCATGGTGGTCCAGATCTTGGTGCCGTTAATCACGTACTCATCGCCATCGCGTACGGCGCGGGTCTGGGCGTTGCCGAGGTCGGAGCCGTGGTCCGGCTCGGAAAAACCCTGGCACCAGATGTCCTCGCCGGTGAGGATGCCCTTGAGATAGCGGGCCTTTTCCTCCTCCGAGCCGATATGGTTGATCAGCGGACCGGCCCAGCCGAGGCCGATGACGTTGAAGCAGATGGGCACCGCGTGGCGGCGCATCTCGGCATCCACAATGCTCTGAAAGACCGGCGCCACGCCACCACCACCGTAGGCCTTGGGCCAGGCCATGCCGAGGTAGCCGGCGCGCCATACCTTGTGCTGCCACTCGCGCAGGAAGTCCAGCTGCTGTTCGGTGCCCACTTCCATAAAGGACTGGGGCAGCAAAAAACCGGGGTCGGCGGGTTTGTTGTCGGCCAGCCAGGCCGATACCTGCTGGCGGAACTCGGTCAGTTCCTGTTCGCTGGCGCTCATGGCGCGTCTCCTTCGGTCAGTTTGTTATGTGGTGTCGCCGCGCTGCTCAGCTGTTGCCAGGCAACTGCAGGGGGCCGGCGCGGTCGTCGGCGCGCACAAAGGCCGCCCGCTCGCAAAGGCGCGCCAGGTAGGCCCCGGTCTGGGGCTGGTAGTGGGCATCCAGCTGCAGCAGGCGCCCCAGGTACAGGGCGTAACCAACGGCGATGTCGGCCATGGTAAAGCGCTCGTCCACCAGGTAGTCATGCTCCGCCAGGTGGGCGTCCAGCCGCCGCAGGCGGGCCAGGAACCACTTGCTGTAGTCCTCGGCCACCGGCTTTTTGGCGGCGTCCGGCTCCAGGAAGGTGTAGCGCATCACAATGGTCTGGGGAAAGGTAAGGGTGGCGTCGGCGTGGTGCAGCCAGTTCAGGTAGGCGCCGTACTCGGTGTGCTCCGGCCCCAGGCTGAACTGGCGCCGGGTGTCGTAGCGATCCGCCAGGTACTGGCAGATGCCCACCGACTCGGTCATCTCCACCACCCCGTCGCGAAAAAAGGGCACCGTGCCCAGGGCATTGGTGTCCAGGTAGTCGCGCTGGAACAGGCGCGGCGGAAAAGGCAGTATTTCCAGCTCGTATTCCAGGCCCAGTTCTTCCAGCGCCCACAAGGGCCGCAACGAACGCGCCCCGGCGCAGTGCCACAGTTTCATCACAACCTCCTACAGTCCGTACTGGCGCGCGGCCAGATCGCGCATGATTTCCTCGGAGCCACCGCCGATGGCGTTGACCCGCACCTCGCGGTAGATGCGCTCCACCCGGTTGCCGCGCATGTAGCCGATGCCACCGAGAATCTGCATGGCCTCGCGGGCGCAAAATTCCAGGGTTTCGCTGGCCTGCACCTTGAGCATGGCAATATCGCCGGGGTTGGGCTGGCCGGCGGCTATGCTCTCGTAGCACAGGCGCAGGTAGGCCTGGGTGGCGTTGATCTTCTGCTTCATCTGGGCAATTTTGTGGCGAATCACCTGGTGGTCCGCCAACCGCTTGCCGAAGGTGCGGCGCTCGGTGGCCCAGGCCACCGCCTCTTCCAGGCACACCCGCGCCTGGGCTTCCATGCTGGCGGACATCCCCATGCGCTCGCCGTTGAAGTTGGTCATGATCACGCGAAAGCCCTGGTTTTCCTGGCCGATCAGCTGATCCGCCGGCACCCGCACATTGTCGAAATAGAGGGTGGCGGTGTCCGACGCCCACCAGCCCTGCTTGCGGGCCAGGGCGGTGCGACTGAAGCCCTCGGCATCGGTCGGAATCAGCAGCATGGACACCCCGCCGGCCCCCTCGCCACCGGTGCGCACCGCCGTGGAAACCCAGTTGGCACGCATCCCGCCGGTGATGTAGGTCTTGCTGCCGTTGACAATGTAGTGATCGCCGTCGCGCACGGCGGTGGTGGCAAGGTTGGCCACGTCTGAGCCGGCGCCGGGCTCGGTGATGCCCAGGGCAATGTGCTTGTGCCCGGCCAGCACTGGCGAGGCCACGGCCTGCTTCATGGCCTCGCTGCCCCAGTGAATGACCGGCGGCAGGCCGATGCTGTGAATCATCAGGCTGGCATTGACGCCCCCGGCGCCGATGCGCGCCATCTCCTCCGCAGCAATCGCGCTGAACCACACGTCGGTGCCCTCGGTAATACCGCCGTAGGCCTCGGGGTAGCCAAGCCCCAGCAGCCCCACCTCGGCGGCCTTGGGCCACAGGCTCATGGGCAGTTCGCCGGCCTCGTCCCAGGCATCGGCGTGGGGCATGATCTCGGCATCAATAAAGCGGCGCAGCTGGTCGCGCCAAGCGTGGTGTTGCTCTCCCAGGTGGGGGTTGGGCAGGCGGGCGCTGTCAAAGTCCAGTGACATGCAGTGGCTCCTTCAGGTGGCGTTGGTTGTGATTATCGCGCGCAGGGCTTGGCAGTATCCGCACAGGCGGTGAACCCAGCCTGAAACAATACAAGCCCCCCGCAACGAATACCACTTTCCATAGCGATCACTCGCATGTGAGCCGAAACCACGGCGCCGCTGTGCGCCAGCGCACACATTCTGCGCATTTTTTAGACAGCCCCGCACCACCGGCCTAGCTTTCTGACTGTCGCGCGCCGGGGCCAGGCGCCCTGCAGCGACCCCTTGTTTGCCTGCCTCAGCCCACGCTGAAAGGAGTTCAGCATGCCTGCACATCACGGAATGAACGAGTTACCCGGCCTGGCCCACTACTGCCACCGGGGTCACCAGCACCAGCGCGAGGAGCGCTTCGGCCGCCTGCTGCCCGACCTGCCACCCAGCTATGTCCCGGCGGATCTGCTGCGGGCCATTGGCGCCCACGGCGGCCCGATGGACGGCGGCAACGGCAGCAGCGCCAGCCGCAGCCAGACGGTGCCGGTGGGCCAGGTGATCTTCGGCCAGTTTATCGACCACGACATCACCCTGGATGTCAGCTCCAGCCTGGACCGCAACCAGGTGGCCAGCGCGGTGCCCAACGCCCGCACCCCGCGGCTGGATCTGGACTGCATCTACGGCGCCGGGCCGGAGGCCCAGCCCTATCTGTACGCCGCCGACGGCGCCCACCTGCTGACCGGCGCCGACGTGGCCGGCGCCTCGGCGGAGGTGGCCAACGACCTGCTGCGCTCGGCCAACGGCCGCGCCATGATCGGCGACCCGCGCAACGACGAAAACCGCATTGTCAGCCAGATGCAGCTGGCGATGATCAAGTTCCACAACGCCCTGTGCGACGAACTGGCCAGCAGCGATGGCCTGGCCGGCGCCCACCTGTACGAAGAAGCCAAGCGCGCCGTTACCTGGCACTACCAGTGGTGCGTGGTATTCGATTTTCTGGTGGCCATGTGCGGGCAGGCGGTGGTGGATGACATCCTTTACCACGGCCGCAAACTGTACTGCGCCGAAGCGCCCTACATTCCGGTGGAGTTCGCGGTGGCGGCCTATCGCTTTGGCCACTCCATGGTGCCGATGAAGCTGCAGGTGCAAAAGGGTGGCAACAGCTACGAGTTTTTTGGCACCACCCTGGGCCGCGGTTTCAGCCCGGTGGGCAGCGTGGACGCCCTGGTGGACTGGCACGAGCTGTTCGACACCCCCGCCGGGCGCACGGTGCAGCGCGCGGAAAAACTCGACACCAAAATGGCCTCGGACCTGCTCGACCTGCCCTTCATCAGCAGCGGCGAAAGCTCGCTGGCCAGCCGCAACCTGCTGCGCGGCAGCGTCTTTTTGCTGCCCGCGGGCGAGGCGGTGGCGGCGGCCTGCGGGCGCAGCGAGAGCGAGATTGCCCTGGTGCTGGACAAGGTGGAGGACGTATCAGCCGCCGCCATCAGCCACGCGGGGCTGGGCCAGCCGGCCCCGCGCAGCGGCGCGCCGCTGTGGCTCTATGTGCTGGCCGAGGCCGAGGTGATTGGCCGCGAAACCAGCGCCGGCACCTTCGACAAGGGCGAGGGCCTGGGGCCCACCGGGGCACGCATTGTGGCCGAGGTGCTGATTGGCCTGTTGGAACTGGACGAGCACAGCTTCCTCGGCAGCAACCGCAACTGGGTACCCAGAGCGGATTACAACCGCATCGGCAAACTGCTGGCCAGCACCAACGCCAGCATCCTGCCGAGCTGAAGCCTCAGCCGGCCATCCACGCCACGATGCGGCGGGCGGCCTGCTCGCCGCAATCTTCCTGCCAGAAGTGCCCCGCCCCCGCCAGCACGGCGTGGGGCTGGCCGGCGGCGCCGGGCACCCGCTCCTGGAACAGGGCCTCCCAGCCCCGCGTGGTGGGGTCGGCATCGCTGAACAGGGTAAGAAAGGGCCGATCGAAACGCGACAGGGCCGCCCAGGTGTCGCGGTTGATGGCGGCCCCCGGGTCGGAACTGGTCAGCGGAATCAGCAGCGGAAACTGGCGCATGCCCGCCTTGTGCCACTCGCCCGGAAAGGGCGCGTTGTAGGCCGCCACCACCGCCGGTGCCAGGGCCGACACGGTGGCAAACTGCAGCGAATCGCCCGCCTCGAAGTGCGCCTCCCGCAGGCCGTGGCGGGCCCAGTCCAGCAGGCCGCGGTTCACGGTGCTGTCGTCTTCGCCACTGGCGTGGGCGGCCCAGGCGGTGCGCCCGGCCAGCTCGGCGGAGGCGGTGTGCAGCATGGTGTTGGCGGCTACCACCCGGGCAAAACGCGGCATCTGCCGCGCCAGCACGCCAAGGCCCACCGGCCCGCCCCAGTCCTGGCAGACCAGGGTGATGTCTGTGAGGTCGAGCCCGGTGACCAGCGCCTCAAGCCAGTCCACGTGGCTTGCAAAATGGTAATACCAGGGCCGGGTGGGCTTGTCGGAGCGGCCAAAACCGATCAGATCCGGGGCCACAGCGCGATAGCCCGCCGCCACAAACAGCGGGATCATCCTGCGATAGAGGTAGCACCAGCTGGGCTCTCCGTGCAGCAACAGCACCACCGGGGCGTCGCGCGGGCCCTCGTCCAGGTAGTGCATGCGCAGCTCGCCCGCTGGCCCCGACACGCTGTGATAGTGCGGGGCAAAGGCAAAGTCCGGCAGGTTGGCAAAGCGCGCATCCGGGGTGCGCACCACCTCAGGCACATCCGGCCCGTCGTACACCGCGCTCATGACAGTACCGGCACCCGGTCAAACCAGGGTGCCGCCTCCTCCAGTTGCCCGGCCAGCTGGAACAGCAGGGCCTCTTCGCCGTAGCGGCCGGCAAACATCACCCCCACCGGCAGCCCGGCCGGGCTCCAGTGCAAGGGCAGCGACATGGCCGGCTGGCCGGTGGCGTTGTACAGGGAGGTAAAGGCCGACACATTCACCGCCGCCTTTTCGTAGCTGGGATAGGGCTGGTTGAGGCTCAGCTCCCCCAGCCGCGCCGGCGGTGTCGCCAGGGTGGGCGACAAGATCAGGTCGAACGCGTCCTGCAGCAGGGCCACCTGGCGCGCCGCGCGCCCCAGAATCTGGTGGGCCCGGTGCAAATCCAGCGCGCTGTTGCCGCGCGCGTTCTGGTACATCTGCCAGGTGATGGGCTCCAGGTCCTGCTCGGTGACCTGCCGCCCCAGGGCCTGCTCGCGGCTCTGCACCCTGTCCAGCAGGCCGGCGGCCATCACCGCGCCAAAGCCGGTGAAGAATTCCCGCGGGTCGATGGGCAGTTCAATCGGCTCAACGTGGTGCCCCAGCTGCTCGCACAGGCGGGCGGTGGCCTCGACTGCGGCGATACATTCCGGGTGGACCGGGGTGTGGGTGACCGGCCTGGTGAGCAGGCCAATGCGCAGCGCGCCCGGCGCGCGCCGGGCGGCATCCAGAAAGCCCCCGTTGCTGCCGGGGGCGATGGTGGTCTGGCCCGGCTCCGGCCCGGCGGTGGCATCGAGCAGGGCGGCGCTGTCGCGCACGCTGCGCGACACTGCGTGAGTCACCGCCAGCGTGGACGACAGCTGGCGCGGCCCGTGGGGCGTGCGGCCGCGGCTTGGCTTGAGGCCGAACAGCGCGCAGCAGGAGGCGGGAATGCGGATGGAGCCACCGCCGTCGGTGGCATTGGCCAGCGGCAGAATGCCGGCGGCCACCGCCGCGGCGGAACCGCCGGAGGAACCGCCGGGCGAATGCGCCAGGTTCCAGGGGTTGTGGGTATCGCCAAACAGCAGCGATTCGGTGGTGCCCGTGCCGCCAAACTCGGGGCTGGCGCTTTTGCCGAAAATCACCAGCCCGGCGCGCTGGTAGCGCTCGACCACGGTGCTGGTGTAGCCGGCCACGGCGTCGCGGTAAAAGCGCGAGCCGCCAGTGGTTACGGTGCCTTCGAGCATCATGCCCAGGTCTTTGAGCAAAAAGGGCACCCCGGTGAAGGGCCCGTCCGGCAGGGGCGCCTTGACGCGTTGCCGCGCCCGCTCGTAGAGCGTTTCCACAATGCAGTTCAGGCGCGGGTTCAGGGCCTGGGCCCGGGCAATGGCCACCTCCAGCACCTCGGCGGCGCTCACCTCACCCTTGCGCACCAGCGCCGCCAGCGCCAGAGCGTCCAGGGCGCGGTATTCCGCCGGGTTCAGGGCCAGCCCGGTGCCGGTGGCGGCGTGGGTGATTGACGGCAGTGCGCTGGCCGCCGCCAGGGTGGCGCCACTGCGCAACAGCGCGCGGCGCGAAAGTCCATCCTGCATGGGTGTCTCCGGTTGTGCATGTTGCAGGCATTGAAACCGCGCCAAAGGCCTGCTGCAACGCCGGAGGGCCCCTGGGCAGAGCGCCCCCGCCGGTGGTCAGCGAGGTTGAACCAGCTGGGTTTTAGGCTGGCTTAGATAGATTCAGGCCGGTTCAGGCAGACTGCGAGCCGGCTTCAGCCAGCGCCGCCCGCGCCAGCCCGATCAGCTCCGCCAGGTCGGGGCGCCGCTCGATGAGCGCAACCAGCGCCTGCTCCAGGGCGCTGCGCGTGGCCACCAGCTGCGGTTGCGACGGCAGCGCCGCCAGCAGTTCGTAGTGCAGCAGCCATTCCTCGGGATAGGCGCCGCACGCCTCGGCCAGGGCGGGCCAGTCACCACTGCCCTGCTGCGCTGCCTCGGCTACACGGCCGTACAGCGCCATCAGCGTGTCGTCACGCACCGCGGGCGGGGCGCTGTGCCCGGAGGGGGCCTCGTACAGGCGATAGCGGTCGCGGTCGGCGGTGCCGCCGAATACGGATTCCACCCGCGCGCCCACGGCCATGTCGTAGCAGCCCCAGCCGGGGTCGAACAGCACGCGGCCGTTAAGGTCTGTCACGGTGCAGTCCTCAAAGCTGAGAATCAGGTTGCGGTGCTCCTGGCGCACAATGTGGCACAGGCGCCCCTGCACGGTGATGCCCGAGAGAAACTCCAGCCGCACCCGCTCGCCAAGGGCGATAGCGTGGGCCTTGAGTTCGTCGATGGTGTAGTCCGACAGGCAGCGGCTGAAATCCTTGAGCAAACCCACCGGTGAGCCAAAGCCCTGCGGGTGGGCCTCCACCCCCTGGCCGTAGATTTCCCGGTCGCGCCAGGCGAGTTGGGTGGGGCCGGTGGTGCGCAGGTAAGTGGGGTTGCCCATCGCGTCGCAGATCACCTCTTCCATGCGCCCGCTGACCTGCATGCCGGAATCAAACTGGGCGGTGCACACAGTGCCGGCGGCAATCGCCTGGCGCAGAGATGCGGCGCCGCCGCGGCGGAAGCACATGCCGGCGGCGAACTCCTCCAGCACCTGGCTCAAATGGCGGCAGCTCTTGGTGACAAAGAGCTGGGGCTGCTCGGAGGTAATGTCGTAGGGAAAGGTCACCGCGTTGACGGTGAGCGGCAGCTTGGCAACCCGCCCGTCATCCAGGCAGTGGCGGCTTTCGCCGAGGGAGGACAGCAGGCCGGCGCCAAAAATGCGGTAGTCGTCCATCTCGCCCACCAGCCCGTACTCCACCGTCCACCAGTGCAGGCGGGTGAGCAGGGCCGCCTCGGAGGGCTCCTCTTCCCGCGCGAGCACGGTTTCCAGGGCCTGCTGGGCGGCGCGAATGTCACCCTCGCTGCTGGCCGGGCACTCCTTGACGATGGACAGCTGGCGCACCGCCTCGTACACCTCGAAGTCGTAGCGGGTGGAGATGGCCTTCATGCCCACCTCGCCAAAACGCTGCAGGAACTCGGCGTAGTCCACATCCACGATAAACGGCGCGTGGCCGGCAGACTCGTGCACAATGTCCGGCGCCGGGGTGTAAAAGATGTGATCCACGCTGCGCATATCCAGGGCGATCACCAGCACCTTCAGAGCCTGGAACTCCATGAAAATGGCCGGGGGAATAAAGCCGTCCACCACCACCGCGCGCCAGCCCAGGGCGGCCAGGGCGGCGTTCATTTCATCGATGGAGGGAATGTGATCCAGCGCAATGCCGGTGCGGGCCAGGCCCTCGAGATACACGGGGTGGGCGGTATCGCGCAACTGGCGGGTCAGCTGCAGCATGATGAAGCGCCACACGGCGTGGTCGCGCGGGGTGTAGCGATTGTAATCCTGCAGTTTGACGAAGGGCTGCAGGTGGGCCGGCAAGCTGGCCACGATGTCCCGTTGTTGAATACCGCCTTGCATACCGATAGCTCCGGGCCCGTGGGCCGCCGTTCAATCGGATGACAACTCAGACAGGCGCAGGTCCAGCTTGTCCAGCAGGGCGAACAGGGTGGCCTGTTCCGCCTCGGACAGTGGCGCCAGCAGGCGCTCTTCCCAGGCCAGGGCCTCGGGCACAATGCGCCGGTACAGTTCCAGGCCCGCCTCGGTCAGGGTGAGGAAGGCCGCGCGGCTGTCGCGGTCGCAGGGGCGGCGACTCAGCAGCCCCTTGTCCGTCATGGTGGCGACCGCCCGCGACACACGCACTTTGTCCATGCTGGTGTGGGCCGCAATCTGCTTGGACTGCAACTCGCCGTATTCCGACAGGGCCACCAGGGTGCGCCACTCGGGTACGGTAATGCCGAACTTCTGCACGTAAATGCGGGCCAGCGACACGCTGATGCGCTGGGCCAGGCTGTTGCAGCGGTAGGGCAGAAACTGCTGCAGGCTGAGTTTGTCATCCATGGGTGTTGACCATGGCCGCAGTATAGCCACGCCCCGCTATAGTTTCAAAAGAAACCATATTACCCCATGCCTCCCCAGGCCCGGGGCATTTGCATGTTCAGGCGCTCCAGGCCGCCGTTCACCCCGAGGATGTCACCGGTCACATAGCCCGCCGCCGGCGACACCAGATAGAGGGCCCCCAGGGCCACGTCTTCCACCTCGCCCAGGCGCGCCATCGGGGTCAGCTCCACCATGGTCTGTTCAATGCCTTCGGTCAGCACGGTGTTCAGCGCATCGGTTTTGGTGGAGCCCACGGCGATGGCGTTCACCCGCACCCGTGGCGCGTACTCCTGGGCCAGCTCGCGGGTGAGGAAGGACAGGGCCGCCTTGGCGGTGCCGTAGGAGGCAAAACACGGCGCCGGCTTGTGACCGGCAATGGAGGAGATATTGAGAATGCTGCCACCGCCGCTGGATTCCACCATCAGCGGCGCGCACAGGCGGCTGAGTTCGTAGGCGGTGCTGACGTTAAAGCGGAAGATCCCCTCGAACTCCTCCACGCCAATGTCGGCGGTGGGGCGCGGCGGCCCGCCGCCGGCGTTGTTGACCAGAATGTCCAGCCGCCCGAAGTGCGCCAGCACCTGCGGGCCCAACTCGCGCAACTGCGGGAAGTCCAGCACGTCCGCCTCGATCACCAGGGCCTCGCTGCCCAGGGCCGCCACCTCGGCGGCCACCCGCTCCAAATCGGCCCGGGTGCGCGCGGCAATGGCCACCTTCGCCCCCGCCTCGGCAAAGGCCCGGGCGCAGCCTGCGCCGATGCCCTTGCCACCCCCGGTAATCAAGGCCACTTTGCCATCCAGTCGGAATTTATCCAGCAGTGCCATTGCTCAGCCCTCTTATTACGTGCGTGCAGAATTTATCGGCGCGTGCTGACATTATCGACGCACAGGTTTATCGACGATAGTCCAGCGGCGGCGCGCGGTCGCCCAGCAGGGCCTCGTAGTGGAAGTCCTTGCCGCGACGCTGTTCAAATTCTTCCTCCGCCGCCTTGAGCAGCTGCGGATTCTGGTACAGATCGGCCGCGGTCAGCGCCAGCGTTTTGGCGGCAACCATCATGCCCTTATGGCCGATGGACATACCCCCGGCGGCAATCGCCTGCCAGCTGTGGGGAGCGGTGCCCGGCACCCAGGTGGCGGCGCGCATCTCCACGGTGGGTACCTGCCAGCTGACATCGCCCACATCGGTGGAACCCATGCCCTGGATAAACTCCATGGGCAGCACTTTGGCCTCCTGCCCGCTGAGGTCCTGGGACAGGTTGAGCGAGGTGGTGATCTTGTCGGCAAAGGCCCGTTCTGCAGCGCTGTAGGTTACGCCGCCCACCTGCTCCAGCCGCTGGTGCATGGCGCTGGCCAGGGTTTCGTTGGGCAACATGCTGTGGTTGCCGTGGATCACCTCGGCCTCCATGCGCGTGCCGGTGCCCTGGGCCGCGCCCTCGGCGGCGGCCATCACCCGGCCCCAGATTTTCTGCAGCTCTTCGGCTTTGGGATGCCGCACGTAATAAAACACCTCGGCAAAGTCGGGCACCACGTTGGGCGCGGAGCCGCCGCTGGTGATGACGTAGTGAATGCGCGATTCCTGCGGTACGTGCTCGCGCATCATATTGACCATGAAGTTCATGGCCTCTACCCCGTCCAGGGCAGAGCGGCCACGCTCCGGCGCCACTGCAGCGTGGGACGACTGGCCGTAAAAGCGGAACTTGGCGGACTTGTTGGCAAGGCTGGTGGCCGGGTCGGCGGCGTTGCGGTCCGCCGGGTGCCACACCAGCACCGCATCCACGTCGTCGAACAGGCCGGCACGCACCATGTATACCTTGCCGCTGCCACCCTCTTCCGCCGGGGTGCCGTACAGGCGCACGGTGCCGGGGATGTCGTTGGCCGCCAGCCAGCGCTTGATGGCCACGGCGGCGGCGGTGGAACCGGCGCCAAACAGGTGGTGGCCGCAGGCGTGGCCGGCGTGTTTGTCGGCGAGCTCATCGCGCTCGGGTTTGGCGGACTGGGAGATACCCGGCAGGGCGTCAAACTCCGCCAGCAGGCCAATCACCGGCCCGCCCTTGCCATAGCTGGCGACAAAGGCAGTGGGAATATCCGCCACGCCGGTCTCAATGGCAAAGCCCTCGGTCTTCAAGGCTTGCTGTAGCAAGGCGGAGCTTTCGGTTTCCTGGTAGCCAAGTTCAGCCTTGTCCCAGATGGTGTCCGCCAGGCTGGCGTACTGGCCGGCGTTCTGGTTCAGGTAGTCCAGCATGCTGTCGCCGGAGACGGGCTCGGCATGGGCAGCGGAAGAAGCGCACAGCACAAGGCCGGCGGCAAGGGCGGATAAACGTGACATGGTGATCCTCTGGCGTAATGTCAGGGGCACACCTTACCACTGCCGGCCACTGGCAGCACAGACGGCGCAATGCCGTAACAGCGGGAGTTGGGGGCTGGCCCGGGCGGGCCTGCCCGGCAAAAGCGCCGGGCCGGTGGCGCATGCCTGGCCACCGGCCCGAACGGTGTGCCGGGCAGGGGAACCCGGCGAGGGCGGGCACTGGCCCGCCCCTTCAGCCCGCCAGGGGTTGCAGGCTGAAGTCGTTGCCCGCTGTCAGTCGGCGGTGCTCGCCACCTGGCCGGCGTTCACCTGGCTCATGGCGTCGTTGACGGCGCGCTTGTAGCAGGCTTCGTTGTCGGCGGCGCTGCCCAGGTGACCGGTAATGCGGTAGTCACCGGAGCCGCACACATTGCGTGCCGCTGCGCTGATGCGGTAGTAGAGGCTTTGCTGCCCCTTGCTGGAGCTTAAATCCAGGTCGTCGAAGTTGACGGTCTGGGTGCGAGCCGCCTTGGACTGCACCAGGGTTTCGCTGTAGTTGTCTGCCTGCGCCTGACCCGCCAGCAGGGTCATTGCCGCTGCACAAGCCATTGCCCAGTGTTTGCCGATACGCGCCATGTTCATGAGTGTTCTCCCTACGGTTGCTGTGTGGCGGGCCTGTCCCGCCCCGGGCGCGCTGTTGTTGTGCCGCCCTTGAGGTGAACAATAGGTAAAGGCCGCGCGGCACGAAACAGCACTTCGACAAGCCGAGGGCAGCGCGCGACAGGGCGATGGAATCCGGCGATGGGGCGCCGAGCACAACCGGGCAAAGCAGGGAAAAAGGCGGGGCAAATTTGGCTTAAACCGCCCACAACCGTATATTGAACCGTTATTTCCAGAGTCGAGACCGCATGAGCCAGGCAACCCCGCAACCGCCCCAGGCGCCCACCGAGGACGGTGGCGACGGCCCCGTTGGCATCCTCATCACCAACCTCGGCACGCCCGATGCGCCCACCCGCAGCGCCCTGCGCCGCTACCTGAAGGAGTTCCTGTGGGATCCGCGGGTGGTGGAGGCCCCCCGCTGGCTGTGGTGGCTGGTGCTGAACGGCGTCATCCTCACCATTCGCCCGGGCCGCTCGGCCGCCGCCTACCGCAGTATCTGGACCGAGCGCGGCTCGCCCCTGCTGCTGCACACCCGCGACCAGGCCCAGGCCCTGCAGGCCGCCTTCCAAACCCGCTACGGCAACGACGTGCTGGTGGAATTTGCCATGCGCTACGGCAACCCGGGCATGGCCGAGGGTATTGAGTCCCTGTGGCAGCGCGGTGCCCGGCGCCTGCTGGTCATGCCTCTGTATCCCCAGTACAGCGGCGCGGCCACCGCCTCCACCTTCGACGCCGTCGGCAGTGCCTTCGCCCGCCGGCGCTGGGTGCCCCACCTGCGTTTTATCAGCGACTACCACGACCACCCTGCCTACATCAGCGCCATAGCCGACAGCGTGCGCCGCCACTGGCAGACTCACCCCCGGGCCCAGCGCCTGCTGTTCTCCTACCACGGCATACCCCAGCGCTACGTGGATCAGGGCGACCCCTACTACCGGCAGTGCCAGCGCAGCAGCGCACTGATTGCCGAGGCCCTTGAACTGGCAGCCGACGAGTGGGGCTGCTGCTTTCAGTCGCGCTTCGGGCGCGAGCCCTGGCTAAAGCCCTACACCGACGCCACCCTCAAGGCCCTGCCGGGCGAGGGGGTAAGCTCGGTACAGATGATCTGCCCCGGCTTTTCCGCCGACTGCCTGGAAACCATCGAAGAGATCGGCATGGAAAATCGCGAATACTTCATGGCCGCCGGCGGCGAGCGCTACGAGTACATTCCCTGCCTGAATGCCGAGCCGGGCCACATCGACGCCCTGCGGGACATCCTCGAGCAGCAACTGGCCGGCTGGCTGGAGCCGGCTTTGGCCGAATAACAGAGGCCGAGTGAGAGAACGGTTGAAAGAGCCAAGTGACAGCGCCGATGTGAAGGCCCCCGGTGCGAGGGTGGCCATGCCCCGCCGCAACATGCTAGCCTGTTGTCATCATTTCTGACCGGACAGCACCACGCTGTGAACCCCGCCCGCCGACATCGCCGCCCCACTGCCCTGCTGCTGTTGCTGGTGGTGCTGCTGCAGGGCCTGCTGGGTGCCGCCGAAGCCGGCCTGCTGGGCACCTCGCCAATGGATGAGGCCGGCCACCACGCCGACAGCAGCATCGAACTCGCGGCAAGTCATGCCACCGCGCCGGATCACGGCGGCGACACCTTCTACAACAGCATCTTCAACGACAACAGCAACACCAACGACAGCGGCCTGAACGGCGACGGCTGCGACCACTGCTGCCAGTGCCACGGCCACTGCAGTCACTTTGCCGCGCTGCAGCGCCCGGGTAACGAACCGGCGCTCGCTCCCCGCTTCACCCTTCCCACCCACAACCGGCAGCACACCAGCCTGCCCCTGCCCCTGCCGGACCGCCCTCCCATCGCCTGACCCTGTTCGCACCACCGGTTTTACCTCCCCTAGCGGGATAACCCGAACAGGATCACACCATGAACATGACAAGCAGCCAGCGCGCGCGCGCTGGTGCATTGCCCTATCCGGCGTGGCTGTTGTGCCTGGCACTGCTGTGCCTGGCCGCAGCCACACCGGCCAGCGCGGCGGCCGGCAGCGGCCTGTCGCTGCAACAGGCCAGCCAGCGCGCCCTGGCGCAAAACCCGGCCCTGCAGGTTTTCGACTGGCGCCAGCAGGCCCTTGAGGGGCAGCGCGAAAGCGCCGGCCTTAGGCCGCAAACCACCCTCGCCCTGGAGGCCGAGAACCTGGCCGGCAGCGGCGAGTTCAGCGGCGTGGATGCCGCCGAAGTCACCCTCAGCCTGTCCTCGGTCATCGAACTGGGCGGCCAGCTGGCGTCGCGGCTGGCCGTGGCCGACTCGCGCCTGGCCCTGAACCAGGCGCAACGCCAGGCCGACGCCCTGGATCTGCTGGGCGAGGTAGCCCGCCGCTTTGTGACCGTACAGGCGCAACAGGCCCGGCTGGACATTGCCCGTTCCGCCCTGGCCCTGGCCGAGCGCTCCCTGAAGCTGGTGCGCCAGCGGGTGGACCAGGGCGCCGCGCCGCTGGCCGAGGCCCTGCGGGCCGAGGCCGCGGTGGCCCAGGCGCGCCTGCGCCAGAACGCCCTGCGTGCCGAACTGGCCGCCGACCGCAATGCCCTGGCCGCCCTGTGGGGCGCCGAGCAACCCGACTTCGACACGCTGCAGGGGGCGCTGTTTACCTTTCCCGATGTGGGCCCGCTGGAGCCGGCCTTCGAGCGCCTGCGGCAAAGCCCACTGGCCAGGGTGTACAGCAGCGAAAAGCGCCAGTTGCAGGCCGAGGTGGATCTGGCCCGGGCCAACGCGCGGCAGGATATCGGCTGGAGCGCCGGCCTGCGCCGCCTGGAGCAAAGCAGCGATACCGCACTGACGTTGGGGCTCAGCCTGCCGCTGTTCCAGGAACGGCGCAGCCGCGGCGAGGTGCGCGCGGCCATGGCAGAGCGCTCCGCCGCCGACTACCGCGAGCAGTCGGCCCTGCTGGCCATGCACACCCAGCTGAACGCCGCCTGGCAGCGCTACCAGCAGGGCAGCGCCGCCGCCAGCACCCTGCGCACGGCGGTTATCCCGCTGCTGCAACAGGCCAGCGAAGAAACCCGGGCCGCCTACGAACAGGGGCGCTCGCGCTACCTGGACTGGGCCGAAAGCCAGCGCGAGCTGATCGATACACGCTACGCCGCGGTGGATGCCGCCAGCGAGGCGCTGCTGAACCTCGCCACGCTGGAACAGCTGACCGGCCAATCGATCGGCGCTACCAGCGACAGCGCCAGCGCCAGCAGCGACGCCAGCAACAAGGCCAACAGCAACGCCAGCACCACAACCGCGCCCCGCGACTGAACAGGACACCCTCATGAAACGCAGCATGCAATCACTGACAACGCCTTTGCTGGTGCTGGCCCTTGGCCTTGCCGCGGCCTTTGCCACCCTGCCCGGTGGTGCCAGCCCGGGCGGGATGGAAGCACCCGCTGGCGAGAACAGCCAGCCACACGCCGGCAGCGACAGCCACAATGACAATGACAATGACAATGACAATGACAATGACAATGACAATGACGGCGACAAGCACACAGACAACGAGGATCACGAGGCCATTACCCTCGCCCCCGATACCGCCCGCGAGGCGGGCCTTGGCACAGCGATAGCCGGCGCCGGCAGCATCGAGCGCCATGTCACCGTTTACGGGCGCCTGGCCACGCCCCCGGACCAGGTGGTGCAGAGCCGCGCCCGCTTCCCGGGGCTGATCCGCGACATCCGGGTGAACATTGGCGATACCGTCAAGCGCGATCAGGTGCTGGCGGTGATCGAATCCAACGAGAGCCTGCGCAGCTACGAGCTGCGCGCGCCCATCGACGCGCAAATCCAGGACCGCCAGGCCAACGTGGGTGAAATCACCGGCGAGGGCGCCCTGTTCACCCTGGTGAACAACCGCACCCTGTGGGCCCAGCTGCGGGTCTTCCCCAGCCTGCGCTTTGAGGTGGCGCCGGGGCAGACGGTACACGTGGATCACAACGGTCACCTGCACGACAGCACCATTGCCAGCGTCACCCCCGGCCCGCTGGGCGAAGCCTACGTGGTGGCGCGGGTGGTGATCCCCAACCCCCAGGGCGACATGGCCCCCGGCGATATGGTGAAGGCCGAGATCGACGCGGAAACGGTGGATGTGCCCCTGGCGGTGGCCACCACCGCCCTGCAGGACCTGCAGGGACAAACCGTGGTGTTTGTGCAGCGTGATGATCGCTACCAGGCGCGGCCGGTCACCACCGGGCGCAGCGATGGCCAGCTGACCGAGATCGTGGACGGGCTGGAGGCCGGCGAACGCTATGTCGCGCTCAACAGCTTCCTGCTGAAAGCCGAGCTGCTGAAGTCCGGCGCGAAACACGATCATTGAGGTGGCCCCATGCTGACGTCCATTGTTCGCAGCGCCATTGAACGGCGCTACCTGATCCTGTTCCTGATGCTCGGCGTGATCGCGGCCGGCGCCTGGCACTACCAGCACCTGCCAATCGACGCGGTGCCCGACATCACCAATGTGCAGGTGCAAATCAACACCAGCGCGCCGGGGTATTCGCCGCTGGAAACCGAGCAGCGCATTACCTTCCCGGTGGAAAACGCCCTCTACGGCCTGCCCGGGCTGGCCTACACCCGCTCCCTGTCGCGCTACGGCCTGTCGCAGGTGACGGTGGTGTTTGACGAGGGCACCGACATCTACCACGCGCGCAACCTGCTGGATACGCGGCTGGCCAACATCCGCAGCATCCTGCCCGAGGGCCTGGACCCACAGATGGGGCCCATCGCCACGGGGCTGGGTGAGATCTTCTTCTACACCGTCTCGGCAGAGCCCGGCGCCCTGAAGGAAGACGGGCAGCCCTACAGCCCGATGGACCTGCGCGAAATCCAGGACTGGATCATCCGCCCGCAGCTGGCCCAGGTGCCGGGGGTGGTGGAGATCAACGCCATCGGCGGCTACGAAAAGCAATTCCAGGTGCAACCGCGCCCGCGCCAGATGCTGGAACTGGGCATCAGCCTGCAGGCCCTTTCCAGCGCCCTGCGCGCCAACAACGCCGACCGGGGCGCCGGCTATATCGAGCACGAAGGCCAGCAGCTGCTGGTGCGCTCCCCCGGGCAGCTGAAAACCCTCGCCGACATCGAGCAGGTGGTGATCGGCCGCTCGGGCAGTGTGCCGGTCACCGTGGCCGACGTGGCGGATGTGCGCATCGGCGCCACCCTGCGCACCGGCGCCGCCACCCGCAACGGCGAGGAAACCGTGCTCGCCACCGCCATGATGCTGATGGGCGAAAACGCCCGACAGGTGTCGCTGGACCTGGCCGAACGGCTGGCCACCGTCCAGCGCTCGCTGCCAGACGGCATCACGGTGGACACCGTTTACAACCGCACCACGCTGGTGGACAAAACCATCGCCACGGTGCAGAAAAACCTGCTCGAAGGGGCCCTGCTGGTGGTGGCTGTGCTGTTCCTGCTGCTGGGCAATATTCGCGCCGCACTGATCACCGCCGCGGTCATTCCGCTGGCCATGCTGGCCACCATCACCGGCATGGTGCGCGGTGGCGTGTCCGCCAACCTGATGAGCCTGGGCGCACTGGACTTCGGGCTGATCGTGGACGGCGCGGTGATCATTGTCGAAAACGGCATCCGCAGGCTGGCGCTGGCGCAACCGGCGGATGGCAGCCCGCTGGCCCTGCGCCAGCGCCTGGAAACGGTCTACCAGGCCACGCTGGAAGTCATCCGCCCGAGCATGTTCGGCGTTGCCATCATCACCGTGGTGTACATCCCGATCTTTTCCCTCACCGGGGTAGAGGGCAAGATGTTCCACCCCATGGCGGCCACCGTGGTCATGGCCCTGCTGGCGGCCATGCTGCTGTCGCTGACCTTCGTGCCCGCTGCCATTGCCCTGTTCATGGGCGGGCGGGTGCGCGAGCGGGAAAGCGTGGTGATTCGCGCTGGCCATAGCCTGTACGCCCCGCTGCTGCGCGGCGCACTGCGCTGGCGCAATGGCGTTCTGGCCGCCGCCAGCACCCTGGTGCTTGGCTGCGCCTGGCTGCTCGGTACCCTGGGCACCGAGTTCATCCCCCAGCTGGACGAGGGCGATATCGCCCTGCACGCCATGCGCATACCGGGTACCGGCCTGCAGCAGTCGGTGGACATGCAATTGCAGGTCGAGCGCCTGGTGGCCGACTTTGCAGAGGTGGACAGCGTGTTCTCGCGCATCGGCACCCCGGAGGTGGCGACGGACCCCATGCCCCCCAACGTGGCCGATACCTTCGCCATGCTCAAACCCCGCGCGCAATGGCCCGACCCGACACGCCCGAAGGCGGACCTGGTAGCCGCCATGGAAGACGCCCTGGGGGCACTGCCCGGCAACAACTACGAGTTCACCCAGCCCATCCAGATGCGCTTCAACGAGCTGATCTCCGGCGTGCGGGCCGACCTTGCCATTAAACTGTTTGGCGACGACCTGGACGCCCTGGCGGCCTCGGCCGGGGACATTCTGGCCGTGCTGGAGGGCATTGACGGTGCCGCCGATGCCCGCGTCGAACAGGTCACCGGCCTGCCGGTGCTGTCCATTGAGCCGCGGCGCACCACCCTGGCGCGCTACGGCCTTAGCGTGGCGGATTTACAGGACGCGGTGGCCGCCAGCATCGGAGGTGAAGACGTGGGGCTGATCTACAGCGGCGACCGCCGCTTCCGCCTGGTGGTGCGGCTGGACGAAGCCCAGCGGGGCAGCATTGACCAGCTCGCCTACCTGCCACTGGCGGTGCCAGATGGCGACTTTGTGCCGCTGGGTGAAGTGGCCGAGGTGAAGCTGGCGCCGGCGCCGGCCCAGATCAGCCGGGAAAACGGCAAACGGCGCGTTGTGATTACCGCCAACGTGCGCGGCCGCGACCTGGGCAGTTTCGTGGCCGAGGCCCAGCAGCGCATTGCCAGTGATGTGAACCTGCCAGCGGGTTACTGGCTGGACTACGGCGGCACCTTCGAGCAGCTGGCCTCCGCCAGCCAGCGCCTGGCCATTGTGCTGCCGCTGACCCTGGCGCTGATTATCGCCCTGCTGATTGCCGCCCTGGGCTCGGTGCGCGATGCGCTGATCATCTTCACCGGCGTGCCGCTGGCGCTGACCGGCGGCGTGCTGGCCCTGTGGCTGCGCGACATGCCCCTGTCGATTACCGCCGGGGTGGGCTTTATCGCCCTGTCGGGGGTGGCGGTGCTGAACGGGCTGGTGATGGTGAGCTTTATCCGCGAGCTGCGCCACCGCCACCGCAACCTGCTGCGGGCCGTGCTGGAAGGTGCCCGCGCCCGCCTGCGGCCGGTGCTGATGACGGCCCTGGTGGCCAGCCTGGGCTTTGTGCCCATGGCGCTGAACACCGGCACTGGAGCCGAGGTGCAGCGCCCGCTGGCCACAGTGGTGATCGGCGGCATTGCCTCATCGACACTGCTGACACTGGTGGTGCTGCCGCTGCTGTACTACCGGGTACACCGGCGCCAGGCGCCCTAGCCTCCGGTGACCCCGCCTACAGCCAGCGCCGTACCCGGGCGCAGTAGGCGGGGTAGTCGTCAGGGAACAGGCCCCGCAGCATGGCTTCTTCCGGGCGGATGTAGCGCCACTCGATAATCGCCATGAAGGCCGGCGGCACCAGCAGGGCGGTACTCGCCCCCACGGTGACCGCCGTACCCGCCAGCACCAGGGCCATGCCCAGGTACATGGGGTTGCGGCTGTAGGCGTAAACACCGGTGGTCACCAGCGCCGACACCTTGCGAAAGGGAATCATGTCCGTGCCGGCGCGCTGGAACAGGCCGCCGGCAATCACCAGCATTGCCAGCCCCGCCACCAGCAGGGCGCCACCGGCCAGCCAGCTGTAGGCGCCGGTAAAACGCGGCCCGCTCAGGAATTCATTGAGTGCGAAAATGGTGATCACACCGATCACCAGCCACATGGGCGGATAAATCACGCGCTTGACCACGGTCTGCTCCTTGTCAGTAGGCCAGGTGTGCCCCCGGCCGGGTCAGTGGGCCAGGTGCGCCCCGGCCGGCTCCAGGCTGCCAATGCCGTAGGCCAGGACAATCCCGGCAATAAAAGCCAGGGTCAACTTGCCCCGGTCATGGCTGTGAAAGTGTACCTCCGGCAGCAGGTCGCTCAGGGCGATGCAGACAAAGGCCCCGGCGGAAAAGGCGAGGGCAACGGCCACGCCGTAGTGGCGCGCCTCGCCCATCAAGTCCACCCCGAAGTAAAACAGCAGCGCGCCCAACGGGCACATCAGGGCAAACAGGATATTGGCCCGTCGACGGGCGGCGGCACTCCAGCCTCCGGCCTCCATGACGGTGACAATGGACATGGCGTCGAGCGGTTTGTGCAAAAGGATAGCGAGAAACACCCCCACCCCCAGAAGGCCCACCAAACCGTGGCCACCCACCATGCCCTGTAAAACTGCCCCCAGCGCCACCCCATCAATCAAGGTGTGTACACCCAACCCGAGGGCGATGCCGACCCAACTCAGGCTGTGAACGGTGCCGTGAGTGTGGTCATTATGGCGGTGGTCGTGATGGCTGTGCTCTTCCTGGCTGAAGTCGTGCTGGTGAAAGTGGAACATGCGCAGCAACAGCAGCATCGTCACCAGGCCGATCATCAGCCACCACACCGACACGTCCGCCGCATTGGTACCCCCCAGCAGGGCCATGCTGTGGGGCAGCAGGTGGTAGAAGGCGACGCCCAGCATCAGGCCAGACACAAAGCTCATAATGAGCTGGGTGCGGGTATGGGTCATTTTCACCCAGTTGGGCAGCATGCCGCCGAGCAGGGAAAACCCCGCGATGGCAAGGCAGTACAGGGTGAGCAGCAGTGTGGGAGACACCGACATGAAGATTCCGCAGCATTGGGGCAAGCGCGCGATTATTCCATATTTGCCACCCGCCTGTAATGCGGACATGACCGCGGCGGCCAGCCGACTGAGCCGAGATGCCATTGACTCCCAGACTAACGGTTATTAGTTTGGGCCAATAACCGCCAACCGGAGCCTGCCATGGCCATCTACGAGCCCATTGAATCCACCGATTCCCGCCGCCACCTGCAACTGCGCAGCCCCGTTACCCTGGAACCCACCGGGGAGCTGGTGTGCGCCAACGCCGAGGATGTGGCCGAGGCCATCGCCCGCGCACGCAGGGCCCAACCGGCCTGGGCCGCCACCCCCATCCGCGAGCGGGCGAAAATCGCCGAGCGGGCCCTGCAGCTGGTGCTGGAGCGGCAGGACGAGATCATCGACACCGTGGTGGCGGAAACCGGCAAGGCCCGCACCGACGCCATGAGCATGGAAATTTTCTCGGTGGCGGATTCCCTGTGCTATTACGCCAAAAACGCGGAACAATTCCTCAAGCCCCGCAAGCGCAAGGTGCCCGGCATTATCGGCATCGCCAAGCAGCTGCGCATTGTCTACAAACCCCTCGGGGTGGTGGGCCTGATCACCCCCTGGAACGGCCCCTTCGTGCTGGTGATGAACCAGGCGGTGCAGGCCCTGCTGGCGGGCAATACAGTGGTGGCCAAGGGCTCCGAGGTGACCCCCTACTCGGCCAGGCTGGCCGAGACTATTTTGCGCGACGCCGGCCTGCCCGAGGGCGTGCTGCAGGTGCTGCTGGGGGATGGCGACACCGGGGCCGCCATCGTGCGCGGCGGGGTGGATAAAGTGTCCTTTACCGGCAGCGTTGCCACCGGCCGCAAGGTGGCCGAGGCCTGCGCCAGCCAGTTGATTCCCTGCACGCTGGAACTCGGCGGCAACGACGCCATGATCGTGTGCGCCGACGCCGACTTGGACCGCGCCGCCGACGGCGCCTGGCTGGGCTCGTGTATGAACACCGGCCACTACTGCTGCGGCACCGAGCGCATCTACGTGGTGGCGTCGGTGTACGACGAGTTTCTGCGCCGGGTGCTGGACAAAGGCAAGCAGGTCAAACAGGGCAGCCAGCACGGCTGGGAAGAAGACGTGGGCGCGGTGTTCTGGGACCGGCAGATGGCCATCATCGAGGCCCACGTGGAAGACGCCCGCGCCAAGGGCGCCACCATCCACATGGGCGGGCGCCGCAACCCGGACCTGCCCGGGCTGTACTACGAGCCCACGGTGATCACCGAGGTGGACCACCGCATGGACATCATGAACCTGGAAACCTTCGGCCCCATTCTCTGCATCCAGAAGGTGGCCTCCGAAGAGGAGGCGCTACAGCTCGCCAACGATTCCGAATTCGGCCTGAACGGCAACGTGTGGACCAAAGACAAGGAAAAAGGCTATCGCCTGGCCCAGGCCATCGACACCGGCAGTTGCAGCGTCAACGACATGGCGGTGAGTTACGGCATTCCCGCCGCGCCCTTCGGCGGGCGCAAGCAGTCCGGGGTGGGCCAGGTGAATGGCAAAAAGGGCCTGCGCGGCTACTGCCATGAAATGCCCATTGTCATCGACCGCTTTGGCGGCAAGATGCAAAACGCCTATCCCAACAGCGCCAAGAGCGCCGAGGGCATGCGCAAGCTGATGGACTTCCTGTGGCGCAAAACACCATTGGGGAAATGGCTGGCCTGATTCGCAGTCGGGGCCTTGCCACAGGGCAAACGCCCCGCAGCAAGCCATAGCAACGCGCAGCTGGCTATCGCAAGCGGCAGCAACCTACAGCACGACCAGGTTATCGCGGTGGATCAGCTCCTCATCGCCCTGGTAACCCAGGATGCCCTCGATGGCCGAGGACGCCCTACCCTGCAGGCGCCGGGTTTCCTCGGCGCTGTAGTTGATGAGCCCGCGGGCCACTTCGCGGCCGCTGCTGTCGCGGCAGGCCACCATGTCGCCGCGCTGGAAGTTGCCCTGCACGGCCACCACCCCCACCGGTAGCAGGCTGCGCCCGGATTCGCGCAGCACCCGCACCGCGCCGTCGTCCAGCTCCACGCTGCCCGGCACCCGCACCATGCCCGCCAGCCACTGCTTGCGCGCGTTCTGGGGCTGTTTGCCGGTGCGCAGCCAGGTGCCCACGTCTTCACCCGTTGTGGCGCGCTGGACAATGTTGGCCTCGCGCCCCGAGGCGATGATGGTCTCGCTGCCAGAGCGGGCCGCCAGGCGCGCCGCGCGCAGCTTGGTGACCATGCCGCCGCGGCCCAGGGCGCCGCCGTCGCCGGCCATGCCGTCCAGTTCCGGCGCGTGCACATCGCACTGGCGCACCAGTTCGGCGCTCGGGTTGTGCCGCGGGTCGGCGTTGAACAGCCCCTGCTGGTCGGTGAGCAGCAACAGGGCATCGGCGTCGATCAGGTTGGCCACCAGCGCGGCCAGGGTGTCGTTGTCGCCAAAGCGGATTTCGTCGGTGACCACCGTGTCGTTCTCGTTGACGATGGGCATCACCCCCAGTTGCAGCAGGGTGGTCAGGGTGCCGCGGGCATTCAGGTAGCGGTCGCGGGCAAGCACATCGTCGTGCCCCAGCAGGATCTGGGCGGTGGCAATGCCGTGGTGGCAAAAGGCATTTTCGTAACTCTGCACCAGCACCGACTGGCCCACCGCGGCGGCGGCCTGCAAGTCGTGCAGGGCACTGGGGCGGCCCGACCAGCCCAGGCGCACAATGCCCGCGGCCACCGCGCCGCTGGACACCAGCACCACCTCGCAACCGCGCTGGCGCAGGGCAGCCAGCTGATCCACCAGCTGGCCAATCACCGCCGGGTCCAGCCCGCGGCCATCGTTGGTGAGCAGGGCGCTGCCCACCTTCACTACCCAGCGCCGCGCCCCGGCGACTTCACTGCGTTCACTCACGCCCCTGCCCCTTTTGCGTGTTCTGTCACTGTCGTTTTCGTTTTCGTTTTCGTTTTCGCGGTTAATAGGCCCCGATGATGGCCGGCCTAGTGGACGTACTCCACTTCCACGTCGTCATCATCGTCATCGATGTCGTCGTCATCACGCCCCTGGCGGCGACTGGCGCGCAGGGCGGCAATGCGCTCCCGGGCCTCTTCCTGCATGCGCGACTCGGTGGCCTGCTCTTCTTCCAGCACCTGCGGGTCCGCCGCCTCCCGCTCGCGCTGTTCTTCAAGGTGCACCATCAGGTCCTGGCAGATGCGCTCGGTGCCGGTGGCACTGATGGCGGAAATCGCATACACCGGCCCCTGCCAGTCCAGCGCTTCCAGCAGCGCCTGGCGACGCTCGGCGAAGGTGTCTTCATCCAGCAGGTCGGCTTTGTTCAGCACCAGCCAGCGCGGGCGCTGGGCCAGGGTCGGGCTGAAGCGCTCCAGCTCGCGCACAATCGACAGCGCCGCCTCGGCCGGGGTCACCTCGTCCCAGGGCGCCATGTCCACAATGTGCAGCAGAATGCGGTTGCGGGTGAGGTGCTTGAGGAAGCGAATGCCCAGCCCCGCCCCTTCCGAGGCGCCCTCGATCAAACCCGGAATGTCCGCCACCACAAAGGAGCGGTGGGCATCCACCTTCACCACGCCAAGGTTGGGCACCAGGGTGGTAAAGGGGTAGTTGGCCACCTTCGGCGTGGCCGCCGACACGGCGCGGATGAAGGTCGACTTGCCGGCGTTGGGCAGGCCCAGCAGGCCCACATCCGCCAGTACTTTGAGTTCCAGCTTGAGGTTGCGGGCCTCGCCCTCGCTGCCCGGCGTGGTCTGGCGCGGGGCGCGGTTGGTGCTGGATTTAAAGCGCGTGTTGCCAAGGCCGTGAAAGCCGCCCTGGGCCACCTTGAGCTGTTCGCCGTGGGTCGACAGGTCCCCCAGAATCTCGCCGCTGTCCTCGTCGATGATGGTGGTGCCCACGGGCACCTTCAGCACCAGGTCGTCGCCGCTCTTGCCGGTGCAGTTGCGCCCGCGCCCGGCCTCACCGCTTTCGGCGCGGTAGCTGCGCTGGAAGCGATAGTCGACCATAGTGTTGAGGTTTTCATCCGCCTCCATGAACACACTGCCGCCGTCACCACCGTCGCCGCCGTCGGGGCCGCCCTTCTCGATGTATTTTTCGCGGCGGAAGCTCAGGCAGCCATTGCCACCCTTGCCGGCGAAAACTTTGATTGTTGCTTCATCTACGAATTTCATGGTTCTCGGCTCTTTCGGGGAGCGGGAGGAAACTTACTCTAACACTGATTCTGGCCCGGGTTGGGCCCGCCTGCGCGCCGGGCATTGCCCGCCACAGCCCGGCCCAAGCGGCTAAAAAGCAGCGGGCAAAAAAAAGCCCCGTCATCTGACGAGGCTTTGTTTACCGGTTCATGCAAACCGTCGTTCAGGCGCTCACCACCTGAACAAACTTGCGGTTCTTTGGACCTTTCACCACGAACTCAACCTTGCCTTCGCTGGTTGCGAACAGGGTGTGGTCCTTGCCGATGCGAACGTTGTCGCCAGCATGGAAGCGGGTGCCGCGCTGACGCACGATAATGTTGCCCGCTTTTACCACTTCACCGCCGAAGCGCTTCACGCCCAGGCGTTTACTTTCCGAATCGCGGCCGTTACGAGTACTACCGCCAGCTTTCTTGTGTGCCATGGTCGATGACCTCCTTTAGCCGCTAATACCGGTGATCTTCACCTCGGTGTACCACTGGCGATGGCCAGTTTCCTTCCGGTGGTGCTTGCGACGGTTGAATTTAACGATCTTCACCTTGTCGTGACGGCCGTGGCTGACGACTTCTGCAGTCACCTTGCCGCCCGCGACAACCGGGGTACCGATTTTTACATCGTCACCGCCGATCATCAGAACCCGGTCGAATTCCACGGATTCGCCCGTGGCCACTTCCAGTTTCTCCAGCTTGAGGGTCTCGCCCTCAACAACGCGGTGCTGCTTGCCACCGCTTTCAATTACTGCGTACATTGCGCGCTCCGTTCAATTAGCCTGCTCGCGGTTGCAAAAAACCCTTGTCAATCAAGGGGGCAGAGCCAGGCACAAACAGTTGAAAACAGCATCTACCAGGGCCGCGGGGGCCGGGGGCAGATGCAGAGGGCGGCGATTCTACTGAAAACACCCCCGCCGGGCAAGGCCTGATTTGCCGTGCCGTCATGTGAGCCTGGGTGCCGGCTTGCGTGCCTGCGCGGTGGGCTGCCCAGCCGGCGCCCGCCTGCCCGAGCCCGCCTTGACAGCCCCAGGGGGGCACCCTAGCATCCGGCATTTTCCGGGGCACCCATCCATGCAGCACATCCGCGCCAGCGTCGCCGCTGAATTCGAGGCGGTGAACCGCCTGATCGTCGAGCAGCTACACTCCGACGTCGATATGGTGGAAAACGTCGGCCACTATATTGTGGACGCTGGCGGCAAGCGCCTGCGCCCCCTGCTGGCCCTGCTGTGCGGGGCCGCCCTGGGGGGCTGTGGCGAGCGCCACATCACCTTTGCCGCGGTCATTGAGTTTATCCACACCGCCACCCTGCTGCACGACGATGTGGTGGACATCTCCACCCTGCGCCGGGGCCGCCCCACCGCCAATGCCGAGTTCGGCAACGCCCCCAGCGTGCTGGTGGGTGACTTCCTTTATACCCGCGCCTTCCAGCTGATGGTGACCCTGGATGACAGGGACATCCTGCGCCACATGGCAGATACCACCAACACCATCGCTGAGGGCGAGGTGCTGCAGCTGGTGCGCGCCGGCAACCCGGACACCACCGAGGCGGACTACCTCGAGGTCATCACCCGCAAAACCGCCATCCTGTTCGCCGCCGCCTGCTATGGCGCGGCCACCCTGTCGGGCCTGGCCGAACCTGCCCGGCGGCAGCTGACGGATTTTGGCCTTAACCTCGGCATCGCCTTTCAGATGATTGACGATGTGCTGGATTACGAGGGCGACCCGGCCACCATGGGCAAGAACGTGGGCGACGACCTGACCGAGGGCAAAGTGACCCTGCCACTGATCCATGTCATGCAACACGGCAGCGCCGAAGAGCAGGCGCTGGTGCGCGAGGCGGTTGCCGGCAAGTCCGCCGCGCACCTGGCGGACATCGTTGGCGCCGTGCAGCGCCGGGGCAGTTGCGACTTTACCCGGGAGCAGGCCCAGCGCTACCACGACCGGGCCCTGGCCTGCCTGCAGGACATTCCACCCGGATCGGCAAAGGATGCCCTGCTGGCGGTGACCGCCCTGTCGGTGCAGCGCGACCATTAACGCAGCTGCGAGCACAGGCGCTTGGCGCCACCCCTTCGGCGCGCTGCCGCGCGCTCACCCGGACGGGCCAAACCGGCCCTCGCCGGCTTTACAGCCTGCGGTTCAGCTTCCTATACTTGCCCGCTTTCTCCAGCCCGGGAAAGCCCATGACAGCCTCGTATTCACTGACCGACCTGCCGGCCTTTGGCGCGCTGCAGGCGCTCGCGCTCGACCTGAAATCCGCCAGCATCCAGCACCTGTTCGCCGAGGACCCAGCGCGCGCCAGCGACTTTGTCGCCCAGGCGGCGGGGCTGCGCCTGGACTATTCCAAGCACCTGCTTGACCGGGCGGCCCGCAGCACACTGCTGGCGCTGGCCGAACAGGCGCAGCTGCCACAAAAAGCCCAGGCCCTGCTGGGCGGCGGCGAGGTCAACAACACCGAGGGCCGGCCCGCCCTGCACAGCCTGCTGCGGGCAAGCAGCGCCCCCGGACTGGAGGACAAGTTTGCCGAGGTGGTGGCCACCCGCGCGCGCATGCGCCACTGGGCCGATCGCATCAACAACGGCGAGCAGCGCGGTTTCTCCGCTGAGGCCATTACCGATGTGGTGAATATCGGCATCGGTGGCTCGGACCTCGGCCCGCGCCTGGTGAGCGAGGCGCTCAAGCCCTTCCAGGGCGACATCCGCTGCCACTACGTGGCCAACGTCGACCCGGCAGACCTGCAGGACACCCTGCTGGACCTCGACCCCGCCTCTACCCTCTTTATCATCTGCTCCAAGTCCTTTCGCACCGAGGAAACCCTGACCAACGCCCTGGCCGCCCGCGCCTGGCTCACCCGCGCCGGCGCCCATGCCGCGGACCTGGACAGGCACTTTCTGGCCATTACCACCAATCTGGCGGCCGCCGCAGAGTTTGGCATTTCCGGCGATAACTGCCTGCCCATGTGGGACTGGGTGGGCGGCCGCTATTCGGTATGGTCGGCGGTTGGCCTGTCCTGCGCCATCGCCCTGGGCTGGGAGCACTTCGAGCAGTTTCTTGACGGCGCCGCCGCCATGGATGCCCACTTCGCCAGCGCGCCGCCGGCAGACAACCTGCCCATGCTGCTGAGCTTGCTGGAGGTGTGGTACGGCAACGGTTTTGGCGCCGGCAACCATGTGGTGCTGCCCTACGATCAAGGCCTGGCCCGACTGCCGGACTTTTTGCAGCAGCTCACCATGGAGAGCAACGGCAAGCGCGTGGCCAGCGACGGCACAGCCCTTGCCTACGACACCGGCCCGGTGCTGTGGGGCAGCGCCGGCACCATGGGCCAACACTCCTTCCACCAGCTACTGCACCAGGGCACCCGGCTGTGCCCGGTGGATTTTATTCTGCCGCTGACCACCCACACCGGCATGGCCGAACAGCACCGCCGCCTGGTGGCCAACGGCCTGGCCCAGAGCCGCACCCTGCTGGTGGGCCGCAGCGTGGAAGAGGCCCGCGACTCACTGCTGGCGCGGGGGCTCTCCAGCGACGAGGCCGCGCGCCTGGCGCCACACCTGGCCATGCCGGGCAACCGCCCCAACAGTGTGATCAGCTTCGCCGCCCTCACCCCCCACAGCCTGGGCGCCCTTATCGCGCTCTACGAACACCGCACCTTCTGCAGCGGCCAGCTGTGGGGCATCAACCCCTTCGACCAGTGGGGCGTGGAACTCGGCAAGGAGATCGGCGTGGACATCTTCGAGCGGATGGGTGGCGCAGCGCGCACCACGGCGCTGGATGCGGCCACCGAGGCGCTCATTGCCCAGTGGCGCCAGCACCAGCACTGACCCAGCCGGCCGCTCAGGCCGCGGCGGCGGCCAGTGCTGGGAACACCACGATAAAGCGCGCCCCGCCGGCGCGCTCCGGCGCCACCACATCCACGCTGGCGCCGTGGGCCAGCGCGATCTCGCGCACAATCGGCAGGCCCAGGCCACAGCCCTCCGGGTTGGTGGTGTTGCAGCGATAAAAGCGCTCGAACAGCCGCGGCCAGTGCGTGGGCGCAATCCCCGGCCCGTCGTCTTCGACGATCAGGATGACCTCCTGCCCCACACACTCCAGCGTGACCCACACGCGGCCCCCGGCGTGCACATAGCGCACCGCGTTCTCCAGCAGGTTCCAGGTCATTTCGCGCAGCAGCATGTACTCACCCAGCACCTCCAGTTCATCCGGTGGCAGGGCCAGATCGACGGTGACGCCCCGGCTCACCACCAGGCCGTGCAATTGCTCGACGACGTCGTTCACCACTTCCACCAGATCCACCGGCTCCACCTGCAAACCGCGCCCCACCGCCGCCTCGGCGCGGGCCAGTTTCATCAGCTGGGCGTTCACGTGAGCCATGCGGTCGGCGGCGCGGGAGGTGGCATCCAGGGCAGAATGCACCGAGGCCAGGTCATCTTCACGCAGGGCCAGCTGGGCCTGCAGCTTGATGCCCGCCAGGGGTGTTTTCATCTGGTGGGAGATGTTGCCGATAAACTGTTCGCGCGAATCCAGCGCCGCCTCCAGCCGGTGCAGCAACTGGTTGGTATTCTCCACAATCAGGTCCACCTCTTCCGGCGCGGAGCGCACCTGTATTGGCGTCAGGTCGCGGGAGGAACGGCGGGCGAGCTCATGGCCCAGCACCAGTAGCGGACGAATACCGCGCTGCACCGCCAGCCCCACCACCAGCAGGGCGGCAATAAAGAACGCCAGCTTGGAGCCCAGCACTTCCGCCAGCAGGGTTTCCACCAGCGGAGTGCGTTTGTTGAGGGTTTCGGCAACGCTGATCACCGCCGCCTCGCCCCCGCCCAGGTCGGCCAGCACACTCACGCTTCGCACCCGGCTGCCATCGATATGGGTGTCGGAAAACACAGGCCCCAGGGCCAACTGCCCGATGTCTGGCTGCAACCAGGCCTGGGGCCGGCCGGCCAGGTATTCGCCGTTCAGGCCGGCCACATGAAAGTAAACGCTGTCGAGCTCATCCCACTCGAACATCTCTATCGCGGTTGGGTCCGCCCGGAAGCGGATCTTGCCATCGTCCTCCTGCACCTCCAGGGCCAGCGAATAGGCCGAGTCCAGCAGCCAGCGGTCGAAAATCTGGTTGGCCGTGTGCAGGCCAATGGCGTAAGACACCAGCGACTCCACCAACAGCAAAAGGAACAGCGGCCCACCCACCAGCAACAGCAGCTGGGCCCTGAGCCCGAGCCTGCGCATCAGGCCTCTTGCTCCAGCAGGTAGCCAACGCCGCGCAGGGTGCGAATCATCAGGCCGCTGCGCTGCAGGCGGCGGCGCAAGCGGTGGACATACACCTCCACCGCGTTATCGCCCACCTCGTCGCCCTGGGTCAGCAGGCGCTGCGCCAGGCGCGCCTTGGTCACCACCCGCGGGCTGTTCAGCGCCAGCGCCTCGAGAATTTCGTACTCGCGGCTGGGCAGCTCCAGGCGTTCGGCCTGCAGCGTGGCCGAGCGGTGAAAAGGCGAAACGCTGAGGGCGCCCACTGTCACCTCGTCCGCCGCCTGGGCATTGCTGCGCCGCAACAGGGCGCGCACCCGCGCCTCGAACTCGCGCAGGTCAAAGGGTTTTTCCAGGTAGTCATCGGCCCCGGCATCCAGCGCAATCACCTGCTGCTCTACCCCGTCCCTGGCGGTGAGCACCAGCACTGGCGTGCGGTCGCGGCGCGAGCGCAGCTTGCGCAGCACCTCTACACCGTCCATGTCGGGCAAGCCCAGGTCGAGGATCACCAGATCCATGTCGTAGGCACACAGCAGGCCATCAGCCCGGGCGCCGTGGGTAACATGGGTAGCGCTGTGCCCCGCCTGGCGGAACGCTTTGAGCAGGCCCTCGGCAATCAGGGGGTCGTCTTCCACCAGCAGAATATTCATGTGCCTCTCAAAAAATGGACCAGCACGTTATGACTCGGCAAAGCCGCCGAAGTTCGCCAGCGCGAAAAAAAAGGAAAAAAGGCGGCGGGTGAAAGGTTGTTGAAAGTTTTGCTCACTAGGCTAGGCGCCCTCGTCCAACTCCAGAGGAAACCGCAGCAATGAGCCTGCACCACCTGAAAAAAGACATCCCCGCCAGCATCGTCGTCTTTTTTGTCGCCCTGCCCCTGTGCCTTGGCGTTGCCCTGGCTTCCGGCGCGCCGCTGTTTGCCGGCCTGATTGCCGGTGTTGTCGGCGGCATCGTTGTGGGGGGCATCAGCCGCTCCGCCCTCGGCGTATCCGGCCCGGCAGCTGGCCTGACGGTGATCGTGCTCAGCGCCATCGAAAGCCTGGGCGCCTATGAAACCTTCCTGCTTGCCGTGGTACTCGGTGGTATTTTGCAGGTAGTGCTCGGCGCACTGCGCGCCGGTGTGTTGGGTTATTTCTTTCCCACCTCGGTGATCAACGGCATGCTGACCGGCATCGGGCTGATTATTATCCTGAAGCAGATACCCTATGCCTTTGGCCTTGGCGACAATGCCACCGGCAACATTGCCATGCTGGAATCAGGCGGCGCCTCTGCGGCCACTTCGCTCGGCGAACTGCTGGCCATGGTGCACCCGGGGGTGATCCTGATCTCCCTGCTGTCCCTTGCCATACTGATTGGCTGGGAAACCCGCCCGGTCAAGCAAAGCCGCTGGCTGGGCATGCTACCGGGGCCGGTGGTGGCCGTATCGGCAGCGGTGCTGCTGCATTTTGCCTTTGCCGCATCCGACTCCCTGGCGCTGCTGCCGGCGCAGCTGGTGAGCGTACCGGTGGCCTCGGGCTTTGGCGAATTTGTCAGCCTGTTCACCCTGCCTGATTTTTCCCAGATCACCAATGCCACGGTGTGGACAGTGGCCATCACCATCGCCGTGGTGGCCAGCCTGGAAACCCTGCTGAGCGTCGAGGCCATCGACAAGATGGATCCGGAAAAACGCACCACACCCACCAACCGCGAGCTGGTGGCCCAGGGCGTGGGTAACAGTGTGTCCGGCCTGATTGGCGGCCTGCCGGTGACCCAGGTGATTGTGCGCAGCTCGGTGAACCTGCAAAGCGGCGCCAAGTCCCGGGCCTCCACCATGATCCACGGCGGCCTGCTGCTGGTGTGTGTTGCCACCCTGCCGCACTGGCTGAATGCCATTCCGCTGGGCGTGCTGGCGGCGGTGCTGCTGGTCACCGGCTACAAACTCGCCAAGCCGGCCCTGTTCCGCAAAATGTGGCACTGTGGCCCGGAGCAGTTCCTGCCCTTTATCGTGACCGTCTCGGCGGTAGTGCTGACAGACCTGCTGACCGGCGTGGGCCTGGGCATGGCGGTTGCCATCCTCGCCCTGCTGCAGCGCAACTACCGCAATTCCCACTTCCTGCACCGTCGGGAAAGCACCGAGCAGGACAACCGGCTGCTGGTAACGCTGCGCCTGGCGGAGGAAGTTACCTTTCTCAACAAGGGCGCCATCCGCAAGGAGTTGAGCAAGATTCCGGGCGGCGCCCATGTGGTGATCGATAAACGTGGCTGTGTCTACGTCAATTACGATGTAGAGGAGGCGCTTGCCGATTTCTGCAGCACCGCCGAGGGCCGCGGGATAAGCGTGGATATTCTCGAACCGGCGCCGGAACCGGACAGCGCAAGCGCGCGCCGCCCGAAACTGCTGGTAGCCGCCTGATCAGAGGCGGCGTCCAGGGCCACCCGGGGTACGGCACCACCGCCCCGGGGGGAGTAGCCTCAAGCGTCCATCAGTGCCAGTAATTCCCGGGTTTTGTCACGCATCAGCGCCGCGTCGGCGCGGGCTTCCACGTTCAGCCGCACCACCGGCTCGGTGTTGGACATGCGCAGGTTAAAACGCCAGTCGGCAAAGCACATGCTCAGGCCATCCACCTTTTCCACCGCCTCGGCGGCATCGGCATAGCGCGCCTCCACCATGGCCAGCACGGCGGCCGGGTCGTCGATGGTGCGGTTGATCTCGCCGCTGCAGGGGAAGGCCACCATGCGCTCGGCCACCATGGCCGACAGGGTCTTGCCGTGCTGGGCCATCAGGCCGGTCACCAGCAGCCAGGGGATCATGCCGCTGTCGCAGTAGGCGAAGTCGCGAAAATAATGGTGGGCACTCATCTCGCCGCCGTAGATCGCATTCTCCTTGCGCATGCGCTCCTTGATGAAGGCGTGGCCGGTCTTGCTCTGGATGGGTGTGCCGCCAAGCTGCTCGGTGATGGCCACGGTGTTCCAGGTCAGGCGCGGGTCGTGCACGATGCCGGCCCCCGGCTCCTTCTGCAAAAACGCCTCAGCCAGCAGCCCCACCAGGTAGTAGCCTTCGATAAAGGCGCCGTTTTCATCAAAGAAAAAACAGCGGTCGAAGTCGCCGTCCCAGGCAATGCCAAGGTCGGCACCCTGCTCGCGCACCGCCGCAATGGTGGCGCTGCGGTTTTCTTCCAGCAGGGGGTTGGGCACCCCGTTGGGAAAGTTGCCATCGGGCTCGTGGTGCAGCTTGATGAAGGTAAAGGGCAAGTGCGGTTCGAGCAGGTCGATGATGCGACCGGCGCCGCCGTTGCCGGCATCCACCACAATCTTGAGCGGCTTCAGGGCGGCCACATCGACATAGCCGAGCAGGTGCTCAATGTAGGCGGCATCGGTATCCAGCGCGTGCAACTCGCCGCGCCGGGCCGCCGGCGTAAAGTTGTTGCGCTCGGCCAGGTCGCGAATATCGAATAGCCCGGTATCGCCGGAAATGGGCTTGGAGGACTCGCGCACGAACTTCATGCCGTTGTAGTCCTTGGGGTTGTGGCTGGCGGTAACCGCGATACCACCGTCCATACCGGCGTGAGAGGTGGCGAAGTAGATCTCCTCAGTGCCACTTAAGCCAATGTCGTACACATCGACCCCCTGCTCCATCAGCCCTTCGCTCAGCGCCGCCTTGATGGCCTCCGAGGTAAGGCGGATGTCGTGGCCCACCACCACTTTGCGCGGCTTTACCACCTCGGCATAGGCGCGGCCGATACGGCGGGCGATGTCTTCGTTGAGTTGGTCGGGAATGCGCCCGCGTACGTCGTAGGCCTTGAAACAGGTGATGCTATCCACGGATTGGCTATCCCTTGCTGTAGATGTTTTCGTAGACATAGTTGGTGGCCTCGACAAAGCCCGGCACGCTGCCGCAGTCGAAGCGCCGGCCCTTGAATTTGTAGGCCATCACGCAGCCCTGTTTGGCCTGGGTCTGCAGGGCGTCGGTCAGCTGCACCTCGCCGTTGGCGCCGGGGGGCGTGTCGCGGATGATGTCGAAGATATCCGGGGTCAGGATGTAGCGGCCGATGATGGCGAGGTTGGAGGGGGCGTCCGCCGGGTCCGGCTTCTCCACCATTTCATCCACCCGGTAAATGCCGTCCTTCAAGGGTTCGCCGGCAATTACCCCGTACTTGTTCACTTCGTCCTTCGGCACTTCCTGGATGGCGACAATGGAGCAGCGAAACTGCTTGTACAGCTCGGCCATCTGCGACAGCACGCCGGGGCCGTCGTTGATGCACAGGTCATCCGAAAGAATCACGCCGAAGGGGTCGTTGCCCACCAGCGACTGCCCGGTCAGGATGGCGTGACCCAGGCCCTTCATCTCCCGCTGGCGCACCATGGTGAAGATGCCGTTGTCGAGCACGTTGCGGATGCTCTCCAGGTACACCTCCTTGCCGGAGCCGGCAATCTGGTGCTCCAGTTCAAAGTTGATGTCAAAGTGGTCGGCAATGGCGCGCTTGCCGCGGCCGGTGACCATGGCGCAGGTGTTCATGCCCGCCTCGATGGCTTCCTCCACCCCGTACTGCACCAGCGGCTTGTTGACGATGGGCAGCATTTCCTTGGGCATGCTTTTGGTGGCGGGCAGGAAGCGGGTGCCGTAGCCAGCAACCGGAAACAGGCATTTGGTGATCATGCATCGTTCTCCTTGGTGGGGTCGGATGATTCTGCACCACGACCGTAAACATCTTCAAAGCGCACAATGTCGTCTTCACCCAAATAGGTTCCGGACTGCACTTCAATCAGCTCCAGCGGGATGCGGCCGGGATTGGCCAGGCGGTGCTTGTGACCGAGGGGGATGTAGGTGGACTCGTCCTCGGCCAGCATGAAAACGCGGTCTTCGCAGGTGACTTCCGCCGTGCCGTGCACCACGATCCAGTGCTCCGCACGGTGGTGGTGCATCTGCAGGGAGAGCTTCTGGCCGGGGTTGACGATGATGCGCTTGACCTGGAAGCGCTCGCCCTCCACCAGGGATTCATAGGAGCCCCAGGGGCGGTAGACCTTGGCGTGCAGCTCGGCCTCGGGGCGCTGCTGGGCCTTCAGGGCAGTCACCAGGCGCTTGACGTCCTGCACCTGGTTGCGATCGGCCACCAGCACCGCGTCGGAGGTTTCCACCACCACCAGGTCCTTAACCCCGGTGGCGGCCACCAGGCGCGAGTCGCTGCGGAAGTAGCTGTTGCTGCAGTTGTCCAGCAGCACATCGCCGCTGGCCACATTGCCCTGCCCGTCGCGCTCGCCCACTTCCCACAGGGCAGACCAGGCGCCGATATCCGACCAGCCGCAGTCCAGCGCCACCACGCCACCGGCGTCGGTGTGCTCCATCACGGCATAGTCGATGCTGTCGGAGGGGCAGCGAGCGAAGGCTGATGCGTCGGGGCGCACAAAGTCCAGGTCGCTGGCGGCGCCTTCCATGGCCTCGCGGCAGGCGCTGAGCATGGCCGGGGCGTGCTGCGCCAGCTGGGCGAGGTAGCTGTCGGCCCGCAGCAGGAACATGCCGCTGTTCCACAGGTATTCGCCGCTGTCCAGGTAGCCCTGGGCGGTGGCGGCGTCGGGCTTCTCGACGAAGCGATCGAGGTCAAACACGCCCTCGCCCACCGTCGCGCCGCGGCGAATGTAGCCATAGCCGGTTTCGGGCGTGGCGGGCACCACGCCAAAGGTCATCAGGCGGCCGGCCTCGGCCAGCGGCAGGGCGGCGCTCACCGCGGCGCCGAAGGCCGCTACCTGCTGGATCAGGTGATCCGCCGGCAGCACCAACATCACCGCCTCCGGATCCAGCGCCTGCAGGTGCAGGGCGGCCAGGGCCACGGCGGGGGCGGTGTTGCGCCCGGACGGTTCCAGTATCAGCGCCGTCGGGTCGATGTCGATCTGGCGCAGCTGCTCGGCCACCATGAAGCGGTGCTCTTCGTTGCACACCACCAGCGGCGCCGCCGCCGACAGGCCGCCGGTGCGCTGCAGGGTGGCCTGCAGCATGGAAAACTCCCCCGCCAGGGGCAGCAATTGTTTGGGATGAAGTTCGCGGGAGACGGGCCAGAGTCGGCTCCCGACTCCTCCGGACAGCAATACCGGGACTAGCATAGTTTTCCTTGGCGTCATTGGCCCGCCACGGCGGGCTGGCAGGGAGTCTAGCAATATCCGGGCCGACCCCCACGGGGCCGACCATGTTAGCCGATAGCCGGCGCGCAGAGCCAGCCGGCGGCGCGCTGGACTTGTGGGCCGCAACCATTAGAATGGGCACGCTTGAACCATCGACACCCCTGGCCGGCCTGCACCAAACCGGCCATCACCCGCCCAAAACCGGCGCGCCCACCGTGCGAATCAGGGCACAACTGGAATCACTATGACCGGAAAAAGCGCTTACGCCAAAGAGGAACTCATCGCCTGCGGAAACGGCGATCTGTTCGGCCCCGGCAACGCCCAGCTCCCCATCGACAACATGCTGATGCTGGACCGTATCATCCACATTGCCTCCGAAGGCGGAAAGTACGGCAAGGGCGAGATTATCGCCGAGCTGGATATCCACCCGGACCTGTGGTTCTTCCAGTGCCACTTCCCCGGTGACCCGGTAATGCCCGGCTGCCTGGGGCTTGATGCCATGTGGCAGCTGGTGGGCTTTTTCCTGGGCTGGCGCGGCAACCCCGGTCGCGGCCGCGCCCTGGGCTCCGGTGAAGTGAAATTTACCGGGCAGATCCTGCCCAGCGCCAGCAAGGTGACTTACCACATTCACATGAAGCGGGTGATCGAGCGCAAACTCATCATGGGTATCGCCGACGGCACGGTCGCTGTCGACGGTAAAGAGATCTACCACGCCGCCGACCTGCGGGTCGGCCTGTTCAGTTCCACGGAGTCCTTCTAGGCCATGTCCAGACGAGTAGTAGTCACCGGGCTGGGCATTGTGTCCTGCCTGGGCAACGATGCGCAGACTGTCACCGAAGCCCTGCGCGAGGGCCGCTCCGGCATTTCGCTGCGCCAGGAACAGATCGACATCGGCATGCGCTCGCACATCGCCGGCGCTCCCGCGATCGACCTGTCTGAACACATCGACCGCAAGCAACTGCGCTTTATGGGCGACGCCGCCGGCTACGCCTATATCGCCATGCAGCAGGCCATTGCCGACAGCGGGCTGGAGGAAAAGGAAATCTCCAGCGAGCGCACCGGCATCATCGCCGGCTCCGGCGGCGCCTCCTCCGCCAGCCAGACCGAGGCCGCCGACATTCTGCGTGAGCGCGGCCTGCGCCGGGTTGGCCCCTACCGGGTCACCCAGACCATGGGCAGCACCGTCTCCGCCTGCCTGGCCACCCCCTTCAGAATCAAGGGGGTGAACTACTCCATCTCCTCCGCCTGTTCCACCAGCGCCCACTGCATTGGCAACGCCATGGAGCAGATTCAAATGGGCAAGCAGGACATTGTGTTCGCCGGCGGCGGCGAGGAGCTGCACTGGACCCTGTCCAGCCTATTTGACGCCATGGGCGCCCTGTCCACCAAGTACAACGACACCCCCGAACGCGCCTCGCGCGCCTACGACGCCGACCGCGACGGTTTTGTCATCGCCGGCGGCGGCGGCATGCTGGTGCTGGAAGAGCTGGAACACGCCAAGGCTCGCGGCGCGAAGATCTACGCCGAACTGGTGGGCTACGGCGCCACCTCCGACGGCTACGACATGGTGGCCCCCTCCGGCGAAGGCGCGGTGCGCTGCATGCGCCAGGCCCTGGCCACCGTGGAGGGTGCGGTGGACTACATCAACGCCCACGGCACCTCGACGCCTGCGGGTGACATCCAGGAGCTGAAGGCGGTGCGCACCGCCTATGAAGACCGAGACCACATTCCGGTGATCGGCTCCACCAAGTCTCTCTCTGGCCATTCACTGGGGGCCGCGGGTGTGCAGGAGGCCATCTACTCCCTGCTGATGCAGCAGGCCGGCTTTATTGCCGCCTCGGCCAATATCGAGAACCTGGATCCGGAGGCGAAAGGCCTGCCCATCGCAACCACGCGCCACGACAACGTGGACCTGCAGAGGGTGATGTCCAACAGCTTTGGCTTTGGCGGCACCAACGCGTCGCTGGTGTTCCAGAAACTGGCCGGGTAAATCCAGCCCCTTGCAGCGCGGGGCCCAGCCGGTCTCGCCTGCCAATCCCGTCTGCCAATCCCCCGTCTGCCAATCCCACCTATTAGCCTCGCCTGCCAGAAAAGCCGGCAGGCTTTATAGCCTGACCGCCGGCTACACCAGCGAATCGAAAAGCAATACCTCCACCGTCTCCCCTTCTGCCACCGTGGCTCCCGCCGGCACTACCGCCAGGCCATCGCTGTAGCACACCGAGCTCAACACGCCCGAGCTCTGGTTGGGGAAACGCCGCGCCACCAGTTCACCCCCCGCCCGCTCCAGGGTCACCCGCAGATACTCCTGCCGCCCACCCGGGCGTGGCACTGCAAAGCCCGCCCTGGCGAGCACCGCCAGCGGTTCTACATTCGTCACCCCCTGGGCCCGCAGCAACCAGGGCCGGGCGATCAAACAGAAGGTGACAAAGCTGGAGGTCGGGTTGCCCGGCAGGCCGATGAAGGGCGTGCCACACACCTGGCCAAAGGCCAGCGGCTTGCCCGGCTTGATGGCAAGGCGCCAGAGGCTGAGTTCGCCGAGGCGCTCAACCTGGGCCTTGACGTGGTCTTCCTCGCCCACCGAAACACCGCCAGAGGTAATGATACAGTCCGCCTGGCCTGCCAAAGTCTGCAGGGCCGCCGCGGTGGCCGGGCCATGGTCCGGCAGAATCCCGCCATCAACCACCGTCATGCCCAGGCGCTGCAGCAAACCGCTCAGCAGGTAGCGATTGGAATTGTAGAGCTGGCCGGGACGCAGTGCGCCGCCCGGCTCAACGAGTTCGTCACCGGTGGAGGCCACCGCCACACGCAGCGGCCGGTAGGTGGCCACGGCAGCAACGCCAATGGACGCCAGCAGGCCGATGTCCTGGGGACGCAGGCGGTGCCCCGCCGCCAGCACGGAGGCCCCGCGGGCGATGTCCTGGCCACGTGGGCGCAGGTTGTCGCCGGGGTGAACGGCGCCGTCAACATGCAGCTGGCCATCGACCTCCCGGCAATTCTCCTGCATCACCACCGCATCGGCACCCGCCGGGATGGGCGCGCCAGTGAAGATGCGCGCCGCGGTGCCACTGGCCAGCGGCCGGGGGGCGGTGCCGGCGGGAATGCGCTGGCTGACGGGCAGGGCGGTGCCGGCGGCGAGATCGGCAACGCGCAGGGCATAGCCGTCCATGGCGCTGTTGTCTTCCGGCGGCACGTCCACGGCGGCGGTAATGGTTTGTGCCAGCACGCCGCCCAGGGCTTCCAGTAACGGCCGCTGTGCGGCGGCAGTGGCCGGCGCGACCGCCGCCAGCATCTGCGCCAGCGCGTCGCTTACCGGCACCAGGGGCTTCACGGGCTGTGGCTTCTTACGCCCAGCACGCCGACAAAGTTGCAGGGGCGGTGGGTGCCATCGAGCTGTTCGCGAATCAGGCCTTCCCAGGCAGTGCGGCAGGCGCCAGTGGAGCCCGGCATGCAGAAGATGACGGTGTCGTTGGCAAAGCCCGCCAGCGCCCGGGACTGGATGGTGGATGAGCCAATTTCATCGAAAGACAGGGCGCGAAAGACCTCGCCAAAACCGTCGATGCTTTTATCGAACAGGGGGGTCACGGCCTCCGGGGTGGAGTCGCGCCCGGAAAACCCGGTGCCGCCGGTCACCAGCACGGCGTTCACCGAGGCATCAGCAATCCAGGCGGAGAGCACGGCGCGAATCTGGTAGATGTCGTCGCGCACAATGGCCTTGCCGGCGCAGCGGTGGCCCGCCTCTTCCAGCGCCGCCACCAGGTACTGGCCGGAGGTGTCGCTGTCTTCGCTGCGCGTATCCGACACGGTCAAAACCGCGATGCCAAGTGAGGCCGCTTCGGTTGCCGCTGTCATGCTCAAGTCTCCGTGGATTTCAGGTGATCAAAATAGTGTTTTACCGCATCCGCCACAAAACCGCGCCAGGGCACCTGCTTTATGGCGAAGGTGTTGCGCAGGCGGTTGCAGTCGAGGCGGCGGCTCAGGGTGTGGCCGGCTTCCTGTTCCCGCAGGGTAACGGCCTGGGGGCCAAACTCGGAGAACTGGGACGCCGCCGCCAACAGCACCTCGGCAAACTCGTAGCAGTGGGTGGCGTCGGAGCTGGCGTAGTGAAAGGCGCCCCAGCTGCTGGCGCCGGCGCTCAACTGGTCGAGCACACCGGCGACCACCCGGGCGGCATCCTGGGAGGGCACCGGGCAGCCCCGCAGGCTGTTGTCGAGGGTGAGGGTGCCGCCCTGCATCAACTGGCCCAGCATGTGGGTCATCACGTTGCGCCCGCGGTGGGAAAACACCGGCCCCAGGCGCAGCAGCAGGTGACGCTCGCAGGTCTGGGCGATGAGTTCCTCGCCGCGCTGCAACATCTTGCCGATGGTTTCACCGCTGTCGGGCACGTCCTGTTCGGTGTAGGGGCGCTCCTGTTCACCGGCAAAGACCCGCGCGCTGGACAGCATCAGGTAGATGGCGCCGTTGCGCTGGCAGGCCTTGGCCAGCCAGTGGCAGCGCTCTACATCGAGGTCGAACAGTTGCTCGCCGCTGTCCACCGCGCCCTGCAGACGGGCGTCCACCACCACGTCGGGGCGCGAACGACGCACCGCCTTTTTGGCGTGACGCTCGCTGCGCCAGCGACTGGCGGCAAAGCCGATGGATTCAAGCTCGTGACGCCCCGCGCGGCTGAGCTGCTGTTCCAGCGCGTAGCCGAGCGAGGTATCGGAGCCGATAAGCAGTACACGCACCCGCAGCTATCCCTGATCGTGGCAACCGCAGGCTGGATTAGAACGGAATATCGTCGTCGTAGTCGGCAAAGTCGTTGGGGGCGCTCTGGGGCGCCTGTTGCGGCGCCGATTGCTGGGCCGGGGCCTGGCGGGAGGGTTGCTGCTGGGGGGCGCCGCCGCCGTAACTGCCGCCCTGGGACGGGCTGTAGTCGCCCTGGCCGGCGCCGCGGCTGTCCAGCATCTGCATTTCGCTGGCCACGATTTCGGTGGTGTAGCGATCCTGGCCGTCCTGGCCCTGCCACTTGCGGGTGCGCAGGGAACCTTCCACATACACCTTGGAGCCTTTGCGCAGGTACTCGCCGGCGATCTCCGCCAGGCGGTTGAAGAACACCACCCGGTGCCATTCGGTGCGCTCTTGGGGCTGGCCGGTCTGCTTGTCTTTCCAGGTTTCGGAAGTGGCCAGGCTGACATTGGTCACGGCGCCACCGGAGGGCATGTAGCGGGTCTCGGGATCCTGGCCGAGATTGCCCACCAGAATGACTTTGTTCACGCCGCGTGAGGCCATGATGCTTCCCCTGTGAAGAGCAGATGAGTAACGGTAATCGAGCCGGGGACTATAGCAATCACACCCGCCAAATGCGACTGTCAGTGGGCCTGCAAGTCCATCGGAAGCAACCTGCGCCCGGCCAAATGAGGCGCCGGAAGCGGCGCGGCAGGTCTTTAACGGGCCTTGAACAGTCCCACAATGTGCTACTAGCCGCGCAGGGCAGCCAGCGCCGCCGACGCCCCCCGCCACAGGCGGCGCTGCCAGCGCGGCGCGCCAGCCGCGCAGGCGGACTCCTCCCGCCCGAGGACGTGGTCGGTGGCCTTGTACACCAGCCAGCGCAGGGGTTCCGGCTCCCAGCGACGCAGCGTGCGAGCGGGCAGGCCGCGGTGCGCCCAGGGCGCGCGAGCCAGGTCACTGTCGCGCGCCAGCACCAGGTCCACCAGCGTGCGCGCCAGCAGGTTGGAGGCCCCAACCCCTTCGCCAAGGTAGCCCCCGGCAGTGCCAAAGCCGCTGGCGGCATCGAACACCGCGTGGGGGCAACCGCGCCGGGGAATGCCCAGGGTGCCGCCCCAGCAGTGGGTGACGGCCACGCCTTCCAACTGGGGCAGGCAGGCGCGCATCAGCCGGGCGATGCCGGCAAAGGCGGCAGCGTCGCCGCTGAAGTCCGCCCGCGGCTGGCCGCCATAGCGGTAGCTGCCCCGGGAACCGAACACCAGACGGTTATCGGCCCGGCGCTGGGCGTAGGTAATGAGGGGGCTGGCGTCGGAGAACACTTCGCCACCGGCAAGCCCGATTGTCGCCCACTGGGCCTCGCTCAGGGGCTCGGTGGCCAGCACCCGGCTCTGCACCGGCAGTACGTGGCGGCGCTGGGCGGGTAAATCCCAGCTGAAACCCTCCACCGCCATCAGGCGCACCGGGGCGCGCACCCGGCCCTTGGCGCAGTGCAATTCCCCGCCGGCCTGCCCTATCACCGGGCTGTGCTCGAACACATCCACCCCCAGCCGCTCCACACAGGCCGCCAGGGCACGCACCAGCTTGGCCGGGTGAATGCGCGCAATGTGCGGTGTATAAATGGCACCCAGGGGCTGGTGCAGGCGCAGGCGCGCAGCGAGCTCGTCCCCGGCCAGCCAGCGGTAGTCCGCCTCGCTGTAACCGAGGGCGCGGTAGTGATCCAGGTGGGCAAGCTGGGTTGCGCGCTGCTCGGGGTAGCGGGCGGCGGCAAACAGGCCACCGCCTCGGTGGTAGTCGCAGTCGATCCCCTCCCGCGCCAGCACCGCCTCAACCTCGGGCAGGATGCCAAGAATCGCCTGCCGCGCCCGCTGGCGGGCCTCGCGGGCAAGCCCGGCCAGCAGCGTGGCCTCGCCCTCCAGGGCCGCCATCAGCCAGCCGCCGTTGCGGCCGGAGGCCCCGAAGCCGCAGACATCCCGTTCCAGCACGCAAACACGCAAAGCGGGCGCCAGGCGCTTCAGGTAGTAGGCCGTCCACAGGCCGGTGTAGCCGCCGCCGACCAGGGCGACATCGTAATCGTGTGCGTCCTGCAACGGTGGGCGCGGTGGCTGCGGCCCCAGTTCCGCCATCCACAGGCTAATGTCAGGGAAGGTTGGCGGGGCGATGCTCACGGATGTGGCATCTCGCCCTCGGCGCCCTCCAGCGCATGCACGCCGCTGGCGTAGGCCATACGGGGCAATGCCAGCAGCAGCCAGCCCAGCACCAAGGCGAGGCACAGCAGCAACAGAGCGTGAGCGCCCCACCACTGCAGCAGAACGCCCCCCGCTGCACCGCCGGCAAAGGCGCCAAGAAACTGGCAGGTTGAATACAGGCCAAGGGCCGTGCCGCGACCGCGGGGCGACACCGCCTTGCTCACCAGCGATGGCAGGGTCGCCTCCAGGTAATTAAAGCCGATAAAGAACAGCCACAGGCCGAGCCACACCAGCAGCCCCCGGGGCGGTGCCACCAGCAGCGACAGGGCCAACGACAGCAGCATCAGGCCCACCGCGAAGGCGGCGCGGGGGCGGGCGCCGCGCTCTGCCCAGCGCATCAACGGCACCACCCCCAGCAGAGACAGCAGCACCACCGCCAGGTACACCTGCCAGTGGCTTTCGCGGGCCATGGCCAGCGCGCCCTCCAGCACTCCGGGGATTACCAGAAAGGCCGCCATCAGGGTGAAATGAAGAATGAACACGCCGGCATTCAGGCGCAGCAACTCCGGGTCGGCGAGACTGCGCAGGATGAGATTGCCACGGGCACCCACCTCGTTGTGCTCGCGCGCCGGCGCCGAAGTCGGCACCACAAACAGCACCACGGCTATGCCGCCGAGGGCCAGCGCCACGGTCAGGTAGAACACGGCCGACAAGCCGCCCCAGGCCGCCACCAATGGCCCGATCACCAGGGCGAGGGTAAAGGCGAGGCCGATGCTGGCGCCGACAATGGCCATGGCCTTGGTGCGCTGTTCGTCGCGGGTCTGGTCGGCCACCAGGGCCATCACCGTGCCGGCAATGGCGCCGGCCCCCTGCAGGGCGCGGCCGAGGATAACGCCGGGAAGCGATTCCGCCATGCCCGCCACCAGGCTGCCCAGGGCAAACAGCAGCAGGCCGCCGACAATCACCGGCCGGCGGCCGATGCGGTCCGACAGCCAGCCAAGGGGGATTTGCAGCAGGGCCTGGCTGAGGCCGTAAATGCCAAGCGCAAGGCCGATCAGCGCCGGGCTGGCGCCGCGCAGCTCGGTGGCGTACACCGCCAGCAACGGCAGCACCATAAACAGGCCCAGCATGCGAAAACTGTAGAGCAGAGCAAGCGCAGAAACCGTGCGTCGCTCAAGGGCGTTCATTGGCTGGCGGGTAATCACGGACAATGTCTTTCCTCAGGGCGCGGCTATGGTAGCAGCTAAGGCCAGACGGCACATCCACCCAATTGCCAGCCCCCGGCTTTGGGTCTATAGTTGATGGTTTCGAGGCAGCCAACCGCTGCCTTTTTGCTTTTCTGGCCCTGGGGCTGGCCTGGCTTACGCCCCAGGCCAGCGGCAGGATGTACAACCGGCGCCTGACCTAGAACTAGAACTAGAACTAGAACCAGAACCAGGCCAGAACCCCAACCCAGGATAAACCAAGAGAGGAACCAGCTGTGGCCGTGCCAGCCCCCGCACCCGCCGTCGACGCGGTACCACCCCTGATGCCCACCTACGCCAGATTGCCCGTCAGCTTCGTGCGCGGCGAAGGCGTCTACCTGTTCGACAGCGACGGCCGACGCTACCTGGACGCCATCGCCGGCATCGGCGTCAACGCCCTCGGCCATGCCCACCCGGCGCTGGTGGCGGCGGTGCAGGAGCAGGCCGCGCGGCTGATCCACACCTCCAACCTCTACCGCATTGCCGAGCAGGAGGCCCTGGCCGCCAGCCTCTGCACCGTGTCGGGCATGCAGAGCTGCTTTTTCGGCAACTCCGGCGCCGAGGCCAACGAGGCCGCCATCAAGCTGGCCCGGCTGTACGGCCACCAGCGCGGCGTGGACAAGCCCACCATCATCGTGATGGAGCGCTCCTTCCACGGCCGCACCCTGGCCACCCTGAGCGCCACCGGCAACCGCAAAATCCAGGCCGGCTTTGAGCCGCTGGTGAGCGGCTTTGTGCGCGCCCCGCTGAACGACATCCAGGCGGTGCGCCAGATTGCCGCCAACAACCCCGACGTGGTGGCGGTGCTGCTGGAGCCGATTCAGGGCGAGGGCGGCCTGCGCCCGGCGGACGAGGCCTACCTACAGGCGCTGCGCGCGCTGTGCGACAGCCAGCAATGGCTGCTGATGCTGGACGAGGTGCAAACCGGCAACGGCCGCACCGGCAGCTACTTTGCCTACCAGCAACTGGGCTTTACCCCGGATGTGGTAACCACCGCCAAGGGCCTGGGCAACGGCCTGCCCATTGGCGCCTGCCTGGCCCGTGGCGAGGCCGCCCACCTGTTCAGCGCCGGCCACCACGGCTCCACCTACGGCGGCAACCCGCTGGTGTGCGCCGCCGCCAACACCGTGGTGAACACCATTGTGAAGGAGGGCCTGGCACAGCAGGCGGCCCAGCGCGGCGAGCAGCTGCGCGCCGCACTGGCGCGGGAACTGGCCGACGACAACCGCGTGGTGGACATTCGCGGCCGCGGCCTGATGGTGGGCGTGGAGCTGGATCGGGACTGTGGCGCGCTGGTGGCCCTGGCCCTGGAACAAGGCCTGCTGGTGAACGTCACCGCCGGCAATGTGCTGCGCCTGCTGCCGCCGCTGATCATCAGCGAAGCCGAGGTGGACGCGCTGGCCGCGGCCATTGGCGCCCTACTGCGCGCCTACCACTGACACCCGATCTGCAACGACAAGCAAAGAGAACTGCCATGGCCCAGGTACGCCACTTCCTGACTCTCCAGGACCTAAGCCCCGCCGAACTGCAGGCGGTGCTGGCGCGCGCCAGTGAAATGAAGCAGGAACACCGCGCCGGCCGCGACCAGCGCCAGTTCCCGGGCGCCGTACTGGCCATGATCTTCGCCAAGTCCTCCACCCGTACCCGGGTGTCCTTCGAGGCGGGCATGGCCCAACTCGGCGGCCACGCCATGTTCCTATCCCCCAACGACACCCAGCTGGGCCGCGGCGAACCGGTAGAAGACAGCGCGCGGGTGATCTCCTCGATGGTGGACATTGTGATGATCCGCACCTTCGGCCACGACATTGTGGAGCGCTTTGCCGCCCACTCCAGCGTGCCGGTGATCAATGCCCTCACCGATGACTTTCACCCCTGCCAGCTGCTGGCGGACATGCAGACCTACCAGGAACACCGCGGCAGCATCGCCGGCAAAACCGTGTGCTGGGTGGGGGATGGCAACAATATGTGCCAGTCCTACATCAATGCCGCCGAGCGCTTCGACTTCCAGCTGCGCATCGCCTGCCCCCCGGGCTACGAACCCGACGCCGCCCTGCTGGCGCAACACGCCGACCGGGCCGTGGTGGTGCACGCGCCACACGAGGCCGCCGCGGGCGCCGACCTGCTGGTGACTGATGTATGGGCCTCCATGGGCCAGGAGGACGAGCAGCGCGAGCGGGCTGCGCAGTTCGCCCCCTACCAGGTGAACCGTGAGCTGCTTGCGGTGGCCGCCCCCGATGCCCTCTACATGCACTGCCTGCCCGCCCACCGCGGCGAGGAGATCAGCGCCGAGCTGATGGACGCCCCTGACACGGTGATCTGGGACGAGGCCGAAAACCGCCTGCACGCCCAGAAAGCGCTGATGGAATTCCTGCTGAAGGCCAATCGCTAAAGGCCGCGCCGGGCGGCAAATAACCAGCCCGTCTATACAACGCGCTTTTCATAAAAAATAAATCGAACGGCCACATTTCGCCGCGCTGCCGTCTCCCCGGCCGCGGCCCCGCGTATTTGGCGGGCTGACAGGTAAGTAGGCGCAGACCTTGAAGCTGCCCACACGTTATCCACAGCATAAACCCACTCTCGTACCCTTGAACTGCCCCGCCACTCGCATTATCTTGTAGGCAACTCAGCACCAAACCCCAAGATATAGGGTGTCACTGTTGAATTTTGCACCACATCGGCCTCCCGATCCGGTCGGCGAGCGCCACAGCGGTGCAGGTGGCGAAGGCTGGCAAACAGCCCTTCGCCCCACCGGACCCAGCGGTCGCGGCCCAGCAGGGCCCGACCCGACGATAACGCCGGGCCGGACACCGGACACGGAGAGAACGTAGGGAGCACAGCGCCAAAGCAAACCGGCGCGCACAATCAGGGGAAGACCGGCGGCCGCCTGGCGCGGCTGCCATCTCGGGCCCACGCCCGGGGTTGCGGGGTATAGCCACCAGCCCCTTCCCACCTCCCGACCATTTTCGCCGCGGCTCTTTGGGGCCCGGCGGGCAGTAGTTGCCCGGCATTGCGCTGGGCGAGCGCGGTACACCGGCAACAAACAAGGCAGCGGTAAGCCGACAACAACAAACAGCCTGCGGGCTGCCGGATACGGCAAGTAAAAAGAATCTCGTTCACGGTCCAACAAAAGCGGTCAGAAACAGGCGCAGGCCACCCACATCGGAGCACATATGCAGACAGAAACCAGCCAGAGCGGCCGTTCGGCCGACAAACCCGTCACCCCACGCGAAGACAGCGGCGTCAGCGCCAATATCGCGGCCACCGCCCCCGGCCAGTTGCGCGTGATCAAGCGCAACGGCACCGTGGTGTCCTTCGAGGCGAGCAAGATCTCGGTGGCCATCACCAAGGCCTTCCTGGCCGTGGAAGGCGGCACCGCCGCCGCCTCCAGCCGCATTCACGAAACGGTGGCCAAGCTCACCGAACAGGTGACCGGCACCTTCCTGCGCCGCATGCCCTCTGGCGGCACCGTGCACATTGAAGACATCCAGGACCAGGTGGAACTGGCCCTGATGCGCGCCGGCGAGCACAAGATCGCCCGCGACTACGTGATCTACCGCGAAGAGCAGTCGCGCAAGCGCGCCGCCCGCCAGGCCCTGTCGCCCGCCACCCAGAAGGCCGCCGGCGGCATCAACGTGATCCAGAGCGACGGCAGCAAGGCCCCCCTGGACATTGAGCGCCTGCACACCATCATCTGCGAGGCCTGCGCCGGCCTGTCCGATGTCAGCGAGACCCGCATCCTCGATGAAGCCCTGAAAAACCTCTACGACGGGGTGACTGCCAAGGAGCTGTCCACCTCCCTGGTGATCACCGCCCGTACCCTGATCGAACAGGAGCCCAACTACAGCTACGTCGCCGCCCGCCTGCTGTGCGACAACCTGCGCGCCGAGGCCCTGTCCTTCCTGGGCGTGGCCGAAAGCGCCACCCAGGCCGACATGGACCGCTTCTATGCCCAGGCCCTGCCCGCCTATGTTGAGCGCGGCGCCGCCCTGGAACTGGTGTCCCCGGCCCTGAAGGACTTTGACCTGGAGCGCCTGGGCCAGGCCCTGCTGCCCGAGCGCGACCTGCAGTTCACCTACCTCGGCCTGCAGACCCTGTACGACCGCTACTTCATCCACAGCGAGGAAACCCGCTTCGAGCTGCCGCAGATCTTCTTCATGCGCGTGGCCATGGGCCTGGCGGTGGAAGAGGACGACAAGAACGCCCGTGCCATCGAGTTCTACGAGCTGCTGTCCTCCTTCGACTACATGAGCTCCACCCCCACCCTGTTCAACGCCGGCACCCTGCGCCCGCAGCTGTCCTCCTGCTACCTGACCACAGTGCCGGACGACCTGCGCGGCATCTACGGCGCCATTCAGGATAACGCCATGCTGAGCAAATTCGCCGGCGGCCTGGGCAACGACTGGACACCCGTAAGGGGCCTGGGTTCCTACATCAAGGGCACCAACGGCAAGAGCCAGGGCGTGGTGCCCTTCCTCAAGGTGGTGAACGACACCGCCGTGGCGGTGAACCAGGGCGGCAAGCGCAAGGGCGCGGTGTGTGCCTACCTTGAAACCTGGCACATGGACATCGAGGAGTTCGTGGAGCTGCGCAAGAACACCGGCGACGATCGCCGCCGCACCCACGACATGAACACCGCCAACTGGATCCCCGACCTGTTCATGAAGCGGGTGTTCGACGACGGCGAGTGGACCCTGTTCTCCCCCAACGACGTGCCCGACCTGCACGACCTCTACGGCACCGCCTTCGAGGAGCGCTACACCCACTACGAGGAACAGGCCCGCGCCGGCAAGCTGAAGCTGCACAAGAAAGTGCGCGCCCAGAACCTGTGGCGCAAGATGCTCGGCATGCTGTTCGAGACCGGCCACCCCTGGATGACCTTCAAGGACCCCTGCAACCTGCGCAGCCCGCAGCAGCACGTGGGTGTGGTGCACTCCTCCAACCTGTGCACCGAGATCACCCTCAACACGAAGGCCAATGAAGAGATCGCCGTGTGCAACCTGGGCTCGGTCAACCTGCCCCAGCACATCGACGAGAACGGCCTGAACCTGGAGAAGCTGGAGAAAACCGTGCGCACCGCCGTGCGCATGCTGGATAACGTGATCGACATCAACTACTACTCCGTCGACACCGCCCAGAACTCCAACTTCAAGCACCGCCCGGTGGGCCTGGGCCTGATGGGCTTCCAGGACGCCCTGTACAAGCAACACATTGCCTACGGCTCCGACGACGCGGTGACCTTTGCCGATCGCTCCATGGAGGCCATCAGCTACTTCGCCATCGAGGCCTCCAGCGAGCTGGCCACCGAGCGCGGCAGCTACTCCAGCTACGAAGGCTCCCTGTGGAGCCAGGGCGTGTTCCCCATCGACTCCCTGGACATCCTCGAGCAGCAGCGCGGCGCCGACTACATCCAGATCAACCGCGACGCGACCCTGGACTGGGACAGCCTGCGCGCCAAGGTAAAGGCCCAGGGCATGCGCAACTCCAACGTCATGGCGATCGCCCCCACCGCGACCATCGCCAACATCACCGGGGTGTCGCAGTCCATCGAGCCGACCTACCAGAACCTGTACGTGAAATCGAACCTGTCCGGCGAGTTCACCGTGGTCAACCCCTACCTGGTGCGCGACCTGAAGGCGCGCAAGCTGTGGGACGGGGTGATGGTCAACGACCTCAAGTACTACGACGGCAGCGTGCAGCACATCGACCGCGTACCGGCGGACCTGAAAGCCATCTACGCCACCGCCTTCGAGGTGGAGCCGCGCTGGTTGGTGGACGCCGCCAGCCGCCGCCAGAAGTGGATCGACCAGGCCCAGTCACTGAACCTGTACATCAACAATGCCAGCGGCAAAAAGCTCGACATCACCTACCGCATGGCCTGGTTCAGCGGCCTGAAGACCACCTACTACCTGCGCTCGCTGGCCGCCACCGGCACCGAGAAGTCCACCATCAGCACCGGCAACCTGAATGCCGTGTCGGCTGAACAGGGCGGCGGCCCGGCACCGGTGCCGGCAGCCTGCTCGCTGGATGACCCGGACTGCGAGGCCTGCCAGTAAGGCAGGCCCCAGCGCCAACCGAGAGAACACACGAGAACGCAGACAAAAGCAGGGAACTGATCAATGCTGAATTGGGACGACTACCACCAGGAAGAAACACCCGCCGCCAAGGCCGCCAAGACAGCGGCGCCGGCCAACCCCGCCATTGCCGAGGCGGCAGTAAACGCTGAAGCCGCAGCAAAAACCGAAGCGCCGGCACAGGCACAGGCCGCCGTGCAGGCCGAGCCAGCACCCGCCGAGGACAGCGCGGCAGCCCAGGTGGCCGCCGACAACGTTGCCGAGGCCGCCCGCGCCCTGGAGAACATGGACGTGGCCCCCGGCCTGGAAGAGCTGGAAATGGGCGCCGCCCGGGTCTCGGTGGACGAGAAGGCAATGATCAACTGCCGCGCCGACCTCAACCAGCTGGTGCCCTTCAAATACGACTGGGCCTGGCAGAAATACCTGGACGGCTGCGCCAACCACTGGATGCCCCAGGAAATCAACATGACCGCCGACGTGGCCACCTGGAAAAGCTCGGATGGCCTGAGCGAAGACGAGCGCCGCATCGTCAAGCGCTCACTGGGCTACTTTTCCACCGCCGACTCGCTGGTGGCCAACAACCTGGTGCTGGGCATCTACCGCCTGATCACCAACCCCGAGTGCCGCCAGTACCTGCTGCGCCAGGCCTTCGAGGAGGCCATCCACACCCATGCCTACCAGTACTGCATCGAGTCGCTGGGCATGGACGAGGGCGAGGTGTTCAACATGTACCGCGAGGTACCCTCTGTCGCCAAAAAAGCCACCTGGAGCCTGTCTCACACCCACCACCTGTCGGACCCGGCCTTCAAGACCGGCACCGTGGAGGCTGACCAGACCCTGCTGCGCAACCTGATCGGCTTCTACGCCGTGACCGAGGGTATCTTCTTCTACTGCGGCTTTACCCAGATCCTGTCCATGGGCCGGCGCAACAAGATGACCGGCGTGGCGGAGCAGTTCCAGTACATCCTGCGCGACGAGTCCATGCACCTGAACTTCGGCATCGACGTGATCAACCAGATCAAGCTGGAAAACCCCCACCTGTGGACCGACGCCTTCAAGCAGGAAGTGATCCAGATGATTCTGGAGGGCACCCAGTTGGAAATCGAATACGCCCGCGACACCATGCCGCGGGGCGTGCTGGGCATGAACGCGGCCATGATGGAGGAGTACCTGCACTTCATCGCCAACCGCCGCCTGTCGCAACTGGGCCTGCCGGAGCAGTTCCCCGGCGCGGCCAACCCCTTCCCGTGGATGAGCGAGATCATGGACCTGCGCAAGGAGAAGAACTTCTTCGAGACCCGGGTCATCGAGTACCAGACCGGCGGCGCCCTGAGCTGGGATTGATGGCCCGTCACAGACCCGGCGCCCTGCGCGCCGGGTGTTCCGCAAGCGTATCCAATAACAGGCAGCCAACCGGCAAGACGAGGGACACCCAATGGATGACCGCGACAAAACGCCAAAGGATAGTGAAACGGTACTGATGGCGCTGGACCAGATCAGCCAGACCATCGATGTGATGACCAGTGTGGTGGGCCGCCTGCGCACTTATGTGCAGGAGGAGGCCGCCAGCGCCGGCAAGCAACCCAACCTGCAGGAGGAGATGCGGCCAGACCGCGTGCTGCACTAGGCCCCGCCGGCAAAACAGCCCTCCACGGCATCGGTTGCACCGATGCCGCAGCCTCCTCTCCCCCGCTGTTTTCTCCCTCGCTGTTTTCTCCGCCGCCGCGCTCGCGGGGGTGCCCGCACTTGATGTATCCCATGCGGGCTCCCGGCGGGCTGCACCAGTAATCAAAACCAGAGCCTCGCACCGATGGCATGCATCTGCCAGGGTCTGGCTGTTTACATTTATTATTTACAAAGCTTTTACAATTTGTCGAGTACGCCGGAATTCAGCCGTTATAACCTGCCACAAGACAGTAAAAACCGTGCAAAAAATGCGTCCCGCAAGCACTGACCGCCCCAAAACAGGGCATGATCCAGGTCACACTCCGGAGGTTGCAATCTGTGGCAGGCTCAGTCGCCGTGTTATTTTCGTGACAACACAACAGCCAAGCTACGTACATAACGCCAGGAAGGGATGCCATGTGAACGCGTTATCAAAGCCAATCTATGCCAACGACATTGATACCAAAGTCCGATTACCGCATCGGCGTTTTAGAGGATGAACTCCCACAGGCCGAGATGTTGGCGGAGTGGCTGGCATCCTATGGCTACGACGTTTTCCATGCCGACAGCCGCAAAACGTTTTTACAAACCCTGAGCGACAATCCGGTCGATGCCATCGTGCTCGACTGGTGCCTGCCCGACAGCGAGGGCATCGAGGTGCTGTCGGAACTGCGCCAGCAACTGCAGTTTACCGGCCCCATTCTTTTCACCACCGCGCGCAACGATGAACGGGATATTGTCCAGGCCCTGGTCAGCGGCGCCGACGACTACCTGGTCAAACCCCTGCGCAAGGCCGAATTCCTGGCCCGCCTGCTATCTGCCATGCGACGCAGCAGCGATGTGCCAACAGGGATTATCAACCTCGGCCCGATTGAAATAGACTGCGAGAACAAGTCGGTCAGGCTGGACGGCGTTGCCGTTGAGCTGACCCCCACTGAGTACCGGCTCATTGAGTGCCTGGGCAAACATCCCGGCGCCCTGCTGTCGCGCCAGTACCTGTTGAACGAGGTGTGGAACGTATCAGCCAGCCTGGATACCCGTACGGTAGACATTTACATCGGCCGTTTGCGCAGAAAGCTCAACATCGGCCCTGCCACGGGCTATGTCATCCGGTCTGTGTACCGCCACGGTTATCGCCTGGAGAAAATCGAGCAATGAGACTACGTGCATTCCTGCCCGGCATCGCCGGGCTGGCGCTGTGCGCGCTGGCCACCCACGCCGTTGCCGGGGACTGGCTCTACTTTGCCAAGCAGGGCGATACCGCCTGGGATCTGTGCCAGAAGTACACCAGCAAAAATGGCTGCTGGATTGAACTCATCAAGTACAACAACATAAGCAATGACCGGGAAATTCCAGTCGGCACGAAGATACGGATTCCGGCGCAATGGATATCCCGGCCTATCGTGGTGGGCACGGTTTTGTCCGTCAATGGCGACGTTCAGGTGCAGCGCAACAACACGGATACCGAATCACTCTCAACCGGCGCCAATTTGCTTCTCGGCGATGTCATCATCGCAACTGAAGGTTCTGCCCGCATCCGTCTCGGAGCGGACAACAGCCTGCTGATTCGCCCCAACAGCACCCTGCGCCTGGAAAACCTGAGCGAACACACCTCACCCCGGCAGGCCAATGAGCTGCGCCTGCCCCGCGGCAAGGTGGAAGTCGATGTTGTGCCTGGGCGCGGTACCTTATTTGAAATCGGCACGCCTTCCGCAGTCGCGGCTGTTCGCGGCACCCGCTACCGCGTCATCAGTGATGACAGTACTCAGGTGGAAACACTGGCCGGTGCTGTCGCGGTGGCATCGGGAGAATCCAGTCTGGTAGCTGCCGGGCAGGGTATCAAGGTCGCCAGAGATGGGCGCGCCGGCCCCGCCATCGCATTGCCACCGGCTCCTGTACTTTCCAGTACACGTTATGCCGGCCGCCTGCCGATCCAGGTCGACTGGACACCTGTTGACGGCATCAATGCCTGGAACATCGATCTGTTCAGCCAGGCCTCCAACGGCGCGCTGACACACACGCTGAACGGCGAGGGAGCCCAAGCCACTATTTCTGGCCTCAATGAAGGCTGCTACTCGGCCCAAGCCAGCCTAATCAGCTCAGAGGGGTTTCGTGGGCCAACCACCGACCTGGAAATTTGCGTCGAACCCGGTCTCGGGCCAATCGAGCGATTGACCATCGACAAGATTAGCGACGCCTCTGGCAAGGACAAGCGCCGCATCAGCTGGGCACCGCTGGAAGACGCCGTCGAATACCGTGTCGAAATTGCCTCCGATGCGAACTTCGCCAGTAACCTCGTTACTCGCTCGGTCCGCGATACCGCCATTACTGTGCACGATCTGCCACGCGGCAAACTGTACGTTCGGGTGACCCCCATCGATAACAAAGGCTACAGCGGGCAAAAAGCCGAGCCGACAGCGTTTAACTACTGGGACATCACTGGCGCAAGCCTGTTCTTTGCCGCCCTCGCTCTATTGCTGTTGCTCTAGTCGGACAAGCCACCGTGCCGCTGGCCCTGCGCATCCTCGCCCGTCGTACGCTACTTGCCATTGCGGTTGGGCTGCTCTGCATATTGCTATCGAACAGCCGCCTTACCTTTCCACTGGATTATTTGGCTTACGACACCGCTGTAAGAGTCCATACACCAACCTCGGCGCAGGATATAGCGCTTGTCGCTATTGATGAGCAGAGCCTGGCTGAACTCGGGCGCTGGCCCTGGCCGCGCGAACGCCACGTAACCCTGCTGCGGGAGCTGAACCGAGCGGGTGTCGCCGCTGTGGCGATGGATATTATCTTTGCAGAACCGGATGTCGAGTACCCCGAGAATGACACGCTGCTCTCCGCAGAGATCAGCGCCCTGGGCAGTGTGGTACTACCGCTGCATTTCTCGCATACCGGCACCGGCGAGGCGCTAGCGGAAGTACTTCCCTTTGAGCCGGTTCGCAGCGCCGCGCAGGCACTGGGGCACGTGCATGTGGAAGTCGACGAGGACGGCATCACACGGGGGCTTTTCCTGCGCGAGGGAGTGGGCTCAGCCAGGTGGCCGCATCTTACCCTGGCCACCCTCGCCTTGATTAAAGGCGAAATGGGTCGAAGTAAAGCAATTCCCGGAGCGAGAAACCCCAATCGCACCGGCGAGACCCGCGCCATCGTGCGGGATCACTTCAACCTTGTGCCTTTCGACAGCCAGTCCCAAGCACCGATTATTTCCTATGCGGATATCATTCGCGGTCGGGCTCCGCTGGCACAACTTGCCGACAAGGTGGTCTTCATCGGCATCACAGCTACTGGCCTGGGTGACAATATCACCACACCGGTGGGACGCATGTCCGGCATTGAGTGGAACATGGCCGTCTACAGCGCGCTGGCCTCCGATGAACTGATTCAGACACCCAACGAACTCGTTCAAGACACGCTGTATTTCCTGCTACTGGTGCTGGCGGTGATCGTTATTACCCGCCAACCGCCGAACCGGCAGCTCATCACCTTGGGCATCGTGATTTGGCTCATCCTATGCGCCACCTTGGCGGTGCTGCATCTGCTGCGCTACTGGATTAGCCCGGTATCGCCCATACTGGCCCTGGCCATCGCCTACCCCCTGTGGAGTTGGTTGCGCCTATCTGCCGTCATGAGCCTGCTAAAGGAACAACTCACCGCGCTCAATATGGGACAACCTGAGCAAGCCGCCGACAGCTATTGGCAAGGTATAGAACACAGAGCACAACTCCTGGAAGAAGGTGGATATCTGCGTTCTTGGCGGCTGGATACGGCTAGTGGCAGGTTATTCCTCGACAAGCGCCGGCCGCTGCCGCGATGGCGACACACGCCTGGACACAGCTACTGCACCCTGCGGGACGGGCACACACACCGAACACTGCATCTGTACTGGGCTTCGCCAACCGAGCGCCCGCTACGCAGTGTGGAGAGCATTTTTCGCGGCCCGGCAAAACGAACGGCGTTGCGACACTACAGTACCGATCTGGATATCGCTCGCGTCTACCAGGCCTTCCAGCGAGCGGGTGAATTTCGAAAACTGGTAGACGAGGCTGTGGATCACCTCAGTGCTGGTATCATCGTTTGCGATATCACCGGTGCCGTCCTGTTCCACAACAGCCAAGCCAAACAGACACTGCCCAATATCGGCATCAAGGCTCATCTTCCTTCGTTACTGAGTATCCTCACCGCAACCGGCGACGTGGATTTGGCAACCGCCTTTGGCCAGTTGGCCCTGCACAACAAGCCCCTGGAATGCGAATGCTATCTTCCCAAATCCCGTCGCAGCCTGCTGATAAACGGGCACGCTCTGGATGTCGGCATGCCTGTGCTGGTCTTCACGCTGGCAGACACCACAGCCATCAAGGCAGCTGAGCTGAGTCGGGTCGAAGCGCTCAACTTTCTCTCCCACGACCTGCGGGTACCCCTGATCTCCGCGCTTTCCATCATTGAGCAGGCTCGCAGTAGCCATGAGACTGTCACCGACGGTGAATTGCTGGACCGTATAGAAAGCTACGTGCGACGAAACCTCGATTTTGCCGAGAACTTCACCCTGCTTTCCCGGCTCAAATATGCCGAACGTCCGGTGTTTGAAGCCTGCGATGCCTATGCCATAGCGGAAGAGGCCCTGTCGCAGCACCTGCAGTTGGCCCGGACCAGGGGACTGACGCTGACCATGACAACACCTGCTGAAACCCTGTGGGTGCAGGGCGATGCTGGCTTGCTGGAACGCGCCTGCCTGAACCTGATGGACAATGCCATCAAGTACAGCGAACCCGGAGGTACGATTACTGTCAGCGTCTATCGGCACAATACCTCAGCGGTGCTGGAAGTGGCCGACGAAGGTCAGGGTATCCCCCTGGACGAGCAAACGATCATCTTCGAAGCCTTCAAGCAGGGCGATGGCGCCCGCAAGGGATTGGGACTCGGCCTGCGATTTGTGGCTGAAGTCGCTCGCCAACATCGGGGGGAGGTTCGCGTAAAAAGCACCCCAGGCCAGGGGAGCCGCTTCTATCTGCACATTCCCCTGTCTGCGAGTCCAGAGACGCCTTGAGCGGCCAGCGCCTGCAAACTAAGGGCAGGATCTGACCGCCGGCTCACCCTCTGGGAACTGGATTGGCAACACCGGCTATTCAAATACCTCATCACCGGTCGGCTCATAGTGCTCGGTGCGGTTCTCGTGAATGCGTAGCCGGGACAACTCGTAGTACATGCGCCGACGTGCGCGGCTCTGGTTCCCCAGCGGGCGATGCTCGTGCAGGCAATGCCAGGGGTTGATGGTCAACTGGCGCGTAAAATCGAACTGGGCCATGGAATTGAAGGTCTGGCGCGGAATGCGGATGACGGCAGCGGCTATGAAGGGAGAGAGTTTTTCAGGCCAGCGCACCCCGGCATTTTCAATCGGCATGCGGTGGGGGTCAGTCTGCAATTGCAGCATGAGATCAAACTCCACGCCCTTTTCATCCAGGGTCCTGACCATATTGTCGCGCAGGTAATTGCCCGGCACGCTGCCAAATGGCACCCCTGGGATGTTGCGGGGAACCGGCGTTTTCGGCACAAAAGAATACTGCATCGCCTGGCCTTCCCCCAGCAGATAGGGCACACAACTGTAGTAGCGCTGTCCGAGGGGGTTGTACTGGGTTTCGTTCCACAGGCCCTGCATCAAAAAATCAAGCAGGTGGGAATCAAAGGGATTGAGAAAGTAGTAGATGGGCATGTCACGCAGGCTCCAATCCTGCAGGCGCGCGTTATCCCTGGTGTTGCGTGTAACGAAGGTCGGCGTAACCACACCCATCATGTCCTGGGTGAAGCGCTCGTCATCCATGATTTTAGGGCCGGGCACATCCATGATCTTCATAGCCATGCTGCCAAAGCCCACATCCTGAATGTCCCTGGGCACATCCGGGCCCGGCCCTGAAAACCGTATCCAGGCCGGGTAGCTGCGCGGTGTGGCAAATAGCCCCACACGCATGTGTAGCGGCAGGTCGTCACGGATAGTAACCGTACCGCGCACCAGGCCGTGGGTTTTGGTATTGCCGCCACGCTCGAACTTACCCGGTGTAAAGTGGCCCCGCATTTGCGCCGCCATCAGGCGAATGATGTCGTCCAGCGCCTGCTGCTCCCATTCGTAGCAACGCTCCTGGGCAATTTGCAGCCCATCATCCTGTCGGCGGACATTGATCAGCCATTGCAGCAGTGCCGCCGTGGGCTCGCGCAGCAGGTGATTCAACTGCGGCCGGAAAAAAGGCTCCAGCCGCCGCTCCACCTCCAGGAGTTTCACCAGCAGGCGGTGTAGCGGGCGCAGAATCATCGCTCGCTCCCGGCAATAAACTTCAGGGCACGCAGGCCAGGGAGGAAGAAATATTCCCCCCCACGCACCTGCACAAACTGCGGCAAGCCCGCTATGCGTTGCGCGGGCGCCCCAGCACGCGGCAGGCTGAACTGGTCGCTGTGCAGCGCACCCGGCAGGGGCTGGCGATTGCCCAGCAGGGGGTCTGACTCGTCGCGCAAGGCAGCAAACTTGGCACTGTTGAGCCAGGCGTTCTGAACAAACTCAAACTGACGGGCAATATCGGCGCCCAGGCAGACAAACAGCAATCCGCGCTCGTCATCGCCATCGGCATCACCTGGCGTTTCCAGCAGGGCCCGGGCAAGGTCGATGGTGTCTCCGTATACACGGCCGCGGCGCAGCAGGCGGTGGAAGCGGGTTGACGCGATGAGGTCATCACGCCCCGACGGCGAACCCAAACCCAGTGTGCGCAGCAGGCGCTTGAAAGGGCCACTGGTGCCCGGCGGAAAATCGCCTGTGCGTGGATTGGCCCGGCGCACATGGGCACCCAGGGGGCAGCACTGCCCCGCCGGATCACTGTCGTAGGTAAACGCGTTACGGTCGGCGGCCTGCAGCAGTGGCTCGCCGTCACGCTTGCGCCCGACCATGGCCTGGGCTAGTTGCTCGCGCCGCGCGGGATCACCCCCGGCGGCGCGATCCAGGCACTGCCAGAACGCAGGCACATCCTGGCGCAACTGACGCAACACGAGATAGCTGCCATTGCGGCCCAGGTCCCTGAACTGCGGCTGCTCGGCAGCAGGCGGCAGCACCGCGGCCGCGGGCTGGCGGGCAGGGTCCAGCAGGGGCCGATCGGTGTACAGGCCGTACTCGTTGACATAGCCCAACAAAATGTCACCCGCCGCCAGGCGGTGGGTGTAGGCATCACGCCAGTGGCCACCCGGTGGCGACTCCCCCTGCCAGTCGAGCGCTGGCTGGCTGATGCCGTCCATAAAGCCGAAGTGTTCTCTCCCGTCTCCCAAACCGCCCGGCAGAGCAAACCGGTGCTCAAAGGCCTGGGCAAAACTAGCGTTGAACAGGTCTTCCTGCCAGGAAACGATGCGCGCCTGCGTCGCATACAGCATCAACAATACATGGGGCACGCCAGCCTCAACGCCACCCCACCGCCACTGCCCTGGATCGTTCGGCCCGGTGTCACCCAGGCGCCGGCTGCGATTGCTGTCCCCCGCCATGCCGGCAGTGAACGCCGCCGAGAACCCGCCTACGGTGCCCTCTTCCAGCCCCAGAGCCAGCAGGCCAGCAGCAGAGAAGGCCACCTGCAATACCTGTTCAGGTCGCCCGCCTTCGCTCACCGCGCTGGTAACAGGCGCGCTGCCAAGCCAGGCACGGGCGGCACTGGCGTCCTTCACCCATAACAGATGAAACACGCTGCTGGGCAGGTGAGAGTGACCGAAACGCACCAGGCCCTGCACATCGGTGAAATCCACTGGTTGGCGCGGCGCTGTCACGGTGCTGTGCTCACAGCAGGGACACCCATTCCCGCAACTCCCGCTCACTGGGAGCAGGATTTTCCAGGCCGCGACGAATGCGATGGTGGTTGTCGAGATCCACCGCCGTGAGCCCGGGATAAGCCTTATACCAGCAGGCAGATGGCAGCTGGTTGCGGCGCAGGGTGTGCTTGTACTTTGCTTCGTACTCAGCGCCACCCTTGAGCAGGAAGCGCGTGCGCGGGTAGCCAACTCCGTTGCTAAATACCAGGTTCAGTCCCCAGGCCACTTTGTTGATGAAGTCGTCCATATAGGTGTCGGCGCTGCCATCGTAGTTGCTGGCAAAGTAGACCCGGGTGTTGCCATCCATCAGCACCCAGCGGGCAAAGTGAATGGTCCTGATACGGGTGAGGTAGCCGCGGTGATAAATATGGCGGGCACTGTAATCCAGCAACAACAGCCCGGCCTTGATGGTGGCCAGGCGCAGCAGGCCCGGCTTCACCTGGCCGAACACGTTGAAGTGGTTGGTTACTTCAAAGTCCTCCACCGCCAGCAGTGCCTGCAGGTGGCTGGGGGCCGGGGGGCGGGTATTTTCCGGGTCGGTGCGCTCAAGATGGCGCAAACGCCACAAGTAGAACGGCGCCAGCAGCACCAGCACGGGCAACAGCAAAAGGCCCAGCAGCGGAATCAACAGCAGGTGGCAGAGGTTGCCCAGCCACCAGCCTGCCGGGGTTGGCGCTGGCGGCGATAGACGCAGTCGCAAATCAGCTAACTCGGCCAGCATCGCCCGACGCAACTGGCGGTGCAGCGCACGGGGCTCAGGGGGAACCTGACCCGGGGCGGCCACAGCGCCAAGTTGTTGGCGCACGAAATGCACCAGCGCCGCTTCTTCGTGGATCTGCTGCACGGTGCGCCCACGCCAGTTGACGTAACTGGCAGCAGGGCGTTGTTTGCGCTGGTGCAGCCACGCCAGTAAGTCGTCACAACTGGCGTCGAAATCACGGCAGTGGGAAAAAATCTGCCGCAGGCCGTGCCCGGCCCGCACACACAGTTCAGCCAGGAACAGGTCAGGGTCGCCGTCGATATCCGCAATGAAAACCAGCGTGGGCTGCCAGGGTCGAGGGCGCACGCCGTGGGCGCGGATGTCGTCGTTGGTCCGCGCATGCAGCACACTAAAGCGCGCCATGTGCAACTGGCAGAACTGGCCAAAGGGCACGCTTGAATTGGCGGGATCGGCTTCGCCCGGATGCCGGTTCATGCTAGCCAGCAACGCGACCAGTTGGCTTTCGCGACCACTGGACACCGGTGCGGCAATCATGACGGTGGCCTGGGGGGTCATTGATCATTCCGGATCAGGGCGAAATCGAGTATCCGTGTTTTGCCCCACCAAACCTTGCCGAGGTAGACACCTGGCTCCACTTCGCGGATTTCATCGCGGATGCGACGCGCCAGGAAAGAGGTACTGCTGTAATCGATGACAATGGTTTCGCGACCATCCATCCAACTGGCATCGCGGTAAACCTTGGCGACAATAAAGGTCAAGCCCAGGGGCAAGATCTTGTTCACCAGTACCCCAACCTCCTTGCCTGGCCCGTAGAGGTCGAACACCTTGCCCTGCCAGGCCAATAGCCGCGCAAGGCGGGCATAGCAGCGAGCAAAGAAGGCGCCGGCGACGATAGCCGTGCCCCGTGTGTCACCCTCAGGAAGGGTGCCCGCCGGGGCTTGGCGGTACACTTCATCCAGGGTTTCACGGTCCATCGACAACCATTTGTCGATGCGCTCATTCCTGCTCATGGCTCTCCCCTGCGTTGGTTCTGGGCCTGTCGGAACTCCGCCAACGCGGCATACACGGCAATACGCACCCGGTTGATGCCGCCCAGCGGGCGGTGCTCTGGCAGGGCCTGCCAGGGGTTAAAGCGCATGGCCTCGCAGTCGCGCTGGTGGGTGCCCACATCCTGCGCCGCCAGGACAATGCGCGCCACCGGCACAAAGGGCGAGGCCGTTTCATCCCAGGCTACCGCCGCATTCTCTACCGGCATGACAGCCGGGTCTCCCTGGGGCTGTACCATAAACGCCAGGCACAGTGGCTCCTGCGCCAGGCGCGCGGCCATGGCTGCGCCAAGAAAGTCCTCTCCACGGGGGACGACGATGCCTGGCCCGCTCCCTGGGCACGCCTGTACGCTGTACTTCACCGCGCTGCCTTCGCCACCCAGGCGGTAGGGAGTGGTGCTGTAGTAGCGCAGGGCAAAGGGGTCGTCCGGTGCGCTGCGCCCGGCAAGGACAACGGGCAGCGAATACCAGTGGGCAGGATTGAGGAAGTATCGCCACACGGCGTTGTCGCGGGTCGCTTCGATGAACGAGAGAAAATCCCCCGGTGTACCGGCAAACAGTACCGGATGGGAATTCAGCAGAAAGTCCTGCGTACCTGCCTCCCCCCACAATGGGCTGCCAGCAATGCCGCTGAGCTTGATTGACAGGCCGCGAAAATCCTTCTCACGGTCATCAAAGCGGGTGGCGTTGGCGTAGCGCAGGGTGGCGGGGTAGCGCGCGCCCGCATCGGCAAACAACCCCTGGGCCAGTGGAGCGGGCACATCATCCAGCACGGTGAAGGTCCCTTTTACACAGCCCAGCGTTTTGACCTGATTGAAGCGGTGCATCAGGCCGGAGGGATTCCGCTGCAGACTGATATCTTCGATGGCGGCGATCATTGCCGCGGCAATGCGGGCCTCTTCCCCGGAAACTTTTTCGGCTCCCGGTGCCAGGGTGTCAAAGCGGGGGCTGCAGCCTGTCGCCAGCAGGACCAGCAACACAGCGCCAATACAGCACAGCCATTGACTCATGGCTGCGCGCCACCAAAGGCCGGATCAGCGACTGCATCCTGCCGCGGCCGCCAGCTGAGGTCGTAGTATTCGCCGCGATCGCGGGCCCAGGGATCGAAGACATTCACCACATGACGAAGCTCGTCCGCCAGTTCAGGCACATTGCGTAGCAGCAAACGCTTGAGGGGCGATACCAAGGCGTAGTGGCCGTTGGATTTTTTCGGCTCGTAGCAGTTTTTCCCGCGCCCTTCATGATCTTCCGGTGTATAGGGGCAATCCGCCAATGGGCCGTTATAGATCACCCAGTCATAACCCAGCTGGGAGTAGAACTCTGGACGGAAACTGGAGGTAAAAAAGCGGTCGCTAAACAAGCGCCGCGACGCATTGAGGATAAAAATGTGGAACTGGGTTTCTGAAATCGCAAAGCCGTGGGGCCGGGTGTACTCGGCCAGCCAGCCGACGATGGTATCCACATCCTCGATATTGTCCACCACGCTGCCGTCCGGGTGACCGAGACAGTCGTTGATGAAAGCGCCGGCTTCGTCGCGCTGGGCGGTGCTGATGATCTTCGATGCATCGCAGGTGTGGGTGCCGTAGAGCGCGCGCAGTTTGTCGATTACCGCCGCCTGCTGCTGGCGAACAGGGTCATCCGCGGCCAATCGCTGGTCGATAAAGTCATCAAAGCTCGACAGTGATTTGAGGCCGATCTGGCGGCGAAACTCGTTAAAACGCGGCACACCGCGCTCGCGATCGCGCAATACATCCAGGGCCACAATGTCGAGCTGGCCGCTGGGCGAGCCCAGATGGGGCATTTCCAGGTTTTGCAGAAACAGCGGGTGGTTCTGCAGATGCAGCAAACCCAGGCGCTGGCGCCCCATACTGAGGGCCCAATCCGCCATACCGTGCTCGCGCATCAAGCCGCTCGCCGCACCGCGAACGGTGGCCACCACAGGCACCGTGGAATGAATGCGATTGGGCTGACTAGCGCTGCGCATTTCGATGATATCCGGTAACAGCGGGTGCAGGCGGTAAACAGTGGTGAATTCCTCCGGGAAGTTAAACGGCGCGCCGAAGTGATTGACCCCGCGATTGAGGTCATCCGGGTTGGTAATGTCCCAGTCCCGTCCCATGCGGTTGTTGAGTCCGAAAATACCGGCGCCGGAGGCGAATACGGAATAAATGGCGTTGTCCCTGTCGCCGCCGCCTTCCCTGCCCAGTTGATCGGCGGCCCGCGACGACACCTTGCTGGGCAGATTGCGCTGGCGATCAAGAATCCGATCCAGCACCCGGGATACCGGATTGGCCTCGCCTACATTGAACAGGCCGAACCAGTTGGAATTCATGGCCAGGTACAGGGGCTCGTCGTACAGCAGTTGGGTGGTCCACTCGATGGTGTGAATCTTGGCAATCTCTGCTGCCACCACCAGTCGCGCTGCCTGGTAGATCTCCTCGTCACTCGCTTGCGCGTAGCTGATCACTGCGTTGGGATGGGCCGGGTTGCGCAGGCCAGAATCCAGTGCCGGGTGCGTCCGCTGCAACGAGCGAAAGGCGGCCACAAAGTGATTGTGCTCGCGCACAAACAGGTTGTGGTAGAAGCTCATGCCAATGCTCCAGTTGGCGGGAAACGCCGTCACTTCCTGGCCCGCCCACTGGCTTTGCATCGGGCAGTCTGGCTGGCAGCTGGCAAACAGCGGCAGGTAACCTCCGCTCTGCAAGAGTTTTGCCGGATCGTTGGGGTCGCGCAGCACGCGGCGCGCGGACACCTCATCAAAGCCGTAGATCTGCGAGGCATCCCACCAGGCGGTGACCAGGTTGGGCGTGGTGGTGTGGGCGCGTTGTGGGTAGGTGACCCCATCGTGTTCGAAGGTAGGCGCCGGCCCGCTGGCCGCGGTGATGGTGCGCTCGGCACGATCGCCAGGGCGACAACCGGTGGCCACCGGATCATCGCAACCCACCGGTTCCAGCCCGGGCCGGTTGCGCCCCTCCCGTGTGTGGGAGAACCAGTCATGGGTCATGAACTGAATCCAGTAGGCCGCCAGCACGTTGAAAAAGGAAGCCGGCTGGTAATCGCAGGCGGTGCCCCTGCCGAGGTCACAGGCCTCGCTCTGGCTCTGCTGGCGGGTAAACAGCTCCCGGCTGATACGCTGGGGGTCCGGTTTGAGCAGGCCAATGCGCAGGCCGTTCTCATCGTCACGGTGGCGATTCACTGCCAATGTATTCTGCTGCAGGCGGGGGAAGGTTACATCGAAGGCTACATTGCGAGCGAAAGGCGTGCCGGTGGATCCAACGCGTGGGTTGAATACGTCGTTGCAGATACCGGTAAGCGTACGGTGGCGAACCAGTTCGCCGCTGCAGCGTTGCTCGCCATCCCCCCCTACGGCGTCATAGGCTGGGTCGGTTGGAGCGAGGCGCATCTGCGGCCACACTTTGACATTGGGCCCGCTGACCGGGGTATCGCCGCCATCGCTGCGTCCCTTCACATAGGTTTCGTAGGTCTCGTTGTCGAACAGGTTGAACTTGATCAGTTCGATGCGCTGGTACTCCAGGTCCATCAGTGCGCCGTCGACGCCGCGCCCGTCGGGCTTGATATGCTCGCCAATCAGGGTCAGGGGGCCGTCTGGGTCCTCCCGGCTTGCCATGTCACCCGCCGCCCAGTAGTTGGCCCAGTCCACCCAAGGCGTGTCGCGGTAGTCCACCGCCCGCTGGCCACCGCGGCAGCGGGCGGCATCCTCGCCCACTTTGCCGAGAAAACGCCGCGAAGGATCATCCGGAAAATCCCTGAACCCCGCTTTCAGCAGGGAAATACAGGCAAAACTGCCGGACTTGGCATTCTGCCCCGACGACTCATCGTCGCCGGTCTCAGAACAGGCGATAAGGGCACCGGCCAGGACGACCGGAAGAAGACAACGCGGGCCGATTCCATTCATACACATCCCTCGCTGTAAGACCGGCGCATCGTTGGGCGCGGTCATCAGGTGTGCTGTCGCAGGGTGTGGCCAACGCATCGGCGCGTGACGATGAAAGCACCGGGTAGCCACGGAGCTTCTGATGATTAAAGGTAGTTCAAGGATCATGGAATGCAAAAAACGCGATGCGCTGGAGCACCCGGCAGGCTGGGCTACACTCACCTTGGCATCCTGCCCGCTACCGAAAGGAGGCTGAGCGATGGCCCTGGAACAGTATCTCCGGGATGCGCGGATTCAGCGCATTCTCACCCACCCCGACGATGACAACCACACCTGGCAGTCCGACCTGTCGCGCTTTCTCGATGGCGACCCGCAGCTGACCCGCACCTCAGCGGGCGAGGCTGCCATCAGTGCCGTGCAGCGCCTGATGGTTTTCCTCGGCTACTCCACCGCCGCCTCCGGTGCCTTTCTCGTGGACGGCAACTTTGGCCGGGGCACCAATCGTGGGGTCGCCCAGTTCCAGCTTGAGCACGGCCTGAACCGCACCCTAAATCGCACAACCCTGTGCTACCCCTGCCGCTGGAATACCGCCAGCCGCCTGATAACCGCCATTCCCGATTGCACCCTGTCAGTGGCAACGCTGCAGCGCATGGCAGAAGTGGCCATAGAGCGCACCGAGCGCGGCGATATCATGACCGGTAATTTCGACGACGCGATTTTTCACCTGAATGCCCTGCACAAGCACAACTACCTGGATTGCCGGGGCATTCTCGCTCGCTACGCAGAGTACACACGGCAGGCCTGCCTTACCCTGGCGCGCGAAAACGACATCGACCTGAAGCCCGAGTGGGTGTTGTCCATCATTCGCCAGGAGACCGCCGGGGTAATTCGCCCGCGCTTTGAACAGCACTACCTGTCGCGGCTGCACGAGCGCCACCCCCAACTCCCCCTGCCGGACCTGCGCATGCGCGCCATGAGTCTTGGACTAGGGCAAATCATGGGTGAGAATTTCCAGCGGGTGGGGGCCAACAGTGCGGGGGCGCTATTCACCGCGCCGGTGGCGGAGCAGGTGGCTTTTGTCGCGCGGTTCCTGTGCGGCAGGGCCGACAGCACCGCTCGCAATGAGCCTGCCGAGGCGGATTTTCGCCGTGTTGCGCGCTATTACAACGGGCCCGCCTATGAGGCCCATCGCTACCACGAGCACCTGGCGCGCTGGTACCGCGAATTCCGCTTGCTGTTGGCCGAGCCAGCGCCGGGCGCCACCTAGTCACGACCCCGGGCGGATACTGCAGCTGCTGGCGGGGGTAGTCAGTGTCCGCTGTCTGCCACCGGCGGGTGCTCCACCACCCACTGCTGGGCACGATCAAACCACGCCCGCAGCCGCTCTCCCCGCTTTAGGTTGCGCTTGGAGAGACTGCGTTTTAGCTCGGCCAGCAACTCCTCACTCACCACGTTCAGGGGCATATCCAACAGATCCTGATCGCCTTTTAGCAGGTGATTCACCGCCATCCGGGACAGCTTCCAGTGATCCTTCGCCCAACTGGGCAGGCGCTCCGGGTCGCGCTCGATGTAACCGTAATCGTCGGTACAGTGATACAGGCTCTGCCGGTCGAGGTGCAGCCGCCGGCACAGCGAATCAGTCACATAGTGAAAGCGGTCGGCATCGTGGCGTGAGGCGGCCATGGCCGGCGGCAGTGAGAACCAAGCGCGCAGCCCTTCGGTGAGGTAGTTGCGCCCCACCGCGGTCATCTCATCCAACTCGAACTTGGCTGCCCCGACGATGGGTAGGTTCAGGCGTTTGGCCAGGCTCTGCAACAAACGGTACATGGCCTGCTCTTCGCAGTAGCCGGCGTTCGTGATGTTGGGTAGCGGGCTGGGCAAATCGGAGGGGTTAACCCCGGGGCCCCGCACGGGATGCAGGCGCTGGCGCAGCCAGGCGGCTCCCATTTCGATGGACACCCAATGGGAGCGCAGGCTGTTGCCGGTGACAATGGCGATCACCGCCTGGGCCTGCTGCAGCTCTTCGCGCAGCGTCTCCATGGATGCCTCTCCAACGTTAATGTTCTCCACCGAGGTACAGCGCATATCGTCGCCAGACAGGCCCAACCCGCACTGCAGCCATTTGTACAGTGGCTCCACCAGTTCCCGGTCGCTCTCGGAATGGGAGATGAATATCTTGACCAAACGATGCCCCTCCAGACGCTGTTGCGCGGGCGGCAAGCGCCTGCCTGCCACTGCCAACAAGTGTAGATCACCGCACTGGCGCCGTAGAAAACACGGCGAGCCCCACTATACTTGGAGATAACAGGTATCCGTTTGGCTGCTTGAATCACCCGGGGTTTTACCGGTCATGCGCAAGGACGTCGAACAGCAAGAAGCCTCCGCGGCCGATGCCCTCCAGGTGGTCTCGGACGCCGGCCTCAAGCGCTTGGGATTGCACGATCGCATCGCCACTATCCTGCGCATTCCGCGCTGGCTGCTTTTTTCGCTGGAGGCGATAGTGCTGGTGTCGGCCTGTGCCTACCTCTGGCTTGACGCCCAGCCACTGCCTGTAGCCGACTCTCCGGTAGCGGTGTTGCTGCCCAGCGAAAAAGCACTCAGTGTCAGGGGCAATATGGAGCGACAGCGAGAGGGGTTTCTCAAAGCCTGGGAGGAAAACCGCATTGAGCCCCGCCTGCGCTACTACCAGTTTCCCCTGCACAGCGGTACCCAGGAGACAGTGACCCCCCTGCCCCCCGACCCGGGCTCTGCCCCGCCGCTGGAAGATGTGAACCAGCTGATGCTGCAACTTCAGGCCTGGTACGACGAAGGGGTGCGTGTGTTCATCGTCACAATGAGTGGCAGCGCCTTGAAAATCCGTGACCGCTTCAAGCAATGGACCCAGGCCATGCCCGACGATGAGAAGCCCATACTGATAGCTACGGTAGCCAGCGCGCCGGACATCGCCGACGCCAAGCACGGCATTTTTCGCCACTACATCCGCTCAGAGGATGAGTCCTGGATTTTCTCGCGCTACATTGACCAACGCGCCGCCGAGCAGGACTTCGAGGTTATCCTGATACAGATTCAGGACACCTACGGCGATCACGCCCGGCGCACCCTCATCAAGAATGGATTGGCCCTAAAGTCCACCATCGTGATTCCCACCACTATGGCGCGCGCGGACTACGCCGCAGCCATCCGGCTGGACTTCAGTGCGGATGATGCTATCCAGAAATTTGTTGTCGTGGTGGGCTACGGCGAAATGATCGAAACCACCCTTGAGGTGCTGCGGCACATGGAAGAACAGTTCGATGCGCAGCAGGGGGCACGCTTGATACAGGAAGTGCTGGTCGTTTCCACCTTTACCGAGCCCCTGTGGCAACCGACCCGCAGCCTGTTCAGCCGGTCGCTGTACAAGCGGGTGCGCACCCTCGGGCCGGTGATGGGAGACCGGGAACGGCGCGGTATCGGTGTGGTTTATCAGTTCTCCCTGCTCACCCTGGACAAGGCCATTTATTGCGCCCGCCAGCAGGATGGAGAATGGCACGGCCTGCAGCCCTTTGGTGCCTGCTGGGAAAAGCCCGACAGTTTTGCCAGCCGGGCGGCCCGCGACCTGAGCCCCATCATCGAACTGCTGGCCAACGGCGACACCCACATCCCGCTACAGGTGCTGGCGCCCCACGAACTCTAGCGCACGCCGTCGAGGTAATCCGCCGAGCGGCCGATGCTCACTCCTGCCTGTCGCAGTTCGCGAAGGGTTTGCTCGGCATCCCCCGGGGCGAGATTGACCGCCCGGGTGGCGTCAGTGAGCACCGTGGCATGCAGGCCGATACGCCGGGCATCCAGGGCGGTATACTTCACGCAGTAATCCAGTGCCAGGCCAACCACCACCACGCGGGTAATACCCCGGGCGGCAAGGTAGGCCTGCAGGCCGGTATCCCCGCGCTGGCCGTTATCGAAAAAGCCGCTATAACTGTCCACATTGGGGTTCTGGCCCTTGCGGAAAACCCGCGCGATAGGCTGCCGGTCCAGCCCGGCTGCCAGTTGCGCGCCGTGACTATGCTGCACGGCGTGATCTGGCCACAACACCTGGCGCAGCCCCTGCAACTCAATGACCTCCCCCACCCGGTGGCCCGGGTGGGAACTGGCAAAGCTGCCGTGGCCCGGTGGGTGCCAGTCCTGGGTGGCCACAACCAGATCGAACTGCGGTTGCAGGGCATTGATGATGCCGATCACCGCATCCCCGCCGGCGGTGGCCAGGGCTCCACCGGGTAAAAAGTCATACTGCACATCGACAATGATCAGTGCGCTGCGCTGCTCGCTCCCAGGCGTTGTATCCACCGTACTACAGGCACTCAGCAGGCTCACACAGGCCAGCAGGCCCACACAAGCCAGCCGGGCCAGGCATCGGGTCATGGCGGCATTCGCTCCAGGTTGGGAATGGCCTCGATCACCGTCGTCAGCGTTTCCAGCATGATGTCGGTGAACACCGAAAAATAGACGCGCTGGATGACTGAGTCCGGGTTGAGTTCCAGGTAATCCGCCGCGGCACCCACCTGACGGGCGGCGAGGTCCGCCAGGTCGCCACCGGCGGTGCCCGTACCCATGATGGCAAACAGCATGGACTGCAGCTGCAAGGGGCGAAAACGCGCTGTATCAGCCATATGCAGGGCGTTGCGCACACAGCGCTCGATACCGGCAATGGGCCGGTAGCCAAAGCCCAATTCACCCTCCACCGAGGCCACATGGAATACCGCCTTGACGTTGTTCGTCTGGGCCAGCAACCCGGGGCCGGTAGGCACCACCGCCGCCTTCTCCACCCGCCCCGCGCCACCCAGCGCCGCCGCCAGTTCCTGCGCCACGGTGTCCTGCTCTATCTCGCCGGTGATGGATTTGGTGGCCCCCAGGTAGCGGATCAACCCCGACACCGAACGCTCGTAGAAACGCGCCATCTGCATGTTGGTATTTTCGGAGTTCACCCACACATCGCAGTGCTTGATGTCGCGCCAGTCGCCCGCCACCAGGCAGACCGCTTTTTCCGGCTGGGCCACTAGCCGGTAGGGGTAGATATGGGTGTCCCAGAGGAAGCGCGGCTTGCGCTCGCAGATGCTGGGGCCTCGCTCAACCCGCAAATCCGTCAGTACGTCGTACACCAGGCTGTCTCGGTGCGCGGGCTGGCTGCGGGCGTTGTTCAGGAAAGCCTGCAGGCGACGCTGGAATGCTCTCCGTTTGTCACTGTCGCCAAGATCGTAGTCAATGCAGTTAAAACCCTCGATGTTAAAAGGTGACTCGGTTCCCTCGCGCCGGATCAGCACGGTGCCGGAGGGCTTCAAGGCGTGACGCACACCCAGTTCATAGAATACGTTAGGGTTCTGAGTGCTGATATCCACAACCGCCAGGGGCGCCTCCGCGATGTGGGTGATCATGTTCGAGTGAATCCAGCCCGCCTCGGAGATTTCGTCGCAACGCAGCGCCTGGATACCGTCCATCTGGGCAATCGCGTCCTTGATCAAAAACTCGTAAAGGTCGTCGAAGGAAAAGGCGCGACCGCCGGCATCCTCCTTGACCCCGAAGGGCATGATTACAAAGCAGGTCTGGGGCATCGCACTTACCCCCTTGCCGGTTCAACGTTTACCGGGCTCACTCTGGTGGCTCCTTGGCCAGCGGCGCCACCGCGCGTCGGTAGGTCTCGCCAAATTCCCTGCGTGCAATGCGATAGACCTCATCCCGGGCAGGCCAGGGTGTGGCCAGCATGTCACCTGCCCGCGCCACCTGCGCTCGCCCCCAGGGTGCAATAAAGTGGAAGCACTCGCCCACACCTAGCAATGCCAGCACATCGCGGTCAATCTCCAGCGCCAGAATTTCGCCCAAGGCATCGTAAAGGGCCCAACCGTCCCCGGCTTCGGCCACCTGCCGGTAGCGAGCGGCAAAGGTGTCCCGTCGCATCAGGTAACGCTCGCCGGACTGTGTCAGGTTCTGCACCAGCAGGTGATCGTGGCCGGCGCGGTTACGTGTCTCTTCGCCATCGGCGGTGATGGTCACTACCGCTTCCCCGGGCCGGGCCGGGCGCGCCTTTACCTGCCGATACTTGCGGTAGCGCTGGCCGCCACTGCAAATCCGCGGCAGCACGCTATCGAGCAGCTGCGACTGGGGCAGCGGCTGGGTGTGGAGGGCGGCATCGCCTGCGGCATGGGTCACGGTGGTATTCCTGTTTGCGGGGGCGGTCACTATCAGGCTAGCGCAGTGGGGCGACCTTGTCGCTCAGGTAGCGCCGGGCCAGCTTTGCAATGCGTTCGGCGTGAAGCTGCTCCAGGCCGGGTAGTTCATCCGCCAGCGCCGCCAGCAGGCGGGCGTCGTCGGTCTGCACGGCAATCACCGCGGTCTGGTCTTCCAGGTCGGGAAACAGGGCGTAGGGGTCGCCAAAGGCGAGCAGAGGCTTTTTTATCTGGCCCAGTATAGATTGCAGTTCGGCGGGCACGCTGCCGCCCGACAGATCCGCCACCACGAATTTGGAGAGGCCTGCCATGGTCACCACTGTTTCGCTGAGGCTGAGGTTATCCGGGCGCGCAAAATCGAAGATCATGGGCATGTAGCCCTGGTTTTGGAACCAGTCCCGCACTCGGTAGAGCCGCTCCAGGCCGCCGTCCTGAAAGCGGCCGAGCAGCAGCACACCACGGTCGTTAAGAATATTGAGGGTGTCGCGCATTTTCCGGTGGTTGTTCAGGTAATACACGAACTGGGCCAGTTCGATGTCATCCACCATCAGGGGGATGGTGCCGCCGGCAATCAGCTCGGAATACAGCGCATAAGTTTTCTCGATGACCAGCCGGGATTGTTCGACGTCGTCAGCCACCGCCATATCCCAGGCCGCGATCCCATACACCACTGTTTCGGTAATGCGTGCCACCTTGAAATTGGCACCCACCAGATTGACCCGGTTGAGGTTGCAGTTCACAAAGCTGGCGCCCTCGAAGCAGGCGCCAGTGAAAATTGTCTTGTTGAAGCGGGTATCGCGGAAGGTTGCGCCGCTGAAGTCGGCGCGGGAAAAGTCTCCCTCTTCAAAATGGGCGCCCACAAAATATGCATTGCGCAGATTGAGACCCTCTGCAAAGGCGTTGTAAATGGAGACGCCGGACAGGTCCATGCCGCTGAAGTCCAGGTGGTTGCGACCCTTGATCTGCAGCCCATCCGGCCCTGGACAGTCGTACCACTGCGGTGCAGCAAAGCTCAGCGGGGCGCGGTTTTGTTCGCGCCAGGCATTCCAACTGGCCGCTCCCTGCATCAGAACAGTCGCAGCCGTGGCATCAGACATGATGACCCTCCCGGTTCGGCGGTGTGTGAAACACGGCACCAATTCCCTCGTCAGTATAGTCGCCCGGTGCTGCCACAGTTGCCGCGTTTCAGGCGCTGCCGGTGGCGCGCTTGCACAGCGGGTGGTTCGACAGATACCGGCCCCTGGCCTATGTTGAAAGCGACAGCTCGCTTCACAGGGAAGTCGCGCGACACTGGCAAGACCCGGCCAGCCGGGCAGGTGCCGGGGAGAGTCAGGCTCATGAGCGATACATACCTTATCCGGGGGCGGCGGGCAGAAGCACTCACCGCCGCGCCCCTGGTGGCACCAGAGCTGAAACTCCGCCGCAGGGCCACACTGGCGATCGGGCTGGATCGGGATGACCAGGCCGACCTCTACCCGGCGGCGGCCGACGAGGTGGTTTGCCTGCACCTGCACAGCGGCGACCAGTTGTGGATGCGGGCCGACGACCTGGTGCTGGAGTTGGGCCGCAAGCAGCACGACCGCGATGGAGCCGCCGTGTGGGACATCAGCCCCCAGCCACCGGCCAGTGCAGAGCGCGGGCTGCTGGGCATCGGTATCCGGGTACTTGAGTTTTTTGGTGTTGACCTGAGCGCCACTTCGGCGGCGCGACTGGCGCAGCTGCTGGAGGACAAGACTCTCCAGCTGATTGGCGGCGAAAGCAGCCTGTGCAAGCTTGCGCTGTCCGGCGAGTTGGCCATCAACCCGATCACACAGATGCCTGCAGACAGTGCCGAAGGGCCGCTGCTGCTGTTTCTGCACGGTACCGGCTCCAGCACCCGGGGCAGCTTCGCCAGTCTGTGGGAGGACGCCGCCAGCGACGCCCGCCAGCGCCTGCACGGGCTCTACGGCAACCGGGTATTCGGCTGGGAGCACCGCAGCCTCACCCAGAGCCCGATCCAGAATGCCCTGGAGCTGGCGCGCCTGCTGCCCGAGGGCAGCACCCTGCACCTGGTGAGCCACTCCCGCGGTGGCCTGATTGGCGAACTGCTGTGCCTGGGCCAGTGCGAAAACCCGCTACAGGCCTTCAACAGCGCAGCCCTGAACACTCTGTTCCGGGGCGATCACACCATCGCCACCCAACTGGGCCTGGGGCTGCTGGATGACGATGAGTTGCAGCAACGCGATGCCGGCTACGCGCAGGATCGGGCCATGCTCGGTGAACTGCTGACATTGCTGGGTGAAAAAAACATCACAGTTGCCCGCTTCGCCCGTGTGGCCTGCCCGGCCCGCGGCACCACCCTGGCCTCCGGGCGACTGGACCGCTGGCTGTCGTTGCTGCGGCTGATCCCAGGCAACCCGCTGGTGGACGATGTCATCGACTTCCTGCTGGCGGTGGTCAAGGAGCGCACCGACCCGCGCACCCTGCCCGGGCTGGAGGCGATGATGCCGGGCTCCGCCCTCACAGCCTTTCTCGCCATGCCGCAATTTCGCAGCGCCGCCGATCTTTCGGTGATTGCCGGCGACACCGAGGGCGGCGGCCTGCTGCACCGCCTGGGCGTCTGGATTACCGACTGGTTCTACGCCGACGACCACGACCTGGTGGTCAACACGGCCTCCATGTTGGGTGGGCTGCCACGCGCGCCGGGCCAGGCCCGCTTTCGCTGCGACCGCGGCGCCGAGGTGAATCACTTCAGCTATTTCGTCAACAGCCGGTCACTGCGCTGGCTGGTGGACGCCCTGCTGCGCAACGACGCAGATGAGGCCGGGTTCCAGCCGCTACAGGACGCCGACCGCCAGCACGCCATCGCCCGCGATGCCGATGGCGAGGGCACCAGGCAACAGCGCCCCGGTTGGCGCATCGCCATGGAAAACAGCCAGGTGGCAGCGTCCGGCCGGCCGCTGGCAGTGGTGTTGCCCGGCATTCTGGGTAGCGAATTAAAGGTGGATGGCGACCGAGTGTGGTTGAACTACTGGCGCCTGCTGGGCGGAGGACTCAAGCAGCTGCGAATGAGCGCCAGGGATGTCAGCGCCGGCGATGTACTTGGAGATTTTTACGGCCCCCTGATCGAGACGCTGGCCGGCCACTGCCGGGTGGAGGTATTTCCCTACGACTGGCGGCGCTCCCTGCGCACTGCGGCGGCGGGGCTGACCACCCAACTGGATGCCTGGCTCACCCGCGCAGAACGCGAGCAGCAGCCCGTATACCTAGTGGCCCACTCGATGGGCGGGCTGGTGGTGCGGGCGATGTTGTCCGACAACGGCGCCGGCGCCCAGCTGTGGCGGCGCATTACCACCCTGCCCGGGAGCCGCCTGCTGATGCTGGGCACCCCCAACCACGGCTCCCACGAAGCCCTGCGCTGGCTCTGCGGCTTCAACCCCACCCAGGCCCGGCTGGCTCTGCTGGATTTGACCCAGGACGTGGATGACATCGTCAACTTCGCCGGCACCCTGCCGGGACTGCTGGAGCTGCTGCCCCGGGGCCAGGCCGGGCGCAATGTCTTTGACCGCGCCACCTACCAGCGCATCCGCGCGACGCTGGGCGCCCACTGGCAGGTGCCGGAGCAGCCCCTGCTGGATGCCGCCGATGCCACTTGGCGGCAACTGGAAAAGGCCGAGGTTAGCCCCCGCCATACCGTCTACCTGGCTGGCTGCCAACCCCAGACCGTGGCGGATTACGACCTGCACACCCCGCCCGGGGACGACGACAAAGCACGCGGGCGCGTGCGCTTTCTCGGCGTCGCGGAGGGCGATGGCACTGTCACCTGGGCATCGGGGCGCTTGCCGGGCGTACCCGTCTGGTATGCGCCCGACACAGCCCATGACGATCTATGCCGACAGCCCCACCTGCTACCGGCCATCATCGACCTGCTGGGCAGTGGCACTACAGAGCGCCTGTCACGCAGCCCACCACTGGCAGCACGTTCGGTAGAGGCCAGCGGCGGAACGTTCCCGCTACGGGAGCCGCCACCAGCGGACCAGATCCCCGGCCCCGGCGACCTCCACCTGTTGGGCTTTGGCCCGGGGCGCAGCGGTCGCGCCACCGTCACTGCGGCACCAACGGCGCTCACGGTCAGGGTGGTGCATGGCGATCTGGCCTACGTCAATCACACAGTGGTTGTCGGTCATTACCTGGACGACACCATGGTCAACGCCGAGGCCGAACTCGACCGGCGCCTGGGCGGGCGACTGTCCCAGCGCCTGAACCTGGGGCTGTACCCCGGCAAGCTCGGCAGCCACCTGTTCACCGCGAATGACACGCGCCACCTGCACCCGCCAGCAGCCTTGGTGGTGGGCCTGGGCCAGGCCGGCGAACTCAACCCGGTGGCGCTGGAAGCCAGCCTGCACCGGGCCTTTGTGGATTTTGCCCTGCAAGTGCAGCAGTGGCCGGACCAGCGTTTCAGTCGCGCCGACGGCATACCCTCGGCGCGCCTGTGCTGCTTGCTCGTGGGCAGCGGCCCGGGCGGTGTCACCGTGCGGGAATCGGTGGAGGCCATTCTACGCGCGGCCGTGCGGGCCAGCGATGACCTGCGCAACAGCGGCGGCGCCCAGGCCGTCACCTTCGACCAGTTGGAACTGGTCGAACTGTACCAGGACGCAGCCATCACCGCGGCGCGAGCGCTTACCGAATTGCTGTCGCGCTCCACCCTTGGCGGCCGCATCCTGTGGCCCGAGGGCACGCTTGTGCAGCGCAGTGGCCACCGCAGGCGGGTAGTGGCCGACGAAGCGCCCCACTGGTGGCATCGCATGGTAATCAGCAGGGACAGCAGGGCGCAGGCACTGCGCTTCGACATTACCACCGGCCGCGCCCGCATCGAAGAGAGCCAGTCCAGCGCGCAGTTGCAGCTGGCCGATGCGTTCATTCGCCGCGTTTGCGGTAGCTCGCGAGCGGATACCCATACCGCAAAAACCCTCTACGAGATGTTGCTGCCCCGGCACCTGAAGGGTTCCACAGCAGCCCAGCACAATCGAGTACTGGTGGTGGACAACTACGCGGCGCGCTACCCCTGGGAACTGCTGGAAGACCGCTGGAGCAGCACCGGCAAGCCGCTGGCTGTGGTTAGCGGCATGGTGCGGCAGTTCAGGACCGGCGACTTCCGCCCCGAAGTGCAATACGCCAACGGCCGCCATGCCCTGGTGATCGGCAACCCGAGGCTGGAAGGCTGGGAGCGCTTTGCCGACCTGCCGGGCGCGCGCCGCGAAGGAGCGGCGGTAGCCGCCCGCCTCGGCCAGCAGGGCTACGAGGTACTGGACGCCATCGACGAAGACGCCAACACCATTGTCGATGCCCTGCACGCCCGGCGCTGGCGCATCCTGCACCTGGCGGGGCACGGCGTACACCGCATGCCCATTAGCGCGAGCACCGAGAACAGCGAAAACAGTCTTTGGCGCAACGCCTGCCCCGACTGCAGCGCCGCAACCACTCTGTCCGGCATGGTCATCGGCAAGCACGTTGTGCTGACTCCCGGCGATATCGACCAGCTGCGCTTTGTGCCGGAGCTGGTGTTCATCAACTGCTGCCACCTGGGGCGCAGCGATAGCGCCCCGCCCTACCACGAGCTGGCCGCCAATCTCGGCGAGCAGTTTATCCGCATGGGGGTGCGGGCGGTGATCGCCGCAGGTTGGGCGGTGAACGACGCGGCAGCCATCGCATTCGCCGAACAGTTCTACAGCCTCATGTTTGCCGGGCGCAGCTTCGGCGATGCAACCCGGCTGGCACGTGAACACACCTGGGCCAACTTTCCCAACTTCAACACCTGGGGTGCTTACCAGGCCTACGGCGACCCGGGATACCGCCTGGTGGCTGGCGAGGGCAGCGCCAGCGCACACCGCCAAACTCCCTACCACGCGGTGGATGAGTTCATCGCTGCACTGGATAACTTCCGCCAGAGCCTGCGCACCCGGGCCCGCGGGCCGGGTATCCACGACGACCACGAGCAGCTGCGCCAATCCAGGGAACACCTGGAAACCCTGTTGGCGAGCGTACCGCCGGCACTGATGGGCAGCTGGCGCGAGCGTGCTGATGTCGCCGCCGCCATAGGTTTTGCCTGGGGTGAACTGTGTGACTGGCGCCGCGGCATGGCGTGGCTGGAGCGCGCCATTGCGGCCGAGCAGGGCGACTGCCCCCTGAGCGCCATCGAGCAGTGCGCCAATTACCGCAGCCGCTTCGCGGCCCCGCGCTGGGCCGCGGCACAGGCAGGGACAAAGGCAGAGCGCGAGGCCCTGCGCGCAGAGCTACTGGCCGAGCTGCAGCGGGCGGCCAGTAGCCTGTCTGACCTGCTGCAGCGAGGCGAAACCCGCGAGCGCCTGTGCCTGCTGGGGGCCACCTGCAAACGCCAGGCCTGGTTGAGCGCAAAAACCGGCGAGCGCAGCGATCTGTTGGCGGCGGCGGCCGACAGCTATCGCCAGGCCTACCACAGGACCAACCGGCCCCAAGGCACGCCCACTGCCGCTGCGGGTGAGCCGGATGCCTACACTTTCTGTAACTGGGCCAACGCCCGGACGCTGCGCTACCTCGGCAACAGCCGCCTCAGAAAACGCGAAGACCACACTGCGCTCACGGCCATCGGCGCGCAGCTGGCCAACGCCCTGCAGGCCCGAGAGCCGGACGATTTCTGGGGCGCGGTGGCAATCGCCGACTGCCAGCTGAGCCGCCTGCTGCTGCAGTTCGACACCGCCGGCCAGGGCGGCATGGATGCCAATCAGCTGGCCGCGGCACTGCCTGGCATTCAGGCCTGTTACCTGGCGGCGGCGCGGCGCGGCGTCAGCCGGCGCGAATGGTCATCGGTGCTGGAGAACCTGGACTACATGCTGGACCTGCTCAGCAACGCCCGTCGCCCCGGCGTGGCCACCCTGCACCAACAACTGGCGGAGCTGCGTAGACAGGTCGCTTTCAGCGAAGCGCCAACGTAGGGTAGACGACAGGACTGGCAACACGACAGAAAAATACCAAAACAAAGACAACAAGGGAGTACGCCCGTGAATTTCATTCCCCGCTCTATCCTGCTTACCGGCTGCCTGCTGGCCGGCTGCGGCGGTTGCGGCAACACGCCAACGACACCGGAGGCATTCGTTTCCGCCACCCTGACCGCGGATACCGGCCAGGTGTTGCTGGACAACGACGCCGCCTTTGCCAGCAAGCTGGCGCTGGTCGAGAAAGCGCAGCACAGCGTCGACATCGCCTACTACATTGTCGATAGCGACTACAGCTCATCCGCCCTGGCCGAGGCGCTGTTGCGTGCCGCCGAGCGCGGTGTGCGTATCCGCCTGCTCACTGACTACAGCGCCGCCTACAGCCAGCTCGACTGGTTCAGCATGCTGCAGCGCGACAGCAACGGGCAGCTTGAAGTCCGCTTCTACAATCGTCCCACTCGCAACATGATCATGGACGCGGCCTACCTCACCTTGGGCTGCGGCGAGTCGCCCATCCCCGGTGCCGATTGCTCACAGGCCAAGTTTGCCGAGATCGAGCGCACCTTCGCCGCCGAACGCATCGACGGCCAGGCCGCACAGGATCTGAACATCTCCAACCTTTCCGTGGCCGGATCCGGTGACTTTCTCGCCGGTCTGTACGCACGCAATGCCGAATTGGTAGCCCTGGCCGTTCAACAGGGGCAAGGGCTGGACCCCACCACCCTGCGCAGCGGCGCTGCAGCCAGCGACCCGGCCCAGGCCGAAGCCCTCAAACGCCTGGGCAAAACCTGGCTGCGGGCGCGCTACGGCGGTGGCGTGGACAGCCTCAAGGCCCGTGTCGAACTGGCCTTTGCTCGCGCTCTCTACGGCGAACAGATCGACCCGGTGTTTGGCGCTCTCGCCGCCTATATGCCACTGGAGCGCGCCGATAACGCCGCCGCCCGCCGCGACTGGGACTACCAGAGTGAGTTTTTGCACCACAAGCTGCTGTGGGTTGACGGTCGCCACCTGGTCATCGGCGGTCGCAATGTACAGGACAGCTACCACATGCATCCCGGGGAGCTGACCGACAAATACGTGTTCAACGACACCGACCTGGCCCTCACCGTTGCCAGCGGCGGCGCTGATCTCAGCGCGGCCTTCGAGCGCCTGTGGCAGTTTCGCCCGATGGTGGCGAGCCTTGACGAAGTGCGCGCCCACGCCCCCAATGCCGCCCTGGCCGGCCTGGCAGTCCTCAGTCAAGCCGAGGCGGCCTGCCCGTCCGCTGATGCCGCCACACCGGATGCCAACACCCAGGCAGACTGCGTCGCGAGCGTCTTTGCCACGTCGGCACCCTCACTGGATCAGCGCCTGGACGACGCACGCGAAAAGCTCAGCGCCAATGCCGCGCGCTACCGGAGCGACTATCAACCGTCCGTCCACACCGCACCACTGCCAGTGGATGCGAATGCCGGGCTGCTCTATCTGGAAAATCTGCCCTTCCGCGACGGCCAGCGGGGTTATGGCGCCAGCGACAGCGAACCCGACGACTGGGGTAAACACATCCACAGCGCATGGCTCACCGCTTTGGAGCACACCTGCCAGCAAGCCAGCGCCGAACAGCCGGCGCGGGTGGTCATTCACAACGCCTACTTCCTATTGCCTGCCAATCTGCTGGGCGCACTCGGCAGGATGCTGGCGGGCGATGGTGATTGCGGCTATGTCAGCATCGACGTGGTAACCAACTCCTTTGCCACCACCGACCTCAACGCGGTCAACCTGCTCGCCGCCTGGCAGCTGAAGGCCCTGGACGAGCATCGCCGGGCCCACGCCAACGCACCCGCCGCTGCCAACTTCCGCTACGAGGAATACCAGCAGCAGCCGGGCCAACAACAACTGAGCCTGCACAGCAAAGTCATGCTGTTTGGCGACACGTTGTTCATTGGCTCCGCCAATGCCGATGTGCGCAGCTTCATCATGGACACCAACAACGGCATCGCGCTACAAAACGCACCGCACCTGGTGAGCGCCTGGTCGGACTGGCTACAGGCGCAACGCGAGGCCGGGCGTATCCGCGACCTGACCGGCAACATCGGCCCAGACGCCGACCAACTGATGGCCGATAGCCTGGCCGCCATGACGGCGCTGGTGTCCAAGTACGATCGTCAGCAACGGGTCAGCCCACAGCAGGCGGCAGAGCTTGAGGCCCGTGCCCGGGAATTGTTCCTGGCCGTCTACCGGGAAAGCCAGGCTATCTTGCGCGGCGATACCAGTGCGGCCGAACGCTTCAACAGCCTGCTGAAAGTCATCTGACCGGCACTGCCCGAGCCATTGCCGGCTCGGGCGGCCATCATCCGAGCACATTGCTGCAACAAAACTGTCACACTCCTGCGCCATCATTGCGGGCTTGATTGCCGCCCGCTTGCCGGGCACCTGTGAACCCTGGCCGCGGACGAGTGCTCCATGCCCTTCGACAGAATCAGTATCTTCTTCTTTTTGCTGCTGGCCTCGGCGGCCGCCCTGTTCGCCTGGTGGGGCCTTGGCTACACAGGCTCCGGCAACGCGCTGATTTTTATGCTGGCTACCGCCTTCGGCCTGTTCATGGCTTTCAATATTGGCGGCAACGACGTGGCCAACTCCTTTGGCACCAGTGTTGGCGCCGGTACCCTCACCATCAAGCAGGCGCTGGTGGTGGCCGCCATATTTGAAGTGAGCGGCGCGCTGATTGCCGGCGGCGCGGTGACCGACACCATCCGCAAGGGCATTGTGGATTTGGGCACGCTCACCGCCGAGCCGGAATTCGACGTGATGGACTTTGTGTACATCATGATGTCGGCCCTACTGGCGGCCGCCCTGTGGCTGCTGATTGCCACCCGCCAGGGCTGGCCGGTGTCCACCACCCACTCCATTATCGGTGGCATTGTGGGCAGCTCCATCGCCCTGGGCTGGGTGGCCTCTGGCATGGACGACGCCCTGAGCCTGGTGCACTGGGACCAGATTGGCACCATCGCCGTGTCCTGGGTGCTTTCGCCGGTGCTGGGGGGGCTTGGGTCCTACGTGCTGTACTACTACATTCGCAAGCACATCCTCACCTACAACGACAGCGCCCAGCAGCGCCTGCACGATGTGAAGGCGCGCAAGAAAGCCCTGCGCAAAGAACACAAAACCATCACCGAGCGCATGACCGAGCTGCAGCAACTGGCCTACACCGGTGCCCTGGCCCGGGATGCCGCCAGCGCGCGCACTATCGAAGACGCCACCGAGGACGACTTCGAGTCCGACTATTACAAAGAGATGTACCGGCTGGAGCAGGAGAAGGAAAACATTGACGCCCACCGGGCGCTGACCCTCTACGTGCCCCTGCTGGCCGCCGGCGGCTCGATGATCATTACCGCCATGCTGCTGTACAAGGGCCTGAAGAACCTGAAGCTGGAATCCACCGACCTGCAGAACGGCCTGATTGTGCTGATGGTGGCGGCTGCTGTGTGGATGGCGGTGTACATTCTGGCGCGCACCCAGCGCAGCAGCTCGCTGGAAAAATCCACCTTCCTGCTGTTCAGCTGGATGCAGGTGTTCACCGCGGCGGGCTTTGCCTTCAGCCACGGCTCCAACGATATTGCCAACGCCATCGGCCCCTTTGCCGCCATTCTCGATGTGCTGCACAGCGGCGAGATCAACCCCAAGGCACCGGTACCCACCGCCGCCATGGTCACCTTTGGCATTGCCCTGGTAGCCGGGCTGTGGTTTATCGGCAAGGAAGTCATTCGCACCGTGGGCACCGAGCTCACCCGCATGCACCCGGCCTCGGGTTTCACTGCCGAACTGTCTGCCGCGTGCGTGGTGCTGGTGGCCTCCACCCTCGGCCTGCCGGTGTCCTCCACCCACATTCTGGTGGGCGCCGTGCTCGGCATCGGCCTGGTCAACCGCGCCACCAACTGGAACCTGATGAAGCCCATCGCCATGGCCTGGGTGATCACGCTGCCGGCGGCGGGCCTGCTGAGTGCCATCTGCTTCATGGTGATGCGCGCAATGTTCTGACCGATCAGGCCGCGGAGCGCATCGGCCCTGCCTGTGCCGGCCGTGGCCCAGCCTGGCCTTTGAGGCCGAGCGCCGCCAGCAGGCGGCGACGGGGCACCAGCAGGCAGAGCGCCCCCGCCCCCACGATGGCGGCGTGCAGCAACCAGAAATCACGGTTGGGCAGGGTTTCGTAAAACCGCCCCAGCCAGCCGCTGGTCACGCTGCCGATGAAAATCGCCACGTAGTAGGCCCCCACCATCATGGCGTTCACTGACACTGGCGCGGCACGCGACACCAGCGCCAGTGCCACCGGCCCAACATAAAGATAGCCCCAGGCGCAGATGCCGTGGAACAGCAGCAACCACCACATGGCCACCTCGGCACCCTGGGCGACCCACTCGGATAACGCCAGCCAGGCGCAGGCTGCACTGAACAGGCAGCAACCCAGGGCCAGTTTGACAAGATCATCCTGCTCCGCGCCCCGGTCGCGCTGCCGCTTCCAAAGCCACATGACCAGAGGGGCGAACAGCAGCACCGCCAGCGTGTCCAGCGACTGGAACCAGGTCACCGGCACCAGGGTGTCGAACAGCGCACGGTCTACCCTGTCTCGCACCCACAGGGGGTAGGTGTTCCACACCTGGGTCTGGGCGGTCCAGAACAGGGCGGTGATCGCCAGCACCAGCACAATCGCCGCGACAACACGCGCATCACCCGGCTGCAAATGCTGCGTCGCCGCTCCGCTGCCGCGAGGTTCATCCGGCGGCAACTGATCCCGCCCCTTGAGGTACACCACAATGCCCAGCAGCATGCCCACACCGGCCGCGCCAAAGCCGTAGTGCCAGCCGTAAACCTCGCCCAGGGTGCCGCAGACCAGCGGCGCCAGGGTGGCGCCTACATTGATTGATACGACATACAGGGAGTAGCCACTGTCGCGACGCGGATCGTCCCGGGCGTAGAGCGCGCCCACCTGGGCAGCCAGGTTGCCCTTTAACAGGCCGGAGCCGCAGATAATGGCCAGCAGGGCAAGGATGAACGACGCCTCAAAAGCCAGTAGAAAGTGCCCCAGGGCCATCGCAGCCGCACCCAGCAGCACCGCCCGGGTGCGCCCAAGCACCCTGTCGCCCAGCAGGCCGCCGAACACCGGCACGAAGTACACCAGGCCAATGTAGATGCCAAACACCTGGGTCGCCAGTGCCTGGGACGACAGGGGGCCGGTCACGGCCTCAATCGCACCGCGCATGGCCGCAAAGCCCACGACATTGGCGGCAGCATCTGGCTGGAACAGGTAACCGGCCATATACAGCACCAGCAGGCCCTGCATGCCGTAGAAGGAAAAGCGCTCCCAGGCCTCGGTGAAGACAATGTAGCCCACCCCCGCCGGGTGTCCGAGAAAGCCCCGGCTGTCGCTGGCTCCGCCAGGCGCCGCAGGGCTCATGATGACGCCCCGGGCAGCCACTGGCACAGGGCGTTGAAAAAGTCGTTGTCGTCGATGGGCTCGTCACCCAGCGGTTTGGAGCGCGCGCTCCACACCACCAGCACCGTATTCAGCACCGGGTGGATGTAAATGCGCTGGCCGAAAATGCCACGGGCGGCAAACGCCCGCTGCCGGTAGCTGCCCTGCTCGTCGGCCACCGGCCACCACATAAAGCCGTAGGGCACCTCCTGCCCGTTAATATGGGTCGGGCCTGCGGCCTCGTCCACCCAGCCCGGCGGCAACACCGGGTGGCCGTCAATGGTGCCGCCATCGCAGATGAACTGGCCGAAGCGACCGTAATCGCGCAGGGTGGCGGCAATGCCGCTACCGGCTATCTCAAGGCCATCGGGTGACTCCAGCCACCAGCTGGCGTCGGACTCCATGCCGAGCTTCGACCACAATTGTTCACTGAGAAAATCCGCCGGCCATTGCCCGGTGGCAGCCCGGATCAGCACCCCCACCAGATGGGTTTCACCGGTACTGTAATTCCAGCGCGTCCCTGATGGCGCCAGCTTGGGCAGAGAATTCATGTAGTCGAGAATGCTGCCCGGCCGCTGGCCGATCTGCAGTTCCAGCACCTGGCGTCGTTCCGATGCTGCCGCGGTGTGGGTTTCATCCCACTGCACACCAGAGGCCATCAGCATCAGGTGACGCACGGTGACATCACTGTAGGCGCCGGTGGCGAGCTGCGGCACATACTTGCTGAGTAAATCGTCAATGGACGCAATCAGCCCCTGCTGGACTGCAATACCCACCAGGGTTGTGCTGACCGACTTGGCCATGGACATCGACATCCAGCGCGTGGCTGGCGTATTGCCAAACTCATAGTGCTCCCACAGGCATTTGCCATCCTTCAGCACCAGGGCCCCGGCAATACGGTTGCGCGACACCCAGTCGAACACATCGTAGTGCTGCCCGCCGGAGCTGAAGCGAAAATGCCCGATACCCGGGTCCGGCGCTGCCACCAGGGGGCGCACCGGGCCACCGCACCGAATAGTGCGGCAGGGAAACAGCCGGTCGATATTGCGAAATGTAGGCACTTGCTGGGCGGGAAACAGGCGCCCGGCGTAGGCATCGCGCACGCTGGCTACCGGCTCCCCGGCACCGCTGCTGGCATGCCCACCCGGCATTGCCAAGCCCTGCTGCGGTGGCTTTGCTGCCTGTGAATCTTTTCTCGTCGACACCCTGACCTCTCCCTTCCCGTGCGATGTTATGTGGCTGGGGCAGCCTGCAGGTCACCGGCCAGCCCCGTCGTTTTCCCAAATGGTAAAGCAGCCCCCCGCCACCGAGTAGTTGCCATGTGCGCCTCAGGCGGTGCACGGGCCGCACCTCGGCGCGCGCGATTGGCATCTCCTGCCCTGAAAAGCGCACTCCTACAATGGCCCGACAACAACCAACCGTATCCCGCAAACCGAATTGGAGTACCCATTGATGAAACTCGACGCGCACTGGATGCCGTTTACGCCCAACAAGGCCTTCAAGGCCAACCCGCGCATGCTGGATGCCGCCAGCGGCATGTATTGGACGAGTGAAGGCCGGCAGGTGCTGGATATGACCGCCGGGCTGTGGTGCAGCAACCTGGGTCACGGCCGTGACAGCGTCGCCCGCGCCATGTACGACGCATCCACCACCCTGGACTATGCCCCCTCCTTCGGTTTTGGCCACACCGGCGCCTTTACCCTCGCCGAGCGGCTTGCCGCACTGGCGCCGGGCAACCTGAACCACGTGTTTTTCACCAACTCCGGTTCCGAGTCGGTAGACACCGCACTGAAAATGGCCATTGCCTACCAGGCGGCACGAGGCAAGGGGAACAAGCGCACCTTCATCTCGCGGGAGCGGGCCTATCACGGTGTGAACCTGGGCGGCACCAGCATTGGTGGCATTACCACCAACACCCGCACCTTTGGGCGCTGGGCGCCTGTCGACCACCTGCACAGCACGCTGGATATCGAACGCAACGCCTTCAGCAAGGGCCAGCCAAAATTCGGCATCGAACACGCCGAGGCCCTGAACGACCTGATTCAACTGCACGGCGCAGAGAACATTGCCGGCGTCATTGTTGAGCCGATTGCCGGCGCCGGCGGCGTTATTATTCCACCGCGTGGCTACCTGCAGCGCCTGCGGGAAATCTGCACGGCCCACGACATCCTGCTGATTTTTGACGAGGTGGTATGTGGCTTTGGCCGCACCGGCGCCTTCACGGCGGCCCAGCAATTCGAGGTGACTCCCGACCTCATGACAGTAGCCAAGGGCCTGACCAGCGGCACTGTGCCCATGGGGGCCGTGTTCTGCGCCGACCCGGTTCACGACACCATCATCAACAGCGCCGAAGGTATTGAGTTTTTCCACGGCTATACCTATTCCGCTCACCCCATTGCCTGTGCCGCGGCCCACGCCTGCCTGGATATCTACGAAGACGAGGCACTGTTTACCCGCGTCAATCGCGGTATTGGCACGTACTTTGAACATGTGCTGCACAACCTCAAAGACCTGCCCGACGTCATCGACATCCGCAATTACGGCCTGCTCGGCGCCATTGAATTTGCCGACCGCGGCGATGCCGTGCCCACCGGAGTGCGTGTATTCCAGGCGGCATGGGAAGAGGGCGTGATGCTGCGCGGGCTCGGCAGTGCCGTGGTGATGTCGCCGCCGCTGGTGGCCGAGGAGTCCCACATCGACGAATTCGCAGAGAAAATCTGGCGGGCCATTCGCAGGGCAACCGATAAGCAACGCCTGTCTGCCTGAACAGTCCATGCCGCGCCGCGCCCGCTGCCGTGTTAACCACCCAGTGAACGAGGAAATAAGATGAAAAGATTCAATAAGCACCTACTGGCCCTGTCCATCAGTGCCTCACTCCCCCTGATCTCTACCGGCAGCGCCGCCGATAGCGGCGCCGCCAGGCTGGAAGAGGTGCTGGTTACCGCCCAGAAGCGCGAGCAGCGGCTGGTCGATGTGCCCATGAGCATCAGCGCCTTCAGCGGTGAGGAACTCCAGCAAAAGGGCATCACCAACATCCAGGACCTTTCCTTCTCGGTGCCCGGCATGTCCCTGCGGGAATACGGCCCGGGCAGCTACATTATTTTCATGCGCGGCCTGGCAAATACGGATTCCAACGGGGCGCTGGTCAGCGTCTACCTCGACGAAGCGCCCCTTACACTGACCGGCGCGGACCAGCTTGACCTGCGCCCCATTGACCTAGAACGGGTAGAAATCCTGAAGGGGCCCCAGGGTACGCTCTACGGCCAGGGCGCTATCGCCGGTACCGTGAAGTATGTGACCCGCAACCCCGATTTCGACGGATTTTACGGCGACATCAAGGGCTCCTTTGCCAGTATTGACGATGGCGATACCCGCGAGGCGGTCACCGCCACCTTGAACATGCCGGTGATCGACGATGTATTCGCACTGCGCTTTGCAGGCACCGTGGAACGCGGCGGCGGCTGGCAGGACCAGCCAGAGGCTGGCATTGAAGATGGCAACTACCAGGATCTCAACCACTTCCGCCTGCGCGCACTGTGGAACGTCAGCGACCGCTTTACCGCCAACCTGCTGGTGCAGTCCCACCGCAACAAAAGCAAGTTGGGCCTGGGCTTCGAGGAGCCGGACCGCACCGTGGCCGTGGCCATTGACCCAGCCATTGAATTGGTTCCCAAGGAATACGACTACGATCTCTACTCCCTGACCCTGGACTACGACCTGGGCTTTGCCAACCTGATCAGTGCCACCACCTATGTCGATCACGATCACCAGTACCCCTTCACCTACTTTGGCACCGATCAGACCATCTACGACGGCACCCTGGAGGGCAATGACGAGCGGCAGGTGAACGCCGAACAGATAACCCAGGAACTGCGGCTGGTATCGGCCGGTGACACTCGATTCAACTGGACCATCGGCGCCATCTACCAGGACCTGCAGCGGGATTTCTTTGCCGTCTACGACACCTTGTCGCTGGGTGTGCTGTACCCCGGTGCGGACTATGTTTCCAACTACGCCATTGAATCCTACGCCCTGTTTGGCGATGTTTCCTACGACCTGACCCAGCGCCTGGAAATTGGCCTTGGTGTGCGCTACTACGATGACGATCAGACGTCCTTCGACGGCGGCCTCGCCGAAGCGGATGGCTTTAACTCAACAGACCCTCGCCTCTACGCCTCCTACGCCCTCAACGACAACACCAACCTCTACGCCAGCGCCGCCCGCGGCTTCCGCACCGGCGGTTTCAATCGCGGCGAGTTGCCCAATTACGATCCGGAATCAGTCACCAGCTACGAGATTGGCACCAAGGCGTCGTTGCTGGGCGGCATGCTGGATGTCGAGGCAGCCGCCTACTACACCGAATACGACGACATGCTGCGCCGGGGCCTGTTCTTCCAGGACAATTCCCTCATTGAGCTGACCAGCAATATCGGCAACGTGGAAGTTACCGGTTTTGAGGCCGGCGCAAACTGGAGCGCCACCGAACAGCTGACCCTGACGGCCACTGCATCCTGGATCGACAGCGAAGTGGTGGACGTGCGGGCCGACGATGCCACCAACCAGAAAGGCGACCCGACCGACTATGTGCCGGAATTCAGTTACACCCTGGGCGCCCACTACACCTTTAACTGGTTTGGCAACCAACCCGGCTATGCCCGCCTGGACTACAACTACCGCGATGCCGTGAACTACGTGGATCGCACCAGTTTTCCCAGCGAGAACCTGCCTCAGATGTCCGACGACCTTTCCCTGCTCAACGCCAGGATTGGCATCAGCTGGGAGCGTGTCAGCCTGGAGTTGTTCGGCACCAACCTGACCAACGAAAACGACTACATCGACCCCTACTGGGGCTGGAAAAACGCCAACCGCACCCGCCCACGGACGCTCGGGGTGGAAGCGACCTACACCTTTTAAATCACCAGGTTCTCGCCGCCCGCCGGGCAACTACCCCGGCCCGCGGGCGGCGAGCTTTTTCAAACGGCTATTGGCAATGCGAGGTTGGGATCGGTACTTTTGGTCGAGCATAAAAAAGCCCCGATAATGATCGAGGCTTTTTTTGGCAAGTAGCATGTAGCAAGCAACATGCTCTACTGTTTTGTTAGGAATATTTCCTTTTCCTGGACAGTCCAATGCCTGCCAGGCCCAGGACTAACAGGGCGATTGATGCGGGCTCTGGCACAGCAGTAGCAACAACTGCGGCTGCCGTCCAATTAGCACCGACAAGGTTGCCAGAAACATCCGCAGCCCACACACAGTCAGTTGCAGATGCTGAACAAACCACCTGATTTGCCCCATTGTTCCACCAACCGCCGTTAAGAACACCGGCCCAGGATGTCGTGATGTTGGCACCTTGATGATAACCGCCAAACCAGGTGCCTGCCGAAATCACATTACCTATGGCATCGGTTGAAAAGACCCCTGACCCAGAACTGATAAAGTCACTTTCTATCCACCAGCCTGATGCCCCTTCTATTCGATAGGAAACGAAATCAGATACGCCCCAGGTTTGAGAGAACAGGGATGAGCCTTGGTTATCAACCGTAAACGTGGTGGTTATTTCTTCCCCGACCACCCCGGGAATTGAGCCTGTCAAACTGGAGGCTGCGGAATTACTCGCGCTTTCCCTTCTGCTGCCAATGTCCGGGGTTCACAATCAGGTCACCGTCATCGCCAAATCGCAGTAGCAGGGGGTAGCGCCCCGGCACGGTAAAGTCGCGCCCGGCCACTGGCAGCAGTTTCACCTCGGCCTCGCGTTTGATGGCGTACACATCGCGCTCACCGCTGGCGCGGGCAAACAGCGCTCCCTTGTCCTGGCGCACGGCCAGCGCTGCCTGGGGGCTGAAACGGTAGTCACCCGCCAGCGCAGCCAGCGCCTTTTGCGACAGCTGCTGTTTATCAGCCGGTTGGGGATGCGCCGGCTGCTCGGGCACGGAGCTCAGGATGGCATCCCACATGACCTCCGATGCCAGGGTACCGAGCTCGGCTGGGGAGTAGATCGGCTCTTCAACCTCTGCGGTGGATACCGCGTAAAGCACGTCTCCATCAAAGATGGTGGCAAAGGGTTGCAGGCCACGGGCCATGGAAGTATGCACCTGGGCCGCCAGGCGCTTCAGTTCCGCCGGCGTCATCTTCTGGTTTGTCACAAGCAGGCTGATGGTGGTGTTCTTGGCCGCTTCCGCAGGCTCGCCGCTGCGCTTGCTCATCAGTTTGGCCATCAAATCGCGGGTTTTCAGGGGGCCGGCGCTGTCTTCCTCCGGGTAACAGGCGACCACGTTGCCGTCCCGGTCGGTGACCACGCCATAGGCATTCACCACGGTGAACGCGGCGATTTTGATGGCGCCAAACTGCCGGTATGCCCCACCCTGTCCCGAGTGGGCATTGCAGCCAAAAAAGCCGCCGCTCTGGGCAAATCGCCCCGCCCCGTGCGCCCCCAGGGGGAAGCGGCCGCTCTGGGCTGCGCGAAAGGCCGCCTGCGCCAGGCGCTTGTCGGGGTAGATTTCATTCAACCGCCGTGCGCCGAAGTCGAAAATAATCGAGCCCACCGACATGGCGATGTTCGGCTCCTGGGAAAAGGCATTGCCGTCGCGAATACCGTCATCCTTCAACGCCGTGGCCACGGCGGTGGTGGCTTCAAGGCCGTACCAGGAACCCCCGGCGAACACTACCGTATCCAGTTCCGGCAGGTCGTAACCCAGTTCCATATAGGCGGCGTTCACCGTGCCGGGGCCGCCGCCACGCACATCCACCGCTACCTGGGATTTTTCGGCGAAATGAAACACCGTCACCCCGGTGGGGCCCTCCTCATACTGGCCGGTGCCCACTTTGAAGGCCGGCCAGTCGTATTCCAGCACCCGCGCGCCGGCCTGGTTGACCACCGGTTGCAGGGTCTGCTGGGCAGCCGGCTGGGCGCCCGCCTGACCGGCGGCACCCAGGGCCAGCGCAGCGAGTGCAACGCCAGTGCGAAGCGCACGGCCGCACTGCGGCCGGATGAATGGACGTTTGAGCATACTGCCTTCCTCTTTCTGGTTATCCGAGTGTGCTTCTGATGCTACCGGAGGCCCCGCGCCACTCGGGAGATGCCAATGCCGGCCCCACTGGTGAGCCAGGTGCAACGCCGGCAACGGGATTCGCATCTACCCCGGGCAGGCATCGCTTTTCTACACTGGCGCCCAATGACACAGGAATGCAGCACCATGGACCAGGCAACACCCGCCCCCGCCGGCTATCCCCTTTCCCGCGGCTACCAGGACAGCGGAGAAGCGCTGTTCGTGCCTGCCAGCTTCCGCTTTCGCGACGAGGCCGCCATGCTGGCCGTGGCCGCCCAGTACCCGCTGGCACAGCTGTTCAGCGCCCGGGGCGACACGCATCGGGTGACGGCGAGCCCCATGGTGCTATTGCCGCAGCGCAGCACCGGCGGCGCCCTGCAATTCGTTGGCCACATGGCGCGCCGCAACCCCCACGCGGCGAGCCTGACACCGGGCAGCCGCGCCACCGCGGTGTTCAGCGGGCCGGGAGCCTATGTGTCCCCGGCCTGGTTCCGGGTGACGCCCACCGCACCCACCTGGAACTACCAGGCAGTGCAGGCCCACGGCACCATCGAACCCATCGACTGCGCCAGTGGGATAACCGAGGTATTGCGCCGCACCATCGCCCATCTGGAACAGGGGGCCCACCCCGCCGCTGACAGCACGCGCTGGCACTTTGAAGACCTGCCAACCGAACGCGCCGAGGTGCTGCTGGAAAAAGTTGTGGCATTTCGCCTGTTGGTAGAGCACCTGGAGGGTGTCAACCGCCTCAACCAGGACAAGCACCTGGATGACATTACCGCCATCCTCTGCGCCCTGGGGCGCTCACCGCAGCCCCAGGCCGCCGCCGTTGTCGCCGCCATGGCCGGCGAACTGGCCGCTGCGGCGCCGCTGCACCATGCCAACTAGCCAACCGGCCGGGAGGCCCCTGTGGTAGTCTGCCCACTCATCGACCGGGACACAGCACAGGCAACTTCTGACACGTGAACAAGCACCATGACGCCAAGCTGCCGGCGAGAAAATCCATACCGCCCTTTGAAGCCCTGCGCGCCTTCGACGCGGTAGCGCGGCTCGGCGGTATCCGCAAGGCGGCCCAGGCCCTGAGCCGCGACCACGCGGTGGTCAGCCGCCACCTGCGCACCCTGGAGGACTGGACCGGCACGGCCCTGATCGAACGCACCGCCGCCGGCGCGGTACTCACCGAAGCCGGCCAGCGCTACCACCACCAGGTGGGCCGGGCCATCGACGATATCGCCGACGCCACGCTGGAACTGCTAAAGCGCAGCCAGGACAACAGCCTTCAGGTGTGGTGCATGCCGGCCCTCGCGCTGCACTGGCTGATTGGCCATCTGGGGGAATTTGAAGCGGCACACCCCGCCCTCGACATCGAGCTGCGCTCCACCCACGAACAGGCAGACCTGCTGCGCCTGGAAGCCGATGTGGATATCCGCCTGGTGCCCGCCTCCGAGATGCCCTTCCAGCCCGCGCCTGGCGTACAGGCGGTTGAGCTGGCGCGCCCGCCGATCATCCCCGTGGCCAGCCCCGAATACCTGGCCAGCGTTGCCGAGGTTCGCTCGCCCCAGGATCTGCTGGGCCACGAACTGTTGCACGAAGAGGACTTCGACACCTGGCGCATCTGGCTGGCGGCCCACAACATCACCGCCGATGAACTCAGCGGGCCGCGCTTGTGGGACGGGCACATGACCCTGGCCGCCGCCCGCCAGGGGCGCGGTATATCGCTGACCAACCCGCTGGTGGTCGCCGATGACCTGGCCAGCGGTGTGCTGGTGGAGGTTGGCGCCGGCCTGCCGGACTTTTGCGCTGTTCATCCCTGGTCCTACTGGTTCTTCGCCCGGGCGGACCGCTGGGACAGCCCCGCCATCCACCGCTTTCGCAACTGGCTGACCCGCACCGTCAACCGGGAAATGCCGCCGCGAGACAAACCCGCTGGCTGACCACCGGTCTGGCTGACCGTTCAGCAAATGACCGCAGAGGCCTGCCATACTCACTGCCTCCCCCCTTAGCAGAGTGCCTGCTGCCACAGCCCCTTGCCAACACCGGGGCATGGTCTACGCTTCTTTCAAGGCGCGGGCCGGACGCCCGCGCTGCACATCGACAGGGAGGAGCGGTTCATGCCGATGCAAACTTCGCGTTGTCTGATCACGGTGGCGACCCTGCTGGGCGCGGCCGTCACACTGGCCGCCGACCACACGGAATCCCCCGCGGCGACGGCGGACCGCCCCGCCGATATCGGCGACATTTTCTTCTTCGACCCCACCGATACCGACAACCGCCTGGTGGCGATGATCACCTACGGCGGCGGCTCGGACACCAACGACCAGATGGACGCGGACTTCTACTGCGACCGCGATGTGCTCTACAGCTTTTACATCGACCGCGACGACAACGGCGACGGCGCCGACAGCGTGGAGCCGGATGTGCGCATTGATATCCGCATGGCGGAACAGGCCGACGGCAGCTGCGCGGTGCGCCTGGACAACGTGCCCGGCGCCGGTGACGACTTCAGCGGCAGCGTGGCGGGCAGCAACCGTATTTTCCAGAGCGCCAGCGGCCTCAACGCCTTTGTTGGCGCCACCGATGACCCCTTCTTTTTTGACTCCCAGGGCTTCGGTGAAACCCTGAGCACCGGCACGGTGTCCTTCGACAGCACGCGGGATACCTTCGGTGGCCGCAACCTGAGCGCCATTGCCTTTGAAATCGACACGGCCGCCCTGGGTAACGGGCAGACCGTGTTCCGCGCCTGGGCCACCACCGCCCGCATTGTCGAATAACCCGGGAGGCGCAGCCATGAAGCCATCCATACCCCACCTGCTGACCACCGTGCTGACTACCGCGCTGGGAGCGGGCCTGCTCGGCGCCTGTTCCGACAGCAGCAATTCCCGCGGCGACAACGGCGGCGGCGATGGCGACGGCGGCGGCACGCCCACGGTGGAGATTCGCGCCAACCCGCCCAGCGACTACGCGCGCATCGACCGCATGGGCCAGCCGGCGGTGGCCACCGCCCTGCTGCGCGGTGGCGGCCAGCCGATCCGCGACTCGGTGCCCATTAACAACAATGCCGACAACGAACGGGACTCCCTCAACCAGGGCGACCCGTCGGGCGATGCCGACTTTGCCGGCGCCTTTGTCGACACCCTGATCTTCGTCAACAACGCCCTGGCCGACGACCTCGACAGCCTGGGCCTGTCGCGCTGCGCCAGCGGTGCCCCGGGCGAGATCGACAGCGCCGACGACATCGACGCCTGCCTGCAGGTGGCCGCGCCGGTGGTGATTCCCGACGTGGTGACGCTGGATACGAGCCAGCCCAGCAGCTGGCCCAACGGCCGCCACCCGGACGACCCGGTGGTGGATCGGGTGCTGGCGGCGGTGCTGCTGGACTTGAGCGCGCACCCGCTGGACCTGTTCGCCGACCTGCCACTGAACCCGCCCGGCAACGACGCCCGGGCGGACGACGTGTCGCCGGCCAACTTCCCCTACCTGCGCGATCCCATCGCCACCCCCTGAGGCCAACCGCGCATGCAACCACGCCCCAACCGCCAGCGGCGGTGGCCACCCTCTGGGGTGTTGATAGAGGTGCTGGGAAGGATGTTGAGAGCACTGCCCAGCGCCCTGTTGCGTAGCGCGCAGCAGGCGGCGCTGTTGCCGGGGCGAATGGCGGCGCTTGTCACGGCCCTTGTCACCGTCTTCGGCGCAGCGCTGCTGGCAGCCTGCTCACCGGCGCCGGATGCCGACGCAAACCGCCCGACTCCCGCCGCGCCGGTCACTATCAGCGGCAAGCAGGTCGAGATGGACTACTGGGTGCTGAAGCAGCGCCATGAACAGCACCTTGCCACCCTGGCACAAGCGCTTGAAGACAGCCGCGCCGCCCGCGCCACGGGCCCGGCACGGGCGCTGTTTGAGGGCTGGCTCTACCACGCCCGCCTGACCGGGCAGCTGGCCAGCTTCGATCACGCCGAGGCCGCCCTGGCCGAACTGGAAGCGCGCAGCCGCGGCGAACCGCCCTGTCGCGAACAGGCGGAACTGGCCATGGCCAGCCACCGTATCGAGGCGGCGGCCCGGGCCCTGCAGGCCTGCCCCGGGGCCGATAACCGCGACCTGCTAATTGACATCGACTACTACCAGGGCCGCTACCGCGCGGCCCTGGACAGCGCGGTGGCCCTGCTGAACGAGCGCAACCTGCCGGCGGACTATGTGCGCCTGGCGCGGCTGCGCCAGGGCACCGGCTCCACCCGCGAGGCCGACGCCCTGCTGGAAGCCGCCGAGCAGCGCTACCACAACGACAACCCCCACCAGCTGGCCTGGCTGGGCCTTCAGCGCGGCATTCTGGCGCTGGAGCGCGGCGAGTACCAGCGGGCCCGGGCCCTGTTCCGCCGGGCGCAACGCGCCCTGCCGGACTGGTGGCTGGTGGACGAGCACCTGGCGGAAACCCAGATGCTGCTGGGGGATACCGACGCCGCCATCGCCCTGTATGACCAGGTGATCGATATCACCGGCGACCCGCAGTTTATCGCCGCCCGGGCGGACATCGACCGCCGCCTGGGCCGGGAAACCACCGCCCTTACCGGCATCACCCGCGCCCGCGCGGCCCTGCAGATACGGCTTGAGCAACACCCCGCGGCAACCACCGGCCACGCAGTGGATTTTTACCTGGACCACGGCCCGGCGCAGCAGGCGCTGGCGCTGGCCTGGCAGGATTACCGCCAGCGCCCCTTCGGGGCTGCCGCCACCCGGCTGGCCAGGGCCCTGCACAAGGTGGGCGAGCACCGCCAGGCGCTGGACATTCTCAGCGCCGAAGTGGACGCCGGCTGGGGCACCGCCGAGGCCCTGCAGACCCTGGCCCTGATCCGCGGCGAACTGGCCAGCGCACCCGCTGGCGGCGGGGGCTGACCGGGCTAACGGCCCCAAGCCCGGACTTGGGTCGCATTTTCGCCCATTGCCTAGCCATTGCCGGGTGTTCAAATTCCTATCGGCCCGGGAATGTGCTCAACTCGGCCCAGACGATGGTGCCAGCCCCTTGTAACGAGCCATGCCCAATCCGACAGAGCTGCAGCGGCGGCTTGCCAACAAACTGAGGAAGAACGTCCTGCAGGCCCTGCTGATCATGACGGCAGTGGCCGGCGTGGGCTTTGGCGTGCTCAACATCCGCCTGAATTCCTGGCCGCTGGCCATGGCGGAGTTTGGCATGTCTGCCTATTCCCTGTTGCTGCTCTACCGCCTGCGCGGCCTTGAGAGCCTGCAGCGGGTGGCGCTGCTGTTTTTGGTGCCCTTTTTCAGCGTGATGATGTTCGCCCTGTGGGTGCCGGGCACCAGTGTGACCATTTTCGGCTGGGTGCTGATCATCCCTATCATCAGCCACCTGCTGCTGGGCCGACACATCGGCCTTGCCATGTCGGTGCTGTACATGGCCATCGCCGCGGTGCTGTTCTGGTATCGCTTTCAGCTGTCGCTGGAGTTCACCGACCCCCGCTCAGCGGCCAACGTGGCGGTGATTGCCCTGTGCGTGCTGGCCCTGTCGCATGTGTACGAGCTGAGCCGGGAGCGCTCGGAGCAACACCTGGCCAATACCGCCCGCACCGACTTCCTCACTGCCCTGGACAACCGCCTGGGCTTTAGCGAGTCCTTTGAACGCGAGCGCAAGCGCGCCCAGCGCAGCGGCCACCCCCTGGCCCTGGTGCTGATGGATCTCGACCACTTCAAGCGCATCAACGACCGCTACGGCCACGACCGCGGCGATACGGTGCTGGCCCACGTCGCCCAGCAGATGGCCCAGCGCCTGCGCGACACCGACGCCCTGGCCCGGCTGGGCGGCGAGGAGTTTGGCGTGCTGCTGGCCAACACCGACCGGCGCCAGGCCCTGAGTGTGGCGCAGGCCCTGTGCCAGGCCGTGGCCAGCCACCCGGTGGAGGCAGGCGGGCAAGCCATCGCCGTCACCCTGAGCGCCGGCGTGGCGATGCTCGGCGCCGACGGCAACGACCTCGCCAGCCTGTACGCCGCCGCCGACAAGCGCCTGTACCAGGCCAAGGACGCCGGCCGCAACCGGGTGCAGGCGGATTCCCCGCCCCTATCGGCCTGACGGTTGGCCAGCCGGCGGCGCAGCGCTCACGGGTATTATCTTCTAAACTACAACTCATTAGTCTGCTAAACCGCGCGCCGGACGGGGGCACCGCGCCCACGCGCGCTCTACAATCGCAGCGGTTTCAGACAGATAGCGGCCACAACATAAATCGCCGCGCAGGGAGTGATCGATGACCAGCTGCCCCTTTACCAACCTGCTCGACCCGTCCAGCTACGTCGGCGGCATGCCCTACGACGAGCTGGCAAAAATCCGCGCCGCCGGCCCGGTGGTGCGCATCGAGGACCCGCTCACCGGCATCCCCTACTGGGTGGTCACACGCCAGCAGGAGCTGGACTACGTCAGCAAAAACCCGCAGCTGTTTTCCTCGGCCCTGCGCTCGCCCTTTCCCACCGAATACGAAGACTGGATGGTGACGGAAATCCACCAGCGCACCATCATCGGCATGGACCCGCCAGAGCACCAGATTGTGCGGCGTATCGTGCGCTCAGCCTTTACCCCCAAGAACGTGGAGGGCTTTGAGCCGGAGTTGCGGGCCCACGCCAGGCGCATTGTGGATGCGGTGGCAGGCCGGGGAGCCTGTGAATTTGTCGAGGACGTGGCGGCGGAGTTGCCCCTGATCGCCATTCTGGAGCTGCTCGGCGTGCCCATTGAAGATCGCAAGCAGTTCTTCGACTGGACCAACACCATGATCTTCGCCGACGACCCGGACATGTCGATCTCCGAAGAGGCCGGGCAGATCGCCTCGGCGGAGGTGATCGGCTATGCCATGAAGCTGGCCGAAGAGCACCGCAAAAACCCCAAACCCGGCCTGCTGCAGGCCCTGCTGGAAGGGGAGGTGAAGGGCCGCAGCATCACCGAGGAAGAGTTCGGCTGGATGTTCATCCTCATCCTGGTGGGCGGCAACGAGTCCACCCGCACGGTGATCGCCCACGGCATGCGCCTGCTGATGGAGCACCCGGACCAATTGCAGTACCTGGTGGATCACCCCGAACGCATCCCCGATGCCTGCGAGGAAATCCTGCGCTATAACACCGCGTTTATCGCCATGCGCCGCACCGCCACCGAGGATGTGGAACTCGGCGGCCAGCACATCTCGGCTGGCGACAAGGTGCTGCTGCACTACCACACCATCAACCACGACGAGCAGGTGTTTGGCGACGACGCCATGCGCTTTGACGTGCGCCGCGCCCAGCGCCAGCCAGACCTCGCCAACCAGTTGCGCTCCTTTGGCATTGGCCAGCACTTCTGCATTGGCTCCCACCTGGCGCGGCTGGAGTTGCGCATCATGATGGAGGAGATCGTCCCCCGTCTGCGCAACCCGCAGTTTGCCGAAGCGCCAAAATTCGTGCGCTCGTTCTTCGTCAATGCCATCAAGGAAATGCGCATCACCTTCGACCCCGAGCGCGCCGGCGCCGGCAACGAGGCGGCCTGATGAGCGGCGCGGTGCAGGACTACGACTACATCATTGTCGGCGGTGGCTCCGCCGGCTGCGCCCTGGCCAACCGCCTGTCCCGGGAGGCCAGCCGCAAGGTGCTGCTGCTGGAGGCCGGCGGTGAAGACCGCCACCCGATGATCCACATCCCCCTGGGTTTTGCCTTCCTGATGAACCACAAAACCCTGAACTGGTGCTACCACACCGAACCCGAGGCGGAACTGGCCGGGCGGCGCATCAAGTGGCCCCGGGGCAAGGTGCTCGGCGGCACCAGCGCCATCAACGGCATGGTGTACATTCGCGGCCAGCGCGAAGACTACGACCACTGGGCCAACCTTGGCCTGCCCGGCTGGGATTACGCCAGCGTGCTGCCCTACTTCAAGCGCAGCGAACACAAGGCCGAGGGCGCCAACGCCTTCCACGGCCAGGGCGGCCCGTTGTGGGTGGAGGAGTTCTCCATTGGCGAGCGCCTGGCGCTGGCGGATATTTTCATCCAGGCGGCCATGGAAACCGGCCTGCCCTACAACCCGGACTTTAACGGCCCCAACCAGGAGGGCGCCGGCTACTACCAGAAGAACATCCGTCGCGGCCGGCGCCAGAGCGCCAAGCGCTGCTTTTTGAACCCGGTGCGCTCTCGCCCCAACCTCACCGTGATCACCAACGCCCTCGCCAGCCGGGTGGTGGTGGAAGACGGGCGCGCCACGGCGGTGGAATACCGCCTGACCAGGGGCGCCCCCGGCGAGCGCCTGCGGGCCCGCGCCCGGCGCGAGATCATCCTCTGCGGGGGCACCGTAAACAGCCCGCAACTGCTGGAGCTGTCCGGCATCGGCAATGGCGAGCGCCTGGCCGCGCTGGGCCTGCCGGTGGTGCACGATGCGCCGGCGGTGGGCGAGAACCTGCAGGATCACCTCACCGTGAACGTGATCCAGGGCCTGCACGGCGTGCCCACCTTCTTTGAAGAAACCCGCCCCCTGGCCATGCTGAAGAACCTCGGCCACTACGCCATCAACGGCGGCGGCCTGCTGGCCCACCCGGCGGCCCAGGTGGGGGTGTTTTTCCGCAGCACCGAAGCCGTCGATCGCCCCGACGCCCAGGTGCATTTTGCCCCTGCCGCCAGCGAAACCGACGCTGCGGGCACGATGAAAACCTGCCCCGGCACCACCGCCACCGTCTGCCACCTGCGCCCGGCCAGCCGCGGCAGTGTGCACATTCAGTGCTCCGACCCGCTCATCGCCCCGGCGATTCGCGCCAACTACCTGTCCGAAGCCGGCGACCGCCAGGCCCTGTTGGCCGGCGTCCGGCGGGTGCGCGACTGCTTTGCCGCCCCGGCCCTGGACGCCTATCGCGGCACCGAATTTTTGCCCGGCGCCGCCATCCAGAGCGATGAACAGTTGCTGGATTACATCCGCCGCGAATCGGAGTCGGTGTACCACCCGGTGGGCACCTGCCGCATGGGCAGCGACGCCGACAGCGTGGTGGACGAACGCCTGCGGGTGCGCGGCATTGCCGGCCTGCGGGTGGCCGATGCCTCGGTGATGCCCACCCTGGTGTCTGGCAACACCAACGCCCCCACCATCATGATTGCCGAAAAGTGCGCCGACCTGCTGCTGGAGGACGCCGGCGTGCCGATTTCCCGCCCGGCCCCGGAAACCCTGGAGAACGTGTCATGAATGCCGCCGCCGACCACCCCGCCATCAACGAATCGCTGCAGGCCCTGCTGCACAACCAGCGCAGCGCCTTTCGCGCCGAGGGCTACGTGGAATACGCCACCCGCGTGGATCGCATCGACCGCTGCATCGCCCTGCTGGTGGATCACAAAGACGCCCTGTGCGAGGCGGTGAACGCCGACTTCGGCTGCCGCTCGCCCTACGTCACCCAGATGATGGACATCATGAACTCCATCGGCAGCCTCAAGTTCGTCAAGGGCAAACTGAAGCAGTGGATGAAACCCGAGCGCCGCACCCCGATGATGCCGATGAACTTTCTCGGCGGCAAAGCCCGGGTGGAATACCAGCCCAAGGGCGTGGTGGGCATCATGACCCCCTGGAACGTGCCGATTAACATGGTGTTCAGCCCCCTGGCGGATGTGCTGGGCGCCGGCAACCGGGCCATGATCAAGCCCTCCGAGTTCACCCCCCACACCGCGGACCTTTTGCAAACACTGTTTGCCCGCTACTTCGAGCCTTCAGAAATCACCCTGGTGACCGGCGGCCCGGAAGTGGGCGCCGCCTTCAGCGCCCTGCCCTTCGACCACCTGATTTTTACCGGCGCCACCGGCGTGGGCCGCAAAGTCATGCAGGCGGCGGCCAACAACCTCACCCCGGTCACCCTGGAACTGGGGGGCAAGTCGCCGGTGGTGATCTCCCACAGCGGGGACATCAGCCACATCGCCGAAACCCTCATTGTGGGCAAGGCGATGAACGGCGGCCAGCTGTGCATCAGCCCGGACTACTGCTTTGTGCCCCAGAGCCAGTTGGAGGCCTTTGTGCGCCACTGCCAGCGGGTGATCGCCCAGCACTACCCGCACATCCAGAACAACCCGGACTTTGTCGCCTGCGTCAACCAGCGCCACTACCAGCGTATTGCCGGCTACCTGGACGAAGCGGCCGAGGCCGGGGTGCGCATAGAGCCCCTGTGCCCGGCCGGGGAAGAGCGCTCGGGTGCCGAGCAGCACAAAATCGCCCTGCACCTCATCATCGACCCGCCGGACGACTTGGCCTGCATGCGCGAGGAAATCTTCGGCCCCCTACTGTGCGTGAAAACCTACCGCGACATCGACCAGGTGATCGACCACATCAACGGCGGCGAAAAGCCCCTGGCCCTGTACTACTTCGGCAAGGACAAAAAAGAACAGGCCGAGGTGTTCCGCCGCACCAGCTCCGGCGGCGCGTCCATCAACGCGGTGGCATTACACGTGGGTTGCGACGACCTGCCCTTTGGCGGCATCGGCAGGTCCGGCATGGGTAACTACCGCGGCCGCGACGGCTTTCGCACCTTCAGCCATGCGCGGGCGGTGTATGAAGAAGGCTGGGTGAACATGGCCAAGCTGGCCGGCACCCTGCCGCCCTACGGCGACAAAATTGCCAAGTTGCTGAGCTCGCAAATCAAGAAGTAAGCCCGGCCGGTGGCAAGCGCGGGCTTCAGTGCAGGCCCGCCACCCGCGACTCGCCGCTGCACTGGCTGAGGAACAGGGTGGGGCTGCGCGGGTCGAGGGCGAAGGGCGCCGCCCGGGTCAGGGCAGACAGGCCCAGCAGGTTGCGGCTGCCGCTGCCCAGCACTGCCACCTCCAGCGGCCCCAGGTCGCAGTGCAGGCCCAGGCGAAAGTGGGCCACCGCGTACACCGGCACCGCCTTCACCCGGTTGTTGGCCAGGCGCAACGCCACCCGGCGCACCTCGCGCAATTCGCCCGTATCTTCCAGCGATTCGAACAGCTCGCGGCTGATGGTCACCATGCCGGCGCCGGTATCCACCAGAAAGTCCGCCCGCTGCCCGCCCACTTCGGCGTTGATGGTCAGCGTGCCGGCGCCGGAGCGCGCCAGGGGCAGCTCCACCGGAAAGTCCAGCGCCCGCGCCGGCAGCGACAGGGCCAGCAGCGAAAAGGCCAGCAGCGACAGGCCGCCGGCGGACAGCCAGCGGCGGAGCCTGGCGGAAGGGCAAAGCCCGGCGCAAGAGGAACTGGCACGAGGGGAACCGGTCAATACAGTTGGCTGCATGGCTGTGTCCTGCCGCCTGCTGGCGGTGCGATGTCGCAGAGCGACCCTACGCCAGACATTGCAAGGGTCGTACCACCCTCATTTCGCCCCAAAAACGCCCGAAACCGGGCATTTTGCCGGGAATTCGGGGGATTTGCGCACCAATGTAGTGCGAGGCCGTGCAATTTTTGTGCAGCCTGATTAGTATCGCCGCAACATGAAGCACCACCTTTAAACACAACCCGCTCAACCCGCAAGGAGTATTGCTATGCGCAAGCTGTTGCTGACCATCACCGCCGCCAGCCTGGCCACCCTCGGCCTTGGCAGCGCGGCACAGGCCAACGAAGTGAACGCCCAGGCGGCGGAAAAGCCCCAGACCGTCCGCGTTCACAGCGTGGACATGAAGGGCAAGCCGCCCTACAAGCGCAGCACCGATGTGCTCAGCGTGAGCGACGCCGCCGCCCTGGAAGTGGCCGACGAGCCCGCCGGCAAAGCCCTCAAAGGCCGCCCGCCCTTCGCCCGCCAGCGCTGATCCGACCTGCGCCCCGCCGCCAGCGCGGGGCGCGCCCTGCCTGTTACAAGGCCGCTACAGCCGCCCCACTACCCGCCACATTCATCACGCCCCCGCACTCTCTGCACAGCCCTCGCAGCATCGGTGCCAGCAACTATCCGCCGCACGAATACCCGACATAAGCCAATCTCTTGTGTTCGCTGTCAACATACCGGTTCACGGCGGCAATCCAGCCCGCTACAATAGCCGCCCCTCCGGCCACTGCGGGTCGCCTATTCTCCCGCCCCGGCCGACCCCATCCGTCTCAGCCACACAGGACAGCGACATGATCTATCAGAGCGACGCGCTCACGGTGACCCGCCTCGATGGCGACATCGCCGAGCTGCACTTCGATCTTCAGGGCGAATCGGTCAACAAATTCGACCAGAACACGGTCAATCACCTGACCCAGGCCCTCGACGCCCTGGAGGCGGAATCCGGCCTCAAGGGTTTGCTGGTCACCAGCGGCAAGCCGGTGTTCATCGTCGGCGCCGACATTACCGAATTCACCAGCCTGTTTGGCGCGGGCGCCGATGAAATCAAGGGTTTCACCGGCCTCAACAACGCCAACTTCAACCGCCTGCAAAACCTGCCCTACCCCTCGGTGGTGGCCATCAACGGCTTTGCCCTGGGCGGCGGTTTCGAGATCTGCCTGGCCTGCGACTTCCGCGTGATGAGCACCGTGGCCAAGGTGGGCCTGCCGGAAACCAAACTCGGCATTCTGCCCGGCTGGGGCGGCACCGTACGCCTGCCGCGCATTATTGGTGTTGACGAGGCCGTGACCTGGATTGCCACCGCCAGCGAGCAGCGCCCCGATGCGGCCCTGAAGGCCGGCGCGGTGGACGCCGTGGCCGCGCCCGAGCAGCTGCGCGAGGTGGCCCTGGCCACCCTGAACAACGCCATTGGCGGCCAGCTGGACTACGCCGCCCGCCGCGCGCAGAAGAGCAGCCCCCTGCCCCTGAACGACACCGAGGCCACGATGGCCTTCTTCACCATCAAGCAGATGGTGGCCCAGCAGGCCGGGCGCAACTACCCGGCCCCGGTAAAAGTAGTGGACTGCATCGAGCAGGCCCGCGGCATGGGCCTGGAAGACGCCCTGGACGTGGAAGCCGCCGGCTTTGCCGAACTGGCCGTCACCCCGGTGGCCGCGGCCCTGGTGGGCGTGTTCCTGAACGACCAGCTACTGGGCAAAAAGGCCAAGGGCTGGGAGAAAAAAGCCGACAAGAAGGTGGCCCAGGCCGCCGTGCTCGGCGCCGGCATCATGGGGGGCGGCATCGCCTACCAGAGCGCCTACAAGGGCGTGCCGATCAAAATGAAGGACATCAACCAGGCCGGTCTGGACCTGGGCCTGAAAGAGGCCAACAAACTGCTGGCCAAGCGCGTCGAGCGCGGCCGCATGAGCCCGGCGCAAATGGGCGAAGTGCTCAACAGCATCGACCCGACCTTGACCTACGGCGGCTTTGACGACGTGGACATCGTGGTCGAGGCGGTGGTGGAAAACCCCAAAGTGAAGCACGCCGTGCTGGCGGAGACCGAAAAGCAGATCAGCCCGGACACCGTGCTGGCCTCCAACACCTCCACCATCTCCATCGACTTCCTGGCCCAGGCCCTGGAGCGCCCGGAGAACTTCTGCGGCATGCACTTCTTTAACCCGGTACACGCCATGCCGCTGGTGGAGGTGATCCGCGGCGAGAAAACCTCCGACACCGCCGTGGCCCGCACCGTGGCCTACGCCAACAAAATGGGCAAAAAAGCCGTGGTGGTGAAGGACTGCCCCGGGTTTTTGGTGAACCGCGTGCTGTTCCCCTACTTCGACGGCTTTTCCAAGCTGGTGCGCGACGGCGCCGACTTCCAGGCCGTGGACAAGGTCATGGAGCGCTGGGGCTGGCCCATGGGCCCGGCCTACCTGATGGATGTGGTGGGCATCGACACCGGTGTGCATGCGGCCGGGGTGATGGCCGAGGGCTTCCCCGACCGCATGAAGCTGGACTTCAAAACCGCCACCGAGGTGATGTTCGAGAACGAGCGCTACGGCCAGAAGAACAGCATCGGCTTTTACGAGTACGTGGAAGACAAGCGCGGCAAGCCGAAGAAAACCGTCACCGAAAGCACCTACGCGCTGATCAAGGACATTGTTGCCGAGCGCACCGAGTTCTCGGATGAGGACATCATCGCCCGCATGATGCTGCCGATGGCCACCGAGCTGGCCCGCTGCCTGGAAGAAGGCATTGTGGAAACCCCCGCCGAGGCCGACCTGGCCCTGCTGTACGGCCTGGGCTTCCCTCCCTTCCGCGGCGGTGTGTTCCGCTGGATGGACACCGTGGGCATGCAGTACATCGCAGAGGCCAGCGAAAAGTTTGCCCACCTCGGCAAGAGCTACGAGCTGACCGAAGGCATGAAAGCCAAACTCGCCGACGGCACTACTTACTACTAAGGGCAAAGGAGAATTATCGTGAGTCTGAATCCGAGAGACGCAGTTATCGTCGACTACGCCCGCAGCGCCATGGGCCGTTCCAAGAACGGCTGCTTCCGCAATGTGCGCGCCGACGACCTTTCCGTCGCTGTTATCAAAGGCCTGCTGGCCCGTAACGACAAGCTGGACCCGGCCGAAATCGACGACCTGATCTGGGGCTGTGTGCTGCAGCGCGGCGAGCAGGGCATGAACCTGGCCCGCCTGCTGGTGCTGCGCGCCGACCTGCCCTTCACCATTCCCGCCCAGACCGTGAACCGCCTGTGCGGCTCGTCCATGAGCGCCCTGCACACCGCCGCCGCCAACATCCAGGCCGGCCTTGGCGATGTGTACCTGGTGGGTGGCGTGGAGCACATGGGCCACATCCCGATGATGGGCGACGTGGACATCAACCCGCGCATGGGCCTGAACGTGGCCAAGGCCGCGGGCATGATGGGCATGACCGCCGAGTACCTGGCCCTGCTGCACGGCATTGGCCGCGAAGCCCAGGACAAACTGGGCCTGCGCTCCCACATGCTGGCCCACAAGGCCACCGTGGAAGGCAAATTCGCCAAGGAAATCATCGGTGTGGAAGGCCACGACGCCGCCGGCGCCCTGACCCTGGTAACCGAGGACGAAACCATTCGCCCCGACACCACCCTGGAAGGCCTGGCGCAACTGACCCCGTCCTTCAACCCCAAGGGTGGCACCGTGACCGCGGGCACCTCCTCGCAGATCTCCGACGGCGCCTCCGCCATGCTGATGATGTCCGCCGAGAAGGCCCAGGCCCTGGGCCTGACCCCGATCGCCAAAGTGAAAGGCATGGCCCTGGCCGGGGTGGACCCGTCCATCATGGGCTACGGCCCCGTGCCCTCCACCCAGAAAGCGCTGAAAAAACTCGGCCTGTCCATCGGCGACATCGAAATGGTGGAACTGAACGAAGCCTTCGCCGCCCAGGCCCTGCCGGTGCTGAAAGACCTGGACCTGCTGGACGACATGGAAGAGAAGGTCAACGTACACGGCGGCGCCATTGCCCTGGGCCACCCCTTCGGCTGCTCCGGCACCCGCATCACCGGCTCCCTGCTGACCGTCATGCAGGACCGCGACCTTACCCTCGGCGTGTCCACCATGTGCATCGGCCTCGGCCAGGGCATCACCACCGTGATCGAGCGCGTGTAAGGCGCCTCACCCCCCACAACGCCGCCTTCGGGCGGCGTTTTTGTTTTGGCGGTGTGCAAAAAAGCAGCGGCGGGTTCTTCAGTTCAGCCCCGGGGCCAATCCTTCGAATGAAGGCCGTATTCTGGCCGGAAAACCAAAGCAGCAACAAACAGGGCTATCAAATTTGGTGAAAACACACAGTTATCTTTCAATCGATTTACCGCCACCAAAACCCCAAATTCTCTCTGGCTTCAACTTCACAACTAATCTTGGAATGCTGCTTCTGCGTTCTATTTCAATCTCCGAGCCCTCTCCTTTTAAGTATTTCCTACTGATTTCCCTTGTGATATCACCATTTTGATCAGGATAGATTTGAGCAATACCTGTAGATTTTAGCTGTCGGTTAGGTCGATGAACACCGGATTGAATATCTTCGACTTCAATACATATTGAAGCCTTCGAATTTCGGCGAAGGTGGTCGATATATGGCTTTCCGAAAACACTGCTCATGTAGAAACTATCTTTCTTCCAAAGAAACCAAAGCGGTGTAATTCTAGGAAAGCCGCTTCGATCTATAGTTGCCAAATAAGCTGGTATCTCGGCCAATTTCAACAACTCGATTTCCGTATCAGCGAGACTTCGGCTCAGTACTTTTTTCGCTCAAACATTCGATCACCTTCTCTTAGCCTTTTAATTCAACCACCTAAACGCCTCTCCAAACCAACAAAAGCAAGGCATGGTGAGCCGCATAGAGCTTGAACCAGACCTCTATACAACTAACGAGACCTCGCAATCTCCTGATGCTTTAGCACTACCTCATCTATAACCTGACCAAGAATTGACGAAGCCAACTCCGGATCTAGTCCATACTGATTAGATAGTTCTTTTATGCGAGAGTGCTGAATCGCTTCGCGCTCAGGATCTTTTACGGGAAGGTTGTTATTGGCCTTAAAATATCCCACCCGGTTGGTTACTTTGAAACGCTCAGCCAGCATCGCAACAATTGCATTATCAATGTTATCGATACTCTTTCGCATATCATCGAGACTTTCCACACTCCAGCTCCTTTTTGCTTTTCCAGAATAAACCAATAGTAATTGACTTCGCTTCATGGCATCCACTGGCAACTGGCGGCCTCCGGCAACCAGGAAGCCATCGAATTGCTGAGTCATTCGGAGTAGTTGGATGAGAGTCTTTGTAGCCGAGAAGTCATCCATTGGCCATGCCATTGCGACCGTGTTGTCCGGGCCTCAGTAGCGCCACAAGACAAACATCGTTTCCGGCGTCGGACTGCCTCTACCTGCCCGAGGGTCACCACGGCCAGGCCAGTGAAAAGCCGTGTTTGTTGAGCATCTTGGAATGCGCATTACAAGACGCACGGCTGCTTTGGTGATGAATATAGGGTGTTTTAGAGGCACCGTTTGACACCTACCTCAACCCAAGCCGAAGCACTCGCGGCCTTTTTCCTTACATTGTAGATATTCAAAATCCTGTTATTGCCGAAATTGCGACAAGGATTGTTGTTCCACTGGGAAGGCAACAACCCTCCTACAGCACCGGCACAAAGCGCGCCTGCAGTTGCCCCGGCGCTACCGCTTGCAGGGCGAGATCAGGACTTGCGCCTGGCGCCTCGCGGTACAGGCGCACGCGCCGGGGCTGCGGCCCCAGGCCGCACAGCGCCAGGCTGAGTCCGGCGGTTTGCCCGCTCCAGGCCCAGCGCGGCGTGTTGTCCGGCCTATCCAGGGCCACTTGCCCGCCCGGGTGGTAGCGCAGGCGGTTGAGGTCGCCAAACAGGCTGCCGCCACCGAGTTTTATCGCGGCCTCTTTGAGGGTCCAGATACGATAGCCCAGGGCCGTCCGCTCGGCAGCCGGCGCGGCCTGCAGTGCCGCCTGGTCTTCGGGGGCAAAGCACTGGTTGGCAATGGCCAGCCAGTCCCGCGGGCGGCGGCGCGCTGTATTCAAGCCTTCTGAATCCAAGCACTCGATATCCAAATACTCGATGCCCAGGCCTTCTAAATCCAGGCCCTCTATATCCAGGCCCAGCCGCTCTCGGCCCAGGGCCACCGCCAGCCAGCCGCCGCTGTGGCTGAGGCTGGGAAACCAGCCGCTTGCCGCCAGCACCTGCTGCTCCAGCGCCGGGTAGGGCGTGGTGGGTGAGATATCCACTGCGATGTCATAACGCTGTAACAGGCCCCGCTGCAACAGGCGCCGCGCCGCCGCAGACTGGGCACGGCGACGCTGCCGACCCGGTGGCGGCAGCGCGCAGCGGCCCAGCCAGAGCAGAACCTCATCGGCCGCCGGGGGCGGTTTGTCGCGCTCAGTGCACACTTAATGACGTTGGGCTTTTTCGGTACAATGCGCAAAGTTTACGCGGCGTTCACGCCTTTTCATAACAAGTGCGGCCAAGCTGCCAGGGCCGAGCGCAGGCACGTTGCAGCAGCACCGGAACCAAAACCAGAACCCAAGCCAGAACCAAAGCCGAAACCGGCGACCACCCGGACTCCCTATCGCCGTGACAGCACAACAAGTCGACAATGGCCTCATCCTGCGGGTACAGCGCTGGAGCCTGTGGCAGCTGGCGGGCAGCGGAACGGACGCCACCTGGCTGTGCGCCGATGCCGAGGGCATTCGCAGCCGCACGCTGGACGCCCCGACCCTGAGCGACTTGCCGGCCATGAAGCGCCGCCGCCTCTCGCCGCTGGCCCGGGTGACCTTCCAGACCCTCGGCTTTTGCGCCGACACCGGCGCCCAGGAGCCGGTGGTGTTCAGCTCCACCTTCGGCGAAATCCAGCGCACTCAGGGCATGCTGGAGGCCATTGCCGCCAGCGACCCGGTGTCTCCCACCGCTTTCAGCCATTCGGTGCACAATGCCATCGGCGGCCTGTGGTCGCAGATGCACGGCATTACCGCCCCCATGCTGGCCCTGGCCCCCTGCGATGACAGCCCGGTGCCGGCCCTGCTGGAGGGCGCGGGCCTGCTGCAGGAGGGGCACTACAGCGCCGTGAATGTGGTGTACGCGGAGGAAAACTGCCCCGGTTTTTACCAGCCCTGGTACCAGGGCCCGCCGGCCCCCTGCGCGCTGGCGCTGCGGCTGGTGGCCGGGGCAAACGCCACGGTGGCGCTGCGCCTGAACGCTGATTCGGCGGCACGCCCGCCTGCGCCCCCCAGCAGGCAACCTGCCCCCGTTCCAGGAGCCATTGGCTCTGGCATCGGCGCGCTGACCGCCCTGCTGCAGGGCGAGCGGAGCCGGGCCGACATCACTGAGACCGGTGCCGGCTGGCGCCTGGAGCGTTGCTGAGATGGGCGCCCGGCAGGACGGCTTTTACTGGCGTGTGGCGGCCACCGGCACCAGCTTTGCCCTGTTTGGCCTGGGCGGGCTCGTGCTGGGCTATGTCATCTTTCCCGTGGTGTCCCTGCTGGCGCCCGACCGCGACACGGCGGTGCGCCGCTGCCGGGGCCTCATTCACCACAGTTTCCGGCTCTTTATTGGCTTTATGAAAGGAGCGGGGGTACTCACCTGGGACGTGCAGGGCGCGGCCGAGCTGCGCACCCCCGGGCAACTGGTGGTTGCCAACCACCCCACCCTCATCGACATTGTGTTTCTGATTTCGATGATTCCCGACGCCACCTGCATCGTGAAGTCGGACCTGTACCGCAACCCCTTCACCCGCGGCCCGGTACGCCTGGCCGGCTACGTGGCCAACGACTCCCCCGAACAGCTGCTGCGCGATGGCGCCGCCGCCATCGACAGTGGCACCACCCTGGTTGTCTTCCCCGAGGGCAGCCGCTCGGTGGGCAGTGACCTGCTCACATTTCGCCGCGGCGCGGCCTACCTGTGGCTGGCAGCGCGCTGCCCGCTGCGGCTGGTGACCATTACGGCCAGCCCGCCCACCCTGGCCAAGGGCGAAAAGTGGTACCAGATCCCCCACCGCCGGCCGCACTTTCACCTGGCCGTGCGCCAGTGGCAGGCGGCGGAGCAGGCCCAGCCGCCGGCGGGCAGCTCAGCCCGCGACGTCACCCGCGAGTGGCAACAGTATTTTCACCATGAGATATCTGCATGAACGCACTGGAACAGAATATTAAAGAACTGATCATCGAATGCCTGGAGCTGGAGGACATCAGCCCGGCCGACATCGACACCGACGAACCGCTGTTCAACGACGGCCTGGGGCTGGACTCCATCGACGCCCTGGAACTGGGCATGGCCCTGCAACAGCGCTTTGGCGTACAGCTGGATGCCGAGGACAAGTCCACCCGCAGCCACTTCCAGTCGGTGGCCACGCTGGCGCGCTTTGTGGCGACCCAAGGCAAGGGCGAAGGTGAAGGCAAGAACGAGGCCGCCTCATGAACTCCCGGCAAGAGATCAGCGAACTGCTCGCCAGCCTGCTCACCGACATGTTCGAGGTGCCGCCGCACAGCATCACCCCCGAGGCCCGCCTGTACGAAGACCTGGACGTGGACAGCATCGACGCGGTGGACTTGATCGTCGAACTGCGCGGTATTACCGGCAAGCAGATCGACCCGGACGAGTTCAAGACCGTGCGCACCGTGGACGATGTCGTCAACGCGGTGGCTCGCGTTGTAGGGATCGAATGACCCAGGCGCTGTCGCTGTTGAGCGCGGGCCTGATGGCGCTGGTGCCCCTGCTGCTGGTGTTTGGCCTCCACTGGCTTGAGGCCCGGGAGATCGCCGCCGCGTTCGCCCTGCTGGCGCTGCTGCGCTGGCGGCTCACTCCCGCCGGCAGCCCCGCCGCCCAGCTGGTGCCGGCGGCCCTGCTGGCACTGGCGCTGGTGGTGCTGGCATCGGATAACCCGGCCTGGTTCCGCTACTACCCGGTGGCCATCAACGGCGCCCTGCTGCTGCTGTTTGGCGCTTCCCTGCAGCGCGGCCCCAGCCTGATCGAGCGCATCGCGCGCCTGCGCGAGCCCGACCTGCCGCCAGAGGCGGTGCGCTACACCCGCCGGGTCACCCAAATCTGGTGCCTGTTTTTCCTGCTCAACGGCGCCGCTGCCCTGTACACGGCGCTGGCCTGCAGCCTGCAAACCTGGGCACTTTACAACGGCGGCATTGCCTACCTGCTGATGGGGCTGCTGTTCGCGGGGGAATTCTGCCTGCGCCAGCAGCTGCGCCGCCAACACCCAAGCTGACCCGCACATGCCTGACCTGACAACACTCACCGCCACCAGCTTTGCGCCGGAGCATCCGGTCATCTACGACGCCAGCGGCGACATCCACTGGCAACAGTTGCTGGCCGATGTCGCCGCCACCCGGGCCAGCATCGCCGCCCGGGGCGCGCTCCGCTGGGCCCTGTTCGAGCCGGATGGCTACCGCTTCACCGTGGCCCTGCTGGCCCTGCTGGCCGAGGGCTGCACGGTTTACCTGCCCGGGGACAACCGCGCTGCCTCGGTGGCCGCTTTGCGCGACGAAGGGGCACAGTTCTGCGGCGACTTCCCCGCAGATGCGGCTGCTGCCGGCAGCGTGACCAGCCCCATCACCGGGGCTGTTGCGAACCCATCCAGCCCCGGGCTGGCCCTGGGCGGCGAGCTGGTGATTTTCACCTCCGGCAGCACCGGCGCCCCCAAGGCCATCGTCAAGCAGCTGGCGCAAATCGACGCCGAACTGGCGGGCCTGGAACAGCAGTGGGGCGGGCAGCTTGCGGACTGCGTGATCGCCGGCACCGTGAGCCACCAGCACTTCTATGGCCTGCTGTTCAGCGTGCTGTGGCCGCTGACCCGCGGCCGGCGTTTTTGCCGCCAGCGGTTTTCCGACCCCGCGCTGCTGGCACAGCACAGCGTTCAGCTGGGGCAGGCCGGGCAACAGCGCGTGGCCTGGGTGATGAGCCCGGCCCACCTGCACCGGCTGGATGGCGCCGCCCTGCCCTGGCCCGCCTTGCGGGAGCGGGTGGCGGTGGTGTTCTCCTCCGGCGGCCCCCTGCGCCAGGCGGCGGCGCTGGTGGTTCGGGCGGGCCTTGGCGCCAGCCCGGTGGAAGTGCTGGGCAGCTCGGAAACCGGCGGCATGGCCTGGCGAGCCCAGAGCTGCAGCGCCAATGACAGCAGCTGGACGCCACTGCCGGGCGTGCAGTGCCGTGCCAGCGAGGCCGGCACCCTGGCCATCCGCTCTCCCTGGCTGGACGCTGGCTGGTACAACACCGCCGACGCCATCCACATGTGCCCCGACGGCCGCTTCCAGTTGCTGGACCGGGTCGATCGCATCGTCAAGGTGGAGGGCCGGCGGGTCGCCCTGGCCCAGGTGGAGGGCCTGCTGCTGCAAAGCCCGCTGGTTGCCGACGGCGCAAGCCTGATGCTGCAGCGCCAGCGCCAGGAACTGGGCGCCGTGGTGAGCCTGACCCACGCCGGCCAGCAGGTGCTGGAAGAGGAGGGGCTGGCGGGCCTGACGCGCCAGTTGCGCGCGCCCCTGCTGGCGGCTCTGCCGGCCACCGCCGTGCCGCGCCTGTTCCGGCCCTGCCACGCCATTGCACGCAACGCCCAGGGCAAGCTGTCGCAGCAGGCCCTGGCCCGGGCCTTTGAGCCCGGCACCCTGGCCCACCTGGTGGCGCTTGATGAGCCGGCGGATGATGCGCTGCAGCTCAAGCTCTATGTGCCGGCCAACCTGCGCTACTTCGCCGGGCACTTTCCCCAGGCGCCGGTGCTGCCCGGCGTGGTGCAGATCCACTGGGCCTGCCATTACGCCCGACAGTTTATGGGCCTGCAGCCAGCGCCGGGAGACATGAAGGCGGTCAAGTTCCAGGCCCTGGCCCGGCCAGACACCGTGCTCACCCTGACCCTCAAGGCCAGCGGCACCTGGCTGGCCTTTCAGTTTACCTCCCGCCTGGGGTCGCACAGCCAGGGGCGCCTGAGCCTCGGGGGCGAGGCGTGAACTGCTGCGCGGTGATACCGGTGTACAACCACCCGGCCGTGCTGCCGGAGTTGGTGGCCACGCTGCGCCGCCACCAGCTGCCCGTTATCCTGGTGAACGATGGCTCCAACGCCGCCTGCAGCGCCCTGCTGCGCGAACTCGCCGGCGGCGACAGCGCCGTGACGCTGGTGGAGCACCCCCGCAACCGGGGCAAGGGCGGCGCGGTAAAGAGCGGCCTGCGGGCGGCGGCCCGTGGCGGTTTTACCCACGTCCTGCAGATTGACGCCGACGGGCAGCACAATACCGATGATATCGAGCACCTGCTGACCCTGGCGCGGCGTCACCCGGACGCGCTGGTGGCCGCGGTGCCGCGCTACGACAATGCGCCGGCACTGCGCTACTACGGCCGCTACCTCACCCATGTGTGGGTGTGGATTCACACCCTGTCGCTGGATATTTCCGACGCCCTGTGCGGCTTTCGCGTGTACCCGCTGGCGGCTACCCTGGCCATCATCGACTGCGATCACACCGGCGATCGCATGGACTTCGACCCGGAGATTCTGGTGCGCCTGCACTGGGCCGGCGTGCCGGTGGTGGAGCTGCCATCGCGGGTCTGCTACCCCGCCGATGGCGTGTCCCACTTTCGCGGATTGCACGACAACGCCCTGATCAGCTGGGCCCACACCCGCCTGTTCTTTGGCATGCTGCGCCGCCTGCCGCAGCTGCTGTGGCGCCGGGTGGCGGGCGGCCAGCGCCGCCAGAACCCGGCCCCTGAACAACAGGTCAGTGAACAACACACCCCCGCACAACACACCAATGCCAAGCAGGCGCCCCATGACTGAGGCCAGGCGCTGGTCGGATATTCGCGAGGTCGGCTTTGTGGGCGGCATGCGCCTGCTGCTGTGGATTTACCGCCACATCGGCCCCTGGGCCTTCACCCTGGTCCAGCAGCCGGTGGTGCTGTACTACTTTGTGGTGCACCGCACGGCGCGCAGGGCCTCGCTGGAATACCTGCAGCGCCTGCAGGCCGCCAGCGCCCCCGGCACCACCCCGGCCCCCAACTGGTTCAACGCCTACCGCCACCAGCTCGCCTTTGGCCGCGCGGCGGTGGACAAGCTCGGCGTGTGGGCCGACGGCGAGCTGCTGCAGCATGTGCAGTTTCCCGACCGCCCGCTGCTGCTGGAGCAGCTCGACAGCGGCCGCGGCGCGGTGCTGATGGGCGCTCACCTGGGCAATATGGAAATCTGCCGCAGCCTGTCGCGCTACAACCGCCGCCTGAAGCTGAACGTGCTGGTGCACACCGGCAACGCCGACATGTTCAACCGCCTGCTGCGGGAGCTGGAAGTGGACGGCGAGGTGGAGCTGATCGAGGTAAACGACGTGTCGCCGGCCACCGCCATCCGCCTGGCGGGCTGCATTGAGCGCGGCGAGTTCATTGCCATTCTGGCCGACCGGGTGGCGGTGGGTAGCCGTGGCCGCAGCCAGCAGGTGGAATTTCTCGGCCGGCCGGCGCCCTTCCCGGAGGGGCCCTTCATCCTTGCCGCCCTGTTGAAATGCCCGGTGTACACCGTATTCTGCACCCGCGGCGCCGCCGGCTATGATGTCAGCTGCGCCAGGCTCGCCGAGCGTATCCGCCTGCCGCGCCAGGGCCGCCGGCAGGCACTGAACAGCGTGATGCAGCGCTATGCCGCCACGCTGGAAGCCAGCGTGCGACAGGCGCCGCTGCAGTGGTTTAACTTTTACCCCTTTTGGGACCAGGCCGAATGAATTCCAGACAGCGCCCCGACATACTCTTTGACGGCAGCGACCTGACCATCGAGTCGGTAATCGCCCTCGCCCACCGCCGCGCCCGCGCGCACCTGGACGCCGGCAGCGGCTTTCGTGAGCGCATCGACCGCGGCGCCGCCTTCCTCGACCGTCTGCTGGCGGAAGACGGGGTGATCTACGGCGTCACCACCGGCTACGGCGACTCCTGCCAGGTGTCGGTGCCCGCCGATCAGGTGGACAGCCTGCCGCGCCACCTTTACACCTTCCACGGCTGCGGCCTGGGGGAGCCCTTTGGCCTGGTTGAATCCCGCGCCATTCTCGCCGCGCGCCTGGCCAGCCTGGCCCGCGGCTATTCCGGCGTGCGCTACGCCCTGCTGCAACACCTGGCCCGCCTGCTGCACGAGGACATCATTCCCGTGATGCCAAGCGAAGGCTCGGTCGGCGCCAGCGGCGATCTGACGCCCCTGTCCTACCTGGCCGCGGTGGTGGAAGGCGAGCGGGAGGTCTGGTACCGCGGCCAGCGCCGGCCGACCGCCGAGGCCTACCGGGCAGCCGGCATCAGCGCCCTGCCCCTGCGCCCCAAGGAGGGGCTGGCGATCATGAACGGCACCGCCGCCATGACCGGCATTGCCTGCCTGGCCATCGGCCGCGCCCGCTACCTGGCGCAACTGGCGGCGCGCATCACCAGCCTGTGCTCCCTGGGCCTGAAGGGCAACGACTTCCACTTTGACCCGCGCCTGTTCGCCACCAAACCCCACCCCGGCCAGACCCGGGCCGCCCAGTGGATTTACAGCGACCTGCAGCACACCGACCTGCCGCGCAACAGCGACCGCCTGCAGGACCGCTACTCCCTGCGCTGCGCGCCCCATGTGATAGGCGTGCTGCTGGACACCCTGGACTTTGCCGACAAGCTGCTCACCGTGGAGCTGAACAGCGCCAACGACAACCCCATCATCGACGCCGAGGGCGAACACGTGCTGCACGGCGGCCACTTCTACGGCGGCCACGTGGCCATGGCCATGGACAGCCTGAAAACCGCCGTAGCCAACGTGGCCGACCTGCTGGACCGCCAGCTGGCGCAGCTGGTGGACCCGAAAATGAACCACGGCCTGCCCGCCAACCTGTCTGGCGCAACGGCCGGCAGCCGCGCCCTGAACCACGGCTTCAAGGCGGTGCAGATCGGCTGCTCCGCCTGGACCGCCGAGGCCCTGAAGGGCTGCATGCCGGCCAGCGTGTTCTCGCGCTCCACCGAGTGCCACAACCAGGACAAGGTGAGCATGGGCACCATTGCCGCCCGCGACTGCCAGCGCGTGCTCACCCTGAGCGAGCAGGTGGCCGCCGGCGCCCTGCTGGCGGCCTGGCAGGCCGTGCAGCTGCGCCTGCGCGCCGGCGAACTTGCGCCCTCGCAGCTGTCGCCGGCGGTCAGCGACTTTGTGCAGCAGACCGGCGAGGGCTTTCAACTGGTAGAGGAAGACCGCGCCCTGGAGGGCGATTTGCGCGCCACCTGCCAGGCCATCGCCAACACCGGGTGGGCACTTTATGAATAAGGTACTGGCGCAGGGCGAGGTGGAGATTGAAATCCCCTTTCACGACATCGACAGCATGGGCATTGCCTGGCACGGCCACTACGTGAAGTACCTGGAACTGGCGCGCACCGCCATGCTCGATGGCATCGACTACGACGTGCAGGCCATGCGCGACTCCGGCTACGCCTGGCCGGTGATCGAGCTGCACGTGCGCTACGCCCAGCCCCTGAAGTACCGCCAGAAGATCCGCGTGGTGGCCGAGCTGGTGGAAGTGGAGCACCGCATGAAGGTCAACTACCGGGTGTTTGACATAGCCAGCGGCCGCCGCCTGACCCGCGCCCACACCGTGCAGGTGGCGCTGGAACTGGACAGCGGCGAGATGCTGTTCGCCAGCCCCCCGGCCCTGACCCGCAGAGTGGCCGCCGGCGCCGGGGACTAGACCCGCTACAGCAGCTGGTCATAACCCAGGGGATGGCGAAAACGATGGCACAGGTGAAAACACACATGAAAGCTCGGGCAAAAGCAAAGGCAACTGCTAAGCGCATGACCCGCATCGGCGCCACCCTGCTGCTCGCCCTCTGCTGTCATAAGGTGGCCAGCGCGGACGCCGGTGCAGCGGCGGCGCAGGCCAGCCCGGCGCCATCGGCCGACCAGATCGCGCAGCTGGCGCGCCAGCTCACCCCGCGCCAGGCCATTCGCGGGCACTTTGAACAAACCCGCCAGCTGCCCTTCCTGCAGCAGCCATTTCGCTCCAGCGGGCAATTCTCGCTGGCGGCCAGCGGCCGGCTGGTATGGCAGGTTGAGGAGCCCGCCCCCTCACGGATGGAAGTGGACGCCAGCGGCGTCCAGCTCGATGGCAACAGCGTGGACGACCACGGCATCGGCCAGTTGCTCTCGCGCCTGATGCTCAGTTTCCTCAGCGGCGACCTGTCCGGCCTGCAACGCCACTTCGAGGTAACCGGCCTGCAGCCGGGCCCGCCCTGGCAGCTCGAACTGCGCGCCCGGGGCCGGCTGCAACAGGCCATTGCCGGCCTGAGCCTGGACGGCGGCGAATATCTGCAATCCATCCGCATTCACGAGGCCGATGGCTCCTCCACCCTCATTCAGCTCACCGCCATCGACGCCGGTGAAGATTAAACCCGGCGCCGCCCTGTGGCTGGCGGGCCTGCTGCTACTGGCCCTGCTGGCCGCCTGGCGCTGGCCGCAGGGCCCCTGGCTGCAAACCGGGTTCAGCAGCCTGCTGCCGGCCACCGCCGCCGCGCCCTGGCGCGAGCGGGCCGAAGCGGGCCGCGCCGGCGAGCTGGACACCACCCTGGTGCTGCGCGCCGCCGCCAAGGTCGAGCCCCGGCGCCCGCCGGAGGCCTTCCTCGACCAGGCAGAGCGCGAGCTCGCCGCAGCCGGCTTTGCCCCGCGCGATCGCACGGCAGAAGAGGCCGAGCGCTGGCGGGCCCTGTCGGCGGCCCTGCACCCCTACCGCTGGCGCCTGCTGACCCCCGGCGACCAGCAGGCCCTAAACGCGGACAGCGAGGCCACCCTTGCCGCCTACCGCCGCTACCTGCATACCCCCCTGGGCATGGGCGCCCTGGGCAGCCTGGACAGCGACCCGGCGGGCACCTTCCGGCGCTTTATTGAGCAGGCGGCGCCGCGCCAGGCCGGGCCGGGGGGCCAGGCCGGCGACGACGCGGCGCTGCGCATTCTGCGCCTGGACGCCGACAGCCTCGCCCTCAACCAGCTGCAGCAGCTGTTTGCCCTGTACCAGCAGTGGCAGCAACGGGCCGAGGACGAGGGGCTCAGCTTCCAGGCCAGCGGTGCGCCCCTGTACGGCGCCTACGGGGCCCACAGTGCCAGCCGCGAGGTGTCCACCATCGGCCTGGTGTCGCTGCTGGTGCTGGCGGCCCTGCTGTACCGCTATCTGCGCAGCGCCCGCGCCCTGGCCATGACGGCCCTGTGCATTGCCAGCGGCCTGCTCTGCGCGGTGCTGGCCACCACCATCGTCACCCGCCAGATTCACCTGATCACCCTGGTGTTTGGCGCCGCGCTGATCGGCATTGCCGCCGACTACGCCCTGCATTTTCTGGCCCACGCCCTGCGCCACGGCGACGGCCGGGCGGTGCTGCGCGGCGTTACGCTGGGCGCCCTGTCCAGCGCCCTGGCCTTTGGCACCCTAGTGCTGCTGCCCTTTCCCGGCATCCGCCAGATCGGCGTGTTCATGGCGGCGGGGCTGCTGGGCAGCTACGCCACCGTGGCGCTGCTGTTCCCATTGTGCCGCTTTCCCCGGAGCGCTGATGATGGCGGTGGCCCGAAGCTGCAACCCGGCCTGCGCCGGGGCTGGGCGCTGCTGGCGCTGGCGCTGCTGGCCTGCGCCCCTGGCATCAGCTTGCTGGTGCCGAAGGACGACATCCGCAGTTTTTACGCCAACCCGCCCCCATTGCAGCGCGACGCCGACCTGCTCAGCCAGGCGGCGGGCCAGGGCAATGACATAGGCATTGGCAATAGCAGCCGCTATCTGCTGCTGCGCGCAGGCAGCCCCGAGGCCCTGCTGCAGCGGGAGGAGTGGCTGCGCCGGCAACTGGCCGATGCGGGCATTACGCTGGCCGGCATTAGCCAGCTGGTGCCCTCCCAGCGCACCCAGCAGCGCAACGCCGCGCGCTATCGCCACCTGGTGCAGAGTGGGCAACTGGGCCGGCACCTGGAACAGCTCGGCTTTACCCCCGCCGCCAGCAAGTCCCTGGAGCAGGACCTGCTTGCCGGTATCGACCGCCCGCTGACCCTGGACCAGTTGCAGGGGCTGACACTGCCGGCCCTCACCGGCCGCTTTCTGGGCTGTCTGAACGGTGAATGCGCCAGTTACCTGCTGCCCACCGGCCAGGTGGACAGCGCTCACCTGCAGGCGCAGGTGCGAGCGCTGAATGCGCGCTACGACGCGGCTCAGGTTGCGGCGCAAACGCAGGCCCAAGCTCAGGCCCAAACCCAGGCCCAGCCGCCCGCCCCGACCCTCATCGACCCGGTGGCCGCCATCAACCGGCAACTGGCGGATTACCGGCACTGGGTGGCGCGGTTGCTGCTGCTGGGTGCGGCCCTGGCCAGCGCCCTGCTGTGGGCGCTGCTTGGCTGGCGCTTTGCCCTTAAGAGCCTTGCCCTGCCCCTGGGCGCCAGCCTGATCACCCTGGGCCTGCTCGGCTACCTGCAGGTGGCCTTCAGCATCGTCAACCTGCTGGCCCTGCTGCTGATCGCCGGCGTCAGCCTGGACTACGCCCTGTTCCGCAGCCTGATCCCGGCCCGCCAGCAGGGCGCCAATAACCTCGCCATCACCCTGTCGGCGCTCACCAGCACCCTGGCCTTTGGCATGCTGGGTTTTTCTGCCACCCCCATCATCAGCGCCTTTGGCATCACCATTGCCCTTGGCCTGGCCGCGGCCTACACCCTGGCCTGGGTGCTGCCCCTGGCCTCAGACACAGGCCACAGACACGGGGGTGCCAGGTGAGAGCGCTGGCCACTGTTCTGCCGGCTGTGCTGCCGCCTGTCCTGACGACGGTGCTGGCAATCGCCGTGCTCGGTGCCTGCGCGCCCTTGCGCACCGGCGCTGGCCCGCCCTGGCAGGGCGTGTGTGAGGGCGCCCTGCCCGCCAACGCGGCGGTGAGCGCCCTGCTCACCGCCGAGCACCAGGGCACCACGGCGCGCTACTTTCTTGCCCTGCACAGCGCGGGGCCCGCCACCCAGCTGCAGCTGCTGTCGCTGCAGGGCGTGCCCATCTACCGCCTGCAGTGCACCAACGGCCGGCCACAGGAGATCAACCTGGCGCGCCTGAACGGCTCCATCGCCCCCCGGCAGATGCTGGCCTACCTGCAGGCGCTGTACGCCGACAATAGTCAGCAAGGCGGCGAGCCCCTGCGTATACACCGGCAGGGCAGCGGCCCCTGGTTTAAGCGGCTGACCCTGGAGGACGCCGCCGCAGGCAACCGATTCACTGTAGCCATTGAAGAGGTGGCGCCCCTTGTATCTGAATGACCTTGGCCTGCACTGCAACATTGCCCGCACCCCGGCGGAGCTCGGCGAGCAACTGCTGCGGGCCGATACGCCGCTGCCGCTGGCTGCCGACTGCTTTCGCCCCATCGGGCCCTTCCAGGCCGGGCAGATCAGCGGCGAGCTGCCAGCCCTGCCCGCCCACCTGGGGCGCTTTGACTGCCGCAACAACCGCCTGGCCGGCGCTGTGCTGGAACAGGTGCGCGATACGCTGGAGCCCCTGCTCGGCAGCTTTGGCCCGCGCCGCATCGGCGTGGTGATGGCCACCAGCACCTCCGGCATCGACGCCACCACTAGCGCCGTCGCCGCCCAGCGCAGCGGCAGCAACCAGCCGGGCTTCCACGCCTGCCAGGGCCGCATTGGCGGGCTGGGCGAGTTTGTCGCCCACTACCTTGGCCTGCAGGGGCCCTGCTACACCCTTTCCACCGCCTGTTCGTCCAGCGCCAATGCCCTGCTCAGCGCGCGCCGCCTGCTTCGCCTGGGCCTGTGCGACGCGGTGGTCACCGGCGGCGTGGACACCCTCTGCCAGCTCACCCTGCAGGGCTTTGGCGCCCTGGAGGCCCAGTCCTCGGGGTACTGCGCGCCCTTCACCCGCGAGCGCGACGGCATCAACATCGGCGAGGCCGGGGCGGTTTTCATTCTCAGCACCGTGCCGGCGCCGGTGGCCCTGCGCGGCGGGGCCTGCACCTCCGACGCCCACCATATTTCGGCCCCCCACCCCCAGGGGCTGGGCGCCATCGCCGCCATGCGCCAGGCCCTGGCCGACGCGGGCCTGACGCCGGCTGACATCGACTACCTGAACCTGCACGGCACCGGCACGGCGCAAAACGACCTGATGGAAGCCCGGGCGGTACACGCGGTGTTTGCCGACACACTGCCCTGCAGCTCCACCAAGGCCTACACCGGGCACTGCCTGGGGGCGGCATCGGCCCTGGAACTGGGCCTGTGCTACCAGCTGCTGCGGGCGGCCCCCGACACCGTGCGCCTGCCGCCCTCGGCCCACCTGGCCCGGCGGGATGGCGCGCTGGCACCGATCGCCCTGAGCGGGCAAAATGAGCGGCCCGAACGCCCGGTGCGACACTGCATGAGTAATTCCTTCGCCTTTGGTGGCAGCAATGCCTCGCTCATTATCGGCAGCGCCGATGACTGAGCTGCCCGACATTGCCGACATCGCCCGCCTGCTGCCCCACGAGCGGCCAATGGTGCTGCTCGACCGCCTGCTGGCCGGGGGCGACGAGGGCATCACCTGCGAGGCCAGCCCCCGCGACGACGGCCTGTTCGACGATGGCGACGGCACCGTGCCGGCCTACCTGGGCCTGGAGTACATGGCGCAGGCGGTGGCCGCCTATTCCGGCCTGCGGGCCCACCGCGAGGGGCGCTCGCCCCGCCTCGGCTTTCTGCTGGGCAGCCGCCACTTTCGCAGCAACGTCACCCGCCTGCCCTGCGGCCAGCCCCTGCAAGTTTCGGCGCAGCAGCTGGTGCAGTCGGCCAGTGGCATGGCGTCCTTCGAATGCCGGGTGGAAGGCCATAACATTGTGCAGAGCGCGCGCCTGTCGGTGTACGAGCCGGCGGACCCCGCCCGCTATCTGGCGGAGGATGGCCAGTGAGCACCCGCGCCGAAGCGCCCCACACCGTGCTGGTCACCGGCTCCAGCCGCGGCCTGGGCCAGGCCATTGCCCTGGAGCTGGCGGCGGCGGGCTACCACCTGGTGCTGCACTGCCGCGACAACCGCCAAGCCGCCGAAAGCACCGCCAGCGCGGTGCGCGAGCAGGGCGTTGGGGCCCGCATTCTGCAGTTCGACATTGGCGACCGGGCCGCCGCCGCGCACGCCATCACCGGCGATATCGAGGCCCATGGGGCCTACTACGGCGTGGTGTGCAATGCCGGCATGGCGCGCGACAACGCCTTTCCGGCCCTCAGCGGCGAGGACTGGGACAGCGTGATCCACAGCAATCTCGACGGCTTTTACAACGTGCTGAACCCCCTGGTGATGCCGATGGTGCGCCGCCGCAAGCCGGGGCGCATTGTGACCATGGCCTCGGTGTCGGGGCTGGTGGGCAACCGCGGCCAGGTCAATTACTCGGCGGCCAAGGCCGGCGTGATTGGCGCCACCAAGGCGCTGGCGCTGGAACTGGCCAAACGCAAAATCACCGTGAACTGCGTGGCGCCGGGGCTGATCGACACCGACATGCTGGCCGACCTGCCCCTGGAAGCGGCCATGGAACACATCCCCATGCGCCGCCTGGGGCAGCCCGCCGAGGTGGCGGCGCTGGTGCGCTTTTTGCTGAGCGACGGCGCCGGCTACATCACCCGGCAGGTGATTTCAGTGAACGGCGGGCTGTGCTGAATGCGCGCCAGCTCACACCAGTGGTAACGGAAAGGATACCGGATGCAACCGAACAGAAAGAGAACACCATGAAGCGAGTGGTCGTCACCGGCATGGGCTGTGTGTCTGCACTGGGCAGCGATTGGCCCACCATCAGGGAGCGGCTCAAGTCGCGCCAGAGCGCCATCCGCACTATGCCGGAATGGGCTGAGTACGAGGGCCTGTTCACCCGCCTGGCCGGGCCAGTCACCGATTTCGAGAAGCCGGCCCACTATTCACGCAAGGCCACCCGCGCCATGGGGCGCGTGGCGCTGCTGTCGGTGCGCGCCACCGAGCTCGCCCTACAGGACGCCGGCCTGCTGAACGACCCCTGGCTCGGCAGCGGCGAGGTGGGTGTGGCCTATGGCTCGTCGGCGGGCAGCACCTCCGCCGTGGCGGACTTTGGCAACATGCTAATCAACAAGCGTACCGCCGGCCTCAACGCCACCAGCTACATCCGCATGATGAGCCACACTGCGCCGGTGAATATCGGCGTGTTCTTCGGCCTGAAAGGGCGCATGTACACCACCTCCAGCGCCTGCACCTCGTCCAGCCAGGGCATTGGCTACGGCTACGAGGCCATTCGCAACGGCAGCCAGGTGGCCATGGTGTGCGGCGGAGCCGAGGAACTTTGCCCCACCGAGGCCGCGGTGTTCGACACCCTGTTCGCCACCTCCACCCGCAACGACGAGCCCGAGCGCACCCCGCGCCCCTTCGACAGCGACCGCGACGGCCTGGTGATTGGCGAGGGGGCCGCCACCCTGCTGCTGGAAGAATACGAGCACGCCCGCGCCCGCGGCGCCACCATCTACGCCGAGGTCATCGGCTTTGCCACCAACTCCGACGGCAACCATGTCACCCAGCCGGACCAGGACTCCATCTGCCGGGTGCTGGCGATGTCACTGGCCAATGCCGGCCTTGGCGCCTCGGACATCGGCTATGTGAGCGCCCACGGCACCGCCACCGACCGCGGCGACATTGCCGAATCCCGGGCCACCGCACAGGTGCTGGGCAGCAACACCGCCTTCAGTGCGCTGAAGAGCTACACCGGCCACACCCTGGGCGCCTGCGGCGCCACCGAGGCCATGGCCAGCATTCACATGATGCGCGAGGGCTGGTTCCACCCCACCCTGAACCTGGACAACATCGACCCGCAATGCGGCGAGTTGGACTACATTACCGGTGAGGGAAGGCAACTGGACAGCGAGATTGTGATGTCCAACAATTTTGCCTTTGGCGGCATTAACACTTCGCTGATTTTTCGCAACATCTAGACCTTCAATCCAAACCTTCAATCCAAACCCACAATCCATACCAACAAGGCAACAACAACAGGAGCAACACAATGCGTACATGGACAGGAATCGGCCTTGCACTGGTGCTGGCATCCGGCAGCGCCCTCGCCCGCGACGACCGCAACCGCTACTCCATCGAGGAGGCGATGAACACCGCCGCGGCCCAGGAAAAACTCAATCGGGGCTACACCTTCCGCTTTGGCGGGCAGTCACATGCGCCGGTGGTCACCAACCACGGCGAGTACATGTCCAACAAAAAAACCAACGCCTTTGCCAAGTCCGACAAAGAAGCCTGCCAATGGGCCTTCCTGTCGGCCATGCTGTCCTACCAGGATCGCATCGCCAAGGAAGGCGGCAACGCGGTGATTAACCTGCGCAGCTACTACAAGAAGAACGACTTCACCAGCGACACCGAGTTCGAGTGTGGCAACGGCGCGCTCATGGCCGGGGTGACCTTCCTTGGTGATGTGGTCACCCTGCAGGCGCCCTGACGCCCGAGCTGATTCAGGCCGGGCCGACTCACTTCAGGCCCGGCTACCTCAGGTAGCCGATCACCGCCACAAAGTGACACAGTGAGCCGGCCAGTACGAACAGGTGCCAGATGCCGTGGGCGTGGTTGAGCCAGCGCGCCTTGTCCAGCAGGTAGAACACGATACCCACGGTGTAGGCGATGCCCCCGGCAACCAGCCAGGCAAAGCCCGCCGCCGGCAGAATCGCCCGCACACCGCTGAGGTCGATGGCGCACAGCCAGCCCATGCCCAGGTAAATCACCAGTTGGATGGCCTTGATGGTGCGCCCGCTAAACAGCAGCTCCGAGGCAATGCCCAGCAGCGCCAGCCCCCACACCAGCGCCAGAATCAGCTGGCCGCTGCCACCGCGCATGCTCACCAGCATGAAGGGGGTGTAGGTGCCGGCAATCAGCAGGTAGATGGAAATGTGGTCCAGCACACGGAACACGCGCTTGAGGCGCGCGCCCTGGAAACTGTGGTAAAGGGTGGACATGGTGTACAGCAGCACCAGGGTGAGGCCAAAAACCGTAAAGCCGGCAATGATGCGGGGGTCACCACTGTGCAGCGCCTGGGCCAGCAGGGCGCCCAGCGCAATCAGGGCAAACACCGCCCCCACCAGGTGGCTGATGCTGTTCAGTCGCTCACCGTAATACACAGCGCCCGCCCCTGACTATGGCACCGGCGCCGCTGGCTGGCGCTGGATGAAGCGCCACAGCGACTGCAGCCGCTTGGCGGGCCGCTCCACGAAGGGGTTGTCCCGATCCCAGGCGTAGCCCGCGAGAATGGAGCAGATCATGCGCCGGATTTCGTCGCTGCCCCCTTCAAAGAACACCACATCCTGGAAGCGCCCGGCGTACCAGGCCTCCACAAAGGTGCGAAAGGTGGCCACCCCGCGCGACAGGGGTTGGGCGAACTCGCGCTCCCAGTCCACGGCCTCGCCGCGCAGCTGGCGGTCGAGCACCGCCGCGGCCATGCTAGCCGAGCGCAGGGCAATGGTCACGCCGGACGAGAACACCGGGTCCAAGAACTCGCCGGCGTTGCCCAGCAGCGCAAACTTGTCGCCGTGCAGGGTGCTGACGTTGGCCGAGTAGCCGGTAATGCAGCGCGCCGGCGTATCCCAGCTGGCCTGTGCCAGCAGGCGCGACAGCTCCGGGTCCTGGTGAACCACGCGGGTCAGGGCCTCGGTGTGGTCGGCCGCCGCCAGCCCCGCCAGGAAGTCGGGCTCGGCCACCACCCCGATGGACGAGCGCCCGTCGCTGAAGGGAATCAGCCAGTACCACACATCCCGGTGCCGGGGATGCACGGTGATGAGTATTTTGTTGCGATCGAAATGGCTGTCGCTGATGCCGTCTTCAATGTGGGTGAACAGCGAACTGCGCACCGGGAAGCCGGAGGGGGTTTCCAGCGCCAGCAGCCGCGGCAGAACCCGCCCGAAGCCGCTGGCATCCAGCAGGAAGCGCCCGCTGAAGGTGAGGTCTTCCCCGGCCGCGTTGCAGCACTGCACCCGGGCGCGCTCGCCGCTTAAATCCACCGCGCGAATCTCGTGGCGGTAGCGAACCTCCACCCCCTGGCGCTCGGCCTCCTGCGCCAGGATGTGGTCGAAGCGCGCGCGCTGCACTTCAAAGGTCTCCCCGTAGCCGGCGGTGAACTGCTCGGAAAAATCAAAGCCGCTGTAGCGGCCCTGCCACTGGAAGCGGGCGCCGTTCTTGCGCTGGAAACCCGCCGCCTGCACCGCCTCAAGCATGCCAGCCTGCTCGAGGTATTCCATGCACTGGGGCAGCAGGCTCTCGCCAATGGAAAAGCGCGGGAACTGTTCGCGCTCAAGTATGCACACCCGGTGGCCCTGCCGCGCCAGCAGGGCGCCGGCCACCGCGCCCGAGGGCCCGGCGCCTATGATAATCACATCCGTGTTGTACTCAGCGGGCAAGGCCTTCGTCTCCTTCGGTCAGCAAATCATCCACCCGCTGCAGCGCCGCCAGCAGGGCATCCACCCCGTGCCCGGAACCGTGAAAATGCTCCTGGGCCATGGGGGTAATGGCGCAGCGCCGGGGCAGGGACTGCTCTTGCTCAAGCATGCGGTAGAGGGTGGGCAAAAACACAAACTGCAGCCACTGGGGCAGGCTGAGGGTATCCAGGCAGAAGGGCTCGGTGCTGGCCAGGGCCTCGCTGGACGGGGGAATCCGGTCCCACAGGCCAAGCCGGCGCAGCTCGGCCTCAATGTCGATCAGCGCCTCGGCAACCTCCGTGCGCATAGTAAAACCCCCAAACCCGTTGTCGTGCAGGCTGCACTCACAATAGCCGCGCATTGTAGCAACATTCAGCGCTCGCTGGCCGGGGGCGCCGCAAGCACGGCGAAGGTGCCGATCAGGGGCGCGACCAAGGCAGGCGCGCGCCTAGTGCAGTTCGCGCTGGAAGGGAGGCAGGGAATCGAGGATGGCGCGCCCGTAGCGCTTGGTGAGCAGGCGCCGGTCGGCCAGGGTGACCCGGCCGCTGTCTTCTTCGGTGCGCAGCAGGCGGCCGCTGGCCTGCACCAGTTTCAGGGCGGCGTCGGGCACGCTGATTTCCATAAAGGCGTTGCCGCCGCGGGCCTCGATCCACTCGGCCAGTCCCGCCTCGATGGGGCTGTCGGGCACGGCAAAGGGGATCTTGGCGATCACCACGTGGTCGCAGTACTTGCCGGGCAGATCCACGCCCTCGGCGAAGCTGGCCAGGCCAAAGATCACACTGCCCCGGCCGGCATCCACACGCTCGCGGTGCTGGCGCAGCATTTCCTGCCTGCTGGCGTCACCCTGCATCAGGATGCGCTCGCGCCAGGTGGCGTCGATACCCTGGTACACATCCAGCATCTGGCGGCGGGAGGAAAACAGCACCAGGCTGGCCTCCTCGGGCACCAGCCACTCGGGCAGGCCGGCCACCAGCGCCGCGGTGTGCGCCTCGACGTCGTTCGGCTCGCAGTTCATGGCCGGCACGCAAAACACCGCGCGGCTGTAATCGAAGGGGCTGGCCACCATCTTGAAGCGGGCCTCGCGGGACACGCCGGAATGCAGGATAAAGCGCTCGAAGGAGTTGAGCGCGGTGATGGTGGCCGAGGTGATCACCACCCCCGCCGCCCGCGGCCACAGGTATTCCTCCAGCAACTCGCCGGCAAGGATGGGGCTGGCGCGCAGCTCAAAGCCGTGCAGGCCGTTGTTCTCCAGCAGGGTGATCCAGCGCGCCATGGGCGGCTGCTCGTTTTCGCCGCTGACGGCGTAGGCCTGCCACAGGGCGGCGGTGGCCTCGGCCCGGCTCAGCATGCCGCCCATGTTCAGGTGCCAGGTTTCCAGCTCGTCCTTGGCCACCTCGCTGAACTCGTCCTCCAGCGCGTCTTCCAGGGCCGATTCGATACGCGACAGGCTGCCGCCCAGGGCGTCGAACTGGGCCGCCAGGGTGGCGGCAATGGGCTGCAAGGATTCGGGCACCCGGCCGTGGGGAAAACGCAGCCGGGTTTCATCGCGCCCCGGCTCCACGGCGTCAAACAGGGTCGCCACCACCTGCTCGGCCACCTTGAGGGATTCGGTGGCGGCCTCGATCTGCTCCGGCAATTTACCCAGGTGATGCTGCAGGCCGGACAGGGCGCCGAGCACCGCCGCCCCCTGGGCCACGCTCTTGCCGCTCTCCCCCAGCCAGGCCAGGGTGGTGTGCAGGCGACAGAAACTGGCGAAGTGCGACAGGGCCTTGTCCGGCAGGTGGTGGCCCTCGTCGAAGATATAGATGCAGTCCTCCGGCTCCGGCAGGATGGCCCCGCCCCCCAGGGCCAGGTCCGCCAGCACCAGGTCGTGGTTGGCGACAATCACATCGGCGTGGGTCAGCTCTTCCCGGGCGCGGTAGAAGCTGCACTGGCTGATATTGGGGCAGCGCCGGCCCGAGCACTGGCTGTGGTCGGTGGTGGCGCCAAACCAGATGGGCTCGGGAATGGCTCCCGGCCAGTTGTCGCGGTCGCCGTCCCACTCGCCGCGCCCCAGAGCGTCGATCATGGCGGTGTACACCGGCAGGGCCTCGGCCTCCAGTGGTACCTCAAACTCGTCCGGGTACAGCGGCAGCACGCCGTTCTCCCCCTGGCCCTGGGCCAGCAGGCGATCCAGCTTGGACAGGCACACATAGCGCCGCCGCCCCTTGGCCAGGGCGTAGCTGAATTCCAGCTCGCTGTGGCGGCCGATGTCGGGCAGGTCTTTGCCCACGAACTGTTCCTGCAGGGCCACGGTGGCGGTGGCCACCACCAGGCGCTTGCCCAGGGCCTGGGCCATGGGAATGGCGGCGACGGAATAGGCGATGGTTTTACCGGTGCCGGTGCCGGCCTCGATCACGCACACCGCCGGCTCGCCCGCGGGGGGCTCGCCGGGGCCGGGGATGCGGCCCAGGGTGTTGGCAATTTCGGCGATCATCTGGCGCTGGCCCCAGCGCGGTTTCAGGGACTTCTTTTCGATCACCGAGGCATAGGCCTGGCGGATGCGGTCCTTGAGGGCGTCGGTCAGCAAGGCGCGGGCGTTTCCCCGAGGCGCGCCAGCTTGCTCACCACGGCGTTGGCGTAGATGCCAAGGGCGTAGGGGCGATGGGCTTCCGGCATGGCCTCGATGCGGGCGCGAAAGGCACTGGCGCTGCAGTCGCCCTCTTCCCGGTAGAGATTATCCGGCAGCGGGGCGTCCTCGCCGTGCAGCATGCGGTAGGCGTGGATGTTACTGGGGTGCAGGCAGTACTCCGCCACGATCTGGTCATCCACCGCGGCGGCTACGGCATCGGCATCTTCGTAGTCGCCACTCAGGGGGCGGCCGAAGGACACATGAACCCGCCCCTTCTGCCCGGCAATGCCACGGCCAATGGAGGCCACGTCTTCCTGGGCCGCCTTTTTATAGGCGCCGGTGCTGGCGAGCTGGTGCAGCTCGTTGGCCTTCAGGGCGTCGCAGGGGTCCAGTTCGTAGGAGATGGCCACCGGTACAATGGCCAGCTCGCGGATGTGCTCGGCAAAGCTGCACTGCTGCTTGTCGCGGCTCATGGCCAGCATTTTGATGACCGCCGGCTCGGTGCGGTCGATGCCGCTCTTGGCGCGCCCCTCGCGCTGGGCAATCCACACCGGCGCGCGCTCCTCCAGCAGGCTGTGGCGAATGTAGGCGGACAGGTTCTTCGATGCCGCCAGCAGCTCCCGTGGGCCGCTGACGGAGCGCTTGACGATAAAGCTCTTGTTCAGGCGCATCAGGTCCGACACCCAGGGCTTGGTCAGCAGGTTGTCGCCGATGGCGATGCGGATGGTCTGGTGGCCGCCCTGGTGCAGGGCGTAATTGGTGAAGGCCGGGTCCATGGCGATGTCGCGGTGATTGCTCATGAACAGGTAGGGCCGGGTGGGGTCGAGCTGGTCCAGGCCCGACACGGAAAAGCCACCCGTAGTGTCGGCAATCATCCTGTCCATGTAGCCCTTGATGACCATCTGCATGCCGTGCACATCGCCCACCCCGTCCAGCTCGCGCCCCAGGTAGCGGCGCACCAGCGGCCGGCACAGGGCCGGTGCCAGCTTCGCCAGCCAGCCCAGGCGCAGGCTGGCCAGGGCGTCGAGCAGTTCGGGATCGCGGGTGAGCCGGGCCAGCACCGCGGGCACTTCCGCGTCGCGGTAGGGGCGAATGTCGGCGAAGGGGTCGTTCAAGCGGGGTTTCTCGCGGGGCAAAGCGCGCACCATACCCAAATTCAGTGGGCGCGTCATCAGCACAGGTGACCTGCGCCCGCGCGTTCTGCTAATCTTCCCGGCGCCAACAACACGATAAAGGAACAACCATGGATGCCAGTTCAGCCGCAATGATGACCTTCGGGGTAGCTTCCCTGCTGATCAGCTGGGTACTGCTGCTGATTGTCGCCTGGAAGGAAGACTACGCCTGGGGCCTGTGCGCCGTGCTGCTGCCGCCCTTTGCCTACCTCTACGGCCTGTTCCGCCTGGACAAGGCCGGCCAGGCCCTGCTGGTGGCCCTGGTGGGCTGGATTCTGATCGGCCTGGCGGCCTGACCCCAGCGCCCAGGGCGGCCTGCGCTGCCCAGCCGCCGGCGCTCAGCGCGCACAGTGCCTGTGGCCTGGCCGTGTGACTGTGCCGGGCCAAGCCGAACCGGGCCGGGCCCGCGGGCAGCGCGGTTCAAACATCCAGCCCCTGTTACCTATCTCCCCAGAATCGCCGCGCACTTGTAGCAAAAGTTACAAATCCGTAACGTTACCCCGCGCCAACTTGGCCTAGAATGCCCCAGTGACCTATCGGGCGCGCCTGCGCCTGCCCGGTACGCCGGCCTGCCGGCAGCCGGTTCATAGTGAGCCCAACACCTTCTGAGGAAAAGACCATGAACCTGATCAAAGTGAGCGCCGCAGCAGCCCTGCTGGCCGTGTCCGCCGGCAGCTTTGCCGCCAAACCCACCAGCATCGTATTCCAGGCCAACGGCGAAACCAGCGACGGCACGCCCTACGCCGAGTACGTAGTGAAGTGCTCCAACGGCAAGCAAATGCCGCTGACCGCATGGGACAAGCGCCGCAAGTGGTGTGTTGGCGAAGCCAGCACCGAAGGCTGCGAGAAGAAGCAGATCAAGGCCGCCAAAGCCGCCTGCGACGCATCCTGATTGCCCTGCCGGCGCCTGGCAACAGGCGCCGGTAAGCTAGTCCCCCAACCCCACTACATCCCGGCCGGCTCCGGCCCGTTCAGTCTTCCAGGTAGCGCCGGCGCAGTTCCGCCAGCTCCCGCTCGCCAACCCCCATCACCGCTTCAAGGTAGCTCGGCACGTCCGGGTAATCCTCGCGAATCACACTCAGGGCCGCCCCCAGATAGGCTTCGTCCACCTGCAGCATGGGCAGGATGGCGGCGCTGTCGGTGGCGCTCAGGCCGTATTTCTCCTGTACCCGGGCCACCTCCTTCTCGGCGTCGTAAAAGCGGCTGCTCAGCAGGTAGTCGCGCATCACCACCGCCTCCGGCACGCCCAGGGCCAGCAGCATCAGGGCGGCGGCAAAGCCGGTGCGATCCTTGCCGGCGGCGCAGTGCACCAGGTAGCGGGCGCTATCCTGGGCCAAAATGGCCTCGAACATGCGGCGGTACACGGCCGCCTCTTCCCGCGCCAGTTCCCGGTTCACGGTGACCATAAAGTCGAACATCACCTCGGGCCCGGCCACGTGGCCACCGGACTGCTGCAGAAAGCCCGAATTGTTGCCCGGCTGGATCGGCAGGCTGTGCACCCGGGGCGGGCGACGGTCCGGCAGGCGCGAGGGCTCGCTCTGCTGCTCCATCTGCTGGCGAAAGTCGAAGATCAGGTCCAGGTCGAGGGTGTCCAGCAGGGCCAGGTCGGCGTCACTGAGGCGGGCCAGGTGGCCGGAGCGGAACAGGTAACCCCAGCGCACCCGCTGGCCACCAGCGGTGCGATAGCCGCCAAAATCGCGGAAGTTGGGGCTGCCGGACAAGCCGAGGCGGCGCTCGGTGGCCAGCACCTCGGTGCCGAATTCGTCCTTCACCCGAAAGAAATGACGACGCGAGGGCGGCAGGCCGCTGATCCGGGCGCGGGAGCGCTCGGTGTAGTGGGCCTCGAAGGCGGCACCATCGGCCAGGGCCTCCACCGATACCCGGGTGGCCGGGTCGCTGGCCTGCCACTCGATGTGGTACTCCCCGTCCGGGTCGCGCCAGATGTTTACAGCTTCACTCAACAGCATGTGGTTTCCCTTGTTTGTTCAGGGTGTTTGTTCAGGGTGGGGGCAGCCTAACGCCTGTTTGTGACAGCGCGGGCACAGCGCAGTTCAGCGCGGTTTACGCAGGCCCTACGCCAGTAAATTGTGCCCGCGGTATTCAAACACCGCCTGCAACAGGGTTTTCACCAGCTTCAGCTGCTGCTCCATGGCGCCTTCGCTGAAGGGGTCCTGGCCCAGCAGGTCGCGGTACATCGGCGCCATGGTGATATAGGACATCACCAGGTTATTGAAGGCCATCACTGCCCAGGGCTGCAGGCCGGCGTCGCCCAGCACCGGCCCCGGCTCATCTTCAAAGGCGCGGCTGCTGTCAAACATGGGCCTAAACAGTTGCTCGATCAATTCGCTGGTGCCGGGCCCCCCGGACAGGGCCGCGTGCTGCAGCAGGCGCGCCAGGTTGGGGTTGGCGTGGTGCTGGCGCACGATGGTTTCCAGCCACTCCAGCACCCGCTCGTGGGTAATGGGCCCGGCCCGCAACTCGGCAATAGGGCCGGAAAAGTCCGCCACCAGTCGCTGCATGACGGCCCGGTACAGGGCCTCCTTGTTGCGGAAGTGGTTGTAAAGGCTGGGGGAGCGAATGCCCACCCGATCCGCCACATCCCCCAGGGAGGTGGCGCTGTAGCCGCGCTCGGCGAACAGGTCTTCGGCCGCATCGAGGATGCGCTCCGCGGTGGATGCGGGGGGAATGGCGTCGACGACGGCTTGATCGGTCATGGGCGGTACCGGCAGGATTGGACTAACGATCGTTAGTATACTCCTTGCAACCGACGCCACCACCGCCGGCGCGCTTTCATGCGACCGCCCCAGCCACTATGCTGTGGCTGGTTCAATACGGCGGCCAGCGCCAGCGCGCCCCGCCGGCTGTGGCCAGCCCCTCAATCACCGCGACCCGAGAGCACAGTTTGACATCTCCCCAGCCGCCCCAAGGCCCCAATATGTTCAAACCCGGCAAACGCGGCCTGGCGCGCCTGATTGCCGCCACCCGCTACTCCCGCAACGGCCTGCTGGCCGCCTGGCGCAGTGAGGAGGCCTTTCGCACCGAGGTAACCCTGGCCCTGGCCTTCCTGCCGCTGGCCTTTGTGGTGGGGTCGAGCCTGGCCCACCAGCTCATTCTGGTGGTGTGCTGCGCCCTGGTTATTCTGGCGGAGATCCTCAATACCGCCATCGAATCGGTGGTGGATCGCATCGGCCCCGAGCACGACCCGCTGTCCGGCCAGGCCAAGGACCTGGGCTCGGCGGCGGTGCTGGTGGCGCTGCTGCTGTTCACCCTGGCCTGGGGCCTGTCGCTGTGGCAGTGGTGGCGCGGCTGAACCCCGCGAACAAGCCCCGCCAGCGAGCCTCCGCCAGTGTTGACAAGAGGGCGGTGAATATGAATAATCGCGCCTCTTTGAATTTTGACCCCTTATTAAGCTTTAGAGGACAGACAACGTGGCCAATTCACCGCAAGCCAGAAAACGCGCCCGCCAGGCCGAGAAACGTCGCAGCCATAATGCCAGCCTGCGCTCCCTGGTCCGCACCCAGATCAAGAAAGTGGTTGCCGCCATCGGCACCGGCGACGCCGAGAAAGCGAAAGAAGCCTACGCTTCTGCGGTTCCGGTTATCGACCGCATGGCCGACAAGGGCATCATCCACAAGAACAAGGCCGCTCGTCACAAGAGTCGCCTGAACACCAAGGTGAAAGCCCTGGCGGCGTAAGTTGCAAACGCCTTCCACAAAAAAGCCGGCTTCGCGCCGGCTTTTTTGTGTCTGCTGCTGATGCGCCGCTAACTCGCCTTGCGCTCCTCGGCCTCCTGCAGCTTGTGGAAGTTCTCCACCATGCTCTGCTCGTAGTTTTGCGCCTCATCGGTGTCCAGCGGGCGCTCCAGCGCCGCCCAGTCGATGTCGCCGTCGGTGGCGGCGTTCTCGAACTCCAGAATGCCCAACTCCTCGAACTTGGGCCGGATCTTGTCGGTGAGCAGGCCGATGCGCTTGAGGTTGGGAATCACCCGCTGGAACAGCAGGTTGCGGAAGGTGGACATGACAAAGCCCTCCAGCACCTGTTTGCGGGTGGCCTCCACGTCCCAGCCGAAGTGGCGGAACACATCGGTGGCCACCAGCCGCTCGCGGCTCACCACGCAGGCCTCGTAGGCGAACTGGGCGCGCTCCTCGCGCTCCTCGTCCGTCAGGGTCTTCACGAACTCCTCAAGGTAGTTCACGCCAAAGGTCACATGGCGCGCCTCGTCGCGAGTCACCAGGTACACCACGTCCTTGAGTACCGGGTCCGGGGTGGTTTCGCGGGTGGTGTTAAAGGCGGACAACGCCAGGCCCTCGATCACGATCTGCATACCGATGAACTTCATGTCCCAGCGGGCGTCGGTGAGGATCTTGTCGATAATGCTCTTTAAGTGGGTGTTGATGGGGTACATCAGCCCGATGCGCTTCTGCAGGTATTTGTTGAACACCTCCACATGGCGCGCCTCGTCAAAGGTCTGCGAGCCGGCGTAGAGCTTGGCGTTCAGGGTGGGCGCGCAGGAGCACAGCTGGGACGCCACCAGCAGGGCCCCCTGCTCGCCGTGCAGGAACTGGCTCAGGCTCCAGGCGTTCATGTGCAGCCAGAACTCCTTGCGCTGGGGCTCGCTCAGGTCCAGGTAGGGCTGGTAGGTGTGCAGGTTCATCAGCTCCGGCATGCGCTCTTCTTCGGGCCAGGGGCGATCCCAGTTGATGTCGATCTCCGGGTCCCAGTTGAGCTGCTTGCCGAGGTCGTAGAGCTTTTTGATGCGGTCGTCCTGCACCTTGTAGTCCCAGTTGTAGGAACCGGTGAGGGGGGTCTGGAAGATCTCCGCGATATGGTCGACATCGCCGCTGGTGAGCAGATCCTCCAGGTCCGGGTTGTCGCTGGGAAAATCCGCCCCGGCAAATTTCTGGATTTTGCGGGGCGTCTGCTCTTTCCACTCTACGCGCATGGCACATCTCCTTACTGTTATGAATGCCGTTGTCCACACTATGGGAGAGCATTGCCAGGCCAACAAGGTAAAGTCTTGTCATTTTGCGGTCATTTATGGCCAAATGGCGGCTATGCCCAAAACCACCACCCCCGCCCAGTACATCCTGATCCTCATCGATATGGTGGAGCAGCAGGGCATTGCCCGGGAACCCCTGCTGGCCGGCACCAGCCTGGCGGCAACCGGCGTCAGCGGCATTGGCGCCCGGGTCAGCGAGGAGGATTTTGCGCGCCTGGTGGGCAACGCCTTCGCCCTCACTGGCGATGCCGCTCTGGGCCTGCACCTGGGCCTGCGCTGCAACCTCAGCGCCCACGCCGTGCTGGGCCAGGCCTTTATGACCTGCCGCGACCTGAACCAGGTGATGGAGCTGTTCCTGAAGTACTACCACCTGCTGTCGCCGGCCCTGTACCTGGAATTCGAAACCCGTGGCGAGCGCTGCTACCTGACCACCGTGAGCACTCCGGTGCAGAACCCCCTGACCTTTGCCTACGAGCTGATGTACGCCTCCATTCTCAACACCCTGCGCGGCCTGCTGAACCTGCCGGACCTGGCGCTGCGGGTGGAGGTGCCCTACCCCGAACCGGCCCACGCCAGCGAGTACTACACGGTGTTTGGCGACGACGTGCACTTTAACGCCGCGCGCGGGCGTATTTCCTTTGCCGCCGCTCTGCTGGATACGCCGCTGCCCTCCTCCAACCCGGCCCTGCGCGCCCTGTACGAAGAGGAGTGCGCGCGCCTGCTGGCCGATCTGGAAGAGGAGGAGGCGGTGGCCGAGCAGACCCTGCGCCTGCTGCGCAAGCTGGAGGGCCAGTATCCGCAGATGCCGCAGATTGCCCGCATGCTGAACTTCAGCCCGCGCACCTTCCGCCGCCGGCTGGAGCAGGAGGGGGTGTCGTTCCAGCAGTTGCTGGACAAGGTGCGCGCCGAGCACGCCACCCGCCACCTGCAGAACTCGCGCCTGCCCCTGTCCACCATTGCCTACCTGGTGGGCTTTAACGACGCCTCCAACTTCCGCCGCGCCTACCAGAAGTGGACCGGCCGTTCGCCCCGGGAGGTGCGCGGTGGCCACTAGCGCCCTGGCGGTGTACGCGGGGCAAAGCGCCGCGCAGCAGCTGGCCCGGGAAGGCTGGGACGCCAGCCTGTTCGGCGCCCTGCTGGGGGCCTCTGGCGGGCCCAAGTGGTTTGTGCTGAGCGAGCTGGACCAGCTGCTGTTTGGCGACTTCCTGCAGCGCAGCGCGGCGCCGCTGACCACGCTGGGTTCTTCCATCGGCTCCTGGCGCAACACCTGCCTGGCCCTGGACGACCCGGCGGCGGCCATCAAGCGCCTGCAGCAGGGCTACCTCTACCAGCAGTTTTCGGCCCGGCCCAACGCCGCCGAGGTGAGCGCAGTAAGCAACCGCATTCTGCAGGCCATGCTGGGTGAACAGGGGGCGGCCCAGGTGGCCGCCAACCCGCGCATTCACAGCCACATTGTGACCGCCCGCGGCCGCGGCCCGGCGGCGGCGGAGCGCGGCCCCCTGCTGGCCTCGGCCATGGCGGCCGCGGCACTTGGCAACACGCTGCACCGGCAGGTGCTGCGGCTGGGCTTTCAGCGGGTGGTGTTCCACAGTGGCCAGCGGCCGGCGCCGGGGCTGGAACTGGCGGACTTTCACACCCGCTACGCACCGCTGGGGCAGAACAACCTCAACGCCGCCCTGCACGCCAGTGGCGCCATTCCCTTTGTACTGACCGGCGAGCGCGACATTCCCGGCGCACCCCGGGGCCAATACTGGGACGGCGGCATCATCGACTACCACTTCGACCTCGCCCAGTACCGCGGCGAGGGTCTGCTGCTCTACCCCCACTTCCGGCCCGACATCACCCCCGGCTGGTTCGACAAATTCCTGCCCTGGCGCACCCGCCCCCTGCAGCGCCAGGCAGTGGACCGGCTGGTGCTGCTGTGCCCCAACCCGGCCTGGGTGGCGCAGCTGCCGCTGGGCAAAATCCCCGACCGCAGCGACTTCCAGCGCCTGGGGCCGGATGAGCGAGTGCGTTACTGGGAGGCGTGTGTTGCGCGCAGCGCAGCCCTGGCGGAGGAGTTCGCCGCCCTGCTCAGTGCCAGCGACCCGCTGGCCGGGGTGACGGTATTGCAGGACGCCGAGGCGGCCTGACTCAGTGAATGTGCTCGTCGAGGTAGCGCTGCACCTCGGCCTGCAGCATCTTCTTGAAGGGCGCGGCCAGCAGGCCCAGGCGCACCGACACATCCACCACCCCACCGCCAAAGGACAGCTCGCCATCCACCCCGGAGCCCTTGATGCGCACGGCGTCGCCACGCCAGCTGGACCGCACGCCGTGCTGGGCCTCCAGGCGCGCCGCCAGCCCCTCGGCGGCCTCGCGCAGTTCATCCTTGGGCATGGTGTAGGCTTTGGTCAGGCGGAATCCAGCCACGTCTGTCCTCCTTGTGGGTTTGCCACGAGTATAAGTCAGGCTGCCCCGCGACGCATGACCAGCCAGTTACCGGCCAGCACCAGCACCAGGCCAAACACCGCAGGCAGGGTCCACTGGTAGCCCTCCGCCACGGTGGAAATCAGCAGGGCCACCACCGGGAACAGCAGGGAACTGTAGGCCGCCCGGTCCGGGCCGATGCGCCCGATCAGGGTCACGTAGGCCCAGAAGGCCACCACCGAGCCGAACAGCGACAGGTAAAGCAGCGACAGCAAATAGGACGGCTGCCAGTCCAGGCGAATGTCGTGACCCAGCACCAGGGCGCTCAGGTAGAGGGCGCAGGCGCCGTAGAACATGCCCCAGGCATTGCACACCAGCACCGGCAGCCCGCTGCGGGTGTTACGGGCGGCGAACAGGTTGCCCACCGAGGCGCAGCAGGTGCCCGCAAAGCAAAGCAGCAGGGCGCGAAAGCTGCTGTCGGAAAAACTGAAGGCCTCCAGCTCCGGCAAAAACAGCGCGCCCATGCCCACCAGCCCCAGGGCACCGCCCACCGCCACCATGGCGCTGGCGGGAATGCCCAGAAACAGCGCCCCGCCCACCATGTTGAGTATCACCATGGTGGAGAACACCACCGCCACCAGGCCGCTGGTCAGCTCGGCGGTGGCCGGGTAAATGAACACGTAATTGCCGCTGAACAGCAGCAGCCCCTGGGCCAGCACAAAGGCGTGCTGCGTAAGCGGCAGGCGCAGGGACTGGCGGCGCAGCAGCAAAAAGCCGAACACCAGCAGGGCGGCCAGCATGGAGCGATGGGCAATGGACACCAGCACCGACACCTCGCCGAGCTGGTATTTGATGGCAATCCAGGTCGAACCCCAGATCAGTACCGTCAGAAGATAGAGAACAACGTTGTTCATCGACGCCCCGGGCAAAAGGCGCACTTTAGCACCGGGGCACGACAGGTCGCGGGCTTATTGGTTGATGAATTCCCCGGCGTACCAGTTGAGCATGGCGATCTTCTCTTCCAGCGGCTTGTCCGGCTCCATCTCGTAGACATTGCGAAAGCCAATAATCACGTCGGTTACGCCGATGGATTCCAGCTGTTCAATGCCCTCTTTGGTAAAGGCATCCTGGCCCGTGGTGTACACCTTGAAGGGGCGATCGGCGGTGCCGTACTCCTCGCGCAGCGCGTTGATGCGGCCAATGTAGCCGCGCAGGTCCTCCATGGAGGCCCCGGCGCACATCCAGCCATCGCCCACCCGGGCCGCGCGCTGCAGGGCCACATCCGCATGGCCGCCAATCAGCAGCGGCGTGGGGGCGCTCGGTGCCGGGCACATCTTGTTGGCGGGCATGGAGATCAGCTCGCCGTCGTAGCCGAAGAAGTCACCGCCTTCCAGGCCGCGCAGGATGTCGATCTGCTCGTCGAAGCGCTTGCCGCGTTTTTCCCAGGGCACACCGCACACGGCGAAGTCTTCCTCCCAGGGGGAAATGCCGATGCCAAAGTCAAAGCGGTTGCCAGAGAGCACCTGGATGCTCTGCACCTGCTTGGCCACCACGGCGGCCTGGCGCACCGCCAGCTTATAGACAAAGGTGGCAAAGCGGAGCTTTTCGGTCACCGCCGCCATGTGCGACACGGCGATCAGGCTCTCGACAAAGGGCACGCTCTCCAGAAACTCCCGGCTGCCGTCCTTGTTATAGGGATATTTGGAACTCGCCTCCTGCGGGTAGCAGATGCTGTCGGGAATGGCGACACCGTCGTAGCCAGCGGCCTCGGCGGCGCGGGCCAGCGGTACGTAGTGTTCGGCCTCACACATGCCGACCTGGTAGCTGAATCTCATGAATGGCTCCTGTTTGTGCGCGATTGCGGTTTTGCGGGTTCAGAACCCCTACAATGTAGCGACCGGCCGGCGCGCGGTCATGGCCGCCTTGAATTTTCGCCGGACTGGCCTCAAATACTGAACCCTCCAGTCCTGTTACGTACCCAGCGCGCCAAGAGATCAACCCGCGCGCCAGCAAAGGCACCCGCCATGACCGACACCACCTCCGCCGACACCAGCCTGCGCTTTCTGTTTGAAGAGGCCGACCTGCGCGGCGAGTTCGTACAACTCGATGGCGCCTACCGCGACATTCTCGCCCTGCACCACCACAGCCCGGCGGTGAGCCGCCTGCTGGGGGAATTTCTGGCCGCCTCGGTGCTGCTGGCCACCACCCTCAAGTTCGAGGGCAAACTGGTGCTGCAGGCGCGCAGCAGCGAGGGGCAGATTCCCCTGCTGATGGTTGAGTGCAGCAGCGACCTGGACCTGCGTGGCATTGTGCGCGGCGCCGGGCAGGCGACTGCCGAACGCTTCGACCTGCTGCTGGCCAAGGGGCAGCTGGCCATCACCGTGGACCCGACCCGGGGCAAGCGCTACCAGGGCGTGGTGCCGCTGGATGGCGACAACCTGGCCCAGTGCCTGCAAAGTTACTTCGCCCAGTCCGAGCAACTGGGCACCCGGGTGTGGCTGGCCGCGGACGGCGAGCGCGCCGGCGGCCTGCTGCTGCAGCAACTGCCGCCGCAGCTGGTGACCGATGCACAGCAGCGCAACAACAGCTGGGAACACGCCTGTACCCTGGCCGCCACCGTGCGCGACGACGAGCTGCTGCAACTGGCACCGGCCGAGCTGCTGCACCGCCTGTACCACGAGGAGGCCCTGCGCCTGTTCGAGCCCCGCCGGCCGCGCTTCCGTTGCAGCTGCTCGCGCGAGCGCACCCTCGGCGCACTGGCCGCGCTGGGCCGGGCGGAGCTGGAATCGCTACTGGCGGAACAGGGTGCGGTGACCATGGACTGCGAGTTCTGCAACAGCCGCTACCAGTACCAGCGCGAAGATCTGGCCGAGCTGCTGCAGGATGCACCGGAACCACCACTGCACTGAGCGCACGCCAGCAATTTGAACCGCCCTGCGGGCCAGTGAATGATGCCCGCAGGTTCGTCGAAATTTTCGCCAATTCAGTTCGCTTCCCTACCTGTTTCTGACATAATGTCGCCCCCCAAAAGACCCAACGAAATGGCAGTGCCAGTCCCACGCAGGCGGGCGCGCCGAACACAGGACACACGATGACCGCCGACATTCAAACACCCCGGGAACTGGTTGACCTGGGCACCTCGCAACTGATTGAAGAATCCCTGAAACGCAATGAAGGCATCCTCGCCGACACCGGCGCCCTGCTGGTAACCACCGGAAAGCGCACTGGCCGCTCCCCCGCCGACCGCTTTGTGGTGCGCGAGCCCAGCACCGAGGACGCCATCGACTGGGGCAGCGTCAACCGCCCCTTCGACAGCGACAAGTTCGACGCCCTGTGGGACCGCGTGGAGTCCCACATTGCCGAGCGCGACCGCTTTGTCTCTCACCTGCACGTGGGCGAGCACAGCGACCACTACCTGCCGGTCAAGGTGGTTACCGAAACCGCCTGGCAGGGCCTGTTCGGCCGCAACATGTTCATCCGCCCGGCTCAGTACAACGTTGGCCGCAAGCCGGAGTGGACCATCCTCAACGCCGCCGGCTTCAGCTGTGACCCGGAGCGCGACGGCACTAATTCCGACGGTGTGGTAATCATCAACTTCGCCCGCCGCAAAGTGCTGCTGGCCGGCATGCGTTACGCCGGCGAGATGAAAAAAGCCATGTTCTCGGTGCAGAACTTCCTGCTGCCGGAAAAAGACGTGATGCCCATGCACTGCTCGGCCAACGTGGGCGACGAGGGCGACACCACCCTGTTCTTCGGCCTCTCCGGCACCGGCAAAACCACCCTGTCCGCCGACCCCAGCCGCTACCTGATCGGCGACGACGAACACGGCTGGGCCAAGGGCTCCGTGTTCAACATTGAGGGCGGCTGTTACGCCAAAACCATCGACCTCAGCCAGAAGAACGAGCCGGTGATCTGGGATGCCATCCGCTTCGGCAGCATCATCGAGAACGTGGTGCTGGACGAGGCCCGCCACGCCGACTACTGCGACACCAGCCTGACCGAGAACGGCCGCTGCTGCTACCCGCTGGAGCACGTGGAAAAGCGCACCGAATCCAACGCTGGCGGCGAGCCCAAGTGCGTAATCTTCCTTACCTGCGACGTGTCCGGCGTGCTGCCGCCAGTGTCCATCCTCAGCAAAGAGGCGGCGGCCTTCCACTTCCTGTCCGGCTACACCGCGCGGGTGGGCTCCACCGAACTCGGCGCCGAGGCCGGCATTCACCCGACCTTCTCCACCTGCTTTGGCGCGCCCTTCATGCCGCGCCCGGCCGGCGACTACGCCGAGCTGCTGATGAAGCGCATTGAGGATTTCGGCAGCCAGGTCTACCTGATCAACACCGGCTGGACCGGCGGCTCCGGCGCCCCCGGCGGCACTGGCGCGCGCTTCCCGATTCCAGTGACCCGCGCCATTGTAGCGGCGGCCCAGAGCGGCGCCCTGCTGAACGCGCCCACCGAGCACCTGGACATCCTCAACCTGGACTTCCCCACCGCCATCCCCGGGGTGGACGCCAAGTACGTCAACCCGCGCAACAGCTGGGGCGACGTGGCGGCCTACGACGAGCAGGCGCGCAAGCTGGCCAACCTGTTCGCGCAGAACTTCGAGAAGTTCGACGTATCGGCGGCCATTGTGGCCGCGGGCCCGCAGGCCTCATAAGCCGCAACAGGCACCGCGCAAGGGCTCGCTTCGGCGGGCCCTTTTTCGTTGTGCGCCTGGGCCGTCTGTACCGCCGCCTAAGCCGCCTAAGCCGAAGCCGACTAAGCCAGTTCGGCGGCGGCCCGGCCGCGGTGCGGCAGGCGCCCGCGCACCTGCTCGCCCAGCAGGTAGAGGCAGGGCACCAGCAGCAGGGTAATGCCGGTGGCAAACAGCACGCCAAAGGCCAGTGAGGTGACCATGGGTATCAGGAACTGGGCCTGCACGCTGGTTTCGGACATGATCGGCACCAGGCCGATGAAGGTGGTGAGCGAGGTGAGGATGATGGGGCGGAAGCGGTCCTGCCCGCCCTGCAGCAGGGCATCGAGCACGCCGTGGCCGGCCGCGCGCAACTGGTTGATACGGTCGATCAGCACCAGGTTGTCATTCACCACCACGCCGGCGCAAGCGATTACCCCCAGCAGCGAAAACATGCTGATCTGCCAGTCCAGAATGAGGTGGCCAAAAATGGCGCCCATCACCCCGAAGGGCACGGCGGTCAGCACCAGCAGGGGCTGGAAGTAGGAGCGGAAGGGAATGGCCATCAGGGCATAGATGGCGAGCATCGCCAGGGCAGTGTATTTGAGCATGGCTTCCATGAAGGCGCCCTCTTCCTCCAACTCGCCGTCCAGGGCCAGGCTCAGGCCGGGGTAGCGCTGCTGCCACTGGGGCAGGTAGCGCTGCACGATGTCATCCACCACTGCCCGCGGGTCGGAGGTGCCCTCAACAACATCGGCGCTCACCTCCAGGGTGCGCTTGCGGTTCAGCCGCTCGATGGTCATGTAGCCCGGCTCAAAGTGCATTTGCGCCACGGTGGCAAAGGGCACCTGGGCGCCCGCCGGGGTGCGCACCCGCATCTCCTGCAGGTTGGCCACCGAGATACGCTCTTCCTCCGGATAGCGCACCATCACCCGCACATCCTCCTTGGTGCGCGGAATGCGCTGGGCCTCGGCCCCGTAGAAGGCCTCGCGCACCTGGCGCGCCAGGTCGGCCAGGGTAATGCCGAGGTTTTCGGCGGCGGGCTTCAAGTCCAGCACAATCTCCTGGCGCGGCGCCTGCAGGCTGTCGTTGACGTTGTAAACGCCGGGGTAGTTCTCCAGCAACTGGCGCAGCTCGCCAGACACCGCATTCAGGCTGTCCACCTGTGGTGCTGCCAGCACCAGCCGAATCGGCTTGCCGCGCTCGTTGATGGTGTAGTCCAGGGTAAAGTCCTCCACCGGCCCCAGCTCGCCAATGGCCTCGCGCCAGTCCCGCGACAGGGCGGCGGTGTCCACCGCGTCGGACAGGGTTTCCATCACCACTTTGATGGTGTTCTCGTTGGCGCGGGAGTCAATATGGCCGATCACCGGCTCGCCGCCAAAGGCCGGGTTGGCGTTGTATTCGGCCTTCAGGCGCAGGGCGGCACCCTCGATCTGGCGCAGGGTGGCAAGGGTATCGGCAAAGGCGCCGCCCTCGGGCAGTTCGACCTCGGCGTCCACATGGTCGGAGTTCACCGCCGGGAAGAAACCGGAGCGAATCCAGCCGCCGCCGTAAATGGCGAGGCTGACCAGCAGCAGGCACAGAAACAGCGCGCTCACCAGCACGTTGTGGCGCAGGCAGCGCTCCAGAAAGGGGCGATAGCGCTCGGCGGCAAAGCGGGTCATGGCGCCGGCACAGCGCAGGCGCAAGGCCTCAAGCCGGCGCAGCAGGGCAAAGCGGCTGGGGCGCGGCGGGCGCATGTGGGCCAGATGGGGCGGCAGAATGAGCAGGCTCTCCACCAGCGAAAAACTGAGGGCGATAATCACCACCACCGGAATGGCGTAGGCCGCCTGCGCCATGTCGCCTGGCATGAAGAACATGGGCACGAAGAAGATCATGGTGCTGATCACCGCGAACATCACCGGCTTGATCACACTCTGTGCCCCGCTCAGCGCGCCGCTGGTGCCGCCCTCCCCCGCGCTCTGGCGCGAGTGAATGGCCTCGCCGACGATGATGGCATCGTCCACCACAATGCCCAGAATCAGCAGGAAGGCAAACAGCGAGATCATGTTCAGGCTGACCCCGGTGTACTGCAGCATGAACAGGGTGCCCATGAAGGCCACGCCAATGCCCACACACACCCACAGGGCCAGCAGCGGCCGCAGGAACAGCACCAGCACCGCAAACACCAGCGCCAGCCCGCCCAGGCCATTCTTGAGCAGGGTATCCACACGGCCCTTGAAAGGCTCCGAGGAATCCCGCCACATCACCAGCTCCACGCCATCGGGCAGGGTCGGGCGGGTGGTTTCAACCCAGTGTTTGACGGTGTCCGAGGTGGCCAGGGTGTTGGGGTTTGAGGTGACAAACACGTGCAGGTTGAGGGAGGGCTTGTCGTTGAAGCGATTGCGCACATCCACGTCCTGGAAGCCATCGACAATGGTGGCCACTTCCCCCAGCAGCACCTGGGTGCCATCGCGACGACTGAGCAGGGGAATATCCGCAAAGTCGGCGCCGGTGTAGGCCTGGCCGCGGGTCTGCAGGCGAATGTCGCCGCCGGCGTCCTTGATGGCCCCCGCCGGCAGGTTGAGAGAGGCGGCGCGGATGGCGGCGGCAACGTCGTCAAAGGTCAGCCCGTAGCGGCGCAGGGTGACCTCGGAAATCTCCACCGCCAGCTCGAAGGGGCGCGGGGTGTCCAGCTCCACCACCGACACATCGGGCTGGGCCGACAGATCGTCCCGCAGTCGCTCGCCCAGCTCCTTCAGGGCACGCTCGCCAATATCTCCGGCCAGGGTGACGATGGCCATGTGGTGGCGAAAAGCCAGCTCGGTAACCACCGGGCGCTCGGCATCCACCGGGAAGGTATTGATGGCATCGACCCGGGTTTTCACCTCGGCGGTGAGGCGCTGCATGTCGTAGCCCGGCTCCGCCTCCACCAGCACCTGGCCCAGGCCCTCGCGCGCTTCCGAGCGGATTTCCTTGACCCCGGTGAGGTCGTGTACGGCCTCTTCTATGCGCAGGCAGATCTGCTCTTCCACCTCCCGCGGCCCGGCGCCGGGGTAGGACAGGCTGACCCGCACCTGGTTGATTTCAAACTCCGGGAAGAACTGCTTGTCCAGGGCGGGCAGGCCCCACAGGCCGCCCACCAGCAAAAACACCATCAGCAGGTTGGCGGCGATGGGGTTGTGGATGAACCAGCGCACCGGCCCGTTCATCATGGCTTGTCCACTCCTGCCACACTGCTCACTTCACGGGTGGTAACCAGCGTTCCGGCGGTCACCTGCGGGGGCTGGTGCACCACCACCCGATCGCCCCGTTGCAGCCCCTGCACCCACACCTGGCGGGCATCGCCCTGCAGCACCTGCACCGCTACCGGCAGGGTACGCTCGCGCCCATCCACCACCAGCACGCTGTCGTCGTTGCGCAGGGCGCTGCGCGGCAACACGCTCACCGCCGCCATGCTGCGGCCTTCAATACTCGCGTGCACAAACAGGCCGGGGGCCAGCGGCGGGCGGTCGCTGCCGGGTTCCCGGGCAAAGGGTTCGCGCACCTCGGCCACCGCGTACACCACCCGGCTATCGACATCGATACTGGCATCGGTGCGCACAATGCGGCCCTGCCACTGCCACTGGCGGTTGCCAAAGCGCGCCTCCAGGGTCACTGGCACCGGGTCGGCAGCCGGCTGGGCGTCGCCGGCGTAGGTCAGCGGCAAATCCAGCAGGGCAACCTGGCGGTCGGTCAGGGGCAGGCGCACCTGCACTACATCGGTGGCGTAGGCCTCGGCCACCACGGTGGCTGGCCCCAGGTACTGGCCCACCCCCACATGCCGGGCACTGATGCGGCCGTTGAAGGGCAGGCTGATGCGGGTGCGCTCCAGGTCCAGCTCGGCGGCGCGCAAATCTGCCCGGGCGCCCGCCAGCGCGGCTTCCGCGGCGGCAATCTGGGGCTCGCGCAGGAACAGGGCATTGGCGTCTACCGTGCCGAGGTCGCGCCACTCGCGCTTAGCCTGCCGGGCGCGGCCGCGCTCCTCCGCCAGGCGCTGCTCGGCGGCGGCCACCTGGGAGCGCGCCCGGGCAATGGCGAGTTCGTAATCCACCGACTCGATACCCAGCAGCTCTTCGCCGGCGCGGAAAAAACCGCCATCGGCAAAACTGTCGGCAATGGCCTCCACCCGCCCGCTCACCTGGCTCACCAGGCTCACCTTGTGCAGGGGCTCCACGGTGCCCTGGGTGTCCACGGCAATAGCGCGCGCGGCGGGCTCCACCGCGATCACATCCACCGTGGGGGGCGGCAACTCGGCGCGGGCCTCTGGCTGGGGTGTGGGCTTGCCCACCAGCAGCAGCCAGGACACCCCCAGCCCAACCACCAGTGCCATGGCGGTCCACAGGGCCTGCTTGCGAGCGGAAAGACTCATGCCGCTTCCATCCTTTTCCATCGTGGGCGCACTGTGCACCCCGGGGCTGAACTGTTGCTGAATATCGCTGCGGAATACCGATACTGAGTGACGCGGGGCGCCGATGTCGCCGCTTTGTCAGAAGTGGACAACATTCTAGTATGTTTATTCTAATTTTCTTACGTAATCTGGCGGCCAATGGATGAGCGCGCTCGTCCGCAACACCCACACAAGGAGTTGAGACATGGCCGAAGAAACCAAAGCCGCCGCCACCCAAACCAAAGCGGCCCCCAAGCGTAAAACCACCACTCGCAAGGCCCCTGCCAAGCGCAAAGCCGCCGCCAAGCGCAAGGCGCCTGCCACCAAATCCACTGTGCGCTCCAACGTGCGCAAAGTCGAGAACAAGGCCGCCGCCTACGAGCGCGATGTGCGCAAGGCCGCCCGCAAGGCCGAGAAAGAACTCGACGCGGCCGAGAAGTCCGTGAAGAAATTCGCCCGCCGCGCCCAGGAAAACAGCCGCAAGGCCTTCCTGGCCAGCCTCGGCTTTTACGGCAAAGCCTACGATCAGGCCCAGGAGCAGTTCGAAAGCCTGCAGGAGCGTATGGAAGCGCGTCGCAGCAAGGCGTCCAAAGTATACGCCGACCTGGTGAAGCGCGGCGAGAAGGTGGAAGCCGATGCCCGCGATGCCATCGACGACATCGAAATTCCCGCCATTGGCGACCGCAAGGCGCTGGAAGCCAAGCTGGACAAAGCCCGCGCGCGTTTCGAAGAGTTCAAGGGCAACCTCAGCGAGAAGTTCGCCGCCTGAGCCTGAACACAGTCACACTTGTCCCTGCGTGCAGGGCACATTTTCCGGGGCCGCAAGGCCCCTTTTTTATATCTTTGGAAAACTGCTTTAATCTCCCCGTGTACCACGGATGAGCAGGCACCCCTATGAGCGACGAAAAAAACAAGGTCAGTGACATGGCCCGCAACATCTGGCTGGCCGGCGTTGGCGCCTACGGCCGCGCGGTGGACGAAGCCCAGGGCCGGCTGGAGAAGGCCGGCGTGGAAACCCCCAAGCTGTTCCGCGACCTGGTAAAAGCCGGCACCGCCCTGGAAGAGGAAGCCCGCAGTGCCGGTGATCAGGCCCGCAACTCGGTGGAGGAACGCATCGCCCGGGTGCGGGAGAACTTTCGCCTGCAGCGCCACGGTGACGACCTGGCGGCACTGCACGAGAAAATCGACCGCCTGAGCGAACAAGTAGCCGCGCTGAGCACCGCCCTGGCCAACACGCCCCAGCGCAAGGCGCCGGCCAAAAAGGCGGCCCGCAAAACTGCGGCAAAGAAAGCATCAACAACGAAAACACCGGCAAAGAAAGCACCCGCCAAGAAGGCCACGGCAAAAAAAGCCCCCGCTAAAAAGGCGCCGGCCAAAAAGCGCCCCGGCCGCAAACCCTGACGCGGCGTGAAAACCCGCGACCGCATTCTGGTGACCAGCCTCGCCCTGTTCAATGACGAGGGCGAGGCACACACCACCACGGTGGACATTGCCAACGAAATGGACATCAGCCCGGGCAATCTCTACTACCACTTCAAGGGCAAGGAACAGATCATCGCCGAACTCTTCCAGCAGTACGAACTGGCCCTGGGTTCCACCTTATCGGCCCCCATCGAGCAGCCCCTGTCTGCCGGGCCGGGCGACGTCGAAAGCAACTGGTACTTCCTCTATGTGGTGATGGAGGAGATGTACCAGTACCGCTTTCTGTATCACAACCTGGACGACATCCTGCAGCGCTACCCGGACATCCGCCGGGGCTTTCGCCGCCTGATGCAGTTGAAGCGGGCCGCCCTGAACGCCATCTGCCAGGCGCTGCTGGAACAATCGGTGATCGACGCCCGCGGCCAGCAACTGGACGGCCTGGTAGACAACATGACCCTGACCCTCTGCTTCTGGCTCAACTACGACCAGCTAATGCACAACCCGCGCCCCCCGCAGGTCACCATCCACCAGGGCGTGCTGCAGCTGATGACCATGGTGGCGCCCTACCTCGGCGACGAGGAGTTGCGCTTCTACCGCGACTGCGAGCAGATTTACGCAACGATGCTGGAGCAGGCCGAGTTGGCTGGCTAGGTCACATAACCAGGCAGGCCGAATTAACCTAACAAGCCCAATTAACCGGGCACGCCCGGCGATGCCTGCCTGTCGGCTACTGCGTGTGGCGGGCTTCCACAATTGCCACCGTATGCTGCAGTAATTCCAACCCACCTGGCACGCCATGGCCCGGCACCACCACCGCAGCTTCGGGATAGCGCCGCGCGATGCGCGCCACCGATGCCGGCCATGCAGCCAGGTTGGCATCGGCCACGTTGCCCGCGCTCTGCCGAGCGGCTTCGTGAATGGCGCAGCCGCCAAACAGCACACCGGCGGCGGGCACATACACAACAAGGTTATCCGGCGCGTGGCCGGCGCCGGGATAGAGCACCTCAACCGGCCCGAAGCTCACGGCGCTGCCCGGGCGCTGCAGGCCATCAAGCGCATGGGCCGGCACATCGCTGCCCTGCCTCGCGGCAAGGCGGCGCGTTAAAGGTGTGGCGTAAGTGGCCACACCCGCCTCTGCCAGCACCTCGGCGCCGCCCACCCGGTCATCGTGAAAATGGGTGGAGATACTGCGCGTAATGGGCAGCCCGATCTGCTGCGCCACCGCCGCCAGCAGGGCCCGGGTATTGGCGGCGCCCCAGGGAGTGTCGATCAGCAGCAGGCTGTCGCCGTCGCGAACAATGAGGCCGTTGGAGGGATAGGTGGTTTCGCCGACTTGCCGGGTAGCAATGTGTGCCCAAACCCCGTCAGCCAGCGGATACAACCGCACCTCTGCGGGCCCCACCTCTGCAGCTGTGGGGTAATCGCCGGATGGCGGGGGCGCGGCGGCAGCGGCCCTACCGGCGAGACAGGCCCAGCAGGCCAAAACGGCAAAACCGCGCCAGAACAAAAGGGTGGCGATAGCGCCGTGGGGACAATGCCTGTTCATTGATGATCACCCCTCTGGACTGTGTGTTGTTGCCAGGCCCGGGGCGACAGCCCTGTCCACTGGCGAAAGTGGCGGCTGAACACCGCCACATCGGCATAGCCGAGCTGCAATGCCAGCTCGGTAATACTGGTGCGGCCCCGGCGCAGGTTGTCCTTGGCCAGGGTACAGCGGGTGTGTTGCAGTATCTCGCGATACCCACTGCCCTGGCGACGAAGCCGCGCCTGCAGGGTGCGCACGCTCAGGCCCAGGGTGGCGGCCACCAGTTCCACCGAGCACTCGCCGGTGGGCAGCAGGCGCCCGATTACATCGGCCACCTGGTTTTGTAGGCTGTCCGGGTAGCGTCGCTGCAGGCCCTCCAGATAACGCTGCAAGTGGTGGGCAATGGCGGCCTCGTCATGGTGGTTGCGCTGCTCCAGCCAGGCTGTGGGAAAGCTCACGCCGTCAAAGTCCTGGCCAAAGCGCACGTGCTGGTAACGCAGCTCCCCCTGCAGGTGGGGCCGGGCCTGCCGCAGATGCAGCGACAGCCCCAGTTTGTCGCAGTGCATCAGGCTGGCGACAAAGGTCGCCACATGCCCCACCGTAAGCTGCAACAGCTGGTCGGTGCTGCCGGTGGTATCAATGTGCACCTCTGCCACAAAGCGGACCCGCTCGGCGCGTTCGATGAGCCCCACATGAATGCCCGAGGCGTGCAGGTACAGGGAGCGCGCCGACTTCTCGATGGCCTCGCGCACGGTGTCACCCCGCGTTGCCAGCAGCGGCAGCGTACCCAGCACTTGCACCGGTTGGCGCTGACTCAGCAGCAGACCGAACAGGGGCGATCGGCAGGTGACACTGCACTTTTCCAGCAATTCAGCCAGCCGGCTGTAGGCAATGTAGGTATCAGGGTGGCGAAACTGGGCGGGGCTCAGGCCAACCTCGGCCATCGCCTGCACCGGGTTGCCGCCCAGTTCGCTGACCAGTTGCTGCAGGCCCTCCACCGAGCCACTTCGAACCAGCTGCATACGCTCTCCTGGGCCCGGGCCGGGCCGGGCCGGGCCGGGGGATTTGCGCAAAACATCAACTACCTTGCGCAAAAAATCAAGTTTTGCCGAACCCACCTGCCTATATTGCCTGCATTGATAATGATAAAGCGCGGCCAACGCCGCACAGCGAGGAACCCCCATGCGACTGCAAAACAAAATTGCCGTACTCACTGGTGCCTGTGGCGGTATCGGCCAGGCCATTGCCCGCAAACTGGTGGCCGAAGGCGCCTGCGTGCTGGCGTGCGACCTGAACACAAAGGGGCTGGAAGCGTTGGCCGGCGAACTGGGCGACGCGGTGGCCACCCGGCGCGTGGACGTGAGTGATTTCGAGCAGGTGCAGGCCATGGTCGAGGCCGCCGTAGCGCACTTTGGCGGCCTGGACATTGTGCTGAACAACGCCGGCATCGGCGCCCCCAAACCCCTGCTGGAGCACGACCCGGCGCAGGATTTTGAAGGCGTAACCGCCGTCAACCAGAAAGGCGTGTACTACGGCTTGGTGGCCGGCGGCCGCAAGCTGGCCCAGCTGGGCGGCGGGGTGATCGTCAACACCTCGTCGGTGTACGGCGCCATGGCGGCGGAGCTGAGTTTTACCTACAACGTAAGCAAGGCGGCGGTGGACATGATGACCAAGTGCGCCGCCCTGGAGTTTGCCCCCAACAACATCCGTGTGGTGGCCGTGGCGCCCGGGCGCGTGAACACCCCCATCCTGGATGCCTACAAGCCCCTTGGGCTCTACGAGCACCTGAAGCGCGAACAAATGCGCGAGCAACTCATTGAGCCGGAGCAAATCGCCAGCGTGGTGGCCTTCCTGGCCAGTGACGAGGCCGGCTGCATCAACGGCACCACCGTGGAGGCCGCCGACGGCTTCAGCGGCTTCAAGTTTCCCCTGCTCAACCGCTTCCAACAAAGCGGCCCCGCCTGAACGGCGGGTCGCCTGCACCCGATAACCGCAACAAACCCCAACTAACTACAACTAACTTCAACAACGCGCACCACCTGCCGCAACTGGAGGACAAGCCCATGGCCCTGCCGGACACTATCAATCATCAGGACTTTCTGCTGTCGCTGGATACCAGCAAAGAACCCGTCGTTGTCGAGGCCCTGCCCGGGGTGGATGTGTGGCCCCTGTTCCTGGACCCGGAAAACGGCGTGTGGGTACTGCGGGCGCGCTTCAAGCCCGGCACCACCCTGCCCAAGCACTTTCACACCGGCGTAGTGCACTTCTACACCCTGAGCGGCACCTGGCACTACCTGGAGTACCCGGACCAGCCCCAGACCGCCGGCTGCTACCTCTATGAACCCGGCGGTTCAATCCACACCTTCCACTGCCCGGCAGACTCAGAGGGCACCGACGGCTTTATGGTGGTGGAGGGCGCCAACATCAACTTCCACGACGGCGAGTTTGTGAACGTGATGGATGCCGGCTGGATCGAGCAGGCCGTGCTGGCCGCCGCCAAGGCCCAGGGGCTGGGCGTGCCGCGCTATATCAAACCCGGCCAGGGCGCCCGCTACAGCCGGGACTGAGGCCCGCCAGGCATTGATGAACACTTGAGGCCCCGACGCACGTAGTATTGCCCCTCAATCGGATAAAAAACCACCGAACAGGAATGGAGGATGTATGTCTGATCAACCCGTAGCCCTCATCACCGGCGCCGGCATGGGCATCGGCCGGGCCATTGCCCGCCGCCTGGCCAGCGACGGCTTTCGCATTGCCGTGAACGACATCGACCCGGCAGCGGCCGAGGCGGTGGCCGACGAACTCACCGCCCAGGGCGCAGCTGCCGCTGGCGTGCCCGCCAACGTCTGCAACCGCGACGAGGTGTTCGCCATGGTAGAGGCCGTGGTGCAAACCTTCGGGCGCCTGGATGTGCTGGTGTCCAACGCCGGCATTGCCCAGGTGGACCCGATACTGGCCATTACCGAGGAAGACTTTGACCGCCTGTTTGCGGTGAACGTGAAGGGTGTGCTGTGGTGCGCGCAGGCCGCCGCCCAGCAGATGATCGCCCAGGGCGGCGGCAAGATCATCAACGCCGGCAGTGTGGCCAGCTACACCGGGCAGGCCTTGCTTGGCACCTACTGCGCGTCCAAGTTCAGCGTGCGCGGCCTGACCCAGGTGATGGCCCGGGAGCTGGCCGACCACGGCATTACCGTGAACGCCTACTGCCCCGGCATTGTCGACACCGGCATGTGGGACACCATCGACGCCCGCGCTAGCGAAGTGATGGGCACCGAGCGCGGCGAAATGACCGCCGCCGCCCAGGCGATGATTACCCTAAAGCGCGTGGAGCAGCCTGAAGACGTGGCCAGGTTCGTGTCCTTCCTGGCCTCGCCAGACGCCAATTACATTACCGGCCAGTGCATGATGGTGGATGGCGGCATCATCATGAACTAGGCCGGGACGCTACTCTTCCTCGTCGTAGTGCCATTGTGCCGGATCGCTGATGAAGACCGCGCCGCCCGCCGGCGGTGGCTCCTCGCCGGTTTGCGGCGCCGGCACCGGGACGGGTGCCGGCTCAGCGACCGGCGCAGCCTCAGCGGCGGCGGGGAGCACTTCAGTCTGCCCGGAGTGCACCGGCGGCGGGCTTGATGATGCAACGGGGTCGACGGGCGTAGCCGGCGTATCGGCCGGCAAAATCGGACCCTCCCTCACAAACACGATCGCCGGGTGCTCCACTGGTGGAGTCGCCGTCGGGGCTTCGCCGGGGGCTTCGGCGGGGGTTTCAGCGGGGGTCTCAGCAATCGCGTCGGCGGGCACCGAGGTGAACTCGGTATCAATCACTGTTTCGGCCGGGCTTGCAGGCGCTTCCGGCACACCCGGTTCGGATTCAGCCAGTACGGGCATGTCCGATGGGGTTTCCGATGGGTTTGCTGATGGGGGTTCCGATAGGGTTTCCGATTGAGGCTCCGCCGCTTCGGGCGCCGGGCTCAGCGCAACGGCGCTTTGCGGTGGGGCCGGTTGCAGCTCTTGCAGGCGGTTGCTGACGGCGGCGAAGAAGCGCCGGTAGAAGGCCGCGTCTGCAATGGTGTCTTCGGACACTTTGACCAGCGAATCGGCGCTCTGGCCGATGGGCAGGGAAATCGACCCCACTGCACTGACGCCGACACTGGCGGAACTGCTGCTTTTCTTCAGGGCATAGGTGGTCAACAGGCCGGTGGCGAACACCGTGCTGCCGGTGGCCTCGGGCAGGCAGACAATGTTCATCTCGATAAAGGTGTTGGGGCTATCGTCCCGCTGCACCGCCTTGCGCGCCTTGAAGCTTTCGCTGCTCACCGAATCCGGCAGGTAGCCCTGCCCCAACAACACCCGGCGGGCGCTTTCGCAGGCGGGCGCAACGCCGCTGTCAACGCGCATCTTGTAGGGGCTGTCGCTGGCGAAGTGCTCGTCGCTGTACACCGCCGGCTGGCTGCTGCAGGCAGCCAGCAAGGCCACCCATGCGATGAGCAAAGGAATGTAGGTTCTATAGTTCATAACGGTACGTGGTAGCGGCCTTTGCCAGCGATAAAGGCTGGCAGTGTGTGGACGCAGGCTGGTGTTCGAATCCCTGGCTCCGACGATGACTCCAACAATAGCCGACTGGACATTGGGCCTAGTATAAAGCGTGTACAGGCCGCGGCTGGTAAAACCTGCGACGAATAGTACCAAATTCACGCCGCCGCCCGGCAGCCATCCAAGCCCTGCCGGGGCACAGAAAACGCCCTGTCCCAGGGTCTTTACACTTCAGGGTCTTTAAACTTCAGGGGCTTTACGCTTCAGGGGCTCAACGCCCGAAGGCTCAGGGCCGGCCCAGCAGTATCACGTCGGCGCCGACCAGCACCAGTTGCGCGCCCTGCTGTGCCGCCCACCAGCGCCAGGTGGTGGCGCTGAAGAAGCACACATGAGTGGGGTCGTTCTTGTAGTGCCAGCCGGCGAAGGCTTCACGATTACGCACCAGCTTGGTCATCACCCCCAGCCAGCCGCCGGGGCGCAGGCATTGCCAAAGCCGCTCCAGCTCGGCCCCGGGCCGGTGCAGGTGCTCCACCACTTCGGTGGCGCAGATGAAGTCGTATTCGCCTTGCAGGGCGGCGCCGTTAGGGTAGTAGAACGGGTCGTACAGGGCCACGCGGTGGCCCGCCTCCTCCAGCATGGCGGCCAGGGCAGGGCCTGGGCCGCAGCCGAAATCCAGGCCCCGGGCAGCCGGCGGCAGGCGCTCCCGCAGTGGTTGCGCCAGGCGCGACAGGAATCGCCGGTAGAGCGGGTCGTCCACCTGGTTGTCGTGCAGGTCGTACTCGGCTTTCTCCGCTTCGCGATCCAGGTGGAATGCCGGCGGCACAAACACCAGCGCGCAGCGGGCGCAGCGCAGGTAGGGCCGGCGCCGGTCCTGGTAGAAGGTTTCTGTCGCCGCGCTATCGCAAAGTGGGCAGTGCAGGGTTTCGCTCATCTGCTATGCTTGCCGGCGTTCCATGACAACAACCTCACGCAAGGAGCCACACCATGACTATCAAGGCCGGTGACACCATCCCCGCTGCAACGCTGAAAACCATGGGCGCCGAAGGCCCCGTGGACATCACCACGGACGAGATCTTCAAGGGCAAGAAAGTCCTGCTGTTCGCCGTGCCCGGCGCCTTCACCCCGGGCTGTTCCAAGGCCCACCTGCCCGGCTACGTGGTGAACGCCGACAAGATCAAGGCCAAAGGCGTGGACACCATCGCCTGCATGGCGGTGAACGACGCCTTTGTAATGGACGCCTGGGGCAAGGCCCAGAACGCCGAGGAGCTGCTGATGCTGGGCGATGGCAACGGTGACTTCACCGCCGCCCTGGGGCTGGAACTGGACGGCACCGGCTTTGGCCTGGGCAAGCGCAGCCAGCGCTTTGCCATGCTGGTGGAAGACGGCACCATCACCCACCTCAACGTGGAGCCGGGCCCCGGCATCGACGTCAGCTCCGCCGAAACCATGATGGCCCTGCTGTAAGGCCATTACGCGCTGGCGGGCACCAGCTCCACCCGGCCCGCCAGCCGCTCCCGATCCGCATCGGTGGCCGGCTTGCCGGTTTCGTAGTAATACATCAGCCCCGCCAGTACCCGGGTTAGCTCCGCCTCCAGGGGCTGACGCGCCGCGATCTCCCCCAGCCAGCTGCCCAGCGCGCCGAAGGGCATTTCCACCACTATCGCCAGGGTGACCCGGGTGGCCTTATCGGTCAGGGCCTCCATGTGGTAGCGAAACTCCGCCCGCTTGAAGGGCGCCATCGGCTCGTCGCCCTTGTGCAGGCGAATCACAAAGCCCTCGCCCTCGTCCCAGGCGATGACGGTTTCCTCCAGGTAGTTGCTGCCGCTCTGGTAGACCTTGCGCGAGGCCCCCACCCCGGAAGTGTTGGGCGTGGTGATTTCGGTGGCGGTCAGGCCCGGCACGTAGTGGTGGGCCACCGACAGGTCGCGCATGCGCTGCCAGGCGGCGGTGTGGGGCACCTCCACCTCGCCGCTGACCACCACTTCAATGGGTTTGCCCGGGCGCATGGCGGCAACCGCCATCACCACCACCAGGGCCAGCAGGATCCACAGGACCCACTTCAGTACTTTAGGCATTGGCATACTCCCGACGCACCAGGGCCGAGGCCCCGATGGAAAACAGACAATAAGCAAGGAAAAACCAGAAGCCCGGCTCCAGCCGCGCTTCCATCATCAGCAGGTCGCCCATCTGACCGGAGGCGGCGCCCGCCATGTAGGCCACCAGCAGGGCCATCACAAACACATCGGTCATGGACCACTTGCTGAGGGCCGCATTCACAGCCAGCAGGGGCTGGCGCAGCTCACTGCCCAGCGGGGCCAGGGCAAAAGCCTGCAGCAGCAGCTTGAACACCGGTATCACCAGGCTGAACAGCACAATCAGCAGGGCCACCAGCAGGTTGCCGGTGCCGGCCAGCTCGTTCACCGTGCCCCAGATGGAGCGGGTGCTGTGGTACACCTCCACCTCGCCCTCGATCTGGTCCAGGCCCAGAAAGCGGGAAAAGGCGCTGAGCATGTTGCGGCTCTGGTCATCGGCCCCGTCGGCTCCATCGCCGCCGGCCAGTAGGTCAATGCCGAGGTTGGCAAGGTCGGATTTTTCGATACTGCCGCTTAAGGTCAGCACCGGCTGGGTCACGCCGGGGTACAGCAGGGCGATGGATACTGCCATCAGCAGCAGGGCGACAAGGCCGCGGGATCGGGTCATGGCTCCTCCTCAGTGTGGGGGCATGATACCGAAATGCCGCCGGCGGGGAAGTGCCGGCGGCGGCAGGTGCGCAGGGCCCGGCTTACATGGCCGCCGGGTCAAAGTTGGAATAGAACTGTGAATACCACTTGCGGAACTTGGCGATGGGGCCGTCGCCGTCGCACAGCACCGGCAGGGGGCGGTAGATTTTGTGCTCCCAGATGGGCTTGTCCTCTTCCAGCTGGCCGACGATGTTGGCGATGATGGCATCGTTCACGCCGCCGCTTTTCACCTCGCCGTTTACCTTGGGCTGGGTGAAGGCAAAGCGCACGATCACGTTTTCCTCGTCGATGGGTGTGGTCAGGCCCATCAGGAAGGTGTCGGCAATGCCCTCGAACTTGGTAAAGCCCTGGCCAGGGCCCTGGGAGCCGGTGTGAATGGCGCCGTCCACCTCTCCCCGCGGGGTGGGCATTTTGGCGCGCTGGATGCCACGGGAGGTGGGGCCATCGTAGGTGGTTTCCCACTCGGGCATGCTGGCGGTGCGGTGCACAAACAGGAAGTGAGCCGGGTCGGCGGCGTTTTCCGCCATCTCCTGGGGGTGGGTGGTCAGGTGCCACTCGTAGCGCTTCAGGGGCGCCCAGTCGTCGCTGTTGGCCTCTTCATGCTCGATCACTTCCCACAGGGGGGCGACGCCGTCCGGGTGGTACCAGGCCCACACCGCCTGGTTCACCTCCACCGTGGGGAAGGCCTTCAGGCACTGCTTGCCCTGCACCTTGGGCGGCATGTTGCGGGCGTAGGGCACCTCGGTACACTCGCCGGCGCCGTTGAACTTCCAGGCGTGGAAGGGGCAGACAATGGATTCGCCCTCGATGCGCCCGCCGCGCTCGCTATTTTCGTGGATACCGTGGCCCAGGTGGGCGCCGAGGTGAGGGCAGTAGGCTTCCAGCAGCCTGGGCTGGCCGGACTCGGTGCGAAACAGCACCAGCTCCTGGCCAAAGTATTTCACCGCGCGGGATTCACCCACCGCCAGCTCGTCGGAATAACACACCACGTACCAGCCGTGGGGGATGGGCATGGGATAGCGTTTGCTCATGGCAGCGACCCTTTCTATATCAATGATTTTTGTAGGGTTATAGCCTAGCGCCACCAGCGCCACAAACAATGACGGAATCAGTCAGCACAACTGGCCGTAGCAATCAGGCCAGCAGCAGGTAGCAGGCGGTGCTGATCACCGCCACCCCCAGGAAATTGAGGGCCAGCCCCTCCCGCGCCATGCGCGCGGTGCTGATCAGGCCGCTGCCATACACCACCGAATTGGGCGCGGTGGCCACGGGCAGCATAAAGGCGCAACTGGCGCTCATGGCCGCCGGCACCATCAACAGCATGGGCTCCACGCCCGCCGCCAGGGCCGCCGCCGCCAACACCGGCATCAGCAGGGTGGTGCTGGCGGTGTTGGAGGTGGCCTCCGTCATGAAGGTCACCAGCAGGCAGATAAGCACCATCAGCAGCCAGGGGCTGAGGTCGGTAAAGCCCGCCAGCCACTGGCCCAATTCGGCGCTGAGGCCCGAGGCCACAAAACCGCGGGCCAGGCAGATACCGCCGGAAAACAGCAGCAGCACGCCCCAGGGAATACTGGCGGCGCGCTCCCAGGTGAGCAGTTTGGCGCCTTTGCCATCGGGAATAACAAACATCAGCACCACCGCCAGCAGGGCCACCGAGGCATCGTTGGCGCTGGGCACATCCAGCCAGGTCCGCCAGCCGCCAAAGGGCTCGGCCCGGGTCATCCAGGCCAGGGCGGTCAGGCCGAACACCAGCAGCACCCGTTTTTCCTCGGTGCGCCAGGCGCCCACCGCCGGCAGCTCCACCTGCAGCGTTGCCCCCATGCCCCGAGTCAGCACCAGCGCCATCAGCGGCACCATCACCACCACCACCGGCACGCCCCAGCTCATCCACTGGCTGAAGGTGACAATCTGGCCGGTCACTTCGGTATACACCTGCATAAAGATGAGATTGGGCGGCGTGCCAATGGGCGTGCCGAGCCCACCGACGCTGGCGGCGTAGGCCACCCCCAGCAGCAGCGGCACCGCCAGCCGCTCGCGCTGGCGGGCGCCCTCCAGCACCGCCAGCGCCACCGGCAGCAGCATCAGGGTAGTGGCGGTGTTGGAAATCCACATGCTGAGGCTGGCGGCCGCCACCATAAAACCGAGCACCAGGCGGCGCCCGCTGTGGGCGCCAAACAGGCGCACCATGCCAAGGGCAATGCGGCGGTGGGCACCGGAGTGCTCCATCGCCTTGGACAGCAAAAAGCCCCCGAGCAGCAGCAGAATCATGGGCGAGCCGTAGGCCTGGCCCACCTCCGCCGGGGTCAGCACCCCCAGCAGGGGCAGCAGGGCCAGCGGCAGCAGCGAGGTCACCGGAATGGGCACCGGCTCGAACACCCACCAGATCACGCACCACAGGGCCACCAGAGAAACTATGGCCATGTCCGTGCTGTAGCCTGCGCGCAGCAGCAGCCAGGCCAGCAGGGCCGCCAGCAGCGGGCCCGCCGGCAGCGTCAGCCGGTGAAGCAGCGCCGGGGTCATTGTGCGAGGGTCATCGGGCAGATATCACACGCAGGGGCATTGCGCGGGTGTCACAAAGCCGGCTCCAGCGGCATCTTCACCAGCCGGTCGCCCGTGTAGGAGCCGACATAGACCGCATCCCCCACCTGCACCGCCACCGTGCCAGCCCCCATCGGCACACCCTCGTGCCGCAGCAATTCGCGCCGGGCAAGGGTGTCCGGGTCGATCTCCACCACCGCATAGGGCAGCAGGCTGGGCGTGCCGTGGGGCAGGTTGAGGCTGTCGAACAGCTGCATCAGCGAGCCGTACTGGCTGGCCACCAGCAGCTTGCCCTCGGCGTTCCAGCTGGCGTTGTCGGGTTTGGACACTGACACCTCGCCGAGCAGCTCGCCGCCGCTCAGGCTGTACTTGGCCACCTTGTTGCCGAGGTACATATTGACGAAGAAGCTGTCGCCGTCCGGGGCGAGAATGATGCCGTTGGGCAGGCGCCCCTCGGTGTGCGCCAGGGCGCGAAAGCCCGCCTGCGCCTGCCAGTGGTACACCACGCCATTGTTGATGCCGATCACCGCCAGGAACAGCTCCCACAACGGCGACTCGGTGGAGGACATGCGGGTGACCAGAAAGCCGCCGTCAGGCAGGCCGGCGACATCGTTGAGGCTGGCATCCCCCGGCGCCTCGGCGCAGCCGCGCCAGGCCACCCGGGGGCCGTCGGGCCCTGGCAACCACTCGAAGAATTCCACGGATTCGCGGCCGCCATGGTTCACCACCAGCAGCTGCCAGCGGCCGTCGGCGCGCTGGCTGAGGTCGATGCCGTGGGCCAGCAGGGTCGCCGGCGGGCGGCTGCAGCTGGCATCACCCCACTGGGGCGCGTCTGCGTCGCTCTCGCGATAGAGGGGGCGCACACTGTGGTCACCAGTATCGAGCAGGAACAGCCCGCCGGGCTCGTGCATCTGGCCAAACACCAGGCCCTCGTCGCCGGGGGAAGTAACGATATCCTCCGGCGCACTGAGTCCGCACACGGGCTCGATGCCGGCGCGGCTTTCGCAGGGCGTGGGCGCAGGCTGCGCCGCCTGCGTCACTGGGGCAGCTGAGGTCAGCAGCATTAGAACAAGGCTCAATCCGGGGATAATTCTTATCATGGTCCCTCCATTCCACGGCGCCGCCTATCCTGTCCCAGGCGCTGGCCGCTGTAAACCCCGGGGCTAGTGGCCCTGTGCCCGAAGCAGTACACTGGCCAGCGTCATGAACACCATTACCCGCAACCTCCCGGAGGCGCGCTTTCCGGGCCAGCTGGTCGACCGCTTCCAGCGCCGTGTCGACTACCTGCGGCTGTCGGTGACTGACCGCTGTGACTTCCGCTGTGTGTACTGCATGGCGGAGGACATGACCTTCCTCCCCCGGCGGGAGGTGCTGAGCCTGGAAGAGCTGTTTGAAGTGGCCAGGGTGTTCACCGAGCTCGGCGTTGGCAAGATTCGCCTCACCGGCGGCGAGCCGCTAGTGCGCCGCGGCATTGTGGATCTGGTGCAGCGCCTGGGCCAGCTCAGCGGCCTGCGGGAGCTGGCCCTGACCACCAACGGCTCCCAGCTCGCCAAACTGGCCCCGGCCCTGCGCGAGGCGGGGGTAACCAGCGTGAATATCAGCCTGGACACCCTCAACCCCACGCGCTTTCGTGAACTCACCCGCACTGGCGACCTCGATACCGTGCAGCGCGGCATTGAAGCGGCGGTGGCCGCGGGCTTCAGGCGCATCAAGCTCAACGCGGTCATCCTGCGCGGGCGCAACGACGACGAAGTGCTGACCCTGGTGCGCTACGCCCGCGGGCTGGGTATCGACATCGCCTTTATCGAGGAAATGCCCCTCGGCCAGATTATCGAGCACGACCGCAGCCTGAGCCTGGCAGACAGCGACAGCCTGCGCCGGCAGATTGACGCCGTCTTCCCCCTCAGCAGCGAGGGCGACCCCCGCGGCAGCGCCGGCCCGGCGCGCTACTTTCGCATGCACGACAGCCCCAGCCGGGTGGGCTTTATCTCACCCCACAGCAACAACTTCTGCCACCTGTGCAACCGCGTGCGCCTGACCGTGTCCGGGCGCCTGCTGCTGTGCCTTGGCAACGAGCACTCGGTGGATTTGCGCGCCGTGCTGCGCCAGCAGGGTTATCGCAGCGAACACCTGGCGGCGGCCATCATTGCCGCCATGGACATCAAGCCCGAACGCCATCACTTCGGCGAGGACGGGGCTACCGAGATTGTCCGCTTCATGAACATGACCGGCGGCTGAGCAGCCGCAGTAAGGAAGCACTTTGCACACCCAGGACTTTCCCCAGCTCGCATCCATCGAGCGCATTGAGCAGGGCTTTGAGGCCCTGGGCTATATCTGCAGCACCAAGATCGCCACCGCCGTCTTTCTCGCCTTCCAGTTGCGCAAGCCCGTGCTGGTGGAGGGGCCGCCCGGGGTTGGCAAAACCGAGCTGGCCAAAACCTGCTCGGAGCTGCTGTCGGTGCCCCTGATCCGCCTGCAGTGCTACGAGGGCCTGGACGAAGCCAAGGCCTTGTACGAATGGAAGTACGGCAAACAGTTGCTGTACACCCAGGTGCTGAAGGAAAAGCTCGGCGACCTGCTGCACGGCGCCAAGGGCCTGGCGGAGTCGGTGGAGCGACTGCACCAGTTTGGCGACATTTTCTATTCCGAGGACTTTCTGGAACCGCGCCCCCTGCTGAAGGCCATGCAGCAGGAGCGCGGCGCCATTTTGCTGATCGACGAGGTGGACAAGTCCGACTACGAGTTTGAGTCCCTGCTGCTGGAGATTCTCTCGGACTACCAGGTGTCCATCCCCGAGATTGGCACCGTGAAGGCCGACGTGTCGCCCATGGTCTTCCTCACCAGCAACAACAGTCGCGACATCTCCGACGCCCTCAAGCGCCGCTGCCTGCACCTGTACATCCCCTTCCCCAGCGTGGAGCTGGAAGAGCGCATTGTGCGCAGCAGAGTGCCCGACATCGACGCCACCCTGCGCCACCAGCTGGTGGCCTTTGTGCACAGCCTGCGCGAGCTGGACCTGAAAAAAGCCCCGGCCATTTCCGAGACCCTCGACTGGGCCCGCAGCCTGTTGCTGCTGCACGCCAGTGAACTCGACACAGCACTGGTGCGCTCCACCCTGAACGTGCTGCTGAAGTTCGAGGACGACATCAACAACGCCGAGTCCGGCCTCGACGAACTGCTGCGCGGCGCAGGCAGCGCCGGCTGAACCGATGCAGGCCGCCCTCACCGGCTTTATCCAGCTGCTGCGCAGCCACGATTTGCGGGTATCGCCGGCGGAAACCCTGGACGCCATGGCCGTAGCCAGCGCCCTGGGCTACGCCGACCGGGGCCGCCTGCGCGACGGGCTGGCCCTGAGCCTGGCAAAAAGCGCCCGGGAAGAGGCCATTCTGCTGCGTTGCTTCGACCAGTATTTTGGCCGCGAACTGGTGGGCGAAAAGCCCGCTGCCGCCGACCCTGCCGCCGACCCCGCGACCACCGGACAAGAAGCGCCAGCGTCGGCCGACGAAGACGCCCGCCTGCTTGCCGAGGGCGCAGCGGAGTTTGCGGCGCTGGCCGAAGCCCTGCAAACCCCGCTTCTGCAACAGCTTCTGGCGGATGATCGCACCGAGCTGTCGCTATCGCTCGGCCAGGCTGGCGCCGCCACCGGCCTTGGCAACATCCGCATGTTCACCCAGAAGGGGCAATACACCCGGCGCATGCTGGACGCCCTGGGGGAGGAGACCCTGCGCCGGGCGGTGGTGGAGCTGGAGCAGGCGGGCAGCCCCCTGCTGGAGCTGCTCAAGGGCTATCGCGACCGCCTGCGGGATGAAGTGCGCGGCTATGTTGAACAGCAATACCTGCTGAACGCCGAGGGCCACAACCGGCAGTTCATGGATGACATCCTCAGCCGCACCCGCCTCAACCAGCTGGAACAGCGCTACATGGACGAGGTGCGCGAGCTGGTGCGCAAGATGGCGCGTAAACTTGCCGCCCGCCACTCCCGCAAGCCCAAAGTCCACAAGCGCGGCCAGCTCGACATGGGCCGCACCCTGCGCCGGGGCATTGCCCACGACGGGGTGATGTTCCACACCCACTGGCGCAAGGTGCGCCGCGACAAGCCGCAGATTCTCGCCCTGTGCGACGTGTCCGGTTCGGTGGCCGCCTACGCCAAGTTCCTGCTGCTGTTCCTGTACAGCCTGCAGGATGTGCTGCCCCGTGTGCGCAGCTTCGCATTTTCAAGCCATCTGGGTGAAATCAGCGAACTTTTCCGGGATTATCCGGTGGAGAAAGCCATTGAGCTGGCCAACTGGCGCTACGGCGGCGCCACCGATTACGGCCGCAGCCTGGAAGATTTTGCCGAGCTGGCGCTGGGCGACATCAACAGCAGCACCACGGTGATCATCCTCGGGGATGCGCGCAATAACGGCGGCGACCCGAAGCTGGAGATCATGCAGGGCATTTACCAGCGCGCGCGCCGGGTGCTGTGGCTGAACCCGGAATCGCGCCGGGCCTGGGGCAGCGGCGACTCGGACATGCTGCGCTACCAGAGCGCCTGCCACGTGGCCGCCGAGTGCAACAACCTGCAACAACTTGAACGGATCATCGACCAGCTACTGCGACAAAACCACTGACAAGAAGAACAACCGATGGCCTATCTCTGTAGGGATTGCAGCTACCGCGGCAAGAAGGGAGGCAGCGGCGGCGCCTGCCCCGCCTGCGGTTCATTCAACATGACCCTGGCCGGCGCGGCGCCACCGGAGCGCCAGGTGGACAGCGGCAACAGCGCCCGGCGCATCCGGCTGCTGATTGGCCTGTGGGTGCTGTTTTTCGCCCTGCTTGCGCAGAAGCTGCTGGAATAGGCGCGGCGCGCCCGTCCCTCCCTGTCCTGCAACCTGCCCTGCAACCCGCCCCTCAATAGGGGCTGGTGTCGTCGTCGCCCAGCCCTTCCAGGCTCAGCTCCACCGGCGCGCTGCCCTGCTGCATGCGCGCTTCCTTCGCCCACTTGATTTTGAGCCGCACGTTGTTGGGCGAGTCGGCATTGCGCAGGGCCTCTTCCTCGCTGATCAGACCTTCCACGTAAAGCTCCAGCAGGGCCGCGTCGAAGGTTTTCATGCCGATGTTCTCGGACTTCTCCATCACCTCCTTGATGCCGTCGATCTGCCCCTTGAGGATCAAATCCGCCACCATCGGCGTTCCCAGCAGAATCTCGATGGCAGCGCAGCGCTTGCCGTCCACCGTCGGAATCAGACGCTGGGACACAAAGGCCTGCAGGTTGAGGGACAAATCCATCAGCAACTGCGCCCGGCGCTCTTCGGGAAAGAAGTTGATGATGCGATCCAGCGCCTGGTTGGCGTTGTTGGCGTGCAGGGTGGACAGGCACAGGTGGCCGGTTTCTGCGAAGGCGATGGCGTGCTCCATGGTTTCGCGGTCGCGGATTTCACCGATCAGTATCACATCCGGCGCCTGGCGCAGGGTGTTCTTCAGGGCGTTGTGCCAGCTGCGGGTATCCACCCCCACCTCGCGCTGGTTGACGATGCACTTCTTGTGCTTGTGCACGTATTCCACCGGGTCTTCGATGGTGACGATGTGGCCGGAGCTGTTGCTGTTGCGATAGTCCAGCAGGGCCGCCAGCGAGGTGGACTTGCCAGAGCCGGTGGCACCAACAAACAGCACCAGGCCGCGCTTGCGCATGATGACTTCCGGCAGGATGGGCGGCAGGCGCAGCTGCTCCCAGTTGGGAATTTCCGCCACGATGTTGCGCGCCACGATGGCCACCTCGTTGCGCTGCACAAAGATATTGACCCGGAAGCGCCCGTAGCCGGGAATGGACGTGGCCAGGTTCATTTCCAGTTCCTGTTCGAACTCGGCGCGCTGGGTGTCGTCCATCAGCCCGTTGGCAATCTCCTTGATTTCGCCGGGCTTGAGAATGTCGCTGCCAATTGGGCGCAGGGCCCCTTCAAACTTGGCGCAGGGCGGGGCTCCGGTGCTGAGATAAAGATCCGACCCGTTCTTGTTCGCCAGTAGTTTCAACCACTCGGTAATCCGCTCCACGACCTGCCCTGCCCCCTTGTGCGCACGCTGCCTGGCGCGCGCTATTGTCATTTTGTGTGGGCCGCGCCGCTCACGCGGCGGGCCAGCGCTTACTTTATAGCAGCTTCCCCCGCCCTCACAAATGCTCCCCCTGGTCGAGCGTATCCGGCTCCCGCGCCAGGGCGCCATCCAGCGCGCGGCTCACCGTGCCGGGCGAGTGGGTGTTGCGGGCCAGCAGCATGTAGGCCATCGGAATCAGCAGCAGGGTAATCAGGGTCGACACCGTTACCCCGCACATCACCACCACCCCGATCACCGTGCGCACTTCGTGCCCCGGGCCGCTGGACACCACCAGCGGAATCGCGCCGATCACCGTGGTAAAGGCGGTCATGGCAATGGGCCGCAGGCGGCGCGAGGCGCCCTGCAGCACCGCCTGGGTCAGCTCCATCCCGGCATCGCGCATCTGGTTGATGAACTCCACAATCAGAATGCCGTTCTTGGTGGCCAGCCCCACCAGCATGATCATGCCCACCTGGCTGTAGATGTTCAGGGTCTGGTCGAACAAAAGCAGGCCGCCAATGCCACCGACCAGTGCCAGCGGCACCGTGAGCAGAATGATCGCCGGGTGAATGAAGGACTCGAACTGCGCCGCCATCACCAGGTACACCACCAGCAGCGCCAGCAGGAAGGTGAACACCGCCGACTGGCCCGCCTCGCGGTATTCCAGCGATTCGCCTTTGTAATCGATAGCGGCGGTTTCCGGCAGTTTGTCGCGCACCAGCTGCTGCAGGTAATCCAGCGCTTCGCCGAGGCTATAGTCGCCACCAAGGGCCGCGGACAAGGTCAGCGAGCGCACGCGGTTGTAGCGGTTGAGGCTGCCGGCATCGGCCTGTTCGTGGGCCGACACCAGGTTGCCCAGGGGGATGAGCTGGCCGGTGGTTTCCGAGCGCACGTAAATGGTGTTCAGGTCGCCCAGGGTGCGCTGGGCCGCGCGCTCGCCCTCCAGAATGACGTCGTATTCGCGGCCGCTGCGGATGAAGGTGGTTACTGTGCGTGAGCCCAGCAGGGTCTCCAGGGTGCGGCCAATCTCCAGCAGGCTGACGCCGAGGTCGCCGGCGCGGTTGCGGTCGATGGCCACCCGTAACTGGGGCTTGGTGGGCCGCAGGTCGGTGTCTACCCCCACCAGCTGCGGGTTGTTGCGAATTTCCTCCAGCAGCACGTCCTGCCACTCGGCCAGCTGTTCGTAACTGTCGCCGCCCACCACAAACTGCACCGGGTCTTCGCTGCTGCCACCCAGGCCACTGGGGCTGCGGATGAACACCCGGGCCCCGGGCAGGTCCGCCACCCGGCGCCGGGCATCGGCCTGTATCTCCCAGGTGGAGCGGCGGCCGCTGTCCCAGTCGGTGAGCACCATAATGGCAAAGCCCTGGTTGAAGGCCTCGCCACCAAAGCTCATCGGCGCGCGAATGAGCAGGCGCTTGATATCACCCCCGTCCACCAGCGGCATCAGGCGGCGCTCGATCTCCTCGATCTGGCGCACGGTGTATTCGTAAGAGGAGCCTTCCGGGGTCATTACCCCCATGAACAAAATGCCCCGGTCCTCCCGCGGCGAATACTCCTGGGGCACCAGCCGGAACAGGCCCACCGCCAGGGCCAGGCTCAGGGCCACGATCACCAGGGTCAGCCAGGGCCGGGTCAGCAGCGGCCGCATCAGGGCCTGATAGCGGCGCTCCATGCCAAGGCTCAGGCGCTCCACCGCATTCGCCATGCGGTTGGACACCTTGTCGCTGCTGAGCAGCTTGGAGCAGATCACCGGCGCCAGGGTGAGGGCCACAAAGCTGGAAAACAGCACCGCGATGGCCATGGTCACCGCAAATTCGCCGAACAGGCGCCCCAGGTCGCCTTCCAGAAATGTAATGGGCACAAACACCGCCGCCAGCACCAGGGTGGTGGCAATCACCGCAAAGCCCACCTGGCGGGTGCCGCGAAAGGCCGCCACCATGGGCGATTCGCCCGCCACCAGGCGCCGGTGCACGTTCTCCAGCACCACGATGGAATCGTCCACCACCAGGCCGATGGCCAGCACCAGTGCCAGCAGCGTGAGCAGGTTGATGGAGTAGCCCATCAACCACAGGGCGGTGAACGAGGACACCAGCGAGATCGGCACCGTGAGCGCCGGCACCAGCAGGCTGCGCGGGTCGCCCAGGAACAGGAAGATCACCAGCACCACCAGTACCGCGGCAATAATCAGGGTCTGGTACACCTCCTTGATGGCGGCGGCCACGAAGATGGAGTTGTCGAAGCTGGCGATGATCTCCATGCCGGCGGGCAACTGCGCGTTGATGCGGTCGATCTCGGCGGTCACCAGCGCGCTCACCGACAGGGCGTTGGCGGTGCTCTGCTTGATAATGCCCAGCCCCACCATGGACTCGCCATTGCCGCGAAACAGGCTGCGGTGCTCGGCGCTGGCCAGCTCCACCCGCGCCACATCGCCCAGGCGCACCAGATGGCCGTCGTCGCCCCGGCTAAGCACCAGCGCGGCAAAATCCGCCGGCGTGTTGTAGCTGCGGTCGATGCGCACGATAAAGTCGCGCTCGATGGAGTTCAGGGTGCCCGCCGGCAGCTCCACGTTCTGGCTGCGAATGGCGTTCTCCACATCGCCCACCGTGAGCTGGCGCGCCACCAGCGCGTTGCGGTTCAGCCAGATGCGCATGGCGTATTCCTGCTCGCCGGTAATCATCACCCGGGCCACGCCATCGAGCACCGAGAAGCGGTCCTCCAGATAGCGCTTGGCATAATCGGTGAGGGCCAGGGCATCCATCGACGGCGCCACCAGGTGCGCCCAGAAAATCACCTGTTCGTCGCTCTGGCTTTTCTGCACTTCCGGCGGGTCCGCCTCGTCGGGCAGGTTGTTCAGCAGGCGCGACAGGCGATCGCGCACGTCGTTGGCGGCGTTGTCGATGTCGCGGTCCAGGTCGAACTCCAGGGTGATCTGGGAGCGGCCGTCCATGGAGCTGGAGGTCATGGTCTTCATGCCCTCAAGGCCCGACAGGCGGTCCTCAATCAGCTCGGTGATTTTGTTCTCCACCACCGCCGCCGAAGCGCCGGGGTAGAGCGTGCTGATGTTGAGGATGGGCGGGTCGATGTCCGGGTATTCGCGCAGCGGCAGGCGGTCGAAGGCAAGCAGGCCGAAGGCCACCAGCAGCGCGCAGCACACCACCGCCATGACCGGGCGGCGCACCGAGGTATCTGACAGTATCACCGCTCAGGACTCCTGCAGCGCCACGGTGGCACTATCGCCACCCAACTTGCCAACGCCGTCGCGCACCACCGTGTCGCCGGCGGCTATGCCGGCGCGAATCTCCACCCAGCCCGGGCGGCGCCCGCCAATGGTCACCTCCACACGCTCTGCCCGCTCGCCGTCCACCACCTTCCACAGGTAGTGGGTGAGGGCGCGCGATTGCAGGGCCTCTTCCGGCACCAGCAGGGCCTGGTGCTCGGGGCCCAGCAGGGTTACCTCCATCAACTGGCCGGGGCGCAGGCGGCGCTCGGGGTTGTCAATCTGGGCACGGGCGGTAATGGAGCGGGCCACCGGGTCCACCCGGCTGTCGATGGCTAAGACATCGCCGGTAAAGGTGTCTGCAAACGCCGCCGTGGTGGCGCGCACCGGCTGGCCCACGCTGAGGGCGCCGAGTTGCAGCGCCGGCAGGGTAAAGTCCAGCCGCATGCGGCTGAGGTCGTCCAGGGTGGTAATGCGCTGACCCGGCGTGAGCAGGGCGCCGGGAGACACCTGACGCAGGCCAAGCGTACCGGCAAAGGGGGCCAAAATGGTGCGGTCCAGCACCCGGGCCTCGGCTTCCTCAATCTGGTGGCGCAGGATTTCCACCTGGGTGCGGGCCTTGTCCAGCTCATTCTGGGCCACCTGGTTGCGCTTGGCCAGGTTCTCCAGCCGGCGCACTTCGCGGCGGGCATCTTGCTGGCTGGCCTCCAACTCGCGCAGCAGGGCCTGCTCTTCATCCTGCTTGAGCAGAGCCAGCATATCGCCCTGCTCCACCTGCTGGCCGTCTTCAAAGCCGATGGCGGTCACAATCTGGGACACGCTGGCGGTGATGTCCACCGACTCCCAGGCCCGCAGGGTGCCAAGGGCGGAGATTTCCTCCCGAAACGGCAACGGCTCCACCCGGTAGACACTCACCGGAACAGGCGCCGGGCCGGCCGCGGGGCCATCCGGAGCCTGGGCCTGCCCCGGCCACAACCACACGCCCGCCGCCAATGCGCCGGCCACCAGCAACGCAGCCAGTATTCTCATAAAGCCCCCAAGCCTTGATAAGCCGGGCAGTGTAGAGACCGCCGGCAAAAAACAAAACGACTATGACAGCAGCCCCGGGTAAAAAATCCCCGCGGCACTCCTTACAAAAAACACCCCGATCAAAAAAACCGGGCCAAAAAACCCCTGCCACTAGGCAGGGGCTGGCACCGGCGCTATGCTATACAGACGTATAGTCAATAACAGAGATAACAGACCATGGAAGAAGCCCGCCCCACCCCGGTGCTGGAAGACATCGAGGGTACACGCACCAAACTGGCCAGTTGGCTCAGCGAGCAGCGCGGCTACCCGGTGGACATTCCCGAGCTGACCGTGCCCGACGGCAACGGCATGTCCAACGTAACCCTGCTGTTCGATATCCAGTGGCAGGAAAATGGGCAAACCCGCACCCAGAGCTGCGTGGGTCGCCTGCAGCCGGAAATCCAGCGCCCGGTGTTCCCCAGCTATGCCCTGGAGCCCCAGTACCGGGTGATGCAGGCCCTGGCCCGGCACACCGACATCCCCGTGCCGGAACTGCTGGGGCTGGAAACCGACACCGCCCTGCTCGGGGTGGAGTTCTACATCATGGCCCGCATTGACGGGCGCGTGCCCTCCGACATGCCGCCCTACAACATGGACGGCTGGCTGATGCACGAAACCAGCGAAGCACAACGGGCCACCCTGTGGCGCGCCGCCGTCGACATGCTAGCCCGCTACCACCAGATCGACAGCACCGCGCTGGACCTACCCGAGCTGCAGTTGCCGCCGGGCAAAACCGCCCTGCAGGCGCAGCTGGACTACTGGCAGCAATACCACGACTGGGCCCTGGAAGGGCGCACCCATGTCATCGGCCAGCGCGCCCTGGACTGGCTCAAGGCCAACCAGCCCGCCAACGAACCCACCGCCCTGTGCTGGGGCGACTCGCGGGTGGGCAACATGATGTTCGCCCCCAGCCTGGACGGCGTGGTGGCGGTGCTGGACTGGGAGATGGCCGTGGCCGGCAATCCGGTGCAGGATCTGGCCTGGTTCAACTACATCGACGCCACCTTCGCCGAGGGCCTGGGCATTCCCCGCCTGCCGGGCCTGCCCAGCTACGACGACACCGTGGCCCAGTGGGAGGCCGCCACCGGCCGCACCGCAGAGCACTACGATTACTACTGGATTTTTGCCGGCATGCGCTACGGCCTGATCATGTCACGCATCATGCTGGCCACCGGGCAGGAGCAGGAAATCCAGGGCAACTTCGTGTGCAAAATGCTGGAGCGCTATCTCGACCAGCTCGGCTAGCTCGGCCATCTCAGCTAGCTCGACCAACCCGCAGAAGCCATTCACCGGCTTTTTGCGGGGCGAGCGACAATCTATCGAATCCATACCTACCGAATACGGCCTATTGAATTCAGGTCAGGCTTCTCTACTGCCTGGCTGAACGGTGTCTGGCGTATCGATGGCAATTCAAACGCCAAAAAACTTGCAATAACGCGCTGATCCGGGCATCAAGCACCCTGTTATAGCAATGAACGTCGGGTGGGGGTCAGCAGTGATGGAAGCCTTGTTTTGCAAGCGCTCTTTTCGATTTTGGGTGGCTTTTGCGCTGGGGGTCGCCTGGACGCCGCTGGCGCTGTCGGTGGTCATCGGGTTTTATCTTCTCGATCGCGGGGTGATCGATTCTTACGCCGATGTCTCCTACCGCATGCACCAGCAGATTGAGCCCGTTCAGCGCCTGCGCCTGCACATCCAGGGCGCGCTGGTGCCGGTGGATGAATACCTGGAAGACCGCCAGGCCCAGCACTTGCCGGCCTACCGCCTGCTGCGCACGCAGGTCGAGGAGGAGTTTGTCACCCTGTCGCAGTCGCTGAACGAGGAGCAGGCCCTGCAAACCCTGCTGCAGCAGGCCCACCAGGACTGGCAGAAGGCGGATGAGCTGGCCAGCCAGCTCCTGCACACGGTACGCCAGCACAGCGAGCCGGCGCTGGTGGAGGCAATGCTGGCCTATCATGGCCGGCTGGAATCCGCCATCGACAAGCTGGCCGCCATCTACCACCAGCTGGACGCGGTGGTGGAAGAGGACTACCGGGCCGCCGGCCGCTACTACGAGCGCTCGCTGTGGATTCTGGGCATTGCCGCTGTCATCTCCCTGTTCGCCATGATTACCAGTGTGCGCCTGGTCGGGCGGCTGCTGTCTGCCAGTGTCGACCGCCTGGTGGAGGGCGCCCTGAAGTTTGCTGGCGGTGAGCGCGAACACCGCATTGACGTGGTGGTGCCGCCCGAGCTGGGGCGCGTGGCCGAAGAGTTCAACCACATGATTGAGCGCATTCACAAATCGGAATCCAAACTCGAAGAGATTGCCCGCCGGGACCCGCTCACGGGCCTGGCCAACCGGCGCGACTTTGACGAGACTCTGCCGGAAATGCGCGCCCAGATCGACCGCTTCGGCGAGCAGTGGGCCGTGCTGGCGATGGATGTGGATCACTTCAAGGCGGTGAACGATACCCACGGCCACGCGGCGGGGGACGAGGTGCTAAAGCAGGTCTCGGCAATCATGGCGGCCAACCTGCGCCCCTACGACCGGCTGTTTCGCACCGGAGGCGAGGAATTCACTGTGCTGATGCCGAGGGCCGACCGGCAAATGGCCTGCGATGTAGCGGAACGCCTGCGGGCCACCATCGGAAATACGGTGATCCCCTACAAGGACATTGAACTGCGGGTGACGGTGAGCGTGGGTATCGCCCTTTCGGGCCAGCCCTGCGACACCGCGGCGCTGATGGAAACCGCCGACAATGCGCTCTACCAGGCCAAAACCAACGGCCGCAATCGTTGTGTAGTGGGTTAGTTGTAGGTAACGGCTAGAAGCGCTCCTTCACCGTAAACAGCACCTGCACATCATCCACGTCGTCGTCCCGCACGAAGGGGAAGGCGAAATCAATGTGTATCACCGAGCCCTTTTCCGCCCGGCTGGAATTTAACCGGATGCCAAACCCGGCGTTGGCCAACACGCCGCCGTTGGAGCCGTTGTCGCGGTTTTCGTACCAGGCGCGCCCTACATCCACAAAGGCGGCAAAGCCCACCCGCAGCAGGCGGAAGGGGTGCCAGTCGGAGTAGTAGCGCTGTTCGATGTTCCATACGAAGGAGCGGTCACCCACCTGGTAGTGCAAATCGTAGCCGCGCAGGCCGTTGCTGCCGCCCAGGGTGAGCTGGTTGTCGTCGGTGAGGCCGTCGGTGTAGTCCAGGCGCAGGCCGCTGAACAGGGCCCAGCGCTCGCTCTGCTTGTACTGGTAGCGGGTTTCCACTTCCCACCAGAAGTTCTCCAGTTCCTGATCACTAACGCCGAAGAAGCCCGACAACTGGCTGCCCACCACCCAGAACTGGCGGTCATCGGCCAGCAGGGTATTGCTGTAGCCGCCGCTGAAGGCCAGCTGGTCGCGGGTGGCGCCCAGGCCCTCGGCGGAATAGCCCAGGGTCCAGGTGTAGCGCTCGCCGACAAACACATCCTCGGTGCGCCCGAGGTAGTCGAAGTTGTGCAGCTCGGCGAATTTGTCCTCCACGCTCTGGAAGCCGATATAGGGATAGCTGTAATCGCGGTCCTCGGGCAGCTGTGCCGGGGGAATGTCGGAGTCGCTGAAGCCGAAGCTATGGGCCTCGTAGTTGTAGCCCAGCAGCCAGCGGTTCACCCGCTGGTCTACCTGCACATCGGCGGCCAGGCCGCCGTAGACCCGGTACTGCTCGCGCTCGTGATCAAACTCGGATACCTCGTCGCCACGAAACCACAGTTTTTCTTCCAGCTTCTGGCTGTCCAGGCTGGTGCCGGCGGACCAGGGCTCATAAACCGAGAAGAACGGCTTCTCCAACCGCAGGCCGTGGTCGTAGCCGTCGTCGTTGTCGGTGTAGCGGGCGCGCATCTGCCAACGGCTGCCAAACAGGGCCGGGTCGGCATAGAGCAGGGTGTAACCGGCGCGCTCTTCGTCGCTGTCGTACTCCACCAGTACCTGCTTTCCGGTGCCGAGGAAGTTGGCGTCGCGAAAGCCAATGGCGTAGGCGTTCTCGCCGCCGCTGCGGCTCAGGGACAGGGACGGGGTAAAGGTCCAGATATCGCGGGTGAGCACCTCCACATCCACCACGTCGCCGCACCAGCGCCAGGGCCGCACGCGCGCGTCGTAGATAAAACGCAGGTTGCGCAGGATGCGCTCGGACTCCTCGGCCCGGCGCGGCTCAAACACATCCCCCTCGCGCAGCAGCATCTGATCTTCCAGCACCCATTCGCGGGTGATGCTGTGCAGCTCATTCGCCCAGCGGTAGAGGGTGCTGTTTTCTTCCGGGTCTTCCATGTTGAAGACGGAAAAGCGCTGGTAGCGGATGCTGCGAATACGCACGTTGGCGGGCAAGCGCGCCACCAGGTCGTCGTGGGCCGCAGAGGGTTGAAAGCGGAAGGCATCGGAATAGTCCTGCTCCGCTACGGTTACGCACTGCTCGCCGGCGCTTTGCTGGGCCATCGCCGGCAGGGCGCACAGCAACAGGGCCGCCAGCGCGGCGCCCCAACACCACCCGAGTGGCCAACCCCCAGCGCCTTGCACCATAGCCTGCCTCCTTATCATGATCTCAAGATAGCCCGGGCGCCGCGGGCCGGCAATGCCCCCTGTCGCCGGCTGTACTCAGCTTCTGCGCGGCGCTACACTTGCCCCGGGTTTGGCACCGGGCCGGCCAGGGGAAGTGCGTGGCGCGCCGCCCATAAGACAGGAGTGCTCAGTGTCAGCTCAGTTGCAACAACATCTCAAGGCCCTGTCCACGCCGGACACACTGGCCCTGCTGCAGCGCATCAACCGCGGTATCGAGAAGGAAAGCCTGCGCATCAGTGAGGCCGGACGCATTGCCCAAAGCCCCCACCCCGCCGCCCTCGGCTCCGCCCTGACCCACTCCTCCATCACCACGGATTATTCCGAGGCCCTGCTGGAATTCATCACGCCGGTGGACACGGGAGTGGAGTCCAGCCTGCAGACCCTCGCGGACATCCACCGCTTTGTGTACAGCCAACTGGACGGCGAAATCCTGTGGAGCGCCAGCATGCCCTGCGTGGTGGCCGGCAACGACAGCATACCCGTGGCGCAATACGGCAGCTCCAACGTGGCGCGGATGAAAACCGTGTACCGCTACGGGCTTGGCCATCGCTACGGCCGCGCCATGCAGGTGATTTCGGGCATCCACTACAACTTTTCCCTGCCTACCGAATTCTGGCAGCGCGAATGGCTGCAAGCCGGCGCCAGCGGCACCCTCGAAGACTGGGTAACCAGCCGCTACCTGGGGCTCATTCGCAACTTCCACCGTTACTCCTGGCTACTGATCTACCTGTTTGGCGCCTCGCCGGCGCTGTGCGCCAGCTTCCTGCGCGGGCGCGACGGCCACGGCCTGCAGGCCCTGGACCCAGAGGGCAAAACCCTCTACCTGCCCCACGCCACCGCCCTGCGCATGGGCGACCTTGGCTACAGCAGCGTGGCCCAGCGCGACCTGCGGGTGTGCTACAACAGCCTGGACAATTACGTGGATGCCCTGCGCCAGGGCATCATGCAGCCGCGGCCGGAATACCGCCACATTCCCAGCGGCCAGCAGGGCGACTACCAGCAACTGAACACCAGCCTGCTGCAGATCGAGAACGAGTTCTACAGCACCATTCGCCCCAAGCGGGTGGCCTACTCGGGCGAGACGCCCCTGAGCGCCCTGCGCCGCGGCGGCATCGAATACGTGGAAGTGCGCTGCATCGATGTGTCGCCCTTCAGCCCGGTGGGGCTGGACGCCGAGCAGATCCGCTTTCTCGACAGCTTCCTGCTGTTCTGCCTGCTTAAAGACAGCCCCGCCTGCGACGAGGCCGAGCAGGACCGTATCCAGGCCAACCTGTCGGCGGTCGTCAATCGCGGCCGCGAACCGGGCCTGGCGCTGGCGCGCCGGCACGACAGCTGCACGCTGCAGCAGTGGGCAAGCGAGTTGCTGGGCGAAATCGGCCAGCTGGCCGGTCTGCTGGATACCGCCCACGGCGGCGAGGCCTACCAGGCGGCCCTGCAAGCCCAGCAGGCCAAGGTCGACGACCCGGCGCTCACCCCGTCGGCGCGGGTGCTGCGGGAACTCACCGAGCGCAACCTGCCCTACTTTCGCTGGGCCCTGGCCCAGAGCCAGCACTGGGCCGAGTACTTTCGCAGCGCGCCACTGGCCGCTGAAAGCCACCAGCGCTTCGTCCGCGAAAGCAGCGAATCGCTGGCCGCCCAGCGCGCTATCGAGGCCGCCGACAACATCAGCTTCGAAGCCTACCTGGAACGCTTCTACGCCCAGTACGAGGCGGTCTGAACCGCGGCACCGTGAACTTCCTTGCCCACTTCCACCTCGCCTGGCCGGACCCGGGCCTGGTGGCGGGCGCGCTGGAGGGCGACTATCTCAAGGGCCCCCTGTGCGGCCAGTGCAGCCGGGACATCGAGGCCGGGGTCAAACTGCACCGGGCGGTGGACGCCTACACCGACAGCCACCCGGTACTGGCGGCCCTGCGCCAGCAGTTCCCGCCGCACCTGCGCCGCTATGCGGGCATCGTCACGGATATCAGCTTCGACCACTACCTGAGCCTAAACTGGCGCCAGTACCACCCGCACCCACTGCCGGACTTCAGCCGCGCGGTGTACCGCGTGCTGCAGGCGCGCCAGCCGGAGTTGGGCCCCGGCGCCCAGCGCATGGCCCAGCGCCTTACGGACTACGACATACTCAACGCCTACCATCGCTGGGACGCAGTGACCGGCACCGCCGAGCGCATCGGCCAGCGCCTGCGCCGCGGCAACGCCCTGGCGGGCCTAGCGCCGCACCTGCAACCCCTGCGCCCGGCCATGGAAGCGGCCTTTGTGGACTTTTATCCGCAGCTGCAGGACTTTGCCGCTGATTTCCGCCGGCGACTGAACCAATCTGGCGCGGGCGACTCCTACTAATGCCCCAGCCACCTGACGGTCACCCGGCTGTCACTCGACTGTCATCCGGCTGTCACTCGACATGGCGGGCGCGCGCCGCACATTGCGCCGCCCAACGAAAGGCACTAACGTAGCCGCCGTAGCCGCGCACCCCTGGTAAGGACACACATCATCATGCTGCAATCCCTGTCACCCCGCCTGGTCTTCTTCGGCCTTGCCCTGCTGTCACTGGTTTCCATGCTGTTTGCCTACTACTACCTGCAACAGCACCTGGGCCTGGCGCCCTGCCCCCTGTGCATGACCCAGCGCGTTGCCGTGGTTGCCGTGGGCGTGTTCGCCCTGCTGGCGGCCCTGCACAACCCGCCCGGCTGGGGGCGCCGGCTGTACGCCGGGCTGTGCCTGCTGGCGGCGGCCTTCGGCGCGGCGGTGGCCGGCCGCCATGTATGGCTGCAGCATTTGCCGGAAGACCAGGTGCCCGCCTGCGGCCCCTCGCTGGAGTACATGCTGGAAACCCTGCCCTTTTCGGAAACCGTGAGCATGGTGCTGATGGGCGATGGCAACTGCGCCGAAACCATGTGGACCTTCCTCGGCCTCACCATCCCGGAACAGACCCTGCTGCTGTTTGTTGTCATGCTGCTGGCCAGCCTGTGGCAGATGCTGCGCCCCCGGCCCACCGCCTGAGCCGCACGCGGCGAGCTATTGCCGCCCTCCCGGCGGGCGGCTTATAGTAGTCGGCCAAGCCATGGTGCGAACGAGGCCGGGACATGCCACACCGCAGTGAAGATCCAAGGGAACAATTCGAAGCGGTAGAACGCCTGCTGACCGCCTGGCTAAAAGAGCGGCGCGCCCTGCTCACCCACTACACCGCCGTGGTTGTCGCCCTCGACGGCGAACCCTCCCCCGCCAGCCTGCACCGCCGCCAGCTCGACCTGTGCAGCCTGCTGGTGGACTACATCTCCGCCGGGCATTTTGAAGTGTTCCACGAACTGGTGGAGGAGGCCGAGCGCTTCAACGACGGCAGCTGCAACCTGGCGGCGGAGCTGATACCCGCCATCAGCGACACCACCGAAGTCATTCTCGCCTACGAAGAGAAGTACACCGGCACAAGCCGCATTGATGAAACAGTCACGCGCGACCTGTCGGCGCTGGGCGAAATGCTGGAGCTGCGGTTCGAGCTGGAGGACCGGCTGATCGCCGGCCTGCACAACCGGCACCGGCGGCAGATTGCCACCGCACGCTCGGCCTAGCGGCCACTGCAAGCTCAGCCTAGTGGCCAGCGCTATCGGCCCCACCCTCCCCAGAAATAAAAGGGTATCCAAATTATCTGGCTGGAACGGATGGCTACAATTCGTATCAACAAATGATTGCTGGCTGGGATTTAAAATTCAGCGGGGCAATGGCAACAACATCGCATTATTGTGTAAAACACAGATAACTGTACAAACAATGAATCGTTCTAAAGTGTCCTCGGCGGCTGAAGATTGCAGACTAACGATCTACCGCTGTCGCCACGAAGCAGACATTCTGTCATTGATCGATTTATGTTTAACTTGGCTTTCGATACGTTAACTCCAATGTTGCCTAATGACCATTTGTGAACTGCTATTTGTAAGTATCTTCACCCTGTGCCGGACATGTAAATTCCCAGTCCAAATGCCAATACAAAGGATGGAATTACTCCGGTGCTAATTAGCATATAGCGGCTAGCCCTCGCCAAGCCCTTGGCATCGTCAGTTTGAAGACATTTCTTTCGTTTAAAAACGGCGTATACGCAAATCAGGTTGAATAGGATCGCCAGCATTGCGAAGATCAGCTTGTATAAAAACAGCCCTTCGAAGTGACGCTCTTGTAGCATAAGTAAGCCTGTGCCAAGTATAACAAGCAGGGCAGGCAGTTCTATCCACAGATCGGTGACTGCATGCATGCTTGCGGCTCGTAGATTCGCTTCTGGACTGGCAGTCCCATCGCGTTCAATCACCCACTCTGCGCCGACCACACCTATCCAGACGCCAACTGCTAGTAGGTGAATAACGAGAACTAAAGTCATAGTCTGCTCCTGTCCATGGGACTACTGATATTTTTCTATGCCAACCATCTCTCGCTGACACACAGGTACCGATTCATTGTTCAGTAATCGAAAATAATATCCAATCCATAGGTTCTAGGTTCGTTCCAGGCAACAGCACTCCCAATACCAGCAGTGAATCGATGGGCTTCATACTCGCTATCGATAAGATTGTTAGCCCACAGCGCAAAGCGAAGGCTACCGTTGTAAAATTCGTCAAAACCAATGCTTAATCTAGCGTTGACCAGACCAAAGTCATCACGAGTCCAGAATTCCTTAATAGTTGGGTCTGCAGTGGTGCTGGCACTCATGTAGGTTTCATCCTGCCAGCTGTAGGAAATGTAAAAGTCAGTGAGGCTGTTAGCCAGAGTATCAATGCTGTAATTAAGAGCGATGTTGTAAGCGTGTCGTGGGGCATAGGGTAGTGAGAACTGGCTTGTAATGTCAGAGCCATTGGCAGGATTTAATACTTCTTCTATGGTCCAATCCAAAAAAGCATAATCGACGCTGATCTGTAAGTTCTGTGTTAGCTGCATCAGCATATCCAGCTCAAATCCGCTAATCTCAGCAGAGCCTGCGTTATATGTATTAACCACCTGTATCTGCGCTGGGTCTGGAGACAAATCCAACTGCATGTCCTGGTAATCAGAGAGAAATACAGCGGTGTTGAGACGAAGCCGGCGATCTAGCCAGTATGATTTTATCCCTAATTCATAGCTGGTTATTTCTTCTGGGTCATAGGAGATGGTGAAGTCTGCAGAGGACTCTGCAAGGCCGCCCGACTTGTAAGCTGTAGATACTCTGGCGTAGCCAACTAAGTCATCAGTCCACTGATACTGAATAGACAACGATGGGTCAAAGCTTTCGTAATCGACTGCTTTCTCGACATCGACATCGACCGGAAAAGTGCTGCTGTACTCAAACACTTCGGCTGACAGATCACGGACACCGGAACGTGTATCCTCCGTATAACGCATCCCAAAAGTAAAGGTTAAACGATCATCGAGAACATGTGGCGTATAGGCCCCTTGACCATAGACAGCTCTGGATTCATTGTCAGTGGTAACATATCGGTGATAACGTAAATTGAGCGGTGATGGGATATTGTTGCCGGGGTCAAAGTTGTCTTGCAGGTCGAGCAATCCTAGAGTTTGGGCGTGGCTCGCGCTGTCGGAAAAATAGTACAGTCCAGTCACATATTCCAAGCGCTGATCGAGTGCATTGCCTACCAACTGAAATTCCTGGGAAAACTGTCTACTTTTAATATCATCCATTGACGTGTAGTAAGAATATACGAAGGCAGCATCCATGTAGTCCTGATAGTACACCGACTCCAGTTCACTGTAGTGGGAGATGGATTCCAATTGAAGTTTCTCGGATATCGACCAATCAAGTGTTAACGTATGTCCCGTAGTCTCGGTGTCACCGAGTTCCATGTCTGCAGCACGTGGTGTCTTTGTATGGGGGGAAGTCGGATAGGTCGGCGATGCAAGCAGGTCATTCTGATAGTAGATGGGTGACGATTCTAGTTCAGTGTTTTCAAATGCATAATCTATGCTGAACTGATCGGTTAAATCTGTACGAGCTGAAAATCGAAATCCCTGTTGCCGATTCTCACCGTAGTCTGGCGAGCCACCTATATTATCGACGTAGCCGTCTTTATCGCTGCTCACATAAGAAAATTTGGTAGCGATACCCGCCATTTCAGGAAGGTCTACAACGCTGAGACTACGCCAGTAATCGCGATTTCCAATACTCAATGATTGCTTAAATCCCAGTTCCCCGGCTGGCTTCTCTGTGATGATATTGACCGCGCCTCCGGTGGTGTTTCGTCCATAGAGCGTGCCCTGTGGGCCGCGCAGAACCTCTACCCGCTCAATATCGGCTAGATCCATAGTTACTGATTGGGGACGCACCATGTACACGCCATCAATGTAGACGCCGACGGCCCCTTCACGCGTTATTTGTCCAACATCATTGGCGCCCTGTCCACGCATATACATTATCAGTGCATCACTGCTGCTCGGGTACACAGAAAAATTCAACGCGGGAAGTGTAGTGGCAAGTTTCGCAAAATCGTTTGCTCCTTTGAGTTCTAATGTGTGATTGTTATAGGCAGATATTGCAATAGGAATGTCTTGAGTCGATTCACTGCGTTTCTGCGCCGTTACGACAACCTCCTCCAGTCGTAAGTTGTTTTCTGCTACAACTGGCAAGCTGAATCCAAGAGCAATGACCTGAGGAACTATTGAGGGTAAGAATTTATGGCATTGCGGCATATCCAATCTCCACGCGTATTTTTTATGTGACGCCAGCTTTTCTCGGGTTTGACCCGTCCTCCGCTCTTGGCAGTGAACTGGTATTACCGTAGTGGCTTGCTTAGGTACTCTATTAGCGTATGGCCCACGGCGCATGAGCCATTTGGCCCACTCCGGGTTACTATTGTCAGTGACAATAGAAAAGTTGGAGCGGTGTATGCCTGATCTCTTTGAGAGGTTGATGTCGGCTATTTATCAAGGGCCACTCGAACCAAAGCCTTGGCTAAGCTTTACTGAGCTGCTAAGGACTCATTTGGATGCTACAGCTGTAGCACTTGTTCTCATGCCGAGCAGTAGTGACCGCATAGAGATTAGCGTAAGAGCCGATGCAGAAGATTGTGATTTTGACTGGGTCGTGCTCAATCGTCTTTACAACGAACACTATTTAGATATAGACCCTACCAGGTCGAGCGACGTTCAACCAGGTGAGTTCCGCGACGTTTCAAACTATCGAGATTCACGGTATTACACGGAGTTTCTGCTGCCACTGGGCATCCATCATGCGTTTCGAATGAGCTTTTCTGAACCAGGGGGAATGCGTTGTTGGATATCCGCGGCTAGAACGGCAAAAAACATGCCGTTTGATCAGAGTGTTCGTGATTTATTGGTCCGAATCGCGCCTCACCTGGAACGGGCGATGACAGTATTTTCCCAACTAAAACTGAGTGAAAGCAAGGCCGAACTTTACCAGCACATGACGTCACGGCTGAACATTGGTTTGGTCTTGCTTAATGATAGAGGATTGGTAATTGATCGCAACGATATCGCCACACAATTACTCGAAGATAGCGGTGTTGTATCGTTACGCTCCGAACGCCTTAAGGCCAGTTCAGCTACTGACAACAGGATTCTACAGAATTCAATTAATGAGTTACTATCGTTGCGTAATAGCGGTCAAGAGGCAGTAAAATTATGCCGCTTTGATCGTGATAGCGAGTATCTTGTCTCTGCGTTACTGCGCGTCATTCCGCAGCACGCTTATTTCTACGGAGAAATGGCGCCGGCGATAGCAATCTATTTGTCAAATTTGTATTTGAGCGGGAGTAATAGTTGTGGTCGTGCCACATCAATTCGATTAATTTCAGATCTATTTGGATTAACTCAAGCGGAATCTCGCCTTGCGCTATTGCTGGCCGATGGTAAATCGTTGGCGGAAATAGCTGAAGAACTTTCTATATCCGAGAGAACTGCCCGGAATCATTCAAAGAATATTTATGAGAAAACCGGGATAAATCGACAAGCCAACTTAGTTCGGCTGATCTATCAGAGCGTCGTATTGCTGAGTTAAACAGCACATTTCGTTGACTGATTAAGTACGCAGTGCACTCCCTGTGGGCTATACACTAAAGCCACACACTGATTACAGTGAGTACACCCGTTTGTGTAATCGCTGTTCTGTAGCAGGTTGTTCATAAAGTTGGGGTCTTTAATTAATGCCCTTCCCATCGCTACAAACTCGAACCCTTCCTTCATAGCTTCGATTGCTGAGGCTGGGCTACTTACGCCTCCTAGATAGACCAACGGGCAATCCACTACCGAGCGTAATTTTTTTGCCAATTCCATGAAGTAAAGTTCATGGTAGGGAGTTGCCCGGTACTGCATGTGGCCAAACAACTTCAAGGCGATCTTGCTAATTGGATTCTTCTGAAGTCTAGCCATTGCAGGTATCGGGCTATCACCTCTGAACATAAATGATGTGTCACCGGAACTCCTGCCTCCACTGGTGACTATGGCATCAATTCCCGCGTCTTCCAGTCGGCGACCGATTCCAAGGTAGTCCTCAATTCTAAGACCATTTTTGGCAGCATCATCAAGGTTAATCTTTGCGATAACAGCAGCGTTATTACCGACTGCCTTTTTGACTCCTTTGACTATAGATAAAGGTAGTCGCATGCGGTTTTCTGCACTTCCGCCGTACTGGTCGCGTCGTCGGTTATGGTCTGGGCTAAGAAACTGGTTGAGAAGATAGCCGTGGCCCATTTGTATTTCCACGCAATCAAAACCAGCCTTGACGGCAACCTCGGCTGCGCCGCAGTAATCCCCCAGAAGGCTTTGGATCTGCTTCTGGGACATGCTGATTGCAAATGGTCTACCATTCGGCGCTCCCAACTTGTTGAATTGAAATGAGGGTGCCAAGGTGAAGCGAGTGCTTTGAGGTTTGTTCTGTTTGAAGAAGCCGCAGTGAGTCAATTGGGCGGATATCTTGGCTCCAGCTCTATGCACCTCGTCACAGAGCTCCTTGAGGCCGTGATGTAGGTCTGTGTGTAAATACATCTGGTTATCCAGATTACGTGCGTCCACAGATACATTGCAGCAGCCAACAGTGGTCATGGCTACGCCGCCGCGAGCGATTTCTGTATGAAGATCTATTAGCGCCTTTGTCGGGTGTCCATTGGGCGTTTTCCCTTCGAAAGTTGCGGATTTTATCACTCGATTCTTGAGTATAATTGGACCTAATGCAGATGAGCTGGCCAAAATGTCTAACCCTTCAGCGGTCATGGTGGTCATTTCACTTCCTAAGATTTACGGCGATTACCAATGGCCAGCTTAAGAGCGGCGCTATAGAGTCTCATGGGCCATTTGGCCTATCTGGATGACAGGGTCTGTTGGTCCATTGGGGGCATATCTAACTAAGACAAAATAAATATAACGTGCTGCAAGCCGGTGCCACTCAGCCTGTAGAACTTTATCTGCGGAAGGAACGAGTACTAATTTTCGGCGAAGGTTTCGGCGCTGCGCATTAGAAATTCGTCAGTTTACCGAACTTCACCTAACACTAAATTATGCGAGATTGGCTCGACGAAATGCCGCTGAGTCGTTGGTATGCTAAGAGACTGTCAGTTCGTCATGGCAAGCAATTCGAGGTCAGTCGTCGCAAGTACCGCTTACCGTTACCTATACTTCTAAAAGAAGATGGGGCAATTTGGCACGTGCTTAATCAACCACTACCTCTAACATAATCTCTTGCAGCTGCCATGACCACGATTCAACTTCTGAATCGTATAGTTACTGGTGGAAGACCTCCCCTTAGGTGACGTGGGTGTTCAGCTATGAAACCGGAAGACTTCCGCCGATCTGTTTGGAGAGCACTTTTGTTGACGCAAGAAGTTCTTCGTAATATTGCTGAAGATCGCCTGCCGATACTTCGTCTTGCATGACATGCAATGAAATGAGGTACCGAGGTTGTTTATCTGGCCCAAAAACCGGTGCAATGATATGGCTTACACCGAGGTACTCTCCTGTCGAGAGTTCCTCAGCGGAGTAAATTCTTGTTCCTACAATGTCTGCGAGTTGATCAAGCTTCGTACGAAGAATGTCTTTGGGATTTTCTGCTTGTACAGAGGTCAATAGCTCGCGCAGCTGATTAATTGTCTCATTGACATTGTTTTGTATCCCGTGCACGGCTAGGCCTATTTTGCGAATATCGAACATAACTTTTTTCTGGTGTTTACCTCGCAGGTTTGGGTCATGCCACCGGACACTGTTTAACCATCTCTCTATATCTTCATTAGAGCGCCAGGCCATCGCGATTGTGCCATGAGGAGGCTGGAGAGGGACGCTTACGCCTGGAGCAATTCCAAAGCTCTGCGTCGAGCCCACCGCCATTATTACTTCTTGGCGATCAGCATTTATTCGAGCCAGCGTGCATCCAAAACCAAACTTTTCGTGAAGGCGATTTAGCTCATCGTTCGCAATACCGAGAAGAGGAAAGCTTCGAGCAACACCGTTTAGCAGGCGCAGTACTCCGAATCCTAATCGGTATGACCGGTCGTCAAGCCGCTCAACATAATTTTTCTCTCGCAAAGTCATCAGGATGAGGGAAAGCGTTGAGGTGCTTAGATCTAGCCGCCTCGCTATTTCCACTGCGCTTAATCCCTCGGGTGTCGTTGCTAGAGTCTCTAGTATTGCAATGACCCTTGACGTAGGTGGCGAAGGCGCTACACTCATATCTATATTATTGGAATCAAAATCCATATATTAGGATAAATAAAAAAGGGTGTCAAATGTTTGGTGAAGTTAAAAGAGATATGAATGTTGGGGACCTTAGTGGGTGGGGTTTAAAGGCTTGGGATTTTGATGAGTTTCATCGAGTAGAACTCCCAGCTCGACTGAAATCCGGGGTCAATGACAAAGTGGCTTGGGATTTGGAGGGTGTACCTCCTTTCTCAATTACTCTCCCTGATGGGCGCGCTTATAGTTATGCGCTGGTTCGGGGGTGGGTCAAAATTACACAGGGGATACATGCGGATGCACAGTGTGTGATTGAGATTCAAGAGCGCGCATGGCAAAACTACGTTCATGAGTTGCGGACGACGTCATCATTGATCCTGTCACAAGCCGTGAGCTTTCTACGTGGGAGTATCGACGATTGGCGCACCTGGGCTCCTGCCATTCAGTGTATGTACTCTGGGCGGGAAATCTTTGATCCATCACTACCTCTTCTGTCCATGGACGGTACACCTCTGGACCTGAAAAAGGCCTTCTATTATGGAGATGAACCTGAGGAGATGTCCCACTTCCTTCGAACGGCAGGCTATTTGGTAATCCGAGGGGCTATGGCTCATCGTTACGAGGAAATAGCAATTGAAATAGATCGGATTCGTTCGGAGTCTAGCGAAGGGGAGATATTCTCATGGTGGACTCAGAACCTGGACACAGAGCAACGGTTTCCGTACAGGCTTATGTTTATTTCAGAGCGTTCGTCTCTTATCAGGTCTCTAATGGATGATGACGCTACTGTTCGAGATATTGTTGCCCTTTCGAAGAGAAATCTTGTCCCTCTACATGACCGCGGGCAGGGCGCTATGACGGTGCTGAAGCCCTTCGGTGAGGGAGCGAAACTGGCGCCGAGTATCGCAGGCAATCTCGGCTGGCACGCTGACTGTGGTCTCGGGGGCTGTAATATCATGTGTCCCTCTATCAATATCGGAATTCATCTAGATGCGGCGGGATCACAAAGCTCTCAGTTGTGGGCGCTCGCAGGCACTCATGGCCGCTCTGTCCACAATACGGCGCTGATGGGGACTGACCACCCGCGTGCGGTCCCCTTAGATACATCACCTGGCGACGTGACCGTCCATTACTCTTGTTTGATGCATGCGGGCCCGCCACCAACTGGCCCCAACCAACGGCGTACGCTTTACTTGCCATTTTACGCCCCGGAAACCCTGCAGCTCCTGGGGCGATTCCAAAGCTTTGAGCAAGTTCTTCCAGGATATGGTACCGGGGATATTCCAAGTCTCGATCAAGTCGCCAAAGAGCAAACAACGCATGGTATTAGTTAAGGATGGTCACGGATAGTAAAATTTCTACCAGAAAATTTAGATACAGTGATAAATTTATAATCCTGAAACATAGATGCGGATAAATGTAAGTATCCAATGCGGGAGAGATGCACGTTTACACTCGGATTCAATCCAATTTGTTGGCAAATTGGATTGAATCCTACTTTAAAATATCATCCATAGTGGAATTAAAAAATATGGATTTGTAATGCACGATTCCAGCATTACAAGCGGAATCTAGAGTTAATTTGTCTTACTTTATTAATTTCTCTGCATGCACAGTTACATGAAATGTTGCGGTTTGATGCCGATCCGAAGCTTAGCAAAGTGATTTTTTCAGAAATCAATTCAGATAGGAATTGGTGCTGAGTTTGTGCCCGCGACACTGTAGATAATCTGTCCGCTTTGAGGACGATGAGGACCGAACAGAATGCACCACTTGGCCGGTTCCAAAGGCGGTAACTTTTCTAATTCGACACCCCTTCGCTGAATCTGGCGGCAACGCTATCTGCCACGAAGACAATTACAACCAGATAATTTGATTTACGAAGGTGGTGAACCTACAAATGCCCACTAGGTAATTAAGATACCCAAATAAAAACCCCCGCGAATGCGGGGGTCGGAAAGGACAATTGCCCCGGCCTGTTTGCAGGCCGGGGCAAAGCGGGCTCAGCCCTCGGCGGCGGCTTCGGCTTCGCCTTCTTCCTGCTCGACGATGTCCAGCAGTTCCACCTCGAACACCAGGGCGGCGTTGGGGCCGATCATGCCGCCGGCACCACCGGCACCGTAGGCCAGTTCAGCGGGAATGTAGAGCTTCCACTTGGAGCCCACCGGCATCAGCTGCAGGGCTTCGGTCCAGCCGGAGATCACCTGGCCAACGCCAAACTGCACGCTCTCGCCGCGCTTGTAGGAGGAATCGAACTCGGTGCCATCGATCAGGGTGCCGCGGTAGTTCACATCCACCACGTCATCGGCGCCGGGCTTTTCACCATCGCCGGCTTCCAGCACTTCGTACTGCAGGCCGGATTCGGTGGTAACAACGCCGTCACGGGCGCCGTTTTCTTCAAGGAAGGCCGCAGAGGCAGAGGCGTTGGCTTCGGCCTGGGCCGCCTGGGCGGCTTCGGCCTCAGCCTGCATGCGCTGCTGGTAGGCCTGCATTTCCGCCTGGATTTCTTCGTTGGTCATGCGGCCTTCTTTGCCTTCCATCGCATCGCGCAGGCCGGCGGTAAAGGCGTCTACATCCAGCGGCACGGCATCGGCAGACATGCGCTTGCCAAGGCCGTAGGCAATGCCGTAACTCAGTCGCTGCTGGGTGCTCTCAAGCTTGATTTCGGCAGCGGCGGTTTCCGCGGCCGGCGTTTCCGCCTTTTCGTTACAGGCGGTCAGGCCAATAGCGGCAACCACGGCCAGAGGCAGTGCGTACTTCTTCATAGAGTTTTCCATTTGTCGATGAATGTCATGTTTTGTGCCCCGCCAACCCGTGGCTGCATCAGTCCGGGCGGGCCAACACCGCTGCGATACCACTGGCGGGATGCAAACGAAGCGCTCACGATCATACTACCCGTGGCGCCTCCGGTGCCAGCCCGCTCATCGGCGGGCCAGCTCAGTCGGCAAACTCAGCCGGCAAACTCAATCAGCAAGCAGCGCCGCCGCCAGTGCCCCGGCGCGCTCGCCCGCCTCCTCCGCGCTGGCGCCTGTGGCCTTTAGCACCACCTGCAGGTTGGCGCGGGCACACACCTCACCGGTGCTGCCCGGCAGCTGGGCGGCCAGGCGGTACAGGCACGCCTGCAATTCGCGCTCGGCCTGCAATTCAAGGGCCTTGAGCTGCTCGCGCAGCGCGGCCGCCTGCGCCAGCCCCTTCCATTGCCGGCGCAGCGCGCGCAGCGGGGCAATCACCTGCTCGCGCCACTCGGCGGTGGCTGCCAGCAGGCTGGCCAGTTGAACCGCATCCAGGGTACGCCCAGCACTTGCCAGCCAGGCGGCGAGCAGCAGCAGGTTCACGTCCGCGCCCAGTTCGTCCTGGGCCGCCAGGCACAGGGGCGCCACGCCGGGTTTGGAGTAGTGAGCCAGTGAATAGTTCCAGAATGGGTTGTCCATGCGCCTCCGCCGGGCAGCTGGTTCGGCCGCAGTGCAGCGAGTAGAATGCGCCGCCTTATGATCATACTACGCGATATCAGCCTGCGCCGTGGCACCCGACTGCTGCTGGATGCGGCCAACGTCACCATCCAACCCGGGCAGCGCCTGGCGCTGATCGGCGCCAATGGCTGCGGCAAATCCAGCCTGTTCGCCCTGCTGCTGGGTGAGCTGGGCGCCGACGGTGGCGACATCGAGGGCATGAACAACCTGCGCCTGGCGCACATGGCCCAGGAGGTGGAAAGCACCGACCTGCCGGCCGGCGAATACGTGCTGCGCGGCGACCAGGCCCTGGCCCGCCTGCGCGGCGAAATCGCCCGCTTGGAAGCGCTGCAAGACTACGCCAGCGCCGCCCCGCTGCACAGCGAACTGGAGGCCATCGACGGCTACAGCGCCGAGCGCCGGGTGCAGCGCCTGCTGCAGGGCCTGGGGTTTGCCGAGGGCGCCTGGCACCGGCCGGTGTCGGATTTTTCCGGTGGCTGGCGCATTCGCCTCAACCTCGCCCGGGCCCTGATGGCGCCCTCCGACCTGCTGCTGCTGGACGAGCCCACCAACCACCTCGACCTGGACGCCACCCTGTGGCTGCAGCAGTGGTTGCAGCGCTACCCCGGCACGCTGCTGATGATTTCCCACGACCGTGACTTCATCGACGCCACCTGCGAGCGCATCCTGCACATTGAGCACAACGCCCTCAACGCCTACAAAGGCAACTACTCGGACTTTGAAGAGCAGCGTGCCGAGCGCCTTGCCAACCAGCAGGCCAGTTACGAAAAGCAGCAGGAGCGCATCTCCCAGATCGAGGACTTTGTACGCCGCTTCCGCTACAAGGCCACCAAGGCGCGCCAGGCCCAGAGCCGCCTGAAGGAACTGGAGCGCATGCAGAAGGTGGCGCCGGCCCATGTGGATTCGGTGTTCAGCTTCAGCTTCCCGGCGCCGGACAAAAGCTCCGACCCGCTGCTGCGCCTGGACGAAGCGACCCTTGGCTACGGCGACAGCCCCATCCTCCACGGCGTTGAAATGATTCTGCGCCCGGGCAGCCGCTATGGCCTGCTGGGCAAGAACGGGGCGGGCAAATCCACCCTGCTCAAATCGCTGGTGGGCGAGCTGCCGCTGCTGGCCGGGCAGCGCCAGGGCGGCGAGCACTGCCGCATCGGCTATTTTCACCAGCAAACGCTGGAAGCGCTGGACCTGGACGCCAGCGCCGCCCTGCACATCCAGCGCCTGAGCCCGGGCGCACGGGAGCAGGAGGTGCTGAACTACCTGGGTGGCTTCAACTTTCGCGGCGATGCCGCCACCGCACCCATCCGGCCTTTTTCCGGCGGCGAAAAGGCGCGCCTGGCCCTGGCCCTGGTAGTGTGGCAAAAGCCCAACCTGCTGGTGCTGGACGAGCCCACCAACCACCTCGACCTGGACATGCGCAACGCCATGGAAGTGGCCCTGCAGGCCTACGAGGGCGCCCTGCTGCTGGTGAGTCACGACCGCCACATGCTGCGCAACACCTGCGACGAACTGCTGCTGGTGAACGCCGGCCGGGTCAGCGAATACAACGACGACCTGCAGGCCTACGAGCGCTGGGTGCTCTCCAGCTACGACGACGCCCCGCGCCAGCAGGCCGCCGCTGTGCCCAATGCCGGTAACAGTACCGGTGACAGCGCGGCCAACAAAAAAGAAAAGCGCCAGCAGGCCGCCGCCGCCCGGGCCCAGCTGAAGCCCCTGCAGCAGCGCATCAAAAAGCTCGAAGGCGAGATGGCCAGGGCGGAACAGGCGCTGGCCGTACTGCGCGAGTCACTGGCGGACCCGGCCCTGTACAACGAGGGGCGGCAGCAGGATATCGCGGCCCTCACCCGCGAAGAGGGCGAACTCCAGCAGCGTCTGGAGACCCTGGAAGCCGACTGGCTGGAACAGCAGGAAGCGCTGGAACAATTCTCAGGCTGAGCTTGCCTCACCGCGGATGAGTGCCCACTTGAGCGCCCGGTTCAGGCGCTTGATGGCCGCCTCCCGTCGCTGCGCCGTGGAGCGGTCAGCCGCAGCGGCATGCCAGCGCAGTTGCACCGGCCGGCGCCCACGGGTGTAGCGCGGGCCACCGGCCAGCGCGCCGTTGTGCTGGGCCAGGCGACGCTGCAAATCGCGGGCAATGCCGGTGTACAGGCTGCCATCGGCGCACTCCAGTATGTACACCTGCCACTCGCCGCCAGCGTCCGGCAAATCCGTGTGAACTTGTTCCCCTGCCGGCGTTCCAAAGGCACCGGACATATAGCCCCCTGCTCTATGCACATGACGAAATATTCCAGGGGCCTCGGTTGTGCCCCCTCGGGCCGGTGGTATGATAGCAGCCCTTGTTTCAGGCGGTTCCCCGTGAACTGCAACCAAAATTGGAGAACACGATGAGTGAACAAATCGTACACGTCAGCGACGCGTCCTTCGAAGACGAAGTACTGAAATCCGACCTGCCGGTGCTGGTGGACTTCTGGGCCGAGTGGTGTGGCCCCTGCAAAATGATTGCGCCGGTGCTGGATGAAATCGCCGCTGAGTACGACGGCAAGCTGAAAGTCTGCAAGGTGGACGTGGATGCTAACCCGGATGTGCCGCAAAAATTCGGCATTCGCGGTATCCCCACCCTGATCGTGTTCAAAAACGGCAACGCCGAGGCCACCAAGGTCGGCGCCCTGTCCAAATCCCAGCTGACGGATTTCGTTCAGGAAGCCATCTGACGCTGCCGGCCGGGCCCGCCCCACGGGCCCGGCCAACCTGCCCAAACACTGTGGAGCGTGCGCCAAAACACGCCGCGGCCCACACGCAAAAAGCTGTAGACGGGTCTACCGGGGCATGCTACATTGCCTCCCGTTGCACCCTTCCGTGCCAATAATAAATCCGCTACTCACGTAATTTTTACTGCTTGGAATCGCCTGGACCTCCATCCGGAGCTGTGCCAACCGGCACGTCGATTCGTAGCGCCTTACCTTTCCCGAATTCAAAAATCACTCCTATTCCCTATGAATCTGACTGACCTCAAGACCAAATCCACCCAGGAACTGATCGATATTGCCAAAGAGATCGGACTGGAAAACATGGCCCGCTCGCGCAAGCAGGACATTATCTTTGCCATCCTGAAGCGCCACGCCAAGAGCGGTGAGGACATCTACGGAGACGGAGTACTGGAAATCCTGCAGGACGGCTTCGGCTTCCTGCGCAGCGCAGACAGCTCCTACCTGGCCGGCCCCGACGACATCTACGTGTCCCCCAGCCAGATCCGCCGCTTCAACCTGCGCACCGGCGACACCATCTCCGGCAAGATCCGCCCCCCAAAAGACTCCGAGCGCTACTTCGCCCTGCTCAAAGTCGGCGAGATCAACTTCAACAAGCCCGAGAACGCCAAGCACAAAATCCTCTTCGAAAACCTCACTCCCCTGTTCCCCGACCAACGCCTGGCGCTGGAAAAGGGCAACGGCAGCTCGGAAGACCTTACCGGCCGGGTGATCGACCTGGTGGCACCCATCGGCAAGGGCCAGCGCGGCCTGTTGGTGGCCCCGCCCAAGGCCGGCAAGACCATCATGATGCAGAACATCGCCCAGGCGATTATCAGCAACAACCCCGAGTGCTACATCATTGTGCTGCTGATCGACGAGCGCCCGGAGGAAGTGACCGAAATGCAGCGCTCCGTGGGTGCCCGTGGCGCCGAGGTGGTGGCCTCCACCTTCGACGAGCCGCCGGCGCGCCACGTTCAGGTGGCCGACATGGTGATCGAAAAGGCCAAGCGCCTGGTGGAGCACAAGCGCGACGTGGTGATCCTGCTGGACTCCATCACCCGCCTGGCCCGCGCCTTCAACACCGTGGTGCCCAGCTCCGGCAAGGTGCTGACCGGTGGTGTGGACGCCCACGCCCTGGAGCGCCCCAAGCGCTTCTTCGGCGCCGCCCGTAACATCGAGGAAGGCGGCAGCCTGTCCATCATCGCCACCGCCCTGATCGACACCGGCTCCAAAATGGACGAAGTGATCTACGAGGAGTTCAAGGGCACCGGCAACATGGAATTGCACCTGGATCGCAAAATCGCCGAGAAGCGCGTGTACCCGGCCATCAACATTCGCCGCTCCGGCACCCGCCGCGAAGAACTGCTCACCGGCGAGGAAGAACTGCAGCGCATGTGGATTCTGCGCAAGCTGCTGCACGGCATGGAAGACCTGCCGGCGGTGGAGTTCCTGCTGGACAAACTGCGCGACACCAAGACCAACGACGAATTCTTCCTGTCGATGAAGCGCAAGTAAGCACACACCGTGCCCGCGCAAGCGGGCATCCATTGCACCCCTTCCCGCCAGGGGTTACTGTCCCCTGCTCTGATCGAGAAAGGCCGGACGACAGTGAACTACTCCGATCTCCGCAGCTTTATCGCCATGCTGGAACAGCGTGGCGAGCTGAAGCGCATTCGCACCGAAGTTGACCCTCACCTGGAGATGACCGAAATCGCCGACCGCACCCTGCGCGCCGGCGGCCCCGCCCTGCTGTTTGAAAACCCCAAGGGTTACAGTACACCTGTACTGGCCAACCTGTTTGGCACCGAACAGCGGGTGGCCCTGGGCATGGGGGCAGAGAGCGTGGATGCCCTGCGCGAGATTGGCGAGATTCTCGCCTACCTGCGCCAGCCCGACCCGCCCAAGGGCATGCGCGACGCCTGGGACAAGGCCCCGCTGCTCAAGCAGGTGCTGAACATGGGGCCCAAACTGGTGCGCAACCCGGCCTGCCAGTACCACGTGAAGGAAGGCGACGCCGTCGACCTGTACCAGCTGCCCATCCAGACCTGCTGGCCGGATGACGCCGCACCACTGGTAACCTGGCCGCTGGTGATCACCCGCGGGCCGCAAAAGGAGCGCCAGAACCTGGGCATTTACCGCATGCAGTTGATCGGCAAGAACAAGCTGATCATGCGCTGGCTGTCGCACCGCGGCGGCGCGCTGGATTACCGCGACTGGCAACTCAAGCACCCGGGGAAACGCTACCCGGTGGCGGTGGCCCTTGGCGCAGACCCGGCCACCACCCTGGGCGCGGTAACGCCGGTGCCGGATTCGCTGTCGGAATACGCCTTTGCCGGCCTGCTGCGCGGCGGCAAGACGGAAGTGGCCGAGTGCTACACCCCCCTGTGCCGGGAGCACGGCCTGCAGGTGCCGGCAACGGCCGAGTACATTCTGGAGGGCTACCTGGAGCCGGGGGAACTCGCCGACGAAGGCCCCTTTGGCGACCACACCGGCTATTACAACGAGGTGGAGCGCTTTCCGGTGTTTACCGTGGAGGCCATCACCCACCGCGAGAGCCCCATTTACCACAGCACCTACACCGGCCGCCCGCCGGATGAACCGGCAGTGCTGGGGCTGGCGCTGAACGAGGTTTTTGTGCCCATCCTGCGCAAGCAGTTCCCGGAGATTACCGACTTTTACCTGCCCGCCGAGGGCTGCTCCTACCGCATGGCCATTGTCACCATGCGCAAGGAGTACCCGGGGCACGCCAAGCGGGTGATGCTGGGGGTGTGGTCCTTCCTGCGCCAGTTCATGTACACCAAGTTCGTGATTGTCACCGACGACGACGTGAACGCACGCGACTGGAAGGACGTGATCTGGGCCATGACCACCCGCATGGACCCGCGCCGGGACTGCACCTTCATCGACGACTCGCCCATCGACTACCTGGACTTCGCCTCGCCGGTGTCGGGCCTGGGCTCCAAGATCGGCATGGACGCCACCAACAAGTGGCCGGGGGAAACCACCCGCGAATGGGGCCGCCCCATTGTGATGGACGACGCCGTCAAGGCACGGGTGGACACCATCTGGGATGAACTGGGCATTGCTGCCCCGTCGTCAAATCCGTAGCGCAAGCGCCTCCCGCGCCTGGCGGGCAAGGTCTTCGCGAAAGTCCGGGTGGGCGATGGCCAGCAGGGCCGAGGCCCGCTCCTGCAGCGAGCGCCCGCGCATCTGTGCCATGCCATACTCCGTCACCACGTAGTCCACCTGGGCGCGGGTGGTGACCACCCCGGCGCCGGTAGCCAGGCTCGGCACCAGTCGCGAAATGCTGCCGCCGCGGGCGGTACTGGGCAGGGCGATGATCGACTTGCCGCCTTCGGAATGGGCGGCGCCAAGCACAAAGTCCACCTGGCCTCCCACCCCGGAGTAAATCCGGTGGCCGATGGAATCGGCGCACACCTGACCGGTCAGGTCGATCTGGATCGCGCTGTTGATGGAGGTGACCCGCTTGTTGCGGGCGATGGTGACCGGGCTGTTCACAAACTCCACATCCAGAAAGGCGACCTCGGGGTTGTCGTCCACAAAGTCATAGAGGGCAGGGCTGCCCATGGCGAAGGTGGTGACCACCCGCCCCCGCCCGATTTTCTTGCGGCTGTTGGTAATCACCCCCCGCTGCAACAGCCCCAGCACACCGTCGGAGAACATTTCCGTGTGCACGCCCAGGTCGCGGTGGCTGCCAAGGCAGGCCAGGGCGGCATCCGGGATGCTGCCAATCCCCATCTGCAGGCAGGCGCCGTCTTCCACCAGGGTCGCCACCCGGGCGCCGATCTCCCGGTCGATCTCACCTGGCTCGTGCACCTCGTGGTAGATCAGGGGCGAGGCCTCGCGATAGGCAACGTCAATGGCGTCGATGTGAACAAAGCTGTCGCCGAGGGTGCGCGGCACGTTGGGGTTCACATGGGCGATGATGCGATCGGCCACCTCGCAGGCCGCCGCGGTGACCTCCACCGACACGCCCAGGGAGCAGTTGCCGTGCCGGTCGGGTTCCGACACCTGGATCAGGGCGACATTCACCGGCTGTTCACCGCGGCGCATCAGGCGCGGAATTTCCGACAGGAAGATTGGCACGTAATCCGCCAGCCCCTGGTTGATGAGGTCGCGGGTTTCACGACCAGCAAAAAAGCAGCGGCAGCGCAGGTGGCCATCCAGCGCCGGGTCGGCCAGGGCGGTGGCGTGTTCGAGGTGCAGTTGCAGCAGGGTGAGGTTGTCGCACTGGCGGGCGTGCTGGGCCAGGGCGTCCAGCAGCACCAGCGGCGTGGCGGCCATGGAGTGGCTCCAGATGACATCCCCGGAGCGGATACCGCTGACGGCTTCAGCGGCCGATTCTACCCAACGCGTCATGCGCTTCCCCCGGCGCTATGGCCTGCTGACTGCCCACGGCCGCGCCGCGGGCCGGTGCTTGACCAAGGCGTTCCTATCTAAGGCACCTATCTCAAAGCCTATCTCAAAAGCCCAACTAAGGCGCCTGCCTGAAGAGACTAGCTCAGGAGACGGCCTCAGGAACCTGCCGTCAGGCGCTTGGGCGCGGCGCGCTCCGGCATCGGCAGCTCCGGCAGTTTGACATCCCGCAGCAGGCCCTCTTCAAAGTAACGGGCGCTGACAGTGGGCTCGCCCAGCGCACCCAGCAGCCGCCCCAATTCGGCGCACACCTCGGGGGTGTGGCGCAGCTGGTAGCTGGCCTCCAGGTAATCACGCGCCTTGCCCCACAGTTCGTTGCGCGCCGACAGGCGGCCAAGGCACAGCAGGAGCTGGGCGTCTTCGCGGTGCTCCGCCAGCCAACCCTCGGCCTGGGCCAGCTGCCGGGAGGGATTGTCGCTGTGCACGAAAGCGTACAGGCGGGCCAGTTCGCTGTCCCAATCCTGCTTGAGGGCCCGCAGGCAGACCTTCTCCGCGGCGGCGTGGGCATCCTGGGTAATCAGCAGGGCCACGTAGGCCCGCAGCAGATCGCGGTCGCGCTTCCACGGGGCCGGCAGGCTCTGCCAACGCTCGTGCAGGGCATCGGCGGCGCCATCGGCCCGGGCGGCGCTGTATTGCAGGCGGCGCAGGTGCACCGTGCGCTCCAGGCTTTCCAACTCGTCGCTGGGCATCACCTTGTGCCGGGCCAGGTCCGGCAGCAGGGCGGCCAGGCTGTCCCAGTCGTCCAGGCCGCGGTAGGCCTGGCACAGCAGCTTGAGCACATGGGGGTGTTTGGCTGCGTTGCGCCGCGCGCGCACCAGGGTGGCGGCGGCCTGCTCGTACTGGCCGGCATCCAGCTTCATCTCCGCCTGGGTCAGCTCCACGGCGATGCCGGCCTCGGCGTCGGAACGCTCGGCGGCACCGAGGTATTCGCGCACTTTTTCACTGTCTCCCAGCCGGTAGCTGGCGCGGGCCGCCACCAGGTAATTGATCAGCGGGGCGTCGTTGTGGCTGGCGCCGCGCAGCAGCTGGCGGCGGGCCTTCTGCCAGTTGCCCTCGATAAAGGCGATCAGGCCGCGGTTGGTCAGGCGGGCCGCCTGGCGCGATTTGCGCGCGCCCATCCAGTGGGCCACCGAATGCTGGCCGCTGATGAGCTTGCGCAGCAGGCGCAGCGCAAAATAGAGCACCAGCACCACTACCAGCAGCAATACCAAACCCACCCAGAGGCTGGTTTCCAGCGTGTAGTTGCCGTAGGCCAGCAGCACATAACCCGGGTCGGTCTCGATCACTGCCACCACACCCACCCCCAGCAGGAGGGCGAGTAATATCAACACGAAGGCGCGGCGCATAGCCTATTGCCCCGCCACGGCGGCGCTGTCGGCGTCTGCCTTGCGCTGTTCAATGGCCTGCTCCAGCGCGCGCAGCGAGGCGCCGATGTCGGGCAGGTCCACAGTCACGGTTTCGTCGGCCAGTTGCTGCAGCTCGGCATTCAGGGCGCGGGAGGCCTCAGCGTCGGATTCGGCAAACTGCTCCACCCAGTGGCGGGCCCGCAACAGGCTCTCCCGGTACAGGCGCGCGTTGCCGGACAGCAGGGCCACCTGGGCCTGCTCGATTAGCATGCGCAGGTTCTGCCGCACCAGGCCCTCCCACTGCGGGTCCATCAGGGCCTGCATGGGCACATCGCGGCGGCGAATGATGATGTAGTCAGACAGCTTCTGCAGCGCAGCCTGATAACCCTGGCGCAGGCGCTCGCGCCAACTGTCGGCGGGCGCCTCCTGCAGGCGCTGCTCCGCCTCTGGCAGCTCGAAGATGGCAAGGCCCGCAGCCTGCTCGGCCAGTGCGGACAGGCGCAGGTACAAACCCTCGGTATCCAGCACCGGCACCGCGCGCAGGACGGCCAGTTCCGAAGCAATGGCGGCCCTGGTCGCGTGCAGGCGGGTATCGTCCAGCTGGCGCAGGATGCTGTCGGCGCTGCGCAGCAGGGCGCGGGCCGATTCGGTGTCGCCGGTCATGATCAGGCGCTGGTTGGCCAGGCGCAGCAGGTATTCCGCTTCCGCCAGCAGCCAGCCCTCACGGTCGGTGGCGTTGTAGCGGGCCAGTTCCTCGCCCTGGCTTTCCACCCGGTCGGTAATGGCCGCCAGTTGCTGCGACAGGTCGCGCAGGCTGTCGGCCTGCCGTGCCAGTTGGGGCTCTAGCGTGGCCAGCTGGCCGCGCAGCTCGCCCTGCAGCTGGCCCTTGAGGTTGTCGTTAAACTGGCGGATCTGGGCCTGCTGTTCGCCGGCGTCCATGACCTCCCGCTCGGTGACGGATTCCAGCAGCGCCAGGCGATCCACCAGGGCCGATTCGCGGCGCTGGGCCTCCAGCACCACCCAGGCGCAGGCGCCGGCCAGCGCCAGTACCAGCAGCAATACAAAGGTGGCCAGCAGCGGAAAGCCCCTGTTCGGGGCGCTCTGCAGGGCCTGCTCGAACTGGTCGCTTGCGGCGGATTCCGGTGTCGGCGCCGGTGCTTGCTCTTTTATTGGCGCCTGCGCTGGCTCGGGTGGAGATTCCGGCGCTGTTTTATCGTTGTCCTTGTCGCTCACTCACATTTCTCCAGTCTCTTGCCGCCACACATCCAGGGCTTCGAGCATGGCAGGGTCGGAGGCGTTGGCTGCCACCCGTACTTGCTCCAGCCCCGCGGCACGGGCCTGTTGCGCCACCCGTTGGGAGGGCACGATGAAAGTAGTCTGCCACAACTTGGCGGATTCTTCCGCACTCAGCAGGCCAAGCAGATTGGCCAGGCCCTCGCCGCTGCTGATCAGCAGCACATCCGGCCGCCATTGTGCCAGGCGCCCGGCCATGGCCCCCGCGGGCAGGGTGATGGGCAATCGCCGGTAACAGGCCAGCTGGTCGACCCTGGCGCCGCGGCGCTGCAATTCATCACGCAACAGCTCGCGCCCGCCCTCGCCCTTGACGATCAGGGCGCGCTGACCGCCAAGCTCGCGCAGCGCGGCCAGGCGCAGCAGGCCCTCGCTGTTCATCTCGTCCCCGGGCAGTTGCGCGTGGATGCCAAAGCCCGCCAGGGCCCGCGCCGTGCCCGCGCCCACGGCGTACCAGTTCACCCCCACCGGCCACTGGGGCCAGTAGTCCTCCAGCCAGGGCAGGGCAAAGCGCACGGCATTGCCGCTGATGAAAATCACATGCTGGTACAGGTCGAGATCAAGCACGCACTGGCGCGCCGCGGGCGCCAGTTCGGGCAGGCCCTGCAAGTCGATGAGTGGCTGGTGATACACGCGCAGGCCGCGCTGGCGCAGCGCGTTGCACAGGGCCTGCGCCTGCCCTTCGGGGCGGGTGACCAGCACCGCCCGGGCAGCCATACCGCTAGCGGCCATAGACCTCCGCCAGAATGTCCCCGGCGCCCTGGCTCAGCAGATCTTCCGCCACGGCAATGCCAAGCGCCTCGGCCTGGGCGGCGGGCGCCCGCGCTTCTGCGCGCAGCAACAGGGAGCCATCCGGGCGCCCCACCCGCCCGCGCAGCCACAGGGTATCGCCCTCCAGTTCGGCATAGCAGGCAATGGGCACCTGGCAGCCCCCTTCCAGGCGGCGGTTGAGCGCCCGCTCGGCGCTGACGCACAGGGCAGTCGGTTCGTGATGCAGCGGCCGCAGCAGGGCCAGGGTGTCGCTGTCGGCGCTGCGCAGCTCAATACCCACTGCGCCCTGGCCGCCCGCGGGCAGTGACAGGCCGTGTGGTATGCGCTGGCGAATGCGCTCGCCCAGTTCCAGCCGCAGCAGGCCGGCGGTGGCCAGAATGATCGCGTCGTACTCGCCCGCATCCAGCTTGCGCAGGCGGGTTTGCACGTTGCCGCGCAGGAACTTCACCTGCAAATCCGGCCGCTGCTGACGCAGCTGGCACTCCCGGCGCAGGCTGGAGGTGCCCACCACAGCGCCTGCCGGCAGGCTGTCCAGCGTGTCGAAATGATTGCTGACAAAGGCGTCGGAAGGGTCTTCCCGCTCGCAGATCACACCCAGCATCAGGCCTTCGGGAAAGGTCATCGGCACATCCTTCATGGAGTGCACGGCAATGTCGGCGGAGCCATCCAGCAGGGCCGTTTCCAGTTCCTTGACGAACAGACCCTTGCCGCCCACCTTCGACAGCGGCACATCCAGCAACTGATCGCCGCGCGACGTCATGCCCAGCAGCTCCACCGCCAACCCCGGGTGCGCGCACTGCAGGGCATCGCGCACGTACTCCGCCTGCCACAGGGCCAGCAGGGATTCTCGGGTGGCAATGGTCAGGCGGCGTTGCATGTCAGGTGTTCCCGTTACAAAGCCCGCATGATAACAGTCGCCCAGGCCTTCAGCGAATGGGCGGGGGAGCGGCGCCATACTGCTACAGACAACGTTCGCAACGTGTTCTTCGCAGGGTTGCAATCACCGCTGCGATTATCCAGGCCAGCGGCGTTCGCCGTAAACTGCACTATCTCACCTGTTTACGACTTTCGGGACACCCAGTAGTCAGGGCGGCGATGAAGATGAGCAATCGCCACAATTACAATTTCAGCTTGCTGCGGATCGTAATGATAGATAATTCCGTGCGGGAATTTGGCAATCAGACAGCGTCGTGTTCCCGGGCTGAAGAGTTGGTATGCAACCGGGAATTGGCGAATACGTGAAATAGCACGGAGCATCTCACTGCGAAACCTGTCTCCAAGACCGGTCTGCTCCAATTCGTAGTGGGTCACCGCCTCGTCAAACTCGACTTGCGCGAGCTTGAGAAGTTTTACTTCCACTTCAAGACGTCTTGAAGATATCCGCCAGGGATATGGCGGGCTCTCGACCGCTTTTGTACGCCGACAATCTGGATTCGGCTTCTGAAGCCCAAACGGCATCCAGTTCCGCGTCCGGCTTGTCCAGGCTCAGGAGTATCTGCTCAGCGACCACCGCCCGCTCCCGAGCAGGGAGCTCAAGCGCTTGATCTAAAACACTATTTGTTGTGGCGTCTAACATATCCCCAACTTCGTCCGTTGAGACTCGCACGCTAGGGTAGCGCTGCGCACTACCCGAGTAAACACAACGCCCCCCGCCTACCGCTTCAGCAGGCGCTCTTTAACGGCCGCCAAATGCCGGCGGCTGACGGCCGGGCGCTGGTCGATGCCGTCGAGCTCCACGCACCAGCCATCGCTGTCGCGGGCGAGGCGGCGCACGTAGGGCAGGGCGACGAGGGCGTTGCGGTGTACGCGCAGGAAGCGCTCGCCGAATTCCTGCTCCAGGTCTTTCAGGGCATCCGGTAGCAGCAGTTCGCGCTGGGGGGCGTAGGCGGTGACGTATTTCTGCTCGGCGAGAAAGCAGCGGATATCCGCCACGGGCAGGGTTTCCAGGCCGCGGTGGCCCTGGCTGCTGACCTGGCTGCGCCCGGCATTGGCATCGTCCCGGAGGGCTGCCACCTGGGCGCGGTTGATGCGCCCGGCCTGGTCGAGCGCCCGCTCCAGCTCCGCCTCGCGCACGGGCTTTAGCAGGTAGGCCACGGCCTGGTGGCGCAGGGCGTCCAGGGCGTATTCGTCGTAGGCGGTGCAAAAAATGACGGCGGGCGGGTGCTGCTGCTCGGCCAGCTCTGCCGCCAGCGCCAGCCCGCCGCGCCCCGGCATGCGCACATCCAGTAGCAACAGCTCGGCGTCGAAGGTTTGCAGCACGGCCTGGGCTGCCTCGGCGCTGTCGGCACTGCGGCACTCGGCCTGCGGCCGCACGCGCTGCAGCAGGCGCTGCAGGCGCTCCCTGGCCAGCGGCTCGTCGTCCACGATCAGCACTTTCATGCGCCCGCCTCCGCCGCGGCGCGGCAGGGGTAGTGCAATTGCACGTGGAAGGCCCCCGCCTCGCGCTGCCAGGCGAGCCCCGCCGCCTCGCCGTACTGGCTGCGCAGGCGCTGGCTGATGTTGTCGAGGGCAATACGCAGGCCGCCGCCGGCCTCCTCCGGTGGTACGGGGTTGCACACCCGGGCCTGCAGTTCGCCCTTGTGGCAAGCGATGGCCACGTCAATGCGGCCGCCTTCGGGCAGGCGGGCAATGCCGTGATACACGGCGTTTTCCACCAGCGGCTGTAGCACCAGGCTGGGCATGGGCAGTGCGCGGGCCTCATCGTCTACCTGCCAGGCCACCTGCAGGCGTTCGCCCAGGCGCAGCTGTTCAATACCGAGGTAAATCTCGCACAGGCGGATTTCGTCGGCCACGGTGAGGAGGTCGCTGGCGTCCCGCAGGCTGGTGCGAAACAGCTCGGCCAAATCTTCCACCGCCCGCTCGGCGGCCTCGGGGCGGGTTTCGATCAGGCTGGCAATGCTGTTGAGGGTGTTGAACAGGAAGTGGGGGCGAATGCGGGCGCGCAGGGCGTCGACCCGGGCCTGCAGCTCCGACCGCTCGCGCAGCCGCAGCTGCTGCTGCAAGAAGAAGTAGCGCAAGGCCACACCGGCAACCACCAGCGCCACCAGCAGGTTGCGCAGCAGGGTCCAGCCGTCCACCCGGCCGGGTTGCGACAGGGGGTAAACCCAGGTGCTGGCCAGTGTGCTGAAGGCCGTCACCAGCAGCACCAGCAGCAGGCTGCACAGGGTGGCGGTGACAATGCCAAACCGGGAGAAGGGCCCGCGCAGCAGGCACAGCAGGGCGGTGCTGAGCAGCACCACCCACTGCACAAACAGGGAGGCGGTGCCCAGCAGGTTCCAGTCAAACTGCGGCAGGCCCGCCTCCACCAGCGTGTACACCAGCACCAGCAGCTGGGCCAGCAGCACGATGACAAACACCTGCCGCGCGCCGCACAGGTCGGGGATGAAGAACTCCCCCGGACTGCCCCCGCCGTCACTCCCCTGCCGTGCTCGCCCCGCCGTGCCAGGCTGCATGCTTGCGCTCCCCCTGATTATTAGCTGGTATACTTGCATCCCGCTTTCGCACGGACAAGTGCGATCACACCGCGCCGCGGCGCGCCACAGCCAACCACGCAGGATTCAAGGGCAGCATGAGCAAGGATCAGGACACCAGCAAACTGTGGGGCGGCCGCTTCACGGAAGCCACCGACAGCTTTGTACAGCGCTTTACCGCCTCGGTCACCTTCGACCAGCGCATGGCCGAAGAGGATATCGAGGGCTCCCTGGCCCACGCCGCCATGCTGTGCGAGGTGGGCGTGCTGAGCCGCGATGAGCTGACCCAGATTCAGGACGGCCTCGGCCAGATTCGCAAGGAAATTGCCGAGGGCAACTTTGCCTGGTCTGTGGAGCTGGAAGATGTGCACATGAACATCGAGTCGCGCCTGACCCAGCTGATTGGCATCACCGGCAAGAAGCTGCACACCGGGCGCTCGCGCAACGACCAGGTGGCCACCGATATCCGCCTGTACCTGCGCAAGGCCATCGACGCCATCAGCGCGGAGCTGTCGCGCCTGCAGCTGGGCACCATTGGCCTTGCGGCCCAGCACGCACACACGGTGATGCCCGGCTTCACCCATTTGCAGACCGCCCAGCCGGTGGCCTTTGGCCACCATCTGCTGGCCTGGAACGAGATGCTGGAGCGCGACTACGGCCGCCTGCAGGACTGCCGCGCGCGGCTGAACCAGTCGCCGCTGGGGGCCGCCGCCCTGGCCGGCACCACCTATCCCATCCGCCGCGAGCTGACCGCCGCCGCCCTGGGTTTTGACAAGCCCACCGAGAACTCACTGGACTCCGTGTCCGACCGCGACTTCGCCATTGAATTCTGCAGCTTTGCCGCCCTGCTGCTGACCCACCTGTCGCGCATGAGCGAGGAGCTGGTGCTGTGGACCTCGGCCCAGTTCAACTTTATCGAGCTGCCGGATCGCTTCTGCACGGGATCGTCCATCATGCCGCAGAAGAAGAACCCCGACGTGCCGGAGCTGGTGCGCGGCAAGACCGGCCGCGTGAACGGCCACCTGATCTCCCTGCTGACCCTGATGAAAAGCCAGCCGCTGGCCTACAACAAGGACAACCAGGAAGACAAGGAGCCCCTGTTCGACACAGTGGACACGGTGCTGGATTGCCTGCGCGCCTTTGCCGACATGGTGCCGGCTATCCGCCCGCGCGCCGAGGCGATGCGTGAGGCCGCCCGCCGCGGGTTTTCCACCGCCACCGACCTGGCGGACTACCTGGTGCGCAAGGGCCTGCCCTTTCGCGATGCCCACGAGGTGGTGGGCAAGGCCGTGGCCCACGGCGTGGCCAGCGGGCTGGACCTGGCCGAGATGTCACTGGATACCCTGCGGGGCTTTAGCAGCGATATCAGCGAAGACGTATTCGACGTGCTGACCCTGGAGGGCTCACTGGCGGCCCGGGATCATCTGGGCGGCACCGCCCCGGCCCAGGTCAGCGCCGCCGCCGAGCGCGCCCGGGCGCGGGTCGAGGCCAGGGCAGCAGCAAACGCCTGACCTGCCGCCGCTGCCACACCACTGGCTACAACAGCGGCCAGCGCCCGGCCTAGCGGGGCCGGTAGCGCAGATCCAACTGGAACACCACGTCCGGTGCGGTTTCCACCGCGATATCCTCAATCACCGTGACATCCAGGGCCCAGGTCGGGTCCGGCTGCCAGCGCAGGCCGGCGCTCAACAGCATGGCAGTGCTGCCAAGGGCGTCGATATCGCTGTCCAGCGGCGCGGCGTGGGCATCCAGCTGGCCCAGCAGGCGCCAGTGCCCGGCAAAGCGCCAGCTCAGGGCAGTGCCGGCAAACCACAGGTCGCGCTCCTGCCGCGGCCCCAGCATGGCCACCTCCCCCGCCCGCAGGTAGCCGGCCTGGGCGTGCCAGTCCAAAGGCAGGCCGGCCAGACCCGCGCCGCTGGCGCGCAGGGCGGCGTACACATCGCCCTCGCCACTGCCGGTAAAATCCCCGGCGTCGCCACTGCCGAATTTGTAGCCCGCCGCCAGCGACACGGTGGCCCCCTGGCTGTGGTAAACCGCGTGCTGCAGGGCCAGGGTGGCATCCCCCAGGCCGCTGCTGTCGTCGCGCAGGGCAAAGCGCAGGGCCGGGTCGGCGTAGCGGTAATCGAGCACATCGCCCGGGGCCTCGCCGCGCCCGCCATCGGGCATGCCCCAGAAGTCGTGCCAGCCGTCAATGGCGCTGTCCAGGAAGCCGCCATCCTGGCGCAGCCAGGGCAGCTCCAGTTGCAACTCCCAGTCCGGGGCGAAGGCGTAGCGCAGCTCCAGCGCCAGGCGCTGGGTTTCACCGTCAAGATTGAGCGCCTCTGCGCTGGCGCGGTCGCGCACGTAGTGGCTGGCAAGGCTGCCGTGCAGGGCAAACTGCCAGCTGCCGGCCTCGCCCACCGCGGCGCTGCGCTGGCTGGGCAGGCCCGCAAGGCCCGCCACCGGGCTCAGGTTCTTGACGTAGAGCGGCTCTTCACCGACTAACGACACCCCCTTCGGGGGCGTAGCGGAAAAAGTGGCAGCTGATGTGGCAGCGGTAGTGGCAGCCTTAGCGGCAAAGCAAGTGCCGGCAAAACAGGCCGCCAAAAGGGTGCCCGCGGCCGCGGCGCAACAGGGTCGGGCCATGCAATATTCACCTTCGTTTCCCCAGAGATGCCGAGCATAGTAGCAGGCCGACCCCGCCAGGCAGATGACAGGGCGCACTTTGCCAGAGGTTTGTCAGAGGTTTGCCTCGGGCTGCTCGCACCCGTTTCGGGCAATGGCTATAATCGGCCGTTTTGACACCGGAGCGGACGCCATGCGCCAGCCCTTTGCCCCAGCCCTGTTGCTGGCCGCCAGCGCACTGATCCAGTCCTGCGGCCAGACCGGCCCCCTGTACATGCCCGACCAGCCACCGCCAGGCGCACAGGCCGGGGCTGCGGATGCCGGCCAGGGTCCAACAGCAACCACTCCTGATACCACCCCCGATGCCAGCCCAGATGCCGCCACTGATGCCGGCACCGGCACCGGCCCGACTCCCGAAAACTGAAGACGCACATGACCCATTTTCATTATCAACAGGGCGAACTGTTCGCCGAGGGCGTTGCCGCCAGCGCCATTGCCCAGCAGTTCGGCACCCCCTGCTACGTGTACTCCCGCGCTGCGCTGGAGCAGTCCCTGGCGGCCTACCAGGCGGCGCTGGCGGATGTCCCCCACCTGATCTGCTACGCGGTGAAGGCCAACTCCAGCCTGGCGGTGCTGGACATTCTCGCCCGCCGCGGCGCCGGCTTTGACATTGTGTCGGTGGGCGAGCTGGAGCGGGTCGTGGCCGCCGGTGGCGACCCGGCCAAAACGGTGTTCTCAGGCGTTGGCAAAACCGCCGCGGAAATGGCCCGCGCGCTGGAGCTCGGCATTCACTGCTTTAACCTGGAATCCGCCGCGGAACTGGAAGTGCTGAACCGGGTGGCCGGCGAGCTGGGCACGGTGGCCCCGGTCTCGGTGCGCGTGAACCCCGACGTGGACGCCCGCACCCACCCCTACATTTCCACCGGCCTGAAGGAGAACAAGTTCGGCGTAACAATGGAGGAGGCCCTGCGGGTCTACCGCCGCGCCGCCGAGCTGCCCCACGTGGCGGTGCGCGGCCTGGACTGCCACATCGGCTCCCAGCTCACCGAGCTGAGCCCCTTTATTGATGCCCTCAAGCGCCTGCTGACCCTGGTGGACCAATTGGCCGCAGAAGGCATTGCCATCGCGCACCTGGATCTGGGTGGTGGCCTGGGCGTGCGCTATCGCGACGAAGCGCCGCCGTCCATCGCCAGCTATATCGGCGCCATTCGCGCCGAACTGGGTGACCGCCCGCTGCAGCTGGTGCTGGAACCCGGCCGCTCCATCGCCGCCAATGCCGGCTTGCTGCTGACCACGGTGGAATACACCAAGCCCACCCCGGCGCACAATTTCGCCCTGGTGGACGCGGCCATGAACGACATGATCCGCCCCGCCCTGTACCAGGCCTGGCTGGACATTCAGCCGGTGCAGGCAACACCGGGCCGGGCGCCGAAGGTGTGGGATATTGTCGGGCCGGTGTGCGAAACCGCCGACTTCCTGGGCAAGGATCGCGAACTGGCCATTGCCGATGGCGATGTGCTGGCAGTGTTTGGCGCCGGTGCCTACGGCTTCACCATGAGCTCCAACTACAACACCCGCCCCCGGGCCGCGGAAGTGATCGTAGACGGCGATCAGCTGCACCTGGCGCGCCGCCGGGAAACCCTGGACGACCTGCTGCGCGGCGAACAGCGCCTGCCCGGCAACGGCTGAGCCATGATCCTGCGCTTTACCAAGATGCACGGCGCCGGCAATGACTTTGTGGTCATCGACCTGGTCAGCCAGCGCTGCAAGCTGCGCCCCAAGGACATCCGCAAGCTGGCCGACCGCCGCTTTGGCATCGGCTGCGACCAGGTGCTGGTGGTGGAGCCGCCGCGCCAGCCGGATGTGGACTTTCGCTACCGCATTTACAACGCCGACGGCGGCGAGGTGGAACAGTGCGGCAACGGCGCGCGCTGTTTCGCCCGCTTTGTGCGCGAGCACAAGCTCACCGCCAAAAAACGCATTTCGGTGGAAACCGCCGGTGGCGTGCTGGTGCTGAACGTGCGCGACCGCGAACAGGTGGAAGTGGACATGGGTCCGCCGCGTTTCGAGCCGCAGGACATTCCGCTGCGCGCCGACCAGCGCGCCGCCTCCTACTCACTGGCCCTGGGCGAACAGCGCCTGGAAGTGGGGGCGCTGTCGATGGGCAACCCCCACGCCATCCTGCGGGTGGACAACGTCGACAGCGCCGACGTACTGGGCCTGGGGCCACAGGTGGAACACCACCCGGACTTTCCCCAGCGGGTGAACGCCGGCTTTATGCAGGTGGTGAACGAAGCGGAGATTCGCCTGCGCGTGTTCGAGCGCGGCGTTGGCGAAACCCTGGCCTGCGGCACCGGCGCCTGCGCCGCCGTGGCCTACGGGCGCAGCCGCGGCTGGCTGGGCGAAACCGTGACAGTTCACCTGCCGGGGGGTAAGCTCTCCATAACGTGGCGGGGCGAAGGCCACAACGTCATGATGACCGGTCCCACTGCAGTGGTATTTGAAGGCACAATAAAACTCTGAAGCCGGTCACACCCGGCCACAGGGAGACCAGGGGAGAACAGGCCATGTCCGCCACCCACGATGCCGTCGCCATGAGCGACGCAACCGCGCTGGATGACGAACAGGTACGCGAGTACCTGAAAACCCATAGCGATTTTCTGCAGCGCCACCCGGATTTGCTCGACCACCTGCACGTCAGCCACGCCTCCGGCAGCGCGGTGTCGCTGGTGGAAAAGCAGGTAAGCGTGCTGCGCGAGCGCAACATGGAAATGCGCCACCGCCTGAACGCCCTCACGGTCAACGCCCGCGACAACGACAAGCTCTACGAGCGCACCCGCGCCCTGGTGCTGCGCCTGCTGGATGCCGCCGACCAGGCCGGACTGTGCGATGCCTTTATTCACAGCATGCGCGAAGACTTCGACATCGAGTTTGCCAGCATCATCCTGTTTGGCGAGCCGGCGGAGTCGCGCGGCAACCTGCGCTTTGAAACCAGCGAGAAGGTGAAGCTGGAGATCGGCGGCCTGCTCAAAGGTCGCAAGCCCCTGTGCGGCGCCCTGCGCAAGGAGGAGTTCGAGTTCATCTTTGCCAATGGCGGCAACATCGGCTCGGCCGCAGTCATGCCGCTGAAGGGCGACAACCGGGTGGGCCTGATTGCCGTGGGCAGCACCGACGCCAACCGCTATTACAACGGCATGGGCACCCTGTTCCTGCAACACATTGCCGATGTGCTGGTGCGCCTGCTGGCGCGCCCGCCCGGCAACGCGCGGGGCTGACATGGCCATCGAGGTCGTCACCTTCGACCTGGACAACACCCTGTGGGATGTGGAGCCGGCCTTGAAGCGCGCCGAAGAGGCCCAGCGCGCCTGGCTGCTGCAGCACCGCCCGGGCACCATTGAGCACCACGACCACGCCAGCCTGTGGGAATTCAAGAAAGACGTGTTCCGCCGCCACCCGGAGCTGGCCCACCATGTCAGCCACTTTCGCCTGCAGACCTTAAAGGAATTGCAGCGGCTGGCCGGCTACAGCGAGGCCGAGGCCGAGAGCGGGGCAAAGGGTGCCTTTGCCGAATTTCTCATTGAGCGGCAGCGGGTGGACCTGTACGCAGAAGCCCTGGAAGTGCTGCAACAGCTGGCCGGGCGCTACAAGCTCGGCGCCCTCACCAACGGCAACGCCGATATCTACAAAACCGACGCCGCCGAGTACTTCGACTTTGCCTTTCTGGCCGAGGACGTGGGCGCCAGCAAGCCGGCGCCGGACATGTTCCACGCCGCCCTCGATCTGACCGGCGCCAAGCCCGGCAACGTCGCCCACGTGGGCGACAACCCTGAGCACGACATTGCCGGCGCCAAGAGCGTGGGGTTTCATACAGTGTGGATGAATCAGGCGGGCATCGAATGGCCCGGCGGGGAGCCCGCAGACCGGAAAATCGCCAATCTGCGGGAGCTGCCGGCGGCGCTGGAGAGCCTGGCCGCCGGTTGAGACTTAACTAGATGGCGTCCTCGCCGGTTTCGCCGGTGCGGATGCGAATCACCTGCTCCAGGTCGGAGACAAAAATCTTACCGTCGCCAATCTTGCCGGTGTTGGCCGAGTTGATGATGGCCTCGATGGTCGCCTCAACCTGGCTCTCGCCCACGGCGATTTCCAGCTTCAGCTTGGGCAGAAAGTCCACCACGTATTCAGCGCCGCGGTAGAGTTCGGTGTGCCCGCGCTGGCGGCCGAAGCCCTTGACCTCGGTCACCGTGATGCCCTGGACCCCAATGTCCGACAGCGCCGAGCGCACATCGTCCATCTTGAAGGGCTTGATAATTGCGGTAACCAGTTTCATGCCTGACAGCCTCCGGTGTGGTTGAACATCCTATTATGGGTGGTGGCGCGTAAATGGCAATTAGCGGTACACCGGGAAGCGCGCACAGATATCCAGCACCTTGCCCTTCACGTCCTCGATCACCGCATCGGCATTGCCGTTTTCCAGGGCTTCGAGCACGTCGCACATCCAGCCGGTCAGCTCCACCGTTTCGGCTTCGCCGAAGCCGCGGGTGGTGATGGCGGGGGTGCCCACGCGCAGGCCAGAGGTAATGAAGGGCGAGCGGGGGTCGTTGGGCACGGCGTTTTTGTTGACGGTGATGTTGGCCTTGCCCAGGGCTTCGTCGGCGTCTTTGCCGGTGTAGGACTTGCCGATCAGGTTCACCAGCATCAGGTGGTTGTCGGTGCCGCCGGAGACAATGTCGATACCGCGCTCGATGAAGGTGGCGGCCATGGCCCGGGCGTTGGCAACCACCTGCTTCTGGTAGTTGACAAACTCGGGGCTGGCGGCCTCTTTGAAGCTGACGGCCTTGGCGGCAATCACGTGCATCAGCGGGCCACCCTGGCCGCCGGGGAACACGGCGCTCTGGAACTTCTTCTCCAACTCTTCGTTGGCCTTGGCCAGGATGATGCCGCCGCGCGGCCCGCGCAGGGTTTTGTGGGTGGTGGAGGTCACCACGTGGGCGTGGGGCACCGGGTTGGGATACACGCCGGCGGCAATCAGGCCGGCCACGTGGGCCATGTCCACCATCAGGTAGGCGCCCACCTTGTCGGCAATCGCGCGGAAACGCGCCCAGTCCATCACCCGGGAATAGGCGGAGAAGCCGGCCACGATCATCTTCGGCTTGTGCTCCAGGGCCAGGGCTTCCACCTGGTCGTAGTCCACTTCGCCGGTCTCGGGGTTCAGGCCGTACTGCACCGCGTTGTACATCTTGCCGGAGAAGTTGGGCTTGGCGCCGTGGGTCAGGTGGCCGCCATCGGCCAGGCTCATGCCGAGCACGGTGTCGCCGGGGGCGCACAGGGCCTGGTAGACCGCCGAGTTGGCCTGGGAGCCGGAGTGAGGCTGCACGTTGGCGTAGTCGGCGCCGAACAGCTTGCACACCCGCTCAATGGCCAGGCGCTCGGCCTCGTCCACGTACTCGCAGCCGCCGTAGTAGCGTTTGCCGGGGTAGCCTTCGGCGTACTTGTTGGTCAGCACGGTGCCCTGGGCCTGCATGACCCGGGGGCTGGTGTAGTTCTCGGAGGCGATGAGCTCGATGTGCTCTTCCTGACGGCGCTCCTCATCGCCAATTGCGGCAAAAATTTCGTCGTCAAAACCCTGGATGGTCTGGCTGCGGTCAAACATCGGTATCCCCCGGCGCGGTGAGGGCCCAGCTTGGCGAGGTTCGCGGCAGGGGGCCCGGTTTGGAAAGGCGCACATTCTACTGAAAAACGCCGCGGCCGATAAGCCTGATAGATTGGCCTGATTAATAGGCCAGAGGCGCCCTGTATTATTTCTGTCACTTTTTGGACATATAGTAGCCTCCGATGGCAACGAATCAGCAGGGAAACCGACAACCGCAATGAACATCACCATTTTTGGCAGTGGCTACGTGGGCCTGGTACAGGCCGCCATTTTCGCCGACGTGGGCCACCGCGTGGTCTGCATGGATATCGACGCCGCGCGGGTCGACCGCCTGCGCGAGGCCGATGTGCCCTTCTTCGAGCCGGGCCTGTCCAGCCTGATCCGCTCCGGCCTGGACAGCGGCCTGCTGTCTTTCACCACCGACACCAAGGCGGCGGTGCAGGCCGGCGACTACCTGTTCATCTGCGTGGGCACCCCGCCCACCTCCGAGGGCGCCGCCGATATGAGCCAGGTGATGGACGTGGCCTCGGCCATTGCCCGCTACATGGCCAGCCGCAAAGTGGTGATCACCAAGTCCACGGTGCCGGTGGGCACCACCGACGCGGTGCTGGCCCACATCAAGCAGGCCCTGCACGACCAGGGCCGCGACATTGCGGTGGAGGTTGCCTCCAACCCGGAATTCCTCAAGGAGGGCTCCGCCGTGGCCGACTGCCAGAGCCCGGACCGCATCGTGATTGGCACCCGCTCGCCCAAGGTGCTGGAAGAACTGCGCCGCATGTACCAGGCCTTCAACCGCAACCGCGAGAAGATCATGGCCATGGACCCGCCCAGCGCGGAGATGACCAAGTACGCCTCCAACGCCCTGCTGGCCACCAAAATCAGCTTCATGAACGAAATGGCCAATATCGCCGAGGCGGTGGGGGCGGATATCGAGGATGTTCGCCGCGGCATTGGCGCCGACCCCCGCATTGGCTACCAGTTCATCTACCCCGGCTGCGGCTACGGCGGCTCCTGCTTCCCCAAGGACGTGCGCGCCCTAAAATACCTGGCCGGCCAGCACGGCCACCGGGCGGAAATCCTCACCGCCGTGCACGACACCAACCAGCGCCAGAAGAACAAGCTGGCCGAGCGGGTCATGGCGCGCCTGGGCTTTGATTTGACCGGCAAGACCATCGCCGTGTGGGGCCTGTCCTTCAAGCCCAACACCGACGACATGCGCGAGGCCCCCAGCCGCTATGTACTGGAAGGCATCTGGTCCTGCGGCGGCCGGGTGCAGGCCTTCGACCCCCGGGCGGGGGACGCCTGTCGGGCGCTGTACGGCGAGCGCGACGACCTGAGCATCACCGAGCACAAGGAACAGGCCCTGGAGGGCGCCGACGCCCTGGTGATCTGCACCGAGTGGAAGGCCTTCTGGTCGCCCGACTTCGAGCAGGTGAAAGCCCTGCTGAAACAGCCGCTGATTTTCGACGGGCGCAACCTCTACAACCCGGCCTATCTGGAGGAACTGGGCATCGAGTACTACGGCATCGGCCGCGGGCGCTCGCTGCACGCGGCGGCCTGAGCGGCACCGCCGGGCCGCCACAAAGGTTTACACCTCCCCCGCACCCGGTGATACTCGACCCTTCATTCACCGGGCATTATCGGGCATGACAGACAAGGCAGTACTGGGCTGGCGGGAATGGCTGGCCCTGCCGGACCTCGGCATCGAACGCATCAAGGCCAAAATCGACACCGGGGCGCGCACCAGCGCCCTGCACGCCTTTTACGTGGAGCCCTTCGAGCGCGACGGCGCCGAATGGGTGCGCTTTGGCATCCACCCCTGGCAGCGCAACACCGAAAAAGAGGTGCACTGCGAAGCAAAGGTGCTGGACAAGCGCCAGGTCACCGACTCCGGCGGCCACCGCGAACACCGCTATGTGATCCAGAGCCGGGTGCAGGTGGGCGAGCGCATCATCGACGCCGAGATCACCCTCACCGACCGCGAGACCATGCGCTTTCGCATGCTGCTGGGGCGCACCGCCATGCGCGGCACCTTTTTAGTGGATTCCGCCCGCTCCTACCTGCAGGGCGCGCGCCCGGACAAGGAGCCAAAAGCGTGAGCCGCACGCCCCTGGTGATTGGCGGCAAGACCATAGAGCCCGACGGACACTACACGGTGGACATCCCGGTGGCCCCCATGTACACCCACGATAACCTGTCGATCAGCGTGCAGGTGATCAGCGGCAAGCGGCCCGGGCCGGTGCTGTTTGTGTGCGCCGCCGTTCACGGCGATGAGATCAACGGCGTGGAGATCATCCGCCGCCTGCTCAAGGACCCACAGCTCAAGCGCCTCAAGGGCACCCTGATCGCCATTCCCATCGTCAATGTGTACGGGTTTATCAACCACACCCGCTACCTGCCGGACGGGCGCGACCTCAACCGCTCCTTCCCGGGCTCCAGCCGTGGCTCCCTGACCGGGCGCATTGCCCACACCTTCATGCAGGAGATCGTTGCCCACTGCAGCCACGGCATCGACCTGCACACCGGTGCCCGCCACCGCAGCAACTTCCCGCAGATTCGCGCCAACCTGGAAGACGAGGCCACCCTGGCCATGACCGAGGCCTTCGGCGCCCCGCTGGCCATCGACGCGCCGATCCGCGACGGCTCCCTGCGCGGCGCCGCCGGCGACATGGGCGTGCCGGTGCTGCTGTACGAAAGCTGCGAGGCCCTGCGCTTTGACGAGATTTACATCCGCGCTGGCGTCAAGGGGGTGCTGAATGTCATGCGCCACCTGGGCATGCTGCGCAAAAGCCGCGCCAAGGCCCTGAAAAAACCGCTGATCAGCCGCAGCACCCACTGGCTGCGCGCGCCGGAGAGCGGCATTCTGCGGGTGCTGGTACCGCTGGGGGCGGAGGTGCAGGCGGGCCAGATCATCGGCTTTATTGCCGACCCGCTGGGCACCAGCGAGGTGGATGTGGTGGCCGATTCAGCCGGCATTGTGATTGGCCGCACCAACCTGCCGCTGGTGTACGAGGGCGACGCCCTGTTCCACATTGCCGAGGTGGACCGGCGCCGCAAGTGGGAGGTGGATGCCTTCCGCGAGGACTACCAGCCCGACGAGCACGAGTTGGACCCGGAAGACCTCAGCTCGGCGCCCATCGCCGACTAGGCTTCTGTCAAAACCGAGCCGGCGATAACCGACCCGGCAACTATCAACCTGGCAACTATCAACCTGGCAACTAGCGACCCGGCCACCACAGGCGCAGCCAGTGGGGCCGCCAGCTCAGGGTAAAGGCCACCGCCGCGGCAGACACCGCCAGCAGCATCAGCCAGACCAGCGCCGCCATCGACGGCGCATCCGCGCGCAGGCACAACCACAGCGACAGCAGCAGGGCCAGGCTGCCAGCCACCTGCAGGGCGCGCCGGGTGCCATGGGCCAGTGGCGTGCCCCTGCGCACCTGGCGCCAGTGGGCGGGCTTGGCCAGGGCAAACCAGGCCATGGCGCAAAAACTGCAGATAGCGGCCACCAATAACAACAGCACAGCCTCACCCACGGGCCGGCTCCAGGGCATCCAGCGGGGCGTGGCCAGTGGTAGCCAGCGCCTGCGCCCGCACCCCTTCGCGCACCCGCAGCAGGCGCGCCGAGCGCACCGCCACCGCGGCACTCAGCAGCAGGCAGATATCAACGCCGGCCACCGGCCAGTAGGACGCCGCCAGTGTCTTGCCCAGGTGATCGCCCGTGGTGAGCCAGTTCAGCAGCACCGCCGCCACCGCCAGCGCGGCATAGGCCCAGCACTGTTCGCGCCAGGCCGGTGACATCAGCCCCCGGGCCACCGGCGCGCTGCGCGAGGCGGCATGGGCCAGGGCGGCGAGCCAGCTGTACCAGAACAGGCGTTCCTGCCACACACCGCGGCCCACCATGTCCTCGGGCAACAGCCGGTTGGCCACCAGCATGGTCGCGGTGGCCAGCAGCATGCCGGTAACGGCGGTGACGGCCAGGGCATCCACCCAACGCACCAGCATTGCCGACTGCCCGGCCATCTGCCGCTTGCGCTTCTCGACGAAGAACACAAAGCCGGTGGCGATGCAGACACAGCCGGCCAGCCCGCCGAACACATACAGCCAGCGCAGCAGCCAGTGGCGGAAGTGCTGCAGGTGCAGGCCGGTGAGGAATTCGTTCACCGCGAACACCGGGGTGAGGGGCGGGTCTTCCCGCAGCACCCCGCCGTTGCTGGCCTTGAAATGCACCCCCTGGCCCACCAGGGCCACCTGGTCGCTGCCGGCGCGGAAAATACTGACATAGCCGTTCGCATCGCCCAGGTGGTCCATGTATAGGTAGCCCACCTCGCCCGGCATGTCGCGCGCCGCCCAGCGCCGCTTGGCCTCGGCCACCATGGCATCCACCGAGGCCAGCGGCGCGGCAATGCCCGCCGGCTCGTGGGGCAGGCCGGTGCGCTCGGCCTGCAGCACCTCGTGCTGCTTGGCCAGCGGCTCCAGCGCGGTCTGGCTCAGGGGAAAGTAGATGCCGGCAAAAATCAGCAGGCCGGTGAAGGCAAAAAAGAAATGAAAGGGCAGCGCCACCACCCCGGTCAGGTTGTGCAGATCAAGCACGCTGCGCTGGGTGCGCTTGTGGGGGCGGAAGGTAAACAGCTCCTTGAACAGCTTGCGGTGCATCACCACCCCGGTCACCAGGGCCACCAGCATGATCAGCGCCGCCAGGCCGACAATCCAATAGCCCAGGTTCTTCCAGTGCAGGTGCAGGCCGTAATGCAGGGGGTAGAAGAAGTCGCTGCCCACCTGCAGTTTGTCCTCGCTGAGGTAGGCGCCGCTGCGCGGGTCGATGCTGGCCCAGCCGTGCACGTGCTGGTGGTCGTCACTGGCGTCTATCGGCTTGTTGGGAATGGCGAATTCGCCGCCGATCTGCAACACCGGGTCGCGGTGGGTGGTGTAGGCATACAGCGAAACCAGCGGCAGGGTGTCCGGGTGCGGGATGTCCCCCTCCACCCTGAGGGCGGTGGCAGCCATGTCGTCGGGGTGCGCACGCAACTTGTCGTACACCGGCTTGAGCACGGTGTCGAAAGACGGCATGGGCTGGGCGGCAAAACGGGTTTCGGGCACCGCCCAGCGGTCGATCTCGCGGTCAAACACCGACAGCGACCCGAAGAAAAAGGCCACCATCAGCACATAGCCCAGCACCAGCCCGAACCAGGTGTGTACCCAGGCCATGGCCTGGCGGAAATTGGCAAACATGGCTATGCCCCCGTTGTCAGTTGCTGCTGCACAAGCAGCGCGGCGGCACTCATCAGGCCGCCCCCGCCGAGCAGCACCAGCCACACCCGCAGCATGTTCCGCGCCGCCCACACCCACAGGAAAATCCCCAGGTAGGCCAGCAAGGCGACCATCATGCACAGGGTGCGGGCCGCATCAAAGGCCATGCCCGCGGCCACCAGGGCCGCAATGCCCACGCTGCTGGCGCCCCACAAAAAGGCGTAACCGCCCAGCAGGCTGGCCCCGGTGCGCGACAGGATGGCCAGCGCCATAGGGCCGGTGTCAGAAGCGGTAGTTGACATGCAGGCTGTAGTCCAGCGGTGTGCCGTAGCGGTACTGGTTAAAGAAGCCCACCTGGCTGTAATAGGTCTCATCCAGCAGGTTGTCGATGTTGGCCTGCACCGACAGCGCGTCGGTAAAGGCATAGCGGGCCATCAGGCTGACCAGGGCGTAATCGTCCTGCACCAGGCGCCCGGCTTCATTGGTGGCGGGGTTGGTGGTGGCGGCGTAGATTTCACCCTGCCAGTTCACACCGCCGCCCACGGTCAGCCGGTGCCACTGGTAGGTGGTGAACAGCTTGAGCAGTTTGCGCGGCGCGTCGGTGTTCACGTCTTCGCCGTCGGCGTCTTCAGCGCTGAACTGGGTGTAGCTGGCGCTGAACTGCCAGTTGTCGGTGAGGTTGCCCACCACTTCCAGCTCGGCGCCCTTGGTTTCGGTGCCTTGCGCGGCGTAGTAGATCATCTCCAGGGTTTGCGGGTCGACTATGCCGGTGGGCTGGGCGAGGTTGTCCTGCTCGATCTGGAACAGGGCGAAGGCGGTTTCCAGGGCGCCGTCCAGCCAGGCGCTCTTCAGGCCCACCTCGTAGCTTTTGCCCTCCAGTGGCTCAAGGGTGTTGCCACCGGCGTCGCGCTGGTTCTGGGGCTGGAAGATTTCGGTATAGCTGGCGTAAAGCCGGTGCTGGTCGGTCAGGTCATACAGCACACCGGTATAGGGAATGACCACATCGTCGTCGCCGTAGTCCAACACTGCGCCGTACTCCACGCCCTGGCGCTCCCAGCTCGCCAGGCGGGCGCCGAGGATAAACTTCAGGCGGTCGCTGGCGGCCAGGCGTACCGCGCCGTAATAGCCCTCCTGCTCGGTTTCGATATCCTGGTCTACACGGGTCGTGTCGGACCAGCGCGGCTCCGGGGAGTTACCGTCCCACTGGAAGAAGTTGCCGACGCTGTAGAAATCGAGCGCGGTCCAGACCTCGGTTTCGGCGGACTGCTCGCTGTGCAGGGCCCCCAGCACGAATTCGTGGCTGCGGCCGAACAGGCCAAAGTCACCGCGCAGCTGCACGTCGACACTGTCCAGCACCGACTCGCCGGAGCTGCGGTAAGGGTAGTAGCTCAGCCCCTCGCCGGTGGCCTTGTCGATGTCGCCAGACAAGTACAGCAGGCGGGTTTTCTGGCCGTTTTCCACCCGGTTGTAGTTGGCGCGCAACTGCCAGCCATTGCTGAAGTCCTGCACCACATTCACAAAGTAGTTTTCGTTCTGGGTTTCCCAGCGGGTCCAGTCGGCGGCGGTGGACTTGGCGCGCGACCAGTCGGTGCGGGTGCCGTCGGTAAACCAGGTGGGCAGTGCGCCCCAGGTGGCCCCAGTGGGGTCGTTGTGCTGGTAGCTGGCGCCAACGCGTAGCAGGGTGCTGTCGGTCAGGTCGGCCTCCAGCACGCCGTAGAACACGTCGGATTCCTCCTCAAGATAGTCCTGGTAGGACTCCCCCTCGGTGTGCCTGGCCACTAGCCGGCCGCGCAGGGCGCCGTCAAAGCCAAGCCCGGCGCCCACATCGGCGGTGGTTTCCACCGTGTTCCAGCGGCCAAAGCCGCCGTCCACATAGCCGGTCAGCTCGGTGCTACTGGCATGCTTGCGCACCAGGTTGATGGAGGCGGACGGGTCACCCGCCCCGGTCATCAGGCCCGTGGCGCCGCGCACCACTTCCACCCGCTCGTACAGGGCCATGTCGACCACGGTTTCACCGGAATCCCCCGCCAGGCTCCAAGGCAGCGGCACGCCGTCCACCTGGTAATTGCGGATTTCAAAACCGCGGGAGGAGAAGGTGTTGCGGACGTCGTCGATCTCCTGCAGGGAAACGCCGGCGGCATTGACCACCACATCGGAGATCGTATCCAGGTTCTGGTCGAGGATGCGCTGGGAGGTGATCACCGTCACCGACTGGGGTGTTTCCAGCGGCGTCAGGCCAAGGCCGGTGGCCATGTCCATGTCTTCGGTGAGCAGGTAGCTGCCGGTCACCACCACCTCTTCCAGGTTACCAGGGGCCTGCGCCCCCGCACTGATGCTGGTTACGCTGGCCTGCAGCGCGGCGGCCAGCACGGTCAAACGCACGCCGTGGTTGCGCATTGGAATCCCCCATCTGTGAAGTGCCCGGAATGTCCCCGGACCATGAAATGCAGCTGGCTTGAAAGCCAAACCGGAATTTAACTGCGAAGCATTCTCATTTTCAAGCAAGAGATAAACCAAAAAGTACCGCCGCCGCCCCACTCCCCGGCCGCGGCGCCTCCAAACGGCGGGCAGACCTGCTAGAATGCCGCCCTCATTTGAACGCAGAGTTACCCCCACCCATGGCCCAGTACGTCTACACCATGAACCGGGTCGGCAAGGTCGTGCCGCCCAAGAAAACCATCCTCGAAGACATCTCCCTGTCCTTTTTCCCCGGCGCCAAGATCGGCGTGCTGGGCCTGAACGGCGCCGGCAAGTCGACCCTGCTGAAGATCATGGCCGGCATCGACACCGACATCCTCGGCGAGGCCCGTCCCCAGGCCGGCATCAAGATCGGCTACCTGCCCCAGGAGCCCCAGTTGGACCCGGCCAAGGACGTGCGCGGCAACGTGGAGGAAGGCCTGCAGGACGCCATCGACGCCCTGGCCGGGCTGGAGAAGGTATACGCCGACTACGCCGAGCCCGACGCCGACTTCGACGCCCTGGCCAAGGAGCAGGCGCGACTGGAAGACATCATCCAGGCCACCGACGCCCACAACATCGAAACCAAGCTGGAAATTGCCGCCAACGCCCTGCGCCTGCCGCCCTGGGATGCCGACGTGACCAAACTGTCCGGCGGTGAGCGCCGCCGGGTAGCCCTGTGCCGCCTGCTGCTGTCGGCACCGGACATGCTGCTGCTGGACGAGCCCACCAACCATCTCGACGCCGAGAGTGTGGCCTGGCTGGAGCGCTTCCTGGAAGGCTTTCCCGGCACCGTGGTGGCCATCACCCACGACCGCTACTTCCTCGACAACGCCGCCGGCTGGATTCTGGAACTGGACCGCGGCCGCGGCATTCCCTACGAGGGCAACTACTCCGACTGGCTGGACGCCAAGGAAAAGCGCCTGGAGCAGGAAAAGCGCCAGGAGGCCTCCCACCAGAAGGCAATCAAGGCCGAGTTGGAGTGGGTGCGCAGCAATCCCAAGGGCCGCCAGGCCAAGAGCAAGGCCCGCCTGCAGCGCTTTGAAGAGCTGCAGTCACAGGAATTCCAGGCGCGCAACGAAACCAACGAGATCTACATTCCCCCGGGCCCGCGCCTGGGCGACAACGTGATCGAAGTCAGCAACCTGAAGAAGGCCTTCGGCGACCGCCTGCTGTTCGACAACGTGAGCTTCACGGTGCCCAAGGGCAGCATTGTCGGCATCATCGGCGCCAACGGCATGGGTAAATCCACCCTGTTCCGTATCCTGATGGGCCAGGAGCAGCCCGACGGCGGCGAAGTGAAAGTCGGCGAAACCGTGCAGCTGTCCTACGTGGACCAGAGCCGCGACGACCTCGACGGCAGCAAAACAGTATGGGAGGAAATCTCCGACGGCCAGGACATCATGCGCATCGGCAGCTACGAGGTGCCCTCGCGCTCCTACTGCGGCCGCTTCAACTTCAAGGGCTCCGACCAGCAGAAGTTCGTCAAGGACTTGTCCGGCGGCGAGCGCAACCGCCTGCACCTGGCCAAGCTGCTGAAACAGGGCGGCAACGTGCTGTTGCTGGACGAGCCCACCAACGACCTGGACGTGGAAACCCTGCGCGCGCTGGAAGAGGCGATTCTGGCCTTCCCGGGCAGCGCCCTGGTTATTTCGCACGATCGCTGGTTCCTGGATCGCATCGCCACCCACATCCTGGCCTACGAGGACGATGGCAGCGTGGTGTTCCACGAGGGCAACTTCAGCGACTACGAGGAAGACCGCAAGGCGCGCCTGGGCAAGGATGCCGACCAGCCGCAGCGGGTGAAGTACCGCAAGCTGAAGTAAGTCAGCCGTCGCGCACGAAAACAAACTGCCCGTTTTCGTGCCCGGCGTCTTCAATGGCGGCAAACTGCGGCACCTGGTCCAGGTAGCCGAGGTTGGCCGCCCCTGCGCGCACCTTGTCGTACACCTGGGCGTAAATCATCTCCCCGTTAATGGCCCCGGTATTCTGCTGCAGCACCTGCAGCAGGGCGCTGGCGAACACCGAGTGGTTGTCTGGCCCCTCGTCCAGCACTGGCATCACCCCGCCAGAGGTGAGCACGGTGCGCGACTTGTTGGCCAGCCAGTACTTCATCAGCGCCGGAATACTCTTGCGGATGCGCGGCGCGGTGTCGCGCACCAGCGCCCCTGAATAACAGGAGTCCGCCACCACCAGTACATGGCGGGCGCTGCTCTGCTGCAGGGTCTGGGTGAGGTCGCCGCTGGACACCGCCTCGCTGTAGGGCATGCCCGGGCGGTAGTCGGTGGGCAACCAGTAGCCGTCGCCAAATTCATCCACCTTGCCGTGGCCGGCATAGTAGAGCAGCACAAACTGGTCCTCGCGAAACTGGCGCACGGCGTTCAGCAGCTTGTACATCTCGGCCCGGTTGAGGTTGATCTGCACGTCCACGTTAAAGCCGTAGCGCGCCTGCAGCACCTGCTTCAGCTCGTTGGCATCAAAGGGCGGCGAGGACAGGTCGGGCAGGTAGTCGTAATCGTAGTTGGCGATGATCACCGCCTGGTAGGGGCCAGCCTTGAGGCCGTCCGGCAGGGTGATGCTCTGGCGCGGGGCGGGCTCGGCCGCTCCGCGCATGGCCAGGGTACGCTGCTGTTGCAGGCCGCTGTACAGGTCGACATCGCTGGCAATGCGGGCGCGCTCGCGCTCCAGCCCGGCCACGTTGGCGTCGATACCCGCCAGCCGGGCGCGGGCGTCGTTCAGGGCGGCCTCCATGCGGCGCCGGTCCTGTTCGCTGCGCTGGCGGTTGAGCAGCAGGTCCTGCTCCAGCCGCACAATCTCCTGCTGATATTCGTCTTTCTCCCAGCGCGATTCATCCAGCGCCATCTCCAGTGACTGCAGCTCGGTGCTGGCCGCCGCCAGCTTGGTTTTGGCGGAGGCCAGCTCCACCTCCAGCCAGCTGCGCTTGTCCACCTCCAGTGCCAGGTTGTCGCGCATGGCGTCGCGCTCGGCCTGCAGGGCCTGCCAGCTGGCCTCAAGGTCCTGGCGCTGGCTGGCCAACTCGCTGATGGTCTGTTCCTGCGCCTGCAGGCGGGCCGCCAGCTGCGACTGGGCCTGGCCACCGCTGCGGCTGGCCTGCTGCAGGTTCTGCCGCAGGGTGTCGGCCTCCTGCTGCGCCGCGGCCATGGCCTGGCGGCTCTCGCGCACCTGGGTTTCCAGCAACTGCAGCCGCTGGTCGGCGCTGGACAGGCTGGTGGCCAGGTCCAGGTTCTGGGCCTTGCTCTGCTGCAGTTCCTGCTGGGCCCGGCTGAGCTGGCGGTCGCGAATGTCCGCCTGGCGAACGCTGGCCTTGAGCTGGGCCTGCTGCGCCTCGACATCGGCCTGCAACAGGTCGATGGCCAGCTGCTGCTCGTCCAGGCGCGCCTGGCGCTGGGCCAGCTGCTGGCGCAGGTTGGCCATCTCGGCGCTGCTTTGCGTGCTGGCCGCCGCGGCCAGTTGGGCCTGCAGTTCCGTGGCGGCGGCGCGCTCGTGCTGCACGGCATCGGCCTGCTGGGCCAGGCTGGCCTGGGCCGCGGCCAACTCCCGCTGCAGGCGGCCAGAGGTGGCGTTCTGCTGCTCTAGCGCCGCCACCAGGCGATCGATTTCGCGCTGGGCCTCGCTCTTCTGCGCCGCCACCTGGGAGGCCAGCACCACTTCATCCCCCAAATCCAGCGCCTCGCGCCACAGGCTGAGCGCCTGCTGCTTGTCGGCGGCCACCCCCAGGCCCTGCTCGTAGAAATAGGCCATGCGGCGCTGGGCGCGGGCATCGCCCTGGGCAACGGCCAGGCCATACCAGTGGGCCGCCTGGGCATAATCGGGGGTACCCAGCCAGCCTTTTTCAAAGATTTCGCCCACGTAGAGCTGGGCCGTGGCGTCACCGCCCTCGGCGGCCTCGCGCCAGATGGCCAGGGCGTTTTCGTAATTGGCACGGTCGTAGAAGGTGTATTCACCGCCGCGAATCTCGCACTCGGTGGCGGTCAGTTGCTGGGGTTTGCGGCGCTCCAGGTAGGTCATCACGCTGCCCACCTTGCGCACCCGCCCGGGCAGCAGGCAAAGCACGGGCTTGTGGGCGTCTACCTCACCGTAATCGCTGCTGAGGCCGGGGGCTTGCGCCGTTGCCGTGGCCCCGGCCAGGGTGCCCAGCAACAGGCCACACAGCAGGCCTGGCAGATATTTGATCAAACGCGGATGCATGTACTGGCTCCGTCTGACCGCTGTTAAAACTATAGTCCAGATTGCCCGTTTTGCCCGCTGCTCAGCAGTCGCTGAGCTGGGCAATGCGCGCCTCGCCGAGGCCCTCGCTCGCGGTTTTTTCCACCGCCAGCAGCGGCTTGTGGCGGGGGTGAATTTTCAGGCCGTGGCAGGTAATCAGCAGGGCCTTTTCCGGATCGCCCGCGGCCTCGGCCTGCTGCGCCCAGTCGCGGTAGGTGGCCAGCATGGCCATCACCCCGGCCCGGGCCGCCGCCGAATCCTGCCGCGCCAGCACGCTGGCAAAAGCCCGGTAGGCGTTGTCGGCGCCGCCATCCATGATGTGCAGGGCGCTGACCAGATCGCCGCCGTCGAATTCCTGCCGGGCGATGTCCAGGTAAACCTGCCCCTGTTCCAGCCAGCTCTGCAGCCGGGCCGCCTCGCCGGCCTGCAGGGGCGCGGGGTTGGCCGGCGTCAGGCTGTCCAGAAAGACCACGTCTGGGTCCGGGCCCTGCAGATAGCGCAGGCCCAGCCACAGGGCCACCCCCGCCGCCACCAGCACACTGCCCGCCGCCAGCCACAGGCGCGCCCGGTCGCGCTGCCCGGCCAGCCCCTGGTACAGCAGGGGGGCGGTGGCCAGGCGATCACCGCGCTGGAAGGCGAGGCCGCGCTGCAGTACTCGCCAGCGCCGGGCACCGAGGCCCGCCGGGCGCGGCGCGCGACGCCCCTCCCCCCACGCCCGGGGCGCCGGCAGCCGCTTGAAGGGGTGTCGCCCGCTCAGCACTTCGTAGCACACGCAGGCCAGGGCGTAGATATCGTCACGCGGGTCCGGCGACTGGCCCTCGAACATTTCGCAGCTGGCGTAGGACGGGGTAAGAGCGCCGAGCTGGCTGGCGTCAAAACGGGTTTCGGCCCGGCTCTGCAGGCCCTCCAGGCTGTCTTCCCGGGCCCGGGCAATGCCCAGGTCGAGAATCTTCACCCCGCCGTCGTCGCTCACAAATACGTTGTTGGGCTTGAAGTCCGAATGCACCAACCCCTGGCTGTGAATGTAATCCAGCCCGCTGCACATACCCTCGATCAGCGGCAGCGCCTTGGCCAGTGGCAGGCCGTCTGGGTGGCGGCGCAGGAATTCATCCAGCGGAAGGCCGCGCATGAACTCCATGATCATGTAGGGCTGGCCCTGGTGCAGGTCAAAGTACAGCACGCGCACCACGTTGGGGTGAGACAGCTGCTGGCACTTGCGGGCCTCGCGCTGCAGGGCCATGCGGGCCACGTCGTGGGCGGCAAAGCGCACGCCGAGGAACTTGATGGCCACTTCGGCGTGGCGATCCTCGAATTCGCGGGTGTACAGCAGGTCGGTGGCCTGGAAGACCCGCCCCATGCCCCCCTCGCCGAGTAGGCGGGTCAGCTCGTAGCGGCCAGAGACCACATCGCCAATGCCTACGCCGCCTTCTTCGCTGCTATCTTCACCGCCCTCGCCGGTGGCCCGGGCGCCGGCGTCAGTTGCGGCTTCGGTTACAACATCCGTTGCGGCGTCGCTCGCACGAGCACCCGGAGCAACGGTCCGAGTGGCTGCCCGGGTGGTATCCGCCCCCGAGGCGGGCAGGGTTTTGTCATCGAACGCATCCGCCACCGTGCCTGCCGACGCCTCCTGCTGACAGCGCCGCTTTAAAAACTGCCGCGCACGCCGACGGTGAAGAGGTTGGCGCTCACCTCATCCAGACCGAGGGTGGTGGAGTAATCGACAAAGGCGGTGATGCGGTTGGCAAACACCGCGCTGACCCCAAGGCCGAGTTCAAAATAGTCCTCGTCCGGGTCGTCGCTGCCAATGGTCAGGTTGAAGGTCTGCCCGGTCTGCTGGGCGGCGTAGCGCGCCGCCACGGTGTCGGCGTCGTTGCGAAACTCGTGCCGCCAGGCGACGCCGAGGTAGGGCATGATCACCCCGCTGCGGGTGCTGAAGGGCTTGGTGAACTGAAAGCCGAGCGATGATTGCAGGGAGTCAACATCCTGATCTGCGTAGGCCAGCGCCAACCCGCCAGCGGTGGCCTGGTCACCGGCCAGGGCCCGCTCGCGCTCGGTGTAGCCGTCCACGGTGACATCCAGATAGCTAAGGCCCACATCCACGGCGAGGTCCACCACGCCCAGCTCGAACTGGGTGCCGGTGGACAAGCCGAGCCCCAGGCTGTCGCTATCGGTGGAGCCGCTCATGGCCCGGTTGACCACCAGGTTCTGGCCCCGGTTGCCGCCGCTGGCACTGCCGCGATAGGCCACCCGCCGCTCGGTGTCGTAGTCGTTCCAGCCATAGCTGAGCAGCCCGTCGACGTAAAAGCGGCCAATGTTGCCAATGGCGTAGGCGCTGATGGCATAGCCGTCCAGCGAAAAGCCGCCGCCGGCAACCCGCGAGGTTAAATCGTTCATCGGCAGGGGCGAGCCGCTGCTGTCGAAGTCCACCTCGTAGTCGGAATAGCCCAGCGCCACACCCACCACCACGCCGGATTGCAGCAGGTAATCCACCCCCAGGGTGGCGCCGTAGGCGTCGTAGTCGTACTGGTCTTCGCGGGCGGTGGCGTCGCGGTCACCGTTGCCGTAGGCGCCGTTGACAAACCAGCTCCAGGGCGACTCGCCCTCCTCCCCGGCATTGCCGCCCACCACCGGCGCGTCGTTCACCGCCAGGCGCAGCCCGCTCGCGGTGGCCCGGGCGCCAGCGCGAATGGCGTCAAGGCGCATGCCGATGTGGGCGAACTGGCCGTTGGAGCTCTCGGTGGCCAGGCGGCCCTTGGATACCTGCTCCTCGCCGGTGAGTTGCTGCATGGCTTCGGCCAGCTGGCCGCTGGTCCAGCCGAGGTTGTTGAGTGCCGCGTTCGGGTTGCCGTTCAGCAGGTTGGCGGTCTGCACCATTTCACTGCAGCGAAAGAAAAGATCTTCCTCGGGCGTGGTGGCCGGCCGGTTGTCCCCGGCCACAGGGCGGTAGGTGGCAACCAGTTCTCCGCAGGTACTCTGCACCGCTTCGCCGGTGACCACCTGCAGCGCCGTGCTACCCGGCGCGCCTGCGACCACCTGACCGAGGGTGGTATCCTGAGCGGCGAGTGGCGTCGCCAGCCCGGCAAGAGGAACAATGAGATACAGCCTGACGTCTCGAAAACGTATTTCCATGGCGAGCCTCCCCAAAGGCAGTTGCTGCCCTCCTTTCCCTAACGTAGACCATGGCAACGGTTTGCGCGAATCCCGGCGGGGGCGCAAGCCCGAGCAGGCGCACTGGTGAGCGGCGGTTGCAGGCCCGCTGTACCGGGCGCCACCCCGCTGCGTTTGCCATTTCTGTTGCTGCTCCTATTGCTGTGTAGCACCTGCGCCGGGCCAGCCCATCAGGGCGCCGAGCAATTGGCCAGGGCAAACGGAGCGCAGCCGATGTGGGTGGACGGGCTGGGCTTTCGGCACCGGGTGTTCAGCCGGGTGAAAGACGCCGAGCCCCGGCTGCTGCGGGTGTACCTGGGCGGTGACGGGCGTGCCTTCCTGAACCCGACCACAGTGGCCGCCGACCCCACCCCCGGGGAGCACCTGGGCCTGTCGCTGATGCTGGCAGACCCCGGCAATGCCCTCTATCTGGCGCGACCCTGCTACTACCAGCCAACCCTGGACGCCAACTGCCAGCCCGCACTGTGGAGCGAGCAGCGCTACGGCGCCACCGTGCTGGCCAGCCTGGAGCGGGCCCTGGCCACCCTGCTGGCGCAGTACCCCGGGGCCAGCGTCCACCTGGTGGGCTACAGCGGCGGTGGCGTGCTGGCCCTGCAACTGGCGCGGCGCTCGGCACGTGTCCGCCAGGTGGTGACCGTGGCCGCGCCCCTGGACACCGATGCCTGGACCCGCCACCACCACTACACCGCCCTGCCTGGGCCGCAAAATCCTGCGCACATGGCAGAACCCTGGCCAGTGGGCCTGGTGCAGGTGCATCTGGCCGGCGCCGACGACAGCAACGTGCCGCCGGCGCTCAACCAACGCTTTGCGGCGCAACTGGCCAGCAGCGGCGCTACGGCGCGCTTTTACGTGCTGCCGGGCTTTGACCACCGCTGCTGCTGGCACCAGCAGTGGCCCGCCCTGCTCAACGACTACCGCCTGTAGGCACGCCCACCACGCCCCGGGCAACGGCCAGCCCCGCCGCCTCGCCAAAGCCCGGTGGGTGGCGGTATAGTGCGCCACAGGCTCAAACAGAAGGCGCAGGTATGATTGAAAGACGCCAGTGCACGCGCATCAAAATCGACTTGCCGGTGGAAGTGCAGCAAGGCGGCAGCGTGTGGAAACAACGGCTGATCGACATTTCATTGATCGGCGTAGCCACCGACCAGCCCGACGTGTGGGACGCCCAGTACAACGAACCCTTTACCCTGCTGATCCAGCTTGACGATGGCGACGAGCTTGAACTGCACGCCTACCTGCAGCACGTAGAAGCCGGCCGGCTCGGCTTTTCGGTGCAGCATGTGGACCGGGAGAACATCGAGCCCCTCAGGGCGCTGCTGGAAGCCCACGTGGACGACCCGGGTATCATCGCCGAGGAAATATCCCGACTGGACTCCTAACCCGGGCGATACCAGATCGGTGACGACCAGGCCCGCTCCTGCAGGGTGCGGGGCACGCTGTCGTCGCAACAACCTTCAAGCCCCTCGGGCACCGCGTCGGGCGACGCGCAGTCCACCCGGTTAGCGGCGCAGATGCGCTGCTGCCAGCGGCAGGAGGGATTCTCCACCACCCGGCTGTAGTAGGCCGCACTCATGCCTGGATCGAAGTCGGGGTCACGCCACACGCTGCACAAACGGCGGTGCCCCGGCCCACTGGGTGCACAGCTGTGCAGATCCACCGTGGCGCCGTTGTCCGGCGAGCCGGCCACGTCAAATACCGCTTCGCGGCTCTGGCCGTCTGCGTCCACCCACACCTTGATGACCTGCAGGCGCTGCAGCAGCCCGCCGGGGGCCTGCGCGGTGCCGGGGTCGGATGCCGCACTCAGCAGGAAGGCCGGCTGCGCCCCCACGGTGGCGTCCAGTTCGCCACCCATCGGCACACCCTGGGCATAGGCCTGCTGCAGCAGGTCCGGCTGCTCGCACAGGTCATCCGCAAAATCGGCACCGGCAAAAAAGCGCAGCTGAATGCGCGGGCCACTGGTGGCGTAGGCTTCGCGCCGCTGCATGGCCCGGAACAGGGCCGCGCGGGTGTTTTCCTCGGCGTAGAGCACTGCCAGCCCACCGGGGTTCTGCTCTACCCGGTCGGGCAGTTGCGGCGCCGCGCCATCGCCGGCGATGTGCTGGGCACCGTGATGGCCCCCATACTGGCCCTCCTCCACCGCCCCGGGCGCGCCGATGTGGGTATCGGTGCCGCCGATAAAACCGGGGGTAAACGGGTTGACGCCATGCTCACGCTGCAGGCGTAAACCTTCGCGCAGGGCTTCGCGCAAATAGCGCGCATCGTCGGCGGGCGGCTCGCCCAGCAGGGGCAGGTACTTCTGGGCAAAGGAGCCGTAGGGCAGCTTTTCAAAAGCGCACAGTTCGTCGCTGGCGCCGGGGCCACCGTAGCACTCGGAATCGCCCTTGTGCTGTACGATTTCCGCCAGCCGTTCGTAGCGCGCCCGCTGCCTGGCCACCGCCAGGGGCATCGCCTCGCCGTCGGCATCGACGGGGGAAAACATGCGCCCGGCGCTGAGGTTGGCGTTGTGGGGAATGGTCAGGGCCTGGCAATCGTCGAGCCCGTCGCGGCACTGCTCATCCAGCGCCTGCCACAGCTGTTCGGGGCGGGCCGCCTCACGGGCGCTGATGGGGGCGGCGGGCACTGCAGCGCCGCGAAACAGCACATTGCGGTGCAGGTTGGCGGTGCCCTCCATGCCACTCCACTCGTAGCCGGCAAAGGTGGTGAACTCGCAGGGGGCGTTGTGCCGCTGGGCGGCGGCCAGCGTGTCCTGCCAGGCATCCGCTGTCGCCGCCTGGCAGGCGCCATCGCCCGGCGCGCACAACCTCTCGATGGGCAGCACCCGCGCCAGCAGCGATCTCACCAGGCGGGTCACCACCCCGGCGCCACACTGGGAAGCCCCCGGGCCGCTGTAGTTCGGGTCGCTGCACAGACGCACCTCACCCAGGCCCTCGGCGTGATCGGTGACCGCGGCAAAATCCAGCGGCCGCGCCAGTTGCAGTGACCGCTCGCTGTGCCCCTGGGCGTTGTAGGGTGGCAGGGCAATGCGCGCCCCGCGGGCAAAGCGATAGGCTTCTTCCGGGCCGATGCCGGTGTTGCCCATGCGCCAGTTGGCGTCCTGGGAGTAGCGGGTGTGCACGTGAACGTCGCCAAAAAAGGCGCGGCGCTCGGCCCGGGCACCATCGCAGCCGGCCTCGGGCGCGGCCGCTGCGGTTGCTGCCGCTGCACTGCTTTCTGAGCCGGTTACTGCCGCTGAAGCGGGCGCGGCCAGCGGCGTTGTCTGTGCGGCGGCCGGGGCACTCGCCAACACCGTGAACACTACCGAAGCGATCAGCCCCGGCAGCAGGCCGGCGCGGGCCATCAGTGCCCTACCCCGGTCACGGTGTCGCTGGCCAGCCAGCCATAGCGCACGGCTTTGGCCGTCACGGCCTGCCCCCGGCCCAGAGCAACGGGGCCGCGATAAATCTGCCAGGGGCCATCGTCCAGCCTGTAGGCCAGGGAGCTGCCTTCGGTCACCGCCCGCAGGCGCAGTTCGCCATTATCAATGCGCATCTGGGGCGCGGCGGTCACGGGCTTGTCCTCACCCCCGGTCCCAAACCGCGCCACCATGGCGGCCTCGGGTTCGTCACCCACATCGCCCACCCGCACCGTCCAGACGTCGAGGGCACTGCGCAGGCGCTGCAGGTCGGCGGCGTAGCGCGGGTCGGCACTGACGTCATTGAGTTCGAACGGGTCCGCCTGCAGGTCAAACAGGCGTTCTTGCCCGGGGGCTTCAAACCACTGCCGCTGGGCGGGGTTCAGCTTGCCGGCGGCATACAGCGCGCGCATTTCGCGCACCATGTCGATGTTGTCGCGAAACGCCAGGGGATGGCCTCCGGCCTGCTCGGGGTAGCTGCTGCGAATGTATTTGAAGCGTTCATCGCGCACCGCGCGCTGACGGTCCATGACCGCGTCGATACGATCGCGGGCAGCAAAAATGTAGCGCCGGGGGGGCACCGTATCGCTGGCAAAGTCCTGCCCCTGCAGGTAATCCGGCGCCGTCACCCCGGCCAGGGCCAGCACGGTGGGTGCAAAGTCAACAAAGCTCACCAGGCGGTGATCACGTTGACCCGGCGCCAAGCCGGCCGGCCGGAAGCGCGCTGGCCAGCGGATGATCATCGGCACCTGAAGGCCGCTGTCGTACAACTCGCGCTTGGCCCGCGGCAGGCCATCGCCGTGGTCGGTGGTCCAGATCACTATGGTGTTGTCCGCCAGGCCGTCCTGCGCCAGTTGGTCGAGGATGGCCCCCACCTCGGCATCCATGGCGGCAATGTTGTTGTAGTGCCGCGCCAGGTCCCGGCGCACGGTGGGGGTGTCCGGGTAGTAGGGCGGCAACACCACCTGTTCGGGCTGCACAGCACGCGGGATGTCCACGTCGATGCTCCACCAGCGATACAGCTGCATCAGCAGGTGGCGGCGGCTGAGGGGCAGGCTGCCCAGTGGCGTGAACACGCCGCTCTCGTGGGTCACCATGAAGTTCACCAGGCCATAGAAGGGCTGGCCTTCCGCCCGGCCGCGCCAGTCGCGCACCCCTTCGTCGCTCCAGAGGGTAAAGGGGCCGGTGCCCTTGAAGGGGCCGCTGAACTGGTAGTCGAGCTTGTTGTCGGTGAAGGTGTAGTAGCCCGCCGCGCGCAGCAGCTCCGGGTAGGCCTTGACCTGCGGCGGCGGCACGGCTGTGTAGGCGCCATCCGGGCGGGTGCTGGTGCGCATGTGCTGTGAGCCGGTGGCCACCTGATGCACACCGAGAATTTGCGCCGCCCGGCTCGGCGCGCACACGCCGGCAGTAGTGAACACCCGGTGGTAGCGCACGCCCTCGCGGGCCAGTTGGTCGAGCCGCGGGGTCACCGCTACGGCATCGCCGAAGGCGCCGATGCGGGGGCTCAGGTCCTCCGCCATCAGCACCAGTATGTTGGGGCGCTCAGCCGGCCCTGCCTGCAGCGAGCCCGCCGCCAGCAGCAGGCCGGCAACCAGCGCCCTCACCGCTTTTGGCCCTTGCAGCCATCGCCGCCCGCGCACCCGTTGCCCCCCACACACCATGGCCGGCCCCACGCTGTCAGAAATTAAACTTCACCCGCACACCGGCATAGCGCTGGCTGTCCCGTGACAGAACCTGCCCGATGGCCTGCTTGCCGCCGTAGAGGTTACCGAGGTTGGCAAGCGACTGCACGTAGCCGTCATCCAGCAGGTTGTTCACAAACAGCGTGACCCGGTAGGCCTCGCGCTCGCGCTCTACAATGCCCACGCTCAAATCCAGCACGTCGTAGCTGTCGTAGGCGGTTTGCGGGTCCTGGTTGAGGTTGAAGTTGACCTCGTCCTGCCAGCGGTAGGACACATTGGCAAAGCCATCAAAGGGCAGTGAGCCCAGCGGCAGGGTGTACTCGCCAGACAGGGTGAGCTTGTAGTCTGGCGAGTTGGCAAGGTCCGCCCCCGCCAGGTCCTGCACGCTGGCCCCCGGTGCAATTTCCACGCAGCCCTGGGCCACGGTCTGGCCGCTGTAGCACTGGGCGTTGGGGTATTCCTTGACGGTGGCGTCGATCCAGGCAAAGCCGGCCCGCAGCATGAAGTTCTGCCCCAGCAGCCCCACGGCGTCCACCTCGATACCCTGGGTTTCCAGCACGCCGACGTTGGAGATATCCAGCTCCACGGCGCCGTCTTCATTGATCTGGGTGTTCTGGGCCTGGTAGTCGTCGTACTCCGTGTAGAAGGCCACCGCGTTGAATTGCAGGCGCTGGTCGAACAGGGTTGTCTTGATGCCGAGTTCATAGGCATTGGCGTTTTCCGCCGCCACTGGGTTGTCGGCCTTGTCCTGGTTGAAGCCGGTGGACACGTCGTAGGCCTGGCCCTTGTAGCCACGGCTGTAGCTGGCGAACAGCATGGTGTCCTCGTTGAGGAAGTGCTGCAGGGACAGCTTGCCCAGCCACACCCCGTCGGTGTCGTCGCCCTGGTAACGGGCGTCGGTGGGCGCATCGTAAAAGTCGACGGAGATCTCTTCGTAGTTATAGCGCAGGCCCAGCGACAGGCTGGTTTTGTCGCTGAAGCGCCAGTTGCCCTGCCCGAAGGCCGCCATGCTCTCGGTGCCGGCCTCCGCCGCCCAGTCGGCCACCAGCACGGTGCGCTCGAAACTGCGATCGGTGTCGGCCTTGGCGTAGTACAAGCCCAGCATGTAGTCGAAGTCGTCGTACAGGGGGGAGTCCAGGCGCAGCTCCTGCGAGAAGAACGACATTTCCACATCTGACAGGGAGTCGATGCCGCCGTGCAGCGCCCCGCCGGTGAGGGCCCCGGCCACATCCACGTCGGAAAAGTCGACATCCTCGGTGTTGGTGAAGTCCCAGCGATCCAGGGCGGTGATGGAGGTCAGGCTGAATTCGCCCAGGCTGTAAGCCAGCTGCAGGCTGCCCGCGATGTCTTCGCTGTGGCCGTAGGACGGATTGTCCTGGCGGATTTTGCGGTTGTCGGGGCCGGGCTTGATGCCAGGCGCCGGGTCTGCCGGCACAAAGCCCAGCACCCGCGCGGTGGGGTCGAGCTGATACCAGTTGATACCGCAGCAGTCCACGGTGTCTTCGCTGTAGTTGATGATGGCGGTGGCGGTCAGCCTGTCGGTTATATCCCAGAGGAATTTCCCGCGCCCGCCGCGACTCAGCCCGCCGTTCAGGGTGGTGCCGGTGGTGAGGTTGTCCAGATAGCCGTCGCGATCGTCGTAGTAGGCCATTACCCGGTAGCCGGCGCTGCCGCCCACCGGACCAGAGAGCGTGCCCACGGTGCGCTGCTGGTCATCGTCGGTGACGACCAGTTCCAGGCTGCCCTCGAACTCGCTGGCCGGGTTTTTGGTGACCACGCTGACCAGGCCGGCCGAGGCATTCTTGCCAAACAGGGTGCTCTGGGGGCCGCGCAGCACCTCAATGCGCTCCACGTCCACCAGGTTCGACAGAGCCTGCCCCGGCTGCACCTGACTGACGTTGTCGATGATCACCGCCACGCTGGGTTCCACGGCAATGCTGTACACGTTGGTGCCAATGCCGCGAATGCGGATGGAGGTCTGCTGCTTGTTGTTGCCGCTGGACATGGTCAGCGACGGCGACAGGCGGGTGACGTCGGAGAATTCCTGAAGGCCCATGGCCTCAATGGCCTCGGCATTCACGGCAGTGAGGGCCACCGGCACATCCTGGGCGCTTTGGGCGCGCTTCTGGGCGGTGACGATAACCTCCTCAAGGGCGGCCTGGGCCAGGGCGGAAGCGGTCTGCTGACTCAGCAGAAGGGCGGCGGCCAGCGCCGCCTTGCGGGCGAAGGGTGGGGTCGGAGTCAAGGTCGGGGTCGAAGTCGGGGTCATAGTGCAACATCCTGTAATCATTATCGTGCCTGCAGCGGCCAATTGGTATTACCACTTTACCACCTTGCCAATATGCCCCCATTTCCCGGAAATGACAACCGTCTAAATCATGCGCCCCACACCCCTGTTGGCTCGCCGCTGTCAGAACCGCATGTCGGCCAGATAACGGAAGCTGCTGCGCGCGCTATCCATGGGCTGCTGCGGCTGGTCGTGCTCGACGAAAAAGTGAGACACGCCCGCCGCCACGGCGGCGCGGGTGAGGGCCGGGAAATCCAGTGTGCCGGCGCCCACATCGGCAAAGCCCCCGTCGGCCCCCATGTCCTTCATGTGGCAGCTGTTAAAACGCGCGCCGTAATCGCGCAGCAGGCGCTGGGGGTCCTGCCCAGCCTTGCTGGCCCAGAACAGATCCAGCTGAAAGCTGACGCTGTCCGGGTCGGTGTGTTGCAGCAGGTATTCGTAGGGCAGCACGCCGTTCACCGGCGAGAAGTCGAAGTCGTGATTGTGGTAGCCAAAGCGCATGCCGTGCTCGGCGCACAGCTTGCCGGCGGCGTTGAACAAGTCCGCCATGCGCGCCAGGCCCGCCTCGTCCGCCATTTCGGTGGGCGGCACCGCCGACAGCACAATGGCCTGGTACTGCATGGCCCGGGCCTCGGGCAGCATGGCCTTGAGGTTGCCGAGCAAGCGATCGGTGCCGCCGAGCTTGCGAAACAGGGCCATGGCCTCGTCCCTGGGCAGCTGGGTAATGTCCACCGGCAGTTCCGGCCTCAGGCGGCCAAAGGGGGCGCGCAGGCCCAGCTCATCCAGCAGCGCCCGCACCTCATCCGGCGGGCGGCCAAACAACCCGCCGGCGGTGGAGAACTCCACCTCGCGGTAGCCGATGGCGGCAACCGCCCGCAGGGTGCCCTCGAAGTCGGCGGCCATGGCGCTGTTAACGGTGTAGAGCTGCAGGCCAATGGCATCCAGCGACTGGCCGGCGGCCGTGGCCAAGCGCGGCGCGAGCAGCAAGCCCGCGGCGGCGGCGGAAGTGTGTAGAGCGGCCTGTAGAAACTGGCGTCGTTGCATGGTGGCGGTTCTCCGGGGCGTCGGTGGGGTGTTATGGCTTGTCATTGGCTGCCAGGGGCGGGCATCCACCCGCCATCGGCTTTGCCGGCAGCAGCACGCTCAGGTATCCCGTTCGGCCGGAATCTGCTGGCCATCGCGGTGGATGATCAGCTTGTTCACACTGCCATCGGGCTCGCTGACAAATTCGATCTGCACTGCCCCGTCCTCCGAGCGAATCTCAAACAGGTTGTCGTCCAGCTGGGTCAGCAAACCCTCCCCGCCCATGGTGGCCTCCATGTACAGGCCCTCGGGCTGCTCGCTGATGGCAATGGTGATGAAGCTCACCGAGTACTCGCCCACCAGTCGGCGGAACCCCCGGTCGACATAAACCGCGCGCAGTTCCGCCACGGTCCAGGGCTGCTGCCGCGCGGCGCTGTTTTCGCGGATGGCCGCGGCCTTGTCCGGGTCCACCGCAGAGGCGGCGTTGCCCCAGGCGCGCCGCAGGTAGGTCATCAGCCCAGCCAATACCGCGTCATCCAGCTGCGCCAGGTGGCCGTGGGGCGGCATAACGCCGTTGAAGGTCTCTCCTTTGACCTCCACCGGCCCGGTCAGGCCCTGCAGAATGATGCGCCCAAGCCACTCGGGCGGCCCGGTGACCCACTCGGCACCGGCCAGGGCCGGCGCCAGGCCGGGGACGCCCGCGCCGTCGGCGCCATGGCAGGCCGCGCAATGGGAGTAAAACGTTTCGCCCTGCGACATCAGCGCCTGCTGGGCCGGGGTCAACGGTTCGATACCCAGCGCCAGCGGGTCGCCGGGCCAGGTAAAGGCCCGGCGACCTAGCAGGCGCGCGGCGGCCAGCGCCTCGTCGACCTCGGCGCCGGTGTCAAACAACTCTGGCATGGCAGCCAGGCGCGCCGGCTCAAAGCCGGTGCGCAGGGTCAGGCCGCGCAGCGCTTCCTGCATCGCCACTTCCTGCCACGCATGGCGCTCTCCGGCACTGCCCAGCAGCGCCAGCAAATCCAGCAGGGCCGGGTTGGCCGGCTCGGTGGACGTAAGGTCGCCGCGCAGGTCGCGGTAGGCGTTGGCCGCCACAGCACCCAGCACTGCCGCCAACGGCTCTGAGTAGGTGGCAAAGGCGGGGTTGGCCAGCAGCTCCGGCAGGAAGGCCATTTCCTGGGTGCGCACGGCCCGCACCACGGCCTGGCGCACATACTCGCTACCCATCCCGCTCAACAGTTGCTGCTGCAGGCGCTGGCGCACGGCGGGCGCCCCGGCGTGCTGGCCCAGGGCCAGGGTGTACTGCATCTGCACCCGCTCCGGCACCTGGCCCGAATCATTGCCCAGCGCTTCACTCAGGCCCAGCAGGCTGTCTGCCAAGAGCAGCTGCGCGCCGGAGCGCAGGGCCTGCACCTGGCGCCAGGGATCGTTGATGGCCAGCACCTGCTGCACCAGCGCCGGGCTCAACTCGCCGCGCCCGGCCAGGGTCCACAGGGCATGGGTGGCGGCAATGCTGTTCTCACCGGTGGCCAACGCGGCCAGGCGCCCGGTCAGGTCGCCGCCACGGGCCAGCAGCAGGCGCTGGGCGGTGTCGCGCTGCCAGCCGTTGCCGCTGGCAAGCAGGGCCAGCAGGGTGTCATCGCTGGCCTGCGCCAGGTTAACCGGCTCCGCTGCGCGGCCGCCATCGCGATGCCGCACACGCCAGATGCGTCCCTTGCCCAGCGGTTTGTCCAGGTGGCGCAGCAGGATCTGCTCGCGCAACTCGTCGGTGAGGAAGTAGGTGTCCTGCACTATGCCGCGGTACATATCGATAATGTAGAGGGCGCCATCCGGCCCGTTCAGGGCATCCACCGGGCGAAAGCGCTCGTCGGTGGAACCCAGAAATTCCCGCTGCCCCCAGTCCGGGTCGTCGTACAGACGGTGCTCGGCGGCAAGCGCCATGCCCTGCTCGCTGACGCGCAGGTGGGCAACTACATTGGCGGCCACCTCCGGCACAAACACATCGTTGGCATATTCAGCGGGAAACTGGTCGCCGCGATACACCGCCAAACCGCTGACCCCGGTGGCCTTGTGCAGGCGGCCATCGGGGCGCAGGGTGCCCTCGAGATAGGCCCGGTTCACCCCGGGGTTGACCCGCACCGAGAACACCTCGCTGGGGTCGGTCAGGTTAACGCCAAGCCCGGCGTAGGTGACGCCGCTGTCGGCCTCCACCACGTCTTCCCCGGCGAACAGGTCGGCCTGCAGCCAAGTGGAGTTGTGGTTGTAGAACAGGCGGCCACGATCATCCTGCCCCATGCCCCACTGCCCGCGCTGGGGGCCGTGGCGCACCTCTAGCTTGCCATTGTCAAAGCGAAAGCTGCGGGCCGACTTGGCGTTGTAGAGCCAGTTGTCCAGGCCGGTGAACAGGCCGTTTTCCAGGTGTTCCACGTTGCCTTCGCCCAGATTGGGCGCGTAGTCCCCCACCCGGCGGCGGGCGCTGCAGTCGGCATCCGGGTTCGGCAGTTCACAGAGCCAGAGGTTGGGCGGCTCGCCGACCAGAATCCCCTGGTTGGTCACCGCCACGGCGCGGGGGTTGACCAGGCCGTCCAGAAAAACCTCGGAGCGATCCATGCGACCGTCGCCATCGTCATCGCTCAGGCGCACCACCTGCCCCACAGGCTCGTCGCTGCCGTTGCCGTAGACATCCGGCATGTAGCCGCGCATTTCCACCACGTAGAGCCGGCCGTATTCATCCCAGGCCATGGCCACCGGGTCTTCGATCAAGGGCTCGGCCGCCACCAGCTCGATCTCAAAGCCGGGGGCGATACGAAAGCGCTCCAGGGCCTGCTGCGGCGAGAGCACCGGCGCGGGTTCGGTGTCCAGGGTTTTGTAGGTGTCGTCGCGGCCCGCTTCACTGGCCTGGCCTGCACTGCTGTTATCCGAGGGCGCCGGCGCAGCTATAAACCACCAGCCGAGGGCCACGGCGGCAATGACAACAACAAGGGCGATGAGGAGTTTTTTCATGAATGGCCCAATAACAATGATTGAAGATGTAAGCGGTGACGAGGCGTTATGCGCCGCCAAAACTCAAGGTGGCCGCCAGCCGCGCGCTGCGCCCCGGGGCGGCAAAGCCCACGGCGCTCTGGTAGTCGTCGTCCAGCAGGTTGTCCAGGGCCAGCGCCAGTTCCAGCCAGGGCGCCGCCTGCCAGCCCAGGCGCCAGTCGAGCCGCTGCCGGCCCGCCAGTTCGCTGACAACGGTGGCGCCGGTGTGCATTGATGACGCCGGCACCGCGCTGTTCCACTGGTAATCCAGCCCGGTGTGCCAGCGCGGCAAAAAAGCCCAGTTCAGCCAGGCGCCGGCCTGCCATTCGGGGCGCCCCAGCAGGCGGGCATCCTCGCCGATGACATCGATGTCGGTGTAGGTGGCATGGGCCTGCAATGAAAGGCCAGTGGTTGCCTGCCAGGCCAGCTGCCATTCGCCGCCGCGGGTTTGCACTTCGCGCCGGTTGACGTTGGTGAAGGCCTCGGCGTCAAAGTCCACCAGGTTGCGGTAGCGGTTGCCAAAGGCGGTGGCGGTAACCTGCAGGCCATCCACCGGTTGCCACTGAAGCCCCGCGTCCCAGCCGCGGGCGGTTTCCGGTTGCAGGTCGGGGTTGCCCACCAGGCCGTGGCCAAGGGCAAAGAAACTCGGCAACTTAAAGCCCTCGCCCCAGTTGGCCAGCAGGTCCAGGGTCGGCAGCAACTGGTAGCGCGCCCCCAGGCGCAGGGTGGTCTCACTGTCGAAGCTGTCTGGCCTGTCGTGGCGCGCACTGCCTTGCAACAATAGCCGCGGTGCCAGCCGCGCGTGCACATCGGCGAACAGGCCGCGGGTCTGGCGCGACAGGGTGTAGTCGGTAGGCAGGGGGAAGCCGAGGTCCAGGTAACCGGTGGACTCCCCGGACTCGTCGCGGTAGTCGGCCCCCAGGTTGAGCTGGTAATCCGGCGCCAGTTGCAGGGTATTCACCCAGCTCAACTGACTGCGATCGAAATCAGTGCTGCTGCCATTGGGCGGCACTGCCAGGTAGGGCGCCACGCCAGGGGACTGGTAATCCTCCCGGTGGTCAAAGTAGTCCGCCGCCAAGCGGCTGCGCCAGCGCGGCGCGAGCTGGGCCTCCCAGGCAAGGCCGGCGGTGGTATCGCGGTAGTCGCTATCATCCAGCGCATCGCTGGCGGCGTACAGGGGGCCTCCGCTCTGCTCCGGATAGCTGCTGCGCTCGCCTTCCAGGTGGCGCAACTGGCCGCTGAGCCGGTGCTGCGGCGCCAGCTGCCAGCTGAGCCGCAGGTTGGCGCTGGCGGTGTCGCGGGTGCTGCCCGGCACCCGGCCATCGTCCTCGCGGGAGGCCAGGTCCAGGGCGATGCCAAGCTCACCCACCTGCACCCCGCTGGCCAGGTTGATATCGCGATAGCCCGACTCCCCCAACTCCGCCCGCAGAGTGGTCGCCCGTGGCTCCCGCGGGTTGGCGGAAATCAGGTTGATGACGCCGGCCAGCGCATCGGAGCCGTACACCGCCGACTGGGGCCCGCGCACCACTTCGATGCGCTCGATGCTGACGGCGCTGATATTGCCCACATCGTAACTGCCGCCGCGGGCATTGGTGGGGTCGTTTAGGGGAATACCATCCAGTAGGATCTGGGTAAAGTTGGCCTCGCCACCGCGCAGCGATACCGCCGTCAAGCCACCGCTGCCGCCCTGTTCCTCCACCAGCACACCGGGCACGGTGCGCAATACATCACCCAGCTGGCGCTTGTTCAGTTGCCGCAGCTGGGTGGCATCCAGCACGCTGGCAGACGCGGTAAAGTCCTGCGCCGCCAGCGGCGTGTAATTGCCTGTCACCAGTACCGTTTCCAGCGCAGAATCTAACGGAGCGGATTCGCCAGCGTGGATCACCCCCGACAGCGCCAGAGCCAGCAGGCCGATGTGGTGTGTTGCATGCTTGATCGTCATAGCAGTCCAGTTGTACGGTAAAAGTGCCCACTCAGGTGGTGCCCGATTCGGCCAGCGCCTGGGCCCGCAGGCTCAGTTCGGCGGCGGCGAAGGCGTGCGCCTGGGTCATCGCCTGCTCGCTGCGGTGCAGGCAGTCCAGGATGAGCTGGCCGAAAAACGGAAAGCCGCTGCGGTGCAGGCAATCCTCCACCTGCTCGCCTTCGGCGTTCACCAGGAACAGGCGGGAGGCCGGCGCTTCACCGGCCACGTCGAGGTATTTGCGCAGCTCAATGGTGCCCTCGGTGCCGGTAATGAAGGTGCGTCCATCGCCCCAGGTACGCAGGCCGCCGGGGGTGTACCAGTCGACACGGGCGTAGAACGAGGCGCCGTTGTCGCCGGTCATGGACATCTCGCCAAAATCCTCTAGGCCCGGCTTGTCGGGGTGGCTGAAGTTGGCCACCCGGGCAAAGTTGAGGGTTGCGCTGGCACAGCCGGCGTAGGTCAGGAACTGCTCCACCTGGTGGGAACCGATGTCGGTGAGAATGCCGCCGTAGCGCTGCTTGTCGAAAAACCAGTCCGGGCGCGTCTCCTTCGCCAGCCGGTGGGGCGCCAGGTTCAACACCTGCAGCACGCGGCCAACGGCGCCCTGGCGAATCAGCTCGCCGGCCCGCCAGGCGGCGTCGTTGTGCAGGCGCTCGGCGTAGTACACCGCGTATTTGCCGCCGGTTGCGGCCACCGCCTGGCGCACCTCGGCCAGTTGATCCAGGGAGGTAAAGGGTGATTTGTCGGTGAAATAATCCTTGCCGGCGCGCAGCACCCGCAGGCCGATCGCCGCACGCTCCGAGGGAACGGCCGCCGCCGCCACCAGGCGAATGGCCGGGTCGGCCAGAATGTCGTCGAAGCTCGCCACGGCCTTTACGCCGGGATAGGCCGCACAAAAGCGCTGCAGGCGCTGCGGGTCAGGGTCGTAAACAGCCTTCAGCGTGGCGCCGGCGTCGCGCAGGCCATTGACCTGGCCGTAGATGTGCCCGTGGTCCAGAAAGGCCGCGGCAAAGCAGAATTCGCCCTCGCCCACCACCTGTTCCGCCTTGCCGCTCGGCGCGTAGTTGGCGCCGTCTTTGATATCGCTCACGTCAATTCCCTATATCAGCCCGGTGGCCACGGCCGTGCTGTAGCAGACACTGGCCAGCACGGTAACAATGCACAGCACCATGGCACTGTTGTAAAACAGGGCCCGCGCGCCACGCGGGCGATCATCCCCGAGGTAGTCCTGGCGGTTGTTCAGCAGCAGCCAGCCAAGGTAGGCAATGGGCAGCAAAAAGCCGCAGATGGCCGAGGTGGGCAGCACCAGGTAGGCGCCAAGGGTAGACCACAGGAAGACCCCAAGCACCGCCGGCGTGGGCAGTAGCAGGGCAAGGCGATACTGGCGCGAGTGCGGCGCCCAGCCAAACAGGGCGGCGGCCGCCGCGCCGCAGCACAGCATGTGCATAACCAGCGAGCCCACCGCCATGCCAAGCACGCCACAGGCAAAAATCAGCCGCCCGGTGACCGGGTTGAGGCCGGCCTCCACAAACATGTTGGCCGCCTGGGCCGGGCTGAGCTTGCCCTGGATATCCAGCCCGCTGCCATAGAACGCCCCCGCTGCCGCAACGGCCATCAGGCTGGTCACCAGCACGTAGGGCAACACCAGCCCAATCACAATGTCGTAGCGCGCCAGTTCACGGTGCTCGCGCCCCCAGCCGCGCTCCAGCAGGGTATAGCCGTAAACAAAGGTCATGTTGATGCCCACCGCCGTGCCCAGCGCCGCCATCACCGTAGTCACGCCGGCGGCGTCGGTGGGCAGGGACGAGGGCACAAAACCCGCCGCCACCGCAGCCCAGTCCACCTGAGAGTCCAGGCTGGCGCTCACCACCACCCAGGCAAAGGCCAGCACAATGAGCGTGCTGAGCAGTTTGATGGCGGTCTCGAACACCTTCACCGGTCGCCCGCCAGCGCCATAGTTCCAGGCGGTAAAAGCGCACAGCATCCACACCCCGATCGCCAGCGCAAACAGATATAGCTCGCGGCCCGGCCCGTCGGCGGGGCGATAGCCGGTGGCCACCGAGACAATGTCCTCCAGCATGCCGGCGCTCAGCGGGTAGTGGGAAAAACCCCAGATCACGCTGGACGCCAGCGCCGCCACCGCCCACAGCCAGGCCAGCGCGGGGCTGACATGGCGGCGCATGGCGTCATAGGGGCGCTGGCCGGTGCTGAGGGTCTGGTGCGACAGGGCAAACAACATGATACAGCCGATCAACATCGACAGCGGTTGCACCCACAGCAGTTCGTAACCGTACACGGCGCCGATGGTGAGGGAGGTAATGGCGCTGCCGCCGCCGAGGGTCATCGCGCCCTGCAGCCAGCCCGGGCCGGACAGGCGCAGGTAGGTCGGCAGACGCGCCAGCGCCGGCTTTTGCGCCAGGTATTGCAGGGTCTGTTGTTCCTGGGTCAGTTCAGTCAAGGTCGGCTCCCCGTGGCCATTGCCGCGTTAGCGGTACGACTGGCTCATATCGATGTTGGCTTCGATATCCGCCTTCTGCCGCAGGCGGGAACTACCAATGCGCTCATCCAGCAGGCGCTGGTAGTGGCCGCTGTTCAGCGGCAGCGCAATCTCTGTGCCCTCCCAGGTAGACAGCAGCATGGCGTTGGCCAGTGCCAGGGCATCAAGGCCCTCGGCGGCATCGGCAATCAGCGCCTCGCCGCGGGTGATGGCGGCGCAGAAGTTGGCCAGCACCGTGGCGTGCTGGTTGGTGCTGCGCTGGGGCGTGATGTCGCGGGTGTGGCTGGCGGGCATGCCAAACATGTCCCGGGTGCTGCGGCTGTAGGCCGCCGTGCCCGGGTCGTTGTGCGTTTGCAGCAGGCGCTCGCCATCAAACAGCAGGCTGCCGCTATCACCCACAATCTCCAGGCGGTTGCAGCCGGGGGCCTCGCCGGTGGAGCCGACAAATACACCGCTGGCGCCGCCGGCAAACTCAAGGTAGGCCGTGGCCTCGTCTTCCACTTCAATGTCGTGGTATTTGCCAAAGTGGCAGAAAGCCCGCAGCCGCTCGGGCATGCCCACCAGCCACTGGAAAATATCAAGGTTGTGGATGCACTGGTTCAGCAGCAGGCCTCCGCCTTCGCCGCGCCAGGTGGCGCGCCAGTCGCTGACCTGGAAGTACACCTCCGGGCGAAACCAGTGGGTCATGGTCCAGCTGCAGCGCACCAGCGGGCCCAGTTCGCCGCGCTGCAGAATCTCCCGCATGGCCACAAACAGCGGGTCGGCGCGCTGGTTCAGCATCAGGGCGAACACCTGCCCCGGCTGGCGCAGGGCCAGCAACTGCTCACCCTCGGCCAGCGACAGGCCCAGGGGTTTTTCCATCATCACATGCAGGCCCGCGGCCAGGGCGTAGCGGCCGCCGGCCAGGTGCTCGAAGGTGGGGGTGGCAATCAGCACCGCGTCGCAGCCACCGGCGTCGATCAGCTCGCGGTAATCAGTGAAGTGCCGCACCCCCAGCTCGCTGGCCAGGGGGCTGGCGCTGCGGCTGCACAGCGCGGTAATTTCACAGCCGCTCACCAGGCCTTCGCGAACGTGCTGAATGTGCTGCCGGGCGATATTGCCGAGGCCAATCACCCCGAGACGAACCTTCCGCTGTGTTGTCATGATGTCCGGTTATCCTGTCATTATTCCCGGCTTGCCACTGCCGCCCGAGTGGGGCAAACTCAAAAGCACTGGCAAGGTGGTAAGGCCAATTTAGAGTGTCAGCTGGCTCTTCGGGTGTCAAGCTCGAAACGCCCCGCGCACTTAAGCAAGCCCCTTTTTTCAGGTGACTCTCAGGTAGGCAGTGTATGCAGGAAACATGGCGATGGTTTGGCCCGGATGACCCGGTCAGCCTGCGCAACATCAGGCAGGCGGGCGCCACCGGCGTGGTTACCTCCCTCCACCACATTCCCACCGGCGAGCCCTGGCCGCTGGCGGAGGTCCAGAAGCGCAAGCGCCTGATAGAAGACGCCGGGCTGCAGTGGGCGGTGGTGGAAAGCATCCCCCTGCACAACGACCTGAAAACCCGCAGCGGCAACCACCACCAGCTGCTGGAAAACTACCAGACATCCGTGCGCAACGTTGGCGCCGCCGGTGTTGAAGTGGTGTGCTACAACTTCATGCCGGTGGTGGACTGGACGCGCACCAACCTGTCCTACACCCTGCCCAACGCCAGCCAGGCGCTGCGCTTTGAAATGACCGACTTCGCCGCCTACGACGTGTGCATGCTGCAGCGCGAGGGCGCCGAAAACGACTACCCCCAGGCCCTGCTGGATCGGGCCCGCCAGCGCTTTGACGCCATGGGCGACACCGAGCGCGCGCTGTTGGAGAAAAACATCATCGCCGGCCTGCCGGGGGGCGAGGGTTCCTACGACCGCGAGGGCATTCGCCGCGCCATTGCCGAGTTCATTGCCCTGGGCACCGAGGGCATGCGCGACAACCTGCTGGCCTTTCTGCAGGCGGTCATCCCGGTGGCGGAGGAGGCCGGCGTGCGCATGTGCATCCACCCGGACGACCCGCCTTTCTCCCTGTTCGGCCTGCCCCGGGTGGTGTCCACGGCCGACGATGCCCGCAGACTGTTCAGCGCCGTGCCGAGCCGGCACAACGGCCTGACCCTGTGCGCCGGCTCCTTCGGCGCCCGCGCCGACAATGACCTGGTGGGCATTGCCCGGGAATTTGGCGAGCGCATCCACTTCGTTCACCTGCGCAATATCCGCCGCGAGGAAGACGGCTCCTTCTACGAGTCGGATCACCTGGACGGCGACAACGACATGGTGGGACTGATTGACGCCCTGCTCGACGAAGAGCAGCGCCGCGCCGGCGAGGGCCGGGCCGACCGCATTCCCATGCGCCCCGACCACGGCCACCTGATGGGTGACGAAATCGGCAGACCCGGCGTGAATCCGGGCTACTCCTACGGTGGCCGCCTGCGCGGACTGGCGGAATTGCGCGGGGTGATTCACGCCCTACAAACCCTGCGCCAGCGCGCCGGCCACTAACCGTGCCAGCCGGCACGGCCAGCGCCACACAATTGGCCTTACCAGTTTACCACCTGCATTGCATGCTTTATGCTTCTTGCAACATCGACGGGTTACCGATGCCTTGGCGCGGCAACCATGCAGGGCAGGCAAATATGAAAATCCAGACCGTCAAGGTACAGCGGCTGTACCTGCAGGTAGCCGACCAGTTGCGGGAGCTGATTCGCAAGGGCACCCCGCCCCCCGGCGAGCGGCTGCCTTCGGAGCGCGACCTGGCGGAGCAGTTCGGCGTTGGCCGGCCCACCATCCGCGAGGCCATGATCGCCCTGGAAATTGCCGGCCTGGTGCAGATTCGCTCTGGCTCCGGCGTGTACGTGCTGCGCCGGCCCGGTAAATCGCTGTCGGTAGCCAACGACCCCGGCCCCTTTGAGATCCTGGAGGCGCGGATGCTGTTCGAAGCGGAGGCCTGCGCCCTGGCCGCCGAGCGCATCAGCCCGGAACAGATCGCCACCCTGGACGCCCTGCTGCAAGACATGGAGCAGGAAAACCAGCGCGAGACCATGACCGAGGCGGCGGATGAAAAATTCCACTGCCTGATCGCCGAAGCCTGCGGCAACAGCGCCATTGGCGCCACTGTGCGCTGGCTGTGGCAGCTGCGCAACGAATCGGAAATCAGCACCCATTTTCACCAGCGGGTGCGCCAGGAAGGCAGCCGCCCCATCATTGACGACCACCGGCGCATTGTTGCCGCCCTGCGCCAGGGCAAGGCCAGCGCGGCGCGCAACGCCATGCGCAAGCACCTGCAGCGCGTGATCGACAACCTGCTCGCCAGCAGCCAGGGCTAGCCCGCCATGCAGCGCCTTGCCACCGCCACCCTGCCGGCCCTGTCACCCACCGTTACCCCCATTGCCTACAACCGCGATGCATTGCGCACCGGCATTGTGCACCTTGGCCCCGGCGCCTTTCACCGCGCCCACCAGGCGCTGTACACCGACCAGGCCATGGCACACAGTGGCGGCCACTGGGGCATCGTCGGCGCCAGCCTGCGCAGTACCACCGTGGCCGCCCAGCTCAACCCCCAGGACGGCCTGTACACCCTGCGCAGCGAAGCCGCAGGCGGCCGCCAGCTGCGCCTGGTGGGCGCCCTGCAACAGGTGCTGACCCTATCCCGCGAGCGCGAGCAGCTGAACACCCTGCTGGCCGCCCCCGCAACCCGCGTGGTCACCCTCACGGTCACGGAAAAGGGCTACTGCCTGGGGGCAGACGGCTGGTCGCTGGATGTGGCGCACCCCGACATCCAGCACGACCTGGCCCATCCCGCGCAGGCGCAATCGGCCATTGGCGTACTCGCCCACGGCCTGCACCTGCGCTTGCAACAGGGCGCCGCGCCGCTGACGGTGATCAGCTGTGACAACCTCTCGGAGAACAGCGCCCGGCTGGCGGCGGCACTGCGCGACTACCTGCAGCGCAGCTACCCCGAATGCCTGCCCTGGCTGGCCGAGGCGGTGCGCTTCCCGTGTTCCATGGTGGACCGGATAGTGCCGGCGCTCAGCGCCGAGGCGCTGGATGAGCAGGCGCGGCTGATCGGCCTGCGGGACGAGGCCGCCGTGGTCACCGAAGGCTTCAGCCAATGGATTATCGAAGACACCTTTGCCGCCGCCGTGCCCGACTGGGCCGGCGCCGGCGCCCTGCTGGTGCAGGACATCCGCCCCTACGAATCACTGAAACTGGGGCTTTTGAACGCCAGCCACTCGGCCATTGCCTACATCGGGCTGCTGCTCGACAAGGAAACCGTCGCCGACGTAGTGACCGATGTAGCGGGCGACGCGCCGCTGCGCAGCTACCTGGAAAGATTGATGGCCGAGGCGCTGATACCCGCCCTCACCACGCCCGAGGGCTTTGATGTACAAGCCTACGCGGCGGCCCTGCTGCAGCGCTTTGCCAACCCCGGCCTGCGCCACCGCTGCGCCCAGATCGCCATGGACGGCACCGAAAAAATTCGCCAGCGCTGGCTGCCCGCCCTGGCGGCTCCGGCGAATAACCATGACCTGCTGCTCAGGGCCCTGGCCGCCTGGTGCGCCGTTATATTGCACAGCGACCTGTCCATCGACGACCCGCGCCAGGCACAGTTGCTGGCCATCCGCGCCAGCGACGAAGACGACATCGAGCGCCTGACCCGCCTGCTCGCCACCCTCGGTATTGATGCCACGGCAACACCCGCCTGGCAGCAGCGGCTGGGAACACTGCACCGACATTGCCAGGCCATTCACAATGGCAAACTGCGGGAAGTGCTGGCCGCCTGATGCACCGGGCAGCCTAAACGCGGCTTCGCCGCGCGCCGGCGGTTAACGCCACGTTATGGATTTGACCGCGAATGCCAATATCCCGGACGTCGGGCATGATGGGCTAAGGCAACCACTACAATCGCGCCGTGCGCTTCTATCGTAATCAGTGAGAATGGAAATTTGTGAAGGATCAGCTTCTTGGCGCCCAGCTGCGCTGCCTGCCCAAGCACCGGCGTTAATGGCGCATTGGGTTCCGTCAACAGAACCAATGCATGTTCAAAGGCTTCAATAAGTCGACTTCCCAGCCCTGGTTGCTCGCGTTCATACCACGCAGCCGCCTGTTCCAGCTCTCGCGCTGCCTCGGCGTGAATTTTTACCGCTGGCATCAGGTGCGCTGAATTCTCGCCCGCGCTCGTGCCAGCACCTCATCCGCATCGAGCAACGTGGCTGAGCCGTTGTTTATTTCATTGATTCTTCGGCATATTTCTGTGTCCCAAGCTGCGGCCACCTCACTGTCTGCCGGTCCATCAAGGCTGGCCACCAGGTCGCTGGCTAACTGCGCACGTTCAGCCTCCGTCAGTTCCAGCGCAGCTGTACGTATACTTTCAAGCTCAGCAGTATTCATGGCGGGCCCACCATCTGTCATCAACCAACAAATGTTGCATCAGCCTCCCATCCATAACAAGGCCATTAACTTAGCGCCTATCGGCACCGGACAAACTACGCCGTATGCCGGTTGCCGATTCAAGCAGTCCAGTAAACCACACCAAAGCAAAAAGGGCGCCGCGGCGCCCTTGTCGTTCAACAGCGGTTGCCAGCTAGAGCAGCAGCCAGGCCGCTGCGGCCGCCGCCACAACCAGGGCCGCTGCCACGGCAATCCACAGGGTCTTGCCACCCGCGCCACCCGCAGCTGCGCCGCCACCGGTTTTGCCACCCGCTTTGCCAGCGGCGGCGCTGCCTGCTGCGGATGCAGCCTTGCCCGCGCCACCGGCCTGCGCGCCGGCGGCTGCGCGAAAGACGAGGGTAGCCACCCCCAGGCGAATTTCGTCGCCGTCTGCCAGGTAGGCGGTCAGGCGCTTCTCGCCGTTCACAAAAATGCCGTTGGCAGACACCAGGTTCACCAGTCGCCAGCGGCCGTCCTGATGAATCAGCTGGGCGTGGCGGGCCGATACGCTGGGCTCGGCAATGGGCACTTCGCAATTGGGGTCGCGGCCGATTTCCCACACATCGGGCTCTGTGCCGTCACCCAGTTGCAGTTCCAGCGCTTCGCCACCTTCGCCGGTCACCGACACCAGGATGAGGTGGGGCAGGTCCGAGGCCCGCTCCATCTGCAGCGGCGATGTCTCCGCCTCGGCAATGGCGTCGAGCGATAGCACACGGGTGCTGTCGCTGGTGCCGGAATCGATCCAGCTGCCGGGCAGGTCGGCGGGGTTGGGGGGCGGCGCCGGTTTCGGTTCAGGGGCCGGTTCTGGCTTGGGTGCAGGCGCGGGCTCAGGAGCAGGCGCGGGTTCCGGCGCGGCCTCGGCCGCCTCGGGTATCGAGACCACGGTGGCATCGGCATCGACCCCGCCCACCACGGTGGCGTCCATATCGGCGGCAGCGCCGCCACTCAGCACCACCACAAAGGTGTGCTTGTCGAAGCTGAGGCTGTCACCATCCCGCAGGGTGGTCTCGCCGCTGGAGGTCTGGCCGTTGACCTGGGTGCCATTGGCCGACCCGAGATCTTCCACGGTGAGGCTCTCGCCCTTCACCCGCAGCACGGCGTGCGTGCGCGACACCCGGGGGTCGTCGATGGTGATTTCACAGTCAGCGGAGCGGCCGACCCGCTGCTCGCCCTCGAGCGCGAAACGGCTGCCATCCGCCGCTAGCAGTTCTGCACTGAACTCAGACATGATTCTATTCCCTACTCAACCGGCGGCAATTATGCCGAGGCTGTATACCACACTTCCCGCCACCAACACTGCCGCAACCACCCAGAAAATAGTGCGATTGCGGCGCTGGTCACGCTCCCGCTGCATGGCCTCCCGCGCAGCGGCGATCTCGGTGGCGGACATCATCTGGGTGGACTCGGGCTGGCTCGGGTTGGGGGTGGTGGCCCCTCCCCCCTTGCGCGCCACAACCCGGCGCACCGCTGGTATCGGCGCCGGCACGGCGTCATCCTGCACCGCTTCCAGTTCCGGCAGGCCGCTGTATTCGCCACTGGCCGGGTCAAAGGTCCACAGTACCTCCGGCTCCAGCAAATCCGCCTGCGAGCTGGCGGCCACCCCCGGCAGTACAATCACGGTGATGTTGTCTCTGCCACCGGCTTGAACAGCGGTTTCGACCAGCGCGTCGCAGCGCGCTTCCAGCGAGCGATCGGAGCCCAGTATTTCGCTCAGCACCGCGCTGTCCAGCACGTCCGACAAACCGTCGCTGCACAGCACCAGCACCTGGCCCGGCGCCAGGCGGCCGCAGTTGATGCCCACTTCGAGTTTGTTGTCTTCCTGCAGGCCAATGGCCTGCACGATCACGTTTTTGCGCGGATGGTTGCGGGCCTGGGCCAGGGTGATCTGGCCCTTGGCCAGCAGGGCCTGTACGTAGGAGTGATCGCGCGTCAGCAGCTTGAGCTGGCCGTCCCACAGATAGGCGCGGCTGTCGCCGACCCAGGCCAGTTCGTAATCGCCCTCGGAAAAGCGCGCCACCACCACGGTGGACGCCATGCCGGCCTTGCCGCGCCCCTGAGCGACGGCCGCCATCACCTCGCGGTTGGCGGTGCGGATGCCGTCTTCGATGGAGCGGCCAGCGGCTACTTCGCGCTGGATAACCTCACAGGTAATGGCACTGGCCACCTCACCCGCCTGGTGGCCACCAACACCGTCGGCAACAATGGCCAGCGACAGGGAACCATCCAGCAGGTAGGCGTCTTCATTATGATTGCGCTGCCCCACATGCGTGGCACCGCTTCCTTCTGCTACCACCTCCAATGCGCTCACAAGCCCCCCAATACCTGGTTAGCCCGCACCGCAAATTGTTGCGGCACGAAGGTATTCTCATCTTCCACGGACTTGAACCATGCGTCCAGTAAAGATTCCAGTTGGTCGGCATCACCGATGGAGATGGCGAGGGTTTCCACCGCAAGGAAGACCTGCTCGGCGGCGGTAAAGTGGCGGAAGCGGCCGGCCGCGGCGCGCTGCAGCAGGCCCGCGCGCAACCGCCGCATATCGTCGGCGCCGTAGCTGCCGGCGCTGACCTGTCGGGCAATGGGGTCGAGCCTGGCGGCCAGCGACTTGGCCTGGGTAACCACTGCGCCGCGACTGTTGAGTGAGGCCTGGTGCAATTGCTGGATGCCGCTGCGCAGGGTGGCCGCATCGCCGCTGCCCAGCACATCCAGCACTTCCGCCAGCACCAACAGGCTGGCGTCGTTCAGGCGCACGGTGCCAGGCGGGGTGCCCTCCGGGCTCCAGCGCAAATCGTTCATCGGGTGGTGGCAGGCGTGACACTGATAGAAGGACAGCTCGGGCATCAGGCTCTGCTGGGTAAACCAGTCCTCCTGCAACAGCTCCAGGGTCTGCTGGCCGGTCACCGCCAGGCCCGCCAGCCACATGTTCACCGAGGCAATCGCCGGCTTGCGCTCGCGGTAGTCGGCATCCACTTCGTAGTGCGCCGGCTGGTTGACGGTGAAGGTCTCCAGCTCAAAGGCCAGCCGCGGATGGCCGGCGCCCATGATCTGGTGGGTGGCGAATTTGTCTTTGGTGCCCAGGTGGCAGGACAGGCACAGGCGCGCCCGCTCCAGCGGCTGCTCGGTGGGGTACATGCCCTTGGCGAGGTTGTCGGCGTGGGAGGTGCCCGCCTCGGCGTGGGACTCCAGCCACTGCCCGGCGCCACCGTGGCAGGCCTCGCAGCCGACGCCGTCGGAAATCTGGAAGCGCCGGCCGCGAGCCTCGGTAGCCACGTTGTCGGCGTGGCAGTCCAGGCAGATTTTGGCGCCGGCGGCGCTGGGCAGGCCCAGCTTGCGGGCAATGGCTTCGCTCTGCTCGGTCTGCAGGGTGCGGTAGGCCCGGCTGTGGTAGTCGTTGCGCAGCCAGATACGGTACTCATTCAGCCACACCGGGGCGCTTTCATCTTCGCTCACCTTGCCGTGACACACACTGGTAGCGCAGCTGGCCACCCCTTCATGGGGGTTGGCGCCGGTTTCCGGCAGCGGCGCAGCCAGGCTCGCCGCCGACAGACACAGCATCACCAGCAGACCGGCAAAACGCCGGCCCCGAAGGACGTTGAACGCTTGCCTCATTGCCCCGCGGTCTCCTTGTTCGCCGGCTTGTTCTCGACAAACCAGGGCTCGCCGTTCTCATCCAGGTAGAGTTTGCGCAGTTCCTCGTAGTTCAGCGGCCGCGAACCCAGGCGTCCGAATACCGCCACCTGGCCGCCGGTCTCGTCCACACCGCGGTCGCGCTCCAGCGGGCGGCTGAGGGACAGGGCCGGCGAGGCCGTGGGATAGCGCGCAATCAGCACCGGGCGCGGCTCGGGGCTGAAGCCGTAAAACTTGGGCTGGCTGTCGGGCGCGGTGAGCTGGATGACCTTGAGCCCCTCGCGCCCGTCGGCCACGTAGGCAAACAGGGAGGCGTTGGTGCTGGCCACAGTCACATCCCGCGCATCGGACACCCCATCGGTGAAGCGAATCAGCTGGCGCAGGCGCTCGGGGTTGGTGATGTCCACAATCACCAGGCCCTCGCTGCCAGAGGCCACATAGGCGTAGGTGCGCGCCAGGTGCAGGCGGTGGGCCTGGGTGAGCGGCAGGGTGTTGTTGGCGGTCAGGCGCGGCGCGGTCGGGTCGGTGATGTCCACCACCTTGAGGCCGTCGGCGTCGGTCACAAACAGGTAGCGGAACTGCTGGGCCACCGAGTGGCCGCGGTTCAGCGGCAGGGTCGCCTCCACCCTCGGTTGCAGGGGGGTATCGATGTTCAGCACCACCAGGCCGCGATCGGCAATGACATAGGCGTACTTGCCGCCAATGGTCATGTGCCGGGCGCCGGTCAGCACGCCGCCTTCGTTCCAGGTCAGCGCCCGCTCCAGCTGGTTGTTGCGCGGCTCCCCGTCACTCAGGGTATCCACGTCCACCAGGATCAGGCCCTCCTGGGCGTCGGTGATGTAGGCGTAGTTGTACAGCGGGTGGAAGGGCTGCTCTTCGTTGATCACCCGCATCAGCTCACCCTCGTTGCGCGAGGGCTGGATGGGCTGGGTGGTGGGCAGCACCACGCAGGTGGCGTTGGCGCTCTCCACCTGGGTGTCGTGGCCCAGCGGGCTGAAGGGCGCGGTGATGATGCGCTGGGAAATCCCCTTGTTGGAGATGCTGGCAATGTCGTAAACCTGCATGCCGCGCTCGCCCTCGGCCACAAACAGGTATTCGCCGCGCATCTGCAGGCAGTTGGCCGGGCCGGAGCCGTGGGCGTGGCCGGTGTCCGCCGCCAGTACCCGGTCGTTGTCCAGGTGCTGCTGGTAGAAGTCCGGGTAGGCGTACTTCTGCAGGTAGCTGCCGCGCACCGCCTGGGGCTCCTCCCACTCGGTGACTTCCACCGCGTTGATATGCTCGGTGCCACCGATGTAGGCAAAGTGGCCGAGGAAGTCCAGGAAGTCGCCACCGAACATCATCAGGGTGGCGATGATGGCGTTGTTGTCGTTGTTTTTCGACAGGTGACAGTCTTCGCAGTCCTTGGTTTCGGTTTTGCGCACGGTGTGCGGGAAGTGCGGGTTGAAGGCCTGCGAGCTGTAGCCACTGGCCGCAATCGGCGGCTGCTGGATGTAGATACGCTCGCGGTTGGCATTGGTGGACGACAACACCAGCGCCGAGGTGGAGCGCACCGGTGCGTACTTGCCGCCCTTGGCGGTTTCGCGCTTGCCCAGCAGGAAGGTCTGGTCGCGGGCCACCTGGGGGTTGTAGGTGGCGAAGTTGCGCGACTCGCCGCCCTCGTAGTGATGGCGCTCGGTTTTGTTGTTGGCCTCGATGGGCAGGTGGCAGCCGCCACAACTGGTGGTCCAGGAGGTGTGGCAGGTGTAGCACTCCATTTCCTCGTAGGAGTGCGCCAGGTTCTCGCTGGCCACCTCGGTGCCCCACTCCTGGGTTTCGGTGTTGCTGCTCATCAGCTTGGCGCGGGCGGCCTTCTCGTTGTAGTGCGGGTTACCCGGGGTCACGGCGTCCTTGACCAGGCTCACCTCCCACTCCAGTTCCGGGTCCAGCACCGAGCGCTGGATGAGCTTGTCGCCAATCCATTCGAAGCGCTTCTGGCCGTCGGGGTTGCGAATGGCGCCGAGGTCAGTGCCGCCGTCCAGCGCCGCCGGGCCAGAGGTAAACAGGTTGGGGTAGGCCTTGGCGGTGCCGTGGCAGTCCTTGCAGTCGATCTCCACCGCCGCCGCCACTTCGCCGTACAGGTGGCCGTTGCCGTGGTTGTCCTGGCCGTAGTGGCAGTCCACGCAGTGCATGCCCACATCCATGTGGATGGAAGACATATGCACGGCCTTCTGGAATTTCTCCGGGTCGTCGTCGGCAACCACATCGCCCTCGGCGTCCAGCAGGTTGCCCTTGCGGTCACGCTTGAAGATGGCGCGGAAGTTCCAGCCGTGGCCGTGGTAGTCGGCGAACTGGGTGTCCTTGAGCTTGGGGTTCATCTCCGAGACGGTCTTCAGGAACTCCACATCCGCCCACTTGCCCCGGGGCGCAGCACCTTCTGGGTTGCGATCCAGCACCTCAAAGCGCTCGCTGTCGGTGGGGTACACCTGCTCCTCGGGCCACATGAAGGGCGCGTCGGATTCGTAGTCCCACATGGTGTAGCCCATGTAGGTATTGATGAACATGTTGGGCTGGTGCATGTGGCAGACCATGCACTGGCTGGTGGGAATGGCGCGGGTAAATTCGTGCTTGAGCGGGTGGCCGCTCTCGCCCCGGGGAATGGTCGGGTCCGCGGTCTGGGTTTCGCCGGTGTGGCCGAATTGGGCGTACAGGGCCGAGTGGTCCGGGTCCCGGTCGTTGGCATACACCACGTGGCAGGACGCGCAGCCGGACTGGCGGTAATCCCCGGGCTGGTCGTTGGTGCCCATAAACCAGGTGTGGGGGTCGTTCAGGCGGGTCTTGGTGATGTTGATCACCGGCACCGAAATGCGCGCGCCGGTGCCCGGGCCGCGATTGGACTGGCGGAAGTCGGGCCGCCCGGGCTCCTCCAGGCGCTGCAACTGGCCCAGGGCGTTGGGCAGGCCAGTCTCCGGGAACAGGTTGGAAATATTGCGCCCGCCGCGCTCGAACACACGGAAGATGTCGCCCGGCTTCAGGGTTTCCCAGGCCGGCAGCGGGTAGAGGGTTTCGATAATGCCCATCTTCACCATTTCCGCCGTGGGCTTGACCGGGCCGGGGATGGCCGCCGGCTCGCCCTCGCGGGTGTAGCCCTCGCCGAGAATGTAGCGCTTGAGCGGCAATATGCCGTTGTTGTAGGCCGCCCCGCCCCAGAGCATGGCGGAGGTGGCCATCAGGCTGCGCTTGGCGGCCTCGATGATCGGCTGGTGGCAGGCGCCGCAGGCCTCCTCGACAATGCGGTAATCCGAGGGGTTCATAAAGCGCACAAACTCCGGGCTCTCCTTGTTGAGCAGGGTGTAGGTGCGCTCGGGGTTGGCGCTGGACGGATAGTGCCAGGACTCGGGATACAGCGGCAGCACGTGGGCCTGCTCCATGGCGGCCAGGTAGCCGGCATCGGCCAGGCTTTGCGTGCCAGATGGCTTGTTAACAGTGGCGTCGCCCCCGTGGCAATCGGTGCAGCCAAGCTTCACCGCCGGGTTGGCGTGCATGGTTTTCTGGTCGGTGGCGGTGTGGCAGGTCACGCAGCCATCGGTTTTGGCGGCCATCGCCTCTGCGGTCTGGCTCGCCGGCGCCGGAGGCGCGGTGACATGGTTGCGCTCTATCGGTTTTTCACCAGAGGCGCTCAGGCTATAGCTGACCGGCAGGGCCAGTAGCACAGCCCCCATCGCCAGCGCCCAGCTGTGCATCAGCGACCAGCGTTGCAACCATTGCGGCCTTCTCGGGCTTGTCTTGCGTTCCATCGTCGGCCCCTCAGAAAGTCAGTATGACGTTGAGCAACAGGGAGTAGGGATCCTCCTCCCCGTACAGATCATTAAAGCCCTGGCCAGACAGCAGCTGCGCGTAGGACAGCCGCGCCACCACGTTCTGGCTCATAAAGGGCCGCCAGATCAGCGCGGCGGAGAGATCAAGGCCGATCTCCTCGTCCACGTTGGCCTGCTGCCGCGCAACCTCCAGCACCTCGGTTTCGGCGAAGGCCAGGTAGTTGGCGTTAAACGACAGGCGCAGCTCCGGCAGCAGGTCCAGGTCGACACCGGCCCCCGCCAGCCAGAGGCCGGGGTTGGTGAAGTTGGACTGGCCGTGCTCTTTGGAAGAGCGCAAATCCGGCAGCACCGCGTTGCGCTGCGACAAGGCCACCCGGCCACCGCCAATCAGCGGCACGCCCTGGCGAATCCAGTAGCTGGTGTCGGCGCCGGCAAACTGCGGGTTTTCGAAGATGGCGGCGTAGCCCTGGCTCTTGTCATCGAAGGGGTCGTCGTCGCCGCTGGCGAACAGGAAGGAGCCGCGCAGGCGAATCCAGTCCAGGTCGATGCCAGGCTCAGCAGCAAAGAAGAAGGCTTCGATATCCGAATCCTGCCCGGTGAACACGCCGCCCTGCTCTTCACCGAAGGCGGCGTAGGCGGACACGGTCAGGTTCAGGCGACCAAAGTGGCCGTCGCCGTTGTAGCCCACGTAGTAAACGTCGTAGTCGCGCATGCGCTCCTGGCCGAGGGAGGCCGGGCGCTGGATGAAGTCGTTGGTATCGTAGAAGAACTCGTCTTCCCGGCTGCGGTTGTAGGCCAGGGTGGCCTGGGAGAAAAAGCCGAGTTTGGGCATGTCCTGCCAGTAGACGTTGGCGAAGAACACGTCGTTGTCGCGCAAATCCTCGCTGACATCGTTCAGGCCCGAGTTGGTGTCTTTCTCCAGCAGGCGGAACCAGGCCAGGTTGTACTGGAAGCGGTTGTTGCTGCGGGTGCCGAACAGGCGCGCGCCCAGCTGGGCATCCTGGAACAGAAAGCCACGGAAGTCGCTGGAGAAGGGCTGGATGCCCACCCGCAGGCTGTCGAAGTCGTAGCGGTCGGACACGTTGCGCAAATGCTTGTCGACAAAGGCGGCCTGGATGCCCACGTGGTTGTCGTTGCGGGTAATGCCATCGCCCGGGTCGGCGTTCACGCCGGTGATTTCTTCCAACTCGGTGTAGTTGTAGTTGAACACCGGGGTAAAGCGGATTTCCCAGTCCGGGGGCCGGAACACGGTGTCGCCCTGGTAGTACACCAGTTCCACTGCCAGGTTTTCGTTGAACAGGGCCTGCTCGGTGGCGCCCAGCACATCCAGCGAGCCGGCGCCATCGGTGGACTGCACGCCCACCGGCGTGGGCACCTCGCGGAACTCCACCACCGTGTCGGAAATGGCCGTCACGTTGAAAAACCAGTCGCCGTGCACCGGCTTGTCGCCCTTGATCGTGTTCTGGTTGTAAGGATCCCACCAGCGGTTGGGGTAGCCCTCGGGGTCGAGGCTGTCCACAATGCGCCAGCGATCGGGAATGGGCACCAGCGCCACGTAGTCCTCGGCGGTGGGCCGGGGGATGTTGGTGTAACGGCGCGGCACCACGTTGCGCTGCACTGCCACCGGCCGCTCGCGCAGCACCTCGCCGGTTTCCTGATCCACCACCACTTCGCGGTATTCGCAGTCGCGGTTGGAGCCCCCGGCGCGGCGCCGGGAGCTGCGGCCGCGGTCGCGCACGTCCTTGTCGTCGCAGGCCACCAGGGCCGGGTCTTCCTCGGGCTGGGCCTGGGCGCCCGCCCCCAGCAGCAGGCTGGCACTGGCGGCCAGCGCCAGCGATGGCAGCCAGCGCAGCAGGGCGGCGGCGGGAGAGGGGCGGAACCGGTTCACGCGATAGGCATCCATGGCATCACTTCCCTGAACACACTTGCTGTTCATCGCTGTCGATGTAAGGGGTCTGCGGGCACTGGACATAGCGCAGCCGCTCGCCGGCCGGGCTCAGGCGATCGGCGCGTATTTCCGGTGGTGCGTTGTTGATGGCACCGCCCAGGGCAAGGCCGGCCTCGTGCACGCCGAGGAAGGAAATCATGTCATCCTGGTCGATACCGTCACCGGAAACACCGATGCCGCCCACCAGGGTGCTGCCGCGGTAGATCGGCACGCTGCCGGGGAAAATCTGGGTGCCGTTGGCAATGCGCGGCGCCGCCGACTCAACACAGTTGGGGCCAACGTCAGGCGCATCCGCCCCGGCGGCAAACAGCACATGCTGCAGGATTTTGTTCAGCGACAGGTCCAGCTGCATGCCGCTGGAAAACACACTCCACTCGTTATTGGCGAAGGATTTGCTGAAGGGGCCGTTGGGGTTGCCGCGAATACCGTCCGGGTAAAAGGGCCGCGACAGGTTGCCGCCGGCCCGGTCGGAGAAGGCAGTGCCATCGGTCAGGGCCTGGGGGCCGATAAAGGTCTGGGCGGCGTCCACATAGTCGGGGATAAGCACCTGGGCCTTGGGTTGCAGGTTTGCATCCACGTAGGTGGTGGGCGTGGTAATACCGCGGAAAAACGCCGCCGCATCCGGCGACGAGAAAATCGTTGCCGTGCGCGCCTTCTGCAGCGAGACATCCGCGCCGAACACCGGCGCATCGCGGGTGCGCAGCATGCCGAGGATCTCACCCTGGCTATCGACAATGGAAACAGTCACCCGCGCCTGGCTGCCCACCGGGCGGCGAATCTGCGCCCGGGCGCGATTGGCCACGGTAATGGCAGAACGCAGCAGTTGGCGCACTTCGGCGGCACTGAGCGCGGCGCCACCCAACTGGGCGCTGTCGGTGCCGGCCCGCGGCGGGAAGCGGTTGTTGTTGCCCTGGTCGACAAACACGAAGGCGTCCAGGTCGGCAAAGTCCGTCGCCGGGCGGATGCCGGAGCCAGGCCTGCCAAAGGCGGTGCCGGCAATAATCTGGTTGCGGCTGTAGCCTCGCACCGCCACCAGGCCACCGGCGCCGGTCAGGCTGTCGTAGGCCGGTGCCTGTTCTGGGTCTTCCGGCAGGTCGCCAAAGTCGACATCACTGAAGCGGAAGGTTTTGCCCTCCACGGTAATCCGATCGGCCCGCCGGTCCACTGGGGCGGCATAGCCGAAGGTAGCGGCAAAGGCGATCTGTTCGTCAATATCGCGATCGGTGTCGAGGATGTTTTTGTCAATGCTGTAACGGCCGTCGGCAATCACGCCCACGCCGCCCACCGCGGTGCCATTCTTGTACAGCGGGAAGCCACCCGGGTCCGCCGACAGCCCCAGCGGCGAGCGCTGCGGGCCAACCGTGGCGGTCTGCGGCAGGGTTACGGGAGCCGCCGGTACCGCGGTCTGCGGGCCGGTGGCGGCCAGGGTAAAGTCGGAACAGGCCAGCTGGCTGAACTGCACCCCGAACAGGGGGCCGGAGGGCTGGTTCTCTTCGCCCGGGTTGAAGTGCTCCTGCACGATCTGGTTGGCGGTGCGGGTGGAGAAGGCGTTGCCCTCGCTGGAGAGGTAGGCGCCGGTCACCGCCTTGGCGATGGCGGCCAGGGCATCACCATTGGTATTGGCCGGCAGCACCACGCCTTCCAGGCCGGTGCTCACGGTGGTCGGGAAGGTGGTGCTGATGGTGACGGCCGGGCCGCTACCCGCCATGCGGTGTACCGCCAGCACGTTGCCCACCCGGTCCACCACCGCAATGGTGGATTGCACACCCAGGGCGCGGGACTGGGCAATGCCCCGGGCCAGCACCTGCTTGACATCGGCCACCGTCAGCCAGTTTTCCTCACCGGCGCACTGGCCGGTGCAGGGGGTATCGTCCTCGTCGCGGTCGGGCGAGGCGCCGGCGTTACTACCGCCACCGCCACCCCCGCCACAGGCGCTGAGGGTCAGGGTCAGACACAGGCCAACAATCCGCCAGTTCATCGTCACTCTCCTTGTTGCCCGTCCGGCGCCGGCGGCGCTGGCTGGCCGTGGTCCGGGGGCATCATGCCCGCGTGGGAGGCCGGCATGTCACGCACCTGCACAGACAGACTGCCATCACGCTGGTGGAAGGCGTGGCAACCCACGCAACCCACGGTGGTCAGCCCTTTGTCTTCGGCGTGACAGGCCAGGCAATTATCGGCACCAGGCATCAGAATATCCCGGGCGTCGTCCGATTGACTGGCCTCGTGGCAGGCCTCACAGACTTCCGTCGACTCATCCCAAGCTAAGCTCAGGTGGCTGGTATGGTCAAACACGCCCTTGGGATACCAGTCGCCGGTAATCCGGATGGGCTGCACGTACCAGCGGTCGAAAATGCCGCTGGCGCCGGTGTCCATCACCTCGTGGCAGGTGATGCAGCCGGTCTGTTCAAACTGGTACTGGGCCTCTTTCAGGGCCTCGGCGCGCCCGCACTCCAGGCCGGTGCCCTCGCAGCTGGCGGCGGCGTAGCGCTTGCCGGGCACCCGGCGCGGTTTCTGGCCGGCGCGCTCGGCGCGCAGCTGCGGGTCGGTAAACTCGCGGATGAAGTGGGCCTCCATGGCGGTGATGGCCGCCCGCAAATCGCCATGGGGCAGTTCCAGATCCGGGTCGAACACATCAAAACTCAGGCCGTGACAGCTGCGGCAGTGGGCATCCATGGCAATGGGCTCGAAGTGCTCGCCATCGTCCTTGGGCGTGTGGCAGGACGCGCAGACCAGGGCGTCGCCGGTGGATTCGTCCTGCACTTTGTCCACATCCAGGTGCACGGCGTGGGTGAATTTTAGGTTGGAGCGCTCCTGCAAATCGGGGTCGCCAAGGCGCACCCGCTCCACTTCCCAGCCGTGGGCGCCACCGGGGCCCTGGGGCGTGAGCAGGCCCAGGCGAAACTCCGGGTGCTCGCTGGCGGTGAAGGCGGTCACCGCCTCCATGCCTTCGGCGGCCGGCCAGTCCGCCGGCACGGCGTGGCAGTCCACGCACAGGCCGTTGTCCAGCCGCACCAGGCGTTCGGGCTCGTTGTGTTCCCGGTGGCAGCTGGCGCAGCGCTCACCGGCGAAGGCCTCTGCCGGGTGCAGGGCAATGTCCACGTGCTCGGTCATGCCCCGGTGGCAGTCCAGGCAGGCGGCGTCTTGCACCATCACAAAGGGAGTGGTGTGGCAGGCCTGGCAATCCTCGGAGACACCGCTGGTATCGTGGGCTGCCACCAGCGGCCCGCTGGACCACAGGCCGTCATCCGGCAGGGGGGAGCTGCGCAGGGTGTCCGCCAGCTCCGGCTTGAATACTCCCACCAGGGGCAGAATGAGGCAGGTGGCCAGCACCAGCAGGGCCAGCGCCCAGCTCAGGCGGCGGTTGGTGAACAGCGTCGGGCGCAGCTCCATGGCCCCGCCGAAACTGGCCTTGACCGGGCCAACCCGGCGCACCAGCAGGCCGAGCTCAAAGCCGCTGGGGGCCTCGAACAGGCTGAGTTCGTAACCGCCAACGCCCAGCACCTGGCCCGGCGCCAGGCTGGCCTTGCGCAGGTTTTTATCATCCAGCTGGAATTCCATGCCCTTGGCCACCACCTGGGCACCACCCTTGGATGGCTTCAGCTGGAGGCTGCCCGGCAGGCCCGGCAGCAGCACCATGGCATCGGCGCTGCCAAGGGTCAGCTCGCTGCCCTGATACTCGTTTTCCAGGGCTTCGCCGCTGCCGCGGCCGGTTTGTCGTCTAACCAGGAAATACACGGCCGCTACCAGTAAATGAACACGGAGAAGATATGGATCAGCAGCGCCACCAGCAGCGCCACCGTGAGGGGAATGTGCACAAACAGCCACACCCGGATCAGGCCCCGCAGGCGAATTTCACGCCGCAGCAGATTGAGGATGACCCGGCGCCGGCCGAACAGGGCAAGCAGCTCGTTCAGGACCTCCGCCTGGGACTGCTTGCGGGCGTCGGGGATGCGCTCGGACAGGGCCTTGACGATCACCCCCTGCTCCGCGTTGCCCACCGGCTTGCTTTGCCCCGGCAGGATGATGCGTGAATGGTCCCGCGCCGTCAGCTGGCGCCAGGACGAGCCGCCAAGGGCAGTCAAATCCAGGGCCGACAGGGCCATCGCCTGCAGCTCCGCATCGCAGGCCTCCACCGTGTCGCGAATGGTGCTGTCCAGCTCACCCAGCTCTTCCAGCCAGGCATCGCGGTCTTTGCCCGCGTTGTTCGCGGCCAGCCGCCCCGGCAGGTGGATGTACACGTAAAGCCCGTAAAAGCCGGAGAAAATCACCGCGCACATCAGCGCGTAGGCCAGGGTGTGCACGTTCCAGCCCACCTGGGCGGCACTGTGCAAAGTGGCCACCACCAACAGCACGGCCCCCAGGTAGACATGGGCAGATGTCCAACCCTGCACGGTCCCCAGGGTTGAGCTGTAGCGCCGCTTGCGCACCCCCAGCACGCTGAGCCACACAATCAGCAGGGCGCCAATGGTGCCCAGCACATAGCCCTGCCAGGTGCCGCCGTTGGGCGGCTGGGCAGCGCTGCCGCCCTGGCTCAGGTAGAGGGCGATGGACACCAGCCCCAGCACCAGGGCCCATTTGCCATAGCGAAAACCGCGCCAGGCCAGCAGCGAAATGTGCATCAGTGGCCCTCCACCAGTTCACCAAATTGCTCGGGCGACAGGCGCACCGCGGCCCCGGTTGGGCAGGCGCGCACGCAGGCCGGGCCGCCCTTGCGCCCCATGCAGGCGTCGCATTTCACCGCCTTTTTGCCGGCGTCCTTGGCCGCGGCACTGGGGGTAAAGTGCTCCGGCTCGCCGGGGCCCGAGCCGCTGCCCAGCAGCAGCCAGGACAACAGCCCGGGTTTCTTCGGCGCGGCGTAGCTGAGTTTGATGGCGTTGTAGGGGCAGTTGGTTTCGCAGTTGCCACAGCCAATGCAGCTGTCGGAGATAAACACCTCGCCGTTGGCAGAGCGGCGGATGGCGTCCGGCGGGCAGTCCTTCATGCAGTGGGGCAGCTCGCAGTGACGGCAGGAGATGGGCACGTGCAGCCCGGCCAGGGAGGCCCCCGCCTCGCGGTCCAGCCGCGAAATACCATTGTGGGTTTCGGCGCAGGCCTTTTCGCAGTTGTCGCAGCCCACGCAAAGCGTCTCGTCGATCACCAGTGCGTTGGTGGCTTCGCCCAGGCCCTCGCCCATCAAAAAGCCAATGGCGCGGGCCGCCTGCGGCTGGGACGCCATGCGGTTGGATTTGCGCAGCACGTCAGACAGCCGCCCCTGCAGGGTGGCCACATGGTCTGGCTGGCTGCCCACCAGGGCCAGAAACTCCGGCCGCCGTATCAGGATGGTTTCGGTACGCACCGCCGCAGTGGCGGTGTCGCGGCGCCGCGGCGCGCCCATCAGGGCCATCTGCCCCACCAGTTCCCCGGAATGATTCTGGTTGACCACTAGGTTGGCGCCGCCACGGGTCAGCATCACGGTGCCGCTGCGAATCAGGTGCAGGCAGTCGCCCTCTTCCCCTTCGCTGAACAGCACCTGCCCGGCCTTGAACTGGCAGGTTTCGACCCGCCCGGCAATGTCACCCAGCTCCGCCAGCGACAGCTGGGGCCGGAAGGCGGCCTGCAGGGCGCGCATGATGAAGACCCGGTCGATACCGCTGCTGACCTCCTTGTTGGAGTTCATCAGCTTGACCATGATGCGGCGCGGCGTCTCAATCAGGATGGCGTCTTGCGACACCACCGCATCGCCCTGCCGCGGGCGCCCGGATATCAGGCTCATCTCGCCAAAGAACTGGCCGGGCTTAATGGTGTGCCAGGGGCCGTCCTGCTCCAGTTGCAGCTGCACCTCGCCCTCCACCAGGGTGTAGAAGGTGGTGCTGAACTCGCCGTGGCGGTACAGGGGCTCGCCCGCGGCAACAAACGCGGTGGAGCGCTCTCCGCCCTGGGGCGCGCGGGCCAGCTCCGCCGGCGGCAGGCTGACAATGATGCGGCTTTCGATGATCAGCTCGCGGAAGGCCAGGGGGTTCATGCGCCGGAACATGGGCACCCGCTGCTGGTACAGGTCCAGCACGTCCTCGGCGTCCATCACATAGGGCAGGCCCGAGAACTGATCCTGCAGCAGGGGGTAGTCGGCGGGCTTGGTGTCTTTGCCGTGGATGAACTCCACCACGTCGTAGCCCTGGTTCATCGCCTGTTTGATCAGCGGATAGCCGCCGAGGGCGCCGATGATGTACAACCCGGGCACGTTGCTTTGATAGTGGCGGTCGACATCCGGCACCGCCTCCGGGTTGTCGCTGGTAATGACGATGCCGCAGGACTCCACAAACTTGCGCGGCGGCACGGTGCCAAGGCGGGCGATGATGCGGTGGCACTCAATGCGCTCTTCACCGGAGGGCGTGTTGAGCACAATGGCGCCGGCGGCGCCGGGGGCAGCTGGCATCTCAAGGCGCGCCACGCCGCTTTCGTAGCGGCAGTAGAAGGGGCGGTTCTTGTCGTTGATGGCAGCCAGAACAGCATTCAGGTTGCCGTCTTTGGCGCGGCTGAATTCGTTGCGCCGGTTGACGATGTAAACCTTGTTGTAATCCGACAGGGCGATGGCGTTCTCGATGGCCGCGTCACCGGCACCGATCACCACAATGGTTTCGCCCTTGAAGTCTTCCGGGTCATCCAGGGTGTAGCGCACAAAGTCGGATTCGGCATCGCCGGGCACGCCGAGGGCGCGCGGATTGCCCTGGGTGCCGATGGAGAACACGATGTGCTCCGCCTCCACCGCATCACCGCTGCCGAGCTTGAGCCGGAAGTTGCCCTTCTCGCCCTCAATGCCCACCACTTCGCTGTCGTAGCGAATGTTGATGCCGGCGGCCAGGGCCTCCTCCCACACCCCGAGAATTTCCTCGCGCTTGCCGGCGGTAAAACCCACCTCGCTGCGCAAATCCAGAAAGCCCGGCTCGTCCATGACGTGCTTGCCTTTCTGGTACTTCTGGATGGTTTTGGCGAAGGTGTTGAAACCTTCCAGCAGGATATAGCTGGGCTCGCTGGCACCCGCCTCCCGATCGTAATGGGCGGCGCGGCCAGCGGCAGACAGGCCCGCGGGCCCCGCTCCAACTACGGCTATGTGGTACCGCTTTGACACGGCTCTTCCCCGGCAGCAATTTGCGTTATAGCGGGTGGCATCCTGCCCCCTTTCGCGTTCAGTTCCCTTGCCCTGCAGGTGGCCTTGCCGCCTGCGGGCGCTTGTACTTTTTTGTCACGGCGCCACGCTGGCCGCCGTGTCCCTACGTGTCAACCCCGCTGCGCCTGGGGCGCGCGGCGGCGTATTGCCCCACCCTCAGGAGGGAAGGGCAACAAAAAAGAAATCGCCGACTTCGTCGCCGGCCCGCTTGATCGCCTTGAACTCCGGCGCCAGCTCCGGCTGGCGGCTTTCCAGCTTCTCGATCATATCCAGGTACAGGGCCGGGGCGGTGAGCACGGCGTCGTTGCTCTGCAACACTTCAATAAAGGCATCGGCAAACACCGAGCTGCGCGCATTGTCGGTGGCCGGCAGGGGGCAGTCCTTGCCAGAGGTCATTAACAGGCGCGCCCGGTTGGGAAAGCGCAGGCTCACATAGGCCTCGCTGTTGAGCTGGGCGGCGCTGCTGGCCAGCAGGAAGGCGGGGTTATCTGCCAGCAGGCCGGCAAAGGATGAGTCCGCCACAACCATGATGCGCTTGGCCGGCAGGCGTGCCAGGTGGGAGCTGATCTGGGAGGTGGGCACCCAGTAGGTGTCATCCGGCGGTGGCTCGGAGTTGACCGGCAGCCAGTAACCCACTTCGTAATTGCCGCTTTCGCGGCGATTGCCCCAGCCGGTGTAGTAGATCAGCAGGTTGTCTTCCGGCGTCAACTCACTGTTCATCTGGTTCAGGGCCCGCAACAGCGAGGCGTCGTCGCCATTGGTGACCATCTTGACCTGGAAACCATAGCGGTTGCGCAGCACCTCACCGACCCGCTGGGCGTCGGATACCGAGGTGGCGAGTTTGTCGAGGTAGGTGTAATCGCCATTGCCAATCACCAGGGCATAGTAGCGGCCAAAATTCTTGCCCTGCAGGTTGACCGGCTCGGGGGTGGCGAGGTCTTCACGCAGCGCCGGGGCCTGCGCGGCGGGCGCTGCGCCACTGGCCGCAGGAGCGCCGGTGGCTGCCACCGCAGTGGGCAGTGGCTGGCGGCTGCCGCTGGCCCGGGCGTCTTCCAGCTCGCGCTCAAGGCGGGCCTTTTCCTCCGCCGCCTGCACGGCTGCTGCGGTGGCAGACGCGGTAACCGCGGCCACCGCCTGTTCCTGCCTCTCGGTGTACATCTCGGCCTGGGCGATCAGCGCCTTCTGGGCGTCGGAGCGGTAAACCAGGCTGTCGTCGGTAATGCCCCAGGCGGCGCGATACCAGTTGAGGGCGGTCTGCTTGTCCTGGGGCACGCCCTTGCCCATTTCATACAGTGTGCCCAGGTTGAACTGGGCGCCCTTGTGGCCCTGCTCGGCGGCGCGCTGGTACCACAGGGCGGCCACCTCAAAGTTGGGCTCGGTGCCAAGGCCCTGCTCGAAAATCTCGCCCACGGTATTTTGCGCCTCGGCGTCACCCTCCTCGGCGGCGGGGAGCCAGACCTTGAGTGCGGTCTTGTAGTTGGCGCGGTCGTAGGCAACGTATTCACCACCGCGAATGCGGCAGTCCTGGGCGGTGGTCTGCACCGGGCGGCGGGGCGTCATGTAGGTGGTATTGCCGAGCTGGCGAACCTGCCCGGGCAGCAGGCAGTCGACGATGTAGAGATCCTTGACCTCGGCGCCTTCCGGTATCGCCGCGACATCGGCGGTGGGCTGGCCACCACAGGCGGACAACAGCACAGCCAAACACGCCCCTGGCGCCAGAACCCGCGCTTTTAGCATTTTTATTCTCCCCACAACGAGCGGCAGGGAGCTCGTGGCTATAATTCCCTTCATGAGCTCACGCCGAACATTCCCTTTCTCTAGCAGAAACAGTAGTCCAACTGGGACGACCCGACAACTGCTGAAGTCGGTATTCGTCACACTTCCACTGTTTTTTGTCGCGGCCTGTGAACACATTCCCACCCCCGCGCAGCTGGCCCGGCACTACCAGCTTGAGGCCACCTGGCTGCAGGGCGGCGACTTCGAACTGCTCAGCCTGGCCCGCCCCGGCGCGCTGGAAGGCCGGCGCCTGCACATCTACCTGGGCGGCGACGGCCAGCCCTGGCAGGGCACCCAGCCGGCGCACAACCCCACCGGGCGGCGCAGCATGGCGCTGGATTTACTGCAGCAGGACACCGCGCCCGCCCTGTACCTGGGCCGCCCCTGCTACCACCTGGGCACGATGCCAGCCGGCTGTACCGCCAACCTGTGGACCGCCGGCCGCTACTCCCACACGGTGATCGACAGCATGAACACAGCCCTGCAGGGTCTGCTGCGGGGCCATCCGAATATCGAAGAAGTGGTGCTGATCGGCTATAGCGGCGGCGGCAATCTCGCGGTGTTGCTGGCGCCGCGGCTGCGCCCGGGCGTTGCCGTAGCGGTGCTGACAGTTGCCGCCAACCTCGACACCGATGCCTGGATTGCCCACCACCGCGTGCTGCCGCTTGCCGACTCGCTGAACCCGGCCGGGACCGCCAGCACCGGCGCAGGCGAAGCCCACCTGCAGGGCGAGCAGGACAAGATCGTGCCGCCCGCCACCACCCGCGCCTATTTCCAGCAGCACCCGGCAGCCCGCGCCATCCCCCTGGCGGGCTTTGACCACCGCTGCTGCTGGGTAGGCCAGTGGCCACAGCTGCTGGCACTGGCGCCGCAGGCCCAGCGCTAGTTGGCGGGTTACCAGCCCGTTACAAACGCGTTACAGATTGGCGAAAACATTACGACAAAATGGCAACACTCAGGCTACGGGGTGGCGCCCGCCTGTTCGCCCTCCAGGCGCTGGCGCAACTCTGCCAGCGCCTCGTGATTGGCCAGGTATTCGTTGTCCTGGTAGGACTGCAGCATGCTGAGCAGGTATTCGCGCTGGCGCGCCGACTGCAGGGTGGGCTCCAGCGCCACCAGGTGGCCCACCAGCTGGTCGAGTCCCTCTTCCGCCTCGGCATTGCGCGGGTGCAGGTCGTAGGCCTGCAGGAAGTAGCGCGAGGCGCCGTCCCAGTCGCCAATGGCGGCGGATTTGTTCCCCAGCTCCATGTCGCTGCGAAACTGCTGCTGCACAGCAGCCGGCAGTTCATCGAAGGGCACCGCCGGCCCCTCCCCCTGGCTCGCCTTCCAGGCCAGCCCGGCGGAGGTCAAGGCCAGCACGCCCACCAGGGCCAGCAGGCTCCGGTTGCGGCGACTGGTGCCGGAAAATTCCCGCAGGAAGACATCCGCCGAAGGGGTGCGCTTGTCCTGGGGCAGCCGGATGGCATGGGAAATGGCCTTCCACTGGTGGCGCTTGATCTGCTTGATGGGCTGGGGGGTCAGCCCTTCCTCGTAGGCTTCCAGCGCGGTGCGCCCGCCATAGGGGTGCACACCGGCAAACAGCTGGTAGGCCACCAGGCCCAGGGCGTAAACGTCGTCCGCCGGGTGCGGCGGCCGCCCCTGCAGCATTTCCAGCGAGGCGTAGCGCGGGGTCAGCGCGCCCAGTTCGCCGGCGTCGAAGCTGTCCTTGTTCAGCTCGGTATCCACAATACGGGCGATACCGAAGTCCAGAATCTTGATCCGGCCATCCACGGTCACAAAGACGTTGTCCGGCTTAAAGTCCGAGTGGACCATGCCCTGCCGGCGGGCGTAGGCGAGGCCAGAGGCCATCTCTGTCACCAGCCTGGCCACCGAGGGGCGCTTGCCCTCGGCGAATTCCAGCGAGGTCCAACCCGATAGCGGCGCGCCCTGCAGGTATTCCATGGTCATGTAGACCTGGTCGCCGTCGCGGTCGAAGTCGTACACCGTCACCACATTGGGGTGGGCCAGCTGCTGGGACTTCTTCGCCTCACGCTGCAGGCTGATCAGGGCCTTGGGGTGGCGGCTGAACTCCGCCGACAGGAACTTGATGGCCACATAGGGCTCGTCGTCCTGGGCCTCCTGCTTGCGCAAATCGAGGGCCTTGTACACGTGGCCCATGCCGCCCTTGCCCAGGCGCGCCTCCAGCACGAAGCGGTCCTTGATAACCACCTGCTCCAGCGGGTCGGCGGACTCACCGGCCGCCGCCAGGCCGTCCACCACGGTGGCGTCCAGCATGACAGTTTCCGCCTCGGCGGCGGCCTGCTCGTCGGCGCTGAGCAGTTCGGTGGCGGGCAGGTCGGTTTCAAACTCGGGGTTGGCAATGCGCTCCGGACGCACGTACACCGTCTCCGCCGCCGCGGCCTCTTCCCGCGCGCGCTCGGCGGCTTCGTCATCCAGCAGAACGGTTTTGTCGACGTCGAGGGAGGCGATGTTTTTCTTGTCGGGATGCTCGGCCATGGTTCAGGTGATTGCGGTCACTGGTGGCCCATGTATAGAAGATAGCGCCGCGAATGTATAGGAAAATGCCGCAAAACCGGCAACAGGTCACGCTGGTGGCGCTGGATGCGCAGGCCGGCACCGCCCGACTGGCCGGCAGGCGACAGCCCGGGCGAGCCTCAGTCGATGGCCGCCAGGGCCTCTTCCAGCCGGGTCACGGCAATCACCTCCATGCCTTTGACGGCGCTGCGCGGCGCATTGGCCTTGGGCACAATGGCCCGGCGAAAGCCGTGCTTGGCCGCCTCCGACAGGCGCTCCTGGCCGCTGGGCACCGGGCGGATTTCGCCCGACAGACCCACCTCGCCAAAAATCACCATGTCGCGCGGCAGCTGGCGGTCGCGGTAGCTGGACACAATGGCCAGCAGCAGGGCGAGGTCGGCGCTGGTTTCCAGCACCTTCACCCCGCCCACCACATTGGCGAACACATCCTGGTCCCCCACCTGCAGGCCGCCGTGGCGATGCAGCACCGCCAATAGCATGGCCAGGCGGTTCTGCTCCAGGCCCACCGCCACCCGGCGCGGGTTGCCCAGCTGGCTGTCGTCCACCAGGGCCTGGATTTCCACCAGCAGGGGGCGGGTGCCCTCCCACACCACCATCACCGCGCTGCCGGAGGCCGGCTCGGCGCTGCGGTCGAGGAAGATGGCGGAGGGGTTTTTCACTTCTCGCATGCCCTGTTCGGTCATGGCGAACACGCCGAGCTCGTTCACCGCGCCGAAGCGGTTCTTCTGCCCGCGCAGGGTGCGAAAGCGGGAATCGTGGCTGCCCTCCAGCAGAATGGAGCAGTCGATCATGTGCTCCAGCACCTTCGGGCCTGCCAGGGAGCCGTCCTTGGTGACATGCCCCACCAGAAACAGCACCGTGCCGCTCTGCTTGGCAAAGCGGGTGAGCCAGGCAGCGCACTCGCGCACCTGGGACACGCTGCCCGGGGCCGAGGTGATGTCCTCGGAGTGCACCACCTGAATGGAGTCCACCACCAGCACTTTCGGGCGATACTGCTCGGCAGCACCAATAATGGCCTCGACGCTGGTTTCCGACATCAGGCGCAACTTGTCGGTGGGCAGGCCCAGGCGGCGGGCGCGCATGGCCACCTGCTGCAGGCTCTCCTCGCCAGTGATGTACAGGGCCTCCATGCCATTTGCCAGGTGGCACATGGTCTGCAGCAGCAGGGTGCTCTTACCGGCGCCGGGGTTGCCGCCCACCAGAATCGCCGAGCCCGGCACCAGGCCGCCGCCAAGCACACGGTCAAACTCTTCGGCGCCGCTGGAAAAGCGCGGCAGCTCTTCCAGGTCGATGTCGGCCAGCACCCGCGCCTCTGCCAGGGCACCGGCAAAACCCCCGCGGCGGTCGTTGGCGGCCCGCCCGGCGCTACCGCGGGCGGGGCCCAGTTTAATTTCGCTCAGGGTATTCCAGGCGCCGCAGTCGCTGCACTGCCCCTGCCACTTGGCGTAGTCGGAGCCGCAGTCGTTGCAGACAAAGGCGGTTTTGTTTTTGGCCATGACGGGGGAGAATTCCTGCTGTGATTTTCACGCCGGCCGGTTGTGGGCTCACCGGCAAGCTAGGTATGCTACCAGACTTTCCGGAGCCTCCCCGGCACAGCGCAGGGCACCTGTCGCCCAGGCCGGCAGACCCCACCCGCGAACGCAGAACCAGCCACCGACAACCCGCCGCGCCCTTCGGCCGCGGCCACAAGCGAGCCCCCATGACCGATTCCTCCCTCGTCCCCGAACAGCAGCTGGTGTTTTCTCCCGGCCTGGCGGCGACCATCGGGCTGGAAGAAGCCATTCTGCTGCAGCAGCTCCACAATCTGCTGCAGCACCGCAGCCCCACCCTGCGGGACGGCTACGCCTGGCTGGAGGTGGAGCGCCACTTCCTGTTGCGCCTGCTGCCTTTCTGGGAGCCTGCGCAGTTACATCGCATTCTGCGCAGCCTGGTGGACAAGGGGGTGCTGCTGGTGGGCTCGCCCCCCATACACAGTGCCGAGCGCCTGCTGTTTGCCCTCAACGAGCCGGCCAGCACCGGGCATCGCCAGAGTGCCGTCCATTCACGGCCCGGGCCAGCCGGCGCCGATGCTGGCGCGCCGCTACCACGCCGCAGCGCGGCCCCGCTGCCGGCCCACTGGGCCCCCAGCGAAGACCTGCTGCAACTGTTGGCCCTGAACCACAACATACCCCGGCAATTCGCCCTCGACCAACTGGAAGACTTCATCTATTACTGGCGCGAACGCGGCGAGACCCACCACGCCTGGGAAAACAAGTTCCGCCAACACGTGACCGGCGCCTGGCGCCGCCACCAGCAGCAGGCCGGCGAAGCCCAGCGCCCGGCGGAGCCGCCTGCCCTTGACCGCCACTGGCGCCCCAGCGAGGACGCGGTGGAAATCATGACCCGCGGCGGTGTGGACAGGGAATTTATCGAAGAGGCCATTCCCGAGTTCGTACTCTACTGGCGCGAACGCGGCGAACCCCCGGCCACCCTTAACAGCAAGTTCATCCAGCACATCCGCCTGCAGTGGGCGCGCTACAACAACGTGGCCCGCGGCGGCGACCCCACCCCCATCAGCAGCGACTGGCAGCCGGACCGGGATGTGTACGACATCCTGCGCCTGTCCCACATCGACGAGGCCTTTGCCCGCAACCTGATTGGGGAATTCATCGTGTACTGGCGCGACAGTGGCCAGGCCCACACTTCCTGGAACAGCAAGTTCCTGCAACACGTCAAATACCACTGGGCCAGACAGCACCAGGTACAACAGGCGGGACAACACCATGACCGACAACAGCCGGGATCTCATTCAGCGGGTCGCACAAGGGATCGAAGCCTCGCAGACGACCTCAACGACACCTCCTGGGCCAACTGAGGGCGAAACACGCCCGGCCGCGGCGGCGGAGCATATCGAGGCCATCAACCAGGTGTTTGCCCTGTTCCGCCTGAATTACCACAACCAGTACTACGCCGCCTTCCCGGATGCCGAGCAGCTCAAGCAGATCAAAAAGCTGTGGCTGGACTCACTGCGCGACTACCCGGTGGAACAGATCCTGCGCGGCGCCCGCCACGCCATTGAACACAGCGAATACCTGCCCACCCTGAACCGCATGCACGAGTGCTGCCAGGCCGGGCTCGCCGAGTTTGGCCTGCCCTCAACCCGGGACGCCTACGTGGAAGCCTGCAACGCCCGCTCGCCAAAATCCGCCCAGCGCTGGTCGCACCCAGCGGTGTACCTGGCCGGGCGCGACAGCGAATGGTTCTTCCTCGCCAACGAAGCGGAACAGCGAGCGCTGCCGGTGTTTGAGCGCCACTACCGCGACTATTGTGCGCGAGTGATGCGGGGGGAGGAGTTTTCGATTCCACCGGAGCAAACACTGGAGCACCATGAGGCTGAGCCACTTCCGGTTGAGGAGCAACTGGAGCAGTTGAGGAAGTTGCGGGAGGAGACGGGGATTTAGTCGGGGCGCGCACCTCGCTTGCCGAGGCCGAACTATATGCCCTCGAGATTTCCAGTTTAACGCCTTAGTCAGGCCTGCCGGCGACAGGCCGGGGGTCAGGGTGCCCCCCCTGAAGAACCTTTCTAAAGCGAGCGAGGACCGAAGCAGCTAGTAATCCTCATACGACCCCCGCGCTAGATTCTCAAAGCGGGTAAACTGCCCCACGAAGGCCAGCCGGCAGGTGCCGATGGGGCCGTTACGCTGCTTGCCGATGATAATCTCGGCGACGCCCTTGTCCGGGGAATCCTCGTTGTAGACCTCGTCGCGGTAGATGAACATGATCACGTCCGCGTCCTGCTCGATGGCGCCGGACTCGCGCAGGTCGGAGTTCACCGGGCGCTTGTTGGGGCGCTGCTCCAGGGAGCGGTTGAGCTGCGACAGGGCCACCATCGGGCACTGGAATTCCTTGGCAATGGCCTTGAGGTTACGGGAGATTTCAGAGATTTCCGCAGTGCGCCCCTCGGACGAGCCGGCCACCTGCATCAGCTGCAGGTAATCCACCATCACCATGCCCAGCTCGCCATGCTCGCGGGCAATGCGGCGCACCCGGCTGCGCATTTCAGTGGGGGTCAGGGCCGGGGTGTCGTCGATAAACAGCGGCGCGTCCTTGAGCTTGGACACGGCGGCAGACAGCTTGGGCCAGTCCTCCTGCTCCAGCTTGCCGTTGCGGATACGGGTCTGGTCGATCTTGCCGATGGAAGACAGCATACGAATGACCAGCTGCTCGGCGGGCATCTCCATGGAAAAAACCAGGATCGGTTTTTTTTGCCCCAGCACGGCGTTTTCCACCAGGTTCATGGCGAAACTGGTTTTACCCATGGAGGGGCGGCCGGCGACGATGATGAGATCCGACGGCTGCAGGCCCGAGGTCATGCCGTCCAGGTCCACAAAGCCGCTGGACAGGCCGGTGATGTCGCCGCCGGAGGTAAACAGCTCCTCGATGCGCTCGATGGCGGCCTGCAGCAGGGGGTTTACCTCCTTCGGGCCGCCTGACTTGGGGCCGTGCTCGGAGATCTGCATGATGAGGCGCTCGGCCTCGTCGATCAGCTCGTCGGAGCTGCGCCCCTCGGGGTTGAAGCCGCTTTCGGCGATGTCCTGGGCGGCCTCGATCAGCTTGCGCAGGGCGGCTCGCTCGCGCACCACCTTGGCATAGGCGCGAATGTTGGAGGCGCTGGGCGTGTTGCTGGCCAGCTCCGCCAGGTAAGCCACCCCACCGGCAGCATCCAGCTCGCCGGCGGCGGTGAGCTTGTCCGCCACGGTGATGACATCCACCGGCTCCACCGCCTCCGCCAGCTTGGCAATGTGGCGGAAGATCAGCCGGTGGTCGGGGCGGTAGAAGTCGTTGGCGCTGACCGCCTCGGCCACGGCGTCCCAGGCATCACCCGCCAGCAGCAGCCCGCCCAGCACCGACTGCTCGGCCTCGATGGAGTGGGGCTGCATTTTGATGCGGGCGATGTCGCGGTCATAGCCGCCGGCCGCGGCTTCAGACACCGGCTCGGGCGGATAATCGGCCGGGTAGTCGGCGCTGTAATCAGGTTCTGACATGGACGGGCATGGTGGTCTTGGCGATCAACTAGGATCGCACAGAGTAACCAAGTTCGCTTCGGGGATTAAGCGAAAATCGCAAGCTTATTGCGGGCAGGCATAAACGCAGACACCGGCCGCAGCCGGTGTACTGAACAGCTGCCGCCCGACAGGCGCGGGCGGCGGGCAAGGGGTCGGCAGCCTTACTCGGCGACGACGGCGATAGCAACGGTCGCAGTGACGTCGCCGTGCACCTGGATGTCCACCTCGTAGTCGCCCAGCTCGCGCAGGGCGCCTTCGGGCAGGCGCACTTCGGACTTGTCCACTTCGCAACCGGCGGCGGTCAGCGCATCGGCAATGTCGCGGGTGCCGATGGAACCGAACAGTTTGCCCTCTTCGCCGGCGTTGGCGCCGATGGTCACGCCTTCCAGGGCGTTCAGGGCTTCTGCGCGTTTCTCGGCGGCAGCCAGTGCCTCGGCGGCAGCGGCTTCCAGCTCGGCGCGACGGGTTTCGAACTCGGCGATGTTGGCTTCGGTAGCCGGAACCGCTTTGCCCTGGGGAACCAGGTAGTTACGGCCGTAGCCGGCTTTCACGTCAACTTTGTCACCCAGGCCACCCAGGTTGACGATGTTTTCCAGCAAAATGACTTCCATCTTACTTTCCTCTGTCTGCGGGGAGCGAGCTCCCGCTGTTTAAAATTCTGTTTGGCGTCAGGACTTGGCCTGCCAGCGCTGGCGAAAGCGCAGCCAGCTATCGACAATCGCCGCGCCCACTACCGCCAGTTTCACCGGATCCAGGAACAGCCACAGCAGGTAAAACACCGTCAGCATGCCGCTGCCCTGCCCGCGCCACGCCACCCGGGCGTGTACCAGCGCGAGACCGGCAAAGTTGAGCGGGATCAGGCAAATCACCGCCCAGGTTCTGTATTGCACCCCCATACTGGCCAGGGCCAGTGCCGCGAGGGCCAGTGCCAGCGCAACGGCTGGCGGGTAGTACAGGGCCCGGAACTCCGTGGCAAAACCACCCGGGTTGTACAGCGCAGCCTGCCACCAGCGCGCCAGCAGCAGGCAGGCAATGGACAGCAGGCTGGTGGCCGCGCCCATCATGCCGGCAATCTGCACCGCCGTCGGGCGCAACAACTCCACCACCTGGCCGCCACCCTGGGCCGCCAGTTGCTGTTCCAGGCTGGCGAGGAACTGGTCAAAGAACCCCACCATCTGCTGCAGCAGACCCTGCCCGAAGACCAGAAGGCCAAGGCCGGTCAGCGCCCCCAACGGGACACTGGCGAGCACCGCCAGCGGCAGGCTCACCGTGGTGCGCAGCACCAGCGCCAGTATCGCGGTGGACACCAGCAGGGCCAGGGGGCCGCTGTCGCCGAACACGACCAGCAGGGTTCCCGCCGGCAACAGCGCCCACAACAACAACCAGGCGCCCTGACTTGCGCCTTTGCGCAAGGTGACCAGCGCCACCACAGCGGCGCTGATCCAGCACAACATCAGGCTTCCCGCGCCTGCCACTGTAACCAGCAGGGCCTGGAAGCGTCCGCGCATGACAAATTCGGCCAGGGCTTTCATAGCAAGCCCGCCCGAAGGCCCATTGTGGGGCTCAGTGCGGCGCGGCGGATGGGATGCTTACTTGTGTGAGTCCGTGTAGGGCAGCAGGGCCAGAAAGCGCGCGCGCTTCACAGCGGTAGCCAGCTGACGCTGGTACTTGGCCTTGGTGCCGGTAATGCGGCTCGGTACGATCTTGCCGGTTTCAGAGATATAGGCCTTCAGGGTGTCGAGATCCTTGTAGTCGATCTCTTTTACGCCTTCGGCGGTGAAGCGGCAAAACTTACGGCGACGGAAAAAACGTGCCATGGTGAATACTCCTGTCTAAGCTCGGTCGTTACAAAAGAATGGGGCGCTGACAGCCTTACTCGGCGTCGGCCTCTTCACTCTTCTCTTCGGCGGAATCGCTGTTGGCCTTGTCGGCTGCCTGGCGCTCTTCAAAGCGGGTCTTGCGCTCGCGGCTTTCCTTCTCGGCCTTCATGATGAAGGACTCGTCGGTCACAGCCTCGTCGCGGCGGATCACCAGGTTGCGGATCACGGCGTCGTTGTAACGGAAGGTGGTGGTGAGCTCTTCCATCGCGTCGTTGGACGCTTCCACGTTCATCAGCACGTAGTGTGCCTTGTGGATTTTGTTGATGGGGTAAGCCAGCTGGCGGCGGCCCCAATCTTCCAGACGGTGCACGGAGCCGCCGTCTTTCTGGATGGTGTTGGAGTAGCGCTCGATCATGCCGGGCACTTGTTCGGACTGGTCCGGGTGGACCATAAACACGATTTCGTAATGACGCATTGTGTGCTCCTTACGGGTTAATGCCACCCGTCACTCTGGCGAGGCGGTGTGGCAAGGAGATCGGCAGCCCTGGGGCCACCGGGTAAAATTCGAGGCGCGGATTCTACTGGCTTTGCAGGCGGGGTGCAACTGCGTTTACGGCGCCCATTATCGAGAGCAGGCCGGGCATGGACTGGGCGCTGACCCGCCCTGGCGGCCCGGCTCAAGCGCCCAGCAACCGCTGCCTTCTCGCCTCAAACAGGCAGACGCCGGTGGCCACCGACACGTTAAGGCTGCTCACTGAACCCGCCATGGGCAAATGCACGAGGTGGTCACAGGCCTCTCTGGTGAGGCGGCGCATGCCATCGCCCTCGGCCCCCATGATCAGGGCCACGGGGCCGCGCAGGTCGCTCTCGTAGAGCGACTGCTCGGCTTCGCCGGCGGCGCCGTAGAGCCACACGCCGCGCTCCTTCAACGCATCCAGCGTGCGCGCGATGTTGGTAACGCGCACAAAGGGCACCACCTCCGCGGCGCCACAGGCCACTTTGCGGGCGGTGGGGCTGAGGTCGGCACTCTTGTCCTTGGGCACCACCACGGCATCGACGCCGGCGGCATCGGCGCTGCGCAGGCAGGCGCCGAGATTGTGCGGGTCGGTAACGCCATCCAGCACCAGAATGAATACCGGGCTGTCAGCCTCGTCAACGTGCCGCAGCAGGTCCGCCTCTTGCCACAGGTTGGCGCCGTCGCTGTGGTCGGCTAGGGCCTCCGCCACCACGCCCTGGTGGCGGCCGGCGACCAGCTCATCCAGGGCCTTGCGCGGCAGGCGCTGCACGGCAACACCCTGGTTGCGGGCCAGCGCCAGCAGGGCAGCGATGCGCTTGTCTTCCCGCCCCTGCTGCACCAGCAGGCGCTGCACGCTGGCAGCCCGGCGGCGCAGGAGGGCATCGACGGCGTGGATACCATAAATAAACTGCATGACTGGGCTCTATTGCTCGATGGTGACAGTACGGTGGTAACGGTTCGGCGGAAACGGCTCAGTGATGGCGGCGCAAGCCGGTCTTACTCTTGCGAGCTCCGGACTTTTTACCACCCTTGCCCTTGCCGCCATCCTTATTACCCGCCTTGCGCTCGTCATTCCGGCGCTTGTTGCCGGCGGACTTGCGCACCGGCTTGGGGCTGGCGTTCTTTTGCCGCGGCGGCTTGCTGTCGATGATTTCCAGGTCGATCTTCTTGTCGTCCAGATCAACCCGGGCCACCTGCACCTTCACCCGGCTGCCGAGCTTGAACACGCGGCCGCTGCGCTCGCCCACCAGGCGCTGGCGGGCGTTGTCGTACTGGTAGTAGTCACCCGGCAGGGCGCTGACGTGCACCAGACCTTCGATGTAAAGGTCATCCAGCTCCACAAACAGGCCGAAGCTGGTTACCGCCGCCACGGCACCTTCGAAGGTGTCGCCCACGTGGTCCTGCAGGTATTCGCACTTGAGCCAGGCCTGAACATCCCGGGTGGCATCGTCCGCCCGCCGCTCGGTCATGGAGGTGTGCTCGCCGTGCACCGCCATCTGGTGCTCGTCGTAGGGGAAGATGCGCTTGGCCGGTATCGGCTCTGCCCCCTTCACCCGCTGCACCTGCTTGGTCTTTATTTTGGAGCGCACCACGTGGCGCACACCACGATGCACCAGCAGGTCCGCATAGCGGCGGATTGGCGAGGTAAAGTGGGTGTAAGCCGGGTAGTGCAGGCCAAAATGGCCCTCGTTCTCGGGCTGGTACACCGCCTGGCTCAACGAGCGCAGCATCATGGTCTGGATGACCGTGGCATCGTCGCGCTCGGCAATCTGCTGCAGCAGATCCTGGTAGTGCTCCGGCGTCGGCTTGTCGCCGCCGCGCAGCTCCAGCCCCAACTCACCGAGGAAGGAGCGCAGGTTTTCCAGCTTTTCTGCCGTGGGGCCTTCGTGAACCCGATACAGCATGGGCAGGCCGCAATCCTCGAAGAAGCGCGCCGCCGCCACATTGGCGCACAGCATGCACTCCTCAATCAGCTTGTGCGCGTCGTTGCGCACTACTGGCACAATGGCGTCGATTTTGCGCTGTTCATTGAAGAGAATGCGGGTTTCCACCGTCTCGAAATCGATGGCGCCGCGCTCGTCACGCGCCTTGCGCAGCAGTTTGTAGAGCTTGTGCAGGCGCAACAGGTCAGGTACTACGGCCGCATCCACATCCTTGTGCCAACCCTCTTCCAGTACCTCGCCCACCTGGTTGTAGGTCAGGCGGGCATGAGAATGGATGACCGCCTCATAAAACCGGTGGCGCATCAGCTTGCCGCTGCGACTCAACTCCATCTCACAGACCATGGCCAGGCGATCGACCTTCGGCTTCAGGGAACACAGGCCATTGGAGAGCGCCTCGGGCAGCATGGGCACCACCCGCTCAGGGAAGTAGACCGAGTTACCCCGGTTGGCGGCCTCCTCGTCCAGCGCCATGCCCGGGCGCACGTAGTGGGACACATCGGCAATGGCCACCCACAGGCGCCAGCCGCCAATGCGCTTTTCGCAGTACACCGCATCGTCAAAGTCTTTCGCGTCCTCACCGTCGATGGTGACGAAGGCCTTCTTGCGCAGGTCAATCCGGTGGGCCTTGTCCGCCTCCAGCGGCTCGCTCTCCAGCGAACCCGCCTCCTTAAGCACCGCCTCGGGCCATTCAAAGGGAATGCCGTGGGAGCGAATGGCGATGTCGATCTCCAGCCCCGGGTCCATGTGCTCGCCCAGCACCTCCACAATGCGGCCCTTGGCGCCGAGTTTGCGGGTGGGGTAGTCGGTAATGGACGCGGTGACGATCTGGCCGTTTTTCGCCCCGCCCTTCTCCTTGGGCGGGATCAGAATGTGGTTCTGGATGCGGGCGTTGTCGGGAATCACAAAGCCGATACCACTCTCCTCCTGGTAGCGGCCAACAATGCTGCGGTTGCCGCGGTTCAGCACCTCCACCACGCGCCCCTCGGAACGGCCGCGATTGTCGGTACCGGTCACCAGCACCAGGGCCTCATCGCCATCAAACACAAACTGCATCTGGCGGGCACTGAGGTAGATATCGTCCTCATCGCCCAGCGGAATGGCAAAGCCGTATCCGTCGCGATGGCCCTGCACACGGCAGTGAATCAGGTGCAGCTTGTCTACCGGGGCGTAGGCGCCACGGCGGTTCAGCATCAGCTGCCCGTCGCGCTCCATGGCGCGCAGGCGCTTGCGAAGCGCGTCCAGATCGCGCTCTTCATGCAGGCCAAGGCGCTCGGCAACCTGCTCGCGCGACAGCGGCTGGCCCGCATCGGACAGGAGCTCAAGAATAACTTCGCGGCTGGGAATGGGATTGTCGTAAAGCCGGGCCTCGCGCTCGGCGTGGGGGTCGGCAGGCTTGCCTTTTTTGGCCATAGACGGGGGGCCTTCCTGAATTGGGGACATTTCAAACATTTTTTGCCCGGGCAGTATACGCGAGTATTGACAGAGGCGCTTGGCAAAAGTAAAGTGCGCGCCCTCAGGTGGTGAGCAACATCAACTACCCGAGCTGCCCAGGTGGTGAAATTGGTAGACACGCTAGCTTCAGGTGCTAGTGGCTTAACGGCCGTGGAGGTTCAAGTCCTCTCCTGGGCACCATCTTACATATTAAAGCCGAACCCAGTGTTCGGCTTTTTTGTGCCTGCACTAAAGGCCTCGGCTCTACCCCATAAACAATGGGATGGACTCCTCCTCACCCATATTCGGCATCTAAGTGCCAGACTGGAAGTGTTGGAGACCAGTCACGAGAGAGGAGGAGCCCAACATGCAGATTATTCGAGTCGGCGTAGATTTGGCAAAAAACGTCTTTCAGGTTCACGGTGTCGATAGCCGCGAACGACCTGTCTGGCGGAAGAATCTAAAACGAAGCACATGGCTTGCCGAGATACAGCACCGTGTCCCCTCTGGCGCTGAAATCGGGCTTGAAGCCTGTTCTGGCGCGCACCATTGGGGTCGACAACTAATCGCACGCGGTTATCAGGTCAAATTGATAGCCCCGC
>NZ_QEWO01000005.1 GCF_003402235.1 Parahaliea mediterranea
TATCCCGACCCCGATCCCCGGCACGGCTGCGGCTGCGGCTGCGGCTGCGGAATAATCAGGGAAGTATTGTATTGCCCGGCCCGAATTTACTTGGGAAAGGCGTCACGGATTATTGAGCGAGACAACAGACGCTATTCACGCGGAAACATTAATTGAGGTGGCTGAGTTGTGGGACAAAATGGACGCTCTTTCGCGTCTATCAGATCTGTTCCCTCAGCCTGCTGAGCCCCGCAAAAACAGATGGTTGGTTGCCCCTGCTTACGCAGTTTCTGCTGTCCTCGCGATTGCCATAATAGGACTTAGCTATTGGGCTTCACTGAAAATCGAACGGCCAAATGATCTCGTGGCTGAAAATCTGAAAAGTACGGAGCATGATTTCCAGACCGGCACCGGTGAACAATCGACCATCACTCTGCCTGACGGCTCTCAATTGACTTTGAATACCAACAGCGCCGTACGAACTGAATTCTCTCCGAGGCGTCGCGCCATAACCCTATTGCGAGGGGAGGTACACGTAAAAGTTGCTCATGATGCTGAGCGTCCCTTTGATGCCCATGCTGGCAACAGAGTTGTGAGAGCTGTAGGTACCGCATTCAATCTTGAGTTAACCGAGCACCAGGAAGTAGAACTTGTCGTTACCGAAGGGAAGGTATTAGTGAATGCTGTCCAGCCCGATATAAGACAGGCTTCAGCCAGCCAGCAATCATTTGTTAGAGAAGCTAACAGAGAAGGCGACATGATGATAAAGGCTGGTGAGCAGATTCTGCTGGGTCAGCACAATGGAAAGGCTGAAAGAATTGAACCAGAAGAATTGGAAGTGAAGCTATCTTGGCGTGAAGGGAACCTGGTGTTTCGGGGGGAATCTCTGGAGACTGCTATTCGGGAAATAGAGCGTTACACTACTGTAGAATTTGTAATCCTGGATGAGGAACTGAAGCTGATCCGTGTTGCCGGCCTGTTCAAAGCCGGCGATGTTGAAGGATTGTTAACCACTCTAAAAGAAAATTTCAATGCTTCGTACCAGCGTATTGGTGACGAGAAAGTGCTGCTACACAGTGCTGACCACGAAATAACATCATATAAGTAGAATTTATCATTGTGAATTCCTGGCCACAGTGGCGGAAATTTACACTCCGTTCGTCTTCTCTCTCTAAGCGCGCACGGTGCGCGCTGACGTGGATGAGAAGTTGGACGCACCATACGTTTTCACCTGTTTTATTCATGTCATTGATTCTTCTACAGGAATTATCAATGGCGGGAGTGGGCGAAGAAAGCACCAGGTTGATCGACTTCCATATTCCACGCGTGCAGGCGGATAAGGCGCTTATCGAGTTTGCTGAACAGGCAAATATAACGTTTATATTTCCTTTCGACGAAGCCAGGAAAATAACGGCAAATGGACTCGTCGGGCGTTATACATCTCAGCAGGGAATAGCCCGGCTGTTAGATGGCACACGGTTAATGCCCCAGTTCAGGGAGCACGGTGGTCTTTCCGTAGTATTGGTTGAGGCGCCAGCCTCAAGCGGAGTCGAAGAAATGAATAATACATCCAGTTCAATACTTACCAAGTTGTTTTCTGGGCTAGTTGCCTCTTTTTCTAGTGTCGGCGCATCAGGGCAGCCAGATAACCTCGGGGACTCAGCGCGAACGACGGTACTTGAGCACGTGGTTGTTACTGCCCAGCGTCGCGAAGAAAGTAGTCAAGAAGTGCCTATGTCAGTTATCGCTCTCAATATGGAAGCACTAGAAAAAATGGGGTTTCACAGCGTAAATGATATCGCTGATAAGGTGCCATCGCTGAGTATTCAACCAGACTTCGAGAAAGCGTCTGCACTGAAAGTCTATATCCGTGGCGTAGGCCAGGAAAAGCCGGCGAACTTTGAGCGGGACAACGGTGTGGGTATATATCTCGATGACGTTTACGTTGGGCACGGAAACGGACTCGCAACCGAGCTCATGGAAGTCGAACGAATCGAAGTCCTGTCCGGACCGCAGGGGATTCTTTACGGCCGCAACACCATTGGTGGCGCGATCAAATTTATCTCTCGCAAGCCTTCCGGCAACCTAGGCTTCAAACAAACTTTGGATGTCGGGAATTACGATCTCTTCAGGAGCGTTTCAACACTCAACCTGAACAAATTCGCAAATATCAGCAGCCAGTTCACTGTACTGAAATCCGATCGCGGCGGCTGGGTAAAAAATACTGGCTCAGCTGGCGATTTCGGCGAGCGCGATTCGGACGGCTACCGAATAGCCTTGCGATGGACGCCGGCATATAACTGGCTGGTGGATTACTCCTACGACACCATGGATCAGGCTTCCGTCAGCAACTACCAGCAACATGGTTATGTGCAGTTCGCACCGAACTTAACCAATCTGGGGATCTTTCCAAATCGGCAGAATAGATCTTGGCGCGATGTTGACCTTGATATCAAGGACGACTTCGAGTCCTCGGGTCACGCGCTCACAGTAGAATGGGATATCAGTGACACCCTCTCACTCAAAGCCATCACAGGGTACCGGGAGTTTGAGTCGGAAGCGCTGCACGACGGAGTCGAGTCCTACAACGTGTCCACACTGATTGCGTCCGAGGCTGAGCAGAGCCAATTCTCGCAGGAATTCCTTCTGTCTGGCTCCAGCAGCGACGGGAGCATCAACTACCATGTCGGCCTGTACTATTTCGACGAGAACGCGTCCCAAGGTGATACCGAACTCGTGGATAATTACGGTATTGCAGCGGAGATCGACGCGGCACTGGCCAGCGGTGACGCGATCATACCGCCTGGGCTTGCTGACTTGAGACCCTGGAGTTCCTACGAAATCGAAAACGATTCCAAAGCGGTGTACGGTCAAATTACCTGGAACCCATCAGTTCTGGAGAGCCGTCTCACGCTGGAAATTGGTGCTCGCTACACTGAAGACGATCGCTCACTAGCGTGGCACAAACCGTTCAATGAAGGCGGCGCATTCCCGGTCGACGCCATAGATAGTGTTAGCTCCAACAGTGTCGATCCAGCCTTCACCGTTAAATACGACTGGACGGACGCTATCAGCACCTACTTCCGCTACGCCCAGGCCTACCGATCCGGGGGCTTTGATAGCGGCTCCGAAAGGCTACAAGCCTTCGACCCCGAGGAACTCGAATCTTATGAGGTTGGCTTCAAGTCGCAACTTCTAAACAACCGTCTGCTACTGAATATCGCGCTGTTTACCCAGGAATACACCGATATCCAGGTGCAGTTCTTCGACCCGGGGCTCGACGCCAGCCAGCCACCGGCAAAAGTCACTGTCAATGCGGCCGAGGCGAGCACCGAAGGCGCGGAACTTGAGGTGAAGTACATTCCGGTTGAGGGGCTGGTGCTCAGCGGGGGAGTGGCTTATCTCGACTCCAGCACAACGGTTACCAATCCCTTTACCGGGTTGACCGAGGACCGGCTGCTCTTCAATACGCCGAAATGGAAGTACAACTTTAATGCCGAGTATACGTTCCGGCCCGTGCCGATAGGCACCTTGTCCGCCATTGTCAGCTATGACTATCGTGACGAGGAGCTTGCCGCAGGCAGTTCCGACCCCACCGACCTAAAGCCCGATTATGGGCTCTGGGGTGCCCGGCTGGGCCTGGCGAATGTGCCGGTGCCAGCGGGGAATCTCAATCTCGCAGTTTGGGGGAGAAATCTCGCCGACGAGGAATACGAGGTTTACCACGCCTTTGGCTCGGTGATCTATGGCGAACCGCGCAGTTACGGCGTTAGTTTGGTTTATGAATTTTAACGACTAAACCGGGCCTGGCGGTAGAATTCTGACTCGTTGCCTGGCCCTGCAATTTCCCCGATGACCCGCGAGAGGAATGGGAATGTCCGTGCTACTGCCGCTCCTGCTGGGGCTGATGATGTTCACGATGGGGCTGACGGTGACTCCGAACGACCTACGGCGCATCCTCGTGACTCCCCTACCGATATTGCTAGGTCTCAGTTGCCAGCTCTTGCTACTACCTCTGCTCGGCTTTGCCATCGCGCAGATGTTTGCGATGTCCCCGGCGCTGCAGATGGGCTTTATCGCGATTTGCGCCTGCCCCGGCGGGGTGCTGTCCAACTATATCGCGTTCAAGGCGCGGGGGACCGTGGCGCTGTCGGTCAGTCTGACCCTGATTAGCAGCTTGGTTACTGTCTTTACCATACCGCTTATCTTGAACATCGCACAGGGCATGATCGGCCTCGATCGCACCGCGATAGCGCTACCCCTGGTCGATACCATGCTGTCGGTGGGTCGTATCACCGTACTGCCCATCGCCGCTGGTATGCTATTGCGCCAACACTTTCCGACAGTTAGCTTGAAACTCAGCCAACTGCTAGGGCGTTTCTGCTCCCTGGCGCTGGTAGCCTATATCCTTTACTTGTGGTTGAGCCAACGTGAGGCAATACTCGCCGCTGCTCAGGAGGTCGGGGCCGCTGTTGTGGTGCTAGTTCTGCTGGTTTCGGTGCTTGTGTACGTGGTTTGCAGAATTCTGCGAATCGACTCGCAGGATCGGGCCACTCTGATCATTGAAACCAGCATCCAGAATAGCGCACTGGCGTTTACGGTCACCGCTGTACTGATGAACAATACCCTGTATGCCATTCCCACGGTGTTCTACTCTGTGGCTATGTTCCTGCCCGCAGTGGTCCTGATTTATCTCGGCCGTAAGTCCTCAGCCGGGGCAGTGCCGGCCGGATTGTAAGCCGCGGGACAGGTCAGGTTAACGAGAAAGTGGCGCTTTACTAAGGGAGCAGGCATGGCACTACCCAAGTGTGGAAAATTTCTCAAGCTCAAGCACGGCCGTGTGCATTACTTCGACGTGGGCTGCGGCGATACGGTTCTGTTTCTGCATGGTTCAGGGCCAGGAGTGACGGGGCGAGCGAATTACGCCGGCAATATTCACGCATTCGCCGGGCACTTCCGATGCATCGTCATGGATTTTCCCGGCTACGGTGCCAGTGACTCTTGGCAGGGCGACGCGCTGCATGGATGCATTGAAGCTGCAATCGCCCTGCTAGACGGGTTAGGCATCAAACAAGCGCATATTGTCGGCAACTCCCTGGGCGGGATAGTCGGCGGTTATATTGCCGCCCGCCACCCACAGCGGGTTGGAAAACTGGTCAGCATCGGCGGTATAGGAATCAACCTGTTTACTGCGTTTCCAGGGGAGGGATTAAATCTCCTGACTGAGTTTGTCGAAGATCCAACACGGTCACGTCTAGAGCAGTGGTTGCGCTCAATGGTATACGATCAAAGCGTTATAACTGATGAACTAATCGATGAGCGCTTTCAGCAATCCCTTGAACCCAAAACGTTTTATACAACCCGATCTATATACGCACGAGAAAGTATTCAGGGACTTGCGCAGTTTCGTAAGGCTAAGGGCGCCATTGAAACTATCGCCCATCTTCCAGACATCCAAGCACCAACACTGATCACATGGGGGCGAGAAGATCGTGTTAGCTCACTAGATGTCGGCTTGATAGCAATGCGACTAATTCCAAATTGTGAGTTCCACATTTTTCCCAATTGTGGACATTGGACCATGCATGAGTTTAGCTCGGGATTTGAATCAGTAGTGTTTTCGTTTTTACAAAGAAAGTGAACAAAACATTTCAGAGTTGACTGTAATTCTGTCCGCTATGTGGCGGTTGCTGCCAATCCACGAGTACCAATGGACACCATTCACTGATCTCCAGGTTCTCGCCTTCGGGGAATATCTTTCATAGTCGGAGATCCACCTCCTACCGAAGTTAAGCGCTTGGCAGCTTCCGCTCTTACGAAAAGTCGCAATGCTTCATTGACTACATCTGCCACGCTCATACCAGAGTCTGCAACCTGCAACGCCTGCTTCACAAGTTTCTCGTCTACCTTTACATCAATATGCATAGTACTTAAACCTTTACGTCTTCGTAAATTCACGTCCTGCTCGGCCGACCAAGTCTGCCACTTTGTACAGATACTGCCTTGAACCATCTATCGTTGGCCCGATCACAGGTTCGACACCTATGGAACCTAGCTGGGTGACTACGCTTTTGGAGCTGGTGTGGTGCGCCTTTGCCAGTACCGCTTTCTGCAGGAACGACCTGATGTATTGGAAGATGAGGGACGATTCGACGCTTAAATTCCGGGTTAAATTCGGATCGTCAAATAAAGTTGCGCAAGCTCAGATGGTACTCACGCAAGTACACCGCTCTCCATCCTGCCAATCAGGTCCAGAACTGCTTCGGTTTCAGCAGAAGTGGCGGCCATCTCAACGGGCTGGCGCCCGCCGAGACCGCGAACCGGTCTGTTCATCCATAGGCCGGCCCGCTTGCTATCACCTTCGAACAAATCTGTGGCTGCCTTCAACACCCTGGCAAAGCGATACAGGCGGTCGCTCTCATCGGTATTGAAGCGACCGGCCTTTGCACGCCGATGCAAGGTCGCAGGCGAATTCGCGACATACCGGGCTAGCGCTTTTGGCTCTAGGCCAGCTACTGCGGCTAGGCTCAAAAAGACTTCGTAAGGTACACCCTCTCGCACAACCTGATGCAATTTAGCGCCGCGAGCCGGTAAGCCTACGGTCTCCCAAAAACCGGATTTGTTTCTGGGAACCGGGCGGTAGATCTTGGTCGTGGGCAGCATGAGAAAATTCATAAAACCTGTTGATAGACCAGAGGCGTACCATATGGCTTTTGGCAGTGATGCGCTTCCGTGAGTCCAGATTCAGTTTGACGCATTCGTCCATAGCTGACATTCACGCCCACTTAAAAGGCAGCGCATCAGCGACGACCAGCTCAACGAAGTGGAGCAGCTTTTGATGTGCTTGTTGAACGAATCCGCTACGCGGCTAACCATCAGCACAACCCCTCCCATGGGCAAATAATTCCTCCACGTGCTTCTCCCGAACACGACCACAGGAGGAGTTATCCTGAACACAGGACAGCAACAGAAATTTCAATCACTGTACCGCAAACATGTTAGCGCGTTGTGCCGGCAGGGCAAGGCAGAACGCACCATTGATTCCTATGCCCGTGCCGTTCGGCGTGTCGCCCAGTTCTGGGACACCTGCCCGCCACCCTGAGTTTGGAACAGCTCCAAGGCTGCTTTTGGTCGCTGGTAGAGACGCACTCGTGGTCGACCATCAAGGTGGACTGCAACGGCCTGCACTTCTTCTACCAGCACCTCCTCAAGAAGAATTGGGTCTGGATGGACATCGTCAAACCACCCAGGAAAAAGCCACTGACCGGGTCGTCCGCGAGGCCAGGTATTGACGTGATGTACCGCATTAATGAAAGTGGGTACATCCGCACCCTTTACAGCGCGGTCCAGGGGCTGACGACCTGTTCCTCCAGGATAATACCCATCGTGCGTTGGTATTCCTGCCAGCCCTGTTGCAGCACCTCGAACACACCCGGGTGTGCAGCGGAGACATCCTCTGTCTCGTAAGGGTCGCTGGCCAGGTCATACAGCGCCCAATCCCCGGTACCGTTAGGCTTGCTGACATACACCAGTTTCCAGTCGCCCTGGCGCATGGCGCGTTGGCCGAATAGCTCCCAGCCGAACAGCTCATCGGGCTGGTGAATGGTCTCGGTTTCGCGCATCAGGAACGGCAGCATGGAGCGGCCACTAAAAGCCTCCGGTGTTTCGGGCTGCCTGACGCCTGCAATGGACAGCAGGGTGGGGACCATATCCAGCACGGTGGCAAAGCGCTTGTCGATGCTGGCCTGGCGGGCGAACCCGGGGTAGCGAACGATGAGCGGACTCACCAGGCCGCCCTCGGTGACCACAGATTTATACAGACGGTACGGCGCTGTGCTTGCCTGGGCCCAGTTGGTACCGTACGAGAGCATGGAATCGGCCCCGCCCCAGTCCTCGGGTTGACCCGCGTTGATGGACGGAAAATGGGGCACTTTGTTGGCAAAGCTGGACAGGGTGTCGGGAGCTGCCCCGTTGTCGGACAAAAAAATCACCACGGTATTGTCGAGTTGACCGGTGCTGCGCAGCTCGTCAATCACGCGACCGATATTCCAGTCCATGCGCTCGACCATGGCCGCGTAGATTTCCATCTTGCGCGCAAACTCCTGCTGTTCCTTCTTGCTGAAGCTCTCCCACTGGCGCAGGGTTGCTGGCGGCGCCATATCGATGTCGTCGCCCAGGATGCCGAGGCTTTGCTGTCGTTGCAGCCGCTCGCGCCGCAGCGCGTCCCAGCCGGCATCGTAACGGCCTTTATAGTGCGCTATGTTTTCTTTGGGGGCATGCAGGGGCCAGTGCGGGGCGCTGAAGGGCAGGTAGGCAAAGAAAGGTTTGTCCGTAGGTCGGGCCAGGTAGCCAAGCAGTTTGTCAGTGAAATAGTCCGAGGAGTAGAAGTCGTCAGGAATCGAAACCGGCTCGCCGTTTTCGGTGTAGTGTACACCGCCGAGTTCGGGTGGCGGCAGATTGGGTTTGCCGAAATGGTTGTGGCCGCCATCGAGCAGTGTGAATACCTCCTCGAAACCCCGATTGGCCGGATCAAATTCGGCGTCGACGCCTAGGTGCCACTTGCCGCTCATAATGGTGTGATAGCCCGCCTTGCGCAGCCGTTCGGCGATGGTTGGCACGCCGGGATCGAGATGCCCCAGGTAACCGGGCTGGCCGCGCTGACTCGGCGTGATCAGCTCTTTCATGTTGGCGATGCCGGCGCGGTGATGGTCCACCCCGGTCAGGAGCATGGCCCGGGTGGGAGAGCAGGTGGCAGCCACGTGAAAATTGGTCATGCGCAGGCCATCGGTGGCGAGTTGATCAAGGTGAGGGGTCGCAATTTCGCCACCAAAAGCACCGACATCGGAAAACCCCATATCGTCCGCCATGATCAGCAGGATATTGGGTCGCGTCGGCGCGCTCGCGGCACAAACCAAGTGTGGCAATAATGCCAGTACCGACAACAAAAGGGCGCGGCAAATCCTGCGCAAGGCGTAGCTACTCATGGTGAATCCTCAAAGTGTTAACGATTGAAACGCAGTTGCACGTGGCGGCGGCGTTGGGCGATAGCCACTTGGCGCGCCGCAGCGGAATAGTCAGGTGTCTCTGGCGGCAGCGCCGCCCTGGCTTGGGAAAAGGATGTGAGAGTCAGCCCGGGCCACAGTGATGTCGGGACCTCGGGGCGGTCGGCGCCGTCGTAACGCAGCAGCAGGTAACCGTTTTCAAGGCCGGTGGTGTCTAGCCAGTTTTGAACGCCAGGGTCTTCGTGGGCGATGATATAGCGGTAGGCTCCATCGGCACTGCGGTAGCATTGCTCGGCGGTGAGGCTGGTCTGACGGTTGGCGTATTCCAGTGAGGAGGTCCAGACATCGGTCAACTGTACGCCCTGGTAGTTGCCACCGAGAGGCCACATGGTGAGTATCAACGCCTCGTCCTGACCCAGCTCGAAAGCACCGAGTGACATCCAGCGCCCCTCGACACCGCCCGCTGCCGTGGGATCGAACAGGGGCGACAGTGTATTGGGCTGTTGCTGAGCGAAGCGTTCCCGGCCAATCGTGGGCCACAGGGGGACCAGTTCCTCGAAATTGGCGGCGGCACGCTGGATACGGCGGACCATGTCCTGCGCGCCGACGCCGGGTTTCAAGCGACCCTCGTAACCGACCCGGTCGATATGTACGTCTCCGTGTGTATCCGGCCACTCGGCGTAGATCTGGCGGACCATCACGAAACTGCTGTCTGGCGGATTGGCGAGCCAGTTGTGCGCCCGCGGCTCGCCCCCCAGCAGGACCTCAAAGCTGCCATCCGGCGCGACGTGGAGGGCCTCTTCGGGCAGGACGGCAACGACTCGACCGCCCTGTGCCGTCCAGGGCGTGCCCGCGTAGATTTGGATCTCAAGCCGGCGTTCGCCCGCCTTGTGGCCCCAGATGCGGTATGGCGCGCCCCCGCGTAAAGGTGAAAAGAGATAGCGTTGGTCCGGGTTGTCGCCCCCCTCGCGAATGCGGAAGTCGACCTCGCGGAAGAAGGGGAAGTCCGCGTCCTGGACGATGTCCTCCTCCAGGGTCCGGATCAGCATCTGGGCCCAGTAAGCCACCCCTGCGGCGCTGTCGCGATCGCCGCTGAAGGCCGGATCGGCCTTCAGGGTCCGCGCGGAGCGCTCTAGTGCCTGCACGAACCTGTCTAGCGCCTGCGCCAGTTGCGTCTCCGAGTTGGCCGTGCCTGCCTCTGGGGTGATAGCGCCACCTGCCGGAGCCGCCGGTGACGCAAACGCGGTTGCCATACCCAGCAGCAAAGCCGGCAGAACTCTCAGGGGGCGGTGGAGCGCCCCTGTTAGCTTGAGCACAGCCACGATCAAAACTCGTAGGTCAGGTCGATTCCATAGGTACGGGGCTCCCCCCAGGCCGTAGCGCCGCCAAACAGCGGACCATTGATGTAGGCATATTCCTCATCTGCGAGGTTTTTCCCCCACAGTGCCACGCGCAGGTTGCCGGCCGGCAGGCCGGGAATATCGGCGAGCGTCAGGCGGGCATCGGTCAGGCCATAGGCTTCGATGATGTAATCGCCGTTCACTGTGCTGCTGGTGATGAAGTGGTCATCCACCCAGGAATAGTTGAGGTAGGCGATCAGTGTGCCGATGGCCGTCTGCGCAATATCGTAGGTCACATTGGCGCGAAAGCTGTGTTGCGGGGCATTGATGAACTCGAAATCGTGGGTGACATCGCGACCGACCCCATCTTCGATGCTGTTGTAGCGCGCGTTCAGGTAACCGTAATTCACGCCCAGTGTGATATCGCTGGTCAGCGCCGCCGTCACGTCGAGTTCAAGCCCCTGGATCTCGGCCTCACCGGCGTTAAGGATGTCGGATTTGCTGGGGTCGTTGAGGTCGGTCTGGGTATTGATCTGGATATCATCGTAATCCGCCTGGAATACGGCGAGGTTGGTACGCACCCTGTTGTTCCACCACTGGGCTTTCAAGCCTAGCTCATAGGACACCAGGACCTCCTCATCAAACCCGTCTTCGAAAAACCGGACGGTTGAGGCGCGCATGTTGAAGCCACCGGTCTTATAACCCTCCGCGATTTTGGCGTACACACTGGTGTCGTCGCCCAGGTCGTAGGCCACGGTCAGGGTGGGACTCACGTTGCTGAAATCCTCGTCTCCGTGGCCGGCTTCCTCAGAGGGCGGCAGTACGGTGCCGGTCGCCAGCAGTTGGGTATTGCGAATCAGGTCAGCCTCTCGCTGGTCCTTCGACCAGCGGATACCCGCGGTGATATGCAGGCGCTGATCGAGTGACTGCGGGGTAAAGGTGGCCTGGCCGAAGGCGGCGGTCGCCTTGTTGTCGATGTCGGCTTTCGAGTACTGTGCAACACCAAACCCCGGCAGGTTGTTGAAGGTCTCGCCCTCGCCGTCCTCGGTGAAGTAGTACGCGCCCAGGGTGTAGGACAAGCGGTTGCCCAGGGCCTCGCCGAGCAGGTGGAATTCCTGGCTAAATTGGTCCTGGTCGACAGTGGCATCAACGTTGAAGGGAGTATTGGGCCTGCCGGTCCCGGACAGGTAATCCTGGAAAACCTCGCTGTCGAGATCCCGGTAGCTGGTGATCGACCGCAGTGTCAGGGTATCCGCCAGGGCCCAGCTGACGGTGACCTGGTGACCTGAGGTAGTGGCGTCGTTGTTTTTGATGAACTGAACCCCGGCTTGGCTCTGGTCCGGCCGATCCGAGGGGACCCCGAGCGTGGTTGGCGCCAGGAAATCCGGTGAGTCCTCGATGTGCGAGCGGTCGTAGCTGTAGCGGACATCTACCGCTGAACTCGCGCGCCACAGCACGTCGAGGCGTTGGGCACTGCGGTCCTCATCACCGTAGTTGTCGGCTCCCAGGCCAAGGTTTTCGACAAAACCGTCCTGTTGGCTGTGCAGATAATAGCCACGTACCGACAGGTTGTCGGTGACGGGGACATTCACCATGGTTCTGGAACGAAACTGGTCGCGCTTGCCGACGGTGAATTGCTGGCTGAATCCCCATTCCTCGAGTTCCGGTGTCACCGTAATGAAATTGACGGCGCCGCCGGTGGCGTTGCGGCCGTAAAGAATCCCCTGCGGGCCACGCAATACCTCGATGCGTTCGATATCCGCCACTTCCATTCCCATGCCCTGGTTACGGCCGACGTAACCGCCATCAATATAAACGGCCACGCTGGGGTCCTGGGTGATCTGGTCGTCGAAGTTACCGACGCCGCGGATAAATATCCGCGGAGTGGTGGCGCTGTTGGGGTGCGGTGTGGTGAGAAAGTTGGGGATATTGATGCCAATGTCGTCGATATCACCGATAGAGAGGTTCTCCAGCTCGTCCGTGCCCAGCACCGCCAGAGAGATGGGGGTGTCCTGCAGGCTCTCGGTGCGTTTCTGGGCGGTAACGACGACCTCTTCGAGGGATTGGGCCAGCGTCCCGTGGCTGGCCAGTGCGCTCAATGATAATACGGCCAGTGGCAGCCGTTTGCGGGAGTTTGATCCGGCTTTAATGGTAGTCATAGGTATCCTTATTGTAATGTTGGTGTTCACTTCGTCATGCCCGGGCGCGGGTCGATTTGTACCGTCGGCAGATAACAACAGCTAGAGGCCAATCATCCGCTGTATGTGGGTTGTCAGCCTCCGGGCGCATCGGCGATGATTCCCAGCCGATCGGGAGGGTGTCAAAACAGCCGCTCCAGCCCATGTTGGTTGGCTGGCGGCACAAAAAAGGTATAGATAGCCTGCTAAGTTTATGAGTTTTCTGCATGAGGCATTATTGGTGGCCGCTGCCCAGGGTTTCCTGCTCTGCGCGGTGTTGCTGAGCGTGCCATCCGGCAATCGGCAAGCGAACCAGCTGCTGGTGGCCTATGTCGGGCTGGAATCCCTGCACCTGCTCTTTCTCTACCTGAGCCACCCGGTGGAGCAGGTTGTCCCATCGTTGCCGTTACGGATTTTGTTTGGGTTTCGTTATCTCGATGGCCCGGTGCTCTACTTGTACGTCAAGGCGCTCACCAACCCTGAATTTCGTCTCACCCGTCACGAACTCAAGCATTTTGCCGTGGTCGCACTGTGGTTTGTCTGGTTTGCCTACCTCTCGACGCTGCCTGACTGGTGGCAGATGACGACACAGGAATTGCAGCACAAGCCGAGCACGATCATCAGCGCAAGCTCCCAGAGTATTATCCTGGTGTTCTACAGCAGCCTGGCCCTGCGCCAGGTTCACCGACACAGGGCCCGCATTCAACAGGCCCTGTCAGCGGTGGACCGGTTTGATCTGCGCTGGCTGGAGTGGCTGCTGGTAGGCATGATCGGTGTCTGCGCGATCCACTTCAGCGTGGATCTGCTGCGACTGCAGGGTGTACTCGGCAGCGAGGCTAAGGCGGTGACCAACCTCGTGGTGACCGCGCTGCTTATCTACATGATCTCGATCGGTGGTCTGCGTCAGCCGCAGATATTCACCGACGCGGTTCGCGAGGCGCTCGCAGCACTTAACAGTGCTCGGGAGTCCAGCCCGCAGGAGGTGATGGCGGAAGCAGAAGGCAGCGGGGAAGGTATGGCGGAAAAATATCGTAAATCGGGCCTGGACGAGAGCCGGCGCAGGGATATCTGGGAGCGTCTGCAGCACTTGCTGGTCGCCGAGCACGCCTATCTGGACAATCAGCTGGACCTGCCCAGCCTCGCGAGCCAGCTAGCCGTCCGGCCACAAGAAGTGAGTGAGGTCATCAATATCGAATACGGCGGCAGCTTTTACGATCTCATCAACCAGCACAGGGTCGAGGCAGCGAAAGTCCTGTTACGGGAGACTCAGCAGCGGCCTCGAAAAATGCTCGATGTCGCGCTGTCGGTTGGCTTCAGCAGTCAGTCTACCTTCTACAGCCGGTTTAAAAAGCTGACGGGCATGACGCCGGCGAATTACCGGGATATTGAAGCGCCCGAAGGACCTCTTGAGGTGACGAAGGGATTGGCTCCCGTGCCACCGCAGAGCGCGCCAAGAACCTGACCAGCAACACCGGCCTCGGGGGCGGCAAGCCTAAACATGAGCCAAGCTGCAGGCTCTCGGATATCAGCATATGCGCTAACTGATAAAGATCAAGATGCACTGGCCCAGGATCTAGCGACCGAATACCTCAACGTATCGGCCAATACGGCCAGAATCTAGAAAAATGACCGGCCCTCTGTTTTCAGTCATATGTCTATAACTAAATTAAATACAAAGACTTCAATTTCTCCAAGCTATCAGAATCTACATCTAGCTCTAATTCCAAATATGCCAAAACCGAACTATACCTTTCTTCAATCTCGCGCAGAGTATAGTATAGATATGGAATACCCTCTTCATTAATCAACGGCTTCGGCTTGGTAGATTCCTTATTGCTGTAACGTAGAAGTATTTCGGCAAAAGGGTTGTCCTCCGCCTTTTCAGCCAAGTTAATACTTCCATTCTCTACAGCTGGTTGGCGGTATTCAGTGGAAAGTACGTAATCCTGCACTACTTGCGAACGCGGAACCCCTAGAGATATAAGCATGAGGGCAGCGGCTACACCTGTGCGATCTTGCCCAGCAGAGCAGTTGACAACTAAAGGCGTATTACCTGCAATTGCCTGAGAAAAATATGCCTTAAGCTGGGGTTTAAGATTATCAGGAATTTTTCGATAGAGCCGCTCCATTGTTGAGTCACGAGTATTTGATTCCTCAGAAACTTGCGGGATCATTTCAGTAAAATGATAGTCTATTGAGATATAATTAATTCCAGAATTTCTCGCCCACAGATTTGGGAAAAGATTCCGCTCCTCAATACTTCTCAGATCAACAATGGTATCAAAATCAAAATCCGACAAATACTTTTGGTCTTCTTCAGTTAGATTGGTCATAACTCCTGACCGGAAAAGAAGACCTTTTCGGACAGTTCTTCCATCAGATGTCACATAGCCGCCAAGATCGCGGAAATTCGACCCCCCCTCTAGGAGAAGTACTTTTTTGTAGGTATCAAGAACACGATTTTCTTTCTGATCAATTTCAGCAGAAAATAATTCAGCATTGGCCGTAGACGAAAACAAAGCTGAGACAACAAGCACGAAGCTAAATACTTTCACGCAATCCACCTTATACTTATCAAAGTTTTTATACATTCTGTAAAAATATAAACAACAGAAATTTTTAATAGTTTACTCTAAACCCTAAAAGGTATCGACGACCGTATTCCTCTGATTGATTGATAGTGTCGTTGCCGCTATAACGACGATCAGTTTCATCAGTCAGGTTATTGAAATTTGCATAGACCGACATGGAAATACGATCCCAATTAATGGGCAAGTCATACACAATAGACAGGTCAACGCGCTCTTGCTCGCCCCAGTAATCGCTGGGGTCTTGAACAGGAGACACCCAGTCATCACGATACTGATAATTTAAGCGTATCGAGAAATCGTATTTTTCGTAAAATAGGGAGGCGTTATAGATTGTATCTGAGGTTCCTGGAAGACTGAGTACACGCCCGTCCAAGGTCTCGAATTCTGAGTCCAGAAAAGTTAGATTGGCACTAATACCCAGCCCATCAAAAGGGCTGGGAAGAACTTCTTCTGCCAAAGCAATAGCATTGAATTCTATTCCTTTCATCATGCCATTATTGCCGTTTACTGCACCGAAGTACTCCCACGTTTGCCCAGCTGCTGGCGGCCAATACAGGCCGGCGTCAATAGTTGACACGTCTGTATATATGACATTGTCGATCTCTCTGTAAAAGGCCCCAGCAGATAATAGGCTGGCAGGGGCAAAATACCATTCAAGTGATGTGTCAAAACCGATGGCTTCCTCCGCTTGCAGGCGGGGATTTCCACCTGTCACTTCTTCATCGACAAGATTCACACTTACCGCTGCTCGCCATTCATTATAGTTAGGACGGTTGACGCCTGTAGATGCGGAGATTCGCCACTTCAAATCTTCTGCAAGATCAATGTTGACGTGAGCACTGGGAAGGTAGTTAATAAATCGTTCCTGCGCGGAAACTGGAAGGTCGTTGACATTCCCTTCAGAACTATATTCTGTTTCCTCAATTCGAAGTCCTGCCACAATACTTCCCCAACTGAACTCTGAACGTATCATGGCGTAGGCAGAAAGAATTTCTTCTTCTATAAAGATCTTGTTTTCTGGGGCAATTTGGCCGCTAATAGAGAGGTCGCCTTGGGAAGACCAATCTTTGACCAAACTACTATTATCATAGTATGTCCCACCAATGGTGTTTGTTTTGTTGGCATCCCATGGTTTTCCAGTATTGTAGCTATCGATATTGATGCCAGAAGGCATCGACGTGTATATCGGCTGTCCGACATATCCGTCAGCATCGCGGTCATCCCACTTTACTCCTAGGGACAATGTGGATGAATATCCAAAGATTGACAGATCTCGGCTGGCATCTATTTTGAGCTGAGTTGCGTCAATGTTTAAACGCTCCACATAATGTATGCCAATATCCCTGGCATACTGAACTTGGGAAAGGTCGCCAGCTAAGTATACTTTCGGATCGTCTATTTCATTCAGATTGTAGTCAGCTAAGGTTACACCGCCTACGCTAAAAGGGATTGGTATATCCGAAAGGGAGATAGTTTCCGTAGCGGTGAGCCGCCCCTCTACAATCCAGTTCCCAGCTAAGACGTCGGCGCCCAGAGTAGAGGTCTCAGTCGAATTTTCGTATATACCGTCTTGCAACCTCCGTGAAACTAACATGCTAACATCCTCCACATTGGCACCTACGGCAGGGCTCAGCGGTGAGAATATAAACTGATTACGCCTCTCGCGATCTTGAAATTCACTATACAAATTTGATAGAAATACTCGCTGAAGAGCGTTATTCCCACGGTACTCGATGCGACCACCGTAGCTTTTGTCTTCGCGTCGAATCTTATAGCTGGTAAAGTCCAGCTCCTGTACCGTTAGCTCACCTTTCACAGTTCGGTCTAATTCATAGCCTCTACCATCGGTAATTTGGTTTCGACTATTTTCTGACGCAAATATCATTCCGCCAAAATTTTCGTTCGACCACGAACCTCGGAAGGCCATCTTATCTATATCACCGTTACCAAGATTCTGCTTTCCAGCTCCAATATCTGCAGAAAAAGATAGTCCATCTTTTGCAAATGGACTGAACGTATGGATATTAATAAATCCAGCTACTGATTCACCCGGCATGCTAGGCAAAATTGCTTTGTTGGCCTCAATACGTTGAGTAATAACCGAAGGGAAGCTATCAAAGCGAGGTATACGACCATTCTCGGCACCTGGCACATCAATCCCATCAAAAGCAATTGTGGTATATCGGAATGGCGCACCGCGTAGGTTGATGTAGCGTGCTTGCCCTTGGTCCCGCTCTATAGCAATACCCGGAAGACGGCCAAGTGAATCAGCCAGATTTTGATCTGGAAACTGTCCGATAGTATCCGCCGAGACAATTTCCACTGAATTGTCTGACAATCGTTTGGCGTCAATAGAAGCCTGCTGGCTATCTCTAATAGGGGTAGCTAATACCAACACTTCTTCTAGCACGGTTTTTTCCTGTGCTAGTGCATTTATTGGCATCGTAAAAGTACAGGCCAAGACCAGTCGAAGCGATGTCGATCTATAAATTCTGGCTAGACTTGTCGGTCCATCTGAAGCTCCGTGAATTGCATTACGGATTTCTGTGCTGAATATATTTCTATTAAACATAAGCATTATTAGACCACTCATTATTATTGATAATAGATGTTTTCTTTTTATTGGTACTCAGTTTTCAAATATTAATTCTTACCCAAACGGAACCCTGTAGGATATTGCTAATTTTATTTTTTAGCTGAGCTTGTTCAGGCTTGAGACCTGTTATTCCATGACCAAAATGGACACATATCTGCGCCTCACCTGGCTCGGTCTTATCACTCGATAAGATTGATCGTAGGCAATGACTTATCAAATGACAAGTTTTATTTGTCTGGTATAATTTTGGTTTGGCGATTTGTGGATGAATTTTTAAACCAAGAATGAGTAGAGCAAAGGGTAATGCCCGAGAGGACATACTGGATACAGCTGAGCGCCTATTTGCCGCCAGGGGAACCCAGAACGTTTCATTGCGAGAAATTAATGCAGAGGCAGGTTACAGTGCGGCAGCGCTGCATTACCACTTCCGCAGCAGGGAAGCACTACTTGAAACGTTATTGGAAGTTCGGCGTCAGCCAATTATGGAGTTGCGATCGACTCTGTTGCAGCCGCTTCAAGATCAGGAGCAGCCATCACTTGAGTCCCTAGTCAATGCACTGGTGATGCCATTAGCCAAAGCAATCATCTCCGACCCAACACCAGGCCTGATTACGGTAAAGTTTTTCTACAGAGCGTACATAGAACTTAATCATTTGGGGCATATCCGAAAGATCACGGAGCATAGCTTCAAGAAATTCGAACCCCTGCTAGCCAAGGCACTGCCGGAAGCTCAGGAGGAAGTACTTCGATTTCGTTGGCTGCTTGCCACTGAATTAACCTTCCAGGGTTTGGCAAACATGGACACAATTTTGTCAATCAATGGTCAGCCAGACACACGGAAGAAGCGTGAGCAGTATGTGCATGACCTCACATCATTCATTGTTGGTGGTCTAAAGCATTCAGGTTAGGTTCACGGATAGCACTATGATTTTTACCTCGGCATTCACCTTGTGAATGGGTCTTATCAAATACTAGTCAGAGGCTCATCAAACCGCCATCGACGACGATATTTGCTCCACTGACATACGCCGCTTCACTTGAGCACAGCCACACCACTGCACGCGCAACATCTTCGGGCTGCCCCATTCGCCCACCAGGTAATGATTGGAGAAACTCGCCGCCCTGGTCAGGGGTCGAATTCAGGTAAGCCCGCATTGGTTCTGTTTCGATTACACCAGGGCAAACGGTGTTAATACGGATGTTCTGCGACGCATACTCCTTTGACGCCACCTTGGCCAAACCCAGCAGCCCATGCTTGGTCGCCGTATAGTGGGGAAGTCCCGCCGCACCCATTATCGAGGCGCCCGAACCGTTGTTGACGATAACCCCGCCACCGGTACTTAGCATGTGCTCGATTTGCATCTGCATACACAGAAAAACCGAAGTGAGGTTGACCGCAACCACTTGATTCCATTCGTCCAGGGACACGCGATGGAAGGGGGTTGCTTCACCCGTCATCCCTGCATTATTGAACGCGCAGTGCAACCCGCCAAGCCGATCCACTATAGCTTTTATCATCGGCGCAATAGTATTCGCATCGCCGAGATCAGCTTGAATAAACTCTGCTACCCCGCCCTCAGCCCTGATCAGGTTGACCGTTTCCATGCCTTTGGATTCTGTGCGATTAACTACTGCGACCCGTGCGCCAAGAGACGCAAAACGCAGCGCTGTGGCCCGACCGATTCCACTACCCGCGCCGGTCACCATGGCGACCTTGTCAGTAAGATCCAGATTTTTATGGCTGTTATTCGTTGTCGTATTCATCACTGAGCTGCTGATAGTTTCCGTTAGTGCTTCCGATCTTACAAAGCGATAGTTACGCGCAGCTCAATCGAACCAGTACTCGCTCATTGGTCCGGTAATCATGCTATTGAAATCACAGAACCCAGGCAGATCGGCATACATTTCCTCGACGACCTCTGGGTCACCAAAGTAGCGACTGTCATCGGTGAAATCCCTAAGCTCGCGAAAGTGTTCCAGCACAATGGCGCGATAAGCCGGTGCGATCTGCGTGAGCGGGCGCGCTACCGCGTTACGCACGTATGACCATCTCAAGGGGTGCAAATCGAAAGATATCGCGGAGTGTTTAACTTGCCAATTGTGGTAGAACTCCGCTTCGGAAACCGAATCCGGCTTGTTATGAGCGGTAAATTGCGTGACGCCAGGACGACGTTCCCCTTCGCCCCACTCAACCTCGAAGGCCTGGGGTATCGATTCTGTCACCAGATAGCCACTGTAACCCGGGGACAGGGTTTCAATAGCTGCCTCGATATCTGCACGACTATCAAGCGTATCCAGCCAGAATGCCACGACTGCGCCGACCTTCTTCCACTCACCCGCAATGCGAGCTGAGTTCGCGGCCACAACCAGTGCGTCAATATCTGCAATGTTAAGGGTGATATGGTGGCCTCCAGAGGCGCGAATGACCGGCAGCAACCCAGCCTTGAAACTATCGAGAAATGCCTGATTTTCCGGGTCATCCACGGCCCGATCGAGAAGGTAAACCAATTTTTCCATTATAGTTCTCCGAGAGGCGATCGGCCCTGACAGCCATGGTCAATCGTACCGATAAACCACAATTCTCAAGCCGTTAACACCTACCCACAAATTGACTTCATCAGAATTTGCGATAGGCGCAGTATTCATTCAGGTCAACTGCCCGAGCCGGTGACGTTACAGTGCGCCTCCAACAACGAAAAGGCCCCGGTTACTGGACGGCCAAGCTGGTTTATGTTGTTGCTCCGCTGAGCATTTCCGTGCAAATGACAGCGGGCCTCGAACGGCAAAGCCATCGCGGCGACAGCGGACCCATGCAAATGGGCAGGAAATCAATCGGGTGATGATAAACGCCTCAGGCCCAACCGGAGAGTGGCTGCCGCCAATAGAACGAAACCTACAGCAGAGCCTAATTGTTCCCACGCCCTTCCGGAGTCTGTTTTCATTATTTCGTCTGGCGGCTTCCGCTTGGTCGTAAGCGTCCTCTAAGCGGTCATAGTATCTATTGTCCAGTATAGGCCAAATGGCCCATGAGACTCTACACTGTTGATTTGCACTTAAAACTGACCCGGGATTTGCATCTAATATTGACCCACCCCGAACGCCAGATTATGGCGTAGATTTCAATTTCCTGCCTCTCTCCCCTCGGTCCTGAGTCGTGGAGTGTTTCAACCTGTAACTGTCATTGCCCGTCTCCAGGATATGGCAGTGATGCGTCAGTCGGTTCAGCAAGGCCGTTGTCATCTTCTCGTCACCGAACACCACTGACCATTCCGCGAAGCTGAGGTTGGTGGTAATGATGATGCTGGTACGCTCATAGAGCTTGCTGATCAGGTGGAACAACAAGGCACCACCCGCCTGACTGAAGGGCAGATAACCCAGTTCGTCCAGGATCACCAGGTCGGTATGTACCAGCCGGTTGGCAATGCGACCCTGCTGGTTGGCGGCTTGCTCCTGTTCCAGTGCATTAACCAGCTCAATCGTCGACAGGAAGCGCACCCGCTGCCGGTGGTGCTGGATGGCCTGCACACCCATCGCTGTCGCCAGGTGGGTTTTACCGGTGCCCGGGCCGCCAACCAGCACCACGTTCTGTGCATCCTCCAGGAATTGGCAACGGTGAAGGGGGCGCCATTGCGTAATGCCCCCGGCTTGCGCTGGGCTACCGTCAGATAATGGCGCCAATCGAACAGGGTTTGCCCCGGCGTGCTCTTGTCCCGGTTAAATACGCGCTCGTGCTCTGCCACGACCAGGGTTTCCGCCACGATTACCAGCCGCTGTGGATACACCCGGAGGCTGATCACGCGATTGGCGAAGCTGGCCGGCACGCTGTAACGGTTGTGCTCGAAGGTAATCAGGCAGGTCGAGGAGACGCGCTTGGCGTACTCGGTGAAGCCATCAAAGGCGGGCGGTACCGACATCAGCTTTGGTCGCTCGTCCTCCAGGCATTCGGCGAGGGAACGTGACTTGAGCACGGGATGTGCAGCCTCCTGCCAGAGCTCGCGGCACCGTTGCTGCAGCCAGTTGTTCAGATCCTGCAGGGTATTGAACGGTGGCGGGTCGTACCACAGACCGTGACGGGCATCGAGAACGGCCTTCTCTATTTGCCCCTTCTCCCAGCCAGAGGCCGGGTTACAGAACTCCGGTTCAAACAGATAGTGACCCACCATGGCATAGAAGCGCTTGTTGATCTGCCGCTGCTTGCCGCGGCCGATCTTGTCCACAGCGGTCTTCATGTTGTCGTAGATGCCGCGCTCCGGTATCCCGTCGAAGGCAATAAAGGCGTGGTAGTGGGCATCGAAGAGCATCTCGTGGGATTGCGTCAGGTAGGCCCGGAGGAAGAAAGCGCGGCTGTAGCAGAGCTTGAAGTGGGCGATCTGCAACTTGGTGCTGACGCCATTGATCTTGACCCAGTCCTCACTCCAGTCGAACTGGAAGGCTTCACCGGGTGCAAACTCGAGGGGAACATAGGTCCGCTTGGCGGCCAGCAACCGAGCTTCCTGCTGATCCTGTCGCCACTGGCGAGCAAAGGCAGCCACCCGGTCATAGGAACCGGTGTAGCCCAGGGTGAGTAGGTCCCGGTACAGCTGTTTCACGGTGCGCCGCTGTTTGCGGTGCCTGCGCGACTCCCGGAACAACCAGTTGGTGAGCGTCTCCTCGTAATCATCCAGCTTGCTGGGCGATTTGCGCGCCGGGTAAACCGGCTCCAGGCAAGCACTGGCGAGGTATTTACGCACGGTGTTTCTGGACAGCCCGGTGCGGCGGGCGATCTCCCGAATCGGCATCTGATCCCGCAGGTGCCAACGGCGAATTACACTGACTAAAGCCACGTCTATCACTCCTTGTACCCCTGCTGAAACCTCAACAGGGAAGGGTTATACGTGGGTCAAAATTCGATGCAAATCTGGGGGGCTAGTGGGTCAATTTTGGATGCAAATCAACATCCAGAACGCCGCCCGCAACCGCTACCGCGATCCCGGCCTGAACATCAGTGACGCCGGCGCCAAGGTCCGCAAGCTGGTGGACGAGCACATTATCAGCACCGGGGTAGATCCCAAGATTCCCCCGGTGGATCTGATGGCGGCCAACTTCCGGGAGACCGTGGAGCAGATCAAGTCCCCGGAATCCCGCGCCTCAGAGATCGAGAGCGCCATCAAGCACCACATCACCGTCAACCTGGATGACGACCCCGAGTACTACAAGTCCCTGAGCCTGCGCCTGCGGGACATCATCGAGAAGACCAATGGCAAGTGGGACCAGCAGCTCGAACTGCTGCTGCAGATGGTCAGTACCATCGAAACAGAACACAAGCAGGCCGCGGATAGCCTGGGGTTGAGTGAGACCGAGTTTGCCTTCTACAACATCCTGATGGCCGAAGTAACCCGCCTCACCGGCGAGGACACCGTCAGCGAGGCAGTACACAACGAAATCAAGGCAACCAGCCGGGATCTAGTGGCCATGTTCAATGAAGCCACGCAGATTGTGGACTTCTTCAGCAAGCCGGACGAAGTCAAGCGTATGAAGAAGGAAATAAAACGCGCGATCCTGGACTCCACCTTTGCCGACAAATCCCTGGTCACCGTAGTGCAGGACCGTTTCATGGACCTGGCGAAAAACCGGTTCAAGTGAGGTCATCAACTCAGTGACGGCAAGACAGCCACAAGCGGAGTATCGGGACGGCAATGGCTTCTTTGCCGAGATTATCCGTACCAGCCGCCGCAAGTCAGCCGATATCCGGGTTGAGGACGGCGCCGTGTCCGTGGTGGTGCCAACCAGCACTTCCACCGAGCGAATCGACCAGCTGCTGACCGCCAAGCGCCGCTGGATCAAGGAAAAGATTGCCCTGCATCAGGAGCAGGCGCCCCCCGCCACGCGCCGTTTTATCGCAGGTGAGGCCTTCAGCTATCTAGGTAGGAATTACCGGCTAAAGGTAGAGACTGGCAACTTCACTCCAGTAAGGCTGCTAAACGGTCGCCTGGTGGTCACCGTGCCTTCGGGTAGCCAGCAGCACATTGTCCGCAACGCCCTGGTGCGCTGGTACAAGCGCCAGGCCGAGCACAAGCTAACCGAAAAAGTGACGCGCTTCGCGCCGCAGGTCGGGGTGCAGCCAACCGGGGTGGGTATCAAAACCTTCCGGTCACGCTGGGGAAGCTGCACGGCCAAGGGCAAGCTGGAGTTCAACTGGCGAATCATGATGGCGCCGAACCGGATGGTCGACTACGTCGTCATCCATGAACTCTGCCACCTTATACGCCATGACCACTCTCCGGAGTTCTGGCGGGAGATAGACAGGGTGATGCCGGAATACCAGGAGGCTCGGGAGTGGTTACGGGCGAACGCGGTGACTCTGAACTTTTAGGATTGAGAACTAATCTTTGCTTTGACTACTGGATTACTTTTGCTATCTACCAAAGCATGAACACCAAGCAATCTTCTTTTCACTAAGTTTTTCTCAGGCGAAATCCAATTCATCTGCGAACTGAAGTGGGACTGGTAATCCTCTATAAGGTCAGAAATTTTTCCATCCATTTGTTCTAGGATTTGATGGTTATTGCAGAACTGGTACTGATTACCCCAAGCTTTGACCGACTTATTTATCTCATTTAGGGTTTCAACAAAGCTCATTTTTCCCAGAGGACGTTTTGGCTCTTTTGTTCTTAGCTGGATCTTTGAAAATTTAATTTTCGTCTCAACGCTTTGTATGAGCCTTTTTCTCGATTCCTTTTTCGGTGTAATTTGGTTAGGTCTTATATGACAACCGAGAAACTCGAATCCTTTGGAGGTCTCTCCAGACTCCGCTTTCTCTCTATCGATCTTTGGATCGTACGCCTCAAGGTCAAGATCACTGAGAATTTTTAGCCCTTTTTTCAGAGTTGCATTCACTGCCTTCTGTGTAGGACCTATTAAAATAAAATCGTCGATATAGCGAATACACAATACATCATGGGTGTTTAGCTTCTCGTCAAACTCCGACAGTACAATGTTTCCGAATAAAGGCGATAGGCAAGACCCCTGAGCCACACCCAAATCGCTAGTAGGAAACAGCTTATAATCAGCACCAAGGCTGAACTGGTTAGATAGCACGACCATCGTTGCCCGTTCAATTAAGTCGTCAAACTGGGGGTCGGACACATGATTCTTTATTCTACCTAAGACATGCGCTTTAGAGATTTGAGTGAAGAATGATTTTATATCTGATCGGATAAAATACTTCCCGTCAGCTACGATTTTATCGTGCGCCATTTCTACTGCATACCTAACTCCCCGCTCTTTTATACCACCGCAACTAGTGGGGTTTTCAATGAGCTGCCTTATTTCGTTATTCTTCTGAAGAACCTGCAGGATGGCTCGTTGAACAATTCTAGTTTCGATCGATGGTAAAACGATAGGACGCTTTTTCCCGGGTTTGCTCTCTTTGGCTAAGCCATAAGACGGAGGAAAAACAAATCGATTCTCACGAATCTGACGCTGTACTCTACTAAGGTGCCTTCCTGAATCAGCATCGAATTCTGCTGCTTCCTGGCGAATTTTTTCGGACGGAGAGATTCGGCAATTCGAGCGAATATGGTTCCAAGCCGCTCTCAAGTTGCGAATGTTTTTGACCTGGTCAATGTAGTAACTGGTTTCAGTCGACATAAAGTTGGTAAGGGCCTTACCAGCGAGCAACACCCAATCGCCACGGCGTTAAGACATTCTCTGGGAGGAATGAAATCATTCCAAACCCACCCTAAATCACACACGTGATCCTCGGGGCTTGCGCAGTATGATACGGCACCGACTGATATCGGCCCGCACACCTGGCAAACAAGTGTCCCGCAAAATACAAGAACCCACAGCAGCACCCAGCGGGCGCGAGCGTTGGCATGTTTTTGCATGAAACCACTTTCATGGCAAATTCTCCCCTTACGAACCCGTATATACGTTTTTAACGCCGGATTGCAAGGCGGAACCAGCCACATCCATCCCGACGCAGAAATTTAGTCCCGCAACCGTCTGGTAAGAACCCTCTATGGATCGAGCTCCGGTTATTTGCAGGGCGACTGAGCCGGTAAGACATTCTCTGGGAGGAATGAAATCATTCCAAACCCACCCTAAATCACACACGTGATCCTCGGGGCTTGCGCAGTATGATACGGCACCGACTGATATCGGCCCGCACACCTGGCAAACAAGTTGTCTACTGTCTTTATATACAGTAACTCCCGGCGAGTCAATGGGTGCTCCACATGGTCTTTACGGGACAATTGATAGGGCTGAGCGCGAGCGACTCGAGTTCAGTGTAAGTATTGGAGCAAGCCCAATAAAGTGTCCATTGCGGAAACTTTATGGTCAAAAGGACAGGCGCGCAACTTTGACGGGCTTTCTATCGTTTTTGGGGTGATTGACCGATAGGGGAGTGCGGGAAAGCCAGAATAAGGGTTGGTTTTATCCAGAAAACCAACCCTTACAGGTCAAAAAACAACCAAATCCTTACATGCGCATCTACTTAACTAATTGAAATATAAGGATTTACTTTAAATCGACTTGGTTCAACTCTGTGCGAAAAGTTCATTTTCAATGAGAACCCACAACGGCGTTTTTGCTACACGTCCAGGTTGGCGACGGACAGTGCGTTTTCCTCGATAAAGTCCCGGCGCGGTTCCACATGGTCGCCCATCAGGGTGGTGAAAATCTGGTCGGCGGCGATGGCATCCTCAATGGTCACCTTGAGCATGCGGCGCACTTCCGGGTCCATGGTGGTTTCCCACAGCTGGTCGGGGTTCATTTCACCGAGACCCTTATAGCGCTGGATGTTGTAACCCTTGCGCGCCTCTGCCATCAGCCAGGACAGACCGGTTTCAAAGTCGCGGGTGTTCAGCACTTTGTCGCCGCGCTGGAAGTAGCCGCCTTCCTCGATCAGGTTATTGATGGTGTTGCCCAGGGCCACGATGCTGCGGTATTCCCCGGAGGCGAAGAACTCGTGATGGTACTCCGTTTCCGATTCGATGCCGTGGGCCATCAATTTCACCACCGGGAAGAAGATCTGCCGCTCCTGGTCCTTGCGCACCACCACGTTGTAGCTGCTACCCTTGGGTGTTACTGGTAGTAAGCGCTCACTCAACTGATCGGCGAATGCGCTGACACGGGCCTCGTCCTTCAGCTCGTCCAAGCCCAGATGGGCGCCGTAGACCATTTGCCACAGCACCACCGGGGCATAGAGGCGGCTCAGGCGGTCGATGGTGGCGGCCACCTTGCGGAACTCACTCACCAGCTGCTCCAGCCCTTCGCCGGTGATGGCCGGCGCATCGGGATTGACCACGATGGCGGCGCCATCCAGGGCCGACTGGGTGAGGTACTGGCGCAGGCCCTCGTCGTCTTTTAGGTAGGTGTGCTGCTTGCCCTTGGCCACCTTGTACAGGGGCGGCTGGGCGATGTACACGTGGCCGCGGGAGATCAGCTCCGGCATCTGCCGGAAGAAGAAGGTCAGCAGAAGGGTTCTAATATGGGACCCATCTACATCCGCATCGGTCATGATGATGATGCTGTGGTAGCGCAATTTGTCCGGGTCGAACTCGTCCTTGCCAATGCCGCAGCCGAGGGCGGTGACAATGGTGCCCACCTCGGCGGAGCCCAGCATTTTGTCGAAGCGAGCCTTCTCTACGTTCAGAATTTTGCCCTTTAGGGGCAGGATGGCCTGAAAGCGGCGGTTGCGGCCCTGTTTGGCGGAGCCACCGGCGGAGTCGCCCTCCACCAGGTAGAGCTCGGACAGGGCCGGGTCTTTCTCCTGGCAATCCGCCAGCTTGCCGGGCAGGCCGGCAATGTCCAGCGCCCCTTTGCGGCGGGTCATTTCACGCGCCTTGCGGGCTGCCTCCCGCGCACGGGCGGCGTCCAGCATTTTGCCCACCACAGACTTGGCCTCCTGGGGATTTTCCAGCAGGTAGTCGTTGAATTCGGCGTTCATGGCCTGTTCCACCGCGGTTTTCACCTCGGAGGAAACCAGTTTGTCCTTGGTCTGGGAGGAGAATTTTGGGTCAGGCACCTTCACCGAGATGATGGCTGTCAGGCCCTCCCGGGCGTCGTCCCCGGTGGTGTTGACCTTGGCCTTCTTGGCCAGGCCCTCGCGCTCGATGTAGTTGTTCAGGCTGCGGGTGAGGGCGGCCCGGAAGCCCGCCAGGTGGGTGCCGCCATCGCGCTGGGGAATGTTGTTGGTGTAGCAGTAAATGTTCTCCTGGAAGGAGTCGTTCCATTGCAGCGCCACTTCGACACCAATGCCCTCGTCGGTGTCCACCTGGAAGTGGAAGGGCTTGTTGATCAGCGTTTTGTTCTGGTTCAGGTAGTTCACAAAGGCGTTCAGGCCTCCTTCGTAGGCGTAGGTTTCCTCTTTGCCGCTGCGCTCGTCCTTCAGCACGATGCGCACGCCGGAGTTGAGGAAGGCCAGCTCCCGCAGGCGCTTGGCCAGGTGGTCAAAATGGAATTCAATATTGGTGAAGGTCTGGGCAGAGGGTTTGAAGCGCACACTGGTGCCGGAGCTATCAGTCTCGCCGATAACCGCCAGGGGCGCCTGGGGTACGCCATGACGGTAGATCTGCTCGTACATCTTGCCTTCGCGGCGAATCGTCAGGGTCAGTTCTTCGGACAGCGCGTTCACCACCGACACGCCCACACCGTGAAGGCCGCCGGATACCTTGTAGGTGTTGTCGTCGAACTTGCCGCCAGCGTGCAGCACGGTCATGATCACTTCCGCGGCGGATACCCCCTCCTCGTGCATTTCGGTCGGAATACCGCGGCCATCGTCACCTACGGTCACCGATTCGTCGGGGTGGATCACCACATCAATGCGTGAACAGTGGCCCGCCAGGGCCTCGTCGATGGAGTTGTCCACCAGCTCAAAGACCATGTGGTGCAGGCCGGTGCCGTCATCGGTGTCGCCAATGTACATGCCCGGCCGCTTGCGGACGGCGTCCAGGCCCTTGAGTACCTTGATACTTGAAGAATCGTAGTTATTTTCCTGATCGCTCATATTCCGAATAACTCTTTCCGAATGACTGTGTCCGTACTGCTTGTTGCGGCGGACGCTTTCCAACACATTTCCCTTGTTGCCCAACGCCGGGCCCTGGGGCTTGTTCCGGCCGGCGCTGTAGCCAACATAACAACGCCTACACCTGCTCGTGCTGCACCAGCGCCGTCACCTGCCCATGTTCCACGTGGAACATGGCCACTTCGGCGGGCTCTGACCACTGATCCGCCAGGTCGGCCGCCTCAACACAGGTAATAAAGACCTGTGCGCCCAGCTGATCGAGCTCCTCACACACCCGCAGGCAGTGCCGCGCATCCAGCTCTGAGGGCAGATCGTCCACCAGATAGCAGCACTGGCGACCCATTTTCTCCTGCATCAGCTGGCCCTGGGCCAGCTTGAGGCCGCAAATCACCAGCTTCTGCTGCCCCCGGGAGAGCACATCCTCCGCGGCCCGGCCCTCGATAGTGACCTTGAGGTCTGCCCGCTGTGGGCCAACCTGGGTAAAGCCCTTCTCCCGGTCGGAGTGCAGGGTGGCCGCCAGTGCCTCCACATAGCTGAGTCGTTTGTCCCAGCCCTGGCGCAGGCGAAGTTCAACATCACCCAGCTGTGGCAGCAAGCGCTCCATCAGCGCGCGAAAGCGTGGTGCGAGATCAGCAAAGTAATCCTGGCGAAAATCGTTGAGTCGCTGACCGGAGTCCGCCAGTTCCCGCGTCCAGACGGACAGCTCACGATCAGCCAGTTTATCACGCCGAAGCCCGCTATTCCGCTGTTTAATGCAGCGCTGGAAGCGTTGCCACTCGGGGAAAAAGCGATGTTCCACGTGGAACACTCCCCAATTGAGGTACTGCCGGCGGGCGGGTGGACTGCCCGTCAACAGCGCAAAACTGTCCGCATTGATCACCTGCAGAGGAAGGTGTTCCACCAGCTCAGACACAGCTTTCGCCGGCGCCCCCTGCACCCGCAGCGACAGCTCACCGCTTAACGCGCGCTGCACCCCGAGCGTGGTGCGCCCACTGCCTGAGCGGGCCACGGTGCCCTGCACCACGCAATCGGCCAGGCCATGGCTGATCAGTGTTCGCGCGCTGGTTCCACGAAAGGAGCGGGCCATACCCAGCAAATGGATGGCCTCCAGGACACTGGTTTTGCCGCTGCCGTTCTCCCCGAAAAAAACATTGAGCCGGCCGAAGCCGGTCAGGCTGGCTGACTGGATGTTACGCACGCGGTGGATATTAAGGTGCTGCAGTGCCACGACAGGGAGACAGTAGGCGGCTCAGGGAGGAGGGCGAGGGCGGCTGGATGCCGGGTGCAAGAGCGGGCTGCCCACCAAGCGGTGGCGGGCAGCCCCGTGAATCAGAGCCGCATGGGCATGACAACATAGACAGAGTCGTCGGTATCGGTTTCTTCAAGCAAGGCGCTGCTATTGGGATCCGAGAGCGACAGCCGCACCTGTTCGCCGCTGAGCACACCCAGTACATCCAGCAGGTAGCTGACATTAAAGCCAATCTCCAGGCTATCGCCCTGGTAATCCACTGGCACAGATTCCTCGGCCTGCTCTTGCTCCGGGTTGTTGGCCACGATCTCCATGGCGTTGTCCACCAGCTTCAGGCGCACGCCACGGTACTTCTCGTTGGACAGGATGGCGGTGCGGGTAAAAGCCTGACGCAGCTCCATGCGGGACCCGATGACACACTTGTCGGCGGCGCGGGGCAACACCCGCTCATAGTCCGGAAACTTGCCATCCACCAGTTTGGAGGTAAAGGTGAAATCCGCGGTGGTGGCGCGCAGGTGGTTGCTGCCCAGCACAATGCCAATCTCCGCCTCGTCTTCCATCAGCAGGCGAGCCAGCTCCAGCACCCCCTTGCGGGGCAGAATCACCTGCATATCCTCCGGAATATCGACATCGCTGGGCAGGGTACACATGGCCAGGCGGTGCCCGTCGGTGGCGACCACCCGCATGCGGCCCTGCTTGAGCTCCCACAGCATGCCGTTCAGGTAGTAGCGAACATCCTGCTGGGCCATGGCAAAGCCGGTGCGGTCAATCAGGCGCCGCAGCTGGCCCTGCTTGAGGGCAAACTGATGGGTGCCAATGCTGTCATCGACACTGGGGAATTCCCGGGCGGGCAGGGTGGACAGGGTGAAGCGGCTGCGGCCGGACTTGACGGTCAGCTTGCCGTCTTCAGCGCTGAATTCAATGTCATTGCCTTCCGGCAGGGATTTGCAGATATCCACCAACTTGCGGGCGGGCACCGTCAACTCACCGTCAACGCCGGGCGCCGGCAGTTGCACCCGTCCCACCAGTTCCACTTCCAGATCAGTACCGGTCAGTGAAAGTTTCTCCCCCTCCAGCACCAGCAATACGTTGGACAGAATCGGCAGGGTCTGGCGCCGCTCCACCACACCGGCAACCAGGTTCAGTGGCTTGAGCAGAGCGTCCCGAGAGATCACAAATTTCATAACGAGGTGTATTCCTTAACGCACCGCCCGCGCGGTGGTAATTCCGCCATTCCCCAGCCGGCGCCACAAGCGCCGGCCCACCAGGTGCTACCTACCGCCGCCGCCCTGCCCACACTCAGGTGGTCAGGGAGCGCAGCAAATTCTTATAGTCCTCGCGAATGTCCGAGCTGGTTTCGCGAAGCTCCTTGATTTTACGACATGCGTGCAGCACTGTCGTGTGATCGCGCCCACCAAAGCTATCGCCAATTTCCGGCAGGCTGTGATTGGTCAGTTCCTTGGCCAGGGTCATCGCCACCTGCCGTGGTCGCGCCACCGAACGGCTGCGCCGGCGCGACATCAGGTCCGCCACTTTGATCTTGTAGTACTCCGCCACCGTGCGCTGGATGTTATCCAGGCTCACCTGCTTGTCCTGCAGGGCCAACAGGTCCTTGAGGCTTTCCTTGATCAGGTCGATATCGACGGGCTTGCCGGTGAAGTGAGCGCTTGCTATCACCCGCTTCAGCGCACCTTCAAGCTCACGCACGTTGGAGCGAATCCGCTGGGCAATAAAGAAGGCCGCGTCCGGCGGCAACTCTATGCCCGCCTGGTTGGCCTTGTTCATCAGAATGGCCACCCGGGTTTCCAGCTCCGGCGGCTCCACCGCCACGGTCAGGCCCCAGCCAAAGCGCGACTTCAGCCGCTCCTCCAACCCGTCCAGCTCCTTGGGGTAGCGGTCGCAGGTGAGGATCATTTGCTGGCCGCCTTCAAGCAGGGCGTTGAAGGTGTGGAAGAACTCCTCCTGGGAGCGGTCCTTCTTGGCGAAAAACTGGATGTCGTCAATCAGCAGGGCATCCACCGAACGGTAGTAGCGCTTGAACTCGTTGATTGCATTGAGCTGCAGGGCCTTGACCATATCCGCCACAAAGCGCTCGGAGTGCAGGTACACCACCTTGGCATCCGGCTTCTGCGCCCGCAGGGCATTGCCCACCGCGTGCATGAGGTGGGTTTTGCCCAGGCCCACGCCGCCATAGAGGAACAGCGGGTTATAGGCGGCACCGGGATTTTCCGCCACCTGGCGGGCCGCCGCCAGGGCAAGCTGGTTGGACTTGCCCTCGACAAAACTCTCAAAGGTGAAGGAGCCAGACAGCCCGGGCTGGTGGGCCACGGCGGGCTCCACCCGGGTGCGATCCACCGCCGCCGGGGCGCGCCGTTGTAGGTGGCCAGGGTTCGCCGCAGGTTCCGACAGGGCAGGGCCGGTGGCCCGCTGGACAGGCTGCGGCGCAAAGCCGCCGCCAGCGCGGGAGGGACTCTGGGCCAGGTTCACCGCCGCCTGCGGTGCCATGCGCGGTGCCATACCCGGGGCCATACCGGGGACATCGTCGCCTGCGCCTGTGGCATCCGCGGGTGGCTGCGGGCGGCTGCCGATCTCCAGCACCACATCCGGCGCGTGATCGCCTTCAATCTCCCGCACCAGCTCGTGAATGCGGCCGGAAAACTTGTTGGCGACAAAGTCCTTGATGAAGCGATTCGGGGCAAACAGCGTCAGCATTTGCCCTTCCTGGGCGGCCTGCAGGGGCCGAATCCAGGTATTGAACTGTTGCGATGGCAGTTCGCTCTGCAGTCGATCTACACAGCGCTGCCAGGTGATGCCAGGCAAACTATCCCCCTGATCGCCACCTCACGGCGGCTGGCCTAGATTGGGTCTTTTTTACGGTCGGTCGTCGTGCGTTTGGTCGCTGAATCTTACTGTGAGTAAGTTCTTATTTCGCTGGCATAAGCGCCGCCAGGAAGGGGCATCATACGCCCCGTGAAATCACTTATCCACAAAAAATCCGATCCGGCCTCCAGTTTTTTTATTATTAGAAATCAGTACCTTATATACCGCTTTCTGGCAAGATCCAGAGCCCGGCAAACCTTATACCGCAATCAATCCACCTGTGAATATCTTGTGCATTTCTTTGTGGGAAACTGTGCACCGAATGGCGCAGGCCGCGCCGCCGCTGCCTTTGGCAAAATCGGCTGTCACGCCAATAAAAAGCGCCCCAGACGGCGAAAAAAGCCGGCTTTCGGATTGTATTGGCCCGGGCGTTTCACTAGAATACCCACCCTTTTTTCCGGCCCCGGTAGCTGCCGGGGTCTTATGACTTTTATATACCTATTGGAATCAGTGTCATGAAAAGAACGTTTCAGCCCAGCGTACTCAAGCGCAAGCGCACCCACGGTTTCCGTGCCCGCATGGCCACCAAAAACGGCCGCCAGGTTCTGAACCGTCGTCGCGCCAAGGGCCGCAAGCGCCTCGCCGCCTGATTCAGGCGCCTGCGCGATGAGTGGCACGGCGCAGCCGCGGAGCTCGCAATACAGCTTCGGCAAGGCCAGCCGCCTGCTCACCGCCAGGGACTACAGCCGGGTATTTGACGGCGCAGAGGCCAGGGCCTCCCACAAGCACGTTTTGCTGCTGGCAAAACAAAACGATCAACCCGGGCATCGCCTGGGTTTGGTCGTTGCCAAAAAAAATGTTCGCCTGGCGGTGCAGCGCAACCGGGTCAAGCGACTGGCCCGGGAAATGTTTCGCCAGGCCGATGCCGAGCCGCCCTTTATGGACGTGGTTCTGCTCGCCCGCCGCGGCATCGATCAGTTGGATAATGCCGAGCTATCCTCTATATTGCGCGGGCAATGGCGGAAACTGGCCCGACGGGTTTCCGAAGCTGACACTAGCGAAAGCCGGGGACGCTGATGCGCCGCATGTTGGTCTTCCTTATATCGGTCTACCAGGCCTGCCTGAGTCCGTTCCTTGGTAATCGCTGTCGGTTCTACCCGAGCTGTTCCGCCTACGCCCGGGAAGCCATCGAAGAACACGGTGTAATAAAAGGAAGCTCCCTCGCCGCCCGGCGCCTGTCCCGCTGCCACCCCTGGCACGAGGGCGGCGTTGATCCGGTGCCCCCCCGCACACAGACTCACTGACACGACCGACTATGGATTTGCAACGCTCACTGCTGATCGGCGCCATTGCCGTGCTCTCCTTCATGCTGCTGACCGAGTGGGTGGCTTTCAAGGAGGCCAAAACCCAGGCTGGTGCGCCGCTCACCACCCGCCTCACCGAAAGCGCGAACGCCGCCGTGGTGGGCAGCGACGTGGACCTGCCCGCAATGCCGGCCCCCGCCGACGGTCCGGCGCCGGGCCTGGATGACCTGCCCGCGCCACCCGCCGACGCGACAGCGACGGCACCGGAGCAGAAGCCGGCTGCCCAGCAAAACGCCAGTGATGCCATCGTGCGGGTATTCACCGATGAGTTGCAGGTGGCCATCGATTTGCGCGGCGGCGACATTGTCGAGCTGGCTCTGGTGGAGCACCTGGAATCCCTGGAGGGCAAGCCCTTTGTCCTGCTGGAGCAGAATACCGGGCGCACCTACATTGCCCAATCCGGGCTGATCGGGCCCGATGGCATCGACGCCGGGGGCCGGGCGCGCTTTAGCAGCGCGCAAAGCGAATACCATCTCGCCCCGGGCCAAGACAGCCTGCAGGTGGACCTGCTGTGGGCCAATGATAAGGGTGTAAAGGTCACCAAACGCTATACCTTCCGCCGCGAGCACTATCTCGTGCAGATGGAATACCTGGTACAGAACAACAGCGCGCAGCGCTTCCAGGCCAACCTGTTCGGCCAGCTCAAGCGCGACAGCAGCCCGCCCCCCAATGCCGACACTGGCGGCATGGGTATCAAACCCTTCCTCGGCGCGGCAATTACCCAGCCCGACGAGCGCTTCACCAAGTTCAGCTTTGATGACATGCGTGAAGAGCCCTTCAAGGCACAGCTGCCGGATGGCTGGATCGCCATGATCCAGCACTACTTCCTGAGCGCGTGGATCCCCGCCCCCGGGCAGACCCACACCTACAGCACCCGGGTCACCAGCAACGGCTTTAACATCGCCGGCTTCACCAGCCCGGCGCTGGTTGTGCTGCCCGGTGAAAGCGGCAAGACCGGCGCCGAGTTCTACGCCGGCCCGAAAGACCAGTACCGGCTGGAAGCCATCTCGCCCTACCTGGACCTGTCGGTGGATTACGGCTGGCTGTGGTGGATTGCCCAACCACTGTTCTGGCTGCTGACCAAGATTCACTCCCTGGTGGGCAACTGGGGCGTGGCCATTATAGTGCTCACGGTGCTGATCAAGGCCGCCTTCTTCAAACTCTCCGCCACCAGCTACCGCTCCATGGCCAACATGCGCCGGGTTGCCCCGAAAATGCAGGACATCCGCGAGCAGTACGGCGACGACAAACAGAAGCAGTCGCAGGCCATGATGGAGCTGTACCGCAAGGAGAAGATCAACCCGATGGGCGGCTGCCTGCCCATCCTGGTACAGATGCCGGTGTTCATCGCCCTGTACTGGGTGCTGATGGAGTCCGTGGAACTGCGCCACGCGCCCTTCATGCTGTGGATCAAGGACCTGTCGGTCATGGATCCCTACTTTGTGCTGCCGTTGCTGATGGGCGCCAGCATGTGGTTCATGCAGAAGCTGAACCCGCCGCCACCGGACCCAATGCAGGCCAAGATCATGCAGTGGATGCCGATCGTATTCACCTTCTTCTTTCTGTGGTTCCCCGCCGGCCTGGTGCTGTACTGGGTGGTGAACAACCTGCTGTCCATGGCCCAGCAGTGGGTGATTACCCGCCAGATTGAGAAGCAGGGCGCCGCCGCCTGATTCACACGGCGGCGGCATTCTTTCCCCGCCGCCGCCTCCGTATACTGCAGCCATGAGCGCACTGTCTTCCCTTGACGGCGATACCATCGCCGCCATCGCCACCGCCCCCGGTCGCGGCGGGGTGGGCATAGTGCGCCTGTCCGGCCCCGCCGCTCGCGCTATTGGCGAGCGCCTGTGCGGCGGCGCACTCACCCCGCGCCACGCCCACTTCCGCTCCTTTAGCAATGGCGACAACGCGCCGTTGGATAGCGGCATTGCGCTTTATTTTCCCGCCCCGAACTCCTTTACCGGCGAGGACGTGGTGGAGCTGCAGGGCCACGGCGGCCCGGTGATTCTCGATTTGCTGCTGAAAGCCTGCTGCGCCGCCGGCGCTCGCCTGGCGCGGCCAGGGGAGTTTTCCGAGCGCGCCTTCCTCAACGACAAACTGGACCTGGCCCAGGCCGAGGCCATTGCCGACCTCATCAACAGCACCACCGAGCAGGCCGCACTGTCGGCCACGCGCTCCCTGCAGGGGGCTTTTTCGCGGGCCATCGACCATCTGGTGGAGGCGGTAACCCGGCTGCGGGTCTACGTGGAAGCCGCCATTGACTTCCCGGAGGAGGAAATCGACTTTCTTGCCGACGGGAAGGTGGCCGAGCAGGTCCGCACCCTGCAGCAGCAGCTGCGGGAGGTCATGCAGTCCGCCCGCCAGGGCAGCCTGCTGCAGGAGGGCATGAAACTGGTGATTGCCGGGCGCCCCAACGCGGGCAAGTCGAGCCTGCTGAACGCCCTCGCCGGGCAGGACACCGCCATCGTGACCCCCATTGAGGGCACCACCCGCGATGTGCTGCGCGAGCATATCCAGATTGACGGCATGCCCCTGCACATTGTCGATACCGCCGGTTTGCGCGAATCCGCCGATATCGTCGAGCAGGAGGGTATTCGCCGGGCCTGGGAGGAAATGGCCACCGCCGATCGCATCCTGCTGGTGGTGGATGGCAGCTCCGCCGACGCGGATATCGCCAGCGCCGCCCTGTGGCCCGAAAAAAACCAGCGCCTGGGAGGCGAGCTACCGGTCACCGTGGTGCACAACAAGGCCGACCTCAGCGGCCGCCCCCCGGCGCTGATCCAGCAGGGCGGCGATACCATCATTGAATTGTCCGCGCTCACCGGCGCCGGCATGGGATTGCTGCGCGATCACCTAAAACAGTGCATGGGCTACAGCGACGCCGGCGGCGCCAGCTTCAGCGCCCGGCGGCGCCACCTCGAAGCGCTGGAAACAGCGGCCGGCTACCTCGACGCCGGCCAACGCCAGCTGCAACAGGCCGGCGCCGGGGAACTGCTGGCCGAAGACCTGCGCCACTGCCACAACGCCCTCGGCACCATTACCGGCGCCATCAGCAGCGACGACCTACTGGGCGAGATTTTCTCCAGCTTCTGCATCGGCAAGTAGCGGCACCACCGGCGCCTGCTGCGCAGACCCCCTTGCCTGCGCCATGCCCGCGGCAATAATCAGCACACAACCCGCCGCCTGCAGTGGCGACAGGGTCTCGGCAAACAGCAGCCAGCCAAACACAATCACCGCCACCGGCTCGCTATAGGCCAGTGTCCCGAACTGGGCGGTGGGCAGGCGCTGCATGGCGAGCACTGTCAGCGTCAGTGCCGCAAAGCCCGGCAGCAGGCCGGTCGCCAGCATCCAGGGCAGGGCCTGGGCCGGCACCTGCAGGGCATGAGGCCCTGCCACGCACAGCATCACCAGCGCTCCCACCAGCAATTGCCAGAACACTGCCTGCAGCGGCGGAATTCGCGCCGGACTGTGGCGGTTCAGCAGCATGAAGACGGCGTAGCAGAGCAGGGCGAGGCCGGCAAAGCCGAGCCCCAAAAGATCCCCCGCCGACAGGGTCAGGCGAAACTCCATCATCATGGCAAAACCCAGCAAAGCCAGGCCAATGCACAGCGCCTGCCAGCGGTTGAGCCGCTCATGCCAGATAAAGTGCCCCGCCAGGGCCGCCAGCGGCGGCGCCAGATACACCGTCAGCACCGCATTGGCCATGGTGGTGTAATCCATCGCCCGCACATAGAACACGATAAACCCGGCCAGCAAGGCACCGGCCAGCAGGGTGGCAAGCCGGGGCCGCTGCCAGCGGGTGGCGGGCAAGGCCAGCAGCAGGCCGGCCACGAACAGGGCGCCAAGCCCCAGGCGGTAAAAGGTAATGACCGCCGCATCGACGCCGGAATAGCGCGCCATCACGCCCATGGTGGCCATGCCGACGGCACCCAGCACTGCCAGCCAGGCGGGGCTGATTGAAGAATGTTGCATGAGGAAAACCCAGCACCCGAACGGGTATCTGTATCGAATCAAGACAGCCCGTAACGCGCGGCAACCTCGCGGCGCCAGCCATGCACAGGCGGGGCACAGCTTAACCGCAGGTCATGCACAAGGCACCCACAATTTACCCACAGGCCGAATTATTTACACACACTATGCACAGGTAATTCCAGGGTTGCTCCAGCAGCTGTTACCGCGCCCAGCGGCCATCCGCAGAAAATGTGGGTAATAACGGGACAGCCCCTGAACCGGCGCGGGGTGAAATCTGGATAAATCGCCAGTGAGCGCAGGGGCGCCAAACTGTGCCCAATCCCTCCCCAGCCGGGGCAGGGCTTTTGACCCTGTGCAAGCAGGTGTTCCGGCGGCAGTTATGCGAAGGGCAAGATACTGATTTTTAATAGGAAATCGCGCCTATCCACAGAACAGGACGGGTCATATAAAAACAACAACAACAAACTAAACTCTATATACCTAGATAACAGTGTATTTATTCAATACTACTTAACAGAGCGAAGTGACTAAAAAAGCATCAGCATGATCGACAACATCATCCAGCGGCTCTACGCCGAAACGCCCAGTGACACCCTGTATCACTACACCTCCCTGAGCGGCCTGCTCGGCATCATTCACTCGGGCCATCTCAGGGCCTCGGATGTGCGCTACATGAATGACTCCACCGAGATCCGCCACACCCTGGAGCTGATGGGCGAGCACATTCACCGGCGGGTGCTGGCCGGCACCGACCGGCCCATCCTGCTCAACCAGCTGTCGGACTGGCTGAGTCATCGCATTGTCGATGGCCCCATGCTGTTCGGGGCGTCCTTTCGCGCCAACGGCAACCTGCTCAGCCAGTGGCGGGGCTACAGCGTGCACGGCAAGGGCGTCAGCCTCGGCTTTGCGCCGCAGCACATCCTGTCCTGTGCCCGGCATCAGCAGTTTCAGGTGGGGCGTTGCATTTACGACCCGCAGCGCCAGGGCAGCCTGATTGAGGAAGTGGTGGACGGAGTGGAGGCCTACGCTGCCGCCGGGGACTACGCCGACGGTGACGAGAGTGCCAATCAGAAGATCTTCGAGCGCATCGAGGGCCGCCTGTTGCGCCTGGCGGCCCTGCTCAAGCATCCTACCTTCGAGGAAGAGCAGGAGTGGCGCATTGTGTCGCCGGTGATCGAGGATGGCAGCGCCGCCCCCATTCACTTTCGCGAGGGGGCGTCCATGCTGGTGCCCTGGTACGCTTTTGAGCTGCGCGCAGCGTCCGGCGGCAATGACATGGGGCTCGATCATGTCTACCTCGGCCCCACCAACAACATCGACCTGTCGATGAACTCCCTGAAACTGTTCCTCGCCCAGCGCGGGCAAAGCCCGGCCCGGGGCATCAGCTACTGCCAGATTCCCTACCGCCAGCGCTAACACCGGTGGGTAATGACAGCGGCCAGGGCAGCGGAGGGGGGACACGGTAGCGCAAAGCACAACAGAACATTTTTTGTACAAGGGCGGCCCGCGCCGTATAATCGCCCGCCCCAAAATCCCAATGCCTGCGGGCGAGGACAGCAAACGTGGACTACCCACAATCGTTTGACGTGATCGTGATCGGTGGCGGCCATGCCGGCACCGAGGCCTGCCTAGCCGCCGCGCGCATGGGCTGTCGCACCCTGCTGCTGACCCACAGTGTGGATACCCTCGGGCAGATGTCCTGCAACCCCGCCATCGGCGGCATTGGCAAGAGCCACCTGGTGAAAGAGGTGGATGCCCTGGGCGGCGCCATGGCCCGGGCCACCGACCGTGCCGGCATCCAGTTTCGCATCCTCAACGCCCGCAAGGGCCCAGCGGTGCGCGCTACCCGCGCCCAGGCCGACCGGGTGCTGTATCGCAACGCCATTCGCGAGATGCTGGAGCAACAGGAAAACCTCAGCATTTTCCAGCAGGCGGTGGACGACCTGCTGATCGAAAACGGCCGGGTGGCCGGGGCGGTGACCCAGATGGGCCTGACCTTCCGGGCGCCGGCGGTGGTGCTGACCACCGGTACCTTCCTCGGCGGCAAGATTCATATCGGCCTGCAAAACAGTGCCGGCGGGCGCGCCGGCGACGCGCCGGCCATCGCCCTGGCCCAGCGCCTGCGGGAACTGCCGTTTCGAGTGGAGCGCCTGAAAACCGGCACACCGCCGCGCATTGACGCGCGCTCGGTGGATTTCACCCATCTCGAACAGCAGTGGGGCGACACGCCCCTGCCGGTCATGTCCTACCTGGGCAGTGTGCAAGAGCACCCCGAGCAGCGCTGCTGCTGGATTACCTACACCAACGAGCACACCCACGACATCATCCGCGGCGGTCTCGATCGCTCGCCCATGTACTCCGGCGTGATCGAGGGCGTGGGGCCGCGCTACTGCCCGAGCGTAGAGGACAAAATCCACCGTTTTGCCGACAAGACCTCGCACCAGGTTTTCATCGAGCCCGAGGGGCTCACCTCCACCGAGCTCTACCCCAACGGCATCTCCACCAGCCTGCCCTTTGATGTGCAGTACGCCATGGTGCGCTCCATCGCCGGCTTCGAAAACGCCCACATCACCCGCCCCGGCTACGCCATCGAATACGACTTTTTCGACCCGCGGGACTTGCACTACTCGCTGGAGACCCGCGCCGTGCCCGGCCTGTACTTTGCCGGCCAGATCAACGGCACCACCGGCTACGAAGAGGCCGCGGCCCAGGGGCTGCTGGCGGGCCTGAACGCCGGCCTGGCGGTGAAGGGCGAAAGCCCCTGGTGCCCGCGCCGGGACGAGGCCTACATCGGTGTGCTGGTGGACGATTTGATCACCATGGGCACCCACGAGCCCTACCGCATGTTCACCTCCCGCGCCGAGTACCGCCTGTTGCTGCGCGAGGACAACGCCGACCTGCGCCTTACCGAAAAGGGCCGCCAACTCGGCCTGGTGGACGATGCCCGCTGGGCCCGTTTCGAGGCCAAGCGCGAAGCCATCGCCGCCGAGACCGCCCGCCTGGCGGCCACTTTCGTGCACCCGTCCACGGACGAGGCGGCGCAGCTGGCGGGCAAACTGGACAAGCCTCTGACCCGCGAGTACTCCCTGGCCGACCTGCTGAAACGCCCGGAGCTGACCTACGCCGATATCGCCGGCCTCAAGGGACAGCCCCTGGCCGATACCCAGGCGGCGGAACAGGTGCAGATCCAGGCCAAGTACGCCGGTTACATCGACCGCCAGCAGGAGGAGATTGACCGCCTGCGCCGCTACGAGCACACCCTGCTGCCCGAGGATTTTGACTACAGCTTGGTGGACGGCTTGTCCAACGAGGTCAAGCAGAAGCTGGGCGATGCCCGACCGCAAACCCTGGCCCGGGCCAGCCGCATTCCCGGCGTGACGCCGGCGGCAGTGTCCCTGCTGCTGATCTACCTGAAAAAACGCGGTGCGCTGGAGCGCGCCGGCCAGCGCCAGTCCGCCTGAGGGGGTTGGCGTGGCAGAAGCTGTGGCCGGAGACGGCAAAGCGGGAATCGACCCTGCCCTGCGCAGCGCGCTGGAAGACGGCTGTCGGCAACTGGGCCTGGCCCTTGCCGATCGCCAGCAGCAGCAGCTGTGGGATTACCTCACCCTGCTGGCCAAATGGAACCGGGCCTATAACCTCACCGCCGTGCGCGATCCGGCGGACATGGTGCGCAAGCACCTGCTGGACAGTCTGGCCATTGCGCCGCTGGTTGACGGGCAGCGCCTGATCGATGTCGGCACCGGCGGCGGCCTGCCGGGTGTGCCCCTGTCCATTGTGTATCCCGAGCGCGAGATTCACCTGCTGGACAGCAACTCCAAAAAGACCCGCTTTCTTTTTCAGGTGAAAACTGCATTGGGCTTGGATAACATGGCCGTGCATCATGCGCGGGTCGAATCACACCAGCCCGCGGCGCCCTTTGAAGCCGTGCTATCCCGGGCCTTTGCCTCGCTACAGGACATGGTGGCCGGCTGCCGGCACCTGCTGGCCCCGGGCGGCCAGTTCCTGGCCATGAAAGGCCAGTATCCCGGGGCGGAACTGGAGGCCGTGGCCAGCGTGTGCGACATCCGGGCGGTAACGCAGGTGTCGGTACCGGGCCTTGCGCAGCAGCGACATCTGGTGGCCATGACCCTGCGTGGCTGAGCCTGCCGCTTGGTGTCGACCCAGCGACCGGCCGCGAGCGCCGGGCGGTTGGCCATCGGTCCATCGATACAGGGACATAGGAACATAAATTCAGCGTGGCCAGAATACTCGCAGTAGCGAACCAGAAAGGCGGGGTCGGCAAGACCACCACCTGTGTCAACCTGGCGGCTTCCCTCGCCGCCGCCAAAAAGCGGGTTCTGCTGGTGGACCTGGATCCCCAGGGCAACGCCACCATGGGCAGCGGTGTCGACAAACACGCGGTGGAGCACAGCATCTACGACCTGCTGGTGCACGCCGTGCCGGTGCTGAATATCGTGGTGACGGACTCAGGCGGCGGCTATTCGGTGCTGCCGGCCAATGGCGACCTTACCGCCGCCGAGGTGGAGCTGGTGGGGGTGGCCGGGCGTGAACGCCGCCTGCGGGACGCCCTGGAAGAAGTCGACGTGCTGTTCGACTATATCCTCATCGACTGCCCGCCCTCCCTGAACCTTCTGACCCTCAACGCCCTGGTGGCGGCCGAGGGGGTCATCATCGCCATGCAGTGCGAATACTACGCCCTGGAAGGTTTGTCGGCCCTGATGGATACCATCACCCAGGTGGCCGCGGCGGTGAACCCCCAACTCACCGTGGAGGGTATCCTGCGCACCATGTACGACCCGCGCAACAGCCTGACCAACGATGTCTCCGCCCAGTTGCACAGCCATTTCGCCGGCAAGGTTTACCGCACGGTGATACCGCGTAATGTGCGCCTGGCGGAAGCCCCCAGCCATGGCGTGCCGGTGATGTACTACGATCGCTACTCGCGCGGTTCCAAGGCCTACATGGCGCTGGCCGGCGAGATTATTCGCCGCAATGAGGGCGCCGCGCCGGCGGTTGATGACAGCCAGGACAGCGCCGCCATCGTCACCCCGACCCTGATCATGGCAACCGACGGAGACAGCCAATGACAGCGAGAAAACGCGGCCTCGGGCGTGGGCTGGATGCCCTGCTCGGTGCCTCTGCTACCGCCCAGCAGGCCGTGGCCTCGGCGGAAGCCGCCGTTGACCAGGGCGGGGCCGATGCCGACAAAAGCCTGCGCACCCTGCCGGTGGATTTGATCCAGCGCGGCAAATACCAGCCGCGCCGGGATATCGACCCGGAGTCACTGCAGGAGCTGGCGGACAGCATCAAGGCCCAGGGCGTGATGCAGCCCATTGTGGTGCGCAAAATCTCCGACAAAAAATACGAGATCATCGCCGGCGAGAGGCGCTGGCGCGCCACGCAGCTGGCCGGGCTGGACAGTATCCCGGCGGTGATTCGCGATGTGCCCGATGAGGCCGCCATTGCCATGGCGCTGATCGAGAACATCCAGCGTGAAGACCTGAATCCGATGGAAGAAGCCATTGCCCTGCAGCGCCTGCAGCAGGAATTTGAGCTGACCCAACAGGAAGTGGCGACGGCGGTGGGCAAATCCCGCACCACCATCACCAACCTGCTGCGCCTGATGAGCCTGGAGGACGATGTGCGGGTGCTGCTGGAGCGCGGCGATTTGGAAATGGGCCACGCCCGGGCACTGCTGGGCCTGGCGGGCGCTGACCAAAGCCAGGCGGCGCGCACCGTGGTGGGCAAGGGTATGTCGGTACGCCAGACCGAAGCGCTGGTGCGCAGTGTGCTGGCCGCCAAAAACCGGCCCGCCAGTGCCACGGCCGACCAGCGTATCGACCCCAACATCCGCCAGCTGCAGGACGACCTGTCCCAGCGCCTGGGCGCCAAAGTGCTGATCCAGCACAGCGCCAAAGGCCGTGGAAAGCTGGTGCTTTCCTACAGCAGCCTGGATGAGCTGGACGGTATTCTTAGCCACATAAAATAGCCACGGCCGCGGTCATGCCACAGCATGTGGTGTATCAAAATAGGGCAGCCACCAGATAGTGTGGTTGCTGATAACAAAAAGTTAACATCAAGAAATTTGTTCCTATCTGTGGGGAACTTGCGGCGAACTTTCGCTGTCCACTCCCCTTCGGCTCGGTTGAACCCACCCCTCATTGCACCTATAATGCGCGCGCCCAAAAGGATGAAGTTTTCCCGTGGAGCAGCGCAGCAGGCGCGATAGCAGACCCATGCCACCGGTTGGTGGCGCTCGAATCGCGAAACCACCTGTTTACCGCATCAGCCTGGCACAACTGATGGTGCTGGTCGTGGTGTGTTTGTTGCTGGCGTTTGTGGAACGGGAATGGGTGCTGTCCGCCGTGTGCGGCGGCCTGGTGGCGATCGTGCCGCAGGCGTGGTTTGCCGCGAAGGCCTTTGCCCACCGCGGCGCGCGTGCCGCCAGGGAGATAGCCAACGCCGGCTATGCCGGAGAGGTGGTGAAGTTTCTCCTTGGCGCGACGGGATTCGCAGCGGTATTCATCCTGTTGCGGCCAGTGTTTCCGGTGGTGGTGTTTGGCACCTACATCGCAATGCTGGTCATACAGATTACTGGAAGCTGGATGCTGCTGCGGCAGTAGGCGGCACAAGAGTACAGACGCAAGAGTTGGATTAGATGGCAGGCGAAACCCAGACCGTATCCGAGTACATCGTTCACCACCTGACGAATCTCACCTATGGCAAATTGCCTGCCGGTTACGAGCGCTACGACGGTTCCGTGGTCGGTGAAGGCGGTGCCTGGGTCATGGCCCACGGCGGCGAAGAAGCCGCGGCCATGGGCTTCAATGCCATCCACGTTGACTCCATGGCCTGGTCCATCGGCCTTGGCATCTTGTTCTGCTGGCTGTTCCGCCGCATGGCGGTGAAGGCTACCAGCGGCGTGCCCAGCGGCATGCTGAACGCGGTGGAGATGATTGTCGACTTTGTCGATGGCACCGTGCGCGACACCTTCCACGGGCGCAACAAACTGGTTGCTCCCCTCGCCCTGACCATCTTCGTCTGGGTGTTTTTGATGAACCTGATGGACCTGATTCCGGTCGACCTGATTCCCCACACCATGATGTTGCTGGGTGTCGATTACCACAAAATCGTGCCTTCCACCGACCCGAACATCACCATGGGTATGGCGGTGGGTGTGTTCATCCTGATGCTTTACTACTCCATCAAGGTCAAGGGCTTCGGCTTTGTGAAGGAGCTGACCCTGAACCCCTTCAATCACTGGGTGTTTATTCCGGTGAACCTGTTCATGGAAGTGGTTGGCCTGCTGGCCAAGCCCTTCTCCCTCGGCCTGCGACTGTTCGGCAACATGTACGCGGGCGAGATGATTTTTATCCTGATTGCAGCTCTGTTCAGCGCCGGCCTGGCCTGGGCGGTTCCCGCTGGCCTGCTGCAAATCGGCTGGGCGATCTTCCACATTCTGGTGATCACCCTGCAGGCATTTATCTTCATGGTGCTGACGATCGTGTATCTCAGCATGGCCCACGAAGATCACTGATTCACACATCAACTCAACCTCTTGGTTATTAACGTTAGGAGAAAACCATGGAATTAATCTACGTTGCTGCCGCGATCATGATGGGTCTGGGCGGTCTGGGCGCCGCCATCGGTGTTGGCCTGCTGGGCGGTAAGCTGATCGAGGGCTCTGCCCGTCAGCCCGAACTGGCACCCAAACTGCAGGTGACCTTCTTCCTGGGCGCTGGCCTGGTAGACGCGATCCCGATTATCGGTGTGGGTATCGCGATGTACCTGATCTTCGTAGTTGCCGGCTAAGCCACGGCTGTACGAGCAACGGCTGAGAACGGGGCCGCTTTTTGCGGCCCTTGAGTAATCTGTGAGGAGCACGGCGTGAATATTAATCTTACGCTTATCGGGCAGATGGTCGCGTTTGTCTGTTTTGTGGTGTTCTGCATGAAGTACGTGTGGCCCCCGCTGTTGGCCGCCATGCAGGAACGCGAAAAGAAAATTGCTGACGGTCTGGCTGCTGCCGATCGCGCCAACCACGATCTGGAACTGGCCAAAGAGAAGGCGGTAGAACGCCTGAAGGAAGCCAAGGGCGAAGCGGCGGGCATCATTGATTCCGCCAACAAGCGCGCCAGCCAGATTGTCGAGGAGGCCAAACAGGCCGCCACCGTGGAAGCGGATCGGGTCAAGGCGTCCGCACAGGCCGAGATCGAGCAGGAAACCAACCGCGCCCGCGAGCAATTGCGCGCGCAGGTGGCGGCGCTGTCACTGGCCGGTGCCGAGAAGGTGCTGGGCAAGTCCATCGACAAAAGCGTCCATGCCGAGTTGGTAGACCAGCTGGCTTCAGAGCTTTAAAGCGAGGAACCGATGGCTGAACTGAGCACACTGGCGCGACCCTACGCCAAGGCGGCTTTCGAGTACGCCCGCGATGCGGGTGAACTGGCCGCGTGGGAGGGGCAACTGGCCACCGCGGCAGCGGTTGTTGCCGACCCTGCGATGGCGGCGGTGCTGGGCAACCCGGCGCTGACCAACGAGCAGCAGGCGCGTACCCTGACCGATGTGTGCGGCGATGCGCTGGCTGCGCCGGCGCGCAACTTTGTCAGCATTCTGGCGGACAACAAGCGCCTGGCTCTGTTGCCGGAAATCTATTCCCAGTTCGCCCTGTACAAGGCCAACCAGGAAAAGTCGGTGGATGTGGAAGTGATTTCCGCCTTCGACCTGGACGACGCCGCCCGCGACAAAATCGCGGCTGCGCTGGGCAAAAAACTGGAGCGCGAGGTGAAAGTCAGCACCTCCACCGACGAGAGCCTTCTCGGCGGCGTATTAATCCGGGCCGGTGATCTGGTGATCGACGGGTCTGTGCGCGGCAGGCTGAACAAGCTCGCCGAAGCAATGAATTTGTAGGATTGAGGAACAGAGCATGCAGCAACTGAATCCATCAGAAATTAGCGAGATCATCAAGCAGCGCATCGACCAGCTCGACGTGTCCTCGGAGGCTCGCAACGAAGGTACGGTGGTTTCCGTTACCGACGGTATTATCCGCATCCACGGTCTGAACGACGTGATGTACGGCGAGATGATCGAATTCGACGGCGGTATCTACGGCATGGCGCTGAACCTCGAGCGCGACTCCGTGGGCGCCGTGATTCTGGGCGACTACAAAGGTCTGGCCGAAGGCCAGAGCTGCCGTTGCACCGGCCGCATCCTGGAAGTGCCGGTGGGCCCCGAACTGCAGGGCCGCGTGGTAGACGCCCTGGGCAACCCGATCGACGGCAAGGGCCCCATCAACGCCAAGCAAACCGACGCACTGGAAAAAGTCGCCCCGGGGGTGATTGAGCGCCAGTCGGTTGACCAGCCGGTGCAGATCGGCCTCAAGGCCATCGACGCCATGGTGCCGATCGGCCGCGGCCAGCGCGAGCTGATCATCGGCGACCGCCAGGTGGGCAAGACCGCCATCGCGGTGGATGCCATCATCAACCAGAAAGGCACCGGCATTAAGTGTGTGTACGTTGCCGTTGGCCAGAAAGCCTCCTCGGTTGCCTCCGTGGTACGCAAGCTGGAAGAGCACGGCGCGATGGAGCACACCATCGTGGTTGCCGCCACCGCGTCCGACCCGGCGGCCATGCAGTACCTGGCGCCCTTCGCCGGCTGCTCCATGGGCGAGTACTACCGCGACCGCGGCGAAGACGCCCTGATCATCTACGATGACCTGACCAAGCAGGCCTGGGCCTACCGCCAGATCTCCCTGCTGCTGAAACGCCCCCCGGGTCGTGAAGCCTACCCCGGTGACGTGTTCTACCTGCACTCCCGTCTGCTTGAGCGCGCCGCGCGGGTCAACGCCGACTACGTTGAGAAGTTCACCAACGGCGAAGTGAAAGGCCAGACCGGCTCCCTCACCGCCCTGCCGGTGATCGAGACCCAGGCCGGCGACGTATCCGCCTTCGTACCGACCAACGTGATCTCCATCACCGACGGCCAGATCTTCCTGGAAGCGGACATGTTCAACGCGGGCATCCGCCCGGCAATGAACGCCGGTATCTCCGTATCCCGCGTGGGTGGTGCGGCCCAGACCAAGATCATGAAGAAGCTGTCCGGCGGTATTCGTACTGCGCTGGCCCAGTACCGCGAACTGGCGGCCTTCTCCCAGTTTGCTTCTGACCTTGACGATGCCACCAAGGCCCAGCTGGATCATGGTGAGCGCGTGACCGAGCTGATGAAGCAGAAGCAGTACTCGCCCCAGAGCGTGGCGGAAATGGGCTTGCTCCTGTACGCCGCCAATGAGGGCTACATGAACGATGTGGAAGTGGCCAAGATCGGCGACTTCGAAGGTGCCCTGCTGTCCTACATGCACGCCGAGCACGGCGAGCTGATGAAGGACATCGTGGCCACCGGCAAGTACGACGACAGCGTCGAAGCTACCTTCAAGGCGGCGCTTGAGAAGTTCAAAGCCACCCAGACCTGGTAAGGCCGAGGCAGCTTAAATGGCAGTCGGAAAAGAAATACGGACCAAGATCTCCAGCATCCAGAGCACGCAGAAGATCACCTCCGCCATGGAAATGGTGGCGGCGAGCAAAATGCGCAAGGCCCAGGATCGCATGGAGCTCGGCAAGCCTTACGCGCGGCGCATGCGCGCCGTGGTGGGCCACATCGCCAACGCCGCCCCCGAGTACCGCCACATGTACATGGTGGAACGCGAGGTCAAGCGTGTGGGCTTTATCGTGGTGTCCACCGATCGCGGCCTGTGTGGCGGCCTGAACATCAACCTGTTCAAGGCCACCGTCAGGGCCATGAAGCAGTGGGCGGACCAGGGCGTTGAGATCGACCTCGGCCTGATCGGCGCCAAGGCGGCCGCGTTCTTCAACAGCTACGGTGGCAACGTCACTGCGGCGGTGCGCGACATTGGCGAAGAGCCGTCCCTGTCCGACCTGATCGGCTCGGTCAAGACCATGCTGGACGCCTACGCCGACGGCAAGATTGATCGCCTGTTTTTGGTCAGCAACGAGTTCGTCAACACCATGACCCAGAGCCCCAGCGTGGAGCAGTTGCTGCCCCTGGTGGCCGAGGAGTCGGACGAGATGGCCCACCACTGGGATTACATCTACGAGCCGGATGCCAAGGAACTACTGGAAGGCCTGCTGACCCGCTACATTGAGTCCCAGGTGTACCAGGCCGTGGTAGAGAACGGTGCCTGCGAGCAGGCTGCGCGGATGCTGGCGATGAAGAACGCCACCGACAACGCCGGCGAGCTGATCGACGACCTGCAGCTGATCTACAACAAGGCGCGCCAGGCGGCGATTACCCAGGAGCTGTCCGAGATCGTGAGCGGCGCGGCGGCCATCAGCTAGGGCCTGGAAAGAATTTGGGCAACGGGCAGGTGCCCGGGCCATCCGGAATTTGATTTGAAAGTGAGGATCCGAACATGAGCAGCGGACGAGTCGTACAAATTATCGGCGCGGTCATCGACGTGGAATTCCCGCGCGATAGCGTGCCGCAGGTATACGATGCACTGACCGTAACCGAAAAGGGCCTGACCCTGGAAGTGCAGCAGCAGCTGGGCGACGGTGTTGTCCGCGCAATTGCCATGGGCTCATCCGAAGGCCTGTCCCGCGGCCTGGCGGTGGAAAACACCGGCGCGCCGATTTCCGTTCCCGTGGGTGTCGAAACCCTGGGCCGGATCATGGATGTGCTGGGTAACCCCATCGACGAGCGCGGCCCGATCGGCGAGAAAGAGCGCGCCTCCATCCATCGCAAGGCACCCACCTACGAAGAACTGGCCGCTTCCGAAGAGCTGCTGGAAACCGGCATCAAGGTGATCGACCTGGTGTGCCCCTTCGCCAAGGGCGGCAAGGTCGGCCTGTTCGGCGGTGCCGGCGTGGGCAAGACCGTGAACATGATGGAGCTGATCAACAACATCGCCACCGAGCACAGCGGCCTGTCCGTGTTTGCCGGTGTGGGTGAGCGGACTCGTGAAGGTAACGACTTCTACTACGAGATGCAGGAATCCAAGGTGGTTGACGTGGAGACCCTGAGCAACTCGAAAGTGGCGATGGTCTACGGCCAGATGAACGAGCCGCCCGGCAACCGCCTGCGCGTGGCCCTCACCGGCCTGACCATGGCCGAGAAGTTCCGTGACGAAGGCCGCGACGTACTGCTGTTCGTCGACAACATCTACCGTTACACCCTGGCCGGTACCGAGGTGTCCGCACTGCTGGGCCGCATGCCCTCCGCGGTGGGCTACCAGCCGACCCTGGCCGAGGAAATGGGCGTACTGCAGGAGCGTATTACCTCCACCAAGGTGGGCTCCATTACTTCCATCCAGGCGGTATACGTACCGGCGGACGATTTGACCGACCCGTCACCGGCGACCACCTTCGCTCACCTGGACTCCACCGTGGTACTGTCCCGTGACATCGCCGCCAAGGGTATCTACCCGGCGGTTGACCCGCTGGATTCCACCTCTCGTCAGCTCGACCCGCTGATCATCGGCAGCGAGCACTACGACGTGGCCCGCGGCGTGCAGTCCGTACTGCAGCGCTACAAAGAGCTGAAGGACATCATCGCCATCCTGGGTATGGACGAGCTGTCCGAGGAAGACAAGCAGACTGTGGACCGCGCCCGTAAGATCGAGCGTTTCCTGTCCCAGCCTTTCCACGTGGCGGAAGTGTTCACCGGCTCGCCGGGCAAGTACGTGTCCCTGAAGGACACCATTGCCGGCTTCAAGGGCATCCTGGCTGGCGAATACGACCACCTGCCGGAGCAGGCGTTCTACATGGTCGGCAGCATCGACGAAGCCGTCGAGAAAGCCAACAAGCTCTAAGGCACGGGTAGTAGAGGGCCCCCTATGGCTATGACAATTCACTGCGACATCGTCAGTGCGGAGGAGGAAATCTTCTCCGGCCTGGTGGAGCTGCTGGTAGCCACCGGTGAAATGGGTGAGCTCGGCGTCAACTACGGGCACGCCCCCCTGCTGACCGGCCTCAAGCCCGGTCCGGTGCGCATCGTGACCCAGGGTGGTGACGAAGAGGTGTACTACGTGTCCGGCGGCTTCCTGGAAGTGCAGCCCGGCGTGGTTACCATCCTTGCCGACACCGCCCTGCGCGCCGACGACGTGGACGAAGCCGCCGCCGAGGAAGCCCGCAAGGAAGCCGAGCACGCCCTGGCCAACCAGACCGGCGAGTTCGACTACGGCCGCGCCTCCGCCCAGCTGGCCGAGGCCGCCGCCCAGCTTGCCACACTGCGCAAGATGAAAAACCGCGCCGGTCGCGGCTGATCGCAGCGACAGGTCTTCAAGCAACCCCGGCATTGTCCGGGGTTTTTTTTGCCCTGTGCAAAGCGCGCTTCAGACCAGCCCCCACAGGGTATCGAACAGCAGTTGCTGCGTATGGGCGATGGCCGGTGAGTCGATGATCACCACCACCGGGTAGTTCTGGGCCGCTAGGGTGATCATTGCCACTTTCGGTGGGTAGATCGCGATGTACGAGGCGTCGGTGCCTTCCCCTGCCGGCAGCCACTTGCGCTCGGCGAGTTCAGCGTCGTCGCCACCGGCGCCCACCGCCAGCACCCGCACCCGGATGCCGCGCTCAACCCGCTGGCGGGTGAAATTGGGGAAGGGGCGGTACAGGTGTTCGCGCAGGGAGCGGGTGGAGATCACCGAATAGCCGCGCTTGGGGTCGCGCCCGGCGCACTCCAGCAGATCGCGCAACACCAGCTCCACACCGTCATCCCCTTCATAAAAGCGGACATTGCCGGGGCTGAAGGGGGTCTGGGTCTGCTTCAGGGCGGGAATAATGTCATTGCGCAGCTGCTCCACCGCCTGGTTGAGTGCCTGCTGCTTGCTTTCGGCCAGGTTCATCAGGCGTTCCGGGTCTTCCGCCTGGAACACCCGGCGCCGGCCCTTGGGGAAGTAGCTCACCACGCCCTTGGTGGCGAGCTGCTTCAGGGTTTCGTAGGCTGTGCCGCGATTGATGCCGGCCTCGGCGGCCACGTCGCGGATGGAGGCTGGGCCCAGCTTGAGCAGGGCGCGATAAATCTTCACCTGCCGTTCGTCGAGGTCCAGATGGTGCAGCGCGTCGAGCTTTATCGTTGTCATAGATTTTTTGACAAATAGCGTTGTATTGAAAAAATGCAATATTACTATGTGCCTTCTGCGCGCAATGTGTCAAAAAAATAATGACATGGAGGTTCAGCAGGGCAAATGGACAGAACACCGGGGAACATTATGAAGCTAGAAGTCATCGTCCTTGCCGCCGGCAAGGGAACGCGGATGCGTTCCGACAAACCGAAGGTCCTGCACCGTTTGGCGGGCCGCCCCCTGCTGGACCATGTGCTGGCAACCGCCGAACAGCTGGGCGCCGATCGCCTGCACGTGGTGGTGGGCCATGGCGCCGAACAGGTACGCGACGCGCTCAGCGCGCGCACCGTCAATTGGGTGACCCAGCAACAGCAGCTGGGCACGGGCCACGCGGTGCTGCAGGCCCTGCCCCAGGTGGACCCGGCAGCGACGGTACTGGTGCTCTATGGCGATGTGCCCCTGTTGGGCGTGGACACACTCAAACCGCTGGTGGCCGCCGCCACCAGCGACATGGCCCTGCTCACCGCCCGGGTGGACGACCCGGCGGGCTATGGCCGCATCGCGCGCGATGCAACCGGCGAGTTTTGCGCGGTGGTTGAGGATCGGGACTGCGACAGCGCCCAGCGCGCCATCGGCGAAATCAACAGCGGCGTGCTGGCGGCGCCGGCAGCACTGCTGAACGACTACCTGCCCCGGGTCGGCAATGACAACAGCCAGGGCGAATACTACCTGCCCGAGGCGCTGGCCCTGCATGTGGCTGCCGGCCATCGTGTGGCCACCCACCAGGCGGCCTCCGAGCTGGAGATTCTCGGGGTTAACGACCGCCTGCAACTGGCGGCGGTGGAGCGCGCCTACCAGCAGGGGCTGGCCCGGCAGTTGTTGCTGGATGGCGTGCAGCTGGCGGACCCGGCGCGTATCGATATTCGCGGCTCCCTGCGGTGCGGGCGCGATGTGTTTATCGATGTGAACGCTGTATTCGAGGGCGACGTAGTGCTGGAAGACGGGGTCACCATCGGCCCCAATTGCCTGGTGAAAAACAGCCGCATTGGCAATGGCACCACGGTCTACGCCATGAGTCACATTGTGGGCAGCACGGTGGCGGCCAAATGCAATGTGGGGCCCTACGCGCGCCTGCGCACCGGCACGGAAATGGCAGGCGGCGCCCGCATCGGCAATTTTGTGGAAACCAAAAAAGCCGCTATTGGCCCCGGCAGCAAGGTGAATCACCTGTCCTACATTGGTGATTGTGACATGGGCGGCGAGGTGAACATCGGCGCCGGCACCATTACCTGCAATTACGATGGCGTGAACAAACACCGCACCGCGATTGGCGAAGGCGCCTTTGTCGGCTCCAACAGTACCCTGGTTGCGCCGGTGGCCATCGCAGACGGTGGTTTTGTGGCCGCCGGCTCCACCATTACCAAGCCGGTGGAGGCGAATGAACTGGCGGTGGGCCGCGGGCGCCAGCGGAACATTGGCAATTGGCAGCGCCCCGGCGCCAGCACCCAGGGAGAGGGTTGATTATGTGTGGAATCGTTGCCGCCGCGGCGCGGCGTGAAGTGTCTGAAATCCTGCTGGAAGGCCTGCGCCGCCTGGAATACCGCGGCTACGACTCAGCGGGCATGGCCCTGGTGGACGCCGAGGGCAACCTGCTGTTGCACAAGCGCCTGGGCAAGGTGGCGGAACTGGAACAGGCCCAGGCCATGACGCCGCACCACGGCTGTAGCGGAATTGCCCACACCCGCTGGGCGACCCACGGCGAGCCGTCGGCGGCCAATGCGCACCCGCACCTGTCCGGCAACCGGGTGGCGCTGGTTCACAACGGCATCATCGAGAATCACGAGAGCCTGCGTGAAGAGCTGCAAAGCCAGGGCTATGACTTCCAGTCCCAGACCGACACCGAAGTGATTGTGCACCTGCTGCACCAGCAATTGGCGCAGCAGGTGGATCTTTTCCAGGCCCTGAAAAACACCGTCGCCCGCCTTGAGGGCGCCTACGCCATTGCCGCCATCGATGCCGAGAACCCCGGGCGGGTTGTGGCGGCCAGGGCGGGCAGCCCGCTGGTTATTGGCGTGGGAATCGGCGAGAACTTCCTGGCCTCGGACCAGCTGGCCCTGCGCCAGGTCACCGACCGTTTCATCTTCCTGGAAGAGGGCGACAGGGTGGACATGAGCGCCACCCGCCTGCAGGTGGAAGACGCCAGCGGCCAGGTGGTGGAGCGTGCCATGCAGCGGGTGTCGGCGGCGGTGGAATCGAATGACCTCGGCGGTTACGAGCACTACATGCTTAAGGAAATCCACGAGCAGCCCCGCGCCCTGGCAGAAACCCTGGGCCTGGCCGCCAGTCACCAGGTGGAAGACGCCCGCTTTGGCGCCGGTGCTGGCGCCATCTTCGACCAAGTCAAGGCGGTGCAGATTGTCGCCTGCGGCACCAGTTATCACGCCGGCCTAGTGGCGCGCTACTGGCTGGAGGAACTGTGCGGCATTCCCTGTAACGTGGAGGTGGCGTCGGAGTTTCGCTATCGCGCCCGCGCCCGCCGTGAGGGCTGCCTGCTGGTGACCGTGTCGCAGTCCGGGGAAACCGCCGACACCCTGGCCGCACTGCGCGACCAGGGCGCGGGGGAGTTCATCGCCTCCCTGGTGATTGCCAATGTCGACCACAGCGCCCTGGTGCGCGAATCCAACCTGGTGTTCCTCACCCGGGCGGGGGCGGAAATCGGGGTGGCCTCCACCAAGGCATTTACCACCCAGCTGCTGGCCTTCCTGATGCTGGCCGTGGCCCTGGGGCGCCGCCACCAGCTGAGCGAGGCGGCCTCGCGGGACCTGATCGACGCCCTGCAACAGCTGCCGGACTGCGTCTCCCGCACCCTGCAACTGGACGCCGATATCAAGCGCCTGTCCGAGGCCTTCATCCTCAAAAACCACGCCCTGTTCCTGGGCCGTGGCATCCAGTACCCGGTGGCCCTGGAGGGGGCGCTGAAGCTGAAGGAGATCTCCTACATCCACGCCGAGGCCTACCCCGCCGGCGAGCTCAAGCATGGCCCGCTGGCCCTGGTGGATGCCGACATGCCTGTGGTGGCCGTGGCCCCGGGAGATGAGCTACTGGAGAAGCTGAAATCCAACCTCGAGGAAGTACGCTCGCGCGGCGGCGAGCTGTTTGTGTTTGCCGACGAGCGGGCGGGGCTAAAAGATGACAGCCGCGTGCACGTACTCAGAATGCCGCGCTGCCCGGCAGTCATCCAGCCGGTGGTGTATACCGTGGCCCTGCAGCTGCTGGCCTACCACGTGGCGGTGCAGAAGGGCACCGATGTGGACAAGCCGCGCAACCTGGCCAAGTCGGTGACGGTGGAATAGGCCGGGACCAAATCAGGGAACTGCCACCCATGTCGACGATGCAAGAGCCAGCCGCGCAAACCGACCGCACCCACCTGCAGCGCTGTCTTGAACTGCATCAACGGTTTTACGGCCAGCTCACCGAATAAACATCTGACCCACCTGTTCCCTCATCGGCCAAGTATCGCTCGCTTGCGTCGCCACTTACGGCTGGGCGTCATTTTCCTCTGGCTGCGGGGGTAGCAGGTCCTGGCGGCTGACGCCCAGGGTTTGCAGCAGGCTGGAGGCGACGAAGATGGATGAATACGTGCCGACGCCAATGCCGACCAGCAGGGCGGTGGCAAAGCCCAGAATCATGTCGCCCCCCAGCAGGGCCAGCGCCAGCAGCACCAGGATGGTGGTGAAGGAGGTCGCCAGGGTCCTGTCCATGGTTTCGCTGAGGGAGGTGTTGATGGTGTCCGGCACGCTGGTGTTGCGCAGTTTGCGGAAGTTCTCGCGGATGCGATCGAAGACCACGATGGTGTCGTTGATGGAATAGCCGATCACCGCGAGGATGGCGGCCAGCACGGTCAGGTTGAACTCCATGCCCGTCAGCGAGAAAAAGCCGAGCGTAATGATGACATCGTGGGTCAGCGCGGCGACGGCGGCCACTGCAAAACGCGCCTGAAAGCGAAAGGAGATGTAGAGCATGATGCAGCCACAGGCCAGCAACATGGCAAGGCCCCCCTGTTCGCGCAGCTCCTCGCCCACCTGGGGGCCCACAAATTCCTGGCGCTTGAGCTCCAGCGCCGGGTCGACCTGCTGTTTGATCGCGCTTATCAGGGCGCTGCTGGCGGCCTCCGGCACACTCTGGGGCAGGCGTATCAGGGCGTCGCGGTCGGTGCCATAGGACACCACCACCGCACCGGGCTGGCCGGCGTCCGCAATGCTCTGGCGCAGTCCGCCGATATCCACTGGTTCGCTGAAATGCAGTTCCAGCAGCGTGCCGCCGGTAAAATCCAGCCCCCAGTTGAGTTGCTTCAGCGTCAGGCTGGTTATGGCGACCACCAGCATCACGCAGGAGATTGCCAGGGCCACCTTGCGGTGGCCCATAAAATCGAAGGTTTTCATAGACGGTTTGTCCCGTTCTGGTCAATGACAGGTCGACCGGCTTTGCCCAGATCGACAGGTACAACCCTGCTCCGCACAGGCGGGGCAGGGGCGTTCTGGACCAAAGGGCGCCGGTGGTTGCGTTAGACCGGGACGGGGGGCGCCTGGGGGCAGGCGGGGTAGCGGGTGACGCTTTGGCGCGTAAGGCTGGGCCCTGCGTAGCCAGGCTGAACGAGCGCCGGGGCATACATGGCCCGGCCATCGGTTGCCGGCCGCGGCGGGGGCGCCGTGGCGGGTTGGCCGTCCTGGCCACCCAGAAGGAAGGGCGGGCTGTGATCCGCCACAGCCACCGAGTTGCCGCCCTCGGCCTGCCAGGCCGCGGGGGATGACCACACCACCACGCACTGCAACAGCAGCACCGCCAGTGCGAGCTGGCGGTTCAGGTTCAGTAGTGACAGGGCGGGCGCTGGCAAGGGGTGTGCCTGTTGCGGTAACGGGGCGGCGATGGGCCCGGCAGGGGATTGATAAGGAGCCGATATGGGGCCCAGTTGTCGGTATTCAATACCACAGCCCGGGGCAGGGTGAAAGGCCGGCGAGTGTGTGTTGTTACCGCTGCCGGCCGGGGGGCGGGTTCAAAGCAATGACCTTCAGCCCCGGCCCCAGCCCCGAAGTGAGTTAGCCGCCCGTAAAGCGCGCCAGTGTAGAGGCTATAAAGGCGCGCCCGGCGGTGCTGTCGTAGGGCGCCTCGGCAGTAATGCCGTCGGCATAGGCAAACATCACGCTGAACAGTGGCTCGCCGTCCACGTCCTTGCGCAGTGTGAGGCGGGCGTTGTCAGCAAGCAGCCTGTCCCAGGCCTGGCGCACATCGGCCCAGAAGGGGCCGGTGCGCTGCCAGTAGGCATCGCCGGCGCTGAAGTCGTGATCAGCAATGCGCTCGTAGCGGTTAAAGCCAGCTTCCCGGGCCAGGTAGGGCTGGGCGGCCGGCTCGCCGGGGCTGGCTAGCACCAGCTTGAGGTTGTCCTCCTCCTGCACCCAGCCGGTGGGGGTGATGGTGTGGCGATTGGTGCCGGCCAGGGCCTGGTAGTCGCTGCGTACGCTGAACTCGCGCCGTGGCAGTGGCCGCCAGGTGGTGTCGCTCTGCCAGCTGGAATAGCCGCCGGCGTGGTGCCAGCGGCCGATGCCTTCGTAGCGCGGCGAATCATCCACCTGGAACACGGCCTGGGTCCAGCTGCCGGCCACTTCGTCTTTGCCCAGCGTGCGCTGCTCCCAGGTGCCATCGCCAATGAACACATTCAGCAAGGTGTCCTGATAGCGCCAGTCCTGGCGCCAGTGCTTGATCACCATGGGCTCGGATGCCGTGCCATCTGGCATTTCAAATTGCATCACCATGATGTGCTGCAGGCTGATGAAGTCCTCCTCGTCGGCTACTACGTACACATATTCGGTGCCCCAGGACTGGTAGGGGCGCGGCGGTGTGTAGCCGGGCAAAAAGCCCACGGTTTCAAGGAAATCGAAGCTGGCCCGGTAGGGGCCGGCCATGGCCAGGATGGCGCGGCGGTCGCGGGCTTTGGCGTTGAGCCCGTCTTCCTGCAGGGCCTGCCAGGCTGTGGAAGGCGCCTTGATGAGTGTGACGGCAGCGCCGGTGGAGGTGCCGCCACGGGGCGCCATGTCGCCATCGACAGCGTAGGGCCAGGCGTAGGTGTACTGGCGCTGCCTGGGCGCGGGCGCCGTGTTTTGCCCCTTCTCGTTTTGCCGTTGTTGTTTTTGTTGTTCTTGTAGTTGGCTCTGGCCCGGGCTCTCGGCGACTGCGCCGCCGGATGCGCTCAGGGCGAGGGCGGCCAGCAGGGCAGCTGTGGCGGTGGCGGTGAATCGTGCCATGGTTGGTGTGTCTCCTTCGGTGTTGGTTGTGAAGCGCTGATCAACCGCCATCGGCCAGCTTGGCCGGGTCGAGCAGGTCGAGCAGCTCGTTGCGGCTGAGATCGGTTGCCTCCTCGGCCACATCCACAATGGGCCGGCCTTCGGCGTAGGCCTGCTTGGCGATTTCCGCGGCTTTTTGGTAGCCGATGATAGGGTTCAGCGCCGTCACCAGAATCGGGTTGCGCGACAGGGGGCCCTGCAGTTGTGCTTCGCGTACTGTGAAGCTGGCGATGGCCTTGTCCGCCAGCAAGCGGCTGGCGTTGGACAGCAGCTCAAGGCTGTCGAGCAGGCGGTCGGCTACCAACGGCAGCATGACGTTCAGCTCGAAATTGCCGGATTGGCCGGCAATGGTGATGGCACTGTCGTTGCCAATCACCTGGGCGCAGACCATGGCCACCGCCTCGGGAATTACCGGGTTGACCTTGCCCGGCATGATGGAGGAGCCGGGCTGCAGGGCTTGCAGTTCAATTTCACCGAGCCCCGCCAGCGGGCCGGAATTCATCCAGCGCAGGTCGTTGGCGATTTTCATCAGTGACACGGCGCAGGTGCGCAGCTGGCCGGACAGGGCCACGGCGCAATCCTGGGAGCCGATGTGGGTAAAAAAATTGGGCGCCGGCGCGAAGCGAATATTGCACGCCAGTGACAGGGCCTCGGCAAAGCGCGCGGCAAACTCGGGGTGGGCATTGATGCCGCTGCCCACCGCGGTACCGCCCTGGGCCAGGGTGCGTAGGTCGGATTCCGCCTGGGCCACGCGCTGCTGGTTGTACTGCATCTGGTCCGCCCAGGCGTTGAGCGACTGGCTCAGGCGCACCGGCATGGCGTCCATCAGGTGAGTGCGCCCGGTCTTTACCAGGTGGTGCACACTGTCGGCCTTGCTGCGGGTGGTGTGAATCAAGTGCGACAGGGCCGGCAGCAACTGCTCGTCCAGGGCCAGGCAGGCGCTGACGTGAATGGCCGTGGGAATGATGTCGTTGCTGCTCTGGCCGCGGTTCACGTGGTCGTTGGGGTGAACCGCCAGCCCGCTCTGCTGGCTGGCGAGGTGGGCCAGCACCTCGTTGGCGTTCATGTTGGTGCTGGTGCCGGAGCCGGTCTGGAATACATCCACCGGAAAGTGGCGCAGGTAGTCGGGGTCGCTGAGCAGGGCATTCGCCGCCTGGGCAATGGCGGTGGCGATGGGAGCCTCCAGTTCGCCCAGCTCGGCATTGGCGGTGGCGGCCGCCGCTTTTATGGTGAGCAGGGCGCGAATGAACAGCGCCGGCATGCGCCGGCCGCTGACCGGGAAGTTGTTGATGGCGCGCTGGGTCTGGGCGCCATAGAGGGCGTCGGCCGGCACGGCCAGTTCGCCCATGCTGTCGCGTTCGGTGCGTGTGTTGCTCATGGTTGACTCCTGTCGGCTGCTGTCGGTCAGGGGGTGCCCAGTTCAATACGCCTGAGCTGGACAAAGAGCAGGGAGACATCCTCGCGGCTTTCCCTGCTGTTGGCCAGTTGTCGCAGTTCGTACAGCGGGCGGTGAATCATATCGAGGCATATCTGGCTCCAGTGCGGCGGATTCCCGGCATCCTTGATGGTGTCGTAGAGTAGAACGTACTGGGCTCGCAGTCGAAGCCGGCGTTGCAGCAGGGTTTCCTTGGGGGGCGGGGTATCCAGCCGGAAGTAGTGCCTGAGCACGGCGGGGTTGTCGGGCTCCTCGGCGTAGCGGATTTTTCGCTTGAGCACTTCCAGCTGTAAAAACTCGGGCAGCATCCGGCGTCCTTGATTCAGGGTTGGTACTGTTCCAGCGCCACCAGGCGCTGCAGGCTGGCGATATTGGCGGCCAGCCCGCCAAGGTGCGGATTGAGCTGGCGGGCCCGTACCAGCAGCTCCAGGGCGCGTTCGTAATCGTGCTGGTCGACGGCGAGTTGGGCCCGCCCCAGGCAGGCCCGTTCTTCATAGTCGGGCAGGCTGGCGGCGCGTTCGAACAGGGTGCTGGCGCGGTAGGGGTTGGTGTCGCGGTGCGATTCTGCCAGCGCCAGCAGGGCCTCGCCATTGGCCGGGTCCAGTTCGCTGGCCTGGGCCAGGTCGTGCTGGCCGCGTTCGCGTTGCCCGCCAGCAAGGCGCACCTGGCCGCGGGCGGCCAGCACCGCGCTGCGCTGGCTGGCGGACAGGCTGAGCCCGCTGTTGAGCAGGACACTGGCAAGCTCGCTGGTGGCGCTACCCTCACCCCGCTGCGCCAGCCACTGAACGGTTTGCACCAGGGTTTGCGACTGTTCGCCGTCAAACGCCGTCAGCTTGCCCTTGAGCAGCGCAAGCCCCCGTTGCAGGCTGCCCTGCTGCAGGTGCAGTTGTGCGGCCACCAGGGCGTTGGCGGCGTCCAGCCCACCCAGACGCGCGGCCATTTCCAGGCTGGCCAGGGCGGTGGTGTTGTCCTGGGTGTGCAGCGCCAGGTTGCTGTGTTGCAGCCAGAGTGTGGCGTCGTCGGGTTGTTGGGCCAGGGCGTCTTCCAAAAGTGCGCGGGCGGCGTCGTAGTGGCGCGTTCTGACCAGCGCGATGATCAGGCCCTGCTGCCACTGCGTGTTGCCCGGCTCCAGGAACAGGGCCTGCTGGTAGCCGCTCACCGCGCTCCAGGCGCTGCCTTCGCGCAGGTTGATATAGGCCAGCTGGCCGAAAACCTGGGCGTCGTAGGCGCCAAGCGCGATGGCCCGGGTCAGGTGTTTGCGGGCATTGCCGGGGTCGTCCAGTTGCAGGTAAACCGCCGCCAGCCCCCGGTGGGCGCGCTGGAAGTCGGGCATTTGCTGCAGGGTCTGGAGATAGGTCGCTCGCGCCCGCTCGGCATCGCCAGCCGCCAGGTAGAGCTGCGCCTGCACGTAGCGCAAGGCGGCACTGAAGCTGGCACTGTCGGCGGAGGATAGCCGGGCCAGGGCGCCTTGGTAGTCGCCCTTTGCCACCAGCGGCCGCAACTGCGCGGCCAGCTTGTGTTCCTGCGGCAGCAGGCCGGCCTCCCGCTCGCGCAGTGGTTCAAACGCGGCGTCAATGCGCCAGTTGGGTTCGGGCAGCACCAGGCTCAGGGCGGCTGCGCCCGGTGCGCTGTACAGGGAGGCGGCCAGCCACAGGGGCAGCAACAGTGCGCGGCGCATCATTGGCGGAGCTCCAGCGGCCAGACAAAGCGCGCCCGCACCGCCTGGCCATTGCGGGTGGGGGGGGTGAAGCGGCTGCCGCGAACAATCTGGCCAATGGCGCTGCTGAGGGCGGGATGGGGGTTTTCCAGAATGCTGATCAGCATGGGTGTGCCGCGCTCGTCGATCATGACATCCAGGCGCACCACGGCCCGGTCGATGTTGCGCCGGCTCAGGTCGCTCGGCCAGGCGGTGCGCTGCAGGGTCAGTACCTGCGGTGGCGCATCCAGGGCCTCCGGGGCAAAGGCGTCCCAGTTCACCGCCAGGTCCTGCTCCCAGTTTATGGGCGCGGGGGTAAAGTCCGGGTTGGGCAGGGGCAGCGCATCGGTGAGGGTGGCCTGCGGTGCACGGGCGATGGCAACCGCGGCGGGGTTGGCGGCGGCTTCAATGGTCAGCGCTGGCTGCACGTCGCTGCGGTGCTGCTTGGGCGGTGCCGGGGGTGGCGGCGGTGGCGCGGCCAGGGCCACCTGGCGCAGGGTCAGCTCGGGTCGCTGCGCGGTGGGCATGGCCAGGCCCTGGTAGAGCAGGCTGCCCAGGGTGGCCAGCAACAGGCCCGACAGCACCAGGGCGGTGAGGTCGCGCGAGGGCAGGGCGGCGGGCCTGGCGCTGAGGCGGGTCATGGTGTGCCGCCGCTTGTGGCGACGCTTACGTCCCGGGCGCCGGCCAGCTTGGCGATGTCGATCACCTGCACCAGCCGCTCGGCGGTCACCTTGCGGTCCGCCTGGATCACCACCGGCCGCATCTGTCGGCGCAGCAGGGGTTCCAGGGTGTGGCGCAGGGCATCCGGCGCCAGGGTGGTGCCCCCGTGCACTATGCGCCCGCGGTCGGTGATGGCCAGCAGGATGACCGCCTGGGGCAGCTGCTTGGCCGACAGCGCCTGGGGCTTGTCGATTTCCACCCCGGTTTCGCGCACGAATACGGTGGTGACAATGAAGAAAATCAGCAGGATAAAAACCACATCCAGCAGCGGCGACAGGTCGATGCCGCGCTCCTGGTACTCCAGCTCCAGGCGTTGCTGCAGGCTAGGGCGCAGGCTCATTGCCGGTAGTCCAGGCGCCGGCGGGACGCTATCAGCCACTGGCGCAGGAACCAGGCGGGAATGGCGGTCATCAGGCCCCACTGGGTGGTGAACAGGGCGGATGAGATGCCGGCTGCCAGGCTGGCGCCGATATCACCGCCGCCGCCCTGGGCCAGGGCGTGAAAGGCCTGCAGCAGGCCGCCGATGGTGCCCAGCAGGCCGAGCAGTGGCAGGGTGGCGATCAGGGTGGCACCGGGGGCGCTCCAGGAGGCTTCGGGCCGGCTGGCGCAGCCGCTGCGGGTCTGCAGGATCTCCCGGATGAGCTGGAAATACAGCACCGCGGCCAGCGCCAGGATGCACCACATCACCGGGTTGCCAAGCACGTTGCCTGTCATGCGGCGGTGCCCTCCCAGCGGCTGAAGGCCACGGCGACGTCTTCCACCCGTGCCAGGCGGGTGCGCGACACGCGCGACAACAGGGTGTGCACAAGCAGGGCGGGAATGGCCACCACCAGGCCCAGCTCGGTGGTGATCAGCGCCTTGGAGATACCGCTGGAGACCACCTGCGGGTCGCCGGCGCCAAACAGCGTCATCAGCTGGAAGGTCTCGATCATTCCGCTCACCGTGCCCAGCAGGCCCAGCAGGGGCGACACGGCGGCGATGATGGTGAGGGCGCCCAGCCAGCTTTCCAGGGCGTGTTTGTGGCGACCCAGCTCGGTGAACAGTAGGTCGTCTCGCAGGTTGCCGGCGGGGGTGTCCAGGGTGATGTCGAGCAGGCGCCGGACGACCCCGCTGGCGCCGCCCCGGGCGCGCTCCACCGCAGCGCGATCGGCCGTGGCACCCAACTCGCCCTGCAGAGTGCCGTCGGTGCCGCTGGCGAGTCGACGGAACTGCCACAGCTTGCCCAGTGCCACCGCCAACGCCACCAGGCCCAGGCCCAGTATGGGCAGCGCCCAAAGGCCGCCGCGCTGGATATGGGACAGCAGGGTCTCGCCGGCTCCGGCGGCCAGCGCGGTGCTGTCGAGCCCGGGGTGGAAGGTGATGAAGCCGGCGTGCTGGCGCTGCAGTTGCGACAGGTCGGCCCGGGCCTCGTCCCCCAGGGGATAATCCAGTGCGCGCGGGGCGCCGCTGCCGCGCTCCAGCAGGCCGCCCTGGTCGCCGTTGTTGAGCAGGTACCAGCTGGCAGGGCCGATGCCGATGGTGTGGGCCGGCGCCAGCTCGCCGCTGGCGAGCACGATTTCTTCTTCACGCCAGTGGGGCAGCACCCGCCCGGCGGTGTCATCCACCCGCGCGCGCAGCCGCTCAAGGCGCGAGGGGCTTGCCTCATCGGTGGTGGCGGGGAAGCGCCCAAGGAAACTATCGATAAGCTGGTGCTGGTAATCGCTCTGCTCCTGCCACTGGGCCAGCCGTTCCCGCAGATTGCTCAGGGTGAGGTCGCGCTCGTCGGCGGCGCGGCGGGCGGCGGCGTTCTGTGCCCGCAGCCGGCTTACCTCGCCCTCCAGGGCGTTGAGCTGTTGCGCCAGGTCGCGCCGCTCGCGGTTAATGCGCGATTCGCTGCGCGCCAGGGCGCGTTGCGCACTTTGTACCTCTTCAGCCAGTGCGGCGCTGGCGCTGCCGATGTCCGCCGCGGCGCCCTGCGTTGCCCAAACCAGCAGTACCGCGCCCAGCCTGCGGGCGCACCTAGCGCTCATGGTTCACTCCCGCCAGTCGCTGCCCATCAGCCGGGGCCAGGGTCACCGGCAGGTGTACCAGCTCGCCCTGGCCGCTGCGTTCAAGCTGGGTGATGGCGGCACGCAGCTGGGCCGGGTCCAGGCGCTCATCCTGCTCCCACACCCAGCCCTCTGTGGTGGCCCGCCCGCTGCCCAGCCGGCTGCCGTCGGCGGAAATGTACCAGGCGTGGGAGGCGCCGAGATAAAGCTGCTGTACATGCAGCTGCCCGCCATCGGGATTGTCGATGAGCCCCTCGGTGAGGGTCGCCACATTGTGAAAATCATCGAGCAGGCCGAACAGGTCCAGGTAGCGCTGCAACGTGGCGCTGGGGTTGTCGTCGCTGGCGCTGGCCAGGCTGTCCCGCCAGCGGCTGGCCAGCGGCGGCGGCAGCGAGGGCAGCAGGGCCTGGCTTAGATCCTCCAGGTGGCGGGTCAGGCGGGTGATCTCCGCCTGTTCTGCCTCCAGTTCCTGCTGCCTGGCCAGCAACTCCGCCCGCGCGTCGGTAACGGCGTCTTCCTCGCCGCCGTGGCTGCTAATGGCGCTGCGCAGCTGATCCCGCTCGCGGATCAGCAGGTCCAGGCGCAGGGCCAGCTGCTGCTGTTCGCGTTGCCACTGGGTGCTGATTTGCTGCCGTTGTTGCTCCAGCGTCAGCCAGCGCTGCGCCAGCTCCCGCGCCTCCCGGGTGGGGTTGTCGGCTGCCGCCTGCTGCCCGGCGGCGGCAATGACCAGCGCCCAGGGCAGCAGGCGCCGGCCCTGTTTGCGGAGCGTGTTGTGGCGATTATTGCGCTGATCGTTGTGGCGGATAGCGGCAGTGCAAATACCCGGGACAGGGGTGCCTTTGGACATAGTGTTCTGCTGGCTGCTGTGGTCGACAAGGTCGGGCAGTTTATTACCAATTGCAAACGATAACAATTATCATTTAGAATCCGTTTCCCTTTTGGAGTATCGACCGGACACCATCCCGGCGCAGAACCGGGCAAAAACATGGAGAAAACAATGAAAAAGGCGCTATTGATCCTGTGCTGTGTCGCCCTGTCCACCCCGGCCCTGGGCCACACGCCCTACCTGGCGCCCAACACCTTTGAGCCACTGAACGGCACCATCATCACCCTCGACGCCGCTTTTGCCGAGCATTTCTTCGTGCCCGAAGTAGCCTTCGACAACGACAAGTACACCGTGCGCCACCCCGACGGCAGCGAACACGCGCCGGACACCCTGTCGGTGATGAAGACCCGCGCGGTGCTGGAACACACCCTGGCCGACGAGGGCACCTACCGCTTCAGCACCGGCCGCCGCATGGGGCGCATCAACCGCTTCTATGAACTGGACGGCAAGCGGGCCATGGCCGAGGACCCGGCCGCCGAGCTGCCCGCTGGCGCCAGGGAGCTGGCCTTCTTCCAGTCGGTGACCCAGGCGGAAACCTACGTCACCCGCGGCGCCCCCAACCGGGCGGTGCTGGCGCCGCACAACGCGGGGGTGGAGTTTGAAGTGCTGGGCCACCCCAATGCCGTGTTTGCGGGTGAGCCGCTGGCCCTGCGGGTGTTGTTTCAGGGCAGCCCTCTGCCCGGTCAGGAAGTGCACGTGTTCCGCGCCAGTGGCCTGCACGGCAGCACCGATCCCGTGGCCACACTGACCAGCAACCCGGACGGTGCCGTCGACTTTACCCCTGCCGAGGGCGGCATCTACCTGCTGCGCACGCGCCACCGCGCCGCGGCACCGCTGGCTGCACCGGCCCCCGAATACAGCCACACCTACACCCTGGTGCTGGAAGCCATCGAATAACGACCTGGAGATGCAACTATGAAAACTTCCCTCCCCCTGAGCCTAGCGCTGTTGTTGTCCGTCGCCATGCAGGCCGATGCCGCCTCCCACTTCAAGGCGCGGTTCATCGAACAGTACGATGGCAATGGCGACGGCGTGCTGGACAGTGTGGAATTTGAACAGTCCCGCCGCGACCGCTTCGACAGCACCGATGTGGACAACAACGGCACCGTCGACGCCGACGAATACCTGCTGGAATGGGAAAACCACCTGGACACCCAGCTGCAACGCGACCGCGCCGGCCAAGTGAGCCAGACCGGCGTGCGCTTCAAGTCGGTGGATGAAGACGACAACGGCACAATCACTGAAGCGGAGTTCAAGGCCTCCGGCGAGCGCGCATTCGCCCATGTGGACAGCAACAGTGACGGCGTGATTGACGCGATGGATATGGAGGCGGCGGAGGCCGCCGAAAAGGCGCGCCTTGCAGGGATGAGTCGCGAAGACGCCTTGGCCAGAGTGCGCCAGGTGCTGCACATGCCAAGCACACACAGCCCCGGCGGCATGCTGACGCTCTACGATAGCAACGGCGATGAGCAGGTAACCGGCGAGGAATATACCCGCCTGCGCCAGGCCCAGTATGCCCGCACCGACCTGAACAGTGACGGCGGCATTGATGCCGACGAGTACCTGCGTGAATTCGAGGATCGCATCGACGCCGAGATTGCCGCTGATCGCAAAGGCCAGGTCAAGCAGACCGGGGTGCGCTTCAAGGCGCTGGACAAGGACGAGAACGGCGCCATGACCTTTGCCGAGTACCAGTATTCCGGCCACCGCAGCTTCAAGCGCTGGGACACCGACGCCGACGGCGTGGTGACCTGGGAGGAAGCAGACCCGGCGCCGCGCGAGGAAGCGCCGGCACCGGCGGCTGCCGTGGCGGCCAACGCGCAGGCCAAAGCTCAGGTCAGGCCCTGACATGAAAGCGGCAGGGTTTATCGCCACTGTGTGCCGTGCCGGGTTTGTGGGCCTGGTGGCCCTGTGCCTGTTGCAGCCGGCAGCGGCCGCCGACCTTGATTCGCCGGTGGTGCTGCACCGGGACAATGCCCTTGGCACCTCACTGGATGTGACGGTGTTCGGCGCCGACGCGGCGGCGGCCCGGGCGGCTTTTGCCCAGCTGGAGGCTGAACTGGCGCGGCTGGACAGCGTGCTGAGTCGCTATCGGAAGGACAGTGAGCTCGTGCAATTCAACCGCAGTGGCCGCGCCGACAGCCCGTCGCCGGCCCTGCGCGAGGTGTATCGCCTGTGCGAAGACTGGTGGGCGCGCAGCGAAACCCGCTTCAGTTGCCGCATGGGGGCGGTGATCGACGCCTGGGAGCAGGCCGAGCAGACGCAGCAGGCACCGGAGCGCATCGCCCTGCGGGACCTGGCCTGGCGCGCCAATCGCGCCTCCCTGGCCAGCAGCGGCGACCACCTGACCCTGCCAACGCCGGTGCAGCTGGCGCCGGATGGCCTGGCCAAAGGCTATGTGATCGACCAGCTGGCCCGAACCCTGAGTGCCGCCCTGCCGCGGGCGGCCTTCAAGCTGGATATCGGCGGCGATGCCGTCTACGTCGGCACGCCCCCCGGCCGCGAAGGCTGGGATGTGGCTGTGGCCGACCCGGTAAACACCGCCGACAACGGCAACTTCATTACCAGGTTGCAGCTCTCGTCACGGGCCATCGCCGCCAGTGGCCACCACAGCCGCGCGCGACAGATTGGCAGGCGAAGCTACAGCCATATTCTCAAACCGCGTGACGGCTGGCCGGTGACTGATGCGCCGGCGGCCGTGGTGGTAGCCCCGGATGCCGTCACCGCCGACGCGGTGGCCACGGCCCTCAGCGTCTCGCAGATGGCCGAGGGCATCGACTGGGTGAATACGCTGGCGGGCGTGGAAGCGCTGGTGATCAGTGCCCAGGGGCGCCAACTGGCGTCTGCCAACTGGCATGAGCTGGTCGGGCCAACGGCGGCCAATGCCGCGCCGGTCGAGGCCAGCATGCACCTGCGCTACGAATTACCGAGCTTTGAGGTTGCCGAGTACCACCCGCCCTACCTGTCGGTGTGGATCAGCAACCCGCGCCAGCAGATTGTGCGCAACCTCCTGCTGCTAGGGGAGACCGAACGCTGGGCCAGGGAGAACCGCCGTTGGTGGCGTAAATCCGGGCGCAACGACCCGGGCCTGCTGGACGGCATAGCACGCCCCACCCGCAGCCCGGGTGTGTACGACCTGGTATGGGACGGCCTCAATGATTTTGGCGAAGCCGTGCCGGCCGGTGAGTACGTACTGAACCTGGAGGCCTCCCGGGAAACCGGCGGCTCCAGTTACCGCAAGATTCCGTTTGTACTCGGTGGCCCGCCATTGGACGTCATCACCGAGGCCGAGGGAGAGCTGGGGCGTGTGGAAGTACACGTGGCCGGCAACGCTAACACCAATGGGCCGTAAAGCGCGCCCGCGACAGAACGACAGAGGGGAAACCGCCATGAAAACCGCCATCCATACCTTTCGACGCAACGCCATCGCCCAGGGTGTCCTGCTGGCCTGTTGCGGCCAGGCCCTGGCCGCACCCGAGCCGCAGGAGCTTGACCTCACGGTTATTGAATCCGAGAGCATCGAGCGCGATGCGGTGATCGACGTGATCACTGCCCAGGACATCAGCGCCCAGCAGATCGACAACGCCGATGACCTGGTGCGTTACATTCCCGGTGTCTCGGTATCGCGCGGTGACGACCGCTGGGGCGGCAGCGGCTTTAACATTCGCGGCCTCGACGAAGACCGGGTTGCCATCAACGTCGACGGCGTACCCCAGGGGGAAACCCTCAAATACGAAGGCGGCCAGGCTTACGGCTACTTCAAGGGCAACCGCAACGGGGTTGATATCGAAGCGCTGAAAAGCGTGGAAATCGTCAAGGGCGCCGATGCCTTGTTCTCTGGCAGCGGCGCGCTGGCCGGTGCAGTCAACATGACCACCAAAGACCCGGACGACTACCTTGCGCCCGAAGGCAACGACTGGGGACTGGGCCTGAAAACCGGCTACAGCAGCGTGAATGATGAAACCATGGCCTCGCTGGCGGCGGCCAACCGGTCCGGCAATCTGGAGTCGCTGCTGGTTTACACCTGGCGCAGCGGCCACGAATTTGAAAACTTCGACATGGACGGTGCCGACATCGACGGCGCGGCCCGGGAAGTCCCGGACCCCCAGGACAAGGAACTGAACAGCGTGCTCGGCAAGCTGATCTACGAGATCAGCCCGGGCCAGGAAATCGGCCTGGTGGGCACCTACTACGACAAGAACACCGAAACCGAGACCCGCTCCTTCAACGGTGACTGGTACCACGACCGGGTGGGCGACGACACCAACAAGGTCACCCGCTACGGCGTGTTCTACAACCTGGAGGCAAAAACGGCCCTGTTCGACAACCTGTCCGCCGCCATAAACCAGCAGGATGTTGAAACCGAGGCCCTCACCCGCCAGCGTGCGGAGTTTTCCATTCCGCCGTTTTTCACGTCCAACGAAAACCGCCTCGATGACCGCAGCTACGACCAGGACATGCTGCAGGTCACCCTGGACCTTGAAAAAACCCTGGGCGATCACCGCCTGATCTACGGCCTGGAACTGCAGGACAAGGACTACCGCAACAGTCAGTTCCGCTACGCCGACGACCTCACCGACGACAGCGACGTGTGGGAGACCAGCAACCTCGGTGCGCTGGTGCCAAAATCCGAGGCCGAGGTCTACACCCTGTATGCCCAGGATACCTTCGCGCTGGGCACATCCACCCAGATCCGCCTGGGCCTGCGCTACGACGACTACAGCTACGATGCCGAATCGGATGCCAACTATCTCGATGAAACCGGCACCCTGCAGCCAGTGGATTTCAGCGCCGTCACCTGGACCGTGGGCATCGAGCAGGCCTTCACCGATCACCTCAGCCTGGAGGCCGGCGTATCCACCGGCTTCCGCGCGCCCACCATCGAGGAAATGTACAGCACCAATGGCAGCGTTGATGACTGGAACACCATTGCCAACCCCGACCTGGAAGCGGAGACCAGCACCAACTACGACATCGCCCTAGTGGGCAACCACAAACTCGGTAGCTACCGGGTTGGCGTGTTCTACAGCCAGTATGACGATTTTGTTGACTACGAAACCCGCGAGGGCATCAATCAGAACACAGGTCAGCCCGATCCCAACGGCTTCAGTGTGCCGGTGAACACCGACGAGGTGGACATCAAAGGCCTGGAGCTGGCGGCCACCCTCAACCTGAGCCGCGTGTTTGGCATGGAAGAAGGCCTAAGCACCGGCCTGCAGGCGGCCTACACCGAGGGCGAAGAAGCCAACGGCGACCCGGTGTACTCCGTGCAGCCCCCCAGCGCCGTGTGGACGGTCAACTACGACAGCCCCCGCGGCAACTGGGGCCTGCAGTTCGCCACCACCTACACCGAAGGCAAGGACGGCGACGACGCCTACGAAACCAGTGCCGAGGGCGGGCGCACCTACCCGCTGTACCTCAGCAACACGGCCACGGTATTCGATTTGCGCGCCTACGTGGACATCCTTGAAAACCTGCGCCTGGTGGCGGGGGTGTACAACCTGACCGACAAGGAATACTACGCCTGGGATTCCGTGCGCTTCATCGACCAGGGCGACCTACGCCCGGGGATTGGTGTGGAAGACAACGGGATTCGCCGCTACAGCGAAGCGGGGCGCAACTTTGAAGTGAGCCTGAACTACCAGTTCTGAGCGACCCGCCGGTGGCCCCGGTGAGTGGGCGGCCGGCGGAGCCTTGCGGCTGCGCTCAGAAGATGCTCAGCTGAAGTTAAGGTAAAGCTCAGGTAAAGCTCAGGAACAGGTAAACCGCCAGCAGCAGGGCGACCCACAGCACCATGGTGCCGGTGCCCACGTCCCGCGACAGCACACCGCCCGGTGAATACAGGTGCCGGGCGAGGTCGAGAAGCTGTTGCAGCAGGCGCTGGCCGAACTGGCGCAGGCGCTGGTCAATGGCCTCGATCACGGCAATCACCCGCCGCGCCAGGGCGGGCAGCAGGCGCCGGTAACTCCAGTCCACATCCAGGTGAACGGCGTTAAGCTCTGGCGGATACAGGCCACGCCGGTTCAGCCACACAAAGGCCAGGGCCGAGAACAGCAACAGCTGCAGCTGGGTCAGTACGTGGGTCACGTCGTAGGGCGTGTAGGCCACGTCGAAGGGCAGGGCGCTGTACAGCACCCCCGGAAACACCCCGATGGCAATGCACAGCACGGCGGCAATCAGCATGGCCAGCTGCATGTTGCCCGGCGGATCCGACACGCGAATGCCCGAGTCGTGGGCGAAGAAGGCGAAGTAGGGGATCTTGATGCCGGCGTGGTGGAACACCCCGGCGGAGGCGAACAGCAGCAGCAGCCAGACGCCGTTGTAGTCGGCCTTCAGGGCCGCCGACATGATCATCGATTTGCTGACAAAGCCGCTGAACAGGGGGAAGGCAGAGATGGACGCCGCCCCCACAATGCACAAAAGGGTGGTGCGCGGCATGGTTTTGTACAGGCCGCCCAGCTCCGAGCCATTGATGCGGCCGGTCATGGTCAGCACCGCGCCCATCGACATGAACAGCAGACCCTTGAAGATGACATCGGTAAAGGCGTGGGCCACGGCGCCGTTGATGGCCAGCTGCGAGCCGATGCCGATACCCACCACCATAAAGCCCAGCTGGTTGACCAGGCTGTAGGCCAGCACCCTGCGCAGGTCGTTTTCCACCACGGCGAAGAAGATCGGAAAGCAGGCCATGGTGGCGCCCACATACACCAGCAGCTCGGTGCCGGGAAAGCCCCGCGCCAGGGCGTAAATGGCGACCTTGGTGGTAAAGGCGCTTAGGAACACCGTGCCGGTGGGGGTGGCCTCCGGGTAGGCATCCACCAGCCAGCTGTGCAGCAGGGGGAAGGCCGCCTTCAAACCCAGCGCCGCCAGAATCAGCCAGCCGTACACCTGGCTGGTGCCGATCAGGCCAAAAGACAGTGAGCCGCTGTTGCGCCACAGCAAAAGGATGCCGGTGAGCAGCAGCAGCCCGGAGACAATCTGGATCACCAGATAGCGCACGCTGGCGCTGTAGGCGGCGGGGCTGCGCCGCGCCCACACCAGGCACACCGAGGTGAGCGCCATGCCCTCCCAGAACAGGAAGAAGGTCAGCAGGTCGCCGGCGAACACCGCGCCCAGGGCGCTGCCGGCATAGAGCAGGGCGCTCACCTGCTGCAGGGTATCGCGCACGTGCAAGGCGTAAATCAGCCCGATCAGCGCGGCAATGTGGAACAGGTAGCCAAACAGCAGCGACAGCCGGTCGATGCGCAGCCACTCCAGGCTGAGGTTGAACAGGCTGTGCGACAGGGTCGCATCAACCGGCAGCCACCACAGGTTCAGCGCGCCCAGCAGCGGCGTGGCCACCAGCACGGCGCTGCGCAGGTGGCCACGGGTCAGGGCGGCGGCCAGTGCCGCCAGGTAGAACAGCGCAAAGGGGGGCAGTGCGGTCACTGGTCACCCTCCTGTGCTGGCGTTGGCGTTGGCGTTGGCGTTGGCGTTGGCGTTGGTGCTGGTGCTGGTGCTGCCGCTGCAGCGGGATGCTGCGGCAGATCGCGCCGGGCGTAGTAATCCTCCGGGCGGATGATGAGGCGGCGCATCCACTTGGCGACAAGCACCAGAATCACGCAGCCGATAAAGCCGTAGGCGGGGTAGAAGCCGAGCATACCCTCCCAGGGGTGTTCGGTGTGGCGATGAACGGCGAGCTCCAGCCCCAGGGCAATGGCACAGGCACCGTAGAGCAGCCACAGGATGCGCTGGATGTTGCGCGGCTTGTCGAACAGGCCGGGTTGGTCGTCGTTCATGGGCTCACCCTCCCGCGCCGGGTATGCGGCTGACCAGCGCATACAGGGGTTGTGGGAACAGGAACAGGGCCAGGCAGGCGGCGGTTGTCACGCCGATGGCAATGCAGCAGGCCAGGGGCGCCTCCTGTAGCTTGCCTGCCGGGGCCGGCTCGGCCCCGCCCGGCCAGAAGGCGCGCACCGGTATCAGGGTCAGGTAGACAAGGTTGAGCAGGGTGCTCACGATGAGCGCCCCGGCCAGCAGCAGGGCGCCGGCATCCAGGGTGCCCAGCAGCAGGTACCACTTGCTCCAGGTGCCGCCGGTGGGGGGCAGGCCGGCAATGCTCAGGCTGGCCAGCAGGAAGGCGCCCATGGTGAAGGGCATTTGCCGGCCCAGCCCGCGCAGCTCGCTCACCTGCGTTTTGTGGGCCGCCACCATAATGGCCCCGGCGCAGAAAAACAGGGTGATTTTGCCAAAGGCGTGCATGGCGATGTGCAGGCCGGAGCCGGTAATGCCACTGGGCACCGCCAGCAGGATGCCCAGGCTGATATAAGCCAGCTGGCTTACCGTGGAATAGGCCAGCCGCGCCTTGAGGTTGTCCTGGCGCATGGCGACGATGGAGGCGGCCAGCAGGCTGAAGCCGGCCAGGTAGAGCAGCAGCTCGCGGCTGGCTACCCCGCTCAACTGATCCAGCCCGAAGATGTACACGCCAATTTTGACCAGGGTGAACACGCCGGCCTTCACCACCGCCACCGCGTGCAGCAGGGCGCTCACCGGTGTGGGCGCCACCATGGCCGCCGGCAGCCAGCGGTGGAAGGGCATCATCGCCGCCTTGCCAACGCCAAACACAAACAGCACCAGCAGGGCGGCCAGCAGTGCCGGCGGAGTGCTGGGGCCAAACACGCCGCCGGGGGTAAATGTCAGGCTTTCGGCCGTGGCCCAGGTGAGGATGATTGCCGGCAGGAAGAACAGGATGGAGGTGCCCAGCAGCACACCCAGGTATACCCGGCCACCGTGGCGCGCGCGATCCGTTCCGGCGTGCACCACCAGCGGCCAGGTGGCCAGGCTCAGCAGCTCGTAGAACAGGAACAGGGTGAGCAGGTTGCCGGCGAAGGCAATGCCCATCACGCAGGTGATGGACAGCGCAAAGAAGCTGTAAAAGCGGCTTTGATGGGTTTCGCCGTGCCCGCGCAGGTAGCCGATGGCATAGACAGTGGTGACCAGCCACAGGCTGCTGGCGATCAGCGCAAACAGCATGCCCAGCGGTTCCACCGCGAGTTCCAGGCCAAGGCCCGGCAGTAGGTCCGCGCTTTGCCAGCTGGGCGGGGTGCCGGCGTTCAGGGCGCTGAGTATGCGCAGGTTGATGGCCAGCAGGGCGGTGCCGGCGGCCAGGGTCAGGCCCTCGCGCAGGTTGGGGTGGTGGCGCAGCAGGACGATGCCGGCCACCGTTGCGGGGCCAAGCAGCAGGCTGGCGAACAGCAGGCCGGCGCCGTTCATGGCGCACCTGCCCCTGGCAGCGGTGCTGGCGGGTGCCCCAGCAACCCCGCTGCGCTGTCTCCCAGCAAACCCGCCGCGGCGCCGGCGGCGGTGCCCACCGGCAGGCGGGTATCCAGCCCGAAGTAGATGTTGGCCAGGGCCAGCAGCAGGGTGCCGGCCAGCAGCAGCGGCGGCGCCTCCTGTGGCGGCGTGGCGGGTTGGGCGGGGTTCTGGTCCAGCCAGGCAGTTTCCACAAAGCGCCAGATGTACACCGCCGTCAGCAGCGAGCCGGCCACAATCAGCAGGGCCAGCAGCCACTGCTCCCGTGCCAGGGCCGCCGTAACCAGATACCACTTGCTGATAAAGCCGGCGGTGCCGGGCACGCCAATCAGGCTGATGCCGGCCACTACGATGGCGGCGCTGGTCAGGGGCATGCGCCGGCCAATGCCACGCAGCGCCTGCAACTCGTTGCCGCCCACCCGCATGGCGATGGCGGCCAGGGCCAGGAACAGGGCGCCCTTCATCAGCGCGTGGTTGAACAGGTGAATCAGGCTCGCCTGCACCCCGGCCACGGTGCCAATCCCCACGCCCACCGCCATGTAGCCGATCTGGGCGATGCTCGACCAGGCCAGCGCGCGCTTCAGGTTGCTGGCAAACACCGCCACCAGTGAGCCGGCGAAAACGGCAACCACCCCGAGGGAGATAAACACGGCCTCCAGCGACAGGGCCAGGCGGGAGCTCTCCAGGTGGAACACCGAAAAGCTGAAGCGGATCAGCACATACAGCGCCACCTTGGTGGCGGTGGCGGCGACATAGGCGGTTACAATGGCCGGGGCCTGGGTGTAGGCCCCCGGCAGCCACAGGTGGAGGGGGAACAGGGCGAGCTTCAGGCACACCCCCACCACAATGAAGGCGTAGGCGGCAAACACCGTGCGCGACTCGCCAAGGCCCGGCAGGCGCTGGGCCAGGTCGGCCATGTTGAGGGTGCCGGTCAGCATGTAGATAAAGCCGATGCCGATCAGGATAAAAGTGGCGCCAATGGTGCCCATCACCAGGTAGTTGAAGGCGGCGACCAGCGCCTGGCGATCGCGCCCGCAGGCCACCAGGGCGTAGGTGGCCAGGGAGGATATCTCCAGAAACACAAACAGGTTGAAGGCATCGCCCGTGGCGGCAATCCCCAGCCACCCGGCCAGGCACAGCAGGCAGGCCACATAAAACAGGGTGCGCCGGTTCTCGGCGATGTCGTGCCACACACTGGCGCGCGAGGCCACAAGCACTACCGCCGCAATCCCGGACACCAGTAGCAGCACGAAGGCGTTGAGCAGGTCGATGCGGTATTCAATGCCCCAGGGCGCGGCCCAACCCCCAAAGGCATAGTGAATAACGCCCTGCCGGGCGGTGGCCTGCAACAGGGCGGCGGCCGCCACAAAGGCCAGCACCGCCACCGTACTGGCAAAGGCCCAGGCCGCCGTGGGGCGGCGCAGCACGGCGCAGGCCGGCGCCCCGATCAGCGGCAACAGCACCGGAAGCAGGGCCAGCTGGCTCAGCACTGCTGGTCCTGTTGGAGAATGTCGTTCTGGTTGACGCTGCCGTAGGCGGCGTGAATGCGGATCACCAGCGCCAGCCCCACTGAGGTGGTGGCAATGCCCACTACAATGGCAGTGAGAATCAGCACATGGGGCAGCGGGTTGGAATACAGCGTAACGCCCTCGGTGAGAATGGGTGCCGCGCCGCCCGCCACCTTGCCGGTGCTGATATACAGGATGAACACCGAGGTCTGGAAAATATTGAGTCCGATCAGTTTTTTCACCAGGTTGGCGCGGGCGATGACGATAAAAAAGCCGAGCATCATCAGTACCACCACCACCCAGTAATTGAAGTAGGAGAGCACGTCCATCCTCAGCCCTCCGCCATTTCGAACTGGTTGGCAAAGGCGTAGTAGATGACCGTGATGACCGAGGCCACGGTGATGCCAACGCCCAGCTCCACCAGCAGTATGCCGATGTGCTGGCCCAGCACCGGGTTAGCGGCAAACACGCTGTAGTCAAGGAAGGGGCGCCCATCCAGCATGGCCAGCAGGCCGGTGGTGCCATACAGCAGCACCCCCACGGCGGCGAGGGTTTCGACCACCGCCGGGCGCACCACCCGGCAGACCGTGGGCAGGCCGTAGAGCAGCCCGTAGAGAATGATGCCCGAGGCAAAAATAACCCCCGCCTGGAAGCCGCCGCCGGGGCCGTACTCGCCGTGGAACTGCACATACAGGGCAAACAGCAGAATGAAGGGAATCAGAATCTTGCTCACCACCTGCAAAATGGTGTGCGGCTCGCTGTGGCTGCCGGGGGTGTAGCGCGGCCGCGCCGACCCCCGCTGGCCGGGGGTGGCCAGAATCAGCAGCACCGCCACGCCGGCGGTAAAGATCACCAGCACCTCCCCCAGGGTGTCGAAGGCGCGGTAGCTGGCCAGCACCGAGGTCACTACATTGGGAATGCCAATCTCTTCCCCGGACAGCTGCAAATAACGCGGGGCCACATGGGTGTGTGCCGGTGCATCGGCGCTGCCAAAGGGCGGCATGTCGAGGGTGCCGATGATCAGCAGTGCGCCGGTGATGGTCACCAGCACAATGGCCAGTATCGGCAGCGCGCCAGCGGCCCGCGGCTCGCCACGGCCGATGGCAGCCACCGTTAGCAGCAACAGCAGCGGCGACACCCCGGCACCCACCGCGGCTTCGGTAAAGGCCACGTCGACCGCATCCATGGTGACAAAGAAACTGGCGGACAGCAGGCCGTACACACTGGTCAGCATGGTGGAGGCCAGCAGCCCGCGCACCACCACCAGTGCCCCCGCCGTGGCAACCAGCAGCATCAGCAAAACACTATTGACCAGCAACTCCACCGGCAGCCCCGCTTAGCGCTCGCCAGCGGGCAGTGGCAGGTCGCGCTTGCCCTGGTTGTCGCGCGGGCGCACACCGGCGTTCCACGCGGCCTTGGCCAGGGCGTGGCTGGCCGTGGGGCTGCTGAACAGCACAAACAGCAGAATCAGCAGCAGTTTGAAGGGCGGCAGGTAGCTGTCAGACAGCAGCATCAGGCCGAGAATAATCAGCGCGGTGGCCAGGGTTTCGGTAACGCCACAGGCGTGCAGCCGGGCATAAAAGTCGGCAAAGCGCAGAAAGCCCAGCGCCCCGGTCAGCAGCAGGAAGCTGCCCAGCAGCAGGCAGGCTCCGCTGAGTATCGCCAGCACCGCGCTCATGCGCCCTCCTTGGTACCGCGTTGTTCATTGCGCAACTCGGTGACGCGCAGCACGCCGATCACGCTGATGTAGTTGATCAGCGCATAAACCAGCGCAATGTCGAGAAACTCCGGTGAGCCATAAAGATAGGAGATGGCGGCAATCAGCAGTACCGTCTTGGTGCCGAACAGGTTGGCGGCCATCACCCGGTCGAACACATTCGGGCCGGCGAAAGCACGCACCAGCGCTACCGCCATCACCAGCAGCAGGGTGATCACCGTCAGTGCCAGCATCAGCGATCCAGCTCGCTGACCCGGCGCGACATCTCGCCGGCCTCAAGTGCCGCAATGCCCTCTTCCGACAGGGCGTGTACCAGCAGATGGTCGGGCTTCAGCTCCACGGTGAGTGTGCCCGGAGTGAGGTTGATGGAGTTGGCGTACACCACGCGGCAGATATCGCTGCGCTGCGGCAGCGGCAGGCGCGCCACCTGCGGTTGGTATCGTGGCTCGCGGCGCCACACCCGCTGAACGAGGTCGAGATTGCTGGCGATGATCTGCCCGCCGAGCCACAGGAAGTAGGGGCCGATGCGCCCCAGCAGATGGAGGGGGGTGGACTCCTTGTCCACCACGTCCATGCGCAGGGCAATCCAAGTGACCAGCAGTACCGACACCGCCCCCAGCGCCAGCAGGAGGGGGCTGTAGTGCCCCGAGTTGATTATCCAGAACAGCGCCAGTGCCCCGGCCATCCCCAGTGTGTAGCGCACATCGACCTCCAGAAAACGTGTCGGTGAAAGCGCGTGTTCAGCGCAAGATGAGCCTCAGGGTGAACATGTGTAATCCCGTTCCAGCACTTCGGCCACCAGGCTGGTGGCGGAGCGGTAGGCCACCGAGGCCGGGTCGCGGCTGGCAATGGCCTGGCGAATCTGCGCGACGCTTTCGAGGCTGTTGAGGCAATAGGTCTGCGACTTCAACGCCGCGGTTTCCGGGTGGGCGGGGGCGCGTGTGCGCATCACCCGTTGCATGTATTCAGAGGGTTGCTGGTCGCTGAAGCCCACTTCCGGATGGGCCTGCAAATAACCAAGCAGGAAGCCTTCGCACAGCCCGCTATCGGCCGTGTCTTGCGTGCCCGCCGGCATGCGACAGGCCTCAACCAGCTGGCTGCCGGTACGCAATTCCGGCGGGGAGCCTTCAGCGTTTACCCGGGCGGGGGCCAGTACCACCAGCAGTGTTGTGCTGCACAGGAACGAGGCAGCGTGAACCAGAAATCTCATCATGGGCACACCTTTTCGTTGCGGCTGAATTCACTGTGGCACCGAATGTGTGAAAAGTGTAGGCGAAATTGTAAAAAATTTGTGCTATGCGTGGCGGCCGGCGTGACCACAGCAACGAGAACCCCCGGCTTCGCCCTGCGCAGTCGGGGGTTCTTGGAGCCTTAGTGGTTACCGAACGGAGAAGCCATCGCGTCGCCTCAGGCCGCTTCGGAAGTCGCGTTTATAGCGCTTGCGGGATCCGGCTGCTTGAGCAGGTAGTCGAAGGCCGACAGGGCCGCCTTGGCGCCTTCGCCCATGGCCACCACAATCTGCTTGTAGGGCACGGTGGTCACGTCGCCGCAGGCGTAGATGCCCTCGGCGCTGGTTTCGCCGCGCTCGTTCACCATCACTTCGCCGTGGGGCGTCATGTCCACCAGGCCCTTGAGGAAACCGCTGTTGGGCACCAGGCCGATCTGCACGAACACGCCGGCCAGCTCGCGCTGCTGCGCCTCGCCCGTGGCGCGGTTCTTGTAGGCAATGGCGTTGACCTTGCCGCCGTCAGACAGAATCTCTTGGGCCGCCACGTTGGTCAGCAGGGTGATGTTGTCTCTCGCCTCGGCCTGTTGCACCAGCACCCGGTCGGCTTTCAGTTCCGGCAGGAACTCAAACACAGTGACGGATTTGACGATGCCCGCCAGGTCCAGCGCCGCCTCGATGCCGGAGTTGCCGCCGCCGATCACCGCCACGTCCTTGCCCTTGAAGAAGGGGCCGTCGCAGTGGGGGCAGTAGGCCACGCCGTTGCCGATGTTTTCCTTCTCGCCCGGCACGCCCAGCTCGCGCCACTTGGCGCCGGTGGCCACGATGAGGGTGCGGGTCTCGATCTGCTCGCCGGAAGACAGCGTCAGGCGCTTGATCTCGCCGGGCTCGATGCTGTCCACCCGCAGGTGCTCCTTCAGGGTCACCTCATACTCGTTGAGGTGGGCCAGCAGGGCGCCGCTCAGTTCCGGGCCGGTGGTTTTGGGCACGGAAATCAGGTTCTCGATGCCCATGGTGTCCTTCACCTGGCCGCCGATGCGATCGGCCACCACGGTCACCGCCAGGCCCTTGCGGGCGGCATAGATGGCTGCCGCCACACCGGCGGGGCCGCCGCCGATCACGGTCACATCCTGCAGGGGCAGTTGCTGGCGCGCCTCGCCGGCGCCGGCTTCGGTCAATTGTGGGTACAGGCTGACCAGCTTGTCCAGCAGGGCGGCGGTGTCAATCTTGCCGTTCGCAAAGGGCTTGCCGTTCAGGAACACGGCGGGCACACCCTGGATGTTGCGCGCCTCAATCAGCTCCGGGTACAGGCCGCCGTCGATCATCTCGCTGCTGATGTGGGAGTTGAGCAGGGCGAACTGGTTCACCGCCTGCACCACGTCCGGGCAGTTGTGGCAGCTCAGCGACACAAACACTTCAAAGTGCAGGGGCTCGCTGACCCGGCGCAGCAGGGTCTGGATGGTGTCGTCCAGCTTCAGCGCCACGCCGCCGCTTTGCAGCACGGCCAGTACCAGCGAGTTGAATTCGTGACCGCCGGGAATGCCGGAGAACACAATGCCGGTGGGCTCGCCGCCAGCTTCCAGCGCAAAGCTGAGGGGGCTGCGCAGGGCGCCGCCGGTATCGCGCTGTTCAAACCGCAGCTGGTCGGAAACCGAGGTGAACTTTTCAAGGAAATCCACCAGCTCGTCGCGCTTGTCGTGGTCACCGTTCTGCAGAACCAGGGTGACCGGTTGTTCGAGTTTTTCCGCGTAGCCCTTCAGGGCCTGAAGAATGTCATTGTTCAACATGATTCTGCATCCTCGGTGTTTGTTGGGGGCGCAGGAAGCCCTGCCGCTGCGATTGCGCGGCGCGTCCATTGCCTCGGTTCTCTGTCAGGTGCGCCCCGCGCTGTCGCGGTGGGGCGGCTAGGGGGTGCCGCCGGGGCTGATTCCCCGGCGGCGTGGGCTGGTCTTAGATCTTGCCGACCAGGTCCAGGCTCGGGGTCAGGGTGGCTTCGCCCTGCTCCCAGGCGGCGGGGCACACTTCGCCGTCGTTCTCGCGCACGTACTGGGCGGCTTTCACCTTGCGCACCATGTCCTTGGCGGAGCGGCCGATGCCGCCGTTGTGGATTTCCGCCACCTGGATGATGCCGTCGGGGTCGGCCAGGAAGGTGCCGCGCATGGCCAGGCCGTCTTCCTCGATCATCACGTCAAAGCCGCGGGTCAGGGTGCCGGTGGGGTCGCCCAGCATGTAGTAGTTGATCTTGCCGATGGCCTCAGACGAGTCGTGCCATGCCTTGTGGGAGAAGTGGGTGTCGGTGGACACGGAGTACACTTCCACGCCCAGGCCCTGCAGTTCTTCGTAGTGCTTGGCCATGTCTTCCAGCTCGGTGGGGCAGACAAAGGTAAAGTCGGCCGGGTAGAACAGGAAGATGGACCACTTGCCTTTCACGTCGTCGGAAGTGACGGTTTTGAATTCGCCGTTGTGGAAAGCCTGTACTTTGAATTCAGGGATGGATTGATTGATCTTAGCCATGTTGGCCTCCTGTCAGTGTGGGTAAACAGCGCTGTTTGCGTCAGCGGTGGAGTGATAATGGGTGTTTGCTGTGTTTAAATAAATCGAATAAATCTGAAGCAATGGTTCAGATAAATTGAATTAAGACCGGGAGGTTCTGCACCGTGGTTTCGCTCAAGCAGCTCACTTATGCCCTGGCGGTGGAAAAAACGCGGCACTTCAAAAAGGCCTCGGAACTCTGTTCCGTGTCCCAGTCGGCGTTGAGTACCGCCATCTCTGAAATGGAGAGCCAGCTCGGTGTGCAGGTGTTCGAGCGCGACAACAAGCGGGTGCTGGTCACGCCCGTGGGTCAGCAGATTCTGGACAAGGCGCGCCGCATCAAAATGGAGCTGGACGACCTCTACCAGTTGAGCCACCAGAGCCACTCGCCCCTCAGCTACCCTATGTCTGTCGGGGTGATCCCCACCATTGGCCCCTACCTGCTGCCCAAGGTGCTGCCCGCGGTGCGCGGCGAGTACCCGAACTTCCAGCTCACCATCGACGAAGACCAGTCCCGCGTGCTGGTGGAGAAGGTGCGCACCGGGGAGCTGGACACCGCGGTGCTGGCCCTGCCCTACGACACCGATGGCCTGCACTGCTTTGAATTCTGGGAGGAAGACCTCTACCTGGTGACCCACCGGGAAGACCCGCTGGCCAAGGAGAGCTCGGTCAGCAGCGAACAACTCGAAGGCGCCAACCTACTGCTGCTGCGCGACGGCCACTGCCTCAAGGATCACGCCCTGGCCGCCTGCCGCTTGCGGCCATCGGAGCTGGAGCAGTCCCTGGGGGGCGCAAGCCTGTATACCCTCATCCAGATGGTGGCGGGGCGTATGGGCTCCACCCTGGTGCCGGCCATGGCGCTGGATCAGCTGCTGGCCGCCAGCAGCGAACTGGCCGCCGTGCCGCTGGCCGAGCCCGGCCCCCACCGCCGTATCGCCTTCATTACCCGCCTGAACTATGCCGGCGTTAACGACATTGAATTGCTGCGACGCCTGTTCCGCCGCGAGCTGGAACAGGCGCCCAGCCCGCTACCCAAAAAGCCACGGAAAAAAAACTGAAGGCAGGGTTCGGAAAAACCCGATGGACGGCCGGCTGTGGGCTTTGAATACTGGCCGCCTGCCGCCCCGTGACGGGGTGGGCGCGAACAGAGGAAACCACAGCAATGACCGACAGCAAATACAACAGCCCTTCAACGACAGGCCCGGTGCAGTGGGTCTGCAATTTCAGCGATAACTACTATGGCGACCAGGTGTGCCGCCCGCTGCGCGAGGAAGAATGCCGAACGGGTCGCAAATAGCCGGCGATCGAGTGTACAAGTTGGCGAGGGTCGACTAGGGTTCAGAGAAGCCGCACGGCTTGACAACAATAATGCGAGAGGGATCGTGTATGCAGTGGTATCTGAAGGTTTTGAAGAACTATGTGGGCTTCTCCGGGCGGGCGCGCCGCACCGAATTCTGGATGTTCGCCCTCATCAACTTTTTGATCACCTTGGTGCTGGCCTTTCTGGATGGCATGCTCGGCCTTGCCAACAGCCAGTACGGCATGGGGCCCCTGCAGGGCATTTACAGCCTGGCGGTGTTTTTACCGGGCCTTGCGGTGGCCATCCGCCGCTTGCACGACACGGGCCGCTCCGGCTGGTGGATTCTGATCGGCCTGATTCCAGTGGTCGGCTGGATTGTGCTGCTGGTGTTCTACTGCCTGGACAGCCAGGCGGGTGACAACGTCCATGGCCCCAACCCCAAGGGTGTGGCTGCAGCAGCGGTGTGAGGGAAGTCGGCAGGGCGGGCCTGGGGCCCGCCCCGCGCAAGCAGGATCAGCCCGGGTTGGCGGCTTTGTATTCGCGAATTTCGGTGTTGAACTGCCCGGCGACGGACTCTTCCGAGGACACCGCGGCGTTGTAGGCTTCAACCGCGTCGTTGTAGGTCTTCTGGGTTTCGGCCAGCACGTCTTCAGCCAGCCCGCCCTCTTTCACCTTGGCTTCGGCGGAGGTGAACACTTCTTCCAGGCATTTCATGTATTCCACATTGGCCGACTGGAAGGCCTTCACGGCTTTCTGGCCGGCGAGCATGTCTTCCATGGTTGCGCTGGCGCCATTGGGCAGGTTGGGAGCGTCGGGCTTGGTGCAGTCGGCAAAGGCGGCGGTGCTGCCAAGGGCCAGCGTGGCGAGTGCAATACTGAACTTGTTCATCGTTGTGTCCTCAGGCTGAACAGGAGGCAAAACAGTAGCAGGCCCGTTCTGCCCTGCCAAGCTTGGTCTTTACAGCAGTCTTCACCCGCCCTTCAGTCTTCGCCCACCCACAGTTCCGACAGGTCGTGGCGGGCCTGCAGCGTCTTGGCCACTGACTGGGCCGTGGCCTTGTCCGGCAGGGCGATAATGCGCACCCGGTAAAGGTCGCCGCCGGGCGCTGCCTGCACCACCACCTTGCCGGCGGCTGGCTGCAGGCGTTTGGCCCAGCTGTCGGCCAGCGCGCGCTGGCGGTAGGAGCCGAAGTTGACGAACCAGTCTCCCGTGGCGCTGGCGGGGGCCGTTGCTGCGGGCTGGGTTGCTGGTTTGGTCGCAGGCTTGGCAGCCGGCCGGGAAGGCGCGGCCTCCCGGGCCTGTTCCACGGCGGCCTGCTGTGCCTGTAGCTGGCGTTCCAGGCCGGCCACGGTATCGCTCAGCTGGCGGTTTTCCAGCCGCAGGCTGTCAAGGCTGGCAGCCAGGGATTCGTTGCGCTCTACCAGTTCGCGCTGGGTGCTGCGCTCCTGCGACAGCTGGTCGGGGTTCACCGCCACCGCCAGCTCGGCGCGCAGTTCGCGAATTTCCTCGCGCAGTGAGGCCCGCTCCTGCAGCACGCCAAAGCCGCCCACCGCCAGCAGCAACAGGGCCACGGCGCCGGCGGCAATCAGCCCCAGGGGCCAGGGGCCGAGCAGGCCGCGTTCGTCGGCCTTGTCCTCGTAGTCTTCCCAGTCGTCGCTGCCGTCGTCCTCATCATCAGCGTCAGCGTCGTTGTGATCGTCGTCGCTGTCTTCGCCGTCGTCATCCTCATCGTCACTGGCTTCGTCGTCGTCGGGGTCGTCCCGGTCGTCGCTGGCGGGGTCGTAGCGGGATTCGTAGGCATCGTCATCGTCGTCCGCCGGGTCGTCATCCTCGAACAGGTCGTCGCGATCCTTGCTGGCAGCGGGGCGATAGCCGGCGGCGCTCATGCCGGCGGTGGGGTCTGGCCAGGCGCTGCCGGCCGCGGGCTCCTCCACATCGTCCAGCAACTCGTCGGGGTCGTAATCGTCGTCGGCGCGGTAATCGAAGGGGTAATCGTCGCCGTCGTTGTCATTGGCTTTTTCATCGTGACTGTCATCGCCAATGTCATCGCGATTATCATCATCAAGGCGGCGCCAATCATCGGTTGCCGGGGCGGTGGATGGATCGCTGTCACTGTGCGGCCGGCGTGACGGCGAAAAAGGATTGCCGTTATCGCTGTGATTGCTCATGGCCTGCGCCCTGTTTGCCCCGGTAATGTCGGCGATACTAACAGAGCTGCCGCAGGGGGTCAGCCGGATTCACTCGTCGCTGCGCAGTGACTGCAGCCCGCGGTTGAGTTTGTGCAGGTGGCGATTCACTTCGTCGCCTTTCATTTTCGACACGCCGGCGGCGAGGATGTCGATCACCGCCAGGTGGGCGATGCGCGAGGGCAGGGGGGTGTAACTTTCTTCGTCCGGCGATGCCACATCAATGGGGATGGCAATGGTGGCCCGCGCCAGCACCGGGGTGCGCGAGGGCGCCAGGGCAATGATCACCGCGCCCGCCTCGCGCACGTGATCCATCGCCTCCAGCAGGGCAGTGCTGCGCCCGGACTGGGAGATGGCCACCACCACATCGTCCGGGGTCAGGGACATGGCGGACATGGCCTGTATGTGCGGGTCCGACAGGGCGGCGCTGGCAATCTGCAGGCGGAAGAACTTGTGCTGGGCGTCGATGGCCACCGGGCTGGAGGCGCCAAAGCCGTAAAACTCCACCCGGCGGGCGTTGCACAGGGCATCCACCGCCACTTCGATGGCATCCGGGTCGAGGGTGTCGCGCACCTGGGCCAGGGTTTCCATGGTGGCGTCGAACACTTTGTAGGTGTAGTCCCGGGCGGTGTCCAGCTCGCTCAGCACAAAGGGTTCCTGGCTGGTGTTCTGGGCCAGGGACTGGGCCAGGGCGAGCTTGAAGTTCTGGAAGCCCTGGCAGCCGATGGCCCGGCAGAAACGCACTACCGTGGGCTCCGACACCTCGGCGGCGGCGGCCAGGTCGACAATGCGCATGTGTATCACGCGCTCGGGCTGGCCCAGCACCAGCTCGGCGACCTTGCGCTCCGAGCGGCGCAGGGTATCAAGTGAGGACTCTATGTCCCTGAGAATGACTCTGCCGGTGTTGGCCACGTGTTTGCGGGTTCCGGGTTGGCGAACAGGTGCGCCCATTATACAGGTGCCGCGGCGGCCGGCGCAGAAGCGGGTGATTTCGCGCGCCGCGCCCTATGGCGAGGGCCCATCTGTGAGTAAAATGCGCCGATGGATGTATCCGATATTCTCTCCCCCCTGAACACCGCCCAGCGCGAGGCCGTGGCCGCCGAAAGTGACAACCTGCTGGTGCTGGCCGGTGCCGGCAGCGGCAAAACCCGCGTGTTGGTGCACCGCATTGCCTGGTTGATTCGCGCCCAGGGCCTGTCGCCCCAGGCCATTCTGGCGGTGACCTTCACCAACAAGGCCGCCAAGGAAATGCGCGGACGCATCGAGGACATGATGCAGATTTCCACCCGCGGCATGTGGGTGGGTACCTTTCACGGCCTGACCCACCGCCTGCTCAAGGCCCACTGGAAGGACGCCGGCCTGCCGCAGAACTTCCAGATTCTGGACGCCGATGACCAGCTGCGACTGGTCAAGCGGGTGTGCCGCGAGCTGGACCTGGACGAATCCCGCTGGCCGCCGAAACAGGCGATGTGGTACATCAACGGCCAGAAAGACGAGGGCCTGCGGGCGGCGCACATTGATGTGCCCCACGGCGATCTCTACGGCCAGATGATGCTGCGCATTTACCGGGCCTACGAACAGGCCTGCGAGCGCGCCGGACTGGTGGATTTTGCCGAGCTGCTGCTGCGCGCCCACGAGCTGTGGCTGAAGGCGCCGGCGGTGCTGGCCCACTACCAGGGCCGCTTCCGCCAGATTCTGGTGGATGAGTTCCAGGACACCAACACCATCCAGTACGCCTGGCTGCGGGTGCTGGCGGGCAAGACCATCCCGGTGGTGGCGGTGGGCGACGACGACCAGTCCATCTACGGCTGGCGCGGGGCCAAAATCGAGAATATCCAGCGTTTTTCCGATGACTTCAGCGGCTGCCAGACGGTGCGCCTGGAGCAGAATTACCGCTCCACCCAGACCATCCTGCAGGCCGCCAATGGGGTCATCGCCCACAACTTCGGCCGCCTCGGCAAGGAACTGTGGAGCGCGGGTGAATCCGGCGAGCCCATTACCCTGTATGCCGGCTTCAACGAGCAGGACGAGGCGCGCTTTATCGTCGAGCAGGCCCAGGCCTGGATAGACGATGGCAATGCACGCAGTTCGGTGGCGGTGCTGTACCGCTCCAACGCCCAGTCGCGGGTGCTGGAAGAGGCGCTGATTCGCGCCGGCCTGCCCTACCGCATTCACGGCGGCCAGCGCTTTTACGAGCGCATGGAAATCCGCAATGCTCTGGCCTACCTGCGCCTGATTGCCAACCGCGGCGACGACGCGGCGGTGGAGCGGGTGATCAACACCCCGCCCCGGGGCATTGGCAGCAAAACCTTGGAAACCGTGCGCGAAGTGGCGCGCACCCGCGAGTTGCCGCTGTGGCAGGCCATTCGCATGGCCGTGGCGGAAAAGCTGCTACCGGCCCGCGCCCTGACTGCCCTGGACGGCTTTGCCGTACTGGTGGATGAAATGGACAGCGGCAGCGACGACATGCTGCTGGAAGAGCTGGTGGAGCATGTGGAGCACGCCTCTGGCCTGCTGGACTTTCACCAGAAGGAAAAGGGCGAGAAGGGCCAGGCCCGGGTGGAGAACCTGGAAGAGCTGGTGAGTGCCGCCCGCCAGTTCGAGCCTGAGGGCGAGGAACTGTCGCCGCTGCAGCAGTTTCTCGACAACGCCGCCCTGGATGCCGGTGAGGCCCAGGCCGATGCCCACGAGGACAGCGTGCAGCTGATGACCCTACACTCGGCAAAGGGCCTGGAGTTTCCGCTGGTGTTCCTGGCCGGCATGGAAGAAAACCTCTTCCCCCATCGCATGTCGCTGGAGGAGCCTGGCCGGCTGGAAGAGGAGCGGCGCCTTTGCTACGTGGGGATCACCCGCGCCATGGCGCGCCTTTACATCACCTATGCCGAAACCCGCCGCATTCACGGCAGCGAGTCCTACAACAGCCCCTCGCGCTTTATCCGCGAGATTCCGGTGGATCTGCTGCAGGAAGTGCGCCTGAACAACACCATCGCCGCGCCAGTGAGCACCCTCACCCAGGCCGAGGTGCCAGACACCGGCTTAAGCCTTGGGCAGCGCGTGTTCCACCAGATTTTTGGCGAAGGGGTCGTGTTAAACTTTGAGGGTCGCGGCAACAACGCCCGGGTGGAAGTGCACTTCGACGCCGAGGGCAGCAAGTGGCTGGTGGTGCAGTACGCCAATCTGCAGCTGCTGTGACAGGCCATGCGCGCCAGGCGCTGGCTGATAATAACAACCGTTTTTGAAGTCGAGCCTTGATGTCTGACAGCCAAACCCGCGCGCCCAAACGCTACGCGCCCCTGATCATCCTGCTGCTGAGCGCGGCCCTGGTGGCCGTCGTCGGCCTGTGGGCCGCCGATGCCGGCCGCGAGGCGCGCAGCGCCGGGCCGGGGGGCGGCGCCGTAGGCGACGAGGCGCGCTACCACTGGAAAATCGTGACCACCTGGCCCAAGAACCTGCCCGGCCTTGGCACCGCGCCGGAGAATTTTGCCCGCATGCTGGGGGAGATGAGCGGCGGCCGGCTGACCGCACGGGTCTATGGTGCCGGCGAAATTGTGCCGGCCTTTGAGGTGTTCGACGCGGTGTCCCAGGGCGTGGCGGATGCCGGCCACGGCGCGGCCTATTACTGGAAGGGCAAGATTCCCTCCTCGGTGTTCTTCACCGCCGTGCCCTTTGGCATGACCGCCCAGGAAATGAACGCCTGGCTGCAGTACGGCGGCGGCCTTGAGTTGTGGCGGGAGGTTTATGCCGGCGCCAATATCGAGCCCTACGCCGGCGGCAGCACCGGGGTGCAGATGGCGGGCTGGTTCAACCGCGAGCTGAACAGCGTGGCGGATCTCAAGGGCCTGAAAATGCGCATCCCGGGGCTTGCCGGCGATGTCTTCACTCGCGCCGGGGGTACCTCGGTGCGCATTCCCGGCGGCGAAATTTACACCTCCCTGCAGACCGGCGTGATCGACGCCGCCGAGTGGGTCGGCCCCTACAACGACCTTGCCCTGGGCCTGCATGAAGTGGCCAAGTACTACTACTACCCCGGCTGGCACGAGCCGGGCGCCATGCTGGAATTTATCGTTAACAAGGACTCCCTGGCCGCCCTGCCGGCGGATTTGCAGGCCATTGTGAAAACCGCCGCGCGGGCATCCAATCAGGAAATGCTGGACGAATTCACCGCCCGCAATAACACCGCCCTGCGGGAACTGGTGGAACACCACGGCGTGCAACTGCGGCGTCTGCCGGACGATGTGCTCAAGGCGCTGTATGACGCCAGCGAAGACGTGTTGGCGGAGCTGGTGGCCACCGACCCGCTGGCGGCGCGGGTCAATGCCTCGTTCCAGGACTTTTACGGCAAGGTGCGGGCCTATCACCACATTTCAGAGCAGGCCTACATCAATGCCCGCGACGTGGTGCTGCCGCCCGAGCAGGGCGGCCCCTGATCAGGGGTTGATGGCGCGGGTGCGGCCCTTTTCGTCGATGGCCACAAACACAAACTCCCCTTCGGTGACCTTGAGCGGGTCGCCATCGTGCTTGGAGTTGATCCACACCTCCACCACGATGCGAATGGAGCTGCGGCCGATTTCCAGCACATCGCAGTAGCAGCTCACCACCGCACCCACATGCACCGGGGTCAGGAAGGCCATGCCGTCGATGGCCACCGTGGCCACCCGGCCGCCGGCCACCTCTGTGGCGGTGATGGAGCCCGCGATATCCATCTGCGACAGCAGCCAGCCACCAAAGATATCACCGTTGGCGTTGGTGTCCTTGGGCATGGCAATGGTCTGCAGGGCCAGTTCACCCTGGGGAATGGGGGCGGAATCTATATCACTCATGGCATTTGCGTCGGGTCAGGTTATCGGGCCAGCTGCGCGGGCAGCCAGGTTGCCAGTGCCGGCCACACCCACAGGGCCACCAGCACCAAAAGCTGGATGATTATAAAAGGAATGACCCCCCGGTAGATAGCGCCGGTGGGGAGCGTATCCGGGGCCACCCCGCGCAGGTAGAACAGGGCAAAGCCAAAGGGCGGGGTGAGGAAGGAGGTCTGCAGGTTGATGGCGATCATGATGCCGAGCCAGATCGGGTCCAGCCCCATGGCCAGCAGGATGGGGCCGACGATGGGCACCACTACGAAGGTGATCTCGATAAAGTCCAGGATAAAGCCCAGCAGGAAGATGATCAGCATGACCACCAGCGTGGCGCCCAGCGCGCCGCCGGGTAGCTGCTCGAAGAAGTGGTGAATCAGTTCCTCGCCGCCAAAACCGCGGAACACCAGGGAAAACAGCGCCGCTCCGATGAGAATCATGAACACCATGCAGGTAACTTCCATGGTATCGCGCGCAACGTCCCGCAGGCGGGTAAAGTCCATCTGCCCCTTGGCCATCGCCAGCAGCAGTGCGCCCACCGCTCCCACGCCGGCCGCCTCGGTGGGGGTGGCGGCCCCCACCAGAATGGAGCCCAGCACCACGGCAATCAGCAGCAGCGGCGGCACCAGGCCCTTGAGCAGTTCCGAGGCCGGCACTGGCTCCTGGGTGGCCGGTGGCGCGTTTTCCGGCTTGCGCCAGGCCCGCAGCAGCAGGTAGGCCATGTACAGGGCCACCAGTAGCATGCCCGGCAGCAGCGCGCCGATGAACAGGTCGCCCACCGACACCGTCTTCGGGTTGAAGATATTCATCGACAGCTGCGCCTGCTGGTAGGCGCTGGACAGCACATCCCCCAGCAGCACCAGGGCGATGGAGGGCGGGATGATCTGGCCCAGGGTGCCGGTGGCGCAGATGGTGCCCGCGGCCAGCGAAGGTTTGTAGCCACCCTGCAGCATGCTGGGCAGCGACAGCAGGCCCATGGTCACCACCGTGGCGCCGACAATGCCGGTGCTGGCCGCCAGCAGGGTGCCTACCAGAATCACCGAGATACCCAGGCCCCCGCGCAACCTGCCAAATACCCGCGACATGCTCGACAGCAGCTCTTCCGCCACCCGGGACTTCTCCAGAATGACCCCCATCAGGATGAACAGCGGCACCGCGATCAGCGTGGCGTTGTTGACGGTGCCGAACAGGCGCCCGGGCAGGGCCGACAGGAAGCTGGCATCGAACACCCCGGCGATAATGCCCACCGCGGCAAAGGCCAGGGAGGTGCCGGCAAGGGTAAAGGCCACCGGGTAGCCCAGCATCAGGGCAAAGCACACCGCGGCAAACATCAACAGGGCAATGTAGCCGGTCATTGCGCTTGCGGCTCCATCAGCACGGCGGTGCTGCGCAGGGTTTCCGCCAGGCCCTGCAAGAACAGGGTGGCCGCCATCAGCGGCAGCAGGGATTTCAGCAAAAACACTGCGGGAATGCCGCCGGGCTCGGGGGAGCTTTCCCGTATCGCCCAGGATTCCGCCACGTAATTCCAACTGATACCGAACATAAAGGCGCACAGCGGCAGCAGGAACACGATACCCCCCAGGCTGTTCACCCAGGCCTGGACGCGGGGCGAAAACCGGCGGTAGAAGATATCCACCCGCACATGGCCGTCGTGCTTGAGGGTGTAGGCCGCGCCCAGGGTAAACAGGGTGCCGTGCAGGTAGGTGATGGCTTCCTGCGCGGCAATCGAGCCGATATTAAAGCCGTAGCGCAACACCACCACCAGCGCGGTAAGCAGCGCCATGGCCACAGCCAGCCAGGCCAGCAAGCGGCCGCTGGCCTCGGTAAAGCGGTCTATCGCGGTGGCCAGGGCCAGCATTCGGGGCATGTTTTATTGGTCTTTTGCAACGGTGGGGCGCAGCGTATCATAGCGCCTCAACTCACGCGAAAGCTCCCCGCTCGCGCCCGAGCCCCGGACGAGGATTCATGCTCACAGTTATCTCACCGGCCAAAACGCTGGATTTCGACACCCCGCCCCACACCCGCAAGACCACTCAGCCACAGTTTATCGGGCGCGCCGCCGAGCTGGTTGAAGATGCCCGCGGCCTGTCGCCGGAGGACATCCGCGAGCTGATGGGGGTGAGCGAGAACATCGCCGAACTCAACCATGCCCGGTTCATGAACTGGGCCGCGCCTTTTTCGCTGGACAACGCCAAACAGGCGGTGCTGGCCTTTCGCGGCGACGTTTACACCGGGCTTGACGCCGATACCCTGAGCGCCAGCCAGCTGGGCTGGGCCCAAAAGCACCTGCGCATTCTGTCGGGCCTTTATGGCCTGCTGCGCCCGCTGGATTTGATGCAGCCCTACCGCCTGGAGATGGGCCTCAAGTTTGCCAACCGAGGTGGTAAAAACCTCTACGAATTCTGGGGTGATGCGGTTACCCAGGCGCTGAACGCCAGCCTGAAGCAGTCCGGCAGCCCGGTGCTGGTGAATCTCGCGTCCAACGAATACTTCCGCGCGGTCAAACCCAAGGCGCTGGCGGCGGACGTGATCACGCCAGTCTTCAAAGACCTGAAAAACGGCAAGTACAAGGTGATCAGCTTCTTTGCCAAAAAAGCCCGGGGCCAGATGGCCCGCTACATCATCGAACAGGAGCTTGATGATGTGGCCGGGCTGAAGAAATTCCGGGAAGATGGTTACCGCTACAACGCCAAGGCATCCACCGCCCGCGAACTGGTGTTTACCCGCGACAAACCGCCCGGCACCTGACATTGCCAGCCGGGCACTCCACCACAGAATAAGAGACAGGGAAGTGCATGAATAACGACGTACTGAGCGTAGCAATTATCGGGGCCGGCATGTCTGGCCTGTGTATGGGCATCCAGCTGCGCGAGCGCGGCATTGATGACTTCGTCATCCTGGAAAAATCCGCCGGCGTTGGCGGCACCTGGTACGACAACACCTACCCCGGGGCCTGCTGTGATGTGCCGTCGGTGCTGTACAGCTATTCCTTCGAGCCCAACCCCTGGTGGTCGCGCAAGTATTCGCCCCACAACGAGATACGCGCCTACTTTGAGCACTGCGCCGACAAATACGGCCTGCGCCCGCGCCTGCGCCTGAACACCGCGGTGGCCGAGGCGCGCTTTGATGACGCCCGCGGCCTGTGGCAGCTGACGCTGGACAATGGCGAGTTGATCGAAGCGCGCGCCCTGGTCAGTGGCCTGGGCCAGCTCAACCTGCCCTACACGCCGGCGCTTGATGGCGAAGACAGCTTCAGCGGCGAGCGCTTCCACTCCGCGCGCTGGAACCACGACATCGACCTGGCCGGCAAGCGGGTGGCGGTGATCGGCAATGCCGCCAGCGCCCTGCAGTTCATACCCCACGTGGCGAAGGAGGCGGCGCAGGTTTACGTTTACCAGCGCAGCGCCAACTACGTCATACCCCGTAACGACTGCGCCTATACCCCTGAGCAGCAACAGCGCTTCTCCCGCCATCGCTGGTGGCAGAAGCTGCATCGCCTGTCGGTATACCTGCGCGCCGAGGGTGTGTTCTATCCTGTGCTGCTCAAGCGCAGCCTGCTGCGGCCCCTGTGGAAGAAGTGGAGCCGGGACTACCTTGAAGAGAGCATCACCGACCCGGCACTGCGCCGGCAGCTCACGCCGGACTACCCCATTGGCTGCAAGCGCATCCTGGTCAGCGACGACTACTACCAGGCCCTGGCCGGCGCCAATGTCGAGGTGGTGACCTCGCCCATTACCGGCATCAACCCGGGCGGCGTAAGCAGCGAAGACGCCACCGAGCGGCCCGCCGATGTCATCATCTACGGCACCGGTTTTCGCACCACCGACATGCTCAGTGGCGTACGCTTCATTGGCAGCGGCGGGCGCGACCTGCGCGAAGCCTGGCAGGATGGCGCCGAAGCCTACCGTGGCGTGTGTGTGGCGGGCTTCCCCAACTTCTTCATGCTCTACGGCCCCAACACCAATCTCGGCAGCAACTCCATCATCTTCATGGTGGAGCGCCAGGTGAAGTACGCCGTGGCCTGCATCGACAAACTGCTGTCCAACGGCCTGCGTAGCCTCGACGTGAATGCCGGTGTCATGCGCGACTACAATGTGAAGATGCAGAAGGACCTGGCGAATACTGTGTGGGTAGCCTCCTGCGATAGCTGGTACAAAAACGACGCCGGCAAGGTAGTGAACAACTGGCCCCACACCACCACCCGCTACTGGTGGCAGATGCGGGCGCCGGATTTCAGCGACTTTGATATGAAGGGATAACACGATGGACGGGCTGAACTGGTCACAAGCCTGTGAAAACAACAAGGCGCCCATTCTCGACATCCTGCGCCGGGTGCTGGCCCACAAGACCCAGGTGCTGGAACTGGGTGCCGGCACCGGCCAACACGCTACCTGGTTTGCCGGCCACCTGCCCCACCTCACCTGGCAACCCACCGACCTGCACGCCAACCTGCCCACCCTGGCGCCTCGTTGCGCCGCCTACGAAGGCGGCAACCTGCTGCCGCCACTGGCACTGGATGTATGCCAACACCCCTGGCCTGCCCAGGTGCACGATGCTGTCTTTACTGCGAATAGTTTCCACATCATGGCGTTTTCCGCCGTAGCGCAGTGCTTCGCTGAACTCGGGCGGCAAGCAAGGCCAGGCACCCTTTTGTGTGTATACGGCCCCTTTAACTACGGCGGGCAATACACCAGCGACAGCAACGCCCGCTTCGACCAGTGGCTGGCCCGGCAACACCCCGACAGCGCGATTCGCGACTTTGAGGCGGTGAATGAACTGGCGCGGCAGGCAGGCTTTGACCTGATGGAGGACAATGCCATGCCGGCGAACAATCGTTTGTTGGTGTGGGGCAACAACCGCTAACCGCTCAGGGTCTTGGCCAACTGCTGTATGGATTGCCTGATTTCCTTCTCGCTGAGGGCGCCGAAGCCAAAACGAAGGTGAGTCGGTGCGCGGCGATCATCGGTGTACAGGGTACTCAGTGTGGAATCCTTGCCTGGCAGCGCGTCCAGATTTCTACCCGCCAGCAGCTTGGAGATATCCACCCAGATCGCCATGCCGCCGGTGGGTACGGTAAATGAAACCCTGTCGCCGAAGACGCGATCGAATTCTCGCGCGGCAAAGTTCCTGCGCGCTTCGTACTCTTTTCTCGTTTTCCGGATATGCCGCCTGACTTCGCCAGACGCCATTAACTCGGCAAGTACCAACTCCGACAGGGTATTGCCCTGGCGGTCGATCAAGACAATTTCCTGGGCGGCCCGTTCGATAAACCGGACATCGGCCGCCATGTAGCCGAGCCGCAGCCCCGGTGCAAACACCTTGGACATGGATCCGATATGCACCACGTTTTCTGAATTTGGCAGGCTGGCCAGGGGCGGGATGGGTTTGGACCCGTAGTGGAATTCGTGATCGTAGTCGTCTTCCAGTACCGCGAATTTAAACGATCGCGACAGTTCGAGTAGAGCCAGTCTGCGGTCCATGGGCAGGCTTACGGTTGTCGGGTACTGGTGATGTGGTGTCACATACACCCCGGCGACAGTGTGCTGTTTAAGAATCTGCTGCAGGCACTCAATACTGAGGCCCCGCTCGTCCAGTGGGCACTTCAGGACCGTGAAGCCGTTGGCCTCAAACGTCGCCTTTGCCGGGGGGTAGCACAGCGCTTCCACGACAATGGCGCCCTTGCCCGGGTCCAGTATTCTCGCGGCCAGGAAAATACCCATCTGGCTGCCCCGTACAATACAGACCTGCTCGGTGGAGCAGTTCATGAAGCGATCGCTGGACAGCATATTGCGTACCGATTCGCGCAGTTCAATACTGCCTCTGGGGTCCCCATAACCCAATTTGGATTGACGGCTCAGGTGTATGCACACGCGTCGATAGGTGCGTGCGAGCAGGGCATAGGGAATGAGTCTTGAGTCTGGCGTGCCGTCGTTGGCGGTCGGGGTGGCGGGGAAGGCACCCACAGCGTCTTGATACAGCGACTCGAGCAGTTCCGACGGTGCTTTTGCCCGGTGGGTACTGCTGACCAGGCGTTGGCTGGACGGCGAAAGGCCTTGCTCCGGGAGGTTTTCCGATACGAATGTGCCTGAGCGTTGCCGGGTTACCAGCCAGCCCTGTGCCTCAAGCTCTTCGTAGACTTGCTGCACGGTTTTTCGGTTTACGCCCAGTTGTACCGCCAAAGCGCGCGACCCTGGCAGCCGGAAGCCCGGGGCCAGGCGCCCGCGCTGGATATCCAGCGTTAGCTGATTCAGTAGTTTGGTGTGCAGGCTATTGCCCGGGCTATCGTCCAGCCAGAACTGCGCTTCCCACGGATTCATTACTTTCACCACCTCCAACTGGCCCATCAAGAATAAAAATACTGGACCTCATTATAGGGCCAGTTGTTGGCTATCGTGTGGCCATCTCAAACGCAGCCGCAGAGGAGTCGAAGTATGAAAACAGCGACCACATCCAAAGCCGATCTGATGCAGAGCGCTGAGCGCGATATGCAGAAGCTCATTCAGGATGCCGCGTTCAGCGATCGCGAGAAGTTGGCGATTACCTGCCGCATCCTGTTCGACAAGGGCCATGATTCGGGCCTGGCAGGGCAGATTACCTGTCGAGCGGAGGCGCCCGGCACCTTCCTGACCCAGCGACTGGGTCTGGGGTTCGACGAAATCACCGCCAGCAACCTGATGACCGTGGATGAGGATCTGGCCCCGCTGGACGGCGAGGGCATGGCCAATCCGGCGAACCGTTTCCATACCTGGATTTACCGCGAGCACCCGGAAGTGAATTGCATTATTCACACCCACCCGACCCATGTTGCGGCGTTGTCCATGCTGGCGGTGCCACTGGTGATCTCCCAGATGGACACCTGTGCGCTGTACAACGACTGCTCCTTCGTCAAGGACTGGCCTGGTGTACCGGTGGGCAATGAAGAGGGTGAGCTGATTGCCGGCGCCCTCGGCAACAACCGCGCGGTGTTGCTTGCCCACCATGGCCAACTGGTGACAGGCAAGACGATCGAAGAGGCCTGCAATCTGGCGGTGCTGATTGAGCGGGCTGCCAAATTGCAGCTACTGGCGATGGCCGCGGGCGAAGTGCAGCCCCTGCCCCATCAACTGGCACAGGAAGCCCACGACTGGGTGTCCACCGACAAGCGCAACAAAGTCAATTTTGCCTACTACGCACGACAGGCACTCAACAACCACCGCGACTGCATCTAGGGAGATAGTCATGAATTTATCCGGAATTATTGGTTACCCGGTCACGCCTTTTGGTGAGGGTGGCAACGGTGTTGATCTCGCCAAACTGGGCGAGGTCATCGATATCCTGCTTGCCGCGAAGGTAGATGCTGTTGCTGCGCTGGGCAGTGCCGGAGAGGCGGCGTACCTGTGCGAAGACGAATGGAAGCGGGTGGCCCAGCACACCGTAAAACAGGTGGCTGGGCGGGTGCCGGTGGTTGTCGGTGTCGCCGAGCTTTCCACGGCGCAGGCGGTGAAGTACGCCGAGTATGCCTATGAAGTCGGGGCGGACATGATCATGCTGTCACCTTTTTCCTACTACAAACTCAGCGAGCAAGAGGTGTATCAACACTACGACAGCGTTTCGCGGGCGACGCCCCTGCCCATCATGATCTACAACAACCCCGCTACCTGTGGCGTGGATATGTCGCCGGAATTCATGCTCGAGATGGTCGACAAAATCGACAACGCCTGCATGATCAAGGAGAGCACCGGCGATATTCAGCGTATGCATAAAATCCACAAACTCTCAGGCGGCAAGGTGCCCTTTTTCAACGGCTGTAACCCCATGGCGCTTGAGGCGCTGAATGCCGGCGCCAGCGGCTGGTGTACAGCGGCGCCCTGCCTGATCGGCGATAAGCCTAAGCAACTGTTGGAAGCGGTAAAAGCGGGGCACAGTGATAAAGCCAGGGCATTGTTCTATCAGCAGTACGAATTTCTTGCGTTCATCGTGGCAGCCGGGCTTGCGGCAGCGGTGAAGTCAGGCCTGGCACTGCAGGGGCACACCGTGGGCGGGCCCAGAAGGCCCTTGCTACCCCTGGGTGATTCGGCGCGGCAGCGGCTGCAGGCATTGCTCAGTGAGCTGGCTTGAGTGACACCTGCCCCTGCCCGTAGGCTGACTTCTATCCGGCAGGCGCGCTTTTGAAGGGCAGCAGCTCTGCTGCTTCTTCCCGATACTGGGCAATATGCCCGGCTTCATCCTTGGCAAAATCCGCCACCGCTGCCGCCAGCCGCTCATCGGCAATCCAGTGGTTGGAGCAGGTGTAAACCGGGGTGAAGCCGCGCTGGATTTTGTGTTCGCCCTGGGCGCCGGGGTCAAAGCGCTGCAGGCCGTGTTCGATACAGTATTCAATGCCCTGGTAGTAGCAGGCCTCGAAGTGCAGGCAGTCGTATTCCTGTTCGCAGCCCCAGTAGCGCCCATACAGGGTGTCGCCAGAGCGAAAGTAGAGCGCCGCGGCCACGGGGCTGGCGGCCTGCTCGGCCACTACCATCATGACCTGCTCGCCGAGCGCAGGGGCAACGTCGGTGAAGAAGGCTTCGCTCAGGTAGCCACCGTGGCCGCTGCGCTTGGCGTAGGTGAGCTGGTAAAAGCGGTGGAAGCGGCGCCAGTGTTCGGGGGTGATTGCGCTGCCCTGCAGGCGCCGGAGCGTCAGGCCCTGTTCCGCCACCCGGGCGCGCTCGCGGCGCAGGTTTTTGCGCTTGCGGCTGGCGAAGGTGGCCAGAAAGTCGTCAAAGCTGCGATAGCCGTTGTTCAGCCAGTGAAACTGCACGGCGAGTCGCTGCGGGTAGCCGGCCTCCGCCAGGGCGTTGGAGGTGGCGCGCTCGGGAAACAGCAGGTGCCAGGATGAGATGCCCTGTTGCTCGCTCAGGCTGCGAATACCCTGCAGCAGCAGCGGCCAGGCCTGTTCGGCGGCAAAGTCCGGGGCGCAGCACAGGCGCGGCCCGGTGGCCGGGGTGAAGGGGATGGCCGACACCAGCTTGGGGTAGTAGTTGAGGCCCATCCGTCGCCAGGCATCCGCCCAGGCCCAGTCGAACACGTATTCGCCCCAGGAGTGATCCTTCAGGTACAGCGGCAGCAGGGCCAGCAGGTCGTCCCCCCGCCACAGCAGGGCGTGGCAGGGTTGCCAGCCGGTGTCGGCGCTGGTGCAGCCGCTGCGCTCCAGCCCGTACAGGAAGCGGTGGCGCAGGAAGGGGTAGTCGTTACCGGCCAGGGCATCCCACTGATCGGCGTCAACGTCCGCCAGGCTGGCGGCAAAAGCAACGCGCAGGTCGCCAGCTTCGCTCATGGGGTGCTGGCGTAATGCAGCACAATGCCGGCGAACACGGCCAGCCCCACCCAGTTGTTGTGCAGGAAGGCGCGAAAGCAGGCCATGCGCTCCCGCTCGCGAATCAGCCACTGGTGGTAGATGAACAGACCCGCCGCCAGCGCCAGGCCGGCGCCGTACCAGGGGCCCAGCTCAAAGGTGACGCCCGCCATGACCCAGCAGAGCAGGCAGGCCAGCTGCAGCAGGCCGATAATCAGGCGGTCGGCGCGGCCAAACAGTACGGCGGTGGATTTAATGCCGATCTTCAGGTCGTCGTCGCGATCCACCATGGCGTACTGGGTATCGAACACCACGGTCCACAGCAGGTTGGCGGCGAACAGCCACCACAGGCCGGGGGGCAGGGCGTTCTGCTGGGCGGCGAAGGCCATGGGAATACCCCAGGAAAAGGCCGCCCCCAGCACCACCTGGGGCCAGTGGGTGTAGCGTTTCATGAAGGGGTAGGTGGCGGTCAGTGCCACCGCGGCAAAGGACAGGGCAATGGTGAGGGGGTTGGTCAGCAGCACCAGGGAGAAGGCCGCCAGGCACAGCAGCAGCATGAAGATGCGGGCTTCCTTTACGCTGACCGCGCCAGTGACCAGCGGGCGCAGGTGAGTGCGCTTCACGCTGCCGTCGAATTCGCGGTCGGCCAGGTCGTTGACGATGCAGCCGGCCGAGCGCATGAGGAAGGTGCCCAGGGTGAAGATCACCAGCAGGCCGGCGTCGGGCATGCCGCCGGCGGCAATCCACAGGGCCCAGTAAGTGGGCCACAGCAGCAGCAGGCTGCCGATGGGCTTGTCGAAGCGAATCAGCTGCAGCAGGGCCTGGGGCTTGTTGGCAAGGGTGGTCATGGGGGCGCGAATGGGCAGTTCTGTCGCGACACAGCTTACTGTTTTGACCGCAGGATTGCAGCGTTGACCTTGCCGTGCTGGCTGCGGTGCACCGGCATCTCGGCCTGCCAGGGGCTAAAGGCCTGCAGGAATACTTCGCTCACCATCAGCTGGCGCCCCTGCAGGTCAAAGCAGGAGCGGCGGCCCCAGGTGCTGTCTGTTTGCCGCAGGAAGGAGGGCAGGTAGCTACTGTTGCCGCCGATGCGCGCTACTTCAAAGGGGCTGCGCTGCATGCCCGGCATGCGAAAGAGGATGGCGCCCAGCGGGCGGTTGCGCAGCTGGCGCAGGTGGCGCAGTTCACCGGTCAGGCTGGACACCGGTATCAGGCTGCGGGCGAACACCAGGGGCACATCGTCCACCTGCAGAATTACCTCCCGCACCAGGGCGCGCTGGCGCAGGGGCAAACCCAGCAGGCGGCGCTCGCTGGGCAGTGGGGTCACCCACTCCTGGCGCAGGCGCTGCACCCGGAACTGGCCCGGGTTGTTGGCAATGATGCGGCGGGTGAGGGAGCCGTCATCTAGCAGCCAGGCGCGCTCCCGGTGACCCAGGCGGTAATTGGGAATGCGCCCGGCGGGCCGCCACTGCGGCTCGGCCTGCGGGGGCAGGAGACATCCTGGCACGGTGTGGTCCGGTAAAAATGCAGGGCGAGCATGCGGCATCGCCGCAGGCGGCGCAAGGGTGGTCCGGGCGGATTTATCCGGCAGGGGTCGTATATATGCAACCGGGCGGTGCGGGGCTGGCGTTTGTGGCTCTTGCACATTTTTCACACAACCCTATAGTGTGCGTCTCTAATTTTTAGCGAAAACGCCCACGTACGGCGATTTTCGCCGCACACCAGAGCGAGTTTTCAGTATGAGCAAGTGGGAATGTATTGTCTGCGGCCTGATCTACGACGAGAAGGAGGGCTGGCCCGACGATGGCATCGCACCCGGCACCAAGTGGGAAGACGTGCCCGAGGACTGGCTGTGCCCCGACTGTGGTGTGGGCAAGGAAGACTTTGAACTGCTCGAAGAATCCGTGGTGGAAGACACCCCGCATCACGAGGAGCCGGTGGCCGATGCGGTACGGCCCCCGGTGGTGATCCTCGGCACTGGCCTTGCGGGCTACAACTTGGCGCGCGAGTTCCGCAAAAACGACGACGTGACCCCGCTGATCCTGATTACCTCGGACGATGGCCGCGCCTATTCCAAGCCGATGCTCTCCACCGGCTACACCAAGAACACCACCGCCAGCGACCTGGCCCAGTCTGATGCGGGCAGCATGGCCAAGCAGCTCAAGGCCAGCGTGTGGACCATGACGCATGTGAGCGAGATCGACACCGCCAACCAGATGATCAAGGTGGGCGACGCCCAGACTGCCATCCACTACGGCAAGCTGGTGTTGGCCGTGGGCGCCCAGGTCATCCAGCCGCCCATCGCCGGCGACGGCCTGGAGAAGGTGTACTCCGTCAACGACCTGCTGGACTACGACGACTTCCGCACCGCGGTGCAGAAGAACGAGGTGAAAAAGGTCTGCATTATCGGCGGCGGCCTGATCGGCTGCGAATTCACCAACGACCTGCTGAACGGCGGCTTCGAGGTTGAAACCGTAGACCCCCTCGGCTACTGCCTGCCCACCCTGCTGCCGGAAACCGCCGGCAAGGCAGTGCAGGCGGCGCTGGAAGCCAAGGGCGCCAAATTCCACTTCGGCCCGCTGGTGACCGAAGTGAACAAAGCGGACAAGGGCGTGGTGGTTACCCTGAACAATGGCCAGACCATCGCCGCCGACCTGGTGGTGTCAGCCGTGGGCGTGCGCCCGCGCATCGACCTGGCACAGGCCTCCGGCATCACCGTCAATCGCGGTGTGGTCACCAATCGCCTGCTGGAAACCAGCGCACCCAACGTGTATGCCCTGGGCGACTGCGCGGAAGTGGACGGCCAGGTGCTGGTGTATGTGGCACCGCTGATGGCCGCCGCCAAGGCCCTCGGCAAGACCCTTGCCGGCCAGCCTACGGAAGTGGCCTACCCGGCCATGCCGGTCACCATCAAAACCCCGGCCTGCCCGGTGGTGGTGGCGCCCCCGGCGATGGGTGCCACGGGCGACTGGACCATCGACGCCGACGGCAACAATGTGCGGGCGGAATTCCGCGATGCCGGTGGCGCCCTGCTCGGCTTTGCCCTCACCGGCGAGGCCACCAAGGCCAAGCTGGAGCTGCAGAAGGAACTGCCGGCCATCCTCGGCTGATGCAACGCCCTCCCCCGCCCGGCGCTGTCGAGCGACACACCCGGGCGTGGCTGGCTGACTTTGTGGTGGGGCTGAACCTCTGCCCCTTCGCCCGCCCTCTGCTCAGTTCACCGGCGCTGCGCATTCGCGTTAGCGCCGCCCGGCAACCCGCCGATCTGCAGCGGGATTTTCTGCACGCGCTGGATGAGCTGCAGGCGGCGCCGGAGTCGGCGATTGCCACCACCCTGCTGGTGTTTTCCGACGCGCTGGCAAGCTTTGAGGACTACCTGGATTTTGTCGACCAGGCCCAGTACCTGCTGGAGCAGGCCGGCCTGGACGGCATCGTTCAGCTGGCGAGCTTTCATCCCGACTACCGCTTTGCGGGCGAGGCGGAAGACGCCGCCAGCCACTACAGCAATCGCGCGCCCTGGCCGACGCTGCACCTGCTGCGTGAAGACATGGTGACCCGTCTGGTGACGAGCCACCCGGATCCAGAGGGCATCCCCGCGGCCAATATCGAGCAACTGGAACACCTCGGCCGCAAGGCGCTTGAGGCGCGCTGGCTGGCACTGTTCCGCTAGCTGCTCCGGGTGACTCGGCGCTGCTCAGGCCGGGCCGTCGGGAATCTCCGGCTCCACCAGCCTGGCCAGCAGGGCCAGTGATTCCTGCCAGCCGAGGTAGCAGGCCTCCTGCGGAATTTCATCCGGCACCCCTTCCTGGGTCACCCGCAGCTCTGTGCCGCAGGACACCGCGCGGATCGACACGGTCACCGTCAGCTCTCCCGGCAGGCTGGGGTCTTCGAACTGGTCCGTGTAGCGGATGCGCTCACCCGGCACCAGCTCTATGAAGGTGCCGCCGAAGGTGTGGCTGCTGCCGGTGCTGAAATTGGTAAAAGACATGCGGTAGCTGCCGCCCTCGCGGGCGTCCATGTGGTGCATCTTGCCGGTGAAGCCGTTGGGCGGCAGCCACTTGCACATGGCGTCCGGGTCGATAAAGGCGCGATACACGCGCTCCGGTGTGGACTGCAGTACGCGGTGCAGGTCGATGGTGTGCGGCATGGTGTGAGCTCCTGTGGGTTGCAAAAATGGCGCGACAACAAATCACCAAAGGGTATAGCTCACAGTAGTCGTAATACCCAGCGGGCAATCGACAGGGCGGCGGGTTTTTTCCGCCAACCGCCTACACGCTGGCGAAGCGCTGCTTTTCGCCGGTCCAGCGGCGGATGAGTTCGGCCTCCACCGGTTTGTCCTGCGCCAGGGCCTCGCCTACCGCGCGGGCCTCTTCCAGCAGGTCCTCGTGTACACTGAGGTCGGCAATACGAAAGTGCATGTCGCCGGTCTGGCGGGTGCCCAACACTTCGCCGGGGCCACGCAGAGCCAGGTCTTTCTCGGCAATGTAAAAACCGTCGTTACTCTCGCGCATGGCGGCCAGGCGCTCCTTGCCGTGCTGTGACAGCGGGCTCTGGTACAGCAAAACACAGTGGCTGGCGGCCCGGCCCCGACCCACCCGGCCGCGCAGCTGGTGCAGCTGGGCAAGGCCCAGGCGCTCGGGGTTCTCGATCACCATCAGGCTGGCGTTGGGCACATCCACCCCTACTTCAATCACTGTGGTGGCCACCAGCAGGTGCAGCTCGCCGGCCTTGAAGGCGGCCATCACCGCCTCTTTTTCGGCGGCCTTGAGGCGGCCGTGAATCAGCCCCACACGCAAATCCGGCAGGGCTTCGGCCAGTTCCTGGGCGGTGGATTCCGCGGCCTGGGCCTGCAACACATCGCTCTCTTCCACCAGGGTGCACACCCAGTAGGCCTGGCGGCCCTCGGCGCAGGCCACGGCGACACGCTCCACCACCTGCTCGCGCCGCGCGGCATCGATCAGCACCGTGGTCACCGGCTGGCGGCCCGGCGGCAGCTCGTCTATCACCGAGCAGTCCAGGTCGGCATAGGCCACCATGGACAGGGTGCGGGGGATGGGGGTGGCGGTCATCACCAGCTGGTGGGGCCGGCCGCTGCGACCGCTGGCCTTCTCGGTGAGGGCCAGGCGCTGGTGCACGCCAAAGCGGTGTTGTTCATCCACAATCACCAGCCCCAGGCGGTGGAAGGTGACATCCGCCTGGAACAGGGCGTGGGTGCCCACCAGCAGTTGCAATTCACCACTGGCCAGGGCGGCGAGAGCCTCCCGGCGCGCCCTGGCGCGGGTCTTGCCGGTTAGCAGCACCGGCACAATGCCGAGTTCGCCCAGCCAGCCGGTAAAGTTCTGCCGGTGCTGCTCGGCCAGAATTTCGGTGGGCGCCATGATGGCCACCTGGTAACCATTGCTGATGGCCTGCAGGGCGGCACAGGCCGCCACCAGCGTCTTGCCGGAGCCGACATCCCCCTGCAGCAGGCGCAGCATGGGCTGATGGCGGGCGAGGTCCGCGCCAATCTCGGCAATCACCCGCTGCTGGGCGCCGGTGGGGGTAAAGGGCAGGGCCTGCAACAGCCGCTGCTGGGCGCCCGCCTGTGGTGGCAGGGCGGGTGACTGCACGCTCAGTTGCTGCTCCCTAAGGCGCAGCAGTGCCAGGTGGTGGGCCACCAGTTCCTCCAGCGCCAGGCGCAACTGGGCCGGGTGCCTGCCGGCCTGCAACTGGCCCAGCGGCGCATCCGGCGGTGGGTTGTGCAGGTAGTGCAGGGCCTCCACCAGGCCAAAGCCGTGGGCGTGCTCGGGCGGCAGCAGGTCGCGGGGTGCCGCCTGTTGCAACAGGGCCAGGGCCTGGGCGCACAACTTGCGCCACTGGCCCTGGCTGATGCCGGTGGTAGTGGGGTAGATCGGGGTAAGGCGCTCTTCGTTAACCGCCTCGCCGTCCTCCAACTGGCGGTATTCCGGGTGGTACATCTCCAGGCCGCTGCTGCCGCGGCGCACATTGCCATAGCAGCGCAGACGGCTGCCGGTGCGCAGGTTGTTCTTCTGCGCGGCGCTGAAATGAAAGAAGCGCAGAGTGAGCGTGCCGCTACCGTCCTGCACCCGGGCCACCAGGCTGCGACGGCGGCCAAACACGATATCGGCGGCGCGCACCTCGGCCTCGATGACGGCATCCAGGTTGGCCTGCAGGGCGGCAATGGGAGTGACCCGGGTGCGATCCTGATAGCGCAGGGGCAGGTGGAACAGCAGGTCCTCCACTCGGTGCACGCCGTAGTCGGTGAGTTTGCCGGCGAGCTTGGGGCCAACGCCGCGCAGGCTCTGCAGCGGCTGGGTGAGCACCCCGCTTACCACAGCCGGCACCGGGGTGGCGCCGACGCAGCGGCCAGGCAAGATACAGCGGCCAGAAAAGGTACAGAGGGCAGACAGGGCAGGGCGGCCTTGCGGGGTATGGTGGTGGGCGTCATGATCCCGGGCTGTTGGTTCGGTGAGAAAGGAGTGTACCCACAGTGAGCCCCGACAGTGAACGTTCAATTCGCACCAGGAGCCTGGTGGTGGTCGGTTGCGGTGATATCGGGGTGCGCCTGGCAGCGGCCCTGCCGGATTGGCAGGTGACGGGCCTGCGCCGCGGGCCCCAGGCCCTGCCGGCGGCCCTGCGTGGCCCGGCGGTGGACTATACGCGCCCCGATAGCCTGGGCTGCCTGGCAGCGCTGGCGCCGGATTACATCGTTACTACCTTCAAACCCTGCGGCGCGGGCGAGGCGGGTTACATTGCCGGGTTTAGCGATGCCACGCGGAATGTGATACAGGGGCTTGGCAAGCACCGCCCCCGCGCGGTGCTTATGGTGAGCAGCACCCGGGTGTATGCCGAACAGCAGGGCGGTTGGGTGGATGAGTCCTCGCCGCTCAGTGAAGATGACCCACTGGCCAGGGCCATCATCAGCGCCGAGCAGCAATTGCTGCACAGCGGCCTCGATGCCACGGTGGTGCGCTGTGCCGGCATTTATGGCGACCCCCAGGGCCGTCTGCTGTCACGGGTGGCGCGGGGCGAGCGCTGCGCCGCCGAGCCCACCCGCTACGGCAACCGCATTCACCGCGATGATGTGGCGGGCTTTCTCGCCCACCTGCTATTGCAGGCCGAGGGGAATGACAAATTGCAGCCGTTGTACCTGGCCTGTGACGACGACCCGGCCCCCCAGGCCGACGTGGAGCGATGGCTGGCCGGGCAGCTGGGCCAGCGGCCGGCGAGCGGCAGCGCCCACAGGGCGCCGCCTTCCAGCCACAAGCGCTGCAGCAATCGCGCCCTGCGCGAGAGCGGCTACGCGCTGCAATACCCGGATTATCGCAGTGGCTACGCTGCCGTTTTGGCCGAGCGCAGCTGAGCGTTATACGGCGAGAATCGCTTCCACTTCGATGGCGACACCCTTGGGCAGGCCGGCCACCTGGACACAGGCGCGGGCCGGGTAGGGCTCCTGCAGGTATTCGGCCATAACGGCGTTCACGGCGGCAAAGTCGTTCATGTCGGTGAGGGAAATGTTCAGTTTGACGGCGTGATTGAGGCTGCCGCCGGCGGCCTCGGCCACTGCCGCTAGGTTTTTGAACACCTGGTGGGCCTGGGCCTCCACGCCGCCTGCCACTACTTCCATGGTCTCCGGCACCAGTGCGATCTGCCCCGACAGCCACACCGTGTTGCCGACCTTCACGGCCTGGGAGTAAGGGCCGATGGCGGCCGGTGCATCGGGTGTGGAAATAATGGCGCGATTGGTCACGGTAAAGGCTCCTGCGCTGGGGGTGGTTAGTTTTTGATGCGGGTGACGCGACGCACGGAGCTGTGATTGCGCAGCCGCTTCATGATATCGGCCAGGTGCACCCGGTTGTTCACCAGCAGCTCCAGGTCGACAAAGGTGAACTGGTAGTCCTTGTCCTCGGTGGCAATGCGCTCGATGTTCACGCCCATGCTGTTGATGCGGGTCGCGAGTACGGCAATCATGCCGCGGCGGTTTTCCACCTCGATGCGCAGGTGGGTCAGGTATTCGCCCTCCACCTCGTCGGCCCAGCGCAGCGCCACCAGGCGCTCGCGGTTCTCGCGCATCTCCGCCAGATTCTTGCAGCTTTCCCGGTGTACCACCACGCCCTTTTCGGAGCTGAGGTAGCCCTCGATGGGGTCGCCCGGAATCGGGTGGCAGCACTTGGCGTAGCTGACCATGAAGCCCTCGGTGCCGCGAATGGCCAGCGACTGGTCGTGCTCGGCGTGGGCCGGGTCCAGGGAAGCGTGGGCGGTGTCGGTTTCGCCAAGCAGTTGTTGGGCGGTGATCGGCGGCAGGCGATTGCCGCGCGCAATATCGTCCAGCAAATCGTTCAGCTCGCCATAGTGGTGCCGGCCAAGGTAGTCGCCCAGGCGCTCTTCACCGAGCTGTTCAAGGCTCGAACCAAAGCTGGTCAGGGCCTTTTCCAGCAGGCGTCGGCCGAGGGCGATGGAGTCGTCCCGGGTCTGGTGCTTGAGGAAGTGGCGGATATTGGTGCGCGCCTTGGCGGTCACCGCGTAGTTGAACCAGCTGGGGTTGGGGCGGGCGCCGGGCGCGGTGAGAATCTCCACCGTTTGCCCGCTCTGCAGCGGCTCCGACAACGGCGCCAGGCGGCGGTTGATGCGGCAGGCCACGCAGCTGTTGCCCACATCGGTATGCACCGCGTAGGCGAAATCCACGGCGGTGGCGCCTCGGGGCAGCTCCAGAATGCCGCCCTTGGGGGTGAACACGTAAATCTCGTCGGGGAACAGGTCAATCTTAACGCTTTCAATAAACTCCAGCGAATTGCCCGCCCGTTGCTGCATTTCCAGCAGCCCCTGCACCCACTCCCGGGCGCGGGCGTGGCTGGCGTTGGCGCTCTGGCCTTCGCTCTTGTACAGCCAGTGGGCGGCAATGCCGTTGTTGGCCATTTCTTCCATTTCCAGGGTGCGAATCTGGATTTCGATCGGCACCCCGTGCATGCCCATCAGCACCGTGTGCAGGCTCTGGTAGCCGTTGGCCTTGGGAATGGCAATGTAGTCCTTGAACTCGCCCGGCACCGGCTTGTACAGGCTGTGCACGCAGCCCAGCACCCGGTAGCAGGTGTCCACCGAGTCGACGATGATGCGAAAGGCGTAGATGTCCATGATTTCCGAAAAGGACTTCTTCTTCGACTTCATCTTCTTGTAGATGGAGTAGAGGTGCTTCTCGCGGCCGATCACCTCGCAGTCGTGGCCCTCTTGCACAAGGGCCGCCTCGATCTGGTGGCGAATCTTGTCCACCAGTTCCTTGCGGTGGCCGCGGGAAGCGCGGCGGGCGGCCTCGATGCGGCTGGCGCGCATGGGATGCAGGGCGCGAAAGCCCAGGTCCTCGAATTCCATGCGCACGGTGTTCATGCCCAGGCGCATGGCGATGGGGGCGTAGATTTCCAGGGTTTCGCGGGCGATGCGCCGGGCCTTGTCGCGGCGCAGCACGCCAAGGGTGCGCATGTTGTGCAGGCGATCAGCCAGCTTCACCAGAATCACGCGGATGTCCCGGGCCATGGCCAGGGCCATTTTCTGGAAGTTTTCCGCCTGCTTTTCGGCCAGGGAGTCAAACTCCATCTGGGTCAGCTTGCTGACCCCGTCCACCAGCTCCGCCACGGTGGCGCCGAACTGGCTGCCAATGGCGGATTTGTCGATACCAGTATCTTCAATCACATCGTGCAGCATGGCGGCCATCAGGCTCTGGTGGTCCATGTGCATGTCGGCGAGTATCCCGGCTACGGCCAGGGGGTGGGTTACGTAGGGTTCGCCGCTGCGGCGCAGCTGCCCGTGGTGGGCCTGCTCGGCGAAATAGTAGGCGCGGCGTACCTGCTGGGTCTGTTCCGGATTCAGGTAGCTGCGAAGGGTGGAGTCCAGGGCGTCAATGGTGTGCATAATGAAATACGCGTTGGCTACCAAAGACGCCCTCCCGCATTACAGCGACTCGCTGGCCTCCATGACCTCGGCCAGTTCATCTTCCGCGTCCAGCTCGTCTTCGCGGCTCAGAATGTCGGGGCTGACCAGGCCTTCGGCGATTTCGCGCAGGGCGATAACGGTGGGCTTGTCGGATTCTTCCTCGACCAGGGGGTCTTTGCCGCCGGTGGCGATCTGGCGGGCGCGCTTGCTGGCGACCATTACCAGTTCAAAGCGGTTCGCGACATTTTCCAGGCAATCTTCAACAGTTACACGTGCCATGCGTTCAGGTTTCCATGCAGTTCAGGGCCGCCCGCAGCGATGCGACGGGTCGACGGTTTGTAAACCGGGTTCATTGAGTGGAGCCTGGGCAGGGCCGCGAGGCTCGTGGGCCGGGCAGCCATGGCCACGCCGGAGGACCGGCAATTATAGCGCGGCCCCCGGGGGCCGCGTCCAGCCCGGGGCGCCGTGAATAATGCCGCCGCTCAGCGCAGGAGGTTGTCCAGCATGGCCGTCAACCGCCCGGCCTGGCGCGGGGTGCGCAGGCGCTGGCTGGTGATAATGGCCTGCAGCTCGCCGAGGGCGGTGTCGAAGTCCTGGTTGACCACCAGAAAGTCGGACTCGATATAGTGGGACATCTCCTGCACCGCTTCGGCCATGCGCGATTCGATGATGCTGCGCTCGTCCTGGCCGCGTTGGGTCAGGCGCTGCTCCAGGGTCTCCCGCGACGGGGGCAGGATGAATACCGCGCAGGTCTGGGGCAGCAGGCGCTTCACCTGGGCCGCGCCCTGCCAGTCGATTTCAAGGATGACATCGATGCCTCCGGCCAGCTGTTGCTCCACCCAGGGCTGGGAGGTGCCATAGAAGTTGCCGAACACGCGCGCGTGCTCAAGAAAGGCAGCCTCGCCCAGCATGGCGCTGAAGTCCGCTTCGCTGACAAAGTGGTAGTTGACGCCGTCCACCTCGCCCGGGCGAATGGGCCGGGTGGTGTGGGACACCGACACCTGCAGGTTTTCGCAGCGCTCCACCAGTGCCTTGACCAGGCTGGTTTTGCCGGCCCCGCTGGGGGCGGAAACGGTATAGAGAGTGCCGGGTGCGGTCATAGGGCCGGAGTGTCCTGCGTGGTCTGGGTGAAAGGAAGGGGCAATTGTACCCTTATTGTTGCGCCCCGGGGCAGCGGCGGCGGGCAGTGCGCAGCCGGGCAGTCAGCGTGGTGCTGTTGAGGCCGCGCAACAAGCGCTATTCAATATTCTGGATCTGCTCGCGCATCTGCTCAATCAGCACTTTGAGCTCCACGGCGCTGGCGGTGGTGCTGCTGGCGGTGGATTTGGAGGACAGGGTGTTGGCCTCCCGGTTGAACTCCTGCATCAGGAAGTCCAGCCGCCGGCCGCAGGGGCCGCCCTTCTTCAGGGTGCGGCGCACTTCCTGGATGTGAGTGTCGAGGCGGTCAAGCTCCTCGTCCACATCGGCCTTCTGGGCCATGTAGACCAGCTCCTGTTCCAGGCGGCCGGGGTCCACGTCCAGGTCCAGGTCTTCGATGCGGGAGATGACCCGCTCCCGCTGCTGCTTGAGCAGGGCAGGCAGGCGCTCGCGGGTGTTGGCCACCTCTGCCTGCACCAGATCCAGCCGCTCCAGAATCAGGGCGGCGAGCTTTTCACCTTCCCGGGCGCGGTTGTCTTTGAGGGTGGCAAGCGCCTTGCCGAACAGGCTGGCGGCGGCGCTCAGCAGTGCGTCCTGGCTGTCCGCGCGGCTGGCGCAAACCCCGGGAAACTGCAGCACCTGCAACGGATCCAGGGCCTGGCTGGCGGGGGCGCGCCCGGCCACCAGCTCGGCGGCCTTCAGCACCTCGTCGAGCCGGGCCTCGTCAATCACCAGCGGCCCGGCGGCGGCATCACCCAGCTGCTGCAGGCGCAGCAGACAGTCCAGTTTGCCGCGCGACAAACCCTTCGCCGCCTGTTCACGAAAGCTGCCCTCCAGCTCGCGCAGGGCGTCGGGAATCTTGAAGTGGCAGTCCAGATAGCGGTGGTTCACGCTGCGCAGTTCCAGGGTCAGGGTGCCCTGCTCGGTGGCAAGGCTTTCCCTGGCGAAGGCGGTCATGCTGTGGATCATGGCAAGGCGGGTTCACTGGTCAACGCGGCTTTCGAGTGTAGCAGCTTGCCCGCCGGGCTCACAGGCCAGGCCCGTGCCCTGCATCGCTCTGGCCGCTGCCGTATACTGTCGCGCCAGTACAGACAGGAGATTGCCATGCAACGCCCCAGCGGCCGCGCGCCCAACCAGCTGCGCGACATCACCATCACTCGCAACTTTACCTGCCACGCGGAGGGCTCTGTGCTGGTCAGTTTCGGCAACACCCGGGTGATCTGCACCGCTTCGGTGGAAGAGGGCGTGCCGCGCTTTTTACGCGGCAGTGGCAGCGGTTGGGTTACCGCCGAATACGGCATGCTGCCGCGTTCCACCGGCACCCGCATGGGGCGCGAGGCGGCCCGCGGCAAGCAGGGCGGGCGTACGGTGGAAATCCAGCGCCTGATTGGCCGCTCCCTGCGGGCGGCGGTGGATCTGAAAAAACTGGGTGAACACACCATTACCATCGATTGCGATGTCATCCAGGCCGATGGTGGCACCCGCACCGCCTCCATCACCGGCGCCTGTGTGGCCCTGGTGGATGCGCTCAACTATCTGCAGCGTAAGAAGCTGATTGTTACCGACCCCCTCAAGCAGATGATTGCCTCGGTGTCGGTGGGTGTCTACAAGGGTGTGCCGGTGCTGGATCTGGATTATCCGGAAGATTCGGCGGCCGATACCGACATGAATGTCATCATGGGCGAGGACGGCGGCTTCATCGAGGTGCAGGGCACTGCCGAGGGCGCGCCCTTTGCCCGCGACGAGTTGAACGCCATGCTGGATCTGGCGGCGGAGGGTATCTCGCAGTTGGTTGCCGCCCAGCGGGCGGCACTGGCGCAGGGCTAAGTCAGGCGTCAGTGGGTCAGGCGCCAGTAGGCTCGATGTCGTAGTCCATGATGACCGGTGCGTGGTTGGAAAACTCCCGCGCCTTGTACAGGGCGCCGTAGTCAACACTGTACTTCAGGCCCTTGGACACGATCTGGAAGTCGGTGCGCATGCCGTTGTTGTCGCGGTCACCATCGGGCCACCAGCTGAATTCGTCGCGATCGGAGTTGATCTCCCGGAAGGCGTCCACGTAGCCCGCCTCGATCAGCTCGTCCATCCACTGGCGCTCCTCGGCGAGAAAGCCGGGGTGGTTGGCGTTGCGCTCGGTGTCCTGCACATCGGCGGCGGTGTGGGCGATATGCCAGTTACCGCAGATGATGAACTCGCGCCGCTTGTTGCGGATTTTCAGCAGGTGGTTTTGCAGCAGGCTGAAGAATTCGGTTTTGCGCGCCAGCTGGTCGGCATTGCCCGGCTCCGCCTGGGGCGCCAGCAGGCAGCCCACGCTCAGATTCTCGAAGTCCGCCTGAATGTAGCGGCCTTCCATGTCGAAATCGGAAAAGCCGAGGCCGGTCATGATGGCCTTGGGCAACTGGCGGGTGTAGATGGCCACACCGTTGGCCTTGCCGCCAACGTCGTCGAAAAAGTAGGCATTGTACTCAGGGGGGAAGTACAGATTGTCCTGCAGGTCGTATTCGCTGCACTGCAAATCCTGAATGCAGATGAACTCCGCATCCTGCTCTTTCAGCCAGTCGTAAAACCCCCGATCGGCAGCGTTCTTGATGCCATCGGCGCTGAAACTGATAATCCTCATTCATGGCCCCTTGTTGAGAGAGCGTGTATGATACCTGAGCCTGTCAGTTCAGAATACTCTGCGGGCGCATTCATATCCCCGCCCCGGGGCCGAGCGCGGCCGCAAGTGGCGTGAACGACAGGGTAAGCCCGCTTTCTGCCGGGCACTTTTATTATTCAAAGTCTGTCTCTCTTATACACAAATCCACGCCGACTGGGAACCGTCCGGTCGATACAGGAAGCGCCTTCCATGCAGCCTTACCAGATCGAGTTTATAGAGTTGGCCCGCCAGTACGATGTGCTGAAGTTCGGCGAATTTACCCTCAAGTCTGGCCGCACCAGCCCCTACTTTTTCAATGCGGGTGCATTTGACAGCGGCCGCGCGCTGGCGGCGCTGGGGCGCTGTTACGCCCAGCGCATTGTCGATTCGGGCCTGGCGTTTGATGTGCTGCTGGGGCCGGCCTACAAGGGCATTCCCCTGGCCGCGGCTACGGCGGTGGCATTGGCGGACCAGCACGGTCGCGATGTGCCCTTTGCCTACAACCGCAAAGAAGCCAAAACCCATGGCGAGGGCGGGGTGCTGGTCGGTGCGCCGCTCGAAGGCCGGGTGCTGGTTATCGACGATGTCATTACCGCCGGCACCGCCGTGCGCGAGGTCATTGCGATGATCGAGTCCGCTGGCGCGTCCCTGGCGGGCGTTGCCATCGGCCTCAACCGCCAGGAGCGCGGTGCCGGGGATCTGTCCGCCATCCAGGAAATCGAGCAGGCCCACGGCGTGGCGGTGCTCAGCATTATCGATATGGCCCACATCATTGAATACCTGGAGCGTGAAGGGGCAGAGGCCGGCGATGCCCTGGCCGGCATGCGCGCCTACCGGGAGCGCTACGGGGTCGCCTGAACAACGGGCTTGAGCGCAAACCGGGGGAATTCTATAGTGCAGGGATGAAAATAAACCCCCGCACAGTTCTCTTGATGGCTGTTCTCGCCGTGCCGGCCGGCGCTGGCGAGCAGCTTTATCGTTATACCAACGCCGAAGGCAACGTGGTGATTGACGACAAGGTGCCCAGCGAATTCGTCAGCCAGGGCTACGAGGTGCTGAGCGCCAAGGGCAAGGTGCTGGAGGTTGTCCCTCCCCGGCGCACCGACGAGGAGGCCCGCCAGGTGGCGGAAGCCGAGGCAGCCGCCCTGGCCGCGAAGGAGTACGACCGCAACCTGCTGCTGCGCTACAGCTCGGTGGAGGATATCGAAGCGGCCCGCGAGCGCGCGCTGGACGAGCTGAGAATTCGCATCCGCATCCTGGAGAGCAACCGGGTGACGCTCAACCAGAGTCTGGCCAGCTACCAGGCCGAGGCGGCCGACGCCGAGCGCCGCGGCGAGGAGGCCGACGCCAAGCTGCTGAAGGAAATCAGCAACCTGCAGGCAGAGCTCAACGGCAACGAGCAGCGCATTGGCAAACGCCGGGTTGAGCTTGACGAGGTGGCCGCCAGCTACGACCGCGATATCACCCGGTTCGAGGAAATTCTGGATCTGGTGAAGCTGCGCCAGCAGCGCGAGCGCGGCGAACTCTGATCAGCCCTGGCTGGCGAAACTGCCCGCCGATTCCCCCATGGCCCGCGTGATGGTTTCGCGGAAGAAGCCGGCCATCAATACCTCCCACTGCTCGCTCCAGCCCTCGGTGGGGGCACGCCTGAAACCGCTGCGCACAAACTGGGAGATGCGCCCCTCGGCCGCCGCCATCAGCAGATTGGCGGCCTGGTTCAGCGGAATGGTCGGGCGCAGGCCCTCGCGCAGTTCCGCTTCGCGAATGACCTGCCGCAGTTGCGTTTCGTAGCGATCATACAGCTGCGCCACGCGCACATGCAGGCGCTCGGTTTCGCCGGCCAGGGCATCGCCGGTGAGAATGCGGGTGATGCCCGGGTTGCGTTCGGTGAAGGCCAGCAGCAGGCTGAGCATTTTTTCGCAGCGGCGCGCGGCGCCGGGCTCTTCGGAAAGAATCAGGTTGATGCGCGAGAACAGGGTATCCTCGATGAACTCGATCAGCCCTTCGAACATCTTTGATTTGCTGGGAAAGTGGCGGTACAACGCGGCCTCGGACACCCCGACCTGGCGCGCCAGCCCCGCTGTGGTAATCCGGTTTCCTGGGTTGGCCTCGAGCATTTGCGCCAGGGCTTCGAGAATCTGCTGCCGGCGTTGTGATTTTCTTGGGGACATTGCGCTCACAGATGGGTCGCCACGCAGTTATGCTAGCGACAAGCTCAGGCCCCTGCAATAAAAGCCGGACCCGCCGGCACTTTTATTTGGGTAACTGTGACCGCCGTCAGCCGCGGCGGTTGGATATCAGGGTGCCAATGCCGACATCGGTGAAAATTTCCAGCAGCACGGCGTGGGGCACACGGCCATCGATAATATGGGCGCTGGACACGCCGCCCTTCACCGCATCCAGGGCGCAGCCGACCTTGGGCAACATGCCGCCGCTGATGGTGCCATCGGCAATCAGCTCGTCGACGCGGCCGGTGGTGAGGCCGGTGAGAATCTTGCCCTCGCCGTCGAGCACGCCGGCAACGTTGGTCAACAGCATGAGTTTCTCTGCCTGCATGACCTGGGCGATCTTGCCTGCCACCAGATCGGCGTTGATGTTGTAGGTATTGCCTTCGGCATCCACGCCAATGGGGGCGATCACCGGAATGAAGTCGCTGCCGAGAATGACGTTCAATACGCCGATATCAATCCGGTCGACTTCCCCGACATGGCCGATATCAATAATTTCCGAGGCGCCCAGCTCCGGGCTGTAGCGGTTGACCTTTAACTTGCGCGCGCGGATCAGGCCACCGTCCTTGCCGGTGACGCCGATGGCCTTGCCACCGCTGCGGCTGATGGAGGAGACGATCTCCTTGTTCACGCTGCCGCCCAGCACCATTTCCACCACGTCCATGGTCTGGGCATCCGTCACCCGCATGCCGTTGACGAACTCGGTGTGAATGTTGAGCTTCTCAAGCAGCGCGCCGATTTGCGGGCCGCCGCCATGAACCACCACCGGGTTCATGCCCACCAGTTTCATCAACACCACGTCGCGGGCGAAACTTTCGTGCAGTTGGGGGTCGACCATGGCGTTGCCGCCAAACTTCACCACCACGGTGCGGCCGTTGAAATTCTGGATATAGGGCAGGGCCTCGGTCAGTACCCGGGCGATCTGGAGGGCGGACTCGCGATTCAGTGACATAGTGCTTCCTGTGTGGGCCAGTGTCGGGCCCGGTGGTTAAAAGGGTTGGAGGTCGGGCGCCACGCGTGCCAGCTGTTCCCGGAACGTTGCCATGATGTCGTCCAACTGCTCTTGGGTGTCGCCCTCGAAGCGGGCGGTCAGTGCCGCTTCGGTGTTGGAGGCGCGCAGCAATCCCCAGCCGGAGTGAAAATCCACCCGCAGGCCGTCGATGCGGGTGAGTTTGCCGGCGCCGAAGTCCGCCTGCTCCGCCAGGCGCTCGATCAGTGCAAACTTCTCGGATTCGGGCACCGGAATGCGCAGCTCCGGTGTGCTCACCGATCTCGGCAATTGCGCCAGCAGTTCGTCCAGGCTGCTGTCCTGGGTGGCGCACAACTCGGCAAGCCGGGCCGCTGCGTACAGGCCGTCGTCATGTCCGTACCAGCGTTCGCCAAAGAAAATATGGCCGCTGAACTCGCCGCCGAGCAGGGCACCGGTTTCGGCCATCTTCTGCTTCATGTAGGCGTGGCCGGTTTTCCACATCACGGCCCGCCCCCCGAGCTCGGTAATCACCCGCGCCAGGTGGCGGCTGCATTTTACATCGAATACCACGTCCGCGCCGGGGTTGCGGGCCACCACGTCCATGGCCAGCAGCATCAGCAATTCGTCGGCGCGCACAACCTGCCCGCTGCCGGTGACGGCGGCCACCCGGTCGCCATCGCCGTCAAAGGCCACGCCAAAACTGGCGCCCTTGTCCAGCACGGCCTGCACCAGGTCGGCCAGGTTGCGCTCGTCGCTGGTGTCGGGGGCATGGTTGGGAAAGTGGCCGTCCAGTTCGCAGTGCAGCGGCACCACTTCGCAGTTCAGTTCGCGGAACAGGGCGGGCGCCAGGTCGCCGGTGGCGCCATTGCCGGCATCCACCACCAGCTTGAGGGGCGCCGGTATCGCGATGTCGCCGGCAATGCGTTCCAGATAGTCGGCGCTGAGGTCCCGGTCCACCAGTTTGCCGCGCTGGGCGGCGGGCGCACTGCCCTGGCCGGCGGTAATGGCATCGCGCAGCTCGGCGATGCGCCCGGCGCCGATGGTCTGGCCGTCCAGCACGATCTTCATGCCGTTGTCGGTGGCCGGGTTGTGGCTGCCGGTGACCATGACGGCGGAGGGCACGTCCAGGTGATGGGTGGCGAAATACACCACCGGCGTGGGAACAATGCCGATGTCGATGACCGACAGGCCGCCCTCCAGCAGGCCGTTGATCAGCTCGCTGCGGATGCGGGGGCTGGACAGGCGGGCGTCGCTGGCCACGATCACCTGCGACTGTTCGCTGTCTTTCAGGCGGGCGGCCAGGGCGTTGGCGATGCGCCGCACCAGGGCGTTGGTCAGTTCGGTATCGGCGTTGCCGCGAATATCGTAGGCGCGAAAGATGTGGGCGGGGAAGGGCTCATCTTCCAGGTCGAGGTCCAGTTCCAGCTCACCGATGTCGTCGTCAATAAAATGGTTGTCCTGATAGAGCAGGCCGCGTTCGAGTTCGCGCTGCCGCGGGGGCGTCTCGCTCTGTGTGTCGCCGTTGTTGGCAACAGCGTCGGCAACAGCGGCTGCCGGCGCGGCCGGCCTGCGCATGCGGGTGCGCAGGGAGTGTCCATCGCGAGCCAGGCGGGCGGTCAGGGCCGCGCCCAGCAATCCGCCCAGCAGCGCCAGGGTGGCCACCAGCAGGTAGGGCAGGCGGCTGGTTTCAATCGCGCCCAGCAGGTGGCTGCCGGGGGTGAACACTACGCGCCAGGTGGTGCCGTCCACAGCCGCGGTGCCCGCCAGCCGGGTGGCATCCGCATCGGCCTCGCCGCTGCTGACAATACTGCGCAGGTGGTCGTTGCCCCGGTTGTCGGTGAATTGCTGCTGCACATCAAAACGGCCGCCCTGGTCGTCCGCCGGCAGGTACTGCAGCAGCGCACTGTTGGGGAAGGACAGCAGGGCCACGGCGGGAATGCCGGTGGTGCCGGGCAGTTGCACCAGCTGGGCGACGCTGGTCAGCCACAGCTCACCGGCGCTGTAGGATTCCAGCACCGGCATTTCGCTGCCGCTGGCGCGGCGCAGCAGGTCCACTTCAATGTGATTGCGCAGCCCCAGCGCGCTCAGGGAATAGTTGACGGATTGCAATTGCGGCAGCGGCAGCAGGCGCACGCTGCGGGACTGGGGAAAGCTCTGGCGCAGCTCGCCCTCCAGGGCTTCCAGGTCCGGGCCGGCGTCGGTGTGGCTGGGGGTAAGCGCGGCAACGGTGCCGGCCAGGCGGCGCTGGAACTGTCGCAGGGCCTGGCTCAGGCGCGAGGCGGCCTGTTCGGCCTCCAGCTGGCTCAGTTGTGTCGCCTGGCTGGCGATCTGGGCCGGCTGGTAGGTGCCAAGCAACCAGCCGAGGCCGGCCGCCAGCAGCAGTGCCGCGCACAGTGCGCCGATGAGTAGGGGGCGAGTGCCCGCGGGCCTGGCGGCCTGGCCCGGGTCTGAGGTGACCTGTTGTCTGCTGCGGAACATGCCCTTCCTTAGTTGAGCGCAGCCCGGTGCCGGGTAACGCGTGTCACGCCGGCTGGCCGGCGTGTGCCGCAATCAGCTGGATGATTTGTCGTGCCAGGGTTTGCTTGCCGGCACGCTCCAGGGCCTGTTCGCCCGCCGGCCAGAGCACGGTGACCTCATTCTCGTCGCTGGCAAATCCGACGCCTTCGGCGGCGACGTCATTGGCGATAATCATATCGAGATTCTTGCGGGCCAGCTTGTCGCGGGCATAGCTGAGTACGTCGCGGGTCTCCGCCGCGAACCCCACCGTGAAGGGGCGTGGTGAGCCGCTTGCGATCGTGGCCACGATATCGGGGTTGCGCACCAGCGCAAGCGAGCTGTGTTCGCCCCCTTTCTTTATCTTCTGCTCCTGGGCTTCCGCCGGGCGGTAATCGGCAACGGCGGCGCAGGCGATGAAAATATCGCAGCTGGCGCTACGCGCCTGGCAGGCGGCGAGCATGTCGCGGGCGCTGGTGACATCCACGCGCTCGACGTGATCGGGGGTGGCCAAGCTGACGGGGCCGGAGATCAGGGTGGTTTGCGCGCCGGCCTCCACGGCGGCCCGGGCCAGGGCATATCCCATCTTGCCGGAGCTGTGATTGCTGAGGTAGCGCACCGGGTCGAGGGCTTCGCGGGTGGGGCCGGCGGTGATCACAACCCGCTTGCCGGCCAGTGCGGTGGTGGTAAACAGGGCCGCGGCGTGTTCCGCAATCAGGTGCGGTTCTTCCATCCGCCCGGGGCCGATATCGCCGCAGGCCTGTTCGCCGGCGGCGGGGCCGACCAGGTAGGCGCCCCGCTGGCGCAGGGTATCCGCATTGGCGAGTGTGGCTGGGTCGCGCCACATCTGCTGGTTCATGGCCGGCGCCAGCATCAGCGGGGCGGGGGTGGCCAGGGCCAGGGTGGTGAGCAGGTCGTCGGCGCGGCCGCTGGCCAGGCGCGCCAGCAGGTCGGCGGTGGCCGGCGCAATCAGCAGCAGGTCGGCCCAGCGGGCCAGTTCGATATGGCCCATGCCGAGCTCGGCCTCGCTGTCCAGCAGCTCGGTGTGCACGGGGTTGCCGGACAGGGCCTGCAGGGTCAGCGGTGTGATGAATTCCTGCGCGCCTCGGGTCATCACAACGCGCACAGTGGCACCGAGCGTCTTCAGCTGTCGCACCAGTTCAGCAGACTTGTAGGCGGCGATGCCGCCGCTGATGCCAAGCACTACATTGCGATTAAAAAGATGTGCCATCCACCCTTCCGAACTGGGACACTGGGCCCGGGAATCGGCAAGATACCACCCCGCTTCGCGGCTTGTCACCGCCGCAGCCAGAGGCGGTGCATTCTCTGCGTTATTGCGATGCCGGCGCGGCAAGGAGGCCCGATGGCAATCAGCGACTGGGGGGCGGGCGAGGGCCCGCGCGACAAACTTCTGCAACGCGGGCCGCAGTCCGTCAGCGATGCCGAACTGCTGGCCGTGCTGTTGCGAACCGGGCGCAAGGGGCACAGCGCACTCGACCTGGCGCGGGACCTGCTCGGCCGTTTTGGCGGCATTCGCGGTGTGCTGACGGCGCAGGGTGAGCAACTGCTGGATTGCCCGGGCATGGGCGAGAGCAAGCTCGCCCAGCTGCAGGCCGCCCAGGAGCTGGCGCGGCGCCAGGTGCAGGAGGGGCTCACTGAGGGCAACCTGATGGGCAACCCCCAGCAGACCCGCCTGTTTCTGAGCCACCACCTGGGCGGCCGCGAGCGGGAGGTGTTTACCTGTCTGTTTCTCGACAACCAGCATCGGTTGCTGCGCTGTGAGGATCTGTTCTACGGCACACTGGACGGCGCCGCCGTCTACCCGCGGGAGGTGGCGGTGCGCGCGCTGCAGTACCGGGCGGCGGCGGTCATCCTGGCACACAACCACCCCTCTGGTGTGGCGGAGCCCAGTTCGGCGGACCGGCGCATTACCCAGCGGTTGCAGGATGCGCTGGGCCTGCTGGACATTCGCGTGCTCGACCACATCATCGTCGGTCGGGGCCAGAGTTGCTCCTTTGCCGAGCGGGGCCTGTTGTAAGGGACTGGCGCAGCCTGTAACGCGCCACCTGTCTCTATCGTGCTGCCTATATATAGCAGCAAGACCGACGCGCCAGGCGCGCGCCGGATGCCTGTTCAATCTTTCGGCATTTTCCTTGCCTGGGGCGGGGTGTTCTGGTATAAAGTCGCGCTTCGCGCGGCTGGGGTCTCCATTTTGACCCGGAAAGCCACACCAGTTTCTGATAATTCCCGGGTTTTGTGGGAGAGGCAATCATGGCAAGAGTCTGTCAGGTCACCGGCAAGCGTCCGGTCACCGGTAACAACGTATCACACGCAAAAAACCGCACACGTCGTCGTTTTTTGCCCAATTTGCACCAGCACCGTTTCTGGGTTGAGTCCGAGAAGCGCTTTGTCACCCTGCGGGTTTCCAGCAAGGGCATGCGCATCATCGACAAAAAGGGTATCGAGACTGTTCTCAGCGATATCCGCGCCCGTGGTGAAAAGGTCTAATCGGCTTTTAAGCTAAGGGAGATTTCCGATGAGAGAAAAGATCCGTATGATTTCGTCAGCCGGTACCGGTCACTTCTATACCACTGACAAAAACAAGCGCACCACCCCAGACAAACTGGAAATGAAGAAGTACGACCCGGTTGCGCGCAAGCACGTCATGTATAAAGAAGGCAAAATCAAGTAAGGTTTGCCTTCCGCTGCCCGCCGCTGGCGGGTGTGACGACCCCGAAAACCCCGGCCTTTGCCGGGGTTTTTCGTTTCTGGATTGCACGGGAGGGCAGGTGCCAGAGTTACCTGAAGTCGAAACCACCCGCCGCGGCGTGGCGCCGCATACCGAGGGCCGGTGCGTGCGCGCCGTGGTGGTGCGAGAGCCGCGCCTGCGCTGGCCGGTGCCGGCGGATCTCGGCGAGCGCCTCGCTGGCCAGCGCATCGAGCGGATAGAGCGCCGCGCCAAATACCTGCTGTTCCATACCGCGGTTGGCAGCCTGCTGGTGCACCTTGGCATGTCTGGTTCCCTGCGGGTATTGCCGGGTGTGGCGCCCGCGCCGGGCCGCCATGACCACGTGGATGTAGTGCTGGACGGCGGTGGTGTGCTGCGCTTCAACGACCCGCGCCGCTTTGGCTGCTTTTTGTGGGTGGAGCCAGGGGAGGTTCACCCGCTGTTGTCGCGCCTTGGCCCCGAGCCCCTGTCGGAGGCCTTTAACGGGGAGTTGCTGCTGCGGCGATCCCGCGGCCGCAGGGGGCCGGTAAAAGCCTTCATCATGGACGGCCAAGTGGTGGTGGGCGTTGGTAATATTTACGCCAACGAGGCCCTCTACCTTTCCGGCATCCGCCCCGATCGCGCGGCGGGGCGCATCTCGGCCAGCCGCTACGAGCTGCTGGCGGACAACATTAAGCAAGTGCTTACTTCGGCGATAGCCCAGGGTGGCACGACCCTCCGGGATTTTGTTGGCGGCGATGGCAAGCCCGGCTACTTTGCCCAGCAGCTTTTTGTCTACGGCCGCGGCGGGCTGCCGTGCAAGGGTTGTGGGGGCCAGCTGCGAGAACAGCGCCTGGGCCAGCGCAGCACGGTCTACTGCGTGACCTGTCAGCGCTGATCGGGCTACACTGGTCGGCCTCTGGGGAAACGGTCATGTGTTCGGGGAGTGGAGAATGAGAATAACAGCGATGACGCGCCGCCTGCCGGCGGCGGTACTGGTAAGTAGCCTGATAATGCCGCAGATGCTGTGGGCGCAGGCGGCGGTGGACGACAGTCCCAGCGCCGGTGCCATGGTTGGCGACCTGCTGGTGGCCCGGCCCATGGGGCTGGTGGCCACGGTGGGTGGCACAGCCGCCTTTCTGGTCAGCCTGCCTTTTACCCTGCTGGCCGGCCATGCCAGCGAAGCGGCGGAAACCCTCATGGTAGGCCCTGCCCGCACCACCTTCATGCGCTGCCTTGGCTGCATTGAAACGGGCTACACCAACAAGGATGTAGAGCGTTACCGGGCCATGCAGGAAGAAGACGCCGCCGAGTAAGGCCGCCCACCTCGCTTAGTTCTGCTGGAAGCGCTCCTTCAGTGCCGCTGCAACCACCGGCGGCACAAAGGGCGTGATGTCCCCGCCCAGTGAGGCAATCTCCCGCACCAGCGAGGAAGAGATGTAGCTGAGGTGCTCCGAGGGCGTGAGGAAAATGCTCTCAAACTCCGGGTTCATGGCCCGGTTCATGTTGGCCAGCTGAAACTCGTATTCAAAGTCCGCCACCGCGCGCAGGCCGCGCAGCACGCAGCGGGCGTTCTGCTGCAGCACAAAGTCAATCAGCAGGATGTTAAAACCCACCACCTCGACATTGTCCAGGTGTGCCAGGCACTCCCGGGCCAGTTGCACCCGCTCATCCAGCGTAAACAGCGGCTTTTTCTTCTCGCTGTGGGCGATGGAGACCACCACCCGGTTGAACAGGCGCGAGGCGCGCTCCACCAGATCCACATGGCCGTTGGTGATGGGGTCGAAGGTGCCTGGGTAGACGACGGCGTGTTCTTTCATGGTTGCGGGCCCGTTAGCGCAGGAAAGCGGATGGTAAACACTCACCCGCGCTGCTGCAATTGAGGTCGTGCGTTGGGGTCGTGCGTTGTCGAGGCGGCACGTCGTTGGGACTGCGATAGCGTCGGGGCGCTGGCAGCGAGGACGGCTGCCGGGGTGTGAAAGCGGTGGGTTACCTGAGGGATTGCAACCAATGTACTAAGGGAGCGATAAAAAAGAGCGATCAGGGTGTGTGATACAGCAGGTAACGGACATTGCCCGCGGTTTTTTCCCGGTGCAGGGTCCAGCCCGGCGCGACCGTGGGCAGGGCCTCCTGCCGGGCGCATTCCAGATACACCTGCGCCTGTGCGGCCAGGTGGCCATCGGCGAGCTGGGTCAGCACCGGCGCCGCCAGTTCGCGGCCAAAGGGCGGGTCGATAAAGACAATGTCCCAGCGCGACGGGCTGGCTGCCAGGAAGTCCGTCGCCGCCCGGTTGTGGCAGTGGCCACGGTCGCTGGCCCCGAGGGTGTCGAGGTGGCTGCTGATATGGCGCAGATTGGCGCCGTTGGTATCCACAAAATCGCAGTGGGTCGCGCCGCGGGACAGGGCTTCCAGCCCCAGCGCGCCGCTGCCGCTGAACAGATCCAGGCAGCGTGCATCGTGAATCATCGGCGCCAGCCAGTTGAACAGGGTTTCGCGTACCCGGTCGGTGGTGGGGCGCAGGCCGTCGGCGGGCAAAAAGCTGAGCTTGCGCCCGCGCCAGAGGCCGCCAATGATGCGTAGCTGTGAGGCGCCGGCGGGCGCGGCGCGGCGGGGCTTTCGGGGCGGCGACATTTCTCGCTCTTTCGCAGAGGTGGTAGGATACGCGTTTGCGCAGGGGTTCCGTCTGCGCACTCTACACCAGCACAGCAGATTATGAAGTTTTTCAGACGCAAGAAAGCGGCCGACAAGCCGGCGGCTCCGCCCGCCTCCGCGCCGGAGACCGCCCCGTCAACCTCTCCCGAGGAGGGCGATGGCACCCACGTTGTCCAGAGCGCCGTGCCGGCCCCCGCGGCGCAGGAGGTGCAGGATAGCCACGCCGCGCCGCGGCCGGAGGCAGAGCTAAAGCCAGAGGCAGAGCAAACGCCAGAGCCTGCACCCGCAGAACCGGCAGCGCCAGCGCCGGTGGCAGATCAGCCACCGCAGGCCACTCCTGTAGCGTCCGATAAGCCGGCCGTTGACGACAAGCCCGCAAAAGACGGCTTCTTCCGCCGCCTGCGACGGGGCCTTGGCCGCACCAGCGACAATCTGGTGCAGGGGCTTGGCACGCTGTTCCTCGGCCGCAAGGAAATCGACGACGAGCTGCTGGAAGAGCTGGAGTCGCGCCTGCTGATGGCCGATGTCGGGGTGGAGGCCACCGTCGATATCATTGGCCGCCTCACCCAGCGCGTATCGCGCAAGGAGCTGACCCAGCCGGCTGCCCTTGAGCAGGCCCTGAAGGAGGAGCTGCAGGCCTTGCTGGAACCCTGCGAAGTGCCATTGGTGCCGGCTGGCCACAAGCCCTACGTGATCCTCATGGTTGGCGTGAACGGCGTCGGCAAAACCACCACCATCGGCAAGCTGGCGCGGCGCTACCAGGCCGAGGGCAGGTCGGTGATGCTGGCGGCCGGCGATACCTTTCGTGCCGCCGCGGTGGAGCAGTTGCAGGTGTGGGGCGAGCGCAACAATGTGCCGGTGATTGCCCAGCACACCGGGGCCGATAGCGCCTCTGTGCTTTACGATGCCCTGCAGGCCGCCCAGGCCAGGGGCACCGATGTGCTGATTGCCGACACCGCCGGCCGCCTGCACAACAAAGATCACCTGATGGAAGAGCTGCGCAAGGTGGTACGGGTGATGGGCAAGCTGGACGCCGAGGCGCCCCACGAGGTGATGCTGGTGCTGGATGCCGGCACCGGCCAGAACGCCCTGTCCCAGGCCAGCCAGTTCCAGCAGGTAGTGGGGGTGACCGGCATTACCCTCACCAAGCTCGATGGTACCGCCAAGGGCGGGGTGATCTTTGCCATTGCGCGCAAGCTGGGCCTGCCGATCCGCTTTATCGGTGTCGGCGAGGCAGTGGAAGACCTGCGGCCCTTCGAGGCGGAACCCTTCATCCGCGCCCTGTTCGAGCGGGATGACGACAACGAATGATTCAGTTCGAGCGGGTCAGCAAGCGCTACGCGGAGGGTCACGACGCCCTGCGCGAAATCAGCCTTGAAATCGCACCCGACGATCTGGTTTTTCTCACCGGGCATTCGGGCGCGGGCAAGTCCACCCTGCTGCGCCTGATCATGCTGATGGACCGCCCCAGCCGGGGCAAGGTGCGGGTCGACGGGCGCGACCTCGCCACCATCGGCTCCCGCGGCATTCCCGCCCACCGGCGCAACATCGGGGTCGTGTTCCAGAATCACCAGTTGCTGTTTGACCGCACCGTGTTCGACAACGTGGCCCTGCCGCTGGTGATTGCCGGCTACGACCACCGCGAAATCGGCCGCCGGGTGCGGGCGGCCCTGGACAAAGTGGGGCTGCTGGCGCGGGAGCGGGCAATGCCGGTGACCCTGTCCGGCGGCGAGCAGCAGCGGGTGGGCATTGCCCGGGCAGTGGTGGGGCGGCCGCGTATCCTGCTGGCCGATGAGCCCACCGGCAACCTGGACCCGGCCCTGTCGGCGGAGATCATGGCCCTGTTCGAGGCCTTCAACCAGGTGGGCGTGACCGTGCTGATCGCCAGTCACGACCTGGCGCTGATATCCCGCCTGCAGCACCGCATTATCACCCTGCGCGACGGGCAACTGGTGGGAGGGGCCGCCTGATGGCCACCAACCCGGCCCAGCGCCGCGAGGGCGCCAGTGCCAGCCGCGCCCGCCTTGGCGATCGCTACCGGGCCTGGCGCCACCACCACAGCCTGTCGGCGGCCGACAGCCTGCGGCGGGTGCTGGACAACCCCGTATCCAGCGTGCTGACCTGGCTGGTGATCGGCATCGCTATGGCCCTGCCCGCCGCCCTTGGCATTGCCCTGGACAACGCCCGCGCGGTCAGTGGCAGCTGGGACAGCCCGGCGCAGATCTCCCTGTTCCTTGAGGCCGAAGTTGACGAGCGGCAGGCCAGCGAGTTGCAGCGCGAGCTTGGCGAGCGGGGCGATATTGACGCGGCCCGCCTGGTGCCGCGGGATGCTGCCCTGGCCGAGTTTGCCGAGCTCTCCGGCTTTGCCGATGTGGTGGCGTCCCTGGAGCAAAACCCGCTGCCCCACCTGCTGCTGGTGGAGCCCGCCGCCGGGGTGGACCCGGCACAGCTGCGCGAGACCTTTGCCGCCCTGCCGGCGGTGGATCAGGCGGTGCTGGACATGGCCTGGGTGCAGCGCCTGAACAACATCATGGAGCTCAGCCGGCGCCTGGTGCTGGCGCTGGGCGGCGTGCTGGTGCTGGGGGTGGTGCTGATTCTCGGCAATACCATCCGCCTGGCCATTGAGAGCCGCCGGGACGAAATTGTCATCGTCAAACTGGTGGGTGGCAGTAACGCCTTTGTGCGCCGACCCTTCCTGTACACCGGCCTGTGGTACGGCGTGGGGGGCGGGTTTTTCTCCGCCCTGCTGGTGCTGGCGGCCCTGTTCTTCCTGGACGGGCCGGTCAGCCACCTGGCCAGCCTCTACCAGAGTGGCTTTGCGCTGCAGGGTATTGGCCTGATTGGCAGCCTGCAGCTGATTCTGCTGGGCGGGCTGCTGGGCCTGGCCGGTGCCTGGCTGGCTGTGTCGCGGCACTTGGGGGCCATTGAACCGCGCTGATGTGTCCCCATCTAAGTCACTGAAAATTAATAAATACTTCACAAAGTTCCGGGCCTTGCCCGGAACTTTGCTGTGATTAGCACTCTAATAGCATGAGTGCTAAACTTGGCACGCTTCACATGGAGAAACCTCAGATGAGCAATACCCTGAAGCCCGTCGACCAGATGGTGCCGGGCGCCAACCTTGCGGCCTATGTGCAGGCTGTGAGCGCGATCCCGCTGCTGAGCGCAGAGCGGGAGCGGGAATTGGCCGAGGATCTGTACTACAACGACAACGTCGAGGCCGCGCGCGAGCTGGTGATGTCGCACCTGCGCTTCGTGGTGCATATCGCCCGCAGCTACAACGGCTACGGCCTGTCCGAGGCCGACCTGATTCAGGAAGGCAACGTCGGCCTGATGAAGGCCGTCAAGCGCTTCAACCCGGAGAAGGGCGTGCGCCTGGTGTCCTTTGCGGTGCACTGGATCAAGGCCGAGATGCACGAATTCATCCTGCGCAACTGGCGCATTGTGAAAGTGGCCACCACCAAGGCCCAGCGCAAGCTGTTCTTCAACCTGCGCAGCGCCAAGAAGAGCCTGGCCTGGCTCACCGCCGAAGAAACCGAGGCGGTGGCTGCTGATCTCGGTGTGGATATCGCCGAAGTGCAGCGTATGGAAGGCCGCCTGAGCAGCCGCGATGTGGCCTTTGACTCGCCCATCGACAGCGATGACGACGATGCCTGGCAGGCGCCCCAGTACTATCTGGAAGACCAGCGCTACGACCCGGCGCTGGAAGTCGAGTCCAGCCAGTATCAACAGAACAGTGAGGCGGCCCTGCACAGCGCGCTGTCCGACCTGGATGAGCGCAGTCGCGACATCCTCGCCCAGCGCTGGCTGGCGGAGGAAAAGGCCACCCTGCACGAACTGGCTGACAAGTACGGTGTATCTGCCGAGCGCATTCGCCAGCTTGAACAGAACGCCATGAAGAAACTGCGGGTGGCCATCGCCGCCTGAGACGCTCGCAGCTTCATCGGCACCTTCCCGACCGGGGCGCGAATGCGCCCCGGTTTGCGTTAGAATCCCCACCCATGACGACTCTCTTTCTCCCCATCGGTGCGCTGGCAGCCATGCTCGGCGTTGTTTTTGGTGCCTTTGGTGCCCACGCCCTGCGCGGCCGGCTCGACGACTACGCCATGGGCGTTTTTGAAACCGCCGTGCAATACCACTTCTACCATGCCCTGGCGCTGGTGGCGGTGGGGCTGCTGGCCCTGCACCAGCCCCAGTCCACCCTGCTCAAGCCCGCTGGCTGGCTGTTTGTGATTGGCCTGGCGCTGTTCTCCGGCAGCCTCTATGTGCTGGCCCTCAGCGGCACCAAGTGGCTCGGGGCGGTCACGCCACTGGGTGGCCTGGCCTTTATCGCCGGCTGGGCCTGCCTGGCGGTGGCTGGTTGGCGGAGCCTGTCGTGAGCCAGGCGACAGAAAACAGCGAGCGCCGCCACCGTCCCATCCGCAGCTATGTGCTGCGCACCGGGCGCATGACCGACGGCCAGAAGCGGGCCTTTGAGGCTGGCTGGGCGCGCTGGGGCATCGACTACAGCCCGGCGCCGGTGGATCTGGATGCCCTGTTCGGCCGCGCCGGGCGGCGGGTGCTGGAGATTGGCTTTGGCATGGGCCGCTCCCTGGCCACCATGGCGGCGGCGGACCCGGCGGCCAACTTCATCGGGGTCGAGGTGCACACCCCCGGTGTTGGTCGGCTGTTGCACACCCTGGCCGACGAGGAGATCGACAACGTCCGGGTGTACTGCCATGACGCGGTGGAAGTACTGCAGCACTGCATCCCGGAAGGGGCGCTGGATACAGTACAGGTGTTCTTCCCCGACCCCTGGCACAAGAAGCGTCACCACAAGCGGCGCCTGATTCAGCCCGATTTTGTCGCCCTGCTGGTATCCCGCCTGAAGCCCGGCGGCGTACTGCACCTGGCCACCGACTGGGAAAACTACGCCGAGCAGATGATGGACGTGCTGTCGGCCAATGCGCAGCTGGAAAATACCGCCGGCGCGGGCGCTTTTGCCGCGCGCCCGGCCCACCGCCCCCTCACCAAGTTCGAGCAGCGCGGTGAGCGTTTGGGCCACGGGGTATGGGATTTACTGTTCCGGCGTGCCTGAGCGCCCAAGCTGCGCTAGGCTAGGGGCTGGTTGTACCAACGGCCTGCAGGAGGGCATATGGGCATACTGACGTGGATTGTGCTGGGACTGGTGGCGGGCATTCTCGCCAAGTGGATCATGCCGGGCCGGGACCCGGGCGGCCTGATTGTCACCACCCTGATCGGCATTGCCGGCGCCTTTGTCGGCGGTTACCTCGGCACCGTGACCGGCTTTGGCGGCAGCGTTAGCGACTTCAGCCTGGGCAGCGTGGTGACCGCGGTGATTGGCGCGCTGGTACTGCTGGCCCTGTATCGGCTGATCAAGAAGTAAGCGCCGGTGGTGTAAGGGCGCCGGCGACTCAGTCGAACAGGGGCAACTCGCCCCAGGCCAGGCCCTGCTCGTCCTTGCCGGACAGGCGCGGCGCCTCGCCAGCGGGCAGCGGCCAGTCGATGCCCACCGTCGGGTCGTTCCAGGCCAGTGAGACCTCGCTGGCGGGGTCGTAGTAATCGGTGCACTTGTACTGGAAGTCGGCCACCTCCGAGGTGACATAAAAGCCGTGGGCAAAGCCCGCCGGCACCCACAGCATGCGGTGGTTGGCGGCGGACAGCTCCACCCCGTACCACTGGCCAAAGGTGGGTGAGGACTGGCGCAGGTCCACCGCCACGTCAAACACCGAGCCCGCTACCACGCGCACCAGTTTGCCCTGGGTGTGGGCGGTCTGGTAGTGCAGGCCGCGCAGGATACCGCGGGCCGAGCGGCTGTGATTGTCCTGCACAAAATCCACTGCAATGCCGAGCTCGGCGAAGGTGCGCGCGTTCCAGCTCTCCAGGAAAAAACCGCGCTCGTCGCCAAAGACCCTGGGCTCCAGCAGCAGCACGTCTTTCAGGGTGGTTGTCTTAACGTTCATCGAACACCACTCCCTCTTCCCGCAGCAGGTGCTTCAGGTAGACGCCATAGCCGCTCTTCTCCAGCGGCGCGGCCAGCGCCAGCAATTGTTCCGCGCTGATGTATCCCATGCGGTAGGCCACCTCCTCGGGGCAGGCGATTTTCAGGCCCTGGCGCTCCTCCACCACGCGGATGTAATTGGCCGCATCCAGCAGGGAGTTGTGGGTGCCGGTGTCCAGCCAGGCGGTGCCGCGGCTCATCACCTCCACCTGCAGGTCGCCGCGCTGCAGGTAGGCGCGGTTGACGTCGGTGATCTCCAGCTCGCCCCGGTGGGAGGGACGGATATTCCTGGCGATCTCCACCACGTCGTTGTCGTAGAAGTACAGGCCGGTCACCGCGTAGTGCGACTTGGGCTTGGCCGGCTTTTCCTCGATATCCAGCGCGGTACCGTCCCGGTCGAAGCTGACCACGCCGTAGCGCTGGGGGTCGGTGACGTAGTAGGCAAAAACCGAGGCGCCGCTGTCGCGCTGTGCGGCGGCGCGCAGGCTCCTGGTGAAGCCGCCGCCGTAGAAGATGTTGTCCCCCAGCACCAGGGCGCAGGGCGAGCTGCCGATAAATTCCTCACCGAGAATAAACGCCTGGGCCAGCCCGTCCGGGCTCGGCTGTACGGTGTAGGTAATGTTGATGCCCCACTGTTCCCCGTTGCCGAGCAGGTCGGCGAAGGCGCGCTGGTCCCGGGGGGTGGTGATCACCAGAATGTCGCGGATGCCCGCCAGCATCAGGGTGGCCAGGGGGTAGTAGATCATCGGCTTGTCGTAGACCGGCATCAGTTGCTTGCTAACGGTGCTGGTCAGGGGGTGGAGGCGGGTGCCGGAACCGCCGGCGAGGATAATGCCCTTGTGGCGCGATGGGGTCATGGCTGAAGGTTCGCTGCAAAAAGTGGCCAATTATAGGGGGATTATCGGCAAACTACGAAAATAGCTGCCGCTGGCAATTTCACTGTACGATCGTAAAGGGGCTGGCAATTTGGGCCGCCCTTGATAGAATCCAAAGGCTTCGCGGGGCTTTCGGGCATGGTCTCGGCTCCACGCGGGCGCCGCTCGGCGCCCTGCGACCCACCCAGACGTGACGAGGACGCCCCCATCAGGCAGGTCGAACCCATTATTGTAGCGGACGCCGCCGGCGGTGGCCGTGAACCAGGCGTGGCGTCTGCCGCCCGCCAGCCCCTGCGCCCATTGCGTATTGCCCTGCTGGGTTATCGCTCCGCCCCGTTTGGCGGTGGCCAGGGGGTCTATCTCAAGTACCTGAGCAAGGCCCTGGTGGAGGCCGGTCACCGGGTGGATGTGATCTCCGGCCCGCCCTATCCCCACCTGGACCCCCGGGTGAAGCTGATCCAGCTGCCCAGCCTGGACTTGTTCGAGAACGGCCTGGGCTCACTGCGTCCGCGGCACCTGCGCTCGCTGGCCAACATCATCGAGTGGACCTCCAAGCTCACCGGCGGTTTTGCCGAGCCCTATACCTTCGGCCGCCGCGCGGTGCGCTACCTGCGCCAGCACCGCGCCGACTACGACCTGGTGCACGACAACCAGAGCCTCAGCTACGGCATGCTGACCCTGCAGGCCATGGGCATCCCGCTGGTTACCACCGTTCACCACCCCATCACCAGTGACCTGCGCATTGCCCTGGCCGCCGCCAAAACCGGCTGGGAGCGGCTGCTGATCCGGCGCTGGCACAGCTTCCTGCACATGCAGAAAAAGGTGGTGAAGCAGCTGCGCCATGTGGTGACCGTATCGGATTGCTCGCGGCAGGACATTGCCCGTGACTTCGGCCTGCAGCCGGCGGGCATCGACCTTGTCTACAACGGCATTGATACCGATGAATTCCGCCCCCTGCCGGGGGTCGCCCGGCGGCCCCAGCGCCTGATGGCCACCGCCTCGGCGGACGCCCCGCTGAAGGGCCTGCGCTTTCTTCTGCGCGCCTACGCCAGCCTGCTGCCCCGCTATCCCGCGCTGGAATTGCTGCTGGTGGGCAAGCCCCAGCCCGGCGGTAAAACCGAGCGCCTGCTGCATCACCTGGGCATTGCCGAGCGGGTGCAGTTTGTCAGTGGCATCACCACCGAGCAGATGGTGGCCTACTACGCCCAGGCCGCCGTTGCCGTGGTGCCCTCGGTCTACGAAGGCTTCGGGCTGCCGGCGGGGGAGGCCATGGCCTGCGGCGTGCCGGTGGTGTCCACCGACGGCGGCGCCCTGCCCGAGGTGGTGGGCGACGCCGGGGTGATTGTGCCGGCAAAAAATGTCGAGGCGCTGGCGGCGGGGATCGCCGGCCTGCTGGACGACCCGGAGCGCCGCGCCCGCCTTGGCGCCGCCGGCCGGGAGCGCATTCTGGATAAATTCTCCTGGGCGGTCTGCGCCCGGGAGATGAGCCGCTATTACCAACGGGTGCTCGATGCAAACGGTTGATTTCGCGCATTTTGAGCTGCGCCCCGGTGAGCGCGTGCTGGACCTCGGCTGCGGCGAGGGCCGCCATGTCATCTGCGCCTACCTCGAGGGGCAGGTGCAGGCCGTGGGGGTGGACCTCGCCCTTGATGACCTGCGCACCACCCGGGACAAGTTCGAGCCCTTCGCCCGGCCGGACGACCCGTCACGCAGCTTTGGCCTGAGCGCCGCCACCGCCCTGGCCCTGCCCTTTGCCGATAACACCTTCGACAAGGTGATCTGCTCGGAAGTGCTGGAGCACATCCCCGATTACCGCGCCGCGCTGGTTGAGATCAACCGGGTGCTCAAGCCCGGCGGGCTGTTTTGCGCCAGCGTGCCGCGGCGCTGGCCCGAGCAGATCTGCTGGGCCCTGTCGCGGGCCTACCACCAGGTGCCCGGCGGCCACCTGCGCATCTTCAACGCCGCCCGGCTGTCTGGCGAAATCGAGGCGCTGGGGTTTTCCCGCTATCAGCGCCACTGGGCCCACGCCCTGCACGCGCCCTTCTGGTGGCTGAAGTGCCTGTTCTGGAACACCCAGGACAGCAACTGGCTGATCCGCCAGTACCACCGCCTGTTGGTGTGGGATCTGATGGAGCGCCCGGCCTTTACCCGCACACTGGAGCGCCTGATCAACCCGCTGGTGGGCAAGAGCGTTGTCATGTATTACCGCAAGGAGGCCGTCGCGTGAGTGGTCTGTACCTGAGCCGGGGCCTGTTTCCCCACGATTTTTTGCGGCCCACGGTGCAGTTTCTGCTGCGCGAGCAGCTGCCGAGCGGCGAAATTCCCTGGTTCAGCGGCGGCTATGCCGACCCCTGGGACCATGTGGAAGCGGCCATGGGGCTGTCTATCGCCGGCGAGCTGGCGGCGGCCGAGCGGGCCTACCACTGGCTGCGCAGCCAGCAACTGGACGATGGCAGCTGGTGGGCCGCCTATCGCGACGGGACACCGGATAACACCGAACGGCGCGAGACCAACTTTGTGGCCTACGTTGCTACCGGCGTGTGGCACCACTACCTGATCAGTGGCAATGACACCTTCCTGGCCGGCATGTGGCCCTGCGTGGAACGGGCCATCGGGTTTGTGCTCGCCCTGCAGTCCGAGCACGGCGAAATCGACTGGGCGGTGGACAGCGACGGCAAGGCCAAGGGCGATGCCCTGGTCACCGGTTGCAGTTCCATCTACAAGAGCCTGGAGTGCGCCCATAACATTGCGGTCACCCTCAACCGGCACCGGCCCGAGTGGCTCTCAGCACGGGACGCCCTGGGCAGCGCCCTGCGGCACAAGCCCGAGCGCTTCGACCGCACCTGGGAGAGCAAGGCCCGCTATTCCATGGACTGGTTCTACCCGGTCCTGACCGGGGCCCTGCGCGGCAGCGAGGCCCGCGCCCGGCTCGCCGCGCGCTGGGACGAATTTGTGGAGCCCGGGCTCGGCTGCCGCTGTGTCAGCGAGGAGCCCTGGGTCACCGTGGCCGAGAGCTGTGAACTGGTGATGGCCCTGCTGGCGGCGGGGGATCACGCCCGGGCGGTGGAGGTGTACAGCTGGCTGCACCAGTGGCGGGAGCAGGACGGCGCCTACTGGACCGGCTACCAGATGGTGGAGGATCTGCTGTGGCCGGAGGAGCAGCCCACCTGGACCGCCGGCGCCATCCTGCTGGCGGCCGATGCGCTCACCGGGCATACCGCCGCGTCGCGTCTGTTTACCGACGTTGAGTTGCTGCCAGCCCCGGCCGAGGTGGCCGTTCGCCGCCGCAAGGTGGACTGAGGGCTCGCCCCGACCTTACAGCCGGCGCAGTATCCCCAGGGTATTGACCCGCTCCACCGCCTCGAACAGCCCCGATGCCAGCGCCAGGCGATAGATCGCCCAGGGCGCCTGGCCACCCTCGAAGGGGTCCGGGAACAGGTCGTGAATCGCCAGAATGCCACCCTGCAGCAGGTGGGCGCTCCAGCAGCGGTAATCCAGCAGCGCCGCATCCAGGCTGTGGCCGCCGTCGATAAATACCATGCCAAGCGAAATGCGCCAGTGCCGCGCGACCACCTCCGAGCTGCTGACCAGCGGCACTACCGTATCGTCCAGCCCCGCAGCGCGGATATTGCGGCGAAACTCACCGAAGGTATCCACCAGCCCCTCGCCGCGGTCAAAAACCTCCGGGTCGTGAAACATCTCCCCGGCCTGGTGTTCCTCGGAGCCGCGGTGGTGATCCAGGGCGAAAACGGTGCCCCCCTCGCGGCAGGCCAGCCCCAGGTAAATGGTGGATTTACCGCAGTAGCTGCCCACCTCCAGCACTGGCCCCAAGTCCCGCGCGGCCCGCGCGTGGCGATACAGCGCGGCGGCCTCATCCTCGGCCAGAAAACCCTTTATCTGCTCGATATTGGCGGGAAGGTCGGGGATCATGGCAGGTCTCGCAGCGGGCAAAGTCCGCCACGTTAGCGCCTTTGCCCGGGGCCGGCAAGCGGCCTGGGCGTCCGCCTGGGCACCGCTCGCCCCGTGCTATCATGCCCCGCAAACACAGCGCGCCCGATGCGCTCGCCAAGCAAGGATCATCACCATGAAACTGACCATGCCCCGCTTCGACCAGGCTCGCGTACTGGTGCTGGGGGACATCATGCTCGATCGCTACTGGGCCGGCCCCACCTCGCGCATTTCGCCGGAGGCCCCGGTGCCGGTGGTGCGGGTGGAGCAGATCACCGACCGCCCCGGCGGCGCCGGCAACGTGGCCCTGAACATTGCCGCCCTTGGCACCGGGGCCACCCTCGGCGGCTATACCGGCTGCGACGAAATGGCCGATGCCCTGCAGGCCATGCTGGAGGGCGCCGGAGTCAAGTGTGACTTCGAGCGCCTGGCGGACATGCCCACCATTACCAAGCTGCGGGTGATCAGCCGCCAGCAGCAGTTGATTCGCCTGGACTTTGAAGAGAGTGAATTCTGCGCCCCGGGCCACAGCCTGGAGCAGCACTGGGCCGGCCTGCTGCAGGGCTGCGGCGCCCTGGTGCTGTCGGACTACGCCAAGGGCGCGCTGGTGGATCCGCAGCCCCTGATCCGTGCCGCCAGGGCGGCGGGCGTGCCGGTACTGGTGGACCCCAAGGGTACCGATTTCAGCCGCTATCGCGGCGCTACCCTGCTCACCCCCAACCTGCACGAATTTGAGGCGGTCGCCGGGCGCTGCCGCAGCGAGCAGGACCTGGTGGCGGCGGGCAAGCACCTGATGTTCGAGCTGGATTTGCAGGCCCTGCTGATCACCCGCGGCGAACACGGCATGACCCTGCTGCGCCCCGACACCGAGGAATTGCACCTGCCGGCCCGGGCCCGTGAGGTATTCGATGTAACCGGTGCCGGCGATACGGTGATTGCCGTGCTGGCGGCCTCGCTAGCCGGCGGCGCCGCCATGCCGGACGCGGTGGCCCTGGCCAACATTGCCGCCAGCATTGTGGTGGGCAAGCTCGGCACCGCGGCGGTGAGCGCCCCGGAACTGCGCCGTGCGGTGCAGGCGGAAACCGGTGCCGAGCGCGGCGCTCTCAGCCTGGACCAGCTGGCGATTGCGGTATCCGATGCCCGCGCCCAGGGCGAGAAGGTGGTGTTCACTAATGGCTGCTTCGACATCATCCATGCCGGCCACGTGAGTTACCTGGAGCAGGCGCGCAAGCTGGGCGACCGCCTGGTGGTGGGGGTCAACAGCGACGCCTCGGTGCGCCGCCTCAAGGGCAGCGGACGCCCCATCAACCCCCAGGACCGGCGCATGGCGGTGCTGGCCGGGTTGGAGGCGGTGGACTGGGTGGTCTGCTTTGACGATGACACGCCGGTGTCACTGCTGCAGGCCCTCAAGCCGGATGTGCTGGTCAAGGGCGGCGACTACGACAAGGCCGGTGTGGTCGGCTGGGAAATTGTCGAAGGCTATGGCGGCGAGGTGCAGGTGCTGGGCTTTGTGGACAACGTATCCACCACCGCGATTGTCGAGCGCATCCAGCAGAACCAGGGTCAGGGCGAGGCCGGCTAGATCGGCTGGCGCTCCGGCTGCCGGTTGCTACAGGCTGTGCGTGACAGCGGCGCGCGCCGCGGCCACATTGGCCGCCAGATGGGCCGGAGTGATGGTGCCGACAATGGCCGCGCTGCTGCCCGGGTGGCTGAAGATCAACTCCATGCTGGCGCGCACCGGGTCCTCCACTTTGTCGCTCAGGTGGCCACTGGCAAGGGCCTTTTTGATCAGCGCACCCTTGCCCAGACGGGCACACTCGGCCAGCACCGCCGCTTCCTCCCGGTAGCCCAGGTTGTAGGTGAGCATCACGCAATCGCTCTGGCGCGCGGCGGCCATGCCGCCGGCCACGGTCTTGGTGGATAGGCCAAAGGCGCGGATCAGCCCCTGCTGCTTCAATTCCGCCAGCGCCTGCAGGGTGCCGTAATCCTCGATAATGGCCAGGTCGTTGCCGTCGGAATGCACCAGCACCAGGTCGATCACCTCGCAGCGCAGGCGTGTCAGGCTGCGCTGCACCGAGAAGCGCACATGCTCCGGGCTGAAGTCAAAATGTGACTGGCCGTTGTCAAACTCCTCCCCCACCTTGGAGCAGATCAGCCAGTCCTTGCGCTGGCCCTGCAACAGCGGCCCCAGGCGCTCTTCGCTGCGCCCGTAGGCCGGCGCGGTGTCGATCAGGTTGATGCCGAGGTCGCGGGCCTGGTCGAGCAGGGCGCGGGCGGCACGGTCATCGGGAATCACAAAGCCCTCGGGGTATTTCACGCCCTGGTCGCGGCCGAGCTTCACGGTGCCAAGGCCCAGCGCGCTCACCGTAAGGCCGGTGCTGCCCAGCGGGCGCAACCAACTCACCGGAATGCCTCGTCCCAGCAGGGGGTGGCAATGGGGGGGCGGCCAAGGGCAGCCAGCTGCGACAGGTCGGTGGCGGGCCCGCGGGCCACGCCCTGCGCCTGCAGGTGGGCCTCTACCGCCGCCGCCAGGTCCGGGCTGAGGGTGAGTTTGGTGGGCCAGCCCACCAGCGCGTTGTGCACGCCCTCCACCGGCCCCAGGTAGGCGGCGTCGGGTTTGAGCAGCTTGGACTGGCGCGGCTCGGCGCGGTCCAGGCGGATGGTGGCCCACTCGCTCTGCCCCAGGTCGAGCCAGGGCATCAGTTCGCGCAATTCATTCTGGGCCTTGTCGATCAGCTCACTGGGCTCGGCGTCGGTATTCTCGGTGGCCAGGTCGCCACCGAGGTACCACACCGGTTCATCGCCGGCGGTGCGGTGGCTGGAAATGGTCAGGCGCGGCGACGGGTTGCTGCCGCTGCAGTGGGCGTAGAAGGGCGCGCGGTACTGGTGCTTCACCAGCACCTGCTGCAGCGGCCGGCGCTGCATGGCCGGGGCGCTGGCGCCCAGGCGGCGCATGAGTTCTTCATTGCCGGCGCCGGCGCTCAGCAGCACCTGGCGCGGCTGCAAGGTGCAGTGCGGCCAGCGCAGCTCGGCCTTGCCTTCTTCGCAGGCCAGCTGGCAGGTATCCCAGTCGATGCGAAAGATACTGTCGCGATAGCGTTCGGACAGGGTGTGCAACAGCGACGGTACATCCAACACCAGGTCCACCAGCCGGTACACCTGGCCCTGGAAGGCGCTGGATTGCAGCGGCGCCGGGTAGTCGCGGCGGGCGAGCTTTTCCACCCGCCCGCGCAGCAACTTGCTGGCAAAAAACGAGCTGACTCGCGAGCCCAGGCCGCCGCTGGACCAGAGGTAAAAGTCCTCGCTGAGCACGCGGCAGCCGCGCAGGTCCACCGGGCCGTCGCCGCGCAGGCAACTGCGCCACAGGTCCGGCATGCGGGCGATGGCCTCGGAGCCGGCATTCAGGGCGCCCCCCAGGGCGTACTTGATGCCGCCGTGGATCATGCCCTGGGAGGCGATGGTCTGCCTGGACCCCAGCGCTTGCTGCTCGAACAAAACAGCGTTGTAGCCGCGCTGGCGCAAGTGATTGAGGGTCCACAGCCCGGCGATACCGCCGCCGATAATGGCTACGTCGACCTGCAGCGTTGTGGCGCTCATAAAACCTTCCGCGTGAGTGAGGCGCCAGTATACCTGTTGTGCGCCGGGCTGTGCTGAGGGCGGGCTGTTGTGAGGGGTGGGCTGCTGTGAGAGGGCGGGCTGCGCCGGCGCGGCGTGCCCCGTTGTGGCGGGTGTGACCGGCGGCAGGTATCCTGCCCGTGGCCAAGACCCCCGGAGCCTTCATGCGCCTGCTCTACAGTTTGCTGTTTTACTGCCTGATGCCCTTTGTGCTGCTGCGCATGTTGTGGCGCTCGCGCCTGGCGAGCGCCTACCGGCGGCGCTGGGGCGAGCGGCTGGGCTTTTTCCGCGCGCCGGCGGATGGCCGGCCGGTGATCTGGGTACACGCGGTGTCGGTGGGCGAAACCCTGGCCGCCGCGCCGGTGATCGAGGCATTGCTGCAGCGCTACCCGGGCTACCGCGTAGTGGTAACCACCACCACCCCGACCGGGTCCGAGCGGGTGCAGGCCCTGTTCGGTGAGCGCGTGTTTCACGTTTACGCCCCCTGGGACCTGCCCGGCGCTGTGGGGCGCTTTGTGCGCCGCCTGCAACCGCGGCTGCTGCTGATCATGGAGACCGAGCTGTGGCCCAACATGCTGCATTACGCTGCGGCCAGTGGCTGTCGTGTGGTGTTGGCCAACGCCCGGCTGTCGGCGCGCTCGGCGCGGGGTTACGCCCGCCTGGGCGGTCTGACCCGGCAGATGCTGGGCCACCTGGACGGCGTGGCCTGCCAGGCGCGGGAGGACGGCGAGCGCTTTGTTGAGCTTGGCCTGGCGCAACAGCGCCTGCACCTGACCGGCAGCATCAAGTTCGACCTGGCACTGGATGCTGAACTGCGCCAGCAGGCCAGCGCCCTTTGTGAGGTGCTGGGCAGCGCGCAGCGCCCGGTGCTGGTGGCGGCCAGCACCCACCCGGGGGAGGACGAACAGATTCTCGATGCCTTCGCGGCGGTGCGCGCGCACTACCCGGAGGCCTTGCTGGTGCTGGTGCCGCGCCACCCGGAGCGCTTCGACAGCGTGGCCGGGCTGTGCCGCGGGCGCGGCTGGCAGGTGCTGCGGCGCTCCGCCGCCCAGGCGCCGGCCGCGGGCGATGACATCCTGCTGGGTGACACCATGGGCGAGCTACTGCTGCTGCTGAGCGCCGCGCGGGTGGCAATCATCGGCGGCAGCCTGGTGGAGCACGGCGGCCACAACGTGCTGGAGGCCGCCGCCTGGGGCGTGCCGGTGGTCACCGGGCCGTGGATGTTCAACTTTGAAGAGATCAGCCGCCTGCTGGTGGCGGCGGGGGCCATGATCCGCCTTGAGCAGCCAGCGCAGCTGCCTGCTGTGCTGCTGCAGCTGCTGGCCGATGACGCCCGCCGCCAGCGCATGGGCGCGGCGGGGCTTGAGGTGGTGGCAAACAATGGCGGCGCCCGGGAGCGCCTGCTGCAGCTGGTGGCGCAGCAGTTGCCGCCGCCCTGAGGCAGCGGCGGCGGGGGATCAGGGGGTGCTGCTGGCGGTGGGTGCCGGCGGTTCTTCCAGCGCCTCGTCGAGGCGGTAGACATCTTCCGGGCTCAGTAGGCCGGCCTGTTCCTTCAGGCGCAGAATGTCGATGATGTAATCGTAGCGGCTGTTGGCGTAGTCGCGCTCGGCGGCGAACAGGGTGTTCTGGGCGTTCAGCACGTCCACCACGTTACGGGTGCCCACTTCATAACCCGCCTGGGTGGCATCCAGGGCGCTCTTGGAAGAGACAATACTCTGCTTGCGGGCGGCCACGCGGGACACGTCGCTCATCACCGTCATGTGCAGCGAGCGGGTATTGGTCACCGTGTTGCGGGCCAGGTTGATGCGGTTCTCGCGGCTGGCGTTGAACTGCTCGGCGGCCTGGCGACGGTTGGCGCTGATGGCGCCGCCGCTGAACAGCGGTACCTGCAGGCTGATCTGCCACTGGTTCTGCTCGGTATCGTTGTCGGGCGAGGTATCAAACTCGGTGGAGGGGCGACGGTTGAGCTCACCCTCGGTGCTGTAGTCGGAGTAGGCGTAGCTGCCCACCACTTTTGGCGCGTGTTCGTACTTGTTGGCCTTGGCGGTGTTGCGGGCCACTTCCTCGGCGTAGCGGGCGGCCTGCAGTTCAAAGTTGTTCTGCAGCGCAAACTCGACCCAGGCGGCGCGGTCGGTGGGCTCCGGGTTCTTCACGTCAAAGTCCTCGGACAGCACGCTGAGCGTATCGTGGTGCTGGCCGGTGAGCACAGACAGACGCTCCAGCGCCACGCGCACATTGTTCTCATCGACAATCCGGTTGACCCGCGACAGGTCGAAGGCGGCCTGGGCCTCGTACACGTCGGTGATCGCAATCAGGCCCACCTCAAAGCGCTGCTGGGTCTGTTCCAGCTGGCGTTCAAAGGCGCGCTCGGCGGCCTTGGAGGCGGACAGGTTGTCCTGGGCGCGCAGCACGCCGAGGTAGGCCTCCACCGTGCGCACAATCAGGTTCTGCTGGTTGGCGGCAAAGGTGGCCTCGGCCTGCTTGGTGAATTCCTTGCCGGACTGGAAGGTGAACCACGCCGGCAGATCGAAAATGGCCTGGTTGAGCGATACCTGGTAGCCGTCGGTGCTGGTGTCGGTATTGGTGAAGGTGTCGATGCGGCCAAAGCCGCCACTGTCGATAATGCCGACGCTCTCCGCCGTGCGGTCCTGGTCGGAATCGGTGTAGTCGTAGCTGCCGGTGATCTGCGGCAGCAGGGCGGCGCGGCCCAGGTTTTCGTTTTCGAGGTTGGCGCGGTACTGGGCCTGTTCGGCTTTCAACTGCGCGTCGTTTGCCAGGGCGAGTTCGTAGATATCCCGCAGCGATTCAGCACGGGCACTCTGGATGGCAAGGGACAGTGTCAGCGCCAGCAGCGCAAGTCCGGTAGATTTCATGGATTTTCCCTGTGTCGAGCGGGTAGCGCGTGGCAGTTTACCAGCGTGACTCCCGCGGCGCATGTTAATACGCCGCAATAAAAGCCCCTGCAGAGCCGCCGAAAGTGCCATGGTAAGTGCTACACTCAGTTATCGTCCACGCGCCGGCCGGCCACCTGTCGCGTCACAGCGTGGTTTCGTCGCAGGCGGGTCTCCTGAGGGTGACACCGCCGGCAGTAAAATCATCACCAGCAAGTGGAGACAGCGATGAGCGTACAGCGGGCTCGCAAGCGGGCCTTCAAAATGGATCTTGTCAAACTGCATGCGGTTTGCGAGGCCAATTACGCCCGATTGCTGCGCCTGTTCCCGGACTACGAGCACAGCAACAGCCGGGAATTCCACGTGGGCCCGGCGCGGGTGGTGCTGGAGGTGCTGGAGCGCAGCCGCTATACCACCTTCTTCCGCGTGCAGCAGTACCACGCAGACGCGCGCTGGCTCGGCCGCCTGCGGGTGGAGGTGCGGGCCTACCACGATGCCGGCATGCTGGAGGTGGGCGCCTTCCAGTCCCACCGCCGTATCGCTCCCCGCTACGACTACCCCAATACCCACATGCTGCAGCAGGACGAGAAGATCCAGCAGAACCACTTCCTCGCCGAGTGGCTGGAACACTGCCTCGGCCACGGCCACGCCAATACCGTTCACCCCATCACCGGCTGACCACCACCGCCGCAGCACCATGACCCATTTTCTTGCCCAGCGACAGGATGTGCCCCACACCGGCGGCCCGGTGCGGCTCTGCCAGTTCACTGACTGCCACCTTGGCGCCGAGCAGGGCGGCCGCCTGCTGGGCATGGACACCGACCACGCCATGCTGGCGGTGATCGAGCAGGCCCGCCGCGACGGGCGCGAGGCCGATGTGGTACTGGCCACCGGCGACCTGGCCGATGGCGGTGCCCCGGCGGCCTACCTGCGCCTGCAGGCGGCGCTGGCGGCCTTCTGCCCGCGGCAGTTCTGGCTGCCCGGCAACCACGATGACTGCGCCGCCATGCAGGCAGTGCCGGGCAGCGCTGCCTACCTGTGCGGTGATGTGCGCATCGGCCACTGGCAGATCCTGCTGCTCAATTCCCAGATTCCCGGGGAGATCGGCGGTGAGATCGGCGCGCAGCAGCTGGCGGCCCTGGAGCGCGCCCTGCAGTGCGCCGCCGGCGAAGGTCGCCACAGCCTGATCTGCCTGCATCACCAGCCGGTGCCCATTGGCTGCGACTGGCTGGACGAGCAGCGCGTGGCCGACGCCGATGCCCTGTTTGCGGTGGTGGAGCGCTTTGCCGGGGTGAAGGCCCTGCTGTGGGGTCACATCCACCAGGAGGTGGACCGCTACCACAACGGCCTGCGCCTGCTGGCCTCGCCCTCCACCTGCGTGCAGTTTGCCCCCGGCAGCGAAGACTTCCAGGCCGACGACCTGCCCCCCGGCTACCGCTGGTTGGAGCTGCACCCCGACGGCAGCCTGGAGACCGGCGTGAGCCGGGTGCAGGGGGTCACCTTTGAGGTCAACCTGCGCCAGCGCGGATATTTGAAGCACTGACGCTGCACCGGCGCGGCCCTTGTGTACAATGGGCCGCATTCACACCGATGTAACCGCAGGCATGACCCAGTACACCTCTGAAGATATCGAAGTCCTCACCGGACTGGAGCCGGTGCGCAAGCGCCCCGGCATGTACACCGACACCACCCGCCCCAACCACCTGGCCCAGGAGGTCATCGACAACAGTGTCGACGAGGCCCTGGCCGGCCATGCCGATCGCATCGACGTGGTGCTGTACAAAGACGGCAGCCTGGCGGTCACCGACAACGGCCGCGGCATGCCGGTGGACATCCACCCGGAACAGGGCAAGCCCGGGGTGGAGGTGATCCTGTCCACCCTGCACGCCGGCGGCAAATTCTCCAACAAGAACTACCAGTTCAGCGGTGGCCTGCACGGGGTGGGCGTGTCGGTGGTGAACGCCCTGTCCAGCGAGCTTGAGGTGACCATCCGCCGCGATGGCGGGGTGCACCGCATCGTGTTCGGTGGCGGCGAGAAAAAATCCGACCTGGAGCAGATCGACACCTGCGGCAAGCGCAACACCGGCACCTCGGTGCGCTTTACCCCGGATGCCAAGTACTTCGACTCGGTCAACTTCTCGGTGTCGCGCCTGCGCCATGTACTGCGCGCCAAAGCGGTGCTGTGCCCCGGCCTGCGCATCACCTTCAAGGACGAGAAGAAGGGTGAGAGCGACGAGTGGTACTACGAAGACGGCCTTACCGACTACCTGGCCGATGCCACCATCGACTACCCCTGCCTGCCTGAACAGCCCTTTACCGGCAGTTTCAGCGGCTCCACCGAGGCGGTGGAATGGGCCGTGCAGTGGCTGCCCGAGGGCGGCGAAGTGGTGGCCGAATCCTATGTGAACCTGATCCCCACCGCCCAGGGCGGCACCCACGTCAACGGCCTGCGCACCGGCCTGCTGGATGCCATGCGCGAGTTCTGCGAACTGCGCAGCCTGCTGCCCCGGGGCGTCAAACTGACCCCGGACGACATCTGGGAACGCTGCTGCTACGTGCTGTCTTCCAAGCTGGAAGACCCCCAGTTCTCCGGCCAGACCAAGGAGCGCCTGTCCTCCCGCGAGGCGGCGGCCTTTGTGTCCGGCGTGGCCAAGGACGCCTTCAGTCTGTGGCTGAACCAGCACACCGAAGAGGCGGAAAAGCTCGCCGAGCTGTGCATCAATAACGCCCAGCGCCGGCTGCGCTCGGCCAAGAAGGTCACCCGCAAGAAGGTGACCGCCGGCCCCGCCCTGCCCGGCAAACTGGCGGACTGCTCCGGCGAAGACCCCACCCGCGGCGAGCTGTTTCTGGTGGAGGGCGACTCCGCTGGCGGCAGCGCCAAGCAGGCCAGAGACCGGGAGTTCCAGGCCATCCTGCCGTTGCGCGGCAAAATCCTGAACACCTGGGAAGTGGACTCCCAGGAAATTCTGGCCAGCCAGGAAGTGCACAACATTTCCGTGGCGCTCGGCATCGACCCGGCCTCCGATGATCTTTCCGGCCTGCGCTACCACAAGGTCTGCATTCTGGCCGACGCCGACTCCGACGGCCTGCACATCGCCACCCTCATCTGCGCCCTGTTCGTGCGTCACTTCCGCCCTCTGGTGGCGGCGGGGCACGTGTTTGTGGCCATGCCGCCCCTGTACCGCATCGACGTGGGCAAGGAAGTGTTCTACGCCCTGGACGAAGCCGAAAAGCAGGGCGTGCTGGATCGCATCGAGGCAGAAAAGAAAAAAGGCAAGGTGAACGTGCAGCGCTTCAAGGGCCTGGGCGAGATGAACCCCTTGCAGCTGCGCGAGACCACCATGGACCCGGACACCCGCCGCCTGGTGCGCCTGGTGCTGGACCCCGGCGACGACACCAACGCCATGCTCGACATGCTGCTGGCCAAAAAACGCTCATCGGACCGCAAGGCCTGGCTGGAATCCAAGGGCGATCTGGCGGAGGTGCTGGCCTAGCTAGCACCGCGCCCCAGCCGTGTTACAGTGGGCGCCCACCGGGGCGGCGGCGCCCCGCAATCAAGCAGAGGTAGCGAAATGGGTATCAGGCAGACTTTTGCGGGGCTGGCCACCGGGCTGGGCCTGTTGCTGGCCGCCAGCGGTGCGGCGGCGCAGTGGGAGCTGGACAACGACAGCTCCAGCCTCAACTTTATCTCCATCAAGAATGACGCCGTGGCGGAAACCCACCGCTTCAAGTCGCTGGTGGGTTTTGTCGGCGAAGACGGCGCGGTGCAGCTGGGCATTGACCTGGCGTCGGTGGATACCGGCATCGAGATTCGCGACGGCCGCATGCGCGAGATGCTGTTCGACACCGCCCAGTTCACCACCGCCAACGTGACCGGCAATGTGGACCCTGCCATCCTGTCGCAGATTGAAGCCGGCACGGTGCTGTCCACTGACCTGGATGTGAACCTGTCCCTGCACGGGGTGGATGCCAAGGTGTCGGTGCCGGTGGTGGTGATGGGCGAAAGCTCTGGCCAGCTGCGGGTGATTACGGCGCGGCCGGTGCTGCTCAGCGCCAATAATTTCGAGCTGCAAAAGGGTGTGGCCGCGCTGCAGGAAGTGGCTGGCCTGAAGAGTATCAGCACGGCGGTGCCGGTGACCTTCCACCTGGTTTTCAAACCCGCTTCCGCCTCCTGAGGGCGCCTGCCCTTGGCTGAGGTCACACTCCAGCACCATCACATTGCGCAGGGTGATGTCACCCTGCACTGCGTGAGCGCGGGCGCTGGCCCGCTGGTATTGCTGGCCCACGGCTTTCCCGGGCTCTGGTACAGCTGGCGCCACCAGCTGCCGGCCCTGGCCGCTGCCGGTTACCGGGCCGTGGCGTTGGACATGCGCGGTTATGGCGAGAGCTCCCGCCCCCTGCACAGCGAGGCTTATCACTTTGACCACCTGGCTGCGGATCTGTTTGCGGTACAGTCGTACTTTGGTGAGCGCAGCGCGGTGCTGGTGGGGCATGATTTTGGTGCCAACCTGGCCTGGCACATGGGCCTGCACCACGCGGATCGCATTCGCGCGGTGGCGGTGCTGGCGTCTCCCCGGGGCATGCCCCTGGCCGGCGGCGGCGATGTGTGCCCGTCTGAGCTGTTTGCCCAGGTGGCGGCGCAGCACTTCTTCCATATGCACTACTTCCAGCAGGCGGGCGTTGCCGAGGCGGATCTCGCCGGCCGCGAGGAGACCTTCCTGCGCCGCCTGTTCTGGGCCCTGGGCGCCGAGGGCAACCTGCTGGACTGGACCCGCTACCCGAGCGGTGGTACCACCTATCTCGATGTGCTGGAGGAGCCGCCCCGTGCGCTGCCCTGGGGCTGGATGAGCGAGGAGGATTTTGCCACCTACCTGGCGGCCTATCTGGCACAGCCGGGGCCGGCAGTGTTTGCCGGGGGGCTAAATGCCTACCGCGCCATGGATGTCAACTGGCATACCTTCCGCAAGCAGCTGTTTGACCCGCTGCCCTGCCCGGCGCTGTTTGTGGCCGGTGAAGCCGACCCGGTGATCAAGCTGTGCCCGGCGGACGTGTTCGAGCGCCAGCGCGCGCTGGTGCCGGATTTACGCGGTGATATTCGCATTGCCGGTGCCGGGCATTTTGTGCAGCAGGAGCAGCCGGCGGCGACCAACCGCGCCCTGCTGGATTTTCTGCACACCCTGTAACGCTCCGCCCCGGGAGGCCGGCGCGCTTATTCAGCGACTTTCCAACTCAGCGACTTTCCAATTCTCTTAGCAGCTGGTTGTAGGCCGGGTTGCGCGGGTCGGTGGCCTGCAGCTGGCGGGCGTAGCGGCGGGCCGCGTCCAGCTTGCCCTGTTCGGCGCTGTAGTTGGCCAGCGCCAGCAGCACGTCGGGGTTCTGTGGCGCCTGGCGCAGCAGTTTTTCCAGTTCTGTCAGTGCTTTTTTCGGCTGGCCAAGGTCGTGCAGGGCCACCGCGTACACATAGCGCTGCCGGGTGCCGGTGGTTTCCAGGCGCGCTGCGCGGCCGAGGTAGTCGAGCGCCTGTTCGCTGTTGCCGGCGCGGGTTTCCAGCAGGCCCAGGGCGTAGAGTGTGGGGCCGTTGTCCGGAGCAATGGCCAGCGCCTCCTGCAACTGCGCTTTGGCCTCGTCATCACGCTGCTGGGCGCGCAGCAGGTCGGCCAGGTTGAGGCGGGCGGGCACCAGTTGGGGGTTCAGTTCAATGGCGCCGCGATAGGCCGCCTCGGCGCCGGGCGCATCGCCGCGGCTGGCCAGGAAGATGCCGAGCTGCATACGGTTGCCGGGCATGTCCGCGTGCTGTTTGGCAATGCGCTGGTACTCACCAAACAGCACCCGCAGCGCTTCCACGTCGGCCTCGCGCAACTGGGCCAGGGGCACCGGGGCCAGTTGTTCTGCTACCGCCAGGCGCACCGATGTCACCGGGTCGTTCACCAGCGGGCGCAGCAGCTGGAAGCGCTGGGGCAGGGGCAGGGCAGACAGGGCATTCACCGCGCTGGTGCGCAGCAGCGGGTCGGCTGAGGTAAGCAGGCCGCGGGCGATATCGACCCCCTGGCGGTCGCCGCTCTGGCCCAGGCTCTCCACGGCGGCGGCGCGCCAGATGGCCGGCGCGCCGGTATCGGTGGCCAGCTCCGCTAGGCGCGGTACGGCGCGGGTGTCGCCGGCGGCCATGCCGGCAAAGGCGCGGGCCGGGTGGGTAGCGGTGTCGCTGAAGTGCACGCCCCATTCGCGCAGCGACTGCAATGCCCACTCGTCGTCGCGCTCGCTGTGGCAGGCGGTACAGGCATTGGGTGTATCCAGCATGATGCCCAGATCGGGCCGGGGGATGCGCATGCTGTGGTCGCGGCGCGGATCCACCACCATGTAGGTCGTTTCTGGCATGTGGCAGTTGGCGCACTGGGCGCCGCTGCTGCCGGCCGGGTGGTGGTGATGTTCGGGTACATCGTAGGTGTCTGCTTTGTGGCACTGGGCGCACACGCCGTTGCCCGGCGCGCGCAGTTCAAGGCTGTGGGGCTCGTGGCAGTTGGAGCACACCACGCCGGCCTGGTGCATCTTGCTCTGGGTGAAGGAGCCGTACACATAGACCTCGTCGCGAATCTGCCCGTCGTGGTAGTAGAGCGGGGCGTGGGGCAGGCTCAGGCGGTGGGTATCGGACAGGCTGCGGCCATAGTGGTACTCACCAAGCGTGCCACGGCGGGAATGGCAGCGTCCGCAGGTGTCGATCTGGCTGTTGCCGGCCACCGGGCTGCGCCGCCTGGCAATGCTCTCGCCCTGCGGGAAGGCCCATTCGCCGCGCTGGGCCAGATCCACCGGGAAGCCGGCGTGGGCGGCGCCCGCCAGTTGGCCGGACTGGGCCAGGGCGCGGTGCTGCTCGCCGGGGCCGTGGCAGGCTTCGCAGCTAACGTTGACTTCGAAATAGCGGGTATCGAAGCTGTTGCTGCCAGCGCTGTAGTTTTTTTGCAGGTCAGTGCTGTGGCACTCGGCGCAGCGGGTATTCCAGTTCTGGTAGGGGCCGGTCCAGTGCAGCGGGTCGCTGTGGTCGATGGTGTCATCCGGGTAGAGGTGGAACCAGCGCTGGCCGCCCTCGCTGGCAGGGCGGCTGTCCCAGGCGATGGACAGGGCCTGCAGGCGGCCCCCGGAGAGGGGCAGCAGGTACTGCTGCAGGGGATACACCCCGAACACGTAGGGCACCGGGAAGTCGGTCAATTTGCCGTCTTCCCCGTCGGTGCGCACCATGAACTGGCCATCCTTGCGGAAGAAGCGGGTGGTTACGCCGTTGTAGCTGAATTCGGCGTTGTCGAAGTTGCCGAGCACCGTGTCCTCGGTGGCGCTTTGCATGGCGAGGTCGTGATGGGAGCCCTGCCAAGCTTCAAACTCCGCTGCGTGGCAGGCCTTGCAGGCCTGGCCGCCGATAAACCCGGGGTGATCCTGCCCGGCAGCGCACAGGGGAAAAGCCACAAGGGCCAGGAGCAGGGGAACAAATCGGCCCACGGAAGAACTACCTGTTGTGCAAAAGCGCTAGGCTAACCCAGGGGCTGGTGAATCCCAAGCGCGGGGGCGGGTGAATGCCAGGTGCTGGCGGCCGGTTGCGGCCACAGGCGCCGCGCCAGCTCGGCGGGCGCCTCGCTGGCGCCGCTGGCCAGCCAGCGCGCCAGCACTTCGTGCACGCGCTGGTAGTGGACCGTGGGCGACGCTGGGGTGCTGGCAAGCCACTGTTTGAGCGCCTCACCGTTCAGGCTGTGGATAACCCGGGCGTAGCCCAGCTCCTGCAGTGCCCGTGCGTTGGAGAGCTGCTCCATCTGCCCGGCCAGCGGCTTGGTGAGCACCGGCTTGCGCCACTGCAGGCATTCGCTGATCAACTCAAAGCCGCTGTTGCAGATAACCCCGTTGCTGCTGGCCAAATCGCGCTTGAAGGCGCTGATGCTGGTGGGGTGCAGCTGTACATTGCCGCGCTCGCCGGCGCTGAGCCCGGCGGCGTACTGCAAAAAACGCTGCCCGGGGAACTGCTGCAGCCAGCGGGTGACCTCGGCCTGGTCTTCAAAGGGCAGGTAGACCAGGATGTGGCCGGCGGGCGCCCGGGGCAGGTCCGGCAAGTCCAGAATGGGTGGCAGGACGTTGCTGGCGTAGGGGTGCCAGTGCAGGCCCAGGGGCACATCCACCGGCGCGAAATGGCGCATGATAAAGCGCGACAGGGCGTTGCCGCCGCTCACCGGCGTGCCCTCGCCAAAGGCGTACTGGTGGCCAATGCCGATAGTGCGCACCCCGGCCAGGCGGCCCGCCCAGGCTGACACCGGCTCGAAGTCGGTGACGATGGCGTCGTAGCCGCCAAGGCTCAGCGAGCGGGCGTCGCGCAGGCATTCAAACAGGTTGTTGCCAAGCACCGTGTTCAGGTAGCTGATGCCGCCGGCGCGGGTGGCGAAGGTCAGGCCGCGGCGGTGCTGGAAGTGGCCAAAGGGCTCCATGTCGAACAGGCGTTCCCGGGGGCGCCCGGTGAACAGCCAGTCCACCTGGATATCCAGCCCCTGAAAGGCCCGCGCCATGGCCCGGGCGCGGCTGATGTGGCCCTGGCCGGTGGCCTGAACCCCGTACAGGATGCGCATCAGCCGGGCAGGCCCAGCAGGGCGGCGGTGAACAGGGCGCAGGCGGTGCCCATGAGGGCCCCGGCGACGGTGTCGCCGGGGAAGTGCACCCCAAGCACAATGCGGCTTAGGGCAACGCTGGTGGCCCACAGGTACATGGCGATCACCGGCCCGCCGTACACCAGCACCAGCACGGTGGCCAGCAGGAAGGCGGCGGAGCTGTGTCCGGAGGGAAAGCTGAACTGGTCGGAGGCGGTGATCAAACTGCGAAAGCCCGGCACCGCCTCCTGCGGCCGGCGCCGCTTGAGGGTGTTTTTCAGCGACCAGTACAGGGTGCGCTCGGCGGCCAGCGACAGGGCCAGCAGGGTGCAGAACTGATCCAGGTAGCGCGCGCCGATCAGCGCCAGCAGCAGGGGAATCAGCAGGTGCAGGTAACCGTCCCCGGAGCGGGACAAGGCCCGAGCGAGGGGTCTGACCATGCGCCGTTCGCCCTGTCTGAAAACCCTGGCGAGCAGGCGTAAATCGAGCTCTTGCAGTGCGTTCATAGTGGGCAGTGTGCGCCTGGTGCATGGCAGTTGCGTGACAGTTATGTGGCACTTTGGTGACAATTGCCGGCGCCGGGCCTGCCTCTTTGGTGTTATGGACAGCCTGCCGGGCCATTTCTATCATGGCCACAACCTGCGCGCGCCGCGCACCCTGGATACTGGAAACACGATGAAACTTGGCATTCTCAAAACCGATGCCGTGCGCCCCGAGTGGGTGCCGGGCTTTGGTGAATACCCCGACATGTTCATGGCCCTGCTGGGCCGCCTCGACCCGACGCTTGAGTTTGCCGTGTGGGATGTGGAGCAGGGCGAGTACCCCGAGGACATCGACGTGGCGGATGCCTACCTGATTACCGGCAGCAAGAGCAGCGTGTACGACGACAAGCCGTGGATTGCCACGCTGATGGACTTTGTGCGCGAGCTGCACCGCCGCGAGAAGAAAATCGTCGGCATCTGCTTTGGCCACCAGCTGGTGGCCCAGGCCCTCGGCGGGCGGGTGGAGAAATCACCCAAGGGCTGGGGCGTGGGGCTGCATACCCACACCTTTTCTTCGCAACCCGAGTGGCATGACAAGGCAGAGCCTGGTTTTGACATTCTGGTGAGCCACCAGGACCAGGTGGTACAGAACGCGGCCGGTGCCGAGGTGCTGGCTGGCTCGGACTTTTGTGAAAATGCCGTCTGCCAGGTGGGCGATCACATTCTCACCTTCCAGGGGCACCCGGAGTTTGTGCCGGGCTATTCGCGGGAGATCATGGAGTTTCGCCGGGAGCAGATCGGCGAGAGCGCTTATACCCGGGGCGTGGCCTCGCTGGCCAGCGCGCCCCAGAGCGACCGCATTGGCCGCTGGATACTGAACTTCCTGCGCGGCTGAGGCTGGCCTGGGCCTGAACTGAGCCTGAACGCCAGCTAGCGGCTGCGGGCCTGCATGGCGTCCAGGTAGTCGTCCAGTTCCTGGTCGTTGGCGAACACCGCCATGTCCGGCAGGGCCTTGAGAATCTCGAAGACCTTTTCGATATGCGGCTTGCGATGGCTGGCGGCCAGGCGCTGCCCGGCTTCCCGGGCCTGCTTGGCTGCCTTGAATACCACCCGCAATCCGGCGGAGCTGATGTAGTCCAGCTCGCGCATGTCCAGCACGTTCAGCTGCATGCCGCTGGCCAGTACCTGCTGCAACTCCTGCTCAAAGGCGGGGGCGGTGTCGGTGTTGAGGGCACCGCTCAAATAGAGCCGGGCCACGGAGCGATCCGGGTCGGTGGCGAGTCGGGTATCGAGTTTCATCAGCGGTGTCCTGTCCTGTCTTTTTCTGTTGTCAGCGAGCGGCCCAGTTCCAGGCAGTTCTCATTGCCATCCCGGCAATAACGCTGCCAGTCGGTCAGCTGCACAATCAAGTGTACGCCAAGGCCGCCAATTTCCGCATGGTCAATGTCTGCCCCCAGCGTGGCCCGGCGCCCGTCCTCCAGGGGGTTGAAGGGGATGCCGGCGTCGCGCACGGTCAGCCGAACCTCCCCGTCGTCAATGGCCAGCGTCACGCTCACCTCGTCATGCTCGCCAAGGCTGCTGTATTTGAAGATGTTGGTGATCACCTCTTCCAGCACCAGTTGCAATTCGCTGCGACTCTGGGCCGGCACCTGGGACCCCAGCACTTCAGCCAGCCAGTCGAGGCAGGCGCCGGTAACGCCCGGGATGAGGTGAAAGGTGCGCTGGTGCTGGCGAGCGCGGTGTGGGCGTGGCGGCTCCAGCAGCAGCACCGTGATGTCGTCGGACTGGGCCGCGCCATCGGTGAAGCGGCCAATATCATCGATCAGGCGCTGCCCCGCCGCCGGCAGTGGCTGCCCGGCGCTGCTGCCCAGCCACTGCAGCAGGCGCGCATGGCCAAACATGTCGCCGGCGCTGTTGAAGGCCTCGTCCACCCCGTCGGTGTACACCACCAGCCGGTCGCCGGGCTGCAGCGTAAGTTGGTTGTCGGGGTAGCTCTGGTCGGCCACCAGGCCGGTGGCGGGGCCGCTGTCCTGCAGCAGGCTGGCGGCGTGCCCGTCGCGCAGCAGCAAAGGTGGTGTGTGGCCGGCGCTGGCGTAGCGCAGTTGCAGGCTGTCCAGGTCCAGCACGGCCAGCACCAGGGTGACAAACATGCAGTTGCTGTTGCGCTCCACCAGGGCGTTGTTCAGCTCCGCCAGCTTCCGGCCTGGGCTGGTGCTGCCCGGGTGTTGCAGGTGGCTCAGGCAGCGCGCCATGAACAGCGCCGCCGGCACGCCCTTGTCGGAGACATCCCCCACGGCAAAAAACAGTTGGCGGCCCTGCAGGCTGTAGGTGAACAAATCGCCCCCCACGGTGCGCGCCGATTCCACCGTGGCCCAGAGTTGCACGTCGTCAAAATGCTCGCTGGCGCGGCCGCTCTGGGGCAGCATGGCCATCTGGATGTCGCGGGCAGCCGACAGCTCGCCTTCCATGCGGCTGCGGCTGGCGGTAGCCTGTTCCAGGTCGCTGATGTGGCGCTTCAGTTCTTCCTTCATGTGGCCGAAGGACTGCACCAGCCGCGCCACCTCGTCGTTCCCGGTGGCCTGAGGCAGGGGCGTGTCGAGATGGCCCTCGCCGAGCTGGTCGGCGGACAGGGCAAGCGCGGTCAGCGGGCGGGTGATGCGCCGGGTGACGAGGTTGACCACCAGAATCATCACCGCCAGGCACAAAAGGCCAAGGGCAATGACCTTGTACTCATAGGCCCGCAGCTGGGCCAATACATCCCGCTCGGAATAAATAACGCCCAGCACCCAGCCGCTGTGCCGCAGGCGGGTCATGCGGATGATGCAGTGGCCGGCAATCACCTGGCAGTCGCCGTGGCGGGTGGTATCCACCCCGGGCGCCGCCTCGTTGGTCATGTCGAGCCAGAACTGCTGCTGATCGGCGTCGGGCAGGATGTCCTGATAAGGCTGGATCTGCGCTGCGTCGGTGTTGGAAGACAACACCAGCCCGTCATGACTGACCAGAAAGCCAATGCCGTGCTTGCCGAGTTCAAGGCGCTTGAGGTAGCGGTGCAGCTGGGCCAGGGTGAGGTCGGCGGTGGCCACGGCGTACAGCTGCGACCTGCCCTGCTCATCCAGGGTGAACACCGGCACAGAGTAGGTGGTCATGTAGATATCGGCGCCGCCGGCGTCGAAGTAGGGCTCGATCCAGCGCGGCTCGCCGCTGCTGGCGGCGTCGTCGAACCAGGGCAGTTGCCAGTAGGGCTCGGGGCCCTGGGCGAGATCGGCAAAGGCAATGCCATCGCCCTGCTTGAAATAGTAGGGGGCGAAGCCCTCGCGCCGGTGGGACTGACCGGGGGCCAGGGCGATGGTGGCGCCGAACACGTCGTCGTGGCGGCGTACGGTTTCTGCCAGCAGGCGGGTGAGTTCCTCTTCACTGCCGGGCCGCTGCGACACGATGCTGCCGACAAAGCGGGTATTGCCCTCGATGCCCCGCAGCATGCGCTCCAGATCCTGCACCACATCCACCACGGTGTTCTGGGAGTCGATCCGCAGGCGTTCCAGGATTTCCTCCCGCGATATGCGGTAGTCCAGCAGCAGGGCCACGGCGATGATGGTGCCCGCCGACAGGGTCAGCGACAGGATGAGGCGGGAGGCGATGCTGGCTTTCACGTTCCCGCCCGGCCGGCCTTACCAGCTGCCGGTGTTGTCCATGGAGGCCCAGGGCTCTGCCGGTGGCAGGCTGTCGCCTTCCTGCAGCAGCTCGATGGAGATGCCATCGGGTGAGCGCACGAAGGCCATGTGGCCGTCGCGCGGCGGGCGGTTGATGGTAACGCCGGCGTCCATCAGGCGCTGGCAGAGGTCGTAGATGTTCTCCACCCGGTAGGCCAGGTGGCCAAAGTTGCGCCCGCCGCTGTATGCCTCCGGGTCCCAGTTGTAGGTGAGTTCCACCAGCGGGGCCTTGTGTTCGCGTGCCTTTTCGGCATCGGCCGGCGCGGCCAAAAACACCAGGGTAAAGCGGCCGCCTTCATTGTCCCAGCGGTCCACCTCCACCAGGCCGAGTTTGTTGCAGTAGAAGTCGAGTGATTGGTCGAGGTCGCTCACGCGCACCATCGTGTGCAGGTATCTCATGGCAGTTTCAACGGCAGGTTGTGGTTGTTGCGGAAAATGGTAGTGGGCATGTGCGCCGGCGGCAAGGTTTAGCTTGGCGAGCCGGATGGTTGCTGCAGGTGCCGCGAGGACGTTGCCCGGCCTATACTGAACAACACCCGCAATCTCGATGAGGGCTTCAATAGCCTCGCGCAACCCGGAGAAGAACTGTGAAAAAAGAAACGATATGCATCCATGAAGGCTACGAAACCGATCCAGTGACCAAGTCCTGTGCGGTGCCAATTTACCAGACTGTGTCCTACGAGTTCGACAGCGCCCAGCACGGGGCCGATCTGTTCAACCTGGCGGTGCCGGGCAATATCTATACCCGCATTATGAATCCCACCTGGGATGTATTGGAAAAGCGGGTGGCGGCGCTGGAGGGCGGCGTAGCCGCGCTTGCCGTGTCGGCCGGCAGCGCCGCCATCAACTACGCCATCCTGACCATTGCCGAGGCCGGCGACAACATTGTTGCCACGCCCCAGCTGTATGGCGGCACCTATACCCTGTTTGCCCACATGCTGCCGCGGCAGGGCATTGAAGTGCGCTTTGCCAAGAGTGACCGCGCGGAGGACCTGGCCGAGCTGGTGGACGAGCGCACCCGCGCCGTGTTCTGCGAATCCATAGGCAACCCGGCCGGCAACATTGTCGATATCGGGCCGATCGCGGCCATGGCCCACGACAGGGGCGTGCCGCTCATTGTGGACAATACGGTCGCCACGCCGGCGCTGCTGAACCCCATCGAGTGGGGCGCCGACATTGTGGTGCATTCACTCACCAAGTACATGGGTGGGCACGGCAACTCCCTAGGCGGGATCATTGTGGATTCCGGGCGCTTTCCCTGGGCGGATCATGCGGACCGCTTTCCCATGCTGAACCAGCCGGAGCCGGCCTACCACGGTGTGGTATACACCCGTGATTTTGGCGCGGCGGCCTACGTGGCGCGCGCCCGCACTGTGCCCCTGCGCAATACCGGCGCGGCGCTCTCGCCCATGAATGCCTTTATGCTGCTGCAGGGCATGGAAACCCTGCCGCTGCGCATGGAGCGCCACTGTGACAATGCCATTGCCGTGGCCCAATACCTGCAGCAGCATCCCAGTGTGGACTGGGTGAGCTACGCCGGGTTGGAAGACAGCCCTTACCATGCCCTGGCGCAGAAGTATTTTGGCGGCCGCCCCTCGTCGCTGCTGACTTTTGGCATCAAGGGCGGCTTTGATGCCGGGGTTAAATTCTACGATGCGCTGGGCATGATCAAGCGGCTGGTCAATATCGGGGATACACGCAGCCTGTGCTGCCACCCCGCTTCCACCACCCACCGTCAGCTGGACGAGAAAGAGCTGCAGGTGGCCGGTGTCAGTCCCGAGATGCTGCGGCTGTGCATTGGCATCGAGCACATCGACGATATTCTGGCGGACCTCGAACAGGCCTTCGCGGCCATCTAATACCCCCCTCGCCCGGCCTTCGCGCCGGGCGGTTAGCGCTCGATGGCCAGCAGGTCGCGCAGCTGCCGCCCGGTTTCTGGCGGCAGCAAATCGGCCAGGGTGTGTGCATCCAGTTGCGCCAGAAAGGCAGCCTGGGCCTGGTTGAAAAGGCCCTGCAGGCGGCAGCTGGGCGAGAGCACGCAGGCCCCTGGTTCGTCTACGCACTCCACCACCGCCAGACTGCTTTCCATGTCGCGAAACACCGCGCCCACCGAGATCTGCCCGGGCGCACTGGCCAGCGTCAGGCCGCCGTTCTTGCCGCGGGTTGCCCGCAGGTAGCCCAACTGGTGCAGGCGGTTCACCACCTTGGTGAGGTGGTTGCGGGAAATGCCGTAGCGCTCGGCAATTTCATTGATGGTGACGACCGAGCCTTGCTTGAGCGCCAGGTACATGAGGGTGCGAAGGGCGTAGTCGCTGTGTCGGGTGATGCGCAATGGACTCTCGCTGCGTCGATAACAGCGCGAGTGTAGCCACGGCCAGACTGCGCGGCAATGCGCAACCGGTGATACGCCTGTTTATACCGCCAGCCAACTTGCCGTTGCGTACGCATTGACCCTGGCCGAGGTGTAGTCTATAAGATGCATGTTAAATGCATCTTTAAGCGGATGTGTACTGGCCAATGCCTACCGAGGGAGTGGACATGAGCGAAATGCTGTCGCGCAACCGCGCACGCAATATTTTCTTTGGCGGTTCGACCTTCTTTTTTCTGCTGTTTGCCGCGCTGACCGCGCACAGCCACTGGTACATGGTGAACGTGTCCACCGACCGCGAGGGGCTGACCGAGGCGGTGGCCCGGGGCAAGCATGTGTGGGAGAAGCACAGCTGCATCAACTGCCACAGCCTGATTGGCGAGGGGGCGTATTTCGCGCCCGAACTCGGCAACGTGTGGACCCGCTACGGCGGGCGCGAAAATCCCGACAGCGCCCGTGCGGCGCTCAAGGGCTGGATCAAGGCCCAGCCGCTCAACGTTCCCGGCCGACGCAAAATGCCGGCCTTTGATCTGAGCGAGCAGGAACTGGACGATCTGGTGGAGTTCTTCCGCTGGACTGATGCTATCGACACGCAGGACTGGCCGCCGCACCCGGTGGGCTGAACGCACGCTGTGACCACGGCAACCAATTGACGGTGGGAGAGACCCAATGAAATACGCAAGCCAGCAACTCGCGCTGCCCTACTTTGCGGTGGCCATGCTCCTGTTTCTGCTGCAGGTGGTGTTCGGCATACTGGCCGCCACGGTGTACGTGATGCCGGACTTCATGGCCGCCATCGAGCCCTTCCATATCATGCGCATGAGCCACACCAACCTGCTGATTGTGTGGCTGCTCATCGGCTTTATGGGCTGCACCTACTACCTGCTGCCGGAAGAGGCGGAAACCGAAACCCACAGCCCACTGCTGGCCTGGCTGGGCCTGGGGATATTCGCGGTGGCCGGTGCCGGCGCCCTGCTGAGCTATCAGTTTGGCATTCACGAGGGCCGCGAATTTCTTGAGCAGCCCCTGTGGTGCAAGGTGCTGATCACCGTGTCCTTCCTGATGTTCCTGTACAACTGCAGTCGCACCCTGCTGGCTGGCCGCAAAACGGCCATCAACACGGTGCTGATGATGGGCCTTTGGCTGGCGGCCATCTTCTGGCTGTTCGCCTTCTATAACCCCGACAACCTGTCCGTCGACAAGCTCTACTGGTGGTGGATTGTCCACGTCTGGGTGGAGGGCGTGTGGGAGCTGATCATGGGGTCGCTGCTGGCCTACCTGCTGATCAAGATGACCGGGGTGGATCGGGAAATTATCGAGAAATGGCTGTACGTGATCATTGGCCTGGCCCTGTTCTCGGGCCTGCTTGGCACCGGCCACCACTATTACTGGATTGGCGCCCCGGGCTACTGGCAGCCCCTGGGCAGTATCTTCTCAACCCTGGAAGTGGCGCCCTTCCTGGCCATGGTGATGTTCGCCTTCTACATGTTCTGGAAGGGGCGGCGCAACCATCCCAACAGCGCCGCCATGCTGTGGACACTGGGCAGCGCCACCGTCGCCTTCTTTGGCGCCGGCGTGTGGGGCTTCCTGCACACGCTGTCTTTCGTGAACTATTACAGCCACGGCACACAGGTGACCGCAGCCCACGGCCACCTGGCCTTCTACGGCGCCTACGTCATGATGGTGCTGGCGATCATTACCTATGCCATGCCCCAGCTGCGCAAAGTGCAGCCCTTTAACCAGCTGCTGAACATGTGGAGCTTCTGGATCATGACATCGGCCATGTGCTTCATGACCTTTACCCTCACCTTTGCCGGCGTGGTGCAAACCCACCTGCAGCGGGTGCTGGGCATGAACTACATGGAGGTGCAGTCGCAGCTCACCATCTTCTACGCCATGCGCCTGGGGGCCGGCACGGTGGTGGCGATAGCCGTGCTGCTGTACCTGGTGGCCATATTTGGCCCTGCCCGCCAGCGCCTGCCCCAGGGCAATGCCGCGGTGGCCGCCTGAATGGTGGGGCCGGTGGTGACGGCTGGCATGGCCGCGCAGGCCGATGCAGCGCCGGCGGCAGAGGTACCCTTCTACCAAAGCGTCGGGGCCGAGTGTGATTTGTTCCTGCACGCCTACCGCCAGCGCCTGCCGCTGTTGCTGAAGGGGCCAACGGGCTGCGGCAAGACGCGCTTTGTCCAGCACATGGCGGCGCGGCTCGGGCAACAGCTGCATACCGTGGCCTGCCACGACGACCTGACCGCCGCCGATTTGACCGGGCGTTACCTGCTGCGCGACGGCGAAACCCGCTGGGTGGACGGCCCCCTCACCCGCGCCGTGCGCGAGGGCGGCATCTGCTACCTGGACGAGGTGGTGGAGGCGCGCAAGGATGTGACAGTAGTGCTGCACCCGCTGACCGATGATCGCCGGATGCTGCCGCTGGAGCGCACCGGCGAACAACTCATTGCGCCGCCGGGCTTCATGCTGGTGGTGTCCTACAACCCGGGCTACCAGCATGTGCTGAAGGCCCTGAAGCCGAGCACTCGCCAGCGCTTTGTGGCGCTCAGCCTGGACTTCCCGCCGCCGCCCCAGGAGCGCGATATCGTGGCCCACGAAAGTGGCCTGCCCCCGGCCACCGCCGCCGCGCTGGTCAACCTTGCCACCCGCCTGCGCGCCCTCAAGGGGCAGGATCTCGAAGAGGGCGTGTCCACCCGGCTGCTGATTTACTGCGGCAGTCTGGTGCAGGCCGGCATGCCGATACTGGATGCGGCGCGGGCCACACTGGTGGAGCCCTTGACCGACGATGCCGATGTGCAAGAGGGCCTGCTGGAAGCGGTGCGCGCGACCTTCGGCGAGGATTGAGGCGCCCCTGGTGCTGGATATCAAATGGTGCTGGATATCGAACTGGAAGAGTGGGTGGGCAAGCGCTGGCACCGCTGGGCCAGCCGCGCCGCCAGCTATCGCCGCTATCCCGAGGCCGGCGTTGCCCTGGCGCAGGTGCATGGCGCGCTGGCGGTGTTCTTCCGGGCCAGTGGTGGCGAGGCGGGCCTCAGCCTGGAGGCCATTTCCGAGCGCGAATCCGGGCACCGCCTGAGCCTGCGCCAGCGTCTGGGCTTTGCCAGCGAATGGCTGCCCCAGCCGCGGCTGGACGAGCAGGCCCTGCGCCTGCCACCGATCCTGGATGTGCTTCCGAGCGCCGCCTTGAACCGCGACCTGTACTTCTGGCTGGCCGCCTATTTTGCCCAGGCCCCCGCCGTGGTGGCGGCCAGCGACCCCCTGCAGCACGACATTCTGGCCCTGCGCACCGCGCGCCACTGCAGCGCGGCGGTGCTGCGGCGCTACCCGGGGCTGGCCGGGCGCTACCGGCGACTGTGCGCCGCGGCCCTGGCACAGCGCCCCCGGCGCCGGCACCTGCCGCCGGTGGAGGCTGCTGTAGAGGCGGCCATTCGCGCGCTGCTGGGGGACGACAGCGCCGCACCGTCGCCACCGCATGCGGTGTTCAGCGCTGTTTTTGCTGACAGGGTTGAAGAAAGGGTTGATGACAGAGTTGATGACCGTATCGACCACCCCGCCCCGCTGGCGGGATTGTCCGCCCCCGCCGGCTACCGGCGCTTTTTGCCGGTGCCCCTGTGGGGCGACGCCCTGCACCTGCCGAGCGGGGGCGACGACAGCGACGCGCAGGAGGAGGACCGCGCCGATGGCGCGGAGGACGAGCAGGCCGTAGCGGGCGGCGCGCGCAAGGCATCGCGCCGGCGCCAGGATCAGGCCGAGCGCGACGACCCGCTGATTTTCAACCGCTTCGAGAAAATGCTGTCCTTCGCGGACATGGTCAACCTCAACCGCATGGTGGACGATGAGCCCGACGCCAACGCCAGCAAAACCGCCGAGCAACTCGACGAGCTGACCTTGAGCCCGCAGCAGCGCAAGGCGGCCTCGCGCCTGCAGGTGCAGCTGGACCTGGCCCCCGGGCTCAGCATAGCCGGCGCGCTGCAGGGCGATTACCGCTACCCCGAGTGGGACTACCGCCGCCAGTGCTACCAGCCGGCCCAGAGCCGGGTGCTGCTGGCCGTGCACGACGAGCACGACACCGGCTGGCAACCGGGGGATGCCACCCTGCGCCGGGTGCGGCGCATCCAGCGGCAGTTCGAGGCCCTGCGCCCGCGGCGGGTGACGCTGCGCGCCCAGCCCGACGGGGCCGACCTGGATACCGACGCGGCGGTGCGCGGGTTGTGCGACCAGCTCGCCACCGGCGTGCCCAGCGAGGGCATCTACCTCGATACCCGCCCCGGCGCGCGGGACCTGGCGGTCAGCGTGCTGGTGGACAACTCACTGTCCACCGAGGCCTGGCTGGCGGATCGGCGCATTATCGATGTCATCCGCGAGGCGGTGTGGGTACTCAGCCACGGCCTGGCCACCTGTGGCGACGACCATGCCATCAGCACATTTACCTCCCACCGCCGCAACAAGGTCTGGATAAAGCGCATCAAGGGCTTCGACGAGCCCCTGGGCGCGCCGGTGGAGCGGCGCATTGCCGCCCTTGGGCCCGGCTCCTACACCCGCATGGGGCCGGCCATTCGCCACGCCAGCGCCGAGCTGGCCCTGCGCCCGAATCGCTTTCGCCTGCTGCTGTTGCTGAGCGATGGCAAGCCCAACGATACCGACTACTACGAAGGGCGCTACGCCATTGAGGATACCCGTCGCGCCGTGCTGGATGCGCGGCAGCAGGATATCCGTGTGTTTGCGATTACCGTCGACAGGGAGGCGGGCCAGTACATTCCCCGGCTGTTTGGCCGCGGCGCCTACGCCATGGTGGATCACCCGGAGAAGCTCAGCGAGGCCTTGCCGCGCCTCTATCGCCAGATCACCGGGCAGTGAGGCCGGCAGCGCCCACCGGCCGGTGGGCAAACAGCCGGTTGAGGCCAAAGGCGCAGCGCCCCACCAGCCAGATCAGCTCAATGGTAAACACCAGATAGCCCAGGCCCCAGGCCATGCCGGGGGGCATGCCTCCCCCGCCCAGCAACCACCAGGCGAGGCCGCCCAGCGCGAACACCGCCAGCGACCACAGCACGGTGACAATCTGGTAGCGCAGGTGGGTGGCTACCCAGTCGGCGCTGCGCCCCAGCCAGAGCAGGGCCAGCAGGGCGCCGAGGGGGGCGGTGACCAGTGTCATGATGCCCCCCAGTTGCAGGCCGTAGGCGATAACCGCCACGCCCCGGCCGCTGGCGTCCTTGCTGCGGCTGTGGTTGATGCCGCCGGGGGTGGGGTGGGTATCGGCGCCTGCGTTCACGGGCTCATTACGGGGCGGCGCGCCGTTTGGCCGCCTGTTGCCCGGCCAGGCGGCCGGAGAAGGTGGCATCGCCCACCGACATGCCGCTGGCGTAGCCCTCGGCCCGGCGCACCACGCCACAGGCGGTGCGGCCGGCGGCAAACAGGCCCGGGATGATTTCGCGCTGCTCGTTCACCACTTCGCCGGTGGGCAGGGTGTCCAGGCCGCCCAGGGTGAAGTGGGGCACAAAGGCGCCGCGCCCGGGGGTGAGGTCCAGCGCCACTAGCGGGGCTTCCAGCACCTGCAGCCAGTTGGGGGATTTGTGGAACTGGGTGTCTTCGCCGGCCTGGCAGTCCTCGTTGTACAGGGCCAGGGTGTGTACCAGCGCGCCCTTGCGCAGGCCCAGTTCCTCCTCCAGCTCTTCCACCGTCTCGCCGGTGCCGGCCACCGGGGCGCCCAGGTAGCTGGCGGTTTCGTAGTCGGCGTACTGCTCCACGGTGAGAATCAGGTAGATGCGGTCCGAGGGCTGGCGCAGCACAAAATCCCCCAGGCGGCCGTGGTACACGTCTTCGTTGATGAAGCGCTGGCCCTTGTCGTTGATGGCAATGCCGTAGGTCAGGCTGGCCGGGGGGTAGAAGGGCAGGCTGATAAAGCCCTCGTGCATGTTGATGGCGGCGCCGCCCACCGACAGGCCCATCTGGATGCCGCTGCCGGTGTCGCCCGGGTTGCCGATGGGCTCGGTGCCCAGGGTCAGTTTGGGGGCGTGCTTGGCCACCATCTCGCGGTTCATCACAAAGCCACCGGCGCACAGAATCACCCCGCCGCTGGCGCGCACGTTCAGCTCCTGCTGGTTCTCGCGCACCACCAGGCCCACCACCGTATCGCTGTCGTCGACAATCAGGGTCAGGGCGCGGGTTTCGTAGTGCACTTCAATGTTGCTGCGTTTTTCCACGTTCTCGGTGACGATTTTCATGAACAGCGGGCCGCCGTTGTCGCCTTCCACGTACAGATTGTGGCCGCGGGGGCAGGGTTTGGCCAGGGTGTTGAAGGGGTAGGCTTTTTCGTTGCCGGTGTAGAGCAGGCCGTCGTCGGTGAGGCACATGATGGCGCGCTCATCCAGGAAGCTGTCTTTGAAGGGCACGCCGATGGACACCAGCCAGTCGAAGTGCTCGGCGCTGCGTTCGCAGTAGTTGCGGATTTTTTCGGCGTCCGCCTGGGGGCCGGCGCAGGCCATCATGAACTGGTACATGTCCTCGGTGCTGTCGGTAAAGCCACTGGCCTTCTGCACCCGGGTACCGCCGCTGCCGCCCATGTAGATCTCGGCGCTGGACATGGCGGTGGAGCCGCCGCTGGCGCTGGCCAGTTCGAAAATGGCGACGCGGGCGCCGGCGTCCGCCGCTTCAATGGCGGCGCAGCCACCGGCACCGCCAAAGCCCACGATGGCGACATCGGTTTCCAGATCCCACTGGGTGACATCGCGGACGTGACGGGGCTGGCTGGGGTTGGTCTTGCTGGCTTCGGCCATGGGGGATTCCTGCGTTTCAACGGGTGTGAAGAATGTGAGGGCAAATTAAAACCAGCCGCCGCCGCCCTGACAACGCGGGGGCCTTGAGCCGGGGCCAACATGTTGTACGCGGCGGGGCTTTTTGCCGCGCCCTCGGGCCCCTTCTTCGCCCTGCCGGTGGCTGGTTTAACAGCGCAACCCGTGTTGCGCGCGCGGGGCCTGCGTTACAATCCCCGCCTTTTTGCACGAGTGACTCTGCCATGTGGTTCAAGAACCTGCGCGCCTACCGCCTGACCAGCCCCTTTGATATTTCTGCCGAAAAACTGGAAGAACAGCTGGCCCAGCGCGCCTTTGCCCCCTGCTCACCGGCCCAGCCCCTGTCGCTGGGCTGGGCGCCGCCCCTGGGTGAGGACACCCAGACCCTGGTGCACGCCGCCAACGGCCGCTTTCTGCTGCGCCTGAAGCGCGAGGAAAAAATCCTGCCCTCCAGCGTGGTAAAGGAAATGCTGGAAGAGAAGGTGGAGCACATCGAGAACGAACAGGGCCGCAAGGTGTACCGCAAGGAACGCCTGACCCTGAAGGACGAGATTGTGCAGGACTGCCTGCCCCGGGCCTTCAGCCGCAGCGCCGGGGTGTATGCCTACATCGACACCAAGAGCAACTGGGTGTTTGTGGATGCCGCCACCGCCACCCGCGCCGAGGAGCTGCTGAACCTGCTGCGCGAGTGCATCGGCAGCTTTCCGGTGGTGCTGCCCCAGGTGAACAATGCGCCCACCGCCACCATGACCGGCTGGCTGGCCCACCAGAGCCTGCCGGCGGACTTTGCCCTGGGCGAGGAGTGCGAGCTGCGCGAGCTGGGTGATGAGGGCGGGGTGGTGCGCTGCCGCGGCGTCGACCTGCTGGGTGAGGAAGTGGAAACCCACCTCAACGCTGGCAAGCTGGTGGCGCGCCTGTCGTTGAGCTGGGAAGAGCGCCTGTCGCTGGTGATCGCCGAGGACCTGTGCCTGCGCCGGCTCAAGTTCTCCGAGGAGTTGCTGAAAGAAAACGAAGACCTGCCCGAGGCCGACCGCGCCGCCAAGCTGGACGCCGACTTTGTGCTGATGTCCGAGGCGATCAGTGCCCTGCAGGAGCGGGTAATGGCCCTGTTCGGCGGCGAAGCCGAATAGGCCCGCGTCGCCCCCCGCTCAGGGCGTGACCGCCAGGTGGTGTTGCACCACCCGCACGCTCTGACCCTCCTGCAGGCGCTCGGCGCCGCGCACCACCACCGGGTCCCCGGCCTTGAGGTTGCCGTTCACGGCGATGGAGGCGCCGCGCCCGGCCCCGGGCTGCACCGGCACCTTGCGCGCCGTGCTGTCGGCATCCACGGTGTAAACAAACACCTCCCTGTCGCGCAGCACCAGCGCATCCCGCGGCACCCGCAGGGCGGTGAAGCGCGCGGATTCCGGCAGCTCCACCGTCACCGCCTCGCCGATCAGCCAGGGGCTGTCGGCCAGGCTCAGGCGCAGCTCCATCATCCGTGAGCGCGCATCCCCCACCGGCACCAGGCCGCGAATGCGGGCCTCGGCACGTTCGCCGGCGGATTCCACCTGGACGGTTTCCCCGGGCTGGTTGTGGCGGGCGACCTTCAGTGGCGCGCTGACGCTGATTTCCAGCCGCTCGGTATCCACCAGCCGCAGCAGGGGGCTGCCCGCGGCGAGGTACTCCCCCTCCGCCGCGTTGCGCGCCGCCACCACGCCGGAGAAGGGCGCCGGCACCTGGCTGCGCTGCAGGTCGTAGCGGCTGCGCGCCAGGGCCACCTCGGCGATGTTGCGCTGCTGCACCAGCATGGCCAGCTGCGATTCCACCTGGTCCAGCTCCGCGCGCGCCATGTTGTTCTGCGCCGCCAGGCTCTGCAGGCGCTGGATCTGACGCTGGTGGTAGGCAATGTCCGCATCCAGTCGGGCAATTTCCGCCCGGTGGTTGCGCAGGGCCAGCTGCAGCAGGTGGTCGTCCAACCGCGCCACCGGCTTACCCTGTTCCACAAAATCCCCCACCTCGGCAATCCACAGCAGGCGCCCGGCCACCTCGGTGGACAGCGCCGCATCGCGGGTGGAGATCACCGTGCCCGGCAGCGTGACCACGGTGGCGGTCTCGCCCTCGGTGACATTGGCCAGCTCCACCACCGCCTCTTGGGGCTGGGCGCGGGCGCCGGCGGCCAGTGTGAGCAGGGCGATCAAGGCGAAGGGCTTAACAGACAGCAGGGCTTTCATGGCCGGTTCTCCCGGTTCACGCGACGGATTGCAGGGGCTGGCGGGCGGGGCCTTCGCCTTCGGCCACCACCCGGGCCCCGGTTTCGCCCATGCGCAGGAAGCAGGGCAGCAGGAGCAGGGTAAACAGGGTGCTGACGCACATGCCGCCAACGATCACCGCCGCCAGACCGCGGTAGATCACGCTGCCGGCGCCGGGCATCAGCAGCAGGGGCAGCATGCCGAAGATGCTGGTGAGGGTGCTCATGAAGATCGGCCGCAGGCGGGTTTGCAGGGCCTGCTCCACCGCGTGGTGGCGGCTCACGCCCTCGCGCTCGGCGCTGCGGGTCTGGTGCACCAGCAAAATGGCATTGTTCACCACCAGCCCCAGCAGAATGACAAAGCCGATCATGGTCAGCAGGTCCAGCGGCTGGAAGGTGAACAGGTTGAGGATGCGCATGGCGGCAATGCCGCCGGCCATCGCCAGGGGCATGGCCAGCACTACCAGCAGGCTGTCTTTCAGGGAGCGGAACAGGGCGGCCATCAGCAGGAATAGCACCACCAGGGCCAGGGCGAAGTTGCTGCCCATGCTCTTGATGGCCCGCGTGAGGGCATTGGCGCTGCCGCCGTAAAGAATGTTGCCATCCGCTGGCAGGGCGGCTTTCAGCTGGGGCTCCACCTCGCGCTGCAGGGTGTCCAGCACGTGCTCCAGCGACATATCTTCCGGCGGGCGCACGTTCAGGCTGATGGTGCGGCGGCTGTCGATGCGGCGCAGCTGGCTGGGGCCCACAGTGCGCTGGATGTCCACCAACTCGGCCAGCGGCACTACGCTGCCGGCGGGGGTGGCCAGTGGCAGCGAGGCCAGCTGCTCCGGCGAATCCCAGGGCTGGGCGCGCAGGATCACCTCCATGCGCTTTTCGCCGTTGAAGTGTTCGCCCACATAGAGCCCGTCGCCCACCGCCCGCACCAGGGTGCCCATGTCGGCCCGGGACCAGCCGGCCTCGGCAATCTTGCGGTCGTTGGGCGCCAGCTGCAGTTCCGGCTCGGCCTGTTGCAGGTTGGGATTGACCCGCACGATGGCCTCTGGCAGCACCTCGCGCAGGCGCTGCTCGCCGAGGGCGGCCGCTGTCGCCAGGGCGTCGCGGTCACGGGACTGCAGGTGCAGTGCCACCTCCCGGTCGCCGCCAAAGCCGCCGAACAGGTTGCCCTGGCTGGCGAAGTGCTCAAGGTCCGGCAGGTCGGCGAAGATCTCCTCGTTGATGATCTTCTCCAGCGCCTTCACCTGCGACTGGTCTTTGACCCGCGCGCCCATGGTGCCGCCGCCGTTCCAGGTGAGGATGTAGTAGTTCTTCAGGGCCGGCTCCCGCTCGCCGCGCATGAAGGGCGCCATGCGCGCATCCAGCACCGCAATCACTTCGTCGGCAATGGTCTGCTCGGACATGCCCGCCGGCACCTGGAAGTAGGCATCCACCGCGTCGCGCTTCACCGGCGGCAGGTAGTCCATTTCCGGCAGCAGGACGTAGCTGGCCGCCAGCGGCACGCTGATCAGCAGCGCCGCCAGGCTCCGGCGCTTGCGCGGGGTGCTGGTGAGGCGCATCACGCGGTTGCTGATGCGCAGCCACAGACCGCGGTGGTGGTCCTTGAGCGCGCCGCCGGGCAGCCACAGCCGGGCCGCCAGTGGCAGGATGCTCACCGCCACCAGCAGCGACACCACCACCGCGATGGCGATGGTAATGGCCAGGTCGCCGAACAGCTGGCCCTCCACCTCGCGCATGAACATCACCGGCAGGAAGATGGCCACCGTAGTGGCGGTGGAGGCGAGCAGGGCGCCCCACACCTGGCCCGCGCCCTGTAGGGATGCCTGTTCGGTATCCACGCCTTTTTCGCGCAGGCGCACGATGTTCTCCAGCACCACAATGGCGGCATCCAGCACCATGCCCACGGCAAAGGCGAGGCCGGCGAGGGAGATCACATTCAGGGTGCGCCCGGTGAGCTTGAGCATGATGAAGGTGGCCAGCAGCGACACCGGAATGGCAATGGCCACCACCAGGGTGGCCCGGAAGCGGCGCAGGAACCACCACAGCACGCCCACCGCCAGCACAATGCCAAGGCCGATATTGCTGCCCACCAGGCCAATGGCGCGGTAGATGAACACCGAGGCGTCAAAGCTCTGGGCCATGGTCAGGCCGCGCTCGGCCACCGGCCCGGCGTTCAGTTCCTCCACTTTGGCCTTCACCGCGTTCAGGGTCTGCAGGGCGTTGGCGCTGTTCTCCTTGTCGATGCGAATGGAGATGGCCGGGTTGCCATTTTGGGTGTTGGTCAGCACCCGGTCGCCGCGGGTAATGCGAATGTCGGCAATGTCTCCCAGGCGAATTGGGCGGCCGTCGCGCCAGTCCAGCACAAAGGCCTTGAGCTCATCTGGCGCGTAGCGGCCGGTGAAGCGCAGGGTGTACTGGCGCCGGCCCACTTCCACAAAGCCGCCGCTGACATCGTTGGCCCGGCCCAGCTGAGCGGCCACGGCGGTCAGCGGTATGCCGAGCTGGGCCGCGCGGTAGGGGTCGAACAGGATTTCCAGCTGCTGCTCGTCGCTCTGGCCGTTCTGGGACGCGCTGACCCGGGCCACGCCCGGCACCGCCTCAATGGCCGGGCGCACCACGTCCTCCACAAAGGGCATGTAGTCGTAGATGCTGCCTTCGGTGCCCGGCAGCAGCTGCAGGAAGAAAAAAGTCAGGGCCGGGGTGTCGCCGTTGCCGCCGCCCAGCATGATCACCGGCTGGGTGGCGTCCCGGGGCAGCGGGTCCAGCCGGTTCATGCGCGAAATCACATCCACCAGCGTGCGCTGCATGTCCGTTTCCAGGCCGAATTCCAGCTCGATCCAGGCATTGCCTGCATTGGCGAAGGCGCCCATTTCGGTCATGCCGGGCAGGCCCTGCAGCACCGACTCAATGGGTTCGATGATTTCTGATTCCACCTCCCGCGGCGAGGCGGCGCGCCAGCCGGTCTGGATGGTGATGCGGGGGTTTTCGATATCCGGGAACAGCTGCACCGGCAGCCGGGTGAGGCTCCACAGGCCGAACAACAGGATGACGGCCACCGCCACCGCGACACCGGCGGGGTTTTTCAGCGAGCTGGCTGTGAGGTTCACCGGTTTTGACCCACGTTATGGCTATGGGGCGCCACCCTAGCAGCGCCTGCGACGTGTGTACGCAAACCTGCGCCAGAGTGGTTGTGAGCCGCGATGAACCGCGCGGGCCGGGGGCACAGGCCGCCTTGGCGCCCTCAGCCGTCGATCAGGTGCTTGACCTTGTCGCGGTAGCTGCGGCTCACCTTGAGCTGGTTGCCGGCCTCCAGCGTCAGCAGGTATTCGCCGTTGTTCAGGGTTTGGGCGCGCACAATGCCGTTGGCATTGACGATGGTGGAGCGGTGCACGCGCAGGAACTGCTCGGGGTTGAGCTGGGCTTCCAGCTGCTTCATGGTAATGCGCATGATGTGCGTCTTGCCGGCGGCGTGGATGCACATGTAGTCGCCGGCGGCATCCACCCACTGGATGTCCGCCACGCGGATAAACTCGATATCGCAGCCGTCCTTGATGGATAGCTTCTCTGGCCACTGCCTGCCGTTGCCGGCCTCTTCAATGGAGCCGGCGCTGGCGCCGTTGATGCCCATCACCAGTTTCAGCAACTTTTCCTTCTCGCGTACCGAATCCTGCTGGGCGCGGTGGGTGAGGGCGCGGCTCACCGCTTCCTTCAGCCGCTCCTCGTCGATGGGCTTTAACACGTAGTCCACCGCGTGAATGCGAAAGGCGTCCACCGCGTATTGGTCGAAGGCGGTGACAAAAATCACCATGGGCATGTTGTCCGACTGCAGCTCTTCCACTACCGCAAAACCATCCATGCCCGGCATCTGGATATCCAGAAACACCAGGTCCGGATTGTGTTCGGCAATGGCCGACAGCGCCTGCTGCCCGTTGGCGCACTCGGCCACAATCTCTACCTCGGGAAACTCCGCCAGGCGCAGCGACAGGCCGCGGCGGGCGAGATTCTCATCGTCGACGATAATGGTGCTGAGGGCGTTCATGGTGCCTTGGTCTCCCGTTCCAGGGGTATGCGAATGTTGATGGTCAGCCCGTGGGGCTCGGTGGTACTCAGGCGAAAGCTCTGGTGCTCGCCGTAGATTTCCTTCAGCCGCTCGCGGCAATTGGCCAGGCCCACACCGCCCCCCTTGGGCAGGCGGCCGTTGCGCAAATCCAGCCCCGGGCCGTCGTCGGCCACCGACAGCAGCAGGTCGTTGCCAAACACCCGGGCACTGATGGCAATGGCGCCGCCGTTAATGGCCTGGGCAATGGCGTACTTGATGGAGTTCTCCACCAGCGGCTGCAGCAGCAGGCTGGGCATCAGGCCCGTCTCGGCGCTCGGTTCCACGTCAAAGTGTAGTTCCAGGCGCTCTTCAAAGCGCACTTTCTCAATATCCAGGTAGAGCCGCAGGGCGTCCATCTCCTGCGCCACGGTGACCTTCTGCATCGGGTCGTTGTCCAGCGAGTAGCGCAAAAAGCGCGACAGGCGGGTCACCATGGAATTGGCCAGCTCCGTGTTCTTGTCCAGAATCAGGGTGGAAATGGCGTTCAGCGTATTGAACAGAAAGTGGGGGTTCAGCTGGTAGCGCAGCATCTTCAGCTGCGCCTGGTGGGCCATGTTCACCGCCTTCAGCCAGCGCTCCTTTTCCTCCTGCGACTGCAGGTAGTACTTGATGCCAAAGTACAGGGCGCTCCACACCAGCATCACCCAGAAGGCGGAAATGCCGCCGTCAAAATACGAATACCAGGCCATGCCATGCTCTTCGTAGGCGCGCCGCTCATTGGGGAACACCTCGTAGAAAATGGCCGCGCGGCAGGCCATCCACAGTAGCCCCGCAGTGTAGGAGCCCACCACAATGGCGACCACCCGGCGCACAATGTGCATCTCCCACATGGAGCGGTACAGCGCCCGCAGGCCCAGCGTAAAGCACATGCCGATGAAGCTGATCAGCGGCAGGTACCAGTGGTAATTCTCGCTGGGCAGCTTGCCCCAGAACAGCACGCCCAGGTAAAACGTGAACGCCCACCCGCTCCAGCCCACCGCCTGCAGCGTCCAGAAGAGATAGCGTCGATTGTTGGTGATCTGATCAAAAAGCATGCGGGCATTATAGGGCCAAACGCGGCCGTTTCGGCGCCGTTGATCGCAGCCTGGCGGCAGTTGGGCGCAAACCCAGGCCACTGCTGCTTCTTGGACTAGGGCGTTTACGTTGATGCAATTGGCTGTTGGCCGTTAAATTGTTCAGTGTGCAGTGGGTGGCCTTTAACGTGGGGAGCGATTTCGCCGAATGGGGAGTTTGCCAACCCTACCGCCGCGGGAATCGATTAATTTCATACACACCCTGCGTCAGGGACGCCAGGCCGTACCGGCTTCATACACCGCATACCATACCGCCAGATTGAGAGGGCAATTGCTTTGAACGTTAAACCCGGCCGCTACCGCCACTACAAAGGCAACGACTATCAGGTGGAGGGCGTTGCCCGCCACTCGGAAACCGGCGAACTGCTGGTGGTTTATCGCCCCTGCTACGGCGAGGGCGGGCTGTGGGTACGCCCGCTGGCGATGTTTGTGGAGACGGTGCTGGTGGACGGCGTGGCGGTGCCGCGCTTTGCGCCCTGCGAGGGTTGAATGCGCCGGGTGCTGCTGTGTTGCAGGGTCACAGGGTCAGCCACTCGATGGCGATGTGGGCGACAACCGGCAGGGCAATGATTTGCCCGGCGCCGAGGGCGGAGATCATCAGCCAGCTTTCTGCGGCGAAGGCCGCGGGCGGGGCAGTGGTTTGCAACTGCCGAACACGGCTGGCAACTGCGGCGCAGTCCGGCCCCGCGCCGGTTGCGCTTGCGGCTGGCGAAGCGGCCATTGCCGATACCGGCGCGGCGTCGGGGCTGGCCGCCAGCCGCTGCAGGGCGGCAATGAGCTCGGTGGCGGAGCCCGCCTGCCGGGCGGCGGCTAGGTCGCAGGCCTGTTCGGTGGCGCTGTGCAGGTCCTGCCACAGGCGTCGCTTGCGACCGCCGGGCCAGAGCACGGTTGCCCATTGCAGCAGCAGGGCGCGCAGGTTGTCCCGCCGCTGCAGGTGGGCCCACTCGTGCAGCAGCACGGCCTGTACCTGGGCCGGCGCCAGGGCACTGATCAGGCCGCGGGTCACGAAAATCTGCGGGCGCAGATAGCCGGCGCACCAGGCCCGGGGTTCATCGCTCTCAATCAACCGCCAGAAGCGGCCGGGCTCCGGCTGCGACAGCAGGTTCATGGCATACAGCCGGCGCCGGGCCAGGCGCTGGGCGCGCTGCACCAGGCAAAGGCCGATGGCGGCCAGCGCGATGCAAACCAGCACAAGACTGATGCCAGCCGGCGAGGCCAGGCCAAACTGCGGCGTGTGGGCGCCGCAGGTGCTGCCGTGGCAGTGGCTGGGAATGAGCCCGCCGCTTACCGCCGGCAGATGCAACAGCAGCACACTCACCGCCGCAATCAGCGTTGGCATCAGCCCGTACAGCCAGGTGAGCAGGGCGCGGCCGTCGGCGCCCACGGCCCGCGATGCGCGCTGGAACAGGGGGTACAGCAGCGCCGCCAGCTGCGACGCCAGGGCAACCAGCAATACCGCCGCCACCAGGTGCTCGGCCAGTACGGTGAGCAGGTCAGTCATCGCGGGAGGCGCTGAGGTAGTCCATAAAGCCCGACACCATGGGGGCAACATCGCCGCCGGCGATGTCCTGGCTGATGTCGTGGAGCATGGAGCTGATCAGGTCCTGGCGCGCCAGCAGCGGGCGGTAGAGGTAGGCACGGGCCTGCTTCTGCCGGGCCACCAGGGCCTTGCGGCACAGGCGCTCCAGTGTGCTCTGGATGGTGCTGAGGGCCAGGGGCTCGCCGGCCATGCGCTCCAGTACCTGCTGGGCAGACAGCATGGCGGCCTCTGGTGCGCTGGCGTGGCTCTCGGCCTGCCACAGGGCGTGCATCACCGCCAGTTCACGCTCGCCAAGGGCGGGGGTGCGGCTGTTCCTGGGGCGGCCCGCCAGCCAGTTCAGCGGCTGGGTAAGGGGGTTTATCCGTTGTGTCATGGCCTGGTCTGTGAAAACCGATCTGTTATCGAAGTTTAGGTGATCTGGCAGCATTGTACGGAAAATCCCAGGGATCGGGACAGCAGACGCCCGAAAACAGCAATGAAAAACACCCGCTTTACACGCCTGGCCTGGCTGCCCCTGTGCCTGCTGGCGCTGCCGGCTGCGGCCCACGAGGTGCCCGACGCCGCCCGCGAGCGGCTGCGCGATGGCAACTGGCTGGACTATTTATGGACCGGTGCCGAGCACATGCTCACCGGCTACGACCACCTGCTGTTTCTGCTGGGGGTGGTGTTCTTCCTCCAGCGCTTTGGCGACATCCTCAAGTTCATCACCGCCTTTACCCTCGGCCACACCCTGGTGCTGCTGGGCGCCACCTTTGCCGGTGTGCAGGTAACGCCCTATTACGTGGATGCCTTTATCGCCGTGACGGTGATGTACAAGGGCTTTGAAAACCTCGATGGCTTTCGCCGCTGCCTGGGGGTGAGTGCCCCCAACCTGCTGGTGATGGTGTTCCTGTTCGGGCTGATTCACGGCCTGGGCCTGGCAACCCAGTTCCAGACCCTGGCGGACCGCAGCGATGCCGGCATTGTGGGCAAGATACTGTGGTTCAACCTGGGGGTGGAGCTGGGCCAGGTGGCGGCCCTGTGCCTGATGATTGTGGTGATCAGCGCCTGGCGCAAGACCGTGGTGTGGGTGCCCCTCAGCCGCGCCGTGAACGCCCTGCTGATCATCGCCGGCTTTCTGTTGCTGCTGTATCAGCTGCACGGCCTGGTGCACGCGCAGCAGGACCACCACGCAGAACCCCCCGCCAGCGTGCAGAGCGGCGCCGCAGAGGGCTGGCACAGTCATGACGGCGGCCCGGCACACAAACATTGATGCCCGTGTTTTTCGCGCGGGCGCCTGCAGGAGGCAAGGTATGAATCAACCCAAATTACGCATCATCGCCGTCGCGGTATCGCTTGCGGCAACGCCGTCACTGCTGGCGGCGCAAGAGCCCGCTGCCGGCCGATCGGGCCTGCCCATGTCGGAAATTGTGGTGAAGGGGCAGATTCTCGACCAGGCCACCACGGCCTTTTCCGCCTCCACCTTCGACGCCGATACCCTGCGGGAGCAGAAAATCTCCCAGCCCGAGCAGATTTTTGACCAGGTGCCGGGCATGAGCATCCGCGACTATGGCCTAGGCGGTGTGGCCAACAGCTTCACCATCCGCGGCTTTGGCGATGGCGGCCACGGCGGCGACCTGGGGGTGGTGATTGACGGTATTCCCCTCAACGAGGCCATGTCCCACGCCGACGGCTACGTGGACCTGAACGTGATTGTGCCGCTGGAAGTGAGCGACATGACGGTGTTCAAGGGGCCCGTGTCGTCCCTCTATGGCAACTACAACCGCGGCGGGCTGGTGAAGATAGACACCCGCAAGGGCGGCCAGTACACCAACCTGGATTTAAGCGGCGGCTCCGACGGCCTGGTGGATGTGCAGGGGGCGCTGGGGCTGGAGCCCGGCGAAAACCAGGAACTCAACCTGGCCCTGCAGCACTACCAGAGCGACGGCTACCGGCCGCAGTCGGATGGGCGCCGCGATACCCTGTCCGGGCGCTGGGGCGTTGGCCTTGGCGAGCGCACCCGGGTGGCCCTGTCTGGCCGCTGGCACGACGCCGACAGCGACAGTGCCTCCTACCTGACCGAGGCGGACTACCGGCGCGACCCCTATGGCATCAATGCCAATGTGCACAACGACGGCGCGGAAAAATCCTTCGCCACCCTGCGCGGCGACATCAGCCACCAACTCAGCCCGTCGCTGCAGCTGCTTGGCTTCCTCTACGGCACCGAGCAGGACTTCACCCGCTGGTTCACCCGCCCGGTGGGCGGCGGCCAATGGCGGCAGCGGGAAGAGTCCTACGACCGCGAGGTGAGCGGTGCCGGGCTCAGCCTGAGCGGCCAGCACAGCCCCGCCGGCGTTCCCCTGTTGTGGATTGCCGGCGTGGAAACCTACCGCGAGGCCACCGACTACCTCTACCACGACGGCCTGGACCACCGGCGCCCACAGGGCCCGCCGGTCAATGACCGGCGCACCGAGTTGGACAGCGTATCCGCCTTTGCCGAGCTGCGTGCCGACTGGCACCCCCTGCTGCAGCCGTCCCTGGGCCTGCGATACGACCGCTTTGACGGTGATTGCAAACCCCAGGGGCCAGAGACTGGCAGCAACCCCTGCAGCGAGCTGAACAACCTGGACAACCTGAGCCCCAAACTGGGCCTGCGCTCTCGCGTGGCAAGCCACCTTGAGCTGCGCGCCAGCTACTCAGAGGGTTTTGCCCTGCCCCCCGACTGGCTTAAATACCAGCCCCAGGCCAGCAACCTGGACCCGGTGACCTTCAACCAGCTGGAAGCGGGCATCAACTGGGCGCCAGCGGATACCTTCGAGGTGGACCTGGCCCTGTTCCAGGTGGATTCCGACGGCGAAGTGCGCACCCTTGATACCGGCATCTACGAAAACTACGGTGAAACCGAGCGCCGCGGGCTGGAACTGTCCGTGGCCTGGCAGCCCCTGCCGCAGGTATCGCTGAGCGCGGTGTACGGCAAGACGGACACCGAGGTACTCAAGAACGCCGACCCCAGCCTGGAAGGCAAGGAAGTGGGTGGCGTGTCGGACTACTCTGCCACCGTGCAGGCCGGCTGGCTGTTCCTGCCCGACTGGCGGGTGAACCTGATCTGGCGGGCGGTGGGGGGCTACGCCCTGACGGCCGACAACAGCGCCTATGCCGACAGCTATGACGTCACAGACCTTGAAGTAGACTGGCAATGGCAGCCCGGCTGGAATGTGTACGCCAGGGTCGACAACCTGACAGACGAAACCTACGCGCCCAGCCGCTTTATGTTCGGCGGAGAAAACCTGTTTGCCACCGGCGCGCCGCGCCAGGTGCGCCTTGGCGTGCAAATCAGCTTGTAAATGGAGTGACAGACATGGCACATCACAACGCACAGCACCCGGACCAGAACAAAACACAGAACAGGGCACGCATTTGCGCGAGGGGCGGTGTCGCACTGGCGGCGGCGCTGTTTGCCTCCCTGGCTTGTGCCCACACCGTGTGGCTGGAGCCACTGGCCGATACCACCGGCGGCTACGAGATCAAGTACGGCGGCCACGAGGGCAAGCTGGAAACCTATGACAGCGCGAAAATCGTCTCCATCGATGTGTACAACGCCGCAGGCGACACACTGGACTACCAGCGCACCGATGGGCGCGATGGCGGCAATGCGCAACTGGTGCTGCCGCCCGCCGCCGCGCTGGTGGCCATCCACTTTGACAACGGCATCTGGACCCGCGACCCCATGGGCCGCAGTGTGAACCAGCCCATGAGTGCCGTGCCGGGCGCCACCGCCGCCACCAATGCCCTGAAATACCACAAGACCGTGCTGCAGTGGTCGCCCATCGTCACCCGCGAACTGGACCAGCGCTTTGAAGTGCTGCCCGTGCTTGCCAGCCAGCCCCGCGCCGGCGAGCCGATGCAGGTACGCGTGCTGCTGGACGGCAAACCCCTGGCTGGCGTCAAACTCGGCCGCGGGGAAGAGGGAGACGCCGGTGAAACCGGCGCCGACGGTATTGCCACCTTTGTACCGCAGCCCGGCGTCAACCGCTTGTGGGCCGGCAAGCGTTTTGCCGTGCAAGAGCCACAGTACACCGAGCTGAGCTACGAATACCTGTTCCGCTTCGAGGCGCGTTGATGCCTGCCTGCACTGCGCGCTGGTTGCGCAGCTGGCTGACGGCGGCGCTGTTACTGCTGGTGCCCTGGCAGGGGCCTGCCTGGGCCCACGGCATGCATTTGCAGGCCGCCGCGGCCCACACCGAAGGCGGCTGGCTGATCCGGGGTGTGCTGAGCTACAGCGACGACAGCGCTGCCGCCGGCAATTACATCCAGATAGAGAACCTGAGCCACCCGGACGCTCCCGCACTGGCCCTGCAAACCCGCGCCGATGGCAGCTTCGAACTGCCCGCCCTGGCCGGCCAGCGCTACCGCGTAACCGCCCAGGGTGACGAGGGCCACACCACGGCAACAGACGTGCTGGTGGCACCGGCGACAGCCAGTGATGGCGGCCATGATGAAGGCGAGGGCGGCTGGCCCATCTATGCCGTGCTTGCGCTGATCCTGCTGGCTTCGCTGCTGCCGGCCCACTGGCTCAGGCGGCGAGCCGGGTGAGCGGCTGCCAGGCGCAATCGCGCCTGGCGCGTCCAGCTAGTCTTCGCTGGCGGCAAAGTCCCGCAGCGCCTTGCCCGTCAGGCGGTAGCCAATCCATTCGCTCTGGGGCCGGGCGCCAAAAGACTCGTAGAAGTCGATGGCGCTCTGGTTCCAGTCCAGCACATTCCATTCAAAGCGGCGGCAGTCCGCCTGCACCGCAATCTGTGCCAGGTGCCGGAGCAGGGCCTTGCCAGCACCGGCGCCACGGTAAGCTGGCGACACGTACAGGTCTTCCAGGAACAGGCCGTGCTTTCCAGTCCATGTGGAATAATTAAAAAAGTACAGCGCAAAGCCCGCGGCTTCGCCGTCGATTTCGCAAATCACCGACCAGACCTTCGGATGCTCGCAGAACAGGGCCTGGTGAAAGTCCTGCTCGCTGGCCTGGGCCTGATCCAGCGCTTTCTCATAGTCCGCCAACTCGCGCACAAAATGGCGAATCAGGCCCACGTCGTCGGGTGTGGCGGGGCGAAGGGTGATGTGCGTCATGGGGTGTCCTTGCGATGCGGGTAGGGCGGCATTGTATAAAGCGCAGCTGGTGCCATCAGCGCTGCTCAGCCACCTTTGGGGTGGTTTTCGCTGTCCCAGTACTTCTGCATTTCCAGATACAGGAACGAGGCCGTCCAGGTGATCAGCACCAGCCCGGTGAGCGATTCAATGCCAGTGAGATAACGGATATTGCCCTGGGGCACAATGTCGCCAAAGCCCAGGGTGGTGTACACAGTGAAGGAATAGTACACGCAATCCAGCAAGCTGAGCGCATCCAGCCCTTCCAGGCTGCCCCAGTCGAGGTGCTCTATGGCGAGATAGTAGGCGATGGCAAAAATCCAGATTTCCGTGGCGTGGGCCAATAGCGCGCCGACGACGCCCAGCACAATACGAAACCGCGGGTGCAGCGGCACGGTTGATAAATAGCGGGACGTCTGGTGCAGGTATTCGTAGTGCAGGGCCACCACCAGAACCACCACCAGGCTGTTGATCACATAGGCAAGAAACATGGGCGCAGGTTTGTCGGCCTCGATAACACAATAGGCGGCACTGTACCGCGATCGCAGGTGGATTGCCCGTCGCGGCCTTGGCTTTGTAGTGCTGAAGCCGTGCTAACCTGCACAGCAACAGCGAATGAAGGGCAACAGCCATGAAGCGTGCAGATGTGATCGTGATCGGGGCGGGCATCATCGGCCTGTCCATCGCCTGGCAGCTGGCGCGCCGCAGCCACCTGTCAATTACCGTGCTGGAGAAGGGCGCCGGCACCGGCGAGGGCTCCACCGGCGCCTCCTCCGCCATCTGCCGCACCCGCTACTCCCTCGACAACATGATCCAGCTGGCGCGCGATGGCATCGCCGCCTACCGTCACTGGGCAGACTTTACCGGCCTGGCAACACCCCGCGCCGCTTTCGCCGAAGATGGCGTGCTGTGGATGCCGGGGGCCGATACCGACTGGGTCGAGCGTGAACACCGGCGCATGCAGGCGGTGGGTGTGGCCACCGACGTATTTGGCGACGACGAACTGCTGCGGCGCTACCCCGCCTTCAGCCCCTGCACCCTGGCCCCGGATACCGAAACCGGCGAGGCCCACACCTGCCGTGGCGGCGGCCGTTACCTGCTGGAAACCGAGGGCGGCTACATAGACCCGGTGGCCTGCGCCGACGACCTGCTGCAGGCCTGCCGCGGCGCCGGTGTGGCGGTGCGCTTTGGCGCGCAGGTGCAGGGCATCGCCCAGTCTGGCGGCGCCGTGCGTGGGGTGACGCTGGCCAGTGGCGAGCAGCTGGCAGCGCCGGTGGTCATCAACGCCGCCGGCCCCTGGTGCAACCAACTGAGCCGCGCGGCCGGGCTGACCCTGCCCTGGCATCTGCGTCCCACCCGCATCCAGGTGCTGTACCTGGAGCGCCCGGGGGACCTTGCCGGCCCCATCCCCGTCGCCGTGGACATGGCGGCGGGCATCTACTTCCGCTGCCAGAACCGCGGCCAGCAGCTGGTGGTGGGCTCCGTGCTGGAGGCCGACGAGCGCGAGCGCATCGACGATCCGGATCACTTCAACCGCAGCGCCGACGATGACTTTACCCACGCCAAGCTCCACGCCCTGCATCACCGCCTCCCGCAGCTGCCCTATCGCGGCGCCCTGCGTGGTTACTGCGGCCTCTACACCGTCAACGAAGAAGACGTGCACCCGCTGGTTGGGGAGAGCGCGCTAAAAGGCTTTTACCTTGCTAACGGCTTTAGTGGCCACGGCTTCAAACTCGCCCCCGCCATCGGCGCCATGCTGGCGCGGCAGATCAGCGGCGAAGCCTGCACCACCTTTGACACAGCGGTGGACCCGGCATTCTTCCGTATAGATAGAGCGCCAATCGCTATCGCGTCGAAGTCGGTGCTGGCGTAGTGGCGGGTATAGGACGCTGGTATAAAGGGCTGGTATAGCTGGTAGACATAGGGGCAGACTAAGCGGGTAGACACAGGCGGCAAGTGTTAAGGCAGGCTATCCGCGGAAAATGGGTATCAGCCGATACAATACAAACATCAGCCGTGCTTTTCGCCATCCGGCGGCTTAAAGGCGGATGTGCCGCGGCCGGTTTCACGATCGCTGTTATCAACATCACGGTCACCGCCACTATCACCACCGCAATCACCACCATTATCACCAACACCGCGTAGATAGCGCCCGACCATATCCAGCATTTCCTCGATAAAGCCGTCGTCGTAAATGTACTGGGGATAACGACTGGTCGCGTTATCAATGGCGCCGCGCAAAGCGCTCAGCACGATGAATGCGGCCTGCTCAACATTGTTAACGCGTAACTCATCGCGGTGTTGTGAGAGGATTTCGAGCCACCATTTTTCCGACCATTCCTCCCAGCTCTCCTGGCCGTCCGGGCCGGGCCGATAGGTAATTTCATAATGAAATTGGTGACGTGTAAAAAACTCCCTGTGCAGGCTTAGCAGCTCGCGGTTTATTGCAATCGGCACCTCGATAATCTGCCGCAGCTTGTCATTCAGGCTGCGCGCCAGGTACGCATTGCTTGCCAGTTCGCTTTGATACTGGCGGTCAATATCTTCAAGCTTGGCTTCAAAAATATCCGCCAGCACCGCTTCCCGATCAGGGTAATAGCGATACAGCGAAGCTATGCCAACGCCGGCGCGCTCTGCAATGCGGTTGGTGGTCAACGCAGCCGGGCCCGCCTCTTTCAGCAGGGCAAGGCCTGCCTCACGAATCGCGCGCACCAGTTCCCGAGAGCGCGATTGCTGCGGCTCGCGTCTCGGTGCCGGGGGTTCCTGCGTACTGCCTTTGTGTTTGTTAGCCATGCGCTCGACATACCTGCCAAAAACGTGAATAGGGCAATGGAGCAAATTTTATTTCTTTATAAAACATGCAGATACAAAAACTCCCCGACGCACAAAAGTGGAGTATTGAGGGCCCTGGTCGATTGTTATTCTGAGTCCTCCTTCAAACCATAGGTGAAGTCGACGTTTTACGGCAACTGAAACACGCCAATCATCCCCTTACGTCTAAAAGGCGTTCAGCCGGTGGTGTACTTCCGGCCGAAAGCGGGTTGGTTGCAGCGTTTTCGTGCGGCGGCTGCCTGGTTGACGATTGATAACAACGGGGATGGAAAGTGGAACACGAGGATGTCATAGCACTGACGCAGCGGCTCATCGACAGAGTGAATACCAACACGTCCGATGAGGCAGGGGAGACAATGACAGTCCCCAACAGTGTCTTTCTCGATGATGCGCTGTGGCAGCGGGAGCGCGAAGCGCTGTTCTTCTCGACGCCGCAAACCATTGGCTTTGCAGGCGAAGTAGCCAAGCCCGGCTCCTTTATGACAACCGAGTCCATGGGCATTCCCATTGTCGTTACGCGTGACGAAGCCGGGGTTTTGCATGCGTTCATCAACGCCTGTGCTCACCGCGGATCCCGTGTTGCAGACGGTTGTGGCGAAAGAAGGCGCCTGAACTGCCGCTTTCACGGCTGGAGCTACGCCCTGGATGGCCGCCTGGCAGGTCGTCCGCGAGACGATGCTTTCGAGCCCGCCAACGACAACTTGAATCTCATTGAACTACCCGTCTCGGATTGCTCCGGCCTTATTGTGGTCGGCTTGCGCCCAACAATGAGCCAGTCAGTCGTTCACCACGCACTGGATGATATCGCGCCGGCATTCGCAGGTTATGCACTCGATAAAGTCCGCCCTGTTGAAACGCGCAGGTATGACGTGCGGGCCAATTGGAAAATGGTCGTCAACCTGAGTCATGAAAGCTACCACTTTGCCACCTTGCACCGCGACAGCCTTTCCCCGTTGATGACTGCGCATGCGGTCACCGATGAGTTTGGAGACCACACGCGCTGGGCATTCCCGCTCAGGGAGATTGCCGACTTCGAGAATATCGATCGTAGCCAGTGGCCCAGCAGGCCCCCGGCGACGATGAATCACACGATTTATCCCGGCACGGTGGTTGTTATTAACCCCAACGATGCTCAGATGTTGCGCGTTGAGCCCGGTCGAGACCCTGGCTCTTCCGTCGTTTATTACTCCGGCGTATGTAACGACCTTCATCCCATTGAAGAGGCGCGGCGTGCCTATGAATTTGGCGGCGATATTTTCAACGATGAAGATTTGCTGGCGGCAGAACAGTGCCAACAGGGCGTCGCTGCCTGCGCGCAGGGCACCACAATATTGGGTCGCAACGAGCCCATGGTCCAGTTCTGGCACCGTAAATGGCGCCAGGCAACGCAACCAGCGCTCGACAAGCAGTAGCTGCCAATAACGACAACAACCTCCAATAACTACAACCCGGGAGATGGCCATGCAACACCCGACATCCTGCTGCCGATTACTGCCCTTGGCGAGGGCAGTCGCCTGTGTTTCAGTCGCTCTGGCGGCGCCTGTAGCGGCCGCCAATAGTCTGGTTCTGGAAGAGGTGATCGTTACCGCCGAGCGACGCGAGAGCACTTTGCAGGACACGCCCATTGCGGTGACCGCCTTCAGTTCAGACAAGATTGCCGAGCTTGGCATCTACAGCGTCGCGGACATTGGCGGGTTGGCGCCCAATACCAATATACAGAAACAGCCGTCCTCCAACGCCAATATGTCGATCTACATCCGCGGGGTCGGTAGCGGCGAAAGCTCGGTGATTATTGACCCCAAAACGAGCTTCTACATTGATGGGATTTACAGCAGCAAAACCGTTGGCGCGGTGTTCGATATTGTGGACCTTGAGCGCATTGAAGTGCTGCGCGGCCCCCAGGGAACACTGTTTGGTCGCAACAGCACCGGCGGCGCCGTCAACGTAACCACCGTCAAGCCAAGTGGAAACTTGGGCGCTGCTCTGGAAGCCGGTGTGGGCAACGATGGTTATCATCGTCTGGCAGGTTCGGTGGATTTGCCGCAGCTCGCCGACATGCTGTCCGTGAAACTGTCGGCCATGAGCAGTGAATACGACGGCTGGGCGAAGAACACCGCAGAAAGTGCCGAGCAGAGCGAACTGGGTGGTGAAGACAGCACCGGCTTTCGCGCTGCCTTGCGGTTGGAGAGCGTTGATAGTCTGGTTTTGGACTATGCCTACGACAGGACAGACAATACCTACGTACCGGTGCCCTGGCAGGTGACCCATGTGCATACGGAACTGTACAACGGCATCACTACCACGCCCTTTCCTTTCGCGCTTCTTGGCGGTGACCTGTATCGGCAGATGGCAGCGGATATCGGCGACCCGGACCATCGCCGGGAACGCTTCTACTACGAGAACTACGGCGATGAGCAGCTGGACGTAGAAGGGCACACCTTTACCGCGCAATGGGATATCAACCCGTTCACAATCAAGTACATTTTCGGTGACCGGGAAACCGAGATGAGCCGGGGCGACGCCCCGCTGGGCGGTGGCACCTACTATGCCCGGGACTTATTCTGGGCCGACCTGAACCCGGCGCTTGCAGTTGGTGATGTGGTCGCCAAGGACGCCTTCACCGCCTACAACGAAAAGACCTCAGTTGAACTGACAACGCATGAGCTGCAGGTTATCGGCGATGCCTTTGGGGGGCGCGTGCAGTACACCGGTGGTCTGTTCTACTACGAAGAACAAACCTTTGAATACAACCCCCAGCGATTCAACCTGCCGATTCAGTTGCTGATTGGCAGCTTCCCGGCGCCACTGCAAAGCCTGTACCAGAGCTTTGGCTATTGTGATGAGAACCTGGTGTGTTTTGGCAGCCAGCAACTGCCGTTCCTTGACCCTACCGGCGCCGCTGACCCCAACCTGAATGGCTTCGCCGATTTCGCCTACGGGCAGGAGACAAAATCCAAGGCGGCCTACGGGCAGGTGACCTGGTCAATCAGCCAGCGCATCGACCTGAGTGCGGGCCTGCGCTATACCGAGGACGACAAGGAGGCATTCCTGTTCAACGAGGATTTTGGCCATGCCGCCCTGAGTGACGCCTTTGTTGGTGACGATCAGTGGGACAACCTCAGCTACCTGCTGCGGATGAACTGGGCAATGAGTGATGACATCAGCTTTTACGGCACCTTTTCCACGGGTTACAACGGTGGCGGTTTCAATGCCCGGGCCTCCTCCGAGGCATCCTTCCGCACGCCGTTTGCAGAAGAGGAGCTGCAGTCGTTTGAAGTGGGTATGAAGTCAGAGTGGATGGATAGCCGGGTGCGGGCCAACCTCGCCCTGTTCTACAACGACTACACCGACATCCAGATCGCCCAGTTCGAGGCCGGCTCCGGCGGGGCGTCCAGCAACATTGTGAATGCCGGCGATGCCACCTACCAGGGGCTGGAAGTCGACCTCACCGCCATCCTGGCTGAAGGATGGCTGCTTGATTTCAACTATGGCTATCTGGATGCGCAGTTCAACGAGTACCTGGCGCTTGACCCTGCTACCAATGAATTTGTCGACATCTCCGATCGCACCACCGTCACCCGTGCGCCAGAGCACAATGCCAATCTTGGCCTGCAGTACGACTTTCGCCCGTTCAGCTTTGGCGTTCTCAGTGCGCGCGTTGATGTCAGCTATACGGATGAGTTTGTCTACCATGTCTTCAATAACCAGTACGACTCAACCGATGCGCATACCCTGGTCAATGCCAGGCTCAGCCTGAGCGACGTGCCAGTCAACCGCGATGGGGTGCTGCGCTTCTCCCTGTGGGGAAAAAACCTCACCGATGAGGAATACCGCCAGTGGGGTATCGATTTCGGCTCGCTGGGTTACGCCGGTGGCACCTACAACCGGCCCACAACCTACGGCATAGACGTCACCTACCGCTTCCGCTGACTGACCAGGCAACGCAGGCAGCAGCCTGTGGTGCCGTTGGCCTGTGAGCAGGGCGCGATTGGGTCAGTGCGTGGTGCGATATGCATGAAAGCGCTGGCGGCGTTGCAGTAACGTTCCGGGTACTATTCAAGTGACGATGGGTTAACTTGAGTGGTAAGCGAGATATGGTCATCCCCCGAATGCTATCCACGATGTTCACCACGACATTCACCACGACGTTCACCGCGATGTTTGCTGCGGTATTCGCAGCGATAGTTGCCGCAGTGTTGGCCGGCTGCAAGATCGAGATTCAGGTGCCGGAAGGCGGCAGTGTCGCATCCGTATCCGGTGCCTACACATGCCAGGCCGGTCAACACTGCGAGATCGGCGTTCACGATGTGTACTTCGATGAAACCTTTATCGCCCAGCCTTCACCTGGCTACGAATTCCTGTTGTGGAAGAAGGCGCCTTTGCGTTTATGCGGCGGCAAAGCCGATAGCTGCCCACTGAACACAACGGGATTTCCCGGAAACGATAACCTGTTGGCGTTTCTTGAATCTGACACCTCGTTCTACCTGGAGCCGGTGTTTCGAAAAACCGTGGCAGGCGAATACAAACTTGAGTACCGGGAAAGCGATCGCCCCCGTGTTATAGACAGCAACGGGCGAACTATCGGTAGCTACCTTGGGGTCAGCGAGTACGGATCCCCCTGGGACATCCAGGTCAACTTCAAAGGACTACCCGACAACTACACCCTGAGCGTCCTCCTGACCGGCTCGGCCCCATTGCCTCCTGATTTTTATCATGCCGACATAGCGTACTTCGGCGAGGCATGCGAAGACCGCTTCAACCCTATGGCCCTTACCCTTCCGAACCGCGGCTTCGACAAAACGCGTGTGTATATGCGCAGCCCCATAAAACTCTATATTCCCGACCCCAACGGCAGAACAAGCACCCGCTCCTACAAAAAATTCTGGGAGAGCGGCAGCTTGAACTGTGGCAGAAGTTCTACTCCTGAAATGAGGGATCGAGTGCATCCACTGCTGCCAACCAACTTGGAACTGCATTTCCCGCTGACAGTTGAGGGCACGGATATCGTGATATTTCAGGATCCCCAGCTTGTCTTCTAAAAAGAGCGGTGGCGGCATTGGACACAAAAAAGCCCCGCATGGCTGCGAGGCTTTTCAGGAATATGGTGCCCGGAGACAGAATCGAACTGCCGACACGGGGATTTTCAATCCCCTGCTCTACCAACTGAGCTATCCGGGCGAGGGTGCGCTGGGCGCGAGGGGGCGTATTAAACCCGCTGTATCGATAGGAGTCAAGCGTACTTTAATCTTCCCTGCCTCATGCCGTCGGCAGGCCGTGGCGGAAGGGGTCACCGGCCTCCATCACCAGGCGGAAGTCGCCATTGACATAGGCGGTGCCGGTGATGGTGGGGCGGATGCGGCCGTTCTCTGCGGGCTCAAAGCTGCCTTCGAATACGCTGCCGATGACGCTCTGCTGGCGCCACACCTGGCCGGCCTGGAGCTTGCCGGCGGCCTGCAGGCAGGCCAGTTTGGCGCTGGTGCCGGTGCCGCAGGGGGAGCGGTCGTAGGCGTTGCCGGGGCACAGCACGAAGCTGCGGCTGTCGGCCTCGCGTGCGCTGGTGGGCGGGCCGAACAGCTCGATGTGGTCGATCTCGGCGCCGTCGGCGCCGGTGATGCCGGCCTCACCCAGGGCGATGCGCAGGGCGCCGGCGTAGGCGGTGAGGGCGACGGTGTTGCAGGGTTCGATGGCCTGGCCGTGGTCTGCCACCAGGAAGAACCAGTTGCCACCCCAGGCGATGTCGCCGCTGACGGTGCTGCCATCGGGCAGGGTGACCGGCACGGCTTCGCGGTAGCGGTAGCTCTCTACATTGTTGACGCTCACGGTGTGGGCGTCGTGCAGGGTAGCCTTTACCACGCCTACGGGCGTTTCGATGTGGTGCTCTCCCGGTTCGATCTGCCCCAGCCAGGCCAGCGAGGCCATCAGCCCGATGGTGCCGTGGCCGCACATGCCGAGGTAGCCTACGTTGTTGAAGAAGATCACCCCGGCGGTGTTGGCGGGGTCCACCGGCGCGCACAGCAGGGCGCCGACCATGACATCCGAGCCCCGCGGTTCGTTCACCAGGGCCCGGCGCAGCCAGTCGTGTTCGCGGCGCAGAATGGCCAGGCGCTCGGCCATGCTGCCGCCGCCCAGGTCGGGGCCGCCGGCAATCACCAGGCGGGTGGGTTCGCCGCCGGTGTGGGAGTCGATGACCCGGATGGACGCTGCTGTGTTCACCGCGTGTTCTCCGTCGTGCAAGACTTACTGGGCGAACCAGGTGGTCTTGGTTTCCAGGTACTGCTCGAAGGCTTCCAGGCCGTTGTCCTGGCCGCCAAAGCCCGACAGTTTGTAGCCGCCGAAGGGAGTGGCGATGCTGCCTTCGGAGAAGCAGTTGACCGACACGGTGCCGGCGCGGATGGCGCGGGCCACGCGGGTGGCGCGGCGGATGTCGGCGGTGTAGAGCGATGCCGCCAGGCCGTAGTGGGTGTCGTTGGCAAGTTTGATGGCCTCTTCCTCGGTGTCGAAGGTGGTCACCGCCAGTACGGGGCCGAAGACTTCTTCGCGGAACAGGGTCATGGTGGGCTGCACGCCGTCGAAGATGGTGGGCTCTACCACCATGCCGGCGCCGAGGTCGGGGGTGCCGCCGCCGTGCACCAGCTGTGCGCCTTCGGACTTGGCGGTGGCGATGTGGCCGGCCACCTTGTCGAAGTGAACCTTCTCCACCATGGGGCCGATCATGGTTTCCGGCTCCATCGGGTTGCCGACTTTCCAGTCCGCCAGCTTGGCCTTCAACAGGCCCAGCAGTTCGTCTTTGCGGCTGGTGTGTACCAGCAGGCGCGAGCCGCAGCTGCAGTTCTCGCCCATGTTCCAGAAGGCCGCCGACAGCACGTCGTCCACGATCTCTTCCAGCGAGTATACGTCGTCGAAGATAACCTGCGGGCTTTTGCCACCGCACTCCAGCACCACGCGCTTGAGGTTGCTTTTGGCGGCGTACTGCAGGAACAGACGGCCCACTTCGGTGGAGCCGGTGAAGGACAGCACGTCCACGTCGGGATGCAGGCCAAGTGGCATGCCGGTTTCCTCGCCAAGGCCAGTCACCACGGTGAGGGCAGCGGCGGGCACGCCGGCCTCGTGGGCCAGTGCCACCATGCGGCAGGCGGACAGGGAGGTCTGCTCGGCGGGTTTGACGATGACCGAGTTGCCCACCGCCAGGGCCGGGCCAACCTTCCAGGCGAACATTTGCGCCGGGAAGTTCCAGGGCAGAACCGCGCCCACCACGCCGGCGGCTTCCTTGGTGATGAGGGCCAGGGCCTCGGGGCCGGTGGGGGCGATTTTGCCAAACAGTTTGTCACTGGCCTCGGCGTACCAGCGGCAGGTGTTGATGGTCTCGGGAATGTCGGTGTTCAGGCACTCGGTGATGGGCTTGCCGGCATCCACGCAGTCCAGGGCCGCCAGTTCGTCGGCGTGCTGCTCCATCAGGTCGCACCAGCGCAGCAGTACCGCCTTGCGCTCGCCGGGCTCCAGGGCGGACCATTCGCCGCCTTCAAAGCAGGCGCGGGCGGCGCTCACCGCGGCGTTCACGGTGGCTTCGTTGCCCCGGTACACACTGCCGATCAGGCTGTTGTCCCAGGGGTTGCGGTTTTCCAGGCTGGCCTCTGACGGGCGGTAGCCCGGCACCATGGCGCTGGCGCTGAGTTCACCGGCGCTGGCGCCTTCGAAGACGGCTTTGACGCTGTCGCTGAGCATGGGCTTTCTCCTTAATCGGCAGTGTGGGTGGTGGCTGGATCAGTTCAGGGCGGCTTTCAGGGCAGCCAGAAAGTCGTTTTCGTCGTCCTTGCTGATGGGCAGCAGGGGCGCGCGGATGGCGCCGGCCTCGATGCCGAGGTGGCTGACGCCCAGCTTGGCCTTCTGATTGTAGTCGCCGCCCTCGGCGTTCTGGATCACCGGCAGCAGGCGGGCCATGATGGCGCGCACGCGCTCGTGATCACCCGCCACGGCGGCCTGGTGCATGGCCACGTGGTCGGCGGCCAGGTAGTTGGCGCAGCCGCCAATCCAGGAGCGGGCGCCCCAGGCCAGGTAGTCGGCGCCCTGGTCGTCGGAGCCGCACACCACCTGGAAGCCGTCAAACTCGGTGTTGAGCAGGGTCAGGGCGCGGCTGAAATCGCCGCTGCTCTCTTTGATGCCCACGATGTAAGGGTTTTTGGCCAGTTCGATGACGGTGTCCACGCTAATCTCCACCCCGGAGCGGGCGGGGAAGTTGTACATCACAATCGGCATTTTCACGGTGTCGGCCAGGGTCTGGAAGTGGCGCACAATTTCGTGCTGGCCGGGCAGGCAATAGATGGGCGGCGCGGCCATCAGGCCCTGGTAGCCGAGCGCTTTGGCCTGTTCGGCCTTGGCGATGGAACCTGTGGTACTCATGTCGTTGACGCCGGCCAGCAGGGCGGCGCGCTCGCCCACGGTCTCGGCCACATAGCGCAGCACGCCTTCGCGTTCCGCCTCGCTCAGGGCGTAGTACTCGCCGGTGGTGCCGCAGGTGACGATGCCGGCCACGCCGGCGCCCAGCAGGTGCTCCAGCAGCTGGCCCAGGGCGTCGTAGTTGACCTCGCCAGCGCTGTTGAAGGGGGTGATGACCGGAACCAGAATGCCGTCGATATTCATGCTGCTATCTCCAGATAAAAAGGGTGGGGCGCCAGGTGATGGCCGGCGCGGAACAGGCTATGCCGCCCATAATATGTTTTTTGTGTGCAAAGTCAAATTAATGCGGCGCACCTTACGGCTCCCCCTGCCCGGCTGCCCTGGCGACCAAAACGCGCCAGGCCTGGCTGGCCACGGCCAGATCTTGCACGGCGTTGCCCACTGACTTGAAGAAGCTCACGCCCTGACCGGCCGCTGGCAGGGGGCGCAGGCCGGCGCACAGCTCGCCCAGTTCGGCGTAGATGTGCTGCTCGCCAATGGTGCCGCTGGCCACGGCCTGGGTGATGTCGCCGGCCTCCGCCAGGCAGGCGCTGCGCTGGTCGGCCACCAGCAGGGCGCGGGCCACGGTGGCGGGCGGCACCTCGGCCATGCCCTTGTGGTAGGAGCCCACGCCGTTGATGTGCACTACCGGCCCCAGGTTGGCATCGGCAAAGACCGGCGCGCTGGCGGAGGTGGCGGTGCATATGAGGTCCGCCTGTTGTAGCTCGGCCGGGTCGCTGGCGGCGCGCAGGGGAAAGGGGTAGTGGGCCGACTGGGCCCTGGCAAAGGCGGCGGCGCGCTCGGCACTGGTGGCGAACACCACAACCTCCTGCAGCTCGCGCACGGCGGCCATGGCCTGCAACTGGGTCACCGCCTGGTGGCCCGCGCCAAACAGGGCCAGCCGCTTGGGGCCGGGACTGGCCAGCAGGTCGGTGGCAAGGCCGGCGCCGGCGCCGGTGCGCAGGGCGGTGACGAACTCGGCATCAAAGGCCGCCAGCGGCACGCCGGTGGGGGCGTCGAACAGGGTGAACACGGCGTGCAGGCGCGGCAGGCCCCGGGCCGGGTTGGAATGGTTCACGCTCACGGTCTTGACGCCATAGTGGCCACTGGCCGGCAGGTACACGGGCATGACCAGGGCGCAATCGCCGCCCTCAAGCGGCATATTGGTGCGCAGGGGCACGGCGGCCTCGCCCCGGGTCAGGCTGGCGAAGGCGCCGCGCATCAGTTCGATGGCGTCCGCCATGCTGACGGCGGAGGCGATGGCGGCGGCGTCGTAAAAGGGAATCTGAGACATGGGCTTAACGGATGAAAAAGCCGTGGGCCAGCGGGTCCGCCGGGTCGATCAGAAACTCGTGGCGGCCGGTGATATGGGCCTGTCCCTCCACCTCCGGCACGATGGCGGCGTGGCCGCAGTAGTCCAGGGTGCTGTGCACCGCGGCGCGAAAGCGGCTGCCGATGATGCTCTCGATTTGCAGGGATTCGCCGCAGGCCAGCTCACCCCGGGCGTGGTGGATAGCCACCCGGCCGCTGACCCCGGTGCCGGTGGGGCTGCGGTCCAGTTCACCGTCGGCAAAGATGCAGACATTGCGGCTGTCGGCGCCCTCGCCCCGGGGCGCGTCGATGAAGATGGTGCCATAGAGAAAGCCCAGGGCCGCATCCTCCGGGTGCTGGATGGGGCGGCTGTCCATCACCGCCTGCTTGATGGCGCGGCCGGCGGCGATCAGGGCGGCGGCGTTGTCGGGGCCGGTGTCCAGGCCCAGTTCGCGGGCGTCCACATAGGCGTAGTAGGCGCCGCCGAAGGCCAGGTCGTAGCGCACGGTGCCAAGGCCCGGCACGGCGACCTCCGCATCCAGCTCCACCACGTAGGAGGGCACGTTGTGAAAATACACGCTGGCCACCCGGTTCTGCTCGATGCGCGCGTAGGCGGTGATGCGCCCGGCCGGGGAGTCGATGCGCAGGCAGGTTTGCGGTGCCTGCATCGGCAGCACGCCGGTGTCCAGCAGCGCGGTGGTGGCGGCGATGATGCCGTGGCCGCACATGCTGCTGTAGCCCTCGTTGTGGGTGAAGATCACGCCAAAATCACCGTCCGGTGTGGTGGCCTCGGTGACAATGCAGCCGTACATGTCCGCGTGGCCGCGGGGTTCCCAGACGGTGGCGCGGCGCAGCGTGTCCAGCTGTTCGCGGCAGTGGGCCTGCTTGTCCAGAATGCTGGTACCGGGGATGTCGCCGTAGCCGTCCAGATAGATGCGCAGGGGCTCGCCGCCGGTGTGGGCGTCCAGGCAGCGTACCCGCCGCCAGTCGGCGGGGGGCTGCCAGGTGAGGGGGATCAGCAGTTGTGTCGGGTTCATGGGGTTCCTTCTGGCGTCTGGGCCGGGGCTGCGGCGGGGCGCAGGCGGCGATAGATTGAGGGTAGCAGCAGGGCGGCGGTTGTTCCCGCCGCCAGCAGGCCAAGTTGCAGGTACACGGTGGCGTAGCCGTCGATGCTGGCGGCATCACCGGCGCCCTGGCTGGTGAGCCCGGCGATCAGCCCGGCGGTGAAGTTGCCGGCGGAGATGGCGAGGAACAGCACCCCCATCATGAAGCCGCAGTAGCGCAGGGGGCTGAGGCGGCCGACCATGGACAGGCTCACCGGCGACAGGCACAGCTCGCCGGCGCTGAGCAGGGCGAAGTTGAGCACCAGCCAGGCCAGGGCAATGCGCCCGTCGCCGCCTTCCAGCGCAATGCCCAGCGCCAGCAGCAAAAAGGCGCTGCTGAGCAGGCCGATGGCCAGGCCGAACTTGCCCCGGGTGCCGGGCTCGCGGCCCGCGGCCGACAGGCCCAGCCAGAGCTGGCTGATCAGGGGGGCGAACAGGATGACAAAAATGGCCGGCAGGGCCTGCAGAGAGGCGGCGGGAATCTCCACCCCGAACACCACCCGGTCCACCGAGCGGTCGGCAAACAGGTTCAGCGAGCTGCCCACCTGCTCGTAAAAGGCCCAGAACACAATGGTGACGAGGATCAGCGCCCCGCAGGTCAGCAGGCCGCGCCGCTCGTCGGGGGTGCAATAGCGAAAAGCCAGCACCAGCAGGGCGCCGGCGGCCAGCAGGCCCGCGCCGCCCAGCAACTGGCCCACCGCTTGTTGGTAGTGCAGGGCCAGCCACACCACGGCAACCAGTGCCGGCGCCGCCAGGTAGGCGCCCACCAGACCCCTCCGCGTGCGGGCGGGGGATTCGCACAGCCCGCGAAAGTGGCGCTGGCCGCGCAAAAACACCAGCAGCCCGAACAGCATGCCGATGCCGGCGAGGCCAAAGCCGTAGCCCCAGCCATAGGTTTGCCCCAGCCAGCCACACAGCAGGGGCGCCAGGGCGGCGCCCAGGTTGATGCCCATGTAAAACAGGGTAAAGCCGGCGTCGCGGCGGCGGTCGTGGGGCGGGTACAGGGCGCCCACCAGATTGGAGATATTGGTTTTCAGAAAGCCGACGCCGGTGATGATCAGCGCCAGCGACAGGAAGAAGCCGTTCAGGTACAGCGCATCGCGCACCACGCCCTCGCCGTTGGTGGCGGGGCTGGCGGCGGGGCCCTCGAACACCATGCCAAAGTGCCCCAGCACCAGCAGGATGGCGCCCAGCTGCACCGCCTGCCGCGCGCCCAGCCAGCGGTCGGCAATCACCCCGCCGATCACCGGCATCATGTACACCAGCGCGGTGTAGGCGCCGTACAGCAGGTAGCCTTCGCGGTCGCTGAACAGGAAGTGCTGGGTCAGGTAGTAGATAAGCAGGGCGCGCATGCCGTAGTAGCTGAAGCGCTCCCACATCTCCACCGCGAAGCAGGTGGCCAGCCCCGGCGGGTGCTGGCGAAAGGGGTTTAGTGTCACGCGGCGGGCCTGCGCTGCTGCACTGTGCTTGAATTGCCTGAAGGCATCGTGATAATGTCCGCTCTAATTTGTTTTTGCGCACAATAAATACTTGTTGCTGCGCTGTCAAACGCGGGGGCCGCATGGCTGAAATGCAACAGGATACGGTGGTCATTGGCGCGGGTGTGGTGGGCACCTGCATTGCAGAGCGCCTGCAGCACGAGGGCGGCAAGGTGCTGCTGCTGGATCGCGCCGGCATCGGCGAGGGCTGCTCCAGCGGCAACGCTGGCCACTTCGCCACCGACGTGGTGCTGCCCTTGGCCAATCCCCAGACTTTGCTGGGCCTGCCGAAAATGATGCTCGACCCAATGAGCCCCCTGAGCCTGCGCTGGTCCTACCTGCCGCGCATGGCGCCCTGGCTGCTGCGCTTTGCCCTGGCTGCCCTGCCGGGCCCGGCGCGGCAAACCACCCTTGCCCTGCGCGCGCTGAACAGCCGCTCCATCGAGAGCTTTGAGCGCCTGCTGGACCGCACCGGCCTGCGCGCCATGATGGTGCAGCGCGGCGCCATCACCGTGTTTGAATCACCCGACAGCCAGCGCGCCTATGGCAAGACCCTGGCGCTGCTGCGCCAGCACGGCGTAGTGGTGGAAGAGCACGATGGCGCCGCCCTGCGAGACCTGGAGCCGACCCTGGGCAGCGCGGTACACAGCGGGCTGTTCTTTCCCAACACCGCCCACACCGTGAACCCCCTGCGCCTGACCCGCGAGCTGGCCCGGCACTTTGTGGCCAATGGCGGCGAGGTGCGCAGCGGCAACAGCGGCGCGGTTGAGTCACTGGCCCTGCGTGACGGTGGCGTTGCGCTGCGCCTGGCCAGCGGAGAAACCCTGCACGCGCGCCAGGTGGTGCTGGCGGCGGGGGCCTTCAGCGCCCGCCTGCTGAAGCCACTCGGCTTGCGGGTGCCGCTGGATACCGAGCGCGGTTACCACCTGATGCTGCCGCAGCCGGGGGCGGGGCTGTCGCGCCCGGTGACCTCCCACGAGCGCTCCTTCGTCATGACACCGATGGAGGATGGCCTGCGCCTGGCCGGCACCGTGGAACTGGCGGGCCTTGAGGCCGAGCCGGACTACCGCCGCGCCGACATTTTGCTGGATCACGCGCGCCACCTGCTGGGCAATGTGAGCGGCGAGGGCGCCACCCGCTGGATGGGCTTTCGGCCCTCCCTGCCGGATTCCCTGCCAGTGATTGGCGCCGCCCCCGGCGCGCCGCAACTGCTGCTGGCCTTTGGCCACCAGCACCTGGGGCTGACCCAGGCGGCGGTCACCGCCGAGCTGCTTGGCGACTTTGCCGCCGGGCGGCGCACCGCCTTTGACATCAGCCCCTACCGCATCGAGCGCTTTGGCGGCGCCCGCCGGCTGGCCTGACAGGCCGCCTCCCACCCGATAACAACGACGGAGACCAACCATGCGAATAACCCGACTGCCCCTGGCACTGACTGCGGCGGCGCTGCTGTCCTGGACCGGCGCCGCCCTGGCCGAGCGCCTGGCCATCGTCGGCGCCACTGTGATCGACGGCAACGGCGGCAAACCCCTGAGCAACGCCACCCTGGTGGTGGACGGCGAGCGCATTGCCGCCCTCGGCGCCGCCGGCGACGTGGCGGTGCCGGACGATGCCCGGGTGATCGACGCCAAGGGCAAATACCTGGTGCCCGGCTTTATCGACAGCAACGTACACGCCTCGGTGTATGGCAACTCCCGTCGCCGGGAAACCGTCACCAAGTACCACCACCGCAGCGAGGAGCTGATCGAGGAATTTGTGCAGCTGCAGCTCAAGCACGGGGTGACCACCATTCGCGACAGCTACGGCGCGCTGATCCCGCTGATGGCGGTGCGCGACCGCATTGCCCGTGGCGAGGCCATCGGCCCGCGCATGCTGGTGGCGGGCAATATCCTGGGCTGGGGCGGCCCCTTCTCCATGACCTTCTCGCTGATGCAGGAGTCCGAGCTGACCCTGTTCCAGCAGCAGTGGAACGACTACATCGCCCAGGGGGTGGGCGAGGAGCTGCTGGACATGGAGCCGGCGGAGCTGCGTACCGCGGTGGATAACTACCTCGACAAGGGCCCCAACTTCATCAAGTACGGCGGCACCAGCCACTTCAGCACGCCGTCGCTGATCGGCTTTTCGCCGCGCACCCAGAAGGTGATTGTGGATGCCGGCCACGCCCGCAACCTGGTGGTGGAAACCCACTCCACCAGCCCCGAGGGCCTGCGCATGTCGGTGGAGGCGGGGGTGGATTTGGTGCAGCACCCGGAAATGCTGACCCGCGAATATTCCGACGACCTGCTGGCCCTGGTGGCCAAGAGCGGCACCCTGTGCGCCATGCGCCCCAACGTGTATACCGGGCCCTCCTGGCAGGCGCACCTGGCCCAGCGCAAGGCCGCCCAACAAGCCCAGGCCGAGATGCCCGCGCCGCGCACCTCGGCGGAGCAGCGCCAGCGGGCGGCGGACGCGGGCCGCTGGCTGCAGATCCAGCGCGATAACGCCGTGCGCCTGATCGAGGCCGGCTGCCCGGTCACCATTGCCACCGACAACTACCAGGGCAGCGCCCCGGAGTTTCGCAAAACGCCAAAGGCGCAGAACCAGGAGCCCGGCATCGGCAGCCTTATTGCCATTGAAGGCCTGGTGGAGCTGGGCATGAGCGAGGCCGAGGCCCTCGTCGCCGGCACCCGCAACGGCGCCCGCGCGGCGCGCATGCTGGATGACATCGGCACCCTGGAAGTGGGCAAGGTGGCGGACATGGTGCTGCTGGACGCCAACCCGCTGCGCGACATCAGCAACATCCGCAAGCAGGCGGCGGTGATCGCCCGGGGCCGGGTGATCGACACCGCGGCGCTGCCGGAGCAGGCGATTTTCTCCGCCCCGGCGGGCGATTTGATGGACCACTAAAAAGGGAGCACCTCCCCCACCATCCCTTGGTCCAGCTGGCCGGGGCGGCCGCTCGCCGCCCCGGCCTTTTTATTGCAGGCGGGTGGGTACGCTCACGGCGCAGGCATCGACATAGTCGGGGGTTTCGACAAACCACGGCTCCGGCCGGTTGCGTCGTGCCGCCACTAGCTCGGCAAAGCTGGCGGAGCCGGTGTCCATCACCTGGATGTCCAGCCGCTCACTGGCCGGTACATCCGCCGCCACCTGCAGGCGCAGGATGGGGTTGCGGCGCTCCTCGGCCAGGGTGCCGTAGAGATCGCTGCGGGAGCGGTTGAGCTGCTGCATCACGTCCATGCCGTGCACCACGCGGCCAAACACGGTGACGTTGCGGTCCAGGTAGCGGGGGGCGTGGCCCAGCACCACATAGAACTCGGTGCCGCCGCTGTCGGGGCTGTCGTCCCGGGCCATGGCGAAGGCCGCCGGGCAGTGGATCAGCCAGGCCTCGCCAGTTGCCGGGTCGAAGGCGGCGGGCAGGCCGTCCACAAAGCCGGTGCGCGGGGCGTAGCTGTCCGGGTCGGGCAGAAAGGTGAAGTCCCCGGCGGCGACCGCCGTTGTGAAGCGCTCGCTCTTCAGCTGGCGCTGGCCGGCGCCGGTGTCGCGCTGTTTGCTCTGGTCGCCGCCCTGGGCCACAAAGCCCTCGACCACCCGGTAAATGCTGAGGCCGTCGTAAAAGCCCTCCCGCGCCAGGGTTTTAATGTTGGCGCTGTGGGCCGGGGCAAAGCGCGGCGCCAGCTCAATCACCACCCGCCCCTGGGGCAGGTCCAGGTAGAGGGTGTTCTGTGCAGCCAGGCTGCGCCAGGCGCTGGCCGGCGCGTTCTCGATAATCTCGTAGGGCGAGCGGGGGCTGGCCGGGGGCTGGTCGGGCGCCTGGCCCTGGGCGTGAGCCATGGGGTGAACCAGGGGGTTAACCAGAGCGGCGCCACACAGCAGGGCGGCAAAAGCGCCGCGCAGAAGGTGGATGGGGGTACTTGGCATTGTTGGCTTACTCCTCTTTATAATCGGGCCAGAAGAAACAGAGAGAGCAGCATAAGTTGATTTTGCATCCAAAGGCAAATAATAGGCAGGAAGATCGCGCAGCGCGGCGTGAGTGTTTGCGCTGCGCCTCAGGGAGAGCGGCACCGTGACCATCGCGGAACAGATCAAGGCCGACCTGGCCACCCACCTGCGCCAGGGCGACAAGGCGCTGCCCTGCAAACTGACCCTGGACGCCCTCGCAAAGCACTACGGCGTGAGTATGACGCCGGTGCGCAACGCGGTGGAGGACCTGGTGCAGATGGGCGCCATCCAGCGCCTGGAGAATGGCCGCCTGGCGCCGGGCCGGGTCAGCAGCCGTACCCTGGCCACGCTGGTGCGCCAGCCGTCGCTGGCCGGCAACCGGCAGAACCTGGAAGAGGCGGTGCGCCGGGAAGTGGTGCAGCGCTCCCTGCGCCAGGACGGTGAGTTCCTGCGCGAGCAGGCCACCGCCGAGCAGTTTGGCACCGGGCGCACCGCAGTGCGGCAGATATTCTCGCGCCTGGCCGGGGCCGGCATGCTGGAGCATGTGCCCCGTCGCGGCTGGCGGGTCAAACCTTACAAAAAGGAAGACACCCTGGATTACCTGGTGGTGCGGGAGTCGCTGGAGCTCAAGGCGATGGACCTGGCGCGGCCGCGCTTCGTGCAGGAGGAGCTGGAGTTGCTGCTGGCGGGCAACCAGTCCGGCAAGGGCAGCGCGCCGCGCCTGGATGACGCCCTGCACGACTACTGGATTGACCGCTGCGGCAATCGCTACATCCAGGAGTTCTTCGACCGCTACAGCGTGTTCTACAACACCCTGTTCAATTCGGCGGTGCGCGACGATGCCACCCGCCACAGCATGGCGGTGGAACACTGCGAAATTGTCGAGGCCCTGCTGGAGAAAGACTGGCGTGGCGCCCGCCGCGCGCTGTCACATCACATCGGCGACCAGCAGGACAACGTGGAGCGGATGATCGCCGCCCTGCGCGACTGATTTACTCGCTGGGCGGCACGTAGCCTTCGGCCTGGTCGTAGTCCTCGCCGGAGAAGAACTTGTCCATCTCGCCCTGCAGGTATTTGCGCGCCTGTGGGTCCACCAGGCTCAGCTGTTTCTCGTTGATCAGCATGGTCTGGTGTGCCTGCCATTCCTGCCAGGCCTGTTTGGAGACGTGCTCAAAAATATCCTGCCCCTTGGGGCCGGGGTAGGGCGGCGCGTCCAGGCCTTCCAGTTCCTGTTGGTATTTGCGGCAAAAAACAGTGCGGGACATGGGTTTGATCCTGAATTGGTGCGCTCGCGGGAGCGGTCAGAGGCTGGCCAGCAGTCTGGCCACCGGGGCGGCAAGGCCCACCCGGGCGGGTTGCGCCCTGTTATACCAGAGCTGCCCGTCACTGGCCATGATCGCCGCCGGCGTGGCGGGCAGGTGCGCCACCACCGGGGTAATGTCCAGGTGGTAGTGGCTGAAGGTGTGGCGGAAGGTCTGCCCCGGGCTGAGTGATAGGGGCGCCAGGCCCCACAGGTCCAGGCAGAGGCGCTCGCATTGCCCGCTGCCCTCCAGCTCCGGAAAACACCACAGGCCACCCCAGATACCGGTGGCCGGGCGCTGCTGCAGGTACACCTCGCCGCTGGCGGCCACCGCAATCAGCAGGGTGGTCTGCTTTACCGGCAGGGCCTTTTTGGGTTTGCGGCCGGGGTAGTCGGCCTGCCGGCCACTGGCCAGGGCGGCGCAGTCACTGGCCACCGGGCAGTCGCTGCAGCGGGGTTTGCCGCGAGTACACAATGTGGCGCCCAGATCCATGATGGCCTGGGTGTAGTCGGCGCTGCGCGCGGCGGGGGTGAAGTCATCGGCCACCTGCCACAGGCTGCGGTGTACCGCCGTTTGCCCGGGCCAGCCGTCGATGGCCTGGTGCCGGGCCAGCACCCGCTTCACATTGCCATCCAGAATCACCGCGCGCTGGCCGAAGGCGATGCTGACAATGGCCCCCGCGGTGGAGCGGCCGATGCCGGGCAGCGCTTCCAGCGTATCGACACAGGCGGGGAAGCTGCCGCCGTGTTCGGTGCAGACCTGCTGCGCCGCCCGGTGCAGGTTGCGCGCCCGGGCGTAGTAGCCAAGGCCCGTCCACAGGTGCAGCACATCATCCACTGGCGCTGCCGCCAGGGCCTGCACGGTCGGGAAGGCGGCCATAAAGCGCTCAAAGTAGGGAATGACGGTTTTCACCTGGGTCTGCTGCAGCATAATCTCCGACACCCACACCCGGTAGGCGCTGGTGTCGCGCTGCCAGGGCAGGTCGTGGCGGCCGTGGCGGTCAAACCAGCGCAGCAGTCGGTGGGCAAAGTCGGTGGTGGGTGGGGTCACGGTGCGGCGGGTGTTCATCCAGTGGTGGGCGGGGACGGTAACCGCCAGCGGCGCCCCGGGTCAACGCCTGCCTGGCCAGCGCACGCAGCGATTTACAGCCGGCCGACAAGTTTCCGGTGGAGGGCTTCAAGTGGCGGGCTTTCAAGCCAGGGGGCTTCAAGCTAGGGGCCTTAGATGAAGGGGCTTCCCTTACGCCGCACTTGGTGCGATGCTGGCGCTTCGGCCATTCGCGCCGAACAACCAGCGGCCCCCTGCGGGCCAGTAACCATTCCCGATGCGCACAGACCCACGGCAGCACCGCTGCCGCGCCGGCGCTCGGGGCGAGCAAATACACGGCGCCATGGGCGCCAAAGGTGATGTCATCATGCAGATCAAGCCCGCGATTACGGTTTCTTCCCTCGATGTCGAGCGGCTGGAGCGCCTGATGGCCACCCATGAGGTAGCTGCCCTGCCGGGCATAGATGCCCTGCAGGCAGAATTGGATCGCGCCGATGTGGTGGAGCCTGCCGAGGTACCCGCCACGGTGGTCACCATGAATTCCACCGTGCGCTTTCAGGAGCTGTCCTCCGGCAAGGAATTCTGCCGCACACTGGTTTACCCCGGTGGCGGCGAGGCCGCGGCCGATACCATCTCCATCTTCGCGCCGGTGGGCAGCGCCCTGCTGGGGCTCAGCGAGGGCGACGAAATCAACTGGCCCAAACCCGGTGGCGGCGAACTGCGGGTGCGCATTGTCAGTGTGCTGTATCAGCCAGAGCGCGCCGGCGAGCTGCACCGCTAGGCAGCTTGCACAGAGGCCGTCGCGGCGATAATCCATTTGGGGGAGGCTGAACCGCCACGGTAGCGCTACCCTCAGCGCTTTTTTGATGATGGAGAATAAGACCATGGCAAGACTGGAAGGCAAAGTTGCCCTTGTAACCGGGGCCGCCCGCGGCATGGGCGAGGCCACCGCGCGGCTGCTGGTGGAGCAGGGCGCAAAGGTGGTGCTGGCGGATATCCTCGATGAGGTGGGCCAGAAAGTGGCCGACGACCTTGGCGACGCCGCCATCTACGTGCACCTGGATGTGACCGACAAGGCCCAGTGGCAGGCCGCCGTAGAGGCCGCCGGCCAGCTTGGCCCCCTGAACGTGCTGGTGAACAATGCCGCGGTGCTGATCCACAAGAGCATCATGGACACCACCGAGGACGACTTCATGTTCGTCACCCGCATCAACCAGCTCGGTGTGTTTTTGGGCATGCAGTCGGTGTTCGAGGCAATGAAGGCCGCCGGCGGCGGTTCCATCATTAATATTTCCTCCATCGACGGCCTGCAGTCCAAAAACTCCCTGCTGGCCTACACCGCCAGCAAGTGGGCGGTGCGCGGCATGACCAAAACCGCGGCGCTGGAAATGGGCAAGTACAACATCCGCGTGAACAGCGTGCACCCGGGTGGCGTGTACACCGACATGCACGGCAAGGATTTCATGACCCGGGAACAGGCCGACGCAAGCTACAGCTGGCAGGCCCTGCCGCGGGTGGGCATGCCCGTTGAAGTGGCGGCGGTCACCGCCTTCCTCGCCTCCGACGAGGCCAGCTACAGCACCGGCTCTGAGTTCAAGGTGGACGGCGGCTGGAACGCCGGCGCCATCAACGAGATGCTGCCGCAGCTCTGAGTCCCGCGTGCCCCCGCCCGGCGGGGGCGCACTTTCATTCGCAGCCGGCCTGCAACACACACCCCTGGCAGCAGGGGCATATTCCCGCGGTAACGTCCTGTCGGGCCGGCCCGCTTTTGCTATAATCGCCCGCCTTTTTTGGCAAAGCTGCCCGCAATCCCCGGATTGGAGATCACAATGGCCGAGCGCAAGGCAACGGTTAGCCGCAACACCCTGGAAACCCAGATCACCGTTACGGTGAACCTGGATGGTTCCGGCAAGGCAAAATTTGATACCGGTGTGCCCTTTCTGGAGCACATGATGGACCAGATCGCGCGTCACGGCATGATGGACATCGATGTACACGCCAAGGGCGATAACCACATTGATGATCACCACACGGTGGAAGACATCGGCATCACCCTCGGCCAGGCCTTTGCCCAGGCGGTGGGCGATAAGAAGGGCATCCTGCGTTACGGCCATGCCTATGTGCCGCTGGATGAGGCCCTGTCAAGGGTGGTGGTGGACTTCTCCGGCCGCCCCGGCCTGGAATTTCACGTGCCCTTTACCCGCGCCGCCATCGGTGCCTTCGATGTCGATCTGTTCATCGAGTTCTTCCAGGGTTTTGTGAACCACGCCCAGGTTACCCTGCACGTGGACAACCTGCGCGGCCACAACAGCCACCACCAGGCCGAGACGGTGTTCAAGGCCTTTGGCCGCGCCCTGCGCATGGCCCTGTCGGTGGACCCGCAAATGGCCGGCATTACCCCCTCCACCAAGGGCGTGCTGTAAACCGCCATGGCGCTGGAAGAAAAAGCACAGCGCGTTGCAGTCATCGACTATGGCATGGGCAACCTGCACTCGGTGGCCAGCGCCCTGGCGCATGTGGGCGCCGGTGAGGTGCAGGTCACCTGTGATCTGGACGCCATTCGCGCCGCCGACCGGGTGGTGTTTCCGGGGGTGGGCGCCATTCGCGACTGCATGGCGGAAATCCGCCGCCTGAAATGCGACGAGCTGCTGGCGGCGGCCCTCACCGAACAGCGCAAGCCGGTGCTGGCCATCTGCGTGGGCATGCAGGCCCTGATGAGTCGCTCGGAAGAAAACGGCGGCGTGGACTGCCTGGATATCATCCCCGGCCAGGTGCGGCACTTTGGCAGCGCGCAAACCGGTGCTGGCGGCGAGCGCCTCAAGGTGCCCCACATGGGCTGGAACGAAGTGAAGCAGAGCGCTGGCCATCCGCTGTGGGCCGGCATTGCCGACAACAGCCGCTTTTACTTCGTCCACAGTTACTACGTGCACGCCGACAACCGCGACCTGCAGGCCGGCGCGCTGCACTACGGGGTGGAAGCCGACGCCGCCCTGGCCATCGACAACCTGTTCGCCGTGCAGTTTCACCCGGAAAAGAGCCACACCGCCGGGCTGCAACTGCTGCGCAATTTCCTGGAGTGGAACCCCGCATGCTGATCATCCCCGCCATCGACCTGAAAGACGGCCAGTGCGTGCGCCTGCGCCAGGGCCTGATGGACGATTCCACCGTGTTCTCCGACGATCCGGTGGCCATGGCCACCCGCTGGGTGGAGGCCGGTTGCCGCCGCCTGCACCTGGTGGATTTGAACGGCGCCTTTGCCGGCACCCCGGTGAACGGCGAGGTGGTGACCGCCATTGCCGCGGCCTACCCGAAGCTGCCCATCCAGATTGGCGGTGGCATTCGCGATCTGGACACCATCGAGCACTACGTCAAGTCCGGGGTCAGCTACGTCATCATCGGCACCAAGGCAGTGAAGGAGCCGGCCTTCGTGGGCGAGGCCTGCCGCGCCTTCCCCGGCAAAGTCATTGTGGGCCTGGACGCCAAGGATGGCCTGGTGGCCACCGACGGTTGGGCGGAAGTGTCCAGCGTGCAGGCCACTGATCTCGCCAAACAGTTCGAGAGCGACGGCGTGTCTGCCATCGTCTACACCGACATCGCCCGCGATGGCATGATGCAGGGGGTGAACGTGGAGGCCACCGTGGCCATGGCCCGCGCCTCCGCCATTCCGGTGATTGCTTCCGGCGGCATCACCAACATGGATGACATTCGTGCCCTGAACGCTGTTGCCCACGAGGGCATCTGCGGGGCCATTACCGGCCGTGCCATTTACGAGGGCACTCTCGACGTGGCCGAAGCGCAAAAGCTCTGCGACGAGGCGGCGTAAAGGTGGGCCTCGCCAAGCGCATCATTCCCTGCCTGGACGTGGACAACGGCCGGGTGGTGAAAGGCGTGAACTTTGTCGGCATTCGCGATGCCGGCGACCCGGTGGAAATCGCCCGTCGCTATAACGAGCAGGGCGCCGACGAGATTACCTTTCTCGACATCACCGCCAGCCACGAGGGCCGCGACACCACCGTGCACACGGTGGAGCAGATTGCCGAGCAGGTGTTTATCCCCCTCACCGTGGGTGGTGGCATCCGCAGCGTGGACGACATTCGCACCATGCTGAACGCCGGCGCGGACAAGGTCAGCATCAACACCGCCGCCATAGTTGACCCGGAGCTGGTGCGCCGCGCCTCCGAGCGTTTCGGCGCCCAGTGCATCGTGGTGGCCATCGACGCCAAGCGGGTGGCTGATGTGGACGGCGCGCCGCGCTGGGAAATCTTCACCCACGGCGGCCGCAAGCCCACCGGCATCGACGCGGTGGCCTGGGCAGTGAAAATGGCGCAGCTGGGCGCTGGCGAAATCCTGCTCACCAGTATGGACCGCGACGGCACCAAGAACGGTTTTGAGCTGGGCGTTACCCGCGCCATCACCGATGCCGTGGACATTCCGGTGATCGCCTCCGGCGGCGTTGGCAACCTCGACCACCTGGTGGAGGGTATCACCCAGGGCGGCGCCGACGCCGTACTGGCAGCGTCTATCTTCCACTTCGGTGAGTACACCGTGCCCCAGGCCAAGGCCTACATGGCGGAACGCGGCATCGAGGTGCGGCGCTAGCGGCCGCCGGTCGGAGGAGCGCCTGCGGCTCGTGCCACAGGCGCGTTGCGGGCCTCAGCCCGGGCGGTAAATGCCACAGATCTTGTGGCCGTCCGGGTCCAGGAAATAACACAGGTGCATGGTGCCCATGGAGCCTTCCCGGGGGCCGGGCGGGTCTTCCACCGCCGTTGCGCCATTGGCCAGGGCAACCTCATGGAATTCCTTCAACTGCTCTGGTGAATGGCAGACAAAGCCGATGGTGGAGCCGTTGGCCACCGTGGGCGGTTTGCCGTTGATCGGCTCGGTAACACTGAAGTTGGACCCGTTGTGGATGTAGAACAGGCGCGTCTGGCCGGTGTCGTTGACATGCACCATGGGCTCGCCCGCCCCGAGCACGCCGAGCACGGCATTGTAGAAGCGCTTTGACCTTTCGATATCGCTGGACCCGATCATGACATGGTTGAGCATGGCCTATCCTCATTGGGGTGGTTGATGGGTTGAGGATAGTCTCGGCCGCCGATAAAGGCCATCCATCATTCGCCGTCTCAGCCGATGGCGAGGCTCATAAAGCGGCTGTTGGGGTCTGGCTGGTAGTCCGCGAAGGGTTCGCAGTAGCCGAAGCCGTGTTTTTCATAGAGCCTGCGCGCGGGCAGGAAGAAGTCCTCGGCGCCGGTCTCCAGGCTCAGGCGGCGGTAGCCGCGCCGGCGCGCCTCGCCCAGCAGGTGCAGCAGCAGGCGGTTGCCGATGCCCCGGCCCCGGGCGCTGTTGGCAGTCCGCATGGACTTTATCTCGCCGTGGCTGGGGTCGAGTTCCTTCAGCGCCACGCAGCCGAGCACGTCGCCGTGCTCTTCCAGGCACCAGAAGGTGATGGCGGGCTGTTTCAGGCCCTCTACATCCAGGGCGTGCACGCTCTGTGGCGGCGAGGTGGCGTACATGTCCGCCAGGTGCTCGCGCAGCAGGGCGATCACGCCCTCGCCGCTGAGGTCATCAACGCGAATGCCGGCCTCAGGCATTGGCCGGCGCCGCGCCGCGATTGGCCTGCCGTGCCGCCACGTCGCGGCCCAGGTACATATACACCGCCGGCAGCACGTACAGGGTGAACAGGGTGCCGATGGTCATGCCAGAGGCGATTACCAGGCCCATGGAGAAGCGGGCGGAGGCACCCGGGCCGTCTGCGATCAGCAGGGGGATCATGGCCAGCACCAGGGCGGCGGTGGTCATCAGCACCGGGCGCAGGCGCACGGAGGCGGCTTCCTCGATGGCCTCGCGCTTGGCCATGCCCTCTTCCTGCAGGCGGTTGGCGAACTCCACAATCAGGATGCCGTGCTTGGAGATCACCCCGATCAGGGTCACCAGGCCCACCTGGGTGTAGATGTTGAGGGTGGCGCCGGTCACCTGGAAGATGGACAGCACGTTCAGGCACAAAAGCGCCCCGGCAATCGACATGGGCACGGTCACCAGCATGATCAGCGGGTCGCGGAAGGACTCGAACTGGGCCGCCAGCACCAGGTAAATCAGCAGCAGGGCGAAGAAGAAGGTGGCCACCAGCGAGCTGCCTTCGGTCTTCAGCTGGCGGCTTTCGCCGCCGTAGTCGATGCTGTATTCGCGGCTCAGCACTTCGCCGGAAATGTCCTCCAGCGCCTTCAGTGCATCGCCCAGGGCAATGCCCGGCCGGGGGATGCCGCTCAGGGTCACTGAGTTCAGCTGCTGGAAGCCCTTCAGCGAGCGTGGCACCACGTCTTCGCTGATGGTGACCAGGGTGTTCAGCGGAATCAGGTCGCCGCTGCGGGTGCGGGTGTGGTAGTTGCGCAGGTCGTCCTGGCTCAGGCGCTGCTGGCGCTGCACCTGGGGGATGACCTTGTAGGAGCGGTCGTTCATGGCGAAGCGGTTGACGTAGCCGCCGGACAGCAGGGCGCCGAGGTCCGAGGACAGGGTCTGCATGTCCACCCCCAGCAGGGCGGCCTTGTTGCGGTCGATCACCAGGTTCTGCTGGGGCTTGTCGATCTGCAGGTCCTGGTCAATGAAGATGAACTTGCCGCTGTCGCGGGCGCGCTTGAGCACTTCCGAGGCCGCTTCAAAGAGGATGGGGAAGTCCAGGGTGGTGGTGATCACAAACTCCACCGGCATCGCGCCGCTGCCGGGCAGGGGCGAGGGGTTGAGGGCGTTCACCTGCAGCCCGGCAATCGCCTGGGTGCGCGGCTGGATGGTTTCTTCCAGCACTTCGGTGGAGCTGCGTTCGCGCTCCGCCCAGGGCTTGAAGATAAACCCGCCAAAGGCGCCGTTGGTGGAGCCGGGGGCCATCGGGCTGACCCCGTTGAACAGGAAGTTCACGGCGATCTCGTCGGTGTCCCGGGTGATGGCGCCAATCTCCGCGGTGTATTTTTCCACATAGTCCAGGGTCACGTAGGGGTCGGCGTCGGCCAGGTAGAAGATCAGGCCGAGGTCTTCCGGCGGCGCCAGTTCCGAGGGCGCGCGCATGAACAGGAAGTAGCAGGAGGCGATCACCACCGCGCCGAACACCAGGATGCCGGCGCGGTCATCCATCACCCGGTCCAGGTCGCGGTGGTACACGCGGCGCAGGGCCTCGAAGCGGTCATCCAGCCATTTTTCCAGCTTGTTCCCTTCGCCCTCTTCGTGCTTGCTCAGCATCTTGGCGCACATCATGGGTGACAGGGTGAGGGCCACAATGCCGGAGATCAGCACCGCGCCGGCCAGGGTAAAGGCAAATTCGGTGAACAGGGTACCGGTGAGGCCGCCCACAAAGCCGATGGGAATGTACACCGCCACCAGGGTGGTGGTCATGGCGACGATGGGCCAGGCCAGCTCGCGGGCGCCCTTGAGGGCGGCGTCCACCGGCGCCATGCCTTCCTCGATATGGCGGTGGATGTTCTCCAGCACGATGATGGCGTCGTCCACCACAATGCCGATGGCCAGCACAATGGCCAGCAGGGTCAGCAGGTTGATGGAAAAGCCCATCAACTGCATCAGGAACAGCCCGCCGATCAGCGACAGGGGCACCGCCACCGCCGGTATCAGCACCGAGCGCATGGAGCCGAGGAACAGGAAGATCACCAGAATCACGATGATCATGGCCTCCACGATGGTGGACTGCACATCGCTGATGGCGTTGTTGATGTAGATAGTGGCGTCGTAGTTGATGTCGCCGTGAATGCCCTCGGGCAGGCGCGGCTCGATCACGTTGTGGTAGACATCGCGCACCCGGGCGATCACTTCCAGGGCGTTGGCGTCGGTGGCCACGTCGATCTGGATGAACACGGCCTCTTTGTCGATCACCATGGCGGAGGACTCATAGCCCTCGTTGCCAAGCTCCACCTCTGCCACGTCCTTCAGGCGCACGATGGCGCCGCCCTCTTCGCGCAGCACCAGCTGTTCGAAGTCCTCCACGGTGGACAGGTCGGTATTGGCCTTGAGGTTCACCGACAGCATGCTGCCCTTGGTGGAGCCCACCGCCGACAGGATGTTGTTGGACGCCAGGGCCTGGCGCACCTCGCCGGCGGTAACGTTGAGCGCGGTCATGCGCTGGTGATCCAGCCAGATGCGCATGGCAAACACCGCGGTGGTGTCGGCGTCGGCGCGCAGCACCCCGGGCAGGGTGGCGAGCTTGGGCTCCACTTCGCGAATCACGTAGTCCGCCACCCGGTTGGTGGGCAGCACGTCGCTGTCGAAGGAGATGTACATGCTGCCCACCTGCTCGCCGATGGCAAGGGTGATCACCGGGTCTTCCGACTCCTGGGGCAGCTGGTTGCGCAGTTTGTTGACCTTGGTCACCACCTGGGTGAGCACCTCGTCCGGGTCGGCGTCGGTGCGCACGTAGGCGCTGATGTTGGACAGGCCCTGGGTGCTGTTGGAGGAGATGTAGTCGATGTTCTCGGCGGTGGCGATCTCCTGTTCCAGCGGCGTGGTGATAAAGCCGCGGATCAGCTCCGCATCGGCGCCGATGTAGGCGGTGGACACGGTGATGACCGCATTCTCGATCATCGGGTATTCGCGCACGTTCAGGTCGCTGGCGGCGCGCAGCCCCAGCACCAGCAGGAACAGGCTGACCACGCTGGCCAGCACCGGCTTGTGAATGAAGATGTCGGTGAATTTCATATCAGCCGTTGTCCGGTTGCGGTTGTAGCTCTGCGCTGGGCTGGATGGCGTTGTTGGCATTCACCACAGCGCCGGAATCCAGCTTCAGCAGCCCGCTGGTGGCCACGGTTTCCCCGGGATTCAGCCCTTCCACAATGGCCACCAGGTCGCCGCGCACCGGGCCCAGGGTCACAAAGCGCTGGGTGGCGGTGTAGCTGTCGCCGTCTTTTTTCTCCAGCACATACACCGAGTTGCCATAGGGGCGGTAGGCCACGGCGGTGCGCGGCACAATCACCTGTTCCACTTCCAGGCCAATGGGCAGGTCGATGCTGGCGAACATGCCGGGCTTGAGCAGGTTGTCGCGGTTATCCAGAGTGGCCTGCACGGCGAAGTTGCGGGTCTGGGGGTCGATCACCGGGGCAATGGCATTGATGCGCCCCTCAAAAGCGCTGCCGCCCACCGCCTGCAGGCGGGCGGTAACCGCCATGTCGGCGTGCACCTGGCCGCTGTACTGCTCGGGCAGGGTGAAGTTGGCGTAGAGCTTGTCCAGCGACTGCAGCTCGATGATGGTATCGCCGGCCTGCACGTAGTCGCCCACGTTGAAGCGGCGAATGCCGAGGTGGCCGGAGTAGGGTGCGCGCAGGGTTTTCTGGTCGATGCGTGCCTGCTGGGCTGCCACCCGCGCTCGCGCCTGGTCGAGCTGGCTGCTGCGCTGGTCAATCTCGGACTTGGAGATATTACGCGAGGCCGCCAGGCTCTTGGCGCGGCGCAGCTCGATGGCGGCGAGTTCGGCGGCGGCTTCCAAGGCTTTGAGTTCCGCCCGGTCCGGGGCCGAGTTGAGGGTGAGGATGACATCCCCCGCCGCCACCTGGGCGCCGTTGTCGAAGAAGATTTCCTCCACCGTGCCCGGCACTTCGGTGGCCAGCTCCGCGCCGCGGATGGCGGCCAGGGTGCCCACGGACTCCACCGTGTCCTGCCACAGGGCGGTGCGCGCCTCGGCGGTGGACACACTGACCGGGGGCACCGGCATGTTGTCCATAAACTCGTTCATTTTGATGTTGCCGTACCACTGCATGCCAAGGACCCCGCCAAAAATCAGCAGGGTGACGATCAGCATGATCCACATGCGTCTTCCGAACAGAACTTTCTTCATGGTCGCGTCGTAAACCGGTCTGGAAAATAGGGGTACGCGGTAAGATGCCAGGCGGATGTCAGCCTATTCGCCGCGCGCAGAACCGCCAATCATACGCCGCTGCCGGCGGTGGTGAAACCGTGGACAATGGCCGCAAGCTGTGTACAAAGCCGGGCTCTGGTGCTGTCGACAGGCGTCGACAGATGTCTGCGCTGGCCGGCGAGAGCCAGCGCAGACTAAGGAGACGCCGGCCACAGGCGTGGCCGGCGGGGGAGACTAGCGGACTTCGATCTTTGCCTTGTGCAGGGCCGCGCCGCTCAGCGGGTAGCCCAGGGGCGCGCCTTGCGGGTAGTGGCCGGCAGGCGAGCCGGTGTCGATGCCAAGGTCAAAGGTCTCGTCGATGGAGTAAAAGGCCGGTTGGGTGGCACGCACGCTGCCATCGGCGACGGCGTCGCCGTCCACCTTCAGCGTAAAGGTGCCGCCCTTGGCGTAGCCCGGGCCGTCGTAGTCAAACTGCACGGTGAGGCTGTGGGCGCCGGCCGCCAGGGCCTTTTTGCCCTGCAGGCGCAGCTGGCCGAATTCAAAGACCTTCACCTCGAACACCGGGCGCCCGGCATCGTCCAGGTACAGCGACCAGCCCGCGGCGGTGCCGCCGACGGTGGCGACCACACCGCGGCCCTGGCCGGCGGATGTCACCTCCAGGGCGGCGCTCAGGGTCCAGGAGTTATTGGCGATAACCGGTATCTGGGATTCCGGCACACCGACCACCGCGGAATTGAAGGTCATCTGCTTGCGGCCGTTGGCCAGGCTTGGCATCGGGGTGCGCGAGTCGATGCTGCTGTGCATGGGCAGCATGCCAAGCGCTTCGGCCTCAGCCTGGAACAGGGCCTTCATTTGGGCCAGCTTCTCGGGTTGTTCGCTGGCCAGGTCGTTGGCCTGACTGAAGTCTTCCTCCAGGTTGTAAAGCTCCCAGGGGTCATCCTCGAAGGCGCTGCCACCGGCGCCCATGCCCACCGTCCAGGGCAGGCGGTCGTGACGGGCCGAGGCGATCCAGCCTTCGTGGTAGATGCTGCGGTTGCCGTGTACCTCAAAGTACTGGGTGGGGTGGAATTCCGCTGCGTCGGCGTTGGCGAAGCTGTCCAGCATGGAGCTGCCGTCGAAGGGAATCTGCTTGGCACCGTTCACCTGCTCCGGCAAATCAAGGCCGGCGGCGGCCAGGATGGTGGGGGTGATGTCGTTGACGTGGGAGAACTGGCTGCGCAGGCCGCCCTTGTCCTTGATGCCCCTGGGCCAGGTCACCACCAGCGGGTTGCGGGTGCCACCCAGGTGGGATGCCACCTGCTTGACCCACTGGAAGGGCGTGGTCAGCGACCAGGCCCAGCCGGCGGGGTACTGGGGATAGGTCTCGGCATTGCCGATGTCGTCCAGCCGCTCCAGCTGCATCTGCAGCGGTTCCTGCAGGCCCTGCAGGGCGCCCATGTAGTTGATGCTGCCGGGAATGCCGCCCTCGGCGCTGCTGCCGTTGTCACCCACCACGTAGAAGAACAGGGTGTTGTCGAACTGGCCGGTGGCCTTGAGGTGCTCCGCCAGTTTCGCCACCTGGGCATCGGTGTGGGCGAGGAAGGCGGCGTAGGTTTCCATCAGCCGCGCGGCCACTTTCTTCTGGTCGGCGTTCAGGCTGTCCCAGGCGGGGATTTGTGCCGGCCGCGGGGTCAGCCTGGCGCTGCCTGGAATCACCCCAAGCTGCTTCTGGCGGGCAAAGATTTGCTCGCGCATGGCGTCCCAGCCCTGGTCGAAGCGGCCTTTGTAGCGCTCTATCCACGCCTTGGGCACCTGCAGCGGTGCGTGGGCGGCGCCGGTGGCGTAGTAAAGGAAGAAGGGCTTGTCGGGGTTGAGGGTGCGCTGCATGTCCATCCACTCGATGGCTTCGCGGCTCATGTCCTCGGTCAGGTGGTAGTTCGCCACATCCGGGCGCTGAACCGGCTGGTTGCCCTCGTACAGGGTGGGCTCGAACTGATCCGTCTCGCCGCCCATAAAGCCGTAGAACTTGTCAAAACCCAGGCCGCTGGGCCAGCGGTCGAAGGGGCCTGCCGGGGAGGTTTCCCAGGCCGGGGCCAGGTGCCATTTGCCGATGGCGGCGGTGGCATAACCGTTCTGGCGCAGGATCTCGGCCACGGTGGCCGTCTCGGGTTTGAGCACACCCTGGTAGCCCGGGCGGGCGTTGGCGCTGTTGAGCACCGCGCCCACATTAGCGCGGTGCGAGTCGCGGCCGGTCAGCAGCGAGGCGCGGGTGGGCGAGCAGATGGCAGTGGTGTGAAAGCGGTTGTAGCGCAGGCCCTCGGCGGCCAGTGCGTCCATGCCGGGGGTTTCGGCAGGGCCGCCAAAGGTGCTGGCGGCGCCAAAGCCCACGTCGTCCAGCAGCACCACCACCACGTTGGGGGCACCTTCGGGTGCGCTGACTTGTTCGATACGGGGGGCGTCTTCGGCCCGGGCCAGCACAGACAGCGACAGTGTCAGCGCCGCGCCCAGCAGGCGAGCGGTGGGAAATCTCATACTTGTGACCTCGCGGATTTCGGGGGCTGTACAGTAGCGCCTCGGGCCGGTGCGGGGAACGCGCGGGTGGCCGGCGGGGCCAGACAGGCCCGGCCGGTATACAAAGGGGAACCGGCCCGTGACGGGTGCTGGCTGCCAGAGCAGCCAGGGGCTTGTCAGGGGCCGCTGGCGGGTGTCGGCGCCCTGGCCAGCACTTCCGAAACCAGCGCCAGCCGGTAGGGGCTGCCCGCCAGGGTTGGCAGCGTCTGCTCAAGGAAGGCGATGGTCTCCGGGTAGGGGTGGCCGATGGCCACCGCCATGCCCTTTTCCCGCGCCAGGCGGGTGAGGTGGTCAAAGCGCTCGGCAATGGCATGCCGGCTGCGCTGGTTGTCGAGGAACACCTGGCGCGACAGGTGCGGCACCCGGGCCTCGCCGGCCACGGTGGCGGCCACGGTTTCCTTGTTGGTGCGCGAATCCACAAAGTACAGGTGGCGCTCGGCCAGCGTGGCCATCAGCCACTGCATTTGCGGCCGCCGCCGGGTGAGGTCGGAGCCCATGTGATTATTCAGGCCGCGCACATGGGGCACGCTGGCCAGGGCCGCCTGCAGGATGTGGTCAAAGCGCTGGCGGGGCAGCTCGGGGGTGAGCCCGCCGCGCCCCAGGGGCTTGTGGGCGAGGTTGCTCATGGGCTGGTGCAGCAGCACTTCCTTGCCCTGGCGGTGGGCCAGCTCCGCCAGCGCCGGGCCGTGGGGGGTATGCGGCAGCACGGCGAAGTTCAGGCGCCCCGGCAGGGTCACGGCGGCGCGCCCGGTGCTGAGCTGGTTGCCGATGTCATCGATGATGATGACCAGGGTATAGCGCGGCGGCGCGGGGGCGGTGGCGCTGTGGGCGCACTCACCCGCCTGCCAGCGGGCGGCGCCGGCGGGCGGGCTGAACAGCAGGCCGGCGCACAGGCCGGCACATAGGCCCAAGTTCAGGCCGAGGCTCAGTCCCAGGTTCAGGGCGCGGCGCAGCAGGTGTCAGGGCTCGCTGTCGGCAGTGGCCGTGGCGGCTTTGGGCTTCTGCCGCAGGCCGAGGATGTTGACCCCTTTCAGCAGGGTCAGCGCTTCGTACAGCTGGTTGTCGGTGGCCAGCAGGTTGTTGACGCTGCGCTCGTGGGGCTGGGTGCCGCTGGCGTTGTCCAGGTGGCCGGAGAGGTCGGCCTCGCTGATTTGCCGCGAGGTGTCGTAGGCGGTGACCCTGGCCCGCTCAACCTGGATGTCCGGCTCGATGCCCGCGGCCTGGATGGAGCGCCCGTTGGGGGTGAAGTACAGGGCGGTGGTGAGCTTCACCGCGCGGGATTCAGAGATGGGCAGCACGGTCTGCACCGAGCCCTTGCCGAAACTGTTGGTACCCATGATCACTGCGCGGCCGTGGTCCTGCAGGGCGCCGGCGACAATTTCCGAGGCGCTGGCGGAGCCGCCGTTAATCAGCACCACCACCGGGATGCCCTGGGTGTCATCCACCGGCTGGGCTTCGTAGCGCACGTCGGAATTGGCCATCCGGCCCTCGGTGTACACCACCAGGCCGCCGTCCATGAAGATGTCCGCCACATCCACGCTGGCGCGCAACACGCCGCCGGGGTTGTTGCGCAAATCCAGCACCAGGCCTTTCAGGGTGCCGTCTGCTTCCAGCTTCGCCAGCGAGGCACTCACGTCTTCGCCGGTGTGGGTCTGGAACTGGGCAATGCGGATGTAGCCATAGCCCGGTTCCAGCAGGCGCTCGCGCACGCTGGCCACTTTGATGGTGTCGCGCTTCAAGGTGATGTCGAAGGGCTCGGTTTCACCCGGTCGGCCGATGGTGAGCAGGATTTCGCTGCCCTTGGGGCCGCGCATCTGGTCGATGGCCTCGCCCAGGCTCATGCCCTTCACCGGCTGGTTGTCGAGCTTGAGAATGATGTCGCCGGTCTGCAGGCCGGCCTCGGCGGCGGGTGAGCCGTCGATGGGAGCAATAATTTTGACGTAGCCGTCTTCCATGCCCACTTCCAGGCCCAGGCCGCTGAACTCGCCGGAGGTGTTGGTCTGCAGGTCCTCGAAGGCGTCCTTGGTCAGGTACACCGAGTGCGGGTCCAGGCTGCCGAGCATGCCCTGGATGGCGTATTCCAGCAGGGTGGAGTCGTCGATTTCCTCAACGTAGCCCACGCGAATCTGGTTGTAGACATCGGCGAAGGTGCGCAGGTCGTCCAGCGGCAGCAGGGGCTCCTGCTCCACCGCGGCGGGCAGCGCCAGCGAGGCGCTGAGCAGGGCTGCGCCCAGCAGGGTTCGGGAAAAACGGGGAGTATGCATGATTAGCGCCACTGGGGCCTGTCCATTGGGAAAAGGTGCTTTGGAAAAAGGTGCATTGGGAAACTGGTGCTCAAGTGTAACCCAAAGCCCGGCAACCTTGGCAGTGGCGCCGCGTGACAAAAGCCGCTGCGCGAAAGTACAGCCTCAGCCGCTGCACCAGCGGGCCGGGTCCACCGGCTTGCCGTTGTGCCGAATCTCGAAGTACAGGGCCGGGCGATCCAGGCCGCCGCTGTCGCCCACACTGCCGATGGCGCTGCCGGCCTGCACCCATTCGCCCACTTCCCGCTGTAGGCTCTGGTTGTGGGCATAAAGGCTCATGTAGCCGTCGCCGTGGTCGATGATCAGCAACAGGCCGGAGCCGCGGAACCAGTCGGCGTAAACCACCCGCCCGTGGTGAATGGCCCGCACCGGCGCGCCGGCGGCGGCGGGAATGTTCACCCCCTGCCAGGTCATCTTGCCGTCGTTGCGGGCGCGGCCAAAGCGGTTGCTGGGCTTGCCCGCCACCGGCCAGGGCATTTTGCCGCGGGCCTTGTTGAAGGGCTGGGTGTTGTCCGGCAGGGCCAGGTCCACCACCGCCTGCTGGATGGTTTCCAGCAGGGTTTCCAGTTCTTTCTGGTCTTTTTTCAGCTGGGCCAGGGCATCACCCTTGCTGCTGATGTCGGCGGCCAGGGCGTCGGCGGCTTCCTGGCGGGTGCTTTTGCGCGCCTGGAGCGCGGCCTGTTCGTCGGCCAGGGTCTGCTGGCGGGCCTTCAGTTCGTCGCGCTGGGCCTGCATTTTGTCCTGCACGTCGGCCAGCTCGGCCAGGGTGGCGCGAAAGGCCTCGATCTGGGCAGTGCGGGCGTCGAAGAAGTAGCGGTAATAGGCCATGGCCCGGGCCAGGGTGTGGGGGTCTTCCTGGTTAAGCAGCACTTTGAGCTGGTCCTGGCGGCCCATTTTCCAGGCGGTTTCCAGTTCCGCGGCAATGCGTTCGCGCTGCTCAATGCGGCGCGCCTCAAGGGCCGCCTGCTGGGCCGCCAGGGCGGCCAGTTCCCGCTCGCTCTCGGCGATGTCGGCCCGGGTGGCGGCAACCTGCTGTTGCAGCTCGCCGAGGGCGGTTTCTGCCTCGCGCAGCTGGGCCAGCAGTTTGTCGCGACGGGTGCGGGCGCTGCTCAGCTCCCGGTCGAGCTGCTTGATCTCGCCTTGCAGGGCCTTGAGTTTGGCCCGGGTATCTTCCTCGCTGCTCTGGGCAATGCCCAAAGGCGCCGCCAGCAGCAGCGCCAGCGCCAGCCACAGTGGTGCCGGGCGCACCCGCACTGCCTCAGGGGGTCGCGCGGCGGAGGTCGCGGCCGGTCATTTCCGCCGGCTGCGGCAGGCCCATTAAACCCAGCAGGGTAGGGGCAATGTCGGCCAGAATGCCGCCGGCCGCATCCAGGCTGACGGCGCCGGCGCCCAGGTACACCAGCGGCACGTGCTCGGTGGTGTGCTGGGTGTGCACCTGGCCGGATTCATAGTCCTGCATCTGTTCGCAGTTGCCGTGGTCGGCCGTCACCAGGGCCTGGCCGCCGTGGGCGAGTAGCGCCGCCTCTACGCGGCCCAGGCAAGCATCCAAGGCTTCCACCGCCTTCACCGCGGCCTCGTAGACGCCGGTGTGCCCCACCATGTCGCCGTTGGCGTAGTTGCACACGATGAGGTCGTACTTGCCGGAGCCGATGGCCGCCACCAGGGCGTCGGTGAGTTCCGGGGCGCTCATTTCCGGTTTCAGGTCGTAGGTGGCCACGTCCGGCGAGGGGATCATCACCCGCTCTTCGCCGGGGAATTCCTGCTCGCGGCCGCCGCTGAAGAAAAAGGTCACATGGGCGTACTTCTCGGTTTCGGCAATGCGCAGCTGCGTCATGCCGCGCTGGGCCAGGTAGTCGCCCAGCACGTTGGCCAGGCTCTCCGGCGGGAAGGCGCAGGGGGCGCCGAGGCTGGCGGCGTACTCGGTGGTGGTGACAAAGGCCGCCAGCTGCGGCGCGGCGCCGCGCTCAAAACCGCTGAACTCGGCATCCACAAAGGCGTGGCTGAGCTGGCGGGCGCGGTCGGCGCGAAAGTTCATGAACAGCACGGCGTCGCCGTCGCCGATGGCGGCATTCGCGCCGCCCACCAGGGTGGGCTGCACGAATTCGTCATTCTCGTCGCGGTGGTAGGCGGCGCCCAGCGCCTCGCCCACGTTGTCGGCGCTGAAGGGGGCATTGGCCTTCACCAGCAGGTTCCAGGCGGTTTCGATGCGATCCCAGCGATTGTCGCGGTCCATGGCGTAGTAGCGCCCGACGATGCTCGCCACCCGGCCGCAGCCGAGCTCGGCAAACAGGGCGTCGGCTTTCTCCAGGGACGCGGCCGCACTGCGCGGCGGGGTATCGCGGCCGTCCAGGAAGGCGTGCAGGTAGACCTTGGAGGCCCCCCGGCTGGCCGCCAGGCGCACCGCGGCGAAAATCTGTTCCTCGTGGCTGTGCACGCCGCCGGGAGACAGCAACCCCAGTACGTGTACCGCGCCGCCTTTGGCCACCGCCTTGTCGATGGCGTCGGTGTACACCGGGTTGTTATTGAAACTGCCATCGGCAATGGCTTTGTCGATACGGGTGATGTTCTGGTAGATGATGCGGCCGGCGCCGAGGCTCATGTGGCCCACCTCGGAATTGCCCATCTGCCCCGCTGGCAGGCCCACGTCCAGGCCGGAGCCGGAGATCAGGGTGTGGGGCTGCTCCCGCCACAGGCGGTCCCACACCGGGGTGTTGGCATTGGCGATGGCGTTGTCCCGGTTGTCCTCGCGGTAGCCGAAGCCGTCCAGCACAATCAGTACGGTGGGTTGCTTGCCTGAGTGGGTCATCTCTTGTCCGGGGAAGTCACTGCGTGAAAAAGGGGCATTTTACATTGTCTGGCCAGCGATGGCAGCGCAGTTCACGGGCGGCGTTCGACGGCTGGTGAGTCTGACACACCGCCCTGCGGGTTTTTCTCACCAGTACGGGGGCGGGATCGGGACTAGAATGGCTGCACTTCGATCCACCACAGGCTTATTGGGATTCTTGGATGTTTCACACAGTAAATAAAGAGAGGGGCGGAGACCTTGCGGGCACCCGTGTTGACAGGCGTGTACGCAGGCAGCGCTGGTTGGCTGCATCGCTGGCACTGGGCTTGGGCGTTGGTGCTGCTTATGCCGAGGAAAGAGAGGTGCTGCTCAATGCGGGTGAACGGACGCTTACCTTCGATTGGCCCATGATACGGGTGGGTACCGGTGAGTATCCGGAAGGCCCAACCGGCGTTACGGTGTTCCACTTTGCTGAAAAGGTTCTCGGCGCGGTGGATGTGCGTGGTGGTGCGCCGGGCACCGTCAACACAGAGTACCTGAAGTTGGGCTACGACCTGCCTGAAGTGGACGCGGTGGTTTTCGCCGGCGGCTCCTGGTACGGCCTGGAAGCCGCCACGGCGGTTGCCTCGGCGATGAAGGAGGACGGTCTGCGCGATGGCAATGCATTCAGTGCCGAACCCAATATCGCCCTGTCGGTAGGTTCCATTATCTATGACTTCGGCGCCCGCCGGCTGAATGAAATCGTGCCGGACAAGCCCCTGGCTCAGGCAGCTTTTCGCAACGCGCGCCCGGGCTGGTTTCCCCAGGGAGCTCAGGGGGCTGGTCGCATGGCAATGAGCGGCTACTTCTTTGGTTGCAATGCCATGTCTGGCCAGGGTGGGGCATTCAGGGAAATCAACGGGATCAAGGTGGCGGCGTTCACTGTGGTGAACGCAATAGGCGTGATTACCGATCGCGATGGAAATGTCCTTGCCTGTAACCGCGATCCAGAATGGCCGGCGGACATGGATACCAGTGCGCTGCTGGCGCGAGCCAATGGCCCCCTGGGTATCGGCTCGGCGGTAGCCGACCCCGCTGGAAATGGCGCCAGCAAAAATACAACGGTGAGCCTGGTTGTCACCAACCAGAAGCTGAGCCCGGCGGAGTTGAATCGGCTTGCCGTGCAGGTTCACACCTCGATGGGGCGTGGATTGCAACCCTTTGCCACGCAATTTGATGGCGATGTGCTGTACGCGGTATCCACGGCAGAAGTGGAGGAGAAGTTGCTCAGCTCTGCCGAGATAGGTGCCCTGGCATCCGAGGTCATGTGGGATGCCATTATCGCCTCTGTGCCGGAACAGCCGCAGCACCCAACCCCTCAACCGGAGCTGAAAGTGGGGCGCGCCTTGCTTGACCAGTATGCCGGCGTCTACGAATTCAGCCCCGGGGTCTCTCTGCAGGTAGTTCACAAAGACGGAGTCCTGCGGGCCACAGCGACCGGGCGGCGCGATGTGTTTGCGATTGCCCGCGACAGGGAAGTGCAGTTGGTGCCGGTCAGCAGTACGGATTTTACGGTTGCCAACCGCTATCCGCTCACCCTGCGCTTTCAGGAAGACGGTTCGCTGCTGGTCAATCCAGGGCACTGGCAGCAACTGTCCCGCCGCAAAATACCGATGTAGCCATGGCTCCACCGAACGCTTTGCTCAAGGATCGCGATAACTTTCTGGCCAGGTTGTTCAAGAACAATCGGCAGGAACTATGCCACTACCTGCGTGCGCGGTATGGTGCTGGCTCTCCAGATCCGGAGGATGTTGTGCAAACAGCGTTCCTGAAGCTGTCACAGTTGGAAAACCTGCACCGCCTGCGCAATCCGAAGGCCTTCCTCTACCGGGTGGCGAGGAACCACCTGATCGATGGTCGTCGTCATCAGGCGACCTGTCAGCGCTACCTTGATGCAGAGCAGCGCTGTGTTACCGAAACCGGTTCCGACAGTGATCCGGCGAACGTATTGCAGAGCGAGCAGGATGCGGCGGTACTGGAGCGGACCATAATGAGCATGGATGCAAGGGAAAGGGATTTCCTGCTGTTGTTCCGCATTCATGGCCTAAGCTATACAGAAATTGCGCGACGATCTGGCATGTCGCGCAACGGTGTCAAAATGGTGATAGCACGGGCGATGACAGTTTGCGAAAGCGCGCTGGAGTCGCCACCGCCAGTGGAACAGCGTTTGTGAAAGACAAGAACGATCATACCCATCGAGGTACTTTGCCCGATGAACAGGTGGGGCATATCGCGCGTGACTGGATGCTGAGAAAAGCATCGGGAAAGCTAAGTTCGCAAGAGGAAGCGGCATTGCAGGCGTGGTTGGATGCGGATGAGCGCCACCGTCTGTTCTATCGGCAATCGCAACGCACCTGGCGGGCATTGGGCGAACTCAAGGACCTGCGTGGCAAGGTGTCGCCGGAATTGCTGGAAGCAAGGCAGTACCGCTGGTGGCAACCGAGGTTTCCACGGCTTTCCTGGGCTGGGTGGGGCGTCACTGTGGTTGCGCTGTTGTTGGTATTTCTGCTTCCAGCGTATCTCCTTCCCTCATCGGTGCTTGCGCCAGGTGTCCGCTTCAGCACCGGGACCGGTGAGATTCGTCAAATCCGCCTGGATGAGGGTTCAACAATTACCCTCGGCGCCCGATCCGTTGTTCAGGTTCAACTGTCGGCAGACTGGCGCCGCGTACAACTGGTGGAAGGTGAGGCATTCTTCGATGTCGCACGCGATGAAAAGAGGCCCTTTCAGGTTCGTGCCGGCGATACGGAAGTCAGTGTTCTTGGTACCCGTTTTGAAATCCATAAGGGGGCAAGGCGTACCCGAATATCGGTGGAGCAGGGGCTAGTGTCAGTTCGCAGCGCCGGGCCTTCAACATCGCCAATGCAAGATGCGGGCGCTGCTGGTACACCCACAACGCTACTGCTCAGCGGTGGAGAATCGGCATTCAGGGACGCCGGAGAAACCTGGCTAAGACAACGTGCAGCCACTCGACACAGCGCCAATTGGCGCGATGGACGCCTGGCCTATGATGGTGCGCCTTTGCGTGAAGTGGTTGCGGATATCAATCGCCACCACGACCGACAGATCATGTTGGACGATCCGAACCTGGGAGACCTGCGGGTCACGGCCTCTTTTCGAGCCGCCGATATCGGAAAGATGATCTCTCTGCTTGAAAATGGTTTGGGATTGCGTGCAGAACCGGTTGATGCCGACAAGCTGGTGCTGTTTGCTGACGAGCATCGCCAGGTAGAAAAAAACTGACTTGGCGCTGCCGTTTTCATCGTCTTCTCCGTCTTATTGTTGAGCTGTCGCCCGCCAGTGATGGCCTAGCCTAAAATAATGAGGGAGTTGTGCTAGATGTTGATTTCCAGTTTTTCCAAGCGGCCGCTTGCTGGCCTTCTCCGGGGCAGTGTGTTGTCGGCCTTTTTGGCCGCCGGCCTCGTCGCACATTCTGCTGCGCAATCGCAGGAGCATGCTTTTAGCATTCCATCTGGCAGCCTCGCCAGTGCCCTGTTGGCCTTTTCAGAGCAAGCCGACGTTACGCTGCTTGTGCCAGACAATCTGGTAAGCGGAAAGTCGGCTGCGGCATTGCACGGTGTAATGAGTGATGAGCAGGCGCTGGATCAACTGCTGCGTGGCAGCGGCTTACAGTTCCGCCGGGATGAAAACGGTGGGCTGATCGTATTTGCGTCGATTGAGCCATCCGTTGAAGGAGCACGGCCGATGCCGGCAGGTGATCGGGCCGGCGATGCTCAAGTGCTGCCGGCCCGTGTGGCTATTGAGGAAGTGGTGGTTACGGCGCAGAAGCGTGAGCAGAGTATCCGCGATGTTCCCATCAGTGTGGCTGCGCTCGGTGGCACCGAGTTGAAGCAGCGTCGCATCAATGATTTTTCCGACCTTTCAATGGCTGTGCCCAGTCTGTCGATTCCGGAGCGCGGAGGTGCTGGGGATCGTTTCATCTTCCTGCGGGGCATGGGCAGTATCCAGGGTAGTACACCACTGGTCGGCATCTATCTCGATGAAGCCAGTGTCACTACTTTCCCCGGCGCTTCGCTGAATCTGCAAACCTATGATATGGCACGTGTCGAGGTGCTGCGCGGTCCGCAGGGCACACTCTATGGTGTTGGTTCGATGGGCGGAACGATCAAGTTTATCACCGAGGAGCCACAGTTGGATGAGGTGGGTGGAAGGGCCGATGCTTCCATTAGTCACACCAAGGGCGGTGATCCAAGTTACCGCATGAATGGTGTGATCAATGTGCCGATCATAGATGACGAGCTTGCCATGCGAGTAGTGGGAACCTACGTCAACCGTGGCGGCTGGATGGAGCAGCCGGCGCTGGACCGGGAGAACATCAACGACGAAGAACTGGCCGAATTGCGCACGCGATTGCGCTGGCTGGCCGGTGAGCGCCTGGAAATGAATGCCACGGCGATTGTGCACCGGGGTAATTCTGGCGCACCCAGTACTGGCGAAGATGATCAGGGCAATTACAGCCAGGCATTTTCCGATCCAACCACCCCTTCTGGTGGGCACGACTATGAACTCTATAACCTGACCCTTGATTACGACCTTGATGTCGCTCACCTGCTGTCCACAACCAGCTATGTCGATGCCGAGCGGCGTCAGCGGGAAATTGGTTATCGCGTTCCATTTGGCCTGGACGAAGCAAGCCTCTATCACGCCAAGTTCAGCGAAGACAGCATCAGCAAATCCTTCACTCAGGAAGTCCGCCTTAGTTCTTCTGGCGGAAGTGCATGGAATTGGCTGGTTGGGGCTTTTTATCGGGACGCAGAGTTGGATAGTCAATTCGATAATTTCAGATTTGGGCCGCCTGGACAGGATTTTGTATTTGATGTTTTAACGAACGTTGAGACGCGCTCCTGGGCGGTGTTCGGCGAAACCAGCTACAGCTTCAATGACCGGCTGGAGATTGGGCTTGGTTTGCGCTATTTCGAGGATCGTCAAACAGCGGCGGACTTTGTCGCCGCGACCGAGGACGACGCGAATTTCGACGCAGTCAGCCCACGCATTTTCCTCAGCTATGACGTCAATGACGACATAAAGGTCTACGCCAGTGCCTCCGAAGGCTTTCGCAGCGGTGGCCTGGCCGGCGGTATCGGCGTGAGGCCCTTTGAACCGGACACTGTCTGGTCCTATGAATTGGGTTCGAAGATGTCCTTGTGGCAGGGGCGCCTGAGTGCTGATGTGGCTGTGTTCTACTCGGAATACAGCGACACACAGGTGGACAGCATCAACCTTGTTGGTAATGACCTGCGGCAATACACCAGCAATGCCGGCGATGCGGAAATCAAAGGCATCGATTGGGAGGTATCCCTGCTGGCCAGTGAAAACCTCAGCCTGGGAATGGGAGGCGAGGTTATTGATACCGAGTTCGTTGAGATCAGGTCGGTATCGGCATCCCACGCAGTGGGAGACCCGCTTGATTTTATTCCCGACTACCACGTCAGTCTCTGGGGGCAATACGACGCTGAGTTATTTGACTGGGCGGAAAGCTACGTTCGTCTGGACTACACCCAAAAGGGGCCCTCGCGGTATGGGAACCGCACCATTTGTGAGTGCTTCGAGTCCTACTCTGGAACCATCAATATGCTGAATGCGATTGTCGGTTTTAGCCGCGACGACTGGAGCTTGAGGATATTCGCAAAAAACCTGCTGAATGAACGGGGTTATGTTGATGCGGAGTCGATTGAGGAAATAGCCGCCAGGGCCCGCCCGCGCACTGTCGGTATAGAACTCGGCTTTGGATTTTGACCCCGGCCAAAACGCGGTGACATCATCAGTGGCACCGCCAGCGGTCGCCCAGCCGCGGTTGCCAGTGGCTGCGCGGCAGCTATTGGCGTTGGTTACTTCATGGCTACCCTGGTGATACCCCAAGCTGTACAAATATTGCCCACATAAAAATAGGAATGATTCTCAGGCGCGATGATGGTGCAGGCGACCTCGGCGGGGCACGCTCTGGCACAGAGCCGCCGGCCCGCGCCTGCGAAGGTGGCCCGGGCTCCGGCGAGCCGCTATAATTGCCGCCTTTTTAAACAGTGGCCGCCGCCTTGGCGGCCCGCCCCGGCCCCGCGGCCGGGCATTTTCCGGACATCGATACGCACCCATGGCTCTGTTTCTTGAATTTCTCGCCCAGCAATGGATTCTGGTGGCCGCCCTGCTGGCTGCCGTTGGCATGCTGATTTTCCACGAATCACGCAAGGCCGGCCCGTCGCTCAGCCCCCAGCAGGCCATCAACCTGGTGAACCAGGAGGGCGGCGTGTTTGTGGATTTGCGTGATGGCGCCGACTACAAGCAGGGCCACATCACCGGCGCCCTGCATATTCCCTCGGCCAAGCTGGATGATCGCAAGGGCGAGCTTGAAAAGTATCGCGCCGCCCCCATAGTGCTGGTATGCAAGATGGGTCAACAGGCCGGAGCCGCGGGCAAGAAGCTCAAGGCCAGCGGTTTCGACAAGGTCTACAAAATGACCGGCGGCATGATGGAATGGGGCAACCTGCAATTGCCCACCACCAAATAACAACGCGCCAGCCATGACAGCAAAAGTCACTATCTACACCACGCCCTACTGCCCCTACTGCATCCGCGCCAAGCAGTTGCTGGAGGGCAAGCAGGTGAGCTACACCGAAATCGGTGTCGATCGCGATCCGCAGTTGCGCCAGCAAATGATGCAGCGCAGCGGCCGGCGCACGGTGCCGCAGATCTGGATCGGCGAGCGCCATGTGGGTGGCTTCGACGATTTGGCCGCCCTGGAACGCCAGGGTGACCTGAACGGCCTGCTCGGGCTGGCGAACTGACGATTACATCACTAATGGAGGAAGGCCCCATGGCCGACGAACAAGCAGTAACCGGGCAGGAAGCGCCCCAACAGCAGTTTTCCATGCAGCGCATCTACACCAAGGATCTCTCCTTTGAGTCCCCGTCCAGCCCGGCGATTTTCCGCAAGCAGTGGCAGCCCAAGGTCAATGTCGACCTGAACACCAAGAGCGACAAGCTGGACGACAACGGCAACTACGAAGTGGTGCTGACCATCACCCTTACCGCCAAGGTGGAAGAGGAAACCGCCTTTCTGGTGGAAGTGCAACAGGCGGGCATTTTCTTTGTGACCGGTATCGAAGGCGAAAACCTGCGCCGCGTGCTGGGCACCGCCTGCCCCAACATCCTGTTCCCCTACGCCCGCGAAAACATCGACGCCGTCTGCGTGAAGGGCGGCTTCCCCGCCGTGATGCTGGCCCCGGTGAACTTCGACGCCCTGTACCAGCAGGCCCTGGCGCAAGCCCAGGCCCAGGCCGGCGAAGCAGCTCCCGCCGCAGCTGAGGGTGGCGAAGCCGCCACCCACTGAGCCGCGCACCAGGCTCTGTGATAACCCCCGCTCATGCGGGGGTTTTTTGTTGGGGGGGATTTGTAAAGCGTTCTAGCCCTATTGGCCGGGCGTTTTTTGCGTCGGCTGCACTTTCTTGTTGGCTGTGAGGTCTTGCAGAGAGCCGGAAATGTATTTGTGAATAATGCTCGACACAAATGTCTGGTACGGAATACCTTCTTCCGAAGCCCTTGACTGGATAGCCGTTAAATCCCTGTTTGAGATTCGAATATTTATTCTTTTGTCTTTTCTAAAGGTGTTGCTGGCAATCGTCTCCAATTCCGTCTTGCGCGATTCAGTTAATACCGACTCAAATTCGCCAGCCTCCACGGCATCAAGCAGCGCTTTCTCTTCTTTCGATAACTTGCCTTTGCTCATGATCTATCTCCAAGGTACAACCTGGTGAATTTTCTGCTGGGGATGATTGTTTTCAGAAAGAGTTCATCTTCGCTTTCCACATACGGGACGAGATGAACGTAATCCTTGATGCAAATAATAAAAATCCGCTGGTTGGGGTAATCGGAGGCGTTTGGGTGGGCTATGTCATCCAGTAGATCGCCATTTTCAATATGGAAAATCGCCTCCTCGAAAGAAACGCCTCGACCAACTATAAGATCCTGGTTTTTATCAGGATTCCAATTATAGATTTTCATTGGCGGAAGTGTAGCGCAGCTGTGTGCATTTTGTCATCAGGTCACAAGCCGGGGCTGGCCAGTTCACCTCATCGCCGGGTAATCCAACTGCCTGAGCGCCTCGTACAGCACCAGCGCGGCGGTATTGCTGAGGTTGAGGCTGCGGCTGCCCTCGCGCATGGGCACCCGGATGCGCTGCCCCAGGGGCAGGTTGTCGCGGATTGCTGGCGGCAGCCCGCGGGTTTCCGGGCCGAACAAAAGGGCGTCTGATGGCAGGTAGCCCACGCTGTGGTAGGGCGTGCTGCCGTGGGTGGTCAGGCCCAGCAGGCGGGTGTTCGGGTAGGCGGCGCAGAAGCTGTCGAGGTTGGGCCAGGTTTGCACGGCGGCAAATTCGCGGTAATCCAGGCCGGCCCTGCGCAGTTTTTTGTCGTCCAGGTCAAAGCCCAGCGGTTCGATCAGGTGCAATTGGCTGCCGGTGTTGGCGCACAGGCGAATGATGTTGCCGGTGTTGGGGGGAATCTCCGGCTGGTAGAGCACGATACTGGGTACGGATGCGGGCATCGGCGCAGTCTAGCGGCGGCGGCCGGGCGCCGCCAGCCTGGCCGTGCTTGCCTGGTCGAGCTGCCTGGACGAGCAAAGGTGTCGGTGCGTTGCCGTTTTAAGCCGCCCTACATATTCAGGTCTTTCATTTTGCGGGTGAGGGTATTGCGCCCCCAGCCCAGCAGCTCCGCTGCGTCGCGCTTGCGCCCCTGGGAGTGCTGCAGGGCGACCTCGATCATCACCCGCTCGAAGGTGGGCACGGCCTGGCGCAGGATGTGATGCTTGCCCTGCACCAGTTCGTTGCGGGCCCATTTGTACAGCAGCTCGCGCCAGTCGGACTGGGTGCCGGCCTCTGCCGGTGCGGTGGTTTTGCCCAGTTCCGGGGGCAGGTCGCGCAGGTGAATTTCGCGCCCCGAGGCCATCACGGTAATCCAGCGGCAGGTGTTTTCCAACTGGCGCACGTTGCCCGGCCAGTCCAGGCCAATCAAAAACTGCTCGGTTTCCGGCAGCAGCACCTTGGGCTCGCCGCCCAGTTCCTCGGCGGCGCGCTGGAAGAAAAACTGCATCAGGCGCGGGATGTCTTCGCGGCGCTCGGCCAGTTTGGGAATGTGGATGCGGATCACGTTCAGGCGATGGAACAGGTCTTCCCGGAAGTCGCCGCGCTGCACCAGCTCCTCCAGGTCCTGGTGGGTGGCGGCGATAATGCGCACATCGACCTTGACCGGCGTGTGGCCGCCCACGCGGTAGAACTCGCCGTCCGCCAGCACCCGCAGTAGGCGGGTCTGGGTTTCCGCCGGCATGTCGCCGATTTCATCCAGAAACAGTGAGCCGCCGTTGGCCTGTTCGAAGCGCCCCTCGCGCTTGGCGTTGGCGCCGGTGAAGGCGCCCTTTTCGTGGCCGAACAGCTCAGACTCCATCAGGTCCTTGGGAATGGCGGCCATGTTCAGGGCGATGAAGGGATTGGCGGCGCGGGGGCTGTGGCGGTGCAGGGCGCGGGCCACCAGTTCTTTGCCGGTGCCGGATTCGCCGTTGATGAGCACGGTGATGTTGCTGTGGGCAAGGCGGCCGATGGCGCGAAACACCTCCTGCATGGCCGGCGCTTCGCCGATGATCTCGGTCTGGGGCAGGGCCTCCGGCGCGGGTATCTCGCCGCGCTTTTCCCGCGCCTGGGCCAGGGCGCGTTCGGTGATGGCCACCACTTCGTCGATGTCGAAGGGCTTGGGCAGGTATTCAAAGGCGCCGCGCTGGTAGGACTCCACGGCGGAGTCGAGGTCGGAGTGGGCGGTGGTGATGATGACCGGCAGTTCCGGGTAGTGTTCGTTCAGGTGGGAGAGCAGGGCCAGGCCGTCGGTGCCTGGCATACGGATGTCGCTGATGATGACGTCGGGCTTTTCGTCCCGCAGTTGCTGCAGCAGGCTGTCGGCGTCGCTGAAGCTCTCGTTGTCGATACCCGCCTGGTTAAGGGCGCGCTCCAGCACCCAGCGAATCGAGCTGTCGTCGTCGACCACCCAGACCCTAGCTTGTCCTGTCATTCTGCTGTTCCATTGGTAGGTAAATTGTAAAGCGTGTGCAGCCCGGCTCGCTGAGGCATTCCAGCAGGCCGCCGTGGCGGTTGATGATCGACTGGGCGATGGACAGGCCGAGGCCGGTGCCGTCGGCGCGGCCCGTGACCATGGGCACAAAGATGGATGACTGCAGCTCCTCGGGAATGCCGGGGCCGTTGTCAGTGATATCAATGCGGCACACCAGGCGGTGGCGCTGGGCGCCGATGGTGAACTGGCGCTGGGCCCGGGTGCGCAGGCAGATGCCGCAGTCGGCGGGCGTATCCGCCGCCTGCATGGCGTTGCGCATGATGTTTAGAACCACCTGGATCAGCTGCACCCTGTCGCCCGGCAGGTCGGGCAGGCTGGGGTCGTAGTCGCGGGTGATGGTCACCTCGCCGCCGCTTTCGGCGCTGATCAGGTTGCGCACGTGTTCAAGGATTTCGTGGATGTTGATCGGCGCCAGCTGCAGCTGGTGGTGGGGGCCCAGCAGGCGGTCCACCAGGTCGCGCAGGCGGTCGGCTTCGCGGATGATGATGCGGGTGTATTCCGCCAGGTCATTGTCCGGCAGCTCTTTGGCCAGCAACTGGGCCGCGCCGCGCACCCCGCCCAGGGGGTTTTTAATCTCGTGGGCCAGGCCGCGAATCACCGCGCGGGTGGTTTCCTGGGCCTGCTGCATGCCCTCTTCCCGGCTGATGCGCTGCAAGCGATCCACCGGCTGCAGCTCCAGCAGCAGGGTGTCCACCTCGCCGGATTGCAGGATGGGGGTGGCAAACAGGTCCAGGTGGATGGTCTGGCCGGTGTGCAGTTGCAGGGCCATGCCGCGGCGGGCCACCGGGGCCCTGGCGTCCAGCACGTGGTGCAGGGTTTCCACCAGCTCATCGGGCTCGCTGCTCAGCAGGGCGGCGTGCTGCCCTTCCACCCGGCCCGAGGAGGACTCCAGCAGGGCCTGGGCGGCTGCGTTGATGGAAGTCACATGCAGTCCGGCGTCCAGGGCGATAACCCCGGTGCTCAAATTGTCGAGAATGTCCTGTTGTTGCGCCATGCCTGCCCCATGATTGACCGCGCTACTGCGGCATGCCTCTTGGCGTAGCAAAAATAGAGCCAAAAAGAGGCACACTGGTGCAGAAACTTTCGATGTTCGGAAATCGCTGGAATTTCAGGCGACTGCTGGCGTCACTGGCTGATTTTTCGCGAACTTGCCGGGCTCGCGGCACGCCAGTGAGGCACAGGCAGGGCCTTGGATGCCCAGCAATGCACCATTATGGTGCATTGCGCGCCGGCGGGTGTCCAGTCTGGGGCCTGCGCTGTTATTGCCCCCGGCGGGGCAACATGGGGCGCATCAGCTGGGAGTTGTTGCGCAGGTTGCTGCGCAGGCCCTCCACGCCCTGTGCCGGTGGTCTGGCCAGGGGCGGCCGGGGCCAGGGCCGGTCCGGGTGCAGCGGTGGGTAGGTTGGAGGAAAGTGCGGCGGGCGATGGTGGTGGGGTGGGCGCACTGGGCCCAGGTACACCGGGTAGCCGCCGCTGTAATAATCACCGGCATAGCCGGGATAGGTGTCATCCGCCGGCCCGCGGTCGGTGGCGGCCAGCTCGCGGCGCTGTTCGGCGCGCTGCTGCTCGCGCTCGCGGCGGTCTGCTGCCATGCGGTCGGTGGTGTCGCGCATGTCCTCAAGGCGCTGCCGGTAGGTGTCGCTGTCGCTCGGGTCCGCCGTGGGGTAGTGCAGGGTTTGCGCGCTGGCGCCGGGCGCCGGTGGGCTGTCGGAAAAGCTGACGTTGCCCTGCTCGTCCACGGTTTTGTAGACCGTGGCGGTGTCGGCAAGGGTGGTGGCGGCGCACAGGGCGAGGCCGCCCAGCAGTGTGGCGAAGGGGTGCATGGCCATCAGTATAGTTCGCCCGCGCTCTGCCAGCGCCTGTCCAGAAACGAATGCCCAGAAACAGAAAAGCCCGCACGGAGCGGGCTTTTGCTGGGGCGTGAAGCGTGGCTTACACAGAGTAGTACATGTCGAACTCGACCGGGTGAGTGGTCATGTCCAGACGGGTGACGTCTTCCTTCTTCAGGGCGATGTAGCCGTCGATCATGTCGTCTGTGAACACGCCACCTTCGGTCAGGAAGCTGCGGTCCGCGTCCAGGGCTTCCAGGGCCATGGTCAGGCTGGAGCACACGGTGGGGATCAGCTTGCCTTCTTCGGGCGGCAGGTCGTACAGGTCCTTGTCGGCGGCGTCGCCGGGGTGGATCTTGTTCTTGATGCCGTCGATGCCCGCCATCAGCATGGCCGCAAAAGCCAGGTAGGGGTTGGCGGTGGGGTCGGGGAAGCGTACTTCCACGCGCTTGCCTTTGGGGCTCGGCTCGTAGGGAATGCGGATGGAAGCAGAGCGGTTGCGGGCAGAGTAAGCCAGCATGACCGGAGCTTCAAAGCCGGGAACCAGGCGCTTGTAGGAGTTGGTGGACGCGTTGGTGAAGGCGTTCAGGGCGCGGGCGTGCTTGATGATACCGCCGATGTAGTACAGCGCGGTGTCAGACAGGCCGGCATAGCCGTCGCCGGCGAAGGTGTTTTCGCCGTCCTTGTAGATGGACTGGTGTACGTGCATGCCGGACCCGTTGTCACCCACCAGCGGCTTGGGCATGAAGGTGGCGGTTTTGCCGTAGGCGTGGGCCACGTTGTGCACGCAGTACTTGAGGATCTGGGTTTCGTCGGCCTTCTTCACCAGCGTGTTGAACTTGACGCCGATTTCGCACTGGCCGGCGGTGCCCACTTCGTGGTGGTGTACTTCCACGGCCAGACCCATCTGGGTCATGGCGGTGCACATGGCGGCGCGGATGTCGTGCAGGGAGTCAACCGGCGGTACCGGGAAGTAACCGCCCTTCACGCGCGGACGGTGGCCGATGTTGCCTTCTTCGTAGCTCAGGTTGGAGGACCAGGCCGCTTCGTCAGAGCTGATGGTGTAGCCGGCGCCGCTGATGTCCGCGTGCCACTTGATGTCGTCGAAAACGAAGAACTCGGGCTCCGGGCCAAAGAAGGCGGTGTCGCCAATGCCGGTGGTTTTCAGGAATTCCTCGGCGCGGCGTGCCACGGAGCGCGGGTCGCGCTCGTAGCCCTGCATGGTGGAGGGCTCTACGATGTCACAGCGCAGGATGATGGTGGTGTCATCGGTGAAGGGATCCAGCACGCAGGTGCTGTCATCGGGCATGAGGATCATGTCGGATTCGTTAATGCCCTTCCAGCCGGAAATGGAGGAGCCGTCGAACATCTTGCCTTCTTCGAACATGTCTTCGTCGACTTCGCTGGCAGGGATGGTCACGTGCTGCTCTTTGCCGCGGGTGTCGGTGAACCGCAGATCCACCCAACCGGCTTCGCTTTCTTTGATCAGATTCAGAGTTTGCTCTGACATTGGTTTTCCTCCATGGGATGTAAATCGTGCCGCTATCACGGCCCGTATGCGTGTTACTGGTGCGGCGGGCTCTTGCGATTGCCCGGACAGCGGCCAGAGTTTTCAGGCAGTGTCAGTGATAGCAAGAGCTGTGCCAAAAAGGTGCTTGTCCTAACTATTTGAAAAACCGAGGGAAAATACCAACACCCTGCACTGGGATGAAGCGTGCGCTCCATAATGGTGCGCTTGTGATTCATTTTGGTGCGAAATGCGGCGCGCGGTGGTTCGCAAGCGACCACACAAGCCCGGCGGCAGGCCGTATAATACGCGCCCATTCCGCCCCATTCCTACTCGTCCCCATGAAATTTGTTGTCAAGTTCTTCTCTGAAATCGCCATCAAGAGCAAGCCGGTGCGGCGCCGCTTTGTGGACAAGCTGTCGGAGAACCTGCGCACGGTGCTGAAGGACATCGACCCCGAGGTGCGGGTGAACCGCCACTGGGACAAGCTGGAGGTGGAAACCGCCGCCGACCCCGCCCGGCAGCGACGCATGGTGGATGCCATGCGCCACGTGGCGGGCATCACCTACATCCTGGAGGTGCAGGCGCATCCGCTGGGGGATCTGGACGACATCGTAGAGAAGGTGCTGCCGGTGTACGGCGAGCGCCTGGCCGGCAAAACCTTTGCCGTGCGCTGCAAGCGCAATGGCGACCACGACTTCACCTCGGTGGAGGTGGAGCGCAAGGTGGGCGGCGCCCTGCTGGCGCGCACCGATGCGGCGGGGGTCAAGCTCAAGCAGCCGCAGGTCACCGTTGATATCGAGATCAGCAAGCGCACGCTCTATGTGGTGGGCGAGCGTCACCGGGGCCTGGGCGGCTACCCGGTGGGCAGCATCGACCCGGTGCTCTCGCTGATCTCCGGCGGCTTCGACTCGCCGGTGGCCAGCTACCTCACCATGAAACGCGGCATGCGCACCCACTTTCTGTTTTTCAACCTCGGCGGGCGCGACCACGAAATCGGGGTCAAGGAGGTTGCGCTCTATCTGTGGCAGAAATACGGCAGCGGCCAGCGCGTGCTGTTTATCAGCGTGCCCTTCGAGGAAGTGGTGGCCGAGCTGCTGAACAACATCCAGGACAGCCAGATGGGGGTCATCCTCAAGCGTATGATGCTACGGGTGGCCGATCGCATTGCCGCCGACCTGGACATCGACGCCCTGGTGACCGGCGAATGTGTGGCCCAGGTGTCCAGCCAGACCCTGCGCAACCTGTCGGTGATCGACGAGGTCAGTGAACGCCTGGTGCTGCGGCCGCTGATTGCCACCGACAAAGAAGACATTGTGAACATGGCGACGGAGATTGGCACCCGCGACTTTGCCGCCAACATGCCCGAGTACTGTGGGGTGATCTCGGTCAACCCCACCACCCGGGCCCGGCTGGAGCGGGTGCGGGCCGAAGAGGCGCGCTTTGACATGGCCATCCTCGACCGGGCGCTGGCGGGCGCCAGGCAGACCCGCATCGACCGCCTGGCCGATGAAGAGCTGGAGCGGGTGGGCGTGGAAGTGTTGTCTGTGCCGCTGGCCGGCGCCACCATCATCGACATTCGCCACCCCGACGAAGAAGCGCTGGCGCCCCTGCAGGTCAACGCCGAGGTGGCGAAGATTCCCTTCTACCAGCTGCATGCCCGGGCGGCGCAGCTGCCCCGCGACAAAACCTACATGCTCTACTGTGGCAAGGGCGTGATGAGCCGGCTGCACGCCAGCCACCTGCTGGCAGACGGCGTGCTGCCGGTGAAGGTGTACGCTCCCTAGGGAGGGCTTTGCGCCTTAGGCGGCTTGCGCCCGAGTCTCGCCCCGCTCAGGGCGTGGACAGCTTCATCACCAGAATGCCCGCCACAATCAGCAGGGCGGCGGCCACCCGCAGGGGGGTGAGGGCTTCGCCCAGCCAGAACACGCCCACGGCGAATGCGCCAATGGCGCCAATGCCGGTCCAGATGGTGTAGGCGGTGCCCAGGGGGAGGGTGCGCATGGCCAGTGCCAGCAGGCCGAAGGAGCCGACCATGGCAACCAGCATAAGTGCGGTGGCGCCGAGGCGGGTAAAGCCATCGGACTGTTTCATGGCGACCGCCCAGACGATTTCCAGCAGGCCCGCCAAAGCGAGATAGAGCCAGGACATTGCAGTTCTCCTGTCTCCGGGTCGTCCCGGCTGTTTAGCCCAGTGCGGGGGAGGTCGTCCTCACGGGGTGTGATTATGGGGGCGATGGCGGCAATTTCAAGGCCAGTGCGCGGTAATAGTGCACGCCTGCCCCGGCCGGGGTGGCCGCCGGCCGCCGCGCGGCGGTGTGACATACTGCCGCTTGGCAGACTACGGCTGTCACCGTCCGTAGGGTATAATCCGCCGCCATTTTTACCCGCTGACCCCCACGGGGCACAGGATTTCCCTTGATCGACAATCTCCGCAATATCGCCATCATCGCCCACGTTGACCACGGCAAGACCACACTGGTGGACTGCCTGCTGCAGCAGTCCGGCACCTTGGACCGCCGCTCCGAGGGCGCCGAGCGTGTCATGGACTCCAATGACCAGGAGCGAGAGCGCGGCATTACCATCCTGGCCAAGAACACCGCCATCAAGTGGAACGACTACCGCATCAACATCGTCGACACCCCCGGGCACGCCGACTTCGGCGGCGAGGTAGAGCGGGTGCTGTCGATGGTGGATTCCGTGCTGCTGCTGGTGGACGCGGTGGACGGCCCCATGCCGCAGACCCGTTTTGTGACTTCCAAGGCCTTCGAGCAGGGCCTCAACCCGATTGTGGTGATCAACAAAATCGACCGTCCCGGCGCGCGCCCGGACTGGGTGATGGATCAGGTGTTCGACCTGTTTGACAGCCTCGGTGCCACCGAAGAGCAGCTCGACTTCCCGGTGATCTACGCCTCCGCCCTGAACGGCATTGCCGGCCTGGACGACAGCGACATGGCCGACGACATGACACCCCTGTTCGAAATGATTGTGGACAAGGTGAGCCCGCCCCAGGTGGACCTGGAAGGCCCCTTCCAGATGCAGGTGTCGGCCCTGGACTACAACAGCTACGTTGGCGTGATTGGCGTGGGCCGCATCAAGCGCGGCAGCCTGAAGCCCAACCAGCAGGTGGTGATCCTCGACCGCGAGGGCGACAAGCGCAAGGCCAAGGTGCTGCAGGTGATGGGCTACCTGGGCCTGGAGCGGGTGGAAGTCGCCGAGGCCACCGCCGGCGACATCGTCTGCATTACCGGCGTTGGCGAGCTGAACATCTCCGACACCCTGTGCAACCCGGATCACCCGGAAGCGCTGCCCGCGCTGACCGTGGACGAGCCCACCGTGAGCATGACCTTCCAGGTGAACGACTCCCCCTTTGCCGGAAAGGAAGGTAAGTACGTCACCAGCCGCAACATCAAGGAGCGCCTGGACCAGGAGCTGATCCACAACGTGGCCCTGCGCGTGGAGCAGGGCGATACCCCGGACAAGTTCAAGGTGTCTGGCCGCGGCGAACTGCACCTGTCGGTGCTGATCGAGAACATGCGCCGGGAAGGCTTTGAGCTGGGTGTGTCGCGCCCGGAAGTGGTGCAGAAGGTGGTGGACGGCGAAATCCAGGAGCCCTACGAGCAGGTGGTGATCGACGTTGAGGACCAGCACCAGGGCCCCATCATGGAAGAACTGGGCCTGCGCAAGGCGGAGCTTACCAACATGGAACCCGACGGCAAGGGCCGGGTGCGCCTCACTTTTGTAGTGCCCTCTCGCGGCATGATCGGCTTCCGTTCCCACTTCCTGACGCTGACCAGCGGCTCCGGCATCATGACCAGCATCTTTGACCACTACGGCCCGGTGAAAATGGGCGATGTGGCCAAGCGCACCAACGGTGTGCTGGTGTCCATGGTGAAGGGCAAAACCCTGGCCTACGCCCTGTACACCCTGCAGGATCGCGGCCGCCTGTTCCTGGGCCACGGCGAGGACATCTACGAAGGCCAGATTGTCGGCCTGCACGCCCGCGCCAACGACCTGGTGGTCAATCCCACCAAGGCCAAGCAGCTCACCAACATCCGCGCCGCCGGCACCGACGAGGCCCTGACCCTCACCCCGCCGGTGCGCCACACCCTGGAGCAGGCGCTGGAGTTCATCGAAGACGACGAGCTGGTGGAAGTGACCCCCGAGAGCATTCGCCTGCGCAAAAAGCTGCTGCTGGAGCACGAGCGCAAGCGCGCCAGCCGCGCCGCCTGAGGCCGGCAGCCGGCGTGAAAGCCCTGCTGCAGCGGGTCAGCCATGCCGCCGTGGATGTCGGCGGCGAGCGGGTGGGGGAGATTGGCCCCGGCCTGCTGGTGCTGCTGGGCCTGGACCGGGGCGATGATCTGGCGGTGGCAGACAAACTGCTGGACAAGCTGCTGCGCTACCGCGTGTTCAGCGATGACGCCGGGCGCATGAACCGCTCGGTGACCGACACCGGCGGCGGCGTGCTGCTGGTGTCCCAGTTCACCCTGTCAGCCGACACCCGCAAGGGCCTGCGCCCGAGCTTCTCCAGCGCCCTGCCGCCGGCCGAGGCCGAGGCCCTCTACGGTGAAATGTGCACGCTGCTGCAAAGCCGCCACCCGCACTGCGCCTTCGGCCGCTTTGGCGCCGATATGCAGGTGTCGCTGGTCAATGATGGGCCGGTCACCTTCCTGCTGGAGGCGGCGGCCTGAGCTTCAGGCGGGCGCCCGGTACTGCATGTGCACGTGCAGGATGCCATCTTCCAGATACTCATCCCCTTCACTGACAAAGCCCAGGCTGGTGTAGAAATCCAGCAGATAGGCCTGGGCGCCGATGCGGATGCCGCTGCTGGGCCACTGGGCCAGGTTGAAGTCGATACCGCGCTGTACCAGTTCCCGGCCGAGCTTCAGGCCGCGGGCCTCGGGTGATACCACAATGCGGCCGAGGGAGCTTTGGGCGTAGCTGAGGCCGGGCGGCAGGCAGCGCAGGGTGGCGAGCAGCGCGTCCCCACGCCAGCACAGCAGGTGCAGGGCGTCCTGGTCCAGCCCGTCCAGATCCTGGTAGGGGCAATCCTGCTCTACCACGAAGACGGCCTGGCGCAACTGCAGCGCCGCGTACAGTTCCTTCAGGCTGAGCGCTTCGAAGCGCTTGATCTCCCAGCGTAGCTCACTCAATGGTGATGGCCCCCAGCGCCGTGGGCGTGGCCGTGGTCGATCTCTTCCTGGCTGGCGGCGCGCACATCGACGATGTCCACCTCGAAGGTGAGGGCCTGCCCGGCCAGCGGGTGGTTGGTGTCCACGGTGGCCGAGTGGCGGCCCACCTTGAGCACGGTGACCGGGTGGCGGCCCTGCTGGGTGTTCACCTGCACCACCATGCCGGGGCGCAGCTTGCCGCTGAACAGCAGGTGCTTCACCGGCACCTTCTGCTCGCGCTCGCTCTGGCGCTCGCCGTAGGCATCCGCCGGCGCCAGGGTGACATCCACATGGTCGCCGGCGGCCTTGCCTTCCAGCGCGGCCTCAAGGCCGGGGATGATATTGTCGGCGCCGTGCAGATAGGCGCTGGGCTCGCCGTCGCGGGAGCTTTCCATTTCGTTGCCCTGCTCATCGCGCAGGGTGTAGTGGAAGGTGGCGACACTGTGCTTGCTGATATTCACGATTGATCTCCTGAAAAGTGCGGCGATTCTAGCACGCATCGCTCGCCTTCCCCGCCCTGGCCGGTGCGCGTATTCCCCCCGGCGGACACTTGCTACTATACTGCCCTGCGTTGCCGCCCCGCATGTTGGCGGGCGGCGCGGCGGAAGGCCGGGGCTCGCAGCACAGAGCCGGGTGCTCGTAGCACAGAGCCGCCAGGGCGCCGGGTACGGCGCTGGCACAACAAGGGTAGAGAATGTTAGCGAACGCAGAGCTCGCACAGGATTTCAATCGGCTGAACCAGCAGCACAAGGAGCTGGTTGCCGCGCTGCTGGATGTGGTCAACATCCCCCCGGTGCGGGTGGAGGTGGAGGCAACACCCCAGGGCAACTTTCGCGGCTTTGACGGCGGCAAGTTCTACCTGGTGGACAGCGGCTCCATCAGCGCCCGCTACCGCGGCCGCACCGTGTACTTTCTGGAAGAGGGCGACATGCTGCTGCCGGATATCGCCGGCCTTGGCAATCGCGATGTGGCGGTGTTCTACGGCAGCGAAGCCGGCGCCAGCCTGTACAGCTACCCGGCGCTGGAATTCATGCAGCGGGTGTTCGCCGAGCCGGCGGCCATCAAGCTGTGGACCCGCCTGCTGATCACCTACGCCGGCATGATGCTGCGCCTGACCGCCGCGCGCACCCACGAAGACAGCCAGGCCACCCCCGGCTTTGAGATGTTCGAGGCCGGTGACATCATCATCCGCCAGGGGGAGCGCGCCGACTATGTGTTCAACCTGTCCTCCGGCAGCGCCGAGGTGCTGGTGGACGATGTGATTGTCGGGCGCATCGGCGAGGGCGAGATTTTCGGCGCCATGGCCGCCCTGACCCACGCCGACCGCAGCGCCACCGTGCGCGCCGAAACACCCTGTGCCGTGGTGAAGGTGCCCAAAGAGCAGTTTACCGACCTTATCAAAAGCAACCCCGCGACCATCCACAGCCTGCTGATTGACATGGCCAACTCCATCGTCAACCTGAACGAGCAGCTGGTGGGCCTGCGCAGCAGCGCCCGCAGACCGCAAACCTGAACCGGCGGGCAGGCTCGCCCCTGTGCCGCTTGTGGGCCGGGCGAGCGCACTGAACGCAGCCATCGCAAAAAACGCTACCATCGCACTGAACACAACCATCGCAACCATCGCAAAGACAGGACCAGTCAAGCATGTCCGACATACTGGAAATGGATCACGAAGGCACCGAGCAGGTGTCACTCAAGCAGTACACCGAAAAGGCCTACCTGGACTATTCCATGTACGTCATTCTCGACCGGGCCCTGCCCCACATCGGCGATGGCCTGAAGCCGGTGCAGCGGCGCATCGTTTACGCCATGAGCGAGCTGGGGCTGAAGGCCAGTGCCAAATTCAAAAAATCCGCCCGCACCGTGGGCGATGTGATCGGCAAGTTCCACCCCCACGGCGACAGCGCGGCCTACGAGGCCATGGTGCTGATGGCCCAGGACTTCAGCTACCGCTATCCGCTGGTGGACGGCCAGGGTAACTGGGGCTCGCCGGATGACCCCAAATCCTTCGCCGCCATGCGCTATACCGAGTCGCGCCTGACCGCCTACGCCGAGGTACTCCTTGGCGAGCTGGGCCAGGGCACTGTGGACTGGGTGCCCAATTTCGACGGCACCATGGATGAGCCCTCGGTGCTGCCGGCCCAGGTGCCGAATGTGCTGCTGAACGGCATCACCGGTATTGCCGTGGGCATGGCCACCGATGTGCCGCCGCACAACCTGCGCGAGGTGGTGAACGCCGCCGTGCACCTGCTGGAATCGCCCAGGGCAACCGTGGCCGAGCTGTGCGAGTTTGTGCAGGGCCCCGACTATCCCACCGAGGCGGAGATTGTCACCCCGCGCGATGAGATCATTAACATGTACGAAACCGGCCGCGGCGGCATGCGCATGCGCGCGGTGTGGGAGAAGGAAAACGGCGACGTGGTGGTGAACGCGCTGCCCTACCAGGTGTCCGGCTCGCGGGTGCTGGAGCAGATCGCGGCGCAGATGCAGGCCAAGAAGCTGCCCATGGTGGCGGATTTGCGCGACGAGTCCGACCACGAAAACCCCACCCGCCTGGTGATTGTGCCGCGCTCCAACCGGGTGGATGTAGAGGCGCTGATGAGCCACCTCTTCGCCACCACCGACCTGGAGAAGACCTACCGGGTCAATCTCAACCTCATCGGCATCGACGGCCGCCCGGCAGTGAAGCCCCTCAACGTTATCCTCAGGGAGTGGCTGAGCTTTCGCACCACCACCGTGCGCCGGCGCCTTCAATACCGCCTGGAGAAGGTGCTCAAGCGCCTGCACATCCTGGAAGGTTACCTGGTTGCCTACCTCAACATCGACGAGGTCATCCACATCATCCGCACCGAGGACAAGCCCAAGCCCGCCCTGATGGCGCGCTTTGGCATTACCGATGTGCAGGCCGAAGCCATCCTCGAACTGAAACTGCGCAACCTGGCCAAGCTTGAGGAAATGAAAATTCGCGGCGAGCAGGACGAGCTGAACGCCGAGCGGGAAAAGCTGGAACTGACCCTGGGCTCGGAAGCGCGCCTGAAAACCCTGATCAAGAAAGAGCTGGTGGCCGCCGCCGAGCAGTACGGCGACGAGCGCCGCTCGCAACTGGCCGTGCGCGACGAGGCCAAGGCCTTCTCGGCCCTGGAGCTGATGAGCGCCGACCCGATCACCGTGGTGCTGTCCGACAAGGGCTGGATTCGCGCCGCCAAGGGCCACGATATCGACCCGGGCAGCCTCAGCTACAAATCCGGCGACGGCTTCAAGCTGGCGGTGCACGGGCGCAGCAACCAGCCGGTGGTCATCCTCGACTCCACCGGCCGCGCCTACACCCTGGCCTCCCATAACCTGCCCTCTGCCCGGGGCCAGGGCGAGCCGGTGACCGGGCGCATCAACCCGCCCTCGGGGGCCACCTTCGAGGGCATGGTGATGGGCCCCGAGGAACAGCTCTGCCTGCTGGCCTCCGACGCCGGCTACGGGTTTGTCGCCAGGCTCGCCGACCTGCAATCCAAGAACCGCGCGGGCAAATCCGCCCTGACCCTGCCCAAGGGCGGCAAGGTCATGCAGCCGGCCCTTATCGACGGTGCCGGTGACGGGGCCTACGTGGCCGCCGTGTCCAACGAGGGTCGCCTGCTGGTGTTCCCCCTGGCCGACCTGCCGCAGATGGCCCGGGGCAAGGGCAACAAGATTCTCGGCATTCCCGGGGCACGGGTGCAGGCGCGGGAGGAGTTCCTGGTGTCGGTGCAGGTGCTCGGCGAGCAGCAGTCACTGGTGGTGCATGCGGGCAAACGGCACCTGACGCTGAAGTTCTCGGAGCTTGAGCATTACCGCGGCGAGCGCGGGCGGCGCGGCAACAAGCTGCCGCGTGGCTTTCAGAAGGTCGACGGGATGGTTGTGGAAGGGTGATGGATAAACGGCGCCTCCCGCGCGGGGGGCGCCGCTCATGCGCGGGCGACTAGCGCGTTACGGCCCGGCTATTTTGCGCAGAATCAGCTGTAGCTGGCGTTCCAGCAGGTCCGCGTAGGGGCCCTCGAAGCTCTCCAGAATCGAATAGTTCCCCAGCTCGCTGGGCTGGGCTTCCAGCCGGCCGTTGACATCCACATCGTCCACAATGCCCGGCGATAGCATCACCCGTGGCGGCAGGCTGGCGCACACCGCCAGCAGCTCATCCAGGGTGTGCTGCATATACAGGCCCGGGTAGATATCCGCCTCGTCACCCAGGCCCAGCTCACTGTGGGCCACCGCCATATTGATGCCGAGCGACAGCGACATGGTTTTCTCCACCTCGCGGCACACCGACTGCACCAGCCAGGCGCAGGACGCGGCGCGGAAGGCGGCGCTGCCGGCGCTGCCCTGGCCGGTGAAGAAAATGGCCAGGCCAAACTGGCGCATCACCTGGATGCGCCCGCCGTAAAAGCCGGCGGCGGCGTACACCACCTGGTGCAGGCGGTCGGTGTAGCGGTGCAGGGACTCTTCGTCGAGGGTGTCCACGTATTCCGTGAGGCTGGCCAGGTGCAGGTAGAGAATGGCGCTGCTGTCGTAGTTTTCATCCCGCGCCCCGCTGCCGGAGCGCGGGCGCAGCAGGTCCATGGGCAGAGCGTCGATGTCGCCGGCCAGGGACTGCAGCTCGTTGGCCGGGCGCGGCTGGCCGCGGTTTTCTTCCAGGGCAATTTTGCGGCCCAGGCCCAGCAATTGTTTGCCCAGGCGCTGGCCCAGGTGCAGGGTGATGCCGTACACGGCGGCGCTCAGCAGGATGGCAAGACCCAGCAGGCTGAGCAAAAAGCGCCAGCGGGCGGCCTGGGCGCTGTCGGCGTTGAGGGTGATCACCACTTCGCCGGCCACGTCGGATGCCACTCGCACCGGCGCCCGGTACTGGCGCAGGTTCTCGCCGCTGGTGCTGCCGGCCTGGCCGAGAGCCTTGCCTTCCACGTCATACACCGTCACCTGCTGGGCCGGCGAGCTGGCCACAAAGCGCTGCAGCGAGGCGGCCACGCTCAGCAGGTCGCCGGTTTCCAGGGCGGTGCCCACGCGCCCGGCAATCTGCCGTGCCAGGGCGTTGCCGTGCTCGGCCTGCTGTGACTGCAGCAGGTGCTGGCTGGATGAAGTGGCCAGCAGCACCAACGACAGGCTGACAAACAGGCAGCACAGCGCGGCCACAAGGGCCAGCTGCTGGCCCAGTTTCAGGTTTTGTATCCGGCTGATCACGCGGCCCGTCATCCCTTCCCAAAGCGGCTGAGTATAAACCAATGCAGCCGCCCTGCGGGCCTGGCGGGCGGTTTCCCGACCTCGCGGGCGCGGGTAGAATAGCGCGCTTTGTCGCCAGTGAGGCTGCCCGTGAACGATATCCTGCTGATTACCCTGTCCGGCCCGGACCGGCCCGGCATCACCGCGGCGGTGACTGGGGTGCTTGCCCGGCACGGCGGCAACGTGCTGGATATCGGGCAGGCGGTGATTCACGCCACCCTGTCGCTGGGCCTGCTGGTGGAGCTTGAACCCGGCCACGACGGCCCCGCCCTGCAAGGCGCCCTGCAGGCCTTTGCCGATGAGGCCGGGCTGCGCCTGCGCAGCGAGGCGGTGGCGCCGGCGGCCTACGGCGAATGGGTGCAGGCCCAGGGCCGGGCGCGCTACATCATTACCCTGCTGGCGCGCAAAATCAGCGCCGAGCAGGTGAGCCAGGTGAGCGCCGTGTTTGCCGACCATGGCCTGGGTATCGACGGCATCACCCGCCTGTCGGGCCGCCTGCCGCTGGGCGAACTGCCGCCGCTCAGCAAGGCCTGTGTGGAGTTTTCCGTGCGCGGGCCGCTGGCCGACCCGGCGGCGTTTCGCAGCGACCTGCTGGAGCTGGCGGCCAGCCTGGATGTGGACCTGGCCCTGCAGCAGGACAACATGTTCCGCCGCCACCGCCGCCTGGTGGCTTTCGATATGGACTCCACCCTGATCGAGGCAGAGGTGATCGACGAGCTGGCCCGGGAGGCCGGGGTTGGCGAGCAGGTGGCGGCCATCACCGAGCGCGCCATGCGTGGCGAGCTGGATTTCAGCGAGAGCTTCCGGGCCCGGGTGGCCCTGCTGCAGGGGCTGCCGGAGGAGGCGCTGGCCACCATCGCCGGGCGGCTCAAGATCACCGAGGGCGCCGAGCACCTGATCAGTACCCTGCGCCGGCTGGGGTATCGCACCGCCATCCTCTCCGGCGGCTTTACCTATTTTGCCCGCATGCTGCAGCAGCGCCTGGGCATCGATTACGTCTACGCCAACGAGCTGGATATTGTCGATGGCCGGGTGACCGGCGCGGTGAGCGGCGAGATTGTGGACGGGCGACGCAAGGCGGAGCTGCTGCGCGAGATTGCCAGCCGCGAGGGCATCGACCTGCAGCAGGTGATTGCGGTGGGTGATGGCGCCAACGATTTGCCCATGCTCAGCATCGCGGGCCTTGGGGTGGCCTTCAGGGCCAAGCCCCTGGTCAAGCAGAGCGCCGAGCAGTCCATCTCCACCCTGGGGCTGGACGCCATCCTGTACCTGCTGGGTATCTCAGACCGCTACCAGCAGGAGCACTGAGGCGCGTCGTTCAGATCTGCGACCACAGGGAGTCGAAGGTGGATTTGGGCATGGTGATTTCCTCGGCCACTGCGCTGGTGCTTTTTTCCAGCTCCCGGATATAGCGGAAATCAAACTGGCTGTAGCTGCCGCTGGCGCTCACCTGGCGCAGCAGCTGCACCAGAAATTCCTCCCCGTCACCCAGCAGCACCACCCGCTGGCGTTCGCGAAAACCGGTGCGCGGGGTAATGAGGGTGTGGGGTTTGCCCACCAGCTTGATTTCCGGCAGCAGCAGCACACGCATGGGGCGCGACAGCTCGCCGCCCGCCCCCATCACCCGGGCGCCGTAGGGCATGGCGCGGGGGCTTAGCAGCTCCAGGCCAACCAGTGTGCTGGCCGCTTCCATGGCGCTGATCCAGCGCACCGTGGCCACCACCCATTCCACCTGGCCGGTTTCGCGAATGCCGAGAATGTCCCCGGAGCGCAGGTTCACCGGGGTGGGGTCGGTCCAGCTCAGGCAGTAGCCCCCCGGGCTGGCGTTCATTATCTCGGCGCGATACACGGCGAAGCGCTCTTGTGCGCTGGCGCTGGCAGAGGGAGGCGGCGCGCTGAAGGGGCTGTCGTCCCCCGGCCCGTCGGCCGGCAGAAACTCGCTGAAGGTGCGCTCGCCGGCGCAGTGGAAGTGGGCCCCGCTGAGCCCAACCGTTACCTCCAGCTTGCTGGCCTCGCCGGGACGGCGGCTGAAGTTGCGCTGGCTGGGGGGCGACAGGGCGTTGATCAGGTGGTCGAGGATGGAGCCTGGCAGCCCCAGCGCCAGCAGGGGCGAGCGGTGGCCCCGCCCCTGCCGCTCCTGTTCGCGCAGCTTCTTGAGCTCGGCCATCAGGCCGGCGGTATCTATGTAGCGCAGTTCAATGCCACGGGCCTCGCCCCGGCTGTAGTGCGGCGGCTGGTCGCTGTGCAGGTCCACCACAAACTGGTCGGCGCCCTCGCCCCGTTCACTGCCCAGCCGCAGTAGTTGCCCCCACGCATCCTGCAGGGCGCGGTAAATGCCGGTGAGGTCGCTCTGGCGCAGCTGGTTGGGTTGGCAGCAGCCCAGCAGGGCAACGCGCAGCCAGGCTCCCGTCAGGGTGGTGGTGCGGCCCTGCAGATCCTGCACCGGCAGTTTGGCCAGCTGCTGGCGCTCGCCCAGGGCGTAGAGCTGGTGCAGGGTCAGCCAGCTCTGGGGCTCCAGGTGCTGGTACAGCTGGAAGGTTTGCAGCATGCGCTGGCCGGCAAACTGAATGGCCCGTTGCAGGGCCTCGCAGGCGAGGCGGGCCGGGTGGGCGGGCTGCTCACCGCCGACGCGCTGGATGGTGTGAATGGCCACCAGGGTGTAGCCGGTGGACACCAGGCTGAGCAGGCTCTCGGTGAGTTCCGCCAGTTGCCGGGAGGTTTCCGGCAGCACCAGCGGCTGGTTCAGAAACAGCCGGGTGAGCTGTTGCAGCAGGGATTGCAGCGTGGGATTGAGCGCCTCGAGAATGTGCTGGCGCGTGGCCGGGGCCAGCGGCACCCGGTTCAGCTCGCCCACCGCTTCGCGCAGCAGGCTCACGGCGTTGCGCAGGTCGGCAGTTGGCAGGTGCTGCGCCCAGCGGGTGGCGTCTTCGACGTTGGGGGCAAAGGCCTCCATGTGGGTGAGGTCCTGCCGCGGTATACGCAACTTGATGGGTGCGCTTTCACTCATGGGCAACCGCCAATTCTGATTATCTGGCTGCTTAAAGAGTAGCCCAAGAGGCGGCTTTCCCGCCACAGCCACCGGTGGCCCGCCTGAGGCGGCGCGGCGCTGCCAATACGCGCCGCTGTGAGGTATCATTGCCGCCCATTTTTTCAGCAACTGTGGCAGTCATGGCTAACTACTCCACCAACGAATTCCGCTCCGGCCTGAAAGTGATGCTGGACGGCGACCCCTGTTCCATTCTCGAGAACGAGTTCGTCAAGCCCGGCAAGGGCCAGGCCTTTAACCGCGTGCGCCTGCGCAACCTCGCCACCGGCCGCGTGTGGGAGCGCACCTTCAAGTCGGGTGACTCCCTGGAAGGCGCCGACGTGATGGACCGCGACATGCAGTACCTCTACAACGACGGCGAGTTCTGGCACTTCATGGAGCCGGGCACCTTCGAGCAGTTCCAGGCCGACGCCAAGGCCGTGGGTGATTCCCACCTGTGGCTGAAAGAGCAGGACGAGTGCGTGGTTACCCTGTACAACGGCAGCCCCCTGTCGGTGACCCCGCCCAACTTTGTTGAGCTGGAAATTGTCGAGACCGACCCGGGCCTGAAGGGCGACACCGCCCAGGGCGGCAGCAAGCCGGCCACCCTGGTCACCGGCGCCGTGGTCAAGGTGCCGCTGTTCATCACCACCGGTGAAGTGGTGCGCGTGGACACCCGCACCGGCGAATACCAGAACCGGGTCAGCAAGTAAGCCCCATGCCCTGGCAACCTGGCGCGGGCCTCGATCAACTCAGGGCGCGCGCCGGGCTGTTGGCTACCCTGCGCCGCTTCTTTGATGAGCGCGGGGTGCTTGAAGTTGAAACGCCGCTGCTGTGCAGCGCCGGCATCACCGACCCCGCCATTGAACCGCTGATCGTTGGCGAAGGCCGCTCGGTTGCCGCCGCCCCGCGCTATCTGCAAACCTCCCCCGAATACGCCATGAAGCGCCTGCTGGCGGCGGGCAGTGGGCCCATCTACCAGATTGCCCGCGCCTTTCGCGACGGCGAGGCCGGGGCCCGCCACAACCCCGAGTTCAGCCTGCTGGAGTGGTACCGGCCGGGCTTTGACCACCACGCCCTGATGGACGAGGTGGCGGCGCTGGTGTGCGCCTGCCTGGGGCAGCGCCCCTGGCGCAAGCTCAGTTACCGGGCCCTGTTTGTGGACAGCATCGGCATCGACCCATTCTCTGCCAGCAGCGCGCAGTTGGAGACGCAGGCCCGTGCCGCCCACGACCTTGGCGACCTCGCCGGTGATCGCGACTTCTGGCTGGATGTGCTGCTCACCCACCAGGTGGAGCCCTGGCTGGCCGGGCAGGGCCTGTGCTTTGTGTACGACTATCCCGCCACCCAGGCGGCCCTGTCGCGGATTGTGACGGTGGACGGCGTGGCGGTGGGCCAGCGCTTTGAGCTGTACATTGATGGTGTGGAGCTGGCCAACGGTTACTGCGAGCTGACCGACGCCAGCGAGCAGCGTGCGCGCTTTATTGCCGACAACGAGCGCCGCAGGGCGCTGGGGCAGGCGCCGCGGCCCATCGACGAGCGCCTGCTGGCAGCGCTGGACGCGGGCCTGCCGGCCTGCAGCGGGGTGGCCCTGGGGGTGGATCGGCTGTTGATGCTGGCCACCGGCGAGACGGACATCCGCCGGGTGCTGGCCTTTGACTGGGAGCGCAGCTAGGGCGATTCGTCCGCCGGGCTGTTTGCTACCGGACATTCTGTTGTCGGGTCATCTGTTGGGTCATCCACCGCCGGCAGCCTGCCCACCGCCTGCTGCAGCGCCGCCGGGGCGTCCTGGTGCCAGCTGTCCCCGTGCAGCAGTTGCGCCAGCGGCAGGCGCTGGCGCCAGCCCGCCGCGGCCAGTTCCGGCGCCGGCAGAAATTCACTGACATAGCCCACGCACAGATAGGCCAGCGGATACACGCCGTCCGGCAGGGCCAGCACCCCGGCCAGCGCCGCCGGGTCGACAATGCTCACCCAGCCCACCCCCAGCCCCTCGGCCCGGGCCGCCAGCCACAGGTTCTGCACCGCCAGGCAGGTGCTGAACAGGTCGGTGTCGAACATGCTGTCGCGCCCCAGCACATGGGGGCCGCCGCGGTTGCGATCGCAGGTGATGCAGAGATTCAGCGGGCTGTCGAGAATGCCCTCCAGTTTCAGGCGGCGATAGCGTTCGCCTTGCTCTGCGGCGTAGTGGCGGGCGGCCTGCGCGTTGGCGGCATCAAACAGGGTCTTGACCGCGCGCCGGGTCTCCCGGCTTTCGATCAGCAAAAAGTCCCAGGGCTGCATAAAGCCCACCGAGGGGGCGTGGTGGGCCGCCTGCAGCAGGCGGGCGAGCACCTCGGCGGGCACCGGGTCCGGCAGGAACTGGGAGCGCACGTCCCTGCGCTCAAAAATAGCCCGGTACAGCCCCTCGCGCTCGGCGGGGCTGAAGTCGCCAGTACCGTTCATGCCAAGTCCAGAACCGCGGGGCCGTAGCCTTCGACGAATTCCGCCGGCATGCGTCGCGGCCGGCCGCTGCTGATTTCGATGCAGGCAAACTGCATGGCGCCGCGCAGCAGGGTCAGGCCATCCGCCGGGCGCACAATCTGGAAGCGGCGCTGCATGGTGATCCGCCGGTCCCAGCCGACAATCCAGGTGGCGGTCAGCAGTTCATCGCCGGCGCGGGAGGCCTGCAGGTAGTCGTACTCGGCCCGGGTGATGGCCATGGCGCGATCCAGCCGCCGGTAGCAGTCCAGGTCTAGCCCCAGGGCCACCGAGTGGCCCCAGGCCGCCTGTTCACACCACTTCACGTAGACCGTGTTGTTGGTGTGCTCCAGGCCGTCGATGTCACCGGGGCTGACCGTGTGGCTGACTACAAAGGGCTCGGGGTGGTCCCAGGGCAGGTCGGCGTGGCTCATGCCCGGGCCTCTGTCTCTGCGTCGGTCTCTGCGTCTGTCTCTGCTTCTGCCTTGGCCTCCTCCGCCGGCTTGATGGCGATATTGAGGAAGGCGTAGATGACGGCGATCACCGGGCACAGCAAGTTGAAGAAGGCGAAGGGCGCGTAGGAGAAGGTCGCCACGCCGAGGGTGGCCGCCATGTAGGCGCCGCAGGTGTTCCAGGGGATCAGGGCCGAGGTGAGGGTGGCGGAGTCTTCCAGGGTGCGCGACAGGTTCAGGCGCGAGATGCCGTGGCGCTCGTATTCGTCTTTGTACATGCGCCCGGGCAGGGCCACGGCGATGAACTGGTCGGCGGCCAGGATGTTGGCGCTGATGCAGGTGCCCACGGTGGTCAGCACCAGCGAGCCGACGCTGCGCACGCCCTTCAGGGCCAGGGTCAGCAGGTAGTCGAGAATGCCGGTGCGCTCCAGCACGCCGCCAAAACCGAGGGCGGAGATAATCAGCCACACGGTGTTGAGCATGCTGCTCATGCCGCCCTTGCTGAGCAGGGCGTCGAGGAATTCATTGCCGCTGTTGGAGACATAGCCATTGAACAGGCTGATCCACACGCCCTTGAGCAGCAAAAAGCCCTGCCCCAGTTCGCCGGCGTCCCCGGCTAGCCGGGCCACCGCCTCGCCCTGGAACAGCAGGGCAAACACCGCGCCCAGCAGGGCGCTGACAATAATGGCGGGATAGGCGGGAAAGCGCTTGTACACCAGCACCAGCATCACCACCAGCGGAATCAGCAGGTGCAGGCCAATGTCAAACTCCAGCTGCAGGCTGGCCTGCAGGGCGGCGATCTCCTCCGGCGTGGCGGCCTCGGAGCTGCCGATCAGGGCGAAGATCAGCAGGGCGATGGCAAAGCTTGGCACCGTGGTCCACAGCATGTGGCGAATGTGGTCGAACAGGTCCACCCCGGTGGCGGCAGAGGCCAGGTTGGTGGTGTCGGACATGGGCGAGAGCTTGTCGCCAAAGTAGGCCCCGGAGACGATGGCGCCGGCGGTGATGGCCGGCGACAGGTCGAAGCTGCCGGCAATGCCCATCAGGCCAATGCCCAGGGTGCCGGCCACTGTCCAGGAGCTGCCTATGCTCACCGCCACAATGGCGCAGATGGCGGCGCTGGCGGCGTAGAAAATGGACGGGTCGAGCACTGCCACGCCGTAGTAGATCATGGCCGGCACGGTGCCGCTGAGAATCCAGGTGCCGATCAGCATGCCCACCGACAGCAGGATCAGGGTCGGGCCCAGGCCCACGCTGATGCCGTCGATAATGCCCTGCTGGGCCGCGCTCCAGCCGATGCCGGTCTTCCTGCCCACCAGGGCGGCCACGCAACTGGCCAGCACCAGGGCGATCTGGTTGGCGCCGTAGGAGGAGTCGGCGCCAAACAGGTAGACCGAGCAGGCCAGCAGGGCGACAAGAAAGAGAATCGGGGTGAGTGCCAGGGCCAGGGTCAGGCGGGGATTACTGTGGCTGCTTACGCTCAAGGCTGGAGGTCTCGTGCTGCTTATTCTAAAGAGGCCGGAACCGGAGGCGATTAGCGCCGATGCCGTGAAAGGCAGCAGAATGCCTGAAAAGCCCCGCCGGGTACAGGACGGCCCGCGCTGGCCGAAGGTGGCGGGAACCAAGCCCGGGTCTGACAGTCCCTGTAGTATCACGTACCATTAGCCCACCCCTGTGACACTGCCGGAACCGCCCATGACGTACCTGTACTCCATCCTGCGCCCTGGCCTTGTGGCCGCGGCCATCGCCCTGCTGCCCGCCTGCGGCGTGACCCGGCCCAGCGACGAGCCGCCGCCGGTGGCGCCGGCCCAGGAGAGTGGCCTCGACAGCGAGGCGTCCGGCGCACCGCGCCTGCAGATGGTGACCCTGGCGGGGGGGCTGGACGAGCCCTGGGGCATGGCCTTCCTGCCCGATGGCAATCTGCTGATTACCGAGCAGGGCGGCACCCTGAAGCGGGTGGACGGCACCACCTATGCCGTTACCGAAATCAGCGGCGTGCCGGCCACGGTACAGGCCGGCCAGGGCGGGTTGATGGACGTGCTGGTACACCCGGACTTTGCCGACAACGGCTGGGTATACCTCAGCTATACCGTTACCGACGACAGCAATCGCTACAGCACCCGGGTAAGCCGCGCGCGCCTGGACGGCGATGCGCTGGTGGATGTGCAGGACCTGTTCACCGCCCAGCCGTTTTTCCGGGAGCGCCGCCACTTTGGTTCGCGCCTGCTGCTGGCCGATGGCTACCTCTATGTGACCGTGGGCGATCGCGGCAACCGCGAACTGGCCCAGCGCCTGGACAGCCACAACGGCAAGGTCATGCGCCTGTTTGAAGACGGCCGGGTGCCCGAAGACAACCCCTTTGTTGGCACCGACGGCGCCCTGCCGGAGATCTGGACCTACGGCCACCGCAACCCCCAGGGCATGGCCCGCCACCCGGTGAACGGCAGCATCTGGGTCACCGAACACGGCCCCCAGGGCGGGGACGAACTCAACGTCCTCAAGGCCGGCGCCAACTACGGCTGGCCCCTGGTCACCTACGGCGAGGAATACGGCGGCGGCGCCATTGGCGAAGGCACCCACCTGGAGGGCACGCGCCAGCCGCTGGTGTACTGGGTGCCCTCCATCGGCACCGGCAATCTCGCCTTTTACACCGGTGACGTTTACCCCGGCTGGCAGCCCTCGGCGCTGGTGTCGGGCCTTAAACTCACCCGCATCAGCCGGCTGCAACTGGACGCCGACGGGGTTGGCAATGAGACCCGCCTGCTGGCCAACCTCGGCATGCGCATTCGCGACGTGGAGATCGGCCCCGACGGCAAGCTCTACGCCCTGGCCGGCGGCGCGCGCCTGATTCGCATCGACCTCGGCCGCTGATGGGGAATGATGGCCACGGCTGTCGCACTGCCACCGCGCTACTACCTCGATAACTTCCGCCGCCTCTGCCACACGGTGGAGGCCCAGTACGGCGACCTGCTGCAGCCCGGCGAAATGCAGCTGCTGCAAGCGTTTTACCGCCTTGAGCCCGGCGCCCAGTGCCTGTACCTGCGCCTGGCCTCCCGGGTTGGGCCCTGGTTCCGCCTGTCGCGCCTGTCCTATCCCGAAATCGGCCACCTGGAGGGGCCGCTTGCCGCCCTGCTGGATGCCGGCTTTGTGCAGCGGGCGCAGGCCCTTGGCGCCGACGAGGCGGGCAGCCTCTACACCCGAGCGGAACTGCGCCAGCGCTTTCCCGACCTGCTGCCGGCCGGGCGCGACAAGGCGGCGGATGTCGCGGCGCTGGCAGCGTGGGTCGCCGATGCGAGCGAGCAGGACGCGCACAGCCTGCTTGCCGCCTGCGCGGGCGATGATGTGATAATCGCCCCCCTGCACCGGGACTGGCTGGCACTGCTGCAACTGCTGTTCTTTGGCAATCGCCGCCAGAGTCTCACCGAATTCATCTTGAGCGACCTCGGCATCGCCCGCTACCCGCCTTATGCGCTGGATCGGGCGCACCGCCTGTTCGCCACCAGGGACGAGGTGGATGACTACCTGGCCTGCGCCGCGCTGGCCGATGCCTACGCCGAGCTGCGCGAGGCCGGCGATCAGGACGGCCTGCTGGCGCTGGCCCGCTCGCTGGTCGGGCAGGCCGTGCAGCACCCGGCTACCGAGGGGCGCTGGTGGCGCCTGTTCAACCGGGTGGCGCGCCAGCTGGAGCGCCTTGATGAGCGGGAGCTTGCCCTCACCCTGTATCGCCGCGCCCAGCTGCCCCCGGCCCGTGAGCGGCAGGCGCGGGTGCTGGAGGCCGAGGGCCAGTGGCCGGCGGTTGCCGCGCTGTGCGAAGCCATGCTCGCCGCCCCCTGGAGCGAAGAAGAACGCGAGGCCGCCGAGCGCATCCTGCCCCGGGCCCGCCGCCAGCTGGGCCAGGCGCCCGCGCCGCGCCGGCGGGACCATTTTGCGCGCCTGGACCTGCTGTTACCTCCCGGGGAGCAGGGCGTTGAGCGCGCGGCGGCGCAGGCCCTTGGCGCCCAGTGGCAGGCGGTGCACTACGTGGAAAATGGCCTGATCAACGGCCTGTTCGGGCTCGCCTTCTGGGAGCAGATTTTCAGCCCCCTGCGCGGCGCCTTTCACAACCCTTTCCAGTCGGCGCCGGCGGATATGTTCGATGGCGACTTTTACCCCCGCCGCCGCGCTGCCATTGATGCCCGGCTGGCGGCGCTGGCAGCGGGCGATGTGCCCACGTTATTGCTGCAGAGCTTTGACGCCAACCACGGCCTGCAGTGCCGCTGGCTGAACTGGCGCCTGCTCAGCCGACCCCTGCTGGAACAGGCCCTGGCGGCCATTCCCGCGGCCCACCTGCTGGCCCTGTGGCGGCGCCAGCTGTTTGACCCGCAGGCCTACCGCCGGGGCTTCCCCGACCTGATTGCCTTTGGCTGTGAGCCGGGCGACTACTGCATGATCGAGGTCAAGGGGCCGGGGGATGCCCTGCAGGACAGCCAGAAGCGCTGGCTGCGGATATTCGCCGCAGAGGGCATTCCCGCCGCCGTGGCCTGGGTGCAGTGGCGCGATGACTGAATACACCATTGCCGTGCGCGAGCTGGCCGCCTTCTGCTTTCGCAGCGGCGATATCGACCATCGCCTGCGCCCGAGCCCCGAGGCGCGGGAGGGCATAGAAGGCCACCAGCGCCTGTACCGCCGCCGCCCGGCCAGCTACCGGAGCGAATACCCCGTTGCAGAGCGCTTTGACTGCGGTGACTTTAGCCTGCATTTGCGCGGCCGCGCCGATGGCTTTGATGTCGACGCAGGCCAGGTGGAAGAAATAAAAACCTGCCGGGTAGACCCGGCCAGCCTGCCCGAGGCGCTAAGCCGCGCTCACCTGGCCCAGGGCCGGCTGTACGCCGCCCTGATCGCGCGCGAGCTGGACCTGCCGGCGCTTGAGGTGCGCCTGACCTGGCTGCAGATCGACGAAGACCGGGAGTTTCCGCTCAGCCAGCACTATCAGCGCAGCGAACTGGAGGCCTTCCTGATGGCGGCCATCGCGCGCTTTGGCGACTGGCTTGGCAAGGTCCACCGGCAGCGCCAGGCGCGGGATGCGAGCCTGGCCAGGCTGGCATTTCCCCACGGTGAATTTCGCGCCGGCCAGCGGGCCTTGGCGGAGCGGGTGTACAAGTGCGTCGACCGTGGCGGCCGCCTGTTGCTGGAAGCGCCCACCGGCATTGGCAAAACGGCGGCGGTGCTGTACCCGGCTTTGCTCGCCCTGGGGCGTGGCAAGCACGAGCGGGTGCTGTTCTGCACCGCCAAGCGCTCCGGCCGGCGCGCCGCCGAGCAGACCCTGGCGCTGTTCCGCCAGCGCGGCTATCGCGGGCGTGCCCTGACGCTTTCCGCGAAGGAGCGCGTGTGCCTGTCGCCGGGCAAGGCCTGCCATGGCGACGACTGCCCCTATGCCCGGGGTTATTACGACCGCCTGCCCCAGGCCATGGCCGCGGCGCTGGCGGCGCCGGCCCTTGGCCAGCAGGCACTTAAGGCCCTGGCCCAGGAGCACACCGTCTGCCCCTACGAGCTGTCCTGGGATTTACTGCCCTGGATGGACACCGTCATCGCCGACTTTCACTACCTGTACAGCTTTACCCCCGCCCTTGCACCGCTCGCCGACAGCGGCCAGCGCAGTTCCGTGCTGCTGGATGAATCCCACAATCTGCCGGAGCGGGCGCGGGGCATGTTCAGCGGCCAGTTGGCACGCAAAAACGTGCTGGCGGCGCGGCGCGGCTTGCAGGTGGGCCCGCTAAAGCGCGGGCTGGATCGCCTCAACCGGGCCCTGCTGGCGCTGGAGAAAACCACCCAGGCCGACGGCGAGGCAGTCCAGCCAACGGTGCCCGAGCCGCTGCGACAGGCGCTGCAGCTGTTTGGCGCCCAGATGGGTGAAGAGCTGGCCCGGCGACCCCTTGGTGTGGCCCGCCACAGCGCCCTGATGGATGTGTACTTTGAAAGCCTGCAATTGCTGCGCTGCATCGATCACTGGGGGGCGGACTTTCGCTGCGAGCTGCGCCTGCCCGGGGGCAAACTGCTGCTGCGGCTCAACTGCCTCGACGCCAGCCGCCTGCTGGCAGAGCACAACCAGCGCCTGCACGCGGTGGTGGCGTTCTCGGCAACCTTGAGCCCCTTCCCCTGGGCGCGGGAATCCCTGGGCCTGCCGGAGGGCAGTGTGTGCTTTCGCGCCGCCTCGCCCTTTGCGCCGCAGCAGCTGCAGGTGACGCTGGCGACGGATATCGACACCCGCTATGGCGGGCGCGCGGCCTCGCTGCCGGCCCTGGCCGATCGATTGCGCCAGTGGCTGCAAGCAGTGAATGGCAACTGCCTGCTGTTTTTTTCCAGCTATCGCTACCTGCAGGACTGCCTGGCGCAACTGGGTGAGGTGCCCGGGCGGCACCTGCTGGCCCAGGCACCGGGGGAGAGCGACGCCGACCGCGAGGCCCACCTGGCCCTGCTGGCGGCGCAGCAGAACGTGGCCCTGTTCGCGGTGCTGGGCGGCAGCCTCGGTGAGGGGGTGGACCTGCCGGGGGATCTGCTCAGCAGCGTGGTGATTGTGGGCGTGGGCATGCCCGGCATTGATGACGATGCCCGCGCGCGCCAGCAGTTGTTCCAGCAGCGCTACGGCGACGGCTTCGCCTATGCATTCCAGTACCCCGGTATGCAGCGGGTGGCCCAGGCGCTGGGGCGGGTGGTGCGCGCCGTGGACGATTGCGGCCGCGCCCTGCTGATCGACCCGCGCTATCGGCACAGCGGCTACCGCGCGCTGTTGCCGCCCTGGTGGGACTACGGCGCCCCGATGCCTATGCCAGTGCCTTTATCAGTGCTGGAGCCCGCGCCGCCGGGGAAAGCCGCTCACTCCCCTGAGGAAGCCACCAGCGCCGCTGACGAAGACCGCTAGAGTGCCTGTTGCACACGGTAGCCCGGTTTTACCGCGGCAAACTGCACTGTGCCGATAATCCGCTCGCGAAAGCCCCCTTCGCAGTAGCAGAGGTAGTACTCCCACATGCGGATAAAGCGCTCGTCAAAGCCCTGGCTGCGCACGGCGTCCAGCTGGGCCAGAAAGCGCTGGCGCCAGTGGGCCAGGGTTTCGGCGTAGTCGGCGGTGATGTCCCGCAGGTGCACCAGTTCCAGGTCGCTGTCTTCGGCCAGGTGGCGGGTGAGCACGGCCAGGCTCGGCAGGCAGCCCCCGGGGAAGATGTAGCGCTTGATGAAGTCCACCGAATCCCGCGCCTGGCGATAGCGCTGGTCCGGAATGGTGATGACCTGTATCACCAGCTTGCCGGCGGGCTTGAGCAGCGCATTGCAGCACCGGAAATACTCGCTGTAGTACTGGTGCCCCACCGCTTCGAGCATTTCGATGGAGACAATCTTGTCGTATTGGCCGCGCAGCTTGCGGTAGTCCTCGCACAGCACGGTTACCTGCTCGGTCAGGCCCGCCTCGCGCACCGCGCGGCAGGCGTAGTCGTACTGCTGGCGGGAGATGGTGGTGGTGGTCACCCGGCAGCCATAGTGGCGCGCGGCATGCAGCGCCATGCCGCCCCAGCCGGTGCCAATTTCCAGCAGGTGATCCTGCGGGGTGAGTTCAAGCTGGCGGCAGAGTTCGTCCAGCTTGGCCTCCGATGCTGTCTCCAGGGTCATGGCGCCGTCGGCAAACAGGGCGGAGGAGTACATCATCGTCGGGTCGAGGAAGAGGGCGAAGAAGTCATTGCCCAGGTCGTAGTGGGCGCCAATGTTCTCCCGCGAGCCGCGCAGGTTGTTGCGGCGCAGGGTGTGGGCCAGCTTGAGGGTCCAGCGCAGCAGGGTGGACTGCTCTGCCTGCATGCGCTCCATGGTGTGCAGGTTGGCGCTGAACAGGCGGGTGACGGTGGTGAGGTCGGTGGATGACCAGTCGCCGTCCATGTAGCTTTCGCCGGCGGCAATCACGCCGCCCTCCAGCACCCGCCGCCAGGCGCGGGGGTGGTGCACCTGTATCTCCGCTGTGGGGCCGTCGGCCTGGCCGCCGAAGCGGTAGCATTCGCCCTGTTCGTGAATCAGCAGCTCGCCGGCGCCGAGGCGGGTCAGTACTTTCATCAGCAGGCGCCGGGCCAGTGCATCCCGCCCGCCGCGGCGGCGGGCCAGGGTGGGCAACGAGGCCGTGCTGATAGAGGTCTGGCTAGTCATTGCGCGCTCCAGAGAGAGATTTGTCGGGGTGAGAGTACAAAGGCATGCCCTTGGCGTAGAGCTTCAGGGCCTGCCAGTAAATGCCAAGGCCCACCTGTGCCGTCATCGCCGGGTAGCGCAGCAGGGCGCGGTGCAGGTTGGCGCGGGTCCAGGGGCGGGCGCTGAGGGACAGGCAGGCGTCGAACACGCGCTCGCCGTCGGCACTGTTGGCCAGGTGCAGTCGCAGGCTGTCGGCGGGAGTGTTACTGCGCCAGTGGTAGTGCATGTTCATGGGCTGGAAGGGCGAAACATGAAAGGCCTTGCTGAAGTCGCGGCGCAACCACTGGCGCGCAGGCTCGGGGCCCTCCAGCACATAGCTGTGGCGCTCCTTCCAGGGGGTGTTGGTGACCTCGGCCACAATCCAGTCCAGCTGGCTTTCATCGCGGTTAAAGCAGTAGTAGCAGGCGATGGGGTTCATGCTAAAGCCAAAGTAGCGCAGGTTGGCCAGCAGGTAGATGGGCCCCTCGGGGTGCTGGCCGGTGGCCTCATGCACCCGTTGGCGCACGGCCTGTGCCAGTGGCACGGCCGGGTCGCCAAGAAAATCCGCGCGCCTGAAATTGGCAGGTCCACGGCCCTCAAAGGACCACAGCGGCGAGGCGTCAAACAGCAGCGGCAGTTCGTCCAGGCAGAGATAGGGCATGAAGACCCGGTAGCGAAACTGGTGTGGCCGGGGGCGGTGCCGGCGGTGCTGCAGCCAGCCCTCGTACAGTCGCGAACGCAGCGCCGTCATGCGGCAACCTGTTGCTGGGGCGAGGCGAGGGCGCGGGCCACGCGCAGGGCACTGGTCACCCCGTCTTCATGGAATCCATTGTGCCAGTAGGCGCCGCAGTACCAGGTGCCGCGCACGCCGTTGATGTCCTGCCAGCGCTGCTGGGCGGCAATGCCCTGCAGGGAAAACACCGGGTGGTCGTAGGTGAAGCGCCCGAGCACCTTGTGCGGGTTGATGGCGTCGCTGTGGTTGAGGGTGACGCAGAAGGTTTCCGGCGCCTGCAGCCCCTGCAGAATGTTCATGTTGTAGGTGACCACCGCGCGTTCGCTGCCGGCGCCCAGGTGGTAGTTCCAACTGCTCCACACCTTGCGCTGGCGCGGCAGCAGGCGGGTGTCGGTGTGCAGCACCACCTCGTTGGACTGGTAGGGCAGGGCGCCGAGAATCTCCCGCTCGGCGGGGGCCGGGTCCTGCAGCAGGGCCAGGGCCTGGTCCGAGTGGGTGGCGATCACCACCTGGTCAAAGCGCTGCTCGCGGCCATCGTTCAGTTGCAGCAGCACGCCGCCGGTGGCGGGCCGGCTCACCGAGCGCACCGGGCAGCCGGTGTGAATGCGCGATTCAAAGCGCCGGCACAGGGGGCGCAGGTATTCCCGCGAGCCGCCTTCCACCACCCGCCATTGCGGCCGGTTCTTGATATTCAGCAAACCGTGGTTGCGGAAAAAGCGCAGGAAGAACTCTAGCGGAAAGGCGTTGATGGTCTCGCTGTCGGCACTCCAGATGGCAGAGGCCATGGCCACCAGGTAGTCGCGGCCAAAGGCCTCGCCGTAGCCTTTGCGGTGCAGGTAGTGGCCCAGGGTTTCGCCGGCTTCCAGAGCGCCCGCGTCCAGGTCGGCCACAGCCTCGCGGTTGAAGCGCAGAATGTCGCGCACCATGCCCAGAAAGCGCGGCGACAGCAGGTTGCGGCGCTGGGCGAACAGGGTGTCCAGGCTGCCGCCGGCGTATTCCAGGCCACTGGCGGCGTCGTGCACGCTAAACCCCATGGTGGTGGGGCGGCTGGTTACGCCAAGCTCGTCCAGCAGGGCGATGAAGTTGGGGTAGGTCCAGTCGTTGAAGACAATAAAGCCCGTGTCGATGGCGTAGCGCCGGGTGCCCAGCTGCACATCCACCGTGGCGGTGTGGCCGCCGACCTGCTGGGCTGCCTCGAACACGCTGACGCGGTGCAGTGTGCTGAGATAGTGGGCGCAGGCCAGCCCCGAAATGCCGCTGCCGATAACCGCAATGTCCAAAATATCTCCTCCCTGAGTGGCACCAAGACGTGCCGCCTGACTGGGCTATTGCTGGATTTACGCCCGGGGTGCGCTCGCGGATCAGATTTTTTTATGCACAACGTGGTGATCCGGCGGCCCGGGGGCTTGCGTATACTCAGCGTAACCCACCCAGCAGGAAGCGCCAGTGGCACCGATGGGCCCACACAAAGACACGGGCATAGACCCGGGCAAAGACAAGGCCAGTGACAAAGGCAGTGACAGCCAGCACTCGGCCCCGCGCGCAGACGAGTGGAGCGAGTGCCTGCAGGCCATTGCATTGCATGCAGACCGCGCCGCCTACACGCGGCTGTTTCGCCACTTTGCGCCGCTGATCAAAGGCTTTGCCCTGGCGGGCTCCAGCCTGTCGGCCAACCACGCCGACGAACTGGTGCAGGAGGTGATGATCAAGGTGTGGCAGAAGTCTGCGGCCTATGACCCGGCCAAGGCGGCAGCCAGCACCTGGATTTACACCATTGCCCGCAACTGCCGCACCGACCTGTTCCGCCGCCTGCAGAAGTTCGATACCCCCCTGGCGGCGGAAGACGTGGCCCCCGATGGCGCCGCCGAGGAGCCCTTCGAGCAGATTCACAGCCGCCGCAACGGCCAGCGCGTGCGCGACCTGATGGCGGGCCTGCCGGTGGACCAGTCCCAGATCCTCGCCAAGGTCTATATGGAGGGCAAATCCCACGCCGAAACGGCGGCGGAACTCGACCTGCCCCTGGGCACGGTCAAGTCTCGCGTGCGACTGGCCCTGCAGAAACTCCAGATTCAGATGACTTCCTGACGCCATGCCAAGCTATCACCCCGACATCGATTTTCTCACCGCCCACGCCGCCGGCAGCCTGCCGCTGGCCCAGGGTGCCTGCGTTGCCGCCCACCTTAATTACTGCCACGAATGCCGACGCACCGTGAGCGCCCTGCAGGACGTGGGGGCCGCCCTGTTCGAGCAGGTGGCGCCACAGCCCGTCAGCGAGCAGGTGCTGGACAGGGTGCTGGCGCGGCTCGACGAGGCGCCGCCGTTGCACTTTGCCAATCACCACCCGGCCGGCGAGAAAACCCCGGCTATACTGCAGCGCCTGATGAGTGGCGATTTTGCCGACCTGGTGTGGAAAAAAGTCACCCGGACGCTGTCCATCTCCTACCTGAAAACCGGCGACCCCGGCCACGAGTTTGCCCTGTACCACATCCGCGCCGGTGGCCGCATTCCCCTCCACGGCCACCGCGGTGACGAGATCACCCTGGTGTTGCAGGGCGGTTTTTCCGATGCCGATGGCGATTACCACGCCGGCGACTTCCTGTTCCGCCGGGCCGGTGAAGAGCACGCCCCCACCGCACTGCAGTCGGAAGACTGCATCTGCCTTGGCGTGCTGGATGCGCCCCTGCGCTTCAGGGGGTGGGCCTATCGCTGGATGAATCCCTTCCTGCGCCTGCAGCCGGGCTGAGCGCTAGCGGCCGGGTAGAGCGCCTGCGGCCGAGTAGAGCGCCTGCAGCCGGGTAGAGAGCATTATCGGTTGATAGGCCGTCTTTGAGGTTGGCGAATGGCCCGGGCCAGTTGGCCCGGCTACCGTTTTTGGCCGGCCTTGCGCCAAACCCGCAAATCTCCTCCAAATGCGTGAGGCGCCCCGGCGCCGTTTCCGCGAGGCTGTTTCTACGGGTCTACATAGTTGGAATGCAGGGTCATTGTTTGGCCCCGCAGGATGGCTACAGTAGGCGATTCGTCGCGCCCGGGGTTAGGGTGCGCGGCCGCCCTGTTTAACGCAGCGGGATTCAGACGATGAATGGCGGGCATAGTTACGGCGGTGTGCCGCACTGTGCTAAAGTCGTTCGCCGCTTTTTTCGAGGCCCCGTATTTTTGGGTTTTCGGGCCGGGCGGTATAGACAAGTAGCTCGCAGAAGTTACAGCAGAAACTATAAACCCACAAGCTTAGACACACAGGTATGGGGTAAAAAATATGCGCATCGCAGTACCCAAGGAGACGCATCCGGGGGAGAACCGTGTGCCGGTTATTCCGGAGACGGTCAAAAAACTCGCCCTGCTCGGCGCCGAGGTCGTTATCGAACCCGGCATGGGGGCAGGCTCCGGATTTTCTGACGAGCAATACATCGAGGCCGGCGCCAGCGTCGAGCCGGATCGCAACAAACTGTTTGCCGAGGCCCAGGTTCTGCTGCGCCTGCGCAAGCCGACCCTGGACGAGGTTGCCCTCATTCCCTCGGGTTGCATCCACATTTCCTATCTCGATCCGTTCAACGAGCACGAACTGGTGCGGGCCCTGCAAATGCAGGGGGTTACCGCCATCAGCATGGAAATGATCCCCCGTACCACCCGCAGCCAGAAAATGGACGCACTGAGTTCCCAGGCCAACCTGGCGGGCTATGTGACCGTGCTGCTGGCGGCCAACCACCTGCCCAGCATCCTGCCGATGATGATGACCCCGGCGGGTACCCTGAAGCCGGCCAAGGTGTTTATTCTGGGCGCCGGTGTGGCGGGCCTGCAGGCCATTGCCACCGCCAAGCGCCTTGGCGCCAAGGTCACCGCCTTCGACACCCGCCCGGTGGTTGCCGAGCAGGTGCAGTCGCTGGGCGCCACCTTCCTGGAGATTGACCTGGGTGATACCGGCGAAACCGCCGGCGGCTATGCCAAGGAGCTGACCCCGGAGCAAATCGACAGGCAGCGCCAGGCGCAGAAGGAAGTGATCGCCCAGTCCGACGTGGTGATCACCACCGCCCAGGTATTCGGTCGCAAGCCGCCCGTACTGGTGACCCGCGACATGGTAGAAGGCATGCAGCCCGGCTCCGTGATCGTGGACATGGCCGCCGAAACCGGTGGCAACGTAGAGGGCTCGGTGCCCGGTGAAACCGTGGAAGTGAACGGCGTGAAAATCATCGGCCAGGCCAACCTGCCGAACAACGTCTGCCGCGACGCCAGCAAGATGTACTCCAGCAACCTGTTCAACCTGGTGGAAGACGTCTGGGATAAGGAGAGCAAACAGTTCGTGGTCGACTTCGAGCACGACATCCTGCCCGGCTGCATCATCACCCACGGCGGTGAGGTGACCAACGAAACCATCAAGAACATTCTGGAGGGGGCCAACTGATATGGAAGCCGTATTCCTCACATTTATTCTCATGCTGTCCATCTTTCTGGGCTTTGAACTCATCAACAAGGTGCCCGCCACCCTGCACACACCACTGATGTCTGGCGCTAACGCGATCTCCGGCATCACCGTGGTGGGCGCCGTGAGCCTGGCCGGCACCGGCCAGCACGACCTGGCCAACTGGCTGGGCGCCGGCGCCGTGGCCCTGGCCACCATCAACGTGGTGGGCGGTTACCTGGTGACCGACCGCATGCTCGCCATGTTCAAGAAGAAGGGGGGCTGATCGTGGAAAGTACTCAACTGATTATTCAGCTCGCCTACGTTGTTTCCGCGGCCCTGTTCATCTTCGGCCTGAAACTGCTCGGCTCCGCCGCCACCGCCCGCAAGGGCAACCTGCTGTCGTCGGTGGGTATGCTGGTGGCCATTGTTGCTGCCCTGCTGGACAAAGGCATTGTCGAGTACCAGTGGATCATCGCCGGGGTACTGGTGGGGGGTGCCATCGGTGCCGCCGCAGCGCGCCTGGTGCAGATGACCTCCATGCCGGAAATGGTGGCCCTGTTCAACGGCTTTGGCGGCATGGCCAGCCTGCTGGTGGGCGCCGCGGCGCTCGGCACCGCCACCAACACCTTCACGTTGGTTACCATCGTCCTGTCCATCCTGATCGGCGGCCTGACCTTCACCGGCTCGCTGATCGCCTGGGGCAAGCTGAGTGAAACCATCGGCTCCGGCGCGGTTATGTTCCGCGGCCAGCAGGTCGTCAACAGCCTGATTGTGCTTGCCATCCTGGCCAGCGCGGTCATGTTCTGCCTGCAGCCCGAAAACCCGACCTGGCTGTATGCGGTGATCGGCCTGTCCCTGCTGTTCGGCATCATGGCGGTCATTCCCATCGGCGGTGCCGACATGCCGGTGGTGATCTCCCTGCTGAACTCCTACTCCGGCCTGGCCGCCTGTGCCGCCGGTTTTGCGGTCAACAACAACATCCTGATCGTAGCGGGTTCGCTGGTGGGTGCCTCCGGCATCATCCTCACCCAGATCATGTGCAAAGCCATGAACCGCTCCCTCTCCAACGTGCTGTTCTCCGGCTTCGGCAGTGTCAGCAGTGAAGAGACCGAGATCGAAGGTGAGATCAAACCCATCTCCGTCGAAGACGCCTACTACGTACTGGAGGCCGCCTCCAGCGTGGCCATCATCCCCGGTTACGGCATGGCCGTGGCCCAGGCCCAGCACGTAGTGAAAGAGCTGACCGAGCTGCTGGAGAAAAAGGGCGCGGAAGTGAACTTCGGCATCCACCCCGTGGCCGGCCGCATGCCCGGGCACATGAACGTGCTGCTGGCCGAAGCCGACGTGCCCTACGACCAGCTGCTGGAGATGGACGACATCAACCCGCGCATGGAAACCGTGGACGTAGCCATCGTCATCGGCGCCAACGACGTAGTGAACCCCGCCGCGCGCGAAGTGGAGTCGTCCCCCATCTACGGCATGCCCGTGATCAACGTGGATTCCGCGCGCACCGTGTTCGTGCTCAAGCGCTCCATGGCCTCCGGCTTTGCCGGGATCGAAAACCCGCTGTTCTACAAAGAGAACACGCGCATGCTGTTCGGCGATGCAAAAGAGTCCATCGGCGGCCTGATTCGCGAACTGGCTGGCTAACCTGCCGCCATCGCCCCCGCCCAGGTGGGGGCCATGCCTTGCTTAACGCCGGCCATTGAGCCGGCGCTCTCATTTAAGGCTCCGATGGAGACATGCTGCGCTGGGTCAACCCACTCATCCATCCGCTGGGCTGATTACAACCTGGGGACCTGTCCCGAGGACATGTGTATAGATTTCTGTCGTAGTGACATCGCGGTGCCCCAGAAGCTTTTGGATGGTTCGAATGTCGTAGCCTTTTTGCAACAGGCGCGTGGCAAAGCTGTGCCGGAAGGTGTGTGTCTTAACTGGCTTGTGAATGCCTGCCTTTAGCACCGCGGCGCGAAGATGTTTGCGCAGGCCTGTGTGGTGAATATGGTGGCGACGGATCACTCCGGAGCGAGGGTCTGGCGCCAGCCGAGATGAGGGGAACAGGAACTGCCACCCGGGACTGGTCGCGGCATTGGGATACTTTCGTTCCAGTGCATGAGGTAGATAAACCTCACCAAAACCATCGGCCATGTCCTGCTGGTGCAGTGCCAGCACTTTCTGAACTTGGGCTTGCAGGCGATCTTGGACTGACGTTGGCAATAGAGTACTTCTATCCTTGTCGCCTTTTCCTTGCCTGACGATGATTGTTCGCAAGGCAAAATCAATGTCCTTTACTCGCAGATTCAGGCACTCCTGCAGCCTGAGACCACTACCATAGAGCAGCTCCACCATCAGCAGTGGCGTCCCCGTCATGCAGGACAGGATCTGCTTTACCTCCTCATGCGAGAGTACTGTGGGAAGCTGGCGCGTTGGCTTCGCCCGCTGAAAAGTGAGCGTCTCGGCCGGCAGGCCGAAGTGCTTCGAATACAGGAACATCAGTGCATTGAGTGCCGTGCGCTGCGTGGAAGGAGACGCATTCGCGGAAACAGCCAGATGATTGAGGAACGCTTCAATTTCGGCACTACCGAGATCCCTTGGATGGCGCTTATCGTGAAAATAGATAAATCGCCTTATCCAGTGGAGATAGGTTCGCTCCGTTGCGTAGGCATAGCCACGGGCACGAATGTCGGCGCGAAGGACATCCATAAAGCGATTTGACCGGGAATTAACGCGGGGCGGAATATTGTCCATAAAGTTGTCCCAGACAAGTGCGTCCGAAAGTCTTGTTTTCAGCCGGCCATAAAGGCAAGTTAATGGCCGTTTTTAATGAGAAAAAGTCGAATGATTTGGGAGGCTTCATTCACCAGACCGCATATACTGGGAAGCTTGAGCAGACTGTCCCGTTGACAAAGGGCCGCAACTGGCAGTGTTGGCACTGAAAAACTCAGTGAGCCCTGGTTGGCCGGTTGCGGATATAGGCATGTAAGGCTTGTTGTGCGGCTTGATTTTTGCCAGCCTGAGCAGGAGATAATGAGCAATGTTGATATCAGAATATTTCAAATTAAGTGGCTGTTATGGAGCCAGGCCAAGTTTGTCGTTCTTTCGGTGCAGTTTGTGAGTAATGTGCTGAGTTCAAGTCCGCAGTTTTGTTCTTCTTGGCAGTCGGCAAGAACGGTAGTAACGTCAGCTTTATCGCTGCTGGCTTTTGGTTCGTCCATCGCCATCAGCACCACAAAATTATCCAGCATCTTGCAGCCATTAGCAGGCTGGGAGGTTACGGCAAGTTCACAGCAGTTGTTGTGGGGCAGTTTTTAACAGGGCAGGTGTTTATGACGGGCACAGCGTTTTTAACCACTTCGCATCAGCACCGTGCCACGATTGGCATCCATAACCAGGGCAGGCAGTGGGACCACCAAACCGCCGCTTCGCTTTGGTTTGGCGGCCCCTGCTGCTGGCGTTATGTGTCCGGATTGTCCGATGCTCGATAGAGATGAAGCAGAGAAAATCGCGAGAAAGTGGATTGACGCTTGGAATTCACACGATCTTGACCGCATTTTTGATCTTTACGAAGATGACTTCACTATGACCTCTCCGTACATCTGCTCTCGAATGAACATAGAATCCGGCGTCTTAAGCGGAAAGAATGAAGTACGCCCGTACTGGGAGAAGTCATTGATGATGAGACCTCCGCTAGAATTCATGCTTAAGGGTATCTTTTCTGGTGTTTCATCAGTGGTTGTACTGTATGAAAGCAATAGAGGGGCCACGGTCTGTGAAACCCTAGAAATTGATAGTAACGGGAAAATTAATTCGGGGTGCTCACAGCATGGCTACTGGTCTTTCGAAGGCACATAACAAGTGTGGGTTACGGACGGCGTACCGCCGCCGCAACCACAGGCGTTAGAGCGCAATGAATAATTTCGTGCCAATCGTTGTATGTGCTGATGTAGGATCAGTTGCGAAAGGAAATTTTGGTTGGTGGGCTTCGACCGGAGATTCCGGTGACCGGCCTTCGACATTATCGCGCTTCATTGCTAACTCACTATCTAAGGGCGAAGCAGTTGCTGTGGGCTTCGAGTGTCCACTCTTTGTGCCACTGCACGACGACGAAACTCGTCTCACCTCCGCTCGGCCCGGGGAAGGAAGTAGAGCGTGGAGTGCTGGCGCTGGGTGTGGCGCCTTGGCTACTGGTCTTGTTCAGGTCGCTTGGATACTTTCAGCTATACGTAGGGAGCTTCAGTCAGATGTGCCGGCATTTTTGAACTGGGTAGATTTCGTCACGGAGCAAGGCGGCCTATTCATATGGGAGGCATTTGTGTCAGGCGCCTCGAAGGGCTCTAGCCACATTTCAGATGCTCGCCTCGGTGCACAGGCATTCTACAAATCTTTGCCGAATCCTGAACAGGCCAATGCTGTAACTTGTACCGGGTCTATCTATTCACTGGTGGGTGCTGCGCTACTAAGATCGGGATGGAATTCTGATACCTCCGTACTTGAACAGGCGTGTCTAGTCGTAAAGGCAGAGGAAAATGCGCTCTAACAAGCAGCGGCACATCGCCGCCTTCGGCGGCTGGACTAGGCACTTCGTGCCTCGCCTGTGCGCTGGGCGTTATGGTGCCTAGCAAAGTATGAGCCAAGTACTATCACACCAATACGGGAGGCATGGTTCTACTGTATTAAATGAAATATTTGCCTTGCAACAAATTCCACATCAAGGACAGGAACCAAGAAAGGCTCAAGTAGTTTTCTTTGGGCTTGACGCAAACTACTCGCCTGAAATATCAAAGTATCCAGATTTCATGGCAAAGATTTCCGAATATCATGAGGATGGTGTGGGATTCTGGAAAAAATATGGGGTTCATCACCCCTTTTTGTTGGATTCATACCCGTTAAAGAAGAACACTGGCGGTGTTCCGTACCATAGAAAATTCACATGGCTAGGCTTAGATAAAGCCTACGCAGAAAAAGTAACTTTCATCGAAATACTGCCGTTTCCAACTACCGGGCGAACTATTCCTTCAAAGTTTTGGTCTCTGTTCGATTTGGATCATGCCAAGAATATAGATTCACTCATTCTATCTGGAGAGAGCCGACTTGTTATTCTCTCAAAGTCTCTGTTTAGCGAGTATATGCAGGAGGCAAGGAGAAAGCATAACGTGTTCACTTGGCTACCGACTGAGTTTTGCCTGGGAGAGATGAAACGTATCGGTAAAACCCTTATATACGGAGCGCCGCACTTCTCCAGCACAAACTACAAAAAATCAGTGTTTGAGTCATTGGGCACTGAAGTTCGGAAGTTCTGTGAAAATGCACCATAACAAGGGCAGGCAATACGCCCCTTCGGGGCCGGACACTCAACCAGCCGCTTCGCGTCTGGTTGGGCGCCGTTGCTGCCGGCGTTATGTGCCGCCAATACAAGGAATCGCACTTTGCCTGAAGTAAAAACAGTTGGCCTTTTCCTGATTACTGCGCTTGCAGAAATTATGGGCTGCTATCTACCATATCTTTGGCTGCGGGAAGGAAAGTCGATTTGGCTGCTAGCACCCGCAGCACTTAGCCTAGCCGCATTTGCTTGGCTTCTGTCCTTGCATCCAACAGCAGCGGGCCGGGTTTATGCGGCCTATGGCGGGGTATACATATTTATGGCCATTTTGTGGTTGTGGGCAGTCGATGGTATTCGTCCAACATCTTGGGACCTCATCGGCTCTGGGGTGGCATTGTTGGGCATGGCAATTATCATGTTCGCACCACGTGGCACATAACAAGCACGTGCAGTTAGCCGCTGAAAAGCGCTGCGGGACAGCCAAAACGCTGCGCTTATTTGTCTGCCCCTGGCGTGGGCGTTAAGTTGCTAGTTTATGAAGTACGTCATTGGTTCAATCATCGGATTACTAGCAGGATTACCTCAGGGATTAGGTCCAATCAAGAATTTCTTTCAGGTAGATGTGCTACCTGAATCCACCGTTCTAACGATCGTATTATTTGGATTATTGGGCGGTATTGCGATGGGGATTTCTCTACTTTTCGGAAACGCGGAACCTTTCGGAAAGCTCTCGAAGTCTGTAGAGAATTATTTCGACCTTTACTGTTTTATGATGATTGGCACTCTTTCAATCGGAATACCCATTATCGTCAGGGTTGGCCTCGAAAATGTTTACTCCAGCAGTCTATTCAATGGCCTATTCTTCTCATTCGTCGGTTTAGGTTTGCTCGTAGCGGGGGTTGTGAAATGGCTTCAGCGGCCGTCAACTTAACAAGTCAAGGCAGCAAGGGCGCTTGGCGCCGGGATTCGCTAACGCGGGCCCCTGCTTGAAGTGTTAAGTGGCAAGAGGAATGCAATGAACCCGAAGGCTTTTATTAACTATTTCCCCGAAATAGCATCTCTTGATAAAGACAGGCAAGAGGTTTTATTAGAAAAAGCGCGTTACGTCTCTTTTACTGATTTAAAGCTATCGGGTAAGAGCGCGCTTTATTTCATTTTATCGCTTTTGGTTGGCTTCACTTTTCCAATTACTAGCTTTCTTTTCTTTGGTACCTCTATATTGATTAATAGTCTGTTCATCGGAGTGGGGTGCTTTGTATCGCTCTTGCTTTACAAAAGGTTATATTCATTGTTACTTCAGCAGGGCTTAAACGAGATTTTAAAAAGCAATGCCACCTAACAAATCAATCAACAAACTTGCCGCGCTCGCTGTGACGCCTAACTTCTGCGGCTTCGCTATTTTCGCAGCAAGCATTCGCCCGTTATCGGGGCGTTCCGCGCCTTCGAGTTGCCTAGCCAGGTCCATACGTTTATGAAGAATACGAACGATCTCAATTTCAGTATCCGAAAGATTGCGATAGAAGATTACATGACTACCATTAGGAAATTTACGATAGCCCATTTTAATCGAATCGCAGGCAGCCCCATCTTCGGGGCTATCGGCTAGCATATGGAAAGCATCGTCAAATTCTTGGCGTAAATTCTACGCTGCTCTCTGCCCCACCGGCGCTGGTTGTAGGCGGCAATCGATTTAAGGTTGGCTTTAGCGGCTTCGGTAAGGGAAAATGGCCCCATTAGCCAAGCTCTTCATCGAACTCATTCATCAGCGCCTCGTAGCTGTATTCGGCGGTGCCGCTCTTCTCACCTTCTTCGAGCAAACGTCTGAGCATGGCAGTTTTCTTCTCTGTATCTTCAAATTGCCGCAGAGCGGCTCTAACCACTTCGTTGGCTGAGGCGTATCTTCCCTCGGCTATTTGCTGTGCTATAAATCTTTCAAAATGTTCGCCCAGAGTAATGCTGGTGTTTTTTGCCATGCCCCACCTCTGCCAGTACCAATATGTACCCAATAATGGTTCCCGGCCCGTAACAACTCAAGGCAGCAAGGGCGCTTGGCGCCGGGACGCGCTCACAGCCGCAACTGCAGGAGTTAGGGGCTCCTCGCCTCTCCCAGCGCTTGTCAAAGCCAAGTCGGTGGTATAGTTTATATACCATTATGGGTTTTCAGTACGACCAAAGGAAGAGCGCTTCGAATCTCAAAAAGCATGGGATTGATTTTGTGCAGGCTCAACTCTTATGGGAGGACCCCAACTTGGTGGAGTTGGCTGCAAGGTCTGATGATGAGCCAAGATCAATCGTAATTGCTCGTTTCAATGGGCAGTATTGGTCTGCTGTTTTTACGTATCGAGACGAAGACATTCGATTGATATCGGTCAGACGGTCCCGGAAAGCTGAGGTAGAGCTCTATGAAAGCTAAAGATTTCGATAAAAAGTTCGATCAGGGCAAGGAAGACATAATCAATGATTTGGACATTTCTAGCCTGAAACGACCGAACCAGACTCCACGGAGAGTCAACGTAGATTTTCCCGAGTGGATGATCGTATCTCTCGACAAAGAGGCCGCAAGGTTGGGTGTTACTCGCCAGTCCATCATTAAAGTATGGCTGGCTGAGCGCCTTGAACACGCCCCCAGCAAGTAAAGTGTACGGACAGCACCGCTGTGGCGAGCGTTAGCACCCCACAAGAGTCGACGCTGTAATAAGGCCAGTACGTGGGACGCACTTACAGTGCACCCTTATTGGCGGCGTTATAAAAATGAGCGAACTTAGTACCGGTATTAGCGCGGGTCACTACCGCTCAGTTTGATTCAGATACTGCTTAAAACCACCGCTTCGGGTACTGTTGCTTGGAAATAAGCCGGTGGTATAGCACGCCAAATACCACGATCAGAACTGTTCCTGCTGTTACTGGCATGATCAGGAAGTCCCAATGCTCGCCTGCGAGCATGACAACTAGGGGATTGGCACCCGCCGGTGGGTGAGTGGTATCGGTTAACAACATCAAGCTTACCGCTAGCCCTACTGCAACTCCCATAGACCAGGAGGAAACTCCCGTGAAAGCTGCGATAGTAAGGCCGATTGTCGTGGTTAGGAGGTGTTCTACGATGATATTCCTAGGTTGTGCCAGAGGACTTTCCGGCAATCCGAAGAGGATTACCATGGTGGCCCCAAAGGGCGCCATTAGCCAGACGGAGGCCTGAACTCACTACCCAGGCTGCTTAGTGCGGTAATGCACAGCATGGGACTAATCAATACACGCCGGACAGCTTGTTGCCACTGAATCGCCGGTGCACGTAGATCAGCCCGCCCAGGGAGGTCAGCCCCACCAGGAGTCCCACCGGGTCTGCATAGGGTTGCGGCAGGCCAAAGCCGATTTCCGCTGTCACGATGTAGGACAGCGTGACGCTGGTGCCCACAATCGCCGGCAGGCTCACTATCCAGTGAAAAGCGCCTCTGTCGAACAGGTATTTGGTCGCCAGCCACAGCACGCTGGTGGACAGCAGCATGTTGGAGAAGGCGAAGTAGCGCCAGATGAGGGAAAAGTCGATTTTGGTCATCAGGTAGGCGATGGTCAGAATCGGCACGGCCAGCAGCAGGCGATTGCGCACGCTCTGGTGGATATCAAAGGCGTCGATAATGGTCAGGCGCAGGGAGCGGAATGCAGTGTCGCCAGAGGTGATGGGGAAGACGGCCACGGCAATCACGGCCATGATGCCGCCGGCCACGCCCAGGTAGCTTGAGGCCACGTGGTTGACCACCAGGCCCGGCCCGCCCTGGTCCAGCAGTGCCTTCAACTCAAGGTAGCCACCGGGAAAGGCCGCCATGCCCGCCGTGGCCCACACGCAGGCCACCAGCCCTTCTGAAATCATGGCGCCGTAGTAGACCGGCCGAATGTACTTTTCGCTGGTCAGGCAGCGCGCCATGATCGGCGCCTGGGTGGAGTGAAAGCCGCTGATGGCGCCGCAGGTAATGGTGACAAAGAGCAGTGGCCACACCGGCAGGCCGTCGGGGTTGGGTGCCAGCAACTGGTGGTGGGCATGACCCTGTTCGAAATACGCAAAAAGCGAGCCCATTTGCGGCAGTTGCGGGGCGTGCAGCAACAGCGCCGCGCCCATCGACACGGTCATCACCACCATGAGCAGGCCAAAAACCGGGTAGAGGCGGGTAATGATTTTGTCGACCGGCAGCAGCGTCGCCAGGAAGTAGTAGCCGAGAATCAGCCACACCCAGAAGGCGTTCTCGCCGAGCGGGGTACCGTCGAACAGTTCGAGGTTACTCAGCAGGCCAGCGGGGCTCATGGTGAACACCACGCCCACAAAGAACAGCAGCATGGCGGTAAACAGCAGCATGATGCCCTTGAACAGGCCGTTGAAGTAGTGGCCGGCGATTTCCGGCATGCTCTTGCCGTCTTCCTTGACGCTCAGCACGCCGGAAAAATAGTCGTGCACTGAACCGCCGATGATATTGCCCAGCACAATCCACACCAGCGCGACCGGCCCGTACAGGGCCCCCAGGATCGGGCCGAAGATCGGGCCCACGCCGGCGATATTCAGAAACTGAATCAGGAAGGCCCTGACCGGGTGTACGGCCACGTAGTCGACGCCGTCCTCGAACTTCGCCTGCGGTGTCTTGGCTTGTGGGTCGATGCCCGCCTGCCGTTCAATAAAGGGGCTGTAAAAACGATAGGCGAATAGCAACAGGCCAATGCAGAGAAAGAAGACCAGCATGCGGATGTCCCATGGAGAGCGGCAGGGGAATGAGCGCGCAGTCTTGGCTACTGTATCGGCAAGGTCAAGTAGACCTTGGTACCATCACGAGCCCGTGTCGCCACTTCGCCGGCTCACCCAGGCGGAAGCCACAACCCCAACAAACAGGGAACTGGCAATCACCGCCAGTGACACCACATTGGGTATCTCCACGTGGTGCTGCAACAGCATTTTTATGCCCACGAACAGCAGGATGAAAACCAGGCTGACCTTCAGGTAGCGGAAGCGCTCGATCAGGTGAGCCACCAGGAAGTAGAGGCTGCGCAGCCCCAGGATGGCGAAAACGTTCGAGGTGAATACCAGGAAGGGGTCGGTGGTGACGGCGAGGATGGCCGGAATGGAATCCACGGCGAAGATCAGGTCCGCCCATTCCACCATCACCAGCGCGAGCAGTAGCGGTGTTGCCAGTAGCCTGCCGTGTTCCCGCACCAGGAAGCGCGTCCCCCGATAGTCCTGGGTCACGGGTAGCAGGCGTTGCGCAAGTCGCACCACGGCGATGTCCTCCACCGCTGTTTCAGAACGCAGGGCCAGCATGCGCGCGGCAGATAGCAACAGGATTGTCCCGAACACATAGGTCATCCAGTGGAAGTGAGACATCAGATTGATGCCGACGCCAATCATGACGCCGCGCAGAATGATGGCTCCCAGCACGCCCCAGAACAGCACGCGGTACTGCAGTTCGGCGGGCACACGCATGAAGTTGAAAATCAGCGCGAACACGAACACATTGTCCACCGATAGTGACAACTCGATCAGGTAGCCAGTGAAATACAGTACGGCGGCTTCACGGCCATTCAGGTCCAGGATGGATGTCAGGCCCCAGCCGAGCCAATTGGTTTCGTAGAGAAAGTAGATGTATGCGGTAAAGCCCAGGCCGAGTGCGAGCCAGACCAGCCAGCGGCGCAGGGCCTGATGGGCGTCGAGTGTGGTGGGTGTGCGATGCAGGATACCGAGGTCGATGACGACAAGCGCTGTGACCAGCGCCAGAAAAGACAGCCAGATAAGTAGGGTCACGGTGTGGAATCTCTGTCGGGATGGGGGCCGCTTTCCATTGCCGGCGGCAGCAGCGTGGATGCGTTGACACTAGCGTGAAGCCGGCAATGCCGGTAGCTGCAGTCCGACGCTGAAATCCCGCTTGACAGAATCACTAATCGTTAGCGATCGCCTTCTGGCGCCTCCCTGAACTGCAGCGACGCCAGCCGTGCATACAGGGGGCTGTCTCGCAGTAGGCTGTCATGTGTCCCGGCGGCCACGACGCGCCCGTTGTCCATCACTGCAATCCGGTCGGCATGCAAAATGGTGGACAGGCGGTGGGCGATGATGACGGTGGTGCGGCCGCGCATGAGTTCTTCCAGGGCCTGCTGTACCTGGTGTTCGCTTTCGGTATCGAGGGCGCTGGTGGCCTCGTCCAGCAGCAGGATGTCCGGGTCGTTGAGGATGGCCCGGGCAATGGCGATGCGCTGGCGCTGGCCGCCGGACAGGCGCACGCCCTGTTCGCCCAGGTGGCTGGCGTAGCCTTCCGGCAGCTGCTGGATGAAGTCGTGGGCATGGGCGGCGCGGGCGGCGGCAAAGACTTCCTCGCCGCTGGCCTGTGGCCGGCCGTAGGCAATGTTGTAGCGCACGTCGCCGGTAAACAGGGCCGGCTGCTGGGGCACCAGGGCAATGTGGGCGCGTAGGTCGTGCAGGCTGAGGTCGCGGATGTCGCGCCCATCCAGGGTGATGCGCCCGGCCTGGGGGTCGTAAAAGCGCTGCAGCAGTTCGAACACGGTGGACTTGCCCGCGCCGGATGGCCCCACCAGCGCCAGGCTGCGCCCGGCGGGGATGTCGAGGGAAAAGCCATCCAGGGCCGCCTGCGCGGGGCGCGCCGGGTAGCAGAAGCGCACGTTATCCAGTGCCATGCACGCTGCGTTTACCGCGGTCGCCGCGGCGGGGTCGGGCTGCTCAAGGATGTCGCTGCGGGTACCCAGCAGTTCCAGCAATCGCTCGGCGGCGCCAGCGGCGCGCTGCAGTTCGCCCCACACTTCTGAAATAGTGGCAAAGCCGGTGCCCACCATGATGGCGTAGAACACAAAGGCGCCCAGTTCCCCGGGGCTCATGCGGCCGCTGATAACGTCTTGCCCGCCGGTCCACAGCATGGCGGCCAGGCCGCCGAACATCATGGCAATGGCGGCCACAATCAGCAGGGCGCGCTGGCGGATGCGGCGCCGGGCAATGTCGAAGGCGCGCTCCACTTCGCCGCTGAAGGCGCGGGATTCAAAAGCCTCCTGGGTGTAGCTCTGCACCACCTTGATGTGCTGGATGATTTCGCCGGCATAGCTGCCCACGCTGGCGATGGAGTCCTGGCTTTTGTTGGACAGGCTGCGCACCCGGCGGCCGAACAGCAGGATGGGGGTCAGCACGGCGGGTACGCTCACGGCGATGATCAGGCTCAGCTTCAGGTTGGTGATGAACATCATCACCAGCGCGCCGGTGAGGGTGAGGCTGCTGCGCAGCGCCATGCTGAGGGATGAGCCGATGATGGTTTGCAGCAGGCTGGTGTCGGTGGTCAGGCGCGACATGATTTCGCCGGAGCGGTTGGTCTCGAAGTAGCCGGGGTGCAGGGTGATGAGGTTGTTAAACACCGCGGTGCGCAGATCGGCGCTGACCCGCTCCCCCAGCCAGGACACCAGATAAAAACGTGCAAAGGTGCCCAGTGCCATGGCTCCGGCAATGGAGAGCAACAGGGTGATGGCCGCCGACAGGTCGGCGCTGGTGCCGCCGCCAAAGCCGCGGTCGATAAGCACCTGGATGCCGCGCCCCAGGGCCAGGGTGGCGCCAGCGGTAAAGATCAGCGCACAGGCCGCACCCACAACGCGCCCGCGGTAGGGGCGCAAAAACCCCACCAGGGCCAACAGGGGCGAGCGCTGGCCGCTACCGGCCGGCTGCGTCGCCACGGGTCAGGCGCCGTCCTGTTCTGCGGTGTCGGCGGCGTCCTTGCGGCGTTGCACAAAGCGGCCGAAGAACACGCCCACTTCAAACAGGGCCCACATAGGGATGGCCAGCAGGGACTGGGAGATAACGTCGGGCGGTGTCAGCAGCATGCCAAACACAAAGCAGCCGACAATGATGTAGGGGCGCTTCTTCACCAACTGGTCTGGTGTGGTGATGCCGGCCCAGATCATCAGCACCGCGGCGATGGGGATTTCAAAGGCCAGGCCGAAGGCAAAAAACAGCTTGAGCACAAAGTTCAGGTAGCTGTTGATGTCGGTCATGATGGTGATGCCTTCCGGCGCCACGCTGGCGAAGAAACCGAACACCAGCGGGAACACCACGAAGTAGGCGAAGGCCGCGCCGGCGTAGAACAGGGCCACGCTGGACACCAGCAGCGGAATGGCCAGGCGCTTTTCGTGGCGGTACATGCCGGGGGCGATAAAGCTCCACACCTGGTACAGCACGTAGGGAATGGCGCCGAAGATGGCGGTCACCAGGGTCAGCTTGAAGGGGGTGAGGAAGGGCGAGGCCACTTCGGTGGCGATCATGCCGGCGCCCTCCGGCAGAATGGCCCGCAGGGGCTCCGACACAAAGGTGTAGATGTCGTTGGCAAAGGGGAACAGGGCGATAAAGACCACCAGCACCGCCAGGATGGCGCGCAGCAGGCGGTCGCGCAGCTCGGTGAGGTGGGCCACCAGCGGCAGTGGCTGGTCGTCGATGTCCTGGTTGTTCATTCCCGCGGGGTTCCGGGCTTGTGGGGCGGTGTTTCGGCGGCCGGGGCGTTCAGTTCGCTTTCCGCTTTGTCGACGGCGTCGTCCACCTGCTGTTTGAGCTTGCTGACTTCGCCGCTCACCTGTTCGCGGGTCTGCTTGAGTTCCTGCATCACGGCGTCGTTGTGCAGCTCCTGCTCCACTTCCCGGCGGATGTCATTGAAGCTGCGCTTGATGCGCCGCAAATACACGGCGCCGGTGCGTACCGCGCCGGGCAATCGCTCTGGCCCGATCACCAGCAGTGCCACGATGGCGATCAGGATCAGCTCAAGAAAGCCGATATCAAACACCGATTACTTCTCTTTGTTCTCGCCCTGCTCGCCGGCCGGCTCGGCGTCGGTCGGGTCCGCCGGGTCGGCCGGCTTTTTGTCGGCCTCGTCTTCGTCCTTCAGGCTGCTGCGAAAGCCCTTGACGGCGCTGCCCAGGTCGCTGCCCAGATTGCGCAGGCGCTTGGTGCCAAACAGCATGATCACGATGGCCAGAATAATCAGCAGTTGCCAGACACTGATGCCGCCTATACCCATGCTCTTCTCCTCGGTGTGTTGTCAGGTGTTGCTACGATTTGTTGTGTTGCCGGGCGGCTTTTTCCGCCAGCCCGGACAGCCCGAAGCGCTGCTGCAGGCAGTCCAGCACTTCCCGGCTGGACAGCTCCAGGTGCGACAGCATAACCAGGCTGTGAAACCACAGGTCGGCCACTTCGCCCACCAGCGCCTGGCGCTCGTCGTCGTTGCTGTTGCTGCCAGCGTCTGCATCCTTGGCGGCGAGAATGACCTCGGTGGCCTCCTCGCCGATTTTCTCCAGAATCTTGTTCAGCCCCTTGTGGTGCAGGCTGGCCACGTAGGACGCCGCCGGGTCGCCACCTTTGCGCGCGGCCAGTGTGGCGTCCAATTGTTGCAGCACATCCGGCTGTGCGGCGCGGTTGTCGGGCGGTGTGCTCATCAGGGCTTACCGTACAGGGCCTTGGGGTCTTTCAATACCGGGTCGGTGACCCGCCACTCGCCGTTTTCCAGGCGCTGGTAGAAGCAGCTGCGGCGCCCGGTGTGACAGGCTATGTCGCCCACCTGTTCCACCTTCATCAGCACGGTATCGGCGTCGCAGTCGATGCGCAGTTCCTTCAGGTGCTGCACGTTGCCGGATTCCTCGCCCTTGCGCCACAGGGCGGCGCGGGAGCGCGACCAGTAGATGGCGCGGGCTTCGCGCACCGTGAGCTCCAGGGCCTCGCGGTTCATCCAGGCCAGCATCAGAACCTCGCCGGTCTGCCAGTCCTGGGCGATGGCGGGCACCAGGCCCTGCTCGTTCCAGTTCAGCGCGGCGGCTTGTGCGGATATGTCATTCATAGCTTGCTTCCAGTGGCCGGGCATTATGGCACAGGGGGGGCTGGCTGTCCGAGTGGGGCCGCGCTCAGCGGTCTGAATTGCGTGGCCAGGCTAGGGCCAGGGCGGCAAGCCCCAGCAGCCAGCTCACCGGCGGTGCATCGCCCAGCAACTGCCGGCCTTCGGGCCAGGCCAGCAGGGCCGCACTGGCGCAGGCCACGGCCGCCAGCAGGTGGCGCCGGCGGCGGCTGACAAGGCGCTGTTGCTGCGCCTGCAGGGCCTTCACCTGTTGCTGCTGGCGGGCCAGCTGGCGCTCGGTATCGCGCGATTGCTGCAGGTTGTCCATGACCGCATCGGGCAGGGCCGGCAGCTGCTCCAGCCAGGAGGGCGCGTGGCGCTGCAGGCGCTTGAGCATGGACTGGGGCGAATAGCGCTCGGTAACCCAGCGCTCCAGATAGGGCTGGGCGGTGTCCCACAGGTTCAGCGCCGGGTAGAGCACCCGGCCCAGGCCCTCGATATTGAGCATGGTCTTTTGCAGCAGCACCAGGGAGGGCTGCACTTCCATGTCGAAGCGGCGCGCGGTGTGGAACAGGTAGATCAGTAGCTGGCCGAAGGAAATTTCGCTGATGGGGCGCTCGAACACTGGCTCGCACACCGCCCGCATGGCGGATTCAAAATCCTGCACGCGGGTGTGGGGCGGCACCCAGCCGCATTCCACGTGCAGTTGGGCGCACTCGTGGTAGTCGCGGTGGAAGATGGCCAGCAGGTTGCGCGCCAGGTAGTACTGGTCGGAATCCGACAGGCTGCCGATGATGGCGCAGTCCACGGCGATGTAGGTGGGGTCGGCCGGGTCGGTGGCGTCAACAAAAATGTTGCCCGGGTGCATGTCGGCGTGGAAGAAACTGTCGCGAAACACCTGGGTGAAGAAAATCTCCACGCCGCGCTCGGCCAGCAGTTTCAGGTCCACCCCGCGCTCGCGCAGGGTGGCCATGTCGGTGACCGGAATGCCGCTGATGCGCTCCATGGTGCACACCTCGCGGCAGGTGTAGTCCCAGTACACCTGGGGAATGTACACCAGCGGGCTGTCTTCCCAGTTGCGCCGCAGCTGCGAGGCGTTGGCCGCTTCGCGGCCGAGGTCCAGTTCGTCGAGGATGGTGATCTCGTAGTCGGCGATCACCTCCACCGGGCGCAGGCGGCGCCCGTCCGGCAGGTAGCGGTCCACCAGCCGGGCCAGGGTGTAGAGCAGGGCCAGGTCCTGGCGGATGACCGGCTCGATGTCTGGGCGCACCACCTTCACCACCACCGCCTCGCCGCTGTGCAGGGTGGCGGCGTGCACCTGGGCCACCGAGGCGGAGGCCATCGGCTTGGCCTCGAAGCGGGCGAACAGCTCGCCAACCGGCTTGCCCAGCGCCCGTTCGATAATCGCCACCGACTGGGATTCGCTGAAGGGCGGCACATCGTCCTGCAGCTTGGCCAGTTCGTCGGCGAGATCCGGCGGCAGCAGGTCGCGGCGGGTGGACAGCATCTGCCCGAACTTGATGAACACCGGGCCGAGTTCTTCCAGCGCCTGGCGCAGGCGCACGCCGCGGCCCTGTGTGGGCGCTGGGCCCAGGCGCCAGGGCGACAGGCGGAAGGCCAGGCGCAGCCAGGGGGGCAGGGTGTCGGCTTCAAAGAAGGTGTCCAGCCGGTGGCGGCCGGCCACGTGCAGGATTTTCGCCAGCCGGCGGCCGCGGGAGAAGGTAAAGCTCATGGCTTGAGGCGCTCTACCCGGGCCCGCAGGCGGGCGAGCCTCGCCGCCAGGCGCTCGCTGCGCTCGGCGAGGGCGCCGACATCGCGGTAGAAGTCTTCCAGCTCCAGTCGCGGCGGGCTCAGGCGCGCCTCTTCGTGGATGAACTCCTCCAACTGCCGTTCCAGGCTTTTGTGGGCCATGCGCCCGTAGCTGAAGGCGCCGCGAAAGGCCTCTGCCAGCTGGTGGCCGGCCACATCGCCCAGGGTGTCCACCAGCGGGGCCTCCCAGTCCAGCTCCAGCCCGGCGAGTATTTTTTGCAGTTCAATCAGCGGCGCGCTGTCACCCTCCAGGGTGAGGTTGCCGTTGATCAGGGCGGCGGTGGGGTCGGCGGCGGTGGCCAGTTCCGCGAAATCGGCGGCCTGGCCGCGCACGGCGGTGGTGACCTTGCCTTCCCAGTGGCCGGCCAGGTTCACGCCATCGGCCGCCGGCAGCAGAAAGGCGCGAAAGGGCGGCGAGGTGCAGTCCAGGGAAAACACGCAGCCCTCCAGCCGGCCGAGCTGTTCGCCGCTGCGCGAATCCAGCGCCAGGGCGCGATTGACCGCACCCTCCAGTGCGGCCAGCGCCGCGGTGTGCAGGGTGGGGTCGGGCATCAGGCCTTGATGCCCCGGTGCAGGGCGACGATGCCGCCGGTCATGTTGTGGTATTCCACGGCGCTGAAGCCGACGTCTTCCATCATCTGCTTCAGGGTGTCCTGGTCGGGGTGTACGCGAATGGACTCCGCTAGGTACTGGTAGCTCTCGCTGTCGCCGGCCACCAGCTGGCCCATTTTGGGCAGCACATTGAAGGAGTAGGCGTCGTAGGCTTTGCCCAGCAGCTCGTTGCGGGGTTTGGAGAATTCCAGCACCAGCAGGCGGCCGCCGGGCTTGAGCACCCGCAGCATGGCGCGCAGGGCCAGGTCCTTGTCGGTGACGTTGCGCAGGCCGAAGGCGATGGTCACGCAGTCAAAGCTGTCGTCAGGGAAGGGCAGGTACTGGGCGTCGGCCTGTACGTAGTCGATGTTGCCGAGGTTGCCGCCGTCGATCAGCTTGTCGCGGCCGACTTTGAGCATGGAGTCGTTGATGTCCGCCAGCACCACCCGGCCGTCGGTGCCCACCATGCGGCTGAAGCGGGCGGCCAGGTCGCCGGTGCCGCCGGCGATGTCGAGCACGCTGTTGCCGCGGCGCACGCCAGACAGCTCGATGGTAAAGCGCTTCCAGATGCGGTGGATGCCACCGGACATCAGGTCGTTCATCAGGTCGTAGCGGGCGGCCACCGAGTGGAACACGCCAGCCACCAGCCCGGCCTTGGCGTCCTTCTCCACTTCTTTGTAGCCGAAGTGGGTGGTCTGCTTGTCGCTCATGGGCCCTCCGCCCGTCGGTCACTGGGGGCGCATTGTAGCGCGTTCGCTCGGGCCGGTGTCAGCCCGGATCGAACTTCAGCACCTGCACCTCCGGGTCGCGGCTGCCGCCCTCGGCCTGCAGGCGCCGCAGGTAGTCTTGCCAGCGGGCCTGATGCTCGGTGGCCAGCTGGTAGAGGTAGTCCCAGCTGTACAGGCCGGTATCGTGGCCGTCGTCGAAGAACAGCTGCACGGCGTAGTGGCCCACCGGTTTGACGCCGGTGATGTTCACCTTGAGCTTGCCGGTCTGCAGCACTTCCTGGCCTTCGCCGTGGCCGCGCACTTCCGCCGAGGGCGAGTAGACACGCAGGTACTCGCAGGGCAGGGCGTAGCGGTTGCCGTCGGCGTACACCAACTCCAGTGTCCGCGACTTGCGGTGCAGTTTGACGTCGGTGGGGCGCGGGGCGTCGCTGTTCATCGGGGGCTCAACGTAAGCAGGGCTCAACTTAACCAGGGCTCAAAAGCGGCTCAGAGAATAAAGCGCGACAGGTCTTCGTCGGCGGACAGGGCCTGCAACTGGCCGTCCACGTAGGCCGCGTCGATCACCAGTTCGTCGCTGCCAAGGCCGGCATCGGCTGCGCCGTAGGAGGCCTCTTCCAGCAGGCGCTCCATGATGGTGTGCAGGCGGCGCGCGCCGATGTTCTCGGTTTTCTCGTTCACCTGCCAGGCGGTTTCGGCGATGCGGCGAATACCGTCTTCGGTAAAGCGCAGGGTCAGGCCCTCGGTGGCCAGCAGCTCGGTGTACTGCTCGGTGAGCGAGGCCCGGGGCTCGGTGAGAATGCGCTCGAAGTCATCCGGCCCCAGGGCTTCCAGCTCCACCCGGATCGGCAGGCGGCCCTGCAGCTCGGGTATCAGGTCCGAGGGCTTGGCCAGGTGGAAGGCGCCGCTGGCGATGAACAGGATGTGGTCGGTCTTGATCATGCCGTGCTTGGTGCTCACGGTGGAGCCCTCGATCAGCGGCAGCAGGTCGCGCTGCACGCCCTCGCGGGACACGTCGGCGCCGGCGCCCTCAGAGCGCTTGGCAACCTTGTCGATCTCGTCGATGAAGACTATGCCGTTCTGCTCGGCCGCCTCGATGGCTTTCTGCTTGAGGTCGTCCTCGTTGACCAGTTTGGCGGCCTCCTCGTCGGTGAGGGCCTCGAAGGCGGCCTTCACGCTCATGCGCCGGGTTTTGCTCTGCTGCCTGGACATGTTGGCGAACATGCTCTGCAACTGGTTGGTCATCTCTTCCATGCCGGGGGGCGCCATGATCTCCACGCCGGCGCCGGCATTGCTGAGCTGTACCTCCACTTCCTTCTCGTCCAGCTCGCCCTCGCGCAGCTTTTTGCGCAGCAGCTGGCGGGTGCTGTTGGCGTTGGTTTCGCTCTGCTCGGCGTCGCGGGCCGGCGGCAGGAGGATGTCCAGCACCCGTTCCTCGGCGGCTTCCTCGGCGCGAAAGCGCACCCGCTGCATGGCCTGTTCGCGGTACATCTTGATGGCCATGTCGGCCAGGTCGCGAACGATGGATTCCACATCGCGGCCCACATAGCCCACCTCGGTGAACTTGGTGGCCTCTACCTTGACGAAGGGGGCGTTGGCGAGCTTTGCCAGGCGGCGGGCAATCTCGGTCTTGCCGACCCCGGTGGGGCCGATCATCAGAATGTTCTTGGGGGTGATCTCGGCGCGCAGGTCGTCGTTCAGCTGCATGCGGCGCCAGCGGTTGCGCAGGGCGATGGCCACGGCGCGCTTGGCGTCCTGCTGGCCGATGATGTGGCGGTCGAGTTCGGAGACGATCTCGCGGGGGGTCATGTTGGACATAGTCAGAAGTCGAGCTGCTCGATGGTCTGGTTGTGGTTGGTGTAGATGCAGATATCGCCGGCAATGGCCAGGCCCTTCTCTACAATCTCGCGGGCAGGCAGGTCGGTGTTGTCGAGCAGGGCGCGGGCCGCGCTCTGGGCAAAGGGGCCGCCGGAACCGATGGCGATCAGGTTGTCCTCCGGCTCGATCACATCGCCGTTGCCGGTGATGATGAGGGAGGTTTCCTTGTCGGCCACCGCCAGCAGGGCCTCCAGCTGGCGCAGGGAGCGTTCGGTGCGCCAGGCCTTGGCCAGCTCCACCGCGGCGCGCACCAGGTGGCCCTGGTGTTTGTCGAGCTGGGCTTCAAACAGTTCGAACAGGGTGAAGGCATCGGCGGTGCCGCCGGCAAACCCGGCCAGCACTGCGCCCTTGTGCAGGCGGCGCACCTTGCGGGCGTTGCCCTTCATCACGGTGTTGCCCATGGAGACCTGGCCGTCCCCGCCGATCACCACTGAATTGCCCCGGCGAACGGAAAGGATGGTGGTGCCTCTGTACTGTTCCACAATGGATCTCCTGTCTGCGTTGGGGGGTTATGGGGGTGGATGCGCCGGATTCAAGGCGCGCGGCGCGGGGTTCGCGCTTCGCGTAGCCAGCGCCCTGGCGAACACCGCGCGCGTTACAGCGCGCTGTGCCCGGGTGCTAGCCCTCGCGCTTTAGCAGCAGGGTGTCGATGTCCTGCCCGGCGGTCAGGCTGCGGGCCTTGGCCATTTTGCTGCGCGAGTCGAAGGGGCCCACGAACACGCGGAACCAGCGGCCGTTGTCGGCGCTGGATTCCTCGATGCGCGGCTCCAGGCCCAGCAGCAGCAACTCGGCCCGGCGCCGGTCGGCGTCTTCGCGCTGGCGGAAGGAGCCGGCCTGCAACAGGTAGACCTCCTTGCGGTTGCTGCTGGTGGCGCGCGGCTGGGCCACCTCTGCCGGTTCGACGTCCACGTCGATGGTTTGTTCCGGCAGCACGGTATAGAAGTCAAAGCGCGGTTTGGGCGGTGTCTGGGGGGCGGCCTTGGCGCTGGGCTCAGGAGCGGGCTCGGCGCCTTCGTCACCGGGCGCCGGTGGCAGGGTTACCAGGTAGAGCGCCAGGCAGCCCACCACGCCGCTCAGCACGCCGGCGCCGTACCAGCGCCACACCCGCGGCTGCTTGCTGCTGGCGGTGCTGCGCCGGCTGGCGGCGGGTTTGCGCGAGCCGCCCCGCGCCGAGCTGCGGGAACCGCCCCTGGAGGAATAATCCCTGGCCATTTACATGGACTCCGGCGCCGATACACCAAGCAGTGCCAGGCCGTTGGCAATTACCTGTTTGACTGCCACCGACAGTGCCAGGCGGGCGTCGCGCAGGGCGGTGTCGTCCTCCAGCACCTTGTGGGCGTTGTAATAGGTGTGGAAGTCGCCGGCCAGTTCCCGCAGGTAGGTGGCCACGGTGTGGGGCTCGGAATTGCGGGCGGCGTTCGCCACCACTTCCGGGTATTTGTCGAGCTGCTTGAGCAGGGCGGCCTCGTGTTCTTCCCCCAGCCGGTCCAGCTGGGCCAGGCCATCGGCCGCCTGCCACTGGCCGCCGGCCTCCTCCAGCTTGCGCAGCACGCTGCACACCCGGGCGTGGGCGTACTGGATGTAGTACACCGGGTTGTCGTTGCTCTGCGACAGGGCCAGGTCGATGTCGAAGGTGATCTGCGAGCCGGGGCCCCGGGCCACCAGGAAGTAGCGGGTGGCGTCGCGGCCCACTTCGTCGATCAGGTCGCGCAGGGTCACGTAGCTGCCGGCGCGCTTGGACAGTTTCACCTCCTGGCCGGAGCGCATCACCATCACCATCTGGTGCAGCACGTATTCGGGCCAGCCCTCGGGGATGCCCGCGTCCAGGGCCTGCAGGCCGGCGCGCACCCGGGTCACGGTGCTGTGGTGGTCGGCGCCCTGTTCGTTGATCACTCGGGCAAAGCCGCGCTGCCATTTGTTCTGGTGGTAGGCCACATCCGGCAGGAAGTAGGTGTAGCCGCCCTCGCGCTTGCGCATCACCCGGTCTTTATCGTCGCCAAAGTCGGTGGTGCGCAGCCACAGGGCGCCTTCCTGCTCAAAGGTGTGGCCGTTGGCGATCAGCGTGTCGACGGTCTGCTCCACCGCCCCGGATTCATACAGGGAGGACTCGAGGAAGTAGACGTCGAAGTGCACATCAAAGGCCTTGAGGTCCAGGTCCTGCTCGCGGCGCAGGTAGGCCACGGAAAAATCGCGGATGGCGTCCAGGTCGTCGGCATCGGCGGCGCCGGTCACATGGCGATCCTCGGCGTCGATCTTTTCGCCGGCCATGTAGGCGCTGGCTACGTCCTTTATATAGTCGCCGCGGTAGCCGTCCTCGGGCCAGCTGGCGTCATCGGGCCCCAGGCCCTTGCAGCGGGCCTGTACCGACAGGGCGAGGTTGCTGATCTGGGCGCCGGCGTCGTTGTAGTAGAACTCGCTGGACACGTCCCAGCCGGTGGCGGCCAGCAGGCGGCACAGGCTGTCGCCCACCGCCGCGCCGCGACCGTGGCCCACATGCAGGGGGCCGGTGGGGTTGGCGGACACAAATTCCACCTGCACCTTGCGGCCCTTGCCCTCGTCGCTGCAGCCAAAGCGCTCGCCCTGTTCCAGAATGCGCTGTACCACGGCCTGGCTGCTGGCCTCAGACAGGAAGAAGTTAATAAAGCCGGGGCCGGCCACGTCGGTGGATTTGACGAAGGTTGCCTCGGGCAGGGCCTGGCAGATCAGTGCGGCCAGTTCGCGCGGGTTTTTGCCGGCGGCCTTGGCCAGGGTCAGGGCCACGTTGGAGGCCAGGTCGCCGTGGCTCGGGTCGCGGGTGCGGTCGATCTGGATGGTCGGGGAGATATCGGCGGGCAGTACGCCCTGCGCCTTGAGTGCATCCAGGGCCTGTTGGATCAGCGCGGAGAGTTCTTGCTTCATTGCAGCGGGAGACAGCCTGTTGTTCGGTGAAGGGCGCGCGGGGCGCGACCGGGCCGGCTATTATCGCCGCAAGCGCCTGGCTTGGCCACCGCCGGGGCGTTTAGGTCTCGCTGGGGTCGACGTCGATGGACCAGTTGAGCCCGCTGTTTCTGGGCAGGCCCTCGGCCAGTGACACCAGGCGGCAAGCAGCGGCCCGCGCCGCCGGGCGCACCTGGGCCAGCACCAGCAGCTGGCTGCGGTAGCGGCCCTGGCGCCGGGGCATGGGCGAGGGCAGGGGGCCAATCAGCTGGCACTGGGCCACCGGGGCGCGCTCAAAGGCCTGGCGCAGGGTGGCCAGAAACTGCTCCCCGGCCTCGGCGTTGGTGGCGTCGGTGCGCAGCATCAACAGGTGGCCGCTGGGGGGCAGGCCCAGCTCGCGTCGCTGCTGCAGCAGCTGGCGCGCCTGTTCCGCGTAGCTCAGTTGCAGCAGCGATTGCAGGGCCGGATGGTCCGGGTGATGGGTCTGCAGGATGACGGTGCCGGGGTTGTCGGCGCGCCCGGCCCGGCCCGCCACCTGGGTCAGCAGCTGGGCCATGCGCTCCTCGCCGCGAAAGTCGGCGCTGAACAGCAGGCCGTCGGCATCCAGCACCGCCACCAGGGTCACGCCCGGAAAGTGGTGGCCCTTGGTCAGCATCTGGGTGCCGAGCAGAATGCAGGGCTGGCCGCGGTTGACCTCCTCAGACAGGGTCTGCATGGCCCCCTTGTTGCTCATCGAATCGCTGTCGACCCGGTGCACTGGCCAGCGCGCAAAGCGCTCGCGCAGGTGGGCCTCGGCCTGCTCGGTGCCCACGCCGCTGGTCAGCAGCTGGTGGCTGTGGCATTCGGGGCAGGCCCGGGGCAGGGGGCGGCTGGCCTCGCAGTGGTGGCAGCGCAGGCGGCGCTGTCGCAGGTGCACGGTGAGGCGGGCGTCGCAGGCGTTGCACTCGGCCACCCAGCCGCAGTCGTGGCACTGCAGGCTGGGGGCAAAGCCGCGCCGGTTGAGAAACAGCAGCACCTGCTGCCCGCTGCCAAGGGTCGCCTCAATGCGCGCGGCCAGCGGCTCCGACAGGCTGGCCTCAAGCGGCAGGTGGCGTACATCCAGGGCCTGCAGGGCCGGCAGCTGGGCGCTGCCCGCGCGCCGCGGCAGCCGGTGGTGCTGGTAGCGCCCTTCCAGCGCGTTGTGCAGGCTTTCCAGCGAGGGGGTGGCGCTGCCGAGCACCACCGGGCAGTCGGCCAGTTGTGCCCGCTTCACCGCCAGGTCGCGGGCCGAATAGCGAAAGCCGTCCTGCTGTTTATAAGAGGCGTCGTGTTCCTCGTCGACCACTACCAGCCCGAGCCGCGCCAGGGGCGTGAAGATGGCCGAGCGGGTGCCGATCACAATCTGGGCGCGCCCGGCGGCGGCCGCTTCCCAGTCGCGGTAGCGCTGACCCTCGGCAAGGCCTGAATGCAGCACCACAATCTCGGCGTCGAAGCGGGCGGCAAAGCGGGCCAGGGTCTGGGGGCCAAGGCCAATCTCCGGCACCAGCACCAGGGCTTGCCGGGCGCGCTGCAGGCACTGGGCAATGAGTTGTAGGTAGACCTCGGTCTTGCCGCTGCCGGTAACGCCCTCCAGCAGGTGGCAGGCAAAGCCGTGGCCGCTTTTGGCAATGTTGCCAAGGGCGGCGGCCTGGTCCTCGTTCAGGGTCAGGCCTGCCCGGGCGCTGGCGCTGTGCTGCGCTGGCGCCATCAGGCAGCGCTCAATCAGCCCCTTGTCCTGCAGGGCGCGCAACACAGCGGTGCTGATGCCGGCCTGTTGCAGGTCTGCCGCGCTGACTGCGGCGGCGCCTTGCAGCGCGGCCAGCGCCTGGGCCTGTTTGGGCGAGCGCGCCAGGGCGCCCGCCGGCAGGCCCTTGCCGCGCAGGCTGAGCTGCCAGGCCTTGATGGAGCCGGTTTCGCGGGCCTTGCCCAGGCGCAGGTGGCGCGGCAGGGCGGCGGCGAAGACTTCCCCGACCGGGTGCTGGTAGTAATCCGCCGCCCAGTGGCACAGGCGCAGGATGTCAGGGGCCAGCACCGGCGCGCTGTCCAGCAGGGCGAGTGCGGGCTTGAGCTGCTCCGCCGGCAGGTCGGAGCCATCGCGCACCGCCACCAGCACGCCCACCAGCTCGCGCCGGCCAAAGGGCACGCGCAGGCGCTGGCCGGGAGCCAGCGAGGCGAGCTGCTCGCTGCCAAGGTCGGCGGGAGGCAGATAGTCGAAAAGGCGCCGCAAGGGGGTGGGAAGGGCCAGCTGGAGTACGGTCATTGCGCCCCTGGGGGTCTGTTTGGCGGCGTGAATGCCTGTTAAATACCTGCGCGACAGGCAGTGGAGTCGGCTGTGGCGCGGCATTGTAACAAATCCCCGGGCGGGCTTGCTTCTGGGCAATCGTCTGGTAAGATGCCCGCCTATTTTTTGACCGGTCGGCCCAGGCCCGCCGGAACCCAGGTACGGTGCCCGGCGCGAGATCGGGTGGCGGTACCGCTTTTCAGGAGAGAACCATGAAAGCTGATATCCACCCCAAGTACGAAGCTGTAACGGCAACCTGCAGCTGCGGCAACCAGATCCAGACCCGCTCCACCCTGTGTGAAGACCTGCACATCGACGTGTGCTCCCAGTGCCACCCCTTCTTCACCGGCAAGCAGAAGATTGTTGACAGCGGCGGTCGTGTCGACCGCTTCAAGAAGCGTTTTGGCAGCCGCGGCGCCAAGCGCTAAGCACGCAGTACGCGCCCAGAAACGCCGGCTTCATGCCGGCGTTTTTGTTTCTGGCGGGCGATAACGCTTGGCGGACGCGCGTCAAGGTGAGTTTGTCCGCTTGTCGACATTTGCCCTTTTCTATATTCTCGTTGACCCCTGACGACCTGCCTCCAGAAGCGGATTACCGCCATGACTCACGACTTCCGACAAGCGGCGCTGGACTATCACGCCAAACCCACGCCCGGCAAAATCAGTGTCGAGCTGAGCAAGCCCGCCGAAACCCAGCTGGACCTGTCGCTGGCCTACAGCCCCGGCGTGGCAGAGCCCTGCCGGGAGATTGCCGACAACGCTGACGACGCCTACCGCTACACCGGCAAGGGCAACCTGGTGGCGGTGATCAGCAACGGCACTGCGGTGCTGGGGCTTGGCAACCTGGGGGCGCTGGCCAGCAAGCCCGTGATGGAAGGCAAGGCCCTGCTGTTCAAGCGCTTTGCCGGCATCAACTCGGTGGATATCGAAGTGGATACCGAGGACGCCGGTGAGTTTATCGATACCGTGGCGCGCATTGCCGATACCTTCGGCGGCATCAACCTGGAGGACATCAAGGCCCCTGAGTGCTTTGAGATTGAATCCACGCTGATCGAGCGCTGCAATATCCCGGTATTTCACGACGACCAGCACGGCACCGCCATTGTGACCGCCGCCGGCATGATCAACGCGCTGGAAATCCAGGGCAAGCGGCTGGAGGATGCGGTAATCACCTGCCTGGGTGCCGGCGCCGCGGCCATTGCCTGCATGCGCCTGCTGGTGAGTCTGGGCGCCCGGCGCGAAAACATCTACATGCTTGATCGGCGCGGCGTGATTTACGCCGGGCGCGAAGGGGTGAACGCGTACAAGCGCGAGTTTGCCAACCGCACCGACAAGCGCAGCCTGTCGGATGCCATGAAGGGCGCGGATGTGTTCGTTGGCCTGTCTGGCGCCAACCTGCTGAGCGCCGAGATGCTGAAATCCATGGCCGAGCGCCCGGTGGTGTTTGCCTGCTCCAACCCGGACCCGGAGATCAAGCCTGAACTGGCCCAGGCCACCCGCGACGACGTCATTATTGCCACCGGCCGTTCGGACTACCCGAACCAGGTCAACAATGTGCTGGGCTTCCCCTTCATCTTCCGCGGTGCCCTGGACGTGCGCGCCAGCGCCATTAATGAAGACATGAAAATTGCCGCCGTGCGGGCCCTGTGCGAGCTGGCCAAGGAGCCGGTGTCGGCGGAGGTGCTGAAGGCCTGCGGCCTGGATTCACTGACCTTCGGCGCGGACTACATCATTCCCAAGCCCATGGACTCGCGCCTGCTGACCCGCATTGCCCCGGCCGTTGCCCAGGCGGCAGTTGCCAGTGGTGTGGCCCGCCGGGAGCTGCCGGCCAACTACAGCCCCAGCCTGTAACCGTCTTGCCGGGCCGTGCGGCCCGGCACCTCAGAAAATATCCCTGACCAGATCCTCGGTACCACGGGTGCCGGGGGCGCTGTCGTTGCCGTGGGCCGAATCCTTCGGCACCTTCTCTTCGCGAAAATACTCGAACAGGGCGCCGGGCTGCCCGGGGGCCGCCAGCTGGCCGGAGTCCGGGTCGATGCGCACGCGCACGATGCCGGGGGGCAGGGGGCGCGGCTGGTCCGGGCTGCCCTCAAGGGCCACCTTCATGTAGTCGATCCAGATCGGCAGGGCGGCGGTGCCGCCGAATTCGCGCCGCCCGAGCGGGGTGTAGTGGTCAAAGCCCACCCAGGCGGTGGTGACCACGTCGCGGTTGTAGCCAGAGAACCACGCATCCATCGGGCCATTGGTGGTGCCGGTTTTGCCGGCGAGGTCTTTGCGCTCCAGGGCCAGGGCGCGGCGGCCGGTGCCCTGGGTGATCACATCCTGCAGGATGCTGTTGATAATGTAATTCACGCGCTCGTCCATCACCCGCTCGGCCCGGGGTGGCGCCTGGTCCTTCTGGGCGAGAATTTCCTCCATGCTGAGTTCCTCGCCGCCGATCTCGGCGGGTGCCTCGGCCACCTGGCTGCAATCGCGGCACACGGTGGGCGGGCGGGCGTTGAAGATGGTTTCGCCGTTCAGGTCGTCAATGCGCTGGATCAGGTAGGGCTTGACCCCGTAACCGCCATTGGCAAGTACCGCATAGGCGGTGGCCAGTTCCAGCGGGCTGGTGGTCTGGGTGCCCAGGGCCAGCGACAGGTTGGGGGTGTACTGGCTGGCGTCAAAGCCGAAGCGGCCAATATAGGCCAGCAGATTGTCCACGCCCAGTTGCTGCAGCAGGCGGATGGACACCAGGTTGCGGGATTTAGTGAGCGCCCAGCGCAGGCGGGTGGGGCCGTAGAACTTGCCGCTGTCGTTTTCGGGGCGCCACATGCCCTCCAGCGAGCTGTCGTCCACCACTACCGGGGCGTCGTTGACCAGGCTGGCGGCGGTAAAGCCGTGGTCCAGGGCGGCGCTGTACAGGAAGGGCTTGAAGTTGGAGCCCGGCTGGCGCTGGGCCTGGGTGGCGCGGTTGAACTTGCTGTCCTCAAAGCCCATGCCACCCACCACGCTGACGATGGCGCCGTTGTCGGGGTTGAGCGACACCAGTGCGGCCTGCACCGCCGGCACCTGAGTGAGGTGCCAGGCGCCCTTGTCGTCTTCGGTAACGCGAACCAGGTCACCCACGGCCACCACGTCGGCGGGTTTCTGCGGGGCGCGGCCGCGGGCATTCTCGCTGAGGTAGGGGCTGGCCTGCTTCAGGCCGTTGTCCCAGAGAATGTCACCACTGCGCTTGTCGCCCAGCATTACGGTAATGCCGTCGTCGCGCACCTGCGTTACCACCGCGGCGCGCAGGCCCGCCACGGTGGGGGTGTCCCGCAGGGTGGCAATCCAGGTGGCCTGCATTTCGGCGATTTCTTCCGCGTTGTCGGTGGCCGGCGGCATTTGTCGCTCGGGGCCGCGGTAGCCGTGGCGCTTGTCGTAGGTGATCAGCCCGTTCACCACCGCCTGCTGGGCCACCTGCTGCAGGTCGGAGCTGATGGTGGTGTAAACCTGAAACCCGTCGTTGTAGGCCGCAATGCCGTAGCGATCGAGCATTTCCTGGCGCGCCATTTCGGCGGCGTAGTGGGCGGCGAAGCTGAGCTGGGCGCCGTGGTGGGCCGCGGTGATGGGCTCGCTCACGGCGCTGCGGTAGGCGTTGTTGTCGATGTAGCCCAGCTGCTGCATGCGGCCGAGAATCCAGTTGCGCCGCTCCAGGCCGGCATCCGGGCCACTGATCGGGTTGTTGCGCGAAGGCGCCTTGGGAATGCCCGCCAGCATGGCGTGCTGGGCCAGGCTGAGCTGGTCGATGCCCTTGCCGTAGTACACGTGGGCGGCGGCCTCAAAACCGTAGGCGCGGTGGCCGAGGAACACGCGGTTGAAATACAGCTCGAAGATTTCCTGCTTGTTCAGCTGCCGCTCAATCTCGATGGCCAGCAGGATCTCGTTGAACTTGCGCAGAAAGGTGCGCTCCAGGGTCAGGAAGTAATTGCGCGCCACCTGCATGGTGAGGGTGCTGCCGCCGGAGCCCTTCTCGCCGGTGAGTACCAGCTCGGACACGGCCCGCATCAGGCCCATCAAATCGATGCCCTGGTGGTGGAAGAAGTTGTCGTCCTCCGCCGCCAGCAGGGCATTGATGAACTGCGGGGGGATGGCATCGAAGGGCAGCGGGCTCCGCTTCTGTTCGCCGAACTGGCCGATCAGGTCGCCCTCGCGGGTGTAGACGCGCATCGGCGTTTGCAGTTTAACGTCGCGCAGGGTTTCCACATCGGGGAGGTTGGGGCTCAAATAAAGATAGACCCCGGCCACCCCCCAAACGGCCCCAAGGGCGGATAGCGTGAAAAGGCGCAATAAAAAGCGGAGGAACTTCATTTATCCCTTTACAAAACAGTGGCTTGTATTACTGTAATCGGAAACGGGGGCGGGCCGGTTGGTAATTATAAGCTTTTTTTCGCTTTTGGTTACAACGGGGCCTATGTTATATCTACTATTTAATGTATCGACACATAATAAAAAGCTAAGTAGATGATACTGATAGGAAAATAAATTGTTCGGTATTTTGGGGAAGAGAAAAACAGCACCGGTGCTGGGGTTGGATATCAGCTCGACGACGGTCAAGTTGCTGGAGCTGAGTTACGCGGGGGGTAGGTACCGCGTCGAAAGCTATGCCGTCAGCTCCCTGGCACAGGATGCGGTGATCGAAAAAAACGTCAACGACATCGATGGCGTTTCCAATGCCATCCGGAATGTGGTTGCCCAGTCCCGCACCAAACTCAAAACCGTTGCCGCCGCAGTCGCCGGCTCCTCCGTCATTACCAAAGTGATCGACATGCCCGACGGCCTGTCGGACGACGACATGGAAACCCAGCTCACGCTGGAGGCGGACCAGTACATTCCCTCCCCCCTGGACGAGGTCGCCATCGACTTCGAAGTGCAGGGCCCCTCGCCGGATCGCAGCAATCAGGTGGAAGTGCTGCTGGCGGCCTGCCGGCGCGAAACCATCGACTCCCGCGTGGAGGCCATCGAAGGTGCGGATCTGACGGCGCGGATCATGGACGTGGAAGCCTACGCCATGGAGCGCGCCTACTCGCTGATTCGCGGCCATCTGGATATCGACGAGGACAGCACCGTGGCGGTGGTCGACATCGGCGCCACCATGACCACCCTGAGCGTGCTGAACCGCGGGCAGACCATCTACACCCGCGAGCAACTGTTTGGCGGCAAGCAGCTGACCGACGAAATCATGCGCCGCTATGGCCTGCCGCTGGAAGAAGCGGGGCTGGCCAAGAAGCAGGGCGGCCTGCCGGACGATTACGAGTCGGAGGTGCTGGAGCCCTTCAAGGATGCGGTGGTGCAGCAGGTGGCCCGCTCCCTGCAGTTCTTCTTTTCCTCCAGCCAGTACAACGATGTGGATTACATTATTCTCGCCGGCGGGGTGGCGTCCATGGAGGGGCTGGCGGATGTGGTGCAGGACAAGCTCGGCACCCCCGCCGCAGTCGCCAACCCCTTTGCCGACATGAGCATTTCGTCCCGGGTGAACGCCGTGGCGCTGGGCAGCGATGCCCCGGCCATGATGATTGCCTGCGGGCTGGCGCTGCGGAGCTTTGACTGATGGCGCAAATCAACCTCCTGCCCTGGCGCGACGAGCGGCGCCAGGAGCTGAAAAAAGAGTTCCTGACCATCCTGGCCATTGTGTTCGCCGCGGCGATTGGCCTGGTGATGCTGGCCGATCGCGTGGTGAACGGCCAGATAGACAGCCAGCAGGCACGCAACAATTACTTGAGCGAGAATATTAGCGACCTGGACAAAAAGGTGGCCGAAATCCAGGACCTGCAGCGCAAGCGCAACCAGCTGCTGGAGCGGATGCGGGTGATCCAGGAGCTGCAGGGCAACCGCCCCATTATCGTCCGTATTCTTGACCAGCTTGTGCGCACCGTGCCGGATGGGGTGTTCTACACCAGCCTGGAAGCGCGGGAAAAAACCATCACCATCAGCGGCGTGGCGGAGTCCAACAACCGGGTGTCCAGCCTCATGCGCCGCCTGGACGCTTCTGACTGGCTGGCAGATCCCAACCTGGATCAGGTGAAGGCGGCGCCGCAGTACGGCGACCAGGCCAATACCTTCAATCTGACGGTGAAAGTGCAACTTCCCCAGTCGGAACAGGCAACGGGAGGCTAGCTATGGCATTTGAAGACAGTATGCGCTCCCTGCGGGAGTTCGATCTCGCCGACCTGGATGTGGACAACATCGGCTCCTGGCCGGGGGCGGTCAAGTTCATCCTCTGCGTGTTGCTGCTGGTGCTGGTGCTGGTGGTCGGTTACTACTACCACATCCAGGATTTGCGCGACCAACTGGCAAGCGAGCAGGGCAAGGAAGTCCAGCTCAAGCAGGAATATGAGAAGAAGGCCTTTCAGGCGGCCAACCTCGACGCCTACCGCAAGCAAATGGTGGAGATGGAAGAAACCTTCGGTGCGCTGGTGGCCCAGTTGCCGAGCGATACCGAGGTGCCCGGCCTGCTGGAAGACATTACCAACAAGGGGCTGCTGAACGGCCTGGAAATCGCCAGCATCGTGCTGCAGAACGAGCAGGCGCGGGAGTTCTACGTTGAGCTGCCCATCGCGATCCAGGCCACCGGGTCCTATCACGACCTCGGTGCGTTTATCAGCGGCATGGCCGGCCTGCCGAGGATCGTGACCCTGCACGACTTCAGCATCAAGGCGCCCAATGCCAACACCAACCGCCTGAGTATGAGTATTGTTGCCAAAACCTATCGCTACAAGGATGGGGAGGGCACACAATGAAGCCGCAGTTGGTTCGCGTTTCCTTGCTCGCACTGCCGCTGTTACTGGCCGGTTGCGGTGGCGGTGATTTTTCCGACCTGGATGCCTTCATGGCGGAAAAGCGCGCCCGCCCGGGGGGTGTGATTGCGCCGATTCCGACCTTCAAGGCCTACGAGGCCTTTGCCTACAGCGCCACCGCCATGCGCAGCCCCTTCGACCGCCCCATCGAGGTCAGGGACCTGGAGCAGTTGCAGGCCATTGCCGCGGTAAAACCGGACGACAACCGCCCCAAGGAATTCCTGGAGCAGTTCACCTTCGACTCGTTGCAGATGGTGGGCACGCTGGAGCGCGGTGGCACCGAGTGGTCGCTGGTGCGCGACCCGGAAGGCGGCATTCACCGGGTAACGCTGGGAAATTATCTGGGGCGCAACCACGGTAAGGTCGTGGAAATGACCGATACCTACCTCGCCGTGGTTGAGATCGTCAGCGATGGTACACAAGACGGCTGGGTAGAAAGGCCGCGTACCATCGAGATGAGCGGCATCTAGCCGGGGGTGATCAGCAGATGGTTGTCATGTTGAAAATAACAGAGATGTTGGGGAAGAAAGCCGTGATGGAAGCAAGCACAAGGTCAGCAAGCCGGTTGCGGGCATGGGTGGCGACCCTGTTCGTTGTCGGCTTTGCCCAGGTCGCCCAGGCGGCCCCAACGGTTACCGACATTGAATTCAGCTCGCGCCCCGGCAGCATGTTCGAGGTGCGCCTGGGCTTTGACGGCGTGCCCCCGGAGATGGAGGCCTACACCATCGAAAAACCGGCGCGCATCGCCATTGATTTCCCCGGCACCAAAAGCGCCCTGGAGCGCAAGCGCTATTCACTGAATTACGGCAATGCCACCGGCGTGGTGGTGCTGGAGTCCGGCGACCGCACCCGCATGGTGGTCAACCTGGTCACGCTGGTGCCCTATGCCACCCGGGTTGAAGGCAACAACCTCTACCTGGTGGTGGGTGAGGACGGCGGCGAGGAGTACGTCAAGCAGGCCACCGACCCCACACGCCTGCCGAGCCAGGTGGAGCCTGTGGCCAAGGTGGAATCCGAGATTACCGACCTGCAGTTCCGGCGCACCGAGGACGGCGAGGGCCGCCTGACCCTGCAACTCAGCGACCCCAGTGTCGACGTGAACGTATTCAGCGAGGGCGGCGACGTAAAAGTGCAGTTTCTGGACACCAACGTGCCCGAGCGACTGGTGCGCCGCTACGATGTGACCGACTTTGCCACGCCAGTGCAGCGGGTGGACGTCAACACCACCGCCCGGGGCGCCGAGCTGCTGCTGAAGACCTCGGTGGACTCCGACTACCTGGCCTACCAGACCGACAACCAGTATGTGATCAGCGTCAAGCAGCTCAGCAAGAAAGAGCTGGAAGAGCGCCGCGATGAATTCAACTATGTGGGCGAGCGCATCTCCCTGAATTTCCAGGACATTGAAGTGCGCGCGGTGCTGCAGCTGATCGCCGACTTCACCGAGCTGAACCTGGTGGCCAGCGACACCGTCAGCGGCCGCATCACCCTGCGCCTGCAGAACGTGCCCTGGGACCAGGCGCTGGAGCTGGTACTGAAAACCAAGGGCCTGGACAAGCGCCAGGTGGGCAATGTGCTGATGGTGGCGCCGGCGGCGGAGATTGCCGAGCGCGAGCGCCAGGAAATTGAAGCCAACAAGCAGATTGCCGAGCTGGCGCCCCTGCAGAGCGAATTCATCCGCATCCGTTACGCCAGTGCCGCCGAGGTGGTGAAACTGTTCCAGGCGGGTGCCGAGGAGGGCGGGCAGCTGATCTCCGAGCGCGGCTCGGTGGTGGTGGACCCGCGCACCAACTCACTGATCATTACCGAGACGGCCGCCAAACTGGCGGACATGCGCAACCTCATTGAACTGGTGGACATCCCGATCCGCCAGGTGATGATCGAGTCCCGCATTGTGATCGCCCAGTCCGACCTGGAGGAAGAGCTTGGCATCGAGTGGGGTGGCGCCTACCTGGACCCGGATCACAACGGCAACATCATTTCCATCTCCGGTGATGCCCAGAACACCTTCGACCTGAATAATTCCGTGATCAATGGCACCCAGCCGGCGCCGTCCTTCCCCGGCGCGCTGGCGGTCGATTTGGGGGTGGCCACCCCCACCGGCAGCTTTGCCGTGGGCTTCACCAGCGACGACCTGTTCCTGACCGCGGAGCTGAGCGCACTGGAGTCCGCTGGCAAGGGCGAGGTGGTGTCGCAGCCCAAGGTCATCACCGGCGACAAGCAGCAGGCGACCATCAAGTCGGGCACCGAGATTCCCTACCAGGAATCCGCCGGCCAGTCCGGCGCCACCTCGGTGTCCTTCAAGGAGGCGGTGCTGAAGCTGGACGTGACGCCCAACATCACCCCGGATGATCGCATCCTGCTGGATCTGGTGATCAACCAGGATTCAGTGGGCGACCTGGTGCCCAGCGGCCAGGGCGGCGGCCTGATTCCCTCGATCGACACCACCGAGCTGACCACCCAGGTGCTGGTGGGCAACGGTGAAACCGTGGTATTGGGGGGCGTATTCAGAACCGAGGATTTGGAGTCGGTGACCAAGGTGCCCTTCTTTGGCGATTTGCCCTATGTGGGCGCCCTGTTCCGCAACACGTCTACCTCCAAGACCAAAACCGAAACCCTTATTTTCATCACCCCGCGGATTCTGGCAGATACCCTGCTTGACTGATGCGGAGCGCGACACGGTTGTAATGTCAGTTCTTCAGCGCGTATTTCTGGTCGGCCCCATGGGGGCCGGCAAATCCACCATCGGCAAGTACCTTGCCCAGCACCTCAAGCTGGGCTTTGCCGATACCGACACGGAAATCGAGGCCCGCACCGGTGCCGACATTCCCTGGATCTTCGATGTCGAAGGCGAGGAGGGCTTTCGCGACCGCGAGCAGCAGGTCGTGGAGGAAATGACCCTCTGGGACAACATTGTGCTGGCCACCGGCGGCGGCGTGGTGCAGCGGGCGGAAAACCGCAGCGCCCTGGGGTCCCGGGGGTTTGTGATCTACCTGCACGCCACCATCGAGGAGCAGGTGCGCCGCACCCGCAAGGACCGCCGCCGCCCGCTGCTGCAAAAAGGCGACCCCGAGGCCGTGCTGCGCCAGCTGATGGCGGTGCGCGACCCCCTGTACCGGGAAATCGCCGACCACGTCATCGACACCGACGGCTGCAGCCCCCGCACCGTGGCCCAGCGCCTGGTGCGCGACCTGCAGTAGCGCGATCTGCAGTAGCAGGACGTGAAGTGGATAGGCCCGCGCCGCGCTGTGCCCGTGCGCTGACCCTGTGCAGACAAGCCCAGCCCCCGGCGCTATGATGTGCGCCCCCTGAACATCGCTGGAGCACGCCGTGATTGCCCACACCCTGCATGTCGACCTGGGAGAGCGCAGCTACCCTATCTACATCGGGCGCGACCTCTTTGCCCGCCCCGAGCTGTTGCAACGGCACATTGCCGGCCGGCAGGTTGTGCTGGTGACCAACGACACGGTGGCGCCGCTGTATTCGGCCCGCCTGCTGGCGGCGTTGCAAGGCTACTCCCGTGTCACCGAGGTGGTGCTGCCGGACGGTGAGCAGCACAAGACGCTGTCGACCCTGAACCACATCTTCGACCGCCTGCTGGAAGAGGGGCACAACCGCACCACCACGCTGATTGCACTGGGCGGTGGCGTGGTGGGCGATATGACCGGCTTTGCCGCCGCCAGCTACCAGCGCGGCGTGGATTTTATCCAGGTGCCGACGACACTGCTGTCGCAGGTGGATTCCTCCGTGGGCGGCAAAACCGGCGTCAACCATCCCCTGGGCAAGAACATGATCGGGGCCTTCTACCAGCCCCGGGCGGTGCTGATCGACACCGACACCCTGCACACCCTGCCACCGCGCGAGCTGGCCGCCGGGCTGGCGGAAGTGTTGAAGTACGGGCTGATCTGCGACCGCGCCTTTTACGACTGGCTGAAGAGCAACATGGCCCGCCTGCTGGCGCGCGAAGAAGCGGCCCTGGCCGAGGCCATCGAGCGCAGCTGCGCCGCCAAGGCGGCGGTGGTGGCCGCGGACGAGCGCGAGGGCGGGCTGCGGGCCATCCTCAACCTCGGCCACACCTTTGGCCACGCCATTGAGACCCACCAGGGCTACGGCCAGTGGCTGCACGGCGAGGCGGTGGCCGCTGGCATGATGCTTGCTGCCCGACTCTCTGCCCTGCGCGGCTGGATCAGCGCGGCGCAAGTGGATGAGCTGGTGGCCCTGCAGCGCAGCATGAATCTGCCGGTGGCGCCGCCGGCCGCGATGTCCCTCGATGACTTTCGGCGCCTGATGGCGCGCGACAAGAAGGTACTGGATGGCCGTTTGCGCCTGGTGCTGCTGCGGGAAATCGGCGCCGCCGCGGTGGTGGATGATGTCACCGATGGCGAGCTGGCAAGCCTGCTGGAAGGGGCCAGATAGTTACCCCAGCAACGTTTGTTCGCCTATGGGCATCTGTGTAAAATAGCTCCCCCTTTTCGCCCCAGCACTGCGAAATCCTGGGGTACTGCCGTATAACTGTCTGTTTTTACTACTTATTTTGGACTGACTATGAGCGCAGGCCTGTATAGACCTGAGGAATTCCGCGACAACTGCGGATTCGGACTGATCGCCCATACCTCGGGGGATGCGAGTCATCGCCTGTTGCAGACGGCGATTGAGTCCCTGACCTGCATGACCCACCGCGGTGGTATCGCCGCCGATGGCAAGACAGGTGATGGTTGTGGCCTGCTGATGCAGATGCCGGTGCCGTTCATGCGCACCCTGTCGCAGGCGTCCTTCGGGGTGGTGCCGGGCGATCATTTCGCTGTTGGCCAGATCTTCCTCAGCACCAATGCAGAGCGCGCCGCCGCCGCGCGCGCCGCCATGGAGCAGGCCGTTACCGACCAGGGGCTGGTTGTGATCGGCTGGCGCGTGGTGCCCACCGACAGCAGCGTGTGCGGCGAAATTGCCCTGTCCACCCTGCCGGTGATCGAGCAGATATTCATCGATGCCCCGGGGCTGTCCGACGACGAGCTGTCCACCCGCCTGTTCGTGGCCCGGCGCAAGGCGGAGATCGCCACCGCCGACGATCCCGAGTTCTATATCTGCAGCCTGTCTGGCCGGGTCATTGCCTACAAGGGCCTGGTGATGCCGGTGGATTTGCCGCGCTTCTACCACGACCTGGACGACGAGCGCCTGGAAACCGCCATCTGTGTGTTCCACCAGCGCTTTTCCACCAACACCAGCCCGAAGTGGCCGCTGGCCCAGCCCTTCCGCCTGCTGGCGCACAACGGCGAGATCAACACCATCGAGGGCAACCGCAACTGGGCCGATGCCCGCGCGGCCCTGTTCGAAACCGAAAAGCTGCCCAACATCGGCGACATCGCCCCGCTGGTCAACCGCACCGGCTCCGACTCCTCCAGCCTCGACAACATGCTGGACGCCCTGCTCACCGGTGGCGTGGATATGGCCCGCGCCCTGCGCATGCTGATTCCGCCGGCCTGGCAGAACATCGAGTCGATGGACCCGGATCTCAAGGCCTTCTACGAATACCACTCCATGCACATGGAGCCCTGGGACGGCCCCGCCGGCATCGTGCTCACCGATGGCCGCTACGCGGTGTGCCTGCTGGATCGCAACGGCCTGCGCCCAGCGCGCTGGGTGAAGACCACCGACGGCTTTATTACCCTGGCCTCGGAAGTGGGCACCCACGACTACAAGGCCGAGGACGTGCTGGCCAAGGGCCGTGTGGGCCCCGGCCAGATCCTGATGGTGGACACCCACACCGGCGAGTTGCTGCAGTCCGAGGAAATCGACAACCGCCTCAAAAACCGCTTCCCCTACAAGAAGTGGCTGAAGGAGCACTCCTACCGCATCGAAGGCACCTTCGGCGGCGAGCTGACCCCCGGCATCGAGCTGGAGAAGCTCGACAGCTACATGAAGATGTTCCAGGTCACCTTCGAGGAGCGCGACCAGGTGCTGCGCCCGCTGGCGGAGTCCGGCAACGAGGCGGTGGGCTCCATGGGGGACGATACGCCGATGGCGGTGCTGTCCCAGCAGCAGCGCTCCCTGTACGACTACTTCCGGCAGAAGTTTGCCCAGGTGACCAACCCGCCGATCGACCCCCTGCGGGAGACGATCGTGATGTCGCTGGAGACCGACCTCGGCTCCGAGAAAAACGTCTTCCACGAGGGGCCGGAGCACGCCGACCGCATCATCCTGTCCTCGCCGGTGCTGTCCCAGGGCAAGTTCAACACCCTGCTGCAGCTGGATCGGCCGGGGTTTGCCGTGGCCGACATCGACGCCACCTACAACCCGGCGGAAATCTCGCTGGAGCAGGCGGTGGCAGACCTCAACGCCGCCGCCGAACAGGCGGTGCGCGATGGCAAGACGGTGCTGATCCTGTCGGATCGCAACATCGCTCCGGAGCGCCTGCCCATCCACAGCCTGATGGCCACCGGCGCGGTGCACCACTGGCTGATTGAAAAGGGCCTGCGCTGCGATGCCAACCTGATCATCGAGACCGCCAGCGCCCGCGACTCCCACCAGATTGCCTGCCTGCTGGGCTTTGGCGCCACGGCGGTGTACCCCTACATGGCCTACACCGTGTTGGAGGACCTGATCCGCGACGGCGAGCTGCTGGGTGAGCCCAGTGCCTGCTTCAAGAATTACCGCAAGGGCGTCAACAAGGGCCTGCTGAAGATCATGTCCAAAATGGGCATCTCCGCCGTGGCGTCCTATCGCGGCGCCCAGTTGTTCGAGGCGGTGGGCCTGGCCAGCGAAGTGGTGGACGTTGCCTTCCGCGGCGTGGCCTCGCGCATCCAGGGTGCCGGTTTTGCCGAGCTGGAAGACGACCAGAAGTGGCTGGCCAGCCTGGCCTGGAATAAGCGCAAGCCCATCCAGCAGGGCGGCCTGCTCAAGTATGTACACGGCCAGGAATACCACGCCTTCAACCCGGACGTGGTGATGACCCTGCAGCAGGCGGTGGCCAGTGGCGACTACGCCACCTACCAGCGCTACGCTGCGCTGGTGAACGAGCGCCCTGTGGCCACCATTCGCGACCTGCTGAAGCCGGTAGAGGCCGCCCAGGCCCTGCCGCTGGATGCGGTGGAGCCGGTGGAGAGCATCCTGCCGCGCTTTGATTCCGCCGGCATGTCGCTGGGCGCCCTTAGCCCCGAGGCGCACGAGGCATTGGCCGCGGCCATGAACCGCATCGGCGCGCGCTCCAATTCCGGCGAGGGCGGCGAAGACCCGGCCCGCTACGGCACCGAGCGGGTGTCGAAGATCAAGCAGATCGCCTCCGGCCGCTTCGGCGTCACGCCGCATTACCTGGTGAACGCCGAAGTGCTGCAGATCAAGGTGGCCCAGGGCGCCAAGCCCGGCGAGGGCGGCCAGCTGCCCGGCGGCAAGGTCAACGGCCTGATTGCCCGCCTGCGCTATTCGGTGCCGGGCGTCACCCTGATTTCGCCGCCGCCCCACCACGATATCTACTCCATCGAGGATCTGGCCCAGCTGATCTTTGACCTCAAGCAGGTCAACCCCCAGGCGCTGGTCTCGGTGAAGCTGGTGTCCGAGCCCGGCGTGGGCACCATCGCCGCGGGCGTGGCCAAGGCCTATGCCGACCTGATTACCATTTCCGGCTACGACGGCGGCACCGCGGCCAGCCCGCTAACCTCCATCCGCTATGCCGGTTCCCCCTGGGAGCTGGGGCTGGCGGAAGTGCAGCAGACCCTGCGCGGCAACCACCTGCGCGGCAATATCCGCCTGCAGACCGACGGCGGCCTCAAGACCGGCCTGGATGTGATCAAGGCGGCCATCCTGGGCGCCGAGAGCTTCGGTTTTGGCACCACGCCAATGGTGGCCCTGGGCTGCAAATACCTACGCATCTGCCACCTGAACAACTGCGCCACCGGCGTGGCCACCCAGAACGAAAAACTGCGCGACGAGCACTTCCAGGGCACCGTGGACATGGTGGTGAACTTCTTCACCTTCATCGCCACCGAGACCCGTGAGTGGCTGGCCAGGCTCGGCGTTGCTTCCCTTCAAGAGCTGATCGGGCGCACTGATCTGCTGGAGCGCCTGCCTGGCAGCACCGCCAAGCACGCCCGGCTGGACCTCGGCCCCATCCTGTACAAGGACCCGGCCGCGGCGGATCAGCCGGAATTCTGCCAGGTGGCTTCCAACGATCCCTTCGATCGCGGCGAGAAAGCGGAGCAGATGGTGGCGGCGGCCCTGCCGGCCATCGAGGCCCGCAGCGGCGGCGAATTTGCCTTCAAGGTAACCAACTGCGACCGCTCCATTGGCGCCCGTCTGTCCGGTGAAATTGCCAGGCGCTATGGCAACATCGACATGGAAGATGCGCCTGTTGTGCTGCGCCTGACCGGCACCGCCGGCCAGAGCTTTGGCGTGTGGAACGCCGGCGGCCTGCACATGTATCTCGAAGGGGACTCCAACGACTACGTGGGCAAGGGCATGGCCGGCGGCAAGCTGGTGGTGTATCCGCCCAAGGCGGTCCAGTTCAAATCCCGCGAATCGGTGATCATCGGCAACACCTGCCTGTACGGCGCCACCGGCGGCAAGCTGTTTGCCGCGGGCATTGCCGGCGAGCGCTTTGCGGTGCGCAACTCCGGCGCCCACGCGGTGGTGGAAGGCGCCGGTGATCACTGCTGCGAATACATGACCGGCGGTAACATCACCGTGCTCGGTTCCACCGGCGTCAACTTTGGCGCCGGCATGACCGGCGGTTTCGCCTACGTGCTGGACCTGGATCGTAGCTTCATCGACAAGTACAACAGCGAACTGGTGGAAATCCACCGCGTCAATGCGGAGCACATGGAAGCCTACCGCTACCACCTGCGCAGCAACATCCAGGAGTTCACCGAGGAAACCGGGTCCGAATGGGGCGCCGAGCTGCTGGAGAACTTCGAGGACTACGTCGGCAAATTCTGGCTGGTGAAGCCGAAGGCCGCCGACCTCGACCGCCTGCTGTCGCGCCTGCGCAATACGGATTAAGTTATGACTGAGCGTTTATCCAACCACTTCCAGTTTATTGATGTCGGCCGCAACGACCCCGACAAAAAGCCGCTGGATGCGCGCAAGACGGAATACGTCGAAATCTACGAGCCCTTCTCCAGCGAGCAGGTGGCAGAGCAGTCCCACCGCTGCCTGGAGTGTGGCAACCCCTACTGCGAATGGAAGTGCCCGGTGCACAACTTCATTCCCAACTGGCTCAAGCTGGTGGCCGAGGGCAACCTGTTCGAGGCGGCCGAGCTGAGCCACCAGACCAACACCCTGCCGGAAGTCTGCGGCCGGGTGTGCCCCCAGGACCGGCTGTGCGAGGGCGCCTGCACGCTGAACGATGGCTTCGGCGCGGTGACCATCGGCTCGTCCGAGAAGTACATCACCGATACCGCCCTGGCCATGGGCTGGCGCCCGGATCTGTCCGATGTGGTGCCCACCGGCAAAAAGGTCGCCATTATCGGTGCCGGCCCCGCGGGCCTTGGCTGTGCCGACGTGCTGACCCGCGCCGGCGTCAAGGCCGTGGTCTACGACCGCTACCCGGAAATTGGCGGCCTGCTCACCTTCGGCATTCCCGAATTCAAGCTGGAAAAAAGCGTCATGGTGCGCCGCCGGGAAGTGTTCGAGGGCATGGGGATCGAATTCCGCCTCAACACCGAGGTGGGCAGCGATGTCACCATGGATGAACTGATGGCCGAGTACGATGCCGTCTTTCTGGGCATGGGCACCTACACCTACATGCGCGGCGGCTTCCCCGGCGAAAACCTGCCCGGCGTTTACGAGGCACTGCCCTACCTGATTGGCAACGTGAACAACAACCTTGGCTTTGAGCAGGACCCAGAGGCTTATGTCAATCTCAAGGGCAAGCGCGTGGTAGTGCTCGGCGGTGGTGATACCGCCATGGACTGCGTGCGCACCGCCGTGCGCCAGCAGGCCGAACACGTCATCTGCGCCTACCGCCGTGACGAGGCAAACATGCCCGGCTCCGTGCGCGAAGTGAAAAACGCCCGCGAGGAAGGGGTCGAGTTCCTGTTCAACCGCCAGCCGATTGAAGTGGTTGAGTACTTCGGCCAGGCCTGCGGGGTGAAGATGGTCCAAACCCAGCTCGGCGAGCCCGACGAGGGCGGCCGTCGCCGGCCCGAGCCGATTCCCGGTTCCGAGCAGGTGTTGGAGGCCGACGCGGTCATTATCGCCTTTGGCTTCCAGCCGAGCCCGCCCGAGTGGCTGGGAGACGCCGGCGTTGAGCTGAACGACTGGCGCGGTGTGGTGGCGCCGGAGCAGCAGCGCTACGCCTTCCAGACCACCAACCCCAAGGTGTTTGCCGGCGGCGACATGGTGCGCGGCTCGGATCTGGTGGTAACAGCGATCTGGGAGGGCCGGCAGGCGGCTGAGGGGATTCTGGACTACCTGGAAGTCTGATTCCTGCGTCCACTTTTACGCTCGTATTTGGGGAGGCCGTCCCCGGCGTCCATGCCTCATACGGTCTCTCCAGCCCCCTCCGCACACAGGTGCCTCTTTTGAGCGGCCATGAAGATTATTTCTTCGGCAGACCATTAGAGCAATGGAATAGGTCTTATCTGTCTGCTGCCTTCTCGATCCAGGCAGCCTCTGCGCTTTCTCCTCCCGAATTGCGTACAATTGCGCCAATCTTGAATTACGCCCCTATGCAGGCGTGGTGCTCGGGGGCTGCAAAAGCGACCGTGCGAGACATGGATGTCGAGCACGAGCGTACATGGACGTATTCACAGCGTGTCGCGTTGCGGCCCCCGAGCGCTGCGCCGGGCTACGAAGCGCCACTTTCGGCCTGGCCTGAAAAAGGCCAATAACCAGACTGGATACCCCCGTGACCGAACTGAAAAACGACCGTTTCCTCCGCGCCCTGATGCGCCAGCCCGTCGACCGCACGCCCATCTGGATGATGCGCCAGGCCGGTCGCTACCTGCCCGAGTACCGCGCCACCCGCGCCGAGGCCGGCTCCTTCCTTGACCTGTGCAAAAACGCCGAGCTCGCCTGCGAAGTGACCCTGCAGCCCCTGCGCCGCTACCCCATGGATGCCGCCATCCTGTTTTCCGACATCCTCACCGTGCCCGACGCCCTCGGCCTTGGCCTGTACTTCGAAGAGGGCGAAGGCCCGCGTTTTCGCAAAACCGTGCGCAGCCAGGCGGATCTGGCGGGGCTGAACGACATCAAGGCGGCGGACGACCTGGCCTATGTCATGAACGCCGTGAGCACCATTCGCCGGGAGCTGAACGGCAGCGTGCCGCTGATCGGTTTTTCCGGCAGCCCCTGGACCCTGGCGACCTACATGGTGGAGGGTGGCTCATCCAAGGATTTCCGCCGCATCAAGGCCATGGCCTACGACCAGCCGCAGCTGATGCACAAGCTGCTGTCGCTGCTGGCGGATGCGGTGGCGGATTACCTCGGCGAACAGGTCAAGGCCGGCGCCCAGGCCCTGCAGATTTTCGATACCTGGGGCGGCAGCCTGAGCGCGGCGGGTTACAAGGAATTCTCCCTCAAGTACATGCAGCGCATTATCGCGCGGCTGCCCAATGAGCATGAGGGCCGGCCGGTGCCGGTGATTGTGTTTACCAAGGGCGGCGGCCAGTGGCTGCCGGCCATTGCCGGTTGCGGCGCCCAGGCGGTTGGCATTGACTGGACCACCGATATTGCCACGGCCCGCGGGCAGGTGGGCGACCGGGTGGCCCTGCAGGGCAACATGGACCCGGCCATGCTCTATGCCTCACCGGCGCGGATTCGCGAGGAGGTGGCAGGCATTCTGGCAGGCTTCGGCCACGGCCCGGGCCATGTATTCAACCTCGGCCACGGCATTACCCCCGAGGTAAACCCCGATCACGTCACCGCCTTTGTGGAGGCGGTTCAGGAGCTTTCGCCCCAGTACCACCAGAACTGAGAGCGATTGGGGGCAGGGCTCGCCGTGCTTATTCCGCCTTCAGGGTTTGCACGCCGGATGCGGTGCCCAGCAGCAGCACATCGGCTGGGCGCAAGGCGAACAGGCCGTTGGTCACCACGCCGGTGATGCCGTTGATTTTTGCCTCGGTGCCCAGCGGCTGGGCGATGGGGAAGTTGTGCACATCAAGAATGATATTGCCGTTGTCGGTGATAAAACCCTCACGGTACACCGGGTCGCCGCCCAGTTTGACCAGCTCCCGCGCGACATGGCCGCGGGCCATGGGGATCACTTCCACCGGCAGTGGGAAGTCACCGAGGGTGTGCACCAGCTTGCTGTCATCGGCAATGCAGATGAACTCCTGCGCCACCGCCGCCACAATCTTCTCCCGGGTCAGCGCGCCGCCGCCGCCCTTGATCAGTTGCAGGGCGCGGTTGCTCTCGTCGGCGCCGTCGATATAGAAGTCCACCCGGTCCACCGCGTTCAGGTCGTACACCGGAATGCCGTGGCTGCGCAGGCGCTCGGCGGAGGCCTCGGAACTGGACACCGTGGCGCCAATGCGCCCCTTGATGGCGGCCAGTGCGTCGATGAACAGGTTGGCGGTGGAGCCGGTGCCGATGCCCAGCACGGTGTCGTCGTCCAGTCGCGGCTCAATGTAGGCGAGTGCGGCCTCGGCCACGGCCTGCTTTAGTTCGTCCTGGGTCATTGCGGCTCTCCTGCGGATGGGTGCGGTGGCTGGGCCCGACGGGCGTGGCGCCCATTATAGGAAAGCCGGGTGAGTGAAGCACCAAAATTACCGAAAGCGCCGGGGCCAGGGCTGAAAAAACCGCCGGGGCTAGGGCTGAAAAAAACGCCGGCCTCCATTACCATGCCCTGTTCCCTTTCCCACAGTGCCTGAATCGCCATGCCCCAGAGCTACATAAAACGCATACTCGACGCCCGTGTTTACGATGTGGCGCGGGAGACGCCGGTGCAGGACGCGGGCTTGATGTCGGCGCGCCTTGGCAATCGTGTGTGGCTCAAGCGCGAAGATTTGCAGCCGGTGTTCTCCTTCAAGCTGCGCGGCGCCTACAACAAAATGCACCAGCTCAGCGAGCAGGAGCGCGCGCGGGGGGTGGTGGCGGCATCCGCCGGCAACCACGCCCAGGGCCTGGCCATGGCCGCCCAGCGCATGGCGGTAAAGGCCACTATCGTCATGCCCCGCACCACGCCGCTGATCAAGGTGGATGCGGTGCGCAACTGGGGCGCCAAGGTGGTGTTGCACGGGGACTCCTTTGAAGAGGCCGCCGCCAGGGCCCAGGAACTGGTGGACAGCAAGGGCCTGGTTTACGTGCACCCTTTCGACGACCCCGATGTGATTGCCGGTCAGGGTACAGTTGGCATGGAAATCGTGCGCCAGCGGCAGGAGCCGCTGCACGCGATTTTTGTGCCGGTGGGTGGCGGCGGCCTGCTGGCCGGTGTTGCCGCCTACATCCGCTATGTCTGGCCCGATACCCGCATCATCGGCGTAGAGCCGGAAGATGCCGCCTGCCTCAAGCTGGCGCTGGAGCGCGGCCGCCGCGACCGCCTGCCTGAAGTGGGGCTGTTCGCCGAGGGCTGCGCCGTGGCGCAGATCGGCAAGGAAACCTTCCGGGTGATTCGCGACACCGTGGACGAAGTCATCACCGCCACCACGGATGAAATGTGCGCGGCCATCAAGGACATCTTCGAGGACACCCGCAGCATTGCCGAGCCCGCCGGGGCACTGGCCCTGGCCGGCATGAAGAAGTATGTGGAGCGCAGCGGCGTGGCGGGGCAGGATCTGCTGGCCATTGTCAGCGGCGCCAACACCAACTTCGACCGCCTGCGCTACATTTCCGAGCGCACCGAAATCGGTGAGCAGCGCGAGGCGGTCATCAGCGTCACCATCCCCGAGCGCAAGGGCAGCTTCCGGGCGTTTTGCAGTGCCCTGGGGCGGCGCAACATCACCGAATTCAACTACCGCTACGCCGGGCCGGACCGGGCCCTGGTGTTCGTGGGCCTCAGCATCACCCCCGGCCCCGACTTCCAGGAGCTGCTGGCCGAGCTGCGCGCCGACGGCTACGAGTGCGAAGACCTCACCAGCAACGAGATGGCCAAGCTGCACATCCGCCACATGGTAGGCGGGCGCGCGCCGGCGGAGGTCGACAACGAAGTGGTCTACCGGGTGGAGTTTCCCGAGCGCCCCGGTGCGCTGCTCAGGTTCCTGTCTGGCCTTGGCCAGAACTGGAATATCTCCATGTTCCACTACCGCAACCACGGTGCCGCCTACGGCCGCATTCTGGTGGGCGTGCAGGTGCCGCGCAACGAGCGCGGGCAGTTTCGCCAGGTGCTCGACGAGGTGGGTTACCGCTACTGGGACGAGAGCGACAACGTGGCCTACCGGCTCTATCTCGGGCGCCCCGGCGCCTGATTGCCGCCCATCCGCCGGAAAATACGTAAAAAGTCGAATTAACCCAGTGTTTATGCGGGTTTCTGGCTTTTAATCCCGCGGGCGCTGGGCTAGACTCGCCACAGTTTGTGACAAATTGCCAAATAAACTGTGCGAGCCAGTGACCCGGTTCTCACCGTGCATAAAAAGGGCTTCACAAACAGCGGGGATAGCGCCCAGGGCGACGGAGAGCGCCAGGGTTCAGGTGTGAAGCGCGAAGTGAAAGCGCAAATTTGAGCGAGAGTACCAGAAAGTGAAACGTAGACCGGATTTTCTGCTGATCCTGATGGCGGCATTTGGCGTGGGTGTGCTGGTCACCCTCATGATGCCCATGGCGGCGAATGACACCGTGGCCGCGCCGGCATCTGAGCTGCAGGCGGGTGTGATCGTCGAAGACTGAGCCGGGCCGCCCTCGCGGGGCAGCGGTGTTCAGTCGCTGGGGCCGGTGCAGTGCACCAGGCCCTGTTCAGTCACCACGCAATCCAGTTTGATATCCCAGGGCTCAGCGGGTAGCCGGGCCACCTCCTGCACACTGTGGGCTAGCCCCACCAGCCAGCGCGGCCGGTGCGCCGCCAGGGTGCGGTCGTAATAACCGCCCCCCATTCCCAGCCGGTTGCCGGCGCGATCCCAGCCCACCAGCGGCAGCAGCATCAGGTCCAGTGCCGAAACCGGGCAGCGCGCCGCCGCTGCATCGGGCTCGGCGATGCCGTAGCGGTTATTCACCAGGGAGCCACCTGCTTCCCAGAGTGCAAATTGCAGTTGTTTGCCGGCCGCCAGGCGCGGCAGGTACAGGTGTTTGCCGCTGCGTCGGCACAGGTCGGCGATGGGCTGCGGGTCAAGTTCGCCATCGGTGGCCAGGTACAGGGCAATGTGCTGCAGGGCGGCCCAGTCCGGCAATTGCTGGATATGCTGCGCCGCGGCCTTGGCGGCGGCTCGCTGCCCGGTCGGGTCAAGGCGACGGCGGCGCTCTCGCAGCGCGCTGCGCAGGCTGGCCTTGGAGCTGGGTGAGCAGGTGGATCGTGTCATGGAAGGGGATGGATTCCCGGTATACCGCTGGCAGTGCTGCCCTTGAACCCGATGGTTCAAGGTGGTGGCTACCGAACCGCTTCAGGCTTTCCGGCTTGTACCGGACCTGCACAACAGCAGTCGCTGGCAGCCCCCGGTTGTACAAATATCGGCTCGAGGACTGTCTGCCTGGCGAATACACCAGGGATCCGCCGGCGATTATAGCGCAGTGAGCGGCGGGTTTCGCCCCGGCCAGTGGATATCAGCCAATTTCCAGCTGGCGCAGGTGGTAGAGCGCATCGTCAATCTTGCGATTGAGCTGGCTCACCTCGTTCGGGTCTGCGTCGGCGAGGCTGGTGCCGGGTTCGCCCTGCTCCGAGGCCTTGAGCAGTTCATAGCTGATATTGAGCGCCGCCATGACGGCGATGCGCTCCACGCCGATCACCTTGCCGGTGTCGCGGATGGCGCGCATCTGCTTGTCGAGGTAGCGGGCGGACACCAGCAACTCGGACTGCTGCTCTTGCGGGCAGGCGACCTGGTAGTCTTTGTCGAGGATGCGAACGGTGACAGTGTTGGGATGGCTCACGGTGCTACTCCATGGCCCGCAGGCGATCGATCATGGCTTCGACCTTGCCGCGTGCCAGTTCGTTCTTGTCGATCAGGTCTTTGCGCTCGGTTTCCCAGCGCGCGGCCTGGGCCTTGAGTGCCTGGTTTTCCTGGTTCAGATCCTGACACAGGCTGATCAACTGGTCGATCTTACTCTCCAGTGCCTTGAGCGGGTTGTCGGCCATGGCGTTATACTAGCGTGCGTTGCGGTGCCCTCACTATAGGCGGGCGCCACAATGAGGTCAACGCTCGCGCCCGTGGGGGCGTGAAATAAAACACTGATTTTTCAAAGGCCTGCCGGCGATTTCCAGTTTTAGCTGTAACTGGGTGGCGCCGCGGCCAACAGGCGGAACCCCCTATGTTCGACGACTTGCCCGGCGCGGGCCGGGTATTCGATTTTGACGAAATCGCCGACCACCTGGTAGAGCAGGGCGAACAGTGCTCGCCCTCGGAACTGCACGGCTGCCTGACCGGCCTGATGGCGGCCGGCGCCGTGGGCGAGCCCGCCGCCGGCCTCGCCGGCCTGAACCAGGCCCTTAACCTGGACCTGCACGGCGAGCTGGCCGAGTGCATGCTGGAGCTGTACAGCGTTACGCTGGCGGCCTTGCAGGACGAGGAATTTGACTTCCACCCCCTGCTGCCGGAAGACGACACCGACCTCGACCTGCGGGTGCTGGCGCTGGGCGCCTGGTGCCGGGGCTTTATGGCCGGCTACGCCCGGGCCACCGCCAGCGCCGGCAGCGGTGATGCCAGCCTGCCGGGTGACAGCGCGGAGATCCTGCGGGATATCGCCAACATCGCCCAGGCCGGTGTGGATGAAGATCTGCCGGAAGATGAATCCGAGGGCAATTACGCGGAGATCGTTGAATACCTGCGTTTTGCCGCACTGAATGTCTTCATGGACACCCAGGGACGCGCCGCCGCCAGTGATGCCGGCTCGCCGTCGCTGCACTGATGGGCGCCGTGCAAAAACGCCCGGCGCAGAAGCCGGCGGCCACGGGTATCCCCCGGGCCGAGTACGCGCGCCGCCGCGGCCACTTCATGGCCATGATGGAGCCCGGCAGTATTGCCATCATCCCTTCGGCCCGGGAGCTGACGCGCAGCCGCGACACCGAGTTTCCCTTTCGCCAGGACAGCGACTTTTACTACCTCTGCGGTTTTAACGAGCCGGACGCGGTCATGGTGCTGGTGCCGGGCCGCGAGCACGGTGAGTTCGTGATGTTCTGCCGCGAGCGCGACCCGCAAAAGGAGCTGTGGCACGGCTACCGCCAGGGCCCGGAGGGTGTGTGTGCCCACTACGGTGCCGACGATGCGTTTCCGGTGGGGGATATCGACGACATCCTGCCGGGCCTGATCGAGGGGCGGCGGCGGGTGTACTACTCCATGGGCCGCAGTGCGGATTTCGATCGCCAGGTGATGACCTGGGTCAACCAGATCCGCGCACGCGAGGCCAGCGGTGCGGTGCCGCCGGGGGAGCTGACCGATCTCGACCACATGCTGCACGAGTTGCGCCTGATCAAAAGCGCCGCGGAGTTGCGGGTGATGCGTCGGGCCGGCGAGATCACCGCCCGCGCCCACTGCCGGGCCATGCAGTTCTGCCAGCCCGGCCAGTACGAATACCAACTGGAGGCAGAGATACTGCACGAGTTTGCCATGGCCGGCGCGCGCCACCCGGCCTATGCCACGATCGTGGGCAGCGGTGCCAACGGCTGCATCCTGCACTATGTGGACAACAGTGCGAAAATGAAAAAGGGCGAGCTGGTGCTGATTGACGCCGGCTGCGAACTGGAGGGCTACGCGGCGGATGTCACCCGCACCTTCCCGGTGGGGGGGCGCTTTAACCGCCAGCAAAAAGCCCTGTACGAGGTGGTGCTGGCGGCCCAGCAGGCCGCCTTCGAGGCCATTCGCCCCGGCAACCACTGGAACCAGCCCCATGACGAGACCGTGCGCGTCATCACCGAGGGTCTGGTGCGTTTGGGGCTTCTGAAGGGCAAGGTGTCCAGCCTGATCGAGCGCGGCGCCTACCGCGATTTCTACATGCACCGGGCCGGCCACTGGCTGGGGCTGGATGTGCACGACGTGGGCGATTACCGGGTGGGCGGCGCCTGGCGGCTGCTGGAGCCGGGCATGGTGATGACCGTGGAGCCCGGCATCTACGTGGCGCCGGACAACCCGAAAGTGGAGCCACGCTGGCGCGGCATTGGCATCCGTATTGAAGATAACGTGGCCGTCACCGCGCAGGGCCACGACGTGCTGACCGAGGGCGTGCCGCGCACCGTGGCGGAGGTCGAGGCGCTCATGGCTGCGGGCGCGGCAAGCGCAACGGCCGGGCGATGAGCAGCGCCCCCGCGGCCGTGCATCAGCAGCGCGATATCGTCATCGCCGGCGGCGGCATGGTGGGGGTCAGCCTCGCCCTGCTGCTGGCCGAGGCCCTGCCGCCAGCGGCGCGAATTACCCTGGTCGAGCGCTTTCCCTTCCCGGCGGCTGGCGCCACGGCGGCGCACCCCTCCTTCGACGCCCGTTCCACCGCCCTCAGTTACAGTTCGCGTTTGCTGTTCGAGCGCAGCGGCCTGTGGCCGGCGCTGACCGAACGCGCCTGCGCCATTGATACCATCCATGTGTCGCGGCGCGGCCGCTTTGGCAGCGCGGTGCTGGCGGCGGCCGAGCACGGTTGGCCGGCCCTGGGCTATGTGGTGGAGAACAGCTGGCTTGGCCACGGCCTGGCCGAGGCGCTGCACCGGCAGGGGCGGGTTGAGGTGGTGAGCCCGGCCCAGGTCAGCCGGGTTGAGGCGGCGGGCGCGGGCTGCGCCGTGCATCTGCAGCAGGGCGATGAGGCACACTGCCTGCAGGCCAGCCTGCTGGTGGTGGCCGACGGAGCCGATTCCGCCCTGCGCGAATCCCTGGGCATGACCTCGCGCGACAAGCCCTATGGCCAGCAGGCCCTGATCGCCAATGTCGCCTTTGCCGAGCCCCACCGTGGTTGTGCCTTCGAACGTTTTACCGGGTCCGGCCCGCTGGCCCTGCTGCCTTTGGTGGCGGCCGCTGGCAGCGCCCACCGCAGCGCCCTGGTGTGGGCCCTGCCGCCGGAGCGGGCCGAGGCCCTGCAGGCGGCGCCGGAAGCAGATTTCATCGCCGAGCTGCAACAGGCCTTTGGCTATCGCCTGGGCCGCTTTTTGCGCGCGGGAGAGCGGCACACCTATCCCCTGGCCCTGCGCCAGAGCAGCGAACAGGTGCGCCAGGGGGTGGTGGTGATGGGCAACGCGGCCCACACCCTGCACCCGGTGGCGGGGCAGGGCTTCAACCTGGCGCTGCGCGATGCCGCTCGCCTGGCGCAGGTATTGGCCGCCGCCGAGGACGGCCGCTATGGCGAGCTGGCGCTGCTGCAGCGTTACCTGCGCGCCCAGCAAGCGGACCAGCGGCGCACCATCGGCGCCAGCGATTTGCTGCCCGCCCTGTTCATGCACCCCGATCCGCTGCTGGGACTGGGGCGCGACCTGGCCCTGTCCGGGCTGGATGTGGCGCCCCGGCTGAAGCGCGAGTTTGTACGCTATGCCGCGGGCGTTGCCGCCCTGAATACGCGCGAGGAGGCTGCCCCATGAACGGCGGGCGGGATGTTGATATCGCCATCGTCGGCGCTGGCATGGCCGGCACCGCACTGGCGCTGGCGCTGTCTGGCCAGGGCCTGCGCCTGGCCCTGATCGAGTCGCGGCCGCTGCTGGCGGCGCCATTGCCCGCCGAGCGGGATGTCGCCAGTTTCGATACCCGGGTCAGCGCCCTCAGCCCGGAATCGGTTGCGCTGCTGGAGCGCCTAGCGGCCTGGCCGGACATCACCGCCTACCGGCACTGTCCCTATCAGCACATGACGGTGTGGGATGCCGAGGGCACCGGCCATATCGAATTCGACGCCGCGGATGTGGACTGCGCCGCCCTCGGCCACATCGTGGAGAATCGCGCGGTGGTCAACGCCCTGGTCGGTCGCCTGCAGGCGGCGGGCGATGTGCGGGTGGTGGCGGGCAAGCTTGCCGGGCTGGCGCGCGATGATGACGGCATCACCCTGTCGCTGGCGGAGGGTGAGAAACTGCGCGCCGGCCTGCTGGTGGCGGCGGACGGCGCCTTGTCCAGCGTGCGTTCGATGATGGCGTTTCGCACCCGGGAGTGGGACTACGGTCACCGCGCCCTGGTCACCACGGTGATGACCGAGCAGCCGCACCAGCACACCGCCTGGCAGCGCTTTTTGCCCTCCGGGCCGCTGGCCTTCCTGCCCCTGCCGGGCGAGTCCGGGCGCCCTGTGTGCTCCATCGTCTGGTCCCTGCAGGATGCGTTGGCCGACGAAGTGCTGTCCCTGGATGACAAGGCCTTCTGCCGGCGCCTGGGCGAGGCTTTCGAGCACCGCCTGGGCCGGGTGCTGGCGGCGTCCCCGCGCGCGGCCTTCCCCCTGCGCCAGCGCCACGCGGTGGATTACGTGCAGCCCCGCGTGGCCCTGGTGGGCGATGCCGCCCACACCATCCATCCACTGGCCGGGCAGGGCATCAACCTCGGTTTCAAGGATGTCGCCGCGTTGGCGGAAGAGGTACTCGCGGCCCACCGCCGCGGGCGCGACGTGGGCCAGTTGGAAGTGCTGCGCCGCTACCAGCGCCGGCGCAAGGGCGAAAATCTGCTCATGATGGGCGCCATGGATGCCTTCAAGACCCTGTTCGAGCAGCAGGCCCTGCCCCTGCGCTGGTTGCGCAGCGCCGGCATGGGCGCCGTGCACCGGGCGGTGCCGCTCAAGCAGGAAATCATGCGCCGGGCCATGGGGCTTGGCGGCTAGGCAGCCAGCGGCAGATTTTAGCGCCGCAGGGTTGGGGATTACGCAGCGGGGCGGTTAGAATGGCGCCCTTGTTAACAGCGGCCCCCGGGCCGCTCGCCCACTAGCCTCCGACGAGGGATCACCATGAGCCAGACCCCCAGTGAATTGAAGTACGCCAGCAGCCACGAATGGGCGCGCTTGGAAGAGGACGGCACGGTGACCGTCGGTATCACCGACCACGCCCAGGAAGCGCTGGGCGATGTTGTATTTGTGGAACTGCCCGGTGTGGGCGATACCCTGGCGGCGGGTGATGACGCCGGCGTTGTGGAGTCGGTGAAGGCCGCCTCCGACATCTACGCTCCCATTGGCGGCGAAGTGATTGCCGTGAACAGCGCCCTTGAGGACGAGCCGGAAACTGTCAACGCCGACCCCTACAACGATGGCTGGTTCTACAAACTCCAGCCCACCGATACCGGGGAGCTGGACAAACTGCTGTCCGCCGAGGACTACCAGCAACACTGCGACGACGAAGACTGATTGCGCCGGCGCTTGGCGCCGCATCGCCGCATGCCCCAACACGCTGACCTCTTCCTGCGCAAAGGCGCCGAGCGCCGCCTGCGCGCGGGGCACCTGTGGGTCTTTTCCAACGAAGTGGATACCGCCCGCAGCCCTCTGGCCGCCTTTGCGGCGGGTGACTGCGCCAGCGTGCGCGCCAGCAATGGCGCCCTGCTGGGCAGTGTCTACCTGGAACCGAACAGCCTGATCTGCGCCCGGCTCTACGCACCCGGGCGCGAAGCCCAGCTCGGCACCGAACTGCCTGCGGCGCTGGCCAACGCCCTGGCCACACGGCAACTCGCCTTCGAGCAGCCTTACTACCGCCTGGTGTATGGCGACAGCGATCTGCTGCCGGGGTTGGTGGTCGATCGCTTCGGCAACTACCTGGTGGTGCAGTTCAACAACGCCGGCATCGAGCGCTACGAGCGCGAGATCATCGCCGCCCTCGTCGCATTGCTGGCTCCGGCGGGCATTTTGCTGCGGGCCGACAGCCGCAACCGCCGCGAGCAGGGCCTTGAAGACCGCGTCGCGGTGGTGCATGGCGAAGTGCCGGAACAACTGGCACTGGAAGAAAACGGCGTGCGGTTTCTGGCGCCCGTACACGCCGGCCAGAAAACCGGCTGGTTCTACGACCACCGCATGGCCCGGGCGCGCCTGGCGCCCTACGTCAAAGGCCGCGATGTGCTGGATGTGTACAGCTACATTGGCGGCTGGGGCATTCAGGCCGCTGCCTTCGGCGCCAGCTCAGTCTGTTGCCTGGACAGCTCCGCCACGGCCCTGGACGGCGTGGACGTCAATGCCCGCCAGAACGGCGTGCAAGACCGTGTTACCACCTTGCAGGGCAGCGCTGCCGAGGCGATGGAGGCCCTGGTGGCCGAGGGGCGTCGCTTTGGGGTGGTCATTCTCGACCCGCCGGCGTTTATCCAGCGCAAGCGGGATATTAAAAAGGGCATCAAGGCGTATCAGCGCATCAATGGGTTGGGTTTGAAGCTCCTCGCGCCGGGCGGTGTGCTGGTGTCGGGCTCCTGCTCGATGCACCTGGAGCGTGCGGATCTGGTGGCTGCCGTGCAGGCGGCAGCGGTGCGGGCAAACCGGCAGGTGCGCCTGATCGAGCAGGGCGCGCAGGGGGCGGATCACCCGATCCATCCGGCGATTCTGGAGACGGAGTATCTGAAGGCTTTGTTTTTTCGGGTTGTTTAGTATTGGGTGGCCTAACGGCCGCTGCATCGCCGCCGCATCGCCGCCGCCAGGTGAAACCCTTTTGCTCCATTCCAGGCGTTCGGTGTGCCTTCCTTTGGTTGGTTGTACCTCGTTAGTTGCAAACGGCTTTGGTTGTGGCACCGAGTGCACAGGATTACTGGCGCGTAGATAGTCCTGAAGTTCGGCAGTGCCCTTCGCGATGCTGCGAGACGAGGTAAGCGCAGACCGAGCCCACAGCCGCCGCCTTCCAAGTCCGCAAAAGGGCTTCACCTGTCGACGTCCATGCGGGTGCCAATGGCAGGGTTGTCACTGCGGGTGGAGAGGGTTGGTGCTGCGAGTTAAGTGGCCTTTGGGCTGTCCAATACGCTTCACCAGTGTTACTTCAACAACGGCATGGCTTAGCAGTCACACCCAGCCCCTATTCCTGTAGCCCTCACTGAGAACGAAACCAGTGTGACACTGCATCGCCAACCCGACGCGTTGCCGGTGAACAGGTGAGTCTTTTACGGACTTGGAGGGCGTCGGATGCGAACTCGATCCCAGCTTACCTCGTCTCCAACCACCGCGAAGGGCACTACCGAACTTCAGAAAGATCAACGTGCCCAAAATACTGTGCACTCAGGCGCCACAACCAAAGCCGTCTGCAACTAACGAGGTAAAAAACAATAAAAGGAACGCGCACCGCATGCGCCCGTAATGGAGTAAAAGAGCTCACCTGATCGCCGGCAGCGCAGCGGCCGTAAGGCCGCCAATGACCACGCTCAACGCAGGGAAATCACCTCCCAGCCCTCAGCCTCCGCGTACGCCCGCAAGGTGTCATCCGGATCCACCGCCACCGGATTGTCCACCCGCTTCAACAGCGGCAAATCATTGTGCGAATCGGAATAAAACCACGCCCCCTCCAGCGATTCACCCTGCGCCTTGCGCCAGGCCTCCAGGCGTACCACCTTGCCCTCGCCAAACGAGGGAATCCCCGTCGGCTCTCCGGTGTAGAGGCCATCAACCCGCTCCGCCTCACAGGCCAGCAGCTCATCAATACCCATCGCGCTGGCAATCGGCCGGGTGATGAACTCATTGGTAGCGGTGATCACCAGCAGGCGGTGGCCGCGCTGGCGGTGATCCTCGATCAGCGCGCGGGCGCTGGGCAGCAGCAGGGGCTCGATCACGCTGCGCATGAAATCGGCGTGCCAGGCGGCGAGTTCCGCCGGGTCGCGGCCGGCGAGGGGGGCGAGGGCAAAGCGCAGGTAGGCCTGGATGTCGAGCTGGCCCGACTGGTAGTCGCGGTAGAACTGTTCATTGCGCTCGGCGAATTCAGCGCCGTCCACCAGGCCGCGGTCGCAGACGAAACAGCCCCACAAGTGGTCGCTGTCGCCGGCAATCAGGGTGTTATCAAGGTCGAAAATGGCTAGTGTCACGGGGCTCTCCTGCTGTGCGGCGCAGGATAGCGGGGGTCGGCGGCGCTGTAAAACCCGACGCGGGGGCCGTTTCTCAGGGGCGAGAAAGTGTGGAACAATAGCCGGCCCACAATAAAAGGCAATGATTCAGGGTGATCGATTCAGAAGGCTTCCGCCCCAACGTGGGCATCATGCTCGCTAACCGCGAAGGCCGCCTGTTATGGGCGCGCCGCATCGGCGGTAAGGATGCCTGGCAGTTCCCCCAGGGCGGCATCAACCGCGGCGAGTCTGCAGAGGACGCTCTGTACCGCGAACTGTGGGAAGAGGTCGGCCTGAAGCCGGAGGCGGTGGAAATCCTCGGCTCGACCCGCGGCTGGTTGCGCTATCGCCTGCCCAAGCGCTTTATCCGCCGCGGCCAGCAGCCGCTGTGCATCGGCCAGAAGCAGAAGTGGTTCCTGCTGCGCATGCTCGCCGATGACGCGGCGGTGCGCCTCGACTGCAACGACAAGCCCGAATTCGACCACTGGGAGTGGGTCAGCTACTGGTATCCCCTGGATCAAGTGGTGCCCTTCAAGCGCGAAGTCTACCGCCGCGCCCTCAAGGAAATGGCCCAGGTGGTGGGCCGCCGGATCCAGCAGCCGGCGGGGCTGTAAGCGCCATGCTGGAAACCCTGCGCCATATTGTCCAGGAGGTGAACGCCGCCGAGGGCCTCAACGAGGCCCTGGACATCATTGTGCGCCGGGTGCGCGATGCCATGGGGACCGAGGTGTGCAGCGTGTACATGCGCGACCCACTGAGCAACCGCTATATTTTTCGCGCCACCGAGGGCCTGAACAAGCGCCTGGTCGGCCAGGCCAGCCTGGCCTCCGGCGAGGGCCTGGTGGGGCTGGTGGCCGAGCGCGAAGAGCCGATCAACCTGGAGGATGCGGAGACTCACCCCGCCTTCCAGTTCCTGCAGGGCATTGGTGAAGAGGCCTTCCACGCCTTCCTTGGGGTGCCCATCATCCACCAGCGCGATGTGCTAGGGGTGCTGGTGGTGCAGCAGGCCCAGCGCCGTCGCTTCGATGAGGACGACGAGGCCTTCCTGGTCACCATGTCGGCCCAGCTGGCGGGGGTGATTGCCCACGCCCAGGTGACCGGCGCAGTGCAGGAAGAGCTGCTGGACGGGGCCGAGCCGGCCCGGATCAACGGCATACCCGGCGCTCCCGGCATTGCCATCGGCACGGTGGTCGTGGTGTCGCCGGAGGCTGATCTTTTCGCGGTGCCCAAGCGCATCGTCAACAACCGCCGCGCCGAACTGCGCGCCTTTCGCCAGGCCCTGAACGCCGTGCAGGCCGACATTCGCGCAGTGTCCGACAACCTGCGTGGCGAGATGAGCGCCGAGGATCACGCGCTTTTCGATGTCTACCTCGGCATTCTGGACGACTCCGCCATTGGCGGCGAAGTGGCGGCCCTGATCAAGGCCGGGCACTGGGCCCAGGGCGCCCTGAGCCAGGTGATGATCAAGCACATCCGCCATTTTGAGCGCATGGAGCACAGCTACCTGCGCGAGCGCGCGGTGGATGTGAAAGACCTCGGCACCCGGGTGCTGTCCTACCTGCAGGCCAATGACACCAGCCGCGACAAAGACTACCCCGAGCAGTGCATTCTGGTGGGCGAGGAGCTCACCGCCACGGCCTTGGGCGAAGTGCCGCGGGACCAGCTCGTCGGGCTGATTTCCGTGCGCGGCTCGGGTAATTCCCACGTGGCCATTCTGGCCCGCGCCATGGGCATCCCAACGGTGATGGGGGCGGTGGATTTGCCCTACGCGCGCCTGCAGGACCGGGAGGTGATTGTCGACGGCTACCAGGGCGCCGTGCATCTCAACCCGGTGCCCGAAGTGCGTCAGCGCTTCCAGGACCTGCTCAATGAAGACCTGGCCATCAACAAGGATCTGGAGGCCCTGCGCGACCTGCCCTGCGAAACCCTGGACGGCCACCGCCTGCCGCTGTGGGTCAATACCGGGCTGATGGTGGATGTGGGCCGCTCCCTGGATCAGGGTGCCGAAGGGGTCGGCCTGTACCGCACCGAGGTGCCCTTCCTGCTGCGCGACCGCTTCCCCTCGGAAGAAGAGCAGCGCCAGATTTACCGCGAACAGCTGCAGGCCTTTGCCCCCAGGCCGGTGACCATGCGCACCCTGGATATCGGCGGCGACAAGGCCCTGCCCTATTTTCCCATCGAGGAGGACAACCCCTTCCTCGGCTGGCGCGGCATTCGCGTCACCCTCGACCATCCGGAAATTTTCCTGGCCCAGGTGCGGGCCATGCTCAAGGCCAACGAGGGCCTTGGCAACCTGCGCATCATGCTGCCCATGGTCAGCAATATCGCCGAGCTGGACGAGGCTCTGGTGCTGATTCGCCGCAGCCACCGCGAATTGCAGCAGGAGGGCTTTGCCGGTGAATTACCGCCGATCGGGGTGATGGTGGAGGTGCCCTCGGCGGTGTACCAGGCGCGCGCCCTGGCGCGGCGGGTGGACTTTCTGTCGGTGGGCAGCAACGACCTGACCCAGTACCTGCTGGCGGTGGATCGCAACAACGCCCGGGTGGCGGATTTGTACCACTCCTTCCACCCGGCTGTCCTGCAGGCCCTGCGCTCTGTGGCCGAGGCGGGGCAGAGCGAGGGCAAGCCGGTGGGGATCTGCGGCGAGCTGGCCGGCGACCCGCTGGGTGCGGTGCTGATGCTTGCCATGGGCTACAACGTGCTGTCGATGAACGCCACCAGCCTGCCGCGGGTCAAGCAGGTTCTGCGCAAGCTCACCCATGCCAGGGCCTGTGAGGTGCTGGCGGAGGTCATGGCGATGGAGGACGCGGCGGCGGTCACCCGGCGCCTGGAGGCCCTGATGGTAGAGAGCGGCCTGCAGAGCTTCAGCCGCTCCCGCTGAGTTGCAGGGGCTTCAAGCCAGGGTAAAACGCTCCCGGTGCGACCCGCTTTCCCGGCCACTGGCGTCGAAACTGGTTTCGCGCCAATCCATCGTGCCCGCGCGGCTTACCGCCAGGGTGGTGGTGGCACGGGTGCCGTAGGCGCTGGTGCAGATGAACTGGGCTGATAGTTGCTCATCCATTGCCTCTCCCAGTCCCAGTGGCGCCAGGGCATCGGGGGCCGCCAGGCGCCGATCCTGAACGATGTCCTGCAATGCCTCGTGTAACTGTAGCTCGCCCTTCTTGCCCACCTTGTTACCCCGCACAAGCAGGTTCTGCAGGCGCTGTTTACCCAGTTCGACCTTGGGCCAGGGGGTATCGAGGCTGGCATTGCTCAGGCCATAGAGACCGGGCGCCAGCGCCCGCTGGCCACCACCGCCGGCATTGCTCCAGTACCACAGCGCATGGCGATCGCCGAACAGCAGGTTGAAGCCGGCGTACTGCCCAGCCTGCTCCGCCCGTCGGGCCAGCCATTGCCGGGGCGGCTCTTGCCCATCCAGCCAGTCCAGTGGCAGTTCACCCCGTGAGCGGGGTGCCGGTGCGCTGCGGGACGGGTCGCGGAAATTGGTGATGGCGGCAAAGCGCCCACCGCGGGTGATGCCCATCCAGGTGCCGCCGGCCTGCAGGTCGCGTCCGGCCAGCAGGTGGGGACGGGCGGGCCAGAAGCCCGAGGCGGCGGTGGGGCGGGCGTGGAACTCGTCCCGGTTGGCCGCCATGAGCAGGGGGTAATCGGGATGGCAGCGGTAGGCGAAAATAATCAGGCACATGGGGCCATGCTATTTTCCCCGCCGTTAAATAGCCATCCCCGCCCGCCAGCGCCGCGATTGAGTATCCCCTCGCGCTGGCCGATAATGGCCGCCGGCGCCGCGGCTGTGCGCGCGCTGTTCATCCACCTGCCCCTGCGAGCCCCATGCTGCCCTATCCCGAGATCGATCCCGTCGCCTTTTCCATCGGTCCCGCAAAAGTGCATTGGTATGGCCTTGCCTACCTGACGGGCCTTGCCTTTGCCTGGTGGTTGGCGGTGCGCCGCAGCGCCCGCGCCGACAGCCCGGTCAAGCGCGCGCAGGTGGACGACCTGATTTTCTACGGCGCCCTCGGCGTGGTGCTCGGGGGGCGCTTTGGCTATGCGTTGTTCTACGGCACCGAGCAGTGGATGGCCGACCCCACCTGGCTGCTGCGGGTGTGGCAGGGGGGCATGTCCTTCCACGGCGGTTTTCTCGGCGTGCTGCTGGCCATGTACCTGTACGCCCGCAAGCACCGCATTGTGTTTGGCAGCCTGATGGATTTTGTCGCCCCGCTGGTGCCGGTGGGGTTGGGGCTGGGGCGCCTGGGCAACTTCATCGGCCAGGAGCTGTGGGGGCGGGCGGCGGATGTGCCCTGGGCCATGGTGTTCCCGAAGGACCCGCTGCAGCTGGCCCGCCATCCCTCCCAGCTTTACCAGTTTGCCCTGGAGGGCGTGGTGCTGTTTGCCATCCTCATGCTCTATTCCGCCCGGCCGCGGCCTGCCTGGGCCGTATCCGGCGTGTTCTCGCTGGCCTACGGCTGCCTGCGGTTTTTCGTTGAATTCTTCCGCGAGCCGGACGCCCACCTGGGCTTCCAGGCCTTCGGCTGGATGACCCGGGGGCAGTTGCTCTGCCTGCCGATGATCGGCCTCGGCCTGTTCCTGCTGTGGTACGCCCACCGCCGGGGCGCCGTCTCGCCCGCCAAGGACGCCCGCTCATGAAACCGTACCTGGAACTGCTCAAAGACATTCTCGACAACGGCCACCGCAAGGCCGACCGCACCGGCACCGGCACCCTGTCGGTCTTTGCCCGCCAGTTCCGCCACGACCTGGCGGACGGCTTTCCGCTGCTGACTACCAAGAAGCTTCACTTCAAGAGCATCGCCAACGAGCTGATCTGGTTCCTCAAGGGCGATACCAACACCCGTTGGCTGAAGGACAACGGCGTCAGCATCTGGGACGAGTGGGCCACCGAGACCGGCGACCTCGGCCCCCTCTACGGCGCCCAGTGGACGGCCTGGCCCACCCGCGACGGCGGCCACATCAACCAGATTGACTACGTGGTGGATTGCCTGCGCAACAAACCCGACAGCCGGCGCATCCTGTTCCACGGCTGGAACGTTGAGTACCTGCCGGACGAGTCCATGAGCCCCCAGGACAACGTGCGCGCGGGCCGCATGGCCCTGCCGCCCTGCCACCTGCTGTACCAGTTCTACGTGGCCGGCGGCCGGCTGTCGGCGCAGCTGTACATTCGCTCATCCGATTCCTTCCTCGGCCTGCCCTACAACACCGCCAGCCTCGCCCTGCTGGTACACATGCTGGCCCAGCAGTGCGACCTGGCGCCCGGTGAAATCATCATCACCACTGGTGACTCCCACATCTACAGCAACCACCTGGAACAGGTGCGCGAGCAACTGTCGCGCACTCCCCGCGACTTGCCGCGGCTGGAAATCCTGCGCCGGCCGGACAGTATCTACGACTACCGCTTCGAGGACTTTGCCGTGCACGGCTACGATGCCCATGCCAACATCCCCGCGCCGGTGGCGGTGTGAGTGGCGGGTGTGAGTGGCGTGAACGGAGGTTGCAGAGAGAATGCCGTGGCGCTCGGGGTCATCGTGGCGGTAGCCGAGAACGGCGTGGTGGGGCGCGACAATACCCTGCCCTGGCACCTGCCAGGGGACCTCGCCTGGTTCAAGCGCAACACCCTGGGCAAGCCGGTGATCATGGGGCGGCGCACCTGGGAGTCGATCGGCCGCCCCCTGCCGGGGCGCCTGAACATCGTGGTCAGCCGCAACCCGGCCTATCGCGCCGAGGGCGCCACGGTGGTGGATTCACTGCCGGTGGCACTGGCCCTGGGGCGGGCGCAGGCCGCCACGGACGGGGCCTGCGAGGTCATGGTGATCGGCGGCCCTGGGTTGTATGCCGAGGCGCTACCGCTGGCGGACCGCTTTTATGTTACCGAAGTGCACGCAGTAGTGGCGGGGGATGCCGTGCTGCCACCGGTGGACTGGCGCGCCTGGCGGGAAGTCTCCCGGGAACCGCAGAAGGCTGCCGATGCCAACGGCTACGACTACAGTTTCGTGGTGTTCGAGCGCGAACAGGCTAATAGTCGTTAGTTGGATGGGTGAATTCCCACGTCATTGTGTTACTTTGGCTGCAGAAACAAGTTATTTGTGTAACGTAACTACACAAGGGAGGGGGGCTCTTCAAGCAGATTTTGACTTTCGTTGAAAAAGGGTAGGCGTTGGGTTTAAATTCTGCCCCTCGGTTTACCGACTCTCACTTTTCCACTATATAGAAGTACCGAGTCACTTTTCACTCAGCTCTGATTCACTCAGTTGGAAGGAAGCACAATTCCCATGACTATGCATCGATTCAAGAATGTATTGATCGCTGCGGTGGTTACCACAGGCGCCGTTTTCGGCTCTGTGGCAGCCGTGCAAGCCAATACACTGGACTCCATTCTTCAGGTGGGCGAAGCCAAGAACGATGCTGCGCGCAAATCGCAGCAGAAGATCGACCGCCTCGCCGATGAAACCCGCGACCTGCTCGACGACTACAAAACGGTCAACAAGCAGATCGACGGCCTGAAAGTCTACAACGGCCGTCTGCAGAAGCAGATCGACAACCAGATTGCCCGCATTGCCGACATCGATGATTCCATCGCCCAGGTGACTGTGATTCAGCGCCAGATGACCCCCCTGGTCATCCGCATGATTGACGGCCTGGAAAAATTCGTTGAGCTGGATGTGCCCTTCCACATGGAAGAGCGCCAGCAGCGTATTGACTTCCTCCGTGCCAATCTGGATCGCTCCGATGTCAGCGTGGCCGAAAAATTCCGTCAGGTTCTCGAAGCCTACAAGATCGAAGCCGAGTACGGCCGCAAGCTCGATGCCTATAAAGGCAGCGTCGAAATCGACGGCGTAGAGCGCGACGTTAACTTCTTCCGCGTGGGTCGCATTGCCCTGCTGTACCAGACAACAGACACCGAAATCTCCGGTGCCTGGGACCAATCCACTCGCAGCTGGGTTCCTCTGGACCGCGGCGAATACCGCAACGCCATCATGAAAGGCCTGCGTATCGCCCGTAAGGAAGCGTCCATTGACCTTATGAACCTGCCCATTGAAGCGCCGGAGGCTCAGTAATGAAATTCAAGTTTGTAACCGCCGCCGCTGTCGCTTTGAGCGGTGCCCTGACCCTCACCGCGGGCTTTGCCCAGGCGCAGGAGCCGAAGTCTCTGGAGGAACTGCTGCAGTTCGTCAAGCAGGGCCAGGTTTCTGAAGCGAAAGAAAACCGCGCCCGCGAGCAGCGCTTTGCCCAGGCCAAGGCCGAGCAGGCCAACCTGCTGAAACAGGCCGAGAACGAGCGCGCCCGCCAGGAACAGCTGTCGACTGAACTGGAAGTGACCTTCGAAGAGAACGAACTGGCCGTCGCCGAAAAGCAGAAAGTGCTGAAAGAGCGTCTGGGTACCCTGGCCGAACTGTTCGGTCACCTCACCTCCACCGCTGGCGACCTGTCCAGCAACCTGGAGAACTCACTGACCAGCTCCCAGTACCCCAACCGCCAGGAATTCCTGGACAGCCTGATCAAGAAGATGGCGGACAGCGACAAGCTGCCCAGCATCGAGGAGATCGAGCGCGTCTGGTATGAACTGCAGCGCGAAATGGTTGAATCCGGCAAGGTCGTGACCTTCAACGCCGAAATCGCCAAGCCCAACGGTGACAAGGTGGAGCAGCAGGTTACCCGTATTGGCCTGTTCAACGTGGTATCCGAAGAAGGCAAATACCTGCAGTTCGTGCCGAGCAAAGGCACCCTGGAAGAACTGTCTCGCCAGCCTTCCGGCCCCTACCAGGGCTGGGCCAAGGATCTAGTGGCCTCCACCGGTGGCGACGGCTTCCAGAAGTTTGGTGTTGACCCCACTGGCCCGACGGGCGGCTCCTACCTGGCGGCGCTGATCAACAGCCCCAACCTGGAAGAGCGCTGGCACCAGGGTGGCTACGTTGGCTACGCAATCACCGCGGTGGGTGTGTTCGGCTTCCTGCTGGCCATCTGGCGCCTGATTGTCCTGACCGGCGTGAGCGCGAAAGTGAGCAGCCAGCTCAAGTCTGACAAGGCCAACACCAACAACCCGCTGGGCCGTGTGCTGAAAGTGCACGAAGACAACCCCAGCATGGACACCGAAACCCTGGAGCTGAAGCTCGACGAGCAGATCCTCAAGGAAACCCCCAAGCTGGAAAGTGGTCTGACTCTGTTGAAGATCATTTCCGCAGTAGCCCCGCTCATGGGTCTGCTGGGTACGGTGACCGGTATGATTATCACCTTCCAGGCCATCACCATCTTCGGTGCGGGTGATCCCAAAGCCATGGCTGGCGGTATTTCCGGCGCCCTGGTAACTACCGTACTGGGTCTGCTGGTTGCAATCCCCACCGTACTGCTGCACACCATCGTGAATGGCCGCGCCCAGCGCATCATCCACGTGCTGAACGAGCAGAGCACCGGGATCATTGCCGAGCACACCGAGGGCACCCGAGGTAAATAATTATGGTCTGGTTCGATAGTGCTTACGAGGCCGTCTCCCGCTTTATGGACATGGGCGGGAACGTACTCTGGCTGATCGCCATCCTGCTTTTCGTGATGTGGGCACTGATCTTCGAACGAGTCTGGTATTTCAAGGCCGGGTGGAAGAAAGACGTGGCGCAAGCCATTTCCACCTGGGAGGCGCGCCCGGAACGTAAGTCCTGGGCCGCCCACCAGATTCGCGACAAGCTCATTTCCGAAGCGCGGATGCAGATCAACCAGTATCTGCCTGTCATCAAAACCATGGTGGCCTTGTGCCCCCTGCTCGGGTTGCTGGGAACGGTGACCGGGATGATCGAGGTGTTCAACATTATGGCGGTTACCGGTGGTGGTGACGCCAAGTCCATGGCCGGCGGTGTATCGCGGGCCACCATCCCCACCATGGCCGGCATGGTCGCCGCCCTGTCAGGGGTATTTGCCAACACCTACGTCACCCGTGTTGCCCAGCGCGAAAGCGAGTTCCTGGAAGACAACCTGACCACCGATCACTAAGAGAGCAAATTCATGCGCAGGAACAATCAAGCAGCTGCGGAAGATGAAGCCCAGATCGACCTGACGCCCATGCTGGACGTCGTGTTCATCATGCTGATCTTCTTCATCGTAACCGCTTCTTTCATTAAAGAAGCCGGGGTCGAAGTGAACCGCCCTGAGGCCTCCACGGCTCAGCCCAAGGAAAACGTCAACATCCTGGTGGCCATCACTGCGACCAATGAAATCTGGATGGACAACCGTCGTATTGATGTACGTGCCGTGCGCGCCAACATCGAACGCCTGCACGCGGAAAACCCCAAGGGTGCCGTGGTGATCCAGGCGGACAACGAGTCCAATACCAAGACCGTAACCGGAGTGCTGGATGCCGCGCGTGAAGCGGGTGTCTACGACGTGTCTCTGGCAACTGAAGATAAGTAGTCGTTATGAGTCGTAATTTAGTCAGACTGATCCTCGGTGCGTTGCTCGCGATCCCGGTTGCTGGCGGTCTGTTCTTCATTATGCAGTATCTGATCGCCACGGCTGATCCGGAAATCGACGATACCAAACAGCGCAAGCTGGCGGATATCCACATGCCGGAACGTGAGATCGAGACGCAGCGTACGGAGCAGAAGCCGGACAAGGTAGACGATCCCGAAGAGCCACCGCCGGATCTCGATACCCCTGATATTGATATGGACATGGATACCAACGTGGTCAATACCGCGCCGGCTCAGGAAGTGGCCATTGAAATCAGCTCCAGCGGCATGGCCGCAACCGATGGCGAATACCTGCCCATCGTGAAGGTTGCGCCCATCTACCCGCGCCGTGCGCAAACCCGTGGTATCACCGGTTACTGCATCGTGGAGTACACGGTGACCAAGTCCGGTTCCATTCGTGACCCGCGCCCGGTCGATTGCCAGCCCTCCGGTGTGTTCGAAAGCGCCTCCGTCAAGGCCGCCGAGAAGTTCAAGTACAAGCCCCGCGTCGTCGATGGCGAAGCGATCGAAGTGGCGGGTGTACAGAACAAGTTCACCTACGAGCTGGAACAGTAGAACGGTTGATGCGTTATGAAAATGTCTAAACCCCACACCTGGCTTCGGCCCGCCCTGCTGGCGGTGCCCGTGGTTGCGGTCCAGGTCGCCGTGTCCCAGTTGCAGGCTGACCTCGGCTACGCCCCCATGGGGGCAGCCCTGGCCCAGGAGCAACAGGCCGACCAGCGCGAAACGCGCAAGACGCCCGCCCTGCGGAACAAGGTCTATGAAAAGCTGGCCGAGGCCCAGGCCGCTGCTGAAGCTCAGGACTTCAACACCGCGGCCAAGATTCTCGACGAGATGCTGGCGGGTCGTCGCGACAACGAGCTGAACTCCTACGAGTTGGCCAACGTGTACAACCTGTATGCGTTTATCCACTACTCGCGGGAGGACTATCCCAAAGCCCTGCAGGCCTATGAGAATGTCATCAAGCAGCCCGACATTCCGTTGGCGATGGAAATCAATACCCGCTATACCGTTGCCCAGCTGTACTTTGTGCAGGAGCAGTGGCAGAAGGGTATCGATGCCCTGAACAAGTGGTTCGCTATGACGGAAACGCCCAACGCCAACGCCTATGTGCTGCTGGCCCAGGGTTATTACCAGATGAAGGACTACGACAAGTCACTTTCCAATGTGAACAAAGCCATCAGCATGTACCGTGCCGACGGCAAGATTCCCAAGGAACAGTGGTTGAACCTGGCCCGCTTCCTCTACTTCGACAAAGGCGACGTGAACAACGCAGTGGCCGTGCTCGAGGAACTGCTCACCCACTATCCGAAAAAGGACTACTGGGTACAGCTGTCGCACATGTACGGCGAGCAGAAGAAAGAAACCGACCAGCTCTCCGCCATGGAGACGGCCTACGTCCAGGGCATGCTCGACAGGGGCACTGAGCTGGTGACTATGGCCTACCTCTACCTGAACGGCGAGGTGCCTTGGAAGGCGGCGCAGGTTGTCGATAAAGGCCTGAAAGCCGAAAAGGTTGAAGGCACGTCGAAGAACTACGAGATCCTCGGCAACGCCCTGCGCCAGGCACAGGAGGTCGAAAAGGCCATCCCTGCCATGGAGCAGGCGGCGGCCAAGTCTGACGACGGCGAGCTGTACGCCCGCCTCGGCAACATCTATCTTGACGGTGAGCAGTACGACGAAGCCATCGAGGCCATCAACAAGGGCTTAAAGCGTGGTGGCGTGAAGCGCCCTGATACCGCACGCCTGGTGTTGGGCATGGCCTACTTCGAGAAAAAGCAGTACGCCAAGGCGCGGGATGCCTTCCAGGCAGCCGGCCGTGACAAGCGTTCTGCCCAGTTCGCCGAGCAGTGGATCAAGTACATGGATTCAGAACTGGACCGCCAGAAGAAACTGGCCGAAGGCTGATCCAATCGCGGGAGCCCTGTGCTCCCGCTGCGGCGGGCCTGTGCGCCAGCTGCGCCAGTCCCACCAACAAAAAAGGAGCCAATCGGCTCCTTTTTTGTGGCTCCGCCCACAAGGGGCAGCTTAATCAGATGGCGACAACATTCTCGGCCTGAGGGCCTTTCTGTCCGTCGGTCACGTTGAACTGGACTTTCTGTCCGTCCGCCAGGGTTTTGAACCCATCACCCTGGATGGCACTGAAGTGAACGAAAACGTCAGGGCCGTTTTCACGCTCGATAAAGCCGAAGCCCTTGGTTTCGTTGAACCACTTTACGGTGCCGGTTTCTGTAGACATAAGTATTACCTGTATAACGTTGGCATTCCTGTGGATGCCGGGATTAATCATTATTTATGATCAACGAACCGAGGAACTTTGGGAACTTCGACCGCGCGCATAAATACCGCTGATCACTCAGCACCTTTGAGTGTATCACTGCTTAAGGAACCGTATAGTCGCTTGGCCAGAACTTATTTTGGGAATATTGCGGCTTTCTGTGGCCTTCAGGCCGGATTCATCCTGGGGTCGCACATTGGCCAGCCACAAGTGAGGGGATGAGAGCCCGGTGCGCGTACTGTTAGTGGAAGACGATCAACAGCTCGGCGAGTCGCTGGAGGCCGCCCTGCGCCTGGAGGGCTATGCGGTGGACTGGCTGCGCTCCGGCGAGCCGGTGCGCGCTGCCCTGGGCGCCACCCCCTACGATGTGCTGGTGCTGGATCTGGGGCTGCCCGGTGTCCCCGGGATGCAGGTGCTGCGCCAGTTGCGCGCCGACAAGCACCACCTGCCGGTGCTGTTGTTGACTGCGCGCAATACCCTGGCAGACCGGGTGGACGGGCTGGATGGCGGGGCGGACGATTACCTGGGCAAGCCCTTTGATATGGACGAGCTGTTTGCCCGCCTGCGTTCGCTGCTGCGACGGGAGTCGGGCTATCGCAGCCAGCTGCTGGAGGCGGCGGGTATTGCCTTGGACCCGGTGAATCGCACGGTGGAGGCGGGCGGCGAGGCGGTAACCCTCACCGCCCGCGAGTTTGCCATTCTGGAAATCCTGATCCGCAATGCCGGGCGCTTTGTGTCCCGGGCCCGGCTGGAAGAGGGTATCTACAGCTGGGGGGAGGAGGTGGGTTCCAATACCGTGGAGGTGTACGTTTCGCGCCTGCGTAAACGCTTTGGCAGTGAGGCCATCGAAACCATGCGCGGCGTGGGCTACAGGATGCACCGCTAATGCGCTCGCTCAAGCGCCGCCTGACCTGGATTCTGCTCGGTTTGATCCTTTTTTCGTGGGTCGGCTCCGCCGCGGTGACGGTGTTCTACACCGGGCGGGTTCTGGTGCAGCAGGTGGATCGCCAGCTGCAACAGTACGCCGGCCTGCTGGGCTACATTTCCGATGTCTTCGAGCGCCAGCTGGCGGCCGGGCTCCCTTTGGCCGAGCCAAAGCTGGATGCCCACCTGCGGGCGGAGGCGGCGGAGCCCCTGGTGGTGGATTACGGCGCAGCGGCCAGTGGCACCGTGGCCCCGGCCCTGAATGTGTGGCTGGACGGGCGCCTGCTGGCGGTGTTCGAGAACTCGCCGCGCTTTGACCCGCCCCGGCAACCCGGGTTTTCCTTTCGCGAGCTGCCAAGGCGCGGTTCCCACTGGCGGCTCTACAGCCACCACGACCCGGAGCTGGACCTGTGGATTGTGGTGGGTATCGACCTGGATCAGGCGCGCTGGGCGTTGCTGGTCAGCCTGGCCCAGGTGCTGCTGCCCCTGCTGCTGATTCTCCCCCTGACCCTGCTGGTGCTTACTTTGGGTGTGCACCGTGGCCTCAAACCCCTGCGCACACTGGCCGAGCAGATTGGCCGGCGCAGTCCCCAGGCGCTGGACCCGGTGCAGGTGGAGTCGGTCCCGGGGGAAGTGAAGCCGGTGGTGGCGGCGCTTAACGCCCTGCTGGAGCGGCTGGCCCACGCCCTGGAGTCAGAGCAGCGCTTCACCGCCAATGCCGCCCATGAGCTGACCACGCCCCTGGCCGCGATCAAGGCCGAGGTGCAACTGTGCCAGCGCCAACTGGCGGATGCCGAGGCGCAGTCGATGCTGGAGCGCATCACCGTACGGGTAGATCGCGCCCACCACACGGTGGCCCAGCTGCTGACCCTGGCGCGGCTGGATCCAGAGGCCCCGCTGGCCACCGAGCCGGTGGACCTGGAGCGCCTGCTGCGCGACGTGCTGGCGGAAGACGCCCACCTCGCCGGGGAGCGCGGCCTGCGGGTGAATGCAGGCGGCATTGCCACGGCCCGCGTGGCCGGCAACAGTGAGGCGCTGGCTATCTTGCTGCGCAATCTGCTGAACAATGCATTGCGCTACGCCAGGGCAGGTAGCGAGGTCACCCTGCAGTTGGGGGCGCGGGGCGATGGCACGGTGGCGCTGGTGGTGGCCAATGATTGCGATGCCCTGTCCGGTGATGAATTCGCGAGCCTCACCCGGCGCTTTTACCGGGTGCCCGGCAGCCCGGGCGCCGGGGCCGGGCTCGGCCTGTCGATTGCCGAGCGGGTGGCCAACCTGCACGGCGCGCGCCTGCTGACTGGCGCGGCGCAGGGCGGGCGTGGGTTTCGGGTGCAGGTGGTGTTCGGGTCAGCCCAGGGGGGCGTGGGCGGCGCCAATCAGCCCCGGCTGGGCGGTGGTGATTAGCAGAACTGGCACCGCGCCGAGGTGGCTGGTCATCGCGCCCTTTTCCTGAAAGCGCGCCAGAAAGCGGCTCTGCAGCAGGAAGTCGGCGATCCGCGGGGCAATGCCACCGGCCAGGTAGAGCCCGCCGTAGCTGCCGGTTGCCAGCACGAAGTCGCCGCAGACCGACCCCAGCAGGGCGCAGAAATGGCCCAGCGCATCGCTGGCGAGGGCCTCTTCACCGGCCAGGGCGCGGCGGGTGATGTCCTCGGGGCTGTCGCTGCCGGCAGGGGCCCCGCGCAGTTCCGCCAGGGTCCGGTACAGGCGCTGCAGGCCGGGGCCGGAGATCAGCAGTTCGGCAAAAATGTCCCGGTGCCGGGACAGCAGCAGGCCGAACAGGGCCAGCTCCTCCTCGCCCTGGGGCGACAGGCCCATGTGGCCGGGTTCGCAGGGCGTGGCGTGGTAGGTGCCCTGCACCGGCTCCACCGTGGCGCCGCCGAGGCCAGTACCGGGGCCGACCACCGCCAGGCGCTGGCAGGCCCCTGGCCGGCCGGGGTGCATCACGCGCCGGTCCTGATCGCCCAGGAAGGGTAGGGCGTGGGCATTGCTCTCGAAGTCGTTGATCCAGCCCGAGGCCTGAAAGCCAAAGCGCTCGGTCAGGCGGCTGCGGGAGAAGGACCAGTCCATGTTCACCATGCTGATGCGATCGCCCTCCAGCGGCGCGGCGATGGCAATGCAGGCCTGGCTGGGCCTGGCCTCGTCGAGTTGCCCCAACCAATCCGCCACCACGTCCTCGAACTGGGCGTAGTCGCGGTTGATGTAGGTGCGCAGGGCGCGAAACTCATTGCGCGCTGTATCGTAGAGCGCCAGGCGGGCGTTGGTGCCGCCGATGTCTGCTACCAGTCGGGTGGCCAGTGTCACCGGGCTGTTCATCCGACCGGCAGGATTTTCATGATGTTGGTGGCCCCCGGGTGCCCCATCACCATGCCGAAGGTCAGCAGGATGGAGTCGCCGTGCTGCAGGTAGCCCTCGCTGCGCAGGAACTCAATGGCCCGCGCCTCGATGTCACTCTGGCCGTAGGTCTCCGCATCAAAGTAGAGTGGCACCACACCGCGGCACAGGCACAGTTTCTGCAGGGTTTCGCTGTGGCGGCTGAGAGCGAAGATGGGCAGGCCCGAGCTCAATCGCGACATCAGCCGCGGGGTGGTACCCGACTCCGTCAGGCAGGCAATACCGCGCACATTGGGGTAGTGGTTGGCGGCATAAATCGCCGACATAGCGATGGTTTCCTGGGCGCTGGCGAACTGGCGGTCCAGCCGATAGCGGGAGGTGCGGGCCACCGGGTGGCGCTCGGCGCCAAGGGCCGCGTCGGCCATGGCGTGCACCACTTCCGCGGGATAGTTGCCCACCGCCGTCTCCGCCGAGAGCATCACGGCGTCGGTGCCATCAAGTACGGCGTTGGCGACATCAAACACCTCGGCCCGGGTGGGCAGCGGGTTGCTGATCATGGATTCCATCATCTGGGTGGCGGTGATCACCACCCGGTCGGCTTTGCGGGCCCGGGAGATGAGGTCCTTCTGGATACCGATCAACTGGGCGTCGCCCACTTCCACGCCAAGGTCGCCGCGGGCCACCATGATGCCAAAGCCCGCTTCAAGGATGTGGTTCAGGGTGGCTTCGTCGGCCACCACTTCGGCGCGCTCGATCTTGGCGATGATGGCCGGGCTCAGGTTGTGCTGGGCCAACAGGTCGCGGGTCTGGTAGATATCCGCGGCGCTGGATACGAAGGACACTGCCACGAAGTCGGGCTGCACCTGGGCCAGGCTGTCGATGTCGGCGATGTCCTTGCTGGTCAGCGCCGGTGCCGCCAGGCCGCCGCCAAGGCGGTTGATGCCTTTGCGCGAGCCGAGCTTGCCACCTTGGGTCACAGTGCAGGTAACAGCGCCATGTTCCACTGCGTCCACCTGCATGCGCAGGCGGCCGTCGTCCAGCAGCAGGGTGTCGCCGGGGGTCACGCTGTCGCAGAGTTCGCGGTAGTCGAGCCCGACCCCGCGTGCGTCGCCCTCGCCTTCGGCGATGTCCAGATCCAGGCGGAAAGTATCGCCGCTGGTGAGTTCCACCGCGCCATCGCGGAAGGTGCTGATGCGAATCTTGGGTCCCTGCAGGTCGGCCAGAATGCCCACGTAGCGCCCGGCGGCCGCGGCCTGCTTGCGGATGCGGCGGGCAACTTCCGCGTGGTGGGCGGCGGAGCCGTGGCTGAAGTTGAGCCGGAAGACGTTCACGCCAGCGCTGATCAGCTTTGCCAGCATGGCCTCGGACTCGCTGCCCGGGCCGATGGTCGCCACAATCTTGGTGCGGCGATTAACCTTGAGGGTCACACTCCTGTCCTATCGTTGGGGGGCGGCAAATCGGGGAATAGCCCTTCGTGTGTAGTGTTTACAGCGTGGTGGTTAGCGAAGGGCAGCGCGTTGTGCATGGGGGAATAATGCCCTGTTCGGCGCCCGACTGCCAGCGCCGGGCGCCTCAGGGTGTCGGCCGGGCTTCTGTGCGGGCATCGACATGGGTATCAATATAGCCCCGTGCGAGGTCAGGAAAGTCGGTAAACAGGCCGTCCACACCGACCTGGCCGATGAACAGGTCCAGCAGTTCGTCAAAGCTTGTGATGCCCGGCGGCAGCTGGTCGCGGCGGAAGGTGTAGGGGTGGACCGCTAGGCCCAGCGCATGGGCCCGGGCCACCAGGTCGCTGAGCTGGGGCCGGCCCTTTGCATCCCGACCACGGTAGATCTGCATCAGCCAGGGGCCGATGCCGTCGGCATATTCGGCGATGGCGGCAAGGCCGGCATCGCTTTGCAGGTGGTCGTAATCCACGGCGCTGTTCTCGCCCCAGCGGTTGTCGGCAATGAGCTGGATCAGCGGCAGCGGCGTGCGCAGGTCGTGGCGCAGGTAGCGCAGTGTGGCATCGTCAAAACATTGTAAAAATACGTCATCGCGGCGCTCGGCATAGCCAGTGTCGCGCAGCACGTCCAGTACCCGGCGGGCAATGTCCTGGCCCTGCCGGCGATGAAAGCGTGGTGCCTTCAGCTCGATGTACAGCCCGCTGTGGCGGCCGCGGCTGCGGTTCAGGCCGCTGATCAGGGCGATTTCTTCGGCGAGTGTGGGCACACCAAGGCCGCTGCGGCCGGCGGGGAAGCGCTCGGGGAAGGCCAGGCTGCCGTCGGGCTGGCGTCGTTCGCCGGCTTCAAGCTGGCGTATCTCGACCAGGTCAAAATCGATGGCGTAGTAGCGCCCGTCGTCACGGGCGCGCCCGGGAAAGCGGCTGGCCACGTCGGTGGTGGCGTCCAGGTAGATGTCGTGCAGTACGATGGGCACGCCATCGCGGGTCAGCACCACATCCTGTTCGAGGTAGTCGGCCCCCATGCCGTGGGCCAGGGCCTTGGCGGCCAGGGTGTGTTCCGGTAGGTAGCCGCTGGCACCGCGGTGGGCGATCACCAGGGGCGGGGCACGCTCAGCCATGGCGCTGCTTACCGCAAGGCAAAGGGCCAGGGCCAGTGTGCGCATCGTGGGTCAGGGCAGGGCCGCCAGCCATTCTTTGTCTTCCAGCCATTGCTTGCGCAACTGGGCCACCACGCCAATGCGGGTGTAGGCCTCCAGGTAGTTGTCCACCAGGTTGAAGAATTCGCGGTCGTCCTTGTCCAGGGCAATACCTATGGGCTCCACCGTGAGGGGCTTGTCCAGGGTCACCAGACCCAGGTCCGGGAAGCGCAGCACCGTGAGGCGGCACACCGGCATGTCGGCCACCATGCCGTCGGCGTCGCCTTCCAGGATCATTTTCACGGCTTCATCGTAGTGTTCCACCTCAATCAGGGTGGCCTCCGGCGCGCCCTCGCGCACAAAGCTGGCGCTGGTGGAGTTTTTCAGGGCGGTGAGGGTGAGATCGCCGCGATTGAACTCGTCTGAGCCGGAGACCTTGGCCAGCACAGAGTCCTTGGTCAGCAGTGATTTGCCGGACATCATGTAGGGGCCGACAAAGGCCGCCTCTTCGCTGCGCTCGGGGGTGATGGCCATGCCGGAAATGACCATGTCGATGGTGCCGTTGTCGAGGGAGGACATCAAATCGCCAAAGGGCATGACTTTGATCTCCAGCTTCACCCGCATGGCGTTGGCCAGGGCCTTGGCCAGGTCGACGTCAAAGCCCATCAGGTTTTTGTCGCGGCTGAGCATATTGAGCGGCGGCTGGTCGGCGGTCATGCCGACTTTCAGGGTTTTGAAATCAATCACCCGTTGGAGTGTTTCCCCGGCCTGGGCCAGCCCCGTAACACTGAGGCAGGCAAGGGTGAGGCTGGTGAGGATCAGGCGGCGAAACAGTCCGGACATGGGGGCTCCCTGTGGTGTGCGGGCGCCAGTGGGCGCCCGCTGCAAACAGCTTTCAGTGTAGGCCACTTGGCCTACGAAACCCAGCGCGTGGCGGGCGGCTTAAAACACGCAGTGCTTGGCGTAGTCGGCCGCTTCGTTGCTGCTCCAGTCGCCCTTGGGTTTTTCCGCGAGGGATTCGCACCATGCCTCAGAGCCAACGGTGGTGGCTTCAAACACACAGTGGCTGGCGAAGGTCACCGCATCATCCGCCGTCCATTCGGATTTGGGCTGGTCTTTTTTGCTGTCACACCAGCCTTTGCTGCCGGGCTTGTCGCTGCAGGCGGCGAGGGCGAGGGTGGCAGTGAGTGTGGCTGTGAGCAGTAGTGGGGTGTGAAGGAGGGAGCGAAAGGGGGTGCGAAGGGGTTTCACGGGCATGTCCTCAAGGGTTAGTTGCGATGCTACCAGTATGGCACCAATCGGCAGCCAGGCGAGAATGCACTATGCTGTTGGACACAGGCCGCAGGGAGCGACTGCCCGGGCCATTCAATAACGACGATGAGAAAGGCGCGAAGAGAAAAGGGGCGAACAATGACAATACACAACCGCCTGTGGCAGCGGGCGGCCGCCGGGCTTGCCACCTTGGCGCTGCTTAGCGGCTGCGCCGGCACGGGCTTCAGCCTGCCGGGGGTTGCCAGCCACCCAGACGGCACCCACCTGGCCGGCAAGGTGGTATGGCACGACCTGCTCAGTGATACACCGGCCGAAACCGAGGCCTTTTACCGCGGCCTGTTTGGCTGGGAGTTCGAGGCGCTGCCGCTGCAGGGCGCCAATTACACACTCATCCGCCACCGGGGCCGTCTGATCGGTGGCCTGGTCGATCAGAACCAGCTGCCCACCCGGGCCGATGTGTCCCAGTGGGTAGTGGTGATTTCGGTGGCGGATATCGAGGCGGCGGTGGCTGCCCTCGACGCTGCCGGTGGCAAGGTACTCACACCGCCCACCTCCCTTGGCGAGCGCGGCGACATTGCCGTGGTGACCGACGTTGAGGGCGCCGCCTTTGCCCTGCTGCAAACCCGCCACGGCGACCCGGCGGATGGCGGCGCCCGGCCCGCCAGTGGTGACTTTCTGTGGGACGAGCTGTGGGCGGCAGATACGCGCAGGGCCGGGGCCTTTTACCGCCAGGCCCTGGGCTACCAGCTGGCGCAGCGGGAACTGGGCAGCGCCGGCCAGGCGCTCAACTACCAGGTGCTGAGCAGTGCCGGCCAGCCCCGGGCGGGGCTGCGTGACCTGCCTGTGCAGGGGCTCAAGCCCACCTGGGTCAGCTATGTGCGGGTGGCGGATGCGGTCGAACTGGATCGCACGCTGGCAAAGGTGGAAGGGCTTGGCGGGCGTATTCTGGTGCCGGCCACGGACCGGCCGGCGGGCGGCCGGGTGGCCTTGATTGCCGGGCCTTCAGGCGCGGGGATTGCACTGCAGACCTGGGATGAATCAGCGCCGGTTGGCGTCAACGGGGGTGAACAATGAAGGGCTCGTTGAAAGGGTTGCGCCTGGCGGTTCTGTCCGTGCTGGTGCTGGGCCTGTCGGGGTGCTCCGACCCCCATGTGTACGGCAGCATTGGTATTTCCACCGGCTACAGCTCCTGGGGACACGGGGGCTGGGGTGGAGGTATCGGCACCAATATCTCCATAGGCGGGCGCATTCACTGACCCGTGCCGTGCCGGGCGTACCGCGAAGGGGCCGGGGTGCAGCCCCTTCTGGTAGGCCCTGGCGGTGGTGAGTTACTTCTTCACCTGCATCTTGATGGTCTTCTCGGTGGCCTTGTTGTAGGGCGGTAACATGCCGCCCAGCTTGGCAACATTGGCATTGGCCTGCTTGTAGATTGACTTGGCATGGCTGAAGGTCTTGAAGCCCTCGTGACCGTGATAGGCCCCCATGCCGCTCGGGCCCACCCCCCCGAAGGGCAGCTCTTCCTGCATGATGTGCATGATCACGTCGTTGATACAGGCGCCGCCGGAGGTGGTGCGGGTGAGTACCGCGTCTTCCTCGTTGGCATCCTGGCCGAAGTAGTAGGCCGCCAGCGGGCGCGGGTTGGCGTTGACGAAGGCGATGGTTTCGTCAAAGTCGCGGTAGGTGCGAATCGGCAGCAGCGGGCCGAAGATTTCCTCCTGCATCAATTTCAGGTCATCGGCGGGCTCCGGCACCAGGGTGGGCGGGATTTTGCGGGTGCCCTGCTGCTGGCTGAAATCCTCATTGGCCGGGTTCAGGGGCATTACCTTGACGCCGCGCTCCTCGGCTTCTTTCAGGTAGCCCTGCAGGCGCTCGAAGTGGCGCTCGTTCACCACCGAGGTGTATTGCGGGTTATCCAGCAGTTTGGGGTACATGGTGGCCACCGCCTGCTGGGCCGCCTCGATCACCTCGTGCAGTTTTTCTTCCGGCACCATCAGGTAGTCCGGGGCCAGGCAGATCTGGCCGGCGTTGAGGGTCTTGCCGAGCATGATGCGGGTCAGGGCCTGCTCCAGGTCGGCGCTGCGGGAGATGATCACCGGTGATTTGCCGCCCAGTTCCAGGGTCACCGGCACCAGGTTGCGGGCGGCGGCGGCCATGATGTGGCGGGCGATGGAGGTGGCGCCGGTAAACAGCAGGTGGTCAAAGGGTAGGCCGGAGAAGGCCACCCCAACCTCGGGCCCGCCGGTGAAGATGGCGACTTCGGTCTCGTCCCAGGCCTCGCGCACCATTTCGGCCATCACTTCCGAGGTGGCCGGGGTGAACTCGGAGGGTTTGATCATGGCCCGGTTGCCGGCGGCCAGAATACCCGCCAGCGGCCCGAAGGTCAGGTTGACCGGGAAGTTCCACGGCGAGATAACGCCCACCACGCCCAGTGGCTGGTATTCGATGCGCGAGCGTCCGCCCAGCAGGTTGAGGGGGAACATGGTGGGGCGACGCTCGCCCTTCATCCATTTGCGCAGGTGCTTTTTGGCGTGCTTCATCGGCGTGACCGAGGCCGCCACATCGGTGAGCAGGGTCACCTCCCGGGCGCGACAGCTGAAGTCGCTGTTCAGGGCCTCGATCATCTTGTCCTGGTATTTCAGCAGTACGTCGATGCCGCGATCCAGGCGGTCGATGCGGGTGTCTGCGCTGACCTTGCCTTCAGCAATGTAGCTGGCGCGCTGGGCATCCAGCACGGCCTGCATGCGCGTTTCGGTATCGCTGTGTTCCTGGACGGTTTGCGGTGCGTTCATGGCGAGACTCCTGCCCTTTAGCCGGTGAGCTTTTATGTGAGCATTTCAGTATAGTCGCGCCCTGCCGCCAAAATAACAGCCAGGGCAGGTTATATCCGGCCAAATTTCTGATTGCGGGAGCCGCTATGTACCGTTTCATTCGCCTGACTCTTCCCCTGCTGGCAGCCCTGTTGGCCACCCTGTTTGCCACCCTGCCACGGGGCGCGGCCGCCGCGGCGCCAGCCGGTGGCGGCGAGGCGCGCGACGCTCGCCCCAATTTTGTGCTGATTCTGGCGGACGACCTGGGGGTGGAAGCGGTGGGCGCCTATGGTGGCGAGTCCTACCGCACCCCGCACATCGATCGTCTGGCGGCGCAGGGGGTGCGTTTTGACAACGCCCATGCCACACCGCTGTGCACGCCCACCCGGGTGATGCTGCTCACCGGCAAGGAGAGCTGGCGCAATTACACCCACTTTGGTTACCTGGACCCGACAGAGACCACCTTCGCCCAGCGCCTGCAGCAGGCCGGCTATGCGACCTTCGCCACCGGCAAATGGCAGCTGGTGAGCAACAAGTACCAGGAGTTGGATGGCATGTCGCCAGCCGCTGCGGGCTTTGCCGACTACGCTCTGTGGCAGGTGCAAGCCCGCGAGGGCGAGAGCGACCGCTACGACAACCCGACCCTGCAAACGCCCGCCGGGCCGCAGGCGGGCGAGCCTGGCGCACCGGGCAGTTACGGCCCGGCCCGTTTTTCGGCGGCCATCCAGCGCTTTATTCGCGACAGCGCGGCCAGGGGCCAGCCCTTTCTGGCCTACTACCCCATGGTGCTGCCGCACCGCCCCTTTAGCGCGCCGCCCGGCACCAGCGGCGCCGACCGCCAGCAGCGCTTTGCCGACATGATGGCCTACATGGACAGCATCGTCGGCGACATCCGGGCGACGCTGGAGACGGCGGGGGTGGCCGAGAACACCCTGCTGCTGTTCATTGGTGACAACGGGACCGATCGCAAGATCACCTCGCGCTGGCGGGGGCGCGAGGTGGCCGGGGGCAAGGCGACCTCGCTGAATCTGGCGACCCACGTGCCCTTCATCGCCTGGTGGCCCGGGCAACTGGCGCCGGCTGCGCGGGCGGAACTGGTATCGCTGGCCGATGTGCTGCCCACCCTGCTGGCGTTGGGCGCGCCGCGGCAGGCGCTGCCGCCCAACGTGGACGGGCGCAGCCTGTGGCCCCTGCTGGCCGGTGGTGCGGCAAATGACTGGCGCGACAGCCTGTTCATGCACTACGACCCGCGCTGGAGTGACAACGTGCCGGCCCGCTACGCCTTCGATACCCGCTGGAAGCTCTACCAAGACGGCCGCCTGTTCCACATTGCCGATGACCCGCTGGAGCAGCAGGCCCTGCAGCCGCCGCTGCCGGCGGCCGCCGAGGCTGCCCGGCAGCGCCTGCAGCGGCGGCTCGATGCGGCCGGCGGCGAACTCAGCGGCGTGCTCTCGCCCCAGGAGCAGTACCGCCGCGAGCGCGATTGGCGCCGCACGCTGATTGCCCTCGGCCTGTTGGCGATAGGAGGCCTGTGGTACGGCCGGCGCCGCTACCGGCGCGCTACCCTGAGCTAGGTGGCGGCGCTGCCCGGGCGGCCTGAGTGCTTTGGCGGTTTGAATGCTTCACGGCCGCTTGCAATCTGCAAAGCAATTGGCACGCATGGCTTTCAGTAAATCATGCCGTCAACAAATCTTCGCTTGGCAGAGCGGCCCTGTGCTGCTAAAAACCGCACCATGAGCTATGCCCACGACCCCAGTGATTCGCGCACACCCTCGCCGCCTTTCGGCTATTCGCGCGAATGCCATTACGACCGCGACAAGCAGGTGCACATTGTGGCGGAGTATCACGCCAACAAAATCCGCCCCAGCCGCATCGCCTACCGGGTCGGGATTGATATTGCCTTCATTGAAGCGCTGATCGCCGGGGAGGAGGAGCCCCAGCGCTTTCCTGCTCTGGTGGCCCGCTATCGCCGCCAGCGTTACCAGAAGCGGCTGGGCGATGCCCAGCGCAAGCAGACCGGCAGCGCCCGTTACGAACTGCAGCAGCAGGTGGAGCGGGAGTTTCGCAACGAGGTGGATATCTAGGCGCGCCGAGCCAACCAGGGGGCAGGCGGGCCGCTATTCGCCCTCGCCCTGCTCCAACAGTCGGGCCAGGCGCAGCTCCTCTGCTTCCATGCGCGCAATGCGGCGCTCTACCTGCTCCCGCTCGTCGTCGGTGACGGTTTTCAGGTGGGCCTTTTCCCGCTTCACCGCCTGTCGCGCCAGTTCCTGCTGCTGGCGCAGTTCCTCCACGCTGGCGGCGGCTTCGGCCTGGTCGAAGATCTTGTCCTCCGGCGCCGGTTCGGCGCTGCCGGCGCTGTGCTGGTTGTGCATCACCGGCTGTGGGGGGATGACCTTGGCGCTTGGGTCCAGGGGGCGCTGGTTCATAAAGCTGGGGGAGACAATCTCCACGCCGTTGCCGTGCAACTGCTCAAGGATTTTTTTGCGCAGGTTGGAGCGGGCGCTCAACAGGTTTTTCATTTCCGGCAAAAAGCCGCAGGCGCGGTACACCACCGCGTGATCCAGCAGTTCCTGCACCAGCACAAAGGGTTCGCTGAGGCCCGCTTCTTCCCCGGCCCGGTATAGCAGGTCCTGCACCTGGGTGTAGGGTACGTCGTAGCCGATGGACACCTCGGCGGTGATGATGGTGCCGTCGCGGTGCAGCACCGTCACCGGGTTGTTCACCAGGTAGAGGTTGGGCAGGGTGGTCAGGTCGCGCCACTCGGTCTGGATCTGGGTGTTGATCAGCGAATGGCGTGCCACCCGGCCGAACTCCCCGTCCACGCGCACGTAGTCGCCGGGGCGAAAGGGGCGGGTGATGTGCAGCATCACGCCGGCCATGGCATTGGACACAAAGGTGGTGGAAGACAGGGCAATCACTGCAGTGAGCACCACCCCAAGCAGGCTGAGAATCTGGCCCTGGGTTTCGTCGGACAGCGGCAGCACAATCACCAGCACCACCACGGCGAGGGAGATGATGGCCCAGTTCAGCAACTGGCGCAGCACCTCGGTGCTGCTGCGCTGGCCACGGCTGACAATGCGACTGGCGGTCACAATCACCAGGGCGGTGAAACCCAGCACCAGCAGTGCGGGCCAGAAATCGGCGAACAGGTCCGTCAGCTCGCTCATGGGGGGACGCTCCGGTGCGGTTTATGCTTAAATGCGGCCAGCTTATCGACTCTCACCTGCGAAATAAACCGGAAGACCCATGCCCCGATTACCGCACTTTTTTCTTGTTTGTGCCCTGGCCCTTGGCCTGGCGAGCCCCTTCTCCGGCGCCGCAGAGCCGGCCACTGACAGCGCCCAAAACCCGGCTAAGGCTCAGGCAAAGGCCGACATCCCCGAGCCCCTGCATGCCGAGTCCAAGCAGCGGGTGAAGATCGATGGCAAGACCATCGACCTCAAGGCCACCGCCGGCCAGCTGCTGATGAAGGACGACAAGGGAGAGCCCATCGCCCTGTTCGGCTACACCGCCTATGAAAAAGAAGGCGCCGACCGGCGCACCCGGCCGGTGCTGTTTGCCTACAACGGCGGGCCGGGGTCTGCGTCCATGTGGTTGCACATGGGCATCCTTGGCCCCCAGCGCACCGTGGTGAATGATGGCGATTTCGCCACCGAAGGCCCCTTCCGCCGGGTCAACAACGCCTTCAGCATTCTCGATCTTGCCGACGTGGTGATGATCGACCCGGTGGGCACGGGATTTTCCATCCCGGTGGGGGAGGCCAAGGGCGAGGACTTCTGGGGAGTGGACCAGGATATTGCCTCGGTGTCCGACTTCATCGCCCGCTGGACCACCGACAACGGCCGCTGGCAGTCGCCCAAGTACCTGCTGGGTGAAAGCTACGGCGGTATTCGCAGCGGCGGCGTGGCCTACCAGCTGCTGCAGACTCACTCCATTGCCCTGAACGGGGTGATCCTGGTGTCACCCTACATGGACTTTGCCGCCGGCAATGCCGGCCTGGCGATGGATTTGCCCTACGTCAATTACTTCAGCACCTACGCCGCCACCGCCTGGTATCACAAGGCCATCGACAACCGCCCGGACAACCTGCAGGCCTTTTTGCGCCAGGCCGAGGACTTTGCCGAGAACGTTTACGCGCCGGTGCTCTTCAAGGGCGCCAGCGCCACCGCCGAGGAGCGCCAGCGGGTGCTTGCGGGCATGGAACGCTTTACCGGCATCAGCGCCGACTACTGGGACCGCGCCAACCTGCGGGTGGACGAGGGGCGCTTTGCCAAGGAACTGCTGCGCGATCGCCGCCAGACCACCGGGCGTATCGATTCGCGTTTTGTGAACGACGGCCTTAACCACATTGGCGAGCAATTCACCTACGACCCCTTCTTCCCGGCCGTGGGCCCCGCCTTTGTGGCCACCTTCAATGATTACTACCGCGAAGTGCTGGGGGTGAAGACCGATCGCAAATACGTGACCTCCGGCGGCCTGTTCATGCGCTGGGACAACACCCACGCCCAGCCCGGCCAGACCCAGTACGAGAAAGTCCCCTACGCCAACACCGCCGTGGATTTGGCCCACACCATGGTGCAAAACCCCAACATGCGCCTGCTGGTGCAGCAGGGCTATTACGATTTGGCCACGCCCTACGGCGCCACCGATCACTTCCTCAACCACCTGCCGATTCCGGAGCGGCTGCGCGACCACATTACCGTGGAGCACTACGAGGCGGGGCACATGATGTACATCCACCCGCCGTCCATGAAGAAGTTCCGGGACGACCTGGCGGCCTTTATTGCCGCCGGCCAGGGCTGAGGCGCCAGCGCGGCGCCTTCTCTCAGCGCGCGCGCTTTTTGCACACCTTGCGAAAACCTGCGGCCACAAAAGGGATCATGTGGTCGTAGGCCGCTTCAAAATCATCTGAGGTGCAGCGCCCGCCCGACAGCTTGTCGATGCGCCCGGTCTGGGCCAGGGTGAGGGTGAGGGCGCCGGACAGGTTGTTGTAGCACCAGTACAGGTCCTCGTCGGTAGCCTCCGGCAGGGCCCTGCGCAGCGCTTCGATGAATTCCTGCACCAGCGCATCAAACAGCTTGCTCATCATGCGCGGCCCCCAGTAGGGGGAGTTGTTGATGTAGGCGATCAGCGCGAGATAGTTGCGCCAGCCCGGGTCGCCGGTTTCCTGGGCCAGTTCCAGTGGCCGCAGGAAGGCTTCGATAATCTGCTCGACACTCGGCCCGCGCTTGCCGGCTTTGGCCTGGCACCGGTGCAGGGCGTCGCGGCGGGCATCGTTCAGCAGGGCCGCCCGGCGGTCGAACACCGCCTGGAACAGGTCCAGCTTCTTGCCGAAGTGGTAGCTGGCCAGGGCCACATCCACCCCGGCGCCGCTGGCGATCTGGCGCAGCGTTACCCCGTCGTAGCCATGCAGGGCGAACAATTCCTCGGCAACATCGAGGATTTTCTCGCGCTTGCTCGGGCTGTCTTTCCTGCTCATCGGTACTGCGCTCTCCCTGTGCCCTGGTCACCGTTGCCGCCACCGCAGCGGCCGAAGGGCATCGACAATAGCACAGAAACAATTTCAACGGTTGTTGAAATTGGGCTGGGCCTGGTACAGAATCCGCACTCCGCCGACAACAATAATCCTGCGGTGAGGTGCCAGCATGACTCCCGACGTTTTCAAATACCTGGTCAGCGCCGCCTACGTGGCGCTGGTGTTCTACCTGTCCTGGGTGGGCATGCGCCGCACCCGCGACGTGCGCGGCTTTTCCATCGGCAATAAGGACATGAGCCCCTATGTGATCGGCATTACCCTCGCCGCGTCCATTGCCTCCACCGCCACCTTTGTCATCAACCCGGGCTTTGTTTACGTTCACGGGCTGTCCGCCTACCTGCACTACGGGGTGGCGGGCTCGCTGGGCATTCTCACCGCCTTTCTGGTACTGACGCGCGGCTTCCTGCGCTTGGGCGAAAGCCATAACGCGCTGACCATTCCCCAGTGGATTTACTGCCGTTACCGCCACCGGGGGCTGAGTCTGTTTTTTGCCTTTATCAACCTGCTGTCCATCACCTTTGTGGTGCTGATCCTGGTGGGCTGCAGCCTGCTGGTGACGGGGCTGTTTCCGGTGGACCAGAAAACCGCCCTGGTGCTGGTGCTGCTGTTTGTTTTCTCCTACGTGCTGATGGGCGGCACCTACGCCCACGCCTACACCAATACCTTGCAGGGGGTGATGATGATGGCGATCACCGCCCTGCTGTTTGTGCAGGGCTTCAAATACCTGGGGGATGCGCCGCTGGATGCGCTGCGCGCCGTGGGCGCCGATTACGCCGCGGCCTTCAACCCGTCCAGCGATCTCTACTTCAGCTTTTTCTCGGTGTTTCTCTCGGGCTTTATTGTGACCTTTGCGCTGATGCTGCAGCCGCACATTCTCACCAAAGTGCTGTACCTGCGCAGCGAGCGGGACATCGGCAAGTTCATCGGCACCACCGTGGTGGTGGGCACCCTGTTCACCCTGATGCTGATGCTCGGCTTTTACGCCCGCCTGGCGGGGCTGGAGATCGACGCCCAGGACACTGTGGTGCGCGAGTACCTGCTGCACGAGTTTTCCGGCGACCCGCTCGGCCAGTACCTGCTGGTGCTGATCTTCCTCACCCTGCTGGCGGCGGGCATGAGTACCCTCGATGGCATTCTGGTGTCGCTGTCGGCGATGGTGGTGAACGACATTGTGGAGCCGCTGTTTGGTGCTCGCATCAACGGCCTTGCCCTGTCGCGCTGGGTGCTGGTGGCGGTCGGGGTGATTGGTGTGGCGCTGGCCTGGAACCCACCGCCGCTGATCGGGCTGTTTGCCCAGAAAGGTGTCTACGGCCTGGCGGCCGCTTCCACCGTGCCCATTCTGTTCGGGGTGCTGTTGCGCCGCGATATGCCCCTGTGGGTGGTGGGTGGCGCGGCGCTGGTGGCGCTGTTGACGCACCTCGGGCTCAACCTCAGTGGCCGGGTGGCCAACCCGGCGGTGTCGGCCACTTGGGCGATTCTGGCCTCGCTGCTGGTGGGCGTTGCCGGCCTGGTTTGGCATCGCGGGCTTGCCGCGGGGCGCGGCAGCCGCGCCGGAGAATCCGCGCCGGGCGCTTGAGGCTACCGGTTCAAGTTGCCTGTTCAGACTGCCGGTTCAGGCTTGACAATTCAACAATCGTTGAATATCTTTTCTGCACAAATTCAACAAACGTTGAAACCGCTCGCAAGGCGGACAACACTTGATACGATAACGCTAACGACAGGTGTCACTATGAAGACTACGCTCAAGCGGGCGCCCCTCGCCCTTGCTGTATCCCTTGCCTCTGCGCTGAGTGCGGCTCCGTCGCTCGCCCAGCAAGCCGGTGCCACCGCCCTCGAAGAAGTTGTGGTGACCGCGCGCAAGCGCACCGAAAACCTGCAGGACGTGCCCATAGCCGTCAGTGCGTTTTCCGCCGCGGACCTCGCCATCCAGGGCGTGGACGACATCACCGACCTGCAATACAGCCTGCCCAACACCACCCTGCAGGTGAGCCGTGGCACCAACACCACCCTCACCGCCTACATTCGCGGTATCGGCCAGCAGGACCCACTGTGGGGCTTTGAGCCCGGTGTTGGCATTTACGTGGACGATGTCTACATCGCCCGCCCCCAGGGCGCGGTGCTCGACGTGCTGGATGTGGAAAACATCGAAGTGCTGCGCGGGCCCCAGGGCACCCTGTACGGCAAAAACACTATCGGCGGCGCGCTCAAATACACCACCCGGCGAGTGGGCAACGAGCCCACCTTTGAAGTGGAAGGCACTGTGGGCGACTACCAGCGCCGCGACCTGAAGGTGATGGGCTCGGTGCCGATTATCGAGGACACGCTGTTTATCAGCGGCGGCGCAGCGGTGCTCAAGCGCGACGGCTACGGCGAGTTTCGCAACACCGGCGCCGACAACTACAACAAGGATGTGGCTACCGGCCACCTGAAACTGGAGTGGCGGCCCAGCGACAGCCTGGCCTTGATACTGGCCGGCGACAAAACCCGCGATACCTCCAACGCCAAGGGCGGTTATCGCCTCACGCCGAGCCTGATCACCGGCCAGCAGCCCTACAGCAGCGTGTTCGACAGCGACACCAGCCTGCCCACCGACAACCTGGTGGAAACCGAGGGCGCGTCGCTGCACGCCATCTGGGACATCAGTGACCGCTGGCAGCTCAAGTCCATCACCGCCTACCGCGAAGGGCGCACCGATACCCCCATCGACTTCGACGCCACCGCGGTTGCCAGCGTGGACGTGCCGGCGATCTACGAAGACGACCAGACCACCCAGGAGTTCCAGCTCAACTACAGCGGCGATCGCTTCAATGCCGTTGGCGGGCTGTACTACTACGAGGGCAATGCCTGCGGCGTGTTCGACCTGATTCTGGGTGTGTTCAACACCACCGTGGAAAACGGCGGCTGCGTGGATACCGAGAGCTATTCCGCTTACTTCCAGGGCGCTTACGATGTCACCGAGGCGCTGAGCCTGAGCTTTGGCGGCCGCTACACCCAGGACGAAAAATCCGCCAGTGTGTACCGCAATGTGTACCTGGGCGCGCGCTACCCGGATAGCGGCGGCGGTACCCTGGTTGCCGTCCAATCGGACTTTGACGACAGCGACAGCTGGGGTGAATTCACCCCCCACCTGGGTGTGCAGTACACTTTCAACGACAACCTGATGGCCTACGCGTCCTATACCTCCGGTTTCAAGTCCGGTGGCTACGACATGCGCGCCAATATCTCCGTCAACCCGAACGGCGACGAGCCTTTTGATCCGGAAACAGTGGATGCCTATGAAATCGGCTTCAAGTCGACCCTATGGGACCGTCGCCTGCGCCTGAACGCGGCGGCATTCTACAACGACTACACCGATATGCAGGTCACCGTGCAGCGCGCCGTGGGCGGCGCCGACTTTGCCTCGCAGGTGCTCAATGCCGGCGCGTCCGAAATGCAGGGCTTCGAACTGGAACTGGTGGCGGCACTGACCGACGCGTTGACCTTGAGCGCCACCTACGGTTATATCGATGCCGAGTTCACCGAGCTTGAGTGGTTCGACCCGAACGCCCAGGCCAACGTGGATGTTTCCGACCAGTGGGTGATCTCCAATACCCCCGAGTACGTCTACAACATCGGCGTGCAGTACGACCTGGACATCGGTGGCTGGGGCACCACGTTGCTGGCCAGCGCCGCCTACCGCGACGACGTGCACATCTTCGAAGTTCCCTCGGTGCTGGATGAAGAGGGCTACACCCTCTACAACGCCAGCATCGTCCTGCGCTCGCCCAATGAGCGCTGGACCCTCGGCCTGCACGGCAAAAACCTGAGCGATGAGGAGTACCGCATCGCCGGCTATAACTTCGCGGCCACCTATGACGACCAGGGTAATCTGGTGGCGGCAGGCCTTGGCGGCGAAGACACGGTGACGGGCTTCTATGGCGACCCGCGCACCATCGCCTTCACCGTGAATTACGCCTTCTGAAGAGCGAGGCGGTGAATGATGTTCAGTGGTTTTGAATCACACGCCCCCCTGCTGCCGGAAATCCTGGCCCTGCACGGGCGCTGGCGCGGCGAGCGCGACGCCCTGGTGTGCGAAGGGCAGCGCCTGAGCTGGCGCGAGTTCTGCGCCGCCAACCACCGCTTTGCCCACGCCCTGCACGGGGCCGGCATCGGCCGGGGCGAGCGGGTGGGGGTGGTCATGTCCAACGGCGTGGAGATGGCGGTGACCCTGTTCGGTTGCATGGCGGCCGGCGCGGTGTCGGTGCCAATCAACCTGTCGGTGGCGGACGAGGCGATTGCGGCCATGCTCGCCGATGCCGGTGTGCGTGCCCTGGTGGTGAGCGCCGACCAGCAGCCGCGTCTTCACGCGCTGCGGCACAGGCTGGGGCCGTCGATCACGCTGCTGGTTACCACCGGCACCGCCGCGGGTGACTGGCAGTGCTTCCGGCAGTTTTGCGATGGCCAGCCGGAGGGCCTGCCGGATAGTGGCCTGCAGGGTACTGACTTCCTGAACATTATTTACAGTTCCGGTACAACCGGCATGCCAAAAGGCATTGTGCACACCCACGCCGGGCGCCGCGACTGGGCCTACGACCTGGCCATCGCCCTGCGCTACCACGGCGCGGCCCGCACCCTGCTCACCATTGGCCTGTACTCGAATATTTCCTGGGTGGCGATGCTGTGCACGGTGCTGGGCGGCGGCACGCTGGTGATTCACCCGCGCTTTGATACCGACGCCTTTCTGGATACGGTGGCGGCAGAGCGCATTACCCACACCGCCATGGTGCCCATCCAGTTCCAGCGCGTGGTGGAGGCGATGGGGCAGCGCGAGCACGATGTCAGTTCCCTGCAGGCCATGATGAGCTGCGGCTCGCCCCTGCACGAGCGCCTGAAGCGCAGTATTTTCCAGGCCTTTCCCTGCGGCATTATTGAGCTTTACGGGCTCACCGAGGGCATTATCACCACCCTGGATACCGAGGATGCCGAGGGGCGCTGGTCGTCGGTGGGCAAGCCGCTGCTGGGCACAGACATCTGTATCGTGGATGAGGGCGGCCGCAAGCTCGGGCCGGGGGAGTCCGGCGAAGTGGTGTCGCGCGGGCGCATCACCATGCCTGGCTATCTTGGCCGTGACGAGGCCAGCCGCGAGGCCGAGTACATCGATGACAACGGCGTGCAGTGGCTGCGCTCGGGCGATATCGGCATGGTGGACGAAGCGGGCTTTCTGTACATCGTCGATCGCAAGAAGGACATGATCCTGAGCGGCGGGCAGAACGTCTATCCGCAGGACATCGAGGCCGTGCTGGTGGAACACCCGGCGGTGGACGACGTGGCGGTGATCGGCGCCACCAGCCAGCGCTGGGGCGAAACCCCGGTGGCGCTGGTGGTGGCAGTGTCCGGCGGCGCCGATGCCGGGGCCATTCGCGCCTGGGCCAACGAGCGGCTGGGCAAGCAGCAGCGCCTGAGTGATGTCATACTGGTGGACGAACTGCCGCGCAACCCCAATGGCAAAATCCTCAAGCGGGAACTGCGGCGCACCTTTGCCGAATTAAGCTATGCCTGACCCTGTGGATGTGTTCTACCCCGCCCCCGACGGGCTGACCCTCTACGCCTGCGACTTCAACCACGCCGGTGCCGACGCCCCTGTGCTGCTGTGCCTGCACGGCCTGACCCGCAACAGCCGTGATTTCACCCGCCTGGCATCCGACCTGGAGGCGAACTACCGGGTGATCTGCGCCGACCAGCGCGGCCGCGGGCGCTCCGACTACGACAGCAACCCCGCCAACTACCAGCCGGCCACCTACGTGCAGGATATGTTCGCCCTGCTGGATTATCTCGCCGTACCCAAGGTGGCCGTGATCGGCACCTCCATGGGCGGGTTGATGGGCATGATGATGGGCGCCCTGCAGCCGGGGCGCATCAGCGGCCTGTTGCTGAACGACATTGGCCCCCAGGTGGAGCCGGCCGGGCTGGCGCGCATTCAGTCCTACGTGGGCAAGAGCGGCCCAGTGAGCAACTGGGACGAGGCCCTGGCCCAGTGCCGCGCGATCAACGGCGCGGCCTTTGCGGATTTCAGCGAACAGCAGTGGCGCGACTTTACCCGCGGCCTGTACCGGGACGAGGCGGGCGTGCCGGTGCTGGACTACGACCCGGCCATTGCCCAGCCTATCGACGCCGCGCGCGAAAATGCCGTGCCGCCAGACCTGTGGCCGCTGTTCGAGGGCCTGGCCATGCCGGTGCTGGTGGTGCGCGGGGCATCGTCCGACATTCTCTCTGCGGCCACCGCCGCCGCCATGTGCGCGCGTGGCGCCAACTGCCGCCTTCAGCAGGTGCCCCGGCGCGGCCATGCGCCCACCCTGGACGAGGCTGATGCGCGCCAGGCCCTCACCGCCTGGCTGGGGCAGCTGGCTGACCCAACCGCCTAAGGGCTGACCCAACCGCCCGCCCGCAGCCGGGCGGCCAGCGGCAGGGCGCCAAATACAGCGGCCAGCTTCTCGTCGTTGCCGTTACGCCGGCTCCAGTTTTCCCGCTTCAGCGAGCGCTGCTGGCTGCCGGGAATGGTCAAAAAGCGTTCCTTCCAGTGTTGCTCGCCCGGCACCACCGCGCAGGGCGTGCCCTGCAGCAGGCTCATGGCCTTCAGCCACACATCGTCGGCCCGGGGGCACAGGCGCTGAAACTGCGTGACGTCGGTCGCCATCGGGTGCAGGGCGCCGGGAAAATACAGCACCCCGCCCACCCCGGTGGGGAACACCCGCAGTGACGGCTCACTACTGCCCCCGCCGAGTTGCCAGTGCTCGTAGGGCAGCGGCATGCCGGCGCTGTCGGTGCGCATGTCGTGGCCGCGATGGCAGTGGATGACTGTCGGCCGGGCCTGCCACGCGCGGTACAGGGGCGCCACCAGGTCCGGCGGGTAGAGCATGTCGTCATCCACCGTGAGCACCAGGGCCGCGGGGTAGTCCGCCAGGGCGTAGACAATCTTCTTGTAGGGGCCGAGGTCGCCGTCGCGAAACTGGATATCCAGCCCCCAGCGGCACAGCGCGGTTAGCGAGTGCGGCAGTTGCCGGCGCGGGAAGTTCTGCAGCGACAGCCACAGCAACACCCGGTCCGGCGGCAGGCTCTGGCTCAGCAGGCTCTCGATGCACAAGTGCAGTTGTTCGATGCGCCCGGGGAAGGAGGTCAGGGACACAATCAGCTCGTGGGGCTCGCTGTTGCCGGTGCCGCGTTGGCTGCGCGTTTGCGCCTGCCCGGCGAGCTGCTGGCAGCGGGCGGCGGCCAGTGCCTGTTGCTGCCGGCGTCGCTGGCGGCGCTCCCGGGCCCGGCGCAGCGCGGCCATCATGCGGGTGCGTCCTGCCGGTCGCACAGGGCCAGGCAGCCGCCGGCCACCAGGGCGAACAGGTAGCTGCCGGACTGGTAGAACACGAAGGACTCAAAACCGTTGGCCACCAGCCAGTAGGGCAGGAAGGCGCACCAGAAGGTGAATACCGGCGCCGGCAAAATACCGCGGCGCCAGCAGCGCCAGAAGTGCCGGCTCAGCCAGCCGAGCAGGGCGGCGTACAGCAGCAGGCCGAGTGCTCCCCAGTTCACCAGCGTGTCCAGGTAGCTGTTGTGCAGGTGACGAAAGCGTTCGCGCTCGCCGTCACTGAGCCCGCTGGCGGCCTGCACCACCGCGGCGCGGCCGCCGCCGCCCCAGCCGAACAGGGGGCGCTGGGCGATCCAGCCCACCGAGGCGCGCCAGGTGTTAAGCCGCACCCGCACGTTTTCCTGCAGGCTGCCCGGGGTTTCGCTGTGCAGGCGCTCGTACACCCCGCTGCCCAGGGGGCTGGCGGCCAGCAGGGCCAAAGCCAGCAGGGCCACCACCAGCCGGGGGCGGTGGCCCTGCCGGTGGCGCACTAGCGTGGCTGCGATGGCACCGCACAACAGGGCCAGCCACACGCCGCGGGTCTGGCTCAGCAGCACGCCGCACAGGCAGGCGGCCATTGCCGGCACCCGCGCCGGCCCGGGCATGGGCACCAGCCACACCCCGAGCAGGGCGGCGCCAAACAGCAGGGCGGTGTGCTGGGCATTGAGCAGGCCAAAGTCCACCCGTTCGCCGCCCAGGCCCCGGGCCAGCTCCTGCCAGCCCTGGCCGAGGGTCCAGGGCAGCAACAGCAGGGCGAGCAGGGCGCAGCCCCAGCACAGGGCAACCCGCTGCCAGCGTCCGGCGCTGCACAGGGCCACCGGTATCAGGAAGAACCACGCCGCCAGCCGGTGCAGGCGCGGGGAGCGCTCCGCCAGTGAGGGGTGCAGCCAGTGGCTGAGGGCCCAGCTGGCCAGTTGTAGCGCCAGTGCCGCCAGCAGCAGCCAGCACAGGGGGGCAAGGGCGGCAAGGGCGGGTGAGGGGCTTATGGGAACTGGACGAAGCGGGGGAGTCGGGGAAGATAAGGCAGAGCCACCACGCTGCGACCGCTGCCTCCAGCGCCACAGGGCCAGCGCCACCGTCCCGGCCACCAGCAACTGCGCCGCCAGTTCGGCAACTTCCGGTAGGGTGAAGGCCACGCTGGCCCACACCAGCAGCAGGCACAGGCCCAGCGTTGCCGCAGCGCCGGTGGCGGGCTGGGCCGGACCAGCGGCTGTGGACAGGGCCGGGCCAGGGCGGAGAGCGGGCGGTGCCGGCATCAGCACAGGCGCCGGGATTCGTCCAGCCAGCCGTGAATGCCAAAGTCGCCCCTGGCCTGCCGCCGCGCCAGCAGTGCGGCAATGGCCTGGTGCAGGTGATCAATGCGCCGCCGCGCCTTGCGCCGGGCCAGGGCGGGCAGGTGGTTGGCCAAAGGCAGGAAGTCGGGCCAGCCAAGGCCGTCGATCACCTTCAGGGCGCGGGGGCCGTTGGCGTCGCACTGCACCACGATGTTGTGCAGCAGCAGGCGCCGCGAGGGCATGCCCAGCGCCGTCCAGTGCTGGGCAAACGCCTCCAGCACGCTGCCCAGGCTGTCTGCCTCGCCGCGCTCCCACAGATAGTGCTTTAAAGTGCGGGCAATGCGCCCGTCGCTGTCGCGCAGCAGTTCGCTGCACAGGCCCGGGCCGAGGCTGGTGGGCACGGTGCCGTACAGGCGCGGTATCAGGCTGAAGGCCGCCTCGCCGCAGTGCGCCTGCAGGTGGCGATAGGTGGCAGCCTCCTGCTGGTTGTCGTCGAAGCTGGCCAGGCGGCGCAGACGCTTCCAGGGGGGCGCTTGCCGGCGCTTCTGGCGGGGCGAGCGATCCGCCCGCTGCACCTTGATGCAGCGGCGGCTGTCGCGGGGGTCAACAAAGCAGAGCCGGTTGCCGCCGCGGGCAAAGGCGGCGGATTGTACAAGTTGTAGCGGGGCGCCCTCGCTCACCGGCGCCGCCTTCGGGGGCGCGGGGCCGAGGCCACGTCAAACAGTAAATCCCGGTACTGGCGGGCGATGGTGGCGCGGCTGTAGTGCTGCTGGTAGTGGGTCTTGCCGGCGCTGGCCAGGCGCGTGGCGGCGGCGGGGCTGGCCAGTAGTTCGCGGATGCGCGCGGCCAGGGCATCGGCCCTGTCCACCTCGCACAGCAGGCCGGTGGCGCCCTCTTCAATCAGCTCCTGCGGCCCTTGGGAGCGGGTGGCGACGATGGGGCAGCGGTGGTACCAGGCCTCCAGCACAATGCTGCCCAGCCCCTCGTGGCGCGACGGGCACACAAAGGCATCGGCGCTGCGCATCAGCGCGTCCACGTCACGGCGCCAGCCCAGAAAGCGCACCCGGTCGGCAAGGCCCAGTCCCCGGCTCAGGTTTTCCAGGGCCGCCCGTTCTGGGCCGTCCCCCGCCAGCCACAGCCACACCCCGGGCAGCTCGGCCAGGGCCCTGAGCAGGGTGTCGAAGCCCTTGTTGTGGTGGGCGCGCCCGGCGGCCAGCAGCAGTGGCACCTCAGGTGGCGTGTTCAGCAGTGCCCGCGGCACGGGCTCGGGGGTGGTTTCTGCCGCGAAGTTGGGCAGGCAATGCACTTGCGCGGCCGGCATGCCGCCGCGCACCAGGTGGTCGCACAGGCCCCGGGTAATGCCCACCCAGTGATCCGCATGGCGGTAGTACTTGAGGTCGTAGTAGTGCCCCAGGCGGCACACCAGCCGGTAGCTGCCGGCGGGGGTGCTGCGGCTGGCGCGGTTCATGTAGGTGAGCACAACGTCCGGGGCCAGCTTGCGCAGGGCCAGATGGTAGCGCCAGTGGCCGGGCAGGCTCAGCGGGCCGCCGAAGCGAAAGGTCTGCACCGGCACCCCCGCCGCGCCCAGTTGCGCTTCGCGCTCGGCGTTGGCGCGGGTGAAGGCGAACTGGCGCAGGCCGGGCTGCTGTGCCAGCGCGCAGACCAGCCGCGTGTAGAAGTTCTCGGCGCCGCCGTAGGGCGCGCCGGCCAGGGCCTGCACCACGGTGAGGGCATCGCTCACGCGCGCTGCTCCCACACATAGTCGTGGCTGAAGGGCAGGCCGAGGCTGGCCTCCACGATGTAGCGTGCGTACAGGGTGCAGTTCATTTCGCGGTGGAAGAAGTCGCGGGTGTTGGCGGCCCAGTGCTGGCGCTGTGCGTCGTCGTGATAAAAGCGCGTCACCTGCGCCAACAGGGAGTCCTCGTCGGTGAAGTAGGCCAGGCTCTCGGCGGGGAACAGGGTGTCAAAGCCCGCCGCGGCGTGGGTAAACACCAGCAGGCCGTTGCCGGCCATTTGCGCCATGCGCGCCGAGGAATACCAGTGCCCGCCCTCCTGGCGGTTGAGGTTGAGCCCCATGCGGCTGGCCGCCAGGGTCTGGTCGTAGTCGCGCCCCCACACCCCGGGCACGCCAAAGCTGCCGGGGGTGTGCAGGCGCAGCGCCGGTGGCAGCCGCTCCCGGAGGGCCGCCACCAACTTGCCGCGCTGGGTGTGGGCCTGGGATTTGCTGCAAAACAGCAGGTCGTGGCTGAAGGTGGTCTGGCGGCTGTTGTCGGCGCTCTCGATGGCCGGGTCCACTGGGTTTGGCATGTGGTGCAGCCGGGCGCGCCGGCCGGCAAAGGGGGCGAGCTCCGCACTGCCGGTGGAGACGAACATAACGTCCACCGCCGCGCAGCGCTGGCGGATTTTGGCGGCGTTTTCCGGCACAAACAGCGGGTCGTTGTTGAGGCCGGCGATGACCACCCCCGGGCACAGCCGGCGCAGTGCGTCCAGTGTCTGATTGGTGATGAGGTCGCAGTGGCCGAGCAGCACCAGGTCCGGGGCAAAGGCCTCGGCGGTTTGCAGCAGGCGCTGGTTGCAGCGCCGGGCGCCGAGGTCGCGGATGCCCAGGGGGGCCTCGAAGGCCGCCACGTCCCGGTCGGAAAAGGTCTGCACCAGGTAGTGTTCGTTGCGCACCAGTCCGTGGAACAGCTTGCGCGCCCAGCTCACCCGGGTATGGCCGTACTTGCGCAACTGCTGGTGGGCCACATGGAGAATGCGCATCAGGCCCGCTGCCTCCGCTCCGCCATTCCCTCTTCGTACACCGCCATTGTGGCCGCCGCCTGGGCCGCCAGGGTGAACTGCTGCGGCAGGCGCGGCGGGGGCGGCGGCGCGGCCAGAATGCCGCGCACGCAGGCCGCCAGTTGCAGGCGGTTGTCCGGTGTCACCAGGCCCTGTGCAAAGGCCGCGCGCAGGGATTCCGCCGGCCCGCCGCGATCCCAGGCTACCACCGGCACCCCCACCGCTAGCGCCTCGATGACCGTGCGGCCAAAGGGCTCGGCCTTGCGCGACAGGCTCAGCACCGCGGCGGCGTGGGCATACAGGGCGCGCATGTCGTTGCGGTGGCCGAGAAAGGTCACGTAGTCCTCAAGGCCTTGGGCCCGCACTTGCTGCTGCAGGGCCTTCAGGTAGTGCTCCTTGCCGGGGGTCGGCTCGCCGGCAATCACCCCGTGGCAGTTTTCTCCCTCGCGCTTGAGGTCGGCGATCAGGTCGATGAATTCATGCTGGCCCTTCCAGGGGCTGAGCCGCCCGGGCATCAGCAGCAGCTGGCGGCCCCGGGTCTGGGGGTGCTCGGCGGCAAACTGGCGCTGCCACGGGCTCGGGCCGCAGGGGCGGGGGCCTGTGGCGTTTTTGGGGAATTCGCTGGTGTCCACGCCGCGGGGAATCACCCGGATGCGGCCCGGCTCCACCTGGGGGTAGTGGCGCAGGATGTAGTCGCGCACACAGTCGGAAATGGCAATCACCCGGTCGCCGCAACCCATGATGGCGCTGTAGCGGCTGACCGAATACAGGCCGTGGAAGGTGGAGACCAGTAGCGGGCGCTGGGCGCTGGGCAGCGGGCGCAGGGCCAGCCACACCATCCACGCCGGCACCCGCGAGCGCAGGTGGATGACATCCGGCGCCAGCGACACCAGCAGGCGGCGCAAGGCGCCAACGCGCAGCAGTGAGACCGGGGACTTGGCGTGCACCGGAAAGGTGAGGTGGGCGCTGCCCTGGCGGCGCAGTTGCTCCTGCAGGCGCCCGCCGGCGGACATCACCAGCGACTCGTGCCCCGCCGCGGTCAGGGCCCGGGCAAAATCCAGGGTGCCGCGTTCAACACCCCCGCTATCGAGGCGGGGCAAAACCTGGAGCACTTTCACCGCTGGGCAGGCTCCAGGTGTGGCTGAGCAGGCTCAGCAGGTGCCGGGCCACGCGCTCGGTTTCCCGCAAAGGCGGCGCCACCACAGGCGCTGTGGCCGTGTTCTGCAGGAGTGATACGAGGGTGCAGACCCGCTGGTCTGCCACCAGTTGATCCAGGCCGCGACTGACCCGGCTGGGGCGCCGCCGGGGCACCGGCAGAATGCCCACCCGGGCACCGCTGGCAAGGCCCTCGTACACCATCGAGGCGCTGTCCTCGCTGACCCACACCTGCTCCGCGCCGGCCAACTGGCGGCGCAGCCAGTCGCGGTCGGTCTGATCCGCGGTGACGAGTTGGCAGTGCGCCGGGGCCAGGGCAGCGGCGGCGCGGGCGAAGCTGGCGGGCGTGCGGCGGGAGGTGGTCATAATCCAGTGGCAGTCCGCCGTGCTGGCCAGCAGGGCGTTGAGCTGGGTCAGCATGTGTTCGTTGTGCCAGCGGTGGTTGCGGGACGCGCCGCCCAGCAGGATCAGGCCGCGGCCAGCCTGGCGCAGCGGCGAATAGCGAATATCGGTGAGGGTGCCCTCGGTCAGCAGCACCCGCGGCCCCGGAGCGAGCCCGTCGTGGCGCGGCACAATACACAAGTCGAACAGCCAGCGCGGCAGGCTGGGCTTCATCAATGCGACCAGTTTGCCCCCGTAGCGCCATTTCAGCTGCAGGCTGGGGCGGTGGGTGCGGTGGCCGGCGCACAGGATGAGGTCCGGCGGCTGGCCGGCCCCGGCCGCCTGGCGCAGTGGCTGGTGGGCGGTTTCAAACCAGCGCACCCGGCAGTGCTGGCGTTCCGCCAGCGCACCGGCCAGGCCCGAAAGCTGGCTGTGGTGGCCCGGCTTGCCATCGCTGACGCACCAGAGGGTGAGCATGTCCGGCACGGTTGTGCTCCCGTGTGGCGAGGGTAGAGTGAGCGGGTGATCATGGCAGCGAGCTTGCGGTGGCAATGTGACGCCAGCGTGATGTTTTGCTGAAGCTTTTGTGACGGCGCCAGGCGTTGGCAGGCAACTTTCCTGCGCCCGCGCTGTCTACGCACCACTGGCCGCAGGCCAGTGCTCTCGAACACAAGGGGAATGGAATGACGACGATCGCAAGGAGAGTGCGCGGCGCTGCACGGGCAGCACTGGCGCTATCGGTTGTTGCCGTGGCGGGCCTGGTACAGGGCTGTGGCGGTGACGCGACACCAGACAAGGCAGAGGAGGGGGCGGTGGCCACCATCGAAGGAAGCGTAATGTACCGCGAGCGCATGCGCCTGCCGCCCAACGCCCAGGTGGAGGTGGAACTGCAGGACATCTCCCTGGCCGACGCGCCGGCACAGACCCTGGCGACCGTGCTGCTGCCGGGCGACGCCGGCCCGCCCTACACCTTCCACATCGAGTACGACCAGGATCGCATCGACGAGCGTCACCGCTACGCCCTGCGGGCCGAGATTCACGCCGGCGGCAAATTGCTGTTCACCAGCACCGAGCACATCGATCCCTTTGGCGAGGCGCCCATCAACATTCTGGTGTCGCGGGTGCCGGAGCCGGTAGCGGCCCAGACTCCCAATACGCCCGATGCTCCTCATACTCCCGATGCTCTTCATACTCCCGATGCTCTTCATACTCCCGATACGGCGGCGCCGGCCACCGCGACCCTGGAGGGTACGCGCTGGCGGCTGCAGCGCCTGGACGGCGAGGCGGTGGCTATGGCCGAGGGCAGCAAGCCGCTGGATTTGCTGCTGGACGCCAAGGCCCAAAAGGCCGGTGGCTTCTCCGGCTGCAATCGCTTCAGTGGCACCTACTCCCGGGAGGGCAGCTCCGAGCACGGGGCGGCGCTGCGCTTTGGCCCCCTGGCCGGCACGCTGATGGCCTGCGCCGAGGACACCGGCCTTGAGCGCCGTTACCTGGACGCCCTCGGTGCGGTGGACAATTTCCGCCTGACGCCCGATGGGCATCTGGAACTGGCTGCGGGCCCCGAGGTGGTGGCGGTGTTCAGCGCCGCGCCCTGAGGCCGACGCTGGCTGGGGCCTGCTTTGGCTGGAGTCGGCTCTATGGAGCCGGTTTTGGCTGGAGTCAGTGCCGCCGCTTGCGTATACTCCGCCCGTTTTCCGAACAACAGCTGACCTTCACTGATGCGTCACGCCCTCCACAGGCAGATCCGTAAACAGCGCTTCGCCCGCATTCTGGTGCTGGCGGCGCTGCTGTGCGCGGTGGCGGTGCCGGTGGTGGAGGCGGCTCACCTGCACGGCATCGGTGACGGCAATGCCGAGTGTCTGCTGTGCAAAACCCCGTCGCTGGCGCCGCTGGCGGCGGCCACGCCGGACTTCGCCCTGGAGCGCTGCCGCGCCATTGCCGCGCCCCGCCTCAACAGCGCCTGCCTTGTTGCGCGCTATCAACCGCAACGCAGCCGGGGGCCACCCCACTACGCCTGAAACAACGCCGGAACTTTCCCGTTTTTCCAGGAGTAGAAACAATGAATCGCATTTTGCCTATCGCGCTGGCAGTGGCCGGCGCGAACGCGGCTGTTGCCGAACAACTGCCGCTTGAACACGTACTGGTCTCCGTGCCCCTGCACAAACAGACCGCCGAAACCGCCCTGCCTGTGACCGTGCTCAGCGGTGACGCCCTCAGCCGGGCCGCCGCCGCCACCATTGGCGACACCCTCAACAATGCCCCGGGCCTGGCCAACGCGTCCTTTGGCCCCGGTGTTGGCCAGCCGGTGATCCGCGGCCAGCAAGGGCCCCGGGTGACCGTGCTGCAAAACGGTACCAGCAGCGCCGACGCCTCCAGCCTGTCGGCTGACCACGCGGTGTCGGTGGAGGCCCTGCTGGCCGACAGCATCGAAATCCTGCGCGGCCCCTCCACCCTGCTCTATGGCGGCGGCGCCATTGGCGGCGTGGTGAACGTGGTGGACAACCGCATTCCCACCCGGCGCATCGACGGTGTGGAAGGCGGTGCGGAGTATCGCCACGACGCCGCTTCCGACATGGATACCACCGTGGGGCGCCTGGAGGCCGGTAGCGGTAACTTCGCCTTCCACCTGGATGCGCTGTACCGCGACTGGAACGACCTGGAAATCCCGGGGGAAGCCGCCAGCGGTCACGGTGGCCACGACGATCACGACCATGACCATGACCATGACCATGACCACGGCGAGGCCCACGAGGACGAAACCACCGACGGCTACATCGCCAACACCGGCGGGCGCACCCGCAGCGTTACCGCCGGCGCCAGCTATCACTTTGACGATGGCTTCCTGGGGCTGGCGGTCAACCGCCTGGAAAACCAGTACGGCATCCCCGCTGGCGCCCACGAGCACCACGGGGAAGAGGGCGAGGATCACGCCGACCACGACCACGACCACGACCACGACCATGATCATGAGAGCGAGCACGGTCACGAAGACGGCGGCGTGCGTATCGACATGGTCCAGACCCGCTACGACCTGGCGCTGCACCTGCACGAACCCCTGCCCGGCCTGGAGGTGGCCCGGGGCTTTGTCACCTACACCGACTACGAGCACAGCGAAATCGAGCCCAGCGGCGAGGTGGGCACCCGCTACAGCAGCGACAGCTGGGAGGGGCGGCTGGAACTGGTGCACGCCCCGCTGGCCGATTTTCACGGCGTGTTTGGCCTGCAGGCCAAATCCCGTGAATTCAGTGCCCTCGGTGAAGAGGCCTTTATTCCGGTGACCGACAGCCAGGATGTGGGGATATTCCTGCTGGAGGACTATCACTACCGGGCGTTCACCTTCGAGGGTGGCCTGCGCTACGACCGGGATGAACGCGACCCGGCAGGCACTGCCCCCAGCCGCAACTTCAACGCGCTGAGTGCATCGGTGTCCGGCCTGTGGGATGTGAGCAGCGCCTGGCAACTGGGGCTGTCCCTGTCCCGCTCCGAGCGCGCGCCGGCCATCGAGGAGTTGTATTCCAACGTCCAGAACAGCGGCCCTGATAGCTGGATTGCCCATGCCGCCACCAGCGCCATCGAGATCGGCAACCCCGACCTCGACACTGAGGTGTCCAACAATGCGGACGTTTCACTGCGCTGGGACAACGGGGCCCACTCTGTTTCGGTCACCCTGTTCTACAACGACTTCAGTGACTACATCGACCTGCAGAACAGCGGTGTGGAAGTGGATGAGTTGCCGGTGATGGTGTACGCCCAGCAGGATGCCACCTTCCAGGGCGTGGAGGTGGATTCCGAGTTCACCCTGGCCGAAGCGGGCGATGGCCTGCTCATGCTGCGCCTGTTTGGCGATGCCATTCAGGGGGAGCTGGACAACGGCGACGATGTGCCGCGCCTGCCGCCCTTGCGAATTGGCGGCCGCCTGGCCTGGCAAGCCAATGCCCTGGAAGTCTGGGGGCAGGTGGTGGATGCCGCCGAGCAGGATCACCCGGGGCGCAACGAGGAGGCCACCGACGGCTACACCCGCTGGGATGCGGGGGTGGATTACAACCTCGCCCTGGGCGACGGCCAGCTGACCCTGTTCGCGGCGCTCAACAACATCACCGACGAGGAAATCCGCCTGAGCACGTCCTTCCTGCGCGATGTGGCGCCGGAGGCCGGGCGCAGCGTGGAGGCCGGCCTGCGCTACAACTTCTAGCGCGCACTGGCCCGCCGCTAACGGCCCTGTTAGCGGCGACGCCAGCCATACTGGCGGATAGGCGCTTCGCCCTCCGCCATTAGCACTTCTTTTTCATACTGCAGCCCCAGCTTCTCCAGCAGGCGAATGGAGGGCGCATTATCGGGGTTGACGATGGCGATCAGGCGGCTAAAGCCGAGGTCGTCGAGGGCGTAGCGCCACACTGCCTGCGCCGCCTCCAGGGCGTAGCCCCGGCCGCGTGCCAGCGGCAGAAAGCCGTAGCCAATGTCCACGTCCGCCAGTTGCGGGCGTTTCACCAGGCCGCACAGGCCGAGAAACTCCCCGTCTTCGCGCCGCCGCACCGCGTACATGCCAAAGCCGTGTTCCCGGTAGCTGGCCATGGGGCCGTCTTCGATATACGCCCGGGCCTGCGCGTCGGTGCGCACGCCGCGGTCCGCCACGTTGGCGATAAAGTCCGGGTCGTTCAGCACCGCCAGCACATGGGGGGCGTCTTCGGGCGTGAGCGAGGCAATGGTGAGCCGCTCGGTGGTCAGTGTCAGCATGGGTGGTCTCCGCCTTTGCCACAGCTTACCCCAGCGCGTGCCGTGGCGGTGAATTCGCCGCCACGGGCTGTTACAGTGCGCACATTCTTTCAGGGCAGGGCAGCACCATGACGCAGCGCTTGATCGTGGGTATCAGCGGCGCCTCGGGCATTCTCTACGGCGTGCGGGCGCTGGAGCTGCTGCGCAGTGCCGGTGTCGAAACACATCTGGTGATGTCCGCCTCGGCCCAGCTCACCGCCCACCACGAGCTGGATATCGCTCTCGATGACATCAAGGCCCTGGCCAGCGAAGTGCATGCCGTGAAGAACGTGGGCGCCTCTATTGCCAGCGGCTCCTTTCCCACCGGCGGCATGCTGGTTGCGCCCTGTTCGGTGCGCACCATGTCGGAGATCGCCACTGGCGTTACCTCCTCCCTGCTCACCCGCGCCGCCGACGTGGTGCTGAAGGAGCGCCGCCGCCTGGTGCTGATGCTGCGCGAGACGCCCCTGCACACCGGCCACCTGCGCACCATGACCCAGCTGTCGGAAATGGGTGCGGTGATAGCACCGCCAGTGCCCGCCTTCTATACCCGCCCCGCCAGCATCGACGACATGGTCACCCAGAGCGTGGGCCGGGCCCTGGACCTGTTCGGCCTGGCGCTGCCGGAGGTGGAGCGTTGGCGCGGTGACTGACCCGGCAGCGGCGGGCGGATAGACCATGCCCATCCTGTTCGGGGTGGTGCTGCTGGACCTGATCGGCTTCGGCATTGTCATCCCCATCCTGCCCTTTCTTTCGCCCCAGCTCGGGGCCAGCAAAATGGATATCGCCCTCATTATCGTGGCCTATGCCGCGGGGGCGGGGCTGTGTGGCGGCTTCTGGGGCCGCCTGTCGGACCGCATCGGGCGCAAGAAGGTCATCATGATCTGCCTGGCCGGCGCGGCGCTGGGTTACGTCATGCTGGGCCTGGCCAGCGAGCTGTGGATGGTGTACGCCGCGCGGGCCTTTGCCGGGCTGATGGCCGGCAACTTCGGCGTGGCCTCGGCCATGGTGGCCGACCTCACCCGCCCCGACCAGCGCGCCCGGGGCATGGGCATGATTGGCGCTGCCTGGGGCCTTGGCATCATGCTCGGGCCTTTTGTGGGCGGCCTGCTGGCCGGCAGCAGCGGCGACTTTACCCTGCCCTGCATTGCCGCGGGGGGCATGTCGGCCCTGGCCATTGTGGCCGCGGCGGTATTCCTGCCCGAGTCGGTGAGCGCCGAGCGCCGGGCCGCCAACCGCGAGCAGCAACGCACCCACGGCAGTGGCAGTGCGCTTGGCCTGTTAAAAGATACCGGCAACCGCCTGCTGGCCCTGCAGTACGTGCTGCACAACAGCGTGGCCAGCGGATTTACCTACCTGGTGCCCCTGTGGACCGGCGACCTGCTGGGCTGGGGGGCGCGCGAGGTGGGGCTGCTGTTTGGCGCCCAGGGGGCGATTATGGTGGTGTTGCAGGCCGGCTTGCTGGGCCCGCTGGTGCGCCTGCTGGGTGAGTGGCGCCTGCTGCGGGTGATGATCAGCATGTTCCTGGGCGGGGTGGTGGTGGCCCTGTTCGCCAGTGGCCCGGTGTCCATGGCCGCGGCGGTGTTTATCGCCATGTCCGGGGGCACCCTGTGCATGCCCCTGCTCAACACCATCACCAGCCAGCGCACGCCGCAGGCCCTGCGCGGGCAGATGCTGGGCACTACCAGCGCCGCCGCCTCCTGGGGGCGGGTGTGCGGGCCGTTGATGGGCGGGGTTGGCCTGGCGCTGTTTGGCTACACCGGCGCCTGGATTGCCTGCGCGCTGGTGCTGTGCGCCTATCTCAGCTGGGCCTGGTGCGCGGGGCCGAAGGCGGCCGCCTAGCCGGCGGCCGCCGCCGTGGTCAGATATCCGCGCCGTTGATGCTGGCCGACACCAGCACATTGCTGGCGCTGCCCTCGGTGGACTTCAGGAACATGCCACTGTTCACGGCGAACCACTCATTGATGGTGCTGGTGCCATCGTCGGTGGTGCTGAGCACGCGGAAGCGGCAGGCCTGGTAGGTGCCGGCGGGCACCTTCACCGACTCAATGCCAAGGAAGGTGGTGTCCAGACTCACCCGGGTAGACGTTTTGGTGTTAAAGCCCATCACGCGGGTGTTGAGGTTCACGGTGTAGTCCTGCTGGTAGGATTCCCCGGCCTTCAAATCGAAGCGCTGCAGGCGGTAGGGGGCCAGCTCGATGTTCGACTGGCTGGCGCGGGGGGTGAAGCTCTCCACGTCGGTGCCATACACCAGGCTGCGGTGTTCATCCGGCTTGAATTCAAAGAACTGCACCGAGCGCGAGGTGGAGGGCGCCGCGCCGGTGGCGGTGGTGTTGGATACCGCCTTCAGCATGGCGCGCCCCTTGAAGCTGCCGCTGGAGATCACCTGGTCGTAGGATTCGTTCACCACTTCGCCGCCACTGCTGGTGCTGCGATAGCTGGCCACAATCGTGGTGTCGATGGCGCCCATGGTGGGGTTGAAGCAGCGCCGGGCATCACCCGTGCCGGAGCCGGAGCCGCCGGCGGGTTTGCGAAACACCGCTTCCAGAAAGAACACTTCGCCGGGCTTGTCGAGAAAGCTCATCAGCACATCGTTGCCGGCAAAGCCTGAGGTGTTAATGGTGCAGGCTTTTTTACTGCCGCCGCACAGCCCCCGGTCGCGCTTGCGCCAGCCGACAAATTCATAGCCCGGCTCGGCCTGGGCGACAAAGGTTTCATCAAAGTTCAGGTCGCTCACATCCACCTTGGCGCAGCTCTGGCCCGCTTTGCAGCTGAAGCGTTTCGACTGGGTGGTGATGGTGCCGCCCTCGGTGGCGGAGAGTTGGATTTTGCAGCCGCCAAGGGTGAGGGCGGAGGCGAGGACCAGCCAGATGGCATGGCGAGTGGTCATTTTCATGGTGAACTTTCCTTGTTATGACGAGAAGGCTGCCCCAAAGCGATGCCCGCATGGCGATGGCGTGACAGCTGGCCGATTATCGGTTGACTGAATTTTGGCCGCCATAGGCAAACTGAGAACTGGCTCGCAAACCGGCCAAGCCCCCCTTGCATCGGCGTCTGAGCCGCAGCGCGGCCATCAGGTGACATGGCCACCCGCACACGGGTATGATGCCCGCCCAACATACCCAAAGTTCAACAAACAGCCCATGTAGTCAAACGCCGGGCTGAAGGAGGAAAACATGCCGACGAACCTGTTTGATTTGAGTGGCAAGATTGCGCTGGTCAGTGGCGCCAGCCGCGGTATTGGAGAGGCCATTGCCCGCCTGCTGGCGGAGCAGGGCGCCCATGTGATTGTGTCCAGCCGCAAGATCGATGACTGCCAGCGGGTGGCCGATGAGATCGCCGCCGCTGGTGGCAGCGCCGAGGCCTTCCCCTGCCATGTGGGCAGCATGGACGACATCGCCGCCCTGTTCGCCCATATCCGCAGCACCCATGGCCGCCTGGATATCAGCGTGAACAACGCCGCCACCAACCCCTACTTTGGCCATGTGCTCGACACTGACCTTGCCGCCTTCAACAAGACCGTGGATGTGAACATCCGGGGTTACTTTTTTATGTCCATCGAGGCGGGCAAACTCATGCGCGAGCAGGGCGGCGGCGCCATCGTCAACACCGCGTCCATCAACGCCCTGCAGCCGGGCGCCATGCAGGCGATCTACTCCATCACCAAAGCGGCGGTGGTGAACATGACCAAGGCCTTCGCCAAGGAATGCGGCGGGCTGGGTATTCGCTGCAATGCTCTGCTGCCGGGGCTGACCAAAACCAAGTTTGCCGGCGCCCTGTTCGACAACGAAGACATCTACCAGCAGGTCAAGCAGCAAATCCCCATGGGCCGGCACGCCGAGCCGCAGGAAATGGCCGGCACGGTGCTGTACCTGGTGTCCGACGCCAGCAGCTACACCAACGGCGAGTGCATTGTGGTGGACGGCGGCGTCACCCTGTAACGCGGCCTGCCGGGTGCCCCCGCTTGGGATGCACCCGTGGTGGGCGGGCTGTTATGTGGGCGGATGACTCGCCTGGGATTTTTGTGGGCGTAGCTACTCGCCTATGGTTTTGTGGGCGTAGCTACTCGCCCACGGCCTGAGGCGTGTTGCTGAGGGCGTGGCTGGCCTCTGGCGCTTCGCGCAGGTAGGTAAAGCCGCCTTCTTTTATATACAGCTCGCAGTAGTCGTCGCTGGTGGGGGTCAGTGAGCCGCCCACGGGAATGCGCAGCCAGGTGTGCGTGTCGTAGTCGCCCTGCTCATCGGCAAAGCGGCCCTTCAGCACAAACAGCTCGGCGCCGCGGGGGAAGTTGATCTGCCCCAGTTCCGCTGGGCTGTCCCAGGCTTCCAGGCGCATGAAGTCGGTGTAGGGTTCCTGGGCGTAGAGTTTCTTCCACTGCACACTGCGCCGCACCGAGCTCTGCCAGGGCTGGTCCAGGGTCTGCAGGGCCACCTTGTCACGCCCCGCGCCCGGGTACTGGCGCAGCTTCACAAACAGGGTGCAGCCCTGCTCCGACCAGGGCGCGTGGCGAAAGCCCTCCGGGTTCAGCAGGTAGCTGCCGGCCGGCCAGTCTCCCTGCTCGTCACTGAACACGCCGTCCAGCACCAGGATTTCCTCCCCCTGGGGATGGTCGTGGCTGGGAAAGCGGGCGCCCGGTTCATAGCGCACCACCGATGTCACCTGCCCGGATTCTGCCGGGCCAACGCGGTGCACGCGCTTGCGCCACACATCCACGCCGGGGCTGGCGCTCCAGGGCATGGCCTGAGTAGCGACCACCACGCGCTGGCTGAGGTCGCCGTTGATGGCTTGATTCTCGTCTGTCATTTTGCGGTAAACCTGTTGGATGCCGGGTCTGTCGCCCGGTAATGCGTATTGGACTGCGCGACGATGGCGCGGTTCCCCGTGGTTGCGGATTACACGGCCTTGCCAATCAGCATAGACCGGCGCGGGGGCCCTGCATAGCTGCATAGGGCGGCTTGGGGGATGCACTGTGGCGAAGGGCTGTGGCGAAGGGCGGCGGCACGGCCAGCGAGACGTGCACGAAATTCCCCTTTGCGCTATTGCCGTTAAATCACTTTGCGGTATTCTCAAAGCATGAGCAAAAAAGTGTTTGTGACCCACCAGCTCCCCGGCGAGCGCATCCACCAACTGGCCGAGTTGTGCGACCTCAACCTGTGGATGGGGCCGGGGCTTTTGAGCGCCGAGAGCCTGCGCGAAGAGCTGCGCGACTGCCACGGCCTGCTGTGCCTGCTGACTGATCGCGTCGACGCTGCGCTGCTGGCCGAGGCGGGCCAGCTTGAGTTCATCTCCAGCATGTCGGTGGGTGTCGACCACATTGACCTCGCCGCCGCCGGCCGGCGCGGCATTGCCGTGGGCAATACGCCGGGCGTGCTGGTGGACACCACTGCCGATACCGCCTTTGCCCTGCTGCTGGCGGCCGCGCGCCGGGTCAGCGAAGCCGACCGTTTTGTGCGCCAGGGCAACTGGCGGCAGGAGAACGCCTGGGCGCCGGACTTTTTCACCGGCAAGGACGTGAGCGGGGCCACCCTGGGCATTGTCGGGCTGGGCGCTATTGGCCGCGCGGTGGCAAAACGGGCCCAGGGCTTTGGCATGGAGGTGCTGGGCTGGTCGCGTAGCGGGCGTGAGGTGGCGGGCGTAGCCGGTGTGTCGCTGGATGAGTTGCTGCTGCGCAGCGACTTTGTCAGCGTGCACACCGCGCTGAATGCCCAGACGCGCCACATGATAAATGCCGAGCGGATTGCCACCATGAAACCCGGCGCGGTGCTGGTGAATGCCGCCCGCGGGGGCATTGTCGACGAAGTGGCGCTGGCGGCGGCGCTGGTGCGTGGCGACCTTTACGCCGCGGGCATCGACGTCTTCGAGCGCGAGCCCATTGCTGCCGATAACCCCCTGTTGCATCTGCCCAACGTGGTGCTGACGCCCCACATCGGCAGCGCCACCGCCCACACCCGGGCGCGCATGGCAGACCTGGCAGTGGACAACATCATCGCCGCCCTGGACGGGCAGCCCATGCCCAACTGCGTCAACCCGGACGTTTACTGAGTGCGGTCAGTCGGCGTCCGGCAGCCGGCGCAGGCCGTGCTTGATGGCGCTGTTCACCGTTTTCTTCATGGCCTCGATGTCGGTCTGGTTCACCCGGTCGACGATCTTGGTGATCACCACCCGCCACACTTCCTCCTTGCGCCCCACGTCATTGAACTGCAGGCCGATGTTGCTGGTTTCCTTCACGCCGCCAAGGGCGATGGCGTTATCGATGGAGGCCTGGTCCAGGTTGCGGTTGGGGATCTGCCCGGGGTAGGTGGAGATATTGCTGGCTGACTCGGCGGTCTCGCCCATGCGCAGGCCCTCGGCGTAGACGTAGTCCACGCTGAACTGGGCGCGGGCCGGGTCCAGCACATAGCCCTTTGCCTTCAGTTCGGCATCCACCGCTTTGCGCAGCACCGGGTCCACCTGGTAGATGGGGTCGGTGGAGCCGCGGCGATTGTCCAGCGGTTCGCTGCGCCATTTGTAATACTGGTAGTTCCCCGCCTCAAAGGCCGCCGTGTCGTCGGGGCGGGTTTCCACGCTGCTGCAGGCGGCTATCGACAGTGCCAGCAGGGCGGTAACAACAATTCGGTTGAGCAACATGACGGGCCTCGTGAGTGGGCGTTGATTCAGGCGGCTAAATGGTAGCAGCCGCCTGCAAGAGCGGCCACCGAAGATGGCCTAAAGGCGTGAAAAGCGGTGCAGGGCTGGGGGGGCTTTGGTAGCATCGGGCAAAAATAGCTAACCACGGGCCCCGGATGATATCCAGAAAGCTGATTCGCACCGATCTCAATCTGCTGGTGGCCCTGCAGATTCTGCTGGAAGAGCGCAACGTGACCCGCGCCGCAGAGCGCCTGTCGGTGTCGCAGCCAGCGCTGTCCAAAACCCTGCAAAAACTGCGCGATTCCTTCGACGACGAACTCTTCACCCGCACTGCCCACGGCCTGGTGCCCACGCCGCGTGCCGAGGCCCTGGCGCAGCAGCTGCCCAACCTGCTGGAAAATGTCGAGCAGGTACTGGGCAGCGACAACTTCAGCCCGGATACCTTCGTGGGCACTTTCAAACTGCTGTTGCCGCCCATCATCAGCGAGGGCCTGCTGCCGGGCTTGATGGCCGAGCTGCAGCAGGTTGCCCCCCAGGTGCAGATCATTGCCGGCGAGGTGACGCCCGATTACCAGGAGCGGTTGAAAAAGGGCGAGGCGGACTTTGCCACCTTTGTGGCGAGTGAGACCGAGCGCGATATTCTCGCAGAGCCCATCGAGGCCCTGCCGCCGCGCTGCTACATGGGCGTGGGGCACGAACTGGTGGGGCGCGATTTCAGCCTGAAGGACTTCCTGCGCTATCCCCACCTGCGCCTGTACCTGCCTGGCCTGGCCCGGGAGAACACCTCCCTGGTGGACGACGTGCTGGGGCAGTACGGCGTGCACCGCACCATCGCCCTGGAAACCACCCAGTTTTCCGCCGCGGTGGGCGTGCTGACGCGTACCCATTCACTGCTGGTCGCCAACGCCGGCTTTGAAGACAGCGGCCTGTACCGCGACCTGATCATCGGCTGCGAACTGCCCCAGGAATTGCAGCGCATGATTCGCAACACCTACAGCGACCACCGCGGCAAGATGTCGCTGATGCGTCACACCCGCACCTCGCGCAGCGCCGCTCACCAGTGGCTGCGCGGTTTGCTCATGAAGCACCTCGCCACCCGCACCGCCGGCGATGCCAGCGCGGCCTGACCTTACTTGCGAACAGAGCTTCGGTAGTCGCGCGGCGACAGCCCCATGGTCTTGCGGAACAGGCGCGAAAAATACAGCGGGTCAGCGTAACCCACCTCGGCCGCAATGGCCTTGACGCTGAGGTCCGAGCTGTCCAGCAGCTGGCAGGCGTATTCGATCTTCATGTGCAGAAAGTGCTTGATGGGTGAGTAGCCCGTCAGCGCCTTGTAGCGGCCAGAAAAATGAAACTTGGACAGGTGGGCGACGGCGGCCAGGTCGTCCAGCTCCAGGCTCTGGTGAATATTGTCCTGCATGTAGGCCTGCAACGACTCCAGGTTGAGGCCGGCCGGGTGGCTGGCCTGCTCGCGGTTGGCCTCCAGCGCAAACTGGGTGAACAGGTGGCGCAACTGGTTGGCGGCGTTGATGAAGGCACGGCTGCTGTAGCCCGTTTTGCCCACCGCCAGCAGGCTGTGAAACCCCGCCGCCAGCGCCGGCGCCAGTCCCACCCGCACAATGGGCCGCCCGTCCCGATACCCCATATACTCCGCGAACAGCCGCGAACTCACCCCCTGGAAGTGTACCCAGTACAGCGTCCACGGCTGGCTGCCCGCGGCATAACTGTGGGCCAACCCCTGGGGCAGCAGCATTAGGTCGCCGGCCCCCACCGGGTAGCGCGTTTCACCCACCCGCAGCCGCCCCTGTCCCTCCACGCAGTACAGCAGCAGGTTGTCGTCGTGCCGCGGCCGGCGCATGCGATGCCCCTTCGCCTGGGGGTAATAGCCCATGGCGGTGGGATAGCAGTCCCGCGTGAGGGGGTGGCGGTGCAGTTGTTCCAGCAGAAAAGCCGGCGTCAGCAGGCGCACGCCCTGGGGGGGAAGGGGCCATTGGGAGGGGGTGCTCATTCTGGTGTTTGGGTATCCGCTGGCTGCCGCTGCGTTGATGGTACCAGCCCTGCCCGGGGGGCGTCCCCGCTGGTTCTGGCGAATTTTTTTGCCGCCCATATGGACTGTTGCTATGTTCAACAGATGTCCGCTGATCGACAAACCCGTCAATGGCTTTCCGGCGCTACCCTGGCCGTGGCCCTGTGGTTGTGCCTGGCAGCCGGAGAATCTGTGGCCAAGGGGCGCCCCGGCTGTGAGCGGAACGAGATTGGGGGCCTGGAAAGCTATACGTTCGACGGCCTGGTCGAGCAAAGGTCAGGCAACTTCTGGGAACTGGCGTGGCCGGCGCCCGGGGCGAAGGCCCCTGCAGAGCTGCTGCCACCCCAGGACCTCGGGCAGATGGCTGCTGACCCGGCGGCCGCCGGCGCACAACTGCTGGCGGCTATCGACGCCAGGCTGTGCCGGCAGCGACCCGCACTGCCGGAGCTTAAGTGGAAGACCTTCCTGCAAGCGCAGCACGGTGGGGGTGGAGGCTTAGCCTGGCAATCGCTCTATGCCCTGCAGTCAATCGGCGGCGTTGCGGTGGAGCATGCTTCCTGCCAGGCCAATTTCGCCCGTGATGGCCGCTTTCTCAACCTGGCCTGCCGCTTGGTGCTACCGGAGCATGTTGCACTGCGCGAAGAACAGTGGCCCGATGATGCCACGGTCATTGCAGCGGCGGAGAAGGCTTACCTCGCCGACCTTGCCAATGTGCCCGGGCCCGGCCAGAGCGTGGCAACCATCGAGCGTCGCTACTACGGGGAGGCTCCGGTGGTGCTGGCCCATCACTCCGGCTGCGGCTGGAGCAGCGTACATGCCCTTACTTTGGAGGCCAGTTACGCTTGCGATCCGGAACCCGCCGTCCCTGCCGGGCAGTCCGCAGTGGATGACGGGCACCTGTTGCTGCTGGACGACATACCGCCCTATTTCACCGACGGTGCCTTTGTGGCCGACGGCCAGGGCGGCTTTATTATCGCCGGTGAGTTGCAGCGCACATGGCAGGATGAGGCCGCCGGGCTGCAGATTGACCGGGGTGTCTACCTGCTGGCCTATGACGCAAGTGGCGCGCTGCGGTGGCGCCGACGCCTGGAGAATGCGAGCAATCGCTTCTGGCTATACCCGCAGGCCGGGGGAGAGTGGCTGGTGTGGCAGCATTACAGCGAAGTCGACGATGGGCAAGAGACCGCCTACGCGCATTGGCAGCTGCTATCCGCAGAGAGCGGTCAACCACTGCAAGCCGCCCGGCGTTTCATCTTGCCTTCTTACGGCGAGCTACAGGTTGGGCCGGCGGGGCAGCGGGTTTATTTGCAGGTTTCCCAGCCGCGGAGTCCGCAGCAACTGTGGGCAATGGATCGCAACGGCACCATGCTGTGGAAATCCCCCGTTGGGGATACCTCCCTGAGCTGGGGGTTTCAGCCGATGGCCGGTGGCGGTGTGGCCGTCCTGCTTGTCAACGGGCCGGACGATGAGCACTACACCCTGCGCCAATTGGGCCCTGGGGGCGAGACAGTCCACGAGGCGACCCTGCAGCTCTCCCGCGACCATTCGGTAGCGTTATTGCAGGTAGGGCGCGGTAGGGCCGACATCAAAGTGGAGACCGGCGCATCTGATGCCCGCGCTCACGCCGAACTGCAGAGCTACTCCTTGAGTGATGGCGAGCTATTGCAGCGACGTATCCTGCCGCGTGAACAGATGCAGCTGTTGCCCGATGGGCAGGTTGTCTACTTTGGGCGCGACAAGGGCTGGGCCCTGGTGGGCGAGGAGGGGCCGGGCGGGAGCTGGCGTCGGCACCTGCGCTTGGGCCCCGACGCTGCGAGCTTTTCACACGCGGTAGTGGACGGCGATGAGCTGGTTTTGCTGGCCCATGTGGACTACCCGCGCAAGGCGTCTACCACGCCCGATCGTCGCGCTGTGCTGCGGATCAACCGCGCTGATGCTCGGCAGTTTGACCGCGCTACCGATTGCCCCCTGGTGCGGGGCGCCGAGTTGCGCGAGCTGGAACTGACCCTGTGGCAGGATTTTCATCTGACCTTCCGTACACCCTACGAAGAGCGCCGGCCGGACTGGGATTGCCCGGATCGGCAGCGTATACAGTACCGGGATTTTATGGTGGCGCTGACCGGGGCGCTCGCCCATCGCGACTACCTGGGGCGGGGTTTCTTCGCGGTGATAGAGCTCGAGTCTGGCCAGCCCGGGGTGCAAATTCGCGGTGGCAGCGAGGGTTTTGGGTACCAGGGAGGGCAACGGGGCTACGCTGTGCGGGCGGAATTTGGTGACGCTGATGCACTGGCGGCTTTCTTGCACGAAAAGCTGGAACCCCACGCCCGGCGCAGCTTCGCGCTGCGAGATGCCTTTTTCCTGCATACCGGCGTGGGGCTCGCGGCAATGTACCCCTACCGGGGCGAAGAGGGCACTTTGGCCCAGTACCAAACCATGATGGAGCGCCTGTTGGCTGAAGTCCGGCGCAAGCCCGCAACAGCCTACCTGGGCCCGGATCATCTTCAAGGTGCTGTCCTTGCGTTGGGTGAACAAGGCCTGTCTTTTCAGGGCGGAGCGAGTACTTACACTGAATCCCCGATAGCCGTGCCTGAATTCAGTGCCGCAACCCTGCTGTCGCTGCTGAAGGTGCATCGCAGCGAACGCTCTGAGCAGTACCGCCAGAATTGTAGCGAAGCCTTGCAGCGGGACCGCGATGCACAGGAGCGGCTCAACCTGGCATTGGAGTGTAAGAAGCCTGCCCAGATACGCCAAGCGTTGGCCCAGGGCGCCAATCCTCACCACGTATGGGAGGGGGCAGAGGGCACGCCAGCGGTCCACGGCGCCAGGGGGTATCCCAAGGGGCTGGCAATGATGCTGGCGGCGGGAGCCGCGCTAGATGAGCGCGACCGCTTTGGCAATACCCTGCTGCACACGGCAGCGCGACACGGTGAGCGCGCCAACCTGTTGCGCCTGGCCCGTGACTACCCGGCACTGGCCAATACCACCGCCTACGACGGGGCCACCGCCCTGCACCGGGCCTTGGTTGAGCCGCGCTACGATCCCGCGGTTCTGGCGCCGCTGATCAGCGCCCAGCGCGATATCAACGCACGCAACATCGATGGCGAAACGGCACTGCATCTTGCCCTGCACTCTCCGGCGGTAGTGGCCAGGTTGCTGGCTGCAGGAGCCGATCCCAACGCGCGGGATGAGCGCGGCAGAACGCCTCTGCATCGAGCAGCAGCCATGTGGCTGGGTCAGGGGAGTATCGCTGAACTGTTGGCCGCCGGCGCTGATGCAGCGCTGCAGGACGCCGATGGGAAAACGGCGCTGGATATCGCACGGCAGAGGCTTTTGCCAGCCAATGCCGACCTGTTGGGTGGGGTATCACTGTGAGAGGTGTGTGTTGCGGTCTCGCGCTGTTGTGGGCAGTGAGCGGTTTTGCGGCGGCACCAGGCCCACACCTGCCGCCGCGCTATTCGGAGCCGGGCATGTGGCACTGGCGCCTGCCCTACGAATTGCGGTTTGACGGCGGTTGCCTGATACAGCGCGCGCCCACGCAGGTTCTGCTGGAGTTCAAGATCCAGGCCGACGGCCGTGTGGCCTCGGTGCGAGCCCGGCCGCCGGCGCCCGCCCACGATGCACTGGATGCTCTGTTACAGGCTGCCCGTTCCTTCTATTTTCGCCAGAGAATCATCGAATGGGAGGCGCAGCCCTATACCACGGTTGTCGCACTACCGCTGCCCAATGACAGTTGCTGGCACCCGCCGCTGGGCGATGAGCAGGGTGCCGCCTTCCCTCAAGGCGGCTAGCACTGCCCGGTTGTACGGGCCTGTTTGCAGCAATAAAGTCCATATCCTTCGCAACTTCGTGAATATGCCCCTGCCCGGGGAGCTGCTACCTTTATGGATAACGATTCGGATAATCCAGCAGGTACGCACGCATGACACGCCAGGTTCCCCTGTTCATCAACGGTGAGTTCGTCACCAGCGGCAGCAGCAACAAACTGCCGGTTACCAACCCCGCCAACCAGCAGCTGCTGGCCGAGGTGCCCATGGCCACCGAGGCCGAGGTGGAGGCCGCCATTGCCTCGGCCAAGCAAGCCTTCCAGAGCTGGCGCAATGTGCCGGTGGCCGAGCGCGCGCGGCTGATGATGCGCTACGTGGCGCTGCTGAAGGAGCACCACGACGAGCTGGGCGAGCTGCTGTCGCAGGACACCGGCAAAACCTTTGAGGATGCCAAGGGCGATGTGTGGCGCGGTATCGAGGTGGTGGAGCAGGCCGCCAATATCGGCTCCAACATGATGGGCGAGACGGTGGAGAACGTGGCCAACGGCATCGACACCTACAGCTACATCCAGCCCATTGGCGTGTGCGCCGGCATTACGCCCTTTAACTTCCCGGCGATGATCCCCCTGTGGATGTACCCGCTGGCGATTGCCGCCGGCAATACTTTTGTGCTCAAGCCCTCCGAGCAGGATCCGCTGACCCCGGTGCGGCTGGTGGAGCTGTTCATCGAGGCCGGCGCGCCCAAGGGAGTGCTGAACATGGTGCACGGCGGCGCCGATGTGGTGAACCAGATTCTCACCCACAAGGACATCCAGGCCATCTCCTTCGTTGGCTCCTCCCGCGTGGGCGACCACATCTACCGCACCGGCACCGATGCCGGCAAGCGGGTGCAGTGCATGATGGGCGCCAAGAACCACATGGTGGTGATGCCCGACGCCGACAAGAACAGCACGCTCAATGCGCTGGTGGGTGCCTCGGTGGGTGCCGCCGGCCAACGCTGCATGGCGATTTCGGTGGCGGTGTTTGTGGGCGAATCGAAGGCGTGGATCGACGAGCTCGGCGAGCGCATGGCCACGGCCCGCCCCGGCGCCTGGAACGACGCCGGCGCCAGCTACGGCCCGATTATCTCCCGCCCGGCCTATGAAAAAGTCCTCGGCCTGATCCAGAAGGGCAAGGACGAGGGCGCCACCTGCCTGCTCGATGGCAGCCAGTGCGTGGTGGATGGCCTGCCCGATGGCAACTGGGTTGGCCCGACCCTGTTTACCGACGTCACCACCGAGATGGCCATCTACAACGAAGAGATCTTCGGCCCGGTGCTGTGCTGCATCACCGTCGACACCCTGGAAGAGGCCATTGAGCTTATCAACAACTGCCCCTACGGCAACGGCACCTCCATCTTCACCAACTCCGGTGGCGCGGCGCGTAAATACCAGCACGAAATTCTGGTGGGCCAGGTGGGTATCAACATTCCCATTCCGGTGCCGCTGCCGTTTTTCTCCTTCACTGGCTGGCGCGGCTCCTTCCGCGGCGATCTGCACGCCTACGGCAAGCAGGCGGTGCGCTTCTACACCGAGACCAAGACCATCACCGCCCGCTGGACCCACTCCGAGGCGAGCACCTCCAAGCAGCCGAACATGAGCATCAACCTGCGTTAAGCGGCTGGCCGGGCGCGGTTGCGGCATGGCGCCGGGCCCGGTATTTACCACCGGCCCGGGGCAGGCAAGCGCCCGGCACGCACAATAACAAGGAGGAAGGCATTGGACTTTTCCCTGACTGACGACCAGAAGGCCTTTGTGGAGAGCGCCCGCGCCTTCAGCGAGGGCGCCCTGGCACCCATGGCGGCCGAGTGGGACGCCACGGCCCACTTCCCCAAAGCGGTGCTGGCCGAGGCCGGCGAGCTCGGCTTTATGGGCATGTACACCCCCGAGAGCGCCGGCGGGCTTGGCATGGGCCGGCTCGACGCCAGCCTGATTGTGGAAGAGCTGGCCAAGGGCTGCACCACCACGGCGGCGTTTCTCACCATTCACAACATGGCCACCAGCATGATCGGCAAGTACGGCAGCCAGGCCCTGGTTGACGCCTGGTGCCCGGCGCTGGTGAGCGGCGCCAAGCTGGCGTCCTACTGCCTGACAGAGCCCGGGGCGGGCTCGGATGCCGCGTCCCTGCGCACCACCGCCACCCGCGACGGTGACGACTACCTCGTCAACGGCAGCAAGGTGTTCATCTCCGGCGCCGGCGAAACCGACGCCCTGGTGGTGATGCTGCGCACCGGTGACGCCGGGCCCAAGGGCATCAGCGCCCTGTTGATTCCGGCCGACGCCGAGGGCGTGAGCTACGGCAAAAAAGAGGAAAAAATGGGCTGGAACGCCCAGCCCACCCGCATGATCAGCTTTGACAACGTGCGGGTGTCGGTGGGCAATCGCCTGGGTAACGAGGGCCAGGGTTTTGCCATTGCCATGGAGGGCCTGGACGGCGGGCGCATCAACATTGCCACCTGCAGCGTGGGCACCGCCCAGCAGGCGCTGGAGGAGGCCACCGCCTACGTGCAGGAGCGCAAGCAGTTCGGCAGCGAAATTGCCGCCTTCCAGCACATCCAGTTCAAGCTGGCGGACATGCTCACCGAACTGGTGGCGGCGCGGCAGATGGTGCGGCTGGCGGCCTTCAAGCTGGATGCCGGCGACCCCCAGGCCTCCACCTACTGCGCCATGGCCAAGCGCTTTGCCACCGACGCCGGCTTCACCGTGTGCAACGACGCCCTGCAACTGCTGGGCGGCTATGGTTATATCCGCGAGTACCCGATGGAGCGCCACGTGCGCGACACCCGGGTGCACCAGATCCTGGAAGGGACCAACGAAATTATGCGCGTGATCATTTCACGCAAACTGTTAATGGAAGGCGCACTGGAGGTGATCAAATGAGCCCGAGCCAGCTGGCAAGTACATCCGACAAAATCAAGGTAGAGCAGCGCGGCCACACTGCGCTGGTGACCATCGACAACCCCGCCGCCAACACCTGGGACACCGAGAGCCTGCCGGCGCTGAAGGCCCTGGTGCAGGCGCTCAACGAGGCGCGCGACATCTACGCCCTGGTGCTGACCGGGGCCGGTGAAAAGTTCTTCTCTGCCGGCGCCGACCTGAAAATCTTTGCCGACGGCGACCCGGCCAAGGCGGATGAAATGGCGCGCTACTTCGGCGAGGCCTTCGAAACCCTGGCGGACTTTCGCGGCGTGTCCATTGCCGCCATCAACGGCTTTGCCATGGGCGGCGGGCTGGAAGTGGCCCTGGCCTGTGACATCCGCATTGCCGAAGAGCAGGCCCAGATGGCGCTGCCAGAAGCGAAGGTGGGCCTGTTGCCCTGCGCCGGCGGCACCCAGCGCCTGTCCTGGCTGGTGGGTGAGGGCTGGGCCAAGCGCATGATCCTGTGTGGCGAGCGCATCAATGCCGCCACGGCGGAAAAAATCGGCCTGGTGGAGGAAGTGGTTGGCAAGGGCCAGGCCCTGGACAAGGCCCTGGCCCTGGCGGAGCAGGTGGGCGAGCAGAGCCCGTCCTCCATTGGCCGCTGCAAAACCCTGATCCACAGCGCCCGCGACAAGGCCATCGGCGACGGCCTGGCCGGCGAGCGCGAACTGTTCGTGGAGCTGTTTTCCACCGAGGACCAGCGCGAGGGCGTGAACGCCTTCCTGGAAAAACGCAAAGCCGAGTGGAAGAACCGCTAAGGAATGCCCATGAGTGACGCAGCCGTACTGTTTGAGGAACTGCCCGCCAAGGCGGGCCGCATTGGCCGGGCCACGCTGAACGTGCCCGCCACGCTGAATTCGTTGACCCTGGACATGGTCGACCTGCTGCAGGTGCAGCTGGATGCCTGGGCCCGGGACGAGGACATCGCCGCGGTGTTTATCGACGGCAGTGGCGAAAAGGCCTTCTGCGCCGGCGGCGACGTGCAGGCCCTGCACCGTTCGGCGGTGGAGCAACCCGGCGGCCCCTGCGACTACGCGGAAAACTTCTTCGCCCGCGAATACCGCATGAACTACACCCTGCACACCTATGCCAAGCCCGTCATCTGCTGGGGGCACGGCATTGTGATGGGCGGCGGACTCGGGGTCATGGCCGGTTGCAGCCACCGCATTGTGACCGAAGCGACCCGCATCGCCATGCCCGAGGTGACCATTGCCCTGTTTCCCGATGTGGGCGGCAGCTGGTTTCTCAATCACATGCCGGGGCGGGCGGGGCAGTTTCTGGCGCTGACCGGCGCCTCCATCAATGCCGCCGATGCCCTCTACACCGGCCTTGCCGATCGCTTTATCGCTTCGGAGCACAAGGCGGCGGTGCTCGATGCCCTGCTGCAGCAGGGCTGGGGCCTGGACGCTGCCGACAACCACGCCCTGGTGCGCCACTGCCTGCGCCCCTTTGCCGAGCGCAGCCTGGGCAGTGTGCCGGCGGCCCAGGTGGAGCCGCACATGGCGACCATCAACCGCCTGTGCGACGGCGACAGCGTGCACGAGGTGATCGACAACATTATCGGCCAGCAAACCGACGACCCCTGGCTGGCCCGCGCCCGCGACAGCCTGGCCCACGGCTCCAAGCTGGCCGCGCTGTGGATTGCCCGGCAGCTGTGGGAGACCCGCCACGCCTCGCTGCGCGAGGTGTTCCAGGCGGAAATCCAGCTCGCTACCAACGTGGTGCGCTACCCCGAATTCGCCGAGGGCGTGCGGGCCCTGCTGATCGACAAGGATCGCAAGCCCGCCTGGCAGTACGACACCTCGCGGGCCGTGCCGGACGAGGTGCTGGACGGGTTTTTCCGTGCCCCCTGGCATGCCAACCCCCTGGCCAACCTGTAATCGCTGAAGGAAGCAAGTCATGGCAAACGTCGCATTTATCGGTCTTGGCAACATGGGCGGGCCAATGGCCGCCAACCTGATCAAGGCCGGCCATCACGTTACGGTATTCGATCTGTCCGAGGCAGCCTGCCAGGCCCTGGCCGCGGTGGGCGCGGGAGTGGCGCAGAGCGCCAGCGAGGCCGCCCGGGGCGTGGACTATGTCATCAGCATGCTACCGGCGGGCAAGCACGTGGCCGGCCTGTACCTGGGTGACGAGGGGCTGCTGGCGCAGCTCGATGACAGCACCACGGTGCTGGACTGCTCCACCATCGATGCCGCCACCGCCCGCCAGGTGGGCGAGGCGGCCCAGGCCGCCGGCATCGGCTTTATGGATGCGCCGGTGTCCGGCGGTGTCGCGGCGGCAGCGGCGGGCACCCTGGCCTTTATGTGCGGCGGCGACGCGGCCACCTTCCCCAAGGCGCAGGCGATTCTGGCCGACATGGGCAAGAACATCTTCCACGCCGGGCCGGCCGGCGCCGGCCAGGTGGCCAAGGGCTGCAACAACATGCTGCTGGCCATCCACATGATCGGCACCTGCGAGGCGCTGGAGATGGGTGCCCGCAACGGCCTCGATCCGAAGGTGCTGTCGGAGATCATGCTGGCCAGCTCGGGCCGCAACTGGTCGCTGGAGGTCTACAACCCCTATCCCGGGGTGATGGAAAACGCGCCGGCCAGCAAGGATTACAAGCCGGGCTTCATGGTCGACCTGATGGTCAAGGACCTGGGGCTGGCGCTGGACATTGCCGGGCAGTGCGATTTCGACAACCCCATGGGGCAGCTGGCGCGCACCCTCTACAGCGAACACCAGGCCGCCGGTAACGGCAGCCTGGACTTTTCCAGCATCCTGCAAAAACTGAAGGGCGGATGAACTAGCGCCCGGCGGGCGCCGCCTCGCCGGCGCCGCTACCCTTTTCTGGCAAGCCACTCAGGCTGCCTGGATCAAACTGCAACAGCGCCAGGTACTGGCGCGGGTCGAGGGCAAAGAACAGCGCGTAGCGGCTGTCGTGGGCGTAGAGCCTGCCCTCGAAGGCCAGCAGTTCCAGGCGGTGGTGCTGGCCATCCTGCTGCAGGCGGAAGCTGCGCTGCACGCTGCCATCCTCGGCCAGGCTGCGCTGGCTGTCCTCGTCGGCAAGGCCGGTAATGCGCAGTTCCTGCAACAGCTGCAGCAGGCGGGCGAGCTGTTGTTCGTCGGGCTTGCCGCCGGTGGCTGTGTGCCACTGCCCCCCGGTGTTGCGCTCCAGCACCAGCCCGTCCATGTCGATGCGCCCGGGTGTGCTCTGCAGCAGCCGGCGATCCAGCCAGGCGTCTGCGCTGACCGGGGCATCATGCTCGCTGTAGCGCAGGTTGTAGATGTCATGGTCGCGACGGTTGCGGGCATACACCCGGCGGTAGGCGGGGGAGCGCCCGAGGTAGATGGTCTCCAGCAGGTCGTCGCCGTGGTAGAAGGCAAGGCGGCGATGGTGCTGGTAGGAGGTGACCCGGTAGCGCTGGCGGGCGGCGGCGGAGCTGGCCACGGGAAAGCCCTGGGGCTGGTGCGACAGGGTGTCCAGCAAGCGGTGGACCCGTTGCTGGTCGGCCGGCAAATCCTGCAAATCGGGCAGCAGCCAGCGGCCCCGCGACTGGCGCAGCACTACCTCGCCGTCCTGGTCGTCGGTAATCCGGATCTCGTCCACCCCCAGCGCAGTCGAGGGCTCCAGCAGGCGTGTGTGCTGGCTGACCGCGCGTTCACCCTGCCAGTACAGCGCGCCCACCAGCACCAGTTGCACCACCAGCAGAAACAGCAGGCTGGCCACCGTGCGGTTCACAGCCCCAACTCCCTGCGCCAGGCGCGCCGGCGCAGCGCGCGGCGCAGCCCGCCGATGGCGGCCAGCACCAGCAGCCAGGCCAGCGCCAGGGCGTAGTGGGTGTACTCGATAAAGCGCTGGGCGCGGCGCTCCATGACCGGCAGCGTCTGGTTGAACTGCCCGCGTGAGCGAATGCTGAGCAGGGTGTCGTCCTGCAGGGCCCAGTCCAGGGTGTTCATGAACAACTCCAGCGCCCCGCTGTACTGGGTGCCGCGGGCGGCCACGCTGGCGTTCAGCATCTGGTCGTCCAGAAAGTCGTTGGAGGCGAACACCACCAGCCGCGCGGAATGGGGCGAGTGCTGTAATAACGGCGGCAGTGGCGGCGCGCTGGCGCCACCGGATGCCACTGCAGCCGGCGCCGGCAGGGGGTGCTCGCTGTACCAGGAGCGAAAGCGCCCGCGCAGGACCGCCCCCACGGCAAAGCTGCCACGCTCCGGGCCGGGTTCAAACTGCGTCCGGCCCTGTTCATCCACCACCGGGGTGATGTTGGCATCGCGCGACAGCCAGGCCTGGTCGGAGCTGCGCAGCAGTGTCAGGTGCTTGCGGCCGCGCTGGGGCGTGAGTTGCAGGGGCGAGGCCCAGGCCATAGTGGCCTGGGGCAGGCTGGCGGTCACCGGGTGCTCGCCGTGCAGGCCCGGGGGGCGCAGGTCCAGGAAGTAGGGGAAGTCCAGCAGGTAGACATCGCGAAACTGCTGGCCGCCGCGCTCGCGGATAACCGGCACCGGGAAGGGGCTGCTGCGGGTGTCCATCACCAGGCTGTTGTCGATGGCCACGCCCTGGAAGGCGAGCCAGTCCTGCAGTCCGCTCGGCCAGGGCAGCAGGGCCATGTCGCCGTCGCTGATCTGGGTGGTGAAGGGCGAGGTGGCGAGAATCACGGTGCCGCCGCGCATCAGGAACTGGTCGATGGCGTACACCGCCTGCGGGGGCAGCTGGTGCGGCGCCATCACCGCGAGGATATCCGCCTCGGGGCTCACGCTGCCATCGCCAAGCTGCTCCAGGCGCAGGCTGTAGTCCTCGCCGATCTGGCGCTCCAGCTGGGCAAAGGTGGGCGCCCCCAGGTGGTGCTCGGCCATGCGCGCCTGCACCGGCGGCAGCGCCAGGGCCACGGTGCGGGTCATGTTGTCGGCAAAGCGGCGCAGGCCGGCGTCCAGGGTCTTGTTGAAGTCGTCCGGGTCGAAATCGCCGGTGGGCAGCTGGATGACCTGGTGCCCGTCCCCCAAAGTGAGGTGGAAGAAAAACGCCCCGCCCTCGCCCACGGCGGTGGCCATGGGCTGAATGCCGTATTGCTCCTGCAGGCGGGTGGCCACGGCGCCGTCGCCGGCGGTGGGGTCCACCCAACGCACGCTGAGCATGCCGCCGGCGTTTGCCACGCGCTGTTCCAGCTGCGCGCGCACCGAGCGCTGGTAGGCCGCCAGCAGGGGTGGCAGCTGGGCCTGTTGTGACACATAGGCCACCACTTCCACCGGCTGGTTGAGCCCGGCGAAGGGGTCGCCGCTGGCGCGCTGGCGGTGCAATACGTCGCGCAGGGCCCGGGTCAGGTTGTACTCCGGGTTGCGCAGGCGCACCTGAGCCTGGCGATTGGCAGCGGTGCGCACCTCCACCAGTTGGTTAAAACCCAGCGTTTCAAATTCGTCGTCGTAACTGACCAGCACCTGAAACCAGGCGTTGACCAGGGCACTCTGGTGGCGGTCCGCCACCTGGAAGGGGCGGGCGCGCATGCCGTAGCGGTCGATCGCTTCGCGCTCCAGCTCCGGGTGTTCGGCGGGGTCGATGAATTCAACCTGGATGCGACCGCCCGAGGCGGCGGCGTATTCGGCCATCAGGTCTTTCAGGTGCGGCACCAGCGGCGCCAGCTGCGGGTGCTGGCGGGGACTGAAGTAGCCGCGCAGCAGCAGGGGTTGCTCCAGCCGCTCCAGCAGCCGGTGGGTGGCAGCGGACAGGGTGTAGCGTTGATCGCCGGTCATATCCAGCCGCAGTTGTGGCAGCTGCGCCAGCCACAGGTTGGCCAGCAGCAGGTTGGCCAGCATCAGCAGGGTGACGATGTGCCAGGTGCGATGGCGGGCGCTGCGGGCGCGCGACCAGCGGCTGCGCTCCAGCACGTAAACGTTCAGCACCAGAAACAGGCCGCACAGGCAGAGGTAGTAGTACAGGTCGCGCAAGTCCAGCACGCCACGGCAGATGCTTTCGAAGCGGGCACCGCTGCCAAGGGCGCGCAGCCACTGGGCGGCGCTGTCGTCAAAAAAGGCGGTCAGCAGCGGGCTGCCCAGCAGGTAGAGCCCCAGGCACAAGGCCAGTGCGCCGAGCAGGGCGACAAGCGTGTTGCCGGTGCAGGCGGACACCAGCAGGCCGGCGGCCAGGTAGGCCGCGCCCAGCAGCAGCGTGGCCAGGTAGCCGGCGGCGACGGGGCCCGGGTCCAGGTCGGCGATCAGGGCCACGGTCAGCGCCAGCGGCAGGGTGGCCAGCAGGGCCAGGACGAGCAGGGTGAGGGCGGCGGCGAACTTGCCCAGCACAAAGCGGCCGATGCTCACCGGCAGGGTCAGCAGGTGTTCCAGGTTGCCGCTGCTGCGCTCCTCGGCCCAGGCCCGCATGGTGAGGGCGGGGCACAGCACGGCCAGCAGCAGGGGCATCCACTGGAACAGGGGGCGCAGGTCCGCCACGTTGCGGGCGAAGAAGGATTCCACCCAGAAGAAGATGAACAGGCTGGCCCCGGCAAAGGCGGCCAGAAACAACCAGGCCACCGGCGAGCCGAAGTAGTGGCCGAGTTCACGCTCGGCAACCCGGCGTATCACACCCTGGCTCACGTTGCGGGTGCCTCGCTGCCGGTGGCTTCGCGAAATACTGTTTCCAGGTCTTTGCGCTGGGCCTGCAGGGCAACCAGCCCGGCGCCGGCAGCTTGCACCGCCAGGGCCACCTCGCCGGCCACGGCGTCGGGGTCGCTGTCTTCGCGCAGCAGCAGCTGGTAGGTGTTGTTATCCGGCTGGCTCTGGATGCCGGCGATGGACCCCAGGGCCTCCAGGGCGTGGCGCAGGGCCTCGCAGGGCGCGCTGACCCGCAGCAGCAGGGTACAGCTGTGGCGCAGGTCGGCCATCTCGGCGTCCAGGGCCAGCTGGCCGCGATGCATGATCAGCACCCGCTCGCACAGGGCGTCCACCTCCTGCAGGATGTGGGTGGACAGAATCACCGTGGCGCGCCGCGCCAAGCGCTGGATGAGCGCTCGCATCTGCTGGTTCTGTTGTGGGTCCAGGCCGTTGCCGGGCTCGTCGAGAATCAGCAGCCGGGGTTTGCCGAGCACCGCCTGGGCCACGCCCACCCGCTGCTTCATGCCGCGGGACAGGGTGGCAATGCGATCCAGGGCGCGGGGCAGCAGGTCGGTGGCCTGCAAGGACTCGCGCACCGCCGCGCGGCGCTGCCCGCGCGGCAGGCCCTTGCCGGTGGCCACAAAGTCCAGGTAGTCCGCCACGCTCATGTCCGGGTACAGGGGCAGGGCCTCCGGCAGGTAGCCCAGGCTGCGCTGCACTTCCCGGCAGCTGTGGGCGTAGTTGTGGCCGTTCACGCTGAGCTGGCCGGCGGTGGGTTCCAGGTAGCCGCTGAGCATTTTCATCACCGTGGATTTGCCGGCGCCGTTGTGGCCCAGCAGGCCGACAATACCGTTGCGCTCGATGCGAAAACTAACGCGGTTCACCGCAGTGGTGCTGCCGTAGCGGCGGGTGAGGGACTGGGCTTCAATCATGGCGGGGTGGGGCCGGGCGCCGGGGCTCGGTGGGTGATCGCTTGGCGCTCGGTCGGCGCTCAGTCAGCACGCCAGGCCTCGCGCATGGTGACGAACTCCTCCGCCGCCGTGGGGTGAATACCAATGGTGGTGTCGAACTGGGCCTTGGTGGCGCCGCAGCGCATGGCGATGGCCAGCCCCTGCATGATTTCGCCGGCGTCCGGCCCCACCATGTGGGCGCCCACCACGCGGTCGGAGGCGTCGTCCACAATCAGCTTCATGAAGGACTTCTCCTCGCGGCCGCTGATGGTGTGCTTCATCGGGCGGAAGGTCGATTTGTACAGACGCAGTTTGCCAAAGCGCTCGCGGGCCTCGTCTTCGGTAAAACCCACGGTGCCGATATTGGGCTGGCAGAACACGGCGGTGGGAATAAAGTCGTAGTCCACCTGTTGTTCCAGGCTGCCGAACTGGCGGCGGGCGAAGGACATGCCCTCGGCCAGTGCCACCGGGGTCAGCTCCAGGCCGCCGGTCACATCGCCCACGGCGAAGATGCTGGGCTCGCTGGTGCGGTAGTCGTCGTCCACGGCAATGGTGCCGTTGTCGTTCAGCTGCACGTTGACGTTGTCCAGCCCCAGGCCGTCAAGGTGGGGCTTGCGGCCGGTGGCGTAGAGCACGCAGTCCGCCTCCAGCTGGCTGCCGTCGGTCAGCTCCACTTGCAGGGCGCCGCCGCCGCGCTTGATGGCGACCACGTTGGTTTCAAAGCGCAGGTCTACGCCGGTTTTGGCTATCTCCTGGGCGGCGTGGGCGCGAATGTCGGCGTCGAAGCCGCGCAGGAACAGGGGGCCGCGATAGAGTTGGGTCACCCGGGCGCCGAGGCCATTGAAAATGCCGGCGAACTCCACCGCGATATACCCGCCGCCCACCACCACCAGGCGCTCGGGGAAGTCGTCCAGGTCGAAGATCTCGTTGGAGGTAATGGTGTACTGGCTGCCCGGGAATTCGGGTACGTAGGGCCAGCCGCCGGTGGCAATCAGGATGTTGGCGGCGCTGTACTGTTTTTTGCCGACGGCCACGGTGTGGGCATCCACAATGCGCGCGCGGCCGTCCATCACGGTCACGTCGGCCCCATCCAGCATCCGTTCGTAAATGGCATTGAGGCGGCTGATTTCGGTTTGCTTGTTGTCGCGCAGGGTGGCCCAGTCAAAGTCAGGCACCTGGCTGTCCCAGCCGAATTCGCGAGCGTCCTCAAAGGCCTTGCTGTACTCCGCGGCGTATACATAGAGTTTTTTGGGCACGCAGCCGACATTCACGCAGGTGCCGCCCATGTAGCGATCTTCCGCCACCGCCACCCGGGCGCCAAAACCGGCCGCCATGCGAGCGGCACGCACCCCGCCCGAGCCGGCGCCGATCACAAACAGGTCGTAGTCCATGGCAGTCATTCGCTTCTCCTTTGCGGCGCCCGGCCCAAAGGCGGTAACAACGCAGCTTTAATGCAACATCAAAAAAGTGTAACAGCCTTGTGCGTTGGGCTGTACAGCGCGCCCCGGTATTATGGGGGCTTTTCCGGGGAGGGCCGTTGTGGCGCGCAAATCACCGAAGGGTGCTTTTTTGAAGGGCGTATGGCCGAAGGGCATCCTGCTTGTGGCCGCGCTGCTGGTGCTGGCCTGGCTGGGCGCGCGCCCGGCGCTGCAGGTGGCCACCGGCTACACCGCCAAGCAGCTGTGCTCGGGGCTCAAGGTGTCGGGCCTGCCAGAGGCGCTGCTGTGGCAGGCCGACCTGCTGCCGCGCATGGCGGTGATGGGCCCGCTACGGCAGTGGCTGCAGGCGGGGGTGCGTGTTGACGCAGACGGTGTCAGCAGCCAGCTGCTGGGCGTGCACAGCCGGGCGTACTTTGAGCCGGGCGCCGGCTGCACGCTGCACGGCAAGCCATCTGCCGGGCCGGCACACCTCACCGGCAATCGGCTGGTGGCATTGGCCAGCCCCGCGGGCGATGGCTCCCTGGGGCCGGTGCTGGATGCCGCCTTCGCCGAGCCGGGTGGCCGCAATACCCTGGCGGTGCTGGTGTCGCACCGGGGCCGGCTGGTCGCCGAGCGCTACCGCGCGCCGGTGGGCGCGATGACCCGCCTGCAGGGCTGGTCGATGAACAAAAGCCTGATGGCCACCTGGGTTGGCCTGCAGGTGCAGCGCGGGGCCCTGTCGCTGCAAGCCAGTGCCGCCGAGGCGCTGCTTGCGGCGCAGCGCGACGACCTGGCGGCCAGCGTGGACGCCGGGCTCAATCTGGGCCATTTGCTGCACATGGAGAGCGGCCTGGATTTTAAGGAAACCTATGCCCCGGGCGATGATGCCACCGACATGCTGTATCGCCGCACTGCGGCCTGGGCGGTGGCGCCCGGGCGCGGGCAGGCCCACGCGCCGGGCACCCACTTCAGCTATTCCAGCGGCGACACCAACCTGGCGGCGCTCATCTGGCAGCAGTCCCTCAAGGGTGAGGACTACCGCGCCTGGCTGCACCGCGAGCTGGCCGAGCCGCTGGGGCTGCTCATGGTGGCGGAGGCGGATGCCAGCGGGGTGCAGGTGGGCTCGTCCTATGCCTACCTGCGCGGCCGCGACTGGCTGCGCATGGGCCAGCTGTGGCTGGATGCCTGGCACGGCCGCAGCAATCTGTTGTCGCAGCGCTGGCAGCGGGCGGCGGTGACACCGCGCCCCGCCGCGGCCGATGGTGGCTACGGTCGCGGGTTCTGGCTGAATAGCGGCGGCGTGAGTTTCCCGGGGCTGCCGTCGAGCCTGTTCTACGCCTCTGGCAACAGCGGCCAGGCCGTGGTGGTGCTGCCGGAGCAGGAGCTGGTGGTGGTGCGTCTGGGCCTTAGCGCCACAGGTGCCGACACTGGCCTGCAAGCCCTGCTGGAGGGCGTGATGCGCGAACTGGCCGGGCCCCGGCCTTCCCCAACGGACTACAACGAGGCAGGCCATGCACCTGAGTGAGATACACATCTACCCGGTCAAATCCTGCGGTGGCATTGCCCTGGAGGCAGTCCAGCTGGATCGCTTTGGCCCCGCCGGTGACCGGCGCTGGATGGTGGTGGATGAGGCCGGCGGCTTTCTCAGCCAGCGCCAGTTGCCGGCCATGGCCCTGCTGCGGGTGGCCCCGCGCGACGATGGCAGCCTGCACCTGCAGTGCGCCGGCGACCTGGGTGACGGCGGCCACTGCGAGGTGCCGTTGCCCGGCGAGGCCGCGCCCTTGCGGCCGGTGACGGTGTGGTCCGACACGGTACTGGCGCGGGATGCCGGCGACGGCGCGGCGGCCTGGCTGACAGGCGTGCTGGGGCGCGCCTGCCGGTTGGTGTACATGCCGCCGGACTGCGAGCGGCGGGTGGATGGTGCCTACGCCCGCCACGGCCAGGCCGTGGGCTTTGCTGATGGCTTTCCCCTGCTGCTGATTGCCGATGCGTCGCTGGGCGAGCTGAACCTGCGCCTTGCGGCCGACGGCAAGCCCGCGGTGCCGATGAACCGCTTTCGCCCCAACCTGGTGGTGTCTGGCTGCGCGCCCTTCGCCGAGGACGGCTGGCGGCGCCTACGCATCGGCGCACTGGAATTTGAGGTGGCCAAGCCCTGCGCCCGCTGCGCCATCCCCTCCATCGACCAGGCCACGGGGCAGCGCGACCCCCACATCAATCGGGCGCTGGCGGCGTTCCGGCGCGTGGGCGGCGAGATCCTGTTCGGGCAGAACCTGCTCTACCGCGCGGCCGGCGCCCTGGCTCTGGGCGATACGGTGACGGTGCTGGAATGAGGGCCGGGTGGCATTTTTGCCGGCTCGGGCTGGGGATTTGCGGCGTTTTCCGGTATGGTTGCGCCGCTTAAAAAATGAGCGAACGGCCTGGCCGCTCGCATCTTGTAGGGATAACACAGGACAGGACTATGGCTGCACATCGGTCTCCCATTCGCCTTCGTCGCGGGCTCTGCGCCGCCGGCCTGCTGGCCTTGCACATTGCCAGCGCCGTGGCCGAAGACAGCGCCACCCCCATGGATGAAATCGTGCTCCAGAACGGCTCCCGCATTCTCGGCACCGTGACCGCCACCCGCGACGGGGTGGTCACCGTGGAAACCGAGTTTGCCGGCACCCTCAGCATCGCCCAGGACAAAATCGCCTCCATGCGCACCCAGACGCCGGTGGTGATACAGCTGGAAGACGGCACCGTGGTGGAAGATCAACCCATCGTCGTGGCCGACAGCGAGTTGGTGCTGCCGCCCGCGCTGGTGACCCAGAACTACCCCCTGGCCGACCTGGCGGTGATGAACCCCGAGCCCTGGGAACTGGGCCAGGGCTATCGCTGGACGGGCCTGGTGAGTGCCGCCCTGACCATCGAGGACGGCAACACCGATACCGAGGAATTCGACTACCGGGTGGAATCCATCTGGCGCAGCCTGCGCGACCGCTTCACCACCAAGCTGAACGGCGAGGTGGACGAGGCCAACGGTGTCAAGAACGCCGAGAACTGGAACGCCACCGCCAAGTACGACTACTTCTTGGAGGATCCCACCTGGTATACCGGTATCACCGCGGCGGCTGAGTCGGACAAATTCGCCGACCTGGACCTGCGGTATTACATCGGTCCCTACCTCGGTCACCAGTTCTACGAAGAGCCGACGTTGACCCTCTCCGCCGAGGTCGGTGCGGTGTACGTCAACGAGGACTTCATTGTCGCCGATGACAAGGAATACCCCGGTATGAACTGGACGGTGAATGCCAGCTCCAACATCCTCGGCGGCGATTCACGGCTGTACCTGGATCACAACGGTATCCTCAACCTGGATGACGCCAACGACCTGATCATGAACACCACCTTTGGCCTCGCCTTCCCGCTGATGTTCTCCATCGAGGCGGCGGCCGAAGTGCTGCTGGAATACGATAGCGGCCTGCCGCCGGAGGTCGAAAAACTCGACCAGACCTACCGCTTCCGCATCGGCTACACCTGGTAGTCAGCCCGCCCTGCGCACCGCCGCCGCCAGCGCTTCCAGCAGCGGCGAGGTGTCTTCAATGCTCAAACAGGCGTCGGTAATGCTCTGGCCGTAGGTCAGCGCCGCCGGCGCTGCCATCGGCTGGTTACCGCCCAGCAGGTGGCTCTCCAGCATCACCCCGCGAATGGCCCGCTGGCCCTGCGCCATCTGGCTGCACAGGCTCGCCACCACCTGTGCCTGGCGCGCCGGGTCTTTCTCGCTGTTGCCGTGGCTACAATCCACAATCACCGAGGCCGGCAGGCCCTGGCTGGCCAGCGCCTCGGCGGCGTCCTGCACCGCCTGGGGGTGGTAGTTGGGGCCGGTATCTGCGCCGCCGCGCAGAATCAGGTGGCAGTGGGGGTTGCCGCTGGATTGCAGCACCGCTGGGGTGCCCTCCTTGGTCAGCGAGGGAAACCAGTGGCCGTGGCTGGCGCTGCGGATGGCATCGATGGCAACGCCGACCTTGCCGCTGGTGCCGTTCTTGAAGCCCACCGGCATGGACAGGCCAGAGGCCAGCTCCCGGTGCACCTGGCTCTCCACCGTGCGCGCGCCTATGGCGCCAAAGCTCACCAGGTCCGCGTAGTACTGGCCGAAGGTGGTGTCGAGAAACTCACTGGCCGCCGGCAGCCCCAGGGCGGCCACATCCAGCAGCACCTGCCGCGCCAGGTGCAGGCCCTTGTTGATGCGAAAGCTGTTGTCCAGGTCCGGGTCGTTGATCAAGCCCTTCCAGCCGATCACCGTGCGCGGCTTTTCGAAATACACCCGCAGCACCGGCAGCAGGGCGTCCGTGTAGGGCGCGCAGAGGGCCTTGAAGCGGGCGGCGTAGTCCAGCAGCGCCGCCGGGTCGTGCACCGAGCAGGGGCCGGCAATTACCAGCAGGCGCGCATCCTCACCCGCCAGTACCGCGGCAATGTCGCGCCGCGCGCGGGCAATGGCCGCGGCCTCGGGCTCGCTCAGGGGCAATTCCTCCTGCAGAATCCAGGGGGTGATCAGCGGCTGGGCGCGGCTGATGCGAATGTCGTCGGTGCGCTCGCTCATGGCATGGCTCTTGGTTTCACTCTCGGGGCCGCCAAGGGAATAGCCCCGGCGTTGGTGGGGGCGGGCATTGTGGCCCAGAGCCGCGCGGGCGGGCAAGCCGGGCTGGAAGGGCGGGTTGGAAGGGCGCGCCCGGGCCGGCTATGCTCAAGGTCAGGCCCGTTGCCGCCACCGCGGGCAATTCGGCGCCGGCACCCACTGCCCGCGTCCGCATGGATGGGGAACGAGCATGTTCGGCACTTATCGAACGTTTCTGGCGCTGCTGGTTGTGGCAACCCACCTGGGTGGATACCCCGGTATCGGCTCGTACGCTGTGTTCGGCTTTTATTGCCTGAGTGGCTATCTTATGACGCTCATCATGCAGCGGCGCTATGGCTACTCATCGGACGGGGTGCTGCGCTATGGCCTCAACCGTTTCCTGCGTATTTTCCCGGTGTACTGGGTGTCGATTGGCCTGTCCCTCGCCCTGATCGCCCTGCTTGGCAGTGAGTTCACCGCCAGTTACCACCACGCCATCTACCGCCCGGAGGGGGTGGCGCAGTGGGCCAGGAACCTCCTGTTGTATTTCCCGCAGATGGAAGACCCCCGGCTCACGCCGCCGGCCTGGGCGCTGACGGTAGAGCTGTTTTTCTATGCGCTGATTGCTCTGGGAGCCTCGCGCAGCCTGTTCACCAGTGGGTGCTGGCTGGCCGTTAGTGTGCTGCACCATGTGATTGTGGAGGTGCTGCAGATGGAGAGCGACCACTGGTATTTTTCGATACCGGCGGCGTCGCTGCCCTTTGCCACCGGCGCGCTGATTTTCCACTACAGCGCGGCTATTACCCGGTTCACCGGGCGCTTCTCGCGGTCGGGCATGGCCTGGGTGCTTGCGGGGGTTGGCGCGGGCATCCTGCTCAACTGGCTGCTCGGGCAGGTTGTTGGCGGCTCGGCCAAGGCCCACTTTTATATCAACTTCCTGCTGTGCGCCGCCATGGTTGCGTTGCTGTTCGACCGTCGGGAGTTGCCGTTGATTTCCCGCGCGGCCGACAAATGGCTGGGGGATTTCAGTTATCCGATTTACCTCTTGCATTACCAAGTGGGCCTGGTGGTGGTTGTGCTTGGTGGCTACGCCGGGATGACGCTGGAGCGGCCCGGCAATGCGCTGATGATCTTTGCCACGCCGTTGATACTGGCCACATCCTGGGGGGTGACAGTGCTGCTGGAGCGCCCCATCGAGCGCCTTCGCTCGCGCATCAAGGCGTGATGGCGCCGCCGCGTTCCCGCCGCTGCCGCAGGGCCGCCTGCACGCTGTTGACCTGCTCTTCGCTCATGCTGATCTTCATCGCCAGGGCCAGTGATACCAGCAGCGGCGGAATCACGCCGAGCCCCAGGGCGTAAATCAGGCCATCCAGGGTGGCCGCTGGCACGTTGCCGGGCAGCAGGCCGGCGCGCAGGCCGATGGCGTCCAGCGCCAGACCGGCATACAGCGGCCCGAGAACAGTCGCGGATTTATTGATCAGGTTGATCATGGAGAAAAAGCCGCCTTCCTGGCGCAGGCCGTGGGATAGCTCGTGCTCGTCGGTGATGTCGGCGATGACCGACTGGGTACAGATGCTGCGCAGTAAAAAGCAGTACATGAAGATGAGCATGAACAGGAAGTTGAGGGCGAATACCAGGGTACCGTCGTTGTCCGGCAACAGGCCGGCGAGCTTCAGGGGGTAGAGCCACAGGCAGTTGAGGATCATGCCGGCCAGGCCGAACTGCATCAGCCGGTGCTTGGGAAAGCGCCGCCCGAGCGGGCCGAGGGTCAGCATCACCAGAGTGATGGCCAGCAGGCTCGGCAGCGACAGCACCACGGAGGATTCCTCCGGCGAGAACTCCCACAGGTAGGTCCACACCAGCATGTTGAGGCTGATGATCACCCCGTAGGCGGTCATGCAGGCAAATTCGTAGGTGATCACCATGCGGAAGCTGCGGTTTTGCAGGGTGCGCAGCAGGTCGCGGGTGAGGGCGGTGAGCACCCGCCCGCCGCCGCGGGGCACTGGGGCGTCGCGGGTGGAGCGGATGTGGCCCCGGGTGCCGAGCAGGGTGGTGGTGGCGGCGACCCAGGCCACCGCGCAACTGAGGGCGCCGTACCCGGGGTAGTTGGCGGCCACAAAGCGCCCGTCCTCGCCGCCCTCGGTGGGGAAGATCAGCAGCAGGCCGACGGCCGGCAACAGCACCGAGAACAGGAACATAAAGGCCAGCCGCGCCCCCAGCACCTGGCTGCGCTGGTGGTAGTCGTCGGTGATCTCCGCCGACAGGGCCAGGTGGGGAATGGAAAAGGTGGTAACAAAGGTGCGGGTCCACAGGGACCAAAACAGCAGCCAGGCGGCGAGCAGGGCGGGTTCGGCAATCACCGCCTGGGGCGGGCTGAACAAGCCGATAAAGCCAATGCCCAGTGGCAGCACGCTCAGCGCCATGAAGGGATGGCGCCGGCCCCAGCGGCTGCGCAGGCGGTCCGACAGGGAGCCTACCAGCGGGTCGGAGATGCTGTCCCACACCAGGCTTGTGGCAATAATGGCGCCGGTGATGGTGCCGCCCAGCCCCAGTACCTGGGTGTAGAACAGCAGGATGAACATGGCGTAGGCGGATTCTTTGGCCGCGTACACCGCGCCGCCACTGCCGTAGAAAATACGGGTGCGAAGGTCAGTCATGTCGGGCGTGTCGCCACCGGGCCCGCGGGCGGGGCCTGTTGTTATGGTTGTCGGTCACAGTCGCCCTATGCTGCGCGCGGGAACTGAACGCAGTCTTAACGCGGGCGGGGCGTTAGCCGCCGCCGGTGGCAACAGGGCGGATGGCCAGCCGGCCATCCGTGGCGAGCGCCGCAGGCTTCAGCGATTGCCCTTGATCAGGCTGCGGAAGCGATCAGCGAGGGTTTCGTGTTTGTAGTCGGTGAATTCGCCGGCGTCCATAAACATGCCGTGTTCGCTGCAGACCTCGTACCAGATGTGGGTCTGCTTGGGGTCAGAGGCCTTTTCCATGTCGCGGCCGCAGCGCGGGCAGGCGATATCTTCCACCGTGTCCCACTTTTTGCCTTCGTCGGCCTTGCCGGTATCCAGGGCGTCGCCCATCCACTTGCTTTTCAGGGCGTCGGCTTCGCCGGTGTCAAACCATAGGCCCAGGCAGCTGCTGCAGCGGTCGATGGTCACACCACCATAGCCCACTTCTTCCATGCCGTGTCCGCACTTGGGACATTTAATACTGTGTACTTCTGGGTTGTATTCCATCTGGACTCCCCCGGTCTTGGATGATGAATCTGAGGTGAATGCTATTGTTGTCGAGGCCCTACCCCGGCTCACCCGAGTCTAGCCCAGGCCCGGGCCTTTGTCGCTCCCTGTGCGGGGGTGGCCCCTGCCGCATCTGGGTAAGGGTCGAAGCGGCAGAAATTCAGCTACGTTTCATCCACAGTGGTATGATGCCAATCCAATGTGGTACGAAAGTACCAGTTAGAGAGAGGAGAACACCATGCGCCTGCTCATCCTGAGCCTGTTGGGCATGTTGGCAATGGCGACCGGCCCGGCCCGTGCCGAGGCCGACCTGCAACGGGGTAAAACCCTGTACGCCACCTGTGCCACCTGCCACGGGGCCGACGCCGGCGGCAATGCCGCCCTGAAAGCACCGCGCCTGAATCACCTGCGGGAAGTTTACGTGGTGGCGCAGCTGGAGAAATTCCGCAACGGCCAGCGCGGCGGCGAGGGGGCCAGCGCGGAGTCGCGGCAGATGGCACCCATGGCCGCCACCCTGCCCGATGAGCAGGCCATGCTGGACGTGGCCGCCTACATCGCCTCGCTGGACAGCGCCGTGCCGGCCGCCACCGTGGCCGGCGACGCCGCCCTGGGGGCCGACTACTACAACCAGTTCTGCGGCGCCTGCCATGGGCCGGCGGCCGCGGGCAATGTGGCGCTGAACTCCCCGACCCTTGCCGGCAGCGACGACTGGTACCTGCTGGCCCAACTCGCCGCCTTCCGCGATGGCAGCCGCGGGGCGGTGGCGGGTGATCGCACCGGGCGCCAGATGCGCGCGATGGCCGCCGTGCTGCCCTCCGAGCAGGCCCTGGCCGATGTGGTGGCCTTTATTCACTCGCGGGCGGGCGGCGGCGAATGAGACTGGCGCGCAGCCTTGCCGGCCTGGCCCTGTTGCTGGCGGCGTCCGCCAGCCTGGGCGCCGGGCCCCGTATCCAGCTCAACCCGGACTGCCCGCCCGGCTTTGAGCTGGATGCCGGCCACTGCGAGCTGCGCAGCCTGTACCAGATGTACCCCTCGCTACAGGACGCCGGCGTGGGCGGCCTGAAAACCGGCCTGCCCCGCTACCGCGACGGCTTTTCGCCGCAGCAGATCGACCTCGGCCGCTACCTGTTTTTTGACCCGCTGCTGTCGGTGGACGGCACGCAGTCCTGCGCCAGCTGCCACCAGCCGGACAAGGGCTTTGCCGATGGCCTTGGGCGCAGCGTGGGCCACAACGGCGAGCGGCTGACCCGCTCCGCCCCCAGCCTGTGGAATGTCGCCTTTCTGCAGAGTTTTTTCTGGGATGCCCGGGCCTTCACCCTGGAAGAGCAGATGCAGGGGCCGCTCTACCACCCCAAGGAAATGGCCAACAACCCGGTCAAGTTGCTGGCGGACCTGAATGCCAGCAGCGAGTATCGGCGCCTGTTTGCCGAGGCCTTTCCCGCTGGCGAACTGGCGGCGGATGACATCACCCTGGCGCAGATTTACGCGGCCCTGGCGGCCTTTGAAAGCTCCCTGGTGTCGTTGAACAGTCGCTACGACCAGTACGCCCATGGCTATGCCGATGCGCTCACCGACAATGAAAAAGCCGGGTTGAACATCTTCCGTTCCTTTGTGGCGCGCTGCGCCGAATGCCATACCCCGCCGCTGTTCACCAACCAGCAGGTGGCGGTGCTGGGCACGCCGGAGCCCGAGGGCATGCCCTTCGACCCGGGTGCCGGCGTGATCAACGACCCGACCCAGCGCGGCGGGTTCAAGGTGCCGTCTTTGCGCAATATCGCCCTCACCGCGCCCTACATGCACTCGGGGCGCTTTGCCACGCTGAAGGAAGCCGCCGAGTTTTACACCCTGGGCCGCGGCCACGCCGTGCCCGAGGGCGAAGACCTGAAAATCCACTGGCATATCTGGGAGCCCAAGCTCACTGATGAGGAACTGGACCGCTTGGTGGATTTCATGAAGACCCTGACCGACGAAAGTTTCAAACCGCGGGAGCCCGAGCTGTTACCCTCCGGACTGGCGCCCGTTCACCGTAATCAGGCTCGCGGGGGCGAGCTGGCAAGTGGAGATCACAACAATGAATAAGCTGGTTCTCGCAGTGGGGGCCCTCGCACTGGCGGCGGGCGGATTCTACCTGGGGCAATCGCGGGCGCCCGAGCCCACGGTGATCAAAGTTGGCAGCGAGCCCAAGGCCGCGTTTTCTTCCGGCGGCGCCGAAGAAGTGAGCGCGGCGGGGCAGGCCGAGCATGTGCGCAGCTGGGAAACACCCACCTCCGGTGAGTTGATCGTGGTCAAAGACGGCGAGTCCATCCAGGATGCGGTGGCCGCGGCCAGCCCCGGCGCGGTGATCAAGGTCATGCCCGGCACCTACAAGGAAACGGTGTACATCGACAAGGACAACATCACCCTGTCCGGCGTGATCGAAAAAGGCAAATACCCGGTGCTGGAAGGCGAGGGCGTGCGCAACGACGCCATCCTGTATTCCGGTAACGGCGTGACGGTGGAGAACTTCTACATCACCCACTACAAAGGCAACGGGGTGATGGGCCAGGCCGGCAACAACTTCATCATTCGCAACAACATCGTGGTAGACACCGGCGTTTACGGCATCTTCCCCCAACTCGGCAAGAACGGCATTGTGTCGCACAACATCCTGTCCGGCATCGAGGACGCGGCCATCTACGTGGGCATGTCCGACAATGTGGATGTGGTACACAACGAAGTGTTCGAGAGCGTGGCCGGCATCGAGATCGAAAACAGCCGCAAGGCCCTGGTGGAAAACAACTACGTTTACAACAACACCGGCGGCATTCTGGCCTTTATCACCCCGGGGCTGCCCATCAAAACCTGTGGCGATGTGATCATCCGCAACAACTTCGTGGTCAACAACAACCATGAGAACTTCGCCATTCCCGGCTCGCTGGTGTCCAACATCCCGCCCGGCACCGGGGTGCTGGTCATGGCCTGCGACGATGTGGTGATCGAGGGCAACATCATCTCCGGCAACGAATCCATGGGCATTACCTTCACCAACTTCGACCTGGCAACCAGCGCCGCCAACGACCCGGAGTCGGACCCCAACCCCAACCGCCCGGTGATCCTCAACAACATCATGCACTCCAACGGCGAGAACCCGGCGCCGGCGGTGCGGGCCATTCTGGCTGCCATGCTGGAAACCACCGGCCCGGACATTGTCGACACCGTGGGCATGAGCGATGGCTGTATCCTGAACAAGGAGCGTTTTCGCACCATTGGCCTTGGCAAATACAGCGAGTGTGAGTTCGACACCACCATGAACGTGGCGAGCTACACCCTGCCCGAGCGCGTGCCGCCGCGGAACAAAGAGCACATGGAAACCGGCAAGCTGGTGTACTACGGCATCTGTGCCGGCTGCCACGCCTACAACTCGCGCATGATTGGCCCGCCCACCCAGATCATCCAGGCCCTGTACATGGATGACCCGGAAGGTATCGCCGCCTACGCCGCCAACCCGGTGAAAAAACGCGACGACTATCCCGAGATGCCGCCGCAGTCGCACCTGGATGCCAAGAGCCTGCAGGCCGCGGCCGAGTTCATGCTGCAACTGAAGAAGTAAGCCCCCGGCCCCGGGTACACCGGGGCCGTACTCCCTCCCCGCCAGCGGGCGCATGCCAGGCGGCATTCGCCGACCGTTACAAGCCTGCAAAATAGGCCTACACTTTCCCTGCGGTACCCATCCTTTCAGGGAGTGCACAACGCATGCTGGAAAAAGAACTGGCCCAGGCCACCAAAATGGCCGAGCAGGCCAACAAAAAAGTGGAACAACTGCGCAAGAAGCTACTGGCCGAAACCGAAAAGGCCCACACCAAGGCGAAGAAGGATCTTTCCGCCGCCCGGAAAAAGCAGACCAGCGCCAATGCCCGGCTGAAGAAAGCGCGCACGGCCTTGCGCAGCAAGGCATCGGTCGCCAACCAGAAAAAAGTCGACGAGCTGATGAAGCAGGTGCAGGAACTGGCGGAGGCCGTGGCCGGTATCGCCAAGGCCGCCTACGAATCTGCCGAGAAGCTGATGCCCATGCAGGCCGATGCGGCGCTGGAGTCACGCAAGGCCCAGGCCGCCGAGCGCGCCGCCGCCATGGTGGAGAAGGCCGCGCAGCAGCAGGCCAAGTTGCGCGCCAAGGTATCGTCGACAAAGAAAAAGCCCGCCGCCAAGAAAAAAGCCGCGGCGAAGAAGAAGCCCGCCACGAGCAAGGCGAAAAGCAAATCCAAGCCCAAAGCCAAGGCGAAAGCAAAAACCAAAGTGAAGACGAAAGCGAAGACCAAGGCAAAGGCAAACGCCAGAGCCGGCACCCGCGCCAAGGCAACAGCCAGGAAAAAGGCGCCGGCAAAAACCAAGGCCAAAGCAAAAACCAAAGCCAAAGCAAAAACCAAAACAGCACGCAGAAAGGCCGCCCCCAAGGCGTCTTGAGCCGCGCGGCGTGTCAGCCCCGCTTGTCCGGGGCTGGGCCGTTGCCGGTGCGGTGCGTCAGGGCGTTTCGCTGGCCGGGCGCACCCGCACCAGCGCACCGTTCTCGCTGTCGGTCAGCAGGTAGAGATAGCCATCAGGGGCGGCGTAGACATCGCGGATGCGCTCGCCCAGTTCAGCAAACAGCGGCATTTCCGCCACCACCCTGCCGTCCTTCATCTCCAGGCGCCGCACTTCCTTGTCCACCAGTGCGCCGATGAACAAATCCCCCCGCCATTCGGGAAAGCGCGCGCCGCCGTACCAGGCCATGCCGGAAGGGGCGATGCTCGGCACCCAGTAGTGCAGCGGCTGCTCCATGCCGGGAAGCTGGGTGTAGGGGCTGACGTAGGCCCCGCTGTAATCCACCCCGTAGGTAATGGCGGGCCAGCCGTAATTGTTCCCCGCCTGCAGGCGGTTGAGTTCGTCGCCGCCACGGGGGCCGTGTTCGTGCAGGTAAATGGTGCCGGTGTCGGCATCCAGGGCCAGGCCCTGGGCATTGCGGTGGCCCATCGACCACACCCGGGGGCGCTTGCGGCTGAGGGTGGGGTTGTCTCCCGGCACGCTGCCATCGTCGGTAACGCGCAGCACTTTGCCAAGTTCGCTGTCGGGGTTCTGGGCCTGCTCGCGGTAGTCAAAGCCATCACCGGTGGCCACCAGCAGGCTGTTGTCGGGCAAAAAAAGCAGCCGGGCGGCATAGTGCTGGGGCGTGTCCTTGCGGTCTGCAACTTCAAGCACGGTTTCAACCTGCTCCAGGCGGCCATCACTCAGCCGGCCGCGGATCACGGCGGTGCCATTGTCGGCGGGGCTGCCCTGGGCAAAGGACAGGTAAACCAGCTGGTTGTGGGCAAAATCCGGGTGCAGGCGCACGTCAAAGTAACCGCCCTGGCCGGCCACGTAGGTGGCGGGAAGGCCGGCCAGCGGCGTGCCGCTGCCGCCATCGGCGGGAATGCGCAGCAGGCGGCCGCCGCGTTCGGTCACCAGGAAATCGCCCCCTGGCAGCTGGGTGACAGACCAGGGGTGCGCCAGGCCCTCGCTGAGGGTCTGCAGGCGGTAGTCGCCGGCACTGGCGTGGCCGCTGCCGCCAAACGCCAGTGCCAGGGCAATGCCGATGGCCTGTAGTCCCTGTTTGATGCTGGCGTTTGCAAACGGCATGGTTGTTTCCCCTGTCATTGGTTGGGCTTTCCTGATTGGCGCTCCTGCCTTGGGCTTCGTTGGCATGGGCTTTCACCCTGCAGCGCTTCGCGCCATTATAGGCTCGAATATCGGGGGAGCATCCATATGTTGCGCGTACTGAAGGCGTTTTTTCCGGCCCTGCTGCTGGCCTATCTGCTGGCGGTCACACTGGCCACGGCGTCGGTGATGGACAACCTGCGCGGCATGGGGGTGGCGGTATCGACCACGGTGCAGTTGCAATCCACCTGGCATGACATTCTGGGCATGGCCAGTTCCTATCTGCCGCTGCTGGCGCTGGCCATTGTGCTCGCCTTTGCGGTGGCGGCGCTGGTGGTCCGCCTGGCCGGGGGTGGCCGCGCCTTCTGGTACCTGCTGGCCGGTGCGGTGGCGGTGCTGGTGCTGCATCTTGCCCTGCAACTGGCGCTGCAGATTACCGTGGTGGCGGTGGCGCGCACCGCGCAGGGGCTGGCCGGCCAGTGCCTGGCGGGGGCGCTGGGGGGCTGGCTGTTTGCGCGCCTGAGCCGGCCGGCGGCGCCGGCCCGCTAGCGGGGCGCAGGCACAGCGCGCTATCTGCTCAGGGCGTTCGCCGCAGCAGCGGCGCGGCGCCGGCGGTATCGTCAAGCGCCTGCACCCCGGGCAGGTAAATCAGGAAGTCCACCGGGAAGTCGACGGCATCCCGGTCCTCATCCAACACCACCTCCGCCGGCTGTCCGTAGGTCAGCCAGGCGCCGCAGGCCTCGCCGGCATCGCAGATCAGAAAATCGTTGTCGGCATCGGTGCCGGCGTAAATCTGGTAGCTGCCGGCACTCACCCGCTCGAAACGGTAGGCGTAGCCACCGCTACCGGGCTGCAACACGGCCTGCTCCACCACCGCGTCGGATTCCGGGTGGTACAGCAGCAGGTACAGGGTGCCGAGGTCGCCATTCGCACTGGTGTCGCCCACCGCCATCTGCACTCGCAGTTGCAGGGTGTTGGCGGTGGAGCGCACGGTGACGGTGGCGCTGTAGAGCCCGGCATCCAGGCCGCTGCGATCCACCTGCAACTGGTAGCTGCCCAGCCCGCCGTCGGCCACATCCACCGGCACCAGGGCGAGCCAGGGCGCGGAACTGGCGCGCTCGATGATGCGCACGCTGCCGCTGGCTTGCAGGGTCAAATCCAGCGCCTGCAGCGCGCTGCCAAAGCTGAAGGTGGTGGCAGAGGCGCTGAGGCGCGCATCCACGCTCGGGCTTTCGCCGCCGACTTCCAGCGCCGCGGTGACGGCGCGATAGGCGTTGATCAGGCCGTAGCCGTAGCTGTCGTCGCGCCCGGGCGGGCCCAGGTCATCGGTGAGCCGGCCCTCACGCAGCAGCTGTTCGAGGGTGGCCGGGCCGAGCGCAGGATTGACCGACTTCATCAGTGCAATCACCGCGCTGACATGGGGCGCGGCCATGGAGGTGCCGTTCAGGAAGGTGTAGGCAAACTCGCGCTCGCCGCCGCTGCCGGTGGCGCCGTTGCTGAGCACGCCGTCGGGGTAGCCGTCGCCGCCCACATCCTGGCGGCTGTCGCCCCCGGGGCCGGCCAGGTCAATCAGCGGCCCGCGGTTGCTGTAGCTGGCCAGCTGGCGGCGGGCGTCAACGGCGCTGACGGAAAGCACCGCGTCGTAGGCGGCCGGGTAGGACGGCAGGCGGCTGGCCTCGTTGCCGGCGGCGGCCACCACCACAATGCCGGCGCTGCGCACCTGGCGGTAGAGGTTGTCGGCCACGCTGCTGAAGCCCTCGCCGCCCAGGCTCAGGTTGATGATATCGGCGGGGCGCTCGGGCAGGGTGCCGGAGTCGTTGTCGAGCCCGGCGGCGTAGCGCACGGCCTGCAGCACGTCGTAGGTTGTGCCGCCGCTTTCGGTCAGCGCCCGCAGGGGCATCAGCCGAACGCCAAAGGCGGCGCCGGCACCGCCGATGCCGTTGTTGCCGGTGGCGGCGACGGTGCCCGCCACGTGGCTGCCGTGGAAGCTGCTGCCGGTCTCTCCGCTGCCGCCGGGGTCTTGCGGGTTGCTGTCAATGCCATCGCCATCGCCGGCACGCAGCGGGTCGCGAATAAAGTCGTAGCCGCCCAGCAGCCGGCCGGCAAAGTCAGGGTGGTCGCGCAGGATGCCGGAGTCCACCACCGCCACGGTGACGGTGTCGCTGCCGGTGGAAATATCCCAGGCGGCCGGCAATTGAATGAGCGGGTAGTGCCATTGAAAGGGCAGGGCCGGGTCGTTGGTGGTGAGGTGGGGGCGCAGGCGGTAGTTGGGGCTGACGGCGGCCACGCCCGGGCTGTTGCGCAGGTGCTTGATGGCCACCAGGGTCTGCCAGCGCGTGGCCAGGTCGGCGCTGGCAAACTGCCCGGCGCGCCCGGCGGCCGTGCCGGCCATCAGGGCGAGATCCCTGACCGCGCTTTGCATTGCCAGCAGGCGCGGCCTGCCGGCACCACCGGCGCGCTGGCGCATGCCCATTTTCCAGGCCAGATCCTCGCTGCTGAGGTCGGGCCCCTGGCGCTGATCGGCCGCGTCGGTATAGCTGATTATGGCCTCGCCGGGCACAAAGTCCGGTGCGTGCGCGGCGGTGCTGAAGCCCGTGCCTGGGGCTGAGATTGTGCCTGTGCCTGTCAGCGTGCCCGGGTCGCCAATGGCGAGGATGTAGTTGGTCGCCCCGGCAAAGGCGAACACGTTCACCGCATAGCGGCCGTCGGTGGGTACGGTGACCTGCTCCAGGTTGCCGGTATCCACCGAGAAGGCGACGATCTCGCCCCGGCTGTCGTACAGGTAGAGATCGGCGTCGCCGCCGCTTTGCTCGCTGTCGGCCACCAGCAGGCTGATGCTCTGCCCGGCCAGCAAGTCCACCTGAAAGTAGTCATCGATATCGCCGCCGGCCAAGGAGCGCCCCTCGGCCCCGCTGCCGGGCTGGTTGACGTAGCCGCCCAGGGTCACCGGGTTGCCCACCGGCTGGGCGTTGCCCAGGCTGTCGTTGGCCTGGTAGCGGGTGGCCGGGTCGTTCACGTCGCCGTCCACCACCTGGCTGGGGGTGGTGAGAATGCTGCCGGACAGGCTGAAGGTGGTGTTGTCGGCCGGTGGCTGCACCTGCAGGCTGACGCTGGCAGTGGCGCTGGCCCCGCGATCGTCGGTGACGGTGAGGGTAAAGGCGAACTCCGTCACGCGGCTTACCGGCGGGGCGGTAAAACTGCTGCGGGGGGCGTCGGCGTTGTCCAGGGTCAGGGCCGGCCCGGCCACCTGCTCCCAGGCCCAGGCGGTGATGCTGCCGTCGCTGTCGCGGCTCTCGCTGCCGTCCAGTTCCACCCGGGTGTTGGCGGGCGCGCTGGTGGGGGCGCTGGCCACCGCCACCGGGGGCTGGTTGGCGGCGGGGGGGTTATTGCCGCCGCCCCCGCCGCCGCCACCCCCGCCACAGGCACCGAGCAGAAGGGTCAGGCAGAGGGCGAGCCCCGGATGGTTTGCTGTTTTCATGGGCCATCATCACCGCGGGTTGTTGCACTTACCTTAGCAGATTGGGCAAGCGGTGCCGGTGGCGCGGCTCAGTTGTGGTTGAAAGTCTTGTTGAGAGCGCGGTCGAGGGCGCGGGCCGGGCGAATCACGCACAGCAGCGACAGCACCAGGGCTACCACGCCCAGGTTGATGAGCAGGGCGTAATTGGCATCGCCAATTACCAGGGCGCCCACCATGGGGCCGCTGGCCAACCCCATTTTGGAGGCAAAGCCCCCAAGGGCGGCGGTCTGGCCGGTGCTGTCAAAGGCCGAGCACATGCCCAGCAGGTAGGAAATCACAAAGGCCCAGGTAATGCCCACACCCACATTGGCCAGCCAGTACACCCATCCCACCTGGCTGTAGTGCAGGATCCAGGTGCCAGCAATGGTGAGCACAATGGCCAGCGACACCGGCAGCAGGCGCCCGAAGCGGGTGGACAGCAGGATCACCGCCACCGAGCCGGCAATGGCAATCCAGGCGGCAATACCCAGGGTGTTGCTGATGAACGCAGGGCCGAGTCCCGCGTGCTTGCCAAGGCCGATGATGTAGGCGTACAGCGCCATGTTGGCCGCCTGGAACAGAAACGTGGCGGCCAGGGCCAGCCCCAGCAGGGCGCGGCGGCGCACCGGGCGGTGGCTGCCGTCGGCCGCGCTGGATGCATCGGCCGGCACCGCGGCCTGCACCGGGTAGTCATTGAGGAAGGGCACCATCAGCAGGGTGACCAGCGAAAAGGCGATCAGGGCAAAGAACAGGGCGGATACGCCAAATTCCGGCACCAGGCCCGGCAGGTAGAGCAGGCCCAGCCCGCCAAGGCCGAACTGCACCGTCAGCAGGTAGCCAAAGGTGCGGTCGGCCTCGCTGGTGCGGGCGATGACCGCAAAGCCCACGCCCACCAGCACGCCGCCAATGCAGCCGTGGGCAAAACGCAGGGCGATCATGGCGCCGGCGCCCTCCACCAGGGTGGACAGCAAGTCGGCGCAGATCAGGCCCAGCAGCAGGCCCACCGCCAGCGGCCGCCAGGGCAGGCGCTTGACGACAAACACCGCCGCCAGCGCGCCGAGAGAGGCGCCGTAGACATTGGCAGACCCGACAAACCCCGCCTGGCGGTTGCTGAAGCCGAGTCCGCCGATCAGGCCATCCACCAGGGCCGGCATGATGTTCACGTAGAACAGGCCGGCGGTGGCGAGGAAGGCCAACAACACCCGGGCCAGCTCACCGTTGGCCGGCAAGGTGGGAAAGTGGCGACTGCGGCTGGCGATGGGGTCGGCGCGATTCATTCGGGGCGTCCTGTGGTGGTTGTAGCGGCGGTGGCTGTGGTGGTCCTGGTTGCCGTGCCGGCGCACAGGGGCTGTTGCTGGTGCAGCCAGCGCAGCGCGTCGGCAAAGGCAAACTGGCCGCCATCGCCAAAGGCGTAGTACACCCGGCCATCCGGCAGCAGCAATACGCTGATACCTCCGTAACCCGACAGGAAGGGGATCACCCGCTGTTCGCTGCAGCCCAGCAGACGCGTGGCGTCGTAGCCCCAAAAGCCGTGCTGGTAGTAGATGCCCGGGGCCTGCGCCGGGTGCGCGCCGCGCTGTTCAGGCTCCTGCTGCAGGGCCTGTCGCAGCATGGTCGCATCCAGCTGTGGGGCTAGCTTGTTGTGGGTCGGAATGTTGTGGGCGAGGGTGTTGTGGGCGAGAGCGTTGTGGGTCAGAGCCTGGCCAAGGCGCACAATGTCGTCGCGCAACAGGGTCAGGCCATAGCCGGTGAACGGTTGGCCGCCAGCGCCAGCACTGCGGCGGGTGGTGTCCAGGCTGGGGCTCAGTGCCAGTGCCCGCCACAGGGGCCGCAGCAGGGCGTCGTAAAAGTCGCCGGGCTGGCCGGTGTGCTGTGCCAGCAAAGCATTCAGTGCGGCGCCAACCAGGTAGGTGTCGGAGGTGTGGTAGACAAAGGTGCCGCCCGGTGGGCCACGACGGGGCCAGCCGCCGCAGGCAAAGCGCAGTTTTTGCGTGTGGCGGCTGGGCAGGAAGAACCCGCTGCTCATGGCCTCGCTGGCCTCGTCGGCCTGGGGCGCGGCACTGGCGTAGTGCCCGGTCTGCATGTTCAGGGCGTCGCCAACGGTGACCGCGTCCCAGCCCGGCACCTGCGCACAGGCTGGGATCAGCCGCGCAATGCGCTGCGTGCGGCTGCCCGGGGCGCGCTGCTCCATGCGCATCAGGCCCAATCCGCCCACCAGGGATTTGGCCAGCGAGTAGGACGGCAGGCTCAAAAAGTCGCAGTGGGGGTAGGGGCCGCGCCGCGTGGGGCAGTCGCTCACATAGTGGGTATCGCCACTGGCCAGCCCCCAGGCGCTCAGGTGCTGGCCCGGGCCGGCCAAGGCCGCGGGCCCGGCCTGATCGCCGGGCGCGAACAGGGCGCTTAAGGGGCGGGTGGGCAGCCGGGCCGCCAGCAGGCGGCGGTGGCCGGCCGCGATTGCCTGGGCATCCGCCACCGGCTCGGCATAAAACCGACCCTTCAGGCTGCCTTCAAGATTGAATTGCAGGTACTGGCAGGTTTCGCTGGCCATCAGCACCGTTACCGGAAAAGCCTCGCCATTTGCGCCCAGGCGGGCCCGCAACACGCCATTGTGGGTGCAGTTGGCGTTCTTCTCCTGCAGGGCAAAGGGCAGGCTGATGTGGCGGCTGCCGTCGGCGTCCTGCCACACGCGGCCGGGCTCCAGCAGCCAGTCCCAGTGGGGGTGGCCGGTAGTGACAAGCCCGCGCTGGCGGGGCACCAGGTCGCCATCCACCTGCAGGTAGGTGGCATCAAGCAATGGCAGGCTATCCAGGGCCAGCGCCGGCTGGCTGGCCAGGCCGTGGTCATCGCGCAGCACCGTCAGGGTGAGCTCCTGCAATGTGCTCAATTGCAGGCGACCGCCGAGCTGCCCCGGCGGGGCTACGGCATTGGCCGGGGGCGCCATGGCCTGCATGGCGAGCGCCCCCTTGGCGCCGGCTGGCATGGCCGCCAGGGTGCAAAGGGCCCACAGCAGCAGGGCGGTGAATGGCGTTGGCAGGGGTTGGCGCAAGGCTTGGGTGGCTCTGTTATTGGTTTGCCCGAGTCGTCGCCCACCCTAGCAAGGGCAGGCTCCGCGCCATAGGGCCAGTTGCCACGGCGCGGCTAGGCCAATTGTGCCCCAGCGCGCTACAGGGGCACGCCCGCTGCCTGCAGCTGATCCGCCAGGGGTTGTAACTGCCGCTCGTAGCGGCGCCACAGGCCCACCGAGCGGTTGTGCACCGGCTCGCGCACCTGACTGGCGCTGGCGGTGGTGGAGGCGGCGCCGCTGGTGTGAAAGTCCAGGCAGGCGCTTTCCCAGTCGAGGCCGCAGGCGGCCAGCAATGCGCGGGTGGTGGGCTCGAAGGCGTTCACCAGGGCTTCGTACTGCACGGTGTGAATCACGCCGGGCAGGGTGGCCTGCCAGTGCGCCATCAGCTCGCGGTAAGCCAGGTAGTACTGCGCCAGCTCGTCCAGGCGGTAGGAGAAGGGATAGGCGTCGGCAAACAGCGTTTTGTACATGGCGTAGCAGGCGTCCATGGGGTGGCGCTGCACGTGCACGATGGTGGCCGCCGGCAGGGCGCGGTGAATCAGCCCGGCGTACAGGAAGTTCAGCGGCATTTTGTCGGTGAAGCGCGGCGCGGCGTTGGCCGCCGGCGGCAGCGCCGCCAGGTAGGCCCTGCCCAGTGCGGCAAAATCCAGCTGCGCGCTCAGTTGCACCCGCTGCTGTTTGCTGAGGCGCCCCGGCTGCCCGCCCTGGCGCGCTACCCCCTCGGCCACCGCCCGGGACATGCAGGTGGCAAACTGGTTAAGTTCACCGGCCGCGTGTACCGCGCTGTGCATGCCCAGTATGCGCTCCACCAGGGTGGTGCCGGTGCGCGGCAGGCCAATCACGAAAATGGGCGCACTCTGGTGCGTACTCTGGGGCGCGCCGGCCGGCGGCGCTGGTGGTGGTTCGCGGTAAACCTTGCGGATGCAGGCCATGGTGTCTACATCGTCGTCCACGCTGTAGCGCATGCGCTCCCGGCGCAGGCGGGCGCCCTGGGTCAGGGCTTCGAAGGCGGCGTCCCACTGCGCCAGGTCTTCCAGTTCCTTGGCCTTGGCGTAGTACAGCGTGGCCTGCTGGCGCGGCTGGTTGGCGCACTGTTGCAGGGCGCTGTCCAGGGCGTCCAGGTGGTGGCTGCTGGTGTTCTGGCGGCGCAGGTCGGCGCGCAGCTTGTGGGCCTCGGCGTCCAGCGGCGCGCGGGCCAGGCAGTGCGCCAGGGCGTCGTCCGCCGCATCAATGTTGCCAAGGAAGCGATGCACCGTGGCCAGGTTGTAATAGTGCTCGGCCACCTCCGGCTCCAGGGCCGCTGCCTTGGCATAGTGAGCCAGGGCCTGCTGCTGCAGGTCCAGGCGCGATTGCAGCAGGGCCAGGGTGGCGTGCTGGTAGGCGGTGGACAGGGGCGCCTGGTCCAGGGCCAGCACCAGCGGCCGCGCCTCGCCGTCGCGGCCCAGGCGCAGCAGGCAGTTGGCTTTTTGCAGCAGGGCGCGGGGGTGGTCCGCCTCAAGCTGCAGCAGGCGCTCGGTGGCGGCCAGGGCGGCGCCGGCATTATTCAGCCGCAGGCAGATCTGGCTGATGCTGTACCAGCCGGCGGCGTAGCCCGGATAGCGCTGCCCCAGCTGCTGGCAGGTGTGCAGGGCCTGTCGCGGCTCGCCGCGCTGCAGGGCGCTCCAGGCCCGCTGCTCCAGGGCGCGGGCCGCGGCAAGGTCGTCGGGCCCGGAGCCGGCTGCCGTTGAGGATGTTGGATTAGGAGGCGGTGTTTTCACCGCGGCATTATCGCGGATTGCCCCCGGCGCTGGCCAGCGAGCACGCGTGATGCTGGCGAAGTGCCGGAGGCAGGGTCTATGATAGCGGGCACTTTTTTGCGGCCGGCGCCGGTTGCTGGCCAACCATGTCGATTGTCAGGGAGCCCCCCATGTCCAACCCGATGTACCGGAGCACTGCCCCGGTGTTTACCCACCAGCTGAAAAACCTGTCCAACCTGCTCAAAGTCGCAGCCGGAGATGCCAAGGCTCGCGGCATCGCACCAGAGGTGATCCTGAACGCGCGCCTGGCGCCCGACATGCTGCCGCTGGTGCGTCAGGTGCAGATTGCCACCGACCACGCCAAGGGCTGCTGCGCCCGCCTCGCCGGCCTGGAGTCGCCGGTGTTTGCCGACAGCGAAGCCAGCTTTGCCGAGTTGCAGGCGCGTATCAAGAAAACCCTGGCCTTCATTCGCGGCATCAAGCCCGCCCTGTACGACGGCAGCGACAGCCGCGACATCACCCTCAAGCTGCCCTTTGGCGAACTGCGCTTTAGCGGCGAGGACTACCTGAACGGCTGGGTGCTGCCGAACTTCTACTTCCACTACACCACCGCCTACGCCATCCTGCGCCATAACGGTGCCGGTGTGGGCAAGCGCGAGTTTCTTGGCAGCGTGCCCGGCATGGGCGTGAATGCGGCGGCGGCCAGGGCACTGGGTTTGAAAGCGCCGGCCAACAAGGTGGCTACCAAAAAAGCCACGGCCAAGAAACCGGCTGCCAAAAAAGCGACGGCCAAGAAATCTTCCGCCAAGAACGCGACGGCCAAGCAAGCAGCGGCCAAAAAAGCCACGCCGAAAAAAACGGTCGCCGCCAAAAAACCGGCCGCGAAGAAGCCTGCGAAGGCCGCCTGATGCCGCTGGATGTGATGCCGCCAAACACCGCCCCGGCGACGGGGCCTGAGCCGCGAGATACCCGCCCATGAGCACCTTTCGCGAAGAGCGGCGCAAGCTGGCCGTGCTGATCGACGCCGACAACGTCAGCCCCAAGCTGTGCGAGGCCCTGATCCAGGAAATCGCCAAGTACGGGGTGGCCAGCGTCAAGCGCGCCTACGGCGACTGGACCACGCCCCAACTCGGCTCCTGGAAGGACATCCTGCACGAGTACGCCATCAGCCCCATCCAGCAGTTCAGCTACACCCGCGGCAAGAACTCCACCGACGCGTCCATGGTTATTGATGCCATGGACCTGCTTTACACCGACAAGCTCGACGGCTTCTGCCTGGTGACTTCCGACTGCGACTTTACCCGCCTGGCCACCCGCATCCGCGAGGCGGGGCTGGTGGTGTACGGTTTTGGCGAGCAGAAAACGCCGACCTCGTTACAGGCGGCCTGCGACAAGTTCGTGTTTTTGGAGGCGCTGGTGGTGCCCCGGGAAGAACCGAAAAAAAGCGACGCCAAGGCCGGGCAGAGCCAGAGCAAGAAGGCCAGCAAGAAAACCCTGAACCAGGACGCGCGCCTGATCAACCTGCTGCGCGGCGCGGTGGATGCCACCTCCGACGAGGCGGGCTGGGCCAACATCTCCTTTGTGGGCCAGCACATCGCCAACCAGAGCTCTTTCGATTCGCGCAACTACGGCTATCGCAAGCTGAGCGAATTGATTGAAGTCACCGAGCTGTTTGACACGGAAAAGCGCAACCCGCGCGACGACGGCTCCTACACCCTCTACATTCGCGACAAGCGATTTAAACCCTGAGTTGATAACACGAGGATAAGATTATGATTGGTTACGTCACTATCGGTGTGCAGGACATGGAACGGGCCAAGGCCTTTTACAGCGCCCTGCTGGAAGAACTCGGTGCCAAGGTGATTATCGACATGGACCGCATCGCCATGATCGGCAAAAGCATGGAAGAGCCCATGCTCAGCGTGTGCATTCCCTACAACGAAGACGCGCCGAACCCCGGCAACGGCAACATGGTTGCCATCAACCCCGGCTCCAAGGAACTGGTGGACAAGCTCTATCACAAAGCCATCGAACTCGGCGCCACCTGCGAGGGTGAACCCGGCCAGCGCATTCCGGACATGTTCTACGGCGCCTACTTCCGCGACCCGGATGGCAACAAGGTCGCGTTCTACCAGTTTGGCTGAGGCGAATGATCTGGCCTCCCGGCCGGGTGCCGGGAGGCCCAGTTGCCGTTTAATCCAGCACTACACTCACCGGGCAGTGATCCGAGCCCATGATGTCGTTGTGAATCTCTGCCGCGCTGACGCGTGAGGCCACCAGCGCCGCGGTTGCCAGAAAGTAATCAATCCGCCAGCCGATATTCTTGCCCCGCGCGCCCGCGCGGTAACTCCACCAGCTGTATTTCACCTCATCCGGATTAAAGTGGCGGAAGGTATCCACAAAGCCGGCCGCCTGCAGGGCGTCCATGCCGTCGATTTCCTTCTGGGTAAAGCCGGCGCTTTTGTTGTAGTTGGGTTTGGGGCGGGCAATGTCGATGTCGCGGTGGGCCACGTTGAGGTCGCCGCAGATCAGCACCGGCTTTTTCGCCTCCAGGGATTTGACGAACACCAAAAAGGCGGCGTCCCAGGTTTGCCGGTAGGGCAGGCGCACCAGCTCGCTGCCGGAGTTGGGGGTGTAGACGGTGACCAGGTAGAAGTCCGCGTACTCCGCGGTGAGCACGCGGCCCTCCTGGTCGTGCTCTTCCACCCCGATATCCGCTTGCACTGACAGGGGCTGCTCCCGGCTGAGAATGGCGACGCCGGAGTAGCCCTTGCGCACCGCCGAGTTGCTGTACACGTGGTAGCCGTCGATGGGCTCCAGCGCGGTGAGCACCTGGTCGTCCTGGGCCTTGGTCTCCTGCAGGCAGAGAATATCGGTATTCAGGGCGGCCAGGGAGCCTGCGAAGTCCTTGTTCATAACGGCGCGCAGGCCGTTGACGTTCCAGGAAGTGATTTTCATCGGTGCCTATGCTCCGCCGTTGCTGTGGGGCGCATAGTCTAGCCTAGTTACCGCGCGGCTTGCTCAGCCACTGCGCGTGCCAGTCGTCATCCAGCGCCGGGCCGGCCACCGCCTTCACATCCATCGGTTTGAGGGGCTTGCCGGCGTGGTTCAGTACCGTCATGGGGCGTATCGGTTTGCCGCTGCTGCGCTCCACAAACTCCAGCCGCTTGCCGCCCGGGTGTGGCCGGTAGCGGTCGCCCCAGTGGGTCATGGCCAGCAGCACCGGCTGCAGGGCCAGGCCCTTTTCTGTCAGGCGATACTCCGGGTGGCCGCCGTCGGCGCCCGCGCTGCGCTGCAAAATCCCCTCGTCCACCAGCCGGTTCAGCCGGGTGCTCAGGATGTTTTTGGCGACGCCCAGGCTGCGCTGGAACTCGCTGAAGCGGCGGGCGCCGAAGAAGGCGTCGCGCAGAATTAGCAGGGTCCAGCGCTCGCCGATGACATCCAGCGTCTGGGCGAGGGAGCAGTTCATGTCGTCAAAGCGCTTGAGTTTCATGGCGGCCATTCTAAGGGGGCATGGTGCACATTTTCTAGTTGCATCATTAAACCAAATCGCGTTAGCCTATTTTGGTTTAATGATGCAACCATGTAGCTGGGTGAATCGAGCCCCGGGAGGGCAGCAGTGATGAGCGAATCCAACGCGCCAGTGGCGCTGATCGTGGGCGCCGGTGACTTTATCGGCGCCGAAATTGGCAAACGCTTCGCACGCGAGGGCTATACCGTCTGCCTTGGCCGGCGCAAGGGCGACCAGCTGGCGCCGCTGGTGCGGGCGATAGAAGCCGAGGGCGGCCGCGCCCACGCCTTCACCCTGGATGCCCGCAGCGAAGACAGCGTGCAGGCGGTGTTTGCCGACATCGAGGCGCGAATCGGCCCCCTGGAGGTGGTGATCTTCAACGTGGGCGCCAATGTGCGCTTTCCCCTGCGCGAAACCACCGCGCGCGTTTACCGCAAGGTCTGGGAGATGGCCTGTTTCGCGGGCTTTCTGGTGGGGCGCGAGGCGGCGAGCGTGATGGTGCCGCGCGGTCGCGGCTCTATCTTCTTCACCGGCGCCACCGCCAGCCTGCGCGGTGGCAGTGGCTATGCCGCCTTTGCCAGCGCCAAATTCGGCCTGCGCGCACTGGCCCAGTCCATGGCGCGGGAGCTGGGGCCGCAGAACATTCATGTTGCCCATCTCGTTATCGATTCCGCGGTGGATACCGCCTGGGTGCGCGAGCGCATGGAGACGGGTGGCGTTGATGTGCAGGCCCTGCCCGAGGATGCGCTGATGAACCCGGCGTCGGTGGCGCAAACCTACTGGCAGCTGCACCGCCAGCCCCGCGATGCCTGGACCTTTGAGCTGGATATCCGCCCCTACGTTGAAACCTGGTAACCGAACAGGAGAGCAAGCCATGCGCAAGCAACTGGAATTTCTGTATGACTTTGGCAGCCCCAACGCCTACCTGGCCCACCGGGTGCTGCCGGATATTGCCCGGCGCTGCGGTGCCGAGCTGGTGTACCAGCCGGTGTTGCTGGGCGGCATCTTCAAGCTGACCGGCAACGCCTCGCCGATGCAGACCATGGCGGGCATCCGCAACCGGCTCGAATACGAGGGGCTGGAGACGGAGCGCTTTGTGCGCCGTCATGGCCTGCAGAAGGACTTTCGCATGAACCCGCACTTCCCGGTGAATACCCTGCAGATCATGCGCGGTGCTGTGGCGGCGCAGGGGATGGGTGCGGATATATATCGCGCCTACGTCGACACCCTGTTTTACGCCATGTGGCGCGACGGGCGCGACATGGGCGATGTCGATAACATTGCAAGTGTACTGGAAAACGTCGGCCTGCCAGCGGCCGACCTGCTGGTGGCAGCCCAGACCCAGGCGGTCAAATCCGCACTGCTGGCCAATACCGAGAACGCGGTGGAGCGCGGCGTGTTTGGCGCGCCCTCGTTCTTTGTTGGCACCGAGCTCTACTTCGGCAAGGATCGCCTCAGGGACATTGAAGAGGCCCTTGGCGACTGATCATCAGCTAGGCCGGCAGGCCCTGCGCCGCCGTGGGCCAGCCCAGGTGCATGTTCTGCGGCAGGGCGATGTCCATGGCCTTGGGCCTGGGCAGTGCGATACCGGCCATGAGCGCGGCGTACTGGTCTTCATCGGCCACCTGCAGGCGCGGGTTAAAGCGGCGCTCTTCGCCGATGGTGCTGCAACACAGGCCGCGGTAATCGTGGCCGGGGTACACCAGGGTCTCGTCCGGCAGGCTGAGCAGCTGGTCGCGCAGGCTGCGCCAGGCCTGCCGTGCGCAGCCCTGCTGGAAGTCGGTGCGGCCGGTGCCGCGAATCAGCAGGGCATCGCCGGTGAACACGCTGTTGCCGGCGGGCCAGTACAGGCAGGCGGATTCGCGGGTGTGCCCGGGTGTGTGCAGCCAGGTCAGCCGCAGGTTGCCAAGGGTCAGCACATCGCCGTTGGCGGGCTGCAGGCAAAGCCCCTGGGCGCTGCTGTGGCTGTCCTGCACGGTCTGGCAGGCGGTCTCGTGGCGCAGGCGCCCCAGGGCAGTCACGTGGTCTGCGTGGATATGGGTATCAATGGCGTAGTGCAGCGTTAAATCCAGCTCCGTTAAAAGCTGCAGGTAAAGGTCCGTCTGTTCCAGCACCGGGTCAATCAGCGCGGCACGGCCTGTTTGCCCATCGGCCAGCAGATAGGTGTAGGTGGAGCTGCGGGTGTCAAACAGCTGTCGGAATAGCATGGTTTAGCTCCATGTGGTTTGTAGCACCAACCCGAGGGCGGTGGCCATGGCCGCCGTGGCTACCAGCCGCTGGGCAACGCCGCTGTGCAACCGGTGCGCAAGGGCCATGCCAAGGCAGGCGCCGAGCAGGCTGCCGAGGGCGAGCGGCAACAGCAGGCCCGGCGCCCAGCTGGTTTGCTGCTGCAGGTGAAAGAGATAGCCGGAGGCGCTGACGCAGGCGATCACCAGCAGCGACGTGGCAATGGCCTGCTGGGCCGACAGGCGGCGTTGCCTGAGCAGCCAGGGCACAATCAGAAAGCCGCCGCCGACGCCAAAAAAGCCCGACACCAGGCCCAGGCACGCGCCAGAGGCCAGGTTCGACAGGGGCCGCGCCGTTGCCACCGCCGGCTTTGCCACCGCCGCCCCCAGCGGCAGGGCCTGCCGCCGTGGCCACAGTTGCCAGGCGATAAACACCGCCAGGGCGGCAAACAGCAGGGTGACCAGGCGCGGGTCCAGCAGCATGGCCACCGCCCGGCCAACCGGCGCCAACACAATGCCACACAAAGCCAGTGGCAGCGCCAAGCGCAGGTCGATCTGGCGCCGATACAGTCCGCGCAGGGCGCCGGGGGCTGCCGCCATGGCCACACAGCCAAGGCTCAGGCCCATCACCTGGGTTGGCGACGTGTGCAGGCCGGCGCTGAGCAACGGCACCGCCAGCACCGAGCCACCCGCGCCGGTGAGGGTGAGCAGCAGGCCGATGGCAGCGCCAATCAGCAGCAGCATCAAGCCACCTGGCCTGCCGCTGTTGATGCTGGTGCCGATGCGTCAGCTGCCGATGCGGCAATGTCCGCCACTTCCTGGGGCAGCACAAACCAGCGCATGGCCTCGGCCTCTGCATCAAGCGTCAGGGCCTGGCCCACAGCCTGTGGGTCGGCGGTCAGCAGTGCTTGCTCGGCATCGCGCAGCAGGGCGGGGTAATCCGGCGCCGTGGCCGCGGCCAGTGGCGGCGTTTCATCGGCAAAGGCGCTGGCGTCCAGGCGCGAGGGCAGCGCAACTGACTGGCCGCGGTAGCGCCACACACCGTGGGCGGCATCGTAGTGGTACTGCGGCAGCATCCGCCAGCCCAGGCGGGCAACCTGTTCCAGCGCGCCGAGCAGGTAATTGAACTCCTCGTCACTGATAAAGTAATTGAAGTTCAGCCGTACCCAGCCCGGGCGCAGCAGGGCGCAGCCGGCCTGCATGTGTGCCTCGATGCGGGTACTGGTGTCGGCATCCAGCCCCAGCAGGGTGTGGGCGTAGGGGCCGGCGCAGGAACAGCCGCCGCGCACCTGGATGCCGTACAGGTCGTTCAGCAGGGCGACGATAAAGCCGTAGTGCAGGTCGCGCTCGCCGTGGTGAAAGCGCAGGGAAAAAATCGACAGGCGCTCGGCCCCGCTATCGCCCAGCACCGTCAGGTTGGGCATGGCGCGCAGGCGCTGCAGGGCGCGGTTGGCAAAGTCGTGTTCACGGCGCTCGATCTCCCCGATGCCCACCGCCTGTTGCAGGGCAAAAACCAGCCCCGCCCGCACGGATTCAACAATGCCGGGGGTGCCGCCTTCTTCACGGCGCTCGATGTGCTTGAGGTAGGTGTGGCCCTGGGGCGTCACGAAAGACACCGTGCCCCCGCCCACCACCGCCGGCACGCTGTTGCGCAGCAGGTGGTTTTTCACCACCAGCACGCCCGGCGTGCCCGGGCCGCCAATAAATTTGTGGGGCGAAATAAACACCGCGTCCAGCGGGTGTTCGGCGTTCATGTCGATAGTCACGTAGGGCGCGGCCGCGGCGTAGTCCCAGAAGGCCAGGGCGCCGTTGGCTTTCAGCAGCGCGGTAATGGCGGCAACGTCGCTGCGAATGCCGGTAACGTTTGACGCCGCCGAGAAGCTGCCGATCCGCAGGGGGCGGTGGGCGTACTCGGCCAGGGCGCGGGCCAGGTGGTCGCTGTCGATGGTGCCCCGGTTGTTGAGGGGGATCACCACCACATCGGCGATGCTTTCGCGCCAAGGCAGTTCATTGGAGTGGTGTTCGTAGGGGCCAACAAAAACAACCGGGCGCTCGGCGGCGGGGATCTGCCCGCTCAGGCCGTAGCGCTTGTCGAGGTCTGCTGGCAGGCGCAGCCCGAGTAAATCCAGCAACCGGTTGATTGCAGCGGTGGCGCCGCTGCCGCAGAAAATCACGCTGTCGTCTTCATTGGCGCCAACCGCCGTGCGAATGGTCTCGCGCGCCTGTTCGCGCAGGGCAGTGGTTTGCGCGCCGGTGAAGGAGGTCTCGGTATGGGTGTTGGCGTACCAGGGCAACACCTGGGTGCGCAGGGCGTCCTCAATGAAGTCCAGTGAACGCCCCGAGGCCGTGTAGTCGGCGTAAACCAGCGGCCGTGGGCCGAGCGGCGTGGGAATGCGTTGGCCGGCACCGATCACGCCGCGGCGAATTTTATCAATCAGGGAGTGCATGTCAGATCCTTGCGAAAACTGCCGCATAGCCTAGCGGGAAGTGATCCGAACATTGTTCCCATTTTGGGGCGCTGATTATTCCAAAATCGAGACAGTGATTCGATTTATGGGTTCCAGGTGGTAAATTGTGCCAATTCGAGCGAAGGGAGCCAACTGATGACCTACACACTGGATAAAACCGACAAGGTCCTGCTGGAGCACATGCAGCGCGACGCAACGTTGTCGGTGGGGGATCTGGCGGAGCTTGCCGGCCTGTCCAAATCCGCCTGCTGGCGGCGCCTGCAAAAACTGGAGGGCGAGGGTTTTATCCGCGACCGCGTGGCCCTGCTCGACCCGGCCCGCCTCGGCCTGCCGCTGACCGTTTACGTGTCCATTCGCACCAACCAGCACAACGCCGCCTGGGCCAAGCGCTTTCGGGCGGTAGTGGAGGGCATTCCCGGCATTCTGGAGGCCTACCGCATGGGGGGCGAGCTGGATTACCTGCTAAAGGCGGTGGTGCGCGATTTGCCGGACTACGACCGGCTCTACCAGCAACTCATTCACGCTGACCTGTTCGATGTCACCGCGAGTTTTGTCATGGAAGAAATCAAGGTCACTCACCGCCTGCCTATTGAGTAGTGGATGCGACGTAGATTTAGACCTGGAATGCCACTATCTTGCTTCATCGTCTCACTCATATGACGAGATAGGCTATGTAAAATCGCGGGTTTACAAACCAGCTCGTGGCATTTCCATAGGTGTACCTGTTAATCCTCCATTCACCCCGTAGATTTCTCCAGTGACATAATCGGCAGCCGGGGAAGAAAGAAACAGTGCGCAAGCAGCGACATCTTCAGGCTGACCGAGGCGAGCTAATGGTGTGCGTGCAAGCATAGCCCGTTCCAAATCGTCGGTCATGATGCCTGAAAGGGCGGCGGTCATCGTTGATCCGACAGCGATTCCGTTAACCCTTACCTTGGGGGCGAAGTCCTGAGCCAAATTTCTTGTCATGAAATCTAATCCAGCTTTGGCCACGCCATAGCTGGCAAAGCCAGCCTGGGCAAATTTCCCTGCGATCGAAGAAATGTTAACAATCGATCCTTTGCCACTGGTGTGAACCATCTGCGGTGCGCAGAGACATGACATACGAAACGCAGTCGTGACATTAAATCGAAATGTTTCGTTGAAGTCAGATTCGCTTGTTTGGAGTGCGGGCATTGGGCCAGAGCCTCCAGCGTTGTTCACCAGGACGTCAAGACGGCCGAACTCTCGCAAGGTCTGTTCTACCAATTCTGCGCGTTGCTCCTCCATGAGCACATCGCAGGTTACAACCAATGCTCGTCTACCTCGGGCCCTTACTCGTTCGGCAGTTTCTTCGATCTGTGAAACTGTGCGGGCGGTAACAACAATATCTGCGCCTGCATCAGCCAGGGCAACAGCGGTAGCGGCACCAATACCCCGCCCGGAACCTGTAACAATGGCAATCGCTCCATCCAAGCGGAATCGATCTAGTATGCTATCCATGTTTTCACCCACAACTTGTATATTCGAATTCAATGTCAAAGCTAACTCTCTATAAGCGGGTATTTTCTGGCCCCCACTCGTGCAGGTGCTTTGCTTTCTAGGCTACCATGTCGCCATATTTGGTTTTCTAATGGTACAGCGTTTTCTGGGCGCATCTGACCATGCGCGAAAGATCGATAGTAGTCGGCTCACCTCATGATGTTTTGAAGATCGCAATTACCTGCTTTAGCCAGTCCCGTTGCGATGAAAAAACTGAGCTTAAGGCCAAAGTGGCGCCGGAAGCCTGAGTTCTCTCCTATTTCGGGTCAATCTGCGCCAAAGTCATGCCGAAGCCACATTGCTGAGCCGAATTAAGAGTGTGTTCTTCGTATTTTTTAAACAGCCCGTCTAAATGACGGTCAATTTCATCTTGCGTGTAATCGAGTGAGTGGACGGTTTCTACACCCGACTTTGCTGCCAGTTCTTTCGCGGCCTCGGCGTTACTTACCCCGAAAAAAACGTTTACGACCCCCTCTCCATTCTTTTCAAGAAAAGCGGAAACCGCGCTATCCCCTTTGCGGCCGGGCATCGGAGCGCACAGCTCCAGTCCAGCATCCCAACTAATAGCAACATGGATGCCAAATGGCTCTCCTGTCCAGTTTGCATCATGGAAGGTTGCTCCAAGGAGCTTTGAATAAAACTCTTTGGACTTTTCAAGGTCGTGAACTGCAACAATAACTCGGTTTATTCCTCTAAGCGCCATATATCTCTCATTGATTTTTCTATTGCTGGTATCTTTGAAATCTCGCTCCGAAGCCACTCGTAATGTCGGCTTGGGAGAATTTAAACTAGCCTAGCACTGAGTAAGCGTTGTAGCTGGTAATTGGGTTTAAGAAAATCTACTACGATGGAAATAGTATTGTTTCTGTTATAGGTGCAGAGCACGGTCTTAAGATAGTTGTCTTAAAGAAAATTCGATTGTGGCGATTTTTTTACTTTTGGTACTTCATTGATTCCTAGGAAAAACGCTATCCGGAATAGCGGTTCTTCGTGATTTAATCCAGGTACTTTCGGTTCTCTAGCCTATCTTACCCTATCAGGATGCAATGATAGGCGTTCTAACGATCTTACTTATGGTTCGCTCTATGCGACCTAAGATGTGTGACAAGGCGTAGAGCAGTAGCAGCATCCGACTATGATTTTTGTAGGATACCGGCGTTTGGCTTCAGAGACAGCTCTCTTGCAAGTTTCATGGATGCCGAGGTCGATGCGATTAGATGGATGGGGCATTTGTAAGCAAGTACAATTTTCTTGATGTACTTCATGTTCTCCGGTCGGTTGAGGAGTGTTATTTATCAGGTATCTCGGCATGGCTTGTGCCTTCTTATGTAAGTAGACATTAATTCACATGGTTTCTTGGCCAATAAGTTGCTGGAGGTGTGCGCTTCCTCTGAGGTATTTAAGCCATTTCATCCGGGGTGACGCAGCCAGATAGACTCTATTTATGTTCGTCTTGCTTTTGGTCGACTGCGACGCTTGGTTGCCGCAGCCTGGCGACGTGGACTTTTAGTGCGTCTACGAGGCGGCGAGAGACTTGTTTCACAGGCAACTTTGAGCTCTTCAAAGCTATCTCGAATGCACTGCTGGTAATGATCGGGGTCGGGCATTATGTCTCGACAGCACGTAGCGGAGATGGTGATTGTGTTGTCGTGACTGACCACAGTCTGGAATAGACCGGTGCCAGGCATTAATGGGCCCAGACCGAGCCCACCGACTGATTTGGCGCCGCATAGATAAAACGGCACTGGAGAGCTGGCTACGTTGCTGATGATGGTCGCTGGCGGCACCGGCAGGTGACGTTTCAGTGCAGGGAGGTGATCGCTCCCGTTTTGTAGGGCGAACCATGCCCGGCCCAGAAGGGGCGGCAGTGCTTCACCTACCTCCGTCATCAGGTCTACGCCTAATTCCCGGTGGTATCGTTTGGCACTGTCAGAGCTGTTGTGCACCGCACTCAGGCGTTCTAAAGGATGCTCGATATCGGTGCCAATGGAAACATTCATCGCGTTGATCTGGTTGCCCGTCCCTTTCGAACCGTGGGCCCGTAAGTCAACAGGCGTCTGCGCCACGAGGGATGCTTCTGGCAGCTCCTGATGATTCAAGAGGTATTGGCGTAGGGCTCCGCCGAGCACTGCGAGCATAAAATCGTTGATGGTCGCGCCAGGGTGGGCTTTCCGCAGGCGCTGTACATCTTCTAGTGGCAGCGCTACCGAGGTGACAACTCGGTGCGGAGAAGCCGGCCGGTTGAAGCGGGTCAATGGTGATTCTGGCGGGCTGGCCAGTTCGCCACGTTTTACAGCCTGGTTAACTCGGTGCATTGCGCCGAGAGCCTTGCGCCCGGTCTTCAGAATTCTCCCACTGCGAATAAAGCCATTGCTGGCGGCTCGGGTCAGCAGACCCAGCGTGTTGGGTCTCGATTCTACGATCAGCGGTGGCTTATCGACTAGCCGCTCGCGAAGGGTAGGGCTAAATTCATGCACGTGAAGGAAGAGTTGATTCGCTGACTGCCCGTCCAATGCAGCGTGGTGCATTTTTGTCATCACAGCAAAACAGCCGGACTGTAAGCCCTCAAGGGCATCAAGCCCCTCGATAACAATAGTTTCCCAGAGTGGACGCGAGCGATCCAACTCACGAGCCTGCAAACGCGCCAATTGGATAAAGAACTGCCGCCAATCGCCCGGCGCAGGTAGGGCAATATGTCGTACGTGGAATTCGATATCGAAGTCCGGATCTTCTATCCAGTAGGGCTTATCTAGGGAAAGTGGCACTTCCACTAGCCTGCGACGAAAGAGAGGCACGGAATATACCGCGTCCTCGTAAAGCGCAAGAATATCCTTGAAACGTACCGTTTGACCGGGCGCAGTCGCTTGATCGTAAATGGCTACCGACGAAAAATGCATCGGAAGCGAGGGTGACTCAGAGTAGATGAACGAGGTGTCTACTGCATTGAGCTGCTCCATAATCAGGTCCTTCCGTGCCCCGGGATGGCGGCCTCGGCAATGCTCAGGGCGGTTGCGTAGTCAGGTTTGCCGGTAATAAGGCGAGGGATATCACCAGTGCAGTGCAATTCCCGCGGGAGCTTATAGCTGGATAAATTGTCGGCCAGTGCGCCTCGCACGGTATCCAAATTAAGCTCACTGCCATTACGGGTGCTGATCAAAGCAACAACTCTCTGCCCCCAGCGTTTGTCTTTGCGACCAAACACCAGTGCGTCAAGTATCTCCGGGTGCGCTTTGAGGGCTTGTTCGACCTCTTCGGGAAATATTTTTTCTCCGCCAGAATTGATGCAGTTGGAGCCACGCCCGAAAACTACGATCTCTCCATTCTTGTCTTGCCGTGCACTGTCGCCGGTTAGCAGCCAACGTCGGCCATCCACCATGACAAACACTTCAGCGGTTTTTTCAGGCGCATTGTAGTAATGCTTTGGGATGTGACCGCTGCGAGCCAGAATGCCGCGCTCTCCGGGGGTAGCGTGACCCCAGCCCGCTCGACCTGTGTTGCTCAACACAGTGATCGTGTCTGAGGCGGGAAAGCTGGTCAGACCCGCGCCGGACGAGCCGCTGGCCTGGCCAATCTGGCCGGACTCCGAAGAACCGAAACCGTCCACCACCGCCGCCTCTGGAAACTGCTCGCGAAAGGCCGCCTGGTTGCTCGCGGAAAATACTGCCCCACCCGATCCGATATTGACGATGCTGCCCAGTTGCCAACGCCCCGGATTTTCATGCAGCGCCTCCAAAAGTGGAATGGCCATGGCGTCGCCAACCAACGAAATAGCGTTAACCTGCTCTGCTTCAACCAGATCCCAAACTTGCTCGCCGCGTAACGAACGGTTTGGGTTGAGAATCAGAGTGCTGCCACTCAGCAACATCATCAGCGCGTACCACACGGCAGCACCGTGCATCAAAGGGGCCAGCGCAAGTCCGCGAATGGGTTCTGGTAACAGACGGCTAAGGATATCCTCTGGTTCGCGACAAGGGCCGGCGGGGGAGAACACGGCGCCACCACCGAGTGCTGCGTAGAACATGTCACGGTGGCTCCAGACCACTCCTTTGGGATAGCCTGTGGTGCCACCTGTGTAAAGAATGAACGTATCATCGTCGCTGCGTGCCAGGAAGTTCCTCTGGCTGCTGTGGGCGGCCAGTTGCTCTTCATAGTCCCCACTGCGGCTTCCTGCCGAGCGCGGGGCGCTGCGATCATCCACAACAACCAGACTGGTGATGAGCGTCGGGCACTGGGTCATCACTGATACCAATAGCGGCTCAAACTCTTGCTGTAATATGCAGGCCTTGATATCGGCGTTGTTTAGTAAGTAGATCAACTCATCAGAAGCGTATCGATAGTTAATGTTTATCGGTACGGCACGTAACTTGAAGCAGGCCAGCAGGGTTTCGATGTACTGACAGCTGTTGTATAGATATATGCCCACATGGTCCCCGGGACCGATACCTTTCGCTTGCAATACGTGCGCTAGCTGATTGCTGCGGCTCTCAAGAGAGCTGAAGGTTCTACGTTGATCGCCACAGACTACCGCCTCTCGCGTTGAGCAGCAGTCGACGACCAGTTCAAATAAATCGGCAAGATTAAATGAACTCACAATAGGTCCCCCTCTAGAAATGGACGCCTTTCATCAGCGCGGCCAATGCTACCTGCTCACTGGTCGGATCGACCTTGTCCTTACCCTCGATACCTTTGGCGGCGTTGGAGTCGTCGAACATACGGAAGCTGGCGTTCATGCCATGGGCGAGCGCCTTGGGAAGGAAGGTGCCTGCCACCTGCATCCACTTGCCCATGGGTGTAGTGATGCGGCTTGGGCGGTCAATAATGGCTTCGACGATCATCTCCGCAGCCTCTCCGGGCGTCAGAGCAGGAACAAAGTCATATGCCGCTGTCGGACCGATCATAGGCGTTCGCACTAAGGGCATATTGATATTGGTGAAAGCAATGTTGCGATCCAAAAACTCAGCTTCTGCGACCCGAGTGAATCCCTCCAGTGCACTCTTGCTAGCAACGTAGGCAGAGAATCGCGGTGGCGGGCCGATAACGCCCATGGAGGAAATATTGATGATCTGGCCATTTCGCTGCACCGACATTCCAGGCAGAAAGCCGAGGGTCAAACGTAGCGCCCCGAAATAATTAATCTGCATAGTGCGTTGAAAATCATGGAAGCGATCGTAGGAGAGCTCGATGGAGCGCCGGATTGAACGACCAGCATTGTTGATCAGGATATCAACAGTACCGTGCTCGATGAGAACCTGCTTGATAAAGCTATCGCAGGCTTCCATATCGGCATTGTCGGTGGCGTAGACGTGTATTTTGGCGCCTTTTGCGAGAATCTGGTCGCGCGTCTCTTCCAGCTTCTCAAGGGTGCGGCCTGTGATGATGACTTCAGCGCCGGCCAGTGCGAGGCGTTCAGCTACAGCAGCTCCAATTCCTGAGCCAGCGCCAGTGATGACCACCCGCTTACCGGCGACATTGCCCGCGAGAGAGCGATCCACAAATAGATTTGGGTCGAGGTTGCGTGCCCAGTAATCCCACAAGTTCGCTGCATAGTCTTCCAAGGGCGGTAGACTGATTCCGCTATCTTGAAGAGCTCGCTCTGTTTCCCGCGCATCATAGCGGGTCGACCATTTCATCATGCCTAAAGCTTCTACTGGCATGCCAAGGCTGTCGCAGATGGCTGCAATCATGCGTTTGACTGGCGGTAGTTTGGCGGCCATGGAAAGTAGACCGCTCGGCAGAAATCGAAAAACAGATGAGTCGAAGCGCATGGCCATGCGTGGCGCGTGAGCGGCTGCAGCGAAGATGTTAAACATCTCCCCGAAACTGTACTGCCGGGGATTTACCAGATGAAAGCAACCTCCGTCGCACCCCTCTTTGTGAGCGATGTAGTCTATGGCATCGGCAACATAATCCACTGGAACGACGTTGATGCTGCCCGAATCCACGCTGGCCAACGGAAACCATGGCGGCAACAGGTCACGCATTTTTCGGATTGCTGTAAAGCTATAATAGGGACCGTCGATTTTGTCGATTTCACCTGTGCCCGAATGTCCGACAATGCTTGCAGGACGGTAGATTCGGTAGGGTATTGTGCACTCGTTGCGCACCAGCCCCTCGGATTCGTGTTTGGTGAGGAAATACGGATTGTCCAGATTCTCCGCCTCATGGAACATGTCTTCACGAAACGTACCACGGAACAGACCGCCCGCTGCGATGGAACTGATGTGGTGAAAACAGCCTGCTACCAGTGTTTGTGCACAGTTGATGGCGTTGCGCGTGCCCAGCACATTGGCAACATGTTGCGCCTGAGCGTCGGCTGCAATGTCATAGATTGCCGCAGCGTGGAAGAAATGGTCGATTTGGTTTTTGAGATTTGCAATTGTTTGGGGTGTTAGCCCCAGATCGGGCTTTTCTAGGTCGCCAAAGACCGGGTTTAGACCGATCGGTGAACCCAGTCGCCTAGCTAGCGCATTGTAGCGCTCACGAGAGGTGGGGCGAACAAGTACATACACGTTGCCGCCACGTTGCAGCAGCTTCTCAACAAGAAACCGACCCAGAAAGCCGGTTCCACCAGTCACAAAGTAATCCATTGTTATCTCCTGCCGGTCTACAGGGCTGTTTTTGCGCGCCTAGTATTAATGAGCAGGAGGAGTTGGTGACATTGCCAAGCTTGGCAAATTATTGGGCAAATTTTCGCAAATAGGTCAGTCGCAGTGCTGTTGCTGGCGAAATGCACTGGGTGTAACGCCGGTCCAACGTTTAAATGCCCGGCTAAATGTGGATACATCGGAGAAGCCAAGTTGCTCGGCGATATTGGCCGCAGGCTGCTGATTTTCACGTAGCAAAGCAACCGCTCGCTGGCGCCGGAAATGATCTTTTTCCTGCTGGAATGACGTGCCCTCTTCAGCGAGACGACGGTGCAATGTGGCGCAGGTCATGTGCAGATCCTCTGCAACCTGTTCTAAACCGGGCAGTGACGACCGGGTTGATTCGAACAGCGCGCAACGCACGCGTGAGACCGTGCTGTCGCGCAGAAAATCCACCGTTACCAGGTCATCTGGAAAGTTTGCCAGCATTTTTTCGAGATCAGCATTGCTTCGGCTGACTCTACGTTCTAGATAGTGAGCGGAAAATTCCAGAGCGCAACAATCGGCATTGAAATACATGGTGCAACCGAAGAAATTATTTCCCTCAGACCAATTCCGGGAAGGAGGTAGATCGACATGTACCGCGAGTAGATCAATGAAGTTGCCAATCAGCCAACTGGCAAAGCGGTGCCATATGTACAGGTTGGAAATACGTCCGAATCGACCTGGAAGGGACAAAAGCTGGCTAAATGAAAACTGTTCAAGAGAGAGGATGTCGGTCGCTTTCTGGTCGTCAAATTGCAGTATCACGCGATAGTGATCGCCCTCTCTTTCAAGTTTGATCTGCTGACCGTGATGAAAGCGCGTATAGAATTGCCGTCCTTTTTGAAGCGCCTCCTCAAGGGTTTTGCCAGTCAGCATGTAGGTATATAGAAGGCGGTAGCTGCTTAAGCTCAATATGCTCTCGACGTTTTGAGCAGTGCTGTGGATGTCCTCTTGGGAGCGTCGGACCAAATCAGTAAACAAGCGCCCAGCTGCCAGAACACTGACTCCTTGAAGGGTACTTCCGGGAGTCAATAGAGATTCCGGCAGTTGATGGGTCTTCAGTAGCTGCACCAACTCCTCTCGGGGGCGCCTTGCCAGTGCGAGTAGCCCTTCAAGGTAGTGTGCGGGCATCATTTTATTATCCATAATAGGACACCCCGCTGCCTAGGCTATGGGCCTTGGCGGTTTACTGTTCGCGGAGACTATTTGGAGCCTCTCACTTCAACAACGTAGCAAGGCCAAGGGGTGTGCGCAACGCTTTTAGGCCACAACTTTAGCGCTTCTGATGTATTCAGAAATTCGTTCAGAATAGCATTGGATCTTTTCGCTTTTGCCGTTGTGCGACTGTGAGTCGGCGTGGAACACTGTCCGGAATTCTGGGTGGTCGGCGTTGAAAGCTAGCCACCCTGTTCTATTCAATCTCGGTTTTGTGAACCCGACGTACACGACAGGAGCTTTGCATGGAGGCCGTGCTCAAAGTCCGCCGTTTTTTGCCCGGTTGGAGGTGACCTCATTGGCGACGTTGCAAGTCGGCTCCACCTGTCGCGCACAGCAGTCTGGCAGTACCTTAAAGATTTGCCGGGTCATCGATTGGTTCGCCCAGTCAACAAAGCCGTTTGAACTAGCAAGACTTCGCCAGTGACCCTGCTATTCACTGGCGCCAGCGGGTATGAATGGACTGGCATCCAGAATTCCCATCAGAACCGGTAGTTGGCCGTCAGCCCCAGGGTGCGCGGCTGCACGATCATCTGCCGGTTGCCGTTGCCGTACCACTGCTCGAATACGCCGGTGTCGTAGCTCCAGTAGCCGCTGGTAAAGGCCCCGGTCACCCCCTCTTCGTTGCCGAGGTTTTTGCCGTAGAGGGTTAGGTCCCAGTTGCCGGCAACCAGTGACAGGGAGGCGCCGAACAGCCAGAAGCTGTCGAAGGTCTGGTTGATCACCGAGCGCTGGTTGATGTAGTTCTCGGCCTCGGACTGGTAGTAGGCGCTGGCGCGGGCCACCAGCGACCAGTCCTCGCCCAGCGCCCAGGTGTTGTCCACCGAGGCGGAGAAGACGTTTTCCGGGGTGCCGGGCAGGGTGGACCCTTGCGGGGCGATGACGCCGCCGCTCTGGGGGCTGATGAAGTCGGCGTCCAGCTCGGCCTTCACGTAGGTGTAGCCCAGGTGGTAGTGGAAGCGCTCGCCCAGATAACCGTCCAGCTCCATCTCGATGCCCTGGGTGCTGGCCTCGTCGCCATTGGCCGCCAGGAAGAAGCCGTACCAGTCGGAGGTGGCGTTCAGCTGTGGGTCCTGCCAGTCCACGTAAAAGGCCGACACGGTGTAGCTGAGGCTGTCCAGGCGGCCCTTCACGCCCACTTCGTAGTTGGTGGCGGTGTCCTTGTCGTAGTTGCGGATGGCCTCGGCGTTTGGCTCGCCGAAGTTGTCGCCGTTTTCCAGGCTCGGGATGGCGTTGGCGCCACCGCGGCGGTAGCCCTCGGACACGGTGCCGTAGAGCATCGCGCTATCGCTCACATCCCAGCTGAGGTTGAGCTTGAGCAGGATGTCGCTGTCGTCGTCGGTGGATTGGGGCACCTCGGATGAGGTCCAGCCCTCCACCAACGGGAAGCCCATCAGGGTGTCGTTCACCGTTTCGTTGTCGAACCAGCGCGCGCCCACGGTGACGCGGAAGGTATCCGAGACGTTGTAGGTCAGGTCGCCGTAGACGGCGACTTCCTCAAACTGCACATCCCGCCGGTACTCAAAGTCGCGCTCAGTAAGGCCGCTGTAGAAGCGCGGCCAGAAGTTGTCGCACACCGGTGAGCCGGTGGCGCGGCAGGCCTCGTTGAAGGCATTCATGCCCGGGTTCCAGCTGTTCTGGTACACCACCAGGTCCTGGTCCATGTAGAAGCCGCCGATCAGCCAGTCGAAGCCGGCCACCGATTCGTTGGAGATCAGCCGCAGCTCCTGCACAAAGGTGTCGTCTTCGTAGCCGCGTTCGGCGCGCTGGGCCGGGCGCGGCCAGCCGCTGTAGCCGAAGGATTCTATCCAGTCGCGGGAGGCGGCGGGGTCGTCCTCGCCGCCGCTCACCCACAGGCCGCCGTTGTCGGAGTCGCCCGCGCCCTCGTGGTCGTACCAGGAGGAGTTGGAGGTAAGGGTGGCAAAGCCGAGGTCCCATTCTACGTCCAGGCTCATCAGGTCCACCTCGCGGGAGGAGGGTTCCAGCAGAACCTGGCCGCTTTCGTGCTCGCCGTAGTTGCGATACAGCGGGGAGTCCTGGGGCTGGTTGTTGTCCCCCAGGGTGGTGGCCCGGCGGGCGCCCACCTCGTCCTGCTGGTGGTGGTAGCTGCCGCGCACGCTGAGCCGGTCGGTGATGTCCCAGGCCAGGGCGGCCTTGGCGTATTCAATCTCCACATCGTCGGCGTCTTCGGCGTTGCGGTAGCAGGCCCCGTTGTTCAGCAACTGGTCGTTGCTGGCATCGCGGGGGCTCACGCAGTTGCCGTTGCCGGCGTCGATCAGGGGCTCGCCGAAGGCGTTGAGCTGGTAGGCGTTGACGTAGTCGATCACGCCGTCGTTATCGATGCGCCCGGCAGAGGCGCGCAGGGCCGCGCGGTTGCCGATGGGGATGTTCAGCATGCCGAACAGATCGGTGTTGTCACCCTCGGAGCCGTCGGTCTGGCTGTAGCTGCCGCTCAGCTGGCCCTCGAATTCCTCGGTATTGGGCTTGCGGGTGATGTAGCGCACGGTGCCGCCGAGGGAGCCAGACCCGTACAGCGTGCCCTGCGGGCCGCGCAGTACCTCCACCCGCTCGATGTCGCGCAGCACGAAGTTGGCGAACAGCGGCGTGTTGTCGACATAGGTGGACACGGTGGGCACGGCGTTCAGCGAGACGTCGCCGTTCAGGGAGCTGTCCACGTTGAGGCCGCGGATGATGATGCTGTTCACAGTGCCGGAGTTGCGATAGCCGCGATCCACCACCGATACGCCGGAAATGGCGCGCAGCAGGTCGGCCTGGTCGGTGATCTGCTGGGCTTCCATCTCGCTGCCGGCCATGGCGGAGATGTTGTAGGGAATGTCCTGTACCGACTGTTCCCTGGCCGAGGCGGTGACCAGCACTTCCTCAAGCTGGGTGCCCTGGGCCTGCAGTGGTGCAGCGCCGTGCAGCAGGCCGGCGGCAACGGCACTGGCCAGCAGGCGGCGCCGGAAAGGGTGGGTTTGGATAGGTGCAGACGTCATGGTGCTTCCCCCGAAACTGTTGTTATGGCTGTTGGCGTGCTGTGTGAGTGGTGAATGGAGAATGGTGAATAAGGATTGACCAGGCGCCGCGGCAGACCTAGAGCCAGTTGCGCCCTGTGCGTTAGTCCAGTTGTGGTTCGCCCTCCCGGGGCGGCATGCGCAAAGCGCCCAGCTCAGCCAGTGCCCCCTGGCCGCGCCCGGGTAAATCGAAGGCCGGTAGCGGCATGGTGCTGTCGCGAAAGCTCTTGAGGGTTTGGCACAGGCCAAACACGCCACGCTCGCGCACGCGGCGCACGTGGGCCAGGTCGATCTCGACGGGCATCACCTCATGCAGCTCGCCTGCCTGGTGCAGAATCTGGCCGTCGGGCCCAACGATAATGGAGCGGCCGTTACCGAGTTCGCCGGCCATGTTCACGTTGAAGAAGTAGCACTGGTTGGTGATGGCGTTGGCGCGGGCCAGGCTCAGTTCCAGGTCGCGGTCGATGGTGTTGGTCATGGTGGGGCACAGGATGACCTCGGCGCCCAGCCAGGCCAGGTTGCGCGAGGTTTCCGGAAACCACTGGTCGTAGCAGATGGACAGGCCGAAGCGGCCGACACCGTCAACGTCGAAGGTGCAGAATTCGGCGCCGGGCGTTACGCCGGTTTCGTAGGGGCAGAAGGGAAACATCTTGCGGTAGCGCCTTACCAGTTCGCCGGCCGGGTTGAACACCAGCGCGGTGTTGTAGGTGGCCTGCCCCGCGCGCTCGTACACCGAGCCCGGCACCAGCCACAGGCCGGTGTCGCGCGCCAGCGCCGCGTAGAAAGGCACAATGCCATCGCTGGCGGGGTCGGCTCCCGTGCTCAGCACCGTTGCCGCCGCCGGGTCGGCGCCGCGGGTGGCCAGCTCGCCGAGCACCACCATCTGCACCCAGGGAAAGCGCCGGCGCACGCGGCGGATGTGTTGCTCGATCAGGCTGCGGTTGTCCTGGTTCGACAGCTGCAGCTGCACAGCGGCGATGGCGAAGCGGCTCATGGTGTCCCCCGGGCCTGGATGTTTATGGGTGCTTGTTTTGTAGCGCTGGCACGGCGCTGGCATGGCCGATACTGTAGGGCGCGGGCTGCGCGCGAGATAGGGCCAGTCGCACAGCCGCGTTTAGGCCAGTTGCTGTTCAGCTGCCCGGCGGGTACTGACGCAGGGTCAGGGTGTCGCCGCGCTGGGTAAATTCCAGGTGCTTGAGAAAGGACATGCCAAGCAGCACCTGGCCGCTGCCAAGGCCCGGCACAATGGCCGCTGGCATGTCCTCCAGGGCGATGTCGCCCACGCTGACCCGGTCCACCCGGGTGGCAAAAGCGGTGGCCAGGCCGTTGGCGGTCTGGGTGGTCAGGCGCTGCCCCGGCTGCAGGCGCAACTGCTCGGCCACGGACTCCGGGATGGCAATGCCAGTGGCGCCAGTGTCCAGCATGAACACTACCGCTTCGCCGTTGATGCGCCCGCTGGTGACGTAGTGGCCCTGACGATTGCGCTTGAGGATGACTTCGCGCACCCCGCCCTCAATCACCTGGCTGTTCACCGGCCGGTTGGGGTTCTGTTGGCGCTCCAGCAGCCCGGAGAACCACGCGCCCAGCAGGGCCATCAGCACAATCCAGGCCAGGGCCTGCATCACCAGCCCCATGCGTTTTTGCTGTCGGGCGTCCGGTGGCAGGGTCATGCGTGGGCACCCTCGTCCACCGCCACCGGGTTGCGGCGCAGGATGGCGCGGTCGATCAGCCAGCCGTCTTCATCAAACAGTTTGATGATGTCGCCGTCCAGGCGCACGTCGTACACGCCGGTTTCGCCCCAGGCCCAGCGCGACCAGCGCCGGTGCCAGCGGTTGTTCTCTATCCACCATTCGCCCTGGTCGCGGTCTTCGTTGGAGTAGCCGGCAATGCCCACCAGGGCGCCGCCCTGGTGAATGGCAATGGTGCAGGGGTCGCCGTAGGCAATGATGCAGATCATGGTGGTGTCGGTAACGGCATCGCGCAGGGCCTGGCCGGTGAGGTGCCTGCCGCGGGCATCGGCGAAGGTTTCGGTTTTGTTGCCGGTGAGGTCGTGGAACAGTTCGCGCAGCTTCAGCACGCCCTCGCGAATGCGCTCCAGGGGAATGCCGGTAATGCCCATTCGAAAGCAGTTGCGCGGCGCGTCGTCGGCGCTGGCGTAGTAGTGGCGCACCGGTTCAATCAGAATGCCGCGGCGGGCCGCTTCCTTGGCCACAAAGGTGTCGTCCAGGTCTTTGGGGCCGCGCACCCACAGGGCGCTGCCGCCCTGGGCCGGCGCCAGCTCCACGTAAAACAGCATGTAGTAGTTCAGCGCCCGGCGCAGGGCAATCCAGCGCTCGCGAAAGGTGTCGTGCAGGTGCATGAGAAAGGTGTCGTAGTGGCCCAGCGACAGGAAGAACGCCGCGGTGCGCTGGTTGTTCAGCGGCGGGTGGCGCACCATCAACTGGCGCAGTTTGCGCGCCTCGCGAATCACCTCTGGCGCCGCCACCATAAAGCCCAGGCGCAGGCCGGGCGACAGCACCTTGCTCAGGCAGCTCATGTAAATCACCCGGTCGTCGCCGTCGAGGCTGCGCAGGGCCGGGTGGGGGGCGTTCAGGTAATTGCTTTCAAATTCAAAGTCGTCCTCGATGATCAGCGCGTCGTTGCGCTCCGCCAGGGCCAGCACGGCCTGGCGCCGGGCCATGCTCATGGTAACGGCGGTGGGCGTCTGGTGGCTGGGGGTGACGTAGATCAGCTGGCAGCTGTCCAGCCGCTCGTCCACCACCAGCCCTTCCTCGTCCACCGGCTGGTGCACCAGCGGCGCGCCGCGCTGGGTGAGCAGGCGGCGCATGGCGGGGTAGCCGGGGTCTTCCACCGCCACCGGCACATCGGCATCCACCAGCAGTTGTACTGCCAGGTACAGGGCCTGCTGGGTGCCGACGGTGATCAGGATTTCATCCGGCGAGGCCTGAATACCCCGGCGCGGCAGGATGTGGCTGCGAATCTGCTCGATCAGCATGGGGTCGTCGGCATCGCCGCTTTCGCCCGCCCACTGGTTGATTTCGCGCACGCCCAGGGCCAGCCGGCTCGCCTCGCGCCACTCCTTCACCGGGTACAGGGAGGTGTCGAACTGCCCCTCGATAAAGGGATAGGGATACTGCTGCCAGTTGGGCGGGCAGCTGAAGGCGGGCTCCGGCGCGCTGCGCCCGCGAAAGCGCTGGCGCCAGCGGGGTGAGAGTGCGCCGCGCTGGCGCTCGCTGCCCTCAAAGCCCACCCGGTCCTGGCGCACCTTTTCGTTGACGTACAGCCCGCTGCGCTCGCGGCTGATCAGATAGCCCTCGTCCAGCAACTGCTGGTAGGCCAGCACCACGGTATTGCGGGCCACGCCCAGCTGTTCGGCCAGCTTGCGGGAGGAGGGCAGCCGGCGGCCCTCCGGGAAGGTGCCCAGCATGATGGCGTCCACCAGTTTCTGGCGTATCTGGGCTTGCAGGCCCAGGGTGGAATCCGGGTCGAGGTAGATCAGCGTGTCGGTAACGGCCATCGCGGCATAGTACCGGAGCCGGGGGGCGGCGCAAGCGCGAGCAAATGCCAGTGCTTTGTGGCCCGGTGCGCCGTGGCTGCTGCGCCCGAGAGCCCCTAGACTGGGCGCACTTGCAACCGCCTTGCCCGCCAGCGGGCGATGACATCACAGGATAGTGTTATGGCCAGTTACACCGCCCCCCGCCGCGACATTCAGTTTGTGCTGCGCGAATTTCTTGATGCCGACAGCCACTACAGTGCCCTGGCGGGTGATGCCGCCGTGGCCCCCGACCTGCTGGACGCCATCATCGACAACGCCGCCAAGTTTGCCGAGGAGGTGGTTGCCCCCACCTTCCAGAGCGGCGACGCCGAGGGCTGCCACTTTGCCGATGGCCGGGTGAGCACCCCGGCCGGCTACGCCGAGGCCTTCCGCCAGTGGGGCGAGGGCGGCTGGCAGGGGCTCACGGTGCCGGTGGCCGATGGCGGCCAGGGCCTGCCGCCCTCGGTGGGCCTGTGCGTCACCGAAATGGTGGGCGCCGCCAACTGGGCCTGGAGCATGTACACCGGCCTGTCCGGCGCGCCGGTCACCTGCCTGCTGAACGGCGGCACCGAAGCGCTGAAGGCGCGCTTTCTGCCCAAGCTGTTGAGCGGTGAATGGGCCGGCACCATGTGCCTGACCGAGGCCCACTGTGGCTCCGATGTCGGCCTGCTGCGCACCCGGGCCAGCGACAATGGCGATGGCACCTGGAACATTACCGGCACCAAGATTTTCATCTCCGGCGGCGACCAGGACATTACCGACAACATCGTGCATGCCATTCTGGCCCGCACCGAGGGCGCCCCCGCCGGCACCGCGGGCATCTCCCTGTTTATTGTGCCCAAGTTCTGGGTGGAGGAAGACGGCACCCTGGGGGCGTTCAACCACGTCAGCTGCGGCTCCATCGAAAAGAAAATGGGCCTGAAGGGTTCGGCCACCTGCGTGATGAACTACGACGGCGCCCGGGGCTTTATGCTGGGGGCCGAGAACCAGGGCCTGGCGCTGATGTTCAAGTTGATGAACACCGCCCGCATCGGCACCGCCCTGCAGGGCCTGGCCATGTGCGAGCGCGCCTTCCAGGGCGCCCTGGCCTACGCCCGGGAGCGCCTGCAAATGCGCTCCCTCACCGGGGCCAAAAACCCCGACGGCCCGGCGGACCCGATCATCGTACACCCGGATGTGCGGCGCATGCTGATGACCCAGAAGGCCTTTACCGAGGGCGGCCGCGCCTTCCTGTACTGGCTGGCCCAGCAGGCGGATGTGATCGCCCACGGCAGCGCGCAAGACGCCGAGGCGGCCAGCGCCCTGCTGGAACTGCTGACCCCCATTGCCAAGGGTTTTTGCACCGAAACAGCCCAGGAGGTGAGCTACCTTGGCATGCAGGTGTTTGGCGGCCACGGTTACATTGCCGAGCACGGCATGGAGCAGATCGCCCGGGACAACCGCATTTCCACCGTGTATGAAGGCACCACCGGCATCCAGTCGCTGGACCTGATCGGCCGCAAGGTGCTGGGCAGCGGTGGCAAGCTGCTGCGCGGCTTTACCAAGGTGATTCACAAATACTGCGAGGCCCAGGGGGGCAATGCGGCAATGGCAGAGTTTGTGGCCCCGCTGGCCGAGCTGAACGCCGAGTGGGGCGATCTCACCATGAAGGTGGGAGAGGCCGCGATGGCCGATGCCGAGGCCGTGGGCTCGGCATCGGTGGACTACCTGATGTTCTCAGGCTACGTCACCTACGCATGGGTGTGGGCGCGCATTGCCGAAACCAGCCTGGCGGCCCTGCAGCGGGCTGAAGGTGAGGGTGACGGTGAGGGCGAAAGTGACGGCGCGTTTTACCGCGCCAAGCTGGCCACCGCGCGCTTCTACTTCCAGCGCCTGCTGCCCCGGGCCCGGGCCCATGCGGCGGCGGCCATGGCGCCACCGGCATCGGTGATGGCGCTGGCGGAGGAGGAATTTGCCTTTTAAGTGCCGGCAGCCCGCCTAGGACTCGCTGGCCGCCGGGGCGTACCAGATGGGCGAGCTGAAGGCCCGCTCCTGGTGTACCAGCGGTACCGAGTTGGGCATGTCGGCGCCAAAGCGTACCTTGTCGTACAGAGTCCAGCGCGGGGTCGGGATTTCCAGCACCCGCAGGTAGTAAAAGGCGCGCTGGCTGGCGTCAAACGCCGGGTCGGACCACACCGCGGTCAGGGCGTCGGCGCCAATGCTGTTGGCGTAGCTGGCTTTGTCGAGGTCCACCGTGTTGCCCACCGCGGGCAGCTTGCCGCCAGCGTCTGGCTGGCGCTCACCCGACCAGGCCACGTCGAACACCTGCTCGTGCAGCTCGCCCGCGGCGTCCACCCAGCCCTTGATCACCTGCACCCGGTCCAGGTTGGCGCCCTGCGGGTCGCGCTGGGCGGCTACGATAAAGGTGGGGGCGCGGCCCTCGGTATCGGCGGCCAGGTCGGCGCCCATCGGCACGCCGCGCTGGTAACCGGCGCGGGCCAGGTCGGCGCCCAGGTCGTCCTGTGTGAAGTCGTAACCGGCAAAGAAGCGCAGGGTCATGCGCGGGCCGGTGGTGGCGAAGGTTTCGCGGCGCTTCATGGCGTCCCAGATGGCCTCGCGGGTGTTCTCGGTGGCCCACACGCCCATGGCGCCAGAGGCCGCCATCTCCCAGCCCATGTAGTTGTCGGTTTCGCCTTCCAGCAGCGGGAAGTTCCAGCGCTCCTTGCGCGGCTCCAAGGTTTTGAACTTGCCGAAGAAGTTGTCTTCCTCGCTGGCGGCGAGCCCGGTGTGGGTGTCGGTGCCGGCATTGGCGCCATAGCGGAAGGGGTTGGCGCCCAGTTCACCTTCAATGCGCATGCCCACCTTCAGGGCTTCGCGCCAGTACTCCCTGGGGTAGGAGCCCTCGGGCTTGGGCTTCAAGATCAGGTTGCCCCTGTCCCACAGGTCCCAGCTGGCGAATTCGTCCTCGGGCGACAGCAGAGGGTGGGATTCACTCTGGCCCTTGATCTGGGTGACTTCGTACAGCGGCTCGTAGTGGGCGCGGGTTTCGGCCCACTCCCGGGTCATTGGCGAGCCGTCGAACTGCTGTTCCTCGAACATGCGGCCGTTGGACATATTGCCGTTGTGGGGAATGGCCAGCACCTGGCCGCCGGTTTTGTCTTCGTAGGCCTTCATCCAGGCCCACAGTTTTTCCGGTGCCTGGGTTTCGAAGGTGGTGAGGGGGCGCACCTGCGCCGCGCGCTCGCCGCCATCGCGGAAGATAACGTTGCGGTGCAGGTTGTCGCCGCCATCGGCATTTACCGTCCATTCGTAGGCGATGAAGGTGGTGAATTCGCCGGGCTTGTAATACTGCTCGGCGGCCTTGATGGTTTCGGTCCAGGCGGACTGCATCCACTTGGGGTCGGTGACCTGGCTCGGCAACTCGCCGTTGGACTGCATGCGCACCAGTTCGCTCTTGGCCGAGGCAGCGGCCGCGCCGCCTTCCTGTAGTGCCGCGCGCCAGCGCTTGAGTGTGGGCACCGCCATCATCTCCGGGTTGCCGTCAATAATCTGGTTGATCACGCCCATGCCGTCGGAGTGGTCGGTCACCATGAACCAGTCGAAGGGGCGCTGCAGCTGGGCCTTTTGCCCGGTGTTGGAGGTAACCGCCTGGCCCAGGCCAAACTGGTAGGCCTGGAAGGGGTCCACCACGGCGCCGTCCATGCCGGCATCGGCGGACCAGCCGGTGTGTACGTGGGTATCGCCAAACAGGGCCTGGCGCGGGTAGTCGTCTTTGGCCAGGGCCGGCAGGCTGGTGCTGGCTTTTGCTGCAAACAGGGCGGCGAGCAAGGCGGAGAAAAGAGTGCGGCGGGGGAAGAACATGGCGGCTTCTCGCAGTATGGTCAACGTTGCAGCCAAGCTTAGCAGCTGGGCGGGAAATTGCCGTGGAAAAACGGCCATTGGCACTGGCCGCGCCGGGCATTGGCGCAGCGGCGCCCATTGGCTAGGCTGTGGGTAGCGTGCGCCATAACAATAAGGACGGTGATTTCATGCAACGACAGACAGCAAGGCCGGCGCTGGCGCTGGCATTGATGGCGGCCCTGGTGGCCTGCAGTGATTCCAGCGACCGGGCGCGAGACACCGCGCCCCCCGAACCCCAGTACCTGAGCATTCCCCAGCCGGCGGTGGCCGCACCCCCAGACGCGGGCGCCATTGCCCTGCTGTCCACCAGTTTCGATCTGGCCGAGGTGGGCTACGAGCAGCAGGAGTACTTCATCAGCGGTAGCGCGAGTGCCTTTACCAACCTCGGTGAGCTGGGCAGCGATGGCCGCTGGGAGGTGGAGCCCGGCGAGCAGGCGCAGTACCGCACGCGCATTGTGGTGTATCGCCCGCAGAACGCGGCGGATTTCAGCGGCACGGTACTGCTGGAATGGCTGAACGTGACCGCAGGCTTCGACACCCCGCCCAGCTATGGTTCCGGCCATGTGGAAATGCTGCGCGCCGGCCATGTGTGGGCCGGCGTGTCGGCGCAGATTGTCGGCATCGAAGGCGCCGAGAACCCCCTGGTGCCGCTGCACCTGAAAGCCGCCCAGCCGGAACGCTACGCCAGCCTGGAGCACCCCGGCGACAGCTTCGCCTACGACATTTTTGCCCAGGCCGGCCAGGCCCTGCGCCGCCCGGCGGAACTGGACCTGCTGAACGGCCTGGTGCCCCAGCGGATCATCGCCCTTGGCGAATCCCAGTCCGCCGGCCGCCTGGTGACCTTCATCAACGCCGTACACCCGCTGTACAACGCCTTCGATGGCTACCTGGTGCACAGCCGTGGCGATGGCAGCCCCGCCCTGGCCCAGGCGCCGCAGGTGGACATTCCCACCCCGCCGGTGGTGACGATTCGCGATGACCTGAACGTGCCGGTGCTGAACTTCCAGACAGAAACCGACGTGATTGCCCTGGGCGCGGTGACCGACCGCCAGGATGACAGCGATCGCTTCCGCCTGTGGGAAGTGGCCGGCTCGGCCCACGGGGATTACTACTCTTTTGTGGCGGGACGCGCCGACACCGGCCAAGACCCCTACTTTGCCGTGGTGGTGGAACAGAGCGCGATTCTCGGTTTCATCCAGTGCGAACGGCCGATGAACGCAGGGCCCATGCCCTGGGTGTTCAACGCCGCCCTGCGCGCCCTGGAGGCCTGGGTAAAAGACGGCACCGCGCCACCTGCGGCGCCGCGACTGGCGGTCAACGATGCCGGCGATGCCCTGCTGCGCGACAGCGACGGCATTGCCACCGGCGGTATTCGCACCCCCTACGTGGATGCACCGCCCGGGATACTGACCGGCGAGCCCAACGGCGGCGACCCCTTCTGCTTCCTGTTTGGCACCACCGAGCTGTTCTCTGCCGACCACATGGCCGCGCGTTATACCGACCAGGCGGGTTACGAAAACGCCGTGGCCGAGAGCGCTGATGCCGCCGTGGCCGCCGGCTTCCTGCTGCCACAGGATGCCGAGCGCATCAAGGCGGCGGCAGCGCTGCAGTGGCAGTTTCTGTACGACTCCTGCCCGCTTTGCGCCGCGCCATAGGCGGCGGCTCTGGCAGTGGGGGCGCAGAGCGCTTCAAGTCTGGCTGGATGATATGGCCAGCCGCTGACAGGGGCGGGTTCCGCTACATGCGGCTCAGTCCAGGGCGGCGACGGCGGAAATTTCCACCAGCATGTCCGGATAGGCCAGCTGCGACACCCCAACCAGGGTCGAGGCGTGCGCAGGAAAGGGCTTGCCGTCCAGGGCCTGGTTCATGGCACTCACGAACTGTTCGGTGACCTGGGCGTTGAGTCCAACGAGGTAAATGGTTGAGCTGACCACCTGCTCGGGGCGGGCGCCAACGGCGGCCAGGGCCTGTCGTAGATTCTGGTAGGCCTGGATCGTCTGGGCGACGTAATCGCCGGCGCCAATCAGGGTAAAGTGCTCGTCGTAGGCGCCCTGCCCGGCAATATGGGCCAGGCGGCCTTCGCTGACCACGACATGGCTCATGCCCTTCGCGGTGAACAGGCCCCTGGGCTGTATGTGCTTGATTGCCATGCGTGCCTCCTTCGCTTATGGGTCGCCTTGGGTGAGGTAGACGGGGTCGCCCACGGTAACGGTGCCCGGGCGAAGAACGCGTGCGTTGACCCCAAGGTTGCGGCCCGCCAGTTGGGCAATGGCCCTTGGCAATGCGGGTTGGGCGGCAAGCCCGAAACCCGCCTGCTCCCGCCCTGGCATGCTACAGCGTAGCGTGGGCGTGTGAATGTGAATCAGGGCTTCGCCAATGGCGAGACTGGCTCCGAGCCATTCCTGTTCCGTTAAGCGTGGCGAGGGGTGTGCCGTTTCCAGCAACAGGTTTGGGCGAAAGCGACGACAATCTGTATTCAGGCCGGATGCCTGCTCGATGTAGTGCAGAGAATCCTGGGTGAGCACGTGCAGCGGGTAGGCGTCGTACAGGGCGCCCGGCGGGGTCGCGCAGGTGGCGAGCGCATTGGCCAACTCTGTGCTGTCGATACTGAAGTCGGGCAGGGAGTCGTTGGCGGAGAGTCCGAGTTCCGCTGCAATATCCTCTGTGCTGCGCGCTGTCGGCAGCCGGTAGAAGTCGAGGTTGGCGGCGGGTTCTCGCGCGCGCAGTTGCGCAGGGTGACCTAACTGCCGGCTGAGCCATGCAGTTAGGTGGTGATTGTCGCTGGCGCACTGCGTGCCATCGGCTGCTGTCAGATTCACCGCGGCAACTCGCGGGTGGTAGTCGCCGTCACCGGGGGCCGAGAGATAGCGCGCCTGCATTGAGAGCAGCGCAGGCCACTGCTTGGCGCTGCGTATGACCGGCGCTTGCGGGTCGTAGATGGCCCAGTGCCTGTCGCCAACCAGTCCGCTGTGGGTGAGCCTGGCACATTCCATGGCCTCGCCGCCCAGGCTTTTGACCGGATAGCGCCACAACTGACTGACCTTGCCCAGCAGCATTTTCAGTCCCTCCACGGGAAAGCGGCCAGTGTAGAGCCAATCGCCTCAGCGGTAAAAGCCGCTGCCGGCGCGGGATGACTCAGGGCGCGGCGCCGGCGCCGGTAATCAGCGCGCGGGATAGCAGCACGGCCCGCTCGATGCTGTCCACCGATATGCGTTCGTTGGTGCCGTGCACCGAGTCGGCCTGCTCCATTTTCAAGGTAATGGGGTGGAAGCGGTAGATGTCGGCGGCCAGCTCACGGTAGTGGGGCGTGTCGGTGGTTGCCATCAGCATGCCAGGCACCGGCAGGGCCTGCGCTGCGGTGTCCGCGATAGCACGGCGGATCACGCCGTAGCCGGGTCCGTCGATGTTTGCGGTGGGCGGCGACGCCTTCCAGCGTTCGCTGCTGATCTCGATGTCGGGGTTGTCGATAAGCCGGGTGACGCGCTCGATGAGCTGCTCCACGCTGGTGCCGGGCAGCAGGCGAAAGTTCACTTTGGCCTCGGCCACCTGTGGCACTACGTTTTCTTTAACGCCGGCGTTGAACATGGTGATGCCGGTGGTGGAGCGCACCAGCCCCTGGGTACCGCGATCCTCGGCCATGGTGGACAGCAGCAGCGGCTTGCCCAGCCAGGGGTTGCGCATCAAAAAGCCTTTAAGGCCACCCTCCTGCTCCCCCAGGGTGGCCAGCATGAGGCGCACCGGCGCTGTCAGTTCCGGCTCGAAGGGGTTGTCCTGCAGCGTGGCGAGGGCCCGGGACAGGGTGACGATGGCGTTGTTCTTCGGCGGCATGGATGAGTGGCCGCCCTCGCCCCGGGCGGTCAGTGTGAGGGTGGCGTAGGTTTTTTCCGCCAGGTTGATCATGGCCATCGGGCGGCCCGGCAGCTGGGGGTTGTCCTCGATGATAATGCCGCCCTCGGCGATCATATAGGCGAGCTCGATATTGTTGGAAGCCAGGTGGCTTGCAATATTCGCGGCGCCTTCGTGGCCGCCGATTTCCTCATCGTGGGCAAACGAGAAAAGCAGCGTGCGCTGAGGCTGGTAGCCGCTGCTGACCAGTTGCTCCATGGCTTCGAGGGTGGCAATGACGGATGCCTTGTCATCCAGGGCGCCGCGCCCCCAGATATAGCCGTCGGCGATGGCGCCGGAGAAGGGCGGGTGGCGCCAGTCGCCCTCGGTGCCCGGTTCAATCGGCACCACATCGTAGTGGGCGTCAAACAGCACCGGGGCCAGCGCGGGATCGCTACCGGGCCAGGTGAACAGCAGGCTGTAGTGATTGATGATGTCGCGTTGCAGCTGGCGGTGCACGGCGGGATAGCTCTGACTGGCAAAGCGCAGGAAAGCATCGAAGGGCGCGTAGTCGATCTGCGAGCGGTCCTGGTGGCTGATGGTGGGCAGGCGGATGGCCGCGGCCAGGTGGTCGGCGGCGGGGCTGGCGGCGCCGGCCTTGCCGGTGGCAAGTAGCGGCAGCGCAAGGGTGGCGAGCAGAAGCCGTTTTTTCATGGCATGATACTTTTTAGTCCAGTTTGGACTTATGTTGGTCCAAAGTGGACTTTTGCGCAAGTGATGGAGAACCGGTGATGGCGAACCCGAGCATGGACACTACGCCTGGCAGTGCTCCCAACAGCCCCCTGAACACAACGGCCTACAGCCTGCTCGGCCTGCTGGCCAAGCGCGACTGGGGAGCTGCCGAGCTGGCCGCATTTATGGAGCGCAGTGTGATTCGCTACATTCTGCCGCGCACCCGCAGCCAGTTGTTCAGCGAACCCAAAAAACTGGTGAAGCTCGGCCTGGCCACCGTCCACCCGGGCGCCGCCGGCGGCCGCCAGCGCAAGGTGTATCGCATTACCGCCGCCGGGCGGCGCGAGCTGAAGCGCTGGCTGAAAAGGCCGGGGGAGCCGGTGCGCATCGAGCATAAAGCGCTGCTCAAGTTCTACCTGACGGACTACCGCGACACGGCGGCCCTGCAGCTGCGGGTGAGCGAAATGCGTCAGCAGGCCCTGGCAGGCCTGGCCGACGCCCACGCCCAGTTGCAGCGGGTGGTGGACGAGGGCCTGGTGCTGGAGCAGACCGCGCCGTCGGCGGCCATGGTGTCCAACCTGGCGGCCAGTTACTTTCGCGCGCAGATGGCCTGGCTGGATACGCTGGAGGTGCGGGTGGCGGCGCTCCCGGAGGAACCAGCCGTGCGCGACTGGGCGCTGGGGCTCTACCGCGACAGTTGCGACGAGATAGCAGCCTTGCTGGCAGCGCACAGCCCGGCCTGAAGCCCGCACAAGCGCGCACCCGCCAGGCCCGGCGGCGGTACAACTAAACAGGCCATACCCCGTGCCGGGTGCGCGCAGGGCTGTGCCGGTGCCCCCGGGCGGCTAGACTGCGGCGCGCTAACACCTGACGAGGAGGGTATCCCGTGTTTGTTCAACGTCTGTGCGCCGTGGTGGCGCTGTGCCTGTTCAGCGTGCTCGCCGCGGCAGCCGAGCGGCCCAATATTCTGGTGATCTGGGGCGATGATATCGGCTGGTCCAACCTCAGCGCCTATCACCGCGGCATGCTGGGCGGCTCCACGCCCAATATCGACCGCATTGCCAAGGAAGGTGCGCTGTTTACCGATTACTACGGCGAGCAGAGCTGCACCGCCGGGCGCTCGGCCTTTATCACTGGCCAGCACCCCCTGCGCACCGGCCTGCTGAAGGTGGGCATGCCCGGGGCCGAGATTGGCCTGCAGGCGGAGGACCCGACCATCGCCGAGCTGCTCAAGCCCCTGGGTTATGCCACCGGCCAGTTCGGCAAGAACCACCTGGGCGACAAGGACGAGTTCCTGCCCAGCAACCACGGCTTTGACGAGTTCTTCGGCAACCTGTACCACCTGAACGCCGAGGAAGAGCCGGAAACCTACTTCTACCCCAAAGACCCGGCCTTCCGTAAGCAATTTGCCCCCCGCGGGGTTATCCGCTCCTACGCGGACGGGCGCATTCAGGATACGGGCCCCCTGTCGCGCAAGCGCATGGAAACGGTAGATCAGGAGTTCACCACCGCCGCCATCGACTTCATGGACCGGTCAGTCGTGGCCAAAAAGCCCTTTTTCGTCTGGTACAACGCCACTCGCATGCACAATTGGACCCGCCTGTCCGACGAGTGGGCCGGCAGCACCGGCTACGGGCTCTATGCCGATGGTCTGAACGAGCACGACCACTACGTTGGCCAGTTGCTGGATCAGCTGGATGAACTGGGCATCGCCGATAACACCATTGTCATCTACAGCACCGACAACGGCGCCCAGTCCAACACCTACCCCGATGGCGGCTCCGAGCCCTTCCGCGGCGAAAAAGGCTCCACCTGGGAGGGCGGCTTCCGCGTGCCGGCCATGATCCGCTGGCCGGGCGTGGTGGAGCAGGGACGGGTGATCAACGATATTTTCTCCCACTTGGACTGGATGCCAACGCTGCTGGCCGCGGCGGGGGTAGAGGACGTGGCCGGCAAGCTGAAGCAGGGCTACAGCGCTGGTGGCAAGCAGTACAAGGTGCATCTGGACGGCTACGACCAGACTGAGCTGCTGGCCGGCAAGGGCCCCGGCAAGCGTGAGATGGTGTATTACTTCGACGACAACGGCCAGTTCAACGCCGTGCGCTGGAAGGACTGGAAAATCCACTTTGCCTTCCAGATGGAGGGCTGGACCGGGCCGCGGGAGCCGCTGAACTTCCCGCGCATCATCCACCTGCGCAGCGACCCCTACGAGACCTCCATCGACTCCGGGCTCTATTCGCGCTTCTTTGGCGACCAGCTGTGGATGTTCGTGCCCATCCAGCGCTACCTGGGTGAATGGCTGGCGACCTTCCGCGCCTTCCCGCCGCGCCAGCCCACCGCCAGCTTTTCCATCGACAAGCTGATGACCCAGATGCAGATGATGCTGCAGGCGCGCCAGCAGGGCGCGGTGCCTAGGAGCTAGGCCGCCGGCGGGATGCATGCACAACATCGCCAATGGGGGTAGGCTAGGCGGCCCAGCCAAAGCCCGAGTCTGAGCCGACCCCCTGCGATGGAACTGCGACACCTGCGTTACTTTGCCGCCGTGGCCGAAACCCTGCATTTCGGCCGCGCCGCGCGCAAGCTGAACATCTCCCAGCCGCCGCTGACCCAGCAAATCCACAACCTGGAGGATGAACTGGGTGTGCAGCTGTTTGACCGCAGCCACCGCAAGGTGGCCCTGACCCCGGCCGGCGAGCTGTTCTACCAGCGTGTGGAAGCCATCCTGCACCAGGTGGAAAAGGCCGTGGGCGATGTGCGCCAGGCGGCCCACAGCGAGGCACAGACCCTGGTGATCGGCTACATGGGCTCGGCCATCCTGCGCGAGATCATTCCCCTGGTGCGGGAGTTTCACGCCGCCCACCCACTGGTGAAGCTGGAATTTGTGATCATGCGCTCCGACGAACAGTACGAGGCCCTGCTGGACGGGCGCATCGATGTGGGTTTTGTCGATCTCACCGTGCAGCCCCTGTCGGATCGCTTTCGCAGCCAGAAGGTGGCCTTTGAACTGGTGGTGCACGAATCGCTGGTGCTGGCGGTGAACCCCGGCCACACCCTGGCCGGGCGCGAGCAGGTGGACATTGCCGAGCTGCGCGACGAAAAGTTTGTCACCCTGCAGCGCCACCTGTTTCCCTCCAATTACGACAAGGTGGTAAGCCAGTGCCGCCAGGCGGGCTTTCGCCCGGACATTGTAGCCATGTCGGAGCAGACCGACGTGCTGCTGGCCTACGTGGCCGCCGGGGTGGGGGTGGCGCTGGTGCCGGCCTGCACCGCCGCCGCTTGGCACACCGAGGTCAGCTTTGTGGCGGTAGAGCCGCTGGCGGCGGTGGATGTGCACCTGATACTGAATGCCGAGAATCCCGCCACGGCGGTGGCCCGCTTTCGCGATGTGAGCGCGGACTACGCCCGTCGGCGCAACCGGGCCTGAGCCGGCCATTCGCCAAAGCTATCAAAACCATACGCCAGCAGTATTGGACGCACGCGGCGTGGCGCTGAATACTCGGCGCCGTTGCTGTTAGTTGTGGAGTAGTGTGTTGCGGGTATTGGACGGGCGCCAGATTGGCGCCATGCTGGATTGGGAATCCACCATTGGCCTGGTGGCCCAGGCCATGCGCCTGGTCAGCGAAAACCAGACCATCGCGCCTCTGCGCTGGGGCATGCACATGCCGGGCGGCATGTTGGGCATGATGCCGGGTTTCATCGAGCGCCCGGCCTGCTTTGGCATCAAGGTGGTGAACATCATGCCCGCCAACGAGGGCACCCCCTATTCCTCGCACAGTGGCTGTATGCTGCTGTTTGACGCCGAGCACGGCCAGCCCCTGGCCATGCTGGATGCCGGGGTGATTACCGCCCGCCGCACCGCCGCCGCCAGCGCCCTGGCCACCGACCTGCTGGCCCGCCAGGACGCACAGGTGCTGGCGCTGGTGGGCTCGGGCGAGCAGGCGGCCGCCCACGCCGAGGCCCTGTGCGCGGTGCGCAATTTTCAGGAGATCCGCGTCTGCTTTCGCGATACCGCCCGCGCGCCGGACTTTTTCGCCGGCCTGCAACTGCCGGACGGCGTGGCGCTTGCGGCCTTTGGCGATACCCGCGCCGCCCTGGACGGGGCGGACGTGGTGTGCGCGGTGACCTCATCGCCAACGCCGGTGATCGACGAGCACATGCTGGCCCCCGGTATGCACCTCAACCTGGTGGGGGCCTGCACCCGCGACCGCCAGGAAATCACCACGGCGGCACTGCCCCGGTGCCGCTATTTTCTGGATGCCCGGGCATCGGCCTGGGACCAGGCCGGCGAACTGTGCGCGGGCCTGGAGCAGGGCCTGATCAGCGACAGCTTCCCGCGCGGCGAAATCGGCGAGGTGCTGCTGGGCACCCTGGGCGGCCGGCGCCAACACGGCGACATTACCGTGTACCGATCACTGGGCGTGGCCGCCCAGGATCTGGTGGTGGCGCACTACCTGTATGAGCGCGCCGTTCAAGACAACCTGGGTACGGAGATTCCCTTCTGATGCACACAGTCTTTTCCCTTTTTTCCCGGTGCTCGCGCCCGGCACTGGGCCGGGCGGCGGCCCTGGCCGCGCTGCTGCTGGCTGGCGGCACTGGCGCCAGCGCCGAGCCTGTTGAGTCTTCCGCGCCCGCCGCGCAGCTTTATACCCACTTGAACCTGATTGATGGCACTGGCGCGCCCCTGCGGCGCGACCAGGCCCTGCTGGTGGAAGACGGGCGCATCAGCGCCATTCTGCCCAGCGCCGAGGCGGCAGCGCTGGCGGCGGAGGCAGCGGCAAACAGCATGGAAGTGATCGATGGCGCCGGGCGCTACGTGCTGCCGGGCCTGGTCGATACCCACGTCCACCTGGCGACCTCGCCGGAAGACGAGGAGCCCCTGCTGCTGTTGCGGCGCCAGCTGTACGGCGGGGTGACCTCGGTGCGCGACATGGCCGGCGATGTGCGGGTGCTGGCTGGGCTGGCCCGGGACACCCGCCTGAACCGCATTGCCGGGCCGGATGTGTACTACGTGGCGCTGATGGCCGGTGAGAGCTTCTTCCAGGACCCGCGCCCGGCCTCATCGGCCCGTGGCGCCGTGCCCGGGGAGGTGCCCTGGATGCAGGCGATTACCCCCGACACCGATATGCCCCTGGCGGTGGCCCGGGCCAAGGGCACCTGGGCCAGCGCAATCAAAATTTACGCCAACCTGCCCGCGCCCGAAGTGGCGCGCATCAGCGCCGAAGCCCACCGCCAGGGCCTGCAGGTGTGGGCCCATTCCACCGTGTTTCCCGCCGCGCCACGGGAGGTGGTGGCCGCCGGTGTGGATGTGATCTCCCACGTCTGCCGGCTGGTGTTTGAAACCACCGGCGACGTGCCGGCCATTTACCACCACAGTGCCGAACCGGACTACGCCAGCATCAACCCGGCGGATGAGCGTATTACCGCCGTGTTCGACGACATGGCCGCGCGCGGCACCATTCTCGATGCCACCATCGGCCTGTATGGCAAGGCCGAGGAGCGCTTCAGTGATGACGTGGCCAACGCCGGCCAGGCCTACCCGGGCTGCCCGCTGGCCTTTGCCGGCCAACTGGTCCGCGAAGCCAGCCAGCGCGGTGTGGCTGTCGCCACCGGCACCGATTTCGTCAACCCCCGGGAGCATCCCTGGCCGGCCCTGTACGACGAGCTGCAGGCGCTGGCCCAGCACGCGGGCATGTCGCCGCTGCAGGTGATTCATTCCGCCACCGCCGTGGGCGCCCGCGCCCTGGGCATCGGTGATGACACCGGCACCCTCGAGGTGGGCAAACGCGCCGACTTCCTGCTGCTGCGGGACGACCCGAGCCAGAGCCTTGATGCCCTGCACACCCTGGAGCTGACAGTGAAGCACGGCCAACCCTATCCGCGGCGGCAGTTTTCCGCCGCCAATGCCGGCGCGCCGCAGGCCGCCAAAGGCGGCTCGGATGACAAAACCGACAACAACGCCGACAAAAAGACTCACAACAAAACCGACAACAACTGACAACAAGATCCAGCCGGATTCCGCCCGCAAGGCGCATCCAGCCAACGACAGGAGAACACACAGCCATGACCCATTTCAGACAGCGCCTTCTCGTAGCCGCACTTGCCACCACGGCCGGCGGCTCGACCATTGCCCAGACCGGCTCTGGCCCGGCTAACACCAACCCCGCCCTGGAGGAGGTGGTGGTTACCGCCTCCAAGCGCGGGGTGAGCACGGTGCAGGATATTCCCACCAACATCTCCGCCATTGGCGGCGCCGTGCTGGAGCAGACCGGCGCCATGGGCATTCAGGACATGGCGCGCTTTATTCCCGGCCTCAGCGCGGTGGATAACGGCCCCGGCAACGAACAGGTGATCATCCGCGGCCTGGCGTCTTCCGCCGGCGCCGCCCAGGTGGGCACCTACTTCGACGAAATCCCCGCCACCGGTACCGGCGGCACCAACGTCGCCCAGACCGACCTGCAGCTGTACGACCTGGAGCGGGTGGAGGTGCTGCGCGGCCCCCAGGGTACCCTGTACGGCAGCGGCTCCCAGGGTGGCACCCTGCGCTACATCACCAACAAGCCGAACCTGTCGGCGCTGGAAGGCTCGGTGCAGATGGATGCCGGCACCCGCTCCCGCGACGCCGGCGAGGCCTACCAGTTCAACGGCATGCTGAACGCGCCGGTGGTGAAAGACACCTTCGCCCTGCGCGCGGTGGGCTTTTACCGCGATGCCGACGGCTACGTGGAACTGCCCGACCTTGGCGAGAGCAGCACCAACACCGAAGAGAGCTACGGCGGCCGCCTGATGGGCACCCTGATGCTGGGCGAGCGCACCATGCTCAACGCCTCGGCCTGGTACCAGAATCTGGAAGTGGACGACCAGCCGCTGGTCAACGAGCGTGAAGACGAGCGCCCCGGCCAGGTGCGCCTGCCTTTCGAGGACGAGCTGAAAATGTACAACCTGACGCTGGACCACGAGCTGGATTCCGGCGACATCACCGCCACCGCCTCCTGGTACGACCGCGCGACCTTCTTCTCCTTCGACGTGTCGCAGTTTGTTCCGATGCCCGGCAGCGTCAACCAGAACCGCGACAACGAGCTGTTCAGTGCCGAGCTGCGCTACGCCTCGCGCTTCGACGGGCCACTGCAGATGATTGTCGGCGGCTTCTACCAGGAGCGTGAAACCAGCAGCAGCTCCATCGGTTATTTTGTGGATACCGACACCGGGCTGGTGCCTGCCAACCCCGCCAGCTTCTTTGATAACCGGGCCGAAACCGAATTCACCAACCAGGCCCTGTTCGGCGAACTCACCTGGGAAGTGACCGAGCAGCTGGAGCTCCTGGCCGGCTTTCGCGCCTTCGAGGTGGATACCTGGTCCCAGGCCAATGAAATCGCCTCGCCCTTTGGTGAGCCCGCCGGCCTGCAGGTGCCGCTGGAGTCCGACAACAGCGATGTGATCTACAAACTGCAGGCGTCCTACCGCTTCAGCGACGACATCCTCACCTACCTGGTGTACTCGCAGGGCTTTCGCGAGGGCGGCGCCAACACCCTCAACCTGCAGACCCCCAGCGGCCGCCCGGTGTCTCGCGGCTTCGAGCCGGACCTGGTGGACAACTATGAATTTGGCTGGAAGAGCGACTGGCTCGATGGCCAGCTGCGCCTGAACGGCGCGGTGTACACCATGCAGTGGACTGACATCCAGGTCGGCCTGCTGGACTCCACCCAGGCCTTTGAGTACATCACCAACGCCGGCGAAGCCGACCTGATGGGGGTGGAGCTGGAATCGGTGATTCGCCCCGCGGCGCTGCCGGGGCTGACCATTCGCTTCAACGCCAACTACTCCGAGCAGGAGCTGGCCGAGAACACGCCGGCCTATGACGCCGGCGACATCACCGCCGGCCGCGACGGCGACCGCCTGCCGGACACCTTCCCCTTCTCCGCCGGCCTGATTGTCGAGCAGCAGTTTGAGCTCGGCGGCTACAACGCCTATGCCTCGCTGGATGCCTCCTACGTGGGCACGGCCCTTACCACCTTCTCCAAGCGCTCTAGCGATGCGCGCGAATACGGCGACTACATCCTTGGCGGCGCCCGCCTGGGGCTGAGCCTGAACAACTGGGAGGCGGCGTTGTATGTCACCAACATCGCCGATGTGCGCGAGCCGGTGAACTGGGAGGTGGAAGCGCGCGAGGGCATTCCCGATCGCATCTTCACCACCCAGCCGCGCACCGTGGGCATCAACCTTGTCTACACCTTCGAGGAGCGCTGACATGAACGGACTGACACGCCGCCACCTGCTGCGGTATTCAGTGGCCGGCGCGGCCTTTGTCGGCGGCGTGGGTGGCATGGGTGCGCTGTCGCCGGCCTTCGCCGCCAGCGGCGGCTATGCCTTTGGCAACACGCTGGTCATCAACAACCTTGGCGGCATTGGCAACCCCAACCTGCGCCTTAAGCCAGCGGCGGCGCCGGCGGGCCCGGTGGGCAGCAGTTATGAGCACCTGGATGAGCGCGCGCTAAAGGACTTGAACGCCTCCGGCACCAGCGCCATCAACGTCACCATGGGGCATGTGTCCGGGCCGGTGGAACCCTTTGAATACACCGTGGCAGAGATTGCCGCCTGGAACCGCATTATCGAGCAGCACCCGGACAGGCTGCTCAAGGTGCTTGCCACCGGCGACATTCTTGAAGCCAGGCGCAGCGGGCGTAGCGGGGTTATCTTCGGCTTCCAGAACACCACCATGCTTGGTTCAGATGCCAGCCGGGTTGGCATTTTTGCTGGCCTTGGGGTGCGCATCATCCAGCTCACCTACAACGACCGCAACGCGGTGGGGGCAGGCTCCATGGTGGCCGAGAACAGCGGCCTCACCGACTTTGGCCGCGAGGTGGTGGCGGCGCTCAACGCCGAGCGGGTGCTGGTGGACCTAAGCCACAGCGGCGAGCAGACCTGCCTGGACGCCATCGCGGCCTCGGCGGGGCCCGTCTGCATCAGCCACACCGGCTGTCGCGCCCTCAGCGACCTGCCGCGCAACAAGACCGACGCCGAACTGCGGGCGCTGGCCGAGCGCGGCGGGGTGGCCGGCATTTACTTCATGCCCTTCCTGAAGGCCGACAGCTTCCCCGATGCCAGCGATGTGGTGCGCCATATCGAACACGCTATCAAGGTCTGCGGTGAGGACCATGTGGGCATTGGCACCGACGGCGGCACCACCGCGGTGGATGACCTGCCCGCCTACCACGCCGCCATCGATGCGGAGATTGCCGCCCGCCGCGCCGCGGGCATCTCCGCCCGTGGCGAAAAGCCCGGGGTGGTGCCCTTCATCCCCGACCTGCAGGGGCCGGGGCAGTTCCGCCAGCTGGCTGATATGATGGCCGCCGCGGGGCACCCGGCGCGGATCATCGAAAAAGTGCTGGGCCAGAACTTCCTGCGCCTGCAACGGGAGGTCTGGGGCGCCTGAGCCCCGGCCCGCGATCGCAAAGGGAGCAAGGTGTGTCGGAAGATGTAATTACCCTGGTCAACACCCGGGTGGTGCCACTGGGGCTGATGGCCATTATGTTCAGCCTGGGCCTGTCGGTGAAGCTGGCGGACTTTACCCGCCTGCTGCGCCGTCCCAGGGCAACGGCAGTGGGGCTGGGGGGGCAGCTGTTATTGCTGCCGCTGATCGCCTGGACCCTGGCCCTGCTGTTCCAGCTGCCGCCGGCCATGGCAGTGGGGCTGGTGATACTCGCCGCCTGCCCGGGGGGCGTTACCTCCAATGCGGTGGTGTTTGCCGCCCGCGGGGATGTGGCCCTGTCGGTCACCCTCACCGCCTGTTCCAGCTTGATTACCATTGTCACCACGCCGCTGCTGATTGGCCTGGGCCTGGATTACTTCTACACCGGTGGCGACGCCCCGGTTATGAACGTGGGCCAGACCGTGCAGCGCCTGCTGCAGATGACGGTGATACCCGTGGCACTGGGCATGACCCTGCGCCACCTGTTGCCGGTGCTGGCGCAAACCCTGGTCAAGGCGCTGCGGCCGGTGTCGGTGCTCATCCTGGTACTGGTGATCGGCCTTTCGGTCATTACCAGTGCCGACCTGCTCAAGGACAACCTGCTCACCGCCGGCCCGGTGATCTACCTGCTGAACCTGCTGGCCATGGGGGGCGGCCTGGCGCTGGCCTGGGCGGCCCGCCTGCAGGGTGGCGAGCGCATGACCCTGGCGGTGGAGATTGGCGTGCAAAACGCCACCATGGCCACCTTCCTCAGCCTTTCTATACTCAACGATTGGGAGCTGGCCATTGTGCCCACCCTGTACGGCTGCATCATGCTCATCAATGCCGGCATACTGGTGCGCCTGTTGAAAATGCGCGATGCCCGTGCCGTGCAGTACAACCACGCCACCGCCCCGGCCGCATCGAAGGAGGGAAGCGCCCCATGATGACAGCCAATGCCGCCGCCTTTGACCAGTGGATTCGCGGTGCCTTTCGCGACATCAACAGCGAGCTGGAGGCCCTGTACTTCGCCCAGCACAACCGCGCCAACGTGGCCGGCGTGGGTGATGCGCTCAAGCAGCAACTGCTGGCCGAGGGCCGCGAGCACATTGTCGCGCTGCTTGCCGAGGGCAATACCGACGAGGGCTTTGACGCCAACTTCGACCTGCTCGGCAACGTGGGCTTTTACATGGCCGCCTGCCGCCGCCACGAGCTGACCGAACCCAGCCGGGAAACCCGCTCGCCGCTGACCGAGGCCTCGGCCCTGGCCATGCAGCTCGGCGCATCCCTTGGCACCGTGCCGCGCTTTGCCTCGGCCCACCTGGAAACCCACAACCGCGCGCTGGGCGGGGTGTTCAAGTCCTTCACCGACCTTGAGGACGAGCTCACCTTTATCGCCTACAACACCCGCGGCGCCTTCGGTTACATCCGCGCCGCCGAGGCCCTGCTGCACCTGCTGCCGCTGGGTATTTCCCACCCGGTGGCGGCAGACCTGCTGCGCCAGGCGAGGGCCTCGCTGGAGGAGGTGTACCGCTACAACGCCGAACTGTTCGAGGCGCTGGACGTGGAGCGCTTCTTTTACTGCGTGCGCCCCTACTACAAACCCCACCGGGTTGGCCTGCGCGAATACCGCGGCGCCAACGCCGGGGATTTTGCCGGCATCAATGTCATCGACCTGCTGCTGGGCCTGTGCCGGGCAGACGACCCCTACTACTCCCAGATCCTGGTGGACAAATTCCTGTTCATGCGCCCGGACGACCAGCTGGTGCTGCGCGACTGCATGCGCCGGCGCAGCCTGCTGGATGCCTTCCTGGATGACAGCGAAAACAGCGCGGCACCCTGGTACCAGCACAACCTGCGCCTGTTCCTTGAGGTGTGCGAGGCCCACGGCCGCACCGCCCTGCAGCACCACGAACAGCTGGTGGAAAAGTTCATCGTCAAACCCGCCGACGAGGGCGAGCTGGCGCAGGACAAGGGCCTTACCGCCAGCGGCCCGCCCCTGCCGGTGCTGCTGAAGGCGCTGAAAACCCTGTGTGATCTGCGCGCCGGCGCCGAGCGCGATGACATTCCCTCGCGCTACCGCGACCTGGCCACCCTGCGCGGCCTGCTGGAGGCGGGGCGTGACTGAGGCAACCGACGGCCTGCTGGAGCCGCGCTGGCGCGCCTGCTACGCCGCCACGCCCGGCATCTACCTGCTGTCGCACTCGGTGGGGCGCATGCCGGCCAGCGCCCAGGAGGCCCTGCACCAGGGCTTTCTTGCACCCTGGGAAGCGGGGCAGGGCGAACCCTGGCCCCAGTGGATGGCGGCGTTGCAGGCCTTCCCCCAGGCCCTGGCGCGCCTGCTGAACACCCGGCCCGAAGCCATCTGCCCCCAGGTGAATGTGTCCAGCGGCCTGACCAAGGTGCTCGGCGCCCAGCGGTTGGATGCCAATCGGAATGTCATTGTGTTCAGCGAGCGCGACTTTCCCTCCCTGGGCTTTGTGATTGAGCAGGCGCAGAAGCTGGGTTATCGCCCGCGCATGCTGCCGGCGCAGCACAACCTGCAGGACGTACAGGTCTGGGCCGATGCGCTGGCAGAGGATGTACACACGGTGCTGCTCACCCACGCCTGGTCCAACACCGGCCAGCTGGCGCCGGTGGCCGAGGTGGCCGCGCTGGCGCGCGAGCGCGGCGTGTTCAGCGTGGTGGATGTGGCCCAGTCCCTGGGGGTGATCCCCATTGATCTGCAGCAGTGGGGGGCCGACGTGGTGCTGGGCTCCTGCGTGAAATGGTGCTGCGGCGGCCCGGGGGCGGGTTTTCTGTGGCTGTCGCCGGAGCGCTTCGAGGCACTGGAGCCGTTGGATGTGGGCTGGTTTTCCCACCGCGACCCCTTTGCCTTCGACATTCACCACTTCGACTACGCACCGGACGCCGCCCGCTTCATGGGCGGCACGCCCTCGGTGATGCCCTTTGTGCTGGCGGCCAACAGCATCGCCTTGATCAACCGCATCGGCATCCAGCGCGTTCGCCGCCATAACCTGGCCCTGACCCAGCGGCTGATCGATAGCCTGGACGCCGGCGAACTGCGCTCGCCCGCGGCGCCCGCGCTGCGCAGTGGCACTGTGGTGCTAAAGCCCGCTGGCAGCGGCGCCGTGGCGCGTCTGCGGCAGGCCGGTGTGGCCTTTGACGAGCGCGCCGAGGGGTTGCGCCTGTCGCCCCATGTGTACAACACGGCGGAGGATGTCGACGCCGTTACTGCCTGCCTGCGCGCCTAGTCTCCGTTTACCTTGGCGCCTAGTCTCCGTTTACCCGGGCGCCTAATCGGCGCAGATCAGCGCTTCAAACAGGCCGCGGGCTTCTTCCAGCCGGGCGAAGATGGGGTAGTCGGGGTCGATGGCCCAGCTCACCGTGAGGGAGTTGAGGGTGCCCACAATCATTGTGGCCATGATTTCCGGTGAGTAGGCGCGGCTGGCATCGCCTGCCTGCTGCCCCGCCGCGATCAGGCGGGCAAAGCTGTCCACGGCGCTGCTGTTGATCTGGCGCTGCTGCTCCGGGTCGTTGGCAAAAGTGGCCGGGGCGGAAATCATCAGCTGGCGATCAATCTCCTTGTACTTGGCGAAGTTGGCTTCGATGTAGTCGATCATCGCCTCCAGCCGCTGCCGGGTGCTGTCGAAGGTGTCCATGAGCTTGCGCAGCATCGGTTCCGCCTGGCTGTACAGGCGGGACACGCCAAGGCCGCCGAGCAGGGCGTGCTTGTTGGGAAAGTGGCTGTAAAAGGTGCGCCGGGCCACGTCTGCCTCGCGGCAGATCATTTCAATACTGGTGTCTTCAATGCCCTGGCGCTCGAACAGGGCATAGGCTGCCTCCTCAATCCGGGCGCGGGTTTCCAGCTTGCGTTTTTCCCTGCGATCGAGGGGGGCTGATGTCTCCATGAATTTTCCGTAAGGCCCTTGCTTTCCTGTAGGCATTAAACTAGTTTGTATACATATGTGCAACCATGCGCATATGCGTACACCCTGCGGCCCCGGTCGCCAGTGCATGACGAGAGCAAACGGTGCAGCGTCGGGCCACCCTTTGCCGTCCATAACCACAAAGCCCGCAAGAGATGAGAGCTGCTGTCATGTCTGAACGCCTGATCGTGGTGTCGTCCGACTGCCACGCCGGTCTGCGCATCGCAGACTATAAACCCTATGTCGAGTCCAAGTATCACGAGATGCTGGATCTGGCGGTGCCGGTCCAGATGGAGATGATGCAAAAAGCCGAACAGAGCTTTTTGATCAAGGAGATCAACGACGCCTGGCGGGCGCCCATCGAGCGCGAGCTGACCGGCGCCTGGGATTATAAAGAGCGCCTGAAAATGCTGGAAGGCGACGGCATTGCCGCTGAAATCGTGTTCCCCGATGGCATCACCGAAATGAACACCCCGCCCTTTGGCGCCGGCCTTGGCCTGTCGCCGCGCAACGGCGTGGCGGAGCTGCAGTGGGCGGGGGCCATGGCCCACAACCGCTGGCTGGCAGAGTTCTGTGCCAACAACCCGGCCCGCCATATCGGCGTGGCGTCCATTCCCCTGCTGTGGGATGTGCAGCAGGCGGTGGATGCGGTGCGCTGGTGCGTGGACAACGGCCTGACTTCGGTGATGATCCCCACCCTGTGGGAAGAGCACGCCCCCTACCACGATCGCAAGTACGACCCTTTCTGGGCCGTGTGCGAAGACCTCGGCGTTATCATTCACTTCCACTCCGGCCCCGCGCCGCACCCGGAATACTTCGGCACCAACTGGCCCGAGGAAGACCGCAGCGACAGCCTGCCCGGGGCCATGGGCATTTACGTGTCGGAGGTGATGTGGTGGCTGTACCGGCCCCTCACCTTCATGATCTGGGGCGGGGTGTTCGAGCGCTACCCCAAACTGAAAGCCGTGCTCACCGAGGGCGGCACTGTGTTCATGCTGCCGCCCTGGCTGCGCCTGCTGGACCACAACTACCACGACGTGCAGTTTTCCGCCAAGCTCGGCGATTTCCGCAGCCATTTGTCCCTGTCGCCCAGCGAGTACTTTGCGCGCAACGTGGCGGTGGGTGCCTCCTGCGTGCCGCGGCGCGACATTGAACTGCGCAGCGTCATCGGTCTCGACAAGCTCATGTGGGGCAGCGACTTCCCCCACCCGGAGGGCACCTGGCCCAACACAGCGGATTATTTCAAAGAGACCTTCTCCGGCCTGCCGGAGGACGACGGGCGCAAGATTCTCGGCGACAACGCCGTGGACTGGTACGGCCTGGACCGCGCCGCCCTGCAGGCGGTGGCGGACGACATCGGCCCCGACGCCAGCATCTTCCATTGAGCGAGCTGTATCACTAACAGGCCTGGCGACAACGCCAAGGAGAACAACCATGACCCAGATCATTGCTGCCTGCGAATCCAAGACCAATACCACCCCGGACTTTCCCATGGGCTGGTATTCCGTGTCCCGCAGCCACGAACTACAGGTGGGCGAGGTGAAGCGCGTGCACGCCTTCGACCGCGAACTGGCCCTGTACCGCACCCGCACCGGCAAGGCGGTGCTGCAGGACGCCTTCTGCCCCCACCTTGGCGCTCACCTTGGCGTGGAGGGGCGAGTGGTTGGCGAGTCGCTGCAATGCCCTTTCCACGGCTGGCGTTTCGACATGAGCGGCAAGTGCGTGGAGATTCCCTACTGCGACGAAATCCCCGACCGCGCCCAGATCCGCATGTGGCCGGTGGAAGAGAAAAACGGCGAGATCTACATCTGGTTCCACCCGGAAAACACCGCCCCGCAATTCCCCCTGCCGGATCTGGTGGAGCTGGACGATGACAACTGGACCCCGCCGCGCTACGCGGAGTTCGAGGTGCCGGCCCACATCCAGGACATTGCGGAGAACTCCTGTGACCCGGTGCACTTCCAGTATGTGCACAAGCAGATGCACACACCGCAGTCCACAGTGACCATCGACGACGACGGCCGCACCCTGCACCTGCGCTCGGACATGAAGGACACCGACTTCCCCAACCAGCTGCACGCCACCGTGTTCCAGCCCGGCCTGGCCCTGGTGCGCACCACCTACGCGCCGGAGGCGCAGATGGTGGTGTACAACAGTGCCCAGCCCATTGACCGGCACACCACACTGCTGCGCTGGACCCTCACCGTGCGCCGCGAAATCGAAGACATGGCGGGTGATGCGGTGATGAACGGCATCATTGAAGGGCTCAGCCAGGATCATCCCATCTGGGCCAACAAAGTACACAAACACAAGCCGCTGTTTTGCCGTGGCGATGAGACGCTGGTGCTGTTTCGCAAATGGGTGCGGCAGTTTTACGTGGACGTGAGGGAGGTCGCCTGATGCAGGATTTCACCGGCAAGGTAGCGGTAATTACCGGTGGCGCCAGCGGTGTTGGACGCTCGCTGGCCTTTGCCCTGGGCAAGCGCGGGGCAAAAATTGTGGTGGGTGATGTGGACACCGCTGCGATGGAGCAGGTGGATGCAGACCTGCGCGAGGCGGGCATCGAGGCGGTGGTGTCGCACTGCGACGTGACCCAACTGGACAGCAACATTGCCCTAGCCGAAACCGCCGAGGCCCATTTCGGCGGCATTCAGCTGGTGTTTGCCAACGCCGGCATTGGTGCGGGCGAGTCCGGCGCCCTGTGGGACTACTCCGAGAAAGACTGGCAGTGGTGCCTGAACGTCAACCTGTGGGGCGTTATCAACGCCATTCGCGCCTTCATGCCACGGCTGGTTGCGCAAACCGACACCACCCATTTTGTGGTGACTGGCTCTGGCAACGGCGCGCTGCTGGTGTACCCCGACCAGCCCATCTACACCGCCACCAAGGCGGCGGTGCACACCATTACCGAAAACCTGCACTACCAGGTGCAGGCGGGCGGCCTGCCAGTGAAGGTGAGCGCCCTGTTCCCGGGGCCACACATTGTGGATACCGGCCTGTTCAACTCGGGCCGGGTGCGGCCCGAGGCCCTGCAGAAGGATGCCACCGGGAATGAATCCGGCATCAACTCGGTGGAAGACATGAAGCGCATGGCCGCCGAGTTCGGCATTGAGTTGCAGACCACCCACCCGGACGAAGTGGCCGAGATGGCGGTGGAAGGCCTGCAGAAGGACGCCTTCTGGCTGCTGAAAACCACGCCGGAGACGGATGCGAAGATCCGCGCGCGCTGCGACATGATCATGAACCGGCAGACGCCGGTGCCGGATCAGGTGGGGGGATAGCGCGCAACCGAACCTGTGAATTGGCAAACCCGTCAACCTTGAGAACATAACGAAGAGGTAAACACCATGAGCGAGCAAGCCACCAGCCCCCAGGGCAATACCGGTGACATCGTCAACTGGCCGATGCTGAAGATTGTCTATCGCACCGACCCGGACAAAATCGCGGCCCTGCTGCCGCCGGGAATCACCCCGGGCAAGGATCCGCATGTGAACCTGACAGTCTACAACTTCCCGGTGCCGGACGAGCCCGAGTACGGCATCGTCACCACCGTGAATGCGGACTACAACGGCATCGAGGGCGAGTACACCCTGGGCTACGGTATCGACCAGGAGTCGGCGATTTTCATCAGCCAGGAAACCAACGGCCAGCCCAAGTACCCCTGCACCACCGAGTACTTCCGCCTGGGGCCCCAGGTGTCGGCTCGCTGTACCCACCAGGGCTACACCTTTGTGGAGTTCAAGGGCCTGTCCCGCGGCGAGAACGTGCCGCAGCAGGAATGGGTGCAGAACGAGTGGTGGATCAAGGTATCCCGCGCCACCGGCGTGATGCCCGACCCGGCCCGTGGCTACGACTTCCCGCCCCACGTGGTACACGTAAAAAGTACCTACGGCACGGCATGGAAGGAAGCGGTGGACGGCGAACTGGTGCTGCGCGACAGCCCCTGGGACCCGCTGGCCTCGCGCCTGCCCATGCGCGAGCAGGTGTCGGCTCACCTGTGGTGGCCGATCTTCCTGAACCGGGAGATCACCCTGGCCGGCAAGCTGGACCCGGAAGGCTTCATGCCCTTCGCCGATACCATCTCCGGCTCCCGCTGGCCGGGCAGCAACGGCGGTCCGCGCCGGGGTTGATGGAACCCGCGTAGCACGTGGCGGGGTAATGAGAATTGCCCCGCGGCTTTGCGGCAAAATGTCCCAAGAGGTTGAATACCGTCCCACAGCTGGGTAATTATTCGCCGCATGATTCTCCTGGCTGCACCCTGATCCCCCGTGGGCCCGGTTATTGACTACCTGCTGGCGTCCCTGGTGGTGATCAGCATTGTCCTTGCGGGGGCAAACTATCTCGCGTATCGCCTGTTCGAGAGACCTCGCCACGCCCTGATGTGGGCGGTGGCCTTTTCCCTGGCGGCCCTGCAATACCTCATCAACCTGCTGCGCGAGGCGCTGCCCTCGAACGACTTCTACTGGCAGAGCGCCAACATGGTGTCTTTCGCGCTGGTGCTGTTTGCCCTGTGGGGCCACAGCGAGCGGCTCAGGCTGCACACCGACTGGCGCAACTTGCTGGCCTGTTTTGCCGGGCTGTCGCTGCTGTCGGCGGTGTTCATCCTGTGGGTTCCGATGGACAACCTGCGCACCGCCCTGGCGCCGGGCTTTGCCTGCCTGGCCATGATCCACATTGCCCTGGCCCTGGTGCGCAGCACCCGGGAGCCGCGCCTGGCCCAGGTGGTGGCGGCGGTCATTCACCTGCTGTTTGGCCTGACCCAGGGGCTGGCGGCGGCGATTGCCCTGAACCTGAACAGCGACGCCCGGGAGCAGATGGTCCAGCTCTACACCGCGGTGAATTTCGGGCTGATGCCCACCCTGTTTATTGCCCTTGGCATCTCCGTCATCTTCCTGCTGGCCACCGACCTCGCCAGCCGCCTGAGTACCATGGCGCTGGTGGATTCCCTCACCGGCCTCAACAACCGGCGCGGCTACATGCAGGCCACCGAGGGGCTGTGGGCCCGCTGCCGCCGGGCCGATAAACCGCTGTCGCTGATGATTGCGGATCTCGACTACTTCAAACGCATCAACGACCGCTACGGCCACTCCATGGGCGACCGGGCGCTGCAGCATTTTGCCCGCATTCTGCGTGAATCGGTGCGGGTGGAGGATGCCCTCGGGCGCATAGGGGGCGAGGAATTTGCGGTCACCTTCGGCGAGATGAGCAGCGCCGAGGCCGAGGCCATTGCCCTGCGTTTTCGCGCCGCCCTGGCGCGCCAGCCCCTGCGCTTTGGCAGTGTTGAGCTGGAACTGCGGGCCAGCTTTGGCATTGCCGAGTGGCGCGACAAGGACGACCTGGCCTCCCTGCTCAAGCGCGCCGATGTTGCCCTGTACGATGCCAAGGCCGCCGGGCGCGATGTGGTGATGGTGTCCGGTGCGCGCAGCCTGGTGGGTATGGCATCCAACGGCTGAACACGCTACGGTAAGCCGGCTACACCACACCATACTAATAATCCTCGGGGTGCCTCATGTCCTCTGCGTTACGCCAGTTCAAACACCGTTTCCTGATCGGCTTGATGAAGGTTTTTGCCGGCCTTGGCCCCGCCGCCGCCTACCTGGCCTTTGCCGGCAAGGGCAGCGCTGCCCAGCTGTGCCGCCACATCGCCCGCAGCGGGGCCCGGCGGGTGCTGGTGGTCACCGACAAACCCCTGCGCGATTTGGGCATTGCCGACAAGGTAGTGCAGGAACTGCAGGCCGCCGGTGTCGACCTGGCCTGGTACGACGGCGTGATGCCCGACCCCACCTTCGACCACGTGGCCGAGGGTGTGAAAGCGCTGAAGGCCCACGGCAGCGACGCGGTGCTGGCCATTGGCGGCGGCTCTTCCATCGACGCGGCAAAAATCATCGCGGCCTCGGCCTGCAACGATGAAGACCCCCGCCAGTGGGTGGGCCTTGGCAAAGTGCGCTTTGAGGTGATGCCCATCTACGCCGTGCCCACCACCTCGGGCACCGGCTCGGAAGCCACCATGGGGGCCGTTATCTCGGACCCGGTAACCCACGAAAAAAGCATTATTTCCGGCGCCACCCTGCTGCCGAGCGCGGCGGCGCTGGATTGCGAACTGACCGCCGGCATGCCCGCGCCGATTACCGCCGCCACCGGCATGGATGCCTTGACCCACGCCATCGAGGCCTACATCTGCACCTGGGACCGGGGCACCCGGCTGGCCCATTCAAGCGCGGCCATCAAGCTGATTTTCGAGCACCTGGAGACCGCGGTGAACGACGGCGCCAACAGCGAGGCCCGGGAGGCCATGTCCACCGCCGCCTACTATGCCGGCATCGCCATCAACCAGGTGAACGTGGGCAATGTGCACGCCATTGCCCACCAGCTGGGCGGCAAGTATGGCATTCCACATGGCATGGCCAATGCCCTGGTGCTGCCCCACGTGCTGGAATTCTGCCGCGAAGAGGCCCAGGACTCACTGGCCCGGCTGGCGGTGCTGATCGGGGTTGGCCGCGAGGGGGATTCCCCGGCGCAGCTGACCGAGGCCTTCATCCAGGCCGTTAGGGATCTGCGCGCCAGGGTCGGCATCCCCGAGCGCTCCGACAAAATCCAGGCCGGTGACTACGACTACCTCTGCAACCTCGCCATGGCGGAGTGCGAAAACTACCCGGTGCCGCGCCTGCTGGATCGCGAGAACACCCTGGCCATCCTGGCCAACATCACTGCCTGAGGCCCTGCCCGCCCCGCCGCAGGTGGGGCGATGAGCATTAAGTACGTTTCTTATTTGTAAATAATTATCATTTGCACTATAACTTCCTGAGGAACCACCGGCACCGCCAGCGCAGTGCCGGGCTGGGTGTGGACGGCTTTTGGTACGGATGGCAGGTAATGGCGCAATACCCGCGGCGAAAGGTAACCCGGTGGCGGTCGGCCCTCGGCTGGCTCACCGTGCTCTGCGGGGTGATGGTGCTGTACGCCTGGAGCTGGACGCTCGTCCTTTAACGGTACCGGTTCACTAGTACAGGTTGTTCTTGTAGTCGTGGGCGAGTCCTTTCTCCATCAGTCCCGGTACCGAGGTGGCTACCCGCGTCAGCGTTGCCGCCAGCCCGCGCGATTTGTTCAGTTTGACGTGGGCTTTGAAAATGGCGGCGGCGTCAATGTCCGCTGGTGGCGGCCCGGCCGGCCATAGGCTGGCCCGCTGCAGGGCGGCGCTGGGTCGTAAGGTTGCCCGCCAGTCGCTGATCCTGGTGACCAGGTGGGGAACCCTGCCCTGCACGGCGAAGCCCTCGCTCACTGATTGATCCGTGGTGATGGTGGCGGTGCCGCTGAGTTCTACCACCTGTGTGCTGCCGGGCACCAGGGCCAGCAAGGCGACAGCCGGGCGCGACAAAATATTGCGGAAACTGTCGATACGGCGATTGCCGGGGCGATCGGGGTACCAGACGGCACCGCGATGCTCGGCCAGCAGGGCACCAGCGGGGTCGCCTTTGGGGCTGAGGTCCGCCCTGCCTTCACTGTCGATGGTGGCCAGTGCCATGAAGCGACTGGCGGCGAGAAAACCGCTTTCGTCCTGGGGCGCGGGTGGTGTGTCCCCGGGCTGCCAGAATGCCGAGCGCATCAGCGCCTTGGCGCAGTGCAGATAGCACTCATCGACCCGGACTTCCAACCACCCATCGGTGACGGCGCTGATGCGGCCGTTGACCCGCAGTGTTTCATTCATCCCCGGCAGCAGGAACAGGGAGCCAAAGGGCTGCCCGCTGTCGGGGGTGACGCCCTCGTCGAAGGCATCCAGCGGGACGCGCAGGCGCTGTGGATTGGAGGCATCGGCAAAGCCCGGGTCGCCACCGGCGAGGCCGATCGCAACACCTTCCGTCCCGCCCAGCCCGGCGAACAGCAGCGGCGAGCGGGCAATCCAGCGCTGGGCGTGCTTGTCCATGTAGTCAATGACTTTCAGGTCCCGCGGGCCGGGCAGCTTGCCCACCCGCTCCTGTACCGCCTTGAGTTGCGTCAGTTCGTCTGTCACGGCGTGCTCCTTGTTACCCAGCCTGCGGCCAGTAGCAGTATGCCAATCATAAGGTAGGGCGCGCCCACGGAAACACTGTAGATCAGCGTCCCGGCGAGCGGCCCCGCAACGGCGCCGAGCCCCTGCATGGCGCTGACAGTGCCCGCTGCTACACCCTGTTCGTGAGCGTCAACGGCGTTGGCCGCCAGGGCGGAGACCGACGGATAGACCCAGCCCATGCCGGCGGCGGCAATGCCATAGCACAGCCACAGGCTCCAGCTGTCGCTGCTGAAGGCGGCGCAGACAAAGCCCAGGGCGGCGACGCTCGCGCCGGCGCGAATCAGGCGCAGCGGGGGCCAGTTGAGCCAGCGCAGCACGCTCTGCGAAATCACCAGTGCCACGCCCACCACGGTCAGGGCGATGCCGGCCGCCTGTGCCGCGGCGCCCGCGCTGAGCCCGAGGCGGTCCAGGGCGTAAAACCCCACCGTAACCTGGGCGATGGTCACACTGAAGGCGGCCACAAAGGCCAGCAGTGCGCTCTGGCGCAGGCGCGGGTCGGCCAGGCGCGGCGGGGCCGTGGTGGCGGGGGCGCGCTGTTCCTGCCGGGGCAGTATCCACCACAGGGCGAACAGCGCCAGCACCGGCATCACAGCGGTGATGTACAGCGGCACACTCAGCCCCATGGGTGCCAGCAGGCCGACAAAGCCAGGCCCCAGCACCATGCCGGCACCACTGGCGGCACCGATCGCCGCCATGGCGCCGGCGCGCCGGGCGGGTTCAACGTGGTCGGCCACCAGCGCCGCCGCCGTGGCCGGCACTGCCGCGTAGAACAGGCCCACCAGGCCGCGCCCCAGCACCAATCCGGCAAAGGCCAGCCACGCCGGTAGCGCAGTGCCCAGGGCGTAGTCGATGAACAGGCAGAGCAGGAAGTAGCACAGCGCAAAACCGCTGAGGCCGGCCAGTATCACCGGGCGGCGTCCGCGTCGGTCGCTGAGGCCGCCCCACCAACGGGCCGCGGCAATCCAGGTGAGCCCGCCCGCCGTCACCGTGACCCCGATGTGCCAGGGTTGCAGCGACAGGGTGTGCGCCACCGGCCCCACCAGGGCCACAAAGGCCATGATGGCCATAGTGCAGGTGAAGGTTTCAAACATCAGTGGCGCCAAGCTGAAGGGGCGGGCGCCGGTGGCGGCTGCCGTGCCAATGGCGGTGGGCGTTTCGGGCCCGTCGGCGCGGGGCAGTGTTTGGTCCATGGTCGGTCTCGTCCGGGTTTGAGGTGGCCGAAGGCGGGCAACGGCGTGAATGTGGCCAATTTGTAGGCCGGCACTTGCTTGTAGGGTGAATATAATCTAAAAGATAATAATTATCATTTGCGAATTTGGCAGGGAGGTGGGTATGGACGAGCAATGGAAGCAAACCATCGTTTCGGGCAACAAGGCCTACGCTCAGCAGGACCACCTGAATGCCGAGCGGCACTACCTGCAGGCCTGCGAGCAGGCCGAGCAGCTGCTGCTGGCCTGGCGCGACGTTGAATGCGCCACGGCGGCGGTGGCGGTGAGCTACCAGAACCTGGCGGACCTGTATTTCACCCAGTCGCGGATCAACGCGGGTATCACCGCCTACCGGCGCCTGCAGGATTTACTGCTGGATTTCCGCCACGGTCGCGGGCGCAGCCTTGAGGCGCGCAGGGCCGCCGAGTGCGCCATCCGCAGGCTGGGGGCGGAAATTCTCTACAAGCTGAAGCGGCTGGGCCAGCTGTCGAGCGCATCGCGGCAACGGCTGGAAGCGCTGGCACAAAAAACCCAATTGGCAACATCACACCACGAGGAGGTTACATGCCATTGAAACACGTTGAACACGGCGTTCTTGGGGCGCTGACACTGGCCTTGGCGCCGGTGCTGCAGGCCCACCCGGGGCATGACCACGGGCACTGGTTCAGCCCCACGGTGCACGCCCTGACCCTGCTGGCCGTGGGTTTGGTGGCGGCCCTTGCGGTGCGCGCGCTGCGCAAGCGCGGCGCACGACAATCACAGGGAAAATAGGGAGCACACCATGTTGCTGCATACGCTGATACGGCGCCTGGAGGCGCACAACGCTCTGCCCACGCTGGCGGCACACTGCGATATTCCGTGCAAAATCTACGATCCGATCTCGGCGCAACTGGCGGCCTTGAGTGTGATCCGTTTCATGGACCTGATTGCCGAGCTTGCGGCAAAAGACAGCCTGAGCCTGGCCGACCAGGCCCAGCTCAGCCGGCTGGTGACGGAAAAGGAAACCCACGCCGAGAAGGCCAAGCACGAGGTGCGGGTGATCTGGGGGGACTATTTCAAGCAGCCGCAGTTCGAGAAATTCCCTGACACCCACGCGTTGGTACACAGCATCATGCTGGCGGGTTCGGCCTGTAAACAGGGGCTGGAGCGCGATAAGGGCGTCAAGTTGCTGGAACTGATCAACCAGTTTGCCGAGGCTTTCTGGACCACCAAGGACGTGGCGACCTTTACCGCCACCTGCCCCTATCCGCCGGCGGAGGCGGTGGTTTACCCCAAGCTGGATTAGCGCCATGCCCCTGCGGCTGTTTCGCGTAACGGGGCACAGCATGTGCCCCTATCTCAATGACGGCGACTACGTGGTCACCCGTCGCTGTACGGCTGACGCCCTGCGTGAAGGTGACGTGATCGCTGTGGCACACCAGCGCCTGGGGCCGATCATCAAGCGTATCGCCGCCATTCAGGCGGGCCATACCCTGCAACTGGCCGGCGACAACAGCGCCGCCAGCACGGCCAGCGAGTGTATCGGGGCGGTGCCCGGCGCCAGCGTGCTGGGCCGGGTGGTCTGGCGCATCCGTCGTTAGAACTCCGCCGATACCTCCACGCCCATGGCGCGCGGATCGCCGATGAAAGCCGAGTTGGCGTTGCTGATGCCGGTGAGATATTCCTCGTCGAACAGGTTGTTGGCATAGGCACTGACGCGGACGTGGCCGAAGTCGTAGCCGACCTTGGCATCCACGACAAAGCTGCTGTCGACTTCGAGGTCGTCGGCGTTATCGACACTCCGGTAGAAGCTGTCCGTGTAACTGGAAGCCAGACTGGCGAAGAAGCCGGAGTCGTGGCGATATTCGCCGCCCAGTGAGGCGGTGACCTCGGGTGCTTCGGAGTACTGGTTGCCCTCGCAGCTACCGTTGATGCAGTCCTCTGCGGGAAAATCCCCCAACTCGGTTTCCAGCAGGCCCAGGGAGCCATAGATGCGCAGCCCGTTGTCGAAGGCGTACTGGGCTTCAATTTCGGCGCCCCAGGATTCGGAGTCACCGGCGTTCAGGGTATTCGTCAGGGGTGCGAAATCCGGGTTGGTTACGGTGATTTGCTGATCGGTGTAATCGTTGTAGAACACGTTGGCGCCCAGCAGCAAGCGATTATTCAGCGCGGAAATGCGATAGGCGATTTCATAGGCCCAGACAAATTCCGGATCGACATCAACCAGCCCCCCTTCGCTTCCCAGGCGGCGCTCGGCAAAGCCCTGGCGGTAGCCGCGACTGGCGGTAGCGGCCAGGGTCTGGTTGTCGGTGATATCCAGGGACAGTCCGGCCTTGGGCAGGAACACATCAAAGCCGGATTCCAGGTCGTATTGGCTGCCGCCGCTCAGTGCCGATTCGATATCGGCCTGGTTGCGTACGGTGTCATCCTGGTAGCGGCCGCCGAACAACAGCGATAGTGAATCCGTCAGGCGATAGCGGAAGTCGGCGTAGGCCGCCCAGGTTTCGGTGCTGTTGTCGAAGGTGCCATCCTGCACAGGGAAGGCCTGGTAGTACAGGATGTAGGATTCGGAATGCTGGTCAAAGTCGCCATAGAACAGGCCGGCGACGCCGGTGAGGCCGGCGATTTCCTCGTTCATCTCCAGTCGGAATTCCTGCATGAAGTCGCCGTCCATGCGGTTGTCCTGGCGGAAGAACACATCCGCGGCCGAGGGCACGCTGGTGATTTCCAGGTCGGTATCGTTGTAGCCGGTGATTGAGCGCAGCACCATGCCGTTGCCCAGCGCGTAGCCGATGTCGAGGTTGTAGTTCTGCAGGTTCATCTCGCGCTTTTCCGCGAACTGGGAGCTGGCGGCGAACTCGCGGTCGTAGAAGTCGGGGCCGGAAACCGGCGACGAAGCGGGCGCATCGAAGATGTCGCTGACGGTGAGCAGCACTTCCAGCCCATCCAGGCTTTTGGGCGTGTACAGCAGCTTGCCGCGGATATTGTGGTACTCGTCTTCGGCGAAAATTTCATTGGCCGGGTCGGTAAAGTCGATGTCGGCGGTTTTCTCCGCGTACTCGCCGCTCAGGCGGAAAGCCAGCTGATCCTTGATAAGGGGCATGGACACCGCGCCGGCCACTTCCTTGCGCTCCAACTCGCCATACAGCGCGCGGAACTTGTACTCGGGCTCAAAGGTTGGGTCCTGGGTTTTGATGTTCACCGTACCGGCCAGTGCATTGCGGCCCTGGGTGGTGCCCTGGGGGCCGCGGTGTACTTCCAACTGCTCCACGTCCCACAGGCCGCGGGAGCCGCGCTTGAGACCCTCCGCTGACTGGGTGACGCCGTCGATTACCACGGAAATCAGTGCCGCCGAGTTGGAGGGCTGGGTAACGCCATCGGCGTTCAGGCCGCGAATGGCGATGCTCTTGCTGCCGGCGCCCTGGGAGAAGGCGCGCACATTGGCCAGGCGCTTGTAGGCGTCGCTGGTGTCGGCGATGTCGTAGCCGTCCAGGTCCTCCGCGGTGACAATGCCCACGCTGCTGAAGGTCTCAAGATAGGGGCGCTTGAGCTTCTCGCCGTACACCAGGATATGTTCCAGGCGCTCGTCCGTATCGCCGGTGGCACTGCGGGCACCAGCGTCGGCGTCGCTCTGTGCCAGGACGGTGCCCGACAGGCCCAGTGAGCCGATCAGGGCGGGTAGGAGTTTACGGCGCCAGCGGCGGCCTTGGGTAGGGTCGGGCATGGGGTGCTCCTGCTACGGGATAAGGGCTATTGTCTGCAAAGTGGAGAAGTGTGGTGGCGCCGGATGGTAAATGACAAGCGTTATCAGTCCGTTTGGCATTATGCACGCTCCAGGGTCCGGGCGTCCGCGCGCAGGGGCGGTGCCGCCGGTGCGACACACCAGATGCTGTCGATGGGCGCCCGGTGAATGCGCTGCGCTGTGCGTCGCGCCAGCAGGGCCAGCACCCCGGCGCCGAGTGCCGCCACAACATCCACAATGAGGCCGCCGTCGCGGTGATTCCAGCTGAGCCCCGGCAGCGCCAGAGCCGCCAGGCTGGCCAGCGGTATGAGGCCGGTGGCCAGGGCCGCGGCGCGCAACAGCTCAACGGCGCCGTTTGCGGTGCCGCGCAGAAAAGCCCAGCCGATGCAGGCGCAGAACACCAGATAATAGATAACCGTGTGCCAGTGGCCGATGGGTGACACCAGCGCCGGCAGCACCTTGGCGGCGGCAATGCTGGTGGAAATACCGGCTACGCAGCCCAGCGCCACCCCCACGGTCAGCGGCCCCAGAAAACGCGCCGACGGGCGCTGCACGGCCGTTTCGGTGGCTGCTTTCTTCTGCTTTTTGCGCCGGGTTTCCAGCCACAGCAGGTTGCCGGTGTAAAACAGCACAGCGCCGCCCAAGCCCAGGAAGAAATAGGCCCAGCGTACTGTGTTACCGCCGTAGGAGCCGAAGTGCAGGGTAAAAAAGCTGGTGAGGGTAGCGCCCCAGCCATCTTGCATGCCGGGCATGTAGTCAGTCGCCACGATATCGCCGCTGTACGGGTCAAGCCCTACCACCCCGCCGTCGGGTGAGCGGTTGCCGTAGCGGGGGTTGCTGCCAAACACCATCAGGGAGGGACCCTGCCTCGGCGCTGTACTGATTATCATGCGCTGGGGCTGGAATTCGGGTTGCTGCTCGCGCATACGTGCCACCAGCGCTGCCGGTGACAGCCTGGCGCCGGTATTTTCCGCGCTGCCTGCTTCGCGGGAAGGCTGGGTGAGGGCGTTTTCTCCGCGGTACACCAGGGCTTCCTGAGCGTCGTAGATCTGGTCGTGGAAGGCGAAGATGACCGATGTCAGCGCCATGATGAGGTGAAAGGGAAGGCTGAAAATGCCGAGCAGGTTGTGGAAGTCCAGCCACAACCGCTTCAGGTTCTTGCCCAGCCGAAAGGCGAACAGATCTTTCACCAGGGTCGGAACAAGTACGATCACCCCGGACACCAACGCCACCCCGTAAAGCAGGGCAACGGCGCCCATGATGGGCATGGCGATCTCGTGGGGCAGCATCAGGCCCACCTGGCGGTGCAGATCGTCCACCAGCTGCGATACCGGCGAGGCGCCGCTCTCGCCAACCACCAGGCTGCCATCGGCGGTGAGGTTGGCGTGCATGAATTGCGGCGGGTCGTGGTCGTGGGCGTCGGGGTTGGGCAATTGCCAAGACATCCGCGCCGGGAACTGGGCATTGGGCTGGAACACAATCTGGTAGCCGTCGCGGGCGTCCGGGTAGTCGGCCAGCACGCGGTCGATCAGTTGCTGGGTGTCCTGCAGTGGCGTGGGCGCGCCGAAGGGTGAGGGCGGCGAGGCCCAGTGCTGCAGGGGCTTTTCGAACATGGTGATGGCGCCGGCATAGAAGGCAATAAACAGCAGCAGGCCGCTAACGATGCCGGTCCAGGTGTGTACGTCTTTGTAGAGTTTGATGATGTCACTGCGCATGCGATGTGCCTGTGCGTTAGGGGTGGGCCCGCTTGTGTGATGGCCCGTCAGGCGGGCGGAAAGTGCAGTTGGGCGGCCACGGCGACTAGATGACCAACAGGCCCCAGGCCAGCAGGTTTGCAGCGCCCAGAACAAGCCAGGCCTGGGCGGTGGAGCGGAACAGGAAGCAGGTGCTGAGAATGGTCACCAGCAACGGCGACACCATCCACATGGTGAACTGGTGCTGCAGGCTGTAGGGCGTGGTGCCTTGCAGGCCGTAGCGCACCAGCAGGCCGCCAAGGCTGAGGGCCAGCAGAAAGCCCAGTATGAGGCCGGCGCTGGCCTTGCCGAGCCAGTCGTGGCTGCTGTAACGAAAGGGCTTCATGCGGCGCCCCCCGACCGGTGGCGCAGGTAGGCAACTGCCAGTGGCGGCAGCGACCACAGCAGCATCAGCGCTGTCAGCAGAAGAAATACCGAGGTGGCCGATCCGAAGTATCGGTTCAGCAGATAGAAGCTGACACCTACCAGGGCACAGCCAGACAGGGCGAGGGTGCGGGCCGGCAGGGTGCGCGTGGTCAGTTTCTGGTGCGGGCTGGCCAGGTACAGGCCGAGGGCCGCGGCGATCAGGCAGGCAAGGGTGGCCAGCGCCAACAGGGTGTTCACAGCAATGTCTCCGGGTTTGGCGCAGCCTGGCACCGGGCCGGGCGCTTGCCAGCGCGGGCCGGGCCGGGGCGGCTGCAACGGCGGCAAATTATCGCACTCGCATACATGATATTGCAATTGCATCTGATTCTCATTTATATTCTCGCGCCTGAACTGTCAGCCGCTGCGCCAGCAGCACAAGGCACCAGGGGGGTGCCCGGCGTGGTGGACACCTGCAATGCCTGAGCAACCGGGCAATTACCACGAGGCACATCCCATGGAGAACCGTTACCCAAACAACGTACCGCGCCGGGCACCGTCCGCGCTTGCCGTGGCCGTCAGCGCCGCACTGGCCGCGGGGGGCGCATTGGCCCAGGACCAAGACACCCGCGACGAGGAGCGCGCGGTGTTGGAGCACATCCTGGTCATTGGGGAGAAAACCGAGCGCTCGTTGCGCGACACCACGTCCTCGGTGTCGGTGATCAGTGAGGAGGCCCTGAACTCCCTGCAGAACTACACGGTCAACGGCGTGCTGTCGGAGGTGCCCAACGTGGTGGTGACCACCGGCACGGTGCCCAACATCCGTGGTGTCACCGGCAACGGCTCCGCCGGCGGCTTCAACTCCATCACCGGTGGCGCCAAGGCCCGTGTTTCCACGCTGATCGACGGGGTGGCGGAGCCCTTCGTGGCCGACCTCACCGGTGATTCGGGCATCTGGGACATCGAACAGATCGAGGTCTATCGCGGTCCGCAGTCCACCAGCAATGGCCGCAACAGCATTGGCGGCATGGTGTACATCAAGACCAACGACCCGGACCTCAGCGCGTGGGACGGCGCGGCGCGGGTTGGCTATCGCGACCAGGAGCGCTACCTCGACACCGCCGCCATGCTCAACGCGCCGCTGATCGACGATACACTGGGCCTGCGGGTGAGTGCCGAGAGCCTGGATGCCCAGACCCTCACCGACACCAGCGGCTTTGACAGCAACCCGCCGGACTACGACCCTAACGAAATCGACACCTGGCGGCTGAAGACCAAGCTGCTGTGGGCGCCCACGGCGGACTTCAGCGCACTGCTGACCTACTCCAGCAACAACGAGCAGGGTGATACCGGGCGCGTGTTCTATAGCGCCGATGACCCCTTCGAGTACAAGCGGACTTTCTTCCGCAACATCGACACCCAGTCCGACACGGTGAGCCTGCGGCTGGACTATCGCCTCAACGACTACGTCTCCTTCGACATTCTGGCCGCCACCATGGACTACGAGTGGGGCTTTGAGGGTTACGAGGCCGACCCGGCGCTGGAGCAGGATCTCATCTTCGATGAATCGAACGTGACGGTGGATGCCAAGATGAACCTCGGCCGGTCCGGCGATACTTTTAGTGGCTTTGTCGGCTTGTTCTACTTTGAACGCGAGCAGGACTTTGACAGCACCGGCGGCGTGCTTTACCAGGGCAACGACGAGAGCGACTCCAAGGCGGTGTACGGCGAGCTCACCTATGCCCTCACCGAGCGCTGGCGCCTGACCGGCGGCCTGCGAGTGGAGCAAGAGCAGCAGGATCGCTACTTCAACTACACCTCCCAGGGGTTGGAAAGCGTGCTGGAGAACGACAAGACACTCACCCTGCCCAAGCTGGTTGTGCAGTACGACCTGACCGATGACACCACCGTGGGCCTCAGCGCGCGCAAGGGTTACAACGCCCCCGGCGGCGCCTTTGCCTTTATTTCAAGCAATTACTACCTGTTCGACGAGGAAGAGGTGTACACCTACGAGGCCACCCTGCGCAGCGCCTTCGCTGATGGCAACGCCACCTTGAGCGCCAACCTGTTCTACAACGATTACGAAGGCTACCAGGCGCTCAATTCCGCGCGGGAAATCACCAACATGGAAGAGGTGGAAACCTACGGCCTCGAACTGCAGGCGCGCGCCCTGCTGTGGCAGAACCTGGAAGTCACCGCCGGCCTTGGCCTGCTGGAAACCGAGATCACCGAGCCTGGCGCCAGCTATGCCGCCGTTACCGGCAATGATCTCAGCACCGCGCCCAACGTGACTGGCAACGTGGGCCTGTATTACCACTTCAGCGACAGCTTCAGCGCTGGCCTGTTCGCCCAGTACGTGGACGAGTACTACGGTGATTTGGAAAACACCGAAGAGCGCAAAGCCGGCGATTACACCCTGGCGCGCCTGACGGCCAACTACAGCGGCAGTGCTTGGACCATCTCTGCCTACGTCAACAACCTGTTCGATGAAGAAGCATTCACTGTGCGCGAACCCCCGGGGCGCGGTTCTCCCGACGGCCTGGTGGGTATTGTTACCCCACGCACCGTGGGCTTTACCGTAACCTTCGACTTCCTCTGAAGCGCTCGCGCTCCACCTGGTTCCCTGCCGGGTGGAGTCATTTTCCCGCCCTGTTACTTGCAGTGGTAATTCCCACGAATGTGCCTACTGGCCTGCCTATGGGCGGGATTTCCGTTTTTTGAGAATCTGTCAGGCCGCAGGCTCACCGGCACCGGCCCGGGAAATTTCAGCGGCTTTAACCCTGCCTGTACCACGCCTGGCCGATGGCGGATACGCGATAGCTAGCGTGTGTACGTCAATGCGTTAAAAACCGCCAGCCATGCGCTCCCGCGGCCGCGCCGAGTACAGTAACCAGCGACAGGGCGAGCAGAAACAGATGTACCCAATGCAGAATCGCAAAAGCGAGATCCGGATCGTAGGCGGCCAAGCGAGGAAAATGGCGCCGCAGTAGCAGCGGTTCGCCCACGAACAGGACGAACACGAACAACAGCCAGATGCTGACCATGGCGTGCATCCACCAGAAATCGCCATCGCCGAAACGCGGCCAGAGCTGCATTCTTATGATGAGATAGAAGCCGCTGATGCCCACCACCAGCACCGCGGCGCGTGCAATCCACACAAAACGGTGCTCGATGACATGGAAGGCGGCAAGTTTGTCATCACCTAACTGGCCGCGCCGCACAGCGGGCAAAATCACGGTGGTGGCCATGAACACCCCGCCGATCCAGATAACCACGCCGAGCACATGCAGGGCCCGCATCAGCAGTAAGTCGTTCATTGCATCTCTCCCCGCCAGTTGCGGACATTCATCGCCAGCATGACACTGGGGTGCCGCCGCGTCTTTGCGCTGGCGCAACCCGTTGGTGATCCTCTCCGGGCCGGGCCGGGCGGGGCGGGGGCCGTTACTAACGGGGCGGCGATTCTTGCGCGATACGAGTAAGGGCGGCGAGATCCTTGATGACGATCCGGCGTTCAAGGCTGACCAGTAGGCCATTGCTTTCCCAGGCCGCCAGGGTGCGGCTGGCGCTGTGCAGGGTAGTGCCGGTGATTTCGGCCAGATCCTTGCGGCGCAGGGGGATGTCGATGGCGGTCATACTGTCGCGCGGGCTGCCGGCCTGCTTCGCCAGCCGCAGCAGGGCACTGGCGATGCGCCGTTCCAGGCTCAGGCTGGCCAATTCGTTGAGGCGGGTCTGCACTTCCGCCAGGCGCGCGCCAATGGTGCGGATGATGTTGATCGCGATCCGTGGGTGCTGGTCTATCAGCCGCAGCAAATCGGCTTCGCTCCAACTCAGCACCGTCGAGGCCTCCATGGCTTCGGCGTCGGCCGGGTATTTCCTGTCGCAGAACATCGGCACGGCGCCGAAGATTTCGCCGGGAATGATAAAGCGATTGACCGATTGTCTCCCGTCAATGCCAGCCTGAACGATACGCAGGCTTCCGGCCATCAGTGCGTAGGCTCGCTTTGCCTCGCCACCCTGCCTGAAGACGAGCGTGCCGGGTGCTACTGCCTGCGTCCGGGTGGTTTTGCAAATATCGCTGATACCCTCCCCTGCCACACCTTCGAACAAGGCCGTTGCCGCGATGAAGTCGTGTAAGTCTTGCTGTTCGCGATGGTTCACGGATCGACTCTACCCTGTGCAACGCTCTGCCTGAGCGGGGGAACTGAGCTGACAGTTTTTGGTTGCTGTTGAAAAGTGCGCGCTTGTTTGCGCCAGCGCAAACAGCAAGCGAGTGCTGATGGTATATGGTAATGATTCTCAATGCCAATTGGTGGAGGGCAGAATTACCATGCGTTTACCGAACCCCACAACGGCAAGCAAGGCCCATCCTTTGCGGTGCCAATCTCGCCTGGCGGCCCTTTACGGAGTGCTCGGCGCAAGCGTCCTGACACTGCCCGACGTTGCGTTGGCACAGTCGGCGACCCCGGGCTCGACAGTCATCGAAGAGGTCGTGGTGGTCGGCCAGCGGGGCGAGGCCGCGCGGCGCCTGGAGTCACTGGCAGGGGGCGCCGATATCGTCCTCACCAGCGAAATACCCGTCACCGCCAACCTGACCCTGTCTCGTGCGCTGGCCGCCACGCCCGGGGTTATCGTGCAGGACTTCTTCGGCGGCAACGACCAGCCGCGAGTGCAGGTGCGCGGATCCGGGTTGCAGCAAAACCCAGTGGAGCGCGGCATCCTGATGCTGGAAAACGGGCTGCCGATCAATCGCGCCGATGGTTCCTACGTGATCGGTCTCGGCAACCCCGCCCAGGCCGAATCGATAGAAGTCTACCGCGGCTACCTGGCCAACCGCTTGGGAGCGACGGTGCTTGGTGGTGCACTGAACTTCATCTCACCGACCGGCACCAGTGCGCCGGGTGGGAAATTCGCGCTCAGCGGTGGCAGTTTTGGGCAGGTGAGTGCCCTCGGCCAGTACGGCCTGGATGCCGGTTCCTACGATGCCCTGTTGCAGGCGGACGTCAGTCAGCGCGACGGTTACCGTGACTATAACGCATCGGAGCGCTATCGCCTGGGTGGCAATATCGGCAAGCAATTGAACGACAATATCAGTGTGCGCCTGTTTGGTAGCTACACGGATCTGGACTTTGATGTCGCCGGGCCGTTGACATGGGATCTGCTCCGGGACGACCCGGAATCGGTCTACGAGGGCCCCACCGTAACCCCCATCGGGCTGGCCAATCCCGGCCCCGATGTTATTCGCGACCGGCCGCGGCGCGCCGTTGAACAGTTGCTGCTGGGTGGGCGTGCCAGCGGGCGTTTCGGCGCCAATATCGTCGACCTGTCACTGGGCTACGGCCACGGTGACGACAGCTTCCGCTTCCCGATCTCCGCTGGCCTGCGCGAGACTGAGAGCGATGATTTGAGCGCCGTGTTGCGTTATGCCTACAAGCCTGACGAAAGCCGCGCGCTACCGCTACTGGAAGTTACCGTGCAGCATTTCACCGGCTCGGCGGATCGCGATTACTACATCAATCTTTCGGGTGAGAAAGGGCCCCATATCGGTGCCAACGAACTGGATGCCGACACCACCTCCCTGAACCTCGGCCTGCATATCCCCCTCGGCGCATCCCTGACGCTGTCGCCTTCGGTAGCCTATTCGCACGCCACCCGGGAAAATCGCGATGTCTTCGGTGATGCGACCCGCCCCACCGCCTCCTACCATCCGATGAGCCCTGACAGCCGGCTGCCGGACGGCGCTGTACCCACCGTCGCCAACAGCTACGACTACAGCTACTCGGGCTGGAGCCCGGCCCTCGCCTTGAGTTGGCAGGTCAACCCCCGGCACCTGCTGTTTGTAGCGTACAGCCGCGCGTTCGAACCGCCCACCCACGACGACCTGTTGGCCACGGTCAATGGTACGCCTTTTAGCAGTGCCGGCCGCCCCGCGCCACCGGCGCCCAACTTGCCGGCGGCGGCGTTCGCAACGCCGGATCTCGACGCTCAGAGCGCCGATACCCTGGAGGCGGGTTGGCGCGGCAGCGCGGGCATGTTTCGCTGGGATGCCACGCTGTATTACTCCCGGGTCGACAATGAGCTGCTTAGCCTGCGCGACTTGAGTGGCGTCGCACTGGCGGCGGCCAATGCCGACAAGACCATCCATGCCGGCGCGGAAATTTCCCTGCAGGCGCAGCTCGGTTCGCGCCTGCAGGGGCGCCTGGTCTACAACCACCAGAAGTTCGAGTTCGACGGCGACCGGCTGCGTGGGAACAACCGGCTTGCCGGTGCGCCAAGCGACTGGCTGAACCTCAACGCAGACTACCGCATCACCCACAACTGGTCCCTTGGCGCCAACCTGCGCTGGATGATGAAGGATTACCCGCTGGATAACTACAACACGCTGGACAACGAAGAGTATGCCGTTTTCGACCTGCGCAGTGATTACCGGCTCAATGATCGTACCGCCTTCTTCGTCGAAGCCGCCAATGTCTTCGACGAGAACTACGCCTCGTCTACCTTGATTGTAGACCAGGCACGGCCTGACCAAGCCGCCTATCTACCCGGCGACGGGCGCGGCTTTTTCGCAGGCATAGAGCTGCTCTTCTAACAACATGAGGAAATGACGATGAAAACACCGCTTAACGCCATTCTGCTGGCCCTGACACTGACCACCACCGCGACGGTCATGGCTGAGTCGAAACCGATCCTCTTCGACCAGCTCCAGTACGATACTGTGCATGAAGTGGCCGAACGTAGCATTCTTGCCATCGACAGCGAGCAGCGGCCGATGGTGGCCGTCCTTCGGCTCAGCGATGGCGATTTTCTGCCGCCGCACGGCGCTGGCGGTGGACTGCGCTTGCTGACGGTGCTCTCTGGCAATCTCTCTTGGGGTGAAGGCACCAAAGTGGACCCGGCGATGGAGCGGGTCTACCCCGCCGGCACCATTCTCGAAGTGCCGGCTGAGGGCGGCGAGCACTGGGCTGCGGCCCGGGATGGAGATGTCATGTTACAGGTAGTATTCGTTCGCAACGGCGCGCTGGCACCGGGGGCGACCGGGGAATAACACGTATGCCGGGATGCTTGTTCAATGTCCGTGCGCACGCACTGCAAAAACGCCCTCAATGCCACTTGGGGGAGTTTTCCTGCAGGGTCAAGGTCAGGGCCAATTCCCCCGACGGGCCCTGACAGATCGGCCACCTGATTGCTTTTTAAAACACCGTGGCACCCGATTCGGCGTCGTTCACCGCATCGCGCATAAAGCCGAACAGTTCCCGGCCGGTGCCGTAGTCGCTGTGGTGGGGCGGGCGCGCGGCGTGGCTGCGCTGGGCCCACTCATCAGCCGGCACCAAAGCTTCCAGGGTGCCGGCGCTGGCATCCAGGCGCACCACGTCGCCATCGCGCAGCTTGCCGATGGGGCCGCCCGCCAGGGCCTCCGGCGTCAGGTGAATGGCCGCCGGCACCTTGCCGGAGGCGCCGGACATGCGGCCATCGGTCACCAGCGCCACCTTGTGGCCCCGGTCCTGCAGCACACCGAGGAAGGGGGTGAGCTTGTGCAGCTCCGGCATGCCGTTGGCCCGCGGCCCCTGGAAGCGCACCACCGCCACCACGTCGTGGTCCAACTCGCCGGCCTCGAAGGCAATGCGCAGGTCGTCCTGCTCGGTGAAAATGCGCGCCGGGGCCTCGACGGTGTGGTGCTCTTCCGCCACGGCGGAAACCTTGATCACCGCGCGGCCGAGGTTGCCATCCAGCAGGCGCAGGCCGCCCTCGCGCTGGAAGGGCGCGCTGGCCGGGCGCAGCACTTCGGTGTCGGCGCTCTCGCGCACGCCTGGCACATGGGTCAGGCGGCCCTCCTGCAGGCGCGGCTCGTAAGTGTAGTGGTGCAGGCCCTTGCCCCACACCGTGTTGACATCCTCATGCATCAGGCCGGCGTCTAGCAGGGTGCGAATTACAAAGGCGCTGCCGCCGGCGGCGTGAAAGTGGTTCACGTCGGCGCTGCCGTTGGGGTACACCCGGGCGATCAGCGGCACAATGGCCGACAACTCGCTGAAGTCCTGCCAGTCGATGATGATGCCGGCGTTGCGCGCCACCGCAATCCAGTGAATGGCGTGGTTGGTGGAGCCGCCGGTAGCCAGCAGGGCAACGATGGCATTGACGATACACTGCTCGTCCACCACCTCGGCCATCGGCGTGTACTCCTTGCCAAGGGCGGTGATTCTGCACAGGCGCTCGGTGGCCGCGGTGGTCAGCTGCTCGCGCAGTTCGGTGCCGGGGTTTTCAAAGGCGGCGCCGGGCACGTGCAGGCCCATCGCTTCCAGCAGCATCTGGTTGCTGTTGGCGGTGCCGTAAAAGGTGCAGGTGCCCTGGCCGTGGTAGGCCTGGCTCTCGGCTTCCAGCAGCTTGTCGCGCCCCACCTTGCCCTCGGCAAACTGCTGGCGCACGGCGGCCTTTTCTTTGTTGGACAGGCCCGAGGTCATCGGCCCGGCGGGCACGAAGATCACCGGCAAATGGCCGAAGGGCAGGGCGCCCATCAACAGGCCCGGCACAATCTTGTCGCACACGCCCAGGCACAGGGCGCCGTCGAACATGTTGTGGGACAGGGCAATGGCGGTGGCGCCGGCAATAATGTCGCGGGAGAACAGGCTCAGCTCCATGCCTGGCGTGCCCTGGGTGACCCCGTCGCACATGGCGGGCACCCCGCCTGCCACTTGGGCGGTGCAGCCAACAGCGTGGGCGGCGCGCTTGATCTGGTCCGGATACACGCCCAGCGGCTGGTGGGCCGAGAGCATGTCGTTGTAGGCGTTGACGATGCCGATGTTCGCCGCCTCGGTCAGCTTGAGGCTCTGCTTGTCGCTCTCGCCGCAGGCGGCAAAGCCGTGGGCCAGGTTGGAGCAGGGCAGGCCCCCGCGCAGGGGGCCTGTGCCGCGCATTTCCTGCATGCGCGCCAGGTAGGCGCGGCGGGAATTGGCGCTGCGTTCAACAATGCGTGCGGTGATATCTGCAAGTTGTGTGTTGGTCATGGTGCCCACCAGATAGACAGCGGTGTTGTGGATTGTCTCTGCACGGCGGCGACCGGGTAGCCCCGGCTCAGCGCCTCCCCTAGCACGGCTTTTTTCTCTGCGCCGGTTATGTGGAGGATGACTTCCGTGCTGTTCAGTACCGCCGGCAGGGTCAGGGTCATGCGTGCATGGGGTGCGGTCACCGGCTCGGTGGCGGCCACCAGCTCGGTACCGTCGGCGTCCAGCAGGCGCGGCAGGTTGGCGGCCTGGGGGAACCAGGAGGCGGTGTGGCCGTCGCTGCCCATGCCCAGCACCACGGCGCTGAAGGGGCGGGGCAGGGCGGCAATGCGCGCGGCGGCCTCGCCTTCGCCCTCGCTGGCCCGGGGGTGGGGCGTTTTCAGCCCGCTGAGCCGGGCCCTGCTGGCCGGGCCGCTGAGCAGGTGCTCGCGCAGCAGGCGTTCGTTGGAGTCCGGATGGCTTGTATCCACCCAGCGCTCGTCCACCAGGGTCAGGTGCACAGCGCTCCAGTTGAGCGTCTGCTGCGCCAGTGCCTGCAGCATCGGGGTGGGCGTGCTGCCGCCAGACAGCGCCAGGCTGGCCGCGCCCCGGGCGTCAATATCCGTGCGCAGCCGGGCGGCCAGGTGTTCGGCCAGCGCAACGGCCAGCGCTTCATGGCTGTCGAAGGTGTGCCACTGCGGTTTCATGCCGGGGTCTGTTGGCTCACTCATACCAGCTCCTGTCGTCGCGTGCGGTCAGCGCGGTTGAGGCGTTGGGGCCCATGGTGCCGGAGTTGTAGGACTTTACCGGCATGGCGGTTTCTTCCCAGGCCTCGATGATGGTGTCAATCCAGCGCCAGGCGGTTTCCACTTCGTCGCGGCGCATGAACAGGGTCTGGTCGCCGTTGATGGCGTCCAGCAGCAGTCGTTCGTAGGCGTCGTAGCTGTCGTCATCGTCGTTGCGATCGTCGGTCAGCTGCAACTCCACCGGCTGCAGGCGCAGGTTGCGGGTGAGGCCGGGTTTTTTGTTCAGGGTGTGCATGGTGATGGTTTCGTCCGGCTGCAGGCGAATCACCAGCTTGTTGGTCAGCTCGTTGGGGTCGTTGGCAAACAGCGAGAAGGGCTGCTTCTTGAACTCGATGACAATCTCCGAGTAGCGCCGGCTTAAGCGCTTGCCGGTGCGCAGGTAAAAGGGCACGCCGGCCCAGCGCCAGTTGTTGATGGTGGCCTTCAGGGCCACGAAGGTCTCGGTGTTTTCCGCGTCCTTGTACTCCGCCTCCTCCAAAAAGCCCTTTACCGCCTGGCCGCCCACGGCGCCGGCGTCGTAGCGCCCGCGCACGGTGCAGGCCTTGACGTTGGCGGCGGTGATGGGCTGCAGGCAGCGCAGCACTTTCATCTTCTCGTCGCGTATGTCGCTGGCGTCCAGGCTGGCGGGGGGTTCCATGGCAACAATCGACAGCACCTGCAGCAGGTGGTTTTGCACCATGTCGCGCAGGGCGCCGGTTTTGGCGTAGTAGCTGCCGCGGCCCTCCACGCCGATCTCCTCGGCCACGGTGATCTGCACGTTGTCGACAAAGGTGTTCTTCCACACCGGGTGCAGCAGGGGGTTGCCAAAGCGCACCGCCAGCAGGTTCTGCACTGTTTCCTTGCCGAGGTAGTGGTCGATGCGGAAGGTGGATTCTTCGCTGAACACCCTGGCCACATCCTCGTTGATGGCGCGGCAGGATTCGAGGTCGTGGCCGAGGGGCTTTTCCAGCACCACGCGGCTGTGGCTGTTGATGGCCCCGGCCCTGTCCAGGTGCTGGCAGATGGTGCCGTAGAGCGAGGGCAGGGTGGCCAGGTAGTAAAGCCGGATCGGCGCCCCGCCTTCGTTCAGCAGCGCGGCCAGGTCGGCGTAGTCGTTGTTGTCGTCGGCCTCTACCTGAACGTAGTGCAGGCTGTCGCGAAAGCGCGACCAGTAAGCCTCGTTCCAGTGATTATCCGCCAGAAAGCGGCGCAGGTTGCCCTCGGCCTCGGTGCGGAAGGTGGGGGTGTCCATTTCGCCGCGGCCGGTGGCAATGATGCGCCCGATGCGCTCGGCCAGGCCGTGGCGGTGTAACTGGTACAGCGCCGGCAACAGCTTGCGGGTGGAGAGGTCTCCGGTGCCGCCAAAAATAACCAAATCAACCAACTGACTCATACACGTCATTCCTCAATAAAGATGAGTTATGGGGTGTGTCGGACCCGAACTTACGGGGGCATTGGCGGTGATTCAGACCGCGGCATTCTGGGTGCGCCGCTGGGGTGGGCCATGATAGCAGAGTGAATCAGGAAATGTATGACAGCGGAAAAATTCACAGCGCCGCCGGCCTGGCCGGTCAGGCCGGTGCCCGCCAGGCGCTGCTCTCCGGCACCGAGCGCATGCCGTGCTCATAAAATTGCAGGTTGTTGCCCCAAAATTTTGTGCTGCTCTCTCACCAGTTAACCAGCGTATCTGTCAGTTTTCTTCAAAAGAAAGAGAGCGCATTCGCTGCAAGTCGCGATGACATCGTCGCTGCAATCGACTTTCTGGTCACTGGCATTTAACGCCCGCACTTGCGGCGGCTCTTGGGCGACTTCGACCTGGCCGCGCACCGATAGCGGCCATCCCAGCCGGGCAGGGCCTGCTGTTGGGCGGCCAGCGTGGCTGCCGGTGTGTATCAGGGCGATACCGTCCTAATCCTCAATCGGTTCAACGCGCTCAATCCTTGGCAACTGGTAGGCATCCGTCAGCGCCGCCTTGGCGGGCTCGTACAGGCGCATCACAGCCAGAAAATGGCCCGCCGGGGTGGGCAGCCAGTTGGCCTGTTCGTCGGGCGGGGTGTGCTGCAGGTACAGCGTCAGCGAGCCATCGCTGTTGAATTGCAACTGGTCGCTGCGATCGCCAATGCTGTAGCGCTCGATGGGGTTGGGGGCGAGCTTGGCGTCCAGGGTGTACACGCTCAGCGACCAGAAGCCGTCCACCGGCGGCAGCTGGCCGGGCGCAAAGTGCATCCGGTAGCGGTGTTCTCCGCTCAGCATGGCGCCTTCGGCGTCGAACAGGGTGGCCGGGTACAGGCTCTCTTCCGGCAGGTTGCCGTAGCCGCCGCGCGCCACCGAGGCGCGGTGCATGTAGTCGAAACCGTAGCGGCCGATGTTGCGGGAGATCATCCAGCCGTTCACGTCGGCAATGGTGCGGGCTGTAGAGGCCTCCACGATGGCCCGGCCTTCGTCAATGGCCGCCAGCAGGCTCTGGCGGGTGGCCGGGCTCAGGGCCTCGGCGTCAAAGTCCACCCCGGGGCCCACGCCAATGGCGTCGAACTGGGCCATCAGGGCGTCTTCGCCAAGGCGGCGTGGCAGGGTGCGCAGGTTGCTGTTCAGAATGTCAAAAAATGCCAGGCTGTCCAGGGGTTCCAGCGGTTCGCCGCGCGGCGGCGTGGGCATGGCCGGGCGCAGGCCGGGGGTAAATTCCGACAGGCCCGCCGCCCACACCGCATTCACCAGGGCCATGGCCTCGTCAAAGTCGGCCTTGCCATCCACCAGCATGCGGCCCAGCAGCCAGCCGGTGGGGGTGTCTACCGGCACTTGCTGAACCCCGGGCGGCAGCGTGCCCTGCCAGCCGGGGCCGGTCAGTGCGAAGTACTGTTCATCCGTGCCGGTGGTGCGCCGGCCAATGTGCGTCACTTCGGCAAACTGGTTGGTGACCGCAATGGTGAAGTAGCGGCCGCCGGTATCCGGGGTGTGGATAACGAGGGGCTCCTCGCGCACGTCGTACCAGGCGGTGTAGTACAGGGTGTCGTTGTTGGGCGCGCGGAAGTTGGCCTGGGTTTGCGGGGTGACAAGGTCCGGGAAGCGGTAGAAGCGGTTCACCGGGGCCAGGGTCTGCTGGTCTTCGCTGATGCGGTGGGTCTCGTTGTGCATCTGGCGCGCCATGTCCACCAGCGGGTAGCCGTAGAGGTAGGCCAGCACGCCGATGTGCTCGGCCATTTTCTCGGCGATCAGCGCGTCGTTGTGCTGCCGGCGCGAAGCCACCAGTTTGCCGGTATCCCAGGTGAGGTAAACCAGTAATCCTCCAACCAGCAGAAGCGCCACCAGAACCAGCGCCAGTGTTTTTTTCATTATCGATCTCCACCACAGGCAAGCCATTGAGGTTAGCAAACTTGCCGGCCTTAAAGGCCTGCGGGTGGTCGTGCAAGTTGAACTGTTGCCGGGGGGGGGCGGGGTTCTAGCCCTCGGCTATTGGTGCGCCAAGGGCCTTGCTGTAAAAGCCCGAGGTATCAAAGCAGCAGACGCGCTTTTTGCCCGAGGCCAGCATGTCGCAGGCGTCGTTCACCCGCTTGTGCCGGGTGGTGGCCTGCTTGGCGCTGGTGATCCAGTGAATCCAGTCGACACGGGCCAGGGTGGTAGTTGCATGCCAGGTGGTATGGGCGGCTGGCGTCGCCGCCAGGGCCTGCGCCAGGTCGGCGGGCACATCCGGTTCCGGCTCCTTCTTCACTGGCTGGATGGTGAGTGCTACCGCATCCCCCACCTCGGCGCCGGCGGCTTTGCGCAGGGCATCATCCACCCGTAGCCAGTGGCTTTTGTTGCCATCTGGCTCCAGCTGCGCCGTAAAGGGCTGGCCGTTCAGCGTGCCCTCCACCGAGGTTCGCCCGCGTCGGGGCAGGGTGTCGCTCACCGCACGCGGCAATACGAGAAAGGTCCAGCCGCTTGCATCGTCCGGGTTGAGTGGGCGCTGCAGCACGGCGTCACATTGCGAGGGTGGTTGGTTCTTGGGCATCAGGGGCTCGTGTAAATGTGGCGCTTTCGCATTGCCTGCTTCAGCCGTCACCCGGCGTCGGGGCGAATTGGGCGAACACCTCTTCACCGGTCAGGTTGCGCGTGTTCTGTGCAAAGTCGTAGTAGGTCGGCTTCTCATCGATAAAAATCTGCCCGGTCAGTTCCCAGCCTGCTCCGGCATCCAGCAGCCCTACTGGCAGCGCGTAATGGCCGCCTTCCTTGAGGCGATAAAAAAGATGGGTACCGCAGTGCCTGCAAAAGCCACGTTCCGCCCATTCGGATGAGCTGAAAATGGCAACGTCGTCAGTGCCTTCGATGTTCACATCGTTCTCGCACTCCACCGCCAGCAGCGGCCCGCCGCCCCATTTGCGGCACATACCGCAGTGGCAGGCTTCAACGTGTTCACTCTTGCAGGTGGCTGTTATCTTGACGGCGCCGCACAGGCAATGGCCTGTGTGCTGTGACGGGGATGACATGGCCTTCTCCTCGGCAGGGTGTGTGTTGAGCTTAGCGCAAATACGATGGTTGTGTGCCGGCGGCTGGATTATCTTTTGCGCAAGACGCGTAGCCCATGCGACTGCACAATCGGTCAAGTGAATGGGCTGCGCGACTGATCTGGATCGTTACAGGCGGTTGGCGACATAGATAGCTGGACAACGGTGGGCCTACAGCGTCTCCCGATAGCCTTTTGGTGTGAGGCCAAACCAGCGTTTGCAGGCGCGTATTAAACTCGCTGCGTCGCTATAGCCGGACTGTAGCAGTACTTCCTTCATATCCCGTTGCCTATCACGGAGGAGGACTTCCACATGCTTGCGAAGATAGTCATCCTTGATATGACGGTAGTCTGTGCCCAGACGCGCCAATCGATCGCGTACTACGCGGGGGCTAAGTTGCAGTCGCTTGCAAATATCTTGAAATGACGGAATGGAGCCGTCGGTATCCAGCGCATCCTGAATTTCACTTCTGACCCGCGCTCTGAGATTACCCGATTCTCGAAAGACACTGACCACTTCACCGGGTGACTCCCGCAACCAGCATTGCAGTTCGGTTCTGCTTCTGGCCACCGGATATTCCAGGTAGAGTTCGGGGAATACCAGGCGGCTGCTGTCACTTCGAAAATGAACGGGGCAGCTGAAGGGGTTGAAGCCGCTGGCTTCTGGTTCCATTGGCGCGTGCGAAAAGTTCACCCTTACCAAGGGGAGTGGCGTTCCGATACACCAGGAAAGAAAGCGGTGCCAGAGCATCATATAGAATTCGATCAGGAAGTGATCCGGGTCTTCAGGGCCGATGTAGGTGCGCACCGACAAATGTACCTGCTTCTCAACGCGTTTCACGTTCAGTCGTAGTGAAGAGGGTGGTAGGAAATCCAGTATCAATTCGCCTCTGACCAGGGCTTCTTGCAGTGTGTCCTCGCGTGCCATGTAATCGCAAACCAGGGCAAAAGTGCCCTTTGGAACCTTCTCCGGAGCCAGCCCAAAATACTCGTCGTTTGTTGCTTTCCATAATGCCTGCAACACCTTGGCGACTGGATCTTCACCTTCGTCCGAGGGTTCTGTGTACCGATTGATGTCACGTATTAGTGCGTCATACTTTTCCGGGTCTAAACGGCCTTTTAGGCAACGGTCAGCTTGAGATTTGATGACGCCGAGATAGTGTCGTTCAATGGTCTTTTTTTCGGTATTGTCTGCCACGCATACGCTCTTTGAAACAATCTATCGAGTTGCCAGCACTGATGTTGGGCGATTCTCTCGTTACGGAATGGGATGGGCCCAAGGAGAATCAATCCCTTTCACGAGAACCGGTCGCCACTAGTTACCATGCCTTTGCGAGTCTGCTGTTGTAACGCCGTGCAGAGCCCGCCACCGTACCGGTGCCATACCGAACCGAGCGCTAAACCAGCGAGTAAAGGAGCTGGGTACAGAATAGCCCAGGAGATCGGCGATTTGATTGAGGGAATAGCGGGGATTGCTGAGGTAGCGCTGTACCAGAGTGGAGCGCACTTCGTTGATCAGGTCTGAAAAGGTAGCGTCGTCATCTTTTAACCTGCGCTGCAGCGTTCTGGCGTTAACCCCCAGCGCCTGGGCAACCTGCTCAATGCTTGCGCGCCCCATGGGCAGAAGCATATAGATGGCCTGCCGCACTTCCTGTATTTCCGACAGCGGCTCGACCCCTTGCAGTGAGGAAACGAAATCCTCTGCATAGCGTGCCATGGTGGGTTCTGCCTGGGGATTGGGCAAGTCGAGGTCGGCCGCGGGGCAAACGATACCATTGAACTCGGCGCCAAATTCCACCCGAGCGCCAAACATGCGCCGGTGCAACTGGAGATCGGGGGGTGGGGCGTGGGTGAAGTTGACACTGTGTGGGAGCCAGTGGGTACCGATTATGGCGCGGCACAAGCGGAACAGTACACCCATGGCATATTCAGTAGATTGCCTCGCGGGTATGGCTTTCTCGGTCACCACCTCCTCGCGGATAATCACCAGATTGCCGGCGCTCTCAATGTGCATTACCAGCGCTTCATTGAGAAGGTGGCGGTAGTGAATGGTGATATGTAAGGCGTCGCGCAGAGTCCGCTGGTGCAGCAGCAAAAGACTCATGGCGCCTAAATCCGACAGCTGCCGTGTCTCCGCCATGCGCAGGCCGAAGGTAGGGCAGTTGCTGGCAAGTGCGGAATTTTCCAGAAGTGCCACTGAGGCATCAGTGGATATGCGGTTGTCAGGCTGCTCTAGCAGCGCCGCGTTCAGCCCCACTTCGGCCAAGAGCCGGTGTGGATCCAGCCCCATTTGCCGGGCCAGCTCTACGTAGTGTCTTAACGATGCTGCCCGTATCTTACTGGCCATCCTCTACTCCATTGACGGTATGGGCAAGAACCGCTTCCCCCCAGGAATTATCGCCCCCCTGTCGTGAAATGAAAAGCCGCTGTCGCGCAAAGTGAAGCTGCAGCATCTTCTGCGGCCTAAAGTAATGCCTCAGCACGACCCGCCAAATCCAATAAATGCTAAGAGGAGAGCCGCCATGGTCAAAGCCGTTCGCATGTACGAGACAGGGGCCCCCGACGTCCTACGCTACGAGAGCGTCGAGGTTGGCGAACCTGGCCCGGGAGAAGTTCGTTTGCGGCAGGTGGCCGTCGGGCTGAACTACGCAGACACCTACTTTCGCAACGGCACCTATCCTATTTCACTGCCCAATGGCATGGGTGTTGAGGCCGCCGGCGTAGTGACAGCGGTTGGGCCGCAGGTCGACAACGTGAAGGAAGGCGACCGCGTCACCTACACTGGCTTCATCAACACACTCGGAGCCTACGCCACCGAACGGCTGGTGCCAGCAGGACCGCTGATCAAACTGCCGGAATCCATTGCCTTTGAGACCGCCGCGGCGATGACCATGCGCGGCCTTACCTCGGCTTACCTGCTTCGCCGTATCCATGACTTCAAGGCGGGCGACACGATTCTGCTCCATGCCGCCGCCGGCGGAGTCGGCCTGATTGTAAGCCAGTGGGCACGGCTGCTGGGCCTGCGGGTAATCGGCACGACGTCTTCACCGGAAAAGGCTGAACTCGCCCTGGCTCACGGCTGCGAGCACGTTATCAATTACAGCCACGACGATGTAGCGACGCGCGTTCGCGATTTGACAGACGGTACCGGGGTTGACGTGGTTTTCGACAGTGTCGGTAAGAGCACCTTCAATGCTTCACTGGATTCCCTAAAGCGCCGCGGGCTTATGGTCTGTGTGGGCACCGCTTCCGGGACTATTCCACCCTTCGACCCACAATTGCTGGCCATGAAAGGCTCGGTTTATATGACGCGGCCAGCCCTTGCGGACTACATCGCAGATCCGGCGGAAAAGTCGGCGCTGGCGACTGAGCTGTTTGACCTTGTTGGGAGCGGGCAAATTCAGATCGAAATCAACCAGCATTACGCGCTGCAGGATGCGGTACAGGCCCACCGCGATCTCGAAGCGCGCAAGACGACCGGCTCGTCCATCTTCGTCATCTGAGGCTGCCAACATGCGTATCCATCAACTGACCTGTAATATCGGCGCCGAACTCAGCGGTGTTAATCTTGCTGACGCCATTCACGACGATGGCCTGTTTCTTGAACTGCGCAGTCTACTGGTGCGGCACAAGGTGCTGTTTTTGCGGGACCAGAACTTCTCGCGCGCAGAACACGTGGCATTTGCAGAACGCTTTGGTGCGTTGGAAGATCACCCGGTAGCCGGATCCGACCCCGAACATCCTGGCTTGGTGCGCATTTACAAGCAGCCCGATCAACCGGTGGATCGCTACGAAAATGCCTGGCATACCGACGCCACCTGGCGTGAAGCGCCACCGTTCGGTTGCGTACTGCGTTGTATCGAGTGTCCCCCTGTGGGCGGCGATACCCTGTGGGCCAACATGGCACTGGCCTATGAGATGCTGCCCAAACACATAAAGGAGCAGATTGCCGATCTTCGGGCGCGACATTCCATCGAGGCCAGTTTTGGCGCCGCCATGGCGATGGACAAGCGACTGGCACTGAAAGCACAGTATCCGGACGCCGAGCATCCCGTGGTGCGGACACATCCGGAGAGCGGTGAAAAGGTTCTTTTCGTAAATGCGTTCACGACCCACTTCAGCAACTACCACACACCTGATCGAGTACGCTTTGGCCAGGATGCCAATCCCGGTGCCGCTGATCTTCTGCGCTATTTAGTCAGCCAGGCCTACATCCCGGAGTACCAAGTGCGGTGGCGCTGGCAGCCCTACAGTGTTGCCATCTGGGACAACCGCAGCACCCAGCATTATGCGGTGATGGACTATCCGCCATGTCATCGCAAGATGGAGCGTGCTGGCATTATCGGTGACAAGCCGTACTGACCCATCCTCCGAGCAGCTATCACAGGTATTCCAGGGAATTCACTTGGGTGCCTTTTGTTGGCCACTCAAGCACAGGATACGGACTACGATGCTGATCATTTTAGTCTCGGTCATCGGCGTCGCGGCGGCGCCGCGCAACACCTTGCGCGGGTGCAGCGGCACTGCCGGCGCGATGCCCGGGCGAGTACATGACATTGATACAACACTGACGGCAATCGCATGACGCACACCCTTCACATCGACATATACTTTGATTTTATCTGCCCTTGGTGCTTGATCGGCAAAAGGAATCTGGAACGTGCGCTTATACAACTGCGTGAGACTCACCCGGAAGTCGAAGTGCGCCAACGGTGGAAGGGGGTACAGTTACTGCCCGATCTGCCACCGAACGGTTTGCCCTATCGCGCCTTCTACCTGAACCGGCTGGGCAGCGAGGACGCGGTACGCCAGCGCCAACTGCAGGTGCAGGAGGCCGCCGGTCGGGCGGGTTTGACACTGAACCTGTCCAACATTCCTCGGATGCCTAATACGCGTATGGCCCATCATCTGTTTCAGGCCTGCAGCCACCGTGAAGCGGCCGTGGAGCGATCGAATGTGCTGCTTGAGCGGCTTTTTTCTGCGCACTTTGAAGAGTGCGCTAACCTGGGTGATGCGAACCTGCTGCAGGCCGCAGCGTTAGAGTGTGGCTTTGATAGGGATACGATAGCGCAAGCACTGAATGATCCTGCGCCTTTCGGATCCGGCGCCTCGCCCGCGCCCTCTTCTGTACCGAGTTTTGTGGTGGATAAGCACCGGCTCGTATCCGGGGCACATCCCCCGGACGTTCTGCACCAAACCCTATTGCAATGCATCGCTGCTGGGGCGCACCAATGAGCGGGGCGCTGATCACTTTGTGAGGCACAACCCGTTTTGCACCCTGTCGCGCGCACCGATAAAGAAATTTTCTATGATTGTTACCACCTGGACCACATTACGCACAAGATCTCAGACCCTACTGCCAGGTGTGATCGCCAGCACGATGGTTGCGGCGGCCGCAACCTTCCTGTCGGAGCACTACGATGCGCCGGTCATGTTGTTTGCCCTGCTGCTGGGCATGTCAATGAACTTCCTTGCCGTGGATGGGCCCTGCAAGGTGGGCATCGAGTTTACGGCGCGCAGCGTGCTGCGTGTAGGTGTGGGGCTGCTTGGCCTGCGTATCACTTTCGATCAGATCGCTTCATTGGGGTGGGGCCCGGTCGCGCTCGTTATCGGTATGGTGGTCATCACTATCGCTCTATCAATGGTTTTGGCACGTGCGATGCGCTTCAATACCCTTTTCGGCTTGCTGACCGGTGGCGCAACCGCGATCTGCGGCGCTTCTGCAGCGATGGCGCTTTCCGCGGCACTGCCGGCGCACCCGGGCAAAGAACGGGCGACCCTGTTCACGGTGGTGGGTGTGTCGGCTCTGTCCACGGTGGCGATGATCGTCTATCCCATGATTGTGCACTGGTTCGACCTGAGTGACATCGACGCCGGGATCTTTCTGGGTGGCACCATTCACGATGTTGCCCAGGTAGTCGGTGCGGGTTACAGCATCTCGTCGCAAGCTGGGGATACCGCTACCATCGTAAAGCTGATGCGGGTTGCCATGCTGTTGCCGGTCATTGTCTGTGCTGTGATGGTCGCCCGCGCGCAGGGCGGAGAAAACGGTGCCGAGCGGCCGCCTCTATTGCCCTGGTTCGCAGTCATGTTTGTGCTACTGGCCGCGTTCAATAGCACCGGATGGGTGCCGCCAATAGTTCAAGGCTTCGGCAATGAGGTATCGCGCTGGTTTTTGGTGATTGCCATCGCTGCGCTGGGCATGAAGACGCAATTGCGGGAGTTGGCTGCCGTCGGTATTAAGCCTGTGCTTCTGATGATTATAGAAACGCTTTTTCTTGCCGGCATGGTGTTAATGATTCTTCGTATGGGGTAGGTGCCGACTCGCCGGAATCTGAATGCCGGTTGCTCGGTGTTCTAATAGATTGGCTATCTTGTCCGCAGCCACTGGCCGGTAGTGTTTTGTCGATGCCCTTGATCGGCAGCCGTGCGACGCAGGGTCCTGTCCATGTCGTGTAATGAAAAGCGTTCGTCGTGTAATGAAAAGCTGGGCTGCGCTTGGTAGCGTACATTGGCCACCGATGATAAGAGCAGTTCAAAGCCATTCAGCTAACGAAAAAAATAGTAGGCATTCATGGCTCATTCGATTCCAGCGCTGGATAGCAGCGATACATCGCACAACCCTGTGACCAGGCGCTATGCCTGGGTGGTGTTTGCGTTGACCTTTGGTCTGCTGATTTCAGACTACATGTCCCGCCAGGTGCTCAATGCCGTCTTTCCACTGATCAAGGATGAGTGGTTGCTGACCGACCAGCAACTGGGCCTGCTCAGCGGTATTGTTGCCTTGATGGTGGGGCTGCTGACGTTTCCGTTGTCGCTGCTTGCCGATCGTTGGGGGCGTATACGCAGCCTGGCGCTAATGGCGATTCTCTGGAGTCTGGCTACTCTTGGTTGTGCCCTGGCACAGAGTTACGAGCAGATGTTCCTGGCACGATTCCTGGTGGGGGTTGGCGAGGCGGCCTATGGCAGCGTCGGCATTGCGGTAGTGCTATCGGTGTTTCCTGTCGGGCTCCGGGCAACCCTTGCCTCGGCCTTTATGGCTGGAGGCATGTTTGGCTCGGTGCTGGGTGTTGGCTTTGGTGGAGTAATCGCCGAGCACTTTGGCTGGCGGTCGGCCTTTAGCAGCATGGCATTGTTTGGTTTGGTACTGGCTGTACTGTACCCCTTCATTGTCACCGAGAAACGCATAGGGTCGTGCCGGTTGGCGGCATCGGAAAAGGGTGTGTTGGACAGCAACCCATTGCGTACACTTTTCAGTACACGCTCTGTCCTGTGCGCGTATATAGGTAGCGGTTTTCAACTATTCGTCGCTGGAACCCTGATCGTGTGGGTTCCCAGCTATCTTAATCGATACTACAACATGGAAACCGACCAGGCCGGACTGTTGGCCGCATTCTTCCTGGTTTGCAGCGGCGTAGGCACCATTCTGTGCGGCATGCTGTCGGACTATCTCGCTCGCCACTGTCCCGCGCGCAAGGTCTCATTGGCAATAGCGTACAGCGTGTCCACATTTCTGCTGCTCTCGCTGGCCTTCGCCCTGCCCCATGGCGGCCTGCAGTTGGCCCTGCTCACACTGGGCATGATGGTGGTCAGCGGCACCAACGGCCCGTCTACCGCTATGGTTGCCAACCTGACCAACTACAGAATACACAGCACGGCATTTGCCACCCTGACCCTGGCCAACAATCTCCTGGGAATGGCGCCGGGCCCTCTGCTTACAGGACGGATTTCGGACATGGTTGGCCTGCAGGCCACTTTGCAGCTGGTCCCCTTTATGAGCCTGTTGGCGGCAGGTGTGTTCTTCCTTGCCAGATGGACCTACTTGAATGACGTCCAAAAGGTGGGCAACTCGGTTTGAAATTTTCATGCGATTCGCAGGGCGTTGTACTGTCTGTGCGCCCGGGTGGCCACCGAGCAACACCTCCACGTCGGCCGCTGTTTGCCAAATAACCATCGCGTTGAACTCATTGGAATGCGCCTTAAAACAGGAGCGAATATGCAACGTTGTAAATCAGTACGGCAGAGCCTGCTGGCCCCGGGGCCGGCCATGGTCCTGCAATCCTTGGTGTTCACCCTGGCTGTTGTTGCTGCTTCTGGCGTTCTCGGAGAAACCTCTGCGAATACCGAGCTGATGCAATTTCATCGTCAGTTTGATCGCGAGGCGCCACCTGTCGAGGTATCAAAGGGGGTTTACGCGTTTTTTGGTACCGATTACGCCAACTTTTCTGTTGTTGAGGGGGACGATGGACTGATCGTTATCGATACCGGCTGGCTGCCCGATACAGTTCGTCCGCCTTGGGAGACGCTTGCCTCTCAATTGAAAAAGCCGGTCAAGGCCATCGTCTATACCCATGTCCACGGAGACCATTTTGGTGGCTCTTCGGTGTTCATGGAAAAAGCAACGGATGATGTCGCCATCTATGCACCTGAAGGTTGGCAGAGATACCTGAACTATTTGGATAACCACAAGTTCTTTCTGATCACTGAGCGGGTGCTGTCCCAGATGGGTAGCCTGTTGGAGGAAGGACCACAGGGTACGATTGGTTCTGGCATCGGCCCTTCTCCCAGGCTGGGTGGCCAAACGCCGGATATCGTTTCGCCAACAGTGAGCATCGGCCAGCACACCACCGTGACGATAGCCGGGGTGAGGGTGGAGATGATCCCGGCGGCTGGGGATATTGCCTCTCACATGATGGTTTGGCTGCCCGAGCAAAAAGTGCTGTTCAGCGGCGATACCCTGGGTGGCACGCTCCCCTTTATGGTCACACCGCGTTTTGAGCCCGAGCGCGAGCCCCAGGGTTTTATTGATTCGCTGGCCGCGGCCATGTCCCTGCATCCAGAGGTGGTGGTGCCTGGCCACGGCCGGATACTGTTGGGAGCCGATGACGTCGATGATGTGCTGCAGGCCAATATCGATGTGATCCGTTATCTTTCCGATCAGGTATTCCGGCTTGCGGCGCAGGGAAAATCCGCCGATCAAATGATTGACCAGCTGAAAATTCCTGAGCCGCTGGCCAGTCATCCGGATCTGCAGCCCTACTATCACCGTCTCGACTGGTTGATTCGCGGTGCAACGCTGAAAGTGACCGGCTTCGCTTCTGATATCACCTCGCTGACTCGCCTCACCCAGACAGAAGAAGACAGGCGTTTGTTTGCGCTGGCTGGTGGTACGCCGCGAATTCTCAAAGCCGCTAAGGACGCATTGGACGATGGTGAGGCGCGTTGGGCTTTGTCGCTCGCAACGCGAGTGCTGGATTTGAACCCCGCCGATTCAGCGGCACGGGATATTCGGTTGGACGCCCTGCACCGTATTGCCGCCGAGACCCGATCGGCCGCCGAGCGCAACTATCTGCTTACGCGACTTAAGGACGAAACCCAGGGCATTGACTGGGATACCCTGCTCAGTGCCCGCGCCGAACTGCTCGCAGCCGGGCGAGACTCCGCGGCACTACTTGCCGACATGCGTTACCGCTACCGGGTGGAGAATGCGAGCGAACCCCGGTATGACCTTGCCGTGACCATCAAAGATGAAGCGGACACCTATGTCTTCGAGATTTCGCCCTATGCCCTTGCCTTCAAAGGCGAGGGCGGCAGTGCCGCTACCCATACCTTGTCGCTACATCGGGGCACCTTGATCAAGCTGTGGGCGCGCAGTCTTTCCTGGCGTGAAGCCATGGCGAGCGGGGCTATCGAGTACTCCGGGCCAGTTGCGCAGAATTTCGCCTCGCTCATCGACTAGGGTTGCTCCAAGAGGCTTTTTATTTCGCTGTTTGCGCCAAGCGCCAAGTGGCCAGCAGGCCAATAGAGGGCCGGGTAGCACCAGTGCTGCGACCCCCATGCGTATGCAATCTATCAATTTGTCAGTCGAAGGAAGATGTCTATGATTGGAGGAATGATGAACGCCGAGCTGAGCGTGACGTCCATCATGACCCATGCGGAGCGGGTCAATGGCGGTGCGGAAATTGTCTCGCTCACCCAAGGCAATCAACGCCATCGCTATACCTATCGCGACGCTTTTTCCCGCGCGCGTCAGTTGGCCAATGCGCTGGCGCGTTTCAATCTCGATGAGGGCGCGCGCGTAGGCACTCTGGCATGGAACGACCATCGCCATTTTGAGACCTACTATGCTGTGGCCTGCTCGGGATTGGTATGCCACACCATCAATCCACGCCTGTTTGTCGAACAGCTGGTTTACATTATCAATCACGCGGAGGATCAGCTGGTACTGCTCGATCCAGACTTCCTGCCGCTGGTAGAAGCCATTGCACACCAATGCCCGGGTGTTAAAGGTTGGATACTGCTGGCCGACGCCTCGCACATGCCGCGCAGCGAGACGCTGGATCTGCTGTGCTATGAGACGTTGATTGCCCATCAGTCCAGGGAGTTCAACTGGCCGCAAGTGGATGAGAGCAGTGCCTGCGCCCTGTGTTACACCTCCGGCACCACCGGTAATCCCAAGGGCGTACTGTATTCGCACCGTTCTACCATTCTCCACGCTTACGCCTCCATGATGCCCGATGCCCTGGGCCTGGCCCGCAGCGATGTGGTAATGCCCATCGTGCCTATGTTCCATGTCAACGCCTGGGGTTTACCTTATTCGTGTCCAATAGCCGGTGCCAAACTCGTGCTACCTGGCAGCAAAGCTGGCGATGGTGAAACGCTGGCCGGCCTCATTGACGAGGAAGGCGTAACCCAGTCCGCCGGTGTCCCCACGGTCTGGCTGGCCCTGCTCGCCTACCTGAAAGTCACAGGTAGGACCGTCGAGTCACTCCGACGTGTGATCATCGGTGGTGCGGCCTGTCCCGTATCGGTGATGGAAGAATTCGAACGCTATGGGGTCGAGTCCCGCGTGGGCTGGGGTATGACGGAGATGAGCCCACTCGGCAGTGTCAATACCAGTGAAGAGCGCCGTGACCACTACAGCCAGGAAGATTTCGCCAGGGTAAGGCTCAAGGCGGGGCGTCCCATATTCGGGGTGGAGATGAAAATCGTCGATGACCAGGGTACAGAATTGCCTTGGGACGGTGTTGCCTTCGGCTCGCTCAAGGTGCGCGGTCCCTGGATTTGCTCAAGTTACTTCAAGCTAGACGAAAGCGATGCTCACGATGAAGACGGTTGGTTTGAAACCGGTGACGTTGCGACCATTGACCCGGACGGCTATATGGCGATTACTGACCGCACCAAGGATGTGATCAAGTCAGGGGGCGAGTGGATATCCTCTATTGCGGTGGAGAACGTTGCCACAGATCATCCCAAGGTCGCCGAGGCTGCGGTGATCGGCCATTATCATCCCAGGTGGAGCGAGCGTCCCTTGCTGGTGGTGGTGCGTGCGCCGGGCGGTGATGACCTGGACGAGACGGAGATGCTGTGCTGGTTTGAAGGCAGGATCGCCAAGTGGTGGACACCAGATGCCGTACAGTTTGTTGAGTCCCTGCCCCACGGGGCCACCGGTAAGATCCAGAAGATTGTCTTGCGCGAACAGTTCAAAAATTACGCTTTTCCTGGTGCATGATGTACAGACCGACCCGTCGTCAGCTGATGAAGACCCTGGCGCTGGGCGGCGCTGCAATGGCAGGCCCGCTAAGTGCTCCCATTTACGCTACCCCGCGGCACCGCGAGTTGCCTGCCGGCAAGCGAGCCGGCGACTTTATCATCCATAACGATCTACCCTGGGCGCTTGAGACCCGTCGATCCAGCTTTGGTGTAGCGCCCATCACCCCGCAGTCGGCTTTCTTTGTACGCAATAATTTGCCGATGCCGCCCGAATCGATAATCGATAAGCCGGATCAGTGGCGTTTCGAAATCGTGGGGACCAATCGTGCCGGGCGGCTCACCCTGGGGGAACTCAAGCAATTGCCGATCCAGGTAGTTGCAACGGTTCTGCAATGCTCAGGAAACGGGCGAGCATTTTTCGCGCATCAACCCTCGGGTTCTCCCTGGGGCATTGGCGCTGCCGGTTGCGCACTTTGGACTGGAGTGCGGGTGGCAGACGTCGTTGAGGCCCTGGGAGGAGCGGCGCCTGAAGCCCGTTTTCTCACTGCCACCGGAGCCGAGCCGCTGCCGAGCGGCGTCGATCCCAATCAGTTGGTTGTTGAGCGCTCGATTCCCTTGGAGAAAGGCCTGCGCGACTGTCTGTTGGCCTGGGAAATGAACGGCTCGCCGCTGCCGTTGGTCCATGGTGGTCCATTGCGCCTGATCGTGCCGGGTTACTATGGCGTGAACAATGTGAAATGGGTAAAACGCCTTTCGCTGACCGAGCGGGAATCCTCTTCACACATTCAAGCGTCAGGCTATCGATTCAGAAACATTGGTGAGGCGGGTGGCCCGCAGCATCCCTCGATGTGGCGCATGCCGGTAAAGTCCTGGATCAACGGCCCAGGAGCGGATGGCGATCCGATAGCCAGCGGAGATGTGGTATTGCATGGTGTCGCCTTCTCCGGAGAGCGGGGAATCAGCAGCGTTGATGTGTCCGGGGATGACGGAGACCATTGGCAGCAGGCGGAATTGCTCGGGCCAGATCTCGGGCCCAACGCCTGGCGGAGCTTTGCCTTTAAGGTCCATTTGAATCCGGGAGAATATCGTTTCGTATCGCGTGCGACCGATAAAGAGGGCGACGTTCAGCCCAGGATGGCGAATCTGAACCAGCGGGGTTACGGGCACAATGCCTGGCATGATGCGGCGCTGACGCTGCAGGTCGTAAAAAACCGCCCTGTGATCGACGATAAAATTCCACTGGCGCCAGCGGAGCGTGACGCCAGTCGTCAAACTGGCGGCTCGGTAGAACTGTCGTCGTTGGCGCGCAAGGGGCGAAACCTATTCCTGGAGCGAACCCGTCCCTCATGTGGCCTGTGTCACCGGCTTGATGAGGCAGGCACCCAGGGGGCGATCGGGCCCAACCTGGATACGCTGCGACCCAGTAGCGAACAGGTCTTGGCGGCGCTCAGCCAGGGGGTGGGTGCTATGCCCAGTTTTGCCTCGCAACTCACCGAAACGGAGATGAGCGCTCTGGCAGCATACATAACCGAAGCGACCAGGCCCTGACCCTTTCCACGCCGTTGGCGTACATCCATTATCCAAAACGAACCGCTAGATGCAGAGAGCGTCTTGGCAATCAATGCCTGGCGTAGGTAGAGGCTGCCCGTGGCTTTATTTACAGCACGATTGCCCCAGCAGTGCTGCCGAGATTGCAGCCTTTCACATACGCGGTAACACCACGCCTGGCGCTGCGCCAAAAGCCCATGGGAAGGTCCGCGACTTCCACCGGGTCTGTCGCCATTTGAAAACCCGGTGTCGCAAAATGAAAAGCCCGACGGGGTAAAACCACTCATGATTACACCTCGCCTCAGCCTGTCAGATAACAATCTAATACTCAGACAAAGGTTGTCTCTATGAGTAATCTGGATGCAAACACGACCGTTCTTATCGTCCCCGGGTTGCGGGATCATGTAGAAAATCACTGGCAGACTTTGCTGGCCCATCGCCTGCCAAATGTTCGTACCGTAACGCCGCTCACCACCGAAAAGCTGAGTTGCAGCGCCCGTGTTCAGGCCATTGCCCAGGCACTTGAGCAGATTGACGGCCCTGTCATTCTGGTGGCCCACAGCGCAGGCGTCCTAATGACGGTGCACTGGGCAGCGCAGTATGAACGCTCCATCAAGGGGGCTCTGTTAGTGGCGCCCCCCGATTTGGAAATCGAGTGGCCGTCCCCTTATCCATCTTCCGAAACCATGCGTGTCCACGGCTGGGTACCTCTGCCGCGTACCCCTCTGCCGTTTCCGAGCATCGTCGCCGGCAGTTCCAACGATGCCTTGGCCAGTTTTGAATCGGTTGAGTCCATGGCGCGGGATTGGCAGGCAACGCTGGTGAATCTGGGTGATGTTGGTCATTTGAATCCGGCCTCCGGATATGGCGATTGGCCACAGGCTGACGCGTTTATCGAACAGCTGGATATCCAGCCCACCCTCTAGTTGGAAGGCTGCGATTTTTCGGCCACTTCACCGTGGCCAGGCCGCATTGCGGAAGATGTTATTCACACCGCAAAGAATCGCTGCCAACGCCTGAGATGACTTTATTTAAACTGCCTTATTAGAAGGAAGGAGAGAAAAATGACCGTCTGTCATTACAATGATAAATACCCGGCGTTCCTCACCACTGCAGCCAGTGTCATCGGTTTGGCGTTGGCTGCTGCAAATGCCCAGGCCCAACTTGAGGAGGTCATCGTAACGGCGCAGAAACGGGCGGAAAGTTTGCAGGATATACCCGTCACGCTGCAGGCGTTTTCAAACGAGGCACTGGTCGATTTCGGTATTACCGACACTCAGGCGCTGCAGAGCATTACACCGGGGCTGGTGGTCAATAATAGCGGCACATCGGCCCAGATCTACTTGCGCGGGGTGGGGACCCGTTTCGCCTTTGCTGGCCTCGATCCGAGTGTGGCTACCTATGTGGATGACCGCTATATAGGTCGTGCCCAAGCCAGCATCTTTGACTTTGCAGACGTGGAACGCATCGAGGTGCTTAAGGGCCCGCAGGGCACCTTGTATGGCCGTAATGCAACCGGCGGCGCAATTCGTGTGGTAACCATGGATGTAGACGACGAGTTGACGGGAAAAGTCACTGCCACTGCCGGTAACTATGATCATTGGGGCTTTTCCGGCACTGTCAGTGTGCCGTTGACCGACGACCTGGGAGTGAGGCTGTCGGGGCTGGTTAAGCAGCGTGACGGCTACGCCGACAATCTTGACCCACGAGGCGTTGCTGAACTGGATGACCAGGACTACCAAAGCTACAAAGCCAAGTTCCGCTGGGATATGTCTGACACGTGGACCGGTCGCCTGTCGCTGGAATATTCCAACCGGAACGATCTTGAAGGCTCCGATCAGGTAGACATCAGCCCGCCGGGATTAAACCGCGCGGTAGCCAACGGCGGACTTTCTGGCAACGATGTGGATGAAGTCTATACGGCGACTAACCAAAAGGCTGATTCCGAAGACTATGCGGCCACGTTAAGGCTGGATGGCGTATTTGATGCGTTTGATTTTGCGTCGATTACAACGTATTGGGATTTTGACCTGGTTGCCTCTGTCGATGCCGATGGCACCAGTAGGCGCGACAGCGATGCCTACCGTGTACCGCAGGCTGCGGAGAGTTTCTCACAGGAACTCCAGTGGTTGTCTAACACTGGCGGTGACTGGAACTGGATTGTCGGACTTTACTACTTTCGGGAAAACAACCGCCTGTTCGAACTGGAGGTGGGGTTGCAGGACTTGCTTGGTACCGAAACAATCTTCACTCAGGGAAATCAGTCATCGCTTACTACCGCCTATGCGGGCTTCGGCCAGTTGACTTACGACTTCAACGAAGCCTGGTCGCTGACCCTGGGCGGCCGCTACAGCAGCGAAGAGAAAGAAGTGGCCGTAAAGGCGCCAAGTTCCACAGGCGTCGTCAGCCTGGTGCCCTATCCCTTTGACGACGAAGCAGATTGGAACGAATTCACTCCAAAGCTCACACTTGAATACAACTTTGATGTTGGCATGGCTTACCTGAGCTATGCCCGCGGCTTCAAGAGCGGTGGTTTCAACTACCCCGCCAGCACACCCAATCCACTCACTGGCGAAGCACAGGCGGCGCTGGATCCCGAAATTCTCGACATGATTGAACTGGGTTGGAAAACCGAGTTACTGGACCAGCGCCTGCGGTTCAATGGTGCCCTGTTCTACTACGATTATCAGGATCTCCAGGTTACACGTGGCGTTGCCGACGACAACGGGGCTGTTTTCAACGTAACCGAAAATGCCGCTAATGCGGAGGTAATGGGCCTTGATCTCGACATCACCTGGTTGCCCACCGATCGCCTGATCCTGACCGCAGGGTTGAATCTGCTCGATTCCGAGTATCAGGACTTTGCCGCGTCTGCCAACATTTTCAACAATGTAGTCACTCCCGGTAGACCTGGTATGACGACGGTGGCCTTTGATGCGGACGGAGAGAGCCTACTGCGTGCGCCCGACTGGTCGGCCTTTGCCTCCGTGAGCTATGAGTTCAGCGCGGGTGATGCGCGGATACCGGTGGTACTTACCTACGCCTATAAGGACGACTACAACTACGACTTTGTGGCGCATCCAAGTTCGAACGCTCTGATTCAAGAGGGCTACGGTTTGCTGAGTGCTCGCGCCACGTATGTAAGTCCATCAGAGACTTGGCAGGTGGCAGTGTGGGGCAAGAACCTGACGGATGAAGACGAGTACTTCGAAGATGTCGTCGGTAACGCCGCGGGCATTCGCGGTTCCCACGGCGCGCCACTGACCTACGGCGTGGATGTTATGTATAACTTCTGATGGCTTGTGCTTGTTCTTGTCGCTGCCGTCACACGTGAATGTGGGTAAACCCGGTCAGCTCGCGCACCAGCACGAGCGGCGGGATGGTTCTGCGGCAATCCCTGAGTCGATGATAGTGCACCTCCCGATACGTCCTGCCGGCGTACGGGAGGCAGCGCTGAAGCTGCTGGCGTTCAACGCCGCAGGGTCGGTCTGAGCGGGCGTGTTCCATACCAACGCTCTATACACTATACCGTCGGCTTTTTGATGCTTCAGAACAGAAGCCTTTATAGAAGAAGGGCCTTAAATGAACGCTTATTCTTTGTTTTTTCGTCGCGGCGCTATGTCGTGAAATGAAAATCGCTTGACGCCAAATGTTAAGCGAAGCCGATCTTGCATTCCTATACTTGATCGCAACGTAATTATTGTCGACGCGGTTTTTCTGGCGTTTTCGCTCATTAATAGCCTTGTAATGGAGATTCCATGAACTTTCTTGATGGCCACCTCTTTCCCGAACACCAGCAGCCTCTGATCATCACCGCAGCCCCCTATGCCCCGTCGTGGATTCCATCCGACTTCCCGGAAGACATCCCCGTTACGATGGAAGAGCAGGTTCAAAAAGCGGTGGATTGCTACAACGCGGGCGCCACTGTGCTGCATTTACATGTGCGTGAACTTGACGGTTCGGGCAGCAAGCGCCTTTCCAAGTTCAATGAATTGATTGCCGGTGTGCGTGAGGCCGTACCCGAGATGATTATCCAGGTGGGAGGGTCAATCAGCTTTGCGCCAGAAACGAAAGGTGAGGTGGCGAAATGGCTTAGCGATGATACGCGGCACATGCTGGCGGAACTTACGCCCAAGCCCGATCAGGTCACAGTGACTGTGAATACATCACAGATGAATGTTGTTGAGCACTGGGACGATAAGGATGTCAGGGGTACTTCAATGGAAGGGCCCGAAGGCTACAACGCCTTCAAGGAAATGACGGTGCCGGCTCAGCCTGGGTGGGTTGAGGAACACGTGCGGCGTTTGACGGATGCAGGCATCCAGAGTGCTTTCCAGTGTTATAACCTGAACAGCTTCGAGTCGGTAGAGCGGCTGATGCGCCGGGGTATCTACAAGGGGCCCCTCGTGATGAACTGGGTGGCGATCGGTGGCGGCATGGACTCGCCAAATATCTACAGTTTGGCCAACTTCATACGTGCCGTACCAGACGGTGCAGTGGTAACGCTGGAGAGCTCAATGCGAAATGTGCTGCCAATCAATATGATAGCCATTGCTATGGGGCTTCATGTCCGCTGTGGTATTGAGGACAACCTCTGGAACCAGGCGCAGACAGAGAAAATGTCCACGGTTGAGCAGGTCGAGCAACTGGTGCGAATTTCGAATGAATTCGGCCGCCCAATCGCCACCGCTCAACAGGCGCGTGAGATCAGCAGAATCGACGTATTCTATGAAACGGCCGAAGAAAGTTTGCAGGCGAATGGCTTTGCACCGAACCGCAATGGCGGCAACCAGGGCTTCCTGCGAAAGACAGGTTGAGGCCGGGGGTGTTGACCGGTATCAGCTGAGCGCCGGCCGATCCAGCCTTTTTAGAGCCAGTCCAAAACCCTCAAACGTTTCGATGCACCCGCATCGGCGCAGGCAACGCGACGTTCTGCTTTGCGTGTATTGCCGGGCATTGGGAGGGCCCGCCTAGTCGAAGGCGGCGCCCTCTGGCAGCTGCCGGTACCACTTCACACCCTGGTCATCCAGTTCGTAGGTTGCCTGGCGTCGGCGTACCAAGCAGTTCAGGTTGGCCATGGTTTCGCCGGTGGCAAGGCCAAAGTTGTGGCCTTCCAGTGTGCGGTTGAACAGGGCGGGGAAGCAGTCCACGGCACGCCGGGGCTCACTCAGGTAGTCGTACAGGGTGGCCAGGTCGCGCTTGTGGGATTCGATGATCTGGGTGAGGCGGGTGTGCAGGCCGTAAAAGGGCGCCTCGTGGGCCGGCAGCACCAGCAGGTCGTCGGGCAGCATGGCGCGGATACGGTTGCAGGAATCCAGCCACTCGGAGATGGGGTCGCCGTGGGGTTCGTTGGGGAACACGCTGACGTTGGGGGTGATTTTCGGCAGCACCTGGTCGCCGGAGATCAGCAGTTTCAGTCCCGGGCAGTACAGGCAGGCGTGCTCGGGTGAGTGGCCGCTGCCGACGATCACCTGCCAGTAACGATCGCCGATGGTGAGGGTTTCGCGGTCGGTCAGGCGGCGGTAGCTGTCGGGCAGGGTGTACACGGCCTTGCCGAAGCCGCCGAATTTTTCCCGGTAGTTCTGCAACTGTTCTTCGTTATAGCCGGCGGCGTGGTAGAAGCGGATGGCAACCTCGGGCGCGGGGCGCCCGGTATCGCCCACCATGGCCCGGCACATCAGGAATTCGTCGCGGGTCATCCACAGTTCGCAGCCAAAGCGCTCCACCAGCCAGCCGGCCAGGCCAATGTGGTCCGGGTGCATGTGGGTGACGATCACCCGGGTGACGGGCTTGCCGGCCATGAAGCCGCTGAACAACTGCTCCCAGATTTTCTGGCTGTCGGGCAGGTTCAGGCAGGTGTCCACCACGGTCCAGCCGTCGCCGTCTTCCAGCAGCCAGATATTGATGTGATCCAGCGACATGGGCATGGGAAAGCGCGCCCAGTACACCCCGGGGGCGATTTGCTCGGGCTGGCCAGGGGCGGGGTTGGCTTTGCGGCCGAAGGGGTAGGTCAGGCCGCGAAAGGTTTCGCTGGGGTCGTTAAGCATGGTGGGGTCCGCTGGGATCAGAGGCGGCTATGGTGGGCGTTGGGGGCGTGGCTGTCCAGCCTGCAGGGCGCCCGCCGGCGCTTTTGGATGGGCACTGTGCGGCTATTCAACCCACGTCAACCCACGGCTGCGCCCATCCGGCGCCGACGGGCACGCCAGCGCCCACAGTGAGCGCCGCTCAGCCGACGCCGCGCTCGCTGCCCTCCCAGTAGCTGGCGCGCACGGCCTTTTTGTCGGGCTTGCCCACCGGGGTCAGGGGAATGCCGGCCACGTAGTCCACGCTTTTGGGGGCCTGTACCGAGCCTTTGGCGTCCTTCACCAGCTGCATCAGCTCGGCGCTCAGCGCCTCCGACGCCTGCTGCTCGGGCTTTAGCACTACCACGGCTTTGACGGCCTCGCCCCAGCGCTCGTCGGGCACCCCAACCACCACCACCTGGGCCACCGCCGGGTGGGTGGAGAGCACGTCTTCCACTTCCCGCGGGAAGACGTTGAAGCCACCGGTGACAATCATGTCCTTGGTGCGGTCCACAATGTAGAGAAAGCCGTCGTCGTCCAGCCGGCCCACATCGCCGGTGTGCAGCCAGCCGCCGGCGAAGGCCTCGGCTGTCTGCTCCGGCATGTCTTTGTAGCCCTTCATCAGCAGGGGGCCGCGCACGCAGATTTCACCGGGCTCGCCAGGTGCCACGGGCTGGTTGTCGCCATCCAGCAGGGCCAGGTGTACCCAGGGCGAGGGCCGCCCGCAAGAGGCCAGCCGCTCGGGCTTGGACAGGTCGTGCTCGGCCCGGCGCATGTTGGCAATCACCATCGGCGCCTCGGACTGGCCAAAGAACTGGTAGAACACCTGGCCCCACTTCTCGATGCCCTCTTTAAGCCGCGCCGGGCTCATGGGTGAGGCGCCGTAGAAGATGGTTTCCATGCTGCTCATGTCGGCGCTGGCCGAGCGCGGGGAATCCAGCAGGAAGTAGAGCATCACCGGCACCAGCATGGTTGCGGTAATGCGGTGCTGCTCCACCATGTCGAAGAATTCATCGGGGCTGAAGCCCTGCATCACGTAAAAGGCGCCGCCTTTTTGCAGCACTGGGATCAGGAAGGCCGCCGCGGCGTGGGACAGGGGGGTGGCGATGAGCATGCGCAGCTCTTCGGGGAACTCCCACTCGGTCATCTGGATTTGCGTCATGTAGGCGGTGGTGCGGTAGGCGCTCATCACGCCCTTGGGCTTGCCGGTGGTGCCCCCGGTGAAGTTGATGGAGGCGGTGTCCTCGGGCTGCACATCCGGGGCCACCAGGGGCTGGGGCGTGAAGCCGGCGGCCAGGGCCAGGTAGTCATCCCCACAGTCCGCCGGGCCGAAGGACAGCAGCTTGAGGCTGGGGATGCGCTCTTTCAGCGCAGCGGCGACCGGCGCGAAGGCGGTGGGGTCGAACACCAGCGCATCCACCTCGGCGGCCTGCAGCACGTAAGTGTGGTCGTCCAGCGAGCCCAGCGGGTGCAGGGGGGTGCCAATGCAACCGGCCAGCTGCATGGCGGCAATGTTGGACAGCACCTCGGGCCGGTTGGTGGAGATCACCGCCACCCGGCTGCCCTTGCCCAGGCCGCTGGCGCGCAGGGCCTGTACGAGCTGGCTGGTCTGCTCGCGCACGTCGCGGTAGCTGGCCACTTTGTCGCCAAGGAACAGGCAGGGCTCGTCGTTGTAGCGGTTCAGGCCTTCCACCAGCAGGTGGGGCATCAGCGGCGGATGGTAGAGGGCGTCTTGGCTCATGGTATCTCCCCGGTTTGTTAGGGTCGGCGCGCTACCAGGGCAGCACACACTGTCTGTGGGATGATTCTAGGGCCGCAGGAAGGGGGGTGACAGGGACAATTAGGCCAGTTTTCGGTGGTCTATCGTCTCACCGGGGGTGTTGCCCAGCGCGCACGGGCGCGCCGGGCAGGGCACATCAAGGCGCCGCCCGTTTCAGCCGGCGCTATCGACCCCCAGGCCCCGGCGCAGCACGGCCAGGGTATCGGCCAGCTCGCGCTGGTGGATGGCGGTATGGGCGAACACGCTGGAGCCGTGGAAGGTGCCGGGGTAATTGTGCAGCTCGCAGGGCACCCCCGCCGCCAGCAGGCGCATGCCGTACTGCAGGCCCTCGTCCCGCAGGGGGTCGAACTCCATGGTGGTGATGTAGGCCGGCGGCAGGCCGGCAAGGTCGCTGGCCCGGGCCGGCGCGGCGTAGGCCGGCACGTTGTCATCGCCCGCCGCCAGGCCATCGCCCAGGTAGTACTGCCAGCTGAGCTTGGCCTTGCCGCTGTCCCAGCAGGGGGTGTTGGTGAACTGCAGCATGCTGGGGGTGTCCATGCGGTCGTCCAGCACTGGAATGCCCAGAAACTGGAAGCACAGGGCGGGGCCGCCCTCGTCGCGGGCGCGCAGGGCGCAGGCCGCCGCCAGGCAGCCGCCGGCGCTCTGGCCGCCGATGCCCAGGCGCTGGGGGTCGATGCCCAGCTCGCCGGCCTTGGCGGCGCTCCAGGTGAGGGCCGCGTAGCAGTCGTCCTGGGGGCCGGGGTAGGCGGTTTCGGGCGACAGGCGGTAGTCCACCGACACCACCACAATGCCCAGGGCGCGGCTCAGGTTGGCGCAAATGCCGTGCTCGCTGTCCAGGCTGCCGAGCACAAAGCCGCCACCGTGAATGTAAACCAGGCCGGGGACGGGGCCGCTGGCGGTGCTCGGGCGGTACACCCGCACCGGCACGTCCGGGGCGCCGTTCAACCCCGGCACGGCGTGGTCGGCAATGTCCAGGCCACTGGTGTCCAGGTCGGCAATCAGCGCGGCGGTGGCGCCGGCAAAGGCGGCCCGGGCGGCGGCCGGGTCGGCCACGTCCACCGGCGGCATGAATTCCAGCAGGGGGGCAATCTCGGGGTCGAAGTTGTAGCTCATGGTGTTGGCCTTTTTATTGATCAGGGTTATCGAAAGGGTTACAGGGCTGCTTGCAGCGTGGCTAAAGGGCAATCGAATGCATGAAGGCCCGGTGTTGGCTTGGGGCACACGGCAGGGTGACAGCATATCCCCTGGCGCCGTGATGCGCAGCGCCGCAGGTACAAAAATGGATACCTGCCAGTGGCCATTTTGCGCCACCTGTGCGGGCTGTTCAGTCCAGGCGCTTGTTGAAGCGCGCGGTGGCCACCAGCAGCACCACTGCGGTAAAGGCGCACAGCCAGAGTATGTCGCCGGCCAGTTGCTCCAGCTGTGCCCCGCGCAGCACCACCCCACGCACCAGGCGCACAAAGTGGGTGGCCGGGAAGGCCTCGGCAATCCACTGGGCCACCTCGGGCATGGCGTCGTAGGGGAACATAAAGCCGCTCAGCAGGATGGACGGCAGCAGGATGAACACGGTGAGCTGCATGGCCTGCAACTGGGAGCGGGCGATGGTGGACAGCAGCAGGCCCAGGGTCAGGCTGGCGGCCACAAAGCTGAGGGTGGCCACCGCCAGAGTGCCGAGGCCCCCGGCAAAGGGCACCTTGAAGATCACATGGCCCAGGCCGAGGATGATGGCCACCTGCACCAGGCCGGCCAGGGTGTAGGGCACCAGCTTGCCCACCATCAGCTCCAGCGGGTGAATGGGGGTGGTGATCAGCAGCTCCATGTTGCCCAGCTCGCGCTCGCGCACCAGCGCCAGGGAGGTGAACAGGATCATGGTCATGGTCAGCACAATGGCGGTCAGCCCGGGCACTATGTTCACCGCCGAGCGCCGCTCCGGGTTGAAGAACAGGCTCACCTCAAAGCTGGGCTCGCTCGCCTGGTAGGCCCCCGCCGGGGCGCCGGCCTGCAGCTGCAGGGGCATGTTGCGAAGGCCAAGCAGTACCTGGCTGACGGTGGTGTCGGAGCCATCCACCAGCCACTGCCCCACGGTGTCGCCGCTGGCAATGCGCCGCGCCAGGTCGCGCGGGAAGATCAGCGCCGCGCGCACCTCGCCGGCAATTACCGCCGCCTCTGCCTGCTGGGGGGTGTGCAGGTAGCTGACAATGTCCACTACTTGATTCACCCGCACCTGCTCGGTAATCACCCGGGCGGTGGCGCTGCCGCTCAGGTCCACCACGGCGATGGGAATGTTGCGCACCATGGTGTTGATGGCGTAGCCAAACAGCAGCAGCTGCACCAGCGGGATCATCACAATCATGCCGAAGCTCATGCGGTCCCGCGCCAGTTGCAGGAATTCCTTGTGCGCCACCGCGGCAATGCGGCCGGGGCTGCTCATGCGCGCCCGCCGCTGGTGGCCGCCATGAACACGTCTTCCAGGTTGGGCCTCGCCAGCTGGCAGGTGTGGCCCTGCGCGGCGCTGTGCAGCTGCTCCAGGGGCGCTTCGGCCCCGGCGTCGAACAGCACCCGCAGGCGGCTGCCCTGCTGGGCGGCGGAAACCACCTCGGGCCGCACCATCAGCTGGGCGCGCAGGGTGCGCAGGTCGCTGCCGCTCACCTCCACCACGCGCCCGTCCAGCGCCCCCATCAGGGCCTGGGGGCTGTCGTCGCGACGCACCCGGCCGCGCTCCAGTATGGCCAGGCGGTGGCAGCGCTCGGCCTCGTCCATGTAGTGGGTGGATACCAGAATAGTGGTGCCGGCTTCGCTCAGGTCGAACAGTTTTTCCCAGAAATCACGGCGATTTTCAGGGTCCACCGCCGAGGTGGGCTCGTCCAGGAACAGCAGGGTGGGGCGGTGCAGGGTGGCCACCGCCAGGGCCACCCGCTGGCGCTGGCCGCCGCTCATGGCCTGCAACTGCCGGCCGCGCAGCTCTGTCAGGGCAAACTGTTCCAGCACCTCGTCTATGCGCCGGCGGCGCTCGCCCCGGCCCAGCCCGTACACCCGGGCCATAAAACGCAGGTTTTCCAGGGTGGTGAGGTCGGTATACAGGGAGAACTTCTGCGTCATGTAGCCGATTTCACGGCGCAGCGGTTCCGCATCGGCGGGAATGCGCCGGCCCAGCACCTCCACGTTGCCGTCGCTGGGGGTGAGCAGCCCGCAGAGCATGCGAATGGCGGTGGTTTTGCCGGAGCCGTTGGGGCCAAGAAAGCCGAAGATGCGGCCCTTCTCCACGCTGAGGTCGATGTGATCCACGGCGGTGAGCTCGCCGAAGCGGCGGGTCAGCCCGCGGGCGCTGATGGCAAGCCCGCTCACTGGGGGGCTTCGCCGCTATCCAGCAGCACTTGTACCGGCACGCCGGTGGGCAGTGTGTCGGCGTCGCTCAGGTCGAACTCCGCCAGGTACACCAGCCGCGCGCGGTCGCTGGCGTTCAGGGCGTAGTAGGGGGTAAAGGCGGGCTCGGTGGCAATCCAGCGCAGGCGGCCGGTGAAGGGGTGGTCTATGCCGTCCACCTGTACCGGTAACGCCGTGCCCGGCTGCAGGCGCGCGCGGTGTTGTTCCGGCACGTAAACCCGGGCAAAGGGGCTGCTGTTGGCCAGCATGATGGCCAGGGTGGCACCCGCCGGCACCCGTTCGCCCACATTCCAGGGCAGGCTGTCCAGCCAGGCGTCGCGGGTGGCGGTGACGCTGAGTTCGTCCAGGTGGCGCTCTTCCAGCGCCAGTTGCGCACGGGCGGCCTCCAGCTCGGCGGCGCCCTGCTCCAGTTGTTCTGGCCGGGTGCCGTTGGTCAGGCGCAGCAGTTGCTCGCGGGCAGCTTCCAGCGCGGCCTCGGCGGCGTCGCGGCTGGCCAGGGCCGAATCCAGCGTGGCCTTGGCGGCCAGCTTCTGCTGCACCAGCTTGCTGGCCCGCTGGTAGCTGGCCTCGGCATCCAGCAGGGTGGCACGGGCGCCGGATACCTGGGCGCTGGCGGCGGCAATGTCTTCCTTGCGAGCGCCGTTGCGCAGTTCTGTCATGCGCGCCGCAGCCCGCGACGCCTCGGCCCGGGCGCGGGCGACCACCGCCTGCTGGTTGCGTGTGTCCAGTTGCACTAGCAGTTGCCCGGCGCGTACTGGCTGGCCCTCCTGCAGCGGCTGTTCGGTGATGATCTCGCTGGCGGTGGCGCGCAGGATGATGCGGTCGCGCTCCAGGGTGCCCAGGGCCTGGTCTGGCTCGTTGCCGCCGCAGGCGCCAAGCAGCAGTGTGAGCAGTGTAAGCAGCGCGGGCCACAGCCGGTAACGGCAAAGGTGCAGGCGGGTGTGCAGGATGCGGGGCATGGTGCAACTCCGGGCGGCGAGGTCCCGGAGTTATAACACGCTATGAGAGGGGTGCAAGTCGGCCCGCGGTTTGCGGGCCGGGTGGGTTGTTAAGCGGGCTTGCCTATGCCGGTGTGTCATCCGCCACGTAGCGCGCCCGGGGGCGAATGAGGCGGCTGTCGCGGCTGAACTCCAGGAAGTGGGCGATGTAGCCGTACACCCGGGCCATGGCGAACATGGCGGTAAAGAAGTGGCTGGGCAGGCCCAGGCTGTGGAACACGGCACCCTTGTAGAACTCCACATTGGCCCAGATTTCCTTGTCGCGCTTGGCAAATTCCTGCTGGCAGGCCTGCTCCACCGCAATCAGGGTGTCCAGCAGGCGCCGGCTGTCGGCGTCGTGGCACAGCTCGGTCGCCATGGGCTTTAGCAGCTTGGCGCGCGGGTCCACGGTGCGGTATTCGCGGTGGCCCATGCCCATGATCTTGGTTTTTTCCGCCAGGCAGCGGGCCACGTAGGCTGCGGCCTTTTCCGGCTCGCCGATGGCCTGGGCCATTTCCAGTGCAGCCTGATCCGCGCCGCCGTGCAGGCGCCCGTACAGGGTGCCGATGGAGGCGGAAATCACGCTCTGGATGGGCGCCAGGGTGCTGGCGCAGACACGCCCGGCAAAGGTGCCGGCGTTGAAGCTGTGCTCCATTTGCAGGATCTGGGTGGCGTCCAGCATCTTCACCGCGTCGGCATCGGGCACCTGGCCGTGCAGGCGGGTCAGGAAGTTGGCGTGAAAGTTGTCGTCCGGGCCGCCACCGAGCGGCGCCAGGCCCTGCTCCGCCCGATACCAGGCGGCGATCAGGCCAGACAGCTTGGCGGCCAGCACCAGCCCCTGCTCGGCGTCCAGGCCAAGGCCCAGGGTCTGCTCGGTGGGCAGCTCAATCAGCGGCACCATGCCCTGCAGCACCAGCATGGGGTGCAGGTGCGGGGGCAGGCGCTTTAGAATGTCGCACTCCTCCTGGGTCAGGTCGGCGTGCTCGCACAGGAAGCGGTTCAGCTGCAGCTGCTGGGCGGCGTCGGCGCTGCGGCCAAACAGCACCAGCCAGGCTACTTCCGCGAAGGGGCGCTGCACCAGGTCGTTGATGTCCACGCCGCGGTAGGACAGCCGGCCGGCCTCGCCCTCCACGTTGGAGATGGCGGTTTCGCCCACCACCACGCCGGCGAGGTCGAAGGATTCCAGGGTTTGGTTGGTTGTCATGAGGGGGTCTCCATTGGGGCCCGGCCAGTGACAGGCGGCGGGGCGATGTTGCGGCGGCCAGTATAAATTTCACTGTTCAATCAGTAGAGTTAAACAGTCTTATTAATTGATAAGTAAAACTGATATGCGTTTGGAGAACAGCGAACTGCGCGCCTTCCGCGCCGTGGTGGAAGCCGGGGGCTTCCGGCGGGCTGCCGAGGCCCTGCACCTGAGCCAGTCGGCGGTGAGCCAGGCGGTGGCGGGGCTGGAGGCCAAGCTGGGCCTGCCCTTGATACAGCGCGGTAAAAACCTGAGCCTGAGCGACGCCGGGCGGCGCGTGTTCGATCACGCCGTGGAGGTGCTGGGGCGGGAGCAGCAGACCCTGGAGGACATTGCCCGCCTGCGGGACGGCGCCAGGGAACGCCTGAGCCTGGCCATCAGCGGGTCCATCAACTACTTTCACGCGCAGGAGTTAATAAGCGCTTACTACGCACAGAACCCGGCTGTAACGCTGCGCCTGCAGGAACTGCCCAGCCGCAGCATGATCTACGCGGTGCTCGGCGGGCAGGTGGAACTGGGGCTCGGGCCCTTCCAGAAGCAGATGTCCGCCTTTCACACGGTGCCGCTTTATGAAGACACCCGTCACCTGGTGGTCAGCCCGCGCCACCCGGCCTTCGACGCCATGATCGCCGGCGATGCGGGGGCGTTGCGCCGCACGCCGCTGATCGCCTCGGCCCTGGACAACCCGGAAATGCGTCCCTCCATCCAGCGCCTGCGGGACCAGTTCAGCACCGTGTGGGAGGTCAGCAGCCTGTCCCTGCGCATCCACATGGTGGCGCAGGGCATGGGGGTGACCTTCTTGGATCGCCGCCTGCTCAAGGAGCACCCGCGCTGCCGCGACCTGCACATCATGGACGACCTGTCCTTTGGCCGCATCGACAAGCGGGTGGGGTTGTACCACCGCGCCAACCTGTCGCTGAGTCCGGCCGCCCGGGCCTTCATTGCATTGTGCGAACAACACTGGCAACGGTAGAGTGAAGGCCACGCCGCCGGAGGGGCAGGGATGACCATCAGTCTTCGCAACAGTAATGTAGAGCGGCTACGGCAGCAGGATTTCGACGTACTGATTGTGGGCGGCGGCATCAACGGCGCCGTGTCGGCCGCGGCCCTGGCCGGGCGCGGTGTGAAGGTGGCGCTGATCGATCGCGGCGACTTTGCCGGCGGGGTCAGCTCCAATTCCTCCAACCTCGCCTGGGGTGGCATCAAGTACCTGGAAAGCCACGAATACCTGCTGGTCAACAAACTGTGCAAATCGCGCAACGCCCTGATGCGCGCCTACCCCAGCACCGTGAAGGAAATCCGCTTTTTCACCACCATCCAGAAGGGCTTTCGGTTCTGGTCCTTCTTTGTGTTCCTTGGCAGCGTGCTGTACTGGCTGATGGGCCGCTGCGTCACCAAAGCCCCGCGCTACCTCACCGCCCGCTACATTGAAGAGCAGGAGCCGGAAATCAACACCGAAAACGCCGCCGGCGGGCTCGAATACAGCGACTGCTACCTCTACGACAACGACTCGCGCTTTGTCTTCAACTTCATTCGCAAAAGCCTGAACTACGGCTGTGTGGCGGCCAACTACGTGGCCTCCGAAAGCGCCACCTTCGAGAACGGCCAGTGGCACACCCAGGCCCGCGACGGCGAAAGCGGCGAGACATTCAGCATACGCTCGAAAGTGCTGATTAACGCCGCGGGCCCCTGGGTGGACGCCAACAACCGCCGCGATGGTATCCACACCCGCCACAGCCACCTGTTTTCCAAGGGCATTCACCTGATTGTGGATCGCATCACCGACAACAAGCGGGTGCTGACTTTTTTTGCCAGCGACGGGCGCCTGTTTTTTCTCATTCCAATGGGCCCGAAAACCTGCATCGGCACCACCGACACCCAGGTGAACAGCCCCGAAGTGGAAGTGACCGACGACGACCGGGACTTTGTGCTGGCCAATGCCAACGCCCTGCTGGACCTGCCCCGGCCCCTGACGCGAGCGGACATTATTGCCGAGCGCGTTGGCGTGCGCCCGCTGGCGGTGGAGGGGCGCGACGGGCAGGCCGACTGGGTGCAGCTGTCGCGCAAGCACGCCATCGAGTGCGACCGCACGCGGCACCATCTCAGCATCTTCGGGGGCAAGCTCACCGACTGCCTCAACGTGGGCGATGAAATCACCGAGTGGGTGGCCGAGCTTGGGGTGCATGTGCCCATGCCCAAACACCGCTGGTACGGCGAGCCCGGCAAAGAACTGCGCGACGAATTCATGCTGCAGGCGCAGCTGATGAATCTGGATGCCCTCACCGACCCCAGCTCGCCCGAGCCATTGTCTGAGCGCTTTTGGCGCCGCTATGGCGAGGCCGCCTTTGGCCTGCTGGAAGACATTCGCGAAGACCCTGCCCAGGCCAAGTTGTTGATACGGCGCGCGGAGTACACCCGCTGCGAAATCGAACTGGCGGCGCGGCGGGAGATGATCGTCAAGCTCGAAGACTTCATGCGCCGGCGCTCCAAAATCGAGCTGGTGGTGCGCCGGCAGGAAATTCTCGACGCTCCCGGCCTGCGCGAGGCCTGCGCCATCCTGTTCGGCGAGCGCGGCGAGGAAAAGCTGGCGGAGTACCTGGCCACCCTCTGAGGGTGGCATGCACACCCGGCTTGTGATGTGTGGTGTGGCTGTGCTAATTTGTGTAAACGTTTACATTATGCGCGGCGCACACTCAGGTGGTGTGCATGCGTGCGGTGTCAGCGCAAGGCGGTTTGCCCGGGCCAGCTGGCCCGGGTTTTTTCCATGCCGTTGCGCGCAAGGCAATAACAACACGCCGCAGCAACAGGCGGGAACGACAGGCTGCAATCGCAGGCAACAGCACAACAACAATAATCATGGGTGGCGGTGTGCAAAAACATGTCCGGGCAGGTGTGTATAGCGGGATACGCAAGGCGTTCCCCTGGCGGGCGCATAACAGAGTGCGGCAAAACCGGCGCAGGCTCGTACCGTTGCTGGCATGGCTGCTGCCGGTGTGCGCGCTGTCAGCAACCGCAACCGCAACCGCAACCGCAACCGCAACCGCAACCGCTGCGGCCCCGGGCCTGGCACAAGTGCCAGCTTCCGCTTCAACTCCCGCCGCAGCGCCCAACATCATCTTCATTTTCGCCGACGACCTCGGCTACGGCGATCTCAGCAGCTTTGGTTCCACCACCATCGCCACCCCGCGCATCGACTCCCTGGCGCGGGACGGCATGCGCTTTACCGACTTCTATTCCGCCTCGCCGGTGTGTACGCCCTCCCGGGCCGGCCTGCTGACGGGGCGCTACCCGTCGCGCATGGGGATTCGCCACGTGTTCCAGGCGGATTCGGTGGATGGCATGCCCCCGGCGGAAATCACCCTGGCCGAGCAATTGCGGCAGGTGGGTTATCGCACCGGCCTGGTGGGCAAGTGGCACCTGGGTCACCGCGACCCCTACATGCCGTGGAACCAGGGCTTTGATGAATTTCACGGCGTGCCCTACAGCAACGACATGGGCAACTTTTTCTTCTACCACAACCGCGACATCGACTGGACGCCCATCGACCAGCGCTACCTCACCCAGCGTTACACCCGCCATGCGCTGGACTTCATCCAGGCCAATCGCAATGGCCCCTTCTTTTTGTACCTGGCGCATAGCATGCCCCATGTGCCGATCTACGCATCGCCGGAGTTTGAAGGCGCCTCCGCGGCGGGCCTGTACGGCGACGTGGTGCAGGAACTGGACTGGAGCACCGGGCAGATTCTGGACACGCTGGACGCCCTCGGCATTGCCGACAATACCGTGGTGGTGTTTTCCAGCGACAACGGCCCCTGGCTGATGATGCGCGATCAGGCAGGCAGCGCCGGGCCCCTGCGCGATGGCAAGGGGGTGACCTTTGAGGGCGGCCAGCGTGTGCCGACTCTGGTGCGCTGGCCGGCGGGCATTGCGCCGGGCCAGGTGAGCAGCGCGCCCGCGAGTATGCTCGACTGGTTCCCCACCTTTTCTGCCCTGGCGGGGGTGGCCCTGCCCGGTGACCGGGTGATCGACGGGCAGGATCTTACCGCGCGCCTGGGCGGTGGCGATGCAGCGCGAAGCGAAGGTTTTTACTACCTGGCTTCGTTCACCACGCGCGCCGTGGCCTATCGCGACGGTGACTGGAAGCTGAAGCTGCCGCGCAAGGGTTATCCCCGCTTTCTGGATAGCCTGCTGCGCATCAATATGTACAGTCACGACATCCTGCTCTACAACCTGGCGGACGACCCGGGCGAGCGCAACAACTTGGCGCAGGACTATCCCGAGCGGGTGAGTGCAATGCGCCAGCAGCTGGAGGCCTTTCAGGCCGCCATTGATGCCAAGGACGTTCGCCCGCTGCACATGGGCGGCGTGGGAGCCGACAGAAAAGGCTACAGCCGGGTGCTGGTGCCGTTGGGCATCACCGCGTTGCTGACGCTGGGCTTGCTTGCGCTGGTCGGCTGGGGGTTGTATCGCGGGCTGCGCGCCGGCCTGCGCCGCTGGCGCCGGCACAGTGCCGTGGCCAGTGGGTAAGCCTGGCCAGAGCAGCCAAACAGCGACATCCGGCGGCTCGATACTGAAAGGGAGAGTGAGCATAGTGAGTATACGGTGGCGACATTACCGGCAAATGGGGGCCCTGCTGCTGGGGCTGGCGACGGGCCCCGTGGTAGTGGCAGCAGCGGCCGCGCTGCCCAACGTGCTGTTCATCCTCACCGACGACCAGAGGGCGGACGCGGTGGGTTATCACTCCAAACCGCTGCTGGGCATCAAAACCCCGCATATCGACCGCCTGGCCCGGGAGGGCGCGCGCTTCGACAATATGTTTGTGGGCACGTCGCTGTGCTCGCCGAGCCGGGCGTCCTACCTGTCGGGCACCTATACCCACACCCACGGCGTGTACGACAACTTTACCGATTACCCGGCGAGCCTTGAGAGCTTCCCGGCCCTGCTGCAGCGGGCGGGTTACGACACCGCCTACATCGGCAAGTGGCACATGGGGGAAGAGGACGACAGCGTCCGCCCCGGCTTTGACTACTGGGTGACGCACAAGGGCCAGGGGCAGTACTACGACACCCGGTTCAACGTAAACGGCGAGCGCAAAACCGTGGCCGGCTACTACACCGACCGGGTGACCGATATGGCCCTGGACTGGCTGGCCCAGAGAGAGGGCGACAAGCCCTTTGCCCTGGTGCTGGGCCACAAGGCGCCCCACGGCCCCTTTGTGCCCGAGCCGCGTTACGCGCACCGCTACGACGACGTTCCCTATCCCTACCCCGCCAGCGCCTTTGCGCTGGACGACAAGCCCGAGTGGGTTCGCCAACGCCTGTCCACCTGGCACGGCATTTACGGGCCCCTGTACGGCTTTCGCGAACACTACCCGGATACACGACCCGAGGCAGTGGCGGATTTTGAGCGCTTTGTGCGCAGTTACCTGGCCACCATCAACTCGGTGGATGACAGCGTCGGGCGCCTGTACGCGGCCCTGGCGCGCGCCGGCGAGCTGGACAACACCATTATCGTGTTCGCGTCGGACAACGGCTTCCTGTTCGGCGAGCACGGCATGATCGACAAGCGCACCATGCACGAGGCCAGCATCCGCGTGCCTTTGGTGGTGCGCTACCCGGCCAGCATCAAAGCCGGCACGGTGGTCACGCAGCAGGTGATGAATATCGACCTGGCCCCCTCGTTGCTGGAATTAACCCTGGGGGCGGACATGCCGAGTGCCCAGGGGATGTCGTGGGTTGGCCTGCTCACCGACCCGGGTGCGCCCTGGCGCGAGGCGTGGCTGTACGAATACAACTACGAGGCGCAATTCCCCTACACGCCCAACGTGCGCGGCATTCGTCAGGGCGACTGGAAATACGTGGCCTACCCCCACGGTGACGGCGGTCCGCTGCGCCATAAAGAAGAGCTTTACAACCTGGCCAGCGACCCGGGCGAAGCGCACAACCTGGCCGCCGATGCCGGCAGCGCCCGTCACCTGGCCCGGATGCGCGCCGCCCTGGCCCGGCTGTTGGCCGACACCGGCGCGCAGCCGGACCGGATGCCCATCGACCGGGGCATCAAGCGCGAACTGCCGGAGGCCTCGATTCGCTAGAGCGCAGGGCAGGGCCGGCTACCAGCGGTAGCGCATCTCCAGGCCCCAGGTGCGGTTAGCGGTTTTGTCGAAGGTCTGCACGTAGCCATTGGGCAGGATGGACTGGTGCTGGGAGCCAATGCCCAGCGGGTAGAATTCGTCGGTCACATTTTTCACGTAGACGGTGGCCTCCCAGCGTCCGCCCTGGTCCTGCAGGGCAATGGAAGCATCGGCAACGGTGTAGCCGTCCAGCAGGGTGTTCTCGTCCTGGGTCATGGAAAACTGCACTTCGTCCTGGGAGCGCAACATGCCGCGCAGCACCACATCAAAGCCGTGCTGCAGGGGGATGGTGTAGGCCGCCGCCAGGTTCACTTTCCAGTCCGGGGAGAAGGGCAGGTCGCCGCCGGACAAATCCTGCAGTCCGCCGGGGCACTCGCCACGAAAGCTCTGGCCGCCGCTGCAGGGGCCACCGGGGTAGTCCTCGATGGTGGCGTCGATCAGTGCCAGCCCGCCGGACACCCGCAGCCGTTCGCTGAGTAGGGCCGTGAAGTCCAGCTCCAGCCCCTGGGTTACCACCTCGCCGGCATTGATCAGCTGGTAGCTGCCGGCGGCATTGTCGGGGTCGCAGTTGGGGTTGTCGTCGGGGCAGTTGGGCACTCCATCAGGGTCAAAGAAGGCCTGGGCCTGGAACTCCTCGTAGGTGGCGTGGAACAGTGCCGCGTTGATCTGCAGGCGGCTGTCCCAGAGGGTGGTCTTCCAGCCCAGTTCCCAGGCCTCGGAGGTTTCCGGTTCAATCTTTTCCAGGGTGTCCGGCCGGGTCTCGAAGATGATGTCCAGCGCAGGCCCCTTGTAGCCCTGGGTGTAGCTCAGGTAGGTCATGCCGCGGTCGCTGTAGTCCCACTGCAGGGCCAGCTTGCCGGAGAGGTCGTCGGCGTCCACGCCGCCGCTGGTTGGGTCCACGGTGCTGGGCAGGGCAAGCGGGAAGCCCTCGGTGGTGCGGCGAAAGTTGTAGTTCAGTTCGTCCTCGGTATAGCGGGCGCCGGCAATCAGCCGCCAGTTGTCGCTGATGAACCAGGTGGCCTCGCCAAAGGCCGCCCAGTTGTCGGTGTCCACGGAAAAATCGGCCAGGGCGCTGCCCGGCATGCCGGCAATGAACTCAAACTGGCGCTCGAATTGGCGCTCCACCGTCTGATCGAAGTAGAACAGCCCCGCCACATAGCTGAAGGGGCCGTCGAAGGTGGAGGTCAGGCGCAATTCCTGGGTGAACTGGGTCTGCTCGGAGCCGCCGTACTGGTTGAACCCCAGGGCATCGATGGGCTGGTCGTCATCGTCGGTATAGCCATCTACTTCGTAACCGCGATAGGCGGTGATGGAGGTCAGGGTATGGCTGCTGAGATCCCAGTTTACCTCCATCGCGCCGCCCCAGGAGGCCCAGTCGCTGAAGGGGTCCTTGTTGATGTTGACGGTCTGGTTGTCATCGCCTGGCACCACCGGCAGCAACCCCTCTAGCACGGCATCGGTGGTGGCTTCTGAGCCCGGTACTGGGTCCAGGCTGCGAATGGCGCGCACCGTGCAATTGCATGAGCGCTTGCCGTAATCGCCGCTGAGCTTGATTTCCAGCGTGTCGGTGGCCGCCCAGCGCAGCTTGCCGCGCACTGTCCAGTCATCCGAGCCGTTGAGCTGGCCGCCGTCGAAGGCGTTGTCCACGTAGTCGTCCATGGAGCCACCCGAGGCCGTCAGGCGATAGCCCAGGGTGTCGCTGAGGGGGCCGGCGATACTGAATCCGCCGCGGTATTCGCCCTGCTCCACCACGCCGGCCATGACCTCGCCGCTGTGCTCCTCGGTGGGGTCCTTGGTGATGATGTGTACCACCCCGGCAGTGGCGTTTTTGCCGAACAGGGTGCCCTGTGGCCCGCGCAGCACTTCCACCCGCTGGATGTCCAGCAGCTGCATGAAGGCCTGGCCGGAGCGACCCATCACCACGCCGTCCACCATGGTGGACACGCTGGGCTCCACCGCCGAGCTGAAGGACTGGGTGCCAATACCGCGTATCACAAAGGACGACTGACGCGCATTGGTGCCCTTTTGCAGGTTGAGCGATGGCACCAGCCGGGTGAGGTCCTCGGCGGAGGTGATCTGCGCTTCCTCGATGGCAGAGTCGGTCAGTGCGGTAACCGCCACCGACACATCTTGCATGCTGGCTTCGCGCTTGGTGGCGGTCACGATCACTTCTTCCAGAGCCAGGCTCTGGCCCAGTGCGGGGGCAATAGCGGTGGCGGCGCACAGGCCGAAGACGTAGTGACTGGCCTGGTGAATGGCGCAAAGCAGCCGTGGGCGGGTTTGGTGGGTGGGACGTTGGAACATCGGGGCCTCCAATGCGGATTTTATCGTTATGTGTGCATCCTAGCCGCAGAAGCCAATCGTGTAAACGTTTACATGATTGGCAGTGCCTGAGCCGGGGTGTATCTGTACATGGTGGTATCTGGCCGGGTTCTGCTGCCGCGCGCTAGGCGCGCAACTGCTGTTCGTTCAGCTGCCTGACCGCGTGATCGCATGCCCTGGCGGTGAAGGCCATGTAGGTCAGCGAGGGGTTCACGCAGGCGCTGGAGGTCATGAAGGAGCCGTCGGTCACGTAGAGGTTGTCCAACTCATGGGCGCGGTTGTACTGGTTGAGCACCGCCTGGTTCGGGTCATCGCCCATGCGGGCGGTGCCCATTTCGTGGATGCCCGAGCCGCCCTCACTGAGCTGTTCCGCCGGGGCAATGGTGGAGATCATGGCGCCGGCGGCGCGCAGGATTTTCTCAGCCTGCACCCCGGTATCGTGCGCCAGGGCGCGCTCGTTGTCGCTCCAGGTGAATGCTGCCACCACCTGGGGAATGCCAAAGCGGTCTTTTTTGCGGGGGTGTAGGGTGATGCGGTTGTGCGCCGCGGGCAGGCTTTCGATAAAGCCCGCCAGCGCCCACATCCAGAATGCCCCCGGCTTGCTGAGGGCCTCCTTGTAACCGGCGCCAAAGCCCTTGCGGTTGAAGTTGAGTTGCCAGTCTGGGCGGATGGGCATGGCCTGAAAGCCGTAGCCCCGCAGGAAGCTGGCATCGTCGTCCTGGCCCTGCAGGTTGCGAAAGCGCGGAATGTACAGGCCGTTGGGGCGGTTGCCCTGGTAGTAGCTGTCCAGGTCGTCGATGAAGATGCCGGTGTGGGTGATCATGCCGTGGTCCATAAGGTGCCGGCCCAGGGCGTCGCTGCGGTTGCCAAGGCCCCGCGGGTGCAGGTCGCTGGCGGAATTCAGCATGATCTGGGTGCTGGCAACGGTGGATGCGCACAAGAAGAACAGTCTGGCGGTGTAGCGGCGGCGCTCGCCGTTGTGGGTGTCGATGCAGTGCACGGCGGTGATGCGCTGGCCGCTGGCGTCGTGTTCCAGCTTCTCTACCACCTGGTCGGTCAGCAGGGTGAGATTGCCGGTGGCGCGGGCCGCGGGCAGGGTAGAACTCTGCGAGCTGAAGTAGCTGCCGGTGGAGCAACCGCGCTGGCAGGGGCCGCAGTAGTGGCAGGGCGCGCGGCCCTGGTGCTCGCGGGTGAGAACGGCCGCGCGGCCCATGGTGACCTTCACCTGGGGCAGCTTTTCGCCAAGGCGTCGCTTGATGGTGCGCTCGATGCCGTAGTAATCCATGGGCGGCAGAAATTCGCTGTCTGGCAGGTGATCCCAGCCCTCCGCTTCGCCACTGATGCCGGCAAAGCGCTCGACATGGCTGTACCAGGGGGCGATGTCCCGGTAGCTCACCGGCCAGGGAATGCCGTGGCCGTCGCGGGCGTTGGCCTCGAAGTCCATGGCGCTCCAGCGGTAGGTCTGGCGCCCCCACAGCAGCGAGCGGCCGCCGAGGGCGTCGGCGCGCATCCAGTTGAAGGGCTTGTCCTCCAGCTTTATATAGGGGTTGTCGTGGTCGTTGTTCCAGAACGGCAGGGTGGCTTCATTGCAGGCGTAGGACTGGCGCTGGATGGGGTATTCCCGGGCCATTTTTTCCCGGTCGGGCAGGCCGTAGTAGGGCAGCTTCCAGGTGCCGGCGTGTTCGCCGCTGTAGTCGGCTCCGTGGCGGATGTTCTTGCCCCGCTCCAGCACCAGCACCTTCAGCCCGCGCTCAGTGAGCTCCTTGGCCGCCCAGCCGCCGGAGATACCAGAGCCCACCACAATGGCGTCAAACTGTTGCGACTCAGATGGCATTGGCTTTCGCTCCGAACATAACGCGCAGGGGGATGGTGGTGTTGTAGGCGGTGTCGTCCGGCGATAGCGGCACACTGCCCTGGAAGCTACCCATGGGATTGTTGCGCAGCACCTCGGTCGCGCCGGTTTCCGACAGGAAAAACCCGAGCACGGTGAGCTCCTTGAGCTGGCAGATGAAGGGGGTGGTGCTGTCCCACAGGTGCAAGGCGCTGCCCATGTCGTACCAGTGGGAGTCGCCTGCGGCGGCCTCGGCCTGCTCCAGCAGGTCCAACTGGGCGGTGGGTGCGAGCGCGGCAAAGTCGCCGCCGGCGCTGGCCATGAAGGCGTCCAGCCCCTGCATAAAGGTCTGACGTTCACCCTCGTCAAACCAGTCCGCCACCATCAGCTCGATAAAACGCGGCACTCCGGCATCAATGGCCCCGGGAGTGTCGGTGGCGGGTATCACCTGCTCGGCCATGGCCGCCACCGTGGCGCGCTGGGCGGGGCTGAATAGGCTGGGCGTGTGGCGGTCGATGTAGTCCGGTTGGGCGGCCAAAAAGGCCTGTTGCTCGTGGCTCATAGTCCAGCCACGCGGCACGGTGCTGGCGCCCGCCACCAGCAGCGCCGCTGCCTGTAAGAATTCGCGTCGGTTCATGCTGTCTCCTTGCGGCGGTTGCGCCGGTATGCCAGCAAGGCGGCCAGCAGCCCGAGTGCCACGCAGGCAAAGGTGAAGGGCGGCCACTGGTTCAGCAGGTAGTCGCCGCCGCGAAAAATACGGTAGCCCCAATAGAGCCCGTCCAGGCCCAGGGCAAAGCTGGCTTCGTAGAACAGCCAGCCAGTGGGCGCCAGGCCAAATCGCACAAAGCCGGCAATCGCCAGGCCCCAGAGCAGGGCTTTAACAGCGGCGCGGCTCATGGTGCGCGCCCTGCCAGTGGGCGGTGGTGGCGCGGGTGAGAAAGGTCATCCATGGTAGTTGCGGGTCTTTATTATCGTTAGCAGCAAAGAATGTAAACGTTTACAGTGTTTTTCGTCAAGCATTACAAGGCCGGGCGATTCAGCTACCATGCCAGCCTGACATACCGGCAAGAAGAACTCATGGTATCAATCAAGGATGTTGCACGCCTTGCGGGGGTATCCATCGCCACCGTATCCCGCGCCCTGGCAGAGCCAGACAAGGTGCGGCCAAACACCCGCGACAAGGTGCTTGCCGCGGTCAAGCAAAGCGGTTATGTCACCAACAGCCTGGCGCGCAGCTTTCGCACCAACCGCAACCATTCGGTGGTGGTGCTGGTGCCAGACATCACCAACAGCTTCTTTTCCAACATTATCCAAGGCATTGAGGAAGTGGCCCGCGCCAATGGCTACCGCATCCTGCTTGGCGACATGCAGAACGACCCGGCCAATGCCCGCGCTTATGGTGACCTCTGCGCCCAGCGCCAGGCCGACGGCCTGATCTGCCTGGGGCGCACCATTCCCTTTGCCTACAACAGGTCGCGCAAAACGCTGGACCCGAAGTGGCCGCCGCTGGTAATGGCCTGCGAATACGACGACCGCATTGCCATTCCCGGCGTGCGCATCGACAACGAGCGCGCCGCCCTGGATGGCGTGCGGTATCTGGGCGAGCAGGGGCACCGCCGCATTGCCTACATCAACGGCCCGCAGGATTCACCCCTGTGCCGCGACCGCCTCAAGGGCTATCGCAAGGGCATGGCGGAACTGGGGCTGCGCAAAACCAGCGACCTGCTGTTTGGCGGCGACTTCTCGCTGGATTCCGGCGCCCAGGCGGCGCGGGCCCTGTTGCAGCTCAAGTCGTTGCCCACGGCCATTTTTGCCGCCAACGACGCCATGGCGATTGGCGCCCTGCAGGTGCTGAAGCAGCGCGGCGTGCGGGTGCCCGATGACCTGTCGCTGCTGGGTTTCGACGACATCAAATTTGCCGCCTACTGCGATCCGCCACTGACCACCATCGCCCAGCCGCGCCGCCAGATCGGCGCGCTGAGCATGCAGATCATGCTGGACATACTGGCCGGCCGCGACGGCAGTGGCGGCAGTGGCGAAAGCCGCGTGCTGCCCCATGAGCTGGTACTGCGCGAATCCGTCGCGCGTGTCTGACTAATCGGCCCGGGCAGGGCGCTCCTCTGTTCTGTTGAATCGTGTCCGGCGCACTTGCCAAGCAAAATGTATACGTTTACATTGACTCGCGTTCTGCAGTGAATCAATGCGCTGCGGCAGAAAGCAGAAAGCAGAAAGCAGAAAGCAGAAAGCAGAAAGCAGAAAGCAGAAAGCAGGGAGAAAACGTGCAGAAAGTTCGAATGGGCATGGTGGGCGGCGGCGAAGGCGCGTTTATTGGCGCCGTGCACCGCATGGCGGCCGCCCTGGATGGCGAGATCGAACTGGTTTGCGGCTGCTTCAGCAGCAACCCGGCGCGCAGCGAGCGCAGCGGGCTTGCCCTGGGCCTGCCGGCCGCGCGCTGCTACAGCGACTATCGGCAGATGATGCGCCAGGAGGCGGCGTTGCCGGCCGGGCAGCGCATGGAGTTTGTTGCCGTGGTAACTCCCAACCATTTGCACCTGCCGGTTGTGATGGCGGCGCTGAAGGGGGGCTTTCACGTGCTGAGCGACAAGCCGGCCACCCTCAACCTGGCCGAGGCGCGGGCGCTGCTGCCGGCGGTGCGCGCCAGCGGTTTGCACTACGCCCTGAGCCATACCTACACCGGCTACTCCCTGGTGCAGGAGGCGCGCCGCCGGGTGCTGGCCGGTGAGCTGGGTCGGGTACGCAAGGTGGTAGTGGAATACAGCCAGGGCTGGCTTGCCGGCAACGAAGACGCCAGCAGCGTATGGCGGCTGGATCCGGAGCGCGCCGGCGGCTCCTGCTGCATGGGAGATATCGGCACCCACGCCTTCAACCTGGCGGAGACTGTCACCGGCCTCAATGTGGCGCAGCTGTGCGCCGACATTGGCCCGCTGGTGCCGGGGCGCACACTGGACGACGACGGCACCGCCCTGCTGCGCTTTGAAAACGGCGCCCGGGGTGTGCTGATTGCCAGCCAGATCAGCGTGGGAGAAGAGAACAACCTCAACCTGCGGGTTTATGGCGAGCGGGCCGGCCTGTGCTGGCGCCAGCAGGAGCCCAACAGCCTGGTGCTCCAATACAACGACCGGCCCGCCGAAGTATTGCGTGCCGGCTGGCCTGGCCTGGGCGATGGCCCGCTGGGGCTGGCGCGGGTGCCGGCCGGCCATCCGGAAGGCTACATCGAGGCCTTTGCCAACCTCTACCGCGCCTTTGCCGCCCGCCTGCGCGGCGCGCCGAAAGGCGGGTTTCACTTGTGCGGCCTGGAGGCCGCCTGGCGCGGCATGGCCTTTGTGGACACGGTGTTGGCATCCAGCGCGGCCGGCGGCAAGTGGCTGGCGCTTCCCGCCGATGGTGTGGGCGCGCCGGGCGAGCCGCTGCGGCCCTGAGGCCGGGCCTGTGGCTCTACACGTCGCGGACAGGCTGCCGAGCCTTGAGCACGATCATCAACAAGGTCATCAGCAAGGCCATTAACTAGGCCATTAACTAGGCCATTAACTAGGTAAGCCGCAATGCAAAAAAGGATCACGCCATGAAAGGCCCCGCCCTGTTCCTGGCCCAGTTCGCCGGCGTGCAGGCGCCCTATAACTCACTGGCCGGGCTGGCCGAATGGGCCGGCGGCCTGGGTTACGAGGCGCTGCAGGTGCCCACCACCGACCCCCGGCTGATGGACCTGGAACTAGCGGCGCAAAGCGTGGATTACTGCCAGCAGTTGCAGGGCACACTGGCCGAACACGGCCTGGTGTTCAGCGAGCTTTCCACCCACTTGCAGGGGCAGCTGGTGGCCGTTCACCCGGCCTATGACCTGCTGTTCGACGGCTTTGCGCCGGCGGCAGTGCGCGGCAAGCCCGAGGCGCGCACCGCCTGGGCCACCGACCAGCTGCGGCTGGCAGCCCGCGCCAGCCGCAACCTGGGGCTGGATGCCCACGCCACCTTTTCTGGCGCCCTGCTGTGGCCGCTCATGTACCCCTGGCCCCAGCGGCCGGCGGGGCTGGTGGAGGCGGGCTTTGACGAACTCGGGCGGCGCTGGCGGCCCATACTGGATGCCTTCGACGAGCAGGGCGTGGATGTGTGCTTTGAGATTCACCCCGGCGAAGACCTGCACGACGGCGCCAGTTTCGAACGCTTTCTTGACGCGGTGGACGGGCATGGCCGCGCCAACATTCTCTACGACCCCAGCCACCTACTGCTGCAACAGCTGGATTACCTGGCCTTTATCGACATCTACCACGAGCGCATCAAAGCCTTCCATGTGAAGGACGCCGAGTTCAATCCCGACGGGCGCAGCGGGGTGTACGGCGGCTACCAGGGCTGGCTTGACCGCCCCGGGCGTTTCCGCTCGCTGGGTGACGGGCAGATCGACTTTCGCGGTATTTTCAGCCGCCTGGCATGTCATGGCTACCAGGGCTGGGCGGTGCTGGAATGGGAGTGCTGCCTCAAGCACCCGGAAGACGGCGCTGCCGAGGGCGCCCCCTTCATTCGCGACCACATGATTCGCTTGACCGACCGCGCCTTTGACGACTTTGCCGATGCCGCCATCGACCCGGCCCTGCTGAACGCCGTGCTGGGCCTTGGGCCCAGGCGCGGCGGGTCTTAAGGCGCGCACCGCCATCATCACCTCAACCACCATCACTACAACAAGCACCACAACAATAAGACGCAGGACTCAACCATGAATGCCGAACATCAGTCACTCAACCTGTCGCGCCTGTTCCTGATTGGCAACCTGTCCATCTTCATGATTGGCCTGGGCTTTGCCGTGCGCGCCAACATTGCCGGCGATTTGCAGCGCGACATTTTCGACGTGCTCGATGTGGCCAACTCGGCGGCGATGGTGGGCGAGGCGCTGGGTATCACCTTCACCGGCTTTGCCCTGACCCTGCTGTTCGGCTCGGCCCTGGTGGACCTGGTGGGCATGCGCGTCATGCTGCTGCTGTCGGCAACGGGCTATATCCTTGGCAGCGCGCTGGTGCTGGCCGCCGCCTGGCTGCCGGTATCGGCGGATTCCTACTGGCTGGTGCTGGCCGGCCTGCTGCTGACCGGCCTTGGCTGGGGCGCCGTTGAAGCCGCCAGCAACCCACTGATCGCCACCCTCTATCCACGGGAGAAAACCCACCGCCTGAATATCCTCCACGCCTGGTGGCCGGCCGGCATTGTGGTCGGCGGGCTGGCGGGGGTGGGGCTGGCGGCGCTCGGGCTAACGTGGCAGCTCAACCTGCTGCTGTTGATAGTGCCGGGGTTGGTGATGCTGGTACTGGTGCTGGGCACCGAATTCCCGGTGACCGAACGGGTGGCCTCGGGGGTGAGTTACGCCGAGATGTTCGGCGAGCTGAAGCGCCAGCCCATGTTCTTCCTGTGGCTGGCGTGCATGTTCATGACCGCGGCGGCGGAGCTGGCCCCGGGCCAGTGGGTGGATCTGGCCCTGTCGCGGGTGGTGGGCATGGATGGCATTCTGCTGCTGGTGTACATCAGCGCCCTGATGTTTGTGATGCGCCACTTTGCCGGCCCCATCGTCGTGCGTATTTCCTCGATTGGCCTGCTGTGGCTCAGCAGTGTGCTGGCGGTGATCGGCCTGTACGGCCTGGCCCGGGCCGATAGCCCGGTGAGCGCTTTTGTTGCCGCCACCGTGTGGGGCGTAGGGGTGTGCTACCTGTGGCCCACCATGCTCGGCAGTGTGGCCGAGCGCTTCCCCCGTGGCGGCGCGCTGTTTCTCGGACTCACCGGCTTTTGTGGCGGCATGGCCATTCAGTTTGTGCTGCCGCAACTCGGGGCCATCTTCGACCGCGCCAAGCTGGAGGCCGCCGGCGGCGCCGAACGCCTGGCCACCCTGTCCGGTGAAGAGCTGGACGCCGTGCTGCGCTACGCCTCGGTGGAATCCTTCTCTGCCGTGGCCCTGATACCGCTGGCGCTGATTCCGGTGTTCGCCTTTATCGGCTGGCGCGACCGGCGCCAGGCCGCCCCGCGATAGGCCGCCACGGCCCGCAAGCGCCACCGCGCAGGTGACGCTGCCGGCGAATTCACTTACATTGAGTGGCTTGTCCGTCTGCCAGGCGCCTGCCGCTATGACCCAAGCGCTGTCCCTCCGTTATTTTCTGGTCGCCAATTACCTGCTGGTGCTGGCCATCACCACCTGGATAGCGCGAGATGCCCTGCTGGGCGCGCTGCCAGCGGCGCTTTTCGCCCTGCTGGTGCTTGCCACCTACAGCCTGCTGTATTTACTGCCCACAATTGCCATCAGCGCCCTGGCCTGGCGCCTTCACCACCTGGCGGGCAGGGTGTGTGCTGTGGTGCTGGCCTCGGCGACCGTGTTGTTGCTGCTGGCCGACAGCCGCATTCACGCAATGTACGGCTTTCATATCAACGGCTTTGTGTGGAACCTGCTGACCACCCCCGGCGGCATTGCCTCCATGGGCGGCAGCGCCAGCGCCGAAATCACCGCGGCCCTGCTGTGCCTGGCGGTGGTGCTGCTGCAGGCTGGGCTGATGCTCACCCTGGGGCGGCGCGCCCCGGCCCGGCGCTGGCCCTGGGGGCGCATTGCCGCCCTGGTGCTGTGCGTGATGGTCATCGAGCGCATTGCCTATGGCCTCAGCCACCTCACGGCTTATCGCCCGGTGCTGGCGGCCGCGCGCGAGGTGCCCTTCTACCGGCCCACCACCTTTCGCACCTTTGCTGCCCGGCTGGGCTATGAAATGCAGCGTCGCAGCGAGATGAGGGTTGCCGACGGCGGCCGCCTGCTGTACCCGCGGGCGCCAATCGAATTCGACAAAAATGCCCCCACCCCCAATATCGTCTGGCTGGTGGGGGAGTCCCTGCGCTGGGACATGCTGGACCCCACCATCATGCCCAACGCCTGGCGCTTTGCCGCCAAGGGGCGGCGCTACACCAATCATTTCAGCGGTGGCAACGGCACCCGCATGGGCATGTTCTCCCTGTTTTACGGCCTGCCGGGCAACTACTGGTCGTCATTTTTGGACGCGCGGCAGCCGCCCATGCTGATCACTACCCTGCAGCAGCAGAACTACCAGTTTGGCCTGTATACCAGTGCCAAGTTTAGCTATCCCGAGTTTGATAAAACGCTGTTTGCCTCGCTGCCGGCATCCACCATGACCAGCGACGACCAGGGCAAGGGCTGGCAGCGCGACCGGCGCAACGTAACGCGACTGCTGGACTTTGTTGAACAGCGCGATGCCAGCCGGCCCTTCTTTGCCTTCATGTTTTTCGAGTCGTCCCACGCCCAGTATTACTTCCCGCCGGAAAGCGTGCTGCGCCCGGACTACCTGCGCGACTTCAATTACGCGACGGTGGACGTGCAAGCCAATATCGATGGCATCTTCGCCCGCTATGTCAACGCCAGTCACCACCTGGACAGCCAGTTGGGCCGGGTGTTTGACTACCTTGAGAGCAGCGGCCTGTTGGACAACACCATCGTGGTGATGACCGGCGATCACGGCGAAGAGTTCCTGGAAGAAGGGCGCTGGGGCCACAACTCCGCCTTCCACAACGAGCAACTGCATGTGCCGCTGGTGCTGTACGCCCCGGGCCTGGCGCCCGGTGTGTTTGACCACCCCACCAGCCACCTGGACGTGGTGCCCACCCTGATGCCCAGGCTTGGCGTTCGCAACCCGCGCCGGGATTATGCCCTGGGCATGTCGCTGGACGAGGTGCCCGACGAGCGCTACCGGCTGGCGGCGAACTGGGATGCCCTGGCCTATATCGGCAAGGACCACAAAGTTGTGATGCCGCTCAAGGCCTCCGGGGTGCTGGATACGGTGGTGGAGGAGGCTGACGACGATGCGGTGGCCAATGACGACCAGGTACTGGCTGGCCTCAGTTCGGAATTGGCGGCGGTGCTGGAAGATCTGGCGCACTTCTACCGGCGGCGGGCCAACGCCAGCTGAGCGCATCGCCGGCGCAGTCGGCGCTGCTGCGTTTCAGGGCTCCATGCCCAGCAGCGCCCGCCGCAGCTCCGGCCGGCTGGTGTCCGGCGATACCCAGATGGCGAGAAAACTGGGGCCGAAGTCGGCGTCGGCAATCTCGCCCAGGGTTTCGCCGTTATGGCTGAACTGGCTGCTGCCCTCGTTGATATCCAGCACCAGCACATCGCCCTCGCTCACGTTTGGCCAGAGTCCGGCCAGCAGGCTCAGCCACTCAGCCTGTGAGGGGTGTTCCTGCCCCAGGTGGCGCCATTCCTTGGCGGTCTGCTTCACCAGCGCTGCGCTGTCGATGTCGCGCAGGTAGGTAATTTCCAGGCGCAGCGGGCGCGCATCCGGCTGGTAACGGCCGCCGGGGGCAAAAAGGCGGGAGTGGTACACCTCCCACAGCAGCACCTGCAGGCGGGCCTCGCCCACCAGTGCCAGGTTGTTGCCGGGCTGGGCTGTCTCGGGCTGGGCTGTCTCGGGCTGGGTTGGCACGGTCTGAGCTGTCTCGGTCTGAGCTGTCACGAGCACAGCGGCGCCAAGCAGCGCGGTGAGGGTAAGCATGGCAATGGCCCTCTTCATGGCTGCCGCCGGATGCGGGTGGTGACAAGGCACAGGGCGGGCAGCAGCACCATCCACAGCGGTACCAGTAGCAGCAGGGTCGCGCTGGCGCCCAAGTCGAAAGCCACCGCCCCCAACCGCTCGCCCACCAGGTAGTTGCCCGCCGCCGGGGCGCCCAGCAGGGCCGCCAGCCAGGGCCGCCGGCGCAGGGCGTCCAGGCTGCGGTTCAGGGTGGTGGCAAAGGCGAACCACAGGCCCAGCAGCCACAGGGGAATGGGGCCGGCGCTGTCGAAGCGAAATACGCCGGCAAGGCTCAAGGCGCTGTCGATGCCCGCCCCCAGCAGGGCCACCGGCAGCAGGGCCAGCAGCTCCTGCGCGGCTGAGCGCACCAGCGCCAGGTGCAACACCAGCAAGGCCACCAGCACCGCCAGCAGCGGCTCGCGCCCGAGCACGGCGCACAGCCAGCATAGCTGGAACCACAGGGCGTTGAACCACCAGCGCTCGACCAGGGGCGTCGCGGCGCCGGGGGCGGCGCTATCGTGCTTGGGAGAGTGGGCTGCCATCATGCAGGGGATACGCGGGCAGCGCCGGGGTGGATCAGCCCTCGTCTTCCTCGACCGCCCAGCCGCCGCCGATGCTGGCGGCCAGTTCCGCCGCCGCCGACAGCTGGTTGGCGGTGACGTTCACCTGGGTGCGGCGGGCGTTGAGGGTGGTGTTCTGGGCCACCGCCACTTCCAGGAAGGACACCAGGCCGCTCTGGTAGCGGTTCTTGATCACCCGCTCGTTCTCTTCCGCCAGCTGCACCAGCCGCGCCTGCTGCACTGCCTTTTCCTTGAGGATGGCGGTGGTGGCCAGGGCGTTTTCCACGTCGCGCAGGCTGTCCAGCACGGTCTGGCGGTAGGCGGCCACCTGTTCGTCGTAGCGGGCGATGGCGGCATCCTCGGCGGCGCGGCGGCGGCCGCCGTCGAACAGGGTCTGGGCCAGCGACGGGCCCACCGACCAGAAGCGCGCGGGGCTGTCCCACAGGTCGTCCAGTACGGTGCCATTGACGCCGCCGCTGGCGCTGATGCTGAAGTCCGGCAGCCAGGCGGCAATGGCCACGCCGATGCTGGCGTTGGCGCTGGCCACCGCCCGCTCGGCCACCACCACGTCGGGGCGGCGGGCAATCAGCTGGCCGGGAATCTGGGCCGGAATGGCGGGCACGCTGGGCATCAGCGGCGCCGGGGCAAGGCTGAAGTTGACCGGCGCCCGCCCCAGCAGGGCGGCCACGGTGTTCTCCTCGATGGCGCGCTGGGCCTGCAGGTCGTAGAGGTCCGAGCGCTGGGACTGGAGCTGGGTTTCGGCCTGGATCACGTCGGCCCGGGATACAATGCCGGCCTCGTACTGGTTGTGGGTGAGCTGGGCCGAGCGCTCGGAGGCGGCCAGGGTCTGCTCCAGAATCTGGTGCTGTAAATCCAGCGCCCGCAGGTTGATGTAGCTGTTCACCACCGCCAGCTGGATGGACAGCCGCACGGCGGCGAGGTCTGCCGCGCTGCCCTGCAGGGCGGCGGTGTCGGCCTCCACCTGGCGGCGCACCCGGCCCCACAGGTCCGGCTCCCAGCTGATGTCCAGGCTGGCGCTGGAGCGCTCGTTGACGAAGGCATCGGTAGCATCGTTGCGCGACTGGCTGATGCGTGCGCCCAACTCCGGGTAGTAGCCGCTGCGGCTGGACTGCTGCTGGGCCAGGGCCGCCCGGTAGCGGGCCTCGGCCTGGGCCAGGGTCAGGTTGTTGCCGCTGGCCTCTTCCACCAGGGTGTTCAGGGAGGCATCGGCAAAGGCCTGCCACCAGTTGCCGCTGCCGGCCCAGGGCTGCGCCGGCAGCTGCCGCCAGCCGCTGTCGTACTTCAGGGCCGGGGGCGAGGCTACCTCAGGCGGCTGGTAGTCCGGCCCCACCGTGCAGGCCGAGAGCAGCCCCGCCGTGAGGGCGGTGGCCAGTATGGGTCGCAGTGTCTTTATCGATGCCATGATGATGTCTGGGCGCAATTTGGTGAGTGTCAGGTGGCGGCCGCTTCGGCCGGGTCCTTGCGCCGCCGCAACACGCGCTGGCGCAGGTTCTCAAAGTACAGGTAGACGGCGGGCGTGGTGTAGAGCGTCAGCACCTGGGACAGGGCCAGGCCGCCAAAAATGGTAATGCCCAGGGGGCGGCGCAGTTCGGCGCCATCGCCAAAACCCAGAATCAGCGGCACCGCGCCCAGCATGCCGGCCATGTTGGTCATCAGGATGGGGCGCAGGCGCAGCAGGGCGGCGCGGTGAATGCCCTCCCGCGGGGCCAGGCCCTCCCGGCGCTGCAGTTCCAGCGCCACGTCGATCATCATGATGGCGTTTTTCATCACAATGCCGATCAGCAGGAACAGGCCCAGCAGGGCGATCAGGCTCAGGTTCTGCCCGCCCAGGTACAGGGCCAGCAGGGCGCCCAGGCCCGCCGGCGGCAGGGTGGAAAGAATGGTCAGCGGGTGCAGGGTGCTTTCGTACAGCACCCCCAGCACCAGGTACACCGCCAGCAGCACGGCGGCAAACACCCAGGGGTCGTTCAGGGCCTGGCCCAGGTCGTTGGGCGCGGGCGGCGCCTGGTGTACCTCGCTCGGCAGCACCACGTCGTTGAGGATCCGGGCGATGGCCGCGTCGGCCTCGGCCTGGGTGACCCCCGCCGCCAGGCTGTAGCCAATGCCCATGGAGGCGAACTGGCCCTCGTGGCGCACCCGGTCCTCGGCCATGCCGTAGCTCCAGGTGGCAAAGGTGGCAAAGGGCACCCGCTGGCCGTCGGCGGTCAGCACCTGCAGGCGCGACAGGGCGGCGGGGCTGGCGGTGTGCCGCGGGTTCAGTTCCATCACCACCCGGTACTGGTTGAGCTCGTCGTACAGGGTGGCCACCTGGCGCTGCGAGAAGGAGTTGTTCAGCACCGAGGCCACCGACTGCATGTTCACGCCCAGGCGGCGGGCCTCTTCGCGGTTGATGTCCAGCACCACCTGGCGGGCCTCGTCGTCATCCACCGAATCCACATCGCTCAGCAGGGGGCTCTGCTCCATGGCGGCGGCGACAATGCGCGACCACTTTTTCAGGGCTGCCAGCGAGTCCGAGCGCAGCACCACCTCGTATTCGCTGTTGCCGAAGGGGCGGCGGGGGGCGTTCAGGTCCTGGTCCACCGCCAGCATCATCATGGCGCCCGGCACTTTGGGGGCGTTGTCGCGCAGCCGGTCCACCACCGCCTGGGCGGATACCTTGCGCTCGCTCAGCGGCTTCAGCTTGATGGTGAGCTGGGCGTTGGTGAGGCCGCGGCTGCCGCCGCTGGTGCCGGTCAGGTGCTCCACCGCCGGGTCGGCCAGAATGTACTGGCGGAACACCTCGATCTTGGGCTGCATCACCTGGAAGGAAAACCCGTCGTCGCCGCGCACAAAGCCGCGAATCTGGCCGGTGTCCTGCTGGGGCAGCGCCTCCTCGGGCAGGTGGGTGGCCAGCCACACACTGGCGGCAATCGCCAGTACCAGCGCCAGCAGGGCCAGGGGGCGGTGGCCCAGCATCCAGTCGAGCGAGCGGCCGTAGCCCCGGGCGAGCCCGGCGAACAGGGCGCTGGCGCGGCGGCTGGCGGGCTGGGTGGCGGACTGGCTGGCGGCATCCTGCGGGCGCCGGCGAATCCACGCGGCGCACAGGGCCGGGGTGAGGGTGAGAGACACCAGCAGGGAAATCAGCATGGCCGCCACCAGGGTGATGGAGAACTCCTCGAACAGCTGCCGCACCATGCCGCCCATCAGCAGGATGGACACAAACACCACCGCCAGCGACAGGGTCATGGCCACCAGGGTAAAGCCCAGCTCGCCCACGCTTCTGGTGGCCGCGGCAAAGGGTGAGAGGCCGCCTTCAATGTGCCGCTCGACGTTTTCCAGCACCACAATGGCGTCGTCCACCACCAGCCCGGCGGCCACGATCAGGGCCATCAGCGACAGGTTGTTGAGGGAGAAGCCCCAGAAGTACATCACCACAAAGCTGCCGATCAGCGACACCGGAATGGCCGCCGAGGGGATCAGCGCGGCGCGCAGATCACCCAGGAATAGCCACACCACCACAACCACCAGCGCCGCCGCCAGCAGCAGGGTGATCTGCGCCTCGTGCAGGGTGGAGCGGATGACCGGCGAGCGGTCCATGACGATGGTCAGGTCGGCGTCTTCGGGCAGCAGGTGCTGCAACTGGGGCAGGCGCGCCTTGATGTTGTCGATGGTCTCGACGATGTTGGCGCCGCTCTGGCGGCTGATGGACAGGATCACCGCCGGGTGGTCGTTGTGAAAGCCGCTGCTGAGGCGGTTTTCCACTGAGTCGGTCACGCTGGCCACATCCTCCAGGCGCACCGCGGCGCCGGCGTTGTAGCGCACAATCAGCTTGCGGTAGGCCTCGGCGGTGCGCAGCGGGTCGCTGGTCTGCACCTGCCAGCGGTACTGGCCCTGTTCGGTGTAGCCCATGGGGCGCAGGGCGTTGCTGCGGGCGATGGCATTGCGCACTTCATCCAGGGCAATGCCGTACTGCAGCAGCGCGCCCGGGTCCAGTTGCACTCGCACCGCCGGCAGCGAGGCGCCGTCCACCGACACCTGGGCCACCCCGGCAATCTGCGCCAGTTTCTGCGCCAGAATGGTGGAGCCGGTGTCATAGAGCTGGCTGGGGGAGAGGGTGGCGGAGCTGAGCGCCAGGGCCATCACCGGCGCCTGGGACGGGTCCATCTTGCGGTACTCGGGGTTGCCGGGCATGCCCGCGGGCAGCTCGCTGCGCACCGCGTTGATGGCGGCCTGCACTTCCCGGGCGGCTTCGTTCAGGTCGCGCTCCAGATCGAACATCAGGGCCACATCCACCGAGCCCTGGCGGCTGGAAGAGGAGATGGCGGTAACCCCGGAAATGCTGCCCAGCTGGCGCTCCATCGGCGTGGCCACGGTGCTGGCCATGCTCTCGGGGCTGGCCCCGGGCAGGCTGGCGCTCACCACAATCATCGGCACATCCAGCTGCGGCAGCGGCGCCACCGGCAGCAGGCGCCAGCACAGCAGGCCGCACAGCACCAGCGCCAGGGCCAGCAGGGTAATGCCCACTGGCCGGCCCACCATGGCGGATACCGGGTTCACGCGGGGGCTTGCGCCGGCGCGGCAGCGCCATGGCGACGGCCGGTGAGACGATCAAAAAACAGGTACACCACCGGCGTGGTGAACAGGGTCAGCACCTGGCTCACCAGCAGGCCGCCCACCATCACCACCCCCAGGGGCTGGCGCAGCTCGGCGCCGGAGCCCCCCGCCAGCATCAGCGGCAAGGCGCCGAACAGGGCGGCCAGGGTGGTCATCAGAATGGGGCGGAAGCGCAGCAGCGCGGCCCGGTGAATGGCCTGCCGGGGGCTGAGGCCCTGGTTGCGCTGGGCATCCAGGGCGAAGTCCACCATCATGATGCCGTTTTTCTTCACCAGCCCGATCAGCAGCACAATGCCCACCACCGAGATCATGTCCAGCGCCCGGCCGCTGAGCAGCAGGGCCAGCAGGGCGCCCACGGTGGCCGAGGGCAGGGTGGACAGAATGGTGACCGGGTGCACGGTGCTCTCGTAGAGCACGCCGAGCACAATGTACATGGTGAGCACCGCCGCCAGAATCAGCCACAGGGTGTTGGCCAGGGAGTTCTGGAAGGCCGCGGCGGCGCCCTGGAAGGTGGTTTCGATGGCCGGCGGCAGTTGCAGCTCGGCCTGCACGGTTTCGATGGCCGCCACTGCCGCGCCCAGGGATGCCCCCTCGGCGAGGTTGAAGGACAGGGTTGTGGCCGGGAACTGGCCCTGGTGGTTGATCAGCAGCGGCGCGCTGCGCTGGCGGATGGTGGCCACGGTGGACAGGGGCGTGGGCGTGCCGCTGGCGGTGGTGACAAAAATCTGCCGCAGGCTGTCGGGGCCGGTGAACAGGGCCGGGTCCACTTCCAGGATCACCCGGTACTGGTTGGCCTGGGTGAACAGGGTGGCAATCTGGCGCTGGCCGAAGGCGTTGTAGAGGGTGTCGGCAATGTCGGTCACATCCAGCCCCAGGCGGGCGGCGGCGTCGCGGTCGATGTCCACGTAGGCCTCCATGCCCTGCTGCTGCAGGTCGGCCGCCACGTCGGCGAGTTCCGGCCGCGCATTCAGGGCCGCCACCAGCGGCGGCACCCATTCCCTGAGCATGTCGCTGTCCAGGCTGGTGAGGGTGAACTGGTACTGGGTGCGGCTCACCCGGTCCTCGATGGTGAGCTCCTGCACCGGCTGGAACCAGGCGGTAATGCCTGCAACCTCTGCGGCGCGCTGGCGCAGGCGCTCCATCACCGCGAACACGCTCTCGCTGCGCTCACTGTGGGGCGGCAGGTTGATCAGGATGCGACCGCTGTTGAGGGTGATGTTGGTACCGTCCACGCCGATGAACGACGACAGGCTGTCGATGCCCGGGTCTTGCAGCAGCGCCTGGGCCAGCTGTTGCTGGCGCTCGGCCATGGCGCTGAAGGAAATGTCCTGGGGGGCCTCGGTCACCACCTGGATCACGCCGCTGTCCTGCACCGGGAAGAAGTCCTTGTCCACCAGCAGGTAAAGCAGGCCGGTGAGCACAATGGTGGCCACCATCACCAGCAGGGTCGGGCCCTGGCGGTCCAGCACCCAGTCCAGGCCGCGGCCGTAGCGGGCAATCACGCCGCTGAGGAAGTCCTCGCCCTCGGCGGCCGGCGGGTTGGCCAGCATGCGCGCGCACATCATCGGGGTGAGGGTGAGGGACACCACCAGCGAAATGATGATAGCCACCGCCAGGGTGACGGCAAACTCGTGGAACAGGCGCCCGACCACATCCGGCATGAACAGCAGCGGGATCAGCACCGCCACCAGCGAAAACGTCAGCGAGGTGAGGGTAAAGCCGATCTCCGCCGCGCCCTTCAGGGCCGCCGCCATGGGCGATTCGCCCATCTCCCGGTGGCGGGCCACGTTCTCCAGCATCACGATGGCGTCGTCCACCACAAAGCCGGTGGCGATGGTCAGCGCCATCAGGGTCAGGTTGTTGATGGAAAAGCCCATCAGGTACATGAAGGCAAAGGTGCCCACCAGCGACAGGGGCACGGCGATGCTGGGGATCAGCGTGGCGGGCAGGCTGCGCAGGAACACAAAGGTGACCGCCACGACCAGAAAGACCGCGAACAGCAGCTCCTTCTGGGTGTCGCGCACCGAGGCGCGAATGCTGTGGGTGCGGTCGGTCAGCACCGTGACGTCCACCGAGTCCGGCAGGGTGGCGGTGAGCTGGGGCAGCAGTTCGCGCACCCGGTCGGTCACCTCAATCACATTGGCGCCGGGCTGGCGCTGCACATTCAGCAGCACGGCGGGGGCGTCGTCCGCCCAGGCGGCGAGGAAGCGGTCCTCGGCGCCGTCGATCACCGTGGCCACATCCCCCAGCCGCAGGGGGGCGCCGTCCTGCCAGGTGACGATCAGCTTGCGGTAGTCGGCCACCGAGCGAATCTGGTCGTTGGCGTCCAGCATGGTGCTGCGGGTCGGCCCGTCAAAGCTGCCCTTGGGCTGGTTGGTGTTGGTGGCGGCAATGGTCTGGCGCACATCGTCCAGGCTCAGGCCATAGGCCGCCAGCGCCATCGGGTTCACCAGCACCCGCAGGGCCGGGCGCTGGCCGCCGGCCAGGCTCACCATGCCCACGCCCGACAGCTGGGCCAGCTTCTGCGCCATGCGCGTGTCCACCATGTCGTGCACCTGGGGCAGGGGCAGGCTGGGGGAGGTAATGGCCAGGGTGAGGATGGGCGCATCCGCCGGGTTTACCTTGCGGTACACCGGCGGCGTGGGCAGGTCACCGGGCAGCAGGTTTTGGGCGGTGTTCATGGCCGCCTGCACCTCCTGCTCGGCCACGCCCAAATCCACCCCCAGGTCAAACTGCAGGGTAATCACCGAGGCGCCGCCGGAGCTGGTGGAGGACATCTGCTTGAGGCCGGGAATCTGCCCCAGGTGGCGCTCCAGCGGAGCGGTGATGGTGCGCGCGGTCACCTCCGGCCCGGCGCCGGGCTGGAAGGTGAAAATCTGGATGATGGGGTAATCCACCTGGGGCAGGGCCGCCACCGGCAGCAGGCGCCAGGCGATCAGGCCGGTGGCCAGAAAGGCCAGCATCAGCAGCGAGGTGGCCACCGGGCGCAGAATAAAGGGGCGGGACAGGTTGCTCACAGGGGCGGCCTCAGCTGCGGCCGGGGGGCGGCCCGCGGCGCTCGCCGCCTGCCGGGCGCTCGCCGCGCGGGCCCCGGGGCGCACCCTCGGGGCGCTCGGCCCCGGGCGATGCTGTGCTGGCGGCACCGGTGGTGTTGGCGGAAATCTCCTCCCCGTCGGCGCCAATCAGGCTGACCGCGCGGCCGTCCCGCAGCCGGTCCAGCCCTTCCAACACCACCAGTTCGCCCGGGGCGAGGCCGCTGTTCACCGCCACCCGGTCGTCGGCAGACACGCCCAGGCTCACCTCGCGCACAAAGGACTTGCCGTCTTCCACCACATACACATAGCTGCGGTCGGTGCCGTACTGCACCGCGTCGGCGGGGATGGTCACCACCGACGCCAGCGTGTTCAGGCGCAGCTGCACGTTCACAAACTGGTTGGGGAACAGGGCACCGTCGTCGTTTTCAAAGCGGGCCCGCACCCGCAGGGTGCCGGTGGTGGTGTCGATCTGGTTGTCCAGGGTGGTGAGCACGCCGCTGGCCAGCACCTGCTGCTCGTTGCGATCGAGCACCTGTACCGGCAGGGCCGTATCGCCACCAAAGGCCCGGCGCAGGGCCTGCACATCGCCCTCGGGCACCGTGAAATTCACCGCGATGGGCTGCAACTGGGTGATGCTCACCAGCCCCTCGGCATCCGAGCTGGTGACCAGGTTGCCGGCATCAACCCGGCGCAGGCCGAGCTTGCCGGCAATGGGTGCTTCGATGCGGGTCCAGGACAGTTGCAGTTTGGCGTCCTGCACCTGGGCCTGGTTGGCGCGCACGGTGCCCTCCAGCTCCTTCACCAGGGCGCGCTGTGCGCTGAGCTGCTGGCGGGCGATGGAGTCCTGCTGCCACAGGTCTTCGTACAGGGCGAGGTCGGTGCGGGCGTTTTCCAGTTTGGCGGTGTTCTGCTGCAGCTGGCCCTCGGCCTGATCCAGCTGGGCCTGGTAGGGCAGCGGGTCAATCACCGCCAGCAGGTCGCCCTGCTGCACCGCGGCGCCCTCTTCAAAGGCGATATCCTGCAACACCCCGTTGACCCGGCTGCGCACCGTGACGGTGTTCAGCGGTGTTACGGTGCCGATGGACTTGAGCTGCACATTGAGCGCGCCCAGCTCGGCCGCCTCGGCGCGCACCGCCGCCGGGGCGTCGAAGGCCATGCGCCGCCAGTTTTGCTGTGGGTCCGGCGCGGGGCTGCCGCTCAGCAGATACCAGCCGCCGATCAGCACGGCCAGGGCGCAGCCGCCGGCGATCAGACTATTGCGGCGCGAAGGGGGCGTGGGTAACTCGGTCATGGGCGGGGTCTAAAGTCGGCTGAGGCTACTGAATGCCGAACTTTAGTGGAGATTACCGCCGATAAGTACCGGATTTACACAATTTTACCCGCTGGGCGGTCAGGCGAAATCACTGCTCATCAGCTGGCGCACTACCTGGGCCCGCTCCAGCGGTGCCATGGTCACCACCTGGGACACCAGCTGGCCCATCTCCTCGGGGAAGATGATTTCCTCGTCGCCCCGCAACAGCCCGTCCACAATAATGCGGCCGGCGTCTTCAACGCTGAGCGCCTGGGAGGAATCAAAGGCATTGCCGGCAATCATCTCGGTGGCGACAAAGCCGGGGTAGATACCGGTAACCCCCACCGGGGATTCCAGCAGTTCTGCCCGCAGGCCGTCGATCATCATGCGCGCTCCCGCCTTGCTGGCGTTGTAGGCGTGCTCGAAGGGGCAGCCGGCAAAGGCGCCGAGGCTCGCCACCACCGCAAAGCGGCCAGCGCCGCGCTTGAGCAGCGCGGGCAGCAGGCGGGCGGCAAACACGTAGTTGGCGGTGAGGTTGGTGTCGATCTGGGCCTTCGCAATGCGCCAGTCGAAGTGCTCAATGCGCTGGGGGGTATCCAGGCCGGCGTTCAGCAGCACCAGGTCGATGTCCGGGTGCTGGTCGCACACCTGTTCGAGCAGGGCATCCAGCGCCTCGAAATCGGTAACGTCAATGTAGTAGGGCGTGATGCGGGCGCCATCGCCAAGGCTGGCCATCAGCGCTTCCATCGGCTCCCGCGAGCGGTTCAGCGCCACCAGCTCCACATTGCGCTGGGTAAGCTCGCGGGCCACGCTTGCGCCAATGCCGCGGCCGCAGCCGGTGATCAAAACCTTGTTGTAGTGGGTCATGGTGCGCTCCTGTGCCGTTTGCCCGGTGGGGGCAGGATGAGTTGCAGGCGGGGTGACAAAACGCCTGCGAGTATAGCGGCACCGGGGTGCGCAAACTGTCGGCGCTCAGACAGAGCGCGGCTAGGTTTAGGCAAGTGCGGCTAAGCGCCGGCTCAGCCTGGCCCGGCGGTGAGCGATTCCACCCGGTGAAAACCGTAGGCCGGCGCCAGCTGCTCCTGCACCCGCGGCAGCGCCTGCTGCAGTTGCTCGGGCAGTTGCCAGGGCGGGTTCAGCATCAGCAGGCCACTGGCGGTCATGCCGTAGCCGTCGTTGTCCGCCTGCAGGCCAAGCTCGCTCTGCCACAGGTCCGCAAGGCCCGCCGCCACCAGCTGCTGCACCATCGCCCTGACCCGCTCCCTGCTCACCACCGGGTACCACAGCAAAATCACCGCGCCGCGCATGCGCCGGTGCAGGCGAATCACCAGCTCGGCGGCGCGATCGTAGTCGTCCTTTACCTCGTAGGGCGGGTCAATCAACACCAGCGCGCGCTTGTATACACCGGGCAGCAGGCCTTGGCAGCGAAAGCCGTCCTCCTGCTGCACACGGATGCGGCGGTCGCGGCCCATCGCCTCGCGCAGCGCGGCGTGTTCCTGCGGGTGTAACTCAAACAGCGCCAGGCGATCCTGCTCGCGCAGCAGCTGCCGGGCAATCAGCGGCGACCCCGGATACTGCCGCTGTGCCAGCAGCGGCGATACCGCCTTCTGGTAGCACCCGATCAGGCTGCGCCCGGGCGCGGGGGTGGCCGCCAGCAGGGCCGGCCAATCCAGGCCCAGCACGCCGCCCCGCGCCTCCGCCGTCTTGCGCGCGCGCTCATCGTCCAGGCGATAGCAGCCGGCACCCGCGTGGGAATCGACATACAGCAGCGGCGCCGGCTTGCGGGTCATGTAATCCAGCGTGCCACACAGCACCAGGTGCTTGAGCACATCGGCAAAATTGCCGGCGTGAAAACCGTGTTGATAGGAGAGCAGGACGGACATCCTCATAGCGCGCCGCGGGCGCGGGGTGGGGCAGTGTACCGCTGGTGTGGGGGGGTGTCAGCAGGGTGGTGGTGGCCGGTTCGGCGCTCGGTCTACTCCAGCATCCATGCGTGCGCCGGGTCGTTGTGAAAAATCCATTCCCGTTTTGGCCCGGCCATGACATTGAGGTAGTACAGGTCGTAGCCATGGGGCGCGCCAACGGGGTGGTAGCCACGTGGCACCATGACAACATCGCCGTCTTCCACCGCCATGGTTTCATCGAGGCTGCGATCGTCGGTATACACCCGCTGGAAGGCGAACCCCTGGGGGGGGGACAGGCGATGGTAGTAGGTTTCTTCCAGGTGGGTTTCCCGGGGAGCGTCGTCGGTGTCGTGCTTGTGCGGCGGATAGCTGGACCAGTTGCCGTTGGGCGTAATGACCTCCACCACCAGCAGGCTTTCTGCATCACCATTGCCGAACAGAATATTGCAGATCAAGCGGCGGTTGCTGCCGCTGCCTCGCTCGCTGCGTTCGCAGTCTTGCGGGTGTATCAGCCGCGGCGGGAAACGGCCACTGGCAGGGGCGGAGCACACGGCCAGTTCCAGGTCGGTGTCTGCGGTGACGGTGTAGTCGCAACCCGGCGGGACGTAAACTGCGTAGGGGGCTTTGCCTTCAAACGGACCGCTGCGATCGCCAATACCGTCCCAGGCCCGGGCACCGGCACGCACGCTGGCACGCCCCCCCACCAGCACCAGGCACAGTTCCCGGTCTTCACTGTTGCGCACGAGCGTACGCCCGGCCTCGAGGTGGTAGCAGTCGAACCCCACATAGCGCCAGCCGGCGGACGCGGGGGTGATGTGCTGGGTGCGCCCGCTGTCGTCGGGCGCCTGGCGGCGGCAGAGCAGGTGAGACATGGTGTCCTCCGGGGTTGCGGGGCGCTCAGCGCGCCCGGTTGCCGGTGTTCAAGGGCAGGTTAAGGGGTTTGGCAATGTCGGCCCAGTCGACAAACTTGAAGTTGGAGCCTTCGCGCTTGCCGCCGTTTTCATCGTAGACCTGGGGCTGGTTGTCCCCGTCGTGCATCACCAGCAGCCCCGCGGGAAAGGCTTCGCCGAGGGCGACATTGGTCACCATCATGCCGTCGGTTTCGTTCACGCCATCCACGCCGTCCCCGTCGTCCACCCGGAACGAGCCGAGATAGGTGTTGTCATTGCTACGGTCGTAGACCGCTACGGTGTTGTCGCCCTGGCTGGAAACCAGCAGGTAGCCCTTGCCCTTGCCAGCATCGTAAATCGTCAGCCCTTCCAGGTCGACGCGCAGGTGTTCGTCGCCCAGCCCCGGGTTCTGGTCAAACAGCAGCTTGCAGGCGTATTCCCCTTCGGCGTCATCCCAGGTGCGTTGGTAGGGCACGCCGAACTCGGCCGCACGGGCGAACAGTTGCCACTGGCCGCTATCCTGCGGTGCATCCAGGGCGATACGCCAGATCCCCACATTTTCCTGCGCCAGGTACAGGGCGTTGTGGGCGGCATCGGCCACCATGCCCTCAAACTGGGGTCGGTCGGCATCTTCGTCGGTGCAGGGTGTCCAGCGGCTGTCACCGGCGTCGAATGCATGCGGGAAGTCCAGCCTGGCCACCACCGTGTAGCCGATGGTGCCGGCATCGCGCTCGCCCAATTCCAGTACTGCAACCTGGGTGGTGCTGTTCTGGCTGACCAGCGCCATGGTTTTACCCTGGTGCTGGTAGGTCGCCAGGCCATAGGCGGTATAGCCTTCGTTGATGGCTTGCTGGCTATCGCTGAAGATCGCCCCGACACCGGATGCGGTGATCTCCGACAGCAGATACTGGCCGTCGTTGTTGGGGCTCATGGCAAAGATCGCCAGGGTATCGAGGCCGCGGTCGGAGGCGACAACGAGGTCTGTCGGCTTGCCCTGCAGGGGAAAACGGTACACCACCTCGGCGTTGTTCAACCGGCCAGGGGCGTTGTCGCAGTCGCTGTTGTCGTTCGGGCAGGCGGGCGCCGGCCGCCCCGGGATGTGTTGCAGAAGCTTGCCGTCCAGGGTGTACAGATCCAGGCCCCCTTCCTTGAGTGTACCGGCGACCAGGCTTTCGCCCGGCTGCTGGGGGTGAATCCAGATGGCGGGGTCATCCACATCGGTAAAATTGCCGGGGGCATCGTCAAAATGGGGCCGCGTTTCCAAGGTGGCGGTAACGCTGATGGGCTCGGCAGCGCCCAGGTGGGCGGCAGCGAACAATGTCATGGCGCATATCGGGGCTTTCAGTCGGGAGTGCTGTGTCATGTTATGGATTCCTTCTGGGTTGTGATCCTGAGTCCAGACTACAACTCGCGCTTTAACGTCAGACTGGCGGCGGGTGAACAATTGTTCATTTTCTTCTGCGCCTGGCTTTTGTCTTGTCGCCGTTTTGCTTGTTGCGGCCATTGCCGCGGTTGCTGCTGCGAGCACTGCGTTCGGATGCCAGAGCGGTGGTGAGCGCCTGCGCCAGGCACATAGACGCCGCCAGCGAGCGAAAGCTGAATACCTCGGCATCGTGAATATCAAAAAATACGGTGGCATCGCGGGCGATGGCGTTGAGCGAGCTGTCGGTCAGTACAATGACCGGAACGTTCTTCTCCCGTGCGGCGGCAACCACTTTTGCGGTTTCCTCTGAGTAGGGGCTGTAACTGATGGCTACCAGCACATCGCCGGGCGCCATACTGGCGGCGTGCTCCAGCAGCATGCCGCCCATGCCGGTCAGTAACTGGGCGCGACAATCCAGGTGGTTGAGGTTGTAGTAGATGTAGCTGGCTACCGGGAACGAGCGGCGCTGGCCCATCACGTAGATGAACTCGGCGTCGCGCAGCAGCGCCACGGCCTGTTCCAGCGCCGCCGGGTCGGTTTCGTCTTGCAGGTGCGTCAGCGCATCGCGATTGGCCTCGCAATATTCCTGCAACATGCCTGCCGGAGAGCCGCCTGCCGCGGACTCGCGTTCCGCCACCTCGCGGAAGCGCTCCTTGTAGCTGGCGGAACGGGCGGTGACATGGGCCTGGAAGGTACGTTGCATTTCGCTGAAGCCGGAGTAGCCAAAAGCCTTGGCAAAGCGAATGAGGGCGGAGGGCTGAACGCCGGCCCGTTCGGCGATTACAGCGGTGGTTTCCATGGCCATAATGGTGGGGTTATCCCAGGCAAACTTGGCGATCTGTCGCAGGCGCTTGCTCAGGGACTCGTAGCGCTCGGACATCAAAGTGCGCAGCGAGTCATAGTCCTGGGGAGGGTTGGCTGTCATGTTGGTGTCGTCCTGGCGCCGCCGGCGGGGCGCGTGTCAAAAGGGTGGCCGGCCACTGTCATTCTGAAATAAATACTCCAAAATTAGAATGAAGGCTTGCGCTTGCGCCACGCTATGGAATAAATTTATCACAATGAATAAAAAATAGAACATATAATATTTTTAGGGTGGCGAGGAGAACAGGTCGTCACCCACTGCGCAGGAGGCATCGCAGCGGTGCAGACACTCAGACTGGGTTTGATTGGCAGCGGTTTCATGGGGCGCAGCCATGCGCTTGCCGCGCATGCCGTGGGCCTGGTCTTTCCGCAGCCTGTGGCCCTGGTCTGCGAGCTGCTGGCAGATTGTGAGCCAGGGCAGGCAGCGCTACAGGCGCAGAATCTGGGATTTCGCCGCAGTACCGGCGACTGGCGTGCGCTGGTGGCTGACCCGCAGGTCGACATTGTGGATATCTGCACGCCGAACCATCTGCACTACCCGATGGCCAGGGCGGCGCTGGAGGCAGGCAAACACGTCTATTGTGAGAAGCCGCTGGCGCTGGCTGTCGGACAGTCACGGGAACTGGCGTCGCTGGCCGGGGCGCGTGATTGCGTGACTCTGGTGGGTTTTAACTATGCCAGGAATCCGGTAATCACTCTCGCTGCCGAGTTAATTCAGTGCGGAGAACTGGGCCGTATTCATCATGTGCGCGGCACGCATGTCGAAGATTACCTCGCCGATGCCTTTAAGCCCGGTGGCTGGCGCACCCGGCGCGCGCAGGCCGGGCTCGGGGCGCTGGGAGACCTGTGTCATGTGCTATCCCTGACCCAGCGCCTGGTTGGCGAGCCAACCGAGGTGTGCGCCGATTTCCAGACGGTAGTGAGCGAACGGCCAGATGGGCCGGTGGAAAACGAAGACCAGGTGCACGCTCTGCTGCGCTTCACCGGCGGTGCCACTGGCACCATCGAGTGCAGCCGCATGGCCTGGGGGCGCAAAAACGGTTTGACCCTGGAGGTGTCTGGCAGCGCCGGTACCCTGTATTTCGACCAGGAACGGCAAAACGAACTGTGGCTGTACCGCAGTGACGAGCGCGGTCCGGAGGGTTTTCGTCGCATTCTGCTTGGGCCGGACCAGCCAGACTACGCGGCTTTTTGCCCGGCGCCTGGCCACGGTCTGGGTTTTAATGACCTGAAAGTGATTGAACTGCGCGACCTGCTCGCGGCGGTGGCCGGGACGGCGCCAGCGTGGCCCGATTTCGCAGCGGCGGCGCGCATCGATGCGGTCACCGACGCCATGGCGCGTTCCCACCGCCGGGGTGGTTGGGTGGGGGTGAGTGATCCAGCGGCCGGTGGAGCCGGCGGCAACAGTCAGGAGTGAGGATGGAAGAGCGTCGCTTCGATGTGATCTGTATGGGCCGGGCCGCCGTGGACTTTTACGGCCAGCAGTTTGGCGCCCGGCTCGAGGACATGCGCAGCATGGCCAAATACCTGGGTGGATCGTCCGCCAACATGGCCGCTGGCATGTCGCGCCAGGGATTGCGGGTAGCCATGCTGACCCGGGTGGGCGACGAGCACATGGGGCGCTTTGTGCGTGAGGAACTGGCGCGCAATGGGGTGGATGTCAGCCAGGTGCATACCGACCCGGAGCGCCTCACCAGCATCGTGGTGCTGGGCATCAAGGACCGGGACACCTTTCCCCTGATCTTTTATCGGGAGAACTGCGCCGATGCTGCCCTTGATACAAGTGATGTCGATGAAGACTTTATCGCCTCGGCCCGCGCCCTGGTGATCACCGGGACGCACTTCTCCCTGCCCGGCCCTGCTGCGGCCTGCCGCCGGGCCATTGATTTCGCACGCGCCAGTGATACCCGCACCGTGCTGGATATCGATTACCGTCCGGTGTTGTGGGGCGTTGCCGGCCATGGCCAGGGAGAGAGTCGCTTTGTCGGCAGCGCGGAAGTTACCGGGCACCTGCAATCCATCCTGCCCCTGTTCGACCTGATAGTTGGCACCGAGGAGGAGTTTCACATCGCCGGGGGCAGCACCGACACCCGCACAGCCCTGTGCGTGGTGCGTGGGCATACCGATGCCGTACTGGTGCTCAAGCGCGGCGCCCTGGGCAGCGTGGTCTACGAGGGCGCCATTCCGCAGGACCTGGACCGCGGTGTGAGTGGCCCGCCGGTATCAGTGGAAGTCCTCAACGTACTGGGGGCCGGCGATGCCTTTATGAGCGGATTCATGCGCGGCTGGATGGGCGGCGAAGCGCTGGCGCGCTGCTGTTTGTACGGCAACGCCTGCGGCGCGCTGGTGGTGTCGCGTCACGGCTGCACACCGGCGATTCCCTCGCGGGTGGAACTGGACGACTACCTGGCGCGCTTTGCCGAGGTGCCGCGGCCGGATCTTGATGCACGCCTCAATCAGCTGCACCGCTCCACCGTGCCGCGCCGGGCTTGGCCGGCAATTTACGCGCTGGCCTTTGACCACCGCAGTCAGTTTGTTGAGCTGGCTGCCGCCTGTGGCGCCTCCGAGAGCCGGGTGCCGCGCCTGAAGCGCCTGATCGCCGATGCCTTTCTGGCGGTGGTGGAGCGGGACGGCCTGCAAGGTCGCGCCGGTGTACTGGTGGACGAGCGCTTCGGCGAAGACGTGCTGGAGTCGCTGACAGGTCGGGATCTGTGGATTGCGCGCCCGGTGGAGTCGCCGCAGTCACGACCGCTGGCTTTTGAGTATGGCGACAACCTCTCCGCGACCCTGCAACGCTGGCCCAGTGAGCAGGTGGTGAAGTGCCTGGTGTTCTATCATCCCGATGATGAGCCGGGTCTCAAGCAGGCCCAGCAGCAGCGCCTGTGCAGCTTGTTTGAAGCCTGCTGCCAGAGCGGCCATGAGTTGCTGCTGGAGCTGATTCTGCCAGGGGGCGGTGAGGACCGGGGCGACGATACCGCCCGGGCCATGCGCGAATGCTATCAGCTCGGTATCTATCCGGACTGGTGGAAGCTGCCGCCGCCCCCTGATCGGGCCTGGCCGGCGATCGAGGCGGTGATCGATGAGTGCGACCCCTGGTGTCGCGGTATTGTCCTGTTGGGTTTGAACCGCCCGGTAGAGGAGCTGGTTGCCGGCTTTGCCCGCGCCGTCGGCCGGCGCCACTGTCGCGGTTTTGCAATCGGCCGCAGTCTGTTTGTGGACGCCGCCAGCGCCTGGCTTGCCGGCCAACTGGACGACAGTGGCCTGAGGCAGGCAGTGGCAGAGAACTTCAGCGCTATTGTCAGCGCATGGCGCGCCCTGCACGAGGCCGCAATGCCGGAGGAGGAACAACCGTGAAAACAGTCAGGCTGACCAGCAGCCAGGCGCTGGTGCGCTATCTGGCGGCCCAGCAGGTGGATGTCGATGGCCAGCGCCTGCCGCTGATTGCGGGGGTATGGGCCATATTCGGCCACGGTAATGTCGCCGGCCTCGGCGAAGCGCTGGAGGCGGAACGCGAACGCCTGCCCACCTGGCGGGCACACAACGAACAGGCGATGGCCCATGCGGCCATCGCCTATGCCAAGGCCAGCAACCGGCGCCGGCTGATGGCCTGCACCACATCCATTGGGCCCGGCGCCACCAATCTGGTGACCGGCGCGGCCCTTGCGCATGTCAACCGCCTGCCGGTACTGCTGCTGCCAGGCGACACCTTTGCCTCGCGCGCGCCGGACCCGGTGCTGCAGCAGCTGGAGGTTCCCGGTGACCCTTCGCTCAGTGTGAATGATTGCCTGCGGCCCGTATCCCGCTACTGGGATCGCATCCAACGCCCTGAGCAATTGCTGGACAGCCTGCCCCGGGCGCTGCAGGTGCTCACCGACAGTATCGAGTGCGGCCCTGTCACCTTGGCCCTGCCCCAGGATGTGCAGACAGAGGCGTGGGATTTTCCCGCCCGTTTTTTTGACCCCTGCCTGCACTATCACCGGCAGCCTCCGCCGGATAGCGGTGAGTTGGCGCGCGCCGTGGCGTGCCTGCGCAACGCCCGGCGTCCGCTGTTGATTGCCGGCGGCGGTGTTCACTACGCCGGCGCCTGTGATGCGCTGGCAGCTTTTGCCCGGCGCACCGGAATACCCGTGGCGGAAACCCAGGCCGGCAAGGGCGCGCTGCCCTGGGATCACCCGGCACAGCTTGGCGCCATTGGTGTAACGGGCAGCAGCGCCGCCAATGCACTGGCCGCCGAGGCGGATCTGGTGATCTGTGTTGGCACCCGGCTGCAGGATTTCACCACCGCTTCGCGCACACTGTTTGCCCACCCGGCTTGCCGTCTATTGGGAATTAATGTGTCTGCCTTCGACGCTGGCAAGCACGGTGCCCTGTCCATGGTTTGCGACGCCGCCCAGGGACTGGCGGCCATCGAAGCGGCACTGCCGGACTGGCAGGCGGATGCCGACTGGGTTGCAAGCGGTCGGCAGGCGGTGGCTGGCTGGCAGGCGGTGGTGGAGCGGGTTACCGCCGCCACCGGGGCCGAGCGCCCATCGGATGCCCAGGTGCTCGGCGCGGTCAACCGCCAGGCGCCGGAAGATGCGGTGGTGGTGTGCGCTGCGGGAGGCCTGCCGGGTGAACTGCACAAGCTGTGGCGCTGTGCCCGGCCCAACGGCTACCACGTCGAGTACGGCTACAGCTGCATGGGTTATGAAATTGCCGGTGGGCTGGGGGTGGCGATGGCCCTGCCGCAGCGTGAGGTGTTTGTACTGGTGGGGGATGGCAGCTACTTGATGATGAATTCAGAGCTGGCTACTGCCGTGATGATGGGGCTCAAACTGGTGGTGGTGGTGCTGGACAACCGTGGTTTCGGTTGCATCAACCGCCTGCAGAAAAACTGTGGTGCTGGGCCCTTCAATAACCTGCTGGCTGACTGTGGACAGGGCGAGTCGGGCGTCCCGGTGATTGATTTTGCAGGCCATGCCAGGGCCCTGGGCGCCCAGGCCGAATCGGTAACCGGTATTGCCGAACTGGAGCAGGCTCTGGTGCGTGCCCGCGAGGCGGCGGGCTGCTATGTCATCGCCCTGGCCACTGACCCGGGGCCGGCCACCGAAGAGGGCGGCGCCTGGTGGGAGGTGGCCGTGGCGGAAGTATCGACCCGCGAAGGCGTTCGGCAGGCGCGCAGGGACTACCTGGAGCACAAGCGTGCCCAGCGCCGGGATGTCGGGCGATGAGTTTGCGCGTGGGTATTAACCCCCTGACCTGGAGCAATGACGACATGCCTGCATTGGGGGCCGATATCCCGCTGGAGCAGTGCCTGCGGGAAGGGCGCAATGCGGGCTACGCCGGCTTTGAGCTGGGGCATAAATTTCCCCGCGACAGTGCGGTGCTGGCGCCGCTGCTGGCGCGGCACAACCTGGCGCTGGTGTCTGGCTGGTACAGCCTGCGGTTACTGCAGCGCAGCGTTGCCCGGGAAATTGCCGCGGTGCAGCCTCACCTCAGGCTACTGCGGGAGATGGGCTGCGCGGTGATGGTATGCGCCGAGGTCAGCCACTGCATTCATGGTGAGCGCCATCGGCCGCTGTCAGAGCGCCCGGTACTGGATGAGCGGCAGTGGTCCGCTTTTGCCGAGCGCCTGTCCGCTTTTGCCAGCTACCTCACCGACGAGGGACTGACCCTGGCCTATCACCACCACATGGGTACGGTTATCGAAACCGACGATGAGGTACGCCGCCTGATGGCGATGACCGGCCCGGAGGTTGGCCTGCTGCTGGATACCGGGCACCTGACTTACGCCGGCGGTGATCCGGCGCGGCTGGCGGATGACTTCCGTCAGCGTGTGGTGCACCTGCACTGCAAGGATGTGCGCCAGCCAGTGCTGATGCGTGCGCTGGATGGGGACTGGAGTTTTCTCGAGGCGGTGCTGGCTGGCGTGTTTACCGTACCGGGTGACGGATGCGTGGATTTCGGTGCGGTGCTCGACGCCCTGCCCACCAGCTACAACGGCTGGGTGGTGGTGGAGGCGGAGCAGGACCCGGCCATTGCCGATCCGCCGCTTTATGCGCAGATGGGCTATCGCCATCTGGCCCAGCTTTTGAAACAGCGCCCGCTGGCCTTTGAGGAAAGAACATGACAGTTGGAATCTGCCTGGTTGGCGCCGGTCGTATTGGCGCTATTCATGCCGACAATATCGCTGCGGCAGCCAATGCGCGCCTTGTTCACGTGGTTGATGCAGATGCCGCGGCGGCTGAACAACTGGCGCAGCGCCATGGTGCCAGCGCCACCGAATTGCGATTGGCGCTGGACGACTCATCGGTAGCAGCGGTACTGATTGCCAGTTCCACCGACACCCATGTTGAACTGATGGATGCGGCCAGCGCCGCTGGCAAAGCCATTTTCTGTGAAAAGCCGCTGGACCTGGATCTGGCGCGTGCCCGCCAGTGCCTGCAGACACTGGAAGCCCGGGGAACTCTGTTGGCGCTTGGGTTCAATCGGCGTTTCGACCCGGACTTTGCCTGCCTGTGGCAGCGGGTACAGGATGGTGAAATCGGCGACGTTGAGATGGTATCCATCACCAGCCGCGACCCCGGTCCGCCGCCACTGGACTACCTGCGCCGGTCTGGCGGGCTGTTCATGGACATGATGATCCACGACTTCGATATGGCCCGCTGGCTGCTGGGTGAAGACCCGAAGACCCTGTTCGCCAGCGCCAGCTGCTTGGTAGACCCGGCGATTGCCAGCGTCGGCGACATCGACAGTGCGCTGGTCACACTGCAAACCGCCAGCGGCAAGTTGTGCCAGATCAGCAACAGCCGCCGGGCGGTGTACGGTTACGATCAACGTATCGAAGTGCATGGCAGCCACGGCATGCTGCGCGCCGAGAACCGAGGTGCCAGCCAGGTGCAGTGCTTTCGCGCCGGCTCGGTTGCAAGCGACCCGCCACTGGATTTTTTCCTGGAGCGCTACGCTGCCGCTTACCGGCTGGAGTTGCAGGCCTTTGTCGCCGCCCTGACGGGCGAGCCGGCGCGGCTGGTGAGTGGAAGCGATGCGCTCAAGGCCCAGGTACTGGCCGATGCAGCTACCCGGTCCCATCGAAAAAACGCCGTAATTTCACTGGATTACCAGGGCCCAGCGGCGCCCTGAGGGCTGTTTGCCGGCAGTCGGGCCGGTATGCGCTCGTCTATAAAATGGAATTTATATAATTTATTGTAAATTTGTAGAATAAATATTTTACCAGAAGGCCGGTTCTCTCTATACTCAAACCGAGCTTCGGAACACCTCTCATTACTAGATAAATCAACCGGAGGTTCTACCGTGACCCAACGCAGCGTTCCCCTCTCCCGCTCCGCGCCCTTCCGTCGCCTGGTCCTTGCCGGCGCCATCTCCATGCTGGGGCTTGGCCTTGCGCCGTCGGCACTGGCCCAGACAGTAACCGGTGAAGTTACTGACAGCAGCGGTGGTGCCGTGTACGAGGGTGCCATTGTTCGCATTGCCGAACTGGGTGTTTCGACCACCACGGATTCCCGTGGGCGCTTCCGGCTGATAGGCGTCAGGCCCGGCACTTATACCCTTACTGTCAACTATGTCGGTGCTCCACCGCGCAACGTGCCGATTACAGTCGGTCCAGAGGGCCTGGTGCTGGGCGCGCTGGTGCTGGGTGAGGGCAGCGAGAACCAGATGGCTCTGGAAGAAGTGCTGGTAACGGGCCAGTCGGCGGCGATGGCGGGGGCCATCAATCAGCAGCGAGCGGCAGACAACATCAAATCGGTGCTGGATTCTGACACCATGGGCCAGTTCCCGGATCAGAACGTGGCGGAGTCCCTGCGTCGACTCTCGGGTATCTCGGTGGAAAACGATCAGGGCGAAGGGCGCTATGTAGTGATCCGGGGCATGGATCCTGACCTCAATTCGACGTCCATCAACGGTGTGCGGGCATCGGCGTCCGAAAACCGGCGCGCCATGCAACTGGATGTGATTCCCTCGGACGTCCTTGATGGCCTGGAGGTGCAGAAGTCGCTGACCCCTGATATGGATGGTGACTCCATTGGCGGCTCGGTGAACGTAAAGACCCTCAGCGCCTTCAGCCGCAAAGACGCCTACTTCAAGGCCCGTCTGGAGGGTGGTTATAACGAAATGCGAGAAGACTGGAGTCCGAAGGCATCCGTTGCCGGCAGCGACATCTTCGAACTGGCCAATAACCGTCGTCTCGGGGTGGCAGCTGCACTCAGCTGGCAGGATCGCAAGATGTCGACGGACAACAACGAGGCCGATGACTGGGAACAGGCGGACAGTGGCAACGAATTTCCCGAGTCCTTTGAGCCGCGCTATTACCGTATCGAGCGCGAGCGCATTGGCGCTGTGTTGAACCTCGACTATGACTGGTCCGATACCACTACCCTCTTTGCCCGCTCACTGTACAGCAGGTTTGAGGATACTGAACTGCGCTACGGCCAGGGTTACGGCGATCTCACGCCGCTTTCCGACGAAGCCATTGAGAAGCGGCGAACAGCCTACGGCTTTACCGAGATCGATATGAATACCAAAGACCGGGTACAGACCGCAGAAACACTCTCGCTGTCGTTCGGTAGCGAGAGCCAGTGGGAGCTGTGGGGGCTGGAAACCAACCTCGGCTACTCCCACGGCGAGGAGGATGACCCGGATGTAGTGAATTCATCTTGGGTTGGCGAATTCGAAAGCGGCAGCGGCGGTATCCCGGACGGTGCGCCGGTATTGAGCCTGAACCGTGGGTCGGTGGAAACGCCGGTTGTGGAGTCTGACTACTTTGACTTGCTGCGCAACCCCGGCGCCTACGCACTGGATGAGATCGAACACGAGAAGAGCCTGACCGAGGATACCCAGTGGTCGCTACAGTTCGATGCCAACCGACAGTTCGAGAACTGGGAGCTGAAGTTTGGCGCCAAGGCCCGCCTGCGGGAGAAGGAAAACAATGAAGACGCCGCTATCTACAGTGGCGATGATGTATTCACCATCGCCGATGTCTACGATCCGGGCGCCGCAGGGGATTATGGTTTTCGCAATGTGATTGAGCCGTTACCAAGTACCCGAGGGGTGCGGGAAATCCTGCGCGCCGGTAACGGCATCGAGCTGGAGGATATCGATTCAACGCTGGCCTCGGCCTCGAATGACTGGACCGTCAATGAAGATGTTTATGCCGCCTATGGCATGTTCAAGCTGTTTATTGGTGGCATCACCCTCACCGGCGGTGTTCGGGTGGAGTACACGGACTTCAGCTCGGAAGGTAACGCGGTAGAGTTGTTCGAGGAAGGCGATGAGTACAACGGCGCTGAACTGGATGATGACCTGGTGGTGATCGAGAGCATCGACGCCAGTCGCAGCTACACCGATGTGCTGCCGAGCCTCAATCTGCGCTACGACGCCACCGAAAACATTGTGGCGCGAGCCGCAGTGTCGCGTTCCATTGTGCGACCACTGTTTAACGATGTGGCATCGCGTATCAGCGTCGAAGACGGCGAGGCGGAAATCGGCAACCCGGAACTTGAGCCCTATAACGCGTGGAACTACGACGCGTCGCTTGAATATTACCCGAGCGAACTGAGTGTTCTTTCGGCTGGCGTGTTCTACAAAGACATTGGTGACTTCATCTTCCTGCAGACCTTTGATGACTACAGTTTTGCCGGGCAGACCTTTGATGAAGCGACCATCGCAGAGAATGGCGACAATGCCGACGTGCTAGGGGTAGAACTCAACTACCAGCAGTACTTTGGCTTCCTGCCATCCCCTTTTGACGGCCTGCTGGTGAGCCTTAACTATACCTATGTCGATAGCGAGGCCGAGGTGAACGACCGTGAAATTCCCTTCCCGAAGCAATCAGACAACATCGCCGGTTTTGTACTGGGCTATGAAAAATACGGCCTGGATCTGCGCCTGGCGATGAAGTATCGCGATAGCTATCTCGACGAACTGGTGGATGAAGGGCTCGATCGCACCACCGACGCCCACACCCAGTGGGACTTCACCGCCAAGTACAGTGTCAACGACAACTGGATGGTTTACGCGGAAATATCCAATCTCAACGACGAGCCAGAGTACTACTATGCCGGCAATTCACAACGCGTGCTGCAATACGACGAGTACGGCACCACCACGGTAATTGGCGTGCAGTACATATACTGAACTGCTTGGCAGGGGTGTGGGGATGATCGCGGGGCGACCCTGGCGCCTTGTTCGGCGCCAGCGGCGGGGATAGTGTAATCATGCAGTGGTTCAGGCTTTTTGCCACCGGGGAGGACCGGCCGGTCAGTGCCGACAGTGACGCGATTGACTGGGCGTACCAGCGCCACCGGCGCGACGTGATTGTGATCATTACGTTGTGCTACGGCCTGGCCTATGTGTGTCGGCTGGCACTGAACGTCGTAAAAAAGCCGCTGATGGATGCGGGTATCTTCACGCCTGAACAACTGGGCATCATCGGTTCAACGCTGCTTTACGGCTATGCACTGGGCAAATTCACCAATGGCTTTCTCGCCGATCACGCCCACGTCGGTCGTTTTTTTGCTGCGGGGCTACTGTTGTCCGCCTGCGCCAACCTGGGTATGGGCCTGTCGGATCTGCTCTGGCTATCGGCCTTGCTGTGGGGCCTCAATGGTTGGTTTCAGGGCTTCGGCGCGCCCTCCAGTGTGGTGTCTCTGGCCCACTGGTACAGCAATCACGAACGCGGCCGTTACTACGGCATCTGGAGCACGGCGCACTCCATTGGCGAAGGGCTAACCTACCTTGGCGTGGCCTGGCTGATTGCCGCACCTCCCAAGGGGCTGGGTCTGGACTGGCCCTGGGGGTTCTGGGTGCCCGCCGCAATCTGCGTTGTGGCCGCCCTGCTGGTGCTGCGCTATTTGCCGGACCGGCCTCGGGCCCTGGGCCTTCCCAGTGTGGCGGACTGGCGCCAGGATCACAGCGCCATCGCCAGTGCCGCCAGTAATGGCAGCGTGTGGAAAACACAGCTGCGTATACTGGCCATTCCTTCCATCTGGGTTCTGGCCCTGGCCAGTTCCAGCATGTATGTCACACGTTACGCCATTAACAGCTGGGGTAACGTCTATTTACAGGAAATTCGCGGATTTGACCTGTTCGATGCCAATCTGTTCATTTTCCTCAATACCGCGGCAGGCATTCTGGGCTGTGTTGCCTACGGCTTTGCATCAGACAAATGGTTCAATGCCCGCCGTCCACCGGCCAACCTGCTGTTTGGCCTGATGGAACTGCTGCCGCTGTTCGTGATTTTCTGGGGGCCAGACGACCCGCTCATACTGGCGGCGGCGCTGGTGGTTTATGGCTTTGGCCTCAGCGGTATTCTCGCCTCGCTGGGGGGGCTGTTTGCCATCGACATCGCCCCCAAGCGGGTTGCAGGGGCGGCCATGGGTTTTATTGGCGTATTCAGCTATGTTGGCGCAGGCCTGCAGGACTACATCAGCGGCCGACTGATTTCTGCCAGCGAAATTGCCTTGCGCTTCCCGCGCGAGGGCGGCGAGACGGTAGTCTACTTCTATGATTACAGTGCGCCCATCCTGTTCTGGGTCGGCGCGTCGGTGGTGTCGCTGGTACTGGCGAGCAGCCTGTGGAGGGTGCGTGCAACGGATTAAACGCGGGGGGTGGTTGGTGGTAAGCGCCTGGCTGACTGCCTGCGGCGGGCAGGGAGAGAGCAGTTTTTGCGCTACCCACGGCGGCGAGCACTGGCGACACCGCGACCAGCAGCCGGCGCTGGTAGTTGATTATGCAGCACGCGGCAAACTGGCGGTGCAGCTGTTGTTGCCTGCAGAAGGGGGTGCAATCGGGAGCGACCTCGCTCCGCGCGATATTCTCGAGCTGCCTGCCGGCTGCTCTGCAACCGCGCTGCGGCGGGACCGCCGCGACGGGCGTGTTCGCCTGCGGTTTGAGGCCGACTGTGGTGATGAGCCACCGGCGGATTTGTCTGTTCCATTGCTGGAGGGGCCGGGCGGGCTGCGGGAAATGGAGGTGACTATGACGACCCCGGCGGTGCGCAAGCACTTTGTCATCCATCGCGATTGTGAGCGGGCATTGTTCAATGTGGGCGGGGAGGCTGCCGGTGACTGACGCGGAACTGGATGCGCGACTGGCAACGGCCTGTGGCTTGGCGCGTAAGGCAGGATGCTTTGCGTCCGGCAAATTCGCTGACCTGGGCAGCCTCACCGTGCACAGCAAGGGTGTGCAGGACATGGCCACCGAGGCCGATGTTGAAACCGAGGCACTGCTGCGCAAGGGGTTGGCCGAACTCTACCCCGGGGACGCTTTTCTTGGTGAAGAAAGTTGCAGCGAATTCCGGTCACAGGCCGGGCGTGGCGTCTGGGTGGTCGATCCCATTGACGGTACCCAGCCATTTATCAGCAATATCACCTCCTGGTGTATAGCCCTGGCCTATGTGCGTGACAGTCAAACCCTGCTGGGGGTGGTATACGATCCGGTGCGGGATGAACTGTTCGCCGCGCGCCGCGGTGGCGGTGCCTCAATAAACAATCGCCCGCTGCGAGTGAGCCCGGCTGCCAGTTTGGCGGATGGCCTGGTGGGGCTGGGTTACTCCAATCGAGTGGCGCCAGCCGCCACCGTGGGGCCCCTGTCGCGCCTGCTGGAGGAGCAGGGCATGTTCCATCGCTGCGGTAGCGGCGCCCTCAGCCTGGCCTACGTGGCAGCAGGGCGCTTGATTGGCTATTACGAGCCGCACATGAATGCCTGGGATGCGGTTGCCGGTGGGTTGCTGGTGCGTGAGGCGGGCGGCCGAAGTAATCCGGCACTGGAGCGCGAGGGCGTGCTGGAGCACGGCTGCGCGGTGCTGGCGGCCGGTGCCGGGGTCTACCAAGCCTTGCTGGAAGTGGTGAGTGGCGGCGAGACTGTCACCGGTCTTACATGAAGAATTGTTAACCTCAGCCTCATGCGTGTTTAACCCGCGCCGGGATAGGGTAGGTGGGCAGTCAACACAGGAGGACGACTATGAATCGCTTATCAATGGGTATTGGTGCCCTGGCAGCCGCCATTGTTGCGGCGCCGCTGCTGGCTGGCAGTGATCCTGAAGAGGCCGCGGTGGCCCTGTACGCAATCGAGCGCTCCGGGGTAACGCTGGACAAGGCCCTGGCCCAGGCTGAACAGGCGGTGCCTGGCATTGCCTATGAATACGAGCTGGAAGATGACGACGGCCAGCTCTTCCATGAAATCAAAGTTATGGACCTTGAAGGTGAAGTGCGGCACAAGCTGCGCATTGCCGTGGCTGACGGCAGTCTGAGCCAGAAGCAGGAGCCGCGTAGCTGCGCCGTGGTATGTCGCGACGACGAGGTGCTGGCGGCCCGCGCCTTGCAGGACGCCGGCTACAGCCTACGGCGGGCCATTGCCGAGGGGGGCGCAGGGACAAAACAGCTGCTGGAGGAAGCCGAAGTGGAACTGGAGCGCGGCGTGCGTTACTTCAAACTGGAATGGGTTGGCCCGGAGGGTGAGCGCGACCAGCTTATTGATATCGACAACGGCCAGACGATTCCCTCCTTGACCAGTCCCGGTGGTTGATGAAGTTACTGCTGGTAGAGGATGACCAGACCACCCTGGCCTACCTGTCGAAGGGGCTGAGGGAGCAGGGCTACACCGCCGATGAAGCCGGCAACGGCGTTGATGCCTTGCATCTGGCCACCACTGGCCAGTACGACCTCATTGTGCTCGATCGCATGTTGCCACAGCTGGATGGCTTGGCGGTGCTATCTGCGCTGCGCGCCGGGGGCAACCGCACGCCGGTGATTATTCTCAGTGCCCTGTCCCATGTGGATGAGCGCATCCGCGGGCTGAAGGCGGGTGGCGATGATTACCTGACCAAGCCTTTTTCTTTCGCCGAACTGCAGCTGCGTATCGACAACCTGCTACAGCGCGCAACGCACCGTGAGGCCCGCATCACTCAGTTGTGTGCCGACGACCTTGAAATGGACCTGGTGGGCCACCGGGTGACGCGAGCTGGCGATGACATCGCCCTGCAGCCAAAAGAGTTTCAGCTGTTGCGCTATCTGCTGGAGCACCGGGGGCAGGTGGTGTCCCGTACCCTGTTGTTTGAGGCCGTGTGGGATTATCACTTCGACCCAAAGACCAATGTGATTGATGTGCATATTGCCAAGTTGCGCAGAAAGCTTGAGGCCGGAGGACGTAGCCAGCTGATCGATACCGTGCGTGGGGCGGGCTATGTCATCCGGTAGCGCGCGGCGTCTTGGCTACCCGCGCACCTCCGTATGGCGCCTTACTCTGCTGTTTACCCTGCTGGTGTTGCTGGTGAACGCCCTGGTGCTGGGAGCGGTGTACTGGCTGACGGTGTCAGAGCAGGAGCGCCAATTACAGCGCAATGTGCTGATGGCCGCCGATACCTTTCGGCAGCTGGCTGCCGTGGAGCGCGGCAGTGATGTCGCTGTTCGCCGACTGGTAGAGGCCCACGCGCGGGGCGCCGCCAACACCCTGTTGGCGCTGGAGAGTAGCGATGGGGTCAGCGGCAACCTCAGCGAGTTGCCGCGCCAGTTGCCGCGCTATCCTGATACGGGCCGCTTTCCTGTAGCGGTATCCAATCTCAGCGGCGATGCCACCGTAGAGCTGGCCCGTGGCACCTGGATAGAGGTGGGCGCAGGCAGATTGATGGTGGCCCAGTTGGAGGCGGACCAGGGTGCCTACCGACGCGACTACCTGCTGGCCAGTGTGCTGGCGCTGGTACTGGCCCTGCTGCTGACGCTGGTGGCGGGTTATCTGTTTAACCGGCGCCAGGTTCGGCGCCTGCGGGATTTGAGTGAGGGCATCGAGCAGATCCAGCGCGGCCGGCTGGATACCCGCCTGCCGAGCCGGGCGGATGGCGATGAGTTCGACGTGCTGGCCGGCCAGGTCAATCAGATGCTGGATGAGATCGACGAACTGCTGCACTCGGTGGCTGGTGTTACTGACAACATCGCCCACGACCTTCGCACGCCGCTCTCGCGATTGCGCCTGCGGCTGGACGATATCGCCTCTGCCCTGCCGACTGCGCCGGCATCCGCTGCCACAGAGACCCTTGGCCTGGCCCAGGCGGATCTCGATGACTTGTTGCAAACCTTTGATGCCATGCTCGAACTGGCGCGCCTGGAACAGGGTATTTTGCAGATGGAAGGGCGCCCCTGTGACCTGGCCGCAATTGCCCGCGATGCTGCGGAACTGCTGACACCGCTGGCTGAGCAGCGCGGGCAGACAGTCGCCGTCCACTGCGACGGGCGGAGTCAGGTGTCGGGAGACGCCAGTTTGCTGTTCCGGCTCATCTACAACTTGCTCGACAACGCCATTCGACACGCTGGCGATAAAGCGCATATTCACATCAGCCAGCATGGCAGGCAGCTTTGCGTAGCGGATAACGGGCCGGGGATTCCCGCCACTGAGCGCGAGCGGGTGTTCCGGCGGCTGTACCGCCTGGACCAGAGTCGCCATCACCCGGGCACCGGTCTGGGATTGTCGGTGGTGCGCGCCATTGCCCGCCTGCACGGAGCAAATATCACACTGGGCGAGGCCGCTCCGGGTCTTGTCGTCACCCTGGAATTTCCACCACAGGAGCCTCTATGAAACCTGCGCGTCGACATTTTCTTAAATCGCTGGCCTACGCAGGCGGTTCCCTGAGCTTGCTGGCAGGTAGCTGGCGTGAGGCGCTGGCCGGCAGTACAGGCTACCCCCGACTATTACACGGCCCCTTGCCCGGGGCAGTGTCTGCAGACAGTATCCAGTTGTGGATGCGGGCCAGTGGCCGCTATCCTGTGAGTGTGCGATACGGACAGCGGCCAGACCTGTCCGATGCACGGCAAAGCGAGATTGCGCAGGCCGGCCCCGGGGACGACTTTGTGGCGCGTATCGCGTTGACCGGATTGCAACCGGGCACCACCTACTACTATCGCCCCTGGGTGGACGGCAAGCCCGCCAAGTACCTGGACAATGTGCCGCCCTTCCAGTTCACCACAGCCCCGGCGGGGCCGGCGCGCTTTCGCCTGGGTTTTGGTTCCTGTGCTCGCTGGCAGGAATTTCCCCAACAGCCCATCTGGCATGCACTGGATCGCTGGGAGCCCGATCTGTTCTGCTGGCTGGGAGATAACATCTATGCCGATACAGTCGAGCCTGGAATTATGTCGGACCTGTATAAAATCCAGCGGGCGGTGCCGGAATACCAGCGCTTCGGGAACCGGGTGCCGCAGCTGGCGATCTGGGACGATCATGATTACGGCCTGAACAACAGCGATGTTAACAATCCGATGCGCGAGGAGAGCCTGGCGCTGTTCAAGCGCTACTGGGCCAATCCGGGTTATGGCACCGCGCAGACACCCGGCGTATTCTTCCAGTATCACTACGGCGGCGTGGACTTCTTCTTTCTTGACAACCGCTATCATCGCGACCCTAATGAGCAGCCCGACGGCCCGGGCAAAAGCCAGTTGGGCGCGGGCCAGTTGGCCTGGCTGAAGGCCGGGCTGAAGGCGAGCCGGGCCCCCTTCAAGTTGTTGATCTGCGGCGGTGGGTGGTCACACAACCCGGCGGCCTTTGGCGAAGACAACTGGACCAGCTACCGCCACGAGCGCGACGGCCTGTTTGATTTTATTCGTGATGAAGAGATCGGCGGGGTAATCCTGATGTCTGGTGACGTTCACCGGGCGGAAGCCAACTGTATCCCGCGTTCCGGCGAGGCAGGCTATGACCTTTATGAGTTTGTCAGCTCGGGCCTGGCCCAGGATACGCCCATACCCGAATCGATAGAGGTGCCGGAAATTCGTCTTCGGGAACCCTTCACCGGCGGTCACAACGCCGGCATCGTCGACTTTGACCTCACACTCGATGACCCGCAGGTGCGCTTCAATGTGGTCAATGCCGGGGCGCAAAGCGTCTGGGATGAGCCGGTCACAGTGCGCGCCAGTGAATTGCGCAACGGTGTGTCCAGCTGGCGGCAGAAGGTGGATCCCGAGTTGCCCTCTCCGCGCAGGGACGACATCAACGCGTGATATTCACCCACTGTCAGGCGGTGATTTTTGACTGCGACGGGGTGCTGGTGGACAGCGAATACCTCTGCCATGTGGCGCTGTCCGCCGCTCTGCAGGACCTGGGTATTGATGAGCCCGCCCAGGCGCTGTACACCGAGTTTGGTGGCGTCGAACTGGCGCGGATTTTTGTAGCCATGGAGCGCCGGCACCGTGTCGACCTGCCGGCGGGATTCGAGGCTCGCTACCGGGCAGGGGTGCAGGCGCTGTTTGCCGAGCGCCTGCAACCGGTGAGCGGCATCGAGTCCGTGTTGCGCCAGCTCACCCTGCCTTTTTGCGTGGCATCCAACGGGCCGCGGGCCAAAATAGAATACTCCCTTGGTTTGACCTGCTTGCGGGGCTACTTTGGCGAACGGATTTACAGCGCCTACGAGGTGGGGGCCTGGAAGCCGGATCCGGGGCTGTTCCTGGCCGCCGCTGGCGGTCTGGGGGTGGCGCCGCAGCATTGCCTGGTGGTGGAAGACAGTCCGGTGGGCGTGCGCGCCGCGCGGGCAGCTGGTATGCCGGTGCTGCGCTACTGCCCGGATGCAGGGTCTGATGCCGGGGACGTGCCCACTATCCAGCGGATGGCGCAGCTGCCTGCGCTGCTGGGTCTGCCCCGGCGCTGAATTCAGCCCGCCGGCGCCGTGCCGTGCACTCCCAGGTAGTGTGAGCCCAGGTTGGGGTTTTCCGGCAGCTGGGTGTTGATTTCATAGAGCCGCTCGTAGCGGGTTTCCTTGATCAGCCACTTGCCGTTCACCCTCTCGTAGCTGTCCCAGTACAGGGCGGTACCGGTAGTGTGGTGCTGGTTGGCCAGAATCCACATGTGGTCCGCCAGGTACCAGATGCCGCGGGCTTCGGTGGCGCTGAGGATTTCGATCTCCGGCTGGTGGCCGTTGTGGTGGCCCACCGACGCCTTGGTGAAGGCGTGCTGGATGTTGTCCAGGTAGGCCTGGCGGCCTTCCACCTTCCACTCGTAGTGGCCGCCGATGAAGTGCACCAGCACATCGTCGTGGAACAGGGTGGCCAGCTCGTCCAGGTTGGCGGTGTCGATACAGCGGAAATACGCGTGCTTGAGCTGCTTGATGGCCTCGATATCCATCAGCTGCTGGATATTGCGGCGCAGGCCTTCCAGGTCGGTGCCGTCGGCCTCCAGCGGCAGGCCGCCGCCCATGTTCATGTTCTGCTTGTTCAGTACCTGGCGCTGTTCGCTCATGGTCGATCCTCCGTTTACGTGCGACCAGTGTACGGAGGGGGCGCCAGGCGGTTAAGTGCCGCGCGCGCCAGCGGGGGCTAGATAGTTAAGCCGTTGCCGGCAAAAAAAGCCCGGCGCGGGGCCGGGCACAGGTAAAACGCTTACTGGATGCCGAAGTGGCCGGCTGTTTCGTCCAGCGCCATGCCCAGCTTCTCGATCAGGATGTCGATTTCGCCGGTGGAGCACACCAGGGGCGGTGCCATGATCATGGCGTCGCCGGTCTGGCGCACCATCAGGCCGTTGCTGTTGGCGCGGTCGCGGCAGTACACGGCGCCGGCGCTTTCCGGCGCCAGGCGCTCGCGGCTGCCTTTGTCCTTCACCAGTTCCAGCGCGGCAAACATGCCTTCGCCGCGCACCTGGCCCACGATGGGGTGGCCTTCAAACTCGCGCAGGCGGCGCTGGAAGTGGGGGGCCACTTCGCTGGCGGCGGTTTCGATGATGTTGCTTTCCCGCAGGATTTTGAGGGTGGCGATGCCCGCCGCGCAGGCGGCGGGGTGGCCGGAGTAGGTGAGGCCGTGGGTGAACTCGCCACCGCCGGCCAGCAGCACATCGGCCACGGTGTCGCCCACCATCACGCCGCCCAGGGGCATGTAGCCGTTGGTGATGGCCTTGGCGAAGGTCATCAGGTGGGGCTTCATGCCGTAGGTTTCGCTGCCAAACCATTTGCCGGTGCGGCCAAAGCCGCAGATCACTTCGTCGGCAATCAGCAGGATGTCGCGCTCGTCGCAGATGCGCTGCACCTCCGGCCAGTAGTTGGACGGCGGAATGATTACCCCGCCGGCGCCCTGCACTGGCTCGGCGATGAAGGCGGCAACTTTGTCTTCACCCAGCTCGTCGATTTTGGCTTCCAACTCGCGCGCCACCTGCACGCCGTAGTCTTCCGGGCTCAGGTCGCCGCCGTTTTCAAACCAGTGCGGCTGGTTGATGTGGTGTACGTAATCAAGGCCAATCACCTGCTTGTGCATGGGCGCCATGCCGCCGAGGGAGCCTGCGGCAATGGTAGAGCCGTGATAGGCGTTCTTGCGGCTGATGATCAGCTTCTTCTCGGGCTTGCCGATCAGGTCGTAGTAGCGGTGCACCAGGCGGATGTTGGTGTCGTTTGCCTCGGAGCCGGAGTTGGTGAAGAACACATGGTTGAACTGGGCCGGGGTGACCTCCGCCAGCAGTTGCGCCAGCTCCACTGCCGGCTGGTTGGAGCATTTGAAGAAGTTGTTGTAGAAGGGCAGTTCCTGCAACTGGCGGTACACGGCGTCTACGATCTGCTGCTGGCTGTAGCCTAGGTTGCAGCACCACAGGCCGGACATGCCATCGAGCATGGTGTTGCCGTCGGTGTCGTGGATGTAAATGTGCTCGGCGCGATTGACGATGCGCCCGCCCTGCTCGGCGTAGGTGTGCAGGTCGGTAAAGGGGTGCAGGTGGTGGGCGCGGTCGAGCTGTTTGAGCGCGGCGCTGTCTGCGGTTGTGTTCATGGCCTGTCCTCCGGTGCCAGTGCCCTGCGGGCGGCTCGCCGCGGCGCCGGGACTCTACCCGGAAGTGTTATAGTCGCGGTTTGCGGTTCGGTGTTTAATGCTGTGATCATAAGTCTGTCACAGCGCTCACTTTTCGCCATTACCCCAAAGGTGGTGTTTTGGCAGGTCTCAAGTAACCGCGTAACGACATAAAGATGGAAGCAATCATCATGGCTGACAGCGGCGAACGCCTGCAGGCCTTTCTCGACGCCCACCCGGACATTGAAGTGTTCGAGGTCATTCTCCCCGATATCGCCGGCGGTTTGCGCGGCAAATGGGTCACCCGCGACAAAATCCACAGCGTGCTGGCGGGGGAGCTGAAGCTGCCCGCCAGTTCCCTGGCCTTTGATGTGTTTGGCCGCGATGTGGAAGCCCTGGTGTTCGACACCGGCGATGGCGACAGCTACTGCGAGGCGGACATCGACACCCTGGTGCCGGTGCCCTGGGCCAGCCGCCCCACCGGGCAGATCATGATGTCCATGCGCGACCCCGAGGGCACCCCGAGCCCCCTGGATACCCGTTTTTTGCTGGAAGGGCTGGTGAACCGCTGCAAGGCGCTGGGCTACACGCCGGTGATGGCCAGCGAAATGGAGTTCTACCTGCTCAAGGACGGTGAGGACGACCTGGGCCGGCCCCTGCACACCCAGACCGACCGCGTGGGCGGCGTTACCTGCGCCGGCCAGACCTACAGCCTGGACACCATGGCGGAGATGGGCGAGGTGATGCACGCCATGCGCGATGCCGCCACCGCCCAGCAGCTGCCGGTGGATACCCTCACCAAGGAGAGCGCGCCCTCCCAGTACGAGATCAACCTGCTGCACTGCGACGACGCCCTGATCGCCGCCGACCAGGCCATCATGCTGCAGCGGGCCATTCGCGGTGTGGCGCGCGAACACGGCCTGCTGGCCACCTTCATGGCCAAGCCCTTTGGCGACCTGGCTGGCAGCGGCATGCACGTGCACTGCAGCCTGGTGGATGCCGAGGGCAACAACGTGTTTGACGATGGCACCGGCATGGGCACGCCCCTGCTGCGCCAGGCCATTGCCGGCTGCATGGCGGCCATGGCCGACAGCATGCTGCTGCTGGCGCCCAACCTGAATTCCTATCGCCGCTTCCAGCGCGACTCCCATGCCCCGCTGGCCCCCTGCTGGGGCTACGAGAACCGTACGGTGTCGCTGCGGGTGCCCGCGGATGCGCCCACCGCCACCCGGCTCGAGCACCGGGTCGCCGGGGCCGATGCCCACCCCCACCTGGTGCTGGCGGCGATTCTGGCCGGCATGCTGCACGGTATCGAGAACCAGTTGGAGGCGCCGGACCCGCTGGAGGGCAACGCCTACGAGCAGGTGCCCCCCAGTCTGCCCCGGCACTGGCCGGAGGCCATCGAGGCCTTTTCCAACTCCGACTTCATCCGCGAGTATTTTGGCGCTGAGTTCCAGCGTGTCTACACGCTGATCAAGCAGCAGGAGATGGATGAGTTCGACCGCCAGGTCACGCCGCTGGAGTACGACGCCAGCCTCTGAGCAAGAAGAGGCTGGCGAGGGCCGTTACTCCCAGCTCAACCCCACCCGCATGCCAAAGGTGCGCGGGCGCTTGGGGCCAAAGAAGTGGGACGGCACCAAACCACCGTTGTTGTTCTGGCCGTCCCAGGTGAATTCGTCGGTGAGGTTTTCGACGTAGGCTTGCACGTACCAGTTGTCGTTGGATTCGTAGCCCACCCGCAGGGCGGATTCGGCGTAGTCGTCGATCTTGGTTTCGCTCAAGTCTTCCCAGCCGCCGCCGCGCTCGCTTTCCCAGAACACCTCCAGGCTGCCGGTGAGGTAGCCGCCAGACAGCGGGTAGCGGCCATCCAGCACCGCCGCGCCGGACCACTCCGGTGCCCAGAACAGGCGGCTGCCCTCGCAGCCGTTGGGGTCTTCCAGGCCGCAGATGGACTGCAGCTCGGTGGCCTCGGCGTCGAGGTAGGACAGGGCCAGATAGAACTCGAAGTACTCGCTGAGGCGGGTGGTGAGCGAGCCCTCCACGCCCCAGGACTCCACCTCGCCCACGTTCTCCACCAGGGCCGCGCCGCCATCGGCGATCACTACCTGCAGGTCCTGGTACTCGTAGTAGAAGGCGGTCAGGTCCACGTTGGCGTTGCCGTTGAACCAGGAATCCTTGTAGCCGACTTCCCAGGAATCCACCGTTTCCGGGTCGAACTGGTTGGGCAAAAAGCCGTCGGCCTGAACGAGATCGGTGTTGCCGATGGCCGGCTCGCCGGCGGCGTTGTTGCCGAGGTTAAAGCTGCCGAAGCCGCCGGATTTAAAGCCCTCGGTAAAGCTGGCAAACAGCAGCATGTCGTCGGTGGGGCGGTACTTGGCCATCACCCGCAGGGTGGTGTCGTCCCAGCTCTGGGTGTCGCTGATAAAGCCATCGGTGGAGAAGCCATAGGCCCAGTAGGGGCCAAGCTCGCTCTCGGGCGTGGGCACCGACAGGGCAAAGTCCTTCTCGTCGTCGGTGTAGCGCACGCCCACTTCCACATCGAAATTGTCGGTGATGTAGTAGTCCAGGTTGACGTAGGTGGCCCAGCCGGAATAGTCGCCCTTGATGCGCCCGGTTTCGCGTAGCAGCCCGTCGGCGGCGGGTGAAAAGCTGGAGCCGTAGTAGGCGTACAGGTCCTCACAGCCGGAGAAGGTCATGCCGGCGTTGTAGTAGGCGCCGTAGTACTGGCACATAAAGTCTTCTTCGCCGATAAAGCCGAATTTGGCGTCGATGCTCTCTTTGTAATAGCTCACCCCGGCGTACCAGGACAGGGGGCCCTCGGTGTTGGAGGTCAGGCGCAATTCCTGCTGGAAGTAGTCGCCGGTCTGGTCCTGTTGGTAGTTGTTGATGTTCAGCGGGGTGCCGTCGTAGTCCTCGCTGTAGTAGTAGTCGTGGTCTTTGTAGCCGGTGTTGGAGGTGAGGGTGGCAAAGTCGAGGTCGTAGTCGATGGCCAGGCCCAGGGTGAGGATGTCGGCGGTGTCGTCATCGCCAACGGTGCGGTCGGAGTCGATGTCCTCGTCGCTGCCACCCAGTGTCACGCCGCCCAGGGCGCTATCGAAGGCCTCCCAGATGTCGCCCTCATCGATGGCGCGGTACATGGAGCCGCTCTGCTCCCGGTCTTCGTATTCCACCAGGGTGTTGACGGACAGGCGGTGGGCCTCGAAGGCGGTGGACCAGCGCAGGGCCCACTTGTCGTGCTCGATCACATCATCGCCGTCGAACACGTTCTTGGCGAAGCCGTCCTCGGTGGAATAGTAGCCCGCCAGGCGCATGGCAAAGGTGTCGCCCATCGGCAGGTTGATGGCGCCCTCGGCCACGCCGTGGTTGCGCTCGCCCACGTCCAGGTCGACGTAGCCGTCGCTGCTGCCAATTTCCGCCTTGCGGGTGTGCACGCTCACCGCGCCGCCGATGGAGTTGCGGCCGAAGAGGAAGCCCTGTGGCCCGCGCAGAATTTCGGCCCGTTCGATGTCGTAAAGGCTGGTAACGGCGGAGCCGTTGCGTCCTTCGTACAGGTCGTTCTTGAAGAATGCGGCGGAAGGGTCGCCGCCCACGCCAAAGTCCTGGGTGCGCACACCGCGCACGCTGATGGCGTCGATGAAGCTGTCCTGGCTGTTGCCGGTAATGCCCGGGGTGTAGGACACCAGGTCCTTCACGTCGTTGAGGTTGACCTTATTGACAAAGTCGCCGGAGAGGGCGGTGATGGCCAGGGGCACATCCTGTACTGATTCGCTGCGCTTGGTGGCGGTGACCACCACCTCTTCCAGCGACTGGCCGAAGGCAGGCGCTCCCAGCGCCGTGGCCATGACTGCGGCGGAAACCGCCCGCGCCAGGGTGGTTTTGCCTCCAGCGTGCAGCGCTGTCCGTCCGCCAACGTTTGCCGCCTTACCCATGCCTGCTTTCCCCGTTTTGTTGGTGTAATAAGTCTATCTGCCATTCGGGTCTGCCAGGCGTGGCGCTCGGACCCGATAGGGCGCTGGCAACAATATACTCCCAAGCGTGCCAATTGCCCTGCGCTGCTTACTGTGACTTATTTACGGCATGGGCTTGCGTCTTTCCGGGGCCACAAATCAAGCGCAGGCGCTAATTGAGGGGGTCGGGCTTGACGGCGCTCACGAACAGGTGCTCGTTGCCGGCGTACAGGCCTTCCTTGCGTTGCTTGTCCAATCGGCTGAGGTCTTTGCTGCGTATTGCCGAGCTGGTTTCAGCCGCTTCCGCTTCGCTGATCCCCAGTCCCATCAAGATGTGCTTGCCCATCAACAGCGCAGATTCAAAAGTCTCACGCACGATGTAGGTGGGGTGCCTGTCGAAGAGCTTCAAAGCGTGGTGCCGATCACGTGCGCGTACATACAGTGGCACGTCCGGATGGGCAGCGCGTACTTCATCGACAATGCGCGTAGTGGCTTCCTCGCGATCAGTGCACACGACCACGGCATCTACCTTGTCCAGCCCGGCTATGCGCAGAATGTCCCTTCGTGTGCCATCGCCAAAGTGAACGCGAAAGCCAAAGCGCCGCGCATCATCAATGCGCTGGGCATCGTGATCGAGAATGGTCACGTCCAGCCCCCGAGCAAACAGGGGTTGGGAGACAATCTGGCCGAATCGCCCAAAGCCGATAACAAGCAGGCGGCCGTTGGCGTCGGAGAAGTCCTCGTCCATGGTGGCCTTCTGGCCGGTGCTTGCCAGCAGCAACGGCTCAAGTCGGGCAGTGAGTGAAGACAGTGCCATGGACACGGCCACCACGGCGATGAGGACGGACGACAGGGTTGTCGGTAACAGGCCCGCTGCGGCAGCGCTGGCAAACAGGACAAAACCGAACTCGCCGTGTTGCGGCAGTGCCAGCGCAACCTTGACGGAGGTAGCGTGTTCATTGCGAAAGGCGCGGCTGACCCCATAGATGGCCAGACCCTTGATAAGCATAGTGCAGGGGGCGATGGCAAGAATGAGATACCAGTATTGCACGATGACATCCAGATCAAGACTCAGTCCGACTGCCATGAAAAACAGCCCGAGAAACAACCCTCGAAATGGTTCGATATTGGCCTCTACCTCGTGTCGAAAAGTCGATTCCGCCAACATCACGCCAGCCAGGAACGATCCCATGGCGTAGGACATGCCGACAACATCCATCAGTAGTGCAGCACCGATCACTACCCCCAGCGCCGCGGCAGTCATGATTTCGGGCATGCGAGATTTTGCCAACAGGGCGAACACGCTATCGAGTGCATAGCGCCCAATCAGTATCAACAGCAGGATTGCCGCCAACACCGTGGCGATGCCCATTAGCAGGTCGCCGACCTGGGGCTGCTCGGCGACTGAAGCGAGCAGGCTAACCATCAATAGCAGGGGCACAATGGCCAAATCCTGCAGCAGCAGAATGCCGAAGGATTTGCGGCCATAGGCGGTGTGGCGCTCATTGCGCTCGTCCAACTGACTCATGACAATGGCGGTGGATGACAGTGCGAGCCCCAGTCCGACAATGAGGGCGGTTTTTCCAGACAGACCAAACGCCAATGCGGCACCACCAAGGATGGCGCCACAACCGAGCATTTGCGCCGTTCCCAGCCCGAAGATGTCGCCGCGCATGCGCCACAGGTTTTGTGGTTTCAGCTCAAGCCCGATCACAAACAGGAACAGCACAACACCGAATTCCGAGAAATGCAGTAATTCCTCGGGATGTTCCGAGAAGTTCCCCGCGAACAGCAAATTAACAACCAGCCCTGCGATCAAATACCCGAGTATCGAACCTAACCCCAGGCGCTTGAATAATGGAGTCAGCGCGCACGCTGCGACGATCAGCGCCAATGTATGCCAGAACATCAGCTCAAGGGCTGATGGTGTGTATTGAAGGATATCCAAAGTCAGTCTTCTCCCTGCTCGCGTACCTGTTCCCCAGGCAGGGGGATGAACTCGATGTCATCGCCCGGCACCTTCGGAAACCGATCTTCCCGCCAGTCGTCTTTTGCCTGTTCAATCCGCTCTTTGCGACTGGATGCGAAATTCCATTCCAGGTAGCGGTGGCTCATTGCCGCGCCACCCACAAGGGCAATAATCGCGTCGGAGTCGGCCCGTAGCACTATGCCGGCTTTAGCGGACAAGGCGGCCATGGCGTGCTCCGGCACCAGGGTGTCACCAATGGTCACCTGCCCCTGTATCACATAGACGGCTCTTTCCTCCGCTTCGGGTAGCGGTATTGACTGGGCTGCCTTGAGTCGCGCTTCAAAGTACAGTGTTTCGGCAAAGGTTTTTACCGGTGAGGTAACACCGAATGCGGAGCCCATCATTACCCTTGCGGGTACACCGGCAACATCGACCTGGGGAATATCCCTGGCGGGGTAATGATAAAAGGCAGGGTCAATTTCCTCGTCCGCCTCTGGCAGTGCCAGCCAAAGCTGCAGGCCGTGCAGCCGGTGATGGCTGGCATTGACTTCAGGGCGTTCTCGCTCGGAGTGAACAATGCCCCGCCCGGCCACCATCAGGTTGATGTCACCGGGATGAATTGCCATCTCGGTACCGAGTGAATCGCGGTGCAGTATCTCGCCTTCGAACAGATAGCTCACCGTTGCGAGGTTGATATGGGGATGAGGTCGTACATTGATGCCTTTGCCCGCAGCGAATTCGGCTGGCCCCATATGGTCGAAAAAAATCCACGGCCCCACTTTGCCCAGCTTGCCCGAAGGCAGCATTCTCCGGACAGAAAACCCACCCAGATCCCGATCCCGGGGTTTGATCAGCAGTGTTACCGCCGGGCAGCCCGAACCATAGTCACATTCGGATTCCAGATGTTCTGATGGTGTGTTCATGATGATTCCTCTTTTTATTGCTTGGGTGCATCCAGATACCTGTGCCTATCTGTCGGCTATCTGTTGTTGGCTATCTGCTGTCGGGTAAAATCCGCGAATCCTTGTAGGAAACTGACAAGAAGGGATGCCATTTTCTCGTCCTGTAATTTGCCGTCTGAGCGGAATGCCTGCTGCGCATGGGATAATTGCAACCGGCTTCCGTGGTAGTCCCGCGTGGCGAGTGCGCGCAATACCGGTAGCCAGGCGGACTGCGCGCAGAGGGTGCCCCAGCCGCCCGGAGTCGCGCCAATTACCGCTGTAGGCCGTTCGAAGAATACTGCCTTCATATCAGCCCGTGAGAGCCAGTCGATCCCGTTTTTCATTACGCCGGGTATCCCGTTATTGTATTCAGGGGTAACCAGCAGCAGCCCATCGCAGCTGACAATGCGCTGCTTTAATTGCAGAACGGCTTCGGGGACGCCCTGCTCGGCTTCTGTATCTCCATCGTAAAGTGGGATGCCGTGCAAGGTGGCCACCTCTACTGTCACGCCATTGGGGGCCAGTCGGCGCGCTTCGTGAGCTAGTTGAGTGTTGAACGAAGCCTGGCGAAGGCTGCCGGAAAGTGCGAGCAAGGTAACGGGAACTATGGCCATGGCTTTACTTTACTCCGTGCTCACTGGTGATGATTGCGCCTGCCTCCAGCACACGGGTGACAGGCGTCTTGGCAGCAATGTCCAGCAGGCGTTGTTTTTGTTCGTCATCGAGCGTAGCGCTGGTGTAGAACGTGCGGTGAATACTGGGGCGACCATCATCGGTATAGGTGAGTGTCAGGTCCGCTTCGAAATTGCCAAGGTCCCATCCTTTGCGTTCGGCGTACATCTGTAACGTGATTGCGGTGCAGGACGACAGCGCTGCAAGGTACAAGTCAAAGGGGGCGGGGCCGCTGTCGCCCCCACCCAGCGCAATGGGCTCATCGGCAATCAATGTGTGCCTGCCCATGGTGATGCGGTGGGCGTAGGCGGGGCCAGTGGCTGCAACATGGTTCGTTCTGGGCTTTGACATATGAGTACCTGTGTTTCAGAGGACGGGTTGTACACTATTCCGGCTTGGCCGATGCAGGTGGTGTGGCGGACGGCCCATCGCATCGCTATCTTCGGATGAGCGGCTCAATCGGTCATGACGTTGGAATTGGCAGCTCAGAATTTCCATTCAGCTTGTGCCTTCAGAAAGGCGGCGTTTTTACCGCCTGCATTGTCAATTACGTCACCCGCAAAAAAATAACTGTAGCTCAAACTGATCCCCAAATGACGGCTCCACTGGTGTTCGACGGCTATCGAGGGCGAATGGGCGACAAAACTGCCAGCCGCATTTTCGGTTCCGGCCAGTGGGCGCAATCCGCGAACATAAACGGCATCGCCTTTTTCGAGGCGCCAGAATAAGTTCCAGTTGATCTCGATATTCGTTTTTGTGGCTACTGACCAAATAACCTCAGGTTTCACATTATAAAAATTTTGCGGTGCATAGATAGCGGCATCTTCGAAGTAGGCCAAGTTCGGGAACATGGGGTTAAATGTCTGCAGCCTACCGTCTTCAGGATCGGCGTCGCCACTGGCGATATTGAGGCTCAAGGCAACCCTCCGCTCGCCAAGGCCGCTGGCGAAGCGATAGCCAATATAGCTTGCCATAGTCCATGCCCGAATATCTGAATCGGCAAAATCGCCAAACTGATAGAGCGCTTCAATATCCCAGTCCCAGGAGCTGGCGTTACCGAACAGTCGTGCCCCAACGGAATGCCGGGTTTCATCACCAATACCCTGCACATAAACGGCGTCATTGCGCTTCAAGCCCAGGTAGTAGATATCGGCCCTTGTAATTGTTCCTGCCCAGGAGCTGGTGATTCCCCATACCGAATGATCGCTTTGGCTGCTATTGTCAAACGCACCGTCTTCTACCTCCACTTCCTGGAGATAGAAGACGCGCCAGTCCGTACCCCGGTGATTTACATCCAAACGTAGGCCATCGTACGAACGCCGAACATTCGACGCATCCCTGGTGCCCAAGAGTCTCGCCGAGCCCAAAGCCATTTCCTGGCGGCCCAATCGCAACCGCGTGGCATTGGCCTGCCAATCAAAGAATGCTTGGCTTACTGCTGCTTTGTCTTTATCGAATATTCCGGAGTTAATGTCGCCGCTTGCGTCAGCATAGTCCGCGCTCAATTCGAAAAACGCGCGGCCGCTGTCCGACAGTTGAACATCTGCGTGTCCATAGAAGCGTTGCAACCACTGAGCACCGTCCTGTGCTTCGGTAAGGCCAAAGAGGTCATTGTTGTAGCCATTCACACGGCTTCGCACAGAGCCCCCAATAGAGATATACCCCTCAACTGCTGGCGTTGAAAATGGCGCATATTTCAGTCTTTCGTAGGCGGTTGGTTTCGTCTTTTTGGCGAGATAACGATACTCTTCGTTCCAGCGAAATGCCTCGAAAGGTGGGCCATCAGATGCCTCGGCAGAGGCTAGGGTGAAGATGGCTAGCCATTGCCAACGCAACAGGGCCCGCGGCATGGCACTGCCCGTTTTTGGCGTCAGCAACGCAGTGACGTTTTCCATTCATTGCCTCTGGGCCAACTACCAACCGTCCGCAAGGACGGGTGGTAGTGAATGGGCTCAGTGCGCTTGGGCGCTAGCGATACTTGTCCAACTGCGTTTCCGGGCCCGACTTGGCAATGGCCTGCGCTTTGTCGTAGCTCTCCATCAGGCATTTGTATTCCGGGCAGATATGGTCCGAAATAATCTGGGCGAATTGTGATCCTTCTGGCCGGTTCCAGGTTTGCATCAACTCTGCGACGATGGCAAATGTATCAGTGGGGATCGCTCCTGCCTGCGCCACTCTGGCGATGGTGGCGTCTGTGGCGATTTTGTTCCAGTTACCGGAGGCATCCACTACGCAGTAGGCTTTATAGCCTTCGGCCATGGCGGTGATGGCGGGAAAGGCCATGCAAACGCTGGTCAGGGTGCCGGCAATGATCAGCGTTTTGCGCCCGCTCTTTTTCACTGCGTCGGTAAACAGGGGGTTGTCCCAGGTATTGATTTGTCCGGTGCGTGGAATGTACTGGGCATGGGGGGCGTATTGGTGGATTTCGGGGATCAGCGGCCCGTTGGGCCCGTCGGGTACAGAGGCCGTGGTCAGTACCGGTATGTCGAGCAGGGTTGCGGTTTTAGCCAGGGCGATCACATAGTTGCGCAGGTCGGGAACGGGCAGGTCACGAACGACATTGAACAGGCCGCTTTGGTGATCGATCAGCAGCATGATGGCGTCGTTGGGGTCTATCATCACGTTATGGGATGTCATAGCACTCTCCTTTTATGACAAAAGCAGGGCGTTGTGGTTAATGTCCAGTTCAACCGCCCGCGTATTGAACCGGGTTTAGAAATTACTGGTGGCAACTAGGCGGGCATTGCACCAAAGCGCCCAGCGTTGAAATCGCGAATCGCCTGCTGGATTTCGGCGCGGGTGTTCATTACAAAAGGGCCGTAGCCGACGACAGGCTCATCCAGCGGCTCGCCGCTAAGCAGCAACACGGTGGTATCGGACACTACGTCGAAGGTCAGCTCGCTGCCTTCGCGCTCCATGACGGCCATTTCCGCCGCGCCCAGTGTGTGTTGGTTGTCCAGCTTGAGTTCGCCGCTGAGTACGAACAAGGCGGATGTGTGTCCCTCTGGGAGGGCAAAGCTCACCGCAGTGCCGCCCAGCAGACGTAGATCCCAGACATTCATCGGCGTGAACGTGGTCACCGGGCCGCCGACGCCGGCGTAGTCGCCGGCGATAATGCGGGCATGTCCGGCACCGTTGGCCAGCGGTACCTGGGGAATCTGGCTGGCGCCCACGCCCTGGTAGCGGGGGGGCGACATTTTGTCACTGGCAGGCAGGTTCACCCACAACTGCACCATCTCGAAGGGGCCACCCTGGTCGGCGTATTCCTCACTGTGGAATTCTTCATGGAGGATGCCGGACGCTGCTGTCATCCACTGCACATCGCCCGGGCCGATGGTGCCCCCACCGCCCGATGAGTCGCGGTGCGACACGCCACCCTGGTAGACGATGGTCACTGTCTCGAACCCGCGGTGGGGGTGTTGCCCCACACCGAGTTTACGTTTGGTTGCTGGAAAATCGGCCGGCCCGGCGTAATCCAGCAGCAGGAAGGGGGACATTTCATCTGCAATATCGTTGTAGGAGAAAATGCTGCGTACCGGAAAGCCATCGCCAACCCAGTGGCTGCCGGTGCTGCGCTTGATGAATGCGAGTTTTTTCATGGCCGTATTCCGTGTCACTATCTATAAGCAGCGTAAGACACGATTCCGGGTTGCGTTAGGTGCTAAATTGTAAAAATACTTTCCATGTGGTTGGAAAATGGATCTGAACGATACGGCGGTTTTTGTCAAAGTGGTCGAGGCGGGCAGTTTTACCGAAGCGGCCCGTCGCCTGGGTATACCGGTATCGACGGTGAGCAACCGGGTGGCGCGGTTGGAAAAGGACTTACAGGCCACGCTGTTGCGGCGCACCACGCGCCGCATGCACCTGACCGAGGCAGGGCAGGTGTACTTTGATCATGCTGCCGCTGGACTGGACTATCTGTTGGCGGCGCGAGAGGCACTCAGCGAAGTATCTACAGCGCCGGTAGGGCGCCTTCGGGTCAGCGCTCCGGTTGATGTCGGCGACCATATTCTGGCGGCGATTGTTCGGCTCATGCGCGAACAGCACCCGAAAGTTGATCTGGAGTTCGTGCTGACCAATCGCTATGTCGATCTTGTAGCGGAGGGCATTGATGTGGCCATTCGTACCGGCAGGCTAAAGGATTCGTCGCTGATTGCCAAAAGAGTCGGTATGGCGCGATGGGTGCTGTTTGCCAGCCGGGATTATCTCGCGTCCTGTACTCACACGCTGAAATCGCCTGAGGGCCTGCGCCGCCATCGTTGCCTGCAATTCACCCCGATGGGTAAGGGCGCCTGGACCTTCACCAATGGCGAGGCCAGCGTCACGGTGCCGCTGTCAGGTAGCGTGATGGTCAATGACGTCGGCGTGATCCACGCCATGTTATTGAAGGGCGAGGGAGTCGCGCTTCTTCCCACTTACCTATGTCGCGGCAAGGCTGCGTCGGACGCTATTGTGCCGGTACTGCCTGAGTGGACGGCCAGTGAAGACCCTATATCGATGGTGTTTCCCCGTCAGCAGTTTATGCCTCCCAAGCTGCGCGCGTTTATCGACATAGCCTCCCAGGAATTTCGGGAGCGGCTCACGTTGCCTTGATGCCCTGTGCCTCCAACGCCTCGCGCATCGGCGCCAGCTGCCGCTCGTAGTGGCGCCAGCGGCCGATGGAGCGGGTGTGGGCCGGTTCGCGCACCTGGGTGGCGCTGGCGGTGCTGACGGCGCTGTCCTGCAGGTGAAAGTCGAGGCAGGCGTCTTCCCAGGGCAGGCCGAGGTGTGCGATGAGGGCGCGGGCGTTGGGTTCGAGGTGGCGGGCGGTGTCTTCGTAGTGGATGTCGAAGATGCGCCCCGGGAAGCGTTCGCGCCAGCAGTCCATGAGTCTGCGGTAGCGGGCGTGGTGGCGCGCCATTTCGCCCTGTTCGTAGGAGTGCAGGTAGGCGTCGGCAAACAGTTGCTTGAAGCTGGCGAAGCAGGCGTCCATCGGGTTGCGGACCAGGTGGATGATTTTGGCGTTGGGCAGGGCGGCCAGTATCAGCGGAATCATCAGGTAGTTCTGCGGCAGCTTGTCGACAAAGCGGGGGGTGTTGCCGCGCATGCGCGCGCTGCTTTGCAGGTACAGCCTGCCGACCTGGGCCGGCGCCAGGGTTTGCGCCGCGGCAAACAGCTCGGCGGAGAAGCGCTGGGGTTTGGCGTAGCCAGACAGGCGCCGCAGGGCGAGGGAAAACTGCTGCAACTCGCCGGCGGAGTGTACCTGTGAATGGCTGGTGATAATGCGCTCCACCAGAGTGGTGCCGGTGCGCGGCTGGCCGAGGACAAAGATGGGGGCGTTGTCCGGCTCGCCGGGGGGCAGCCCGGCCAGCCACTCGGGGGTGTAGTGGGTTTGCAGAAAGTCGAACAGGGCCTTTTCGCCGGCCTCGTCGTAGTCCACCGTTTCGCGCCGCGCCGCGGCGCCCTCGCTGAAGGCGGCAAAGGCCTCGTCCCAGCGTTTTAAGTCTTCCAGCTCCTTGCCGATGGCGTAGGCATAGAAGGCCCGCGCCCGCGGGTTGTGGCGGTGGCGGCCCAGCAGCGTGCGCAGGGTGAGAATGTGGCTGTCATCGGTTGCCTTGCGCGCGCTGGCCAGGGCCCAGTGCGCCTGCGGGCTGTCGGGCTGCAGCTGGATGATGTCGCGAAAGATGGCATCGGCCCGTTCGTTGTCGCCGTGGTACACGAGGTTGTTGGCGAGGTTCAGCATGAAGGGCGGGTGCTGCGGGCGGGCGGTATTGGCGCGGCCGAAAAAGGCCTGTGCAGCGCCGTGCTCTCCCATCTGCGACAGGGTGGTGCCGATCAGGTCCAGCACGGTGGGGTCGGTGGGCTGGATGCGGCGGGTTTCGCGCAGGGCGGCATCGGCGCGGTTCACCTGGCCTTCGCTCATGTACAGCCGGGCCAGCTGGGCCCAGGCGGCGGCGTGGTTCGGGTCCAGCTTCACCACCGACTGGAAGGCATTGAAGGCGGTGCGCCGCTCATGCGTGTGCAGCCCCAGCAGGCCCACCAGGAAATGGGCGGGCACCAGATCCTGCTGCTGTTGCAGGGCCTGTTGTGCGCAGCGGCCGGTGGTTTCAACGTCGCCGCGCTCCAGCGCGGCAAAGCCCTCGCGCAGCAGGGCTTGCAGGTTCGTAGCGCTGCTCACGTGGGCGGGGGCGGCTGCATGTAGGCCACCAGCGTGTCGCCGCCGGCGTAGTCCTTGGCGCTCATCAGTGAATCCAGGAAGAGGTAGAACAGCTCCGCCTGTGAGCTGACCTCCAGCTTGGCGTAGGCGTGCTTGCGGTGCAGCTTGACCGTCTCGATGGAGATGGAAAGCCGTTCCGCCACGGTTTTGGTGCTGTGCCCGTGCAGTACCAGGTTGATCACCTGGGCTTCGCGGTCGGTCAGCAGGGATTCGCCAAAGTGCTGCAGGGCCTGGTGCAACTGCGCGCGCAGGTCCACCGTGTCGGCGGTTTCGGCCACCGAGGTCATGTCCCAGTGGTGCTGGCACAGGCTTTCGATCACCGGCAGTATGTCATCCAGCACCCTTACCTGGGCGGCGCTGAAGCTGCTGCGCGGGTCTATCTTGCCCAGGGCAATGTTCAGGAAGGCGCCTTCCCCCAGGCTGACGACATAGCCGCATTCGTCCTGGTAGCCGCAGTTGCGATACCAGTTTTTGTAGTACTCGCTGTCCTTGAAGCCGGTGGGGGCCAGTTCGCGCAGCCGAAACAGGCCAAAGCGCTGTTCGGTGCCGGCAATGTAGAACGGGTCCAGCAGGAAGGGGCCAAGCACAAACTGGGACAGGGTGCTGGCGTCGCTGCCCTCGGGCACCTCGAAGTGGGCCACCACCGGGTAGGTGCGCTCGGGGTAGAACAGCACCGTGGCATCGTCAATGGGCACCAGTGCGCGCAGGGTGTGCACCAGTTGCTGCGGGAAGTGTTCCTCACCGACGTGGTTGATCAGCAGGGCGAGTTGCTGGCTGTAGTGGGCGAGGTCGCTCATCGCGGTGCGGGCCTTGTGCGTAAACGCCGTGATTCAGACGGCTTGCTGGGTCGAGGCGGCATCATAGCGCACTTGCGCGCAGAGCTTAATTTGCCGCGCTGGCCAGCCAGTCGAAAAAGGTCTGGTTGACCCGGCTCAGCCGGGCGCCGCTGCGCTTGGCCAGGGCCATGGACAGGCGCGCGCCACCGGCCAGTGGCACGCCGACAATGCCGCGTTCCTGCTCGGCGAGCACGGCCAGGCCGATGGTGGTGCCAATGCCCTGGCGCACCATGCTCACCAGCAGCGGCAGGAAGTTGCTCTGGATGCGAAACTCCGGCTGCACCCCGGCCGTGCGGCACAGGCGGTCGAGCTGGTCGCGAATGAAGTAGCCGCTTTCGTAGATCACCATCGGGCTGGCGTGCAGGTCTTCGATGGGTATTTCCCGCCGTCGGGCCCAGGGATGGCGGCGATGCATGCACAGCAGGATGGGCTGTTCCAGCACCGGCACGCGCTCCAGGGCGGCCTCTTCTGGTTCGCCCTCTTCGCTGATCACGCCCAGTTCCAGTTCGCCGCGCAGCAGGGCGGCGCGAATGTCGGTGGTGCCGCGCTGGCTGACACTGGCGCTGAGGCCGGGATGCTGGGCCAGGAAGCTGCCCAGCAAGGCGGGCAGGTGGTAGGTGGCGAGCATGGAGGGGCAGCTGACGGTAAGCTCCCCGCGCAGCAGCTGGCGGCGCTCCCCCAGGCTGTGCTTGAGGTCTTCCACCTCGCCAAGAATAGCCTCGGCCCGCCACTGCAGCTCGCGCCCTTCGGCGGTGCACTGCACCTGTCGCCCGCTGCGATCCAGCAGTGGCAGGCCGAGTTCTTCTTCCAGCTTGCGCACGGCAATGCTCACTGCCGGCTGTGCCATGTGCAGCTGCTGCGCCGCCTGGCTGAAGCTGGCGCAGCGGGCCACGGTGCTGAAGATATGCAATTTGCGCAGGTCCATCGGTTGATATTAAAAATATATGGTATTGATAAACAACATATATTTAATAAATAATCGGCCTTCTGCTACCGTCCTGCTTTTACCGACCCGTACCCACCTTTATTCACCCGAACTTACAGATCGCGGAGCACACCATGGCACAGGCAAAATCCTGGCAGAAACTGAATTGGCAGGACCCCTTCCTGCTGGAGCAGCAACTCACCGACGAACAGCGCATGGTGCAGCTCAGCGCCGCCCAGTACGCCCAGAGCCAGCTTGCCCCGCGGGTGCGCGAGGCCTTTCGCGCGGAGCACACGGACCTCGCCATCTTCCGCGAAATGGGCGAGATGGGCCTGCTGGGGGCCACGATCAGCGGCTACGGCTGCCCCGGCGTGGACTACATCAGCTACGGCCTGATCGCCCGCGAAGTGGAGCGGGTGGACTCCGGCTACCGCTCCATGATGAGCGTGCAGTCGTCCCTGGTGATGTACCCCATCTATGCCTACGGCACCGAGGCCCAGCGCGAGAAGTACCTGCCGAAACTGGCCAGCGGCGAGTGGATCGGCTGCTTTGGCCTGACCGAGCCGGACCACGGCTCCGACCCCGGCTCCATGATCACCCGCGCCCGCAGCGTGGACGGCGGCTATCAACTCTCTGGCGCCAAAATGTGGATCACCAACAGCCCGGTGGCGGATGTGTTCGTGGTGTGGGCCAAAACCGACGATGGCAAGATTCGCGGTTTTGTGTTGGAGAAGGGCATGGCCGGCCTGTCGGCGCCGAAGATCGAGGGCAAGCTGGCCCTGCGCGCCTCCATCACCGGCGAGATCGTGATGGATGAAGTGTTTGTGCCGGAAGAGAACCTGCTGCCCAACGTGGAGGGCCTGAAGGGCC
>NZ_QEWO01000006.1 GCF_003402235.1 Parahaliea mediterranea
CAGAAGGAAATCAAACAGGCAATGGACAGATTAAACAATCGACCAAGAAAATGTCTTGGCATGAAAACACCGAATCAGGTATTTTTTGGAATCACCCCCCCCGTTGCACTAGCGAGTTGAATCCGCGTTTTTTAAAACAATAAGCCTTTGCAGGAACGTTTTGTACAAGTAGCTATGAACAGCTTTAGCAGAATACTCTCGACGAATATTTTGGTTATTCACCACACCCATATGAGAATCAATAGCCAACCCTCTCAAGGAGACTGTGGTAGAAACTTCACCATCTTCAAGATCAAACTTACTGAAATCAGATTCAGAGATCTCTCTTACGTCAGAATCAACACTCAATTTTCTGCACTGCAAAGTGCCATCATCAAAAAACACACTACTGATACTGATTTTCTTGAAGTAATGAAAATACTGTATTCTACCAGCCCCTTTACACTTCCCTATCCCTTGAATTCTAAGATAATCCTTGTAGGTAGAGTCTTTTGTGACGAAGGCTTTTACCTGATCATCACCAAACCCGGCACCGTTATCAGCACAAGATATTTCAATGTCGTAATCGTCGCCTATAAAAGACGATGGATAAAAATCCAATTTCAGTTCGACGAAAAAGTCCGGTACATTTATATCAGAGTCTTTACGGATTAAATATGAGTCAATCGCATTAGACAACAACTCCTCAAACACCACATAGTGATTGGAGCTGATTGCTGTATTTTTTTTGCCGCCCTTTACATCCAGGGTCATACTCCCTCCAATACCTTAAGAGTTGTTCAACTTTAGCCACTATACATGAGCAAGTACTATCACTTGCCTCAAATATATGCGGCAGCCATCTATAACTCACACACTGATGCCATCTATTCTCGCTCAGCAACTCGTAACAGCTTGCTCCTTCGCTCAGACAAAGGGCCAAACTCCTCCATCACTTTTTCCATGGAGTCACCGCGAGCCAGGGCATCAAGGATATCTGCCCAGTCTTGCATGATGATTTTCCGGGACGAGATGTATTTGGTGTGGTCGTACGGCGCCCGGGATGAATCCTTCTTCCGCTTGGAGTGCGCTAACTGAAGGTCGACCCGGTTTTCCGGATAGCTCAGCAGGCCAAGCAACGTGGTGGCCGTGGAGCGGAACCCGTGTGAGGAGAACCGTCCGAGATAACCCATACGCTCCAACGCCTTGTTCAGTGTGGTAGCAGACATCACTTGGCCGGGCTTGCGATAGCTCGGGAACAGGTAGTCGCCCCCTCCGGTGAGCTTGCGCAACTCATCAAGAGACGTCATCGCTTGCTTCGAGAGCGGCACGATATGAGGCTGGCGCATCTTCATGCGAGCCGCGGGGATGGTCCATACCGCATTATCCAGGTCGAACTCTGCCCATGTCGCCTTACGCAGCTCCACTGTGCGCACGAAAGTCAGTGCAATCAGGCGCAGCGCCAGTACCGTGGTTCGATAGCCACCGTCAGCATCCAGGCGATTGAGAAAGTCCCCCAGCTCATTCCAGGCCAGGGGCGGGTTGTGCCTGACCCTGGGCCGCTTCACTGACCGCTTCAACAACGCCGTAGGATCAGCCTCGCAAAGCCCCTCCGCCGATGCGTAGGCAAAGATTTGCCCGCACCACTGCCTGATCAGAATCGCAACTGTCGGTGCCCCACGATCAACGACTGTCTGCAGAATTGGCCTCAGGTGCGAGGTCTTGATTGCCGCGAAAGGCAGTTTACCAATCTTGGGGAAAACGTCCTTCTCGAGGTACCCCCTGACCTGACTGGCGTAGTAGTCGCTCCATTGAACATTGGTATCCATCCAGCGGCGCGCCACGGTTTCAAAGGTATACTCATTCTGGTCGATTTGCTCCGCCACCTTGACCCGCTTCTCCAGCAACGGATCACGCCCTTCACGAACCATGCTGCGAGCCCAATCCCGCTCTTTTCGAGCAGCCTCCAAGGATACGTTGGGGAAAACGCCAATAGAGAAGTTCTGCTGGGACTGGCCAAGCCGATAACGGTACCACCACAGTTTGCTGCCATTGGGCTGGACACGCAGAAACAGACTGCCGCCATCCCGCAGCATATAAGGCTTGAGTTCAGGTTTAGCCGTTTCGATCTTGCGAACAGTGAGTAGATTGCGAGCCATGTGTATAACGCCTTCCGGTAGTGCCGTTATACACTTTGTTATACACTTTTGCGGTGGCTTGGTCTAGTAGTCGTCAGACGGCAATGGAACTTACGTCTTTATAAATCAGTGGTTTACAAATACTCAATGGACAGCAATGGAAACCAGTGGACCCTTTTCGTAGTTATCGATCATCAGCAGCATGTTATCGCTCCCCCGCCAACACCATGGACGCCGCCCGGAACATGGCCCGGGCTTTGTTGTGGGTTTCCTTCCACTCCAGTTCTGGCTGCGAATCCGCCACTACGCCGCCGCCCGCCTGTACGTAGAGTCGGCCGTCTTTGATGACGGCGGTGCGAATGGCGATGGCGGTGTCCATGTCGCCGGCCCAGGAGATGTAGCCCACCGCGCCGCCGTAGACGCCGCGCTTGACCGGTTCCAGTTCGTCGATGATTTCCATGGCGCGGATTTTTGGCGCTCCGCTCAGGGTGCCTGCCGGCAGGGTGGCCCGCAGCACGTCGATGGCGGATTTGCCTGCCTGCAGCTGCCCGGTCACGTTGGACACGATGTGCATGACGTGGGAGTAACGCTCCACCACCATCTTGTCGGTGAGCGCCACGCTGCCGGTATCGGCAATGCGGCCCACGTCGTTGCGGCCGAGGTCAATCAGCATCAGGTGCTCGGCGATCTCTTTCGGGTCCGCCAGCAGCTCCGCCTCCATGGCGGCATCTTCCTCTTCGCTGCGGCCGCGGCGGCGGGTGCCGGCAATGGGCCGCACTGTCACTTCGCCCTCTTCCAGTCGCGCCAGAATCTCCGGCGAGGAGCCGACGATCTGGAAGTCGTCGAGATCCAGGAAGTACATGTAGGGAGAGGGGTTCAGGTTGCGCAGGGCGCGGTAGAGGTTGAGCGGCGGCGCGGCAAAGGGGATGCTCATGCGCTGCGAGGGCACCACCTGCATCACATCGCCGGCCAGCACGTATTCCTTCACCTGCTCGACGGCGGCGGCGTAGCTGTCGTAGCTGAAATCCGAAGCTGCGCTCTGCTCCAGGGCCGGGTCCAGGGCCGCCTGCAGGTCTACCGGCGGCAGGGGCTGCATGGGCTCCGGCAGCTTGGCCACCAGTTGCGAAAGCCGCGTCTTGGCCCTGGCCAGGGCGTCCGCTTCGGCCGGGTCGGCGTTGATGATCAGGCGGATGGTGCCGGCGAGGTTATCAAATACCAGCACTTCCTCGGACACCATCAGCAGAATGTCCGGCGTGCCCAGGCGATCCGGCGGCGTGCCCGCGGCCAGGCGCGGCTCCACATAACGCACGGTGTCGTAACCAAAGTAACCCACCAGACCGCCGTGGAAGACGGGCAGGCCCGCCAGGGGCGCACTGCGGTAGCGCTGTTGGAAGGCCTCGGCGTGGGCCAGCGGGTCGCTCACCTCGCGGCTCTCTTGCAATTTGCCGTCTACCCAGACTTCCGCCCGGTGGCCAAAGACCTTGAGCAGGGTGCGACAGGGCAGGCCGATGATGGAGTAACGCCCCCATTTTTCACCGCCCTGCACGGATTCGAAGAAGTAGGAATAGGGCCCCTCCGCCAGCTTTCGGTAGGTGCTGACGGGGGTTTCCAGGTCGGCCAGCACCTCGGTGCTGACGGGAATACGGTTATAGTCCTGCGCTGCCAGGGCAGCAAAGTCCTCGGGGGTCATGGACGTTCCTCGGAGAAGAAATGGGCGTAATCAGTGCGTGCAGAATCCCTGGCTACCATCGCCAGCAGGTGACTTCACGCATCGACCAAAGGTCGCTCCTGTTACGCAGCGCTGTAGGCACAGCACACTCCGGGATTGAGAGAGGCACCTATTCTACACAGGGGCCTTGTTATGACAACCACCCTGCAAAGCACCACCAGGCAAAGCGCCCCCAACAAAGCACCACCCGGCGCGGCGCGGGCAACTGCCACGCCCGCCGGCCGGTGGGGCATCAGACCTTTGCCAGCTCGGCGCGCATGTCGGCGATCACCGCGGCGTAGTCGGGCTGGTTGAAAATCGCCGAGCCGGCAACAAAGGTGTCGGCCCCCGCCGCGGCAATTTCGGCAATGTTCCTGGCCGATACTCCGCCGTCTATCTCCAGGCGGATGTCGTAGCCGGAGGCATCGATCAGCGCGCGCGCCTCGCGCAGTTTGTCCAGTGTGGCGGGAATGAAGGACTGCCCGCCAAAGCCGGGATTCACCGACATCAGCAGGATCATGTCGACCTTGTCCATCACATACTTGAGCGCGTCCAGCCCCATGGCCGGGTTGAACACCAGGCCGCTCTTGCAGCCGGCATCGCGAATCATCTGCAGGGAGCGATCAACGTGGGTGGAGGCATCCGGGTGGAAGGTGATGTAGGTGGCGCCGGCCTCGGCGAAATCGCCGATCATCCGGTCCACCGGGCTCACCATCAGGTGCACATCGATGGGCGCTGTGACCCCGTGCTGGCGCAGGGCCTTGCACACCATGGGGCCGATGGTGAGATTGGGCACGTAGTGGTTGTCCATTACATCGAAGTGCACCACATCCGCCCCGGCGGCCAGTACTTTATCCACCTCTTCACCCAGCTTGGCGAAATTGGCGGAAAGAATGGAGGGGGCGATCAGGTAGTCGGCCATGGGCGGCTCCGGCGGGGCTGGTTGGAATAGGGGCGTATTCTACTGGCTGGGGCGTGGGACTTCACCCGCAATGCGTTAGCGCCGCATCCAACGCCGCCAGCCGCTGCGGGGTGCCGATATCGTGCCACTGCCCGCGATAGTGCTGCCCCGTCAGCCGCCCCTCGGCAATCGCTGCCTTGAACAGGGGCAGCAGGGCCGCCTTGCCCGGCGCCAGCCCAGCAAAAAAGGCCGGGCAGTAGAGCGCCAGGCCGGCAAAGGTCAGCCCGGGGCTGCCCTCTTCCCGTTCCAGCACCTGCCCCGCCACCAGGCGAAAATCCCCCTCGGGATGCTGGGGCGGGTTGTCCACCAGCACGAGGTGCGCGGCCCCCGGCGCCACCACCTGCCGGTTGAGCTGGGCGTAGGGGTAGTCGGTCCACACGTCACCGTTCACCACCAGAAAGGGCGCATCCCCCAGCAGCGGCAGGGCCCGCTGGATGCCGCCGGCGGTCTCCAGGGGCTCCGGCTCCCGGGACAGGGCGATTGATGCGCCCCACTGGCTGCCGTCGCCGCAAAAGTCCGCCACCTGTTCTCCCAGGTGGGCGGCGTTGATCACCAGATCGCGCACCCCCGCCGCCACCAGCGCCTCGATATGCCAGGCCAGCAGGGCCTTGCCGCCCACCCGCAGCAGGGGCTTGGGCGTGTGGTCGGTGAGCGGGCGCATGCGCTTGCCAAGGCCCGCGGCGAGGATCATGGCCTTCACGCCGGGCCGCTCCCGGCGCGCATCCAGGGCTGGCAATTGATCACCGGGCGCACTTCGGCCCGCCAACAGTCGTGAAAACGCCCCAGCGCCGGCTCCGTGTCGCGGCGCCCGGCCAGCACCGCCTCCACATAGGCAATCACCCGTGGCAGGTCCTCCAGATAGGCCGCTTTGCCATCGCGCAGGTAGAGCCGCGCGAAGGTGCCCAGCACCTTGAGGTGGCGCTGCAGGCCCATCAGGTCAAACCAGCGCAGGAAGGTGGCATCGCTGACCGGCTCGATACGCCCCGCCTGCTGCAGCGCATCCCGATGGGCCAGGGCCCAGGCCTGCACCTGGGCCTGCGGCCAGCGGATGTAGCAGTCCCTGAGCAGGGCCACGATGTCGTAGGTTACCGGGCCGAACACCGCATCCTGAAAGTCGATCACAGCCAGTGCCTGCCCGGGCAGCACCATCAGGTTGCGGCTGTGAAAATCACGGTGCACCAGTACTCGCGGCTGCGCCAGGGCGCTGTCGATCAGCACCGCGGCCAGGGCCTCAAAACTGGCGCGCGCGGCCTTGGTGGGCGCCAGGCCCAGCAATTCGCCAAAAAACCACTGGGGCAGGCGGCCGAGCTCCTCTGTGAGCAGGGCGTGGTCATAGGGCGGCACGGCCGCCGCCGCATCAATGCCGGACATATCCAGCAACAGGGCCGATGCCCTGGCGTACCAGGCCTCTGCACTCTGCGGGCTGAGCAACGGCAGCAGCATCTGCGCGCCCAAATCTTCCAGCAGCAGAAAGCCGCGCTCCAAATCCGCCGCCAGCAGGCCCGGCACGCGCACACCGCCATCGGCCAGCAGCTGGCGCACCGCCAGAAAAGCCGCGTTCTTCTCGGTGGCGGGCGGGGCATCCAGCACAATGACCGATGCCGCCCCTTTAGCCGCCCCTTCAGCCACCCCTGCATGCAGGCGAAAATAGCGCCGGTTGCTGGCATCGCCCGCCACGGGCGAGAGGGTGCAGGCCGCCGCCTCTCGGCCCCAGGCGGTGGCGGCCCAGGGCAACAAATCGTCGGGAATGGGGCGTGCAGCGGCAGAGGGTTCGGGCAAAAGGGGCACTCCAGGCAAGAAACACAGACATCACGGAGGGGATGCATTATCATCCGCGTTTATACCAAAAAATGCACCCCGGCTTGATGACCACGGCTCCCCCAACGGCAGAATCCACCCCCGTGTCTTCCCCTCTTGTTGCAAAACGCCAGCGATTGGCGCTGGCCCTCAGCCTCGCTCTGCCCCTGCTCGCCCAGGCGGCCGGGGAAGGCGGCCAGGGTGCCTGCGCGGATGGCGACCAGGCGCTTTGCAGTACCGATGTACCGCCAGCGCCCAATGCCTACCCCCTGGACTGGGTGCCCATTCGCCATGTGCCGGAAGCCTTGCAGGACGCGGAGTGCCGTAGCTGCCGCGGCCGCTACATCGACCCCCTGGCCGGGGCCGACACCGGCGCCGACCCGGAGCTGTCGGACATCAACGCCAGCGCCGCGCAAACGGAGCTGGAAGGCGACGAGGTCTTCCTCCACGGCGGCGTGTCCGTCGAACAGGGCTATCGCCGCCTGAGGGGCCAGGAGGCCTATTACAATCGCAGCGACAGCCGCGGCAAGCTCACCGGCGGCATCACCATCCGCGAGCCGGGCATCCTGCTGAAGGGTCAGGAGGCCAGTTTCTCATCGGACACCGGCGAGGCGGAAATCATCGACAGCCAGTTCGTGCTGCACCAGCAGCACATGCGCGGCGCCGCCAAGACCCTGCGCCGCGACGCCCAGGGCCTGGTGCATGTGCAGAACGGCTCCCTCAGCTACTGTGCCCCGGGGGACCAGGACTGGGAGATCCGCGCCGACAACATGGAGCTGGACCTTGCAGAAGGCCTGGGCACCGCCCGCGGTGCCAAAGTGGCCGTTGGCGGCATGCCGATCCTCTACTTGCCGTGGATGCGCTTCCCCCTGGATGACCGCCGCCGCACCGGTTTTTTGTGGCCGGACATTGGCAGCGACACCCGTGGCGGGGTTGATATCGCCACCCCCATCTACCTCAACCTGGCGCCCAACTACGACGCCCTGTACACGCCCCGCTACATCGAAGAACGCGGCGTCAACAACGAGGTGGAACTGCGTTACCTGCACCCGGCCGTGGGCAGCTGGTCCGTTGGCGGGGCCTATATGAAGAACGACAAGCGCTACGAAGACGAGCGCCCCGACCTGCGCGACCACAGCCGCTGGCTGGGGAAGGTGGAGCACAACGGCCTGTTCGACCAGCGCTGGCGCTCGCGGGTGGACTACAGCAAGGCCTCGGATGTCGATTACCTGAAGGACTTGCAAACCACCAACCTGGAAACCCGCCGCGAAACCAGCCTGCTGCAGCTCGGCTCCCTGGACTACCTGGGTGACGACTGGCTGTTCGGGCTGGACTTCCAGAAGTTCCAGTCCCTGGCGGATGACATCAACAACGACTACCAGAAGCTGCCCCAGTTCACCGGGCAGTACCGCGGCGAATACGAGCCCTTCGCCCTGGAGCCCATCCTGCTGGGCCAGTATTCCTACTTCGATAGCGACGACGACCGGGTCAAGGGCCAGCGGATCTACGGCGAGGCCGGCCTGACCTACCCCATGCTGTGGGAATTCGGCTTCTTCAAGCCCACCGCCAAATACCGCTATCTGGAATACGAGCTGACCGACCTCAGCGACCCCGGCAACAACGACAGCCCCAGCACCGGCACCCCCCTGTTCAGCCTGGACAGTGGCCTGTACTTCGAGCGCCCCACCCACCTGCTGGGCCGGGGCCTGCTGCAAACCCTGGAGCCGCGCCTGTACTACCTGTACAGCGAATACGAAGACCAGAGCGAGCAGCCTGACTTCGACAGCGCCGAGCTGACCTTCACCTACAACCAGCTGTTCCGGGAAACCCGTTTTTCCGGCCGCGACCGGCTGGACGACGCCAACCAGCTGTCGGTGGGCCTGACCACCCGCTACATCAGCGAAGAGGACGGCCGCGAACACCTCAATGCCAGCATCGGCCAGATCTTCTACTTCCGCGACCGGGAAGTGCGCCTGCTGTCCAGCGCCCCGCCGCTGGACCAGAGCAGCTCGGAAATGGCCGGCGAGGTCAACTTCTACCCCAACGAGCGCATGACCGTGCGCGGCAGCCTGGTGTGGGACCCCCACAGCACCGACATGAACGCCGGCAACGTACAGGCCAGCTACCGGCGCGACGACAACAGCATTTTCAGCGTGGGCTACTCCTACCGCCGCCCGCTGACCACCATCCAGACCGAAAACCGCAACCAGCAGGTTACCGAGCAGGCCCACTTCTCCGCCTATGTGCCGTTGGGCAACCGCTGGAGCCTGTTCGGCGCCGTCAACTACAGCGTGGAGGCCGGGGAGAGCGTGGAAGATATGTTCGGTGTGGAATATGATACCTGCTGCTGGCAGGTACGCCTGCTACACCTGCGCTACTATGATTCCGTCACCGGGGAAACGCTGGACTTCAATGACCCCAATCTGGAACAGGAATCCTCCACACAGGTCCAAATAGTGCTCAAGGGCATGGGCGGCTTCGGCAGCCGCGTCACCGGCCTGATGGAAGACATGATTCGAGGATACAGAGAACGTGAGTATTAAGGGATTTCCCGCCACCACCCTGCAAGCCATCCGCCACCTGGCAGGCGCACGCCCCCGGCGGGCCGCCCCGGCGCTTGGCGCGCTGGCGCTGAGCCTCGGCTTGGGCCTTGGATTGAGCCTGCCCCCGGCCCCCGCTCACGCCGCCACCGAAATCCTCGACCAGGTTGTTGCCATTGTCGATGACGACGTGATCATGGCCTCCGAACTGCGCGAACGCCTCACCTCCGTCACCGAGGGCCTGCAGGCCCGCGGCATGGAAATGCCGCCCGAAGATGAGCTGATCCGCGAAACCCTGGATCGCCTTATCCTCGAAAGCATCCAGCTGCAGATGGGCCAGCGCGTGGGCGTGCGTATCTCCGATGCCCAGCTCGACCAGGCCGTGGCCCGCATCGCCGCCCAGAACCGCATGAACGTGGACCAGTTCATCGCCCGCCTGGAACAGGAAGGCCAATCCTACGCCGCCATGCGTGAAAACGTGCGCCGGGAAATGATCCTGCAGCGCGTACAGGCCGGCAACGTCAGCCAGCGCATCCAGATCACCGACCAGGAAATCGACAACTTCCTTGGCACCGAAGAAGGCCAGGCCCTGACCCAGCCCGAATACCGCATTGTGCACGCCCTGCTGGCCATCTCCCCCGATGCCCCCGCCGACGAAAAAGCCGCCGCCGAGGCCTACGTGCAAAAGCTCCTGAAGCGCATCCGCGCCGGCGAGCCCTTCGACCAGGTGATTGCCTCCAGCACCGGCAAATACACCTTCACTGGCGGCGATCTCGGCTGGCGCCGCGCCGGCGAGCTGCCCTCACTGTTTGCCGACATCGCCCCCACCCTGGCCCAGGGCGAAACCGCCGACCCCATCGAAAGCGCCAGCGGCATCCACCTCATCAACATGAACGCCAAGCGCGGCGGCGAGCAAATTGTGGCCCAGACCAAAGTGCGCCACATCCTGATCAAGCCCAGCGAAATCCTCACCGACGACCAGGCCCGCCAGAAAGCCGCCGACCTGAAGGCCCGCATTGAAGGCGGCGAAGACTTTGGTGAACTGGCCAAAGAATATTCCGAAGACATCGGCTCCGCCCAGGAAGGCGGCGACCTCGGCTGGACCCAGAGCGGGCAGATGGTGCCCGAATTCGAAAACGCCATGGACAGCGCCAAAATCGACAAGATCACCGACCCGGTGCGCAGCCAGTTTGGCTGGCACATTCTGGAAGTGACCGACCGCCGCGACCAGGACATGACCGACCAGGCCATTCGCAACAAGGCCGCCGAATACCTGCACAGCCGCAAATACCAGGAAGAGCTGGACGCCTGGCTGCGCAAAATTCGCGATGAAGCCTTTGTCGACATCAAATAAATGACATGACGCCCACCCTCGCCATCACCACCGGCGAACCCGCCGGCATCGGGCCCGACATCACCCTGATGGCAGCCATGCGCGGGTGGTCGGCCGAACTGGTGGCCATTGGCGACATACACATGCTGCGCCAGCGCGCCGCCGCCCTGGCCCTTCCAGTAACACTGGTGGAGTGGAGCCAGCCGCAGCGCACAGCCCACCGCCCCGGCACCCTACCCGTGCGCCACACCCCCGTCAGCGAAACCGTCACCCCCGGCCAGCCCGACCCCGCCAACGCCCGCTACGTCTTAAACACCCTGGACATTGCCATCAACGGCTGCCTGAACCACACCTTCAGCGCCATGGTGACCGCGCCCGTGCAGAAGTCCGTCATCAACGACGCCGGCATCCCCTTCAGCGGCCACACCGAATACCTGGCGGAAAAAACCGGCACCGAGCACGTGGTGATGATGCTCGCCACCGACAAGCTGCGAGTGGCCCTGGCCACCACCCACCTGCCGCTGAAGGACGTGCCCGCTGCCATCACCCAAAGCAGCCTGGAGCGCACCCTGCGGATTCTGCACACAGAGCTGACCGGCAAATTCGGCATTGCCCAACCCAACATCGCCGTACTCGGGTTAAACCCCCACGCCGGCGAAGGCGGGCACCTGGGGCGTGAGGAAATCGAAATCATCATCCCCGTGCTAGAGACAATGCGCGCCGAAGGACTGCAGCTGGACGGCCCACTACCGGCCGACACCGCCTTCAACCCCGATCAGCTGGCCAGGAGCGACGCCTTTCTGGCCATGTTCCACGACCAGGGGTTGCCGGTGCTCAAGTATTCCGGGTTTGGGGAGGCGGTGAATATTACGCTGGGGCTGCCGATTGTGCGCACGTCGGTCGACCATGGCACTGCGCTGAATTTGGCGGCAAGCGGAAACGCATCCACAAGCAGTCTGGAGAAGACAATCGAGGTTGCTATGCAAATGGCAAACGCAAAACCGTAAATACTCTTTGCGCCGCTCGGGTTATAGCCCGGCCAACGCTAGTATAAGCCGACGGAATTATGGAATCCGGATTGATCACAGAATTTTACGGTGCCTTGAACCCGGTAGTCGCCATTCTGCTACCGTGGCTAGCCGGAAGCCTGGTAGTTTCAACCCTCTTTCGCGGCGACAGAGTAATAAACTTCTTTGCCTTAACCGGCCACGGCTACTTTGCGGGTTTCTGCATAGTAGCATTCATTACCCGGCTGGCTGCTCAACACCATTGGCCCGTTCAAGCCACAGTCTATCTTGTCATGGTGCTTATCAGCACAGTAAGCATGCTATACCTATTCGTACGGCCCGAGCGTAGTAATAAGAAAAGTATCGAATTCCAGCTCCCTACCATTATGTGGGAAAAGGGTGTTGTGATCCTAATTATCGTGGTGGTCTCCTACAGATACACTTCTATTTTTCTAGAGATGATTCACCTACAGATTTTTCCGTGGGACGCCTGGATGAATTGGGCGCCGAAAGCACTCATCTGGCTCAACACGGGGGAATTCAACACCTTTGTCAATCCAACACGGTGGCTACAGGAAGGTAGCCCGGAGCTATATACTCTGGGCAATTATCGCGCGGCGGAATACCCGGACTTTGTTCCCCTAGTTTATTTTTGGATGATGACCACGGCGGGAGCCGACAGTGGCTTGCTCCACTTACCCTGGCTGTTCGCCCCAGTTGCCTTGGGCTGTGCAATATACGGGCACCTGAGATTGATGGGGGTGGGCGTGGCTCCCGCAGTCATCGCTTTTTACCTATTTGCCAATTTGCCTTACGTCAACGTCCATACAATCCTGGCGGGATACGCAGACTTGTGGATGGTGTCGGTTTTCAGCCTGGCCGTCTTCGCATTACATGCCTGGGAGACGACAGCCAATAAGCGGTGGCTAGTCACGGCCCTTTTTTGGTGTGCAGCGTGTATCTGGGTGAAACAACCTGGAGTTGTTTTTTGCCTGATAGTTTTTATTTCTATAGTTCGAGTGCTGCTCAAACCGAAACCCAGCATAGAACTCACCGCCGTCTCGGCCATGCTGTTGTTAGGCGCGGCCCTAGTCCTTACAAGCGCTGAATTTCGACTTCCAATCATAGGAAATATTTTACTTTCAACCAACCACATTACGGTAGGTGCCCTGCTTGACCAGCCCATCGTTTTTTACAATATTTCATATTCTGTTTTAGATTCACTATTTACCTCCTCCAATTGGAATCTGGTTTTTTACTTAGCTACGCTATCCCTAGCACTATGGTTGGCAAGTAGTGTTTCCACTGGAATCCTATCACTCGGATTTTGCCTAATTACCACCTCCCTTGCGCTTATATTTGTGTTCAGTTTTACGCCGTATGGTGATTCCGCGATAGATAATGTGACACTCAACCGGACAATCCTTTATCTAGTCCCAATTACTATTGTTACTGCTACACTTAATGTTTGGCGCAGTACAAAACGGAACACAACTTCCAGCAGATTAAAATACCGAAATGGGTCCTAGCGTGCACCGAGATAAGCATCCTACCAACTGTGCGTGAAGCCCCTACAAAAAACTATTGACTTCTTCTGCTTATTTATACCCAGCCACTCTGGCTTCCTTTCTTCAGCGTTGGCATATCTGAGCCACCGGGTACAGAGAAAATCGACCCACTCTCTGCTACAAATATTTTCAGCTCCCAAATTGTCTCTGACAGTCGCTATCAGGTCTCAACGAAGGTAATATAGCTCGCAACCTTGATCAGTTTGTCAGGCTGAAGCTAGATTTCTCGATACTCGACTGAACGCTGTGTTTTGCTCGCCAATCTGGTAAACGCTAGAAGGACCATTTCGCGTCATCAGCAGTTCATGACTCTGACATGGATACATAAATGAAGAATTCGCACCTGACTAAAAGTTTTTGATGTCAGGTTGCCTTTGAATTCTTTTAGCTACCTGACACAACCAGAGGGCTTACTGTGCATTCCAGAAAACGAATTCTCATCACTGGCGGAGCCGGGTTTGTTGGATCCCACCTCTGCCGAGCGCTGGTCGGAACAGGTGCAGACGTGCTCTGTGTCGATAATTTTTTTACTGGCACACGGGACAATATCATCGACTTGCTCGACAATCCTCATTTTGAATTAATGCGACACGACGTCACGTTTCCACTCTATGTTGAGGTTGACGAGATCTATAATCTGGCCTGTCCAGCATCTCCGGTTCATTATCAGCACGACCCGGTGCAAACCACCAAAACCAGTGTGCATGGTGCAATAAATTTGCTCGGGCTCGCGAAGCGTACACGAGCGAAAATTCTCCAGGCCTCGACAAGCGAAGTCTATGGCGACCCCAACATTCACCCTCAACCAGAAGAGTACTGGGGCAATGTCAACCCAGTAGGGATACGTTCCTGCTACGACGAGGGAAAACGTTGTGCAGAGACGCTTTTCTTTGACTACTTCAGACAACACCAACTGCGGATCAAGGTCGCTCGTATTTTCAATACCTACGGCCCTAGCATGCATCCGAATGACGGACGTGTCGTGTCCAACTTCATAGTTCAGGCACTAAATGGCGAGCCTATTACAATTTACGGTGACGGCAGCCAAACCCGCTCTTTTTGCTTCGTTTCAGACCTTGTGCGCGGATTGATAGCCTTAATGGACAGTTCCGACGATGTGACCGGGCCGATAAACCTAGGTAACCCCGGCGAATTCACCATCAAGCAACTTGCCGAGCTCGTTATCGAAATGACCGGCTCGCGCTCTCAAATCGAATATCTCCCACTGCCGACTGATGACCCAATGCAGCGCCAACCGGATATCAGTAAAGCCAGAGATATTCTTGACTGGCAGCCAACCATCGAACTTCGATCCGGGCTCCAGCAAACTATTCAGTACTTTTCGAAAATTCTCCCGACATAGGCGTTCGTGGCCCTTCGGAATTTCCCCTAACGAAAATTCAGGTTGATTGTAATCCCCACGATTTTAATCGCCCGTTGAATGAGAGTTATGTAGCCAGCAACAGCTGGGTAGGAGGCGCCCCCCGATGGCCGAGTTTGGCCATCCGTTATTATATTCCCATGGCCAGTGTGTCGCTAACAGTTGAACATGGGCGATACTGTTAAACTCTTGCAGATCCAAGACGTGCGCTATTCGCTTACAGGAGAACCAATTCTATCTGCGCCCCCCCCTAATAGCCCGCCCACGATAATCAAATTCGAGAACACTAAGCCTGCCGTCGTGGCACACACGACACTGCCGAAAGGTGTATGCAGCAGACCATAAAGCAAAATTACTATATAAAACAACGATACCAAAAAAAATTCCGGAACAGAAAAATTACCGAAGGAAAGCAAAAGAATTCTAAATAAAGACGTTGCCATTAGAATAAAAAATGGTATTGCCCCCACTATACCCAATGACAAAATCACTTCCAAAAAGCCATTATGTGCGGTTGAAGGCCTCCACCAATCTGCTTCGTGATTTTTGTCCAAGTACCCCCTAACCCCTTCGACATAACCCACACCATTTATCCAATGTTCAATTCCGCCCCTAACTGCAGTTAGAAACAGCGGCAACCTCCCATTGAGCGCGCCAAGCTCTTTCGCGGCGTTTTCATTTCGCTCAATTTTAGCCGAAACGTAATCATTACTTTGACTAGGTGCTTCTGGAGACTGTTGAAGCGCGGTGAAAATACTATAACCGGGCTCAAGGTTGATGGACTCGAAATGGGCAGAAAGTCGAGACTTCACCGGAACGGCGACTAATGCGCTCAGAAAGACCAATGCAACAAATGCAGCAAGCACGGAGCGCATCCCTTGGGTAAAGAGTAGTAAGGATATCCCCACAATAAGAACGCCAAGAACCAAGAGCGATAATCTCGAATCGGCAAAAAAAACAAGTAAAACAACTACCGGCGATAATAACAGGAATCCGAACACTCCCGACTTACCCTTGATAAATCGGTAAGTTAAACCGATCAGCAAGCTCTGGAGTTGTACTGCGACAAAACTCTCGGCCCAAAGGTGTCCACCAAGTCGCCAACGATGTTCTTGAACTTCAACGAATAAGCGACCAGGATCCAGGACAAAGCAAAATAGAATTGCAACAACTGTAATCAGCCCCGAGTAGAGCAGAACATCCATCAATAGATCGATAGTCGTTTCAGAACCGACCTGCGAATATTTAAATATTGAATAGATACAAACTAACGATAAAGTTACAACACTAAATTCCAGCGCACGAAAAACCCCCAGCATAGAAAATTCTAAAGAATCTGTAAGAGATATCCACACTGCAATTACTGAAAAGATGGTTAGTTGAGCAGCCGTGTCTCTAAAGCAGGAACTGAGAATGCGCCTTCGACACATTACAAGCACCAGCCACACCAATATGAGGCCACAAACAACTGCCCAAGAAATTCTGGCCAACTTGGTTGCGCTGAATAGAGGCAGCGAATTTGCGCCAGTTTTATCTACTAGATTCAAGTTGAAAAACGGGAACCACAGTACCGTTGAGGCCAAGAGGAAATATATATATTGTCTATTAGTCAACGATGTGGCTTTCAATCCGCTTTGACCTACTGTACTCATGCCTTTCTGTTCTCGCTATTTGCTATATGGCTTTCGTGCGACCCAGCAATAAGCCGCCGGCGAGCGTTGCTTCCGGCCAAAAGCCAAGTCCAGGATCAACGCTGTAACGTTGATCAAGCCGATAATCGGCGTGAATACGAAATGTTTTACATTACTGAACCTCTGACCTCTTACGGGATCCAGCATAGGCAGGAGAACATCAAGATTTATCAACAAAGCAACCGCCCTGAACACCCCCCCACTTCCTTCAATACGCTGAACATCAAATCCAGTCCTACCTAACAATTGAGCAAGTCCAAATTGGGTAAACCGCCTAAAGTCATAGGGCTCCAGATGAATAGGACTGATATGAGGAACCGAACCGACGAACATGCCCCCTGGTTTGAGAACCCGATAGATTTCCTCGACCGTTTGGCGGTCATCGAGCACATGCTCCAGTGCTTCATTACACAACACCACATCTGCTGAACCGCTTCTGATGGGTAAATACTCCGCAAACCCGGCAACCAGCATTTTTTTATCCGAGCGATCATTCTGCGCAACAGCTTCTTCCAGATCCACTACCACGAACTTTTCAGCAAACTCACTATATATCTCGTAGTACGGGCTCTTTCCTCCCGCCACATCAACGAACACCAACGACTTGCCAACCAAGGTGGAAGCAACGGCTTTTTGGAACCGAACAATGCTAGATATATTGTGGTAGTTAAAGGAAAAAATAGTATTGTAGGGGCGGGTGCCAAGCACGAATCGATAAAGCTTTTCTGCTAAGCGCCTCAATTGTAGTTTGTAAGACTGCATCAAAAACCCATAACCGATTCAGATTTGTTGTATTGGACGAAGGCCTATTCTAGCCCGAACTGTGCTTTGAGGTGCCGTCATATCTTCATTACACCGACGCGATAACATTGACGGGACCTTTCGGTGTTTGGCCACCCTTTCTCTCAAGTGCCTCACGTACCGCGCACCCTGACGAGACCTCAAGTGCGATACTAATGAAATCAACCAATTCTCCTGCCCCAACAGACTCGACCTTAAAGCACTGCCCAGGCAGTCCCTCACTTTCCAACAATAGAGAGACCTTGCCTTTCCTGCCGATCTGATAATCAATGCCAAGCAGATTTGCCTTGTTCAATGACATGGCAAAAATACAGGCGTGGAAGCGCATCGCTATAACCGCATCCATTGCACTTAAAAGAAAGAGAATCGAATCGGGATCGGGTTCAGCGCTCCACACCCGATAATCAACGGGCTCAGCGCCTGATCGGGAGAGATGACGCTCAATCGCAGTCGCGGGATTAAAATCGGAAAAGCCGAACTGATCTGGGTTCATCGGGAAGAAAATAAAACGCACACCTTCATTCCGGCGGGATATCTCCTCCATCGCGCTGCACAATTCGGCGATAAATTGCTCTTCAATGCGCGCTGTTTCTTCCCCCCCGGTTGTACTGTACTTCACCCACAGCGGGCGTAAATTGATTCCAATACAGTGGCGCGCCCCTAGGATCAGTTGTGCAACGTCACCTGCCAGAGGGCAATCGGCAAGCGCCGCTGTCGATCTCGACTCCAGATAGTCAAATGCCGGATCTCTACCGATGCGTACATTCGCCGGCAGTGTCACCAGCTTTGCAGCTGCCGACCGCTCCTGACGTATGGTCGACGCGTCACTAAGTGCAAAGAGTTTGGAAACGCACCATTTACTAAACGCCGTATTCAGAGGACCAACCCCTACGCCCTCAATCACACGTGTCACCCCACCTCTCGCAGCGAGGGCAAAAGTAAATAGGTGCCTGGCCAGGTGTGCCGGCAACTCCATAAGCGGCCCACCGGCGTAAACCACATGAGAGTGCTCGTTTAGCAAGCGACGAATTGCATGGTGGTTCGCAGGGGCTACTTCCACTGGAACCGGAAGGTCGAGTTTCTCTACCCAAGCGCGGGTACGGTCGGGGCGAAAGCTGGCGACGGTTATCTTCCTGACACCATGCTGGCTTTCCAAGCGCGCAATAACCCCTGCAAGAATAGCTGCATCTCCGACATGCTCCCCGCCATAGGCGCCAATAAGCAGTGCGCTGTCACCCCCTTTTTTGGTTCGCGGTGTCGGTAGCGCCCCTAGGGCAAGCGTCCCTATAAAAAATAACAGGGTTTTAAAAGCCTTGCCAATCTGGTTAAGTTTGGCTACAAGGCCGGCCTTGTCGGCGCCATCTACAATCAGTTCCCACGGGTGCCAGGCACCGGATTGGTCGTGAATACAAGAAGAGCAATCCCGTGACTTCACCTGCGCACGCTTGGTAAACGCGGCCTCGCTGGATACAACATCATAGGCGGAATCATTTCTCAAGTTACCCAATCGCAGGTCCGACACCGAACAGGGGTAAGCCTCGCCAAGTGATGTCACAAGGATCCCCTCATTCTGGAAGTAACACGGCATGGGCCGGGCACCCCCTTCCAATAACCAGACGGCCATTTTCTTGTAATAGAGGCGCCTTCCAGCGGAACGTGTTTGTGCAATCAGGTCAGGTGACCGATATAAATCCGCAAGAAATGACCGTTCGGCAGTGTTTAATGAAAACCCGTCAACGAGGTTGCCATTTGCCAACCGCTCGATGAATGTGGCACAGCGGAAAATAACTTCCACTCCTTCCTGGCGTGCAAACGCAAGCACACGGCCTGTGCCGTAGACGTTGGCACGAGACACGGTACACTGAAGTTGAACGCGAACGCCCTCATTTTTGAAAATGGTGAGTGTTTTGCCAACGCGCTCAAAAGCAGACTCGATACCCCTGACCTCATTATGTTGTTCACCGACGCCATCGACGGACAGGTTGAGAACCAGTTCAACGCCCGCTCGCTGGCAGGCAGTCTTGATCGGGCCAATAAATCGTGACCAACGGCGATAGTGGTAACCGTGGGAAGTTATCGACAGGGACTGCAGCTTGGGCAGGGCCTCAAGCAGTGACTCAACCGAAGCCACGAGGTCTTTTCTAAGCGTGGGCTCGCCACCGGAAACACCAATGTGTGCGACCTCGCTAAAGGCGTCCGCGGAAAAAATGGAAAAGATCTCATTGGTATTCAATTCACCTTCGACATTTTCCTGCCAAACGTTGCACATCAGGCAGCGGGAATTGCAGTTATCCGTGATAGGAAAATTGACCAGCGTCGGCTTTCCAACTTCTCCCCTGCCACGTGTAGGTTTCGCGTACCAATCGACTATATAGCGTAGTGCTTTCACAATCTGCCTAATGCTTTCTATTTTTTGCGGCGAATCAGATCATAAATCCGCAGCAGTTGCTCCACGTTTATTTCCGGAGTGTAGTTTCCAGCGTAAGCTGCTCGAGCGTTAACAGACATCTCTTCTAGCAGGCCCTTGGAATCGTACAGGGTCTCACAGGTCGCAGCCAGATGCTCGGCATCTCCCGCTCTGGCAAGCTTTCCCGTCACCCCATCCTGAACAAGTTCCGCCAAGCTACCAATATCCGATGCTACTACTGGCAGGCCGACCGCAAAGGCTTCCAGGAGCGTCATGGGAAAGCCTTCATACCAGACGGAGGGCATTACCAGGAACCTCGCTCTTCGCATCAACTGTTGCACAGAAGCGGGCGACTGCGTACCAAGGAACGTGATCGCTGGATTATCCACAGCTTTTAGCTGCGCCTCCAGTGGACCACCGCCAACCACTACCAGCGGTATCCCAAGCCTCTTCCATGCCTCCAGCATTACTGACACGCCTTTTTCTGGAGCAAGGCGCCCTACGAATAGGGCGAATTCCCTGGTCTCCCACGCTCGACTGGCGTGGTCGTAACCGGGGTCAAATATAAAATTTGGTTTCACATGGATTTTATCTGCTGGAAAGCCTGCCTGAATAAACTTCTGCCTGGAGAACTCGGTCAGGGCAATGTACCCGTCAATGCAGTTACGCCATGTTCCGAAAAATTTATTCACACTGATCATACTGGCCAGCGCAAATGTTCCCAGAGCGGACCCCCGGTACACCTTTTCCTTGACGGCCCAAAACGGACCATCAGTGATCGACCTCTCAGTGACTGCATCGTGGTGCAACAGGGTTGTGGTAGGGCAGATCGTACGAAAATTATGTAACGTCATAACAGACGGCACGCCACATGCCTTCGACGCATAGAAAATGGCCGGACTAATACGCGGGAAGAAGTTGTGCACATGCAGGACATCAGGAGCCAAGTGATTAAAATACTTCTTGTACTTGAAGTACTGTGGCACCGAGAAAGTAGCGCCACACGCGGCTTTCAGCTTTGAAAAGCTTGTCGAAATTCCATCATTGTCTTCAAGCAGGAGATCAAGATCAACGCCACACTCCTGCAACAACTTTGATTCCATCTCCAGCACGACATCCTCTCCACCCCGCTGCTGGTAACGATTGTGCGCGACCACAATTTTCAATGTATCCATCACTTCACGCACTGCTGTCGTTGATCCCAATGTGAAGAAAGCTTGCATCTCGCATCACAGGCTCGCCTCCGTCGTGCGCGCCCCACCCGAGTGAACCAGCAACGTTAACTGCGCGATGAGAAGAACCAGAAACATAAGGCTGATCGAGCCAAGCGCTCCCTGCAAACCGAACCTGTCGACAAGGTAAAATGTGAGGGGCAGACAAATGACCAGCATAGCGACATAGCCTTGAACAAATATTCGATGTGAGAGTGTCGCCCTTATTTCAGTATGGACAAAACACAACGCTGCAGTAACAGAAGGAACCAGGCACAAAAGCGCTATTTCAAGATTACTGATCGGAAGGTCACGACTATATACCAACCCGACCACCGGCTCTGCATAAAGCGAGAGGGCCAGGATATAGGTAGCGTGGACAAAAAAACTGATAGCGATATAGGGAAGATAGGAAAAGCGCTGCTTGCCAAGCATTCCTGCTCTCCGGCGTGGCGGCATAAAGCTGCCCAATACCATATTAAAGTGCATGAGGGGCAGGATGAGATTCAGGAGTGCCTTTGCTTCACCCGCCGAACCAGGATCCGAATATAGGGGCAAGATAAAAAAGATAAAATTATTCGGTACCCATTGAAAGACAGCCGTTGCAATCATCGCTAGTGTCATCGCCCCATGCGCTGATCCAAGTTTTTTCAGATAAGCGATGCTTATTTTTTCTGGCCAGATGCGGTAGACAAGGACCAGAACCACAAGGCTTGCAACCGCCATTGAGAGAAGCGAGGCGTTCAGGCTGGGCTCCACACCCCGTTGAAAAGCAATAAGCAGAGCACCCAGCAGGGCAACATACAATAGCGACCCCCAAAAGGCCTTTAGTTGCCCTGATCCCACATTAGTAGCCTTCCTCTGGAAAAACAAAAAACACGTTCCGCTGGTATAGAACAGAAATAGCACTCCAGTGAGAGTATCAGCTCCAAATATTTGGTGACCCGCAAAATAGAGCAGAAGTACACCTGCAAACAGCCATAGCCACGCTGACCACAGCTTACGAAAGTGGTGGAGGTTGTTAAGATCTTCTCCCCCAACAAGACTCGGCTCCAGGGAAAAGCTGAGAAATATCGTTTGAATCAGCAACGCGAGCGAATAGAGCTGGACGAAATAGCCGTACTCAGCTTCTGCCAGGTTGTTGAACAGGTAAATATTGAGCAGAAGCATCGCCAGGGACATAAGCCCATGCTCGGCGAGAGAAAAGAACAAGCCCAACTTTTCTGTAAGTGGTTTTGTTGTCACGGGAACAGAGTACGGAACATCCTATGAAGGTGCATCAGATTTGCTGCAACCGGCGACCAATCCTGTGGATCATTGCCCTCCATTTCCCTACCTGTTCTAAATTGTCCAAACGGGAATAATCTTCCAGATGGTGCCGAATCAATATTGGCACGCCGCGGGGCACCTTAGCGTTGTCGAGCCCTTTGTATGCAATTCGGAAAGCCCGCCGTGGTTCATTGGACATATTCTGTTCACTCGAGTGCACCAAGTAATTGGAAAATATAATTGCATCTCCAGCTGGAAGTTCGACATATTCAGCCCTCCCTACTTCTTCACTATCCAGCTTCAATCTGTCGTGGTGCGTCTCACCGCGAACCCGGTACCAGTCACGAAACCCAGCCCGATGTGAACCGGGAATAACTTTGAGGCAGCCATTTTCCTTGGTAGCATCATCGATCGCTATCCAAGTAATTAGTTTTTGGGATTCCTTTGGCCTCGACATGTAGTCCTGGTGCCACGGCACTTCATTCTCCTTGTCCCGGGGCTTATACAACAGGGTATTGTCGTACATGTAGAATGATCTGCCGAGGGCGGACTCAACGCAATCCAAAATGGGATCCAGCTCTGCGTACTTCCGGAAAAACCCAAACCGCTGATAGACATCATGTATCACGCCATTATCAAAACGATAGGGCGGAAAATGCTCTTGTAAAGGGTCCTTGGAGAGAACTTTTTCCAACTTTAGTACGTGGTCGATCCGCTCACGTAAAAGCTCAATATCTTGCGCGGATAGCACATTGCGTACGATGGTATAGCCGTTTTCTTCCAGACTCATAGCCTTTCTCTTCGTTTACCTAACGATGCAGAGTAAAACGGACGGAACTCGTCCGAAATCCAAGGTGGTTTGCAGGCTCATAAAACTCCATGGAGATTCGCCGTTAGGCGTAACCCTTGAACCTTGGCGCCCGGCTTTCGCGACCAGCCCCCGTGCCGAAACAACCAGTTTTTTGCTTGATCAGCTGGTATATAAAAGCTGGATTGAGAAACAAATAGCGCCTCCATAGCCGCTTCGGTTCCTGATACAACCGAAATAACCACTCAAGTCCATAGCGCTGCATAAAGGGCGGAGCCTGCGGCAACAAGCCGGCGTGAAAATCAAAAGCGGCACCAACGGCCAGCATCGGCATGTCCAGCAGGCTCAAATGCTCGTAGACCCAGACTTCCTGGCGCGGGCAGCCGAGCCCAACCAACACAGCTTTGGCGCCGGATGCCTGGATGGTTCTGGCGATTTCCCGCTGCTCCTCCTCGGACACAGTCCTGAAGGCGGAGGGGGCCGTGCCATTGATTGTTAGCCCCGGATACTTCTTGCGCAAATTCGCCTCAAACTGCGCAAGCACCTCAGGAGTACTACCGTAAAGGAACATGCCATGGCCCGCTGCTGCCATGGCTTCCACGACCTTAAGGGTAAGATCTGGGCCGTAGACACGGTCGCGCAAGTCCAGCTTGTAGAGCCAGTTCAGCGCCCAGCGCACGGGCTGGCCATCGGGCACGACGAGATCGAGCGCATTGAGGCGTGCGGCGTGCTCCGAGTCCATGGCACCAGTCATCACACCATGCACTGCGAGCGCGCTCACACCAAGCGTCTTGCCTTCTGAAGCAGCTTCAAGAATGCGATCGACCGCCGTTTCGTAGTCGACGGCACACACGCCTACGCCCAGTACATTGTGCCGGCCCTTATCAATCATCACGGGACCAGCGTTCTCGATTCAGTTCGAAAATTTCCGTCAAAATAGCCGGGACGTCATAGCGGATATCCCACCCCGGGTAACGGGTCTTGAACCGTGAAAGATCGCTGATGTACCAGATATGATCGCCTTTGCGGTTATCTTCGGCATAGCTGTAATCCAATTCACGGCCAGTGATCTCCTGGCAGATTGTGATTGCCTCGAGCATCGAGCAGTTGCTCTGGCGGCCACCGCCGATGTTATATACAGCAGCCACGTCGGGGGACTTGTAAACCTCGTGAAAGGCGGCAATCAAATCTGCGGAATGAATATTGTCCCTCACCTGCTTGCCGCGATAGCCAAACACCGTGTACTTGTCGCCTGTCGCCGCGCACTTCATCAGATAGGCGAGGAAGCCGTGAAGCTGGGTTCCCGAATGGTTCGGCCCTGTCAAACAGCCGCCGCGGAATATAGCCGTCCTTATGCCGAAGTAGCGCCCATATTCCTGAACAAGCACGTCAGCTGCGACCTTGCTCGCCCCGAATAGCGAATGGGTGCTCTGGTCGATGCTCATATCTTCCGCGATTCCGCCGGAATAGGCGTGTGATGCGTCTATCTCCCAGCGGCTGTCGAGCTCAACAAGCGGCAGCTCATTCGGCAAGTCACCGTAGACCTTGTTGGTAGAGGTAAAGATGAATACCGCCTCCGGGCAATGCTGGCGGCAGGCTTCAAGCAGGTTCAATGTCCCGTTTGCGTTTACCGAGAAGTCAGCAAAGGGATCGCGCGCAGCCCAGTCATGGGAGGGCTGTGCAGCGGTGTGGATTACAAGTGAGATGGCGCTGCCATACTTCCTGAATACTGAGTCAATAGCTTCGGTGTCGCGAATATCGCACTCCAGATGCGTGTAGCTCGTCAAATCCCTCTCAAGGGATTTACGATTCCATTCAGTAGACGCCTCTGCACCAAAAAACACCTGACGCATATCGTTGTCGATACCGATCACTTCCATTCCCAGGCCGGCGAAGAAACGACACGCCTCGGATCCGATCAATCCCGCTGAACCGGTAACCACTACAATCGACACTGGGATACCTCCTTTACGAATATCATTTGCTGTTTCATTTACGCTTTATCCCCTTGCCGGCAAGATGGCCACCTTGGCCGAACCGTCATTATCAATATGCATTCCGATCAGTGAAACCCTTGAGCACGGTGATTACGATGATCTGCAGGTCGAACCAGACCGACCAGTTGCGGATATAGTGAAGGTCGTGCTGCACCCGCTGCTCCATCTTTTCCAGCGAATCGGTCTCTCCCCGCCAACCGTTAACCTGCGCCCAACCGGTAATCCCCGGCTTGACGGTATGCCGGAGCATGTACCCCTCAATAAAAGTTTTAAACTCATCATCCAGGGCCAGCGGATGAGGCCGGGGCCCGACAATAGACATATCCCCCATCAGCACATTGAGAAACTGGGGCAGTTCATCCAGCGAGGTCTTGCGCAAAATCGCACCCATGGGAGTCACTCTGGGGTCATTTTTGGTAGCCTGGACTGCTCTGTCGCCCTCTTCGCAGACCCGCATTGTACGAAACTTCCAGACAGTGATTTCTTCGCCACGGAAACCGTAGCGCTTTTGTTTGAACATGACCGGGCCGGGGCTCGTCATCTTTGTCAACAACGCTATCACCAACATCGGGACACCAATGATAGGCAATATGATAAGACTCAGTACGACGTCTTCGATCCGCTTGATAACCCGCCCGATGCCATCAAGGGGCGAATCGTAGACATTAATACAGGGTATTCCCCCCACATCGGAAACACGTGAGTGCAAAAGGTTGAGCGCAAAAATATCCGGAATGTACTTGAGGCTGACGTGACTTTCGGCCAAATCATGTACCAACACCTTTAGATGTTCAGGAGACTGTAACGATCCGGTCAAGAACACGGTGTCATAATTTGCTGCGCGGGCGTCAAAAACCAGTTGAGAGAAGTTTCCCAGCAGTTGTACAGGCAGCTCACCACTGGTTCGCGCATTGATATCAGGCGTTTCGTCGTAAAAGCCAATCAATTCGATCCCTAAATCCGGCCTGTCAACCAGCGCTCTCGCCACTTCTAGCCCGACACCGGAAATACCGGCAATCACAGCCCGCTCTACCTTCTGCGCTCGCTTTCTTGCGCCTCCTCCCAACGCGCTCAAGATCCGCCTTGTCAGTGCCATGAACAGAGGCGTTGAAACAAACCAGGTAACGACAGCGAAGCGCGAAAAGAGTGCCGAGGTCTTTGTCATATAGGCGAGTAAAACGGAAGCCATCACTACCAGCCCCCATACCTGAAAAAGCCTGAACAGCATTGAGGCCGCCCCCTCACCCGTTCGTACTTGGTAGAGTCCCGACTGGTTAGCGAAAATAACAAAACAAATAGCCGCAAACATGCTGGCAACCATGTAATGCGTGTCCCAAGCATAGAAAAACTCAGATGTTGCCCACAACACCAGGAAAATGATGACTACATCCAGCAGTTCCAGAAAAAGCGCGTAAACTGCCCGCTCAGACTTCAATCGGCTGAATATAGCGTTATCATCGGATTTTTTAATTTTATTCATAAAGAAAGAACTTCGAACACACTCGTGAGCACAGCTTTATTAGTCGCACAACAGACCGCTTGCGATCAGTGGACGACACTATCGCCTACCACCTTGTACAGCGTGCCTATTTGATCATAGTCCACTGGCTCGACCGGAATCGTGATGCCGCGGAGCCAGGCGATAAATCCTTTTTCCTCGTTGTAGTATACCGGGTCATGCTCCCCGATCAGGAGTAAATAATCACCGCTGCGGACATATTGATGGGGCGGGATAAGGCCGTAGTTGTATATGTTATGCGGAAGTAGATAATACTGAATCTTCAAACGTTCGTAGTCGTGCCCCTCTCTCTTACTTAGCAGGAAGATCCTCGAGGGCTCAGAAGGCAAACGTTCGTCTTTCAGGCGCTTGGCGTATTTGTAGTAAACTGCGTCTGGTGCCACCAGGTGCTTTTCTTCATCGCTTTTCCCACTGTAAGTCAGCCGTATCTCGTGCAACTGGGCATTCAGGCTGGACTGCCACATACCATCGAAAACCAGCCACGGAACAGCTCCTGCGATCACGCACGACAAAACAATTTTCGCCTTGAACACCCAAGAGAGCATGGCAGTGAGAGCCATGCCAAGTAAGGCCCAACTGGCGAGCACCGGCGCTGCATTAACGCTACCGCCTCCAAAGACCGTTGTTAAATTATTTATAGATCGCTGCGACCACCCAGAAAACGCAGTCCACTGACCCCAGACCGATGCAGCTATACCCGAGCTGCTAAAAGAGTGAAAAGCCATTTTTTCAAGTAAAAAAGGCTCTTCTCGCAGGTCACCGTAGACACCCAGAGCAACCGTTGTAACCAATCCTTTCCAATTGGAATCATTCGCGAGGTTGTACCAATAGTTACCGCTTTGACTAACCTCTAGCTCTACTTGATTTGTAACGCCAGAATTCTGATCAGTTCTCCAGAAAAGAACCAAATCCAGCCCCGGATGCATACCGCGAGTTTCGAGACTAATCAATGGAAATTGTTCTGCGCGAACAGAAACTCTGGCCTCAAGAATAGCTTCGCCATCTTTCAACCCGGAAATAACTACCGAAGCATTCTGAAATCCACCATCACCAAATTTCAACGGCCGAAAGTGGTTCCCCGCTATTTCATACAACCTCGCAGGCGCGGCTGTCGATGTAGGAAAGCCCTTCTCACACAGCAGAAATACAATGAGACACCACAAGACAAAAGAAGCTACCACACCTAAGAATGCAATAAGCAAGGATTTCAGAAATTGGGTGTTAGTAATCGAAAGTCTATCAACCATCTGCCAGTATCACCCCGCCTCCGACAACAGCGAACCTAATAAGACCAACTAAATCCCCGCTCACTCAAGAAACCAAGTGTCCTGAAAAATTCAAATCCATATATACATTAGGTGTTGGATTTGCTGACACTACCAGCCATAACTTTTAACAGCTGCTTAACGTCATACTTAAATTCCCCAGCGTTGGAGTCAGCATTGGCTCCTACCAGGTCGAGGCGCTCCCACCGCAGAGATCTTCTGGCTTTCTGGATCTTCGTGAGCATGTATATTGCCCATATAAGTGAGAGCTTTACGACGCGCATCGCACCGAGGTGCAATTCCGGATGCGAGAAAAATGTTCATCCGCCAGAAAGTCGCGAGTAAGAATATGGCGAAAACGCTGATTCTGAAAATCAGCGTCAGCTATCTTCTGCGCAAGGTATGAGAAATCTTCGGACATGGATTTTCCTCTACGAACGAACTACTGGCACATGAATTTCTCGACATTGCCCCCGCAGTCGAATGAAAATTCAACTAAAAAAGCTACTACTTAGTACGAAAGAGCAACAATGAACGGCCCATCAAGCAATTTCTGATGAATTATATCCCTATTAGCTGACATCTAATAATATCTGACAATTTTCAATGGCTTCACACTGGAGAAGCTTAAGTCCGGTGGGACAGTTAGCGTCGAGCCACACTCTGGCGCCGACTATCTTTTAACGAGCCTTGTAGCCTACGCCCTCGGTTGTGACTCGGGCCGCAGCGAAGCCCTGTACTCATCAAGCACCAAGCCGGCCTCCCCTTCACAGCACACCTTGGCCTTATCGATCCAGATTACCCGATCGCAAAGCTCCCTCACCTGGGCTTCCACATGGGACACAAACACCACCGTCTGCTCCCCCTTAACCCGCTCCTTCATCGCAGCCTGAGCTTTCTGCTTGAACTGCGCATCACCAACACTCAGCACTTCATCAATCAGCAGAATATCGACATGCGTCATCAGCGCGGTGGTGAAGCCAAGGCGGGAACGCATTCCCGCAGAGTAGGTTTTCACCGGCTCTTCGAAGGAGTCTCCAAGTTCGGAAAACTCTTTAATTTCTTCAAGAAACCCCGATGCCTGCCGCTTGTTTGCGCCTTGCAGCATTGCAGCCAGCAGCGCATTGTCACGGCCGGACAGTTCATTCCTGAATCCCAATCCTATCGACAAGAGGGAGGCTGTTTTACCTTTCTCCATGCGCACCGTTCCACTGGTGGGAGCCAGTATGCCGGCCATGATGCGCAGGATTGTCGTTTTACCTACCCCATTACGGCCGATAATGCCCAGGGTTTCGTTCTCGTAAAGCCTTAGCGATACCCGATCAAGTACGTGGTGCACCCCTTGGTCGTAGGTGTCCTTGCTGGATCGATAATCCAGCGTCACATTATCCAGCTCAAGCAAGACAGGCCGGTGACTCCCCATGACGTCCGTCATGTGAGCACCTTCAGGGCCAGTAGCTGGCTGTGGCGCCGCATCAAGGCAAGCATCGCGACAATTGCGGCTATGGAAACAATAGCTATATAAGACAGATGATCAAGGTCGGGAGCCTGGCCATACATCAGAATTTGCCGATGTGCATCAAGCACGAATGCAATGGGGTTGATGTTTAGCACCATACTCAGTTTTTCTGGGTCTTCGATTTCGCGGACATCCCAGAAGACCCCCGAAGTAAACAGGAGGAATGTCATACCCAGCGGAATCAGGTTAGAGAAGTCCCGCGCCATGCAAACCAGATAGGCCCCTATCAGTGCACAGGCGACGATCATTAAATAAAACACCGCTATCAGCGGCAGCATCCACAGCCACCCCACTGCCGGGGGATAATCGAAGATCAGCAGCACGGCCACCAGCAATGAATAAACTGCCGCCTGCCTGTATAAGCTCTCCTGAACTACAGCCATTGGAAAAAGGCTTTTCGGCAGGTTGATACGAGCCACAAGACCCTGGCTGTTCACAATGCTGTTTGACGCCTGCGATACCGCCTTGGAGAACCAGATAAATGCCAGCTTTCCGGTGGAAAGAAATACCAGGAACTCCGTGCCGCTGCGGGGCGATTCCAGTATCACGTTGAACACCAGGTAAAACACTGCAACCCACAGCATCGGCTCAATCAACCACCATAGGTAGCCAAGGCTGAATCTGGACGCCTCTGCCTTTAGCAGCATCTTTGCCTGAACATCAATCAATCGGAAGTATTGTGAGGGTGACATGCAGGGGCTGGCTGGCGTCCGGTGGTGGTGGTTTGGTGGCGCAGTCTACCAGAAAGGCCCGCCACGCAGGGAACCCGGCTTTTAACGTGGTATGCGCGAGTGCTGCCGGATAGAATAGCCAGATGACACGTCACACCGCCCACCTCCCCCGCAAACGCTTCGGCCAGAACTTCCTGCAGGATGCCACGGTGATCGGCCGCATTGCCGATGCCATTCAGCCTGCGAGTGATGACCATCTGGTTGAAATCGGCCCTGGCCAGGGCGCCCTCACCGAAGCGCTGATTACCTCTGGCTGCCGCCTGGATGTGGTGGAGCTGGACCGGGACCTGGTCACGGGCCTGCTGGCGGCGTTCAGCATTTACCCCGGCTTCAAGCTGCATAGCGCGGATGCGTTGAAGTTCGACTTTGCGGCGCTGGCCGCGGACCGCAAACCGCTGCGGGTGGTGGGCAACCTGCCCTACAACATTTCCACACCGTTGATTTTCCGCCTGCTGGAATTTGCGCCGCTGATCCAGGACATGCACTTCATGCTGCAGCTGGAAGTGGTGCAGCGGCTGGCGGCGGAGCCGGGCGGCAAGGCCTGGGGTCGGCTGGGGATCATGGCGCAGTACCTGTGCGAGGTGGAGCACCTGTTTGATGTGCCGCCGGAGGCCTTTTACCCGCCGCCCAAGGTGCAATCTGCCATTGTGCGGCTGGTGCCGCGCCAGCGCTCGCCCTGGCCAGACTGCGACCCGGCGCAGTTGAAGCGGGTGGTGCAGGCCGCCTTTGCCCAGCGGCGCAAAACCCTGCGCAACAATCTGAAGGGCCTGATGGATGATGCCGGCCTGACGCAATTGGGGCTTGACCCAGGCTGCAGGGCAGAGACACTGGCACTGGTGGATTTCATCCGCATCGCCAACGCCCTGTAAGGACCCCCGCGTGACCGACATCAAGCCCGAGCAGGTACGGGTCACCGTACAGACGACCTATCTGCCCAGCCATTCCCAGCCGGAGGCCGGCCAGTTCACCTTTGCCTACACCATCACCATCCGCAACAACGGTGCGGTACCGGTGCAGTTGCTGTCGCGGCACTGGATCATCACCGACGCCAATGACGAGGTGCAGGAGGTGCGCGGCGAAGGCGTGGTGGGCGAGCAGCCCGTCATCCCCCCAGGCGAGCAGTTCCGCTATACCAGCGGCGCCACGCTGCCAACGCCGGTGGGATGCATGGAGGGCAGCTACACGATGATCGCGCCCCTGGACGCGGACATCGACCCCACCGACATGCCGGCCTTTGAAGTGCCCATTCCGCCCTTTACCCTGCACACCCCCACGGCCCTACACTGATGGCCACCTATGTTGTAGGCGACATTCAGGGCTGCCTGAAGCCGCTGAAATGCCTGCTGGAGCGGGTGCGCTTCAACCCCGACAGGGACCGCCTGTGGTCGGTGGGGGATATTATCAATCGCGGCCCCAAGTGCCTGAAAACCCTGCGTTTTCTGTACGATATGCGGGACAACCTGGAACTGGTGCTGGGCAATCACGACCTGCACCTGCTGGCGGTGGCCGCCGGCGTGCGCCAGCCCAGCCGCTCGGATACGCTGGACAAAATCCTCGCCGCGCCAGACCGGGACGCCATGCTCAACTGGCTGCTGCACCGGCCGCTGATCCACTACGAGAACGGCTTCACCATGGTGCACGCCGGCATCCCGCCCCAGTGGAGCGTGGAAGACGCCCTGGCCCGGGGCCAGGAGGTGGAGGATATGCTGCAAAGCCCCGACTGCACCGAATTCTTCCGCCAGATGTACGGCAACGAGCCCGCCATCTGGTCCGACGAGCTCACCGGCATGCCCCGCCTGCGCACCATCACCAACTACCTCACCCGCATGCGCTTTTGCACCGCCGAAGGCGAACTGGATCTGATCAGCAAGGGCCCGGTGCCCACCAGCGGCAAGAAGGTGACAGCCTGGTTCAGCCACCCCCACCGCAAAACGCGCAACGACCGCATTCTGTTTGGCCACTGGGCCTCGCTGGAGGGCAAGACGGAAGGGCCCAACGTGATCGGCCTGGATACCGGCTGCGTGTGGGGTGGTTCGCTGTCGATGTACTGCCTGGAAACGGGCGAGTGGACGCGGTGCCGCTGCAGGGATGGGAAAACAACCTAGGCTACATTTACACCTCTTCCTGCTTTATATTGCAGCTTTTATGTCCACAGCAAATTCTCCCCTTCTGTAACACTGGTAATACTGATCAATGAATATTTCTATCTTCGGCAGTGGCTATGTAGGCCTTGTCCAGGCAGCCATTTTTGCCGATGTCGGTCACCACGTAATCTGTATGGATGTTGACGCAGCCCGAGTCAATCGCCTCAACAATGCCGAGGTTCCTTTCTATGAACCGGGGTTATCAAACCTACTTCGCAGCGGTATGGACAATGGGCTGTTGTCGTTCACAACAGACGCCAACATGGCTGTTCAAGCAAGCGACTATTTGTTTGTTTGCGTGGGGACACCCGCCAAAGCTGATGGCTCTGCAGACCTCACCTATGTAATGCAGGTCGCCTCAACCATTGCGCAGCATATGACCTGCCGCAAAGTTGTCATCACCAAGTCGACTGTACCCGTGGGCACCACCGATGCGGTGCAGGCTCACATCGAACGAGCCTTACGCGAGCAACAGCGCAACGTTGCAGTGGAAACAGCCTCAAATCCGGAATTCCTCAAGGAGGGCTCAGCGGTGGCGGATTGCCAGAGCCCAGATCGCATTGTCATTGGCACCCGCTCACCGGCAGTGCTTGGGGAGATGCGGCGCATGTACCAGGCCTTCAACCGCAATCACGAGAAGATAATGCCCATGGACCCGCCAAGCGCGGAGATGACCAAGTATGCATCCAACGCCATGCTGGCCACCAAAATCAGCTTCATGAACGAGATGGCCAATATCGCTGAGGCGGTGGGAGCAGATATTGAAGACGTTCGCCGCGGCATAGGCGCCGATCCGCGCATCGGCTACCAGTTCATCTACCCGGGCTGTGGGTATGGCGGCTCCTGTTTTCCCAAGGACGTACAAGCCCTAAAGCACCTCGCCAGCCAGAACGGCCACCATGCGGAAATCCTCACTGCCGTACACGACACCAACCAGCGCCAGAAAGACAAACTGGCCCAGCGGGTAGTAGAGCGGCTTGGCGACGATCTGACGGGCAAAACCATCGCCCTGTGGGGCCTGGCCTTCAAACCCAACACGGATGATATGCGCGAAGCACCTAGTCGCTATGTACTGGAAGCTATCTGGGACCGCGGTGGGAAGGTTAAAGCCTTTGATCCTCAGGCGGGTAACGCTTGTAGGAGTATCTATGGCGACCACGGCGTGTTGGAGATCGCTGAGCACAAGGAGCAAGCGCTGGAAGGCGCCGACGCCTTGGTCATCTGTACCGAGTGGAAGGCATTCTGGTCACCGGACTTCGAACAGATGAAGCGCTTATTGAAGGAACCGCTGATTTTTGATGGCCGCAATCTCTACAATCCCGCCCACATGGAAGAGCTAGGCATCGAGTACTACGGGATTGGCAGGGGCAAATCCGTGTCGACATCAAAGTCGACATCAAAATAGCCAGGCTGGAAGAACTATTTAATGCTGACTTTGGGAATGGTGCCAGCCACCCCCATCAATACCCCCGCGGATTCCCCGACTGCCAGCGCCACACATCCTCGCACATGGCCTGCAGGCTGCGGCTGGCGCGCCAGTTGAGGGCTGCGGCGGCCAGGTCGGCGTTGGCGAAGCATTCGGCAACGTCGCCGGGGCGGCGATCCACTATCTGGTAGGGCAGTGTTTTGCCGCAGGCCTGTTCGAAGGCGGCCAGCATCTCCAGCACGCTCACGCCCTGGCCGGTGCCAAGGTTGACGTTCAGCAGGCCGGCGCTGCCCTGCAGGTAACGCAGGGCAGCCACGTGGCCTTCGGCCAGGTCCATGACGTGGATGTAGTCGCGCACGCCGGTGCCGTCCCGGGTGGGGTAGTCGCCGCCGAAGATGCTGAGAGCCTCGCGCCGGCCCACGGCGACCTGGGCGATGTAGGGCACCAGGTTGTTGGGAATGCCCTGGGGGTTCTCGCCGATCAGCCCGGAGGGATGGGCGCCCACGGGGTTGAAGTAGCGCAGGCAGGCGATTCGCCAATCCGGGCGGGCGGCACTGAGATCGCCGAGGATGTGCTCGATGGTGAGCTTGCTCTGGCCGTAGGGGTTGGTGGCGCTGCGCGGAAAGTCTTCGCGGATGGGATTGGAGGCCGGGTCGCCGTAGACCGTGGCGGAGGATGAGAACACCAGCGATTCCACCCCGGCGGCCGCCATGACCTGTAGCAGGTTGAGGGTGCCCGCCACGTTGTTCTGGTAGTAGGCCAACGGCTGTTCGACGGATTCTCCCACCGCTTTGAGGCCGGCGAAGTGGATCACGGCGCTGATGTCGCGGCTGGCAAACACCGCATCCAGCGCCGCCGGGTCGCGCAGGTCGCCGCGCACAAAGGGAACGCGTTGGCCGGTAATGCGCTGCAGGCGCTGGAACACCTCCTCGCTACTGTTACTGAGGTTATCGAACACCAGGGGCTGGTAGCCCGCTTCGATCAGCGCAACGCAGGTGTGCGAACCGATGTAGCCGGCGCCGCCGGTAACAAGGATGGTATTTGACATGGGGCCATTTCTTGACGACTGCGGGAGGCCTAGTGTGCCGGCGGCACCGGGCCTGCGCAACGCGCGGGCCTGTGCAATCGCGACATGTTGACCCGCTTGAGCCAGGTGCCATTCCTCTCTAAAGTGCCGGGACAGATCAAGGACCCTCGCATGCAAACCTACCTGGTCGGCGGCGCCGTGCGCGACGCCCTGCTCAACTACCCGGTCACCGAGCGCGACTGGGTGGTGGTGGGCGCGCGGCCGCAGGAGTTGCTGGATCAGGGCTACCAGCAGGTCGGCAAGGACTTTCCGGTGTTTCTACACCCGCGCACCCGGGAGGAGTACGCCCTGGCGCGCACCGAGCGCAAGCAGGGCAACGGCTACACCGGGTTTGCGCTGCACTACGACCCCACTGTCACCCTCGAGGAAGACCTTCAGCGCCGGGACCTGACCATCAATGCCATGGCGCAAACCCCGGCGGGCGACATTATCGACCCCTACGGCGGGCAGCAGGACCTGCAGGCCCGGCTGCTGCGCCACGTTTCGCCGGCCTTCTCGGAAGACCCGCTGCGGGTGCTGCGGGTGGCCCGCTTCGCCGCCCGCTATGCCCACCTCGGCTTTACGGTGGCCGAAGAAACCCGCCAGTTGATGGCCGGCATTGTGTCCTCGGGCGAGCTGGCCCACCTGCCTGCGGAGCGCATCTGGGTGGAAACCGACCGGGCACTGGGCGAGCGCAACCCCCAGGTGTACATCCAGGTGCTGCGCGACTGCGGCGCGCTGGCGGCGCTGCTGCCGGAGGTGGATGCCCTGTTCGGCGTGCCCCAGCGGGCGCAATATCACCCGGAGATCGACAGCGGCATTCACACCCTGATGGTGCTGCAGCAGGCCGGCGCCCTGAGCGAGGACACCGCCGTGCGCTTTGCCGCCCTGGTGCACGATGTGGGCAAGGGCACCACCCCCACCGATGTCCTGCCCCGCCACATCGCCCACGAACACCGGGGCGTGCTGCTGGTAAAAGCCCTTTGCCAGCGCCTGAAGGTGCCCAACCGCCACCGCGACCTGGCGCTGGCGGTGTGCGAATACCACCTGCTGTGCCACACCGCCCGCCAACTGCGCGGCAAGACCCTGCTCAAGCTGCTGCGCAGTACCGGCGCCCTGCGCCGCCCTGCGGCGTTTGAGCACTTTCTGCTGGCCTGCGAAGCGGATGCCCGCGGCCGCCTGGGGCTGGAGGACCGGCCCTATCCCCAGGGCGACTACCTGCGCCGCGCCGCGGCACTGGCCGCTGGCGTGAGCGCGGCGAATTTTGCCGGGCAGGGCCTGCAGGGCAAAGCGCTGGGCGATGCCATTGCCGCCGCACAAGTGCAACGCCTGGATGCCCTGCGCAGGGAGGCTGGCGATGGCTGAACCGGCAAAGGCCGAGCTGGCAAAGGCTGAGCTGGCCCTGGTGACCGGCGGCGCCCAGCGCATCGGCGCGGCCATTGCGCGTGAGCTGCACAGCCGCGGGCTGGATATCGCCCTGCACTATCACCGCTCGTCGCAGGCGGCCGAGGCACTGGCGGCGGCGCTCAACCGCTTGCGGCCCGCCTCTTGCCACCTGTGGCAGGCCGACCTGCAGCAGGTTGGCGCCATCCAGCGCATGGCAAAGGACCTGCAGGCCGCCCACCCCACCCTCGCGCTGCTGGTGAACAACGCCAGCGGCTTTGCCCCGACGCCGCTGGCGGCTACCACCGAGGCGGACTTTGACGCCCTGCTCGGATCCAACCTCAAAGGCCCCTATTTTCTGGTGCAGGCGCTGCTGCCGGCCCTGTGCGCCGCAGGCGGCAGCGTGGTGAACCTGATTGATGTTCACGCCACGCGGCCGCTCAAGGACTTCAACGCCTACTGCGCGGCCAAGGCCGGGCTCGCCTCGCTCACCCGCAGCCTGGCCCTGGAGTTGGGCCCGCAGGTGCGGGTGAACGGCGTGGCGCCCGGGGCCATTCTGTGGCCAGAGGACGACGCGGCCTACGACGAAGGCCGTCGTGATGCCATCCTGGCGGCCACACCGCTGGCACGCCTGGGCGAGCCGGCGGACATCGCCCGCAGCGTGGCCTTTCTCGGGCTGGATGCCCCGTTCATTACCGGCCAGGTACTGGCGGTGGACGGCGGCTGGGGCCTGGGGCTGGCGGGCCTGTGAGCAATAACGCAAGCGGCACTCGCGGCGCGGGCTCTGACCATCGCTACCGGCGCGCGGTAGAATCCGCGCAAGGCCATAGTTAAGGCCAAGGAAGCCAATGATGCACACAGCGCTTAGCGGGGAGCCGCGCGCATCGGCACCCGCCCGGCCACCGGGCGGTGCATTGAGTGGCGCGCAGTGGCTGGCAGCCCTTGTCGGCCTGGTGCTGGCGAGCCTGCTGGTGCTGCAGCTGGCCGACATTGGCGTGTATCGCCACGATGCCATGTACTACCTGCCCCGGCCGGCTTTTTTCGACAAGCTGCTGACCGAGGGCCGCTGGCTGAATTACCTGTTGTTTCCGGTATTGCGGCTGATACCGGGGCCGGCCGCGGCCATTGCCGCGCTGCTGTGCTGGGGCCTGTTTGTGTTTATCAGCGCGCGCCGCTGGGTGGGCTCGCCGGCCTATGCCCTGCTGCTGGCCTGCCTGGCCCTGCAGGTCACACCATTGATGAACCAGCTGCAGTGGCCGGCCACTTCCCTGCCCGCCTTTGCCCTGCTGGCGCTGGCGGCACTGCTGGCCCCGCGCCTGCCCGCCGGGCTCTTCTATCCCCTGTTCGCAGTGTTGCTGTTTGGCAGTTTCAGTCACCTCTACTACCTGTTGCCGCTGCTGCACCTGCACTGGCTGGCAGGCAAGGACCTCACCGCCAACCTCAAAACCCTGTGGCTGAAGCTCATCCCCCTGTGGGCCATGGGCTTTGTGGTGGGCTACGGCTCGGCCCTGCTGGCGGTCTACCTGGCCGGTGGCGGCCTGGGTATCGCCATTGAGGAATGGCGGCGGCCGCACTACATCGAAAGCGGTGCAGACCTGCTGGACAATAGCCAGCGCGCCCTGCACTACCTGGCACAGCACCTGCAGCCGCTGCTGGGCAAATTATGGCTGGTGCCGCTGGCCACCGGGGCCGTCATCCTCAGCCTCATGGGCAACCGGGTAGCGCGCTTTGTTCCCCTGGCGCTGCTGGCCCTGTGCATGGGCGGTGTGCACTACCTGCTCACCGTGCCGCTGGGGATAGTGATTTCCTTTCGCACCGCCGGCCCGCTGTGGCTCGCCTGCCTGGTGGTGATGTTCTTTACCCCGCTGCGCAACCGCTACCAGGCCGCGCTGTTGCTGGCCTGCGCGCTTGCCCTTGGCACCGCGCTGTACCTGCAGAACCGCCAGGCCCTCAAGTGGTACAACACAATCACCAGCACCCTGCAGCAAGCCCTGTTGGACACCCTGCCCAAGCCCGCTGGGGACTACACCGGCGTCGTACTGCTCAGCGACGATGCCGCGGTAGCCGCGGCCGTGGAGCGCATCGAGCGGCACCACCGGCTGGCGCCGGGGCAGATGGAGTCCCTGTCGCGGGCTGCGCGCTGGGTGCCGGCGGCAAAGGCGGCGGGGTTTAACAAGGTGTGGCTGTGCGGCAGCCAGGACAGGCGCCAGCGCCCGGTGTGCGCCCGGATACTGACGGGGGTTGAGCCACGCGCGCCGGCCTGCCGGCCGGGGCTGTATGACATCGTCGGCGAAAGCCGTGGTTTTTTGCTGGTGGCGATCAATCCGCCGGAGTGTCTGGCGATGCTCGCCGAATAATCGGCGCTAACTATCAGTGCTATGAATTTCAGTGCTATGAATTAGAGCTACGAATCAGAACTACAAATCAGAGCTACGCCTGATCTGCGGTTGAAATCACCCGCCCCCGCCAGCGAAAGCCGGCCCGCCTGACCTGTTGCGAGCCCTGGTCGAAGGCCTCCCACAGGGCGGCGTAGCAGCGACCGTCCAGTGGGTGGGGCTCGGCGGGGGCCAGGTCCGCCAGGGGGCGCAGTACAAAGGCATTGCGCAGGATCTCCGGGCGCGGCAGGCGCACGCCGTCTACCACGCCCGTGGCGTCGCCGTAGGTGAGCAGGTCGATATCGAGCTGGCGCGGGGAGTAGCGGGTGGCGCCGGGCAGGCGGCCGTGTTCGGTTTCGATGCGCCGCAGGTCGCGGGCGAGTTCAGCCACGCTGGCACGGGTGTCGATGCCCACCACCATATTCAGGAAGGGCTGGCCGTCAAAGCCGATGGCCTCACAGTCATAAACCGGCGACAAGCAAAGTTCGCCATACAGCGCAGCGAGGGCGTCCAGCCCCGCCGCCAGGTAGCGTTCGCGCTCGATGTTGGAGCCAAGGCCAAGGTAAACGCGGGGCATCAGGGCCGCTCCCCGCGCTCGATCAGCACACCCACATCCCGCGCTGCGGCGACGGCGCCCGGCTTGCACAGGCGCAGGCGCAGCCAGGGCACACCGAATTCAGAGCGCACCAGGGCGGCGATCTGCTCGGCGGCGGTTTCGATCAGCTGGAATTGCTGGGCCCCCATAAAGGAAGCGATACACGCCGACACAGCGGCGTAGTCCAGCGCGTGCTGCAGGTCGTCGCCAGCGGCGGCAGGGCGATTGTCCCAGGCCATGTCGAGATCCAGCAGCAGGGTTTGGCGCACGCCACGCTCCCAGTCGTAAACGCCGATGACGGTCTCCAGCGCCAGTTCCCGTATGAATACCGTATCCATCAGCCAGCCGCCAGTGTAATGGGGGGCAGCTCTGCCATGGGCCAGCGCGGGCGCACGGCAATGCCTCCCTCGTCGCGCTGCCCGGCGGCCAGGCGCTGGGCGCCAGCGTAGGCGATCATCGCCCCGTTGTCGGTGCAGAACTCCGGGGCCGGGTAGAACACCCTGGCCCTATCTTTTTGCAGGGCCTGCGCCAGGCTGGCGCGCAGGTTGCGATTGGCGCTGACCCCGCCCGCCATCACCAGGGTTTTCAGGCCCTCCTGCTTGAGCGCCCGGCGACACTTGATCACCAGGGTCGCCACCACCGCCTCTTCGAAGGCGCGGGCGATGTCGCACTTGTCCTGCTCGCCAAGGCCACCGCTGGCCTGGCAATCGTTCACGGTATTAAGGGTATAGGTCTTCAGGCCGCTGAAGCTGAAATCCAGGCCCGGGCGATTGACCATCGGCCGCGGGAAGTCGAAGCGAGCCGCATCGCCCTGCTCCGCCAGCCTGGCAATGTGTGGGCCACCGGGATAGGGCAGGCCGAGCATCTTGGCGGCCTTGTCGAAGGCCTCGCCGGCGGCGTCGTCCAGCGATTCCCCCAGCAGCTTGTACTCGCCGATGCCATCCACCCGCACCAGTTGGGTGTGCCCGCCGGATACCAGCAGGGCCACAAAGGGGAAGTCCGGGCGCTCGGCCTCCAGCATGGGGGCCAGCAGGTGCCCCTCCATGTGGTGAACCCCCAGCGACGGCACCCCCCAGCCCCAGGCCAGCGCCCGGGCCAGGGTGGCACCCACCATCAGCGCACCCACCAGCCCGGGGCCGGCAGTATAGGCCACGGCATCAATATCCCCCGCCGAGCACCCGGCGCTGGCCATGACCTCTTCGATTAACGGCAAGGCCTTGCGGATGTGATCGCGGGAGGCCAGCTCCGGCACCACGCCGCCATACTCCACGTGGATGTCCACCTGGCTGAACAGGGCGTGGGCCAGCAGGCCACGCCCGGTGTGGTAAAGGGCCACGCCGGTTTCGTCGCAGGAGGTTTCAAGGCCGAGAATGAGCATAAAAGGTCGCTTGCTGGGTCTGGCTGCGAATGATACGGGGTTGGGCAGTGGGAGTCATTGCCGGCTTGCGCCGGGGACGAATAACGAGGCGAATAACGCTTTGCAAAACCCACACTGTGGGTATAGAATGCGCGCCCTTTCAGGCGTTGTCTGCTCATTTTGCAGGCAAACACAAACTATTGGATACAGGTGAAGACTTAATGCCTCACGTTAAGGTCAAAGAGAACGAGCCGTTTGATGTCGCCCTGCGCCGCTTCAAGCGCTCCTGCGAAAAAGCTGGCGTACTGGCCGAAGTACGCAAGCGCGAGCACTACGAAAAGCCCACCACGGTACGCAAGCGCGCCGCCGCTGCCGCCGTCAAGCGTCACCTGAAAAAGCTGTCCCGGGAAAACCGCAAGCGCGTCCGCCTGTACTGATCTGCCACCCCGGCAGGGCAGGCACCTTCCCCAATGAGTGACACCACCCTCGTTGCATCCGTCAAGGCGGCCATGAAGGCCGCCATGAAAGCGCGGGACAAGGAGCGGCTGGGCACCATCCGGCTGATTCAGGCCGAATTCAAGCGCATCGAAGTGGACGAGCGTGTCGAAGTTGACGACGCTCGCGCGCTGGCCGTGCTCGACAAAATGGTCAAGCAGCGCCGGGACTCCGCCACCCAGTACCACGACGCCGGCCGCAGTGAACTGGCCGAGCAGGAAGAGCGCGAAATCGCCGTGCTGCAGGAATTCCTGCCGGCACAGCTGTCCGAGGCGGACATCATCGAGTTGGTGGACGCCGCCATCGCCGCCGCAGGCGCCAGTGGCATGCAGGCCATGGGCGCCGTCATGGGCCAGGTCAAACCGCAGGTTCAGGGCCGCGCCGACATGGGCGAAGTGAGCAAGATCGTCAAGGCCCGGCTCGCCGCAGGCTGACCTGATTCCCCCGGCGTGGTTCAATAGCCCGCCAGACCCCACACAGTACACCTGACACCGAATGGCCGGACGGATACCGCAATCCTTTCTCGACGAGCTGCTGGATCGGCTGGATATCGTCGAGGTGGTGGACCGCCGCGTCAAACTGAAAAAGTCGGGCAAGAACTACACCGCCCGCTGCCCCTTCCACGAAGAAAAAACGCCTTCTTTCAGCGTCAATCCCGACAAGCAGTTCTATTACTGCTTTGGCTGCGGCGCCGGCGGCAACGCCATCGGCTTCGTGATGGATTACGAAAACGTCGACTTTCCGGCGGCGGTGGATACCCTGGCCGGCAGCCTCGGCCTGGATGTACCGCGGGAGCAGACTGGCGGCGCGGCGGCGGCAGAACAGAGCAGAGAGCAGAGCAACAAGCCCCTCTATGCCCTGATGGAAGACATCGCCCGCTTCTACCAGCAGCAGCTGCGCCAACACCCCGAGGCCCAGCGGGCAGTGGACTACCTGAAGGGCCGCGGCCTGACCGGCCAGATTGCCAAGCAGTTCGACCTCGGCTTTGCCCCGCCCGGCTGGGACAACCTGCTGAAACGCTTTGCCACCAGTGACGCCCAGCGCAAGCTGTTGATGGACGCCGGCATGCTGGTGCAAAACGACGCCGGGCGCACCTACGACCGCTTTCGTGACCGGGTAGTGTTCCCCATCCGCGACCAGCGCGGGCGCGTTATCGCCTTTGGCGGGCGGGTGCTGGGCGACGACAAGCCCAAGTACCTGAACTCCCCGGAAACCGCCATCTTCCAAAAGGGCCGGGAGCTGTACGGCCTGTACCAGGCGCGCCAAGCCAATCGCAAACTGGAGCGCATCCTGGTGGTGGAGGGCTATATGGACGTGATTGCCCTGGCCCAGCACGGCATCAGCAATGCCACCGCCACCCTGGGCACCGCCACCAGCAAAACCCACCTGGAACGCATCTTCCGCCTGAGCCCGGAGGTGCTGTTCTGCTTTGACGGCGACGAGGCGGGGCGCAAAGCCGCCTTCCGCGCCCTGGAATCGGCCCTGCCCACCCTGGAGGACGGCCGCCAGGCGCGCTTCCTGTTCCTGCCGGAAGGCGAAGACCCGGACACCGCCGTGCGCAGCCAGGGCAGCGACGGCTTTGAAGCCCTGCTCACCCAGGCCAGGCCGCTGGAAACTTTCCTGTTCGAGGCGCTGTCTGAGGGCATAGATACCGACAGCCTGGATGGCCGCGCGCGGCTCAGCAAGGCGGTGCTGCCCTACATTCGCCAGCTGCCGGAGGGCGTCTACCGCCAGCTCATGTTCCAGGAGCTGGCGCGGCGCACCGGCCTGGAATTGCAGAGCCTGATGCAGCTTGAGGTGCCGCCGCCCCAGAGCGCCGAGGCCCCGACACCGGCCGGCAACCCGGCGCCGCTGCACGCTGCGCACGCCGAAGACACCGCGCCGCGCCAGCGCAGCCCGCAGAAACCACTGCCCAAGGGCTATTCCAACCTGGCCCAGGCGGCGCTGGCCCTGCTGCTGCACAAGCCGCAGGTGGCGCGCCTGGGCAGCATTGATGCGCTGGCCGCACTGGACGGCGATGACATCGATCTGCTGCGCGAGATGCTCACCCTGCTGCAGCGCCGGCCGGAGTCGTCCACCGCCATGCTGCTGGGGCACTGGTACGGCACCGCGCAGGGCGAACTGCTGAACCGTCTTGCCGGCCAGGAGCGGCTGATTCCGACCGAGGGCATAGAGCAGCAGTTTGCCGACACCCTGGCGGAACTGGCGTTATTACCGCGCAAATCCGCCCTGGCGGCGCAGGTCGACAAACTAAAACTCACCAACTACGCTCAAATGAGCGCAGAGGAGAAACAGCAGCTGAGAGAGCTGCTAAAAGAAAAGCAGAAACTCGACGCTGAGCGGGGCAAGCGTGGACGCTGACGGCAACCAGCGGCAACAGCCGCAACCTTGCAATGACGGGATTTGCCCCCATCATCAGTGGGCCCGCTCCCGCTATCGCCGGGTCACAGGGCCGGCACAGGGCTCGCCAACGCGAAAATGCCATGGAAATGACGCCATCGGTGGCATATCGGCAGCAAAAAGCCTGAAATTACCCGTTCCCGCGGTGGTTATACCGGCGCCCCATCCGCTACAATACGCGGCTACATTTTTTTTACGTTTATAGGTATGCACTCGATGAACAACGTCGTGCAACAACAGTCCCGCCTCAAGGAGCTCATCGCCCGCGGCAAGGAACAGGGCTACCTGACCTACGCCGAGGTGAACGACCACCTGCCGGAGGACATCTCCGATCCGGATCAGGTCGAAGACATCATCCAGATGATCAACGACATGGGCATCCAGGTGTTCGAAGTGGCACCCGATGCCGATGAACTGCTGATGAGCGAGGGCGACGGTTCCGCCGACGACATCGCCGCTGCCGAAGCGGCGGCTGCCCTGGCCGCGGTGGAAACCGAAGCCGGCCGCACCACCGACCCGGTGCGCATGTACATGCGCGAAATGGGCACCGTGGAGCTGCTGACCCGCGAAGGCGAGATTGTTATCGCCAAGCGTATCGAAGAGGGCATCCGGGAGCTGATGGCCGCCCTGGCCCACTACCCGGGCGCCGTGCAGTCCGTGCTGGACGAATACGACCAGGTCACCCGGGAAGAGCGCCGCCTGGGCGATGTCATGGTCGGCTACCTGGATCCGGCCGAGCACGTTCCCTCCGCCGCGGAAGTTGCCGCGGAGAACAACAACAATGACTCCGATGACGAAGAGACCGACTCGGGCCCCGACCCGGTGGAAGCCAAAAAGCGCTTCACCGCCCTCAAGCGCCAGTTCAACAAGACCGAAAAGGTGATTGCCAGCAAGGGGCGCGGCGATGCCGAAGCACAGAAGGAAATGGAAAAGCTCGGCGAGCTGTTCAAATTCTTCAAGCTGACCCCGCGCGTCTTCGACCCGCTGTCTGATTCACCGCGCAACATTCTGGCCGGCGTGCGCGACCAGGAACGCGAGATCATGAAGATCGCCGTGCGCGAATGCAGCATGCCGCGCAAGGACTTTATCGAGAGCTTCCAGGGTTCCGAAGCCGATGCCAAGTGGGTGAGCAAAGTCACCCGTGGCAAGAAGGACTACGCCCACAAGCTCACCGCGCGCAAGGACGACATCCAGCGCCTGCAGCGCCGCATCGCCCAGATTGAAGAGCAGAGCGGATTGACTGTTGCCGAGATCAAGGAGATCAACCGCCGCATGAGCATGGGCGAGGCGAGAGCCCGCCGCGCCAAGAAGGAAATGGTTGAGGCCAACCTGCGCTTGGTGATCTCCATCGCCAAGAAGTACACCAACCGCGGCCTGCAGTTTCTGGACCTCATCCAGGAGGGCAACATCGGCCTGATGAAGGCGGTGGACAAGTTCGAATACCGCCGTGGTTACAAGTTCTCGACCTACGCCACCTGGTGGATTCGCCAGGCCATCACCCGCTCCATCGCGGATCAGGCCCGCACCATCCGCATCCCGGTGCACATGATCGAGACCATCAACAAGCTCAACCGCATCTCCCGCCAGATGCTGCAGGAAATGGGCCGCGAGCCCACCCCGGAAGAGCTGGGCGAGCGCATGGACATGCCGGAAGACAAGGTGCGCAAAGTGCTCAAGATCGCCAAGGAGCCGATCTCGATGGAGACGCCCATCGGCGACGACGAAGACTCCCACCTGGGCGACTTCATCGAAGACCACACCATCTCCTCGCCGGTGGACGCCGCCACCGGCCAGGGCCTGCAGGAAGCCACCAAGGAAGTGCTGGCCGGCCTCACCGCCCGCGAAGCCAAGGTGCTGCGCATGCGCTTTGGCATCGACATGAACACCGACCACACCCTTGAGGAAGTGGGCAAGCAGTTCGACGTGACCCGCGAGCGCATCCGCCAGATTGAAGCCAAGGCCCTGCGCAAGCTGCGCCACCCGACCCGCTCGGACTACCTGCGCAGCTTCCTCGACGAGTAAGCCAGCGCACTGCTGCTCCAACCAAGGCCCGCCACGTGCGGGCCTTTTGCTATATTCAACACAACAATAACAGGATGGCTACATGAGCAAACGTGTATTGGTATGGGGCAGCGGCAACGTCGGGCGCCCGGCAATCAGGGCGGTTGCCGCCCACCGCGACCTGGAACTGGCGGGCCTGGTGGTGTCCAACCCGGCCAAAATCGGGCGCGACGCGGGGGAGATTGCCGGCATCCACGCCCTGGGCGTAAAAGCGCGCGATGACTGGCAGAACGCAATCCGCGACAACATCGACTGCGTGGTTTACGCCGCCAACGCGGACACCCGGGGCGAAGAAGCCTTCATGGAGTTGCTTGGCGTACTGGGGGCCGGCGTCAATGTCGTCTCCACCGCCTTCTACCCCCTGCTGTACCCCAGCGGCCAGAGCAGCATTCCCGCGGCGGTACAGGCCGTTGAAGCCGCCTGTCGTCAGGGCAACAGCTCGGTGTTTGTGTCGGGCATTGACCCGGGTTGGGCCATGGACATACTCCCTGTGCTGCTCAGCGGCGCGGTGTCCGACATTGCGGAAATCCGCATGCAGGAAATCTTCAACTACGGCCTGTACGACCAGCCCGAAATTGTGCGCAACGTGATCGGCTTTGGCCGCCCGATGGCTGAAGTGCCGCAGATGCTGGAAGACAGTGCCATGCGCCGGGTGTGGGGCCCCATGGTGGAACTGGTGGCGGCGGCACTGGACTACCCCCTGGACGCCATCGAGACCGCCGTGGAGCGGCTGCCGCTGGACAAGGACGTGGACGTTCCCGGCATGGGCCTTTTCGAGCGCGGCACCCAGGGCGCCTTCCGCTTTGAGGTACGCGGCATGCGCGCCGGCAAGGCACGCATTGTTGTCGAGCACATCACCCGCATTGACGACGACTGCGCGCCCCACTGGCCCTACCCCGCCGAGGGGCGCGGCTGCCACCAGACCATTATCCGCGGCAACCCCGAGCTGGTGGTCAGCACCCACGGCCACGACCCGGTAGAGCCGGGCCCCGCTGGGGGCGGCAACTGTTCAGCGGCCAACCGGATTGTGAACGCCATCCCCGCTGTGTGCGCAGCGCCGCCCGGCGCCCTCAGCCCGCTGGACCTGCCGGCCATTCACGGCGGCGCGCAGATGCGCGTTTGAGCCGCCCGCTCAGAGCGGCTGCAACACCAACAGGGTTACCAGGGTGGCGGCACCCGCCGCCACGCCCAGGCGCTTACAACGCCTGAACAGGGGCTCGCCCTGCCCGAAGTGCCCGATCATGGCGTCCATGGGCGCTTCCCCCCGGCGGATGCGCCCGCTCACCGGCAGCTCCAGAAACAGCACGAAGACCAGGCTACCCACCATGCTCGCCAGCAGGGCGGCCCGGCCCGGGCTCACTATCGGCAGGCTGTACAGCGTGAACACAATGATCAGCACATTGCCCAAGGGCCCGCCCGCCGAGAGCGCCAGCGCCTGCCGCGCCGTGCTGCCCGCGTAGTCAAAATCGAAAAACAGCGGCGCGGGCTGCACCTTGATCGTTGTTGTGGCACCGGCCAGGCGAGCGCCAAGGAAGTGCCCCCACTCATGACATATATGGCTCATGAAAAAGCCCGCGAGCAGCCCCGCCAGCACGGCGAGCACCGTGGCCGCCCCCGCCCCGGTTGCGAGCGCCCAGCCATCCAGGCTGATAAACACCCCGGCCGAGGCGAGAAAGGCAGACAGGTGCGCCAATGCCTGCGTTCGCAGTTTGCCCGGGGCGTCTGTGGCGGCATTGTCGTTACTCACGGGCCACCTCAAAAGTTATAGCGCAACTCCAGCCCGTACATGCGCGGCGGCGCGGTGGTGGTCTGGAAGGCACCGGTGGTATCGCCCACGGCGGCGGCACCAAAGTAATACAGCTCATCGGTCAGGTTGGTGGCATACAGGGCACCTTCCAGGCGGCCGGACTGCGAGCGCCAGCCCAGGCGGGCATTCAGCAAACCGTAGTCATCAAAGGTGGATTGATCGAGGTTCTGCCCGGCGCCGGCATCCAGCCCCATGAAGATCTCATCCACATAGCTGTAGTCCAGCCGCGGCACAAAGGTCCCCCAGGATGTATCCCAGGTGTACTGCAGCGCCAGGCTGTACGTCAGCTTGGGCACCTCGGCAAAGGGCTCCGCCGAACGGTCGGTGACCGGTAGCGGCTGCTGGGCAAACAGCGCCCGGGAGCTGAATTGCGGCTCTTCAAAGTCCAGGTAGTCGTAATCGTTGTAGCTGCCCGTTGCCACCAGCAGCAGGTTGTCGGTGGGCAGCCAGGACAGCTCCAGCTCGCCGCCGGTAATGCGGGTGCTGGATGCGTTGGTCAGCACCACCCGGGGCGAGCCGCCGCTGTCCAGCAGCACCTGGCGCAGTTGCATCTCGTCAAAGTCGGTACGGAACACGGCGCCGTTCAGGCGCATGCTGGAACCGAGAAAATCGATTTTGAAACCCAGCTCGTAGTTGGCCACGGTTTCTGGCTGCACAGTGGCCAGGCCGTCCACCCCCACCGGCTCAAAGGTGCCCGACTTGAAGCCCTCGGCATAGCCCAGGTACACCATGGCCGATTGCAAACCCGCCGCATCCAGCAGTGCCTCCGGCAGCTGGTAGGCAAGGCTGAGCATGGGCGTGACTTCTTCCCAGGTTTCATCGGCCTGTTGCTCCACTGCCGGCAGCAGCGGGTAGATCTGCTGGCCGTCTGCATCCAAGGGGAAGGCGTTGTTAATGGCGCTGAAGATATCCGCCGCCAGCAGCGCATCCAGATCCGTCACAATCCCCACGCCGGCGGCCGGCAGGGGAATAATGCCCGGCGCACCGGCAATGGCGGCAAAGGCGGTTTCGCGGAAGGCCGCCTCGTCCAGCAGCAGCTGCGACACGGACTGCTCGCGCTGCTCGCTGGTCCAGCGCAGGCCGGCCGTCAATTCCAGGTTGTCGGTGAGGGCGTAGCTGCCCTGGAAGAAGGCTGCATAGGTGGTGTTTTCCAGCTCGTAGGTTTGCAGCTCGGCGGTGGGCGAGTTGATCAGCATGATGGGCATGGGCGCAAATAGCAGCGAGCCGGTGGACCAGCTCACCGACCCGTCGGTGCCGTCGTCGATATTCTCCTTCATGGCGAACAGGCCGAAGGTGTAATCCAGGCGGTCATCAAAGGCGCTGCCGATCAGCTGCAGCTCCTGCGAGACATGGTCGCGATCACTGGGGCTGCCACCGGGGCGATAGCGGGTTGAGAAGGGCAGCTCGGTCACGTCGTTGTCGGGGTTGCCGAAGTTGCCGGACTTTTCCTGTTCGCCATAGCCGGTGATGCTTTTCAGGCTGAGGCTGTCGTTGATTTCCCACTCGACGGTCAGGCCCAGCAGCAGGTTGTCGAGATTGTATTCAATGCGCTGGTCGGTGGTGGTGCGGTAGTCGTCCTGCAGCGCCTGGGAGCGGCGGCAGGCGGCCTCGAAGGTGGGGCTTTGGGCGCTGAAGCCGGGCATGACCGGTGTGTCGTTGTCGTTGTAGGCATCCACCGGCACGCGATCGCCCGGCAATATGCGGTTGCCGAACAGCGAATCCTCGCCGTTGAAGCTGCTGCCCTGCAGCCAGCGGCAATTGGTGGTCGGCTGGATTTCCGCGGTTTCGCCGTAGTAGGCCAGCCCGTCCACACTCACCGCATCCCCCGGCAGCCAGCGCAGCTGCAGGGCGGCGGATTGGCGATCTTCCGACGCCGCCTGCTGGCCGGTCACTATGTTGCGCTGGTAGCCGTCTCTGCGCACCGAGCCCACGGTGACCTTGGACAGCAGCGTTTCGTCAATCAGGGGGATATTGGCGGTGGCCTTCACGTCCTGCCGGTCATAGTTGCCCACGCGCACATCCACAAACCCGCCGAACTCGGTATCCGGCGCCTGGGTGGTGACCACCACCGCCCCCGCCGTGGTGTTTTTGCCAAACAGCGTACCCTGGGGGCCGCGCAGTACCTGGATGCTCTGGACGTCGATCAGATCCAGCAGCTGGCCGTCTTTGCGGGGGATGTAGAGGCCGTCCACGTACACGCCTACCGGCGCATCGATGCGCGAGCCATCGTCACGCTGGCCAATGCCGCGAATCCAGATCTGGGCAGCACTGGACTGATCAATCTGCACCCCCGGTGTCTGATAGCCGAGGTCCTTGAGGTTCACAATCCCGGCGTCTCGCAACTGGTTGCCGGTAAAGGCTGTGACGGATACCGGCACGTCCTGCATCGCCTCCTGGCGCTTGCGGGCGGTTACGATGACCTCTTCAAGCACCTGGGCCTGCACGCCGGCGGCGGGCACCAGCAGCGCGCCGCCAATGGCAAGCGACAGCACATTGAGGCCCACGGCCGGGCGCATCCAGGGTCTGGCTTGGCGTTTCAACATCACATCACCTTCTCGCTTATTGTTATATCGCTGGGGGTCTGTCGATGGAGCACTGAAGCCAGTGTACCCAGCTGCCTGAAGGTGACTATGGCCAAACCGGCCACCCAAACGGGCACAATGTCAGGGGGGCGGCCAGCTGGGGGCGCCCAGCTGCTGGCGGCCAGCGGGGGCGGTTTTGGGGGTGGCGCTCAGTCGCCGTTCAGCAGTTCCCGCTCCGCCATGGCCAGTTCGAAGTCTTCACGCGCCGCCTGGGCCCGGTGGCTGGCGTCCGCCTTGCGCTCGGCGGCCTGGGTGGCCTGCTCTTCCAGCGCCTCCAGGTGGCGCAGCTCGTCGTCGGTGGGCTCGCAGTCACGCAGCCCCTGTTTGAAATCCAGCATGGCCGCCAGCGCCGCGCGCTGCTCGGCGGCCGCCTCCTGGGCCTGGGCCTTGGCCACGCGGAAGCGCTTGCGCGCCAGCCCCTCTTCAGACCAGGGATCGATCTCCGGCAGCTCGTCCATGTTGAACACCGGCCGGCGGTAGGCCGGGTGGTGAAATAGATCGTAATTTGCTGCCGTTACCGCCGATGCCGCCAGCATCACGGCAATCACCAGCAGCGGCGCGCCACCCACAATGGCCGCGGTCTGCAGGGTATCCAGGCCACCAAGGAACAGCAGGGTGGTGGGCAGGATGGATAGAGCAAAGGCCCAGAACAGGCGGTTCCAGCGCAGGGGCTCACCCTCGATATCCGACTGCACCACCGAGGCGAGAATGTAGGAAATCGAGTCGAACGTTGTGGCGGTGAAGATCACCGCCAGCAGGGTGAACACCACGATCACCAGGGTGCCAAAAGGCAGGGTTTGCAGCATGGCGTAGATGGCCGCGGTGGGCGACTGCGTCTTGAGAATGGCGATGACATCCAGCTCGCCGGTCAGCTGCAAGTGCAGGCCGTAGTTGCCAAACACCATGAAGAACAGGAAGCAGCCCATGGAGCCAAAGAAGATGGAGCCCACCACCATCTGCTTGATGGTGCGCCCGCGGGAAATACGGGCAATGAACAGGCCCATGCTGGGGGCAAACACCAGCCACCAGGCCCAGTAGAAGATGGTCCAGTCCTGGGGGAAGTGGGTGTCGGCAAAATCCGCCAGGCCGCCGAAGGGCTCGGCCCAGGTGGCCATCTCAAAAAAATGCGTGAGCATGCGGCCCAGGCTGTCCAGCCCGGTCTCGAACATGAAGTTGGTGGGGCCCACCAGGAAGATAAACGCCAGCAGGCCCAAAGCGCCCCAGAAATTGATGTTGGAGAGAATCCTGATGCCCTTGTCCAGGCCCGCGTAGGCCGAGTAGGCGAAGATCGAGGTGCACACCATCAACACCACAATCTGGCTGCCCACCGTCTGCTGGATGCCAAACAGGGTGGACAGGCCCTCGTTGATCAGCGGCGCCGCCAGGCCCAGGGTGGTGGCGCCGCCCCCCAGCAGGCCAAAAATAAACAGCACATCCAGCACCTTGCCCGGCCAGGCCTCGGCCCGGCGCTGGCCGATCACCGGCATCAGCGCAGTGGAAATCTTCAGCACCGGGCGTTTGCGGATGTAGAAAAAATAAGAAATGGGCAGGGCGGGAATCAGGTAAATGGACCAGGGAATCAGCCCCCAGTGGAACACCCCGTAGGTGGCCGCCCAGCGGATGGCCTCATGGCTGCCGGCCTCCACCTGGAAGGGCGGGTCGTTGTAGTAGAAGGCCCACTCAATGGGGGCCCAGTAAAGAATGCTGGCGCCAATGCCCCCGCAGAACAGCATCGCCGCCCAGGAGCCGGTGGCAAACTCCGGCCGTTCGTCCGGCTCGCCCAGTTTGATATTGCCGATCTCGCTGAACACGATGTACAGCATGAAGAACAGCGCCGCGATACCCAGCAGCAGATACAGGCCGCCCAGCTGGTCGGTCATAAAGGCCCGGGCCTGGGCCACCGCCTGGGCGCCCTCCTCGGGCCAGGCCACCAGCGGCACAGTAACCACCAGCAGCAGCAACAGGGCCCCGATAAACGTGGGGCGGTCGATCAGGTGAAGCCCAGGGATACGCATAAGCCTTTTACTCTCAGCGGAAGCACCCACAGAGCGTAGACCATCTATGCCATCCGGCTGGCTGATCACCCTCCGGTGGGCAACCCGCCTGTGAGTTGGCCAGGCGCCAGAAAGGGGACCGGCCTGCAGAGTCGGGCGGCTACAGTCGCCTGAGTGCAGCGTCCAAAAGGCTGCAGGACAGGCCACCCAAAGGGCATCACCAAATAAACACCAGGCAACTGGCCGTAAGCATCCCCATCACGCGGTTGAACCAGCGCCAGCTCTGCGGCGATGACAACACCCGGCCCAGCAGCACGCCAAAGGCCGCCCAGCCGGAGGTGAGCGGAAAGCCCACCATCATGAACACCGCCACAATCAGCCCCGCCGACCACCAGTAGCCTTCGCCCGAAATGGTGAAGGACCCCACCGCCGTGATCGCCATGGCCCAGGCCTTGGGATTGACGTACTGGAACAGCAGGGCTTCGTGAAACCGCATGGGCCGCGCGGCGGCCTCACCGGGCTGCAGGGCCTGGCGGGCCGGGGGCGGAGCGGTGCCAATGCGCCAGGCCAGGTACAAAAGGTAGGCGCCCGCGGCCAGGCGCAGGCCCTGCTGCACCACGGGAAAGGCCTCGAACAGCACCCCCAGCCCACCGGCAACCGTGCCGATCAGGCTGGCCACCCCCAGCGACACACCCACCAAGTGGGGCAGGGTGCGGGCAAAGCCAAAGTTGGCGCCGGACGCCGTCAGCATGATGTTGTTCGGCCCCGGCGTGCCCGTCATGGCGGCGGCGAACACGGCAATGGAAAGTAACAGCTGCAGGGTGGTATCCACGGGGCAATCTCTTTTGTATCGATACAATTAAGCATTTTGCTTGCATTGCAAGCCAAAAATGGGAAGGATCGACGCTAACAGGGATTCAATCCGCCGGCAAAAGGTTTATTGTCACCGTGACATTCACAGACATATCGCTGCAAAAGCACGACACCACCCCCCTCTACCGACAGCTGGCCGACGCCCTGGCACAGCGCATCGAACAGGGCGAGCTGGCGCCGGGCGATCGCCTGCCCACCCACCGGGGCCTGGCCGACGCGGTAGGCGTGACCATCGGCACCGTGACCCGGGCCTACGCCGATGTTGAACGCCGCGGCCTGATAGAAGCGCGCGTTGGCGCCGGCACCTTCGTGCGCCGCGCCCAGGGGCCGAGCTGGCGCTTCGAGCAAGCGGACGGCACGACCCGCTCCCTCGGCTACAACATTCCCCCCGCCATCGACCGCGCCGAGGCCCTGCAACAGGCGCTGCGGCAGCTCGCGGAGCACGGCCCGACCCTCAACCAGCTCATGCTGTACCAGTCGCCGGAGGGGATCGGCGAGCACCGCCAGGCCCTGGCCGCCTGGCTCGGCCGCCGCGGCATTGCGCTGGATGCAGACCAGCTGCTGTTCACCTCCGGCGCCCAGCACGGCGTGCAATTGGCCCTGCAGACCCTGTGCCGCCCCGGCGACAGCGTGCTTTGCGAGCGCCTGACCTACCCCGGCCTGCTCAGCCTGGCCCGCCAGCAGCACCTGCACGTGCGGCCAGTGGAAATGGACGACGAGGGCCTGCTGCCCGAGGCCGTAGACGCCGCCTGCCGGCAGCACCGCCCGCGCCTGCTGTACGTTACCCCCACCCTGCAGAACCCCACCACCGCCACCCTCGGCGACGCCCGCCGCGACGCCCTGATCGCCATCTGCCGCGAACACGGCGTACTGATTGTTGAAGACGACGTTCACGGCCTGCTGAGCACCGCCTGCCCCGCGCCGCTGGTGAACCGCAGCGCCGACACAGTCGTGCACGTGGGCGGACTGGGCAAAGCCCTGGCCCCCGGCCTGCGCCTTGGCTACCTGCAGGCCCCCGCCACACTGCGCAGCGCCTTTGTGGCCGGCGTGCAAAACCACAGCTGGATGATCAGCCCCCTGCTTACCGCCCTGGCGGCGCTGCTTATCGAACAGGGCACCGCCGACCGCCTGCTGCAACAGGTGCAAACCGAAATGGCCGCGCGCTGGCAGCGGGCCGTGCACTGCCTTAGCGGCCAGCGCCTGCGCTTTCATCCCCAGGGCTTTCACGGCTGGCTGACACTGCCCGACGCCCTGCCGCTGAGCGAATGCCTGATCCAGGCCCGCGCGCGGGGGCTGGACGTCAAATCCGCCGAACTGTTCAGCCCCCCGGGCTACCCCGCCCCGCCCGCCATACGGATAGCCGTCAGCGCCCCCACCAGCCTGGCGACCATGGAGCAGGCCCTGAGCGAGCTGCAGGACCTGCTCAACCGCGCCGGCCCGCCAGACGCCTTCACCCTGTAGCTGCGCGTACCTCCGCCGCGCCCCTCATCAACGCCCCGCGCATCCAGCACAGGTCAGGCAACTGCCAAGCGATTGACCTTGTCGCGCCACCACCCAACAATGCACACAGCGCGCAGCTCTCCGCCCCGGCGGCGGCGCGTAACACTCGCCCACACCGCAAGGAGAAGCCCCCATGGACCTGCTGGAAATCACCGAAAAACGCCACATGCGCCGCGAACAGGCCGCCGACCTGCTGCGCGCCCTGGCCGACAACCTGTCGCGCCACAACGGCGTGGACTTTATGAAAGACGGGAAAAAGCTCACCGTGCGAGTGCCCGACGAGGTAGAGGTGGAGCTGGAAGTCGAAATCGAAAGCGGCGAATCCGGTATCGAAGTGGAGATCAAATGGTAGGAGGCTCAAGGCTGTCGATTGGCAGCTCAAGGCCTTTGCTGGTCTGCTCAAGGCTGTTGATACGGAGCTCAAGGCTGTGCGCCCCGCCAGTTTGTCCGATATAATCCCCGCCTCTTCGTCGCAGCCCGCGACACCCGGGGCCCATAGCTCAGTTGGTTAGAGCATCCGACTCATAATCGGCAGGTCGAAGGTTCAAGTCCTTCTGGGCCCACCATTTTCTACTTTCCCCAGGATTCCCCTCGTGATCACCACCGCCAACATCACCATGCAGTTCGGTGCGCAGCCGCTGTTTGAAAATATTTCCGCCAAATTTGGCAACGGCAATCGCTACGGCCTGATTGGCGCCAATGGCTGTGGCAAGTCCACCTTTATGAAGATCCTGAGCGGCGCGCTGGCGCCGACATCTGGCAATGTGTCGATTGAGCAGGGTTGCAGCCTTGGCATTCTGAGCCAGGACCAGTTCGCCTTTGAGCAATACAGCGTGATTGATACGGTGATCATGGGCGATGCGCAGCTGTGGCAGGTCAAGCAGGAACGCGACCGCATTTACGGCCTCGCCGAGATGAGCGAGGCCGATGGCATGCGCGTGGCGGAGCTGGAAGTCCAGTTCGCCGAGATGGACGGCTACACCGCCGAGAGTCGCGCCGGTGAAATTCTGCTGGAGGCGGGCATCGACGAAGCCCTGCACTTTGGCCTGATGAAGCAGGTAGCCCCCGGCTGGAAGCTGCGCGTGCTGCTGGCCCAGGCCCTGTTTGCCGACCCGGACATCCTGCTGCTGGACGAGCCCACCAACAACCTCGACATCCACACCATCAATTGGCTGGCCGACGTGCTGAATCAGCGCAGAAGCACCATGATCATCATTTCTCACGACCGCCACTTCCTCAATGCGGTGTGCACCCACATGGCGGATATCGACTATGGCGAGTTGCGTATTTTCCCCGGAAATTACGAGGCTTTTGTCGCCGCGTCCACGCTGATCCAGGATCAGCTGCGCGCCAGCAACGCCAAAAAGAGCGCCGAACTGGAAGAGCTGCAGAGCTTTGTGAATCGCTTCTCGGCCAATGCGTCCAAGGCCAAGCAGGCCAGCTCCCGCGCCAAGAAGATGGAGAAGATCAAGCTGGATGAGATCAAGCCCTCCAGCCGCGTGTCGCCCTACATCACCTTCGCGCAGCACAAGAAGCTGCATCGGCAGGCCCTGGTGCTGGAGGGGTTGAGCCACGGTTTTGACGATCAACCGCTGTTCAACAACGGCGAGATGATTCTTGAAGCCGGCGCGCGCCTGGCCGTGATCGGCGAGAACGGCGTGGGCAAGACTACCTTCCTGCGCTGCCTGGTTGAGGAAATCCAGGCCAATAGCGGCACCATCAAATGGGCGGAGAATGCTGTTGTTGGCTACTGCCCCCAGGACAGCACGGCCGACTTTGACAACGACCTCACCATTTTTGAATGGATGAGCCAGTGGCGACTGCCCCGCCACGACGACCTGGCGGTGCGCGGCATGCTCGGCCGCCTGCTGTTTACCGCGGACGACGCCAACAAAAAGGCACGGGTCTGTTCCGGCGGCGAGAAAAACCGCCTGCTGTTCGGCAAGCTGATGATGACGGACAACAACGTGCTGATCATGGACGAGCCGACCAACCACATGGACATGGAATCCATCGAGGCGCTGAACAAAGCGCTGGCCAACTACGACGGCACACTCATCTTCGTGAGTCACGACCGGCAGTTTGTCTCGTCACTGGCCACCCGGGTGGTGGAGATCAAACACCAGACGCTGATCGACTTCCAGGGCACCTACGACGAGTACCTGGCAGACAAGGCGCGCGCTGCCTCACAGGCCGGCTCGCAGGCCGCCTAGCCGCCTTCGGCACTCTGGGGCATGGCCCCGGGGCGGCCGCCGCCAATGGCGCGATAAGTCGCCACCCGCACATCCACACTCACGGTCAGCGACGCCCGCTGAGACAGCGCTTCGCGCGCCTCTACACTGGCGCGGTGGTAGTGCGGGGTCATGGCCAGCAGGTCTGCCAGGTTGTCGCTGCCCTCCAGAGGCAGCGCGTATTGGACCCGCTCCTCGCCCAGGCATGCAAAGTGCGGCGGCAGCGCTGCTTCGCGGGCGGCCGTGCTCTTCTCCCTGGCGTAGATAAGCTCGCGCAACTCCCTGAGGTGCCCCGCGCCGGCATCCACTTTTATCAGCAGGCCGCCGGGCTTCAGCACGCGGGAAAATTCCGCATACACCGGAAACCCGAACAGGCAAAGAATGCGATCGAGGCTGGCGGACTGTGCCGGGATGCGGGCATTGCTGGCCACCACCCAGGTGGCGCACGCATCCTGCCGCGCGGCCGCCTGCACCGCCCACTTGGAAATATCCAGGCCCAGCAGGTGCAGTGTTGCGTCGGCATCGGCGGCGGCCAGTTCACGCAGGTAGTAACCCTCGCCGCAGCCCGCATCCAGGCAGGCCAGTTCGGCCCCGTCTTCCGTGCCAGCCAGCACAGCGCGCTGTACAGCCTCGGCAACCGGCCGGTAATGGCCCGCCCCCAAGAACCGCCGCCGGGCGGCCACCATGGCTTTACTGTCGCCTGGGTCGCGGCTGCGTTTGTGCTGCACGGGCAGCAGGTGGGTGTAACCGCTGCCGGCAATATCAAAGCTGTGGCCACCGGCGCACACCCAGCGGGCGGGCTCAGCGCCCAGTGGCTGCTGATCCAGCGGGCAGGTCAGACGCTGAAATGGGACAACTTTCAAGGTAATCTACTCTTCTTTCGCATGGTAATGGCCCGCATGGTGATGCCCCACATCGTGATGCCCCGCACTGTGAGCATGCAGGTAGGAGCAACGCCGGGCCCTGCCGCTATGGTACCCGCAACAGGGCGAACCCCCTACTGCAGCCCCTTGGACCGTAACCCCTTGGACCGCTACCCTTTGGACAAACCCCTTTCGTGAAAACACCCAAACGCCTGCAGCCACTGGTCGATGATGGTCTGATCGACGAAGTTGTGTACCCGCTGATGAGCGGCAAGGAAGCCGACGTTTTTGTGGTGCGCTGCGGCAGTGAACTGCGCTGCGCCAAAATCTACAAAGACGCGGTCAAACGCAGTTTCAAGAAGGCCGCCCAGTACACCGAGGGGCGCAAAACCCGCAACAGCCGCCGCGCCCGCGCCATGGAAAAGGGATCAAAGTTCGGGCGCCAACAACAGGAAGAGACCTGGCAGAACGCCGAGGTGGACGCCCTGTACCGGCTGTCCCGGGCCGGGGTGAGAGTACCGCAACCCTACGGTTGCCTGGAGGGCGTGCTGCTGATGGAGCTGATTACCGCCGAAGACGGCGGTGCGGCTCTGCGCCTCAACGATGTGGCCATGTCGGCGGAGCAGGCCCGGGAGGATCACGCGCTGATGATGCAGTACGTGGTGCGCATGCTGTGCGCCGGCCTCGTACACGGCGACCTGTCGGAATTCAACGTACTGGTGGACGAAGACGGCCCGGTGATCATCGACCTGCCCCAGGCCGTGGACGCCGCCGCCAACAACAACGCCCGGGCAATGCTGGAGCGGGACGTGGCCAACATGACCGACTACTACGGCCAGTTCGCCCCAGAGCTGCTGGGCAGCCACTACGCGCAGGAAATCTGGGCGCTGTATGAAGACGGCGACCTGCACCCGGACTACGTGCCCAGCGGTGACTTCGAGCTGGACACCCACAGTGCCGACACCGACGCGGTGCTGGCGGAAATTCGCGCCGTACTGGCAGAGGAAGCACAGCGGCGCGAGCGTCTGGAAGCGGATGAGGCCGACGACCCGCTCTAGTACGCCGGCCGCCCGGAGCGTTTAGGTTCAGGCGCTCAGGCCTTTCTCGCCAGGATTTTCCGCCCCTTCACCCCGTCGTCCCGCAGCAGGGCCAGCGCGATGCCGCACTGCTCCCGGGTGACGGCCACATAAGCCTCCCTGTCAAAAATATCAATCTTGCCAATGTGCTCCCGGTTCAGCTCGCCGCTGGCGGTGAGTGCGCCAAGAATGTCGCCGGGGCGAAGCTTGGCTTTGCGCCCGGCATTCAGGCACAGCGTGGTCATCACCGGCTTGATGGGCAGGGCGTCCGCCGCAATCTCGGGCAGGGCTGCGGTTGGCAGGGCCTGGCCCAGTTGCGCCTCGATGGCCTGGACGCGGTGCATTTCACCAGCGCTGAACAGGCTCAGCGCCAAGCCTTCGCTGCCGGCGCGGCCGGTGCGACCAATGCGGTGGATGTACACCTGCGGGTCGTGCGGCAGTTCATAGTTGACCACCGCCGCCAGGTCCTTGATATCCAGGCCTCTGGCGGCCACGTCGGTGGCAATGAGCACGGGCATGCTGCGGTTGGCAAACATCACCAGCACCCGGTCGCGGTCTTTCTGCTCCATGTCGCCGTGCAAGGCCATGGCGCTGATGCCATGCCGTTTCAGTTCGCCAGTCAGCTCCTCGCATTGCTGCCTGCGGTTGCAGAACACCACACTGCTGTCGGGGCGGAAGCGGTGCAGCAGGGTAGCCAGCGCAGCGGGCCGGTTGCCGTCTGCCGTTTCATACAGCGTCTGGCGGATCACGCTGTCGTCGTGCGTGCTCTCCACGCGAACCTCCACCGGATCATTCTGCACGCTTTCGCTGATGGCAAGAATCTCCTGCGGGTAGGTTGCCGAAAACAGCAGCGTCTGGCGCTGCGCGGGAAGGAATGTCAGCAGCGTTGCAATGTCATCCAGAAAGCCCATGTCGAGCATGCGGTCGGCTTCGTCGAGCACCAGTGTTTTTACATCCCCCAGTTTCAACGACCCTTTTTCACAGTGTTTCAGCAAACGCCCCGGCGTACCCACCACCACGTGGGGCGGCCGCTCCAGCGAACTCAACTGCGGCCCCATGGGCTTGCCGCCGCACAGCGTGAGTATCTTCACGTTGGGCAGCGGCCTGGCGAGCAAGCGAAGGGCCTTGCTCACCTGATCGGCCAGCTCCCGCGTGGGGCAAACCACCAGGCTCTGTGTCCGGTACGCCAGCGGGTCGAGATGCTGCAACAGGCCGATACCAAACGCGGCCGTTTTGCCACTGCCGGTCTTGGCCTGGGCCTTCACGTCTCTGCCGGCCAGTATCAGTGGCAGGCTGCCCGCCTGGACAGGGGTCATGGCCTGGTAGTCGAGCGCTGCAAGGTTGGCGAGAACCTCAGCCGGCAGTGGCAGGCTGGAGAAGGCGTTGCTGGTCATGGGTGGGTCTACCTTGGTGATGGAAAAACGCGGGGTATCTGATGATTTACGGCGCGGATAGTTCGCAGGGGTGTGTGGCCGAACGCCTGCTCCTGAACAGTCCTGCACCATCTTTTCACGACGGTCACAGCTCCGTGGCCCACCTCACTGGACAGAGGGCAGATCATGCCCGAGTTGAAGCGCCTTGTCGCCATCAAGAAAATCAGCTCGCTCTCGACCCGCTGCGTGCGCTGGCAGAACCGGGAACGTTGGAATCTCTACGACAGCGTACACACCGGGGAAGTATTTTGAGCGATGCTGCGGTAGGTCTCTCGCAGGTTATTTACGACAACCTGAACATTACTGCGATCGTTCTGGCCTTTATACGAATAAGGCCGCAGACCGCTTCCCCGGCGCCCGAGCTTTACATCGATACCCGGTGTTTGCGCAGGTCTATGAAAGTACAGTCGTAGCCTTGATACTTGGGTAGGCGCAGGTACAGGACCATCATCTGATTATCCTGGCGGATGTGCTGCACCATTCGCTTTTTTAGGTCGCCTTGATTCGCAAATCATGGTTTTGACAGTGCTTACAGGGTGGCCGCCGGTAGGGCTATTCCCAGACTTCAACGTCTCGGCGGGGCTTGCCCCGCATTACCTCTAGCCCAAGCATGCCTATAATGATCCCCGCGAGGGACATCGGTGCTCTCCATCAAACAATCTTCGCAAATCAGTTTAGTGAATACCGATGTCCTGCCTTCATGTTGAAGAGCTCGAATGGGAAGGCAGACTAGGCGAAGTTAAGCCTTCGGTGGGGACTTGAATTCTAGGGTTAGCAATAAAAATTTGAGACCCACTTACAAGTTCAATACGACCCCAGGCAACCAGAGCCTGACCTATTTGAAGGCTACAACCGTCCAATAGACCCTTTAGCACAACTTCAACACCATTATTCTCGTATCGGCTTTTGGAAACCACATTGCAAGTTCTTTGTGATTCTTGCTCACCGATTTTTGTAGTGACTAGCTCCCACCCACCTATTGGAGTCCAGACATTTTTGTCGCTCTCAGCAATCAATTCTGACAGTGAAATTAATTCTGGGTATTTACCCGCCCAGGTCATAGAATTATTTTGTATAAAGCTGGAAGGCCACTCCACTGGCTGAATATCAACCCGAAATACCGAGTATTCACCCTCATCTTCTACTAACGTTACAACTTCTCTGAAAACTGAAGCCGCATCGAACTCCGCCCGAAATTTCACCATGATCATTCCATTTAAAGGGCTGGCCGATTCGAAATTTCTAAATTCGGGCGGCTGGGAGAATTGTGAAGTAATAGACATAGCGGCAGATTTAAAATCCTGAAATGGCATATCGTCTTTTATAATAGGGCTCGCGTAACTGTACGCTTCTGAGTAATCCCCCAAATAAATTGCCTCCAGAAAAACCGTGGAAACTTTTTTTGCATACCTTTCACCAAGCAAAGGCTTAGATTCAACGAATTCCTGATATAATATCGGAATACTCGATGCAAATATTGGAACCAGCACAGCCGCAACTACCCACTTTTTCTGTTCGAACTTGTGCTTAATGTTCTTACTTGAAGTCTCAGATAAATTATTATCACCAGACCCTATATCGCAGTTTCCATCATTCATTTTTATCCCCTATAGCTTTTAATAATGGGCTTTAGTAACTTCTATATCCATCACGCATTATTTCTTTTCTATTAAAAAGTGAGCTATAGATGGGAGAGCTTGGATAAAGCTGAATTTGCGGGTTCCCTACCACATGTGAAAACGATAAAGCGACTCCATTCTCGTAGGCGACCTGAAAGAAAAAAAGATCCATACCAAAAGTTGCTATTTCCACATCCAGGCCAGACTTTTTTAACAGCGCACCAGATATAAAGTCTGCGTCATCTTCATTGACACTGGAAAAAAGAATGGCCGGATTGATTTCGACATTGGCTCGCAACCCATCAAGAATATGGTAAAGAAAGTAGTGTCCAAATTCATGATAAGCAATAAATCCAAAAAGGCTCAAAAAATACCTGTCTGATTCTTCTCTTTCATCAGCCGAAAGCGATGTCAGTGGATAGCAGCATTCCGGAACAACTCCGAGATTGATAACATGATAAGCAACGATTCTATCGATAGCACTGGCGGGGCTTTCAAATGAAGTCCCTTTATTGTACTGCGCATAGAAGTTTGAAACCTCATTGGCAATTGCTAGATATTTTCCGTCTACAGTGAAGTACTCATGTCCTGCATGGCCTCCCCTAATTTGCCCAATGCCCGCGTTATATCGTAGATCCTCCTCGACAAATAATGGGGCATCGCTATCGATGCCAGCTAGCTCCAGCAATCTGTTCGCCGATTGCTGGAAGTCGTTAAATGCGATGCCGGAGGATGTTCTGCTCATATCAATACTTCTTAAATTCGAAAGCTCTTGTGGAGTTGCCGGACGCTGCGTGGCGTCTCGCAATATTTGAGAACCTGATAGCGCAGCGATTACATCAAGAGTCCCAGAATTTGATCCTAGAAACCCGCCAGTCCCTCCAATACCGTAAGTTGTTCCTTGTGTAGGGGATGGGGATGGGGATGGGGATGGGGGTGGGGGTGGGGGTGGGGGTGTATCTATCGCACCATTTGAGTCGCTTCCACCTCCACAGGCAGTAAGCGCCATGACCAATAGCAACGAAAACAGTATTTTGTTATTCATGAATACACCATCCTTGTGTTTTGCGCATAGGGGATATTTTCAATAGCTGTACTGACTACCAATGCTTAAAATTTAATCTAGCCCATATTTGAGAGCTGTAAATAGAAAAAACCGGATTAATATATTTTTTCTATCTATTATCGTAGATTGATATTCCCTAACTGATTATCTCAGACTGTAAACAGCTTCAACTGTGTCCAAACTGCCGATGACGATTGATCCAATCCGATCTCGGTGCCAATTCGGGAGGTCGTTAGGAAGAAAGATTAGTCCGAATATTTCACAAGTAATCTAATTTGGCTGCATTTGTGCGAAGATTATTCCGATCAGCGAATAGTGGTCAGTTCGCGAGATATTTTGAGCTGTTTTACGTGTTTCCGGGCACACCTCCCTCAGACCTCCATTGTTTATCGAGGCGCCGCGGTCTCAGTGCGGTGGGGCTAGCCCCCATAAATCCCCTCCAACGCCTCATCCAACGCCGGATACCGAAATTCAAACCCCGCCTCGCGCAGCGCACCGGGCACGACGCGCTGGCCGGCCAGCAGGAGTTCTTCGGCCATTTCGCCAAGCCCCAGTCTCAGGGCCACGGAGGGCAGTGGCACGGGCGGCAGGGTGCGGAAGTGTTTGCGCAGGGCGGTGCACAGGTCGCGGTGGGTGACGGGCGTGGGAGCGGTGATGTTAAAGGAGCCGCTCAGGCAGGGTTGGTCGAGCAAAAAGAGGATGGCCGCCACGACGTCTGCGCGGTGTACCCAGCTCAGCCATTGCTCGCCGGAGCCCATCCAGTTGGCGAACCCAAAGCGAAAGGGGCGTGCCATGTCGCTGAGGGCGCCGCCGCCGGCATCCAGCACGACGCCCAGGCGCAGGTAGCAGGTGCGTATGCCCAGTGCCTCGGCCTGTGCCGCCGCCTGTTCCCAGCGCCGGCACAGGTCACTGGCAAAGCCGGGATGGGGCGGGGCGTCTTCGGCGAGGAAGTGGTCGCCCTGGTGGCCGTAGTAGCCCACGGCACTGGCAGAGAGCAGGGTGGCCGGCGGCGCGCTGCGCTCGCGCAGGAAGTCGATGAGGGCGACGGTGGTGTCCAGGCGGCTGGCCACCAGTTCGCGCTTGTAACGCTGCGTCCAGCACTTGCCCGCCATGGAGGCACCGGCAAGGTTGATGACCGCATCCAGGGGCGCATCGCGCAGCGGCGCCAGGGTCTGCACGTAGCGCACACCGTTATCGCCGGGCAGCGCCTGCCGGGTGAGCACACTCACCCGGTACCCGGCCCGCTGCAGGGCCGGCACCAGTGCGCTACCGATAAACCCGGTGCCGCCCGTGACCAGCACGTCCATAAGTCACCTAGGGTTCTGCCGTATGCAAACTGTAGCCCACGCCCCGGCAGAGGCAAATGCGGGTTTGGGTCAGGCATCCAGGGGTACAGCGCAGCGGGGGCATCCAGCAAAGGCCTTGCCGCGTACACTGTGTAACATGCACCCATCCGACGGCTCACAGCTACTGCACTTTATCCACCGCCACCCGCGGCTGGTGGTGCTTACCGGCGCCGGCATCAGCGCAGCGTCGGGCATTCCCACCTACCGCGACAACCTGGGCAACTGGCAGCACAGTGCGCCCATCACTCACCAGGCTTTTGTGGATGACGAGGGGGCCAGGCGCCGCTACTGGGCGCGTTCGCTGGCCGGCTGGCCGCCGGTGCGCGATGCCCGCCCCAATGCTGCCCACCTGGCGCTGGCGAGCCTGGAGCGCGCCGGCGTTGTGCCGCTGGTTATCACCCAGAATGTGGACCGCCTGCACCAGCGGGCCGGCAGCACCCGGGTAGTGGATTTGCACGGCCGAATTGACCGGGTGCGCTGCCTGCTCTGCGCCGATGTGCAGCCGCGCGAGTTGCTGCAGCGCCAGTTTGCCCTGGCCGGCCACCACCCGCCGGCCGGTGTGGTTGCCACGCGCCCGGACGGCGATGCAGACACCCTTGCAACGGCAGGCACAGCTACGGCCAGCGCGGATGGGCAATACGGCCCAGCGCCGCCCCGCTGCCGCCACTGCAACGGTATGCTGATGCCGGATGTGGTGTTCTTTGGCGGCGCGGTGCCGGCGGCCACGGTGGCGGTTTGCAAAGCCGCCATCGACGCGGCGGATGCGCTGCTGGTGGTGGGCAGCTCGCTGCAGGTGTACTCGGGGTTTCGCTTCTGCCGCTATGCCAAGGCCGGGGGCAAGGCACTGGCCCTGCTGAACCCAGGCCTCACCCGCGCCGACGCGCTGGCCGACCTGCGCCTGCGGGCCGATTGCGCGCCGGTGCTGGCAGCGGTGGCCGAGGCCTTGGGCCGGGCACCAGCCCCGCCCTGATTTTGGGTTATGCTGCGCCCATGCAATTACCCGACAACCCACGGCATGTAATCGCCTGGCTTATCCTGCTGGCCGGGGCGCCGCTGCTGGCCTGGACGCACTGGCTGGACGCCTACTCCATGACCCAGATCAAAGCGTCTCTCACCAGCGCTGGCCTTTTTTACGCCACGGCCCGGGGCATCAACGGCATTGTGTCTGTCATCCAGGCCACCGAGCTCAACCTGCCCTTCCTGACCCTGGGGGTGGGTGAGATTCTGGACCCGGTGAACGACCTGATCGAGCGCTTCTCCGGCATTATTCTGTTTGCCCTGGGTTCACTGGCGCTGCAGCAGATTCTGCAATTCATTGTGGTTCACGATGGCTTCAATGCCCTGCTCACCGGCATCAGCCTGCTGACCATGGCCGCCCTGCTGACCCGGCAAACGGCCTACTTTGCCACCCTGCTTAGGCTGTTTATTCTCACGGTGTTTATCCGCTTTGCCTTTGCCCTGGTGATCATCGCCAACCACTGGGTGGACACCACCTTCCTGCAAGCCCAGGACGAGGCCCGGCACCGGGCCATGCAGACCTTCGAGAGCGAGCTGAAGAGCATTCAGGAGCTGAGCCAGCAGTCAGCGGATTTTGGCGGCGAGATTGCCACCCTGGATGCCCAGTCCGCCACCCTGCAGGACGAGATTGCGGCGCTGGATCAGCAGATTGCCAATGTGCAGGCGCAAATCCGCCAGCGGGAGGCGCAGCTGGAGAAGCAGATGGCCGACGAGAGCCTGGTGTGCCGAGGCTCGCTGGGGCTTACCAACTGCTCGGCTGCGCTGCGGGCAAGCCAGGGCGAACTGGGCGCGCGCCAGCGCGAGGCCAGCCGTTTACAGGCCACCCGGAAGGTAAAAAGCGAGGCGCGCCAAGTTGCCCGGCAGCAAGCAGACTGCCTGCAAAAGCGCGAGCGTGGCGAGCGCTGCAGCCTGCTTGATCTGGTGCCGGAGCTGCCGGATGTGAATCAGCTGCGCAGCCAGCTGGACGCACTGGAGGGCAGAATCAGCGACTTCACCAATAACCTGGTGATGCTGCTCACCTCGATGATTCTGAAGGCCGTGCTGATACCGCTGCTGTTTTTGTACACCCTGGTGCAGGTCACCCGGCGCCTGTGGCAACACACCATCGACACCCAGCGGCGGCCAGCGCCGCCACAGGCAGAGCAGCCCTGACAGCCCGTACAAATACCTGATAGACAATCGGCACAACGATAACAAGAGGAACGGCCCCATGGGCGCAACCACCCGCTTTACCCCGCTGGCCGCCTGCCTGGCGCTGCTTGCCTGCAGCGATGCCAGCGACCCGCCGCCACCCGCCCCGGTCGGGCCCGCGTCCCTGCTCACCGTGCGCGGCGCGGCCGCGCCGGAAGGCGAGGCCGGCGGCATGGGGCGGGTGGTGTTTCCGGTGTTTCTCGATCAGCCCCAGGCCAGCGACATCACGCTGTATTACCGCACGGTGGATGGCGAAGCCACAGCCGATGAAGACTACCTGCCCAAGGACGGCCACCTGACCATTGCCGCAGGCAGCACCCGCGCCGAACTGACCGTGGAAACCCTGGGCGATGCCGAGCCGGAGGCGGCCGAGCGCTTTACCCTGGCCTTGACGGTAGAGGGCAATGCCCGGCTGGCCAGCGAGCGCGCCACTGGCACCGTGGCCAACGACGACACCGACTGCAGCGCCCCCTTCAGCAAAACGCCCAACCCCTGGCGGGTGAGCCCGGGCAGCGACCCGCTGAACTACGCCCACCGGGGCGGGGTGATCGATTTCCCGGAGAACACCCTGTACGCCTACTACGAAGTGGCCGCCGCCGGGGCGGATGTGCTGGAGATGGACGTCTACCAGACGGCGGATAACGCGCTGGTGATCCTGCACGACCTGGACGTGGACCGCACCACCAACGGCAGCGGCCAGGTGGTGGACCTCACCCTGGCCGAGTTGCGCGAGTTGGATGCGGCCTACTGGTTTGTGGCCGGCCAGGGCACGCCCCACGATGCCCCGGCCTCGGCCTACACCTTTCGCGGCATAGCCACTGGCGAGCAGCCGCCGCCCCCCGGCTACCGGGCGGAGGACTTTCGCATTCCCACCCTGGAGGAGGCCCTGCAGGCCTTTCCCCACCACCTGATCAACATCGAACTGAAGCCCGACCTGGACGGCGCCGGCAAATACGAACAGCAGATTGCCGAGACACTACTGCGCTACGGGCGCACCACGGATGTGATTGCCGCCTCCTTCGTGGACGAGGCGGCCAACAACTTCAAGGCGGTGGCGCCCTGCGTATTTACCTCGGTGCCGCTGGACCAGGGCACCGGCCTGGTGCTGGGCAGCCAGGGCGATGGCGATATTCCACCGGTGTCGGAGCATGTGGCCTTCCAGGTGCCCCCGGATACCAGCCAGATCCAGCAGGTGCCCGAGGGCTTCTTCCTGCGCGTGGTGACGCCGGACTTCATCCGCGACGCCCACGCCGCCAACCTGGCGGTGCAGGTGTGGACCGTGAACCAGTGCGAGGAAATGCTGGAAATGATCGACCTTGGCGTGGACGCCATCATGACCGACAGGCCGCTGCTGCTGGCCTCCCTGCTGGCCACCGAGCCGGGCCAGCGCCGCTGCGATTAACGCGCGGCGCTGTTACGGTGGAACCGGGGCGATGAACATTGCCGACGGAACAGTGGCGATGGTGGCATCGCCGCCCGGCTTACCGTAACCTGCCGGGACATTCTCGGGGCCGCCATTGTGATTGCCATTGCTCGCCGTTTTGCTCGCCTTCTTTCTACCAGCCTCTCTCGTAATTTTGTCTATCGCTTGTTGGCCCGGCGCAGTATCGCCGGCCTGCTGCGCCGCTGCGCCCCGCCTCTGCTAGGCGCGGCGGTGGCGGCAAGCGGCCCCGCCACGGCCTGGGCGCAGAACGCGGGCACGGTAGACAGCCCCTGGGTGCGCAACATCAACGCCGAAGCCACCAAGGCCCTGGGCGATGCCGGGGCCCTGGGGCTGGCGGCCATTCCCCTGGACGGGCCGGGCCAGGCACAGTACCTGAACGCCGATACGCTAATGAGCCCGGGCTCCATCGTGAAGGTGATTACCACCTACGCCGCGCTGGAAATACTGGGGCCCAATTACCGCTGGGACACCACCCTGCTCACCGATGGCCGCATTGAAGGCGAGGTGCTCAAGGGCAACCTGTACCTGCGCTTTGGCGGCGACCCGAAACTCACCATCGAGCGGCTGTGGACGACGCTCGGCGAGTTGCCCGGCATGGGCATCCGGCGCATTGACGGCAACCTGGTGCTGGATGGCAGCCACTATCGCCTGGCCGCCGGGCAGCCGGCCTTCGAGGACAACGGCGACAACCCCAACGCCCCCTTTCTGGTGGCGCCCTCGCCCTACCTCAGCAACCTGAACCTGCAACAGTTCCACCTGCTGGCCGACGAGCGCGGGGTGCGCGCCTGGGCGACCCCGGCCCTGCCGCAGGTGGCCATCGACAACCAGGTAAAGGCGGCCCCTGCCGGCACCTGCCCGGGGCGCGACGACTTCACCTGGCAGCCGGTGGCCAGCGGCGATGGCCGCATTACCCTCACCGTCAGCGGCACGTTGCCGCGCAACTGCCGCAGCAGCACCTACCTGTCGCTGCTGCCCCAGGCCACCTATTCCGCCGCGCTGATACGCAAGCTGCTGACAGACTATGGCGTGGCAATCACTGGGCAGGATGCACTGGCCAGGGCGCCCGACACAGCCCGCGAGCTGGCCAGCACCACCTCCCCCGACCTGGTCACCATGGTGCGCGATGTCAATAAATGGAGCAGCAATGTCATGGCCCGCTCGCTGCTGTTGACCATTGGCGCCCACACCCGGGGCGAGCAGGAGCAAGATGACGTCGCCGCCGGCCTGCGCGCCCTGCGCAGCTGGCTGGAATCCAAGGGCGTGGACACCGCCGGCCTGGTGATCGACAACGGTGCCGGCCTCAGCCGGGCCAGCCGCCTGACACCCCGCCAGGTGCTGCAGCTACTGCAGCAAGCCTGGCGCAGCCCCTTTGCGGTGGATTTGCTGTCGTCCATGCCCATCATCGCCACCGACGGCACCATGACCCGCCGTCTGCGCAACACCGCCCTTGCGGGCGAGGGGCGCATCAAGACCGGGTCGCTGGATCATGTGCGCTCCATCGCCGGCTTTGTGCGCGACCGTAACCAGACCACCTGGGCGGTGGCTGCCATGGTCAACCATAACCCGGCCTGGAACGGCCAGGCAGTGCTGGACAAGGTGCTGTACAACCTGCACTACAAGCCTCCAGCCTCCTGAGCTGGACGAATCTCGAGTCGGCAAGGTTTTTAGAGTCCGACTGGACTGAATAGCGCCATAAAAAACTGGCTGAAAAGTCGAAAAAATCCTGTGCCGGCGCTGGCGCCCAGGAAAGCTTCTGCTAGGCTTAGTCGCGCTGGGGTCGCGGTGGACGCTCCCAGCCCAACGATCCCAAGCCGATAGTGACCGGAGCACATCATGAACACACGTACGTCATATAGCAGTGGCAACAGGGGGCTATGGGCCACCCTGGCGTTGCTGGTTCTGACCCTGGCTGTCCCGCTGGGCGCCCAGGCCCAGGACAAAAAACCGAACATCCTGGTGATTTGGGGTGATGACATCGGTGAATCCCAGATCAGCGCTTACACGCGAGGCATGATGGGCTACCAAACCCCTAACCTCGATCGCATAGCGAACGAGGGCGTGCTGTTTACTGATGCCTACGGCCAGCAAAGCTGTACCGCTGGCCGCGCCAGCTTCATCCTTGGCCAGGAGCCTTTTCGCACGGGGCTTTTGACTATCGGCATGCCTGGCGACGATCACGGTATTGCCGAGTGGATGCCCACCCTGGCCGATGTCCTCAAGGAACAGGGCTACGCAACTGGCCAGTTCGGCAAGAATCACCTGGGTGACCAGGATGAGCACCTACCCATCAATCACGGTTTTGACGAGTTTTTCGGCAACCTCTATCACCTGAACGCGGAAGAAGAACCCGAGGGTTACTTTTACCCGAAGGACCCCGCGTTCAAGAAAAAATATGGCCCCCGCGGCGTCATCAAGGCCACGGCTGACGGCAAGATCGAAGACACCGGCCCGCTTGACTCGAAGCGCATGGAAACCATCGACGAAGAAATTTTGGCCGCAACCAAGGATTTTATCCAACGCCAGGTCAGTGCCGACAAGCCCTTCTTCACTTGGTTTAACTCCACGCGCATGCATATCTTTACCCACCTGAAAGAAGAGTCGTATGGCAAAACCGGGATGGGTATCCATGCCGACGGCATGGTGGAACATGACGGCCACGTTGGCCAGCTGCTGGACCTGCTCGACGAGCTGGGAATTGCCGACAACACCATCGTGGTCTACAGCACTGACAACGGCGCCGAAATTGGACTGTGGCCCGACGGTGCAATGACCATGTTCCACGGCGAAAAAGGCACCACCTGGGAAGGCGGCTTCCGGGTGCCCATGATGGCACGCTGGCCTGGTGTTATTGAGCCAGGAACGGTGTCCAATGAAGTGATCTCCAATATCGATTGGTACACCACGCTGGCAGCGGCCGGCGGCGCCACCAACATCAAAGAAGATTTGCTGAAAGGTACTCGGCTTAACGGCAAACGCTTCAAGGTCCACCTGGATGGCTATAACTTTGTGCCCTACTTAAAGGGTGAAGCAGACAAAGGCCCCCGCGAGCAGATCTTCTATTTTGACCAGGGCGGCAACCTGAATGCGGTTCGCTGGAATGACTGGAAAGTCTCCTTTGCAGTCAACGACGGGAATATCGCCACCGGTACTCGTAAAGTTACCGCCTGGGCCGGCATCACCAACCTGCGTATGGACCCGTATGAGAAAGCCGCTGAAGAAGGTGCTGGCTACCTCGATTGGTACGGTCGCCAAATGTGGCTATTGGTGCCCATCCAGCAGCAGATCAAGAATTTCTTCTCGGACTTTACCGACTACCCTTACCAGGCCGGTTCGTCATTGAATGCCGGAAACATCAACTACGGACTATTGCGCCAACAGGACGCGATGAAGCGCCTTAAAGAAATGGAGTCCATGAAAACGCGCTAGGCGCGCTTTACAGCCCTGCTGTAATTCACGACACTTTGAGGGGGCGCTTTGCGCCCCCTTTTTCGTATCAGCGGCACAACCCGGCGCCTGCCTTGCGAGCACCCAATCACCAAGGGACGGACCAGAACCATGAGCACCCATCAACAGATCCTTGACCTCAAGCAGCGCCTGTCGGGCACCATCATTGGCCAGGAGTCCGTCATCGACAACCTCCTCATCGCCCTGCTGGCCAACGGTCACGTGCTGCTGGAGGGCCTGCCGGGGCTTGCCAAAACCCGCACCATCAAGATGCTGGCGGCCAACCTGGAAAGCGACTTCAGCCGCATCCAGTTCACCCCCGACCTGCTGCCCAGCGACATCACCGGCACCGAAATTTACATCGCCGAAGCCGAAGGTCAAAAGTTCCAGTTTCAGCCCGGCCCCATCTTCGGCAACCTGGTGCTGGCAGACGAGATCAACCGCGCCCCGGCCAAGGCCCAGGCGGCCCTGCTGGAGGCCATGGAAGAGCGCCAGGTGACCGTGGCCGGCAAAACCCACACCCTGCCCGCATTGTTCCTGGTGCTGGCCACCCAGAACCCCATTGAGCAGGAGGGAACCTACCCCCTGCCGGAAGCGCAGATGGACCGCTTCCTGCTGCACATCACTGTCGACTACGCCAACGACGACGACGAGCGCGCCATTTTACGCCTGGTGCGCGGCGAGGATGCCGGCAGCGGCGCAGCCAGCGCGCCGCAGATTCCCGCCCAGGCGGTGCTGGATGCGCGCCGGGAAGTGCTGGCCGTGGAAGTATCCGACGCGGTAGAGCGCTACATGGTGGCCCTGATTGCCGCCACCCGGCGCCCGGGTGAATACCATGACGCGCCCTTTGCCGAGTGGATTCAGGTGGGCGCCAGCCCCCGCGGCACCCTGGCGCTGGACCGCGCCGCCCGCGCCCACGCCTGGCTGGAAGGGCGCAACGCCGCCACCCCCGACGACGTGAAGGCGGTGCTACAGGCCTGCTTGAGCCACCGCATCATCCTCACCTACGAGGCCGAGGCCGAAGGCGTCACCCCGGCCCAGGTGCTGGCCAGCATCGTGCAGCACGTGGCCGTGGCCTGAGGACCACCAGCGCAGCATGGCCAGGCCACAACGCAACAACGCCAGCAAGGCGAAACCCGCGGGCGCCTATACCTGCCTGCAGGACCTGCTCAACCTGCGCCACCGGGCGCGGGGCTTCAGTTTCCTGCCGCGCCAGCCGGTGCATTCGCTGCTGGCCGGGCGACACACCTCGCGCCTGCGCGGCCGCGGGCTGAACTTCGAAGAAATCCGCCGTTACCAGCCCGGCGATGATATTCGCCAGATTGACTGGAAGGTCACTGCCCGCACCCGCCGCACCCACAGCCGGGTCTTCACCGAAGAGCGCGAGCGCGTCACCCTGCTGGTGGTGGACCAGCGCATCGGCATGTTCTTTGGCAGCCGCAAGCGCATGAAGTCGGTCACCGCTGCCGAGGCCGCGGCACTGGCCGCCTGGCGCGTGCTGGAGCAGCAGGACCGAGTGGGCGCGCTGATCTTCAACGACTCAACGCTGATAGAAGTGCGCCCCCAGCGCAGCAGCGGAGCGGTGATGCGCATCCTGCAGCACATCGTGGAGCAGAACCACGCGCTGGACCTGAACAGCGGCATCCGCAGCAACCCCGGCATGTTCAACGAAGCCCTGCGCCGCTGCGACCGCCTGGCCAAGCACGACGCCCTGGTCTGCATAATCAGCGACGGCGCCGGCCAGGACGAAGAGAGCCGCCACCTACTGACCCGCATTGCCCACCGCAACGATGTGCTGTTCGGCTTTGTGCACGACCCGCTGGAGGCCGACCTGCCCGCCGCCGGGCCGCTGGTGTTTGAAGACGCCGGCGCCCAGCTGGAAGTGGACACCAGCCAGAGCCGGCTGCGCGAGCGCTACCGTGAGGATTTTGCCGCCGCCCGTGCCAGCGGCCGCCACTTCCTGCTGCACCGGGAAACGCCGGTGATCCCCCTGTCCACCGCCGAGGACGTGGCCGAACAGGTACGCCGCCGCCTGGGTGGCGTGCGAGCGCGATGAACAGCGACCCCACCAGCCTCGCCAACCTGCACGACATTGTGGTGCCGGCGCCCGTGCCCCTGTGGCCCCCGGCGCCCGGCTGGCTGTGGCTGCTGGGCTTTGTTGCCATTGCCCTGGTGTGGCTGGCCCTGCGCGCCTTCAGCCGCTTCCAGCGCAACCGCTACCGGCGCGAAGCACTGGCGGAACTGGCCGCATTGCGCGCCGGCGAGCAGCCTCCTGCCACCCGTCTGGCCGGCCTGTCCATTGTGTTAAAGCGCACCGCTCTCACCGCCTATCCCCGGCAGGACGTGGCCCAGCTGACCGGCGCCGACTGGTTCCGGTTTCTGGATGAGACCGGCGGCACCGCCTTCAACTCCGGCCTTGGCCAGGCGCTGGAAGACAGCACCTACCGCGCCGCAAATGGCAACGGTAACGGCGACGGGGATACAGGCCAGTTGGAACGGCTGTTCGCCGAAACCGCCCACTGGATTCGCCGCCACCGCCCGCCGGCCAGTGCCAGCGAGAATGCCAGCACTAGCGACGATGCCGGCGAGAACGTCAGCGAAAACAAGGACGAGGGCACAGCGCCGTGAGCAACCTGACCCTCGCCCATCCCTGGCTGCTGCTGGTATTGCCGCTGCCACTGCTGTTCTGGTGGCTGGTGCCGCCCCACAGTGAACCGCGCCGCGGCCTGGTGGTGCCTTTTTTGCCGCGCCTGGCCGCCGTTGTGGGGCGCGATCCCTCCACTGGCGCCGCCATTGCCCGTGGCAGCCTGTGGCGCTGGCTGGTGGTGGGGCTGTGCTGGCTGTGCGCGGTGCTGGCCCTGGCCCGTCCCCAGGTGATCGAACCGCCGGTCACCCGCGAACAGCCGGTGCGCGACCTGCTGCTGGCGGTGGACCTGTCCGGCTCCATGGCCACCCGCGACTTCAAGGATTCTTCCGGCACCACCGTGGACCGGCTGAGCGCCGTCAAAGCCGTGCTGGATGACTTTCTGGCCCGCCGCCAGGGCGACCGCGTGGGGCTCATCTTCTTTGGCAGCGCTGCCTTTGTGCAGGCGCCTTTCACCGAGGATCTCAAGGTCTGCCGCGAACTGCTGGACGAGGCCCAGGTGCGCATGGCCGGGCCGCAAACCGCCTTCGGCGATGCCCTGGGCCTGGCCATCAACGTGTTTGAGCGCAGCACCGTGGAAGAGCGCGTGCTGATCGCCCTCACCGATGGCAACGACACCTCCAGCCAGGTGCCGCCAGAGAAAGCCGCCCAGATCGCCGCCGATAAGGGCATTGTGATTCACACCGTGGCCGTGGGCGACCCGCGCGCCGCCGGCGAGGATGCCCTGGACGAGGTGACCCTGAAGAAAGTGGCCGCCGCCACCGACGGGCTGTACTCCCACGCCACCGACCGCCAGCAGCTGGAGGCCATCTACGACCAGCTCGACGCCCTGGAAACGCGCAAGGTAGATACCCTATCCCAGCGCCCGCGGCGCGACGTGTACTGGTGGCCGCTGGCCCTGTCGCTGATCGTCTCCATCGGCTACCTGGGCACCGGCCTGCTGTGGCGCTACTACCGGGCGGCACATCGCTCGGGCGGTGCAGGCGGCTCACGTGGCTTAGGCGGCGCGGGCCTGGCCGCCGCGGCCCCGGTGGGGCTGCTGATGGCCATCGAGCAGTTTCATTTTATTCGCCCCCTGTGGCTGCTGGCGCTGTTCCCCGCCGCGCTGCTGTGGTGGGCCCTGCACCGCCAGAGCGACGCCGGCCGCGCCTGGCGCGGCATTATCGATGCCCACCTGCTGGCCCTGCTGTGGGGCAACGAACAGCGCCGCCGTCGCCTTGGCCCGCTGGCCTGGATTGGCCTCAGCTGGCTGGTGCTGATCATCGCCATTGCCGGGCCCAGCTGGAAGCACGAGCCCTCGCCCTTCGCCGATGACACCGCCGCTTTGGCGATTGTGGTGAAGGTGTCGCCATCGATGGAAACCGAAGACGTGCAGCCGAGCCGGCTGGAGCGCGCCACCCTGAAAATCCACGACCTGCTGGCGGCCCGTGGCCAGGCCAAAACGGCGCTGATCGCCTACGCCGGCAGCGCCCACCGGGTCATGCCAGCCACCGGCGACGCCGGCATCATCAACACCTTCGCCCAGGCCCTCACCCCGCAGGTCATGCCCGAGACCGGCGACGCCGCGGCAGACGCCCTGGCCCTGGCGGAGCAGAGCCTGGCGGAGGCCGGGGGCGGTTCCATCCTGTGGATTACCGACAGCATTGCGCCGGAGCAGGCCGCGCCACTGGCCGCCTGGCGCGATGCCTCCAGCGTGCGGGTGCGCCTGTGGCCGCCGCTGCTGCCGGGCAAGGAGCGCGACGACCTGGAACAGCAGGCCAGGGTGGTGCGCGCCTCGGTGCAAACCCTGAGCGCCGACGACAGCGACGTGCAGGCGCTGGCCAATGCGGCCCGCTTCGCCCAGAGCTTTGGTACCGGCGAGCAGACGCGCTGGGCCGAAAGCGGCTACTGGCTGACGCCGCTGCTGGTGCTGATGACCCTGGTGTACTTCCGCCGCGGCTGGATGGTGCCGCGGGGGCTGGGCGCATGATGCCCCGCCTCACTCAGCACCAGCTGGGCGCGGCCGCGCTGGCCGCTGGCGCCCTGGTGCTCATCATCGGCACCTGGCGCAACCCGGAATTCTGGCGCAGCGATGACCAGCGCGGCGACCGCCTGATGGCCCGGCAGCACTACAAGGCCGCCGCCCAGGCCTACCGGGACCCCTGGCGCAAGGCGGTGGCCCAGTATCGCAACGGCGACTTTGAAGACGCCGCCCGCACCTTCGCCCGCGTGCCCGGCGCCGATGGCGCCTTCGACCAGGGCAACGCCTGGCTGATGCACGGCGCCTACGAGGATGCCGTGAAAAGCTACGATCGTGCCCTGGGCTTTCGCCCGGGCTGGAGCAAAGCAGAAGAGAACAAGGCCCTGGCCCTGGCCCGTAAAAAACGCATTGACGATGCCGGCAAGGACCGCGACCAGTCCCAGGCAGATGCCTACACACCCGATGACATCGCCTTCGACCAGAAGGGCGAGAACAAGCAGCAACCGCCCAAGGATATGAACCAGCCGGTGCTCTCCGACGCCGAGTTGCGCACCACCTGGCTGCGCCGTGTGCAGACCTCGCCGGGCGACTTTCTGCGTGCCAAGTTCGCCTACCAGGCCGCGCACCAGCAGGATGCGCCGCCCCCCGACGCGGAGCCAGAGCCATGACCTGCCAGCTGGCCCAAAATATGCCCAAGCATGCGGCCATAAAAGCGGCTCGCCAGCGCGGCCGGCTGTGGCTGCTGCTGGCCCTGCTGTCACTGGGCGCTGCCGCCCAGCAGCCGGAGCCGGCGGTACGCACCCACCTGCAGGGCAAAGACCCACTGTGGGCCGGCCAGCGCATCTCGCTGATCGTGGAGCTGCTGGCCCCGGGGTACTTTGCCAGCGCCGCGAGCTTCGACCTGCCAGACCCCGACGGCGTATTGCTGATGCCCCCGGCGGATCACCCGATCGTGGACAGCCTCACCATCGACGGCACCCACTACTCCGTGCAGCGCCACGAGCTGAACCTGTGGGCCGTGCGCGACGGCGACCTGCAGGTGCCGCCGATTCATGTGCGCTTCCGCTACAAGCGCCACCCCCTGGACGAAGAGCCGGCCAGCGCCGCCGTCACCACCGAGGCCGTTACCTTCAGCGTGCAGCGCCCCCCGGGCTCCGAGGGGCTCGGGCTGGTGATCAGCGCCCGCGACCTTACGATAGAAGAGCAGTGGCAGCCTGAACCGGGGGGCGAGCCGGTGCCGGCCGGCACCGCCTTCAAGCGCAGCATTCGCTTCAGCGCCGCCGATGTGCCGGGCATGGTGTTCCCGCCCTTCCCCGGCGGCGCTATCGAGGGCCTGGGCATTTACACCAAGCAGCAGGTGCGCGACCGCAGCAACCGCGGCACCCTCACCGGCGCCCGGGAAGACACCATCACCTACCTCGCCAAACGGCCCGGCCAGTACACCATCCCGGCGGTGCGCTTCCAGTGGTTTGACCTGTCCAGCGAGCAAATCCAGACGCGGGAGTTCCCGGCGCGCACCCTGAACGTGATTGCCAACCCGCAACAGGCGTCAACCAACGCCGCCGGCGGCGCTGCCACGGGCGGCCTGGACCGCCGTACCGCTGGCTACGCCGCTGCCGCGCTGCTGATGCTGGCAGGACTGGGTGTGCTGGTGTATCGCCACGGCGCCCGGCTGCTGGCGCCCTTTCGGCCGGTGCGCCTGCAGGCCCTGAACCCCACCGAACAGGGCCGGGGCAGCGCCAGGCAGCCCGGGCGGCCAAGGCCACCAGGACAACAAAGCCGCTAAGGTCAGTCCCCGCGCGGGCGAAACGCGAGAATTGCGCCGTCCGCCAGGGTGGCGAGATAGAGATGGCCGTCGCGCACTACGTACGAGCGCACGTATTCCAGCTCATTCAGAAAGCGGCCATCGAGTGAGCCTGGGCCACACAGGCGGCGCGTGGTGGCCACCGGCCCGAAGCGCAATTGCCCACGGCCGGCGGACTCCCAGCGACCGCTGCCCCGATTGCAGTCCACCTGCAGCGCAACAGCGCCATCGGCCTGGAAGGTCATGGCAAACACCGCCCCGGCAGCGGGGGCCACCTCGCTGTCGTCCATCGACTGGATGTTCACCAGTTGCCACTCGGTGCCCACTAGGTCGGCAACACTGCCACTGTTGTTTACCACAGCCGCCTCGGCGGGCTCCCTTGCCTTGAGCCCGGCGGTGCGCCAGTAAACGTAGACGCTCTGCTCGGCCAGGCGGAAAATCAGCCCCTGCTCGCCCAGGCCAGACTGGCGATAGGCGGGCCGGCCCTCGCTATCGCGATAGTTGCCTGGCGTATCGCCGATGGGGCGCAGGTCATAACGGGTGCCATCTTCCAGTGCAATGCTCACCGCGCCCTGGCGCTGGCTAAAAGTGCAGGGCAACACCTTGCTGGCCTGTTCCTCGCCCTTGGCATACACCTCGCAGCGCGCCTGGGTAAAATCCGCCAGCGCAGGTGCAGCGGCCGCCGCTGCCAGCAGGCCTACCATGCAGAAAACGTGTTTCATTCGCTCACTCCCTACAGAACCTACTGCCAACCAAAGCTCGAAGCCACCGGTGATCGTTGGCTACACTGTAGGCTGCCCCGCCCAAAACGCCAAACCCCACCGGAGCCTCCATGAAAAACCAGCAGAACCCGGGTATTTCGCAGGCCATCCTGCAGGAATTCGTGGACAACGAACTGCCGCTGATCCAGCGCGCCCTCGCCGAGGTCAAGGCCGGCAACACCCTGTCTGCGGGCGAAGTGGAAGTGCTCTACCAGCACCTGGACAAAATCCGCCACTGGTACGACGTGAGCTGGGAAATCCCACAATACAAAGATTTGCTGGCCAGGGTGATTGAAAGTTACGACGAGATTGCAGCGCTGGCGCTACGCAATGAAGGCTGATGCACGCGCCCTAAAACTCCGGCCCCACCGTAATGTAAATCTGGAACGAATCGTCGGCATCATCCAGGGGGAAGCCCAGGTCCATCCTCGCCAGCCCCACGGGTGAGCGCCAGCGCAGGCCGAAGCCGGTGCCCACTTTGGCGTCGTAGTCCTCCCAGCGGTTGAAGGCGTTGCCGGCATCCACGAAAAAGGCGGCGCTGACGTTGGGCATGAAGGTGTATTCGTACTCGACGCTGGCCACCAGCTGGCCGCGGCCGCCGGTGATGGCGTCTTCCGGGAACAGGGTTTCGAACCCGTAGCCACGCACGCTGCGCACGCCGCCGGCGCGAAATTCGTAGTACTCAGGCAACTCGTTGAAGTTCACTCCCAGCACTTCGCTGCTATCGGCGTCGCTGTAGCCGAGGGCGGTGCGCAGCAGGACGCGGTTGCGCTCGCCGAAGGAGCGAATCTGCCAGGTGTTCAGGCGCGCCTGCCAGAAGCTGATGTTGGAACCCAGGGATTCATCGGCGCCCAGCAGTTTCAAGTCGAAGTAATCGCCATTGTGGATGAACAGCCGGCTGTCGCTGCGCCGCAGGGTCAGGCGCAGGCTGGGCACCACCGCCTCGAAATCCGGCGCCAGGGTGTCGTAGGCGTCCTGGCCGATGACGTCGATGATGGCCTGCTGGCCGGTGCTGTCGAGGTTGCCAAACAGCACCTCGAACACGTCGTAGCTCTCCTGTACCAGGCTGAGTTCCACGGTCGGGTCCAGGGTGAATGAACCCAACCCGCGCAGGGGCCGTTGCCAGGCGGCGGTCAACAGGTTAGTGGCGATACGGGTCTCTCCGCCCTCGGAAAGATCAACATCCTCGAAGGTGAGGTCTTTGCTCTCGTGACGGGCACCGAGCACCACGCGGGTGTCGGTGAGCGGGTCCAGGGGTATCTGGTAGTTGAGGTCGCCCGCCAGCCGCTGGCGCTCTTCCACCACCCCCAGCCCGAGGTTGAAGTGCTGGCCACGGCTGCCAAGGTAGCGCCGTGTCCAGTCCAGCTGGGCGCCCACGCCGGTGTCGCTACCCCAGCCAAGGCGCCCGCGGTAACGGTTGGGAAGATAGGTATCCAGACGGATGGTCAGGGGCACGGCAGCACCACTGGCCTCGCCGGGCTCGATCTCCACTTCGCGAAAATAGCCGCTGCGGCTGAGCACACGGCGCTGCTCGGCGAGGCGGGCGGTGTTGTACACATCCCCCGGCGAGAGGATGAGAAAGCGGCGCAGGAAGTCGTCGTCAAAGCCCTGCTGCGCAAAGGCAATGGGGCCCACCACGTAGCGCCTGCCGGTGGCCACCTGCAATAGCACCTCGGCGGTGTAGGCCTGCAGGTTGACCTCGACCCGGTGCGCCACCAGCTGGGCATCGGTGTAGCCCAGCCGCTGCACGGCCTCCAGCAGCTCACGCTTGCTGTGCTCATAGGCCCGGTGATCCAGGGCATCGCCCTGCTGCAGGGGCAGGGTTGCGCCAATCTGGCTGAGGTCCGGATCGTTATCACCGTCACCGTCACCAACACCTTCGTACACCAGCTGCAGGCGGGTAACCGCCAGCTGGGGGCCGCTCTGCACCCGGTAGCCGGCCTGCCAGGTGTCTTCCCCCGCCACCGGCGGTGCAAGCTCGGCATTGATGACCGGTGCGTAGTAGCCAAAGGGCTGCAGGGCGCGGCCAATGGCGGCCGCGGCCTGGGCGTGCTGCTCGCGAATGGCCGAGGGCAGCAGCTGGGCGGCGGCGCTGTGCCTTGCGAGGGGAATGGCCGCCTGCACGTTCTGCAGGGCTTCCCCCGCCAGGCCCTGCACCGTCACGTTGACGGTGTCGGCCCGGGCGCTACCGGCCAGCAGCAGAAGGGCGACAAGCGCGCTGTAACAGGCTCTAGCGCTCATGGGTAATGGTCAGGTTGATGTTGTTGTCGGCTTCACCCACGTTGGCCTCAATGCCATAGCGCGGGGTGATGGTATACAGCGCGTTGAACTCGCCGGTCTCCTCCAGCAGGTTGAAGCCAAAGCCCACGTACAGCTTGGGGTGCAGGTAGGTGCCGTAGAGCTGCAGGCTGTCGGCGCCCGCCTCGGAGCGGCCGGTGAGCAGGTAGGACTGGATCTCCGCCGGGTCCAGCTGGGGGCGTGAAAACAGGTCCATGCGGGGCTGATCGAGGGTGCCGGTCACCTCGACGCCGGCGGCGCTCACCAACGGGTCGTTGTCGATCCAGCGCACCGCCCGCAGGTTGATCTCCGGCTCGCTCACCGGCACCCGGTCAAAACGCACCCGCCCGGTCTGGATATCCAGATCCTGGCCGAAGGCACGGAAGGTGCCATCCTCCACCGTCAGCTGGCCATCGGCCATCGGCAGCAGATCGCGCTGTCCGGGCCGGTTGATAAAGCGCACCCGGCCAGCCAGCCGGGCCTTGAGGCCCACCGCATTCACCTGGATGCGATCACCCAGCACCAGCTCCACGTCGCTGTCCAGACGGAAGGGCAGGCTCTGGTTGCTGGCCTCGGGGGCGGTCTCGGCGCCGAGAATCACCACATCCGGCGAGGGGGCGATGAGCGCCACGTCAACGCGGCTGTCCTCCACCGCCGCCGCGTCGCCCGCCGCCACGCCGGGGCTGATGCTCAGCCGGGGGGTGAGGTTCGCCCGCGGCACCACCACCTGGCCGCGCAGACGCAGCAGCTGGTCGGCCCAGTCAATCTGCAAATCCGGCGACAGGAGCACCCGGCCATCGTCGGTGTTGAAGACTTCCATCTGCTCGCCCTGCAGGCTCAGATGGGTGGCGCCGCTGCGCATGGACAGCGCGCCGGACAGCGCCAGCGAGCCGGGTCCGGAGCGCACGCTGCCATCCACCGCCAACCAGCCGGGGCGGGCCGGGTCGTCCCGCCAGTGCAGGGTGAGGTCCGCAAGGTTCAGGCCCGCCGCCGGAACCCGGGCACCGCCGCCGGCCAGCATCATGTCGCCCGCCACCAGTGGCTGCGCCAGCGTGCCGGACAGCAGCAAATCGGCATCCAGGCGCCCCTGGATATCCTCGACCTGGGGCAGCCAGGCCTGCAGGCCACCCAGTTCCCCCAGGCTGGCCTGCACGCTGCCGGATAGGGGCTGGTCCTCGGCCAGGGGCAGGCGATCCAACTCCGGCAGCGCCACGGTAACCCCCACGTAACCGCTCTCCAGCGGTTGCAGGCTGACAAAAGCCGCCAGCCCCTGCTCGCCAACGTCTACCCGCGCCCGGCCGCCGCCGTGGGGCATCACCTGCACCCCCGCGGGGGAGGCCACGCGCACCTGGCCCGGGCTCACCGCAAATTCGCCGTGGCCCTGCAGGCGGCCATCCGCCGCCAGGGCGCCCTGGAACTGGCCAGACAGCGTTGCCTCAAGGTCGGGGAGCCACTGGCCGAGGGACAGGCCATCGAGGCGGCCTTCGCCGGCGCTGCCGGTATCGGCAGACCACTGCCCGCTCAGGCAGGCACTGCCCTGGCTATTGCCCACGCCATCGATGCAGAGGTTTTGCAGGCTCGCCTGCCGCGCAGCCAGCAGCAGCGGCGCCGGCGCTTTCAGCCGCCAGTGGCCCAGGCCTTCGGCGGTGGCCTCCAGCTGCGCCAGCTGCCCCTGCCAGCCCTGCTCCCCCGTCGCCATGGCCGCCAGAGCGCCGTTCAGCTGGGTGTGCAGGGCCTGTGATTCACCGCGCAGGGTCAGGGTCAGGCTGTGCCCGCCGGTACTGCCTTCGCCGCTGAGCTGGGCGCTATCCAGCAGCACAATGCCGCCCTGCTCCAGCGGCCCCAGCTGCACATCCAGCACCAGCGGCGCATCGGCGGCGAGCCCCGCGTCGAGCTGCGCGCTCAGCTGCGACAGGCTGATGTCCTGCCACGCAAGGGCGCTGCCCTGCAGGCTGGCCTGTACCCGCGGCGCCTGCGCGCTGCCGCCGATATGGCCCTGGGCCTGCAGGTTACCGGCGGCCTGGGGGGCCAGGTTTTCCGGCTGCGGCACGGCCAGCGACCAGTCCAGCGCCAGGGCCTGGCTGGACAGGCTGCCGCTGGCATCCAGCCGGTTGTCGCCGTTGCGCAGGGCCAGGCGCTTCAGGTTCAGCGCATCACCCGTCACCGTGGCGCTCGCCTCACCGCTCAGGGGCTGGCCACCCAGGGCGCCGCGCAAGTGCTCCAGCACCAGTGCTGCCTGGGGGCCGGCCTCTTCCAGCGCACCGGCGCTGCGCAGGGCAAAATCCATGCGCCCGGCCAGCGCCGGCTGCCAGGGGCCGGGCTCCAGGCCCTTGCCGGATACCGCCAGATCCCAGCGCACCTGCGGCGCCCAGCCCGCCGTGCCGCTCACCAGCAGCTCGCCACTCAGCACATCACCGCGCAACGCTTGCAGTTGCAGTTGCCGGGTGTCGCCACTGGCCGCTGCCTGCCACTGGCCCGGCGGCAGCTGGGTGCCGGCCATGGCCGCCGCCAGGGTGAGTTGCCAGTCGGCCGGGCTGCCGCTGAAGACCAGTTCCCCCTGGGGGCTGGCGAAGGCGGCCTCGGGTTCACCCTGCCCGCTGGCAATGGGTAGGGGCCAGGCCAGGGCCTGCCACTGCAGGCGGGCGTCCACAACCGGCTCGGCATCAGCCGGCAGATCAATAGCGGCAGTGGCATTCAGGCGCAGGGGCGAATCGCCCAGCGCCAGTTGCAGGGCCGGCACGTCCAGGTGCCCGTCGCGATAGTGGGCGCGCAGCTGGCCCTGGATCGAAGCCTGATCCGGCAGCTGCGGGTTGAGCGCCTGCAACTCAACCCCGGTGGCCGCCAGTGACAGGTCCGCCGTCACGCCGTCACGCCAGTTGAGCGGGCCGCTGATGCGCAGCTGGTAGTTGCCGCTTTCGAGCTGCAGCGGCGACAGCGCCAGTGACTCGCTGTTGCCACTGCCCTGCAGGGCCACCGCCACCGCGTCTGCGCCAATGCCGCTCACCGCTGTTTGCAATGCCAGCTGGAAGGCATCAAGGCTGCCCTCGGTTTGCAGCCAGCCGGGCGCCAGGGTGAAATCACCCGGCTCGCCCGAACCATTGACAGAACCAGTGCCAGCACTGGCAAGCACCAGCGCCGGCCAGTCCAGCCGGGCCGACCAGGCGGGCAGGCCCAGCACATCGCGCAGCTCGGCCTGCAGGTTGATGGGCATATCACCGCCGCCGCGGTGGCGCAGCTGCAGGGCGCGCAGATCGCCCTGCACGCTCAACTGCCCCGCGCCACGGCGCTGATCCGGCAATTGCCAGTGCCAATCTACATTCAGCACCATCGGCAGGTGCTGGCGAAGGCCAAGCTCGGCAACCGCGCTCACCCCGCCCTGGGGCGCATCGAGGGCAAGGCGCGCCAGGGTGAGCTGCGAGCCCAACAGGCGCAGTTCGTCCAGTTGCAGGCGGTCCACCCGCTGCGGGGCCTGTACTGTCTGTGCTGCTGCACCAACCGCCGCCTGCGCTACTTCAATGTCGGTGACGGTGGCCCGGTGCAGTATCACATCCACCGGCAAGTCCAGCGCGGTGGGGTCGAAGGGCTCGCTGGGGGGCTGGGCTGCGTCGCTCTCACTCAGCACCACCCGCAGCCCCTGCAGATGCAGCGACTCCACCACCACCTGGCGCTGCCACAGGCGGGCGGGCCGCCAGTTGAGTGAGGCGCTGTCGACGGTGAGGGCAAGGCCCGGTTGCTGCACCTGCAGGCCGCGCAGTTGCAATTCGCCGAGCAGTTCACCCTGCAGCGAGCCCCAGGTAATGCCCTGTGGCAGCAAAGGCTGCACGCGCGCCACCAACCAGCGGGTGCCCCCCTCGGTGGCGCCCAACCAACACAGGCCCGCCACCCCCAGTACCGGCAGCAGGATGAGCAGGGCCAGGGGCAGCAACAGCCATTTTTTACGCAACGGGGGCACTTTTTACCGGCATCAGTGGTCTATCCTTGTAATCGCCCGCTGGCTGCACACGCCGCCAGCCGGCGTATCTGGGCCTGCCAGACGATCATACAGTGTAAGGATAACGCTCATGAAACATCGCTTCCTCATACCGGGCCTGCTGGCCCTGTGTACTGCCGGCGCCTATGCCATCGATCTCAACACAGACGCCCTCAAGAAGATGCAGCAGGAAGGCCACAAGATTGTGGAGGAAGAGGGCAAGTTCCGCGCCTTTGAACTGCCCAACGGCCAGTGCATGCAGGCTGCGGGCGACCCGTCCAAGGCCGGCGTGAACGTGGTGATGCGCAAATGCGACAGCAGCGCCAACAGCCAGAAGTGGCAGATCAACCCCAAGCAGCAATTGCTGAGCCACGGCGATATGTGCGTGGCGGTCAACGCCAAGGCACAGACCCCCGGCAGTAATGTGGTGCTGAAGACCTGTGGCGGCAGCAAGGATCAGCAGTGGCAGCTGGATGACAAGGGCCGGCTGAAGAACGGCTTCAACCATTGCCTGCAAGCCGCCAGCGGCAATGTGGTGACCGCCGCCTGCAGCGCTTCCCAGCAGCAGAAATTCGGCTGAGCCATGGCGGGCCAGCCGGCTCGCCTCACGCCTATCCCCAACCGAACTTTACGCCCCTGCCCGGCGGGGGTTTTGGCAGCCCGGGCGGGCTGCCAACGGCCGCGGCTCAGTCCAGGTCGGCGGCGCTGTGGCGCTCGGGCACCCGCAGTTCCTCTGGCCCCCATACGCGGTTGACCCGCTCGCCCCGCTGCACCGCAGCACGCCCGGCAATCTCCTTCGCCCAGCGCGCTACGTGGGTATAGGTACCGACGTCGAGAAATTCCTGCGCCTCGTAGATATTGCCGATCACCACCTGACCGTACCAGGGCCAGGTGGCCATGTCGGCGATGGTGTAGTCGTCCCCTGCCAGGAAGCGGCGCTCTGCCAGGTTGCGGTCGAGCACGTCCAGCTGGCGCTTCACTTCCATGGTGTAACGGTTAATGGGGTATTCGTACTTTTCTGGCGCGTAGGCGTAGAAGTGGCCAAAGCCGCCGCCGAGGAAGGGCGCGCTGCCCATCTGCCAGAACAGCCAGGACAGGCATTCAGCCCGGGCCGCCGGCGCCTCGGGCAGGAAGGCCCCGAACTTCTGCGCCAGGTGTACCAGGATGGCCCCGGACTCGAAAATACGCACCGGCTCTGCGCCGCTGCGATCCACCATGGCGGGAATTTTGGAGTTGGGGTTGGCGCCGACAAAGCCGCTGCCAAACTGGTCACCCTCACTGATGTTGATCAGCCAGGCGTCGTACTCGGCGCCGCTGTGGCCCGCCGCAAGTAGCTCTTCCAGCATCACCGTGACCTTCACCCCGTTGGGCGTGGCCAGGGAGTAGAGCTGCAGGGGGTGCTCGCCCACCGGGAGGTCCTTGTCGTGGGTGGGCCCCGCGATGGGGCGATTGATATTGGTAAAGCGGCCGCCGTCCTGGGCGTCCCACTGCCAAACACGGGGGGGTGTATAGGTGCTGCTGGCATCGCTCATGCGGTATTCCTCGCTGTTGGTCGGATGAAGTCAGGGCGCGGTGTCGATACGCTCCCATACCTGGGTGCGTCCCAACCAGGACACGCCCATGTAACCACGCAGCTCCAGCCGCTCGCCACCGTCGATCACCTTGACCGCCGCGTCGTAGACCTTGCCGCTCTCCGGGTCCAGCACTTTGCCGTCTTCCCAGGTGGCGCCACTGCCGCTCAAGCCCCACAGGATCACCATGCCTTCAATGGGCTGGCCCTTGCGCTCGCCGTCGCAGGCCTTGCACACCGGGTTGGGCTCGGAGGGGTCAAGCAACTTCAGCAGGCGGCCGCTGAGCTCGCCATTGTTGATGCTGACCTCCACCACGCCCTTGGCCTTACCGGTCTCGTCGTCGATGGAACGCCACTGCCCCACCGGGCTTGGGCCATCGGCCAGGGCCAGTGTGCTCAGGCACAGCAGGCAGAGGTAAGTGAATGCGCGTTTCATGATGTGCTCCTTTGTTGGTGTTGTTATCCGTGGGTTTTACGTGGGTTTTACGTTAGTTAGTCGCTTGTTATTGACCCGACCCGTCAGACCGCCGGGCAGGCCTCCTCGGCAAACTGCGCCCGCAGGGCCGGTTTGTCCACCTTGCCGGCGGCGTTGACGGGCAGTGCGTCCACCCGCAGCCAGCGCCTGGGGGTTTTGTAGCCCGCCAGCTGGCTGCGGCAGTGCCCGGTGAGGGTCTCGTCGTCCACCGTATCGGCGAGCTGGATCACCGCCGCCACCACCTCGCCCCAGCGGGCATGAGGCAGGCCGATCACCGCGCAGTCGCGCACCGCAGGGTGGCCGCGCAGCACTTCCTCCACCTCGCGGGAGGCCACATTCTCGCCGCCGCTGATGATCATGTCTTTTTTGCGATCCACCAGGTAGAGGTAGCCCTGTTCGTCAAAGCGGCCGATATCGCCGGTGTGCAGCCAGCCGTCCGCCAGCGCCCGGACGCTCTCTTCTGGCTGCCCCCAGTACCCGGACATGCACTGGCGCGCCCGCACCAGCACTTCCCCCGGCTCCCCCGGCGGGCAGTCGCGGCCGCTCTCATCCACCAGGCGCACCTCGGCGGTGGGCAGGGGGCGCCCCACCGAGCGCAACAGGTGGGCATCCTGTTGCGCGGCCCGGGCGTGGTCGGCCGGGGTGAGAAAGGAAATACTCCCGGCCAGCTCTGTCATGCCGTAGCTCTGGCACAGGCCCACCCGGGTTTGGGCCAGCAGGCGCCGCAGCAGCGATTCCGGCATGGCGGCGGCGCCGTAGCCGATGGAGCGCACGGTGGCGAGATCCGCCGGCGAGAAGTCCGGGTGCTCCAGCAACATGGCGATCATGGTGGGGGCCAGGGACAGGGTGGTAACGCCCAACTCGCGGCAGCTGCGCAGGGTGTCGCCGGCCTCGAAGCTGCGCGCCAGCACCACCGCGGCGCCGTAGCGGTGCTGCAGCAATACGTTGTGGGCCGCCACGTGAAACAGGGGGAAGGGATAGAAGTACCGATCTCCCGGCGCCACCGGGCGGCCCAGGGCGGCCGATTCCAGCCCGGCCAGGAAGGCGCTGTGACTGAGCACCGCCCCCTTGGGGCGGCCGGTGGAGCCGGAGGTGAACAGAATCCACACCGCATCGTCTGGCTGCAGTGTCGGCAGCGGCGGTTGCCCGTCATGCTGGTGCCCGTTGCGTTGGTGCCCGCCGCCGCAGCGCCAGGTTTCGAACTCATCGCCCAACGACACCTGCGACACCCGTTGCAGGCTGGCCGGGCTGTCGGGGTGACTGGCCAGCGCATCCAGCAGGGCCGCGTCGCCCACCAGCAGGGTAACCCCCGCCTGCTGCAACTGGTACAGCCATTCCGCCGGCGCCAGCCGGGCGTTCAACGGCACCAGCACCAGCCCCGCCAGCGGCACCGCGTAGATCAGCTCGACAAAGGCCGGGCAGTTCCAGGCCAGCACCCCCACCCGCTCCCCCGGCGCCATCTGCTGTGCCAGGGTGTCGGCCAGTTCTTCCACCCGCTGCTGCAGGTAGGCGTAACTGAGGCGCTGGCCCTGCCACCACAGGGCCGTGGCATCGGGCGACTGGGCGGCCTGCTGCGAGAGTATCTCCGGCAGGGTGCGCGGCGGTTGTGCGCTGGCGGCCGGCGCTGTGCCGATGTGTGGACTGTCCCCTGCTGGCAACGGCGCCTCCTTCTGTGATCCCGCGCGTTCAGGGGGTGGAGGCTAGCACGAAGCGCACCACGCCGGGTACGGGCTTTGCGCCAGGGCAAAACCGGCGCGAGCACCGGGCGCGCGATTTCTCGACTTTTCGCCAGAAAACCGCTGCCGGCGCCGGGGGGGCGCCGTAGACTTTGCTTATTCACGCAGGCTATTCGGGCAGCGATTGCCAGAAAGGGAATGCCGCAGCGCTCAGGGGGCCGAGAACCGTATGCTGACCACCATCAAAGTGTTGACCAAGGATCTGGAGCAGGGCATGTACGTCAGCGCGCTGGATCGCTCCTGGCTGGAAACACCCTTCCCCATCCAGGGCTTTCGCATCGAGACCCCCCAGCAGATCGAACAGCTGCGCAATTTCTGCAGCTATGTGCTGGTGGATGCGCGCAAGAGCCGCCAGAGCGAAGGCTCGCTGCAGGGCAAAATGCGCCAGAGCCGCCGCCGGCAGCCGGTGAGCGGCATTTTCAAGGATCGCGACCTGGCCCCCTACCGGGACGACAGCAACTTTGAAGAGGAGCACCCTCGGGCAGTAGCGGCCCTGGATACCCTGATCGAGGACTTGTGGCAGGTGTTCGAGCAGGTCAACGAGGGGGGCAAAATCCGCGCCGCCCAGCTCAAGCGCTCGGTGGAGCCGCTGATCGGCAGCGTGAGCCGCAACCCCGACGCCTGCCTGTGGATCACCCGCCTCAAGCACCACGACGAATACAGCTACCACAAGGCCCTCAGCACCGCCATCTGGGCGGTGACCCTGGGCCGCGAACTGGGCCTGCCACGGCGCGACCTGCGCTCGCTGGCCATGGGCGCCATGCTGATGGACGTGGGCAAGCTGCGCATCGACCCGACAATGCTCAAGGCCAGCCGCAAACTGCGCCCGGAGGAAGTGCGGCAGGTGCGCCAGCACGTGCACCACGGCCAGGACATCCTGCGCGAGAGCGGCATTCTCAACCAGGATGTGGTGGACATGGTGGCCCACCACCACGAACGCTACGACGGCAGCGGCTACCCCGCCGGCCTCAGGGGCGACGAAATCCCTCCGGTGGCGCGGGTGGCGGGCATCGTCGACACCTACGGCGCGCTGACCAGCGAACGCGCCTATGCCCGGGCCATGAGCCCCTCGGCGGCGATCAAAACGCTGTACGAAATGCGCGATGTGAAATTCCAGGCCGAACTGGTGGAATCCTTCATCAAGGCCATTGGCGTGTACCCCGCCGGCACCCTGGTGGAGCTGAGCTCCGGCGAGATCGGCGTGGTGGTGGCGGAAAGCCGGGTGCGCCGCCTGAAACCCAAGGTGATGCTGCTGCTGGACAACGGCAAGCGGCAGTTGGGGGCGCCGCGGGTGATCGACCTGCAAGAGACGGCGGACAACGACGAGCCCCTGCTGATTCGCCGCAGCCTGGAACCGGGCGCCTACAGCATCGACCTCTCGGCCATCCGCCTGCCGGGCCTGTAGCGGGCAGCCCTGGGGTATCATGGCCCCTGGCCCGCCAGGACAGACCCGCACATGCCCCGACCACCCTTTCGCCGCCACCGGCGCGGCGCCGCAAAATCCTTTGCCCGCGCGCCCTGGGCCCGCGGCCTGCGCAATCTGGTTTTTCTGGCGCTGGCGGCAAGCGCGCTGCAACTCGTCACCCAGGGCGAGATCCGCTGGCCCCAGCAACTGCTGGAACAGGCCAAAGAGACCCTCAACCGCCCCGACGCCGGCTGGCGCCAGGCCTCCGACGCACTGGAAACGCAGGGCCAGCGCCGCGAAGGTAGCCCACTACCGCGCTTCGACCTGAGCGGCCGGGTGGTGCGGGTGGCAGACGGCGACACCCTGTCGCTGCTGGACGCGGGGGGTGAACAGCACAAGATTCGCCTGTACGGCATCGACAGCCCGGAGCTGGCCCAGGCCGGCGGCCAGGCCGCGCGCAAAGCCCTGACCGACCTTGCCTACCAACGCCAGGCCGGAGTGGTTGTGGTGGACAGGGACGACTACGGGCGCGCCGTGGGCACCGTGTACATCGGCAGCAACAACCTCAACCTGGCCCTGGTGGGCGCCGGCCACGCCTGGTGGTACCAGCACCACGCCCCCCACGAGCGGGCCCTGCAGGCCGCCGAGCAGAACGCCCGGCAGCAACGCATCGGCCTGTGGGCGCGCAACAATCCCCAGGCGCCCTGGCAATGGCGCCGGGAGCACCGGCGCCGCTAGGGGCGCAGCAGGGAATCAGGCAAGGCCGGGCGCACCCGGCAGCGAACGGTGGCAGCCAATGGAGGCAATCAGTACCGGGCGGGCGCCGCGGCCACCAGCAGGTGGCCGCTGTCGCCAAGCCACACCAGTTGCAGGCTGTGGCGTTTGTCGCCCACCAGCTCACCGTTCAGCATCAGGTCGGAGCTGACCGGGTACACGCCCTGGGGCAGGCCCTCGGGCAGGGTGAAACTGAACTCACCGGTAAAGCCGCCACCGCGCTCGCCGGCTTCCTTGGTCATGGCCTTGAGGGCGATGGTGTTGTCCTCGTTGTCCCAGATGGTCAGGCGCTCCTCCAGCACCACCGGCTTGCCGCTGCTGCCCTCCACCACCTCAATGTAGGACTTCACCCGCACCTTGGTGCCGGGGCTCACCGCATCGCCGGGCAAAATTTGGGTGCGATAGGCCGACACGGTGGTGTTCACCGGCCGCGAGCCGGTTTCTTTTTCATAGTCGCGGTTGACCTCCTCGGGGGTCTTGGTCTGCACCGAGGTGTAGCCGATGATCATGTCGCGGATGATTTCCTGGGTCTTCTGGACGATGATCGCCTCGGTGGTGCGCTTGGCGGTGTCCTCCACCACATCCTTGAGACGGCTGAAAAAATCCGCGCTGGCGCTGCTCACATAACCGGCGCAAAGCACGGCGCAGCACAGGCTGAGGGGTTTGGGTTTACGCATACGGCACCTCCTGTGGCCTCTGCACATACATCACAATCTGCACATACATCAAAAATAGCTTACTCAATGGAAATATTCCTTTTCGCCGCGCGCTGGGCATTCTCGGCCTGCTGCACCAGTTCACGCGCCGGCCCGTAGCCCGGCACAATGGCCAGGGCGGATTCAGACTTGGCGATGGTGCAGCTGTAATTGCGCGCCGCCAGGCAGTCGCGGGCGTCGTCCAGCAGGGCGTCCGCCGTGCGCTGGTTCATTCTGGCCTGGGCCTGGGCCGAGGCCGATGCCTGTTTGAGTTCCACCGCCCGGGTATTGCCGGCGTCCAGCGCCAGCAGGTCGTCGGCTTTATCGGCCACGCAGTCAAAGCGCGAGGCCTTCAGGCAGTCCTCGGCTTCCTGCAACAGCGCATCAAGCTGGGCCTGCAGGGCGGCCTGCTCGGCCTGCTGCTGCGCCTGCTGCTGTGCCACCTGCTGGCGCAGAGGGTAGAGCTCGGCCCCCGAGGCTCCCGCCGCCTCGGCCTCATCCACCGCCGCCAGCACGCAATCCAGGTCGCCCTCGCCCAGGCAAGCCCGGGCGCGGGCCACAATCGCATCAATCGCCAGCTGCCGGCTGCCGCGCTCGGCCCGCTCCAGCAGTGCCTCGGCGCGGGGCTCGCCGGCCTGCAGGGCCAGCACTTCCCGCGCTTTCACCCGGGCGCAGGCAAAGTCCTTGGCGTCCAGGCAGTCGCGGGCCTCTTGCAGGCGCGCCTCGATCTGCGCGGTGGCCTGGCGCTCGGCCTGTTCCTTGCGCGCCGCGCTCAACAGGCGCTCGGCCTCGGAGTTGTCCGGGGCCAGGTTCCTGGCCACCAGGGCGTTTTCCGCCGCGCAGGCAAAATCACCGCTGAAAAAACAGTCCTGGGCGGTTTTCAGCCGGCTCTGGATGGCCTCCTGCTGGGCCTGGCCGGCCCGGTACTGCTGCCAGCCAATCCAGCCGCCCCCCACCAGTGTCAGCACCACAATGGCGGCGATGGCGGCACGGGCACTGCCCCGGCGCGGCGGAATCAGGGCATCGCGGAAGGCCGCAATGGTGGGCGGGCGCTTGGCCGGGTCGAAGCTCAGCGCCGCCGACAGCGCCTGCCACTCGGGGTTGCTGAGCCCCTCGGGGCGGGCCGGCTTCAAGCCCGCTTCCCGCGCCTCGGCAGCGCTTTTGCGCTGGAAGGGGTGGTCGCCGGTCAGCATCACATACAACACGCAGGCCAGGGCGTAAATGTCGTCGCTGAAGCGCGGCGGCTCTCCGCGCACCATTTCCACCGTGGCGTAGGCCGGGGTCAGCGCACCCAGCTCGCCGGCGTCAAAGTCGTGGCTCAGGGCATTCTTGTTGGCCGCCCGGGCGATGCCAAAGTCGAGGATTTTGGCCGTGCCGCCGGTGGTTACGAAGATATTGCCCGGCTTGAAGTCGGAGTGCACCAGGTCGCGCTTGTGGGCATATTCCAGGCCGGCGCAGAGGTCGCGAAAGTAGCGCAGCGCCACCTCCTTGCTGAAGGGCGCTTCCAGTTTGAGCAGGGCGTCCAGGGGGTCGCCCTTGAGCAGTTCCATGGTCATGTAGATGGTGTCGCCTTCGCGGTCGAAGTCGTGCACCGTGACAATGTTGGGGTGGGCCAGCTTCTGCGACTTCACCGCCTCCTGCTGCAGGGACACAAAGGCCCGCGGGTGCTGGCTGAATTGCTGGCCCAGCACTTTCACCGCGATATAGGGGTTGCGGTCCTCCGCCTCCACCTTGCGCAAATCCTGGGCCTTGTACACCAGGCCCATACCACCGCGACCGAGGATGTCCTCCAGCACAAACCGGCCATTGAGCAGGCGCCCCTGCTGGCTCTGTGCCTCGCGGGCCATCTCCGCGGCCCGGTCGAAGCCGGTGGCGGTGGCACTGCCGGTGAGCGTGCCCTGTTTGGTGCTGTTGTTAGTGTTGACTTCGGTGGCGTCGCTACCGGTTACGGTTGGCGCGTCACCTGATCGGTTATTGCTTTGTTCTCCCACACGGCTGCCCCTTGCCTGGGCCGCCCGGCGAATGCCGAACGGCCAGTCCATGCCTGCGAGGCGGCCACTTGCCGCCCCATGGCAGAGTATAGGAGTTGCCCGTGATCAAAAACAGTGAGCGACATGCCTGCGTTAACAGCGGGGCCCTGCGGCCCCAGCTGCCCTGTTGGCGGGCCCCACCGGCCGCTAGTGGTGGCGGCGCCTGTCGTGGCGGTCGTAGCAGGCGCGCCCCTCATGGTAGTGGCGCAGTGAAATGTTGATGCCCGGCAGGCCGAAGAATCCGCCCAGGTAGTGGCCGCTGTCGTGGCGGCGCCAGTCCGGGTGGCGGTGCCAGTGGCTGCCCCGGTAGTGTTTTTTCCAGTGCGGCGGGGCGTGGTGCTTGCGGTAGTGCTTGGCCCGGTGGTGATCGCGATATTCGTGGTGCCAGCGCTCACGATCACCGTGATGGCGGTCGCCGCGATGCCGGTCGTCAGACAGGGCCGCGCTGCTGGCGCCTGCCAGCAGCGCACCGAGGGTCAGCAGAGTTAACAGGTGTTTCATGACGCAGCTCCTTCGTTACCGTGACGTCGTCGCCACCATAGGACACAGCGTATGAACACAAGCTGAACAGCGCGCAGTGATTGCGCAGCCGCTGTTCAGGCACTGTTCATCTGGCCCGCGCTAGGCTTGCAGCCCTGCCCACGGCGCAGCGGCCGGTATGACACCGCCACGGATGGCGCTACCATCTGCCGCAACCGCCATTGACCAGAGCCCACTGCGCAACCATGTCACGACCTTTTCCCCGCCTTGCCCAGTTGCACGCCCATGCGCGGCCGGACCCATCCCGCCGGCGACGGCTGCTGGCCGCGTTCTGCCTGATCCTGGCGGCACTGGCCCTGACGACACCCGCCCTCAGCGAGGCCCGCCAGGGGCAGCGCGACGAACGGCGCCCGCAGGCGCAGCAGGAGGCGCGGCTATCTCCCCAGCAGGCAGCGGCCCGGGCCCAGGCCAGCCACGGCGGCAAGGTGCTGAAGGTGACACGCCAGGGCAAGGGCTACCGGGTGCGCCTGCTGCTGGACAGCGGCCGGGTGGTCACCGTTACGGTCAAGGACTGAGCCGTGCGCCTGCTGATTGTTGAAGACGACCACCACCTGCGCAGCCAGTTGGCCGGGCACTTCCGGGCGCTGGGCTGGCGGGTGGAAGAAGCCGCCGATGGGCGCGAGGCGGACTATCTGGCGCGGGAATACACCTTCGACCTCGCCCTGGTGGATTTGGGCCTGCCGCAGCGCTCCGGCATGGCGCTGGTGCGCGACTGGCGCGCCGACGGCCTTACCCTGCCCCTGCTGATCCTCACCGCCCGCTCGGACTGGCAGGACAAGGTAGAGGGGCTGGAGGCCGGGGCCGACGACTACGTGACCAAACCCTTCCACCTGCCGGAGCTGGAGGCCCGCGCCCATGCCCTGCTGCGCCGCGCCGCCGGCCGGGCCGACGACTGCGCCACCTTCGGCCCCCTGCGCATCGACTTTCGCGGCCACAGCGTAAGCCGCGACGGGCAGCCGGTCGAGCTGACCCACTCTGAATTCGAGACCCTGGCCTACCTGGCCGCCCGCGCCGGCGAGGTAGTAAGCCGGGGGGAGCTGATCGACCACCTCTACGACCAGGACTACGACCGCGACAGCAACGTGATCGAGGTTTTCGTGGGCCGCCTGCGCCGTAAACTCGACCCCGACGGCAGCCTCAAGCCCATTGAGACTGTGCGCGGCGCCGGCTACCGCCTGGCACCGGGCGGCGAGCGATGAGCACGCCGGCGGCCCTGCCGTCCTCTGCCCTTTACCGGCGCTCGCTGTCGGCCCGCATCCTGCTGGCCAGCCTGCTGCTGGTGCTGCTGTTTCTGGGCAGCAGCGGGCTGTACCTGGAGCGCAGCCATCGCCTGAGTATCGAAGCCGCCCAGGCCGAGCGCCTGCAACTGCAGGTGCTGACCCTGCTAGCCCAGGCCGATTACAGCGACCGCCTGCAAATGCCCACCGAGATGCTGGAACCGCGCCTGAACCAGGCCAGCTCGGGCCTGTACGCGCGCATTACCGGCGCCGGCAACCAGGTGCTGTGGCAGTCGCGCTCGGCCCTGACCCTGGCGGCCCGCTGGCACGGCGCGCCGCTGGGTGCTGGCGAACGCCGCTTCCAGCGCCAGGGTGAGCTCTACCGGCTGGACTACCAGGTGATCTGGGAAACCGCCACCGGCGCCGAGATACCGCTGCGCTTCAGCGTGCTGGAGAGCAGCGCGGCGGTGGATGCGGACCTGGCCACCTACCGCCGCCATCTGTGGCTCTGGCTGGGCGGCTCCACCGTGCTGTTCGCCCTCACCCTGCCGCTGGTGCTGTACTGGAGCCTGGGGCCCCTGCGCCGCCTGGCGGGTGACATTGCCGCCATCGAAGCCGGGCGCAGCGAGCGGCTTGAGGGCGCCTATCCGGCGGAAGTGCGGCCCCTTACCACCAACCTGAACCGCCTGCTGCAAGGTGAGCAGCAGCGCCGCCAGCGGGCCCGGGACACCCTCGCCGACCTGGCCCACAGCCTGAAAACCCCGCTGGCCGTAGTGGCCAGCGCCGACCCAACGCAGGCGAGCTTTCCCACCCTGGTGCACGAGCAGGCCCAACGCATGCAGGACATTGTCGACTACCAGCTGCAGCGCGGAATTGGCGGCGGCCAGACCCTGTTGCAAACGGTGCCAGTCGCACCGGTCATCGAGCGCCTGTGCGCCAGCCTGGCCAAGGTCTACAGCGACCGCAAACCGGCCTTTGACCTTGCAATAGAAGGCGCACCCGCGTTCCGCGGCGACGAGCGGGACCTGCTGGAAATGCTCGGCAACCTGCTGGACAACGCCTGCAAGTACGGAGCCGGCAGCATCCGCATCCAGGCCCGGCAGGGCCCGCAGGAACTGACCATTGCCGTGGAAGACAATGGCCCGGGCATTCCAGCGCCCCTGCGCGAGCGCGTGCGCCAGCGGGGCAGCCGGGCCGATACGCAGACCCCCGGCCAGGGCATTGGCCTGGCGGTGGCCAGCGATATTGCCGCCAGCTACGGCGGCGCGCTGCACATTGGTGACGGGCAGGCCCTGGGCGGTGCTCGCCTCAGCCTGCACTTTCCCGCCTGAACCGCCCGGGGGACCGCCGCTTGCCGCTGCCTGGCGGCGCGGCTAGAATGCGCCCGCCCGGGCCTCCAGCCCGGCCCCGTCCATTCAACCGCCGCCAGCAAGAGCACTCCCGGGATGAATACAGTCACCGTCGACGGGCGCGCTGTCGCGCCCTCCAAAATTGTCTGTGTGGGGCGCAACTACGTCGCCCACATTGAAGAGCTGGGCAATGAGATGCCGCAGGACATGGTGGTCTTCCTCAAGCCCAACTCCGCCATCGGCAGCCAGCTGCAATCCCATGTGGGCGAGCCCCTGCACTACGAGGGCGAACTGGCCTTTGTAGTGGCCGGCGGCGCCCTGACGGCAGTGGGTTTTGGCCTCGACCTCACCCGGCGCGAGCTGCAAAGCCAGCTGAAGGCCAAGGGCCTGCCCTGGGAGCGCGCCAAGGCCTTCGACGGGGCCGCCCTGTTCAGCGACTTTGTGCCGCTGCCCGCCGGTGGGCCCCAGGGCCTTGGCCTGGTGCTGGAGGTGGACGGCGCCGTGCGCCAGCAGGGCGATGTCAGCCTGATGCTTTACCCGCCGCTGGTGGTGCTGGAACAGCTGGCCAGTTTTATGACGCTGGAAGACGGCGACATCATCATGACCGGCACCCCAGCAGGCGTTGGCAAGGTGAACGCCGGCGAAACCTTTACCGGCCTCGTGATGCACGCCGGGCAGCCCCTGGTCAGCGCCAGCTGGCGCGCCTGCTAGCCCGCCGGCGCCACCAACACAGGCGTGGCGCCCGCTGCCACGCGATTGGCGCGCCCGGCAATACGCTGGCGCCGCGCGCTTTCTTACACTCTTGCACTGACCCCCAATCCCACGTATTCCGAAGGAGACTGCAATGATCAGTACGTTCAAAACCAAGCTGCGCATGGCATCGGTTGAAGACCGCCTGAGCCACGGCCTGGGCCTGCGCCAGAGCACCGCCGTGTGGATGACCCGCATGGCTTGGGACATCGCCGACCAGCGCAACATCCACCTGATGGCCTACCGGGGCGACGTCCTGCTGCAGCAGTGTATCTGCCTGCTGGACAGCTCCGTGTACCACAACCTGCTGTGCATGGCGGCCGAAGACAGCCCGCGCTTCGCCGCCTTCCTGAGCGATTTTCGCGGCGAGAGCACCGCCGACACCGCACAGGCTGCCTGACCCACGCAGCGGCTTCCCGGCCCCGGGGGGCCGCCTGGTCCCGCGCCAGGCGCCCGGCCCGGCCCAGCGCCAAAGTGGCGCCCTTCACTGCCCTTTCACGTGTCATTTTCCTGTGATTGTTTCACCGCGCGTTTTGCAGTAGCTTTGATGAAACCCACTACTGTGGCAGCCCATGCAACCCATCCTGAAACTGGATCTTGCGGGCCAACCACGCGGTTGGATTACCGCACAGGAGGCGATTTCCGCCTATGCCAGGGGCGATGTCGTGTACGGCGTCGGGGATCCGCTTCCCCCGGTGTTCGGCGGCATTCAGCGCCTCACCGGGCAGCGTTCGCGCATCGATTTGCAACCCATCATCGCCCTGCAGGGCCGCATCGTATCCGGCTTCACATTATCGCTGTGCAACCGCACGCTGTTTCGCCGCGACGACCACCGCTGCCTTTACTGCGGGCGCCAGTTCAGCCGCGCCGAACTCACCCGCGACCATGTGCTGCCCACCTCCCGTGGCGGCCTCGACCGCTGGGAAAACGTGGTTGCCGCCTGCAAGCGCTGCAATTGGGCAAAGGACAACCGCACCCCGGAAGAGGCCCACATGCCACTGCTGGCGGTGCCCTTTCGGCCCAATATCTGGGAGTGGCACTTCCTGGCCAAGGAGCGGATTCTGGCGGACCAGATGGACTACCTGTCGCGCCAGTTCCACGCCGAGCGCGACTGGGCTCACTGAACGGGCCCACTGACTGAACCCGCTGACTGAAACACGCTGCGCGCTCACCCTGCCGGGCTCTCCCCGCCAGACTTGTGCCTGCGCCATGGAGCCGGATAATGGCGCCTCTTTGCCTATCCACCCCCCCAGACCACACAGCCCCAACCCGGACATGCCCCCATGACTGACCCCCGCCTGCCCTCCACCATCAGCCTGATCGGCATGCCCGGCGCCGGCAAAAGCACCGTTGGCGTGATTCTCGCCAAGCTCACCGGCCTTGCCTTTTCCGATACCGACCTGGCCATCCAGTTGCGCGAAGACGCCACCCTGCAGGAAATTGTGGACGCGCGCGGCCACATGGCCCTGCGCCAGATTGAAGAAGAAGTGTTGCTGGCGGTGGACCTGGAAAAAGCCGTGGTATCCACCGGCGGCAGTGTGGTGTACAGCGACGCCATCATGCAGCGCCTGCGCGAGGCCGGGCCGGTGGTGTACATCCAGGTGGACCTGCCGGTGCTGGAAGCGCGGGTGGCGGCAGCGCCGCGCCGCGGCATTGCCAGCGGCGCGGCACAGACCTTTGCCGATGTGTTTGCCGAGCGCACCCCGCTCTACGAACGCTACGCCGATCTCACCGTGGACGGCTGTGCCGGCAGCGCCGATACCGTCGCCGCCCTGATTCTCGCCGCGGTCACCGCCCGCTGACGGACACGTCCGCCCCTGTCCGGCGGACGGCCAGCGGACGCATTCCAGGCCCCATCACCTGCCCGAATCCCCGGTGTTAGGGGGTTGGCACAGGTTTTGCCATGTACTTGGTGGAGACCGCCGCGCCGATCAGTGGCACAAGGACACCCGGGCGCCCCCGCCCCCCGCCCGGCTCGCGCAAGGATGCGTAACGGCGCGGCGGTCTCCTTTCCACCTACCGCCAAATATCCCTGTATTTCCCGCGTATTCACGCATTTGTGGCGCACGACCCTCTCGAATTACGACAATTTTTATTTATCGTTGCGGCAACAAAATATTGATTTACTCACCCCCTGCCCTGAGTGATATTTGCGCCGAGATGACGTGGTAAAAATCATCTGCTGGAGGCAAGCAAACCATGGGTGACACCAACCAGGATACGGCGAGTAGCGACGACCTCGACGACTTTTTCGAGCCAATGATGGCCGAGCTGTCGGACGGCGACGACGACTTCGTTCCCGCATCCACTGAAAAGCAGCGCCTGGCGGAAAAGCGCCGTCGCGCCGAGCAGCGACTCGAACAGCGTCGCCTGCGCGAGGAACTGGGTTACTACGACCTGGAACTGGACGACTTCTAAACCGCGGTCCTGGTCCAACCGCATTCGCGTGCGGCTGCCCTTGCAGCCGCAACGGGCTCCCCTCCCCCACCGCCGGGGCCTGCCACCCTCACCCGCACCTACAAGCGCAGCCCTGCAAAGCGCCGGGCCAGGCTTTCTATGGTGTCGCGCTGGGTGGCATCGGGATGAAACACCAGCGACAGTTGGCGGGTGTACACAGGCGCACCCCGCACCGGCAGCAGGCCACGGCCAGCCAGGGCCTGTCGCTGGCCGGCGGGCAAGTAGCAGGCGCCGCCCTCACTGACACAGGCCAGCGCCAGCTCCACGATATTGGTGCTAAATCCCGGCAGGGCCTGGTCGCCAAAATGGCGCACATGAAAGCGGGCAAAACTGCCGCCCCAGTCCACGTAAACATAGTCGCCATTCATGGCCCGGCGCAGCGACTGGCGCCCGCCGCTGCCGTACAGGCGCAGGCTGAACTCCCCCACCGCCAGGCTATCCAGGTCCGCCAGCCCCGGCGGGTCGCACAGCAGGGCGCAGTCCAGGGAGCGATCCAGCAGCCTGCGCACGGCCTCGCCGGGCTCCAGGCTGGTCATGCTGAGACACAGCCCCGGGTCGCCATCGCGCAGGGCGGCAATTTTGCGCTGCAGGGCCTCGCCCCACAGGCCGCTGCGCAGGCCAATGCGCAACTGGCGTTGTTCGGCACCGCCGAGCTGCGCTTCGTGCCGGGCCCGGGCCAGGGCCAACAGCACCGTTTCGGCGTGGGGCACCAGGCGCTCGCCTTCGGCACTGAGCTGGATGTTATTGCGGGTGCGGGTGAACAGCGCCACGCCGAGGGATTCCTCAAGCTGCTTGATGCGCGCGCTCACCGCCGCCTGGGTGATACAGAGATTGTCCGCCGCACGGCCAAAATGGCGGGTATTGCGGACTTCAAGAAACGTTCGGAGCAGTTCGGTATCCACCGGGCGCCTTCCAGTCGGGTTCCGGCACAGCTTAGCGGCCGCTGGCCGCTAATCAAGAGCGCTTCCGCGTTCACCGCAGTCGCGCTAGCATAGGCGCCCCAATCGAGGAGACAGACGGATGCCCGAAACGAAACGCGAAGTGCGCCCGGTAGAGGTCAACTACATCTGCGATGCCTGTGGCACCGGCATGATGACGCGCTGCGGCGAGATGGATGCCCACAGCGGCGACATTGAGCACCGCTGCCTGATATGCGACCACCGCCAGACCTTCCAGTGGCGGGAATATCCGCGCATTGAGCACATCGGGCTGGACGAAGAGGTCTAGCCGGGCCGGCGCTCTGCCCGGCACACAGCCACCTCAGGCCGAAGCGGCCGCCGGCTTGCCGGCGGCCGGGCCGGGGCTGGTTTGTTGCCACTCGAACACGTTCATCTCGATAAAGATAAAGGCGAACAGCCACAGCGCGGCATCCCAGAAGTCGAGGAAGTCGCCAGCCACCCCCCAGTAGGCCGCCGCGGCAAACAGGGTGATGTACAGCACGAACTTGATATAGCGGGTGCCGGCCATGATGCGGTCGGACAAGTGCCCACGCAGTTGCAGGCGCACCTCCACTTCCAGCACCACCACCACCAGAATCCAGGCGCCGGCGTTGATGACATCGGTCCAGGCCAGCCACTGGGCATCCCGCAGGTGCCCGGCATCCGCCACAATGTCGAAATCCGCCAAGCGAAACAGCGGGGCGCCATAGTTGGCGCAGTTGTCCGCCGCCAGCGGCAGGTACTCATCCAGGTCCACCAGAACGGAAAACCCCTGTCCCAGCAGGCTGCAGGCGTCCTGGGTGGCCATCGCTGTCACCTGATGCAGGGTAACGGCCTCGGCATAGTAGCCGGTAAAGGCATAAACGATAGCGACCGAGCAGAGCAGGCGCGTCCCGTGCAGGGCGTACTTCACCCCGCCGCGAATGCGGGCATCGTCCAGCACCGAGGTTTCCAGCTCAAACAACAGCAGCAACACCACCCAGGCCGCGGTATCGATGGTGGTGGCAAACACCTGGATGACCTGGCCCAGGGCCACGCCGCCGGTAAAGGTGTACTGCAGGGCGGTCAGCTCTTCGTCCAGAAACAGGTAGACGTTCAGGCACAGCAGTAAATAGGTGAGGTATTTCACAAAGGTGAAAATGCGGTAGCGGCGATCGCTGCCAAGCCAGGTTGCCTGCTCTGTCACGCCGCCCGCTCCACTGCCGTCACTTCGTTCTCTCAAGCCGCTGGCCTCGCTTGCGCCACCGATACCCGCCATTGGCCGCCCCGCGCTCACCCGGCCCGCTCAGCTCACACCTGCAACAGCAGGTGCTCGCGCTCCCAGGAACTGATCACCTGGTTGAACTCCTCGAATTCATCCAGCTTCACTGCCGCATAGGCCCGCAGGAACAGGTCGCCGAACATATCCTGCAGCTCTGGTGTGTCGTGGAGCTTTCGCAGCCCTTCCTCCAGGGTGCGCGCCACCTCCACTTCGTCCTCGTTGGCGGTGCCCTGGTGGGGCTCGGTGGCCTTGAGGCCGAGCTTCATTCCGAGGTAGCCGCTGGCCAGGGTGGCGGCAATGGCCAGGTAGGGGTTGGCGTCGGCACCGGGGAAGCGGTTTTCCACCCGGGTGGCCGCGGGTTTGTCGTGGGGCACCCGAAAAGCGGTGGTGCGGTTGTCAAAGCCCCAGTTGAGGTTGATGGGCGCGGCAATATCCGGCGCCAGGCGGCGATAGGAATTGACGTTCGGCGCATACAGGGCAATCAGCTCCGGCGTGTAGCGCTGCAGGCCGCCGATATAGGCCAGGAAGGCGTCGGTAAAGTTGCCGTCCTTGTCGGCGAAGATATTCTCGCCGTTGTCGGCGCGCACCACGCTCTGGTGAATGTGCAGGGCGCTGCCGGGCTCGCGCTGCATGGGCTTGGCCATGAAGGTGGCATACATGCCGTACTTGTGGGCCGCCTCGCGCACGGTGCGCTTGAACACAAACACCTGGTCCGCCAGCTTGAGGGCGTCGCCGTGCAGGAAGTTGATCTCCATCTGCGCCGCGCCATTTTCGTGGATGAGGGTATCCACCTGCAGCTGCTGCTCGTCGGCGTAGTCGTACATATCCTCCACGAAGTCCTCAAACTCCGCGACCGCGTCAATGCTGTAGGAAAGGCGCGCCGACTCGCGGCGCCCGGAGCGCCCCTTGGGCGGCATCAGCTCGTAGTCCGGGTCGGTGTTCTTGGCCACCAGGTAAAACTCCACCTCTGGCGCCACCACCGGCTTGAGGCCCTCTTTTTCATAGAGTTTGAGAATGTTGCGCAGCACCGAGCGTGACGACAGCGGGTGCAGCTCACCGCTGGGCTTGTAGCAGTCGTGGATGATCTGGGCGGTGGGTTCCCGGGCCCAGGGCACCACCCGCAGGGTGGACAGGTCGGGCTTGAGGATCATGTCGGCGTCAGTGGGTTCGACGAAGTCCCAGTGGTCGTCACAGTACTCGCCAGTGACGGTCTGGATCATGATGGACTCGGGCAGTTTGGGATGACCCATGCCCAGAAACTGGTTGGCGGGAATGAACTTGCCGCGCGCATTGCCGGTCATGTCCGGCACCAGGCATTCAACTTCGGAGATGCGGTGCTCGCGAAGCCAATCTTTGATCGCCTGTATATCGGTGTCCATGGGGACTCCACAGTGGTGAAAGCACTGAGTATCCTGAAGGCACCACATGGCCGCAAGTGGGGCTAACCCTAACGTGGTATCCGTGGCTCCCATTGGCAACCGTTATAGTTCACCCATGACAAAACACCCACAGAACCAGGCCCATGTGGATTCCTGGTACGCCGCCACCGCCAACCGTCAGCTCGCCTTCCCGCCCCTGCGGGGCGAGGTGGACGCCGACGTCTGCATTATCGGCGGCGGCTACACCGGCCTCTCCTCCGCCATTCACCTGCGCAAGCTCGGCTTTAGCGTGGCGCTGCTGGAGGCCAACAAGGTGGGCTGGGGCGCCTCCGGGCGCAATGGCGGCCACGTGGGCACCGGCCAGCGCGCCGACCAGCACGACCTGGAAAAGTGGGTGGGCAAAGAAGCGGCCCACGGCCTGTGGGACCTGGGCCTGGAGGCGGTGGACACCGTCTGCGCCCTGATTGACGAGTACGGCATTGACTGCGAGCTGAAGCAGGGCAACCTGCACGTGGCCTCCAAACCCGGCGACGCCGACGATTTGCGCGAGCACGTTGCGCACCTGCACAGCGAGTACAACTACCAGCAGGTGCGCTACGTCGATGGCGACGAACTGGCACAGATGACCAGCGGCCAGGGCTTCCACGGCGCCACCCTGGATACCGGCTGCCGCCACCTGCACCCGCTGAATTACGCCCTGGGCCTTGCCGACGCCGCCCAGCAGCTCGGCGCCCGGCTGTTCGAGGGCAGCCGGGTACTGGGCTACAGCGAAGGCGACAAAGTGCGGGTAAAGACCGACCAGGGCCAGGTGAATGCCCGCTATCTGGTGCTGGCCTGCAACGGCTACCTGGAAAAGCTCGAGCCGCGCACCGCCGGGCGCATCATGCCCATCAACAACTACATGCTGGCCACCGAGCCGCTGGACGCCGGGCTGGCGCGGCGCCTGATCCGCGACGACACCTCCATGTCCGACACCCTGTTTGTGATCAACTACTGGAAACTGTCCGCAGACAACCGCCTGCTGTTCGGCGGCGGCGAATCCTACACCCGGCGCTTCCCGGCCGACATCAAGCGCTTTGTGCGCAATTACATGCTGCGCATCTACCCCGAACTGGAACAGACCCGCATCGACTACGGCTGGGGCGGCACACTGGCCATTACCCTGAACCGCATGCCCGACTTCGGGCGCCTGTCGGGCAAGGTGTTCTACGCCCACGGCTTCTCCGGCCACGGCGTGCCCACGGCCACCCTGGCGGGCAAACTGCTGGCCGAAGCCATCCACGGCAACGCCAGCCGTTTTGACCTGATGGCGCAGGTGCCCTCCTATACCTTCCCGGGGGGCACCCTGCTGCGCTGGCCCGGGCTGGTGGCAGGCATGTTATTCTACGCCCTGCGTGACCGGCTGGGCTGAGCCGGCCCGCCCACAGCAGTCACCCTGCCGCCGCCATTTCCGTCACTTTTACTGTTTCCGTCATTTCTCAGGCACCGCTCACCCACTCCATGCACATCATCCAAAGCGCACCCGCAGCGGCTCCCGCCGACTGGCGCGAACAATTACGCAGCGTCATCAGCGACGGCGCCAGCCTGCTGCGCGCGCTCAACCTGAGCCCGGAGCAGGTAGGCATGAGCGCGGCGGCCTGCCGCGACTTTCCCCTGAAAGTCCCCCGCGCCTTTGTGCAGCGCATGCGCACAGGCGACCCGGCAGACCCCCTGCTGCGCCAGGTGCTGGCCAGCGCCGACGAACTGACGCCCGCCCCCGGCTTTGGCACCGACCCCACCGGGGAGATTGGCGGCGCCAACCCCCGCGCCGGCATCATTCACAAATACCGCGGCCGCCTGCTGCTGGTGGTGGCCAGCGGCTGCGCGGTGAACTGCCGCTACTGCTTCCGGCGCCACTTTCCCTACGCCGACAACCGCAACAGCCGGCGCGAATGGCAACAGGCCCTGGACTACGTGCGCCAGGACAGCAGCATCAGCGAAGTCATCCTCAGCGGCGGCGACCCGCTGGTGGCCGAGGACGACCACCTGGCCGCCCTGTGCCAGGACATTGCCGCCATTGCCCATGTGAAGCGGCTGCGCATCCACAGCCGCCTGCCCATCGTGCTGCCAGATCGCATCACGCCACCGCTACTGGACGCACTGACCCCGCCCGGCTTGCAGTCGGTAATGGTGGTGCACTGCAACCACGCCAACGAGCTGGACCACAGCGTTGCGGCGGCCTTTTCACGCATCCGCGAGCGCGGCATGACCCTGCTCAACCAGGCCGTGCTGCTGGCCGGCGTGAACGACAGTGCTGACGCTCTGGCCGAGCTCAGCGAAGCCCTGTTTCAGCGCGGCGCCCTGCCCTACTACCTGCACCTGCTGGACCGGGTGCAGGGGGCCGCCCACTTCGAAGTGAACGAACAGCGCGCCCGGGAGCTGCATGGCGCCATAACCGCCCGCCTGCCCGGCTACCTGGTGCCACGCTTGGTGCGGGAAATTGCCGGCGAGCCCGCCAAGACCGTCCTGCCCCCCCTGTAGGCCACAGGCACTCCCGCCTCGACGCGCCGGTTTTTTGCCTGCCCGCAAGCGGTGAGGGCGCACGCCACCCAGCGCCAGCGGCCTGGTCCCAGAAGCCCGGTTCGCTGAACTGTTCACCACTTCCCAATTTTGGGTAGTGCACGCTCCCACCGGTTCCATTGCACCCGTGCTTGCTCTATAAGTCGGGCAGGGTTCCGCGCAAGAGATTCACTATGAAGCAAATACAATCGGGAGAACTGAGCATCCGCAGCGAAGGTGATGGCATGGCCTTTACCATCGGCAGCGGCGACGGCGCCAAAGAGGTCCGCATCGCCGACGAAGACCTACCCCTGATCGCCGAATTCATCCGCGCCCACAGCGAAGCCCGCGCCAACCGCCGCCGTGGCTACCGCCTCGACCTGGACCAACTGCGCCCCGAAGAGCTGGCCCAGCTGCGGGTAACCGTGCGCAGCGAACAGGGCGCCGTCACCGTACACCCCGCCGACCTCAGCATTACCGGCATTCGCGTGCAGTCCGACATCCTCGAAGCCAGCCCCGGCCTGCAGGCCCACATCGAACTCGCCTTTGAAGACAAAAGCATCCAGCTGCCTGCCGTGCTCGTGCGCCGCTACGACAACAACACCCGCTTCGCCTTTCATTTTCCAGAAATCTTCGGTGACGACGGCCGCCTGAAACCGCCGCCCATGCTGACGGAAATACTCTACGCCCTGGAATCCCTGTGGCTGGACAAGAACCTGGATTTGAAGTGGAACCTGGCGTGAGTTGAGCGCCCTTCGTGTTGTGCAATTGGATCGAGCAAGGCTGAGGTAAAGGATGACTCACAACAGGCTCAGGCCTGTTGTGACCCTCGGCCGGGGTCGCGCACGACCTTCGCCGCTAGCGCGGCTCGGTGCAAACTGTGCCGCAGGCACAGTTTGTCGAACCTGGCGGAGGTGCTCACCCGCGCAAACAGCCAATACGCAAACGGCCACCCAAATGGGTGGCCGTTTGCGTATTCTGTGAGATGGCCCGAATAGACGCCATATCTAATTGATAAATATGCACTTTCTGAAGTCATGCATGCGCTTATACCCCCAAATATACCCCCAGTTACTTTTTTCACCCCCGATATTGGCAACTATGCCTTGCTGAAATCTTGGTGCTCTGAGGTGGTGGGCCGTGGGGAAATCTTGGGGTTCTCCCTTACCGTAATCGTACCGTTCATAACTAGGCTTTAGGGGCTGCCAAAACCTCGCCCGCCCTGATATTCGATTTTTACAGTTAGCGCACCAGCAAATCACCCTCGGGCGGTAGATGGCCCGCGATCACAGCGAAGGGACTCCCCCCCCGTGGGGCCTACAGCCGCACTCCCTCGCCCAGCAGCGCCCGCGCCCGGTCAGTGAATGCACCCTGCCATGCGTCCTCCAGTTGCCAGTAGCGCCGCTTCTCGCGCTCGAAGGTGCGCCAGTGCATCCCCTTCCGCTTGCACCAGCCGTCTACGCCGTCCCAGTCCTCGAAAATCCGCGCACCGATCTTGCGCTTGGCCTCCAGCAGCTTGTCCAGCCTGTCGCCCTTCTGGCTGGGGTAGAGGTAGCCGCAGCAGTGGCGGCATAGGAAATACTGCCCATGGGAATACAGCACCTCGCAGCGCCGGGCACATTGCCGGTTGGGGCAGTGGAAGTATTGGCGCTCACCCCCGTAGCGGCAGGGCATGGCCTCCAGGGGCACGGTGTACTTCATCGGCTCCCAGTCGCCGCCATATAGCTGTACTTTGTAATCGAGGGTCAGGGCGGAGGCGTCCTGGGCAACGGTGTAGCGAATGTATCCGCTTGGCTCACCTCGGCAGGTCCAGTGCAGCGAACTGGAATAGCCCGGCTGTAGCAGGCCGTGTTTCCGCATAAAGCGAATGTCCACCCGCTTGGCTTCGCTGGTGTCTGGCTCGCTACTCTGCGGCCCGCTGCCCCATCCGCCCATCAAGGTGTCCTCTGGTTTTCACTAATTACTTTGGCAAGTGTAACCCTTACACAGCACCCGGGGGTGGGGTAAAAAATCTGGGTTGAGGGGGTGTCACCGGCAGGGGTAGGCAGATTTTCGCGCGTGCGGTCGGAAGATTTCATTTTGTGGAGTTGGGCAACGACAAAGGGCACCGCTGACCGCTCTCCCCTTTTTAGGCCCGCAAACAGAGACAGTCACCCGCTAGAGCGGCACTTGATCTGCCGGAGACTCCATGGCGGCCACCACCTTCCGCAGTAACCGCAGCACTTCAGACTGAGGCAAGTCCTGGTCACACAGTACCCGAATGCCCTTGCCATGGCCTTCCTCTGTCACCCCGGTGTACGGGGCACATACCCGCACCCCGCCAGCATCACCACCGGCCAGGTCTTGAGGTGGCGCACCATAGCAGTCAATGACCGTCACTTGTTGAATGCGACTGTCAGCCCTCGCCAGTGAATACTGGCCCAAATGTGTCGTGCGACTCGCTTTCATGCTGTTTTCGTACTTCTGTAAAAGAGTAACCCCATGGTAAATATATAAAGGCGTCCACGTTCTGGACTAGGTGACTACCCTCAGTCGGTCCTGTTTCTGGACCGATAGATACCTTCCCTTGCCGTCCCTCGGCTTCTGTCGGTCCACGTTCTGGACCGAACCTTGTCCAGTTTCTGGACAGGGTGTTTTTTTAGTTTCGAGTGAAAACTTACGCGGCGGTGTCCTTGTGGGCGCTACAGTGAGTGCCTTGCCGGGGCAGTCATCTATCGGTTGCCAGGCGAGCGCATACAGAGCACACCTTCCACCCGGATTGGTAAAGCGCCCTTCCCGTGTGCAAACCACCAGCCCAGCGTCCAGAAGTTCCTGTATCGCACGGCTAATAGTCCCTCTGGCCGTCCACCCACGCGGCTTCAGTACCGAGTGCGCTACAGTCAGGTCGCCGTTGTTGTGCCCTTTGTACTGACAGGCGAGGTCCATTAGTAACTTGGCAGCACTGCCGGACAAATTGCCATAGTCAGGGTGCTCCCACACCACACGCGGGAGCGCCCCAAAACCACCGCCACCAGAGCCGCGAGACTTTGCCTTGCTACGGTTGCGCCCCATGGTTAGTTGTCGTCCACAGAGCGCAGCACAAGCCGTATATCGCCGCGTATCGTATCGAAAGGGGTAACGTGCCGGTCCTGCCTGAAAACGCGCTCACGGGCCTCCTGCTCACTGTCGGCCATTACCTCGATAGGGGTTATCAGTTCTTCTCGAACCTCAAAGCGATAGCGTTTCATGCGCCACCCCCCTTGCGCCGGGCGACAGCACTGTGCCTCTCGTAGCCGTCCATGCGCTTACGGTGTGCCAATTGCTCACGGCGGGACCGTGCCGGCTGCCCTCTGGCACTGGCATTGTCCGCACTGTCGTATTGCTGGATTACCCCACCAGCAGACAGGAATGTCGCTATATCACCCTGTAGGCGCTCTCTGGGCGATTTCATGCTGCGCCCTCCCACTGGCCGGGGAACAGGATGTAGCGCCCACAAGTGTGCTCGTGGCCCTGCGCAGTGCGCTCGCGGTCCCAGATCAGTTGAATGTTGTGGCCGTAGTGGTGCCGCAATTCAAAGATGCGGGCACCGGGCATCATAATGTCCAACTGCTCGCGCATCTGGATTGTGGTCAATCCCTGGCTACCGACTTCCTGAAGTGCTTGGAGTATCCGTTGGCGCTGGTGGTGCGAGGCAGTAGAATTGCAGGGCGATTGCTTGGGGCTGCCTTCCGGGGTGGCCTTTTTCTTTTTCACGACTCACCCCCTACGCTGCCGATTCTTCGCGTTCAGCGATACGGCTTTCTGCCCAGGCTTCCACTTCGGACTTCACCCACGCGCTGGCACGAGGACCGAGTTTTACCGGAGCGGGAAAGTCACCAGCGGCAATGAGTGCGTAAAGTGAACTGCGACTGTAGGGAACGATGGCCTGCACTTGCGGCAGGCGGATAAGTGCTTTGGATGGGTCTGGACGTTGTGCCATGTTCTATGCCTCCTGTGGCTGTTATCGAACATGGCTAGGTTTTCAAAGTTGCTTAGGTAAATCAGAAATTTACCTCATGGGTGTTGGTATATACCTGTAGAGTTATGAGATTTCTTTCAGTGTATTCAATCCAGCACTAATCCTTTTCTTCAAGGCCTCAAAACGATGGCCATCTAAGCTCATACTTAATTTTTCAAGTTCTATTGATAACGCCCTAATATTCACAGAACCGTCTGATTTTAGAAACTTATCGTCAGTATTCGATAACAATCTTGCCAAAAGCCCTATCGTAACCAAATACCCATTCTCGGTAGTTCGAGTAATATCTGGTTCACTCGCGATATTCTCAGCTTTAGAAAATGACCCCGAACCGATTGGCAAACCAGCCTCAAAGCGATCCCTTTCTTCCCGAGGAACAATCAAATCCTCCCCCATCTCACCGTCAACAAACACCGTTTTGAATATCCATTCTCCTGAGTCAGAGCGCGTCACCGGTATATATCTCTCACTACCGAACCCCTGTAGGAACACAAAACGTTGCACCCACTCAGGTTCGTAGCCGTCTAGTAGCTGTCCCTGGGTGAATGGTCCTGGCTCTTGGTCAGTAAAAAAAGCACATGGGTCACCTACGTAGGCAAACTTTGGGCATTGCACTATGTCAGACGAGGTAACTTCCACATCGTAGACTTCCGCCAATTCAGTGAAAGTACAAAAATTGAACACATCGTGTCGATGTCTTTCAAACATAGGCGAACTTGCGTCTATCAGGAAATAGTCACAAACCTGGATTGGAAAGTAAGTTGGCTGGTGGGTATACATAGCCTCCCTTAGTAAGCCATGCCTAATATAATAATCTACTAAATCCCGACCACAGCCCCAGCGCTCTGCAAGTTCATCTCGCGAAAAATACTCTTTCTCTGGCAGTGAAAACCCTGGTTTCATAGCACCCCCTCCAGCGCAACCCTTGAAAAGTCGCAGCGCCAGGCCGTCAAGGGAACGGCTTTTCGGGGGCCATCCTAGGCGCTGCAATTTGCAGTGTAACGTAGGGTTAGTGCGCGGTTAATTCCTTGCTGGTGCGCTCTGTGCGTGGCGTTCTCGGCGTTCTGGGCACTATCAAGTCACCCTTGCAGTTCTCCCGCAGAAAAGCCTCGTAGCTTGCCCGCAGCTCATGGCGCGTTATTCGCCGGAAGCCATTCCACTTGGGGAAGCAAAAGTTGTTCGCCCGCAGATAGTAGTTGGGAAGCCGCTGGCCCATTTCCAGGGTCAGCCCGGGTGAAACGAAAGTGTGGCTCTCTGGCTCGAAGGCCAGCACCTGCCCCAGATTTTCATCACTCAGCTTGTCGTCACCATGAAAGCCGGTGACCAAATAAACCGAGTACCCACGGGACAAGGGGACCATGTTACAGCCCCGACCTTCTGTTTGGGTGGGAGAATCGGGGCATCGCCCCCGGCATTTTGGGATAGACTGCGCGCAGCCATAGTGACACCTCCTGTTCAGGTGTTGTGATGGTTAGGGGGTGGGCGGTGCTGCAACACCTCCACCCCCGCTTATTCGCCCCGAGGGGCAAATTCAGTTGCCGAACTTCGCGGTTATCACGTTCCCCGCCATGGCCTGGGCCTTCAAGTTATCCAAGTAGTCAGCCCAGCCCTGCATCATCTTGGCTCTGCCTTCCAGGTGGGCGGTACGGTTGTACGCCCGCCCGTTGGCATCCTTCACCGCATGGGCTAGCTGGTGTTCAATCCAGTCCACCCGGTAGCCCAGCAATTCATCCAGAATGGTGCGCGCGGTGGCCCTGAAGCCGTGCGGTGTAATTTGGTCTTTGCCATACCCAATGGTGCGCAACGCCACCCTAACGGCATTGTCTGAAAGGCAGCGGCTAGCCCCTCTGGCACTGGGGAATACATACCGCCCTCGACCAGTCAGGGGATGCAGGTCGCGCAGCAAAGCTAGTGCCTGGGAACACAGTGGCACAATGTGGGGCTGGCCCATCTTCATTTTGTCGGCGGGGATTTCCCAGCGGCTTTCATCCCAATTGATTTCAGCCCATTCCATGGCGCGAAGCTCGCCGGGGCGCTGAAACAGTAGCGGAGACAGCCGGAGTGCAGCCTTGACGATAGGGGTGCCCTCAAAGCCATCTATCGCGACCAGAAGGCGGCCCAGTTCCCGTGGGTCAGTGATGGCTGCGTGATGCTTCTTTTGCCCCTTGGGCTTCAGAGCGCCTTTCAGGTCGGCACTGGGGTCGCGTTCAGCCCGGCCAGTGGCCACCGCAAAGCGGAACACCTGCCCGGCTGTTTGTTTGGCCCGGTGTGCTATGTCGTTGGCTCCCCTCGCCTCGATACGTCGCAGTGCCGCCAGCAATTCAGGGGCGGTTACATCGGCAATAGGGCGATTCCCCAGCACGGGGTACAAATCCTTCTCCAGAATGCGTCCGGTGCGCACGCGGTAGCTTTCAGACTTTTCCGGCATCTTCTGGGTGTACCACTCTCGTGCCACAGCTTCGAAGCTCTCAGCGGCCGCAAGGTGGCGGGTCAGCTTCTCCACCTTCTTTGCTGCGCCAGGGTCAATACCATTGGAAAGTTGCTTGCGGGCTTGCTGGTGGGCGTCTCGCGCCTCCTTCAGAGATACCTCTGGATACACCCCCAGCGCCAGGGTCTTTTCCTTGCCGCCATAGCGGTACTTGTAGCGCCAGTATTTGGCCCCGCTGGGTTGTATCAGCAGGTGCAAGCCGCCCCCGTCTGCCAGCTTGCGCGGCTTGCCCTCTGGCTTTGCTTGCTTCACCTCTGTTGCAGTCAGTGGCATGGCCCGCCTCCTGTGCAATTGGGGGTATCAGTTCCGGGGGTATCGAATATACCCCCAGATATACCCCCCGTTTTGGGGGTATGTCGCCGGACAGTGCTGGACGACTCTGGAGGCAGTATAAACAAAAAAGCCCTGATTTACAGGGCTTTGAGGACGTTTCTGGATGTTGCTGGAGGGGTAAATGGTCGGTGTGAGAGGATTCGAACCTCCGACCCCTTCCTCCCGAAGGAAGTGCGCTACCAGGCTGCGCTACACACCGTGATTTTCAAGGGGGCGCAACTATATCAGAGGACTTTAAGGCAACCAAGCCCCCCGTCTACATTTCTGAGCGGCTCTTTTGCAAGGCAATATTCACGCTCCCAGGCCTGAACCCGGCGCGCGAAATAATGGTCTAATCCGTCACCTCCAGCGCAGCGGTACAGCGCCGGTTATTTCGCTGTACCTCCGCGCCGGTAGTGAACAACAGTCGGTGGGGAATCAATCCGCCCGGGGTATTTTTTGATCCTCTGGCCCTTGTAACTCCCTCATTCCGGGTATTCCCGCACCGGCTGTCGCGGCTTTGCCGCGGGGCCATTGCGATCATATCGCCGTAAGGAGTACACAATGAAAAAGCTACAACAAACTGTCGCCCTGGGTTTCTGCACTGCTTTGCTGCCGGTTGCACTGGCTGCAGCACCGCAGGATGGCGACCGGGAATTCTCGCTGTCGGGCACTGGTAGCAGCGACAAGGATTTCGACAACAGCAGCTTCGGTATCTCCGGTGACCTGGGCTGGTACACCTCGCCCAATCTGTCACTGGGTATCCGCCAGAGCGTCAACTTTGCCGATATTGAAGGCGAAGATGCCAGCGACGACTTCTGGAATGGCAGCACCCGCGGTTACGCCAACTACCACTTTGGCAGCGGTAATGCCCGTCCTTTCGTGGGCGCCAGCCTGGGTGGCGTTTACGGTGACGGTGTGAACGAAGGCGGCTTTGCCGGCCTGGAGTTCGGCATGAAGTACTACGTGCTGGAGTCCACCTACATTCTGGGCCGTGCGGAGTACCAGTTCTTCTTCGACAGCGGTGACTCCGCCGAAGACAACTTCGACGATGGCGCCTGGGCCTACGTGCTGGGTGTCGGCTTTAACTTCTGATTGACCGGCGGCCACGGTTTCCGTGGCCGCATCTTCCCCTTTTCGACCCTTCCCTGCGCTGTACTAATACTGGCGAGGCAATTACAGTAGCCTCCCCGAACACTCCCAGTACAGCCCCGTCATGAGCCAACGTTCCCTAAGCGCCGACCAGCAAATGGCCGAAGCCCGCTCCCTTGCCAGCAAGGGCCAGGTAGAAGCCGCCAAGCGCATCTATCACCAGATTCTTGCCCAGCAACCGGGCAACAAGAAGGCACGCAAGGCGCTGAAGGCACTGCAGTCCCAGCCCGGCGGCCCGCTGACACAGGACGATTTCCAGCGTGTGACCCACCTGATGGGCCGCGGCAAACTGGAAGCGGCACGCGCAGAAGCCAGCCAGCTGGTGCGCCACCACCCCGAACAACCGGCCCTGCACAACCTGCTGGGGGTGATTCACACCCGCATGAACCGCCTGGAAGCCTCGGTGGAAGACTACCGCCGCGCCCTGCGCTTGCAGCCGGACTTTACCGACGCCATCAACAACCTCGGCGCCACCTACAACAAGCTGGAACGCTACGAAGACGCGGCACGCTGCTACCAGACAGTTCTTGCCAGCAACCCGCGGGACCCGGACTGCTGGTACAACCTGGGCAACAGCCAGCGCGGCATGAAGGCCCACCGTGACGCGGTGAAAAGCTACCAGACCTCCCTCAAGCTGCGCCCGCTTTCCGCCGAGGCCTACCACAACCTGGGCAATACCTATGTGGACCTGGGCGATGCGGAGAACGCCATCGCCTGCTATGAAAGCGCGCTGGGTATCCGCGAGGATTTTCACGCCGCGCGCCGGGGACTGGCCTCCACCTACTTCAGCCAGGGGCGCATCGGCCAGGCCGGTACCTGCTACCAGCGCATCCTGAAAGACCTGCCCAACGATGTCACGTCCCTGCGGGGGCTGGCCAATGTGCAGGCCAACAGCGGCCTGCACACCGCGGCGGCGGAAACGTTTTCGCGGGTGCTGGCCCTGAGCCCCGGCGATATCAACGCCCGCCACCACCTGGACGCCCTGCAGCGCCGTCGCAGCGAACGCGCCCCCGAGGCCTACGTGCGCTCGGTGTTTAACGCCTATGCGGTGGGCTTTGAGGAACACCTGGGCACCACCCTGGGCTACGCCGCCCCCGCCAAGCTGCGCGCGCTGTACGATGAACTGAACCCCGAAGGCGGCAAGCAAAGCATCGGGCTGGACATGGGCTGCGGCACGGGCCTGGTGGGCGCCGCCTTCAGCGATGTGGTAGAGCGCTTCACCGGCATCGACCTGGCGCCGCAGATGCTGCAGGAAGCGGAGAAAAAAGGCGTTTATCACCAACTCATTGAAGGTGACCTGCTCACCACGCTACCGACGCTGGATGCGCCGGCGAACCTGATCCTGTGTGCCGATACGTTGGTCTACCTGGGCCGGCTGGACAAGCTGTTTGGCACCGTGGCCAAGGCGGCAGCGCCAGGCGCCCAGTTCCTGTTCACGACCGAGCACCTGATGGAAGGGGACTACGAACTGCTGCCCAGCGCACGCTACGCCCACAGCCGCGAGTACGTGGAAGACTGTGCCAAGGGCGCCGGCCTGGCGCTGAAGCATTTTGAGATCACCCCCCTGCGCAAAGAGCGCGGCGAGTGGCTGGACGGCGGCTTTTACTGCCTGGTCAAGGCCAGCTGAGGCTCAGTACACGCCCGCCCAGCGGGCGAGCAACTGGCTGAACAGACTCAGCCCCACCACCACAACCACCAGCAGCATCAGCAGGCGGAAGGGCCGGAAGGGCTTGCGCTCTACGGCGTTTACCCCGCGCTGCAGGAAGGCATCCACTTTCGCCTGATCCTCCGGGTAGAGGCGGGGCTCATCAAGGGCTTCTGTTTGGCTGTGATCGCGTTCGGTCATGGCAAAAAAAGGGGGACAAGGCGTACGCCATTGTCCCCCGAACACACACTGGTGTCACGCCATCTGCATCAGAAGGCGAAGAGTTCCTCGGGCATCTGCATCAGGTTGTCAGCGCCGGACAGCGGGGCCTGCTTGTGGGCCGCAGTGCGCGGCAGCAGACGCTCGAAGTAGAACTTGGCGGTCATCAGCTTGGCCTGGTAGAAGGCGGTGTCGCCCTCTGCCGCGGTAATCTTCTGCTGGGCCACGGCGGCCATGCGGGCCCAGAAGTAGGCCAGGGTCACGTAGCCGGCGTACATCAGGTAATCTACCGCGGCGGCACCCGCTTCGTCCGGGTTCTGCATGGCGGCTTCGCCGATTTTCATCGACAGCTCCAGCCACTCGTCCTTGTGCTGCTTCAGGGCGGCGATAAACGGCGCCAGGGCCTCGTCGCTGTTGGCGTCACAGAACTCATCGATCAGGCCGGTAAAGCCCAGCAGCAACTGGCCGCCGGAGCCCAGCACTTTGCGGCCGATCAGATCCAGCGCCTGGATGCCGGTGGTGCCTTCGTACAGCATGGAGATGCGCGCATCGCGCACGATCTGCTCCATGCCCCACTCGCGGATGAAACCGTGGCCGCCATACACCTGCACACCGTGGTTGGCGGATTCAAAACCCGTCTCGGTGATGAAGGCCTTGGCGATCGGGGTCAGCAGGGCCAGCAGGTCATCGGCCTTCTTGGCGCGCTCGCCGTCGGCGGCGTGCACAATATCGCCCTGCTGGGCCAGGAAGTAGATGAACGCGCGGCTGCCCTCTGCCAGGGCTTTCTGGGTCAGCAGCATGCGGCGCACATCGGCGTGGACGATGATCGGGTCCGCCGGGCCGTCCGGGTTTTTCGGGCCGCTCAGGCTGCGCATGGACAGGCGGTCGCGGGCGTAGGCCAGCGCGCCCTGGTAGGACAGCTCGCCGTGGGCCAGGCCCTGGATGGCGGTGCCGATGCGGGCGGTGTTCATGAAGGTGAACATGCAGGCCAAGCCCTTGTTGGGCGGGCCAATCAGGTAGCCTTTGGCGCCGTCAAAGCTCATCACGCAGGTGGCGGAGGCCTTGATGCCCATTTTCTTTTCGATGGAGTCGCAGCGCACCGCGTTGCGCTCGCCCAGGCTGCCGTCGTCGTTGACGTTGACCTTGGGCACGATGAACAGGGAGATGCCCTTGGTGCCTTCCGGGGCATCGGGCAGGCGGGCCAGCACGATGTGGACGATGTTCTCGGCCATGTCGTGCTCGCCGGCGCTGATGAAAATTTTGGTGCCGGTGATGGCGTAGCTGCCATCGGCCTGGGGCTCGGCCTTGGTGCGCAGCAGGCCGAGGTCGGAGCCGCAGTGGGCTTCGGTGAGGCACATGGTGCCGGTCCAGCTGCCCTCGATCAGTTTGGTCAGGTACTTCTGCTTCTGCGCCTCGTCACCGTGGGCTTCCAGGGTGTTGACGGCGCCGTGTGACAGGCCCGGGTACATGCCCCAGGACCAGTTGGCGGTGCCCACCATTTCACTGACCACGCTGCCGACAAAGGCCGGCATGCCCTGGCCGCCGTAGTTGGGGTCGGCCGACAGGGCCGCCCAGCCGTTTTCCACGTACTGCTGGTAGGCGGCGGCAAAACCTTCGGGGGTTTTCACCTCGCCGTCGTTCCAGGTGCAGCTTTCTTCGTCGCCGCTCTGGTTCAGGGGCGAGAGCACGTTTTCGGCAAACTTGGCGCCTTCCTCGACGATGGCGTTCATCAGGTCTGCGGTGGCCTCTTCAAAGCAGGGCAGGCTCTGGTAGAGGGCTTCGGATTCGAGCACGTCGTGCATGACAAACTGCATGTCGCGCAGGGGAGCCTTGTAAGCAGGCATACGGTTTACCTCATCGTGAAACAGGTGACAGATGAAAGGCCCGGGTGCGGGTTCGCCGGGGATGGCGAGGGGCCTATGTGTTCGGCGTTCACATTCTGCGTAAAAATTGCCCGCTGTCAAATATCTTTTCGGTTTCTGTGCAGGCTGAACACCGGGCAGGCGCGTTATAAGGCGCCTGCCCCGGCCAGGGGCAGGCTATAAAAGCGAGTGCTTACTAACCCAGAAGAGTTTTGATATCCAGGTATTCACTGGCGGCGGCGGGGCTAAAGGGCGCGAGATGGGGGATCTCGCCCAGCAGCGGCGCCGGCAGCCAGCGCCTGAGGGTGGCGACATTCTCTTCGTGGCAGCTCATGCGCTCGCCACACTGGTTGGCCACCCAGCCGGCCAGCACCAGGCCGTCGCGGGCGATGGCCTCGGCGCTGAGCAGGGCGTGGTTGATGCAGCCCAGGCGCATGCCCACCACCAGAATCACCGGCGTGTTCAGCGCCCGGGCCAGGTCGGCCAGGGTTTCGCGGTCGTTCAAGGGCACCCGCCAGCCGCCGGCGCCCTCGATCAGGGTCACCTCGGCCGCGCCGCCCATAACGCCCCGGCACAGCCCGGCCAGGCGGCCCGCCTGCAGGCGGCGGCCGGCCTGCTGGGCGGCAATGTGCGGTGCCAGCGGCGGCGCCAGCGCCACCGGGTTGACCTGGGCATAGGGCAGGGTTTCGGTCATCGCCGCCTGCAGGGCCAGGGCGTCTTCGTTGTGGCCGTTGTCATCGCAGCCCGCCGCCACCGGCTTGACGGCGGCGGTGCGCAGCCCGGCGCGGGCCGCCGCCTGCAGCAGGGCGCAGCTCACGGCGGTTTTGCCCACCTCGGTATCGGTGCCCGTGACAAACCAGGTGCGTTTCATGCCGCCCGCTCCCGCCGGCACTCGCCGCGCCGGGCCAGTACGCCGTAGAACACTTCGTAGGTGGCCGGCAACAGGCCGTCACTGCGCCATGCCTCGTAGGCATCCATCATTCCGGCCAGGGCGCGGCGGCCGCCCAGCCCGGCAGGGCGTTGGCTGTGCACATTGTGGGCGCCAATGCCCTTGAGCTCGTCAAACAGCTGCCGCAGCCGCCGGTAGCGCAGGCAGAGCGTTTCGCGCTCCAGCTGCAGGGCCGGCCCGGCAGCCTGCTGCAATGCCGCAGCCGGCAGAAAGTCGTTGACGTGCCGGGCGCTGTCCACTGCGGCCCAGGCGCTGCGCAGCTCCTGCAGGGTGGCGGGGCCGAGGGTGCTGAACAGGCACAGGCCGCCGGGGCGCAGAACGCGCTCCAGCTCGGCAAACAGGGCCACCGGGCGCTGGCACCACTGAATGGCAAGGCTGGAGAAGATGAGGTCTACCGAGTTTGCGGCCAAGGGCAGCTGCTCAGCATCGCCCGCCACCCAGGCGTGGTCGGCCCCGTGCTGGCGGCGGGCGTAATCGAGCATGCCGGTGGCAAGGTCAAGGCCAATGTAGCGCGCGTCGGGAAAGCGCTCGCAGAGGGCGCGCTGGAAGTAGCCGGTGCCGCAGCCGAGGTCCAGCACTGTGGCAACATCGCTGCTGTGCGCTGACGAATGCGATGGAGAGGGAGAAGCCGAGGGCGACGACAGCCGTGCTGGCAAACGCTGCAGCAGGCGTTCGCCCACTTCGCGCTGCAGTGCCGCCACGCTGTCGTAGCTGCTGGCGGCGCGGCTGAAGGAGGCGGCAATGGCGCGCTTGTCCAGCGGCGGCGGGGCCCCCGCGCCCGCTTCAGCGCCGGTTTCAGCACCGCTCATCAACAGCGCATGTTGCGTCATAAAAGCCTCAAGTTCAGTGGCTATGCGTTGCGGCTGCTGTAGCGGCAGGGCGTGCCCCCCCGCCGGCAGGCAGCGCACCTGCGCCACCGCGGCACCGGCCAGGTGCTCAGCCAGAGCGGTGGCCAGTGCGTGTGGCACCAGGGAGTCCCGGGCGGCCAGCAGGTGCAGTTGCGGCTGCGGCAGCTGGGCGAGCGTGGCCCGGGTATCCAGCTGGGCCAGCCAGGTGAGGCCGGCGCCGGCGGCACCGCTGCCGCGGCAGCTGGCCAGTTGCCGGCGCAGGTCAGCAGCTGCGGGTTCGCCCAGTGCCTGCAAGGCTTCAAAGCGCGCCAGGCTGCGCGCCGGGCTGTCGCGATAGGTGCCAGCCATGTGCTCGAGGTCGGCGGGCGCCACCCCCGGCCAGTGCTCGCAGGCGCTAAAGTGCGGGTTGCTGGCCAGGGTAACCAGAGCGCGAATGCGCGCCGGTGCCAGCGCCGCCGCCAGGGTGGCTATCTGCCCACCCAGCGACCAGCCCACCAGCACGGCGCCATCGGGGCAGGCTTCGACCACCGCGGCGGCCAGGGCGCTGGCCTGGGTATGGGCATGGGCTTGCGCGGCGGCGGTTGCTGCACCTTCCAGCGGTTCCTGGCCCTCTGGCGTGTTGCGGCTGTCTCCCCCCTCGGCAGCGGTGCCGCCCAGGCCAGGCAAGTCCAGCAGGGTGACGTTGGCCCAGGGGCGCACAAACGTTAACAGGGGGCGCCAGCAGTCGCGGCTGCTGCCCCAGCCGTGCAGCAGTACCAGCTCCGCGCGGGCCGCTCCGCTGGCCCACAGCCGCTCCCGGGCCAGTTCAGGCCGCATGGCGTGCCGCCCCGGCCTGCTCCAGCGCACCCAGCAACTGGTCGACCTGCTGTTCGGAGTGGCCGGCGGTCAGGGTGATGCGCAGGCGGGCGGTGCCGGCGGGCACGGTGGGCGGGCGAATGGCTCCCACCAGTACACCGCGCTGGCGCAGCGCCTCGCTCAAGGCCAGGGCCCGTGCCGCATCGCCAATCATCAATGGCTGGATGGGGCCGCCCACCTCCGCCAGGGGCAGGCCCAGCTGCGCTGCCCCGCGGCGAAAGCGGGCGATCAGTTGCAGCAGGTACTCCCGGCGCCACGGCTCGTCGCTGAGCAGCTGCAGTGCGGCCCGGCCCGCCACGGCCAGGGCCGGGGGCATGGCGGTGGAATACACATAGTTACGGGCAAACTGGATGAGGGCCTCGATCAGCTCGTCGCTGCCGGCCACGAAGGCGCCGCCACAGCCCAGGGCCTTGCCCAGGGTGGCCATGAGCACCGGCACCTCGCTGCCGCCAAGGCCCGCCGCCTCCAGGCTGCCGGCGCCGCGCTGGCCCAGCACGCCAAAGCCGTGGGCATCGTCCACCATCAGCCAGGCATCGTGTTGCTGGCAAAGTGCCGCCAGCGGCGCCAGCGGCGCCACGTCGCCATCCATGCTGAACACGCCATCCACCACCACCAGGGCCGGGCCGCTCAGGCGCCCCAGTTTGCGCGCCAGGGCGTCCAGGTCGTTGTGGGGGAAGCGGCTCAGCCGGGCGCCGCTGTGCAGGCCGCCATCCAGCAGCGAGGCGTGGTTGAGGCGGTCCTGCAGCACGGTATCGCCGGGTTGCAGCAGCACGGCCAGGGCGGCGGTATTGGCGGCAAAACCGCTGCCGAACAGCAACGCCCTGGGGCGGCCGGTGAATGCCGCCAGGGCCTCTTCCAACTGCTGGTGGGCGCGGCTGTGGCCACACACCAGGTGCGAGGCGCCGCTGCCGACGCCGTAGTCCCGGGCGCCCTGCTGCAGTGCCTCAACCAGCCGGGGGTGGGCCGCCAGGCCAAGGTAGTCATTGCTGCAGAAATTCAGCAGCTCGCGACCGCCCAGGCGCACCAGCGGGCCCTGGGGCGATTCCAGCACCAGGCGCTGCCGGTACAGGTGTTGCGCCCGGCGCGCCTCCAGGGAGGCCGCCAGGCGTTCGCGAAAGGCCGACATGGCTCAGGCGCTGGCGCCCGCCGCGGCGTCGTAGAAGCGCGGGTCTGGCGCGGCGGGCTCCGCCGCCACTTCGCGCTGCTCCGGGTTGATGCCAAGGCGGCCGAACAGTGCCATGTCCTTGTTGGCCTGGGGGTTGGGTGTGGTCAGCAGTTTTTCGCCGTAGAAAATGGAGTTGGCGCCGGCAAAATAGGCCAGCGCATGCATCTCCTCGTTCATTGCCTCGCGGCCGGCGGACAGGCGCACATGCGACGCCGGCATCATGATGCGGGCCACGGCGATGGTGCGAATAAAGTCGAAGGGGTCGAGGTCTGCTTCGTCGGCCAGCGGGGTGCCCTCCACCCGCACCAGCATGTTGATGGGTACGCTGTCCGGGTGCTGGGGCATGTTGGCCAGCTGCTGCAACAGGCCAGCGCGGTCGCCGCTGGACTCGCCCATGCCGACAATACCGCCGCTGCACACCTTCATGCCGGCGCTGCGCACGTGGTCCAGGGTCTCCAGCCGGTCCTGGTAGGTGCGGGTGGTGATGATCTCGCCGTAGTACTCCGGGGAGGTATCCAGGTTGTGGTTGTAGTAATCCAGCCCGGCCTCGGCCAGTTCGCGGGCCTGCTCGTCGGTGAGCATGCCCAGGGTCATGCAGCTCTCCAGGCCCAGCTCCTTCACGCCGCGCACCATGGCGGTCACGTAGGGCATGTCGCGCTTTTTCGGCGAGCGCCAGGCGGCGCCCATGCAAAAGCGGGTAGCGCCGGTGGCCTTGGCCGCGCGGGCCTGCTCCAGCACCTTCTCCACTTCCATCAACTTCTCGGCTTCCAGGCCGGTGTCGTAGCGGGTGCTCTGGGGGCAGTATTTGCAGTCCTCGGGGCAGGCACCGGTTTTGATGGAAAGCAACGTGCTGACCTGCACCTCGTTCGGGTCAAAATACTGGCGGTGCAGGGTCTGGGCCTGGAACAGCAGGTCGTTGAAGGGCAGATCGAACAGGGCCTGCACTTCGGCGCGGGTCCAGTCGTGACGGATCAGCGGGCGCTGGGCGGGAGCGGGATTAAGTTCGGCAACCGACATAGGGCGTATCCATAACTGCAAAGAAGGAAAGCTGCCATGATAGTTCCCGCCCGGCCGCTGTCAACCAACCATGCACCCCTTGGTTAACAAGTGCCGGCGCCTTGCCGGCACGGGCCTCGACACCCTGCTGCCCCAGTACTGCCTGTTCTGCGGGCTCGCCAGCCGCTCCTCCCTACCCCTGTGCCAGGACTGCCGCTCGGAACTGCCCGCGAACACTCCCTGTTGCCTGCGCTGCGCCCTGCCCCTGGCCCCAACACTGGCTCCAACCCCGGACAATGACAGTGCCCGCCTTTGCGGCCGCTGCCTGGCCCAGCCACCGGCCTTTGACCGGGTAATTGCACCCTATCGCTACGACCCGCAGCTGGCGCTGCTGATCCAGCGCTGGAAGTACCAGCCGCTACCGCGCCTTGGGCGCCTGGCGGCCAGCCTGTGGCAGGCGGCCGTGCCAGAGCCCCCGGCCGTGGATGTGCTGGTGGCCGTGCCGCTGCACTGGCGCAAGTTGCTGCGCAGGGGCTTCAACCAGTCGGGGCAGCTCTGCGAGCGGCTACACCGGCATCATCCGGCCCTGGCCCACAGCCGCCTGGCGCGGCGCCTGCTCACGCGCCTGCGGGCAACCGCGGTACAGGCTGAGCTGGACGCCGCCGCCCGCCGGCGCAACCTGCGCGGCGCCTTTACTTTGCTGGGGCACTGTGACAATTTGCGGGTCGCCGTGGTAGACGATGTGATGACCACCGGTGCCACCGCCAGCGAGCTGGCCCGCTGCCTGAAGGCCGGCGGCGCGCGCGAAGTGCAGCTGTGGTGCCTGGCGCGAACACCCGCCCCCTCGTGAACTGACAAGGATTGCCGTGCGACTGCTGTGCCTGCTGTGCCTGTTGATCTCGCTGCCGGCGCAGGCCGGTAAGCCCCTGCGCGTGGCAGTGGCAGCCAACTTCCGCATGGTGCTGGAAGCACTGGCCCCGGCCTTTGAGCAGGCCACTGGAACGCCCCTGAGTCTGAGCAGCGCCTCCACCGGCGTGCTTTACAACCAGATTCGCCATGGCGCGCCTTTTGACGTGCTATTGGCGGCCGACAGCGCCCGCCCGATGCGACTGGAAGCCGAGGAACTGGGCGCGCATCGCCGCTGCTATGCCCTGGGTCAACTGGTGCTGGTGGGCAGCGACACCCTTGACGCGCTGGCCAACCCCGCCCTCAGCCTGGCCATCGCCAACCCAACCACCGCCCCCTACGGGCTTGCCGCCGAGCAGGTGCTGGCGCGGCCGGCCTTTGCCGCCGGCGCAACGCGCAAACTCGTGCAGGGCAGCAACGTGGTCCAAACCTGGCAGTTCTGGCACAGCCGCAATGTGGACCTGGCACTGGTGCCACGCTCGCTGGCGGGCAGCCAGGGCGTTGCCATCCCTGAGAGCTGGTATGAGCCCCTGCGCCAGGAGGCCGTGGTCATCACCGGCGGCCAGGAGGCCGAGGCCCGGCGCTTCCTCGACTGGCTGGCCAGCCCGGCGCAGCAGGCCCGGCTGCAGGACGCCGGCTACGGCCCCTGCCCGTGACCGCCGCGGAACTGGATGCCATTCACCTGACCCTGGTACTGGCGGGCACCACCACCGTGATTCTCATGCTGCTGGGCACGCCGCTGGCCTGGTGGCTGGCGCGCCGCAGCGGCAACCTGCCCGCCCTGGTGGAGGCGCTGGTGGCCATGCCCCTGATTTTGCCACCCACCGTACTCGGTTTTTACCTGCTGTTGCTGCTGGCGCCCGACAGCGCCATGGGCGCCCTGTGGCAGCAACTCACCGGCCAGCGGCTGGCGTTCAGCTTCAGTGCGCTGGTGATCGGCTCGGTGATCTACTCCCTGCCTTTTGTGGTGCAGCCCCTGCAGGCTGCGTTTGCCCGGGTGCCCGCTTCCCTGCTGCAGGCCGCCGCCACCCTCGGCGCCACGCCGCTGGACCAGTTCCGCAGCGTGGTGGTGCCCCTGTGCCGGCGCAGTTTTCTGGTGGCGGCCTGCCTGGGCTTTGCCCATACCGTCGGCGAATTCGGCGTGATTCTGATGATTGGCGGCAACATTCCCGGCGAGACCCGCGTTGTCTCGGTGGCGTTGTATGACTACGTGGAATCCCTGCAATTTGCCGAGGCCCACCGCCTCGCGGGCATTCTGGTGGTGTTCTCCCTGGCACTGCTGTTCCTGCTGTATCGCAGCAACAGCCACCCGCGCATGGGTGAAGCGCGTTGAGCGCACTGACCCTCGACCTGCGCTGCCCCGGCGCCGATGGCTTTGTGCTGGCAGTGTCGGAACAGCTGTCACTGGCCGGCATTACCGCCGTGTTCGGCGCCAGTGGCAGCGGCAAAACCACCCTTTTGGAGTGCATTGCCGGCCTGCGCAGGGCTGCGCCCGGCAGTCGCATTGCCTTTGACGGCGAACGCTGGCTGGATGACCACCACCACCTGCCACCCTGGCAGCGGGACATTGGCTACGTCTTTCAGGATGCCCGCCTGTTCCCCCACCTCAACGTGCAGAACAACCTGCTCTTCGGCCAGCGGCGCAAGCGCACCACGGGCAGTCCAACACTGGAGGCGGTGTGCGACTGGCTCGGCCTTCACGCCCTGCTGCACCGCGCCCCCGATACACTCTCCGCCGGCCAGCGCCAACGGGTATCCATGGGCCGGGCCCTGCTGGCGGGGCCGCGCCTGCTGCTGCTGGACGAACCCCTGGCCAACCTCGACGGCGACAGCCGCCGGCAGTGCCTGGCCGCCCTGCGCCACGCCATTGCCGCCAGTTGCATACCCGCCCTGTACGTCAGCCACGACGCAGAAGAAGTCAGCCACCTGGCCGATCGCCTGTTGATACTGGACGCGGGGCGGGTGGCAGAACACGGCGCCATGCTGGAACTGTCCAGCCGCATCGACAGCGCCCTGGCCAGGGACGAGCAGGCCGCCGCCATCGTGCGCTGCACACTGGCCGCCCACGACAGCCAATTTGGCCTCAGCGAACTGCACTGCGAAGGCAACCGCCTGTGGGTCAATCACCTGCCGGGCGCGGTGGGCACACAGCATCGCCTGCGCATTCCGGCCCGGGATGTGAGCCTGTGCCGGGAGCGCCCCGAAGGCACCAGCATCCTCAACATTTTGCCGGTACAGCTGGATGCTATAGAGCCGGGCGATGCGCCCCGCCTGCTGGTGCGACTGCGCGTGGGCGAGCAGCACTTGCTGGCGCGCATCACCCGCAAATCCGCCGCCATCTTGCAGCTCAAGGCAGGTGATAGACTGTTCGCCCAGATCAAGAGCACCGCCCTGCTCACAGAGACCGCCGAGCCCGCATGAACCAGCACCCCTACGAAGCCCTGACCCCGGACCTCGTCATCGACGCCGTCGAATCCGCCGGCTACCTCAGCGACGCCCGCCTGCTGGCGCTGAACAGCTACGAGAACCGGGTTTACCAGGTGGGGCTGGAAGACGGCGAGCCGCTGATTGCCAAGTTCTACCGCCCCGGTCGCTGGAGCGACGAGCAGATTCTGGAAGAGCACCAGTTCAGCCGCGAGTTGATCGACGCCGATATTTCCATCGTCGCCCCCCTGGCCAATGCAGCCGGCGAGACACTGCACCGCCACGCGGGTTTTCGTTTTACCCTCTTCCCCCGCCGCGGCGGCTATCCGCCGGAACTGGACAACCCGGACAGCCTGCTGGTGCTCGGCCGCACCCTGGGCCGCATTCACGCCGTGGGCGCCGCCCGCCCCTTTGAGCACCGCCCCGCCCTCACCGTACAGCGCCTGCTGGGCGAACCGCGGGAGTTCATTATCGAGCACTTCATTCCCGCCGAATTGCGCCCGGCCTACGCAACGCTCACCGAGGACCTGCTGGAGATTGTGGAAACCCTGTGCCGGGAGATTCAGGGCAGCGACTGGATTCGTGTGCACGGCGATTGTCATGTGGGCAATATCCTGTGGCGCGACGATACCGCCCATTTTGTCGACCTGGACGACTGCTGCACGGCCCCGGCTATTCAGGATCTGTGGATGTTTCTGAGCGGCGAGCGACATGAGCGGGAGTTGCAGCTGTGCGAGCTGATTGAGGGGTATTCGGAGTTTTGCGATTTTGACCCACGCCAGTTGCGCTGGGTGGAGGCGCTGCGGTCAATGCGTTTGGTGAATTACGCGGCCTGGCTGGCGCGGCGCTGGGAGGACCCGGCATTTCCGCGCAGTTTTACCTGGTTTAATACCGAGCGGTATTGGGCGGATCATATTCTGGAACTGCGCGAGCAGTTGGGAGCGTTACAGGAAGAGCCGCTGCGGTTGTTGTGAGGGTTTTTGGCTGCTGTTTGGCGGACTGGTGTTCAGGTTGTCCGCTCTGAGTTGGGCGGCCTTACGGCCGCTGCATCGCCGCCGCCAGGTGAAACCCTTTTGCTACATTCCAGGCGTTCGGTGTGCCTTCCTGTTGTTGTTTTTACCTCGTTAGTTGCAGACGGCTTTGGTTGTGGCACCGAGTGCACAGTATCGACGGCACCTTGATCGTTCTGAAGTTCGGTAGTGCCCTTCGCGATGCTTGGAGACGAAGTAAGTGGAGACCGAGCCCACAGCCGCCGCCTTCCAAGTCCGCAAAAGGGTTTCACCTGTCGACGTCCATGCGGGTGCCAGAGGCAGGGGCGTCACTGCGGGCGGAGAAGGTTGGTGCTGTGAGTTAAGTTGCACTGCCCAATTCGCCGGGCTGCTAGGCTATCGAACCCCGCAAGCCTCGTTTCAACACCGTCATAGCTTCGCACTCACACCCAATCCACTCCCTACTCCCGCAGCCCTCACAAAAGCCAAAACCATGTGACACCGCATCGCCTACCCGACGCGTTGCCGGTGAGCAGGTGAGTCTTTTACGGACTTGGAGGGCGTCGGATGCGAACTCGGTCTTCACTTACCTCGTCTCCAGCCACCGCGAAGGGCACTACCGAACTTCAGAAAGATCAACGCGCCCAAAATACTGTGCACTCAGGCGCCACAACCAAAGCCGTCCGCAACTAACGGGGTAAAAAACAATAAAAGGAACGCGCACCGCATGCGCCCGTAATGGAGTAAAAGAGCTCACCTGATCGCCGGCCACGCAGCGGCCCAAGGGGCCGCCGACGCACACGCCTCCGACCACCACCCCCAACAACTACCCCCGCCTGGACCGCGGATGCACCACCCCCCAGGCCCACCGCCAGAAGCTATTACCCCCCAACACCTCCCGATCCACCTCATCAAAAAACCGCTCCATCCCCTGCGGATCGGCAAAATAATCCATTCGGGTTGTAAAGCCACGATCAGAATCCAGCTGCTTCACCACTTTTGCAGGATTGCCGGCCACCACCACATTGGGCGGCACGTCCCGGGTTACCACGGCGCGGGCGGCCACCACGGAATTGTCGCCGATGGTCACCCCCTTCAGCACGGTGGCGTGGTCCCCCAGCCACACGTTGCTGCCAATGTGTACGGGCGTTACGCGCTCGTCGCGCCGGGTGCGGTCGTATATGCCATGCCAGTCGGAATCTGTCACGTAGGCACCATTGGCAAACATGGTGCCATCGCCAATGGTGATTTCGTCGGAGGCGCTGATGCGCGAGCCCGGGCTCATCAACACGCAGTCGCCAATGGTGACGCGCCCGGCGCCTTCCTGCCGGCCCCACACGCCAATCTCCACCCGGTGCTGGGGCTCGCCGATGGCGGTGAAGCTGCGCCCGATGCGGATGTTGGGGCCGGAGATGTGCACGTACCAGGGCTTCATCACGGTCTCAAAGGGGCCGAAGGATTCGCACTCTGGGCGCAGGAAGTAATCGGTGTACCAACGCCGGAAGGAGAGGTAGGCTTTTTTCAGCCAGTAGGGACGGTTGTCCTTGCGCATGAAGGGCTGCCTTGTGCTGGCGATTACGTTACTGGCACGGGAGGGGCGGCGGCGCGGTTAGCCAGCGCTGCGGCGCCCGTTTACCATGGCGGCCCCGGCACGCGAGCGCGGCGCCACTGGCCGGGCCACACTGTTACAGGAGCCTACTGCTTTTGCAAGCCAACTCACGCCCGGTCAGCAGCAACCAGTGCTGGACGCACCCGAAGTTACCCGCCGTGGTTCGCCGCCATCTGGCGGCGCCCTGGCGCAAGCCGGTGGCGGATTACAACCGGGCTGCCTTTGCCGCGCTGGAAGACGCCCTGGCCACGGCGCCGCGGCCGCTGGTGCTGGATTCCTTCTGCGGCACTGGCCAGAGCACGGCTACCCTGGCCCGGCGCCATCCTGATCACCTGGTAGTGGGCATCGACAAGTCGGCCCAGCGCCTTGAGCGCCATGTGGTGGGAGGCAGCGATAACTACCTGCTGCTGCGGGCAGAATGCGAGGGCATCTGGCAATTGCTGCTGCAACGGGGCTGGCAGCCGCAGTACCACTACCTGCTCTACCCCAACCCCTGGCCCAAATCGGGCCACCTCCAGCGGCGCGTTCACGGCCACGCCAGTTTCCCCCTGCTGTTGCAGCTCGGCGGGGCGATTGAGCTGCGCTCCAACTGGCAGCTGTATGTGGAGGAGTTTGGACTGGCCATGCAGCTGGCGGGCAGGCCCGGGCAGGTGCTGCGCATTGCCGGCGACCCGCCCCTCACGCTTTTTGAAGACAAGTACCGCAAAAGCGGCCACGCCCTGTGGTGTTACCGCGGCTGAGTGCGGGGGTATGATGGGCGGCGTAGTGTCCGGTATGATGGCCGGCCCGACTGGAGATAGCATTGATGCCTGTAATTCACGATGACCCGGTGTGGGAACGCATCCACGAGGAGACCCGCGCCCAGGCGGCGGCAGAGCCCATGCTGGCCAGCTACCTGCACGCCACCATCCTCAACCACAGCCGGCTGGAGCACGCGCTCAGCTTTCATCTCGCCAACCAGCTCGACAGCCCGGCGGCCTCCGCCCTGCTGCTGCGCGAGGTGATGGAAGAAGCCCTCACCGACGACAGCTGCCTGCGCAAAACCGTGCGCGCCGACCTGCTGGCGGTGGAGGAGCGCGACTCGGCCTGCCACGAACTCTATGTGCCCTTTTTGTATTTCAAGGGCTTCCACGCCCTGCAGACCCACCGGGTGGCGCACTGGCTGTGGAACCGCGGGCGCCGCTCGCTGGCGCTGTTTTTCCAGAACCGCATGTCGTCGGAATTCGGGGTGGATATTCACCCGGCGGCCAAACTCGGTCACGGCCTGCTGCTGGATCACGCCACGGGCCTGGTGATCGGCGAAACCGCCGTGGTTGGCAACAATGTGTCCATCCTGCAATCGGTGACCCTGGGCGGCACCGGCAAGGAGGACGGCGACCGGCACCCGAAAATCGGCAACGGGGTGCTGATCAGCGCCGGCGCCAAGATCCTCGGCAATATCCGGGTGGGGGACGGCGCCAAGGTGGGCGCGGGTTCAGTGGTGCTGGAGGAAGTGCCGCCGCATACCACGGTGGCCGGGGTGCCGGCGAAGGTGGTGGGCCGCCCCGCCTCGCCCTCGCCAGCGTTGGAGATGGAACACGATTTCTGCTGCGACGAGGCCGCTGCCAAGCAGCAAAAGGCCAGCTAGTCAGCGGGTAGCGGCCTGTCGCCTGAGCGGGGCTGCTCCTCAGGCGTCGAAGATTTTGCCCGGGTTCATGATGCCCTCCGGGTCAAACACCCGCTTGATCTGGCGCATCAGGTCGATCTCCAGCGCCGAGCGGCTGTAGGGCAGGTAGTCTTTCTTTAACAGGCCAACGCCGTGCTCGGCGGACACGCTGCCGCCGTAGCGTTGGACAATCTCAAACACCCACTGGCTCACCTCGCCACACTGGCGTTTGAAGTCATCCACCGGCAGATGGTCGGGCTTGAGCACGTTCAGGTGGACGTTGCCATCGCCAATATGGCCGAACCAGACGATTTCGAAATCCGGATAGGCCCCGTTGACCACCTGCTCCACCTCGGCGAGAAAGTCCGGCACTTTGGACACGGTGGTGGAGATGTCATTTTTGTAGGGCGTCCAGCGGGTGATGGTTTCCGAGATATCCTCGCGCAAGCGCCACAGGTTTTCGGCCTGGGCGACGCTCTGGCTGATCACGCCATCCACCACCCAGCCCTGTTCCACGCAGTGCTCGAAGAGGCTCATGGCCTGCTCCATGTCCGCCTCGGTGACCTGTTCGAATTCCAGCAGGGCGTAGTATTCGGCGGGGGTTTCGAAGGGGCGCTGCAGGCCCTGGTGCTCCACCACCTTCGCCAGCGCCAGTTCAGAGAAGAACTCGAAGGCCTGCAGGTCCATGGCTGCCTGGTAGGCCGCCAGCACCTGCATGATGGCGCCCATGTCCGGCACCCCCAGCACCAGCACGGCCGGATCCTTCGGCGGGCGGGCCAGGGCCATGGTGGCCTCTACCACAATGCCGAGGGTGCCCTCGGCGCCAATCACCAACTGGCGCAGGTCGTAGCCGGCGTTGTTCTTGACCAGGCCGCGGTTCAAATCCAGCAGCTCGCCGGTGCCGGTGACCAGCTTCAGGCCCGCCACCCAGTCGCGGGTCATGCCGTGGCGAATCACCTTGATGCCGCCGGCGTTGGTGGAGATATTGCCACCGATCTGGCTGGAACCGGCAGAGGCGAAGTCCACCGGGTAGAACAGGCCCTGGGCCTGGGCAAATTGCTGCAACTGCTCGGTGATCACCCCGGCGCCGCAGCGCACGGTGCGCTCCACCGGGTTGAAGTCGGCAATGGCGTTGAGACGATCCAGGGCGACCACCAGCTCGCCGCAGGTTGCCACCGCCCCGGCACTGAGGCCGGTGCGCCCGCCGGAAGGCACGATGGCCAGACGCTCGCGCGCCGCCAGGCGCACGATGGCCTGCACTTCCTCGATAGAACCCGGCAGCACCACGGCGGCGGGGGCCGGGGTATGGAAGCGGGTCCAGTCGCGGCCGTAGTGCGCGGCGGATTCTGCATCGGTCAACACCCGCTCTGAGCCCACGATGGCCGCCAGGTCAGACAGGGTCGCGGGGCTCAGCTGGGGGGTGGCCAGATCGTTCACGGAAGGTCCTCGGGTAATTTTCACGGCGCGCCGGGGCCGGCGCTGTTTTCAGGGCGGCGTATGGTACCATACGCGCCCCTCGCAACCCCCACAGACACAGTCTTTATCACGGAGCCGGCACCGCCATGGCGCAACAGTCTTTGGAAAAGAGCAAGATCAAATTCCTCCTGCTGGAGGGCGTGCATCCCTCTGCCGTGGAAACCCTGCGCCAGTCAGGCTACGAGAACATTGAGCTGCACCAGAAGGCCCTGCCCACCGAGGAACTCAAAGCAGCCATTGCCAGCGCCCACTTTGTTGGTATTCGCTCGCGCACCCAGCTCACCGAGGACGTTTTCGAGGCGGCCCAGAAGCTGGTGGCCGTGGGCTGTTTTTGTATCGGCACCAACCAGGTGGATTTGGCCGCGGCCACCCAGCGCGGCATTGCCGTGTTCAACGCCCCCTTCAGCAACACCCGCTCGGTGGCGGAGCTGGTGATTGCCGAGGCCATCCTGCTGCTGCGCGGCGTGGCCCAGAAGAACGCTGCCGCCCACCGCGGCCAGTGGCAGAAATCCGCCGCCAATTCCTTTGAAATTCGCGGCAAGAAGCTGGGCATTATCGGCTACGGCAACATCGGCATGCAGCTGGGCGTGATCGCCGAGAGCATGGGCATGCAGGTTCTGTTCTACGACGTGGTGAACAAGCTGCCCCTGGGCAACGCGCGCCAGGTGCCGAGCCTCAACCAGCTGCTGTCCCAGGCCGACGTGGTGAGCCTGCATGTGCCGGAAACCGCCAGCACCCAGAACATGATTGGCGCCGAACAGCTGGCGCTGATGCCCGCCGGCAGCATCCTGATCAACGCCTCCCGCGGCACAGTGGTGGATATCGACGCCCTGGCCACGGCCCTGCGCGAGGAAAAACTGGCCGGCGCCGCCATCGATGTGTTCCCGGTGGAGCCACGCTCCAACGACGAGGAGTTTGTCTCGCCCCTGCGCGAGTTCGACAACACCATTCTCACCCCCCACATTGGCGGCAGCACAGTGGAAGCCCAGGAAAACATCGGCATGGAAGTGGCCGAAAAGCTGGCCCGCTACTCGGACAACGGCACCACCACCTCTGCGGTGAACATGCCGGAAGTGGCCCTGCCGGAACACGCCGGCAGCCACCGTCTGCTGCACATCCACCACAATGTGCCCGGGGTGATGAGCGCCATCAACACCATCTTCTCCGAGAACGCCATCAACGTCTCTGCCCAGTTCCTGCAGACCAACGAGAAGGTCGGCTATGTGGTGATCGACATCGACGCCGAATACTCCGACATCGCGCTGGAAAAACTGGCCGCCGTAGACGGTACGATTCGCACTCGCGTACTATTCTGAGCACGCCTTGTGGCGCGCCCCACTTGCGCGCCGCACCCTGACCGGAACCCAACCACCCTTGCCCGATTCCGCGAAAGACGAGTTCCTGGCTGCCATGGTGACCGAACACCAGAGCGCCCTGGAAAAGTATCTCGCACGCAAGATGGACAACCCCGACGACGCCGCCGAGGTCGCCCAGGAAGCCTTCCTGCGCCTGCACCGGCTGGAGTCTCCGCAGCAGCTCGACAATGCCCGCGCCTTTCTCTTTCAGGTGGCCACCAACCTGGCGGTGGATCAGTTGCGCCGGCGCAAGCTGCACTTTCGCTTTCTGAAAATCGAAGGCGGCCAGGCCAGTGAGGCCGAGGCCGCCGACCTGAACGCCGGCGGCGCCTCGCCGGAGCAGATCCTGGGCGCGCGGGAAAAACTCAGCGCCATTTACAGTGCCGTGGAAGAACTGCCGCTGAAGGTGCGCCAGGCCTTTTTGCTGCACCGCAAGAGCGGCCTGTCCTACAACGATATCTCGCGCGAGATGGGCGTTTCGGTATCCAGTGTCGAAAAATACATTCTGCAGGCGCTGCAGCACTGCCGCAGGCGGCTGGCGGCGCTGTACGCCGCGGAAGAAAAACCCCGCGAGCGCTGATTTTTTATTGAGGGAACTGACGGGCCATCCGTCACACTAATACCAACAACCGTGGTGCCGCCAACAGGGATTGTCCACCGCCTCCGCAAGGGCGCTGGCCAGGTTGCACAGGAACCATAACGAAGCGCCATAACGAAGCGTTATAACGAACCAGAGTGCATGGACAAGTTTGAACAGGATTGCGACGCGGCACTGGGCTGGATTGCCCGCTTCCGCTCAGGCCATGTCAGCGAGGGCGACCGGCAGGACTTCGCCCTGTGGCTGGCCAGCGACGCCGACCACGGCCGCGCCATGGACGCCATGCAAAACCTGTGGGACGACCTGGGCTGCCTGGCGCACCTGCCCGACATCGACGCCATCAACGCCCCCCAGGCCCCGGCCCGTCGCCGCTGGCTGGGAGCCGGCCTTGCCATTGCCGCCAGCGCCCTGCTGGCGACCGTGCTGCTGCCGCAGCTACAACCCGAGCCGCCGGTGCGCCACCAGTTCCAGACCGCCCTCGGCGAGCGCCGCACCGTCACCCTGGAGGACGGCTCGCAGATCACCCTGAACACCAACACCCGCTTGAGCGCCGAGCTCGGCGAGGCACAGCGCCGGGTGATCCTGCAGGAGGGCGAGGCCTTCTTTGAGGTAGCACCCGATGCCGGGCGGCCTTTCGAGGTGACAGCCGGCAGCGCCCAGATCACCGTGGTGGGCACTGCCTTTAACGTACTGCGCCGGGACGCGCGCCACAGCGAGATCACCGTTTCCGAAGGCGTTGTGCGGGTGACCGAGGCAGATGCCCCCAGCGCCCGCGCCGCCGCCAGCGAAATCCTGCACGCCAACCAGCGCCTGCAGGCTAGCCCCGAAGGCTTCAGCGCCAGTGCCGCCGCCGATGTCAGCGCACAGCTGGCCTGGCGCCGGGGCGAGCTGATTGCCCGCGAGATGCCACTGGCCCAGCTCGCCAGGGAGCTGGAGCGCTATCAGAATATGCGCATTATTGTGGCCGACCCCGCCGTGGCCGCACTCACCGTATCCGGTGTCTTCCAGCTGGATCAGCCGCTGGCGGTGCTGGATGCACTGGAGCGCAGCCACAACCTCCGGGTGTCGCGCTATGGCTCCCATTCCCTGCAGTTGCTACCCGCCCCGCAGTAAGTTATAACGTGCGTTTGGGCCGCCAGCTGGCCCAGAAAATCCCTGATTTTTCATAAGCTTGTCAGCAGGCTTGCAAAGCGCATCCACGGGGGCAGCATGCTCGGCTATCGCGGCAGGTGGCACCAACCCGCCCGTTACGCCCTCCTGGGGCTGCTGGCCTGCGCCCGCCTGTCACCGGCCGAAGCCGCCGCCGAACCCCAGGCCCCGCAACCGCGCTTTACCATCAGCGCCGGCTCCCTGTCTGGCGCCCTGATCCAGTACAGCCAGCAGAGTGGCCAGGCCATTGTTTTTTCCGACCGCCTGACCCGCCATATCGAGGCCGCCCCCCTCGTCGGGCGCTACCCCCGCGCCGATGCCCTGGAGACACTGCTGGCCGGTACCGGCCTTGGCTGGGAGCTGATCGACGGTCGCATTGTGGCGGTGTACGCCCTGGAATGCGCTGGCAGCAATTGCGACAGCCCGGCGCAAACCGCCAGCAACAACCCGGTCTACGTGCCCGGCATTGAAGAAACCTACGTGTATGGCAGCCGCCTGACCGGCTCCCGCATCCGCCGCAGCAGCTACAACGGCAACGCCCCGGTGGATGTCTTTCGCGCCCCGGAGATTGAACTGAGCGGCGCCCAATCCCTGGGCGAGCTGCTCAAGTTTGTGCCGGCGGTGGTGGGCAACTCCACCAGCACCGCCATCGCCAACGGCGGCGACGGCACCGCCAGCGTCACCCTGCGCGGCCTGCCGGCCAGTAACACCCTGATTCTTATCAACGGCCGGCGGGTCGCCAACGACGGCCTGGCCGGCGAGTCGGTGGACCTCAACAGCATCCCGCCGGCGGCGGTGGAGCGGATCGAGATCCTCAAGGACAGCGCCTCCGCCATCTACGGCTCCGACGCCATCGCCGGGGTGGTGAACGTAATCATGAAACAGGACTTTCGCGGCCTGCTGGCGGAAACCTACTACGGGCAGACCGGCCGCGGTGACCTGCAGACCCAGACCAACACCCTGCAGTACGGCCGCGGCCTGCCGAACGGCTCGGTGTTTGCCAGCGCCTCCCACTACGAACAGGATGCGATCTACAGCCGGGACCGCGCAGTATCGCGCAGCGCCGATGCCCGCCCCCTGGGCGGTGCCGACCAGCGCTCCAGCGCCACCGCCGACGCCCGCGTGGTGCTGCCAGACGGCAGCACCGTGATCGCCGACGGCGCCGGCTACCGGCCCGCCGGCCCCAACGACCTGTTCGATTACCAGGGCTTTACCACCGCCGTGGTACCTATGGAGCGCAGCAGCCTGTATGGCAACCTGAGCTACGACTTTACCGAACAGGTGACCGGCCTGCTGGAAGCGAGCTACGTGGAAACCGACGCCGTGGCCGACCTGGCGCCCACCCCGGTGTTCACCGCCTTCGAGCAGCACCCCCTGACCCTGGCGGCGGACAACATTTATAACGATTTCGGCGTGGCGCTCACCGACATCCGCCGGCGCCTGGTGGAGCTGCCCCCGCGGGAGCAGCGCAACACGTCCGAGGTGATGCGCTTCAGTGCCGTGATGGAGGGCCTGTACGCCGACTGGAACTGGGATGTGGGCTACAACTGGAGCCGCTCGCAAGCCAGCGAAACCACCGCCAACCTGGTCAATGCGGACCACCTGCGACGCGCCCTCGGGCCGGCGGACGGCTGCCAGGGCGCCGCCATCGACGGCTGTGTGCCGGTGGACCTGACCGGGCCGGCGGGCAGCATCACCCCCGACCAGGTGGATTACCTGCGCGCCAACGGCAGCGTCAGCGGCTACAGCAAGCTCAGCAGCCTCAGCATGAACTTCAGCAACGCCCTGTTGCGCCTGCCCGCCGGCCGCGGCGACCTCGCCTTCGGGGTGGAATACCGCCAGGAATCCACCGCCAAACGGCCCGATGCCCTGCTGGCCAACACCGGCACCATTGGCGCCACCAACTTCAAGGCCACCCGCGGCAGCCGCCAGATTACCGAAATCTACGCCGAAACCGCCCTGCCGCTGTGGCAGGGCAGTGGCGGCCGCCAGGCCCTCTATCTGGACGGGGCCATTCGCTACTCGGACTACAGCGACTTTGGCGACAGCACCAATCCCAAACTCGGCCTGCGCCTACAACTGGGCCAGGAACTGCTGCTGCGGGCCGGGTACGCCACCGGCTTTCGGGCCCCCAGCCTGAACGAGCTCTACGAGGGCGCCACCGAGGAACAGGCCTTTCTCAACGACCCCTGCACCCAGGCACAACTGGCCACTACCCTGCCGGGCTGCAACGGCCAGCAGGCGGATCCCAGCCGCAACCAGTTTCTGACCGTGCGCGGGGGCAACCCGGCACTCGACCCGGAAACCTCCACCAGCTACAGCGCCGGCATGGTGTGGTCGCCCTCCACCGTCGAGGGCCTGCGGCTGAGCGTGGACCTGTTCCAGATTGAACAGGCCGATGTGGTGTCTTCCAGCGCCCAGTTCATCGTCGACCAGAACGCCCGCTTCGACAGCTTCGAGGGCAGCGTCATCCGTGACAGCGCCGGCAACCTCACCCTGATCACCGCCAACAATATCAACGTGGGCCGCCGCCGGGTTCGCGGTGCCGACCTGGGGTTTAACTACCACCTGCCGCAACGGCCCTGGGGGCAGCTGTCCTTCAGTGGCAGCGCCACCTACCTACAGGAGTACCTGGCGCGGCTGGATGCCTCCGCCCCCGAGCTGAACCTGGCCGGCACCTTCCGCGACGAGGCATCCGAAGGGCTCGGCGGCATTCCCGACTGGAAGTGGCAGTTGGGGGTGCGCTGGGAGCACAAGCGCTGGCGCGCCAGCTCCGACCTGCACCATGTGGCGGGCATGGCAGAGATCGTGCCCAACACCGTTCGCACCCGGCAGATTGATGCCTGGACGGTGCTTGATCTGCAGCTCAGCTATACCTTCGACCTGCTGGCCGGCCTGCGCTGGTCGCTGGGGGTGGACAACGCCCTGGACGACGACGCGCCGCTGGCGGCCTCGGCTTTCAACGACAACATCGACGGCCGCACCCACGAACTGAAGGGCCGCTACTGGTACACCCGCCTGAGCCAACGCTTCTGATAACCCCCTGGAGACCCCATGCGCTACCTGCTTTCCCTTGGCCTTGTGACGGTTGCGACCTTCGCCAGCGCCCAGAAAGACGACTTCCCCGGCATTGAGAACCTGATGAGCCCGCAGGACTACCGCGCCGCCGGCCTGCACAAACTGAGCCCCGCCGAGCGGGAGGCGCTGGATCGCTGGCTGGTCAGCTACACCGCCGGGGAGGCCCAGGCCCTGCGCCACTCCAGCGAGGCGGTGAAGCAGGCCGAGCAGGATATTCGCATCGAAGCGAAGGTAACCGGGGACTTCCGTGGCTGGAGTGGCGACACCCTGTTCGCCCTCGACAACGGCCAGCTGTGGCGCCAGCGCCTGGACGGCCGCTTTGCCTATAACGGCGATGACACCCGGGTGGTGATCGAGAAAAACTTCTTCGGCTACTTCCGCCTGGTTCATGTGGCCAGCGGCGCCGCCATCGGCGTCACACGCGTCAATCAGTAGCGATGGATAACGCCTGAGGTTTCAGTCGCTTGCGGCGGCTTTTTCAGGCATCGAATTACGGTAATTTGACAAGTTCCCGGCCTATTTTGTGAAAAAGTCACAAAAACTGCAGGCGCTTTGAGGGAACTCTGACTAGATTCGTTTTATGTTTGTATCCAGTGGCACACGCCACAGGAATAAGCATGCTTAACATAAAGTACAGGGGTATTACTATGTTAAAGAAAAACCGTCTCACCATGGCAGTTTCCGCTGCCCTGGGCATGAGCGCAGCGGCCATGCTGCCGTCTGTGGCCAACGCCCAGGAAGAGCTGATGGTTGAAGAGGTGGTGGTTACGGGTTCCCGTATCCAGAAGGCCAACCTCGTCAGCACATCTCCCGTCACCCAGGTAGACGCCGAGGCGTTCAAGTTCCAGGGCACCACCCGTGTCGAGGACCTGATTGCCGACCTGCCGGCTGTTTACCCCGGCAACTCCGCCGGTGACGCCAACGGCGCAACCGGTACCGCCACCATCGACCTGCGTAACCTGGGCGACCAGCGTACCCTGGTACTGATGAACGGCCGTCGCCTGCCCCCGGGTTCGCCGGTTGCCGGTGGTGCCGGTTCCGACATCAACCAGATTCCCGGCGCCCTGATTGAGCGCGTTGAAGTGCTGACCGGTGGTGCCTCCTCCACCTACGGCTCCGACGCTGTGGCCGGTGTTGTCAACTTCATCATGGTTGACGACTTTGAAGGTGTGAAACTGGATGTGCAGTACTCCGGTTACTACCACGACAACGACAATGACCGCATCCAGGGTCTGAACGAAGACGCCGGGTTTACTCCCCCCGACGGCAGCAACACCGACGGCGAGATCTCTGACGTCTCCTTCGTGATCGGTGCCAACCTGGACGGTGGCCGCGGTAACGTGACCGCCTACGCCACCTACCGCAAGATCAACGCCCTGAAACAGGGTGAGCGCGACTACTCCAACTGTGCCTTGGGCGGCACCACCCCGGCAGACGCTGCCTGTGGCGGTTCCTCCACTGTGCCCTGGGGTCGCTTCACCGACTTCGGCACAACCCAGGCCGTAGACGCAGACGGCAACCGCCTGTTCCCGAACGCGAGCCCCTTCGATTACAGCGTTGGCGGCAACGGTAGCGAGTTCGTACCCTTTGACACGCTGTACAACTACGCCCCGGACAACTTCTTCCAGCGTCCTGACGAGCGTTACACCGGCGGCGCCTTCGGCCGTTACACCATCAACGAGCACGTTGAGGTGTACTCCGAAGTGACCTTCATGGACGACCGCTCCAACGCGCAGATCGCCCCTTCCGGTGCCTTCTTCGTGACCTCCCAGCTGAGCTGTGGAAACCCGCTGCTGTCTGACCAGCAGTTCGACCTGCTGTGTGCCCAGAACGGCTTTGGCGAAGACGATTTCGCACCGGTGTACATCGGCCGCCGGAACGTCGAGGGCGGTGCCCGTAACGACGACCTGCGCCACACCAACTTCCGTGGTGTATTCGGTGCCCGCGGCGATATCAACGATGTATGGCGTTATGACCTGTACGGTTCCTATGCTGAAACCAGCTATGAGCAAACCTACAACAACGACCTGTCATCCGTTCGTGTAGCACGTGCCCTGAATGCGGTCGCTGACGAAAACGGCAACGCCGTTTGTCAATCCGTGATCGATGGTAGCGACCCCCTCTGTGTGCCCTGGAACGTATTCCAGGAAGGCGCAGTGACCGATGAGATGCTCGACTACCTCTACCTGCCGCTGTTCGCCCGCGGCACCGTGGACCAGAAGGTATTCTCCGGCTATGTCGCTGGTGACCTGGGCAACTACGGCATTCAACTGCCCTCAGCCGACACCGGCATCAACGTGGTGCTTGGTGCTGAGTACCGCTCAGAAAACCTAGACTACAACCCCGACCAGGGCTTCCAGTCTGGTGACGGTGCCGGCCAGGGTGGCCCCATCCTCCCGGTTCAGGGTGGTTACGACGTGAAGGAAGTCTTCACCGAGGTCAACATCCCGCTGGTTGAGAATGCTGCGTTTGCCAAAGAGCTGACCCTGGACCTGGGCTATCGTTTCTCTGAGTACGACGTCGATACCAAGAGCGACACCACCACCACCGACACCTACAAAGTGGCGATGGCGTGGGCCCCGACCGACAGCCTCAAGTTCCGCGGCAGCTTCAACCGCGCGGTACGTCACGCCAACATCCGCGAGTTGTTCCGCCCGCTGGCCATTGGCCTGTTCGACATGGCGGCCGACCCCTGTGCCGGCGCAAACCCGACCGCGACCTTCGAGCAATGTGCCCGCACAGGTGTAACTGAAGTCCAGTATGGCCTGATTGCCGATTCTCCCGCTGGCCAGTACAACGCCAACCAGGGCGGTAACGTTGACCTGGCGCCGGAAGAGTCCGACACCTACTCCGTGGGCCTGATCTACAGCCCCGAGTTTGTTGAAGACCTGACGGTGACTGTCGACTACTTCGACATCGAAATCACAGGCGCCATCGACTCCCAGCCTGAGTTCATTCTCAACAGCTGTCTGCAGAGTGGCAATCCGGTGTATTGCGACGCGGTTAACCGTAACCCGGTTTCCGGGACCCTTTGGGTAGGGAACGATAATATTTTCGCACCCGACTCCAACATCGGCTTCCTGAGCACCAAGGGTTTCGACGTACAGGTCGACTACACCATTGGTCTGGGTGACATGGGCAGCCTGGCGTTCAACAACGTTGGTACCTTCCTGACCGAGTGGGATCGTCAGGACGCTCCGTCTGCGGAAGTGACCGACTGCCTTGGTGTTTGGGGCGCAAACTGCGGCCAGCCCATCTTCGAGTTCCAGAACAACCTGCGCGCCACCTGGATGACTCCGTGGCAGCTGTCCCTGAGCGCCCAGTGGCGCTACGTCGACTCTGTTGACGACATCACCGGTAACGGCTGGGACTTCGACGAGCAGAACTATCTGGATCTCTCTGCGATCTGGGATGTTACCGACATGATGAGCCTGCGTGCCGGTGTTCAGAACGTGACCGACGAAGAGCCCCCGCTGGGTCCGGCCCCTGGCCCGTCCATCCGCGGTAACGGCAACACCTTCCCGGGCACCTACGACGCTCTGGGCGCTTACTGGTTCGTCGGTGCGACGGTTCAGTTCTAAGCGGGTTTAGCGCTCGCCGCAAAGCAGGACCAGCCACCTCCGGGTGGCTGGCTCCAACAACAAAGCGCGAGTTATTACCACGGCCAACATTTGTTGGCCGTTTTTTATTGTCTGGCTGCTGCGTTTTCGGGCAGTAGCTGCGCCTGATCCAGGTAGCGTTGCAACGGCGCCAACGCCTCCTGGTAATGCTGCCAGCGCCCCTGCGCCCGCGAATAAAGCGGCTGGCGAACCTGGTGCACACTGGCTGTGCGCACACGGTTGCCCTGTGCGTGAAAGCGCAGGCACTCGGCGCTCCAGGGTAACGACAGGAAATCCAGCAGTTTGCACATTTGCGCTTCTGGCTGCGCCAGTAGTTCCTCATAACCAAACGGCAGCAAGCGCTCACCCAGCACCGCCTGCCAGTGCGCCATTAAACGCCGGTACTGGGCGTAGTAATGGCCGCAATCAAGCAGTGCGTTGGCATAGGCCTGCTCCAGGCCAAAGGGTTGGAAATAGAGGGAAATGCAGTTATCCAGCGGGTGTCGGTGGGTCTCGATAAAGCGGGCATTGGGGTACAAGGCCGCCAATAGCCCCAGCAGCAGGAAGTTGTCGGGCCGTTTGTTGATGACCCGCGCCCCCGGGGCAAACTGCTCATCAAGTTGTTCGTCGTAGCCCAGGGCCAGGGCACTTAACGCATCCTCACCGGATTGCCCGGGGTGCAGGAGCCAGTGCGGCAGATGCCGCTGAAAATAGTCCAGCTCACCGCCGGCCGTCAGCGCCGGGTGTGCGCCAAGCACCTGCTCCACCAGTGTGGACCCGGAGCGGAACATGCCGCAGATAAAAACATGGGGGCGCTCGCTCACCGGGGCAATACGGCCAAACCAGTCGCGGTCGCAATGTGCGATTAACGCCGCCACCTGGCGCTCATGCGCCCCGGCGTCGTAGGGGCCGGCCCGGCGCTGGCTCTCTGTGTTCGCCTGCCGATACCAGTCAAACGCCGCTGCATAGTCGGCGCAGTCATCGTGGCTTTTGCCAAGTGCATACAGCAGCTCTTCCCGCTCACTGCCACGCAGCTGGCCACTGCGCAGGACACGCTTGATGCGCGATACCAGCGGGTCGCCGGTGGTTGTCAGCCGGGTGCCGTGGGCCAGCCGTACCAGCGCGCCGGGATGTCGCGGTTCGCTACGCAGAATGCGCTGGAAAAGCGCCGAGGCCTGCGGCCAGCGGCCGTGCTCTTCTTCCAGCAGCGCCAGGTTGAACAGGGCAGGCAGGTAGTTGGCATCGGTGGCTAGCGCCGCTTGAAATGCCTGCCGAGCCCTGTCATGCCGCTGCAGCTGACCCTCAATAATGCCCATGTTGTTGTGCACGTCTTCCGGCCGCTCAACGCCGTTGTCGAGCGTGAGCCGGTACTGCTCAAGCGCGGCCTCGGGCTCGCCGCTGCGCTGCAACAGGCGCGCATACTGAAAATGGGTACTGCCATCTGTGGGGAAGCGCTCGAGCAGCGTCTGGTAGCAGGCCCTGGCGCCATCGTATTTGCGCTGCTGCGCCAGCACGGTGGCCAGCCGCTTGAGATATACCGCCTGGCCGGGGAAGGCGGCCACCAGAGCCTGCAGATGGGTTTCTGCCACTGCTGGCTCGCCGCTTTGCAGGGCAATCAGCACCAGGTGCTCCAGGCTCTCTGCGCGACAGGCTTGCACCTGTGCAAGGTCGGTGAAGGCCGCTCTGGCGCTGGGCCAATCGCCACGGGCGAAGGCCTGCCGGGCCGACTGGAGTTTAGTGTTGCCGGTTTCGATAGATCACCTCAAGCTGCCACCGGGCATGATGCTGCGCGGCGGCGGGTTCTGTGCGCCCTTTGCTCGCTTCCACTTGCTTCAACTTTCAACAGCTGCCTTCTACCTTCAATTTTCGGTGTAGCTGTTCACCGCCAGCAACAGCTCAGATACCCAGTGGCGCTCTTCTTCGCTGAGCTCGGGCCGCCAGATATCAAACAGCAGCACCACCCGGTCGCGCTGACTGGGGTTATTGGCTTCGTGTTCCATGCTGTCGTCGAAGATCAGCAATTCACCCTCGCGCCACTGGCGCGCCTCGTTGCCCACCCGCAGTTGGCCGCAGTCCTGCGGCACGATCAGGGGAAGGTGGCAAATGAGACGGGTGTTGAGCACCCCGTGGTGGGGCGGAATCACTGCCCCGGGGGCCAGGCGGGAAAACAGGGCCGATGGGGTCTGCCCCGCCACCATCGGCATGGGCACAGCTTCCAGGGCCGCGGCGGTGCGCGGGCAGCGGGCCAGGTTGTCGGCCACTGGCGCGCCGTTGCGCCACAGGTAATGGGCGCTCCATTCCATGTTGCCCACGTTGCTGCGGTCATTCAGCTGGGGGCCGTGGCCGTCGCCCTCCAGGTAGGGGCTGAAATGCCCGGCTTCCTGCATCAGCGCCAGTAGTTCGCCGCGAATGACGTCGGTTTGCGCCTCCAGCGCCGCTACCCAGGCAAATTCCTCGCGCTCGTAAAAGTAGCGCTGGGGCAGGCCGGGGAAGTAATAGCGTGTGGGCTGCTGCAATTGCACCGACCTGCGGCCGAGGGCAATGTCGAGGGATTCGGCGAAGCGGCTGTTTTGCGCCGCGCTGTAGCCCCGGGTTTGCAGGGCATCCATCAGGTAGTCGGCGTATTCCCGGGCGGACTGGTCGCTGGCCGCCTGGGCACGCTGCAGCCCCTGCATCACATCCTGGGGGATGTCCCGCAGGCCGGCGGCAACACGCAGGGCGCCTTCGTAAAAGCTGAGGGCCAGCCGCGACTGGCCCATGCGATCCAGGTGGTCGGCCTTGAACAGCAGGGCGCGCAGGTTGCGCGGCTCCCTGACCAGGGCATCATCCACGGCGGCCAGCGCCGCTTCGGCCTTGCCCTGGTTGACGCAGGCAAAGGCCAGGGCCAGGCACACACTGGCGTCTTGCTGGCCACCGGCCATGGCCTGGAGAAAGGCGGCTTCTGCGGCGGCGCCATCGCCCTGGCGCAGGGCGGCCAGGCCCTGCTGCATCAACGCCTGGCCAGTGCCACTCAAGCTGCGCCTCCCAGTGCGTCGCGCAGCGGCGCCAGGTGTTCGCCCATCCGTTCAACGCGGCCGTTGGCCCGATCGTGAATGGCCTCGCGCACCTGTACGGCACTGGCGGTGCGCACCGCCCGCTCGGTGAGGTGGGGCGCCAGGCAGGCCGGTTCACAGTCCAGCCCCGCCGCCGCCAGCAGGGCGGGGATTTGCTGGTCCGGGCTGGCCACCAGTTGCTCGTAATCCACGTGATGAATGCGCCCGGGCAACACCGCGTCCCAGTGGGCCATCAGGGCCTGGTACTGGCGGTAGTAGGCACCCAGGTCCGACAGTTCGTCGGCAAAGGTGTGGGGCTCGGAAAAACGGGTGCTGTAGATGGACCAGCAGGTGGCCAGCGGGTCGCGCCGGCAGTGGATGAAGGTGGCCTTGGGCAACAGCACCGCCAGCATGCCAAGGCACAGGTAGTTGGCGGGCATTTTGTCCACCACCCGCCGGGCCCGGGGGGCCAGTTTGCGCAGGCGGCTCTCCAGGTCACGCGCCACCCGGCGCTTGGCGGCGGCGTCCAGGCGCGCGAAGGCGGCGGCAAACACCAGCCCGCTCTGGCGCTCCAGTTGCCCGCAGAGGTTGCCCACCAGGCGCTGCTCGCCCCCGCCGTGTACCTCGCTGTGGCTGGCAAGTATCTGCTCCACCAGGCTGGTGCCGCTGCGCGGCAGGCCGAAGACAAATACCGGCAGCGTGCTGCTGTCGCCACCTTCTGCATGGGCCTCGATGAAGTCGCGGGTGAAAATTTCGCGAATGGCGGCGAAGTAACGGGTGGTGGCGTCGATGCTGAATCGGCGCTCGCCGCGCTGGATGCGGTGGGCTTCTTTCAACAGGGCCAAGCAGCGCTCTGCCTCGCCTCGCTGTTCGGCGGCGCGGGCCATGCCCCAGGCCAGGTCGCGGCGCTCGGGGCTGCCGTTGCGGCTGCGGGCATAGGCCTGGCCGAGGGCGCGGTATTCCCCTTCGTGCTCATCCGGCTCGCCGTGGTGGCGCAGCTGGGCCAGGGCGCAGTGGGCCAGGGCAAAGTCCGGCTCCAGCTTGATGGCCCGCTGGTAGGCGCCGGCGGCGTCCGTGAGCCTGCCCAGATCCCGCAGGGTGTTGCCAAGGTCGTTCCAGGCCGGGGCATTGCGGCTTTTGAGATCCACACTGCGCTGCAGGGATTGCAGTGACAAATCCAGCCGGTCGGCCTGGTAGTAGAGAAAGCCCAGCGCGTGATGAGCAGGGGCGTAGTCGCCCCGGGTGCGCAGGATGGACAGGAACTGCTGCTCGGCGTCGCGCAGCTGGCCCCGGCGGTGCAGGGCAATGCCCCGGGCCAGGGCCTGTTTCAGGGGGTCGCCAGCGGCGGATTTTTTTCGTGACATTCCGGTATCTTACAGAGAGCTTCTGAGCATGATAAAGGCTGGGATTCTAGCAGAAGCCCGGCGCCGGCGGCGGCGATATCAGTAGTTGGCCAGCAGCTCCAGCTTGTGGTTGTAGCGGGCCAGGGCCTCGTCATCGGCGTACTCGGCCGCCTGGCGAAACCGTTTCTGGGCCAGCCAGTAGTCGCCCTGGCGCAGGTGGGTCATGCCCAGCAGGCGATAGAACTGGTGGTCCTTGCTGTTCTGGCGCAGGGCCCGCAGCAGCAGGCCTTCGGCCTCGGTGTAGTCTGCCGCGGCGTAAGCCTCTTCCGCCATGTGGAACAGGTAATAGGGGTTGCGGGCGCGAAACAGCTCCACCCGGCCACGGTAATACCGGGCCAGTTCCCCCTCGCCACGCTGCTCATATAACCGCGCCAGGTTGCTGTAGGCCACCGGCTCTTCGTCGATATCGATGGCGGCGAGGTAGGCGGACTCGGCGGCGCCGTCTTCCCCCAGGCGGCGATAGAGGGTGCCCAGGTTGGTGTAGAAGTAGCCGGTGCCGGGTCGCAACTGGATGGCGCGCTTGAACTGGGCAAAGGCCTGCGCCAGGTCGCCCTGGCTCAGCCAGTGCACGCCCATGTTGTTGTGGTAGCGGGCCAGGGCATCCCTGTCGGACAGCTCCCGGCGGTGGAACTCCCGGTTGTAGTCCTCAAGGTTGAAGTCCACCACCTGTTCGTGGCCGGGCAGGTCCACCACGGCGTTGATGTGCAGGTTGAACAGCCAGGTCTCCCCCTGAGCCGCCCAGGTGGGTGGCACTTCCACTTCCTGGAAGCGCGCATCCACTCCCGCCTCCCGGGCCAGGGCCACGAACAGGTTGGTGAAGGACATGCAGTTGCCTTCGCGGGAATAGAAGGCCTCTTCGGCGGTGAAGGTCTGGAAGTTGTTGTAGGTGAGGTTGAGGCCGTCCTCGAGTATCGCGCCGAGCAGCAATTCCACTTTGCGGCGGTCATTCACGTGGCGGGGGACGTGTTCACGCACAAAGGCGCGCATGTCGTCGTTGACGGCCAGCAGGTCCACCGCTGCCAGCGCCTGCGGGGCCAGCCCAAACTGGCTGCCCTGCAGCAATTGCTGCGGGTTGTACTGGGGCGCGCGGGCAACGGGGGGCTGGCCGGCGCAGGCGCCCAGGGCCAACGCCACAAGCGCCACCAGAACCAGGCGCAGCGGCTGATACTCTCTTGTGCTCATGGCGGGGCCTCGCTCTGTGTTATGTCACGGCCTTGCTCTGAGTCTAGCACTTTCCCTGCGCAGCCACAGCGCGGCCCGCGCACTTGTATATACTGTGGGTTTTGCGCGGATTGACGCGCGCGCCTGTTCTGCCGGGAGGTCTGATGGACACCATTTCCGCCTTTGTTACCCTGCTACTGGTCATGGACCCGGTGGGCAACGTGCCCGTGTTCCTGTCGGTGCTCAAGGATGTGGACGCCAGGCGCCGGCAATGGGTGATCTTCCGGGAGCTGCTGATCGCCCTGCTGGTGCTGTTCATCTTCCTGTTCGCCGGCCCCAGCCTGCTTGCGGTGCTGGGCCTGCAACAGGAGTCCATCAGTATTGCCGGCGCCATCATCCTGTTCCTGATTGCGCTGCGCATGATCTTCCCCTCGCCCTACGGCATGATGGGCGACACCCCCGAGGGCGAACCCTTCATCGTGCCCCTGGCCATTCCGCTGGTGGCCGGCCCCTCTTCGTTGGCTATCGCCATGCTGATGGTGAACACCGACCCGGATCGCATGCTGGACTGGAGCGTCGCCCTGATCGGCGCCTGGGCGGTGTCTGCGGTGCTGCTGATGGCCTCGCCCCTGCTGTTGAAGGCCCTGGGCAATCGCGGCCTGATCGCCATGGAGCGGCTGATGGGGATGATCCTGGTGATTATCGCGGTACAGATGTTCTTTGACGGGGTGCGCGAGTTCCTGCACATCCCCCTCTGATCAGGCGACCTCTGGTCAGGCCGGCTCTGGTCAGGCCACCTCTGATCAGGCCGCTTCGGCCGGCGCCTGCAGACCGATGTAGCGATCCACCGCCCGCAGGTAGCGCTGGCGCAGCGCCAGGCTTTCGTTGGCCAGGTGGTGCCCGGCCCCCGGCACCTGCTGGATGTGGCAGCCCGGGAACAGGCGGCTCATCTGGGGCAGGTTGTACTGCCAGTCCACGGTGGTGTCGCGATCGCCCTGCAGGATCAGCGCCGGCCCCACGCCCAAATCCTCCAGCGGCAGGCTGGCCAGCCAGTACTTTAGCGCGCCCACCCAGTTCACCGGAATGCGGCGCGGCTGCAGCGGGTCTTCCTGCAGGAAGGCGAGGAACTCGGCGTCGGAGGAATTGACGGCGAATTTGCGCGGTACGCTGCCAACCACGTGGCGCAGCAGGCTGTGCGCCAGCTTCACCTGCCCCCACCTGGCCGGCCGCAGCAGCGGGGCCAGCAGCACCGTATCGGCAAAGGGCCAGGCATGGCGCGTGGCAAAGTTCATCAGCGCCGCGGCGCCGGTGCTCTGGGCCATTACCCACAGCGGCAGGGCCGGCAGCTGCACCGCTCCCAGCACGGCGGCAATGCTGTCGCCGTAGTGGTCGAAGGTGTCGATAGCCGCCGGGCGGCCGCTGGACAGGCCGTGCCCCGGCAGGTCGAAGGCCAGCACATTGCAACGGCGCGACAGCCCGTAGGCCACCAGTTTGCCGAACAGGCCGACGTGGTCAAAATAGCCGTGCAACAGGAGCAGGTTGTGGCTGGCGCCGGGCGACAGCCAGCACTGGGCGGCAAGGGTGAAGTCGCCGCTGGTGACGGCGCCGATGCGGTGATCAACGCCCGCCATTGGCGGGCCGTCGAGCCGGTAGTAGCGCAGGTAGTCCTTGAGCTGCGCCGGCGCAGCCGGCGCGGGAAAGGGGCTCAGCTGGCTGCCAAGGGCCTGCAGGGTGGCAAGTTCCAGGGGCGGCTGGCTCAGTTGATTTTCGGTTTCAGCTGGCCGGCGGCGTAGGCTTCGAACATGGACTCCAGCGAGCGCACCTTGATCTTGTCGGCATTGCCGGCGGTGCCAAAGGCCTCATAGCGCGCAATGCAGATGTCCTTCATCGCCTTGATGGTGGGAATCAGGAACTTGCGCGGGTCGAATTCGCTGGGGTTCTGGGCCAGGAAGCGACGCGCGGCGCCGGTGGAGGCGAGGCGCAGGTCGGTGTCGATATTCACCTTGCGCACGCCGTGTTTGATGCCTTCCTGGATCTGCTCCACGGGCACACCGTAGGTTTCTGGAATCTCGCCGCCAAACTCGTTGATGATGGCCAGCCACTCCTGGGGCACCGAGGAGGAGCCGTGCATCACCAGGTGGGTATCGGGAATGCGGGCGTGGATTTCCTTGATGCGGTCGATGGCCAGAATGTCGCCGGTGGGCGGGCGGGTAAATTTGTAGGCGCCGTGGCTGGTGCCGCAGGCAATGGCCAGGGCGTCCACTTCGGTGGCCTTCACAAAGGCCGCCGCCTCTTCCGGGTCGGTCAGCAGCTGGTCGTGGCTCAGGATACCCTCGGCGCCGATGCCGTCTTCCTCACCGGCCTGGCCGGTTTCCAGCGAACCCAGGCAGCCCAGCTCGCCCTCCACCGACACCCCACAGGCGTGGGCCATGTCCACCGCGCGGCGGGTGACTTCCACGTTGTAGTCGTAATCCATCGGGGTTTTGCCGTCTTCGCCGAGGGAGCCGTCCATCATCACCGAGGAAAAGCCCAGCTGGATGGAGCGCTGACACACCGCCGGGGATACGCCGTGGTCCTGGTGCATGACCACCGGGATATGGGGGAATTCCTCAATCGCTGCCAGAATCAGGTGGCGCAGGAAGGGCGCCCCGGCGTATTTACGCGCGCCGGCGCTGGCCTGCATGATCACCGGCGAGTTGGTCTCGTCAGCGGCTTCCATGATGGCCCGGGTCTGCTCCAGGTTGTTGACGTTGAAGGCAGGAACGCCGTAGCCGTATTCCGCGGCGTGGTCGAGCAGTTGCCGCATGCTGATGAGTGCCATTGTCTTACCTCTGTGTGTCTGGGTTCGGCGGTGACGGCCTGTAGGCAGGCCTTATCGTGATCGTTTGTTGTCGGGCGGGGCCGGCGCAGCGCACCCGCCCCGGAAACCTTCAGGCCTCTTGCGCCCGCTGTTGGAGCATGGCCACGGCGGGCAGGGTTTTGCCTTCCACGTATTCAAGGAAGGCGCCGCCGCCGGTGGAGATATAGGAAACCTTATCGGCGATGCCGAATTTGTCAATCGCGGCCAGGGTATCGCCGCCCCCCGCCAGCGAGAAAGCGCTGCTCTCGGCAATCGCGCGGCCGAGGGCCTCGGTGCCGGCGGCAAACTGGTCGAACTCAAAAACCCCCACCGGGCCATTCCACAAAATGGTGCCGGCGGATTGCAGAATGCCGGCAATCTCGGTGGCGGCCTGGGGGCCAATGTCGAAAATCATATCGTCGTCGGCGACGGCGTCGGCGCCCTTCAACTCCGCGGCGGCGGATTCAGAAAATGCCTTGCCGGTCACCACGTCAACGGGCAGCGGAATGGCGGTTTTGGCCATCAGCGCCTTTGCGGCAGGTATCAGGTCGTGCTCACACAGGGACTTGCCCACCGGCTGGCCGGAGGCGGCCAGGAAGGTATTGGCAATACCGCCGCCCACCACCAGCTGGTCCACCTTGTCGGCCAGGGTTTCCAGCACGGTGAGCTTGGTGGACACCTTGGAGCCACCGACAATCGCCACCATCGGCCGCGCCGGGTTGGACAGGGCCTGCTCCAGCGCCTGCAGTTCGCCGGCCAGCAGCGGGCCGGCGCAGGCCACCGGGGCAAACTTTGCCACCCCATGGGTAGAGGCCTGGGCCCGGTGGGCGGTGCCGAAGGCGTCCATCACAAAAATATCGCAAAGCTCGGCATAGGCCCGGGCCAGGGCTTCGTCGTCTTTCTTTTCACCAGGGTTGAAGCGCACGTTTTCCAGCAGGGCCACCTGGCCCTCTGCCAACGCCACGCCGTCGCGCCACTCGTTCACCAGGCTCACCGGCTGGCCCAGCAGGCCCGACAGGTGGGCCGCCACCGGCGCCAGCGAAAAAGCATTGTCGAACTCGCCCTCGGTGGGGCGGCCCAGGTGAGACATCAGCAGCACTTTGGCGCCGGCGGCCACCGCCGCCTGAATGGTGGGCAGGGCGGCGCGAATGCGGGCGTCGCTGGCCACTTTGCCATCCTTGAGCGGCACATTGAGGTCTTCGCGGATCAGCACACGCTTGCCGGACAAGTCCAGCTCGCTCATCAGTTTTACTTGCAGGCTCATGGGGTTACTCCTGTTGTGCCTGGCCGAGGCTGGCCCAGTGGGCCGCCACATCCAGCATGCGGTTGGCATAGCCCCATTCATTGTCGAACCAGGTCAGCACTTTGACCAGGCGCTTGCCGCTCACCCGGGTCTGGTTGCCATCGACAATGCTGGAGCGGGGGTCGTGGTTGAAGTCGCAGGACGCCAGCGGCTCGGTGGTGTAGCCCAGCACGCCGTCGAAGCGTTTACTGGCGGCAGCGGCCAACACGGCGTTGATCTGCGCGGCGTCGGTATCGCGTTCCACCTGTACGGTTAAATCCATGGCGGAGACGTTCAGGGTGGGCACACGCAGCGCCTGGGCGGTAAAGCGCCCGGCCAGCTGCGGCAGGATGCGCTCCACGCCCAATGCCAGGGCGGTATCCACCGGAATGATGGACTGGGAGGCGGCGCGGGTTTTGCGCAGGTCGGTGTGGTGGTAGGCGTCCAGCACTGGCTGGTCGTTCATCGCCGAGTGGATGGTGGTAATGGTGCCGCTCTCAATCCCCACCGTGTCGTGCAGGGCCTGGATCACCGGCACGATGCCGTTGGTGGTGCAGGACGCGGCGGACACAATACGGTGCCGGGCCTGCAGGCTGTTCTGGTTGATGCCAAACACCACGGTGGCGTCCACATCCTGCTGGGCCGGCTGGGAAAACAACACTCGCCCGGCGCCGCTGGCAAGATGGCCCTCGGCGGTGGCGCGGTCGGTGAAGGCGCCGGTGCACTCCAGCACCATGTCCACGCCCAACTCGCCCCAGCGAATGTGCGCAATGTCCGGCTGGCGCAGCAGGGCAATGGTATCGCCGTCCACCACCAGCTCGCGCTCGCTGCCACCGAGGGCCAGGGGGAAGCGGCCGTGGGTGCTGTCGTAGCGGGTCAGGTGCTGGACGGTGCGGGCGTCGGCAATCTCGTTGATGGCAACAATGCGCAAGCGCGAGCGCAGCGGACTCTCGTAAAGAGCCCGCAGCACACTGCGGCCGATGCGGCCGTAACCGTTGATGGCAAGGCGCAACACGGGCCCGACCTCAATCCTCGAAGATGACCTCTTCGGCGGCGGCCACCACATTGTCCACGGTGATACCAAAGTACTGGTAGAGATCGCCGGCGGGCGCCGATTCGCCAAAGGTCGTCATGCCCACCACCCGGCCGTCCAGGCCGACAAACTTGTGCCAGTAGTCCACATGGCCGGCTTCCACCGCCACCCGGGCCAGCACGTCACAGGGCAGCACAGACTCGCGGTAGGCCGCATCCTGGGCGCAGAACACCTCGGCGCTCGGCATGGAGACCACCCGCGCCTGCTTGCCCTGTGCGGCCAGTTGCGCCGCCGCGTCCACCGCCAGCTGCACCTCGGAACCGGTAGCGATCAGGATCACATCGGGCTGGCCGTCGCAGTCCTTGAGCACATAGGCGCCGCGGGCAATGTCCGCCACCTGGGTGGCGGAGCGCGCCTGGTGGGGCAGCCCCTGGCGGGAGAAGATCAGGGCGCTGGGGCCGTCGGTGCGCTCGATGGCGGCCTTCCAGGCCACGGCGGACTCCACCGTGTCGCAGGGGCGCCAGGTGTGCAGGTTGGGCGTGGCGCGCAGGGCGGTGAGCTGCTCCACCGGTTGGTGGGTGGGGCCGTCTTCGCCAAGGCCGATGGAGTCGTGGGTGTAGACGAACAGCGTGCGCTGCTTCATCAGCGCCGCCATGCGCACCGCGTTGCGGGCGTATTCCATGAACATCAGGAAGGTGGCCCCGTAGGGCACAAAGCCGCCGTGCAGGGCAATGCCATTCATGATGGCGGACATGCCGAATTCGCGCACGCCGTAGTAGAGGTAGTTGCCGCTGGCGTCGTCGGCGCTCACGCCCTTGGAACCGCTCCAGATGGTCAGGTTGGAACCGGCCAGGTCGGCGGAACCGCCCAGCAGTTCCGGCAGCAGGGGACCGTAGGCGTTCAGGCAGTTCTGGGATGCCTTGCGGGAGGCCACTACCTCGCCCTTCTCCTGGCACTCGGCGATGTAGGCCGCGGCCTTCTCGGCAAAGTCCGCCGGCAGCTCGCCATTCAGGCGGCGGCGCAGCTCGCCGGCCAGCGCCGGGTGGGCATCGGCGTAGGCGGCCATGGCGGCCTCCCAGGCCTGTTCGCGCTCGGCGCCGGCGGCCTTGGCGTCCCAGCCGGCGTAGACGCGCTCCGGCACTTCAAAGGGTGCGTGCTCCCAGCCGATGGCGGCGCGGGTGGCGGCAATCTCGTCATCACCCAGGGGCGCGCCGTGGCAGGCCTCGGTGCCCTCCTTGTTGGGGGCGCCCTTGCCGATCACCGTGCGGCAGCAGATCAGGGTGGGCTTGCCGCCCTCGGCGCGGGCGGCTTCGATGGCGGCCTTCACCGCGCCTGAGTCGTGGCCGTCGACGGCGGGGATGACCTGCCAGCCGTAGCTCTCAAAGCGCTTGGGGGTGTCGTCGGTAAACCACCCTTCGACTTCCCCGTCGATGGAGATGCCATTGTCATCGTAGAAGGCGATCAGCTTGCCAAGGCCCAGGGTGCCCGCCAGCGAGCAGGCCTCGTGGGAGATACCTTCCATCAGGCAACCATCACCCAGAAAGACATAGGTGTAATGGTCGACCACATCATGCCCCGGGCGGTTGAACTGGGCCGCCAGCACCTTCTCGGCCAGGGCCATGCCCACGCCGTTGCTGATGCCCTGGCCCAGGGGGCCGGTGGTGGTTTCCACCCCCGGGGCATAGCCGTATTCCGGGTGGCCCGGAGTGGCGCTGTGCAGCTGGCGGAAGTTCTTGAGCTGCTCCATCGGCAGGTCGTAGCCGGACAGGTGCAGCAGGGAGTAGATCAGCATCGAGCCGTGGCCGTTGGACAGCACAAAGCGGTCGCGGTTGGGCCACTGGGGATTGGCCGGGTTGTGCTGCAGGTAATCGTTCCACAGCACCTCGGCGATGTCCGCCATGCCCATCGGGGCGCCGGGGTGGCCGCTCTTGGCGCGCTGGACGGCGTCCATGCTGAGGGCGCGAATAGCGTTGGCAAGCTCAATACGAGAGGACATTCAATTCTCCAGAAGATTGGGTAGGGCGGGGGCCGACTGAAAACGGGGCGGTATTTTCGCGTAAGCGGCTGGCAACGGCAAACAAATGGGCAATATTTGGGCAAATTTTGCGCCGCCGGCCAGCTGCACTCCCTTGCCCCGGGGCTGGCGGCAAATCTATATCAAAATATTTTGATATAGATGGATGCCCCTGCTAGAATCCCGCGCCATGCATGCCGTGGAAAACAGCCCAGCCCCCGCCACCGGGGATGAGATCGACGCCCTCGCCGCCCTGTGCAAGGCCAGCGCCGATCCCCTGCGCCTGCAGGTGCTGCGGGTGCTGTCCCGGGATTCTTTCGGCGTTTCTGAGCTGTGCAGCCTGTTCGAGCTGCGCCAGCCCGCTCTGTCGCACCACCTCAAGGTGCTGGCGAGTGCCGGCCTGGTGGCCACCCGGCGGGAGGGCAATTCGATTTTTTACCGGCGCAGCGAGCTGGGCCAGCGCCCGGCGCTGGAGGCCCTGCAGCAACAGCTGTTCCAGAGCCTGGACGCCATCGAGCTGCCGGCGGCCCTGCGCGCCAACCTGGCGGAACTGCAGCGCCAGCGGGTGGAAAATTCACGCACTTTCTTTCATCACAACGCCCACAAATTCCGCGAGCAGCAGGATTTGATCGCCAGCTACGAACAGTACGCCGACACCGTGGCCCAGGTGCTGCGCGACGCACCGCTGACCCGCTTTGGCACCGCCCTGGAAGTGGGCCCCGGCGATGGCGCCTTCCTGCGCGAACTGGCGCCCCGCTTTGCGCGGGTGATTGCCCTGGACAACGCCGCCGCCATGCTGGACAAGGCCCGCGCTACCGCCGCCGGCCTCGCGAACGTTACCTTCATCCACGGCGACACCGGGAGTGCGGCACTGGCCGGCCTTGAGTCCGACTGCATTGTGATCAACATGGTGCTGCACCACACCCCCGAGCCGCGGCAGATTTTGCGCGACGCCGCCGCCTACCTGGCACCGGGGGGCGTGCTGCTGCTCACCGACCTGTGCCGCCACGACCAGGCCTGGGCACGGGAAAACTGCGGCGACCTGTGGCTGGGCTTTGAGCCCACCGATTTAACCGACTGGGCCCGGGACGCGGGCCTTGACGACATTGCCAGCGTGTTTCTGGCGCAACGCAACGGCTTCCAGATACAGGTGCGCCTGTTCGGCCACCCCTGAATTCACTGTAAGGACTGACCCATGAGCGAATACTCCATCTTTACCTCGGAATCCGTTTCCGAGGGCCACCCGGACAAAATGGCCGACCAGATTTCCGACGCCATTCTGGACAAAATCCTGGCTGATGACGTCAACGCCCGCGTTGCCGTTGAAACCCTGGTGAAGACCGGCATGGTCGTGATTGCCGGCGAAGTCACCACCGAAACCTATGTCGACCTTGAAGACGTGGTGCGCGAAGTGGTGCTGGATATCGGCTACAACTCCTCCAAGGTCGGCTTCGACGGCGCCTCCTGCGCCGTGCTCAACGCCATCGGCAAGCAGAGCCCCGACATTGCCCAGGGCGTGGACGAGAGCGAGCAGAAAGAACAGGGCGCCGGCGACCAGGGCCTGATGTTCGGCTACGCCACCAACGAGACTGATGTGCTGATGCCGGCGCCGATCTACTACGCTCACCGCCTGGTGGAAAAGCAGGCCCAGCTGCGCAAGGACAAAGTGCTGCCCTGGCTGCGCCCCGACGCCAAGAGCCAGGTGACCCTGCGCTACGACAACGGCAAGCCGGTGGCCATCGACGCGGTGGTGCTGTCCACCCAGCACGATGAAGACATCAGCCAGGCCGACATTTTTGAGGCGGTAATGGACCTGATCATCAAGGAAACCCTGCCCGCCGAATGGCTGCATGCCGGCACCCGCTTCCACATCAACCCGACGGGCAACTTCGTCATCGGCGGCCCGGTGGGCGACTGCGGCCTGACCGGGCGCAAGATCATCGTCGACACCTACGGCGGCATGGCCCGCCACGGCGGCGGCGCCTTCTCCGGCAAGGACCCGTCCAAGGTGGACCGCTCAGCGGCCTACGCAGGGCGCTATGTGGCCAAGAACATCGTTGCCGCCGGCCTGGCCGAGCGCTGCGAAATCCAGGTGTCCTACGCCATTGGCGTGGCGGAGCCGACCTCCATCTCCATCAACACCTTTGGCACCGGCAAGGTGGCAGACGAGGTGATTGCGGAACTGGTGCGCGAGCACTTTGACCTGCGCCCCAAGGGCCTGATCGAAATGCTGGACCTGAAGCGCCCGATCTACCGCAAGACCGCCGCCTACGGCCACTTCGGCCGGGAAGACGCGGACTTCACCTGGGAGAAAACCGACAAGGCCGAGGCCCTGAAGGGGGCGCTGTAACACAGCGCCGCCAGCCTGAACCCCACACGCATACAGCAAAGGGCCACCGGCCCACAAGGAATTGATATGAGCACCGCCGCACAACTCGACAGCAAGCAGGACTACAAAGTCGCCGACATCTCCCTCGCCGGCTGGGGCCGCCGCGAACTGGACATCGCCGAGGGCGAAATGCCCGCCCTAATGGCCCTGCGCGACAAATACCGCGACAGCAAGCCCCTGGCCGGCGCCAAAATCCTCGGTTGCATCCACATGACCATCCAGACCGGCGTACTGATCGAAACCCTGGTGGAACTGGGCGCCGAAGTGCGCTGGTCATCGTGCAACATCTTCTCCACCCAGGACCACGCCGCCGCCGCCATCGCCGCCGCCGGTGTGCCGGTGTTCGCCTGGAAAGGCGAGACCGAGGAGGAGTACGAGTGGTGCATCGAGCAGACCATCCTCAAGGATGGCCAGCCCTGGGACGCCAACATGGTGCTGGACGACGGCGGCGACCTGACCGCCATGCTGCACGACAAGTACCCGGCCATGCTGGACAACATCCACGGCATCACCGAGGAGACCACCACCGGCGTACACCGCCTGCAGGAAATGCTGGAAAAAGGCACCCTGAAAGTGCCCGCCGTGAACGTGAACGACTCCGTCACCAAGTCCAAGAACGACAACAAGTACGGCTGCCGCCACAGCCTGAACGATGCCATCAAGCGCGGCACCGACCACCTGCTGTCCGGCAAAAAAGCGCTGGTGATCGGCTACGGCGACGTGGGCAAGGGCTCCGCCCAGTCCCTGCGCCAGGAGGGCATGATTGTGCGCGTGACCGAGATCGACCCGATCTGCGCCATGCAGGCCTGCATGGATGGCTATGAAGTGGTATCGCCCTACATCGACGGCATCAACAAGGGCAATGCCGACAGCGTCGATCGCGCCCTGCTGCAGACCATCGACCTGCTGGTGACCACCACTGGCAACTACAACGTCTGCGACGAGCACATGCTGGCGGCCCTGAAGAACGGCGCGGTGGTGTGCAACATTGGCCACTTCGACAACGAGATCGACACCGCCTTCATGCGCCGCGCCTGGGACTGGGAAGAAGTCAAACCGCAGGTACACAAGGTGTACCGCAACCGCGCCGAGAACGACCACCTGATCCTGCTGTCGGAAGGCCGCCTGGTGAACCTGGGCAACGCCACCGGCCACCCGAGCCGCATCATGGATGGCTCCTTCTCCAACCAGGTACTGGCGCAGATCTACCTGTTCGAGCGCAAGTTTGCCGACCTGGAGCCGGAGCTGAAAGAAGGCGCGCTGAGCGTCGAAGTGCTGCCGAAGAAACTGGACGAGGAAGTGGCGGCGCACATGGTGCGCGGCTTTGGCGGGGTGATTACCCGCCTGACCGACGAGCAGGCGCAGTACATCAACGTGAAGGTGGAAGGCCCCTACAAGCCCGATAGCTACAAGTACTAGCGCTGCAGGCACCCGTACCGAACGCAGCCTTGCTACCCGCCGCGGCAAACCGCCACGGCGGGCGGCGGCTGGCACCGCAAAAACCAGAGTCACAACAATGGCCAACGCAAAACCCAGAATCAGCTTCGAGTTCTTCCCGCCCAAAACCCCCGAGGGCAAACAGAAACTGCTCGAAGACACCGTGCCCGAGCTCAATGCGCTGGGCCCCGAGTTCTTCTCTGTTACCTATGGCGCCGGCGGCACCACCCGCGACAGCACCCGCGGCATTGTTACCACCATGCGCGAGCAGGGCATCGACGTGGCGCCCCACCTGTCCTTCGGCGGCGATGACGAAAACGCCGTGGGAGAACTGCTGGACAGCTACCAGCAGCGCGGCATCAAGCGCCTGGTGGCGCTGCGCGGTGACATGCCATCCGGCATGGGCGCCAGCACCCAGCTGGTGTACGCCAACGAACTGGTGGAATTTGTCCGCCAGCGCAGCGGTGATCACTTCGAGATTGAAGTGGCGGCCTATCCCGAGATTCACCCGGAGTCAGACAGCTACGACAGCGACATCCGCTACCTCAAGCAAAAGCTGGATGCCGGCGCCAACAGTGCCATCACCCAGTACTTCTACAATGTGGAGTCCTACTTCTACTACCTGGATCGCTGCGCGGATGCCGGCATCGACAAGCCGATCTACGCCGGCGTGATGCCCATCACCAACTTCCAGAACCTGGCGCGCTTTTCGCGCAACTGCGGGGCGGAGATTCCGCGCTGGATCTGCAAGCGCATGGAAAGCTACGGCGACGATGCAGAAAGCGTGCGCAAGTTCGGGCTGGAAGTGGTCACCCAGCTGTGCCAGACCCTGGTCGATTCCGGCGCGCCGGGCATTCACTTCTACACCATGAACCAGGTGGAACCGACCCGCGCAATCTTCAATAATCTCGGGCTGCAATAAACCCGGACCTCGCCATGCGTGTACCCCGCATATACACCGAGCAAGCGCTAGCCGCAGGCCAGAGCCTGTCACTGGAAAGCGGCCCGGCCACACATGTAGCGCGGGTGCTGCGCATGACCGCAGGCGATGCGCTGGTGCTGTTTAATGGTAATGGCGCGGACTATCCCGCCACCATTACCTCTGCGGGCAAGAAGTCGGTGGAAGTCAGCATTGGCGCACCCACGGACAACGCCACTGAGTCGCCGCTGGTGGTTGAGCTGGGTATTGGTATCTCCCGTGGTGATCGCATGGACTGGGTGCTGCAGAAAGCCACCGAGCTCGGCGTTAGCGCGGTGGTGCCACTGTTTACCGAGCGCTGCGAAGTAAAGCTAAAGGGCGAGCGCGCCGACAAAAAACACCAGCACTGGCGTCAGGTGATGATCAGCGCCTGCGAACAGAGTGGCCGTAGCCGGCTGCCGCACCTGGCCGCCCCCACCAGCCTTGCGCACTGGCTGGCAACCTGCAGCGCCGAGCGCCGCTTTGTTTTGCACCACCGCGCCGGCACCACCGGCGAGGGCGCCACCCCCGCCTCGGTGGCACTGGCAGTGGGCCCCGAAGGCGGCCTGAGCGAGGCGGAAATCATCGCCTGCGAAAGTGCGGGGTTTGAAGCCCTGGCCCTTGGCCCCCGCGTGCTGCGCACCGAAACCGCCCCCCTGGCCGCCCTGGCCATTGTGCAGGCGCGCTGGGGCGACATGGCGCTGTATTAAATGACACTCCACTGACCAACGCTTCACCCACAGGACACTCCCCATGACACCCCTCATGACCATCATCCAGCACCAGATGGCCGGCAACCACTGCTTTGGCTGCAGCCCCGACAACCCCCACGGCCACCATATCCAAAGCCACTGGGACGGGGAGTGCGCCACCTGTACCTTCGCGCCCCAGCCCTGGCACTGTGCCGGCTCGCCGAATTTTGTGTACGGCGGCCTGATCGCCTCGGTGATCGACTGCCACAGCATCTGCACCGCCATTGCCGACGCCTACCAGCGCGGGGGCCGCGCCATTGGCAGCGGCGAGGGCATTCTCTATGTCACCGGCCGCCTGGACATCAACTACCTGGCCGCCGCCCCCATCGCCGGCCCGTTGCAGCTGCAGGCCCGGGTTACCGAGGCCAGCGCGCGCAAGTCGCTGGTCAGCTGCGACCTGCGGGTGGGCGATACCCTCTGCGCCCAGGCGGCAGTGGTGGCGGTGAAGGTACCCGCCAGCTGGGGCGACGCCTGAGGGTGACGCCGCAGCCTGAGCCTAGAGCCTAAGCCTGTCGCAAAGCCGTCACACGGGTGCGCTTGCGCCCCCTGCGGTCATTGCGTACTTTAAGCCGGCACCGCGCGCAGCACGGCTGGCAGCACCGCCGCTGCAGCTTCTACATGATCGACACGACTAACACTACCGACACAGACGGGCCTGCCTCATGACTATCAAGCTCGGCGTGGTGATGGACCCCATCGCCAACATCGCCTACAAGAAAGACACCACCCTGGGCCTGTTGTGGGCCGCCCAGGCCCGCGACTGGGAGCTGTGGTACATGGAACCCGGCGACCTCTACCTGGCCCAGGGCGAGGCCCGCGCCAACATGGCGCCGGTCACGGTGTTCCACGATCCGCAGGGCTGGTACCGGCTGAAAGAGCGCGAGGATCGCCCGCTGGCGGAGCTGGACGTGATCCTGATGCGTAAGGACCCGCCCTTCGACAACGAATTCATCTACAACACCTATGTGCTGGAAGCCGCCGAGCGGCAGGGCACGCTCATCGTCAACCGCTGCGCCAGCCTGCGCGACTGCAACGAGAAGGTCTTCGCCACCCAGTTCCCCCAGTGTTGCCCGCCGGTGCTGGTGAGCAGCGACGCGGCCCGCCTGCGCGCCTTCCACGCCGAGCACGGCGATGTGATCTTCAAGCCGCTGGATGGCATGGGCGGCAGCTCGATCTTCCGCGTCAAGCAGGACGACCCCAACCTGTCGGTGATCCTGGAAACCCTCACCGGCTTCGGGCGCCACACCATCATGGCCCAGCGCTATATTCCGGAGATCGTCAACGGCGACAAGCGCATCCTGATGATCAATGGCGAGCCGGTGGACCACTGCCTGGCGCGCATTCCCTCCCAGGGCGAGTTGCGCGGCAACCTGGCCGCGGGCGGCACCGGCCGCGCCCAGCCCCTGTCCGACCGCGACCGCTGGATTGCCGAACAGGTGGGCCCCAGCCTGCGCGAGCGGGGCCTGCTGTTTGTGGGCCTGGACGTGATTGGCGACTACCTGACCGAGATCAACGTGACCTCCCCCACCTGCCTGCGCGAGCTGAACGACCAGTGCGACCTGGACATTGGCAGCGACCTGATGGACTGTATCAGCGCGCAACTCGAAGGCCGCTAAACGCCCCAACGGGCAGGAACAAGGGATGCGGGCGGCGTGACGCGAGCATGAAAGGGGCGTAAAGGGACATACAAGGGGGCGTGACAAGCAGCGTGACAAGCAGGGCAACCAAGGGCATGACCGGCACGGTGATGGACAGCCGCCAGCGCATGAAAATGGCGCTGGGTATCGCCCTGGCCCTGCACACCGCCGTGCTGCTGGGTGTGTCCTTCGACGCCGCCACCGACGACCAACGCCCCCGCCCCCAGCTGGATGTCACCCTGGCCCGCCAGCCCAGCCCCCGCCCCGCCGAGGATGCCACCCACATCGCCCAGGCCAACCAGCTCGGCAGTGGTGAGTTGAGCGAGCGCGCCGAGGTCAGCTCGCGGGCCAGCGCGCCCCCGCTGAACCCCACCGCCAGCGGGCAGGTGCTGGCGCAGCCGCGCCAGGCACAAACGCACCCGCAACAACAGCGCCCCGTCACCACCTCGGCTCCCGCCGAGCGGCGGCCGGTGGCGACCGACGCCGCCGACCCGCCGGCCGACAGCGCCCTGCTGGGAATCAGCCCGGCGGTGGATCAGCTCACCCGCGAGCTGGCAGCCCTGGAGGCCACCCTGGAACAGCAGGCGACGGATTACGCCAACCGACCCCGGGTGCGGCGCCTGACCGCCCTGTCCACCCGCGAGGCGGTGGACGCGGCCTACCTGCACGACTGGCGCCGCCGGGTGGAAGCGGTGGGCAACCAGTACTACCCGGAGGCTTCGATCCGCTACGGCATTTACGGCAGCCTGCGCCTGCTGGTGGTGATCGACCACAGTGGGCGCCTGGAGAACATCCGCGTGCTATCCTCCTCCGGCTATGCCCTGCTGGACGAGGCGGCCATCAAGATTGTGCGCATGGCCTCGCCCTACGCCCCCTTTCCACCAGCCCTGCGCGCCACCACCGACAAGCTGGAAATCATCCGCACGTGGCAATTCCAGGAAAACCGGCTAAGCTCAGGCTAAAGCCCCGCGCCATCTATCGGGAACCGACATTCGCCACATGCCATCTTCCATCAATGCCAACACTGCACGCAGCGGCCACTGCCTCCGCGACCACTTCCTGTTGGCCATGCCCTCACTCACCGAAGGTATCTTCTCCCACAGCATTACCTACATCTGCGAGCACGGTGAAAGCGGCGCCATGGGCATCGTCATCAACCAGCCGCTGGATTTGAGCCTGGGGGAGATTTTCGAGCACCTGGACATCGAGGCCATGGACGACTTCAGCGACCGACCGGTGATGGCCGGCGGCCCGGTGCAGATTGATCACGGTTTTGTGCTGCACCGCGACCCGGCCAGCCGCTGGGAGGCCAGTCTGAAGGTGACCGAGGGCATTTCCCTCACCACCTCCCGGGACATTCTGCGCGCCATCGCCGCCGGGCGCGGCCCGCGGGAATACCTGATCGCCCTCGGCTACGCCGGCTGGTCGGCCGGGCAGCTGGAGCAGGAGCTGGCCGACAACGCCTGGCTGACCCTGCCAGCCAGCAGCGAGATTATTTTTTCCACCCCCCACCAGCAGCGCCTGAATGCCGCCGCGGCCCAGCTGGGCGTGGACATGAACCTGATCTCCAACCAGGCCGGCCACGCCTGAGAGCGCCCCGCAGTTGCCCCGCACTCCGCCCCAGACCGCCATGGCCTTTGACTATGGCCTGCGCCAGATTGGCGTGGCCACCGGCAACTGCCTGCTGGGCACCAGCCAGCCGCTGGTGGTGCTGAATGCGCGGGATGGGGTGCCCAACTGGGACGACATCGGCAGGCTGCTGCAGGAATGGCAGCCCGACGTGCTGGTGGTAGGGCTGCCCCTGAATATGGACGGCAGCGCCAGTGAACTGAGCCAGCGGGCGGAAAAATTCGCCCGCCGCCTGCACGGCCGCTTTGGCCTGCCGGTGGAAATGGCGGACGAGCGCCTGTCCAGCTTCGAGGCCAAGTCGCAGCAGCGGGAGCGGGGGCACCGGGGCGACTACAAGGCGAGCCCGGTGGACAGCCAAGCGGCGGAGCTTATCCTGCGCACCTGGCTGGCGGAGCGGGCCGGCTAAGGTTATCGAACTTAGGATTCTCTGATCTAGGACTGCCTGACCTAGGTTTGCCTGACCTAGGACTGCCTGACATAGTGGCCGCTGTCCTTCTCGTCGTAGCTCAGGCCCTGGCTCTCGTCGAAGGTCAGCTTGCCCTTGTCGTGCATCTTGATCATCAGGCGCACGTCGTTGCCTGAGTCGGCGTAGCGCTCGGCGTCATCGCGCGAAATACGGCCGGCCTTGTAGGCCTCGAACAGGGCCTGGTCCAGGGTCTGCATGCCGATCTCGTTGGACTTGGCCATCACTTCCTTGATCAGGTGCACCTGACCCTTGCGGATGTAATCCTGCACCAGCGGTGAGTTGAGCAGCACTTCGATCACCGGTGTGCGCCCCTTGCCGGATTTGGTGGGCAACAGCTGCTGGGCCACCATGGCCTTGAGGTTGAGGGACAGGTCCATCCACACTTGGCCGATCAGCTCCGCCGGGAAGAAGCTCTGGATGCGATCCAGCGCCTGGTTGGCATTGTTGGCGTGCAGGGTACACAGGCAGAGGTGGCCGGTTTCGGCAAAGGCCAGGGCCTGCTGCATGGTGTCCGCCGAGCGCACCTCGCCAATCATGATCACATCCGGCGCCTGGCGCAGGGAGTTTTTCAGCGCCACATCGAAGGACTCGGTATCCATGCCCACCTCGCGCTGGGTGACGATGCAGCCGGCGTGCTCGTGAATGAACTCGATCGGGTCCTCGATGCTGATGATATGGCCACGGCTGTTGCGGTTGCGGTAGCCCACCATGGCCGCCAGCGAGGTGGACTTGCCGGTGCCGGTGGCGCCGACGAAAATCACCAGGCCGCGCTTGGTCATGGCCAGCTCGCGGATAATCGGCGGCAGGCCCAGGGCGTCGATCTCGGGAATCTTGGTTTCGATGCGGCGCAGCACCAGGCCACAGGCACCGCGCTGCACAAAGGCGCTGACCCGGAAGCGGCCCAGTTCATCGTCGGCCAGGGCAAAGTTGGCCTCGTGGTGCTGCCGGTAGTCCTCCTGCTGGGCCTTGGTCATGGTGGAGAGCACCAAGTCCTCCGCCTCGTCCTCGCTCAGCACCTTGTCGGCAATGGGATAAATCTGGCCATCGACTTTGATGCAGGGCGCGGCATGGGCGGAGATGAAACCGTCCGAGGCGCCTTCCTTGACCACCCTTTCCAGTAGTTCCCGAATCTTCATCGTTCCTCCGCGCCGGTGCCTTCGGCCCGGCCTGTGGCTGTGCTAGAAGTTTTCCGGCATGCGCGCTTTTTCGCGGGCGACCTCCCGCGAGATGATGCGCTTGTCCACCAAATCGTGCAGGCACTGATCCATGGTCTGCATGCCCAGGGCCTGCCCGGTCTGGATGGCGGAGTACATCTGCGCCACCTTGTCCTCGCGGATCAGGTTGCGGATGGCCGAGGTGCCGCGCATGATTTCGTGGGCCGCCACCCGGCCGCCGGTGGTGCGCTTGAGCAGGGTCTGCGACACCACCGCCTGCAGCGACTCCGACAGCATGGAGCGCACCATGGCCTTCTCCGCCGCCGGGAACACATCCACCACGCGGTCGATGGTTTTGGCCGCCGAGGTGGTGTGCAGGGTGCCAAACACCAGGTGGCCGGTTTCCGCGGCGGTCAGCGCCAGGCGGATGGTTTCCAGATCGCGCATCTCGCCCACCAGGATGATGTCCGGGTCTTCGCGCAGGGCCGAGCGCAGGGCCTCGGCAAAACCGAGGGTGTCGCGGTGCACCTCGCGCTGGTTCACCAGGCATTTCTTGGACTCGTGCACAAACTCGATCGGGTCCTCGATGGTGAGCACGTGCTCGTACTTGTTGTCGTTGATGAAGTCCATCATCGCCGCCAGCGTGGTGGACTTGCCGGAGCCGGTGGGCCCGGTCACCAGCACCAGGCCCCGGGGCATCATGGCGATATCGCGAAACACCTGCCCCATGCCCAGATCTTCCATCGACAGCACTTTGGAGGGAATGGTGCGAAACACCGCGCCGGCGCCGCGATTCTGGTTGAAGGCATTCACCCGGAAGCGGGCCACGCCAGGCACTTCAAAGGAGAAATCGGTTTCCAGAAACTCCTCGTAGTCCTTGCGCTGCTTGTCGTTCATGATGTCGTAGATGAGCTCGTGTACCTGCTTGTGCTCCATCGGCGGCAGGTTGATGCGACGCACGTCGCCATCGACACGGATCATGGGTGGCAGGCCGGCGGACAGGTGCAAATCCGATGCACCCTGCTTGGCACTGAAGGCGAGCAATTCTGTAATATCCACCGTTCCCCTCCCCTGGGTGGCTCAACCCGACACGGCGCTTCGCGTGGCCCCGGTGCCTTGCGGCTGGCGTGCAAGGGCGGGCGCCCGTGCATGTTATTCTTGCGTTGCCGCCCCCGCTGTTTGGCGGGTGTCACCCGCTTCAGGACCTGCGCATGAGTGAGCGACAACTTTCCGACAATATATCAAACCTGCTGGCGAGAGTAAGCCGGGCGGTGGATAAATACCAGCGCCCGCCGGGGGATGTCACCGTGCTCGCCGTCAGCAAAACGCGCAGTGCCGACACCGTGCGCGAAGCCGCCCAACTGGGCCTTGCGGCCTTCGGCGAGAACTATCTGCAAGAGGCGCTGGAGAAGATAGAAGCCCTGGCCGACCTGGATCTGCAGTGGCATTTCATCGGCCCCATCCAGTCCAACAAAACCCGCGCCATTGCCGAGCACTTTCACTGGGTGCACAGCGTGGATCGACTCAAGATTGCCCGCCGCCTCAGCGAACAGCGTCCGGCCCACCTGCCGCCGCTGCACATCTGCCTGCAGGTGAATGTGTCCGGCGAGGCAAGCAAGGCCGGCGTGCGCCTGGCGGAGCTGCCGGCGCTGGCGGCGGCGGTGGCCGACCTGCCCAACCTCGCCCTGCGCGGGCTGATGGCCATTCCCGCGCCTTGCGACGACCTTGCCCGGCAGCGGGCGCCGTTTGCCGCCCTGCGCGAGGCAATGACGGCGCTGGCGCTGCCGCAGCTGGATACGCTCTCCATGGGTATGTCCGGCGACCTTGAGGCAGCCATCGCCGAAGGCGCCACCCTGGTTCGCGTGGGCACTGATATCTTCGGCCCCCGCGGGTGATTTAGCCAGCTGGCGGCGTGTATACTGCCGCTTCATTTTTGACGGGCTGGAGCAGACGTTGAGCACCCCCACCATCACCTTTATCGGCGCCGGCAATATGGCCCGCAGCATCATCGGCGGCCTGCTGGAAAGCGGCCATCCCGCCGCCGCGCTGCGCGCCGCCGACCCCTTCCCGGACAGCCTGGAACAGCTGCGCGCGCTGGGCCCGGTGCCCACCTTCGCCGACAACGCAGACGCCGTGCGCGACGCCGACGTGGTGATACTGGCGGTCAAACCGCAGATCATGGCCGAGGCCCTGCCCTCCATTGCCAGCCAGGTGGCCGAAAACAACGCGCTGGTGATTTCCATCGCCGCCGGCATCACCATCGACAGCATGCGCGCCCGGCTCGGCGAGCGCACCGCCATTGTGCGCGCCATGCCCAACACGCCGGCCCTGCTGGGCTGCGGGGCCACCGGGCTTTACGCCACCGAGCAGGTGGGCGAGACCCAGCGCGGTTACGCCGAAGCCATTCTCGGCGCCGTGGGCATTGTCGAGTGGCTGGACAGCGAAAGCGCGCTGGATGCCGTCACCGCGCTCTCGGGCAGTGGCCCCGCCTACTTCTTCCTGTTCATGGAAGCGATGATCGACGCCGGTGTGGAACTGGGCCTGGCGCGCGACACCGCCACCGCCATGGCCCAGCAGACCGCCCTGGGGGCAGCGCGCATGGCCATAGAAGGCGACGTGGACCTGGTGGAGCTGCGGCGCCGGGTCACCAGCCCCGGCGGCACCACCCAGGCGGCGGTTGAGAGTTTTGAAGCCGACCACCTGCGCGACACCATCGCACGCGCCATGGGCGCCGCCGCCGGCCGCGCCGTTGCCATGTCCCGCGAGCTGGGCTAGCCCGGCGCACCGACCCAAGGAGACCCAGCCCACGTGAGCGCCCTCAACGAAATTCTCGTCTACCTGCTGCAGACCGCCCTCAGCCTCTACCTGGTGGCGATGCTGCTGCGCTTTTTGCTGCAGCTGGTGCGCGCCGACTTCTACAACCCCATCAGCCAGTTTCTGGTGAAAGTCACCAATCCGCTGGTGGTGCCCCTGCGCCGGATACTGCCAGGCTTTGGCGGCATCGACCTGGCCTCGCTGGTTTTGGCGCTGGTGCTGCAGGTGCTTGGCATCGTGGTAATGCTGTGGCTGTACGGCCTGGCCATTCCCAACGTGGCGGTGCTGCTGGTGTGGGCCGTGCTGGGGCTGGTGGCCCTGCTGGTGAACCTGTACTTCTTTGCCCTGCTGGCGGTGATTATCCTCAGCTGGGTAGCCCCGGGCAGCAACAACCCGGCGCTGTACCTGCTGTACCAGCTCACCGAGCCGGTGATGGCCCCCTTCCGCAAAATGCTGCCGGCCATGGGCGGGCTGGATTTCTCGCCCATCCTGGTCTTCATCGTCATCAATGTGCTGCAGATTGCCCTGCGCCACATTGCCACCGGCGTGGGCCTGCACCCGGCACTGGTGATCGGCCTGTAGATGCGCCACGGGGCCACTGACACTGCCGGCTCGGTGGGGATTGTCACCCCCCAGACAGCGCGTTTTGACGAGCCGCTGATGCTGGCCTGTGGCCGCGCGCTGGCGCCCTACGAGCTGGTGTACGAAACCTACGGCACGCTGAACGCGACGCGCTCCAACGCGGTGCTGATCTGCCACGCCCTGTCCGGCCACCACCACGCCGCCGGCTACCACAGCGAGACAGACCGCAAACCCGGCTGGTGGGACGAATACATCGGCCCGGGCAAGCCCATCGACAGCAACCGCTTTTTCATTGTCAGCCTGAACAACCTGGGCGGCTGCCACGGCTCCACCGGGCCCACCGCCATCAACCCGGACACCGGCAAACCCTGGGGGCCGGATTTTCCGCCCCTGCGCGCCCGGGACTGGGTGCACAGCCAGGCACGCCTGGCGGACCGCCTCGGCATCAGCAGCTGGGCGGCGGTGATCGGCGGCAGCCTCGGCGGCATGCAGGCCATGCGCTGGGCGCTGGAATACCCCGAGCGGGTGAAACACTGCGTGGTGATCGCCTCGGCGATGAAACTCAGCGCCCAGAACATCGCCTTCAACGAGATCGCCCGCCACGCCATCCAGTCCGACCCGGACTTTGCCGAGGGCCGCTACCTGGAGCAGGGCAACCTGCCGGCCAAGGGCCTGGGGCTGGCGCGCATGGTGGGCCACATCACCTACCTGTCGGACGACGCCATGGCCGCCAAGTTCGGCCGCGACCTGCGCTCGGGCACCCTGGAGCGCGGCGGCGAGGACGACGTGGAATTCCAGGTGCAGAGCTATTTGCGCTACCAGGGCAGCCAGTTCTCCGGCAGCTTCGACGCCAATACCTACATCCTGATGACCCGCGCCCTGGACTACTTCGACCTGGCGCGGGAATACGGCGACGACCCGGTGGCCGCCTTCCGCCACGCCCGCTGCAGCTTTCTGGTGATTTCCTTTTCCACCGACTGGCGCTTTTCGCCGGCCCGCTCGCGGGAGATTGTGGACGCCCTGATTGCCGCCGACCGGCCGGTGACCTACGCCGAGATTGAGGCCAACGAAGGCCACGACGCCTTCCTGATGCCGATCCCGCGCTACCGCGAGCTGTTTGCCGCCTACATGCAGCGGGTGGGAGACGCCTGATGCGCCTGGACCTGACCCGCATCCAGCCCTGGATTGCCCCCGGCTCCCGCGTACTCGATTTGGGCTGCGGCGACGGCGAATTCCTGCATCGCCTGCAGGCCGAGTGCCAGGTGCGCGGCATGGGGCTGGAGATCGACCCGGGCCAGCTCACCGCCGCCGTGTCGCGCGGCCTGAACGTGGTGGAGCAGAACATGGACGAGGGCCTGGGCAACTTCCCCGACCAGAGTTTTGACACCGTGGTGATGGCCCACGCCCTGCAGGCAGTGCACTACCCGGACCGCGTGCTGGATGAAATGCTGCGCATCGGTCGCGAGGGCATTGTCACCTTCCCCAACTTCGGCCACTGGCGCTGCCGCCTGTACCTCGGCACCCGAGGGCGCATGCCGGTGTCGAAGTTCATGCCCTACAGCTGGTATGACACGCCCAACATCCACTTCTGCACCGTGGATGACTTCGAGGCCCTGTGCCGCAGCAAGGGCATCCGCATCCTCGACCGCGAAATGGTGGGCAACACCGAGCGCAGGCCGCTGCTGGCCGGCGCCTGGCCCAACCTGTTCGCGGTCACCGCCATCTACCGGCTGTCCCGCTGACATGGGCGCGCCCCTGACATGGATGCTCGCCCTGTGCCTGACCATGGGCCTGGCCCTGTTTACGCAGACGGGCCAGGCGCAGCAGAGCGAGCGCTTCGGGCCTTATGAGTTGCACCACAGCGTGGTGAACACCACCTTTCTCTCGCCGGAGGTGGCCGCCCAGTACAACATTGTGCGCGGCGAGAAGCGCGGCATCGTCAACCTCGCCATTCGCGAGCACCGCCCCAACGGCAGCGTCGTCAACCGCCCCGCCCTGCTCAAGGGCCGCAGCTGGGACCTGATCCAGGGCCAGGATCTCGAGTTCCAGGAAATTCGCGAAGGCCAGGCGGTGTACTACATTGCGCCGTTCAAGTTCATCAACCGCGAGTGGCGCCACTTCGAGGTGCACTTCCGGCCCGAAGGCGCAGAGCAGACCTATACTTTCAAGTTCAAGCACCAGCTGTACGTCCACTGATATGAGCACTGTGATTCTGGCCAGCGGCAACGCCGGCAAACTGAAAGAGCTGGACCGCATCCTGGCCCCGCTGGGGCTCAGCCTGCGCTCCCAGGGCGAGTTTAACGTGCCGGAAGTGCCCGAGGACGGCCTGACCTTTGTCGAGAACGCCCTGATCAAGGCCCGCGCCGCCGCCCGCCACACCGGCTTTGCCGCCATTGCCGATGATTCCGGGCTGGAAGTGGACGCCCTGCGCGGCGCCCCGGGCATCTACTCCGCCCGCTACGCCGCCAGCGAGGCGGACACCTGGGGCCAGGGCGATGCCGGCAACAACCGCAAACTGCTGAGCGCCCTGGAGGGCCTGCCGCAGAGCGAGCGCAGCGCGCGCTTCCAGTGCGTGCTGGTGTACCTGCGCCACGCCGACGACCCGACTCCCATCATCTGCCAGGGCAGCTGGGAGGGCTTTGTACTGCCGGCTCCCCGGGGCGAGCAGGGCTTCGGCTACGACCCGCTGTTCTACGTGCCCGGCCACGATTGCAGCGCCGCCGAACTGCCGCGGGACGTGAAAAACCGCATCAGCCACCGCGGCCAGGCCTGCGCGCTGCTGGCCCGCGCCCTCGCACAGCGCGGCGCCTAGCGCCGCCCCGGTCGCCGGCCACCCTGCGACACCCGCCATGCACCTGCCCCCCCTCAGCCTGTACATCCACCTGCCCTGGTGCGAGCGCAAGTGCCCCTACTGCGACTTCAACTCCCACGAGGCCCAGGCGATACCCGAGCAGGCCTATGTGGATGCCCTGCTGCGCGACATAGAGGGCGAAGCCGCGCGAGCACAGGGGCGCAGCGTGCACACCCTGTTCATCGGCGGCGGCACCCCCAGCCTGTTCAGCGCGCCCGCCATCGCCCGGCTGATGGCTGGCATTGCCGAGCGCCTGCCGCTAGCGGGCGAACTGGAAGCCACCATGGAAGCCAACCCCGGCAGCGCCGAGGCCGAGAAATTCGCCGGCTTTCGCGCCGCCGGCATCAATCGCCTGTCGCTCGGCGTGCAGTCGTTTCAGGACGCGCAGCTACAGGCGCTGGGCCGCGTGCACAGCGCCAGCCAGGCCCGGCGCGCACTGGACATGGTGCGCGCGGCGGGCTTTGACAACTTCAACATCGACCTGATGCACGGCCTGCCGGGGCAGAGCCAGCAGAGCGCCCTGGCGGATTTACGCAGCGCACTGGCCTGCAACCCGCCCCACCTGTCCTGGTACCAGCTCACCATCGAGCCCAATACCGTCTTCCACAAACGCCCGCCGACCCTGCCGGTGGAGGACACCCTGGCGGACATCCAGGACGCGGGAGAGGCCCTGCTGCAGGACACGGGCTTTAGCGCCTACGAGGTGTCGGCCTGGTCGCAGCCCGCTCGACAATGCCGCCACAACCTGAACTACTGGCGCTTCGGGGACTACCTGGCGATTGGCGCCGGGGCCCACGGCAAGGTGACCCACCGCGACGGGCGCATCGAGCGCTACGCCAAGCGGCGCCAGCCGGCGGACTACCTGGGCAGTGAACGCGGTGCTTTCGAGGCCAGCCAGCGCTGGCTGGCTGCCGCTGAGCTGCCGGGGGAGTACATGCTGAACACCCTGCGCCTGGCCGGCGGCGCGCCGCTGGAAAACTTCGAGCGCTACACCGCCCTGCCGCTGGCCACAGTGCAGGGCACCATCAGCCAACTGGGCGAGCAGGGGCTGCTGGCCGTCACCGACGGCCACCTGCACTGCACCCGCCTGGGCTGGCGCTACCTGGACACAGTGGTGGGAGAGTTTTTTCCCGAGTGAGGCTTCACCCCGGGGCCATTCAGGTTGGGCGAGGGTCACGCAGGGCAGTTGACCACGCGGCAGCAACCTGCGATTTACTCAGCAATGGTGACGCGCCTCAATCCGCCAGCAGTGGCCGCCACCAGTCTTCGTTGGCGAGGTACCAGTCCAGGGTCTTCTCGATACCGGTCTCGAAGGTTTCCACCGGCACGTAGCCGAGTTCGCCGTTGATCTTGGCGGCATCGATGGCGTAGCGCCAGTCGTGGCCGGCGCGGTCGTCGACGAAGGTGATCAGGCTGCGGGACTCGCCCTTGAGGGCCGGCGAGTCGGGGAAGCGCTGGCACAACTCGGCGTTTTCCGCAAAGCGGCGGTCCAGCCGGTCGCACAGCAGGTGCACGATATCGAGGTTGTTCCACTCGTTGTTGCCGCCGATGTTGTAGGTTTCACCCACGCGGCCGTTTTGCAGCACCAGCTCGATGCCGCGGCAGTGGTCCTGCACGTAGAGCCAGTCGCGGATGTTGCTGCCATCGCCATACACCGGCAGGGGCCGGCCGCGCAGTATGTTGGTAAGGCACAGGGGTATCAGTTTTTCCGGGAAGTGATAGGGGCCGTAGTTGTTGGAGCAGTTGCTGGTGCTGACCTGCAGCCCATAGGTGTGGTGCCAGGCACGCACCAGATGATCCGAGGCGGCCTTGCTGGCGGAGTAGGGCGAGTTGGGTTCGTACTTCTGCTCTTCATAAAAGGCCGGGGCTTCGCGGCTGAGAGAGCCGTAGACCTCGTCGGTGGACACATGATGGAAGCGATGTTCGCTGCCGCTGCCCGCCAGCCACACCGCGCGCGCGGCCTCCAGCAGGCTGTGGGTGCCGATGACGTTGGTCTGGATAAAGGCGTCGGGGCCGGTGATGGAGCGATCCACGTGGCTTTCGGCGGCAAAGTGCACGATGGTATCCACCCCATGTTCGCGCAGGGTGCTCTCCACCAGGGCCTGGTCGCAGATGTCGCCGTGCACGAAGTGGAAGTTGCCCCGCCCTTGAAGGGCGCTGAGGTTGGCGCGGTTGCCGGCGTAGGTCAGCGCGTCGAAGGCCACCACAGTGTCGTTGGGGTGAGCACTCACCCAGTGGTGGACGAAGTTGGCGCCGATAAAGCCGGCGGCGCCGGTGACCAGCAGGGATTTGGCCATGGTGCTATTCCTTGTTGAATTCAGGTTCTGCGGCGAGCGCATCCAGCATGTGGCGCAGCTGCACGCGCCAGTGGGTGCCGGCCAGCGCCAGGTCGCGCCAGCTTGTCGATTTATCCAGCACGCTGTAGGCGGGCCGCTGGGCCGGGGTGGGGTAGTCCGCCGCGGCAATCGGGGCAACCTCAACGGTGCGCGGCAGCAACCCCCGGGCCAGGCCTTCTTCGGCTATGGCCACGGCAAAGTCGTACCAGCTGCAAACGCCGGCGTCGCTCCAGTGGTAAATGCCCCCCAGGGCGGGCTGCCGGGCAAAGGTCCACAACGCACCGGCCAGCCCCGCCGCCCAGGTGGGCGTGCCCACCTGATCGGCAACCACACCCAGGCGCTCGCGCTCGACCATCAGGCGCAGCATGGTTTTCACAAAGTTGCCGCCAAACCGCGAGTACACCCAGCCGGTGCGCACAATCAGCGCCGAGGGCAGCGCCGCCTGCACGGCCTGCTCGCCGGCCAGTTTGCTGGCGCCATACACACCCAGCGGCGCGGTGGCGTCGCCCGGGCGGTAGGGCCGGCTGGCGCCGCCGTCAAAAACAAAATCGGTGGACACATGCAGCAACCGGGCACCGGCCGCCGCGCAGGCCCGGGCCAGGTTGGCGGGGCCTTCGGCGTTGATGGCAAAGGCCTGCTCGCGCTCGCTCTCGGCGCGATCCACCGCCGTGTAGGCGGCGGCGTTGATGACGATGTCGGGCTTCAAGCCGGTGATGCGCTGCATGACGGCCTCGCCATCGGCGATATCCAGGGCGTCGCGCCCCAGGGCCAGCACTTCCACCTGCGGGGCGCTGGCGGCGAGTTCACTGCCCAGCTGGCCGCCGGCGCCTGTCACCACAACTCTCTGCACGATTAATTGCTCTCTTGGTTCTCTTTACGGGTTCTGTCTTTCCGGGTTCTGTCTTTGCCGGAGCTGTCTTTCCTTTCCCGGAGCTGTAATAGCCTGGTTGGCTCGGCCGGCGTTAGGTTTGGGCAGGGCCGGCTGTCACCCGCGGCGGGCCTGTATGGCGATTGGCGCCCGCCATCGGTAGACTAGCGGCAAAACAGAGTTTAACTCGTGCCTGCCAACACCCAGTCCATTGCCAACCCACAGCGTATCGACATCGACCTGCGGCTGGTCGCCTTCGCCAGCCTGCTGCTGTCGCTGTGGCTGATTTTCCTCGACCCGCTGATCAATCGCGACGGTGTACTCTACCTGCGCGCGGCGCAAGCCTACCTCAGCGAGGGCCTGGCTGCCAGCCGCGCCCTGTTCGGGCGCCCGGTGCTGTCCATTCTGATCGCCGAGCTGCACCGCCTGAGCGGCCTGCCGTTGGCCACTGTCGGACTGGCGCTGACCACGCTGTGCTACATCGGGCTCAGCGTGGGCATGGTTGCCACGGTGGCTACTCTTGGCGGCGACCGGCGGATACAGCTGTTTGCCGCCATTCTGATCCTGGCCTACCCGGTGCTGAACGACTACCGCAGCGCCATCATGCGCGACCCGGCCTACTGGGCCTGCATGATCTGGGCCCTGCGCGGCCTGCTGCGCTACGCCCACCAGCCCTCACCTCGCCGGCAATGGGCCTGGTACGGGTGGATGCTGCTGGCGGTGCTGTTTCGCTTTGAGGGGCTGTTTTTCCTGGTGCTGGCGCCCTTTACCCTGCTGCTGCCCGGGACAGGCACGCGCAAGCGCGACGCCCTGCGCCTGCTGCTGCCACCGCTGCTGGTGGTGGCGATCGGGCTCACCGCCATTGTCATTCACCAGAGCGCCCAACCCGATGGCGGCGTGCTGTTCCCGGCCATCAGCCACTATGTGGACCAGGTATTCGGCCTGCCGGATCGCTTCCACCAGCTGGCCTCCGATACGGCGGCGGCCCTGCTGGCGTTTTCGGCCCAGGAAGACGCCGGCTGGGTGGCGGTAACCGGCCTGCTCACCATTTTGCTGCTGAACGTGTTCCGCGCCATCACCTGGCCGTGGCTGGCGGTGCTGGCCTGGGGCTGGCTGCGCCGCGGCTGGGAGCGCATTGCCCCGCGCGACCAGCGCCTGCTCAATGCCCACATGGCCATTGCCCTGCTGTACCTGGCCCTGTTCACCTTCGGCAAGCACTTCATGCTGGAGCGCTACGCCGCCATTGTCGCGCTGCTGTGCATTCCCTATCTGGCCTTTACCCTAAGCGGGCTGTGGCAGGGGGCGGCGGGCCGCAGCGGCAAGGTGATTGCCGTGCTGCTGCTGGTGGGCACCGTGGGCGACGTGCTGCACAACGGCGACTACAAAAAAGCCTATGTGGCCGACGCCGCCCGCTGGTTGCGCGAGCAAACCCCCGCCGGCGCCAGTCTGGCCGCCAATGATATGTACATCGCCTGGTTCAGCCAGCGCACCTACGACTGGAGCCAGTACAGCGCTCACGACTACGGCGTGAGGGATCTGCTCCGCCGCCCCGACCTGTGGCAGGGCCGCGACTATCTCGCAATGGAAGTCAGGCGCGCGGAAGCCGCCCAGTGGCAACAATTCCTGGAGCGTGAACAGCTACAGGAAATCCAGGTGTTCGAAGGCGGCGGGCGACGCAGTATCCACATTGTGAACCTGCGCGGCAGCGCACCTCAGAAGCGGTAGCCGAAACTGTCGATGTCCGCCGCAAAGGCCTCGGCAATAATGGCCTGGGTGTCCGCGTTGTAGTAATCCCGGTAACTGCCGCGGTCCGAGGGCTTGGCATGGCCCAGGCTGGCCTGCACGCCAATGCGCTGGCAGATGCCCTCGAAATCCTGCTGCAGGGTTTCAAACCGCCCGACAAACTCCACCAGCATCTCGCCGTGCTCGTCCACCAGCCAGTCGCGCTGGGCCATGAACATGCGCGGCTGGTCGTAGTAGCGCGAATCGCGCTCCACGTAGCAGCGCTGCAGCCACTCGGCAAAGGGAATGGGCTGCTCGCCGAGCCCGGTCTGGTTGGTTTTTACCCGGTAGTGGTAGTGGCTGACCACCTTGTCCCAGGGGTTGCGCACCACGCTGAACACAAACTTCCTGGCCCAGGCATCGGCCCCCAGCTGGCGGTATTTTTCCAGCGCGGTGCTGTGATCCAGCCCGGCGCCCAGGGCCTTTTCAATGCTGCTGCCGCCGGTTTTGTTGATGTGAATGAACACCCAGGGCCGCAGGTGGCGCTCCCGCAATGTGCGGTGCCAGTACCGAAATCGCGCCGCGCTGTCGCTGGCAAAGCCCATGGTGTCTCCGGAAGCAGAAGAAAGAGGTGCTAAAGACGGGACGCATCCCGGCGCGTAGAATAACACGCCCATTGCCGCGGGAGCGCCGTCATTACCGATACCGAACGCCAGACACCCGACTACCACGCCACGGCCTTGCTGCTGGCAGGCGACGAGGTGCCCGAAGGCTGGGAAGTGGTGGCCAGCTCACCCTACGCCCGGGTGGCAAGAGAGGCCAGCCTCGGCGTGTTCTACAAGGCCTTCCTGCCGCGCACCCCGCTGGAGCGACTCAAGGGCCTTTTGCGCGGCAGCCGTGCCCGCCGCGCCCGCCTGCAATCCGATGCCCTCAATCACGCCGGCTTTACCGCCCCTGAAAACCTGGCCTGGGGCCGCCTTGGCGGCGGGCGCGAATACCTGTTCAGCCGCGCCGTGCCGGGCGAAGGCATTACCCACTGGCTGCGCCACGGCCTCAGCGGCCGCGACGCCGCCACCCTGGTGCTGCGGCGCAATCTGCTGCGCGAGCTCGGCACCTATATCGGGCGGCTGCACGCCACCGGCTTCATCCACGGCGACCTGCGCACCAGCAACGTGCTGGCCAACTACAAGGGCGGCCAGTTCCGCTTTGCCCTGATCGACAACGAGCGCAACCTGCGCCGCCGCCCACCCCCCGGCAAGCTGGTGCTGAAGAACCTGATGCAGCTGAACATGCTGCTGCCCAGCGACCTGACCCGCACCGACCGCTGGCGCTTCTTCCAGGCCTGGCGGCGCCAGCACCCGGAGCTGGGCCACCTGGAAGCGCGTATTCTCGCCACCGAGTCCTACCGCTGGGCCATGCGGCGGCTGCGCGCCAAAGGCAAGGTATGAAGCACCTGCACATTGTGGGCTGCCCGCGCAGCGGCACGACCCTGCTGATGGAACTGCTGTGCACCTGCTTTGCCAGCGACGGCTACTGCGCCCATGAGCGCAGCATTTTTGCACCGCCCACGGTGGCCGATGCCGGCCTGTACTTCAGCAAGCAGCCCAACGACATCAAGCAGCTGCGCCATATCTTCTTCCGCGACGAGCAGCTCTATGTGATCTACCTGGGGCGCGACCCCCGCGCGGTGATCACCAGCAAGCACCGGGAAAACCCCGGGCAGTACTTCTGCAATTACCGTGTATGGGCCGAATGCGACAGGGCCGCCCGGCGCTACGACGGGCATCCGCGCTTCCTGCGCCTGCGCTACGAGGATCTGGTGGGCAACCCCGACGAGGTACAGGCCCACATCGCCCACCACTTTGGCTTTCTACAGCAGCGCCACCGCTTCAGTGAATACCACCTGCACGCGGCCCCCTCGGCGGACGCCAGCCGCGCCATGAACGGCCTGCGCGCGGTCAACCCGGACAGCCTGCAGAAGTGGCGCCAGCACCTGCCGCGCATCAAGGAACAGTACCAGCGCCATCCGGCACTTGCCGACGACTTGCAGCGGCTGGGTTACGAAACCGATCGGCAGTGGTTGCAGGCGCTCGCATCGGTGCCGGCACAGGTGTATCCCTGCCGCTACCCGGAGCGGCCGCAGACCCTGAAGGACTGGGAGCGCGCGGTGCGCGTGTGGTGGAAGTCGCGGCACTACCTGGCGGCGCGCGGCGCCGCCTGATCGCATGTGCGCGGGCGGCCGCGCACCGTGGCCCAGCGCCGGCCGGCGCCTGCTTCACGACCGGGCGTTCACTCGGGCAGAGCGTCAAACCCCGGCAAGGTCTCCAGCTGCTGATCCCAATCCGCCCTCGCGCCCTCAAACAGGTGAGCCTGGGGCAACTGACCCAGCGGGTCGTCCAGGCTACCGGCGGGCAACACCACCAGCGTCTCACTCACCTGGGCATTGGGCTCGGCATTCTTATCAACATGAGGCAGCGCATAAGGCAAGGCCGAGCCACAGACCTCACAGAAGCAGCGCTCGTGCCGGCTGCCCGGCAGGCGAAAGCGCCGGCAGCGGGATTCGCCCTGCAGCCATTGCAGCTGTGCACTGGCCGAGAACAGGTTGGCGGCGTGGGCCGAACCGCTGCCCTTACGGCAGCGGCTGCAGTGACACAGGTAGAAGTGTTCGAAGTCACCCCGCACCCGAAAACGGACGGCGCCGCACAGGCAGGAGCCCTCGCGCTGTGTATCCATGCTCAATCTCCAGGCAGGCCGGCGCCTGCAACGGCGCTAGCGGCGCTCCCGCAGCCAGGTTTCCAGGTCGTCCAGCACCTGCAGGCGCTCGGGTTCGTTGAAGATCTCGTGGTACAACTGCGGATAAAGACGCAGGGTTTTGTCCGCTGAGCCAGCCCCCTCGTGGAAGGCCACAGAACCGCCCGGCGCAGTCATGACATCCCCCTCGCCGTGCATGACCAGCAGGGGCAGGGTAATCTCGCCACGCCGCGCCTGCACCTCGCCCATCGCCCGAAACAGCTCGCTGACCAGGCGCGCGCTGGCCTTGCCGCTGTGCACCAGCGGGTCGTCGATATAGCGCTGCACTACCTGCGGGTCGCGGGACACCTGGGTGGCATCCAGCTGCAGCAGGCCCATGCGGGGAAAGAGCCTGGACAGCAGGCTGTTGATCCACAGCAGTACGGCCGACGGTTTCGGGTCCACCCCCAGGGCCGCGCCGGACAGGGCGGCGGCATAAAAATCCCGCGGGTGCTCCAGCAGGTAGCGGGCGCTGATCAGCCCGCCCATGCTGTGGCCCACCAGGGCGCAGGGCAGGCCGGGGTACCACTGGCGAATCTGCTCGCGCAGGGCATCCAGGGGTGCGAAGAAGTCCTCGAAGCGATCTATGTAGGCGCGATGCCCGGGCGACCGGCCGTGGCCCGGGTGATCCGGCGCCACCACGGCGTACCCGCGAGGGCAGAAGTAATCGGCAAAGCCCTGGTAGCGGCCGCTGTGCTCCCCCAGGCCGTGCACCAGCAGGATGACAGCGCGAGGCTCGGTGGTGGCGCGCCAGTGGCGGTAGAACACCTCCCCCGGCAGGCGGCCTTCTTCTGCTAGCGCAGTGGCAGTGGCCGGGTTTGCGCCGGGTTCGTCCATCGGGTTTACCTCCCCAGTAATTCGTGGCCGCGGCGGCCGTATTTGTGGGCGTGACGCTTGCGCAGGGTCACCAGCGGTGCAATGGCTGCGCGGGTCACATCGGCCCAGTCGCGGCCGGTTTCCTGGCAGTAGGTTTCCACAAAGGCATCGTAGTATTCCACCGGCAGGGAGAGCTCCTCGGCGTTGAGCGTAAAGCGGGCGATATCCACCGCCTGGCGCTTGCTGGCGCGACTGGCCCGGCTCACGCCGTCCAGATCCACCAGCACGCAGTGATCGCCCTCCAGCACCAGGTTGGCCCACTTGCAGTCGCCGTGGGCGTAACCGGCCCGGTGCAGGGCCGCCACGCTCTGGGCGCAGCGCTGCATGATGGAAAACCAGTCCAGGGCGTGGCCAGGGTCGCCCGTCCACAGGGTTTTGAGGTCGGCGCCATCGAGCGCCGCGGTGGCCAGCAGGGCGCCCTCTTCCAGCCACAGGCAGCCCAGCGGCTCCGGCGCGGCAACACCGGCTTCGCGCAGGCGCGCGGCGGCATCGAAGCCGCGCACCGCCCGGCTGATGCTGAAGCGAAACAGCAGGCCCTGCCAGCGCGATTTACTGGCGAACAGCTTGAGGTAGCAGCTGCGCCCGTGAATGTCCGCCAGCACCACGGTGCTGCGGTTTTCCTGCTTGAGCAGGCGCCCGCGCTCACCCAGCCAGTGGCGCAGATTATCGGTAGCAGCCAGTTCGCTGCGCAGGGCCTCGCACAGGGGGCCGTCGCGCAGGATGCGGGCATTCACGGCTGCCGCTCCCAGGGGCCCGGCGGCGGCGCGGTGCCGTGGTCCTTGCGGTACAGGGCCAGGGCGCTTTTGTGCACGCTGCGCCAGAAGAAGCGCCGGGGGCCGGCGGCCTGGCGCAACCCGCCCGGCAGGTAATGGCGCAAAAAGCGCAGCAGGTCACGTTGGGTGAGGCCGATGTCCATGGCTGAAAAATACAAGCCGGCGAGGTCTTTGACCAGCCAGCGCTTGGGCACTTTGTCGCGCAGCTGGGCCCGGTGCAGGTCGATAATGTGGCAGCGGGGGCTGCGCTGGTGCAGGGTGGCCGGGTCAAGGTGGAAGTGGCAGAGGTAGAAGTCCCGGTGGTTGATGCCCGCCTCGTGCATGCGCCGGGCGCTGTCCGCCACCTTGCGGATCAGCTTCTGGCGCAGCGCAAAGGGCGGCGGCTGCTGGCGCCAGTGGCGGCAGTAATCCTCCAGGCTGACGGTGCCGGTCAATTCGTCGGTGACGATGAGGGAGCGCTGCCGGGCCGGGTTCAGGCCGGCACGGGCGTAGGCGGCAACGGTCATGGTGTCCACGCCCAGCGCCCGCAGCAGGTTGACCGCCCGGTATTCGTTGCCGGCACCGAGGATGGGCAGGCGCAGCTGGCTCAGGTTTTTGCAGATTTCGCCCCAGCCGATGCCGCCGTGGTATTTGAGGAAGTAGGCGCGCCCGTCCAGCAGCAGGCGCACGGTGCGCCGGCCTTCGCGGGCGCGGTACACGGCATCCGCCGGCACCGCTGCCGCCACCCGCCGGCCCCAGTCCAGCAACGCCTCGCCGCCCACTGCCCGGGCGAGGTCGTCGCGCAGCCACTGCTCAGCCACTCGCGTTGCCCCGCTTGCGCTGCAGCAGGGTCTCGATCAGTTCGGCGCCTGTGCGATGCATGGAATAAAGGTCTTCCCGCCCTGCGTAGTCCAGCGCCGCCGCACGGCAGCGCTGGTTTTCCGGTGGCGCCAGCACCTCCTTGAGCGCCGTTTCCAGCGCCGGCTGGGCAAAGGGCGCGCCCAGCACACGCCCGGCGCCCGCCGCGCCAATATGATGAGCGTAGCCGCAGACATCGGTCACCACCACCGGCAGGCCCGCCACCAGGGCCTCCAGCAGCACAATACCGGCGGCCTCATCCAGGGCCGGGTGCACCAGCACATCCGCCGCCAACAGCAGGTCGGGTACGTCGTCGCGGCCACCGAGAAAGTGCACCTGGCCGGTCATGCCCAGGCTCGCTACCTGGCGGCGAAAGCCGGCCTCCTTGTCCTGACCGACAACAAAGAGCCGGGCGGGCAGGCCCTGTTCACGCAGGCTGGCCAGGGCGCGAATGGCCCTGGCCAGGCCTTTTTTGATAAAGCCGGAGCCCACAAAGAGCAGCATGTGCTCGCCCTCCGCCAGGCCGAGCTCGGCCCGTTTTGCCGCCCGGCGCGCCGGCGCATCCAAGCCGGCGCGACGGTCCGGGGCAATGCCCGGCGGCAGCATGTGCAGGCGATGCTGCGGGGTGTGGTAGTGGCGCAAAAACTTGGCTTTCTCGGTCTCGGAGATGAGCAGAATCTCGGTATGCCCATCGGCGGCGAACACCGCCCGTTCGTAGGCGGCAAAGTGGCGAAAGCGCGGCGTCAGCCGGTACAGCCAGCCGCGCTCCTGCAGGGCTTTGTCGAGGTAGCAGGAATCGGCGGCGTAATACACGTCCAGCCCCGGCATCTTGTTGAAACCCACCACGCCGTCCACCGGATCGCGCGCCAGGTCGGCCTGCACCCAGTCGAGGTAGCGCGCATTGCGGCGGTTATTGGACAGCGCCCTCACCGGTACCTGGCGCGCGTCCACCCCGGCCAGCGGCTCGCCCTGCCAGCGGATAAAGTACACCCGGACTGTATGGCCCCGCACCTGGACTTCTTCCACAAAACGGCGGAAGTCGCGCTGCATGCCGCCGTAGGGAAAGTACTTGTAGAGCAGAAAGGCGAGGCGCATGTCAGGCCCCGGGCAGCAGCGGCTGCAGGGCCTGCCACACCATGGCCGGGGTGATGGCGGCCATCATGGCCGCCGGGTCGGCGCTTTGCGCGGGGCCCACCGGCGACTGAATGTGCACCTGGTTCTGGCCATAGGCGCCAATCAGGCTGGTGCGGGTGGGTCCATAAAGGGACACCGAGGGCACATCCAGGGCGGCGCTGAGATGGCCAAGGCCGGTATCCACTGCCACTGCGCCGTCCACTTCCAGCAGCATGCCCGCCAGCCCCAGCAAATCCAGCTTCGGCAACAGCCGCGCATTGGGGGCCGCGGCGGCAATGCGCTGGGCGCGGGCCTTCTCCTTGTCGCTGCCCCAGGGCAGGCCCACCTGGTAGCCCGCCGCCGCCGCCAGTGCGGCCAGCTCGACCCAGTGGGGCTCGGGCCAGAGCTTTTCGTCCCGGGCGGTGCCGTGAAAGAACAACAGGCTGCGCTGGCCGGGGTGAGCGCCGGCCACCAGGTGCTGGCGCACGCCGTAGTCGCCCCTGGCATCGGGCACCGGATAGTTCAGGGCGGCGGCAAACAGGCGCCGGGTGCGCTCCACCGCGTGCAGCTCCCGCGGCACGCAGATGCGGTGGTGATAGGCCCTTGCCGCCAGCCCTTCGCGGGCGCTGTCGCGGTCGTAGCCATAGCGCGGGGCTTTTACCAGGCGGGTGATAAAGGCGCTTTTCAACAGGCCCTGGGCATCGATCACCGCGGCGTAGTGATGGCGCGCCAGCTCGCTGCGAAAACGCCGCCACTCGGTGCCGCCAAAGGACTGCAGCGGTGTTTTGCGCCAGCGCCGCAACGCCACCGGGATGACCCGGTCCACCGCTGGGTGCCAGGCGGGGATTTCGGCAAAACCCTCCTCCACCACCCAGTCGAACTGGATGCCGGGGATGGCGCGGGCGGCATCGGTGAGCGCCGGCAGGGTGTGGATGACGTCCCCCAGGGACGACATTTTGACGATCAGGACGCGCAAGCCGGGCTCTCCAGCAGGGTATCCAGCCGGGCGCTGACGGTGTGTGGCAGCTGCTCGCGCATGCAGCGATGATGCCCCAGCGGGCACTCCCGTTCAAAGCAGGGGGCGCAGTCGATGCTGCTCACCAGTGTGGCCGAACGCGCCGAGAGCGGCGGGGTAAAGCCCGGCGAGGTGGCGCCGTAGATGGCAAGGGTCGGCCGCTCCAGCGCCGCGGCAATGTGCATCAGGCCGGAGTCGTTGCTGACCACGGCGGTAGACAGGGACAGCAGGTCCACCACTTCGCCGAGGCTGGTTTGCCCGGCCAGGTCAAAGCAGTCGGCCTGGCCGCCCGCCGCCGCTGCAATGGCGGCGGTCACCGGCCGGTCATTGGCGGAGCCATACAGGCAGACCTGCCAGCCCCGCGCCAGGTACTGGCGGGCCAGCTCGCCGTAGTGAGCTTCGGGCCAGCGCTTGGCGGAGCCGAATTCCGCCCCCGGGCAAAGGGCGAGGATGGGCCGCCCGGTATCCAGGCCAAAGCGCCCGGCGGCGGCGCTGGCGCCGGCGCTGTCGGCCACCAGGGCCGGCGGTGGAATGTCCGCCGGCAGGGCGCTGCCCTCATCCAGCCCCAGGGCGACAAAGCGCTGCACCATCAGGGGCAGGTCGCGCTCGATGAGCAGGCGGATATCGTTCAGCAGGCCAAAGCGCATCTCGCCCCGCCAGCCGGTGCGCAGGGGGATATTGGCAAAAAACGGCACCAGGGCCGACTTCAGGGAATTGGGCAGCAGGATGGCCTGGTCGTAGGCCTGCTTCTCAAGCTGACGGCCCAGCCGCCAGCGCTTGCCAAGGCCCAACTCGCCGTGGGCCAGCGGCAGGGTGAGGCTGGCGCGCACTTGTGGCATGCGCGCCAGAATGGCCTCGCTCCAGGCCGGGGCCAGGACATCGATGGTGCAGCCCGGCCGCCGCGCTTTCAGCACCCGGTAGAGGGACTGGGACATCACCATGTCGCCGACCCAGGACGGGCCGACGATCAGGATGTTCTTGGCGGCCCTTGTCTCGGATAGGGGGGGCATGCCAACGGCAGACGCAGAAGGTGGTGACCGGTTCAGGCGACCGGGGTCAGCCACTCGCGGTTCTGGCTGCGGTTGCCGCGCACGGAGTCAAAGTACATGGTCTGCAGTTGCTCGGTGATGGGGCCGCGGGAGCCGCTGCCAATGGCGCGGCCATCAAGCATGCGAATCGGCACCACCTCGGCGGCGGTGCCGGTGAAGAAGGCCTCGTCCGCCACGTAGACTTCGTCGCGGGTGATGCGCTTTTCGCGGATTTCCATGCCGAGCTCCGCCGCCAGGGCGAACACGGTGTTGCGGGTGATGCCGTCCAGGCAGGAGGTGAGATCCGGGGTGTAGATCTGGCCGTCGCGCACAATGAACACGTTCTCGCCGCTGCCCTCGGCCACGTAGCCTTCGTTGTCCAGCAGCAGGGCCTCTTCGGCGCCGCTCTCCAGGGCTTCTTTCAAGGCCAGCATGGAGTTGATGTAGTTGCCGTTGGCCTTCGCCTTGCACATGGTGATGTTCACGTGGTGGCGGGTGTAGGAGGAGGTGCGCACCTTGATGCCGCGGTCGCGGGCCTGGGGGTCCATGTAGGAGGGCCATTCCCAGGCGGCCACCATCACGTGGGTCTTCAGGTTGTCAGCGCGCAGGCCCATGCCCTCGGAGCCGAAGAAGCACATGGGGCGCAGGTAGGCCTCGTCGAGCTTGTTCTCGCGCACCACGCGGCGCTGGGCCTCGTTCAGGGTGTCTTTGTCGAAGGGCATGGCCATGCCCAGGATGTGGGCGGAATTGAACAGCCGGTTGGTGTGCTCATGCAGGCGGAAGATGCAGGTGCCATCGTCCGGGGTTTTGTAGGCGCGCACGCCCTCGAACACGCCGAGGCCATAGTGCAGGGTGTGGGTCAGCACATGCACCTTCGCCTCGCGCCAGGGGATCATTTCCCCGTCCAGCCAGATCAGTCCGTCGCGATCCGCGAATGTCATTGCCCTACTCCTGTCAGTTGCCTACGCGCTGTTGTCCTGCGCACCATGCCCATTTGATGCAAATAATTGCTGCCACTTGGCGCTGACGGCATCGCGGTGCTCGCGATAGTCCGCGGCCGCTACGACATCGGGTTGCTGTTGCAAGGCAAGCTGGTGGGCAGCGGACCGATAGGCCAGGTAGGCCTGGGTGAGTGCATCGCACTCCTGCTGCTCGAATAAGCCTTCGCGGCCCAGGGTCTCGAGGATGCGGATATTGTCGGACCAGTGTGCCAGCGCCGGCACCCGGTGGGACCACGCCAAGACCGCGTATTGCACCATAAATTCAATATCGACGATACCACCGACATCCTGTTTTAGGTGAAATTCCCCTTTTGCGGCGGCGTCCGCCGGTAGCAGGTGCTCACGCATGCGCTGGCGCATCTTCACCACTTCCCGCGCCAGCTCGGCCTCGTCCCGCGCCAGGCGCAGAATGCGCTCGCGCACGCCGTACACGGTCTGCCCCACGTCGGCGTCGCCCGCCACCAGGCGCGCCCGCACCAGGGCCTGGTGCTCCCAGGTCCAGGCGGTGTCCTGCTGGTAGCTGGCAAAGCCGCGGGTGGAGGCCACCAGCATGCCCGAATCCCCCGAGGGCCGCAGGCGCATGTCCACTTCATAGAGCTGCCCCAGTGCCATGCGGGTCTCCAGGATGTGGATCATGCGTTGGCCGAGGCGGGTGTAGAACACGGTATTGTCGATGCTGCGCGGCCCAGCGGTGCTGCCTTTGGCCTCGGCGTCAAAAATAAAGACGAGGTCGAGGTCCGAGGCGTAGCTCAGCTCGATACCGCCGAGCTTGCCGTAGCCGAACACGGCAAAGCCGTAGCCCTCGCCCTCCCGCGCCGGCTCGCCGTACTTGGCGGTGAGGTCGTACCAGGCCACCGCCAGCACCTGTTCGAGGATGGCCTCCGCCAGCCAGGTGAGTTTGTCGGACACCTTCATCAGGCTCAGGCGCCCGGTGAGCTCGCTGGCCGCCACCCGCAGGACATGGGCGGCCTTGAAGTAGCGCAGGGCATCCATCTGCGCTTCCAGGTCGTCGATGGGCAGGCGCGCCACCTGCTGGCGCAGCTCGTCCTGCAGCAGGGCCTTGTCTGGCGCGGTGTACAGGCTGGCCCGGTCCAGCAGCTCGTCCAGCAGCACCGGGTGCTCGGCCATCAGGCTGGCAATCCAGGGGCTGGCGGCGCACAGCTGCACCAGTTCATCCAGGGCCGCGGGGTTCTCCAGCAGCAGGGCGAGGTAGGCGGTGCGACGCAGCACGGCGCCCACCAGCGGCAGCACCCGGGACAGGGCGAGGTCCGGGTCCTGGGCCTCGGCGCAGGCCCGGATCAGTTGCGGCATGAACGCCTCCAGCCGCTCGCGACCCTGGCTCTGCAAACTCAGCACGCGCCGGCTGTCGCGCAGTTCAAGCAGCGGGGCGGCACTCGCCTCGGCCTGGCGATAACCCAGCGCCGCCAGGCTTTCGGCGCCGAGGTCTTCGCCCCACAGGGCCAGATCGTCCTCGGCCTCGGCGTCTTTTTCTTCCGGCTCGGCGATCAGGTCGCGGAAGTGGGCAGCCACCCTGTCGCGGTGACTTTGCAGGCGCTGGAGATAGTCGTCCCAGTTGGCGCAGCCCATCAGGCGGGCCATGGCGGCCTGCTGCTCCGGCTCCGCCGGCAGGGCCTGGCTCTGCTGGTCGCGGTAGCCCTGGATGGCGTGCTCGCTGTCGCGCAGAAACAGGTAGGCATTGCGCAGCTCGTCCACCGCGCCCTCCGGCAGGCAGCCCAGGGCGCCGCACTCTGCCAGTACCGGCAGCAGTTCCCGCTGCTGCAGGCCGAGGTCGCGGCCGCCGCGAATAAGCTGGAAGCACTGGGCGATGAACTCCACTTCGCGGATGCCGCCGTGGCCCAGCTTCACATCGTTGTCCAGGCCGCGCCGGCGCACTTCGGAGGAAATCATCTGCTTCATGCTGCGCAGGCTGTCGATCACCCCGAAGTCCACGTACTTGCGGTATATGAAGGGGCGCAGCATCTGCTCCAGCTCCGCCACGTCCTCGGCGCGGCCGGTGACGGCCCGGGCCTTGATCAGGGCGTAGCGCTCCCAGTCGCGGCCCTGCTCCTGGTAGTAGTCCTCCAGGGCGTTGAAGTTGTGGGCCAGGGCGCCGCTGTCGCCGTAGGGGCGCAGGCGCATGTCCACCCGAAACACAAAGCCATCGGCGGTGGTGGCATCCAGGGCGTTAATCAGGGCCTGGCCCAGCTTGATAAAGAACTGTTCGTTGCTGATGACCTTCTCGCCGTCGGTGTCGCCGGCTTCCGGGAAGGCAAAAATCAGGTCGATATCGGAGGAGACATTGAGCTCCCGCGCCCCCAGCTTGCCCATGGCCAGCACCACCAGCTCCTGGGCTTCACCGCTGTGGCGGCCGCGCGGCTGGCCGAAGCGGGCCTCCAGCGTGCTGCGGCAGTGGGCCAGGGCGCAGCGAATGCTGGCCTCGGCCAGCAGGGAGGTGTCGCGGGTGGTTTCCAGGGTCGGGGCCAGGCGGCAGAAGTCGCGCCAGATGATGCGCAGCATTTGCCGGCGCCGGAACTGCCGCAGCACCGGCAGCAGATCCGCCTGCTCGGCGGCCAGCGCCGCCTGCAGTTGCTGCTCGACCTCTCCTGCCGCCAGGCTGCGCAGCAGCTCGCCGGTGGCCAGCAGGTCCAGCATCGGCTGCGGGTCGCGCTGCAGCAGGTCTGCCACGAAGGGGCTGCAGGCCAGCATATGGTCCAGGTGCAAGGGCTGCGGGTAGTCGGCCCAGGCGCTGTGCCAGCGGCTGCGCTGATCCGGGCTCCAGCGCTCGTCAAGGCGCCCGCGCAGGGTCGCCGCCCGCTCGGCCAGCGCAGGGGGAAGGGGTTCGGCCAGAAATTCGCTCACAGAGACTCCAACACAATCAGCTGCTCAGGCATCGAGCACCGGCGCCACGCGCATGACTTCCTCGATGGTGGTTTCGCCGCGGGCCACCCGGGCGGCACCGCTCAGGCGCAGGGTCTGCATGCCCTCGCCCATGGCGGTGCGCCGCACCTGGGCGGCCTCCATGTGGGGGGTGATCAGCGCCTGCACCGCGGGGCTGTTCACCAGCACTTCGTAAATGCCCTGGCGGCCCACGTAGCCGGTGTCGCGGCAGGCCGGGCAACCCACCGGCCGCGCCACCTGTTCGGGCATGGCCAGATCGTAGGGCTCTACCAGTTGCTGCCAGGCATCGGCGTCGGTGGGCTCAAACTGCTTGCAATCCGGGCACAGGATGCGCACCAGGCGCTGGGACATGATGCCGCGCACGGTGGCCTTGATCAGGTAGGCCGGCACCCCCAGCTCCAGCAGGCGGGAGATGGAGTTGGGCGAGTCGTTGGTGTGCAGGGTAGACAGCACCAGGTGGCCGGTGAGCGCCGCCTGCACCGCCATGCTGGCGGTTTCCAGGTCGCGGATTTCCCCCACCATGATGATGTCCGGGTCCTGCCGCATGAGGGCGCGCACGCCGGAGGAAAAATTCAGCCCGATGCCGTGATTCACCTGCATCTGGTTGAAGGCGCCCTCCACCATCTCGATGGGGTCCTCGATGGTGCAGACGTTCACCTCGGAAGTCGCCAGCTGGCGCAGGGTGGAATAAAGGGTGGTGGTTTTGCCGGAGCCGGTGGGGCCGGTCACCAGCACAATGCCATTGCCGTAGCCAGTCATGTCCTGCCAGTGTTGCAGGTCCTGGTCGGCCAGGCCCAGCTGCTCGAAGGATTTCTGCAGCACATCCGGATCAAAAATCCGCATCACCAGCTTTTCGCCGAAGGCGGTGGGCAGGGTGGCCAGGCGCAGCTCCACCTCGTTGCCCTCGGGGGTGCGGGTTTTCAGGCGGCCGTCCTGGGGGCGGCGCTTTTCCGCCACGTCCATGCGCCCGAGAATCTTGATGCGGCTGGTGACCGCCGCCGACACCTGCTGCGGCAGTTCGTACACGCTGTACAGCACCCCGTCGATGCGAAAGCGCACATTGCCCACTTTGCGCCGGGGCTCGATGTGGATATCTGAGGCGCGCTGTTCAAAGGCGTATTGCAGCAGCCAGTCCACAATGCTCACCACGTGCTGGTCGTTGGCATCCACCTCTTTCATGGAGCCAAGGTCGAGCATCTGCTCCAGGTTGGTGATGCCGGCGGCGCTGTCGGGGGTGCTGCGGCCGTGGGCCCCGCGCACCGAGCCGGCCATGGTGTAAAACTCCGCCGTGTGGCGGGCGATATCCCGGGGGTCTGCCAGCACCCGGCGAATCGGCTTGCGCAGCACGTGTTCGAGGTTTTTTTCCCAGCCGCGGATGTAGGGCTCAGCGCTGGCGATCACCACATCCTCCGGGTTTACCTCAACTGCCAGAATGCGGTGGCGCTGGGCGAAGGCCTTGGACATTACCTCCGACACCGCACTGACATTGATTTTCAAAGGGTCGATGCGATACACGCTCTGGTCGGTACGCGCCGCCAGCCAGTGCAGCAGGTTGTCCATTTCCAGTTGGCGGCCCGGGCGGGCGGCGTCGTCGAGCTTCTGCTCGGCAATGAACACCAGCGGATGCACGCCGCGCAGGCTGGCCTTGCCCAGGCGCGCCAGCTCGGCGTTGCTGAGGCGGCCGTCACGGTGCAGCTCCCGGATCACCCAGGGCAGGGAGAGGGGCGCTTCGTTCAATTGCTCGCTGATCGGGGCTGACATGAATCACCGTTGACTGGCTGCGGTCGCTGGCCAGCATGCTAACACACGGCAGTAGCGGCACAGGGCAGGGCCAGTAACGGGCTGCGCCGGCACAGCAAACAGGTGCCCCGGGGCCTGTGACATCGGTGACACGAGGCCCTATACTGCGCGCGAATCTCCAGGGAGCAAACTCATGCCGGGATCCACCCCCATCGGCAGCCTGTTCGGCAGGTCGCCTATTGGCCCCATTCAGGAGCACATGCAGGCCGCCAACGAGGCCGCCCAGCTCCTGCCGTTGTTTTTCGAAGCCAGCGCCCAGGGCAACTGGCCCACCGCCGAGGCCACCTTCAAGGAAATTTCCGACGCCGAGCGCGCCGCCGACAAGCTCAAGCGCTCGGTGCGCCGCCACCTGCCCAAGAGCCTGTTCCTGCCGGTGCCGCGCACCGACCTGCTGGAACTGGTGACCATCCAGGACCATGTGGCCAACATCGCCAAGGACACCTCCGGCCTCATGCTGGGCCGGCAGATGCAGTTCCCCGAGAGCCTGCAACTGCCCCTGGCGGAGCTGGTCACTACCTGCGCCGACACCGTGAGCCAGGCCCTGGTGGCCATTCGCGAGCTGGACCAGCTGCTGGAAGTGGGCTTCAGCGGCCGCGAGGTGAAGCGGGTCGAGGGCCTGATCAAGGAGCTGGACAAGCTGGAAGGCCGCACCGACAAGCAGGCCGAGGCCCTGCGCGGCAAGCTGTTCAAGATGGAAGCCGAGCTGCCGCCGGTTGATGTGATGTTCTACTACAAAATCATTGAGCTGCTGGCCGCCATGGCCGACGCCGCCGAGCGCGTCGGCCACCGACTGCAGATCCTGATGGCAAAATAACAGAGCACGTCCATGGAAATTATTGCGAACTACGGCAGCACGCTGCTGATCATTGCCTGCTGTGTCGGCTTCTTCATGGCCTGGGGTATTGGCGCCAACGACGTCGCCAATGCCATGGGCACCTCGGTGGGCTCCCGCGCCCTCACCATCACCCAGGCCATTTTCGTGGCCATGATCTTCGAATTCCTCGGCGCCTACCTGGCCGGTGGCGAAGTCACCGCCACCATCCGCAAGGGCATCATCGACCCCGAGTCCATGGCCGACCAGCCAGAGCTGATGGTGTTCGGCATGCTCTCGGCGCTGCTGGCCGCCGGCACCTGGCTGCTGATAGCCAGCATCAAGGGCTGGCCGGTATCCACCACCCACTCCATCGTGGGCGCCATTGTCGGCTTTGCCTCGGTGGGTATCTCGGTGGACGCCATCCACTGGGATAAGGTGGGCACCATCGCCGCCAGTTGGGTGGTGTCGCCGGTACTGGCGGGCACCATCTCCTTCGGCCTGTTCATGAGTGTGAAGGCCCTCATCCTCGACACCGACGACCCCTTCCACCGCGCCAAGCGCTACATCCCCATGTATATGTGGATGGTGGGCTTCATGATCTCCATGGTCACCCTGCTCAAGGGCCTGAAGCACATCGGTATTGAGATCGACCTGGGCCTGGGCAGCAAATTCGCCAATGCCGTGCCGGTCTCCGCTGCGGTGGGCCTGGTGGTCGCCGGCCTCGGTGCCCTGTTGTTGCGGCGGGTGAAGGAGCTGCCCAACCAGCAGCACCGCTTCGCCAATGTGGAGCGAGTATTCGCCATCCTGATGGTGTTCACTGCCTGCTCCATGGCCTTTGCCCACGGCTCCAACGACGTTGCCAACGCGGTGGGCCCCCTGGCGGCGATTGCCGCGACGATTGAGTCCGGCGGCCAGGTGGCGGCCAAGGCGGCCCTGCCCTGGTGGATTCTGCTGGTGGGCGCTTTTGGCATTGTGGTGGGCCTGGCGACCTACGGCTGGAAGGTGATTGCGACGATTGGCCGCAAGATTACGGAGCTGACCCCAAGCCGCGGTTTTGCGGCGGAGCTGGGCGCGGCGTCAACGGTGGTGGTGGCTTCGGCCACGGGGCTGCCGATCTCCACGACGCATACGCTGGTGGGCGCGGTGCTGGGCGTGGGTTTTGCCCGCGGTATTGCGGCGCTGAATTTGCGTACGATCGGGCAGATTTTCATGTCCTGGATTATTACGCTGCCGGCGGGTGCGGGGCTGGCGATTATGTTCTTCTTTATGTTCCGGGGGATGTTTATCTGAGGCCCTGATGACAGGGCGGCCTTGTGGCTGCCTTGCCGTTTACCGGGGGGCTCTGTCTGCCGGCCTGATGGCTGGTGCCTTATCTCTGGCGGCCTCGCGGCCGCTGCATCGCCGCCGCCAGGTGAAACCCTTTTGCTCCATTCCAGGCGTTCGGTGTGCCTTCCTTCGGCGGGTTGTACCTCGTTAGTTGCGGACGGCTTTGGTCTGGGCATAGGTGTGCACAGTATCGGCGGCACGTTGATTGTTCTTAAGTTCGGCAGTGCCCCTCGCGATGCAGCGAGACGAGGTAAGTGGAGACCGAGCCCACAGCCGCCGCCTTCCAAGTCCGCAAAAGGGTTTCACCTGTCGACGCCCATGCGGGTACCAGGGGCAGGGGCGTCACTGCGGGCGGAGAGGGTTGACGCTGCGGGTTAAGTGGCCTTTGGGCTGCCTACGCTTCGACAGCGCCATAGCTTCGCTTTCACACCCAATCCACCCCGATTCCCTCAGCCCCCACAAAAACCAAAACCATGTGACACTGCATCGCCTACCCGACGCGTTGCCGGTGAACAGGTGAGCTCTTTTACGGACTTGGAGGGCGTCGGATGCGAACTCGATCCCAGCTTACCTCGTCTCCAGCCACCGCGAAGGGCACTACCGAACTTCAGAATGATCAACGTGCCAGCAATCCTGTGCACTCAGGCGCCACAACCAAAGCCGGCTGCAACTAACGAGGTAAAAAACAATAAAAGGAACGCGCACCGCATGCGCCCGCAATGGAGTAAAAGCGCTCACCTGATCGCCGGCCACGCAGCGGCCCAGCGGGCCGCCACCGCCAACACCCCCAAGCCACCTTGACGCCACCCACACCACACCGCTACCGTGCCCCAACCCCACCCAGCGGCACACCCCACCATGCCCACCACCGAACAGCAGGTCATTCGCCAACTCAGCGCACTGGTCGGCACGCCCAGTGTGAGCTCCACCGACCCCGGCTGGGACCAGGGCAATCGCGCGGTAGTGGAACAGCTCGCCCAGTGGCTCGCCAACATGGGTTTTGCCACGCAGATCCTCAACGTCAATGACGATGGCAGCAAAGCCAATCTCGTCGCCACCCTCGGCAGTGGCCCGGGCGGGCTGGTGCTGGCCGGGCATACGGATACGGTGCCGTTTGACGAGGGCCGCTGGCAGAGTGACCCGCTGCGGCTGAGCGAGCGCGAGGGCCGGCTGTATGGCCTTGGCAGTACGGACATGAAGGGGTTTTTCCCCCTGGCGATGGCCGCGGCCCGGGGCTTTTTGCACAAGCCCCTGCGCGAGCCGCTGATTATTCTGGCCACGGCCGATGAAGAAAGCTCGATGGACGGCGCCCGGGCGCTGGCGGCGGCGGGCTGGCCGAAGGCGCGCGCGGCAATTATCGGCGAGCCGACCGGACTGGCCCCGGTGCGCATGCACAAGGGCATTATGATGGAGTCCATTCGCATCACCGGGCGCGCGGGGCACTCCTCCAACCCGGCCCTTGGCAACAGCGCCATGGATGCGATGCACGCGGTGATGGGGGAGTTGATCCGCTTTCGTGGCGAACTGGGCCAGCGCTATGCCAACCCGGCTTTTGAGGTAGCCGTCCCCACGCTCAACCTTGGCTGCCTGCACGGGGGCGACAGCCCCAACCGCATCTGTGGCCAGAGCGAGCTACATATTGACCTGCGCATGACGCCCAACGGCAGCTGGCAGGCGGTGCGCCAGGAGCTGGAGCAGCGCCTGGCGGGCCTTGCCGCCCAGCGGGACATTGCCATCGACCTGGCGCCACTGGTGCAGCCGGTGCCCCCCTTCGAGCAGGGCGCCGACAGCGAGCTGGTGCGGGTGGCCGAGCGCCTGACCGGCCACAGCGCCCAGGCGGTGGCCTTTGCCACCGAGGCGCCGTTCCTGCAACAGCTGGGCATGGAGACCATTGTGATGGGCCCGGGCTCCATCGACCGCGCCCACCAGCCCGACGAATACCTGGAGCTGGACCAGCTGCGCCCCTGCATTGCGCTGCTGGAGCAGTGCATCGCCCACTACTGCCTGTAACCGGACTGCCTGAAACCAGCGGGGCCCTCAGGGGGCGCTGGCGTTTGGTGCCGCCTGGGAGCCCCCGCGGGATAGCGCCGCCCGATATAGCGCGCCACCGGGTTGGCGGTGACCCCGTGGGCCACAATGCTCAGCAGCACGGCCATGACCACGCAGGCCATGATGTCCTCGAAGCCCGGCAGGTTGAACTGCTCGTCGATCAGCAGCAGGAACAGGATGCTGGCCAGCCCCCGCGGCCCGAACCAGCCCAGCGACAGTTTATAGAGCGGGTTCAGGCCGCTGCCGGCCAGAGACAGCCAGATTGGCAACATGCGCACCACGGTGAGAAAGGCCAGCGCCAGCAGAACGGATTGCCAGCTGGCGTGGGCCAGGCCAATGGGCAGCAGCAGGGCGCCAAACAGGGTGAAGGTCAGCATGGTGAGCACCTGGCCCTCCCCCTCCATGAATTCAAAAATAAACGCCCGCTCGGCGCGCAGGGTGTTGCCCAGCACCAGCCCGCCGATGAAGGCGGCGATAAAGCCGTTGCCGCCCAGGTATTCCGCCAGGGTAAAGCACAGGATGGCGCCGGCGAGCACGGCAATGGCCCGCCCGGGGCCAGACACCCAGCCCTGCTCCAGGGCCCGGTCCAGCAGGCGCGCCAGCAGCCAGCCCACCACCGCGCCGGTCAGCGGCCCCAGCAGCAGCTGCAGGATGATAAAACGGACCATGTTGTCCGGGGCGCCGTGAAAGGCAGTGCCGGTAGCGCCGGCGGCCAGCACCGCGCTGGCCATGATCACCGGAACCGCCAAGCCGTCGTTGAGGCCGCTCTCGATATTGATGGCTTCGCGCAGGCGCTGCGGCACCTGCGGGCTGGCCATGATGGCCTGGCCCAGGGCCGCGTCGGTGGGGGTCAGGATGGCGGCCAGCAACACTGCCATCACCAGCGGCACACCGGGCGCCGCCCACCAGGCCACCAGCGACCCCAGGGCGATGGTGAGCGGCATGCCCAGCAGGAGCATCCGCGCGGGAATGCCAAGGCTGTGCCGCGCGCTGCGAAAATGCACACTGGCCGCATCGGTAAACAACACCAGCACCAGCGTAACCTCGGCGAACACATGCAGGGCCGTGGTATCCATCGACAGGCCCCCTCCCATGCCCAGTTGCGCCAGCGCATAGCCCAGCGCCACAAACACCATGGGCAGGGTGACCAGGGCGCGGTCCAGGCGCCGCGACGCCAGGGCATAGGCAATGATGCCAAGGCACACCAGACCAATCGTCAGCAAGTTATTCACCGGGGCCCTCCGTGGTAGCGGTTGATGGCGCAGGGCACAGCATACGCCACTACAGCCCACCCGCCGATGGCGGCGGCGGCAACCACTGTGCATTATTGCCATTAGGCGCCAACTGAGGCATTGGGTAACCTTAGCGTTTTACGCTAGGAAACAGGCCAGACAGGTGAGTACAACCGGCCCGGAACAGATTCGCTGGTTCAGGAATACCGCACCCTACATCAACGCGCACCGGGGCAAGACCTTTGTGCTGATGCTGGGGGGCGAGGTGGCCCAGCACGCGAACTTCCCCCACATCATTCACGATATCGCACTGCTCAACAGCCTAGGCGTGCGCCTGGTGCTGGTGCACGGCAATCGCCCGCAGATCGACGAGCGCCTGGCCCAGGCAGGGCTGGAGCGCCGCTTTCACAACGGCATGCGGGTCACCGACAGCGCGGCCATGCCGCTGGTCACCGACGCCGCCGGCTCCCTGCGCGCCCAGATTGAGGCGCTGCTGTCCATGGGCCTGCCCAACTCCCCCATGCAGGGCAGCCGTATCCGGGTGTGCTCGGGCAACTTTGTGGCGGCGCGCCCCATCGGCGTGCTGGACGGGGTGGACTTTCACCACACCGGACGCGTGCGCCGGGTGGACGTGGCGGGCATTCGCGAACAGCTCGCCGCCGGCTCCATCGTGCTGCTGTCGCCCCTGGGCTATTCGCCCACCGGCGAGATTTTCAACCTGCAGCTGGAGGACATTGCCGTGCACTGCGCCTCTGCCATTGGCGCCGACAAACTGTTGCTGTTCGGCCCCGACGCCGGCCTGCAGAATGCCGCCGGCGAATTGCTGCGCCAGATTGCGGTGGGCGAGATGCCGGGGCTCAGTTTTGCCAGCGACGAGCAGGCGCGGCTTGCCGACACCGCCCGCCGCGCCTGCCTGGCCGGGGTGGAGCGCTGCCAGGTGATCAGCTTCCAGGACGACGGCGCCATGCTGCAGGAGCTGTTCACCCACGATGGCGCCGGCACCCTGGTGGCCAAGGACGATTACGAGCAGTCCCGCTGGGCGACCATCGACGATGTCGGCGGCATTCTGGAGTTGATCGAGCCGCTGGAGCAGCAGGGCATTCTGCTCAAGCGCTCGCGGGAACTGCTGGAAACCGAGATCAGCCACTTCCGCCTGCTGGAGCGGGACGGGCGCATTCTCGCCTGCGCCGCCCTCTACCCCTACCCGGAGGACAGCTGCGGCGAAGTGGCCTGCATCGTCTCCCACCCGGAATACCGCGGCGGCAAACGCGGCGAGCGGCTGCTGCGCGGCCTGGAGCGCGAGGCGCGCCAGCAGGGCCTGGAGCGGGTGTTTGTGCTCACCACCCAGACCGCCCACTGGTTTATCGAGCAGGGCTTTGTCGAATGCGGACGGGATGCACTGCCGGCGCAGAAGCAGAACCTCTACAACCTGCAGCGCAACTCCAAGGTGTTTTTCAAGGCCCTGTAGCGGCCTCCTGCGGCGGGCTCATCCTCTTGCCCGCCGCCTGCGTATCCAGGGGACAACCTGAGCGCGAGAAGGAGGCACCACATGGGCAGCAAAGCAGCAGGGTTCGCACTGGCCTGCGGGCTGATGATAACGGGCTGTACCTCGCCGGACGTTGGCCGCCATGCCGGCAGCACACCGGCGCTACAACTGGAACAGTTCTTCGATGGTCCGCTGACCGCCCACGGCGTGGTGAAGAACTGGCGCGGCGACGTCATTCGCACCTTCAATGCCGACATCAAGGCTTACTGGCGCGAGGGCGTGGGCACGCTGGAAGAGGACTTCGTGTTTGACGATGGTGAGGCCCAGCGGCGGGTGTGGACCCTGACGCCAGACGGGCACGACGCCAGCGGCCACCAGCGCTATATTGGCACTGCCGGCGATGTGGTGGGCGATTCCCAGGCGCGGCTGGCCGGTAACGCACTGTTCATGGAATACGTGCTGCGCATTCCCTACAACCAGAGCACCCTCGACCTCACCATCGACGATCGCATGTACCTGGTGTCGCCGAGCGTCATCGTCAACGAATCCACCATGAAAAAGTTCGGGCTGACGGTGGGCAGGATTTTGCTGGTGATCGAAAGGCGCCCGCAGTGACCTCGCCGCGGGCACCTAAGGGCGCGCGCTAGCGGATGTGGCGCATCAGGAAGGACACATGGCCCTCGCCGGAAGGGTCTTCAAGCAGGTACCCCGGCTGCTCGGAGTAGCCCACCGCTTCCAGCCCCACCTCTACCGCGCGGTCGTACACCGCGATGGCGTGCAGGCCGTGGTGCAGGAACAGGTTGAGCAGATCATCCGGGCTGGTCTCGTAGTTGTGCACGTAAATCGGCGCATCGCCTGAATCCATCAGTTCCAGCATGTCCACATTGGCGCGATAGTCGATGTTGTCCTGGGTATCCACCTCCGCCACCGAGGCCACGCCGAGGAAGGTCAGCAGGTAGTTTTCGGTGCCGATGGCCTGGGCCACGGTGATGATGTCGGTGCCGCCGAGGATGGCCTCGAAGGGCTCGATGACCGGCAGCAGAATCGCCTCCCAGTCGACCAGGTCGTAGGTGGACTGGGTGGCAAGGGCGCCCACCGCCTTGACCCGGGTGGATTCGCGCAGCACCGCGTCTTCGGCATCCGGGTCGGCCATGTCATCGTGGGTGCCCAACCACAGCGCGGTGCCGGCACCGGCGGAGCCGCCGTACAGGGCCACGTTGTCCACATCCAGGTTCAGGCTTTCAAAGTAATAGCGCATAAACTGCAGGGCGCGGGCGCTGTCGTTCATCGAGGTCAGCACGCCGCCCTGGGCCGCCGCCGCGCTCATGTCACCGCCGGCCTCCGGCACCTCCAGCAGGGTGTAGTTGATGCTGGCGTAGGCCACGCAGTTCTGCAGGAAGGCGCGAATGTCATCGCCAAAGCGTTCGTGGGCGCTGCTCTTGTCGCCGCCGGTGAAACCGCCGCCGTGGATGTAGATCACCAGCGGCGTGGGGTCGTCGCAGTCGCGCGGCAGGTAGATATCCAGCACATTGCGCGCTTTGTCGCCGTAGGGCACATCGGCGGCAAACTCGGCGTTGATACCATCCAGGGCAATGGGCGCTTCGGAGAAGGTCAGCTCCAGCGCCGGGCGCGGGGGCTCATTGGGCTCCGGCGGGGTAACCGGTGTATTGTGGCTGTCGCCACTGTCGCTGCAGGCGAACAACAGGCTGCAGCCAAGCAGCAGGGCAAGGCGGGCAAAATGGGGCACGGTCATATCCTGTTTCTGGTTATGTTATCGGCGCGAACATTAACCCAATTGCCCCGCCGCCGCCAGATTCCCCGCGGCCAGACACGGCACCGGTTTACACCCTTGTAACAGGGCGAATGCAACAGGGCAGAGCATGCGTGTTTTCTTCGGTATTGAACCCGACCCGTCCACCGCGCTGGCCATCGGCGACTGGCGCGACCGCCAGTTTGGCCCGGCGGCCAGGCCCGTGCCGGTGGCCAACCTGCACCTGACCCTGGCCTTTGGCGGCGAGCTGGCCCTGCCGGCCATCGACCAGCTGTGCGAGCGGGTGGATAACTGGCTGGCCCAGACCCCGCCGCCGGCCGCCTGCGTGTTGTTGGACCAGACCGGCTACTGGCCGGGCAATGGCCTGTACTGGCTGGGGCCGCGCCAGTGGCCAGACACCCTGGACCGGCAGGCCGGCAAGTTGCGCCAGCTGCTCGCCAGCGCCCACACCCAGCGGGACCGGCGGCGCTTTCAGCCTCACATCACCCTGTTCCGGCGCTGCGCGCAGGCGCCACCCCTGCCCGCCCAGCCGCCGGCCATTTCACTGCAGCAGCGGGAGATCGCTTTGTTTGAATCACGGCGCCAGCGCGAGGGGGTGGCCTACCACGTGCTGACCAGCTGGCTGCTGCCACAGGAGCCGTGAAACCGGCGTGAGCCGCTGCGGGCGCGCCTGGGCGCATGCCGCTGTCGGTAGAAGGCTGTCCATGCAGCCTTGTCTACCCACCTGTCCACCCACCCCTACGGTAAACGCCACATTTTTGCTATTCTGCGTGCCCTTTTCTGACCAATGAACGCGCGCCACTGCGGGCGCGCAGGTGTGCACCATGCCCGACTATCGCTCCAAAACCTCCACCGCCGGCCGCAACATGGCCGGCGCCCGCGCCCTGTGGCGCGCCACCGGCATGAAGGACGAAGACTTCAAAAAGCCCATCATTGCCGTGGTCAACTCCTTCACCCAGTTTGTGCCCGGCCACGTGCACCTGAAGGATCTCGGCCAGCTGGTGGCGCGGGAAATCGAAAAGGCCGGCGGCGTGGCCAAGGAGTTCAACACCATCGCCGTGGACGACGGCATTGCCATGGGCCACGACGGCATGCTCTACAGCCTGCCCAGCCGCGACCTGATTGCCGACTCGGTGGAGTACATGGTCAACGCCCACTGCGCCGACGCCATGGTGTGCATCTCCAATTGCGACAAGATCACCCCCGGGATGCTGAACGCCGCCATGCGGCTCAACATTCCCGCCGTGTTCGTGTCCGGCGGGCCAATGGAAGCAGGCAAGACCAAGCTGTCCGAGCACAAGCTGGACCTGATCGACGCCATGGTGATTGCCGCCGACGATTCCGCCACCGAGGAAGAAGTGCAGGAATACGAGCGCTCCGCCTGCCCCACCTGTGGTTCCTGCTCCGGCATGTTCACCGCCAACTCCATGAACTGCCTGACCGAGGCCCTGGGCCTCAGCCTACCGGGCAATGGCTCCACCCTGGCCACCCACGCCGACCGCGAGCGCCTGTTCCATCGCGCCGGGCAGGTTGCCGTGGAGCTGTGCCAGCGCTACTACGGCGAGGGCGACGACTCGGTGCTGCCGCGCAATATCGGCAGCTTCGAAGCCTTCGAAAACGCCATGAGCCTGGACATCGCCATGGGCGGTTCCACCAACACCATCCTGCACCTGCTGGCCGCGGCCCAGGAGGCCGAGTTGGACTTTACCATGGCCGACATCGACCGCCTGTCGCGCAAAGTCCCCCAGCTGTGCAAGGTGGCGCCCAACACGCCCCTGTACCACATGGAAGACGTGCACCGGGCCGGCGGCATCATGGGCATTCTGGGCGAGCTGGACCGGGCGGGCCTGCTGCACCGCAACTGCTCCACCGTGCACAGCCCCACCATCGCCGATGCCCTGGAACAGTGGGATATCGTGCGCACCCAGGACGCAGCCGTGCACGAGTTCTACAAAGCCGGCCCCGCCGGCATTCCCACCCAGACCGCCTTCTCGCAGAACACCCGCTGGCCCTCGCTGGACGATGACCGCGAAGGCGGCTGCATCCGCTCCCTCGACAACGCCTTCTCCCTGGAGGGTGGCCTGGCGGTGCTGTTTGGCAACATCGCCGAAGACGGCTGCGTGGTGAAAACCTCCGGCGTGGACGAGTCCATCCTTAGATTCTCCGGCTCTGCCTACGTCTGCGAAAGCCAGGAAGATGCCGTGGCGGACATCCTTGCCGACAAGGTAAAGGCCGGCGACGTGGTCATCATCCGCTACGAGGGCCCCCGCGGCGGCCCCGGCATGCAGGAGATGCTCTACCCCACCAGCTACCTGAAATCCAAGGGCCTGGGCAAGGCCTGCGCCCTGCTCACCGACGGCCGCTTCTCCGGCGGCACCTCTGGCCTGTCCATCGGCCACGCCTCGCCCGAGGCCGCCGCCGGCGGCGCCATCGGCCTGGTGGAGCACGGCGACACCATCGACATCGACATCCCCGGCCGCAGCATCAACGTGCGCCTGTCCGATGACGAACTCGCCGCCCGCCGCGCGGCGATGGAAGCCAAGGGCGATGCCGCCTGGAAGCCAGTGAAAGACCGCCCGCGCAAGGTGAGTGCGGCATTGAAGGTATACGCCAAAATGGCCACCAGCGCCGACAAGGGCGCCGTGCGGGATTTGTCGCTGCTGGATTGATGGCGCCTCAGGGCGCCGCCGTATCCTGCCGGGCGGCGCCTGGGTGTTCGGGCACTGGCCCCTCCACCCCCTCCCGGCTCAAGGCCAGAAAGTCCTCCCGCAGGGCGCCCACTTTGCTGCGCAAGTGGCGGTCCTGGCGTTCGCTGCGGCTGTTCACTACCTGGACGATGGCGCGCTGGATGACGCTGATGTTGTGTTCGACCATGCGCTGGTATTCGGGGCTGGCGCTGTGCCAACGGGTGGCCAGGGCATCGCGCACACCGTCCTGCCAGCCGGGGGCGCGCTGAAGTAGCTGCCGCAGGCGCTCTATCCACACCTGGCGCTCGGCCAGCCACAGGTGGTCGGAGCGCTCCAGCGCGGCAATTTCCGCCTGCAGGGTGTCTTTCTGTTCGCGATCCAGCCGGCCCAGATAATCTTCCACGTTGTCGCGCAGGCGGTCGTAGGTGTCTTCGCGGTACTCCTCAAGGTCGCGCTCGAGATACTTCTCCTCCAGCTCTTGCTGCTTGTCTTGCAGCTCGGCGAGAAAATCCTGCACCTGTTCGTCGCTGAGCTGCTCGCCAATCGGCAGCAGCCAGTCGAGGGAGCGGGTCTGCAGGCGATCGCCGGCCAGCTCCATCTGCCGGGTCAGCTCGCGCAGTTCGGCCAGGCTGAGGCCGTCGCTGTCGAGCATGCCCTGGGCCTCGTCGAGCAGGGCCACGTAAAGCGGCAGCTCCTCGCGGCGGTGCCAGGCCAGAAAGGGCTGCAGCAGCTGCTCCAGGGCCTGATCCTGCTCGCTGTCCAGCTCCACGTAGTCGTCCACGTACCAGGGCACCAGGAAATCGAGGCGATTGTAGAAGAAGGTGGTGCTGCTGCAGCCGGCCAGCAACAGGCCAAGCGCCAGCGGGAGCAGCCAGCGCAGCGCGCCCTCACGGCGCGGGGCAGGCAGGTCAGGGATAGTCCAGGCCATCGGTGGCGAACAGCATGTCCAGGTTGCGAAAGGCTTTGAATTCCAGGTGATTGCCGGCGGGGTCGCGCACGAAGAAGGTTTTTTGCTCGCCGCGGCGCCCGGCAAAGCGCACGCTGGGCTGGATGACAAAGGGAACGGCCTGCTCTTTCAGTTGGGCTTCCAGCGCCTCCAGCAGCTCCCACTCAAGAATCACCCCGAAGTGCGCCGCGGGCACGGCTTCGCCATCCACCGGGTTGGTGGCTGCGGCGCTTAGCTGGTCGGCATCCACCAGGTGGGTGACCAGCTGGTGGCCCCAGAAATCCCAGTCGATCCAGCGACTGGAAGCGCGCCCCCGGGGGCAGCCCAGCACCTCGCCATAAAAGTGCGCGGCGGCGTCCAGGTCGTCGACGGGCAGGGCGAGGTGAAAGGGCCGAGCGGGATGCGAGAGATGAGAGAGGCGAGAAGGACGTTGGCTCACAGGGTCACCAGGGAAGATGGTCAAGGTCGACATTGCCACCGCTGATGACCACCCCCACGCGGCGGTCGCGGAAGCGTTCGGGGTGTTCCAGCAGGGCGGCAAAACTCACCGCGCCAGAGGGTTCCACCAGGCTTTTGAGACGGGTCCACTGCAGGCGCATGGCCTTAACGATACTCTCCTCTTCCACGGTGACAATGGTGTCTACGCAGCGCTGGATGATGGGAAAGTTGCGCTCGCCCAGGGCGGTGCGCAGGCCATCGGCAATGGTCTGGGGATTGGGCTGGGGCTGGCGCTCGCCAAGGCCGAAGGAGCGGAAGGCGTCATCGGCGCCGACGGGTTCCGCCGCCACCACTTCAACGCCGGGCTTCATGGCCTTGATGGCGGTGGCAACACCGGCCAGCAGGCCGCCGCCCCCCACCGGTACCACCACCACGTCCAGGCCCGGCACCTGCTCCAAAAGCTCCAGCGCCACGGTGCCCTGGCCGGCAATCACCCGCTCGTCGTCGTAGGGGTGCACAAAGGCCGCGCCGGTCTCTGCCACCACCTGGGCCAGGGTCGCTTCCCGCGCGGCCTGGGTGGGTTCGCATTCGATGATGAAGGCGCCGTAGCCTTCCACCGCGGCTTTTTTTACCGCCGGCGCATTGGCTGGCATAACGATGTGGGCGGGAATGCAGCGCCGCGCCGCCGCCATGGCCAGCGCGGCGCCGTGATTGCCCGATGAGTGGGTGGCCACGCCACGGGCGGCGGCCTCGTCGCTGAGGCTGAGCACGGCGTTGGACGCGCCGCGGGCCTTGAAGGCACCGACCTTTTGCAGGTTCTCGCATTTGAAGTGCACGCTGGCGGTACACAGGGCATCCAGCTGGCGGCTGGTGTACACCGGTGTGCGGTGAATGTAGCCGGCGATGCGCGCCGCGGCGGCTTCGATATCATCAAGTTGTGGTGCGCTGCCCATGTCAGTCCTTTACGTTGGTTGCCGGCGGATTATCCGTGTGCGGCACCGCCGCTGCCAAGCCCCTTACCACCAGCCCTTACCACCAGCCCTTACCGCCAGCCCTTACCACCACCCCGCACCACTGCCAGACGCCAGCCGCAGCAGCGCCACAGGCAGTAGCCCAGCAGCACATTGGTTTGCAGCAACAGGCTGAGGTTCCACTCAAAGGCGTCTTCCACCGCATCGTAACCCGCCGCGTCCAGCGCATCCCACAGCACCGTCACCAGGCCCAGGGCCAGCAGCAGCACACACACGCCGAACATGGCCGCCACCAGCCGGCGCAGCGCCGGCGCCTGCGGCTGCAGGCGGCGCAGCTGGGCCACCAGCAACAGCTGCGCCAGGTAGGTAAAGGTAAAAAACAGCACCACGCCAATTCGCCGCTGGCGCTGCCACTGTGCGCCGGCCTCCCCCAGCACGGTGACGTAGGCCACCAGGCCCAGGCTGGCAATGGCCGCCAGCACCAGCATCCAGCGGCGCGGCCCGGCAGCGCTGCCCAGGGCAGCCAGCCACACGCTGTTCAGCCACCAGTAGGCAAACAGCAGCAGCGCCGCCGGCAGCATGGTGGCGCGAAACAGGTAGCTGGCCGGCGCTTCGCGGCCGGTGGCGCTGATGGAGGTGCAGGCACCGGTATAGGGAAAGCACCAGTCCACCAGGCCGTGGCTGGCCGCCAGCAGGTAGGTAAGGTGAACGGCAGCAAAGGGCAGCAGCGCCGCCCACAGGGCTACGGGACGGGGGTTCATGGCCTTCAGTCTAGCAGCGCCGCGGGCGAGTACCGCCCGGCCCTGTGTTAAGCTGGCCGCCTCGCGCGGTGGCTATCAGGCGCGCAGGGCCGCATCTGCCAGGGCCACACATAAAAATCGCTGCCACACTAAAACCAACATCAAAACCAACAACAACTTCTTCAAGACCGACACGACCGGGGCCCCATGGACACACTGCAGGAACTTTCCGCCCGTTTTGCCGATGCCGTCTGGAGCACGCCGCTGGTGATGCTGCTGCTCGGCGGCGGGATTTTCTTCGCCCTGCGCTCGCACTTTTTGCCCTACCGGCACTTCGGCCACGCGATTGGCATTATGCTCGGCAAGCACGACACCCCCGATGAGCCCGGCGAACTCAGCCACGGCCAGGCCCTGGCGGCGGCGCTGTCGGGCACCATGGGGCTTGGCAATATCTCCGGGGTGGCCCTGGCCATTGTGGCCGGCGGCCCGGGGGCGGTGTTCTGGATGTGGATTAGCGCCCTGGCCGGGGTGGCCACCAAGTTCTTCACCTGCACCCTGGGGGTGATGTACCGGGGCGAAGACAGCCTCGGCCGCCTGCAGGGCGGGCCCATGTACATTATTCGCGAAGCCCTGCCCCGGGCCTTTTACCCCCTGGCCATTCTGTTTTCGGTGGCCGGGCTGGTGGGCACCCTGCCCATTTTCCAGGCCAACCAGCTCACCGCCCTGATCCGCGAGCAGGCCTTTCCCCAGGCCGACCCGACCCTCACCGGCTTTGGCATCGGCTGCGCCATGGCGGTGCTGGTGGGCATTGTGATTTTTGGCGGGCTGCCACGGGTGGCCAAGGTGGCAGTGGCCCTGCTGCCGGTGATGGTGGTGACCTACCTGGCCATGACCCTGGCCCTGCTGGCCATGCACGCCGGCGAGGTGCCTGCCCTGCTGGTCTCCATCGTGCGCGACGCCTTCAACCCCCAGGCGGTGGGCGGCGGGCTGCTGGGGGTGATTCTGGTGGGCATCAGCCGCGGGGCTTTTTCCAACGAGGCGGGGGTAGGCACCGAAGTGATGGCCCACGGCGCCGCCCGTACATCGGAGCCGGTGCGCGAGGGTCTGGTGGCGATGATGGGGCCGGTGGCTGACACCCTCATCGTATGCACCTGCACGGCGCTGGTGATCCTGCTGGCGGGCACCTGGCAGGCCCCCCAGGGCCTGTCCGGCATCAACCTCACCGCCAATGCCTTCCGGGCGGATTTTGGCACCACAGGCGTGGTGCTGTTGTTCGGCGTTACCCTGATCCTGGCCAGCACCACCATGTTCACCATGTGGTACTACGGCGCCAAGTGCTTTGGCTTTCTGTTTGGCGCCGGCATCCAGCACCACTACCGCTGGGTGTTTGTTGCCACCGTGATTTTTGGCGCCACGGTCAGCATTGATGTGGTGTTCAACCTGATCTCCGGCAGCTACGGGCTGATGGCCATTCCCACCATGGTGGCGACGTTGATGCTGTCCGGCAAAGTGGTGGCGGCGGCGAAGGATTACTTCCAGCGCCATCCCTACTAGCTTGCGCTTCGCGCGCCAGCCGGCGCGGGTGAGCGCCCCCGGAAACAGTCTGTCTATCGCCAGCGCCTAACGGGCCGGGCGGTTCGTGCCACTATGAGGGCACACGATTGCCGTCAACGGGAGAGGTAATGGCAGGGGCAGGGGCAGGGGCAGGGGCAGGGGCAGGGGCAGGGGCAGGGGCAGGGACGAGGGCTGGGACAACGACAGCGGCAGGGGCAACCACCCGATTCAACCAGCGCTACGGCCCCTGGGCCCTGGTAACCGGTGCCTCCGCCGGCATCGGCCGCGCCTTCGCCCGGCAACTGGCGATGCGGGGTTTGAACCTGCTGCTGGTGGCGCGCCGCCAGACGCTGCTGGAGGAACTGGCGGGGGAGCTCGCCACGCGCCACGGCATCACCGCGCGCCCGCTGGCGCTGGACCTTACCCGCGAGGATGCCATCGGCCCCCTGCTGGCGGCGCTGGATGCCCTTGATATCGGCCTGCTGGTCAACAATGCCGGCGCCCCCAGCTACCACGGCCACTTCAGCGAGCGGCCCTGGCACGAGGTGGAAGCCACCCTCGCCTTCAATACCCGCCTGCAGCTGCGGCTGATTCACCACCTGCTGCCGGCCCTGTTACACCGCGGCCGCGGCGGGGTGATACAGGTCAGTTCCATTACCGGCCATACGCCGGTGCCCTACATGGCCGAATACGCCGCCTGCAAGGCCTACCAGCTGGCGCTGGGGGAGTCCCTGCACTTCGAGCTGCGGGACCAGGGCGTGGACATGCTGGTGCTGTCGCCCGGCGCCACCCGCTCGGAGCGGGTCAGTTTCGGGATGGAACCTGACGATGTCGCCGGCGAGGCGCTGGCTGCGCTGGGCAGGCGCCCCAGCCTGCTGCCCGGCCGCGGCAATCGCTGGCGAGCCTTTCGCTACCGCCACCTCAATTCCCGGCGCCGCGCCCTGTGGCGCATGGGCCGCTTCCAGCGCGGCCGGCTGCGCCCGCCCCGGGGCTGAGGCATTGTTTCCCGTGCAAGAACAATCAAACCACCGCCAGCGGTTTATCCGCCGCCGGGCGGGGGCGTAGTCTGCCCCCATGCTGACTGCGACTGGAGTGTGTCATGGACCGCTATTTGATTGTTTCTACCGACGGCCACGCCGGCCTGCCCATGGAGGGCTACCGGGATTACCTGGATGCCCGCTTTCACGAGGCCTTTGACAAGGCCCTGCCGATACAGCGGGAAATGACCCGCAAGGCCGAGGAAAAATTCCTCATTTCCGACTTTAACGACAACTGGCGCAAGGGCATTGAAGACGACCTTGCCGGGGCCTGGGACGGCACCGTGCGCAACCGGGTGATCGACGCCGACGGGGTGGCCGCCGAAGTGCTGTTCCCCGACGGCATTACCGAGATGAACGCGCCGCCCTTTGGCGCCGGGCTGGGTTTGCGCCCCTGGGGCATCGACCCGCAGCTGCAGTGGGCCGGGGCTCGCGCCCACAACCGCTGGATTGCCGAATTCTGCCGCCAGGACCCGGACCGCCGCATTGGCCTGGCCATTGTGCTCATGCTCTACGATGTGGAGGAGGCCCTGCGGGAGGTGAAGTGGGCCTTCGACCAGGGCCTGCGCGGCATTCTGATCCCGGCCCTGATGGGCGACCACGACCCCTACAACCACCCCAAGTACGACCCCATCTGGGCCTTCTGCCAGGATCACAACATGGTGGTACACACCCACTCGGGGCCATCACCAGACTACAACTTCGACCTGCCGGGTGCGGTGGGCGTGTACCTCACCGAATTCGCCTGGTGGGCCAGCCGGCCCCTGTGGCACATGATTTTCGGCGGCGTGTTCGAGCGCTTCCCGCGCCTGCACTTTGTGATCACCGAGGTCAGCGAGTTCTGGATTCCCCACCTGCTGGAGCTGATGGACGTGCGCGCCTCGGTCAAGCACACCAGTGGCAAGCTGGGGGACTTCCGCAGCAACCTGACCCTGAAGCCCAGCGACTACTTCCGCCGCAACTGCTGGGTGGGCGCCTCGGCCCTGTTTGACGAGGGGTCAACCTCCGTGCGCCACGATATCGGCATCAACAATGTGATGTGGGGCACCGACTACCCCCACCCGGAAGGCTCCTGGCCCCACACCCGGGAAAAACTGCGGGAGTTCTTCACCGGCATGCCCGAGGGCGAGATCGAGGCCATCCTCGGTGGCAACGCAGTGGACTGCTACCACCTGGATCGTAAAAAACTCGACGCCATCGCCGCTCGGGTCGGCCCCGAGCGCCGCGAGTACCTGGCGGGGGCCGCCTGACATGAGCGCGCGATTCCCGATGCCCATTCCGACCGGCTGGTACTGCGTGGGCTACAGCGACGAACTGGCGGTGGGCGAGGTGCGCAACATCCACTACTTCGACCGCGACATGGTGCTGTTTCGCACCGAGAGCGGCGCCATCGGCCTGGTGGACCCGGCCTGCCCCCACCTCGGCGCCCACCTGGGCCACGGTGGCGAGGTGGTGGGTGAAACCCTCCGCTGCCCCTTCCACCACTGGCGCTACGACCGCGCCGGCATGGTGAAGGACATCCCCTACGCCAAGGCCATCCCGCCGAAGGCACAGGACAAACCCTGCCTGCGCAGCTACCCGGTAGTGGAGGCCAACGAAGTGATCTGGGCCTGGTATCACCCGCACAACCTGGCCCCCCACTACGAAGTGATCGAGCTGGCGGAACTGAAGGACCCGGACTGGGTGGAGCAGGATCGCTACTTCTGGACCTTCGACTCCCACCCCCAGGAAATTGCCGAAAACGGCGTGGACGTGGCCCACTTCAAGTATGTGCACAGCATGGAAGCGGTGCCCGAGGGAGAAACCACCTACGACGGCCATATCCGCCGCAGCCAGGTGAGTGGCCGGCGCAAGGTGATCAACCCCGAGGGGCAGGAAATCGAGATCGACGCCGCCATCGAAGTGGTGCAGAACGGCGCCGGCCAGAAGTGGACCCGCTTCAAGGGCCTGGTGGACTACCTGCTGCAGGTGCTGGTAACGCCAGTGAGTGCCGACCGGGTGGAGGTGCGCTTTGCCTACACCCACCAGCGCTATCCGGAGGATTCCTTCGAATACCGCGCCCTGCGCGAGAGCATCGCCAACACCAACGGCCAGCGCGGCCTGGAGGGCGACATCCCCATCTGGCAGCACAAGTTTCACCTGAGCGAGCCGCTGCTGTGCGACGGCGACGGCCCGATCATGCGCTTCCGGCGCTATTTCTCGCAGTTTTACCCCGAAACCGAACCGCAACACACGCACCCGCAATAACGAGGATAAGACCATGGCCACACTGCGCTACGTTCGCGACCCCGCCCGCACCGCCGAGGCCCGCCCCGGCCTGAACTGCACTGTTACCTCCCTGCGCTGCGTCTACGCCACCGACCCGGCCATCCACGCCGCCCTGTTGCCCGCCCCCCTGGTGCCAAGTGACGAACCGCACATCTTCGTCCAGCACGCCAACGTCGCCATGCATGTCAGCGACACCGAAACAGTGGAGATCGGCGCCGCCACGGTGGGCGTGAAATGCCGCTACGGCGACACCGAGGGCCACTACGTGCTGGCCATGCCGATGCACGGCGAGTTTGTGGTGATCAGCGGCCGCGAACGCTTTGGCGAGCCGAAGAAGATTGCCGAGGTGGCGGACATGGAGCGCGACGGCAACGCCATCCGCACCCGCATTGCCCGCCACGGCATTACCTTTCTGGAAATGGCCGGCGAGGTCGGCGCCGCCGAGGCCACGCCGGAACCCTTTACCGAGTACTTCTTCTGCCACAAGGCCCTGCCGCGCATCGACGGCGAGCCCGGCTTCGACGGCCCGGTGTTCCTCACCCGCCTCAACTGGGAGCGCAACTACGACAGCGTGCACACGGTGAACAACCCCCAGGTGATCCTGCGCGACAGCCCCTTCGACCCGCTGGTGGATGTGCCGGTGGAGCAGGTGATTCGCATGCAGCTGGCCACCGGCGCCACCCGCACCAGTGGCCAGATCCTCACCGAGATCCCCGGCGACAACCTGGTGAACTTCATTCACCAGCGCTTTGACGACACCAACGTGCCAGCCCTGGAACTGGCCACCCGCACACAGGGCATGGCCGCCAATGGATGATTTTCGCGGCAAGACCGCCGTCGTTACCGGCGGCGCCTCGGGGGTGGGCTACAGCCTGTGCCAGCGCTTTGGTGAACAGGGCATGCAGGTGGTGATGGCCGATGTGGAGCAGGACACCTTGCAGGCATCCGCCGCCGGCCTGCGCGAGGCGGGTCTGAACGTGACCGGCCTGCAGGCGGATGTCACCGACCCAGAGGCGATGGCAGCACTGGCCCTTGCCGTAAAAAACACCTTCGGCCCGGTGCATGTGCTGTGTAACAACGCCGGTGTCGGCATCAAGGAGGCCCAGCGCCGGCTGTGGACCCTCACCCCCAACGACTGGCAGTGGGGCTTCGATGTGAACGTGATGGGCATTGCCAACGGCATACGGGCCTTTGTGCCGGACATGCTGGCCCACGGCGAGGCCGGCCACGTGGTGAACACCTCTTCCGGCAACGGCGGCCTGACCTCCCTGCCCACCACGCCCATCTATGCCGCCAGCAAGGCGGCAGTCACCAGCATCACCGAGGTGCTGCACTACCAGTTCCTGATGGAGGCGGCGGCCCTGCAGGCCCATGTGCTGTTCCCCGGCCCCCACGTGGTGAACACCAACATTCTCAATTCCATGCGCAACCGTCCGGCCCACCTGCGTGACGACGAGGACCCGCCGGCCTATGTCAGCATGCGCGACCTGCTGAAGGCCTCGGGCATCGAGAACCCCCAGCTCACCGAGCCGGAAGAGGTGGCCAATACCTGCCTGGCGGGCATTCGCGCCGGCCAGTTCTGGATTCTGCCGCCAAGTTCCGGCCAGGACGCTAAAATCAAAAAGCGCACCGAGAGTATCCTCGCGCGCCGCAACCCTACCCTGCCGGAGTAAACTGCATGGCCAACACCCTGGGACAGTACTGCATCACCGTTACCGACCTCGAGCGCTCCGTCGCCTTTTATCGCGACGTGCTCGGACTACTGGATTTACAGCGTATTTCCATCCCCGGCGCCGAGGAGGCCATCCTCGGGGCGGCGGATTCCGACGGCCGCATCCAGCTGGCCCAGCGCGAGGACGTGCCCGGCCCCATCGACCACGGCAACGCCCTGTGGAAGCTGTATCTGTACTGTGACGATGTGCAGGCGGTGTACGACGCGGCGCTGGCCGCCGGCGCCCAGTCGGACATGGCGCCAACGCCGCTGGAGGGCTGGCCGGTGATAGCCGCGTTTATCCGCGACCTGGACGGCTATTCCATCGAGATGCTGCAGCGGCTGGAAGGCTGAGCTGCCGTCACCGCCGCCGCGCCTGGCGCGGCCGCTCCATGAACTTGCCGGCCTGGGGCATAAAGTTCTGGTTGATGTACTGGGTCAAAAACTCGATGAAGTAGCGCACCTTCGCCGACAGGTGACGGGTGTGGGGATAAACCGCCCAGGTCTCCCGCTCATAGTGGCTCCAGTCCTGGTGCTCCAGCTTCATCAGCTCGCCCTTGTCCACCGCCTCCTGCACGTAGAAGTCCGGTAGCTGGGCAATGCCGATGCCGGCTCGCGCCGCCGCCAGCAGGGTGGCGCCGTCTTCGCTCAGCCAGTTGCCGCCCACCTTCACCTTGACCGTGTCGCGCCCGTCCGGGGTGTTGAACAGCCAGAAGCGGTCCGAGGTGGTCAGGCAGTTGTGCTGTTTCAGGTCATCCCGGCAGGTCGGCTTGCCGTGGTCGGCCCAGTAATCCGGCGCGGCGCACAGGCACAGGGAATAGGAGCCGAGCTTGCGGGCAATCAGGCTGGAGTCCTCCAGCTTGCCGTAGCGCACAGTGAGGTCAAAGCCCTCTTCCAGCAGATCCACGTCCTTGAAACTGGAGTGCACCTCCACCGACAGCCCCGGGTGCTGCCGCGAAAACGCCGCCACTACGCTGGCCATGTAGTGCACGCCGTAACGGCTGTTGATGGCCAGCTTGAGGGTGCCCCGGGGGGCCGCCTGCAAATCCGACAGGGTGGATTCGGCCTGGTCGAACTGCTCGGCCATGGCGCGGCAGTGGCCGTAGAACACTTCGCCGATTTCGGTGAGGGTCAGGCGGCGGGTGGTGCGCTGCAGCAGGCGCACCCGCAGCCGGTCTTCCAGCTGGCTGACCTGCTTGCTGACATAGGACTTGGACACCCCGAGCCGGTCGGCGGCGGCGGTAAAGCTGCCCGCCTCCACCACGCAAATGTATTCCTCAATGCCTTCCCAGCGCCCCATAAGCCTTCCACCCGACGACGGCAGGCTCAGCATACGCGCCGCCCCCCGCCGGGCAAAGGCCTAAAAGTCGCGAGCGTAAACGTCACGGGCTTACAAAGCGCGCACTTAAAAATCGCGCACTTAAAAATCATAGTTCAATTCAATACCGTAGCTGCGCGGGTCCGCCCACTGGTTCACCGTGAACACCGACAGATTGATGGCGGTGTTCCAGTATTCCTCGTCGGTCAGGTTGTTACCCCAGGCCGCCACCCGCAGCTGGCCATCGCCCACGGGAATCTGGTCCAGCTGGATGCGCGCGCTCAGCAGGCCGTAGGCGTCGACGTTGGTGGTCGGGTCATCCACGATGCCGACATAGAAGTCGTCCTTCCAGGCGTAATCCACCCGCGCCGACAGCTCGCCGAAGGAGAAGGGGTCGAAGGTGTACTTGGCCGAGGCGAACACGGTGTTGCGCGGCGAATAGGAGAAGTAGCGATCGTCGGAGACATCCGAGCCGTCATCGCCAATGAAGTTATCGTAGTCGGTGTCCAGGAAGGCGTAGTTCAACACCAGATCCAGGTGCTGGGTGGGGCGGGCCAGAAACTCCACTTCCACGCCCTGCATGGTGGCGTCACCTGCGTTGACCACCACAATGCTGATGGCATCCTCGCCCAGGCGCCCGGCCTGGAAGTCGGAATAGTCGTTGTAGAAGGCCGACACATTCAATTGCACCCGCTGCTCGAACAGGCGGCTCTTCAGACCCAGCTCGTAGGTGGTCATGGTCTCCGGGTCGAAGGGGGTTTCGAAGGCGAAGTTGGTGGCCGCCACCCCGTTGAAGCCGCCGCTCTTGAAGCCGGTGGAGATTTTGGCGTAGCCGTTCACGTCCTCGCTGAAGCGCCAGGCGGCCACCGCCATCGGCGTCACTTCGCTCCAGCTATCGTCCACCTTCAGCGGCATCAGCTCACCGGTCGGCGAGAATACCGGATTGCCCTGGGCATCGCGTACGTAGGCGCCGGCGTTGGGGTCCGCCGGGTTGACGTCATAGACGCTGCGGTCCACCCACACGGAATGCACGTCCTTGGTCTCTTTGGTCCAGCGCGCACCGAAGGTCAGGTCCAGGCGCTGCTCGAAGGCATTCGGCGTCCAGGTCAACTGGCCGAAGGCCGCCACGGAATCATCCTTGGCGCCGCGCTCGCTGATGTCGAAGCTGTTGCCGCCAAACTGGAAAATCCAGCGCGGGTTGTCGGTGGCCCATTCGTCTTCGTAGTAGAACAGGCCCAGCACGTATTCCAGCTGGTCGGTGCTGCCCAGCAGCTGGAATTCCTGGGTGAACTGCTCAAAGTCGTTTTCGATGCGAAAGCGGAACATGTCCTGGTTGGTGCCGTCGAAGTCCGACAGGCTGAGGGTGTACAGGTCGCGATAGCCGGTAATGGACTTGAGGGTAAGGTCGCCCAGGGCCGTATCGGGCAGATCGTAGGTGACGGTCAGGGCGTAGCCGTCGATCTGCACTTCGCTGGTAAGGGCGCTGTCGTTGGCGATTTCGTCCGGGCGATCTGCGCTGGTGGCGGCATCCACCAGCGGGTAGAGGGGCGGAATCACAAAGGCAAAGGCATCGGAGTTAGTCAGGGCCAGCATGGGCGGGCGCTGGTCGGCGTCGAAGGTATCGTAGCCGTATTCAATCAGCAGGTTGTCGCTGGTCTGCAGGCGCAGGTCGATGCGTCCGCCCCACTGGTCGCGGTTGTCGAAGTCATCGCCCGAGCTGTCGGTGTTCTTGTAAAAGCCGTCCCGCTCCCGGTAGAAGCCGGACACCCGCGCGCTGAATTCGCCAAGGCCACGGCCCACTTCGCCAACGGCGGGCATATCCAGTGCCCCGCGCGCTTCCAGCAGGTTCTCGTTGCCGGCGCCCACTTCCAGGTAGCCGTCCAGTTCACCGGTGGGTTTGCGAGTCACCAGGTTGATGGCGCCGCCGATGGTGTTTTTGCCGTACAGGGTGCCCTGGGGGCCGCGCAGCACTTCGATGCGCTCCAGGTCCACGGCGTCGAAAATCGCGCCGGAGGTTTTGGCGATGGGCACACCGTCAAGGTACATGCCCACGGCGTTGTCGCGGCTCAGGTTGTTGGTGCTGTTCACCGCCCCACGAATGGCGATGGAGGCATTCACCGAGCCCCCCACGGTGGGGGTCACCAGCAGGCCCGGGGTATAGTCGGACACCCCTTCAATATCCCGCGCGCGCAGTTCGTTCAGGGTATCGGTGTTCAGGGCGGTCACCGAGATGGGGGTTTCCTGCAGGTTTTCCTCCCGCCGCTGGGCGGTGACGATCACCTCTTCCAGCACGGCCTGCTGGGCCAGAGTGGGCACCGCATAGCCCGGCAGCAGGGCCGCGCCCAGCGCCAGCGGCAACAGGGAACGGGCGGTATTATGTGGTTTGTGCATAGTCGACTCCTGAATCCCCGGCGGGGGTGGTGTGCGAGTGAGATGCCCCTTGCATGGCATGAACCTGTTCGGCGCAGCGGCGATAGTGCGGCAGGCCGAGCCAGAGAATAACGACAATGGTGGGTGCGATAACGGCGGAGGCCAGGGCGATGGAATAGCGCAGGGCCGCGTCGTCCATAAACACAAAATCGGTGAGGGCGGCAATCAGGCTGGCGCCAAAGCCAATGCCCAGAATGTTCACCAGAAACAGCATGATGGCCAGCATCTGGGCGCGCATTTCATTGGGGGTGATTTCCATCAGCGCGGCGGTGGTCACCCCCACCGACACCTGGCCGAGGTAGGTGGCAAAGGCCATGCACAGCAGGGCCAGCTGGGCGTTGGGCATCAGCGGGCCAATTACCAGCGGCACGGTTTTGCACACCGCGGCAATCAGCATCACCCGCATGTTGGCATCGGCATAGCCCCGGCGCATCAGGTAGCCGCTCAACCAGCCGCCGCTGAGAATACCGGCGGCGCCGCACAGCCCCATCACCAGGCCATAGGAGTAGCCGGCATCACTGGCGGTCATGCCGTAGGTGCGCATGAGGAAGGTGGGGTACCAGATGGCGGTGCCTATGGCGAGCATGCCCAGGAAGGACACCGCAATCAGGTGGGCGCTGTAGGCCTGCCAACGCGCGCGCATGTAGCCGGTGAGCACCGACAGGGGAATGCGCTCGCCCTCGCTCTCGTACAGGCGCTCCTGTCGCCTGGGTTCGCGGAAGGTGAACATGAGCCCGGCGATCAGCAGCCCCGGCAGGCCAACAATGATGAAGGCCAGCTGCCAGGTCCGGAAGGTGCCCAGCCAGCCCAGCTGCAGCTCGTCCACCCCGGCCAGCAGTTCCAGCACCAGGCCGCCGATAATCAGCGCCAGGCCGCCTCCTACCGGGTAACCCAGGTGATACACGCTGAAGGCCATGGCGCGCCGTTCGGGCTTGAAGCTGTCGGAAATCAGCGAGGCGGCGGCGGGGCTCAGGGCCGCCTCGCCCACCCCTACCCCCATGCGCGCCACAAACAGCTGGCCGAAGGTTTTAGCCATGCCGCACATGGCCGTCATCACGCACCAGAAGGTAATGCCGATGGCGATGATGCCGCGGCGGCTGCGCCGGTCCGCCACCCGCGCCAGGGGAATGCCCACCACCACAAACAGCAGGGAAAAGGCAAAGCCCTGCAGCAGGCTCACTTCAAAATCTGTCAGGCCGAGGTCGGCCCGCACCGGGCCCACCAGCAGGGTCAGTATCTGCCGGTCAATGGCGGAAAAGGTGTAGGCAAGAAACAATACGGCAACGGTGTACCAGGCCGTCGACACCGCCGGGTAGGCGTCGCGCTCGGTCATAGGCTCACTTAATTATGTTTATAACAGTGGCCGGAAAAGTACCGTAACGGCGCCGCGCCAATAAACGGCTGGCCGAGCAATGATTGTTTCCGTTTAGGTCACAATGGAATGTTGGCGGGACTGTTGGCGGTAAAACGGCGGGCCGGGGGCGGTTTTACGCCGCCCGGCCCCGGGGTGGTTCAGGCCGCGGCGTTGGCGGCCTGACGGGCGGCGCGGTTGATGGCGCCGAGAATGCCATCCAGCGAGGCCTGGATGATGTCGTGGCTGCGGCCCACGCCGCAATGGCGCTCGCCGTCGATGTTGAGCTGGATGTAGCACACCGCCTCGGCATCGGCGCTCTGGCTGAGGGCGTGCTCGGAATATTCCACCAGCACAATCTGCTTGCCCACAAAGCGGCTCATGGCATCCACGAAGGACGCCACCACCCCGTTGCCGGAGCCCTTCAGGGTGTGGCTGGCGCTGCCCTGCTGCAACTGCGCCTGCAGCTGATCGACATTGTCGGCACGGCTCACGTTGTAATCGCCCAGGCGATACTCGCCGCCCTCCGCCAGATAGGTCTGCTGGAACAGGGCGAATATTTCCTCGCCGGAGACCTCCTTCTCGCGCTCCTCGGCAAAGGCCTGCACGGTGCCGGAGAAGTCGATCTGCAGCCAGCGCGGCAGCTCAAAGCCGTAGTCACGCTCCAGCACGTAGGCGATGCCACCCTTGCCCGACTGGGAGTTGATGCGGATCACCTCCTGGTAGGAGCGGCCGATGTCCGCCGGGTCGATGGGCAAGTAGGCCACCTCCCAGTGCTCGCGGCCGTCCTGCTTGGACAGGCATTTCTTGATAGCGTCCTGGTGACTGCCGGAGAAGGCGGTAAACACCAGCTCGCCGGCCCAGGGGTGGCGCGGATGCACCGGCAACTGGGTGCACTCCTTCACGGTCTGGATGATCTCGTCCATGTGGCCAAGCTGCAGCATCGGGTCCACCCCCTGGCTGTAGAGGTTCATGGCCATGGTGACAATGTCCATGTTGCCGGTGCGCTCGCCGTTGCCCATCAGGGTGCCTTCCACCCGGTCGGCGCCGGCCATCACACCCAGCTCCGCCGCCGCCACGGCACAGCCGCGATCGTTGTGGGTGTGCAGCGAAATCAACAGGCTCTCGCGGCGGGCCACGCGGTCGCAGAACCATTCGATCTGGTCGGCGTAGACGTTGGGCGTGCTCATCTCCACCGTGGCCGGCAGGTTGATGATGGCCGGCCTGTCGGGGGTGGGCTGCCACACGGCAGTCACCGCGTCGCACACCTCCACCGCAAAATCCAGCTCGGTGCCGGTGAAGCTCTCGGGTGAGTACTCGAACACCCATTCGGTTTGCGGGTAGCGGGCGGCGCACTCCTGCACCAGCTTCGCCCCGCGCACGGCGATGTCGATAATGCCTGCCCGATCCAGGCCGAACACCTGTTCACGCTGCACGGTGGAGGTGGAGTTGTACACATGCACCACGGCGCGGCGCACGCCCTTCAGGGCCTCGAAGGTTTTTTCGATCAGGTCCGGGCGGGCCTGGGTGAGCACTTGCACCGTCACGTCATCGGGAATGCGGCCGTTGTCGATCAGCTCGCGCACAAAATCGTAGTCGTGGCTGGAGGCGGAGGGAAAGCCCACCTCGATCTCCTTGAAGCCCACCTTGACCAGCTGGTCCCACAGTTTGGACTTCTGGCGCGCGGTCATCGGCTCGATCAGCGCCTGGTTGCCGTCCCGCAGATCCACCGAGCACCACAGGGGCGCCTTCTCGATCTGCTGGTCGGGCCAGCGGCGAGACGCCATCTTGATGGGTGCAAAGGGTTTGTACTTGCGGTGGTCAAAGTTGCTCATGGCCGGTTCCCTGGTCCTTTGTGTTGCTGGGCTGTCTGGGTCTTCTAGTGTAGCGGCGATTGCTGTCGCGTTGTCATTTGCTGGCTTGCGAGCCACTGCTGCGCTCAGCGTGTCTGGGATGGCTGCTCACCTGATGAGCCCGTTTTCAGAGCCCGCCCTTGTGAGACCTTGCGCGGCGGCCACCGGGGCGGTAACCCCGGCGGCACGGCAACAACAGGTGATGAATCAGCCGAGGACACAGTCTAGCGCCGGCGGCGTAGGGAATAACTGCAAATATTAACGGGCAAGCCCACAAATAAGCACAGTATCCCTACCAAAATGGCATTTTGTAGATAAAATCACCTTTGTTTGCCCAATTGCCTGTTGAAAGGCCCTGCTGAAGGCCCTGTTAAGCGCCTCTGTTAATAACCCCAAAAACCCCTGCCGGGAGCCCCCGCTATGAGCTTCGACCGCACCGATCGCCGCATCCTCGACATCATGCAGCGCGACGCCCGCATCACCAACCTGGAGCTGGCGGAAAAAGTCGGCCTGTCGCCCACCCCCTGCGCCCGGCGGGTCAAGCGGCTGGAAGAATCCGGCCTGGTTCGCGGCCATGTCACCCTGCTGGACCAGGCCCGGCTGGGCCTCAAGCTCACCGCCTACATCGGTATCACCATGGACCGCCACACCCCGGACCGCTTTGAAGCCTTCGAGCAGGAAGTTGCCAACTACCCGGAGGTGGTGGAGTGCTCGGTGGTCACTGGCCAGAGCGCGGACTACCTGCTGAAGGCTGTGGTGGCCGACATGGAAACCTACGAGCGCTTTCTGCTTGGCAAGCTCACCCGCATACCCGGGGTGACCGGCGTGCATTCCAGTTTTGAGCTGCGCCGGGTACTGCACCGCACCGCTCTGCCCCTGGATCACCTGGGCACTTGAAAAACAGAGCACCTGAGTAAGCAAGCGCTTACTTTTGCAGCGCCCCGCCGCAGCCCCGCGGGCGATTCGGCCACTTTGGCTGGCCGGATGAAACCTTGCCCGGTGCCGGGCGCCGCCGCAGTATCGGTATCCACAAGGCCCGGCCCGGCGCCACCCGCAGGCCGTCCCGGCAGGCCATCAATAACAGCAAAGGGGGCAACATGAAGGACGTAGCAGGCAAGGTCGCCATTGTCACCGGCGGCGCCAGCGGCATGGGGCGCATCATTGCCCTGCGGCTGGTGAACCGGGGGGCGAAGGTCGCCATCTTCGATGTCAACGAGCAGGGGCTGCAGGCCACCGCGGCCGAGTCGCCACAGATCACCCCCCTGCGTTGCGACATCGGCGACCTGGCCGACGTGGAGGCCAAGGTCGGCCAGGTGGAGAGCGAATTGGGGCCAGTGGAGCTGCTGGTACACGCCGCCGCCCTGATGCCTGCCCACCAGCTTATCGACCACAGCCACGAAGCCATGGAGCGGCTGTTTCGCATCAACTACTTCGGCACCACCTACATGGTGCGCACGGTGCTGGCGCCAATGATGGCGCGCAAGCGCGGGCGCATCATCGCCTTCGGCTCCATCGCCGGCCACGCCCTGGTGCCCCACATGGGCGCCTACTGCGCAACCAAGAGCGCGGTGAACACCTACCTGGAAGTGCTGCAGAACGAAATCCGCGGCAGCGGGGTAAAAGTCCAGCTGGTCTGCCCACCGGCGGTGAACACCCCCCTCATCGACCAGAGCCTGAACACAGACAGCCCCGGCAGCCTGCGCAACGCCAAGCAGAGCGGGCGCCTGTCGGACCCGGAGAAAATCGTCGACGCCATCGACAAGGGCGTGGAGAAGGAGCGCGACATCATCTACCCCGGCGAGGCCCGCTTCCTCATGCTCTGGCACGCCTTTGCCCCGCGCCTGTGGTGGAAAACCGTGCTCGGTTTCGAGAAGTAGCCGCACATTTGCCAAAGACGGGGCGCCGGTGGCGTGCTAGCATCGCCGCCCCATGGCCTTAACACACTCACGCTTTCTCGCCGCCGATTCCCCCTGGCTACTGGTGCTGCTGGCGGCCATGGTGGCCCTTGGCCCCCTCAGCGTAGACATGTACCTGCCGGCCATGCCCACCATGCGCGATGCGCTGGGCACCACCAGCGCCAACATCCAGCTGACCCTGAGCGCCTACCTCGCAGGCTTTGCCGCCTTCCACCTGGTGTGCGGCCCGCTGGCGGACCGCTACGGGCGCAAACCGATACTGATTGGTGGCACCCTGATCTTCGTAGTGGCCTGCATTGGCTGCAGCCTGTCGCAAACCGTCGAGCAGCTGATTGCGTTTCGCCTGCTGCAGGGGCTGGGCGCCTGCGTTGGCCCCACCCTGTCGCGGGCCATAACCCGCGACCTGTTCGGCCCGCGCCGGGCGGCCCGGGCCCTGTCACTGATCGCCATGCTGATGGCGCTGGCGCCGGCGGTGGCGCCAAGCCTTGGCAGTGTGATGATGCTGGTCTGGCCCTGGACCAGTATTTTTGTGTTCCTGGCCGCCTACGCCCTGCTGATGATTGTCCTCATCCAGCGCCTGTTGCCGGAATCCCTGCCCCAGCGCCAGAGCCTGCACCCGGCCACCATCGCCCGCAATTTCTTTACCCTGCTGCGCGCGCCGGCCTTTGTTGCGGTGGCGCTGGGCAGCTCCCTGGTGTACGCGGGCATGCTGGGTTATCTCTCCGCCTCCGGCTTTGTCTACATTGAAATGCTGGGCGTGCCCATGGCGTACTTCGGGCTGATTTTTTTAACCACGGTGGTGGGCTACTTCATCGGCAGCGCCAGCAGCGCGCGCTTGGCCAGCCTGCTGGATTCCAACCAGGTGGTGGTGCTGGGGGCGGCCCTGGCGGCCGCGGCCTGCCTTGTCATGCTGCTGTGCTACACCCTGTGGCCCTCCAGCATCTATTCGCTGATGCTGCCGATGATGCTCTACACCGCCGCCATGGGCCTGGTGCTGCCCCACGCCATGAACCTGGCGCTGCAGCCCTACCCCCACATGGCGGGCACCGCCTCGGCCCTGCTCGGCTTTATCCAGATGGCCATTTCCGCTACCGCCGCCGGCACCATCGGCGCCCTCATGGGCAACTCGCCGGCCCCCATGGTGTGGCTGATGACCGCCCTCAGCCTGCTGGCCCTTGCCCTGCTATACCGGGTGCGCAAAGGCGCCCCGCCCGCCTGACCCCCATAGGGGCCTGTGGCATACTGTGGCGCCCACGCATTGCGGAGTAGTACCGTGCAGCACGCCGCCGACGTCACCCAGCTTATTGGCAACACCCCCCTGCTCCACCTGCGCCAGGTATCCGAGCGCACCGGTTGCACCATTCTCGGCAAGGCGGAATTCCTGAACCCCGGCGGCTCGGTGAAAGACCGCACCGCCCTTGGCATCATCCGCGCCGCCGAGGCCAGTGGCGAGCTGCAGCCAGGCGGGCGCATTGTGGAAGGCACCGCCGGCAATACCGGCATCGGCCTGACCCTGCTGGCCAATGCGCTGGGCTACACCAGCACCGTGGTCATGCCGATGACCCAGAGCAAGGAAAAAATCGACACCCTGGAACTGCTGGGGGCCGACCTGCACCTGGTGCCCGCCGCCTCCTACGCGGACCCGGGCCACTACATTCACACCGCCGAACGACTGGCTGGCGAATACGCCGCCAAAGAAGCCCACGGCGCCGTGTGGGCGCGCCAATTCGACAATCTGGCCAATATGGCGGTGCACCGGGAAACCACCGGCCAGGAGATCTGGCAGCAGACCGGCGGCAAGGTGGATGGTTTTATCTGCGCCGTGGGCACCGGCGGCACCCTGGCCGGTGTGTCACAGGCCCTGAAGGCCCACAACCCCGCGGTGAAGATTGGCCTGGCCGACCCCTGCGGCGCCTCCCTCGGCGCCTGGTTCAATCGCGGCGAGTTGGCGCCCTCCGAGGGCAGCTCCATTCTTGAGGGCATCGGCATCAACCACATCACCAGCAACATTGCCGAAGCCCAGGTGGACTTTGCCTGGACCATCAGCGACGCGGAATCCCTGCCCTACCTGTACGACCTGCTGCAGCACGAAGGGCTGTGCCTGGGGGGCTCCTCGGCCATCAATATCGCCGGTGCGGTCAAGCTGGCCGAGGCGCTGGGCCCGGGGCACACCATCGTCACCGTACTCTGCGACTACGGCAACCGCTACCAGAGCAAGCTGTTCAACCCGGTGTTCCTGCAGAACAAAGACCTGCCGGTACCCGGCTGGCTCGCCATCTGAGCCTCACCCACCCACCCTGAGAGGACCCCACATGAAAATCGGCCTGATCTGCGGCAGCCACCGCCCCAACTCACAGAGCGGCAAGGTCGCGCGCTATATCGAACGCGCCCTGCGTGAGCAGTCCCTCTGCGACGATACCTGGCTGCTGGACCTCGCCCACTCAGACCTGCCCTTCTGGGACGAAGGTGTGTGGGACAGCGACAACGCCGAATGGCAGGCCCACCTCGATCCCCTGCGCGAACAGCTGCACAGCTGCGACGCCTTTGTGGTGATTTCACCCGAGTGGCACGGCATGGTGCCGGCCAAGCTGAAGAACTTCTTCCTGATGTGGACGGCGGGCGAGGAGATCTCCCACAAGCCGGCACTTATCGTCACCACCTCGGTTGCCGATGGCGGCTCCTTCCCCGTTGCCGAGCTGCGCACCAGCAGCTACAAAAACAGCCGCCTCTGCTACCTGCCGGAGCACCTGATCATTCGCTACGTGGATACGGTGTTCAACGATAACCCCGAAGACAACAAGGCCAGCGCCCAGGAATACTTTGAGGCGCGCCTGACCTATTGCCTGGAGCTGCTGCGTGAATACGCCCTGGCCTTCCGGCAGATTCGCGCCAGCGGCAAAGCCAGCTTGAGCGTGTACAGCAGCGGGATGTAGCGGCAGCCAAACGCCCAGGCGCAAAGACCAAGGCACAAAAGCCAAGACAAAAAAAGGCGGACTCTGTCGAGCCCGCCCCGGTTTTAAGGCATCGTCGGCTGGTTTACTCGGCGCCGCCGGCTGCGCGCTCCTTCTCAATCAGGAAGTCGGCAATCTTCAGCATGTTCGCCTGGCTGCCCGCCTTGCGGGTGCTGATGCGGTACTTGCCGGCCACCATCATCTCCGGGGTGCCGGTAATTTTGGCGGCGCGGGCGCGGCTGTTGGCCTGGCGCACCTGGCTGTTCACGCCGAAGGAGCCGTAGGCCTTGTCAAAATCCTCACCGGATACCCCGTTGGCGGTAAACAGCTCCTTGATTTCCTTGTCGGACTGCAGGCGCTTGTGGTCCACGTTCATGGCCTGGAACAGCACCGGGTGCAGGGTGTCCAGCACGCCGAGCACTTCAGCCGTGTAATAGGCCTTGGCGTGCAGTTCCATGGGCTTGTTCCACACAGCGGGCGAGCCAATGAAGGCCACGTCATCCCCCAGCCCCTTCTTCCACTGGCTGATCAGCGGCTCGAAATTGTAGCAGTGGCCGCAGCCGTACCAGAAAAACTCCGCCACCTCGACCTTGTCACCGCTGCCGGTGCGAATCGGCGGGCTGATCAGGTCGTAGTGTTCACCTTCCTTGTAGTCCTCGGCGTTCGCCGCAAACGGGGCCAGGGCGACCATCGCAAAGGCCAGTACCAGGTGCTTCAGCATGTTGTTCTCCTGTGAGTGCTCCAGCGTAAGACCGCTATTTAACGGGATTGTTCAGTGATGGGCAAAGTGCATATGTCACTTGTGGCGCCCTTGCCCGGACGTAAAAAAGGCGGCCGCAGCCGCCTTTTAATTCAGCCCTGGCGCACCGGGCTATTTCAGGCCGGCGGCGTAGCTTGATACCGCCTGGATTTCCTTGTCGCTAAGGCCAAAGGCCGTGCTGCGCATGATGCGGGTATCGCCATCGTTGGTGCGCCCGGTGTCATCCTCATGGCCCTTGCGGTACATCTCCAACTGGGAGGCGATGTAGTCGGCGTGCTGCCCGGCGAGTGAGGGGAAGCCGGCGGGGGCATTGCCCTTGCCGTTGGGCGAGTGGCAGGCCATGCAGGCGGGCACACCGCGCTCGGCGACACCGGCGCGATAGACTTTTTCACCCAGCGCCAGCAGCGCCGGGTCGGTCTGGCTGCCGCTGCGAGGCTGGGCCGCGAAGAAGGCAGCCATATCCGCCAGTTGCTGGTCGCTTTTGCCATCCAGCTGGCCGGCCATGGTGGGCACGGGGCGAGCGCCGTCGCGAATATCCTGCAATTGCTTCAGCAAATAGCGCTCATTCTGTCCGGCGAGCTTCGGAAAGGTGGGAGCCGGACTGTTGCCATCAGCCCCGTGGCAGGCGCTACAGGCCGTCACCAGGGCCTTGCCTGCTTCCGCATCGCCACTGAGGGTCGCCGCCCAGGCGCCGTGGCTCAATCCAATTAACAGGCCGAAAATTGCTACAGATCTTTTCATTGTTCTTCCAAGCGTAAACTTTCGGAGGCCGCCAGCTTATTTGGCCGGCGTTGCCATGAATTCGATCAGGGCTTTGTAGTCCTCATCGCTGCAGTCAAAGCACATACCTTTGGGGGGCATGGCGTTGAAGCCGTTGTGCACGGACTCCATCAGCACATCGTCACCCTTGTCCAGATGCGGCTTCCAGGCCTCCACGTCATGGGTCTTGGGAGCGCCGGCAGTGCCGGCCGCATGGCAAATGGCACAGCTCTTGTTGTACTTGTCCATGGGAACCTCCGCCTGGCTTACGGCAGAGAAAGTGGCCGTGATCAGCACGGCGGCGGCAGCAGTCAGTGTTTTCATTAACCCACCTCGAAAACTCGAATGGTTTTATAATTCCCCGCGCCAAAACAAAAAATTAGCCGGGGAACCGGCATAAAAAGCTGTGGCATTATATACGACTTATCCACCGCAGAAAAAGGCAAGCCAGGCCCATGTCCGAGGCACCCGAAACTCCCGCCCCCACAGCCCCGGACTACCGCAGGGCCGAATTTTTGACCAGCGCCGGTAAATTTGCCCAATGCCCGGAGGACAGCGGCTGGGAAGTGGCCTTTGCCGGGCGCTCCAATGCCGGCAAATCCAGCGCCATCAACAGCCTGACGGGCAATGCCAAGCTGGCGCGCACCTCCAAGACGCCCGGCCGCACCCAGCTCATCAACTTCTTTACCCTGAGCCCCAGCCAGCGCCTGGTGGACCTGCCCGGCTACGGCTTTGCCAAGGTGCCACAGAAGGTCAAGCTGGAATGGACCAAACAACTGGAGGCCTACCTGGCCCAGCGCCAGAGCCTGCGCGGCCTGGTGCTGCTGATGGATGTGCGCCACCCCCTGCAGCCCTTCGACCAGCAGATGCTGGGCTGGGCCCTGGCCGCCCACATGCCGGTGCACATTCTGCTGACCAAGGCGGACAAACTGAAAAAGGGACCGGCGGGCAACACCCTGCTGCAGGTACGCAAAGAGTTGAAGGCCCACGCCGACCTGGTGAGTGTGCAGCTGTTTTCCGCGCTCAAGCACAGCGGCCACAAGGAGCTGATCAAGGTGCTGGACGGCTGGCTGACCGACGACTCCGTCTATGAAGACGAGGAAATTGAATCTGTTTGACCGGGGCGGGAAAGTCTGCAAAAAGGGCAAGGCTGCTGCAAAAAAAGCCCGGTGCCTATAGGGGGGTAGGCGACCGGGCAGCTTGGGTCTCTGGGGAAGAGACTTTGCTCTGATGGCGGCCCATGGAGAGTGACCGCCGGAGCGTGTAGCAGCAAGCTACGTCTACTCTGACTGGCCCTCCCCGGCTTAGTTCCAGCCCGGCGAGAAAAATTTCAAATAATTCTCCCCCGTCGTCAGTGGGCCTCGTCCCAGTTGTCGCCCACGCCCGCCTCCACCAGCAGCGGCACGGCAAGGCTCGCCGCACCGGACATCAGCTCGCACACCCGGGCGCTGATGGCATCAACCTTGTCACGCGCCACCTCCAGCACCAGCTCGTCGTGCACCTGCATGATCAGGCGGGCATCGGCGCCCTCCTCCCGCAGCCAGGCGTCCACCGCCAGCATGGCCTTTTTGATGATGTCCGCCGCGCTGCCCTGCATGGGGGCGTTGATGGCGGTGCGCTCGGCGGCCTGCACCCGCATTTTATTGCGGGCGTTGATCTCCGGCAGGTAGAGACGGCGGCCGAACAGGGTTTCCACGTAACCCTTGTCGTGAGCCTGTTCCCGGGTGCGATCCATGTAGTCCTGCACCCCGGGGTAGCGCTCGAAGTAGCGATCGATGTATTCCTGGGCCTCGTTGCGCCCCAGGTGCAACTGGCGCGCCAAACCAAAGGCGGACATGCCGTAGATCAGGCCGAAGTTGATGGCCTTGGCCTTGCGGCGCTGCTCGGCCGATACCGCCGCCAGCTCGGTGCCAAAAACCTCCGCGGCCGTGGCCCGGTGCACGTCCTGGCCTTCGCGGAAGGCACCGAGCAGGCCCTCATCGCCGGACAGGTGGGCCATGATGCGCAGCTCGATCTGGGAATAGTCCGCCGCCACAATGCGGTAGCCCTCGGGGGCGATGAAGGCCTGGCGCACGCGCCGGCCCTCCTCGGTGCGAATGGGGATGTTCTGCAGGTTCGGGTCCGAGGATGACAGCCGCCCGGTGGCCGCCACCGCCTGGTGGTAGGAGGTGTGTACGCGCCCGGTTTTCGGGTTGATCATCTCCGGCAGCTTGTCGGTGTAGGTGGACTTCAGCTTGCTCAGGCTGCGGTACTCCAGCAGCACCTTGGGCAGGGGGTAGTCCAGGGCCAGCTCCACCAGCACCTCCTCCGCCGTGGAGGGCGCGCCCTTGGGCGTCTTGCGGATCACCGGTAATTCCAGCTTCTCGAACAGGATTTCCCCCAGCTGCTTGGGCGAGCCCAGGTTGAAGGGCTGGCCGGCGAGGTCGTGGGCCTGTTGCTCCAAAGCCTGCAGGCGCTTGCCGAGATCGCCACTCTGCTGCTGCAGCATCTCGCGGGACAGCAGGGCCCCCTGCCGTTCGATGCGCGACAGCACCGGCACCAGGGGCAGCTCGATGTCGTGGAACACGCCGGCCAGGTCGCCCTCGGCCTCCAGCCTCGGCCACAGACACTGGTGCAGGCGCAGGGTGATGTCGGCATCCTCGGCGGCATAGGGGCCGGCCTGCTCCAGCGGAATCTGGTTGAAGGTGAGCTGCTTGGCGCCCTTGCCGGCAATGTCTTCAAAGTGGATGGTCTTGTGGCCGAGGTACTTGAGGGCCAGGCTGTCCATGTCGTGGCGGGTGGCCACCGAATCCAGCACGTAGGACTCCAGCATGGTGTCGTAGCGGATGCCGCGCAGCGTAATGCCGTGGTTGGCCAGCACGCTGGCATCGTACTTGAGGTTCTGCCCTACCTTGGCGCGCGCATCGTCTTCCAGCAGCGGCTGCAACTGGGCCAGTACCGCGTCGCGCTCCAGTTGCTCGGGGGCACCCGGATAGTCATGGGCCAGGGGCACATAGGCCGCCTCCCCCGCCGCCACTGCAAACGACAGGCCGACGATTTCGGCGTCCATATAGTTCAGGCTGGTGGTTTCGGTATCGAAGGCAAACAGCTCGGCCTGGGCCAGACGCGCCAGCCAGGCATCCAGCACTGACTGCTCGGTGATGATGTCATAGCGGGCCTCCACCGCCTCGCTCTGCACCACATCGCCCTCCCCCAGCAGCTCATCCAGCCAGGCCTTGAACTCCAGCCGGGTGTACCACTCAAGCAGGGCCTCTTTGTCCGGCGCACCGTTGGCGAGATCCTCCGGGGTGTCATCCAATTCAACGTCGGTTTTGATGGTCGCCAGCTCGTAGGACAAAAATGCCTTGTCGCGCTCGGCTTCCAGCTTGGCGGCCATGGATTTGGACCCGCGAAAACCCAGCTCGGCCACCTTGTCCAGGTTGGCGTAGAGCGCCTCGAGCCCGCCCAGGCCCTGCAGCAGGGCCAGCGCGGTTTTTTCACCAACGCCCGGAACGCCGGGAATGTTGTCGACTTTGTCGCCCATCAGGGCAAGAAAATCGATGATCAGCTCAGGCGGAATGCCGAACTTCTCCTCCACACCGGCCACATCCATCACCGTGTCGGTCATGGTGTTCACCAGGGTGGTGTTGGCATCCACCAGCTGCGCCATGTCCTTGTCGCCGGTGGAGATGATGACCGCCCTGCCCTGGGCACTCGCCTGCCGCGCCAGGGTGCCAATGACGTCGTCGGCCTCCACCCCGGGCACACACAGCAGCGGCAGGCCCAGGGCCCGCACCAGGGCGTGAATGGGCTCTACCTGCTCGCGCAGCTCATCGGGCATGGGCGGGCGCTGGGCCTTGTATTCGGCAAACAGCTCATCGCGGAAGGTCTTGCCCTTGGCGTCGAACACCACCGCCACCGGGCTCTCTGGATAGTCCTTCATCAGGCGCTTGATCATGCTGATCACACCTTTGACGGCACCAGTGGATTCCCCTTTGGAATTGGTTAGCGGCGGAAGGGCGTGGAAGGCGCGATAGAGGTAGGAGGAACCATCCACCAGAACCAGGGGCGCAGTGTGGGAAGCGGGCATAGGCATTCTCGGGTCGCAGTGTATCCAGGCGCGCGCTGCGACAGTGATCGACTGCACCAGCTCGGCTGACCAAGCGGGCATTAAAGCCCAAGCCACCCCGGATTGCCACGCCGACAGCCCCCCTGCCCCCTCCGCTGCCCGGCAGCGCCGCCGCGCCACACGGCCTGTTACCCGCCGGAATTAGGCCGCAAAAACATGAATATTTTGTTAACTAAAATAGAACGAACCCATAAAACTCACTATTTATTCTTATAAAACAGAGAGTTAGTAGTCATACGTGAATTTGCACAAAGTTAACCGCCCCCCTTGAAACATCACAAAATAACGCCACAATACACACCCAAGTAACAAAAGTGTTACCCGAAAAGGAAATTGGTAACACCCATAGAGGATGACATCATGAAAGTACGTTCTGTTTTAGCTCTTTTAACACTGGCCGTGGCTCCCCTGGCCAACGCCCAATCCGTTGACCAGGTGCTGGTGCGCGCCGCGCAGGCCGCCAAGGCCGAAATCCAGGCGCAGGAAGCCCAGGAGGCCCCCGCCAGCGAGCGTGACGTGGCCAACCTGGCGACTAAAGTCGAACTGGTTGCGGTAGACCTGGACAAGGTATTGGAGCAACGCTTCGATCGCGGCGGCGACATTCCCCGCCCGTCGGAAGCCATGCTGGTGAGCAACTAAGTCACCCGCCACGCACCGGCGCGCTATTGCGGCGCGCCGCCGTCACCCTGGTGCTCAGTGGTCCCAGAGATAACGGGCCGAGCGGTAGGTGACCTTCATCTTCGCCAGATCCAGCGGCGCCTTGAAGAAGCCGTGGTAGTCACCACGGGGATTGATCAGCACCACGTTGGCGCTGTGATCCACCTGGTAGTTCTCGCCTTGCCCTGGCACCTTGCGAAAAGGGGTGTTCAGGGCGGTGGCAAAGCGGTGCAGGTCCAGGAATTCGCCGGTTACCCCGACAAACGCCGGGTTGAAGTAGGGCACGTACTGGGCCAGTTGCTCGGGGGTATCCCGCGCCGGATCCACTGACACCATCACCACCTGCGTATCCGCCGCCTCGGTGCCTTCCAGCTCCCCGACAAAGTCATTGAGGAAGCTCATGGTGGTGGGGCAGATATCAGGGCAATAGGTAAAGCCAAAGAATACCAGCGTCCAGTGCCCCTCCAGGCGCGCCGGCGTGAAAGGCTTGCCGGCCTGATCCACCAACGCAAACTCACCGATATCCCGCGGCGTTTCAAACATATAGGCGCCGTTCGCCTTCATTTCTGGCTCGCTCATGATGCGCGGCAGGCCAATGCGGTGCACAAAGCCCGCCACCACCACCACCATGAACAGCACCACAACCGCTACCGTCCACTGAATGCCGCGTCGCTGGCGGCGCGCCGCCTCAGTCATGTTGCGCTCTTTTCGCTGCCATCAGTCTCATCTATCGTCGCTCCTTCATCGGCTTTTGCGCGCGTTCGCAGCTTACAGGGTGGCCACCGGGAACAGGTAGTGGTCCACCAGCATCACAACGAACAGGGCCATCAGGTAAATAATGGAGTATTTGAAGGTTTCCATCGGCGCCTTCGGGTTGCGGTCACGCAACAGCTCGATGGCCCAGTACAAAAAGCCGCCGCCCAGCACCACCGCGCCCAGCAGGTAGAGCGGCCCACTCATGCGGGTGACAAAGGGGAGGAGGGTGATGGCAAACATCATCAGGGTGTAGAGCAGAATGTGCACCTTGGTGAACTTTACCCCGTGGGTCACCGGCAGCATGGGGATGTCCACCGCGGCATATTCCTCGCGCCGGTGGATGGCCAGGGCCCAGAAGTGCGGCGGCGTCCAGGCGAAGATGATCAACACCAGCAACAGGGCGTGGCCGTGAATTTCGCCGGTGACGGCGGTCCAGCCGAGCAGGGGAGGGGCCGCGCCCGCCAGCCCGCCAATCACAATGTTCTGGGGCGTGGCCCGCTTCAGGAACATGGTGTAGACAAAGGCGTAGCCCACCAGGGAGGCCAGGGTCAGCCAGGCGGTGAGGGCGTTGATCCAGATCATCAGGATGGCCATGCCGGCCACCCCCAGCACGGTAGCGAACACGATGGCGCCACGGGTGCTGACCCGCCCCTTGGCCACCGGGCGGTTGCGGGTTCGGGCCATGCGCTGGTCCACCTGCTGGTCCACCAGGTGGTTGACGGCGGCAGCCGCGCCGGCACACAGGGCAATGCCGAGGTTGCCCAGAATCAGCACGTGCCAGGGCACCATGCCCGGCACCGCCATGAACATGCCGATGGCCGAGGTGAGGATCATCAGCAGGACAACATTGGGCTTGGTCAGCTCCTTGTAGTCCCGCCAGCTGGCTTTCTGGCCAGCGATTGCGCTGCTTTCAGACATGGTGTGGCACTAGGTCGCTAATCAGTTGCTGGAGTTTTTCAGCAGGAATTTAAGGTCGGCGATGACATCCTTGTAGGAGACGCTGTCATCGTAGCGCATCATGATCCAGCCGGCCGGGTCCACCAGGTACCAGCTGTCCGGGGCGTCGGCATGCTCCGGGAACAGGCTCTGCATTTGGCCGGAGGTCCCTGTCAGCGCCAGTACCTCCGGGTGTTCGCGCTCCAGGTAGGTGGCAAAATCCGCTGGCAGGGGATGCCCGTCGCTGAGCTGGTCCACCGCAAGGCGGGTACTGCCGGGCTTGATGTCGCTCACGTAGAAACGGCGGATGCGATTGTACTCTTTGCCCATCGCCAGGTGTATCTGCCGGGTCAGGTACAGCAGGTGCTCGCAGGCACTGTCGCAGCGTGCACTCTCGTTGGCCACCACAAAGGTCCACTGGGGCTCCAGCACACTGAAGGCAAAGGCACTGCCATCGGCCTCTGTCAGCCCGGCCTCCGCCAGCTGCCGCGGCGGCTGCACCAGGTTGCCGCGATTGGCCGTGCCCAGCACGCCGACGATGTCGAGATCGCCCTTCACCACGAAGAACCACAGCCAGGAGGCAGCCAGGATCATGGTCACCGGCAGCCCGGCGATCAGCAGCAGTACCAGGCGCCCATTACTGGCGCCAGCTGCGGCGGGGGTTTTGCTGTTACTTTGCACCACTTAGTTCTCCTGGGTTTCACGCCGGCGCAGCCACTGCCAGAGGTTGGAGCTGCGCAGCAGGAACAGTATCACCAGCGCCAGCGCCATGCAGAACCACTGCACGGCGTAGCCGGTGTGCTTGGCCGGGCTTGCGTTCACCACCGGCCACTCGGCCACCAGTGCCGCCGGATCCTCGGACGCCAGGCGCAGCGACCAGGGCAGTACAGGGCGGCCAATTCGCTCGCCCAGCGCTTGCGCTACACCGGTGGCTTCCACCGACTGCACCACCAGCGGCCAGTCGCCATCCAGGGCCTGCTCGCCCAGCAGGTAGGGCTCGTCGGGCGGTACGTACAGGCTGCCGTGGATAACCTGCGCACCCGCTGGCTGGGGCACACGGGGCAGGGCACGCCGGGCCGGATCGCCCGCCACCCAGCCGCGGTTCACCAGCAGGCTGCGCTCGCTGCCCGCCAAATGAAAAAGGCCAATCACTTCATAACCAAAGCGGCCCTGCTTGATGCGGTTGTCCAGCAGCAGGTAACGCTGGGGGTCGAATTCGCCACGGGCAAGGGCAGGGCGGTAGGCCAGCTCCGCCGGCGGCAGCTGCCACAGCTGGCCGGCCTCCGCCGCTGGCAGGGCCCGGCGCGCCTCAAAGGTTGCCGCCAGGGCGCGCTTTTCATCGGCCCGCTGCAATTGCCAGAAGCCAAGGCCAATCAACAGGGGCAGCAGCAGGGCGGTAAACAGGGTAGTGCGCCACTCCAGGTCGAACTTAAGGCCCACGGCAGGTTGCACCATCAGTGCGCTCCCGGGGGCCGGCCGGGCCCCGGCGGCAACAAGGGTGCGCCTGGTTTATACTGCCCGGCCCTGAACGAGGAAGTGAACATTGCTGAAGATCGCGATAATACTGCTGATGGTTGCGCTGGTGGCGAGCCTGGCGAGCGGGTTCTATTTTCTGATGGTGGACCAGGGCGACCGCCACAAGCGCCGCCTGTGGCATTCACTGGGTGTGCGCCTGGGCCTGGCCATTGGGCTGGCGGCCCTGATTGTCTACGGCGTGGCCACCGGCCAGCTGGGCCACCGCAATCCCTGGGATGCCGGGCCGGCGCAACAGGCGCCAGCGGCATCCGGGGACACGGCGAACTGATTACAGAATGTAGACAAACAGGAACAGGAACACCCACACCACGTCCACAAAGTGCCAGTACCAGCTGGAGGCTTCAAAGCCAAAGTGGTCATCGGCGGTGAAGTGACCGTATTTCACGGAGCGAATCCACTGGATCAGCAGCATGGTCATGCCCATCATCACGTGGAAGCCGTGGAAGCCGGTCAACATGAAGAAGGTTGAGCCGTAGATCCCTGAGTTCAGGGTCAGGCCGAAGTGGGCGTAGGCTTCGTAGTATTCCAGCGCCTGTAGGCCAACGAAGGTAATCCCCAGTAGCACGGTCAGGCCGAGCCAGAGATTGAACTTCTTCTTGTTGCCATCCAGCAGCCCCAGGTGGGCAATGTGCACCGTCACGCTGGAGGAGAGCAGGATAATGGTGTTCCACAGGGGCAACCACTTGTACCAGGCGCCGGCTTCGGCGAAGGCCATGCTCTTCTCGTAGCTCTGGAACTCACCATTATTGGCAATCAACTGGTTGCCAACACCGCCCACCGCTTCCTGGGGCGTGGCCGCCATCGGCCAGCTGTACTGGAAGCCTTCCCACAATAGATCGTTCATGCGTCCGGCTTCGCCCTCACCGGCCAGCCAGGGGCCGGCCAGGGTGCGCACGTAGAACAGGGTGCCGAAGAAGGCGAAGAAGAACATCACCTCGGAGAAGATGAACCAGAACATACCCAGCACATAGGACTTTTTCAGCTGGGCGCTGTTCATGCCGGCGATGTTTTCGCGAATGGTGGTGCGGAACCACACAAACAGGGTGCCGGCAAAGAAGGCCAGGCCGACGTAGAGAATGGTCCACGAAGGGGCACCGTCACCAAAGGTCATCTGGTTCAGGCCGTGGGACGCGCCGAAGATGCTGAGAATCAAGCCGATGGTGGCACACACCGCCAGCTTGCTCTTCTCCGGTACGTAATACTTTTCGTACTCAGTGGATGTTTCGGTATTCATCTTATTGGTTCTCCATTGAACTCACACCGGCCCCCGACCGGTGACATCAGCGCGTGGCGATTGCACCCTGCGCCATATCGGTCACATCAAATATCGTATACGAGAGCGTGATTGTGTGGATATCCCGCGGCAGTTCGCGATCGACAATGAACTGCAGCGGCATTTCCGCCCCGGACTCGCCCTCCAGCGGCTGTTGGTTGAAGCAGAAGCATTCCGTTTTGTGAAAGTACTCGGCGGCGCGGCTTGGCGACACGCTGGGTATCGCCTGGGCCACCATGTCCTTCGCCAGGGGGTTGTAGGCGTTAAACACAGTGTCGTTGGACGCGCCCGGGTGCACTTTCATCACCGTCTGGCTGGGGGAAAACTCCCAGGGCATGCCTTCGTTGTTGGTGGCCACGAACTGGATGGTAACCACCCGGTCCTCGTCCACACCGGATTGCACCGCGGTATAGGCCTGACCCGAGGTCTTGCCGTTGATGCCAAGGGCATCACACAGCACGTTGTACAGCGGCACCATCACCACAAACACAAAGGCAAACATGCAAATCGCCACCGCCACCAGCTTGGCGGCGGTGTCGATGGCGGGATTTGCGCTGATGCGTATCACGGCTGGCTACCCTCAGGAGTGCGCGTGGCCCGGGTCGATCTTGGGCGGCGTTTCAAAGGTGTGGTAGGGCGCCGGCGTCGGCACCGTCCACTCCAGGCCTTCGGCGCCATCCCAGACTTTTTCGTCGGAGGTGGGCTTGCCGGCCACGATGGTCGCAATCACGTTGTACAGGAACAGGATCTGCGAGGAGCCATAGATGAAGGCGCCGATGCTGGACATCATGTTGAAGTCAGCAAACTGCAGGGCGTAGTCCGGAATCCGCCGCGGCATGCCCGCCAGCCCCACAAAGTGCTGCGGGAAGAAGGTGAGGTTGAAGCCAATGAAGGAAATCCAGAAGTGGGTCTTGCCCATGGTTTCGTTGTACATCTTGCCGCACCACTTGGGCAGCCAGTAGTACACCGCAGCGGTCATGGAGAACACCGCGCCCGCCACCATCACGTAGTGGAAGTGGGCCACCACGAAGTAGCTGTCATGGTACTGGAAGTCCGCCGGGGCAATGGACAGCATCAGGCCGGTAAAGCCGCCGATGGTGAACAGCACCAGAAAGCCCAGTGAGAACAGCATCGGGGTTTCGAAGGTCAGCGCACCGCGCCACATGGTGGAGATCCAGTTGAACACCTTCACCCCGGTGGGCACGGCAATCAGCATGGTGGCGTACATGAAGAACAGCTCACCGGCGATCGGCATGCCCACGGTGTACATGTGGTGGGCCCACACGATGAAGGACAGGAAGGCGATGGAGGCCGTCGCGTAGACCATGGAGTCGTAGCCGAACAGCGGCTTGCGCGAGAAGGCTGGGATGATCTGGGACACCACGCCGAAGGCCGGCAGGATGATGATGTATACCTCGGGGTGGCCGAAGAACCAGAACACGTGCTGGAACAGCACCGGGTCACCGCCACCGGCAGCACTGAAGAAGCTGGTGCCGAAGTGGATGTCCATCAGCATCATGGTCACCGCCCCGGCGAGCACCGGCATCACCGCCACCAGCAGGAAGGCGGTGATCAGCCAGGTCCACACGAACAGCGGCATCTTCATGTAGGTCATACCCGGGGCGCGCAGGTTCATCACCGTGGCGATGATGTTGATCGAGCCCATGATGGAGGAGATCCCCAGCACGTGGATACAGAAGATGAAGATGGTCACCGACGGCGCCGCGTAGGTAGTGGACAGCGGGGCGTAGAAGGTCCAGCCGAAGGCCGGGGCGCCGCCGTCCATGAACAGGGTGCTGGCCAGCAGCAGGAAGGCCGGAGGCAGGATCCAGAAGCTCCAGTTGTTCATCCGCGGCAGGGCCATGTCCGGCGCCCCGATCATCATCGGGATCATCCAGTTGGCCAGGCCCACGAAGGAGGGCATGATCGCGCCGAATACCATCACCAGCCCGTGCAGGGTGGTCATCTGGTTGAAAAACAGCGGGTCAACCAGTTGCATGCCGGGCTGGAACAGCTCGGCACGGATAACCATGGCGAAGGAGCCGCCCAGGATAAACATGGCGAACGAGAACCACAGGTACATGGTTCCGATGTCTTTGTGGTTGGTGGTAAAGAGCCACCGTGAAAGGCCCTTGGCAGGACCGTGATGATGATCTCCCATCGTTATCTCCTCCAATTAGCCTTTTTTGTGATTGAAAACGTCGATCGGCTGGACGGTGTCGCCCATGTTGTTGCCAAACGCGTTGCGCTGATACGTGATGACAGCCGCCATGTCGACATCGTTGAGCTGGCCGCCAAAGGCCTGCATCGCGGTGCCGGGCACGCCGTTGATGCCCACCTCAAGGTGGCCGGCCAGATCGCCGGTGGCAATCGGGCTGCCGGCGATGGCATTACCCAGGCCGCCTTCACCGCTGGCGCCGTGACAGGCCGCACAGCTGCGATCGTAAACCGCCTTGCCGCGCTCCATCAGTTCGTCCATGGAGAAGGTCTGGGCCATCAGCTTCTTGATTTCGGCCGCTTCCGCCTGCTTCTCGCTGAGCCAGCTGGCGTACTCTTCCTTGCTCACCACGTTGACCACGATGGGCATGAAGCCGTGATCCTTGCCGCACAGCTCCGCGCACTGGCCACGGTACACGCCCTCTTCGGACGCGTGGGTCCAGGTTTCGTTGATGAACCCGGGGATGGCGTCTTTCTTCACCGCCAGCTCCGGCACCCACCAGGCGTGTATCACGTCGTTGGCGGTCACCAGGAAGCGGACTTTGGTATCCACCGGGATCACCAGGGGCTCGTCCACCTCCAGCAGGTAGTGCTCGCCCTTGTCCTCGGTGTTGTAGATTTCGCCCTGCGGCGTGCGCAGGTTACTGAAGAAGGCGACATTTTCGCCGCTTTCGTTCAGGTATTCGTATTTCCACTTCCACTGGTAGCCGGTAATGAGCACGTCCATTTCGGCGTCCTCAAAATCGTAGATTTCCAGCAGGGTGGAAGTGGCGGGAACCGCCATACCGATAAGAATGAAGAAGGGCACAACGGTCCAGGCGATCTCGACCTTGGTGCTCTCGTGAAAGGTAGCGGGTGTAACACCCCGTGATTTGCGGTGGTAGTAGATGGAGTAGAACATCACCCCGAATACCAGCACGCCGATGATGACGCAGATCCAGAAGATGGTCATGTGCAGATCAAAGATACGCTGGCCCACTTCGGTAGCGCCCGGTGACATATTGATTTCATTCACCTTGGCAGCCGCGGCAGCGGTACCGGCTTGCAGCAGGCCGAACAGCATCAGCACAGGACCAAGCGCCAGGGCAGTGAGCCGCTTCGCTCTCAAGAACATTTCCCGTGTCTCCATTATTTATATCGGTTATTGTCCCCACAGCCAGCGCGCCCGGTGAAGTCTGCTCGCCACACCCCTGTGTAAAGTCCGTAGCCGCTGGCAGATGCGGCCACTGACCGTTGGGAGTGCAGAATTAGGAGACGTCTTGAACGTACCAGCTGACACAGTCGCAGCCCCTGCGACCAATTGTCGCGGGAGGCAAGCTTCCCGAGTATACCGAAAGAAAATCGCAAAACCTACACGGTGCAAGGCTTTCCCCACCCCGGTCGAGGTACACCCGCCCCAGCCAGGCCCGGTGCTGGTTTGGCACCGAAGCCCCAGAGGCACAATATATGCCCGCATTTAGCGCGCTGGACCGCAAAATCTGGGGTATAGCCTGGCCGGCGATCCTCTCCAATATTTCCATACCCCTGCTGGGGCTGGCGGATGCCACCATTCTCGGCCACCTGGACAGCCCCCGCTACCTGGGCGCGGTCGCCATCGGCGGCTCCCTGCTGGCGTTTCTGTACTGGGGCTTTGGCTTTCTGCGCATGGGCACCACCGGGCTGGTGGCCCGCGCCGCCGGGGCCGGGCGCGAGCAGGAGGCACTGCTGGTGCTGGCGCGCTCGGCCCTGCTGGCGCTGCTGATTGCCATCGCCCTGCTGGCCCTGCACCCCCTGCTGCTTGGTGCCGGCTTTGCGCTGATGGCGCCGGCGGCGGACATCCTGCCCTTCGCCGACAGCTATGTGCGCATCCGCCTGTACAGCGCACCGGCGGTGCTTATCACCTACGCCGTGGTGGGCTGGTGCATTGGCCGCCAGGACACCCGCCGACCCCTGCTGATCGTGGTGAGCGCCAATGTGCTCAACATCTTGCTGGACCTGCTGTTTATCCTCGGCCTTGGCCTGACCAGCGACGGTGCCGCCCTGGCCACGGTAATCGCCGAATACACCGGCTGCGCCCTGGCCCTGTGGCTGGTGTGGCGGGCCCTGCCGGATACCCCGTGGCGACACATCGCCAGCCAGCTGTGGCAGCCGGCGCAGTACCGCGCGTTACTGCGCAGCAACTGGCACCTGTTTGTGCGCACCATCTGCCTGCTGGCGGGTTTTGCGTTTTTCACCGCCGCCGGCGACAAGCTGGGCGCCACCGTACTGGCCGCCAACGCGCTGATGCTGCAACTGCTGATGTTCTGCGCCCATGCCCTGGACGGCTTTGCCTTTGCCGCCGAAGGGCTGACCGGCCAGCGGCAGGGCGCCGGGGACCGCGCCGGCTTCCGGGCCGCGGTGCAACGTTGCGCCCTGTGGTGCGGCATCACCGCCGTGCTGCTGACCGCGCTGCTGTGGCTGGGGGGCTACCTGCTGCCCCAGTGGCTGACCGCCCTGGAGCCGGTGCGTCAGTCACTGCGCGAGCACTGGCCCTGGCTGCTGCTGATGCCGCTGGCCGCCGGCCCCAGCTACCTGCTGGACGGGGTGTTCATCGGCACCGCGCAAACCCGGCCGATGATGGTGTCGATGCTGGCCAGCATGGCGCTGGTCTACCTGCCGGTGTGGTACCTGAGCCGGGGCTGGGGCAACCACGGCCTGTGGCTGGCCTTTGTGCTGTTCAACGCCGCCCGCGGCACCACCCTCTATCCCGCCTACCGGCGGCGCTGGGGCGGCAAACAAGGGGGGTGTTGAGGGTATCAGTCGGGTTTTTTGGCCGGGTCCAACAGCCGCACCGCTTCTTCCGGTGCATCGCTGCGCCGGGCAGGGCGGTTGACCCGGGTGCGGGGCTCCTGCCGGGGGGCGTCGGTGGGGCGGGCCTCACTGAAACCGCAGGCCACGCATTCGCGCTCGTCGGTGTCCGCATCCACCACGATAGTGTCCATCTCGCTGCAACGGGGGCAGACGGCTCCGGCGATAAAGCGGCGGCGGTGGGCAGGCATGGATAGACCTCGTTGCGGCGTTGCCGGGGCTGGCAGGGTGAAAACAGGGCCGCTATTGTAGCAGTTTTGCCGGAGCACCCTGCGATGAAGCACTACACCCCAACCAGCCTGCGCAGTTTCCGCGGCCAGCGCCCGGTACTCGGCGAGCGGGTACTGATCGACCCCAGCGCGGTGGTGCTGGGAGACGTGGAACTGGGCGATGATGTGTCGGTGTGGCCCCAGGCCGTGGTGCGCGGCGATATGCACCGCATCCGGGTGGGTGCCCGCACCAGCGTGCAGGACGGCTGCGTGCTGCACATCACCCACGCCGGGCCCTACAACCCCGAGGGCTGGCCCCTGCTGATCGGCGAGGACGTCACCATCGGCCACAACGCCACCCTGCACGGCTGCAGCATCGGCAACCGGGTGCTGGTGGGCATGGGCGCCACGGTGATGGACGGCGCGGTGGTAGAGGACGAGGTAGTCATCGCCGCCGGCGCCCTGGTCACCCCCGGCAAGCGCCTGCGCAGCGGCTACCTGTACGCCGGCAGCCCGGCGCGGGAAATGCGCGCGCTGTCGGATTCAGAGCGGGAGTACTTCTGCTACAGCGCCAACAACTACGTGCAGCTGAAAGAGCAGCACCTTGCGGAGCTGGAGGCCTGAGGCGGCTCAGGCGGCGGCCAGGGCCTGCCGCAGCTGGTTGATCACCGGGCCGGTGGCGGGCCGCACCCGCCGCCAGCGATAGAAGGATTCCGCCGCCTGTTCCACCAGCATGCCGAGGCCATCGGCCACCGCCCAGGCGGTGTTCAGGGCCGCCCAGCGCATGAATACGGTGGGCTCGGCGCCGTACACCATGTCGTAGCAGCAGCTGCGCGCTGTCAGCAGGCTGCCGGGCAATTCAGGCATGTCGCCGCTCAGGCTGGCGCTGGTGGCATTCACCACCAGGTCGAACTGGCGGTCCGCCAGCAATTCGTAACCACCGCCATCAATGGCGCCCAGCTCGGCGAATTCCGCCGCCAGGTCGCGGGCTTTTTCGGCGGTGCGATTGACAATGGTCAGCGAGCGGGGCTTTTCCCGCAGCAGGGGTTCCAGCACCCCGCGCACCGCGCCGCCGGCACCGAGCACGAGCATGCGCTGGCCCTGCAGGGTCCAGCCCAGGTTGGCCACCATGTCCCGCACCAGGCCGACACCGTCGGTATTGTCGCCATAGAGCTGGCCCTCATCGCTCAGGTAGAGGGTATTGACTGCGCCGGCACGACGGGCACGCTGGCTGCATTCGTCCGCCAGGGCAAAGGCCTGCTGCTTGAAGGGCACGGTGACATTGAGGCCGGCGCCGCCACCCTCGAAAAAGTTGCGCACGGAGCGCTCGAAAGCATCCAGCTCCACCCGCACGGCGCGGTACTGCATAGCCTGGCCGCACTGCTCGGCAAAGGCGGCGTGAATCAACGGGGACTTGCTCTGCTTGATGGGATTGCCAAAGACGGCATATTTGTCGCTGCTACTCATATCCCCTATTTCCAGTGCTGGTTCCGGTTCTGGTTCCGGTTGTCGTTCCGGCGCTGGCGCCGGTGCTGCTGCCCGTTCAGGCCGGCTGCAACCAGTCCCGCGGCTGCAGGAAGTACTCGGTCAGCTCCGCCTCGGGTGTGCCCGGGGCCGGCTGGTAGTCGTATTCCCAGCGCACCAGCGGCGGCAGTGACATCAGGATCGCCTCGGTGCGCCCATCAGACTGCAGCCCAAACAGCGTACCGCGGTCAAACACCAGGTTGAACTCCACATAGCGCCCCCGGCGGTAGAGCTGGAACTGACGCTCGCGCTCGCCGTAATCCGTGCCCTTGCGGCGCTGCACGATGGGCAGGTACGCCGGGATATAGGAGTCCCCTACCGCGCGCAGGAAGGCAAAACTGGTGTCGAAATCCCAGCGGTTCAAATCGTCGAAGAACAGGCCGCCGACGCCGCGTGGTTCACGGCGGTGCTTGAGGTAGAAGTAGTCGTCACACCACTGCTTGAACTCGGGATAGACAGTGTCACCGAAGGGCTCGCAGGCCTCGAAGGCAGTGCGGTGCCAATGCTGGCAGTCCTCGCGGTTGCCGTAGTAGGGGGTCAGGTCGTAACCGCCGCCAAACCACCACACCGGGGCTTCGCCGGGCTTTTCCGCCACGAACAGGCGCACATTGGCGTGGGAGGTGGGCACATAGGGGTTGCGCGGGTGAATCACCAGCGACACACCCATGGCCTGGAAGCTGCGTCCGGCCAGCTCTGGCCGCGCCGCACTGGCGGAGGCGGGCAGGCCCTCGCCATAGACGTGAGAGAAGTTCACCCCGGCTTTTTCAAACACGGCGCCTTCGCCGAGCACCCGGCTGCGGCCACCGCCTCCGGCCTCCCGCTGCCATTCATCCACGATGAATTCCGCCTGGCCATCCTCGGCGGCCAGGGCGTCGCAGATGCTGTCCTGCAGGGTCAGGAGGTAGTGTTTGACGGCGTCGATTTGCATGCTGAGAAAACCCGCGTTGAGGACAGGCGGGGCATTATAGGCCGCCGCGGGCTCAGGTTCGAATAATTTGGTCGGTAAGCAGGTCGCGAATCACACTGGGGCGGGCGGCACCGCCGACGGCACCGGGCACCAGCGCATCCAGCTCGGCGCCAAAATAGCGCTGCACCTGAAAGGCCGAACGCGGCGCCTGGCAACCGGAGCGGTTGGCAGAGGTGGACACCAGCGGCCCGCCCCAGGCGCGGCACAGGGCCGCCATGCCCGGGTGGGCGGTCACCCGCACCGCCACGGATTCACGCCCGCCGTGAATCCAGGCGGGCACCAGGCCGCGGTGCGGAATAAGCCAGGTGGTGGGGCCGGGCCAGGACAGGGCCAGTTTGCTGTGCTGGGCCTCGGTCAGCCCCTCCAGCAGTGCGGCCACCTGGTCGGTGGAGGCGGCCACCAGAATCACCCCCTTGTCCATCGGCCGCTGCTTCAGCGCCAGCAGGCGCTCAACGGCGTCGAGGTTGTCAGGGTCGCAGCTCAGGCCCCACACGGCTTCGGTGGGGCAGGCCACCACGCCGCCCGCAGCGAGGGTGCGGACGGCCTCCTGCAACCGCAGGGGGGTGGCGGACATCAGCCTTTCAGGGAGGCCTGCAGGGCTTCGTCTTTTTGGCGGATGGCCTCGGCATTGGCAGCGCGCTCTTCACGCAGCTTTTCGGCCAGGCTCTCGTCGCCCACTGACAGGATCTGGGCGGCCAGGTAGGCGGCGTTCTTGGCGCCGGCCTTGCCAATGGCCACGCTGGCCACCGGGATGCCCGCGGGCATTTGCACGGTGGACAGCAGGGCGTCCAGGCCGTCCATGGAGGCATTCATCGGCACGCCGATCACCGGCTTGACGGTGGTGGCGGATACCGCACCGGCCAGGTGAGCAGCCATGCCGGCAGCGGCGATAAAGACCTGGCAACCGCGGGCCTCGGCATCCTTGATGAAGGCCTTGGTCACTTCCGGGGTGCGGTGGGCAGAGGTGATGCGGGCTTCGAAGGGAATGCCGAAGGAGCGCAGCACAGCAAAGCTCGCCTCCATTACCGGCAGATCGGAATCGGAACCCATAACGATAGCAACAAAGGGCTTGCTCATAGCGTTTCTCCGCGAATTGGGATGGACCGTGTCAGTCCGGGGGGGTGAAAGAGCGCGAAATGTACCCAAAGGTGCCCGGGAAGGCAAGGCGCAACGGGGGTTAGGAAGGGTTTGGAGAGGGTAGTGGGGGCAGGGAGAGAATAGTCGCAGGGCAGGAAGGGAATAGAGGGCGGGCGGGGTGGGATATGGTTGAGAACAATACGGGGCTTCGCGCCCTTCCGACCGCCGACCAGCGGCAGCCTCAGGCGCGGCTGTAGGCGCCGCTGTGTCGCCGCACCCGGCCGGCCAGTTCCAGCGCCGCCAGGCGTGCCAGCACCTGGGCCAGGGGCAGGCCGCTGTGCAGCACCAGCTCGTCGGCCGTGGCGCGTCCATCGCCGATCAGTTGCAGAAGGGGGTCGTCCTCCGCCGGGGTTTGCTGCGGCGCGTCGGTGGCCGGGCCGGCTTGCGGCGGCGCTGCAGCACGCGGCTCCTGGCCGCTGCCCGGCAGCAGGGCCAGCTCCGCCAGCAAATCGTCGGGGCTCTGCACCAGGCCGGCGCCGTCGCGCAGCAGGCGCAGGCAGCCGGCGCCACCGCTGTGATAGGCCGACCAGGGCAGGGCGAACACCTCCCGCCCCTGCTCCAGGGCCGTACCGGCGGTGATCAGGGAGCCACTGGGCAGGGCTGCCTCCACCACCAGCACCCCGAGGGCCAGGCCGCTGACGATGCGATTGCGGCGCGGGAAATGCTCCGGCAGCGGTTGGCTGCCTGAAGCAAATTCGGTTACCAGGCAGCCCCGGGCCGCAAGCTCGGCCCCCAGTGGGCGGTGCCGGCGGGGGTAGATTTGCTCGATGCCGGTGGCCATCACCGCCACGCTGGCCCCGCCCGCGTCCAGCGCGCCGCGATGGGCGGCGCCATCCACCCCCAGGGCCAGGCCACTGGTGACCACCAGCCCCGCCCGCGCCAGTTCCGCGGCGAACTCCCCGGCTGCCCGCAGGGCATCGCCGCTGGCCCGTCGCGCCCCCACGATGGCCAGCTGCGGGCGCTGCAGCAGGCTCGCGTCGCCCCGGTAGTAGAGCAGCGGCGGCGGATCGTAGATGGCCTTGAGTTGAGACGGGTAGTCGGCATCGGCAAGGCAGAGCAGGCGGGCCTCGCAGGACAGCGCCGCTTCCAGTTGCCAGTCGACGTCGATGCGCGGATCAGGGCTGCGCCCCCTGTCCCGCAGCCGCCCGAAGGCGTCGGCCAACCCCGGTGCCGCGCGGCGCAGCGCGGGCCAGCCCCCGGGGTCGGACTGCCACAGGGCGTCGATGCCGCCGTAGTGGCCAAGCAATTGCCCCAGCTGGCCCGGGGTCAGTTTCGGCAGCGCCTGCAACAGCAGGGCGCGCCTGAGTGTTTCAACCGCCATAACCCTCGTCCCTGAGTGCTGCGGTGCTTTGTTGAGTGTCGAGCTAAATGCCGTGCCGGGCGGTGCTCGCGCCGCCACTATGAAAGTGGCCGCAGCGCCATGCAACCGACTGCCGGAAATGGATCAGGTTTTCAGGGGGAGAGGGCGGGCGACCCGCCGCCCGTCAGGGATTTTTGACTTTGTCGCCGACCTTCAGCGGATAGCTGGCCTTGAGCACGATGGCATAGCTGGCTTTTTCTGCCGTCTCGAACACCATTGCCAGCCCGGCGCGCACATCGGGCAGCAGCACGTTGTCGCGTGCCACCTGGTCGAAAATCAGCTCGCCGGTCTGGTAGATGGCCAGCACATCGCCGATGCGCAGGCCCTCGCGCTCGCCGCGGTTGAGCACCACGATGTCGGTGGTGCCGATCTGGGTGACACCGCCATCGACGGCAATCATAAAGCCGTTCTCGACCTCCTCGGCGGGCGCGCGCGGGTAGAAGGTGGCGTCCAGCACCCGCTCCTCGTTGGGCAGCAGGCGATCGGCAATGCGCACTTCCTCGGTCACGCGGGTCACTTCCAGCTCGGTTACCTCGTCGCGATGGCTGCTGAGCAGGCGGGTGCTGCCGATGTCCTGGGCGCGATAGCCGAGCAGTTCGTTACTGATGGGGTCGCGGTAGGCCTCGCCGGCCCGATAGATGCCATAGGCGCGCTCACCTTCGGGGAAGGGGCCGCGGCCGTAGACATGGTCGCCCGGCGCGCTGATCAAATGCCCCTGGGCACCGGCCACAACGTAGGCGGAGTTGTTCAGCTCGTCGGCGCTCATGATGCGGTTGCGATTGAGGAAGGCGCCAATCTGGTCCAGCGGGATGGCCGGGATGGCCAGATCCAGCGGGCTCACATGCATGTTGGGGGAGAGCTTCATGTCGCCCCGGCGCAGGCGCAGGCGCGGCTGGCCATCGACCCAGACCAGGTAGAGTTCATCGCCGGGGTAGATCAGGTGAGGGTTGTCGATCTGCGGGTTCACGTCCCACAGTTCGGGCCATAGCCAGGGTTCGCGCAGGTAGATGCCGGAGATATCCCAGAGGGTATCGCCCTTTTTGACGATGTAGACCTCCGGCACGTCGTCGTTCAGCTCCACCGCCTGCAGCGCTGAACAAAACAGCAGCCACACCGTCAACAGCAGTCCCGAAAGTGCCCTGGATCCCATGGTTCTGTCCCTGCCCAAGCTTGTTATTATCCGCCCCGCCGCCGCCACCTCCCTACCGATGCGGCCGGTGGCGCCGCTCCCCAGTTGCGCAGCCCCTGATGCCCTGGCGCTGGGCACATTTGCGCTGGCGGATGTATAATTGCCAACAGTTTGCGGTGGTCATTCGCCACTGGCAAGTGCAAATGTTATTAATTCACTCGGGCCGCCCGGCCTGCCAATCTCCCCCAGGAAACCGATGGCCATTCTCGACATCCTCGAATTTCCCGACCCTCGCCTGCGCACCACCGCGCGCCCGGTGACCGAGGTCACCGATGCCACCCACGCGCTGATCGACGACATGTTTGAGACCATGTACGCCGCTCCCGGGATCGGCCTTGCCGCCACCCAGGTGGATGTCCACGAGCGCCTGCTGGTGATCGATGTCAGCGAGGACCGTTCGGAGCCGCTGGTGTTCATCAACCCCGAAGTGGAGGTGCTGGACCCGGTGCTTGGCGAATACGACGAGGGCTGCCTGTCGGTGCCCGGCTTCTACGAAACCGTGAACCGCCCGCGCCGCGTGCGGGTCAGCGCCCTGGACCGCAACGGTGAAGCCTTCACCCGCGAGCTGGAGGGCCTGCTGGCCATCTGCCTGCAGCACGAAATAGACCACCTGGACGGCAAACTCTTTGTTGACTACATCTCCCCGCTGAAGCGTCAGCGCATTCGCAAAAAGCTGGAGAAAGACCAGCGCCGCCGGGCCTGACCGTGGCGGATACCGCACCGCTGCGCCTGCTGTTTGCGGGCACCCCCGAATTCGCCGCCCACCACCTGGATGCCCTGCTCGGCAGCCGCCATCAGGTGGTGGCGGTGTACACCCAGCCCGACCGCCCCGCCGGGCGCGGCAAAAAGCTGCAGGCCAGCCCGGTCAAGCAGCGCGCCCTGGCGGCACACCTCCCGGTCTGCCAGCCCGCCAGCCTGCGGGATGAACAGGCCCAGCGCGCGCTGGCGGACCACGGTGCCGACGTTCTGGTGGTGGTGGCCTATGGCCTGATTCTGCCCCAGGCGGTGCTGGATGCGCCGCGCCTGGGCTGCCTGAATGTGCACGCCTCCCTGCTGCCGCGCTGGCGCGGGGCCGCGCCCATCCAGCGCGCCATTGCGGCGGGGGATACCGAGAGCGGCGTGACCATCATGCAGATGGACGCCGGCCTGGATACCGGCGCCATGCTGGCCACCGCCCGCTGCGCCATTGGCCCCCACGCCACCACCGCCAGCCTGCACGACGAGCTGGCGGCCCTTGGCGCGCCCTGCCTGCTTGAGGTGCTGGATGACCTGCCCGCCCACCAGGCCCGCGCCCGGGTGCAGGATGACAGCTTGGCCACCTACGCCAGCAAAATCGAGAAAGCAGAGGCCCGGCTGGACTTTGCGCTACCGGCGGCCGAGCTGGACCGTCGCATCCGCGCCTTCAATCCCTTCCCTGTCTGCTTCAGCGAGCTGGGCGAGACCCGCGTGAAGGTGTGGCAGGCCCGCCCCGAGGGCGGTGGCCGGCTGGCGGCGCCCGGCACCGTGGTGCACAGCGACCGCGATGGCATTCGCGTGGCCTGCGGCGAAGGCAGCCTTTGCCTGCAGGTGCTGCAACTGCCGGGCGGCAAGGCCCTGCCGGTGGAGGCGCTGCTGAATGCCCACGGCGAGCGCTTTGCCCCGGGTGCCGTTTTCGGGGCACACGCCAGCACGGGCACCACCACTGGCACCGCCACTCTCACCACCCGCGGCAACGCCGGCTGATGGCCGGGGACTGCCGGGCCGCTGCTGCCCGCGTTCTGGCCCGGGTGGCCGGCGGCCAGTCGCTGAACCAGGCGCTGCCGGAACAGCTGGGCGCCGTGGCGCCGCGGGATACCGCCCTGCTGCGCGAGCTCTGCTACGGCAGCTTGCGCCTGTGGCCGCGGCTGGAGGCGTTGGCCGACCAGCTGCTGGACAAGCCCCTGCGCGGCAAAGACCGGGACATCTATGCCCTGATCCTGGTCGGCCTCTACCAGCTTGACGCCACCCGGGTGCCCGATCACGCGGCGGTTGCCAGCACGGTGGGCGCCACCCGCTCCCTGGGCAAGGGCTGGGCGCGGGGGCTGGTCAACGCCCTGTTGCGCCGCTATCTGCGGGAGCGGGATGCGCTGGAGGCCGCCCTGCCGCCCGCCGCCCGCGCCGCCCATCCGGCCTGGCTGCTGAAGCGCCTGCAGAAAGAATTCGACATGCTGGATGCCTTGCTTGCCGCCAACAACACCCGCCCGCCCATGGCCCTGCGGGTCAACCTGTCCCGCGTGCAACGCGCCGATTACCTGCACCAGCTTGAGACGGCCGGTATCGCCGCCCGCCCCGGGGCGCTGGCAGGCAGTGCCCTGTACCTGGAGCAGGCGGTGGACGTCACCAGCCTGCCGGGCTGGGACGAAGGCCTGGTCAGCGTGCAGGACGAGGCCGCCCAGCTCGCCGCGCCGCTGCTGGCGGCCGGTGCCGGCGAGCGCGTTCTCGACGCCTGCGCCGCCCCGGGCGGCAAGAGCTGCCACCTGCTGGAAGGCCAGAACAAACTGGCGGAGCTGGTGGCCATGGACATCGACGGGGAACGGCTGGCTCGGGTGGAGGACAACCTGCAGCGCCTGCAGCTCGCCGCCCGGGTGATTGTTGGCGACGGCGCCGCGCCACCGCCGGAACTGGCCGCCGGGAGCTTTGACGCCATCCTCGCCGACGCCCCGTGCTCCGCCTCCGGCGTGATTCGCCGCCACCCGGACATCAAACTGCTGCGCAGGCCCTCGGATATCACCCAGCTGGCCGGCCAACAGCTGGCCATTCTCAAGGGCCTGTGGCCCCTGCTGAAACCGGGCGGACGCCTGCTCTATGTGACCTGCTCGGTGCTGGCCGAGGAGAACAGCGCGGTGGTGGCCCGCTTCCTCGACACCCAGCACGACGCCGCTGAGCAGGTGCTAGCGGTGAACTGGGGCGAGGTGCGCGCGCACGGCCGCCAGCTGTTGCCACAGGAAGACGGGCCGGATGGACTCTATTTCGCGCTGCTGACCAAGTCGACCTGATGCCGGTGCTTAGCGATCTGCCGGCCGCTGCCCTCTTTTTACCAGGCGCCACGCTATACAGCCCTGGCCCATGTGCTTACAATCGCCCCATCCATTAAGGTGCTGAGAACTTCCCACGGGGTCCCCGGGCCATGAAAATCATTATTCTGGGCGCCGGTCAGGTAGGGGGAACACTGGCCGAACACCTGGCCAACGAGCAGAACGACATTACGGTGGTCGATACCGACGCCGACAAGCTGCGCAATTTGCAGGACCGCCTGGACATCGGCACCGTGCTTGGCGGCGCCTCCCACCCCAATACCCTGTACCGCGCCGGCGCCGAGGATGCCGACATGCTGATTGCCGTCACCAACAGCGACGAGATCAACATGATGGCCTGCCAGGTGGCACACAGTATTTTCAATACCCCCACCAAAATTTCCCGGGTGCGCTCGCCCAATTACCTGGCCCACCAGGAACAGCTGTTCAACCCGGCCAACGTGCCGGTGGATGTAATCATCGGGCCGGAGCAGCTGGTCACCAAGAACATTCGCCAGCTGATCGCCAACCCCGGCGCCCTGCAGGTACTGGACTTTGCCGATGGCAAGGTGCAGCTGGTGGCGGTGCGGGCCTACTACGGCGGCCCGCTGGTGGGGCAGGAGCTACAGGAAATCCGCAAGCACATGCCCAAGGTGGACACCCGCGTGGCGGCCATTTTCCGCCAGGACCGGCCCATCCTGCCCGAGGGCAGCACGGTGATCGAGGTGGACGACGAAGTGTTCTTCATCGCCGCCCGCCAGCACATCCGCGCGGTGATGTCCGAGCTGCGCAAGGTGGACAAGCCCTACAAGCGGGTGATGATCGCCGGCGGCGGCAACATCGGCGCCACCCTGGCCCAGAGCATCGACAGCCAGTACCAGGTCAAGGTGATCGAAAAATCCTATAACCGCTGCCGCATGCTGTCGGAGCGACTCAAGCACGCCATTGTGCTGTGCGGCAGCGCGGCGGAGCCGCAACTGCTGACGGCGGAGAATATCGAGAACACCGACGTGTTCTGCGCCCTTACCAACAACGACGAATCCAACATCATGATGTCGATGCTGGCCAAGCGCATGGGCGCCAAGAAGGTAATCACCCTGATCACCAACGCCGCCTACGCCGACCTTGTGGGGGACGAAATCGACATCGCCATTTCGCCCCAGCAGATCACCATCGGCAGCCTGCTCACTCACGTGCGCAAGGGCGACATCTCCAACGTGCACTCCCTGCGCCGGGGCGCCGCCGAGGCCATTGAGCTTATTGCCCATGGCGACGCCTACTCCTCCAAGGTGGTGGGGCGGCAGCTGGACGAGATCAACCTGCCCGAGGGGGTGACCATCGGCGCCATCGTGCGCGGCGAGGAAGTGCTCATCGCCCACGGCAACGTGGTGGTGGAAACCGACGACCACGTCATCCTGTTCCTGGTGGACCGCAGCCGTATCCCGCAGGTGGAAAAGCTGTTCGCGGTCGGCTTCGGCTTCTTTTCCTGACGCCGGGCACGCAACCCCATGCATCTTGGCACCACGCTTCGCGTTCTCGGCATTCTGCTGATGCTGTTCAGCAGCACCATGCTGGTGCCGCTGGTGGTGGGGTTGATCGCCGACGACCACACGGTAAATGGCTTTCTGGTGGCCCTGTCCATTACCTTTTTCTCCGGGCTGCTTATGTGGCTGCCGGCGCGGGCCACGCGCCATGAGCTGCGCATTCGCGACGGCTTCCTGATTACCTCCCTGTTCTGGACGGTGCTCGGCCTGTTCGGGGCCCTGCCCTTTGCCTTCGAGGATGCCCTGGACCTCACCCCCACCGAGGCCATCTTTGAATCCATCTCCGGCCTCACCACCACCGGGGCCACGGTGATCACCGGCCTGGACAGCCTGCCCCACTCCATCCTCATCTACCGCCAGATGCTGCAGTGGCTGGGGGGCATCGGGATCATTGTGGTGGCGGTGGCGGTGCTGCCCATGCTGGGCATCGGCGGCATGCAGCTGTACCGCGCGGAAATCCCCGGCCCCACCAAGGATTCCAAGCTCACCCCACGCATCACCGAGACAGCCAAGGCCCTGTTCACCGTGTATGTGGCCCTCACCGCGGTGTGCGCCCTGTGCTACTACCTGGCGGGCATGAGCGCCTTCGACGCCATCGGCCACGCCTTTTCCACCGTGACCATCGGCGGTTTTTCCACCCACGACGCCAGTATGGCCTGGTTCGACAGCAATGTGATCCTGCTCATCTGCAGCCTGTTCATGTGCATTTCGGCGATGAACTTTGGCCTGCACTACCTGGCCTGGCGGCGCCGCTCGCTGACCCAGTACCTGGGGGATTCCGAAACCAAGTTTTTCGGTGGCATTGTGCTGGTGTGCATCGCCATTACCTGCGCCCACCTGATTCTGTCCGGAGCCATCGCGCCGGCAGACGCGGTGGTACACGGGCTGTTCCAGGCCATTTCCATCACCACCACCACCGGCTTTGCCAGCGAGAACTTCGCCCTCTGGCCCACCTTCCTGCCGGTGATGCTGCTGATGTTCTCCTTTATGGGCGGCTGCGTCGGGTCCACCGGGGGCGGCATCAAGGCCATGCGCCTGATGCTGATCTACAAGCAGGGGATTCGCGAGCTGAAGCAGCTGGTGCACCCCCAGGCGGTGATCCCCCTGAAGATGGGCAAGCGGCGGGTGGAGGCGGCGGTGGTCAGCGCCGTGTGGAGCTTCTTCGCCGTGTATATGTTTTCGTTCATCACCATTTTGCTGCTGCTGATGGGCACCGGGCTGGATTTCATCACCGCCTTCTCCGCCGTGGCCGCCTCCCTCAACAACCTCGGCCCGGGGCTGGGCGACGTGGCCGCCAACTACGCCGGCATCAACGAAACCGCCAAGGCCCTGCTGTGCTTTGCCATGCTGCTGGGCCGGCTGGAGGTGTTCACCCTGCTGGTGCTGTTCACCCCCATGTTCTGGCGCCTCTGATGCCTGGCGCTCGCTTCAGCGCCCGCCGCGGTGCTTGCGCACCAGTTCGTAGGCGGCCTGGATATCCTGGGACTTTTCCGTCGCCACCTTCACCATGTGCTCCGGCACGCCCTGGGCGATCAGTTTGTCCGGGTGGTTTTCGCTCATCAGCTTGCGGTAGGCCCGCTTGAGGTCGCGGTCGCTGACCGTTTCACTCACCCCCAGGGCGGTGTAGGCGTCTGCCAGGCGGCTGGCGCTGGAGGCGGTGGCGTCACCGGCCCCGCCCTGGTGAAAGCGGCCCTGGGCCTGGGCCATGCGCAGCATCTGCTCCAGCTGGGCGGCACCGACCCCCATCAGCTGGGCAATGCGCATAAGGGCCTGGCGCTCGGCGTCGTCCAAGCTACCGTCCGACAGCGCCAGCGACACCAGGAACATCAGCATGCCCTGGGCCAGCTGGCGCTGGCTGCCACACACCTGAAGAAACGATGCCACCACCGGCTCCGGGTGAAAATCCGCCGCCGAGCCGCGCTTGAACAGGGCAATGGCCTCCTGCCGCTGCTCCGGGGTGAGCCGCATCTGGCGGATCACTTCCTCGGTGTGGGCCACCTCCACCTCCGACACGCGGCCGTCGGCCTTGGCCAGGTAGCCCTGTAACTGGAAGCTGGTATCAAAAAAGCTGCGCTGGATGCGGGCGATATTCTCAGGAGAGGCAAAGGCCTGCACCCGGTTCAGCCCGCGATCAAAAAAGTGGCCCAGCACCACGCCGAGGATCAGGCCGATGGGGCCGCCCAGTAACAGGCCGAGGGTGCCGGCGACCAATTTGCCGTAGAACATGCTGCTCCTTGCTTGCTTGTGAGTCTGCTGTGAATGCAGAGAATGCGGCGCAGTGCCGCCTGTCTTCAGAGGCCGGCGTACAGCCCGGGCCCCTGCCGCGGACGCACCCGGAAGCGCTTGTACTCCCACTGGTACTGGGCGGGGCAGAGGCTTAGACAGGTTTCAACCCCGCGGTTCAGTGCCGCCAGCGAGGTGGCATCGTCGGCATCGTAGATGGCGTCTTCCGCCGGCAAGTAGCGCACCACCCAACCGCCCTTTACCCGCTCGGCCAGGGCGAACAGGGCCAGGGCGCCGGTGCGGCGGATCATGTTGCTGGCCAGGGTGCCGGTGAAGCAGGGAATGCCCATGAAGGGCACATTCATGCCCGAGCCCTCGTCCGCCGGGCACTGGTCCGGCAAGATGCCGGAGATATGCCCCCCGCGGACGCTTTTTAGCAGGCGCGCCAGCCCGCGGCTGTCGGTGGGCACCAGGGTGGCCCCGCTGTGTTCCCGGCCGCGGCGAATCAGCGGCCCCAGGCCCGCCAGCTTCGGCGGCTCATAGAGCGACACGGTGGGCCCCAGTGTGCCCAGGTGCTGGCCGGTAACCTCCCAGTTGCCAAGGTGGGGGGCCAGCACAATCACCCCGCGCCCCGCCGCCTGGGCCTCGGTGACCTGCTCGGCGCCCTCCACCCGCACAATGTGGGCGCGCACATGGTCCCAGCCGCGCAGCCATACATGGCCCATCTCCGCCATCAGCTCGGCGGTGGCGGCCAGGCTGGCCCGGGCCAGGGCGCGCTGCTCGGCGCTGGACAGGCCGGGGTAGGCGAGGGCGATATTGCGCTCGGTGACCCGCCGGGAGCGGGCCTTGAAGGGCCAGTACAGGGCCACCACCACGCGCCCCAGGGCGCGCGCCAGCCCCAGCGGCAACAGGGCGCTGAAGCGGAGCAAAGCCATCACGGCCAGGGCCTTGATTCGGTCCATGCGATCGTTCCGGGCGGGTGGGTGAAAGCGCGTATTATGCCGAGGAAAGTGCCTGTATAATACCCGGCTTTTTGCACTCCCCTCACAGGTGGACCCGTGTCCCAGGACAAAGCGAAAACCCTCACTTTTCAGGAACTTATCCTTCGCCTGCAGCAGTATTGGGCGGCCCAGGGCTGCGTGGTGCTGCAGCCGCTGGACATGGAGGTGGGCGCCGGCACCTTTCACCCCGCCACCTTCCTGAAGGCCGTGGGCCCGGAAAACTGGAACGCCGCCTACGTGCAGCCCAGCCGCCGCCCCACCGATGGCCGCTACGGCGAGAACCCCAACCGCCTGCAGCACTACTACCAGTTCCAGGTAGTGATGAAGCCGTCGCCGGCGGCCTTCCAGCAGCTCTACCTGGACTCCCTGCAATCGTTGGGCATCGACACCGCCATCCACGACATCCGCTTTGTGGAAGACAACTGGGAATCCCCCACCCTGGGCGCCTGGGGCCTGGGCTGGGAGGTGTGGCTGAACGGCATGGAGGTGACCCAGTTCACCTACTTCCAGCAGGCCGGCGGCCTGGAGTGCTATCCGGTGACCGGCGAGATCACCTACGGCCTTGAGCGCATCGCCATGTACCTGCAGGGCGTGGACAGCATCTACGACCTGGTGTGGGCCGAGGGCCCGGCAGGCACCGTCACCTACGGCGATGTGTTCCACCAGAACGAGGTGGAAATGTCGCGCTACAACTTCGAGGAAGCCGACACCGACTTCCTGTTCACCCACTTCGACCACTGCGAGGGCGAAGCCCTGCGCCTGGTGGAAAAGAACCTGCCCCTGCCGGCCTACGAGATGGTGATGAAGGCCTCCCACACCTTCAACCTGCTGGATGCCCGCCACGCCATTTCGGTCACCGAGCGCCAGCGCTTCATCCTGCGCGTGCGCACCCTGGCCCGGGCCGTGGCCGAGGGCTACCTCAAGGCTCGCGCCGCCCTGGGCTTCCCCCTGGCGGCACCGGCCCTGGCGCAAGAAGTACTGGAAAAACTGGACGCGGAGGCCGCCAAGGCATGAGCACCAACACCTTGACCGACACGCTGCTGGTGGAACTGGGCACCGAAGAACTGCCCCCCAAGAACCTGAAGACCCTGGGCCTGGCCCTGCGCGATGGTATTGTCGAGGGCCTGGCCCAGCGCGAACTGGGCCACGGCTCCGTGCGCTGGTTTGCCAGCCCGCGCCGCCTGGCGGTGCTGATTGAGGGCGTGGCCCTGCAGGCTGCGGACAAAACCGTGGAAGCCCTGGGGCCCCCGGCGGACCGCGCCAGGGACGATGCCGGCCACTGGACGCCGGCGGCGGCGGGCTTTGCCAAGAAGCAGGGCATTGCACCCGAGCAACTGGAGACCATCGACACCCCCAAAGGCCCGCGCCTTGGCCTGCGCCAGACGGTGGCCGGGGCCAGTGCTGGCGACTGCCTGAACGACATCATCAACGAGGCGGTGCGCAACCTGCCCATCGCCAAGCGCATGCGCTGGGGCGCCAGCCGGGTGGAGTTTGTGCGCCCGGTGCACTGGGTGGTTGCCATGCTGGGCGACAACGCCAGCCACGGCGAGGTGCTGGGCCTGGCCACCGGCAACACCACCCGTGGCCACCGCTTCCACAGCAGCGGCGAGATAACCCTCGCGCGCCCCGAGGACTACGAGCAGGCCCTGCTTGAAGCCAGGGTGGTGGCCGACTTCGAGCGCCGCCAGCAGATGATCCGCGAGCAGGTGGAGGTTGAGGCCAGCGCCCTCAAGGCCACGGCGGTGATCGACGACGACCTGCTGGACGAGGTGACCGGCCTTGTCGAGTGGCCGGTGGCCCTCACCGGCGCCTTTGAAGAGCGCTTCCTGGCGGTGCCCGCGGAGGCCCTGGTGTCCTCCATGAAGGAACACCAGAAGTACTTCCACGTCGTAGAGGGCGAAGGTGAAGGCGATGGAGGCGCGAGCGGCAAGCTGCTGCCCCACTTCATCACCGTCAGCAATATCGAAAGTGAAGACCCGGTGCAGGTGATCGACGGCAACGAACGGGTGATTCGCCCGCGCCTGTCGGATGCGGCGTTCTTCTTTGAAACCGACAAGAAAACCCCGCTGGCGGAGCGCCTGTCGGCGCTGGAGAAAATCGTCTTCCAGCAGCAGCTGGGCACTCTGGCGGAAAAAAGCCGCCGCATCGAGCAGCTGGCCGGAGCCCTGGCCCAGCGTATCGGTTCTGATCCGACACTGGCGTCGCGCGCCGCCCTGCTGGCCAAGACCGACCTGGTGACCGAAATGGTGCTGGAATTCCCCGACATGCAGGGCATTGCCGGGGCCTACTACGCCGCCCACGATGGCGAGCATGCCGACGTGGCCGCCGCCCAGGCCCAACAGTACTGGCCGCGCTTTGCCGGCGACCGCCTGCCGGAGAACCTGACCGCCGCGGCGGTGGGCCTGGCCGACCGCCTGGATACCCTGGTGGGCATCTTCGGCATCGGCCAGCCGCCCACCGGCTCCAAGGACCCCTTCGCCCTGCGCCGGGCCTCGCTGGCGGTGCTGCGCATTCTGGTGGAAAAAGCCCTCGACCTGGACCTGCGGGACTGCCTGCAACTGGCCGCCGAGCAGTACCCCGCCGGCCTGCTGGCAGAGGGCACCACCGAGCAGGTGCTGGCCTACATGCTGGAGCGCTTCCGCGCCTGGTATGAGGAGGAGGGCATTGCGGTGGAAGTGTTCCGCGCCGTGAGTGCCACCGACCCCAGCCGGCCGCTGGACATCCAGCGCCGGGTGCACGCCGTGCATGCCTTCACCCAACTGCCTGAAGCCGCCGCCCTGGCCGCCGCCAACAAGCGGGTGGCCAACATCCTGGACAAACTGGAAGCGGGCCACAACTTCACCGAAGTAAGCGCCGACTTACTGCAACAAGCCCAGGAAAAGGCCCTTGCCGACGCCCTGTCGACGGTTGGTGCCGACAGCGCGCGCCATCTGGAGCAGGGCGCCTACACCGAGGCCCTGGCGGCCCTGGCCGCCCTGCGCGAACCGGTGGACGCCTTCTTCGACGGAGTGATGGTGAACGCCGACGACAACGCCCTGCGCAATAATCGCCTCAACCTGCTGAACGCCCTGCGCCAGCGCTTTTTGCAGGTGGCGGACATCTCCCAGCTGGCGGTGAACAAATAGGTGAGCCTGTTCATTCTCGACCGCGACGGCGTCATCAACGCCGATTCGGACGATTACATCCGCTGCCTGGCCGACTGGCAGCCGATTGCCGGCAGCATCGAGGCCATCGCCGACCTGTGCCGGGCCGGCTATTCAGTGGCGGTGGCCACCAACCAGTCCGGCCTTGGGCGGGGCTATTTCGGCCTCGATGAACTGGAAGCCATCCACAGCCGGCTCCAGGAACTGGTGGCGGCGGCGGGCGGCCATATCGCCTGCATTGCCTACTGCCCCCACACCCCGGACGCCGGCTGCAACTGCCGCAAGCCCGCCACCGGCCTGCTTGAGGCCATCGCCCGGGAAACCGGCGAAACCCTGGCCGGCGCCGCCTTCGTGGGTGACAGCCTGAAGGATTTGCAGGCCGCCCAGCGCGCCGGCTGCCGGCCTGTGCTGGTCACCACCGGCAAGGGGCAGGGCACACTGGCGCGCCTACAGGCCGAGGACGACGCCAGCCTGCAGCTAAAAGGCGCCGCCGCCATACCCGTGTATGCCGACCTGGCCGCCGCAGTGGCGGCCGAACTGGCCTCGGCGAAGCGTCCGAACTAGCCTGAGCTGCGCACCGGCCGAGCACAGGTAAGCAAGCGCTTACCATCACTCAGCTGCCTATAAAAGCAGGCCAGCGGCCAGCCACAGGCAGCAAGCCGTTTTATTACGGCAATCCGCTACACCTCGATACGCACCGGCACGGATTTGAAGTTGGGCGTGCGGCTGCGCGGGTCCACCCGCCGTTGGCAGAGCACATTGGCCTCGGGGTAGTAGGCCAGCATGTTGCCCGGCGGCAGGTCGAAGGGCTGCACCGACACCCCCGCCAGCCGGCCGTTGGCCGACACCACATCCACCCGCTGGCCCGCGGCCAGGCCCAGGCGCTGGATATCCTCCGGCGACAGCAGCACAGCATCCCGGCCGGCGCCGTAGCGGTAACTGTCGCTCTCCTCGTAGATAATGGAGTTGAACTGGCCCTCGCTGCGCACACTGGCCAGCAGCAGGGGGTAGTCGTCCTCCCGCGGCCGGGGAATGGGGTGCACCTGAAACGCCGCGCGGCCGCTGTTGGTGCCAAATTCCGGGCGGTGCATCAGGCGCCCGCGCACATGGAATTCCGCTTTGGCGACACCGATGTCCCTGAGTTGCTGCATCCCCGGCACGGTGGCGGCAATGGCTTCGCGCAGGGTGTCGTGGTCGGCAAAGCGGCGGCAATCCACCGGCGCCTCGGGCAGGATACGCGCAGCCAGTTCCGCCAGAATGGCCACCTCCGAACGGGCATTGTCCAGGCGCTGGATGCCGCCGTCGCTCAGGCGCACGTAATTGAACATGGATTCCTGGGTGGTGGACTGGGGTTCTTCGTCCCGGGCACACACCGGCAACACCAGCGCCTCGCCGCCGTCCACCCCCTGCAGGTGGCTCTGGTTCAGGGTGGTGGTGAGGTAGAGCTTGAAGCCGATGCGCTCCAGGGCCTGCCCGGCCCAGGCCGCATCGGGGGTGGCGCTGTACAGGTTGCCACCCACCAGGCAGGCGCAGTCCACCGCGCCCTGGTGGGCCGCTTCCAGGCAGGCCAGGGTGTCCATGCCGGGCTGGCGCGGCAGGCTGGCGCCAAGGGTTTTTTCCATTGCGGCGAACACCGCCTCTGCCAGCACCGGCTTGACGCCAATGGTGCCAATGCCCTGCACGTTGCTGTGACCGCGCAGGGGCAGCAGCCCGGCGTAGCGGCGCCCGACCATGCCCCGCAGCAGGGCCAGGTTGGCAATGTACTCCACATTCTGGGCGCCAAACTGGTGGTGGGTCATCCCCATGCCCCAGGCAAACACCGCCGCGTTGGCGCGGGCGTAAAGGCCTGCCACCCGCTCGATGTCTGCGCGGGCCACGCCACAGGCGGCTTCAATGTCCGCCCAGGTGGTGGCGGCGATATCGGCCGCAAAGGCGTCACCGTGCTCGCAGTGCTGGTCGATAAAGGCCCGGTCTTCGGCGCCGGCGGCCAGCAGGGCCTTGGCAATGCCTTTGAACAGGGCGATATCCCCGCCAATGTGGGGCTGCAGGTAGGCCGAGGCAATCTCCGTGCCGCCGGCAATCATCGAGGCCGGGCTCTTGGGCACAGCAAACTTCACCAGGCCGGGCTCCCGCGCCGGGTTGATCACCACCACTTCGCCGCCGCGGTCGCGGCAGTTTTTCAGCTGGTGGATGAAGCGCGGGTGGTTGGAGGCCGGGTTGGCGCCAATCACAAACACCAGGTCGCAACCCGACAGGTCCGCCAGCTCCACCGTGGCGGTGCCGGTGCCAATGGTTGAGCCCAGGCCCACGCTGGTCGCCTGGTGGCAGTAGTAGGAGCAGTTGTTGACGTTGTTGGTGCCGTACAGCCTGGCCAGCAGCTGCAGCATGAAGCCGGCCTCGTTGGACGAGCGGCCCGAGGAATAAAAAAAGCTGCGCTCGGGCGCACAGGCGCGAAAGCGCTGTGCGGCATGTTCCAGCGCCCAGTCCCAGTCCACCTCGCGGTAGTGCTGCTCGCCCGCCGCCTTGTAGATCGGGTTGCCAAGCCGCCCGGCATGTTCCAGCTCTTTGGGCGTCAGTTCACGCAGCTCCGCCAGGCTGTGGCGGAACAGCTCCGGCGGCAAGGGCGGCTGGATGTCGGTGGACTGGGCCTGCACGCTCTTGTTGCAGACCGAGGGAAACTCCCCGCGCTCGTTGGTCATGCCGCCCTGCTGGCCGCCCATGCCAAGGCCGCAGGCCTTGCAGGTGTTTTTGGCCGACAGGGCCTTGGCGGAATTTTTCAGGCCTATACGGCGCACCGTCTGCAGGGTATACAGCACTTTTTTCGGGCCACCGCCCACCAGCTCTTTCATGACTGTGCCCTCACTAGGCCCTCACCGCCCCGCGCCGCGTCGCAACGCCCTTGCCGGCGCTGGGCCTGATTCTACCCCACCGCCCAGGCGACAGGTACGGCGCGGCACGCACGGGGCGCCGGTGCCCGGCTATTGCAGTAAACTGGTCGGCACAACGGGGACAGACCATGGCATTGAACGCTCAACACCTTCTGCTGGCCGGCGGCGGGCTCGGCATTGGCCTGCTGGCAGCGCTTTTTGTCTGGCTGGTGCACCGCCTGCGCCAGCACGCCGAGCGCCACCGGCAACTGCTGGCGCGCCACCAGCACCTGGAGGCCCAGCACCGGCAGCTGCAACAGGCCCACGCCGTGCTGGAGGAGCGCAGTGGCGAACGCGAGCGCCAGCACCGCGAGCAGCTGGGCCTGCTGAACGAGCACCGCGACCAGCTCAAGCGCGAGTTTGAAAATCTCGCCAACCGTATTTTTGAAGAGCGCAGCCAGCACTTTGCCAGCCACCAGAAGCACTCGCTGGAAACCCTGCTGCAGCCCTTTCGCGAGCAGATTGGCGCCTTCCAGCAGCGCGTGGACCAGGTGCACAGCGAATCCCTCAAGGGTCAGGCCAGCCTGTCGGGCGAGTTGCGCCGGGTGCTGGACATCGGCCTGCAGATGAACGAGCAGGCCGGCAACCTGGCCGCCGCTCTCAAGGGCGACAAGAAGGCCACCGGCAACTGGGGCGAGGCCCAGCTGGAGCGCAGCCTGCAACTGGCCGGCCTGCAGGCCGGCGAGCACTACGAGGCACAGCCCGCCCTGCGCGACAACCAGGGGCGGCGCAAGCTGCCGGACGTTCTGATCAAACTGCCGGATGGCAAGCATCTGGTGATCGACAGCAAGGTGTCGCTGGTGGACTACGACCGTGCCATTGCCGCCGGCAGCGACGCCGAGCGCGAGACGGCCCTGGGCGCCCACGTTCGCGCCGTACGCCAACACATGGAAGACCTTGCCGGCAAGGACTACGCCCACCTGCCCGGGCTCGGCAGCCCCGACTTTGTGCTGATGTTCCTGCCGGTGGAGCCGGCCTACATCGAAGCCCTGCGCCACAGCCCCGCCCTGTTTAACGACGCCTACCACCGCGGTGTGGTGCTGGTATCGCACACCACCCTGATGCCCGTGCTGCGCACCGTGGCCAACCTGTGGATGGTGGATCGCAGCAACCGCGAAGCCCGGGAAATCAGCAACCGCGCCGGCGAGATCTACAACCAGGTGGCCCTGGTGGCCCAGCGCCTCAACCGCCTTGGCAACAGCCTGCGCAGCGCCGGCAATCACTACAACGACACCGTGCGCGCCCTAGCTGGCCAACAGGGCCTGCAGGGCAAGGTGGAGCGCTTCGCTCAGCTGTCCGGGCGAGCCCGGCGCGACATGCCGGAGCTGGCCCCGGTGCACAGCGACCTGGAACAGGAGCGCCTGACCACCGGTGCCGAGGCGGGCGAAGCTGCCAGCGATGGTGAAGGCCAGGCCGCCCCGGCGTGAATCGGGGCCCAACTTCTGTACTTTTCTCGGGTTTTTTGTTGCCTTGGCTTTTGCCCTTCTGCAAAGCTAGCTGCCACAAAAACGACAAACAGCAGCAAACGCTATGAAACAACCTGCCAAACGTTGGTTTCTGACCTTGGGGCTGTTCTCGGTGCTGGCCTCTGCCTGTCTTCCGCTGGTGGCCGCAGGCGAGCTGGGCCTGTCGGGCCTTGCCATGCACCGCGAAACCGGCCGCGACATCTACGTTGGCGCCCTGCGCTCAGAACAGGCGCTGGTGCAGGTTGCCGATATCGCCAACGCCAGCGGCGTGCGGGAGATGGAGTTTCGCATTGTCGCCCGTCGCACCAGCATGCGCAGCCTGCTGGGCGGCATTCTGCTGCAGGCGGAGGTTGCCACCGGCGCCGCCCCCAGTGCCGCCACGGTGGATTTTGCCAACGCCATCATGGGCAGCGTGCAGGGCAGCCTGTACACCAACGACAGCTTTACCCTGCGCAGCGAGGGCGATGTGGTTGCCCTGGTGGACGGCCACGAAGTGGCCCGCAGCCCCAGCCCCGTCGTGTTTGACTACTTCCTGGCTGGCTGGATTGACGAGCGCGGCGCGTCCACCGCCTTTCGCGACAGCCTGCTGGCGACGGACATCGACATCGATCTGCGCGCCACCTATGCCAGCCTGAAACCGAGCGCCGACCGACTGGCCGCCGTGAACGCCTGGGGCGGCGCGGCAGCGACCGGTTCTGAACCCGAGCCTGAGCCCAAGCCCAAGCCCAAGCCCAAGCCCAAGCCTGAAACCGTGCCGGCCCCTGCGCCCCAGCAGCAGGTTGCCGCGGCAACTGCTGCGCAGCCCGCCGCCGCTGAACCCGCGCCAACGCCGGCCAAGCAGGCCGCCACCCAACCCGCGCTGGCGGAGGCGGTCAAGCCGGTACCGGCAGCCGTGGTGGCAGCCACCGAAGCCGCCGCGGCCAGTGCCCCGGTGCAGGCCGCCTCCACCCCCAGCATCGCCATGGCGCAGCCCAAGCCGGTGATCAGCCCCGAGCCTGCCCCGGCGGTGGCGCTGGCCGCCGAAACCGCACCGGCAGACCCCAACGACATTACCCGCCTCAGCATTATCGAATACTCCCAGCGGCTGGCCGCCTTCAACTCCATGGTGTTTCGCATGGTAAACCTGGAAATTCGCTACCCCCGCGCCGCCATCCGCCGCAACATTCAGGGCGAACTGGAGCTGGACGTGGTGCTGGATGCCCAGGGCGCCCTGCTGGATGTGGCGGTGGCCCGCTCTTCCGGCCACGGCATGCTGGACGACTCCGCCCTGAAGGCCGCCCGGGAGGCCTTCGAAGACCCGCTGGCGGACCCGCTGGACAAGGTCGCCATTGCTGAATACAGCGGCGATGGCCAGCGCCTGGTGATACCGGTGCCGGTTAACTTTGTTCTTACCGAGTAGGTGCGATGGCTGAATTCCAACTGACCCATACGGCCCTGGTGGGCGCGCGCATCAACGCCTTCCGGCCCTATGGTTTCAACACCCGCGAGGCGCTCACCATGTGCCGGGTAGTGCCGGAAATGCCGGCGGCGCGGCCGGGCAGCCAGGTGTCGCTGAAGGACATCCTCACCGAGCAGTTGCCGCTGTGGATCCACAACATTATTACCGACCCGGACTTTCCCCAGCGCCACCGCCTGCTGATGCCGCTGCGCCGCTTTGAGGGCGAGCTGCGCGACAACAAGCACGACGAGGTGGTGTCATCGGTGCTGCGCCACGGGTTTCGCAGCCTGCAGATGGACCCGCTGGATTTGCCGCGCAGCATGCCGCTGCGCCAGCGCTGCGCCATGGTGGTTCACCTGAAGGTGTGGCAGGACGCCTACGACCGGCTGCGCGAGGAAGTGGTGGACATCCTCCTCGCGCATACCGAACAGCTCGGCCGCTGGTGTGAGTTTGCCCGCCACCCGGAACACGCGGCGGTGGGCTGAAAACGCCGGCCCCGCTCAGTGCTCGTCGGCGGGGCGACGGCCCTGGTTCCCCGTTACCATGCGGATGGTGCGCTGGCAGGTATCCAGCCAGGGCACCCGGGTATCGGTTTTGAGTACCCGTACAAAGCCGCCATCGGTGCGACAGCAGATGCTGGTCTTGTTCGGCGTCCAGTCCCCTTCGGCCGTGCGCGGCTTGCGGGTACTGTAGAACCACAGGCCGCGACAGTCCTGCATCACGTATTTGGCCTCGGTCGGCAGATACACTTTTTTCCCTTCGATCACGGCAAATACTTCCAATTCTGCGGCGGCCTTATCACCCAGCTCCGCCGTAGGCGTCATTGTCAGCATCCCTCTGTCCCCCAGGTTTTTCTTTTTTGCTCTGGTTATCTGCGGTGGCCAACCCCCGGCCGTTCCGCCGAACGCACTGGTTTTTATTGCGTGCGCACTAACGTTATAGGGCGGGGGCAAAGCCCTGACAACGCTTGTTAGTGCTATTTATTCGCAAATTTGCAAGTGCTAGGGATTTTTTGCCAAATTTTTTCTGCGGCGGGAATTTCGGGCATCAATTTATGCCATTCGCTGCCAATTTTTTACAGGCCATACGGCATCAATGTTTTGTCGGCGGGCGGCCAGGGCCGCCGGATACGGCGCTTGAGCGACCCTAGCTGCGAATCAGGTTGAGGTGGGGCGGGCCACCCGGGCGGCCATCGAGGGGCTGCAGCGGCTCCGGCTGCGCACCGATGGGCAGGTGCCCCGCCTGTTCCACCGAGTTCATCAACATATAGAGCGACAGTTCGGAGCGGCCCTCGGTGCTGGCGGCGTGCTCGGTGAGCCGCGTCAGTTCTTCGCTGCCGATGACATTGAGCAGCACCGCATTGGTGAGGTAGTCGCGAATGATCTGGCGATTGACCTGGTCCTGCAGGTAGCGCTGGTAGCCAGCGTCGGCAAACACCCGGTTGAGGGTGTCGATATCACTCTCGCTCAGGGCCCGGTCGGTGAAGGGCATATCGCCGCCAAAGGCACTGTCGATGCGATCCGCCAGTTGGTTGAGCTGCACTGAATCCACGCCGATTCCCGCCGCCAAACCCGGCTCAGGCCCCAAGCCCGGCGCTCAGGCCGTCGTCCACGGCAAGCGCCGCCAGCCGCCCGACCAATTCATCCTGCAGGGCCAGCAGGTCGGGCACCTGATAGGTCACGTTGTGCCAGCGAAAGGCCCCCAGGGAGCGGGGCAGGGCCTCGTCGGGCCGATCCACCATTTCCTGTACCGGCACCTGTTGCAGGCCCAGCCCCTGGCCGCGCAGGGCAACTGCAAAGTAGGGGCAGCCGTGGCCTTCCACCCCCAGCAGAATGGCCACCAGCCCGGTGCCGGCGCGCACATCGCGCCAGCGGGTTTCGCCGCGCTCGTCCAGATCCAGCAACGGCACCACCTGCCCGCGCCAGTTCACCGTGGCGGGGGGCGTGTCCGCCACGTTGTACAGGGTCACAATCTCCGCCAGGCAGGACTGGGGCACGGCCCAGATCTCCTGCGCCGAACAGGGCAGGAACAAACAGCGCGTGGATTGCGTCTGTGCCATTGCGGTCCTCAATTGAGCTGCAAACGGTGGCCGGTGAGTTGGGCAATCTGCTCCACCAGCACCGGAAAGTTAAAGGGCTTGCCCATGTAGCCATTGCAACCGGCCTCCTGGGCCAGGGCGCGGTGCTTGGGGCCGGTGCGCGAGGTCACCATGATCACCGGCAGGTGCTTGTAGCGGGCCGACTTGCGAATTTCGCGCAGGGTCTGGATGCCGTCTTTCACCGGCATTTCCACATCCAGCAGCACAATATCCGGCAGGCGGTGGGTGGTGTTGAGCAGGTCGATCGCCACCATGCCGTTTTCCGCGGTGACGGTTTCCACGCCGATATTGTCGAACTGGCTGGTGGCCACCATGCGCTGGGTGCGCGAGTCATCCACCACCAGTACCAGCAGGCGCTCGCTGTGCTCGCGCTCGAAGGCGGTGGCCGACACCACGCTGCTGGCCATGCTGCGCACCAGGGCGTTCAAATCCAGGGCGACAATGGCCTGCCCGTCGGCGGTGGTCGCGCCACCGGCCACCCCCGGCACCTGGGCAAATTGCACCCCCAGGGAACGAATCACCAGTTCCAGCGCCTCTTGTACATCGTCCACCGCAATGGCCATGTAGCGCGCTTCACTGCCGGCCACAATCACCGGCACCGTGTTGCCGTTCCATGCGCCGGGCTCGGGCAGCTTGTCGCCGTTGCACAGGGTGGCCAGGTAGGCCGGCTCGCAGTCCAGCTCGAACAGGGGCAGCTTTTCGCCGGCACTAACCGCCGCGTAGAAGGTCGCCACCGGCACCTGCTCCACCGCCACCAGCCCATCCAGCGGAATAGCGTAGGCGGCTTCGCCGGCATTCACCAGCAGGGCGCCGTTCACGTTGACGTTGGAGGGCACGCGCACGGTGAAGGTGGTGCCAAGGCCCGGCGTGGATTCGATATCGATATCGCCACCGATCTGCTGCAGTTCGCTCAGCACAATGTCCATGCCCACCCCGCGGCCGGAAATTTCCGACAGGCGGGTGGCGGTGGAAAAGCCCTTGTGGAAGATCAGGCGCAGGGCCTCGCGGTCACTAAGCTCGCTGGCGTTGACCGCCAGGCCGCGGGTGATGGCGGTTTCGCGCAGCTGTTCCGGGTCCATGCCGCGGCCATCGTCGGCCAGGCGGATCAGGTAGTCGGAGCCGTCCTTGCGCACGTCGATGCTGATCAGGCCGGTGTCGCCCTTGCCAGCGGCGCGGCGCTGCTCGGGGGATTCGATGCCGTGATCCAGCGCGTTGCGCACCATGTGCTCCAGAATGATCTGGCAGCACACGTGGCTGTCGCGGTCGAGCTTGCCCACTTCGTTCAGCACCCGGAAGTTCACCGCCTTGCCAAGGTCCGCCCCCACGGTGCGCACAATGCGGCGCAGGCCCGGCATCAGCCGCGACACCGGCACCACCCGCGCATCGCGGATGGCCGAACCCAGGGTGGAGACAACCGCAGTCTGCTGTTTCAACATCGCCTCGGCCGAGGCCGCCTGGCGGCTGGAGACGTGAATCAGGTCGTCCAGATCCTCGATCGCCTCGCGCAGAATGCTCGCCGCTTCCTGCAGTTCCGAGTAGCGATCCATTTCCAGCGCATCCATCTCGCTGTCCATGCGCCCGCCGTGAGAGGTCACGTTCTGCAGGGCGCGGTCGGCGATTTTGGTAATGTGTGAGCGCACCGAGGACAGGCGCGCAGCCAGCTCCGCCGCGGCGCGCTTGCCGCGCACCGTGCTCTGGGAGGCGCGCACCCCCAGCTGCTGGGCCTGGTTATTCAGATTCAGCAGATGATCCAGCGCCTGGGAGGTCATGCGAATGGTCTGCTGGGCCGCCAGTACCTTGGCGCCCTCGTCCGCCAACTGTTTGTCCTGCTGTTTTTCCTGCGCCGGGGCCAGGGCGGGCTGTGGCGTGGCGTGGTGGTGTACGGCGCTATCGCTGTCCACCGCCGCGGCCGCATCGTCCACCTGTTGCGGTTGCACCACCGCCTCTGCCAGCGGCAGCTCGCTCGGCACATCCGTTTTGGTGTCCCGGATGTGGGCAAAGCCGTTCACCGCCGCATCCAGCCAGGCATTCACTATGCGGAAGTAGGCGGGCTCATCCCCGGGAACCGGGCGCGCCAGCCCCTCCAGCAGGGTTTCAAAATTGTGGATGAGGGTGCCGTAGCGCTGCAGGCCCACGCCCTTGGCAATGCCCTTCAGGGTATGCAGTACACGTGGCACGGTATCGCGGCCGGCCGGTGAATGGATGTCCTGCTCCCACTGGCCGATGGCATCTTCGAGCTTTTCAATCTCAGTGGCGCCCTCCTCAAGGAAGGCATCCAGAAAGTCGCGGAACACTTCTGTGCCGCTGCGGCTGGTGTAGTTGAAGCGAATGGTGGCGGGAATGCACCAGGCCATATCGCCGTCGCTGTCCTCCGCTGCCGGGCGGGCCACTGTCGCCAGCGGCGCCGGTGCATGAGTTTCGCTGTCTGCGCTATTGGTATCGACCCTGGTGCTGTCGGCATCATCACGAAGATTGTCTCTACCTGGCGTCGCATTGTCGGCGTCGCTGGATTCAGCGGCCAGTTCATTGAGCACGCCATAGAGCGCGTCCAGGTCATTGTCGGTGCCGCCGAGGCTGTCAAACAGGGCCTCCACGTCGCTCTCGCTGGCCGGGGCACTGTCATCGTCCCAGTCATCCAGATCCGCTGCGGAGAAAATCGCCGGTGCCGTCACATCGTCTTCTGCTGTGCCGGGGTTCTCGGCCGTGACATTCTCCTCTGTGATATCGGCATCGCCCTCTGCCGCAACGGCGAATACCCCCGCGTCATCCAAGGGCGCTTCCAGCGCACTATCCAGAGGCTCGTCCAGAAGCCCGTCCAGCAACCCATCCAGCGCCTCTTGCAACGCTCCGTCCAGCGCTCCGCCCAACATCCCATCCAGCGGCTCAGGCAGCGCTTCGTCCAGGGGCTCGTCGAGACTGGGCCAGTCCTGCACGGGGTCGGCCGCATGGTCTTGCGCTGCAGACAGTTGGGACAGGGCCGGTCGGTTCAGCGCCTGCACTACCTCATCATCCCGCTTGGGGGCGGCGCTACTGACACTGTCACCGTCGTTGGCTGATTCCGAGTCCGTGGCGAAGCTGCCAGCCATACCGGCCCCCCCGAGGGACAGGTCCAGGCCGATAGCATGACCCGCCTCGGCGGCAGGAGATGGCCAGGCATCCCCCGCGCTGTCTTGCGGTGTTGGCGCAGGCAGCTCAAAGTCCGCCTGCAGCAGCTGGTTGCAGGTGTCGCCACTGCTGCGCCAGGCCAGGCGCAAGCACAGGGCGTCGCGTTCTTCCCGCGGCAGGCGCAGCAGGGCGGCGGGCAGCTCGGGGCACACCTCGGCCACCGGCAGGTAGCCCTCGTCAACGCTCTGGCGGCGCGACAGGGGGTCGGTGGCCAGCATGGCATCCAGCAGCACGCTCTCCTCGCTCTGGCCCAGCTGTGCCAGGCGCGCGGCCACTGCCGCCGACACGCTCTCCATCACCGGCGCCAGTACCTGGGTAAGGGCCGCCACTGTCGCGGGATTAAAGTCCTGGGGCAGGCTGAAGTCCTGGTGGTAATCGAGGTTGGAATCCAGCGACGGGTCCACCGACACCACCCCCTCGGTACGCTCCACTTCCAGGGCGTCGATATCCCAGCGGCTGTCAGCCAAACTGCCGCCCTGCAGCAGGTAGCGATCAAATTCGCTGTCGTCGCTGGGCGGTGCGTAGCGACTGACATAGGCAAAAACATCCTCGGCTGGCTCATCGGCTGCTGCCTGTTCCGGCTCCGCTATCGACTCAGGCGCTGCCATGGCGGCGACGGCCTCAGCGTCGGGTGCTGCGCCCAATAGCGCCCTCTCGCCAAGCGTGGGCTCAACAAAAGTGGGTTCATCAAGGCTCAGCTCATCAAGCGACCATTCACTGCCGGCAAGATCTACCGTCTCGGGCCCTGCCGCATCGTCGTCCGCGACGGCAAAGGCCGCCACATCGCTGAGATCGATATCCTCCCAGTCGCCGCCGTCGAAGCTGGCCGGCAGTTCGTCGGCGGCGGGGCTGGCGGCATCGGTGAAGCCCTGCATGCTGGCCGCCAGGTCACTGAGGTCCAGCTCGCCGGCCAGAAAGTCGATGTCATCCTCGGCCTGCGGGGCTGTATCGGGGGTTTTATCGAGGGCTGCATCGAGGACTGTTTCAGGGGCTACATCAGGGGCTACATCAGGGACGGCAGCCGGCGCAGAGCTGCTGGCCTGCTCTGCCGCGAAGGCGCCGAGAAACTCGCTGTAATCCGTGCTGGTAGCGCTGTCGTCGTCCAGATCCAGCGCGTCGCCCACGCCCTGTTCTTCAAACCGTGCTGTATCAAGGGGTGCGTCTTCCACCAGCGCTTCTGCAACCGGCCCTTCTGCAACCGGCGCCTTCTCAAGCGCTTGCCCGCAGAGGTCGAGCGCATCCCAGCAGCCCTGTCCTTCAAAGGCGCCTTCGCCATCATCGGCCGCATCACCGCCATCAAGCGCATCGACCGACGGTGGCATCACCAGGTCAGGTTCTTGTTCAGGCGCAAGCGCTGGTGCCGCGTCGAACTCAACTGAAGGCGCTATGGCGGATACAACGGCAGGTTCTACGACAGGTTCAATGGCGGGTTCAATCGTGGGTTCAAGCGCAGGCACAGGTTCGGCCTCGGCTTCAACGGTCAGTTTAGCCGCAGGCTCACGCACCGGCGCCGCCTGAGGGGCGGCAGGAGCGGTTTTGCGATTACGCTGTAAAAACAGGGGTTGGGCGCCAATGTCGTCGTCGTCCAGCAGGCCGAGGATATCGCTGCCGTCGCTGATGTGGCCGGTTTCGCCAGCAGCCGATGGCTGACGACGGCGATGGTCAATGGCCATGACCCCAGGGCCACCGCCGTGGTGATCAGCCCCATTGGGGTGCTTGCGGGCGTCGGCGTAAATGTCGCTGCCACTGTCGCCAGAGAGTACGATTTCTTCACCGACAAAGGCGGACAGGTCGTCGCCGGATCCGTTGCCCCCCATCATGTGGCGCCCGGCAACAGCGGCTTCGCTCTCGGACAGGTCGGCCACCGGGAAGGCATCGTCCGCCAGGCTAAATAGGCTGTCGCTGTGTTCGGAGAGGTCCTGCTCCAGCAGCCATTTGAGGGTTTTTTTGCGCTGGTCCTGTTCCGGCGTGGACGCCTCGTCCTTGCCATTGTTATCTGAATACACGGTGCGTCTCCCTGTCAGTACCGGCCCGAGCGCTGCTCAGGAGTGCCCCGCCGGGTGCAGGGCAGAGGCAGGGTTGGCGCCGGTGGCACTGGCGGGTATCGAAGCCTCATCCAGCTGCGGCATGTCGGAGGCCAGGTCGTCGGCACCGGTTTCGGCCATGCGGAAGCAGCGGTTGGTCAGCTCCCGGGTGGTGGCGGCGTCAAAGCCTGGGCTTTCTCCGAAGGAGGCCACCAGCGCCGGCAGGGCGTTCACCACATCGCGCAGCAGGGCCTGCAGGTTGTCGTCCGGGGCGATGTCGCCATCCAGCACCCTATCCAGCATGTCCTGGGCGGCCCAGCCCAGTTCACCCAGCACGTTGGCGCCCACGGCGCGGCCATTGCCCTTGAAGGTGTGGAAATGCCGGCGCATGTCCTTCAAGTGCTGGTTCACTTCCGGGTCCAGCTCCCACACCGCCATCAGGCGGGTGAGCTCGATGACAATCTCTTCCGATTCCTCCAGGAACACCTCGCGAAATTCCGCCGGAATGTCCTTGTCTTCAACGTACTTGCCCGCCGGCACTGCCGGCGCCGCGTTGGTGCTGGCAGCGGGTGCCTCGGCCACCGCCACGGCGGCCCCGGCCGACAGCGCCTCGATGTGCTGGTCCAGCTCCGCCGCGCGCTGCTCGGCGAAGGCAATCATGTGGGCGGTGTCGTCGAGGGGATCGATCAGGGTGCGCTGCAGGTGCAGCTCGATCTGGGCAAAGGCGTCGGCAAAGCAGCGGAAGGCCTCGTCCTCGTGTACGCAGCCGGCCTTGCTGGCCGCCTCCAGCCAGCGCCGGCACTGCTCCATCACCGCGCCTTCGCGCTCCATGCCGGCGAAGGTCAGGGCTCCGGAAATCTCCGACAGCAACTGGATGGACACGGCCATGGCCTTGCGCTCGGGCACGTCATCCAGCTGGCTCTGGAACTGCTGGGCCAGATCAAACAGCAGGTCGACATCGGCCTCGCCGTTGTCGGCATCCGCCACGGCCTTGCGCAGTTCCGCGTGGCCACGGTCGGTTTTGTTCAGGTAGCGGTGCAGGGCGTGGGTCAGCTTCAGTGTGTCTTGCATGCCAAAAGGCTTGCGCTTTAAGGCCTGGGCCAGGGCCTTGCCCCGCAACACCGCGTGCAGGTTGTTTTCCACCAGCGCCATCTGGCCGAAGGTGGCGTTGACGACACTTTCACGCAGCTCGAATTCGCGGCTGGAGAAGGCGCTGCACACGCCGTGCTCCAGTTTGTATTCCACATCCAGCTTGACGTCCACAATGCCGCGCACGATGCCGGTGATGGCCTGTTCCAGCTTCAGGGCATCACCGCGGAAGTCGCCGCGGTACACGCTCTGCAATTTGTTGTACACCGACTGCAGGGATTCGGCGTGGGCCTCGTGACCGGCGGCAGACAGGCGGAACATGGCCTGCTCAACATGGTCGAGCACCTCCACCCCGGCCGCCTCGTCGGCGTTGCGGATGGTGTGCAGGTCGTTGGCGTTGATAAAGTCTGCTACCGCGTTCAGGTGCTCCAGGGCACCGCTCAGTGCGGTCACCAGGGCGTCGATGTGAATCAGACCACGCTGGCTGTCTTCCAGGGTGTTGTCGTCAATGCCGAACACGTCGCGGATGTTGGCGATGTGCACAGGCTTGGCGCGGCAACTGGCAATGTAGTACAGCATCTGCTGCAGGTAGCTGTTGTAGTCGACACTGGGGTCGATCTCGCTGCCGTTCTCCCGCGCGTACTTGATCATGAAGGCGCCGGTCTTGAACACCTGGGCGATGCACTCGTCCGGCACAATCAGCCCGCCGGCGATGCCCTCGCACAGGCCCACCTGGGTGAACCAGAACCGCTCCGGCTCGGTGCCGGCGAACAGGGTCTGCATTTTGCGCGCGATACGCGCCACGGTTTTCATGCTATCGCCCACATTGCGCTTGCGCAGGGCCGACTTGGCCATTTCCAGGTAGAGGGCCAGCATCACGTTGGCGCGGCTGCGGATTTCCTCGTCGGGGGCCGCTCTGGCGCCGGCGCTGATGCCAGCGCCCTCGGGGATCTCCATGTGAAAGAAGAAGGCCTGGGGGCGGGGGCGCTCGCCCACCCAGCGGCGCAGGTCGTTCACGTACTGTTCCAGACCCTGGCCGGTATCCACGCGGCTGGTCTGCACGTGGGCCAGGTAGGCGGGCAGGATCTTCAGCGCCTGCATCAAACCGCCCATGGTCAGTTTGCGGCGCTCGCCCTGCACTCTGTCTTTGTAGAGGAAGTTGAGGCTACGCTCCATCTCAATGGACAGCATCTCACCCTTCTTAATGCCCAGGGCGCGCAGGGTGGAGGTGATCTGGTGCACCGCCCACATGCATTGCAGCAGCGGTTTTTTCTGGCTCGGGTCCTTGCTGTATTCCACCAGCGCCTGCTCGGCGTTTTCCGCCTGTTTGTTCATCAGGCCGATGACCCACTTGAGGGACACGATGTCGGTCTTGCTAGTCACCACTTATACCTCCCGTTTTTTATAGGCGGTCACGCCCGGCCAGGCGGCCCGCTGCATGCGCGGATGTTTCCAGCCCATGTCCTCGCCGGCGCCAAGCACCAGCAAACCCCCGTTGCGCAGGCGGTCGCACAGCTGGTTGATGATCCACAGCTGCGTGTCGCGTTCGAAATAAATCAGTACGTTCTGGCAGAACACCAGGTTGAAATCGGCAAAGGGCGCGTCGTTCACATGCAGCAGGTTGCTGTGAAAGAAGTGGCAGCGCGCGCGAATTTCATCGTCTATCGCCCAGGTCTGGCTATCGATGCGCCGCAGGCAGTCGCGGCGAAAGGGCGCCGGCAGGTGGGCGATGGCGCTCTCGCGATACTGCCCCAGCTGCGCCTGGGTAATGGCGCCGAAGCTGATATCGGTGCCAATGCCGTGCCATTCCAGCCAGGGCTCGCGCCCCTTGAGGCGCTGCTCAACCACCATGGCAATGGAGTAAAGCTCTTGCCCCGCGCTGCACCCAGCGCTCCAGAAAGAGAAGCCGTTACCGGTATCCTCCCGCTGCAGCCACTGGTCGATGTAGTCCGCCACCGCATCCAGCGCAGCGCCCTGGCGAAAGAAGCGTGTTTCCTTCACGGTGAGCAAATCCACCAGCGCCAGCCATTCGGCGCGGGCGCAGATGCTGTCGTCGAACAGGGCCAGGTAGTCGTCGTAGCTGGCCAGCCCCAGCGCCCGCAGGCGCTCACCCACGCAGCCCTCGATCACCCCCTGGGGGCTTTCGATGCGAATCCCCGCGTGGCGCTGCAGCTGCTGCATCAGCAGCTGGAACTGGCGCCCGTTCAAATGGGGAAGCTGGCGGGCGGCGAGGGTCATACGGAGACTTTCTCCTCGCTGGATTCAGCCCGCTCCAGCGCGCTCATTTCGTCCTCGTCGTAAATGCGGCGCGCCTCGGTGATGTGCTCCATGTCATCCAGCTCGGCAAGCCCGGCGTCGCCGGCGGCGGCATCGCGCTCGATGCGGAACTGGCTCAGGCTCTCGGCCACGGCGCGCATGGACTGCTGCAGTGCGCTCACGCCCACCTGGGTGCTTTCGCTGTATTCGGAGATGTCCAGGTTGCGCTCGCGAATCTCCGCCATGGAGCTGTTCATGTGCTGGGCGCTGTCGGCGGACTGGCCGGCGGCGTCGTCCACCGAGTTAATGATGGCGGTAATTTCGTTGGAGCCCTCGCTGATCTCTTCCAGCGAGGCGTCCAGCCGGTCGATGTATTCCAAAATAGTGACAACGGTGCCCACGGTGTTTTCCATGGACGAGAGGTTTTCCGCCGACAGGTTCTGCAGCATGCGCACTTCCGAGATCACCTTGCGGCCTTCTTCCTCTGCCTCGCGCAGCAAATCGCCGATGGCCTCGGCAATCCCCAGGAAGGGCCGGCCGTGTTCGCCGGCTTTCTCGGCCTCGATGCGGGTGTTGATCGCCACAACAGAAATCTTGGTGTTCAGGGCCTGGATGTACTCCGCGGCGGTGGTCACCGATTGAATCAACTCGCCCTGGCGTTTGGCAGACTTGGAGGTTTCCTGCACCGCCTCGCGCACGTCGGCGGAGGCCTTGGACATATCCTTGGTCAGCTCGTAGCCTCTGGCCACCTGCAGGCGGTTGCGCTCGGAGGTCTGGGCGGCCTTCACGGTGGAGGCCTTGATCTGCTCGCTGGTGCGCACCATTTCGGTGGCGGCGGTGGTGGATTCCACCACCGAGCGGGTCAGTTCCTTGCCCTTGTCCACCTGCCCCTGGGCGGTTTTGCCGATCTTGTTGATCTCGTCCACCGCAATCTCGAAGGGGGTGCGGATGTTGCGGATCAGTTCCCGCTGACGGCCCGTGGAGGCGTTGATTTCCCGGGCGATTTCCTGGGTGACGCTGTTTTCCTCCGGCGCGTGCACGGTGAGGTCACCCTCGGAAATTTTCACCAGGGCCGAGTTGATTTCGGCCACGCCTTGCTCGGTGTACACCACCCGGCGGCGTTGGTTGCGGAACATCAGGATCAGCAGGGCCACCGACAACAGCGCCGGCGCGCCGAACAGCACCATCAGGGTGCTGCGGTCGTTGATGCGTGCATTGGTCATGCGGTCGATGGCGGGAATCAGCGCCGAGATGGCATCCGACAGGGCGGCGTTGGACACCGCCACCGACTGGCGTGCCGCGGCGGCGTTGCGCATTTCCGGGGCCGCTTCAGCAATCTGCTCAATGGAGCTGGAAACCACGGCGAACAGTTTGTTCGCCTCGCTGATGGCGTCGATGGCGTCGGGGTCTGTTAGGCGCTGCACCCCCATCACCATGTTGCCATTGCGCAGGGCGTCCACGGTGCGGTTGAAGTCCGCCGCGTCGGTGCGAAACTCATCCGCGGCGCGTTGGTTTTCGGCGCCGCCAGCGAGGATTTTGTCGATGTTGCGGGCGATACGCTCGGTCAGCCACAGGGTTTTCTGGGCGGCGGTTACCGTGTCGCTGGACACCGACTCATCCAGCAGGATGTCCACCACCGCGGCAAACTCGCTCTGGATGGGGCGAATGTTGTTTTCCAGTTCCGCCGATACGCCGTGGATGAACACAATGCGCGGGCCGGCATCCACCAGGGTGCGCGATGCCGTTTCGATGGGTTGCCACTGGCTGCTAATGGCGTTGATCTCGGCATCCAGACCCGCTCCCTGGAAGCTGGCGAGGGAAGCGTTGAACTGTTCCACCTGGGCATTGAGCAAGTCAAAGGTCTGCTGGGCGCCCTGTTCGGTTTCCCGGGCGCGCGCCACAACCTGCTGGGCCTGCAGGCGCAGGTCGTTGGCCATGCTGCGGTGCTCGCCCTCCTGGCCGGCGTCCTGCTGGATCATGACGAACGTGTATATCACGCCGCCGAGACAGGCCAGAATCGCCAGTGCGATAACGCCTACCCAAAAAGAGGAGGCTGCACTTTTCTTCGCTTCGGTCATGGGTTTTTATCCTCGTTGCTTTCCCCTGTTGTCGCCGAAGCGCTGCCGAGATCGCTGTCGGTGACCAGTTTGTCGATGTCCAATACCGCCAGAAACTGTTCGTTGTAGCTGAAACCGCCGAGACACATCTCGGCAAAATCCACGTCGATGTCGCGGGTCATGTCGCGCTGCTCGATGGGAAACTTGAGATCGCGGTGCACGCCGCTCAGGGTCAGGGCAAAGTGCAGGCCGTGCTTGCGCACCACCATGCAGTATTCCCGCGGCCGGCCACTGTAGGGCTGGCGCCGGAACAGCACGTCCCCAGAAAACACCGGCAGCAGGCCGCCCTTGTGGGCCGCCAGGCCCATCACCCAGGGCTTGGTGCCGGGTATGCGGGTAACCGCCGGTGTCTCGATAATTTCATCCAGCTCGCCGGCGCCCACCAGCAGGGGCACACCGGCAATGCTCACGTGCGTGCCCACCCAGAACATAACCGGCTTGTCGCGGGCCGGGCTCGGGGCCGCCGACCGGGCGTAGTGACGCTCAAGTTCGCGAAAAACCGCCAGGGCGCCGGTGCTCACTTCAGGCTGCCTTGCGCGCCGCGGTGTGGTCGGCAATCAGCTGGCGCAGTACCGAATCCGGGGGAATTTTGGTGACGTGGGCGGTGGCACCGCGGGCCGCGCCCTTGGCGATGTCGAAGATGCCATCGGAGGATGACAGCATGATCACCGGTGTATTGCGGGTGTCCTCGGCGTTGCGGATCAGGGTGCAGGTCTGGTACCCGTCCAGTTCCGGCATGGTGATGTCGAGGAAGATGATGTCCGGCTTGAAGCGGCGCAGCATGCCCAGGGCCTTGTAGCCGTCTTCGGCGCACTCCACTTCACAGCCCATGTTTTTCAGGGTGTGCGACATCATCATGCGAATGGTCTTGGCGTCGTCCACGATGGCGACCTTGACCCCGCTGATGTCGAGTTCTTCTGTCTGGTCCGTCATTTATAACCTCGCAGCTTCTTGATTCGTGGCCGCATCCAGGGCAACCGGCGAGGACAGTATTTAAATTGCGTTGCGGGCCAGCAAGGAAAAACTGGAGTTTTCTCCAGTTAGCGAAGAAACGTGACGCAGGTCACAAAACAGGGGGTTGGCTGTTGCACAAAGGCTTTTTGCCACTCACTCGTAAAGCTGCTCCAGCGCCGCCGCCAGCAGCTCCGGCGTGGCACTGCGGTGCACCAGGCCGCTGGCAAGGGCGGCCTCGGGCATGCCCCTGCACACCGCCGACGCCGGCTGCTGCACCCACAGCCGGCAGCCGGTGGTGTCCAGCACATCCAGACCGCCGGCGCCGTCGTTGCCCATGCCCGAGAACAGAATCAATCCCCGCGCCGGCAGGCGCGCCGCCGCCAGCAGCACTTCCAGCTCGTCGATGTCCGGGGTGTGGCCCGCCGCCTCCCAGCCGGCCTCGCGCTCGGCCCACACCGCTTCGGCATCAATACCGATGCGCCAGCGCGGCGGTACGATCAACACCTCGCCGGCGCGCAGGGGGTGGCGCTCTTCAATCAGGCGCAGCGCAAACAGGGAGCTGGGGCTGGCCAGTTGGCGCAGCTGCTCCTGCCGTGCCGGGTCGTAATGCTGGGCGTACAGAAAGGCCACCGGCGGGCGGCGGCGAAAGGCGCCAAGAAAGCGCAGCACCGCACCCGTGGCGCCGGCAGAGCCGGCCAATAGCCACACCGCCTGCACATCAGTCACCGGCTCAGACGCTTGCTGCGCGCGCCAGCGGCGGGCGTCATTCAGCATGGGGAAACATAAAGTTGCGGAAGGGTTCCAGGTGGCCGCTCTGGAAGTCGCCCAGCTCGTAGATGTTCAGCCGGTACATGAGGGTCAGGCAGCGCTGGAAGGCCTCTTCGGCGTCGTAGGCTGACGGGGGGATGCGATAGCGATCGGTGACCTGGGCAAAGATCAGCGTGGCAATTTCGCGCCGGCCGTGGTCTTCGCGGTAAAGGAGGTGATCCACCGGCGAGGAGACCACCCCCGGGCCGTAGACCAGAAACGCCTCCCAGTGCCGCGGGTCCTGATGCTCGCCCAGCAGCGACATCAGAAAGCGCACCATGGTGGTGAGTTCCTCCCGCGGTGGCAGCACATCTTTCTGCAGCCAGCTGCGCACCTCGGCCTCGCGCCACTGGGGGTTGATGGCCAGCAGGCTGATCACCCGTCCCTCCGCCAGCGGCGGCACCGCACCGCTGAGATCCCACAGCATGTTGAGCCGGGCAGAAAACCCCAGCGCCGTGGGCGCCTGCTGCCCGGCCAGGGCGCGGTACTGGGCGGCGTACTCCGCCGGCGGGCGGCGCTGGGCGCTGGCCGCTGCTGGTGCTGGTGCTGGTGCGCTGTCGGTGCTGTCAGTCATGGTGAGTGGCCGCCTCGCGCGCCTGCTTCAAGCGTTTGTTGTAGGTGGGAACGGAAACGCCGGCGGCAGCGGCACGCAACTTGACGGCAACGCCGCTGCCCTGGTTTTCCAGCTGTTTCTGCACCAGTGCCCGCGCGCAGCCAATCGGGCTGGCGGTGCCGTCGCCGCCCTCCGCCAGCCACTGGCGCACTGCGGCGTCCATGTTTTTCCACAGCATGGCATCCCGACGCGCCACGGCGCGTTCGGCAATGCGCGGCTGCCAGCGCTGGATGTTGCGCGAGGTGGTGTGCAGCCGGCGCGCACAGTGAGCAAACTGCCCACCGCACTCCGCCAGCACCGCCAGCACAATTTCATCTTCCAGCCACTGCCCCACGGGGGGCGGCGCCGCACTGGAGAGCGCGTGGTGCACAGCCTCCGCCAGCGCCTGTTCCAGCGCTTCCGCCGCGCTCGGCCGGTAGCGGCCAAGGCTGGAAAGCTCGCCGCCAAAGCCGTCGACAATTGGCTCCCGCAGCGGCCGCTCACCGGGCTGCGGGGCCCCCAGCAAATCGAGATCAGCCGGGCTCACCCTGCCACCCTCGGCCCGGGCCAGTGCGCGGCCGATACGCTGGCGCATTTCACTGATGTTGCCCTCCCAGGTATGGGCGAGCATGGCGCGCTCGGCATCCGCGGTGAAACGGTGGGGGCACAGCTCCCGGTCTTCACACTCCTGCAGCAGGATTTTGTCGGCCCAGCGCAGCACCGCCCGCTGGCGGTCGCGAATGGGCGGCACGTAGATGGGATAGCCGGCAAATACACTGGCCAGGCCTTCCTGCAGCTGGCGGGTGCGCACCAGGCGCTCGATGGAATCGGGCAACAGGGCGACAAAGCGCGCGCCCGACAGCGGCCGGGGTGGCTGGCCATCCTGCACCAGGGTGCGGCTGCGCAACTGGCGCGCCAGGCGCTGCTGGGCGTCGGCGCACATCAAGTGGGGATACTTGAACACCAGGGTTTTGTCGGCGCTGGCCGACAGGGCGGCGGTGATGGCGTGATTGGCGCTCTCGCAGTTGCGAAACTCGCGGCAGTCGATGGCGGCAAAGTGGCCGGGCAGGCCACCGGATTCCTGGTGCACCACCCGCGCCACGTACATTTTGCCGGTGCCCCGCGCGCCGATGATGGCAATGGGCATGTGGGTCTTGGCAAGAAAGGCAGCCCGATCCACGGCGCCTTCCATGTTGTCCAGCACGTAGCCGGCCTTGGCACCGCTGCGGTGTGCAATGCCGCTACCCTCGGCATCCCAGAGTCCTTGCTGCTTCACGCCCCTGCTGCTTCTTGTTATCGGTGATGGTGCCAAATGGCACAAAGGCCCCAATATAGGGACTCCGACCACCCCTGGCCAGTGTCAGTTGTGCTTCAGCGGCGCACGGCCTTGATCACTTCCCGCGCCAGCGCCCAGCGATCAAAACCCTGGGCGCCATAGTCCAGACCGCGGCGCACAATCACCAGCTCGTGAGAGGGCACCACAATCACGAACTGGCCGCGGTTGCCGGCGGTGCTGTAGGCATCCGGGGGCACCTCACCCTTGCGCTCATCCGGCACCAGCCACCACTGCCCGCCATAAAAGTTGCCGCTGTCGGCGGTGGCCGGCGCCGGGCGACGCACAAAGTCGATCCAGTCTTTCGACAGCAGCTGTTCGCCCTGCCACTGGCCCTGTTGCAGGTAGAGCTGGCCAAAGCGGGCCAGGTCGCGGGCGTTGGTGTACACCTGGCTGCTGAGAATGAAATCGCCAAAACGATCGGTGCTGAGCAGGGTGTTGCGCATGCCCAGTTTGTCGAGCAGGGCGCGGCGGGGGTATTCGCGGTAGGCCGCCTCGCCCAGCACCTGCTTCATGGCCAGCACGGCGAGCAGGGTGTCGTAGTTCTCGTAGTCCCAAAAGCTGCCCGGCGCACGTACCAGGCCGCGATTCAGCGCGCCAGCCACAGAGCTGGCGCCGGCCCAGTAGGCGAGCCCGGAGCCAGTGGCGTATTCCAGGCCAAAGCTGTCCACCGGGTACAGGCCGCTGGACATGTGCAGCAGGTGACGCAGGGTAATCTGCGTGCGCGGATCGGTGCCGCCTTCCAGCGCCGGCGCCCAGGGCAGCGCCAGGGGTTCATCCAGGCTCAGTTTGCCAGCATCCACCAGCTGACCGATCAAGGTGGCGGCGATACTCTTGGCGGTGGACCAGGTGCGGGTGCGCGTGTGCCGGTCGAAACCGTCGGCATAACGCTCGTGCACAATCTGGCCACGGTACAGGATCAGCAGGCTGATAGTGTCCTGCTCCGGCGTGTCGCGCTCAAAGGCCCAGTCGGAGGCCGCCTGCAGCGCAGCATCACTGATCTCGGCAGGCAGCGGCGCATCAAGCACCTTGTCACCCATCGGCCAGGGCAGGGTGGCCGGGTCGCCCGCCGGTGGTGGCATAAGCAGCTGGGGCAGGGTATCGATATCCGCAAGGCGTTGCTCGGGCGCCATCACCACACAGCCGATGCCGGGCCGGAAGGCGGCGCTCACCGCTTGCCCGCCTTCCGGGTTCGCCACGGTCACCGCCTGCGCCTTGGCATGCACCTGCAACTCGCCCGGCGCAGTGTCGCCGTCAAAGCGCACCAGGTAGGCCAGCTCCTGGCGCTTCACCTGCGCCAGCGTGCGCTTCGAGGTGAACAGACCATTGCAGGCCAGCACCGCCTCTACCCCGTGGCGGATCAGCTGGCGCTGGGGCTTGAAGTAGTCACTGGCGGTGGCGGGTTGGGCAAGGAGGGCGGCTAGCGCAATGGCTGGGGCGGCGCGGGGCAGAAAGGCAAGCAAGGGCGATCTCCTGATCAGGGTGCACCGGCAGTGTAAAGAAGGCCCGCAGGCATCGCCACAGTTGGTCTGACAGCTTGCAGGTCTGGCAGCTGAAGGTCTTATTGCTTTCAGTCTCAGAGTTTTCAGCCTTGCGGCTTTCCCTCTGGCGGCTTCAGGCCAACCCGCTAGCGCCAGCGCGACTCCTGTTCACGCCGGGTGAAGTCCACCGCGCTGCCATCGGCCAGATGCTGGCAAATGCGGGTCGGCACGCCGTCTTCGTCCAGTTCCACCAGGCCAATGCCAGCGCCGTTCAGCAGGCGGCGGCCGTGGGCGGTGCCCTCCGGCTTGCGCGGAATCACCCGCATGCGGCGCCGGCGGGTCAGCCAGTTCAACGGCGAGCGCGGCGAGTACAGCCAGCGGTTCAGGTGATCAAGGGTTGCCAGCAGGCGCTCGGGGAAGCTGTTGGAAAGCCCACTGCTGCAGATTTGGTAAATGTCCGGCCCCCGCAGGCGCCCGCGCAGTTCCACGTCGTAGACAAAGGAGTAGTGCACATCGCCAGACAGAATGACAAAGTGCCCGGGCGTGCGCGAATGGCGAAAGATATTGAGAATGGCCGCGGCGGCGCCCTTGTGGGACATCCAGTTTTCCGCATCCACCATCAGCGGCAGGCCGATAAAGGTAAACATGCGCTGGATCACCTCAATCAGCTTGACGCCAAAAATCGGCGCCGAGGAAACCAGCAGCACCGCCGGCAGCCCCTTCAGGTCGTGCTGCAGATCGGTGAGGGCCTCCCAGTCCATCAGGCCCGATGGCTTATCGGCGGAGGATTCCGAGCGCCAGCGGTGGGTGCGGCAGTCGGCCACCACCAATGGTGGGTTTAAATTCCAGGTGTAATGCCAACAATCAAAACGCAGCAAGTCGGTGAGCAGTTTGTCGTGTTCCTCGCCCCCCGGCAGCTTGAGGGTATTGGCAACCCGCTGCAGCAACTCGGCGGGGAAGGCATCCGGCGCGTTACCCCAACCCTGGCACAACAGGTAGGCCAGCAGGGCGTTGCCGATCACTCGGTGGGAGAAGGGATGCCCGTAGGCGCTTTCCTCCCAGCCACGGGTCAGGTTCCAGTCATCGGTAATGTCATGATCGTCAAAGATCATCGCCACCGGCAGGTGGGCCAGCAGGCGCTGCACCGCCGGCAGGCCATCGGCAAACCGATCGACGGCCGCTTGCTGCTGCCGGTACAGGTCCTGATCTTCCTGGCTCAGGCCCGGTGGCATTCCACCTGTACCGTAACGCCACAGCGCCGGGGACCACACCAGTACATACATCACCAGCATTTCGGACAGGGTGATGAGGTGGTTGCGGGCATTGGCCGTGGTGAACACCGGCTTTTCCGCACCGCGAAACAGCACATTCATCAACCCGCGATTGCGCGGGGTGCGCGGCAGCAGGCGGTCGCGGTGGTAGTAGCAGTCCGGGTGCTGGTACAGGGCCGACGCGCTGGCCGCCCTGACCTCGTCTCCCACGCCGGCCAAAGGCTCATCCGGCAGGCCCAGCAGGGGTATCAGGTGGTGGATGCGTCGCAGCAGCGGGCCGGCAACATCGTCGGCGTAGATCTGGTCGCCCGTCATCACCAGTGCGGCAGGCCAGGTGTCATGGTCATCGGGCGCGGCGGCGCCATTGAAGTGCGCAGCCAGCAGCTTATCCGCCGTGACCAGTCCGTCCCCAGCCCCGTGATGGGGTTTGCGGCAGGAGCCGTGCAACACCGAGCGCACCTGGCTGCACAGGCGAAAGCCGGGCGTGGCGCGCCCGCTGTAGCACAGATCGGGCGCCAGCTCGGCCAGGGTCTGCCAATCAGCGGTGGCCTCATCCCGGGGACGCAGGGCCATCTGGTAGCTCACCCAGGTATCACAGGGCAGCTCCGTGGCCAGCGCCACATCCACCAGCAGCAAATGCAGGCGCTGGCCCGCCTGCATGTGGGTCAGGCCGTCGTCCCGGGACTGCAGCAAATACTGCTGCTCTGCCCTTTCTTCCTGCGCGCAGAGGGTGAGCTTCAGGTCACAGGGCTGGCTGGTCGCCAGCCAGGCGACAAAACGACCGCGTTCTACACGGCGCAGCAGCGGGCCGGCGAGCAACAGCGGCAGTTCCGTCATCCCGGCGGGTACCCCAGCGAGGGTCAGAAGGGAATGTCGTCGTCGCCGTAGGGCGGGGGCTCTTCGCCGGCAGGCGCCCCGGCAGCTGCAGCCTCGGGCGCGGCTGCGGCCGCAACCACCTTCCAGCCCTGCAGGTTGTTGAAGTAGCGGCCATTGTATTCACGCCCGCGGATATCAAAACTCACCGTCACTTCCTGGCCGCTCTGCAGGCCATCGAGCAGGGCAATCTTGTCCTGCACGAATTCCAGGTTGATGTCCTGGGGATAGCGACCGTCGTCCACGGTCACCACCATTTCGCGCTTGGTGAAGCCGCTGTTGAATGTTTGCGGCTCCTGGATGAGTTTGATTTTTCCGGTCAGTTCGTAGGCCAAGCCTTGTCTCCTGTTACAGCGAGTGGGGTAGCGGTTGTCACTACGGTGTGGGCTTCTATTCATTTTGATCTTATATGCTACTGATTTAAAAAGATTTTTTCGTCTATCCAGAGAAGAAATACAGGCGAATTCGCACTCCATGTGATCAAAACCACCCAATATCATCCAGACTGAATAATTCATTAATAATCAATGCGTTACTTCAGCAGCAGCCCAAAAGGGGTCATTATACATTGATGCATTGCTTAACCATCATGCAACTCTGGCCTTTTTGGCCAATTAATTGGTGGTAGTGGTCACCGAGCGCTGGGATAACAGCCTCACTGCTGATTACCCCCCATGCCAAATCACCGGCTTCCTACTAAAAGCAAATCTGGCCTTGCTCAATCTTACTGGCCCCAATGCGATAGCGATCAGTGCCTCCATGGCAGTTCACGCCGGGCCAAGACCTAGGGGGATACGCAGGGTCGCCTCTGTGTATTCTTTATCAGTGATTAATCGTAGCTATTCAAAATGAATAAAAATGCTTCATAGTGGCTAAGTAAACTATGGTCAGAACTGAGAGGAGATCGCCATGACCGCTACGCCTAAGACTCGCGCCGTCACTGCTCATGTCTCCATTGAACTAGCATATCGTGTGGATGAAATCGCCGATCGGTTAGAACGCTCCAAGAGCTGGATCTTCAAGCAGGCTCTGACTGACTGGCTCGATCGGGAAGAGGAGCGCAGTCGGCTGACTCGGGAGGCACTGGAGGATGTCGATGCTGGACGTCTGATCGACCATCAGGCAATCCAATCCTGGGCAGAGAGTTTGGGCAATGCGACACCGAATCCAGTACCTACGCACAAGTGATAGCACTGAAATGGACGAGTAAAGCGCAGTCCGATCTAGTCCGACTCTACGATTTCCTGGCGGCAGTCAATCCCCCGGCCCCTGCGCGTTCCGTTCAGCAGTTGGCTCCCTATCAACAGCTTTAGGACAATATTCATACTATGCAAATTGAACACAGTCGTGAAAGTCCTCAAGGCGGACGCTCTGTAGACACCAGCGGTACGTCCTTTCACCGATATACCCATGCGAGATGAAGCTATCCATCGGTAACTTCGTAGTGCCTTACCGCGTTGGCTGTTAGTACTGCCCATGGAGAGCTTGCTGTTCGTTCTTGATGATATTCAAATGACTCAATATCTTTAAACACCTCAGAAACATTGAACCGGTTAGGTCTCGCCTTATCCTGAAGTACTTCAAAATCGATACACCCGTCTTCTGCTTTGGTGGCGTCAATATGTTTCTGAAGAGCAGCCAACACAGCATCTAAATCCTCATCAGGGATTTCTATGTATCCGTTCAATGTAACAACAGGCATGGTATTTCCTTCAAAAGCTTACTTCCTTCTATCACTGTGTCCTCAATGCAGACATTCTTGTCTTGAATTAAAGAACCACTCTTACCGCACAAAATCTCGAAGAATTTCCACTCTGCCAAACATAAAAAGCTTTTTCCAGTATGCATAGTTATGCCGCGGAAGGTTTGCAAGGACGGCAGTTCCTCCGAAATAGTTTCATGCTGAAGACGCCTCAATTCTTGCGATCGACCGGACGACTAGAGAAGTATCAGCACGACTAGCGGAAAACTTGCGGTCGATCGTCCTTTATAACTTAAGAGGTAGTGGCATCAGGATGGCCCTATGACTATCGACAATCAGATCAACGAAATTTTCGCTTCGTGCAAGTCGATAATTGCGCGAGTAGTTTCACGAATGGTACCTCCTCACGAAATAGAGGACATCGTTCAGGAAACATACGTTAGGGTTTGCAAATTCCAAAGAAAAAATCAGATATCAAATCATCGGGCTTTAATGCTTAGCACAGCTCGAAATCTAGCAATCGACTACATCAAGCGAGCCGAAACCCGCTTGTCCACTTCTACTGAAGAAGGATGGATTGAAACACTTGCATCTCAGGAATCGTCTGAAGATCCCTCCTACGACAAGGTCGCTTCAGACGAGGAGTTTGCACTTTTCTGTGAGGTAGTAAGACAGTTACCTCAGCAGTGTCGACGCGTATTTGTACTAAAAAAGGTATACGGTTTTTCACAGCGCGAAATCGCAGAAAAATTGGAGTTAAGTGAAAGTACAGTGGAAAAACATATCGCGAAGGGAATGAAGCACTGCGTCTTGCACATGCTGCAGGGACGGGATGATCGCGAAGAAGGCAAAAGCCAGAAGCGCAGATCGGGAGGTCATGTATCGTGAGTAACGTGTATAGAATATCCACTCATTCGAACGCTATTGAATTAGCCACAGAGTGGTTGGCTAAAATAGACCGAGGCCTTAGTCATTCAGAAAGATCAGAGCTCAACCTCTGGCTCGCAGCAGACGCTTGTTGTCTCGCTTAATAATCCGTAAACCGCGGTGGGTTTCATTCCGGATTGTGTCGTTCCGGACGTGTTGGGAAACCGGCAGAATCCGGGATATCCCAAGCTGCATCGTCCCTCGGCTGGGTAATG
>NZ_QEWO01000007.1 GCF_003402235.1 Parahaliea mediterranea
CCCTGTCACCGATTGCGAAGGAGTCTGACTGACGGTAAACAGGTCGAACCGGCACTGGCAAACCCCGTGTCCCCCGAAGGGTGGTAAACCCGTCTAAACGTTTGGGAACCAGCGCGCGAACAGCCCATCAAGGCCCCGTGGCACTCTGTGGCACGAATATGAGGCCGAATACACGTGAGCAATCGATCCTACTGCCTGACATCAAACCCCTTGCAAACGAGGAGGAGTCCATACACGGGGGACGGGCATCCATCCGTACCCGATTGATAATGCCAGCGGAACGCCGCACCGCCCACCCGCAGTGGGTCAGCACTCTCAGCCGGTAATTCTCAAAGTTTCTGAAGCCGTAGGCCCGTCTCGAGATCATCTCCATCTTGTTGTGGAAACCCTCGGTGATGCCGTTACTCTTGCTGAATCGCCACATCGCAACGATGGGCTCCAGCCAACTGGTCAGCGTTTTTGCCAGGGCTCGCAGAGGGCTGTCTCGCAGCTGATCCATTAGCTCAAGCAACTGCGGCAGCTTCTTCCTTGCCCGCTTGGCGGTGAGCGTCTTCAACAACATGAGACGAACTAGCCTCTGCTTGGCCACATACAGCTGCTGTAGCACCGGGTAATCAGCAAGGTAGTGCATCAGGTTGGCGTGCTGCTCATCGCTCAGGTTCCATCGGTGGCGGCGCATCAGGCTGATCAGCCCCCGGTTCTTCCGGCCCTCCGGATCATGCTGCTGCCAGACCTTCAAAAAGTGCTGATTGATGAGGCGAACCACGTGGAAGCGGTCAGCCACGATGGTGGCGCCGGGGAAGTATTGCCGGGCGATGCTGCGGTAGGTCTCGGACAGGTCCATGACGACAACCTGCACATTGCCGCGATCCCTCAGGCCCTTTAAATACGGGCGCAGACTGGCCTCTGAGCGCCCCAGCTTCACATCGAATACCCTGTGCTTGCGCAGGTCCACGAAGGTGGTGGCATAGCCCTTCTTGCGGGTGAAAAAGTGCTCATCGATACCCAGTATCCGGGGGCAGGGCCGGTTGCTCATCTCGGATCGCTTCCGCCCCAAGTGGTGTTGATACCAGCGCTCTACCGTCGCGGCGCTGATCTGGTGGGTCTGGGACAGCTTGCGCAACGTGACGCCGCCATCATGCGCCTCGTACACCTCCATGCGGTAGGCCTCGGAAGACCGATAGCGGGGCCGGATGCCGGCAAACGGGTGTCGAAAATAGCGCCGGCAGCCCCGGCAATGGTACTTGGGAACCCGCAGGTGCAAGGTCAGCACCTGATTGCCTTGACGGGTGTGCTTCACCGTGCGCCGGTAGGTGGCCTTGATCCTCAGATCCTGGCCCTGGCAGTGCTTGCAGGGCGGTCGCCGGTAGGGCTGTGCCCAGACCTCAACACCCCGGCGCCGCTTGACCCGTATTACCTCCAGCCCAGGTATGCCTATAATGGTTCCTGCGTGGGACATCGGTGTTCTCTCCATTAAACGATCTTCGCAAAATCAGTTTAATGAATGCCGGTGTCCCCCGTTTATGATGAAGAGCCCGAGAATGCACCAGCGAGTGGCCATGCAGGATATGCAGTTTCACGCGCTTTCAAACCGTCCGTTGACACGGGGTAGAACCCAAACAATGAAAAAGCAGCTATTGCTGACGGGCTTGCTACTGGGTTGCTTGCAGCTGCCTGCGTCGGTGGCGGGGCAGGCAGCTGGTGGATTAGTCAATATGCAGGATATACCACTACTACAGCGCGGCAGTGAGGCCGAGCGGAAGACAAACCGCCAGCGGATCAGCCAGCTCGGCAGGCGCATCTATGAGCGCAGCATCAGCTACGAGGAATTGCAGGAATACCTCATTCTGGGTGGAGACCCGAACAATCTGACAGATTTTGCCCCGGAGATTACCTGGCTGGCTGAGCGCAGCGAAATGCTGCTGAATTTCTTTATCGGTGACGCGGCGCACTTTCTGGCGAGAGCACAGGATGAGGAGGTGGACCCCCGCTACCGGCGGGAATGGGCCGACATGCTCAAGGCCCACGAAAGCTGGGCTAAGGATAAGCGGGACGATCGCTACCAATCACTGGCGCTGCTGCTCAGAAACGGCGCCACTGTCCAGGTCGATCTGCCCTTTGGTCTTGGGGCCATGGATGACTGGCACAACGCCCAGCCGCTGATTTTTGCCAGCCGGGTGGGTGATATAGCGGCGCTGCGCCTGCTGATGGCCCAGGGTGGGGATGTCCACATCACCAGCAACAGCGGCAAATTTGGGCAGGGGCCGCCGGTGCTGGAAGCAGCCAGCCAGGCGGTGCTGGATGTGCTCGCCGGCGGCGACAGTAATGCACTGGTAATCGGGGATCTGGATGCGGGCCGGCACTGGCTGCAAAAACTGGTGATTGATACCGGTGATGCCAGTGTGTTCGCCGGACCGCTGCTGTGGCGCCTGCGCTGGCTGGAGGCGCAGGGCCTGCGCTACGGCTATTCCGACGACCCCGCTTTGCAGCATGAGGACCCTTTGCTACGCGCCGAGTGGAAGCGGGACTATTATTCAAGCCCCGACTATGACCCCAAGCTGGCCGCCAGCTGGCAGGAGGTGGTCGATGTGCTCAAGCGGATGCGGCAGCTGGACCCCACACGATCGTCGGCAGAGCAGGGGAGCGAGTCTTCCCTCCGTGCCAGTGCCGGCCTCGAAAGTGATGCCGCTGAAGCGGCTGCGCGGAGGTTGAGCGCATCGGAAGCGGAGGCCATACAGGCTGAAAAAGTGGAGCGGGGCGGCACCTTTGCGCGCATTCGCCATCGCAAGGCACTGCGTAAACTGAGTGGTGACATACACGCGCGTACCATCGGCTATGAAACGCTCAAGGACTACCTGCGCATGGGTGGCGACCCGACGGTGCTGTCCAACTATGTGCAAGTGACGCCCCAGTGGCTGCAGTATGACGCTGACCAGGCGCTGCTCAATTATTTTCTTGTCGACGAGGATTCCCTGTACCGCTATTACCAACTGCCGCCCTACTATGTTGCTGGGCCTGCGAGCAAAGATCTGGAAAAGCGCAGCCACTACGATCGTCTGCGCTGCCTGCAGCTACTGCTGCAAAATGGCGCGAATCCCGAGGCAAGTACCGATCGCAACATAAGGCTGGACAACAGCGTTTTCAGGAAACAGGCACCGGCTCTGCTCAACGCCAGCGAGTTTGGTGATGTGGATGCGCTCCGGCTGATGTTGGCAGCGGGCGCCAATGTCAATTTTACCTGGCAGACCGAGTCGGGAGGGACCTTCGGGCCGCCGTTGGCGGAGGCGCTTGATGAGGCCACCGCCGACCTGATCTGGCACTACGGCCCCGATGTCGATTATCGCAATAGCGAGGGTCTCAACCTGCTGCAAATGGCCGTATTTTCTGACCGTCCCCCGGGCTGGATACTGGGCCATTTGCAGTGGATGCAAAAGAAGGGGCTGCGCTTTGACTGGCCCGAGGGTGACCAACATGACCCACTGCGCAAGGCCCACAAGGAAATGGCAGCCGGGGCCCACACCTTCGAACTGGTGGAAATGCGCGAGCAGAAGCAGCGGGCCTGGCGGCAGCTGGCTGAATTGCTGCCCGAACTCAGGCTGGAAAAGTAGGAGCGATTAAGGTCGCGATTAAAGCGGCCATAATTACCCAGCCTCCAAACGCCGTCGCCGGCGATGCTGCCAGCGCGTGTAGTAATGAAGGCCGCCGGTGAAGGCGAGCCAGGCCAGGGCGATGCCGGCCACCAATATCAGCAGCCGATAGGTGGCGGGCATGCCATAACCGGAGTGCAGGGGATAGAGCTGGTTGAGCAGCCGCCGTGCGGTGCGGGACTGGTCGGAGCGTTCGCTGATGAGCAACTCGCCGGTGCTGCGATCGACAGTCACCGAGGTGCGGCCGTTGAGGTGCCACTCTCCCGGCAGGCGGAAACGCACTTTGGTGTGCACGGTGTCGCCGTTCTGGATGGTGCGGATGAAGGTGGGCCAGCCATCGGGCACGGCGGCCTGGGCCAGGCGGTAGTCGCGGCCGATGCCGGGCGAGTCAGCGGGTTGTACGGCAGCGGCCTGGGTGTGGGTGGCAACGGGGGGCAGCAGGGGGCTGATGATTTTTTGCCACAGCATGATGGAGCCGGTGAGCAGGGTGATGAGCACGATGGGGCTGGTCAGGGCGCCGGCATGGCGGTGGTATTGCAGGCTTCTGGCGCTGTGGAAGTCGCGCGGTAGCACCCAGCGCCAGCGGAAGGCCCGACGGCCCGGCCACCACAGCACCAGGCCGCTGATGGTTAGGAACAGGGCCAGCAGCCCGGCGACGAGCAGCAGGGCCTGCCCCCAAGTGTCGGTGAGCAGGGCCACATGGAATTCCCGCACCAGGGTGAGGGCATCCAGGACGCCCAGCTCGTCGGGGTAGGGGTTGAGCGTCGCCACATCAAGGAGTTCCAACGCGTGGCCATCGCGCACGGTCCAGTAGGGCTCCGCCGGGCTCGGCGCCTTGAGGCTGATGCCCTGCCCGGCCGGTTGCCGTGATGCGAGGGTGTGCAATTGGGCGGCGATGTGCGGGTGGTTGTAGGCGGCGGGCAATTCGGCGCCCGGTGTGACGGCGAGGCGAATCAGCTCTTTCTGGTACACCAGCAGCGCGCCGCTCAGGGCGCTCAGCAGCAACACCAACAAAGCGGCCAGGCCGGCCCACAGGTGCCAGCGCCAGAGCCCCCCCGGCCTCGGCTTGGGCGGGCGCCGGCGGCTGGCCTGGGGCGCGCTCGCGGGGCGCGGCGGATGGTCAGAAGTAACGCTGATAGGACAGCCCGAAGCTACGGCCTACACCCTTGAAATTGCGCAGGTCGTTGGGGCTGCTCTGGGAGTAGTAGGTGTAGTAGTCCTGGTCGGTGAGGTTTTGTACTGAGGCGCTGATGACGCCGCCAAAGGCCTGCACATCCGCCACCAGGTCAACGGTGGTGTAGCCGTCGAAGGTATTGATGGTGACGTCGTCGCTATCGCGCACTTTGCGGTCGAAGAGGTGGTTCATTTGCAGCCGGGTGTTCAGGTTGTCGGTCCAGCGGCGCTCCCAGCTCAGGTTCAGCCGGTCGGGGGAGATGTTGTTGCCGTCCAGGTCGGAATCCACCCTGCCGTCCTGGTCGGAATCGAACCGGCCCTCGGCCTCGGCGTAGCGCAGGCCCAGCACGTCAAACTCGGTGACGGACCAGTCCGCCCGGAATTCCAGGCCGTCGACGTCGGTCTTTTCCCGCTTGACGGTGTAGATGCCGTCGTCGCCCCGCTGCAGGCGCTGGCCGAAGTCGGAGTTGGAGGTGTAGTAGCTCAACTGGGCGCTGACGGTGCCATTGTCGAATTCCAGGCCAATTTCGCTGTTTTCCGTGAGGATGGGGGTCAGGTCCAGGAAGCTTTCCACATCCTGGCCGGGCTCGTTGATGCCGCGCAGCACCCGGCCGACGTCGGGCATGGAGAAGGCCTCGGCATAGTTGGCAAACACCCGCCAGGCCTCGGTGAACTGGTAGGTGCCGCCGGCGTTGTACAGGGTTTCGGAAAAGTCGGGCTCGCCCCCGCTGACGAACTGGCTGCCGTAGCTGTACAAGGTGGTGAAGTCATCCACTTGCAGTTCTGATTTTTCGTGGCGCACGCCGCCGGTCAGGGTCAGGCGCTCGATGCCGGTGTATTCCAGTTGCAGGTAGGGTGCCACGTTTTCGTACTTGGTTTCCGGCACCCAGGTGCGGCTGGTCTGGATCAGCGCCTGCCAGGTTTCGTCCTGCAACACATCCACCCCGTACACCAGCGACAGGGGCAGGCCGCCGATGTCATCGACCGAGAGGGTCAGCTTGAGGCCGATTTTTTCCGAGTTGTTCTGCGACTGGTCGATCAGGTCTGGCCCGTAGGCCGGGTCCTGGAAGGTGGCGATGGGCTCGATCTGGGCGCCGTAGGTGGCTTCAAAATCCTGGCGGAAGGCCTGCACACGCAGGGCCTGGCCCAGCCAGTTCTCGTTGAAGTAGTTAAGGCTGACGGTAGTGACCTTGTTCTCCGCCCCGTCCGCGGGCAGCTCGCCCTTGATGGCACCGCTGGGGATGTCGGCGTCGACATCGCCGGGCACCGAGATCCACTCGTGATTACTCTCGATGCTGTAGTGATTAACCATCAGCTCAAGCCGCTGGTCGCTCCAGTTGTAGCCGGTCTTCAGGAACAGGTCCATGGACTCGGAATCCATGGTGTCGCCCTGGGTGTTGTCGACGCCGATGATGTCGCCGTTGGCGTCGTAGGCCATGCCGGTGCTGCGGTAGCTGACGCTGGCCAGCACATCGGCAGCATCGAAACTGTTGGACAGGCTGTAGCTGAGCCCGTAATCGCCGCTCTCGCCAATGTCTTCGCTCTGGAAGGCGCTGTCCACGCGAATATGCTGCTCAAAGCTATCGCTGGGGCGCTTGGTGATCAGGTTGATGATGCCGCCGGCGGCCCCCAGGCCGTGAATGGCGTTGGCGCCGTGCAGCACTTCCACCCGTTCCAGTACCGTCGGGTCGATGGTGTGGCCGTCGCGGCCGCCGTTGCGCAGGGGGTTGGACTGGGGCACCCCGTCAATCAAATACAGGGGCTTGCGGCCGCGCAGGGTTTCCCCGGCATTGGTCATCTTCTGGCGCGCCGGCGAAAAGCTGGGCACCAGGTTGCCGAGCACGGTGGAGATGTCGTTGTGGATGGCCAGCTGGCGCTGCAACGAGGCCTGGTCAATCACCGTGACGGTGTTGGGTATGGTACTCAGGGGCTTGGCCACCCGGCTGGAGGTGACAATGATCTCCTCCAATGGCCGCTCCGCCAGGGCGGGCAGGGCGGCAGCGGCGCTGGCGCTGGCCAGCAGTACGGGCAGGCGCAGTGCCTTGCGTGGGAATCGTGCGGCAGGTTTCATCGCGCATCCTCGTTGGGGCGGGCCCGGTGACCCGGCGAGCAAAGTTTGGGCGCGAAAGTATAGTGATAACGAGAACTATTAACAACAAGCCGCCCGCTGCACCCGGTGGGTGGGGTAGCAGCGGCCATTCAGGGCATCCAGGCGCCACCACTGACGGAAATCAGCTGCCCGGTGATGTAGCCGGAGCGTTCCGAGGCGAGAAACAGCGCCAGCCAGGCGATGTCTTGTGGCCTGCCCAGGCGGGGAATAGGCAGGCCGCTCATGTTGTACAGGGTGCCATCCTGCAGGGCCTGTTCCATGGCGTCGGGCTTGCCCATGGTGTCAAAGCCAAAGCGGTGCCAGAAGCTGCCTTCGCCAACGTCGTTCTCGTCCCGGGGGACGATCCAGCCCGGGCAGATATTGTTGACCCGCACGCCCTGTTTGGCCCACTCCCAGGCCAGGCCCTTGCTGAAGCTGTTCACAAAGCCTTTGACGCCGCCGTAGTGGACGATGTTCGCGGCAGCTTCCCCGAGCAGGGATGAGTTGGATGAAATGTTGATAATGCTGCCCGTCTGGCGCGACAGCATGTCGGCGGACACGGCCTGACAGCAGTTGACGACCCCATCGACATTCAGGGCGATCTCCCACTTGCGCGAGGCCGGGTCCAGCTTCTCGAACTCGGAGGGCGCTGCCACGCCGCCGGCGTTGTTGACCAGCACATCCACCGGGCCAAACGCCTGGTGAGTGCGTTCGACCATGGCCTCGACGCTCGCCGGGTCTGTCACATCGGTGGCAACCGCGATGACCTGGCCTGCAAGGCCCTCGTCCTCGGCCTGCTTGGCAATCTGTTCGCCGGTTTTGACATCGCGGGAGGCGCTGACGACGTTCAGGCCTTCGCGCGCAAATTCCAGCACCAGGCCGCGTCCGATGCCGCCGCTGCCGCCGGTGATAATGGCTGTTTTTCCCTTCAGTAGAAGATCCACGGTGAGCTCCTGATTTGCCAGCGATGATCCTGTTGTCAGGCACCAATCCGCCACACGCTATGCCATGGCCGATGGATGCCGGTTGTCTGGCAGTCTATCCAATGGCAGCCAGGTAAGCGGTTCAACAATTCACCCGATGGCAAACACCTTCACTCATTGGTGGGTGTGTCTGTGCTGTCAGCAGTTGTTTGAAAATACGAGATGGGTAAGTGTAGTGGAGATGCACTTGCAGACGAACTTGCAGATATAGGCAATCTGCATTTTCAACCGACACGATGAGTGCAGCTATCACTGCAGGAGATTTCCCGTTTATGTCAGCCAGTTATGCAGCAATCACCAACCTTCTTTACCTGTATGCAGAGAAAATAGACTCAGGGGATCTGGAGGGCGCATCGCATTTGTTTCGCCATGCAAGAGTTCGTACTCGGGATAGCCAGTTTATCGACGAGGCTGGCCTTCTAGCCTTGTGGCGCAAGCATGTAGTGATTTACGAGTGTGGGACGCCGCGCACCAAGCACGTGGTAACAAATCCGATTGTGGAAGTGGATGACGAGGCGGGAACGGCGACGGCTCGCTCCTACTACACCGTGCTGCAAGCAACAGCAGGCCTTTCATTGCAGCCAATCGCGGCGGGCAGATATCACGACCGCTTCGAACGTGTAGACGGTCTGTGGCGATTCTGCGAACGCGACTATTCCCTGCTCGACATGGCAGGCGACATGAGTCATCACCTGCGCGGTTATCAAGGGTTGGCATAGCGTTTGCCGCACCCGCGAGCGCTATCGTTGGGGGCACAGGCGATGCTTCGGTCGTGGTGCCACTCGGATGATCCGAGGACCCGCGCTGGGCTCTGGCTGGAAACCTAAACCAGGCGCAGCAGATGCAGTGGTTTACTCGTCGATTTGCTGTCGATAGCCCGCATCGGGTGTAGGGTTCCCAAGGCAACACACGGCCCCGCAGTCGCCGTCAAGACCTCCCGCTACTGGTGATACGGGGGTTCCTGCGGCTTCCAATCCATCTGTATAACGCTATAAATAGCAGAGGTAAATTGATGTTGTATCCCCCCAGTTTGAACAAACCCATAAGTCGTTTGGCGGCGGCAGTGGTGCTGGCTTCGCTGTCTGGTGCGGCTCTCGGCCAGTCGGCCAGCAGCGGCGCACTGGAAGAGGTTGTAGTCACTGCGCAGAAGCGCGAACAGTCGCTGCAGGACACGCCGATATCGATCACAGCCTTTGGTTCGAACGAGTTGGAGCAGAGGGGCATCAAGGATCTTACCGATATTGGTACGTTTGCGCCGAATGTGCAGATAGCTACCTTGCCCTCCAATACGCTCAAAGCGACGATCTCCATACGAGGCTCGGTCACTTCCAATCCGTCGATTACGTGGGAGCCAACGGTTGGCATGTATCTCGACGGCGTATTTGTCGGCAAATTTTCCGGTAACGTGTTCCGTGTCGCTGAGCTTGAGCGAATTGAAGTGTTGCGCGGCCCCCAAGGGACCCTGTACGGAAAGAACACCACCGGTGGTGCGGTCAACATGATTACCCGCAGGCCCACGGGTGAATTTGGCGGAAAAGTGCGCGCCGGTCTAGGAAATTTCGGGTACTGGGAAACCTATGGCACGCTGGATCTGCCTGCTCTGTCACTCGGTGGCGCCGGTGAGGTAATGGCCAAGGTGACGCTTTCCAAAGAAGAACGCGATGGCCTTTACGAGAATGAAAATACCGGACTGGGACCTATTTCCCATCCGTTTACCGGGCAGCCTGTTGCCCCCAATCCAGTGAGCAACCGCGACTTCAATGAGGTGGACAGTGAAGTAGGGCGCTTGGACCTGGTGTGGGATATCACTGAACAACTGTCTGCACGCTACACCATGGACAAGGCCAAGGTGAGCAATACACCTTCGAAGCCGCAGTTTACCGACCTCGATACCAGTAACCTTGGCTTTGGTTTTCCCTTCCCCGCGGATCTGGATCAGTATCTTCTGCCGGAGGACAAAAACGAGGATACCACCAGCTCAGACGCACCACTGTACGAAGGATTTGACTCCACCAGCCAGTCGCTGTTTGTCGATTACTCTCTGGGTACTGTTGGAGCGCTGGGAGACATTGGCTTGAAATACATTGGTAACACCCGGGATCTTGATTTCGAGCAGGGTCTGGACAATGACGGTACGCCTTTCTCCCTTTACCACACGCAAATCGACACAGACTATCGCCAGGACTCTCACGAATTGCAGCTCACGGGCTCTGCACCGGGCCTTGAATATGTGCTGGGGCTCTTCTATTTCGAAGAGGAGGCCGATGTGGTCAATCCTTTGAAGCCCCTGAACGATTTTTTTGGTCCGTCCACGCTGGTCAATACCTATGGCTTTGACGGCGAGCAGGTGGCGGCCTACGGACAGGTGGAATGGACGCCGGGGGCCGCCGCTTTGCAGGATCGCCTGACCCTGACCTTCGGTTTGCGTTGGACTGAAGAAAAGAAAGATGCCTATATAGGCCACCCGCCACCGAATCAGTTGGTATTCGAGAGCTATGGCAGCGACGAATGGACCAATACAACGCCGACCTTCATTGTTGCTTACGACCTGTACGAAGACATCAATATCTATGCGAAGTATTCAGAGGGCTTTAAGGCAGGGGGCTTCAATGGCGAGTCAGGCGATCCTGTTGCCTTCAGTACGGGTTACGATCCCGAAACCGTAAAAGCCTATGAGATAGGGCTTAAATCGCGATTGCTGGACAACACGCTGCAATTCAACACTGCAATCTTTGTTAATAAGGAAAGCGATCTGCAATTGTCGGTATTTACCAGTGGCTCTGCAGCCTCGTCGGTTGTCGACAATGCGGGGAGTTCAACCAAGCAAGGCTTCGAAGCGGAGCTGATTTACCAGCCCATTGCGGATTTGCAGCTGACGGCCAACTTGGGCTATCTGGATGCCAAGTACGATGAGTACATGGAGTTTGACCCAGCTGTGGGTGCCGTAGTCGACAAGAAGGACGATAAGGACAATCAGTACGCGCCGGAGTGGACCTACAACTTGAGTGCTGAATACACTCTGGCCCGGGGTAGTTGGGGCGAGGCGATTGCGCGGCTCGATTACACCTATAGCGATGACTACGTGGCGTATGTTAATCCAGAGCAGAACCGTCCTTTGCAAATGGAGAGCTACGGCCTACTCAATGGTCGCCTGACCCTGGCTGATATTGCGCTCGGCGCTGGCGAGACACGCTTGAACGTGGCGCTTTGGGGCAAAAACCTGACCGACGAAGATTACCGTGTGAACGGTATTCCCTTTGGACCCTTTGCCATCAGCTATTTCGGTAATCCTCGCACTTATGGCATTGAGGCCAGGGTCGATTTCTGATTCTGAATGAGCGGCGAAAATGGCCGGCAGTATTCGCTGGCCATTCATTCTCCCGTGAAAAAGCCCGGCTGAACCAATGGCAACCGTTAGGCAACACCTTTCTTTCACGCACTGTCGAAAACATCGACTACCCTTCGACTAACGCGTATCAGGCCGTCTCTTGCAGTTGCCGGGTAGGGGACGGGCCTGGCCTGTTACCAAGAGGAGGGTGCAATGCGCGAGTTTGTAGTCACCACGTTCGACTGGGTTCCCCCGATGCCGCGGGGTTATGTGCGGGATATCCGGGCTTGCTGGGCACTGGAGGAAGCGGGCCTGACCTATCGCGTGGAGGGCACGCCCTTTGCGGTACGCGCGGGTGGGCATGTGGCTTGCCAGCCGTTTGCCCAGGTGCCCTGGTTGCGGGACGGCGATACCACCCTCTTTGAAAGCGGGGCTATTCTGCTCTATCTCGGGGAGCGTAGCGAGGTGTTGATGCCATCTTCTGCCGCCTGTCGAACCCGGGTGATCGAGTGGCTGTTTGCCGCGCTCAACTCAGTTGAGATGGCGAGCCTGCCCTGGTCCCTGTACCGCTTTGCCGACGATATGGACAACACACCGGGTTGCGCGCGTATCGAGGCCTTTCTGGCGTCCCGCTTGCAGCGGATGGACGCGGTGCTGGCGGAACGGGAGTGGTTGGCGGGGGCGTTTTCTATTGCCGACATAGCCATGGTGGATGTGCTGCGGCTGGTTGATCGCTTTGACGGGCTGGCAGACTTTGTCCACTGCCGGGCGTATGTCCAGCGCGGCACCCAGCGCCCCGCTTTTGCCAAAGCCCATACCGATCAACTGGCCTTCTTTGCGAAGGCTGATGCTACTCGTTAAACCACCATTGCCTGGAGGGAACCGATGACACCCGATAATAAGGCGGTAAAGGGCCCAGCGTCCTACTTTCCCGCTATCGAGAAGAAGTACGGCCACCCAGTGGCCTACTGGTTCGGTGTGCTCAAGACGGTGAGTGACTTGAAGCACATGGAGCAGGTAGCGCACCTTAAGAACCAACACAAGATGGGGCATGGCCACGCCAATGCACTGGTGGCCTACTATCGGGCGAACCCGTCGTGACCCTCGCCCTGGCGGATTCCGCCTGGGCAGTGTTGGCCCTGGGACCCCGGCTAAGCCCGCGCGGTGCCTAATTGGGCTGATAGCCCGGCCAGTCGTCCAGGCGGAAGCTGGCCTCCCATTCGACGTCCGAGCGCACATCCTGCGTGCCATCGCCGTCTTGGTCGGTGTCGGTGCGGTTGACGTTGCCCAGGCGGTCGTAGAAAAAATGCTGCTCGGTGCCGCCAAAGGGCGTGCTATTGCCGGTGACGACAAGGCGCGCAAGGCGGCCATCTTCGTTATAGAACAGCGTTCGCGTTTCACGCAGGGTGCCGAAGATGTAGCGTCCATCCTGCTGTTCGACGCGGGTGAGTTGGCCGGCGTCGTTGTAGGTGTAATTGGCAAAGGAATCGTGGCCGCCATCGCCGTCCCGGTCGTAGGTCCAGGCGCTCAGCTGGCCCGCGCTGTTGTAGGCGAAGGTGGTGATCTTATCGTCCAGGCCGTCGTCGTTGCTGTCGGTGGTGCGTCGCGCCAGCCGGCCGTCGGCCGTCCATTCAAAGCGGGTGTCGCGGGTGAAGCGGTTGAGCGGCTCCTGGCTGCCGCCCACAAGAAAGGCCGGCCGGCGCTCGGGGTAAGGGGTGCGCGGGTCAAACAGCGAGACGGGCCCGGTGCCAAACAGGGGCGGGCTGCCCTCCACGGCGCCGTCAATGTCCTGTTCACTGCCACGATAGGTAGAGCGCGTTAAACGCTCTCTGGCGTCGTAATGGTAGCTGGATACCGTATCAATGCTGCCATCGCCGTCGCTGTCTCTCTCGCTGCCCGCCCTCTGGCCGCTGTCGAGGAAGGTGCTCAGCGTGAGCAGGTCGATACTGCCGTCGTTGTTGCGATCTTCCTCGATGCGAACGGTATTGCCCCGCTCATCGCGCATCGACACCGTGCGATCCTGCCGCGGATTGTCGTTGCGGTAGTCGTACACCGTTTCGGTGGCAAAGCCGGAAATATCACGTTGGCTGCGGCTGCTGAAGTTAATGCGGCTATTGCCGTTGCCGTCGTATTCGCTGTGCTCGGCATGGATACGCTGGCCCGCCTGGTCATAGCGGTAGCGGCTGCTGTGCTTTCGTTTGTTGTGCTCATCCCAGGTAACGCTGGTGAGCCGGTTGCCCCACGGGTCATAGGTGAATTCACTGCGCGCGGTGAGCGCGCCGGCCTGAGTGTTCAGGGCGGTCGTTTGCTGGCTGCGTTGCCGGCTGAGGCGGGTGCCGTCCACGCTGAGTTCGGTGCCGGCCACCTGGTAGTGCAGCGCAAGGGCCACTTCCAGGCGGCGCAGGGGGCGGCCCAGGTCGGTGAGCCGTTGCCGCAGGGCGGGCTGGGCGGCAAAGGGCGTCGCCGTCATGGCCAGGTTCAACGACATGCCGGCAAGCCCGGTGCGGGTCTGCTCGTCGATAACAATGCCGTTGCTTGGGTCGTTATCGGCATCCAGGGATTGCAGCAGCCGGATCAGGTTCGCCGCCGCGCTGTAGGGGTGGTTGGCATCGCCCAGGGCGGTTTGGATCTGGCGCACATCGCTCAGCTCCTGGGCGCCGGTGATATCGAGCAGGCTGAGCTCGCCGGCCCCCGTGGCCTGGCCCAGTGTTGTGTCACCCAGGCGGAACGTCAGGGTTTCTCCGCTTTGGTACTGGAAGGTGCCGCTGCTGTCGGTGGTGCCGCTATGGCTGTCGCTGGTGTAGGCCAGCCCGGCCACCGGCATGGGGGTGATATGGCCGGTGAGCAGGGCCGTCTCGCCGGCGGGTGGGTTGTTGTCGCGCTCTGCATGGCTGCCGCCATCGCTACAGGCGCACAGCGCCAGCGCCAATGCACACAGGGCGGGCAAGCAGGCGGCTGAGCGCGCGCCTGCCGGTGTGAACCTGCAACCAGAATGGTCCCGTTGCATGCTGCCTCCGGATTATTGTTGTCAGCGCCTGAAGGCTAGCAGTTTTGCACGGCAGCAAGGTTAATGTCTTGTAAGGTTGCGGCCGGCCCAGGTATGCCTCTACTGATCCGTGCGCTGGTAGATGGTGACGCCGCCGACCACGGTGCGCTCCACCCGCAACTCGCGCAGCGCGGTGGCATCGCCCAGGGGGTCGCCATCCAGCACCACCAGGTCGGCAAATTTGCCTACCTCCAGCGAACCCAGTTCGTCCTCGCGGAAGATCTGCCAGGCGGCGTTGATGGTCATGGCGCGCAGGGCGTCCATGGTCGGCACCCGCTCGTCGGCGCCGATCACCTGGCCACTGGTGGATACGCGATTCACTGTGCTCCACAGCAGCAGGATGGGGTCCATCGGCACCACCGGCGAATCCAGGTGAACGGTGTACTTCAGGTCGCGCTCGCCGGCGGAGCGGGTGGGGCTGATGTGGCTGGCGCGCTCGGGGCCAATGAAGATGTCCCGGTGGCGGTCGCCCCAGTAGTAGGTGTGGGCGGAGAAGAAGCTGGGGGTAATGCCCAGTTGCTTCATGGCATCCAGCTGGTCGTCGCGGGCCATCTGTGAGTGGATAAGGATCAGCCGGGGGTCCGCCACCGGGTGCGCCTGCTGGGCTTTTTCAAAGGCGTAGATTACATCGTCAATGGCGCCGTCCCCGTTGGCGTGAATGGCCATCTGGATGCCGGCGCGGTGAATCTTGCCGACAATCTCCGCCAGCTTGTCGCGTTCGAAGGTGGGGTAGCCACGGTAGCTGTCGTCCCCGCGGAAGGGGGTGTGGTAGGGGTGCGACAGGTAGCCGGTGTAGCCCTGGATGCTGCCGTCAGACACGATCTTGATGGCGTTGGCGTGGAACCACTCGTTTTCCATGTCGGCCACGTCAATCTCGCCGTCGAGTACCTGGGGCCCGATCATCTTGTAGAAAGGCCAGACCTCCAGCCGGAAGGGAATGTAGCCTATGCGTGACGCCAGGTGCAGCCCCTCCAGCACGCCCTTGTCGACGCCGCCGCTCTGGGCGGTGGTAATGCCCTTGCTGGCGTAGTCGGCAATGGCGGTATCGAGCATGGTGAGAATTTCGCCGGCGGAAAAGTCCATGCCCAGCGTTTGCACCGGTGTCATGGCGGTCTCTTCCAACAGGCCGGTCAGCTCGCCGGTTTCGGGGTCGTGCACGATCACCCCGCCCTCCGGGTTGGGGGTGTCCCGGTCGATGCCCGCCAGCGCCAGGGCACGGCTGTTGGCAACGCCCATGTGCCCGGACACATGGGTGACAAAAATGGGATGCTCGGTGGACACCGCGTCCAGCTCGTCCCGGGTGGGGTGGCGGTGCTCGGCGATCAGGGTGTCGTCGTAGCCCAACGCCAGTACCCACTGGCCCGGCTCGCGGCCGGCGGCAAAAGCTTTCAGGGCAGCCTGAATGTCGGCAATGGAGGTGACGCTGCCGATGGGTGGGCTGTTGAGGTCCACCGTGACCGCCGCAACCCCGGTGCCGGGAAAGTGGCCGTGGGCGTCAATAAAGCCGGGCAGCAGGGTTTTGCCGTCAAGGTCGTGTATCAGGGCGCCCTCGAGATAGGGAGCCATGTCCTCGTCATCGCCCACCGCGACAATGCGCTCACCCTGCACGGCAATGGCGGAAACTATGCGGTTCTGGCCGTCCATGGTGAACACCTGGCCATTGCGAAACACTTGCACATCCGGCGGGCTCGGGCGGCCCAGGGTAAGGTAGGCGGTGATGGCCGCCAGTGCGATCAGGGCCAGCAGGCCAAGCAGCAGTTTTTTCAGCAAGTGAACATCTCCCTTGAGGTGGCACGGCCCGGGGCGGTGCCGGTGGCTAGGCTGGCCATGCTACCACCGTGCGGCCACAGCTCAGCCCCTGCTGGCCGACATTTGCCGGCGGCGCCGGGGCAACCCGCGCCCGGGCTAATTTACTGAACGCGCCGGCCCCGCTGTGCAAGGCCCTCCCAATTGCCTAGAATTCGGCGGCGCCCCGGCAACCCCGGGGGCCCTTTCCCCACAGCCTGATTGAGAACCATGTCGCCCACTACCGATGTATTGCAGGCCCGCTTCGAGCGCCTGCGCAGCAACAAACTGTTCGAACTGCTGGTGATCAGCATTATCCTCATGTCAGCCCTGCTGATTGGCGCCAAAACCTACCCACTACCGCCGCTGGTGAATCAGCTGGTGGTGATCCTGGACTGGGGCATCACCTTGTTCTTCCTGGTGGAAATCACCATCCGCTTCATGGGCGAGAGCGACAAAAAGCGCTTTTTCCGCAGCGGCTGGAACGTGTTCGACACGCTGATCGTGGTGGTCAGCCTGATCCCGATTGAAGATTCCGAGCTGGCGCTTATCGGCCGCCTGGTGCGCATATTCCGCGTGCTGCGCATGGTGTCCATCATTCCCGAGTTGCGCACCCTGTTGAATTCCCTGCTGGCGGCGCTGCCCCAGCTGGGCTACGTGATGTTGATGATGTTTATCATCTTCTACATCTATGCCGCGGTGGGCACCACCTTCTTTGCCGACATCAACGACACCCTGTGGGGTGACATCAGCGTCAGCCTGCTGACCCTGTTCCGCATCATGACCTTTGAAGACTGGACCGATGTCATGTACGAGACCATGGCCGTCTACCCCCTGAGCTGGACCTACTACCTGAGCTTTATCTTCCTGTCGGCCTTTGCCTTCCTCAACATGATCATCGGCATTGTGGTGAATGTGCTGGAAGAGGAACACCAGCGCCAGGCGCGGGCCGAGGCACAGGCCGCCGGGGAGCCCAACCTGTCGGACCTGCAGGGCGAAATCCGCGAGCTGCGCGCCCTGCTGGATGTACGCCTGCCGGAGCGTGAGCAGCGGGTGGCCTAAGTGGCAGCAGTGGCAGCAGTGGCAGCAGTGGCAGCAGTGGCAGCAGCGGGCAGCGGCCTGCCCCGGCCCGGCAGCTAGGCACCGCGGGCCACGCGCCGCTATCATGGGCTGGCCGCTCTCTCGCCGGGTCGTGCTGTGGAATGTTGCTGTGCAGTAACGCAGAGCAACAGCGCCGCGTGCTGATGGCGCCAGGGAGCGCGTGAATAACCGTTCGGGAAGGCGGGGTACAGCAATGCAGAAATGGAGCGTGGTGTGGGGGCTGGTGGCCGCTCTTGGCGCAGCCGCGGCGGGTGCCCAGGAGCTGACGCCCAGGGCCTACTGGCCAGCGCCGGCGGGCACCCAGCTGCTGACGCTGGGGGCCTCCTATACCGATGGCGACACCGTGCCCGACCCGTCCCTGCCCATTGTCGGTGTGGACTCCAGCATCCTCACCGCCACCGCCGGCTACACGCGCTTTTTTGCCCTGGCCGGACGCACGGCCAACGTTTTTGTGCAGCAACCCTATTCTGTGGGCGACACCCGGGCCGAGCACGAGGTTTTCGGGGAATTGCAGCGTGACTACCAGGGGGTGGGGGATGTGACCGCCGGCCTGTCCGTTAACCTGCTGGGTGCGCCGGCCATGAACCTGCAGCAGTTTGGCGAGCTGCGCCATGCGCCGCGCCCCATACTCGGGGCCAGTCTCAAGGTGGTGGCCCCCACCGGCCGCTACGAGGCGGACCGCCTGATCAACGTCGGTGCCAACCGCTGGGCGGCCAAGGTGGAACTGGGCTATATCCAGCCACTGGCGCCCAGCTGGCTGCTGGAAGTGGATGTCGGCGTGTGGGGCTTTGCCAACAACGATGACTACGTGGGCTTTACCCGCGAGCAGGACCCGATCTACTCCGCCCAGCTGCACCTGATCAAGCGCTTTGGCCCCGGCTTCTGGGGGGGCATCAACGTCAACGGCTACCGCGGCGGGCGCAGCACCATAGGCGGGCGCGAACTGGACGATCTACAGCGCGATTCCAAGGCCGGTGTTACCCTGGTGTTCCCCTTTGCCGGCAGGCACGCCATCAAGGCCAGCTTCGCCACCGGCTCGGTCAACGACAGCGACGAACGCTTTTCGATTTACCAGCTCAGCTACCAGCGGGTGTTCTGATCACACGTTGAAGCGGAAGTGGATGACATCGCCGTCCTGCACGATGTAGTCCTTGCCCTCCAGGCGCCAGCGGCCGGCGTCCTTGGCACCCTGTTCACCCTTGTGGGAGATGAAGTCGTCGTAGCTGACCACCTCGGCGCGGATGAAGCCCTTTTGGAAGTCGGTGTGGATAACTCCGGCTGCCTCGGGGGCAGTGGCGCCGACTTTCACGGTCCAGGCGCGCACTTCTTTTTCGCCGGCGGTGAAGTAGGTCTGCAGGTTCAGCAGCTGGTAGCCGGCGCGGATCACCCGGTTCAGGCCCGGCTCTTCCATGCCGAGGTCGGCCAGAAATTCATCGCGCTCGTCGTCTTCCAGCTCGATGATTTCCGATTCCAGCTTGTTGCAGATGGGGACCACCACGGCATTTTCGCTGGCGGCAATCTCCCGCACCTTGTCCAGGTGGGGGTTGTTGTCAAAGCCGTCCTCGCTGACGTTGGCAATGTACATGGTGGGTTTGACGGTCAGCAGGAAGAGCTGCTTGAGCAGGGCTTTCTCGTTGGCGTCAAAATCCAGCGCGCGCACCGGCTTTGCCTCGTTCAACTGGGGCAGCAGTTTGTTTTCCAGCAGGGCCTTCATGGCCACCGCCTCCTTGTCGCCGCCCTTGGCGGTACGGGTCACTTTCTGCAACTGCTTTTCGCAGCTGTCCAGGTCGGCCAGCGCCAGCTCGGTGTTGATCACCTCGATGTCTGAGGCCGGGTCCACGGTGTTGGCCACGTGAATCACGTTGTCGTCTTCAAAGCAGCGCACCACGTGGGCAATGGCGTCGGTTTCGCGGATGTTGGCCAGGAACTGGTTGCCCAGGCCCTCGCCCTTGGACGCGCCCGCCACCAGGCCGGCGATGTCGACAAACTCCATGGTGGTGGCGATTTCCCGCTGGGGCTTCACTATTTCGGCGATGCGGGTCTGGCGCGGGTCGGGAATGGGCACCACGCCGGCGTTGGGCTCAATGGTGCAGAAGGGAAAGTTCTCGGCGTCGATGCCGGCCCGGGTCAGGGCGTTGAACAGGGTGGACTTGCCCACGTTGGGCAGGCCGACGATTCCGCATTTGATTCCCATGGTTGATTCCTGTCAGAAAAGGGGCCGAGCCGCGCTCAGGCCGCGTTGAAACTGTGTAGCCGGGTCATGGCCCGGGTGCCGTCGCCGTCCAGCAGCAGGGGCAGGGCGGCCAGGGCTTCGTCGATGCTCAGGTCGATGCGTGTGCGCTCGTCGGCGCTGGGGCGGCCCAGCACGTAGCCGGTGACTTTCGACGCGTGGCCCGGGTGGCCAATGCCGATGCGCAGGCGGTGAAAATCCTTGCTGTTGCCCAGTGCCGGCACGATGTCGCGCAGGCCGTTGTGGCCGCCGTGGCCGCCGCCCTGCTTGAAGCGGGCCTGGCCGGCGGGAATGTCCAGCTCGTCGTGGGCAACCAGAATCTGCTGCGGGGCAATCTTGTAAAAGGTCGCCATCGCCGCCACGGCCTGGCCGCTGCGGTTCATGAACGTGGTGGGGATAAGCAGGCGCAGGTCGTGGCCCGCCAGTCGAATACGTGCAGTGAGGCCAAAGAACTTGCCTTCACTTTGCAGGGTGGCGCCGCAGGAACGTGCCAGCGCCTCCACAAAATCGGCGCCCGCGTTGTGGCGTGTACCCCGGTAGTCGCTGCCGGGATTGCCGAGGCCAGCTATCAGTTGGATATTGGCTGTCAACGCGGGTGCCGCTCGCGGCGCAGGACCAATCAGTCCTCGCCGTTCTCCTCGGCATCGCCTGCTTCGGCTGCGCCATCTTCCTCGTCGTCGGCATCGCTGCCACCTTTCGGCGGGATCACGCTGGCAACGGCCAGGTCGTGGTCTTCACCCAGGGCCAGGGCCACGGAGGTGACGCCCTTGGGCAGTGCGATGTCGGACAGGTGAACGATTTCACCGGCCTTGACGTTCAGCATATCCACTTCGATGTACTCGGGGATATCGGTGGGCAGACACAGGACTTCGATGTCGGTTTCCTGGTGCTGGATCATGCCGCCTTCGATTTTCACACCGTGGCAGCTCTTCTCGTTCAGGAAGTGAACCGGCACGTGCACCTTGATGGCCACTTTGTCGTCAACGCGCAGGAAGTCGGCGTGCATCACGGCATTGCGGGAGGGGTGACGTTGCAGGTCCTTGAGGATGGCCTTCTCTGCCTTGCCGGCCACGTTGACGGTCAGCACGTGAGAGAAGAAAGCCTCGTTCTCCAGGGCCTTTTCCAGGTCCTTGCGGATCAGGGTCAGGGGCTGGGGCTCTTTGTTGCCACCGTAGATGATGGCGGGTACCAGGTCGGCGTGACGACGCAGGCGGCGGCTCGCACCTTTCCCCATGTCCTCGCGCACTTCGGCGTCGATTGCAAATTGGTCAGACATTGTCTGGCTCCTGTAAAAACACCGCTTTGCTTGCGACCAGCGCGGCGGTGGGTTTCAAAGGCTGGCCGGTGTGGCGCAGCCTGTTAATGCCTTCAGCCACTGCCTGGCAACAGGTAGCGTGCGGAAGGCGCCGGTAAGCGCTGTTCCTTATTGGTTACTGGAACAGGGCGCTGATGGATTCCTCGTTGGACACCCGGCGGATGGACTCCGCCAGCAGGTCCGAGATGGTCAGCTGGCGGATCTTACCGATCTGCTTTGCCGCCGCACTCAGGGGAATCGTGTCGGTGACCACCAGCTCGTCGAGCTGGGAGGCCTTCAAATTGTCCAGGGCGCGGCCCGACAGTACCGCGTGGGTACAGTAGGCAACGACCTTCAGTGCGCCGCGCTCTTTCAGTGCGTCGGCGGCCTTGCACAGGGTGCCGGCGGTGTCGACCATGTCGTCCACCAGCAGGCAGGTGCGGCCGTCCACTTCGCCGATCAGGTTCATTACCTGGGCCTCGTTGGCCTGGGGGCGGCGCTTGTCGATAATGGCCAGGTCGGCATCGTCGAGCTGCTTGGCGATGGCGCGGGCGCGCACTACGCCGCCGATGTCCGGCGACACCACAATCAGGTTCTCGTAGTGGCAGGTCTGGATGTCGGCGTTCAGCACCGGTGAGCCGTACACGTTGTCCACCGGGCAGCCGAAAAAGCCCTGGATCTGCTCCGCGTGCAGGTCGACGGTCAGCACCCGGTCAACGCCCACGGTGACCATCATGTCGGCCACCACCTTGGCGGTGATCGGCACCCGGGCAGAGCGCACGCGGCGGTCCTGGCGGGCGTAGCCGAAGTAGGGCACCACGGCGGTAATGCGGGCAGCCGATGCGCGACGCAGGGCGTCGATCATCACCAGCAGTTCCATCAGGTTGTCGTTGGTGGGCGCACAGGTGGACTGCACCACAAACACGTCCTTGCCGCGGACGTTCTCGTTCAGTTCAACGGCGACTTCACCATCGCTGAACTTGCCGACGTCGGCTTTGCCCAAAGTGAGGTACAGTCTGCTGGCCACTTTCTGGGCCAGTTCCGGGTTGGCGTTTCCGGTGAAGACCATCATTTTGGAGGACACGGCGCTTACCTCGGGTCGATGCTGGAAAGGGGCTCTACATTGATCGCCAGTGGCGTCCTGCCGTCTGCGATCGGGTGTACGTCCTGTACATGGAACCTGCTGTACATAGAAATAGTGCCATACACTGCGGTCAATGTATGGCACTGCATCCGGGCGCCCTGCGGTGGTGGCGCCCCGCGCAACGCTGCGGGCGGTACGCGTGGTATATGGCTGGGGTGGTAGGATTCGAACCTACGAATGCCAGGATCAAAACCTGGTGCCTTGCCGCTTGGCGACACCCCAGTAATTGGGTTTTCAGGATAACGCTGACAGTGCGGGTGAGCGGTTGATGCCGCGCGCCACATAGGCCTGCCAGGGCTCGGGAACCTGCACTGCCACCGCCTGGGCGGCTGCGCGACTGTCAAAGCGGGAAAAGACGCAAGCGCCTGTTCCTGTCAGCCTGGAATCTCCGAATTTTGCTAGCCAATTCAATGCCTTGGCTACCTCGGGGTAACGGGTGGTAACAACTTCCTGGCAGTCGTTCCGGTGTCCCCCCTGAAAAACGGCCGCCATTGTGATCGCAGGGCTGTTCCTTGTCAATTCCCGTGCCGAAAAAATTTCCCCGGTGGGCACATGGCAGCCGGGGTGGATGATCAGGTACCACGCCGGGGGCAGTTCCACCGGGCTCAGGCGCTCGCCAAGGCCCTCGGCCCAGGCGCTGTGGCCGGCCACAAACAGCGGCACATCCGCCCCCAGGGCCAGGCCAATGGCCTGCAGTTGCCGATTGCTGTGCCCGCACTGCCACAGCCGGTTCAGGGCCAGCAGAGTGCTGGCGGCGTCGGAGCTGCCGCCGCCGAGTCCGCCGCCGCTGGGAATCCGCTTGGTGGTGTGAATGTGAACGCCGTGGCTGCCGTGCTGCAGGGCGCGGGCGGCGCGGGTGATGAGGTTGTCGGCCGGTGCCAGGCCAAGGGTGTCACCGCCGAGCGCGATGCGGCCGCTGTGGTCGGGGGTGAAGGTCAGGGTGTCGCCCCAGTCCAGCAGCTGGAACAGACTCTGCAGCTCATGGTAGCCATCGGGGCGGCGCCCGGTGATGTGCAGCAGCAGATTCAGCTTGGCCGGTGCCGGCAGGACAAGGGGCTCACTCACCGGGGGCCCCCGGCCGCCAGTCGCGGATCAGCAGCCGGGCGCTGGTGTCGCCGCGGCGCAGGTTCAGGCGGGTGGGCAGGTCGTAGTTGTCGAACCGGCGATAGTCGAAAAACTCCACCTGCCAGCCCTGCTGCTGCAGGTGGCTCAGGCGCTGGTTGTCCAGGCGCAGTGCCTCGGTGGCGGCGTTAGGCTGTGGTATGCCGCGCAGCCAGAAGGGCAGGGCGGCCACCGGAATGTCCCAGCCGGTGCTCTCGCGCACCGCCTCGGGGGTGGAGATGTCCAGAATGCGGATTTCGTCGCCGCGCCGGACCTCCAGCCGTTCACCGTCTGCCAGCACCTGGGTGGAGGCCATGCCCAGGGGGCCGCTGAGCTGCAGTTCGGACTGCTCGCCGCGCTGGCGCCACAGCAGGCTGGCGGTTTCCGCCTGCTCGCCATTGCGCAGGGCCAGCTTGCCCCGGGCCTGCCACTGTTCTAGCGCGCCCAGCCGGGCGAGGTGCTGCTGCCAGCCCTGCTCGCCCGGGGGCGATGGCGGGACGGTGCTGCAGCCGGCCAGCAGGGCCAGCAGCAGGGGAAGAATAAGCCGGCGCATGGATCAGGGGTTGGCTTGCAGCATGCTGACGTCAAAGCGCTGGATGGTGCTCAGCAGAATTTCGTGGCGCGGGTCTTTCTGCAGGGCGTCGCGCCAGATGGCGCGGGCCTGTTCGGCCTTGCCCGATACCCACAGCACCTCGCCCAGGTGCGCCGCTACCTCCGGGTCGGGGAAGGCCTGGTAGGCGCGCTCCAGATAAAAGAGGGCATCTTCATAGTGGCCCTGGCGATAGAGCACCCAGCCCATGCTGTCGAGGATGGCGGGCTCGTCGGGTTCCAGAATCAGTGCGCGCTCGATCAGCTCGCGGGCTTCGTCAAAGCGCTGGGTGCGGTTGGCCAGGGAGTAGCCGAGGGCGTTGAGCGCGGTGGCGTTGTCCGGCTCCTGGGCGATGATGGTGCGCAGGTCGGATTCCATCAGCGCCAGGTTGCCCTGTTTTTCCCCCAGCAGGGAGCGGCTGTAGCGCAGGGATGAGGACTCCGGCAGGCGCGCCAGGCCGGCATCCAGCACGGCCATGGCGGCGCTGCTGTCGCCGGCGCCGCTGAGCACTTCGGCTTCCAGGGCGTAGAGCCGCTCCTGTGCCTCGGGGTGGCTCTCGCGCAGGGTGTTGAACAGGGTGCGGGCCTGCCCGTCCTTGCCGTTTTCCAGCAGGATGCGGCCGATGCGCCCCTTGGCGCTGAAGAAGTCACCGCTGTCCGCGGCGCTGACTTCCATGTAGGCCTTCACCGCCGCCTGCTGGTCGCCGGCATCCTCGGCGATGCGGCCCAGGTAGTAATAGGCTTCGTCGGTGCGCTGGCCAAGGTCGATCAGCTGGTGCAGGTAGGCCTTGGCCGCCAGGTCGTCGCCGACCTCGTGGTTGATCAGGGCCAGGGAGAACAGCAGGTTGCCGTCTTGCGGGGCGCGGGCCGAGAGAATCTCAAACTGGCCGCGGGCGGCGTCGATATCGCTGCGGGTGAGCAGGCGGGCGTACTGCAGGCGCAGCCGGCTGTCGTCGGGGTTGGCGGCCAGGGCTTGCTCGATATGGGCGAAGGGTGCATCGCTGCCCTGCTCCAGCCGGATCTTGGCTTCCAGCAGCAGGCCCTGGTACTGGTAGGGTTCCTGGGCAAACAGTTGCGTCAACAGCGCCAGTGCCTGCGCGTGCTGCTGCAGCTCATCGTAGGCCAGGGCGCGGGTCAGCAGCAGTGAGGGGTTGTCGGGAAACTCCTGCGACAGCGCCTCCAGCCCGGCGACCAGCGCCTGTTGCTCTCTGGCGCCCAGTTCCGGAAAGCGGTTCAGCAGAATGGGGAAGTTGGCCTTGCCCTGGTCCCTGGCCACCAGGGCCAGGTGGGGCAGGGCTTCGTTGGTGCGCCCGGCCCGGGACAGCAGGGTGGCGTAGGTGTTGTTGGCCTCTACGTTGTCCGGCTCCAACTCCACCCACAGGGCGGCGGATTCCCGGGCGGCGTCCTCCTGCTGCATGAACTGGGCGATGTGGGTGGTGTGGGCGCTGACCCCGCGGTCGCGCAGCAGCGGCGCCTGCTGGGTGTAGAGGTCCAGGGCGGTGCCGTAGTCGCGCCGGCGCAGGGCGAATTCCCCCACCAGCAGGGGGTAGAGTGCATCCGCCGGGATGGCGCGCTCCGGTGGAGGTGGTGCCTCATCGGCCTCGGCCACAGGGGCGGCGGGCGCTTGGGGGGCTGGCGCAGAGGCGCAGGCGCCGAGCAGGGCGGTCAGGCAGGCGGCGAGGAACAGACGCGACATGGCGGGGAGATTTCCGGACATCGGCAACAAAACTCCCGATGATTGTGACACAAGCCCCCGCGCAAGCCTACTTCAACGGCACCGCATCAAGCCCTGTTTGCCAGAACTGCCAGGGTATCTTCCACCGAGGGTCCCTCCACCGTGACGTGCTCCCTCGCGCGCACCTGATCGTCGCGGATATCGGCAACGTCGGTCATGAACTGGCTGTACCATTTGCGCACCAGGTGAATGGGGCCGTCGCCATCGCACAGCAGGGGATTGTCAATCAGGCATTTGTTGTTCCAGATCGCGACATCCTGGTGGAATGACTCAAGCGTCTTTTCGGTATAGGCCGCCAGCAGTGCGCGGTTCTCTTCCGCGTTGTGTGTGGCGCTCTTTTTCATCATCACTCCGAAGTTGATGATGAAGTTATTCGTGTCCACCGGGATATGGCTCACCAGCAGGTGCACGGCCATGGGCTGTCCCTCCATGCTGCCCGTCATGGCGGTGGTCATGTAGGCCGGCCCCTCGTAAGTGGCGACACTGGTCAGCAGGTCGTCACAGCTATCGGTCAGGAGCTGGTGTCCGCCGACCATGTACTGGATAAACCGGTGTCCATCCATGACATTTTTGAACGACTTAACAGAAGAGTAGTGAACCGGGCCAAAATGCGCCATATCGGCCATGTTATCAACCAGCTCTCTGCCTTGAGACTGAATCGGGATGCTGTGCATTTCCCAGTCTGTCCATTCGCCGCTGTACCAGTCGGCGTTGTCTACTGGCTCTTGCTCTGGTATCGGCGGGTTATTCTCTGGATCCTGCCACACCATTACCAGGCCATTTTTTTCCAGTACGGGCCAGGACTTGATGACAGCTTTGGGGGGGATTCGCTTGGCGTAAGGGATGTGATCGCACACACCATCGGCGCCCCAGCGCCACAGGTGAAACGGGCAGATAACAGAATTCCCGCAGACTTCGCCGCGGCTGAGATCGCCCCCCATATGCGGGCAGTAACCATCGAGAATATGTACCTGGTTGTCCTCCTGGCCGCGATAAGCCACGAGTTTTGTGCCGAAAGCGCTCAGCGTGGTGGGTGTGGTAGTGATACTGCTGTTGCTGCCAATCACGTACCAGCCGCGAGCGTAACGTTCCGGCGTTGGCCGGTGCTCTATGGTGTAGGGTTCGATCATGTTCATCTTTAGTCTCCCAGTACTGTTCGAACTTCCCGGTCACTGATGTGACCCGTTACAGGAAAGAGTCGGTGTTGGCCTGGCCCATCAGCGAACCACCGAGGTTGCGCGCAAATTTGAACGGGTTGTTTGCCACATGGGTGCGGCCTGCATTGATGTCCAGCCAGGCCCGATTGAGTGGATGGCTGCGGTGTATGCCCTGGGCGCCACAAGCGATGAACAGATCGTTGACGGCATCCGCGCAGCGGGCGCCCACGCGCGCGGCCTCATAGCGCATGCGGATGCGCTCTTCCAGGGGCAGCGCGGAGTTAGCAGTCGCAACCGCCATCATGCGCCGGATATTGCGAAACATGATGGTTTCACATTCGTCCACTACCGCCAGGGCTTGCGCCAGCGCCACTTGTGCTTCTGGATCGGTGGCAATTTTGTTGCCGTCATTGAGGCCAACCCGATGGCGGTTAACGGCAATGTAATCACCGGTAATGCCCTTCAGGCTGCCAATGGCGGCGCTACTGACCGCGCGCACAAAAATCTGGCCGAAAGGAATACGGTACAGCGGTGCGGTATTTACCTGATTCCCAGGGCTGTTGCAGTGAAATCCGTCGATTGAGCGGTGAGTGCGATATTCCGGGACAAAGGCGTCGCGGACAACGATATCGTGGCTACCGGTTCCCTCCAGGCCACTGACATCCCAGTTTTCCTCGATGTCGTAGTCTTCCCGGGGTACCAGGAAAGTGCGGTAGTCGGGGCTGTCACCTTCGTCTTCCGGCGGGATGGCGGCGCCCAGAAAAGCCCATTGACAGTGCATGGAGCCAGAGGAAAAACCCCAGTGGCCGCTGAGCCGGAAACCGCCGTCGACCCGGGTCACATTGCCCACCGGCATGTAAGAAGAGGATATCAGGGTGCTGTTGTCTTCCGCCCACACGTCGCGCTGGGCCTGTTCATGAAACAGGGCGAGCTGCCAGTTGTGAATCGCCACCACACCGAGCACCCAGGCTGTTGACATGCAGCCCTGCGCGAGAATCATCTGTACGCGGAAAAAGACTTCCGGGTCGAGTTCATACCCCCCAAAGCGCTTTGGCTGGAGTATCCGAAAGAACCCGCCTGCCTGCAGGTCACTGAGGGTTACGTTGGGTAAGCGCTGTAGTTTGATCGCCGACGGCTGCCTTTTTCGCAGTTCCGGTACCAGTTGCTGGGCCTGCCGGTAAAGCGATTCGGCCAGAGTGCCTGGGCTGTCGTTCATTGATCGTCGTCCTGTTGCTTCACGCTGATAAGTCAGTGTTGGAGGTTGGCCCGAGGGGCACGGATGAAGCTGTTTATAAGCCGGATGCCTGTGCCGCGGGTTTGATCTGGATCAAGGGATTGTGCGGCCGGGCTGAGGGGGGTCTTGAAGTACAACTTATTGAATCGTAAGTGCTGTCATTTTGCTGGTGTGTCCGGTTGATCTGCCTGCGCGGGGTTTTCTTGATTTGGGTCAACGGCAGTTGCACTGGCTGGCCCCTACAATCCGCGCCGACATCAACAGCAGTAGTGACTGTGACGGAGTAAACCGATGCAAAAGTGCTTGAGAGCGGCCCTTGGTGGATGTTTGTTGGTTGCCGCTGTACCGGCGCTGGCTTATGAGGCGGGCGATGTGATCGTGCGGGTTGGCGCTGCCACTGTGAACCCCCGGGAAGACAGTGAGCAGATTGTTCTGCCCACAAGCCCCAGCCCCACCGTGCTACCGGGTGTTGGTGTGGATGGTGATACCCAACTGGGGCTGGGAGGCGCCTATTTATTGACTCCGAGCCTGGGTATTGAGCTTTTGGCGGCAACCCCGTTTGAGCACGACGTGAAGGTGCAGGGGCTCGGGATAGAGGGTGGTTCGGTCAGCCATTTGCCGCCCACCCTGAGCCTGCAGTGGTACCCCAGAGGGGCGGCGGCGGGCTGGCAGCCCTATCTCGGTATAGGCATTAACTACACCGTATTCTTTGACGAGGATGTAAGCTCAGAGTTGAAAGGGGCCTTGCAGGCCACCCTGGGCGCCAGTCGGGCCGATCTTGCGTTGGAGAACTCTGTCGGTCTTGCTGGTCAGGTTGGGGTGGATATTCCACTGAACGACAATCTGATGTTGAATGCCGCAGTTTGGTATATCGATATCGATACCGAGGCAGCTATCCGCACTGATGTGGGCACAGTAAAGTTTGACCTGGATATCGACCCCTGGGTTTACAGCCTCGGCCTTGCCTGGCGATTTTAGGGCTTGTTTGCGGGGCGCGCAGTGCTGCGCAGTGCCTCCGGCTTGAGAATGCGGATTTCACGGTTGTCCAGGGTAATCACCTGCTCCTCGCGCAGCCGGCTCAAGCACCGGCTGACGGTTTCGATGGTCATGCCCAGATGGCAGCCGATGTCTGCCCGCGACATGGGGAGCCGAAAGTGCAGTGCGCTTTGTCCCAGGCTCGCATAGCGTTTGGAGAGGTTCAGGATCAGGGCTTTGATCCGCTCGTAGGCACTGTACTGGGTTACCAGGCAGAGGTGTTCCATCTTGGCCTGCACGCAGCCGCTGACTGCCTCCATCAGGTGGGTCTGGAGTATGGGCAGTGTTCTGCCCAGTTGTTGCAGCAGGTCAAATGGCAGGGCACAGACCGATGCGGTTTCCAGGGCCTGCACACTGCACTGGTGCTTGCCACTACTGACGCCATCGAGACCGAATACCTCGCCCGGCAGTACGAAGTCGGTAATCTGGATGTTGCCATTACTGCAATGCCGGTAACCCTTGAGCGCCCCTGAACGCAGTGCATACAGATTTGTGAAGGGCTCCCCTTCTTCGTAGACGATGCCGCCGCGATGAATCGGCGTGCTGCGTTGAACGATGTCGTCCAGCAAGAGGGTTTCCGCCTCATTCAGGCTCAGCGGCAGGCAGAGCCGGTTCATGCGGCAGTTCTGGCAGTTGATCAAGTGGCGCTGCGTGGCGCCATGCGCTTGGCCAGAGGGGGATAATCGAGGTTCGGGTTTCACTGGCTTCAAGTCCGCGGGTGAGTCGCAAGGGGGCGGTAAACAGAGGTCGTCGCCCGCGTGGTTAGAATACTGCGTATTGACAGGGGGGTCGAGCAGGGCGAGAGGCTGGGAAAGGGACTCGGAAAGGGACTCGGAAAGGGGCTTGGAGAGGGGCCGAGAGAGGGGCCGAGAGAGGGCTCTATTGTGGACTACGACAGGGGAATTTTGCTGTGGATATGCTATCTTGCAGGCCCTTTTGCCATGTATTTATAAAGCGTGCAGATCCGGCGTGATCTGCAGCCCCGACCACGATGAATTTCCTTGCCTTGGGTATCAACCACAACTCCGCCGCCGTCGAGGTGCGCGAGCGGGTGGCCTTTGCCCCGGAGCAGGTGGGCGATGCGTTGACCGCGCTGTGCCGGCACCCCGGCGTGGAAGACGCCCTTATTCTTTCCACCTGCAACCGCACCGAGCTGTATATCCAGGGCAGCGACGCGGTGAGCGCCGAACTGGCCAGTCGCCTGGTGGAATGGATGGCCAGCTATCACCACCTGTCGGCCGACGAACTGCACAAAGCCGCGTATTTTCACCTAGGCAGCGATGCCCTGGAGCACGTGGTGCGGGTGGCCAGCGGGCTGGACTCCATGGTGCTGGGCGAGCCGCAGATATTCGGCCAGCTCAAATCCGCCTTCTCGGTGGCGCTGGACGAGGGCGTGGTTGGCGCCGACTTCAACCGCCTGTTTCAGCGCGTGTTCGCCCTGGCCAAGCGGGTGCGCACCGATACCGCCATCGGCGAAAACCCGGTGTCGGTGGCCTATGCCGCGGTGGATCTCGCGGGCCACATTTTTACCGACCTGTCGGCCTGCTCCGCCCTGCTGGTGGGCGCCGGGGAAACCATCGAACTGGTGACCCGCCACCTGATCGAGGCCGGAGTGCGCCGCATCACCATCGCCAACCGTACGCTGGAGCGCGCGCGGGAACTGGCCCGGCGCTTTGGCGCCGAGGCAGTACTGATGGCGGACATCCCCGACCAGTTGATTAACGCCGATATTGTTATCACCTCTACCGCCAGCCAGTTGCCCATTCTTGGCAAGGGTGCGGTGGAGCGCGCGGTTCGCGCCCGCAAGCACCGCCCCATGCTGATGGTGGATATTGCCGTGCCGCGAGACATCGAGCCGGAGGTGGGGGAGCTGCGGGACATCTACCTGTACAGCGTGGATGACCTGAGAGACATCGTGGAAGAAAACCTGCGCAGCCGCCAGAGCGAAGCGCGCAAGGCGGATGTGATGATTGCCGAGGGCGTGCGCGCCTACAGCGAGGAACTGCGCAGCCTGGTGGCGGTGGACTCGGTAAAGGAATACCGCGCCATGGCCGAACAATTGCGCGAGCAGGAACTGGACCGCGCCCTGCGCGGCCTGGCTCGCGGCGACGACCCCCAGGTGGTGGTGGCGCAGCTGGCCCGGGGCATCACCAACAAACTGATACACGCCCCCACCGCCGGTCTCAAGCAGGCCAGCGTGGACGGCCGCGCCGACCTGCTCGGCCAGGCCCGCCGGCTGCTGGGGCTGGAGCCCCCCGCCGCGGCGTCGGCCCAGCCGGCGTCGCGCACTGCGCCCGAGACTGAACCCAAACCTGCGCCCAAGGCTGCGCCCGAGCAAAGCCCCGGCCCCGCCGGCGACAACCGCAAACCCGGACACACCCTGCAATGAAAGCCTCCCTGCTGAGCAAACTGGATACCCTCACCGACCGTCACGAGGAGGTGGCCGCCCTGCTGGGGGACGCCGAAACCATCGCCAGCCAGGAGCGCTTCCGCGACCTGTCCCGCGAGTACGCGGAGCTGGAAACCGTAGTGCAGTGCTACGCCGGCTACCGGCGGGTGAAGGGCGACCTCGAAGAAGCGCGCGCCATGCTGGCCGAGAACGACCCCGACATGGTTGCCATGGCAGAAGAGGAGATCGCCAGCAACAGCGAGCAGCTCGAAGCGCTGGAGTTGGAGCTGCAAACCCTGCTGTTGCCGCGCGACCCGCGGGATTCCCACAACGTCTATCTGGAAATTCGCGCCGGCACCGGTGGTGACGAGGCGGCTATCTTCTCCGGCGATTTATTCCGCATGTACTCACGCTATGCCGAGCGGATGGGCTGGCGCATCGAGGTGCTCTCGGAGCGCCCCGGCGAACACGGCGGCTACAAGGAAATCATCACCCGGGTGGAGGGGCGCGATGTGTACGCCCACCTAAAGTTCGAGTCCGGCGCCCACCGCGTGCAGCGCGTGCCGGAAACCGAGTCCCAGGGGCGCATCCACACCTCGGCCTGCACCGTGGCGATCATGGCCGAGGCGGAGTCGGTGGACGAGGTGGAAATCAACAAGGCCGACCTGCGCGTGGATACCTACCGGGCCTCTGGCGCCGGCGGCCAGCACGTCAACAAAACCGACTCGGCGGTGCGCATTACCCACCTGCCAAGTGGCATAGTGGTGGAGTGCCAGGACGAGCGCTCGCAGCACAAAAACCGCGCCCGGGCCATGTCCCTGCTGCAGTCCAAGTTGCTGTCCAGTGCCCAGGACAAACAGGCCGCGGAGCAGGCCGAAGAGCGCCGCAACCTGGTGGGCAGTGGTGACCGCTCGGACCGTATCCGCACCTATAACTTTCCCCAGGGGCGGGTTACCGACCACCGCATCAACCTCACCCTGTACAAGCTCGACGAAGTGATGGCAGGCGAGCTGGATGCCGTCATCGCGCCGCTGCGTCAGGAGTACCAGGCCGACCAGCTCGCGGCGCTGGCGGCGCAGTAAGTCACGCCGTGGCCAGTGTCAGGGACCTGTTGGCACTGGGCGCCGACCTGCCCACGGAAAGCCCCGCCCGGGACGCCGAAGTGCTGCTGTGCCACTGCCTGCAGCGCGATCGCACCTGGCTGTACACCTGGCCGGAAAAACCCGTCGACGCGGCAAATGAGCAGCGCTTTCGCGCACTACTGGCGCGGCGCCGGCAGGGTGAGCCGGTGGCCCACCTCACCGGCCAGCGCGACTTCTGGACCCTGTCCCTGGCCGTTACGCCCGACACCCTGATACCCCGGCCCGACACCGAGACCCTGGTGAGCTGGGCGCTGGAGTTGCCGCTGCAGGAGCAGGCCCGGGTGCTGGACCTTGGCACCGGCAGCGGCGCCATTGCCCTGGCGCTGGCCAGTGAGCGGGCGGGCTGGCAAGTGACCGCCACCGATGCCAGCGCGGCGGCACTGGCGGTGGCCCAGCGCAACATTGCGCACTGCTGCCCCGGCCGCGTGCGCACCCTGCAGGGCAGCTGGTTTGCACCGCTGGCTGGCGAGCGCTTTGACCTCATTGTCAGCAACCCGCCCTATATCGAAGCCGCTGACGCGCACCTGGCCAGTGGCGATGTGCGCTTTGAGCCGCGCTCGGCGCTGGTGGCCGGCGCCAGCGGGCTGGACGACCTGCAGGCCATCATCTCGGGGGCGCCCGCGCACCTCGCTCCCGGTGCTTACCTGTTGCTGGAACACGGCTATCGCCAGGGCGAGGCGGTGCGCAATTTGCTGACGCAGGCGGGGTTTGAGGCTGTAGCTACGCGGCGCGACCTGGGCGGCAACGAGCGGGTGAGCGGGGGCCGGTGCGGTGCTGACTGATGCCCAGCTACAGCGCTATGCGCGCCAGATTCTGGTGCCCGGTGTGGATATTGCCGGGCAGGAGCGGTTGCAGCAGGCCCGGGTGATGGTACTGGGGCTGGGGGGGCTCGGCAGCCCCGCCGCCCTGTATCTGGGTGGTGCCGGGGTGGGGCATCTGGTGCTGGCCGACGGCGACACCGTGGCCGTGGACAACCTGCCGCGCCAGCTCTGCCATCAGGACGATGACTGTGGCCGCAACAAGGCGCACTCCGCCGCCGCGGCCATTGCCGCGCGCAACCCCGAGGTGAGCGTTGAAGTGATTCCCCGGCGCCTTGATGAAGCTGATCTGGATGCCTGCCTGCCCGGGCTGGACCTGGTGCTGGACTGCAGCGACAACTACCCCTTGCGCTACGCACTCAACCGCGCCAGCCTGCGCCACCGGGTGCCGGTGGTGAGTGCGGCGGCGGTGCGCCTTGAGGCCCAGATTGCCCTGCTGGACCCGAACCGCAACGACCCCTGCTACCGCTGCCTGTACCCCGAGGCCGGCGCGCAAACCGCCCTGAGCTGTGCCGAAAGTGGCGTGCTGGGCCCGGTGGTGGGGGTGGCTGGCAGCCTGCAGGCGCTGGAGGCCATCAAGTACCTGTCCGGTTGCGCCGAGCCGCTGGCGGGCACCCTGCTGATGATGGACCTGGCGACGCTGGAGTTTCGCCGCCTGGGCGTTCAGCGCCGCGATGGCTGCCCGGACTGCGGCGGGCCCTGACTGAACGGGCAAGACGGCAGGCGTTAAGACAGCCGCCGTTCGTGGCCGCCCCGCGTCACTCCCTGTGCCGGCAAACTTTCATCGGGTATTGTTGTCACAGTTGCAGTCCACCGATACCGTCCACTGGCTCTGGAAAACGCTATGAACGCACTGGCGCGCGCCTATTACAGCCTACACGAAGCCCTTTTTCCCCGGCTGGCTCACCTCGATGGCCTTGCCCCGCTCGCCATGCGCCTTTACCTGGTGCCGGTGCTGTGGACGGCGGGCAGCCAGAAAATCGCCAACATGGAATCCACCATCGAGTGGTTCGGCAACCCCGAGTGGGGGCTGGGCCTGCCGATGCCGTCGCTGCTGGCCCACCTCGCCGCCTACACCGAGGCCATTGGCGCGCTGCTGTTGCTGGTGGGGTTGGCGGTGCGCTGGGTCAGTGTGCCGCTGATGATTACCATGGCGGTCGCCGCAATCACCGTGCACTGGGCCAATGGCTGGCCGGCCATTGCCGATTCCAGCGCCCAGGAAGTAGCCATTCGCCTGGGTGAGGCCAAGGACATCCTGCGCGAGCACGGCAACTATCGCTGGCTCACCGAGAAGGGCAATTTTGTGGTGCTCAACAATGGTATCGAGTTCGCCGTTACCTATTTCATTATGCTGCTGAGCCTGTTTTTTACCGGCGGCGGGCGCTATGTGAGTGCCGATTACTACCTGTCGCGCCTCTATCCGCGAAGCCGCGTATAATACGCGCCCACCTACCGGCACACGCCGCGGGCGAGTGGCCGCTAAAGGTGATAGACTAGCGCGTTTTTTGAGCAACAGGACATCGAGTGATCAAACATCTGGTGGGTCGTATCGTCAGCAAAGGCGGTGCGGAACCCGAAACTCAGGCCCCGGCGGGGAAGTACCCCGCGGCCGGACAAAAGGGCCCGCGCCCAGAGCCCGAGGCGCCACGCGCCCACCCGCGCGAAGCGGGCAAGGCAAAGACCAACCGCAAGCGCCAGCAGCCCAAGCCTGCGGCCGAGCCCTGGAGCGTTGAGCAGTTCCCGGTTGAGCCCCAGGAGGGCAAAACCCGCTTTCACGACTTGGGGCTGCGCGACGAGCTGATGCACGGCATTGCCGACCTCGGCTTTCAGTACTGCTCTCCCATCCAGGCCTCGGTGCTGCCCCATACCCTGCAGGGCCACGACGCCATCGGCAAGGCGCAGACCGGCACCGGTAAAACGGCCGCCTTCCTGATTACCGCCTTTAACGATTTGCTCTGCCATCCGGCCGAGGGCGAGCGCTTTCTCGGTGAGCCGCGGGCGCTGGTGATTGCCCCCACCCGGGAACTGGTGATGCAGATTGCCGAAGACGCCAAGGATCTGGGCAAGCACACCGGCCTCAATACCGTCACCCTGATTGGTGGCATGGATTACCAGAAGCAGCTCAACCAGCTCAATCGCCGGGTGGTCGATCTGGTGGTGGCCACACCGGGCCGCCTGATCGACTTCATGACCCGCCGCGACCTGTTCCTGGATCGGGTGGAAATCCTGGTGCTGGACGAGGCCGACCGCATGCTGGACATGGGCTTCATTCCCCAGGTGAAGCGCATCGTGCGCGCCACGCCGCACAAGGAAGACCGCCAGACCCTGCTGTTCTCCGCCACCTTCACCCAGGACATCATCAACCTGTCCAACCAGTGGACCTACCACCCGGTCACCGTGGAGATCGAGCCGGATCACGTGGCCACCGACACGGTGGACCAGAAGATCTACCTGGTCAGCAGCGAGCAGCGCTACCGCGTGCTCACCAACCTGCTGCGCGGCCCCGACGCCAGCAGCGTGATTGTGTTTGCCAATCGCCGCGACCAGGTGCGGCGCCTGCACGAGCGCCTGCGCAAGTCCGGCGTCAAGGCGGGCATCCTGTCGGGCGAGATTCCCCAGGCCAAGCGCACCCGCACCCTGGAGCAGTTCAAGAGCGGTGACATCAAGGTGCTGGTGGCCACCGACGTGGCGGGGCGGGGGATTCACGTGGACGGCGTTACCCACGTGGTGAACTACAACCTGCCGGAAGACCCGGAAGACTACGTGCACCGCATTGGCCGCACCGGCCGCGCCGGCGCCAGCGGCACCTCCATCAGCTTTGCCAGTGAAGACGACGCCTTCCTGCTGCCGGACCTGGAGGCCCTGCTGGGTGAGCCGCTGGAATGCACCCACCCGCCGCAGGACCTGCTGGCCTGAGGCCCCTCAGTGCCGGGGCGCCAGCTCCCGGCACCACAGCAGGGTGGCGCCCACCACCGCCGAGGGCACCACAAAAAAGTTCACCACCGGAATTGCCGCGCCCAGCGCCACCAGCCCGCCAAAACCCATGCTGGACAGGCGCCGGCTGCGCACAGCCTCTTTGACGTCGCCAAAACTGAGGCGGTGGTTGTCCATCGGGTAGTCGACGAACTGGATACTCATCATCCAGGCTCCCAGCAGGAACCAGAGCAGCGGCGCCAGGGCATTCACCGCCGGGATAAAGCTCAGCACCAGCACAAACAGCGCCATGGGCACGTAGTAGAGCAGCTTGGCCAGCTCCCGCACAATGCCCCGGGGCACCTCCATCAGCGCCGGGCCGATGCCTTCCAGACCCTCCACCTCGCGGCCGGTAATCAGCTCTTCGGCTTTTTCCGCCAGCAGCGAATTAAAGGGCGAGGCAATCAGCAGGGCCAGCGCGGTGAAGGTGTAGCCGGTTGCCAGGCTGAACACCAGGCCAATCAGCGGCCAGATAATCCACTCCAGAAATGACAGCCAGTCGGGGATAAAGCCCAGCCAGTAGTCCATGTGGCTGGCCAGGTAGGCGTAGGCCACACCCAGCAGCGAGGCGAAAATCAGCACGTTCACCACCAGCGGGATCAGCACGAACAGCCGCAGGCGGGGGTGGGTGAGCAGGCGGGCGCCCTCGATCAGGTAGCCGGCGCCCTGGATGGCGTTACCCTTCATAGTGGTCTCCAACGTGGTGGCCAGGTGGCCTGGCGGTGCGCCCGCAGGCGGGGCACAGGCAGGCCTGGCCACGCGCGTCCGGGGGAACTGCCGCCAGTGCGGCGCGGTCGATAGTGGCAGCGGCGCACCAGCAGTCCTCAATGCCGCCACCGCGTGTCAGCGCGCAGCGATTGTCGCCACCGCACAGCGGGCAGTAAATAGCGGTGTTTGGGCGCTCCATGCGGGCTTACCGGGAAAAGTGTACGGGCTATAATAGCGAACCCCAGGCAGGTGATGTACATGGCAGACGACGAACTCTCCCTGTTCGAGCAGGAAATGGCCGGCGTGAAGCGGCTGCAACAGGATGAACGGGTGGCGCGCCGGGGAGGCGGTGAGTCTGCCCAGGCCCTGGCCCACCGTCGCCATGCCGCGGTCACCGACAGCCATGTCGATCCCAACACCCTCAGTGATCGCGAGATAACCCCCCTCGACCCGTGGTATGTGCTGGAATTCAAGCGCCCTGGTGTGCAGAACGGCGTCTATCGCAAACTCTGCCAGGGCCGCTACGAGATGGAGGCCCGGCTCGATTTGCACCGCATGACGGTGGCGGTGGCGCGGCGGGAGATTTTCGACTTTATCGAGCAGTGCTATGAATACGGCCTGCGCAGTGTGCTGCTGGTGCATGGCAAGGGCGAACGCAAGGCCGAGCTGGCGCGCAGCGGCGTGCTGAAGGCCTATGTGGATGTATGGCTGCGGGACCTGGACACGGTGCAGGCTTTCCACAGCGCCCAGCCGCGCCACGGGGGGACCGGGGCGGTGTACATCCTGCTGAGGAAAAGTGAAGAGAAAAAGCGCGAGAACCGCGAGCGTTTTATGAAGGGGCGGGTGCCCTATGAGAAGGGGCGGGTGCCCTACGACAGCGGGCGCTGAGGCCCGCCGCTGGCGTCAGGGTGCCGCTAGTTGGCACCGGCCTGGCGCAGAATGTCCGCGTACTCGCCACCGTGGCGGTGCTCGCTGACAATGGCCAGCACCGTGCGGCCGTCGCTGCCGCAGGCGTTGATGTCGCGGCCCTGCCCACTGAACATGCCGACAAACAGCTCGAAGTCCGAGGCGCGCATGCTCTGGTAGGCCTTCAGCAGCATGTGAAAGTCCTCATTGCTGCCGTCGTAACTGCGCACATTCAGGAAGCTGCGCACATGGTCTTCGGTCCAGACTTCGTCAATGACCTTCTCTTTGTCTTTCTTCATCCTCTTACCCTAGTTTCTCGGCCAGCAGTTGGTTGACCATTTGCGGATTGGCCTGGCCCTTGGAGACCTTCATCACCTGGCCGACAAAAAATCCCACCAGTTTCTTGCGCTTGCCCTCGTCGGCGGCGCGGTACTGTTCCACCTGGCCGGGGTTGTCGGCGATCACGGCCTCCACCATGGCTTCCAGTTCGCCACTGTCGGACACCTGTTGCAAACCTTTGGCGGCGATGATGCTGTCGGCGTCGCCCTCGCCATTCCACATGGCCTCAAACACCTGCTTGGCGATTTTTCCGGAAATGCTGTTGTCCAGGATGCGCTGGATCAGCTGCGCCAGCTGCGCCGCCGGCACCGGGCAGTCGGTGATGTCTCTCTCGTCGCGATTGAGGCGCCCGAGCAGTTCCACCTGTACCCAGTTGGCCGCTATCTTGGCGTCGCCTGCCTCGCTGGCCACCGCCTCGAAGTAGTCGGCCAGGGCGCGGCTGGCGGCCAGTACGCCGGCGTCGTAGTCGCCAAGCCCGTAATCGCTGACAAAGCGGGCGCGCTTTTCACGCGGCAGTTCCGGCAGGCTGGCCCTTAATTCTTCAATAAAGGCTTCATCCAGCACCACCGGCAGCAGGTCTGGCTCCGGGAAGTAGCGATAGTCGTTGGCCACTTCCTTGGAGCGCATGGGCCGCGTTTCGTTGCGGTCGGCGTCGTACAGGCGGGTTTCCTGCACTACCTTGCCGCCATCCTCAAGAATGTCGGACTGACGCTCGATTTCATGCTGGATGGCCTTTTCCACAAAGCGGAAGGAGTTGACGTTCTTGATCTCCGCCCGGGTGCCGAGGGTATCGCTGCCGGCCGCGCGCAGGGAGATATTGATATCGCAGCGCATGGAGCCTTCGGCCATGTTGCCGTCGGAAATGCCGAGATAGGTCACCAGGGAGTGCAGGGCCTTGAGGTAAGCCACGGCCTCCTCAGCGCTGCGGATGTCCGGCTCGGTGACGATCTCCAGCAGCGGCGTGCCGGCGCGGTTCAGGTCAATCCCGCTGGCGCCCTGGAAGTCCTCGTGCAGTGACTTTCCGGCGTCCTCCTCAAGGTGGGCGCGGGTGATGCCGATCTCGCGGGTGCTGCCGTCTTCCAGATGGATTTCGAAGGTGCCGCGGCCCACGATGGGGTCGCTGAACTGGCTGATCTGGTAGCCCTTGGGCAGGTCCGGGTAAAAGTAGTTCTTGCGATCGAACACCGAGCGGCGGCCGATGTCGGCGCCAATGCCCAGGCCAAACATCACCGCATAGCGCACCGCCCGCTCGTTCAGCACCGGCAGCATGCCGGGCATGGCGAGGTCCACCGCGCTGGCCTGGGTGTTGGGCTCGGCGCCGAAGGTGGTGGCGGAGCCGGAGAAAATCTTTGACTGGGTGGCAAGCTGCAGGTGGACTTCCAGGCCGATGACGGTCTCAAATTGCATCAGGCGGTTCCTCCGGCAAGTTCGGGTGTGCGATTGTGCCAGTCGGTGACCTGTTGGAAGCGATGGGCCACGTTCAGCAGGCGGCCCTCGTCAAAGTGTTGGCCGATCAGTTGCAGGCCAACCGGCTTGCCATCGACAAACCCGGCGGGCACCGACATGCCGGGCAGGCCGGCCAGGTTGACCGCCAGGGTGTAGACGTCTTCCAGGTACATGGCCACCGGGTCGGCGGTTTTCTCGCCAATGCCAAAGGCCGGGCCTGGCGTGGTGGGGCCGGCGATGATGTCGACCGACTCGAAGCAGGCCAGGAAGTCGTCGCGGATCAGGCGCCGGGCCTGCTGGGCTTTTTTGTAGTAGGCATCGTAGTAGCCGGCGGACAGTGCGTAGGTGCCCACCAGAATGCGCCGCTTCACCTCGTCGCCAAAGCCTTCTTCTCGGGTGCGGGTGTACAGGTCGTGCAGGTCCTGCGGGTCGGCGCAGCGGTGGCCGTAGCGCACGCCGTCGTAGCGCGACAGGTTGGTGGAAGCCTCCGCCGGGGCAATGATGTAGTAAGTGGGAATGGTCAGCTGGCTGTTGGGCAGCTCCACCTCTACCAGTGTGGCGCCCTGGCTTTCCAGCTCCTTCAGGGCCGCCTGGATGCACTCGCCGGTGGCGGCATTCAGCCCTTCGCCAAAGTACTCCTTCGGCAGGCCGATGCGCAGGCCGTCCAGGGGGCGCTCCAGGTCGGCGCAGTAATCGGGCACATCGCGGCGGGTAGAGGTGGAGTCGGCCGGGTCGTGGCCGGCCATGGCGTTCAGTAGCAGGGCGCAGTCTTCGGCGCTGCGCGCCATGGGCCCGCCCTGGTCCAGGCTGGAGGCGTAGGCCACCATGCCCAGCCGCGACACCCGCCCGTAGGTGGGCTTGAGGCCGGTGATGCCGCAGAAGGCCGCCGGCTGGCGGATGGAGCCGCCGGTATCGGTGCCGGTGGCGGCGGGCACCAGGCCCGCGGCCACGGCGGCGGCGGAGCCGCCAGAGGAGCCGCCCGGCACCAGGGCGGCGTTCCAGGGGTTTTTCACCGGGCCGTAGTAGCTGTTTTCGTTGGACGAGCCCATGGCGAACTCGTCCATGTTGGTTTTGCCCAGGCTCACGGTGCCGGCATCCGACAGCTGGCGCACCACGGTGGCGTCGTAGGGCGGCACAAAGTTGTCCAGCATTCGCGAGCCGCAGCTGGTGCGCACGCCTCGGGTGCAGAAGATATCCTTGTGGGCGATGGGCACCCCGGTGAGGGGGCCGGCCCGGCCGCTGGCCAGTGCCTCGTCGGCGCGGCGGGCCGCGTCCAGGGCCTGCTCGTCGGTGACGGTGATAAAGCTGTTGAGCTGGCCGTCGAGCTGGCCGATGCGGCGCAGCAGGTGCTCGGTCAGCTCAAGGCTGGAAAACTGTTTGTCGCGCAGGGCGCGGGCCAGCTGGGCGACAGTCTGGTCATGCATGGGAATAATCCTGGAACAGCGTGCTTACTCGATGACTTTGGGCACCAGATAGAGTCCGTTCTCCACCGCCGGGGCGATGGCCTGGAAGTCGTCGCGGCGGTTGCCCTCGGTCACCGTGTCAGGGCGCAGCGCCTGGGTGGCGTCGAGGGGGTTGGCCATGGGGGCGACGCCCTCGGTGTCGGCGGCCTGCAGGGTGTCGAACATGCCAAGGATGCGGGTGATGCGACTGGCCACTTCATCGCTCTGGTCGGCGGCGATGCGAATGCGCGCCAGTTCGGCAATTTTCTCGATCTCTTCGCGGTCGACGCAGGGGCTTGATGAGGGCGTGTCGGACATGGTCTGTCCCGGTCTCCAAATGCGGTGGGTATAGGTCGGCGGGGTGCCGCGGGGGCGTAAACTTATCATATTTGCGCCTTGCCCAACATCCCCGCGGTTGGTAGAGTTGCCGGATTATCCGCTCGCCGAAGAATAATGATTTCGCCGCCTCGATTTCATCGCCTTTCCCGGCCAGAAGGCGGCAGGTAGGGTGCACGAAGGTCTCCGTCCGGAGCAACCCGTTGTTCTCACAAGGTAACCAATTTAATGCTGAAAAAACTGCGCGGAGTGTTCTCCAATGATCTTTCGATAGATCTGGGTACCGCCAACACTCTTATATACGTGCGCGACAAGGGAATTGTCCTCGACGAGCCATCGGTCGTGGCAATCCGTATCCACAATGGCCAGAAAACCATCGAAGCCGTCGGCACTGAAGCCAAGCGTATGCTGGGGCGTACCCCCGGCAATATCACCGCCATCCGCCCGCTGAAGGACGGGGTGATTGCCGACTTCCAGGTGACCGAAAAAATGCTCCAGCACTTTATTGCCAAAGTGCACGAGAGCCGCTTCATCCGCCCCAGCCCCCGGGTGCTGGTGTGTGTGCCCTGCATGTCCACCCAGGTTGAGCGGCGCGCCATTCGCGAGTCGGCCCTGTCTGCCGGTGCCCGCGAAGTGCGCCTGATCGAGGAGCCAATGGCCGCGGCCATCGGCGCCGGCCTCGACGTGGAGGAAGCCACCGGCTGCATGGTGGTGGACGTGGGCGGCGGCACCACCGAAATTGCCATCATCTCCCTGAACGGCGTGGTGTACCGCGACTCCGTGCGCATTGGCGGTGACCGCTTCGACGAGGCCATCGTCGCCCATGTGCGCCGCCGCTACGGCAGCCTGATTGGCGATGCCACCGCCGAGCGCATCAAGCAGGAGATCGGCTGCGCCTTCGCCGGCAGCGAACTGCGCGAGATCGACGTGCGCGGACGCAACCTCGCCGAAGGGGTGCCGCGCAGTTTTACCCTCAACAGCGACGAGATCCTCGAGGCCCTGCAGGACCCACTGTCCTCCATTGTGCAGTCGGTCAAGACAGCCCTGGAGCAGAGCCCGCCGGAACTGGCGGCGGACATTGCCGAAAGCGGCATTGTGCTCACCGGCGGCGGCGCCCTGCTGCGCGACCTGGACCGCCTGATTTCCGAAGAGACCGGCCTGCCGGTGATTGTGGCGGACGATCCGCTGACCTGCGTTGCCCGCGGCGGTGGCCGTGCAATGGAGCGCATGGATCGGCATACTATCGACCTGCTGTCCACCGAGTAATCCGGCGTGCAGCCCCGGGCGTGCCCGCTTGGGGCTGGCCGCCCTAGGGAACTGCCATAAAGCCGTTATTCGTCAAAGAGTCTCGCCTTGGGTTGCGCATTGTGCTGACCCTGCTGGTGGTGGCGGGCCTGATTGTTGCCGATTTGCGCTTCAACAGTCTGGACCGCACCCGCGCACTCCTGGACACCCTTGTCACCCCGGTTTACTGGGTGGCGGATATTCCCTCGCGCCTGTCTGAATGGCAGCAGACCCACCTGGTGTCTCGCAGTGTGCTGCAGGAAGAGAGCGAACGCCTGCGGCGCGAAAACCTGATTCTGGAGGGGCGCACCCAGCAAATGGCCTCGCTGCAGGCGGAGAACATCCGCCTGCGGGGACTGCTCAACTCCGCAGCCCTGTTGCGCGACGATGTTGTGGTGGCCGAGCTGATCGGCGTGTCGCCGGACCCGGTGCGCCAGCAGGTGGTGATCAACAAAGGCGCCCGCGACGGGGTCTACCTCGGCCAGGCGCTGATTGATGCCGATGGCCTGATGGGGCAGGTGGTGGAAGTGGCAGAGTTCACCTCTCGCGTGCTGCTGATCACCGACCTTACCCATTCTGTTCCCGTACAGATCAACCGCAACGGCGTGCGCGCCATTGCCGAGGGCAATGGCACCCTGAGCGCGCTGGAAATTCACCACGTGGCCGCCACCACGGATATCCGCGAAGGCGACCTGCTGGTGACCTCGGGTCTGGGTGGCCGCTTCCCGGTGGGTTACCCGGTGGCGGTTGTCAGCGCGGTGGAGCGCGACCCGGGGCAAACCTTTGCCCGCATTCTGGCCCAGCCCACCGCCGCCCTGGATCGCAGCCGCCACGTGCTGCTGGTGTTCACCGTGGCCAGCACCGCGGACGAGGCGCAGTAGGCCGTGGACCGGGGGCAGGGCTACTGGGTTGTGATCGTCACCCTGCTGGTGGCCGCCGTGCTGGCCGTGCTGCCTCTGCCGCTGTGGCTGGTGTGGCTGCGGCCGGAGTGGGTGGCGATGGTGCTGGTGTACTGGTGCATCGCCCTGCCGCACCGGGTCGGCGTGGTGGCGGCCCTGCTGGCCGGGGTTGCCATGGACCTGCTGGAGGGCGCGCTGCTCGGGCAGAATACCTTTGCCCTTGCAGTGGTGGCACTGCTGTCGGTGGGGCTCTACCAGCGCCTGCGCCTGTTCAGCCTGTGGCAGCAGGCCGGCATCGTCTTTGTGCTGATTGGTATTCACCAGCTGATCTGCCAGTGGGTGCAGAACCTGGAGGGTGTTGGCGCCCGCTCACCGTTGTTTTTGTTGCCGGCGCTGAGCAGCGCGCTGCTGTGGCCGCTGGTGCTCACGGTGCTGCGCAGCCTGCGCCGCCACTACCGGGTGGCCTGAGATGAGCGCACTGGTGCTGGCCTCGGCCTCTCCCCGGCGCCGTGAACTGCTGGCCCAGATCGGCGTGCAATGCCGCGTGCAGCCGGCGGATATCAACGAGACACCCCTGCCCGGTGAAGCGCCCGATGACTATGTGAGACGCATGGCGCAGGAAAAGGCCCAGGCCGTGGCCGCCGCTTTACCGGCCGGGGTTGTGGTGCTGGCGGCGGATACCACCGTGGTGATCGACGACGACGTACTGGGCAAGCCGGTGGATCGCTTCGACGCCCTGGCCATGCTGGCGCGGCTGGGTGGCCGCACCCATCAGGTGCTGAGTGCCGTGTGCCTGCGCGCCGGCGAGCGCTGCGAAACGGTGGTGGTGACCACCGAGGTGACCTTCGCCTCCCTGGACCGCGAGCTGTGCGAGGCCTACCTGGCCACCGACGAACCCTGGGACAAGGCCGGCGCCTACGGCATCCAGGGCCTTGGGGCGGTGCTGGTGGAACGCATCAACGGCAGCTACAGCAATGTGGTGGGGCTGCCGCTGGCCGAAACCTGGCGCCTGTTGCGGGGCTTTGGCATTGCCTCTGGCCTGGGAGATGGCGATGAGTGAGGAGATTCTGGTCAACGTCACGCCGATGGAAACCCGCGTCGCCGTGGTGGAAAACGGCGCCACCCAGGATATTCACATCGAGCGTCGCAGCAGCCGCGGCATCGCCGGCAACATCTACGCCGGCAAGGTGGCCCGGGTGCTGCCCGGCATGCAGGCCGCCTTTGTGGACATTGGCACCGAAAAAGCCAGCTTCATTCACGTCAACGACATTGTGCCCCTGGACAGCCGTGGCCGCGAAGACCGCAGCCGCCACAGCAGCGCCATTCGCGACCACCTGCACGAAGGTAAAAAGCTCATCGTGCAGGTGACCAAGGACCCGCTGGGCACCAAGGGCGCGCGCCTCAGCACGCAGTTGTCGGTGTCCTCCCGCTATCTTGTCTTCATGCCCCAGAACACCCACGTGGGGGTGTCCCAGCGCATTGACGATGGCGAAGAGCGCGGCCGCCTGCAGGCACTGTTGAACGAGGCGCTGGCGCTGGAGGACATGAACGACAGCGGCGGCTACATTCTGCGCACCGCCGCCGAGGGCGTGGGGCTGGAGGAACTGTGCGCCGACCTGCGCTTTCTGCGTCGCCTGTGGGCTGCGGTAGAGCGCCGCGCAAAGGCCGCCACCCAACCGCAACTGTTGTACGAAGATTTGCCCCTGCACCTGCGCACCGTGCGCGACCTGGCCCGCCCGGGGGTGGAGCGCATCCGTATCGATAGCCAGGAAAGCTACGCCGCCCTCAGTGAATTCTGCCGCGATTACGTGCCGGAGGTGAGCGCCCTGCTGGAATGCTACCGTGGCGAGCGCCCCCTGTTTGATTTGCACGGGGTGGAGGATGAAATCCAGCGCGCCCTGGCGCGCAAGGTGGATCTGAAGTCCGGTGGCTACCTGGTGCTGGACCAGACCGAAGCGATGACCACCATCGACGTCAACACCGGCTCCTTTGTCGGGCGGCGCAACCTTGAGGAAACCATCTTCAAAACCAACCTTGAGGCCGCCACGACCCTGGCCCGGCAACTGCGCCTGCGCAACCTGGGTGGCATCATCATCATCGACTTTATCGACATGCAGGACCCGGAGCACCGCCGCCAGGTGCACCGGGCGCTGGAAAAAGCCATGCAGAAAGACCCGGCGCGCAACAAAATCACCGGTGTGTCGGAACTGGGCCTGGTGGAAATGACCCGCAAGCGCAGCCGCGAAAGCCTGGAGCATTTGCTGTGCGAAGACTGCCCGGTGTGCGCCGGGCGCGGCAGCCTGAAAACGGCGGAAACCGTGTGTTACGAAATCTTCCGGGAGATTCTGCGCGATGCCCGCGCCTACGACAACGACAGCCTGGCGGTACTGGCCGGGCAATCGGTGGTGGATCGCCTGCTGGATGAGGAGTCCGCCAACGTGGCCGACCTGGAAGAGTTTACCGGCAAGGCCATCAGCTTTCGGGTCGAGCCCAATTACAACCAGGAACAGTTCGACATCGTCCTGCTCTAACCGTTTATGACCGTCCAGCCAGCCAACCCGTTGCCGGGAGAGTCGTGGAACACGCCCTGATGCACCGCCTGGCGCGGGCCCTTTGGCGCCTGCTGGTGATGGCCATTGTGCTGCTGGCCGCCTATGTCAGCTTCGGCCGCCTGCTGGTGGACCGGGTTGGCAGCCAGCAGGACTGGATACTCGCCCAGCTCAACCAGCGGCTGCCCTTTACCATTGCCGCCGACCGGGTCAGCGGGGATTGGCGCTCCTTCAGCCCGGAGCTGGTGCTGACCGGCCTGCACCTGCGCTTTCCGGGCTATGCCGCGGGCGATATCAGCCTCGACGAGGGGCGGGTGCGCATCAATCCCCTGCGCAGCTTGCTGGAGGGTGGCCTGCGGGTGAGCCGCCTGCGCCTGGATGGCCTGACCCTGCCGCTGCAACTGGATGCCGAGGGTCGCTTCAGCCTAGTCGGGTTTGAGGGCGGTGATGGCAGCGCCGGCGAGTGGCTCCAGCACCTGGCCCTCAGCATCGAGGAGCTGGCGCTGCGCAACAACCATCTGGAAGTGTCCCTGCCCAGCGGCGACGTGCGCCACCTGAGTGTGGATTTCAACCTGCGGCGCGACGGCAGCCAGCGCGAGCTGAGCGGCGCCCTGCTTGGCGAGAGTACCGGCACGGCCATTCAGGTGGCGGCCGAGGGCCTGGGCAATCCCTTTGCCACCGATACCTTCGAGGGACGCGCCTATCTCGGCGCACGCGATGTCGACCTGCAGGCCCTGGCCCAATGGCTGCCCGCCGACACCCGGCTGCCGGCGCTGGCCGGCACGGTGGAACTGCAGGCCTGGCTGGACTGGCGCGAGGGCAAACCCCATCTGCGCACCCGCCTGCGTGGCGACGCCCTTAAGGCGCGGGCGCGCGATGGCGGCTGGCAATTGCCCCTGCAGCAACTGGCCTTTGACGCCGTGTTGCGGCGCGACCACAGCAGCTGGCGCATTCTGGTGCAGAACCTGCTGCTGGCCAGCGGCGAGGCCCGCCTGGTGGTGCCCCGCCTGCAGCTGGATAGCTGGGGCGATTCCCTGCGCCTGCGTGGTGAAAGCGTGCCGGTTGGCCCGTTAAACCAGGTGTTTTCCAGCCTGGGTAGCACCCCGCCGGCGCTGGCGGATGCCATGCAGGTGCTGGACACCCGCGGCCTGCTGCAGCGCGTGGAGCTGAGCCTGGACGACCGCCACAATCCGCAGCGCGGCTGGCAGGTGGCGGCCAACTTCCGCGACATTCACCTCAACTCCTGGCGCGGTGCGCCGGGCACCACCGGCGCATCGGGCTATGTCAACGTGGCACCCGGGCAGGGGCAGGTGGTGCTGGACGCGCGCCAGTTCAGCCTCGACTTCCCCACGGTTTACGACCACGCGCTGGACTACGAGGACATCTACGGCACGGTGGATATTCGCTGGGACAGCGATGCCCTAAAACTGCACAGCGGCCAGATTGTGGCACGCGCGGCCGAAGGTGAATCGCATGCCCTGTTCGCCCTGCAGGTGCCGTTTACCCCGACATCGGCAGGGATCGAGATGGACCTGCTGGTGGGCCTGCAGGACTCCACCGCAGATCACCGCGACAAGTACCTGCCCACCGTGCTGGACCCAGGCCTGCTGGCCTGGCTGCGCGATGGCCTGGGGGAGGGCCGGGTTGAGCAGGGGGCGTTTTTATGGCGCGGCAGCCTGCGGCCACAGGCCGACCGGCTGCGCACCGTGCAGCTGTTTTTCCAGGTGGAAGACACCGCCCTGCGCTACCAGCCCGACTGGCCGCCTTTGGCCGACCTGTCCGGACTGGTGCTGATCGACGATACCAACGTCAGCGTGTGGGGCGACAGCGCCAGGCTGTACAGCGCGCAGCTGGCGCAGCTTTCCGCCGAGGCCTGGATGGCGCCGGAGCAGGGCATGCAACTGGCCGTCAAAGGGCAGATGCAGGGCACCGTGGCCGACGGCCTGCGGCTGGTGAAAGAATCGCCCCTGTCTGGGCTCAGCGCCGGTGTCTTTGACGACTGGGCTGGGCAGGGTGAGCTGGCCATCGATTTGGCGCTGGCGCTGGATTTACGCAGCGATGCGCCGCCGCCACAGGTGCGGGTGAATGCCCGCCTCAACGACGCCAGCGCCGATCTGGGGGCGCTGCAATTGCAGCTGTCCGGCATCAGCGGCGCGGTGGATTACGACAGCAGGCGGGGCTTTCAGTCGCGCCAATTGAAGGGGCGGTTGTGGGGGCAGCCCCTGCGCGCTCGCTTTTCCGCGCTGGCGTCAGCAGACGCGGCGCCACCGGGGCTGGCCATCGAACTCGAAGGCGCGGTGCCTGCGGACGACCTGCAGGCCTGGCTCGGCCTGTCTGCGCCCTATCCCGCCACCGGCGTGGCCCAGGTCAGCGGTGTGCTGCAGGTGCCGACCGGCGCAGGTGCCAATCTGCAGCTTGGCTCTGATCTTACCGGCGTGGCCATTGCCCTGCCGCCGCCACTGAACAAGGCCGAGGCCGCGGCCCTGCCCCTGGCGATCGACCTCAAACTTGGCAGTGCGCCGCGCCTGCTGACCCTGGACCTTCAGCGGCGCCTGCAGGCCGCCTTGCTGCTGGGGGAGGGCGGTGCCCTGGTGGGGGGGGATGTCGCCCTGCAGGAGCATGCCCAGACACCCCAGGCCGGCCAGTTGCGGCTGCGCGGCCACCTGCCGGTGCTGGAGCCGGCCCAGTGGCAGGACTGGCTGGCCCCGCCACCAGCCGCCGGTGCCAGCAGTGCCAGCGATGCTCTCAGCGGTACTCTCAGCAATACAAACAGCGATACCAGCAGCGATACCAGCAGCGATACCAGCAGCGCCCCGCGCCGCCTGTCGCTGGCCGACCTGCCCCCGCTGGCAGTGGATGACCTGCTACTGGACAGTCTGCTGCTGGGGGGCATGGAGTTGCGGGACGTGGTGGTCAGTGGCAGCGCGAGTGAGGAACAGGGCTGGCAGATTCAGGCCGAGACTGACTGGCTGCAGGGCGCATTGACCCTGGTGCCGGACCAGACCCGGGGCAGCCTGCAGATCAGCCACCTCAACCTCTCCGGCCTGACGGGGCTGGGCGGAGAGGACGCAAAGGGCGGCAAACAAGGCGGCGACCAGAACGAGCTGGACTTCAGCAACCTGCCGCACCTGGCGGTGCGCATCGACCAGCTGCGCACCGACCGGCTCGACCTTGGTCACCTCGCCTTCGACCTGCACCCCGAGGGCAGCGGCCTGCGGGCCGCCCCGATTACCGGCGAGCTGGCCGGGCTGGTGCTGACCGCCGAGCAGCCGGGGGAATTGCTGTGGCAGCGCGATGGTGGCCAGTCCCATACCGCGCTGTCTGCTACACTTGATTTCGCCGACCTTGGCACCGTGCTGGAGCGCTTGGACTACGAGCGCATCATGGATACCGAGGGTGGGGAGTTTGCTGTCCAGCTGGATTGGCCCGGCGGCCCCCAGGACTTTGCCCTGGCGGCAACCCGTGGCCGTATCGGCATCGATGTGGGCGAGGGCCGCTTCCTGGACGCCCCTGCGGGCACCTCCGGCACCCTGCGGGTGGTGAGCATCTTCAACCTGACCGAAATCGTGCGCCGGCTCAGCCTCAGCCATATGTTCGAATCCGGCATTCCGTTTGACTCCATGGACGGCGAGCTGTTTTTCCACGCCGGCAGCGTGGAAGTGCCGGGTCTGGAAGTAAAAGGCGCCTCCAGCAGTTTCAACTTCTCGGTGATCAGCCCCCTGGCAGAGCAGACTCTGGACGGCGAACTGGTCGCCACCCTGCCGGTGGCCAGCAACCTGCCCTGGGTGGCAGCACTGACCGCCGGGCTGCCGGTGGCGGCCGGTGTCTATGTGGTCAGCAAGGTGTTTGAACAACAGATGAACCGGGTATCCAGCGCGGTGTACGGTGTCGGCGGCAGCTGGGATGACCCACAAGTGAGCTTCAGCCGCATTTTCGATACCGGCAGCCGCCAGCGCGGCAGTGCAGAGGTCGAGGCCGGCGAGGCAGCGGCAGATCAGGCACCGGGTGATGCGCCGCCCGAGCCAAACGCCCCGGCCGATCCCAATTCGCCAGACGCAGCCGCACCGGCCGCCAGCGAGCCCTAGCTAGCTCGCCGCGCCGCCGCTGTGCTCGTCCAGCTCCCGCAGGTAGCGGAACAGCTTGCGGCTGGCTGCCGGCGGTTTGTTGCGCGCGCTTTCGCGCTGGTGCTGTAGCACCAGCTGGCGCAGGTGCTGGCGGTCGGCGTGGGGCCAGCGCGTCACCACCTGCTCGATGCCTTTCAGGCCCTGGGTCAGTACCTCGTCACGCAGTTGCTCCAGGCGCTGGAAGCGGTCGGCGCTCTCGCGCTGCTCGCGGTACAGGTTGTCCAGCGCCGCCTCGATGGGGGTGGGGTCGATATTGCGCATCAGCTTGCCAATGAACTGCATGTGCCGGCGGCGGGCGCTGTTGGAGTTGATGGCCTTGGCCTCGGCGATGGCCTGGATCAGCTGCGGGTCCTCCAGCGGGATTTTTTCCAGTTGCCGGTCGCTGAGGCGGGTCAGGGTTTCTCCCAGCTCCTGCAGCGCCGTCATGCGGCGCTTCAGTTCGCTTTTACTGGGGGCGTCGTCGCCGTATTCGTCGTAGTCGTCAGCCATAAAACCAGGTCGCCAGGCCAAGGAAGGAAACAAAGCCCACCACGTCGGTGACGGTGGTGAGCACCACGCCCCCGGCCAGGGCCGGGTCGATATTCACACGTTTGAGCAGCAGTGGCAGGGCCGCGCCGGTAAAGGCCGCGGTGACCAGGTTGATCATCATGGCCGCGGCAATAATCAGGCCGATATGCCTGTCGTCAAACCACAGCGCGGCGGTCACCGCCACCACCGTGGCCCACAGCATGCCATTGAGCACGCCAACGCCCAGTTCGCGATTGATCAGCCAGGCGCCATTGCTGCGGCTGACGTGGCCCATGGCCATGCCGCGCACCAGTACGGTGAGGGTCTGGGTGCCGGCTATGCCGCCCATGGAGGCGACAATGGGCATCAGCACCGCCAGCGCCACGACTTTCTCGATGGTGCCCTGGAACAGGTTGATGACGGCGGCGGCGACAAAAGCGGTGACCAGGTTGATCCCCAGCCAGATGGCCCGGCGCTGGGCCGTGCGAAACACCGGGGCAAAGGTGTCCAGGTCTTCCTCCAGGCCGGCCATGGAGGTCAGGGAGTGGTCAGCGTCCTCGCGGATAACGTCCACCACGTCGTCAATGGTGATACGGCCCAGCAGGCGGCCTTCTTCATCCACCACCGGGGCCGATACCCAGTCGTGGCGCTCGAACAGGCGCGCCACTTCGTCGTCGGGCATGTAGGCGGGAATGGGGTCCACGTCGGTGTCCATCATCTCGCGCACGGTGCGCGAGGGGTCCGACACCAGCAGGGTGCCCAGCGGCAGCAGGCCCACAAAGCGGTCGTCGCGGTTGACCACGATCAGGTTGTCGGTCATGGCCGGCAGCTCTTCGTGCCGGCGCAGGTAGCGCAACACCACATCCAGGGTCAGGCGCGCCCGGATGGTAATGGTGTCGGTATTCATCAGGCCGCCGGCGGTGTCGTCGGGGTAGTGCAGCACCCGCTCCAGTCGCGCCCGGTCCTGGTGGTCCATGGCATCCAGGACTTCCCGGGTGACCTGCTCCGGCAGCTGCTGCAGGATGTCGGCAACGTCGTCGTCGTCCAGGTGTTCGGTAATCTGGGCGACCTCGGCGGCATCCATGTCGCTGAGGAAGTGGGTACGCAGCTCGTCGGAGAGCTCGTTGATGATGTCGCCCTCGTTGTCGAGGTCGACCATCTTCCACAGGATGTGGCGGAAGCGCGGGGTGGAGGATTCCAGCAGGTGGGCCACGTCCCCGGGGGGGAGGCCGTTGAGCATGCGTTTAACGTCGACGAAGGTGCCGGATTCCAGTGCCGCCGACAGGCGGTCGAGTTGTTGCTGGGATTTGGGCGTATTCGTCGCTGCCATTGCCTTCCTTACCGCTGCCGCGCCGCGGCGGAATTGCCGGGCCGGTTAATTATCCGGAAAAGCCACAGGCACAACAACTTGCAGCGGGGGCGCAAGGCGTGTTCAGGGGTGTGAATTATTCCGCTTCGTCGAAGCGATTGGCGATCAGCGTCGCGAGGGCCTCGAGCGCATCCTGCTCGTCGTCGCCGCTGATCTCGATATCCAGCACGGTGCCCTTGCCGGCGGCCAGCATCATCACCGACATGATGCTCTTGCCGTCCACCAGCTTGCCGTCCCGACCGGCCTGGATAGAGCTGGAAAAGGCGCTGGTGCAGCCCACGAACTTGGCGGCCGCGCGGGCGTGCAGGCCAAGCTTGTTGACAATGGTGAGCTGGGTGCGGATCACGACGGTTGCAATTCCCGGTGTCGGAGATGGACTTGCGGGAACTGCTGTCGGTAGTGCTGGTACAGCCGATCCGCGAGATATACTGACCGATGTTGCCCACCGGTACAACCCACGGCAATGGTCATGTAGGAGCGGTTGCTGTCGGCATAGGCGGGCAGCCAGCGGTCGAGGTAACTGGCGATGCTGTTGAACAGATCGTGGGTGGCTTCCTGGGCTTCCAGAAAGTCCCGCACCGGCTCGTCCAGGCCGCTCAGCAGGCGCAACTCCCGGACCCAGTGGGGGTTGGGCAGCATGCGCACGTCAAACATCAGGTCGGCGTCGGCCGGCACGCCGCGCTTGAAGCCGAAGGACTGGAACAGGATGGACATGCTGCGGTTGCTGTCCCCCAGCAGGCGCTCGCGGATGGCATCGCGCAGCTCGTAGAGGGTGAGCTGGCTGGTGTCCAGCACCAGCGAGGCGGCGCTGGCAATGGGCTCGAGCAGCTCCCGCTCGCGCAGGATGGCCTCGGCCAGGGGCAGGCTGTGGTCGCTGAGGGGGTGCTTGCGGCGGGTTTCGCTGAAGCGTTTGATTAGGGCCGCGTCCTGGGCGTCCAGGAACAGTACCTGGCAGTCCGTACCCTCGGGCAGGGATTCGAGGATGGCGTTGAAATCCTGCAGGTCCTTCCAGGCGTTGCGCGCGTCAATGCACACCGCGGCGCCGCGGAAGTGGGCAAATTCCTCGCGGAAGGTCTGCTCCACCAAGGCCGGCAGCAGGCCCAGCGGCAGGTTGTCGATGCAGTAGTATCCCTCGTCTTCCAGCTGGTGCAGGGCGGTACTCTTACCGGAGCCGGAGCGGCCGCTGATGATAACGAGTTCCACGGCTCACACCTGCCACTGGGTGGCGATATCGTAAAGGGCCTGGTTATCGCCGGCGTTGCGCAGGGCCTGGCAGAACTCCGCCTGGCTGAACAGGCCGGCGATGTGGGACAGGATGTCCAGGTGTTCCTGGTGGGCCTCCTCCGGCACCAGCAGCACAAATAGCAGATCCACCGGCTGGTTGTCGGGGGCGTCGAAGTCGACCGCTTCATCCACGCTCAGCAGGGTGCCCAGGGGCTGGCTGCAGTTGGGAATGCGGCAGTGGGGAATGGCGATGCCCTGGCCGAGGCCGGTACTGCCGAGCTTCTCGCGGGCAATCAGCTGGGTGAAGACCTCGGCATAGGGCAGCGACAGCTGGTCTTCACTGATGATTCTGGCAATGGTTTCAAACAGGCGTTTTTTGCTGCCCCCGGGCGCGCGGCAGATGGTGCGCCCGGGGGAGAGTATTTGCGTCAGGTTTTGCATGGGATGGGCTTCAGTGGCCTCGTGCCTTTTCTTTGTGTTTGATCAACTGGCGGTCGAGCTTGTCGGCCAGGGCGTCGATGGCGGCGTACATGTCCTCGGACTCGGCCGCGGCAAAAATGTCGGCGCCGGAGATATGCACGTTGGCCTCGGCCTTCTGGATCATTTTCTCGACGATAAGGGTGACTTCGGTGTTGGTTATTTGATCGAAATGTCGTTGCAGGCGCTCAAACTTGTTTTCCACGTATTCCCGCAGCGGGGTGGTAACTTCTACATGGTGACCGCTGACATTCAGTTGCATAACTGACTCCTTCTTCAGTGTGAACCGGCGCCGGGGCCGGTGCGGTGGCGGCCTGCAAAAGGCCGCTCCATTTCATTCTAGACCAATCTCTTGCGCTCATTGGAGGGCGGAATGAGCAGGGTGTCACGGTATTTGGCGACGGTTCTCCGGGCCACCTGGATGCCCTGGTCCTCCAGCAACTGGGTGATCTTGTTGTCGCTCAGGGGTTTGCGCGGGTTCTCCGCCGCCACCAGCTTTTTGATTAGGGCGCGAATGGCGGTGGAGGAACACTCCCCCCCGCCGGCGGTGCCCACATGGCTGGAGAAAAAGTACTTCAGCTCGAAGATGCCCCTGGGGGTGTGCATGTACTTGCGAGTGGTGACCCGGGAAATGGTGGACTCGTGCATGTCCACCGCCTCGGCAATGTCGTGCAGCACCAGCGGTTTCATGGCCTCCTCGCCGTACTCCAGGAAGTTGCGCTGGTGCTCGACGATCTTGCTGGCCACCTTCATCAGGGTCTCGTTGCGGCTCTGCAGGCTCTTCAGGAACCAGCGGGCCTCCTGCAGGTTGTCCTTGAGGAAGGTGTTGTCGGCGCTGTTGTCGGCGCGCTTGATCAGGCTGGCGTAGTTGCTGTTGATGCGCAGGCGCGGCGCGATGTCGGGGTTCAGCTCCACCACCCAGCGCTGGTTGAGTTTGCGTACAAACACATCGGGCACGATGTATTCGGTGTCGTCGCTCTCCACGGACAGCCCGGGGTTTGGGTCCAGGCTGCGGATCAGCCCCAACGCCTGGCGCAAATCGTCTTCGGTGAGGCGGGCGCGGCGCAGGATCTGCTGGTGGTCGCCGGCACCCAGCTGGTTCATGTGGCGGCTGACAATGGTGCGCGCCGCGTCCAGGTAGGGGGTGTCCGGGGGTAGCTGGCCGAGCTGGATCAGCAGGCATTCCTGCAAGTCCCTGGCGCAGACACCGGCGGGTTCGAACTGCTGCAGGCAGTGCAGCACGGCCACCACCTCGTCCATCTCGATATCCAGGTTGGCGCCGGTCAGCGACTCGAGGATGTCCTCCAGCGGGCTGGTGAGGCGGCCGTTGTGGTCGGTGGCGTCGATGATAGCCAGGGCGATGACCCGGTCTACATCCGACAGACGGGTCAGGTTGAGCTGCCAGCGCAGGCGATCCTGCAGGGATTCGCCGCTGCTGTTGCGGGATTCAAAGTCGTAGTCGCCGCCCTCGTCGGGGCCGCTGGCGGCGGGGGCGGACGCGGAGGGCAGCAGGTCGTCCCACTGGGTGTCCACCGGCAGATCCTCGGGCATGGAGGCCTGCCATTCGCCGTCGTCGCCGGTGTTGTCGGCCGCGGTGCCCTCAAGGCTCTCCAGGGGGCCGTCGCCGCTTTCGCGGGTTGCCTCGCTGTGGCGCTCGGTGTTGTCGGCGGGCTCCGGGCTGTCGTCGTCTTCGGCGGTTTCCAGCAGCGGGTTGGAGTCGAGCGCCTGCTGGATCTCCTGCTGCAAATCCAGCGTGCTGAGCTGCAACAACCGGATCGCTTGCTGCAGCTGCGGCGTCATGGTCAGCTGCTGGCCAAGTTTGAGTTGGAGCGACTGCTTCATGGGGTTGTTAAGGGTTCCGATACCACGGTAGGCGTACTGCTCGCGATGGCTTGTGGCCAGTGTAGCGCCGGGCGCGGAAGGCTGGCAACCGCTGGCGCGAATATTGCTTATACCACCGCTGGCTTTACAGTCGGAACTGATCCCCGAGGTAGACCCGGCGCACCGATTCGTTGGCGAGAATGTCCTCGGTGCCCCCCTCGGCGATGATGTGGCCCTCGCCCACAATGAAGGCGTTCTCGCAGATATCCAGGGTGTCGCGCACGTTGTGGTCGGTGATCAGCACCCCGATCCCGCGGTCGCGCAGTTGCCGGATGATCTGCTTGATGTCGTTGACGGAAATCGGGTCGACCCCGGCGAAGGGCTCGTCCAGCAGGATGAAGTCCGGCTCGGTGGCCAGGGCGCGGGCGATCTCCACCCGGCGCCGCTCGCCACCAGACAGGGACTGGCCAAGGCTGTCGCGCAGGTGGCTGACGTGGAATTCTTCCAGCAGGGCGTCGCAGCGCTCCTGGCGCTGGGCCCGGTTCAGGTCGGGGCGCGTTTCAAGGATGGACAGGATATTGCTGCCCACACTCAGGCGGCGGAAGATGGACGCCTCCTGGGGCAGGTAGCCAATGCCGCGCCGGGCGCGCTCGTGCATGGGCAGGGCGGTCACGTCCTCGCCGTTCAGCACGATGCTGCCGCGGTCGGCGCGGACTATGCCCACAATCATGTAGAAACAGGTGGTTTTGCCGGCGCCGTTGGGACCCAGCAGGCCCACAATCTGGCCGCTCTCCAGCTGCAGGGACACATCCTGCACCACCTGTCGCCCGCGGTAGGCCTTGGCCAGGTTACTGGCCGTCAGTTGCGCCACCCGGCTTCTCCTCTGGGCTGTCCTGGGGCGGGGCGGTTGCGCCCTCGTCCTGCTGGTTGTTGGGCAGGGCGCTGGCGGGGATCACCACCTCCACCCGCCCGCTGTCGCTGGCGCTGGAGTCGGCGCGGATCAGCTGCTGGCCAATGAAGTACTCAATGGAATCCCCGGCCACCTTGGAGCCGTCCTGTTCGACACTGGCGTTGCGCTTGAGCAGCACCCGCTCCTCGGCCTTGAAGTATTCGATCACCTCTGCCCGGGCGTGCATCAGGCCCTTGTCGGCCTGGGGCTGCTCGCGCATGTGGGCCGGGCTGCCTTCGGCCATGATGCGATCGGCCTCCTTGTCCTCGTGAAACACGGTGACCTTGGCGGCGTCGATACGCAGAGTGCCCTGCTGCATCATCACGTTGCCCTGATAGACGGTAAAGCCCTTCTTCTCATCGCGCACCGCCTTGTCGGCGGAAATGCGAATCGGCTCCTGGCGATCCTCCGGCAGGGCCAGGGCAGCGCCGGCCGCCAGCAGCAGGGCAGCCGCCAGCAGACGGGCCGGCGCCCTCGGGGCCGGCTCAGGGCCGCGCTTGTACATAGGTGGTCTCCACATTGGGGCTCATGACGATGCGCTCGGTGTTCAGGTCGGCGGTCATGCCGTCGGCACGAAGGATACTCTCATTCTGTGTGATGGTGACAGGAACGCGTGATACCGCGGTGTTTTTGCGGGTGTTCAAGGTCATGGCCTGGGTTGCCAGGGTGCCGCCGGTCTGGTCGTTGACCAGCCGCACCGTGCTGCGCAGTTGCAGCACGCCGGGCCGGTGGCGGAAGGTGCCCTCGTCGGCGGTGGCGGACCAGGTGCGGTCGTTGCCGTCGTGGGAGTAAAAACGCGGTTGCTGCAGCTCGGAGCTGTCCTTGCCGGCAAAATAGTCCGCCCGGTCTGCCTCAAGGACTTCCTTGAGCATGCCATCCTCGGTGTACTGCCAGCTGCGCACATTCTCCACATAGGTGCGCGGCAGGGCCATCTGGCGCTGGGCGATGGCCGGGTCGGCGCCCGGGTCGCCGCCCGGATTCCAGTACAGGCTGGTCAGCAGCACCAGGCAGAACGCCAGGGCAATGGGCAGAACGGTGCGTTGCATCAGAGAAAACCGGACTCCAGGGTGTCTCGCTGGCCGCGCGCCTCCAGCAGGAATTCGCAGGCTTCGCGCACGGCGCCACAACCGCCGCCAAGGTGGCTGCGCCAGTTGGCCGCCGCCGCGACACGCTCGCAGGCATCGGCGACCGTCAGGCCAAGGCCCGCGGCGACAATGGCGCCAAGGTCGGGCAGGTCGTCGCCCATGTAGGCGCATTCAGAGAGTTGGAGCCCTTTGGCGCGGCACAGTTCCGCCAGCGCCTCGCGCTTGTCCTCGCGGCCCTGCACCACCTCGCCAATGCCCAGCTCCGCGGCGCGGCGGGCGACGATGTGGGAATTGCGGCCGGTGATGATGGCCACCTCAATGCCCACCTTCTGCACCAGCTTGATGCCAAGGCCGTCCTTGATATTGAAGGCCTTGAGTTCCTCGCCGTTGTTGCCGTAGTAAATACGCCCGTCGGTCAGGACGCCGTCGACATCCAGGGCCAGCAGGCGGATGGCGGCGGCTTTTTCGCTCATGTCCTCACTCATGTCGTCGCGCATGCCCATCAGGCGATACCCGCCTGCAGCAGGTCCTTGAGGTGCAGCACGCCGGCCACGCTGCCCGCCTGCAGTACCACCAGGGCGCTGATGCGGTTTTCTTCCATGATGCGCAGGGCCTCGGCGGCCAGCATGCCCGGCCCCACGGTTTTGGGGCCTTTGGTCATCAGGTGGCCGATGGTGGTGTTGTTGATGTCGACCCGCGCCTCAATGGCGCGGCGCAGGTCGCCGTCGGTAAAAATGCCTTCCAGCGCGCCGCCAGCGTCCACCACGGTCGTCATGCCAAGGCCCTTGTTGCTGATTTCCAGCAGCGCCTGGGCCAGTTGGGTGTCCAGCGCCACGCGCGGCACCTGCTCGCCGCTGCGCATCACGTCCTCCACTTTCAACAGCAGCTTTTTGCCAAGGGTGCCGCCGGGGTGGGAGAAGGCAAAATCCTCGGCGGTGAAGCCGCGGGCCTCCAGCAGGGCAATGGCCAGGGCGTCGCCCATCACCAGGGCCGTGGTGGTGCTGGAGGTGGGAGCCAGGTCCAGGGGGCAGGCCTCGGTGGCCACGCCGGTATTCAGGTGGGCGTCGGAGGCCTGGGCCAGGGGCGAATCCGGGTCGCCGGTCATGCTGATGATGGGCGTGCCCAGGCGTTTGAGCAGGGGCAGCAGGCTGACTACTTCTGGCACCTTGCCACTGTTGGACAGGGCGATCACCGAGTCCTGGGGGGTGATCATGCCCATGTCGCCGTGGCTGGCCTCGCCCGGGTGCACAAAATGGGCAGGGGTGCCGGTGCTGGCCAGGGTGGCGGCGATTTTGCGGGCGATATGGCCGGACTTGCCCATGCCGGTCACAATCACCCGCCCGCGGGTGGCCAACAGCAGTTCGCAGGCCTGTTCAAAGTGGGTGTCGATGCGCTGGGCGAGGGCGGCGACGGCATCGGCTTCAATCTGCACGGTGCGCAGGGCCGAGCGGCGATAGGCACTCGGGTCGTGGTCGCTCATGGGGAGGGGTCTCAGCGGGTCTGGTAAAGCCAGTAATAATACCCCGCGTAGAGGGCCACAAACAACGCGCCAACACCGCGCCCAAGGTAAGCGCGGCCATCGCCACTGCGCGGGTGGTGCCGGCCCCACAGCAACACCAGGGCAAGCACCACCGTGAGCCCGGCCATGCTGGCGTAGTCCCTTGGCAGCACGTGGGCGTCCAGCTGCTCGGGCAGGATAATGCCCGGAATGGCCATCACCGCCAGCAGGTTGAACAGGTTGGAGCCAATCACATTGCCCACCGCAATCTCGGTGTGCCCGCGCAGGGAGCTGGCCACGGTGGCGGCCAGTTCCGGCAGGCTGGTGCCGATGGCGACGATGGTGAGGCCGATCACCAGCTTGGAAACGCCCAAAAACAGGGCCACCTCGGTGGCGCCCCACACCAGCATGCGGGAGCTGGCAATTAGCAGGGCCAGGCCAAGGGCGAAGGTGAGCCAGGCGCGCCCCATGGCCAGGTGAGGCAGTTCCTCGCCCTCGCCGGCGTCCAGTAGCGGGCTGTCGGCCCCCTGGCGGCGCACCATCAGGTACAGGATCAGGGCCAGTGAGGCCAGCATGAGCCAACCGTCCAGGCGCGACAGCTCACCGTCGAGAATCAGCACCGCCACCCCGGCGGTAACCGCCAGCAGGGCAGGCAGCTCCTGGCGGACACAGTCCGCGCGGACGACAATCGGCACCGCCACCAGGGTAACCCCCAGCACCAGGCCGATATTGGCGATGTTGGAGCCGATGGCATTGCCGATGGCCAGTTCGCCAGCGCCGGCCATGGCGGCGGTAAAAGACACCAGGATTTCCGGGGCAGAGGTGCCGATGGAGACAATCGTGAGGCCGATCAGCGCCGGCGACAGGCCGAGGTTCTCGGCAATGGAGGCGGCGCCGGCGACAAACAGGTCGGCGCTCCAGATCAGGATGATGAAGCCGAGCAGAATCGCAATGGACGGCAGTAGCATCGGGTTGGGTTCAATTCCTGTTAAAGTAGGCGCCGCGCTGAACCTCGGTGCCGTTACGGCTGTCATAACCTGTCACGGGGTTGGCGTGTTCAGGCTGGCCGGCGGCGCCGGGGCGCTGCCACTATAACCTGAAAGATTACCTGAAAGCCGATACCCTACAGAGATTAAGTGCAGGAGCAAAGGACGTGAAGCGAGTCGAGCAGATGTTGATGCATGGCATGGCCGTGCTGGCCCTGGTGGCGGGCGCCGCTGTGGCGCAGGCCGAGCCGGCCCCCACCGCCCACCAGGTGGTGGGGGAGGCCACCGAGTCGGTGATGGCCGCCGTGGCCGATGCGCGCCGCGCCGGTGACGGCGCCTCCGAGGCCTACTACCAGCAGATCGAGACGCTGCTGGACCCGGTGGTGGACTTTCGCGGCTTTGCCCGCGGTGTGATGGGGCCCTACGCCACCAGCGAGCGCTACCGCTCCCTGGATGAGGCCGGCCGCGAGAAGCTGGCCGACCAGCTGGACCGTTTCACCGAGCGCATGCGCGAGGGTATGGTGCGCACCTACGGCAAGGGCCTGCTGGCCTTCGGCGGCTCGCGCATTGAAGTGACCCAGCCCTCCAACCCCGATCCCGAATCGCGCCGCGCCACCGTGCAGCAGCTGATCCACAAAGAGGGCGCCCAGCCCTACGTGGTGCTGTACCAGATGGGGCGCGACAAGGACGGCAACTGGAAGCTGCGCAACATGATTATCGAGAACGTTAATCTGGGTGAGATCTACCGCAGCCAGTTCCAGAGCTCGGCGCGCAGCTACAACGGCGACCTGGACCAAGTCATCGACAACTGGTCGGCGGTAGAAATCGACACCTGAGGCCGGTGCTGGCTGTTTTGTCGCAGCCTGATAAAATGCCCGCCTTTTCCCCTGCGCGCCGGCAACCCAGCCGGCGCGCTGTTTATTGTTGGAGTTAACTATGGATGCCGCAACCGTTACCACCCTGCTGGAGGCCCGCCTGGCGGGCTGCCAGGTGCAAGTCGAAGGGGCAGGCAACCACTATGACATCCTGGTCGTAGGCGAGGTTTTCGAGGGTATGCGCCCGGTGCAGCGCCAGCAGCTGGTTTATGCCGGCCTGAGCGAGCAGATCGCCGATGGCAGCATCCACGCGGTCAACATCAAGACCTTCACTCCCGAGCAGTGGCGTTCGCTCGCCTGAGTCCGGCCACCACCCAACGGGAGATACCTGCGTGGACAAACTAGTTATCAGGGGCGGCCGGGCGCTGCACGGGGAACTGCGTATCTCCGGCGCCAAAAATGCCGCCCTGCCCATTCTGGCCGCGACACTGCTGGCCAGCGAGCCGGTCACCATCCGCAACCTGCCCCACCTGCACGACATCACCACCATGATCGAGCTGCTGGGTTGCATGGGGGTGGAGCTCACCGTCGACGAAAAGCTGAGCATTGAGGTCAACGCCAACACCATCAGCGAATTCTCGGCGCCCTACGAGCTGGTTAAAACCATGCGCGCCTCTATCCTGGTGCTGGGGCCGATGGTGGCCCGCTTCGGGCGGGCCCATGTGTCCTTCCCCGGTGGCTGCGCCATCGGCAGCCGCCCGGTGGATATTCACCTCAAGGGCCTTGAGGCCATGGGGGCCAAAATTTCCGTGGAAGGCGGCTATATCAACGCCGAAGTGGATGGTCGCCTGCAGGGCGCGCGCATCCTGATGGAGACCGTGACCGTCGGCGGCACCGAGAACCTGTTGATGGCCGCGGCCCTCGCCGCGGGGCGCACCGTGCTGGAAAACGCCGCCCGCGAGCCGGAAGTGGTGGATCTGGCCCAGTGCCTGATCGCCATGGGCGCCAAAATCAGCGGCCACGGCACCGACACTATCGTCATTGACGGCGTGGAAACCCTGCACGGCTGCACCTACGATGTCATGCCAGACCGTATCGAGACCGGCACCTACCTGGTGGCGGCGGCGGCCACCCGTGGCAGCATCAGCCTTCGCGGCACCTGCCCACAGTACCTGGAGGCAGTGCTGCACAAGCTTGAGGAAGCTGGCGCGCACATCGAGCAGGGCGAGGACTGGATTCGCCTGGACATGCAGGGCCGGCGGCCCAGGGCGGTCAACATCAAGACCGCGCCCTACCCGGGCTTTCCCACCGACATGCAGGCCCAGTTCACCGCCATGAATGCCGTGGCTGAGGGCACCAGTACGGTGACCGAGACGGTGTTCGAGAACCGCCTGATCCAGACCCACGAAATGAACCGCATGGGTGCCCACATTGTGATCGAGGGCAACACCGCCATCATCACCGGGCAGGAGCGTCTTGAGGGTGCGCCGGTGATGGCGTCCGACTTACGCGCCTCCGCCAGCCTGGTGATTGCGGGCCTGGTGGCCAGCGGTGAAACCCCGGTGGATCGCATCTACCATATCGACCGCGGGTATGAATGTATTGAAGAGAAACTCCAGCAGCTTGGCGCCGATATCCGCCGGCTGCCGGGCTGACCGACAAGGCCGAGGCCACCGATGAGCAGACCCCTCACCCTGGCACTGACCAAGGGCCGCATCCTCAAGGAAACCCTGCCGCTGCTAGCGCGGGCCGGCATCGAGCCGCTGGAGGACGTGTCCGCCAGCCGCAAACTGGTGTTTGAAACCACACTGCCCGGCCTGCAGCTGGTGATTATTCGCGGCACCGACGTGCCCACCTACGTGCGCCACGGCGCCGCCGACCTCGGCGTGGTGGGCAAGGACATCCTGCTGGAGCAGGGCGCCGATGGCCTGTACGAGCCGCTGGACCTGAACATCGCCCGCTGCCGCCTGATGACCGCCGGCCCGGTGGGCTGGCAGCGCGGCGGCGCCCGGGTGCGGGTGGCCACCAAGTTTGTGAACGTGGCCCGGCGACACTTTGCCCGCCAGGGCCTGCACGCGGAAGTGATCAAACTCTACGGCGCCATGGAGCTGGCGCCGATGATGGACCTTGCCGACCTGATCGTCGACATCGTCGATACCGGCAACACCCTGCGCGCCAACGGCATGGAGCCACTGGAGGAAATCGCTTCCATCAGCTCCCGCCTGGTGGTGAACAAGGCCGCCATGCGCGCCCAGCACGGCCCCATCCAGAAAGTGGTGGACAACATCGCCGCGGCGGTAGCGGCGGCCGAGGCAGCCTGATGCGCCGCCTGGACAGCCGTCAGCCTGATTTTGACGCGGCACTGGCGCAGCTCACCGCCTGGGAAGAATCCCTCGACGCCGATGTCAACGCCACCGTGGCCCAGGTTATTGCCGACGTGCGCCAGCGCGGCGACGCCGCACTGCTGGACTACACCGCCCGCTTCGACCGCCGGCAATTGGCCGATGCCGCGGCGCTGGAAGTCTCCCCGGCGCGCATGCAGCAGGCCCTGGAGAGCATCGACCCGGCCCAGCGACGGGCGCTGGAGGCCGCCGCCGAGCGTGTGCGCAGCTACCACGAACACCAGCGCCAGGACAGCTGGGATTACCGCGACGCCCAGGGCAATCGCCTCGGCCAGCAGATCACTCCCCTGCAGCGCGCCGGCATCTATGTGCCGGGCGGCAAGGCCAGCTACCCCTCCTCAGTGTTGATGAACGCCCTGCCGGCCAAGGTGGCGGGGGTGGGTGAAATCATCATGGTCGTGCCGGCCCCCGATGGCGCACTCAATGACCTCGTGCTGGCCGCCGCGGCCATTGCCGGGGTCGACCGTGTATTCACCATCGGCGGCGCACAGGCCGTGGCCGCGCTCGCCTACGGCACCGAGACCGTGCCTGGCGTGGATAAAATCGTCGGCCCCGGCAATATCTACGTAGCCACCGCTAAACGCATGGTGTTTGGCCGGGTGGGTATTGACATGATCGCCGGCCCCTCGGAAATCCTGGTGATCTGCGATGGCAGCACAAACCCCGACTGGGTGGCGATGGACCTCTTCTCCCAGGCCGAGCACGATGAAAATGCCCAGTCCATCCTGCTTTGCCCCGACGGCGCCTATCTGGATGCGGTGGCAGAGAGCATCGAGCGCCTGCTGCCGACCATGGAGCGTGCCGACATCATTCGCGCTTCGTTGAGCGGGCGCGGGGCGATGATCCTCACCCGCGACCTGGCCGACGCCGTGGCCATCAGCAACCAGTTGGCACCGGAGCATTTGGAGCTGTCCGTGGCGGACCCGGACGCGCTGCTGCCGGCGATCGTCAATGCGGGGGCGATTTTCATGGGAGCCTACACGACAGAATCCCTGGGGGATTACTGTGCGGGGCCAAACCATGTGCTACCCACTTCGCGCACTGCGCGTTTTTCGTCGCCGCTGGGTGTGTACGATTTCCAGAAGCGCAGTTCGGTGATTCACTGCTCGGCGGAGGGGGTGCGGGAGCTGGGCAAAGTGGCATCGGTGTTGGCTCGGGGGGAGCAGTTGACGGCCCATGCCCGGAGTGCGGAGATGCGCCTGGAGGAGTAGTTCGTTGGGCTTTTCCGGTTGTTGGCGGTGGCGGCCCGCTGGGCCGCTGCGTGGCCGGCGATCAGGTGAGCGCTTTTACTCCATTACGGGCGCATGCGGTGCGCGTTCCTGTTGTTGTTTTTTACCTCGTTAGTTGCAGCCGGCTTTGGTTGTGGCGCCTGAGTGCACAGTATTTTGGGCGCGTTGATCTTTCTGAAGTTCGGTAGTGCCCTTCGCGGTGGCTGGAGACGAGGTAAGCTGGGATCGAGTTCGCATCCGACGCCCTCCAAGTCCGTAAAAGACTCGCCTGCTCACCGGCAACGCGTCGGGTTGGCGATGCGGTGTCACACGGGTTTGCTTTTGGTGGGGGCTGCGGGAATAGGGGGTGGTTGGGTGTGAATGCGAAGCTATGGCGCTGTGGAAGCAATGCGGGCGGTGCTCGGTAAGCTAGCAAACTTGGCTAAGGTAGCCGATCAGGCGGGTGGAGCGTATTAGGCAGTAAAAAGGCCACTAAGCCACTAAGCCACTAAGCCACTAAGCCACTAAGACCACAGCCTCAATCCTCTCCGCCTGCAGTGACAATCCTGCCATTGGCACCCGCATGGACGTCGACAGGTGAAACCCTTTTGCGGACTTGGAAGGCGGCGGCTGTGGGCTCGGTCTGCGCTTACCTCGTCTCCAAGCATCGCGAAGGGCACTGCCGAACTTAAGAAAGATCAGCGTGCCGTAGATACTGTGCACTCGGTGCTACAACCAAAGCCGTCTGCAACTAACGAGGTAAAAACAACAACAGGAAGGCACACCGAACGCCTGGAATGGAGCAAAAGGGTTTCACATGGCGGCGGCGATGCAGCGGCCGCGAGGCCGCCCAAATCAGAGCGAAAAGACCAGAGCGAAAAACCGCCATCAAATCGTTGGCGACTGCCGCAGTGTTCCCACCACCGCATGCAAATCCAGCGACTGCGTTTCCCGCTGCACCGTCACATCAATATCATCACCCGGGCGCAGCATCGCAATATGGTGCATCGTCTGCCGCCCATCCTGAATCGGCTCCCCATCAATGTGGGTAATCACATCCCCCAGCCGCACACCCGCCTTTTGCGCCGGGCTGTCCTCGGTAATCGCCGAAACCAGCAGCGCCTGACCCATCGGAGTGCCGTTATCAATACGGCGCACCGGCTCCACACTCACCCCGAGCCAGCCGCGGATCACCTCGCCGTAGTCGATCAGATCCTGCATCACAAACACCGCCAGATTGACCGGAATGGCCAGGCTGATGCCGATGCCGGTGGGCGAGGCGGCGCGGCCCTGGTCGCCGGCGGTGTAAATCAGGGTGTTGATGCCCAGCAGGCGGCCCTGGGTGTCCACCAGGGCGCCGCCGGAATTGCCCAGGTGAATGATGGCGTCGGTCTGGATGTAGTCTTCGTAGGTATTGCGCTGCAGGCCGTAGCGGCCCAGGGCAGACACGATACCCTGGGTCACCGAGTTGCCAAAACCCAGTGGGTTGCCGATGGCCAGCACCACATCGCCAACACGGGTGTCTTCGGAGTTGCCAAGCTCCACCGGTTGCAGGTGGGGCAGGTCGATCTTCAGTACGGCGAGGTCGGTGGCCGGGTCGGTGCCGATCACCCGGGCCTTGGCCAGGCGGCCGTCGTGCAGCAGGACCTGGATCGCATCCACCTGGCTGATGACATGGTTGTTGGTGAGGATGTGCCCTTCCTCGGTCATGATGACGCCGGAGCCGAGGGACTGCTCGATGCGCTGGCGCTGTTCCTGGGGCGGGTTGAAGCGGTTGGAGAACAGGTCCTCGATGCGCGGGCGGCGCTGCTCCGGCACCAGGCGGGCGGTGTAGATGTTGACCACCGCGGGGCTGGCATTGCGCACGGCGGCGGCGTAGCTGACCGATTCCGGCGCCACCGGCGCGCGCTGGGGCGCGGGCAGGATGAAGCGGTCGAGGAGCAGCAGCGCCGCGAACAGGCCGGCCAGGGCAGGCCAGGTGATGAATTTCAGGGCGTCTTTCATGGGGTCCGCGTGTGAGGTCAGCGGCCGCATTGTATATGATGCGCCCCTGCACTGTCCCGCTGGGGCAGTGGGTCAATTCAGCAATGGGAGAGCGCGCGTTATGTCAGTCAGCCTGCGGGAACTTCAACAGGAACTCGATCGCCTGCTGCAACCACACCAGTTCCGGGACTACTGCCCCAATGGCCTGCAGGTACAGGGTCGGCCCCAGGTGCGGCGGCTGGTGACCGGTGTCACCGCCAGTCAGGCGCTGGTGGACGCGGCCATCGACTGGCGGGCCGATGCCATCCTGGTGCACCACGGTTACTTCTGGAAGGGGGAAGACCCGACGATTACCGGCATGAAGCGGCGCCGACTTGCCGCCCTGCTGGGGGCGGATGTGAGCCTGCTGGCCTACCACCTGCCGCTGGATGCCCACCCGGAACTGGGCAACAACGCCTGCCTTGGCCGCCTGCTGGGCATGGAGGAGAGCGAGCCGCTGCAGCCGGGCACGGATGGTGTTGGCAACGTGGCGACGCTTGATGAGCCGCTGAGCGCCGGCGATTTTGTGGACAGGCTGCGCCAGTTGACCGGGCGCGAGCCGCTGCACATCGGCAACCCCGAGCGCGAGGTACAGCGGGTGGCGTGGTGTACCGGGGCGGCCCAGGGGTATATCGATGCCGCGCTGGCGGTGCGGGCCGATCTCTATATCACCGGTGAGGCGTCAGAGCAGACTGTGCACACGGCGCGGGAGGAGGGCATCGACTTTATCGCCGCCGGCCATCACGCCACCGAGCGCTACGGCGTGCAGGCTGTGGGGGAGAGTCTGGCGGAGCGCTTCGGGCTGCAGCACCGCTTTATCGATATCGACAACCCGGTCTGATTGCCACCGGGGCGGGTCAGGGCTTGGCTTCCGCCTCGCTCTCGGCTTTTTCGCGCTTGACCCGCTCCAGGCCGAACTCCTCGTTCAGCATGCCCTTTTCCTCGGGAGAGGTCTTGGGGGCATAGTCCAGCGGCGGCTGGATATTGGCCAGATGGGGCGGGATTTCCGCGCCGTCGCCGGCGCTTTGCAGGCGCTCCAGGGAAATGGGGCCCTGGCCCTGGCACAGGGTGGCGGCCCCGCTGGCGAGGTGGTTGTGCACATCGCGATAGCTGTCGGTGAGGCTGTTGAGCAGCTTGGCGGTTTTGGAGAAGTGTTCCACCACCTCGTCTTCGTAGGCGCGCTTGTCCTGGATAACCTGATCCAGTTTGCGCTCCACTTCGCGGGACTTTTTGCCCTCGGCGGAGCTGCGGCGTCCCGCCAGTAGCCCGAGCCCCAGCCCGACCAGCAGGCTGACAACGGCTGAAGCGACGACGATGGTTAAGCTATACACGCGGTATTTCCTCATTGGGCAGGTACAACAGGCTGGCCAGTATACCCGAATCAAGGCCCGACTAAAGTGCGCTACGCCAGCTGGATTGCCATCCGATCGGTCGCTGGGTAAAGTTGGCCGCTTTCCTGAACCACCCGCCAGCACTGCGCGAGCCTTCCCCTTGAGCCAGACCGCCTCCAGCCCCCTGCAACGCTACCAGCACGACCTGCAACGGGAGGGTTTTTCCTATGATGCAGCCCAGGAACAGGCGGTTATCAAACTGCAGGACCTGTACATGCGCCTGCTGGCCCGGCGCCGCGAGGCGGCGGGCCTTGGCGGCCTGTGGCGGCGCCTGAGGCGCGAGCAGCCCGAGCCGGAAAAGGGCCTGTATTTCTGGGGCGGCGTGGGGCGCGGCAAGACCTACCTGGTGGATACCTTCTACGACTGCCTGCCCTTCGAGGACAAGCTGCGGGTGCACTTCCACCGCTTCATGCAGCGCGTGCATGCCGACCTGACCGACCTCGACGGCGAGAAAAACCCGCTGGAGAAGGTGGCGGATCGTCTGGCCAGCGAGGCCAGCGTGATCTGTTTTGATGAGTTTTTTGTGACCGACATCGCCGATGCGATGATTCTGGGCGGCCTGATGCAGGCGCTGTTCGCCCGCGGCGTGAGCCTGGTGGCCACCTCCAACATTGTGCCGGCAAAGCTCTACGAGAATGGCCTGCAGCGCCAGCGCTTCCTGCCGGCGATCGCCCTGATCGAGCGCTACACGGAAGTGGTGAACGTGGACTCCGGGGTCGATTACCGGCTGCGCACGCTACAGCAGGCCGAGCTGTACCACTACCCTCTGGACGAGGCGGCCGATACCAGCCTGCGGCAGAGCTTCGAGCAGCTGGCGCCGGAACCCGGCAAGCACTGGGAGCGTATTCAGGTCAACGGGCGCTACATCACCTGTCGTTGCCTGGCCGATGACGTGGCCTGGTTCGATTTTGCCGAGCTGTGCGACGGGCCGCGCTCGCAGAATGACTACATCGAGCTGGCCCGGGACTTCCAGGCGGTGCTGATCTCCGGGGTGCCGGCCATGGGGCAGGGCAACGACGACGCGGCGCGGCGCTTTATCAATCTGGTGGACGAGTTCTACGACCGCAACGTCAAGCTGGTGCTGGCGGCGGACAGGCCCCTGCTGGCGCTGTACGACGGCGGGCGGCTGGGATTTGAGTTTCAGCGCACGGTGTCGCGCCTGCAGGAGATGCAGTCCACCGAATACCTGGCCCGGGAGCACCGTCCCTGAGGGGGTGTCGGGTTGGTGATTAAGGGGATGGCTGAGGGGGCGGTGCTGGTGGCTCAAGGCACCTGCGCCGCCCCGCTTTCGGGGTCAACTAAGTGCCGAATTTTCTTTTGGTTTTTCCGCTTGAAATGGGTATGCGCATTCAGTAGTATTCGCGTCCTCGAAATTGGAGCCCTCCAAGAGGCAGTCATTGATGAAAACTTTTAGCGCCAAAGCTGAAGACGTGACCCGCGATTGGTTCGTGGTCGACGCGTCTGACAAGACTCTGGGCCGCCTTGCCAGCGAAATCGCGCACCGTCTGCGCGGCAAGCACAAGCCCGAATACACCCCGCATGTGGACACCGGCGATTACATCGTCGTGATCAACGCCGAGAAAGTGCGTGTCACCGGTGCCAAGGCGAAAGACAAGATGTACCACCACCACACCGGGTTCCCCGGTGGCCTGAAGTCCATCTCCTTTGAAAAGCTGATCGATAAGGCCCCCGAGCGCGTGATCCAGGGTGCGGTCAAGGGCATGTTGCCGCGGAACCCGCTGGGCCGAGCCATGTTCAAGAAGCTGAAGGTGTACGCGGGTGCAGAGCATCCCCACGCCGCGCAGCAGCCGCAAGCACTGAATATCTAACGGAAGCCACCTATGTCAGCTACCCAATACTACGGAACCGGTCGTCGCAAGACTTCCACCGCGCGTGTGTTTCTGCAAAGCGGTGCCGGCAATATCACTGTCAACAAGCGTCCGCTGGATGTCTACTTCGGTCGCGAAGTGGCGCGCATGATTGTGCGTCAGCCGCTGGAACTGGTTGAGCTCATCGACAAGTTCGACATCAACGTCACTGTTGCCGGTGGTGGCAGCTTCGGCCAGGCCGGTGCCATTCGTCACGGCATTACCCGTGCCCTGATGGAGTACGACGAGTCCCTGCGCGGCACCCTGCGCGGCGCTGGATACGTCACTCGCGACGCCCGTGCGGTAGAGCGTAAGAAAGTCGGTCTGCGCAAAGCGCGCAAGCGTCCTCAATACTCCAAGCGCTGAGTTTTTCCGGCGCGTCTGCGGGCGCTGCCGGAGTTCCCCGAGAACGCCCATCCTGGTTTCAGGTGGGCGTTTTCTGTATTTCCCCGTTGCCCCCCGGGCGCCCCTCTGGAAGCACTTCAGGAGGGCGGAAAACGCTGCAAAATCAAAGCGTTCTCTTGTCACTTCGGGCTAAAGTCATTACTATTTGCAGCATTTTTCGCAAAGTGGTCCCGGTAGTCTGGCAGCCTCTGTCAGCGGACCGACAATAAGGGGAGAAAAAGGATGAGTGGCGATGGCGTGAACACCGGCAGGAGGCGCTTTCTGACAGCGGCTACCAGCGCGGTGGGTGTGGCCGGCGCGGTGGGAATCGCGGTACCGTTTTTGGGTTCCTGGAACCCCTCGGCCAAGGCCAAGGCGGCCGGTGCGCCGGTCAAGGCTGATATCGGCAAGCTCGAGCCGGGCCAGATGGTTGTGGTTGAGTGGCGCGGCAAACCGGTTTATGTGGTTCATCGCACCCCTGAAATGCTTGAGGCCCTGCCGGGTCTGGATGACCGTCTCAAAGATCCGCTGTCTGAAATTTCGTCACAGCCGGCCTATATCACCGGCGAGGATCGCGCGATTCGCCCCGAAATTTTTGTGGCTGTTGGCCTCTGCACCCACCTGGGCTGTGCGCCGAAATACCGCCCCGAAGTGGGTGCGGCCGACCTCGGCGGCGACAGCTGGATGGGCGGCTTCTTCTGCCCCTGTCACGGCTCCAAGTTCGATCTTTCCGGCCGGGTCTTCTCTGGCGTGCCGGCTTCCGCCAACCTGGAAATTCCGCCCTACTCGTACGAGAGCGATAACGTACTGGTAATCGGCGTGGATGCGGAGGCTGCCTGATGATTAATATGCTGATCGGTGTACGGGACTGGGTCGACGAGCGTCTGCCCATCATGCGCGCCTGGAACACCCACATGGGCAAGTACTACGCGCCCAAGAATTTCAACTTCTGGTACTTCTTCGGGGTGCTGTCGCTGGTGGTGCTGGTCAACCAGCTGCTCACCGGCATCTGGCTCACCATGAGCTTCAACCCCAGTGCCGAGGGCGCCTTCGCCTCGGTCGAGTACATCATGCGCGATGTCGACTATGGCTGGATTTTGCGCTACATGCACTCCACCGGGGCCTCGGCCTTCTTTGTGGTGGTATACCTGCACATGTTTCGGGCCCTGTTGTACGGGTCTTACAAAAAGCCGCGGGAGCTGATCTGGATCTTTGGCATGCTCATCTTCGTGGTGCTGATGGCCGAGGCCTTTGTAGGCTATGTGCTGCCCTGGGGGCAGATGTCCTACTGGGGCGCCCAGGTGATCATCTCCCTGTTCGGTGCGATTCCGGTGGTGGGTGAAGACCTGGTGACCTGGATTCGCGGCGACTTCCTGATTTCCGGCGCCACCCTGAACCGCTTCTTCGCCCTGCACGTGGTGGCCCTGCCCATCGTGCTGCTGGCGCTGGTGGTGCTGCACCTGCTGGCCCTGCACGAAGTGGGGTCCAACAACCCCGACGGTGTGGAAATCAAGAAGCACAAGGGCCCCGATGGCGTGCCGCTGGATGGCATTGCCTTCCACCCCTACTATTCGGTGCACGACCTGCAGGCGATTGCCGTCTTCCTGTTTATCTTCTGCGCGGTGATTTTCTTCATGCCGGAGATGGGCGGCTTCTTCCTTGAGTACGCCAACTTCGAGGAGGCCAATGGCCTGAAGACCCCGGAGCATATTGCCCCGGTGTGGTACTTCACGCCCTTCTATTCCGTGTTGCGCGCGGTACCGGACAAGTTCTGGGGCTTCGTGGCCTTTGCCGCGTCGGTCGCCATTCCCTTCATCCTGCCCTGGCTGGATCGCAGCCCGGTCAAGTCCTGGCGCTATCGCGGCAACATCACCAAGGTGATGCTGGTGCTGTTCGTGGCCAGCTTCCTGATTCTGGGTGTGCTGGGCGTGAAGGCGCCGACCGAGTCGCGCACCCTGCTGGCGCAGATCTGCTCCATCTTCTACTTCGCCTTCTTCCTGCTGATGCCGATTTGGTCCAGCATGGACAAGACCAAGCCGGTGCCGGAGCGGGTCACCATGGATGGCGGCATGGGCTTCTGGCGCAGCATGGGCGTGCTGGCCATTATCATGGCGCTGACTGTGCTGCCGCTGAAGGCGGTGGGGGCTGAGTCCGCCCACGCCTGCGGCAGTATCCCCTGCGATGAGTTCACTGCCGACCCGTCCGACAAGGCCTCCCTGCAGAACGGTGCCCGCCTGTACATGAATTACTGCATGGGCTGCCACTCCCTGCAGTACGCCCGCTACAACCGGGTGGCCGAGGATCTGGGTATCCCCACTGACCTGATGGAGGCGAACCTGATCTTCGACCCCTCGGAGAAGATCGGCTCGCTCATGCACAACGCCATGTCCAAGGACGACGCCAAGGTCTGGTTTGGCGCCGCGCCCCCTGACCTGACCCTGGTGTCGCGCGCCCGCCAGCCCGAGTGGCTGTACACCTACCTGCGCACCTTCTACAAGGACGACAGCCGCCCCTGGGGCGTCAACAACAAAGTCTTCAAGGATGTGGGCATGCCCCATGTCCTGCTGGAGCTCCAGGGCATGCAGGAATGCGCCATGGGCCCGGTGAAAGCCGCCAATGGCGGGGTCAAGCGCGACCCGCTGACGGGCGCCGATATTATGGAAGAGCCCTGCGGCCGCCTGGTGGTGACCGAAGAGGGCAGCATGACGCCGGATGAGTTCGACGGCGCCATGTATGACCTGACCAATTTTCTGGCCTACACGGCCGAGCCGATAGCCAGCGACCGCAAGCGGATTGGTACCTTTGTGCTGCTGTTTATCACCCTGTTTTTCGTCTTTGCCTGGCTGCTCAACCGCGAGTACTGGAAAGACGTACACTGACAGCCCGAAAGGGCCGCCGCCCGCGCCGCTGTTCTGGCGGCGCGGGCGGCAAAGCGTTTCTGAAAACCTGAGGATTCCCTGATGGGCGTAGTGGCAAAGCGGTCTTCCATGACCTTATTCTCCGACAGTACCAGTCATTACAGTCACCGAGTTCGTATCGTGTTGGCTGAAAAGGGGGTCACCGTCGACCTGGTCGAAGCGGAAGGCAACCATCCCCCCGCGGAACTGGCGGACGTCAATCCGGATAACTCCCTGCCCACGCTGATGGACCGCGACCTGGTGCTGTGGGAATCCCGCGTCATCATGGAGTACCTGGACGAGCGCTTCCCCCACCCGCCGCTGCTGCCGGTTTACCCGGTGGCCCGCGCCGAGAGCCGCCTGTTCATGCACCGTATCGAAAAGGACTGGTGTGCCCTGGTGGACTCCATCCAGAACTCGCGCAGCGACAATGTGGTGAGCAAATCGACCAAGGAACTGCGCGAGAGCATCATGGGCATTGCGCCCATCTTTGCCGAAAAGCCCTTCTTCATGAGCGAGGAATTCACCCTGGTGGATTGCTGCATCGCCCCCATCCTGTGGCGCCTGCCTTCGCTGGGTGTGGACATCCGCTCCAGCAAGCAGTCCAAACCCCTGCTGACCTACATGGACGCGCTGTTCAACCGTGAGTCTTTCCAGGAAAGTTTGACCGAGCAGGAGCGGGAGATGCGCACCTGAGGCTCTGGCCTGCGGGGTAGCTCCTATGACGCCCAGTCGCCCTTATATCATGCGCGCTCTCTACGAGTGGATCGTGGACAATGGCTGCACGCCCTATTTGCTGGTGGATGCCGGCATTCGCGGTGTCGATGTGCCGCGCCAGTACGTCAAGGACGGCCAGATCGTGTTGAACATTTCGCCGAGTGCGGTGATCGACCTCAACATTTCCAACGACCTGGTCTACTTCAACGGCCGCTTTGGTGGTGTGCCCACTGATATCAGTGTGCCGGTGAACGCCGTGGTGGGTATCTATGCCCGGGAAAATGGCCAGGGCATGGTGTTCGAGGCGGAGGAGGGCCCGCAGGGGCCCGACGACGACCCCGATCAGACACCGCCCGAGAGCGGTCCCGGCAAGCCGGAAGGTCGGCCCTCCCTTAAAATCGTGAAGTGACCAGCGTCAGGCGCTGGTCACCTTCGCCCCGGCGCCTTCAGCTGGGCACAATCTCAAACAGTCTCACCACCCGCTGCACGCCAGACAGCCCGGCGGCCACGTCGGCTACCCGGTCGGCCTCGGTCTGGGTGGCCATACCCATCAGGTAGACCACGCCGTTTTCGGTGACCACCTTGGTGCGCATGCCAGGGGTACTGGAATGGCCAATCAGCCAGGATTTGACCTTGGCGGTAATCCAGGTGTCGGCGGTGCGTGTCATGCCGGAGCTGGGCGCGGCAACTTCCATTTCGTTGTAGATGCGGCGCACGCCGCGAATTTTGCGCACCACGTCGGAGGCCTTGTTCTTCAGCGCTTCGCTGGGCACCTGGCCGGCCAGCAGCACAAAGCCGTTGTAACTGACGATGACCAGGTGAGCCTGTTCAAAGCGCGAATCGGCGGCGCGGATATTCACCATGGCCTTGGTTTCAACCGCTTCGTCCTCCAGTTGGCGCCCCATGGTGCGCTCCACCGGCTCATCCTCAATGGGGTTGGACTTCACGGTGGCCAGCATACTGCCGCAGCCCGAGAGGGCGAGGCTGGCAACGATGAGGGGGGCGAAGAAAAAACGCATAGGGTCAGTGTCCTGTAAAACCGCCGAACAGGGCGTGGTCAATGAGTTCGCAGAGGTTCTGCAGCAGCACGGTGTGTCGCTCCAGCGCGCGGGCCGGCGCAATCCGGTCCAGGGCGATCACCGCATCACCGTCGTGCAGCAGCGCCGGGATGTGTTCGTCCACGCCGTTCGACAGCAGGACGATGGCCATGTTCCGCTCGCGGGCGCTCTCCAGGGCGCGCCGCAACTGCCCGCCGATGCCCGCGCTGGCAATGCACAACAGGACATCGCCGCTCTGCCCCAGGGCCAGCAGCTGGCGGGCGTACATTTCGTCGCTGCCGTCGGCGCTGGCGATGGCGCCCACCACGCCGCCATCACCGGCGAGGGCCAGGGCCGGCAGGGCGGGGCGCTCCTGCTGGAAGTGCCCCAGCAGGTTGATGGCGAACAACTGGGCGAGTGCAGCATCGGGCCCGCTGCCGCAGGTCAGCACCTTGTGCTCGTTGAGCATGGCCGCCACTATCAGCTCGGCGCCAGCGCCCAGGGCCGGTGCGGCCGGGTCCACCGCCATTGCCAGCGCTTCAATGGTGCCCTGGCAGTTGGCGGCCAGCAGTTCGTAGTGATCCATGCAGTGTTCCCGGAGTGGTGTGGCTCAGGCAGTGAATGCGGACCGAATCCATTGGGGCTCCGGCGCGGGCGATGATTGTCGCGGCTCAAAGGCAATAACGTCAAATCGGCAGGGATAGTTGCGCCAGCGCGGCTGGGAACGCAGGAACAGGCTGGCAGCCAGTTGCAGTTTGCGCTGCTTGCGCCAGTCGACGGAGGCCGCGGCGCTGGCAAAGCGCGGGTTGCGCCGGGCGCGCACTTCAACAAATACCAGGGTATTGCCGTCCAGGGCGACGATGTCCAGCTCGCCGCCCCGGAAGCGGATGTTGCGGCCAATCAGCTGAAGCCCCTGCTGTTGCAGGAAGGCGGCTGCGAGCTCTTCGTGGGGGTCGTTGGCGGGGTTCACGTTGGCGGCCTCCTTTGGTGGGGCCGCCAGTATAGTCAGCGCGGCTTCAGGCGGCCGTCGTCAAATGTAGCCGCCCACGGCTCGCGGCGAATGCGCAGCTGCGGGTCCATGGTGAGCAGGCCGGTGCTGCCGCGCAGCAGGGCTGCGGCGCCGGCCTGCAGCTGGGCAAAGCGACTCTGCAGCAGGAAGGCATCGGCGCCCAGCGCGTTGAGCCGGGTGTAGCTGTCGCTGCCGGTATCGCCGGCGGCAATGGCCACGCGCAGCTCCGGGTCCGCGCCCAGCAGCCAGGGCAGCTCGGCGAGCACAATGCCGTTCAGGTCGCTGTCGCCGCGCCCGGGAATGCCGCTGTAGATGGCAGAGGGCGCATACACGGGCAGGTCGCCCGCGTAGTGGAAGGCCAGCAGCGGCTTGATGGCGCGGGCCTCGGCGGGACTGCCGGACAGCAGGAAAATGGCGTCGATGTCCTGGCGGCGGCGGGCGGTCGTCTCGATATTGGTGGCCAGCATGGCGCGCACTTCCCGCGCCCGGGCCTCGCTGGCATCCAGCTGGAAGGCCTGCTTGATGGTGTCGGAGTAGGCCTCGGCGCTGGCGTAGGTCACCGCACCGACAATCTCTCCTCCCAGGGCCTGCCACTGCTGCTGCAGGGCGCCGTTGAGCTTGTCGCCCCACTCGCCAGCGGGGCGCACCACCAGGGCACGGCGGGCGCCACCGTTCCAGGCCTGGCGGGCCAGGGTGTCCACTTCGTCCTCGGGGGACAGGGACAGCTGCACCAGGGCCGTCGGCCCGGGCGGCAGGGGGGCGTCGCTGCGGTTCAGGGCGAGCACCGGCACGGGCCGCTCGGCCAGGCCGCCCAGTTCTGTCACCGCCTCTTTACTGAGGGGGCCGACGATCATGGTGGCGCCCTGGCGCACCGCGTCCTGGTAGGCGCTGGTGGCATCGGGGTAGGCATTGGTATCCAGCACCAGCAACTCCTGCTGCGGCGGATCGCCGGCGGCGGCGCGGTAGTGGGCGGCCAGGTAGCCGTCCTGCACGGCCCTGGCGGCGGGCGCCAGGCGGCCACTGAGGGGCAGCAGCAGCGCAACGGTCTGCGCCCTGATGGGCTGATCCAGCAGGGCGCCGAGCCCCCCGGGCAGGGGGGCGGCGGCGGGGTGATGCGGGTGCTCCTCGCGCCAGGCGCGCAGGTCGCTCTCAAGCGCTGCGGGGCTGGCCGCCGAGGCGGTCAGCTCGGCCAAAGCCAGCCAGGCGGCCCAGTCGTCATCGGCCGGGTCGTCATCGGCCCGGTCACGCCGGGCGGCGGCCAGCTGCTGCGCGGGCACCTGCTCCAGGTCGCGCCAGATGCTCGCGCCCAGGGCCGCAGCGCCGCGCTGTTGTGGGTCGGCACTCAGCAACTGGCTGCCCAGCCGGGCGCTGCCCAGGTGATCGCCTGCGGCGGCCTTCAACTGACGCTGGAAATTGACGATTTTGTCCGACAGGGCAAGGGCGGTGCCCGGTGCCGGGTAGTCCTTGAGGATCGCACTTGCCTGCTGTGGGCGGCCGTGCTGCCAGGCGATGCGCGCCTGCAGGTAGTGCAGGTAGGCGTCATCGTTGGTGTTGAGCGGCCCGCGGAGGGTGGCGAGGCTTTCCTCGGCCTGCATCCAGTCCTGCCGGGCAAGCTGTGCCTCGGCCCGGGCGAAGGCATCGGCATACGCGCTGTCCGGCAGTGTGCGATCCGCCGCCTGTTCCGGCTGGCTGGTCTCGGGCGCGACGATGGCCTGCTCGGGCGGCGCTGGCGGGCCGTCCTGCTCCGGCGCCTGGGCGCAGGCCTGCAGCAACAGGGCCGAGGCCAGCAGCAGGCCGGGGAGGGGGCGGTGGCGACGTGTCGGGTGATCTCTCATGCTATCCTTCGCTACTTTCTTGGTGCGGCCTCGGTACAGCGCCAGCGACTGCACTCAACGCTGCGGTTGTGGCGTGGTGGGGGCCATTATAGAGCGATTGCGCGCAAGGTTGGTGAGTGGAACTGGAATCCGGACTGTACGTGGTGGCAACCCCTATCGGCAACCTCGGGGACATCAGCCGCCGCGCCCTTGATGTACTGGCGGCGGCGGATCTGGTGGCGGCGGAAGACACCCGCACCACCCGCCACCTGCTGGCCAAGTTCAATATCGACAACCAGGTGCTGGCCTACCATGACCACTCCGATGCGCGCGCGGCGCAGCGCATTCTCGACTGTGTTGCCGGCGGTGGGGTGGTGGCGCTGGTCTCCGATGCGGGTACGCCGCTGATCTCCGACCCGGGCTATCGCCTGGTGCGCGAATTGCAGGATGCCGGGCAGGCGGTGTTTCCCATTCCCGGCCCCTGCGCCGCAGTGGCGGCCCTGTCCGCCTCGGGCCTGCCCACGGATCGGTTCCTGTTCGAGGGGTTTTTGCCCGGCAAGTCCGCCGCCCGGCAGGCGCGGTTGGCGGCGCTCGCCCAGCGGCCGGAGACCTTGGTGTTCTACGAGGCGCCCCACCGGGTGCTGGAGTGCCTGGATGACATGACGGCGGCCTTTGGTGCAGATCGCGAGGCCCTGCTGGCACGGGAAATCACCAAAGCCTTTGAGACCCTGCGCCGGGCCCCACTGGCGGATTTGCAGGCTTTCGTAGCTGCCGATGGCAACCAGCAGCGCGGTGAAATTGTGCTGGTGGTGGCCGGGCAGCGCCAGCGCGCAGAGACGATCGACGACGACAGCGCCCGCCTGCTGCGCCGCCTGGCGGAAGAATTGCCGCCCAAGCGGGCGGCGGCCGTGGTGGCGGACCTCACCGGCCTGCGCAAAAAACAGCTCTACGACTACCTGCTGCAGCAGGGCTGATATTCCCGCCGATAGCGCTTGCCTTGTTTTGCTGCCCTGCGTAGTCTTGCCGCCGAGTCGGTCAGACGATCGCTTCGCCCCGGCCTTGGCTGCGGCGGGGAGGAAAGTCCGGGCTCCATAGGGCAGGGTGCCAGGTAACGCCTGGGGGGCGCGAGCCTACGGAAAGTGCAACAGAAAGGATACCGCCTGGCCGCTCACGCGGTCCGGTAAGGGTGAAATGGTGCGGTAAGAGCGCACCGCGCGGCTGGCAACAGGCGCGGCGATGGTAAACCCCACTCGGAGCAAGACCAAATAGGAATCCATACGCTGCGGCCCGCAGTGGATTCGGGTAGGTCGCTACAGGCAGGCGGCGACGCCTGTCGCAGATGAATGGTCGTCCACGACAGAACCCGGCTTATCGACCGACTCACTTCTTACTAAGGCCGGTGCCCGCCCCAGTGGCGGGCACCGGCCTTTCTATATGCCGTTTCGGCCCTCTGGCGCCCCTGCCAAAGAAAAAAATATACTGAAACTTAAAGTAAGTTCTTAGCATGTGCTGTTACGCGCATGTTTTCTGTCACCTTTATCGTGGTGTGGGGGCCCCAAAGCCGGGCGCAGACAACTAAAATCGCCGCTAATTCACTGAAATTACAACGTTTTTTTGCGAGAGGCTCGCTTGACACCCCCTTCGAGCCAGACCTATAGTGTCGCAAAGTGGGAATAAGTGGATAAATTTGGTTTTTTGTGGGAAACAAAACCAAATAAGTGGGGAAAGCGATCGTGTTTCGCGGAGTACAGCACATCAATATGGACGCGAAGGGACGCCTGGCCATGCCGGCGCGTCAGCGCGAGCCGTTGTTGTCGCTGTGCGAGGGGCAGATCGTCGTCACGATTGATACCCAAACCCGCTGCCTGGTGATCTATCCGCTGCCCGAATGGGAGCGTGTCGAGGAGCAAATCCAGGCGTTGCCGGCCCTCAACAAGGCCACCAAGCGCTTCCAGCGTTTGATCCTGGGCTACGCCACCGATATCGAGCTGGACGGCAACGGCCGTATGTTGCTGCCCCAGTCCCTGCGCGACTACGCCGGGCTGGAGAAGAAGCTGGTGCTGGTGGGGCAGGGCAAGAAGATGGAGCTTTGGTCCGAGGCCCTGTGGCAGGCCGAGTGCGAGCAGGCGCTGGAGGAGTCCGGCCCCGACGCCGAACTGCCCGCTGAATTGCTGTCGCTGACCCTGTAGGTGAGTGGTATGCACGAAACGGTAATGTTACGAGAAGCGGTGGACGCTCTGGTGACAACCAGCAGCGGTTGTTATGTCGACGGTACCTTTGGTCGCGGCGGGCACAGCCGCGCGGTATTGGCGGCACTGGATGAACACGGCCGGCTGGTGGGCGTCGACAAAGACCCCACCGCGGTAGCCGAGGCCGAACGGTTGGCAATGAGCGAGACTCGCTTCAGCTTTTACCATGGGTCTTTCGCTCAGCTTCCCCGTCAACTGCATCGGATGGGGATCGGTGCAGTTGACGGTATTCTCCTGGACCTGGGGGTTTCCAGTCCCCAGCTTGACGAGGCGGAGCGCGGCTTCAGCTTCCAGCATGACGGCCCCCTCGATATGCGCATGGATACCAGCAGCGGCGAAACGGCCGCTGAGTGGCTGGCCCGCGCGGACGAGGCGGACATTGCCGATGTGCTTTACGACTATGGCGAGGAGCGCTTCTCCCGCCGCATTGCCCGGGCCATTGTCGCCCAGCGTGCCATCGACCCCATCACCACCACCGCCCGCCTGGCCACCATTGTGGCCGAGGCCAACCCGCGCTGGGAAAAACACAAGCATCCGGCCACGCGCTCGTTTCAGGCCATCCGGATTTTTATCAACCGTGAGCTGGACGACCTGCAGGACCTGCTGGCCGAAGCGCTGGACTTGCTCACCGAGGGTGGGCGCCTGGTGGTGATCAGTTTTCACTCGCTGGAAGACCGCATCGTCAAGCGCTACATGCGCGACATGGCGCGCGGTGAACAGCTGCCGCCCGGCGTGCCGGTGCCCGACAGTGCCCTGAACCGCCGCATGAAACTGGTGGGCAAGGCCGTGCGCGCCAGCAAGGACGAAGTGGCGGCCAACGTGCGCGCCCGCAGTGCCATTCTGCGGGTGGCGGAGAAGATCGCCTGATGGCCGCGCGCACGCCTATTGCCAGCGCTGATCCAGCCGAGAGCCGGGCGCTGAACCTGCTGGTCAGCGTTTGCCTGGTGGCCGTGGTGCTATCGGCTTTTCTGGTAATTCACTCCTCCCATGCCTGCCGCGGCCTTTACGCCGAATTGCAGGCGCTGGAGGCGGATCAGTGGTTCCTGCAGGAAGACTACAGCCGCCTGCTGCTGGAAGAGAGCACCTGGGCCTCCCACCACCGGGTGGAGAAGGTCGCCACCGGCGAGCTGCAAATGCACTCGCCGCGCATGCAGGAACTCAAGGTGGTGACCCCATGAGCCGTCGTCGGGCAGCTCACATTGGTGCCGCAGGCGCCTGGCGCTTCTACCTGGTGGCGGCCCTGCTGCTGACCCTGCTGGCGCTGTTGCTGGGGCGCATTCTGATGCTGCAGGTGCTCAGCACCGACCGCGGGCGCGAATTCCTGCAGGACCAGGGCGAAATGCGCGCTGTGCGCACCGCGGAAATCCCTGCGTATCGGGGCTTGATTACCGACCGTCGCGGCGAGCCCCTGGCGGTGAGCACGCCGGTGATCTCCATCTGGGCGGACCCGTCCATTCTGGGTGGGTCCGAGCGCCTGCCGGAGCTGGCCCAGGCCCTGGGCATGCCCCTGTCCGAGCTGGACGAACGTCTGGCACGCTACGCCGGCAAGCGCTTCATGTATTTGCAGCGCCACCGGGTGCCGGCCGAGGCACGGGAAATCCTGGCGCGGCGCATTCCGGGGGTGTATGGCGAGCGCGAGTACCAGCGCTATTACCCGGCGGGGGAGGTGGCGGCCCAGTTGGTGGGCTTCACCAACGTCGACGGCGCCGGTATTGCCGGGCTGGAGCTGTCCTACGAGGACTGGCTGCGGGGCATCCCGGGCAAAAAGCAGTACATCAAGGACCTTCACGGCGATGCGGTGCGCGACATCGGCGTGCTGGAGCCGGCGCGCCCCGGGCGCGACCTGCGCCTGTCGATCGACCTGCGGCTGCAGGTACTGCAACACCGGGAACTGCAGCGGGCAATTGCCCAGACCGGCGCCGACTCGGGCACCGTGGTCACCCTGGACGCGCACACCGGCGAAGTGCTGGCAATGGTCAGCTACCCGGTCTACAACCCGAACAGCCGCAAGAACATTGAGCCGGGCAGCACCCGCAACCGCGCAATGACCGACGAGTACGAGCCGGGCTCCACCATGAAGCCGCTGACCCTGGTGGCGGCGCTGGAGAGCGGCCGTTACACCACCGACACGGTGATCGACACCTCCCCCGGGCGCATTCGGGTGGGCCGCAAAACCCTGCCGGACCCGCGCAACTACGGCGAAATCACCGTGTCGCGGGTGATTGAAAAGTCCAGCCAGGTAGGGGTCACCAAGATTGCCCTGGATATCGGCCACGAGCCAGTCTGGAACGTTTTCCAGCGCCTTGGCATTGGCCAGCCCCTGGGCACCGGCTTCCCCGGGGAGCAGAGCGGCCTGCTGCCCAGTCGGCCCAAGTGGCGCCTGATCGAGGAGGTCACCCTGGCCTTTGGCTACGGCCTCACCGTTACCCCGCTGCAGCTTGCCCGTGCCTATACCGTGTTTGCCAATGGCGGCGTGTTGCGGCCGGTGTCGCTGCTGGCACTGGAAGAGGGCAACTTGCCCGAGGGGCAGCAGGTCATTGCCCCGAAGATTGCCGCCGACGTGCTCACTGTGCTGGAGCGGGTAACCGGCGAACACGGCACGGCCCGTCGCGCCCGGGTTGAAGGTTATGCCGTGGGCGGCAAAACCGGCACCGTGCACCAGGTGGGTGCCCAGGGTTACATCGACGACAAGTACCGTGCGCTGTTTGCCGGCGTTGCCCCGGCCCACGACCCGCGCATTGTCTCGGTGGTGGTGCTCAATGGCCCCAAGGGCGATGCCTATGGCGGCGGCGCCGTTGCCGCGCCGGTGTTCTCGCGGGTGGCCAGCGGCGCACTGCGCCTGCTGAACGTGGTGCCCGATGCGCCCGAGGCCGTTGTGGCCGCGGCGCCGGGTCGCCCCGGGGGTGCCGCATGATGATGGCGCCAGCACAGCCTGCATCCACCAGCTGCTCCCTGGCCTGGCTGCTGGAGCGCGAATTGCCTGTTGATGCCAACATCAGCGGTATCTGCCTGGACAGCCGCCGGGTGCGGGCGGGCGATGTGTTCCTGGCCATTGCCGGTGCCGTGCACGACGGCCGCGCTTTTATCGAACAGGCGGTGGCCAATGGCGCCGCCGCGGTTGTGGCGGATGCGCCGGTGGCGGGCTTTGTGGACGCCGTGCCGGTGCCGCTGGTGGAAATTCCCGACCTGTCTCAGGAGGCGGGGGCAATCGCCGCCCGCTTCTACGGTGACCCCACCCGGACGATGCGCGTGGTTGGGGTCACCGGCACCAACGGTAAAACCACCACCTCGCGGCTGGTGGCCCAGTTGCTGCGCGCCGGTGGCCGCCCCTGCGGAGTGATAGGTACCCTGGGCGCCGCCCTGGATGACCGGGTGGCCGAAGCCGTCAACACCACGCCCGATGCGGTGGGCCTGCAGGCCTGCTTCGCCGACTGGCGCGAGCACGGCGTGCGGGATGCGGCCATGGAGGTTTCTTCCCACGCCCTGGTGCAGGGGCGCGTGGCCGGTGTTCATTTTGACACCGCGGTGTTCACCAACCTGTCCCGGGATCACCTGGATTATCACGGCGATATGGAAGCCTACGCCCGCGCCAAGCTGCGCCTGTTTGCCAGCGAGGGCCTGCGCCATGCACTGGTGAATCACGATGACGCCTACGGCGGCGTGTTTCGCGCCACCGCGGCTGCGCCCACCGTGCTCAGCTATTCCGCCGCCGGTGATCGCGCAGCGGATTTGTACATCGACAACCTGCGGTACAGCACCAGCGGCGCCACTGGCCGCTTGCATACCCCCTGGGGTGTGGGCGAATTTGTCTCGCCCCTGCCGGGGGTGTTCAACGTGGCCAACCTGATGGCGGCGGTGGGCTGTACTGTGCTGGCCGGGGATGAGCTTAGTGCCGTGCTCGGCCGCCTGGCGGGCCTGCGCCCGGTACCCGGGCGCCTGCAGAGCGTGGCTAATGACTGCGGCCTGCAGGTGCTGGTGGACTACGCCCACACCCCGGATGCGCTGGAGCAGGTGCTGCGCGCCCTGCGCCCGAACGTGGCCGGCCGGCTGATTACCGTAGTCGGCTGCGGTGGCGACCGCGATGCCGGCAAGCGGCCGGTGATGGGCCGACTGGCCTGTGAACTGTCTGACGCGGTGGTGCTGACCAGTGACAACCCGCGCAGTGAAGACCCGGAGTCCATTATCGACGATATTGCCGCCGGCTGCGTCGGCCCCTTCCAGCGCGAAACGGATCGCGCCAGTGCCATTGCACTGGCCATCGCCGCCGCCGCTCCCGGTGACTGTGTGCTGATTGCCGGTAAAGGGCACGAGGACTACCAGATTATCGAAGGCCAGCGCCTGCACTTTTCCGATGTGGAGCAGGCCGAACTGGCCCTGGCGCGGAGGGCGCAATCATGATGCGGCCTTTCACCCTGGCTGAGTTGTGCGGCCCGCTGGCCGGGCAGTTGCTGGGCGACGACGCCCGTTTCAGCGCGGTGTCCACCGACAGTCGCAAGGCCCTCGACGGCCAGCTGTTTGTGGCCCTGGCCGGTGAGCGTTTTGACGGCCACGACTATCTTTCGGTAGCGCGCGATGGCGGTGCCGCCGGTGCCCTGGTGAGCCGACGCGTGGATGCCGCTCTGCCGCTGCTGCTGGTGGACGACACCCAGCGGGCCCTGGGCCAGCTCGGTGCCTGCAATCGCGCGCTGTTTACCAAACCGCTGGTGGCCATTACCGGCAGCAGCGGCAAAACCACCGTGAAGAACCTGGTCAACGCCGTGCTGTCCCAGCGCGGCAATACCCTGGCCACCGAGGGCAACCTCAACAACGAAATCGGCGTGCCCCTGACCCTGTTGCGCCTGGCGCCGGAGCATGAGTTCGCGGTGGTCGAGATGGGCGCCGCCAAAGCCGGTGATATTGCCTGGTTGTGTGAGCTTGGCAAGCCCGATGTGGCGGTGCTGTTGAACGCCATGCCCGCCCACCTGCAGGGTTTTGGCTCGGTGGACGAAGTGGCCCAGGCCAAGGGGGAAATTTACGACGGCCTCGGCGGCAGCGGCACGGCGGTCATCAACGCCGATTCCGAATACGCCGGCCGCTGGCGCAAGCGTGCCGGCAGCGCCACAGTGCTGGATTACGGCCTGCAAAAATCCGCCGCTATCAGCGCCAACAACATCAGCAGCCGCGGTACCGCAGGCATCAGTTTCATCGCCAGCACACCGGCGGGGGATGTGCCGGTGGCCTTGCGCCTGCCCGGTTTGCACAACGTGTCCAACGCCCTGGCCGCGATTGCGGTGGGGCTGGCCTGCGAGTTGAGCCTGACCGAAATCACCGCCGGGCTGGCCTCGGTGCAACCGGTGCCCGGGCGCCTGGCGATCAGCCGCGGGCGCGGCGGCTGCACATTGATTGACGATTGCTACAACGCCAACCCCGGTTCTGTGCGCGCCGCCATCGACCTGCTGGCCGACTGCGAAGGCCGGCGCACCCTGCTGCTGGGCGCCATGCGCGAGCTGGGCGCTGAGTCCGAGGCCCTGCACCGGCAAATGGGTGACTACGCCCGCCAGCGCGGCATCGACGGCTTCTGGGGTGTGGGCGAAGAGCTGGCGCCGGCGGTGGCTGCCTTTGGTAAAGGCGGGCGCCACTTTGACGACCGGGCCGGCGCAGCGGCCGCGCTGGCGAATGCCTTCGGCAGCGACGACACCGTGCTGGTCAAAGGGTCCCGGGGCGCCGCCATGGAACTGCTGCTGGCAGAACTTCAAGAACAGAACGGGGAGGCGAGCCGCTAACCATGTTGATCTTTCTCGCGGAATACCTCGCCCAGTACGCCGGAGGCTTTCAGGTCTTCGGCTACCTGACCCTGCGCGGTATTCTTGCCGCCGGCACCGCGCTGGCCATATCCCTGCTGGTGGGGCCGGCCATGATTCGCCGCCTTAACTTCTACCAGGTGGGGCAGGCGGTGCGCGACGACGGCCCCCAGAGTCACCTTAGCAAATCCGGCACGCCCACCATGGGCGGCGCGTTGATTCTGGTGGCCATTGCCATCAGCACCCTGCTGTGGGCCGACCTGCGCAACCCCTACATCTGGATCACCCTGTTGGTAACCGCGGTGTTTGGCGCGGTGGGCTGGGTGGATGACTACCGCAAAGTGGTGGAGAAGGATTCCCGCGGCCTGCCGGCGCGCTGGAAGTACTTCTGGCAAAGCGCCGCCGGCCTGGCCGCTGCCCTCTATCTGTACCTGGCCTTCGATACACCGGTTACCACCGAGCTGTACGTGCCGTTCTTCAAGGACTTCGCCTGGAGCATGGGGCCGCTGTTTGTTGTGCTGGCCTACTTTGTGATTGTCGGCTCCAGCAATGCGGTAAACCTCACCGACGGCCTCGACGGCCTGGCCATCCTGCCCACCGTAATGGTGGGCACCGCCCTTGGCGTAATTGCCTACCTCACCGGCCACGTGGATTTTGCCAATTACCTGCACATTCCCTACGTGGCAGGCAGCGGCGAGCTGGCCGTGTTCTGCGGTGCCATAGCCGGCGCCGGCCTCGGCTTTTTGTGGTTCAACACCTATCCGGCCCAGGTCTTCATGGGTGACGTGGGCGCGCTGGCGTTGGGCGCGGCCCTGGGCACGGTGGCGGTGATCACCCGCCACGAGATTGTGTTCTTCATCATGGGCGGCATTTTCGTGCTGGAAACGGTGTCAGTCATTTTGCAGGTGGCGTCCTTCAAGCTGACCGGCAAGCGGATTTTCCGCATGGCACCGATCCATCACCACTTTGAACTGAAAGGCTGGCCGGAACCGCGCGTCATCGTGCGCTTCTGGATTATCACCGTCATGCTGGTGCTGTTCGGGCTGGCGACATTGAAACTGCGTTAACGCACTGGGCAAGGGAGTGGCTACCGCTGTGGCACAGGACATGATCGCAAGCAGTGATACCCGGGTCGTTTTCGGCCTGGGCGTTACCGGCTTGTCCTGCGCCCGCCATCTGTACCGGCAGGGCCTGCCCTTCTGCGTGGTGGATACCCGCGCCGATCCCCCCGGCATCGACGCCCTGCGCGCAGAAATGCCGGACATTACTGTGTTTGCCGGCGATGTCCCCGCCGCCGTGGTGGAAGGGGCCGGCGAGCTGATCGTCAGCCCCGGAATCGCGCTGGATGAGCCGCTGGTAGCCGCGGCCCAGGCAGCGGGGGCCCATGTGCTGGGGGATATCGACCTCTTCATGCGCGAAGCGCGCGCGCCGGTGATCGGCATTACCGGCTCCAACGCCAAGTCCACGGTTACCGAACTGGTGGGCGCCATGGCGCGCAGCGCCGGACTCAATGTGGGCGTGGGGGGCAACCTTGGTACCCCGGCGCTGGATTTACTGGACGCAGGGCGCGAGCTGTATGTGCTTGAGCTGTCCAGCTTCCAGTTGGAGCGCGCTGGCGAGCTGAACCTGCAGGTGGCCACCGTACTCAATGTCAGCCCGGACCACCTGGATCGCCACGGTAGCCTGCCGCGTTACCACCAGGCCAAGCACCGGATTTTCCGCGGTTGCGCCAGCGCGGTGGTGCACCGTGACGACAGCCTGACCATTCCCCTGCTGGGTGATGAGGTGCCGGTCATCAGCTGGCGTCTGCGCGAGCCGGAACTGAAAGGTTTTGGCCTGCGGGACATCGACGGCGTGGACACCCTCTGTCACGGCTTTGAACCATTGCTCAGCGTGGCCGAGCTGCCGCTGGTGGGGCGCCACAATGTTGCCAATGTGCTGGCGGCGCTGGCCATTGGCCATGCCGCCAACCTGCCGATGGCAAACATGCTGCAGGCAGTGCGCGCATTTCGCGGCCTGCCCCATCGCTGCCAGCTGGTACGAGAGCGCGCCGGTGTGCGCTACGTGGATGACTCCAAGGGCACCAACATCGGTGCCTGCGAAGCCGCGCTGAACGGGCTCGGCGGCGAGCGCAACGTGGTGTTGATTGCCGGTGGCCAGGGCAAGGGGGCGGACTTCCGTCAGCTGCGCACGGCGGTAGCCCGCCACTGCCACCACGTGGTGGTGCTGGGGGAGGCGGCGCCGGCGCTGGCCGATGCCCTGGCGGATGTGGTGGCAATCCGCAGCGTGACCTCCATGGCGGCCGCCGTGCACGAAGCGGCGGCCCTGGCCCGAGAAGGGGATGTGGTGCTGCTCTCACCGGCCTGCGCCAGCTTCGACATGTTCAAAGGCTATGCGCACCGCGGTAGCGTGTTTGCCGATGCCGTGCAGCAGTTGGGGGAGGGCACATGAACCTGAGCCTCAACGCCCTGCGCGCGCCGCGGATGGATCTGCCCCTCAGCCTGCTGGGCCTGGCCCTGTTGCTGGTGGGGCTGGTGGCTATTGCCTCTGCCTCCATTGAATACGGCGACTGGAACTACGGCAGCCCCTGGTTCCATACCAAGCGGCATCTTATCTACATTGTGCTGGCGCTGGCGGCGGCGGCAGTGGTGTATCGCGTGCCCACCCAGGTTTGGCTGCAAACCGGCTGGGTGTGGCTGTTCATTGCACTGGCGCTGCTGATTCTGGTGCTGCTGCCCGGCATCGGCAAGGATGTGAACGGCAGCCAGCGCTGGCTGCCGCTGGGGCCCTTTACCCTGCAGCCTTCCGAATTTGCCAAGTTGGCGGTGGTGGTTTACCTGGCCGGTTATCTGGTGCGCCAGATCGATGCCGTGCGCGCCAACTGGCAGGGCTTTATGCGCCCAATGGCGGTGCTGGGTTTTGTTGCCCTGCTGCTGATGGTGGAGCCGGACTTTGGCGCCACCGTCATTGTGGTGGGCACCGCCTTCGGCATGCTGTTTCTGGCTGGCGTGCGCCTGCTGCACTTTGTGGCGGTGCTGGGTGTGGCCCTGCTGGGCCTGGTGGCGCTGGTGTTCAGTGCGCCCTACCGCGTGCAGCGCCTGACCGCCTATACCGACCCCTGGGCCGACCCCTACGGCAGTGGCTTCCAGTTGATTCAGTCGCTCATTGCCTATGGTCGCGGTGAGTGGCTGGGTGTGGGCCTTGGCAACAGCGTGCAGAAGCTGTTCTACCTGCCCGAGGCCCACACGGATTTTGTCTTTTCCATCTGGGCCGAGGAAACCGGCTTTATTGGCGCCAGTTTGGTGATTGGCCTTTACGCCGCGCTGATCGCGCGCATCCTGTGGGTGGGCTGCCGGGCAGCAGCGGCTGGGGAGGCGTTTGGCGCCTACCTCTGCTACGGCATCGCGCTGATTTTCTCCGGTCAGGCCTTCGTCAACATGGGCGTCAGCTCCGGGCTGCTGCCCACCAAGGGGCTCACCCTGCCGTTTGTCAGCTACGGCGGCACCAGCCTGATTGTCTGCTGCTGCATGCTGGCCATGGTGCTGCGGGTACAGGCAGAAGTGCCGCAAGTCACAACGCCACGGGGGGGCAAGCGATGAATGCCCCGATGACAGTACTGGTCATGGCGGGCGGTACCGGCGGTCACGTCTATCCCGCACTGGCTGTGGCGCGAGAGCTGATGCAGCGCGGTCACTGTATCGAGTGGGTGGGCACCCAGCGCGGCCTGGAGTCGCGCGTGGTGCCCGCCGCCGACATCAAGCTGCACACCCTGGCGGTGCGCGGTGTGCGCGGCAAGAACCTGCTGCATACCCTGTGGGGCGTGCTGGCGCTGGGCTGGTCGCAACTGCAGGCCCTGGCGCTGGTGGCGCGCATGCGCCCCCACTGCGTGCTGGGCATGGGGGGTTATGCCGCCGGTCCGGCCGGCCTGGCTGCCTGGCTGCTGCGCCGGCCATTAGTGGTGCACGAACAGAATGCCGTTGCCGGCACCACCAACCGCCTGCTGGCACCGCTGGCGCGGCGGGTTATCGCCGGTTTCGCCGGCGCCTTCAAGGGGCGTGACGATGTGCTCGTGCTGGGCAACCCGGTGCGAGCCGAGCTGCTGGCCGCCGGCGAGCGCAAGCAGTGGAGCTACGATGGCCAGCGCCCCCTGCGCCTTTTGATTGTGGGCGGCAGCCTCGGCGCCAAGCCCATCAACGATTTGCTGCCGGAGGTTGTGCGCACGCTGCAGCAGTCCCGCGGCGAGGTGCTGGAGGTACTGCACCAGACTGGCACGGTCCAAGCCGCCTCCGTTGCCGAGGCCTATGGCGAGTTGCACAACACCGCCGCGCGGGTGCAGCCCTTTATTGAGGACATGGCCGCCGCCTACAGCTGGGCCGACCTGGTGCTGTGCCGGGCCGGCGCGCTGACCGTGGCGGAACTGGCGGTGATGGGCCTGCCGTCGCTGCTGATACCGCTGCCCCACGCCATCGACGACCACCAGACCGGCAATGCCCGCTCGCTGACCGAGCGCGGCGCCGGCGTGCTGCTGCGCCAGTCGGAACTGAGCGCGGCAGCCCTGTGCGCCACCCTGGCTGGTTACATCGACCAACCCGCCCAGTTGGCCGTCATGGCCCGCGCTGCCCGCGAAGCGGCCCGGCCCGATGCCACCCGCCAGGTGGCCGACTGCTGCGAGGAGGTGGCGCGATGAACGAGCGCAATGTGTACAGCGTGCCGGAAATGCGCCGCATTCGCCGCATTCACATGATTGGCGTGGGCGGCACCGGCATGAGTGGCATTGCCGAGGTGCTGAACAACCTGGGTTACGAGGTGAGCGGCTCCGACCTGCGCCGCAGCCCGGTGACCGACCGCCTGGAAAAGCTCGGCATTGCCGTGCACTACGGCCACAGCGCGAGCAACGTCGGCAAGGCCGACGTAGTGGTCAGCTCCAGCGCGGTGAGTGCCGACAACCCCGAAGTCTGCGCCGCCCGGGAGGCCCGCGTGCCGGTGGTGCCCCGGGCCGAAATGCTGGCGGAGCTGATGCGCTATCGCCACGGTATTGCCGTGGCCGGCACCCACGGTAAAACCACCACCACCAGCCTGATTGCCGCCCTGTTTGGCGAGGCCGGGCTGGACCCGACTTTCGTAATTGGCGGCCTGGTCAACAGTACCGGCAGCAACGCCCAGCTTGGGGCCAGCCGCTTTTTGGTGGCCGAGGCGGACGAGAGCGACGCCTCCTTCCTGCATCTGCAGCCGATGGTGACCGTGGTTACCAATATCGAGGCAGACCACATGGAAACCTACGGCGGTGACTTTGCCGTACTGCGCCAGACCTTCCTTGAGTTCCTGCACAACCTGCCCTTTTACGGGCTGGCAGTATTGTGTATTGACGACCCGGTGGTGGCCGGCCTGCTGCCGGACCTGGCTCGCCAGACCCTGACTTACGGCTTTGACGCCCAGGCGGATTACCGCATCGACGCGGTAGAACGCCAGGGCCTGGCTACGGCCTTCACTGTTCACCGCCCAGGTGGCATGTCACCGCTGCGGGTGCGGCTGAACATGCCGGGCACCCACAACGTACTGAATGCCACCGCCGCCATTGCCGTGGCCAGCGACGAAGGCCTGTCTGACGAAGCCATTACCCGCGGGCTGGACAACTTCGCCGGGGTAGGGCGCCGCTTTACCCAGCTGGGTGAACTGACCTTTGCCGCCGGCAGCGCCCTGCTGGTGGATGACTACGGCCATCATCCCACCGAGGTGCGCGCCACGCTGGAATCCGCCCGCCAAGCCTGGCCGGAGCGGCGCGTTGTCATGATTTACCAGCCGCACCGTTTTTCCCGCACCCGCGACCTGTACGAGGATTTTGTGTCTGTGCTGTCCCGTTGTGACGCCCTGCTGTTGCTGGATGTCTATCCCGCTGGCGAAGCCCCGATTCCCGGGGCCGACAGCCGCAGCCTGACCCGCAGCATTCGCCAGCGCGGCCAGGTGGAGCCGGTGTTTGTGGAAAACATCGAGGAAGTGCCGGCGGTGCTGGCCGACATCCTGCGCGATGGCGACGTGGTGATTACCCAGGGGGCGGGCAACATCGGCAAGCTGGCCCAGGACCTGCGCGCCGCGCCGAAACTGCAAGGAGGTGTGTCGTGAGTTGGGAGCAGATTGCCAGCCGCCCGGTGGCGGTGCTGCAGGGGGGTACGTCCGCCGAGCGCGAAGTGTCCCTCAATTCCGGCGCCACCGTGATTGCCGCACTCAAGGGGCTGGGCTGTGACGTGCGCCCGGTGGACCCGGCCGATGCCGACTGGATTGCTCAACTGCAAGGCGTGGGCAGCGTGTTCAACGCCCTGCACGGCCCCGGTGGGGAAGACGGCGTGATGCAGGGCGCATTGACTGCGCTGGGCCTGCCCTACACCGGCTCCGGCGTGCTCGGCTCGGCCATGGCCATGGACAAACAGCGCAGCAAACAGCTGTGGCAGGGCATTGGCATTCCCACCGGCGGTTTTGAATTGCTGGCGGCGGATACTGACTGGCAGGGTGTGATCGACCGGCTGGGCAAGGTCTTTGTGAAGCCGGCCTGCGAAGGCTCCAGCATTGGCATGGCTCCGGCGGCCAGCGCCGCGGAACTCAAAGCCGCCTGGCAGGCGGCGGCGAAGTACGGCGATGCCGTGCTGGCTGAGAAGTTCATCAACGGGCCGGAGTACACCGTGTCCATTCTCGGTGATGCGGCGCTGCCCTCAATCCGCATGGAGACGGACAACACCTTCTACGACTACGACGCCAAGTATCTGTCGGACGACACGCGCTACCACTGCCCCAGCGGCCTGAGCGATGCAGACGAAGCGGAAGTGGCCGCTATTGCTCTGGCCGCATTCCGCTCCCTTGGCTGCGCAGTATGGGGCCGGGTGGACCTGATGCGCGACGCCGATGGGCGCTTTTACGTGCTGGAGGTGAACACCATTCCCGGCATGACCTCCCACTCCCTGGTGCCAATGGCCGCAAAGGTGGCCGGCATGGACATTCAGGCGCTGGTGAGGCGCATTCTGGAATTGAGCTGGGCTGCCCGCGCAGCCGGCGAGGTGGATGCATGAGCGTACGCAAGGTGCAGGATGGCAAGCGTCGCGCCCCGCGCAAGGGCGGCCGCGGTGCCACGCGCACGGCAGCCAGTGCGCCGCGCGAGCGCCGCCAGTGGTCCTTCAAGGTGAGCTTCAATTGGCTCAACCGCCTGCTGATCTTGCTGGGGGGCGGCGCGGTGCTGGCGGCGGGCCTGCAGGGCTACATCCGGCTGCAGGCCATACCCGTTGAGCGTATTGGCGTGACCGGCAAGCTCAAGCACACCCAGACCGAACTGGTGCAGCAGATGGTGCAGCCGGCACTGGCCGGTGGCTTCCTCAATGCCGATCTGGTGCAGATTCGCGAACAGCTTGAGGCGCTGCCCTGGATTTACGAGGCATCCGTGCGCCGGCGCTGGCCCAACTCGCTGGAGATCCATGTGATCGAGCAGCTGCCCATTGCCCGCTGGGGGCAGGGGGGCTTTCTCAACCACGAGGGCATGGTGTTCCAGACCGCCAACGCCGACGCCTGGAGCCACTTGCCGCGGCTGGAGGGCCCGGAGGGCCAGCAGCAGAGCATGATGGCCAGCTACCAGCGGCTGGACGAGTTGCTGGCGCCGCTGGGCCTTGGGGTGCAGGTGCTGGCCATGGACAGCCGCGGCCAGCTGTCCGCCGAGCTGGGCAATGGCATCGAGCTGCAACTGGGCGGCAACGATTTCCGCGAGCGGGTGCAGCGCTTTGGCGCCATCTACGCCAGCGAGCTGGCGCCGCGGGCAAACGAGGTGGCGCGGGTGGATTTGCGCTACCAGAGCGGCCTGGCGGTCGCCTTTCACGAGCCGGCCCAGGTGGCCGGCCTGGCAAGCGAATAAGGGACGGGGAGAGACACTGCCATGGGCAGCGCACAGGACAAGAGAATGATCGTCGGACTCGATATCGGCACCTCAAAGGTGGTCGCCATCGTCGGTGAAATCGGCATGGACGGGGATATCGAGATCGTCGGCATCGGCTCCCATCCCTCCAAGGGCATGAAAAAGGGCGTGGTGGTCAACATCGAATCCACCGTGCAGTCCATCCAGCGCGCGGTGGAAGAGGCGGAGCTGATGGCCGGCTGCCAGATTCACTCGGTGTACGTGGGCATTGCCGGCAGCCACATCCGTAGCCTGAATTCCCACGGCATCGTGGCCATCCGCGACCGCGAGGTGTACCCGCTGGATCTGGAGCGGGTGATCGACGCCGCCCAGGCGGTGGCCATTCCCGCCGACCAGAAAATCCTGCACATCCTGCCCCAGGAATATGTCATCGATAACCAGGAGGGTATCAAGGAGCCGCTGGGCATGAGCGGCGTGCGCCTGGAAGCCAAGGTGCACCTGGTGACCTGCGCGGTCAACGCTGCCCAGAACATCGAGAAATGCATCCGCCGCTGCGGCCTGGATGTGGAAGAGATCATCCTTGAGCAGCTGGCCAGCAGCTACGCCGTGCTCACCGAGGACGAGCGCGAACTGGGCGTTTGCCTGGTGGATATCGGCGGCGGCACCACCGACATCGCCATCTTTACCGAGGGCTCCATTCGCCACACCGGGGTGATCCCCATTGCCGGCGACCAGGTGACCAACGACATCGCCATGGCCCTGCGCACGCCGACCCAGCACGCCGAGGAAATCAAGATCAAGTACGCCTGCGCCCTGACCCAACTGGCCGGGCCGGACGAAACCATCAAGGTGCCAAGCGTGGGCGAGCGCCCCCCGCGGGACCTGTCGCGCCAGGCCCTGGCCGAGGTGGTGGAGCCGCGCTACGACGAGCTGTTCACCCTGGTGCAGGCGGAGATTCGCCGCTCCGGCTACGAGGATCTGATCCCGGCCGGCATCGTGCTCACCGGCGGCACCTCCAAGATGGAGGGCGTGGTGGAACTGGCCGAGGAAATCTTCCACATGCCGGTACGGGTGGGTTATCCGCAGGCAGTGAAGGGCCTGAACGACATTGTGCGCAACCCGATTTATTCCACCGGGGTTGGCCTGCTGCAGTACGGCCTGCAGCAACCGGAACACGCCGGTGGCGGCGCCCGCACCGACAGCGGCAGCGACGAACCGGGTCTGTTCGCCAGGGTGAAGTCCTGGGTGCAGAGCAACTTCTGAGGATTCATGAATTTGGGTGGCAACACCCGGATGTAGTAAACCGCCGCGGCGACGCGGCTATCCAAGAAAGGGGAGAAAGACCATGTTTGAACTGATAGACAATGTACCCGACAACGCAGTGATCAAGGTCATCGGCGTCGGTGGTGGTGGCGGCAACGCTGTCAAACACATGATCGAGAACAACGTGGAAGGGGTGGATTTCATCTGCGCCAACACGGATGCCCAGGCGCTGAACGACGTTCACTCGAAGACGATTCTGCAACTCGGCGGTGAGATCACCAAGGGCCTTGGCGCCGGCGCCAACCCGGATATCGGCCGTGCCGCGGCGCTGGAAGATCGCGAACGCATTGCCGAATCCCTGCGCGGTGCCGATATGGTATTTATTACCGCTGGCATGGGTGGCGGCACCGGCACCGGCGGTGCGCCGGTAGTGGCGGAAGTGGCGCGAGAGATGGGAATTCTGACCGTGGCGGTAGTGACTCGCCCCTTCCCCTTCGAGGGCAAAAAGCGCCTGTCGATTGCCAGTGAAGGCGTGCGCGAACTGCAGCAACACGTCGATTCTTTGATCACCATTCCCAACGAAAAGTTGCTTGAGGTGTTGGGAAAAAATACCAGTTTATTGGATGCCTTTAAGGAGGCCAATGATGTATTGTTGGGCGCAGTTCAGGGTATAGCCGACCTGATCATTCGCCCAGGTATGATTAACGTGGACTTCGCGGATGTTCGAACGGTGATGTCCGAGATGGGCATGGCAATGATGGGCACCGGCAGTGCCAAGGGCGAAAATCGCGCCCGCGAAGCCGCAGAACGCGCCATCAACAGCCCCCTTCTTGACGACATCGACATCAAAGGTGCACGCGGCATTCTGGTGAATATCACCGCCGGCCTTGATCTGTCCCTTGGGGAATTCTCCGAAGTTGGCGACACGATCGAGGAATTTGCATCTGATGAAGCGACAGTTGTGGTAGGTACCGTTATCGATCCCGAGATGACGGATGAGCTCAAGGTTACCGTGGTGGCCACGGGCCTGGGCGGCGGAGTTGCCAAGGCGCCTCTGCAGGTGGTGGAAAACACGGCCCCGCAGCAAGCCGCGGAGCCTGAAGCCGCACCCAATTATAAGGAGTTCGATCGTCCCCCCCATATGCGACGTGCGCGCGCAGCCGCGGGTGGACAGGCAGCAGCTGTCGCAGCTGAAGCCGGCGGCGAGGAGTATTTTGATATTCCCGCGTTCTTGCGTCGCCAGGCAGACTAGCAAGGTCAACAACCCGGACCCGTTCCGGCGACGCCTTGCGATTTTGTTGTGAGGCACAGGATACGGTTGGGAGCATTATGATTCGACAGCGAACTCTGCGAAATGCAATCAAGGCCACAGGTGTAGGCCTGCACACCGGGGAAAAGGTTTACCTGACCCTGAACCCCGCACCTGTGAATACCGGTATTGTATTTCGCCGGGTGGATCTCGACCCCGTGGTGGAAATCCCTGCCCGGGCTGAGAACGTTGGCGATACCACACTCTCAACCAGCCTGATGGCCGGTGGCGAACGTGTGTCCACGGTTGAACACCTGCTGTCCGCCATGGCGGGCCTGGGCATTGACAACGCCTTCGTGGATGTCAGTGCGCCGGAAGTGCCCATCATGGATGGCAGCGCGGGCCCCTTTGTGTTCCTGATCCAGTCCGCTGGCATCGAGGAGCAGAACGCGGCCAAGAAATTCATTCGTATCAAGCGCCCGGTCACGGTGGAAGACGGGGACAAGACAGCCAGCTTTCTCCCCTTTGATGGCTTCAAAGTCTCGTTTTCCATCGATTTCGACCATCCGGTGTTCCACGATCGCGCTGCCCACGCCGAGATCGACTTCTCCACCACCTCCTTTGTAAAGGAGGTGGCTCGCGCCCGCACCTTCGGTTTCATGCACGAAATTGAATACCTGCGCTCCAAGGGCCTGGCCCGCGGCGGCTCCGTCGACAACGCCATCGTGGTGGACGAGTACCGCATCCTCAACCAGGACGGCCTGCGCTACGACGACGAGTTCGTCAAGCACAAGATTCTCGACGCCATCGGCGATGTCTACCTGCTCGGTTACAGCCTGATCGGCGAATTCAAGGCCCACAAGAGTGGCCACGCCCTCAACAACGCCTCCCTGCGCTCGCTGATGGCCCAGCCCGATGCCTGGGAAATGGTGACCTTCGAGGACGAGGCAACCGCCCCGATTTCCTACAGTACCAACCCGGTTCCCGCCGCCTGAGGCAGATTGCAATCGGGCGTAGCATAAAGCCAACGCCTGTGGCATAGTTCGCTGCCAATTTTCTGCAAAAGTGCCAATGAAAGTCATTGTCATCAATCGCAAGCATGGCGGCTCGCGCTCGTTTGAGTTAGGTCGTTGGTCCCGTGCCCTCCTGTCCCTGTGCTGCCTTGGGTTGCCGCTGGGCATGGTTGCGGTTGGCTACCTGGCCGGCATGCAGAGCGAGGCCAGCTCCCTGCGCGGCCAGAGCGTGGACGCCATGGCCGACGAGCTGGCCCAGCAATCCGAAGATCTGGACGCCCTGAAGGGCGAGGCCGAGCTGAAGCTGCAGGCCCTGACCCACAGCCTGGCGGAACTGCAGGCCCGCATGACCCGCATCGACGCCCTGGGTGAGCACCTCACCGCAATGGCGGAGCTGGACCAGGGCGAATTCGACTTCAGCCAGCCCCCGGCCGTGGGCGGCCCGATTGGCGGCGAATTCAGTGTGGATTACTCCAGCATGGGCCTGTCTGGCGAGATTGCCGACTTCTCCCGCCGCCTGTCCGATCGCGAGCAGCAACTCGCCATTCTTGAATCCCTGCTCAGCAACCGCAAACTGGAAGACCAGGCCTGGCTGTCTGGCCGCCCGGTGGAGAAGGGCTGGGTGTCCTCCGGTTACGGCCGCCGCAACGACCCCTTCAATGGTCGCCCGGCCTTCCACCACGGTATCGATTTCGCGGGCAAGGCCGGGTCCGATGTGCTGGCGGTGGCTGGCGGCGTGGTCACCTGGTCCGGTGAGCGCAGCGGCTACGGCAACATGGTGGAAATCACCCACGGTGACGGGCTGGTGTCCCGCTACGGCCACAACCAGAAGAACCTGGTTGAGCCCGGCGATGTGGTGCGCAAGGGCGAGCCCATTGCACTGCTGGGGTCCAGTGGGCGCTCAACCGGCGCCCACGTGCATTTTGAAGTCTACAAACACGGCCGTTCGGTCGACCCCTCCAGCTACGTTCGTCGCACCCGCCGGCGCTAGCCTGCAACCCGTCAGTCGCAGTACCACTCCCGCAGAGGGGGTGGCCGTGTCCCGTTCCCCAATGGCAAAAAAATGATTAGTTCAGCTCTGAAAAAAGTCTTCGGCACCCGCAACGACCGCGAACTCAAGCGCATGCGCAAGGTGGTCAAGCAGATCAACGGCCTGGAAGAGGCCATGCAGGCCCTATCCGACGAGCAGTTGCAGGCCAAGACGGCCGAATTCCGCAACCGCCACGCCGATGGCGAGTCCCTTGACCGCCTGCTGCCGGAGGCCTTTGCGGTGGCGCGCGAGGCCAGCGTGCGGGTGATGGGCATGCGCCACTTCGACGTACAGCTGATTGGCGGGATGGCCCTGCATGAGGGCAAGATCGCCGAGATGCGCACCGGTGAGGGTAAAACCCTGGTGGCCACCCTGCCGGCCTACCTGAACGCCATCTCCGGCAAGAGCGTGCACCTGATTACCGTGAACGACTACCTGGCCAGCCGTGACGCCGGCTGGATGGGGCCGCTGTACCACTTTCTGGGTGTGTCGGTGGGCGTGATCATGTCTGGCCAGGGGCCAGAGCAGAAGCGCCAGGCCTACGGCGCGGACATCATCTACGGCACCAACAACGAGTTCGGCTTTGACTACCTGCGCGACAACATGGCCTTCACCCTGCAGGACAAAATGCAGGGCGAGCTGGCCTTTGCCATTGTCGATGAAGTGGACTCCATCCTCATCGACGAGGCGCGCACCCCGCTGATTATTTCCGGGGCCTCGGAAGACAGCTCCGAACTGTACAAGCGCATCAACAAACTGGTGCCGCAGCTCAAGCCCGCCTCTGATAGCGACAGCGAAGGCGAAGAAGGTCACTACACCGTCGACGAAAAACAGCGCCAGGTGGAGCTGAACGAGGCCGGCCACGAGTTCATCGAGGAGCTGCTGACCCGCGAAAAACTGCTGGAAGAGGGCGACAGCCTCTACGCCGCCACCAACCTCAACCTGCTGCATCACGTGCATTCCGCCCTGCGGGCGCGGGTGCTGTTCCATCGCGATGTGGAGTACATCGTGCAGGACGGCCAGGTGGTGCTGATCGACGAGCACACCGGCCGCACCATGCCCGGCCGCCGCCTGTCCGAGGGCCTGCACCAGGCCATCGAGGCCAAGGAGGGCGTGAATATCCAGAGCGAAAGCCAGACCCTGGCTTCCACCACCTTTCAGAACTACTTCCGCCTGTACGAGAAGCTGGCCGGCATGACCGGGACCGCCGATACCGAAGCCTTCGAGTTCCGCCAGATTTACGGCCTGGAAGTGCTGGTGATTCCCACCAACAAGCCGGCCCAGCGCCAGGACATGAACGACCTGGTCTACCTGACCCGCGAAGAAAAGTTCGACGCCATTGTGGCCGATGTGCAGGACTGCATGGCCAACCACGCGCCGGTGCTGGTGGGCACCGCGTCGGTGGAGACCTCCGAAGAGCTGTCGGCGCGCTTTCGCCAGGCGAAGATCGAACACAAGGTACTGAACGCCAAGTACCACGCCCAGGAGGCGGAAATCATCGCCCAGGCTGGCCGCCCCGGCGTGGTGACCATTGCCACCAACATGGCCGGCCGGGGTACCGACATTGTGCTCGGCGGCAACCTGGACGCTGAAATCGTCAGCTACGGCGAGGGCATCAGCGAGGAGAAAAAAGCCGAGCTGAAAGCCGCCTGGGAGGCGCGCCACAAGCAGGTGCTGGAGGCCGGTGGCCTGCACATCCTTGGCACCGAACGCCACGAATCCCGCCGCATCGACAACCAGCTGCGCGGCCGCGCCGGGCGCCAGGGCGACCCGGGTGTGTCGCGGTTCTACCTGTCGCTGGAAGACAACCTGATGCGCATCTTCGCCTCCGAGCGGGTGAAGAACTTCATGCAGGCCCTGGGCATGGAGAAAGGCGAGGCCATCGAGCACCGCATGGTCACCAACGCCATCGAAAAGGCCCAGCGCAAGGTGGAGGGCCGCAACTTCGACATCCGCAAGCAATTGCTGGAGTACGACGATGTGGCCAACGACCAGCGCCAGATCATCTACCAGCAGCGCAACGACCTGCTGGGCGAGGACGACATTGCCGACACCATCACCGCCATTCGCGAGGATGTGGTGAACGACGCCATCAACAGCTACATCCCGCCCATGAGCGTGGAAGAGCAGTGGGACATCCCGGGGCTGGAGAAGCAGCTGGAGGCGGAATTTGCGATCCGCCTGCCCATCCAGAGCTGGCTAGAGTCCGACGAAAAGCTCTTCGAGGAAGCCCTGCGCGAGCGCATCGTCAGTGAAGTGCAGGCGGCCTACGACAAGAAGAGCGCCGATGTTGGCCCGGACATGCGCAAGATCGAGAAGCAGATCATGCTGCAGGTGCTGGACACCCTGTGGAAGGATCACCTGGCAACCATGGATCATCTGCGCCAGGGCATTCACCTGCGGGCCTACGCCCAGAAGAACCCCAAGCAGGAATACAAGCGCGAGTCTTTCGCCCTGTTCGAGGAACTGCTGACCAACCTGAAATACGAAGTGGTGAAGTTCCTCAGCCACGTGCAGATCCAGCGCCAGGACGAGGCCGCGCTGATCGAGGCCCGCCGCCGCCAGGAAGCCGAGCGCGAAAAGCTCGCCTTCCAGCACGCCGCCGCCACGGCCATGGCGGCCGAGGTCGCCCAGCAGCAGGTGCCCGCCGAGGCTGCCGCGCCGGAGGGCACTGTGCAGACCGTCACCCGCGACCAGCCCAAGGTTGGCCGCAACGAGCCCTGCCCCTGCGGCAGTGGCAAAAAGTTCAAGCAGTGCCACGGCAAGCTGGACTGAGTCGTCACGTTTTTCCCAAGGAAGCCCATCTGCATGGCCACTGGCAGCGACCAACTCCCTGACCTTCTCCCGGTAGCCGGCATTCGCCTGGCCACCGTGTCCGCCGGCATCAAAAAGCCCGGGCGCAAAGACGTGGTGCTGATGGAGGCGGCCGCGGGCACCACCTGCGCCGCCACCTTCACCCGCAACGCCTTCTGCGCCGCGCCAGTGATTGTGGCGCGGGAGCACTGGCTGGCCAGTGCTGGCCAGCCGCGCTACCTGCTGACCAACACCGGCAACGCCAACGCCGGCACCGGTGAACAGGGCTTGGCCAGCGCCCGCGAAAGCAGCGCCGCGGTTGCCGCCGAGGCCGGCGTGCCGGCGCACAGTGTTATGCCCTTTTCCACCGGTGTGATCGGTGAGCAACTGCTGGTGGCCAAAATCACCGCGGTGATTCCCGAGGCTTTCGCGGCGCTCAGTGCCGATGGCTGGGCAGAGGCCGCCGCCGGCATCATGACCACCGACACCCGCCCGAAAGGGGCATCGGTTACCTTCCAGGTGGATGGCATCGATTGCACCCTCACCGGCATTGCCAAGGGCGCGGGGATGATTCGCCCCAACATGGCCACCATGCTTGGCTACCTGGCCACCGACATGGCCGTGGAGGCCGGCGTATTGCAGCAGGTGCTTGCCGAGGCCGTGGACATCTCCTTTAACCGCGTAACGGTGGATGGCGATACCTCCACCAACGATGCCTGCGTCCTGCTGGCCACCGGCGCCGCCGGCAACGTGCCCCTGGACAGTGTGAACGCCCCGGGTTACAGCGCCCTGAAGGCAGCGGTGGAAGAAGTCTGCGTGATACTGGCCCAGGCCCTGGTGCGCGACGGCGAGGGCGCCAGCAAGTTTGTGTGCGTGCAGGTGAACGGCGGCCACAGCGAGCAGGAATGCCTGGACGTGGCCTTTACCATTGCCCACTCACCGCTGGTGAAAACCGCCCTGTTTGCCTCCGACCCCAACTGGGGCCGCCTGCTGGCCGCCATCGGCCGTGCCGGCCTTAAAGACCTGGATGTGAGCCGCGTGGGCCTGTACCTGAACGAGGTGCTGATCGCCGAGAGGGGCTGTCGCGCCGCCGCCTACAGCGAAGAGCAGGGCGTGGCGGCCATGGCGCCGGAAGACATCACCATCCGCGTGGAGCTGAACCGTGGCGACGCGCAGGCCGCGGTGTGGACCACGGACTTCTCCTACGACTACGTCAAGATCAATGCCGAGTACCGCACCTGATGCCCGCCACCGGCCAGCGCGCTCGCAGCATGCGCACAGCGGGCCCACCATGCCACCTGTAGCGGAAGTGCATGTTGCCGTTGGCGTAATTCTGGATGCTCAGCAGCGCATTCTGCTGACCCGCCGGGCCGCCAGGGCCCACCAGGGCGGCCTGTGGGAATTCCCCGGCGGCAAGGTGGAGGCGGGGGAGCATGTGCTGCAGGCGCTGGACCGGGAACTGCAGGAGGAGCTGGCCATTTCCGTGGCGCAGAGCGCTCCGCTGATTGAAGTGCGCCACGACTACGGCGACAAGGCCGTATTGCTTGATGTTCACCTGGTGCGCCGCTTTCACGGCGAGCCCAGGGGGCTGGAAGGGCAGCCAATGGCCTGGGTGGCTGTGGGCGATTTACCGCAGTACGACTTTCCGGCGGCCAACGTGCCGATTGTGGAGGCCGTCACCGCCGCCCTGGCGGGGGCTTAATCGGCCAGCGCCAGTAACTCGGCGTGCAGTTGGGCGGCACGGGCCTGCAGATCCTCCAGTGTACCGCTGTTATCCACGACAAAATCCGCCTTTGCGCGCCGCGCATCCCGGTCCATCTGGGCGGCAATAATCCGCCGCACCTGGGCTTCGTCGTTGCTGTCGCGGGCCATGGTGCGTTGCACCTGCACTTCAACCGGCACATCCACCACCACCACCTTGTCGACCAGCAGGGCCTGGCTGCCTTCCAGCAGCAGGGGTGAGCTGAGCACCGTGTAGGCGGCGGTGGACGCCGCCAGTTGGCGCTGGATTTCTGCGCCGATCAGCGGATGGGTGAGTTGCTCCAGCCAGCGCCGTTGGTCCGGGTCGGCAAACACAATGGCCCGCAGCGCGGCGCGATCTAGGCTGCCGTCGCCTTGCAGAATGTCGGCGCCGAAGCGTTCGGCGATGGCGGCCAGCGCCGGTGTGCCGGGCTCCACCACCTGGCGGGCCACCACGTCCGCATCCACCACGGTGATGCCCTGGCCCTCAAGGTAGCGGGTGAGGGCGGATTTACCGCTGCCAATGCCGCCGGTGATACCCACAACCAGGCTCATCGGTTCAGTTCCATGCGTTCAGTTCCATTGGTTCTGCCTTCAGTTCTACCTTCAGTTCAGCCTTTAATCCAGCCTTTAGTTCAGTCCAGTGGCCTGCCAGTAAAAAGCGGTGAGTGGCTCGCCCCATACCAGCGCCAGCCAGCCCGCGGCGGCCAGGTAGGGGCCAAAGGGAATGGGCACATCGCGGCCCCGGCGGCGCACCACCATCAGCACAATGCCCACCACCGCGCCCACCAGCGACGATAACAGAATAATCATGGGCAGGGCCTGCCAGCCCAGGAAGGCCCCCAGCGCCGCCAGCAGCTTGAAATCGCCGTAGCCCATGCCTTCTTTGCCGGTGAGCAGCTTGAACAGCCAATACACCGACCACAGGCTGAGGTAGCCTGCCATGGCCCCGATCACCGCATCCGCCAGCGGCACAAAGGTGCCAAACAGGTTGAACAGCAGGCCCAGCCACAAAAGGGGCAGGGTGATATCGTCCGGCAGCAGCTGGTGGTCAAAGTCGATCAGCGTCAGCGTGATCAGCGTCCAGGTGAGCAGCACCGCACCTACTAGAGCCCAGGTGGGGCCAAAGTGCAGGGCCAGGAACAGGCTAGCCAGACCAGTGACCGCCTCCACCACCGGGTAGCGCAGGGAGATGCGCGCCTTGCAGCTGGCACAGCGCCCGCCGAGCAACACATAGCTGACCACGGGGATGTTCTGCCAGGGCCTGACGGGCGCCTTGCACTGGGGGCAGTGAGAGTTGGGCACCGCCAGGCTGAACGGAGTGGCGGGGGCGCTGTTCTCAACCTCAAGCAGCTCACAGCAATCCCGCCGCCACTGGGCCTGCATCATCAGCGGCAGGCGGTAGATGACAACATTGAGAAAGCTGCCGACCACCAGGCCCAGCAGCAGCAAAACAAAGGGCAGGAACCAGCTGTGCTGGCTCAGGGCGTCTAGCATGGGTACCTCGCCGGGCGCTTAGATAACGGAGCCCAGCATGAAGATGGGCAGGTACATGGCGATCATCAGGCCGCCCACCAGCACCCCCAGGATGGACATGATCAATGGCTCCATCAGTGAGCTGAGGCTGTCCACGGCATTGTCCACCGACTCCTCATAGTGGGTGGCCACCTTGTCCAGCATTTCGTCCAGGGCGCCGGACTCTTCGCCAATGGACACCATCTGCAGCAGCATATTGGGGAACAGGCCGGTGGTTTTTACCGCGCTGTACAAGGTAGTGCCGGTGGTGACATCGTCGCGAATCTGGCGGATGGCCTTGGCGTACACCGCGTTGCCGGCGGCCCCGGCGGTGGAGTTGAGCGCATCCACCAGCGGCACGCCGGCGGCGAAGGTGGTGGACAGGGTGCGGGAAAAACGGGCCACTACCGAGTCGTGCACAATGTTGCCGACAATGGGCATTTTGAGCGCGGTTTTATCCAGCCACTCGGCAAACTTCACCGACCGGAAGCGGGCCTCGCGGAAGGCAAACACCGCACCTATCAGCCCCAGCAGAATGATGAACCACCACTTCTGCACAAAGTTGGAGATGTTCAACACAAACAGGGTGAAGGCCGGCAGGTCGGAGCCAAAACTGCGGAAGGTCTCCGCAAACTGCGGCACCACTTTAATCAGCAGAATGCCGGTCACCACAATGGCCACCACCACCACGGCGGTGGGGTAGGTCAGCGCCTTGCGGATCTTGGCCTTCAGGGCCTCGGTCTTTTCCTTGTAGGTGGCCACCCGGTCCAGCATGATCTCCAGCGTACCGGAGGCCTCGCCCGAGGCCACCAGGCTGCAGAACAGCTCGTCGAAATGGCGCGGGTGCTTGGCCAGCGAGGGCGCCAGCCCGCTACCGGAGGCCACATCGTTCTTGATGCTGTACACCATGTCACGCATGGTCTGCTTGTCCAGCCCCTCACCCACAATGTCAAAGCTCTGCACCAGGGGCACACCGGCCTTCATCATGGTGGCCAGCTGGCGGGTGAAAATGGCGATATCCGCCGGCTTGATCGGCTTGCCCTTGCCACTGCCAAACAGGGGCTTGGGCTTTTTCTTGACGGACTTGGTCTTGATGCCCTGGCGGCGCAGTTGCGCCTTGGCCATGGAGGAGCTGGAAGCTGTGATCTCGCCCTTGGTATTGCGGCCGTTCTTGTCGACGCCGCTCCACACGAACACGTCGCTGCGCGCTGCACTGGTCGCCATAGTGTCTCCCCGTTTCCCTCGCTAAGGCCGTTGCCGCCCCTTGTTGTTATTGCCGGCGTCGTCAGTCAGTGGTGACCCGGTTGACCTCTTCCAGGCTGGTCAAACCCTGGGCAGCCTTGCGCAGGGCCGACATGCGCAGGTCATTGAAGCCCTCTGCGCGGGCCTGGTCGTGGATGTCCAAGGAGTTGCCTGCCGCCATTATGATGCGGGCGATGGCCGGTGTCACTCGCACCACCTCGTACACGCCCACCCGGCCCTTGTAGCCGTCTTTGCAGTGTTCGCAGCCCACCGGATGCATCAGGGTGGCGGTTGCCAGCATCTCTTCGGTAAAGCCTTCCTTCAGTAGCACCTCGTGGGGAATGTCATCCGCCGGCACCGCGCACTCCTTGCACAGGCGGCGGGCCAGGCGCTGGGCGATGATCAAATCCACCGAGGTGGCCAGGTTGAAGGCCGGCACACCCATGTTCAGCAGGCGGGTGATGGTTTCCGCCGCGCTGTTGGTGTGCAGGGTAGACAGCACCAAGTGGCCCGTTTGTGCCGCCTTGATGGCGATTTCCGCCGTTTCCAGGTCGCGAATCTCCCCCACCATGATCACGTCCGGGTCCTGGCGCAGGAAGGAGCGCAGGGCCTCGGCGAAATTCAGGCCCACCTTGGGGTTTACATGCACCTGGTTGATGCCCGCCATGTTGATTTCCACCGGGTCTTCCGCCGTGGAAATATTCCGCTCGGGTTGGTTCAGCAGGTTGAGGCCGGTATACAGCGACACCGTTTTACCCGAGCCCGTGGGGCCGGTCACCAGAATCATGCCCTGGGGCTTCTTCAGCGCCTTGAGGTAGAGCTCCTTCTGGTCTTCCTCGTAGCCCAGCGCGTCGATGCCCATCTGCGCGCTACTGGGGTCCAGAATACGCAGTACGATCTTCTCCCCGAACAGGGTGGGCAGGGTGTTCACCCGGAAGTCGATGGCGCGGTTGCGCGACAGCTTCATCTGGATGCGCCCATCCTGGGGAATGCGGCGCTCGGAAATATCCATCTGCGACATCACCTTCAGGCGCGCCGCCAGCCGGGCAGACAGGTTGCGCGGTGGCTGCACCACCTCCCGCAGCACCCCGTCGGTACGGAAGCGCACCCGGTAATTGTGCTCGTAGGGCTCAAAGTGAATGTCCGAGGCGCCCTGCTTGATGGCGTCCACCAGCACCTTGTTCACAAAGCGCACAATGGGGGTTTCATCGATGCCGTCGGCGCCGTCATCGTCATCTCCGTGCCCATCGGCAACGTCGATGTTTTCCAGGTCTTCCGCGTCGATGTCCGCCAGGCCCTTGCCCAGGTCATCCTGCGACTCCACCCACTGCTCAATCAGCTTGGAGAGCACCCGCTCTTCCACCAGCACCGGGTCCGTGTTGATGCCGGTGTGGAACTTGATTTCGTCGATGGCGGACAGGTTGGTGGGGTCAGACACCGCAATAAACAGGCGGTTGCCGCGGCGGAACAGGGGCAGCGCATGGTGCTTGCTGACCAGGTTCACGTCCACCAGGCCGCTGGGTAGCAGCTCCGGGTTGAAGGCGCGAATATCGAACAGCGGCACACCGAATTCCGTGGATGCCACCTCCGCCAGGCGCTGGCTGTCCACGTCCATGGTGTTCACCAGGTAGGTTACCAGCGGCTTGCGTTCCAGCGACGCTTGCCGCTGCGCCTCCTGCGCCTGTTCGCGGGTGATAAGGCCCTCCGCCGCAAGGCGCCCCGCAAGGCCACTGAGCTGGCCGGATGCTTTGTTATTCATACAGCTGCGTCACTATTGCGTCACAATGTTTGGTTCGCTCTGCCGCCGTTGGCACAACGTCATTCGTGAAAGCCATTCATATCAGTTAAAGAAGCGCACTCACGCGAGTATACGAATTTGCCGCCAGTGGATACACCTCAAACTGGGGTTATCCCCTGATTTATCAGGGATTTTGTGACATTGTCGCCGCTATATCATCGCTATGTCATCGCTATGTCATCGCTATGTCACCGCTATAGTCGCCCTTATGCAGCGCCTGCCTGCGCGGCAGCCCTTGCGGCAAAGGGTGACAAAAATCGTCACTCATTGTCTTAGAGGGGCAGGGCGGCAGGCGGCCCAGTGGTCCCGGGTGGTCACCTGCCCGCCAAAAAATGTGACGCGCGTCGCATCAAATGCCGCGAAGGGGGCTGCTACGCACACATGGCACAGTCCTTGCTGCTATGGCCCGGCGACAGGCTCATTCACGGTGGGTCGGCCAAGCGAAAGCATCCCCAGGGGATAAAAGGAGCAAGCAATGAAAATGCAAAAACAGGTTCAACAGGGCTTTACCCTGATCGAACTGATGATCGTGATTGCGATCGTCGGTATTCTGGCCGCGATTGCGCTGCCGGCGTATCAGGATTATACGGTGCGGGCGAAGATGAGTGAGCCGCTAGCGGTAATGGCCGAAGCAAAAACGTCGTTGGCGGAATATTACTCGGCTAACGGATTTATGCCGGCTAGTGAAACGATCGCTGGAATTAATACGAACCCCAATACTGAAATTGTGGCTTCGCTTGATTACACCTCAAGCTCTGGAGCGACTGGTGGTGCACTCTTAACAGTTTCAGTTAAGTCGGCAGTTATACCTGGCGCTACTGCTAATCAAACCTTCCAGTTGTCAGGCACCACTGATAGCATTACTCGTAAGGTTACATGGAAGTGCAGGCCCGATCCTTCTGGCTCTAACGCGGTTGCTGCCAAGTATCTTCCGGCAAACTGTCGGGGCTGATCCGGGTGCGTTAACCTAATAGCCAGATTCAATTTTTAGAAAGCCCGATGCTATAGGCGTTGGGCTTTTTTATTTCCTTTGGGTAAGTTCGAATTTTAAGAAAACAAAGGTTCAGGCGGTACCTCCAATTCTAAGCCTACTATTTCAAGGTCGGGTATTTTGATTTCCGCTAAACAAACTCGACAGTGGCTGCTACTAGTGGCTGCATTGGTAGTGTCTATTGTCGTATATGGCGCTGGCTGTTCTGGTATCTTGCTTTTTGATGACCATGTCGCTTTGACCTCAAATTCAGTAGTCAAAATTGATGGTGCCGAATTTGACAATTGGCGCAGCGCGGCATGGAGTTCTAACGCTGGTCCTCTCCGTCGCCCTATCAGTATGCTTAGCTTTGCCTTCAACCATGCGGTAGCTGGCGAATTTTCAGCATTCCAGTTGAAACTCACGAATACACTGATTCATTGCGCGATAGCGATTCTGATCTTCGTATTCGCCTGCCAGGTCTTTCTGTCACCAGCAATGGGCAGACGATTTGGTAAGAATGCCACTCAACTGGCACTGCTGGCATCAATGCTGTGGTTGTTCAATCCCCTCCACGTGTCTTCTGTGCTTTACGTCGTGCAGCGGATGGCGCAACTTTCTACCCTCTTTGTAATGCTAGGGCTTGTGGTTTATGTCGCGAGGCGAAAGGTCTGGGCGGAGCGAGGCGCTGCACCGGATGAGTTGATAGCAACTGCACTTTGGCTCCTGCTGATTGGTGCGTTGGCCGTTCTGTCCAAGGAAAATGGCATCCTACTGTTCTGGCTGATCCCCGTAGTCGAGGTCACATGCTTCCGTGGTCGGTGGGCGGGGCTAGAGAATAGCCTCGTTAAACAACTAGGCAGGCTGGCTCTGCTCACCCCTGCTGTTTTGCTGGTGCTGATTGCAGTTACCCAGTACGACTGGTTGGCAGCCGGATTTGAGCGTAGAAACTTCAGTCTGGAGGAAAGGCTGCTGACTCAGGCCCGGGTTCTCTGGCATTACGTTTACTGGATTTTAGTGCCAAACAACTTTGCAATGGCTTTCCAGCACGATGACATTGCCATTTCGCGCAGTCTTTTCCAGCCCCTTACCACATTCGTTTCAGTACTTATCTGGCTCGCGTTGGGCGCCGTGCTGCTAGCCTATCGCAAGCGCTGGCCACTGCTGGTATTCGGCACAGTTTTTTTCCTGATCGCTCATATCATGGAATCGAGTTTTGTGCCGCTGGAGATGGTGTATGAGCATCGCAACTATTTACCTTCCATCGGGCTATTGATTGCGGTTGCAGGGCTGGTGGGGCAGGGCTTGCGCGAGCACTACTCGCTAAAAGTAATGCAAATCGTATGCGCCGTATGGTTGGGACTGATGGCCGCCATGCTATCTCTGCGGGTTAATGACTGGTCGGATGAAGTCCAATTGGCCAGGACGGATGTGGTTCGTCATCCAGCGTCTGCGCGCTCCCACTATTTCTATGGCAACGCTCTTCTGCGGCAGCATCGCCACCGTGAGTCTCTGGGTTTGAGCGACGGGCAGGCTACAGAAAGCCTGCTTCTCGCCCGCCACCACTTCGAGCGTATGCACCAGAACAACCCAAGTGATATTGCGGCCCTGGCCTTGCTTTACTACCTGGACACGCGCTATTTCACAGCGCTGGATACGTCCGGGCGGTGGTACGAGCGTCTTCTCGAGCAGGTTCAAACCAGCGCCTTGCAGGCGTCTGACTGGAATGCCCTCGATATGCTTGCAAACTGCATGGGTGCGGGAAGCTGCCCCACTTCACCAGCAAAGGCCATGCTGTTGTTCGACACCATTCAACGCAGGTTCCCGGAAAGTGCCAAGCAGGTGGGATATCGCTACCGCTTTCTCGAGCAGACGGGTGCGGGGCCAGAGCAACGCGTTGCTGCGCTGGAAGCATTGCTGAAAGAGCACCCATCGACACTTGGGTACTATCAGGAATTGATCCTTGGCTATGCCGAGTTGGGTGACGTGCAAGGCATGTACAGTGCGGTGATGCGATGGGTTGAGCACGATCGATTGCGGCTCTATTCGTCGACGATCAAGTCAATGTTCCGTGATGATGCAAATGCGGCGAAATAAGATGAGCGTTCTGGCTGCTAGCTGGCGCCCATTCATAGGATTCGTATTGCTGTGCGGCCTGCTGTGGTGGGCCTACTTGCCAGGTACTCATGGGCCGGCAATGCTGGATGATTTCTCCAGCATAGAAGGCCGCGAGTACATCGAGGGCAATGCAGCAGAAGCGATGGATTACGTCCAGGGAAATCGCTCCGGACCTTTGGGTCGACCTGTTTCGGTAGCAAGCTTTGCGCTGGAGCGCTGGCTTTATGAGGGGGATGTGTCTGCGGTCACCAAGCAGAACAACGTAGTTCTACACTTGCTCGCTGGCTCGTTACTGGCTTGGCTTTTTCTACTCTTGTTGCAAAGTGCCGGTGTGCCATCTGCCGCGAGTTGGGCAGTACTGGGCGCCGGGTTGTGGATGGTTGCTCCGCTGTTCGTCAGCACCGTGCTCTACTCTGTTCAGCGGATGGCGATGTTGGCGGCGGTGTTCTCCCTGGGCGCTTTGGTCGCCTACTGCTACTGGCGTAAGGCCTTCCTCGAAGGTCGTTTCTCCGCGGGACTGCTGGCGGCCATTGGAGCTTCGTTCCTGCTTGGACTCTACTCCAAGGAGACTGCGATTACGGTGCTCCCTGTGCTGGTGTGTATGGAGCTTTTGTGGCTGCAGCAATCGGCCGTGGGCGGGACTCGTGCCGTTTTGCTGAAGCGGCTGGCATGGATGGGTGTCGGCATCGGTGCGCTACTGGTATGCCTTGCGTTTATTACCTTTGCCAAGGGCAGTCTAGCCGGGTTTGAAATACGCGAATTTACGCTTACAGAACGCTTGTTGACTGAGTCAAGAATCCTCTGGGATTACCTGCGGCAGTTTTTCCTGCCTGATGTAATGCGGCTTGGCGTATACCACGACGACGTTGTTGTCTCGAAATCACTGTTCAATCCGCAAACAACTATCTGGTCTTTGGCGGCCTGGTTTGCGGTGCTGGCGGGTTGTTTGATTGCTCTGCAATGGCCAACTGGCAGGCGGCTTGTTTTTTGTGTTGCGTTCTACCTGTTTGGTCACAGTACTGAATCGACGGTGCTGCCCCTTGAGCTGTACTTTGAGCATCGAAATTATTTTCCGATGATGGGTATAGCGCTGCTGGTAGTTACACTTGCCTCATTGTTTGTGCGCCGTTTTCCAGCAACCTCTGCGCCGGTGAGGGCTTATCTGGTGGTTGCTGTCGGGCTGTTACTTATCAAAACCGGTTCTCAGGCCCAGATGTGGTCAAGTAGTCCACTGTTGCGTATCAACAACGTATTGGCGCATCCCAATTCATTCAGGGCGAATAGCGATATGGCAGTTCAACTGGCTGCTGTCGGTGCGCTCCCTGCGGCGCTGGAATATTCTGGCCGGGCGAGCCGCATAGCCGGCGAGCGAGTGGGTGATCGGATTGTGCGTGAAGTGGCATTGGCTTGCATGGCTAATGAAAAGCTGCCAGACAGCTTCTACGATGTGTCTGAGCTTGCAGGATCCTCGCGCCCAGTCAGTGAGTCCAACCAGGTTTTGGTATTGGCAAGGATGCTTCAGGATGGGCGTTGCGACACGGGTGAGTCTTTGAGGCTGGCAGATAGATTGCGAGATCGCTTTCAAGTCGATATAGAGCCAGCTTCGGCCTCCGCCGGAGTGTACTGGTCGTTGGCGGTGCTGGAAAATGCACTCGGAAGGTTTGACGTTGCAAGTGAATATGTCAGTTTATTCCTGCAGCAGCAGCCCAACCATACTCAAGGTTTGCTTATGCAGCTGCATTTCAAAACAGCATTGGGTAAAGTGAGCGACGCTAAAAACATCATTTCGCAGCTTGATCGAAAAATGGCGCAAAGCCAGTTGACTGATGCGGAGCAGCAAACGCTGGCACTTTATAGGGAACGTTAAGTTGGCACTTTCCATCATCATCCCCGCAAAAAACGAAGAACAAGGCCTGTCCGCCACCTTGCCGCGCCTGATGGAACTCTACCCCGAGGCGGAGGTGATTGTAGTGGATGATGGCTCAACGGATGGCACGTGCGGTGTCTGCGAGGCTGCCGGGGTGAGGGTGCTTTCGCAGCCCTACAGCAAGGGCAACGGTGCCGCCATCAAGGCGGGCGCCCGTGCGGCCAGTGGCGATGTGATTGTGTTCATGGACGGCGATGGCCAGCACGACCCGATGGATATCGCCCGCCTGTTGTACAGGATGGACGAAGGCTACGACATGGTGGTGGGCGCGCGGGGCGGGCTGTCGGATCAGGCCAGTATTGCGCGCTGGGGGGCGAACAGTTTCTACAATCGCCTGGCCAGCTGGATGGTGAACAAGGATATCCCCGACCTTACCTCGGGCTTTCGCGCGGTGCGGCGCAAGAAGTTTCTGAGCTTTCTGTATTTGCTGCCCAATGGCTTCAGTTACCCCACTACGTCCACCATGGCGTTTTTTCGCGCGGGCTATTCGGTGGGCTTTGTGCCCATTTCGGTGTCGCAGCGGGTGGGCAAGAGCCACATCAATGTGCTGCGTGATGGGGTGCGCTTTCTGCTGATTATTTTCAAGATCGGCACGCTGTACTCGCCGCTCAAGGTGTATTTTCCCGCGTCGGTGGCAGTCGCAGGGATTGGCTTTCTCAATTACCTGCTGGCCTGGGCGGCGTCGGGCTCGCTGCGCTTTACCAATATGAGCACGCTGTTGGTGCTGGCGGGCATGATTATTTTCCTGATGGGGCTGCTGTCCGAGCAGCTCACAAACCTGCAGTACAAGGATGCCGACGCGGACCCGGACGAGGAATGATCAGTACGGCACTTTGAGTGCCAGTGTTTCCTTTACCTGCTCCATTACCACGTAGCTGGTGGATTCCAGTACACCTGGCAGGGTAAGCAGGGTTTCCCCCAGAAATTCCCGGTAGGCGGTCATGTCGGCTACCCGGGCCTTGATCAGGTAGTCGAAGTTGCCGGAGACCAGGTAGCACTCCTGAACTTCCGGCAGGTCGAAGGCGCTGTTTTTAAATTCCTCGAAGATGTCCTGGGCCGTGCGGTTCAGGCGAATCTGCACGAACACCACCAGGCCAGCGTCCAGGTATTCCGGGTTCAGAATGGCCTGGTAACCGCGAATGATGCCCTCGCGCTCCAGCCGTTTGATGCGCTCTTTGCAGGGGGTGGGCGACAGGCCCACTTCTTTTGCCAGGTCCACATAGCTCATGCGGGCGTCGTTCTGTAGCAGCCGGAGGATTTTGCGGTCAATGCGGCTGAGGGTGTGGGCGCGGCGTTCCATGGTGTTCCTGATGATTTGGTTATAAAAAGCGGCGCTTCTAATGCCAATTGATGCCTAAATAGCTGAAAGCGCTGTCTTCTTGTCTTTGGCTTAGGAATTTACTGATTTGGCCAAAAAACTCCAGTGAAAATCTCTATAAACGACTTCTAGACTGGTGGATTAGAGAATTTTTATGGCCTAGACCAAGGAGGCTCACATGTTGATTGGCGTACCCAAGGAAATTAAGAACCACGAATACCGGATTGGCCTGACCCCCGGCGGCGTCAAGGAGCTGGTGGGCCACGGCCATCAGGTATTGGTGGAGCAGGACGGTGGCCTGGCCATTGGTTTTGATAACGACCAGTACCGCAGCGCCGGCGCGGAGATCGTGGCCAGCGCGGATGAGATCTTCAAGCGGGCGGAGATGATCATCAAGGTGAAGGAGCCCCAGCCCGACGAGTGCCGCAAGCTGCGCCCGGGGCAGTTGCTGTTTACCTACCTGCACCTGGCGCCGGACGCGGAGCAAACCCGCCTGCTGCTGGAGTCTGGCGCCACGGCCATCGCTTATGAGACCGTGACGTCCGACGGCGCCGGCCTGCCCTTGCTGGCCCCGATGAGCGAAGTAGCCGGGCGCATGGCCATTCAGGCCGGTGCCCACAATCTGGAAAAGGCCCAGGGCGGCAACGGCATGCTGCTGGGTGGGGTGCCGGGTGTTGAGCCGGCCAAGGTGCTGGTGATTGGCGGCGGTGTGGTTGGCATCAACGCGGCGCGCATGGCGATGGGCCTGGGGGCGGATGTCACCATTCTCGACAAGTCGCTGGAACGCCTGAAAGAACTGGACATGCATTTTGGCGGGCGCCTGAAAACCATCTATTCCACGGCGGATGCCATCGAGCGCCACGCGCTGGAAGCCGATCTGGTTGTGGGCGCTGTGCTGATCCCCGGCGCGGCGGCGCCGAAGCTGATCAACCGCGAGCTGGTCAGCCGGATGAAGCCGGGTGCGGTGATGGTGGATGTGGCTATTGACCAGGGTGGCTGCTTTGAAACCAGCCGCGCCACCACCCACCAGGACCCAACCTACGTGGTGGACGGTGTGGTGCATTACTGTGTTGCGAACATGCCGGGCGGCGTGGCGCGCACCTCGACCATGGCGCTCACCAACGCGACCCTGCCCTACGCCCTCAAGCTGGCGAACCTGGGCGTGGGCGACGCGCTGGACCGCGACCCCCACCTGCGCAATGGCCTGAACGTACACGCCGGCATGATCACCTGCGAAGCGGTGGCCGAAGCGCTGGATTACGACTACGTGGAGCCGATGACCGCCCTGGGTCGCACGGCGCTGCAGCAGTCGGCTTGATGTTGTTTTAACGAAGGGCCCCAGCCTGCGCTGGGGCGACGGAGTGGTCTCGTTGGATCGATAGAGGAACTCGTGCCGGGCGACGCGGCTGCTCCCCCAGCCCGCGCTCTACCTCGGCTCCGGTGACGTGCAGTCCGTTTGCCTGACAATCCTCCCAGGCTTTGAGGGCTTCCTGCTTGAAGCACTCGCGCCGCTCCTCGCGTTCCACGTACTGTTCAATGGCTTCCCGCATCAGCCAGTGGGCCGAGCGCCGGCGGTGATCAGCCAGGTGCTGAATCCGGCTTCTCAGTTCGTCATCAAGCTTGATGGAGGTTGGTGTGGCCATACGGCCTCCGGTAGTTAAAGGTAATACCTTTAACTACGCTATTTGACGAGGATGGTATTGTCGAAGCAAAAAATGGGGCAGAGTTACGCCCCGTGCTTGGCCTTCGCCTCGCGCCGCCGGCGGTGCAATACCGGCTCGGTGTAGCCGTTGGGCTGGGCGCAACCTTCAAACACCAGTTCGCAGGCCGCCTGGAAGGCAACGGAGTCAGCAAAGTTCGGCGCCATGTTGCGGTAGCTCGGGTCGCCGGCGTTTTGCGCGTCTACCACTGCGGCCATGCGCTCCAGGGTTTCGCGCACTTGCTGTTCGCTGCACACGCCGTGGCGCAGCCAGTTGGCGATGTGCTGGCTGGAGATGCGCAGGGTGGCGCGGTCTTCCATCAGGCCGACGTTGTTGATGTCCGGCACTTTGGAGCAGCCCACGCCGGCGTCGATCCAGCGCACCACGTAACCGAGAATGCCCTGGGCGTTGTTGTCCAGCTCGCGCTGGATGTCCTCGGCGCCAAGGCCCTCTGCGCCCTTGAGCGGAATGCTGAGGATGTCATCCAGCGAGGCGCGCTCGCGGCTGGCCAGCGCTTCCTGGCGGGCGGCCACGTTCACGGTGTGGTAGTGGGTGGCGTGCAGGGTGGCGGCAGTGGGCGAGGGCACCCAGGCGGTGTTGGCGCCGGCCTGGGGGTGGCTGATTTTGGCCTTCAGCATGTCGGCCATCAGGTCCGGCATGGCCCACATGCCTTTGCCGATTTGGGCGCGGCCGCGCAGGCCGCAGGCCAGGCCGGTATCTACGTTCCAGTCTTCGTAGGCGTTGATCCACGGCTCCTGCTTCATGGCGCCCTTGGGCGTCATGGCGCCGGCTTCCATGCTGGTGTGAATCTCATCGCCAGTGCGATCGAGGAAGCCGGTGTTGATGAACACCAGCCGCTCGCGGGCGCGGCGGATGCACTCCTTCAGGTTGATGGTGGTGCGGCGCTCCTCGTCCATGATGCCGAGCTTGACGGTGTTGCGCGCCAGGCCCAGGGCGTCCTCGATGCGGTCGAACAGCTCACAGGTAAAGCTCACTTCCTCCGGGCCGTGCATTTTCGGCTTGACGATGTACACGCTGCCGCGGCGCGAGTTGCGCGCTTCATCGGCGCTTTTGCGCAGGTCGTGCAGGGCGATCAGGACGGTGAACATACCGTCCATGATGCCCTCGGGAATTTCCCGGCCCTCGCGGTCGAGGATGGCGTCGTTGGTCATCAGGTGGCCCACGTTGCGCACAAACATCAGGCTGCGCCCGGGCAGCACCAGTTCGCTACCGTCGGCGCCGGTGAAGCGGCGATCCGGGTTCAGGCGGCGGGTGTGGGTGCCGCCGTCCTTGCTGAAGGATTCGCTCAGGTCGCCGCGCATCAGGCCCAGCCAGTTGCGGTACACCACGGCCTTGTCGTCGGCGTCCACGGCGGCCACGGAGTCTTCGCAGTCCTGGATGGTGGTCAGCGCGGCTTCCAGGGCAATGTCTTTCACGCCGGCGCGGTCGGTGGCGCCGATGGGGTGGGTGGCGTCAATCTGGATGTCGATGTGCAGGCCGTTGTGGCGCAGCAGCACGTTGGTGGGGGCATTGGGCTCGCCGGCGTAGCCGCGGAACTGGGCCGGGTCGGCCAGGGAGGCGATCTGCCCTTCCTGCAGCACCACCTGCAGGGCGCCGCCTACCACGGTGTAGGCCTTGGCCTGGCTGTGGTCGCCGGTGGACAGGGGGCAGTGGGCGTTCAGGAAGTCGCGGCCCATGGCAATCACTTTGTCGCCGCGCACCGGGTTGTAGCCCGGGCCTTTTTGGGCGCCGCCGTCTTCGCGAATCACGTCGGTGCCGTACAGGGCGTCGTACAGGCTGCCCCAGCGGGCATTGGCGGCGTTCAGGGCGTAGCGCGCGTTCATGACCGGCACCACCAGCTGGGGGCCGGCGAGGGTGGCGATCTCATCGTCCACATTTTCGGTGGCAATGGTGGCGTCGCCCGGCTCCGGCAGCAGGTAGCCGATCTCCTGCAGGAAGGCTTTGTAGGCCCCGCGGTCGTAGTTGGCGCCCGGGTTGTCCCGGTGCCAGGCGTCAATTTTGGCCTGCAGGGCGTCACGCTCGGCCAGCAGTTCGCGGTTGCGGGGGCCCAGGTCGTTCACAATGGCCTCAAGCGCGGCCCAGAAGGCCTGCGGTGCTATGCCGGTGCCCGGTGCGATGTCCCGCTCCAACAGGTCGTGCAGAACGGCGGCAATCTGCAGGCCGCCTTGCTGGATACGCTCACTCATGCTGTACATCCTTTGCTGGCCGCCCGTGGCGGCGGGTCGTTCGAAGTGAAATGACGTGAAATCAAGTCGAGTCAAGTAAAGCCGAATTCTAGGAGGGCACCTATAATTTAGCTAATTTATCGTTTTTATCGCGGTCATTCGCTTGGCGAATGCCTATAGGGCTGGTTGCTAACCCCATCGAGAATGAACGGCATGGGGGGCGGTGAGCCTGGCAAGGGGGATGTAGCATGGAGCATGGAGAACTCGCTCGTGACCCAAGCGCTGCCAGCCTGGCTATACTGGAGCCTGTCCAGGAAAAAAGGTGGGGATGCCAATGGGAAGTGAGGGCGTGGGTCGGCGGATGACCAGGCTGTTTCTGGTGCTTGTCCTGGTGGGATCAAGTGCGGGCTGCAAAGTGAGGATCAGCGTACCGGAGGGCGGTCAGGTGGTCAGCGCCAGCGGTGCCTTCGACTGCCCTCAGGGGCAGGTGTGCACAGTGGATGTCGTGGATGTCTTCTTCGACGAGCGCTTCAGCGGCGCGCCGGCGGCGGGTTTTGTGTTTACCGGCTGGCGCCGCGGACAGGATCGGCTCTGCGGTGGTGGCCCCAGGGATTGCCGGCTGGTCACCGAGGGATTCGCCGGTAACGAGGGGCTGATGGCGGTGCTGGAATCCGATCGCGTTTTTCACCTGGAGCCCGTCTTTGCGCGCCAGGGTGATTTAGGCCCCCTGGAAAACCGCTCTTTCCGGGCCTGTGTGAACACCGCAATGTACCAGAGCGGCTATCGCTCTGATATTACCCGCCAACACTACGACGATGGTGTCGAAGAAGGCACCCGGCGCACGCGGCGCGAAGTCTCCGGGCCGCAGCCGTACCGCGGCCAGCCTGCCATGGTGTTGAAGGAAGCCGTTTCTGACAGCGGCCCCCTGAACGCCACTTTTGAACTGACCACCTACCACCGGGTGGACATGGGCGCCTTCCGGGTGGATACCGTGGGCAGCGAGCAGGTGTCGATCACTCCGGTCAGGCAGGAAGTTGTCGGTGTTTTCACTCCGCCGTTTGTACAGCGTTTCGACCTCCAGGTCGGCGATGAGTACACCACTGAGTATACGATTGAGCTGACTTTTCCAGATAACAGCGCACCGCAGACCTTGCAACACATCCGTTCCCGCTTCATTTACGAGGGTATCCAGTCCATTACCGTACCGGCGGGAACCTTTGATGCCTGTCGGGTGCGTCGCTACGACACCGTCAACGGTGAAACCAGCGAATCCTACAACTGGATTGGTGAGGGCACGGGCATCCTCTTGCTGGAAAGCGACGCGCAGTTCGTGCCGGAGGCGGCGGTCGTCAGCGGCAGCGTCAACGGCGTGGCCCTGTAGCCGGCGCCAGAGCGAGCATGGCAATCGCCGAAGGCAGGGAGTAACATGGCCGGCCGCTATGCCAGGCTCGACATTCAATGTTGCTTGGCCTCTTCTCTGACCACAGGAGTAAAAACGATGGATTACGCAATTCCCGCCAGTTTCTGGCTTGTCGCGCATCGTTTCATGCTTGCGGTTCGGGGAATTGTCCATGCCTGCTTCTGTCATCACCCTGCGTGGGGTTACCGCGCTAACACCTGAGGGGCACTCGCTCTTCAGTCAACTCAATCTCAGCTTATCCGTCGAGCGCACCGGCCTGGTGGGCCGCAACGGTGTGGGCAAGTCCACCCTGTTGCGCCTGATGGCCGGCGACCTGCGCCCGGACAGCGGCAGCATTGACTGCCCCCTGCGCCTGGGCTGGCTGCGCCAGGGCCATGGCGCGGCTACCCGGGGCACGGTGGCCGCGCTGTTCGGCATTGGCGAGGACCTTGCGCGCCTGGCCCGCATTGAGGCCGGGCACGGGTCGCTGGGAGATTTTAGTGCGGCGGACTGGACCCTGCCGGCACGCTTTGAAAGCGCCATTGCCGGCGCTGGCCTTGCGGTAGCCGCCGATACGTCCATTGATACACTCTCCGGCGGGCAGCGTACTCGCCTGGCGCTGGCGGCGCTGCTGTTTAAAGAGCCCCAGTACCTGCTGCTGGACGAGCCCACCAACGACCTAGACCGCGACGGCCGCAGGGCGGTATTGCAGTTGCTGGCGGATTGGAATGGCGGTGCGCTGGTGGTCAGCCATGACCGGGAACTGCTGGGTGAGATGGACAGCATAGTCGAACTCACCAGCCTTGGGGCCACCCGCTACGGGGGCAACTGGCAGCACTACCGTGCCCAGAAGCAGGCGGAGCTTACGGCCATCGGGCGCGAGGTTGCTGATGCCCGCAAGCAACTGGCCGCAGTGCAGCGCAGCACGCAGCAGCGCCTGGAGCGCAAGGCGCGCACCGACGGGGCGGGGCGGCGCAAGCGGGCCAGGGGCGATGCGCCCAAAATTCTGCTGGATGCCCAAAAGCAGCGCAGCGAGGCCAGCGGTGGCAGTAGTGTGCGCCTTGGGGAGGCGCGCCAGGCCGAGGCCGAACAGGCGCTGCAGGCGGCGCGGCAGAAGGTGGAGGTGCAAAAGCCAGTGGTTGTGGAGCTTGCCTCCAGCGCCCTGGCCGCCGGCAAAACCGTGCTCACGCTGGAGGCGGTAAACGCCGGCTATGATCTGCGGCAGCCGGTATTGCAGCAGCTGTCACTCGCCCTTCGAGGCCCCGAGCGGGTGGCGCTTGTTGGCCCGAATGGGGCGGGCAAGTCCACCCTGTTGGCGCTGGTGGCGGGGGAGCTTGAGCCCTTCAGTGGCAGCGTGGCATGCCAGGTGGACTGCGCACGGCTGGACCAGCGCGCAGCGCTGTTGCAGGCGCATGGCACGGTACTGGAGAGTTTTTGCCGCTATCATCCGGGCCTTGCCGAAGGGGCCTGCCGCGAGGCGCTGGCGCGCCTGGGCTTTCGGGCCGCTGCCGCCCTGCAGCCGGTGGCCAGCCTGAGCGGTGGCGAACGCCTGCGCGCGGCCCTGGCCTGTGTGCTGGGTGGGCCGCGCCCGCCGCAGTTGCTGTTGCTGGATGAGCCCACCAACCACCTGGATCTGGAGGCCATTGCCGCGCTGGAGGCGGGGCTAGGGTCCTACGATGGCGCCCTGCTGGTGGCGAGCCACGATCAGGCCTTTCTGCAGGCCATCGGCATCGAGCGCTACATCACCCTCGGCGGCTGAGGCGGCAACGCCGCACCGCAGCGGTCAGGGCAGCGGGGCCTGTCCGTCCATCTCCCGGGCGGTGTCGGCGATCAGCTTGCGCAGCCATTTGTTGGCGGGGTTGTGCTGCAGCAGGGGGCTCCAGGCCATTTTCAGCTCCAGCGGCGGGATGTCCAGCGGCGGCTGGCGCAGCACCACCCGCGGGTTGTTGCGCTTGAGCATGGCGGCGCGGGTGGGCAGGGTAACCACCAAATCGTTCTGCTCCGCCAGGGTCATGGCGGCCTGGTAGTGGCGGGTAAACACGCGAATCTGGCGCTTTTTGCCGAGCTTGGCCAGGGCGCTGTCCACCCAGCCCAGGCGCTGCACGTCGTCTGGGTCCACGCCCACGCCCACGCCCATGCCGGTCTTGCTCACCCAGATGTGGTTGGCCTTCAGGTAGCTGTCCAGGGTGAAGTCATCCAGCAGGGGGTTTTCCGGGCTCAGCAGGCAGGAGAAGGAATCGTTCCACAGGTGAATCTGGTGGAAGGACTGGGGCATGGAGTCGAAGCGGTTGATCACCATGTCCACCTTGCCGCGCTCCACGTCCAGAAAGCTCACGTCCGAGGGGGTCATGATGTCCAGGGTCAGCCCGGGGGCCTGGGTGCGCAGCTTGCCAAGCACCGTGGGCAGCAGGGTGGATTCGGCATAGTCGCTGGCCATGATGCGAAACACGCGGCTGGCCTGGTCCGGCTCAAAGGCCGAGCGCGGCTGCACGGCGCGGTCGATCTCGGTCAGCACCTCGCGCACGATGGGCTCCAGCTCCAGCGCCCGCTCGGTGGGGGTCATGCCGTCGGAGGTGCGCACCAGCAGGGGGTCATCGAACAGCTCCCGCAGGCGCCGCAGGCCGTTGCTCATGGCCGGCTGGGACAGGTTCAGCTGATTGGCGGCCTGGGTCACATTGCGTTCGCGCAGCAGGGCGTCCAGGTAGACCAGCAGGTTGAGGTCGATACGGTTCAGGTTCACGTCGGCTCCCCGGCAAATTATTCACCCAGTGAATGCCTGGGATGCGGTGGATTAATTTACGAAATTATACGCGGCCCGATACAATTGCCAATCCTGCCGCCTGTGGGGCGGCAACTCCTCTTGTTTGCTGATTCAACACACGGGTATCTCCATGGCCAATTACCGCGCGCCCCTTGACGATATGACCTTCCTCATCGATGAACTGCTGGACGCTGGCAGCCGCCTGGGAGACCTGCCAGCCTACGCCGAGCTGGGCGTGGGGCCGGAGCTGACCACCGCCCTGCTGGAAGAGGCCGCCAAGCTGGCGGGCGATGTCATTTCGCCCCTGCGCCGGGTGGGCGACGAGCACCCGGCCACCTGTGCCGATGGCAAGGTGGCCATATCGCCCGGTTATGCCGAGGCGCTCAAGCAACTGGGCGAGGGCGGCTGGTTCGGCATTGCCGCCGACCCCAACTACGGCGGCCAGGGCCTGCCGGAGCTGTACTCCACTGCCGCCTTTGAGATGTGGAACAGCGCCGACATGGCCTTTGCCCTACAGCCCATGCTGAGCGCCGGTGCCGCGCTGGCCATTGCCGCCCACGGCAGCGACGAGCAAAAGCATCGCTGGCTGCCGAAGATGTACAGCGGCGAGTGGTCCGGCACCATGAACCTGACCGAATCCGGCGCCGGCTCCGACCTGGGGGTGATGAAGGCCCGCGCCGTGCCGGAGGGTGACCACTACCGCATCCACGGCCAGAAAATTTTCATTACCTGGGGCGATCACGAGGCCTGCGACAACATTGTTCACCTGGTGCTGGCCAAGCTGCCCGACGCGCCAGAGGGCAGCCGGGGCATTTCCCTGTTCATCGTGCCCAAATACCTTGTGAACGAGGACGACAGCCTGGGCGAGCGCAACGACGTTTATCCGGTGTCGGTGGAGCACAAGCTCGGCATTCACGGCAGCCCCACCTGCGTGATGGCCTTTGGCGACAACGACGGCGCCATCGGTTACCTGCTGGGCGAAGAAAACCGCGGCCTGGCATGCATGTTCACCATGATGAACGAGGCCCGCCTGAAGGTGGGCATGCAGGGCCTGGGTATGTCGGTGGGCGCCTACCAGCAGGCGGTGGAGTACGCCCGCGAGCGGGTGCAGGCCGGCGTGCCGATCATCCAGCACCCGGATGTGCGGCGCATGCTGCTGACCATGAATGCCCTGAACGAAGCCATGCGCGCGCTGGTGTACACCGAGGCGCTGAGCATGGACCTGGCCCATGCCGGGCCAGAGGCGGAGCGCGCCGGCGCCCAGACCCGGGTAGACCTGATGATCCCGGTGATCAAGGGCTGGATGACCGAGGTGGGCCAGGAGCTGACCTCCCTCGGTGTGCAGGTGCACGGCGGTATGGGCTATGTGGAAGAAACCGGCGCCGCCCAGTTCCTGCGCGATGTGCGCATTGCTGCCATTTACGAAGGCACTAACGGCATTCAGGCGGCGGATTTGGTGGGCCGCAAGCTGGGCCGCGACGGCGGCGGCGCCATGCTGGATGTGCTGGATCAGGTGGCGGATACCGCGGCGGCCCTGCAAGCCACCGGCGAGGCGGCCCTGGATGGCATTGCCGCCGCCCTGGTCATTGCAGCGACCGACCTGCGCGACACCACCGAACACATTGTGGCCGCGCTCAAGGACGATGCCGCCGTGGCCCTTGGCGGCTCCTTCGATTACATGATGCAGGCGGGTTACCTGCTGGGCGGCTGGCACCTGGCGCGCTCGGCACTGCTGTGCCACCAGCGTATCGCCGCGGGTGAGACGCGGGATTTCTACCCGCGCAAAATCGCCACGGCGGCCTTTTATGCCGAGGTGCTGCTGCCGCGCTGCGCCGGCCACGCGGGTGCGCTGCGCGGCGCCGGCGGCCAACTGCAAGCCTTTCCTGAAAACTGGTTGTAAGGAGACGCCCCGTGACAATGCTGCCTACCCCCGATCTGTCGGACGCCGCCCCCGAGGCGCGGGCCATCGAGCTGCCCTGGTGCAATTACGGCGCGCGCCGCCAGTTCAGCGGCCGCGCGGTCACCGTCAAGTGCTTTGAAGACAACTCCCTGGTCAAGGCCCTGGTGGGGGAGCCCGGCGAGGGCCGGGTGATGGTGGTGGACGGCGGCGGCTCCCGCCGCCGCGCCCTGCTGGGCGACATGCTGGCCGAGCAGGCCGCGGCCAACGGCTGGGCCGGGCTGGTGATTTACGGGGTGATTCGCGACGTGGACGAGATCGGCCGCACCGACCTCGGCGTGCAGGCCCTGGGCACCGTGCCGGTCAAAACCGACAAGCGCGGCGAAGGGCAGCAGGGTATTGCCCTGCACTTTGGCGGGGTGGAGATTGCGCCGGGCGACTATATCTACGCCGACAACAATGGCGTGCTGGTGAGCCGGGAGGCCATTGCCGGCGGCTAATGCACTGCGGCGGGCGCCTCAGTCCAGCCGCATCGACAGGTCCATCGCCTTGCAGTCTTTGGTGAGGGCGCCGATGGAGATAAAGTCCACGCCGGTTTCTGCCACCGGGCGCAGGGTGGCGTCGGTGATATTGCCGGAGGCTTCCAGTTCGGCCTTGCCCTTGGCCAGGGTGACGGCCTCGCGCATTTTTTCCAGGCTGAAGTTATCCAGCATGATGCGATCAGCGCCGGCCGCAAGGGCCTGGGCCAGCTCATCCATGGATTCCACTTCCACTTCCACCGGCTTGCCCGGTGCAATCTGCCGCGCCGACTGCACCGCTTTATCAATGCCGCCGCAGGCGTTGATGTGGTTTTCCTTGATCAGGAAAGCATCGAACAGGCCAATGCGGTGGTTGTGGCAGCCGCCGCAGCTCACCGCGTACTTCTGCGCCATGCGCAGGCCGGGGATGGTCTTGCGGGTGTCCAGCAGGCGCACGCCGGTGCCGCGCACCTGGTCGGCATAGCGGCGACAGGCGCTGGCGGTGCCGCTCAGCAGCTGCAGGAAGTTCAACGCACTGCGTTCGGCAGTGAGCAGGCCGCGGGCCGGCCCGCTGAAGGTGAACAGGGTGTCGTTGGCGGCCACGGTGGCGCCGTCCTCGTGCTGCCAGGCGAGTTGTATGTCCGGGTCCACCGCCTTGAATACCGCGTCGGCCCAGGGGCGGCCACACAGCACCCCGGCTTCGCGGGTGATAACCCGGCCAGTGGCCCGGGTATCCGCACCGATCAGTTCGGCGGTAATGTCGCCGCTGCCAATGTCCTCGGCGAGGGCGGCCTGAACGTTCTGGTGAATGATGTCGGCGGGCAGCTTCAGCATGGGGGTGTCTCATCGTGCAGGGGCTGCGATTCTACCAGTTGCACCGCGGGGCGTCAGGGGAGCCCATGGCTGGTCGCAGGTAGTGCAGCGGCAGTCGTAAGTCGCCCGGCGGCATTGAGCGCTGCGGCGGGCGCCGCTACTATCTTGCAGTGCGATTTAGCTGCTGCATCTGCTTTCACCGCGTTTTTAGGGGCTTCTGCGGCGTTTTGCGGTTTTTTCGACTCTTTTTTCGGCTCCTTTTTTCGGCTCCTTTTTCGATAAGGCGGAGGTGTAAATGCCACGAGATAGCCAACGCCCCCACAAAAGCCCCCACGGCACGGCAACAGAAGGCACCATGCCTTTTTATCTGGAGCAGGGCTGGCTGCGGCCGGCGCGCATTGTTCCCTCGCCCAATTTCGGGCCGCGCCCGGCGGGGGTGAAGCCCGACCTGCTGGTGATCCACAACATCTCCCTGCCCCCCGGGGAGTTCGGTGGCGAAGGTATCGAGCGCCTGTTTACCAACACCCTGGACTGGGGCATGCACCCGTTTTTTGAAGAGATTCGCGGGCTGCAGGTTTCCTCCCACCTGCTGATACGGCGCAGCGGCGAAGTGCTGCAGTTCGTCAACCTGCTGGAGCGGGCCTGGCACGCCGGCCAGTCCTGCTACCAGGGCCGTGACAACTGCAACGACTTCAGCATCGGCATCGAGTTGGAGGGCACCGACGATACGCCCTATAGCGAAGCCCAGTATCTGGCGCTGGCGGCCGTTACCCGGTGCTTGCTGCAGTCCCTGCCGGGGCTCAGCCCGGATCGTATCGCCGGGCACAGCGATATTGCCCCGGGGCGCAAGACCGACCCGGGGCACGTTTTTGACTGGCCTAAATACCGTGCGATGCTAAACTCGCCGTGAGTCCAATAATGCCAGCTATAAAACCTCGCCCATGTCTGACCCGCCCATCACGGAAGCGACCCACCCTGCCCTGATCACCAGCCTCGCCGCGGATTACCCCGCCTGCGTCCTCAGCCTGACCATTCTTTTTCATCCGGACCCACAACGTATCGGCCACTGGTGCGAGCTGCCCCTGGGCCCGCGCGGCAAATCCCTTGCGCTGGGCCGCCTGCAGCCGGCCTTTTGCAGTGGCACGGGGCAGGAGGCCGCGCTGGAAGAGCGCCATGTGTCCCGCCAGGCCCTGCTGCTGCAGTACGACCAGCACGGGCTGCGCCTGGCGCGCCAGCCGGGGGCCTGCCGCTGTCGCCTGAACGGCCAGTTGCTGGGCGATGAAGCCGTTGCCCTGGATCGCGCGACGCTGGATGCCGGCTGTATATTGCAGCTGGGCCACGCGGTGGTGCTGTGGGTGCACAGCGGGCCGCCGCGCGGCGAGCAGCACAAGGAGGTAGCGCCGGCCCTGCTCGGTTCCAGTGCCGCCCTGTGCGCATTGCGCCAGCAGATCGCCCGGACGGGCGCCGCCGACCTGGACGTGCTGTTGCTGGGCGAAACCGGCACCGGCAAGGAGGAGGTCGCCAATGCACTGCACCGTGTCAGCGGCCGGGCGCAGCAGCCGCTGGTGGCCATCAACATGGCGGCCATTCCCGTAGGTTTGGCGGCCGCGTTGCTATTTGGCAGCGTGCGCGGTGCCTACACTGGGGCCACGGCCAGCCCGGGTTACTTTCGCCAGGCCGAGGGTGGCACCTTGTTTCTCGACGAGATCGGCGATGCGCCGGTGGAGATCCAGCCGCAGTTGCTCAGGGCCTTGCAGCAGCGGCAGGTGCAGGTGGTGGGCGGCGCATTGGAGGCAGTGGATGTGCGGGTGATTGCCGCTACCGACAGTGAATTGGATACCGAAGCCAGCAGCTTCAGCGGTGCGCTGCGCCATCGCCTTGGCAGCTTTGAGCTGCTGCTGCCGCCGTTGCGCGAGCGGCGCGAGGACATTGGTGAATTGTTGTTGGCCTTTGTGCGCCGGGAGGCGGCGGCGCTGGATGCCGAGGCCCTGCTGCCATCGCTGGATGCCGACCCCATGCTGATAGCGCGCTGGGCCGAGGTGGTGCAGCGGTTGGCGCGTTACGACTGGCCCGGCAATGTGCGGGAGCTGGCCAACGCCGCCCGGCAGCTGCTGCTGGGTAGTGGCGGCCAGCTGAGCATACCGCCGGCCCTGGAGGCCCGCCTGCAGGGCGTCAGCGAGGCACCGCAGGAAGCGGCGCAGGCCCGCGCCCGGGTGTTGGCTGAGGTCACCCTTGACGATGTGCGCGCAGCGCACGTGGCCAGCGGCTACGAAGTGGCGGCCACCGCGCGCCGGCTGGGGCTGTCGCGCCAGGCAGTGTACCGGCGCCTGAAGGAGGCCGGCTTTCGCCTTGCCAGCGAGCTTGCCCAGGGCGAGCTGGATGCCGCCCTGGCCGCGGCCGCTGGCGACGAGCGCCGCGCGGCACTTGCGCTGCGGGTATCGGCCCAGGGGCTGCGCGCCCGCCTGCGACAGCGCGGCGATACGTGAGACGTTCCGGCATCGGCGCGGCCCGCATTGGCGCGGCCCGCATCGGCCCCTACCGGGTGCTGCGCCTGATCCGGCGTGGCGGCGAGGGCAGTGTCTACCTTGGCTACGATGCCCGCCTGCAGCGGCAGGTGGCGATCAAGCTCTACCACCTGCCGGCCGGGCGCAGGGCGCGCCGCAAGGTGGTGGAGGAGGCGCGCATCATCGCCGGCATCGACAGCGAACGGGTGGTGAAGATTCACGACGTGATACTGGCCGGGCACTATCTGGCAATGATCATGGCCTACGTGCCAGGAACGGATCTGGAGACGTTGCTTGAGAGTCGTGGCGCCCTCGAACTGAGTGTATTGCTCGGTATCGCCACCGATGTGGTGGCGGCCTTGGCGGCGATTCGCCGGCAGGGCATCGTGCATGGTGACTTAAAAGCCAGCAATGTGTTGGTGTCGGACAAGGGCCGCGCGGTGCTGACGGATTTTGGCATTGCCCGCGCGCCGGGTCGCTGGGCCGGTGAGCAGGGTGCGGCCAGCGCCAGCGCCCTCAGCCCCGAGCACCTAACGGGCGACCCGCTGGATGTGCGCTCTGACCTGTTTGCCCTGGGTTGCCTGCTGTACCGCATGGCCAGTGGCGAACACCCCTTTATTGCAAGCGGCCAGCTTGATGTGGCGCGGCTGCGCTCGGCCGAGGCGCCGCCGCTGCCGGACACGCTGGTGGATGGCACAGCCCTGCCTGCGCCGTTGCGGGAACTGATCCACCACCTGCTGCAGGCCGCCCCGGGTGACCGGCCCGACAACATCCAGCGTGTCCGCCAGATGCTGCGCCACCTGGCCCATGAGCGGCCCCAGTCCCTGCAGCGGCCCGTGCTGACCGAGCTGGCCGGTAGCCTGCAGGACGAGCCGGATACGTTCCTGCCGCCGCCCCTGCCGCCAGATTTCCCCCATCGTGGAGTCTCGCAACTGGCCGACTGGCGCGGCCTGGAACTATTGACACTGCAGGATATGCGCCGCCTGCTTAGCCGGCGCTGGAGCCTGCTGGCTATCGGGGCGGCCTTGCTGGCCTCCGGGCTGCTGCTGGCGCGCCTGCTGCCCCAGCCCCACCGGGTGGCAATGGCCCTGCCACGTATTGACTTGAGCCCCGCGGCGCGCCTGCCGCAGGGCTTCACCCTCAGCTGGTTGCAGGAGCAGGTTTGCACCGCGGCACTGGCCCAGAACGGGCGCCTTCAGTTTTACAACGCGCCGCAAGGCTGCCCCTCGGCGCAGGGAATGGTGGCTGGCAACCGCGCGCCGCCGCCGGCGGATGAAACCCTGGCGATCAGCCTGCATTGCGGCGTTGAGATGTGCCTGCTGGGGCTGGCCCGCAGCGGCGCCGGGGTGGATCGCTACCACCAGGCGGTGCTATTGCCCGGCATGCCCCTGGTGCGTTGGCATGCCGTGATCGCCGATGTAGCAAAGGACAGTTTTGCTCCCACCTAGACTGCGGCCTCAATTTAAACCGCGGCGTCTATCTAAACCGCGGCTGCGGAGGCTGCCAGCAGCAGCTGGGCAGCAAAATAGAGGGGGGTGCCCCACAGGCCGTTACTGCGCCCGGGCCGCACAAACTGCTGCCGCGCCACCGCCAGGTCGGACAGGGCAAAGCCCACCGCCCCGGGCACAATCCACAGCGCTGCCGCGTGCTGCCAGGTGAGCGACGCAGCCAGCAACATGGCGCCAATCACCAGCATATACAGCCCCACCGCCGGGCGCATATCGCCTGGCACATGGGGCATCAGCCAGCGCCAGCTGGCGGCCACCAGCAGCGCCACCGGCAGGGCGCTGAACCACAGCGCGCCGGGCGCGAGGGGCAGCTGGCAGAAGGCGACGATGTACAGCAGGTGGCCGATGAGGAAGGCGCCGAGCCCGGCCAGGAAGCTGGTTTGCCGCTCGATCATCAGCAGCAGGTCCCCCAGCAGGCAACAGAACAGGCCCGCCAGCAGCCACTGGCCATAGGCGCTGTGGGTAGCTCCCAGCACCCAGGCCAGCCACACAAAGGCCAGGGCCGCCAGTGGTTTGCACAGGTAGCGCCCGGGGCGCCACTGGCGGTAGTCCGCCAGCACCAGCGCTGGCACAGCCAGGGCGGCCAGCAGCACGGGAGCGAGCGGTATTGTCGTTGGCAGCGTCATGTTATGGCGGCCTCTTTGGCGGTGATCGCCTGCAACAGGGCCTGGTTGAGGGGGGCGGCAATGCCGTGCTGCCGGGCCTGCTGCACTAAAAAGCCGTTGATGTAGCTTACCTCGGTGCGCCGCCCGCTGCTGAGGTCCTGCAACATGGACGAGCGGTTGCCGGCGGTGGCGTGGATCACGGCGAACACCTGCTCCTGCAGCCCGGCCAGGGCCGCCTGCTGGCCAGCCGCTGCGCCCACCGTGCTGATTTCCGCGCACAGCGCCCGCACCTGCTGCGCCAGTGCCGGCCGCGCTGCCAGTTCGCCATTGAGGCAATGGTGCAGGGCGGTGAGGGGGTTGATGGCGCAGTTAATGGCCAGCTTGCGCCACAGGGCGCTATTGATGTCGCTTTCCCAGCGGCAGTCGGGCAGCGCCTGTTCCAGGGGGGCAAACCAGTCCGGCGCCTTCGGTACACCTGGCATGCCAAGGCGGGTTGCGCCGTGCCCGGCATGTTGCACCTGGGCGCCGCTGCCGCGGTGGGCGCCCTGGGTACTGGTGCCAAATGCCGGCCGCAGGGTTGGCAGGCGGGGGTGTAATTGCTGCGCATAGCCCATGCCGTTGGCCATCAGAATCACCCGGCTGTTGGCGCCAAGCCGATGGCCGATGCCCGCCAGCGCGGGGGCCACATCGTAGGCCTTGGTAAACACCAGCAACTGGTGGATGGGGCCGGTGGCGCCTGGCGGCTCCCAGGGCAGGGTGTGGCGGCTGTGGCTGAGCCCGGTGATCTCGATATCCAGCAGCTTGGCGGTGGGCGCCTGTCGCGGCAGCAGCACCACGTGGATGCCGGCCCGGCTGAGCTGGGCGGCGTAGAGGCGGCCCATGGCGCCACAGCCCAGTATGTGCCAGGGGGACGGGGGCACGGCTCAACCGGCCCGCCGGGGGATTGTAAACTGCGGGGGCCGCATTACCATGTGCACCTCAATGCATGCAGTGGCGAGGACAAGGCACTATGCCATCATTCGACGTGGTATCGGAAGTGGATCTGCACCAGCTCACCAACGCGGTGGACCAGGCCGGGCGTATCGTGAGCAACCGCTTTGATTTCAAGGGTGTGGAGGCGTCGTTCCAGCGCGATGAGCGCACCGTGGTAATCACCGCAGAAGCCGCCTTCCAGATCACCCAGATGGAAGACATGCTGCGCACCGCGCTCATCAAGTGCGATATTTCCGCGGCCGCCATGGACTGCGGCAAGCCGGTGCCCTCGGGCAAGCTGGTGAAGGAAACCGTGACCCTGCGCCACGGCCTGGACAGCGCCCAGTGCAAGCAGCTGGTGAAGATGATCAAGGATGCCAAGCTCAAGGTGCAGGCCCAGGTTCAGGGCGAGCAGGTGCGGGTGACCGGCAAGAAGCGGGACGATCTGCAGCAGGTGATTGCCCTGTTAAAAGCCGCGGACTTCGAGCAGCCCCTGCAGTTCACCAACTTCCGCGACTGAACCGCTGGGGCGATTTTAGCGCCTTGCCCGCGTTACTCCCCGGGCAGCCCCAGGCGCTCCACCCGGGCGGCGGCAGCCTTCAGGCGTTCTAGCTTGGCCCCCATGTCGATGCCATTCTCTGCGCTGCCGTGCGCCCCGGTGCCGGCAAACCACAGCACTTCAATATGCCGGTACAGCAGGGTGTAGGCCGCCAGGTGCTGCCAGTCGGCCGGCTGCGGCGGCTGTTGCAGGTAGGCGGTGAGCAGCGCTTCGCTGTCTGCGCGGGCCAGTTCGTCGCCGGCACAGACGACCGCCAGGTCGAACCAGGCGGAGCCCATGGCGCAGTACTCCCAGTCCAGCGCCTGCAGGCGGCCGCCGCTCACGATGCGATTGGCTACCAGCAGGTCGTTGTGGCACAGGCACAGGCTGGTCTGCTGGCGCTGCCAGGCGAGCACCGCATCCACTGTGCCATTGACTGCAGCCAGCGCCTGCGCGATGTCGGCACTTGCTGCGCGGCTGTGGCGGCGGTAGCGGGCCGTGCGCTCGGCGAGGTCCAGCCGGTGGTGCAGGGGGGGCAGGGCGTGAATGCAGCGCAGCAGGTGGGCAATGTCCTGCGGGCGCTGGGGCTGTTCGGCATCCCGTGGCAGGTAGTCGCACACCAGCGCGCCCAGGTCCGGGTTGAAGTAGCGTGGCCGGGGGGCAATGCCAGCGGCGTGGCCGCTGTGCAGGGCGCGCCACTCCGCCTGGCGGCTGATGCCGTGATGGCTTGGGTCAACCCCGTCCAGGCGCACAACAAAACACCGCCCGTCGGCGCTGGCCACTTGAATGCTGTCATTGCTGAAGCCCGGCTCCAGCGCTGCGGCCACCCGGGGCTCAGCGGGCAGCGGCGGGGTGCAATCCCAGTGGCGCCACTGGGACAGCACCTGGGCCAGCCTCAGCTGGCGGTCGCGCGGTAGTGGTGCAGCCACTGCCAGAAGCCGGCCACCACGATGACCAGATACACCGCGAACAGGGCCGAAAAGAGGTAGAGCTCGCGGTCGATGTAGAGATAGATGGAAGCGGCGTCGATCACCAGCCAGTAGATCCAGTTTTCCAGCACTTTGCGCGCCACCATCCAGGTGGTGAGAACGGCGCCCCAGGTGGTGAAGGAATCCAGGTAGGGCATGGCGGCATCGGTATAGGTGGCCAGCAGGCTGCCGCTGACGGCGGAGATGGCCAGCACCGCGGCAATGGCCACTGCGTGCTGGCGCAGGTTCCAGCGGCTGATGGGCCGCTGCCCCGCCTCGTCCCGGGCACCCCCCCGGCTCTGTTGCCACTGCCACCAGCCGTACACCGCCATCACCAGGTAGTACACCTGCAGGGCCGATTCCATCACCAGCCCCACCTGCCAGAACAGGTAGAGCGAGATGGCGGTGCCGGCAAAGGCGGCGTACCAGCACCACAGGTTCTCACGCACCGCGAGCAGCAGGTAGGCCACTCCCAGCACCACGGCCACCAGTTCCCAGCCGGACATGGCGGCCAGGGCGGTGCCAAGGTGCTGCGACAGGCCGGCTTCATTCATCGGCGCAATTCCAGTTCACCGGGAATGAACTTGCACACCAGCACCTGTTTGCCGAACTGCTCGAAGTTGGCCTTCAGCTCCTGGCGCACAATGGCGAACACGCGGTCAAAATCGCCGCAAATCTGGGTGCTCATGGCGTTGGTGACAATCACCAGGTCGCCGTGCTCGCGCAGGCGGTCGATAAAGCCCTGGATGACGGGAATGTACTCGTCCTGCAGGGGGTAAAGGCTGAGTTCTGCGGTCAGTTTCATGGGGTCTCCCGGTGTGTGCGCATTTAAAAGGTGTAGCGACCATAGACGCCAAAGGTACGCGGTTCGCCGTACTGCAGATAGGGCTCGGTGACGTAGGCTTTGCGCGGGTCATTGCCGAAGCTGCCGAAGCCGCGCACAAAGTAGTCTTCGTCGGTGAGGTTGCGCCCCCACAGGGCTACGCTCCAGTTGTCGGCACTATAGCCGATGCGCATGTGCAGCAGGTCAAAGGCCGGGGCCTTCAGGGTGTGGCGGTCAGAGAAGTAAAAGTCGTCCTTGCCTTCCAGGTCGAGCCGGGCGTAAAAGCCGCCACCGAAGGTGTAGCGGGCGCCGGTGGCGTACTGGTAGCCGGGCGCGTGGGCCTGGTCGCGGCCGGACAGGTCATCCCCGGCGGCGTTCACATAGTCCTTGAACTCGGTTTCCAGCAGGCCGACGTGGGCATAGACGGACAGCCGCTCGCTCACCACCCAGTCCGCCTCGGCCTCAAGGCCGTAGTTTTCGCCCTCGGCGGCGTTGCTGACGTGATCGAGGAAGGTGGTGCTGTTGTCGTCGCGCACGATCACCAGCGAGCCCTTCACCTGCTGGTCGATGCGGTCCATGTAGAAGGCGGCCACGCGCAGGCCCAGGCGGTTGTCCAGCAGGCGGCCCTTATAGCCTGCCTCGTAGTTCAGCAGCGATTCGTCATCGAAGGTCTGTACCCGTTCCAGCTGGCTGATAACCGCCGGGTCGTCGTAGGCGTTCATACTCGCCAGAATGCCGGCGTTGACTCCGTTGGCGCGATAGCCCCGGGACAGGCCCGCATACAGCATGTGCTCGTCACTGACCGTGTATTCCAGCGTCACGCGGCCACCCCAGAGGGTCTTGCCCGGGTCCGAGGCCACGTTGTTGCTGTCGCTGTAGTCGGTGTTGCGGCGCTCTACCCGGGCGCCGGTGATCAGGTTCAGGCGCTCGCTGAGTCGCGTATCCAGCTGGCCGAAGGCGGCGTAGGTGTCGGTGTCGTAGCGGCTGCTGAAGTCGCTGTCCAGGTAGGTGTAGCGGCGCAGCAGGTCTTCCCTGTCGCCCAGGTAGTAGAGCCCCGCCACCCAGTCACTGCGCCCGCCAAACAGACGTGACTGCTCGTTGGACAGCAGGCGCAGTTGGGCGCTGGTGCTGTCGCGGTCGCGCAGGTACTGGTCGTAGGACGAGTACTCCAGGTCGGGGGCAATACCGACGAAGCTCCAGTCCTCGTCGAAGGCGTATTCGGTGTCCGAGGTGGCCAGGCTCAGGCTGGCTTCCAGGTCGAAGGCGGCCAGGCTTTGCCGCCAGTCCAGCGCCAGCGCGGTGGATTCCTGGCGGTCGTGGCCGGGCTGGTCGGACAGGGTGTGCCGGGTGTTATCCAGCGAAAAGGCGTCAAAGCCGTTGTCGGCATCCACGTAGAAGGCGGTGATGTCCAGTGTGGCGGTGTCGCTGGCCAGCCAGCGCAGCTTGCCGCGCACGCTGGTCTCATTGCGGCCGTTGGTGTCGTCCCGGCCCAGGTAGTCGTTTTCGAAGTAGCCGTCGCTGCGATACTCCTGAATGGCAACGCGGTACAGCAGGCTGTCCTTGATCAGCGGGCCGGTGCCAACCATGCCGGTGCTCCAGGTGTCGTAGTTGCCCAGGGTGCCCTCCACCGACAGGGAGGGTTCATTTTCGGGGGCGGCGGTGCGCACGTTGATCAGGCCCGCCAGGGCGTTGGCCCCGTGCAGGGTACCCTGGGGGCCGCGCAGCACCTCCACCTGCTCCACGTCGAACAGGGTGCCAGCGGTGCCCAGGCCACTGAAGTCCACGCCGTCGATAATAAAGCCGATGGAGGGGTTCAGCGGCTCCTGGTACTGGCTGCGCTCGCCGATGCCGCGAATCTGGAAGAAGCGCGCGCGGGAGGTGCCGCCGGCAAAGTTGACGTTGGGTGCCAGGTTCAGCACGTCTTCCAGGTGCTGGGCGGCGCGCTGGCGGATGTCGTCCTGAGTAACCACGCTGGTGCTGTTGGGTTGCTGCAGCAGGTCCACCGGCCGGAACTCGGCGGTGACCAGAATTTCCTCCAGCTGCGCGGCCGCAAGGGGGGCGCTGCCGGCCAGGGCGATAAGGGCGGGAAGCAGTCGTTGGCGAAAGTGCATGTGTGGTTCTCCTCAATGACAACACAAAGAGAACCGGTAGGCCTAGCGGAACGGAAGGAGTGGTGCGGGCAGCCGGGGCTTGCGGTGTGCCGCGCATCCGAAGCACCTGTCCCTACGCCGGTTCTAACCGGATCAGGTTCAAAGGGTTTACCGTTGCCGGTATCTCAGGCCTGTCGCGGGAAAGGCCACCCCCAGGTTTGCAACGGCATTATAGGGCGCATACACTGGGCTGCCAATAACAAGAGCCGGGTCAGGCTCGTACATGGAATCGTTCAATGGCCGAGCTGCCTTTTGATGAACACCACCTCACGGAAGAAATAGAGGGTGCCCCACCCGCCGAGACCCCAGAGGCCATTCGCCAACGCAATCTCAGCGAAACGTTTTCACTGAATAGTTATCTCTATCGCCAGTCCCGGCAGATGGAGTACATGCTGCTGGGCGCCGCCGATCTGCAGTCGGTGCTGGAGGTGCTGCTGGTCAACCTGCCGCGGCACTTTGGCCTTAGTGCCGCGGAGCTGTGGCTGTACGACCCGGAGCAGGTGCTCGGCGGCCTGCTGGCGGACCCCCACCGCTACGGCGCCGCCCTGCAACTGCACCGCGATGTGTTCGCCATGCAGGAGCTTTACGAGCTGGAGCCTCGGGTAGAGCTGATTGATGCCGCCGATACGCGGATGTTCGAGGTGCTGAAGTGGAGCCACGGCATTGAGCAGGGCCTGCTGATTCCGCTGCAGGATGGCGGACGGGTGATCGGCAGCTTCCACTGCGGCATTGGCGAGCCGTCCTTCCTCGTCGGTAGCGCCGAGCTGACCCACATCGCCCACCTTGGCAGTATTATCTCCCTGTGCTTTCGCAACGCGGTGAGCCGCCAGCAGATCTCCCGCCTGACCATGATCGACCCGCTGACCCAGATCAGCAACCTGCGCGGCTTCGAGAAAGACATCGCGCGGGAGCTGTCCCGGGCGCGGCGGGCCAACCAGCCAGTGTCGGTGCTGATGGTGGACATCGACGGCTACAGCGACCTCTACCAGCACTATGGCGAGGTGACTGGCCAGTTCCTGGTGAAGAAGGTGTCCGAGCGGGTTTCCTCTGGCCTTCGCAACACCGACTACCTGGCGCGGCTGGACAGCGCCCAGCTGGCGGTGCTGGTGCCGGGCAGCGGCGAGGTGATGGCGGGGGATATCGCTGAGCGTATCCGCCGTGACATCGAGCACTTTGCGGTGGATGACGGCCACGGCGCCAGCCTGGAAGTGACAGTGAGCGTGGGCTATGCCTGCTGGGAGCCGCAGCGCTTTCCGGCCATTGATATGCGCCAGCTGGCGAGGCAGATCGAAAACACCGCCAACAAGGCCCTGGAGCAGGCCCGCCGGGAAGGGGGCAACCGCTGCCGGGTGAATCGCCTGACCACGCTGATGGTGTAAACTTCCCGGCACATTCGGCCGGGAGGATCACAGCGTGAAAGCCATCAAGCAGCTTTTTGACAACAACCGCAGCTGGGCGCAGAGCATCAAGACCAGCGACCCGGACTTCTTCGAAAAACTCGCCAACCAGCAAAGCCCCGAATACCTGTGGATCGGTTGCTCCGACAGCCGCGTTCCCGCCAACCAGATCATTGGCCTGTTGCCGGGCGAAGTGTTTGTGCACCGCAACGTGGCCAACATGGTGGTGCATACCGACTTCAACTGCCTGAGCGTGCTGCAGTACGCGGTGGATGTGCTGAAGGTGAAGTACGTGCTGGTGGTGGGCCACTATGGCTGCGGCGGGGTGCGGGCGGCTTTTGAGAACGGCGACAACGGTCTGATCGACAACTGGCTGCGCAACGTCAAGGACGTCCAGTTCCGCTACCAGTCTGAACTGGCGGCGCTTGACGACGACGACGCCCGGGTCGACCGCCTGTGCGAGCTCAATGTTGTCAGCCAGGTGGCCAACGTGTGCCATACCACCATCGTGCAGAACGCCTGGGCCCGGGGCCAGAAACTGTCGGTACACGGCTGGTGCTATAGCCTGCGCGACGGCCTGCTGCGCGACCTGGAATGTGCCGTTTTCGGGCCGGACCAGATTTCAGACGCCTATCGCATCGGCTGAGGGTCTGGCCCGTTTGGGTGATGGTGAGCGCCCGCGCAGTCGTTAAGCTGCCGAGGCCGCGGCGCGGACATTACTGGCCCGCCCCGGCCAACCACTGTCATAACCAACGACTGCGATAACAAGAGGAAGCACCATGCCCTTTGATCCTGTAGAGCTCGCCGGCAAGAAAATCCTGATTACCGGCGCCACCGGCCAGGTGGCGCAACCGGTGCTGGCCGCTTGGGCCGGCCAGGCCGACGTGTATGCCCTGGCCCGCTTTTCCAAAGAAGAAGACCGCGCGCAGGTGCAGGCCCTGGGCGCCACCTGCCTGGCGGCGGACCTCGCCGACGCCAAATCCCTGGCGGGCCTGCCGGATGACTTTGACTACGTGCTGAATTTTGCCGTGGTCAAAACCGACGATTTTGACTACGACCTGGCCGCCAACGGCGAGGGAGTGGGGCGGCTGATGCTGCACTGCCGGCGGGCCAAGGCCTTTTTGCACCTGTCGTCCACCGCGGTGTACGAGTACGCCGGTCATGAGCCCCGCGCCGAGAACGCGCCGCTGGGTGACAACCACCGGGTCATGTTTCCCACCTACAGCATCAGCAAGATCGCGGCGGAAACCGTGTGCCGCTTCGTCGCTCACCAGTACGGCATTCCCACCACCATCGCCCGCCTGAGCGTGCCCTATGGCGACAACGGCGGCTGGCCCTGGTACCACCTGATGATGATGGAGCAGGGTATTGCCATCGACGTACATCCGGACGCCCCCAATTATTACAACCTGCTGCACGTGGACGACTACCTGGACAAGCTGCCCCGCCTGCTGGCGGCGGCCACCCCGGAGGTGACCACGGTGAACTTCGGCGGCTCGCAGAAAACGAGCATTGAACAGTGGTGTGCCTACCTCACCGAACTCACCGGGCTGCAGCCGGTGTTCAAGGACAACCCCAAGGCCTTTGGCAGCCTGTGCATTGATACCGCGCGCATGCACGACCTGATTGGCCCCACCGGCGTTGACTGGCGCGATGGCGTGCGGCGCATGGTGCAGAACCTGTCGCCGCAACTGCTCAAGGGATGACCCCCGAGCGCAGTGCACGCTTGCGGGCGGTGCTGGCGCAACGCCAGCCCGACCTCACCCTGGTGACGGACTTTGTCAACAAGCAGCGCAACCTGTCCGCCATTGTGCGCAACTGCGACGCCGCCGGCATCATGCAGTTGCACGCGGTGCTGGGCGAGGAGGACTACCGCGCCTTTCGCGGCACGGCCATGGGCTCCCACCGCTGGGTACAGGTGCGCCGCCACGCCAGCGCCGAAGACGCCATCGGCGGCCTGCAGGCCGAGGGCTTCCAGGTACTGGCGGCCCACCTGGGGGAGGGCGCCCGGGACTATCGCGCGGTGGATTACTGCCGGCCCACCGCCATCCTGCTGGGAGCCGAACGGCGCGGCGTGAGCGTGGCCGCCCAGACCCGGGTTGATGGTTTTATCACCGTGCCCATGATGGGCATGGTGGAATCCTTCAACGTCTCGGTGGCCTCCGGCATCATCCTGGCCGAGGCCCAGCGCCAGCGCAGCGCGGCGGGGCTGTACGATCAGCGGCGCATCGACGACGCCACCTACCACCGCCTGCTGTTTGAGTGGGCCTATCCCGATCTGCGAGACTACTGCGAACAGCGCGGCCTGGCCTATCCGCCCATTGATGAGGCGGGCGAGCTGATCGAGCCGTCGCTCTGGTATGCCGCGGTGCGAGAGGGCACGGCGCCCCTGGCAAGCTTTGGTGTACAGGAGGTGCAATGAGCAATCTGTTGGTGATTCTGCTGCTGGTGTTTGCCGGCGTGGCCCTGATGGTGGTGCTGGGCGAGCGCTTTGCTGCCCCGGCCGACCCGGAGAAAATGGCGAAACTGCGGCGCTGGCTGATCCCCCTGGTGGGTTTGATGCTGGTGCTGTCGCTGGTGGATTACTACTTCTGAAGGGTGCGGCCCTGAGGGGCGTGGCTTTGAGGGGCGCTGCTGGCGATACCACCCGTTAGGGTGATGCTCTTTGCCTCGCCCTTTGCCAGACTTGTCCTCCCAGAATAACGAGGGCAGACCGATGGCCGAGCCAACCCCGGAAGCAAAACTCAACAGCGGTGAACTCTGGAACGAATTCTGTGACGCCCTGAAGGCCGCCGGCCAGCAGGTATTGGCCGAGGGCGTGCCCGGCGACGCCCTGACCCGGGCCGAGGGCTACCGCTACCTGACCCGGCTGCTGCGCCTGTCGCTGGAAAAGCAGATTGAATTCAGCGACGCCCAGCACCCCCAGTTTTACTCCCTGTCCCACGAAACCGCCAAAATCGGCAACGACAACCCCGACAACTTCTACCAGAACTGCGCGGTGGACGGCCGCTTCGATTACCGCATTCGCGGCAACCGGGGCAGCGTGGACTACCTCAGCATCGAGACCAAGGCCGGCTCCTTCGCCGGGCAGGGTGACATGGCCCCCACCGGGCATATCGAGCTGGAAGAGCTGGCGGTGGACGCCGATGGCAACTTCGAGCTTATCGTTTCCGCCCGGGAGCACAGCGGCAACTGGCTGCCGATGACCGAGGCCAGCGACAACCTGCTGGTGCGCCAGACCTTCAAGGACCGCGCCAGCGAGCGCCGGGCGCAGCTGTCTATCGAGTGCTTGAACCCGGCTCGGGACGCGGTGCTGCAGCCGGCCGAGTTTGCCCGACAGTTACAGGCCGTGGTGCCCTTCGTCTCCGGCACCGCCGGGCTGTTCCACCAGTGGATGCAGGTGTTCTCCGAACACATCAACCAGCTGCCGCCCAATGACCAGGGCATGTGCCTGCGCGCCGGCGGCGACCCGTCCATCTACTACCACAACAGCTATTGGCAACTGGCCCCGGACGAGGTGCTGGTGGTGGAATTCACCCCGCCCGCCCAGTGCCGCACCTGGAACCTGCAGCTGTCCAACTACTGGATGGAGTCGCTGGACTACCGCTACCACCGGGTGTGTGTGAATAAGCACAACGCGGTGGCCGAGGCCGATGGCAGCGTACGCATCGTGATTGCCGGGAACAACCCCGGCCAGCACTACCCCAACTGGCTCGACACTGCCGGCCACTGCACTGGCGCCATGCTGCTGCGCTATGTGGAGGCCGAGGACAAACCGCCCATCCACACCCGGGTTGTGAAGCTGAAAGAACTGGCCGGTGGCCTCTAGCGCCCTGGGCCGTAACGTTTGCATAACAACGAGGTAAACCCCGCCCCATGACAGATGCGATTGTATTCGACCCCGAACAGGCCATTGCCGATGCCAAGGCCATCGACGGTCTTGACGACTTTGGTGACAACCTGCACGAAGAGCCCCTGCGCCGCCTGTTCTGGTCGCTGGAGCACGAGGCCGACCTCAACGCCTTCGGCCGCGCCGCCATGTACCAGCGCGCGGTGGATATTCTCGCCACCCGGCTGCGGGTGCAGGCCTGGCTCAAGCGCTACCCGGAAATTCGCGATGAAGTGATCGAGGCGCCGCTGGTCATTGTCGGCCTGCCGCGCACCGGCACCACTATGCTGCACCGCACCATCGCCGCCGACCGGCGCATGTACGCGCCGCTGTGGTTTGAAACCCGCTTCCCCTGCCCGGACCTGGACTGGGACTTTACCGCCGAAGGGGACCGGCGCATCACCGACGCCAAGGCCGAGATCAAGGCCATGGTGGACGCCAACCCGGAGCTGATGTCCATTCACCCCATGGATGCCATGGGGCCGGACGAGGACATCATGCTGCTGGAGCAGTCCTTCTACAGTTTTAACATCCAGTCCTTTGCCTACCTGCCCAGCTACGACGAGTGGATAGAGGCACAGGACCATACCCCCGGCTACGAATACCTGAAGCTGCTGCTGCAGTTCCTGCAGTGGCAGAAAAAGCGCAGCGGCCAGCAGGGCCAGCGCTGGGCCCTGAAGGCGCCCCACCATTTGCATTACATGGACCTGGTATTCAAGGTATTTCCCGACGCAAAGGTAGTACAATCCCACCGCGACCCGGTGGACACGGTGCCGTCGCTGGCCAGCCTGATCTACGGCGTGTGGGTGATCTACTCCGACAGCGCCGACCCGACCAAAGTGGGCGAGCAGTGGGCGCGCAAGTTCGCCAACGGCATGCGCCACACCATGGCGGTGCGCGAAACCCTGCCGCAAGAGGCCTTCCTGGACCTGTGGTTCAAGGACACCGTCAGCCAGCCGCTGGTGGAGATCGAGAAGGTCTATGCCTTCCTCGGCATGGACCTCACCCCGGAGGCGCGGGAGGAAATGGCCAAATGGCAGGACTTCAACCGCCGCGAGCTGCGCCCGCCCCACGAGTACACACTGGATCAGTTTGGTCTCAGCGAGGATGGGCTGAAGGCCCAGTACGCGGCCTACCGGGCGGCCTTTATCGACAGCTGAACAACCCCGTCAGGGCCCGGCAGAGGCCCAGCCGGCGTGTGCCTGGGCCCGCGCCGGCGCCAATAACACGAACCCGACTTGTAAAACACGACAGAGAACTGGAGCTATGGCAGAACAGAAAGCAACCAACGTGCACTGGCACGAAGGCGACATCACCCGCGAACACCGCGCCAAACTGCTGGGCCACAAGGGCGCAACCCTGTGGTTCACCGGGCTGTCCGGCAGCGGCAAATCCACCGTGGCGGTGGAGCTGGAAGGCCGCCTGAGCGAGATGGGCATCCTGGCTTACCGCCTGGACGGCGACAATGTGCGCATGGGCATCAACAAGAACCTGGGCTTTACCGCCGAGGATCGCACCGAGAACATTCGCCGCATTGGCGAGGTGGCCAAGCTGTTTGTGGATGCCGGCGTGATCGCCCTGTCCAGCTTCATCAGCCCCTACGCCGCCGACCGCGACCAGGTGCGCGAACTGCACGAGGCCGCCGGCATGGACTTTATCGAAGTGTTTGTCGACTGCTCGCTGGAGGCCGCCGAGGCCCGCGACCCCAAGGGCCTGTACAAAAAGGCCCGCGCCGGCGAAATCAAGAACTTCACCGGTATCGATGACCCCTACGAGGCACCGGCCAAGCCCGAACTGCACCTGCACTCCGACCAGCAGAGCCTGGACGAAGAAGTGGACGCCATTCTGGCCCTGCTGCGCGAGCGCGGCATCATCGCCGCCTGAGACTGACCTGATTTTGTGGAGACCATCATGATCAAACCCCACGGTTCCGAACAACTGAACCCGCTCTATGTGCAGGACGCCGCCGCGCGCGAGGCGCTGGCGAAAGAGGCCGAGGGCCTGCCGTCACTGCTGCTGAATTCTGCCGCCGCCGCCAACGCGGTGATGCTGGGCGCTGGTTACTTCAACCCGCTGGCCGGCTACATGAACCTGGCCGATGCCCTCAGCGTGGCGGAAAAACTGCACACCGTCGACGGCCTGTTCTGGCCGGTGCCCATCGTTAACCTTACCAGTGAGTCCGGTATCGAAGCGGGCAGCCGCATCGCCCTGCGCGACCCCAACGTCGAGGGCAACCCGGTGCTGGCGGTGATGGATGTGGAGGCCGTTGAAGTGGTATCCGACGAGCAGATCGACTTCATGGCGGAAAAAGTCTTCCGCACCCTGGACCCGGAGCACCCCGGCGTGGCCACCTTCAAGGGCCTGGGGCGCACCCTGCTGTCTGGCCCCATCCAGGTGCTAGGCTTTTCGTACTTCGAGAGCGAATTCCCCGAAACCTTCCGCACCGCCTACCAGATTCGCGCGGAAATCGCCGAGCGCGGCTGGAACAAAGTGGTGGCCTTCCAGACCCGCAACCCCATGCACCGGGCCCACGAAGAACTGTGCCGCATGGCCATGGACGACCTGGGCGCCGACGGCATCCTGATCCACATGCTGCTGGGCAAACTGAAGCCGGGCGACATTCCCGCCGAAGTGCGCGACGCCGCCATCCGCAAGATGGTTGAGGTGTACTTCCCCGAGAATACGGTGATGATCACCGGCTACGGCTTCGACATGCTCTACGCCGGCCCCCGCGAGGCCGTTCTGCACGCCGTGTTCCGCCAGAACACCGGCTGTACCCACCTGATTGTTGGCCGCGACCACGCCGGCGTGGGCGACTACTACGGTGGCTTCGACGCCCAGACCATCTTCGACGAAGAAGTGCCCGCGGGCGCCCTGGAACTGGAAATCTACCGCGCCGACCACACCGCCTACAGCAAAAAACTGGACAAGGTGGTGATGATGCGCGACGCCCCGGACCACAGCAAAGACGATTTTGTACTGCTGTCCGGCACCAAAGTGCGCGAAATGCTCGGCAACGGCATTGCGCCGCCGCCTGAGTTCTCCCGCCCCGAGGTGGCCAAGATCCTCATGGATTACTACCAGAACCTCTGAGCGTCATCGCTGCCGGCCCCGCTGCGGCGGGGCCGGTAAGCGTGTTAGCCAACAGTGGGCAAGCCCCTGCGCGGCTGCGCTTTGTGGGCAGAATGCCCGCTGTTACCCCGCCAATTCCCTGCGTTTTCTTTGCATTTCATAAAACTGTCACAGTTTTATCTTTTAATCCGGCACCCTATAATCGACGGCATCATCGCCCGGCCAAACCATTGCCGGGCACCTGATGGGAGTGCGCTTTGCCAGCTCAATGGCTCGACAATAAAAGTGATGTAGCTGAGCGCGCCGCCGCGAATTTACAGCAGTTAGCACAGACCCTGGCCCGGCCGCAGCACGTGAAACGCCTGCGCCGGCTTCTGTTGCTCATTCTGCTGGTGTGGGCGGCCGCCGCGCTGGCCCAGTTGATCTGGGCCCTGTGGCCGTCGGCGCCCGCCGGCGCATTGCCGGAGCGGGTCATCAACCCGGTCAGCGCCGCGCCCTCGGCGGCGGTGTCGGTGAGCGTCAACCGCGAGGCCCTGGTGGCGCGGCAGCTGTTTGGCTCGCCCGATGCCAGTGTGCCGGTGCTGGCCGAAGCGCAGGCCGCCAACGCGGCGGCCAGTGAGCGGGAGGGCATCGAGAAGGGCGCCCGCGAAACCCGCCTGGAACTGACCCTGCGCGGCGCCGTGGCCTCCACCGACGACGGCCTGGGCCACGCCATCATCGAATACCGCAACCAGCAGGCGGTGTACGCCGTGGACGACGAGCTGCCAGTGGCCGGCAATGTGAAGCTGGCCAAGGTCATGCCCTCCCAGGTGGTGCTGGACAACAACGGCACCTACGAGCTGCTGACCCTGTTCGAGGAAAGTGAATTCGATCGCCAGCTGGCGGACCTGCCGGCGGCGCAGCCCGTGGCCGCCGAGCCGCGGCGGGTGGAGGCCGGCGCCGAGGCCGGTGAGCTGGCCACCGGCTATCGCGCCCAGCTCTACCAGAACCCCGAATCCCTCGCCAGCCTGGTGCGCATCAGCGCCGTGCGCGAGGGCGGGCAACTGCAGGGTTATCGCATCATGCCCGGCCAGGATGCGGCCCAGTTTTCCCAGCTCGGCTTTCGGCCGGGCGACCTGGTGACAGCGGTTAACGGCATTGCGCTGGATAACCCCGCCAACACCATGCAGCTCTACCAGGCCATGCGCACCGCCCAGGAGGCGGTATTCGAGTTACAGCGCGACGGCCAGGCCCTGACCGTCTCGGTGGCGCTGGGTGCCGCTGGGGGGGAACAGTGATAGAGTCAGCCACACTTTAACGAGGATGTAGGTCTTGCTACAGCGATTGCTAAAGCCCCTGGGCGCCGCCCTGTTGATCTTCCTGGCGGGGCTGGCGGTACAACCCGCCGCCGCCCAGGAGTTCACGGTCAACCTGAAAGAGACCGATATCCAGGAACTGATCAAGTTCGTGGCGGAGGCCACCGGCACCACCATCGTGGTGGACCCCTCGGTGAAGGGCAAGGTGAAGGTGGTATCGGCCAAGCCGGTGACCCGGGACGAGCTCTACGACCTGTTCCTCTCCATCCTCGAGGTTCACGGCTACACTGCGGTGCGCTCCGGCGGCGTGGTGCGCGTTATCCAGAGCAAGGATGCTCGCTCGGCGCCGGTCAGCGTGCGCGATATCAAGGCCGGGCAGGGCAACGACGAATACGTGACCCAGGTGATGAAGCTGGAGAACATCTCCGCCGCCAAACTGATCCCGGTGCTGCGCCCGCTGGTGCCCCAACAGGCCCACATGGCGGCCTACGCCCCCAGCAACGCCATTATCATTTCCGATATTGCCTCCAACATCGACCGCATCAGCGACATCATCAAGCGCATGGACCGCTCCGCCGTGCAGGAGACCGACCTGATCAAGCTGAAATACGCGGTGGCCGAAGACGTGGTGCGAATGCTCAATCAGCTCAACGAATCGGAAGCCCAGCAGGGCGGCGGCGAGACTGAGGTGCTGCTGGTGGCGGACAAGCGCACCAACAGCGTCCTCATCAGCGCCGACGAGCTGGAGCGGGCGCGTATCCGCAAGCTGATCACCCACCTGGACACGCCCCTGGAGCAGAGCGGCAACGTGAAGGTGGTGTACCTGGAATACGCCAAGGCCGACGAGATTGCCGAAGTGCTGACCCGGGTGATGCAGAACATCACCCAGCTCGACCCGGACGACAAGCAGCCCCGCCGCAGCAGCGGCAACACCTCCACCATCGAGGCGGACGTGGGCACCAACTCCCTCATCATCACCGCCGACGCCGACGAGATGGCCGCCATCGAATCGGTGATTCACCGCCTTGATATCCGCCGCGCCCAGGTGCTGGTGGAGGCAATCATTGTGGAGATGAGCCTGGATGACAGCCAGGAGCTTGGCCTGCAGTGGCTGTTTGCCAACGACAGCGGCATGTTTGGCAGCAATGTGGATGCCGGAGATGCTCGCGCCCGGCGCATTGCCGCGGCGGTGCTGCCCGACGGCTCCGGCGACGACGATGATTCCGGCACCGACGGCACCACCACCGGCGACTTCAACGTGGGCGCTCTCGCCGGCGCACTGGCGCAGTCGCCGGGCCTGTCACTGGGCTGGGGCACGGTGGGTGAGGACCTGTCGATGACGGTGATCCTCAACGCGCTGAGCGCCAAGGACAACGCCAACATCCTGTCCACACCGAGTCTGCTGACGCTGGATAACCAGGAGGCCTTTATCACCGTAGGCCAGAATGTGCCCTTTGTCACCGGCAACTACACCAACACCGGCTCGGGCGATGGCGTGTCCAACCCCTTCCAGACCATCGAGCGCGAGAATGTCGGCATTACCCTGACCGTGACGCCGCATATCAATGAGGGGGATTCGGTGGTGCTGGACATCGCCCAGGAAGTGTCCAGCCTGACCGGCGCCAGTTCAGTGGTCAATGCCACCGACATCATCACCAACGAGCGCAAGCTGCAGACCAAGGTGCTGGCGGCCGACGGCAACATCGTGGTGCTTGGGGGGCTGATCAAGGACGATGTTCAGGATGGCTCCCAGAAGGTGCCGCTGCTGGGAGATATCCCGCTGCTGGGGCGCCTGTTCCGCAATGATTCCGAGCGGGTTGTAAAAACCAATCTGCTGATTTTCATTCGCCCTACCATCATTCGCGACGACAAGGCGCTGGCGGGGGCGACTGCGGAGAAATACCGTTACATCCGCGCCCAGCAGGCCCTGCGCCGCGAACGCGGCATGCTCTATCTTGATGATGAGAGCATTCCGGTGCTCCCCGAATGGGAAGAGCAAATCAAACAGCTCGAGCAGATCCGCGACGAGCAACAGCAAGCCCCGGCCGCCAGCGGGAGCGAGGGCAACTAGATGGCCGCCGAAGGCCTGAGCCAGGTGCCACTGCCCGCCGACAGCGCGGCGGTGGATACCGCGCTGGAGGATGCCCCGCCGCCGGAAACGCCCGCCGGCAAGGGCCTGCCCTTTGGCTTTGCCAAAGGCCACGGCGTGCTGCTGGACCGGGAAGAAACCCCGCCGGTGCTCTACTGCCAGGGCGAGCCGCCGCTGCAGGTGCTGGTGGAGTTGCGCCGCTTTCTTGGCGAGGCCTATCGTCTGCAGGCGGTCAGCGAGGCGGAATTCCAGCGCCGCCTGACCCTGGCCTACCAGCGCGGCAACAACGAGGCGGTGCAAATGGCGGAGGACCTTTCCGCCGATGTGGATTTATCCCGCCTGGCTGACGAAATCCCCGAGGCCGGGGACTTGATGGACGCCGAGGACGATGCGCCCATCATTCGCCTGATCAACGCCATTCTGTCGCAGGCGGTGCGCGAGCAGGCCTCGGATATTCACATCGAAACCTTTGAAGATCGCCTCAGCGTGCGCTATCGCATCGACGGGGTGCTGGCAGAGGTATTGTCGCCCAAGCGCATGCTGGCGCCCCTGCTGGTGTCGCGCCTGAAGGTGATGGCGCGGCTGGACATTGCCGAAAAGCGCGTGCCCCAGGACGGGCGTATCTCGGTGCGCATTGCCGGGCATGCGGTGGACATCCGCATGTCCACCATCCCGTCGGCCCACGGCGAGCGGGTGGTGCTGCGCCTGCTGGACAAGCAGGCCGGGCAGCTGCAGCTGGAGCAGCTGAACATGAACGCCCAGGTGTTCGACGCCTACCAGCGCGCCCTGCACAGCCCCCACGGCATCATCCTGGTGACCGGGCCCACCGGCTCGGGTAAAACCACCACGCTGTACGCCGGGCTGTCCCACATCAACCAGAGTTCGCGCAACATCCTCACCATTGAGGACCCCATCGAATACATGCTGCCGGGCATTGGCCAGACCCAGGTCAACGCCAAGGTGGACATGACCTTTGCCCGCGGGCTGCGCGCCATCCTGCGCCAGGACCCGGACGTGGTGATGGTGGGGGAAATCCGCGATCTGGAAACCGCCGAAATTGCGGTGCAGGCCTCCCTCACCGGCCACCTGGTGCTGTCCACCCTGCACACCAACACTGCCATCGGCGCTGTCACCCGCCTGCAGGACATGGGCATCGAGCCGTTTCTGCTGTCTTCGAGCCTGATTGGCGTGATGGCCCAGCGCCTGGTGCGCCTGCTCTGCCCGGACTGCAAAGTGCCCCACGACGCCCTGGATTCCGAAAAAGACATGCTGGGCCTGCACCCCGGTGAAGACCTGCAGCTGTTCCAGGCCAAGGGCTGCGAACGCTGTAATTACAGTGGTTATCGCGGCCGGACCGGGATTTACGAACTGATCGAGGTGGACGACACCCTGCGCAGCATGATCCACGAAGGCGTGGGCGAACAGGCCATGCTGGCCGAGGCGCGCAAGCACTACCCGGGCATCCAGCAGGATGGCCGGCGCCGCATCCTGTCCGGTGAAACCAGCCTGGAGGAAGTGCTGCGGGTTACCGCGGTTACCTGATATCCCATGACGGCTTACCGCTACAAGGCGCTGAACCCCGGCGGCAAGCTGGTGAAGGGGGTGGTGGAGGGCGACTCCGAGCGCCAGGTGCGCAGCCAGCTGCGCGGCCAGAAGCTGCGCCCGGTGGAAGTGGCGGTGGCCAACCGCCAGGCCGCCAACGCGCCCAGGTTTCGCTTCAACCTGTTCCAGCCGCGCATCAGCGCCTCTGAACTGGCGCTGCTGACCCGCCAGCTGGCCACCCTGGTGCAATCCAACCTGCCGCTGGACGAATGCCTGCAGGCCGCCGCCGAGCAGAGCCGCAAGGCCCGCACCAAAGCGCTGCTGCTGCAGGTGCGCTCGCGGGTGGCGGAGGGTCACACCCTGGCCTATGCCATGGGCGAGTTTCCGGCGGTGTTCAACGACATGTACCGGGCCATGGTCAACGCCGGCGAGCACGCCGGCTACCTGGGGCCGGTGCTGGAGCAGCTGGCCGATTACAACGAACAGCGCCAGTACACCGCCCAGAAGCTGAAAATGGCGATGATCTATCCCTTTATCCTGATCGGGGTGGCGGTCGCCGTGGTGGTGGCGCTGATGGTGTTTGTGGTGCCGGAGCTGGTGGGCATCTTCGCCCACTCCAAGCGCGAGCTACCGCTGCTCACCCGTATGCTTATCGCCACCTCGGACTTTTTCCGCGACTACGCGCTCTACCTGTTGCTGGGCCTGGTGGCGCTGGTGATCGGCCTGCGGCGCCTGCTGCGCGACCCCGCCCGGCGCAAGCGCTGGCATCGGTTGCAGTTGCGCATTCCGGGTATTTCGCGGCTGGTGATTGCCATGGACACCGCCCGTTTCGCCTCCACCCTGAGCATTCTCATGGCCAGCGGCGTGCCCCTGCTGGATTCGCTGCGCATTGCCGGGCAGGTGTTGACCAACCTGGTACTGCGCGAAGACAGCGCGGTGGTGGCGGAGCGGGTGCAGGAGGGCTCCAGCCTCAATCGCGCTCTGCGCGAGAACGGCCGCTTTCCGCCGATGATGGTGCACATGGTGGCCTCTGGCGAAACCAGTGGCGAGCTGGAAACCATGCTGGAGCGCTCGGCCACCAACCAGGAGCGGGAGCTGGAAATGACCCTGGGCACCATGATGAGCCTGCTGGAACCCCTGCTGGTGGTGTTTATGGGGGTGATGGTGCTGACCATCGTCCTTGCCATCCTGCTGCCAATTTTTGATCTGAATACAATGGTGAGATAGCTATGAACAAGCTCAATCGTGCCCGCCGCGCCGGCGGCTTCTCCCTGGTGGAGATTCTGGTGGTGCTGGTCATCATGGGCCTGCTGATCAGCGTGGTGGCCCCCACCGTGCTCAACCGCGCCGACGAGGCGCGGGTGCAGAAAGTCTACGCCGACTTCAAGGCCATCGAGACCGCCCTGAAAATCTACCGGCTGGACAACTACGTTTACCCCACCACCGAGCAGGGCCTGGCGGCGCTGGTCAAGCCCAGCACCCTGTCGCCGGAACCGCGCAATTTCAAAGAGGGCGGTTACCTGGCTGAAGTGCCCCAGGACCCCTGGGGTCGACCCTACCTGTACCTGAGCCCCGGCGAGAATGGCGAGGTGGACCTCTACACCCTGGGCGCCGACGGCCTGTCGGGCGGCGAGGGCCAGAACGCAGACTTCGGCAACTGGAAGGAAGAGGAATAAGGCATGCACCGCCCCCGCCAGCGGGGTTTCAGCCTGCTGGAACTGCTGGTTGCCCTGTTCGTGATTGTGCTGGTGACCTCCCTCGCCACCCTCAATGTGGGCTCCGGGGGTTGGGATCGGGGGCTGGAGGCCCGCCTGCAAACCCTGCTGGATACCAACGCCTTTGCCCTGGAAGAAGCGCAGATGAGCGGCCGCGACCACGGCCTGCTGCTGCAGCGGCTGGATGTGGACGGCGACATTGTGTACCGCTATGGCTGGCGCGAACTGCGCCCCGAGGGCTGGCGGGTGCCGCAAAGTGGCACCGACCTGTTTGAAGACCGCGACTTCAGCCCGGAGGTGCAGCTGCTGCTGCGCATGGAAGGCCAGGTGGACGGCGAACTGCAACCACAGGCGGATGCCGCCGGCGCCGCGCCTCAAGTGGTGTTTTACGCCAGCGGTGAAGTCAGCCCCGGTGAAATCGACGTGCGCCGGCGCAGCGACGACAGCCTGTTGTGGCGCCTGCAATGGGATTTGCTTGGCCGCGGTGAACTGCTGAGCCGGGGGCAAGAGCCGGAACCGGATGACGATGACAACTGAGCCGCGCAGCGCCGGCTTTACCCTGGTGGAGGTGATGGTGGCCCTGGCCGTGGTGGCCCTGGCCCTGCCGGCACTGATCATGGCGCTGTACCAGCAGGTGGATGGCACCGAGCACCTGCGGGACAAATCCATCGCGCAGATAGTGGCGGCCAACAAACTGGTGGAATTGCGCTTGCTGAGCCAGTCGCGGGGCGGCCTGCTGCAGGGCGAGGAGAGCGGCGCCAGCGAACTGGCCGGCCGCGACTGGAGCTGGCAAATCCGCAGTACCGCCACCGAGATGCAGTCGTTCCGCCACATCGAGATTGAGGTTCGCCCCGGCGAGAACAACACCGCGGGCCCGGCCCTGTACACCCTTGATGCCTATCTGTCGGCGGAAATTGAAAGCGCGGAACAGGCACCGGTGGCTGATGAACCCTAGGGCGCAAAGAGCCGGCGGATTCACCCTGGTGGAGGTGCTGATCGCCTTGGCCATGTCCGCCTTTATTGCCGCGGCGGCCTACATGGGCCTCGGCACGGTGATGACCGGCGTTGAGCGCAGCCGCGAACAGGCCAATCGCACCTGGGAGATCAACCGCGCCCTCACCCTGCTGTCGCGGGATATTCGCCAGTTTGCCAACCGGCCGGTGCGCGATGAGTTTGGCGACCTGGAGCCGGCCCTGCAGGGCGGCCCGGCGGCGCGCTTTATGCTCAGCCTGACCCGCGCTGGCTGGCACAACTCCCGGGGCCGGCCGCGCAGTGCGCTGGAGCGGGTGAACTACGTGCTGGAAGACGACGCCCTGTGGCGCGAATCCTACCCGGTGCTGGACCGCGCCCCGGACACCGAGCCCCAGCGGGTGCGCCTGCTGGATGGCGTGACCAACCTGCGCCTGCTGTTTCTCGGGGATATCGATGCCCTCAATCCGGCCAGCCGGGGCACTGAGGTGGACACTCGGGCCTGGCCCGAGAACTGGGTGGCCAATCTGGGCCAGCCCGACGCGCTGCCCCCGCCACCGATTGCGCTGGAGGTGCGGCTGGAGTTGGAAGACTGGGGCGAAGTGAGGCGATTGTATGTCCTGCCGCCGTATTGATGGCGCCCCGGGGCCTACCCGGCAGGGCGGCGCGGCGCTGGTGATCGCCCTGCTGGTGTTTGCCATCTGCGCGGCCTTGATGGTGGCCATGAAGGCGGACTTCGAGCTGTTCTACCAGCGCGGTGCCAACAGCTTCCTGGCGGAGCAGGGCTACACCTACCTGCGCGGCGCCGAGGACCTGGCCGCCCTGGGGCTGGTGCTGGACTACGACAAGGACAGCGCCACCGACCTGCCCCGGGATGACCTCCGCGAGGAGTGGGCGCTGTCCCGTCCACCCTTATTGCTGGAGGGGGGCGGTGGCCAGATGCGCGGCGTGCGCCCGGATGTGGAGCACGCCGGCCAGTTCTTTTTTATCGAGGATTTACAGGGGCGCTTTAACCTGAACAACCTGATGAACAACGGCGGTGTGCCCCAGGGCCAGCAGGCGGACGAGGTCGAGGCGGGCACAGCCCGGCGCTACACGCCGGAGCAGGCGCAGTTTATTCGCCTGCTGCAGACCTTCGAGGAGCCGGCCCTGTCCCAGCAGGAGGCCGCGGCGATCACCGACGCCGTGCTGGACTGGATGGACAGCGACAGCGTGCCCCGCCCCTTTGGCGCCGAGGACGACTATTACTTCGCGCAGGAGCCGGCCTACCGCGCCGCCAACCGCCGCCTGGCCAGCGTGTCGGAGCTGCGCGCGGTGGCCCACATCACGCCGGCGCTTTACCAGGCCCTGGCGCCCTGGGTCACGGTGTGGCCGCTGGAGGGCGACAGTAAGCTCAACATCCACACCGCCCCGGCGCGGGTGCTGCAGAGCCTGAACGCCGATGACGACCTGAGCCCGCTGGGGCCGGCCGAGGCCCAGGCGATAGTGGATCTGCGCCGCAACGAAGGCTTTGCTGATGTGGATGCCTTTCTCGGCCAGGGCCTGTTTGCCGAGCGCCAGACCGTCGAGCTGAAAACCCTGCTGGGGGAGAAGAGCGCCTGGTTCCTGCTGGGCGCGGTGGCCGAAGTTGCCGACCGCAACCGCCACTTGTACAGTGTGCTGCACCGCAACCAGCGGCGGGTAGAGTCCCGTGCGCGCTCGGCGGGCGAGCTGTAAACAGTGATGGATCAGCCCCCATTACATGCCGAATGGCCTGTGACTTTGCCTGACTGGAGAATGTGTCCTTGCAGAATATTGCCGTAATCCGGCTCGTTGACGAGCAATTGCTGTGCTACCCGCCGGGCGCGGGAGAGCAGGCGCTGCCGCTGGATAGCGAACAGGCCCAGCGGGAGATGGGCGAGCGGGTGGCCCGCAATCGCTGGGGCTTGTGCTTCGCCGCCCCGGCCGCTGATGTGCGCCTGCTGGATGTGACCATCAGCGCGGAGGAAAAAAAGCACCTGGCCCAGTCCCTGCCGTTCATGCTGGAAGAGCAGGTGGCCGAGGACATCGAGGGGCTGCACTTTGCCACCCTGGCGCTGGCGCCCCTGCACTACGGTGTTGCCCTGTGTCGCCACCAGCACATGGCCGACTGGCGCGAGCGCCTGTCTGGCGTGGCCGGCACGGTGAACCATTGGCTGCCGGAACCCCTGTTGCTGCCCTGGCAGCCCGGGGAGTGGTGCCTGCTGCTGGAAGGGGAGCAGGCCATCCTGCGCAGCGGCCGCTGTGCCGGCTTTGGCTGCGAACGCGCCTTGCTGCCCCTGTTGCTGGCGGCGGCTCTGGCCGAGGGTGAGCCGGATACGGTGATTGTGTACGGCGGCGACCAGGCGGCCGATTGCGCCCTGCTACCGGAGGCGCTGCAGGCGCGCGTCAGCTGGCGCCGGGGCAACCTGTGCAGTGCCCTTATGCTGGTGGATGCCCCGCCGGCCCTCAACCTGTGCCAGGGCAGTTACGCCGCGCGCCTGCCCCTGAAGCGCTGGTGGCAGCAGTGGCGCCTGGTGGCGTCGGTGTTTGCCGCCGTGTTCTGCCTGCAAATGCTGGCCACCTGGCTGGATTACCGCGCCCTGGCGGCGGAAAACCTCAACTTGCGCAGCGCCCGGGAGGCCAGCTACCGCCAGGCCAACCCCCAGGGCGCGGTGGTGGACCCGGAAAAACAGCTGCAGCGGCAGCTGGATGCCCTGCGTGGCACCGGCGGGGGCGGCGCCTTTGTGCCCCTGCTGGACCGGGTGGGGCGGGTACTGGATGGCGAACCCGGCGCGAGCCTGGCCAGCCTCAACTACAGCGACCGCGGCGGTGAAATGCGCATGAACATTGTGGCCAGCGACTACGAAAGCGTGGAGCGCATTCGCGCCGGCATCAACGCCAGCGGCCTCAGTGCCACCATGGAAAGCAGCAACGCCCAGGGCGACGGCGTGCGTGCGCGCATTCGGGTGGAGGGTCGGGGATGAACCAGTGGTTCGCACGATTCAACGCCCGCGAGCAGCTGAGCCTGCTGGCACTGGCGGTGGTACTGCTGGTCTACCTGGCCTACATGCTGCTGTACAGGCCCCTCGACGAGCGCCGCGACGACATGCAGGCCCGCAATGCGGCTACCGCGGTGTCGCTGCAGCGGGTGGATGCGATGGTGTCGGAAATACTGGCCCTGCGCGAGGGCGGCGAAGGCAACCGCCAGCGCCGCAACCTGACCACCCTGGTGAACCAGACCACGGCGGCGGTGGGGCTGGCGGTCAGCCGCCTGCAGCCCAACAGCCGCGGCGATATCCAGGTGCGCTTTGAGGGGGTGGAATACGCTGCCCTGGCGGGCTGGCTGTACGAGGTGGAGTTTGGCCAGGCGCTGCTGGTGCGCGAGCTGTCCATGACCCAGTCCGGCGGCGCCGGGCGGGTGGATGCCACCGTCCGTCTGGGACAGGGCGAGTAGGCCATGCAACGTATCGCGCCGCTGGCGGCACTGCTGCTGTTATTGCTGGTTTTCCTGCTGCTGGGCGCCCCCGCGCGCCTGTTGCCGGCGCTGCTGCCGGGTGGGCAGGTACAGCTGGGGGGGCTCAGCGGCACCCTCTGGCAGGGCAGCGCCAGCCGCTGCCTGCTGCAAACGGCCGCCGGCCCCCTGCAACTGGGGCGGGTGCAGTGGCAGCTGCGCCCCCTGTCACTGCTGACCCTCTCGCCGGCCCTGGATGTGGATAGCCAGTGGGGCGGGCAGCACCTCTCCGGGCGGGTTAAATTTCACGGTGTGAACGACATCGGCCTGAGCGACTTATCGGCCCGGGCCGACGCCAGCCTGCTGCGGCAGTTGGCGCCGCTGGCGGTGGAGGGGGGCTTTTCGCTGCAGGCGCAGCACCTGCGCCTGCGCGATGGCCTGCCCGCGGGCGCCCAGGGCCGGCTGGTGTGGGAGCACGGCGCCTGGATGGCGCCCCAGGGCCGCATTGCCCTTGGCAGCTACGCCCTGGACATCCAGCAGCGCGACGCCGAGGCCCCACTGACGGCCGACGTTATCACCCTGGCCGGGCCGGTGCAGGCCGCGGGCCAGGCCAGCCTTACCGGGCAAAATTACAGCGTTGATATCCGCATTCGCGCCGAGCAGGGCGCACTGGACCCGGCCCTGCAGCAGGGGCTGTCGCTGATGGCGCGCCCCGACGGCAACGGCTACCACCTCACCCTGACCGGCGCCCTGTAGCCGGTTGGCTCCCACAATAAAACTCAAGGAGAAACCCCATGTCTGCTGCTCCCTATCGCAAATACGAATGTGTTATCTGCGGCTTTATCTATGACGAAGCCGAGGGCCTGCCGGACGACGGCATTCCCGCCGGCACCCGCTGGGAAGACATCCCCGATGACTGGGAGTGCCCCGACTGCGGCATCGCCAAATCCGAATTCGACCTGATGGAAGAATAGCCGCCCGGCGTGCCGCTGTTTTTGCCAGGCGCCCGACTGAAGCCGCCCCGGGTTTGTTGTAGACTTGCGCCTGTCTGCCCCGCACGGGGGTAAATAACAACAACTCGGAGAGTTTTATGGCAATAGCCAGCGGGGAGCACTGGTCCTCCCGATTTGCGTTTCTGATGGCCTCTGTCGGCTTTGCGGTGGGCCTCGGCAACATCTGGCGCTTTCCCTATGTCACTGGTGAAAACGGTGGCGCGGCCTTCGTCATTGTCTACCTGGCCTGTGCCTTTGGCATTGGCGTCCCCATCCTGATGGCGGAGCTGCTGATTGGCCGCCGCGGCCAGGGCAGCCCACCCGAAGCCATGGCCAACGTTGCCGCCGAGAGCGGCCGCAGCCGCCAGTGGCAGTGGGTTGGCGGCATGGGGTTGCTGGCGGCCTTCACCATTGAGATTGTCTACGCCGGTATCGTCGGCTGGGTGCTCTGGTACCTGTACAAGGCGATCACCACCGGCTTTGTCGACATTGATGCCACCGCGGCGGGCAACGAGTTTGCCGCCGTGCTCGACAGCAACTTCGGCATGCTGTTCTGGACCCTGGTGGGCCTTGGCATCACCGGCTTTATTATTTTCTCGGGCGTGAAAGACGGCATTGAGCGGGCGGTGAGCGTGATGATGCCGCTGATGTTTGTGCTGCTGCTGGGGCTGGCCGGCTACAACTATTTTGCCGGCGGTTTCGACGCCGCCCTGGACTACCTGTTTACCCCCGACTTCAGCAAGATCGGCCCCACCGCCGTGCTGGCGGCCATCGGCCAGGCCTTCTTCTCCATCGGTGTGGCCATGGGCGGCATGATGACCTATGGCTCCTACCTGCCGCGCAGCATCTCCATCACCCAGTCGGTGTTTATCGTGGTGTTTGCCGACACCATGGTGGCCATCCTGGCGGGCCTGGTGATCTTCCCGGCGGTGTTCAACAACGGCCTGGACCCGGCGGCGGGCCCGGGCCTGATCTTCCAGACCTTGCCGGTGGCCTTCGCCCAGATGCCCGGTGGCCACCTGTTCAGCGTGCTGTTCTTTACCATGCTGGCGGTGGCGGGCATCACCTCCATGGTGGGCCTGATCGAGTCAGTCAACGCCTGGATTGAGGGCCGCTTTGGCCTCAGCCGTCACAAGAGCGCGGTGCTGGTGGTGGGCTCGGTGGCGGTGCTGAGCGTACTCAGCATCCTGTCCTACAACGTGCTGGAAGAACTGCGCTTTGGCGGCAAGAACTTCAACGACACCATGGACTACTTCTCCAACCAGGTGTTGCTGCCGCTGGGCGGCCTGTTCATCGCCATCTTTGCCGGCTGGGCCGTGCACCGCGCCCACAGCCGCGACGAGCTGGGGTCACTGAACGAGCCCGGCTTCGCCCTCTGGCGCTTTGCCATCCGCTTTGTGGTGCCACCGGCGCTGGCCATTATTTTCATTCTGGGTGTAACCGGCTGAGCGCCCTGCACTGACGACTTCCCGGGAGGGACCATGCTTGCAGCGGTGAACGATTTTCTCTGGGGCCAGATTCTGGTGGTGGTGCTGGTGGCGGTTGGCCTGCTCTACACCGTGGCCTCGCGCGCGGTGCAGTTTCGCTACTTTGGCCGCATGTTCGGCGTGCTCAAGGACGGCCTGCACCGGGAGGCGGGGCAGGTCAGTTCCTTCCAGGCCCTGGTGGTGAGCGTGGCCGGCCGGGTCGGCAGCGGCAACATTGCCGGGGTGGCGGTGGCCATCACCCTCGGCGGCCCCGGGGCGGTGTTCTGGATGTGGGTGATCGGCCTGATGGGCATGGCCACCAGCTTCTTTGAATGCTCCCTGGCCCAGCTGTTCAAGCGCCGCGAGCCCGACGGTGGCTTTCGCGGCGGCCCCGCCTACTACCTGACCCACGGCATTCGCCAGCGCTGGCTGGCGGTGATCTATTCAGTGCTGCTGCTGGTCACCTTCGGCCTGTGCTTTAACGGCGTGCAGTCCTACGTGGTGGCCAGTTCCCTGCAGTCGTCCTTTGGCGTGCCCACCTGGGCCAGCGGCCTGCTGATGGTGGCGCTGCTGGGGGTGATCTTCTTCGGCGGCATTCGTCGCATTGCGGCGGTGGCGGAGATTGTGGTGCCGGTCATGGCCCTGGGTTACCTGCTGGCGGCACTGGTGGTGCTGGGCCTGAACATCGAGCGCGTTCCGGCCATGCTGGGCTACATCGTGCAGAGCGCCTTCGGGCTGGACTCCGCCGTTGGTGGCGGCCTTGGCGTGGCGCTGATGCAGGGCGTGAAGCGCGGCCTGTTCAGCAACGAGGCGGGCCTTGGCAGTGCGCCCAACGTGGCGGCGGTGGCGGCGGTGCCCCACCCGGCCAACCAGGGTGTGGTGCAGGCCTTCTCGGTGTTTATCGACACGGTGATCATGTGTACCTGCACCGCGTTGATCATCCTGCTGTCGGACGTTTACCAGCCTGGCGCCGAAGGGGTGGCCGGGGTGGCCCTGACCCAGAATGCCCTGGCCAGCCACGTGGGCAGCTGGGGGGCCAGCTTTGTCAGTGTGGCCCTGGTGCTCTTCGCCTTCAGCTCCATCATGTACAACTACTACCTGGGCGAGAACAGCCTCAACTTCTTCAGCGAAGAAAACCAGGCCCTGTTCACTGGCTTTCGGGTACTGGTGCTGGGGCTCATCCTGTGGGGCTCCATGCAGGATTTGGGCACGGTGTTCGGCTTTGCCGACCTCACCATGGGCCTGCTTGGCTTGGTGAACCTGGTGGGGCTGGTGTGGATGTTCCGCATTGGCATGCGCCTGCTGGCGGATTACGACCGCCAGTTGGCCGCCGGTACAGAGCCCCGGCTGAACGTGGATGACTACGCCGACCTCGACATCGACCGCACTGCCTGGCGCGATTGAGCGGGGCTCTCGATAGCTCCCAATAGCTCTCGACGGCTTTCGATAGCTCTCGATCTGCTCCAGTCACGTTGGCGGCCTTGCAGTGCAGGCCCCGGCGGCTTCAGAGCACCGGTGAGAACAGCCGCGCCACCCCGGTGGCGAAGGTGAACCACAGGGGTTTGTCGGCGATCTCCTGGGGCGTTACCCGGCGGCTGTGCACGATGTCGTCCTCCAGCATTTCCTCTACCTCGCGGCAGAATGCCTTGCCGTGCACCAGCAGGGTAATTTCGAAATTCAGGCGGAAGGAGCGGTTGTCGAAGTTGGCGGTGCCAATGCCGGCCACCTTGTCGTCCATCAGCAGCACCTTCTGGTGCATAAAGCCGCCCTGGTAGCGATAGAGCTTGACGCCCGCCGGCAGCAGCTCGCGGGTAAAGGCCCAGTTGGCCAGGCCCACCAGCGGGCCGTCCGGTTCGTCGGGGATGATCAGGCGCACGTCCACCCCGCGCAGGGCCGCCAGCTGCAGGGCGGAGATAATGCCCCTGTCTGGCACGAAGTAGGGGCTGGCGATCCAGATGCGATAGCGCGCCTCGACAATCACCTGGTGGAACATCAGCCCGGCCTCTTCCAGCGTGCTGGCCGGGTCCGAGGCGAACACCAGCACATCGTTGTCGCCGCAGCGCGGGGGCTCCAGCTGGTGTTCGATGCCCAGCGGCTGGCGCGTGGCCCAGCGCCAGTCGGTGGCAAAGGCCAGTTCGACCCCCAGCACCGCGGGGCCTTCCAGGCGGGCGTGGGTGTCTCGCCAGAAGCCGCGACGCTTGTCCAGCCCCAGGTATTCGTCGCCGATGTTGTGCCCGCCCACCCAGGCCTGCTTGCCGTCCACCACCACAATTTTGCGGTGGTTGCGGAAGTTGAGCTGAAAGCGGTTGCGGCGGCCCTGGGTGGTGTTGAAGGCGGCCACCTCAACCCCGGTTTTGCGCAGCTGCTTGCACATGCGGGTGCGGTGGAAGTTGCGGCTGCCAATCTCGTCGTACAGCAGGTGCACGCGCACGCCCTGCTGGGCCTTCTGCGACAGGATGCGGGTAAAGCGGGCGCCCAGGTCGTCGTCGCGAATGATGTAGAACTCGATAAGAATGTAGTCCTCGGCCGTTTCCAGAGCGTCGAGGATGCTCTTGAAGGTGGCCTGGCCGTTGACCAGCAGCTCCACGTGGTTGCCGGTGGTGGCGGGGGTGCGGCTTAAGTTGTACAGGCTGTTGTAAAGGGGCAGCTCGTCGGAGTAGTCGATCAGGAAGTCATCCAGCGCGTGGTGGGTGCGCTGCAACAGCTCCCGGGTTTCGTTGGCGATTTCCTGGCGCTGCTCCAGGTAGCCGGCGAATTTGTTGCGCCCGAAGATCAGGTAACAGGGCAGGGCGAGGTAGGGAATGGTGAGCAGCGACAGTGCCCAGGCAATGGCGCCCTGGGCGGTGCGCACCCGGATGATCGCATCGAAGGCACAGAGGATCGCCGACAGGTAGAACACCACGGCGATGGCGGCAATGGCTTGGCTGTAAAGGCTCAGGATCCTGCTCCAATGGCTGACGCTGGCACCAGTCTAGCCGCAATTGGCGCGCCGACAAACCGCTGTGATGGCCGCCGGTGGCGCCACTTTCAGTGCCAGCTGGCCTGTGACGCGCTGCCCTCAGCGCCTGCGGTGCCCTCATTGATCGGGGCGCCGGGTGTGGTCGCTCTCGGCTTATTGCAGCAGGCCGGCCTGCAGGGCGTTCACGTCGGCGTCGCTGAGCTTGAGGCCCTCGCGCACGTAGGTGTCAAAATCGCCCCAGTGCTCGTCGATGCTGGCGAAGGCCGCCTCGATCCAGGGCTGCTGGACACCCATCATGATGGCGATCTGCCCGGCGGCCTGCTCGCCCTTGAACAGGCGCGCGAGCATCAGGTCCCGGCTGTGGGCCTCCAGCGAAATCGCGTTGCTTAGCAGGTAGTCCTGGATGATGGTGTCTCGCGGCACCCCCAGAATCTGTAGCAGGATGGCCGCGGCAAAGCCGGTTCTGTCCTTGCCGGCGGTGCAGTGCCACAGCACCGGTTCGCCCCCGGCATCGCGCACGGTGTGAATAAACTGGCGGAACTGGGGGGTAAACTCGTTGGCAAACTGCCGGTTGGCCTCGGTCATCAGGGCACTGGGGTCAAAGCCTTCAAAGTCACCACTTTCAAAACGCGCCTTCACCTCTTCCACCATCGCGGAGTTGCCATCGTCCAGGGTGGGGATGGCTAACACCGCAAAGGCCGGGTTGTCCGGCAGGCGGTCGGGCGCAGCATCTTTTTCAATCTGCGAGCGAAAGTCCACCAGGGTCTGCAGTTGCAGGCGCTGCAGCTGTTTGAGGTCAAAGCGGCTGGCCTGGGACAGGTCGCCGGCCCGGTACAGCACCCCCCAGCGCACCTGGCGGCCATCGGCAGTGCGGTAGCCGCCGAGGTCGCGGAAGTTGTCGATGCCCTCGAAGGCCAGCAGGCGGTGCGCCGGGCGCTCGGGCGCGGGGAGTTCGGCAGGGATGGCTACGGGCGCCGGGGGAATAAACTGGACAATGGCGATGCCGGCAATGACGACGGCAAGCGCCCACTTCCAAAGGCCTGATTTCACACGCTGCTCCGGGTGGCTACTGATGGGCGGGCAAGCTTAGCACCAACCGCGCCGGGGTGGGCAGCGGGCCCGGGGCGTGAGCGCAGGTGGCAAGGGCGGGTATGCCAGTTTGGCCTGGCCCGCCCGCCGAGGTGTTACTGCTCCAGCCGGAAGGTAATGCGCGTGGTCATGTCGCGCTGGCCGTAGGGCACGCCGTCCTGCACCGGGGCCTTGTACTTCCACTTGGCCAGGGTCTGCATGGCGGCCCGCTCAAACACCCCTTCCGGCTCGGCGGCCAGCACCCGGATATTCTCGGTGCGGCCGCTGGCGGCCACGTCAAAAATCAGGTCCACGTGGCCTTCGATGCCACGGCGCAGGGCCGATTGCGGATAGTCCGGCGCAATGCGAAAAACCGGCACGATGGTGGATGTGCCGGCGCCGGCACCAATGTCGCCCTGCACCGGTTCGGGGCTGAAGGGCTCCCCGGTGTAGGGGGTGCTGGTGGCAACCTCGGTGCGGGTGGTGGGGGTTTCCCAGCGCGGCGGTATCTCCGGCTCCTGGGGCTTTTCCACCGGCTCCTGGCGGCGGTTCTCCGGCGGTTTGGGGCGCTCCATATAGGGGTTGAAGTAGTTGCGCTCCACCGCTGGTAGCTCGGGCACCTCGGTGGTAATCAGGGCCTGCATCATCAGGAACAGGGCCGCGGTCACCACCGCCGCCAGGGCAGAGGCGCCGGCCCGTGAAACCAGGCGTGCCAGCCTGATCGCGGAGCCGTTATTGGCGGTGGTGTGGGAGAGCAGCGCCGCACTCAGGTTGCGGGGCAGGTGGGCATGGTTGTGAGAGTGGGCCTCGGTGTACATGGTTGAATCCTCCGGGAGGGCGGCTGCCGGCGGCACGGCACTACCCTCCTGTCGTCAGCGGGATAAAAAGGTGAGTCGTTTTTGTTGCGGCGCGGTTGCGCCGGACTACGGCAGCTTGCGTGTGGGCGCTGAACCTCAGGGCGGCCGGTCGGTAACCGGAGAGTGCCGTCCGCCAAGCTCCTGGCCCGGCAGCGGGGGTGTTTGGGGAGAGGGCACAGAGAAGGTGCCGAAAGAGCTCGGCTGGCGGTTCTGGCCGCGCGCTGGCTCTGCCGCCAAACGGTAGTCGGAGCGGTTGATCTCCAGCGCCAGTCCCGGCATGCGAGTGGCCGGTGGAATACGCTGTGGCAGCAGGGCCACCGGCACTGGCGCTGGCGGTTCCCGGGCCGGTAGCAGGTGAATGCTGAGTGGTTGCACGCTGGCGCCGGGGCTGGCATCGCGCTGGGTGCCCGGGCTCAGCCCCGCCAGCGGCAGCGCCAGCGCCAGGCTGAGGGGGATCAGCCAGGGCCAGCCAGTGGCGCTGTCGGAGTGGTCTAGCCCCGGCGAGCAGATGTTTCGAATGCGCAGGGCAAGGTCCGGCTGGCGGCTCAGGGACATGGCTGCCAGCGGGCGTGGATGGCGGGCCTGGGCCAGCAGCAGCGCGGCGTAGTCCGGCGGTGGGTGGCGGGCTGCCAGCACATGGTTGTCGCAGGCCTGCTCCGAGGCCAGGGCCAGTTGGCCCAGGGCCTGGCGCAGGCCGGGAATGGGCCAGTAGAGCACAGCGGCGATCTGCCCCAGCAGGTGGGTCACCCAGTCGCCCCGGCGAATATGGCCCAGTTCATGATCCAGCACCATGGCCCGCTCGGCGCCGGTGAGTGTTGAGCGCGTCGGCACCAGAATCACCGGGTTCAGCCAGCCCCAGGTCATGGGGCTGTTGATGCGCTCGCTGCACAGGATGCGCAGGCGCGCCGGCAAGGGGCCGGGCCGCCCCGGCAACAGCTGGAGCCAGTCATTCCCCGCCGGGCGGGCGGCAACGGTGATGCGCAGCAGCCTGGCAAGTTCCCATGCCAGCTGGCTTGCCTTGGCGGCGGCCACCGCCAGGTAGATGAGCAGGGCCGCGCCCGCGAGGGCAGAGGCGGCCCCGGCGTTGCCTGCCGGCAGCAGGGGCAGGGACCAGGCCGGCGCAACCGGGGCCAGCACCGGCAGGGCAACCAGGCACAGCAGGGTGGCGAAGGGAGCGCGGTGGCGCACCGCCGCTGAACTCATGCCGAGGTCGCTGGTGAGCAGTGCGCCCAGCGACAGCACCAGCAGGGCCTTGGCAAACAGCAGCGCCAGGCCACCCGGGGATGGGGTCGAGAGACTGAGTAGCTCGATCCATCCGCTCATGCCGGTCTACTCCCGCCGCCGGGCGCGTTCGCGCTCGATGAGGGCGGCGAGTTCGTCCAACTCGTCGTCCGCGAGGTCGTTGGCCCCCAGCCCCAGCAGGGCATTGGCCGCACTGTGGGTGGAGCCGCCAAAGAACGTTTTGACCAGGCGTCGCAAGGCCCCCTGGCGGGCATGGGTGAGCGGTTGGGCCGGGGCGTAGATGTAGCGCGCGCCCGTCTGTTCGAAGGTGACCTGGCCCTTGTCCACCAGAATGGCTAGCAGGGCCCGCACCGCCGAATAACTGGGCGCGTTGGGCAGGGCGGCGTGAATGTCGCGGGCCGAGGCGCGGCCGTGCTCATACAGCAGATCCATGATCTGCCGCTCCCTGCGACTGAGTTGCTGACCGCTGGTGGCCATCGGTCCTCCTGCTAATTTATTAGCATGTTGCTAATAAATTAGCACCCACGGTCAGGATGTCAAGGCCGCTGTGGCCCTCAGCCCTGGATGGCGTTCTCCGGGCCCCAGTAGGCGCGCATGGAAACCACCTTGCCGGCGTCGTTGAATTCGAACACGTCGATCACGTCCATCTTCATGCCGGGCAATATCACCTGGAAGGGGAAGGCCACGGCATTGCCGGCGCAGCGCGGCGTGCCGGTGAGAGCCAGCTTGGCGCCGGCGCCCATGGCCCCTTCGTAGAAGGTGCAAATGGCCTCGATGCCGTGGTGGGGGTCGGTGCCTACCGGGTCTTCCACGGTGGCATCGTCGGCGTAAAGATCGCGGATGATGCCGAGGTCGGAGCTTTCAAAGGCGGCAATGTAGCGATCGACAGCGGCCAGTTTGTCTGCGGTTTCCATGGTGCTTTCCTTTTATTGTTGCGTTGGGCTGGTTGGGTGAATTGTGAATACGTTGAGCAGGTTGAAAAGTTTGCTGCGTACCCGTGCGGCTCAATAGCCGCACAGGCTGGCGTAGCGGTCTTTGTGGAAGCCCGTATCGCCCAGGATTTGCATGGCCACCCGGGCGCGCTTCAGGAAGAAACCGATTTCCAGTTCGTCGGTGACGCCAATGCCGCCGTGCATCTGCACCGCTTCGTTGGTGACCCGCTTGGCCAGTTCGTTCAGCTTGGCCTTGGCCAGGCTGGCCATCAGCGGCAGTTGCTCGGGCTGTTCGTCCACGACAGACAGGGCCTGCAGCACAACAGACTGGCACAGTTCCAGCTCCACCTGGATCTGGGCCGCGCGGTGTTGCAGGGCCTGGAAGCTGCCGATCAGGGCGCCGAACTGCTTGCGCTCCTTGAGGTAGGCCACGGTGCGCTCGAAGCTCTCTTTCGCCAGGCCCAGCATTTCCGCCGCCATGGCGACGCGGCCGCGATCAAGCACCGCTTCCAGCACCGGCCAGGCGGCGCCGGCTTCGCCAATCACCGCCTCGGCGGGCACGTTCACCTGTTCAAAGCGAATGTTGGCGGCATTGCGGCTGTCGGCCATGATGGTGCGCTGCACGCTGACCCCGGCGCTATCGCGCGGCAGCAGCACCAGGCTCAGGCCGTCGCGGCTGTCACGCTCGCCACTGCTGCGGGCCACCACCAGCAGCTGGTCGGCGCTGTGGCCGTCCAGCACAAAGCACTTGCTGCCGTTCAGGGTGTAGCCGTCCCCCGCCGGGGTGAGGGTGGTGTCAATCTGCTGCGGGCGGTGATGGTGGCTCTCCTCCAGCGCCAGGGCGGTGGTGACCTCGCCGGCGGCGATGGCCGGCAGCCACTGCTCTTTTTGCTGCTCGCTGCCGCCGAGCAGAATGGCGCTGGCGCCAAGCACGGCGCTGGCAAACAGGGGAGACGCGGTGAGGGTGCGGCCGCTCTGCTCAATCACCAGGCCCAGTCCGGCAAAGCCGAATTCCAGGCCGCCGTAGGCTTCCGGCAGGGTGATGCTGGCCCAGCCCAGTTCGCACATCTCCCGCCACAGGGCGGGGTCGTAGCCGGTGTCGTCGCGGGCGTCGCGCAGCTTGCGCAGGGCCTCCACCGGTGCCCGCTCGGCCAGAAAGTCCCGCGCGGTGTCCTGCAGCAGGCGCTGCTCTTCGTTCAATACCAATGCCATGATGTTTCCTTGCGCGCTCTCAGGACTGGGGGAGTTGAAGTGCGTTTTTGGCGATCACGTTCAGCTGCACCTCCGAGGTGCCGCCGGCGATGGTCATGGCCTTGGACATGGCCCACAACCGCAGCGTATCCAGCTCGGACGCGCTGAAGCCTTCGCCTTCCCAGCCCAGTCCGCGGCTGCCCATGATGGCCAGCAGCAGTTCACTTTTCACTTTCTCGGCCTCGGTGCCGGCGTACTTCATCACCAGCGGCGCGGCGCTGTGCACTTTGGCGGCGCGCTCCTCAAAGGTGCGAAAGTGGGTGAGGGCAATGGCCTGCATTTGCATTTCGTAGTCGACCAGGTCCGAGCGCAGCTGGGCGTCGGCAATCTTGCCGTCCTCAAAGGGCAGGTATTCGCGCGCGGCCACGGTGGGCGGCACCTGTTCGCGGGGGGAGTCGCTGCCCATTTCCGACATCAGCTTGCGCTCGTGCACAAGCAGGGCCTTGGCGATGGACCAGCCCTTGTTCAGCTCGCCCACAAGGTTTTCCTTCGGCACTTTGACGTTGTCGAAGAAGGTCTGGCAGAACTCGGACTCGCCGCTGATCAGCTCGATTGGAGTGACGCTCACGCCGGGGGAGGCCATGTCGATGAGCAGGAAGCTGATGCCCTCCTGCTTCTTGGCGGCGGGGTCGGTGCGCACCAGGCAGAAAATCCAGTCGGACTTGTCGGCACTGGTGGTCCAGATTTTGGAGCCGTTGACCAGGTAGTGGTCGCCCATGTCCTCGGCACGGGTCTGCAGGCTGGCCAGGTCAGAACCCGAGCCCGGCTCGGAATAGCCCTGGCACCAGCGAATCTCGCCGTTGACGATGGCGCGGATGTGCTGCTGCTTCTGCGCTTCGTTGCCGTATTCCAGCAGGGCTGGGCCCAGCATCCAGATACCGAGGCTGTACAGTGGCGTGCGCGCATTGATGCGCTTCATTTCTTCTTTCAGAATGCGCGCTTGCTGCGGGTTCAGGCCACCGCCGCCGTAGGCGGTGGGCCACTCCGGCGCGGTCCAGCCGCGCTCGCGCATGCGCTCAAACCAGAGGCGGGCGTCTTCGCTGGCAAAACTGCCCTGGCGTCCGCCCCAGTACTGCTCTTCAGGGGCGGCCAGGCTGCGCTGGCTTTGGGGGCAGTTGTCCTCAAGCCACTGCCGCACCTCACTGCGGAAGGTTTCCAGTTGCTCCACGGTGTTGGGTTCTCCTGTGGTGGGCAAAAAAGTAATGGGCCAGCATAGCGGCCAGCGCCGCTGAGGCAATGACCTTAGCAGTCACCCGCGCTGACAATACAGCACCCGGCCGCCGGGTTTAGTCACTCCCGGGCGCGCGGTACAGTGCCGCGAACCGGGCCGCGTTGACCTGCCCGGGCGGCGCGGCCATGCTGGCGTGCGGCCACGCGGCTGCCAGGGTGGCGGGCTTTCACTGGCAATTCACCCTGGTGATACAAGCACTGGCAACACATGCGCTGGCTACTTATGCGCTGGTTACTCAAGTGCGGGCTACTCAAGTAACAGTACAGCGGCAACAACGATATCAATGCGGATAACAACAAGGAGCGCCAAGATGCGTCGATTTGAAGAAAAGGTAGTGCTGGTCACCGGCGCGGGCAGCGGCATCGGCCAGGGCAGCGCCCTGCGCATTGCCGCTGAGGGCGGCAGCGTATTCTGCGTGGACCTGGATCAGGCCAGCGCCGAAGCCACCGCGCGGCAGGTGCGCGACGCCGGGGGCGAGGCCACCGCCCACGCCTGCGATGTCAGCGACGAGCAGCAGGTGATCGATTGTGTGGCGGCCTGCGTGGCCCGCTACGGCAGCCTGTATGCCCTGATCAACATGGCGGGCATCCTGCGCTTTGACGATACCCGCGAGATCAAGCTCAGCCAGTGGCAGAAGGTGCTGGATGTGAATGTCACCGGCACCATGCTGTTCTGCCGCGAGGCCCTGCCGCACCTGATCGACAGCGGCGGCAGCATTGTCAACGCTGCTTCCACCGCGGCCCTGGCCGGTCTGCCCTGCGGCACGGCCTATTCCGCCAGTAAGGGGGCGGTGCTGGCCATGACCCGCAGTATCGCCATCGACTTCGCCAAGCAGGGCGTGCGCGCCAACTGCGTGTGCCCGGGGGATATCAACTCCGGCATGACGGTGGGCATCGAATGGCCCGCGACCATGGACTTCGACCTGATGCCGCGCATTGTGTCCATCAGCGGCGCCAAAGGGCCGGAGGCCATCAGCGGGGTGATTGCCATGCTGGCCTCGGAAGATGCCATTCACATCACCGGCGAGGATATTCGCGTGGACGGCGGCACGCTGTCCTAAGCGGCGGGGCTCAGTCCTGGGCGCTCAGCGCCACCACCACCTTGCGCGTGTCATCGCCGTTGCGCAGCTCCACCTCAACCTCGTCCCCCGGGCGGTGTTTTTCCAGCACGCTGAGGAAGTCGTCGTTGCTGCGAATCTCGCGGCCGTCGATGGCGGTGATCACATCGCCCAGGCTGATCTCGCCCCGGCTGTTGCGGTAGGCGCCGCGAATGCCGGCGTTGGCCGCGGGCATGCCGGGGTAAACCCGCACTACCGGCAGCCCCTCCATGCGGTAGCGACGAATCCAGCGATCGCTGGCCAGTTCAATACCCATGGCCGGGCGCTGTATGCGGCCGTAGGCAATCAGCTGCGGCACCACCTCGCGCACTGTGTTCACCGGAATGGCAAAGCCAATGCCGGCACTGGCGCCACTGGGGCTGTAAATAGCGGTGTTTACGCCCACCAACTGGCCGAGGGAGTTGAGCAGGGGGCCGCCGGAATTGCCCGGGTTGATGGCCGCGTCGGTCTGGATAACGCCGCGAATGGTGCGGTTGCTGGGGGCCTTGATTTCCCGCCCCAGCGCGCTGACCACGCCGGTGGTGAGTGTGGTGTCCAGGCCAAAGGGGTTGCCGATGGCCAGCACCTTGCGCCCCACCGTCAGCTCGGAGGAATCCCCCAGTGGCAGGGTCACCAGGTCCGCCGGGGGCTCCTCGATGCGCAGCACGGCAAGGTCCTTCTCCGGCGCAATGCCCACCACTTCGGCGTCGTGCTCGCTCTGGTCCTGCAGGGTGACGGTGAGGCGGTGGGCGCCGGCAATCACATGGAAGTTGGTCACAATCAGCCCGCTGTCATCCCACACAAAGCCGGTGCCCGAACCGCGGGGAATCTCGTGGACGTTCAGCGAGAAGAAGTCCCGCCGCAGGGCCTTGTTGGTGACGTACACCACCGCCGGACTGGCGCGGGAAAATATCTCCGTGCTGTTGGCTTCGTCCTCGGTGGCAAAGCTGAGGTAATCCGGCGCGGCCTGGGCAGTGCCCGGCGCCCAGGGTGCCACCAGGGTGGCCAGCGTCAGGGCGATAACGCCGAGCCAGCGTAGCGGCCGGCGGGCGGTCAAGGTAGACAGGGCTGACAGGGCGGGCACTGCAGCAACGCCCCGAAAGCCCGAAAAGGCGGGGAATGCGGAGAATACAGAGAATACTGAAAGGAATCGTGCTGGCATCGGGCCTCCTTGCTGTAGGGCGAGCATACCTCGCTCCATCAGACAGCGCGAGCGGCCCCGCGGTTCAACAGAGCAGCCGCACCTGCCCTTTGCCCGGCGCTGCCCGGGCCTTTCGTTGAGCACACCGCGGGCATTTGCTTAACTCCCTGTCCCAATGCTACCGCGCCGCTGCTGGCCGGCCGGCGTGTACTAACGGGAGAGGTGCTGTGGAAAAGCTGATTTATCCCCTGTGGGCGAAAACCGACGGCGACGCCCTGCGTGAGACCTTGCTCAACGAAACGATTCCCGCCCTGCGGGCCTGCGAGGGCACCCGCGCGGTGCGCCTGACCGTGGCGGACAGCGCCGTGGCGAGCGCCGCCCCCAAGCGCATTGAGCGCCTGCCGCCAGCACCAGTTGCGGTGGTTTCCCTGTGGCTGGACAACGGCGGCGACCGGGCGGCGCAGGAAGCGCTGCTTGCTGGCGCCTGCGAGCGCTTCGACTGCCTGCTGGTGACCGAAGCCGAGCCCATCGTTAACCGCGACCAGCCGCCGGCCGCCGATGGCCGCGTGCCGGGCTGGTGCCAGGTGGTGTTTCTGGAAACGCCGCCGCGCCTCAGCCGCCAGCAGTGGCTGGACATCTGGCAGGGCAGCCACACCCGGGTGGCCATTGATGTGCAGGCCAACTTTGCCTACCGGCAGAACGTGGTGGTGCGCGCTTTCTGCGAGGGCGAGCGCCTGCCGGATGCCATGATCGAAGAGGACTTCCCCGCCGCGGCGATGACCTCGGATCACGCTTTTTACGGCGCGCAGGACGACGACGAACTGCAGCGCCGGGTGGGCGCCATGATGGACAGCTGCGCCCGCTTTATCGACTTCGACCGCATGGATGTACTGCCCATGAGCGAGTACATCTTCGGGGATCTGCTGACCGCCCAGTTCCGCTAGCGCTCTCCCCGCCTCATCAACCCCCGAGGGCGCGGATGCGGTCCTCCAGCGGCGGGTGGGAGCGGAACAGGCTGGTAATGCCTTCCTTCATCTGCTCGCTGATGCCAAAGGCGGTGAGCTCCCCGGGCATGTCCTGGGGCAGCCCCTGTTCCGCGCGCAGGCGCTGCAGGGCGGCAATCATGGCGCCGTTGCCGGCAAGGCGCGCGCCGGCAGCATCGGCCCGGTATTCGCGCCAGCGGGAGAACCAGAACACTATCATGCTGGCCAAAAAGCCCAGCACCAACTCGGCGACGATGGTTACCGCATAGTAACCAAGGCCGTAGCCGCGCTCGGTCTTGAACACCACCCGGTCCACCGTGTGGCCGATGATGCGGGCCAGGAACATCACGAAGGTATTGACCACGCCCTGGATGAGGGTGAGGGTCACCATGTCGCCATTGGCCACGTGGCCAATTTCGTGGGCCAGCACGGCGCGCACTTCATCCCGCGAAAAACGCTGCAGCAGGCCGGCGCTGACGGCCACCAGGGCGTCGTTGCGGTTCCAGCCGGTGGCAAAGGCGTTGGCGGCCTGGGAGGGGAAGATGCCCACCTCCGGCATGCCCACGCCCGCCTCTTTGGCCAGCTCGGCCACGGTGTCCACCAGCCAGCGTTCATCCTGGCTGAGCGGCTGCTCGATGATCTGCGTGCCGGTGCCGCGTTTGGCCATCCACTTGGACAGAAAGAGGGAGATCATGGAGCCGCCGAAACCGAACACGGCGCACATGACCAGCAGGGCGCCGAGGTTCAGGTCGACCCCGTTGGCGGCCAGGATGCCCTCCAGGCCAAGCAGGTTGAAGACGATGCTCAGCAGCACCATCACGGCGATGTTGGTCGCCAGAAACAGCAGGATTCTCATGGTCGGGCCTCGGTTGTAACGCTAGGGTATCCGCGATGCGCTCGCGTTGTCTGTACAGTCAGGTTGCGGCCCACAGGGCGCGGCAGCTGGATTCAACTATGGTGCCTGGGCGGCTTTTTTCAAGCGTTTGGGCGCGGCTCCCCGGGGCCGGGCTGGGCTTCGGCTTCCGCGCCGGCTTCGCCATCAGCCTCGGCATCTGCATCCGCAACAGAGGGCACCGGCGCTTGCTCGCCGCCAGCGGGCGGGGCGGATTCAGGCGCTGCGTCTGATGCGGCTTCTGCTTCGGGGGCCACCGGCAGGGGAATGTCGCTCACCTGCAGTACCGGTTCGCCCTTGGGGCCAAGCTCCGCCGGCACCACTTCGCCACGCAGCTCCACATCCTTGGCGCTCAGTTCAAACAGGGTGTTGATGCCCTCGTCCTGGTGTTTCACCCGCAGCACGGCGCGCGGGTCGCGGCCGTCGACCCAGGCCTTGGACTTGCCCCAAAAGTGGCCGAGTTGGTTGCGGATTACAAATACCTCAGTCATGGCGATTGTGCGGTCTCCAGTTGCCGTCAGGGTAGGGTGGGTGGGGGCGCAGTGTAAGGCCTGGCTACCCGAGCAGGAAGTCCTTGGCCTCGTTGATGCGGGCCGCCAGGTAGTCGCTGCCACCCCGGTCCGGGTGCAGTTTCTGCATCAGGCTGCGGTGGGCGGTGCTGATCTCGTCGTCGCTGGCGTCTTCCCCCAGGCCGAGAATGGCCAGGGCCTCTTTGCGGGTCATGCCGCTGTGCCCGGCACCTTGTCCGCCATCTTGCCCGCTACCGGCCTGCTGCTGGCCGTGGTCGGCGCCGGGAAAGCGCTGTTCCAGATAACCCGAGAGCAGCTGGGCGGAATCGGTATCTTCGCGCCGGCAGTACTGCATCAGCTCATCCAGCTGGGTGCGGTCCATCTCATCCAGGAACCAGTCGGTAAAGGGGCCCTTGAGGACTTCGCCGCTGAGTTTTCCGCTGTGGTGGTCCAGGTGCACCCGCAGGCAGTCGGTCTCCACCGTTGACTGCTGGGGGCCGCTGGCGCCGGACTTCAGCGAGCCCAGCATGGGGAACAGGCGCAGCAGGGTCGGGCCCATCTGCCGTATCACCACCAGCAGGCCGGTGAGGGCGGCGCCTATCCAGTGCATGCGCCCGGTGAGGGTTAGCCCGATGACCACCACCACGGCCACGATCAGGCCCAGCTTGATGTATTCGGCGCGGCGCTTGTGGGGCGGTTGGCGGCGGGCGCGTTGGTAGAGGATGTAAACCAGGGCGGCAATCGCCAGCAGCAGTATGAGACGGGGCACTGTTCCCTCAGGGCTTGAGTTGCTGAAGCAGCAGTTTAGCACCCTTGGAGGCCTGGTTTTCCAGTGCCGCGCGGCCCCCGCTGGCATAGCGGGCCACCGCCCCCAGCAGCTCCGCCAGCAGTGCGGCGCTGGCGCTGTCAAAGCGCGCCCAGGCGCCGCCGGAGAGCCGGGCCATGTCGGCAAAGCAGGTTTGCACCTCGCGGGCGTGGCCCTCCTGGAACAGGAACAGCGGGAGTTTGCGCAGGCCGCATTCACCGGCCAGCTGGCACAGGGTGGCGGCGTTTTCTTCCATGGCATCGCCGATAAACACTAGCGCGCGCAGGGGCGCCGCCTGGTGTTCCTTCAGGGCGTGGCGCAGCAGGCGGGCTATCTGGGTGTGGCCGCCCTCGCAGTGCACCCGCCGCATCAGGGTGGCCAGGGTGTCGCCATCGCCCAGCCAGTCGCTGGCAAAAAATTCCTGGAAGCCACGGTAATAACACAGTTGCAGGCTGAGGTTGGCGGCGCCGGTGCCGGCACTGAACATTTGCTGCTGCAGGTGGCTGGCGGTGTCCCAGGTGGGTTGCCGGCTGGCGGTGGCGTCAATGGCGAAAATCAGGCGCGCCCTGCGCTCGGCCACGCGACTGATGGCGCGGCTGGTGCCCAGAAAGCGAGCGATGTCGGTGGCGTTGGCTTTTGCTGCGGGAGGGCGCGAAGGATTGCGCGAGGGAGGGCGGGCCATGCAGTGCTGCGCTTGCTTAGTGCTGCTCCAGCCGATCCAGGGCCTTGATGCCCTGCAATTCCTGGAGGTAGTGGCGCCGCTGGGACAGCTCGCGCACCGCCTGCCTGAGCTCGGCCTCGCTGATCTCGCGATTGGCATTGACCAGCTGCCACAGCTTGCGGCTGCACAGTTCGCTGGCGTTAAAGGTGTTGCTTGAATTGGTTGTCATTGTGTCTGTGTTCCTTGTCGTTACCGCTCCAGCGTGCCACCCCATTGTGACAGCAGCGTGACGTCATAAGTTTCCGATGGTTGCAGCCAGCTTACCCCGTCCACAGGGAAAAGGGAAAGGGCGGCTCGCCCTCAAACACCGGGGTTTGCAGCACCGGTTGCTCGCCCGCCCGCCACAGGGGCACCTCGAAGCGAGCGCGGTAGCGCACTGCTGGCGCTGCGGTGAAGGGGCGCCGGGCGCCTTCGATGGCCACCAGCTCCACCGCCAGTGCCGTGGCGCTGAAGCGGGCAATGCCGTAGCCGTTGGCGTCGCTGTCGGCAAAGCGCAAACCCGGGTTGGCCGGATTGCTGCCGAGCCACTGGGCCAGCCGTTCGCTACCCAGCCGGTGGTAGGCAAAGGCGGCCAGTACGCCCTGTAGCAGGGTCATATTCCAGTTGGGTTGCAAAGCGCCATCCTGCTCTGCGGTGATCAGGGCGGCAAAGTCCGGGTGATCCTCCCCGGCGATGGCGCGCACGCTGTCGTACAGGGGGGTGGAGCTGATGCCGGCGCAGCTGAAGTCCACCGCCACCGCCGGGCTGTTTTTGTCGCCGGGGTCGGTGAGGATGGCCCCGGCCCCGTGCATGTGGTGATCGCCCGACAGCGAGACTACCCCGGCGGTGCCGGTGCTGTTCAGGTGTTCCATCACCGTGCGGTATTCGTGGGGATAGCCCTGCCAGGCGTCGATATTGAACACGCAGTCCTCGTAGCCGGCAAAGGGAATGCTGGACAAATCCAGTCGCAGTGGCAGCAGGGGCAGGGGGTTGGCCCAGAGTTTCCAGGGCGCCTTGGAGGCGCCAAGGCCGTCCAGTAGCCACTGGCGCTGTTCGCTGCCAAGGCAGGTGCCGGGGGCCCGGTCGCGGGCCGGGTTTGGCACACTGCCATCGCCCCAGGGCAGGGTCGCCGGCGGCTGGCCGTTGTTGTATTCGCGGCCGGCGTCGGCCAGGGCCACCAGTTCAACCGAGTTCATGGGCAGGCCCACGGATTCCGCGGTGCCCTCCTTGAGGCAGGGCGGGCTGCGGTAGCTGCGCTCGTCGGTGATGAACATATCCACCAGGCTGCCCCACTGCAGGCGGCGGTAAATGCGCAGGCTGTCGCGGGCGAGCCGGTTGTCGCTGTCGGCGCCGGCACCCAGTTGCGCACGGCGCAGCCCGTGGCTGGGCTGGTCGCTGAACTCATCCAGCGCGCAGGGGATGAACTCGAACCAGGCGCGGTTGGCGTCCAGCTTGCGCTGGGCCTCCAGCACCGGCTCTGGCCCGTAGTGGCTGTAGCTCTGGAAGTTGTCGTCGCTGAATTCGTGATCGTCCCAGGTGTAGATGAAGGGCCAGCGCGCCCGCGCTTCCTGCAGGTGGGGGTCGGCGAGGTAGGTTTTGTAAAGGTGGCGGTAATCGGCCAGGCTCACCGCATAGCGGTTGCCCTCGCCGCGCTCGCCGTTGGGGAAGGGCGGCAACACGCGCGACGGTGGGCTGCCGTCCTGGCGGGTGTGCCAGCTGCGCTCGTAGATGAAGTCCCCAAGGTGCAGCACTGCGTCAATGCGCGCATCGGCCGCGGCGGCCAAATCGTCTTCAATCAGCCGCGCCCAGGCGCCAAAGTAGGCCTGCTCAAAGTTCTGGCAGCTCACAAAGGCCAGGTTGAGCGGCCGGGCCAGGCCGGGCGCGGGGGCCGTGCAGGTGCGGCCGGTGCGCGAGCGTGTGTCGGTGGCGCCAACAAAACGGTAGTAGTACCAGCGCCCGGGGGCCAGGCCGTCGATAAACACGCGCAGGGTGTAGTCGTTGTCGGCGCTGGCCGACAGGGGCCGGGCCAGCAGTGGCTCGGCAAAGTCCGCCTGTTCGCTCACCTCCAGCATCACCTGGCAGACGGCGCCGCCGTCGCGCGGTACGGCGCGGGTCCAGAGCATCACGCTGTTGCTGCGCGGGTCGCCGGAGGCCACCCCCTGGGGGAAGTCCAGCGCGGCGCTGGGGGCCGCCTGGCTGGCAGCGGCAACCTCGCCAACGCTCAGCAAAAACGTGCCGGTGGATAGCAGGGTAAGAAGTTCTCGGCGTGAAAGGCTCATGGCAGGTTCCTGGCAGCGAGCCGTTAGTCTAGAGGCTATTGCGCGCGTGACATACCCCAGTGTGTTAGCGGCGGTGTGCAGCGGCCAGTTCTGATAGTTGAACCAGCCTTTGCGATTCTGGCGGGATGATTCGCAGACGCGCTCTCTGGCAATTTCCCGCCTTGTTGCGTTGGCGGAAACTGGTTCTAATGGATGCGCGGGCAAGTAGTACCTGAATCGGTGGTACAGGCCTGGCCTGCTGCCACCGCGTGCAAAATAATGATAAACCTGAGGTGTGTAATGCCAGTATTTTTCGCTTCCCGGAAGGGGTTTACTCCTGTTCTGATGGCCGCGGCCGTGGCCTCTGCGCTGCAAACCGTCCCGGTTATAGCTGTGGCCCAGAACAACGTGCTGGAGGAGGTGGTGGTCACCGCCCGGCGCCGGGCTGAAAGCCTGCAGGAAACGCCAGTTGCCGTCACCGCCATGGACGCATCCGCCCTGCGCGACGCCGGTGTACGCAACCTGGCCGACCTGAACCAGATCGCCCCCAGTATCGACGTGGCCAGCGCCAACGGCAACGCGCCCCTGGCCAATGTCTATATTCGCGGCGTTGGCCAGCGCAATTCCGGCGCCAATATCGACTCCGGCGTGGGCATTTATATCGACGATGTGTATTCCGGCCGCCCGGATGGCGCCCTGCTGGACTTGAACGACATCCAGTCCGTGCAGGTGCTGCGCGGGCCCCAGGGCACCCTGTTTGGCAAGAACACCACCGGCGGCGCCCTGGTGTTCACCACCAATCGGCCGACCGACGAGTTCGAAGGCTCCGTGGGCGTGCGGGTGGGCAACTACAATCGCCTGGACGGCGACTTTGTCCTCAACCTGCCGGTCACCGACAACCTCTGGACCCGCCTGTCCGGGGTGGCCCGCACCCGTGATGGCTACATCGACAACCTGTTCGACGGTGAAGACTACATGGACGAGGACCGCCAGAGCCTGATCTGGCAGACCCGCTGGGTGCCGACCGAAAGCCTCACCATCGACCTCAACCTGAACTGGGCCGAAACTGACCAGACCATGCGCCCGCAAAAGTGCATGCCGGTGCCGGGTACGATCGGCTGGCAGGCGCAGATTTTTGACACCATTGCCATTGTGCCCGCCACCGGTAAAACCGTGGACGAGCACTGCGCCGAAGCCCGCGAGGCCGGCGACAACAACACTGTCATTTCTGACCTTGGCGGCGACTACTACGCCGAGAACAAGGGCAGCGCCCTGACCGTGGAATGGGCCCTGACCGACGACCTCAGCCTGAAGAGCATCAGCGCCTGGCGTGGCACCGAGGCCTACCAGAACGATGACCTGGATAGCATAGGGGTGCCCTTTTTGCACCGCACGAACACCGTTCACCCCACCTTCCAGAACCCGGCGGAAACCGACCAGTACAGCCAGGAGTTGCAACTGGTGGGCAGCGGCTTTGATGATCGGCTGCAGTACGTGACCGGCCTGTACTGGTTCCAGGAAGAGACTTCCGGGCGCACCAACACCAACTACCTGGGCCCCTTTGACCCGGCGGTGGCCAACCTGTTCTTCCTAAGCAGCACCGCCTCCACGCTGGCGGCGGATAACCGGGCAGTGGCCGCCTTTGCCCAGGCCGAGTGGGAATTCAACGACAACTGGCGCGCCACCGTGGGCCTGCGCTACACCGACGAAACCCGCGAACTGGAGCGGGTGAACTACCTGCCTGACCCGGCGACGCTGGACGCCAACGGCGGCCCGGCCATACCGGTAGGCGGTGGCCTGTATGCGGTGCAGCGCCCGGACTTTGTGTTCAACCCCAACTTCGCCTTTATCGAGAACGACATCGCCAGCGACAAAGTCGACAACAGCGACGTTACGCCCATGGCGAGCCTGCAGTACATGATTGACGAGATCGGCTGGATCGACCAGGGCAGCCTCTATGTCACCTACAGCGAGGGCTTCCTCTCCGGCGGTTTGTCCGAGGCGCCCACCGGGGATCTGGAAGAGTTTGAGCCCGAAGAGGTAGAAAACTGGGAGCTGGGTTTCAAGCTGGATCTGGCCGATCGCCGGCTGCGGATCAACGGCGCCCTGTTCTTTACCGACTACATCAACCGCCAACTCACCACCCTGGTGATCAACCCGGAGACCAACTCGCCCTCGGGCGCCACCATCAATGCTGCCAAGTCGAGCATCGACGGGCTGGAACTGGAAACCACCTGGCTGGCCACCGACAACCTGGTGCTGACCTTCAACATGACCCTGGCCGATGGCGATATCCAGGAGTTTGACGACACGCAAATCCTGCTGGCCGATACCAGCGTGGCGCCGGGGCCGGGTTGCACCCGCTCCAACCTGAGCCTGGTGGTGGTGGATGCCTGCCCCAACGACCGCTCCGACGAGAACCTGCCGCGCCTGGCAGAGGAGACCTACCTGCTGGCCGCCCAGTACACCCTGGAAACCAGTGTAGGCACCTTCCTGCCCCGGGTGCAGGCCAGCTGGAAGCTGGACATGGACTTCTGCTTTGACTCCAGCAGCTGCCGCAGCGGGCTGTGGTATGAGGACGAGCAGTTTGAGCTCAGCGCGCGGTTGACCTGGATTTCCCCGGGCGAAAATTGGGTTGGCTCAATCTACGGCACCAACCTCACCGACGAGGATTACAAAGTGGGCGGCACCGCCCTGGTGGAATCCGAAGGGGTGGGCGGCATCGCTTACGCGCCGCCGCGCATGTATGGCGCGGAGCTGGAGTACCGGTTCTGATGCGTCGTGCTTAAACCAGCGCTTAGTGGGCCGGCGCCAACAGCCGGCCCAGCAGCGCGGTTACCGCGTTTTCCACTCGCAGGATGCGCGGGCCGAGGGACACCGTCTCCAGGCCCGCGCTCTGCAGCATGTCCACTTCGTAGGGAATAAAGCCACCTTCCGGGCCGATGGCCAGCAGCAATGGCGTATCCGCAGTGCTTGGAGCAGCCCCGGCGCCGGGTGTCGGATGGGCCAGCAGGCCGCGCCGGCCCTGTAGCAGGCCCGGCAGGCGATCCTCCACAAAGGGCTTGAAGCGCCTCTCCAGTGTCACTGCAGGCAACACGGTGTCGCGCGACTGCTCCAGCCCCTGCAGCAGGTAGCTGCGCAGCGTTGCGTCATTCAGCACGGGCGTCTGCCAGAAGCTTTTTTCCACCCGATAGCTGTTGAACAGCACCAGATGCTCCACCCCGAATTCGGCGGCCCCGCGCAGTATGCGGCGCAGCATCTTTGGCCGCGGCAGGGCCACCAGCAGGGTTACCGGCAGTTTTGGTGGAGGGTTGCAGTCCAGCTGGAAGGTAATGGTAGCCTGCCGGTCGGTGAGGGCGGTAATGCGCCCCTCGCCCATCAGGCCGCCGATTTCGCCCACGCGGACACTGTCGCCCACCGCTGCCCGGTGCACGCTGTGCAGGTGTTGCAGGCGCTGGTCGGCAACGCGGATTTCACCGGGGGCGCAGAGGTCGGCGGCGCTAAAAAGCAGCAGGTTCAAGGGTGGACTAGCCCGCCCACAGGTCGTATTCGTCGGCGCCGGTCACTTGGGCTTCCACAAAATCGCCGGGGTTGAGGTCGGTAATGCCGTCTAGGTAGACCTTGCCGTCAATCTCCGGCGCGTCGCCGGTGGAGCGGCCGATGGCGCCTTCTTCATCCACCGCGTCAATCAGGATCTCGATGGTTTTGCCCACCTTGGCCTGCAGCTTGGCGGCGCTGATTTCCTGTTGCACGGCCATGAAGCGCTCCCAGCGTTCCTGCTTGATGGCTTCCGGCACCGGGTCTGGCAGGTCGTTGGCGGCGGCGCCCTTCACCGGGGAGTACTGGAAGCAGCCCACCCGGTCCAGTTGGGCCTCGCGCAAAAAGTCCAGCAGGATGTCAAAGTCGCGCTCGGTCTCCCCCGGGAAGCCGACAATAAACGTGCTGCGCAGGGTGAGGCCGGGGCAGATGCCGCGCCAGTGGTGGATGCGATCCAGCACTTTTTCCGCCGCGGCCGGACGCTTCATGCGCTTGAGCACATCGGGGCTGCCGTGCTGGAAGGGGATGTCCAGGTAGGGCAGGATTTTGCCCTCTGCCATCAGCGGGATGATGTTGTCCACGTGGGGGTAGGGGTAAACGTAGTGCAGGCGCACCCACACGCCGAACTCGCCCAGCGCCTCGCACAGCTCCTGCATGCGAGTCTTCAGCGGCCGGCCGTTCCAGAAGCCGGTGCGGTACTTCATGTCCACGCCGTAGGCGCTGGTGTCCTGGGAGATAACCAGCAGCTCGCGCACGCCGGCCTTCACCAGCCGCTCCGCCTCTTCCATCACATCGCCGATGGGGCGGCTCACCAGATCGCCGCGCATGGCGGGGATGATGCAGAACTTGCAGCGGTGGTTGCAGCCTTCGGAAATTTTCAGGTAGGCGTAGTGGCGCGGTGTGAGCTTGACGCCCTGGGGCGGCACCAGGTCCACGTAGGGGTCGTGCACCGGGGTGTGGGGCACGTACTGGTGCACGGCGCCCACCACTTCCTCGTAGGCGGCGGGCCCGGTGACCGACAGCACCTTGGGGTGCAGCTCACGGATGGCGGCGGCATCGTCACCCTTGCCCATGCAGCCGGTGACGATCACCTTGCCGTTCTCACTGATGGCCTCGCCAATGGCGTCCAGGGATTCCTGCTTGGCGCTGTCGATAAAGCCGCAGGTGTTGACCACCACCAGCTCGGCGTCTTCGTAGCGCGGCACAATGTCGTAGCCGTCCAGCTTGAGCTGGGTGAGGATGCGCTCTGAGTCCACCAGGGCTTTAGGGCACCCTAGACTCACGAAGCCTATACTTTTTCTGCCTTCATTGCTCATAAATTAACCAATTGTCGCCCTGCGGGTGCTTTCAATGACTTGCTGGGCAACTCAATTGCAGCAATGCGCATGGGTATTTCAAAGGGGTAGTGAAAGTGGCGCGATGATACCTGATAGCCCGGATTTATAAAGGTAAAAACGGGCAAAAAATGACCAGCACACAAGAACCGGACTTAGGTAGCAGTAAAAGGCATAAAGGTTTGTTGTTGTTAGATTTTTACGCAAAAATCGGGGAAGAATCAGGTGATTGAGCGACGATTCATGCCCGACGGCAAAGTTAAATGCTATTCCTACATCCGCTGGTCAAGTGAACAACAGGCACACGGTACAACGCTGGAGCGTCAATTGCGTACCGCACGTGATATTGCGGCTGAGAACGGACTTGAACTAGTTGAGCTGATTGACAAAGGCGTCAGCGCATATAAGGGAAAGAATCGCAAAACCGGTGCACTAGGCGATTTCATCAAAGCAGTTGAAGACAAGGTTATACCGTCAAATAGCTGGCTCGTTGTTGAGAATCTGGATCGCCTATCGCGTGAAAATATCATGCAGGCACAGGGACTGTTCATTCAACTACTCGGCCTAGGCGTCACGGTCGTTACTGGTATGGACAGGCGTGTTTACAGCAGTGCGACAATCACCGACAACCCAATGGATTTGATGTACTCGATTATGCTCTTTGCGAGAGCACACGAGGAATCAAAAACAAAGTCCAAGCGTACCTACGGCAATGCACTGGCAATCGTAAGAAAACACATCGAAGGTGTGCGTTCACCTGACGGGTTTGCATATGCCATTGAGTCGGTTGGCAACAATATGTGGTGGGTAGATACCAGCGAGCACACCGTAAAACCACATTCGCAATATTTCGACATCGCAAAAGAGATTGTACAACTCATTCTACGTGGTTGGGGTAGCTATCGAATCGTAGGCTACCTGAACGAAAAATATCCGGAACCACCAAAAAAAGCTCGTGACTCAAAATGGTCCTACAACCTTGTTGCGAACTTTCACAAGAGACGGGCATTGTTCGGTGAGAAACGAATAACAATCGAAGGCGTAGAGTACATACTGCCTGACTATTATCCTGCGTTGATTGACGAAGACACGTTCTATCGATTAGCGCAGATAAAGCAGGAGAAAATTTCGAAATCAACGGCTACAACCTTTGTTTCACTGATTACCGGTTTAGACATACTCAAATGCGCTGATTGTGGAGGAAACATGTACTCCGCTACATACAGGCAGAAAAGTCTTCGCTACATATGTGGTACCGGCCAAGCTAACAGAGGCTGTAGAGCGTGGTCGTTTAATGCCAGTTGGTTAGAAGACACCGTAATACGCCTAGCGGCTAACAACGTATTTCGCCCGCTTGATCTTAGAATGAACTTCGACGTACAGGAACGAACTCTGAGACAAAAGCTTGCGGACAAACAAGAGCAGCTAGAAAGACTGGTGGACGTTGTGGCCGATGGCAACAGATCGGAAGTGATCTTGAGGCGTATTGCGGCTGTGGAGCAGGACGTTAAGCAAATAAAACTTGATATTGAAAACACCGCAGTACAGAAGCAGGTTCAGACCAACGAAACAGTGGAGTGGGGTGCTGTCGATGAGCGAGTACTTGATTTTGCTCAAGCAGAGCTCCGAGAGGAAACGAAGTTCCGTATAAGCAATACGGTCACTAGCATTCGTTGTAAGCAGATCAAGCAGCGACATGTGATGTTCATAATAACCTTCATCAACGGCAGGTCAATCACAGCGCACAGAACAAAAAATGTGCTCGCGTTTGACGGTGGAGCGTGGATCAAACTCGGCGACCACTACGGCGCCAAAGTGGCAGTGAATATGAGTGATGAAGAAATACTCGGCCATATTGCAGCCGAACCAAAGGTGTCGCTCTACGAAGAAGTTACTCAAAGTGTGCAAGCAGGTGCGGATGAGTATGATCCTGATGCATTGCTAGCGAAGCATGCGATACCGCCGGAAGAAGTCAGTGGCTACGATGGCTACATGTACAAGGGGCTATATGACGTATCACTGGAGATGCTTGAAGCCTTTGAGCGTGGAGAGGAAGTCAAAGAGCTACAAGCAGACATTATGCGAATAGAACACCTGGCTAAATGGGCTGACGGTGTGAAAGGTGCACCTGCAATTATTGAAGACCAGTTCCAGGTGCTGAAGCACCCAAGTTCAGTGCGAGTTACGAGAAAAAATATAGCAGGTGTTCAGTTTATTGATGGGGTGCAATTTAAGAGTGAAGTAGTCCCAGCATGGCAAAGAAGAGTTCTCAAGTAGCAAAGCTGGCAAGCAGTACCGACGATCAATCATAAGGATCAATGGAATGATGAATATAAGAATAGCTGTTTCTATAGCGTGTGCAGTGCTATTGGGAGGGTGCAAAATCGAACTTGAGAGCTCGATAGGAGGTCAGATACGAACAGTCTCTGGCAACCATATTTGCACACAGGGAGCAGTGTGCGAGATAGACGTATCCGACACAAATTTTGAAGAGACATTTATTGCCGTTCCGTTCCGGAACGACGGATATAGATTCGTTGGTTGGAAAAACAAGCCGAAAGCATTTTTTGGCGGCAAACAAGATCTGCGAGTTACCCTAAGTACAAAAAATGGATTTAAGGGCAATGATTCATTGATGGCCCTGTTGAACAATGACGAAAAGTTTTACTTAGAGGCGGTGTTCAAAAAAGATGAAGGCTACGAGTTGATAGAAGGGGGCAAAGATACACAGACAGTCTTCGATGAATCAACAGGTGAAGCTTATGCAGGTGATCCCCCCATTGTTTTTCGAGATGCCAATGGCCGCTTAAATATTTTCCAGCAGTACAAGTCATTCGAGTGCAATTCTGGAGGCGTTGTCAGGTGCAACGAGCTACCGATTGCAAAGATATTTGCGTATTCCGTGTCAGAAGAAGCGATTAAAGATGTTACTTCTGAGTTACTAGTCGACATTAGAGACTTTGACCGCCTGCCTGCTCACAGCGATTCGGCTGTTGCTGATTTTAATGGTGATGGAGCCGAGGACATTGCATTCTCGAACATGACCGAAGGCTACACTGATGCAGAGGAAGGATGGCGAGCTGTTAACCATATACTAATTAGTATCGGTGACAAGTATGAACTAAAAGAGCTTGATCCCTACGAAGCTTATTCGGGGGCAATGACAGCAGGGGATATAGACTTAGACGGCGATATAGATATTTTTGTTTCGGAAGCTGGAAGGCCTGATGATCCTGATCCCCGCTCTCTGGGATTACGCTTTGTAGGCGGATACGTGCTTGAGAATGATGGAAACGGAAACTTTAAGCGACAAGAAAAGCGGTTCGCAGGTGGCCACGGGCATCTACTTGTTGATTTAGATAATGACGGAGTACTCGAACTTGTAGCGGGAATAACTGACTGGAAAGACGGTGTCGAATTTGGTAATGACCTGTACTTTGATGTGGACTATGAGTTCGGGTTGCGGGTGTACAAACTGAATGCTTCAGGGGTGTATGAGATACACTCCATGAATATTAACCCATTAACATCTGATCCCTATTTAGTTAAACACAAAGATAAGAATTGGGATCTGAACTTCGACTATGACGGATCTGCGTTTAATCTCAATTACTTTAACGACATTGCCGCTATTGATGTGAATGCAGATGGTCGGAAGGACCTTGTAGTTCAGACAGCTACTGATAGTGGTGAATTCACATCGATTCTAATGAATCAAGGCAACCTGCGGTTTCGATTAAATACCAACAGGATAAAGTTCTACCACCCTGATGAAGGGGCAAGGTTTTTACGCGCTTTAGATGCCGATGAAGATGGATACGAAGATATTGTATGGGTAAATGTGGACGGCTTGCACAATATAGCTGATGTCATCTATTACAATACTGGAACGGGAAATTTTAGTAATGATGGCAGAGAGCGTTTTCCAAGTATGACGGGCGTTCTAGCGCCGGGTGATTTTGATCGCGATGGAGACTTGGATTTTTTTGTAACGCATTCTTATGACCACAAATTCGGTGATAGAAAACGTATATCAACAGTCGAGTTACTGTTAAATAAGAGAATTGATTAATAGGTTATATAATCTATAAAGGTCTAGAAAGTTTTGCCCATTGCCGTTGAAGATTATTTGAATTTTAACATTGGTTCAAATTGTGCCGAATAATATACGGAACCTCGTTGTATATCTCTATGAACGAATATGATTTTACAAGTTTGAATGACAAAGAATTTGAAGTTCTTGTCGCCGACCTGGTATCTGAGGTCGAAAACTGTCGAGTGGAGCGATTCAAATCAGGCAGAGATGGTGGTGTCGATGGCAGGTTTTACTCGATTGGAAACTCCGAAGTAATAATACAGTGTAAACACTGGGCTAAATCTGGACTAAAAAATTTAATTAACCACCTAAAAAATAGTGAAGTTTATAAAGTACGTAAACTAAATCCAGAACGATATATATTTGCAACCTCAGTAGAGCTTTCAAGGAATGATAAGGCCCATATCTGCAACCTGTTCAAGCCTTATATTAGAACCAACTCAGACGTGCTTGGGAAAGAGGATCTAAACGATCTACTTTCCAAAAATAAGCAGGTTGAACTTCGCCACTACAAGCTTTGGATAACTAGTACAAATGTATTAAGTGCAATATTGAGCTCGGGTGTAATTGGGAGAAGCCGAGAGAAAATAAGAGAGATAAAAGATAGGCTTCCGCTATATGTAGCAACAGAAGGCCATGAGAAAGCAAAAGATCTTTTGCAGTCGATGGGAGCGATAATTATAACGGGCGAGCCAGGTATCGGAAAAACAACACTTGCAGATTATTTGTGTTTGGATTATCTGGCAATGGGGTATGAGCTTTGCTATATAGAAAATTCGATTGATGAGGCTGAGCAGCTCTTTGATCGTAATGCAAGGCAAATATTTTACTTTGATGATTTTTTAGGTAGAAACTATCTGCAAGCACTTCAACGCCATGAAGACTCCCATGTCATAAGATTTATTAATAGGGTTTGTAGATCGAGGCACAAGAGGTTCATTCTTACTTCGAGAAGTACAGTATTGAATCAAGGCAAGCGCTTAACGGAGCTCTTTAGGATTGAGAATGTAGGAAGGAGCGAATATGAATTGAGGATTGATGCTCTTTGTTCAATGGATAAGGCAAGGATACTCTACAATCATATTTGGTTCGGTACGTTAGGTAATGAATATATTGATGAGATCTATAAGGAAAAGCGTTACCAAAAAATAATTTCACATAGAAACTATAATCCGCGACTCATTTCATTTGTCACTGATGCTTACAAGCTCGGTTCTGTGAGCCCAAAAGGATATTGGGATTATGTAACCGATATGCTTGAGAATCCCTCAGATATATGGGAACACGTATATGATTATCAGCTAGATGATCACGCTAGGCTTCTCACACTTTTAGTTTCGTTTAATGGAGAGCCCATAGAAGAGGATGACCTGAAGGCGGCTTTTATAACGGCGAATAGAATGCGGAACAAAGAATGTGAGTTTTCGGATTACTACTCAACAATAAAGTTGGCTGTGGGATCTGTTATCAACAGAAAGCTAGCCGCCGATAGAGGTATAGTAAAATATGACTTGTTCAATCCAGCTCTAGCAGACTATTTGCTGCGTAGATTTTGCGAAGATAGTAGTGTCCTGCTAAGGCTGTTTAGGTCGCTTGATACCGACGAATCTCTAATGAATTTAAGGAGCTTGTATAACGAAGAAATAATAAATGTATCTATACTAGATAAGATTGTCGCTAACTTGTACGAATTCTATCTTACTTCGCACTCAATTCAGCAAAGGAAGTCTTCGGCAATCAAGGCAATCGATCTAGCTATCGATAAAATTCAGCTCAATTTGGAAGAGCTTCAGCTACTTGGAAATTGGCTTTCTCAAATTGATTATGAATTCATAGACTCAAATAACCATTACTATCTCTGCGGTATTGTTTATTTCGCTCTCACGAATGATGTTGTAGACATTGATAGCCTCAGAATTGACAGCCTGCTAGAAACAGTAATTTCTAGCGATACAGAGCATGACACCTTGGTAGGTGTCGGACGGTTGCTGGACTATCTTGGCGACGATTGGGTTGCAAAACACTATAATCGATTAGAGAATGCGGTAATCGATTACTGGTCCCTTAATATTGAATCAGATATTTCGAGCGAAGGTACGCTATCAGCATTTTTTTACGACGATCAAACCTCTGATGCAGAAGAGGCTTTGCGTTCTCATGTAGGTAAAGTGCTAAGAGAGTATAGTGTAGAGTTTGATGACAGTGTCATCGATGAAATTTGCGATGTATGTGATGTGGAAAGTATTATCGAGTCTAATAGGCAAGATGCGGCTGCAGAAGATCATTTCGCAAATCAGGCTAAAGAAAGTAGGAGAGATTCAATTCATGCGCTCGCTGAGATAGATAATCTTTTCGATAGAAAGTAGTCGCTTCTATATTTGGAGTAGGCTTTCGAAAATTGAGATTACTTCTTGGAAATTCTTACAAAATCTCAACTCTTGTTTTTGCCTGTTGATGTGTAGAAAGAATTGTTAAGGTCTATTTGTCTCTCGCGGTTTTCGGTGTTTTGGCTTGTAATTTCTAGTTGGTGACTCAAGTTCCAAGTCATTACTTTTTTTACCTAGAGTTAAGCGCGATTTTAATGAGTACATTTTTGGAAGAAATTTCAAATAATCTTCGTGCTCTTTGCGTTCCGTGTCTGCTTTTATTCGGAGCTTTTGCAAATCCCTGAGTGTTAGCCTTGCTCGATCATCATCTGCTGCCCTGGCTTCAATTAGTCGGTGTATTTGCTTCGCTGTGCTTGTAGTACAAAATTCGCTGTATCGCATAGTGTTCCAGTAAGTAGTGTAGTTATTGCTGTCCCGAGTAGGCTGTAACCAGCTCAAAAATATAATGAACTACACAATCTATTATATTTTTGCGTAACCCACTGATTCTTTAGCTCATTTGTATTTATCCAAATCCGGTTGTCCTCAAAGAATATAAGAAAATACACTGCTTGCAACATTTCATTACATTGACTGGTGATATGCGTGAAGCAAGCAAAAACTCTTACTGCTAGCGAGTTCAAACGTGTGTTAGCTGTAATTCGTGCCGGTAGACATGCACAGCGTAACGAAGTTGCATTCATGCTCAGTTATTACGCCGGTCTCAGGGTCAAGGAAATTGCTTCACTTGCGTATTGCGACATTCTAGACGCAAGCGGCGCAGTAAAACGCACTGTAACGCTCGCTGCTGAACAAACGAAGGGAAGCCGTGCTCGTACTATTGTGCTATCTGATCGACTTGCTAAAACGCTGTGTGAATACGTAGCCCTATCTAAGAATAAGAATTATCAAGGTTTACCACTGATTCGATCACAAAAGGGTGCGGCTTTTAGTGCAAATTCACTTTGCCAGCTATTTCTTCGTATCTACGCGGCCGCTGGCATTGATGGTGCATCAAGCCACTCTGGCAGGCGAACGTTTATTACAAATCTGGCTCACAAGGGTGTAAGTGCAAAAGTACTGATGACCTTAGCTGGCCATCAGCACATGAGCACTACTCAGCGCTACATTGACGTTAATGACAACATGCTGCGTGAAGCTGTAGAACTGATGTGAACTTATCTGGTAATTCGACAAGTTCATTATCCATAAAAGCCCAATCGGCAATATTTCGTTGTCAACAATTCTATCTAAATACATTAAGTCGATGATACTCAAGATACCGTTGATGCTTTTCATTAAGCATTTTTGGTCTAATTTTTAATTTCTGAGTTATTCTTAAACTATATGCATCTGAGGCATTAAGTGATCGAGAAATTATGATCTTTCCATTTCCATCGAATGAAATAAGACCTACATCAAATGCTGCATCAAGATTAGGAGAAAGGAGCAGCCCATTAAAGTGATCTAGCCTCTCCAAATTATCAGATACAGCCCAAGGTTTTATGTGGGAAGCCTTAAGCAAAGGAATGAAGCTGCAATCTGTCACAGCGCAGCCATTCCAGTACTCAACTAGGTTGCTTCGAAAGCTTCCTTGACCCAGCCTACTCTGAACTAAAGATGCTCGCTCTGTCTCAGGTAGTCCATCTAGCGATGCTTTAGCTGCATCTAATTCGTTCATTATCGTTGCTTTGGAGTCGAGCCTTTCGCACGCGCTTTGTTGGATGAGCTCGTCACTGGCAAAAAATATGCAATCAAAGCCGTCTTTTGTAGTTTCTATATCGTATAACTCATCAACTAGGCCGATCTTTCCTAGTGATGATGTAATAGACATGAAGGAACCTAGTCCTGTCGAGGCAATGACTCTGTATATTTTTCCACTCTCATTGCGAATTCCAATTCGCATTGTTTTCCCCCCGCCCGGGCCATCGCAATCTTCGATTAGTTCACTTATTTTATTATCATATATCGGAGCTTCTTCTCCGTTTATGTACTTTGATTCCAACATTTAAAACCTGACCCATAAATTCATCTAAGTGTAAGTGCTCGATTCCAAAGAAGAGAACGAGCGGTGGCTATAAAGTTGCTATACGCCATCCGCTCTATTCTATTTTGCTAGATTTTTCGTCGAGATGAGAGATTTTTGCTCTGTATGAAGGATATTTTCTCGTCTAGGTCTTTGCTCTCGACAAGACTCTTTACAGCTTCAAGAGCATTAACCAACTGCTGCTCTGAAACCCCTTCAATGAACTTTCCTTCATTTCCGTCAATGCCATCTAACCACCTATTACCGTACTTAGCTCCAACGATGTAAAGTCCTGTTCGGATATTTCTTTTGTATAGAAGGTCAGGCTTTTCAACCTCACCCAAATTTGGGCTGTTTATGTAGTCAATATTCCGATCAATCTTGTCTATTACTTTACGTCTTGCATCATCGAGTGTGTCTATCTTGCTCGTTGATATGTTCATTGACTTTACAACTTTTGCGCCCGGTGTCGTTGCTAGGAAGTTCCTAATTGCTTCATTCATTGTGTAATTCCTCGGAGTTAGTTTGATGCAATAGCATGTTGCTTGCTAGTGCGAGAGGAATCATCACATGGCGGAGCTCTGGTTACTGCGACAGTATTTTGTATGTCGAACTCAAATTTCTGTCGCAACTTTTCCGTATATGTTATGCGCTTCTATCTTGATGCCTGGAACTTTCCTTGTTCAATATTCGTTAGCAGCGCCATACCACTAGCATATGTCTTGTCCAAAGCATCGAACGGAAGCTTCAGTTCGGTTTTTACGTTTTTGACAGCGAGCTTCGCTTTCTCTCGCAGTACAAGGCATCCATTCTCGTCACGGGTTGATGATTCAACTAGTAGGCTATACTGTTCTCCATAGCGCCTGATGAATGATTGCCAGCACTCTTTTCCGGATTCGCAAATATCCAAAAATGTGCGGACTCGATCATGCCCGTTGCCATCAACATATACGTTCATGTTGTAAAGCAGTACGGTATCCAACCACTGCTCATAGCCGTGAAGTTTGTTTCTGTTTCTTGTTCTCTCTATCTCACTGAACAGTGTCTTTTTGTCAAGCTCCTTGTTTATAGCTATCAAGGCTTTGTCGAGGTGAGGTTTATAGATTTGTTGAAGTAGCTCTGAACTCTGAGCTTTAGTCGCAGAGAGATATATCGTGTTGGGGTTGAAGTCTGTCGTAGATGAGGTGTCTGCAATCTGTATGCTATTGTAAGTCGGCAGTACCAAGTGTTTGCCAATATTGGCGCACCACTCTTCAAAGATTTCTGTCAAGTCATCGTAGTCGATGTCTCGTATGTACTCCGTAATAGAGCCCCAGTACATGTTTAGGAATCGAAGCTGTTCAGTGCTTTGCTTGTCATCGCTATGTGTGTCGCTCTCGCTCCAGTCCAGATGTTCACTCAACAGGACTGCTCTGAAGTACAGGAAAGGCCACTCGTACTTGTTAGACGTAACGAAGTCGCCCATTACTGTCTGATCTAGTGGGTTTAGTTCTTTATCGGGTTTATTGTTTTGCATAGCTCAGTATCTGTAGGCGGGATAGTTCGTTGATTAATGATTATATCTTTGAACTATTGAATGTCGATGCTGAGAATTTTTGATGTGTAGAATTAATAGAATGGCATTGTTTTAGACAATAGTATACTAACAAGCACCGCTCTAACGGTGCCTGTTGTATCAGCTAGCTGTATTCTCGTCGGCTGAACTGCTCTATACGAGATTGTTTTTTTACCAGCAGCAGTGCTGACTTATCGCGTCAGTGTTATTATTATTTATCTCTTTGCAGATGTATTCTAACCACCCGCTGTCGTTATAGTCCTGGATGTGTAAGATTGATATCTTACACCTGTTAGCTTTGGCCCAGCATTTTTTTACCACACGCTTTATGTATGCGTCATCTTTGTTTGATGGCTGCTCTAAAGCTACGTGGTAATGTAGTTTTTTCCCAGACCTAGCACCTTCAAGACTAGCGAATAACTTTAAGCTGGGCTTTCCAGTTGTTCTGTATTGCTTTCCTACAAGTCGCTCGTTCAGGTAGTGCACAAATGTTCCAAATATTTTTTCGGCTTCATGTGTACTTTTTATGTTTCTAGGGAATGTAAGTGTTATTGCTTTTCCCCAGTTTACGTTGAGCCCTTTTAGGTGGCCGAGTATTTGTGCTTGTACATTTATTGTCACAATTTTTGTTCCTTTTATTGTTATTTTTTTCGCCAGCAGGCACTACGGCTTTGTAAAGGTGCCCGTTTTCTAGCGGCAAAGTATTTAGGTAAAAAGTTTTTCTAGAGGGTAAATTTCTGTTACGGGGATATGGAAATTTTGTGTACTTATGTATTCCCAAGCGCTCGGCCTGTTCTCCGCAGAATTTGGCCGTCCCCAAAACTTGCAAGCATTTCTTACTGATTCGGTGCGTAATCAGCTAGCGGGCAAAGCAATACATCTACAAGTATCGATGAGTAGCTAGAACAAGCAGGTCAACGTGACGATTTTATTTTTTGGGTGGAAAAACCGGTTTTCCTGTCCAAAAAGTGAACACATACTTTGCTCAACTGTTAACCAATACAGAGGTGCAAAGAAATGCGAAAAACCAGCGTACTGTCGAAACTTAATTTCGCTCCCGCCATTCCCATGGGGTCAATCGACCCTGTACAAGCACGTCGATACAAGCTCATTGACCGGCTTAGTGAACAACGGCAAATCGCCTGTGCACACATTGCGGGTGAGACCTGTGAGTTCTATCGGGATCGTTGGGTTAACGATGACGAAACCGGTGGCAAGAAGAAGGTACGAGTGCCTAAGCGGGTTAAATCCTGGTACCTGCAACTCGATGGCAAGTACTACTTGCAAGTTCGGTACGGCAATCGAGCTCTTGAACTGACCAAGGGTAAGCCGATGGTCGAAATTGCCGAACTGAACATGATTCCGGAAGTAATCGACACGATCTCAGAAGCGGTTTCAGCAGGTGAATTGGACGACCTGTTGATGGCAGTAAAAGGTCCAAGCAAACAATAGAAAGGAGTTACAGCATGCCAGCAGTAGGTACATGCCCGTCATGTCGGCAATGGTCTTCGCTGCGCAAATGCACACGATGCGGGACTGTCTCGTGTGTAAGCAGTGCTTGTAATGGGGCGGCAATTTGCCCTGTGTGCAGGGGTCGAAAAGTCCCGGTTGGCTAACTGTTCAAGGGTGCCCGGGGGAGTGTAAAAAGTATGTACTTTTATACGTTAGGGCACCCTAGACTCACGAAGCCGATGCTTTTTCTGTCCGTATTGCTCATAGATCAACCCAATATGCCCGCAGCGCCTGCGATGCGCCATCATACCCGCGCCCTTGGGCGGCATGTGTACAGCGCTCAGCAGCGGCAATGGCGGGGACTGCCCACAGGGGCGTTGAAAGTGGCGCGATGATACCTGATGGGCCGGATTTATACAGGGGCAAAACGGGCAAAAAATAACCAGCAAACCCGCTTGTGGGGGATGGGCTGGAGCGTGGCCCGTGGCATGGCCCGGGATAAGGCGAAGCGGCGTAATTTTTGCCGCTTTTGGTGTCAGGGCTGGCCATTGGACATGCAGGGCGCCTATACTGTGCCCGCCCTTACCCTTAGGGGAGTAGTCGACTCTACCGGACAACTTGGTAGAGAGCACCTGTCAACATACTTGAGCCCTCAATGGCTCATGGCAGGTACCTGCCGCGCTCAGTGGTAGTGACAAGACCTAAGGCAATGCGCAATTCCCGAGGCGGGAGGTTGTGCGTTGCCTTTGTCGATCACTATCCCGCCGGAGCGTTATTCATGGAAGCATTCGCCACCTCCACCCTCACCGTCGCCCTGGCGGAAATCGGTGATAAAACCCAATTGCTGTCCCTCTTTTTGGCAGCCCGCTTTCGCAACAAGTGGGCCATTATCATGGGTATTCTGGTCGCCACCCTGCTCAACCACGGCGCTTCCGCCTGGCTTGGCGGGTGGGTTGGCCAGCACCTGCAAAGCCAGACCGGCCAGTGGATTATCGGCATCAGTTTTGTATTGCTTGGCCTGTGGCTGCTGATCCCCGACCAGGATGACAGCAGCGACTCGGCCATTCATCGCCATGGTGCCTTTGTGGCCTCTGCGATCCTGTTCTTCCTGGCGGAAATCGGCGACAAGACGCAGGTGGCCACCGTGCTGCTGGGGGCCCAGTACGAGAGCGTCCTGTGGGTGACGGTGGGCACGACCCTCGGCATGTTGCTGGCGAATGTGCCGGTGGTGTTTGCCGGCGAATACATCATGCAGCGTATTCCGCTGACCCTTACACGCATTCTTGCCGCGCTGGCCTTTATTGCCGTGGGCTGCCTGAAAATCCTGGGTTACTGAATGGCCTGCGCGACCTGACCCAGCCTCGGTAAAACCCGGGAAAACACGGGAGAAAAGCGGCGCAAGCCGCTACCGGGGTGCTATAGTCCTGCAAAACAATAATAGTGGGATGGTTTTGTGGGTAGCGTGGTACAGCTGGTGGCGGCGCCACCGGCCAGCGGTTTCAGCATTTTCGGCGCCCGTATCGGCGCCACCTTGCGGCATCTGGCCAGCCTCGACGGGCAGCTGTCGGCCGCCCGCCTGTTGCGCGGCAGTGCCCTGGATGAGCGGGCGGTGGATGCCAGCAGCGAGAACCTGCAGGTGGTGGACGCCGCCGGCCTGCTGCATGTCTACGAGCAGGCGCTGGCCCTTACCGGGCGTTCGGACCTTGGCCTGTGCTATGGCGAGGCTGCCGGAGTGACCGAGTACGGCCCCATCGGCTACGCCATGCTCAGTGCTGCCACCGACCTGGAAGCGGTGAACATTGCGCTGACCTTCCAGCGCCTTTACTACGGCACCATGGCCAGCATGAGCCTGCACCACGAAGCTGGCCAGGGCTTGATTCGCCTGCGCGAAAACCTGCCCAGCGGAGCTGGCCGGCGCTTTTTTATTGAGATGCTGCTGGCGGGCTTTCTGCGGTTTAACCACGCCCTGGTTGGCGAGCAAACCCAGTTGCAGGCGCTGCGCCTGGCCTATCCGGTGCCGGACTATGCCGAGCGCTACCGCCAGCTGTTCCAGTGCGAGGTGCACTTCGGCCAGCCCCACCACGAGCTGCTGTTTGATACCGGTGTGCTGGCGCGGCCGCTGCCCAACGCCGACCCCATCACTGCCCGCGCCTGCGAGCAGGTGTGTGGAGAGCTGTTGGAGCGTTTTGACCGCGGGGAGCGCTTTGCGGCCCGGGTGCGCCGGGTGCTGCTGGCCGATGGCTGCGACCGTGGCCTGCGCCAGGTGGCCGCCAGCCTTGGTTGCCATGAGCGCACCCTGCACCGCCGCTTGCAGGAAGAGGGCACGGGCTTTCAGCAGATCAAGGACGATATCCAGCGGGACCAGGTGCTGGTGGCCTTGCAGGATACCTCCCTCAGCATCAATGAAGTGGCGCGCCGGCAGGGTTTTGACTCGCCTTCCAACTTCCGCCGGGCGGTGCGCCGCTGGACCGGGCTGGCGCCGCTGGAGTGGCGCCGCCGCCTTCTGGGGGCCTCCGGTATCGGATGGTGACAGCCGCCCTGCCGGGCCTGTCATGATTTGACACGGCGCCGGCTCCCTCCATAAAAACCCAGCAAAAACAAAAGCTTGCTGCATTACGGTGCGATTGACGGCACCGGCCCACCAGCTAAGGTAGGAGGGCGGGTGCGGCTGTGCGTGCCCGCGGCAATAACAATAAGCCATGCGGCGCGGCACGGGCCCGCCGGCAGACGGCCTGTTCAGGCCACCGAGGAGAGAATCATGAAGCGAGCGCCATCGACAAGCCTGGCCCTGGCGGCCGGGTTGTTCAGTGTCCTGCTGGTGAATGTGGAGGTGCAGGCCCAGTCCTGCCCGGCCCTGTCCACCCTGGCCAGTTCCTGTCGCAACAATGACTGCGAGGCGGAACTGGGAGAAAACGCACAGAACTGCCCCGAGGACTGCGCGGACCCGGGCAGCCAGTTGATGGCCTACTACACCCAGAGCATGACCTGCGCTCCGGCGCCCATCTACGAGCCCCTGTCGGTGGCGGAACTGCAGGACGATATTCGCGCGGTGGTCAGCTCCGGCCTCAAGGTCAAGCCCGCCGGCACCAGCCACTCGGCCACCAGCATCATTTGCGGTGACGACGGCGCGGCGGTGGTGCGCTCTACTCATCTCACCGGCATTGGCCCGGTGGAGTCCTTCGAAACCCATGGCCACACGGTGAACGTGGAGGCGGGGGTGGAGATCAACGACCTGCAGGAGCACCTGGCGGCCCAGGGCTACAGCCACGGTTTTGGTGCCACCGGCTTCGGCGGCATCAGTGTGGGCGGCGCCATTGCCACCGGCGCCCACGGCTCGTCGCTGCAATCGTCATCCACTATTTCCTCGGCGGTGGTGGCCCTGGACGTGGTGGGCCCGGACGGGCAGCTCACCACCTACAGCGAGGGCACTACCGGGGTGTCGGACCCCAACCTTTGGGCGGCTCTGAAAACCAACCTTGGCCTGCTGGGCTACGTGGTCCGGGCGCGGCTGAAACTGGAGCCCCAGTTCAACGTGGCCATGGAAGTGCGCTACGTGGATGAAACCACCTTCGTGGCCGATGGCGGTGTGGCCTCGGCGGTGGCTGGCTGCGACTACGTCTTCCTGACCTGGTTCCCGGGCCAGGACGAAGTGCAATTGCTGTGCGGTGCGCGCACCGGCAACCCGGTGGACAGCCCCTACGCCCAGAACCAGCTGTTTACACCCAACCTGTCCGGGCTGGAGACTACCTTCGCCGTGCCCGGTCTGCAGGCCGGCATGTGCAACAAGGGCCTGCAGTGCAACATCGAGGGCACCCGCCTGTCGCTGTACCGCGACCAGCCGCCGCTGGTGGTGACCCAGGGGCCGGAACCCTTGTCGCCGGTGGTATCGCGCCACACCGTGCTGACCGGGCCGTCGCACCGCATGATCACCCTGCAACCGGAGAAGTTCCTGGACAACCAGCCCAGCTTCTCCCAGCTGGAATATGAAGGCGCCTTGCCCTTCAGCCAGATTCAGGCGGCGGTGCAGTATCTCAACAGCATCTACAACCGCGACGATATCTGCCAGCCGCTGATCGGCACCATCATGCGCTTTGATACCGCCGATGCCGGCTTGCTGATTTCCAGCAACCACGCCCGCAATGGCATTGCCCATGGCGAGCAGATGGTGCACCTGGAGTTTGTCGAGTACTGGGGATACGGCCTGGACGACGCTGGCCTGGAAGCCCATGTGAACACGCCCTACCGGGAGATCATCATTCACCTGGTGGATAACTTTGACTACTGGCCCCATTGGGGCAAGAACGATGAATGGGTGTTTGAGCTGGCCTCACTGCAGGCGCGCAACGCGCCGGAAGTGGCCAGCTTCAACCAGGCCATCGCCCAGCTGGACCCCTACGGTGTGTTCAGCAACCAGTTTACCCGCAATGCCGGCTTTGCCGCGCCCCAGGAGGGCGGCGACTTTGCCCAGGCCTACTACGGCCCCTGCGCCGCGCTGGACAGCGATGGCGATGGCATCAGCGACTGTGCCGACAAGGCGCCCAACCGCTTCTCCGGCATGTACGCGCGCATTGACGACCTCGGCTTTGGCGACGGCTTTTTTGCCGATGGCAGCTGCGGCGTGGCCGATAACTGGAACGAGATGAAGGGCAACTTCGGGGCCGAGCAGGCGCAGAACATGCGCGCCGGCTGGGATTACGCCTCCGAGAACCACGACTACACCACCCATACCTTCAACTGGAGCCCCGCCTGGAGCGGCAACGCCGGTAACTGGAACCGCTCCTGGGAGGTTATGTTCTCGGCGGAATTTGTGGCCCCGGCCACCGGGCGCTACTGCTTTGGCACCGACAACGGCAGCCCTGGCACCAGCATCATTACCGGGCGCAACAGCTGTTCGTCGGTGTGGATCAACAAAGCCCAGGTGGCCGAGGTGGGCTACAACGCCAGCCCCCGCCGCCCCAGTGGCTGCGTGGACATGGTGGCCGGCCAGAGCTATCGCTACGACCTCTACAACCGCCACCACAACGCCAACGTGTCCAACAGCTTTGTATCTCACCCGAGCTGGTGCTACGGCGGCAGTGAAGACTGCGTACCGCAGCAGGCACTGGACCAGAACGACTTTATTGCCAAGCCCGATACCGGCAACTTCTAGGGGGTAGGGCACCGGGGTAGCCCGGTGCCCGCACTGGTCAGTTGGCAGGTCAGTGCGCGGGGTGCCGGGCTTGCCCCAACAAGCCCGCAACAGGTGTGACGGCCTGTGCCGGCGGTGCTATGCTGACGGTGATGACATCCCGTCTACAGCCACCCGCCCACGGCGCGGTGGTGTTTGTTCATAACAATTGAGGTTAACCATGATGTATCGAGTTCTAGTCGTACTGGCTGCATTGTTTGCGTTGTCGGCCTGCTCCAGCACCACCGACTACCAGAGCGGCGCCGAAGTGGCATCCACGGCGTCCGGCGAAGACGGTGTGATTTGCGAACGCGTGCCGGTCACCGGTACCCGCAAGATGGAAAAGGTCTGCACCACCGCCGCCCAGCGCGAGGCCCGTGCCCGCAACGCCCAGGGTGCCCACTCCCAGGTGGGCCGTAAAGCCCAGCAGGTAGGCGGCCCCGCCGGCGGCTGATGCGTTGTTCGGGAGCCGCCCGGGGGCGGCTCCCGCTGTTCAACCTGCCGTGTTCCCGTTGTTGATCCCTTTCCAACCCCTTTTTGTAAGCCCGCTCAACCTCTCATATCCCCTTTTAAGCACGACGCTTATGTCGCCGCACCCATCAACCGGCTGCGTTGCAGCGCGGTCAGAACGCCGCCTGCACCGCTGCGCTGTCGCTGCGCACCTGTAGCTCCGCGCGCAGCAGGGCCAGCAGTGCCAGGCCGTCGTCACGATTAAGGAACTCCCCCACGCACACGGCCTCGCCGCGATTTTGCAGGCTGATACCGGGGCTCTCCCAGGGGTGTTGCTGGCGCTGTACCAGCAGGCCGGTGTGCTTGCGGCAAAACTGCCAGCTCTGGCGCGGCAGGTAAAAGCCCTTGTCGATACGCACCTCGTCATCGGTGAGGGTGATAACGTGGCGGTACTGCAGCTTCCAGTTCACGTAATACAGTGCGCTGCCCAGCGCCCCCAACTCCAACCCCGCCAGGGGCAGGATGGGCCAGGCGCCGAGCAGGGCAAAGCCCGTGGCAATGCCCAGGGACGGAATCGACAGCGCCAGCAATACCAGCTTGTTCGCCCGCCAGCTGGCAGAGCGGTTGGGGCGGGCGACAATGGTGAACTGTCGATTGTGGCGGCGGCTGGTGACCACGATAGGCTTCCCGGGGGATTTCCTGTTAAGTTTAGTCCGACACAGGAGAGCTTTCGATGTCTGATGAGCAACGCCCCGTCCAGGCCCGCCTGGTATCCCCCGACAACCGCGAGCGGCTGGCCCGCGCGATCATTGTCGACTGCCGCTTTGCCCTGGGCGACCCCGACGCCGGACGCGCCGCCTACGAGGCCGGCCACCTGCCGGGCGCTTTCTATCTCGATTTGGAGCGAGACCTATCCGCGCCGCAGGGGCGCCACGGTGGCCGCCACCCGCTGCCAGCCCCCGCCGATTTTGCCGCAACCCTGGCGGCCCTGGGCATTCACCGGGGCAGCGAAGTGATCGCCTATGACGACAGCCACCAGGCTTTTGCTGCCCGCCTGTGGTGGATGATGCGCAGCCTGGGCTATCGCCCGCCGCGCCTGCTGGATGGTGGCTACAGCGCCTGGCTGGCCGCCGGCGGTGAGCCGGAGGCGTCGCTACCCGTACCCGACCCCTGCGAGGCGCCGGATGTCGGCCACTGGACGGGGGTCTGTGATATCGAGGCCCTGCGCGAAGCCCAGGCCGCTGGTGCCCTGCTGGTGGATTCCCGGGACGCCGCGCGCTATGAGGGGCGGGAAGAACCCATCGATCCGGTGGCCGGGCACATTCCCGGGGCAATCAATCGCCCTTGGCTGAACACCATGGCTGATGGCGGGCAGAAGGGTGAGGCAGGGCTGCGCGAACACTGGGGCGATGCGTTGGATGCCGAGGACCTGGTGGTCTACTGCGGCTCCGGCGTCACCGCCTGCGTCAACCTGTTCACCCTGTCCCGCCTGGGGCGCAACGACGCCACCCTCTACGCTGGCAGCTGGTCGGACTGGTGCAGTTATCTCTGAACGGCGCCCGCGCTAGAACGGCGACGGCGACTCACCGGCCAGCCACTGGCCGGTAGCCGGGTGCTCGAACGCCAGGGTGGTGGCGTGCAGCAGCAGGCGGTCGGCCATGGCCTCGGCCGCCGGGTGGGCGTACATATCGCAGCCCAGAATGGGATGGCCCAGTTCGCGCAGGTGAATGCGCAACTGGTGGGAGCGGCCGGTCACCGGTGTTAGCTCCAGCCGCGAACGGTCCCCCTGGCGCTGCAGCACCCGGTAGCGGGTGAGGGCCTGCTTGCCCCGCTCAAAACAGATTTTCTGCCGCGGGCGGTTCACCCAGTCACAGACAATGGGCAGCTCGATCTCGCCGCTGTCCTGCTGCGGCTCGCCCCAAACAATGGCGGTGTAGGTTTTTTCCACACGGCGCTGCTGGAACTGGCGGCTGATATGGCTGTGGGCTTCCCGCGTCAGGGGCACCACCATAATGCCCGAGGTGTCCAGGTCCAGCCGGTGCACCACGCTGGCGCCTGGGTAGCGCTGCTGCAGGCGGGTGATCATGCAATCCTTGTTCAGCGGGTGGCGCCCGGGAATGGTCAGCAGGTAGTGGGGCTTACGCACCAGCAGCAAATGCGCATCCTCGTAGAGGATGTCGATGGGCTCCTGGCTGTGGGGAACCAGGTAGGGGGGCAGGTCCTGCGTCATGGCGGCGTATGCTACCGCCGAAGGCCCTTGTTCTCCAAGCCGGTGCCAGGCCGGTATTATGCCAACAGCCAGCGCCATGCCCGCACCGCTGGCCAGGATGCCACGGTCCCACCATAATGGCCGGCGCGCCGCTGTCTCTTGCCAACCACAACCTCCTGTTATGAATGCACCGTCATCACCCGCACTCACTGCCACACTCAGCACCCTGCAGGCACGCCTGCAGCGGGTTGTGCCCGGCGCCACCCTGGAAGCGGTCACCCTGCCGGTGCGTGAGCCACTGCAACTGCATCTGCTGAATGCCGACTACCCGCAGGGCGAGTTGGATGCCGAGGCGGTGCGTTTCATCATGGAGAACCCCCTGTACTGGGTGTTCTGCTGGGCCTCTGGCCTGGTGCTGGCGGACTGGCTGTTTGAGCAGCCGCAATGGGTCTACGGCAAGCGTGTGGTGGACTTTGGCTGCGGCTCCGGCGTTGCCGCCATCGCCGCGGCAATGGCCGGGGCGCGTGAGGTGATTGCCTGCGATATCGACCCCGACGCCCTCAGTGCCACTGCGGCCAATGCCGCATTGAACGGTTTTGAGTTAAGCCTGTCGGCAGATTTCCACCAGATCGACGGCGCCATCGACCTGCTGATCGTCGCTGATGTGCTTTACGATCGCGCCAACTTCCCCTGGCTGCAAACCTTCATCCAGCGCGCCGACCGTGTCCTGCTGGCGGACTCTCGGGTCAAGGACTTTGACTTTCCCGGCTACCGGCAGATTGCCCGGCGCGAAGCCCACACCCTGCCGGACCTGGATGAGTCGAGTGAGTTTCGGGATGTGCGCGTGTATGAGGGGCGCGCTGGTTGATGATCACGGTTCTTCGCTCGCCGTGATGGCGGGGCCTGGTAGTTCTGTCTTTGGCGGCAAGGCCGTCAGTAGTCCTGCGGCCCCTTCCCCCATTGGAAAATCTCAAAGAAGTCGTAGGAAGGGTCTTTCCGCTTCGGCTTGCCGATACGCGAGCCTTCGATCATGGGGTGGGTCAGGTTGACGGTGCTGGGCTCGTCCACTTTTACCCAGTCGGCCACCACGGCCCGGTGGCTGTACTTCCACACGCCGTTGCGTTTTTCGTACTTGTCGAAGTAGCGTCCGCCAATCAGTACGTCCAGCGGGCCGTTTTCGCCCTGCACCTGGTGAAAGGCGAGGATGTACACCTCGCCCTCGGCCCGGTCGCCGTCCAGTACGATGTTCAGGGTGGTGACGTTGTGGTGGAGAATCAGCATGTTCTCCTGGATGGCCGGCAGGGTGTCGATGAAAGCCATGGCGTTGCCTGCAAAGAACTGGCCGTGTTCGTCGATCGCGTCCTCGTGGTAAAGGCTGCGCATTTTTTCGTTGTCGTGACGGTCGGCGGCGTTGCAGTAGGCGTACACCAGTTCGGTGATGGCCTGTTTGTCGAGCAGGGCCTGAAGACGGGGGTCGATGGGGGCGGGTGTATCAGTCATGGGGCTTCCCTTGTTGGGCGGCCCCGTAACGCGGCCGCGTCAGTGTTTTCCCAGTGCGCGCTGGTAGCCGGCGACGGTTTCGGCCAGCCCCATGCGGATGGCATCCACGGTGAGGGCGTGGCCGATGGACACCTCCAGCAGGCCCGGCACGGCGCGGGCAAAGCCTGGCAGGTTGTGCAGGTCCAGGTCGTGCCCGGCGTTCAGGCCCAGGCCTTCCTCGGCCGCTACCTCGGCCGCGCGCACGAAGTGAGCGAGTATGGTATCCACATCGCGGCCACTGGCGAAGGCGCGGGCGTAGGACTCGGTATAGAGTTCTATACGGTCGGCCCCGGTCTGTGCGGCGAGGCGAATCTGCTCTGGCTCCGGGTCCATGAACAGGCTCGTGCGGACGCCCAGCGCCTTCAGCTCTTCAATCAACGGCGCCACGGTGTTGCCGTCGCGCTTGAGGTCAAAGCCGTGGTCGGAGGTGAGCTGGGCGTCGCCGTCGGGCACCAGGGTGCACTGGGCGGGCCGGATCTCGCGCACCAGTTCCATGAAGCCCGGGTAGTCACCCACGCCGGCACGCTCGCTCTTGCGCGGGCCGGCCATGGGGTTGCCCTCGATGTTGAACTCCACCTGCAACATGGCCGCCAGGTCGAAGCAGTCACTGGCGCGAATGTGGCGCTGGTCCGGGCGCGGGTGGACGGTGATGCCATCAGCGCCGGCATCGATGCACATCTGCGCGTGCGCGGGGATGTCGGGGTTGTGCGTGTCGCGCGAGTTGCGGATCAGCGCAATCTTGTTGAGGTTGACCGAGAGGGCGATCACAGCAGGCTCTTGCGCACAATCTCTTTGATGATAACCGGCTCCACCGGCACGTCGGCGTGGGGGCCGACGGTCTGCACCGGCGCGGTGGAGATGTAGTCCACCACATTCATGCCGTCGGTCACCTCGCCAAACACGGTGTAGCCGGGTTGCCCCGGGGCCCAGTCCAGGCGCAGGTTGGTGCGCTGATTGATGAAGAACTGGGCGGTGGCGGAATCCGGGTCGGCGGTGCGGGCCATAGCCAGGGTGCCGCGCATGTTGTGCAGCTTGTTCTTGGACTCATTGACGATGGGGTCGCGGGTTTCCTTTTCGCTCATGTCAGGCAGCATGCCGCCGCCCTGGATCATGAAGTTGGGAATAACCCGGTGAAAAATGGTGCCGCTGTAAAACCCCTCGTCCACATACTGCAGGAAGTTCTCCACCGTAACCGGTGCCTTGTCGCGGAACAGGCGCACGGTGATGTCGCCCTGGCTGGTCTTGATAACCACCTGGGGGTTGGGCAGGCCGCTGTCGGCCGCAAAGGCCAGCGGCGCCAGCAGCAGGGGCAGGGCGAGGAAAAGGCGTCTGAGCATGAAGGGTCTCCGTGAGGGTTGGGTTGCCGGGCTCAGGCCCAGCTGGAACTGCGCCGGCGCTTGGGCCACAGGCGCGGCACGACCAGGGTGATAATCACGCCCAGCAGCACGGCCAGGGCACCATCGATAAACTGGCCGCTTTGCAGCTTGTCCTGCAGACGCTGGTTTTCGGCTTCCAGGGTGCCGACCTCGGCGCGCAGGGATTCCGCCTCTTCGGTGAGGCGGCGGTTATCGGTATCCAGTTGCACGGCCTTGCCGGAAATCTGCTTGAGCTGGGCCAGCTCCTCGGTGACCTGGGCCAGTTCGGCGCCGGTGTCGCTCATCTCGGTGGACAGCTCGCTGCGCTCGGTCTGCACATTGGCAAGTTCGGCTTCCAGTTCGCTGTTGCGCTGGCGCAGCTGTTCGCCACTGGCGCGCACCTGCTCCAGTTGGGTGGCGGCGGGCGCTTCGGCCATCAGGTACTGGGCGCGCAGCCAGCCTTCGGTGCCATTACCGGTGGAGATGCGGGCCCAGTCGCCATCGGCGCTGGTTTCCAGCACCGTCAGGCGGGTGCCCGAGGGCAGGCCCCGGTGCACGATGCGGTAGTCGTTGCCGGCGCCGCTGCGCACGGGAATGTACTGGGTGTCGCTGATGTAGCGGGTGTCCTGGGCCAGGGCGCTGGCACTGCCCAGGGCAAGCAGGGCAATAAGGGAAATCAGGCGGAACAATGGGGCTTCCTTTACGTTTGGTGGTTGGGTTTGGGGTGCGAAGGGGGGCAAGAATACCACGCCCGGGCGCGGCTCAGGGCAACACCTTCTTGTAGGGCTTGACCACAACCCGGCGATACACGCCGGCATCCACGTAGGGGTCGGCGTCGGCCCAGGCGGTGGCGTCTTCCAGGCTGTCGAACTCGGCGATCACCAGGCTGCCGGTAAAGCCGGCTTCGCCGGGCTCTTCGGTATCCAGCGCCGGGTGCGGACCGGCCACCAGCAGGCGGCCGGCATCGGCCAGGGTCTGCAGGCGCGCGAGGTGGGCCGGGCGCGCCCGCTGGCGCAGGGCCAGGCTGTTTTCCACGTCCTCGGTCAGAATGGCGTAGTACATCGGTGTCGTCCTATGGGTTGTCTGGGGCTTGTTGGTCTTTCAGGTGGGGGCTCACGATCAGCGCGGTAAGCACCGTCAAAACCAGGGTAAAGCCAATGGCGGAATAGAGTTTGTAGCTGACCCAGGTCTGCTCGCTGAAGCCGTAGGCCACCACCAGGTTGAGGGCGCCCACAATCGCGAAATTGGCCACCCACAGCAGGTTGAGCCGCGTCCAGATACGGCGCGGCAGCACCAGCTGGCTGCCCAGCGTGCGCTCCATCAGGTTTTTGTCGCCCACAAACTGAGAGGCGCCAAACACCACCGCCAGCACCCAGTTGAAAATGGTGGGCTTCCACTGGATAAAGGCCTCGTTGCGAAACACCAGGGTGGCCCCGCCAAACACGCACACCGCCAGCAGCAGCCACAGTGCGCGGCGCTCCAGTTGGCGGGTCAGCACCCAGGTCAGCACAACCTGCAGGGCAGTCGCAATCATCAGCACCGCGGTGGCGCTGAAAATACCGTCAACGGTATGGCTCCAGTTGCCGAGGGCGAGGGTGTCGCCGTCCATCTGGTAGACGATGAAAAACAGGGCAATAGGAACAAATTCGAGGAGTTGTCTCATAAGGGAATACTGGCTGGCGGGCGTGCTACCATGCGCGGTAACCGGGAGTGCGGCGCCCCCGGTGGCCCATGGCTTGTGCCCGGGTTGATTGAGCGCCCGGATTGATGAAGCGAGAGTTTAAGGTTTGTGCTGATCGACTTCCACACCCATTCCACGGCCTCTGACGGCGAATTGCCGCCAGCGGCACTGCTGGAGCGTGCCCGCGAGCGCGGCATCCGCTGTTTTGCCATTACCGACCACGATACGGTGGGCGGCTACCTGGCTGTGCGCGACAGCGCCGCAGCCCAGGCTATGACACTGGTATCGGGGGTGGAGTTCTCCTGCCGCTGGTCGGGCGTCACCGTGCACATTGTGGGCCTTGGCATGGATGTGGATCATACCGCCATGCGCGCGGGGCTCAGCCGGCTCGCCCAGGCGCGCCAGGAGCGGGCCGCCAAAATTGCCCAGCGCCTGGAAAAACTCGGCTTTGCCGGCGCCTTGGCCGGGGCCGAGGCCGAGGCCGGCGACAGCCAGCTGGGGCGCCCGCACTTTGCCGCCTGGATGGTTGCCGAAGGCCATGCAGAGGGCTTTAACGATGCCTTCGACCGCTACCTGGGCCAGGGCAAAACCGGCGATGTCAAAGCCTTCTGGCCGGAGCTGGCCGAGGTCGTGCAGTGGATTGTTGCCGCTGGCGGCACGGCGGTGATTGCCCACCCCCTCAAATACAAACTGACCCGCACCAAGCTGCAGCGCCTGGTGCTGGACTTCAAACGCGCCGGGGGCACTGCGCTGGAACTGGTCAACGGCCGCCAGAACCCGGATCAGACCGCCACCCTGCGGCGCCTGGCCCTGGAGTGCGACCTGGCCGTGTCGGCGGGCTCGGATTTTCACCGCGACAGCGCCTTCGGCCCGGACCTCGGGGTGGAGTTTCGCGCCCCGGAAGGGCTCGACTGCCTGGGGCAGCACTTCCTGGCGGAGGCCAACACGTGAGCCAGTTTTTCCAGATTCATCCCGAATCCCCCCAGGCGCGGCTGGTGCGCCAGGCGGTGGACATTATTCGCGGCGGCGGCGTGGTGGTGTACCCCACCGACTCGGCCTACGCCCTGGGCTGCCACATCGGCGACAAGCAGGCGCTGGATCGCATCCGCCGCATCCGCAAGCTGGACGACGGCCACAACTTCACCCTGGTGTGCCGGGACCTGTCGGAAATTGCCACCTACGCCCGGGTCGACAACACCGTCTACCGCCTGCTCAAGCACGCCACCCCGGGACCGTATACCTTTATTCTGCGGGCGACCTCGGAAGTGCCCCGGCGCCTGATGCACGCCAAGCGCAAGACGGTGGGGCTGCGTGTGCCCGACAACGCCATTGCCCAGGCCATTCTTGCCGACCTTGACCAGCCGCTGATGAGCGTGACCCTGATCATGCCCGGTGACGATTACCCGCTGATCGACCCCTACGACATCCGCGAAACCCTCGAGCACCATGTGGACCTGGTGATCGACGGCGGTTACTGCGGCATGGAGCCCACCACGGTGGTGGATCTGGCCGACGAGACCCCCCGGGTGCTGCGCAGCGGCAAGGGCGATCCGGCGCCGTTTGAAATCTGAGCGTGAGCCGCCGCCAATGGGGGCCAAGCCGCGCCGCCTCAGGTATACTCGCAGCGAATGATGGCAGGTGATGACGTGAACGAGATTGAGCCCCAGCCGGCCCCCGGCGATGCCCCGGACGCGGCGCCTGGCAGCGGCCCGCTGCGCCCGCAGCAGGGGGAAATGCCCTTTGCCGTGGTGATGGGCAAGGCCGTCACCGAACTGCCCAAGGACCTGTACATTCCGCCCCAGGCGCTGGAGGTCTTCCTGGAGGCCTTCGAGGGGCCGCTGGACTTGCTGCTGTACCTGATCCGGCGCCAGAATCTCGACATCCTTGAGATCGACGTCTCAGAAATTACCGCCCAGTACATGCAGTACGTGGAGCTGATGGACGCCATGAAGTTCGAACTGGCGGCGGAGTACCTGCTGATGGCGGCCATGCTGGCGGAGATCAAGTCGCGCATGCTGCTGCCGCGCTCCACCGACATCGACGAGGACGAGGAAGACCCGCGCGCCCAGCTGATCCGCCGCCTGCAGGAGTACGAGCGCTTCAAGAAGGCCGCCGAGGACATCGAGGAAATGCCCCGGCTGGAGCGCGACACCTGGGTGGGCAGCGCCAACCCGCCGGACCTCAACCGCAGCCGGCCCGACCCGGAGGTCGACATGCGCGAGTTGCTGCTGGCCCTGGGCGAGGTGCTGCGGCGTGCAGATATGTTCGAGAGCCACCACATCCAGCGCGAGGCCCTGTCCACCCGCGAGCGCATGTCGGAAGTACTGGAGCGCCTGGCCGGAGCCCAGTTTGTGCCCTTTGTCGCGCTGTTTTCCCACCGCGAAGGGCGACTGGGGGTGGTGGTGACCTTTCTCGCGGTGATGGAACTGATCAAGGAGTCCCTGGTGGAGATCGTGCAGAGCGAACCCTTCGGGCCCATTCATGTGAAAGCGCGGTCCGAGTAGGGCCCAAACAGGATATGTCGGAAATCAACCTGGTACAGATTATCGAGGGTGCCCTGCTGGCGGCGGGCCGCGCCCTGTCGGTGGCCCAGATCGGCGAGCTGTTCGAAGAGCACGAGCGGCCCGACAACGCCGCCATCCGCGAGGCCCTGGCGAGTGTTGCCGAGCGCTGCGAAGAGCGCGGTTTTGAATTGCAGGAAGTGGCCAGCGGCTTCCGCTTCCAGGTGCGCCAGGAACTCAGCCCCTGGGTGGCCCGGCTGTGGCAGGAGCGGCCCCAGAAGTATTCCCGGGCCCTGCTGGAGACCCTGGCCCTGATCGCCTATCGCCAGCCCATCACCCGTGGCGAAATCGAGGAGATTCGCGGTGTGGCGGTCAGCTCCAACATCATCAAGACCCTTCACGAGCGCGAGTGGATTCGCGTGGTGGGCCACAGAGACGTGCCCGGTCGCCCGGCCATGTACGCCACCACTCGCCAGTTCCTGGACTACTTCAACCTGAAGAACCTGGACCAGCTGCCGGCGCTGGCGGAAATACGCGACCTGGAAACCCTGAATGCCGAGCTCGGTTTTGCCGAGCCGGTGGCGGCCGATGCCGCCAACGAAGGGGGCGCCGATGCCGCAGCGGTTCACGATGAAGGTGCGCCTGTGCAGCCTGGCCTGGCGATTGTCGGCGGCACCGCCTTTGAGGGTGCGCAAGAGCCAGAGTCAGAGTCAGCGCCCGCCTCAGCCGAGGTAGACGGCGAGACGGTCAGCGAGGCAGACGAAGAGACAAACGCTGAGACAAGCGCGTCGCCAGGCGCCGACGCCAGCGCCGACCCGGCACCGGACGAGCCCTTGCATCGCCCAACCACCCCGGCCACCGATGCCGGTTCTGAATTGCCCTCGGAGACTGATGGGGACATACGTGACTGAGAATTCCCCACCCACAGACGCCGGGCAGGATCCTGCCCGCGCCGGTGAAAAACTGCAAAAAGTGCTGGCCCGCACCGGCCTCGGGTCGCGGCGCGAAATGGAGCGCTGGATCGAGGAAGGGCGCATCACCGTCAACGGCAAACCGGCGCAACTGGGCGACCGGGTGGACGACAGCGCGCGCCTGGCCATCGACGGCCGCCCGCTGGATCGCACCCCCGCCGAGGAAACCCGCTGCATCCTCTATCACAAGCCCACCGGCGAGGTGTGTTCCCGGCGCGACCCCCAGCGCCGGCGCACGGTGTTCGATCGCCTGCCCAAGCTCAAGGCGGGGCGCTGGATTTCCATCGGTCGGCTGGACTACAACACCTCTGGCCTGCTGCTGTTCACCACCGACGGCGAACTGGCCAATGCCCTGATGCACCCCTCGTCCAACATCGAGCGCGAATACATGGTGCGGGTGATGGGCGATGTGCGCGAAGAGCACCTGGAGGCCCTGCTCAAGGGCGTTATGCTGGAAGACGGCCTGGCCCGTTTCACCGACATCCAGGACGGCGGCGGCGATGGCATCAACCACTGGTACTACGTGGTGATCATGGAAGGACGCAACCGCGAGGTGCGGCGTTTGTGGGAGTCCCAGGGGCTCACCGTGTCCCGCCTGAAGCGCGTGCGCTACGGTGAGGTCTTCATTCCGTCGCGGGTCAAGCAGGGCCAGTGGACGGAGCTGGAAACCAAAGAAGTGAAAAGCCTGTACCGGATGGCCAGCCTGCCGCTGAAAAAAGTGCGCAAAGGCAGCGTCCGTGAGCGGGAAAAAATGGAACGCCAGTTCGGCAAGCGCGACGGCCGGGGCAGCGCCCGCAAGGGGAGCCGTCCCGCCGCCGGTAGCGGGGCGCCGCGCAAGCGACAATAGCGGCGCCACCTCCCGCGCAGCCGGCCGGCACGCAGTACGGGGTGGTCATGAAAGTTGCAGTTGCACTGCGCGGGACGTGGGCAGCGCTGCGCCGGGGCCTGGCCCCGGTGCTGGCACTGGCGTTGTGGGCGCCCGCTGCGCCGGGCGCTGGCACTGCCTCCCCGGCGCCAGAGGATCTCGCCTCGCCCTATCCGGCCTGGATAGCGGCCATGAAAAACGCCCCCCGGGGGCCCTTCACCCGTATTCGCTGGTTCTGCCGCGACGGCGAAGTCCTGCCGCCCGGCCCCTTCGCCTGTCGCGAGCATGGCGGCGGCTACCAGCACGGCGAGTGGACCGGGCAGGTCCGGCAGCTGCGCGAGCGCGGCTACTACATTGCCAATATCCTGGCCGGGACGGACCCGGCCGCCTTCCTTGACGCCGAACCGGTGGTGGATGCCTACGCCCAGCTGCTGATCGAGAAATACCTGATTAACGTTGATGACGGCTGGATTCTCCGGCGTGCCCGCAACTATCGCGGCGCCATACAGGCCGAGGATGAAAATGCCGCCGGCCGGGCCCTGCTGACCGAGATGGTGCAGCGCAGCGAATGGATCGGGCCGCGTTTTGCCGCCCTGCGCGCCGGAGTGCGCCTGCTGCCCCATGGCACCCCCACCTCCGCCGTGCAGCGCATGCGCGAGCAGGCCGTGGTGCTGGCCGATCGCGACCCGGGCTTTGCCGAGCTGCGCGCGAAAATTCACGGCGCCCCCGACGGCGCCGATGCCGGGCGGGTGAGGGACTACGCCAGCCGGCTGCCCCAAGCCCAGCGCGCGCCCTACCTGGCGTTGGCGACGCTGATCGACGAGGTTTACCGCGCCGAGCCCATGGCCGGGGAACTGCAGCGCCTGGCTGACAATTACACCGCGGCGCCCTGGCTGCAGGCGCTGCTGCGCGATGCCGCCGACGCCCTGGGGCCGGATAGCGACGCCCCTTCGCGGTTGGCGGCCAGTGCCACTTTGCTGGCCCAACTGCGCACCCACCTCCTGCGCGTGCGCTCGAGCGCCGTGCGGGTGGAGTTGCTGGACCTCGGCGTGGCGCTGGAGCGTGAGTTTTTCCGCGCCGCCGGCGACATCGGGCCTCAGCTGGCAATTGCCACCCGCCGCCAGCGCCTTGACTGGCTGGCACTGGCGGGCGATGCCGCCTACGGCACCGGCTTGCTCAATACCCGCCTGCACCAGGCCCTGCACCAAACAGTGCACCAGACCCTGCACCAAACCGTGCACCAGACCGTCGACGGTCAAGAGGGCGACACCCTGTCGCTCACAGCGTACCGCGATCTGCTGCGCTACTTAGGGCGCGTGCCGGGCTGGGGCAACCAGGCGCTTCGCATGCAGTTCCAGTCGTCAGTGGCGACCCTGGCGGACATCGAACCGCGCGCAGTGCACTTCATCCCCGACCAGCTGCGCGGCAGCCCGCTGCTGTTTTTCTCCCGGGTGCTGGACGGCTTGTCCCGCGATGCCAATCGCCTCGCGGGCGTGCACCACCGCCTGTTTGGCCGCGATATCGGCGTGGGTTTCAATGCTCTCAATCCCGGCCTGGCCCAGGGCATTTTGCACACCAGCGTGAACCTGGACGACCTCACCAGCCTGCGGGCCGATGGCATCTACCTGCTCCCGGAAACCGTGTCAGACCTGCCGCCGGTGGCGGGCATACTCACCGGGGGCGAGGGCAACCCCCTGTCCCACGTGCAGCTGCTGGCGCGCAATCTCGGCATACCCAACGTGACCGTGGACGAGGCCCTGCACAGCGAACTCGCCCGCTTTGATGGCCAGCGCGTGGTGCTGGCGGTGAGCGATTCCGGGCTGGTGGAGCTGTCACTGTGGGATGCCAGCTGGGCGGCCATATTTGCCGACAGCCGCAGTACCGGGGAGGTGCTGATCGAACCGGACCTGAACAAGCTGGATTTGAGCGAGCGCCGCTTTCTACCCCTGGCACAACTGCGCGCGACGGATTCCGGGCGGGTAGTGGGCCCCAAGGCAGCCAAGCTGGGCGAGCTGCGTGCCCTGTTCCCGAAGCAGGTATCCCGGGGCCTGGCGATTCCCTTCGGGCTGTTCTTCCAGGAGGTGCTGGCGCGGCCCCACCCGGGCGGTGGCGGCTCGCTGTTTGACTGGATGCAGGCGAGCTACGCGCGGCTGGGGCAGCTGCCGGCGGGCAGCGCGGCCCGCAACGAGGCCACCGAGCGCTTTCGCGCCGAACTGTACGACCTGGTGGTTGCCACCGAGCCGAGCGCGGCCTTTCGCGAGGCCCTGCGCCAGGCCTGCCGGGACACCTTTGGCGAGAACGGCCCGGGCGTTTTTGTGCGCTCCGACACCAACGTGGAAGACCTGCCCGGCTTTACCGGAGCCGGCCTCAACCTCACCCTGCCCAACGTAGTGGGCTTTGATAACTTGCTGCGCAGCATCGCGCGGGTCTGGGCGTCGCCCTTTACCGCCCGCGCCTTCGCCTGGCGCCAGGCGCACATGAGCCAGCCGGAGCACGTTTATACCTCCATTTTGCTGCTGGAGTCGGTGGCATCCGACAAATCCGGCGTGATGGTGACCCAGGACATCGACAGCGGCCGGCGGGATGTGCTCTCGGTGGCCGTCAACGAAGGCCTGGGCGGTGCGGTGGACGGGCAGGCGGCGGAATCCCTGCGGGTGCCGCTGGATGGCGGGGATGTGCGCGTGCTGGCCACGGCAACGGCGCCCTGGCGCCGGGTGCCGGACCCGGCCGGCGGCATCCGGCAACTGCCTGCCAGTGGTGCCGACCGGGTGCTGCAGCCCGCGGAAATCGCCGCCCTGGTGGACTTTGCCCGGGTGTTGCCAGCGCGTTTTCCGGCGATTACCGACGAGCGCGGAGCGCCGGCGCCGGCGGATGTGGAATTCGGCTTTGTGGAAGGAGAGCTGCGGCTGTTCCAGTTGCGCCCCTTCCTGGAAAGCCGTCGCGCCCAGGGGGTGGCCTATTTGCAGGGCATGGAGTCCCGTCTTGCGGATGCCGGCGCCATCCAGGTGGATTTGAACCAGGTGCCCAGGGGGGCTGAACCGTGACGTTGCGATGGCTTGGTGTGGTGTTGCTGGGGCTTGCCGCACAGGGGGCATCGGGCTATCCGCTGGATGGCTACGCCGACACCGGCATCCGCCGGGTAGAGGGTTCGCGCCTGGCCAACGAGGGGCTGGTGCAGGATGTCAAACAACCCCCCGGCGCCCTGCTGACAACCGCTGAAGTGGACCTGCGCCTGCGCGATTATCCGTCTATGGGGCTGCCGGCACCGGATGCGGAACTGGCCGGCCAGTTGTTGCAGCTACTGGAGGCGGAGCCTGTCGACAGTTACGCCATCGCCCTGCTGGACATCAGTGACCCGGCGCACCCGGTGTACGCCGAGCACCGGGGCGAGCACCGCCAGAATGTGGGCAGTGTCGGCAAACTGCTTGCGGCCCTGGGGCTGTTCCAGGCGCTGGCCGAGGCCTGGCCAGACCCGGCCGAGCGCACCTGCGTGCTGCGCAGCGCCCAGCTGGTGGCGGATGACTTCGCCCACAGTGATCACCACACCATTCGTATTTTCGACGTGCCCACCCGGACCCTGGTGCGCCGGCCCATGCAGGATGGCGACCGAGGCTCACTGTGGGAATACCTGGATTGGACCCTGTCGGTCAGTTCCAACAGCGCAGCGGCCATGGTGATGCGCGACGCCATGATGCTGAAGGCCCTGGGGCAGGACTATCCCCCGCCGCTGGATCAGGTGCCGGCCTTTTTCAGCAGCCGTAGCGGCGCCGAACTTACCGACCTGTTCCAGCAGACTTTCTGGGTGCCGGTGACCGACAACGGGCTGTCGCTGGACGAATTTCGCCAGGGCAGCTTTTTTACCGCCGGGGGCAAACGCCGGGTGGATGGCGGCGGCAACAGCTATGCCAGCCCCCGGGGCCTGATGAACTTTGCGCTGAAGATGGAGCAGGGCGCGCTGGTGGATGACTGGAGCAGCCTGCAGATCAAACGCCTGCTGTACATGACCGAGCGCCGCATTCGCTATGCATCGGCGCCCCCCTTGCGGGAGGCGGCGGTCTACTTCAAGTCGGGCTCCCTGTACCGCTGCCAGCCGGAAGCGGGTTTTACCTGTCACCCCTACCACGGCAACGTGTACAACTACATGAACTCACTGGCCATTGTGGAGGACACCGTCGACGGCCGGCCCCTGCGTTACATCGCGGTGGTGCTGTCCAACGTGCTCAAGCGCAACGGCGCAGAGGATCACCAGGCCCTGGGCGGCGCCATTCACCGCCTGATGCGCCAGCGCCATACCCAAGCCCATAGCCAGGCGCCGGCAGAAGTGGAAGTGAAAGTGGAAGCGGATGCAGCTACGGCCCCTTCAGGGCCAGGGCATTGATCGGCCCCGCCAGTTGTTCCAGCCAGTCGGAGCCGTCCCGGTCACGGCTCAGGGCCACCAGCACATAGGCCTCGTTGCCGCGCCGCACCAGGGCACTGTCAGCGTGGAAGGCCTGCCAGGTGCCGGATTTGCGGAACAGCTCCAGCCCCTGCTGCTTGGCCAGCCCTTTCACAAACTTGTGGTTGATGCCCGGGTGGCCGAGGGCCTTGAGCATCATCTTGTCCTGCCGCGGGCTGACCAGGTCGCCCTGGTGCAGACGGCAGTAGAAGCGCGCCACCTGATACGTGGTGGCGCCGTGGGAGAGCCCCTTGAGCGGGTCCCGGTGATAGGCCGGTGCCTTGCTGTAGGGTTTGCCCATCCACAGGCCGCCGCCCTCGGTGGGGTCGTAAAACGCGTACTTGGGCGATTGCAGTACCTGCAGCAGGCGCTCGCCGCCCACCGCGTCCAGCACCCGGTTGGCGCAGTCGTTGCAGGAGTAGCGAATCATGTCCTGGATGTCCTGGCGCAGGTGCCGGTCCGGCTTCAGCCAGCCTTCGTCCATGCCCACCGCGGCCCCCAGCAAAATGGCAATCTTGGGCAGGCTGGCGGCGTAGAGCATCTCGTCGCCGTTGATCTGGGCCAGGCGCGGGTGCTCGGGGTCGGACAACACCAGCAGGGACAGGGCCAAATCGCCGCGCTCGGTGGCCTCGCGCAGGCCCATGTCGGTGACCAGCCCTTCCAGCGCCTGCTGCAGCTGCGGGTCTTCCGCCGTATTCAGGGCGCAGCTGTGCTCGTCATCCAGTGCCAGCAGGGGGGGCGACAGTAGCAGCAGGGCCAGCAACAGCCAGCGGCGAAAGGCGTCAGTGTTGCGCATCGAAGGCCTGCCCGTGCACTGCGGCACTGTGATCGCTCATGAGGTAGAGGTAGGCAGGCATGATGTCCGCCGGGTCCGGGTTGGTGGTGGGCGCCTCGGCCGGGTAGGCGGCCCGTCGCATGCCAGTGTTGGTGGCACCGGGGTTGAGGCTGTTGACCCGCACCTGGCTGGTGTTCTCCAGTTCCGCCGCCAGCACCTGCATCATGCCTTCGGTGGCGAACTTTGACACCGCGTAGGCGCCCCAGTAGGCCTTGCCACGGCGACCCACACCGGATGATGTAAATACCACCGAGGCGCTGGGCGCCTGCTGCAACAGGGGCAGCAAATGGCGGGTGAGCAGGAAGGTGGCGTTGACATTCACCTGCATGACGTTCTGCCAGGCCTGCCAGGTGGCGCTTTCCAGCGGGCGGCGCTCGCCCAGCACACTGGCGTTGTGCAGCAGGCCGTCCAGATGATCAAAATGCTCGGCAACCGCCAAGGCCAGCTCGCGGTAGGCGTTTTCGTCGGTGCCGGACAAGTCCAGCGGAAAGATGGCCGGTTGGGGGTGGCCGGCGGCCTCGATGGCATCGTAGACCGCTTCCAGCTTGGCCACCGTGCGGCCCACCAGAATCACGGTGGCGCCGTGGGCGGCGTAGGCCTGTGCCGCCGCGCGGCCGATGCCATCGCCGGCGCCGGTGACCAGAATCGTCTTGCCCGAGAGCACCCCAGGTGCGGGCTGGAAGTTGGCAGGGACAGTGGAACTTGCAATCAAAACAAACCTCGCTGGCCGGCGTCTGGCTGGCCATTCATGCAAACAGCGTAAGTGCCTGCCCCAGGCAGGCGGGGTTCGGGGCATTGGCACCCCGGGGCGGCGGAATCTTCCGCCTGGAGAGACCATCAACGGGGCAGCGGGTTCCCGTGACAGCCCTCGGATTGGTCACATTTTAAGCTGCGGCGCGTGGCGGAGGAAATACCCCCGTTGCCGCAAAGCCTAAGAGGGCCATCATAAGGGGCGCCGCGCTAGGGTTGAAACAGCAGCCCCTGCAACTCGGTGCTGCACTGGACGGCAATGTCCGCCCCCCACCCGGCCGGGTCGTCTTCGGCCTCGATATAGCCGTACAGGGCGGCAACGGTGCGCATGCCGGCGCGGCGGCCGGCTTCGATGTCGCGGCGGTGATCGCCGATGTAAATGGTGCCCGCCGGGCTGCAGCTCAACTGGCGGCAGGCCAGGTAGAGGGATTCCGGATGCGGCTTGCGCTCCTTGACATCGTCCGGGCACACCACGCTGCCGGCGGCGGGCTCAAGCGCCAGGGCGGCCAGCAGGGGCTCGGTATAGGCCCGCGGCTTGTTGGTGGAGATGCCCCAGCCGATGCCGCGCTCACCCAGTTCCGCCAGTAACTCGGCGATGCCGGGGTAGGGGGTGGCGGTGGTGCCCAGCACCTCGCTGTACAAAGCCAGCAGGCGCTGGCGCTTGCTCTCAAAGACCGGCGCCGCCTCGTCAATATCCAGGGCCAGCTGCACCAGGGCGCGGGCGCCGTTGGACACCGAGGCGCGAATGCGCAGCTCGTCCATGGGCGGCAGGTCGTGCTCGGCGCGCAGGGCCTGCACCACCACCACAAATTCGCTGGCGGTGTCGATCAGGGTGCCGTCCAGGTCGAACAGCACCGCTTCCAGCGGCTGCTTGCCCGCGCTTAGGCCGGGTTTTGTGACGGGTTGCATGCTGGGGTCACTCCGGTTTCTGGGCCCGCAGCATGTAGTTCACCGACACGTCGGTGGGATGCAGGCGGTAGTGTTTGGTCAGCGGGTTATAGGTGAGGCCGGTGCTCTCCCGCAGTAGCAGTCCGGCGTCACGAATCCAGCCCGCCAGTTCCGAGGGTTTAATGAATTTGCTGTACTCGTGGGTGCCCGCCGGCAGCAGCTTGAGCAGGTATTCGGCGCCTACAATGGCAAAGGCGAAGGCCTTGGGGTTGCGATTGATGGTCGAAAAATACAGGTTGCCCCCGGGGCGAGCCAACTCGGCGCAGGCCGCCACCACTGAGGCGGGGTCGGGCACGTGCTCCAGCATTTCCAGGCAGCACACCACGTCGAAAGCCCCCGGCTCCTCGGCCGCCAGTGATTCCGCCGTGCTCTGGCGGTAATCCACCTCAACGCCGGATTCCAGCTGGTGGATGCGCGCCACCGCCAGTGGGGCCTCGCCCATGTCGATGCCGGTAACGGTGGCGCCGCGCTGGGCCATGGCCTCGGCCAGGATACCGCCACCGCAGCCCACGTCCACCAGCCGTTGGCCGGCCACCGGCGAGTGCTCGTCGATGAAGTTGGCGCGCAGGGGGTTGATGTCGTGCAGGGGGCGAAACTCGCTGTCCCTGTCCCACCAGCGCGAGGCCAGGGCCTCGAACTTGGCGATCTCCTCCGGGTCGACATTGGGGGAGTGGGCTTGGGAGCGAGTGCCGGCGCTGCTGCCGGCCCCGTTGTCCTTGGTGGCGTGCTGTTGGCTCATGCCGCGCTGTTCCTGTGGTTGGCAATGCGCCCCTGCCAGTTGTGAACCCGGCTGGCGAGGGCATCGAGGTTGAGGGTGGTGAGCTGGCCGTTGCGCAACAGGCGGCGCCCGGCCACCCAGTTGTGGCTGACTTCGCTGCCGTTGCAGGCGTACACTACCTGCGACAGCGGGTTGTGCACCGGTTGCGTGGCGGGGCCGGACAGGTCGACGGCGATGATGTCCGCCAGCTTGCCGGCTTCCAGGCTGCCTACCTGCTCGTCGATGCCCAGCGCCCGGGCGCCGCCCAGGGTGGCCATCTCCAGCGCCGCGGCGGCGGGCACGGCGCTGGCGTTGCGCCCGGCCACCTTGGCCAGCAGGGCGGCCGCCTGCATTTCGGCAAACAGGTTCAGGCTGTTATTGCTGGCGGCACCGTCAGAGCCCAGGGCCAGATTGACGCCCGCCTGGTGCAGCGCCTGTGTGGGGCAGATGCCGGAGCCCAGCTTCATGTTGGAGCGCGGGCAGTGCACCACGTGGGCGCCGGTGGCGGCCAGCAGCGCGATGTCCTGCGGCTGGAGTTCCGTCATGTGCACGCACTGGGTTCGCGGGCCCAGCAGGCCGAGGCGGTTGAGGGCCTCGATGGGGCGCTCGCCGCTGGCCACCAGGGCCTGTTGCACCTCATTGGCTGTTTCGTGCAGGTGGATCTGGATGGGCAGGTCCAACTCCGCGCTGTAGGTGGCCACCTGCGCCAGGTCGTCCTCTGGCACGGTGTAGGTGGCGTGGGGGCCAAACACCACGGTGATGCGATCATCGTGTTTCAGGCTGTCGCGCAGGCTGAGCCCCTTGGTGATGCAGTCGTGGGCATTGCGTGCCCAGGCGGTCTGAAAGCCAATAATGGGGATGGACAGCTGGCAGCGCATGCCCGCCGCCTGCACCGCAGCGGCGGTGGCTTCCGGAAAGAAGTACATATCGCTGAAGGTGGTGGTGCCGCTGCGGATCATCTCGGCCATGGCCAACTCGGTGCCGTCGGTGACGAACTCGGCGCTGACGTGGGCGGCCTCGGCGGGCCAGATGTGCTCCTCCAGCCAGGGCATCAGGGCCTTGTCGTCGGCGTAGCCGCGCAGCAGGCTCATGGCGGCGTGGCCGTGGGCATTGATCAGGCCGGGCAGCAGGACCTGCCCGGGCAGCTCCACTACCTCTTGCGCCTGCCAGCCGGCAAAGGTGGCCCGGGGCCCCAGGGCGGCAATACGGCCGTCGCGAATGGCCAGGCTGTAGCCGCCAAACACCGCTCCCGCCGGGCGCACGGGAATGATCCACTCGGGGTGGATGAGGGTGTCCGCAATGGGCTCGTCAGGGCGGTTCTGGGGCTTTGGGGGGCTGCTCATGTGTTTGTCTTCGGCCGCATCGGCGCAGCCAAGCCTGGTCGAAAATGGGTTTAAAAGCAGGCGCTTCGTCGTGCCTGGGGCTTGCTTGGGGCTCGCCAGGGCGCGCCACAGCGCGCCGGGAGAGGGGCCCGCCAGGCGCCGGCGCGCCAGTATAACCGCAAATGTCGCCCCACCGCCCGGCCCGGGGCGCCAAACGGCAAAAACATGGCGGCTGGGGGGGTTCTTCCGTATAATCGGCGGTTTGCGTCGGGGGCCTTGCTGCGCCAACCGGGGGCTGCGATCGTGCGCCCGGGCCTGCCTCCGCGCCGAGAATAAAACCTCGCTTTTCGCTGAAGGAATTCGCTGTAAATGGGTGAATTAGCCAAAGAGATACTGCCCGTCAATATCGAGGACGAGCTGAAACAGTCGTACCTCGACTACGCCATGAGTGTGATTGTCGGGCGCGCCCTGCCGGATGTGCGGGACGGCCTCAAGCCGGTGCACCGGCGCGTGTTGTTTGCCATGAACGAGCTGAGCAACGACTGGAACAAGGCCTACAAAAAGTCTGCCCGCGTGGTGGGTGACGTTATCGGTAAGTACCACCCCCACGGTGATTCCGCGGTGTACGATACCATCGTGCGCATGGCCCAGCCCTTTTCCATGCGCTACATGCTGGTGGACGGGCAGGGCAACTTCGGCTCCATCGACGGCGACAACGCCGCCGCCATGCGTTATACCGAAATCCGCATGCGCAAGATCTCCCACGCCATGCTGGCGGATCTCGACAAGGAGACGGTGGACTTCGTCGACAACTACGACGGCACCGAGCGCATTCCCGCGGTTCTGCCCACCCGGGTGCCTAACCTGCTGGTAAACGGGTCCTCCGGCATTGCCGTGGGCATGGCCACCAACATTCCGCCCCACAACCTGCGCGAAGTGGTGAGCGGCTGCCTGGCCCTGCTGGGCAACCCGGACATCACGGTGGATGAGCTGATGGAGCACATCCCCGGCCCCGATTTCCCCACTGGCGCCATCATCAATGGCCGCGCCGGCATCATCCAGGCCTACCGCACTGGTCGCGGCCGCATTTACGTGCGTGCCAAGGCTGAGGTGATCACCGACGAGAAGAAGGGCAAGGACACCATCATCGTCCACGAGATTCCCTACCAGCTGAACAAGGCGCGCCTGATCGAGCGCATTGCCGAGCTGGTGAAAGAGAAGAAGATCGAGGGCATTACCGAGCTGCGCGACGAGTCCGACAAGGACGGCCTGCGCGTGGTGATCGAACTGCGCCGGGGCGAGATGGGGGACGTGGTCCTCAACAATCTCTACGCCCAGACCCAGCTGCAGAGCGTGTTTGGCATCAACATGGTGGCGCTGGTGGATGGCCAGCCCAAGGTGCTGAATCTCAAGGAAATCATCGAGGCCTTCATCCGCCACCGCCGCGAGGTGGTGACCCGTCGCACCATTTACCTGCTGCGCAAGGCCCGCGAGCGGGGCCACATTCTTGAGGGCCTGGCCATTGCGCTGGCCAACATCGACCCGGTGATCGAGCTGATCAAGGCCAGCCCCAGTTCCGCTGAGGCAAAGGAAAAACTCATTGCCCAAGCCTGGGAGCCGGGTGATGTCACCGCCATGCTCGAGCGCGCCGGCGACGACGCCTGCCGCCCCGAAGACCTGGAGCCCCAGTACGGCCTGCGCGAGGGCAAATACCACCTGTCGCCGGCCCAGGCCCAGGCCATTCTCGATTTGCGCCTGCACCGCCTGACGGGGCTGGAGCACGAAAAACTGCTGAACGAGTACGGGGAAAAACTGGCCGAGATTGCCGATTACCTGGAAATCCTCGCCGACCCGGACCGCCTGAAGCTGGTGATCCGCGAAGAGCTGGAAGAAATTGTGACCGAGTACGGCGACGAGCGCCTGACCGAGATCACCGCGTCCCAGCACGATTTGACCGTGGAAGACCTCATCACCGAGGAAGACCGGGTGGTGACCATCTCCCATGGTGGCTATGCCAAAACCCAGCCCCTGTCCGACTACCAGGCCCAGCGCCGTGGCGGCATGGGCAAGTCGGCCCTGGCGGTGAAAGACGAGGACTTTGTCGAACACCTGCTGATTGCCAGCACCCACGCCAACATCCTCTGCTTTACCAACATGGGCAAGGTGTACTGGCTCAAGGTCTACCAGATTCCGCTGGCCGGGCGAAACTCCCGTGGCCGCCCCATGGTCAACCTGCTGCCGCTGGAAGACGACGAACGGGTGACCTCCATCCTGCCGGTGAATGAATACACCGAGGGCTATTACATCTTCATGGCCACCGCCAACGGCACCGTGAAGAAAACTGCCCTGCCGGACTTCTCCCGCCCCCGCAGCGTGGGCCTGCGCGCGCTGGAACTGGAAGAGGGCGACGTGCTGGTAGGGACCGCCATCACCAACGGCGAGAACGACATTATGCTGTTCTCCTCCGAGGGCAAGGCCGTGCGCTTCAGTGAGACCCACGTGCGCGCCATGGGCCGCACCGCCAAGGGCGTGCGCGGCATCACCCTGGGTGAGGGGCACAAAATGCTCTCCCTCATCATTCCCAAAGAGGGCGGCCGCGTGCTGACCGCCTCCGAGAACGGCTACGGCAAGCGCACGGCGGTCACCGAATTTCCCACCAAGGGGCGCGGCACCAAAGGGCTTATCGCCATGGCCACCACCGAGCGCAACGGCAGCCTGGTTGGCGCCGTGCAGGTGTTCGAGGGCGACCAGCTCATGCTCATCTCCAACCAGGGCACCCTGGTGCGCACCCGCGCCGACGAAGTCTCTGAACTCGGCCGCAACACCCAGGGCGTGCGCATCATCCGCACCAAGGACGGCGAATTCCTGGTGGGTGTGGAGCGTATCGAGGAGCCGGATGAGGATGAGGTGGTGGAAGCGCTGGAAGGCGAGCTTGAAGCTGGCGAATCCGCTGCAGATTCTCCGCCTGAGGGTGACAGTGCTGCCATTGATCCCGCGGAATCTGACGACAACGATGACTAGTTAGGTTCACGTGGACCCTGGCCCGGTGCCAGGTGTGCTCCCGGCGGGGAGAGTGAAGGGGCTGTGTGAGGCACGGAGAGTCTGCCCCTGTTTATGGGCATGCCGAACACAAGCCCCCATGGATGGGTTCACGGCGTGTCCCGGAACCCTCCCTGCCGGGGGCGCGCCGGACTACCGAGTCGCAATCCGCACAGGCAATACAGATCAGCAATACAGTAATCGGCATTAACCGTTTTCCACCCAACCATGGTGATGTAGGGAACCCAAAGTCAATGACCCGCAAATACAACTTCTGCGCCGGCCCCGCCGCCCTTCCGGAAGCCGTCCTGCAAACCGCCCGTGATGAAATGCTCGACTGGCAGGGCAGCGGCCTGTCCATCATGGAAATGAGCCACCGCAGCCCCGAAATTGTCGGCATTGCCGAGCGCGCCGAGGCCACCCTGCGCGAACTGCTGGACATCTCCGGCGACTACGCCGTGCTGTTTCTGCAGGGCGGCGCCAGCACCCAGTTTTCCGCCGTTCCCCTCAACCTGCTGGGCGACAAAACAAGCGCCGACTACGTCAACACCGGGCAGTGGTCGAAGAAAGCCATCGCCGAGGCCAAGCGCTACGGCGCGGTGAATGTGGTTGCCTCCTCGGAAGACACCAACTTCAGCACCATTCCAGCCTTTGACAGCTGGCAGCTGGACAACAACGCCGCCTACCTCCACTACACGCCCAACGAAACCATCGGCGGTGTGGAGTACTTCTGGACCCCGCAGGTGGCTGTGCCGCTGGTGGCGGATATGTCCTCCACCATCCTGTCCCGGCCCATCGATGTGTCCGATTTCGGTGTCATTTACGCCGGCGCCCAGAAAAACATCGGCCCCGCCGGCCTCACCCTGGCCATCGTGCGCCGGGACCTGCTGGGCCGGGCGGCGGCAATCTGCCCCGCCATGCTCAACTGGCAGGTGGCCGCGGATAACGACTCCATGTACAACACGCCGCCCACCTATGCCCTCTACCTGGCCGGGCTGGTGTTCGACTGGCTCAAGCAGCAGGGCGGCCTGACCGCCATCGAGGCAATGAACCGGCGCAAGGCGGAAAAGCTCTACGCTGCCATCGACGGCAGCGCCTTCTACGCCAACCCGGTGGAAGTGGCCAGCCGCTCGCTGATGAACATTCCCTTCACCCTGGCCGACGACAGCCTGGACAAGTCCTTCCTGGCCGAAGCCGATGCGGCGGGCCTGCTCAACCTGAAGGGGCACCGCTCGGTGGGTGGCATGCGGGCCAGCATCTACAATGCCGTGGGCGAGGATGCAGTGGATGCGCTGATCGCCTTCATGCAGGACTTTGAGCAGCGCCACGGCTAGCTGGCAGGCCATCGCCGAACGCGGGGCCGGCGTCAGGGCGCCGGCATGAACACAACAACAGTAGCGGTTTAATTGAAAGCACATGGCTGACAAACGCACCCTTGAGGAAGTTCGCGCCGATATCGACGCCATCGATCGTGAGATCCAGGCCCTGATCAGTCGCCGGGCCGGCTGCGCCCAGCGCGTGGCCGACATCAAGCTTGAGCAGATGCAGGCGGCCAGCGACCGCGGTGAGGCCCCCGGGGAGGTGGTTTACTACCGCCCCGAGCGCGAGGCCCAGGTGCTCAAGCGCATCATGGATCGCAACGAGGGCCCCCTGGCGGGGGAGACCGTGGCCCATATTTTCCGCGAGATCATGTCTGCCTGTCTGGCGCTGGAAAAGCCCTTGCAAGTGGCCTACCTCGGCCCCGAGGGCACCTTTACCCACGCCGCCACCATCAAGCACTTTGGCCACGCGGCCATCCCGGTCTCCCAGAACACCATTGACGCGGTGTTCGCCCGGGTGGAATCCGGCGAGTGCAATTACGGCGTGGTGCCGGTGGAGAACTCCACCGAGGGCATGGTCAGCCACACCCTCGACAACTTCATGGATTCGCGCCTGAAAATCTCCGGCGAGGTGGAAATGCCCATCGTGCATCACCTGCTGGTGGCGCCGGGCACCGAGCAGATGGCCATCACCAAAATCTGCGCCCACCAGCAGGCCCTGGCCCAGTGCCGCAACTGGTTGGACCTGCACTGGCCCAACACCGAGCGCGAAGCCGTCAGCAGTAACGGCGAGGCAGCGCGCCTGGCGGCGGCTACGCCCGGTATCGCGGCGGTGGCCGGCGACATGGCGGCAGAGCTCTACGGCCTGGAAAAACTGGCCGAGCACATTGAGGACTACGCGGATAACACCACCCGTTTTCTGGTGGTGGGGCGCGACGAAGTGCCCCCCAGTGGCCGCGACAAAACCTCCATCATCGTCTCCAGCCGCAACAAGCCGGGGGCGCTGTACGCCCTGCTGGATCCCTTCCGCCAGGCCGGTGTCAGCCTGACCCGCATCGACACCCGCCCGTCGCGCACGGAAAAGTGGGCCTATGTGTTCTTCATCGAGTTTGAGGGGCATTTGCAGGACGACAACATTCGTGCCATTGTCACCGAGCTCGAAGAGCAGTCCATTCTGCTGAAACCCCTTGGCTCCTACCCGCGGGCCGTGCTTTAGGCCCGGGCCAGTGACTGTTTTCAGATAATCCTATGTCAGCGTGTATCGACACCACCCTGATCCTGGGGCTCGGCCTGATCGGCGGTTCCCTGGCCCGCGCCTTGAAGGCGCGTGGCTTCTGCCGGCGTATCACCGGCTACGGGCACCGCGAGGCATCCCTGGCGCGAGGCGTGGAGCTGGGCATCATCGACAGCTATACCCTCGACCTTGATGCGGCCCTGGCCGATGCCGACCTGATTGTGGTGGCCACCCCGACCCTGGTGGCCGCGCGGATGCTGGAGCAGATTCTGCCGCGTCTGGCGGCGCAGGGGCGGGCGCCGGTGATTACCGACGTGGCCAGCGTCAAGGGCAGCCTGCAGCGCGCGGCCATCGACAGCTGTGGCGCCATGCCGCCCAATCTGGTGCTGGGCCACCCCATCGCCGGCTCTGAAAAAAGCGGCGTGGAGTCCTCCCGCGAGGACTTGTTCGTCAACCACCGGGTGATTCTCACCCCGGCGCCGGAAAACGACCCGCAGGCGATCCAGCTGGTGCGCGACATGTGGCTGGCCACCGGCGCCGAGGTGGTGGATATGGCCGTGGACGATCACGATGCCGTGCTTGCCGCCACCAGCCACCTGCCGCACATGCTGGCCTATGCCCTGGTGGATGCCCTGGCCCAGAGCCCGATGAGCACCGATATTTTCCGTTTCGCGGCGGGGGGCTTTCGCGACTTTACCCGCATCGCCTCGTCGGACCCGGTGATGTGGCGCGATATCGCCATTGCCAACCGCGACGCCGTGCTGGCCAGTATCGACCAGTTCAGTGTGCAGCTGGCCAGCCTGCGCAGCGCCGTGGCCAATGAAGACGCCGACGCCATGCTGCAGACCTTTAGCCGCGCCAAGACCGCGCGGGACGAATTCGCCGCAATGCTGGAGGCGCGCAGCCGCAAGGCCTGACGCCCGCCCCGCACAAGCCTGGAGAACAACAAGCTATGGAATTCAAACTGATGCCCGGCGGCACCCTGAGCGGCGAGGTCCGCGTGCCAGGCGACAAGTCCATCTCGCACCGCTCCATCATGCTGGGGGCGCTGGCCGAGGGCACCACCCGGGTCAGCGGCTTCCTGGAGGGCGAAGATGCACTGGCCACCGTGGCCGCCTTTCGTGCCATGGGGGTGCGTATCGAGGGGCCGGAGGACGGCGAGGTGGAAATCCACGGCGTTGGCCTGCACGGCCTGAAGGCGCCATCGCACGCCCTGGACGTAGGCAACTCCGGCACCACCATTCGCCTGCTGTCCGGTTTGCTGGCGGGGCAGGGCTTTGATGTGGAGCTGACCGGTGATGTCTCGTTGCAGAAACGCCCCATGGGCCGGGTGATGGACCCGCTCGCCCGCATGGGCGCCCGGATCAGCGGCACCGACGGCAAGCCGCCCCTGAAAATCGCCGGCGGCCAGGCCCTGAAGGGGATCCACTACGACCTGCCCATGGCCTCTGCTCAGGTAAAATCCTGTGTGCTGCTGGCCGGGCTGTATGCTGAGGGGCGCACCTCGGTGACCGAGCCGGCGCCGACCCGCGACCACACCGAGCGCATGCTGCGCGGCTTTGGTTACGACGTGAAGAACGACAACGGCGTGATCAGCCTGGCCGGCGGCGGTTGCCTGCAGGGGGCGGAAATCGACGTGCCGGCGGACATCTCCTCCGCCGCCTTCTTCCTGGTGGCGGCCAGCATCGCCCCGGGCTCCGACCTGCTGCTGACCCACGTCGGCATCAACCCCACCCGCATCGGCGTGATCAACATCCTGACCCTGATGGGCGCCGACATCCAGCTCAAGCACGAGCGCGAGGTCGGTGGCGAGCCGGTGGCGGATATCCGTGTGCGCTATGCGCCCCTCAAGGGTATCGACATCCCCGAGGACCAGGTGCCCCTGGCCATTGATGAATTCCCGGCCCTGTTCATTGCCGCCGCCTGCGCCGAGGGGCGCACTGTGCTGCGTGGCGCCGAGGAACTGCGGGTCAAGGAAAGCGACCGCATAGCCGCCATGGCAGAAGGGCTCACCACGCTTGGCGTCAAGAACGAGGTGCTGGACGACGGCATCATCATCGAAGGCGGAACGCTGGGCGGCGGGGTTATCCATACCTACCACGACCACCGCATTGCCATGGCCTTTGCCATCGCCGCCCTGCGCGCCGAGCAGGAAATCCGCGTGCTGGACTGCGACCATGTGGCCACCTCCTTCCCCGGCTTTGATGCCCTGGCGCGCGGCCTCGGGCTGCAAGTTTCGGCCCTGGCGGACTGATGGCCAGCGCCCCGGTCATCACGGTTGACGGCCCCAGCGGTGCGGGCAAGGGCACTATCAGCCATTTGCTGGCAGAAGAACTGGGCTGGCACTTTCTCGACAGCGGCGCCCTGTACCGGGTGACCGGACAGGCCTGTGTCATCGAAGGGGTGAGCTGGGAGGATCACGATGCCGTGACCCGCGTGGCCCGGCACCTAGACGTGCGCTTCAGCGCCGCCGACTCCGGTGAAATCCTGGTGGCCTATAAAGGGCAGGATGTCAGCCGGGCCATCCGCACCGAGGAGGGCGGCCGCGGCGCCTCTACCGTGGCGGCCATTCCCGCGGTGCGCCAGGCCCTGCTGGCGCGCCAGCGCGAATTCCTGCGCCCGCCCGGGCTGGTGGCCGACGGGCGGGACATGGGCACGGTGGTATTCCCCGATGCCCCGCTGAAAATCTTCCTCACCGCCTCCGCCGAAGAGCGGGCCCGGCGCCGATTCGATCAGTTGCTAGCCAAGGGAGAAAGTGTTAGTCTCCCGCGCCTTCTCGAGGACATCGAGGAGCGGGACGCGCGCGACAGTCAGCGCACGGTCGCTCCCCTGCTCCCCGCGAAGGACGCCGTCGTGATCGACAGCACCGCCACTCCGGTGGCTGAGGTGTTTGCGGCGGTGATGAGGGAAGTGGCGGCAAAAGGCCTGAAGTAGGCGGCATTTTGCGCTAACGGCTGCAAAAATCCCTTTTGAGCGGTAACAAACTGAGCGCCGGGCCGGTCCAGAAGAGGCCCGCGCACAGGTTTTTTTATTGACCCGGGCCGGCTGGCGGCGCGGTGCAGGCGCTACAGCGCCGTATCACTTTCTACAGGTAATGTGTAATGAGCGAATCTTTCGCTGAACTTTTCGAAGAGAGTCTGAAAACTGTCGAGATGGAGCCGGGCAGCATTGTCACCGGTGTTGTGATCGACATTGATAACGAGTGGGTCACCGTCCACGCGGGCCTGAAGTCCGAAGGCGTGATTCCTCGTGCCCAGTTCACCGATGCTGCTGGCGAATGCAGCCTGAGCATTGGCGATGAAGTACAGGTGGCACTGGAAACCGTGGAAGACGGTTTCGGTGAGACCAAACTGTCCCGTGAAAAAGCCAAGCGCGCCGAGGCCTGGAAAGACCTGGAAGCCGCGCACGAAGCCGACGAAGTGGTTACCGGCGTCATCAATGGCAAGGTCAAGGGCGGCTTTACGGTCGACATCAACTCCATCCGCGCCTTCCTGCCCGGTTCGCTGGTGGATGTGCGCCCTGTACGCGAAACCACCCACCTGGAAGGCAAAGACCTGGAATTCAAGGTCATCAAGCTGGATCAGAAGCGCAACAACGTTGTGGTTTCCCGTCGCGCGGTGATGGAAGCGGCCAACTCCGAAGAGCGCGAAGCCCTGCTGGAAGCCCTGCAAGAGGGCATGACCATCAAGGGTATCGTGAAGAACCTGACCGACTACGGCGCGTTCGTCGACCTGGGTGGCGTAGACGGCCTCCTGCACATTACCGACATGGCCTGGAAGCGCATCAAGCATCCTTCCGAAATCGTGGAAGTGGGCCAGGAAATCGAAGTCAAGGTGCTCAAGTTCGACCGCGAGCGCAACCGTGTTTCCCTGGGTCTCAAGCAACTGGGTGAAGATCCGTGGGTTGAAATCACCGGTCGCTACCCCGAAGGCAGCCGCGTCAAGGCGCGCGTTACCAACCTCACCGACTACGGCTGCTTCGCCGAGTTGGAAGAGGGCGTGGAAGGCCTGGTACACGTGTCCGAAATGGACTGGACCAACAAGAACGTTCACCCCTCCAAGATCGTCCAGCTGGGCGACGAGGTAGAGGTGATGGTTCTGGATATCGACGAAGAGCGTCGCCGTATCTCCCTGGGTATCAAGCAGTGCCAGCAGAACCCCTGGGATGCCTTTGCCGCCACTTACAGCAAGGGCGACAAGATCTCCGGCAGCATCAAGTCGATCACCGACTTCGGTATCTTCATCGGTCTGGAAGGCAACATCGATGGCCTGGTGCACCTGTCCGACATCAGCTGGAACGAAGCTGGCGAAGAGGCTGTGCGCAACTACAAGAAGGGCGACGAGATCGAAACCGTCATCCTGTCCATCGACCCGGAGCGCGAGCGCATCTCCCTGGGTATCAAGCAGCTGGAGGGCGACTCCTTCACTGACTACGTATCCGAGTTCGACCGCGGCACCGTGGTGACCGGCGAAGTGGTGGAAGTTGAGCCCAAGGCCGTGATCATCAAGCTGGCCGATGAAGTGGAGGGCGTTCTGAAAGCCTCCGACATCAGCCGTGATCGCGTTGAAGATGCTCGCAACTCCTTCAAGGTGGGCGACAGCGTGGAAGCCAAAATCATCTCTGTTGATCGCAAAAACCGCGTTGTGGGCCTGTCCGTGAAGGCCAAGGACTACGACGACGAGCAGGAAGCAGTGAAGTCCCTGAAAGACCAGGACGGAGCGGCTTCGCCCGGCACCATCGGCGACCTGATCAAGGCGCAGATGAACGAACAGTCCTGAGCATAGCGCTCACGCTGTATGAAAAGGGCCCTTCGGGGCCCTTTTTTCGTTAAAAAATAACAACTTGCGCAATTGGTCGCGGACGCTAAAATAACCGGGAGCGCGCGCTGGCGTAATAAGAGACCCTCTGTGCCGGAGGCAGAATGACCAAGAGCGAATTGATAGAAACCATATCCGCCCGGCAGTCCCAGCTGTCCTCCAAGGACGTGGAACTGGCGGTAAAGACCATCCTTGAGCACATGTCTCAGGCCCTGGCGGTGGGCGAGCGCATTGAGATTCGCGGCTTCGGCAGCTTCTCCCTCCACTACCGCGAGCCGCGCCGGGGGCGCAATCCCAAAACCGGCGATACGGTGGAGCTCACTGGCAAGTACGTACCTCATTTCAAGCCTGGCAAAGAGCTCCGGGAGCGCGTCAATCTCGGCCTGCAGGCCGGACTCTGAATTGCCACAGCCACAACAGGCGGTATGATCGCAGCTGATCATGCCGCCTTTTTTGTACCGGACACCGCCATGAAACTGCTGCGCAAAGTCATCATCCTCCTGTTGGTCCTGGCCATGCTGGCCGTGGGCGTACTGTTCGCCCTGCAAAACAAGGAGCCGGTGGCCCTGGACCTGCTGGTCTACACCTTTGCTCCCCATAGCCTGGCCCTGTGGGTGCTGGCCGCCTTTGCGCTTGGGGGCGTGGCCGGCATGCTGGCCTCCAGTGTGGTCATCCTCAAGTTGCGCACCAGCCGGGCCAACACCAACCGCCAGCTACAGCGCGCCAATACCGAACTGGATCGCCTGCGTACCGCGGGACTCAGCAGTGGCGATTGACCTGCTGCTGCTGGCCATACTGGTTGCCGCCATTGGCATAGGCTGGCTGCTGGGGCGGCGCAGTGTGCACAGTGCCGGTGGCGGTTCCCGCATCGACTTGCCCAGCCAGTACTATCGCGGCCTCAACTACCTGCTGGACGGGCGACCCGATGGCGCGGTGGATGCCTTCATCAATGCCTTGGAGGTCAACAGCGAAACCCTGGAGACCCACATTGCCCTTGGCAACCTGCTGCGCAAGCGGGGCGAGGTGGATCGGGCCATTCGTATTCACCAGAACCTGCTGGCCCGGCCCAGCCTGCCGCGCCCCCAGGTGCACCAGGCTCATCTGGAACTGGCCCGGGATTACATCAGCGCCGGCCTGCTTGATCGCGCCGAGCGCCTGCTGCTGGACCTGCTCAAGGAATCCCCCGAGCAGCGCCGCGCTGCCCAGCGTCACCTGTTGGAGATTTACCAGAGCGAGCGCGAGTGGCCCCAGGCCATCGATATCGCTACCCAGCTGCTGCCGCGTAAATCCCTGCTGGGAGGCAGCGCGCCGCGAGAGCCCGATGGGGCCGGCGGCCAGCCAGTGAGCATTGCGCTGGCCCACTATTACTGTGAACTGGCCAGCGACTGCCAGGCCGAAGGTCGGCTGACGGACGCGGGCAAATACCTGCAGCAAGCGCTGTTGCAGGACAAGCAGTGCGTGCGCGCCTCCATCATGCAGGGCGAGGTGGAATACGCTGCGGGCAACATCAAGCAGGCCGTGAAGGCCCTGCGCCGGGTGCGCCAGCAGGACCCGGAATTCATCCCCGAGACCATCGCCACCCTGCGCAAGTGTTACCAGGAACTTGGCGATACCCGGGCGCTACGCAACTACTTGAAAGACTGCCTTGCCGCCAACCCTACCGCGCCGCTGGTGCTGGCGGTGGCGGAAGACCTGCGCAGCGCAGAGGGCGTAGATGCCGCGGCGGAGTTTTTGTCCCGACAGCTTGCCGAGCGGCCGTCGCTGCGCGGGCTGGCGCGCCTGATCAGCCTGCAGATGGACGAGGCCGGCGGCAAAGTGCGCGACAACCTCGGCCTGCTGCAGGTGCTGGTGGAGCGCCTGATTGCCGAGCGCCCGGCCTACCGCTGTGGGCACTGCGGCTTTGCCGGCCGCCAGCTGCACTGGTACTGCCCCGGCTGCAAGCACTGGGGCACCATCAAAGCCATTCGCGGCACGCGCGTCGACTGATACCCAGCAAGAGGAAACCCCATGACCAGCCCTGTTCTCGTGGCGCTCGACTACGACAATACTGCCGATGCCCTGGCCCTGGCTGAGCGCCTGACCCCCGAACTGTGTCGCCTGAAGGTGGGTAAAGAGCTCTTTACCCGCGGCGGCCCGGCCCTGGTTGAGCAGCTGCAGCGGCTGGGTTTTGATATTTTTCTGGACCTCAAATTTCACGACATCCCCAACACCGTGGCCGGCGCTGTGCGTGCCGCCGCTGGCCTCGGTGTATGGATGGTCAACGTTCATGCCAGTGGTGGCCGGCGGATGATGGAGGCCGCCGTAGACGCCCTTGCGGGTGCCGGCCAACGGCCGCTGCTGATTGCCGTGACCGTGCTGACCAGCATGACCGATGAAGACCTGCGAGAGCTGGGTGACAGTGACGGTGCCGCCGTCCGGGTGCAGAAGCTGGCTGCCTTGGCCCAGGATTGCGGCCTGGACGGGGTGGTGTGTTCGGCGCTGGAGGCGCCCCAGTTGCGGGCCAGCCGCGGCAATGACTTCTGCCTGGTCACCCCCGGTATTCGCCTGGCCGGCGACGCCGCCGGCGACCAGCGGCGGGTGGTCACGCCGGCCGATGCTTTGGCAAAGGGGGCGGACTACCTGGTGATCGGGCGCTCCATCACCGGCGCCACAGACCCGCTGGCAGCGATGCAGCGCGTGCACGCCGAGCTGCCGTAACATCAAATACGCCCGCTGGCGGGCGAGTGGCGGAAGCCGCTGCTAGTCTCCACCGTGATACGGATGTCTGCACGGATGCAGCCGAGTAAACGGAGATTACGCCATGAAGCACTTATACCCCGCTCAAGCGACGTCTGATTCCTTTGTTCGCCGTTTGGTAACGCACATCAGAGCCACCTCTTTTGCCAGCCTGCTGGCGCTGGCCGCAGTGGCGGGTCTGTTGCTGCCCGCCCCGGGCAGCGCCCAGGACGCACCCGCTGCCGCCGCCACGGCGCCGGCGGTCAACATCAACAGCGCCGATGCCGCGACACTGGCGGCACAACTCAAGGGGGTGGGGCTCACCCGCGCCGAGGAAATCGTGCGCTACCGCGAAATGTATGGGCCCTTCAAATCGGTGGATGAACTAACCGAAGTGAAGGGCATTGGCCCCGCCACCCTGGACCGCAATCGCGCGGTAATAACGCTGGAATAGGTCTGGCGCATCCGTATCATGTGGGGGCTTCGGCCCCCGTTTTGTTTTCGGGGCTTTTTCAGAGGCTTCCGAGGAACCCGTGGTACTCACGCATCATCAGCAAGTGCAGCCGCCGTGCCTGGTAACCGGCGCCAGCGGCTTTATCGGCCGTGCACTCTGCGCGCAGCTGGCGAATGCCGGGCGGGCCTTTGCTGCCACCAGTCGTCGTGCGGCCACACTGCCGGGCGGCTCGCCGATCCACGCCATGGATCTGATGGCCCCGAGTGTTGAGCGCCTTGCCGGTATCGGCACGGTGGTGCACCTGGCGGGGGTTGCTCACCAGCATGCAGCGCCGGCGGTGTACAGCCAGGTGAATGTCGACGCTACGCTGGCCCTGGCCAGGGCGTCGCAGGCGGCCGGGGTGCACCGTTTTATCTATTTCAGTAGCGTCAAGGCCATGGGCCCTTCGCCCGGCCCGGCGCCGCGGGCAGAGGGCGACCTTACCCTGCCGGTGGACGCCTACGGGCGCTCCAAGCGGGAGGCGGAACTGGCCCTGGCGCAGGTGTGCGCAGGCGGGTCGATGGACTTAATTGTCCTACGCCCCTGCCTGGTTTACGGAGAAGCCCCCAAGGCGAACCTGCGCTTGCTGGCGCAGCTGTCGCGTTACTGGGCGCTGCGCCCGCCCGAGGGAGGGCAGCGCTCCATGGTGAGCCTGCCTGACCTGGTAGCGCTGGTCATGTTGTTGCTGGATGGCGCCCCCGCAGGCACCCACACCTGGATTGTGGCCGATGAGCGGCCGAACTCGGCACGGGGCATGTACGATGCCCTGCGCAGCGCCCGCGGGCTCGCGCCAGGTCGGCAGTGCCTGCCACGGGCCCTGTGGCGGCTGGCTTGCCACTGCGTCGACCGTCTGCGCGGCGAGGTGGGTGGCAGTACCGCCGGCAAACTGTTCGCAGCGGAAACCTATGATGCGAGCGCCCTGCGCAAGGCAACCGGCTGGCGGGCACAGCAAAGCTTTGCCGATGTGGCGGCCAGCCTGGTGAGTGGCCGGTGAGCGTGGCGCTGCCGGGTTTGATTGCATTCCTTGCGTTCATCGCCTCGGCGGGGTTGTGCGGCCTCTACCTCGCTATGGCGCGCCGCAGGCAGTGGCTGGATCACCCCAATCATCGCAGCTCCCACGACCTGCCAACGCCCCACGGGGGCGGCGTGGGCATTGTGCTGGGGCTGGCGCTGGTGGCAGCGCTGGCGGCGACGCTGGGGGTTGAGTGGCCCGCGGCGGTCGGTTGGCTGCTTGGGTTTGCGCTGTTTCTCATGCTGCTCGGGGTGGTGGATGATGTCCGCGGGCTCTCGGTGCGCCTGCGGTTTGCGCTCTACGGCCTGTGCTGCCTGGGCGTAGTTGTGGCGCTGGCCGCGCCGCCGAAGGGCGGGCACTGGTGGCTGGTTCTGCCGGCGGTGCTGGCGCTGCTGTGGGGGCTCAATCTTTACAACTTTATGGACGGCATTGACGGGTTAGCCGCGCTGCAGTGCTTTTTTGCCGCCGGCGCCGCTGGGCTGCTGGCATGGGTTTACGGTGGTGCCAGCCAGTATGCGCTGTTCTGCGGGCTGCTGGCGGCCGCACACCTTGGTTTTTTGCTGTGGAACTTCCCGCCTGCAAGGTTGTTCATGGGTGATGCGGGCAGCATCCCCACCGGCTTTTTGCTGGGCGGCCTGTGGTTGTGGGGGAGCATCGATGGCGCCCTGGCGCCGGAGGTGTGGCTGATTCTGCTGGCGGTGTTCCTGACAGATGCCACCTGGACGCTAATACGCCGCCTGTTGCGGGGTGACAACGTGCTGCAGGCGCACCGGGAGCATCTCTACCAGCGCCTCAGCCGCCACTGGGGCAGCCACCTGAGCGTGGATTTTGCGTTCATCGCGGTGCTGTCGCTGTGGCTCTTCCCCCTTGCCTGGCTGCTCCAGACGAATCAGGAGTACAGTTTATTCCTTGTAACTTTGGCATATTCTCCGCTCTTGATTTGCATGGCGAAAACGACCGATATGACGTAATATCCCGGCTCCGGGCTCACAACAAACACATTCATAGTGTGCCTCTGTTAGACCAACGGGAGTGGGAGGAAATTTGCGCTATCGGCTTGCCAGTTACGCGCTGCAGGTGCTTTCCGGAACTCTCGGAAGCGTGCGTGATGGGCTGGAAAAGCTGATCGAACTTCCCCGCAATATCAAACAGGCCTTTCTGCTACTGCTCGATATGGTTTTCGTCTCCATCGCCATTTGGGCGGCGGTGGCGTTCAGGATGGGCCATGTCGAATTCAACCTCGGGCCGGTGGAACTGCTCTGCGCCGGTTTCACCATTTTTGCCAGCGCGCTGATTTTCCTGCGGCTCGGTCTGTACCGGGCCGTTATCCGTTTTATGGGCCAGCAGGCCATCTGGGCGGTGATTACTGCTGTCAGCTACTCCACGCTCGTGCTGGGTGCGGCGGTGTTTTTTACGCGCGCCGAAGTGCCGCGCTCCATGCCCTTTATCTACTGGTGCCTGGCCTTGTTGATGATTGGCGGGTCCCGCCTCAGCGTGCGGGCCTACTACCAGGCCAAGCTGCGCTCCCTGTCCAAGAACGTCATCATCTACGGTGCCGGCGAATCCGGCCGCCAGTTGCTGACCGCCCTGCATCACGGTGACCAGTACCGGGTGGTGGCCTTTGTCGACGACAACCTCAACATGCAGCACTCGGTTATCAACGGCTTGCAGGTGGCCCGCGCGGAAGACCTGCCGCAGTTGATAGCCGAGCACAATATCACCCAGGTACTGCTGGCTGTTCCCTCGGCTTCACCGGAGCGGCGCCGCGAGATCATCGACTCGCTGGTGGGCCTGCCGGTGCATGTGCGGACCGTGCCCCGCATCAATGAACTGGTGGCTGGCCGGGCCAGCGTGAACCAGATCCAGGATGTTGACCTGGATGACCTGCTGGGACGCGAGCCGGTGCCACCGCACCCTGAGCTGATTGACCGCTGCATTACCGACAAGGTCGTGATGGTGACCGGCGCGGGCGGCTCCATCGGCTCCGAGCTGTGCCGCCAGATATTGATGTCCAACCCCCGCGAACTGCTTCTGCTCGACAACTCCGAATACGCCCTGTACCAGATTGAGCGCGAGCTCAACGAAATGATGCGCGAGCGCAACGTGCAGGTGGAAATGGTGGTGCTGCTCGGCTCCGTGCAGGACCAGCGCCGGCTGGAAACCATCTACCGCACCTTTGATGTGAATACCGTGTACCACGCCGCGGCCTACAAGCATGTGCCGATGGTGGAGTACAACGTGGCCGAAGGGGTCGCCAACAATGTGTTTGGCACCTGGTACGCTGCCGAGGCGGCGCGCAAGGCCGGCGTTGAGACCTTTGTGCTGGTGTCGACCGACAAGGCCGTGCGTCCCACCAACATCATGGGTGCGTCCAAGCGCTTTGCGGAATTAATCCTGCAGGGCTTGTCCCAGCGCCATACCGGCACCCGGTTCTGCATGGTGCGCTTTGGCAATGTACTGGGCTCATCCGGGTCCGTAGTGCCACTGTTCCGTGAGCAGATTGAAGTGGGTGGCCCGGTGACCGTGACCCACCCGGAAGTGTCCCGCTATTTCATGAGCATTCCCGAGGCGGCGCAGCTGGTGTTGCAGGCTGGCGCCATGGGGACCGGAGGCGATGTGTTTGTGCTGGACATGGGCGAGCCGGTGCGCATTGTCGATCTGGCGCGCCGCATGATCCGCCTCAGCGGCTACGAAATGCAGCACGATAGCCACCACGCCGGCCACATCGACATCGAATTTATCGGCCTGCGCCCTGGCGAGAAGCTCCGCGAAGAATTGCTGCTGGGCAGCAATGTCAGCGGTACCGGGCATCCGATGATCATGCGTGCAGAGGAAGAGTGCCTCAGCTACGCCCAGATGCACCGCTACCTCACCGACCTCATGCACTACTGCGACGCCATGGACTGTGCCGGCATCACCGCCGTGCTGAATGCCGCAGTCAGTGGGTTTGGTGGCCACGAAGTGCGCTATGACCACCTGTGGCGCAAGCAAGGCAAGGTGGGGCGGCGCGCGGCGCGTATACTCGCCAAGCCGGCGCCCGTCAGCGCGGCGTCCAACGTTCAGGAGCTGTTCCCCGAAAAAACCTCGTAATATCCGCTGCCGGTTTTTATCCCAACCATAAGATTTGCCCATGACCCACTTTGACGTATTCAACGGCGATGCCGACGGCCTCTGTGCCCTGACTCAACTGCGTAACGCCGAGCCGCGCGAGGCAACCCTGGTGACCGGGGTGAAGCGCGATATCAAGCTGCTCGACCGCGTGGAGGCCGGTCCCGGCTCCCTGGTGACGGTGCTGGATGTCTCCATGGACAAAAACCAGGCGGGCCTGCAGGCGGCCCTGCAGAACGGGGCCAGTGTGTTCTACTGTGATCATCACTTTGCCGGGGATATCCCCGAGCACCCGCGCCTGGAAGCGGTAATCAACACTGCGCCGGACGTATGCACCAGCCTGCTGGTCAACAACCATCTTGGTGGCGCCTTCCTCGGCTGGGCGGTGGTGGGCACCTTTGGCGACAACCTGCGCGATAGCGCCCACCGCATCGCGCGCCCGCTGGCGCTGGATGCGTCGGGTCTGGCGCAGCTGGAAAACCTCGGCATCTATATCAACTACAACGGTTACGGTTCCCAGTTGGACGACCTCCACTTTGCACCGGAAGTGCTGTATCGCCTGATCAGCCAGTACGCCGACCCCTTTGACTTCATAAGTGACGGCAGCGAGCACTTCCAGAAGCTGGAGAGCGGCTACCAGCAAGACATGGCCGCCGCCGCAGCGCTGACACCGGAGTACCGCGACGCCAGCGCCGCCGTCTTCATGCTGCCCGACGAGCCCTGGGCACGCCGGGTCAGCGGCGTTTACAGCAACGACCTGGCCAACGCCGACCCGGCCCGGGCCCACGCCGTGCTGACCGCCAAGGCCAACGGCTGTTACCTCGTCAGCGTGCGTGCGCCCCTGAACAACAAGACCGGTGCCGACGAGTTGTGCATGCAATTCCCCACTGGGGGAGGGCGCAAAGCCGCCGCTGGCATCAACGACCTGCCGGCCGACATGCTGCAGGACTTCATCGACAAACTGGCGGCCTTTTACGCCTGAGCCGTGCCGCCTGGCACTTGAACTGCCACGCGCCATGCCGGAAGATGCCCTGCAGCAACGTGGGGGGTGGCCGTGGATTGGGATGACATCAAAGTACTGCTGGCGCTGGGGCGGCGCGGTTCCGCTCGCGGGGCCGCCCAGGAACTGGGTGTCAGCAACTCGACTGTCACCCGTCGCCTCGACGAACTCGAGCACCAGCTGCAAACCCGCCTGTTTGACCGCACGCCCGATGGCTATCGCATGACCGCTGCAGCAGAGCGCTTGCTGCCCACCGCCGAGCATGTGGAGGAGCTGCTGCTGGCGGCTGAACGGCAGATTACCGGCGGCAACCAGCACCTGGAGGGGCTGATCCGGCTGACCACGCCGGATGTGTCGGGCATGGGCTTCATGATGAGGCGCCTGGCGCGTTTTGCCGAAGAGTACCCGGGCATCGAGCTACAGCTGATGCCGAGCTACGACGCCCTCGACCTCAGTCGCAGCGAGGCGGATATCGCCATTCGCGTAATGCCCGCCGGCGTCAAACCGCCGGACTACCTGATCGGGCGCTACCTGTCGCCGATCACGGCCTCTACCTACGTACACCGCGACCTGTTGCGCAAAGACGACCCGGAAAACGTGGCCCACCTCAACTGGATCGGCAAGAACCCTGCCGGGCAGAAGGAGCTGTGGCTCGAAGATACCGACTTCCCCGACCTGCCGGTGCGCCACTCCATCTCCAACATCAACCTGCTGGTTGATGCCCTGCGGGCTCGCATGGGGCTTGGCTTCATGCCCTGTTTTGCCGCCTTTCACCACCCCGACCTTGTGCGCGTGCCCGGCGCGGCCATCGTGCACCATTCCGATATGTGGGTGCTGACCCACAAAGATCTGCGAATGAGCGCGCGCCTGCGGGTGTTGCGTGAAATCATCGCCGAGGAATTTGAGCGCATCCGCCACCAACTGGATACGCGTTGATGGCAAGCGCCGCTTAGCGCTTGTCCTCCTGCCCGTTCTGAATGCCGCCCGTCAGCGCAATACGCATGGCATCCTCCACCGGCATGTCCAGCCGTTGCAGGCGATCCGGGCTCACGTAAAGCGTGTAGCCGCCAATCTGGTAGCTCATGGGCAGGTAAACGCCCACCAGATCCGCGTACTGGTCCGCAAAATGCGCTTGTGCCACAGCACTGCCCGTCACAAAACCCAGCAAGTGCCTGCCCTCCTGCACTTCCACCAGCACCACCGATTGCGCCTCCTGTTCTCGCTTGGAGGAAAACATGCGAGTGAAGTCCTGAATGGCGCCAAACACGGATTTGATCAGCGGAATGCGCCCCAGCAGCGCCTCACCAAGGCGCAGGATGTAGCGCACGACGTAAAAGCGCACCAGCAGGCCAATGGCCACCAGAATGATAAACGCCGACAGAATGCCCAGGCCGCGGAAATACAGGTCAGGCGGAAGTACCAGCAATATCAATTTGCTGACTACCGCCTCCATCTTCTCCAGCAGCCAGTACACAAAATACAGCGTAAGCGCCACTGGCAGCACAGTGGCAAGCCCCTGCAGGGCGAGAGTAAATAGGCGCTTCATCGATTCTCCGCGAGGTGTTGTTCCAGGCAGGCAGCATAGCGCGCGTTGCCGTGCCCTGGCACCCGTACCGGCAAATAGCAGGTCCGCCGGTGTGGCCGGGGCCGAGCCTGGGGTGTCCAAAATTGCAGCGCACTCTGTCTTAAACGGCTATCACAGGTATTTATGGCTAGGGCTATGCTGTCTCCAACAACTGCTAGGGAGGCAGAGCAATGAAAAATCTGATGAGTATGATTGTGGTTGTCGGGCTGGCTGCTGGATCAGCCTCAGCATTGGCAGACCGGGGCGATCGCGAGAACCTGGTGGCTTGCAACGGCAGTATCGAGCAGGCGCTGGGTAAGGATGTACGCACCCGACTTTACGGTATTCAGCACCGGCGCGATGGCGATCGTCTGCGCTTGAAGGTGTTCCCCGCCGAGGGGCAGAGCCAGACTCTGAGCTGCTGGGTGGATGACGAAGGTGGCGTTGCACTGCAGACCGCCGATGGCGTGGCCCTGCGCAGCGAGCCGGCCAGCAACACCCAGCGCGTGAGCCTGAGCGACTGAGCGCGTTTAATTTCCACCAGGTCCTAACTGTTGTATTGCCGCCCCGGCCGGGGCGGTATTTTTCCGTGCGTGTCAGTCTTCAACGTCGTCCACATCAATCTGGCCGGTCAAGCGCTTGCGCACATGCGACCAGGACATCCCCACCGCCAGCAATAGCGACACCAACAACAGTGCCACCCAGGCCAGCGCCCCGGGCGAGTCCAGCGTCATCCAGCCCAGGTCAACAAACAGCCACACCACGCAACCAAACAGCGCCGCTCCCAGAATTACCCCGAGCCAACCCATGGAAAGAAAGGTGGCGCGGACATAGATAATCCACCCTATCAAGAGCAGCAGGCCGACAATCGCAATCACCGGCCCGAAATGCGTATCCTCCGCCAGCACCCAGCTGACATAGGAGTAATCCGTCGGATTGTAGGTGCCAAATACCAGCGCAGCCGCGAAGAGCCAGCGGAGCAGAAAACTGGTGGGGGTGAAGGAGTTTGCCATGCGCAACAATCGCCTTTAACGGAAACCTCAGAACGCTAATGTAAATTGACGCGGTGAACAAGCCGCTTCCGATGAAAATTTACATCCTCAGCTGCGATCGCAACCAATTGGATTAGTTCTACTCTTTTCGCTTCTTTAGCATTATTTTTACCAATAGGATCAAGCAAAATAATAATGAGACGATGAGAACCGACTTAACTATTGCACCTGTATCTATTCCATTCACATATGCAAAAAACGACGCGACTGCTATGCAGAATGCATACCACATAGAGGCGTAGTATTTTTTCATCCCAATTTTTCTCCATTTGCCTTAGGAAGAAATGCCTCACTACCCTGAGATAGTAGTGAGGCGGTTATTTCGGGGTTCAGTGACTACTGAACTTTGAGCTACTTTTACCGCCACCTCCACCTCCACCATAATGTCCCATCATAGTGTAGGTGGCGATGCCTAGACCCAGCCCCGTTGCAAAATGCCCGACAAGGCCAGTTGTTGTGGTCCCTACTCCAATGTGACTAGCTAATGCCAGAGCAAACCCAACTGCCGGCAGCACGCCACCATTCACTTGTTCTAGCTCATCGGCAGATAGACTGCGCATTTCATAAATATTGATGTCCATATCAAAATTTTCCTTTTTGATGATTTAACCATTCTGCGAATGGTATTCGTACTTCTGTACGAATTTCGTGTATTCGACTCCGCCAACTGAAGCGAGAGTCAATTTTGTGTAGCGGCTCCCCCTGTTTTCGTCTCATTTCGGTATATTTTTGCGTCAAACAAGATGAGCATGACAAGCCCGAGGCCGGCGCCCGTCAGGTTGACGAAATCCTGCGTGCCGGTTTCCAGATAGTACGAGTGGGCGCTGACGAGAAAGCAGCTTGTCAGTACAGCGGGAAGGATGAAGGCGTAGGGTTTGTTCGATCCTGGAGTCGACAATGAAACAGGTGAGAGGATTCCATGTTGGTAGGCCCTGTCGAAGGCGCACATACAGAGAAAATGAAACGCAAAAATCGTAAAGACAGTTCCTACGAAGAGGCTCGCAAGATTCTCGGAACCGAGCAAGATGTGCAGTAACCACAGGTTTGTGGAGATGACCAGAAAGATAACGAAAAGTATCCCGTGCCGAAAAATTAAGGAAGAACCACTACTCTCATTCTTAGTCATTTCCATTCTAATGCTCAAAGTTTAGAGTGAGCCCCTATCATGTATTTAAAATTTTCTGGTGATGCAAACAAGGCAATTGCTACTTGTACACTTTCAGGGGAAGAACTTTTGAGTTAATACGCTCGCACATAGAAGCGTATACAACGCTAGCAATGACAATGGCTATCCCCAGGGCTGTCTGGCCTAGCCTAAAACTTGAGATGGACGAAAGAACCAGAATAACGGGTAGAGAAATGGCAATAGCTGCGTTGATCTCGACCTTTTCGCCGCAGGCTTTGCATGTGGCGCCTTCCAAAATTTCGTCTTCTTCCACACTGTATCTCCTACAATTGGGGCATTTTCGAAGATTACCCATTATGGATGTCCTGAGTTAGCTTTGGTTTTTTGACTGGTTAAAAGTAGTACAAAATGCACAGCTTTTCTAAGCATTGCAGAGCACATGTAGTGCTCTTCGATGGATTTCTATTGATCACTTATGTTTCCGGTTTTCTTGCTACCCGATGAGCCGCCTCCACCCATATAGTGAGCAGCATCGAATACCCCGTACATCGCCGAAACTCTACTTAGAAGGGCCCAGGTCATTGTCCTCGCGGTGGTGGTAGATGCCATTGAAATTGCGGCAAAAACAATAGGGACTATACCTCCGCTAACAGCTTCGCATTCGCTGGGGTGAAGCTCCATCAGATTGTTTCTAATTTCTTTCATAACTCTCTCCTTGGAATGATTGATCCCATCCAATGGGCATTCACACGTCGCGTGTGAATTCTAGGTGAACCACATTCTCGTTCATTGGCAGCGATGAGGAATGAGTCACTACTACAATCGTGGTTCTTATCGAAGCCAGCGCGCTCCAAAGATCAAATTCCAGTTGCTTGTCCATCTGATTTGTTGGTTCGTCCAGTAGCAGGAGAGCCGGTTTCCGGTAAATTGCCCTGGCAATACAAACACGCTGCACCTGCCCTCCGCTGAGCCCAGTGCCGAGGTCGCCCACTAGTGTGTTGTACTGCATCGGTAGCAGCATGATATCTTCGTGAATCCGGGCGACTTTGGCGGCGGCGACGATCTGTTCGTAATCAATGCTGGAATCAAATGAACTGATATTTTCGGCAATCGAACCGCTGAGAAGATGGTCGCCCTGGACAACTACCCCAATTCTGCTGCGGTAATCCGGCACATGATTGATTGGTATTCCGTCGAGCAGAATTTCCCCGAAATCCGGCGAACAGAGGCCTGCCAGGCACTTCAGCAGCGTGGACTTGCCGCGACCGCTCTGTCCGGAGACCACCAGCATATGGCCACGGGGAACCGAGAAGCTCAGATTGCTAAAAATGGCTGGCTGGTTCTGGTTATAGCGGAACACCAGGCGGCGAACTTCAAGATCGCCCTTGAGTTCAGGCGAATATCCGCTGGATAGTTGATTGTGATGGTAGCTCTCCATCGGCTGGTTGGTGATGTCCGCCAACCTGTCCAGGTGAACCTTGAGCAGCCTGAATTCGGCGATCTGGTCAATTAGGCGTTCGGTGGCAGAGACAAAATGACGCTTGAAACTGATGAACGCCAGCAACATGCCGATGCTGATGTGCAGGTCGATGATCTGACCGGCGGCTACATAGATAAGGAGGATATCGCTGCCACCGAGGGTAAGGCGTCCGGCACTGTCGCCAACGATGCCCAGTTTTGCGAGGCCGATATCCCGATTGATGCTGTCGACCAGATAATTCTGCCACCGTGACTGTCGCGCCTCTTCTTTGTGAAACAGTTTTACCCAGACAATGGAGCGCACCGCCTCTATAAAGCTGGTTTCCCGAAGGGCGTCCACCCTGAGCTTTTCCTCGCTAAGCGACCGGATACGCACCATTAGGACCAGGCGAACACACCAGTAGGCGGCGACAGCCGCCAGCACCACCACAGTGAGTTTGGCGTCATACCAGAGCATGACAATCAGGGTGGAGATAGTCAGGACGCCGTCGACGATGGCGGAGGCCATGCCGTTGGTGATGATCTCCCGCACGCTGTCCAGGGAGCTGAAGCGGGATACGATGTCGCCGACGTGGCGCTGGCCGAAGAAACTGCAGGACAGGCGAATCAGGTGGTGAAACAGTGATGCCGCCATACGCAGGCTCAATCTGCTGGCTAGCTGCAGTGCCATCAGTCGGCGCAGTGCGCTCACGCCGGTTTCCAGCAGAAGCAACAGGAAGAAGGCGCTGGCAAGGACGGCAAGCAGGTTGGTGTCGGCACTGACCACCACGTCGTCGACCACCGTTTGTAGGTACAGCGGCGAAAGCAGGGCAAGAAGTTGCAGGGCCAGGGAAAGCCCCACGAGTTGGGCGAGAGCGAGCCACAGGCCTTCGCGCCGTCCGATAAAGGCCGACAGGCGTAAGGGCTTGCGCTCATCGCTGTGGACAAATTCGGATCGCGGCCACAACTCCAGCGCAACGCCAGTAAAGTGCTGTCCGGCCTGCTCCAATGAAAGTCTGCGGTAGCCGAAAGCCGGGTCGTGAATGATGATATGCCGGCGTCCGACTTTTTTCAGAACCACAAAGTGGTTCATGTCCCAGTGCAGAATGCCGGGCCGCTGCAGGTTGGCTAGCTGTCCGGGCTCCAGCCGCAGGGCGCGGCACTGGAGTTTCAGGTTGTCGGCGCATGCCATCACATCCTTGAGTGTTGTTCCCTGTGCCGACATCCGGAAGCGGTCTCGCAGTTGCCTCAGTTCACAGTGGTGACCATAGTAGCCCAGCACCATGGCCAGGCAGGCGATACCGCATTCAGCCTGCTCGCTCTGGTGGATGATGGGCAGTTTACGTGACATGCGGCCGAGGCTTTCCACCGACAGCCTGCGCAAGGTGAATGCACCGGCGGTAGCCATCAGAGACGCCCCCGCAAGCTGAGGATGGGTTCCAGCAGCCACTCCAGCACACTTCTGTCTTCAAGCGTGATATCCGCTGCCAGGGTCATGCCGGAGCGCAGGGCAATCGACTTGCCGTAGGCCTGGATGCTGTGTGTATCCAGCCTGGCGATCAGGCTGTAGCCGGGGCCGTTGACCGGTGTGCCGGGGCGCATGATCTCACCCGGTAGCAATACGGCGTCGGACATGCTGAGAACGGTTCCCCTGTAAACACCGAATTTCTGGTAGGGGAAGGCGTCAAACCGCATATTGACGGTTTGACCCGCCCTGATGAAGCCGGACGCCTCGACCGGTACGAATAGCCGGGCTTCCAACTCGGAGGTGGCGGGCTCTATCGTCATCAGTGGCAGATTCTGGCGGGCGGTGTGTCCGGGGCGGGCCTGCAGGTTGGCGATGCGGCCATCGGCGGAAGCCTTGATTACGTAGGCGCGGTGTCCACGCAATTCGGCGATCTTCTGGGACAGTTCACTCAGCGAGAGAGCCAGGGTGTCCACGCTCTCCTCATGCTCCCGCCAGCTCAGCTCGAGTTGAGATTTGGCGCTCGCCAGGCGTGCGCGATGTTCCTCCCGTTCGCGGGTTAGCGACTGGGCCTGCGCCTGGTAAAGCAACTGCTGATCCAGCAGCGATTCCAGTTCGACTTCTGCAAGGTGGCCTGCAGCGACTAGCGAGCGGTGGCGGCTAATGCGGGCCGAAAGTTGCGCCTGCCGCTGATCCAGTGTCGATAGTTCCTCCTGCAGTAGGGCGAGGCCCTGTTCGGTCGCCAGGATGCGGTGTTTCAGTTCTTCGGCGCGCTGCAGGGCGATGACCTGCTGCCTCGCCGAGCGCTTCTCCAGCAGGGACTTCTGGTGTCGGTACTCGGTGAGCAGCAGTTCTTCAAGGTGCTCACCATTTTTGAGGGTTGTGTCGCCGTTGATGACCAGCAGCGGTTGCCCGCGATTAACCTGTTCGCCCTCGTTGACCAGAACTCGGGCGATCCTGCCCTCGCCCCTGGCGTAAACCCGGATAGAGCCCTGGCGCGGCTCAAGCCAGCCCTGCACCGTGGCCTTGCGCGCGTAGCTGGTATTGGCAAGGAATACAGCGGCGGTGACAATCCACACGAGCAGCGCGCTGACGATGGCCGTATGCGCAGCATGCGGCGCAAACAGCGCGCTACCGTGCTTTGCCTTGCGCTGTGCTTGCAGCGCCTCGGGGCGAAATAACTGCATGAATCGAGATCTTCCCTGATCACTGTTCGTCCGTGGCCCGAGTGCCAGGACCGCATGTCTAACCGTAGTCGTGTGGGAGAGAAAAGAAGGAAATCAAATCAGCCAGATTTGGCCAGTGGGAAAGGGTGACTGGGTGTACCCCTGCGATTACTCCAGAAGCCGCACTCGGGCACTACGCCCCTTTACCTTGCCCCGTCCCAACTTGTCCAGCGCGGTGTCCACTTCGCTGCGCCGCACCGCCACGCAGAGCCAGTTGTCGTAGAGAGTGATTTTGCCGACCTGTTTGCCGTCTATGCCGTTCTCGCTGGTCAGGGGACCGAGGATATCGCCGGGCCGCAGCTTCGGCTTTTTGCCGGCGCCGATTTCCAGGCTCACCATCGGCGGCTTGTAGCCCGGCGTTTTCAGCAGTGTGTGGGGGGGCAGGGGCGCGTGCTCGGTGGAGCGATCCAGCAGGGCTTCCAGTTTCGCCAGCTTGTGGCCTTCCTTGTCAATGAACAGAGTGCCAGCTAGGCCGCTGCTGCCGGATACCTGCGGGCGGTCTTGAGTGGGCCCCGTAAGTCCCTGTCGCCTAGCCGGCGGCGGAAGTGGTGATTACCATTGATGGTGTAGATGTAGCTGCGATTCGCGTCCATAGAGCCGTGACCAATTTGTGACCAAAATGTGGTCAAAACGGCGCTCGGAGCTAATCTGCCAGATACAAAAAAGCCCCAAGACACTACATCTTAGGGCTTTCCTGTTGTATGGCTCCGCCTGCTGGGCTCGAACCAGCGACCCAATGATTAACAGTCATTTGCTCTACCAACTGAGCTAAGGCGGAATGGCGTTAACCAGAGGTCGCGTATATTAATGATGGACCCTGCCCTGGTCAACACTTCGTGGCGGATTATTTTCGCAGGGCTTTGCGGGCGCCTGAAAGGCTGCAATCCGAGCTTAAGTCGATGATAATTAACGGCTAATTTTCGACCAGTTGCAGCGCCGCCATGTCCAAAGCGTTTAAAGTCAGTTCCTCCTTCGAGCCCGCCGGGGATCAGCCCCGGGCCATCGAGCAGTTGGTGGAAGGGGTGCAGGCGGGGCTGGCCTCGCAGATTCTGCTGGGGGTTACCGGCTCGGGCAAAACTTTCACCATGGCCCATGTGGTGGAGCGGCTGCAGCGCCCGACCATTGTGATGGCGCACAACAAGACGCTGGCGGCCCAGCTGTACGGGGAGTTCAAGGAGTTCTTTCCGGACAACGCGGTGGAGTACTTCGTCTCCTACTACGACTACTACCAGCCGGAAGCCTATGTGCCTTCGTCCGATACTTATATAGAGAAGGACGCATCGGTCAACGACCACATTGAACAGATGCGCCTGTCCGCCACCAAGGCGCTTCTGGAGCGTGATGACTGTCTTGTGGTGGCTACGGTGTCGGCCATTTATGGCCTTGGCGACCCGCAGTCTTACTTCAAGATGGTGATGCACCTGTCGCGCGGGGAGATCATCGACCAGCGCCACATTCTGCGCCAGTTGGCGGAGCTGCAGTACACCCGCAATGATGTGGATTTCCAGCGCGGTACCTACCGAGCGCGGGGCGATGTGATTGACATTTTCCCGGCAGATTCGGAGCGCGAGGCGGTGCGGGTGGAGCTGTTCGATGAAGAAATCGAGAGCCTGACCTTCTTCGACCCCCTGACCGGGGCGATTGAAAGCAAGGTGCCTCGCGTCACGATTTTCCCCAAGAGCCACTATGTGACATCCCGCGATGTGATGCTGGGTGCGGTGGAGCAGATTGAGGTGGAGTTGGACGGGCGCCTCAAGCAGCTCAACGAGGCCGGCAAGCTGGTGGAGGCCCAGCGTCTTGGCCAGCGCACCAAGTACGACATGGAGATGATTCGCGAGCTGGGTTACTGCAACGGGGTGGAGAACTACTCGCGCTACCTGTCTGGGCGCGCGCCCGGCGAGCCGCCGCCGACGCTGTTTGAATACCTGCCAGACAACGCGCTGGTGATTATCGACGAATCCCACGCCACGGTACCCCAGATTGGCGCCATGTTCCGCGGCGACCGCTCGCGCAAGGAAACCCTGGTGGAATACGGCTTTCGCCTGCCCTCGGCGCTGGACAACCGCCCACTGCGCTTTGAGGAGTGGGAAAAGCTGGTGCCCCAGTCGATCTTTGTCACGGCCACGCCGGGGCCCTACGAGTTGGAGCACGCCGGGCGCACGGTGGAGCAGGTGGTGCGCCCCACTGGCCTGGTGGACCCGGAACTGGAGGTGCGCCCGGCCAGTACCCAGGTGGACGACCTGCTCGCCGAAATCCGCACGGTGGTGGCAAAGCAGGAGCGCGTGCTGGTCACCACGCTCACCAAGCGGATGGCGGAGGACCTCACCGAGTACCTGGCCGAGCACGATGTGCGGGTGCGCTACATGCACTCGGATATCGACACGGTGGAGCGGGTGGAGATCATCCGCGACCTGCGCCTGGGGGAGTTTGATGTGCTGGTGGGCATCAACCTGCTGCGCGAGGGGCTGGACATGCCGGAGGTGTCGCTGGTGGCCATTCTGGACGCGGACAAAGAGGGCTTCCTGCGTTCCGACCGCTCCCTGATCCAGACCATCGGCCGCGCTGCGCGCAACCTGAACGGCCGCGCCATTCTGTATGCCGATAAAGTGACCGGCTCGATGGAGCGTGCCATGGCGGAAACCGAGCGGCGGCGCGAGAAGCAGCTCGCGCACAACGCTGAACACGGTATAACGCCCAAGGGCGTTACCAAGTCCATCAAAGACATTATGGAAGGCGCCCGGCGCATGCCCACCCGGGGCAAGGCCAAGGGGCGCAAGGTGGCGGAAGACAAGCTGGCCTACAGTGCGGACGAGGTATCGCGCCTCAGCCCGGAGGCGCTGTCCCGCAAGCTCAAGCAGATGGAGGCGCAGATGCTGGAGCACGCCAAAAACCTGGAGTTCGAAGAGGCGGCTGCACTGCGCGACCAGGTGGCGGAGCTGAAGCAGTTGGCATTTGTCAGTTAGCGCAGCGCCCACGCTGGGCTATAGTCAGTGCATGTTTTTCATCGACACCGGAGAATGATCATGTCTATTCGTTGCCTTCCCGCCCTTGCCCTGCTGGTAGCCGCCGCTGGTGTGCAGGCCAAGCCGGAACTGATTGATTGCGACCCGAAAAAGATTGCGCGAAACGCCGCCATGGAGGCAACCGTGGGTGTGCATGGCCCCTGCGATGTGGACCGGGCGGCAGACCGTGCCAAAGATGACCTTGGCGACAAGGTGGATGATGTGCGCGATGGTGCCGACGACAAACTGGACGACATGAAGGATCGCCACGAAAAGCGCGATAAAAAACTGCGCAAAGACGAGGACTGAGGGGGCGTCAGAGCCCGCCTTTGGGCAGGCGCAGGGCCATCATCACGCCATCGCCGGTGGGCAGGTTGTGCGCCAGTGCCTTGCCGCCCAGATGCTCGGCGATAATTCTCACAATATAAAGGCCGAGCCCCAGGTGCATGCCGGAGCGGGCCCGGTCGTCACGCAGCGATACCATGGCCTCGAACAGCTGCCCCTGCAGGTGCGTGGGCAGCGGCGGGCCGTGGTTGATCACCGCCAGCTGCCAGCTGCCCGCGGCATCGGTCAGCGATAACACAATGGCCCCGCCCGGGGCGGAAAATGACACAGCGTTGTCCACCAGTTTGTCCAGCGCCTGCACCAGCAGGTCGGGGGAGGCCAGGCAGGGCGCCGTTTCTGTATCGCATTGCAGGTTGAAACGGTAATCCGGCCAGGCGCTCTGGTAGGCAGGCACGATCTGGTGCAGCAGGGGCACCAGGTCGACATCTGTCAGCATGTCGCTGCGCACGCTCTCTTCAATCTGGCTGGCTTCGGTCATGGCGGTCAGCATGCGGCCCAGCCGGTCCAGCCCTTCGCGGGCGCGCTGCAGGTAAACGCTTTGCTCACCGGCATTGGCATCGGCTTCCAGGTTGTCCAGTGAGGACTGGATGACGGCAATGGGCGTGCGCAGTTCGTGGGACAGCTTGCGGCTCAGGGTCTGCAGGTATTCGTTGTAGCCCCGCAGTTCCTCCAGCAGGTTGGCAAAGCGGCGGGACAGTTCGCCCACCTCATCGCGGGCGTGGCTGCGCGGAAAGTGCTCTGTCACGATGTTGCCGCGCTGGGCCACCTTGCCGGCTGCCCGGCTCAGCCGGCCAATGCGCCAGGACAGCAGGCTGGCGTAGCCCAGCAGGCCAAGCGCGGCCAGGGCCGTGGCCAGCAGGCTGTAGCCCAGCAACTTGCTGAAGGCGCGGTCGGTGAGGGCCAGGTATTCCTCGCTGTTCTGGCGCAGCACCACAGCCCCCATCACCGCGTCGGCATGGCGGATGGGCGCCGCCACCGACAGTGTGCTGCGCTGCCGGTCGCCGTTTTCACGGTACCAGTGGCTTGCAATGTTGCCGCCAAGGGCCGACGCCAGTTCGTCGGCGGCCATGTGGCCGTCGGCGCCGGTTTGTGGCAGGGGCGGGATGTCCGCCTGGGACAGGATGCGGCGGTAAAGCCAGCGCAGCAGCCAGAAGGGCCGTTGCCCGGCGTCGCCTGCGTCAGCGTCGCTGCTGGCGGCGTGAACGGCGGACAATTGCCACTGTTGTTTGTCGAACACGGCAAGGTCTCGCCCCGGCTCGGAAAAGGCAGTGAGCGCCTGCTGCAGCGGTTGCGGCGGGTAAATCAGCCAGGGTGGGGCGGTTTGCTCCAGGGGAGTGAAGTTGCCAGCGGTGAGCGGGCTGCCCCGGCCGTCCACATCCACAATGTGCAGGCCAAGGCGGTTGCCAGTGATGTTCAGCGGCAGTTGCAGCTCCAGGGTGTAGCCCTCGCGGGTGTCCTGCCATACGCCCTGGATCTGCCCCGGGTTCACCCCGGGATGCCGGCGGCCGGTGGCGCGGGCGCGCACATCCCCGGGGGCGGCGGTGGCGATGGCGTATTCCTGCCGCTTGCCGTCCAGCCAGGTGCGCAGTATCAGCCGGTCGCCATTGGGTTCGGGCGACAGCCCCGGGTTGTCGTACACCACCTGGTTGTCGCGGACCGCCAGCAGCAGGTAAAGGCGGCCAAGCCGGGTGGCCGCCTGGTAGCGAAAGGCCGGTGTGCCGTCGCCCTGGTGATTGGCAAACTCGCCGCTCCACTGTTGCGGCCAGCCATCGGCGTAGCCATCCACAATAATGGGCGCGGTGGCGGCGCTGGCATACAGGCTGCGTGCCGGTTCCGGGGTTTCATGCAGCCGCGCGATGTCCGGGTAGAGCCGGTGGGGCTGGTCGGCAAAGCTGGCAGCCACCGCCTGGGCGGTGGCCTCAAGGGCAATCACCTGGGCGTGGCGCAGTGTGCTTTCTGTCTCCCGCAAAAACTGGCAGCCGGCCCAGGGCAGGGTCAGCAACAGCAGGCTGACCAGCAGCAGCTGCCGGCGCAGGCTCACTCGCGTTCTACCCAGCGGTAGCCCATACCGTAGGCGGTTTCAATGGCGTTGAACTCGCCGTCGGCCACCTGGAATTTGCGCCGTATGCGTTTGATGTGTGAGGTGATGCTGTTGTCGTCCAGCACTACGTTGGCCGCCTCCATGAGTTGCTGGCGGTTGCGCACGTGGCCGGGGTGGCGGGCCAGGGCGTGTACCATCCAGAACTCGGTCACGGTTAAATCCACGGCCTGCTGGCGCCAGCTGGCGGTCATGCGCTCCAGGTTCAATAGCAGGGCGCCGCGCTCTACCCGGTGCTCGCGCACTTCCGGTGTGCGCAGGGCCTTTACCCGCCGCAACAGGGCGGTGATGCGCGCCAGCATGTGGGGCTGGCTGATGTTCTTGGTGAGGTAGTCGTCGGCGCCCAGGCGCAGGCCGCAGATAATATCCAGTTCAGAATCCCGGGCGGTCAGGAACACGATGGGAAGCTCCGGTGCCCGGCTGCGCAGGTCGCGGCACAATTCAAAGCCCCCTTCAAACTCGTCGCCAAGCCCCACGTCGATAATGGCAAGGTCCGGCAGGCGTTGGGCAAAGGCCTCGGCGGCACTCACGCGATTGTCGTACAGGGCAACACTGAAGCCCTGGCGTTGCAGGGCGTCCCGGTAGTTGGCGGCCAGGTTGGCTTCGTCTTCAACAATGGCGATGTGTTGCGGCATGGGGTGCGTCCGATAGGCGTCAGCGCATGGTTCCAGAAAGGCCCTGCCAGCTCAAGCGGCTGCCACAATTCGCCACAATTGATCAGCACCTAGCCCGAATTGCATCGGCCCAATACCACATTGCCCCGCTGTAATAGCAAAAAATCCAGCGGGAGAGCAGGCAATGCAATACGGGTACACACAACAGGGAATGAGCGAGGCCGCAAACTGGCAGCGCCTTGGGCAATGGTTCTGCTTTCGGGCATTGCCGGCGGCCACCGGGCTATTGCTGGCGCTGCTACTGGCGACGGTGTCGCCAGTGCGGGCAAGCGCAGTCGTCGAGGGCAATGAGGTACCCGGTGCCGGCCAGATGCGCTGGCACGATCAGGTGAGCGGCAGTTATCAGGCGGCGGTTACCCAGCAGTCGCGGCTTGATGTGCGCATTGCGGGCATGCTGGCGGTGGTGGAGCTGGAGCAGGTGTTCCAGAACACCACGCAGGCCTGGCAGGAGGGCATTTACAGCTTCCCGCTACCGGAGGATGCCGCCGTTCGCCACCTGGAGATGCAGGTGGGCGAGCGGGTGGTGATCGGCAAGGTGCGCGAGCGGGAAGAGGCGAAAGTCCTTTACCAGCAGGCCCGTGCGGCCGGTAAAAAGGCCGCCCTTGTAGAGCAACAGCGCCCTAATCTGTTTAGCAATCGCATAGCCAACATTGCCCCTGGCGAGCAGGTCACGGTTCGCCTGCAGTATGTGCAAACCGCCAAGTACAGTGCCGGGCGCTTTGCCCTGCGCATTCCCACAACGCTGACGCCGCGTTACATCCCGGGAGTTTCCCGGGCCGCGCCGGCGGCCGCCGAGGTTGCGGCGCTCGCGCCGGCCCCCAGTGGTGAGTACACCGGATGGGCGCCGCCCACAGACCAGGTGCCAGACGCACCGGCCATCACACCCTACCTCTATCCTCAGCCGGGCTCTGATAGTGCACCGCTCAACCCCTTGCACCTTGCCGTTGAGCTGGACGCCGGCATGCCGCTGGCCGAGGTGCAGGCCCTGTACCACGAACTGAGCCTGGCGCGGGACGGCCAGCGTTACAAGCTGCAATTGGCCAGCGGGCCGGTGGAGATGGACCGCGATGTGGTCCTGCAGTGGCGCCCGGTGACCGGTGCCATGCCGCGTGCGGCGGTGTTCACCCAGCAGGTGGCGGGGGAGACCTTCGGCCTGTTGATGGTGCTGCCGCCAGAGCTGGCGCCGCAGCAGGCCAACCTGCCGCGTGAGGTGGTGTTTGTGGTGGATGTCTCGGGCTCCATGGCCGGGGTGTCCATCAAGCAGGCGCGTGAGGCGCTGGCGCTGGCGCTGCGGCAACTGCGCCCCGCTGACCGTTTTAACATTCTGGCCTTTGATGACAGTGTGCGGCCGCTGTTTGCCGGCGCCGTGCCCGCCACCCGCCACCACCTGCAGCAGGCCAGCGAATTTGTGCGGCACCTTGAAGCGGGCGGCGGCACCGAAATGCGCCCGGCGCTGGAACGGGCGCTGGCCCCCGGTGCCGAGGCAGAGCGCGGCCTGCTGCGGCAGGTGATTTTCATCACCGACGGCGCGGTGGGCAACGAGCAGGCACTGTTCGAACTGATCCAGCAGCGCCTTGGCGCCAGTCGCCTGTTTACCGTGGGCATCGGTTCTGCGCCCAACCACTGGTTTATGCAGCGCGCGGCACAGGCTGGGCGCGGCTTCAGCGTGCAGGTGGGCGACATTGGCGAAGCCGCGGCGGTGATGACGGAACTGTTCGCGCGCATTGCCGCGCCGCTGGCCGCGGATGTGAGCGTGCAATGGCCCCAGGCCGTAGAAGCCTGGCCCGACCGGGTGCCGGATCTGTACCGCGGCCAGCCGCTGGTCCAGGCGGTGCGTTTTGTGGGTGCTTTGCCGGCCGGTGAGGTCAGTGTGTCGGCGAACCTTGCCGGCGAACACTGGCAGAGCGCGCTGGCCCTGCCGGCCCAGCCGGGCAATACCCAGCACGATGGCGTGGCGAGTGTGTGGGCGCGCAGCAAAATTGCCGGGCTGCTGGCGCTCAAAACCGCCGGGGAGCCTGAGCAGCGCATTCGCGAACAGGTGCTGGAGGTTGCCCTGGCGCACCAACTGTTGAGCCCTTACACCAGCTTTGTGGCCATTGAGGAGCGCGTATCCCGCGAGCCCACCGCGCCGCTGCGCCCCGGCATTGTGCCCAACACCCGCCCGCGCGGGCAGGGTCCGCAGCCCTACGCCTATCCCAACACCGCCACCACCGGGCCGGCCAAGGCCTTCCTGGGCTGCTTCGCCCTGTTCATTGCGCTGCTGGTGCATGTTATGCGCCGCCCGGAGCAGGACCGTGTTTGAGCGCTGCCGCAGCTGGTTGCTGATTGCCCTGTGTACCCTGGCCCTGAAGGAGCTGGCCGGTGCCGGGCTGATTTACGCCAAGGCCGCCCTGGCGCCGCACCTGATGGCGCGGGCCTGGGCGGCTACCCAGGCCGAAGGTGGCGTGCACAAGCCCTGGCCCTGGGCCGACACCTGGCCGGTGGCGCGCCTGCGGGTGCCGCAGCTGGGTATCGACCAGTTTGTGCTGGCCGGCGCCAGTGGCAATGCGCTGGCCTTTGGCCCCGGGCTGGATGCCGCCGGCGTCGAGCCGGGGCAGGGCGGTACCGCCGTCATCGCCGGCCACCGCGATACCCACTTCCGCTTTTTGCAGCATCTGGTGCCGGCCATGTCGCTGAGTGTTGAGTTGCCCGATGGCCGCCTGCTGCAGTACCGGGTGGCCGAATCCCGGGTGGTGGACAGCCGCCAGCCAGTGGCCGCCCCCTCGCACTTTGGGCCGGCCGAGCTGGAACTGGTGACCTGCTATCCCTTCGATGCCATTCGCCCGGGCGGCCCGCTGCGCTATGTCGTTCATGCCCAGCCGGCCGGCGCCGAGTGGCAAGCCTTCTCCCCCCTGTCCGCAGCACAAGGAGTAATCCCCCTATGAAGCCCTTACCCTGCCTGCACACCCTCGCCGTTTACCAGACCCTGGTGCCCGCTCAACTCGCCGCCCTGAAGGGAGCCGCCTGGCGCCGGATTGTGCCGGGTCAGGGCGGCGAGTATTTTTGCCAGCTCAAGTTGCAGCAGCGCTACGCAGAGATGATCGCCCGGCAGTGGGCGGTGCCCGCCTGTGGTGCCGGTTACGTGGTGAGGATGATCCTGCCCCAGCGGGTACTGGCGCAGTACGATCTGAGCAGTGTGGCCTACGAAGAGCACCTGGAATACCAGGTGCCGAGCTGCGAGCTGGGGCGACTCAGCCGCCACCTGGTGGGGGCGATTGAATTGGTGTCTGTGTTTCGCGAGCACGAGAGCTTCTCCGTGCCGCGCTGCAGCCAGCCATTGATGGCGCTGATGAATTGATACCCGCGCCGGCTGACGTGCCGGCGCTGCCTGTGCTACCATCCCCGCCCTCAAAATTTTCACCCGGCGGGAACACTGCGCTTTCCGTCGACTGAAGCTGACTCACGTGGCCTTTAGTAGGGGTCACCACTGACACCAGGAAAGCTCATGCCTGTTATTACCCTGCCCGACGGTTCCCAACGTAGTTACGCCGCCCCTGTCACCATTATGCAGGTGGCCGAGGACATCGGCCCCGGCCTTGCCAAGGCGACGCTGGGCGGTCGCGTCAATGGCGAGCGCCGCGATGCCTGCGACCTGATCGAAAACGACGCGGACCTGACCCTGTTCACCGCCCGCGACGAAGACGGTCTGGAAATTATTCGCCACAGCTGCGCCCACCTGATCGGCCACGCCGTCAAGCAGCTCTGGCCGGATGCCAAAATGGCGATCGGCCCCACCATCGAGAACGGCTTTTACTACGATATCGATCTGGAGCACCGCCTGACCGAGGCCGACCTGGACGCCATCGAAAAGCGCATGCAGGAACTGGCCGCCACTGAGTACGCAGTGGTCAAGGAGAAGGTGGATTGGCAGCGCGCCTACGACACCTTCAAAGAGCGCGGCGAACCCTACAAGATGGAAATCCTGGAGCAGGACATCGCCCGTGATGATCGCCCCGGCCTGTATTTCCACCAGGAGTATGTGGACATGTGCCGCGGCCCCCATGTGCCCAGCATGCGCCACTGCCAGCATTTCAAGCTGATGCGCGTGTCTGGCGCCTACTGGCGCGCGGACCAGAGCAACAAAATGTTGCAGCGCATCTACGGTGTGGCCTTTGGCGACAAAAAGGCCCTCAAGCAGCACCTGCAGTTTCTGCAGGAGGCGGAAAAGCGCGACCACCGTAAAATCGGTAAGAAGCTCGACCTGTTCCACATCCAGGAAGAGGCGCCCGGTATGGTGTTCTGGCACCCGGCGGGCTGGAGCATCTACCAGACGATTGAGCAGTACATGCGCAAGGCCCAGCAGCGGCACGGCTACCAGGAAATCAAAACGCCTCAGCTGGTGGACCTCTCCCTGTGGCAGCGCTCTGGCCACGCCGACAAGTTTGGCGACGACATGTTCCTGCTGGGCAGTGAGGAGCGGGAGTTTGCGGTCAAGCCGATGAACTGCCCCTGCCACGTGCAAGTGTTCAACCAGGGGCTCAAGTCCTACCGCGACCTGCCCCTGCGCCTGGCGGAGTTTGGTTCCTGCCACCGCAACGAGCCCTCTGGCTCCCTGCACGGCATCATGCGGGTGCGCGGTTTCACCCAGGACGACGCCCACATCTTCTGCACCGAAGCGCAGATCCAGCCGGAAGTGTCTTCCTTTATAGACTTCCTGCACGATGTTTACGCCGACTTTGGCTTTAGCGATGTGATCTACCGCCTGTCCACCCGCCCCGAGCAGCGGGTCGGCTCCGACGCGGACTGGGACCGGGCAGAAAAGGCCTTGGCCGAAGCCCTGGACAACCACAGCCTGCCCTGGGAAGAGCTGCCCGGCGAAGGCGCCTTCTACGGGCCCAAGATCGAGTTTTCCCTCAAGGACTGCATTGGCCGGGTGTGGCAGCTGGGCACCATCCAGGTGGATTTCTCCATGCCCGGTCGCCTCGACGCCCAGTATGTGGCCGAGGACGGGTCGCGCCAGGTGCCGGTGATGTTGCACCGGGCCATCCTGGGTTCCTTTGAGCGGTTTATCGGTATTCTGACCGAGCACTACGAGGGGGTTTACCCCACCTGGCTGGCGCCGACCCAGGCGGTAGTGTTGAATATTACCGATAAACAGTCCGAATACGTCCAAAAGGTGGAAGAATCCTTGCAGAACAAGGGTTTTCGCGTCATTTCGGACTTGAGAAACGAAAAAATCGGCTTTAAAATCCGCGAGCACACAATTCAGAAGGTCCCTTACCTTCTTGTGGTTGGGGATAAAGAAGTGGAAACACAGACAGTGGCCGTGCGGGCCCGTCGTGGTGAGGACATGGGATCGATGGATCTCGAGGCGTTTGTCGCCCTCCTTGCAGATGACGTGGCGCGACGCGGCCGTATTGCAATGGAAGTGGAGAATCAGCATTAAGAAAGATAGTGGCAAAGGCGCCTCCAAGAAGGCGCTGACCAACGACCAGATCACCCATGACCCGGTTCGCCTGATTGGCGCCGATGGTGAACAGGTAGGTATCGTGCCCCTCAGCGAGGCCAAGGCCGCGGCGGAAGCCGCGAGCATGGATCTCGTGCTTATTGCTGAATCCGACCCCGCAGTCTGCAAGATCATGGACTACGGGAAGCACGTCTTTGAGGCGAAGAAGCAGAAGGCTGCTCAGAAGAAGAAGCAGAAGCGGACTCAAATCAAGGAAATGAAGTTTCGTCCAGGGACGGAAGAAGGAGACTATCAGGTAAAACTGCGCAACCTGACGCGTTTCCTCGAAAACGGCGACAAGGCCAAAGTCACACTGCGTTTTCGCGGCCGTGAAATGGCTCACCAGGAAATTGGCCTGGAATTGCTCAAGCGGGTTGAGGCCGATCTTATCGAGCTCGGCACCGTAGAGCAGTTCCCGAAAATGGAAGGCCGCCAGATGACCATGGTGATCGCCCCGAAGAAGAAGAACTAGGGCCCGTGAATGCCTTAGTGCTTCGTTTTATCAAACTGCAAATGCGGAGTTTTTATTATGCCTAAAGCAAAAATTCACAGCGGGGCTGCCAAGCGTTTCAAGAAAACCGCCGGCGGCTACAAGCGCAAAAGCGCTTACAAGAGCCACATCCTGACCAAAATGACCACCAAGCGTAAGCGCCAGCTGCGCGGTACCTCCATGGTACACGCCAGCGACAAAGTGCTGATCGACCGCATGTTGCGGGCGCGCTAAGGACCATTGGAGATTAGGAGAAGACTATGCCTCGCGTAAAACGTGGTGTGGTGGCTCACCGCCGTCACAAGAAAATCCTGAAACAGGCCAAGGGTTACTATGGAGCCCGCAGCCGTGTGTTTCGTGTTGCCAAACAAGCCGTTACCAAGGCGGGCCAGTATGCCTACCGTGACCGCCGTCAGCGCAAGCGTCAGTTCCGCGCGCTGTGGATCACGCGTATCAACGCCCAGTCCCGCGCTAATGGCCTGAGCTACAGCCGCCTGATCAACGGCCTGAAGAAGGCCGACATCCAGTTGGACCGCCGCGTGCTGTCGGACCTGGCTGTGCATGACAAGCCGGCTTTTGCAGCGATCGTGGAGCAAGCGAAGGCCGCTCTGGCCTAAGCCCACCCCCTTCCGCAGGGTTTTGGCCCGGCGGATCGCTGGCTACACCGGAAGTACAAGAAGGGAAAGGGCTTTGCTCTTTCCCTTCTTTTTTTGGTGCTGCATCGTCATCGAGCCAACCACCACAGAAACCTCGAGACCAGACTATGGAAAACCTCGAACAACTCGCCGCCGAAGCCCGGGGTAAAATCCAGGCCGCCGACGACAGCGCCACACTCGAACAGTTGCGCGTCGATTATCTCGGCAAAAAAGGCCAGATTACCGCGCTGCTCAAGAGCCTGGGCAAGCTCAGCGCCGAAGAGCGCCCGGCTGCCGGCGCGCAGATCAACGTTGTAAAACAGGCGTTGCAGGAACTCATCGGCCAGCGCAAGCAGGCCCTGGAGTCCGCCGCCGTCGAAGCCAAGCTTGCCGCAGAGACGGTCGACGTCAGCCTGCCGGGGCGTGGCCAGAGCACCGGTGGCATTCACCCGGTCACCCGCACCATTGAGCGTATCGAAGACTTCTTCAGCAGCATTGGCTTCGACGTGGTGGAAGGCCCGGAGATCGAGGACGACTACCACAACTTCGAGGCCCTCAATATTCCCGCCCATCATCCGGCGCGGGCCATGCACGATACCTTTTATGTGGACCCCACCACCGTGCTGCGCACCCATACCTCACCCGTGCAGGTGCGGGTGATGGAAACGGAACAGCCGCCGCTACGGGTCATTTGCCCGGGCCGCGTATACCGCTGCGACTCGGATTTGACCCACACGCCCATGTTCCACCAGATGGAAGGGCTGCTGATCGACGAGCATTCCAGCTTTGCCGACCTGAAGGGCCTGATTGAGGAATTCCTGCGTGTTTTCTTCGAGAAAGAGCTGGCGGTGAGATTCCGACCGTCCTATTTCCCCTTCACCGAGCCGTCGGCGGAAGTGGATATCCAGTGTGTGAACTGCGGCGGCGACGGTTGCCGCGTGTGTAGCCACACCGGCTGGATCGAAATCATGGGCTGCGGCATGGTGCACCCCAGCGTGTTCGAATCCTCCAACATCGACCCGGAGAAATACTCTGGCTTTGCCTTTGGCATGGGCATGGAGCGCCTGGCCATGTTGCGCTACGGCGTGAACGACCTGCGCTTGTTCTTCGACAACGACCTGCGTTTTCTCGAGCAGTTCTAAAGCAGACCACGGAGTATTGAACAGTGAAAATCAGTGAACAGTGGCTGCGGGAATGGGTGAATCCGGCGCTTGCCACCGAAGACCTTGCCCACCAGATCACCATGGCCGGGCTGGAAGTGGATGCCATCGAGCCGGTGGCCGGCGCCTTCCGTGGTGTTGTGGTGGCCGAGATCATCAGCGCAGAAGCGCACCCGGATGCCGACAAACTGCGCGTGTGCCAGGTTAATGCCGGCGATGAAACCGTACAGATCGTGTGCGGCGCGCCCAACGCCCGCGCCGGGCTGAAGGCCCCGCTGGCCAAGGTCGGCGCGGTGTTGCCCGGTGATTTCAAAATCAAAAAGGCCAAACTGCGGGGCCTGGAGTCCTTCGGCATGCTCTGCGCCGAACAGGAGCTGCAACTGTCGGAAGCCTCCGACGGCCTGATGGAGCTGCCAGCGGACGCTCCCGTGGGCAGCGACATTCGCGACTACCTCAAGCTGGATGACCACCTGATAGAAATTGGCCTGACGCCCAACCGCGCCGACTGCCTTGGCCTGCGCGGTATCGCCCGGGAAGTGGGGCTGTTGAACGGCCTAGAGGTCAGCCAGCCGGCGATCGAGCCGGTGGCCGCCGTGCATGACGACACCCTGCCGGTGGAATTGAAGGCCGCCAGCCACTGCCCACGCTATCTGGGCCGGGTGATTCGCAATGTCGACCTGTCGCGCCCCAGCCCCCTGTGGCTACAGGAAAAGCTGCGCCGCTGCGGTGTTCGCAGCATTGATGCCGCAGTGGATGTGACCAACTACGTCCTGCTGGAACTCGGCCAGCCCATGCACGCCTTCGACCTCGACAAGCTGCAGGGCGGCATTGTGGTGCGCACAGCAGAGCAGGGCGAGTCGCTGGAACTGCTGGATGGCCAGACGGTGGAGCTCAGCAGCGATACGCTGGTCATTGCCGACCACCGAGCGCCGGTCGCCATGGCCGGCATCATGGGGGGAGAGCAAACCGCGGTGGCGGCAGGCACCCGCAACCTCTTCCTGGAAGCGGCCTTCTTTGCCCCCGACCGCCTGGCGGGCAAGGCGCGGGGCTATGGCCTGCATACCGACTCCTCCCACCGCTTTGAGCGCGGCGTGGACTTTGAACTGCAGCGCCAGGCAATGGAGCGCGCCACCGCGCTGTTGCTGGCGATTGTGGGCGGCGAGCCCGGCCCCATTGTGGAGGCGCTTGATGAAGCCAGCCTGCCGGCCCGCCCCGATGTGACCCTGCGCGCAGAGCGCATTGGCAAATTGCTGGGCTTTGAGCTGCCCGGAGCCGACGTTGAGCGTATTCTCACCGGGCTCGGGCTGGGCGTAAGCGCCACGGAAGGTGGCTGGGTTTGCAGCGTGCCGAGCTGGCGTTTTGATATCGCCATCGAAGCGGACCTGCTGGAAGAGCTCGCGCGCATCTACGGTTACAACAACCTGCCGATCACCCGCATTCAGGCCGGCCTTTCCATGCCAGCGCGGGAAGAATCCGCCTTGTCCCTGCGCTTTCTGCGTCGCCACCTGGCGGCTCGCGGGTACCGCGAAGCCATCACCTACAGTTTTGTGGAGCCCAAACTGCAACAGGTGTTTGACCCCGATAAAACCCCGGTGGCGCTGGCCAATCCCATCTCCGCCGACATGGCGGTGATGCGCACCAGCTTGTTGCCTGGGCTGGTGACGGCTGTGCTGCGCAATACCAACCGCCAGCAACCCCGGGTGCGCCTGTTCGAGAGCGGCCTGCGCTTTGTGCCCGGGGCCGAACCCGGCCTTGCCCACCTCAAGCAGGTGCCGACGCTGGCCATGGTGGTTACCGGGCAGCGTCTGGCAGAGTCCTGGTCTGCGGCCAGCGAGGCGGTGGATTTCTTCGACCTCAAGGGCGACCTGCAAAGTCTGCTGGGGCTGGGGCGTCGCGCGGATGCCTTCAGCTTCGTTGCCGGCAGCCATCCCGCCCTGCACCCGGGCCAGACCGCTCGCATTCACCTGGATGGCAAGGAAGTTGGCGTGATGGGTGCGTTGCACCCCAGCGTGCAGCGCGAGCTGGACCTGAATGCGCCCCTGTTTGTCTGCGAGATCGACCTGGCGGCGGTCACCGACGGTGCGTTGCCCCAGTTCTCTGAACTGTCGCGCTTCCCGGAAGTGCGCCGCGACCTGGCGGTGGTGGTGGACAACAGTGTTGCCGCCGCGCAGCTGATAGCCAGCGTGAAGGACGCCGCCGGTGAGCACCTGACAGACCTGCGCCTGTTCGATGTCTATGCCGGCAAAGGGGTAGAGCCGGGTCGCAAGAGCCTGGCCTTGGGGCTGGTGTTCCGCGACAAAACACGGACGCTGGAAGAGGATGACGTCAACCAGGCAGTAAGCCGGGTGGTTGAGGCCTTGCAGTCGGGATACAGCGCGGAACTGCGGGGCTGACGCGCTGTCGTAAAGCCGCCTGCAATAACGGGCGCCGTGTATGCCGCGGCGCCCGTTGTTGTTTTTAGTGGGCGTGCCCGTGGGCGACTTCCTCGTCGCTGGCGGGGCGCACGTCTGCAACCTGCACGTCAAAGTGCAGTTCCACGCCGGCCAGCGGGTGGTTGGCGTCAATGGTCACCGTGTCGCCTTCGACGGCCGTTACCACCACGCGCTGTACATTGCCTTCCTGGTCTTGTGACTGAAAGGCCATGCCGGGTTCTATGTTGTCCACACCCTGAAATATGGCACGATCCACGTCCTGAGAGCTGGACCCCATTGACTGGACAGCCATTGCAGGAAGATAAGTGCTTCCCTCAAGATGAGCGTGATGCTCTGGAGAGAAGCGATGAGACGCAAGAGACGGACCCACTCACCGGAATTCAAGGCCA
>NZ_QEWO01000008.1 GCF_003402235.1 Parahaliea mediterranea
CCCTGTCACCGATTGCGAAGGAGTCTGACTGACGGTAAACAGGTCGAACCGGCACTGGCAAACCCCGTGTCCCCCGAAGGGTGGTAAACCCGTCTAAACGTTTGGGAGCCAGCGCGCGAACAGCCCATCAAGGCCCCGTGGCACTCTGTGGCACGAATATGAGGCCGAATACACGTGAGCAATCGATCCTACTGCCTGACATCAAACCCCTTGCAAACGAGGAGGAGTCCATACACGGGGAACGGGCTTCCGGCTCTACCCATACACGGGGAACGGACATCCATCCGCCGGTAGGTCTCGGACAGGCCCATGACGACGATCTGCACGTTGCCGCGATCCTTCAGACCCTTCAAATAAGGGGGTAGACTCGTTCCGAGCGCCCCAGCTTGACATCGAATACCCGGCGCTTGCGCAGGTCCACGAAAGTGGTGGCATAGCCCTTCTTGAGGGTGAAAAAGTGCTCATCGATGCCCAGTACCCGGGGGCAGGGGCGGTTGGCCATCTCGTAGCGCTTCCATCCCAGGTGATGCTTATACCAGTTCCACGCTTCCTGCCCACGGTCGGTCGCCCTTCCGTAGTTGCGCTTGACTTCGTTTGCGGTGGCCAGCTTAAGGGAGGACTTTCAACTCCAGAAGTGCACCCGGCACGGGCGCACAAAGAAAGCCCGCACCTGCGGACTTCAATGCACGCCCCAATTAAGCGCGTTTGCTACGTGAACGACCGAGACCAGCGAGGCCAGCAAGGCCAAGGCCGAAGAGGGCAAGGGTGGCAGGTTCGGGTACAGCGCTAATGCTCTCACCGATTTGATACGTTATTGACTCTTGTGTGGCGGCATCTGCGATGGTGTAAGTACCGGCGGTCAACCCAAGACTGGCGAATGTCCCCGTGGTCGCCCACGACACGTTCGGCGTCCAGAGCGACCCAACGAGATCGGAAGCAGCTATACCAATACCGGGCGTGATCTCAGGGTTGCGGTAATAAGTAGCGAACTGGGTCGTCCCTGTCGAAGCCCAATCACCAAAGAAGTCATTGGTACTTATAGTGAAAGGGTTGTCGACAACCCAAGCGCTCAAATCGGTGCCTGCGCTGAATCCAAACCAAGTATCTACTTGCCCCATGGATGTGTCGCCCATGACGTCAGACTCAACGGTGGAGTCCAAGCCCGTGCCTCCCCAAGTTGAGAATCCTTGCGGTACCACGCTGACCAAGTTCGCAGTGTTCAGCACCCCTGAAGAACTCATGAGGACGTTTCCACTTGACTCTGTAAAAGAAAAAATAACACCTGCACGCGCCTGCCCTACAGCCGCTGTGAGCACCACCACGATGCTTACCAATTTAACGAATTTGCGCATTTTCAATCCCTTGGTTAGGCAGTCTAGCTAACGGAGCAATTAACATGCCACAAAAAAAAGCTTTGAAAAAACAACAAGTTTTATGTATTCCGAGAATTATCACATCTGCACATGGCCCTGGATGTAAAAATTTCTGACACATGGCTAGGGTTTCCTCGCTAGCGGCATGCGGTGCAACAGTATGAACACTCAGTGATGTATTTTTTGCTCTTCAGCAGGCAGAAGTGGACGAGAACTTTGTTCTCCAGACTGCTGACAAACCCCGGTTATTTAGCCGGGGTTTGTCGTTTTGGGGATCGTAGATAAAGTGCCGTCGTTTGAATCGGCCGGCCACTGCAATGGCATCACCCAAGCGGAATAGATGGGCACATACGACGGACTCTTTCCGAGTCAGCTTGAAGTGGCACGCAATATAGGACGCAGAGGGTAGCTCCCAAGCAGACCTTTCTTTGAGGATCACCACATCCCAATGCCAAAAACTGCTACTCCCCACCCTTGCTTATTTAATAAGCATACTTATAATACGCCAGCACAAATTACGGAACCTTCCTATGATCAAGAGCGACGTCGAAGCCCAGATGAGCTTCGAGCTGCATTCGGCCGCCCGCCTGCTGCGCCGCAATTTCGATCGCCGCGCCCGTGAGCACGGCCTGACCCGCTCGCGCTGGCAGGTGCTGTGGCACCTGGCCCAGCGCGAGGGAGTGAAGCAGGCGGAGCTGGCGGAGAGTATGGATGTGGCCCCCATCAGCCTGACGCGGCAACTGGACAACCTCGAGCAGGAGGGGCTGGTGGAGCGGCGCCGGGACGATAACGACCGGCGCTGTTTTCGTATTTATCTCACCGAGGCGGCGCGGCCGGCACTGGCGGTACTGCGGGATCTGGCCCAGGCAACGCGGGCGCAGGCGCTGGACGGGCTGTCTGCCCGGGAAGTGGATCAATTACAGAAACTGCTGGGTCGGGTTCGCCAGAACCTGAGCCGCGACGAGAAGTAAGGTGGTAACGATGAATCATGGCACAAGACGCCGGCTCGGTTTTGGCGCCGGCATACTCACCGCGGCGGCGGTGGTGGCCTGGCTGGTTTTTGGTGGCCAGGGCAGCGTGCACAGCGACAATGCCTATGTGAAAGCCGACAAGTTGGCCCTGGCCACGGATGTGGGCGGCATTGTGGCGGAGGTAGGGGTGCGCGCCAATCAGCCGGTGCAGCGCGGGCAGTTGCTGGTGCGCCTGGATGACACGCCTTTTCGCCTGGCGGTAGAGGAAGCCGAGGCCCACCTGGGCCAGGTGCGCAACCAGTTGCAGTCGCGCATTGCCGATTACGCCGAGGCGGAAGCGGCCCTGGAGCAGGCCCAGCGCGACGCCGATTATTACCAGCGCCAATTGCAGCGCAACGAAAAGATGGGGCCGGTGGCAATTTCTGAATCGCAGCTGGATGAGGCCCGCCAGGCCCTCAGCCGCGCCCGCTCGCAGATCGCCATCAACCGCCAGAAGCTGTCCAGCCTGGCGGCGGAGCTGGGTGGGGGCATCGACGCCCCGCTGGCGTTGCACGCCGACATCAAGGTGGCCCAGGCCCAGCTCGACCGCGCCCGCTATCAGCTCTCGCGCACTGCGGTGTATGCGCCGGTGGATGGCATTGTGGCCAACGAGGTGCCCCAAGTGGGCGAGATGGTGCCCTCCGGCATGACGCTGGTGTCCATGCTCAGCAGCGAGGGCACCTGGGTGGAGGTGAACCTGAAGGAAACCCAGCTCGCCGGCGTGCAGCCCGGCCAGCGCGCGCGGGTGGAGGTGGATGCCTACCCCGGCGTGGAGTGGGAGGCGGTGGTCGACAGCCTGAGCCCCGCCAGCGGCTCTGAATTTGCGCTGATTCCGGCCCAGAATGCCAGCGGCAACTGGGTGAAGGTGGTGCAGCGTGTTCCGGTGCGCCTGCACCTGACCGCCACCCGAGCGGATCAGCCGGTCCTGCGCGCGGGCATGAGTGCCGAAGTACACATCGATACCGTCCCCACGCCCCAGGCCGGCGCCACGGTGGTGGCCGGCGGCCCCGGCGCGAATAACACCGCGCAATGAGAGAACGCGGCGGCAGCATTCTGATGGTGACCGCCAGCACCATGCTGGCCACCATCATCCAGGTACTGGACACCACCATCGCCAATGTGGCCCTGCCCCATATGCAGGGCAGCCTCGGCGCGGGCAGCGACCAGATCACCTGGGTGCTCACGTCCTATATTGTTGCCACCGCCATCATGACCCTGCCGGTGGGTTATTTGTCCCAGCGCTTTGGCAGGCGCAACATTTTCCTCTGGTCGGTGGCCGGCTTTACTATTTCCTCCATGCTGTGTGGCCAGGCCAGCTCGCTACCGGAGATGGTGCTGTGGCGCATGCTGCAGGGCGTGTTCGGGGCGTCACTGGTGCCGCTGTCGCAGGCCACGCTGCTGGACACCTTCCCCCGGGAAAAGCTCGCTTCGGCCATGAGCATCTGGGGCATGGGTGTGATGCTCGGCCCCATTCTCGGGCCCTCGCTTGGGGGTTGGCTCACCGATAACTACTCCTGGCGCTGGGTGTTTTACATTAATGTGCCGCTGGGCATTGCCTCGCTGGTGGGTATTTATCTGTACCTGCCCGACACGCCACTGCGCAAACAGCGCTTTGACAGCTGGGGCTTCGCCTTTATTGCCCTTGCCGTGGCCTGCCTGCAGTTGCTGCTGGATCGCGGCGAGCACGTGGAGTGGTTTGAGTCACTGGAAATCCAGCTGTACGCCGTGATCGGGCTGCTGGGGCTGTACCTGTTTATCAACCACTCCGTGGGACGCGAGGATAAGTTCTTTTCGCCGGCCCTGTTCCGCGACCGTAACTTTCTGGCCGGCACTATCTTCATTTTTATTGTGGGCATTGTGCTGCTGGCCACCATGGCCCTGCTGCCGCCCTTCCTGCAGCAGTGGAAGGGCTACCCCGCCGTCACCACCGGCCTGGTGCTGATGCCGCGCGGCGTTGGCACCATGGTGTCCATGCTGCTGGTGGGGCGCCTTCTGAAGTTCATCGACCCGCGCACGGCCATCCTCACCGGCATGGGGCTGGTAACCCTGTCGCTGCACATGATGGCCGGCTTTAACATGGAAGTGGGGCAGCGGGAGCTGGTGATTACCGGCGTGTTGCAGGGGCTGGGCCTTGGGCTGGTGATGGTGCCAACGTCCACCCTGGCCTACGTCACGCTGCCCCCCAATCTGCGCGACGAGGCCACCGGCCTGTTCAGCCTGGCGCGCAACCTGGGTTCCAGCATCGGGGTGTCCATTGTAATGGCAGTGCTGTCGCGCAGCCTGTGGATCAACCAGCAGGAGATTGGCGCCCGGGTGCAAATGTCGCCGGACCTGGCCGGCGCCCTGCACAATACTGGCAGCTTGATGGCCATGCCGGCATCGGTGCTGCAGGAGGTGAGCCGCCAGGCGGCGGAGATCGCCTACGTGAATGACTTCCATCTGTTGATGCTGATCAACATGGCCGCCATGCCGCTGGTGCTGCTACTCAGCAACCCCGACTTCAAGGCCAGCGCCAAAGCCTGAGTTGGCAGCGGCCAGGGTGCCCTGGCCGGCGAGGGCAATTACTATTAGTGTTCAAAACCTTTTATGCTTCGGTTTTTGAGCATTTTTGTTCGTATTTTGGCAAATAAAGGCTGATCCACTCCGTATCATACGCGTCATTCATTTTGAGTTCTGTCTATTTGGCACTGAAACGAGAAGGAGTGAAGAGACGTGATGGAAACGACCCGCAACCGACAGCCCCGCCCCAAATACCCCCTGCTGCGCCTGGCCGGCGCCGGCCTGCTGGCCACTAGCGCCCTGCCCGCGACGGCCGCACTGGAAGAGGTGATTGTCACCGCCCAGAAGAAGGCCGAGAACCTGCAACAGGTGGCCGTGGCGGTTTCCGCCTTCAGCGAAGACACCATCCGCAACACCGGCATTCTGGACATTGGCGATGTTACCGCCCAGACGCCGAGCTTCTCCATCTCCAGCTACAACCCCACCACCCCGGCACCCTATGTGCGCGGCGTGGGCACCAACTCCAGCAGCGTTGGCGACGATGCCTCCGTTGGCGTGTTCATCGACGAGGTGTACGCCGGGCGCGCCGGCGGCTACAGCGCCGACATGTTCGACGTGCAACGCATTGAGGTGCTGCGCGGCCCCCAGGGCACCCTGTACGGCCGCAACGTGGCCGGCGGCGCCATGAACATCATCACCAACAACCCCAGCAATGAGCTGGAGGGCCGCGCGGAGGTGACCGTGGGCAACTACAACCTGCTGGGCATCAACGGCATGTTGAGCGGCCCCCTGAGCGACGACGGCGGCGTGCGCGGCCGCATCGCCGTCTCCAGCCGCGAGCGCGATGGCTGGGTGGACAACGTGAACACCGGCAACGAGCTGAAAAACGTGGACAACATCAGCGGCCGCGCCAAACTGGCCATTGACCTTGGCAGCAGCGCCGAGCTGCTGCTGTCCGCCGACTACGGCAAGGACGACGACCTGCGCGGCCCCGCCGCGCGCAGCACCATCAATGTGCTGCCGCCCTTCCCCGGCGAGCCCAATGACAAGGTATCGCTGGATTTCGACGGCTTTACTGAACGCGAGCTGTGGGGCACCTCCGCCACCCTCAACTGGGACCTGGGCCCCGGTACGCTCACCTCCATCACCGCCTATCGCGCCAATGAATATTCGTTCCTCGATGACCTCACCGGCACCTGGCCGGTGCTGTCGCTGACCAACGACGCCGAGGAGGACTCCTCCCAGTTCTCCCAGGAATTGCGCTACGCAGCCGAAGCAGAGCGCTTTGGCTACACCGTGGGGGCCTACTACTTCAACGAGGAAGTAGACCGCCTTGAGTCCTTCGACTCCTCCGGCAACCTCGGCGTGCCCGGCACCTCCCGCCCCCTGTGGGACGCCGAGATGGACAGCACCAGCGCATCGCTGTTCGGCGAGGCCACCTGGTATGTCACCAGCCAGCTCAGCCTGATCGCCGGCGGCCGGTACACCTGGGATGAAAAACAGTTCAGCAATGTCACCAACAACCCGGACCTGCTGGGCTACCTGCTGGAAGCCTACCGCGTTGACGAGGAAGAAACCTGGAGCCGCTTTACGCCCAAGCTGGGCGTGGAATACCAGCTGAACGACGACATCATGCTCTACGCCACCTGGGCCGAGGGCTACAAGGCCGGCGGCTACAACGGCCTGGCGGCCACCCTGGCGGAGGCGCAAAAGCCCTTTGACCAGGAGATCGTGTCCAGCTACGAGGCCGGCTTCAAATCCGACCTGCTGGACAAGACCCTGCGCATCAACGCCAACGTGTTCTACAGCGACTACCAGGACCTGCAGAATTTCTTTGTGGATGTGGCCACGTCCGAGGTGATCACCGCCACCGCCGATGCCGAAATGCAGGGCCTGGAGCTGGAAATCTGGTGGACCCCGCTGGAGCGCCTGGACATCTTCCTGGCCGGCAGTGTGATGGATACCGAGTACACCAAGTTCCCGGCCAACCCCGCGGTGGAGGGCAACCAGCTGATGCGCGCGCCCGAGACCAGCGGCTCGCTGGGTGTGCAGTATGTGCAGCCGGTGAGCGACTGGGGCGACCTGCTGCTGCGCACCGACGTAACCTACACCGACGAGATGTACTTCAGCACCGCCAACGATATCAACAGCGGCGCCGAGAGCTATTCGCTGGTTAACGCCCGCGCCGCCCTGCGCATGTACAACGGCTGGGAATTTGCCCTGTGGGGCAAAAACCTCACCGACGAGGACTACGTGGTGCACAGTTTCAGCGCTGGTGCTGGCGACGGCCACCCGATCTACGGCAACCCCGCCATGTGGGGCCTGACTGCCTCCTACGCGTTCTGAACGCATGACTGAGGTGCCCCCCACACTGCCCGCCGGCAGCCCGCGCATCGACTGGGCCGTTTTTTTGCCCTCGCTCGTTGTGGTGCTGCTGGCGGGCGGTTATTTGAGCCTGTTTCCGGAGCAGGCTGAAGCCAGCGCCCGCGCCGCCATGCACTTCGTCACCAGCCGTTTTGGCTGGCTGTTTGTACTGGTAGGCTTTTGCGCCTTTGTGTTCGCCCTGTGGCTGGCCTTTGGCCGCTATGGCCAGGTCAAGCTCGGCAAGGCCGGCGATACGCCGGAATTTCGCGAGATTCCCTGGGCGGCGATGATGTTCAGCGCCGGCATCGGCATTGGCCTGGTGAGCTGGGCCTTTGTGGAGCCGCTGTACTACCTGTCTGCACCGCCCCTTGGCATTGCCGCGCACTCCAGTGCGGCGGTGGAATGGGGCCACATGTACGGGCAGTTCCACTGGGGCTTTATCCCCTGGGCGCTGTACGCCATCCCCTCGGTACCGGTGGCCTACATGCTCTACGTGAAGGAGCGCCACGCCCTGCGTATATCCGAAGCCTGCGAGAGCGTGCTCAACACCCCGGCGCGCCAGCGCTTAAAGCCAGTGATCGACACCCTGGTGATCATCGGCCTGATCGGCGGCGCCGGCACCTCCCTGGGTCTTGGCGTACCGCTGGTGTCGGCCTTTGTCGGCGAACTGTTTGGCATAGCCGACAACCTGCTGACCCGCCTCGGCGTGCTGGCCTTCTGGACGCTGCTGTTTGGCGCCAGTGTCTACCGCGGCCTGCACAGGGGCATCAGTATTCTCAGCGACATCAACATTGGCCTTGCCATGGCCATCCTGCTGTTCATCCTGTTCGCCGGGCCCACGGTGTTCATCCTGTCGCTGAGCGCCAACAGCCTGGGCCTGATGCTGGACAACTTCACCCGCATGTCCTTCTGGCTGGACCCGGTCGATCGCGGCGGCTTCCCCGAGGCGTGGACCCTGTTCTACTGGGCCTGGTGGGTCAGCTATGCCCCCATGATGGGCCTGTTTTTTGGCCGCATCTCCCGCGGCCGCACCATCCGCCACCTGGTGCTGGGGGTGATCGGCTGGGGCAGCCTGGGTTGCTGCTCCTTCCTGGCCATTTGCGGCGCCTTTGCGCTGGATTTGCAGCTGAGCGGCACCCTGCCCGCGGTGGACCTGCTGGCCGAGCAGGGCATTCCCGCCACCGTGGTGGATATCGTGGGCCAGATGCCGCTGGGCGGGCTGATGATTGCGGTGTACACCTTCCTCAGCTTTATCTTCCTGGCCACCACGCTGGATTCCGCCGCCTATGTGCTGGCCAGCATCAGCAGCCACGCCCTGCGCGGCGACCAGGAGCCGGCGCGCCGCAACCGCCTCACCTGGGCCTTTGCCCTGGCATTCATCGCGGTGGGTTTGCTGATTGTGGGCGGGCTGAAAACAGTGCAGTCGCTGACCATCATCACCGCCCTGCCCCTGATTCCTGTGCTGCTGTTGCTGTGCGTGGCGCTGTTGCGCTGGCTGAAGCAGGACTTTGGCGCGGCGGTACAACAGCCGGTGCTCACCCTGCCGGCCGGGGATGACCAGGCACAAGCAGAGCGCCGCGAATCCTAGCGGCGCCTGCGCCTTGGCTGGGACTGGGACTGGGACTGGGACTGGGGGCGTGCGGTAACCGGGCAGCGCTTTCAGCGCGGCCGCGCGCTAGCGGCGGGGAATGGCGATGCGCCGCCCCAGATCATCCGCCTCGGGGCGGGCGCTCCAGCGGTCCTTGAAGCGGGCGATCTGTGCGCCCACCGCCGCCGGGAAGTCGGCCGAGCGGCCGCTGGCGGTATCGATGAACATCAGCATCAATTCGCTGCTGGCCAACACCTCGCCGCTCTCTTCGTGGCGCATGGCGTGGTACACATGCAGACGCTTGTGATCGGAGTCCACCACACTGGTGTGCACCGTCAGCGGCGCTCCCTCGCCCACTTCACGCAGATAACGCACATGGGCTTCCAGCGTATACAGCGAGCAATCGTGGCGTGCGCGCCAGGTCTCGTCGATGCCGATGGCGTCCATCAGGGCATCGGTGGCGTAGCCAAACACCAGCACGTAGAAGGCCTCGCTCATGTGGCCGTTGTAGTCGATCCACTCCTCCCGCACCGGGGTGCGATAGGCGGAAAAGGCATTGCTGAAATCCATGGCGAGCTCCGGTATCGATACTGCCGCCCCATAGTAAGCGAGAAGCGTGTAGACTTATGCGCATTTCCGACGGGAATATGCCGGAATTCGCCTGATGTTTGGAGATGCACCGTCCACCAGCCCCCAGCGTATCGGTTTTCTGATCCTGCCGGGCTTTTCCATGATCGGCCTGTCGGCCATGGTAGACCCCCTGCGCTGGGCCAACACCCTGGCGCGGGAGGCGCTTTACGACTGGCAGATGCTGTCACTGGGCGGGCGCCCCGTGCGCTCCAGCAACGACATCAGCCTGATGGCCGACAAAGCCGTGGAGACCGTAAAGGGCATCGACACCCTCATCGTGTGCGCCGGCTTTCACCCCCAGAAACACTTCAACAGCAAGCTGGCCAGCGCCCTGCGCCGGCTGGCCGCCGTGGGTGTCGACCTGGGCGGCCAGGATACCGGCAGCTACCTGCTGGCGGCGGCAGGCCTGCTGGAAGGCTACAGCGCCACCATCCACTGGGAAAACCACGACAGTTACCGCGAGGCATTTCGCAACGTGCGCGTGGTGCCGGAGCTGTTCGAGATCGACCGCAACCGGTTTTCCTGCTCGGGCGGGCTGTCTGGCCTGGACATGATGCTCTACCTGGTACAACAGCAGCACGGCGCCGACCTGGCAGCGGCCATCTCTGACCAGTTGATTTACCATCAGGTTCGCGAGGGCAGCGACCCCCAGCGCCTGTCGTTGCAGTCGCGCTACGGGGTGTCCAACGCCAAGCTGCTGGAGACGATTGAGAATATGCAACGGCATTTTGAGCACCCGCTGCCGATACCGGAGCTGGCGCGGCGGGTGCATGTGTCGGAACGTGAGCTGGAGCGCTTGTTTCGCAGCCATATGCAGACCACGCCGCTGACGTTTTATCGCCGGCTGCGGCTGGAGAAGGCCCAGCTGTTGCTGCAGCAGACGAGTTTCAGTGTGACGAATATTGCACTGCGCTGTGGCTTTGGCTCGACTTCGCATTTTTCCCGCAGTTATCACCGGCATTTTGGGTATCCGCCGCGGGAGGAGCGGCAGCGGCCTGGGTGACGGGCTGGTGCTCTGGCCTTTTCGCTCTGGCCTTTTCGCTCTGGTTTGAGGCGGCCTTGCGGCCGCTGCATCGCCGCCGTCATGTGAAACCCTTTTGCTACATTCCAGGCGTTCGGTGTGCCTTCCTGTTGTTGTTTTTACCTCGTTAGTTGCAAACGGCTTTGGTCTAGGCATAGGTGTGCACAGTATCTGCGGCACGTTGATCGGCCTTAAGTTCGGCAGTGCCCTTCGCGATGCTTGGAGACGGGGTAAGCGCAGACCGAGCCCACAGCCGCCGCCTTCCAAGTCCGCAAAAGGGTTTCACCTGTCGACGTCCATGCGGGTGCCAGGGGCAGGGGCGTCACTGCGGGCGGAGAGAGTCGATGCTGTGGGCTTAGTGAGCTTAGTGGCCTTTGTAATCTCCTATACGTTCCACCCGCCTTGCTTCGACTCCCCACCAAAAACAAACCCGTGTGACGCTGCATCGCCTACCCGACGCGTTGCCGGTGAACAGGTGAGTCTTTTACGGACTTGGAGGGCGTCGGATGCGAACTCGGTCTTCACTTACCTCGTCTCGCGGCATCGCGAAGGGCACTACCGAACTTCAGAACGATCAACGTGCCGCAGATACTGTGCACTCATATGCCACAACCAAAGCCGGCTGCAACTAACGAGGTAAAAAACAACAACAGGAACGCGCACCGCATGCGCCCGTAATGGAGTAAAAGAGCTCACCTGATCGCCGGCAGCGCAGCGGCCGTAAGGCCGCACGACGAGCGAGCCGCGCAACAAACCCCCACCCCCACCCGTCGCATTCCGACAAACACTCTTCGCATAAGCTCAAAACCTTTTCCCGCACTCCGGTACCGTGGGCCGCAACCGTCAAGGAGAGCCCATGAACAAAGACACCATCATCACCTGCGCCGTCACCGGCGCCGGCAACCCCGGCAAACACCCCAACTTCCCCATTACCCCACAGCAGATCGCCGACGCCGCCGTCGAGGCCGGCCGCGCCGGGGCCGCAGTGGCCCATGTTCACGTGCGCGACCCAAACACCGCCGCCCCGTCCCGCGACATCGCCCTGTACCGCGAAGTGGTGGAACGCATTCGCGCAAGCGACTGCGACATCATCATCAACATCACCGCCGGCATGGGCGGCGATTTTGTGCCCGGGGACGACAATCCCGGCATTGGCGGCGAGGGCACGGACATGATCAGCGCCGCCGAGCGCATTGCCCACATCGAAGAACTCAAGCCGGAAATCTGCACCCTGGATTGCGGCAGCATCAACTTCGGCGACGATTACGTGTACATCTCCACCCCGCCGATCCTGCGGGAGATGGCCGAGCGGGTGAAAGCCGCGGGTGTTAAACCGGAGCTGGAAGTGTTTGAGCTGGGCCACCTGGCCTTTGCCAACCAGATGCACGCCGACGGCCTGCTGGAAGCGCCGGCCCTGTACCAGCTGTGCCTGGGCATTCCCTGGGGGGCGCCCGCCAACACCACGGCCATGAAGGCCATGGTCGACATGCTGCCGGCGGGCTGCAACTGGGCCGGCTTTGGCATCGGCCGCCTGCAAATGCCCATGGTGGCCCAGGCCACGCTGCTGGGCGGCAATGTGCGGGTGGGGCTGGAGGACAACCTCTACCTGGAGCGCGGTGTATTCGCCAGCAACGGTGAGCTGGTGGAAAAAGCCGCCGGCCTGATTTGCGCCATGGGCGGCAGCATCGCCACCCCCGAGCGGGCCCGCGACATTCTCGGCCTGCGCGGCACCCAGTAAGGAGACACACCAATGAGCACACAACGCCCCCAACCTGAACACGTGCAAACGGTCGGCATTCTCGGCACCGGTGTGATCGGCGGCGCCTGGGCGCTGCACTTCCTGCGCATGGGCAAGGACGTGCTGGTGTGGGACAGCGCTCCCGGCGCCGAACAGCGCCTGCGCGACAAAGCGGCCGAAAAGTGGCCCCTGCTGGAGCAGCTTGGCCTGCGCGAGGGCGCAGACCTGCGCCGCTTGCAGTTTGCCGACTCACTGGAGAACTTCTGCCAGAGCGTCGATATCATCCAGGAGAGCACGCCGGAAGACCTGGCCCAAAAGCAGGCCCTGTTCGCCCAGCTCGATGCCCTGACCCCGGCCCACGTGGTGATTTCCTCCAGCACCTCCGGCCTTTTGATGACCGACATCCAGAAGGACTGCGCCAACCCCGGGCGCACGGTGGTGTGCCACCCCTTCAACCCGCCCTACATGATTCCCTTCTGCGAAGTGGTGGGCGGCGAGCAATCCGACGACGACGCCGTGGACTGGGCCGCCGCGTTCTTTCAATACAACGGCAAGCAGGTGGCGCGCATGCAGCGGGAGCTGCCGGGCTTTATCGGCAACCGCCTGCAAGACGCTATCTGGCGCGAAGCCCTGCACATGGTGGACAACGGCGAGTGCAGCGTAGCGGACATCGACAAGGCCATCAGCTACGGCCCCGGTTTGCGCTGGGCCATCATGGGCCCCTGTGCCAACATGGCCCTGTGCGGCGGCGAAGGCGGCATGCAGCGCATGCTGGACCACTTCGGCCCCTCGCTGAAAGAGCCCTGGACCCGGCTGGAAGCGCCGGAGCTGACGGACACGCTGTACCGCGACATGATCGACGGCTTCAACGCTTCAACCGGCGGGCGCAGCATGGCCCAACTGGCCGAAGAGCTGGATGACTGCCTGATCCGCATCCAGCAGGTGCTGCGGGAATACCGCGAAACCCACGGCATCGAACGATAACCCGAGAAAAGGACGCCCCATGCCCACACACTCTCTCCGCCACACCCGCATGGCCAGTCTGCGACTGCGCCTGCCGTTGCTATTGGGCCTGTTGCTGGGCCTGGCCGCCTGCCAGTCGGACGCGCCGCCGGCCGCCCAGGCGGCGGGCCAGGCCGCAGCGAACACCGCCGATAAAACAGCCGACACGGGCCGAACCAGCGACGAGCCAGGCGAGTACGCGGTGGGCTCCAGTACCTTTTTCATTCACGACGACAGCCGCCCCTTCGATGCCGTGGCCGGCGTTGACAGTGGTGTGCGCAGCCTGATCACCGAGATCTGGTATCCGGTTGACCCGCAAACGCTGGACGAGAGCAGCCGCCACCCCACCTGGGGCGACTACGTGTTTGGCGACCGCGACATACACCAGCGCATGATGACCGCCACCACCTTCTTTCACCTGACGCCGGATTCGGTGCGCGAGGGCGTCAGCCAGGCGCAGATCGATGATGCCATCGACGAGCTGTTTGCCCGCGAGCGCCCCAGCTACCGCAACGCGGCACCGGCTGAAGGCGATGCCCCCTGGCCGGTGGTGGTGATGTCCCACGGCGACGCCGGCAGCCGCTACAACATGGCAACCACCGCCCTGGCGCTGGTGCGCCGGGGGTATTTTGTGATTGCCGCCGACCACACCGGCAACTCGCCCTACGCCATGGTGGGCCGCGACCCGGCCCTGGCCCGGGACAGTGGCGACGCGGACAAGGGCGACGCCAGCTTCCGCGCGGCCATGCAGGAAGTGCTGCCGCTGCTGGATGAACACGGCGTTTACGGCCGTGCTGAAACCTACGGGCAGTCCTACGCGCCCTCCGGCGGCGGCTTTTCGCCGGCGGGTTTTGGCAAGCTGGATCAATCCCTGGTGCAGCGGGTGAATGACCTGCGCGCGGTGCTGGCAGAACTGGAGGCCATGAACCGCAGCGGTCGCTTTGCCCAGCGCCTGGACCTGTCGCGCATCGGGCTGATGGGGCGCTCCTTTGGCGGCGCCACAACCCTGGCGGGGCTGATGCTGGAGGACCGTTTTGTCGCCGGGTTTGCCGTGGTGCCGCCGTCCATGCCGGATGTGCGCGCCGGCCTGCCCCCCGAGTTGCTGGTGAGCGCGCCGGGCGAATCCGCCATTCTCGCCGCCGAGGGGCCCTTTGCCCTCAACAGCCTGCACAAGCCCACCTTCATCCTGAGCGGGGGCGAAGACCGGCTGATACTGGGCCTGGGCGTGCAACTGGCCAAGGCCACCGGCGCCCAGGCGCCCTCGGCCGACAACCCCTACCCGGTGCTGGGCAGCGCCGTGCAACAAGCGACGGTGCCCGCCGCCCTGGCCGTGGTGCAAAACACCAACCACGGCAGCTTCGGTGTATCCGGCCCCTACTGGTGGCCACAGTTAAAGCCGGATACCTTCCCGCGCTTTTTTGACCCGCAGACAAACTACACCCTGCTGGAAGCCGATACCGCGCACCGGGTGCAGGCAGAGATGGCCACGGCCTTTTTCGACCTGACCCTGCGCGGCGACAGCGACGCACTGGCGACCCTCAAGGCCAACCCCTGGGCGGCGTTTGGCACGACGTTATCGATGCAGGGTTTTGAGCAGTAACACGAAGCGCCAGGCCTGAATGCCCGGGCATTCAGGCCCGGGTCTCAATCAGGCGCACCCAGTATTCCATCACCCCCAGCTGCTGGGCGGCCAGCTTCAGGCACACCAGCAACGGCACCGCCAGCAGCACGCCGGCGGCGCCCCACAACCAGCCCCAGACGATCAGCCACAGCACCAGCACCAGCGGGTTCAGGCGCATATTGCGCCCCAGCACCAGGGGCGTGATCAGCTGGGCCTCCAGCAGGTTGATGGTGAAATAGGCCAGCACCGGAATCAGCGCGGCGCCCTCCAGCCCGTACTGCACCAGCCCCGCCAGCGCCAGCACGCACACCGCCACCAGCGGGCCCACGTAGGGGGCAAAGTTCAACAGGCCCACCAGGGCACCCCACAGCAGGGCATCTTCCACCTGCAGCAACCACAGCGCCGCCGCGGTGGTCACACCGAGCCCGATGTTGATCAGGCTGACGGTGAGGATGTAGCGCGACAGCTCCCGCTGCACCCGGGCCACAATCAGGCTGGCCTGGCGCTTGTCCCGCACCCGGGGGAAGATCTCAATGGCGCTCTCCCACAGGCGCGGGCCAAAGCTGAGCTGGAACAGCACCAGAATGACAAAGGTCAGCAGCTGCACCAGCACAAAAGGCGCCGCACTGACAAAGGAAATCACCAGCTCCAGCCCGCCCTGCATCAGGCGCTCGGTGACCGCGCCCTGGGCCTGCTGTTGCTCCTGCGGGGTCGGTGCCGGGGAGGTGGCCTTTGCCGGCTCGTCGTCATCGAACCAGCCAAACCAGTTAAAACCCCTGGCCTCGGGGGCCGGGGCGGGCGCTGGCAGGGGGGCCTGGGCGGGCTGCTGTGGTGGTTTCAGGGATTCGGTGAGGGAGTCCAGCTCCTCGGTGAGCTCCATGCCGATTTCCGGCAGGCGCTTGGCCCACTTCTGGGCCGGTTCGGCCAGCTCCATGCCGAGCAACGCGATGGGCCCGCCAATGCAGGCCAGCAACACCATGGCGGAAATACTGCGCGGCACGTGAAAGCGCTTCAAGGTGTTGACCAGCGGGCTCAGCAGCAGCGAAAACAGCAGCGCCACCACCACCGGAATCAGCAGGCTGCTGGCGAAGTACAGGGTGTACAGCACAGCCAGCGACGCCAGCACGGCCAGTGCAACACCCCCCGGGCTATGGTTGTGGGTGCGGGCAGTGGCCGTGTTACGGGTGCGCGGGCGGCCCAGCAGCGATGGCGCCGCGGGCTCTTCAGGGGGTGCGTTCACAGTTCCGGTACCTGGGGCTCCAGCAGGCCGCGCAGCAGGGTCATGACGGTCAGGCTGCGGCGCGCCGCGCGCAGGCTTTGCAGGCCCCCGCCACGGCCGGCCAGCACGCCGGCGGCAAAGCCGCCCAGCGGCCAGGCCCAGGGGGGCAGGCCCGCCATCTGCCGGGCCACCTGGCGATGGGCCCGGTGCACCGCCGGCTGGCGGGCTTGCAGCCGGGCCTCTAACGCGGCGATGTTCGCCTGTAGTTCGGCGCGGCTCATGCGGCAGGCCCTCGCTCCAGAGCCGCTCCCAGGGCTTTTACCTGCTCCCGCGTGCGCGGCAGGCTCAGGCTGCGCCGGTAACGCAGCCACAACAGGCACAGCAGGGCCAGCGCGGCGAGCTGGATACACAGAAACACCGCCGCCGCCTGCACCAGCGAGCCACTGGCCTGATACAGCGCCAGGGCCGGCAGCAGGCTGAACCCCAGCCAGATCAGCAACGCCAGCGGCAAAAACAGCAGGGCCAGCACCACCATGCGCCCCAGGTTCTGCGCCGCCAGGCGCAGCTCCAGCAGGGTCAGCTGGCCGAGGTCGGCGCCGGTGTCCGCCAGTAGTTGGAACAGCTCCAGCGGGGACTGATCGCGCGGCTGTGGCGGCGACGAGTCCGGCGGCGCACCGGGGCCCGTGGCCGCATCAGGGCCTGTAGCGGCGTCGCTGTGCGCGGTTATCGACTGGGGGTTCATCGTCGGCCGAAGACCACCGCCAGGATATATCCCGCCAGGAATGCCATGCCCAGGCTGGCCAGCGGCTTTTCGCGGGTGTAGCGCGTGGCCTCATCGGCCAGCTCAGTGGCGCGGGCCTTGCCGTGTTCCAGTTGCTGCATGGCCTCGTCTTTCAGGTCCATGCCGGCGGCTTCTGCCGCCTGGCGAAAATGCTGGCGCGCTTCCAGCAGCTTTTCATAGGCCGCAAGAGCCGCCTCTTTGCTGGCGGCCAGTTCATCTTCCCGCTTTTTGCCCTGTGCATCTGTTGCTGCCGACATCACTTACCTCCAGCTACAAAACCGTCGCTTGCCACTAGCCTAGTTCATGTTTCGCCGCGAACCAAACCCGCGAAGCAAACTCATTGCCAGGGCGGAAGGCCGCTGGCTATCATGGTTTGCCTCGTGAAACTGGAGACCCTGCATGGAACGACAAGTTCACAGCAGCGCCCTGTTTGCCTTCCCCTTCCGCCCCTTTTTCCTGCTGTGCGCTGCCTACGGTGCGCTCTCGGTCGGCCTGTGGGTGGCGGCGGTGACCGGCCTTGGCAACCCCCTGCCCGCCCTGCCAAGCCCGCAGTGGCACGCCCACGAAATGCTCTACGGCTTTGTGCCCGCCGCCATTGCCGGCTTTTTGCTGACCGCCATGTGCAACTGGACCGGGGCCCGCCCGCTGGCCGGGCCGGGCCTGGTGGCGCTGGTGCTGCTGTGGCTGGCCGGGCGCCTGGCCATGTGCCTGCAGGGGGCGCTGCCCTACGCCCTGGTGGCAGCGCTGGACGGCGCCTTTCTGCCGCTGCTGGCGCTGTACGCCGGCACCGTGTTGTGGCGCTCGCGCAACCAGCGCAATTACGGCCTGGTGGCGGTGCTGCTGGCGCTGGCTGTTGGCAACGGCCTGATGCACGCCGCCGTTGTCGCCCGGCAGCCCGCGCTGGCCGCCACCGGCCTGGCCCTGGGGCTGGACCTGATCGCGCTGCTGATGGTGGTTGTGGCGGGCCGCATCACACCGGCCTTCAGCGCCAACTGGCTGCGCGGCCGGGGAGGCAGCACACCGGCGCCGGCGCCGGCCTGGGTTGCCTATGCCGCCATCGGCAGCCTGGCGGCCATGGCCCTGGCAGACCTGCTGCGGGCACCGGCGGCCATCACGGGCACCCTCGCCCTGCTGGCCGGGCTGGCCAATGCCCTGCGCCTGCTGTACTGGGCCGGCTGGCGCACGGTGCGCGAGCCCCTGCTGTGGATACTGCACCTGGCCTACGGGTTTATTGCCCTCGCCCTGCTGCTGCGCGCGGCCTTGCAGTTCGGCCTGCTGCACAACCCCTCGCTGTGGCACCACAGCCTGGGGGCCGGTGCCATCGGCATCCTGATTCTGGGGGTAATGACGCGGGTCAGCATGGGCCACACCGGCCGCCCCCTGCGCCTGCTGCCGGGCGGGCTGCTGATTTTTATGAGCGTGATTCTGGCCGCCCTGCTGCGCCTGGCGGTGGCCGCCGGCTGGTTGCCCTACCAGGGTGGCCTGTGGGCCTCGGCGCTGGCCTGGATTGGCGCCTATGTGCTGTTTGTGCTGCTGTACGGCCCGGTGCTGTGGGCACCGCGCCCCGACGGCAAGCCAGGCTAGGTGATGGCTCACCTCTACCCCTGGCTGAAACTTGCCCACATGGCGCTGGCCGCCACGTCGGTGGGCCTGTTCACCCTGCGCCTGTTGCTGTGGGAATGGCAGGGCGCCCGGCCCGGCGGCTGGCTGCGGGTAGCGCCCCATGTGGTGGACACCGCCCTGCTGCTGACCGGCATAGCCCTGGCGGTGCTGTGGCAACTGTCGCCCTTTGCCCTCAACTGGTTTGGCGTGAAGCTGCTGCTGGTGCTGCTGTACATCGCCCTGGGCTTTGCCGCGCTGCGCTTCAGCCGCAGTGCCGCCGGGCGCCGGGCCGCGGGCGCCGCCGCCCTGCTGACGGTGGCGGCGGTGGCCGCCCTGGCGCGCTTCAAGCCTTTCTAACCCGGCTTTCAAACCCGGCTCGGCAGATCATGCGGCGCGGAAGAAGCCCTGGCATACGGTGGCGGCATACAGCTCCACCGCGTCTTCCATGTCCTGGCGCGCCGCCCAGTCGCGCAATTCAAAGGCGGCGTTGAGCATGCACATCAGCACCTGGCTGGCGATCAATGGATCCACGGCGCGCACGCTGCCTTCGCTGATGCCGTCAATCAGCATGCCGGCAAAGCGCCGGGCCATGCGGTCGGAGCGGGCCAGCACATCGCCGCGCACCTCGTTGGGCAGGGCCTGCAGGGCGGTGGTGCGCAGCAAAGGGTCCTCGCCGCGCAACTGGCTGTGCAGCAGGGCCGCCATGGTGGACTGCAACTGCTGCCAGTGGCTGCCGCCGGATGCCCGGGCCGCCCGCTGCAGGCGGGATACGCGGCCGTAACTGCGGCTGAAGCACTCCAGCACCAGATCGTCCTTGGCTTCCAGGTGGTGATAAAAGCTGCCCTTGGTGACGTTCAGCTCGGCGGCAATGCGCTCCACCGACACCCCGCGGTAGCCCAGTTGGTTGATCAGCCGGGTGGCCACGCGCATGAAGTTGTCCGGCATGCCAGCGCCGTCGCTGCCAAGCCCGTTGCTGCCAGCGCCCTGCGGTGCCAGGGGCCGTGGCTGCCAGGCGGGGCTGTCGTCCGGCGCCAGCCCCTGGGCCAGCACTTCCCACAGGCGCTCGCCCACCCGCGGGTAGTCGCCCACCGAGTACTGGCGCAGCCACACCGGCAGCCAGAACAGGCTCTCGGACAGCACATGGGTCTGGGCGGTCTGGCGCAGTTTGTCCCGCGTGGAGCCTGGCGGGCCAAAAAAATGCCGAACGGCGCGAAACAGGTTGTTGTAGCGCTCGATCAACGCCTCCCGGTGCGGGGAGGCCAGGGCGCGGATATCCGACAGGGAGGCCAGCGGCCGCTCTTCACCCAGGCGGCGGCCGGCAAAGTGGCGAAAGTGCAGCTCAATGTAATGGCGCACCCGCAGCTCGGCAGACCCCTGCGCGGCGGCCTCGGCCACCATTGCTTCCAGGCGCTCGATGGAGCGCTCCAGCACGGCCGCCGCAAGCTGTTCCTTGCGCTTGAAGTAGTAGGTGACGCTGGTGGTGTTGAGGCCGACGATGTCCGCCACGCCCACAAAGGTCATGCCCTTCAGGCCATGGCGGTTGATCAGCACGGTGGCGGCATCGAGGATGCGGTCGCGCTTTTCTTCAAAGCGCCGGGTGCGCTTGTCGAGGGCGGCTTTGTCAGCCTTGTCGGCTTTGTCGGTTTTGTGAGATGTGTCGGCTGGGGCCACTGCAGGTACCGGTTGGAATCGTTGGCGCTGCGGGGCAGCGTTCAGGAGCAACCAGCGCCTTCCCGCCGCCGCGGGGCATGCGCAGGTTACGCGAGAGTAGCGTGAAAGGCGAACCCCGCTCAAGCCGGTTGCCTTCGCCCGCCTAGCCCTTGCTGTGCCCGCGCTGCCCTCGCCGCCGCCCTCGCCGCCGCCCCGGCCGTCGGTCACGGCGCCGGCTGGCGCACCTGCTGCGGGCCGCTGCGATCGAACAGGCCATCCAGCGCGATATTGGCAATGTGCGGGCCGTCGGCGCCCATGGTCACCCACATCAGGTGGTCGAGGGTGCCCGGCCCCGGAGGGTGGGTGCGCTGGGTGCCGCCGGTGGTGCCCATCTGGATGTAGTCGCGGCCAAAACGCTGCTCGCGGCTGTAGTAGTGAAAATGCCCGGCCAGCACGGTGTAGGGCCGCGACTGCAACTGCGCCTCGATGCGCGCAAAGCCAGGGGCGTCGTACTTCCAGGCCGGCTTGTGCATCAGCACAAAGGTCCAGCGCACATCCGCGTTGGCTGCCAGGGCGTCGCTCATATAGCTCACCTGGGCATCGCTCAGGGTGGCGCTGTCGCCGCCGGCCAGCGCGGCGGCAATGGTAGCCAAGCGCGGGTTGGCGGCCACCGCCGCGGCCACCTGGGCCGGCTCGCCCTGCAGGGTCTTCACGGCCTGGCGGTATTCATCGGCGCTCACCCCAAGCTCTTCCATCAAGCGCTTTTTGTTGCTGGCGGTGGGTGGGTCTTCGGTGGACAGCACCAGAAACAGCACATCGCGGTAGCGGAAGTGATAGTAGTCGCGCCCCAACTGCGCGCGCCACGCCGCCAGCATCACCGGGTTGGAGATGTCGTGGTTGCCCGGCACGTAAAAATACGGCAGTTGCAGGGTGTCGATATGGCTCTGCACGTCGCGCCAGCGCGCGGCAATGGCGTCTTTATCGTCGCTGTAGCCTTCGATGTGGTCGCCAACACTGAGCACAAACTCCGGCTGCAGCAGGTTAAGTTGCCCCATGGCGCGCGCGAACACGCCGGGGCGGTGGCCGCCGGTGCGATCGCCCACCACGGCGAACTGGAAGTGCTCGGGGCGATTGGCGAAGGGCTTGTTGCTCACCGCCACGCCCTGGGCGCGCAACGCAGCGGCATCGGCAGGCGCCGCCGGCAGCGGCGCCTGACTGGTGGTGCCACTGCAGGCACCCAGACCGGCCGCCAGCAACGCGGCCGTAATGCAGTGTTGCCAGCGAAAGGTCATGGCGCTTCCTCAGTACTCGTAGATCACGTCGATGCCGTAGGTGCGCGGCTCGCCGAACATGGCCGTGGGCACCCCGCCGTTGAAGTGGGCGATATAGTACACCTTGTCTTCGAGGTTCTTGGCCCACAGGGCAACGCGCAGGTCGCCGGTGGGGATGAACGGGATGTCGGACAGGGACAGGCGCGCATTCAACAGGCCGTAGTCACCCACGATAAATTCGCCGGACTCCGCGGTGGAGCCGGTGAACTTGTCGTCCTGCCAACTGTAGCCGACATTCGCCCGCAGGGTGCCGATGGGCAGTGCCGGCAGGGTGTAGTCCAGGTCGGCGGTGACGGTGTGGCGCGGGCTCTGGGTGAAGCGGAAGATGTCCTTGATGTCGTTGCCGGTGGCATCGACGATCTCATCGTAGGACGCGTCCAGGTAGCCGTAGCGCACGCTGGCGCTGAAACCCTCGAACAACAGGGCAGTGGTATCCAGCTCAAAGCCGCTGATGGTCGCCTGGCCGGCGTTCAGCACATCGGTGACGGAGACGTCATTGGGGTCGGACTGAACGTTGATCTGGATGTCGTCGTAGTCCGCCTGGAAGGCAGCGGCGTTGACGCGCAGGCGGCGGTTCCACAATTCCATCTTGGCGCCCACTTCGTAGGACACCAGGGTCTCTTCGCCAAAGCCGCGCTCGAAGGACTCAATGCTGCTGGAGCGGGTGTTGTAGCCGCCGGTTTTGTAGCCGTCCACGATCTTGGCGTACACATTGATGTCGTCACTCAGGTCGTAGGCCACAATCAGCGAGGGGCTGGTGTTGGTGTAAGTGTTGTCACCGGCGCCGGCGCCACGGGGAATCACCAGCTCGGTGCCGATCGGGGTGATGCTCTCGGCCTTGGACGCCTTGCGCTGGTCTTCAGACCAGCGCAGGCCGAGGGTCAGGTGCAGGCGCTGCGCCAGCGCGTCCGGGGTCCAGGTCACCTGGCCGAAGGCGGCGATGGCCTCGTTGCTGATATCGCCTTCGTTCAGGCTGTGGATGCCGCTGGAGGGCACCAGGGTGTCGCTGTAATAGCTGCCGTCCTCGTCAAAGTAGTACAGGCCGGCAATGTACTGCAGGCCGCCATCGGCGGTCTCGCCCAGCAACTGCAGCTCCTGACTCCACTGCTCCTGCTCAATGTCGCTGCTGGTGCGGAAGATCGGGAAGGGGCCATACACGCCGGTGTGGTAATCCATGTTCTGGAAGTTTTCCAGCGAACGGTAGGCGGTGATGGATTTCAGGCTCAACAGGGGGTTGATCGCCCAGTTGGCGATCAGGCTGTGGCCGTCGGACACCACGTCGTTGGCCTGCACATTGCGCACATCGGGGCTGCCCGCGCTGGGGCGATCCGCCATTTGCGGGTACAGGGGCACCGCGGCGGAGTACACCGGGGTATCGTTGATGCCGGAGCGGTCGTAGGCGTAGCGCACATCCAGGCTGTCGAGCGCCTGCCACAGCACATCCACCCGCCATGCATCGCGGTCGCGGTCGCCGAAGCGGTCCTCGCCGGTGCCGAGGTTGTCGACAAAGCCGTCCTGGCGGGCGGTCACATAACCCAGCCGGGCCGCCACGCTGTCACCCAGCGGCACGTTGACGGTGGTTTTGCTGCGCAACAGGTCGCGGCTGCCGGCGGTGAACTGCTGCTTGAACTCCCACTCGCCGATGGCCGGGTCGGTGGTGATGTAGTTGATGGCCCCGCCGGTGGCATTGCGGCCGTAAAGCGTGCCCTGGGGGCCGCGCAGCACTTCGATGCGGGCGATGTCCGCCGCCTCCATGGCCAGACCCTGGGTGCGCGCCAGGTAGACGCCATCCATGTACACCGCCACGCTCGGGTCCTGGGTGATCTGGTCGTCGCTGTTGCCGATACCGCGCACGTAAATGCGCGCCGTGGCGGCGCTGTTGGGGTGCGGCGTCAGCTGCAGGTTGGGCACCACGCTGCGCAGGTCGGTGAGGTCCTCGATGCCGCGGGCCTCAAGTTCATTGCTGCCGAGGGCGGCCAGGGAGATGGGCGTATCCTGCAGGGATTCCACCCGCTTCTGGGCGGTCACGACAACTTCTTCCAGCATCGGCTGGGCCAGGGTAACCGATGGAGCGACCGGAGCGAGCGCCAGGCAGGCACAGGCCAGCGGCTTCATACGCGCGATAAGGGGCAGCTTGCGGGCTGTGTTCATGGGGCTAATCCTCACTTGTGGTGTCGGGGCCAGGCGCGGGTACTGCGCAACCCACCCCGATGGCGGAACCGGTGTTGTTATCTGCTGCGCTCATTTATCTACCTTCGCGCAGGTAGGCAAAAAACTACCTGCAAGCAGGTAGGAAAACAAGCCAGCAAGCGTTACAGTTCTGTCCAGTTAGCGGACCTGAGTGCGCGCAAACCGTCGAAACCAGGGGACAATCCATGGATAACAAGACCCACCGCCGGGGCGAACAGACCCGCCAGCGCATTCTCGATGCCGCCGAGGCGCTGTTCGCCGAGAAGGACTACTCCGCCGCCCGGCTGGAGGACGTGGCCCAGGCCGTGGGCATCCGGCGGGCCTCCATCGTCTATTATTTTGCCGGCAAGCAGGAGCTGTACGAGGCGATGGAGCAGCGCATTTTCAGCGCCATGATGGCCCACACCCAGCGCGCCGAGCGCCCCGACGCCCCCGCCATGGACCAGTTGCTGGCCCTGCTGGACGGCTGGCTGGACTTCCTGGTGGGGCGCCCCACCGCCGCCCGCATCCTGCTGCGCATCAGCGCCAACAGCTACAGCGACAGCAGCGCCCCGGTACGCAATTCTTTCGTTGCCCTGGGGGCCTGGGAAGACATCATCCGCCGCGGCCAGGCCAGCGGCGAGTTTGTCGCCGCCAGCTCCGCCCACCTGCTGCACCTGCTGGGGGCTGGCACCATCTACTACAGCGCCACCGGCCAGCTGCTGGGCGATGAGCGCAACTACAACCCGGCGGCCCCGGATCAACTGCAGGCCTTCCGCCGCCTGATGCACCGCAGCGCCCGGGCCCTGCTGAGCCCCGGCCAGGGCAGAAGCTAACGCCGCTCACCACTGATAGAGCCTGGGGCGCCTAGACAGAGCCTGGGGCGCTCCAGCCGCCTCAGGCGCCCGTGCCGGCCACCAGCAGCCGCAGCAGGCCCGCCAGGCTCACCACCAGCAGGCCGCCGCCCAGCACCCGGAAGAACACACCGGTATCGGCGCGCAGGGTATAGCGATGGAAGCGCAGGCCCAGCAGATGGCCAATGGCGGCGCAGGGCAGCAGCAACAGAGCCCCGCGCCACTGCAGGTCGACGCCGGTCCAGGCGAAGGCCGCCAGCTTGATGGCCACCAGCACAAACCACAGCACAAACAGGGTGTCGCGCAGCTCGTGCTTTTGTACCCGGCTCGCCGCCACCGGCACCACCAGCGGCGCGGCCACCAGCGAGGTGCCGCTGACATAGCCCCCGAGCAGCATGAACAGGGCGTCCACCGTGCGGCTGTTGCTCTTGAAGGGCTTTTGCAGCAGGTAACTCACCGCGTAGATGGACACCACCACAAAAATGAACCCGCTCACCACGTTGGTGGGCAGCGTGAGCACGCCGGCCACCCCAATCAGCTTGGGCACCAGCATCAGCGCAAAGGCATAGCGCAAAAAGGGCCAGTTGACGGTGTTGTCACCGTGTCCCTCGCGGGCGCGAAAGTGCGCGGTGGCAATGGTCAGGAAGGAGAAGAACAGCAGGTGCATGGCGATAATGGGCAAAAACACCAGCGGCGCGTTATCCACCATCAACAGAAAAGGCAGGGTGAGCACCGCGCCGCCAAAACCCAGCCCCGAGCGCACAAAACCACTCCACACAAACAGCAGGGCAATGGCAAGGTACTGCCAGGTGTGCAAGTCAGCCATTGCGGCCCTCCGCTGCCTGCTGCCGATAGGCGGCCAGCGCCGCGGCAAAGCGCTCAAAGCCCTTGTACTGTTGCATGCCAACCGGATTGGCATCGATGGCCCGCAGCAGCGCCGGCAGCGCGCCATCGACATCCGCCAGCTGGGTGAGCGGATGCAGGTAGACGCGAATGGTGAACACCACCGCGCCGGTTTGCGGCAGCCGCCGCAGGGACTGGCGCTCAACCCGGTAGTACAGCGGCTCGCCGGCGCCGCCTTCGCTGCCCGGGCGCCGGTTCAGGGTGTGGCCGTGCTGCAGGCTCCAGTTGAAGCGCACCACCGGGTGGGCGGGCTTGAGGTGGTGAAAAAAGCGCTCGACCCTGGGCAGCAGGGCCTGGTCAAAACCCGGAATCACCGCATGGATGGCCGCCAGCGAGCCCCCGAACTTGTCTTCCAGGCGCCACTGGCTGGCGGCGCAGAGGCTGGCGGCGGTCAGCGCATAGCTGTCGCCGCGCGGCTCCATGATCACCAGATCGTCCGCCACCCACAGGGAGGCATTCCACAGCACCTCTTCATGGGCCAGCGGCACACGAAAGCCACCTGGCATGCAATACAGCTGCTGGGCCTGACGCTGGCTATGACGTTGAAAGACATCCGGATGACTGTGCAGCAGGTGCTCCAGCAGCAGGCTGGCCAGCTCCCGCTGCGCCGGTAGCGAGGCCGGCAGCGCCCGGTACACACAATCGCCCAGGCGGGCGCGCTGGGCCAGCTTGTTCAGGTGATAGCGCCCGGCCTCCCGGTCCGGCTCTATCCACTGCGCCGGGGGCATGGGCGCCAGGCCCATCTGCAACAGCTCGGCGTGGTCCAGGTGAGGGAAATATCGCGGCTGGCGGTGGTCGAAGAGCATCACAGGGCATTCGAACGACGGGCCGCTCACCTTACCGCAAAGCCGCCGCGGCGCAAGCGTCCGGTGGCCCGCACCTAACACCGGTGGTGCCGTCGCTCTGCTACCCTAGTAAGCCCATTCGCTGACCAAGGAGCCTCCATGCGCCGATTTCTGCTCTTTCTTCTACTCACCCCAATCCTGCTGATAGCGGCTGCGGCCCTGCTGGTGCCGTTGTTGGTCGATGAGGAGCGCCTACTGGCCATTGCCGCAGAAGCGTTGGAAGAGAAAACCGGCGCCACCCTGTCGGTCGGCGGCGAGGCCAGCCTGCGCCTGCTGCCGCGTATCGCCCTCAGCATGGAACAGGTGGAGCTGACCCTGCCCGGAGAGGGCCAGCCGGATCTCAGCGCCGGCCGCCTGGATATCGGCGTCAAACCGCTGCCGCTGCTGTCTGGCGAGGTGCAAATCCAGCGCCTGGCCCTGGAGCGCCTGCTGGTGACCGTGCCCGCCGGCCCGCCAGCGCCGAGCGTGGATACCAGCGACCTGAGCGACGCCCAGCTGGACGCCTTCTACCGGGAGCGACGCAAGGCCATTAAAGCCGCTGGCGAAGGGGCGGGCCTGGCCCTGGCCGCGCCCATGGCCCTGGAGGTGGCCGAACTGAACCTGCGCGATTCGCGCCTGGTGTTGATGGCGGATGCAGGCCAGCCGGATCGCATTGTCGAGATTAAATCCTTGAACGCCACGGATCTGAACCTGGCCGGGCGCCCGGTGCCCCTGTCGCTGGCCCTTGCGCTGCCGGCCAACGAACCCGGGGGCACTCCCGTGGCCCTGCAACTCAATGCCACCCTGCGCCTGGACCAAAACAGCCAGCAACTCGCGCTGGATCAGTTCCAGGCCCAGGTGCGCGGCGCCACCGCCAAGCCCCTCGACCTCACCGCCACCGGCACTGTTGACCTGCAGCGGGTGGTGGCCGACCTGGACCTGGGCCTGACCCTGGGCAGCGCCCGCGGCGAGGGCACACTGCGCTTTGCCAGCTTCGAAAGCCCCCAGATCGACGCCGACCTGCACCTGAATGAATTCACCCCCGCCCTGCTGGCACTGGCCGGCCCCGAGGCGGCGGCCACCAAACCTGCCAGCAGTGATGGAGCCACCAGCGAGGGCGAGCGCGAAGATGCGGGCGATGCGCCCCTGCCCCTGGCCCCGCTGCGCGCCATCGACACCCGCGCGAAGCTTGCCATCGACAGCGCCCGCTTTGGCAATCACGAGGTGAGCGAGCTGCGCGCCCAGCTGCGGGCCGTGGATGGCGTGCTCACCCTCAACCGCCTCTCGGGCCAGGTACACGGGGGCACGTTAAGCGCCAGCGCCACCCTGGACGCGGCCCACAACCAGGCCCGACTGATCACCAGCGGCAAGCTGGACGGTGTGGACCTGCCACAACTGCTGGCGGCGCTGGAGGCCGAGCCCAAGCTCAGCGGGCAGGCATCGCTGAACTGGCAGCTGGCCACCGAGGGGCGCAGCAGCAACGCCCTGCGCGATGCCCTGAACGGGCCGGTGAAGATCCACACCCAGGATCTGGTGCTGAAGGGCTTGGGGATTGAGCGCATGCTGTGCCAGACGGTGGCGCTGGTGAACCGGGAGCAACTGGCGGCGGAACTGCCCGCCGACAGCGCCTTTGAGGCGCTGACCGTGGATGTGCAGCTGGCCGACGGCAAGGCCCGGCTGGCGCCCCTGCGCGCGGAGCTGGCCAACATACAGCTCACCGGCAAGGGTGCCGCCCAGCTCGACAGCCTGGATTTCAAGGCGGATTTTGCCGCCCGCCTGGACCCGGGACTGGCCGAGGTAGACCCGGCCTGCCGGGTGAACGAGCGCTACACCGCCATCGACTGGCCGCTGGAGTGCAAAGGCAACCTGAACGGCGACGCCGGCGACTGGTGCCGTGTGGACAGCGGCGAGATTCTGGAGGACCTCGGCAAAAACGAGGTCCAGCGCAAGGTGAAGGAAGAGGCGGGGCGCCTCTTCGACAGGCTACTGAAAAAGCAGGACGATTAGGCCAGTTACAGGCTCAGCGCGGCAATTTCAATCCGCGCCGCGGCGCCGTAGAGCGACGACGCGTCGGCGCTGACCGTATCCGGCGGCATGATGCCGGGCCACAGGTTGGCGTCGAACAGGCCCTGGATGAGGGCGTTCACGCGGTCCTGGGTGGCCGCCAGGTCGGCGTCATCGCCGGCATCCATGTTGGCCACCAGGCTCTGGGCGGTGCGGGTGAAACCGTAGGCATCCTGGTATTCGTGGCCGTTCACCACCTTGCCATCCACCACGCCAATGGCGTACTCCTCACCAGCGGTGCGCAGCAATTTAACCACTACGCCCAGGCGCGTGGCCGGCGGCAGGGCGCCCACCCGGGCCTCGGCGGCGCTGATGCCCTCCAGCACTGCGGCGTAGGCGGCCTCCACCGCCTCGGCGCTGCTGTCATCGCTCTCCACGGCCTTGGCCAGGGTAGTCAGCTGATCGGCAAAGCCGGCGCTGCCACGGGCCTTGAAGGCCGGTTCCATGTCGGCGTACAGCTCGCTCTTGGGGTGCTTCATGTGCATGCGGGCGTGGTCGATATGGCCCTCCCGGTACAGGGCCAGCCCCACCAGCAGGTGGCCGCGCATCAGCCCGAGCTGAGCCAGGTAGGCCACGTTGTCGGTGGCCGGGTCGACGTTCTGGGCCAGACCCTCGCCCTCGCCTTCGCCGCCAGCGGCCGTTGCCTGCCCGGCATCGGCAGCCGCGGCGGCCTGCAGTTCGTCAGCGGCGGCCGCGCCGAGGGTGGTGCCGCCAACCAGGGCGGCCAGGCTCAGGCTGGACCACAATTTGGTGCGTTTGTGCATGTTGGCAAATTCCTTGTGTCATCATGAGGCTGGCCAGTTATAGCAAAGCAGAGAGCTTTTTGAAAATGATTCTTATTAAGCAGCCGCCCAGCCAAGGCGGCCAACAGCCCCCTTACGCCACCGGAACCGGCCCGTGCTGACCTGCATCGACGGCCTGCTGGACGCCCCCACCCTTGGCGCGGTGCGCGAGCAACTGGCCGCCAGTGACGACTTTGCCCCGGGCGAGGCCACCGCCGCCGGGCGCGCCCGGGCGGTGAAGTACAACCTGCAGGGCATCAGCGCCGCCCCGGCCATTCGCGGCATCACCCGCCTGCTGGAGCAGCAGCTGATGGCGCACCCGGTGTTTCGCGCCGCCGCCCGCCCGCGCCAGTTCGCGCGCCTGCTGATCAGCCGCTACGAGGCGGGCATGGGCTACGGCACCCACATTGATGCCCCGGCTATCGACGGCGTGCGCACAGACGTTTCCTTTACCCTCTTCCTCAGCGAGCCGGGCGATTACGAAGGCGGCGAGTTGGTGATTGAATCCGGCGCCGGCGAAGATGCGGTAAAACTGCCCGCCGGCGCGCTGGTGTGCTACCCCGCCAGCTACCTGCACCGGGTGAACCCGGTGCGCAGCGGTTCGCGGCTGGTGACAGTGGGCTGGCTGCAGAGCGAGGTGCGCTCCACCGAGCAGCGCAGCCTGCTGTTTGCCCTGGACAGTGCCCTGGCCACCCTGCAACAGGAGCCTGGCAACCGCGCCGCCCTGGACCAACTGGCCAACGCCCGCGCCAACCTGCAGCGCATGTGGATGGATTGATTTCCCACCTGCCGCTGGCGCGTTGCGGGCGGCGGGTCTATGCTCGCGGAGCTACACAGCAGTACTAACAACACCAACAACATTGATCTGCGGGCCGGTAGCCCGGCGCTGCCACCGCCCGCCTGTGTATTAGGGGACATGACATGCTCGGGGCTTGTAACAGGGGCGCTCGCCGCCTATGGGTGGGAGCGGCTGTGGTAGTGCCGTTGTATCTGGCGCCCTGCCATCTGGCCGGCGCATCACTGCTGGATTTGGCCGGCCAGTACGCCAACAGCGTGGAAGAATCCGCCGCCGTGGCCAACCAGGCCACCTACGAGGCTCTGCTGGATGACAACGGCGGCCCCTGCGCCGCCCTCCAGCGTCAGGCCAGTGCCCGTTGCAGCGGCCAGACATTTCAGCTGTTCGACAATGCCCGGGAGCTGGTGCACACCGCCAATGAACTGACCGGACAGGGCCCCACGGCCTTCAGCCTGGGCACCGACCTTGCCGGCCTTGGCACCTCACTGCGCTGGACGGCGGGCGAAGAGTTTGCCGCCCAGGAATCGCTGACCAGCGAGTTTGTGGGCGGTCAGCTCGCCTCCCTGGCCAGCCGCATTTCAGCCCTGCGCGGCGGCGCCACCGGCTTTTTCCTGGCAGGCACACCCGCCGCGCCCCTGGGCCTTGGCGCCAGCGCCGACAGCACAGGCGGCGAGCGCTACAGCCCCTGGGGTGGTTTTTTTAACGGCAGCTATGGCAGTGGCGACAAGGACGGCACAGGCAACGAGGACGCCTTTGAATTTGACGGCTATGCCGTCAACGCCGGCATCGACTACCGCTTCAGTCCACACTGGGTGGGCGGCCTTCTCGCGGGCACCACCCAGCGCGACGTTGACTTCCAGCAGGAGGGTGCGCTGGTTGTGGACGGCGACATCGAGACCGACGGCTACAGCCTGATGGCCTTCGCCCTGTACTTTCACGACCAGTGGTACGCAAGCCTAGGGGGCGGCTTCCAGCGCCTGGATTTCGCTATTGACCGAGCCATTCAATATCCCTCGCTGAACCCGGCGGTGCAGCGCACCGACACCCGCACGCTCAGCGACACCCGCGGCGATACCTGGACCCTGAACGCGGCGGCCGGCTACAACCTCGCCTTGACCCCCGCGCTGAACCTGGAGCCCTACGGCCGCCTGGACTTTGCCGATACCCGTATCGACGCCTTCCGCGAACGGGACATCAACAACGACGCGTTTGAACTGCGGGTGGACCGGCAGGACTTCCGCTCGCTGGAGGCCATTGCCGGCCTCAGCCTGCAATACACGGCCACCCCATCCTTCGCCGTGCTGATTCCCTTTGCCAGCGCGGAATACCACCACCAGTTTGAAGACGATGCCCGGGAGATCAGCGCCGCCTACGGTGCCGTCTCCGCCGACCTGGGCCCAAACGCGCGCTTTCGCGTTGCCACCGACCCACTGGATGAAGGCTACGCAGTGCTGTCAGTGGGCCTGTCGGCGGTGCTGCGCGGCGGCCGCCAGCGCACAGTCGATGGCGAGATTCACGGCGGCCTGCAGGGTTTCGTCAGCTACCGTTCCATCCAGGGGCTTGAGGATTACAGCCACAACGTGTTCAGCGCGGGGCTGCGCTACGAATTCTAGGGCCGGCGCGGACTTGCCCGGCGCCGCCCGTGTTTTGGCAGCCTGACGCTCAGATCGCCGCGCTCAAGCGGCGAATGGTGTTGTTCAGGATTTCGTCGTTCTCGGAGTAATCCACCGGGCAGTCGATCAGGTGCACGCCCTCGCTGTTCAGGCACTGCGCCAGCAGCGGCGCCAGGCCGGCGCTGCTTTCTACCCGGTGGCCGTTGGCCCCGTAGGCCTCGGCGTATTTCACAAAGTCCGGGTTGCCGTATTCCAGCCCCCAGTCATTAAAGCCCATGTTGGCCTGCTTCCAGCGGATCATGCCGTAGGCAGAGTCGTTGAGGATGAGGCAGGTCAGGTTCATCTTCAGGCGCACGGCGGTTTCCAGCTCCTGGCTGTTCATCATGAAGCCGCCGTCGCCGCAGATGGCCATGACCTTGCGCCCGGGGTTGACCAGGTGCACCGCCATGGCCGAGGGCAGGCCCGCCCCCATGGTGGCCAGGGCGTTATCCAGCAGGACGGTGTTGGAGCCGTAGGCCCGGTAATTGCGGGCAAACCAGATTTTGTACACGCCGTTATCGAGGCAGATGGTGCCATCGTCCGGCATGGCCTTGCGCACCTCGGCCACCAGGCGCTGGGGGTAGATGGGGTAGCGCTCGTCATCGCTGCCCTCGGCGATATTGGCGTCGTGGTGTTCCTTCACCGCCATCATGCGCGAGAAGTCCCAGTTCGGGCGCTCGCGCTCGGCCAGGCCGTTGTTCATCTGCCAAATGGCGTTGGCGATATCGCCGATCACTTCCAGCTGGGGGAAGTAAACCGGGTCCACCTCCGCCGAGCGGAAGGACACATGGATGACCTGGGTGCCGGCGGAGACTTCCACCGGGTTGGTCTCGTGGTGGTCTGTGCCCTCGTTCATGCGCCCGTGCTGCATGAAGAAGGGCGGCTTCTCGATCACGTCGTGGCCGACGTTGATGATGAGGTCCGCCGCCTCAATGGCCCGGTGCACAAAGTCGCCGGCGGAGAGGGCGGCACAGCCCAGGTACAGCGGGTGCCGCTCGTCGATCACCCCCTTGCCGAGCTGGGTGGTAACAAAGGGAATGCCGTAGTCGTTCACCATCTGGGTCAGCATTTTGCTGGTGAGCTTGCGGTTGGCGCCGGCGCCAATCACCAGGATGGGCGATTTGGCCTCAGTGATGCGATCCACCGCAAAGCGGATGGCCTTCTCCTCCGCCACCGGACGGCGCACGATGGACGCGGGAATGGGGTACTGGGCGGTTTCCTCGTCGGCAATGTCCTCGGGCAGCTCCAGGTGCACCGCGCCGGGCTTTTCCTCCTCCGCCAGGCGCAGGGCCTCGCGCACCCGGCTGGGGATGTTGTCCGCCGACACCAGCTGGTGGGCGTACTTGGTGATGGGGTTCATCATCTCCACCACGTCAAGAATCTGGAAGCGCCCCTGCTTGGACTTTTTCACCGGCTTCTGGCCGGTGATCATCATCATCGGCATGCCGCCAAGCTGGGCATAGGCGGCGGCAGTGGTGAAGTTGGTGGCGCCGGGGCCGAGGGTGGACAGGCACACACCGGCCTTGCCGGTCAGGCGGCCGTAGGTGGCGGCCATAAAGCCCGCCGCCTGCTCGTGGCGGGTCAGGATGAGCTGGATCTGGTTCGAGCGCGACAGGGAGTCCAGGAAATCCAGGTTCTCCTCGCCGGGAATACCAAATACATAGCGCACGCCCTCGCGCTCCAGTGCCTGTACAAAAAGATCCGACGCCTTGGTCATGTCCCCGCCCCCGATTCCTTGGATAGTTCAAGGATGCTAGCACAGGCTGAAAAAATGACACGCCCCCGGCGCGGTTCATCTATTTGGAGGATGTGAGCCGGCGCACGGCCCGACACTATCCCCCCCACGATTACCAGCTCGCAGTTGGCCAATGACTGTGGGATAAGTAGCACCATAACAAAAGAACACTGGAGACATTGCCATGCTCGACCACCTGAAAGCCTCGGTGGAACCCATCACCGAAAGCGATGCGGATATCCGCGAAAAACTGTGGGAACTGAACGTGCCCGCCCTGCTGATGAGCATTGTGCACATGAGCGGCGACACCAGCGTGCTGTCGCGCTACCCGGCGCCGCGCATGATGGATGTGGTGGCGGCCGGCGCCAGCGGCGAACAGCTGCTGGAGGGCGGCTACACCCGCGAGCAGGCCGCGCAGATTCACGAAGAAGTGCTGGCCGCCATTGCCGCCTACCAGGCCCGGGGCAACCAGCTGCCGGAACTGGATGACACCGTGGTCAGCGAGCTTTACACCTTTATGTGCGGCCACGAGCTGGACGAACGCTACGAAAACTTCATCCGCGAGGAAATCGCCCTGGACGGGGTGGACCATCGCGGCCTGAACCTGGACAGCGAGGCACTGAAGGCCGCCGGGGCCGACTTCCCGGTGGTGATCATCGGCGGCGGCATGGGCGGTGTGCTGGCCGGCATCCGCCTGGGGGAGGCCGGCGTTCCCTACACCCTGATCGAGAAAAACCCCGGCCTTGGCGGCACCTGGTTCGAGAACCACTACCCCGGCTGCCGGGTGGATGTGCCCGGCCACAGCTACAGCTATTCCTTCGAGCCCAACCACGAGTGGACCTGCCACTTCCCGCTGGCGGACGAGATTCGCGCCTACTTCGACCGCTGCGCCGCCGACTACGGCGTCAAGGCCCACACCCGCTTCAATACCGAGGTGGAAAGCGCCCAGTGGGATGACGCCAGCGCCACCTGGCGCGTTACCGTGGTGGATGCCAACGGCCAGCGCGACACCCTCACCGCCCGCGCCGTGATCAGTGCCGTGGGCCAGCTCAACCGGCCCAAACTGCCGGAGATCGAAGGCATCGACAGCTTTGCCGGCCCCCTGTTCCACTCCGGCGCCTGGCCCGAGGGGCTGGACTTGGCTGGCAAAAAAGTGGCGGTGATCGGCTCCGGCGCCAGCGCCTTCCAGATCATTCCCGAGATGGCCGACACCGCCGGCGAACTCACCGTGTTCCAGCGTTCGCCAGCGTGGATGTTCCCCAACCCCGGCTACCACGTGGAAGTGGGCGAGGGCCAGCGCTGGGCGCTGAAGAAGCTGCCCTACTACAGCAAGTGGTACCGCTTCTGGCTGTTCTACACCTCCATTGAAGGGGTGTACGACAAAACCCTGGTGGACCCCACCTGGCAGGACAGCCGTTCGGTGAGCGCCGCCAACGACGAAATGCGCCAGGCCCTGACCGCGTGGATTGAATCCCAGGTGCAGGACCCGGCCCTGCTGGAAAAAGTGCTGCCCACCTACCCGCCCTTTGGCAAGCGCATCCTGCAGGACAACGGCTCCTACCTGGCCGCCCTGCAAAAAGACAACGTGACGCTGGTCACCGAGGGCATTACCGCCATTGAGCCCGCCGGCGTGCGCACTGCCGACGGCGTGCTGCATCAGGTGGACGCCATCGCCTGCGCCACCGGCTTTTACGCCGACCGCTTCCTGTTCCCCATGCAGGTTACCGGCCGCGACGGCGTCAACCTCAACGACCAGTGGGGCGACACCAACGGCCGCGCCTACCTCGGCATCACCGTGCCCAACTTCCCCAACCTGTTCTGCATCTACGGCCCCAACACCAACCTGGTGGTGGCCGGCAGCATCGCCCACAACGCGGAGTCGCAGGTGAATTACATCCTGCGCAGCATTCGCCTGCTGCTGGAAGGCGGCCACGCCAGCATGGACGTGCGCCAGGACGTGCACGATGCCTACAACAACGAGGTGGATCGCATCAACGCCGACACCGCCTGGGGCTGGGAAGGGGTGAGCAACTGGTACAAAAACGACGCCGGTCGGGTAACCGCCAACCTGCCCTTTCGCATTATCGACTACTGGCAAATGACCAAGCAGCCGAAGCCGGAGGATTATCGCTTCGGCTGAGGCCGCCGGCTCCAGCGCGAGCCAGTGGCTAGGGTATCCTTGGGCGATACCCCCAGCAACGAGACCCGCCATGTTACCGAGCCTGGATGACTTCAATCGCCTGGTGGCCGCCCTGTACCACGGCCACCAGGAAGACGCACCCTGGGAGAATTTTCTGGAACAGCTGTGCGCCATGAGCGCCGCCCGGCTCACCGTGCTGGGCTTTACCCGCCCGCGCCCGGGTGACCCCGGCGTGTTGTTTATCGGCGGCATGCAGTTTGACGCGGCCAACCAGCGGCAGTACGCGGACCGCTTTGGCGCCTTCGATCCTTTCGTCAACCTGCCGGATCGGCAGGCGGTGACACTGGAGGAGATGCTGCCCCTCACCCAGCTGCGGGAGACCGTGTACTACCAGGAGTTCATGCAGCCCTACGACTGCGTGCAGGTGCTGGGCGTGGACGTGCAGCGCCAGGGCCGTACCGGTGCCTTCCTGCGCGCCCTGCGCGGCGAGCAGGAAGCGCCCTTCAACGATCACGACAAGGCGCTGTTCAACCTGCTGGTGAGCCACCTGCCACAGCTGCTGGACTTGCTCGACCACGACACCCACCACGCCTTTGAAAGCCGTCTGTACAACGACATTGCCCAGCGCCTGGAAATGGGCACCATCCTGCTGGATGCCGAGCAGCGCATCGTGCACAGCAACCCGGTGGCCCGCCACCTGCTGGAGCAGGGCCTGGGCCTGCGCGAGCGCAACCACACCCTGGTGGCCACCCACCCGGGTGATAACCGCCGCCTGCAGGCACTGCTGCGGCAGTACCAGGGTGACACCCCGAACCAGCCAGCCATCACCAGCGCCATGCCCCTGACCGGCGACGACCCGGCGGCGCGGCGCATGCTGCTGATCAAGCCCCTCACCAGCGCCGCCGGCATCATTTTGCCGGCCACGCCCCAGGGCAGCGACCGCCGCCCCACCCTGGCCATTTACATCAGCACGCCGGAAAACCTGAGCGGCGAGCAGCAGGGCTTGCTGCAGCAACTGTTCGACTTCACCCCCAGCGAAGCGCGCCTGGCCATTGCCCTGGCCAATGGCCGCAGCCTGGAAGAAATCGCCGAAGACCTTTCCGTCAGCCGCAATACCCTGCGCACCCACCTGCGCGGCGCCTTCCAGAAAACCGGGGTGAACCAGCAATCGGCCCTGGTCAGCCTGGTGCTGCGCAGCGTGGCGGGGCTCGGCTGACGCGCGATTTGACACCCCAATTTGCCAACCCAACCTGAGGAAACACCATGCACGCGATGCTCATTCGCCAGACCGGCGGCCCGGAAGTGTTTGAATACGCCGAGATCGACACCCCCGAACCCGGCCCGGGAGAGGTGCTGATCAAGGTCAGCTATGCGGGCGTCAACCCCGCCGACTGGAAGAACCGCCAGGGCTACCTGGAGCAGTACCGGCCCTACGTCTTCCCCTACATTATCGGGTTTGACGCCGCCGGCACCGTGGCTGGTGTGGGCGCGGGCGTGAGCGGCTTTGCCATTGGCGATCGGGTGTTCACCCCCACCAACCACGGCCAGGGCGGCCAGGGCAGCTACGCCCAGTACACCCTGGCCAACGCCGACCGGGTGGCCCACATTCCCGCTGGACTGGACGAGCGCGACGCCGCCGCCCTGCCGGTGGCGGCGCTGACCGCCTGGCAGGGCCTGTTTGATCGCGGCGGCCTGCAGAGCGGGCAGACCGCCATGATCCACGGCGGCTCCGGTGGCCTCGGCAGCTTTGCCGTGCAGTTTGCGCGCTGGGCCGGCGCGCGGGTGGCCGCCACCTGCTCCAGTGCCAATGTCGACTACCTGCGCGAACTGGGCGTGGAGCGCGTCATCGACTACCGCAAGGAAAACATCGCCCAGGCCATTGCCGAGTGGGCGCCAGGCGGGCTGGACTACCTGATGGACGCGGTGGGGGTCAGCACCCTGCCCAACGGCCTGGACCTGGTGCGCACCGGCGGCACCTTCGTCAGCATTCCCACCCTGGTGGACGATGGCGATATTCCCGGGGCCATGGGCGCCGCTGCAGAAAAAGGTGTGAACCGCGTGTTCTCGGTGATGGACGATAACGACTGCGCCACCACCCTGGCAAAAATTGCCGGCCTGCTGGCGGCGGGCGACATCCGCCTGCCGCCGGTGCGCGAATACCCCCTGCAGGATGTTGCCGAGGTTCACCGCCAGCTGCAGGAAGGGCACAACCGCGGCAAGATGGTGTTGAAGGTGGACGCTTAAGCGCGGGCGCCCAACACCCGGCCATTCGCTAGCCACCCCGCACCCGCGCCGCCCGGCGCGTTCTCCCCCGCAACCGGCAACGGTTCAACAAGCCAACCGGCGCCCCGGCGCCGGTTGCGATTCATCCATATGCATGAAGCTTGCGGCGAAACCGCTCTCCTAGAATCCCGGGCCCGAACATAACAATACCCATTAGAGGTTCCGCCATGAAAGCACGCCCGGCCCCAACCGGATTCCCCCTGACTGCCCTGTCCCTTGCCGTTGCGCTGGCCAGCGCGCCCGCCCTGGCCCAGGACGGCAGCCGCGCCACCGCCCTGGAAGAAGTGGTGGTCACCGCGCAGAAGCGGGAGGAATCCCTGCAGGATGCGCCCATCGCAATCTCCGCGTTTTCCCCCGCGGCCATTGAGAGCATGGGCATCGAGCAGGTAACGGATGTCACCCACTTCACCCCGAATATGTCCATGCACCGCCAGTCGGCCTCCAACGCCACGGTGAACTTCGCCATTCGCGGCATTACCGAGCCGGAGCCCTCCATGAGTGTGGACCCGGCGGTGGGCGTTTACATGGACGGTATCTACATGGCGCGCAACAACGGCCTGGCCTTCGACGTGGTGGACCTGGAGCGCATTGAAGTGCTGCGCGGCCCCCAGGGTACCCTGTACGGCCGCAACAGCACCGGCGGCGCCATCAACATTGTGACCGCCAAGCCCAGCGGCGAATTTGAATTCCAGCAAAGCCTGAGCGTGGGCAACTACGATCGCCTGAAGGCCCACACCATTGTGGATTTGCCCACCTTCGCCGGTGTCTCCGCCAAGCTGTCCTACCTGTACGACACCCGCGGCGGCTGGGTGGACAACGACACCACCAACTTCCAGCAGGGCAAGGCCGACGACTTCGGCGAGCAGGACAACGACGCTTGGCACGTGGCCCTGAACTGGGCGCCCACCGACACCCTGAGCTTTGACTACAGCTACGACGGCACCAAGGGCACCGGCACCCCGGCGGCCTTCCAGCTGAGCCACGCCGAAGCAATGCCGGCCTCGGTGTTTGGCGCCAACTTCGACCCGACCCTGACCTTCGGCCCCGGCGCCAACGACGGCGGCATTGCCGACTCGGTGCTGCTTGGCACCTACGCTGCCTTTGGCAACCAGCCGGTATCCGGCGCCTGCTCTACCGACCCGTCCTGCGTGGCCTTTGCCAACACCGCCAACCCGGCCTTTGGCGGCGCCAGCCCGGCCCAGGCCCAGCTGGGCACCTTCCTCGGCGTGTACAGCAATGCCGTGGCGGCGGCCGACGAAGACCGCAAGGACGCCCTGAACATTCCCTACGCCGGCGAAGAGGAGATGGACATCCAGGGCCACAGCCTGACTGGTGCCTGGGACATCACCGACTACCTCACCGTGAAGTCCCTCACCGGTTACCGCGAAATGGAACTGCGCCACCGCACCGGCCTGTCCGGCGGCGGTTTCCTGGACACCGGCAACAGCGTGGTAACCCTGTTTGCCGCCGGCGCGCCCAACCGCAAGTCCCACGAACAGTTCTCCCAGGAACTGCAGTTTCTGGGCGACGTAGGCCAGTTCCAGTACCTGGCGGGCCTGTACTACTTCAATGAAAAGGCCACCGAAGTCACCCGCGAGCAGACGCCCTTTGTGTTCGGCAGCTTCGGCACCGCCCGCAGCTACGACACCGACAACTCCGCCTGGGCGGCCTTCGGCCAGCTCACCTGGACCCCAGCTGCCCTGGACGAGCGCCTGGATGTCACCCTGGGCCTGCGCTACACCGAGGACGAGCGTGAGATTGTCATTGAAGAAACCCTGGCGGGCATGCCGGCCAGCGGCAGCTTCGATACCTCCTTCGAGAACACCAGCGGCAGCCTGACCGTGGACTACGCCTTCACCATCGACACCACCGGCTACTTCCGCATTGCCACCGGCTACAAGGCGGGGGGCTTCCTGTCGCGCACCTCCATCGCCAACCAGCGTCCCTTTGATGCCGAGACGCTCACCTCCTACGAGCTGGGGCTGAAGTCCCAGTGGCTGGACAACCGCCTGCGCCTGAACGGCGCGGTGTTCTACAGCGAATACGACGACAAGCAGGTAACCCAGTTTGTGCCCACCGCCACTGGCGCCGAAAGCACCGTGCAGAACGCCGCCGCGGCCAGCTACCAGGGCCTGGAACTGGAACTGCTCGCCATTCCGCTGGAGGGCCTGACCCTGAATGTGAGCTACGGCTACCTGGACCCGGAGTACGACGAGTACACCTTCTTCGACCCCACCGGCCAGTTCTGCGGCGCCCCCGGCACCACCTGCGATGTGAGCGACCGCGGCGTGTTCGCCAACGCGCCGGAAAACACCGCCTCCGCCGGTGTGCAGTACGACTTCCCCTACTTTGGCGTTGGCCAGCTCAGCGCCCGGGTGGACGTTGCCTACAGCGACGGCTACACCTATGGCACGGTGAAAGGTCGCTTCGACGAGTACGTGCGCAACGACCCCTTCACCCTGGTGAACGCGCGGATGATTCTCTCCGACATCAGCCTGGGCGACGCCGGCGACCTCACCGCCACTCTCTGGGGCAAGAACCTGACCGACGAGTTCTACCGCCAGAGCGGCATCGGCGCCTTTGAATCGCTGGGCTTTGCCGGTGTGGTCTACAACCCACCGCGGATGTACGGTATCGACCTCGACTACCGCTTCTGAGGGGGCAGCTGCCATGACAGACAAGCAATCGCTTCAGGGCCAGTCGGCCCTGGTGACCGGCGGCGCCGGCGGCATTGGCGCCGCCTGTGCCGCGCGCTTGGTGGCCGATGGCGCCGCGGTGACCCTGATGGGCCGCCGGCAGGACAAGCTCGAAGCCGCCCGCGCGGCCATTCTGGCCAGTCATCCAGACGCCGAGGTTGCCCTCTGCGTGGGCGATGCCCAGGTAGAGGCGGACGTAAAGCGCGCCGCCCAGCAGGCCTTCGAGGTGCGCCAGCGGCTGGATATCGTGGTGCCCACGGTGGGCGGCGGTGGTTTCATGCCGCTGATGATGCAGAGCCTGGACGGGTTGATGCAGGAGCTGCAGATCAACATCGGCACGGCCTTTCTTGCCATTCGCCACTGCGCGCCGCTGATGGAAAAGGGCGGCGCCATCGTCTGCATTTCCTCCACCACCGCGGCCATGCCCTTTCCCTGGCTGTCGGCCTACTGCGCCGGCAAGGCGGGGCTGGAGGGGCTGATCAAGTCAGCGGCGGACGAGCTGGCCAGCGCCGGTATCCGCATTAACGCCGTGCGCCCAGGCCTGACCCGCAGCGAGGCCACCGGCCCCATGTTTGCCAGCGAAGACACCCTGGCCGCCTTCGACGAGCAGATCCCCCTGCGCCGCACCGGCGAGGGGGAGGATATCGCCGAGGGCGTGCGCTACCTGGCGGGCCCCGAGTCCAGCTGGGTGACGGGCCAGTGCTACAACATCGATGGCGGCCAGGGCCTGCGCCGCCACCCCGATATGACCGAGGCGCTGGCGGCGGCCTTCGGCGAGGACGCCCTGGCGGCGATCACGGCGGGCAAGCCCTTTCCCGCCTGATTTGTTTTCCCTCTTTCGGCGAGCCGGCCCTGTTCAGGGGCCGGTTTTCGCCGCCTTTTCCGCAGCTTTCTGCGCTGCCACCAGCTCGCGCACATCCTCCAGCAGCTTGTTCTTGTCGAACACAATGCCGTCGCGAATGACATAGCGAATACCCTCGGTGCGCTCCAGGGTGTGCGTGTCGTCGTTCAGTTTGAGGTGGCCAGTGCCGTAGAGCACTTTGAAGTTGGCGACGGGGTTTTCGTTGACGATCACCAGGTCGGCCTTCTTGCCGATCTCCACGCTGCCGATGTCCTCGGCCATGCCCAGTAGCTCGGCACCGTTCAGGGTGGCGGACTTCAGCACCTCCAGCGGGTGAAAGCCGGCCTCCTGCAGCAACTCCAGCTCGCGCACGTAGGCAAAGCCGTAGATTTTGTAGATAAAGCCCGCGTCGGAGCCCGCGGTCACCCGGCCGCCGGCGTTTTTGTAGTCGTTCACGAACTGCATCCAGCGCTGGTAGTTGCGCTTCCAGGCCACCTCGTCGGCGGTGGTCCAGTCGAAGAAGAACGACCCGTGCACCTCGGGGCTCGGCTCGAAGGCGCGCAGGATGTAGGGCATGGTGTAGTCGGCGTGCCAGGGGGCGTTGCGCGCGCGCATTACATCCCGGGCGGCCTCGTAAATGGTGAAGGTGGGGTCGAGGGTGAAGTCCAGGGCGATCAGCTCGTCGATGGTGGCCTGCCAGCGTTCTGAGCCGGGGGCCGCCGCCTGCAGCCACAGCCGGCCGGCCTCGCCGAAGCGGTCCTGTTCGTTGCTGTAGTTGTAGTCGTAGGGGTAGTCCTGGATCACCCGGTCCTCGAACATGGCCTCGGGCAGGCCGTACCAGTGCTCCATGCTGTCCAGGCCCATGCGCGCGCTGTCCAACACGTTGGTGCCGGTCACAGAGAGCTGGGCGTGGTGGTAGGCGGTTTTCATGTCCAGCTTTTGCGCCTCATCCATGGCCGCTTCGATCAGCGCCGGCGATGCGCCGAGAAACTTGACCCCGTCCGCGCCGCGCTTGTTGACCGCACGCACCCATTTACGCGCGGCCTCGGGCGAGGCCATGCTCTCGGGGAACATGGAATGCACCACCATGCGCGGGGCGCTGATCTCCCCTTTTGCGCTGCGCTGCTTGTGCTGCACCGTCCAGCCCAGCCCCATCATGGCGCCCACATCGCGCACGGTGGTCACCCCGTGGGCCAGCCACAGCTTGAGCACATACTCCGGGTCGGTGAGGGCGCCGGCGGCGGCGTGGGAGGGCGTGCCCAGGTGGGCGTGGGCGTCAATCAGCCCGGGCAACACGTACTGGCCGCTGGCGTCGATCACCCGCGTATTGCTGCCCCAGGAGTTGTCGCCGCCGTGGATGCCGGCGGTGCCGCCGCCGCGAATGTCCACAATGCGGTCGTTCTCGATCACGATGCTGACCGGCCCCCGGGGTGGCGCGCCGGTGCCATCCACCAGGTTGGCGTTGGCGATCACCAGGCGCTGGAAAGGCCCCTCGGCCTCATCGCCCCGGGGCGGCGCCATGCGCGGTGGGGCGATGCCCCGGGCCAGCACGGTACTGATCGCCTCCTCCCCCGGGGTGACATCGGCCGCCTGCACGGTGCAGGCCAGAAGGGCGCCAAGGCCCGCGTGCAGAAGGAAGGAGGGGCGAAGTGTCATGGTGGTGGTCCCGCTGGAATGTGGCCCTGACTATAGCACTGCCCCTCGCGCTAGCGGCAACGAGTGCCTATGCTTTACATCAACGCCGTCAATTGCCAGGGAGTTGCCATGCTGCGCCGCCTTCCATACCTGTTACGCACAGGCTGCCTGTGCCTGATCGCCACGGCCAGCGCCATTGCCAGCGCAGCCAGCCCCGCAGCCAATCCCGACACTATCAGCAACGAGGTGGCGGCCGTTGTGGCCGCGCAGGGCCTGGAGGGCGCCGCCCGCGCCCTTCGCGAGCAGCCCGGCTGGCAACCGCGCAAAGTGGTGGTGGCCCTGCCCCCCGCCTTTGCCGACGCCCTGCCCAACATGGAACAGCGCCTGCACGAGGCGGCGGGAGAGGTGGAACTGGTGCTGGACCGCTCCGGCGGCTGGCAGATCGACCCGGCCCTGCTGCCCGGCGCCGATGGCGTGATCGGCTTTTGCACCGCCGCCACACTGGCAGCGGCCAAGGACCTGTTCTGGCTGCACAGCTACACCGTCGGCGTAGACCGCTGCTCCGATGCAGACCCGGTTTTGTTCCAGGGCCGGGTATTTTCCAACAGCAAGCGGCTGTCTGGCCCCACCATCGCCGAGCACAGCATTGCCATGCTGATGAGCATTGCCCGGGCGCTGCCCGCCTACCAGCGCGCGCAGGACAGCAGCGATTGGAACCGCGCCATTGCCGGGCAGGAACGCTTTGGCGAGCTGGCCGGCAAAACCCTGCTGGTGGTGGGCCTTGGCGGCATTGGCACCGAGGTGGCCCAGCGCGCCCACGGCCTGGGCATGCGGGTGATCGCCACCCGCAACTCATCGCGCAGCGGGCCGGACTACGTGGACTACGTGGGCCTGGCGGATGAGCTGGGCGCGCTGTCCAAGCAGGCCCACGTCATCGTGAACGCCCTGCCCCTGACCGACGACACCCGCGGCCTGTTCGACAGGGACTTTTTCGCCGGCGCCCGCCCCGGGGCCATTTTCATCAGCGTGGGCCGCGGCGCCAGCACCGTTACCGACGACCTGGTGGCGGCGCTGCAGTCCGGCCAGTTGTACGGCGCCGGCTTGGATGTCACCGACCCCGAGCCCCTGCCCGCCGACCACCCACTGTGGCAGATGGAGCGGGTTGTCATCACTCCCCATGTCGCCGCCAGCGGCGGCGATGCCCGCTATCGCTCGGCCCTGATTGCGGTGGAGAACCTGCGCCGCTACGTGGCCGGGGAGGCCCTGCTGAACCCGGTGGATATGGCGCGGGGCTATTAAGGGGCACTTATAGGGTGCACTTGTAGGCACGCGCTTATAGGGGCCGCACTGCGCTGTAAACCCCCGTTCGGCTGAGGGAAAACCACACCCTGCTCCGCCGACACAAACCACGTTATTCAGGCCTGCCACGTGTTGCTGCGGCGAGCCCAACTTGACGCATTAACGGAATCGGAATATATATACCGATAGGGAAGCACCCACCGACAATAACAACAGGAGGTTCCACCATGCGCATTCGCACCCTAATCACCCTGTGCAGCCTGCTCTTTTTGCCGTCCACCTGGGCCGATGCCAACTCGCGCTGCACCGAGCAGGCCCGGTCGTGGTTCTCCCCGGCCAGCATCAGTTGCAGCTATCGCAGCCTGTCGCTGCCTTCGGGGCCGCACACCAGCCGGGAAATACACTACGAACTGCCCCTGGGCACGCCGCCGCCGGGGGGGTGGCCGGTGGCCCTGCTGTACCAGGGCTCCATCTTCCCGGTGGCGTTCACGCGTGATGGCAACGCGCCTTTTGGCGGCCTGTACGAAGCCAAAACGATCAAGACCCTGCTAGATGCGGGCTACGCCGTGCTGGCGCCCCGGGCGCCCCTGGAACTGGCCTGGCTGACCAACTCCGCCGGGCCTGCCACGGTCTATAACATCACCACCGACTACACCTTCCTCAGCAACGTATTCGCCCATATTGCTAGCGGCGGCTTTGGCCCCCTCAACCCAAACCGCAAATACGCCACCGGCATTTCCAGCGGCGGCTACAACACCAGCCGCATGGCGGTCTCCTTTCCCGGTGAATTTCGCGCGCTGGTGGTGCATTCCGGCAGCTACGCCACCTGCCTGGGCCCCGCCTGCGTGGTGCCGCTGAGCCTGCCGACGGATCACCCGCCAACCTACTTCATCCACGGCTTTGCCGACCTCATTGTGCCCTGGTGGAGCATGGACAATTACTACGACCGCCTGCTGTGGCACGGCATTGAAACCGGCCGCCACACCGACCTGACGGCCGGCCACGAATGGCTGCCGCAGTCCGCGCAATTGGTGCTGAACTGGTTTAACGCCCACCCCTGAGCCACCGGCAGGCGGGCATCCAGCAGGCACCCGATGGCGTGCTATGATCAGCCGCTCTCATTCGGGGCAACAAGCACATGGATGTATTCAAACCTCTGGTCAGCGTGCCCATGCCGGCCCAGGCGCGCAGCCAGCAGGCACTGGAGCGCTTCCTTGCCGCCGGCGAGGGCCTGCTGGCGGCCAACCGTTTTGAAGAGGCCGGCGTGGCGGAGATCGCCCGGGAGGCAAAGTCCTCCGTGGGCACCTTCTACCGGCTGCTGGAAGACAAGGAACGGCTGCTGCTGCTGTTATTGCAGCGCTTTTTGATGAATGTCGAGCAGATTGTGGACGAGAAGTTCGACCCCGACGCCTGGGCGGGCGATTCCCTTGAGGCCGTTGCCGAAGGGCTGGTCGGGTTTTTCGTGCAATTGTATCGCGGCCGCCGCGGAGTACTGCGCGCGCTGATTCTGCGCGCCTCCCGCGATACCCTGGTGCGCGACCGCATCCATGTCACCAACGATTTTGTGTCACGCAAAACCGCCGCCGTGCTCCAGCGCCACCTGAGCGAGATTCACCACCCCCGCCCGGAAAAGGCCGCCCGTTTCATCTCGCACATTGTGCTGGGCGCGCTCAACCAGCACACCGTGACCGGCAGCCTGGGCAACACCAGCCAGCGGGAACTGGTGGAAGAACTGAGCCGCGTCTTTCTGTCCTACCTCAGCCTGAAATAGCCCTCGAGCGGCACAGCCGGGCCAGCCGCTGCTTTTACGCTCACCCCTATTGTAATCGGAATTCGGATTCCATAATATGGCGCCATTACAAGCCATAAGAACCCCAGCGCCATGCCCCACCGCCAGCCGCCGAGCATCCACTTCCAGCGCCATGGCACGGGCGCGCCCGTACTGCTGATTCACGGCCTGGGCTCGCGCGGCAGCGACTGGGATTTCCAGATACCCGCCCTCAGCGCCGACTACCAGGTGATCACCGTCGACCTGCGCGGGCACGGCGCCAGCCCCCTGGGGCCTACCCCGATGAGCATTCCCGCTATGGCGGCGGAGCTGACCGCCCTGCTGGATACGCTGGCGCTGGCGCCGGTGCATGTGGTGGGGTTTTCCCTCGGTGGCATGGTGGCGCAGGAAATGGCGCTACAGGCACCCGGGCGGCTGCGCAGTCTGTGCCTGATCAATTCCGGGCCCTGCGCTTTGCCGGGCCGGCTGCGCCGCCACATTGAGCTATGCACGCGCACCGCGCTGATACGGCTGCTGGGCATGCGCTGGCTGGGCAGGCTGCTGGCCCGGCGCCTGTTCCCCCGGGCCAGCCAGCGCAGCCTGGCCACACGCTTCGGGCAGCAGCTGGCGGCAATGCCAAGGGCCTCTTATCTCGCCGCCCTCCAGGCCCTGCGCCACTGGGACATTACCCCGCGCCTTGGCGACATCCACACCCCCACCCTGATCCTTGCCGCCGACCGGGACTACACCCCCGTGCCCCTGCGCCGGGCACTGGCCGGGCGCATGCCGCGCTGCGAGTTTGCCGTTGTCGGCGACTCCGGGCACGCATCGCCCATGGACCAGCCCGACACCGTCAATCGCCTGCTGCGCGATTTTCTCGCGCGCCAGCAGGCGCCACAGCAACCCACCGAAACAATAACAACCCTCCCCGCAGGAGATCGTCATGCACAAGCCCACTAAGCCCTTTACCCTCGCCGCGCTGGCACTGGCGGTGGCCACCACCAGCCAGGCCGAGCCCGCATCGCCCGCGCCCCAGGCAATGCTGGAGGAAGTCATCGTAACGGCGCAGCGCCGCGACCAGTCGCTGCAGGATGTCCCCCTGTCGGTCAGCGCCTTTGGCGCCGACCAGCTGCAACAGGCCGGCGTGTCCACCCTGGTCGACCTGCAGCAAAGCGCGCCCAATGTCACGCTGGCGCCCAGCCGCGGCACCAATTCAACGCTCACCGCCTTCATTCGCGGGGTCGGGCAGCAGGACCCACTGTGGGGCTTCGAACCGGGCGTGGGGCTCTACCTGGACGATGTCTATATCGCGCGCCCCCAGGGCGCGGTGCTGGATGTGTACGATGTGGAGCGGGTGGAAATTCTGCGCGGCCCCCAGGGCACGCTGTACGGCAAAAACACCATTGGCGGGGCGGTCAAATACGTCACCCGGCGCCTCAGCGGCGAACCGGAGCTGGCCCTGGGCGCACAGCTTGGCAACTACAACCAGCGCGATGTCACCGGGTCGGGCAGCATTGCCCTTGGCGACAACCTGTACCTTGGCGCGGCGCTGGCGTCGTTCAAGCGCGACGGCTATGGCGAGCTGCTTACCTTCGATGCCCCCAACTACGACAAGGAGGTACTCAGCGGCCGGCTGAGCCTGGAATGGCAGCCGGTGGATGCGCTGTTTGTCCGCCTGCAGTACGACCGCACCAGCGACCAGTCCAATGCCAAGGGCGGCCACCGCATGACCGTTGGCGCCATTGGCGGCGCGCCGGTGCTCGACGATGTCTACGACTCGCGCGCCGGCCTGGACCCGGCCACCGAGGTGAACACCGAGGGCGCCGCCCTGAATGTGGAGTACGACCTCGACAGCCAGTGGACGCTGAAGTCGATCACCGCCTACCGCGAGGGTGACAGCATTGGCCCGATCGATTTCGACAACCTGGAAGTCAACGATTTCGACGTGCCGGCCCGGGTGAACGACCACCAGTTCAGCCAGGAGCTGCAGTTGCTGTACAGCGCCGAGCGCTGGCACATGGTGTCGGGGCTTTACTACTTCACAGGCAGCTCCGGCGGCCGCTTCGACGCCATCCTCGGGCAGACCGTGCCCGGCGCACTGATCGGCCTGCCCCTGCCGTGGATTCCGCTGATCCAGACCACCTATGGCGATGCCGACACTGAGAGCTACTCCGCCTTTGTCGATGTCGACTACAACCTCAGCGAGCGCTGGTCGGTGACCCTTGGCGGGCGCTACACCGAAGACCGCAAGGATGCCTTGGTGTTCTTCGAGCAATTCGGCAACTTCAGTGGCGACCCGGATGACCCGGTGCGCATTCCCGTTGCCGTGCTGTCGGACTATGAAAACAGCAAAACCTTCGCCGAGTTCTCGCCCCGGGTCAGCGCCCGCTACCAGCTTGACGATGGCACGATGCTGTATGCGAGTTACAGCGAAGGCTTCAAGAGCGGCGGCTTTGATATGCGCGGCAACCAGGCCGCCAACCCGCAGACGGTGGAAGGCTTCGACCCGGAAACCGTCGACAGCTGGGAGCTTGGCCTGAAGGGCGAATTCCTTGAGCGCCGCCTGCGCCTGAACCTGGCCGCCTTCTACGCCAGCTACCAGGATATGCAGGTGGTCACTTCCGTGGGGTTTGCCAACAACGCGCTGGGCTTTTTAGTGCCAGTACAGAATGTGGAGAACGTCGGCGAGGCCACCCTGCAGGGGGTGGAGCTGGAATCCGAGGTGCAACTGGGCGGCAGCCTTCGCCTGGCGGCCAACGTGGGCTACATCGACACCCGGATCGATGAATGGCTGACGGCGGACCCGTCCGGCGCCACCGTGGATGTCGCCGACCAGCGCGATATCCAGAACACCCCGCGCTGGACCGGCCAGCTGGCCCTCAGCAGTGATATCGAGCTCGGCGCATACGGCCATATGACGGGGACCGTCTCGGTGGCCTACCGCGACGCGGTGCAGATGTTCGAGGTGCCATCACCCATTGATGAAGACGGCTACACCCTGTGGAATGCCAGCCTGCTGTGGTACTCCCCCAGCGAGCAGTGGTCACTCGGCCTGCACGGTCGCAACCTTGGCGACACCGAATACCGGGTGGCCGGCTACAACTTCCCGACCACCGGCGAAGGCGAGGTGATCGGGTACTACGGGGCGCCGCGCACGGTTTCTGTGGCGCTCGATTACCGCTTTTGATATGGCCTTTTCTGTCAACAGGCACGAAGCCGTTTCTCGTTGAGTCACGAAGAGATGAAGGGTGTGGATCGGGATGTCCGAATAACACGGGATGAGCAAGGCGACGCGAGGGCGACCTTCGCGACGATGGATCATTCTGATATCCGCGGGTTGGCTACCGCACTTCATCTCTTCTTCGCGGGGCTGCCTCGGTCTAGGGACGGGGATCATCGGGGAAGATGCCCACATAAAAGCGTCGAGGATTCCCCTCGTCGTTCCCTCGCATCGCCTTGCCGATCCAGTGTTCAGCGGTGTGGCGCTGTCAGCTCATGGCGGCACCTCCACGCGACGTCGACGGTCGACAGTGATTCACTGTTCAGCCAGTTCGACATGACGCCCGATATCCCAGATGAAGCCCGCCAGCTCGCGTGCGAGCGAGGTCTCGGATTGCCTCGTCGCGCGCATCGGGCACGACAATGCTGACCAGGTTGCCGGCACGGGATTCCTTCGCCAGCAGCAGGGCGTCGCGCCGGTCGGTCTTAATCCGTTTGTCGGCTGCACAGCGGTTGATGTGCGAGGGAGCGATAACGTCACAATCCCAGCCTTGGCTGCGCAGGTAGCGCGCCCAGCCGTAGCCGCAAACGATGTGTGCGTGGGCCTTATCGGCCACATGCAGCAACGATTTGGTAAGGGAAGATGGCACCGTTGTCACGGTGCCCACGAACCGCGGCGGTTTGCGCCCGGGCTCTGCCACGGCGACGGCGATGGAGTCCTTGTGAACATCAAGTCCGATGTAGGAAGTGCTATGCTTATTCATGGTCTGCCTCCACAGATGGCTTGCAGAAATACACCTCGGTGCACTCTGCATGTGGCAAGGCGCGCCTCGGTGCGTAATCCACGATACCGGGAGGCAGACCCCTCCCTCAAATTATCTCGGTGCCTGATGCAGAGCGCGTCAGGCCATGATGTCTAGGGCGCTCAGAACACCCGGAACCGCCGCTGCACATGCTGCTGGCGTACCGCGATCGCCTGCCGCCGCTGGGCGGGTGTGACCGCTGGCGTGTCCGCCGGAAAGCAGTCGCGCACCGCGGCAAAGGGCACCACCCTGGCGCTGATGGTGGGCCATTTGTCCTCGGGCGGCAGGGTGCTGTAGGCCCAGCGGTGTGACAGGTAGCCGCGCCGCAGGCCGGTGGTGTCCACCCAGTTGGGCACCCCCGGGTCGCGGTGGGCCACCACCCAGCGCTGCACGCCGTCCTCGCCCATATGCATCTGGAAGCCGTTGAGGCTGCTCTGGTGGTTGGCGTAATCCGGCGATTCGCCCCACAGGTTGCCCAGGTGCATGCCGATGTAGTTCGGCTCGCCGTGGTAGCGGGCCTCGATGTACAGGGCCTCGTCTTCGGCTAGGTCGAAGATGCCGCCGGCGTAGATGTTGGTGCTCATGCCACCGCCGGTATCGCCCGATGCGGCGTTGGGCTGGTTGTAGCCGTTCACCGGCATGAAGTAACGCCCCTCACCCTCATGGCGGCCGTTACAGTTGAGAATGCGATCGTAAAAGGCCAGCCAGAAATGCATCTGTCCGCGCACGATGCCACCCAGCTTGCGCAGCTGGTTGGCGGTGTGGGCGCTGTTCAGCGCCGGCGGCTGCTGGCCCTCGGTATCCAGGCAGGTGATGGACAGGTGCACCGGCTGCTCCCGCGCCCAGTCATGGAACAGCTGCCGGCCGCTCACGGTGGTGGCGTAGCGCTCGCCCGCTTCCGGGTGCTGCCTGGAGGGCGGCTTGCGGGTGCAGATGAAGTTGCCGCTGTAGCCCGCTGGCCGCTCGGGGCCCAGGTGCAGCTCCAGCACCCCGTCGGGGCCCACGGCCAGCTGTGAGCTGTCCAGGGTGCCAAAGCCGGTGCGCCCGCCCGGCATCAGCTCGCGCAGGTCACCGGTATCGCCCGCCATGGGGCCGCCGGCCACCTCGAAAATCAGGTACTGGGGCGCCAGCGGCCCGCTGGCGGCCGGCGGCTCGCCCGTCCAGTGGCCGTGGGGCGGCAGCTGGGCCCGCACCCGGTAGTGCTTGCGGCCATCCAGGGGGGCGTAAAAATAAATCGCGTCGGCATTGTCGATGGTGGATTTGTTGTACACCGACAACGCATTGCGAAAGGCGGGAAAGTCCGGGTCTTCGTGGAAGGCCCGCTCCACCGCATGGTGGATAAAACCGGCCAGGTAGCGGTAGCCCTCCGCCAGGTTGCGGTCGGTGGCCGGTGGCGCAAAGCAGTCGGGGCTGTCGATCACATTCCGGGCGGCCTGCAAATCGTCGATCAGGTCGTCCCAGGCGGCTTTCAGCTGTTCACGGGCTGCTTCGTTGCTGTTGCTGTTGCTGTTGCTGTTGGTGCTGGTATTGGTATCGTTCACGCCCTTCTCCTTATTCGTCGGTAGCCGCTATTCATCGATATCCGCTGGCAAAAACGCATCGCCCAGCCGGGTGGTGCCATCCAGGCTGTACACCGCCTGCCCGGTGGCCTGCAGCCAGTGGCGGCTGTAGGCCACCTGGCCAACGTGGTGCCCACGGCACAGTGACAGGGCCGCCTCCACCATGGTTTCCAGCGGCTCGGCCATGTCGGGGTTGCGCCGGGCGATCTCGCGCACCTGCTCGGCCCCGGGGGTGAGCACAATGCTCACCGGCGCCAGGGCGTTCACCCACACACCGTCGGCGGCCACCTCGTGGGCCAGGCCCTCGGTGTAGCGATTCAGGGCCGCCTTGGTGGCGCCGTAGGCGGCAATCATGTGCGCCGCCATGGCCCCGGCCCGGTAGGGCACCGCAGGCTGTTCGCAGCTGGATGAGGAGATGTTCAGTATCCAGCCCTGCCCGCGCTGGCGCATGCCGGGCAGCGCCTGCTGGGCCAGGTCGATGGGGGCGTTCAGGTTCAGCTCGTACATGGTGCTGCGCTGGGCGGTGCTCACCTGGCTGGGCAGGCCCATGGTGGCGCCGGCGGCGTTGTTCACCAGTATGTCCAGCGGCCCGAGGGCGGCCTCTGCCCGGCTCACCAGATCGGCCCGGGCCTCGGCGCTGCTGAGGTCACAGGCCAGGGCCACGGCCCGGCCACCGGCCGCCTCGATCTCCGCCACCGCGCCTTCCAGCGTGCCCGGCAGCGAGCCGTGGGCGCCCAGGCGCGAGGCCACCATGGCCACCGCCGCACCCTCGGCGGCAAAGCGCCGGGCCATGGCCAGGCCAATACCGCGGCTGGCGCCGGTGATCAGTGCGGTTTTTCCCTGTAACTGCGTCATGCGGAGACTCCTTTTATTGGCGTTGTTGTCGTAGCCGGTGTAGCTGTTGAATCGCCAGCCGCAGACGCGCTATCAGTCACGGCTGCCTGGCGGGGCCAGTCGTACAGGGTGAACAGCTCGTCCAGTTCCTGCTCGATGCGCGCCGGCGACAGCTCGTAGTCGTCGATGCTGTATTCAAAGCGCCCCTGGTGAGAGCGCTCCCGCTCTTCCTGCTGCTGCAGCCAGGCGTCGAAGGCCAGTGTCATCGGTAGCTGCAGAGCCTGGTACATGGCCTGCACGGTGGCCCGCGGCTGGGCGGTAATGTCGCGGTAGTCCACAAAAATCTGCGGCGTATCCGGGTGGGCCGCCAGCACCTGGCGCGGATGGTGAAAGGACTCGAAGGCAATCTCGGTCATGGCGCGCAGGGATTCGTCGTACTGCGCCCGGGTCCAGCCCTTGCCCTTCCAGGTAACCTCCAGCAGCCTGAGGGTGCTGGGTATGCACTGGTGGGGGTTGCGCACCATCACCGCAATGCGCGCATCGGGGAAGGTCTCGATCAGTGCCCCCACCCAGCCGCACATCAGGGGGTTTTTGGACAGGTGGATGCCATCGCCGCCGTTCAGCAGCAGCTGGCGCTTGACGCACTCGCGGTAGTGGCGCAGCCAGCGGCGGCGCTTGCGCTCGGGCATGGCATCCACATGGAACTGGTCGATCTTGTGCATCAACGGCACGTCCAGCGCCCACTGCTGGGTAACGAAGGCGGCGCGCATTACAAACTGGTCTTCCTCGGCGTTCCACAGGCTCATGTTGTGGATATGCCGGTAGCGGCCGAAGGTTTTGTCGTCCCAGGCCACCAGCTTTTTCTTACAGTGGCCGCCCAGCCAGGCGTCCACCCGGCCCAGGGCGCGAATCACCTTTTTTTGCAGCAGCGAGGGGAAGAACAGCTCCCAGTACAGGAAGTAACTGAAGGTGTCCCCATCGCCCGCCAGCAGGCGGTGGGCCAACGTGGTGCCGGAGCGGGCGTGGCCCACAATAAACACCGGGCGCTGCACCTGCTGGCGCCACAGGCGCGGGAACAGCACATAGTCCAGCAGGAAGCAGAGGGTGTGAAACACCGTGGCCAGCGGCACCAGCACCAGCAGGCGCAACAGCATGCGCGGCCGCCCCTTCCAGCCCTTGAGGGACCACACATGGGCCAGCACCCGGCCGTAATACTGTAGATCGAAATACACTGCTGCCCCCGGCTCTGCACAGTTGAGTGATAGCAGCCTAAAACCACGGTGCGGCCGCGGCAATTCACATTCGCGCCCCCGCGCACCGCACGCAAGCCCTTGAAACAGCACTGGTTTTTGGCTGCACGCCGGGGCAAACTGGGGCCCACTTACTTTTTTGCACGCAAGCCGCGCCCATGAGCGACAAGCAACCCCCCAGGGCCCGCAAGCGCCCGCGCCAGAGCCGCGCCCGCCACACCCTGCGGGCCATCCAGGAGGCCTGCCTGAACATTCTCAATACTGAAGGCGCCGACAAGCTCACCACTGCGCGCATCGCCGAGGTGGCCGGGGTGAACATTGCCTCGCTGTATCAGTACTTTCCCAACAAAGAGGCCATTCTCTCTGACGTGTACGAGGCGCGCATAGCGGAGCTGCTGCAACAGGCCGCCCTGCGCTTCCAGCAGATCCAGGCGCTGGCGGACCGCTCCCTGGCCGACACCCTGGCCGCCATCATCGCGCAGGAGTGCGAGCAGTGGCTGGCTCTGCAGCAGCTGGAGCCGGCCTTCTTCCGCCAGTACCAGGGCAGTTTCGACATACACCAGCGGGTGGACGAGCTGACCCAGTCGCTGGATAACCCCTCTTGGGAGCAGTGGCTGGAGCAGTGGCTCGCCGACAAGGGGGCGGGCGGCGACCCGCGCTACCGCGCCCTGCTACTGCGCCAGACCCTGCGCAGCAACCTCGGCCAGGCCATGCACGAGCAGCCCGCCCTGCTGGCCGACGAGCACTACCGCGCCGAGTTGCTACAGCTGCTGCTGCGCTATCTGGAGCACCACTGAGCCTCAGGCGGCGCGCAGCGCCCGGCCAAGGGCAGTGCTGCCAAGGGCAGCGCCAAAGTCGCCGTCGCGCCACACCACCTGGCCGTTGATCAGCACCAGCGGCACCACGCCCTGGGGGCGATTGACCATCTGCTGGTGCTCGAACAGGTCGCGGTAGATGAATTCGCGGGTGTCGTTGGTATCCCAGCCGGCGAGTTTTTCCGGGTCCACCAGGGTGATGTCCGCCTGGGCACCCGGCTCGATGGTGCCCACATCCAGCCCGAAAAAAGCGGCCGGCTCCCGGGTCAGGCGGTGCACAATGGCCGCCACGGTGCCCTCGCCCTGGCGCTGGGCAAGCTTGAGGGACATCAGATTGGAGTCGTAAAAGGCCATGTTGGTGATGTGGGCGCCGGAGTCGTTAAAGCCCGGCATGGCCTGGGGATGCAGCAGAAAATCCAGGGTGGCGCGATTGCCGTCGTTGCTGACATCAATCCAGTAGCGGAAGTTGCGGTCGTACTGGCGCAGCAGGCCGAGCATGAAGTCGGCGTCGTCCTCAGCGCGCAGGGGGAAGCTGTCGAAGGCGGCGCGCTCGGCATCGGAGCGCGCCTCGCCGGCGGCCCCGCGCTGATAGCGCTGCAGGCGCTCGAACACGGCCTGCAGGGTTTGCCCGTCCCAGTCGGGCACCGGCGCGCCGTCAAACACCATGCGCTGCAGGTCGCGAATCACCAAGTTGTCGGGCATGCCGAGCTTGGCCTTCAGGTGCGCCCAGTTGCGCCCGCGGCGACCGTGATGCCAGTCGGCACGAAAACGCGCCACCCAGTCCGCATCGTTGAGCAGGGCGCGGCGCCCCTCCAGGTCATCGTACTCCAGGGCGATCAGCTCGCAGGTGGAGTCCAGCTCTTCGTACAGGGGGCTGACAATGCCGTCGGACCACACCCGGAAGTTGGTGCCCAGGGCCTGGAAGTGAATGTCGCCCTTGAACAGACGGCTGTTCATCAGGCGGGCAAAGCCGAGGAAGGCATTGGACGCCTTGGGCGCCAGCACAAACTCCATCACCGACAGGGCCGAGGTTTTCAGCGTTTTGCCGAACAGGCGGCCGCTGGTGAGGGCAAAGTAGCCGAAGGCCTTCAGGCGGTTTTCGATGATGGGCGTGGTCTGCCACACCCGGTCGTATTTGCGCACCACCGCCAGCAGGCGCTTCATTTCCTTGAAGGTGGCGAACTGGGTGGGGATGCGCTTGTCGGTATTGGGCGCGTTGGCCAGGTAGTGAAAGGGCAGGCCGTCAGTGGACAGGCCCAGGTAGCCCTGCTGCAGGGCCTGCTCCAGCAGGCGCTCCATCTCGCCAAGCTCCGCCTCGGTGGGCTCGCGGGTCACGCTGGCCTGTAGCCCCATCACTTCCACCCGCAGCATGGAATGCGGCACAAAGGCCGCCACATTGGGCCCCAGGGGAATGTTGCCGAAGTGATCCAGGTAGTCGCCGGTGTTGTCCCAGGTGACGGCCTCTACACTTTTGGCCAGCACCTTTTTGGGGATGTTCTCCACCCGGGTGAAGCAATCGACGATGGGGTTCTGCTCGCCTTCGAGCTGCTTGCCAAAACAGTTGCCCAGGCTGCAGTTGCCGAACAGCACGGTGGTGGTGCCGTGGCGCACCACTTCCGGCAGGGCCGGTTCCAGGTCCACCTCCAGGTCAAGGTGGGTGTGGATATCCAGCAGCCCCGGCATCAGCCACTGGCCGCTGGCGTCGATCACCTCGGCTGCCTGGGAGGCTGGCAGCTGGATGCCCCGGGCGGCGATTTTGCCGCCGCTGATGGCAATGTCTTCCCGGCGCGGCGGGCTGCCGCTACCGTCAAATACCGTGGCGCCGGTGATCAGGGTGTCCCAGGCGGTGCTCATATGCTGCCCTCTTATTCGCGTTATGGGCCACCGAGTGTAGGGCAGGGGCTACGACAGCGAAAGGCTCAGCGGGCTGCACCGCTGAACCAGCCCCGGGTGCGGTTGGCAAAGGCCACCAGCGAGAGCATCACCGGCACCTCCACCAGCACCCCCACCACCGTGGCCAGGGCGGCCCCGGAATGCAGGCCAAACAGGGAGATGGCCACCGCCACTGCCAGCTCAAAGAAGTTGGAGGTACCAATCAGGCAGGCCGGCGCCGCCACGTTGTGGGGCAGCTTCATTTTGAGCGCCATGGCATAGGTGATAGCGAAGATGCCGTAGGTCTGGATCAGCAGCGGTATGGCTATCAGCACAATGGCCAGCGGACTGGCGAGGATGGTTTGCGCCTGGAAGCCAAACAGCAGCACCACGGTGGCCAGCAGCCCGATCACCGACCAGGGCTTCATGCGCGCCAGAAAGGCGTTGAGGCGGCTGTGGTCGTCGGCGCGGTCTAGGCGATGGCGGGTGTAGATGCCCGCAAGCAGCGGCACCAGCACATACAGAATGACCGACAGCAGCAGGGTGTCCCATGGCACGTGAATATCGCTGATGCCCAGCAGCAGGCCGGCAATGGGCGCAAAGGCGAAGATCATAATCACGTCGTTGATCGACACCTGCACCAGGGTGTAGTTGGCGTCGCCGCGGGTGAGCTGGCTCCACACAAACACCATGGCGGTGCAGGGCGCCACCCCCAGCAGGATCATGCCGGCGATGTATTCGCTGGCGGTTTGCGCATCCACCAGGTCGGCAAAAATCACCCGGAAGAACAGCCAGCCGAGGAAGGCCATGCTGAAGGGCTTGATCAGCCAGTTGATCACCAGCGTCAGCACCAAGCCCCGGGGGTTGCGGCCCACATCGCGAATGGAGCTGAAATCCACCTGCACCATCATCGGGTAGATCATCAGCCAGATGAGCACCGCCACCGCCAGGTTCACGTGGGCAAATTCCCAGCCGGCCACCACCGCGAACATGCCGGGCGCCACGCTGCCGGCCACCATCCCGGCGATGATCGCCAGCCCTACCCACACACTCAGGTAGCGTTCAAAACTGCCCATGGTCAACTCCCCCTTCAGATGGCGCGCTGGTTGACGCGCTGGCTCACTTGCTCTGCCGACTCCACCCGCTCGGAGTAGCGATCCACCAGATAATCCTTGTTGGTGCGCAGTAGCAGGGTGAACTTCACCAGTTCCTCCACCACGTCCACAATGCGGTGGTAGTAGGGCGAGGGCTTCATGCGGCCATCCTCGTCAAACTCCATGAAGGCCTTGGCCACCGACGACTGGTTGGGAATAGTGAACATGCGCATCCAGCGCCCGAGAATGCGCATCTGGTTCACCGCGTTAAAAGACTGCGAACCGCCGCTCACCTGCATGACGGCCAGGGTTTTGCCCTGGGTGGGGCGCACGCCGCCGAGGTTCAGCGGCACCCAGTCGATCTGGCTTTTCAGGATGCCGGTCATGGCGCCGTGGCGCTCGGGCGAGCACCAGATCTGGCCCTCGGACCACAGCATCAGCTCGCGCAATTCCTGTACCTTGGGATGGGCCTCTTCGCCGCTGTCTGGCTGGGGCAGGCCGCGGGGGTCAAAAATGCGCGGCTCGGCGCCCATGGCCAGCAACAGGCGGGCTGCCTCTTCCACCACCTTGCGACTGTAGGACACCTCGCGCAGCGAGCCATACAGCAGCAGAATACGCGGCGGATGACCACCGTCGGGGGCGGTAAAATCGGCCACCGCCGGACGGTGCAGTTGCCCAGGGTCAATGTTGGGCAGGGCGCTATCTGCGGCCGTATCGGCGGTGGTGTTAGTGAGGCTTTCCTCCGTGCTCATCAACTTGCCCCCTGAGCCAGCAGGGCATCGCGCAGCGCGGCGCCCTGCACGCCGTCCCGCGCCAGCGCCGCCAGCACCGCAACACGCCGCTCAATCTCGTCGATGCAGGCCCTGAAAGCCGCGCCCTGCGCTGCCTCGTCACCGTGCATTGCCGAGGGGTCGCTGAGGCCCCAGTGCACCTTGAGGGATTGCCCGAGATACAGCGGGCAGGCCTCGCCGGCGGTAGCGTCGCACACGGTGATCACCAGATCCGGGGCAAAGTCGGCGAACGCGTCCCAGGACTGGCTGCGCAGGCCGTCCACGGGATAGCCCGCCTCTGCCAGGTAGTGCAGGGTCAGGGGGTGCACCACCTCCGCCGGCTGGCTGCCGGCGCTGCGCACATCGAGCACATCGCCGGCCCGGTGCCGGGCAACGGCCTCGGACAGCACGCTGCGACAGCGGTTGTGGGTGCAGACAAACAGTATTTTCACGGGAGTTCCTCAGGCAGGGGTGCAAGTCGAGGCCGCCAGGCGGCGGCGCGCCGTTTTCAAATAGCCGGGCGCTGCCGCCGCAGTGGTCAGCAGCACCTCCCGCGCCCAGTCCGGCAGCCCGGGCGCCAGGCAGTAGTACACCCAGCGCCCGCGCCGCTCGCCCTGCACAATGCCGCATTCGCGCAGCTCCGCCAGATGGCGCGACACTTTGGGTTGGCTGAGCTGCAGTGCATCCATCAACTCACAAACGCACAGCTGCCGGCCATCGGCCAGCAGCAGCAGGGACTGGAGCCGGGTGTCATCGGCCAGGCATTTGTAGAAGGCGAGTGGGTTCATATCAATATACGAAAATTCATATATATGGAGTTTCGTATATTTGGTGGCCACCGACAAGCCCCCGTAGTCAATCCATTGGCCATGCGCGCGGCCAATAAATTGACCACGGGCGAACAGGAAACGCCTATTTGCCGCTGTCTTGCCGCATTCTCGCCACGGCAACAGCGCTTGGCAGGCCCCGGGCATTTTTTTATATTGCCACCCCCATGCTTTAACTTTCCGGGGACAACATTGCCCAAGCTAACCTCACCGAACCTGCGGCTGCCCAGCGTTGTAGCAGGCCTGCTGCTGTTGCTGTTGCCCCTTGCCCTGCTGTTGCCACACACCGCCTTCGCCCAGGGCCCCGAGCTTACGCTGAACAAGTCGGCCTCCAAGTCCTCGGTATCCCCCGGCGGGACGGTGGTATACACAATCAGCATCGCCAATACCGGCTTTGCCACTGCAACCAACGTGGTGCTGGAAGACCTGCTGCCGGTGCCGCGCCTCAACTTTGTCTCCGCCACCGGCGGCGGGCTGCTGGTTGGCGGCGATACAGTGGAGTGGCGCTTCGCCAGCATCGCACCCGGGCAGACGGGCTCCGTAACCCTGACGGCCGAGGCCGGCAATTTTGTCGGCACCACCATCCTCAACGAGGCCACCATCAGCAGCGACCAGACACCGCCCACCACGTCCAACAGCGTGCCAACCAAAATCACCGACCTGGCCGAGCTGACTCTCACCAAAACCGTAAACACAACACTGGCCAGGCCCGGCGACGCCCTGCAGTACACCCTGGCCTTCGCCAACACCGGCAGCGATGCCGCAGCCAATGTCACCCTTACCGACGACTTGCCGGCCGGTATACAGTTCGTGTCCGCCAGTGGTGGTGGCGTGGAGAGCGCGGGCACCGTGAGCTGGAACATCGGCACCCTGGCAGCAGGCCAGAGTGGCTCGGTGGTGCTGAGCGGCACGGTGAACAGCGGTATTGTCGACGGCGCGCTGATCACCAACGCCGCCACCATCGACAGCAGCACAGTGGATGTGGGCCCGGTTACCAGCAACAGCGTGCAAACAGAAATCGACAACGCGGCACTGCTGGCAGCCAGCATTTCCGCCACCCCCAGCCCGGCGCTGGCTGGCGATGTCCTCACCTTCACCGTGACGGTGCGCAACGATGCCAGCCCCGCTACCGGCGTTACGGTGCGCGCGAACGTGCCCGCCCAAACAAGCTACCTGAGCCATTCCCCCGGCGGCAACTACGATGGCAGCGGCCAGGTGACCTGGGCCGTGGGCGAACTGGCCACCGGCGCGTCCGCCCAGGTGAGCCTCACCGTGCAGGTGGATGCCCCGCTGCCGGATGACAGCCAGCTCTCCTTTGGCGCCAGTGTCAGCGCCGACAATGCCACAACGGCAGGCGCCGGCGTGATCGTCTTCGTCAGCAGTCGGCCCGCGCTCAATCTGCAAAAAACCGCCGCCGTCAGGGCGGTCACCCCCGGCGAACTGCTGACCTACACGCTGAGCTACAGCAACACCGGCACCGACCGCGAGGCGCAAGCCACCCTTGAGGACAACCTGCCACCTGAGACCACCTACCAATCCAGCACCGGCGGCGGCACCCATGCCGGCGGCGTGGTGACCTGGAACCTGGGCGAAGTGGCGGCCGGGGCAAGCGGCAGTGTTGCTGTCACCGTGCGTGTGAACGATGGCGTTCCGGGTGGCACTGTGCTGCACAATGCCGCCACCCTCAGCGGCCTGAGCGGCCTGCCGGTGAGCGCGCCGGTGGTGGATGTGCTGGTTAGCGACCTGCCAGACCTGCGCCTGGACAAAACCACCAGCGCCAGCACAGTCCAGGCGGGTGGCGAAATTACCTACACCCTGGCCTACGAAAACCGCGGCGCGAGCCCGGCCACCAACGTAACCCTGGGCGACCCACTGCCCCAGGGCACCCGCTTTGTGGCGGCCAGCGACGGTGGCACGGCCAGCGGCGGCGCCGTCATCTGGCGCCTTGGCACCCTGGCGCCGGGGGCCAGCGGCAGCGTGAGCCTGACCCTGGGCACCGAGCCCGGCCTGGCGGACGGCACCGTGATTGCCAACAGTGCCTCCATCGACAGCAACGAGACGCCCCCGGCGGCCACCAGCCGGGTGACCACCCTGGTGGAGGCCGATGTGATTGCGCCCACAGCGCCGGTGGCGGTGCCCGCCGTGCCGGGCCCGCTGCTGCTTCTGGTGGGGCTAGTGTTGCTGATGCTGAGCTGGCGGGCCCTGCACGCTGTCCGGGCGCTACGCTAGCGCCGGACCGCTCACACGCCACGCTGCAGCGCCCGCACCACCTCGCTCACCTGGGCGTCCTCGTCCTCACGCTCCGGCAGGGGGAAGATAATCTCCTGCCCAAGGCCGCCAAAGCGCCGGCACAGCTCGCCGGCAATCTCGGGGTAGGTGGCGCCGGCCACAAAGGTGTGCAGCAACTCGTCGGTTACCACGGCGGGCAGGTCCTGCCAGCGGTTGTTGCGGGTCATTTCGCGCAGCTGTTCGCCGCGGTCCTGCCAGCCAAAGCATTCCAGGCTGCGCCAGTAGGCCGGGGTGGAAAACAAAAAGGCCAGCAGGCGGCGCTGCTGCTCGTAGGCGGTTTGCACCGCTGTTGCATCCACCCCGGTGGCCACCAGGGGCGACAGCAGGGTGGTGAACTCGCCAGCGGCGCGTCCGGCTTGTTCTACCCCCGCCTTGTCTACCCCCGCATTGTCCACCCCCGCTTTGTCCAGCCCTGCCTGCACATTGGGCCAGAAGGCCTGGCGCAGCACGGCACGCTCAGTACTGGTGGGGTGGGTAATCACGCCATCGGCCACCCGGCCCACCATGCGCGACATGGCCGGCCCCACCGCGCCACACAATATCGGCGGCTCGCCGCAGTCGCTGGGCCCCGGGTTGAAGAAGGGCTGCAGGCGCGAGAACTGGTAGTGCTCCCCCGCAAAGGCCAGCGGCTTGCCGGTTTGGAAGGTGTGGAAAATCGCCTTCAGCGCCTGCACGTACTCGCGCAGTTGCGGCACCGGCGAGCCCCACCGCGCCGAGTAGCGCTGCTCGATGTTCTGCTGGATCTGGGTGCCAACCCCGAGCCGGAAGCGCCCGCCGGACAGGCGCTGCAAATCCCAGGCGGCCACCGCCGTTACCATGGGGCTGCGGGCAAAGGCCACCAGCACCCCGGTGGTCACACACAGGCGTTGGGTGGCATTGAGGGCCAGTGCCGAGAGCACCAGGGCATCGTGAATGGCATCCGGTATCAGCAGGCCGTCAAAGCCCATTGCCTCGGCGCGCCGGGCATGCCGGGCGATGGCCTCGGCGCCCATCGATTCCGGCGTGCTGGCGAGTACCCTGAACATTGCGCCGGGCACCCCCACCCTATGCGCGCCAGAAGGCGGCGGCCTTCTGCATGGCGGTTATCTGTTGCTCCAGCGCAACCGGCGCGCTACCGGCCCAGGGCATGAGCACAACACCCTTCACACCCAGCGCCTGCAGCTGGCCCAGGTAACGATCGCTAAGCGGCTCAGCGGCAATCACGTACTTTTCGGCCCGCCCGCCGGACTGCGCATCCAGCGACGCCAGCAAGGGTTCCAGTTCGGCGATCGAGTGGTTCATGCCAATCCAGCCCGCGTTGGCGGCGGCGCGGCGGATGGCGATGGGCGAATTGCCACCGATGTAGATGGCAGGCGCCTGCGCCGGCCGTGGCGCCAGCCCCACGTCGCGGAAGTGGTAGTGCTCGCCCTGGTAGCTGAACAGTTCGTTGTGCCACAGGCCCTGCATCACCTCGATGGACTCCAGCAGGCGCTTGCCGCGGGTGGCCGGGTTGTGCCCCAGCAGGCTGATCTCGTCGGTATTCCAGCCCGGGGTGATGCCAAGTGCAAAGCGGTTGTCGCTCAAATCGGCCAGCGCCGCGGCCTGCTTGGCCACGGTGAAGGGGTCGCGCATGCCCATCACATAGGCGTAAGTCATGAATTTCAGCTGCGAGGTGACCGCCGCCATCGTCGCCGCCGTGGTCATCGGTTCGATATTGGGGGTGCGCGGATCGTAGGGAATACCGCGCACCGGATGCCGGCTCACCTGCTCAAGGGGCAGGGCCACGTGGTCGGACAGGGCCACCCCGCTGTAGCCCAGACGCTCTGCCTCGGTGGCAATGGCGCGCACCTGCGCGCCCTTGTTGGACTCGTGAAACCAGGCTAGCCAGAACTCCATAACCTCCCCTCCGTACCTTCCCCGCCAAACCTTCCCCGCCATACCCGGGATCGCTTCTGTTGCGCGCACCAACCACAGCGGGCGCATTGCGCGCGTCGCAAACGCCCAATCTACGCGCTTGCGCGGCAGCCTTGCAGCCCGCCGGGGGCAATAACCCCCTTTCCCTGCGGCAAAAACCGGCCTGGTTTGATAAGTGCTACCTCGCCGCGTCAGTGCCGGGGGATGGCCGGGCCTGGCCGCGCGATCGCCACAGCAGGTAGATCACCGGCAGAATCAGCAGGGTCAGCAACACCGAACTCACCATGCCACCCACCATCGGCGCCGCCAGCCGGCTCATCACTTCCGACCCGGTGCCACTGCCGTACAGAATCGGCAGCAGGCCAACGATGGTTGCCGCGGCGGTCATTACCACCGGGCGCACCCGGCGCACCGCGCCGTGCAGCACGGCATTGCGCAGGTCATCGGCGTCCGGCTGGGCGTTGTCCCGCTTGAGCTGCACCCAGGCCTGGTCGAGGTAAACCAGCATGATGACGCCGGTTTCCACCGCAATGCCGGCCAGGGCGATCACCCCCACGCCCACGGCAATGGAGAAGTTGAACTCGAGCAGGTACATCAACCACAGGCTGCCCACCAGTGCCAGTGGCAGCGCGCCCATGAGGATGGCCACCTGGGCCAGGTTGCGGAAGTTCATGTACAGCAGCACCACGATAATGGCCAGGGTGAGTGGCACCACCACCCGCAGGCGGGCCTTGGCGCGCTCCATGTATTCGTACTGCCCGGCCCAGTTGAGGGAATAGCCGGGCGGCAGGTCGAGATCGCGCGCCACCACCGCCCGGGCCTGCGCAACGTAGGTGCCCACGTCCACCCCGTCGATATCGACAAAGGTCCAGCCGTTCAGGCGCGCATTCTCGCTCTTGATGCCGGGGGGGCCGTCTTCCACCCGCACTTCGGCCACGTCGGCCAGGGCGATGCGCTGGCCGGTGGGGGTCACAATGGGCAGCAGCGCCAGCTGCTCCGGCGAATCGCGATAGGCCTGCGGGTAGCGCAGGTTGACAGGATAGCGCTCCAGCCCTTCCACCGTCAGGGTGACGTTGGTGCCGCCAATGGCGGTGGCAATCACCTGCTGCACCTGGGCGATGTTCAGGGCATAGCGCGCGGCCTTTTCGCGGTCGATGTCCACGTTGATGTAACGCCCGCCGACAACGCGCTCGGAGTACACCGACGCGGTGCCAGGCACCTTCGCCAGCACCTGCTCCAGCTGCTGGCCAATGCCCTGGATGGTGTCCAGGTCCGGCCCTGCCACCTTAATGCCCACCGGCGTCTTGATGCCGGTGGCCAGCATGTCGATGCGGGTTTTGATGGGCATCACCCAGGCGTTGGTCACCCCCGGCAGCTTCACCAGGGCGTCCATTTCCTGCTTCAGCTTTTCGGTGGTCATGCCGGAGCGCCACTCACTGCGCGGCTTGAGCTGGATAAAGGTTTCGATCATGGTCAGCGGCGCCGGGTCGGTGGCGGTTTCGGCGCGGCCGATTTTGCCGAACACCGTTTGCACCTCCGGCACGGTGCGAATCAGCTTGTCGGTGTGCTGCAGCAGGCGCCGGGCCTCGCCGATGGAAATACCCGGGTAGGTGGTGGGCATGTACATCAGGTCGCCCTCATCCAGCGGCGGAATGAACTCGCTGCCGATATGCTGAAGCGGCCACAGGGCGCTGAGGGTGAGCAGCCCCGCCAGCACCAGCGCGGTTTTGGGGCGGTTCAGCGCCGCGTTCAGGGCCGGCAGGTACAGGCGCACCAGGGCGCGGTTGACCGGGTTCGTCTCTTCCGGGCGCACCTTGCCGCGAATGAAGTAGCCCATCAGCACCGGCACCAGGGTAATGGCCAGGGCAGCCGCTGCGCCCATGGCGTAGGTTTTGGTGAAGGCCAGCGGCGAGAACATGCGGCCCTCCTGGGCCTCCAGGCTAAACACCGGAATAAAGCTCACGGTGATAATCAGCAGGCTGAAAAACAGGGCCGGGCCAACTTCCACCGCGCTTTCGGCCACCACCTGCCAGCGATTGCTGTCGGTCAGGGGGCGGCGCTCCATGTGCTTGTGCATGTTCTCGATCATGACGATGGCGCCATCGATCATGGCGCCGATGGCAATCGCAATGCCACCCAGCGACATGATGTTGGCGTTCAAGCCCTGCAGGTACATCACCACAAAGGCCGCCAGAATCCCCACCGGCAGGCTGATCATGGCCACCAGCGAAGAGCGCAGGTGGAACAGGAACAGGGCGCACACCAGCGCCACCATGAGCAGCTCTTCCCCCAGTTTGTGCCAGAGGTTTTCCACCGCGCGGTCGATCAGGCCGGAGCGGTCATACACCGTCACCAGCTCCACCCCGGACGGCAGGCTGTCTTGCAGGCTTGCCAGGCGCGCTTTCACGCCCTCGATGGTGGCCCGGGCGTTTTCCCCGAAGCGCATCACCACAATGCCGCCGGCCACTTCGCCTTCGCCGTTTAAGTCCGCCACGCCGCGGCGCATTTGCGGGCCCAGCACAATGTCCGCCACATCCTTGAGCAGCAGCGGGGTGCCGTTCTCGCTGGCCCCCAGGGGCACGTTGCCAATGTCCTCGGCGCTTTGCAGATAGCCGGAGGCGCGCACCATGTATTCGGCCTCGGCCATTTCCACCACCGAGGCCCCCACTTCCTGGTTGGCTTCGCGGATGGCGGTCTGGATCAGCGACAGGGGAATACCGAAGGCGCGCAGCTTGTCCGGGTTCACCTGCACCTGGTACTGCTTGACCATGCCGCCCACCGAGGCCACCTCCGACACCCCGGGCACGGTTTGCAGCTCGTAGCGCAGGAACCAGTCCTGCAGGGCGCGCAGTTCACTGATGTCGTGCTGGCCGCTGCGGTCCACCAGCGCATAGAGGTAAACCCAGCCCACGCCGGTGGCATCGGGCCCCAGTTGGGGCCGGGCGTTCTCGGGCAGCGAGGGCGCCACCTGGCTCAGGTATTCCAGCACGCGGGAGCGGGCCCAGTAGAGGTCGGTATCCTCGTCGAAAATGACATAGACGTAGGAGTCACCGAAGAAGGAATAACCGCGCACGGTAACGGCCCCCGGCACCGACAGCATGGCGGTGGTGAGGGGGTAGGTCACCTGGTCCTGCACCACCTGGGGTGCCTGGCCGGGATAGCTGGTTTTGATAATCACCTGCACATCGGAAAGATCGGGCAGGGCATCCACCGGCGTATTGCGCACGGCGTACAGCCCAAGCCCCACCAGAATGACGGTGGCCAGCAACACGAAGAAGCGGTTGCCCACCGACCAGCGAATCACGGCTTCAATCATGCTGGCGTACTCCTTCGCCGGTGGTGCCGGCGTCGCCGGGCGCGCCGTTTTTCGCCGGCATTGCGGGGTCTTTCGCGGTGTGGCCCATGGCAGCGTGGTCCATGGTTGAATGATCCATGGTTGAGTGATCCGCCGCCGGCGCGGATTGCATGCGCTGGAAGTCCGAGCGCTTGCTGGATTCAGAATCAATCAGGAACTGGGCCGACACCACAATGCGATCGCCCGCTTCAAGCCCCTCAAGAATCTCCACCGACTGCGGGTCCAGGCGCCCCGGGCGCACTGCCACCGACTTGAAGCGACCCTCACCCAGGGCCAGCACAACCCGGTCCTGGCGCCCGGTGCGTATCAGGGCCTCCCGCGGGATAACCAGCGCTTTAGCGCCCGCCTCGCCGTGAATGGTGACCTGGGCGAACATGTTGGGCCTTAACAGGCCATCCGGGTTGGAAAACCTCAGCCGCACCCGCACGGTACGCAGTTTTGGGTCCAGGTCCGGGTAGACGTAATCCACCTGCCCCTTCCACTCGCGCCCGGGCAGGTAGTCCAGGCGCATGGTTACCGGCAGGCCGGCGCGCAGCCCCACCACCTGGCGCTCGAACACCTCGGCCTCCACCCACACTTCATCCAACTGGCCGATGGACAGCATGGTGGTGCCGGGCTGCACGTAAAAACCTTCGCGGATGGCCAGTTCGTCCACCACCCCACCCTGCACGGCGTAAAAGGTCACCGTTTGCACCGCGGTGCCGCGCTGGCGCAGCTGGCGAATGAATTCATCGCTAAGATGCAGGGCCCGCAGGCGCGCCGAGGCCGCCTCAATGAGCGCGCTGTTGCTGCGCTTGAGGGCCACCAGCAGCTCTTCCTGGGCGCTGACCAGTTCCGGCGAGTACAACTCGTACAGGGGCTGGCCCTGGATCACCGGGTCACCGGCGGCCTTCACATACAACCGCTCCACCCAGCCGGACACCCGGGGGTGAATGTGGATCAGGCGATCCTCGTCGTAGCGCACGTAGCCCACGGTGTGGATATCGCTCTGCCACGGCTGGCGGCGCGCCTGGGCAATGCGCACCCCGAGGTTGTTCACCACTTCGGGCGCAATGCTGACAGTGCCCGGGCCTGAGTCGCTGGCGCCGTCTTCGTACACGGGTATCAGGTCCATGCCCATGGGCGATTTGCCCGGCTGGTCGCGGCGGTAGTTGGGGTCCATGGGCGCCACCCAGTACAGGGGCTTGCGCTGTGCCTGCGCGGCATCGTTCGCCGGCTCGCCAGCGGGCCACAGGCCCACCAGCAAAGCGCCCAGGGCGGCAGCCGCCGCGATGATGAGTCCCTGTTTCATGGTGCGCTCTCCTGTGTGTTGCCCTGATCTGGGCCTGGGCCTGGGTCTGGGTCTGGGTCTGGGTCTGGGCCTGGGCCTGAGTCTGGGCCTACCGCTGCGGCGGGGGCGTCGAGTCCCGCCAGAAAATAGTTGAGCCGGGCCACGCTGCGCTGGCGCTCGGCGCGAATGTCCAGGGCTTCCACCCGGGCGTTGAGTTCATCGATACGGGCGCGCACCACTTCGGCAAAGTCGCCGTCGTTGCTGGTGTAGGCGCTAAGGGCGGCCTCGGCCTGCTCGTGCATCTGGCCCAGCAGGCGCTCGCTGTACAGGGCGTCGCGCCGCTTGAGTTCGCGAAGGCGCGCCCGCTCGGCTTCAAAGCCGGCCCGCAGGCGACGTAGGGCCAGCGCCCGGTCGGTACGGCTGGCTTCGGCCTGGGCGGTGGCCGACTGCAGTTCCTGATCCTGCCGGTTGCCGGTGAACAGGGGCAGGTCGAAGCTCACCCCGACCGAGAAGAAGTCCGGGCGCTCCATGCCGTTGGGCGCATCGTCCCGATAGCCGTAGCTGGCGTTCAGGCCCCACTGGGGCTTGAACTTCTGCCGCGCCAGTTCAACATCCAGCTCGCTGGCGGCAATGGTCTGCTGCAGGCTGGTAACGGCCGGGTGGGCAGACAGCACCTGCCCCAGCCAGTCGGTATCCAGCGCACCGTCGCTAGCCAGCACCCGGGCATCTCGGGGCGCAAGCGCTGGCAGCGCCCCGCTCACCGCATACCCTGCCCCCAGCCACTCGGCCAGCTGGCCCAGGGCCGTGTCGCGCTGCTGGCGCAGCCCGGTGATACGATCGTCCAGCCGGGTCAGCTCCAACTGGGCGCGAATCACATCCTGCTGGCGGGTCTGGCCGTAGGCGCTGGCGTAGCTGTTCTGGGTGACTTCCACCAGGTTCTCGAACAGGGCGCGGTCGGCCTCAATCAGGCGGATGCTCTGGTCGGCGCGCCAGGCGTCCAGCCACAGGCCCGCCACGCTGACCGCCAGCTGTTCACGGCGGTCGCGGCGCAGGTGACCTTGCTGCTCGCCCAGCACCGCAAAACGCTGCTGGGACAGGGCCAGCGAATCGCCCCGGGGCAGGGTCTGAGTGACCCCCACCTTGAACTGGGTCATGGCTTCCTGGTTGAAGTCGAAGGTGTCGGTGGGCAGGTTGCCGGCGCCCAGCGACACCATCGGGTCCGGCAGAGTGCCGGCGGCAATTTCACTGGCCGCCAGGGCCTGCTGGCGCAGGCGGCTGCCCTCCAGCCAGGGGTCCTGCTGGCGAGCCAGCTCAATGGCCTGTTGCAGCGACAGCTGGGCCTGGGCCTGCAAGGGTGCAGCGGCCAGTGCCAATGACAGCGGCCACGCCACCAGCGCGGCGCGAAGCAGATTTTGTATGAACATCGTTTTGTCCCGTGAAGGGCGCTGGCGAACCAGCGGACACATCACCCGCCGGCAGGCGAGTGCACTTTACGCAGCTAGGCTGTTAAGCAGATAGACAACAGCGCAGTTACGCAGGGGACAGGCGCACCTGTCCTGTGTCAGGCAACGATGGGGGGACGTTCGAAGCGGGAACAGGCCGGTGTGGCCGCTTTCACCGGGGCCAGCGGCAACTGGCTCGCCAGGGGGGGAAGTTGCAGGCTCTCGGACTGGCAGGGCAGGGCCGCGCCGGTAAAGCAGGCCTGCATGGGGCAGCGCTCACCGTCGCTGTTGCAGCAATCCGGATCGGCGGGCAAGTCGGGCAGGTCCAGGCTCATCGAGGCGCCGTGCTGGGCGTGCGCCGCAACCCCGCTTGCTGCTTCGCTTTCTACCTCGCTACTCGCGTCGCCAGCGGCCATGCCGCCGGCACAGGCGCTCGCCGCCCCGGCCTGAACCAGCAGGCCCAGGGCGAAGAAGAAGGCAGTCAGCAGTGTCGTGAGCTGTTTGGACATGGGGCGGGATTATAGAGCGATCGCGGGGTGGGATAAAGCGCTGCTTTTCCCTGCTTTGTTGCTGCTTTGTTGCTGCTTTCACACCTGCTGCTCGCCACCATTAACCGCTTTCTTAGCCAATGTAGGCGCCAATATAGTCACCATTGCCGTAGCCAGTGCCGTAGCCAGTGCCGTAGCCATTATTGTCGTAAATGTCTCGTCATATACCGCCATTGGATTTACCCGCGCCGATGGCCGCGCCTATGCTGGCGGCCCTCCCCGTGGTGTGCGAGAGCGTGAAATTCCGCCTGAAAACCCAGCATATCGGCTTTATCGCCTCGGCCCTGATCGGCACCCTGGGCTACGCGGTGGGTGCGCCGCTTGAAGCAGTGCTGGCGCTGGTAGGGGTGGGCACCGTGCTGGAGCTGCTGCTGTTTCCGCCACGGCGGGGCTGAAAGCGCCGCAGCCACTCACGCCGCCGCGCAGGGCAACAGCCACCCGCACAGGCTGCAGCCCGGCACCGGCAGTGATACAGTCCCCGTCACACCCCCACCACGCCGATGCCCATGCCCACCTGGCCCTTTGATAACAGCTACGCCGCGCTCCCGGACACCTTCTACGCCCGCCTGTCCCCCACGCCGGTGGCAGCCCCCGGGCCAATCCGGGTGAACCGGGCACTGGCGGCGCAACTGGGCCTGGACGCCGACTGGCTGGCCTCCCCCGAGGGCACCCAGGTGCTGGCCGGCAATGCGCTGCCAGAGGGTGCCGAACCGCTGGCGGCGGCCTACGCCGGCCACCAGTTTGGCGGGTTCAACCCCCAGCTGGGCGATGGCCGGGCCGTGTTGCTGGGCGAGCTGCTGGATACGCGGGGCGAGCGCTATGACATCCAGCTCAAGGGCGCCGGCCGCACCCCCTGGTCGCGCGGTGGTGATGGCCGTGCACCGCTGGGCCCGGTGCTCAGGGAATACCTGGTCAGTGAGGCCATGCACATCCTTGGCGTCCCCACCAGCCGGGCGCTGGCGGCGGTCACCACCGGCGAGACGGTGTACCGCGACCGGGCCCTGCCCGGCGCCGTGCTGACCCGGGTGGCCCGCAGCCATATCCGCATCGGCACCTTTGAGTATTTTGCCGCCCGTAAAGACACCAGCGCCCTGCGCCAGCTGGCCGACCATGTGATTGCCCGCCACTACCCGGAGGCGGCGCACAGCGACAACCCGGCGCTGGCCCTGCTGCAGGGCGCCATTGCGCGCCAGGCGCAACTGGTGTCCCAGTGGCAGCTGCTCGGCTTCATCCACGGGGTGATGAACACCGACAACATGCTGCTGTCCGGCGAGACCATCGACTACGGCCCCTGCGCCTTTATGGACGACTTTCACCCCGAGGCGGTGTTCAGCTCCATCGACCACAATGGCCGCTACGCCTGGTGCAACCAGCCCTCCATCGCCCACTGGAATCTGTCGGTGCTGGCCCAGTGCCTGGTGCCCCTACTACACGACAACCAGGCCCAGGCCGTGGCGCTGGCCCAAGCGGCGGTGGATGCCTTCCCCGAACGCTTCCTGGCCGCCCACCAGCAGGGCATTGCCCGCAAGCTGGGCTGGCAGGGCAGTGCCGAGGGAGACCGCGAGCTGGTGGAGGAACTGTTCGACCTGATGGCCGCCGAGCGGGTGGACTTCACCCTGTGCTTTCGCAGCCTGGCGGACTTTGCCGACCCGGGCAGCCCCGCTCCGAAAGTGGACGGGCTGTTTTCGCCGCCGGCCAGCTTGCTGCCCTGGATACAGCGCTGGCAGGGCCGCTGCGAACAGGACGGCCGCTCCGCCGCCGAGCGCCAGGGGGCCATGTACCGGGCCAACCCGGTGTTTATCCCCCGCAACCACTTGGTGGAGGACGCCATCGCCGCCGCGGTGGACAGGGCCGATTTTGGCCCCTTCGAGGCGCTGCTGGCGCGGCTGTCTGAGCCCTTTGACTACGACCCGCAAGCCAGGCGCTACGCCCTGCCGCCACAGTCCGGGGAGGTGGTGCACCAGACTTTTTGTGGCACTTGAACCGTGGCACTTGAACCGTGGCACTTGAACCGTGGCACTTGAACCGTGGCACTTGAACCGTGGCACTTGAACCGTGGCACCAGAACTGTGGCACCTGACTGTGACACCTGAAACGGCAGCATCTGAACAGCGGCTCCGGCAACTGCCACACCAATCACCCCACCCTGTCGCAACTGCGAGCTTGCCGCCGGGCGGCTGGCCTTCTACGCTCGGGCCATCCCGCGTTAAAGCAATAACAAGGTAAGGTTGTCATGAAGCTATCCCACGCCATTGGGCCCACCGAGCCCGCCATCCGCGACATCACCCTGGGCGAGCTGCTGGCCGAAGCCGCCGCCGAGTGCCCCGACAAAGCCGCGCTGATCGCCGGCGTGCCCGACCCCGCCGCCCGCCGCCAGTGGACCTACGCCGAGCTGTACGCCGACGCCCAGGCGGTGGCGCGCGCCCTGGGGGAAGACTTTGAACAGGGAGAGCGCATTGCCCTGTGGGCCGGCAACATTCCCGAGTGGGTGGTGATCGAATTTGGCGCCGCCCTGGCCGGCCTGGTGCTGGTGACCGTCAACCCCTCGTTCCAGGCCCGGGAGCTGCAGTACGTGCTCACCCAGTCCCGCGCCAGCGGCCTGCTGGTGCAGCGCAACTGCCGCGGCAATCCCCTGCTGGCCATTGCCGAGAGCGTGCGCGGGGAATGCCCGGATTTGCGCAGCGTGACCTGCCTGGATGGCTTCGACACCCTGCTGGCCCGGGGCCGCGCCAGCGACGCCGCGCTGCCCTCGGTGCGCCCCGGCGACCCGGTAATGATCCAATACACCTCCGGTACCACCGGCTTTCCCAAGGGCGCCCTACTGCACCACCGGGGACTGATCAACGTGGCCCTGTTCAGCGCCCATCGCCAGCGTGCCAAAACCGGCGGGGTGATCGTCAACCCCATGCCCCTGTTCCACACCAGCGGCTGCGCCCTGGGCGTGCTGGGCACGGTGGGCGCCAAGGCCACCCTGGTGCTGCCTGAGCTGTTCGACCCCGGCCTGATACTGGAGTTGATCGAAACCTACCGCGCCCGCAACCTTACCGGCGTACCCACCATGCTGGTGGCGATTCTGGAGCACCCGGACTACGCCAGGCGCGACCTGTCCTCGGTGGAGGTGGTCGGCTCTGGCGCCTCCACCGTGCCCCAGGCCCTGGTCAAGCGGCTGGAGAGCGAGCTGAATGCGCCCTTCATGATTGCCTTCGGCCAGACCGAATGCTCCCCCACCGCCACCCACACCTGCCCCGACGACAGCATTGAAGACAAGGCCAACACCGTGGGGCCGCCCATGCCCCACACCGAGGCCAAAATCATCGACCCCGAAACCGGCGAAACCGTGCCGGTGGGCACCCTTGGCGAGTTCTGCACCCGCGGCTACCACGTCATGCTGGAGTACTTCGACATGCCCGAGGCCACCGAAAAAACCATCGACGCCGAGGGCTGGCTGCACACCGGCGACCTGTGCACCATGGACGAGCGCGGCTACTGCACGGTGGAGGGCCGCCTCAAGGACATGATCATCCGCGGCGGCGAGAACATCTACCCGCGGGAAATCGAAGAGGCCCTGTTCCGCCACCCCAGCGTGGGCGAGGTGGCCGTGGTGGGCCTGCCCCACGACCGCTGGGGCGAGGAAATCGCCTGCTTCCTGCGCCCGGCGCCGGGGCAAACCCTGGACCAGGGGGCCCTGTTCAGCTACCTGCGCGAACACCTGTCGCCGCAGAAAACCCCGCGCCTGTGGTACGAGGTGGAGGCCTTCCCCCTGACCGGCTCCGGTAAAATCCAGAAGTTCCGGCTGCGCGAGCTGTGGCAGAGCGGGGAATACCAACCGCTGGCGTGAAGCCTGCCGTCTGCTCGGTGGTGAGGCCACGTCATCCGCGCGCCTGTCTTCTGCGCGCTTGCTTTCTGCGCGCTTAGACTCCCCCGGGGCCAGGCAGTATAATTGCCGCCGGCCCCGGCCCGCTGCGGGGCGCCCCATCCAACCAGACCCCGACCGAGCTGCGCTTTGACTATCGAATTCTTCGGCAAGACCCTGTCCGGCCCCTTCACCGTACCCTCCGGCATCGTGACCACCGCAGTGCCCATCATCCAGTACGTTTTCGACCACATGCCCGAGGTCGGGGTGGTCACCACCAAGAGCATCGGCCTTGAGCCGCGCCTGGGTTACCGCGAACCGGTGCTTAGCCAGTACGCGCCGGGCTGCTTCGTCAACGCGGTGGGGCTGACCAACCCCGGGGCCCATAAGTCCGCCGAGCTGATGGCGGCCTTGAAGGTGCCCGAGGACCGCTTCCTGCTCACCTCCATCTTCGGCGGCAGCGTGGAGGAGTTCGTCGAGGTGGCGAAAATTCTCGCGCCGGTCTCAGACGGGCTGGAGCTGAACCTGTCCTGCCCCCACGCCAAGGGCTACGGCATGGCCATGGGCCAGGATCCGGATATGGTGCGCGCCATCGTCAGCGCGGTGAAGGCGGTAGTGGACATTCCGGTGATCCCCAAGCTGACCCCCAACGCCCCCAACATCGGCGAGATTGCCCAGGCCGCCGCCGAGGGTGGCGCCGATGGCTTCTGCGCCATCAACACCGTGGGGCCGGGCTACACCTCCGCCCACGGGCACCCGGTGCTGAGTAACGGCGCCGGCGGCATGTCCGGCAAGGGGGTGCTGCCCATCGGCCTGAAGTGCGTGCGCGAAGTGGCCGCGGCCACCGGCGCGCCCATCATCGGCTGCGGCGGTGTCAGCAGCGCCGATGACGTGCGCGCCTTCTTCGACGCCGGCGCCACCGTGGTGGGCGTGGGCTCCGCCCTGATCGGCCTCACCACCGACGAGATTGCCGACTACTTCCGCACTCTGGCGGCAGACCTGGACAGCGGCAACAACCGCGCCGAGGCGCAGGTGCGCTACGACATCGACATGAACTTCCGCCCCGTCACCCTGGTGGACAACCAGCGCGTGTGCGCGGACATCTGCGTGCTCACCTTCGACCGCAAGATCAACGTGCAGGCCGGCGAGTTCGTCTTCCTGTGGATTCCGGGCCTCGGCGAGAAGCCCTTCTCGGCCCTGACCGACGACCCTTTCTCCCTGGCGGTGATCGACGTGGGCGAGTTCACCCACGCCCTGATGGACCTGCCTCCCGGTACCCAGGCCTATGTGCGCGGCCCCCACGGTATTCCGGTGGCCCCGCCGGAAGACGGCAAGATTGTCGCCGTGGCCGGCGGCACCGGGCTGGCGGCGGTGTACCAGATTGCCCGCGACTTTGGCGATGCCACCGTGTTCACCGGGGCGCGCAGCGCCGAACGCCTGTATTTTGTGGATGAATGCGCCCAGATCGCCGAGGTACACATTGCCACCGACGATGGCAGCGCCGGCTACCACGGGGTGGTGACCGAATTGCTGCGGGAACACCTGGCAGCGATGGACGCGGACGAACGGAAGAAGCTGGTGTTCTATAACTGCGGCCCGGCACCCATGGTACACGCGGCGGTTAAGGTGCAGCGCGCGTTCTGCACTGACGAGCAGATCTTCAGCTCCATCGACTACCTGACCAAGTGCGGCGTGGGCATCTGCGGCGCCTGCGCGGCGCCGGACGGCCGCCGCCTGTGTGTGGACGGGCCTTTTCTCAGCACGGTGTAACACACCAGGGCCACCTGGACTGTTATCCTAGCGGCCCAGTCACAAGCCAGTCACAAGATAGCGGAACCATGTCAGACGGAATCCACCACGCCCCTTGGGAGCGCGCCTTCGAGCGGCTGATGACGCCGCTGGAAGAATTCATCCACCGCCAGACCACCAGCGGCATCCTGCTGATGATCTGCGCGGTCATCGCCCTGGTAGTGGCCAACAGCCCCCTGCGCGACACCTACGAGCACTTCCTGCACACCGACATCAGCCTGGGCTTTGGCGAGGGCCTGTTCTCCCTGTCCATCCATCACTGGATCAACGAACTGCTGATGGCCTTTTTCTTCCTGGTGATGGGCCTGGAACTCAAGCGCGAGCTGCTTGTTGGCGAGCTGTCCTCCCCCAGCCAGGCCCTGCTGCCGATTGTCGCGGCAGTGGGCGGCATGCTGATTCCCGCGCTGGGCTACTGGATTTTCAACACCAGCGGGCCGGGTGTTGCTGGCTGGGGCATCCCCATGGCCACAGACATCGCCTTTGCCATCGGCGCCCTCAGCCTGCTGGGGGCGCGGGTGCCCAAAACGCTGGTGACCTTCCTGATCGCCCTGGCCATTGTCGATGACCTGGGGGCTGTGCTGGTCATCGCCCTGTTCTACACCAACAAGCTGGACCTGACCGCCCTGCTCTACGCCGGCGCCTGCACCGGCCTACTGGTGCTGCTGAACGCCGTGGGCATACGCCGCACCCTGCCCTACGCCATTGCCGGCGCCCTGCTGTGGATGGCCATGCTGGCCAGCGGCATCCACGCCACCATTGCCGGGGTCATCATTGCCTTTACCATTCCCATCCGCCCCAAGTTCGAACCGGAGGTGTTCATCGACAAGGTGGAGGACTCCTCAAAGAAAATGCGCAAGGCGGTGTGGGACAACCCGGACATCATCCACAACAACCGCTTCCGCGCCCTGGTGAGCGCGCTGGAAGACGGCGTGCATCTGGTGCAGGCCCCGGCCCAGCGGGCGGAACACGCCCTGCACCTGCCGGTGGCCTATATTGTGATCCCCATCTTTGCCCTGGCCAACGCCGGCATTCCCATTAACTTCAGCGACGTTGGCGCCACCCTCGGCAACCCGATTACCCTCGGCGTGATCTGCGGCCTGCTGCTGGGCAAGCCGCTGGGCATTGCCGGCTTTACCTGGCTGGCGCTCAAGCTGAACTGGGCCACCCTGCCGGCCGGCCTGAGCATGGCCCACGTGGTCGGCGTCGGCCTGCTGGGTGGCATCGGCTTTACCATGTCGATCTTTATTGCCGACCTCGGTTTTGCCGGCAACGCCGATCACCTGCTGATGGCCAAAACCGGCATTCTGCTGGCCTCGCTGCTGGCGGGCCTGAGCGGCTTTTTCCTGCTGCGCGCCCTCGGCCGGCGGGGCTGAGCGCGCCTCAGCCCTGGGCCAGGCGGCCGCTCTCGCGGCGCTGTTCCACCAGTGCCATCGGGTCGTCGCGCAGCTCCTCCCACAGGGCCAGGGCGCGCTGGTACAGGGCATCGGCCCGGCTGCCCGGGGGAATCTGGCCGCCACCACCGGCGCCATAGCGCTTGCGCAAATGCCGCATCAGGTTGTAGCAGGTGGTCATCTGCCCGGCGCTCACCAGCACATCCAGCTCGCCAAAGCCGCGGTACTGTACCGACGGGTTCAGCCACAGGGCCGTCTTGGTGTTGGCCGCCATGGTGATAATGGTGCACATCTCCTCGCTGGGGGGCGCCACATCCGGCAGCTGCTTGTAGTCATCCAGCAGGGTAAAAATCTCGTTGGTCATCACCCGCTCACCCAGGGAGTGCTCGTCCAGGCTGGTGGAGAACACCGTGCTGTAACTGAGCTGGCGAATGCGGTTCATAAAGATTTTTGAGGTCAGCGCCACGGTGGAGCCCACCCGCAGGTTGATCATGGACAGCGCCTCGCCCAGGCGCAGCCGCTTCAGGTAGTGCCAGGGCGTCTGGCGAAAGGGCGGCATGACCTTGGCCATCTCCTTGTTGAGCTGGCGGATGCCCAGACGCACCTTGATCACCAGCGCCGCCAGCAGGGCCATGACGGCCGCCGGGAACACAAAAGACAGGAACTTGCGCCAGGTGGGCCATTCGTGCAGCGCCAGCTGGTCGCGGTACGCCCACAAATCCACCAGGCTGTCGCCGGCGCTGAACACCATGAGGCCGGTCAGCACCCAGGTGAAGGCATCGTACTGGCCGAGGGTGCGGCGGGTCAGGAAGCCGCCGCTTGCGGGCAGGGGCTTGCTGGGGTAGAAGGTTTCGCTGCGCACCGGCGTATCGGAGATGATAAACAGCCGCAGGTGACTGAGATCGACACCGCTGTCGCAGTCCTCAATATCCAGCCGCGTGCTGGAGGCCCGCGAAAAGCGCTGCAGCCACTCGCTCCAGCCCTCCATGGCAGTGGGCTCCACCACGCATTCCGGCTCGTCTTCCAGGCAGCCGTTGCGCAGCTGGCGGGCTCGGTCGCGGCGCATCATGGCCAGCAGGATGCTGGTCACCCCCTGGTTGTCGTACACCCCGCCATCCATCAGGGCGATATTGCGGTTCTCGCCGTTGGTCTGGCGCTCGATGGCGTCCGCCACCGCGGTACACACCGGCCGCCCCGGCTCGTCGTCCCGGGGCCAGTGGAAGTCATCCGGAAAGAACAGCGGTTCCATGCCAGCCGGAATGCAGGCGGATGCCGCCATCACATCGGCCATGCGCATGAGGCGGGCGTGCTCATCGCTGATGCTCACATTGCCGTTGCCGATCTTGCAGGGGAACTGGCTCTTCTGGAAGCGAAAGGCAATGCCGGTCTTGAACTCGGTGGCGTTGAACATCACCTCGGTGAGGTGGGCCCCGGTGCTGTCCCAGAACTGGCCAAAGGTATGTGACTGGTAAAACCGCGTGAAATACTGCTCGTGCAGCACATTGGCCATGGCGGTAATCAGGTCGCGGCGCCCGGACGGGAACAGCTCCCGCCGGTTGCGCTTCACCTTGCGGAAGATCTCCTCCATGGTGTTGAGCCCGGGCAGGAACTCGTAGAGGTTATCGAAACAGGCCTGGTAGCCCTTGCCCTCCGCCTGGCACAGGGCGTAGCTGGTGCCGGTCAGGCTGCCACCGGACACCGACGACAGAATGTGCACATTGTGCAGCAGATCGACACGGTCCAGCAGATCCAGCGCGCCCAGGTGAAAGCCGGTGGCGCGCAGCCCGCCACCGGAGAGGGAGATGGCAATGTGCGACAGCAGCTTGGCGTCGTTGGGATCATCGCAGCACTCGTCCGGATGATCGCCGTGGTGCCCCTGGGTATGTGTTTGTGAATGGTCGTGAACTTCCATATTCAGCCTCCCTCATGATTGCAGCGCCAGGCTCGCGCGGCGCAGGCGCTGGGCGTCGATGCGCTGCACCTCCCACACCAGGCCCAGCCACTCGAAAATGCAGATAACCCCGTAGAACAGATCCGGTTGCCACCAGTGCAACCCGGCCCGGGCCGAGCGCGGAAAGCGGTGGTGGTTGTTGTGCCAGCCCTCGCCGTAGGTCAGCAGGGCGACAAGGACGTTGTTGGTGGAGGCGTCGCGGGTGGCAAAGTCGCGCCGGCCGCGGCAGTGGCAGAAGTAGTTCACCGCCGAGCTCTGGTGCAACAGCAGCACCGCCGGCAGGCAGCCACCGATGACCATCATCGAAAACCCGCCGGTGGCGTACAGCACAGCGCACACACACAACGCCGGCAGGCTCCCGTGGCGGTAGAGAAAGGCCAGCTCCGGCCACTGCAGCCAGTGGCTGGCTTCGCGGCGGATGGCCGTGTCGCTGTAGCCGCAGTCGATCAGGCTGCCAAACCAGCACTGCCACCAGCCCTGGCGCGGCGCGTGCACATCGCCCTCGGCATCGGAATGGCGGTGGTGCAGGCGGTGCTTGCCGGCAAAGTGCACGGCATTGCCAAACGACAGGGCCGCCATCAGCGCCAGCACCCACTGGAAGGCGCGGCTGGTGGCAAAGGCGCGGTGGGCGAAGTAGCGGTGCATGGCCACGCCAACGCCGATGGCCGCCAGCGGGTAAATAACAGCAAAGGCCAGCCAATCGGCCCGCGCCGTGCCGCCGAGCACCGCCGCCAGCACCAGCAGGTGCAGCGCGGCTATGCCACCGGCCCGGTAGGCGCGCTGCCATTGCGTCATCGCAGTTGCACCACGTCCGCCGTGACCTGTTGCTGCGGCGGTGGCAACACGTCGTCCGCCAGTGCCGGGTTCACCTCGCCACCCCAGTCCACCAGGTTGGTGGGCAGGAAGTAATGCCGGTAGGCCTCGGCCACCGGCAGGCGCGGGGTGTACACGCTATCGAGCACTTCTGTGGTGGACACATGCGTGCGCTGCACCTTGCGGCGCAGGATGGCGCCGGGGCCCAACACCGCCGTTGGCGCCATGATGGCTGCGGTGGCAATGCTGGACAGCAGCATCTGGTCGCGGTTCAGGCTGTGCCGGTAGCGCTTCAGGAATTTGGCCTGGTGGCGCAAAAAGCGCCCGCGAAAGCCGGCAAAGCGGCGCCCGCTGCGGATAAAGTCCACCACCTCGGGCTGTGGGTCCAGGGTGGGCTTGAGGCTGAGGGTGGAGCCCTCCATGTGCCGCATGTGGGTGTTGGGCAATAGCAGGCCCTGCTCCAGGCTGTCCCGGAAGAAGGGCGTGCCGGGAAAGGGGATAGCGGTAAAGATGAAGTTCGGCGGCGGGATTTCCGGGTTGTCGCAGATAATCGCCAGTTCCTTGCGCATCTGCGCCAGGCTGTGCCGGGTGGGGTCGTAAACCAGCCCGTACTGCACCAGCACGCCGCCATCGCAGGCCCGGCGCAGCAGGTCCGCCTGGTTGTAGCGGCTGTTCTGCTTTTTGTTCTGCTCGCCCAGCCACTGCTCGTCGTCGAAGGATTCCACCCCGACGAACACCGAGATACAGCCGGTGTCCCGGGCAAAGTCGATGTTGGCGTCTTCCCAGAAGAAGGTGTCGGTGACAAAGCCGCTCCAGTACTTGAACTGGCCGGCCCGGCGCCGCTGGTCAAAGCGCTGCACCCGCTCGCGGAAGCTGTCCGGGCCGGAGCCCATGATCTGGTTGTCCTGGAAGAAGAAAATCGGCCGCTTGCCCAGGGCGTCCATCTGCGCGTCGAGGTAGTCCATGGGCGGCACCTCGTACTTGCGCCCGACACCGGTCAGGCTGCAGAAGCCGCACTTGAAGTTGCAGTTGCGCGACGACTCGGCGTAACCCAGGCGGTGTATCCAGTAGGCTAGGTCGTAGCGCGGCTGGAACACCCGCGCCACGTACTCGGGCCCCAGGGCCTCGCGGGCCACCTCGGCAATTTCATCCACGTCGCCAAGGCAAGTGTAGTCAAAAAAGGCGCGGGAATAGGTGGGCAGTGCGCGCACACCGTGCCCACCCGCCGCAACAATAACCCCCGGGTTGGCGGTTTTGGCGTAGGCGGTAAGGTGCAGCAGGCGGTCGAAGGCCGCCGTCAGTCCGGTCAGCACCAGCAGATCCGGCCAGCCGAGCAACGCCGGCTCAAAAACCTCCAGAAACCCGCTGTTCACCTCGTTGTAGAGGCGCACCTCGCAGGTATCGGCATTGAAATAGCCCCCCAGCAGGGCCGGTGCCACGGCGTTGGGCACCTGGTTGGAACGCTTGATCGCCATGCGTTCGTCGGGAAAGAAAACATTGACGATCAGAACCTTCTTGCGCTGCCCCATACTGCCCCCCATTTGCCGGCCCATCGCAACGCCGGCGTTGTCATCCCTGACCCTCACCGCCAGTCATCGCCAGCGCGCAAGTTAAGCACAAAAGCTTAGCGGGAATCCGGCTAGGCCGACAGACCGTGTTTAGTGCCCTCGTTCACAATTGCTAAAGCCCGCTGATAGTCTTCGCTACTGTCGGCGCTGGCAAAGCGGGCCAGCAGGGCGTCTATCAGGCGGCGGGCCTTGGCCGTACAGCCCGGCAGCTCGTACAGGCTGAGCGCGCAGGTCAGGGCAAAGGGCAGGTTGTTGACCTCCCGCGCCTGGTTGATGGCATCGATCAGCAAAGCTTCGCTGCGCTGGGCATTCCCCTCGCGCAACAGGGCAATGCGCGCCTGCATGCGCTGGTTCTCGCTGCTGTAGAGCCATTCACCCTGGGCGTCGATGTAGGCGGCGTTCTCGCTGGCCAGGGCATCGGCCTCGGCCAGCTGCTGCTGGTCAATCAACTCGGCCACTATGGCAGCGCGCAGATAGGCACAGCCCGAACGCGCGCCAGCTGCCAGTGCCACCCCCAGGTATTCGCGCATGCAGGCCAGGCGCTCGGCCGGGTCCTCCAGCACCGCGGCACGGAAAAACAAGCCAAGCGGAATAAAAAACGAGAAGCCCCGCGCCTGGCAGATATCAATGAGTTCACCGGCATACAGGGCCGCCTCGTCTTTTTTGCCGCGCATGTGCTGCAACCAGGTCGAGAAAAACAGCACCCACACCAGGCAGTAAGGCTGGCCGTGGCGCCGCGCCCAGGACAGGGCACGAGCCAGGTGGTCGTCGGCGGCCTGTGGATCCCCGTGGGACCACAATGCCAGCGCGTGCATGCACAGCAAGTGGGGCCGGGTATCGTCGCGGCTTGGGGTCTGGCGGCTGAAGTCGGCGTCGGCGTCCATATAAGACAGGGCGCGCTGGAAGTACTCCAGGGTGGTGGGTATCTGCCCGCGGTAATAGTGGGAGTAGCCGGCGCAGTAGTTGGCCTGTAACCACTCCGGCGGCTCATCGATGGCCGCCGCCAGCCGCAGCAGCTGGTCCGCCAGTTCCAGGGCCCGATCGTACTCACCCCGAATCAGGTAGTACATCCACAGCCCGACGATCATCTTGAACAGCGCCGGGGTCTGCTCCACCTTGTCGCTGAGTTCCAGCGCCCGCTCAAAGGCCACCCGCACCTCAGGGTTGGTGTAGCCCTGGGTAGCCAGGCGAATCATGCCCATCAGGTTCTGCAGGGTGATTTCATACTGGTTGCGCTGTTCGGCATCGGGCACATCCTTGAGAGAGGCCAGGCCCCGCTGAACCTGGGCCACTGCCTCTTCGTTGGCGAACTTGGCCTGGGACAACTGGGCCGCGCGAATCCAGTAGCTGATGGCGCAGGGCGCATTGCCGGCTCGGCTGCAGTGGTGAGCCACCAGCATGGGCTGCTGCTGGCAGATATGGGGGAAGTCCGACTCCAGCTTGTCGGCAATGGCCTGGTGCAGGCGCTGACGGGTGCGCCGCAGCAGGGACTGGCTGGCCACTTCCATGATGAGGCGGTGCTTGAACTTGAAGGTCGCCTCGGGAAAGGCTCCCTTCTGGTAGATAAGCCCGGCGTTGACGATGGCGCTGAGCACCCGGCGCAGCAGCTTCTCATCGCTGTCGGCACACACCGCCCGCAGCAGTTCGTAGCTGAACTCGAAGCCGATCACCGAGCACAGCTGCAGCAGGGGCTTGGCCGCGCCGAGGTGGTCGATACGCGCCGCCAGCGACGCCTTCAGGGTGGCGGGGATGGACAGCCCCTCCTCCCCGGCCCCGGCCTCGCGGCTCTCCAGCAGGTTGCGGGTGAGTTGTTCCAAATACAGCGGTATGCCCCCGGCATGCTCGACAATCTGCTGCACCAGCGGTTCCGGCAGGGCGTTCTCCCCGGCCTGGCGCTGCACCAGGTCCCCGGCCACCCGCGCCGGCAGTTTGTTGAGGTTAAGCTCAATCACATCCGGCAGGTTGACCCAGCTCGGTTCAAATTCCGGCCGGGCGGTAAACAGCCCAAAGATGGGAGTGGATGGGTCGTAGGCCAACAGGCTTTCTATCAGGTCGCGTGTGGAAGGGTCCGCCCAGTGCAAATCCTCCACCGCCAACACCAACGGCTTGCGGGCGGAGAAGCGCTCCATCAGCGACACCAGCAGCGCCAGGGTCTTTTCGCGCACCCGCTTGCTGCTGTTGTCGGTAGCCAGGCCGAGCTCATCGTCACCGTTGGACAGCAGCGCCGCCAGCAGGGGCACAGCCTCCTCGTCGCCGTCTTTGAGCACGTTGCCAACAAAGTCCTGCAGGCGCTCCAGCCGCTGGGCCGGGTTCAGGCGCTCGCCCTGGAAAACGCTGCTTTCAAAGAAGTTCAGCAGGGGCCGAAAGGGGGATTCGCGGTAGTAGGGCTCGCAGGTCAGCAGCATCAGCTGGGCCTTGTCCTGCACCATCAGTTCCCTGACCACGTCGAACAGCAGGCTGGTCTTGCCCATGCCCGGCTCGCCCTTGATCAGCACGTATTCCGATTCGCCCTCCAGTACCGTGTGCCACTGCTGCATGACCAGCGAACGCTCGTGTTCCCGCCCAAACAGCTGCCCGTGATCTGCCATCACGTTGGCGAGGTCGGCCGTCAGTTCGCGGCCCAGCTGGTATACCGCCACCCCCTGCCCCAGGCGCGGGTGGGATTGCCGGGCCACTTCATCCACATAAAAGCCCGCGCGCAACAGGGTGCGCGTGTCTTCGCTGATGGCGGTCTCACCCTCTGCCGCGGCGGCCTGCAGGAAGGCGGCCACGCTCACCGTGTCGCCAAGCAGTGACATGACATCCGCATCACCGGCGCCTTCATCAATGATGATGGTGGATGAATGCAGCCCGGCACGGCTGATCACCCGGGTATCCGGCCCGTCGGCAATATCGTGGGTGCGCACCAGCTCCAACAATTCCTGCGACAGGCGCGCCGCGCGGCGGGCGTCGTCCTCATGGGCCAGCGGAAAACCAAAGGCCACCACGATTTCATTGCGCCCGCTGGGCATGCGGGTGCCCTCATAGCCCGCCACCGCCTGGGCGATGTCCTGCTCAATGCTGGCCACAAAGCCCAGCAGGGTTTCCGGGTCTTCACGCCCGCGCAGCAGGCCCTGCAGGGATACCACCAGCGTAGTCACCTGGCGGGATTCAGAGAGATCCATCGGCACTGCCAGGCTGGCGGATTTCAGCCGCAGAATATCGCCGGCTTCCTGCACCGGGTCGGGGCGAACCTGGAACTGCACCGGGCTCGGCACCGGCTCGGCCAGCCCGACAAGGCTGGGCAGGCGGGTAAAGCGAGCCAGCACCAGCACCACCGGCAGGCCCGCCACCAGCGCGGCAATCAGCGTCTGCATGATCCAGGCGGGGGCATCAAAGCTGGGCAGCACAATCTCGCCTATCTGCATCAGCAGCCAGGCGACCACGCAATAGGCACCCCCCACCCGGATAACCGGATGGTTGCGCAACTCCCGCCGCCACTTGCCCGCGGCCGGCTCAGCCTGTTGCGGGTCTGCCATGACCTGCGTCCCCTCCCCGCCCGATGGGCTTGTTCTGTTATTGGCGGGGAGTGTACCAGACGCAGGCGATGGGAATGGAGGTGGGGGAAGTTATGGCTGATTGTGCTTTGGCGGGCTCGGGCGCTGGCGCGCCTTGATGCAGGCGCTCTCGCAGGGAGCGCAGTTCCCGCCCTCCAATCGGGTTGGTCACATTGGCTTGTATTTGGTGGTACTATTTTGTGGCAGTATTTTCAGATGAACAAAAAGCAACAACAAACCCTGGCAAAGGTGTTTGACCGCCCTGTTAGCGGCACCATACCGTGGAAGGACATTGAGTTTTTATTCCAGGCGCTTGGGGCCGAATAGGAAGAACGCAAAGGTAGCCGCGTGGCCATTGTCTGGCGGGAGCAAGTCAGGGTATTCCACCGGCCCCATCCCAGCCCTGATACCGACAAGGGTGCCGTAGCCAGCGTGCGGAAGTGGCTGGAAGATAATGGAGTAGCGCCGTGATTGATGTGCTGAACGTGAACGGTTACCGGGCAACCGTAAAATACGACCCGGAAATTGACATGTTCCGTGGCGAGTTCCTTGGCCTCAACGGCGGTGCGGACTTTTACGCGGATACCGTAAAGGGCTTAAAGCGCGAAGCTGAGCGTTCACTAAACGCGTTTATTTCCGTTTGTAAGGAACGCGGCCTGCCTGTAAAGAGGGACTACTCCGGCCGCTTCAACGTGCGTGTTGCCCCACAGCTGCACGAAAAAGCCGTTCTGGTTGCAAAGGCTCGCAAGGTCAGCCTGAACAAGCTGGTTGAACAGGCCCTGGAAGCACAATTAAGCGAGGCCAGTTGAACGGCTGCCGCAAGAGGTCGGCGCGGCAGATGAATCGTTGCAGCCGTGGGGCTGCAACGACCCCTGCGGGGCTCAAGCGCTGGCGCGCCTCGTTGCAAACTCTCCCTCAGGGAGGGTTTGTCGATGGTTAGTTCGGATCGGGGGAATAATCCTCCAAACAAAAAACCCCGCTCAACCTGCGGCTGAGCGGGGTTTTTTGTTTGGTAGGACTACCCAGATTCGAACTGGGGACCTCTACCATGTCAAGGTAGCGCTCTAACCAACTGAGCTATAGTCCTGTAAAGAGGGTGGCGATTATAAGGAGGTCGGGGACAATCCTCAACCGGGATTTTTGCGCTTCTCCAGCTCGCTCACCAGGCGAATCTGCCAGCGGTCGCGGCGGTCGCCGGCAAGCAGTGGGCGCAGGGCGAGCATGCCGGTGCGGCCTACGCTTTTTTCCAGATAGGCCAGCTCCTGCAGGTGCCCTTCCAGGCCTTCGCCCCCCGGCACGTCAAACCCCTGCTCGCGCATCATCAGCACGCCCTTGGCGCGCAGGCTCAGTTCGGTGTACAGGCGCAGGTAGCAGAGCATGTCCACCACGACGATGGGGTCGAAGCGCTGGCCCAGGTCGTTGAGGAAGTTGCCAAGGCGGGAGTGACCGAATTCACCGCTGCGGATCAGCTCAAGCAGAGCCATGTCGCCATCCAGCCCCTGTTGCAGCCAGCGCTGCATGGCTAGGGCGCTGCGCTGGAAGACAAACAGCAGCAGGGCGGGCAGTACGCTCACTACCAGCAGGGTGTGGACCAGCGGCGACAGGTAGAATCGATTGAACAGCCAGTGCAGGCCCACGGCCATGGCCAGCCCCGGCAGGCAGTAGTGCAGGCCACGGTGGTTGCGCTCGGTAAGCAGCTGGGTGAGCAGGGCAAAGATGGCGCTGACGCCGCCGTGCATCAGGGCGGTACCAAAGCCGCGCACCAGCCATACCCCCGCCGGCAGGGGTTTAAGCACCGCGGCGTAATACAGGTTTTCGACGATGGAGAAGCCGGCGCCCACGGCAAAGCCGAGGATGGCGGCATCCACCAGAAAGCCAATGCGATGAAAGCGAAACAGCAGCAGGATGACCAGGGCCTTGGCCAGCTCTTCGGCCAGGGGCAGCAGCCAGTAGGTGGAAAGGCTGCCCTCCCGGGCCAGCCACCACAGCTGGCGGCTGAGCCAGAGGCAGGCCAGGGCGGCAAGGCCACCGGCGGCGATAACCCGCAGCACCCGCCAGCGGGACACCAGGCGATAGGCATCCAGCAGGTGCAGCGCCGCCAGCAGCAGCAGTACCGGGGCCAGGCCCAGCAGAAGGTTCACAGGTGGTCTCGCACTTCGCAGCCGCGCAAAGGGCGCATTGTGCCACAGACATAAAGAAGCGGCCCGAAGGCCGCCAAGGGGGATCGCCTGGTAAACCGTCCCGTCAATCAGGCGCTATGGTGCCCCGGTCGAGACTTTGGCCATCGCGTTCCATGCGCAGGTGGATGCGCGGTGCGCTCAGGGTTCCCTGCGCTGCTTCACCGTCCCTGGTGTCCGGCTCGAGTTCGAGTCGGTAGCGCTGCTCTCCTGCTACGGCCAGTCGCATTTCGGCGGCTGGGCGTTTGACCTCTGTGTTGCTGCGCGAGGCGGCATCCTGCCGCCAGCGCCATTGTTCACCGTCCAGGCTGAGTACCAGTTCGGCCGCGGGCTGCGCAGCCAGTTCCAGCTCCAGTACCAGGCCGGTGTCGTCGCGTACCAGCAGGGCGCGAGCTTCCATGCCCGGCCACTGCCAGTGGCGCTGCGCTTCCATCGCAGCCGCGTCAAAAAGGGTGCCGGTCATCCTTGACCGAAGCTGGCTGTCCATGCCCAGCTCTGAGACACCCCAAAACTGCATACCTGCCCCCACTGCCACCACCAGGCTGGCCGCCAGTGCCAAGCCACCCCACAGGGGGCGGTGGCTGCGCCGTGCGGCAAAGTCCACTTGCCGCACGTTGCTCTGGCCGGCCGGAATGCGGGCCTTGATCGCCGCCGCCAGGTCCTCTGGCACCGGTACATCGGGCACCCCGTCCAGGGTGTTGCGCAGGTCTTCCAGTTCCGCCAGCCATTCCCGGGCCTCGGCGTTATCCTTGAACGTGTCCTGCAGCTGACGCCACTCCGTCGGCGTCAATTCTCCGTCGAATCCGGCTTGCAGGCGCTGTCTGTCAAAATCGCTAAGCATGGTCGGACTCTCGTTCCAGCAGATTGCGCAGTGCGCGTCGGGCTTCAAACAAGCGGGATTTCACGGTTTTTTCCGGCAGCGCCAGGATGTCGCCAATCTCGCTGTAGGAGCACTCTGAATAATGCCGCAGCACCACCACTGCCCTCTGTTCATCATTCAGGCCCATCATTGCAGCCTGGATTTGTGCCTGTAGCTGACCGTGCCGGGCAACCAGCTCCGGACCAGGGCCCTGATCTGGTAACGACTCGTCCAGACATTCACCGCCCTGTCGCCGGCGCCGGAAGTCGAGGGCTTCGTTGACCCCGATCCGGTAGATCCAGCTGAAAAACCGGTGTTCCGGGCGATAGGTGTGCAGGCTTTCGAAGGCGCTGAGAAATGTTGACTGTGTAACATCTGCTGCATCCTCGCGACTTCCCAACATTCGAAAAGCCAGCCTGAAAATGGCGCCGTGGTAATGATCAACCAACTCACCCAGCGCCTGCCTGTCGCCGCTCTGGCCCCGCAGGACCAGTTGGCCATCCCTGGCCGTTTCCAACTCCTTATCCATAACTACTGCGCAACGGACAAAAAGTTGGAAAAAAACTGAAAAAAGTTTTCGCGGGCATGGGAGGGGGCTTCAGCCTCAGGCGGAATCGCCGGCGGGAACAACCTCGAACAGCATGTCGAAACCGGAAAAATGCAGGATTTCGGCAATATGGGGGCTTACCTGCACCAGGCGCAGGCCGGCGCCCTGGGCGCTTAAGCGCTTATGGGCCTTGAGCAGCACGCCCAGGCCGGCGCTGGAGATGTACTCCAGCTCCGCCATATCCACTTCCGCCGCAGCACAGAGGGCCTCGAAGTGAGGCTCGGCCAGGGGCGCCGCGGCGGCATCCAGGCGGCCGGCCAGGCGCAGGCCGTTATTATCGGGATGGACTTCAAACATCGGCTGGCTCCTCCCGGGCCATAAAGGACAGTGTGTTGCAGCGGTCACGGTGGTGGTAGTGCACCGCCCCCACCAGCTGGCGCACCAGGTGCAGGCCAAGGCCGCCTACCTGGCGTTCACTCAATGGCAGCGCGGTATCCACCGGCGGCACCGAGGCGGGATCAAAGGGCTCGGCATCGGTATCGGCCAGGCTCACTCGCACCCCGCCGGCCATAGCCTCAAGCTCCAGGGCAATGGGCCCCCGGCCCTGTGGGTTGTGACGCAGCATATTGACGAACAACTCTTCGGTGGCCAGATCGACCGGGTAGGCCAGGCTGGCGGGCAGGTTGCTGGCGGCGAACAGTGCCCGGCGCGCTGCCACGATGCGCTCGATCTCTCCCAGCTCCCTGCGCAGTGACAGTTTCACGGCGCCTCCGATTGGTTTGGATGCATCCCGCCCGCACTTACCCGCCGAGTGTAGAACAGCCCCCGGCAAAGCAAAAGGCGGCAGGGCTCAGGGCGCCGGGCGCTTGACCAGCACAAGGGTGAGATCATCCTGCTGTTCCCGGGGGCCGGCAAAGTCCTCCAGCGCCGCCATCAGGTGCGCCGCCAGTGTCTCGGTGGAGGCCTGCCGCTGCGCATGCAGCACGGCGGCCACCCGCTCGCGGCCGAACAGGCCCACCTCGCCCTCGCATTCGTAAACGCCGTCAGACAGCACCGCCAGAATGTCCCCCGGCGCCAGGTCCAGGTCGCGAATGGGGGCCGCCCGGGATACCGCCATGGTGCCCAGGGGAAAGGTGGTGGGCCCGTGCCAGTCGCAGTCGCCGCTGGCGGCGCGGTAGTGCAGGATGGGGCCCTGCCCGGCGGAAAAATAGCTGACCCGGTGCGCCAGCGGATCGAGAAAGCCGGCGAAGGCGGTCACGAAGCGGTCGTCCGGCAGGTCTTCGTCGAGCTGGTTGTTGACGTGGATGTAGGCCTCGCCCAGCTGCGCGCCCACCCGGAAGGCGACCCGGAACATGGCCTGCATCTGGGTGGCGCACAGGGCCGGGCCAAAGCCGTGGCCGGTGGCGTCCCCCAGCAGCACGAATACGCCCTGCTCCAGCTCCACCAGGTCGAACATGTCGCCGCCGGTTTCCGCTGCGGGGCGCAGGCAGCCGTAAAAGTCGTAGCCGGGTACGCGGGGCATCTCCGGCGGCAGGATGCTCATCTGGATGTCGCGCGCGGCGGCGATGTCGTCGGCGCGCAGGCCAGCGGCGCCGGTCAGTGGTGCTTCAGCGGTCATTGCGGCTCCCGGCGGGATACACCTGTTCACCGGCCACGTAGGTGGCCTTTACCGAAAGCTGCCACAGGCGGGCCTCCGGCAGGTTGAAGTAGTCACCGTCCACCAGAATGAAATCCGCGTAGTAGCCGGGCTGCAGCCGGCCCAGCACCGTCTCCTGGTGGGCGGCGTAGGCAGCGCCGCCGGTGAACAGGGCCAGCGCCGCGGCGCGGTTCATCTTCTCGTTGGGCAGCCAGCCGCCGGGCGGGTGGCCGGCGGTGTCCTGGCGGGTAACGGCGGCGTACAGGCCATGGAAGGGGTTGGGGGATTCCACCGGAAAGTCCGAGCCGCCGGCCATGCGGGCGCCACTCTCCAGCAGGGACTCCCAGGCATAGGCGCCGTGAAGGCGCGCCTCGCCGAGGCGGTCGCCGGCCATGTTTTTGTCGCTGGTGGCGTGCACGGGCTGCACCGAGGCAATCACGTTGAGGGCGGGAAAGCGGGCGATATCCTGCGGCCGCAGGATCTGGGCGTGCTCCACCCGGTGGCGCAGGGCAGCACTGTCCGGGTTGCTGTTGATGGTTTCCAGTAAATCCAGCACCAGGGCGTTGGCGCGGTCGCCAATGGCGTGGGTGTTGACCTGGTAGCCCGCCGCCACGGCCCGGTGCATGTGATGGGCCAGCGCCTCGCGGCTGTGCAGCAGCAGGCCCCGGTTGCCGGCGTCGTCGCTGTAGTCATCAACCAGCGCGGCACCGCGGGAGCCCAGGGCGCCGTCGGCAGAGAGTTTGACGCTGCGAATGTCCAGTCGGTGCCGCTCGTCAATCATCGGCCCCTGGGCCAGGTAGCGATCGTTGTCGGGGTCGCGCGCATCCAGCATGGCGTACACGCGGATGGGCAGGCGGCCCTGCGCCAGCAACTGCTGGTAGGCCGCCACCTCCCGGGCGGCAATGCCGGCATCGTGCACCCCGGTCAGGCCGTAGCGGGCAAGGTCGACAAGGGCCCGGTGCTGCAGATCCGCCAGGGTGGCCACGTCGGGCTTTGGCATCACGGCCGCCACCAGGTCCATGGCGTTGTCGATCAGCACGCCGGTGGGCTGGCCTGTGGCATCGCGCACAATCTGCCCGCCGGCGGGGTCCTCGGTGGCGGCGGTAATGCCGGCCAGGGCCAGGGCGCGGGAATTCACCCACAGGGCGTGGCCATCCACCCGCCCCAGCACCACGGCGTGCTCGCCGCTGAGTGCATCCAGCGTGGCCCGGGTGGGGAAGGCCTGGCCCGGCCACAGCACCTGATTCCAGCCGCGACCCGCTATCCAGCCCTGCTGGGCCTGGGTGTTGCTATTCGCCTGGGCATTGTTTTTCGCCTGGGCGTTGCTGTTGGTCTGGGCGTTGCGATTGGCCTGAATAAACGCCGCCACGCGCCGGGCGGCCTCGGCTTCGCTGGGGCTACCCACTAGATCCACGCTGGCCAGGGCCTGCCCGTGGGCGCTGACATGGCCGTGGGCGTCAATCAGCCCCGGCAGCAGGGTGGCGCCGCGGCCGTCGATGCGGCGGTCGGCACCGCTGGCCTCCGCCGCGGCCGCATCCCGGTACAGGCGGGTGACAAGCCCGTCATCAAATTCCAGCGCCACAAAGGTTTGCACCTGCTCGCCATCGACGGTGTAGCCACGAATGTTGTGTACCAGGGTTGCCGCCTGGCTGGCGCCGGCGGCAAGGGCCAGGACGGCACAGAGCAGTGTTTTCATTGTTGAGGCTCCAGGCGTCGCCGCACTACGGCGGTGATTTGCCCGCCATCATAAAGCCTGCATTCGCAGGCGTAAAAGCGCTGCCGCTCGCGCTAGCGCAGGAAGATCGAGGGGAACCAGGTGCGGCAGTCCGCTAGGTTGCGCACCGCCCCCGCCTCGTCGCCCGCCGCCCGCAGCGCGGCGCTCATCAGGTTACAGGCGCCCTGCTGGTAGGGAGAGCGCTCCAGCACCGCCCGGGCGTTGCGCTGGGCAGCCGCCGGGTCGCCCTGCAGCAGCAGGCGCCAACCCTCGCTCTGCAGCCACCACAACGAATCCGCCGGCACTCCCACCGAGAGCTGCACGGGCACCTCCTGGCGCGCCAGCAAAATGGCGGCGGAAGAGCGAAACACCAGCTTCCAGCGCCCGCTGGCCAGCAGTTCCTTCATCATCTGGGGGCCGTTGGCATGGCCGGACGGCCACAGGAAGTACTCGGCCCCGGACTGCTCAATGATTGTCTTCCAGCCCGGCTCGCCCCGCAGCACCCGCACATAGTTGATGTAGGTGTCATCCCCGTAGAGGGTGTTGGCGCGCCCGTCGATGTACACCGCCAGGGCGCCGTCGCTGCGCCAGTGCAGGAAACCGCCCCAGTTGTAGTAGGCAAACACCTTGCCCTGCATCTGGTTGCGCAGCATCACGTCCACCGTCAAATGGGGGTAGCTGTACTCCGCCGTCAGGTAGTGAAAGGCCGGTGCCGCCTGCAGGGGATAGGGCGCCAGGCGCAACAGGGCCACCAGCAGCAGTGCCACCAGCACCGGCCAGTGCAGCCATCCTTTAAGGCGCACCTGCAGCGCACCCAGCAGGGCACCCAGCACCGGCGCGGCGAACACCGCCTGGGCAATGGCAAACAGCGGGATGAAGCGCCGGCTGGTGAGGGCCATGGCCAGGGTGAGCAGGGCAACCCCCAGGGACCACCAGGGCAGGGCCACCTGGCGGCGCACCGCCGGCAGGGCGTAGGCCAGCAGCGCCAGCGGCAGCAGCGGCAGGGCCCAGAAAAACAGCGGCGACTGGATGCCCCCCGGCTGCCAGGGCGGCAGCCACTCGGCAATCTGGCGGAAGGGCGAGGCCGCCTGCAGGGCGTAGGTCAGGGGGTAAATCACCACCTTGGCGCCATCCGGGTTGATCAGGCACACCGCGATGCAGCCCAGCTCCCACAAGGCCACCCGCCACACGGCCGCCCAGCTCGGCTGGCGGAAGGGGAACAGCAGCAGGGGCAGCACCAGCAGGCCCAGCATAAAGCCGCCATGCAGGTTTACCCACACCAGAAACAGCAGGGCAAATTGCCAGAACGGCGCCCGGCGCACGCCCAGGTACAGCAGCAGCACAAAGGCCAGCAGGCTGTAAAGGTGGGGCCGCATGTCGATGAAGGGGGCGGCGATGGCCAGCGCCAGCGCGCTGAGCAGCAGGGCCGCCGGCGGCGACTGCCCAATGCGCATCAGCAGCGCCTGCAGCAGGCCGAAGCAGGCGATGATCACCCCCCACTTCCAGTACACCAGCGAGTGCAGGCCAAACAGCTGGTACCAGCCGTAGAACACCAGGTCCGCCAGCCATTCGTGGTTGCGCCAGCGCTCGCCGGCGGCGCTGTAGGACCAGGTATCGCGCAGCCACAGGGTGCCCTGCTCCAGAATCTCCCGGCCGCCGGCCAGGTGCCACCACAGGTCTGAGCCGGCCATTTCGGTAAAGCCGAAACTGAGAAACAGCAGCGCGCCCACCAGGTACCAGCAGGCGTTTTGCCAGCAGCCGGTCTGCATATTAGGGTGGGTCGGTTCAGTCATGGTGTTGTTGTTCCCGACGCGGGTGCAGGCCCCGCAGGTAGTAGAGCTGGCGCTGCTTGCTCTCGACATAGGTGCGCCCCAGGTATTCGCCGATAATGCCGAGGCAGATCAGCTGCACGCCCCCCAGGAACAGCATCACCACAATCAGCGAGGGATAGCCCGGCACCGGGTTGCCAAACAGCAGGGTGCGCAGCAGGAAGTACACGCCATACAGGAAGGCGGCGCCGGCGGTGACCACCCCCAGCAGGGTGGCCAGCTTCAGCGGCACGGTGGAAAAGGAGGTAATGCCCTCCAGCGCCAGCCCCCACAGGCGCCAGTAGTTCCACTTGGTGCGCCCGCTATGGCGCGGGTGACGGTGGTAGGGCAGGGCCTTTTGCGGGTAGCCGATCCAAGCATAAAGACCGGACATGTAGCGGTGTTTTTCGCGCAGGGCCTTGACCGCCTCCACCGCGCGCCGGCTGAGCAGGCGAAAATCCCCGGCGTCCGCCGGAATCGGCACGTCGCTCAGTACATTGATCACCCGGTAGAACCAGTGGGAGGTTTTGATCTTGAGCCAGGTTTCCCCCTCGCGGCTCAGGCGCTGGCCGTACACCATGTCGTAGCCCTCGCGCCAGGCGGCGATGAAGTCGGGGATCAGTTCCGGCGGGTCCTGCAGGTCGGCATCCAGCAGCATGACCACGTCGCCACTGGCATGGTCCAGGCCGGCGGACACGGCCACCTCCTTGCCGAAGTTGCGGCTGAGTTCGATCACCCCCACCCGCGCATCCCGCTCGCGCAGCGCCAGCAGCCAGGCGGCACTGCCATCGCTGGAGCCGTCGTCCACAAACAGGAATTCAAAGGCTTCCGCGCACTGTCCGGCCACCGCGTCCAGGCGGCGATAGCACTCGGCGAGCCCGTCCTCTTCGTTGTAGACCGGGATCAGCACGGTCACTGTGATTGTCGCCGCCTCAGCTGCTGCCATCGTCAAGAATTGTCCCCTGTGTTATTGGTGCATGCCGCACGGCTGGCGCTGCCAAGGCTCACGGCACAATCCGCAGGATATGGATGTCCCCCACGAACAGCTGGAAGGTGCCGTACCAGCGTTTGTGCAGAACCAGCTCCGGCATGAAATTGGTTACCGGCAGCACCCGCTCCGGCCGCAGGTAGTCTATCTCCCCCGCCAGCGCCTGGCGGTAAAACTGCGCGTTGAAGGGCGTGGTTTTCACCAGCCGCTGCAAATCGCCGGTCAGCGGGCCGTTCAGTTCGTTGGCAAAGGCTGTGTCGTACCAGTTCTCACTGAGCAGCAGGTACTGGCCCTGGCGCAGCACGCCCCCGTCGGCCCGGGCGTAGCTCTCGCGGAACAGGCCCTGGGCAACACCCGGCAGACGCGGCGGCTGCACATAGTAGCTGAAGAACAGGCGCTCGGGGCGCGCCTGCGGGTACCACTGGCGCAATGCAATGCGGGGGTCGTGGTGGTAATCGCCCACAAAATCCCAGGCCAGCAGGGCGGGCCAGGCCAAAAACAGGGGCAAACCCATGCGCGCCCAGCGCCGGGGCAGGCGCCAGTAGCCCATGGCCGCCAGCAGGGCGGCAGCGGGCAGCAGCACCAGGTAGTGGCGGTAGTAGGTGACCGGCGCCGGCACCAGCATAAACAGCAGGAACACCACCAGTGGCAGCAGGCACAGCCAGCCCCGCCAGGGCCCACCCTGGCGCAGCAGTGCCCGCACCCCGAAGGGGATGCACAGCGCCGCCGGCAGGCCGAGGCCCACCACCAGCACCAGCGGTACATTGAGGGCGTTGCGCAGCCATTTATGCCAGCCGATGGCGGCATAACCGCTGCCAAAACGGCCCTCCATATCACCGGTGGTGTAGCCGGCGATCACCTCCACCTGCAGCAGGGCCAGGCCAACAAAGGGCGCCGCCAGCCACAGGGGTATCATGGCCGGGGCAATTCGGCGCCAGGGCACGGTGAGGTAGCACAGCGCCAGCAGCGGCCAGGCGCCCGGGGGGAAGTCCGCATTGCTGAGGCAGCCAAAGGCAATCACCACCGCCAGCACCGCCAGGCAGAAGCGCCAGCGGCTCCAGCCGCGCACCACCACCTGCCCCAGCCGGGCGGGCAGGGCCGCCGCCAGGGTAAACAGGGCAAACACCCAGTACTTGGCCCACACCGCCGCCACCAGCAACGGAGGCAGCGCCCACAGAGCGCGGCGCCAGCGGGTGGCGGCAACGGCCGCCAGCAGCAGTGCATAGACAAAAAACACCGAGGGCGCATCCACGGTGCCGCTGTGAGACTCGCTGATATGAAAGCCGGACAGGGCCAGCAGGGCCCCAGCAGTCAGCCCCACCGCCGGTTGCGAGGGCAGCAGGCAAAAGGCCAGCAGGGTCAGCAGCACCGGTGTCAGCGCGCCGGCAATGGCCGAGTAGAAGCGCGCCACCCGGATGTGCTCGGCACCGTGGCAGTAGGCGCCGACGGCGGCGGCATCACCGCTGATGCCCGGCGGCGGCCCGGCGTCCAGCCAGGTGGCAATGGCAATGGCCTGGCGGCCGATAAAGGTGGAGTAGTCAAAACCCCGCAGCGTTGCCCGGCAGGAGCCGCCCTCGTCAAAATTCACCAAATTGAAGGTGCCCGGGCCATCCCAGCCCCAGCCGAGGACGGCGGCACTGTACAGCCTTGGCACCAGGCCCAGCAGAAAAATACACAGCAGTAAAATCAGCGGGAGCCTCCACCCGCCCCGCATTTTGGATTCCATCACCCAGAGCCCCTGTCAATCTGGGCGAAGTATCGCCCAGCGGGGTCCGCAAGGAAACCGGTGCCCGGCAGCGCGCGAATTTGAAGGTAGATGGTATGGCTGTCTAAGCGCTGGCGTTTTTAACGCAAAATAATCTTAAAGCAGGCGGCCAGAGCAGCATGGGGGGATTGCAACTGCCCTGTCTGGCCAGAAAACACCCGATTTTTAGCGCCATCCGCGCTAAGCGAATGGCGGCTTAGATGCCAGTGTTTTAAGGCCCTCGCTGGCGCGGGCGGCAGCGCTGGCCGGCGTTTTTGCCGGTGCTATACTCGGTGAAAACGTCGTGCCCCTGCTGCCGACGCTTTATCAGACAGCTGCGGCCCGACGGTGGTTGAACACCCGGGCCGGCGTTTTGCCGTCACTTCCTCCCCGCCGTGTTCAACTGGTGGATTCACAGGGAGGCTCCATATGAAACGCCACTACTTCATCAGCAGCGACCTCGACGATCTCGAACGGGTAGAACTCGACCTGACCGAGGCCGGGCTGGTCAAACCCCAGATTCACGTGCTCAGCGAAGACGACGCCGGCGTCAAGGAACACCATCTTCACGAGGTGGAGGCGGTGCTGAAAAAAGACGTAGTGCACGGCACCGAGATGGGCGCCGTGGTCGGTGTGCTGGGGGCCGCCGCCGTGCTGGCGCTGGCCTGGTTCTCCGGGCTGACGGAAACCTACACCTGGGTGCCCGCCATCTTCCTGGCAGTGGTGGTGCTTGGCTTTTGCACCTGGGAGGGCGGCCTTATCGGCATTGGCGAAACCCATACCGACTTCCGCCGCTTCCAGGACGACCTGCGCGCCGGGCGCCACATTCTGTTCGTGGACGTGGACCGCAGCCAGAAAGCCATCCTTGACGCGGTGGTGCAGCGCCACCCGGGCCTGAAGCCCGCCGGCGATGGCAGCTCCACCCCCCGCTGGGTGGTGGGCCTGCAGCAGCGCTGGGCCAACTTTATGCGCGTGGCGCCCTAGCGCCGCGCCATCGCCACAGGCGGCCAGCGGGCCGCGAGCGCCGGCGCAGTGCGCCGGACATTCACAGGGGACACCGGCGCGGCGAGACAACAATAAGCGCCGGTTGGAGTAACTATGAAGCTGGTTATCGCGTTAGTGGTGCTGGTTGTGGGGTCCCTGCTCTTTCACCTGTGGAGCCCCTGGTGGTTCACCCCGCTGGCTTCCAACTGGCACACCGTCGACACCACCGTCGACATCACCCTGTACATCACCGGTGCGGTGTTTGTCATCGTCAACCTGTTCATGGCCTGGGCGGTGTACCGCTACCGCCACCGCCCCGAGCAGCGCGCCCGCTACGAGCCGGAAAACAAACGCCTGGAAACCTGGCTCACCGTGATCACCGCGGTGGGTGTGGCCGCCATGCTGGCGCCGGGCCTGGTGGTGTGGGCCGACTTCACCCAGGTACCAGAAGACGCCGCCCCGGTGGAAGTGGTGGGCGAGCAGTGGCAGTGGAGCTACCGCTTCCCGGGTGAGGACGGCGTGCTTGGCGAAGTGGCCGCCAGGCACGTGGGCCCGGACAACCCCTTTGGCATGAACCCCGCCGACCCGGCGGGGGCTGACGACATTCTGGTATCGAGCAACGAGTTGCACCTGCCCATCGACCGCCCGGTGAAACTGCTGCTGCGCTCCAAGGACGTGCTGCACAACTTCGCCGTGCCCCAGTTCCGGGTGAAGATGGATCTGGTGCCCGGCTCGGTGAGCTTTGTGTGGTTCACCCCCACCCGCAGCGGCCGCTTTGATGTGCTGTGCATGGAACTGTGTGGCATTGCCCACTACGCCATGCGGGGGCAGGTGATTGTGGATTCGCAGGCGGACTTTGATGCCTGGCTGGCGCAGCAGACCACCTGGGCGGATATCAGTAGCCAGCCGGCCGGCGACCCGTCCGCCGGGCAGCAGCTGTACGCCACCTGCAGCGCCTGCCATGGCCCCGAGGGCCAGGGCAACGCGGCCATGAACAGCCCGGCCCTGGCCGGCCTGGAGCCCTGGTACATCCAGCGCCAGCTGCGCTACTACCAGCAGGGCATTCGCGGCACCCACGACGACGATGAATACGGCAAGCAGATGGCGGCCATGGCCGCCACGGTGGCGACGGATACGGCGCTGCGCGACCTCAGCGCCTACATCGCCAGCCTACCCGCCGCAAACAGCGACGCCACGGTAGAGGGAGACCCGGCCCGCGGCGCCGCCCACTACAACACCTGCGGCGCCTGCCACGGGGTGCGCGCCCAGGGCAACTACGCCCTGCAGGCGCCGCGCCTGGCCGGGCAGCAGGACTGGTACCTCAAGCGGCAGCTGGCGCATTTTCGCCACGGTATTCGCGGCGCCCACAGCGACGACAACTACGGCCACCAGATGGTGCTGATGGCGCGCTCGCTGCAGAACGAACAATCCATTAACGATTTGCTGGCCTACGTGAACACCCTGTAGGAAGGAAGACGCCATGCAACACACAGCACTGGCCGACCAGACCCTGGAGCTGCACGATCCGCACAGCTTTGTCACCAAGTACATCTGGAGCCAGGACCACAAGGTGATCGCCATCCAGTACGGCCTGACGGCGGTGTTTGTCGGCCTGGTGGCGCTGGTGCTGTCGGCCCTGATGCGCCTGCAGCTCGGCTTTCCCGACACCTTCGACTTCATTACCCCCGGCGCCTACCTGCAGTTTGTCACCATGCACGGCATGATCATGGTGATCTACCTGCTCACCGCCCTGCTGCTGGGGGGCTTTGGCAACTACCTGATTCCGCTGATGGTGGGCGCCAGGGACATGGTGTTTCCCTACATGAACATGCTCAGCTACTGGATGTACCTGCTGTCGGTAATCATCCTGCTGGCGAGCTTTTTTGTGCCGGGCGGGCCGACGGGTGCGGGCTGGACCCTGTACCCGCCCCAGGCCATTCTGCAGGGCACCCCGGGCTACGACTGGGGCATCATTCTGATGCTGGTGTCGCTGGCGGTGTTCATCATTGCCTTTACCATGGGCGGTTTGAACTACGTCACCACCGTGCTGCAGGCACGCACCCGGGGCATGACCCTGATGCGCATGCCGCTCACCATCTGGGGCATTTTCACCGCCACCGTGCTCGGCCTGCTGGCCTTCCCCGCCCTGCTGGTGAGCGCCATCATGATGCTGCTGGACAAGACCATCGGCACCAGCTTCTTCATGCCGGCCCTGGTATCGCTGGGGGAGAACCTCGACTACACCGGCGGCAGCCCGGTGCTGTTCCAGCACCTGTTCTGGTTCTTCGGCCACCCGGAGGTGTATATCGTCGCCCTGCCCGCCTTCGGCATGGTGTCCGACGTGCTGGCCTGCCACGCGCGCAAGAACATCTTCGGCTACCGCATGATGGTGTGGGCCATCGTCGCCATCGGCGGCCTCAGCTTTGTGGTGTGGGCCCACCACATGTACGTCAGCGGCATGCACCCGGCTTTCGGCTTCTTCTTTGCCACCACCACCCTGATTATCGCGGTGCCAACGGCCATCAAGGTCTACAACTGGGTGCTGACCCTGTGGCAGGGCAACATCCACCTGCGGGTGCCGATGCTGTTCGCCATCGGCTTTATTTTCACTTTCATTCACGGCGGGCTCACCGGCCTGTTCCTGGGCAACGTCACCATCGACCTGCCGCTGTCGGACACCTACTTTGTGGTGGCCCATTTCCACATGGTAATGGGCGTGTCGCCCATCATGGTGCTGTTCGCCGCCATCTATCACTGGTATCCGCTGATCACCGGGCGCATGCTCAACGACGCCCTGGGCAAGGCCCACTTCTGGCTGACCTTCCTCGGCACCTACGCCATCTACCTGCCCATGCACTACCTGGGCTTTCTGGGTGTGCCGCGGCGCTATTTCGCCATGGGCAGCACCGACTTTATCCCCGAGTCGGCCCTGTCGCTGAACGCTTCCATCACCGTATCGGCACTGATTGTGGGCGCCAGCCAGCTGATCTTCCTGTTCAACGTGTTCTGGAGCCTGCGCCACGGCGAGAAGGCGCCACACAACCCCTGGGGCGCCACCAGCCTGGAATGGCAGACACCGGATGTGCCGCCAAAACACGGCAACTGGGGGCCCGAGTTGCCCACGGTATACCGCTGGGCCTATGACTTCAGCGTGCCCGGCGCCGAACGCGACTTTATCGCCCAGAACGAGCCACCCGACGCTGCCCACCCCACCAGCGGCGAGCTCGGAGGTGCATCATGAGCCTGTTCAGCACGCTGCGCGAAAAGCCCTGGGAGCCGCAGCCGGCCCTGGCCGGCCACCCCACCCCGGCAGACCCGCTGGCCACCCCGCGCACCGCCCTGCGCTTTATCATGGCCATCGTCGGGGTGCTGTTCTTCCTCTTTATCATCACCTTCCTGTCACGCTCCCAGTACCCGGACTTCCAGGCCCTGGCCGGCCAGCCCTGGCAGCCCTTCTCCGATACCTCGCGACTGTGGTTCAACACCGCCCTGCTCGCCGCCAGCAGCCTCGCCATGCACATTGCGGTGCTGGTTGCGCAGCGCGAACACCTCAACCGGGCGGTGCTGGGTATCAGCCTGGCCGTGTTCTTCGCCATCGGCTTTCTGCTGGCCCAGCTGGATTTGTGGCAGCGCCTGATGGCGGCGGGCTATTACATCAACAGCAACCCGGCCAACAGTTACTTCTACCTGCTGACCGCGGTGCACGGCCTGCACCTGCTGGGAGGCATGGTGGTGCTGGCCAACCTGCTGTTTCGGGTGTGGTACGACGACAGCCTGGCCACACTCAGCGGGCCGCTGTCGCTGTGCGCCCAGTACTGGCACTTTCTGCTGGCGGTGTGGCTGCTGCTGTTTGCCCTGCTGGCCAGCTCGCCAGACACCATCAACACCCTCGCGGCCCTGTGCGGATTCTGACCATGGATACGGGCAGCCACGACGACAGCTACACCGCGCCCGGCGTGCGCGGCATGGTGGCCGACTGGGCCGCCGACAAGCAGGCCTTCGACATGCCCTGGGGCAAGTTGATGATGTGGATCTTCCTGCTCTCGGACACCTTTATTTTCAGTATTTTCCTCACCAGCTACATGAACGTGCGGCTGTCGGCCACCGACAGCTGGCCCAATGCCAGCGAGGTGTTTGCGCTGGAGATTTTCGGCCACCACCTGCCGCTGATCCTGATTGCCATCATGACCTTTGTGCTCATCACCAGCAGCGGCACCATGGCCATGGCGGTGAACTTCGCCTACCGCCGCGACCGGCGCAAAACCGTGTGGCTGATGGCGGCCACGGCCCTGCTGGGGGCCTCTTTCGTGGGCATGCAGGCCTTTGAGTGGACCAAGCTGATCGAGGACGGGGTGCGACCCTGGGGCAATCCCTGGGGCGCGGCCCAGTTCGGCTCGGCCTTTTTCATGATCACCGGCTTCCACGGCCTGCATGTCAGCGCCGGGGTGATTTACCTGGCCATCGTCGCCCGCAAGGTGGCCCGTGGCGACTACGAGCAGAAGGGCTATGCCATTGTCGAGATCGCCGGCCTGTACTGGCACTTTGTCGATCTGGTGTGGGTCTTTATCTTCGCGTTTTTCTACCTGTGGTGAGGTGACTCATGAGTGAAGCCGCCACCGGCCAGCAGCATCCCATCGGCATCTACCTGAAGATCTGGGCGCTGCTGTTTGTCCTGTCGTTTTTTTCCTACCTGGTGGACTATTTCCATCTGCAGGGCTTCTGGCGCTGGTCGCTGATCCTGCTGTTCATGTTCCTCAAGGCCGGTTTTATTGTGGCCATCTTCATGCACCTTGGCTGGGAGCGCCTGTCGCTGAAATATGTGCTGCTGCTGCCGCTGGTGGCGATTCTGGTGCTCATCGCCCTGATGGCGATTGAGGGGGACTACACCTTTCTCACCCGGCAGCAATTTTTCGACACCTGAGGCGCGCCGTGTCGCTATCGCCAAAAGCACGCATGCTGGCGGGCATCGCCATCGCCAACCTGGTCCTGCTGGGCGCGGCGGCCTGGGCCTACCTGCAGCGCCCGCCGACACCGCCGCAAATCCAGGGCGCGCTGCTGCAACAGCCCCGGGCGCTGGATGACTTCCGGCTGATCGACCAGCACGGCAAAGCCTTCTCGCGCAGCGACCTGCTGGGCCAGTGGCACCTGGTGAGCTATGGCTTTACCACCTGCCCGGACATCTGCCCCACCACCCTCAACCAGCTGGTGGCCTTTGACACCCTGCTGGCGCAGGACGGCGCCGTGCCCGCGCCGCAGGTGCTGTTCTACAGCATTGACCACCGGCGCGACACGCCGCAGCAGCTATCGGCCTACCTGCCCTATTTTGACCAGCGTTTTATTGGCCTGACCCACCGCGACGACCCGGCCAACCCGCACCTGCCCTTTGAACAGGGCCTGGGCCTGGTTGCCCGGCTGGAACCCATCGGCAACGATGACGCTGCCATTGCACGCAACGACTACCGCGTCAGCCACGGCGTGGCCCTGTACCTGCTGAACCCACAAGGGGAATTACAGGCGGTGTTCCAGCCGGACCAGGCCGGATCAGCGCTGCCTGGGTTTTCCCCGCAGACGCTGGCGGCGGATTACCGCGCCGTGCGCCGCTACCTGGCGTCGCTGGACTGACACCGGCTCAATCAGCGGTTCAGTTATCCGTTCAGGCGGGCAGCGCGAACTGCTGCAGCGTGGCCAGCTGCAGTGACGCCGGCTCCACATAACCCGCCGGGCAGCCCAGCAGCTGCACGGCGCAACCGGCGCGGGTGAAGTCCATCAGCGTAAAACCGTTGCGCTCCACCGGGGCCATAATGTCCTCGCGCCGCAGTGTGGCCGGGGTCTGGGCGCTGAGCCCCCGCGCCCGCGACAACCAGCCCAAATCGCCAATGCCCACCGGGCCGCTGAGTATGCTGGTAACCGGCCGCGCGCCAAAGTCCAGCTCGCCGCTGCCCAGGATACGCCCGGCCCCCAGCAGGTGCAGGTCGCCAGACACCATCAAGGGCTGGCGCCGCTGCTGGGCGGCAAGGGCGGCCAGCAGGCGCTGGTGCTGCTGCCACCAGCCCGGCTGCCACAGGTATTTGCCGCCCTGCTTATCGCGTGGCACCTCCGCCACCAGGGCACCGTCGCTGTGCAGGATATCCGGGTACCACTCCCGCCACTTGCCCGCCGTCCAGCCCATGGGGTGGGAGGGGCAGTGCATGAAGTGGCGGGTGTTTTCCTCGGCGGTCTGCTGCAACAGCCACTGCTCCACTGGGGCGGGCACCAGGCCGGCCTGCTCGCCGTCCAGGCTGAGCTGGCCGCCGCAGTCGTAGAGCACCGCCGAGAGCAGGTCGCCGTACTGCAGGCGGCCAAAATGGGTGGCAAGGCGCAGCTCGCCGGCCTCCGCCAAACCGGGCATGGCAGGCACCGCGGCATCGGCAATAAACTCCGGGAAATACAGCGCCTGCAGGGTGTTGCGCAGGGACTGGTGAAAGCCGCCCGGCGGAAAGGTTACCCGCTCCGGTGTGGCGTCGTCGTTCTCGAAATAGTCGTGATCGTCGGTGATGAAGAACACTGGCGTGGAGCGAAAGCGCACGCCATAGCTGCGGGCAATCTGCTCGTCGGCAATGGTTTTGAGGGTCTGCTCATTGGCAGTGCCCGGCACCGGCAGGGTCTCGTCAAAACGGCCGTAGCTGGCCAGGTACAAATCCACCGCCATGCGCCCCAGGGCGCTGTCGCGGTTGTCCACCCAGGAGCGGTAATCCCAGTACACATGGTCGCCGTTGGCAATCACCAGGTCCGGTTGATAATCGAGGATCAGGTCGTTCAGGCGCTGGCGGTAGGGCACCGGCTTGAAGGCGTGGCGGCCGCCGGGAAATACCGGCAGGTCCGGCCCGCCGGCGCAGGTGAAGGCGGCCACGCGAAGCCTATCGGCAGCCTCGCCCGGGGCGGGGAAGGTGCGCAGGGGCCAGGGGTCGCACAGGGGCGCCCCGCCCGGCTCGCGCAATTGCAGCCGGTACTCGGTGTTGGGCGCCAGGCCCCCAACGCGAAAGGCCCAGAAGCGGCCGTCGCTGTCGCTGGGCACGCCCGCCACCTGCCGAGCGCCAATTGCCAGCTGCGGCGCCGTGGCCCGCGGGCTGGCAAAAGACAGCTTGATGTTTATGCCGTTGTGGGACACCAGCGGCAGCAGGTGGCGCAGCTCGCCCTGATCCCAGCTATCGGGGCGGGGGTGATCCCGGTTGCTGCAGGCAGCCAGCGACAGGAAGGGCAAACCCAGGCCGGCCCGCATCAGCGCACGGCGGGAGACACCTGACCGAGTCGCGCCTGACCGAGTCGCGCCTGACCGGGTCGCGCCTGACCGGGTCGCGCCTGACCGGGTAACACCTGACTTGGCAACACCCGGCCTAGGCATGTGGGCACACTCCGCGGCGGTTATGGCGGGCTATTTTTATTCTCAGCATGGCAGTCTCCAGATAACGCAAACAGGCCGGCCCCCGCAAGAGCGGGCCCAGTGCGCATATCAGCACGATCGCCGGCGGCACACTGTCACTCCGGCGACAGTAGCGCGGCCGATGCGGCCGGCCTGTGGCAACTCGCCGCGGGTCGCTGTTCCTTGGCCGCGCATCTCTTGGTAGGCCCCCTGCAAGAACCAAGAAATAACCACTGGCTATTTCTTGTAATAATTTATTTTCATGCAGTTATTTCTTGTTGCACCGCCCCACCTCCCTATACTGAAAATGAACAGCGGTGGATCGGGCGCATGCATGGGGTGACTCCCGGTCTTTTTTAGTCGCTGTTCTTTCGGGGGAGGCGGTGGCGCGTGGTCAGAGGCGCGCCCAGGCTGGGGGACGTAACTCCAGGAGGCTGGAGTCCCGGACGTGTAAGCACCTGTGCTTTACCCCTTCTGCGCCACCCTCCCGGTGGCGCTTTTTTCTCTTGTCATCACTATTGCGCTCTCACACGCAGTTTGCGTTATGCTCCCAGAACGGGCCCCGGCGACGGAACCAGCCAGACGGGCACCGGCATAACAGCACTGGGCAGGGAACGAATGGCAACACTCCAGGATTTACTGCGGGATATTGAGTCCGCACCTGAGGGCCCGCAAATTGCGGCAATTTTTGATTTCGACGGCACCATCATCGCCGGCTACTCCGCCACCGTCTTCATCCGCGAACAGATACGCAGGGGCGACATCTCGCCCCGCCAACTTGTAGAACTCACCACCGCCATGACCAGCTTCGGCATGGGCAACCTGGGGTTTTCCGCCATGATGGCGGTCAGCACCCAGTTCATGCGTGGCATCGAGGAATCGGTCTACGAAGAGGTGGGTGAAAAACTCTTCCGCGAGCAGATCGCCCGGCGCATCTACCCGGAATCGCGCGCGCTGATCCAGGCCCACCAGGCCAGGGGTCACACAGTAGCGGTGATTTCCTCCGCCACCCCCTACCAGGTAGAACCGGCCGCCCGTGATCTTGGCATTCCAAACGTACTGTGTACCCAGCTGGAGGTGAAAAAGGGCCGCTTTACCGGCCAGGTGCTCTCTCCCACCTGCTTTGGCCAGGGCAAGGTGGACGCCGCCGAGCAACTTGCCGCCGAGTACGGGGCGAATCTCGACAAGAGCTTCTTCTACAGCGACAGCACCGACGACCTGCAATTGCTGGAGCGGGTGGGCAAACCGCGCGCCCTGAACCCCAGCGCGCGACTTGCCGGGGTGGCCAGCGACCGCCAGTGGCCGGTGGGGCGTTTTGGCAGCCGCGGGCGCCCAACGGTGTCCCAGTGGGTGCGCTCGGTGGCGGCCACGGTGAGCCTGGTACCGAGCTTTGCCGCGGGCCTGCCCATCTACGCCCTGACCGGCTCGCGCCGCGACTCCCTCAACTTTTCCTTCTCCCTGTTTGCCGACACCGCCAGTGCCCTGATCGGCCTGCACCTGAACGTCACCGGCGAGGAACACCTGTGGAGCCACCGCCCCGCGGTGTTCATCTTCAACCACCAGAGCAAGGCGGATGTGGTGATCATGGCCAGCCTGCTACGACGCGACATTGCCGGCGTCGGCAAGAAGGAGATCAAAAAACTGCCGGTGATTGGCAAGGTGCTGGAAATGGGCGGCGTGGTGATGATCGACCGCGCCAACGCCAGGAGCGCCATTGAAGCCATGGCGCCGCTGGTGGACGCTATGCGCGACGAAGGCAAGTCGGTGGCACTGGCCCCCGAGGGCACCCGCAGCGTCGGCCCGCGCCTGCAACCCTTCAAAAAGGGCGCCTTTCACCTTGCCATGCAGGCCGGCGTGCCCATTGTGCCAGTGGTGATTCGCAATGCCGGCGATGTGGCGCCCAAGGGCGACTTTGTGTTCCGCTCGGCCACCGTGGATGTGGAAGTGCTGCCGCCGGTGGACACCAGCGAATGGCGCCGGGAAGACATCGACGAGCACGTTCGCGATGTGCGCAACCGCTTCCTGGCGGCCCTGCAACAGCCACTGGAAGACGCGCCGGCCCGGCAACAACGCCGGCGCGCGCCCACCAGGAAAAAGGCCGCGGGCGCCACCGCCGGGAGCGGCAAAACCAGGGCGCCAGCCAAGAAGAAAACACCGGCAAAAAAAAAGGCCGCAGCAAAAACTAAAAAAACCTCAACAAGCGCGGGGGGGCGCACCACCAGCAAGGCACGTCGCAGGGTAAGGCCCAAGGGCAGCGGCGGCAGTGCGACCAATCAGGGAGCGTGACCCATGGATCTGGCGCAAAAACTGCAAAAAGCCAGTGCCTGGCCGGCCATCGACGGCCAGGCAGTGGTCTTCGTACTGGACGCCCGCAACCGCTTTGAACTGGATTTACTGCGGATGTGGATCAGCAGCAAGGCCGGCAGCACAACCTGCAACGCCACCCAGGTCACCCTATCCCTGGCGGACGATAGCAAGGGCCTTGATGCCAGCCCGCTGCAGCCCGAACTGGACGCCGCGGATGACACCGTCATCGCCCCGCTGCGGGTGGCCTGGACCCTCAGCCAGGCCGTGATCGAATCGGGCCCGCGCCTGCGCGACCTGGTGCTGGGCGACCCGCGCCAGCCCAACGCCCGGCGGGCGCGCAAGATTCTCGCCTCCCACCCCGAGCGCATGCACCTGGTGGCTGGCGCGCCGGACACCCTGGCCAACCTGCGCAGCCGTTACGAGCACAAATACCAGCGCCAGAGCCGCGATAACCGCGCCTCCTTCGCCATTTTCGTGGCGCGCCAGGCGGCCATTGTGCTGGACATTGCCGAGCGGCGCCTGCAGGGCAGCCGCTACAAGGTGCCGCGCTATGTGGCCGAGAGCCTGCGCGCCAACCGCTCCTACAACGAGGCGGTGGAACAGCTGGCCAGTGAGTCCAACAAGAGCAAGGCCGAGCTGATGAAAGAAGCGGCGGGCTACATGAAGGAGATGATCTCCACCCCCAGCACCTTCTGGCTGGATGTGTATGCCCGCTTCAACAACTTCTGCCTGCGCCTGGGCTACGAAGACCGCATCGTCTACGACCAGCAGGCCGTGGAGCAGATGAAAGCCCTGGTGCGCGACAACCCCACCATGCTGCTGTGGACCCACAAGACTTACCTGGACGGCATGGTGGTGCCCAAGGTTTTGTACGACAACGACTTCCCCATGCCCCACATGTTCGGCGGCGCCAACATCAACTTTGCCGGCATCGGCTACCTGGTGCACCGCTCCGGCGGCATCTTCATCAAACGCAGCTTCCAGGACAACCAGCTCTACAAGCTGACCCTGCGCCACTACATCGGCTACCTGATGGAAAAGCGCTTCCCGATGAACTGGTCCTTCGAAGGCACCCGCTCGCGCCTTGGCAAGCTGATGCCGCCGCGCTATGGCCTGCTCAAGTACGTGCTGGAATCCTGCCACGCCAACGACCTGGGCAATATCCACATCATCCCGGTCACCATCAGTTACGACCTGATCCGCGATGTGGAGGAATACGCCACCGAACAGACCGGGCGCGGCAAGGGGGCCGAAAGCCTGCGCTGGTTTGTGGGCTACGTGCGCAGCCTGGCGCGCCCCATGGGCAAGGTGTACATGGATATTGGCAAGCCGGTCGTACTGGAAAAAGCCCCCAATCCCGACGACAGCCTGGCCCTGTCCAAGATTGCCTTCGAGGTGGCGGTGGAAGCCAACCGCGTCACCCCCATTACCTTTCCCTCCCTGGTGGCCATGAGCCTGCTGGGGGCCGCCCCCCGGGCCCTGACCGAAACCGAGGTCACCGAAGATTTGAACCGCCTGCTTGGCTGGGCTGAGGCGCGCGGCCTGCGCATCTCCCCCGACTTCGACCGCGCCTACGCAGACCAGATGGACGGCCTGCTGGGCATCATGATCGACGAGGGCATTGTCACCCACTTCGACGAGGGGCCGGAGATTGTCTACGGCGTGGCCCCCGAACAGCAGCCGGTGGCCAGCTACTACCGCAACACCATCATTCACTTCTTCGTGAACAAGGCCATCATCGAACTGGCGCTGGTGAAGGCCAGCGAGAATGCCCGCAGCGCCCCGGTGGAAAACTTCTGGGCCGAGGTGGACAACCTGCGCGACCTGTTCAAGTTCGAGTTTTTCTACTCGCCCACCGCGCAGTTCCACCAGCAGATTCGCCAGGAACTGGAAAGCTACGACCCGCACTGGGAAGACACCGTGCGCCTGGGGCGCAGCGGCTTTACCCGGCTGCTGGTGAACATGCGGCCATTGGTAGGGCACATGTCACTGCTGACCTATGCCGAAGCCTACTCGGTGGTGGCCGACCTCACCGCCCACCTGGAACCCGGCGACACCCTGGATGAGCAGGACTGCGTCAACCGCGCCCTCAAGCTCGGCCGCCAGGCCTACCTGCAGCGGCGCATCAGCAGCGAATCCTCCATCGGCAAGATCCTGTTCAAGAACGGCTACCAGCTGCTCAAATCGCGCCAGCTGACGGAGGGCGACGGCGCTGAGCTGGCCAGCCGGCGCCGGGCCCTGGCCCGGGAGCTGCGCGATATCCTGCGTCGGCTGGACATGATCCGCGCCATCAGCATGGCCAACCGCGCCACCACCGAATACGAAACCAACGAAGCGGACGCCACCCTGCTGGCCTCCGCCGGCCGCGCCACCGCCAGCGGCAAGGGGGCAGTATGATCAGCCTGAAAGTCGGCCTGCTGGGCGGCGGGTCCTGGGGCACCACCGTGGCCAGCCTGGTGGCACGCAACGCCCCCATCACCCTGTGGGCGCGCAACCCCGACACCGTCACCGACATCAACAGCCACCACCGCAACCGCAAATACCTGGGGAGCGCCCCGCTGCCCGAACGCCTGCGGGCGAGTGCGGATATCGAGGAAACCGTGGCCGACGCCGACGTGGTGGTGATGGCCATTCCCTCGCAGAACTTCCGCCCGGTGCTGGAAGAAGTGAAGCAGCACATTCGGCCCTGGGTACCGGTGATCAGCCTGACCAAAGGGCTGGAGCTGGACACCCGTATGCGCATGACCCAGATCATCAACGACGTGCTGCCCGGCCATCCGGTCGGGGTGCTCACCGGCCCCAACCTGGCGCGGGAAATCATGGCCGGGCAGGCTGCCGCCAGCGTTGTCGCCATGACTGACAAGGTCATCCTCTGCGAGCTGCAGAAGCTGTTTAAAAGCGGCCTGTTCCGCGTGTACACCAACGATGACGTGATCGGCTGTGAACTGGGCGGGGTGCTGAAGAACATCATCGCCATCGCCGTGGGCATGGGCGACGGCCAGGGCGCCGGCGACAACACCCGCGCCGCCCTCATCACCCGTGGGCTGGCGGAGGTCACCCGCCTGGGCGTGGCCATGGGCGGGCGTCCGGAGACCTTTGCCGGCCTGGCCGGCATGGGCGACATGATCGCCACCTGCACCAGCCCCCAGAGCCGCAACCGGCACGTGGGCATTGAGCTGGCCAAGGGCCGCAGCATGGAGGCCATAGCGGCCGAGATGTTCATGGTGGCCGAGGGTGCCAAAAGCGCCCCCGCGGTGATGGCGCTGGCGCAGGAATACGGCGTGGAAATGCCCATCGCCCAGGACGTGTACCGGGTGGTCAGCGGCGACTCCACCGCCCTGCGGGCCTACCGCGGCCTGCTCCGGGTTGACCCGGGGGCCGAGCACGAACCCGGCTGAGGGCGCCGTATCATCACTACCATCGCCGCGTCAGCTGGGGCAGAATGGGCGGCACAGGGGTGGTAGGGCACCCCTGACCGGCACCTCCGACAGTGACGACCGAATGATAACGATGTCGCCTGAAACCAAGCCTGCCCGCGGGCAGCCTGACCTGAAGAGAGTGAGACCATGCGAATTGCTTGCGCGTTGGCGCTGGCCCTGCTGTGCTCAAGTGCAGCCCAGGCCGGCGCATCGAAGTTTAGTGGCCTGAATGGCAACCCCGGGTTGCGCTCTGCCTCGGCGCTGATTCTCGATGCCGAGGGCAACATCATCTACGGCAAAGACACCGACACCGTGCGCTCCATTGCCTCCATCACCAAGCTGATGACGGCAATGGTGGTGCTGGACGCCGGCCTGGACCTGAACGAGCCCATCACCATTACCCGCGACGACCGCGACGCTGTGCGACTGACCGGCTCGCGACTGGACTACGGCGCCACCCTGCCCCGGCGCGAGATGATCCTGCTGGCGGTGATGTCGTCGGAAAACCGCGCCGCCAGCGCCCTGGGGCGCAACTACCCCGGCGGCCTTGGTGCCTTTGTCGAGGCCATGAACGCCAAGGCCAAGTCGCTTGGCATGACGCACAGCCATTTTGCCGACCCGGCTGGCCTTAGAACCGAGAATGTCTCCACCGCCGCCGACCTGGCGCGCATGGTGGCCGCCGCCGACGACTACGACCTAATCACCGAGGCCAGCACCACCCAGCGCATGGAAGTGCGCCCCTTCCGCAACCGCGGCCCGCTGACCTACGGCAACACCAACCGCCTGCTGAAAAACGCCAACTGGGATATCGCCCTTTCCAAAACCGGTTACATCAACGAAGCCGGCCGCTGCCTGGTGATGAAGGCCAACATCGACGGCGAGGAGCTGTCCATTGTGCTGCTCAACTCCTTTGGCAAGCTCACGCCCTTCGGCGACTCCAACCGCCTGCGCAAGTGGCTGCTGGCCGGCACCTGACCGGCAGTACCTTGCCGTTGTGGCCGGCCGCACCTAGCCGGCCGCACCTGGCCGGCCGCACCTGAACCCGCTTGACCCCATCACCGGAGGCTGAAACACTGGGCCACCATTTGCACTGTGAGGGTTCGGGTCATGCTTAAACGGCGTCAGCTTCTGCAACTCAGTGCCACCGCGGCGGCGGCCGCTGGCCTCGGCCTCTCCATCCAGGGCCGGGCCAATACACCAGCCCTGATCACCAAAACCATTCCCAGCTCCGGCGAGGCCATTCCGGTGATCGGCATGGGCACCTCCCGCACCTTCGACGTGGACGCCTCCGACGAGGCCATTGCCCCCCTGCAGGACGTGCTGGCGGCCTTCTTTAAGGCCCAGGGCAGCGTGATCGACTCCTCCCCCATGTATGGCAAGGCCGAATCCCGGGTGGGCGACATCCTGCGCAACATGGCGGCGCGCCCGCCAGTGTTTGCCGCCACCAAGGTCTGGACAGAGGGCCGCGAGGCCGGCATTACCCAGATGGAAGAATCCGCCCGGCGCATGGCGGTGGAGAAATTCGACCTGATCGCCGTGCACAACCTCACCGACTGGCAGACCCAGCTGGACACCCTCAAGCGCTGGAAGGCCGAGGGCAAGGTGCGCTACATCGGCATTACCACCTCCCACGGCCGCGACCACGACGAGTTCCTGGAGGTCATGCGCTCGGAGCCCCTGGACTTTGTGCAGTTCAGCTACAACATCGACGACCGCGCGGCCGAGGAGGCCCTGCTGCCCACCGCCGCCGAACGCGGCATTGCCACCATGATCAACCGCCCCTTCCAGCGCGGCTCCCTGTTCGGCATCACCCGCGACAAGGCGCTGCCGGAGGTGGCCGCGGACATCGACTGCAACAGCTGGGGGCAGTTCTTCCTCAAGTTCATCCTCAGCCACCCGGCGGCCACCTGCGTGATTCCCGCCACCTCCAAGCTGCACCACATGGAAGACAACATGCAGGCCAACTTCGGGCGCCTGCCGGATGCCGCCCAGCGGGAGGAAATGCTGCGCGCCTTTGCCGCGTTGCAGGCTGATGCGTGAGTAACACCCGGCCCGGCCCGCTGCAGCGGCTGTTGTCGCTGGCCTGCGACATTGAGCCCCGGGAAGTCACCGCCACCCTGACCTCCTTCGCCCTGGTGCTGGTGCTGATGGGCGCCTACTACCTGCTGCGCCCGCTGCGCGATGCCATGGCCAGCGACTGGTCCGACGCTGAGGTGAGCTGGTTGTGGACCTTCACTTTCTTCTTCAGCGTGGTGGCCGTGTCCCTCTACGGCTGGGCGGTGACGCGCCTCAAATTCCACACTCTGGTGCCGGCGGTGTACGGCTTTTTTGCCGCCACCTTTGTGCTGTTCTACCTGGCCGCCGCCGGCGACAACCACCCGGTGCTGATCGACAAAGCCTTCTACGTATGGATCAGCGTGTTCAGCCTGTTCCATATCTCGGTGTTCTGGAGCTTCATGGCAGACACCTTCTCCAAGCCCCAGTCCAAGCGCCTGTTCGGTTTTATTGGCGCTGGCGCCAGCGTGGGCGCCATCGCTGGCCCGGCCGCCGTTACCCTGCTGGCCGGCTCCGCCGGCACCGAGCCCCTGCTGCTGGTGGCCGCGGTGCTGCTGGTGCTGACCCTGCCCATCGTCGCCCTGCTGCAGCGGCTGAAAAACAGCGCCCTGCACAACACCGCCGTGGAGGTGGGCCGGGGCGATTTCGACTACGTGGGCGGCAACCCCCTGTCCGGCTTTGTGGCCTTCGTTAAAGACCCATACCTGCTTGGCATCGGTGTGTTTATCTTCCTGTACACCGCCCTCAGTTCGTTTGTGTACTTCCAGCTCAAGAACCTGCTGGCCGACTACGACGAAGCCACCCGCGCACAGATCTGGGCCAGCATGGACCTGGTGGTCAATACCCTCACCATTGTCATTGCCGCCTTTGCCACCGGCCGTATCGCCAAGCACCTGGGCCTGCCCTTTACCCTGGCCTGTGTGCCGGTGTTTATCGGCGCCGGCATGCTGCTGCTGGCCGCGGCGCCCATGGTGCCGGTGGTGGTGGCCATCCAGATCGCCCGCCGGGCGGGCAATTACGCAATTTCCCGCCCGGCGCGGGAAATGCTGTTCACGGCGGTGGACCGGGAAACCCGCTTCAAGGCCAAGCCGGTGATCGACATTGTGGTGTACCGGGGCGGTGACATGATCAACGCCTGGGGCTTTACGGCGCTGACCCAGGGGCTGGGGCTTGGCATGGCCGCGGTGGCGGGGGTGGGCGCGGTGATTGCCGGCGTGTGGGCGGCGGTGGGCATCTATCTCGGCCGGCGATTTAATGACGGGCGGGATGCCATGGCACCCGGCGAAAGTGTGACCTAGATCACTGTTGGTCTCCTTTACAGATTTGTGAAAGCCTTGGCAAACCCGCCGCAAAGTTCCAGACCTGAACCACAAACCCTAGCCACAACTCTCAGAAAACACTAGAAAAATCCTCATCTGGCACAGTCCTGGCTTGGTACTCACTGCAGCTCGCAGTGATGCGCCTGTTTACCTAGTTGCCAACTTCCCGGGCGCAACTCGCCAACTCTGACATGACAGTGCGCCTGGCTTTTAAAAAAGGAACGACAGATGAAGAAAATAACCCCATGGATTGCTGGCATAGCGGCGTCGATATTCGCCTTCGCGGTCAACGCGGCGCCCATCAATGTATTTGCCAGCTACGAAAACAGCGCCAACGCGCAACTTCGCTCCGGCGTCATGGCCGGGCTCTATGAACTGAAGGTCGATGGCATCACCATTCTGGCCATGTGCGATGACTTCAACACCCATGTAACCCCCGGCCAAACCTGGGATGCCCTGCTCAACGACTTTTCCGACATCCAGGCGGGTGGCGGCAAGTTCAACCCGGGCAATAACGTTAAATACAGCCAGGCTGGCTATTTGATGTCCCTGGCCCCGAGCATGAACTACACCCAGCAGGCCGACATGAACCTGGCGATCTGGAATATCTTCACCCCCAATGCCATCGCCATGAACACCCAGGCCCAGACCTACTTCAACACCGCGACCAGCGGCAGCTACGACACGTTTAACTGGTCCGGCATTATGCAGGTTTTGACCCCCAACCCGCTGGGTGCCTCCCAGGAGTTCCTGGTCCTGGGCACCATCAACAAAGTGCCTGAGCCCGGCACACTGGCCCTGGTGGCCCTTGGCCTGGTGGGCGCCTCCCTGCGCATCCGCAAAAAGGCAGCTGCTTAACCGCGCCGCCCGCCCGGCCGCCTGGCCGAGCGGGCGTTCATGCAGCAGCGCATCAGAACCGATACCGCACCCGCCCGACAATCGTACGCTCGTCACCCGGGAAGCAATCGCCCCGCGCCAGGCAGCTGCCGTAGTACTCGCGATCACCCGCGTTGCGCACATTCAGGCTCAAGTCCCACTGGCTGAACTCGTAGCCCACCATCAAATCCACCAGGGTGATGGACGGTGTTTCGATCACATCCCGCCCGCCGTAGCGCTTGCCCAGGTAGCGCAGGCCGGCGCCGGCCTTGAAGCCCGCCAGCACACCCTCCGGCCGGTAGCCCAGCCAGGTTGAGGCCTGCTTCTCCGGCACGCTGTCCACGCGATAACCGTTGGCGGTTTCGGTATCGATGCGGCTGACGTTCAGCTCCCAGGTGACCGGGCCAAAGTCCATCATCGCCTCCACCTCCAGGCCCTTGAAGGTCGCCACGCCGCTTTGCTGCTGCACCAGGCCGGGGCGGGCCGCGGGGTCGTTCAGGTTGCTCTGCTCAATGTCGAAGTAGGCCACGGTGACCATGCCCGGGAAATCGTCCGGCTGGTATTTCACCCCGTACTCCCACTGCTCTCCCTCCTGCGGGTCGAGGGGCTGGGGGTTGTCCGGGTCGTTGTTGCTGCCGATCACCGGCTCGAAGGACTGGGCCCAGCTAACATAGGGCGCAAAACCGCTGTCGAACTGGTAGAGCACGCCGACTGCGCCGCTCAGGGCATCGTCCTGCTGGCTGCGGCCAGCCGTCTCGGTTTCGGTGTCGTCGTAGCGCAGACCCAGGGTAATGCGCCAGTCGTCGAGGCTGATCTGGTCGTTGATGTACACGCCGTAGTCCACGCTATCGGTGTCGGGCCGCACGGCGTACCGGCTGTTGAGGTAGTCCAGCGGCGCGCCGGCGCCATACTGGGGGTTGAACACGTTGATCCAGTAGGTGTCGCCAAAGCCGTCATCGGGCAGGCCGGTGGCCGCATCGTAGCCCGGGGCCAGTTCGTAGTAGCCGGCGGCGCCGGTAGTCACGTCCTGGTACTGGGCGCCCATCAGCACTTCGTGTTCCATCCGGCCGGTGCTGAAGCTGGCCCGCAGGCGGGCGTCGACGGCAGCCTGCTCAGAGGTCTGGTCGTTGCGGTAGAAAGTGCGCGGCACGGTGCCGTCCTTGTACAGGGAACCGTCGGGGTTGTAGACGTAGCGCCCCGGGGTGCCCAGGAAGGTGGTCCAGGCCTGCTGGTAGTCGGCGCTGGCATCGGTGTAACGCGCGGTCAGCTCCATGCCCCACACGTCGTTGAACTGGTGATCGGCCAGCAGGGTCACGGCGTGGGTTTCGGCGTCGTACTTGTTAAAGCCGGGCTCGCCGGTGTAGGTGCTGCTGTCGATGTGCTTGCCGTTGGGGGCGTCGTACAGGGTGCCGTACAGGGGCAGGAACTGGGCCGCGGTGTCGTTATCGTAGTGGGTGTAGTTGTACAGCAGGGTGATGTTGCTGCGCTCGGTGGGGCGCCAACTCAGCGAGGGGGCAAACACCACGGAATCGTCGGTGACGTAGTCCACCTGGCTGTCGGAGTCGCGGTAGACGCCCACCACGCGGTACAGCCACTGCCCGCTGCTATCGAGAGCACCGGTGGAGTCAAAGGCCAGCTGGGCGCGGTCGAAGGTGCCGTAGTCCGCCACAATCTCGTGGGCCGCCTCCGCCTGGGGGCGCTTGCTCACCACGTTCACCAGGCCACCGGGTGAGCCCTTGCCGTACAGCACCGAGGCCGGCCCCTTGAGAATTTCCACCTGCTCCAGGGTGTACACATCCGGGCGGGTGTTGTTGTAGCTGCCAAACAGCGACTGCAGGCTGTCCTGGTACTGGGGCACATCCAGCCCGCGCACGGTGAGCCAGTCGCCCCGGGTGGCAAAGCCGTACACCTCGCCGGTGACGCCGGCGCTGTAGGTGAAGGTATCGTCCAGGGCCAGGGCGCCCTTGTCCTGGATCATCTGCAGGCTCTCGATGGACACCGAGCGCGCGGTTTCCATGATGGGGGTGGCAGACTTGAGCGCCGAGTAGCGGGACAGGGTGCCGGTTACCAGCACTTCTTCCATTTTCTGGTCGGCCTGTTGCTCGCCCGCCTTCTGTGCGGTTTGCGCCTGGGCTGTTTGTGCCTGGGCCTGGGCGGCCAGTGCGCACAGCGCGATGGCCGCTGCCAGCCGCTTTTGTTTGATTCCCCCGATCATGATGACTCCCCTTGTGTACTGCGGTGTAAAAAAGCGCACCGGCGCTCGGCGCCAGTGGCAAACGTAATGTGATTGAGAAGAATTATCATTACGCCTAAGGCCGCCGGCAAGCCAAATAGTTGTGCCGTTTGCCACAGAATGCGCCGATCATCCATTGAGGTGATTTTCTCGGCAGGGCCGTTGTCTATACTGCAGCCTCACGAAATTTGGAGGATTTGATCATGGCAACCGCCGCCGATTATGGCCTGGGACCGAACGTTTTCCCCCGTGGCTGGTTTATCGTCGCCGAGAGCAAGGAGCTCGATCAGGGCCCCATGGCCGTGCGCTTCTTCGGCCAGGACATGGCCCTCTACCGCGGCGAGAGTGGCCGCCCCGTCATGCTGGACGCGTACTGCGCCCACATGGGCACCCACCTCACCGACAGCAACAGCGCAATGATCGTCAAGAACGGCGAGCAGATTGAAGGCGACTCCATCCGCTGCCCCTACCACGGCTGGCGCTACAACGCCGACGGCGACGTGGACGATATTCCCTACCACGACGGCCCCTGCCCCAAATCCGCGTCCATCCGCTCCTACCCGGTGGTGGACAACATGGGCTGCATCATGGCCTGGTACGACCCGGACGGCCGCGCACCGGACTACGACCCGCCCAAGCTGCCCGAGTGGGACGACCCGCAGTGGGTGCAGTGGGAGCTGGATCACCTGGGTGAGCTGAGCATTCACCCCCAGGAAATTCTCGACAACATGGCCGACGTGCGCCACCTGGGCCCCACCCACGGCGCGCCCAGCGAGTACTTCGAGAACGAGTTCAAGGACCACGTTTACATCCAGCGCCAGGGTGGCCCGATGCAGTTGTACAACTGCTACCTGTACACCACCACCTGGTACACCGGCCCCGGTTTGCTGCTGTCCAAGCAGGTGTTTGGCGACACCCTGATCTTTGAACTGATCGCCAACACCCCGGTGGAAGACGGCGTGGTGAAGTGCTGGCACGCCTGCCTGTACCGCGGCAGCGCCAACCCCGCCACCGCCGAGGACCGCGAAGCGGCCAAGCAGGCCCAGGCCGGCGCGCTGGAAGCCTTCTCCGCCGACTTCAACATCTGGCAGAACAAGCGCCCGGCGCTGAAGATCATGCAGTTGAAGACCGACGGCCCCTTCCGCGTCGGCCGCCAGTGGTATTCGCAGTTCTTCCAGTGCCCCGATGAGGCCAAGGCCACCCAGCAGGCCCTGAACGGCATCCTGCACACCCAGGGCATGGACAAGCCGGAAGATCGCGGCCACGACATTGACCAGGGGCTGCCGTTCTAAACGCCCGCCGCGGGGCCCCGCCGGGCCCCGCCTCCGCTCTACCTCAACACCCTCGCGGCAGCCACAGCCGCACAGACAGCCCGCCCAGGGGCGACACTCCCAGCGCAAGCCCGCCGCCGTAGAGATCCACCAGGTCCTGAACAATGGCCAGGCCCAGGCCGTGGCCCGGGCGCCGCTCGTCCAGCCGGCCGCCACGCGCCAGGGCGGCCTCGCGCTGCTGGGCAGTCAGGCCCGGGCCGTCGTCGTCGATAGCCAGGTGAAACTGCCCGGCGCGCTCGGAAAACGCCACCTCCACCCGGGCACTGGCCCATTCCAGGGCGTTTTCCAGCAGGTTACCCACCAGTTCCTGCAAATCCTGCGGGTCGACCCGCACCTGCAGATCCGGCGGCAACTGGTAGGCCAGGGTGGTGCCCCGGCGCAGCGACAGGCGGTGCAGTCCCTGCAGAATGGGGGCCAGAATCGGCGCAACGGGCACCGGCCCGGCCAGCAAGGGGCTGCCGGCGGCGCTGGCCCGCGCCAGGTGGTGGCGCACCGCGGCGTTGATGCGCTCGACCTCCTCGCGCACCTGGCTGCGCTGGGCCTCGGGGAAGCGCTCCGCCTCGGTTTGCAGCACGCTCACCGGCGTTTTCAGGGCGTGGGCGAGGTTGCCGGCGGCGGCGCGGCCGCGCTCAATCAAGCGGCGGTCGTGGTCCAGCACATCGTTCATGGCACTGGCCAAGTCGGCCAGCTCCGCCGGCAGGCGGGTGTCCAGCCGCCGGGCCCTGCCCGCGCGCACCGCGGTAATGTTGCGGTGCAGCGCCCGCAGCGGCGACAGGCCCCAGCGCACCTGCAGCATCAACCCGCCCAGCAGCAGCACGCACAGCGCCAGCAGCGACAGCCACAGTAGCCGGTTGAAGCGCGCCACCTGGGCACGCAGCTCGGCGTCGCTCACCGCCAGCGCCACATGCAGCGGCCGGTCACGCCCCGGCAGGCGCAGGCTGCGCTCCACCAGTCGCAGCCGCTCTCCCCGCGGCCCGGTCACATCGCGCAGCACCAGCGTTGGGCTGTCGCTGACCGACAGCCGCTGGTCCCACAGGGAGCGGGAAATTTCCACAATCTGCCCGCCGTCGCTGATCTGCCAGTACCAACCGGAATAGACCTGGTGAAACAGCGACTCGCCCAGGCGCGATTCCACCGACCACTCGCCGTCCTGGCTGCGCTCCAGGGCGGCCATGAGCACCTGGTGCAGCGAGCGCAGGCGCTGGTCGAAGGACGCCTGGGCCGACTCGCGAAACCCGTAGGACAGGGCGCCGCCCACGGCGGGCACCATGAGAGCCGCCAGCAGCAGGTAGGACAGGATCAGGCGCCGGCTCAAACTCATGCGTGAACTCATGCCAGCGACCGGGCCTGGTTCTGGGCTTGAGCCAGGTTCTGGGCTTGAAGCAGGTTCTGGGCCAGGGGCCGAGCCGGCAACCGCGCCGGGCACCGCATCAGCAAGGGGCGGCCCGCGCTCAGCCATTCGCCTCTATGGCTACCAGCCGATAGCCCCGGCCGCGCAGGGTTTCGATGCGCTCGCTACCCAGCTTGCGCCGCAGGCGACTGATCTGCACATCAATCACATTGGAATCAGGCTCGTGGTCCCGGTCGTAGACATGCTCGGCCAGTTCGGCCCGGCTCACCACCCGGTCCCTCGCGTGCATCAGGTAGGCCAGCAGGCGCGCCTCCTGTGCGGTCAGCGACACCGGCCGCCCCGCCAGGCTGAGGCTGCCGCTGTGGGTGTCGTAGCGCAAATCCCCCGCCGCCAGCACCGGGTGGGCATGGCCAAAGCGCCGCCGCACCAGCGCGCGCAGCCGAAACAGCACCTCGGCCACCTCAAAGGGCTTGGTCACGTAGTCATCGGCACCGGCGGAAAACCCGGCGGCCTTGTCTGACCAGCGCTCCCGCGCCGTCAGCACCAGCACCGGCAGGTCGATGCCGGCCTCGCGCCAGCGCGACAGCCACTGGATGCCATCGCCATCGGGCAGGCCCAGATCCAGCACCAGCGCCTCGTAGTGGTCGGTGCGCAGGCAGTAGTCGGCGCCGGCGCCGGTATCCACCTGCTCGACCAGCAGCCCGGCCTCTTCCAGCGCTGCGCACAGGGCCCGCGCCAGGGCGCGGTCGTCTTCTACCACCAACACTTTCACTGGCGCACCATGGCCTCAACACCCGGCCCGTCTATCTGCAACAACTCGCCGCTCACCGCGTCAAATTCAAACTCCACCACCTGGCCCTGGGCACCCACCATCTCGATTTCGTAAACGGTGATGCCGTCTTCACTCTCCAGCTCCACTTCCAGCACCTGGCCGACATAGCGCGCTTCCAGCCAGTCCAGCAGTTGCGGCAGCCCCACCAGGCGGCCCTCGGACACCGCTGCGTTCAGGTGGAGCCAGTCGTCGCCGGAATCGGCCTCGATGCTGATGTTCACCGGTGCCCGGGTCGGTACCGGCGCCGGTTGCTGCTGGCCAGTGGCGGTGTTGCGCGCCAGCAGCCACCACAGGGCCAGGCCGGCCACCAGGGCGAAGACGAGGGCAAAAAGGACAGGAAATTTCTGCATCGGCCCACTATGCCCCCGCAAAGATGAATGAAACATGAACGGCGCGCTCAGGGCAGTGACAGGTGCCCCCTTGCATGATGGCCCCAGTGTCCGGGCTGAAACAAGCCCGGGCTTTGCACGGCAACCCGGGACGGGCTGCCACCAGACCACCGCAAGGAGTGAATGATGAAACTACTTAAACCGACACTGCTGACGACCGCGCTGCCTGCGGCGCTTGCCACCACCCTCGCCGTCACCGGCGCCCTCTTCTCTGCCACCGCCGCCGCCGATAGCGGACTGCCCCGCGCCGAGCTGGAACGCCTGCTGGCCAGCGCCGCCGACTATGGGGTGAGCCACTTCCAGGAGATCGACGTCGAAGACGGCCGCCGCCTGGACGTTGAGGGCTGGTCCAACACGGGCTCCCGCGCCAACCTCACACTGGACATTGCCAGCGGCAACCTGCTTCGCCAGCAGTACCGCGACGGCACAGCGCCCGCCTGGAGCCTGGGCAGTGCCGATATCGACGCCGCCCTGGACCGGGCCGAAGCCGGGGGCATCCGCGATATTACCTCGCTGGAGGTCGACCGCCGCGGCAACATTGAAATCGACGGCCTGGCCGGCAACGGCCGGGAGTTGGAACTGAGCTTCCACCGCGACCAGCTGCAGGGGGGCGCAGGCACGGGCACAAACACTGGAACAGGCACGCCCACCAACAACGCCAACCAGCACCCCACCCTCAAGCGCTCGGAACTGGCCGCGGCCCTCAACAGCGCCCAGCAGGCGGGGATTGCCCGCATCGGCGAGGTGGATGTGAATCGGCGCACCATCGAAATTGACGGGGTCGACCGCGGCGGGCACCCGCTGGAAGTGAGGCTGGCGCGGGATTCCTACCAGGTGCTGGCGGTGGAGCTGGGCGACTGAGTCAGCCGGCTTTCTCTTAACGGCTTTTCGCACGGGCTTTTGCGCGCAGGGGCTGTTGCGCGCACGAGCTATTGCGCTCACGGGCTGCCGGTTCGCCGCGACGTTCGGTACAATCGGCCCAGTCACGGCAACCGGTCAGCCCCCATGAAACACTCTGCTATTGCTATCTACCTTGTGCTTGCCTGCGTGCTAGCGGCCTGCGCCACCAGCCCGACGGGCCGCAGCCAGTTCATGTTGATCTCCCCCGAATCCGCCATTGTGGAATCGAAGAAGGCCTACCTGAGCACCGTGTCCGACCTGGACGAGAAGAACAAACTGATCGACGACCCGAAAATGGCCGACCGGGTGGCCACCATCACCGGGCGACTGGTGACCGAGGCGGTGGCCCTGTATCCCCAGTCCGCCAACTGGGAGTGGAGCGTGGCCATTGTCGACGACCCGGAAACGGTCAACGCCTGGTGCATGGCCGGCGGGCGCATGGCGGTTTACACCGGCCTGTTCGACCAGCTCAAACTCACCGATGACGAATTCGCCCAGATCATGGGCCATGAGATTTCCCACGCCCTGGCCAACCACACCGCCGAGCGTATGTCCCGGGCCATTGCCACCAATATCGCCGTTGCCGGCGTGGCGGTGGCCTCAGACAACCACGCCCTGGCACTGGGCGGCGCCGCGCTGGCGGCCAAGGTGGCCCTGGAGCTGCCCAACAGCCGCACCGCCGAGGCGGAGGCCGACCAGATTGGCCTGGAGCTGGCCACCCGCGCCGGCTACGACCCGGACGCAGCGGTCACCCTGTGGGAGAAAATGGGCAAGGTGGGCGGCGGCGAGCGCCCGCCGGAATTCCTCAGCACCCACCCCGCGCCCCAGAACCGCCAGGCGGCCCTGGCCAGCATGGGCAGCGAGGTGCGCAAGCTGAACCCCACCGGCAAAAAAGCCGCGGTGCACCCGGTGACCATTGTGCGCTAGGTCGCGTGGGCCGAGACCGCCTTCGCCAGCTTGCGCACCTTGAAGGCAAACACAATGCGGATGACACCCACAAACAGCGCCCAGCCGGCGATCATGTAAACCACCGCCAGGCTGCCGGCGCCGATGCGCAGCACAATCAGCAGCGCCAGGGCCACCGACAGGGCGCCGCTCAGGTACAGCACCCATTCACCCTGGATTTCCTTGCGCACCTGAAAACCAAACACCAGCTGGGTCACCCCGGCCATCAGGGTAAACAGCGCCACGGTGTACACCAGCGCCAGCATGCTGGCCGGCGGGCTCATCAGCAGGAAGCCGCCAATGGCGATGGCCAGCAGGCCGTAGATCAGCACCAGCCACCAGAGCTGCTTGTCGCGGTGGCCAAGGGCGCCCACCGCGCTGAACACCCCGTCCACCAGCAGGTAGGCTGCAAACCAGATGCCCAGGATCAGCAGGGCCACGCCGGGCTGGAGCAGGGCCAGCACCCCAAACACCACGGCGGCAATGCCGCCGATCAGGTAGATCCACCAGGTACGCCCCAAAAGTTCGGTGATGGCCCCGCCCGCCAGGCCGGGTTCGGTAACTGAATCTGTCATGATGCACGCCCTCGTCTTGACCTTGTGAGGGGGCAGCGCGCGGGACGCCGCCCACCTGGGTCGCCAAAACCGGCGGCCTGGCCTGAGTATAGTCGCCCGGCCCGCGCACCGTGTGCGGATGCCTCAGGGCAAGGCGGCCCCCCTGCGAGGTTCGTCCGCACTGTCAGCACCGTCACCCGCGCCCGTCTCTGGCACTGCGGCCAGCAGCAGGGCCAGCCATGACAGCCCCGCACTGCGTGCCGCATAAAAGTGCAGCACCATGGTCAGGGGAACCGACAGCAACATGCCAACTGGGCCGAAAACCCAGCCCCAGAACACCAGTGACAGGAACACCGCCAGGGTCGACAGGCCCAGGCGATGCCCCATCCAGGCCGGTTCGATGATGTTGCCCACCACCGTGTTAACCCCCACGTAGAGGGCAATCAGCAGCAGGGTCTGGGCCGGGTCCATGGCCAGAATGGACAGCGATACCGCCGGCACCGCGGCAATGATGGAACCCACCACCGGCACAAAATTCAGCAGGAAGGCGAGCAGGGCCCACAGGCCGGCAAAGCGCACGCCCAACAGCTGCAGGCCGGTCCAGATCAGGCCGGCGGTAAGCAGGCTGACCAGCGCCTTGCTGACGAAGTAGCGGTTCATTCTGGCTACCAGATCCCCCAGGGTGGCCAGAATCTCCCGGTAGTGGCCCGGGCTGGCGGCGGCCAGCTTGCGCGGGAAGCTGCTGGCATCCACCAGCAGGAACACCACCGTCAGGATAATCATCACCACGTTGCTGAAGGCATCGCCAATGCCGCCGACAAAACTCAGCAGAAAACCCATGGCCCGCCCGGGGTTGAGGGTATCGCCCAGGGCCTGGGCATCAATGGCCATGCCGCGCGCGGTGAACCACTGGCTCAGCGAGCCCAGCAGGGCCTGGAACTGCTGCTGGTACAGCGGCAGGGCCTCGCGCAGTTGTTCCAGCGAACTGCCCAGCAGCAACAGCGGCGCCGCCAGCAGCACCACCGCCGCCAGCACCACGCAGGTAATGGCCAGCCAGCGGGGCCAGCCCATGCGGGTGAGCCTGGCCACCAGCGAGCCGCAGAGCACAGCCAGAAACAGCGCCAGCAGGAAGGGTTGCAACAGCGGCGCCGCATAGCGGGCACCGGCGATCACTACTACCAGGGCGGCCAGCGACAGCAGGCCATCCCGGGCCGGCCGCGGGGCCGCCCCGGGTTCAGGGGGCATCGGCAAACTGCGCTGGCGGCGGCGAGCGGTTGTACTCCACCTCGGGCACCTCCGCCGCCATGGCGGTGGCCAGGTAACCCGCCGAGGCGGCTCGCTCGGTGTCGGAGCTGGAGAAGGAGCGCTCGAAGAAGCTGGCCACCACCACCGTGGTAATCATGTGCTGGCGCAGGGCGTTCATGGCCGCGGGCAGCGGGTCCATCACGCACAGCTCGTTTTCGGCCTGGGCAATAATGCCCTGTTCCGGCGTGCCCAGCAGGTCGTACCAGGGCTCGGCCATGTCGTCGCCAATGTTGCGGGTGACAATGTGGCAGGCGATGGCATCCGGGTTATCCAGCCACCGCATATAGGCCGCCGGGCCGGCAAAACCGGCGTGGGAGGCCCCCGCCACAGTGACCAACTCAGCCCCGGGGCGCTTGCCGGGAATGGGACGGGCATTGCTCTCCCAGGGCACCAGGGCGTCGATATCCCCGGCCAGCATCAGAAAGGGCAAATCCGGCGCGTTGGCAAAGAAGGCCGGGCCAAGCAGGTTGCTGGGGCCGGCGATGGACAGGGCCGCCCCGATGCGCTCATCGCGCCATTGGGGGTGAAAGGCCACCAGCTGGGTGGTCATGCCCCCCAGCGACAGGCCGAACACACCAATGCGCTGCGCATCCACCCGGCCGGACAGGGGGTCACCGGTGCTGGCCGAACGGGCCAGTAAACGGTCGATCACAAAGCTGACATCGGCAGGCTGGTTGACCACGTCTTTCACCTGCGGCCCGCCGGGGGCATACATATTGGTGAGGGGGAAGTCCACCGCCACCACCACGTAGCCCAGGCTGGCCATGTGCTCGGCCAGGTAGCTGCCGCCGCGGTGGTTGGAGGAAAAGCCATGGCTATACACCAGCAGCGGGAAGGGCGCACCCAGGGCCTCGTCCGGCTGCCACACCCGGCCTTCCAGCACCCGGCTGGGGGCACCGGCAAAATCGCCATTGGCGGCGGTGCGCCGGCTGGTGTCTTCAAAGCGCACCTCAAACGTTGCCACCGGCAGTGGCCCGGCCTGCAGGCGGGCCGCACTGGCGCTGCCCGGGGGAAAGGGCTGGGGTTGCCAGCCGAAGGTCAGCAGCGCGCCCCCGGCCACCACCAGCACTAGCAGCAACAGCAGTATTTTTTTCAGCATCGGGTAACCTCCTGGCTTGTTATGCTCTGATTATTCCCGCAGATGCGCTGCAAAACCAACCCCGATGGCACCACAAAAGCTGGTAATTCGCCGACAATGCCGCTATAAAGGCGCCGCTTTTGGCCGGGCACGCTGCCGGCGACCCCAAAACCCCGGGAACTCGGGCCCTCAAATGCGGTCACAGAGTCCCCACAAGTCCTTCGGGCGGCGCACCGCCGCATCCGCTTCCTTTACATCGCCAGTCACAGAGGTCATTGCCAATGTCCCCAGCAACTCTGCGCCCCGCATTCCTCGGCAGCCTGCTCGCCGCCCTGTCCACCCAGGCCGGCGCCGCCGGCTTTTACCTGCAGGAAACCAGTGTCAACGGCCTGGGCCGCGCCTTCGCCGCGGAAAACACCGTGGGCGACAACGCCGCCATTCTGGCCCGCAACCCCGCCGGCTCTGCCCTGTTCGACAGCATGAGCCTGAGCGGCGGCCTGATCTATGTCGACCCGGAGATCGACGCCAAGGGCGATGTGAGCCTGCTGGTGCCCGGCGGCCCCACCATCACCATGCAGGATAGCGCCAGCGACTACGCCACCAGCGCCTTCGTGCCCAATGGCTACCTGGCCCTGCCCATCAACGACCGCTGGTCTGCAGGCCTTGGCCTGTACTCCAACTTCGGCCTGGAAACCGACTTTGACGATGACTTTCTCACCACCCACATCGCCAACCAGACCGAACTGCTGACGGTGAACATTGCCCCGTCCATCGCCTACAAGGTCAACGACCAGCTGAGCCTGGGCCTGGCGGTGAAAGCGCTGTATGCCGAGGGCAGCATTCTGTCCAGCATTCCCGAAGACCTGTTCCTGGCGCCGCAACTGGGCGGCCAGCGCCTGCTGGACCTGGAGGGCGACGCCTGGGAATTCAGCTGGAGCATTGGCGCCCTGTGGCAGCCCACCGAGGTGACCCGGGTGGGCATTTCCTACCACGCCGAGCAGAGTCCGGAGCTGGACGGCAAGATTAAATCCGACCTGCTGCCGGACCTCGCCAACGGCGGCATTCTCAACAATGTGGGCGGCGAGCTGACCCTGGACTTGCCGGACACCCTGGAGCTTGGCGTGTACCACCGCATGAACGGCCACTGGGCCATTCTGGCCGGCGCCATGTGGACCGACTGGGAGGACTTCCAGGCCCTGGAGGCCAATATTCCCAGCCAGGCCAGCGCCCCGGGCGGTGACATGTACAACCCCCTGCTGCTGCGTGAGGAGAACTTCCAGAGCGGCTGGCGCTATAGCCTGGGCACCGAGTACTACAGCGGCAACCTGACCCTGCGCGCCGGCTATGCCTACGACGAAGGCGCCGCCCGCGACGGCCTGAACGAGCACCACAGCGCCGAAGCCGGCCTGCCGGTCACCTGGCGCAGCCTGTCCATCCCCGACACCGACCGCCAGTGGCTGACCTTCGGCGCCACCTACCAGCTGAACGACCAACTCAGCGTTGACGGCAGCGTGGCTTACCTGTGGGGCGATGGCGAAACCATTCAGGAGTACACCGACCAGCCCCTGCCGACCTACTTCGATGGTGAAACCACCACCACCAAGGCCTGGCTGTTTGGCGTGTCGTTGAACTACACCTTCTGAAGGCCGCTGCGCGCCGCCACTGTGCCCTGCCCTTGCCAGCCCCCGTTTTCGGGGGCTGTTGGTTTCTGGCGCGGCGCGCCGCCTGACCGTGCGGCCATCACCCGTCCGGCACTTGACTTAAAGCTGGCTTTAACTTGCAAGCTACCCGGCTCCCCTTCGCGCTCAAGGAGCCTGTTGCAGCATGTCGGCACTCACCCAATCCCTCTCCCTCCCCCTCTTCCACCCGAACCTTGCCGCCGCCGTGCTACTGGGCATTGACGCCACCGCCTTCATGGACATCGTCGCCCTGCTTAGGCAGCGCCTGCTGGGCATTGCCTCACTGGACTACGCACTGGTGGGGCGCTGGCTGGGTCACCTGCCACGCGGCACATTGATCCACCGGCCCATCAGCCACAGCGCCGCCATCCGGGGCGAGGCAGCCCTGGGCTGGGTGGCGCACTATGTGATCGGGGTTATCTTTGCCGGCGTTTTTCTGGCGCTGGCCGGCCCGCACTGGCTGGGCCAGCCGACCCTGCTGCCGGCCCTGGGCTTTGGCCTGCTGACGGTGCTCGCGCCCTTTCTGGTGCTGCAGCCCTGCCTGGGCGCGGGCATTGCGGCAAGGCAAACGCCACAGCCCGGTACGGCCCGCCTGCGCAGCCTGTTTGCCCACGCCAGCTTTGGCCTTGGCCTGTGGCTTGCCGGCATGGCCGCCACCGCGCTGCCCTGGCATGCGGGCTGATCGCGGGCGGCGGCTGCTGCTGTTGCTGTTGCTGTTGCTGTTGCTGTTGCTGTTGCTGTTTAAGGTACGCAGGAAGAGCGCAGCAAGGGTGCGCAAAGGGACGCTCAGTCGGCAGATGGCGCCCAGCCGCCCCCGGCCAGCACCGCATCGTTGTGCTGCCCCAGCCGGGGCGGCGCGCTGCGGTAGGCGACCGGCGTGCGCGACAGCTTGATGGGGTTGCCCACCAGCTCCAGGTTGGGGTTGTCCGGGTGCGGCACATTCACCCGCATCTCCCGCGCCAGAATCTGGGGCTCGGCAAATACCTCCGCCACGCTGTTGATGGGCCCGGCCGGAACGCCGGCGGCCTCCAGGCGGGCCAGCCAGTCGGCCTTGCTGCGCTCCAGCAGCGCCCGCTGCAACAGGGGAATTAGCTGCTCGCGGTGCGCCACCCGGTCGCGGTTGCGCACGAAGCGCGCATCCTGCGCCAATTCCGGCAGGCCCAGCACCGCCACAAAGCGGGCAAACTGTGCGTCGTTGCCCACCGCCACAATCAGGTGGCCGTCGGCGGCAACAAAGCTCTGGTAGGGCACAATGTTGGGGTGAGCGTTGCCAAGCCGGGTGGGATTTAACCCGCCAACCAGGTAGTTGGTGGCCTGGTTGGCCAGGGTGGCCGCCGTCACATCCAACAGGGCCAAATCCACCTGTTGGCCAAGGCCGGAACGTTCGCGCTCGGCCAGCGCGGCGAGAATGCCCACCGTGGCGTACAGGCCGGTCATGATGTCGGTCAGCGCCACGCCCACCTTCTGCGGGCCGGCGCCGGGTTCACCATCGGGCGCGCCAGTCACACTCATCAGCCCGCCCATGGCCTGCACCAAAAAGTCGTAGCCGGGCCGGGTGGCCAGCGGGCCATTCTGGCCAAAGCCGGTGATGGAGCAGTACACCAGGGCCGGGTTGATGGCCTGCAGGCTGGGGTAATCCAGCCCGAAGCGGGCAGCATCGCCCACTTTGAAGTTCTCCAGCACCACATCAGCACCAGCGGCCAGCTCGCGCAGCACGGCCTGGCCCGCGGGGGTTTTCATGTCCACGCACACCGAGCGCTTGTTGCGGTTGGCGCACAGGAAGTAGGCGGATTCGGCGCTGTCGTTGCCGGCGGCGTCCTGCAGGTAGGGCGGGCCCCAGCCGCGGGTGTCGTCACCGCTGCCGGGGCGCTCGATCTTGATCACCTCGGCGCCGAGATCCGCCAGCAACTGGCTGGCCCAGGGGCCGGCCAGAATGCGCGACAGGTCCAGCACCTTCAGGTGCGACAGGGCGCCCACCGCTAAAAGGCCGGTATATCGGTCTGGGTGCGGCCCAGGATCAGGGCGTGCACGTCGTGGGTGCCCTCGTAGGTGTTCACCACTTCCAGGTTCACCATGTGGCGCATGATGGGGAATTCATCCGAGATGCCATTGCCGCCCAGCATGTCCCGGGCGGTGCGGGCAATCTGCAAGGCCTTGCCACAGGAGTTGCGCTTGATCAGCGAGATCAGCTCCGGGGCGATCTGCCCGGCGTCCATCAACTGCCCGGCACGCAGGCAGCCCTGCAGGCCCAGGCTGATTTCGGTCTGCATGTCCGCCAGCTTCAACTGCACCAGCTGC
>NZ_QEWO01000009.1 GCF_003402235.1 Parahaliea mediterranea
AGTCACTTGTGTCTGATAATAGTCGTAGCTATCACCTCAACAAGTGCCCACACATCTGTCTTCGTCTATTTGTTAAGCAACCCCTGATCGCCAGGATTCAGGGTGTCAATCAGGTCGCTTTCGCTGCTAGCCGCTTGGCTGCTCTCCCTGACTGAGGACGCGTATTATAAGGATCGATGTTTCGTTGGCAACTGTTTTTTGCAATTTTTTGCATCAATCGCTGCCTTCGCGATCACTTCACCTTTTTAGCCTAAGCTATTGAAACTGAATCAGTTTCCAGGTGCCCTTCGGGAGGATTTTGCGTCCCGTCCTCGTCGAAGGGAGGCGCACTATACGCAGCGGAATTTTGATGCGCAAGCACTTTGTGAAAATAATTTTCGACAGCCCCGCGAGCGCGCAAAAAACTACCGCCAGGCCGCTCAGCCCAACTCGAAAAGGTGGTACTTCTTTTTACCCAGGCGAACCAGGAAGTAGCGCCCGAACAGCGCGCTCTCGGCACAGAACACGCGCGCTGGCTCGGCGTTCGCATCCCAGCCCACAGCCGCGTTATTAACCAGCACGGCGTTTCGCCCCAGCGCATCCTTTACCTGCTTGCCTGACGCCGCCATACCCGCCTCGGTCAGCAACTGGGTGAGGGTATCCGGCAATGCCGACAGCGACAGGGTGCTGGCCGGCAGGCCATCCTGGCGCAACTGGGCAAAGTCTTCCGCCGACAGTGCACCGAGTTCCCCACTGAACAGCGCCTCGGTTATCCGCTGCGCTGCGCTGAGACCCTCGTCGCCATGCACCAGGCGTGTCACCTCGCGAGCCAGCACAGCCTGGGCCTCCGGGCGCCCGGAACGCTCGGCGTCGGCCTGCTCAAGGGCGTCGATTTCCACAACCGGCAGGAAAGTGAAGTACTTGAGGAAGCGATAGACATCCGCATCGGCGGTGCCAAGCCAGAACTGGTAGAAGGCATAGGGCGAGGTGCGCCGCGCATCCAGCCAGATGGTGCCTGACTCGGTCTTGCCGAACTTGGTACCGTCTGCCTTGGTAATCAGGGGCATGGTCAGGCCAAAGACTTTCTCGCCGTTGACGCGCCGTGTGAGGTCAATGCCGCCGGTAATGTTGCCCCACTGGTCCGAGCCACCTATCTGAAGGCTGCAGTTGTGGCGCCGGTTCAACTCGGAAAAGTCGTAGGACTGTAGGATCATGTAAGTGAACTCGGTGTAGCTCAGGCCGGCGCCTTCGCGTTCGAGGCGCTGCTTCACTGACTCTTTCTGGATCATCGCATTGACGGAGAAGTGCTTGCCGACGTCCCGCAGGAAGCTCAGCACATCCATGCCCGCGGTCCAGTCCAGGTTGTTCACTACTTCGGCGCTGCGCTCACCGGCCTCGAAATCAATAAAGCGGGAAACCTGGGCCTTCAGCTTTTCGACCCAGCCGGCCACCACATCCGGGGTGTTCAACTGCCGCTCCTGCGCCTTGAAGCTGGGGTCACCAATCAGCCCTGTGGCGCCACCCACCAGCGCCAGGGGGCGATGACCGGCATCCTGGAAACGGCGCAGCATTAGAAGAGGCACCAGCGAGCCGATATGCAGGCTGTCGGCGGTGGGGTCAAAACCGCAATAGAGCGTGCGCGAACCACCGTCCAGCCAGGCCGGAAGCTCGTCTTCTCCGGCTACCTGAAATACCAGTCCGCGGGCGCGGAGGTCCGCCAATAATGCGCTGCTCATGGGTCTTCTCTCGACAGGAATTGCTTGTGTGAAGGAAAAAAGGCCGAAAACCTTACACCACACCCCTAAATGAGTGAACCCGAATAATACCGGAACTGTTGATTCCAGCTGAATTTCAATATACTGGCCGGCATTGGGAGTGACCATAAGATCGGGGATATGACGAAACACGCGAAGCCGCGAGGGGCAACTGCTAATACTGCGAACGGCACGGTGGCCGGCGCTCAGCAGGCGCTGGGGCACCACAAGCATTTCGTGGCGGTCGCCATCCTGACCGCCGGTGTGGCGATTACGGCCGGCCTGGCACCAGGCGGCTCGGTAAAAGCCAACCGCGAAGCCGCCCTGGAAACTGACAGTGCCGAACAGGCGGTGGAGCGCATTCTCAGCGCCACTGCGGCGCCTTCCCCTGCCACGCCGGCGTCCAGTAACGACATTACGCCCCCGCTGGACAGCGTCTCACTGCCGGCAGAAGCACCGCCCGAGGAACTCGCCGCAGCCGAGCCGCCAGTCCCTCCTGCACCCGATTGGAAAGAAGAGACCGTGCGCGCCGGCGACAACCTCTCTTTGATCTTCAAGCGCGCCGGCTACGACAATGGCGATGTTCACCAGGTGGTCTACGCGTCCCCCCAGGGCAAGGCGCTGTCGCGCATCTACCCCGGGCAAACCGTTGCCTTTCTGGCCGCGAGCGATGGCAGCCTTGCCGGCGTGAAGCATGTTATCTCGCCGCTGGAGACCGTCACCTACCAGCGTGGTGATGACGGCCTGTACAGTGCCGAGCGTGTCATTCGTCAGCCGGAGATCCGTGAATCCTGGGCCAGCGGGGAGATCACCTCCTCACTTTTCATGGCCGGGCAGGACATGGGGCTATCGCAGATGAAAATTCTCGAGCTGGCCAACATTTTCGGCGGCGTCATCGATTTCGTGCTGGACCCACGCAAGGGCGACACCATCCACGTGGTGTACGAGGAGCACTACCTGGATGGCGAGAAGTACCGCGACGGCGACATTATCGCCGCCTCGTTCACCAACCAGGGCGAAACCTTCACCGCCTATCGCTACCAGGACAGCGACGGCGATGTGAGCTATTACAACGCCGATGGCGTGAGCATGCGCAAGGCCTTCCTGATGGCGCCGGTGGACTTCACCCGCATCAGCTCCAACTTCAACATGAAGCGCCTGCACCCCATCTACAAGACCACCCGCCCCCATCGCGGCACCGATTACGCGGCCCCCACGGGCACGCCGGTGTTTGCTGCCGGGGATGGCCGGGTCATCAAGGCGGGCTACAGCCGCCCCAACGGGAACTACGTGTTTATCCAGCACGGCGACCGCTATGTCACCAAGTACCTGCACCTGCACAAGAAACATGTGAAGCAGGGGCAGCGCGTGGCACAGAGCGACGTTATCGGCACCGTGGGCAGTACCGGCGCCGCCACCGGCCCGCACCTGCACTATGAATTCCTGGTGGACGGGGTACACCGCAACCCGCGCACCATCCACAAGGAACTGCCCAAGGCAAAAACCCTGCCGTCTTCCGAAATGGCGGCCTTCCAGCAGTCCATTGCCCCCGCTGCCCAGCAGCTGGCCTCATTGCAGTCCGGCAACCGGCTCGCCCTCAACCAGGCCAGCGCCGACGCTGGCCAGCGCTGAACGCTCCGGTGCCCGACCCGCTCTTTATCGGGCTGATGTCGGGCACCAGTGTCGATGGTATCGACTGCGCACTGACCCGCATCACCCCGGCAGGTGTTGAGCTGCTGGCCACCTGCGAGCACCCCATTGCCGATGACACCCGGCGCCGCATAACTGCCATCAGCCAGAGGGGCGACAACGAAATTGAGCGCATGGGCGCGCTGGACAGGGAACTGGGTGAACTGTTCGCGAGCGCGACGCTGGCGCTGCTTGAGCAAAGCGGCCACCGGGCCGAGGACATCAGGGCCATTGGCTCCCACGGGCAGACCATCCGCCACCTGCCGCCCTCTGTGCACCGCCCCCCGGAATACGGTTTTACGCTGCAGATAGGCGACCCGAACACCATTGCCGAGCGCACCGGCATTACAACGGTTGCCGATTTCCGGCGCCGGGACATTGCCACTGGCGGCGAGGGCGCCCCGCTGGCACCGGCCTTTCACGCCGCGGCCTTCGCGGCACAGGGCCTGAGCCGGGTAATCCTCAACATCGGCGGCATCGCCAATGCCAGCCTACTGGACGGGGCTGGCGGTGTGCGTGGCTTTGATACCGGCCCCGGCAACACCCTGCTCGACCATTGGGTGCAGCGCCATCAGGGCAGACCCTATGATCGCGATGGCCAGTGGGCTGCCGAGGGTGAGGTGGACAGCGTGCTGCTCGCGCAGCTACTGGCGCACGATTTTCTGGCGCGCACCGGACCACGCAGTACCGGCAAGGAGGCCTTCAATCTCGCCTGGCTGGACCAGCAACTGCAGCAGCTGCCCCACAGCCCCGAGCCCCAGGCGGTACAGAGCACGCTGGCGGAATTTACCGCCGCCTCGATTGCCGAGAGTATTGCCCGGGAAGCCGGCCCGCTGGATGAGGTGTACGTGTGCGGCGGCGGCGCCCGCAACACGGACCTGATGCGGCGCCTCTACCGGCGCCTGTCTCCGGCTCGGCTGGACACCACCGCGGCGCTGGGTATCGATCCGGAATGGGTGGAGGCGGCAGCCTTTGCCTGGCTGGCGTGGCGCACCCTGGGAGGGCTGGCCGGGAATGTGCCGGCGGTGACCGGCGCCAACAGGGACGTGGTGCTGGGGGGAATCTATCCCGCCGCTGGCGCGATAGGCATCAAATAGAGAACGACGCGCCGCAGCCGCAGGTGGTGGCGGCATTGGGGTTGTTGATCACAAAGCGCGAGCCCTCAAGCCCCTCGCTGTAATCCACTTCCGCCCCCGCCAGGTACTGAAAACTCATAGGGTCCACCAGCACCGTGACACCATCGCGCTCGATGGCCGTGTCATCCTCGGCCGCCTCTTCCTCGAAGGTAAAGCCATACTGGAAGCCGGAGCATCCGCCGCCCGTAATATAGACACGCAGCTTGAGGCTGGGGTTTTCCTCCTCTTCGACCAATTCCTGCACCTTGGCGACGGCGCGCGGCGACAGGTTGAGGCTGGCGGGATTGAAGGCTTCGGCTACAGACATGGGTCACTTCCGCTGCCCCGGGGCAGCTCGGGCTGGAAAATAAAGGGCGATCAACCGCAGATTATCGTAAGACCCAGTAAATCAGTCAACTTTAGCCAGCACATTCGCCAGCACGGCCGCCGGGACATCCGCCTGCCGAAGGGCCTCCGGCGCGGCCTGTGCATGGGTTACCACCGCTGGCGCCGCACTGTGTACCAGCTGGCCGTTGACTTCACAGCCCGCCGCCATCTCCATGACGGCGTAGTACACATCGCCGCTGACCCGGGCGCGGGGGGCGAGTTCGATGTGCAGGGCGGCGTAGACGTTGCCGCGCACCTCGCCGTTGACCATCACTACCGGCGCCCTGATTTCACCCACAACGCAGCCGCCGTCAATCACCCGCACCAGGGCCTCGCCCTCCGGCCGGGCGAGGATATTGCCACGCACGATGCCCTCGATATCGAGCGTGCCGCCGAAGTGGATATCGCCCACAATCTCGGTATCCCGCGATACCAGTGTGGTGGCGGCGGACGTTTTACTTCGCCACACGGGTGAATCGCTCCTGCACCTGCCAGGGATGGTTTTCCCGCAAATCCAGCTTGCGCGGCTGGGTGATGGTGGCCTGAACATCCAGTGACAGGGGCTGAAAGCCCTCGGGCAGTACCATCTCGCCCTCCACAACCTGAAAGTAGCGAAAGCGCAGGTCAATGCCGGCGTCGTCGACATCATCGCTCAGGGCCGACAGGGGGTAACTCAGTGGCTGGCCGTCTTCGAGGCCCAGAACAGTCACCGACAGTTCGCCACGCAGGCTGTCGTGCTTGCGCGCCTCCTGCTGGGCGATGATGCGATAGGCGTAGTGTCCGGGCGTATCCAGCGCGGTCAACTCCACCCCGCGCAGGCTGAAGCCCTGGGCGATTTCACCGGGCGCCATCAGGCTGCGATAAAAACGCAGGCCCTCGTCCAGGTCGGCGATCTGTTCCTGCTGGGCGGCGAGATCCTTGCGCACCAGTTCCAGCGCCGAGCGATCCACCTCGTGGCGGGTGCGGGCGGCCGCCACCTGTTCCTGCAGGGCGCGAATTTCAGCCTGGGCCGCCGGGTAGGCGCGGCGCCATTGCCGGTACTGATCCGGGTCGATACCCATGCCGCGATAGGCTGCCTGCTGGCCGAGCAGTGCGCCCAAACCCAGCAGCGCAGCGGCCACCAGCAGCAGCACAACCACCAACACCCGGCGGCGCCGGATGCGGGCCGCCTTGCCATAGCGGGGGCCGTTCAGGGCAGCAGCCCCACCTGGGTAAGGCCGCGGTGCTCAGGCAAGCCCAGCATAATGTTCATGTTCTGCACCGCTTGGCCCGAGGCGCCCTTCACCAGGTTGTCGATGGTGGACATGACCACCACCGTGTCGCGCTCCTGGGGCAGGGCCAGCGAAATCTGGCATTGGTTGGCACCCTTGACAGTGCGCGTCTGGGGGTACATCCCCGTCGGCAGCACATCGACAAAGGGCTCGCTCCGGTACCGCTGCTCGAACAAAGCCTGCAATGCAGGCAGGTCGGCGTCACCTGTCAGGCGGGCGAACAGGGTGGCGTGGATACCCCGCACCATAGGCAGCAGGTGGGGCACAAAGGTCAGTGACACCGGGCCACCCTGCACATCTACCAGGCCCTGCTCGATCTCCGGCAGGTGGCGGTGCCCGCTAACACCATAGGCCTTGAAGCTGCCGGACACTTCACTCAGCAGGTTGTCGATTTTTGCCTGCCGGCCGGCGCCGCTGGCCCCGCTGGCGGCGCTGGCGATAAGGTGGGCAGGGTCAACCAGGCCCGCCTCCAGCAGGGGGATAAAGCCCAGCTGGATCGCGGTGGGATAACAGCCGGGGCAGGCCACCAGACGGGCATCGGCAATCTCGCTGCGAAAGCGTTCGGGCAGGCCGTAGACCACCTCCGGCAGCAGTTGCGGGCTGGCATGGGGTTCGCCGTACCAGCGCGACCAGAGCTCGGCATCGCGAATGCGGTAATCCGCCGACAGATCCACCACCCGGGTACCCGCCTGCAGCAGTTCGGGCACCAGGTTCATGGCCACATTGTGGGGTGTGGCAAAAAACACCAGGTCGCAGCCGGCCAGCAGCGCCACGTCCGGTTCGGAGAAGGCCAGGTCATAGCGGCCACGCAGGTTCGGAAACAGCTCGTCCACACGGCGGCCGGCTTCGGCCCGGGAGGTAATGGCCACCACCTCCACGTCGTCGTGCAATGCCAGTAAACGCAGCAACTCCACGCCGGTATAACCGGTGCCGCCTACAATGCCGATTCTTGCCATAATGCCTAAACCTCCTGTTTGAACTGCCGCTGCCAATACCCGCCCGCAGCGGCGCAACAGTATAAAAGCAATAGGGGGCGATTTAACTGGTAATATTCGGTTTTTGCCCGGGACAGCACCCCTTGTACAAACTGCTGGACAGCTATCGCCGCTACCTCACCAACTACCACTCGGTGGTGGCCTATGCCGTGCTCGGCATCGTAGGTGGGCTGGCCTCGGGGCTGGTGGTGATGGCCTTCGAAACAGCCATCGCGGAGCTGGCGGTGCTGTGGGGAGTCCACGGCGGTGGCGAGGGTTTTGAAGCCCTGCCGCAATGGCAGCGCTTTGCCCTGCCCGCCGCCGGCGCACTGGTGCTGGGCCTGGGCTTCTGGTGGCTGCGGTTCGAGGATCGCGAAACCGGCATCGTCCACGTGCTGCACCGCATGCACAGCGATTATGGCGTACTGCCCCTGCGCAATGCCCTGGTGCAGTTTGTCGGCGGTGCCTTTGCGCTGGCCACGGGGCAGTCCGGGGGCCGCGAGGGGCCGGGGGTGCACCTGGGCGCAGCCGCCAACAGCCTGTTGGGGCAGCGGCTGGGGCTGCCCAACAACAGCCTGCGGGTGCTGATTGCCTGCGGCACCGCCGGCGGCATTGCCGCCGCCTTCAATACGCCCCTGGCGGGTGTGATTTTCGCCATGGAGGTGATTGTCGCCGAGTACACCGTGGTGGGTTTTATCCCGGTCATGCTGGCAGCGGTGTCGGCCTCTGCCATTGCCCGCCAACTCGGCGGCGGGGCGGTGATGTTCAGCGTTCCCGCAGTGGAACTGAACTCCCTGTGGGAAATGCCCTACATCATTCTGCTGGGGGTTATTTGCGGCCTGGCGGTCACCGCGTTTATCCAGCTCAGCCAGCTCACCGCCCGCGCCGCCCGCTGGCCGGTGGCCCTGCGCTTTACCCTGGCAGGCTGTCTCACGGGCGCCCTGGCGTTGCTGGTGCCGGAGGTGCTCGGCATCGGCTACGACACACTCGAGGAGGCGCTGCAGGGCAACCTGACCCTGCAGTTGCTGGCAACCCTGGCGGTTTGCAAGCTGGTGGCCACGGGGGTGAGTTGCGGCATGGGCATGCCTATAGGGCTGATTGGCCCCAACCTGCTGATTGGCGCCTGCATTGGCGGGGCGCTCGGCATGATCGGGCATACCTATGCCCCGGAGCTGGCGTCGGAGCACACGCTGTATATCACCATCGGCATGGCCGCCTGCATGGGCGCCGTGCTGAATGCCCCCCTGGCGGCCGTGCTGGCGGTGATCGAACTCACCCAGAGCGCCGGGGTGGCGATGCCGGCCCTGCTGGCGATCATCGCCGCCAACCTGATCAACAATGGCCTGTTTCACCACCGCGCCGCCCACCAGGTGGTGCTGCGGCAGTTGCTACGAGCGGTGCCCGACGACCCCCTCAACCAGCTCCTGCACCGCACCGACGTCACCTCGAACATGGAGGTGAGTGTGGTGAAAATTTCCGTCAACCTGGACCCGGCCCGCCGCCCCATGCTGCTCAATGCCACCCCCACCTGGTGCGTGGTAACCCGCGACGGGGAGGACCTGTTCCTGCTGCGCGGTGCCGAACTGGCAGAAAAGCTGCTGGAGATCGGCGAGATAGAGGAGCCCCTCAACCTGTCGGACCTGGATCTGCGCCGCTGGTCCATAGCGCCCGTTCCGGTGCAGGCCACGCTGCGCCAGGCGATGGACCGCATCAAGGAGCGCACGGTGGAGGCGGTGTGCGTTTACGGCCGCAACGCCGGCGGCCATCGCGTGTTGCGGGGCGTTGTTACGCGCGAGAGCATCGAGCGCTTTACGCTCTCCAACCTGTAGGGAATACACCATGCTGTGGCTGAAGGCCTTGCACATTATTTTTGTGGTCTGCTGGTTTGCCGGCCTGTTCTACCTGCCGCGCATTCTGGTGTATTTCGCCGCCAGCGACAGCCCCCAGGCGCGCGCACAACTGGCCATCATGGCGCGGCGCCTGTACCGCTTTGTCACCCCGTTCATGGTATTGGCCATTGCGTTCGGGCTGGCCATGATCGGCATGAATCACGACTACTATCTGCAGGCCAAGTGGCTGTGGCTGAAACTGGCGGGCGTGGCCTTTCTGGTGGGCTACCATGTGCAGTGTGGGCGCTATGTGAAGGCGGTGAACGATGACACGGACGCACGATCCCACGTGTTTTACCGCTTTTTTAACGAGGTGCCGGTGCTGTTCCTGTTTGGCATCGTCTTGCTGGCGGTGCTCAAACCCTTCTAGCCCTTGCTAGAAATTGGCCGCCTTAGCCCGGATAATCGCGAACTCGAGGTTGCCGGCCGGCGCGGGACTGTCGCCGTTGACCGTGGCAACTGAGCATCGCAAGTGCCAGGCGCAAGCGTCGGCTCCGCCGCCTCAACCGCACGGCATACCCGCTCTGAAACCAGCCAGCCCAGGATACCCATGACCAGCTCCGAACAACTCTTCCAGCAAGCCCAGGCCCACATCCCCGGCGGTGTGAATTCACCGGTACGCGCCTTCAAAGCCGTGGGCGGCACCCCGGTGTTTATCGAACGCAGCGAGGGCGCCTACGTATTTGACGCAGCGGGCAAGCGCTACATCGACTACGTGCTGTCCTGGGGCCCGATGCTGGTGGGCCACAACCACCCATCAGTGCGCGAGGCGGTGGTAAAACAGTGCGAGAAGGGACTGAGCTTTGGCGCCCCGACCGAGCTGGAAACACAGCTGGCGGATAGGCTGTGCGCGATCATGCCGGGCATGGACCTGGTGCGTATGGTGAACTCCGGCACAGAGGCCACCATGAGCGCCATTCGCCTGGCCCGGGGTTACACCGGGCGGGACAGGATCATCAAGTTCGAGGGTTGCTACCACGGCCATTCGGATTCGCTGCTGGTGAAGGCCGGCTCCGGGGCGCTGACTCTGGGGGTGCCCAGTTCACCGGGCGTACCGGCGGCACTGGCGGACCACACGATGACGCTGGCCTACAACGATATCGACGCCTTCACACACGCCTTTGCCGAGTACGGCGATAGCGTGGCCTGCGTTATCGTGGAGCCCGTGGCGGGCAATATGAATTGCATTCCCCCGGCGCCCGGTTTTCTGCAGGCCCTGCGCGAACAGTGCACCGCCCACGGCGCCGTGTTGATTCTGGATGAAGTGATGACCGGGTTTCGCTTTGGCCTGCAGGGCGCCCAGGGCTATTACGGCATCGAGGCGGACCTCACCACGTTGGGCAAGGTGATCGGCGGCGGCATGCCGGTGGGCGCCTTTGGCGGCAAGCGCGCCATCATGGAGCACATCGCACCGCTGGGGCCGGTCTACCAGGCGGGTACCCTGTCGGGCAACCCGGTGTGCATGGCGGCGGGGCTGGCCACCCTGGACCTGATCGCCGAGCCCGACTTTTACCCACCGCTGTTTGAGCGCACCCGCCAGCTCTGCGCGGGGCTGGAAGCAGCAGCCCGGGACGCCGGCGTGGCCTTTACCACCAACCATGCCGGCACCATGTTCGGCGGCTTTTTCACCGACGAGCCCTCGGTGAGCAACTACCAGCAGGTGATGGCCTGCGACACCGGCGCCTTCAACCGCTTCTTCCACGCCATGCTGGCGGCGGGAGTGTACCTGGCGCCGGCCTCCTATGAAGCGGGCTTTTTGTCGGCGGCGCACACCGATGCCGACATTGACGCCACCCTCACCGCTGCTCGCAGCGCCTTCGCCAGCCTCTGAACAGGATACCCGCCATGCCCTTCTCCACCGCCCGTGGCCCCTTTCCCACTACCCGCCTGCGCCGCCTGCGCGCCAGCGCCTTCTCGCGCGATTTGGTGCGCGAGCACCGCCTGAGCCCGGCGGACCTGATCCTGCCGGTGTTTGTACTGGAAGGTGAAGGCCAGCGCGAAGCGGTGCCCTCCATGCCGGGTGTGGAACGTTTGAGCATTGACCTGCTGCTGACCCAGGCCCGGGAAGCGGCGAGCCTGGGCATTCCCGCCCTGGCCCTGTTCCCGGTGGTGGGCGCCGAGCGCAAGAGCCTGGACGCCAGCGAGGCCTGGCGCCCGGACGGGCTGGTGCAGCGCACCGTGGCCACACTGAAAGACGCACTGCCGGAGCTGGGCATCATTACCGACGTGGCCCTGGATCCCTACACCACCCACGGCCAGGACGGCATCATCGACGACAGCGGCTACGTACTGAACGATGTCACCAGCCAGGCACTGGTGCAGCAGGCCCTCTCCCACGCCGCTGCCGGGGCGGACGTTGTTGCACCATCGGACATGATGGACGGGCGCATTGGCGCCATTCGCAGCGCGCTGGAGGCCGAAGGCCATTTGAACACCCTGATCATGGCCTACGCCGCCAAATACGCCTCCAGCTATTACGGGCCCTTCCGCGACGCGGTGGGCTCCGCCGGCAATATCAAGGGCGGCAATAAATACAGTTACCAGATGGATCCGGCCAACAGCGACGAGGCCCTGCACGAATGCGCGCTGGACCTCGCCGAGGGCGCCGACATGATCATGGTCAAGCCCGGCATGCCCTATCTGGACATTGTCCAGCGGGTCAAGCAGGAGCTAAAGGCCCCCACTTTCGCCTACCAGGTCAGCGGCGAATACGCCATGCACGTGGCGGCCTTCGAGAACGGCTGGCTGGCCAGGGAACCGGTGATGCTGGAATCCCTGCTCGCCTTCAAACGCGCCGGCTGCGACGGCATCCTCACCTATTTTGCGCTGGAAGCGGCGCGGGCTTTACAGTAAGCCCATGACCCGCGCCGCCGCTGTCACCGCCCTGCTGGCACTGGCCTTTGCCCCGGTGGCCTTTGTGCCTGCGGCCCGGGCCGAGTGCAGCTGCCTGTGGCAGGGCAGCTTCGACGAGGTGCAGGGCGACACCGACCTGGTGCTGAGCGGCACCGTGATTGCCACCCGCGGCAACTCCATTGACGTCTACGTGGATCGCGAACTGCGCGGCGGTGACGGCAGCAAGGAAGTGCGCGTATGGCTGAAGACCGGCGACTACTGCCGCCCCGAGGTGGAGGCCTTCCCCATCGGCAGCCAGTGGGTCATGGCGCTGCACGCCATTACCGAGGATGTGCCCGGCGGCTTTAACCCCCATACCCCCAATGTCAGCTACGGCCGTATTGGCGACTACCAGCTCTCTGCCTGCGGCGGCTACTGGCTCAGCCGCACCGGCGACTGGGTGACTGGCAACCTGGTGGATGCCCCGCGCTGGTCGCGGGAAGTGGATATGACGCCAGTGATGCTCGACCTGGTGGCCGCCTTTGTGCGCGGCGAAGTGGCGGCCGAGGCCCTGCTCGCCGCCAGCCAGGAAGACCCGACCCTGCGCGACCTCAAACTGGATACCCGCTCCTTCCTGCGCTATGGGCCGGACGACGCCGAGTCGCCTGCTGCACCCGCTGCCCAGGAGACTGCCCAAGAGACCGCCCCAGAAGACGTGCAGGAAAACGCCCACGCGCGCGAAGAACAAAACGGCGACTGAGCCCCTAGCGCCGCTCGCGCGCCTTCAGCCCCAGCAGTTCATCCAGCATCATCAGCGACAGCCCCCAGATGCGCCGACCCTCGTAAAAGTAGCAGGGCAGCGTCAGCTTCAACCGCCCGCGCTCCCACACCATGGTCTGCCGGTTGTCGGCATTCAGCAACAGGGCCAGCGGCACCCAGACCACCTCCGCCACCTCGTAGTTGGGCGTAAAGTCCACCTCCTGCTCCAGGCGAAAGACAAAGGGGCTGACCGCCAAACCCAGCACGCCCCAGCGGGGCCGGGCGCGAATATCCGACAGGCGGCCGATATAGCGCGCGCAGTCGGCCAGGCGCACGCCCACTTCCTCTTCCGTTTCGCGGTTGGCCACGGCAAAACCGTGGGCATCCACCGGATCCATACGCCCGCCCGGAAAGGCCATGTGGCCGGACCACGGGTCCCCTTTCCGTTCCGCGCGCTTGATCATTAGAATATGCGGCCCACCCTGGTGCTGGCCGAGGATCATGGCCACTGCCGAGCGCTGCATAAAGCGCCGTAGGAATTTGCGGCGCGGCCGGTGATGCTGCAGGCGGTTTTCAATGCGCTGTAACGAGGGTGTCGACACGGGGCGTCCATTTCCGTTGCTGGCCAACGGATTAAGCCAGCCGCCCCTTCGCGAAACAAGCCCGCGGCGCACCGGCGCCGCCCCAGGACAGCCCAATGAACTCAGCCCTGCTCTCGCTGCGCCAACTCAGCCTTGTCTACCGCGCCCTGCCGGTGTTGCACGAACTGGACTGGCGCATAGAACCCGGCCAGCAGTGGGCCTGCATCGGCCCCAATGGCGCCGGCAAAACCAGCCTTGCCCGGGTGCTCAGCGGACAGACCAGCCAATACGCCGGCACCTGCGAGCGCGGTGGCACCCTGCAACAAAAGGGCGTGGCCTATGTCTGCTTTGAACAGGCGCGGGCCCTGTGCGAGCGGGACAAAAAACTCGATGACTCGGAGTTTCGCGCCGACGCCAGCGACCCCGGCACCCGGGTGCAGGACTTCATCCTCGGCAAACAGCCGCCGCACGACGCGTTTTTGCACTGGGTAGAACGCCTGCGCATGGGCCATATCCTCCAGCGCGGCCTGCGCTACATCTCCACCGGCGAGATGCGCAAGACCCTGCTGCTGGCGGCCATCCTCAGCGAACCCGGCCTGCTGATTCTGGACAGCCCCCTGGATGGCCTGGACGCCAGCGCCCAGGCCGAGCTGGCGCTGGTCATTGACGAGCTGCTCTCATCCGGCCTGCCGCTGCTACTGCTGTGCCGCAGCCTGGCGGACATCCCCGTGGGCATTACCCACCTGCTGGTGCTGAACGAGGGCCAGATACTTGCCAGCGGCCCGCGGCAGGCGGTGCAGGCCAATGCCGCCGTGCAACAGCTGATGAACCCGCCGCTGCCGCCGCTGGGGGAGCTGCCCCCGGTGGCCGAGCGGCCCTATACCCTGCCCTCGCATGGCCCCCTGCTGGCCCTGCACAATGTGGCGGTGCGCTACGGCGACACCACGGTGCTGGAAGGTCTCGACTGGGTGTTCGAGCGGCACCAGCACTGCTGCATTGCCGGACCCAACGGCTGTGGCAAAACCACCCTGCTCAGCCTCATCACCGGTGACAACCACAAGGCCTATGGCCAGGACATCACCCTGTTCGGCCTGCGCCGGGGCTCCGGCGAAAGCGTGTGGGACATCAAGCAGAAATACGGTTTGCTGGACACCCAGCTGCAGCTCAACTTCAAGCAGCGCATGGGCGTGCTGGACGTGGTGATTTCCGGTTTTTTCGACAGCCTCGGCCTGTACGACGACTATGGCGACCAGCAGCGCCACCGGGCCGAGCACTGGCTGCGGGCCCTGGGGATGCAAAACTATGTGCGCGAGCGCTTCGACGCCCTGTCCTTCGGGCTGCAGCGCATGGTGCTGCTGGCGCGGGCCATGGTGAAGTCGCCGGCCATCCTCATTCTTGACGAGCCCACCCTGGGCCTGGACAGCCACCACCGCGCACTGATGCTGCGGGCGATTGACCATATCGCCGGCGACAGCGACACCCGCATTATTTTTGTCAGCCACAGCGCGGGCGATACGCCGCGCTGCATCAACCAGTTCCTGACCTTTGAGCCCGCTGGCGAGGGCTATCGCGTGCGCTGCGACAACCGCGACTGAATGCGACCCTACTGGGCGAGTGCGCGCAACTGGCCGCACTCACTGCCGCCGTGGCAGTACAGCAAGCCGCGCTCGGCGGTGGCCCGGGCCTGGCTGGTATCGCCCTTGGCGGCGTAGGTTCTGGCCAGGGCCAGATAGACCTCGGCACTGTCCGGGTCAATGCGCTGGGCGCGCTCCAGCAGCGCCAGCGCCTGCTCGTAATCCCCACCTGCAGAGGCCTGCTCTGCCCGCGCCAGCAGCGGGCCGTAGGCATTGCTGGCATTGGGCTCCGGCGGGCGGGGCTGGCTCGGCTGCGCCGGCGGGGTGGGGGGCTGGGTAGAGGGCTGGCCGGGCGCCGGTGCGCCAGGCTCCGGTGCCGGGCGGGTCTCAACCGGCGCCGGCTGGCGCCCGGGGGTGCTGTAGATGGAGCAGGCGCCAAGCCACAGGCACAGGCTGGCCAGCAGCAACTGCCGGCTGAAGGAGCGGACGTTCATTAGTTTTCTCCACCAAAGAGGGACTGGAACCAGTCTTTGATTCCACTGCTACGGGAGGCGCAGTTGGTGCGTTTGCGCGGCTCCGAGTGTTCAATAAAGGGCATCATGCGGGCATCCGGGCAACCCTCGCCGGTCAGCATGCCGTTGCTGTCGTCAATCCAGAACGGCGCCATGCCATCGGGCATGCGATAGGCCAGCGAACGCTCGCTGGCGCGGGCCATGAAGTGCGCCCAGATTTTCAGCGCGCCGGAGCTGCCGGTGAGCCCGGTGCCGCCGTTGTCGTCGCGGCCGATCCAGGTCACCGCCAGCAGGTCGCCGGAGAAGCCGGCAAACCAGGAGTCGCGCCCGTCGTTGGTGGTGCCGGTTTTGCCCGCCACGGCAAAATCCTCGGGCAGGTAGCGGTACACACCGCGGCCGGTGCCCTCGCGCACCACTTCGCGCAGGGCGTAGTGCAGCAGGTGCACGGCCTGCAGGCCCACCGTGCGGTCGTACTCCAGCGGGTAGCGGCGCAGGGCCTCGCCGTTGGCATCGACAATGTCGCGAATGCTGCGCAGCGGCATACGGAAGCCGCCGGCGGCTATGCTCTGGTACATGGCCGCCATGTCCATCGGGGTGTAGGCGCCGGCGCCAAGGGTCAGGGCGGGCACCTCGGGAATCTCCCCTTCAATGCCCAGCCGGCGCAGCATATCCACCACGTGCTCCAGCCCCAGCTCCATTCCCAGGCGGGCGGTGGCCAGGTTGTAGGAGTTGGCCAGGGCCCGGTGCAGCAGCACATCGCCGTGCGCCTGGCGGTCGAAATTGCGCGGCTCCCACACGGAATTGTTGGGGCCGGCCACCTGCAGCTCGGTATCCGACAGGGGGGTGGCCAGGGTGTAGCGCTGGGGCTGCTCCAGCGCGGTGAGGTAAACCGCCGGCTTAAGCAGGGACCCGGCCGGGCGCCGGGCGTCCAGGGCGCGGTTGAAGCCGGCATAGCGCACCTCACGTCCGCCCACCACCGCCGCCACTTCGCCGGTGTCAAAGCGGGTCACCACGGTGGCTGATTCCAGCTCGTCGCCGTTCTTGAGTTGCTTCAGCACCTCGCCGGTGGAGCGCTCCACCTGGCGCTGCAGAATCGGGTCAAAGGCGGTAAAAATGCTGAGGCCCAGGGTGGTGAGATCCTCTTCCCGGTACTCCTGTCGCAGCTGCCGGCGCACCAGGTCGAGGTAGGCGGGGAAGCTATCGCGAATGCGCTGGTTGTTATTCAGGCCAAGGGGCATGGCCTGGGCCACGGTGGCCTGCTCCGGGGAGATCACCTGCTGCTCGGCCATCACATCCAGCACCAGGTTACGCCGCTCGCGGGCGCGCTCGGGGTTGCGCAGGGGGTTGTAGAGCGACGGCCCCTTGATCATGCCGATCAGCAGCGCCTGCTGGTGCAAACCGAGCTGCTCCAGCGGGGTGTCAAAATAGTGCCGCGCCGCCAGTGCCAGGCCGTGGATGGCCCGCGGGCCTTCCTGGCCCAGGTACACCTCGTTGATATAGCTTTCGAGGATCTGGTCTTTGTCGTAGTGCAAATCCAGCAACACCGCCATCAACAGCTCGGTGAGCTTGCGGATGTAGGTGCGCTCGGGCGTCAGGTAGTAGTTCTTCACCAGCTGCTGGGTGATGGTGCTGCCGCCGGCCACCACCGCGCCCGAACGCAGGTTGCTGAAGGCCGCCCGCAGAATGCCGGTAATGGAAAAGCCCCAGTGGTCGTAGAAGTTCTGGTCTTCCACCGCCAGCAGCCCCATGCGCAGGCTCTCCGGCACATCGTCCAGGCGCACCAGAATGCGGTCTTCGCCGTGGGAGGGGTAGATGCCGCCTATCTGGACCGGGTCCAGGCGCATCAGGTCAATATTGGCCCCGCCACCGCGCAGGCTCACCACCCGGCCGCCACCGATATCCACCCGCACCCGCTGCGGCGATTCCCGCTCGCCGGGGAAGTCGAAGCCGCGTGTGTAAATGTCGAAGCGGTTGCCGGCCCGGCTCACCTGCCCCGGGTTGTTCAGGCGTGCCACCTTGCGATAGCCCAGCACCTCCAGCTCGTAGGCCAGGTCGTCGGTGGCCACCGGCGCCCCCACAAACAGCTCCAGCGGCCGGGCGTACACCTTGGCGGGCAATTCCCACATCTTGTCGGTGAAGGTGGAGGTGATTTTGGCATCCAGGTACACCATCACCAGCCCAAACAGGACCAGCAGGGTAATCAGGACTTTCAGCAGGGGGCGGCGGGTTTTCGGCATGGGGTGCGAGTGTACAACAGGGCGCCTTTCAATTGGCATGAGGATGGGGATAATAGCGGGCTTCTTTTCCGGGGAAAAAGGCAGAAAGCATGAAGAAGTACTGGGCCTATGGCATCGGCGCCGCACTGGTGGACACGGAAATCCAGGTGGAGGACAGCGACCTGGCGCGCATGGGCGTGGAAAAGGCCCTGATGACGCTGGTGGACGAGGCCCGCCAGGCGCAACTGCTTGAGCACCTGCAGGATCACCTGGTGCACGCCGGCCACGCCAGTGGCGGCAGCGCCGGCAATTCGATGATTGCCACCGCCCAGTTCGGCGGCCCGACCTTCATGTCCTGCAAAGTGTCCGACGACGCCTACGGCGATATCTACATCGCCGACCTGGAAGCCGCCGGGGTGGACCACTGCCTAAAAAACGGCCGCGAACCCGGCACCACCGGCAAATGCCTGGTGCTCATTTCCCCGGATGCCGAGCGCAGCATGAACACCTTCCTCGGCATTTCGGAAACCCTCAGCGTACAACAGCTGGACCCGGCGGCCATTGCCGATTCCGAGTACCTGTACATCGAGGGCTACCTGGTTACCTCCCCCACCGGCCGCGCCGCCGCCGTGCGCGCCCGGGAACTGGCCGAGGCCGCCGGGGTAAAAACCGCGCTCAGCTTCTCTGACCCGGGCATGGTGGAATTCTTCCGCGACGGCATGCAGGCGATTATCGGCACCCAGCTGGACCTGATTTTCTGCAACGAGGAAGAGGCCAAGGGCTGGGCCCAGACCACTGACCTGGAGGCGGCGATCACCGCCCTCAAGGACGTGGCCCGCAGCTTTGTCATCACCCGGGGCGCCGATGGCGCCATCACCTTTGATGGCGAAACCCGCAGTGAAGTGGCCTCAATCAAGGTGAAGGCGGTGGATACCAACGGCGCCGGCGATATGTTTGCCGGGGCTTTCCTGTACGCCCTGGGCCGCGGCGAAAGCTACGCCCGCGCCGCCGAGTTCGCCAGCCTGGCGGCGGGCAAGGTGGTCACCCACTACGGCCCACGGCTGCCGGCGGCGGACTACCCGGCCCTGCGGGACGCCTTCTTCAGCGCCTGATCAAAGCGCGAACAGGTCGATCTGCTGGTCCACCAGCTCCGCAAAAGAGGTGCCGACAAACAGCAGGATGCCATCGGCCACCGGCTGCAATTGGCGGTCGACATAGTGCTGGTAATCCAGCGCTGCCGCCGGCGCCGCCGCAGGCTCCGCCCCACCCTGGGTGATTACGTACTCCACCCAGCTCCCCCGGGAGGGCCGGTTTAAGCCCCGCGCCTCATACAGCCGCGCCGCCTGCACATGGGGCGGCACATTGCGCGCGTAGTCCGCCAGCGGGCGCCGCAGGCGTTTGCGATACACCAGCTCGGCATCACACCGGCCGGCGCGTAGCGCCTCCACCTGCTGTTTGACGTAGTGCGCAAAGGGCTCGCCGGCAAACACCCGGCGGTACAGCTCCTGCTGAAAATCCCGCGCCAGGCGGGTCCAGTCGGTGCGCACGTTCTCCAGGCCCTTGAACACCAGCCGGTCACCATCGGGGCCTTCCACCACGCCGGCGTAGCGCTTTTTACTGCCCTTGTCGGAGCCGCGCACGGTGGGCATGAGAAAGCGCCGGTAGTGGGTTTCAAACTCCAGCTCCAGCGCGCACTCCAGGCCAAATTCTTCGGCAATGCGCTGGCGCCACCAGCGGTTCAGCTCCACTTGCAGGGCGCGCCCGGCGGCCTGGGCCTCGGCACTGGAAGTGGCGCTCTGCACCCACACAAATACCGAATCGGTATCGCCGTAGATCACCCGGTGCCCCAGCGCTTCTATGCGATCGCGGCTGCGCTTGAGTATCTCGTGGCCGCGGCGGGTGATGGAGCTGGCCAGCCGCGCATCAAAAAAGCGACAGCCAGTGGAGCCGAGCACCCCGTAGAAGGAGTTCATAATGATCTTGATGGCCTGGGACAGGGGCGCATCGGCGGCGGCCTTGGCGGCATCCCGCAGCTGCCACAACTCGCCGATCAGCGCCGGCAGGATGGCGCCGTGCCTGGCAAAGCGCGCCGCCAGAAAGCCCGGCACCGTGGCGTCGGCGTCCAGCTCGCCACTCACCCCCAGCGCCAGCCCCATGGGGTCAATGCAAAAAGTGCGAATAATGCTGGGGTACAGGCTTTTAAAGTCCAACACCAGCACGTGGTCGTAGATGCCGGGCTCGGAATCCAGCACATAGCCACCGGGGCTGGCGAGCAGTTCGCGGCTGGCGTTGGGGGCCACAAAACCGGCCCGGTGCAGACGCGGTAGGTAGAGGTTGTCGAAGGAGGCAACCGAGCCGCCAAGGCGGTCGATGTTAAGGCCGGTCATGGCGCTGCGGGCCAGGGCAAAGTCCAGCAGGCTGGTGGCGGCGAAAATGTCCGACACCAGTTCGCAGTCCTTCAGGTTGTAGGCCGCCAGGGCTGTCTTGTCCTCGCGAAACAGGCGGCCGATTTCCTCGCCCCGGTCGCCCCCCTGCAGCAGCTTGGCAGCGCCGAGAATCTCCCCCGCCACGTGGTTGAGCGAGAAGCTCTCGAAGCGATAGAAAGCCGCCCGCAGCAGGTCGATGCCATCCAGCAGCACCCGCCCCGGCAGGCGCGCGGTGCGACGCTCGCCCTCTTCGTCCAGCTCGCGCCAGTGCACCGCTCGGCCCTCGCGCCCCAGGTTCAGGCGCAAACCGTACTTGTCCGCCACCCGCTGCAGATACCAGGTATCAAAGTTGATGACGTTCCAGCCAATCAGCACATCCGGGTCGTAGGCGACAACAAAGTCCAGAAAGGCCAGCAGCAGGCCGCGCTCGCTGTCCACGGTTACCACGTAGTCTGCGGTAGCGCCTGCACCGCGCATGAATACCCGACGCGTGGCCACCCCATCACGCAGGGCGTGCACGCCGATGGAGTAAAGCTCGATGCCCTGCATGGCGGTTTCAATATCAAATGACATCACCGCCAGCGGCGGCCGGCAGTCGCTGGGCTTCAAGACAGGATTGTGCGCAACGCCCTGGTGCAGCGCTCCCTCCACGCGGGCACCGCCGCGGATAAAGCGCTCCATCAGGTAGCGGTCCGCGGGGTTGATGTCCGCCTCCAGCGGGTCGCAGCCCAACTCGCGCAGGCGATCGGCCAGCCCCCGGGCCGCCCGGTGGGAGGTGCTGTACACCCCCACCACCGGCGCCATGTTGAAGGTGCGCAGCGCCAGGGGGCGGCACTCGGCCCCGCTGGCCGCCAGCAGCGCCTGCGCCCGCTCGGCCTCATCCGCCGCCAGAAAAAACACGCTGCGCTCGCCGCCAATGCGCACCTGCAGGGGGCCGGCGGCAGTGGCAAACCAGTATTCCAGCTCCAGGCCTTTGGTGCCGTCGCGCCAATCGCGGGTGAGCAGGAAACCTTCTCGGGCGTTTACGGACAAAGATACCTCGGAGGCTGTTTTATACGGAGCGATAACCGCAGCGCTGCACAACACGCCGCCTACTTGAACCACCGGCCACAACGGCCTGTGCTATGCTCTGGCGTCACCTATCACAGCGCCGCCGGCGGCCTGCCGGAGCCACTCCAGGGACGGCCAGCCAGTGGCGCAAGCGCGCCGAGCAATGGATGATGAATCGATGAGCAAGCCTGTAATCAAGCAAGACCCTTTATACCAACTGCTGCGCAACGAGGACATCAAGGGCTTCAACGAGCAGCGTGACAAGCTGGACACCAGCGAGCTGAAAAGCGGCGACTACCGCGGCCGCGACCTGCGCAACATGAATGCCCGGGGGCTGGATTTCAGCAATTCCTACTTCCGCAATGCCGACCTGTCCGGCATCGACTTTCGCGAAACCAATATCGAAGGCGCCAGCCTGCTGGACGCCAAGCTCTCCGGCACCTATTTCCCCGAGGAAATCAGCGCCACCGAAATTCGCCTGTCCCTGGACACCGGCACCCGCCTGCGCTACGACCGCCGCTGAGCCAGCCCTGCCCCAAGGCGCCGTTCAGCCCTGGGCCAGCAAATCCCGCAGATCGATGATGGCGGCGTTGGCGCGGCTCAGGTAATTGGCCATCACCAGTGAATGGTTGGCCAGCACACCAAAGCCGGTGCCGTTCAATACCATGGGGCTCCACACGGTGTCCTGGGTGGCCTCCAGTTCACGGATAATCTGCTGCAGGCTGACCCGCGCGTTCTTTTTCTCCAGCACATCGGCAAAGTCAACTTCCGCCGCCTTGAGGAAGTGAATCAGCGCCCAGGCGGTGCCGCGCGCCTCAAAAAACACATCGTCAATTTCTGTCCAGGGCGTCTGCACCACCATCTCGTCGGGGCTGCTGGTGGACTGGCGCGCGCTGTCGTCACCGGCCAGGTCAGTGTTCAGCCTACGCTGGCCAACGCTGGCACTGAGGCGCTGCGACAGGCTGCCAAGGCGGGTGTCGACGGTGTTCAGCCAGTAGCGCAGGTTATCGGCACGGGCATAAAACTGGGCGTCGGAGGCGTCGTCGTCGGACAGGCGCTGCAGGTAGCTACGCACGTACTTAACCCCGGCCTTGTACTCGGTTTCCGAGGCCGGCAGCATCCAGCTGTTGGCGCTGAAGTTAAAGCGCGGCTCGGCTTCGGCCAGGTCCCTGTCTTCGGTGGACTGGGACTGGGAGCGGCTGTGTACTTCGCGCATGGCCCGCGCCAGGTCGCGCACCTGGATCAGCGCGCCATATTCCCAGTTGGGGATGTTGTCCAGCCACACCCCCGGAGGAAAGCGGTCGTTGCGCAGGTAGCCGCCCGGCTTGTCGAGCAGGGTTTCCATCACGCCAATCAGGGCCGCAGTGGTGGCGGAGCCAGTCACCACCCGCCCGTTCTGCGCCGCGGCCAGTTCTGCCGCCTTGGCTTTCACATCAAAGGGCCCGGGCGCCATGCTCCAGTACAGCCCCACCAGCGCGGCGAGCACCAGGTACAACAGCAGGATGCGCAGGGGCCAGCGCCACCATTTGCCGTCGCGGAAACCGTCGCGCCAGTCCTGCAGCCGCTCGCCGACGGTGGGTTTTACTGTGGGGTTGGGTTGGTTCATCAGTCCCGTTGCTCCCTGCCTGTCACTTCGAAAGTACTAAAAAATAAGGCGTTACTAAAAACTGTATAAAGGAACGCGTTAAAAAATTGCCATACCAAGGGCCATCAATGGTGATGACTGTGATCACCCCCCGCCTGGCGGCGGACCTGCGCCTCGGTGCAGGCCTGCCCGCCAGCGGCCAGGTTCAGGCACAGGCTCACACGTTCGCCCTCCGCCGGCATGCGTTCCAGCCCCAGCAGCATCAAGTGTACGCCACCGGGCGCCAATTGCAGGCGCTCGCCGGGGGCCAGGGTCACCGCCTCAAGCTGGCGCATGCGCATCATGCCATCCTCGGCCTGGCTGCTGTGCAGTTCCACCCGCTCTGCTATGGGGCTGCTGCCGCCGGTGAGCGTCAACGGACTGTCGCCGCTGTTGTGCAGCTGCAGGTAGGCGGCGGTATTGCGCTGCACCGGTGGCAGGGCGCGCACCCAGGCATCGCTGATTGCCAGTTGGGCCTCGGCCTGTGCTGCGCCCAGCACCAGCAGGGCGGCAGCTGTCATCGCGGGCAAAACTCGCACCTGATTCTCTCCTATCCTTTATATCTGCTGATCGTTCCTGCTACAGACTTTGCAACGCGCTCTGTAACTCACCTTGCAATTCAATCTGCGACGGCGTCCACCCAACTGCGCGGACGATGAAACCAATTGCCGGCGCCGGCGTCTGAGGACTATAACACTGCCCGGGTGCGAATCGGCGTTGGGCGGCCCCCGGACCACTGCTAAACTTGGCCGCTGACCGGCTATCCGAACACATTTCAGGAGACTTCATGCGCCTGGTACTCGCCAGCCTTCTGCTGTTCATCAGCAGCCTCAGCCACGCCCAGTTCGGCGGCAACGGCCAACCCGGCAACCCCTTTGGCGGCGCGGCCCAGCCGAGCTTTCTGCCGGTGGAAGAGGCCTACCAGGTGGTTATCGAGCCCAACGCTCGGGGTTTGCGCCTGTACTGGCAGATTGCCGATGGCTACTACCTGTACCAGCACCAGTTTCGCTTTGGGCTGAGCGACGCCGAGGGCGTGGTGAGCGCGACGCCCGCCTTCCCGCCGGCCATCGAGCGCCACGACGAATTCTTTGGCGATACCCGGGTGTACTACAACCAGGCCGACATCCAGCTGGACACCGAGCGCCACAGCGGCGAAGCCACCCTCACCCTCAGCAGCCAGGGCTGTGCCGATGCCGGCCTGTGCTACCCGCCCCGGGACCAGCGCTTCAGCGTGAACTTTGACACCGGCGCCGTCACCGAACTGGCGCCACCCGCCCGCGCCGGCCCCGCCACCAACACTGCCGCCAACACCGCCCCCGAGGAGACGGCCAGCCTGTCCACCCTGGCCGCCATGGCCCTGCTGGCCTTTCTGGGCGGCAGCCTGCTCAACCTGATGCCCTGCGTCTTCCCGGTGCTGTCGCTCAAGGTGCTCAGCTTTGCCGACGCCAGCCCCCACCAGCGCCACCGCCAGAGCTGGCTGTATGCCGCCGGCGTTGTCACCAGCTTCCTGATTGTGGCGGCAACGCTGATTTCCCTGCAGCAGGGCGGCCGCGCCGTGGGCTGGGGCTTCCAACTGCAAAGCCCCGGTTTTGTGATTGCCCTGGCCTACCTGTTTTTGGCCATGGGTCTGGCCCTGTCTGGCGTGGTGGAACTGGGCGCCGGGCTGATGAACAGCGGCGCCAACCTGGCCGGACGCAAGGGCGACAGCGGCAGCTTTTTTACCGGCGTACTGGCGGTGGTGGTGGCCAGCCCCTGCACCGCCCCGCTGATGGGCACGGCACTGGGCTTTGCCATCACTCAGCCACCCGCCGCCAGCCTGTCGATTTTTGCCGCCCTGGGCGCCGGCATGGCCGCCCCGCTGGTGCTGCTGAGCTACAGCGGCCTGGCCCGGCGCCTGATGCCACGCCCCGGCCCCTGGATGGAAACCCTCAAGCAGTTTCTGGCCTTCCCCCTGTACGCCAGCGCCATCTGGCTGCTGTGGGTGGCCGGGCGCCAGGCCGGCGTCAACACCATGGCTGCGGCCCTGCTGGGCGGGCTGTTTTTGGCCCTGGCCCTGTGGCTGTGGCAGGCGGTGCTGTGGCGGCAGGTGGCGGCAGTGGGCTGCGTGGCGGTGGCGGTAGCACTGGCGGCGGCCCCCACCGGCACCGGCCAGGGGCCCCGGGCCAGCGAGCTCGCCCACAGCGAAGCCTGGTCACCGCGCGCCCTGGCCGACCTGCGCGCCGCGGGGCGCAGTGTGTTTGTGGATGTCACCGCCGACTGGTGCATCACCTGCATCGCCAATGAACAGGCCGTACTCAATACCGAGGAGATACGCCAGGCCTTCGACAGTGGCGGCGTGGCCTATCTGGTGGCGGACTGGACCAACTACGACCCGGAGATCGCCGAGTTCCTGCGCCAGCACGGCCGCAACGGCATTCCCTTCTATATTCTGTACCCCGCCGACCCCGCCGCAGCGCCGCTGATCCTGCCGCAACTGCTCACCCGCAACACGGTACTGGAAGCGCTGGAGCATATCGCTGGCGAAAAGACGGCTGTTGCCAGCGCGTTATAGGCAGATTTGTCGACGTTGGCGGCAGGATGCGTGATCCGCCGCCATTCTGCCGCCAGCAAGCGCGGAGAAGTCGCGAACCCCCAGAAACAGGAAAACTTCCCATATACCGCCGGGAAAATCGGCCTAAATGTGGCCAAAATCGTTAAAACCCACCACAAGGTTGGACAATCCGCCAACTTTGCGCCAGAATTCCACACAATTCGCGCGCTGCTTCTAATTCCTTAATCTGTTGCGCGCCACGGCAGGGGAGAGCGCTCCACATGGCTAGCATTCTGGTGTTACACGGCCCCAACCTGAATTTGCTGGGCACGCGCGAGCCCGCCGTTTACGGCAGCACCACCCTCGACCAGATCAACACCCGCCTTGAAGACATTGCCCGCCAGCGTGGCCACCACCTGCTGTCCATGCAGAGCAATGCAGAATACGAGCTGATTGAACGGGTGCAGGAAGCGCGCCAGGAGGGGGTCAATTTCATCCTGATCAACCCCGCCGCCTTCACCCACACCAGCGTGGCCCTGCGCGATGCCATGGCCGCCGTGGACATCCCCTTTATTGAGGTGCACCTGTCGAACGTGCACGCCCGCGAACCCTTTCGCCACCACTCCTACTTCTCCGACCTCGCCCGCGGGGTGATCTGCGGGCTGGGAGCCGGTGGCTACGAATACGCCCTGGAAGCCGCCCTGCGCGAACTGGAAGGCTGACAGGCTTTTTTTTGCCGTCCCGACTAACCATCGAAAACGAAGAGAACCGACTATGGACATTCGTAAAGTCAAAAAATTGATCGAGCTGCTGGAAGAGTCCAACATCGACGAAATCGAGATCAAAGAGGGCGAAGAATCGGTGCGCATCAGCCGCAACAGCGGCCAGCCGATGATGGCCCCCGCCAGCTACGCCATGGCCCCGCCGCCAGCACCCGTCGCGCCGGCGCCAGCCCCGGCCGCCGCCCCCGAGCCGGCTGCGGAGGCAGCCCCTGCCCTGAGTGGCCACGTGGTCACCTCCCCCATGGTGGGCACCTTCTACCGCTCGCCCTCCCCCACCGCCGCCCACTTCGTGGAAGTGGGCCAGACCGTGAAGGCCGGCGACGTGCTGTGCATCGTCGAGGCGATGAAAATGATGAACCAGATCGAGGCCGACAAGTCCGGCACCATCGGCGAAATCCTGGTGGAAAACGGCGAACCGGTGGAATTCGAACAGCCCCTGTTCACCATCGTCTGATGCCGCGCGGGCCACGCCCGCCAATGCCCAGTTACAGAGGATCGCAAGATGCCGATATTGGATAAGGTGCTGATCGCCAACCGCGGGGAAATCGCCCTGCGGGTGCTGCGCGCCTGCAAGGAACTGAATATCAAGACCGTGGCGGTGCATTCCAAGGCCGACAAGGACCTGATGCACGTGCGCCTGGCGGACGAGTCCGTCTGCATCGGCCCCGCCGCCAGCGCCCAGAGCTACCTGAACGTGCCCGCCATCATCAGCGCCGCCGAAGTCACCAACGCCACCGCCATCCACCCGGGCTACGGCTTTCTGGCGGAGAACGCCGACTTTGCCGAGCAGGTGGAAAAAAGCGGCTTTACCTTCATCGGCCCCCGTGCCGACACCATCCGCCTGATGGGGGACAAAGTCTCCGCCATCGATGCGATGAAAAAAGCCGGCGTACCCACCGTACCCGGCTCCGACGGCCCCCTGACCGATGACGACGAGCGCACCCTGGAGATCGCCCGCCGCATCGGCTACCCGGTGATCGTCAAGGCCGCCGCTGGCGGCGGCGGCCGCGGCATGCGGGTGGTGCACAACGAAGCGGCCCTGCTGGGCTCAGTGCAGCTCACCCAGACCGAGGCCGGCGCGGCCTTCGGCTCCGATGTGGTCTACCTGGAAAAATTCCTGCAGAAGCCCCGCCATGTGGAAATCCAGGTCATTGCCGATGGCCAGGGCAACGCCATTCACCTGGGGGACCGCGACTGCTCCCTGCAGCGCCGCCACCAAAAGGTGCTGGAGGAAGCGCCAGCCCCGGGCATCGACGAAGACCTGCGCGCCCAGGTGGCCGAGGCCTGCGTAAACGCCTGCGTGGAAATTGGCTATCGCGGCGCCGGCACCTTTGAGTTCCTTTACGAGGACGGCGGTTTCTACTTCATCGAGATGAACACGCGCGTACAGGTGGAGCATCCGGTCACCGAAATGGTCACCGGCATCGACATCGTCAAGGAGCAGCTGCGCATCGCAGCCGGCATGCCCCTGTCGATCACCCAGGACGATGTGAAGATCAGCGGCCACGCCTTTGAGTGCCGCATCAACGCCGAAGACCCGCACACCTTCATTCCCTCCCCGGGCAAGGTCACCACCTTCCACGCCCCCGGTGGCCTTGGCATCCGGGTGGACTCCCACCTGTACGACGGCTACACCGTGCCACCCTTCTACGATTCGCTGATCGCCAAAGTGATCAGCTTCGGCGAAGACCGCAGCACCGCCCTGGCCCGCATGCGCCAGGCCCTGGACGAACTGGTGGTAGAAGGCATTCGCACCAACACCCCCCTGCATCGGCAACTGGTGGTGGACCGCGCCTTCCAGGCCGGTGGTGTGAGCATTCACTACCTGGAGAGCAAGCTGGAGGACTGAGTCCTCCGGCATTCCACCATGAGCTGGCTGCAACTGCGCCTGGACACCCACCCCGACCAGGTCGAGGCGCTGGAAGCGCGGATGCTGGCCAGCGGCTCGGTGGCGGTCACCCTGGAGGACAACGCCGACCAGCCGGTGCTGGAGCCAGCCGTGGGCGAGACGCCCCTGTGGCAGCAGACCCGACTGACCGGCCTCTATCCCGCCGACACCGACATGGACGCCGTGCTGACCAGCTTCCCCGAAGCCCTGCTGGCCAACTGCGCGGCGCGGGTGGAAATCCTTGAAGACAAAGACTGGGAGCGGGAGTGGATCAAGCACTACCAGCCCATGCGCTTTGGCGAGCGGCTGTGGGTGTGCCCCAGCTGGCTGGAGCCGCCGGAACCCGGCGCCGTCAACCTGCTGCTGGACCCGGGCCTGGCCTTTGGCACCGGCACCCACCCCACCACCGCTTTGTGTCTTACCGCCCTGGATGCCCTGCCGCTGTCCGGGGCGCAGGTTGTCGACTACGGTTGCGGCTCCGGCATTCTGGCCGTGGCGGCCCTGAAACTCGGCGCCGCCCAGGCACTGGGCGTAGACAATGACCCCCAGGCCCTGGCGGCCACCCGCGAGAATGCCGAGCGCAACGGCATTGCCACCAGCGCCCTGGCCACCGCCCTGCCCGGGGCGGCGCCCATTCCCGCCTGGCAGGGCCAGGCCGAGGTGGTGATTGCCAACATCCTTGCCGGCCCGCTGATGGAGCTGTCCGACACCCTGCTGGCGCTGGCCCGGCCGGGGGCCACTCTGATGCTGTCCGGTTTGTTGCTGAGCCAGGCCGATGCCATCTGCGCGCACTATGCCGAGCGTATTGAGCTGCACATTGCCGGCGAAAAAGACGGCTGGGTGTGCCTGCAGGGCCGCCTGCCCCAAGGCAAGTGATTGCCCGCTTCGGCCAGCGGCCCGGCCGACACTTGGCGGCAAAAAAGCAAGCCTGATCCAGCTCAAAATTTAGCCATTTTTTAGCCGGGTACGCTTTTACCCTTCAAGGCTCTCCAGTAGAATACCGCCTCTTTTTCGACGCATTTTCTGCCCTCATCGTGACGCTCCACATCGGACCCTACAGGCTTGCCAACCGGGTGGCTCTGGCGCCCATGGCCGGCGTGACCGACCTGCCCTTCCGGCGCCTGGCCGCCGCCCAGGGGGCCGGTCTGGTGGTGTCTGAAATGCTCAGCAGCAACCCCCGCGTGCAGCAGTCCCGCAAGTCCCAGTGGCGCAGCCGCCACGACGACGAGGCAGAGCCGCGCTCAGTGCAGATTGCCGGATCCGACCCGCAGGAAATGGCCGCCGCCGCGCAGATGAATGTGGCCGGCGGCGCACAGATTATCGACATCAACATGGGCTGCCCGGCCAAAAAGGTGTGCCGCAAGGCGGCGGGCTCGGCGCTGCTGGCCAACGAGGCGCTGGTGGCCGACATTCTGCACGCCGTGGTGAACGCGGTGGACGTGCCCGTCACCCTCAAAATTCGCACCGGTAGCACACCCGAACAACGCAATGGCGTAGCCATCGCCCGCATTGCCGAGGACGCCGGCATCCAGCTGTTGTCCGTACACGGGCGCACCCGGGCCTGCGCCTTCAAGGGCGCAGTGGAATACGACACCATTGCCGACATCGTAGCCGCCGTGGACATCCCGGTACTGGCCAACGGCGACATCGACAGCCCGCACAAGGCCGCCCAGGTGCTGCGCCACACCAACGCCGCCGGCGTGATGATTGGCCGCGCCGCCCAGGGCCGGCCCTGGCTGTGCGGCCAGATTGCCGCCTGGATTGAGCGTGGGGAGCTGCTTGCCGACCCTGACCTCGGCCAGCAATGGCAGATCATCCGCAATCACCTGGCCGCCCTGCACGCCTTTTATGGCGAGTTCATGGGCGTGCGCATTGCCCGCAAGCACGTGGGCTGGTATCTGCAACAACATCCCGCGCTCGCACCCCAGCGCAAGGGCTTCAACGCCCTCACCAGTGCGCAAGCGCAACACCGGCACCTGCAGGCGCTCTTCGAGGCAGCCGGTGGCAACACAGACCAGAAGGAACTAGCAGCATGAACAGGGCCGAACACCTGAGCCCACTGGCCGGCGATGACCCGGTCAGCTTGGAGCCCGCCAACAGCGACAACAACAACAGTGAACTGGCCGAGGCCGTGACCCGCGCGGTACGCGACTACCTGGCCCAGCTCGACGGCCAGATGACCACCGACTTCTACCAGCTGGTGCTGGCCGAGATCGAGGCGCCACTGCTGCGGGAAATCATGACCTACACCCGCCACAACCAGACCCGGGCCTCGATCATGCTCGGCCTGAACCGCGGCACCCTGCGCAAAAAACTCAAGCAGTACGACCTGCTTTCCAACAAAGACTGACAGGCAAGAGAGGCCATGAGCGACAGCAATTTTGTGAGCGTCCAGCGCGCGCTGATCAGCGTTTCCGATAAAACCGGCATAGTGGAGTTCGCCACCGCCCTGCGCGAGTTGGGCGTGGAACTGCTTTCCACCGGCGGCACCTACCGCCTGCTCAAAGAGCAGGGCCTTGCGGTGACCGAAGTGGCCGACTACACCGGCTTCCCGGAAATGATGGACGGCCGGGTAAAAACCCTGCATCCGAAAATCCACGGTGGCATCCTCGCCCGCCGCGGCCAGGACGACGCGGTGATGGCCGAGCACGGTATCAACGGCATCGACATGGTGGTGGTGAACCTCTACCCCTTCGAGGCCACCGTTGCCAAACCGGGCTGCACCCTGGAAGACGCCATCGAGAACATCGACATCGGCGGCCCCACCATGGTCCGCGCCGCGGCCAAGAACCACCGCTTTGTCAACATTGTGGTGAACGCCGGCGACTACGACGCCATCCTTAACGAGATGCGCGCCAACGATGGCGCCACCTCCCTGGATACCCGCTTCGATCTGGCCATCAAGGCCTATGAACACACCGCTGCCTACGACGGCGCCATCGCCAATTACTTCGGCCGGCAAGTGCCCGGCGGCTCGGCGGACTTCCCGCGCACCTTCAACACCCAGTTTCACAAGGCGCAGGACATGCGCTACGGCGAAAACCCCCACCAGAAGGCCGCCTTTTACGTGGAGGCCAGCCCTGCCGAGGCCGGCATTGCCACGGCAACACAACTGCAGGGCAAGGAGCTGTCCTACAACAACGTGGCCGACACCGACGCCGCCCTTGAGTGCGTGAAGAACTTTGAGGCCCCAGCCTGCGTGATCGTCAAGCACGCCAATCCCTGTGGCGTGGCGGTTGCGGCAGACCTGCTGCAGGCCTACGAACTGGCCTTCGCCACCGACCCGGAATCCGCCTTTGGCGGCATCATCGCCTTTAACCGCGAGCTGGATGCCACCACCGCCAGCGCCATTGTCGAGCGCCAGTTTGTGGAGGTGATTATCGCCCCCAGCGTCAGCGCCGAGGCCGCCGAAGTGGTGGGCGCCAAGAAGAACGTGCGGCTGCTGGCCTGCGGGGCTTGGAGCGCGCCGCAGTCCGCCTTTGACTACAAGCGTGTCAACGGCGGCCTGCTGGTACAGGACCGCGACCTGGGCATGGTGAGCGAGGCCGACCTCAAGGTGGTCACCAAGGTGCAGCCCACTCCCGAGCAGATGAGCGACCTGCTGTTTGCCTGGAAGGTGGCCAAGTTCGTGAAGTCCAACGCCATTGTTTACGCCCACCAGGGCCAGACCGTGGGCGTGGGTGCGGGTCAGATGAGCCGCGTGAACTCCGCCCGCATCGCCGCCATCAAGGCCGAGCACGCCGGCCTTGCGGTGAAGGGCTCGGTGATGGCCTCGGACGCCTTCTTCCCCTTCCGCGACGGCATCGACAGCGCCGGCGAGCGCGGCATTGCCGCGGTCATCCAGCCCGGCGGCTCAATCCGCGACGAAGAGGTGATTGCCGCCGCCGACGAGCACGGGATGGCGATGGTGTTTACCAGCATGCGTCATTTCAGACACTAATGGCGCACCATGCGGCCCCAGGTGGCGCGATACCGCGTTGAAGATGAAAAAACAATGCTCACGTACTTTCGTGTACGCTCCGCTTGTTTTTCCACCTTCGCCTCGTCTCGCACTCACCTGGAACCACCTAGCAAGTCGTTAGCACTTCGAATTGGAACAAGGTTGAATCTGGAATGAATGTATTGGTGATTGGTAGCGGCGGGCGCGAACACGCGCTGGCCTGGAAACTGTCCCAGTCCAAGGCGGTAAAAACCGTCTTTGTCGCGCCGGGCAATGCCGGCACCGCCGGTGAGTGGGGTGTGCGCAATGTCGACATCGACCCGCTGGACTTCCCGGCCCTGGCGGAATTTGCCGAGGGCAATGACGTCGGCCTGACCGTGGTTGGCCCCGAGGCGCCGCTGGTGGAGGGCGTTGTCGACTACTTTGGCGAGCGCGGCCTGCGCTGCTTCGGCCCCGGCAAGGGCGCCGCCCAGCTGGAGGGCTCCAAGTCCTTCACCAAGGACTTCCTCGCCCGCCACAACATCCCCACCGCCGACTACGCCACCTTCACCGAGCTGCAGCCGGCCCTGCAATACCTGCGCGATAAAGGCGCCCCCATCGTGATCAAGGCCGACGGCCTGGCCGCCGGCAAGGGCGTGGTGGTGGCCACCAGCCTGGCCATGGCCGAGGCGGCGGTCACCGACATGCTGTCTGGCAATGCCTTTGGCGAGGCCGGGGCGCGGGTGGTGATTGAGGAATTCCTGGAAGGCGAAGAAGCCAGCTTTATTGTCATGGTGGACGGCCAGCACGTGCTGCCCATGGCCACCAGCCAAGACCACAAGCGCATTGGCGAGGGCGATACCGGCCCCAACACCGGCGGCATGGGCGCCTACTCACCGGCACCGGTGGTTACCAAGGCGGTGTTCCAGCGCATTCGCGACGAGGTCATTCTGCCCACCGTGCGCGGCATGGCCGCCGAGGGCAATCCCTACACCGGCTTCCTCTACGCTGGCCTGATGATCACCGCCGACGGCGCCCCCAAGGTCATCGAGTACAACTGCCGCTTTGGCGACCCGGAAACCCAGCCCATCCTGATGCGCCTGAAATCTGACCTGGTCGACCTGTGCCAGCAGGCCATCGACGGCCAACTGGACCAGGCCCAGGCCGAGTGGGACGAGCGCGTTGCCATCGGCGTGGTACTGGCCGCTGCGGGCTACCCGGGCAGCTATGCCAAGGGCAAGGTGATCTCGGGCCTGGATACGTTCTTCCCCGGCCACATCAAGGTGTTCCACGCCGGCACCGCGCTGGATGGCAACAACGTGGTCACCAATGGCGGGCGCGTACTCTGCGTAACGGCCCTTGGCGCCAACATCGCCGAGGCCCAGCAAACTTGCTATCAGGCGGTGGAGAAAATACGCTGGGACGGCATGACCAAGCGCAACGACATTGGCTGGCGCGCCGTGGAACGCCACATCAAGGCCGCCAGGTAAGCCACACCGGCAGGAGGTCACCCACCATGGCCACCCGAAAACGCAGCTTCAGCCCCATCGATCGCCTGCTGGGCGAGGCGGGCAGCGCCCTGCAAACCCTGGCCGCGCGCAAGCGCACCGCGGCACGGCCCTCTCCCGCCGAGGGCCACTCCGACACCCGCCTGAGCGAACGCGAGCGCAGCCATGTGGCGGGCCTGATGCGGGTCAATCACACCGGCGAAGTGTGCGCCCAGGCCCTGTACCAGGGCCAGGCGCTGACCGCCAAACTGCCCGATGTGCGCGAGGAAATGCGAGAAGCGGCGCGGGAAGAGGCCGACCACCTGGCCTGGTGCGACCAGCGCCTGCAGGAACTGGACAGCCGGCCGAGCGTGCTCAACCCGGCCTGGTATGGCCTGTCCTTCCTGCTGGGGGCCACAGCCGGCGCAGTGGGTGACAAGTGGAGCCTAGGGTTTGTGGCCGCCACCGAGGAGCGGGTGTGCCGCCACCTGCGCAATCACCTGAAGCAACTGCCCACGACGGATCGCAAATCGCAGCTGATTCTGCAGCAGATGCTGGAAGATGAGGAGCGCCACGGCCACAACGCCCTGCAGGCGGGCGGCGCCGATTTCCCGCAGCCAGTGAAGGACGCCATGAGCCTGGTGTCCAAGGTGATGACAAAAAGCAGTTATTGGGTGTAACGCCGCGCAGCGTCAAAGAGCCGCGCAGCGTTAAACGGCGGCAATAACAGCGGCGCTCACCGCCGGCGGCTCAGGCCGGCGCGAATTCAACAATCTCGTGGCTGTGGGTGATTTCCACCCCGGCAGCGCCCAGCATGATGGATGCCGAGCAGTACTTCTCGGCAGACAGTTCCACCGCCCGTTTGACCTGGGATTCTTTCAGCGCCTCGCCGGTCACCACAAAGTGCAGGTTGATGCGGGTAAACACCGCCGGCACTGCGTCGGCCCGCTCGGCCTGCAATTCCACACGGCAGTCCACCACCTTCTGGCGGGACTTTTTCAGCATGCTGATCACGTCGTAGATCGAGCAGCCGCCCACCCCCAGCAGCAGCATTTCCATGGGCCGCACGCCCATGTTGCGCCCGCCGAGATCCTCGGGGCCGTCCATCACCACGGTGTGGCCACTGCCGGATTCGCCAATGAACATGGCGCCATCCATCCACTTCACGGTTGCCTGCATGCTGGTTCCTTCTGGACTGGTCTTTCGCGGCGGGGCAGCTTAGCACAGCGGGAGTGTTTTTACTTCGACGAGCCTGCGTTAAGATAGCAGCCGTTTTACGGCCGCAAGGTAGGGAGCCAGCGCTGTGCTAAAACCACAAATACTCAATGCCATTCCCAATGTGGAGAGTTTTCTCCGCCACTGCCAGCGCCGTGATTACAGCAACAAGAGCGTCATTCTGGAAGAGGGCGCGCTGAGCGATTCGCTCTACCTGATTCTGGAAGGCTCCGTCTCCATCCAGGTGCAGGACGAGGACGACAAGGACCACCTGATGGTGGTGAGTTACCTCAACCCGGGGGACTTCTTTGGGGAAATGGGCCTGTTCGAGGACCAACCCGAAGCCCGCAGCGCCATGGTGATCGCCAAAAACCAGTGCGAAGTGGCGGAGATTTCCTACGACCGCTTCCACCAGATCCGCAGCCAGTACCCCGACATCCTGTTCGCCATCGGCCGCCAGATGAGCGTGCGCCTGCGCCAGACCACCCGCAAACTGAAAGACCTGGCCTTTGTGGACGTATCCGGCCGGGTGGCCCACACCCTGCTGGATTTGTGCAAACAGCCCGACGCCATGACCCACCCGGACGGCATGCAGATCAAGGTGACCCGTCAGGAACTGGGCAAAATCGTGGGCTGCTCGCGGGAGATGGCCGGGCGGGTACTGAAAACCCTGGAAGAAGACGGCCTGGTGTCCGTCTCCGGCAAAACGATGGTGGTGTACGGCACCCGCTAGAAAAACAGCTCCCGCAGCTTGTCGCCGGGCCGCTCGGCCCGCATAAAGGCTTCTCCCACCAAAAAGGCATTCACCCCGCTGTCACGCATCAAGGCCACATCCTCGGGGGTGTGAATACCGCTTTCGGTCACCACCGTGCGCCCCGCCGGTATGTGCGCCAGCAAATCCAGCGTGGTCTCCAACCGGGTATCGAAGGTGTGCAGGTCGCGGTTGTTGATGCCAACCAGGGGCAGCTCCAGCGGCAGGGCCCGCTCCAGTTCCGCCCGGTCGTGCACTTCCACCAGCACATCCAGGCCCACCTCGGCGGCGGTTTGCGCCAGTTCCGCCATCTGGGCATCCTCCAGACAGGCCACAATCAGCAGAATTGCATCGGCGCCAATGGCCCGGGCCTCCACCACCTGGTAGGGATCCACGGTAAAGTCTTTGCGGATCACCGGCAGTTCACAGGCACTGCGGGCCTGCCGCAGGTAGGCATCGGCGCCCTGGAAGAAGTCGATGTCGGTCAGCACCGACAGGCAGACCGCGCCGCCCTCGGCGTAGCTGGTTGCAATCGCCGCCGGCTGGAAGTCGGCGCGAATCACCCCTTTGCTGGGGGAAGCCTTTTTCACCTCGGCGATCACCGCGGCCTGCCCGGAGCCTGCGCGCGTCGACAGGGCGGCGGCAAAGCCGCGCGCCGGGCTCTGTTCGCTGATGCGCGCCTCCAGCGACGTAATGCTGTCCTTGCGGCGGCGCTCGGCCACCTCTTCCCATTTTCGCGCAACAATGCGACGCAGGATGGTGGGCGCTGTACTGCTCATGCGGAAACGGCCTTGATCATCTGGGTGAAATCGACATAGGACTTGAGTTTTTCCAGGGCCTGGCCACTGGCAATCAGGTCTTCCGCCAGCGCTACGCCCTCCTTCAGGCTGGCGGCCAGCCCCGCGACATACAGGGTGGCGCCGGCGTTGAGCGCAATCAGGGCGGCGGCCTTCTGTGCCGGCGCGCTGTCTTCATTGGCGAAGGCGGCGCGAATCAGCGCCGCGGATTCGCCAGCGCTTGCCACGCTAAGGCCGTCCAGGCTCGCCGCCTGCAGGCCGACATCCCCCGGGCTGACGGTGTACACAGCCACTTCGTCCTCGCGCAGTTCCGCCACCCGCGTGGGCCCGGCAATCGACAACTCATCCAGGCCGTCGTCGGCATGCACCACCAGGGCATGCACATGGCCCAGGTTATGCAGCACATGGGCCAGCGGCTCGCACAGCTCGGCACTGAACACCCCCAGCACCTGGCGCTGCACGCCGGCGGGGTTGGTCAGGGGGCCGAGGATATTGAACAGGGTGCGCATGCCCAGTTCCTTGCGCGGGCCAACGGCATGGCGCATGGCGCTGTGGTGGTTGGGGGCAAACATGAAGCCCATGCCCACCTCGTCAATACAGCGGGCCGTTTGCGCCGGCGTGAGATCCAGCGGCACCCCCAGGGCTTCCAGCACGTCGGAGCTGCCGGAGGTGGAGGACACCGAGCGATTGCCGTGCTTGGCCATGCGCGCACCGCCCGCCGCGGCCACAAAGGTGGCGGCGGTGGATACGTTGAACAGGTTGGCGCCATCGCCGCCGGTGCCCACCAGATCCACCAGGTGCGCCTTGGAAACCTCCACCGGCAGGGCCAGCTCGCGCATGACCCGCGCGGCGGCGGCAATCTCGCCGATGCTCTCGCCCTTCATGCGCAGGGCCACCAGCATGGCGCCAATCTGCGCATCGGTGGCGCCGCCAGACATCACCTGGCGCATCACCGCGGTCATTTGCTCGTCGCTGAGGTCCTCGCGCTCCACCCAGCGCGGCAGGGCCTGTTCAATCTTCATCGCGTGCCCCCTTGCTCCAGAAAGTTGCGCAGCAAATCGTGGCCATGGGCGGTGAGGATGGATTCCGGGTGGAACTGAACCCCTTCCACCGCCAGCGTTTTGTGGCGCAGGCCCATGATTTCATCGACCTGGCCATCGTCCGTCTCTGTCCACGCCGTCACTTCCAGGCAGTCCGGCAGGCTGTCTTTGGCCACCACCAGGCTGTGGTAGCGGGTGGCCTCGAAGGGCTGGCTCAAGCCGGCAAACACGCCTTCACCCCGGTGATGGATGGGGGAGGTTTTGCCGTGCATGACCTGCCGCGCCCGCACCACCTCGCCGCCGAACACCTGGCCAATACTCTGGTGGCCAAGGCAGATACCCAGCAGCGGCAACTTGCCGGCGTACTCGCGAATCACCGCCATCGACACACCGGCCTCGTTCGGCGTACACGGCCCCGGGGAAATCACAATGCACTCGGGCTTGAGGGCGGCGATATCGCCCACCGTAATCTCGTCGTTGCGCACCACGTGCACATCCGCCCCCAACTCCCCGAGGTACTGCACCACGTTGTAGGTGAAGGAGTCGTAGTTATCGATCATCAGGATTTTATGCATTATAACTCCTTGATTTAATTGACTTTATAGGAGATATCGCCATCCTGTTATACACTCCATTATACACATTGACTTTGGATTCCCGCAGACAATACCCGGAAACCACCTCGCAGGCAGCCCCGAAGCACAGGCGGGGAACTGCACTCTGCAAGCAAAACACAGTATTGGTAACCCAGGATCTAAAGCCAATGGCAAGCACAACCGTCTGATGCAACCCAGCTACACGCCGCATGCTCTGATAAAGGACAAGTAATGTAAGTGGCACCGGGCAATCTCCTTAGGTCTTGGAGCCGCCGTGCCGGAGAGTCATCTGCTATACCTTGACCACCGGTTCGGCGGCAAGGCGCGGTCGAAACCGCAACGACGAGCCGCTCCCTATTGGAAGCGCCACCACAAAGCAACTGTAATCGAAGCGGTACGGGTCATGGCAGACCTTAGTCAAGTGGATCGGAGAGCCAAGCGTGGAACTCCGCGCGCAGGGGCTCAAAAAAACCCAAGTATTCTAACACGGAAGCCACATTTGTCGTCTACTAACATGTTGTCTCAAACGACTAGGAGCTACAGCCCCAAACGTCCTCACCACCATCAAATGCGGTGTGTGTAGCTCTGGTGAACACCCCGAAAAATACCTATTGCGAGGCAATCTGAGCTGGGCGCTAATCAGACCGATGACGCGCGGGAAGTGTAACCAGGCTGAACCCGGCACAGGTTTCACTTCCCGCGCACGAGGCCAACTACAGCTTGGTGTACACACGACCATCAGGATCTCAAAGAATGCTCACGCCACAAGTAGTATACAGCCGGCAGTACCAGCAGGGTCAGAATAAGCGCACTTACCATGCCGCCTACCATTGGAGCCGCAATTCGGCTAACAACTTCTGCACCAGTGCCAGAGCTAAACATAATGGGCAGCAACCCAGCAATAGTGGACACCGCAGTCATCATGACCGGCCTAACACGTAGTCCAGCCCCACGTATCACCGCCTCGGATAGCTCCTCCTTCCGTAGCGGCGCCTTTAGTTCTTCGCCATCACTCAAAAGTTGAGTATACGACTGGTTAAGGTAGGTCAGCATAATGACGCCGATCTCCACCGTGACACCGGCAAGAGCAATAAACCCAACCGCCACAGCTACAGAAAAATTGTAATTCAGAAGGTACATCAGCCAAATGGACCCAACTACAGCGAGCGGCAAGGTACCTAAAATTATGGCAACCTCAGCAATGCTCCGGAAATTCATGTACAGCAGCACGATGATAATAGCCAAAGTCAGTGGCACCACATAGGTCAGCTTTTCCTTAGCCCGCAGCATATACTCATACTGGCCAGACCAGGTTACGGAGTAACCCGCGGGCAGTTCCAGCTCTCGCGCGACGGTCGCCATTGCCTGCTCGACATAGCTGCCTACGTCCACGCCGTCGATATCGACAAAGGTCCAACCATTGAGCCGCGCATTCTCGCTTTTGATGGCCGGTGGACCGTCTTCCACGTAGACATTCGCCACATCCGCCAGAGCGATGCGTTGACCACCAGGCGTGACAATGGGCAAGAGTGCGAGTTGCTCCGGCGAGTCGCGGTAATCCTGTGGATAGCGCAGATTCACCGGATAGCGCTCCAATCCCTCGATGGTCTGGGCCACGTTCATGCCGCCAATGGCGGTGGCTACCACCTGCTGAACGTCGGCAATATTGAGGCCGTAGCGCGCGGCCTGTTCCCGCTGGATATCCACCTTGATATAGCGCCCGCCCGCTACCCGTTCGGAGTAAACCGAGGCGGTACCGGGCACATCCTTGAGGATCTGTTCCAGTTGTTGGCCAACCTTCTGGATTTCCTTCAGGTCCTCGCCGGCCACCTTGATGCCCACCGGCGTCTTGATGCCGGTGGCCAGCATATCGATGCGTGTCTTGATGGGCATTACCCAGGCGTTAGTCAGGCCGGGAAATTGCACCAGCGCATCCAGCTCCTTCTTGAGCTTCTCCGTGGTCATACCCTCACGCCACTCCTCCCTCGGCTTAAGCTGGATAAAAGTCTCGATCATGGTCAGCGGTGCCGGATCCGTCGCCGTCTCGGCGCGTCCAATCTTTCCAAACACGGTTTTCACCTCTGGCACGGTGGCAATCAGCTTGTCGGTCTGCTGGAGCAGTTCTCTAGCCTTGCCAACAGATAGCCCAGGATAGGTAGTGGGCATGTACATGAGATCCCCTTCATCAAGATCGGGAATGAACTCGCTGCCGATTTTGTTCACCGGCCAGATCCCAATTAGGAAGATCAACACAGCGATAACAAGTGTTATTTTTGGAAAACGCAATACGGCTTTTAGCAGCGGCATATACCCCGCGATCAGAATCCTGTTAATCGGGTTTTTGCCTTCAGCGACTACTTTCCCACGAATGAAATACCCCATAAGCACCGGCACCACCGTGATGGCCAGCGCGGCACTGGCCGCCATAGCATAGGTTTTGGTGAAGGCGAGGGGTGAGAACATCCGGCCCTCCTGGGCTTCCAAGGTGAATACCGGCAGAAAACTCACTGTGATAATAAGCAAGCTGAAGAACAATGCCGGACCCACCTCGGAAGCCGATTGTGCTACGACTTGCCAACGGTTTTCCGTGGTCAAGGGCATACGTTCCATATGCTTATGCATGTTTTCGATCATGACGATAGCGCCATCTATCATGGCGCCGATCGCGATCGCGATACCCCCGAGCGACATGATATTGGCATTGATACCCTGCCAATACATAACCATGAATGCCGTCAGGATACCCAGTGGCAGACTGATGACCGCTACCAGGGACGATCTGACATGAAACAGGAAAATGACACAAATCGCTGCCACAATAGCGAGCTCTTCAAGCAGGCTCTTCCAGAGGCTTTCAATGGCTCGAGAGATCAGCCCCGATCGATCGTAAACGGTGACGATTTCGACACCCTCCGGCAAGCCTGCCTTGAGCTTCTCCAGCTTGGCCTTGACGCCATTGATGGTCTTCTGGGCATTTTCGCCAAAGCGCATCACCACGATGCCACCGACCGTCTCGCCTTCACCATTGAGTTCGGCGATACCCCGGCGCATCTGTGGCCCCAACTCGATATCAGCCACGTCCTTGAGTAGCAGCGGTGCACCGTTGACGTTCACGCCCAGCGGGATGGTGGCGAGATCCTGGATGCCCTGAATGTAGCCGCTGGCGCGAACCATGTACTCGGCTTCGGCCATTTCCACTACCGAGGCGCCCATCTCCTGGTTACCGCGTTGAATGGCCATCTGGATATGGGATAGCGGTATACCAAATGCTCGCAGTTTTTCCGGATTTACCTTTACCTGGTACTGCTTGACCATGCCGCCAAGTGCAGAGACCTCGGAAACCCCGGGCACTGTCTGCAGTTCATATTTCAGAAACCAGTCCTGCAGGCTGCGAAGCTGACTAATGTCATGCTGGCCAGTGCGATCCACCAGCGCGTAGAGGTAGACCCAGCCAACACCGGTGGCATCCGGTCCCAGTTGCGGTCGCGCGTTGGGCGGCAGCGTGGGCGCCACCTGGGACAGGTATTCCAGCACCCGCGAGCGCGCCCAGTAGGCGTCCGTGTCCTCGTCGAAAATCACGTAGACGTAGGAGTCGCCGAAGAAGGAGTATCCCCGCACCGTGACGGCACCCGGCACCGACAACATGGCGGTGGTCAGTGGGTAGGTCACCTGGTCCTCCACTACCTGCGGCGCCTGCCCCGGGTAGCTGGTCTTGATGATTACCTGGACGTCGGACAGGTCCGGAATGGCATCCACGGGGGTGTTTTTCAGTGCGAACAGGCCGCCGCCGACCAGTATCAGGGTAGCCAGCAATACGAAAAAGCGATTGCCGATCGACCAGCGAATAATGGATTCAATCATGGTCGCTCTCCTTCTGATCGTGACCTTCATGGGTCATCCCTTTTTGCTTGTCCACTGAAGAGCCCGCTTCCCTATCCTCTGGGGAATATGGCTCAGTGCTGCCTCGCGTTTGGTCCGGGATCCGCACCTGGGTTACCCGATAACCCTTGTCGGGATCCTGCGTGACCTGAACCTGCAGGCGCATGTCTTGCCGGAGCTCTTCCATATCGACCGACTCGGCGACAGCGAAATCCATGGTCATCGCCGGCCATTGCCAGGCATCAATCGGGGCATGGGCCAGGGTCACCATCCAGTGGTCGGGCATCAGGCTCTCTATGCGTGCCTGCACCCATACCGCCAGAGGCGCTTCGACCTCCCCGGCATGGGACATCCGCTTGAAATCCGATGTCTTACTGGATTCCGAATCGATCAGGAACTGTGCGGAAGTGACGATATGCTCGCCTTCCTTGAGCCCCGACAGTATTTCCACCTGTCGTTCTCCCACGCGTCCGACCTTCACGGCAATGGACTTGAACCTGCCTTCGCCCAGGGCCAGTACCACGCGCTCTTGGGTGCCGGTGCGAATCAGCGCCTCCCGCGGGATCAACAGGGTTTTAGTCCCCGGCTGGGTTTGGATGTGCATTTCGGCAAACATGCCCGGCTTCAGAAACCTGTCGGCATTGTCGAAATGCACTCGAATCTGCACGGTGCGCGTCTCGTCGTTCAGCGAGGGATAAACGTAATCCACCTGTCCCAACCACTCCCGGCCAGGCAGATAATCAAGTCGCATGCGTACCCTGTTTCCGGTTCTGACGAGGCTGGCCTGGCGTTCGAAGATTTCACCGATCACCCAAACATGCTCCAGTTGGCCTATGGTCATCAGACTCATGCCGGGTTTGACGAACATGCCCTCGCGCACGCCCAGGTTGTCCACGACACCGGATTGCGGCGCGGCAATGGTGATTGCCTGATTGACTTGTCGGGTTTGACGCAGCTGTTCGATTGCCCTCTGGGGAACCTGCAAGGCCGTCAGTCGGTCGACGGCGGCGCGAACCAGCTGAGGATTGTCACGCTTCAGTGCCAGCACCAACTCTTCCTGGGCATTCACCAGGGTTGGTGAATAAAGAGCGTACAGGGGTTCCCCCTTTTCAACCGGATCACCATCGGCCTTGACATGAAGTTTCTCGACCCATCCCTCCACTCTGGGGTGGATGTGGACCAATCGGTCTTCATCGTACTGCACATACCCCACCGTTTTGACGTCCAGGGACAACCGACCTGATTCCACACTGGCAGTACGGACCCCGAGATTATTGACGACATCCGGCGAAATCTGCACGGTACCGGCTTCATCCTCGCTATCACCTTCCTCGTATACCGGGATCAGGTCCATGCCCATGGGTGATTTGCCAGGCTTGTCGCGCCGGTAGTTTGGATCCATGGGCGCCACCCAGTAGAGCGGCTTGCGTTCGCCAACAACGGTTTGCGCACCATCTTCTCTGGCAGCACTCAGCAGCCAGACGCCCGCAGCGCCGATCACAATGCCGATAACGGCCGCGATCAAGGGTTTCGAAAATACATTCATGATGATCTCCTTATAAATCTTCTACCGATCGCAGGGCGTCAGCCGATGCTTGGGTAAGCAGGTAATTGATCCGGGCAGTCGCCTTTTGCCGTTCCACTGCAATGGCCAGGGCATCGATTTGGGCGTTCAATTCGGCAATGCGGGCACGCACCGCTTCCGCAAAGTCGCCGTCGTCGTTGTTGTAGGCGGCCAGCGAGGCTTCAGCCTGTTCGGCCATTTGTGGCAGCAGCTGGTCGACATAGAGGGCATGACGTTCATCGAGGCGGGCCAGGTCGACCGCCGCCGTCTCCAGTTCTGACACCAGCCGGCGGCTCAACAGTAATTTCTCGGTCTTGATCGCCTCGGTGCGGCTCACCGCGGCGCTCAGGGCCTTGTCCTGCCGGTTGGATGTGAAAATTGGCAAATCGAAGGTTATTCCGAGGGAGAACAGGTCAGCCCTGTCCCGGCCCAGCGGGTCCTGATCGCGATAGCCGTATTGGGCGTTGATCCCCCACTCTGGCTTGTATTTCTGGCGCGCCAGGTCGATATCGGTTGCCGTGGCGTCAATCCGCAAGTCCATCGCCAGCAAGGCGGGATGACTCATGATCCGTTCATAACGTTCCTGTTCGGAAGCCTGAGCCGACACTGACGCAGTGGGCGAGAGAGTTGGCAGCGTCGGTGCCAGGCCGATGTTGGCTCGCGAGCCAACCCATTCGGCCAGGCGCTTCTGGGCAGCTTCCTGTTGCTGCCTGAGTGCCGTCAAACGATCCTCGAGGCGGGTCAATTCCAGTTGCGCGCGGATCACATCCTGCTGACGTGTTCGACCTACCGCTGTCGCATAGCTCGCCTGCGCGGCATCCACCAGATGCTCGAACAAAGATCGGTCTTGTTCAATGATCCGAATGCTCTCCTGGGCCTTGAATGCCTCCAGCCACAACTGCGTCACCGTCGCCGCCACCTTGGCCCGGCGATCCTGCCGCAACAATGGATGGCGCAGCGCGAGCTGCTGTTTCTGTTGCTTCGCCAGCGCGAGCGTGTCACCCCGGGGAAACATCTGGCTGATCCCCACGGATAGCTGGGTCATGGCCTCCTGATCGATGTCAAAGGTATCCACGGGAAAGTTACCGGCCGTCAGGCTCATCCTTGGGTCCGGCAGGGTGGCCGCAGCCGTGGCTTCGTCACTCAAGGCAGCTTGGGTATGGCGGCTGCCAGCCAGCCAGGGATCGGCCGTAATGGCGATGTCGACTGCCTTGTTCAGCGTCAATCCCTCCTCTACTGCCTGTGCATTGACGAGGACACTGCCGGCACCGAACAGCAGGATTAGCAGGTGTATGAATACTTTCATGGTTGTGCTTCCCGCTGATATTGCTGAGCCGCGTTTTCCACGCTGGCAAACACTTCACTGCTACCGTCCTTTTTCAGCAGCAGCACTTGATAGGGCGTAAATCTGTCCCCGACTTCCATACCAGGACTGCCCAGCGGCATGCCGGGCACCGCAAGTCCGATGGCGTTGTGCGGCGGATTCGCCAGGAACTCCCGGATATAGCGCGCCGGAACATGCCCCTCGAACACGTACCCCTGAGACGACACGGCGGTATGGCAGGACTGGTGACGGGGCTCGATCTGGTATCCCTCTTTGATGGCATTGAGATCCGATGGGTGTCTCGCGGTCGTGTCGAACCCTGCTTTTTCAAGGCGAGACATCCACTTCTTGCAACAATCGCAGGTGGGTTGCTTGTAGACGGTGAATTTTTCCACCCCGTATGAATCGGACCCGCTGGGTGTTGACCTGCCTTGCGACTCACCACCACAGGCAGCCAGCAGGGGGAGCATGATCAACCCTAACGTTAGGCCTTTTAATTGCGATAACTTCATATTTGCCTCCGGCGATAAATCGCCAATCAATTTCAGCTTCCGGCAACACGGTTGTGTGTATGCCCCTGCCCTACTGGACTGGGCACCTTGCCTGGGGTTTCTGGACAAATTGCGCCTGTGAAATCAGGCGATGGGAGGCCTTAGGAAAAGAAAAACCGGCGCCGGCGGCAAGACAATGGGATGGGAAGCGATGCCAGTAGAGCGATTGTCCGATGCCATTGGTGCAGCCATGGTTGATGCCAGCAACTGCATCGGCAAGGCACATCCTCCTGTCAGCGAACACTCCTCCCCCGGTCGATCAACGTTGCAAAAATCCGCTTCAACATCCTGTTCATGGACAGGATGTACCGAAGTGTTCCCACCCTGGTGACAGGGAGTATTTTGCTGCGATGCTAATGCTCCTGCCCCCACGCCACTGAGACCGCAGGTTAGCGCAACCGCTTCCGCAGTCTGTGTCAGCAACACCACTACCAACAGCGTGACAATACCTGTGTAGAAGTTCACTCAGTTCCACCCATTTTTGCACCGCCCTTTTTAATGTCCCCCGTGACCCCTGACAAAGCCCATCCACCAAGGCATTTAGGATGAACACGTCGATGGATATGGTAAGTAATTGTCACCAACAGGGAGATTACCCCAGGATTACATCTTTGTAATCCTGGGGTAATGCTGGGGTAATGCTGCCGACAGGGGACAAGCTCTACTATCAACATTAAACGGGTCTCCAATTTTTCTGACGAGGCATGCATGAGAATTGCAACAGAAACCCCACCCATAAAATTTCAGAGACCTCAGCATACACTTGACCTGTGCGCTGGACACAGGTTCATCATTATCCACAGTACTGTACCAAAACTCATGTTTAAGACCTGGCAGTTTGACACAGATCAAGGCGACGTTTTAAGCGCGGGTCTAACATTGCAGGTAACACTGAGCGAAGAGAACTTGCCAAATGCACGTCAATCAACTGGCCAGGGATATAGGGGTGACCGGGGACACCGTGCGCTATTACACCCGTATTGGATTCCTGAACCCGGTAAAGAATCCTGTCAACGGCTACAAGGAATACAGTCCAAAAGACAGGCGACTTCTTCGGTTTATCCTGAGCGCCAGACAACTGGGGTTTTCGGTAAATGATATTGGCCAGATCCTCCATACCGCCGACCAGGGTATTTCCCCTTGTCCTCTGGCCAGACGGCTTATTCAGCAGCGACTGGAGGAGAACGGAAAAAGCTTTCGAGACAGTGCACAGTTACGGCAGCGCATGCTCAGCGCCGTCGCAACATGGAATCAGAAGCCTGACCGAGCTCCTACGGGAGACATGGTCTGTCATCTGATCGAAGAATTCAGTGATGGCGAACATACCAGTTGAAGAAACGTTCAGACCTGAAAATCATTAAAGGTCGGGGTGGTGGCACAAAAATTAGTTGATTCTGGTGTCGCGGAAAGAGGAATAAACGAATGCATGTAGGTGCTTGGGGTTTGGCGGTTATCGTCACCGTCGTTGTCTCGTGGTTGATGTACCGCTATCTGGCGCCGGACAGCTGGAAAGAGTGGACGCGCGCGGGCGTACTTCAGGCTTTCATTATTGCCTTTTACGCCGAGATGTACGGCTTTCCCCTGACCATCTACTTTCTCGCGCGGTTTTTCGGCCTCGACCTGGCCTGGGGCGAAGGCGGCAACCTGTGGGCGCAACTGTTTGGCACACCTACCGCTCACATCGTTGCGATGCTGATCGGCTATAGCCTGGTGTTCTTCGGCGCAACCCTGGTCGCTGACGGCTGGCGCCGCATTCACCTGGCGCGACGCAGTACGATACTGATGACCGATGGCATCTATGCGCGCGTTCGTCATCCACAATACACGGGTCTGTTTCTCATCGTCTTCGGCGAAGGGGTTGTGCACTGGCCAACCATTCTCTCTGTGATTGCGTTTCCAGTGATTTTGCTGGCCTACACGCTACTGGCTCGCAAGGAGGAGCGTCAGATGCTGGAACAGTTCGGCGACGAATACCGCCACTATCAACAGCGGGTTCCGATGTTCTTCCCCAATATCAATGATCTACTGCGACAGGAGTCTTGAATGAACCTAGAAATCACGACCATCATCAGCGGTATTGTCCTGTTGCTTGTTTTCGCCCTTGTGGGTTGGAACCTGCGACGCAAGCGATCGAATTCTGAAAAGTCAGGAAGCAAAAATGAGCACTGAAGCAAAGCAGACAACAGCACTGGCACGGCTGACTGTGCCGGGCATGGGATCAGACCATTGCGCCGGCATTGTAAAAACCTCGCTGAAGCGTCTGGACGGTGTGGATGAAATTACCACCAACATTGCCGCTCATCGCGTGGAGGCCCACTACGATCCCAGCAAGCTCGAACTGAGCGATATCCGCACAGCCGTGGAAAAGGTAGGCTACGATGTCGCCTCGGCCAGTAGCTCCGGAGCTGGCAAAGGCGTCCAGCTAATTGTCCCGGGCATGGGCTCGGATCACTGCGCCGGTATTGTGCGCGAGTCTCTCCAGCGGCTCGACGGCATCACGCACATCAGCACCAGTATCGCTAGTCACAAGGTTCACGTTAAGGTGACCGATGGCGGCCCCAGTGCTGACCAGCTCAGACAAGCGGTGGAAAAAGCCGGTTACGACGTTGCCCAGGTCTCTTCCGAGGCTGAGGATGACGATGCGGGTAAGGATGCCGATATCGAAGACGCCTACTTGCGCCAGGCGCTCAAACGCTTGTGGATTGCCGGCCTCCCCACCACCCTGATCATGCTGTTGATGATCCCCCATATGTTCTGGCAGCCGATTCCCGGCTATCTGGCCATTATCGCGGTGCTCGCGTTTCCGGTGGTTTTTCTTTACGGCGGCGCCGCCACCCACAAGTCTACCTGGCGCTCACTCACCAACCGCACCTTCAACATGGATGTGCTGATCTCCATGGGCAGCGCACCGCCCTACCTGATCGGCCTGGCGGGGTTTTTCGTCACCATGACCTCGTTTATCGAAATGGCCGCCACCATCATGACCTTCCACCTGCTTGGGCGCTACCTTGAGGCCAAAGCCAAAGGCAGAGCGTCCCAGGCGATCCGCAAGCTGTTGACCCTGGGCGCCAAAACGGCGCGGGTGGAACGCGACGGGCAGGAACAGGAAGTTCCGGTGAAAGAGCTCCAGCCGGGCGACATCATGGTCATCCGCCCCGGTGACAAGGTGCCAACCGACGGCGAAGTGGTAGAGGGTGAGAGCCACCTGGATGAGTCCATTGCCACCGGTGAATCGGTACCGGTCTATAAAGCGCCGGGCGATACTGTTATTGGCGCAACCATCAATAAAGAAGGGCGACTGCGGGTAAAAGCCACCAAGGTGGGAGGCGATACCTTTTTGTCCCAGGTCATCAAACTGGTGGAACAGGCACAAGGATCGCGGGTGCCCATTCAGGAATTTGCCGATCGCATGACCGGGCGTTTCGTGCCTGTCGTCATCCTGATTGCCCTGGCGAGTTTTGTTATCTGGTTTGTCGCCGCCGACTCTCTGCGCCCGATACTGGTCTGGGGCGCAGGATTTCTGCCCTGGGTTGACCCGACAGCGAGCACCCCGGTGCTGGCGATTCTCGCCGCCATTGCGGTACTGGTTATCGCCTGCCCCTGCGCTCTCGGTCTGGCAACGCCGACCGCGTTGATGGTGGGCTCGGGTATCGGCGCCGAGCGCGGCATTCTGATTCGCTCCGGCGAGGCCATTCAGACCTTCAAGGACGTCAAGGTAATGGTGTTGGACAAAACCGGCACCATCACACGGGGCGAACCCAAACTGACCGAAGTGGCCATGGCCGAAGGCGTGACCGAGCAACAATTATTGCAGTGGGCCGCCACGGTGGAAAATGCCTCCGAACACCCCATTGCCCGGGCTATTGTGGAAGGCGCCGGCGAGCGCAGCGTGAAGCCGGGCGAGGTGACGGAATTCCGGTCCACCGGCGCGCGCGGTGTTTCCGGCAAGGTCGACGGTGCCCTGGTGCTGATCGGCAACCGCAAGTTATTGGCCGAAGAATCGGTAAGCGGTCTGGAAGCGCTGGATCAGGATCTTGATGACCTGGAGGGTCGCGGGCGCACCGCCGTGCTGGTGGCGGTTGACGGCAAAGCCTGCGGCATCGTCGCGGTGGCGGACACTATCAAGGCAGAATCGGTAGCCGCGATTCGCGGTATGCACGAACTGGGTTTGCATGTGGTGATGATCACCGGCGACAACGAACGCGCGGCCCGCGCTGTTGCCAACGAAGTGGGCATCGACGAAGTACAGGCCGGCGTGCTCCCGGAAGGCAAGGTGGGTGCCATTCGTGAACTGCAGAAAAAGCACGGCAACCACGTCGCCATGGTGGGCGATGGCATCAATGATGCCCCGGCGCTGAAACAAGCTAATGTGGGCATTGCCATCGGCGCCGGTGCCGATGTCGCCATCGAGGCGGCGGATGTCACTCTGGTGCGCGGCGAACTGACCGGTGTGGTGGAAGCCATGCATCTATCGCGTGCCACGTTTGGAAAAATCGTGCAAAACCTGATCTGGGCCAGTGCCTACAATGTGGCCGCCATCCCCATCGCCGCGATCGGTTTGCTGCACCCCATGATCGGGGTTATTGCCATGACCGTGAGTTCGCTCTCGGTGATTGGCAACTCTCTCTTGCTCAAGCGGGTGAACTTGAACGTGAACAACCAACCTGAAACCGAGTAGATAACGAATTACAGAGCCCACAGGAGACACCATCATGTCAACCAAACCCGGATACTGGACCAGCCTTCACGGCCTGGCAACGCTCACTCTTATTGGCGCCGCGCTCTATTTTCTCTTTGTGGAACACGGCGCCCATGTCCTTCCCTATCTTCCCTTCTTGATCATTCTGCTGTGCCCCTTGATGCATCTCTTTATGCACAAAGGCCATGGCGAAGGCCATCAGCATGGCAGGGAAAACGAATCTGCGCAGGAAGCGTATCAACGCGGACTGCAGGATGGTCGAAAGGATCCGAGAGCACGTTCCTGAACGTGAACTTCGGACTCCCACTCAACAACGCAAGTAAATTTAAACCTGGAGATAGCCATGAAAACACTTATCACAGCACTGACCCTAACCACCCTCATTTCAGCTCCGGCATTTTCCCAGGGCATGCACCAGCACGAGGGGATGAAAATGAACGACTCGATGCAAGCCCAAGAAGCGCAGACATCCGCCATGCACGCTCAAATGGAAAAGATGAAGTCGCTCATGGAACGCATCAAGTCTGAGCAGGATCCCCAGGCTCGGGAAAAATTGATGAAGGAACACATGGCCATTATGGAAGAAGGCATGCAATTGATGAACAAGGGAATGACAGATGACCCCAACGCGGATGCTATGAACTCGGAAAAACGCATGAACATGATGAGCGACCGCATGGACATGATGCAGCAGATGATGGAACAAATGATGGGTCAGATGATGGAGCAAAAAGGTATGGGCGGCCAGACTTCCGGGCAGGGCATGCCTCATATGTAGGCGAACCTGATAGCCCCAGGCCACCGACTTAATGACATCGCCAATGAACACAGATCACCACAACAGGAGAATCATGGAGGTGACGAAGCAGGTTTTATCAACGGGAAGTCCCTGTTCATCGCCTGTGGTTTTGACACGTTCGCGCTTCTACTTCTGGTACAGAAGCATAGGGCGCAGCTGATGGGAATGTTGATCTACCTGATCCTGCGGCATCTGATGCTCTTGGCAATGCGCCGGGAGCAAAAGCGCTTGGATCGGCAATTCGGTGACCCATGGCGTCGGCACACCACTTTCACGACAGGCTTTTGGCCTGCGTGGCGCTTCTGAAGTTGAAGGATCGTTCATTCATGAACAGAGAGTCTATTCCATGGAAACCCTGAAAGTGATTGACATTGGCATCAATACGCATCAGGAGCCTGTCATCTACATGCGCAGTGACTGCCTTGTCTGCCGTGCTGAAGGGTTTGTCGCCAGCACCAGGGTGTCTGTGAATCACAATGGCAACACCACCATCGCCACCTTGAACGTAGTGGATGATTCTGTACTAGCTCACGGGGAGGCGGGCCTGTCAAAAGTCGCCCTTAGCCGTCTGGACGTTGCCCCCGGACAAACCATCCGTGTTACCCATGCGCCGGTCGTTCGTTCCGTCGCCAGCGTACGGAAAAAAACCTTCGGCCACAAACTCAGTGGTGACGAACTCGCGGCCATCATCGAAGATATCAATGCCCATCGCTACAGCGACATTGAAATCGCCAGTTTTCTGAGTGTTTGCGCCGGCAACCGCCTGGATATTGATGAAATCATCGGCCTTACCAACGCCATGGTGGCTTGTGGACAGGTCCTGTCCTGGCCCGGGCATGACATGGTACTGGATAAGCACTGCATCGGCGGATTGCCGGGCAACAGAACCACACCACTTGTGGTGTCCGTCGTCAGCGCTGCTGGATTTCTGATGCCCAAGACGTCGTCCCGCGCCATTACCTCCCCGGCAGGCACTGCGGACACCATGGAGACACTGATGGACGTGGATCTGGCGTTGCCGGCAATCCGCCGGGTGGTGGCCCACGCAGGTGCCTGTCTCGCCTGGGGCGGTGCAGTCAATCTCAGCCCGGCAGATGACTTGTTGATTCGCATTGAACGCGCCCTGGATCTCGACGGCGAAGGGCAAATGGTCGCATCCGTGTTGTCCAAGAAAATCGCCGCTGGCGCCACCCATGCCATTGTGGACATTCCGGTGGGAGAAACTGCAAAAACCCGTACTCTCAAGGACGCTGAACGGCTGTCGTCATTGTTTACCCAAGTGGGAGCGGAGTGTGGAATCCATATTCTCTGCGTGATATCCGATGGCCTGCAACCCGTGGGTCGGGGAATCGGACCTGCCGAAGAAGCAAGAGATGTTCTCGCGGTACTTCGTAATGAAACAGATGCTCCCCAGGATCTGCGGGAGCGGGCATTGTTTCTGTCGGCCAAGCTGCTGATGTTGGCCAGGAATTGTGCGCTTGAGACGGCGCATGAGGAAGCCCGTACACTGCTCGACAACGGTTCCGCGTGGCAACAATTTCAGCGCATTGCCACTGCCCAAGGCGGACTGAAAACGTTACCCGAAGCCAGATTCCAACATGAAGAGTATGCTGGTAAACGCGGCATCATTGCCAGAATCGACAACAGGCAGCTGTCGCGCCTGGCGAAACTGGCTGGCGCGCCTTTTTCTCCCGCAGCCGGATTGCGGTTGCACGTCCAGCTGGGTAGCCAGGTGGAACCCACGTCGCCACTGTTCACTCTGTTTGCCGATAGCGGGGGCGAACGGGACTATGCCCTGGATTACTACCGGCACCAGGCGGCAATCTTTTCCATCGAGGAATCCCTATGACTGTACCTGACATGTCACAGCAGCCGAACGCGCTGGCGTTTTCTCTGAATCTTCATCCCTTGGCCACTAGTCTCGAAGAGGCGATAGGTGCCGAATCGGGGCGTATTGAAAGTCGTTCCTTCCCCGATGGGGAGACCTATCTGAAAGTGCTGTCTTCCGTCCGCGGTCGTCCCTGCCTGATCGTTGAAGAACTCTCTCATCCCAATGCCAAGTATCTGCCGTTGGTCTTCCTCTCCGAGACGCTGCGTGAACTCGGCGCCGCTTCCGTGGGACTGGTGGCGCCTTACCTGAGTTACATGAGGCAGGATCGGAGGTTCGTCGACGGTGAAGCTGTCACCTCCCGTCTGTTCGCCCGCTCCCTATCCCGCCATTTCGATTGGCTGGTCACGGTGGATCCCCACCTGCATCGTTACCATGCTCTTGACGAGATATATTCGATTCCCAGCCAAGTGGTTCAGGGGGCGCCAGCGTTGTCAAGGTGGCTCAAAACCCAGGACCAGCTGTTGCTGGTCGGGCCGGACGAGGAAAGCCGCCAGTGGGTGTCGAAAATCGCCCACTACAGCGGGCATCCCTATGTGGTCGCCGCCAAGGAGCGTCATGGCGACCGCAAGGTCAAAGTCATATTACAGCCTCTGGACGATTTCCACGGGAGAACGCCAATCATTATCGACGACGTCATCTCCAGCGGACAAACCATCCTGGAATGCATGAAAGCACTGCAATTCCAAGGCTTTCACAATATCCAGTGCGCGGCCGTTCATGGCATTTTTGCCGACGGCGCAGATGAAGCGCTCATGGTAGCCGGTGTTGAATCATTGATTACCACCAATACTATCCCCCATGCCTCCAACGCGGTTGATATAACAGCCTTGCTGGTAAAACCGGTGATGCAATTTCTGCGCAGCCTGGAGAAGACGACATGAAAATCACATTCCTGGGCGGAACCGAAACGGTTACTGGATCGAAATTCCTGCTCGAAACCGTAAGCACGCGCGTCCTGATCGACTGCGGGCTTTTCCAGGGTTACAAGTGGCTGCGGGAACGTAACTGGCAAGCTCCGCCTGTGGATATCGATACTCTCGATGGCATTATGTTGACCCACGCGCATCTGGATCATTCAGGCTACATACCCGTAATGTATCAACGAGGCTATAGGAGGCCGGTGTATACGCATCATGCGACCAAGGCCCTGTGTGAAATTCTGCTGGAGGACAGCGGCCACATTCAGGAAGAAGACGCCAAGTTCTTCAATCGGCACAAGCTTGGCAAACATGCTCACCCGGAACCGCTGTACGACAAAGCCACTGCCAAGGCGAGCCTGAGTCTGTTTCGATCGGTTGAATTTGGAGAGGTGGTCACAATTGGCGATATCCACTTTCACTTGCAGCCCGCTGGCCACATTCTCGGCGCTGCCAGCATCATCGCGGAAAGCGGAGGCAAGGTCGTTGGCTTTTCCGGCGATGTAGGCCGACAGGACGATATTCTGATGCGTCCACCCGAACCCTTGCCCAGACTCGATATGCTATTGCTGGAATCCACCTATGGCAATCGGCGTCACGATCAGGAAAATCCCGCTGAGCGACTCGCACACATTGTCAATCGGGTGGCCGCCAGCGGCGGTGTGTTGCTGATTCCCGCCTTTGCCGTGGGCAGAGCCCAGGCATTGCAACATGCACTGACTGGCCTGATGGATTCCGGCAAGATTCCCCGGCTACCCATTTTTCTGGACAGTCCGATGGCTATCAATGTCTCGGACATCTATTGTCACTATATCGATCAGCATCGCTTGCAAACCGAACAATGCATGCGCATGTGCGAGAACGTCGCCTATACCCGTTCCGTGGATGAATCAAAGGCCCTGGCTGGCAAGGCTTTTCCCCACATCATCATCGCCGGCAGCGGCATGGCGACAGGCGGGCGCATTCTGCACCATTTCAAGCGGCTGTTGAGCAATGCCAGAACGACCGTCTTGTTCAGCGGCTATCAGGCCGGGGGAACCCGGGGAGCCAAGATGCTCGAAGGTGCTGAGTCGGTGAAGATCCACGGGCAATGGATTCCGTTGCGCGCCAGGGTGGAGATGATACCGGCGCTGTCCGGCCATGCCGATTATGTGGAACTCACCCAGTGGTTGGGGGCTTCCGATTTATCCCCTTCCACCCCTATCAAGCTGATTCACGGAGACCCGGAGGCACTGGAAGGATTGCGAAACCATCTCCGTGCGCATACCGATTTTTCCGTCGATGTCGCCAGCTATCGATCAATCGTCACTGTGTGATTCTAAGGAGCCTGATACCACTACTATGAGAACAGACAAGAACAACATGGAGCCATCGCTGTTCGTCATTTTTGGCGCTACCGGCGATCTATCCAGGCGCAAACTCCTTCCTGCCTTGGCGCGTTTAGACGAGAGCAGTCAGCTTCACGAGCGCTTTAATATTCTTGCGGTTGGTCGCTATTGCCTGGATGAAAATGACTTTCGGGCAACGGTGCGCGATGCTCTTCAGGCGGCAGGAATCTCTGCCGAACGATCCCTGTCCTTCGTAGCGCGAATTCATTACCAACCCATCTTCGAAGGCAATGACGGTGACTATCAAGAGCTTGCCCAACGCCTGACCGAACTCGACAAACTATTCGACATCCCACATAACCATGCCTTTTATCTAGCGCTGCCACCGCAGGCTCTTTCATCTACGGTTGCAGGCCTCGCCGCCGCAAAGCTTAACCGCAACGGTCAGGGCTGGACGCGACTGGTGGTTGAAAAGCCGTTTGGCAGGGATTTTATTTCTGCCCGAGCACTGAACAAGCTTATCCATGAGCACTTCGATGAGAGTCAGATTTATCGCATCGATCACTATCTCGGCAAGACAACAGTACAGAATCTGCTTGTTTTCCGTCTTGCCAACGCCTTTATCGAGTCATCGTGGAATCGCGACCGCATTGATGCCGTGCAGATCACGGTAGGAGAAGAGATCGGGGTCGATAGACGCGGCGAGTACTATAACTCCACAGGGGCGTTGCGGGATATGGTGCAGAACCATCTCACCCAGTTACTTACCCTGGTGGCCATGGATACACCCGCATCCTTTTCAGCCGATGCTATCCACAATGAAAAGATCAAGGTCCTTAACAGTATCAGACCCATTACCACTGCCAACGCGATACTTGGCCAGTACACCGCAGGCAAGATGCGAGGCAAGGCGATAAAGGGTTATCTGCAGGAAAGCGGCATTCCAGCCGACTCACAAACTGAAACATTCATTGCCCTCAAGCTATATATCGATTCATGGCGATGGCAGGGGGTACCGTTCTACCTGCGCACCGGGAAGCGAATGCCTCACAAGCTTTCCCAGATTGCCGTTCGCTTCCGCGAAGCTCCCATAAAGTTTTTTGAACAATATGGATGCGCTGGCGCCACCAGTAATGTCCTCATCATAAACTTGCAACCTGACGAGGGCTTCTCATTCTTTTTCTCCATCAAGCGTCCCGGAACGACCCTGGGCCTGGAGCGCATCCCCCTCCGTTTTCAGTACGCAGACCACTTCAATGGCGGCATTCCCGATTCCTACCAAGCGCTGCTTCTCGACATTCTCATCGGCGACCAGTCCCTCTTCGTCCATTGGAAAGAGGTTGAAGAATCGTGGCGAATATATACCCCAGTCATCGATCACCCGCAGAAAGTGAACCTCTATCCAGCGGGCACATGGGGTCCCATGGAAGCGAATGTTTTTTCTATTTCTGAATGCGCTCTTGAGATGGGATGCAAGACATGTGCGTAATCGGAATTCCAGTGCTGAATGTGCCATTGTCCGATGTGGAGAGACACCATGACTGAAAAAAAGGAATACGAGTTTGGCGTGATCGGAATGGCAGTGATGGGTCGAAATCTGGCCTTGAACATGACGGATCACGGAATCCGAGTGGCAGTGTACAACCGCAGCTCCGAACCTACCGAGACGGCGGTCAAACTAAGCGGCGGCAAGCTCCACGGCACCTCATCTCTCGTGGAGCTGGTGAGTTCATTGGGGCGACCGCGCAAAATCCTGTTGATGATTAAGGCAGGCGAGGCTATCGATGCAGTCATGGAGCAACTGGCGCCGCTTCTGGATGCAGGCGATATTGTCATCGACGGTGGTAACTCCTGGTATGAAGACACCCGTCGCCGCGAAAAGAATTACCTCAGCGCCGGGATAAAGTTCTTTGGCGTGGGCGTATCCGGTGGCGTTGACGGCGCCAGACATGGACCCTCGCTAATGCCGGGCGGTGATCGCACAGCGTACCAGGCACTCAAACCAGTCTTTGAGGCGATCGCCGCCAGAACCGAATCCGGTCCTTGCGTGACCTATGTCGGCCCTGACGGGGCCGGCCATTTTGTGAAGATGGTACATAACGGCATAGAGTATGCCGACATGCAATTCATTGCCGAGGCCTACCACTTACTCAAAGATGTGGCAGGCCTGAACCCCGATAAACTGGAGGATGTTTTCAACGAGTGGAATTTGGGGCCGCTGGAATCATTCTTGATCGAAATCACGGCGAAGATATTCGCTGTTAAAGATCCCGAAAGTGGTGGGTATCTAGTAGATCAGATTCTGGATAGCGCTGAGCAAAAGGGAACCGGCCTTTGGACCGCCAGAGTGGCTCTGGAACAGGGCGTGGCCATTCCCAGCATCATTGCCGCTATCGATGCCCGGGCGCTGTCCTCCCGAAAAGCGGAACGGGTTCGCGCCAGCAGATTGTTACCAGGCCCTAAACTCACAAGACACATGGGCGATACTCGAAAACTCATTCAGCAGATACATGATGCCCTCCTCGCTTCGAAAGTTGTCGCCTACGCCCAAGGCTTGTCCCTTATCGGTACGTTGTCATCGAGGAACGCCTGGGGTATCGATCTAGGTGAAATCGCCCGCATCTGGAAAGGCGGCTGTATCATCCGAGCCCGTCTCCTCGATCTCGTTACCCAGGCTTATGATCGTGATAACGCACTTCCAAACCTCCTTCTGGACGCAGGAATTCGCGAGGTGATCGAGTCGCGGCAGGTGGCCTGGCGAGAGGTGGTATGCCTTGCACAAACTCATGGCATCCCCGTCCCGGCAATGGCCTCGGGACTCGCGTATTACGATAGCTATCGTTGCGCGGAGTTACCGCAGAATCTTATCCAGGCGCAGCGCGACGCCTTCGGCGCCCATACTTATAGACGCAAAGATGATGGCAGCGGCAAGGTAATTCATACGGAATGGCTGGACTAGAAATGTTGTGTTGGCGCGTTTTCAGCATACTAAGCATTGCGTTTGTCAATGCTCAGCACACAGGTCAGGTTTACCGCCGGGCTGAGCCAATTTATGAGTCGCACGGAGAATATGGAAGTCGATATTCCCAGTTGATGGAGGTCATGCCTATGAGATAACCAGATCGCTCACGGTAGCAATTTTAAACCGTACCGAAACCATTAATTTACTGACACGTTGGAGAAAACCTATGAAACCTTCAAATATTGCTTTTGCATTACTCTTCGCAGCAACGCTGGCCGCGCCTTTTCAATTGCACGCGCAAGCCACTGACGAGGCGCCCATCATGGAGCTGTTGGACACCATGGCGGAAAAACCAGAGCAACACCAGGCCATTGCTGACTACTATCGAAAAATGGCTGCCGAGGCGAGGAACGAGGCCAGTCTGCATGAAAAAATGAAAGGGACCTATCGCCACAGCCATGCCAAGTTCAAGGGTCAGCCCGCCGGGCAGGCTACTGAACGGCATTGCAAGCGGGTGGTTGAGCTGCAACAGTCAATGGCTGAGGAATACGACGCCCTTGCCGAACTGCACGAGAGTGCCACCAAGCAGTAATTTATCGTGACAACGGTAACGCTTCTCTTCCTGGCCTGCGCCAGAGGAGAAGCGTCTACCCACCATCACAACAGCCAGCTAATGAATGGAAGGCTGTGTGAGCTATAGATCATAGATTGAATCGGATGTCAGCCATTTTCATGCCGCTCACGAATTATTCTTAGCCGTCAGCAGAAAGAGAGTTTCTATCGAGAGGAGACAGACCATGTCCACTGCTATGAAAGCTGCTGTAGTACACGAGTTCGGCAAGCCGTTGTCGATCGAAGAAGTCGCGGTACCAAAAGTCGAACCGGGAAAAATTGTTGTCAAGGTGGAAGCGTCCGGTGTCTGCCACACTGATCTGCACGCCGTCGAAGGCGACTGGCCGGTGAAACCCAGGCCGCCTTTCATCCCCGGCCACGAGGGTGTCGGGTTTGTCGCCGAGATCGGGGCGGGGGTGACAACCGTCAAGGAAGGCGATCGTGTCGGTGTGCCCTGGCTGTATACCGCCTGCGGACACTGCCCGCATTGCGTCACAGGTTGGGAAACACTGTGCGAGAATCAGCACAATACCGGCTATTCAGTGAATGGCGGTTTTGCCGAGTATGTACTGGCCGATCCCAATTTTGTTGGCCACCTCCCGGACGGACTGGAATTCGGCAATGCGGCCCCGGTGCTGTGCGCGGGGGTAACCGTCTATAAAGGCCTCAAGGAAACCGAGTGCAAACCGGGTCAGACAGTGGTGATATCCGGTATTGGGGGGCTCGGCCATATGGCGGTACAGTACGCAAAGGCCATGGGTATGAAAGTAATTGCCGTCGACATCAACGAGGAAAAACTGTCGCTGGCCCGATCCCTCGGAGCCGACTGGACTCTCAACGCCAAGGAAGTCGATCCGGTTGCCGAAGTGCAGAAACAGGTGGGTGGCGCCCACGGCGTGCTGATCACTGCGGTTTCCAACAGCGCCTTCAAACAGGGTGTCGGTATGCTCGGTCGCCACGGTACCATGGTACTAAACGGTTTGCCGCCTGGCACTTTCGAGTTGGATATTTTCGATACTGTGCTGACCCGCAAAACGATTCGCGGCTCCATTGTCGGGACCCGCGAAGATCTGCGCGAGGCGTTGGCATTCGCTGGCGAGGGCAAGGTGACATCACATTACACTACCGAGCCACTCGATAATATCAACAGTATTTTCGACCGCATGCGCGAGGGTCGGATAGACGGCCGCATTGTGATGAAGATCTGATTTTTGACGGTAGCCTCACAGTAATCTACGAAGAACTTTGATACTTGGATCCATCAGAGGAGTCTAACCTATGAGTCACCCCAACTCCGAAGTATTCGGTAACAACGATCACCTGAACGCGATCTTTGACCAACTAGGCGTCGCCGAAGACGTGCGCCGACGTCTGGCCCAGCCGCAGCAGACCGTGCAGACCAATGTCCCGGTCCGCATGGACGACGGCTCCTTGCAATTCTTTCCGGCTTGGCGCATCCGCTACGACGACACCCGCGGCCCCGGCAAGGGTGGCATTCGTTTCCACCCGGACGTCAGTGCGGAGGAAGTCACGGCGCTCAGCTTCTGGATGACAATCAAATGCGCCGTGGTGGATTTACCGTTCGGTGGCGCCAAAGGTGGTGTTTGTGTCGATCCCAAGGCGCTCTCTCGACTGGAGTTGGAACGCCTGTCGCGCGGTTATATTCGCGCCTTTCATGACATCATCGGACCGGACCGCGACATTCCAGCACCGGACGTTAATACCAACGAAACCATCATGGGCTGGATGGCCGACGAATTCGCCCGGATCGAACGCTGTCAGGTACCGGCCGCCGTCACCGGCAAACCACTGGGACTGCGCGGCTCCAGGGGGCGCACCGCAGCCACCGGGCGCGGCGCGTTACAGGTACTAGACCTATGGGCCGAACGTCGGGGCAAAGCGCCGAAAGAGCTCAGCGTGGCAGTCCAGGGCTTCGGCAACGCTGGCTATCACTTCGCCCGACTGGCCCACGAGCGCGGCTATCGCATCGTCGCACTATCGGATTCCAAAGGCGCCATCCATGCCGCAGACGGACTCGACCCGGACCCGATCTGGCGGCACAAACACGAGATCCGTAAGCTCAAGGACATGGTCTATTGCTGTGCTTCGGTCTGCGACAAGGCCGAGGCCGGGGTGGAGCAATTGACGAACGACGAACTGCTGGCGATGGATGTGGATGTATTGGTCCTCGCCGCCCTCGAAGACACCATCACCGAGCGCAATGTCGCGTCCGTGAACGCCGCCACGATTCTGGAAATCGCCAATGGGCCGGTCAGTGGTGCGGCCGATCTGCTGTTGACGGATCGCGGTGTCGAGGTGCTGCCTGATGTATTGGTCAATGCCGGCGGCGTAATCGTCAGCCATCTGGAATGGGTTCAAAACCGCATTGGCGATTCCTGGTCCGAAGAGAAGGTGAACCAGCGGCTCGCCGCGCGCCTGGCCCGCGAGGCCAGGTTGTGTTTCGAGTATGCGGAGGAGAATGCCACAACGCTGCGAACTGCGGCCTATACACAGGCCATTGGCCGCATTGCCGACGCCATGGCCCGGCAGGGTACCCGCGAATACTTCGATGGCGCGTCCGGGTGAGCCAACGCGCACTCGATGCAGGAGCATTACTGGCGATTGTTGACAATCGCCTTATGGGTAGTGAAATTAATTAATCGTCAAAGGTGAGCCAGGTAGTGAGCTTTTTTCAACACTTTTTCAAAAAAGCATTGGCAGCGATCCTGCATTGCCTCCGAACGCGAACTGCCCTAATTCTCGCGTTGTCTGCCATCGTATTCACAGGATTTTTTAACCTTCAGGCTACCGCACAGGTATCTCCCGAGGATCATCAAGCGCACCATCCTGGTGCGCCCGCGCCCTCACCCGCACCTAATCAGCCAAGCCCTGCTCCTTCGGGTGCCGCGAATCCAGGGATGATGGAAGGCATGGGCGATATGATGCGCCAGATGGGTGTTCCACCGCCCAGAGAGCTTTATCCCTCCTTGATGACGCTCCCGGAGCTTTCCCCGGAAAAGCGTGCGGAGGTCGAGGCCTCTGCGCACGACCGCATGGCGAGCGGTACCGATCTGATGACTGAAGGCCTGGATAGCCTGGCGAATTCGTTGTCCTCGAATGATTACGAAGCCATGCAACAGGCGATTGCACTGCTGCATGAGGGAATGGCTCGTTTTGATAGCGGGTTGGCGGCTCATCGCGCGCTTGTGGGAACCAACGATCCCCGAACCGTGGCACTTGACTGGTTCCGAAGCGAAATGGGATTACCTGAATCGCCTGCCACACGACGAATTCAGGGTCGCATTCTGGGTGTGACCTGGTTTCATTTCTGGGTCATGCTGAGTTCCGCTTTGTTCGTGGTCACCTTGCTCTGGCTGCAATTGCTCAAGATGCGGCGTGCTTCACGGCTTCTACGAAGCCTGACGGCGACGGGCCTTGACGCAGGTGTGTTGCCCGCTGCCCAAAGTTCGGCGCAGCCTGACAACCAGCAGCACAAACGTGGAGTGAATACCACTACGCCCACCACTCAAAGGTGGTACGGACAATTGCGCGTCGGTCGAATTTTTCAGGAGACAGCCGATGTAAAAACCTTTCGGCTCATCAATCCGGCTGGAGGCCACTTGCCCTTCGATTACCTTCCGGGTCAATTCATGACTGTCATGGTGCCGAGCGGTGGTCAACGCGTACGTCGCAGTTACACCATCGCCTCTTCCCCAAGCCAGCGGGACTACATCGAACTGACGGTCAAGCACGCACCAGAGGGTGTGGTATCTAGCCATCTTCATTCTGCAGTGCACGAGGGCGATATACTGGAGTTTTCAGGCCCTGCTGGCTCATTCGTTTTCACCGGCCGTGAATGCAAATGCATACTGCTGATTGCCGGTGGTGTTGGGATCACCCCTCTTATGAGCGTGCTGCGTTATCTCCTTGATCGCAGCTGGAATGGGGATATTTTCCTGATTTACGGCTGCCACAATCCCGACGATATTATCTTTCGTGAGGAGCTGGACTACCTGCAACGCCGTCACCCCAATCTCCAGGTGGTCATTACCGTCTCGCAGGACGGTGAAACCGTGTGGCCGGGGCCGCACGGTCGTATTACCAAGGAGCTCATAACTGAGACAGTATCGGATCTGCCGTCACGCTATATTCATATCTGCGGTCCGGTACCGATGATGGAAGCGACAAAGCAGCTGCTCGCGGAACTCGGAGTATCCCAGGAACGGATCAAGACGGAGGCCTTCGGCCCGGCACTGGGCAAGGAGGAGCGTTTGCCGAAAGCTGCCCAAGCCAGGACGCCGGAGGGATCCAGTTCCGAAAGGGCAGGCTTGCCCACCGTGACTTTCATTGATTCGAACAAAGCCGGCTCCCTGCCACCTGACAAAGTGGTATTGGATGTTGCTGAGGAGCTCGGTGTCGATATCGATTATTCCTGCCGTTCGGGAATCTGCGGTGTTTGCCGGGTTAAATTGCTTTCCGGCGAAGTCAGCATGGCGGTCGAAGATGGTCTGCAGCCCGGGGACAAGGAGAACCACATCATCCTGGCCTGTCAAGCCAGTGCCACCAGTGACATATCGGTGAAGGCATGAAAGAGCGCGAACGCATAATCATCACCGCCCTCGTCCTGTTGATGCTTGTCTTTTGGCTGGGTTTTCTTTTTCATCGCTCCCCCCGTTTTGCCGGCAGCGTCTGGGGCGGGGTGCTCGGCGTGTCCGGGGCTGTCCTGATGCTCGTGCCGCTGGCCTATCTCGTGGTAAAGCGTGTGAAGATCCTCAACCGCTGGATCACGCGATTCGTTTCCATGCGCACGCTATTGACATGGCATATCTACGCGGGTGTCCTTGGACCTATCCTGGTAATCATTCACTCAAGCCACAAGTTCGACAGCACCCTTGGTATCGCGCTGACGGCGATGACGCTGATTGTTGTGCTCAGTGGTTTTTCCGGTCGCTACTTGTTGACGCGGTTCTCGCAAACCATCCGCGAAAAGCGCGAGACCCTGACCCAGCTGGACATACAATACCGCCAGGTGGCCACTGACCTGGCCTCCGACCATGGCCAGATATCCATGCTCCGCCCGTTCTCTGGACTGTTCACACGCTGGATTGCAGACAGATTGTTGTTGCAGGAGGAGATTCAGCAAGAGAGTCCAGCACCGGTACGAGCTCTCGCACTGGCGGATGCCATGGCAGAGATTGAGTACGCCATCAAGATGCATGAATTTTTCAAGACGGCTTTCACGTGGTGGCTCAGGTTTCACATTACCATTGCCTTCGTGCTTTACGGACTGCTTGCCCTGCATGTCTGGGCGGGCATTCATTTCGGGTTGAGGTGGTTCACATGAAGCTCTGGCCGTACCTGATCACTGCCGTGGCAATCGCGACTGCCCTCTTTTTCTGGGTCTACTTGGGGAAGCCTCACCCGGGTGGTGAACGGTCATCCCTGCTGGAAGCCACTGCCTGGCAACGCATGGCAAGTCCAGGGCCTCTGTCGTCAGGTCATTCCTTCCTGGAACATGACTGCGCCGCGTGCCATACCACCGTCAAGGGGCCGGAAGCGGCCAACTGCATTGTCTGTCACGCCAACAATCAGGGGATTTTGGCCACCCAGTCCACGGCTTTCCATGCCGATATCGGCAATTGCCGCAGCTGCCATATCGAGCACATGGATAGTGATCGACAGTCCATACCGATGGATCATGAAGTGTTGGCGAGAATTGCCATGGAAAGTATCCCAGTCAATGAGCGCATTCAGCGTAGCAACATTAGGCTGGCACACTCGCGAATAACAGAGGGGGAAGCAGGTCTAGACTGCGCGGGCTGTCATTCCAATCAGGATCCGCATCGCACACTGTTTGGTTCGGATTGCGCGTCCTGCCACTCGACAACAGCCTGGAGCGTACCCGAGTTTAGTCATCCGTCAGCGACGTCCACCGACTGTGCGCAATGTCATCAGGCGCCGCCCAGCCATTACATGGGACACTTCAAAATGGTTTCAATGAAGGTTGCCAACGTGATGCACGCGGAAGTTTCCCAATGCTTTCTCTGTCATAAAACCAACGATTGGAACGACATCAAGGGCGTAGGTTGGTACAAGCATCACTGAGATCTTCCGCCAGGAGTTGATATTATGGAAATGTTGCTACACGTTACTGTGCTGGTTCTTGAGGGAATTGGCGGCGTCATCATAATCGGCGCGGTTGGCCTGTCTCTCTACGATCTGGTACGTGCTTGGCACCATAGCGGCGTGCGTGAAGATGTAGAACCGGTACGGTTGCAACTCGGGCAGCGCCTGGTTCTGGCTCTGGAATTTCTGATTGCAGCTGACATTCTCGCCACGCTCCATACCCCGTCACTGGAAAGCATCGCACTTCTGGCCGCCGTTATCCTGGTCAGAACGGTTCTCAGTCTGAGCATCGCCTACGAATTGCGTCACGCCGTTGTGCCCGGCAGAGCAGACAGGCCAACAATGACCAATGCTCGTCATGACCAATCCGATAAAAGCAGTTAGCAAAGAGCGCAGGGCTCAGACGGTATGAAGAGGCCAGCGCAAAAGTAAATCGAGGACAGCTCTTGCAACCAACCGATGATACGCCGGAACAGACAGAAGCGGAAAGGCTGAACCGGCACTGTCTCTGCGTCACCCTCGATCGGCCAGCAATCGTTGCCAATCTTGCCAGTCAGTTGGGGGACAACGCCGGCGAAATCCTGTCCAGCACGGCCTGGCAGCAACTCTTTTCCAATGCCGCTGTCTTCGTTCCCGGTCAGGAATTGGACCATATGCTGGCCATCGTCCAGGCTCTGGAGGCCGCTGCCGCCCTCCCCGACTATCGGCGACGGGTCCTGTCCTGGGCCCCGCAGAATGCCATGATCAACCCCGGACCCACAGGTGCCTTTATGGGCTATGATTTCCACCTCGGCGCGGAGGGACCCCGACTGATCGAGGTCAATACCAACGCGGGGGGCGCGTTCCTCAATGCCGTGCTGGCACGGGCCCAACTGCCCTGCTGCGGTGGCGCTACGCGAGCCTCCTGGGCCGAAGACTTCGACACCGCAGTGATCGCCCAGTTCGAAAGTGAATGGCGCGCCCAGCGGGGCAGTGGACGCCCGCAGAGCATAGCGATCGTCGATGACAAGCCTGAGGAACAGCATCTCTACCCCGAGTTCCGGCTGGCGCAGCAGCTCTTGTGCAACAAGGGTATCGATACCGTCATACTCACCCCCACTGATCTCAAATATGCGGCGGGCGCGTTATACGCTGGTGACAAGCGAATCGACCTGGTTTACAACCGATTGGTCGACTTCGGGCTCGAAACCCCCGAACACGACGCCTTGCGCTCGGCCTGGCTGGACGGCGGCGCCGTCATAACCCCCAACCCCTTTGTCCATGCCCTGTTGGCGGACAAACGCAACCTGGCGGTATTGTCGGATCACGCAACGCTTATGGCTTGGGGCTTGAGTCCTGAACACGCCGAATTGCTCCGCCGTGGTATTCCCCGCACCCTACAGGTCACCGCCAGTAACGGGGAGGATCTTTGGCGGGAACGGCGACAGTGGTTCTTCAAACCGGTGGCCGGCCATGGCAGCAAGGGCGTATACCGGGGCAGCAAGCTCACCAAAAGCACCTTTGCCCGGATTCTCGAAAGCGACTATATCGCTCAAGCCTATGTGCCGCCCTCCGAGCGCCTGGTTCTGGTCGATGGTGAGCGGGAAAAACTTAAGGTGGACGTGCGCCTGTATACCTATCGCAGCACCCTGCTTCTGGCCGCGGCAAGGCTGTATCGGGGCCAGACCACCAATTTCCGTACGCCAGGCGGCGGCTTTGCGCCCTTACTCCTTAAAGATTGATCATCACCCGCTTCTTTCAACCCGGACCCCACGGATCGACCGGGTCATCCCGGCGGGTCCCGCGATAGGTAAAGGCCCCTTTTTACTGGTTACAGGTCGTCCATTCGCTCTACCTGCCGGACCAACCGCTTGGTTTCGTGTTCCTCCATAGCCAGCAATGATTGCACCAGTTCCGCGGCTTCCCGAATTTCCGCCTTACCCACGAGCGACTGGTAAAGATCGATTATTTGCTCGTGAAAATCGAACACTTCCGCACTGATCGCATCGGCATCCAGTTTGGCGTAGTGATCATCGCAATCCAGATGTGTCGTAATGGGATTATGCGGTATGTAATCATACACATAAGTGTGCGCGGCCTTGGGATCGGCCTGCCGCTCAAACGCCGCAACCATTTTCTCCATTTCGGTTTCGTGAGACGCCAGATACTCTAGCAGCATTGAGGCCCGTTCATCACCGTGACGGGAAGCACAATGTGCGAGGCATTTCGCCAATTTCGCGTGTAATTCACGGGTCCATTCGATCAGATCATAAAATGTTTTGATTTCCATACTGAATCTATCCTCAATGATTCCAACAAGTGGCCTTATCGGCCGGCGGCGGTAAGTGAGCATGCCGGTGCTCAGCCATTATGCTCCCCCGGCTTTATCCGCCGGCCAGGCCGTAAATGCTATGAAATACAGGAAAAGGAGATTAACGACGGGAAACAGTATCAGGAGTCCCATCCAACCCGGATAGCCTGTGCGCTGGCAGATACGCCAGACCGGAATGACGACGACAACGGCGACCACCAGCATCCACAGCCAGTGTCCCGCCCACATTGTGTTACCCAGCATATGATTCTCCATTATGGTGTGCTCCTCGGCTCTAGTCCCAAGTTTTAGTGGTGGTGTGCATGTGATTCTTCCTGTTCGGATTGTCTGGCGCCCGCCGACCGTTTCAGGAAGATCCACTCGGCAATCGCAATGACAAGCATGGCGGCAACAGCAACACCGATCACAAAGGGGTCGGTATTGAGCTTGACCCAGACAAAGCCTCCGAGGGCGAGCAAATCGAGAAAAATAGCCGTGGCCGGCACCCACGCTCTAGCGCTGATATCAACACGAAGATAGCGAAGAACACCCCAGTGGATAGCAATGTCCATGATCAAGTAAAAGACAATGCCCAGCGCCGCAATCCGCGAGAGATCAAAGAATGCGGTGAGGATCAGGCCAAGCACCACGGTGTACACCAGTGTGTGCTTCTGGATACTACCCGGCATGCCAAAGTGACGGTGTGGAACCAGTTTCATTTCCGTCAACATGGCCAGCATGCGCGAAACGGCAAAGATGCTGGCGAGAATGCCGCCAGCGGTGGCCATCATGGCGATGGCCACCGTGAACCACACGCCGTATTCCCCAAGCGCCGGTCGAGCCGCGGCGGCAAGGGAATAGTCCCGGGTTTCAATAATCTCTGAGAGCGACAGGTTGCTGGCAACGGCAAAACCGACCAGCGTGTAGATCACCACGCACGCGGCGATGGAAATCACGATGGCGCGCCCCACGTTACGTCGCGGGTCTTTCACCTCCGAACCGCTGTTGGTAATCGTTGTGAAACCCTTGAATGCCAGTATCCCGAGTGCGGTCGCACCCAGGAAATTTCCCAGGGTTCCGGCCTCTCCCGTGCGGGAGAAATCGACGGAAATGCTATCGGCAATCCAGACACCCACGACACCAAAAATTAGAATGCCTCCGATTTTCAGAATACCGATGAACGACGCAACACTCTCGATAAGGCGGTTGCCCATCAGATTGATCACAAAGGCGGCCAATAGAAGTGAAACCCCGAGGATCGGCACCATACGTCCGCTCTCATCGCCACCAAACAGCTGCATGGTGTAGGATCCGAACGTTCTTGCCAGAAAGCTTTGGGCAATCACCATGGAGAAGTACATCAGCAGGGCATTGAACGCCGTCGGCAGGCGATCGCCATAGGCCTTGTGCAGGTACATGCCGATACCGCCCGCCGAGGGATAGGCATTGGAAATTTTGATGTAGGAATAGGCACTAAAGCTGACGATCACGGCTGCGGCCAGAAACGCCAGCGGAAACAGCACGCCCGTCATCTGGGCCATCTGCCCGGTCAGCGCAAAGATACCGGCGCCGATCATGACGCCGGTTCCCAGCATGACGGTGCCCCATAAGGTCAGGCTGCCTTCCCTGTAGTGGGGCGTTCTATCTTTATCTTCGGGCATGATTCCCCCGGATGCTTGCGTGGTGAGTAAAGCAGGCCGACCTCACATCAGTGATGGTCCTGATTATTGTCGCCGCGAGCCGTCAAAATCTGATACTGCTCCGGCGACAGTTCCGGCAGGCGCTTCAAGAATGCCACCATATTCCAGATGCGCTCGTCGTCGTGCCCGGGCGCCCAGGCCGGCATGCCGGAGGCCTTGATGCCGTGCTTGATGATCCAGAACCGGCGCCGATCCTCTGCCTCGGCGTCACCGCCGTGTGTGTCATGGACTTCCGTGAGATCGGGCGGCGCGGGGTACAGCCCCAAGGTGAAATCGCTTTGGGTTTTGCCGGGCTTGAGATGGCAGCCCGAGCACATGTCATTGTAGTCCGCTCCGCCGTTCAGCAGGCGTTCGGGTGAATCCAGATCGGCGGGCACCTGGATACCATTGGACGCGCGTGCTACGGACCGTTCGCGCAAGGTTTCCAGTACCCAGTAGGTCAAGCGATTGTGTGGCACGTCCGCGCCCATGGGGTAAATACCCGCGTACATAAATGCGACTCCGCCAACGAGAGCCAGCAACGCAGTGAGAGCGAGGCATTTGAAACAGGAAAAAATCTTCATAGCGGCCATGCAAACTCCTTCAGGGCTTGGACCTCTGCCCATTTTTGCGCAAAGGTTGGCTTCACACTGTCAGGTTAATGCTGGTGTTCGGCCGGCTTTTTGCCTTCTGACTCCTTGGTGTCAGTGTTATGGTCGGAATCCTCCATATCAGATTCAGATGGATCGCCGTGCATTGCGCCCATACACTTCTTCATCATTGCCTGCATGACGGGGTCATTCATGTCCATCGTTGAATGATCCATATCCTTCATCGCCATACAATCAGGCTGTTCCGCATCCTTCATATGTTCCTCGGGTTCGTGCGCCTGGACGGACAACGTCAATGCCAGTGCCGGGACGGCCAGGAGCCAGGAAAGGGGTTTACGCTTCATGATTTGATTCCTCTATAGTAGTAACCACTTAAAAATGCGTCTTTCGGACGCTTTAGAACCACAACCGTACACCCACGACATAAAGCGTATCGCGCACAGGTGTATTAGCCGCGCGGGCAAAGTCGGCAGTATTGCCATATTTGTTTGTCCACTCAATTCCAACATAAGGGGCAAACTGGCGCGAGAACTCATAGCGCAGTCGCAGACCAAGGGCGCTATCTGATATCCCACTTCCCAGGTCATTGTCCACATCATCCTTGCCGTAAAGCGTCAGCTCGGCACGGGGTTGTAGAATCAATCGTTGGGTCAGGAGGAGCTCGTACTCCGCTTCGAGCGTCAGTGCGGTTCTGCCGCTTTCACCCAAATAGGCGGTCATATCCAGTTCAAACCAGTAAGGGGCAAGACCCTGCAAACCGAAAGCCAGCCACTGGCGATCTCTGCCCTCGTCGTACTGATCCATCCGTATACCCAACTGGGTATCGAAATAGCCGTTCAACGCACGGCTCCAGAGTACATCGGTTTGACTTTCTTCAAGACGGCCATCAGCGACGTCGCCTTCGAGTTTGACCACCAGACGGTTGAAGGTCGTGCCATACCAGCCCTGAATATCGAAAACCCCGGTCTCGCTACCGGCGTCATATTCCAGGCGATCGGCCAATAGGGCCCGAAAGCGGTGCTCATCGGCCAGCGTCAATTGTCGTTGCGAAAACAGCGTATAAGGGCCATCTGTCAGCGTATAGCCGTCGGAATAAGCATGTGGGTCACGGGCATCGGTGGGAGCCTCACCGCCCTGCATGTTCATATCAGCAGAATTCATGCTACTGCTACTGCTGCTGGTGGCTTGTGCCTGTTGAGAAGACGGCACAGCCTTGACCTGTTCTGGAGCTTCTCGGGCCGCTGTCGACGAAGAACCGTGTCCGCTGTGCGGATCGTCAGACTGCGCCCATACCGGCAGGCTGGCCAGCGTCAACATGCCGAGCACAGCCGAGCGAGTGAAGAAGCCATAACGATGCAGTTTATTCATGACACCACCACCTCGCGGAACATGCCCGCGTCCATATGAAACAGCAGATGGCAGTGCCAGGCCCAACGCCCGAGGTCATTGGGGGTCGTCAGAAAGCTGATTCGCTGGGCCGGCTGCACCGGAATGGTGTGGCGCCGCACCAGCAGCTCTCCCTGGTCATTTTCCAGCTCACTCCACATGCCGTGCAGATGCATGGGATGGGTCATCATGGTGTCATTCTGCAGGATCACCCGCAGACGCTCACCATGGCGCATGGAAACCGGGGTGCTCTGACCAAACTCCAGGCCATCGAAGGACCAGCTGTAACGCTCCATGTTGCCGGTCAGGTGCAGCTCGATCTCACGTGCCGGGGCGCGCCTGTCGTCCAGTACGCCGTCAAGCGAACGTAGATCGGCAAGCGTCAGTACGCGACGGCCATTGTTGCGGAGTCCGACACCGGGGTCATCCAGGTTGGTGCGCGGCATCTCGACCCGCATGTCTACCGACGGACCATATTCGGTACTAGCGTGGCGCACCTCACGGGAGGGCCTGGCCAGTGGATTTTTCTGCATGGCGTGTTGGCTGTGGTCCATCGCAGCCCCACCGTGGCCCATACTTGAATGATCCATGTCCTTCATAGCATCGTGACTCATCGCGCCATGATCCATGTTGCCCATCATATCGGCCATGGTCAGCCATTGCACGGGATCCAGCGCGGGCACCGCTGCTTCGAGGCCCTCGCGCACCGTCAGGGTTCCGCGCGCATAGCCGGTTCGCTCCATGCTCTGCGCGAAAATGGTATAGGCATCGTTGCGTGGCTCCACTAATACGTCATAGGTTTCGCCGGGGCCAAAACGGAATTCATCGACGCTTACTGGTTCTATGTCCTGGCCGTCCGCCTGGACCACGGTCATTTTGAGTTCTGGAATACGGACATCATAGAAGGTGTTACTGGAACCGTTGATAAAGCGCAGGCGAACACGTTCGCCCGGCTTGAACAGTCCGCTCCAATTGCCAGCGGGCGTCGTGCCGTTCATCAGGTAGGTCAGCGTGGCGGCTGACAAATCGGCCAGATCCGTCGGATTCATGCGCATCTGGTTCCACATCTGGCGTTTATCCAAGGCTCCCGCCAATCCGAGGCTGGAAATATCGCGGAAAAAGTCGCCGACAGTAGGTTGATTGAAGTTGTAGGCGTCGCCCTGGATCTTCAGTTTGCCGAATACCCGCATGGGATCTTCGTCGGTCCAGTCGGACAGCTGCACCACATAATCCCGGTCGGCGCGGATGGATTCTCCTTCGCGGGGCTCGATGATCAGCGCGCCGTACATGCCGGTCATTTCCTGAAAGCCGCTGTGGGAGTGATACCAATAGGTGCCGCTTTGCTGCAGCTTGAATCGATAGGTGAAGGTTTCGCCGGGAGCGATACCGGAGAAGCTGATTCCCGGCACGCCGTCCATCTGAAATGGCAGAATGATGCCATGCCAATGGATTGAAGTAGACACTGGCAACCGATTGGTGACCCGGATCGTCACTTCGTCGCCCTCTCGCAGGCGTAGGGTGGGCCCGGGAATGGATCCGTTGATTGTGGTCGCCATGCGTGTCACGCCGGTAAAGTTGACTGGTGTCTCGGCGATGGTGAGATCGATCTCTCGCCCTGTCAGCACTGGCGCCAAACCCGTTTGCGTACTGCCCCCGCCGTTTGCACGCGCCTGTAGCCATCCCGGCGACAACGCCAATACGCCACCGGCCGCCAAGCCCTGCACAAAACGCCGTCGTGACAGAGGCAATAACCTGCCTGGCATCGAATCACTCATGAAATCTCCTCCCTACTCGGTAACATCTAGTTGCCTTCCCGACAGGGCTTCTACCCATCGCGGCCCTTACGTTAGCCAACTCACCCTGTCGCCAGCATGACTCTAACATGACAATTATGTAATCTATGCGTCATCTTGCCGTTGGAATTCAGCCGCTAGACTGTTGAGGACATTCTGTAAGGGAGCGCTCGCTATGCGTCTTCTGGTAGTGGAGGACGAAATAAAAACAGGTAATTACCTTCACCAGGGCCTGACCGAGGCTGGGTTTTTAGTCGTTCTCGCTCGCAATGGCCTGGACGGCCATCATCTGGCCATGACCGAAACCTTCGACCTGATCATCCTGGATGTCATGCTACCGGATGTTGATGGTTGGCGCATCGTGCAATCGCTGCGCGAGGCAGGCCGACAGACACCGGTGCTCTTCTTGACGGCCCGCGACAGCGTGGATGACCGGGTCAAGGGGCTGGAACTCGGTGCCGACGATTATCTGGTCAAGCCGTTTGCCTTTGCGGAACTGCTGGCGCGCGTGCGTACCCTGCTGCGACGGAGCACGGTGCCTGTGCAGACAGATCGGTTGTGTGTTGCCGATCTTGTGTTGGATCTCCCCAGGCGGCGGGCGACACGCGCCGGCAGGAAAATTGCGCTCAGCGCCAAGGAGTTCTCACTACTGGAGCTTCTGATGCGCCGGCAGGGCGAAGTGCTGCCACGATCGCTGATCGCCTCGCAAGTCTGGGACATGAACTTTGACAGCGACACCAACGTGATTGACGTGGCCATCCGTCGTCTGCGTGCCAAAATAGATGATGAATTCGAGCCCAAGTTGATCCACACGGTCCGCGGCATGGGGTACAAACTCGACGCAGAAACCGACGATGAAGCGCCTTAGCCGCCAACCCCTTTCGCTCACGAGCCGGGTAATGGTGTTCGTGGGGATGGCTATCGGCCTCAGCCTGATCGTGATCGGTAACCTGGTATTAAATGCGGTGGAACGTCACTTTGCCGAGCAGGACGCCGGCGAGCTGGCGGTAATGACCAAGGCGATAGAGAAATCACTCCGTGAGGCCGACAACGAACCGGTACGGTTGCTCGAATTCCTGTCCCGGGCCGTGTCGGGGCACCATGGCGTCTACTACCAGGTACAGAATCCCAGGGGAGCCATTCTCTATAGCACCCCCGGTGCGGATCTCGCACAACCGACGAAAGCGTTACTTCCGGTCACCAGCATCAGTCCTGCCCAGTTGTATACCTGGCAGTCGGATGGCAAAACCTATCGGGGCGTGATCAAGCAAGCGAATGTCAACGGTCGGAATTATCAAATCACCACGGCGATTGATATGGAATTTCACTCGCAGTTTCTGCGAATCTTTCGTCAAAGTCTATGGCTTATCATGAGCCTTGCCGGCGTCGCCACCGTAGTGGCCGCCTGGTTCGGCGTACACCAGGGGCACGCCCCCTTGCGAGGGCTCTCCGAAAAGATGTCTCGCATCCAGGCCGACCAACTACATGTGCGTCTGGAGCGCGCCGAAGTACCCGGAGAATTGCAGGGCCTGGTTGATTCGTTCAACGACATGATCGGGCGGCTTGAGGACAGCTTCACCCGCCTCTCCAACTTCTCCGCCGATATTGCCCACGAGTTGCGCACCCCGCTCACCAGCCTCATTACCCAAACTCAGGTCGGGCTGGGCAAGGCCAGAGCTCTCGAGGAATATCAGGAGTTGCTGTACTCCAATCTGGAGGAGCAAGAGCGCTTGGCCAAAATGGTCAACGACATGCTGTGGCTGGCCAAGAGCGACCATGGCTTGCTCAAGCCCGTTCACGAACCTCTGGATCTGGCCCGGGAAGTCAGGGAGCTTTTCGATTTTTTCGGAGCCCTGGCAGAGGATAAGCAAGTTCAACTGCTGCTGACTGGCAAGGTGCCAACCATACACGGCGATCGCGCCATGTTGCGAAGAGCTGTTTCTAACCTCTTGTCCAATGCGATTCGCCACACTCCATCGGGCAAAGAGATAGAAGTGCGGTTGGCCAGTCACTCGAGCAACGAGGTATCGCTGAGTGTACGCAACCCAGGACCAAAAATTCCCGCAGAACACCTGCCCCTTATCTTCAATCGCTTCTATCTGGCCGACCCATCCAGGACGCGCCAAAGCGAAGGGGCTGGACTGGGTTTGGCGATCACGCGATCCATCGTCGAGGCACACGGAGGCCGTGTAGAAGCTGCCTCCACCCCGGATACGACCACATTTACCCTTTGGTTCCCCGTAGCCACATGAGCTCGCGGAAAAGCAGTACAACGTCAGGACTCATTCATGTCAACCAGAACCCTCACACAAAATCTACCGATTGATATCCTTTAACCAAATCCTCAGCACACTATCAATAATGTTTTCTGTAGTCACAGCCAGCCATTTCCGAGGAGCCCAGCATGCTCACCCACGCAACCAGCTTATCAACCCCCTCCCTGTCCAACTCATAGATCCGCCACTGAGCTTCAATACGCACCTGAACCAACCCCGCCTCGCGCAAAGTTTTCAAATGCTGGGATACTGCTGGGGCCGATATCTGGAACAACCCTGCGATTTCTCCCGACGAAAGGGGACCCTGCGCCAGAGACTCCATGATTCTTCGACGCGTAGGGTCGGCAATGGCAGAAAAGCTGTTCATTCTGTGATATTGTTGAAAGAGCTTAATTAAGTCAATACTTAACACGTCAACACAATGACATCACTGGGCGCGACAAGGTAAAAGCGATCCGCAGTGGACACCCCGTCGCGGACTCCAAGCGTATAGAGAACCGCGGTCCTCTTGACTGCTTTCACCGCCAGCTGACGCCGCCTGCCAGGCGCCAGCTCCAGCCAGGGGGGGGAACCGGCACGACAAGTCGATCCGCCAGGCCGCGTTTAACCGGTCTGGCCCAAGGATCGCATTTTGGTGGCGTTGTACAGGGAGGATGTTTGACATGGAGTTACGCCATCTACGCTATTTCATTGCCGTCGCCGAAGAGCTGCATTTCAGTCGTGCGGCCGAGCGCCTTCATATCGAGCAGTCACCCCTTTCTCGAACCATCAAGAACCTGGAAACCGAGCTCGGCGTGCTGCTACTTGAGCGAACATCACGTGGAGCACGACTGACTTGGGCCGGCGAGGTCTTCCTTGAAGATGCTCGCCGAGTCCTGCTTTGCCTGGATCAGGCGAAAGCCAATGCCAAAGCAGCAGCCTCCGGCTATCGCGGCAAGCTGCGCATTGCGCTCTCCGATGGCATCGCACGCAGTCGTTTGACCATGCTACTCGCCCGCTGTCGAGAAGAAGAACCCGAAGTCGAGATTCGTTTGTCAGAGATGCCCTTCTCACAGCAACTGCTGGGGCTGCGTAATGACTTATACGACGCCGGGCTGGCGCTCGCCGATGAAATCGAGGACGGGATTCTCGCCGAGCCTGTCTGGCACGACCCTCTCGTGGTTACCATGCCGGCAAGACACCCTTTGCTGACGCACAAACACGTGCCCCTCCAGGAAGTAATGAGATATCCCCTGGTTCTGTGTGATCCACAGAATTGCGAAGGATGCAGCCAACAACTGGACAAAGTGCTCCGATCAAGCAATGAGAGCCCTGTCGTTGCCGAGCGAGTATCTACCCATGACCTGATGCTTACACTGGTCGCCGCCGGATATGGAGTGGGCTTTTCCACGACAGCACACGCAGAAGTATCACACCACAAAGACGTCGTCACGAGACCCCTGGCTGACAACACTTTTATATTGACGACCTACTTGCTGCGACCAGACAATGAGCCATCGAAGCAATTGAGAAACTTTATCCGACGGGTCAATTACGTCAGCAATTAGACCCGCTGCACCCACCGCCATTCTTTTTATATCTGCCTCAAGATACAAAAAGCATCGACGCTATGACAAGACTCGAGACCACCGCCAGGATTCTGTGACACAGCCTGCAATTTTTCTGATCACAGGCCAGTCACACGCCAGACACCGCTGATCTAGAAGGTTGTTTTTTCCCCTCGAACAACACCGCTGACCTATCAGGTCTTTACAGCCGCCTGATCGCTTCGAAAACTCGTGACCAACGATGGGAAGCCGCTGTTTCGGCGGCATACGTTGATTGGCAACAATGAGGCGGTGCAGCAGTCCATATACACCGTTATCTGTAGCTCTCATTCGCGTCACACTCCCCAGCGTTGCATCACCGCCCAGCCAGTCAGAGCCGGAAAGCCTGTGGGCAGGTGACCTGTTGAGCTAACGCCAGGAGGCCAAGTGGCTGGGATGAGACATGGGGAAGTCCAACCAAACGCAGCATTCAAAAGTATTCTATCGCCCCATTGAGGCGGCAATCCGCTGGAGCGGTCTTGTACGATTCGAGGCCCGCATACTCAACACCCTGGGCGACAAGATCGTTCTGGATGTAAATGACTTTCCCCGCTGGCCGATGCTGAAGTTGAACCTGGAGCGGCTGTACGATGCCTTCCGCAACGGCGAGCTACCTTACGGGAAGTCCGGCATCACCTGCGATGATCCAACGTTGCTGACACAGCCCGACCTCACCGTCAGGCATGTGGATCTGAAAGCCTGGATGACTCATTACTACCCAGACCAAAAGCCAGAATTCCTGTTCGAAGGCATCGAGCGCCACCTGCATTCCGCCATCAACCTGGACAACTTGCAGGCCCTGCTGATTGATCGCGAGGCGCTCAAGCTGCGACTCACGGAATTGGAGCAGTCCTTCAAAGCACTACAGGATCAGCACCGTTTGCTCAGCGAAAAAGCGAGCTGTGGGGCGGGAGAGGACAAAACCCTCTCGCTCCGTGGCGAGTCTACTTACCTGAGCGTTATCGGCGGGCTGCTGACCCTGCTGCTGGGTAAGTCCCCGAGCGGAAAGCGCTACTCCTCCTTCGACACCACCACATCCATCATCAGCGCACTGCTGGCCTATTTTCCCGGGCACCCCGGCATCAGTGAACGGACACTCTGGGAAAAATTCAGTGCCGCCAAACGGCACGTCGGCGACGAGGCCGACTGACTGCAACTGCAGCCCTGGAACCTGCAGTTGCAGTGTATATCCCGCCCAGCTGACATTGAATGGACAGCACATTCTTCACCGCGCTATTGAGCGTACAGGAGTGCTTACCATGTCTACACAGATGACCCAGGCCTTTCGCACTGAACGCCGCATCCTCCGCCGTCCGGAAGTCGAGGCCAAGACCGGTTTCAAGCGCGCGCATATCTACAACCTGATGAAAGCCGGCAAGTTTCCGAAAGCGCTTCGCCTCGGCGTCCGCGCCGTTGGCTGGGATGCCGCCGAGATCGACCAGTGGATCGAAGAGCGCCTCAACGACCGTACCTGATCCAGCCTTCTCAAACGCAACCCTGTGAGGAGGACAGTCATGCAGGTCGTCTCCATTATTTCAACCAAGGGCGGGGTGGGCAAAACCACCACGGCCGCGAATCTCGGCGGCATTGCGGCTGATGCGGGACTGCGGGTTCTGCTGCTTGACCTGGATGTCCAGCCAACCCTGTCCAGCTATTTCACCCTACGGTCTCATGCACCGGGCGGCATCTATGAGCTGCTGGCCTTCAATGAACAGGATCGTTCTCGACTGGTATCCCACACCGCTATCGACGGCCTGGACCTGGTGCTGTCCAATGACGACAAGGGTCAGCTGAACACCCTGCTGCTTCACGCGCCCGATGGACGGCTGCGCCTGCGCAATCTGCTACCGGTGTTCCGTCCTCATTATGATTTGCTGCTGATCGATACCCAGGGCGCGAGGAGTGTTCTGCTGGAGATGGCGGTACTGGCCTCCGATATTGCCCTCTCACCGGTCACGCCAGAGATTCTGGCGGCACGGGAATTTCGCCGCGGCACCCTGCAGCTGATGCAGGATATCGCCCCCTACCGGCGCCTCGGCATCGAACCACCCCCCCTGCACCTGCTTATCAACCGGGTTCATCCAGTGTCCAGTAATGCACGGGTAATCCAGCAGGCACTGCGCGACCTGTTTGCCAACGAACCTGGCATCGTCGCGCTCGATACCAGCATCCCGGCCATTGAAGCCTACCCACGCGCCTCGACCCAGGCGCTGCCCGTTCACCGGGTGGAATACCGTCGGCCCAAAGGACGGATCACGCCTGCCGCCTTCGACACCATGCGCGCGCTGGCCTGCGAGCTGCTACCGGCCTCGCAACCGGCATTTAGCCGACTGCAAGCCGGAGCCCACCGGAGGACTGCCTGATGACCCGCTTGCCGATTCCCTCGCGTGGCTACAAGCGCCTCAAACCACTGATCGAACTTGCCCAGGCCGAAGGCTGGCACGTGGAGCGCACCAGCGGTGGTCACCTGAAACTCACCAAACCCGGACTGCCACCGATCTACACCGGCTCAACGTCCAGTGACCATCGTGCCACCCGCAATGCCCTGGCACGCTTGCGGCGAGAAACCCGCTTTGCCGAGGAGCCTGATCACAATGGCTGACCTCACCTCCAAAGACATGGCCGGCAAACTACTGGCCGATCAATTCCGACGCAGTGGCCCTGACGCAGAGGCGTTGAGCGATCCTATCGCCGACACCCCCATGACCGTGACCCTGGAGCAACTGCTGCCGTATGACCTAAACCCGCGGGTCACTCGCAACCCCCGCTACGAAGAGCTCAAAGAATCCATACGAAAGCGCGGGCTCGATACGCCACCGGCCATCACCCGCCGGCCCGGCGAAAGCCATTACATTATCCGCAACGGCGGCAATACCCGTCTGGCAATCCTGAATGAGTTGTGGACTGAAACGAAAGACGAGACATTCTTTCGCATCCAGTGCCTGTTCCGCCCCTGGCCGGAGCGCGGTGAGATTGTCGCCCTGACCGGGCACTTGGCCGAGAACGAATTGCACGGGGGACTGACCTTCATTGAGCGCGCTCTGGGTGTCGAGAAAGCCCGCGAGCTGTACGAGGTCGAATCGGACACCACGCTGACACAAACCGAACTGGCCAGGCGATTGAGTGCGGACGGTTATCCCATCACCCAGCCCCACATCAGCCGCATGCAGGATGCCGTGTTCTATCTGCTTCCCGCCATCCCCACCGTGCTCTATAGCGGTTTGGGACGGCCACAGATCGAGCGGCTGACCGCCTTGCGCAAGTCCAGCGAGAGGACATGGGAAGCGCTGAGCATGAGCCGCGGCGTGGAGATGGAATTTGCCAGCCTGTTCCACGATGTGCTCGCAACCTTCGACAGCGACGCGGAGGGTTTCTCGGTCAGACGCATCCAGGACGAATTGATTGGACAGATGGCCGAACTCCTGCAGGTCGACTACGACACCCTGACCCTGGATATCACGGAATCTGATGGTCGCAACCGCCTGACGTCAGCCGGTGCAGCCCTCAAACAACGCCCTGCCGCAGATGATCCTGCCCCTCGCTCCATCGAACAGAGCCCAGGCCCATCACAGCCACAACGCCAGGCGCCACCGGCAGACGAACAAAGGGCTGACACAGCACCTAAACCGGCGAAGATAAAGGAGTCCCCACCTCCAGAACGTCCTGATTCATCGGCCACCGATATCGGCAATCCTGTATTGGCTGCGCCTGATAACGAACGACTTCAGGCGCATGTGGTGACGCCAGCGACAACCACCGACCGACTCCAGGACATTCAGCGCCTGCTGGCGGACCAGACAGGCAACATGCAGCCAGACTTCGAGTCGACCGTTCTGCAGGCGATCCCAGTCCAGGCTGGAGGGCTCTACCCCATCACGGACGTTTGGTACATCGAGCCCGGTCTGGACGCACCCGACAGCCTGCGTGTGCATATTGCCCAGTTCGCCACCGAAATGGCCCATGAGGCAGGACAAGCCCAACACATACAGCCAACCGATACGGGGATCGGCTTCCACTGCGATATGCAGGCACTTTCCGTTGATGGTCACGTGATGCCGCTGATGGGGCGCGCAGTCCTTACCCTACTGTATGCGCTGAGTGCAGGCGTCCACTCATCAAGCCCGCCCACCGGTGGCATCGACAATCTGCGGCTGCTGGACTTGCTGGGGCCTCTGCTGCAGGGGCGTCAAGGCGCGCATCACGATTCACTATCGCGGCTAAGCGATAACGGTCTGGTCAAGTTGTTCCGCCTGCTGCGGCTGTCACGTCGATTGGTGGAGCTGGAGTCGGGCACTGGCACCGAACTCACACCCCCCGGGGGTTCATAGCGTTCCAGGAGGCAGCATGTCGGCACCCCACCCACTCAACCAGGCTGTGATTGCACAGGCACTGCATGATCTGCGCAACGGCCAGCTGCGGCGCTGCAAAGCCATGGGGTTCGGCGAACAGGAATTGGGGGCACTGAAGCACCCCGCCCTGGTCAGCGTACTGATCAATGCTTCCGTGCCCTGGTGTTCGGTCACCGTCAACCGCGACGTGCTGCAGCGCTTGTTGCGCCAGGTAGCAGACGTTGAGAAAGAAATCGCCGCGGTTGATCGCATGCTGCGCCTGGGCGCCAGTACCGAGATGGTGAGCAAGTTCTACGGCCTGACGCATCAGGAGGTCGCCTTGCGCCGTGACATTCTCGGCCTGCCCAAGCGTAAAGGCCGCCATCCCGGATTGAGCGAGGAACAGGACACCGAACTGTGGCGGCGATGGGACCCCGAGGTCAAACAGCGCGGTATCGCCCTGGATGATCCCCTGGCCTTGCTCGACCTTACGCTGGATCTTGCTGAAGATCTCAATTTGCCCGCTTCCGTCCTGTGGTCAACGATCAATGCCTGGATCGACCAGGGTCTGGTGTGACCCATGGCCAGCGAAACACCGGGCCGCGGCAGCGGCCCCGCTACGCTGACCACACTTCTGGATGATGCAGCTCAGCGCTTAGACACGCGCCCGGCTACAGTTAACGCGCAAGACGGCTTCCTGTTCAGCGGCAACCGCCACGAAAGCGTGCCCAGAGCATTGTTTCTCGATCGCCGCTTGACCCCCCTGGAGCGCAATGCCTGGCAGGTCTTTCGTCTGCTGCTGAACGACGACGGCGTGACCGCCCTCCCCACCTATGAGCGCCTGCGACCCTACCTGGCATCCATGCCGTGCACAGCCAAAGCCTCTCACGAAACCGTCGCCAGAGCGCTGACCCAATTACGCTTGACCCGCTGGCTCAGCCTGGCCCGGCGACGACGTGACCCCAGATCTGGACGCTTGCTGGGTAACCTGTATGTGCTCCATGACGAACCCCTGTCACCCTTCGAGGCCATGCAACTCGATACCGAGTACCTGGGACTGGTCAGCCAAGCGCTGACCCATGCCGCCAAGGCTGTACGGATCGTTGGCGTCAACGCACTCAGAGAAATCACCGAAGACCCATTGATCAGCGGCCGGACGCTGCCCTCGCGCCTGCAGGTCATGGCGGAGCGCCTGGCGGGGCAAAATTGGCACGGCGACGCCACCAAGATCGAGCCTGTGGATAACTCCAAAACCGAAGAGAGCGCTCAGGCCCTTCTTCGGGATTATGACGAGCCCTCTTCGAAATCCGAATCGGGGCGCAAAGGCCCGTCTGACGGCATTCTTCCGATTCCGAAGAACCGTAGTACTGTACGTAAAAGAAGTATTAAAAATATTAATGTACGTACAGTACTGAACGAGTTGCAACATCTGAATCTGCCACCACGGTTTGATCGTCTCGACGATGAGCAGAAAGCTGGCGCATTGCTCGCATTGAGGAAGGTCGACAGAGAACTGCAACAGCCGGTGATCGATGAGTGGAACGTTCGCTGCTGCGACAGCTACATCAAGAAACCGGCCAATTACCTGTTTGGCCTGATCCAGCGGGCAATGCGAGGCGAGTTCCATGCCTGGGCAGGCGTCGATCCCATCAAGGAGTTCAAGGCGGAGCGATCGGCGCCACACATCGACGGCGAGGCTGCGGGACCCACCCAGCCCTCAGACCCTGAGCAGGTGAAAGCCCAGATCGCTCGCTTACAGGCAATCTTCCACAAGGGCTGATGCCGATTATGCCAGTGGCATAATGGAACACACGGCCTTCCCCAGTCCGACCACGGACCCTGAGCAACCAAGGACACACCTCGCCCGTCTGCAGTCGATGTTCAACAAAAACCTGACAGGCATTATGCCAGTGGCATAATCGCAGCCAGTGCCATCAGGAGACCCTCCCATGCCAACACGTCACGTCATACTCAGCGAGCAGCAAAACAACCTGGTCGAGAGGCTGGTGCAGTCCGGGCGCTACCAGAACGCCAGCGAAGTGCTGCGGGAAGGCCTGCGTCTGATCGAGCAGCGAGAGCGTCTTGAGGCCGCCAAGCTCAACGCCCTCCGGGAAGCGGCCAGCCTGGGCTGGGCGGATATTGCCGCTGGCCGCTGCGCCAAGATGGCCGACGACCAGCTTGATGATTTCATCAGCCAACTGGGGCTGAGTGCCGCCGCTCGAGCAAAATCGGCGACCTGACCGGGACTTGATGATTATGCCAGTGGCATAACCGGAACACGCAGCCTTCCCGACCTACCCCTCCCCTACCCCTCCCCCGCCTGATCACTGCCTCAACCGCACCCGGTATTTCAAACGGGCGACGAATGGGTGCGGTTTCTTTACGGACAGCCTTCCCGCCTTTGCCGATGCTGGCGACTCGATTTTCCACAGCGAGTCGCTCACATGGCCAACGAATCTCTGCAACTCAACCTCGGATCGCTGCGCAGTGCAATGGCACTCACGCTGCATACTCACCACGCCTCCCGCATCTGGCACGGTCGTGCTGCGTCGGACGGCAAGCCAGGCATCATCGGACTCAACGGCTTTCTGTCGATCATGAACAAACTCAAGCGCGGCGCAGAGCAGGACGATCCCTACTCGGACTGGTGGATGCTGCGCATCGAGGACAAGATCATCGATACCCGGACACGCCTGCAGACCCTGCGCGAACAGGTGGACCAGGCCCTGGCGGATGTGCCGGCGGCCCTCAGTCTGGGGGAAAATCTCAACGTGCAGCCTGTCAAGCTGCCGTTGTTCGTCAATGCCCAGCTGGGTTTTATGGCGGTCTATCTGCTCGCCGACTACGACGATCTGGCACGCCGCCTGATTCTGGCACATCACACCGCGCTGATTGACCGCAGCACCCTGGAGCGCTGGCTCAATGAGGGAGGGCATGCGCTGCGCAGCCTGTTTTCACTGGCGCAGCAGTACCGCTACTCCGGCGCCTGCCGCGACGACTTCGCCGCCAACAACGCGGCGGCACGGGAGGCCAGGGAAAAGTTCGGTGAGCTGCCCCAGGAGGTGCTCGAAGGCACACGCCGCTCGCGCTTCGCGCCGCCAATCAGCCGCCGATCATCGCGAAACACGCCAGCCCCAGAGAGCAACGTTGTCGATGAGCCAGCCGATAGGGCAGAAGACGCCGGTGATGCCAGCGAGGATGCTTCACCAGACGAAGAGGCATCGGCATGACGACACCTGACTTCACCCGTTCACCACCTCGCTTTTCGCCACTGGAACAGCCGGCCTTCCAGCAGCTGGAACAGGCAGCCTACCTAAAAGGCCTTTTAAAACCTTTTAAGGGTAAGGGGAGTCTGGAGGACTGGGCCAGCCAATGCATCACCCTGCGAGATGGTTTGATCGGCCTGGCTCAGAGACATGTGCTCACCCAGGCCCGCCGCACTCCGTTCAGTCTGCTTGGTGTCCAGCTGGCCCAACAAAACACGGGGGCCGGCACCACCTTCCTGCGCTGGCGCAACCTCGACAGGTCCGCCATGGGCGTCGCGCTGTGGGAGGGGCTGATCGCCGATCCAGCCACCCCAGCCTCACTGATCGACGATCTCTACGCCATGGAGCTGCAGAGGATCACCCTGAACATGCAGATCAGTCTCACTCACAGTATTGCCCGCCAGGCCGTGGACTGCGCAGCCAAAATCCAGCGGGCTCAAACCGTTTACCACCGCCGCATCCGGCAACACGTCTTGACCCAGGAGAGGACACCATGAGCACACGTTTTTTAGGCGAGGGCAATATCGGCTCTGCGCCAGAGTACCGGGCATTCACCAACGGCAACGACGAACCCCGTCGCCTGCTGCGCCTGAACGTCTACTTCGACAACCCTGTGCCCACCAAGGAGGGTTACGAGGATCGGGGCGGATTCTGGGCACCGGTGGAGCTGTGGCACCGCGATGCCGAGCACTGGCAAACGCTGTACCAGAGGGGCATGCGCGTACTGGTGGAAGGCCGGACCGTACGGGACGAGTGGGAGGATGCCGACGAGAACGAACGCGTGACCTTCAAGATCGAGGCCCGCCGAGTGGGCATCCTGCCGTATCGCGTCGAGCGCGTAACCCTGGCACCCAAAGAGCCCGTTGCTGAGCAGCATGCCGAAGCGTAAAAGAACTGTGAGCGGCTGCACCAGCCCTCCGCCGCTCACTCTGCGCCAACGCCGATTATGCCAGTGGCATAGTGCCAGGGACGTCCATCAACCGCCATTCGTCCCACAGCCCTTGCCAAACCAAAAACCCGGAGCGTCGGCGAATCGAGTTGTGTAGAGCCAAATCTTTCATGGCTCGCCATCCTGTAGCCCATTGAGTCACCGGGCCAACCCATGACACCCAAGGAGCTGCAGTGTGCGCGTCTATCTGTGCGAGAAACCGTCCCAGGGTAAGGACATCGCCCGCGTGCTGGGCGCCCGACAACGCGGTAACGGTTGCTACACTGGATCAGGTATCACAGTGACCTGGTGCATCGGTCATTTGCTCGAAACCGCGCCCCCGGAAGCCTACGGCGAGCAATACCGGCGCTGGTCAATTGAGCAACTGCCCATTATTCCGGAACGCTGGCGCATCGAGGTCAAAGCGTCGACCAAGGCGCAATTCCAGATCGTGAAGCGGATTATCGGCCAGGCCAGCGAGTTGGTGATTGCCACCGACGCCGACCGCGAGGGGGAAATGATTGCCCGGGAGATTATCGACCTGTGCGGCTACCGAGGCCCGATTCGGCGACTCTGGTTGTCGGCGCTGAACGACGCCTCCATCCGCAAGGCTTTGGATACTCTCAAGCCGGGAACGGAGACCCTGCCGCTGTACCACTCGGCCCTGGCGCGCTCGCGGGCAGACTGGCTCATTGGCATGAACCTGAGCCGGCTGTTCACCTTACTCGGCCAGCGCGCGGGCTACAGTGGCGTGCTCTCGGTGGGCCGGGTTCAGACACCCACGTTGAAGCTGGTGGTCGACCGCGACCGCTCCATTGAGCGCTTTGTTGCCGTACCCTACTGGGCTATCGAGACCACGCTTGCCCAGGGTGGGCATTCCTTCAAGGCGAGCTGGTTAGCGCCTGAGGACAGCACCGACGAAGCAGGCCGGTGCTTGCAGGAATCCGTGGCACAAACCGCCGCCAATGCGCTGCGCCGATCCCATGAAGCCGCCGTGACCCAGGTGGACACGGAACGTGTACGCGAAGCGCCGCCGCTGCCGTTTGACCTGGGAACGCTGCAGGAAGTCTGCTCCCGGTCGTTAGGGCTGGATGTGCAGGAGACCCTCGATATCGCCCAGGCACTTTACGAGACACACAAGGCGACGACCTATCCGCGCAGTGATTGCGGCTACCTGCCCGAGAGTATGCGGGCGGAAGTCCCTATTGTTCTTGAGGCCCTGGCGGTCTCCGATCCGACGTTGCGACCCCTGGTCGACGGACTGGACAGCCAGCTCCGCTCACGTGCCTGGAACGACAGCAAAGTCACAGCGCACCACGGCATCATCCCCACGCTGGAGCCGGTCAAGCTCAGTGCCATGTCGGACAAGGAGCTGGCCGTCTACCGACTCATCCGGGCGCATTATCTGGCCCAGTTCCTGCCGCACCATGAGTTCGACCGAACCCATGTGCAGCTCACGGCCGCCGGCCAATCGCTGCGAGCCGCAGGCAAGCAGGTGATTGAATCCGGCTGGCATCGGGTCATGCCTGGTCAGGGTAACGACAAGAATAGAGAAGCGGAGCAGGATGGTACGCAAAGCCAACCTTTGCCAGCCCTGGAAAAAGACGCCCTGTGTACCCTGGAGCAGGTCGAGCTGAAGGCGCTCAAGACGCAGCCGCCCCGACCCTATACCCAGGGCGAACTGATCAAGGCCATGAAAGGCGTGGCCAGGCTGGTGACCGACCCGCGGCTCAGGCAAAAGCTGAAGGAGACCACCGGCATCGGCACCGAAGCCACCCGCGCTGGCATCATCAACGGCCTGCTGGCTCGCGGCTATATCGCCCGCAAAGGCAAGGCCATTCGGGCGACCGAGGCCGCTTTCACCTTGATTGATGCCGTGCCCAGTGCGATTGCCGACCCCGGCACCACCGCCGTCTGGGAGCAGGCGCTGGATATGATCGAATCAGGCCAGATGACGCTGGAGGATTTCATCGACAAACAATCCACCTGGGTGGCTCAACTGGTGCAGCAATATCGAAGCGTCGCCCTGACGATCACACAGCCGGAAGGTCCAGCCTGCCCGCAATGCGGTGCGGCCACACACCCAAGGCGCGGCAAGAACGGCGCTTTCTGGTCTTGTAGCCAATACCCGGAATGCAAAGGCAGTCTGCCGGTGCAGCAGAGCAAGCCCAAGAGGCGCGGACGCAGGGCCAGGCGATCATCCACCCGGACGTCGTGAGCGGCTTTTTGCGCCACGAGGTTTTACTCGACCCCCCTGCACCCCGTGTGGTGCCCCAGCATGCCCAACCTTCTATCCCGGCGTGCGCGATCGGTGAGAGACATCACCGGCGAGAAGGCCCCCTGTTCCTTGATCACCCCAACCGGGCGGTCATCCCTATCGGTATGTGCTGCTCACGCAGGGTTTCCTGACGGCTTCCACTTCGGCAATGAGGGTCTGCGAGCCGTCAGGAAACCCTGCGGGGCCAGCGGTATTCGGTACCGGCGCCCACCGGTGAAACAACGGGCTCCCTTTGTGCGCGGATGTGTGCCAGAGGATTCCGGCCCCAGCCACGACACGGGCCGGGTGTGCATGCTGACGCAGTGCCAGGTTCCGACGACGCCCCGGCCCTGCAAAGCCCACCGGTGGCAACGTCCTCTGTGCCGAAGGTCCCGGCCTTCGGCGAATTTTCTCGCTTTCACGCCCACTCCACCTGCTCACCCGCCAAAACAGGGTGCATCCCATTACAGATTTACCGTAGCCAACAGCCACAGGACATTAGAGCCTTGCCCCATGCGTCGCTGATTCCGGTCAGCACCATGCCCAGGCAGCTTCGGTCATCAAGGCTGCACCCTGGCGATGCCGGGACGACCGAACCAGTCCGCCACGCATCACCTCGCGGACGATCGCCCGATCAAGGCGACGATGCTTCGACTATCCACGGACATACCCATGATTTTCAACCATCGAGAGTACCCTCCTCATGAGCACCATGAACACCCTGAACAACCAGGCAATGCTGGAACAGATTGCCCGCAATGATCGGCATTTTGCGCAAGCGCCCGACGCCTTCTTTCGCGCCTGGAAACGCGGCGTCCAATTGCTCAGCCCCGCCTTGTTCGGCATGGGCACCCAAGCCCAGCTCGATCAGGCCCAGGACAAGTGGGAGCTGTGCCCAAACCTGGAAACCATCGACCATGCCATCGATGTGATGAGCTCCGGCGAGCGTGTTTTTCTGGCCACCCTGGTCAGCTTCTACAACGCCGAAATTGGCGGTGCGCTGCTCAAACGAGTCGGCGTCCACGGCTTGTCCAATCTGGGCGGCCTGGATCTGGACCGACGCGAGGTTATTGCCGACCTGATCTTGAACTACACAGGCTGGTAATCGATCCAGCCTGATGACCTTAACCCCCACGAGGGACGCATGTCCCAATGGGGAGCTGTGTCCCTTCCCTAACGCCTCCAAGGAGAGACACATGAACCAAGTCATATCATCTATTCATTCCAGTGAACCGCGCATCCTCCGACGCCCAGAAGTCGAGGCAAAAACCGGGTTCAAGCGCGCTCACATCTACAACCTGATGAAAGCCGGCAAGTTTCCGCAGGCACTGCCCATCGGCGATCGCGCCGTCGGCTGGTATTCCGCCGAGATCGATCAGTGGATCGAGGAGCGGTTGCGCGACCGGGCCAACGCCTGAGTTTCCATTCACAGGCCACCCTGGCCATATCCATCCCCGTGGGGCCAAACTCCGTCCGGGGGCTGGCTCCGCCTCCCCCTCTCTAAATGGAGTGTACCCATGACACACACCACCAACCCTTTTATCCGAGGCTACCGCGGTCTTTCCATACAACGCCTGCTGGCAATCCGTTACGAGGAGGACTGCCCGCTGACCTATCTCCCGCTGCATAGCTCACAGGCTCACCTGGCTGATGAGCAGGTTCATCGTTTTCCCTGCGTCTTCTGTGACGACTTCGCCCTGGTCACCGAGGGGCAGGATATCAGCAGTGAAATGGACGATCACTGTACCGGCATCGGTGTTGTACAGACCGTGGTTTACGCCATTACGGCAGATGAGTACGGCACACCACTGCATGTCGGTGACACCTACAGCCACGAGGCAGCACTTGAAGTCGTGCGGCGACTGACCTTCGATACCGGCCACTACAGCCGTTGCTGGGAAATCAGTACAGGCCATTTGCCGAACCAGGCACTGGCATACCTTGAGCACCTGGCGGATACGGCTACACCGACCGGCTTGCTGTTTGAAGCCTTCCGTATTCCAGGCAGCCATGCTGTCGGTGTGAAGTTGATCGCCACTCCCTGGACCGATACGAATCTGGGGTGTATCGATGGCGGCAGTACCGCAGCACTGCATCAGGTTCAAAGCAAGGCCGGGGCTCCTCAGCCTCTGATGGATGTCATGCACCTTGCCGCCTTGGCAGATGTGCGCATCCTGATCTTCGATCCCGATGCCCTCGTCCTGGAGGGCTTGCCCACTTTCGACCATTGACCAGTGAGCCCCGCAAGGGGCTCCTGTTCTTGAATAATGAGATACACCCGGATTCCTATTGAGCGTGGCCGACCCATCCGATTCGGTGCCACCCTGCCCACATGTCCCGCTGATGCGTCAGCGACATGCCCACGTAGCCAGGGTCTTCAAGGCTACGGCGCGGTTCCGACCGTGTGACCCAACCCGTTCGCCACCGCATCCCCAGCGCGAACGACCATCCTTCGGGATGGTGGATGCACAGCATTACCAGGATCATCCGATCCATCAACCCGCGCGGGGGTTATACCTCCCCGTCGGGGTGGGTGTGTCTCCGCTTGTTCATTATTTTTCTGGAGATTCACCATGAACCACTCATCTGACAAATCCTATTTTGACCTGCACATCACCGGCCTGGGTTATCTCAATCGCATTCGCGACGTGACGCCCCGCAAAGGTGATGCCTTCCTCGCCTGCGATATTGCGGCGTTGAACGGTCCCAGCGATTCACCGGAATACCGCCGATTCGACGTGCGTGTTTCCGGCAGCGAAGCCCAGCACTTGATTCGCCGCTGCCAACAGGCCGTCGAATCCGAACGCAAGGTACTCATCGGCTTTCGCCTGGGCGATCTGTGGACTGACACCTTCACCTTTACCAAGGGGAATCGTACCGGAGAACATGGTGTCAGCCTGAAAGCCCGGCTGCTCTTTGTCAGCTGGATCAAGGTTGACGGCCAGCTGGTATACAAAGCTGAACCCAGGGCCACCGACGAGGTGCCCCATGACAGCACGCCGCCTGCGATGACTTCGGCTCCTGTGGACGATGCCCCGGCATCTGACGGGGTAACGACGGATATCGACGCCGACGACAGTGTGCCAGCCGAGTCACTGTGTTGAGAGTCACTTTGTTGACAGCCACAAGGCCCTGACCAGGGCTTTGCTTTCTGATCCCACACTTCAGCACGAGGAATTGAACCATGATCACACTCTCCGGCCAGTTGGCCATTCGCACCATCCACGGCAGAAACGGTGACTTCAATGTGGGTCGCCTTGCCACCTCCATCGGCGAATTTGTTATCAAGAACGCCGAGCTGGATCAGTATCGCGAAGGCAAGTACGACGGCGAATTCGTCATTACCGAGATTCGGCCTTCCACGTACAACACCAGCGGTCGCATGGTCATCGAGATTCGCGCCCACCTGGGCGGAATGACCCTGTCCAGCATCGACCCTCTGAGCAGTGATGACGCCAAACGGCTGAGTCCGCAGGAAGTCGATCCGATCGACGAGGAAGCACAAGCCCCTGTCCCTGCTGCCACGGATTCCCCCGACGCAGAAGAGGACAGCCAGGCCAGCAACCCGCTGATCGATACCACACCGTTCGGCAACGCCGTGCCCGACACAGCGGCGACCGAGAACGCGGATGTCGCACTCTTCGGTGCGCTGTGGCCGCTGGGTAATGTGGTCAAGCTGGATGCCACGGTCGACCGTCGACTGCTGCGCCAGCAACGTGACCGCCTCGGCGCCATGGGATACGAGTTCGCTCCCCTGTCCCAGGACTGGCACCGCGTCACTGCTTGATCCACCGTCGCTGACGCGACTTACCACCACCCGCCGGGGTACTGCCCCGATGGGCAGGGCTCCGGCATTTTTCACAGGAGGACTGCCATGGGCTGGTACTACTCGCGGCAAACCCGCGCTCAACTGATCCAGGAACTGATCCAACCGCAAGAGGGCGAGCGCGCCCGTTACCAGGTCATTGCCCACGCCCTGCGTGGCAACGTGCTCTGGTCCGTGGTGCGCATCACCGCCAAAGTCGCCGGGATCTTCGGTCTCGATGCCGGTGAATCGACAGCCTTTATCCGCTGCGACTTGCTGCAGGGGTCGGGCAACGACTGGGGCCACAAGCCTCTGGAAGAAGCCATGCACCCGTACTACTACTCCTGCCCCTTGCGCTATCTCGACATGGCTCCCGAGCAATGTCGTGACTGGCGCGATGGCGTACGTGCTCATCACGCAAGGCGCAATGCCAGAAAGTCAGTGGCAATGACCGGCTGACCGTCATCCAAGGATCATCAACCCCCAGGGGCACTCGCTCGCCCCAACGGGCGCGGGTGCCCCTTCCCATCACGAGGATATCACTATGTCCACCACTTCATCCCCGCAACCGCTCTATCGCATCGACGAATGCCCCGACCTGATGGCCGATGGCTGTGTCGCTGACGAAAACGGCACTCTGATCTTTCTCTCCCTCTGGGCGCGCGACACCGCCGTTCAGGAGTTTCTGGCCCGCCTGACACTCGGTCGAACGGATCAGGGACTGGATCGATTTCACCTTATGACCGATCAGGGGGCTTCGGTGCCCGTCTGCATTGGCAACGTGGATCATCTGGAGAAACGCTCCACACGCACCTTTCGCCGAACCCTGTTCGGTTCCATGGTGCATCTGTGGCTGTTCGATACCCGCTGTGTCAAGCCCGACAAAGCCAACGCCAGCGCACTGGCCTTGCTGCCAAGTGATGGCCTCGACCATACCGAACGCCTGTGGGCGCTGGTGCGGGAGACCTGTCCATTGCCGCTGCTCGATCACTGGCGCGACGAGGTGCTGGCACTGTTGCAGTCCCGGGAAATGCTAACCCGCCTGCCCTTCGCTCTCGGGCGGCTGGAAGGCCACCGACTGAACCTGGATGTCCCGGCGCTGACCACAGCACTGGGTGATCTGATCCGCTGCGGCACCCTGGGTGTTGCACAACACGAGCCGGACACTGGCAAACCGCTACGGCGGGTGGCCTGAACCGCACAATTACCGGGTATGCACAGGCATGCCCGAGCTTTTTCCCACTGTCCTTTTTCCCACTATGCCTTTCCCTCTTTTCAAAGGAGATACCCATGGCTCTCATGTTTCCGCGGCTTGCCCGCAACTTTATCAAGAACGGCTACTTTCCAACGGACGAGCCCACACTCGAACGAGCACTGTCTGCACTGGCTCCGTGCAATGGGTCAATGTCCATTCTCGATCCCTGCGCCGGCGAAGGCGTGGCCATCGCTGAAGCCGCTCATGCTCTTGGGCGTGAACAGGTGCGGGCGTTCGCCGTTGAGTACGACAGCGAACGCGCGACCCATGCCCGCCAACTGGTCGACCGGTGTCTGCACGCTGATCTGATGGACGCCCTAATCTCACGACAGTCCTTCGGGCTCTTGTGGCTCAACCCGCCCTATGGCGACCTTGAGCGAGGTGTCGATGGCAACATCGGCTATCAGGGTCAGGGACGCGCCCGGCTGGAAAAGCTGTTCTATCAGCGCAGTCTGCCGCTGCTGCAGTACAACGGCGTGTTGGTGTTCATCATCCCTGCCTATGTCCTGGATGCCGAACTGGTCGGTTGGCTGACCCGTCACTTTGCGGATTTGCGGCTCTACCGTGCGGTGGATACGCAGTTCAAGCAGGTGGTGATTTTCGGTCGCCGTATTCGGCAACGGGAGCAGAATCCCGGCGCTGCCAGAGCAGCACGCGAGCTCATGCTGCAAGTCGGTCTTGGTGACATCGAAGCCGAGGCGTTACCCGACGTATGGCCGTTCCAGCCCTACTGTGTTCCCGCATCGCCCACCGAGCCGGAGCACTTTTATCGTGTCACGCTCGAACCGGCGCAATTCGCTGACGAAGTGCAGCGCCTGCAAGGGCTGTGGCCGTCGCTCGAAACGCACCTGGGTGCCGTGCATCATTCGCCACGGCCTCCGGCGCGCGTCCTGTCCCACTGGCATCTCGCCCTGGCGCTCGCAGCCGGTGCAGTGTCCGGTGTGGTGACCGCCAAAACCGGCAAGGTGTTGGTGGTCAAGGGCGATACTCACAAGGAGAAATCCTTGACCACGGAGTACCAGGAACGGGATGACGGCTCGGTCGCCGAGACCCGCATCCTCACTGATCGCTTCGTACCCGTGATCCGCGCGTGGGACATGACCCCCGGCTCCTCAACACTGGGCCAGGTGCTGACCATCCGCTGATCGCAACTGCCAGGCGGCTCGCCGCCCGTTAATCCACGCTGTTCATTCACCCACTGGGGTCCAGTCGCCCCGTGGGGTGCCGTGACCCCTCACATTACCTTCAGGAGGTATTCATCATGGCACTGGCAACACTGTCTCACGCTCGTTTCAACCCGGGTCAAGTGGTTATGACCCAAGGCGTCAACGACCTCGTCCAACGGGGTGTCATCAATCCCAGGCAGTACCTATTGCGCCATTTGCGTGGCGACTGGGGAGACCTCTGTGAAGAGGATCGTGCGACCAACGAAGCCGCGCTGAAACACGGCGATCGGCTGATGTCGTCCTATCCCATCACAGCGACTGTGAAACTCTGGATCATCACCGAATGCGACCGCAGTGTTACGACGCTGCTGCTCCCTGACGAGTACTGATCCTCTTTTCCCAACCCTGGGGCATGCCATCGCCCCGCTGGGGGAGGTGCATGCCCCGCTTTTATCTGGAGCATCAGCATGTCCCTCGATACTTGTTCTGAAAACTTTTCATCCGACACCACTGTGCAGGGCGACCTGCTAGAAAAAGCCTCATCCCCGCTCGACATCAGCCTGCAGGACTTTGTGTCCGAGTTTGGCGACGAGCTGCTCGACTCACTCAATCGCGCCAATCCTCCGGTGTATACCGGCCAGGCACGGGCGTACCGCCAGACCCTGCTGGCGAATCTGAAACGGCAGTTGTTTCCCGCTCAGGCTGAGGTGGTACACGCCGTCACAGAGCTGTTGGTTGATCGCGGCGAAAGGGCCGCCATCGTCAACGGCGAGATGGGCTGTGGCAAAACCACTGTAGGTATCGCTACGGCTGCCGTACTCGAAGCCGAAGGTTATCGCCGTACGCTGGTGCTCTCGCCACCCCACCTGGTGTACAAGTGGCGGCGGGAAATCCAGGAGACCGTGGCCAACGCCAAGGTCTGGATACTCAATGGCCCGGATACCCTAGTCAAACTCATCAAGCTGCGTGAGCAGTTGGGTGTGCCGTCCCAGGGACCGGAGTTCTTCGTCCTCGGACGCGTGCGTATGCGCATGGGTTTCCACTGGAAGCCCGTATTCGTGCGTCGGCGGACCCGGTACGGCGAGATCGGCAGTTGCCCACACTGTGGGCAGGTCATCACCGATCTCGACGGTGAGCCGGTCAGTCCCATCGAACTGGAAGCGGCGGAGACACGTCGCAAATGCAACCGCTGTGCTTCGGCGCTGTGGACGCTGGTTCGCCCCCGTAGGCTTTCGGCCAACGATCAGTCCCAGGCTGTGCTCAGGGCACTCAAGCGTATTCCCACCATCGGTGACGTCACCGCCCAGAAGCTGATGAAGCAGTTCGGCGAGTCGTTCCTGGCCTCCATGCTGGGCGACAACCTGTACGAGTTCATCAACCTGATGGACAATAACGGTGAGCTGGTGTTTTCAGACCGCCAGGCCCAGCGCATGGAGCGCGCCATGGCCTCGATGGAGTTCGGTTTCGGCGAAGGCGGCTATCAGCCGTCGGAGTTCATCAAACGCTACCTGCCGCAAGGCACGTTCGACCTGCTCATCGCCGACGAGGCGCACGAGTACAAGAACGCGGGCTCTGCCCAGGGGCAAGCCATGGGTGTTTTGGCCTCCAAGGTGCGCAAGACGCTGCTGCTCACCGGCACACTGATGGGCGGTTACGGCGATGACTTGTTCTACCTGCTGTTCCGAGCGCTGCCGTCGAGAATGATTGAAGACGGCTATCGACCCAGCAAGCAGGGCAGTCTGACACCGGCCGCGATGGCGTTTATGCGCGATCACGGCGTGCTCAAGGACATTTATTCCGAGAGCAACGGCTCGGCCCACAAGACCGCCAAGGGCAGCAAGATCACGGTGCGAACCGTCAAGGCTCCCGGATTTGGTCCCAAGGGCGTGCTGCGCTGTGTGTTGCCGTTCACGGTGTTTCTCAAGTTGAAGGATATCGGCGGCAATGTGCTGCCACCCTACGACGAGGAGTTCCGGGAAGTGGCCATGGCTGACGAGCAGTCCCAGGCCTACTCACGCCTGGCGGGGCAGTTGACCGCTGAGCTGAAGCAGGCCCTGGCGCGGCGAGACACAACACTTCTGGGTGTGGTACTCAACGTGCTGCTGGCCTGGCCGGACACCTGCTTCCGTGCAGAGACGGTCAAGCACCCGCGAACCCGCAACCTGCTGGCGTTCACCCCTTCGCTGTTCTCTGATATGGAGATCATGCCGAAGGAGCTGGAACTGATCGATATCTGTCGTGAAGAAAAGGCAGCGGGTCGCAAGTCCCTGGTCTACAGCGTGTACACCGGGACACGGGATACCACGTCACGGTTGAAAGTACTGCTTGAACAGGAAGGCTTCAAGGTGGCGGTACTGCGCGCCAGCGTGGATGCCTCCCGTCGGGAAGACTGGATCGCCGAGCAGCTGGATCGCGGCATCGACGTGCTCATCACCAATCCCGAACTGGTGAAAACCGGCCTGGACCTGTTGGACTTCCCGTCCATCGTGTTCATGCAGTCGGGCTACAACGTCTACTCGCTGCAACAGGCCGCACGTCGCTCCTGGCGTATCGGCCAGAAGCAGCCGGTCAGGGTGATCTACCTGGGCTACGCGGCTACCTCGCAGATGACCTGCCTGGGGCTGATGGCCAAGAAGATCACCGTGTCACAGAGCACGTCGGGAGACGTGCCGGAATCCGGGCTGGATGTCCTGAATCAGGATGGCGACTCGGTGGAAGTGGCGCTGGCAAGGCAGTTGGTGAGTTGAGTAGCGGTTGATCTTTGGCGGCCCCTTCGGGGGCCGTTTTCTCGATAAAGCCTGAATGGAGATTCTGTCAGCAGCCAAGAGTTGACATCGAGATATCTACGCAACCAGGGGCTATTCACCTTGTGTGAACTGGACTTACATTGACTTGCCTCAATGGCAAGAGCTGCTGGTACCCGGGCGAACCAGGATCTATCTGCTGAACCATGCGGCAGAACGTGGCACCGCCGACGTACAACGCCTTATTCTCTCGGTTCAATGCCGCAAAAAGTAGTTGTAGGCAGAAATCCAGTTGTCGAAAGAAGTCATTTCGTCGCCAGTAGGTCAGGCTGCTGCACGGCGATGGGCTCAATGAACTTGTCCAAATCTTCCTGCTGCGCCAAAAGGAATGGGGCGTCTTTCACCTTATCATAGAGCTTCAGAAGGCGCTGTTCAGCCCGGTTCAAGATAATGCTATACAGCAATGGTTGAATCTTCACCCTGTCGTTGTCTTCGGTGCGGGTGCCACCCTCACCACTCTCAATCTGATCCCCAAGAACAAATCCATCCACCCGCGTCTCAAACTGGATGTACCCCTTCTTCTTCAACTCTTTCACATACTTCCAAATCTGCTCCTTTTCCTTGGACCCGAGTGACAGCTTGGTGGTCTTCAGATCAACAATGACAAGGTGGCCCACTCCCACCTCTTGATGATCTTCGTTGTAAGAAGGAAGGGAGTAGAAGCCAGTGCTGCCATCACCCCGGATCACAAAGTCTGGCCGATTCAGTGAAGCTTTGTCAGCCTTACCGTCAAACAACTCGCGGATGACCGTCGTCATGCCCTTGTTGGATGTGAAGTGGATGGATTCAAACTTGTCTCCGAACATCCACAGGCCCTTGGCAAAGAGCGGCTGGAGTTCCTTGACTTCATCGATGCCTGCAACCTGAATTTTGATCCGAAGTTCGTTGATGACCTTCAGGCGGCCCTGAATTTCGTCAAGGACGATCTTCGCCATGCCAATGGTCCACTGACTCAGGACTTCGTGAAGGGCATCCAAATCATGCGGATCTTGATTGTGCAGGATTTCTAGCAAACCATACTGAGACTTGCTCTTCTCCAGCTTCGCCAGAATGCCTGTCAGTTGCACGATCTCCTGCTCACCGAAGTTCGGGCAGGTATCCACAACCTCATTGATGAATGTGGTGACACGATCCTTGCTCAGAAAGGGAAGGGCGTTGACCGACTGCCCCACTCGTTCAAGGACAGCTCTACGTTTGTCTTCGCGTTCAGCCGCACTGGTGTTGTCAATGATCTCGCGGATCTTGTCCTGGACGATTGGCCTGGTCGCTTCCCATGCCAGATTCTTTTCAACGAAGCCTGACCAGTCTTCCTTGACGGCGTTTTCCTTATTGAGGAAGTCAGCCTGAACGATAAAGGTGAAGCGCTTAGCCTTCTCGGTCCTGCCGTCAAGAATGCGTTCGACATCAGCACCACGCCAACGGCACTCACCCACAGCACGGTTCATGACCCACCACGCGATGCCATGCTGTTTCGTCGTCTTGTCGGCCTTGCGGGTGTCAATGTGATAGATCTTGACCGTGCCGTAGTCGGGCACCTCAACGTCTACGATAGAAAGGGACGATTTGCTGATGTCGGCAAACGAAATGGGGCTGCCATTCAAGATCACCTTGAACGAAGGATTAGCAAGAAACCGACCACCCAAAAGCTCACGTGCCTGCTCTACGGACAGGTTGATCTGATGGATTTCACCTTCACCTGTGATTGTCGTTCCATGTCCCTCCACACCCTCATCAACGAACTCTACGAGTTCAGTGATCAGGGGCTTGCTGGGTGTCCTCCTGACCTTGTAGACGAACTTCTGACCATCTTTGACCGAAGTGATCCGATAGTTTTTTGTGAGGCAAAAGCTGGCGAATCGGCCCTTGCCATTCTTGCCGAATACGAAGCGTGGAAGACCTTCCACACCTGCTGGCGGTGCCGTTGTGGCGCCACCTTTGGCGATACGGTTATAGGACATGGCCCGCCAGATGTAATCAAACTCTGCGCGGGTCATACCCTTTCCATTGTCAGAGATGGAAAATTGCTTGCTATTCTTCGGGTCGGGCCAGCTTATTCTGACTTCGGTGGCGTATGCATCCCAGCAGTTGGCAACAAGTTCAACAATGGCCGTGCTGGGACTAGTGATGATAGGGCCCGCCCAACTTTCAAGAAACCCGTCTTCAAAGAAGAGATCTTCTTGCTGTAAGGTTTTAGTATTTGAAGAATCAGCCATTGCCCCTCCCTAGGTATCGTCTAGTTGATAGCCAGCTTCCACATCTCAATTTTTCAGCGCTGCGTACGGCGGATTCTGAAAATCGGCATAACTTGTAGTTCGTCAGCGAGCGCGCCGACATCACTCCATCCGAAGCAATTCCGCTTCGCTACACTATACCCCGCGGCACTTATCAATGCCGGCTTTCGGCATCGCCATTGACCGGCTGCTCCTGCCGAGAGCTGTCATTTGGCCGTTGTGGCTTCTATGAACCAACGCCAGACATACTTTTCCGGTCACGCTTCGCAAGCTCCCTCAATCAGCCAGTACGATTCATCGCCTGCGCGCACACTCGGAACTGTCGGATAGCCGAATCCTACGAACTACAATACGGCGAGGTGATGATTCCTATTGTTGGCTGATACAGCCCCTTCCACCAGTGATGCTGCTAGAACACAGCCCTTGGAGCATCACATGGCAAAGCCCCATAACTCTATCACGATCAGACACCTAACTCTCTATTCATGCCTGCTGTTAGCCATCTTGAGCACTGGCTGCGCCATGTCGACCGTTGCCCCCGCTCCCAATGTACCAGGCACGGCAGCCAATTCTGCCCCGCTACCAGGTGACTGGATACCAATCGCCCGCTACGGTCGGTACACACTGGTGGAACTGGCACCCCAGGCGGCCCAGCAAAACCTCCTGCTGCAAGTGGTCGATGTGTCCATCCCGGGAACGCCGCCACTATCGGTGGAAGATGGCTTGCGCCACGTGCTTCAGCGCTCCGGCTACTCCCTCTGTGACGACGACTTGAACTCGACACCGCTCTACGGGTTACCTCTGCCGGCAGCCCATCTGCGGCTTGGGCCGATGTTTCTCCATGATGTACTGCTGACTTTGGCCGGGCCAGCCTGGGAACTGCAGGTGGATGATCGAGCACGAGAGGTGTGCTTCACACCGCGTCTGGAGGCATTGCCGTGACGATTCAGTCTGAGTCCGATTCTATCCTGGCCAGTCGTTACAGGAGGCTACCGTGAAATCCTCCCTGACTTACGCTCTTTTGGCATTGATAGCCCTGGTCCCAGCTCTGTCTCTTGCCCAAAGCGCCACTACCTCCGATTCGCGCATCGTGCCCAGTCTGGAGGAAACTGCCGGTGACACGGCTCTCGACGAACGCCTGGCAACGGACTGGGGACTCAAATCCGAGGAGTGGACGCGATATCAGGCGCTGATGCAGGGACCGCTGGGAATTTACTCGCCCAACCTGGACCCGCTAACGGCGCTGGGCATCGAGGCGCGCACCGACGAGGAGCGCCGCCGCTACGCAGAGCTGCAGGTACAGGCCGAAGCTCGCCGCGTCGAGAAACTGCTGACCTATCAGCGCGCCTATGATGCGGCATGGCAGCGACTCTATCCGGACCTCCAGCGGGTTGGCACTAGCAGCTTGAGTAGCCTGCCTCAAAGCAGCCTCCCGCCCACCCGGTTGGCCGTGTTCGTGAAGGAAAACTGCCCAGCCTGTGAGCGGCGCGTCCGACAGCTACAGGCGGAGGGTGCGGAGTTCGATCTGTATCTGGTCGACAGCCGCCAGGACGATGCCCGTGTACGCCAATGGGCTGAGCGTGTGGGCATCGAGCCGGACAAGGTTCGCGACCGTGCCATCACCTTGAATCATGATAATGGGCGCTGGCTGGCTATCGGGGTGCAGGGTGAATTGCCCGCCGTGGTTCGTGAGGTGGGTGGGCAATGGCAACGTCTCTGAGTTCCCCGCATTGGGTGGTCATCTGCCTGGGGTGGCTGGTCGTTTCCCCAAGCACAGCAGATACCGCACTCCCGCCACCGGCTTATCAATTGGCCGCCCACGAGGCCGGGGTGCCATCGGCAGTGCTCTATGCCATTGCTTTGCAGGAGAGTGGCACAGACATACGGGACAGGCAGGTTCCCTGGCCATGGACACTGAACGTCGCCGGTCAACCTCGGCGGCTCGCCACCCGGGACGGGGCCTGTGCCGAACTCACCACCGCCCTTGAAACTACGCCCGCTCGCCGTATCGACGTAGGGCTTGGGCAGATCAATGTCGGTTACCACGCACATCGGGTGACTCATCCCTGCGACCTCCTCGACCCGTATCAAAACCTGGCGATTGCCGCCGCCATATTGCGCGAACAGCACAAGACCGGTGAGGGCTGGCTGCATGCGGTTGGTCGCTATCACCGCCCGGCCGGTGGCGAGCCAGCCGAGCGTTACCGGCGCAGCATTCACCAACACTTGTCACGCATTCACGCTGGACCTGCAGCGCTGACCGTATCTGAGGAGGGGCTGCCTTGAAAGCTCGTTTTCGTGCCCTGTGCTGGCTGTTGGGACTAATGAGCCTGTCAGCCTCTGCCGATGACACCCCACTCATTGTCGTTCAGGACCGAGGTGGCGTCTCGGCGCTGCCGTATTACCAGGCCATGGATTTACCGCCCATAGGCACACCCATCGCTCGACCCGAACACGTTGATGTCCCGGTAGCCCAAATCCAGCCCATCAGCGAGGCGGACATGCTGCCGGTACGATCGGCGCTACTGTCGCCGGGCAGGGTGGAACGCCGGCCTATGGACAGTGCAGGCTTTCGCCCCCTGTTCGTGGTGGGCGACGACGACCTTTCCCGCAACTGGCTGCAACAACGGGCGGCCAGCTTGCGAACGCTTGGTGCCGTAGGTCTGGCGGTCAATGTCGACACTGCCGAAGGACTGGCCGACTTGCGAGACCAGGCACCCGGCTTGACCCTGGCACCGGCCTCTGGTGACGATCTGGCTCAGCGCCTTGAGATCCGGCACTACCCGGTGCTGATCACCGCCACCGGACTCGAGCAGTGACATGGCCCAGCCCCATGCCGTGGAGGTCATGCTGCGACCCGCCGTCGAACTGTACAGCGTTGCAGTCAGTGTCGGTGCGGCTCTACTGTGCCTGTTTGCTCCGTGGTCGCTGGCTCTAAGCCCGCTACTGGGGCTGGGTGCAGCCCTGGGTTTTCTGACCTTTGCCGCCATCCGCTTTCGCGATGCGCGGGGAATCCTTCGCTATCGCCGCAACATCAGGCGTATCCCGCGCTACGTAATGGCCAGCCGGAACGTGCCGGTGAGTCAGCAGCGGCTGTTTGTTGGCCGGGGTTTTCGCTGGGATCAGCGCCATACCCACCGGCTGATGCAGACCTACCGCCCTGAGTTTCGCCGCTACGTCGAGCCCATGCCGGCCTATCGACTCGTCCGTCGCCTGGAAGAACGACTGGAATTTGCGCCATTTCCGCTGCCATACCTTGGCCGATTGACCGCCTGGGATCACCCCCTGAATCCACTTCGCCCCCTGCCACCGGTGGGCGGGCTGCCGCGGCTGCACGGCATCGAGCCCATGGAGACAGATGTATCCCTGCCGCTGGGTGAACGGGTCGGCCATACCCTGGTGCTCGGCACCACCCGGGTCGGCAAAACCCGGCTGGCCGAGTTGTGCATCACCCAGGATATTCGCCGCAGGGTCAACGGCGAACACGAGGTGGTAATCGTGTTCGATCCCAAGGGCGATGCCGACTTGCTCAAGCGTATGTACGTGGAAGCCCGGCGCGCCGAACGCGAGGGCGAGTTCTACGTGTTCCATCTCGGCTGGCCGGACATCTCCGCGCGCTACAACGCGGTGGGCCGCTTCGGTCGTATCTCGGAGGTGGCCACACGTATCGCCGGGCAGCTCTCCGGCGAGGGCAACAGCGCCGCTTTTCGCGAATTTGCCTGGCGCTTTGTCAACATCATCGCCCGCGCCCTCGTGGAACTGGGGCGACGCCCTGACTACCTGCAGATCCAGCGCCACGTCGTCAACATCGATGCGCTGTTCATCGAGTACGCCCAGCACTTTTTTGCCAGGACCGAGCCAAAGGCCTGGGAAGTCATCGTGCAGCTCGAAGGCCGGCTGAACGACAAAAACATCCCCCGCCACATGGTCGGCCGGGAAAAGCGTGTCGTGGCCATCGAGCAATACCTGTCCCAGGTGCGGGTCTACGATCCAGTACTCGATGGACTGCGCTCAGCGGTACGCTACGACCGAACCTACTTCGACAAAATTGTCGCCTCGCTGCTGCCGCTGCTGGAGAAGCTGACCACCGGCAAGATTTCACAACTGCTGGCGCCGGACTATGCCGACCTGCACGATCCGCGACCGATCTTCGACTGGATGCAGATCATCCGCAAGCGGGCCGTGGTCTACGTGGGGCTGGACGCCCTGTCGGATGCCGAGGTCGCGGCGGCGGTGGGCAACTCCATGTTCTCCGACCTGGTGTCGGTGGCCGGGCATATCTACAAGTTTGGTATCGACGATGGATTGCCCGCAGCGTCGACCACCACCCCTGGAAAAGTCGCCATCAACGTCCACGCCGACGAGTTCAATGAACTGATGGGTGACGAGTTCATCCCCATGGTCAACAAGGGCGGCGGGGCAGGGATTCAGGTGACGGCCTACACCCAGACCCTGAGCGATATCGAGGCCCGGATCGGCAACCGGGCCAAGGCGGGACAGGTTGTGGGCAACTTCAACAACCTGTTCATGCTGCGGGTGCGCGAGACGGCCACTGCCGAGCTATTGACCCGGCAGCTGCCCAAGGTTGAGGTGCACACCACCTCCATCGTCAGCGGGGCAACAGACACCTCCGACCCCCAAGGGCACACCGCCTTCACCTCCAACACCCAGGATCGCATTACCTCGACCAGCGTACCGCTGATCGAACCGGCTCATGTGGTGAACCTCCCCAAAGGCCAGGCCTTCGCACTGCTCGAAGGCGGCAACCTGTGGAAGTTGCGCATGCCGCTGCCGGCCCCCGACCCCGACGAGGCCATGCCGAAGGACCTGCAGGCGCTGGCCGGTTACATGCGTCAGCACTACTCAGATGCAGGCGAATGGTGGGAAAACCAGGGCAACCCCGAGCTGCAGAATGAGAGCCTGCCGGATGACCTGCTGGATGGCTTCAAACAGATGACCGGTGCCGAGACCGCCGGAACCGACACAACATGAGCGACCCCGCAGCCACTGCGCAGCGACAACAGACACGGCAGCGCAACCTGGTGGGTTCAGTGGTCTCGCTGCCCTTTCGCTTCTTCGGTGTGCTCTGCGGCTCGCTATTGCTGTGCATCCTGATTGAGTGGGTCGGCATGCACCTGTTCTGGCCAGAACAGGGATGGCGCCATGCTCAGGCCATGCTGCATTACGAACTCGATCAACTCTCGACCCACTTCACTCGCAGTGTGGTGGTACAGGAGCCAGGGCGCACAGCCCATCGACTGATCGACGGAGCCCATGAGTGGGTTTTCGTCAAAACCGGGCTGATGGACTGGATGCAGGGTGCCGCCACCCAAGCCCGCGCAGGGGCTGACAATGCCACCCGGGATTTCCGCTATTACCTGGGCGTGGTCTACGTTCACCTGGAAAGCTACCTGATCGCCGCGGCCTATACCCTGCTGGTCTTCCTGGTGCGCCTGCTGGTGCTGTGCCTGATGCTCCCCTTGTTCTGCATGGCCGCCTTTGTGGGGCTGGTAGATGGGCTCGTACGCCGGGACATCCGTCGGTTCGGTGCGGGACGGGAATCCGGCTTCGTCTACCACCGGGCGAAGGCCGCTTTGATGCCGCTGCTGGTGCTGCCCTGGGTGACCTATCTGACGCTGCCGGTCAGCGTGAGTCCGTTGTTGATCCTGCTACCCAGTGCCGTGTTGCTGGGGGTGGCGGTGGATATCACAGCGGGGAGCTTCAAGAAGTATCTGTGAGGCTGTTGCGCTGTACAAAATTATCCGCCATCTTTCTGCCAGAGTTGTTTTGGATTATCAAACAAAGGGTTTTCAGAGACCCTACCCAGATGGGTTACAAGGCTGTACCTGGACAGTTTTTCAGCGATAGCTCTCTCTATCGACCAATCATTACCAAGCGCTTTATTCTCGCCATGGATCATCCGATTGCGCCCCGCACTGTAGATCAATTCAACAACTTCCTTCGCAGTCTTCCCGTCCCGGGTAATGACATTATCTTCATCTATTCCAAGGTTGATCTTGAGCAGTTCACGAATCGCCGGCTGCCCTCCCTTTTGCTTTTTTCCGTTCCCTGCCTTCCATACAAATCCCTCGGTTAGCACCTCCATGGCTGACGAGAATTTGACAATAGCTATTTGATCAACGGTTTCACGGCATCCCTCATAAAACCAAAGCAACGCATGGACAACAGCATTCATCAATGCCGGTCGTTCACTACCCCCATCTGGATCAAGGTAAGCCGCGATCGCCTCTCCTGCCACAGTGAAACAACCAGAAAAGTCATTAATGATTTCAGCTAGTTCCTCCTTATCAACCCACGGCGCATGTAGTCGCTTTGCTCCCAAACCATTTGCCAACATTAGCCCTTCAGTTGTGAAAGCAAGTGTTCTTCCGTACGGCCTTTTCCTTTCTGCAAGCAAACTGATTCCATCCAGTGCCATTGAGGAGTTTTCCCAGATCAAGGAGACCGTTGCCTGCGCGAGCCGTGCTGCAAGTACCGCTTTATGTTGACCTGTATCTCCACCGAACCCCGGAACATTGACGGAGCAGACATATTGGCAATCCCCAATCGCCTCAAGAATGAATTTTTCATCATGAGCGTCAGCAGAAGACATTCGTCTCTTCAATTTTTCGCCTTTCCATGTTCGTAAAATGCGCCGGTGTGTTATTTTTGAGATCATCCCATCCGCAATTTTTTCGGAAAACCGTTCTATGCGGCCACCGGGTCCCACACGGGCCCACCGATCATCTGACGCCTTACGATCTAGCCAATCAACTCTGGGTTCAAATCGAACTGGGCCGATTTCAAACGGAGGAATATCGTCATAACTGAATAATGTGCATCCGAACGCATATTCAAGCTCTCCTTTCTTCAACGTCCAGTCTATGTCTCTCGCCACTGCCTCTTCAACATCACTCGAGACTCGAATGGTGCTCTGATCTATATCTTGATCCCAGTCTATGGTTGCCAATGCTGGACCGAAGTCCCTGCGGACCATCGCCGTAAAATCCTTAACAGAAAAGCGTGATTTCAGGGTGGTGTCACGCGCCATAATCTTTCGTGAAACATCGGCAATTAACTCGTCTACTTTTCGTGACACATGAATTTGCCCTCCATCACCCGTACCGATTATCCGAGGAAAATTATCGCCCTCACATCTAGACGATGGCGAAGTCCCCTGATGCTTCCTAATGTCTTCAATAATCCCTTTCACCAGCTCATGTAAATCAGTCATAACGCTTTGGTGCCCGCCAGGCCTTACACAAATTCGAGGTTACTGATTATCGCATTTCAGGTTCTTCGTCATTTCATGTGGATTTCAGGATCGAGCCCGCAGGGCTGGCAATCAGGTAGATCATGGTCATGAACGTCTCCGTGTTGCGATATCCCCGAGCTCTGGCACGCGCCGCCTGGAATATGC